>OZ246006.1:2930000-5049388 GCA_965230505.1 Kangiellaceae bacterium | reverse complement strand
AGGAGCCAAGTTCTGGCTTAACGTCCTGACAGAGCTTCAAAATCGTGGTGTTAAAGACATATTAATCGCCTGTGTTGATGGCTTGAAAGGATTCCCTGATGCCATTAATTCGGTATTTCCTGAAACACAAATTCAATTGTGTATTGTTCATATGGTTCGTAATTCGTTGAAGTATGTTGTCTGGAAAGACTATAAGGCCGTCACCAGAGATTTAAAGCGAATTTACCAATCCATTACAGAAGAAGAGGCTCTGCTTGCCCTAGACGAGTTCTCTGGACGTTGGGATGATAAATACCCTCAAATCAGTCGCTCCTGGAAAGCGCACTGGGATAACTTGAATACCTTGTTTATTTATCCTGAAGAAATACGCAAAGCGATTTACACAACCAATGCCATCGAATCACTTAACAGCGTGATCCGAAACGCATTGAAAAAACGAAAACTATTTCCAACTGATGACTCTGCAAAGAAAGTGATTTATCTAGCGATTCAAGATGCTAGTAAGAAGTGGACAATGCCGATCAGAAATTGGAAATTAGCCCTCAATCGATTTATGATTGAATTTGAAGCCCGCTTAGCGGACTATATTTAAAAATGACAATTACACAGAATCGTTTACAGGCTCTCAAAATGCCTGCCGAGAAGTGATGAACTGTTCATTTAACTTGCGGAGCTTGTCTCTTTTAATTTTAAAAGCGAATCATCGAGTTCCAACTTTAATGATGACAAAATTTGTTTTTCTAAAGCTTGTGCCATTTTGTACCAGGTTTCATCTTTATCTCGTACAGTTTGATATCTAAATAAGAAAGAAACGTAGTGATGAGGGGAAACAGCAAAGCTATAATGTGGACGAGTTCCGTTTTCAGAATTTTTGACAATGTGGTGTTCTAAAGCACGAGTGTTACCCATGCAAGAAAACTTCGCATGGTTGTGAAGGCTTGTTTGATTATTTTTGTCTGCTTTTTTGTTGAATGCATTAACCTCCTCGAATGTTTGTTGAAGAACAGCTTTCTGAAGTTGAGTCTCATCAAATAAGTTTTCGGCTTGACTCACTCTATAGAGGTTAACTATTAGATTTAAGCCTGCGAAACCTGGCCAATTGAAACAGCTGTAATGATAATGTCTTTGCAATATTGTTTTGTAAGAAAACGAATCTTCTTGGTTGTCATATTCAAATGTTTTATGATCGTGAATTTTGATTTTATGCTCATTGCAGCAATCATCATTAATCGAACGATGATTTCCATATGGCAACGAGAAGCTCAGCTTAGATTCAGCTAAGTCAAAAGACAGCTCCTGCAACTTACTTAGATTCGGGCCTTTGGGATTATCTTTTGTTCTAAATAAGTTAAACATGTAAACTTCTCTTAAGTTAAGCTTCTGATTATACTTGATAGCTTATTCTTGACTTCCACAGCCACCTGTTTTCCATACTTGGGCAGGCTTTGATATGGCTTTGTATGTGGGCTGATGTTTGGCCCTCCGACAGCAGCCATCGGTAATCCATATACTAAAGCTATCGGAGCTAAACATAAACGACCAATGCTCTTTATGTTCCTATCCATCACTATATCTGTTAGCGCATTTAGCCCTATAACTTGTGGAACAGCATCTATCGGGTTGGCATTATAACCGTTTTTCTGATTGTGGAGCTTTACCCCTGCTTTCTTTAATATGAAATGGGTTCTTAAGCGATTGTTAGCCATACCTTGAAAGCTAACCGTATGTTTGTCTAATGACTTACCGGTTGTTTTATTACTATATCTCACTCCTTCTGCAAAAATAGCACCTCCTTGGCTGTGAGCTACCCATTTTACTTCTTGGCCATTGGTTTGCGCTCTTTCTAACACTTTGGCGAATGATTTTGTCATTGAGTCGGTGATACCGTGTTTATCGCGAATTGATTCCCAAGTATCCCAAGCTGCGCCTTCAGTTGGGTTGTGAAACAGTGTGAATCGTTTGATTTCTTTACCGTAAGCGCTTGTCACGTGAAGTGGCATTACACTTTCCGACGCCTGTAGTCTATCGTTGCTTTGCCCGTTAACCGCAGCATGCGGCGTAGTGACATCACTAACATAATGCTTCGTGATTTCCCATCCGGAGCTATTTCTTTCCACCAAGTGTAGGCCTGGCAACTCATCTGAATGTTTAGCATTAATGTCGAAGTCTATATCATTAATACAAATACACCCCGAGTCAATTTTGTAAGTTAGCATAAATCCTTTTATGGCAACTCTATGTAGCTGGTGGTTTTGTCGATGTTGCGAGCCTCCTTCAACAGGCTTAGGTATGGAGCGTAAACTGATTATCTTTTTTACCAAAGTTATACCTGCGTAGTCATCTTGAACGCCATATTCTAGGAACTTCAAACAATCTGGTTTAATGTAAAGCTTGTAGCCTGCGGCTAGCAGAGATGAATGGAAAGGGACGTAACCCTGTTGATAAAGCGAATTATGTTGCATGAAAGCTCCTTTTCTATTCAATCGACCTTGATCTCGACTGTTTATCGTACGACTGGAAACAAGAGTGATCTTGTAAGTACTAAAAATACTCACTCAATATATACAAAGGTTTATTGGTTCTCAACATGATATTTCAAAGCCTTGAACTGGTTCGCTTATATTATGTGCTAATTCATCTCAAACATAGAGAAAGGCAGTTTTGGCTCGCTTTATTGAAACTTTCTCTAGCGGAAGAGGGTACGGGAGAGGGAGCGTTTAATCTTTACCACCCGTAACTCGAAGCTTGTTTTCTTTCCTATCTCGCAACCCGAAACTCGATACCCGTAACTATTAGTTTCCCCATTAAAAATATAATTGCAGATGCCTTGTACGTATATTGACTTTGTACAAGTAGCATGTACAATTGATAAATATGTACAAAAACGCTGATATATTAACAAATGCTTTATTGGCATTTGAACAAACTACACAAATACCTGCCGAAATAATTGCAGAAGATTTAACCCTACCAAAGGGTTATGCTGATGCAGAAATAAGACTAGGCAGTATGCCTCCGTTAATTGCAGAAATTAAAAAAACACTTAGACCGGCGAATTTAGGCGCGATTTTAGCCAATATAAAGCGACTTAATCGGCCAAGTATTTTAATCACTGAACATATGACGCCTCAAATGGCAGAGCGTTTAAAAGAAGAGAACATCCCATTTCTTGATGTTGCTGGTAATGTTTTTGTGAGAACGGATGATACTTTTATTTATGTTATCGGAAGGAAGAAAGTCACAATACCTGCTAGCCATAAACCCAACAGAGCATTTAGAGCCGCTGGACTAAGAGTCATCTTTACTCTGCTGACGTTAAAACAGCAACTAACAGCGCCTACACGTGAAATTGCCTCTAATGCGGGTGTTGCTAACGGTACTGTGGGTAATGTGTTGAAAGACCTTGAACATCTCGGTTTTCTTTTCAGAAGCAAAGCTAAAGGTATCGTGATTGAGAACAGAAGCAAGTTGATAGATAGCTGGGTAGAGGCTTTCCCTAGAGAACTAAGGCCGCAACTAAAGGCGCAGCGTTTTGAAATTTCAAAACCCGATTGGTGGCAAGAGTTTTACCATGAACGTTGGCAAAAAAATCAAATGTGGTTAGGGGGGGAACCGGCTGCTGCTCTGCTGACGCAATACCTATATCCAGAAAAAATAACCGTGTATGGGCGACCTGACTTTAATAAATTGGCACCAATAGTCGAACGACCGGTACGCAACGAACAGGGGAATTTTGAGCTACTTGAACCTTTCTGGAATTTTGAAACAGATGTTTTTGATGAGAGACATAGGTTATGTCCGCCATTATTGATTTATGCCGATTTGATAGCCACTGGAGATGCACGCCATCTAGACGCCGCTAATATCATTAGGAAAAAGTATTTACATGGAAATGAATGAAGTAAACGTTGATGACGCTTTATTTGAAGTTCTTGAAACATTCTCAAACGCTGCTGATAAAATCAATGCGCCTTGGTTAATGATTGGTGCAACAGCACGAATCATATTACTAGAAAAAATATACGGTTGGCCCACAGGGGTAGCAACACAAGATGTCGATTTTGCTGTACAGGTTGGTGATTGGGAGCATTATAGTCAATTATGTGAACTTATCATTGAGAATGAAATATTTGAAACAGGTCGCAAACCTACCAAAAGGTTTAGGACTAAACGTAATCGGGTTTTTGACCTTGTTCCTTATGACGGCGTAGAAAATGAAAACAAGCAGGTATTTTGGCCGCCAGATAATGATGACGTAATGACCGTGCGTGGCTTTGAAAGTGCAGCGAAAGATGCTTTGAATATCATCGTGAATAAAACATTAACCGTACCTGTTGTCAGTCCAAGGGGGTTATGTGCATTAAAACTTTTTGCTTGGTATGAGCGCCATGCACAACATCCAGGCAGAGATGCAAGTGATATTGCTTATTTATTGAGAAATATAGAACACCTCTATTCAGTAGAAAAATTGCATAATGAGTACCCCGATGCTGTTAGAGCTGCAGACTATGAAATAAACAATGCGGGTCACTATCAGTTAGGGAGCGATGTGAAATATTTGTTACCAAACGAAGAATTGTTATTTTTGTCTAACATTATCTCAGGCGAGCTAAAACGAAACGAAGATTCAATTTTATGCAGAGAGCTACACAAATATACTAAAATGCAATCGATAGAAGATACGCTGACCGCTCTAAAATACTTCTATCTTGGCTTAAAAATTTGACAGCCAGCTGAGCGGAGTCGAAGCCAGATCTATTATTCAATCCATCTCAAGCGGAAGGTAACTCCAAGGACAGAGAAGGTATAGCGGTACAGAAGGCCAAAGCCGAGGGCAAGGGAGAGGGAGGTTTTTAATCATTTATCTCTATCTAGCTCCCACCTCCCAGCTCCTTTTCTCGCAACTCGATACCCTCGACTCGAAACTGGTCCATTCGCCCCTCGAAGCTGTTTTACCTCGTAACCCGAAACTCGCCACTCGCAACTGTTTTACCTCGCAACTCGCACCCCGCCACTCGCAACTATTCCTTCCCCATTTACTTACATAAATCAAGCTGTTAAGCTCGGCTGAGTGATACTAATACCTGCTGTATTGGAGAAGGGATTAAGGCGGTTTCACCTGATAGAGGTTGAAGGTAAGGCTTGGAGGAAAGGATTTGAACAATTCATCATGCATATTTTGTAATTTACCTGCAAGTAGGATAGTTGCTGAATCGGAATTGTTTGTGGTTATTCTTGATGGTTTTCCTGTGACCGAAGGTCATACCCTTATTATCCCCAAACGCCATGTTGAAACGTGGTTTGATTTAACTGAGCAAGAACAGCAAACGGCTAATCAGTTGTTAGTTTCAATTCGCGAACAGCGAATCCAACAAGATCCCTCAATTACCGGGTTTAATATTGGGATGAATTGTGGGGAGAGTGCAGGGCAAACGGTGATGCATTGTCATATTCATTTGATCCCGAGGAGAGAGGGGGATTGTGAGAGTCCTAGAGGTGGGGTGAGAGGTGTGATTGCCAGTAAGCAGGGTTATTCTGATGAGTCTTGAATTTTACGAGCAAAAATTTCAGTCGCTTAATTTAAATAAAACTGGCGATCGCAAAAGTCCTCATAAAGTTGCAATGTTGCTGGCTGTGCTAGATGCCATTGATGCCGGTGAAATTAAAGATAATAAAATTTACTTTAACCAAGACTTAAAAGAACGATTTACTAAACAGTTTGATCTTCTCAAGTCAGACAATGATCGCAATAATCCCCACTTACCATTTTTTCATCTGCGCACCAGCGGCTTTTGGTTTTTCAAACCTAAACCAGGAAAAAGCAATGAGTTCTCTAGTCTCAGGCAAGTTGGTGGACCGGGCGTTCTTGATAAATATATCGACTATGCGTTTTTAGACGATGAGTTATTTGAGCTTTTAAGTTTTGAAGTGGTTAGGCAATACTTATCCAAAGCGCTTCATTCAAATTTAAGTTTTAATCCGACAACCAGAGATGAATTACTAGACGTTGGTAAAGGTTGGAACTGGCTAGAGTGTGAAGCAGCTGTTGCTAGTTATTTTGAAATGCTAGTCAAAGAAATTACCAATCAAAAATATGTAAAAAGTCACCATCGAAGGGCGTTAGCTGAAAAGCTCAGCAAGCGAAGCGAAAAGTCGGTCGAATATAAATATCAAAATATCAGTGCGGTATTAATTGAAATGGGACTTCCTTACATTGCAGGTTATAAACCAGCGTTTAACTATCAAAAACAGCTTTCAAATACAGTGTTGGCCTACATTGCGGCACAACCAGAATTATTTGATAAAACGCTAGAGCAAGTACACTACAGCAATAAATCACCTTATGCCGTCACTAATAGTCTTTTAGATGATGAAATACCTGAGCGAATTACCACGCCTCAAATCCCCAATCGTAAGTTTATCGCGCGAAAAACAAATTTTGTACAACGTGAAGCGAATAACCGCGCACTTGGTGAAGACGGTGAAAAGCTAGTGCTTAATTTTGAAAAGCATCGATTAACAGAACTGGGTCGAAGTGACCTAGCAGAAGAAGTGGTTTGGGCCAGTAAAGATGAAGGCGATGGTTTGGGTTATGATGTGAGATCGTTTTCCGTCGATAACCGCGGTAAAGAAGATGAATTGTTTGTTGAAGTTAAAACGACCAATAGTGGTAAATACCAACCCTTTTACATCAGCGATAATGAGGTGACTTTTTCTAAACAAGAAGCAAAACGTTATGCGCTTTATAGAGTGTACGAATTTCGAGCTGCACCCAGGTTTTTTGTATTACCCGGTTCAATTGAAAAACATGTTAATCTATCGGCTAATAATTACCGAGCTAGTTTTAATTAATAATTCAAACGCCAGAATAAAGAAGTATTGGAATACATAATAAAATGACAAACGAAAACCAAACCCCAAACAACCTAGCCAGCTACTGCTGGTCAATCGCTGACCTATTACGCGGTGATTTTAAGCAGTCTCAATATGGCCGTATCATTCTGCCATTTACACTGCTGCGCCGACTAGAAGGCGTTCTAGAAGAGTCTAAAGAGGCTGTTTTAAGTGAGTATGAGCGGCTGCAGAAAATGGAGCTGCCAGAAGAAGCGCAAGAGAAGCTGTTGTTACGGGCTACCGGTGGTTTGTCGTTTTTTAATACCTCAAAAATGGATTTATCCAAACTAGGTGAAAACGGGATCAAGGATAATCTCACTAGCTACATCCAAAATTTTTCTAAAGATGCACGGGAAATATTTGAATACTTTAACTTTGGTGAATTTATCGGCCAGTTGAATGACTGTAATTTGCTGTGGAAGGTCGTGCAAAAGGTGAGGGCAAGGGATCTAAGCCCAAAGGCAATTTCTAACCACGATATGGGTTTAACCTTTGAAGAGTTAATCCGCCGTTTTGCTGAGGGCTCTAATGAAACCGCTGGGGAGCACTTTACCCCTCGTGACATTGTGCGCTTAACCACCTCACTGGTGTTTATGGAAGATGATGATGCGTTGACCAAACCGGGCATTATTCGCACTATTTATGATCCCACGGCTGGCACGGGCGGCTTTTTGTCTTCTGGCATGGAGTATGTGCACGAGTTAAACCCACAAGCGGTAATGAAAGCCTTTGGTCAAGAGCTTAACCCAGAAAGTTACGCTATCTGTAAAGCGGATATGATGATCAAGGGGCAAGAGGTCGATAACATTAAGTTGGGTAATACCTTATCGAATGATCAGCTGTATGCCAATCAGTTTGATTACATGCTGTCTAATCCGCCTTTTGGGGTTGATTGGAAGAAGATTGAAAAAGACATTAAAGATGAAAATACTCTAAAAGGATTCGATGGTCGATTTGGTCCTGGCTTGCCGCGGGTGTCCGATGGTTCGTTGTTGTTCCTGTTACATTTAATCAGCAAGCTAAGAGATGCTTCTGAAGGCGGTGGCCGCATTGGTATTATCCTCAATGGCTCGCCGCTGTTTACTGGTGGTGCCGGTTCCGGTGAATCTGAAATCCGTCGTTATATTCTTGAAGCTGATCTGTTAGAAACCATTGTCGCGCTACCAACGGATATGTTTTACAACACAGGTATAGCGACTTATGTGTGGGTACTGTCCAACAAAAAATCAGAAGAACGTAAGGGTAAAGTCCAGTTAATCAATGGCGTGAATCTCTGCGGTAAAATGCGTAAGTCGCTAGGCTCCAAACGTAATGAAATGAGTGAAGATGATATTCGTATCATTACTCGCTCCTTTGGTGCGTTTGAAGTGGTGGATGCAACTAGTCTTGCCGATATGGGTTTAGATAAACCTGCCGAGCAAAAAAGTAATCGTGGTCGTCAATCCGCAAACCCTAAGGTCGAAGAAACAAAAACCTTTGCCAGTAAAATATTTGCCAATCATGAATTTGGTTATCGGCGAATTACCATCGAACGACCATTACGAGAGAGTTATCAATTTAGTGATGAGCTAATAGAAGAATTACGTTTTGCTAACAAACCGCTGAATGCACCAATGAAGTGGGTCTATGAAAAGTTTGCAACGGCTGAATCAAAAGCTTGGAGTGATGAAGAAGATTGCACGAACTACGGAATGCTCGAAGACTACGCCATTGAAATTCGCGCCTATGTTAAAAGTCATTTTAGTGGCCTAAAAGAAAAACAAATTAAAGACTTGCTCGACAGTAAAATTTGGGCAGCTCAAAAGCGGATTTATCTTAAAGCGAAAAAGTTGCAAGCTGAAATAGGGACTGAGCAGTGTGATGATAAAAATACCTACGACAATGCAATTAAGTTAGCTTGTAACAAAGCCGGTGTTACTTTAGACAGCAAAGAGAAAAAAGCCATAGAAAATACCGTTAGTTGGATTAATCCTGATGCGGAAAAAGTCATTAAGAAAATTCACAAGAATACCGAAGCAGACCCACTTTACGGTTTGTTTGATGTTGATGGCTCGACCATAGAATACAAAGCTGACGGAAACTTACGTGATCATGAAAATGTCGCACTAAACCCAAGCCAATCAGTGAATGAACTCAACGAAGCTTATTTTAAAAAAGAAGTACAACCCCATGTGCCCGATGCTTGGATAGATGCCAGTAAAAAAGATGCGAAAGATGGTGAGATAGGCATTGTCGGTTATGAAATTCCGTTTAATCGGCATTTTTATCAATATCAGCCGCCTAGGCCATTAGAAGAGATTGATGCAGACTTGGATAAGGTGAGTGCTGAGATAATGGAGTTGTTGCGAGAGGTTCATTCGTAATGGGGAAATATCAAACTTATCTTGAATATGAAGCAACCAATACTGACTGGTTAGGCAGAGCACCTAAACATTGGAACTCAATTCCTGTTGGTAGGCTATTTAAACGGATAAAAAGAACAGGTAACATCGAGAAAGAATTGCTGTCGGTATATAGAGATTATGGTGTAATTCCAAAGTCTAGTCGAGACGATAATAATAATAAGCCTTCTGAAGATTTGAGCCCATATCAATTAGTTGAGCCTAATGATTTGGTTATGAATAAAATGAAAACTTGGCAGGGGTCAATAGCTATCTCTGAATACGAAGGTATTGTAAGCCCTGCTTATTTTGTGTACAAGCCACTTCCTGAAATGTTCAATGTTGCACACCCCAAATATGTACATTATCTTTTAAGAAATCCGATGTATATAGCTCAGTATCTTAGACGTTCAAAAGGCATAAGAGTAAATCAATGGGATTTAGACCCAGATGAATTTCAACGAGTAGAACTACTCCTTCCATCTAAAGATGAGCAATTAAAGATTTTCAGCTTCCTCGATCACGAAACCGTCAAAATCGATACCCTAATCGAAAAACAACAACAGCTGATTAAACTGCTAAAAGAAAAACGCCAAGCGGTTATTAGCCATGCCGTCACCAAAGGGCTTAATCCTAATGCGCCAATGAAAGACTCGGGTGTTGAGTGGTTGGGGGAAGTGCCAGAGGGGTGGGTAAAAAGCTATTTAGGTTTTGAATGTTCTGTCAAGGCAAGACTGGGGTGGAAAGGTTTAAAAGCAGATGAATATGTTGATGAAGGATTTATATTTTTAGCCACTCCCAATATCAAAGGTAACGAAATAGATTTTGAAAATGTTAATTATATTACAGAGGAAAGGTACGAGGAATCTCCAGAGATAATGCTCGAAGTCGGTGATGTTTTAGTTACCAAAGACGGCTCAACCACAGGTACAACCAATTTAGTTAGGATGTTACCAGCGCCAACAACAGTTAATAGCTCAATAGCGGTAATTAGAACCATGGGTAGATTGGATAGCACTTATCTATATTACTTTTTTGTTTCGACCTATATTCAAAACATAATTAATCGAATGCGAGGCGGAATGGGCGTTCCACACTTATTCCAAGCAGACTTGAAAAAATTCGCAGTATTAATGCCTCCTACCAGAGAGCAGGTTGATATTGCTAGTCATATTGAAGAGTGTTTGCCTAAGTTTGATTTACTAATCGAAAAAGCAAATAAAGAAGTTAGCTTATTACAAGAACGTCGTACTGCTCTAATTTCGGCTGCTGTCACTGGAAAAATTGATGTAAGAGATTGGAGTCAATAGTGGATATTGAAATAGTTCGCTCAGCGTACAGGAAGCTAAAAAGCTATATTTATTATGACAATGCAAATCTATTGTTAAGAAAAAAGCTTTCTGATTTTGAGAGCCGAGGAAATATCGACGATGAATTATCAAAGTTTTGTAAAACACTAGAGGAAGAATACCCATTTAATGAATTGTTGAGTGAGGTTAAGAGTTACCATGTTGTAAAAGAATTCAAGCCCACAGAAACGATCGATAACGTGATTTCTAATCTAAGACTGGAAAAAGAATATGGAGTCAATCGAATCAATCATTTTATCGACTGTCCTTTTGAGCTGCATTTATGTGCTGCAATATGGACTTTTGAAATCGGCTATAAGCTTCAGCCCAAGATGGCAATTGAGCCTTATGGTAATAAACTCGATATAGTTAGTGTAGATTGTGAATCTAAGTTAGCAAATGGGTTAAAATCTTATAAACCGTATTTTACCCAATATCAAAAATGGAGAGATAAAGCAGTATCAACTGCGAAAGAGCTAGTTGAGCGAGGAAAAAATTCTTTAGTAATAGGCCTCGATATTAAGGACTTTTATAACTCTGTGTCATTGAGTTTTGATCAAATTAATGATGTTATCTTTCCAGACGGAATACCAGCTGAATGGGTTAGTATATGTGAGCTAATAGAAAATATTCATAAGAACTATACTGAACTTGTAAAACAACAAGATAGCAGTGATAGTGTTGTATTGCCTATAGGCTTAGTATCATCAGGAGTGCTTGCTAATTATTATCTTGATCCACTCGACATCAAAATAAATAAGAAACTTAGACCCGAATATTATGGGAGATATGTCGATGATATTCTGATAGTCACTTCTTGCCCTGACGATCAAGATATTACATCGCTTGAAGCCATCGCAAAAGAGTATTTAGTGAGTTCTAATGTTTTTGAATATGACAAAGCGAACCAGCAATACAATATGCAAGGTTCTGGCTATGAAAATATATCTATTCAAAGTTCAAAACTATCGGTTCTTCACTTTTCTTCAAATGAACCGACCGCTTTACTCGATAAGTTCCTAGCAGATATAAAAAGAAATAGCAGTGAATATAGGTTGCTGCCTGAAGATGAAGTTATTGAGTATGACTTTGACCAATCGGCTTATAACCTAAATTACAGTGGTTCAGGTAATAAACTCAGGGATATTAAAGAGTTTGGAGAAGATAAGTTTGGAATATCAAAGTACCTTGCGAAAAAAATATTTTTAGCTTTGCAGTCAGGCCACCAAAGAGATGAGCTAGCAGTAAAAAAAGTATTGAGGTTTTTCAAAGGTAAACGAGCCGTTGAGCTGCATAGTTTATGGGAAAAAGTATTTACCTTTCTAATGGTCAATTACGATTTGACTGCGGTCGAGCAGGTGCTAAAAGAGTTACAAGCAAGCATTTGTGCAATTAATGAAAGTGAAGATGGTAATAAACTAAAAGAGTTCTATTCCGAACACTTATATGTAGCTTTTGCTATGGCGTTAGCTTTGAAACCGAGTATTTTAGATCAAAGCTTAAATGATGCTCTGGAAAAGATAATTGCGTCAACAGAAAATAAGGTTGATGTGGCTGAATGGATTGAATCATTAAGGAAATCTAATCTTATCCGTCATAATTATGTCGTACACCCCCTTCTTAACTATGTTGGCGAGAGTTCAAAAGGCAAGTTCTACGATTTAATAGGATATACACAGTATTTTAAGCTAGCAAAGTCAAAGCTATTAATGTCGAATGAAATGTATAGATACTCTCCTAGATTTGTTAATTTTCATGAAGTCACGTTGTTCCACATTATCAATCGTATTTCATCTGGAACATCGAAGTTCTATAAGTCGGGTTTTCATTTCGGTACGAGTAATAATCAGAAAGAACAAGATTATTTAATTGAGTCAGCTAACGATTTTTACAAACTAAATTTCCAACGAACTGGAGAAAAGATAAAGACGACTAATAGAAAGTACAAAAAAATCGAAAAACAGTTATTTGATCTCGAATCTGCCACTAAAGCTAATGGCTGGACTAGAACTGTTAAAGTTTCAGGTGATAATGAGTTTGATAAGTTGCGGGTGGCAATTGCAAACCTGAAAATCAATTCAGATATTTTTGAGCATGCATATTTAAGACAGCCAAAGATCGATCCTTTAAGACGAAAAAAGTTTAACTCTATATTAAATCAGGCAGAAGAAGCTTCAGCTGATATGTTGGTATTGCCTGAAGTGTCGGTACCTATTGCATGGTTTAAGTGGATTTGTGACCACGCACTAAAAAAGCAGCGTGCGATAATTTTCGGGCTAGAACATTGGGTAGTTGCAAAACGTGCTTTCAATTATATAGTAACTCTAATGCCATTTACATTTGATGGTTATAAATCGCTCGCAGTTAATATAAGACTTAAAAACCATTACTCGCCCGGAGAAACCAGTAAGTTAGAAGGATATGGCTATATTACGCCAGAAGTAAAAGAACCTTCATACGATTTATTTAATTGGCAAGGGTGTTGGTTTACCGCATTTAATTGTTTTGAGTTAAGCAATATAGAACACAGAGCTCGATTTAGATCGAAAATCGACATGTTAGTAGCAAGTGAATTTAATGCAGACATTAATTATTTTTCAAATTTAGTTGAAGCTAGCGCTAGGGATATACACTGTTACGTCGCGCAAGCAAATGATGCAAATTATGGGGATAGTCGATTAACCCAACCTTCAAAGACAGTAAGGAAAGACTTAATAAAAGTAAAGGGGGGGATTAATCCAGGGATCTTAGTTGAACCCATTGATTTTGGAAAGTTAAGAGAGTTTCAATTAAAAGAATACTCTGGACAGAAGGATTTTGGTCATTTCAAACCGACGCCTCCGGATTTTGATAAGAGAAATGTAATTAAAAGAATGAAAAAGTAGATAGCATATGACCGATAAAGCCAGAGAACTGTTATTCCAGAACGATATGATCAATCAGCTAGTATCAAATGGCTGGTTAGTTGGTTCTCCCGAGAAATATAACCGCGAACTGGCTTTGTATGAAGAAGATTTGCTGGGTTTTGTAAAAGATACCCAAGACAGTCAATGGCAAAAATTTGTTAAGCTCTACCCTAACAATACAGACCAAAAATTCCTTGAAAGAGTCGCCTCACAACTCAATAAGGCCGATCCCAATGCCGCGACTAAAGAAATGCGCACTTTTGGAACACTCGGAGTACTCCGACATGAAATCCGTGACCGAGGCACTCGCTTTAACTTATGCCAATTTAAACCCGAGCATGACTTAAACCCCGATACCTTAGCCAAATACCAAAAGAACCGTTTACGGGTTGTTTCTGAATTGACTTACAGCCCGTGGGCGACTGAAGCTGAGTTAGCTGAAACCGGCGTAAAAGCTAAAAACTGGCGGATTGATTTAGTACTGTTTGTTAATGGCTTACCTATTGTCACCCTTGAGTTAAAGTCTGAATTTAAGCAAGCCGTTCAAAATGCGATTAAGCAATACAAAACCACTCGTTTCGCTATCGACCCAGCCACCAAGAAACCCGAACCGTTATTAACTTTTAAACGCGGCGCTCTGGTACATTTTGCAGTGAGCCAGTATGAAGTGTTCATGGCAACTCGGCTTGCAGGTGAAGAAACTTTCTTTTTGCCCTTTAACAAAGGCACTAAAGACGGTGGAGCGGGGAATGATACACCGGCAGATGTAAGTCAATATACCACGGATTATTTATGGAATGAGGTACTACAGCCCGATAACTTACTAAATATACTAGCGCGTTTTGTTCACCTTGAGATAGAAGAAAAAGAAGACTGGGAGGGACGTAAGTATAAAAAAGAAACCATGATTTTTCCGCGTTATCATCAATGGGATGTGGTAAACAAGCTGATCAATGCTGCAAAAGCCGAAGGTCCTGGCCAAAAGTACTTAATTCAACACAGTGCAGGTTCCGGTAAATCGAATTCTATTGCGTGGACTGCCCATCAGCTTTCTTCTTTGTATGATGAAAAAGGCAACAAGCAGTTTAACTCGGTCATCATTGTCACAGACAGAACCGTGCTGGATGACCAGTTGCAAGATACTATTTATCAATTTGAGCATACCGATGGTGTGGTAGGGCGGATTAATCGTAAAGAAGGCGATGGTTCTAAGTCAGAAAAGCTCGCCCAAGCGTTAGAGACTTCACAACCGATTATCATCGTCACCATTCAAACCTTTCCCTTTGTGTTGAAAGCCATTGAAAATAGCGTCAGCCTAAAAGAGCGTAACTATGCGGTAATTGCCGATGAAGCCCATTCCTCACAAACGGGTTCAACTGCGCGCAAGCTCAAAGAAGTGTTGATGATTGACGGCAATGAGGCAGAGGACGATATAACCACCGAAGATATTCTTGATGCCGCAGTAGCCTCCCGAAAAGCCAACAGCAACTTAAGTTACTTTGCCTTTACCGCAACACCCAAGACTAAAACGCTCGAACTATTCGGTCGTTTACCTAACCCCAATGAGCAACCATCAATTGATAACAAACCAGAAGCCTACCATGTGTATAGCATGCGCCAAGCGATTGAAGAAGGCTTTATCTTAGATGTGCTAAAGAACTATACCAATTATAAAGTGGCTTATAACTTAGCCATGAAGGTGCAAGAAGCCGATACCGAAGTTGAAAGTAAGAAAGCCAAAGTAAAACTTAACCAATGGGTACGTTTACACGATTACAATATTAGTCAAAAAGTCCAAGTCATTATTGAGCACTTTAAAGATAATGTGATGGGGCTGTTAGGCGGCAACGCAAAAGCCATGGTGGTAACCAGTGGCCGCAAAGAAGCGGTCCGTTACAAGCTAGCATTTGATAAGTATTTAGCTGAAAAAATAACTGCGAAAGAAAAAGGCTATCGTCGTATTCAAGCGATGGTGGCATTTTCTGGTGAAGTGGAGTTCACCGATAAAGATCCGAATAGCGAAGGATTGATTGACGAGAAGTTTTCCGAAACCAATATGAATCCCGACTTAAAATGTCGTGACATGCGCAAAGCGTTTGATAGTGAAGATTATCAAGTAATGATTGTCGCTAATAAATTTCAGACAGGATTTGATCAACCCAGATTATGCGCCATGTATGTGGACAAAAAGCTTGGTGGCGTTGAGTGTGTACAAACCCTCTCAAGACTCAATAGAATATACCCTGGTAAAACTGAAACCGGCACTTTTGTATTAGATTTTTTTAATGACCCAGAAGATATATTGGCTTCTTTCCAACCTTACTATCAAACCGCAGAACTAGCCGATGTTTCTGATCCCGATCTTATTTTTGATTTATCTGACAAGCTCAAAGCCGCAGGCATTTTCTTGTGGCAAGAAGTTGAGCAGTTTTGTGATGCTTATTTTCAAAAAAGTAAAAGCAATGCAGCGATAAGTAATATATGCAAGCAAGCCGTCGAACGATGGCAAAAGCGCTATCTATTCGCGGTGGAAGCGTTTAAAGATTCTAAAGAAATCTTCGAAAGGTGCAAGAATTCACGTGACCCAGTGTTAATGGCCAATGCTGAAAAAAGCCTGAAAGAATGCAAAGAAGCAAAAGATGCTTTAGAAGTCTTTAAGAAAGACCTCGGTTCGTTTGTACGCTTCTATGAGTTTATGTCGCAAATAGTTGACTATGATGACAAAGATCTTGAAAAACTCAGCCTGTACGCCAGAAACTTACGACCGCTATTAAGAGAAAAAGTCACTGAAGAAGATGATGTTGATCTAAGTAACGTGGAATTAAGTCATTACCGTTTATCAGTCATACGTCAACAAGACTTAAAACTCAAAGAAGATAACCCTGAGTATTTAGTTCCCGGTGATGGACTAGGAACCGCCAAAGCCAAAGATAAAAAAGAAGAGTTTTTGTCTCAAATTATCAGCCGACTCAATGAGCTATTCATCACCGACCAGTTAACCGAGCAAGACATGGTGAACTACGCTTACACCGTCAGAGATAAAATTAAAGAAAACAAATTGGTCATGAGTCAAATAGCCAATAACAGCCCAGAACAAGCCATGTTAGGCGACTTTAGTAAAGCCATTGATGATGCCGTTATAGATAGCAGTGAGGCGCACAAGAATCAAATGATGCAATTGTTGGGTGACCCCGCTAAAGCGGCGGGATTTGCTAAGTTGATTTTTGAGATGCTAGTTATAAAATAATTTAACCCCTTCAAGGTTAGTGAAATATGGTCTTTAGATGAAAAATGGAGCATGGAATGGAGAAAGTAGATAAGTTAGTGTGGGATAAGCTTTTAAATCAAAGTCGTAGGAAAGATAAAGTAAAAGAGAGCTCCGCTAAAACGGGAAAGGGAAGAGAGGAAATTGAGAGAGATTTTGATAGAGTTCTCTTTTCAGCGCCGACGAGAAGATTGGCGGATAAAACCCAGGTTTTTCCTTTAGATAGCAATGATTCTGTTAGAACGAGATTAACTCATTCACATGAAGTTGCGAACTTAGCTAGGAGTTTAGGGGTTAGGATTTCGTTTGAAAGCAAGAAAGAAATATTTGGAGATATAGGGCTCGATATTTGTGTAGAAAGAAATGTTCCTTCTTTGTTAGCAACTATCGGCCTAGCACATGACTTAGGTAATCCTCCTTTTGGCCATCAAGGAGAAGAAGCAATTAGGCAGTGGTTTGCCGAAAATAATCAAAGTCACTTCGAGAATAAATGTCATAATGATTTTTTAAATTTTGATGGAAACGCCCAAACCTTTAGGTTATTAACTAGGTTGCAAATTCTCAATGATGATTTTGGTTTAAATTTGACCTACGCTACGTTAGCAGGTCTATTGAAGTATCCATCATTCCACGATTCAGGAAATAAAAATAAATATGATAAGTGGGGTATCTTCGATAGCGAACGAAAAATAGCCAAAGAAGTATGGGAAGAAACAGGCCTGAAAGAGGGGCAACGTCATCCACTTACTTATTTGATGGAGGCTTGTGATGATATTGCGTATTCCGTTATAGATGCTGAAGATACAGTCAAGAAAGGATATGCCTCTTTTTACGATTTAATAAATTATTTCGAATCGAGCATAAAAAAAGATAATAAAATCACTGATGAACAAAAGTCTATAATAGAAAACGTAATACACAGGTCAACAACTGAAAACGAAAAATACAAATTAGAAGACTTGAGCTCTAGTGAGCTAAATGACTTAAGCATGCAAATGTTTAGAGTTTTCGCAATTTATGAATTGATAGTGGCAACCCATAACGCATTTATAGGCTCATTAGATTCAATAATGGATGACGATTTGCCTGTAGGCTTCAAGCTTATCAAAGAATCCAATGCTTCCAAGCTTTGCAAGTACCTAAAGAATTTTGACCAAAGATACGGATTTGGAAATAATCAAGTTTTGAAATTAGAGCTGGAAGGTAGTAATTATATAAAGAGTCTAATGGATTTATTATGGTTTGCAATTGAAAATAAGACAATCGAAAGTGAGCAGCCAAATGACTTGCGGGCTAACCCCAAAACAGCATTTGTAGAATATGCATACGGGAGAATTTCTGAAAACTATAGAAGACAGTATGATAAAACAGAAAAGAAGATGTACAATAAGTGTCAGTTACTATGTGATGTTATGTCAGGGATGACTGATTCATATATAATTTCATTACATAATGAATTAAGGCCACTTTATGACGGTTACCGTAGCAAAAAATAAAAATGTTTTAAAACAAAGGCTTATGAGGTTTTTTGACGAAAATAATGAGTCTCGCAAACCACTGAAAAGCTTTTTCGATGAGTTATCTGAAAAAGGTTCTATCTACATTTTTGGTGGTTTAGTCAGGGACTTAGCTTTGTTTGGTATAAGGAAATTTGATTCTGATATAGATCTTGTTTATACAAATAATGGTGGTCTGGAAGCTATTTTAGAACAAAAAGCGATAAGTATAAATAAGTTTGGAGGATATAGACTCAAGTTAGAAGAATGGGATTTAGACCTCTGGGAAGCAAAAAATACTTGGGCATTCAAAAATGGTTTAAAGCAATTCAGAGAAATAAGTTCTATGCTAGATACTACGATTACTAATTGGGATTCTGTTTTGTTTAGTTGGTCCGACAAAGAGATTATTTGTAGAGAGTCGTATTTTAAAGATTTGCAAGAAAAGTATTTGGATATAGTTCTAAAGGAAAATCCAAATGATCTTGGCCTAATTGTTAAACTATTAAGATTTTGTGCAATTAAAGAAGTAGAAGAAACCTCGAGAAACATTGCCAATTTGTTACTCGAAGGGTTATCAGACTATTCAGTAGATGAAGTGCTTAATTATGAAAAGTCTAGTTATGATAAGGTGTTTCTTAGCAGCCGATTAATTGATAATTTATTGAGTGAAATTAATCACAAAGATGATTTATTTCCTGTTAGAATTCCTAGTTATAATAGAACATCAGAATTGTTTAATACAGATAATAAGTAAATATGCGGGGTCAAGTCTTTAATTGCCGCCCTTCGAAAACAGACGCTAGCCAAAAAACTTAATCGTACAAGAGAAAAGTAAGTCGCGAGAGTGCCGGCACATTATCCTCGTTGCCACGCTCCTGCATTTTAATGCATACGGCAGACGAGTGTTGTGTAAGATATGAAGATAAGCGGTCAGGCACATTTTATAATAAATAGGTCGTAAAGATAAGGGGTCAGGCACATTTTACAATAAATAGGTCGAAGTATGGGTAGGAAAAAGTGCGGTAAGGCAAGCTATTTACGTTATTCTTGGGCTATTTCAAGTGTCGCTGAGGATCTTGACGACCATGTAATACTCGGATGATTTCTAAGGCATTAGTCGAGACTCTGTAAAATAAAGTGTGGCTTTCAATCGGTAAACTTCGGGTGCCAAGCAATAGTTCAGAGCGGTCGATACCAATGAGTGGTTGCTCAGTGAGAGACCAAAGTTGGCTCTTAATTTTTTCAAGGTAATTGTCGGACTGTTTTTTTCCCCATTTTCGAAGCCCATATTGATAGAGTTCTTTTAGGTCATTTTTGGCGGCAGGGGATATTACAAGCCGTTGTGCTGGCATGGCGCTAAGCCTTGATATCGTCGAAAAGTGAATCTAAGGCTGATTTTGTATCAACGGCAATCCCTTCGCCACGGTTTAATTGCTCAGTACCAACCTTTAGTTGTTCGCGTAAGCGGGCTAACTTAACTTCGTTGATCCAGTCTTCGTGGGTATCCATAAAGCGCAGTGCTTCGCGGATCACTTCACTAGCGTTGTTGTACAAACCGCTTTCAACTTTCGCTTTTACTCGAGACTCCAATTCATTAGTAAGAGAAATGTGCATGATAAACCTCCAAGGGTAGACACCTATACGGGTAATGCTAAGCTTCAAGACAAAGATTGTCAATCATTGTAGTCTTGTAGCGTGGATAAAAAATAGGGGAGGCGTTCTGGAAATGTCTGGAGTCAACTCTTTAATTGCCGCCTTTCGAAAACAGACGCTAGCCAAAAAACTTAATCGTACAAGAGAAAAGTAAGTCGCGAGAGTGCCGGCACATTATCCTCGTTGCCACGCTCCTGCGTGGTAATGCATACGGCAGACGAGTGTTGTGTAAGATATGAATTCCCACGCAGGAGCATGGGAACTAGAAATGGGTTTGGGGCTATTCAAATTGTCGTTGTTATAAAGGCGAGAGATTAAGCTAGATGAAAAGTTAAGAAATGAAATTAAGGTGGTTGATTTCAATATATTGAATGACGAGACTTTACCGGTTATTCGACGTTATTTCGGCCCCGTTACTTCGTTAACTACAAGCGCAAATTTTCTCGACGGGTAACCTCGTTAGAGAGGTGCATAAAGTGTCAATTACTAATCGCCAGCATAGGCTGGCGATTTTACTAATACTAAGCAGTTAATAAATTGTCGCGATGGGTAAATCAAAGGCAAAAGATAAAAACATTGAATCATCAGTTAAACCATTATCAATTTTTATATCTTTTTGATAGCCGAATAATATGGAAAAAGGTCGACTGGATGAAGACCAGCTGACAAAAACACTGGGAGACAAAATATCTTCGGTTTTGGCATCGTAGCTATCACCTTTTAATTCGGCCGTCACATAGTTACCGATATCAATAGGGGCATAACCAATGGTAATTGGGTTTCCGCGATAGTTTGCAACTTTCAGCTCAATACCAACAGGGCCATAAGCTCGACCAGTCCAATCTTTTTGACCTGTGCCATCTTCATCTATATTCATTATAGACAAACCATAGTAGGAACTTAAAAATAGTGTGTCTCGGCAAGGCAATAATGCCCAGACAGTGCAGCCGGTAATATAGTTCGTTGTATTAGCATCTGAAGTGGAAAGCGCAGCTCTACGAGTGAAGCCTATATAAGCCGAATTATGGCGTTTTCGGTTGTAAGTATCTTGTTCATCAACATATTGATTTAGAACAGCTACGACTCTATCAGCACTGCCTTTTTCATTATCAGATGCATCGGCTAACTCAGCTAAAAATAATGAAATACTTTTTAATCGATTGATTGCCGTTAAACTATAACCGTTAAAATCTGACAATTCGTCTGCTGTCCAACCCAATAAATCGAGGATTTGTAGCATCTGATGGGCTCGAATAACATAACTATTTTTTTCGTCGCCAATAGCCTCAATCGTATTTTCAATTTGTTCTATTAGTGCAACTAGTTTTTTGACCACCCTAATAATGTTGTCTAAATCTGACTGTGGAACGCCTTTCAAAGAACGCAGCGTGTTTTCGAGATTTTTCATATCATCTGTTGATATAGTTTTGGATATAGAGCTGGCTTTATTCAAATCTTTCGGATCTTTGTCATTACATCCCGTTTCAGTTAGAAATGACTCGGTCGTCATAGGGCTATTTTTATCAATTAAGTTTTTAGTATGCTCAATGATATCGTTGAGTGGTTTTAACTGACGAGTTTCAATGCCCATTTTTATTTCTGACTTTAAGCAAAGCGTTACTTGGTCAAAATTATTAATATCATCTTTAAAATAGACCTGCATTAGCGGTATTAGTCTTTGACCCGATAAGCTGTCATAAAACTGAATAGACTGCGAAGTTTGTGTAAAAAACTTTCTCACATAGGCATCTTTAGCAATATCTCCTAACGCCTGATCAACCGCAATACGTTCAACGCGATTAGCTTGCCACTTGGTAAAGCCTTCTATTAGTTTGTTTGCTGAAGAGGGGGTGCTAAAAACAAGTCCTAAAGTTAGCGCTGCTGCGTAAATGTATTTCATCAAATTATCCTTATTTTATTTGGTTTATAGGGATTTTTTGTAGAGTGTTTGTCCATTAATAAAAAGCTTGATTTCGGCATGAAGAATAACTTAAAAGTTGAGTTTGTTCAGAATTAATTAATCAAAAATCTCACAATGAGAATATCAAAAATGGAATAAGATTTTAGCCGGTTGGACCAACCTAAGTGATTGAATAACAAACTAATTAGTGCCAAAATAGGTCTCAAAACTGGGCTAAACGCCTGTTTTTAACATTAAAATGCCATCTTTAAGGAATACTCACTCAGCATGAAACCAGGGGCAGTGTTGATAAAGTCAGTAAGTTCACTCAATATCACCGAATAATATGCTAAAAAGAATCATTCTTAATTGGTTTAAAAGCCTGAGTCACTATAAGTCTAAAAGGAAAGCCGTTATTAACATTCCACAATCTGCCGACAAGTTAGATTATTTTGCTAACAACTCAACGATTTGTGCTCAGCTTCGTCTAGCACCCAATGAAGAAACAGTTCCCATCGAATGGGCGTTATACCAACCAAACGCTCGGGAAGATACACTGATTAAGCAGTTTGTAGAGGATGAAAGCCCTAATAAGGTGTTAATGCATTTGCACGACCACTACTATATTCAATACATACTAATTTCTCAGTCAAAGGCGCTTATATCCAGTCTCAATTTAGTACTCATTTCAAGTACAGGAGTCTTACGGTTTGAGTCTTTACTTAAAAAGTTATTTAACAACCGGTGCGACTGTTATTGCATCCGGTCTCGTATCGCAGATCCTGATGACTTCTTGAAACCCGATGGTCATTCAGTTTTACGTATAGAATTAGATGAGTACACTCAGTTAAAGCATTTTACTGAGAAAGGCCTTAACCAATTTCTTAAAGAACTAAACCTAGACAGCGACTATTTTCTCGCTCCAACCGCATTTAATTTTGAGAACTAATGGTCATGACAACCGATATTAACGGTCGATTTAAAAAAGGTAAGTTCTTTTATCCTGTTGAATACAACCCTACTTACCACCAATCTGTTACTGGAATGGATATCTCGTTTTTCGAGCCTTCGCAGATTGAAAATTTGTTAAAAGGTGAGCCAAAAGCAAAGCTTGATTTTGTGCAGTTCTTATCTCAGCGCTTTGGTCGAGTAACTGAAGATTCACGTGTGACAATTGACGGGTTTACTCCCGTTGATTTGATTTTGAGATTTATTAACGAGCTAATGTATGAAGAAGATAAAGAGGTATTTAGTAGCCTTATTTTAGAGAGTTTTAATTCTCTCTATGAGGATATTTTTCAAAGCGTCATGAACCATGAGCGAGATATTTCGGCGTCAAAACTTTTAACGTTTAACAACCTCATGCAGTTAACACTCGAAAAGACTCATTTTTCTCATTTGAATAAAGATGGTAAAGAGAAGATAAAGTCCTTATTCCGCTTCCGACCAAGCTGGATAGAGTATTACTATTGCTTGAGTTACCAGGAGTTGGAACGGTCTGAAGATTTAGAGTGGGCAGGTGGCACAATTATTCGCCTTGTATTTGGTGATAATATGTTTGAGCATGACGCCTTAACGATGCTGTTTATCATTCTAGAAGATGGTAAAGATTCGAAAATGTTAAGTGCGATCGCGTCCCAAATATTCGAACAAGATCTTGTAATACAAAATGTTCAAAACTTTATTGTATATCTGCGCATGACTCTTAACCATTTACAAAAAGAAACTCGTGAAAGTGCTCGTCGATCTGATTTTGAAGTGTTATCTAACTTTAACGTCGACACCGCTTTTTCTAAAGCCTGCAACAACGACCCAGCCATTGAGTCGGGTTTTCTTGATGTATGTGCGCTAGATAAAAAAGGCAACCGAATTGTTGTTAGTTTTTTTATCCAGACCTTGCAACAACATTATCAAAGTGTTCACGTCTCAGCCGATTATTGTTTGAATACTAGCATCGACAAGGCGATCTATAATCAAGTTAAACAACGAAGGATAAGGTATTAATCGCTTGAGAATTACACCTACTAATTCGATTCAAACTAATGTGAAATGACCAAACTTATATCGGCTTGTCGGCGAACTAAAATTTTTGAGGCTTGTTTGCTTGAGTCTCTCAAATATAAAATGTGTGTAAGAATAGTGCAAATTAACCAGTTGTCAGAGTCATTGTCTTCATACAAAACAAAAGAGTTAATTAAATGAGCGAAGTTGTATATGAAGTACCTTGGTGGAACTGGTTCTATTTAGTGTTAGCAATATTTCCAGCGGTGATACTTTTTTTAATAGTCATACCTAGCTTCAAGAATAAAAATTTCATTATTGGTAGAGGTTTTAAAACGATTGGCTTGCTCCTTCTCTTATTTTTATGCATGCCATTTGCGCTTGTTATTAATAACGATTATATTCTTTTGTCTCATAAGCAATCGGGCAATTACCAGACAGTGGAAGGCCGATTGACTGCTATGCTAGAGTATTCTAACTCTACCACTTTAAAGATTAAGGACCACCGAACCAATCGAACGGTTTTCCTTGATTACTATGACACAAAGAATGCCACACGTTGTTATCAAGCGTTGATATTCAACGATGATGTTTTGGAAGTGGGAAAAGATTACTCAATTGATTACTTTTTAAACGACTACATTATGTATGATGATACTGTTTATGCTTGTATTTTTGAAATTAGACAAGGATTCGTGCCAGAATAGACTCTAACTAAGAGAGGGAGAAAAGCTTGAAAGTTAAGCGTTAAGGAGGGGAGCGGTTTAGGTAGTCCTCTAGTATGCAAGCAACACCCTTAATCCTTTGTCGTAAAAAAGCAAAACTAAATATCAAAATTTTCAGGAATAAATAAGTGTTCATACCAAAATATTGGAAACATATCGCAAAAACTGTCGATGGGATCGACATGACAAAATGTAAGCGCCATTGGAACAAAGGAAACAAGGCTTATATTAGCTCCTGGGGCTACTCTAATGAGTCCGAGGAAGATGCACTACGAAAGGCCCACGAACGCTTCGCTGAAACTCTAGAAGCCCTACAAAACCCACAAGAGAATAATTTGTACTATCCTCATGCCGTTATAAAAGAAGACATAATAAAAAAGATTGAGGGGCAAGCGGGGCAAGCTGTCATTACTAGAAACCGGTATGGAGCGCTGGTATTAAACGCCGAACAACTCATGTTTATAGATATTGATACACCCGAAATGGTAAAAGGTGAACCTGGATTTTTACAAAAGTTATTGGGTAAGAAATTCGTTTGGAGAAAACTCTCAACTAACGGAAAGCAAGCTTTTAAAGATCAAAAATTAAAAGAACTCGAATCCTTTTGCCAAGCTCATCCTGATTTCGGCTGCAAAGTCTATAAAACTTTCGGTGGCATTAGAGTGATTGCAACTCATCAAAGCTATACAGCTGATAGCCAAGAAACCCAAAAAATATTCGATGCCTTGGGTTGTGATCCACTTTATCAAAAACTTTGTCAATCGCAAAAGTGTTTCCGTGCAAGACTAACCCCTAAACGTTGGAGAATGAGTGAAGCAGAGGTTTTAAATAAACCCGAACTTACCTTTAGGATTACCAAAGAAATGATTGAAAACTGGCAACCTATGGATGAAGAGCGGCTAGATCAATATGAACAATGGACCCAACACTATGATAAAGCCACTAACCATTATGCCACCTGCCAATTTGTAAAACACTATGGCAATGCTAATATTGAGACTGAGCTTAACGCTTTAATCGAGCTGCATGATCGTTACACCAATGCCAATGATGATAAGCCTTTAGCTTAAGTGTTATGTCTGGATATTTTCTCCATTAAAGCCAAGGTGTATCGGGCTTATTGTACAATGTGAAGTGGAGTGGAAATTGGGCCCTGGGTTAACTAAAAGAAGTCACTGCCAAACGTTTTAACGATTCATGCGGACTTTTCCACCGCAAGAAATGTTGGCAGTCATCAATCAATCATTATTAAGAGTTAAACAAAATTATGACTAAAAGCCAATTGATAGATGCCCTAAGAGATCGAAGTATCAGGCTTGCGGATATTCCTAAAAATGAACGATGTGAAACGCTTTCTAGGGTTGCACTTTGTTACGACAAAGAAGCTTGGGCATATATACCTGACGAATTTAAATCATTAGAAGTCATTGCTAAATGGATCTCCGTGGGCCAAAGTCGAACAGTGGGTATGCATTACAACTTACCGGAATCGTTTAAATCTGTCGAGTTTCACTTACATCTTTTAAATTTAAAACCTTCAACGGCTCGCAATTATCCTAAGGTTTTTGAAGACGTCCTTGAGAAGCTTTCTAATAAACAACTCGATGATGTACTTGAACTCGCTCCAACGCTGATCGTTTTATTGGCTAAAGAAAAATTAACGGCGGAACGATGCACTGCCGCGCTAACAAAACATTATTACCTTATCCATGATATCCCCGAAGAATTTAAAACTGAGTCTTTGTATCGAACCTTACTTACTTGTAGAGCGATGAATCTTGAAGACATACCGAAAGAGCGAGTGAACAATGAGCTGATTGAGTTGGCGGTTAAACATATGTCGCTGGAAGGGCCTGCGTTAAAAGATATACCCGAAACACTGATAACTCGCGAATTGTGCGAAAAAGTAGTATCGGATGATGGGACAAATATTGCCTATATACCCGACAAATACAAAACACTTGATTTGTGTTTGTCAGCTCTAGAAGGCGGAGAATTTATGGGGTTTCAATTGAATTCCATTTTTAATGCGATACCTGAGGCATTGGTTAAGGAAGTCAAAGAAAAAGCTAACTTTATACGGCATATTCAGCCCGGTGAACTTTAGATTGTATGTCGAGGAAAACTAGCAAATATGGGGTAGGGAGTGTGATCAAACAAATTGTAATATCCGAACCTTGCTGTTTTTAACTCGCCATCGCATTGCACTTAAGTAAGACCTACGAAGGATTCAAACACCCAAAAATTCTTGCACAGTGACACCGTGATTCAGTGACACCGTGGCAAACACTCTTAAAATCTTCATTTATTAATGGAAATGAAGGGTAAGCTATTCGGGCGCAGATATAACCATGACGATAAACTTTATATCATGGTCAAATCAATCATATAAATCTTTTTACTGGGATGGCGAGTGTGCGCATGCAAGGAAAGAGATACCTGCTTTGCGTCAGTTTTTAAGAAGTATCGAATTGAAAAATTGTTCTCGTGTTTTTTTCTACCCACAGCATAAGTTTTATTAAAATTCGATTTAATGGTTTTCCACTCATCTCCTTTAAGTGCGATTGGCTTAGCAAGCTTGTGCCGTGTTCTCACCGAAAGGACTTCATATTTTCTTAAGTCTGCTTGATTTCTTGAACCCAACCGGTTTCGACGGCTTCTAACAACTTTTTTATTCGCATCACTTTTAGCTACTCTATTTTCAAGCTCTGCAATAATGATGTCACCATTGTCTAATTGCTTTTTATAAACTCTGGGTCGCGTACCTTGCAAAAACTTTTCTAAGCCACCTGAGCGGGCAATGACTCTAGCATCGATTGAAAAACCATTACACAAAAGCGCCTTATGTGCTTCTTTAACCTCCATGGAAACTTTTACACCGGCGATGGAAACATCATTGGCATTGTTATATTTCTTTTTAGGTAAATAAACCGCACACGTTTCATCCGTTGGTTTCTCAACAGCTTTAATGGCTTTTTCTAGCTGCCGTTGTTGCTCTGCTCTTATTTTCATTTGCCTTTGATACTGCTGAGCGCGTCTTTCTGCTTGCTCTCGCTTTAATTTATCAATGAATTGACCTGTCTTTTCTTGTATAAGTTTTAACACCTCACGATCACGCTTGGCATGAACATTTTCTTGAACTAATTGGTTATTAGGATCTTTTTCTGCTTCCCAGATAAGCTGCGGCCGTCGCTTTTTAGGGGCTGTACCGTCTCCCCAAGCCCGCAATGTGACCTGGTTACTGTGAGAAACATTGATGGTCATATCATTTAAACCACTCACAAAAGTAAATGAGGTCTTTGCGGGTAGGTAGCCGGGTTGGCAGGGAGGTGTAAATCGCTTAATAATATCTTGACGACTTCCATATTCTCGATAAGCTAAACTTGGTCTAACACACATCCTATCGATATGTTCACTAGAAGACGTTGAATTTTCAGGCACGATTTCCACGTTGGCTAAAACACCATTCTTATCTTGTTTAAAAAAGGCAATTGTAGCGGTTCGATTTCCATATGGCAGCATAGAGCGACATGAGCCGGGAGCGATCGCGTTAAATCCTTGAGCAACGGAGTTAGGGCTTAAATAATCGGATCGTTTGGCTATTGTGGCAAAATATAACCATGACTCTCCTTTATTACAGATTTCTTCAAATCCGTAGTCTGACGCGGTTGAAGGTTTAGATAAACTGATCGCAAAGACCAGAGTTATGATAAAAAACGTCGTGTTTTTGGTATTCATTCGATTCCCTTAAATTCTATCTAAACCAATATTGCCAAAGGTACAGATTATACCTAATGTGGGTTAGCTAGTATTTGCGCACTTTACTGTAGACACCACAATCAAGATGATAAACATATAATCAAATAGCGGCAAAATCAATTGATAATATGGGCAATAAAGAACGGGTAGAGAGTCGCTGCATTAGATAATAAATCAAACCTTTCGTATAAGCTTAGGCCGTGACGAGAGTCTTTCCATTGGAGTATCGAGAAGCGCTATAGCAACTGATGAATTTTGCTTAACAGAGATGGGGCATTTTTGCAGAAAACTAAGAAAGACTAAAAATATTATTAGCTCGGCAAGATGCTAGTCAGTATTAACCCGTTATCCCTGTGTTAGCTGGGATAGCCGGTTTAAATATCTTTATTGAATAAAATTTGGATCCAACCAAATAGATTGAAATACACTGGTATGTTTTAACTCACGCATTGTTTGATTGTATTTTTCAACCAGTTTTTTGGAGGTGGTCTTCTTGCTAAACATAAAGGCAACAGGATAGCCAAATGTTTTAATTGATAGGTGAGAGATGTTTCTAGAAAAGCCTCCGAGTCTTTTTCTGTAAGCGATTATGTAGGCATCTTCAACAATACTTTCGACTTTGCGGTTTTCGAGCAATAAAAGTAGGTCATCGATTTCTTCTGTGTAGGATATATTTTTGCTATACACGGGGTCTTTTTTCCATAATTCGATTTCCGGGCTATAAAGCTGGTCTGCAATAAGTCCTAACTTCATTCCTGATTTCATTAACTCTTCAACCGTTTGCTGTTCAAAACGAGGGCGATCTTGGTTTCTGACCCAAAATGAAAAGGTGTCCCTTCGGTAAGGTATTGAAAAATAGCCGTATGTTTTTCTAATTTCGCTTTCGGTCGCATTCGCCGTAAAATCAATCTTCCCCAACTCTAAATCTTGAAGAATTTGGGCCCAAGGTAATTTGATATATTCAATTTCACACCCTACCGCTTTGCTCACAGAGTTAACCAGATCGATTTGGACGCCGGTGAGTTCGCCGGATGCATCAATATACTGTAGCGGTGCCCAGTCTGCCCAGCCGTATTTGAGATGACATTCGTTATTCGTCGAAAATTCACTGGTAGCGCTTTCTTTTGCACCAACGGAACCAATAAACAGCCACTCAATCAGCAGTGTTAGAATAATAGCAATTGTTCGAGTCAATATTTTCAACAAATATTTCATAGTGGAGATAAATGAATTGCTAATACTAGAGTATTTTTATTATTTTACAAGGGGGGCGTGGGCTGCAAGCCGTTGAACTGGTTTATGCTAAAATTCACAACCCTATCGTCTAAAATAAATCGTCATTAGTCGCTGTTTTCATATTAACTAGAGAAGTTAAGGATAATTTATGCAACGTGTTGTCGTTAGTTGGTCTTCTGGCAAGGATTCAACCTTAACTCTGTTACGGCTATTAGAAAAGCCGGAGGTTGAAGTGGTGGCGCTGTTTACGACTTACGTGAATGATTCGGTACCTTTTCAAGAACCCCCCATTGAGATCATTAAATTACAAGCGCAACGGCTCGCTCTGCCGTTAATTATTGCTGAATTACCGGAAGTGTTTCCAGAAAACCCTGTTTATCAACGCGTGGTGATCAATGCATTAAAACAAAGTGAAATTGAATTCGATGGTATCGCGTTTGGGGATATTTTTTGTAATGGGATTGAAGACTACCGACGCAGCTTTCTTGAACCAGCAGGCATTCATTATTTTAGCTTATTGACCAACCAATCTTTAACTGAGTTGACATAATTGGCTGGCAAGATATGATCAGATTCGAAAACAATATGTTCTTTTTTGGATGTGCCAATTTGCTTTAGTATTAAAAGGTTCTGTTCCTCCGTTGCATATTCATCATCATCTGCTGTGATAAATAGTACCTCTACATTGTCGAGTAAAGAAACCAGATTTTTAGGTGCTGCCAAGGCGACGGTATCATCAATAAAGGGCGGCACAATAGAAACAACTTTGCCAATTCGGTGATCAACCGACGCGGTTAGCAAACTGATTTGACCGCCCATGCTATAACCTGCCATCACTAGATTATCGCGGTCAATCATTTCCTGGTTTTCCAACCAATCTAATAAAACTCGATAATCTTTGACCGTGTTGACGATCATTTCCTCGTAGGTTGTTTTGTCACCGAAGTATTGTAAGTCGTTCATAATTGATCTTAACGTTCTATTAGGATCTTTTCTCGAACCATGATATCTCGCATCGATAGCCACAACAGCATATCCATTTTCTAATGCAGCATTTGCTATTTTATTAACATTAGAAACCGTTGGCCTCTGCTTAAATGAATCCAACCACCATCGATTATAATTCCTTCCCATCGGGGACACGCCAACCACTACCGGATGCTTGGTTTGATTATTATTGGGATAACTTATCTGTCCGTTAACTAAAGCACCATCGAAGCTGTTGAAAGCTATTTTATAATTGCCGGGGCTGAGCTCTGTTAGTCTGAAATTGGTTAACGGGACTGGCGAATATTGATAAGCGGCAATTATTTCCTTTTGAGGGATTTGTTGCTCTTCCAGCAAAAAATAGGAGCATCCGGATAAACACCCAGAAATTAGTATGATCGAAAAACAACTATAGAGATTTCTATTCATTATGCTACCTTTTAAAAACGGTTATGAGTGCGATACATTGGTCAGTTAGTTTTACTACTAGGGATTGTAGGTTAGGATGTGTGAAATGAGTGTGAAAGGAGCTGCTATGATATTTTTAATGGTAGTTAGCAAAGCGATACTAGAGTCGTTATTGATGTCACCTAAATCGTTATCGTATTAAATAATTAGTATCAATAAACAAAGATAGTGGGAAACTTGTCCGATGAAACTAAAAAAAGGCGGTGTTCGTGGTAATAATCGATTTTCGAACCGATTAAATAGACCCATTGGAGGAAAACTCGCAGAAAAGAAATCCGGCAAATTCATCATCATTGTCTGCAGTATTGCATTTATCGCGCTTTTGGCTTTTGCTTCTAGCCTTTTCGGCTTTAAAGATGGCCTAATGATTAGCCTGGTTTTTTCTATTGCTATGCTGCTGGTTGGCGTGTCTTCGCATAAGAGAGCGGAGAAAACCGGGAAGAAATTTATCGATGATGATAAGAGTGTATAAGCATGTCAATCGTTATCAAAGTGTCAAAACTCATTGGGAATAGGGCAGTGTGATTTGATTTGAATTTTGCCCACGGTATTAACACAGTAACGCCACAATCGGGGCTAGGTCTTTGGTTGCGGGTATTAGAAGTTAAATTGCTCACTTCTAATCGCTAACTTTTAGTTCCTAGCCACTAACCTCTAACCTTCAATCCCTATCCCCAATTGCTTGTAACTAACTTTACACTCTACTTATCGTCATCCTTAACCAATAATTCCATTAAGCCCAGCAATGCAACAAAAAGTAGTGCGCCCACAGGCCAGACGATCCAGGTAATCCCCCAATCCATGGTCCATAAACTCCAACCAAGATAAATAGCAATTAACAAAGGCCAGAAAAAAGCCGCAAATTTTTCTGCGCGTCTAGTACGTTTGCTTTTTGTTGAGCCGTAACTGCCTTCTTGTAAAATGCTATTGTAGGCTTCATATTTAGCCGAGACCGGAACAAGAACATAAATTCCCACCCCAATCATCAGTAGCAGAACATTGAGCATCAGCAAAGTCACTGGCGCACCGCTAAACAATATACCGCCGAGCATTAACGGAACAAAACTAAAGATAAATAAACCAATTGAAATGGACAGCTTTAAATTATAGGTACTGCGGTATTTCTGAAGTTTTTCCTTAAATGCACTGTGTACACCATACGATAGCTCAAATCGCTCATTGTCGATTGTCTCCACATCGCTTTCAAATTGGTTAGTTCTTATAAAAAAACTGACACCGATGGAAATCATTACCAAAATAAAAATCACTCCAATGGCGACGGATATTCCTTGTGATATTGCTAATTGTCCCGAGTTAACCATGGATAGCAAGGTTATCAAAGGGATCGGTGAGCCGATTGTCAAAAACACTCCCTTGGCGATGAGTTGAGATTGCTTGACCTTATCTTCTACATATTTCATTGCTTGTTCTAGGCTAACTTGAATAGCGTTTCCGTCGGGTTGTCCATCCATATGCTCCGAAATTTCGACTTCATCTTTGAGTAAATAGTCCGTAGATACTTCAAATAAATCCGCTAGTTTAATGATTTTGTTTAAGTCAGGGATACTATTAGTCGCTTCCCATTTGGAGACTGATTGTCGCGAAACATCCATCTTTTCAGCCAGATCCTCCTGTGACCAACCAACTTGTTTTCTTAATCTAACTATCTTTTCTGCTAATATCATAAGGTTTGTTCCTTCGTTTGAATTTGATGCTTAGCTTAGGAAATACGCTGGTTGCAGACTAGCAAGCCTGCTTATTATTTTGTCAACTGGCGGTTGCGAATTGAATAATTGCTGTCAATTTAGCGACTTATCCTTAAATTGACAAGGGCGATACTACAAATCGAAGAGTTTGTCGGTGATGGACATTCGGTTAAAAAGATTAGCGTCGGATTGGCAAAAATTGTCTAAACCATCGTGATTTAGAAAAATACATCATTTACGTAGTCGGGCAAGTCGTCTTCACTAGGTAATTCGGTTGGTCTTCCGCCGTCATCTAAAGCAACAAACTTAAAAGTGGCCGAAGTGACCTTTTCACGACTACCAATACGACTTCGTCGAACCCAGGCTTCGACATGAACTTTCATGGAAGTTCTTCCCACTTCGGTAATTTCAGTATATATACCTAAAATATCACCCACTTTGACCGGCCGAATAAATGCCATGGAATCAAGTGCTACGGTAACCACGCGGCCTTGCGCTCGTTGTCCGGCGCAAATGCCGGCCGCCATATCCATTTGTGATAGCACCCAGCCACCAAATATATCACCCGAAGGGTTGGTATCAGCCGGCATCGCAATGGTTCGGGTGGTAATTCTACCGCGAGTTTTCTCTTTGCTGCTTTCAGCCATGATTTGCTGTTCTCATTATAAAAGCCACCGAGTAAGTTGAGCTTTGAGCTTCGAGTTTTGAATTAGACTTTGAATTGCTTGACGGTGTTTTGTAATTCCGTCGATATCTGGTTAAGTATACTGGAGTCATTGTCCATTACCCCGGAATGCTCCACCATTAATTCGGTTAGTCTATGGATTGACCTGAGGTTTTCTTCAATCGAATTGGCTATTTCCTGCTGACTTCGAGTGGCTCCCGATACATTTTCGTTAACTTGTTTTAGTAAACCTATCGACTCGACAATATCGCGAACTTCGGCTAATACCAATCCGACTTGTTCTACCCCTTTGAGGCTCGCCTCACGGCTTCTTTGCATTGAGTTTGTCATTTGCTGCGCACTGCGCTGTAATTTTTCTACCGTGCTTTGAATTACTTCGGTAGAGTCCTGACTTCGTGTTGCTAAGGTGCGCACTTCATCGGCGACTACTGCAAATCCTCGGCCTTGCTCTCCGGCTCTAGCTGCTTCGATAGCGGCGTTTAAAGCCAGTAGGTTGGTTTGCTCTGCGATGGTTTTGATAACATCCAGCACACTGCCTATTTGTTGCACGTTCGAATCCAATTCAGCGGCAGCTTGATTAGCGTTATCAATGGAATTTGAAACTTCTGTGATCACTTGTTGAGTCTTGTTGGAGTTTTGTGACACCACTGTCACTGATTCGCTGACTTTTTCGGCTACCTTGTCGGCTTCTTTTGCAAATTTGTCAATATCATTGCTGACTGACATCATCTCTGACACAGCGCTGGATACGTTATCCATTTGGCCTTGTTCTTGAAGCACTTCGAGATTGAGTTTTGAAGCCGTTTCAGAAACTCGATCAGCAGTATCACTGACTTTTTCTGATGAGCTGCTTGCTTGAGAAATACTTTGTTGAATTTTTTCAACAAAAGTATTGTATTGCACGGCCAACTCACCGACCTCATCATTAGATACTACCTCTAATCGACAGGTTAAATCCCCATCTCCGTGCGCTATTTCTGCCATGGTTTTAGCGATTTGCTTCACTGGCTTGATCATTCTCGAAGAGATAAAGAAAATCACAATCGCTAAAAGCACTAGAATAATGATGATATTAATTATTGAATAATAAGTGGCGCTATTGATCGGTCCTTCAATCATATCAATAGGAATCAAAATCCCAAGAGTCCAGTTTATGGCCGGTACATCCGATTTCACTGGAACATGAAACACTTGGTATTTCGCACCTTTCCAAACCACATAATCCGCTTGGTTTTGGTTTGAATTCTTTAGCGCTTTACTTAGTTCAGTAAATCCAGAGGTTTCAGAAAATACAGAGTCTAAATCGGTTAACGATTGGTTTATCTCAAGCTGGGTACCGTCGGCAGGAAAATAAACTATTTGTCCTTGTTGATTGACTAAAAAAGCGACCCCTTTATTTTGATAGCGAACTTTATCGACTAACTCACTAACTGTTGTAATGAGTATATCGACACCCGCCACTCCAACGAGCTGTCCTGTGCTGTTATAAACCGTCATTTGCAAAACTGAAGACACGGTGCTATCAGTGGCGTCTATTTGAGGTGAGGTTAAGTACAGTTTGTCTTGTTGCAGTGCTTCATGCCACCAAGGGCGCTTGTTTGTAAAATAACCTTTGTCAGGATTCCCCTCATCAGGGCCGGTTTGCTCAACTCCGACACGGCCGTTGTCGTAGAAATATTCAAAGGTATTTGCGGAACCAATAAATATGGACTTAATGCTAGAGTCACTTGCTACTAGTGATTTGAATTTAGTAATTAAATGATTATAGTAATCATCATTGGAAAGGTCTTGTCCGCGTTGTTGACGGTTGCTCAGCCATTCTATTAAGTGCGGATCATTAAAGAAGGTCCTTGGGACTCTGGAGCGTTCTGTAAAAAAGCCTTTAATCTCTTCGGCTTTGATTTTGATTAATTCAGCTACTTGAGCTTCGGTAGTATCACGGGTTAGTTGGGCAATTTGACTAGTGATAATGTAACCGGAGATGGCTAATAGAATCATTAAAGAAAGTGTAATTGAAATAATTAACTTTCGCTGCAAGGAGCTGTGTGAACGCATATATGGCCCAAATTTTTTTATTATTCTTTTATTTTAGCCTATTTATCGAAAAAATCAGGGTTAATCGGTCGCTTTCTAATTGCATACACTTTTTAGTCGTTGCGCCAAAGCGTTGAGACTATAAAGACCGATAAAGTATTTAAAAATGAGACTATTTAAGATTAAGCTCAGCGACCTCAGCATCTAAGGTCTCAATTTTTTGCTGTATTTTGCTATGCGCAATTTTGGCTAACTCTCGTACTTGAGAATCTTGAAAACCTTTGGTCTCAATAGGCTCTAAACTCTCGACAATGGCATAGCCATTATTCCATCGGTTAAGAGAAAAGGAGTCAATGCTACTTGAAACGATGGGAAGAATCGGCACTTTAGCTTGTAGCGCGATGTGAAATGCTCCCATCTTGAAAGGTAATAATCCCCGACCTTTACTACGTGTTCCTTCGGGAAAAAACCAGATAGATAAATTATTTTTTTGCATTCGCTTCAACAATTCAGTCATGGTTTGTTTAGCTTTAGATTTATTACTGCGATCAATAAAAATATTTCCACTGAGCCAATAGAGCTGTCCGAAGATTGGTACCCATTTTAAACTCTTCTTACCAACACTGACCACGCCGGGGGTGACTCCTCCGGAAATAGTGATTACGTCATAATTACTTTGATGGTTAGCAATTATGATTTTTGGATTCTCAGTTAACTGCTTAGGTACTCTGACGATTAATTTGATCCCGACTAAAGGCGAAAGCTTAGAAAGCAGTTGAGCGACAAGATAGGTATTGTTTCGATGAAATGGTCGCAAAAAACAGACTAAAGTGCCAATTAGGCAAAGCACAACAAATAAAGGTAGAACTATTATTATTCTTATTAGGCCAAGCATTAACCTTTTACCAACTACAAAAGAGGGGATAGTTAAGTATTATGAGAAAAGTCAGCTTAAATGTATATAGCTATTTGTGGCTTAAGGCCTAGAAAACACAAAAGCTGAAAGATTAAAAGATTATTCACCAAAGCTTGCCCCGTGACCGAGAGTTTGTCCCTCGAGGAAACGTTTTGGGTACGGAGGCGCTGAGAGCACGGAGAAGAGACTAAGAAATTTTGGATGTTAAAACCCTCTCCAGCTGGAGACGATTCCAAGGATGGAGAAGGTAGAGCGACGCAGGAGGCCAAAGCCGAGGGTTAGGGAGAAGGGAAGCTGTTGATGCATTGACCTTAAGAATACATGAAAACACCAAAGCTTAACCTGTTACCGAAAGTCTATTAAACGCAGTGAGTACAGAGAAAAGACCTGTTGGTCGGTTTAGTTTAACTGTAGGTCAGGCTTCAGCCTGACAGCCACGGTAGGGGAGTGTGAATAAGCGAATTGGAATATTCCAACCTTGCTGTTTTACACCAGCCATAGTGTCGCCCTGAAGGACGACCTACAAAAAACAAACGGACTAAGCGTTGAGGTGAGGGGAGTCGAACGACGGATTCTAAGCCCCGTCAATTCTAAAAGCCCTCTCAACCGGGAGACGACGTCCAAGGACGGAGAAGGTAGAGCGACGCAGGAAGCTAAAGCCGAGGGTTTGCATGAGGGAGAATTGAATTATGTCTTTAGATAGTTATCTCGCAGTGTGATGACGTGTATACTTCGGGCTTTGATTTAAATTCACTTAACTGATTAATAAATGAACAATGATTCTTTGATTGGGCGATTACTCGAGCGCCGAGTACCGCAGATTACCGGCCTTTATATTGCCGCAACTTGGATGATGATTGAAATTGGTGACTGGGTTAGTGAGCGGTTTATGCTTCCGGCTGAGTTGACCTCTTATATTTTCGTTGGAATGCTGGTGTTTTTGCCTTCGGTGATTTTGTTGGCCTACCAGTATGGTAAAAAAGGTAAAGAGTCGTGGCAAAAAAGCACCTTTTACGTCACTCCTATCAATGCGGTAGTGGCCATCGTCTGCATGGTGGTTTTTGTAAAACCCGTTCAAACCACAGATATTAAAGTGGTGCTGGATGAAACGGGTGAGAAGAAAGTGTTTGAGGTGGCTCGAGCTGAACACAGAAAGACGGTGATGGTGTCGTTTCTAAATGGTCGTAATTTAACTGATAAATTTGACTGGTATCGATATGCATTGTCAGGCATGTTGTCCGAAGAATTAAAACGCGATATCTATTTAAACTCATTCACACCCTTTCGATCGATGAGTATTTTTGACAAGTTAAAAGAGCGCGGACTAGAACAAGGTAACGTCATGCCAACGGGGTTGCTGATACAGTTGGCCCAGGAAAGCTTTGTTGATTATTTAGTGCACGGTGATGTCGCGATTGACGACGCTAATATAGAAGCGCCAAATATCACCTTATCGATTCAAGTTTACAGCCTTAAAACCAATCGAGTTGTTGGCCGATTCTCTCAACAGTCAACCTCTATTTATGACGCAGTAGAAGAAGTCTCAAGTGCAATTCATAAAGTCATGGAGATCCCCAAATCAAAAGACTCGCTGGATGCACATTTGCCGCTCACAGAATATTACACATCGTCTCTAGAAGCGCTGCGGTTATTTACTGAGGCACATAAACTCTATTATTTTCATCGTAGTATTCAGGGTGCCATTGAGTTGCTTCAACAATCACTCGAAAAAGACTCAGGGTTTGTTAATGCCAGAGCGTCTCTCGGCAATTTACTGCGAGTGCAGGGGGCGCCAAAAGACGCCATGCAACAATATGCCCTCGCGTTGCAACATGACTACAAAATTTCTCAGCGAGCTCAATTTAGCTATCGCTCCACCTTACTGTCTTTAAAGGGGGATTACGACTCGTTATTAAAACTACTGGATATGTGGGTTGAAATTTATCCTGATGACACCAACGCACATCAGATGATGGCGCGAACACAAATGTCGGCTGGTAAAGATCTTGTCAAAGCTGAAAGAAGTCTACTGAAGTTGAGAGAGTTGATGCCTGATAATGATAATAATTTGGTCTCGCTAGCGTCTTTGAATTTTTTGAACAAGAATTTCAAAGCCACATTGGAGTATATGAATCATTATATCGAACGCAATCCGATGGATAAAAACGGTTATCGCTATATTGCTACTTTTTATATGCAAATGGGAGAGCATCAAAAAGCAAGAGAAAGTTACGATAAAATTTTATTGCTGGAGCCATCGAATTTTGAGGCGCAACTTAATAAGATTTATCTGTCGGTTGTAACCGGTGAAACTAACTTTGCCAAGAATGAGTTGAACACATTAATAGCTGCAACTGAAAAGAATCAAGAAAAATTAGCTGCCAATCAAGTATATCAATGGATTTTGACCAACTCAGGGCAGTACCAGAGTTTCATTGAACGCTATCAATTGCCAGAGTTGGATTACTCCGATTTATCACCGTTATCAAGGATGATGTCAGTTGAAATTCCCATTGCTCAAGCTAAGATTCAATTAGGTCGATACGATGAAGCGATTGCTGAATTGGAAAGCATTAAAGGTAAGTTGCAGCACCCATATGATCGTACTGTCAGTTCAAGTTTGATGTTGGCTTATTTTTATCAGGAAGATGCAAACAAGCTTGAGCATTCTATCAAATCTTTGGCTAAGTTTCTTGATAGCAACCCAAATCCTTGGCTGAGGCAGCAATTAGAAAAAGGTCAAACCTACTGGTATGAATTGACCGGCGATTTTGCAAAAGCATTAGCTGGTGCCACTGAAGCAAAAGAAAAAATGAGTAAGGCGATGTCGACTGCCTCTAATTCATTTTCTTATTTAGAACAAAAAACAATTGAAGCAAAATACTTGATGAAAACGGGGCGAGTTGACGATGCGATTTCCAGCCTAAATGAAGTTTTGCGAGTTTATCCGTCTTATGCATTAGCCAAATTGTATTTATTGCAAGCTTACCTAGAAAACAATAATCAGCAATCTGCTAAAGAGCTTATTAAAGAGCTTGACCAGGTTTGGGAGCAAGCAGACGAGTCTTATTACTACTTTAAAGTTTATCAGCAGTTAAAGCAGCGGCTAATTTAATATTCAAAATATAAGCGCTAGTTTGCCCTAGCTTGCTTATTGACTGAGGGTGCGACCCTTGAGTAAACGTGGAGGGTACGGAGAAAAGACTTAGAAATAGGCTATTAAAACCCTGTTTTGCAGAAGTCCGGAGCCGATGGCTTGGGAGTGGGAAGTGCACTGCAACAATGAGCTAAAACCTTCAAATAAAGTAAGATCTATGTAATAGTTAAGGCTGCGACCCTAGCAACGGATTGAAAACTATGAAAAGTATCGCTTTGTTTTTTGCCATTTTTATGGCTTTGACTGATTTCACTTATGCACAGGACGAAATCTTTTATTCCTCTTACCGACCACAAGGATGGGATATTTACTTATCTCAAGATGACGGTCAAAACTTCACGCAATTTACAGAGCATGCTAGCCTCGATTATGACGCTAAAATTTCAGTGGATGGAAAGTGGATCGTCTTTACTTCCGAACGAAACGGTAGACCTCAGCTATTTATTAAAAGTATTCAAGGTGAATTGGAGCCCCGACTGCTTGTATCAAGCAATTCAATGCAAGATCAAATCGACTTTTCACCTGATGGTAAATGGATAGTTTTTGTTTCTACCCACGAAGGTAATGCCGATATCTATAAACTGCCTTTCAATCCGTTAGAAACTTTGGATATTTCCGAAGCGGTCAATCTTACCAATGACCCTGGTGGGGATTTCAGACCAAGCTTTTCTAACAATGGAAAATACTTGGCTTTTTCAAGTGACAGAGCTCATGAGACTGAACCTCATCCTCGCTTTGTGTTTGCTATGCGGCGAACGGGTGATATCTATGTGATGGATTTAGACAATTTAGAAACAACACGTTTAACCGAGTCAAATGACTGGGAAGGAAGTCCAGTATGGTCACACAATGACCAACAAATTCTCTATTACTCCGCTAATAGAAATGGGCCCTTTAAAATTTATAGAATGGATAGTAATGGTGAAAATTCAAAACAAATTTCTTTAGCCGATATTTCTTCAATATCGCCATTGGAGCTTACATCGGAAAGGGTACTATTTACTAAAAGAGATTAGAAAACCAGAGCTTACTCCATTCTAGAGTTGAACACTAAGACCAAACAAGTGAGCACTCAGCTTGTGCAAGAAATGGATATGTTTAATGTTGACTATCATACTTCTGGAATCATGGTTTATCACGGTGGGGTTAAACCGGAAAGTTCCAGTACTAATTTAAACGAGTTTGCAGGTGACTTATTGGTGAAAAATAGCCCACAAATTATTAACAATTTACCCAATATGTCACTGTCACTATTTGGTGTCAGACGCTCGATTGCAGCACCGGCGACACCAGATGGAAAAATAATTTATGCCGTCTCAGAAGTAAACAGTTTTTCAACAGCCATCACGCCGTTTGCTTATGTCGTACTGCTCCTTCCGCTGTTAGCGGTTTGTTGGTTGGTCGTAGGCGTTTTCCTGAGTATAAAAAAAAGAAAGACTATCGCCTTTTGGAAACACCTTTTATTGCCAATTATTGCAATAGCCATAGTCGCGTTTATTATTCTAAGTACAGATAATCAACTGTTTGTGTCTGCGGTTCCTCTCAAGCAAGTAAAACTTTTTTTGCTCATACTATCGACCGTTTTATTGGTGCTTGGTAGTTTATCTTGGTTTATGTTCAAGATAAGAACAAAACAACAACAAGCGGTAGCGTCTTTATATAAACTTTATGGGTTTGTATTTTTTCCATATGGACTCGTCACCTTGTATGCATGCTTGTTTCTCTCTTCCTTTTTTAATACTGACAAAGATTTCTACGCCGTCGATTATACTAAAAATGAAATCAGCCACTTATTCAATTTTAAGCCCGATAGCAACTTTAATCCTCGCTTTGCAAATATCATTGATTCAAAGGTAACCCCCGATGGTGAATACCTGCAATTTACTGTGGGTGGTTTTAGACAAAGTTCAAAAAATTTGGGCGGTGTTTATCGTTATCACTTTAGCGACTCGTCATTAGAACTATTGACTGAATTAGAGGGAAATAATGGCTTTGCTGATTTTTCAGCTGATAATAAGGTGATGGTTTATCGAAGCGGTCAAACCGGTAATATGGATATCTATGTCAAAGAGAATGGAATTGCAACCAACATCACTAACAGTACAGCTAAAGAAGCATTTCCTGCCATCTCTAATGATGGTAATAAGATTGTCTATTGCTCAGATGCAACGGGCGTTGATAAGAGCGGCATTGTTAAGACCATGGATATTTTTATGGTTGAGCGTGAGAAAGGTGGCTGGGGCAAGCCAAAACGACTAACCAGTTATCCAGGGCAAGAAGCTCATCCGCACTTTTCCCCGGATGGGGAGTGGTTGATTTATACTTCAGAAGAGTTTGGGATCAGTGATGAACAACCTTTAGTTCAACCTTATCTTTTTAATCCTCAAATGTATGGTGAAATTGTAGCTATGAGACTTTCTGACAAGAAAGTATTTAGGTTGACTCATAATAAATGGGAAGACGGCGCGCCACTTTGGCTTAAAAAAGAGTAATTTTTCTGCTAGGAAATAAGCTATTATGTATGGTGTCATAAACTTAGTTAGTAACTCTACTCGGAAATTCATGCTTGAGTTTAGCAGTTAAAAGAGAAGGTATACTTGTAAGTATCAATTCCTGTAACAAATCGAGGAAACCATGTCTTACCAAAGGTCAGTTAACACTGTTAAAGAGTTTCTTGCCAGTGAATACTATACGGGTGATTTTAATTTTGACCAGCTGTTGGGTATTATTGTTGCCACCCTATCTTGTTCAGAGTATATCTCTGACGCGGAGGTTGCCCAGTTAATTCTAGGTGATTCTGAACAAGAGTTTGATTTATGGTTTGAAGATAAAAATATACGAAGTGCTTGGGTGACTATATACAACGAATATACTGAGCAACTAGTGGCCGAAACATTCGACCTACAAGAACTCTACCCATTAGCAAAAGATGCAATTCAGCCCACTCAAGCGCTATCGGATTGGTGTGATGGATATCTTCACGGTTATCTTTTAACTGAGGTTATTTGGCTTGATGACTTTGATTTGTTAAGCGGTGACCCAGAATTTGAACAATCGCAAACGATTATAGATGACTGTGAGGCTTGTTTAAATCTGATGGCAACCTTTGCAAATTGGGATGGAGTGCTAAAAGAGTCTGAATTGTCAGAGCAATTACAAGGTTCGATATCTGAAATATATCAAGCACTTATAAAGGGCTGTAAAATTCGTCACAAACTAGGATTAATGCTCGAAGATGAGAAATTAGATTTTGAGGATGATGACTATGATGATGTCGAGTTAACAGAGGCTGAAGAGTTTGAGTTTCTGGAGCAAGTAGAAACTTTTGTTCGTGAAACGCCTAAAATTGGGCGCAACGATCCATGTTTTTGCGGAAGTGGTAAAAAATTTAAAAAATGTTGTTTAAACTAATCCGCTCATAAGGCAAGTCTTTTCTTAATCGAAAGGGGCTTAATGCCCACAATCATCCATAGTCTTTTAATATCTTGATCTTGCCTTTGTGTATTCGGTTTCGGCTGGGCCATTGACTAGTTTGTAGAATGTGCGGGCACTCCTTGTATACGAACGGGGTAGGCAGGGTAGAATCTAAACTAGGCGATGCTGGACGAATTTGAATATGGCTAAAAAACAGCCAACAATCTAGACTTTTGGAACTTTCTCTTTACTAAGGTAAAATCAGACCAAGCAAAATCAGACCAAGCAAAATCAGACCAAGCAAAATCAGCCTAACAATATCAGTACCAGACAGTATTAGCAGTAAACAATAATCAATACAAAGGTAATATCATTTATGCATCAAGAATACTCAGACAAAGTGGCTTCATTAGAAATACCATTTGGTGAGCCTTCTTTAGAATATGAAAAGCCAGAACTAGGCGTCAATTACTGGGTTGTTGACGACTTTTTTCCTGAAAAGAAAGCAAGAGAGATTGCTAACCGATGTTATAACAAAAAAAAGTGGACACTAGGTAAACCCTACACGGACGAGCTATGGCCTGGAATGCGCTCTAAGAAGGCATTAAAAAATCAAGAACTTGCCATGGTCGAGAACTGGGCTAAGAAGCAAATCAATAAAGACAAACTTTGGGTAGAGCAATCAAAAAGTGTCACAGTTGACAGCAACGCTGCCATTCTAGTGGGGGCTAATGAAGGGGCTGCACGACCTCACGTCGATGGCAGATTGCTTTGTCGTTACGGTGCCGTTCTATACTTGAGTGAAAAACCAGAAAGAAACTCTGGGACGTCATTTTATCGATTAAAGCATTCAAATGGTGCTGCTGGCGGTAATTTAGTGCAAGCGCCTTATCATAACTTAGTGGATGCTTTGAAAACCGATAGCTTACCGTCAGACGCTTGGTATGAAGACTTGAGTATCGAAAATAAATTTAATCGACTTATTTTGTTTAAGGCCAATATTGTGCACAGTGCATCGGGATATTTTGGTAAAGATAAACGAAGCAAGAGATTAGCAGTTACCTTTTTTTGGATGACTGACTAAGAGTAGCCAAGCGCCACACCCAAGCTTGGTAGTTGGTTATCGTTAGATTAAATTTTTGCCGTAAGGTGGTCATTTCATTTAGAGTATTTCAGCTCTATGAGCTTTTCTATAAGCATCACTAAATGACTTTTAAAGGATAAAAGTATGCAAGATGGGCATTACCTCGAAAATGTTCGCTCACAATATGAACAGTTTCCCTATCCCCCGAGAAATCCTCAAGATGAATTAGAGCGATTGATTGAAATAGAGTTAGACCGGCTAGAGACTATTAATTTTCATTGTTTCAAGGGTAAGCAGTCTTTTCAGAACGCAAGAGTCTTGGTTGCTGGAGGAGGCACTGGTGACTCAACCATTTTTCTAGCAGAGCAATTGAAAAATAAAAATGCCGAAGTGGTATATCTTGATGTAAGCCTAGCTTCGATGGAAATAGCCAAGCAAAGAGCCGCGGTTCGTCAGCTTACTAATATCAGTTGGGTTCACGGTTCTATATTGTCATTGTCGGACTATGAAATAGGCCGGTTTGATTATATAAGTTGCACCGGAGTCTTACATCATTTAGACAAGCCAGTTGAAGGCTTAAATAGCCTCAAATCAGTTCTAAAAGAAAATGGTGCCATTGGCGTTATGTTATATGGTAAGTATGGCCGGACTGGGGTGTATCAAATGCAACAGCTATTGCAATTGATAAACCAAAATGAATCAGAATTGACCAACAAAATTCATAATACCCGCAAAGTTTTAGAAGATTTACCGCAAACTAATTGGTTTTGTCACAATCAAGAGTTTATTAATGATCATAAGTCGCTGGGTGACGGTGGACTTGTCGATCTTTTATTACACGAGCAAGATATTGCTTATTCTATTAAAGAAATCTATCAGTTATTAGATTCAGCTAAACTTAAGCTGGTAGAGTTTACTAGTGTAAAAATGAGATTAGCTTATCGTCCCGAGCAATATATTAAGAACTCAAAAATTCTATCTAAAGTAAAGCAATTAGATATTAGACAGCAACAGCATGTTGCAGAGTTATTAGTGGGAGCATTTAAGAAACACGAATTTTATGTGGCGAGTGAATCTAATACTAAAGCTAGTTTTTTTGATTTGAGTAATGTGCCATTTTTTTTTCCAGAAAAACAATACCATAATTTGGGGCAAAAAATTGCGCAGGCGATGTTCAAAAAACCTCAAGGAAAGGTCATTTTAAAACATGTTTCTGGTTATGAGTTTGATATTCAAGCGTCTCAAGTTGCTAGTCATTTCTTTAATAATATTGACGGTAAAACAGACCTGCACTCAATTTTTGATCGGGTTAGAGTTGAAATGAATGATAGCACTTTAGATAACCAAAAATTATCTCGCTTAGTTGAGCCTTATTATCATCGCTTTCAGCAACTAGACTGGTTAATGCTAAAATCATCAGAGTAAAAATATAAAGCTCTGCAATACTAGCTGGAGGTTTTAACTTTCAAAACGCTGACTAAAAGTGCCGGTAAAAAGCTCAGCGTTAATAAGGTTGAAAAAAGTATCCCGGTTAAAACAATGATCCCAACTCCACGATACAGCTCTGTACCTTCCCCAGGAATTAACACCAAAGGTGCTAATCCAAATATGGTGGTAGCAGTAGACATTAGAATTGGCATTAGGCGTTTTTGAACCGCATATCTAACGGCGTCTGTAACTAAAGCGCCCTGTTGTTGTAAATATTTTCGTGTCTCATCCACAATTAATATCGGATTGTTTACAACTGTTCCTAATAGAATTAAAAAGCCCAACATGGTGATCATGTCAAAGGGTTGGTGGAAGCTACTTAAGCCGATGCTATCGAGCAGCCAATTTATTCCATTCACCGTGATTAAGCCAAGCAAGCCGCCGGCCATGCCTAAAGGTACCGTTGCTAATATAAACAACGGATATCGCCAGTGAGTAAAAATGGCGACTAGTAATAAATAACTTAACACAATCGAGATCAAAAAATTTCCAGATAAAGAAGCGCGGGTTGATTCGAGTTGATCGGCGGCGCCGCTAATGCTAACTATAATCCCTTGTGCAATCTTCCCTTGTTGTTGCAGTAACGGCAATAATTGAGTCCTCACAAGTTGCTCAGCGGTTTCTAGAGCGACATTGCGTGGAGGAATAATATAAACCGTGACTGTGCGATTGCCATCAACACGTCTAACGCTGTTACTACTCTGGCTAATGGTTAAGTCGGCTAATGCGTTTAATGGCATGACTTTTCCTGCAGGCGTTATAATCGCAGAGTTAGCGAGTTGCTCAATATTTTGTTGATTACCGGCACTACTAAATAAAAACATATCGACTTTGTCGTCTTCCAGAATAAATTCATCAACGTAGGCACCGTCACTTAACGCTGAAACTGAATAACCTAGTTCATTACTCGTTAAACCCAGTTCAGAAATGCGATCCCATCGCGGGTTAATTTCAATCATGGGTTGATTTAAGCTTAGCGAGCCTGGGTTAGTATTCAATTGCGGATTTTCAAAAGTTTTCTCGGCTGCTTGGTAAACAGCCTCTGCTGCTTGGTAAAGCTCGGTTATTCTAGGACCCGCAATGTCGATTGCTACAGCCCGAGTTCCACCATCATTGCTGGAGATGATCGAACCGCGAGATGAAAACGCGCGCATACCGGGATAACTTTTAAATTTATTGGTGATGGCATCCATCATGGTTTGAATATGGTCGTTATCGATCGGAGCACTTAACAACCAAATACGGCTGACACTAACTCGCATGCTGTAGTATGCCAATGGCGGCATGTCGGTTCGACCAGCATCAAAATCTTCGGCGGAAGCATTGGTATGTTGATTAAAATAACTTCTTAACTCATTGCCAATATCTTTCATTTGCGACAGGTTATAGCTGGGCGGTGCAATCATCATAGAGAAGGCTTTAGGTTCTTCTCCTTCCGGTAAGTACTCTGCAGCAGGCATTAAAAAATAAGCGAGGCCCAAAACGCCAACCACAAAACTAACGGCGGAAATGGTCGCTTTTTGTTTGCTCTGAATAAAAAAATCGACAAACTTTAGCCAACGATCAGAAAGTTGAATTTGTTGTGCATGATCCACCGTATCCTTCTTACTTACATTGGCTAGCGCAACCGGCACAACAAAAAACGCCACAAGCATTGAAGTGATAATCGCGGCAGCAATCGCAATGGCGATATCGGAATAAAGTTGACCTGCTTCTTGCTGCACGAAAAGTATTGGGGCAAAAACCAACACGGTCGTGGTGGTAGAGGCGAGCACTGCAGGCCAAACATCTTGCACTCCAATTACGGCGGCATTTAAGCGCGAGATACCTTTCTTTTTGGCTTGCATAATACTTTCTAAAACCACGATAGAATTATCGACGGTCATACCGATGGCAAAAGCAACACCGGCTAACGAAATCACATTGATCGTTCGGTCAAATAGTAATAACCCTAAAAACGCCGCAATAGTACAAAGTGGAATTCCTAAAACACCGATGATAGTCGCCTGAGCTGAGCGTAAGAATAGGTACATCACCAGTGTCGCTAGTAAGGCACCAAGACATAGATTAAACCAGACATTTTGTAGTGAACTTTCAACGTATTTAACATCGTCGCTGGTAAGTTTTAATTCCAAGCCGTTGTGTTGCAAAAGGTCCTGATTGATTTGCTCTACCACAACTAGCATTTGTTTTTTAATATCGATTACATTGGAGCCGGACTCTCGTCTAACCGATAAACTCAAAGTGCGTTCACCATTAAAATAAGAAATTGAGCGAGTTTCAAAATGATCTAATTCAACCGTGGCAATGTCTCTTAAGTAGATATTGGTGTTATCTTGTCGAGCAATGATTAACGATTCTAGCTCTTCAACTTGTTTGAATCGGCCTATCATTCGAATTAAAAAACGTTCTTTACCCGATTCGATATCACCAGCCGAAGCATCACTGTTTCTGGAGCGAATGGCGTTGCGTATTTGTGACAAGCTGATCCCTCTTTGGGCCAGCCTAGAGGGATCGACTTTTATCTGAATCTGCCTCGCGGCTCCACCGCCAACTCTCACTTCAGAGACCCCAGGAACCGTTTCCATTCTCGGACGAACATTATCTTCCGCATAGTCTCGAATAAGATCCATATCCAGCTCTAGTGGGTTTCCTTCTAGCGGTCTTAGAGTGAAATACATAAAGGCGTTACTGGAAAAAGAATTAGCGACTATGCGAGGTTGGTCAACATTTTCAGGGTAGGAGGGGACTTGGCTGAGAGCATTATTAACATCTAACAACGCGTCACTGACGTTCACACCAAATGGAAATTCTAACTCGATGGAAGCGGAACCCATTCCTGCGTTAGAAGTCATTCGTTTTAAATTGGGCAGATTTCGTAAATATCGCTCTTGCTCAATTAAGATTTCTTTTTCTACGTCTTGTGGCGTTGCCCCCGGCCAGCCAGTAGACACACTAATAGTGCGCACATCTAGATCGGGGATCATTTGGACTGGAATTTTTAACGCGGCTACAACGCCCAAAATAGTAATTATGAATACAATAACGGCAACCAAGGTGCCGTGCTTGGCGGCGGACTGAAACACTAGCGACTTCCTTTGGTATCTTGGTTTTGTAATGAGCCAGAATCGCTAGTAGTAAAAGTGACTGTTTGATTGTCTTTGAGTAGCTCGATACCTGAAACTACCACTAGAGAATCCATTGCAAGACCAGTCACTGCCACTTGATCCACATCGCTTTTAATTAATTTAATTTTTTTGCGCTCGACTTTTGCGCTCATTAACTGATGGTTGTTTTTATCACGATTGTGGACAGTAAACACACTGTTACTGCCATCGGGGTGTCTTTTTAACGCGGACCTAGGAATCCAGCTTAGGAGATCGGTGTCTTTAGAACCCGAACCACTCGTGAGGCTGAATCGAGCTCGTGCAGACATGCCGGGTAGCAAGCCGATGCCGCTTGGTAAGTTAATCCGAATTTGTAGTGTACGACTTGATGGTTGAGAAACCGTTACGATTTTGCTGACGGGGAGTTCATATTGCTTTTCAGGCGTGACATCTGGAATGACTAATGCGAGAACTTCTTGTTGCTGGGTGATCGCATTTAAATGTTCCTGTGGTAAATCGACGATAAGACGCAATGACTGATCAGAAACTAACTGGAAAACTTGGCTCTGTTGACCAATCCATTCACCTAGGTTTACGAAGCGGCGAGCTATCACCCCATTAAACGGAGCGGTTAAAGTATGACGTTTGACGACCTCTTTTTGGAGAGATACTCGAGCTTGAGCGTTACTAAGGCTTGATTCAGCACTGGCGAGACTAGCCTTACGCTCCGCTAGTAAACTATCGGCAACAACCCTACTTTTAGACAATCGCACAACTTCCTGGTATTGCCTCTGCGCTTCTTGTTTTTCAACTTGAGCGGATAGAAAGTCGGCTTCTTCTTGAGCTAAACGAAGTTTAGCTAGGGTACTATCCAAGGATAACAAGGCTTGACCGGTTACCACTTTGTCGCCTGCTTCGACAAATAGTTGTTTGACCAAGCCTGCTTCTAAACTGGCTAGCTGTGCATTTTGCTCAGCAACGACATTGCCACTAAGCTCTAGCGATAACTTATGGGCTTGCTGTTGAGGTTGGTAAACGTCGACTTTAACGGTTTCAGCTGAGCAGAGCCAACTGCTAGTAGTTAATAAAAAGCTAACGAGCGTAACGATGGCCTTTTGCATGTATTCCCCTTAGTTTAAAGCCGATGTGCAAGACAAATTGGTATTTATTACAATATTATGCCTTGAACTGAACATCTCGAACAGTGTTAATTTAGAAATAATAAGGCGTTATCTTAGTGAATTAGAGGATAAAGTCTTTCAAATACTTTTCGAGATGTTTGCTTGCAGCCCGTCGTTCTTTTGCTAGCTATGTTAGTATTGAAATAACCATTAATAATTGACAAGAGTCGCTTAGCCCAGTTATGAAATCTTATTCTGAGATACCCAAGGACCCAATTTATAAACTGTGGTTGCATAGCCTGCAATTTATAAAAGATGCACCAACATTTCTAGAGCAGCAACGACAAAAACATGGGCAAATATTTCGATGTCGAATTTTCGGTTTTGATATTGTCAGAATGCAAGACGCCGAAGTGACTGGCACCATTTTAAAAAATTCTCATGAAATAGTCTCGGCAGAGAAAGGTTGGGAGGTGGTGCTAGATGATATTTTTCCAAATGGATTATTATCCAAAGATGGTCAACATCATTTATTTCATCGCAGAATTATGCAACATGCATTTAAAAAGGAAGCGATGCTGGTTTATTTTGACGAAATAAAACGATGGTCAGAAGCGCTTGCCACGGATCTTGCTTTAAAATCTTCGGTAGATTTTTTTCCTTATATCAAAACTCAAACCCTTAATTTGGCGCTCAAATTGTTTTTGGGTCTCGACCCGACTGAAGCGGTGAGCAAAGGTATATCAAAAGCCTTTATTGACATGGTTGAAAGTACTATGGCGTTGGTTAGGATACCGATCTTAAATAGCAAGTTTCACAAAGGAGTAAAAGGTCGAGCCCATTTAATTGAAGTGTTCTCAGAGCTAGTTAAACAACGGCGCGAACAGCCAAGAAACGACCTGGTTAGTTTTCTATGCGACTCAACCGATGAGGATGGCAACCAATTTAGCGACGAACAAATTATAGACCATATTATTTTTACGATGATGGCGGCTCATGATACCACGGCAAGTTCGCTGTCCTCTTTAATGCTACAAATTACTGAAGACAAAAGCTGGCAACAAAAAATCGCCGAAGAAGTGAGCGGTTTTTCAAATCTAAGTTATGATCAACTAAAAGACTTAACGATTTCAGAAAATGTTTTTAAAGAAACATTGCGAATTATGCCACCCGTTGTGACAGCGCCTCGAGTGTTTTTTAAAGATGTTAAAATGATGGGCTACGATATTCCTGCCGGGACTCGAACAGGGATCAATATATATGGTAATCATCATGATCCGCGTTATTGGAGCTCGCCTGAAAAATTTGACCCGAGTCGATTTGAGCGCGGTGAAGACAAAAGCCATCCAAATATTTATATTCCATTTGGAGGAGGGGCGCATAAATGTATCGGTATGCATGTCGCGATGATGGAAGTTAAGTTGATCCTTTCTGCAATTTTCAAACAGCTAAGGGTAGAGCGAGTAGCACCCAACAAGGCTGTGCAGTTTAAAAAGGTGCCAATCTGGCACCCTAAAGGAAAGTTTGAGCTAAAATTTACTGCAATCTGATGGCAAAATGTAATGACTATTCTTTTCGGTCTATTTTGCAATAAATGTAGTCGGGAGTAGGGAAACCGTCAGTCAAAAGTCTCCATTTCTAGCAGGTCACCGGGCTGACATTCGAGTGCTTCACAAATTGCGATGAGAGTTGTGAACCGAATGGCCTTGGCTTTACCCCTTTTTAATACTGATAAATTTGCCATGGTGACTCCGACTCTTTCGGAAAGCTCAGTTAAAGACATTTTTCTTTGCACCAACAACAAGTCTAGGTTTACTTTAATTTCACTATTCATTAGATGGTTAACCTCTGCTCTTGACTGATAAGGGTTGCTTCCAAAAATAGATCAGAAAGTATCATCATTAGTGCGCCAATAAAAATAGCCATGACATTAAACTCGAATGCGGGGAAAAGATCTAAACCTTGGTTACTAAAACTAATATCATTGATAACCGACCCCCAAGCAAAGTACTGAAAGATTGGCGAGACTAAATTCCAAACCATCACGAGTAAACCTATGCGTTTTAATCTGCTCACGTTGTCGGCGCTGAATGCATTACCTTTTTTCAAAGAGATGACTAAGCTACGTAATTGGGAAACGCCATACAAACCAGCAAAGGTGAGTGCAGCTTGCGACCCCATGAAGAGGTAAAAAGCAGTGACACTGGATGTATCAATGGCAATTTCAGTCTTACCATGCATCTCTGGATTACGTAGGCCGGTGGCATCGATACCATTGATGGCATTTAAGTCAATTTGAAAGCCTGCAAAAATACTAATATCAGCTCCCCAATTGTTAGAGGTTCCTTGAGAAATACCCATTACTACCGCGATAGGAACGATTAGTGTTGCAATTATTATGAGTAGTATCATAAAAAAGTCGAGAGCACTCTTAACAAAGTTGACCATCGGTTTATCAATATTTTGTATTAATTGGATCTCGTCACCACGCCAAATTGATCTCAAATTAAGATAGTTAAACAGCCAATAGAGCCCTCCAATGTATAAAAGTAAGGCAGGTATTAAGATTAATGCAGTATTCATATTGATCTCCCTAAAGGGTCACTTGTTTACAAGCTAATTACCGAAATGGACTAGCTTACCTGGTTTATTAGCAATGCTATCTGGCATTCTAATAGGGGGCTAACGCGTTAATCTTGATATTAGAGTATTAATTTCCGTAAATCAATATAAAAATATCGAATAACGATAAATAAATATCGATAAAGTCTACATAGTGATTGTTAAACGATATTTAAATTGAGGTGTTGAAGCTTGAAAGTGCCACTGTATCTGGCTTTATGATCAGAACTTTAATCCTAGCTCTGACGAGTTGTAACGGTGGAAAAGCCTAAACAACGACAATGTTTAATAATGTTTGCTCTACTCGAAAAAATGGAGCAGCTTGCCTAAAATGCTAAGGAATGAATGAGTGGTTTGATGAACTAACAGGCGTTGCCAACCAAATGTCTGGACAATTATAAACCATCCGTGCAAAATCCCCGCTTTTAACAAATTGAACAAATTGGAATATGCTAAAATTTATTCGACTTATTCTTGGTAGTGTCATTGCTTTTTTAGATTTTGTGACTCGTGGTCCTAAATTAAAACGGACAGCTGATGAGCAGAAGGTTGTAGCGGATGAAATAAAGTCACTTTCGTTATATCAGTTCAAATTATGTCCTTTCTGCATAAAAGTTAGGAGGAAAATGCATAAGCTAAACTTGCCCATTGAGACAAAAGACGCAAAAAATGATCCTATCGCCAGAGAGTTACTCTTAAAACAAGGCGGTAAAATTAAAGTTCCTTGTCTTCGCATTGAAGAAAATGGTGACATTCAGTGGTTGTATGAGTCTGATGACATTAATCGCTATCTAACTGAACGATTTCAATAGTTTAGAATCTATCTTATGAAGCGTTGGCACCTGTTATTTATAGAGTATCCAAAGTATTTATAGAGTAACCAAAATATTAATAACGTACTAAAAATTGAATTGGTTGAGCTTTGAATAGTTTGTCGATATAGTTGTCCGTACCAGTAGAATAGCCAATAATGGATTAATAAGCGCTTCAATGATTAATTCACGCTGCAGGCCGACTCATCCGCTATTAACAAATATAGTGAGGTATTTTGCATTCCAATCTTTTGATGGTACTGGAAACTCTAATGATTGGATGACCTTATTTCCAAATTGCACGACTAATCTTTGTATTACTTTTGAATCAGAGATGACAACAATTGATGCCAGTAAAGTAAAAAATAATATTTCCACCTCTTGCATTCGTCCAGTAACTTTTAGCCGATGTCACAATATTGAAATGATTGTGATTCAGTTAGAGCCATACGGGTTTCACCTGTTAACTGGCTTACCTATGAAAGATTACAAAAATAGTTTTTTTCAGCTAGAGGACTTTTTTCCATGCAATGAGTTGCAGCGGTTGTATCAGCAGTTGTACGAAACTCACGACCAAAATAGGCGAGTTAAGCAACTTGAAAAATTTGTATTGATAAACTTACAGAAAAAACAAATAGATCAACGTGTATATTTTGCCACTCAACAAATACGCCAGCACCCAGAAACTCAATTAGATAAATTAATTAAACACCTCGAACTTAGTGCTCGAACTCTAAGAGAACTGTTTGCCATACAAATAGGTATATCGCCTAAGTATTATTTAAGGTTATCTCGATTTAATCGAGTCACTGGCCAAGTATCTAATAATAAAAAGATTTCTTTGACCGATATTGCATTAGCTTCAGGTTATTTTGATCAAGCTCATTTCATAAAAGATTTTAAAGAGTTTGGCGGGGTATCACCCAATCAATTTCGAAAGATTGAAGTTAAAAATGCCGAATTTTACAATTTTGCAAGCAGTCAGTAGTTTAGATTGGCTTTCTAATTGTGATTAATGGAATTTAACCAGAGAGGCCGTAGTGAAACAAATACTTATCACCATTTTTAGCATGATACCCTTTATTTTGGAAGCCAATAGTAACAAACCGATTATTGATATGCATTTGCACAGCTATTCGGAGAAGTCATTTCGGCCCATGCCGGACCAATACGGGCGACAATCTTCGCAAAGCATTGAAAAGCATTTTGAAGAAACCTACCAATCGATGAGAGAAAATAATATCGTGCTTGGAATGCTTTCCACTAGTAAGCAATCAGCAAAATTCTGGTTAGATAAAGATATTGATAACCGCTTACTAAGAGGGGTTGAAGACCCGCAGGCATGGAGCCCAAAGGAGTTTGAGTCTGCGGTAAAAGCCGGGAAAGTGCAAGTGTTTGGAGAGATTGGTACATATTATGCGGGAAAAACTTTAGATGATCCCTTTTACGCGCCTTACTTAAAAATCTGTGAGAAATATGGGATCCCGGTAGCAGTTCACACCGGTGGTGGACCTCCCAGAGCACCCTATACCTTCGCACCTAACGCGCGACTCAAATATGGAAACCCTTATCTTCTGGAGGAAGCCTTAATTCAATATCCTAAATTGAAGGTTTATATGATGCACTCTGGAGAAACCTTTTATCGAGAGGCTTTGCGACTGATGCTGACATATCCTCGCGTTTATACCGACTTAGGGGTTGTACTTTGGGTTCATGAGTCACCCAAGTACTTCGGCGAGGAGTTCCTAAAATTGGCTAAACGCTTTGGAATGATTAAACGGGTAATGTTTGGCTCCGATCAAATGCGCTGGCCCCATGCCATAAAGGACTCTATTGAGCAATTAAATAGCTTTAAGTTTTTAACCGAGGAAGATAAGCGTGATATTCTATATAATAATGCGGCTCGCTTTCTTGAGTTAGATAAAGCAACGATTAGCTCTCATCACCAATAAAACACAAAGATAACAGATGAGTCTTAAAAAATTCTCTCAGTAAAACATTAGGATTAAATGAAACCCAAAAACGGTACTATAGAAAATAATCCGTATGCTTCTCCTAAGGTAGAGGAGGAAGTGCCCTCAAATGTGGGCAGTGGCTACCGAGGTAAAGTATACAACACTCTATCAATAGCTATTGCTACTATATTCGGTTCTGTTTTGGCCGCTGGTCTGTTAATTCATAGTAATTATAGTCACTTTCAACAAAAGAGCTTTGCGCTAATAGCGGCTGGGGTAACTGGTGTGTTTACCCTAGCATTTATGTTTTTTATGCTCGTTATCGATTTCCCTGTCGCCATGTTATTTTTGGCAACCAATTTTTTGATAGCCGCATTTTTATTACCATTAAACCAAATTCTTCAAGGTAAACAGTTAGAATTACACGAACAAAACGAACGAGAATTTCATTCTTATATCAGAGCGAGTTTAGTTGGTGTGAGCTGTGCTGTGGCGATGCTTGCGATGTTGTTAATTGCGTCAACCATGTACGTGATGATTCTTTAATCAATTTCTATTCCCTAGGACGGCGCTCACCCCCAAGCCAGCCACGCAATCGCGTAACCTAAGTTTGAACCATTGAAAGCCGTCGGCGATTTCCAAGTGTTAATCGTTAATACCACACTGAGCAAGAAGATCGTCAAAGCAATCACCAACATAGGCCATTCCTTGTGGAGAACATGAGTGACGTTAGCTCCAATCATAAGGATTGCTAAACAGGGCGCTGCGTAGCGTCGCAAAATGTTTGCAGCAAGAGCAATTCCACCAGCAACTTCGGCAAGACCAGTCAAATACATAAACCAAATGGGATAACCCCATCGAGCAAACGCGGCTAGTTCAAAATCTAAACCAGCCAACTTCGCACTACCAGAAAGTAAAAAGATAACGGCTAAGATATAGCTTATTACATTGATTCTCATCGCAACGTTCCTAGACTTGTGAATAATAATATCGAAAGTTGTCAGTTCAGTCTGAGGTTTTGTAAGTACTGAATATAATAGTTCCGATTAAATCAATAGACGGTAGATTATCCTCGAATGTTACACGCCGAGTTAAAGGGGGCGCTGAAGTATCCTATTCGTTCATTTAGTCCACGAGAAGGTCATTGGGTAATACTAGTCGTTGCGGGAAAACGGGCTAAGCTTTAAACTGGCTTAAAATAACTTATCGTCTCAAACAATATGTGTATTTTATTTCTCGCGATTAATCAGCATTCGGATTACCCTGTGATCATCTGTGCCAATCGAGATGAGTTTTATGCTAGACCGACTCGCGCGGCTCAATTTTGGTCAGAGCAACCTGAGCTTTTAGCTGGAAAAGATCTGCAAGCAGGTGGTAGTTGGTTAGGAATAAACTCAAAAGGATATTTTGCTGCAATAACCAATATTCGAACTGGTATAAAGCAACCTCAACACAAAAAGTCTCGTGGTGAATTAGTTACCAAGGCGCTACAATTTGATACGCCGATTAACGCTGAGTGGTTGATAAAACACAGTGACCAGTATAGTCCGTTTAATTTGACTTATGGATACCTCAACCAATTAAGTTGCTATAACAGTTTACAGAAACAACAAACCGTATTAAGCGATGGTTTTCATGCGATATCAAATGGTGCAATAGATGATATTTGGCCAAAAATGGCTAAAGGACAGCGACAATTGGTCGAGCTAGTTAATACAAGTTTTAAGTCTAGCGTTAATAGTTTAAGCCTGCAGCTATTTAGTATTTTGAAAGACAACTCCCAAGCGCAAGACTCTGAATTGCCCGATACTGGCATTCCGGTTGAGTGGGAAAGAAAGTTGTCTTCAATATTTATTAATACACCTAAATATGGGACTCGTTCGAGCAACGTTATTGCTTTCGATAAAAATAAAGTAATAAACTTTTATGAGCGTGAATATAATGAGCAAGGAAAAGTGAATAATGAAAGTGAGTTCAAACTATCGGTGAGCTAGCAACTCATTCTAAATAGGTCTAATAAATGATGAGACAAGAATAAAGTTTTTGTCTCAATTAATTAAACCTCGACCACACTGGCAGTGATTAAAAATTGTAAAAATCTAAAAATAGCATGACAGATCCTGTAGGCAAGTAATAAAAGTGCCACTCGCCAGAGGCTCTGAAGCCAAGTTAACTTGAACATTCGTCGCATTGCTATCAATAAATAGATACTGATCCCTATTGGTAATAATAGAAAATAGATACGATTTGGCTCAATAGGGAGTTCAAACAACTGAATGAATATTGCGATGATAAAAGCTGGAGCCATAGCGATTATCACCCACATCAAAAGCCAACTATGAAAATTTAAACTAAAATTGAAATAGTCTCCTGAAAAATAATTTTTATTGTAGAGAATTAATGAACAAGCCAACGCATAAATGGGGACTTGCAAAATGATGAGAGAGCGCGCGAGAACCACAACTAGCTGATTATAATTTTGCTCAAAGGCTTCATAACTTATTTGGTTAGAAGCCAGATATTCTAGCAAGACCGGTTTTATGTAAGCACTGTATTGTTGAAGGCTGACTTGATCAATAAGGGTGACATAAAAATCTGATATGGGAGAAAACATGACAAAGAGGACGTTTAAAACAAAGAACAGGGTGATTGGTTTTAGGTATTGAACTCTTCGTCCTACATGATAGTCGTACTCAAGCTGGCCAGGCTTAAGTATAATTGATTTTAGTGTTTGCCATAGTTTTCCGTCTACTGAGGTTAAATCTTCAATAATATCGCTAAGAATATAATGTAGAGACCTTAACTTTGGATTAAGCTTTTGTTCGCCACACTGCGAGCAAAAATCTCCAGATAGATAAGCGCCACAAGTTACACATTGCTCAGAATTTGAATCCATTGATAATGTTTTGTTGCGCTTGGGAGTAGAGGATAATAGCCAAAACAATATCATATTGCTTTACTGGCAACAAATAGTTCAAACTTAAAGAAGTTTTAATTTAATCGCGCATTCACATTTTACTGATGAGCCGATAGCTAAGCACTGTCTCTAATCGCAGAGTTTTCAAAAGAAGCAAACTTTGCTTTTGCCTGGACCAGTAACTGCTCTTCTTCCATCAAGGCTATTTGCATTTTGCGGTACATTTTTAAAGCGTAAAAGCTAAATGGAGAGAAAAACAGCTTTATTATGACAGGCATCAATTCTATCGCTATAAAGAATATTTTTAGTAGCCAACTGAACAAATAGGCCGCTTCGCCAATTTCAGGATCTTTGTGGATATTCTTTAATGCCAAATAGCGGCGTAATAATCCGGTTTTAATGGTATAAAAAAGGCCATCCTGCTCAAGTTTTTCTCGGTAGATGCCCATTTTTGTTTGTTTATCTTCGGTCGCTTTATTCAGTTGGGTTTTAGCGGTAAGTAAGTTTTCCTCTAAATTAGCGATGATTTGTTTGTTCTGTTGGTAGTTGCTCTCGGTCATTTGATAGTCATTTATTTTCTTTTGTGCTGTATTTAAATCGGCTATAGCGGCTTCAATATCCGGAGTGAGCGCATCTAGCCGTTGTTTGGTGTTTGATAGGCTGGCTTCTAAGTTTTCAATTTGTTTTGCTAGGTCGGAATAGGTCGCCACTGCTCGTTTGTATTTTGGCCCCTCGGTGGGTGGTCTACCATCTTTACCAGTGCGCTCTAATAAAGCTTCGTTAAACCAGTAGTTGTAGTCTTCTCTTGCTTTGGTGAGGCGTTGATTGATTGAGGTTAGCTCGGTGAATAACCTCTGTTGGGAGCGTTGCAGCTCTGTAGAATTGACTTGTTTTTGTGACAGGGTGTTATTTAAGGTATCGACATCATTATTACTAGCGGATTGTTCATCTCGAGTGTTTTGTCGCCTTATTTGAACTATTTGGTTGTGAAGAGTTTCTACTTTGTTGCGATCGACCTGAATAGCCGTTTCTAACTCTTGTTCGTATTGGTCTAGTTTTTCGAAATACAGTCTGTTCTTTTGATTAGATTCTTGCTGTATTTGTTCATCGATTGCACTTGCTTGTAAACTTATTTCAGCAAGGGTTGCTAACCCGATAGCAATAATTAATGAATAAACCATTCGAGGGATCAGACCTAATAGGCTTCGAAAGGGGAGTCCTTTCTTAAATGGGTTCTTAAGCGCCCAGTCTGAGCCGATAATTGCTTGGTCAAGGAAAAATAAGGTCAGGGAGAATATAACTCCAACTATCACTGCTAATTTAAATTCTAGAAAGAGTGATACGCCATAGCTGAAAAGCATGCAGGTAAAAGTAAAAGTCACCAGCTGACGAAAACCCATGGCGTAGACCAATGTCCGGTCATATTTCCCACATTCGGCTAAAGTCTCATAATCCGTCAAGGATAAAAAAGCGAATAATCTGAACCAAACACTTTCTTTGAGAGCATCTGGTTTGAACTGGTTGTTGGCTGAAATGATAGTTGCTTGTTCAGAATTGGATTCTTCTGACATTGAATATCCTCGTTTTATCAGCAGACTAATGACTAAATAAGCCAACATCTTATTGCTAACTTACAACTTTTATGACGCACTGGTGGAACAAATAGTTGGACGGGTTTTGTAAAATCATGTGTCTTATGCTGTCCATAAAACATTCAAATACCCAAATGTCAGGATATAAAAGTTGAATTTTCGATCGATAAACGATGATTGTTTAGCCTGTTCGATTTTGCCAAAGGTGACCGCTGAAAATAATGTCAATAAATTCAATCTGTTTATATTAACTTCTCAAATTGGGTGTTATATGGTTAATATATGACCAATATCTCAAAGTTGGCTAACGTTAAATCAGCTCAAACACTTGAGATATCTGGCTTTCGGGATTTCTTTATAACCCTAATAGAATTAGGGGTTACAGCCTGATTTAGTCGGCTTTTGAGCGTCGAAAAAACACTACAACCTTAATTAACATTACAAATTGCGATAATTGGGAGATTATCGAGTGGCCGAATAATTGTTTCACCACTGATTAAGGAATTCGATGTGATAGTAGTAGCGAAAAACAGACTAGTTAAAGCGATTGAAGTTCATCCGTCAGCCAACCAAGTATTGTTGGGTTGGTACAAAATCATTAGCGATAGTGAGTTTTCTTCGGAACAAGACTTACGTTCGACTTTTTCTAACTTGAACTGTTCTGATGATCAATATGATTTTTCGGTCCCAGGTACCAACTTGCAAATCCGAACAATGATTAATTTCGATACTCAAGTCACTTACATTGAAGCAATTCAACCTAGCCGTTCATAAGAGGTAAATAATAATGGAGTCAACATTGGAAAGAGCTGCCAAAACTTGGGATATGCCAATCCCAGTTATTGAAACACCAAATGATGCTAATGACTACGATACTTTACTGCAAAATATCGAGGTTGCTATGGAGTTAAACCGAGGTAGAAACAGCCGCGCGATGCTGGAACTAATTAACTCTATGTCAACTGCCGCATTAGGCTATCAGGAAAATTCAGCGCCAGATATAGCTGGTAAAGGGCTAGATGCTCTTAGATATTTAGTAAAATTACATAGAGTAAGACAGAATGACCTGCCCGAAATCGGTAGTCAAGGGGTTGTTTCTGAAGTGCTTAATGGTAAAAGAGCATTAACACTCCGCCATATTAGAGGGTTAGCTAAACGGTTTAAGGTTTCACCGAGTACATTTATTGACCTTTAGTAAAAACTGACCGCAAATAAATGGTAAGTGTTTATCATTTGTTAATAATAATTCAATATTTATAAAATTCTCCTGCCTGCCAATTATTGAGTCGGTTCGAAAGAGCCGACCCAATATTCTATTGTTCTTGTCTACCTACAAATAGACTTAGATTAATAGTGTAACCTATTGATATTTATAACTATATAATTTCTAGTAATAACTACCCAAGTGCTGCGTTGTGAATGTTCTAGTTACAATTAGTTAAGACTAACAGCGATATTTTAAGCTAAATAACTTGATTAATTTTAATTTGAGAATCAGAATTCTACCCCTTAAAATGAATTTGCTAAATCAAACTGCCTTGAATCATCTGAAGACGTCACGAAATACTGCAGTAGCAATGATGTTTTAGAGCTAAACTGATAAAGGTATAGAGTGTAAAGATTGTTAACCTCGATAAGTAAGTTAATTGCTTAATATTGTTAAGCATATGATACTAATGTGTTGGGAAACCAGTGGAACTCTGACATTGTAAATAAGAACATAAGCCGAAATGCCAAAAGCCGAAGTACTGATGTATTCCAATAAAGAAACTGCAAACACAAATGATATGACTCTCAGAAACTGGGTGCCCATAGCCTTAGATGTAGCTGTTAAACAGGATTCTTGAGAGTGAGCAAAAGCAATAAACTGATTCTGGGCAAGTGCGAATATGACCCAGAATTGAGAGAGTTAAGTATTGAGGGGCAAGCCCCTCAGGTCATTGGGCACGTCCAGGCCAAGCTACTGCAACTACTCTATTCAAATCCAGAGCAATACTTTTCTAATGACGACCTTCAGCGAGAGGTTTGGGATGGCCGGGTTATCGAAAACACGACCATTCGAACCACTGTTTCCTATTTAAGAAAAGCCCTTGGTGAGTCGGAGGATTGTAAGTACATTGATTCCGGTCGTAATAAAGGCTATCGATTCGTTGCTGATATTGAGGAAATAACGCCTCAGCGACAGATTAAGCGACTTTTTCCGTTTGCAGTGATTGCTGGCTTGGCTATTTTGCTGATTTATGTTGTTTTTCAGTCATCCACCCCGCAGGTTGTACCGAAAATTGAAACTACTTTAGTTGGACAGGAGCTTGAAGCTACCGTTAGTGGTGAACTGATGGTTTTTTCGCATCAAGCAGAAGGGACTGATAATTGGAATTTATATTCAAAGCAACTCGGTAAAGAGCGCTATTTTCGGCTGACCGAGGGAGCATTTGATGATAACAACGCCGCTTTTTCAGAAGATGGACGACAAATAGCGTTTAAACGAGATGATGGAAAGAAATGCCAAGTGATTACGGCCGATTTCTCGCAAGCAAAGCAAAAACTAATAAATGAAAAAGCGGTTTTCGAATGTCCCAAAGAATCCAATTTGGCCTCTATAGGCTGGAAAAACTCTAGTAACCTTTACCTCTCTATCTCGAAGTCTATGTTAGGAAAATTTGAGGTAAAACAATTTAATCTTGAATCAAAAAACTTATCAGACATTACGAGTCCGTCAGATTCTGGGCGTGGAGATTATTTTATAAGTGTCAACAAGGCGATAAATAAAGTAGTTTATTTGCGAAATGTTATCGGGAATAAAACAGAAATATGGTTATACGATGAAGTGACCAAAGAGTCTCGTAAGGTAAAATCAATCCCAATGATTCTAATGTCCGTTGGCTGGATTAATAACAATGAGTTAGTCGTACGAACGGGGTGGAGGCAATTAAGTCGTTTAAATCTAAATAGTGGGAAGCTTAAGACGATAATTGAGATAGATGATACAGTTTCATATCCTTTTGTCATCAATAACAGAACTGTAGGTTATATGAAAGGCACGCAGAGTGTTAGAGATATCGTGCAGGTAGATCGGAATGGTAAAAGTAAAAATGTTATATCTTCGTCTTTTCGCGATGATCATCCAGTTTATGCCGAAAAAGACGGGCGTATTGCTTTTATTTCAAATAGAACAGGCAAGTATCAAATCTGGATCCAAAACCAACTAGGAGAGTTGACACAGGTAACCAAGTTGACGAAAAACCTGAGAATTTGGAATTTGACCATAAGTCGAGACGGTCAGTATATTGCATTTGTGGTAAATGCACAGTTGAAAATAATGAGGACTGACGGAACTCTCTTGTTCGAAAGCGAAAAGAAACATCTAAACACAAATCCCGTCTTTTCGCATAACAGTAAAAGAATTTACTTCGCTTCAAATATAAATGGTGAATGGTTCATAGAATATAGAAATATGAATAACCTAAAAGCGAAAACACAATTAAACAAAGGATATGTTATAAAGCCGTGTATTGGAGAGGATTGCTATTATTTTATAAAATATAAAGAGTCTGAACTCTTCAAATCGGAAGGCGGGAATACTCATTCTACTGGGGTACAGTTAAGTAATATTCAAGAACCGGATCAAATAACTATAATAGACAATCTTGTTTACTATCTCAGTATAGAAGAAGTCAATCTAGAATTACTGGTTCAAAATATCGAAACTAAAGAGGTAAGCAGTGTTATGACTCTTTCAGGTACTCAATTCTCTATACAGGAAGAGCCATTTAGAGTTTACACAACAATCGCTCGGAAGCCTGAGACGTTACTCCAATCCATCATACTTGCCGATTAATGTTGGTTTAGCGCTGTTTTTTAATAAAACAACTTTATTTAACATTACGAATTGAGATAACTTGCCGTATGCTTGAGTTTCAACCAACACCAAACCAACGGAAGTATTGCGATGAAAAATGTTATTTTAAAATCATTATCTGTTTCATTTTTGCTATTATGTGCCTCACAAACCTCAGCTCAGGAGGCCGACTCAACTGTAATTGAAGGGCCACAAGAGGGCGCTTGCAAGAACTTTCCTCGATGTGTGGGAGAAAATGGCTCTTCAGATAACGCGAACAGTGAAGAAGATTCTCAATGGTCACTTTTATGGGAAAAGCTAACCAAAGAAATGAAGGAAGCCGTTGAAAATATACCCACTCCAACACAACCAGAATAAGCATTTATACTATTATAAAAATAACAATAAATTCCAATTCTTTGAGCCTTACATTAAGGCTCAAAGGGTATAATAAACCGCATTCTTATTTGCTAGTGCTATAATGTCCATATCGAATCTCAGTAAGATACCCTAATTCTTGACCTACATCGAAAGTATCTAATTGAGTCAACTATTGACCCAGTTTATCCCTCGTCCGAGCAATTAATATACTAGTTTTGCAATAAATTAATATTTAAAACAAGTTACGTGAATTAATTGGCGAAATAATATACAAATCCTCTTTTTGGGCTGCTACACTGGTTTGGCCTGTTAAGTAGTCAGACCACTCTATTTACTTTGCTTTGTAGGAAGCAGCTGTTGGTAGGTAGTTCCTATAATAATTAAGACAATAATAAGGTGTAGCATGATGAAATCTAATGTTCCAAAACTCTCTCTTTTTAAACGAATTGCTGTTTGCTCTTTTTCCGTTTGTTTGTCTTTCCCCGCTTTTAGTTCTGGTGGCGGCGGAGGCGGTGGCGGAGATGATTTACCTCCGCCTGACACCTGTAATTCTAATTGTGGTTATGAAACCGGCCCCAATCCTGATTTGAACTTTTTAGAAGCAGCGTTGGGACCTCAACCTTATGCAACTTCTTCCGTTTCTAGTTCAGTTAACGGTTTTGGTGGCGGTACCATTTATTATCCAACCAGTATCTCTGATGAAATGGCGACTATCTCGATAGCGCCTGGGTTTACTAATACCCAAAGCGCTGTGTCCTGGTGGGGGCCGGTGCTAGCTTCACATGGATTTGTAGTCATCACCATCAATACCAACTCTCGATTTGACCAGCCGGAAAGTCGCAGTCGTCAGCTGGATAGCGCATTAAATTATCTGATTGATCAAAGCAATACATCAAACAGTCCTATTTCAGGGTTAGTTGATGAAAATAGACTGGCAACCATGGGCTACTCTATGGGCGGCGGTGGCGCATTAAGAAGTGCGTCTCGCAATCGACTTAGTGCCTCGGTTCCGTTGTCTCCTTGGAATTCAGGAGGCAATGATTTTGACCAAATTGGTGTTCCTACCATGATTATGGCGTGCGAAAATGATGGAACCGCACCTGTAAATTCTCATGCTAGTCCATTTTATAATACGATCCCGAACAGCACTGACAAAGCCTATTTGGAGCTAAACAATGGTTCACACAATTGCTCCACAGGTCAAAGCACTGCTTATCGCTCGACTATTTCGACTTACGGGGTCTCGTGGATGAAACGATTCTTAGATAAAGATGGTCGTTACAACCCATTCTTGTGTGGGCCTAATCATGAGGCAAATGGTAATATTTCTGAATACAGAGATACTTGTAACTATTAATCGCTAACTGAGTTCTTGTTAGACAGTTCAACCCCGAAGGAAGCTAGTCAATGATATTGAAAATAGCTTCTCTGACTAAGTTGATAGGCCACTCTAACAAGAACTCATAAGTTGCCCTTTCAAAGGTTAAAGTGCCGATGATTATGTGTAATAAGTAATATAACCAAGTAGCAATACAAGTAATAAGTAAATCACTGCAATATAATAATTCCTAAAAATATGAAGTTGATCATCTATGTCAAACAATAATAAGTTTTATATTTTGCTAGCAGCGGCTGCGCTTTGCGTATTTGTTGCAATCGTCTTGTTGGGCCCTTTTTCTGGGCAGCAAAACACTGACGCAAACCTTACCGCTTCAAAAAATGTAATCAAAGAGAAAACAAAGTCAACCATAGGGACGTCTTGGCAATGGTTACAAGAGGATAATATGATAAATGACGGTTTGGAGAGTAATAGGTTACCTTTTACAGCTGATTCAGTTTATCGTGCATTGCAGGCGGTTAAGCTCGATGAAAATGGGAACGTTATTCTTGACCATGATGCATTACTTTCCCTCGATGAAGCACTAGAAAGAATTCATAATAAACTCGATAGTGAATCACTGAGTATTTTGCAAGCGTTAATTAGAAAAGCTCTGCCTGGAAAAGCAGGTGAGCAAACAGCCGAATTAGTCAATGATTACTATCAGTTCTTGCAAGCGAAACAAGAGTTTAGCCAAATAAATGAAGCGATGGCGGACACCAATAACGAACTCACTGCAGAGTCAATTGAAGCAAATGAAATGCTTTATTCTGAGCTTCAGGAGTTGAGGGAAGTGCATATTGGAAGTGAAGCCACTAAAAAGCTATTTCGTATCTCGGATGCAAACGCGCAATATATGTTTGATAGTATGAAACTTGAGACTAATAGCGAGTTAAGCGCAGAGGAAAAACAACAAAGAAGAGATGAAATTAAAGAGCGGCATGTTAGCTTGTCGATAAACATTTCAGACTGGCCAACACGGTATCAGGAATTTAAAAAGCAAAAACAACGAATATTAGATTCTAATATCGGACAGCAACAAAAGCAGCAGAGAATAGAATCGCTACTCAAAAACTCATTTAACGAAGACGAACTGAAAAGAATTGCGCATTTAGGTCTGTCTCGTATCTAACTTACTTGCTAGAAGAATAAACATCAATTTTAAATTGACCATTTCAAAATAGGAACGATTAGATTTATTGAAACAAACAACCCATAACTCCGGAAAAAATAAATACAAGTTGTCTGTGCTAGGTGAACTGTTATCTGTGTCTGTGCTAGTTGCTTTGGTATTTTATGTTGGCGTGGTTAGGTTTGGGTTGGAAAACAAACTACAAGACAGTTTTCCTAACCAAGAATCAATTACTTGGCAGCAACCTCAAGCCTTGCTATCAACATTTCCTCAAAATATAACCAATAATACCTACCAATTCGATTATGATAATATCGAATTAATTTTGCTAAATTCTAAACTTATTCAACAGAATATTTGGCAAGTGGACTCTGATACCTTAACTCTTTTAGAAAGTGTGACCGCTGAACTTCCAGAAAAAACATCGGAGTTTGATCTTGAGAGAGTCGGCTTTCTTATATCAAGAAATCTTCCGAAAGAAACGGCCAAGTTACTCTTTACACTTATTCAACAATTTATTCAATATCAAAAAATGTATACTGAATATCAGTTAGGTATTCAGCAGAGTCTTAAGCAAAACGAATTAAGTCGCCTGAAAAATAGTTCAAGAATACTGAGCCGATTACAGCAGCAAATCTTCGGTAATGAAGTCGCCTTAAAACTTTTTTCTAAGCGAAACTTGACTACAAACTATTTGAACGAGCGCTTGTTAATCAGATTGGATGACAGCATTAGCGATAAAAACAAACAGGCCGTTTTGAATCGGCTCAAATCCGAATATCGCAAAAACTTAGCGCTATTAGAACAAACGCATCAATAGCTTTTTAGTAGATGATTAGACTTGTATGAGCTAAATAATAGGATAAACCAAACAACGTGAAGCTAGTGTTTATTAAAAAGATAAATGACAAACCATTTAAAGTATTCAAGGTGTGTTTGTTGGTTATACTGTTTAGTGGCTTGTTATCGATCCCTTTTTTAGACTTTGAGCGCTACTACCTAACTTGGATTGCGTTTGTTCCCTTACTTTTTGCGATAGAAAACGCCAGTATCTTTAAGACCTATCTGTTAGGTACAATCGCCGGCTTTTTAGCCTTTTCTAGTGGCATGTATTGGATTGCCGATTTTATTGATATAGCAAAAGGAAGTGTAGAGAGTGTCAATATTTGGTTGGCGATACTTTATTGGCTTTATTGCTCTCAACTGATTGCAATCATATTGGTAACATTTAAATGGCTCAAAAATAAATCCAATGTTCACGAATTTATTTTGTTTCCGGTGTTGTTTGCAAGTATGACCTCGGCCTATCCAATGCTATTTTCAATGCGCTTGGCTGATAGCCAAATTAATTTTTATGCGGCACTTCAAGCGACAGAGATCTTTGGCGCATACGGGTTGGATGCAATAGTTGCCTTATCTAATATTGTGATTTTTAGGGTAATATTTCATCTCAAAACCGAGGTCGGCATTAATTCACAAAGAATTAACGACTTTGAAGTGAGCCGCTATTCTCAGAGCGGAGTCGTTATTAGTGTGTTCATAATCATTGCTTGGTTGAGCTACGGTGCGACAGTAACGAGTTTGTGGGATGAGCGAATAGACGATTGGCAAAAGGTTAAAGTAGGTATAGTGCAACCGAATGAGGTGCCTAAATTAGATAATAGAAAAAGCTTGCCGGGGTTTAGTCGAGCCTATCCACCAGAAATTGAAATAAGTGAAAGATTGTCGGAGCTAAAGCCTGAATTAATTATTTGGCCAGAGGCTCACCCTAAACATTTTTTAAACAATGAGGAAGTTAGGAGAGCTTATCAACAGGCCGTTCAAAAAATAAATGTAAATTTGATGTTTCAAGATATTCGACAAATAACTGATGAAAAGAGTGGTGACATTTTAACCCATTATAACTCGGCAATAATGCTTAATCAGCAGGGCGAAAAAATCGGATTATATAACAAGATAAAGCGCATTCCTTTCGGAGAATATATTCCATTGGTAGATGATCAATCTTGGTTTGCTACTAGAATCAAATCAATTTTAGGCCGGTTTTTAACTCATTATTCAAGCGGGCAAACGCATCAGTTATTCGAACATCATCTGTTTAATGTAATTCCCTTAATCTGTTATGAGACGACATTCCCTGAGTTTGTCGCCAACTCTGTTGCAACTAGCTTAAACCAATCTGTAGATAGAAAAAACCATAAAGGTAGCGTTTTAGTGGCGTTGTCCAATGACGGCTGGTTTGGCTCCACACACCAACCTTATCAGCACATTATGGGGTCTGTTTTACGTGCAGTAGAGAACAGAATGCCGCTTGTACACGTTGCGAACAACGGACCTTCGGTTGTGATAACTCCCCATGGTAAAGTGATTTTTTCTAGTCCGTTTCAGCGTCAAGGTGGGTATGTCACAGATGTGCCAGTAGCGAGTAAAACTGAAACTAGCTTTTATAGTCGTTATCCTCATCTATTTACCTATGGCTTATATAGTGCTTTGATTCTCATCTTCCTTAAAACATTGAGTAACTTAATCTTTTCACGACCTTAAATTGTGATGAATAAATAGTTACAGCAAATAACTAGAATAATCAAATAGATAAAGTTAAACTGCGCATAGTATTCCCCGCGATTAATTGTTATGAATAAAGCAATCGAACAATCAACAACCTACAAACTTGATAAAGCTCATTTTCAAGAATGTTTTGAACAATCTGCAAGCCCTGTAACCCGAAAAGACTACCTTAGAGCAGCTATTCTTGGTGGGTTAGGCGTAGCGCTGTTTTTTGTAGAAGCAGAGCACTACTACATTCCTTTTTTCATTTTTTGCTTAGGTGTCCTAGAGCTACTTAGTGTCAAATATCGCAAGACATGGTGGGTATGGCGACAGCTAATGGGGAAGACAGGAAATAGCTTAGTGAATTTGACAATTGATCAAGAGGGTATCGCCTCAACTTCAGATCATGTTAAGTTAGCAATCGACTGGGAATCGGTGACAGCTATTACCGAAACAGAAAAAGGATTCTTGATTAAGCATGACGGTGGTGTTAACTATCTTTCGAAAAGCCATCTGTCAAACTCAATGCTAAAGTCAATGACTAGTCAAAAAAAAAGGCTGGGTAAGTCTTCTAATTAATTCGTGTTTGATCAGAATTGCTGTTATTGAAAGGCTAGCTGATTGTAGGCTCATCATTTAAGAATTGGATGAGTTTCTTTGATATGCGTTCGGGTTCATTTAAAATAAATGCGTGTCCAGCCCCTTCAAGTCCTAAGGATTTGGAATCCGGCATTAACTGTTTTAAATGCGCTATTTGTTGATTAGTCACAAGTTCATCTTGCTCCCCAAACACGACTAAGCTGGGAATCCCGGTAGCCGCAAATCTTTGATACAAGTCTGTTTTATCGGATAATATGCCACTCCGAAAAAGAGATAAAACTGTCTTGTCAAATCCGGGTATCAAAAACTGCGATAAGAATTTCTCTATAAAACGTCCATCGGCAATAGGAGCATATCGTTTTCTTCTTCGACGCTTCAGCATGGGGATAATATAGAGTCGATTGAGACATTCACCGATGATCGGAAAAGCAAATAGTTTGACTATCGGCATGTTTGCCATAAAATCGATTAGCGGAGCGGTCAAAACAATGCGATCAAATTGCTGAGGGTTCTGGTTAGCCAGCGCCGTAGCGACTGCTGCTCCGAGCGAGTGGCCAATTAAACTGATAGGCTTGTTTTTCTCAAGTAAACCTAGGTTTTGCAACAATTCGCTCATCTGAGATTGATATAAATTAAGATTATATTGAACGTCTAGCCTCTGGGAGTAGCCGTGTCCAAATAGATCGACGGTAATAGTTCGATAATTGGCTGCGATTAAATATGGGCGAAATTGTTCAAATATCCAGCCGGCAACCGTCGCTCCATGTATAAGCAATATCACTTTTCCAGACTTGGGACCATCAATTCTATAGTGGCATTTACCGTGTGTTAGGTGGGCGTATTGATGCTCATCAGGTAGCGTTTTTGAAGTCTCGTTCATCTTGAATGTTTTTCCGTAAAAATGGTTACTTTTGAAATTAAAACTTAAGAGGTAACGATGCACAAATGATATCATTATTGCTAATTCGATAGTAAACTAACTGGTCGATTTCATCAGTTTTTAAGTGTATTAAGCTTGAATTCTGAAACCTAAATAATTTAATATCTAAACCTAATACTAAGAGAATTCCTATGATAGATTTTCAGAAATCAGCAGTATTTAAACTTAAACCAATTGACAATGCTAAAGCGAGAGAAGAGTTTTCTCATTTCCTAGTTGAAGGAGAAGCAATCGTAAGTACGTTTAAAACGGTAAGAGACCAAGTGGTTTTTACCAACAAACGAGTCATTGCTGCCAATGTACAAGGATTGACTGGGTCAAAAGTTGATTACACGTCCATCCCGTTTAGTAAAATACAAACGTTTTCAATTGAAACTTCTGGAACTTTGGATCTAGATTGTGAGATACAACTTTTCATTAGTGCTGTGGGCAAAGTTTCTTTTGAGATAAAAGGCAGTTTTGATATTGTTGGTTTTAATAAAGTAATTAGCGGGTATGTTTTAAATTAGTAACCACTGAGCCTAAGTTGGTTAAAGATTTAATACACCCTAGTTTAAAGATGCTAGATCATGATCTAGCTCAACATAGTTGTCTATAACCAGACACAAAGAATCAATTATTTGGTAAGCTTATACCAAGTTAATCAACAACATTATGCGAGAGTAATATGAGAAGCCTACTAGTCATCGCCGATAAGAAAGGTGCAGAACAACCGTCATTCCATCATGCATTAGAAATTGCAAAGACTACTGGAGCCAATATCGAATTTGTTGGTTTTGTGCATGCACCTGGTGTAGACAGTTCAGACATTCTAAGTTTTGAAGAAAAACGAAAAGTTCGTCACTCTTATATTGATAGTAAACAAAAAGAAATTGAAGACTTCTTAGCTGGTGTTGAACTAGCTGATGTTAAAGTGAAAACAGATGTAGTTTGGGAAAATTCCCTCGACCGATGGGTTAAGGCAAGGTGCGAACAGCGTTCGTTTGACTTGGTGTTTAAATCAGGTAATCGTTCAGAGTCATTTTTGTACACGCCGACTGATTGGCAGTTAATGAGAAACTGTCCAGACCCGGTGCTAATCGTTGGAAATAAACCTTGGAGAGAGGGCGGCGTTATACTTGCAGCTTTAGATTTAGGCTCTAGTGATGAAAGTTCGCTTCGACTCAATGAGGATATTCTTAAACAAAGTATGCAGCTTGCTAAAGCGACGAACAGTGAGGTTCATGGCTGTTACTCTATGTCGATACCTAGGGCACTTGCCGATTTAGACGTGATTGATCCGGTAGCTTATAAAGCGAAAATAAAAGATAAACTTGACCCAGTTATTGCTCATTTAGTCGAATCCGCTGGACTTGATGAGAACAAATTGCATTTGCTGTCCGGTAAACCAGCGAAAGAAATTTGTCGCATCAGCCATAAAATTGGTGCTGACTTAGTGGTTATTGGCAACAAAACTACAGCCAGTTTAAGAGGGAGACTACTTGGTAACACGGCAGAAAACGTTCTGCACAAAGTAAAAGCCGATGTGTTAGTGATTAAATAAGTCTCACTATGTTAGCAGGTCCAAGCTTTCATAGAAGTCGCTAGTGTTTAAACGGTGGGAGAGAATGTCCCACCGGTCACTAGGGACGTTATCGTAAGAATCATCGTACTCTATTTTTGATGATTACGGCTGCGAGATAATGAGTGACTTGGATTATTTAGAAACTTTGTTCCGTCCGTCGTTTTTGGAACGATAAAGTGCCGCGTCGGCCCTAGCTATGATCGATTCTTGCGATTCGTCAGCTTGCCATTCGGCAATACCAAAACTAGCGGTAACACGCTCTACCGGACTAAACTCAGTATTTACTAAGGTCGCACGCAATTTTTCTGCAACCAATTCAGCCTCGTCAATATTTGTTGATGGGCAAATTACTAAAAACTCCTCACCGCCCCAACGGCCTAAATAATCATTGGTTCTAAGGTTGGCCTTGGATATTTTGGTAATTTTCTGCAACACTCTATCACCGATAACGTGTCCAAATTGGTCATTGATCTTTTTAAAATGATCGATATCAAGCATGATAATAGAAAGTGGCGAGCGGTAACGTTGGCAATCTTTAATTTCTTTGGAGAACACTTCATCCATTTTTAGCCGGTTAAATACTTGAGTGAGTGGATCTGTTTCAGAAAGCAATTCCAATTTTCGTTGGGACTCGGTGAGCTTAGCATTTAAACTTTTAAGGTATCGATTCCACCAAGCAAGTACAGAAACCAGTGCGACCACAGCCAAAGCGATGCCCCAATACTTGGTATAAATCACTTCCGGGTCATAACTTACGACGGCACCTTCCGTCATAAACTCGTCGATTAGCCTCGGATCAGTTGCGATCAGGGATTTTTCTAAAATATTATGTAGTGTACTATTTTCTTTGAGTGTGGCTAGGGATGCTATGTCATCATAGATAGCCGGTAGGACCCCAGCGACTTTTAATTCTCTTTGTTTAGCATTGTTAAACAGGTTAGCGGCTGAATAAATGGAAACAATTGTCCCATAGGCTTTATTCTGAAAAATATAATCGAGTTCATCTTGCACGGTATCGACATAAACGAATTGCATTTTGGGGTAGACTTTTCTAATTTGTGCCACTGCATGATTACTCTTTAACATCGCAAACACCTTATCTTCTACTTCATCGAGATCGCGAAAATAAGCAGCTTGCTTCTTGGTGATGACCACTCGCTTTATGCGCACATAAGGCCGGGTAAAGTTCATCGTCTGGCTTCTGGATTTTGTTTTAGTCGCCCAGGGGAGAATATCGCAATTCCGATTCTCTAACGCCTTAAGAGCGTCAGCCCATGAAAGTAATGGAGTAGAATCAAAACTAAGCCCACTTTTTTCAGCAATCAACTTAACGATATCTAGACTTGCAGTCGGACTTGCTTGTTGCATAACGTTGCAGACCTTAAAAACTTTTCCGCTTTTTATTAGTGCTTTTTCCTCAGGGGTGAAAATTTCTGACGACAGCAGATTGGTGGGTTGTTGATTGGTTTCAGCGGGCTCAGATGAAAGGTTAGCACTATCGAAAGTAAAGGCTTTAGTGCTTATGAGGGTTAAGAGCATGCACCAAGTCAATCTAAATTTAAAATAATTGTATTGTGTCATTAACTTGATAATCTTTGTTGTCCCAAAGGTGATTAACAAAAAAAACTCGCCTAACTCTTCTTTATCGGCTGCTCAAGAAGTATATTTAATATTTTTGAGATGATAATTTAGAGCAAAACCTAGAGCCTTATTGCTCATGATTTAAGCAAATCGACAGTTATAAAGTCTATTTAAACCCACCAAAAAATTTTACGAGTTTAAGCGTTCATTTCGTCTATATGCTATTTCTGACTATAGAGGGCGCTTAACCCAAAATAGTCAGATCGGTTTGGTTACCCTTCAGGTTTATTTCGGGCACTTTTTGTTCGCCTTTACTTTACTGCCATCTGGGCACTGCTTTAACCGCGACTTCAGTTGCTTTTCAGGGCATTTTTCTCCAGGGTTAATTTTAGTACCGTCTGGGCATAGTCGATAGCCCGCTTTGCTGGAAGGCGATGACTTATCGAGTTCTTTTATGGTTGAAATGGGTTTATGTTGCCTTTTACCGGTTGGCAGGCCAGAAGCTGCATCTCTCTTTCCGGTTGCTAAACCGGAAGCAGCATCTCTTTTTAGTTGTTTTACTGATTTGCTAGAGGGCTTTTTATCATTGGCATTAGCTTTTTCGTTGTCGGCTGCAATGCAGTCGCTGAGATTGAATATGCCAGCTAGGAATATTGCTAGTAATATTTTTATTTTCATGACAGTGCCTCTTTAGTTATTGGAATTTAGCCGTTAAGTCAATTTAGCTATTGTTACGAGGTTTTGATTATTCTATAGACTTGTTGTTTAAATTACATCTCATAAGTTAATTTTTGATTATAAATTGTTCTTATATTGTTCAAAGGGGACTATTCTGCCGTTTGCTCTAGTCGCTAATAAATGAGAGGATGCCGATGAATTTGTATCAAGGCTGTTATATTTTACTACTATTATATTGTGCTGAGTTGCCGGAGAAATAGATGTTAGAGACTGTCAATAACCTATTATGGGGAAACCTGCTAATCGCCGTTTTGGTGGGCTTAGGGATTTGGTTCACCCTTGCATCTCGCTTTGTGCAATTTCGCTATTTTGGACATATGTTCAAGGTCCTCAAGCAGGGAATAAAACATCAAAAAGGGCAGGTCAGCTCATTTCAAGCACTTGCGGTCACTATTGCCGGTCGTGTTGGTGCTGGAAACATTGCAGGTGTCGCAGTGGCTATTACTCTCGGCGGACCGGGTGCTATTTTTTGGATGTGGGTCGTCGGTTTGATCGGAATGGCAACTAGCTTTTTTGAGTGCACTCTAGCTCAAGTCTTTAAGCAAGTAGATTCCGACGGATCAGTGAGGGGGGGCCCTGCATTTTACATGCATAAAGGGTTAAATAGTCGATGGATGGGAGCTTTGTATTCTGGTTTATTAGCGCTTAGTGTTGGAGTTGCGTTGATAGCTCTGCAGTCTTTTACCGTAGCGTCTTCTTTTTCAGAGTCTTTTGACGTGCCTGAATATTATACCGGAGTTGTGTTAGCCGGGTTGACTTGCTTCGTTATATTTGGAGGAATTCGCCGTATTGCCGAGGTGGCAGAATGGATAGTTCCTATTATGGCAATTGGTTATATTGCGCTCGGAATATTTGTTGTGGTGATTAATTTCAATGATGTACCAAAGGTGTTTTTAGTCATTATCAACAGTGCGTTCGGTTTACAGCAAGCTGTTGGTGGTGGAGTCGGTGCTGCGATAATGATGGGAGTTCAGCGAGGATTGTTTTCCAATGAAGCTGGGCTTGGGCACGCAGCTAATGTAGCCGCGGTTGCTAACGTGAGGCACCCAGCAGTTCAGGGAATTGTACAATCTCTTAGTGTGTTTATAGACACTATCATTTTATGTTCGGTGACTGCTTTTATAATTCTGTTAACGGATTCATATTCTGAGAATGGTTCGGTTGGCGGTGTAACTATGACTCAAATCGCGTTATCACAACACATCGGTGGCTGGTCAGGCATTTTTGTAACCATTGCGCTGACCTTATTTGCATTCAGTACTATTTTATATTTGTATTACTTAGGGGAAAATGGCTTGAAGTTTTTCTCAGGTCAGAATAAGGTGCTGCTGAATTTATATCGAGTGGTTATTTTAGGCCAAATAGTATGGGGCTCGATGCAAGAATTGACGACTATTTTTGCCCTAGCTGATTTAGCGGTTGGTCTTTTAGCCCTGGGGAACTTAATCGCATTGGGACTGTTATGGCCTATTGGAATAAGGGTTTTAAGGGATTATCAAAAGCAACTAGAAAGTGGAATAGAGCAACCTCAATTCGACAAAACGCTGTTTAAGGACCTAGATTTAGACCAAAAAGCCTGGAATAAAGCCAAATAATTAATTTAATAAACGACAATCATATCTTTTTGCTAAAAGATGCTAAGCTTATTAGATTGGAATAACAAAATCTCAAATAATCAAATACTTAGAGTCGAAAGTCCTAAAAATGGGTCACTTCAATAATTTTATACACTTGCACACAAAGCTCAGCGGAAGAACGATGACTGCAATCCTTGCCAGCGGGCGGCAGTTGATACGATGTTAAAAATCCCCGGATATACCATTAAAAGTAAGCTCGGTGTGGGCGGGATGGCGGTTGTCTATTTAGCTGAGCAGGATTCCCTAGGGCGAGAAGTGGCTCTAAAGGTGATGTTGAAGTCCCAAAAAATTGACAGCATAGAAAGTACTGAAACTGACCAAAGTAATCACAAAGAACGTTTTATACATGAAGGTCATAACCTCGCTTCGCTGCAACACCCAAATATTGTCACTATTCACGACATCTCGCACAGTGGCGAATATAGCTACTATGCCATGGAATACCTTAAGCATGGCAGCTTACATGATCGATTAAGAAATGGTGTGAGCTTGCGAGATGCCTTTAATATCGTGCTACAGATTGGCAGTGCGCTTGAATTTGCCCATCAAAATAATATTATTCATCGTGATTTAAAACCAGATAATATCTTGTTTAGAGATCCAGACACGCCAATATTGACTGATTTTGGTATCGCTAAAAACATTGAGAGAGATACCCACTTAACTCAAGGAGGCGGATTGCTGGGCACGCCATGTTATATGAGTCCTGAGCAGTGTAGAGGGTTTGCCGTCAATGCAAGAGCTGATCAGTACTCTCTTTGTATCTTGTTTTTTGAGTTAATTACCGGTTACTTACCATTTGATGCAGATGAGTCTATTGCAATAGCCATGAAACAAATTAGTGATCCGATTCCTGTTCTTCCCAGTCACCTTTCAGCGCTGCAATGGTTTATTGATATAGCGATGGACAAAGAGCCTGAGCACAGGTTTACTTCTGTTGCAGAGTTCTGTCGCGTTTTAAGTGATATGTTAGAAAACGAAGCTTCTTTGCAAAGCCAACTTGATACGGTCATTCAGCGATCGCCAATGGATTCGGATACTATTCAACGTGAAGTCTCGCTGGAGGACTATGACACAGATGCTTATGACCTCGAGCCAATGGACTCTATTGAAAATGGGCTCGACTCTTTAACCGGCGCCCCAATGAATACCATGTCATTACCATCAGAAGATGAATTTTGGAATACGGGTCGTGTGATTAGACGTTGGTTTTTGATGTTATTACTGATCGCAACCGGTAGTTACGCCTACTTGTATTATGAAACCAAAACACACCCAGATTGGGTAACCCAATTATTCGAGCCTGAAGTCAATAAGCTAATTCGGCTAGCCGAAAAACAAATGTCGTTATCGCAACTGACAGTACCAGAGGGAAACAATGCTTACGAAACACTTAATAAAGTTTTAGAACTAGAGCCTAACCACCCAATTGCTTTAAAGATGATGCAAAAGGCCGCAGACTCTTATGAAAAAAGGGCGCTTCGTTATATTTCCAGCAATCAATACGATCGAGCCAAGCGACAGATTCGAAGAGGATTTATGTTTGTACCCAACCACAAAGGTCTTAAAGCTGCTCAAGCTCAATTAAAAGCAGCACAAAACTAATCTCAATAAGCATGGTAACAACAAAAAAATAAATTTTAATATCTTCCAGTCCATTTAGCTTGAATAGACGTAACTATCAGTAACTATTCACTGTTTTATTAACGAGATAATCAAAAATGACGATGTCTTTTATCCGTACTTTTAGTTTATTGAGCATCATTTTCTTTCTCTCCGCTTGTACCACCACTTATCCGAATAAGTCGCTCGTTGGTGAGCAGTTTATCAGTGTTACGGGATCGAGCTTGGAGCAGCAGCCAACTAAAATGCCTGATGCGTTTAGCGGCCAACAAACTTTATTACTGCTGGGTTATGTACAAAATTCGCAGTTTGATATCGATCGCTGGCTTATTGGTTTAGATATGAAAGGGGCGACTATTCCTACCTATGAACTTCCTGCAATTCAAGGCATGTTTCCGCGTTTTTTCAAAACTCAAATCGATGGCGGCATGCGCAAGGGAATTCCCAAAGAGTTGTGGAAAGGGGTAATAACCCTTTATGAAGACGGTGAAAAGTTGCAAGCGTTTACTGGAAATACCAATCCTAATAATGCCAGGGTTGTTCTATTGGATCCAACTGGCAAAATTATATACTTTTATGATCGAGGATTTTCGGTGGATGCGTTAAATGGATTATTGTCAAAAGTTAATTAGACCAAGATTTGAAATCAGTCGCTGTTTAGTTCTTAACCAGATTTGAAGGAGAGGTCCGGTTAGTGTATTGATTAACTTATAAAGTGAGCTGTCTATAAATTGAACAAATATTTAAAAATGTTCCTTGTTAGCTTGTCGGTTTCTTGCTATATCTGCTGATTAGTCCATACTTAAGTCATCATAATAATAACACTAACAATTAATGGTCGATTTTCTATTTAAGCGGTTAGAAAACGTCAGTATTTCGTATTTCTCCGGGGGTATCACGTTCTTAGCGATTGTCGCGATTCGGTATCAGTTGGAAATGATATTTGAATCACGTCAGGCGATAGCTATGCACCCTGATTTTTCAGTCAGTATTATTGATTTTTTCCACGTGGTTCTTTCTTGGGCTAGTGTGTTTGTGAGTTTAGTTTTGGGTTTGATTTACCTTGGGGGGATTAAACCAGCATCGGCTAACCGTATCGCATTAGTGGCATTACCTTTAATATTATTGCCTCCCATTTTTGATGCGCTTTTTAATACCAGTGGTCAAATAAACTACCAGTTTAATTTCGGCTTGCTGACTGACAGCTACCTGCATTTGTTCAACCCTTTTTACCAAGTCAGTTATGTCACTTTAGGTGTGCGCATTGAGATATTTTGTCTAGTCATTTTTTCCTTTGCTTATGTCTATGTGCGTAGTAATCAATATCGGCTGCTGAGAGCGTTTGTAACGGCGCTATGGAGCTATAGCTGCATATTCATATTTGGATTCCTACCAGCCATTTGGAACACCGTAATAACTTGGCTGGGTTACTCTGTTGATTCGAGTAACCAATTGATGGTGAGTGATTCGCAACATGCTTTTATTTGGTATCTAGTGTTTATTCCAACATTTTTTGTGTTTTGGTTTGCGGTTTCTTTTCCGACATTAAGAATAATTGTTTTAGATTGTTTAAGACCCACTCGCTCGATTATTTACCTGGTGTTATTTATCTGGGGCTTTATTGCCAGCAGTCAACAAAGTTTAGTTCTGCTGCACGCTTTGAGCGTTTACGATTTGGCTATACTATTTCTTTCTTTGGCGTCAATATTGAGTTTATTCGTTGGCGTTACCGCGATTAATGATCTTGCCGATAGAGACATCGATGTGATTTCCAATCCTAATCGACCATTAGCCAGTGGTAAAGTGCAAGCTACAGATTATCAGTTTGTTGCCTGGATTTTTATCAGTGTGTCTTTATTGTTTGGAATGGTGGCTAATATGCTGCTGTTTTATCCTTTACTGACTATTTTGAGTTTGAGTTATTTATATTCTTGCAATCCATTCCGTCTGAGACGCTATCTTGGCGGCGCGCATTTAGTAATTACCCTGATTGCAGGATTAGTCTTTGTCATGGGCGGCATTCTAGTGCATGAAAACTTGGTGATTCGCTTTTTACCCCAAGATGTTTTATTGCCTGTCTGCTTGCTATTTTTCATAGGAAGTCATTTTAAAGACTTAAAAGATTGTAACAGTGATGCTCAGTGTGGAGTGACCACTATCGCAACAGTTCTTGGTTATCAAAAAGCCTACTATTGCATAGGTTTGATTTTTGTCTGCGTGATGTTGTTATTAATGGCGTTGGATTACTTCCTAATTAATTGGCTTACCCTAAGTGGTCTAGCTATTTTTATCGCAAGCTGGCTAGCGCTGAAAAATGCCGAGCGATTATTTCCAGCTATTCTAATCAGTCTGTGTTTGGTATTTACCGCACAAAGTTAAAAGTAAAGGAGAAGAAGATTGAGTTTGTTCAGATATCTAGTGTTTATTGTGGCCGCTTTAATGCTTTCAGGATGTTTCACTCCTGAGGGAACGCTCAGAATTAAGACCGACAGAGATGGTCTGGATCTATTTGTTGATGGTGAAAGAAAGGTTAAAGTCAATAAAACCTTTCTAGAAATAAAGCTAGATGTTGGTGAGCGAAAACTAAAAATTGAAGGGGTAAGTAAAGATGGTGAATGGCGCTATAAGGGAGAAAAAACCGTTGAAATTGTAAAAGATTCATTAGTGGAGATTTATATATCCACTAGTCGTAAAGAAACCGAAAAGCGACTAGCGCGTCTTAAAAAAGAGAAAGCTGAACGTGAACTTCAGGAAGGTGTCGATAGGATCAGTCGTCTAGCAAAAAAGGAATGGCAAGATAGAATGAACAAGAAGAAGGAAGGAAAATAAAATGAAATCTTTTAATAATCTAATTCTAATAGCGATAGTTGCACTGTCAGTTCTATGCACTACCGATGTAATTGCGAGTGAATCAATTGAGATTCCTGTGAGCAAAGCTCGTTTGGTAGTCTATTCAGATAAGGCTGATTTACTAGCTTTTCGTGAAAGTTATCGCACTGTTAAAGTATATAGTGCTAAAACTAAAAAGTTAGTGGCTCAATTTACTGACTCAAGCCGAATCAATGATATAGCCTTCAATCCAAATGGAAGTCGAATTTTAACAGGACATGATGACAACACTCGAAAAATTTGGAATACGCGTACCGGAAAATTAATTAACACGCTTAAGGGCCAAAAAGGCGATGTTAATGCCGTTGCTTATAGCCCAAATGGCAAATTGGCGGCATCTGCAGCCGAAGATCGAACGATACGAATTTGGGATCCGATTATTACTAAAGGACTTAGGACCATTAAAACAGAGGAACAGGTGAGGGATTTGCAGTTTCTGGGTAATAACCGCGATTTAGCTTTAACAACCTACGATGGTATTGAAATTTGGAATGCTCGAACGGGAAAACGAACTGCGTTATTTGAATCACCAAGGGGTTATTCAAAACTAATCGCTAACCGAAAGGGAAGTATTATTGCCGCGGTTGGTTATGGAAGATTAGATGAGTATGTGCATATTTGGGATGTTAGTAAAAAGAAAAAACTGCACACGCTAATGGGGCACAAAGATACTATTAATGGGCTTGCATTTAGCGCGGATGAAAAAATAATCCTGACCACTTCAGATGATGACTCCGCTGGATTTTATGAAGTGGAAACAGGCGTTCGTCATTACCAAAAGAAGTTTGAGGGTGATTATGTTGCAAGCGTGATTACTACTAATCATCCGCAACAATTTTGGATTGCACACAAGAGTTCTTTTAAGCGCTATCAGGTTGCAGGGCTAGATCCTAAGTTCAGAAAGCAATTTGCACTCGCTGAGAAAAAAGCGACTACTGCTCAGCAAAAATTTGACACATTTTTAAACTATCAAGGGCTGCTACTAATAGAAGATGTTGAAAAACTCTTAGAACTATTTCATAGTTCCTATCAAATGGCGAGTGATAAAGCGATTGCTGGTAACGATTATAAAACAATGTTCCAAGTCTTCGAAAAATATCAACGGTACGCGATCGATGATAAATCAAAGAAGCTTGGGGTTAATTTATATCAACAAGGTATGAAGAGTCATTTTAAAGATGCACTTAAAAGTAACTCTAGCGACGAAATGTACAATGCATATAAATCTTATGGTTCAATGAAATACAATGAACAACAAGTGGCTATCGTTAAGCAGTTTATTCTCGACGCTATGAAGTGGTTAGCGGGGCAAAATCACTTGAGTTTTCAAGCTAAATTCGATGAGTTTAATCGTTGGAATGAAATAACCCCAGCAGTATTAGCTGATGCAACTTTAGAGGCGATGCGAGAACTAGCCAAAGTGGATATTAGAAACGTATTTAAAGAAGGTAAAATTGGTGAGCGCTATGTGCCAATTCTAAATGTAGGCACGTCAAGCACTAAAACTCGATACATTAATGGTAATCCGATAAATGAAACCACTTACGACTCTTATTCAACAGGCGGGCATAACGAATCTCGCTATGGCTATACTTCGGTTTACCAACTGTTTAATGAAGCTAAAGAGTATTACTTAATCGATTTAGAAATTAACGCAACCAGTTCATTTACTAACTATAAAACCGGTAAGAGTTGGGGCGGTGATGAACGCCGCACCTCAGTATCAAAAGAAAGCCGTATTAGTCAAGTTACTCAATACTTATTGCGTCCTGGTGCTAACGTCAAAGACCAGTTAATTGTCGGTGAAAAAATACCCAAGGACTACTTCTTAAAGGTAAAAAGTGTTCGAATATTGCCAAAAGAATGGGTTGAAGGATTAGATAGAGCCTTGTCTGGCAAGCACCTTCTGCAAACTATGAAATATATGAAAGATCCGTTGGCTTATAACTGGTTACCAGAATTAGGGGCAACTTTTGCAGGAGAGAGTTATCGCCTACTGACTCATTCTATTAGTGTTGGCCAAAAGTTCGATAAAGACTTTGATTCGAATGTGAAAGTTGAATTTAGCAACCAAAATAATCATGCTGTTTTGGTAACCTATACCACGAATTTTGATTCAAATACTAGTGCTAAATCGCATCAGATCAAGATCCCGGGAAACTCGAAAAAACATCAATCAATTGTTGCTAAAGGCAAACGGAAGAGTCGACTGAAAATAGAGTATCAAATGATAGAGCCTAGCAACTAGGTCTTCGCAAAGTCTCTATACTCGTTTCTTATGAGTGAGCAGAGTAACTAATAATCTAAATGGTTTACTCTGCTAGTTCGTTTTGCTGTGCCGCTATGGGTTGCGATAGAGACGCTCTGAGTTCTTTAATTTGGTTGACGATTTGAACGGTGTAAATTCTGACTAAAGTAAGTGTATTTTTTACTGTGTGAAGGTCGCGTACTAGCTGCATTCTTCTACTCTCTTGGGTCTGTTCAACTAAAGCGGGGAACTCTTGTACATCGACTAAGTGGTTGAATATATTTTGATACGCGGAACCATACAAAGTCGTAAATGCTTTATTCGCATCACTGGTATTATCCAACTGATGAGCGAATCGAGTAAGCGCTGTTCTAAAAGATTGGTTTTGAATACTGCTTAATTGTGCGGTTGCGACTATCTCTTCATAAACCGGTAGTTCAGCGACTGGGTCGGGGTACCCCATTACCGGTCTAAGATACTTCCTCCAAGTGATGTGATCGCTTTGCCATGAATCAGCATTTCGAGTGAACTCTAATGCTAACTCTACTTTTTTCAATTGCTCATCGAGTCTTTCGGACACCTTAGTGTTTTGTGATTGAAGGTTAGACAGGTCTTCCCCTAAACGCATTAATAATCTAGACTCTGCGACTTTAGCCTGTTGATTAGAATGCCATGCAGTTACCTGAAATCCTAAGTAGATACCCAGTATCACAATGCATAATTCTACGGCAACACTAAACCAATCTTGTTTCTTAAAATTAATCGATAAACGTTTTAAGATCATTAAACTTCCTTAATAAATAACTTATTTTATTTGAGTCTAAATAGGCCTTTATAGTCGTTTGAGAAACTATTCATTATTGCTGTTATTTTCACTTTCCATTAGTTTATTTTCTAACTTAGATGATCGAAAATGAATGTCACGTTGTGGGTAAGGGATCTCAATATTATTTTCTTTAAACTTATCCCAAACGGCTAGCATCAATTCGCTTGTGACATTAGCGCGTCCGTTCATAGGATCATCCACCCAATACCTCATTTCCATATTGACAGAATTATCGGCAAAGTCGACTAATAAGCAATTGGGGGCTGGTTCATCTAATATCCGTGAAGTTTCTTTCATGGCGTCCATGCACAGAGACATCGCTAATCTTACATCGGTTTGATAATGGACACCGACCATTTTTCTCAATCGCAATAGATTGCTAGAATGGGACCAATTTTCAACTTTAGTGGTTATTAATTCTTCATTAGGGATTAGGTGTTCAATACCATCTCTGGTTAATACTGATACATACCGTGCACCTAAAGAGCTGACTGTTCCATAGTCGTCATCAACAGCAATTACGTCACCAGGTTTTATGGATTTATCAACTAATAAAATAAATCCACTAATCAAGTTGGCAAATATTTTTTGCAAGCCAAATCCTAGGCCGACACCGATCGCTCCACCAAATACTGCAAAGACCGTCAAGTCTATTCCTACGATAGTCAGGGTAAAAATAACCGCAACAATTACTAAGGCAATTCGCATTAGTTTGGTAGAGAGTACTTGAAAGGAGGGGGTTAAATTATCGGACTGTTTGATTCTGTTTTCAATTAAATGGCCGACAATGGCAGTCGTCCATAATAATAGCGCAAGTGCTATAGCGGCTTGAATCACTGCCAAGGCTGAAATGTTGGCTTGGCCTAGGCTAAACGAGGTGTTTTCAAGGAAAACCAATGTTTGTTCCAATAGCCCAACGATATTAAGTGCGGCAACCAACCAAGCGGAAATAGCGATAACCTTTCGGCCTAACGGATTAGCAACAAAAATGGTAGCTATACTGATAATGACCCATGCTGTGAGCATACTTGCGATGATGACTAGTAAACCATGTCGTATTTCTAGTGACGCCATCACTAGCTCCGAAATCCAAAGTGCGATAACCCAAGTCATTGGGAAGGCTATACGCCCGGCTGTTGACCAAAGGCGACCGAGCAGTGACTCTTTTGGTTTATCTATTTTTAGTTTGTTAAGTTGTTGGCGCAAGTATCGAGCAATTGGCCAAGTCAGAACCGCCGCCAAAGAGATGACGGCAAGCTCGATAAGCGTTTCAGTTGAAGCCAGGGTGTTATAAGTCCAATCTACTAAAGTATCCAGCCATTTATTCCAGTAATCACCGTCGGAGATTGCAGCCAATTTTGATTTAGGTTCAGCCATTAGGTACTCATTGAGTTATAAGGTTAACAAAAGCTTATCAATAAAAGATTGCCTATATTAGGGTTTTTAGCGCTAAATTGCGAGTGTGGTAGGGGGAATTTCTTGTTCGGCTGGGGATAGGTTTTAGCATGTTATGATAAAGCCGTTTAATTGAAAATTGGCTTTCCAAAAGTGAGCAAATCAATTACATTAGCTGAGCGTGTGTTCCTACAAAGCAGTGTTCACTCGTTCGTGGGAATAACATCTTAACCATTTTCTTGATTCTTTAAATATCCTTCTAAAGGAGCAAATCTGATGAAACTAGCAATACTCTCATGTGGCCCAAATTCATACAGCACCATGCGTTTGAAAGAAGCCGCGTTACAACGGGGGCATCAGGTCAAGGTATTAAATACCCTTAAATTTGCTATCGATTTACAACGAGGTGTGCCCGATTTATATTTTAAACAGAAGCCGTTAAGCGACTACGATGCTGTCTTACCTAGAATTGGCGCTTCAATCACTTACTATGGAACAGCCGTGGTTAGACAGTTTCAAGAAATGGATGTTTTTTGTGCAAACAATGCTAACGGAATAACCAATTCTCGAGACAAACTTCGTAGTTTACAAATACTAAGCCGACACCATATCGGCATACCCCGTACTACCTTTGTGAGAGATAAAAAAGATGTGTTAGCTGCGATTGAAAGAGTCGGCGGCGCGCCCGTGGTTATTAAATTAATTGAGGGAACTCAAGGGATCGGGGTTTTACTGGCTGAAACGGTTAATGCAGCAGAATCGATTATTGAGCTATTACAGAGCCAGAAACAAAACGTATTAATACAAAAATTTGTCGCAGAAAGTAAAGGCAAGGACATTAGAGCATTTGTTGTGGGTGATAGAGTGGTTGCAGCGATGAGACGCGTGGCTCAGGGGCAAGAGTTTAGAAGTAATGTTCATCGAGGAGGCGTTGCAGAAGCCGTTGAACTTTCACCAGAATACGTTGAAACAGCCGTAAGAGCTGCTCAAATATTAGGTTTACAAGTTGCGGGTGTCGATATGCTAGAAGGTAAAGATGGTCCGCAGATTATGGAAGTTAATTCTTCTCCTGGCTTAGAAGGTATTGAGACCTGCACAGGATTAGACATTGCTGGTGCCGTGGTCGAGTATATTGCCGCTCAGGTCGACTTTCCTGAAATTGATGTGCGCCAGCGACTGACGGTGAGTAAAGGCTACGGAGTGACAGAAATTCTGATACCCGAAGGCTCTAAGTTTGATGGGATGACTATTGCCGATACTCAACTTCGTGAGCAAGATATCAATGTGCTTACCTTGTACCGCGGCTCGAAAGTAATTCCAAACCCTAGAAACGACCGAACACTCGAAGCAAATGACAAGCTACTCTGTTTTGGCAAGCTAGAATCGATGAGACATATGGTTCCGGCTAAAACGCGTCGACGACGTCAACCGAAGATTAATGATTTACCCGATGTTAGTGAGGTGTCTGAAACGGTAGCGTCTAGCGGATCGACTAAAGAAGATTAATGCTCGTTATTATAATAACTTGGTTGGGAGCTCGAAACTTCTTTATCTCAGATTGGGGTGTTTACTTTGTTAGGGGTAAATAATGATCCAAATTAAGTAAGTGACGTACTATTAGATTAAACACTCAAAAACGTACTAGCTTTGTATGATAATTCCTCACAAATATTTGTAAACCTATGTCCACGGTAGAAAAAGTTTATCATGCTATAGCAATTGATGATGACGGGCGCTTGTGTAAAGACATTCCAGAAAGTGCCTGCAAGCATCAACCCCAAAACTTCTTTAAGCATATTGGTTCGCTCACTTTGAGTAAGCTAGCCGATAGTTTTGTTGATCCAAAACTTATTTTAACTTGGTTACTCACTCATTTGGGTAGCTCGAGTACTGCAGTTGGTTTGTTGGTGCCCGTTAGAGAAGCGGGGGCTTTATTACCACAGCTATTTTTTGCGAAGTGGGTCAGAACAAGGCAACAAAGAAAATGGGTTTGGGCTGCTGGAGCTGCCGTGCAAGGTTTGGCTGCATTAGCAATGGTTTTATGTGTGGTTATGTTACCGAACTCGGTCGCTGGTTTCGGCATTGTCTGTTGCTTATTAGTACTCGCGGTCGCACGCAGTTTTTGTTCTGTTAGTTATAAAGATGTATTAGGAAAGACAGTCTCTAAGTCAACCAGAGGCACTGCGACCGGCACTGCAGGTACATTAGCCGCCGCTGGCTTGATCAGTTTTTCCGTTTTACTTGCGGCCGATGTGATCGAACTATCAACCCATAGCATTCTCGCTTTATTAGGCATTGCGGCGGGACTTTGGCTAATTTCTGCATTAAATTTTGCTAGCTTAAATGAAGAAAAGGGCAGTACTGATGGAGGAAAGAATGCTTCCGAGAGTCTTATGGATGAAATTAAAAATAGTTTTAAAAGTCAACAATTTAGATTATTTGTAATCGCTCGCGGTTTACTAGTATCCACTGCATTAGCGCCTCCTTATTTGATTATGTTAGTTCAACAAAACGCTGCTAACTCGCTAGCGTCGACTCTCGAGAGTTTCAGTCTTTCGGTAGGCTCTGGGCAATTAGGATTACTGTTGCTGGCAAGTGCACTCGCTAGCTTATTGAGTAGTTTCTTTTGGGGACAATTAGCCGATCGTTCTAGTCGAAAAGTGCTTATTTTCGCCGCAATCTTAGCCAGTGTCGCGCTCTTGACAACCTTTGTACTAGCTCGTTATTACACGGCCCTATTATCTCTTTGGTACAGCTTGCCTGTTTTGTTATTTTTGCTAATGGTTGCTTACCAAGGAGTACGCTTAGGACGATCCACTCACTTGGTTGATATGGCGACCGAGGATACTCGCGCTAGCTTCACAGCGGTTTCAAATTCTGCCATCGGTGTACTTTTGGTGTTAGGAGGGGGATTTGGACTATTAGCTCAGTTGATAGGAGTTACCGGCGTGATTTTAATATTTTCATTGATGTGTTTGTTAGCGACTTTAGTGGCATTCAAGCTAGAAGAAGTACAAGGCTAAAACAGTGAAAACGAGTAGACAGATAAGGAATAAAATTGAACATTTTTGTTTTAGATAACGATATTTCAAAATGCGCTCAATACCATTGTGATCAACATGCGATAAAGATGATCTTGGAGAGTGTTCAAATGTTATGTACCGCGTTAAATAAAAGAGGCGAATCGACACCCTATAAATCAACCCATGCAAAGCACCCATGCGTACTTTGGGTCGAGGAGTCTTATGATAATTTTGAATGGTTGGCTGAGTTAGCGGTCGCCTTGAACCGTGAGTATCGATTCCGATTTGATAAAACCCAAGACCATAAGTCAATTAGTGCGCTACAACAAATAGAAAAGCTCAAATATCAAAGGAATGGGCTGACACCTTTTGCTCAAGCAATGCCAGCGGAATACAAGGTTGAAGGTGAAGCGGTAGAAGCCTACCGACGGTTTTATAGAGGGGAAAAAATGCATTTTGCGCGGTGGACTAAAAGAGCTATCCCTAGTTGGATCGTCACAGACAAGTACGATTAGAGTGTTTGTGAAAAATTACCAACAATTTTATTACCTTCGGCCGTTTTATATTGACGTTCTTTGATTTATAGTAACGCCTGTTTTTTTCAATTTTTACTGTCTGGAGTTTTGGTAGCTTATTATTTGAGTTCTTCTTAAGCTGTATTACTAAGTGTTCCACTGTTGATCGATTAACATCTAAGCTAAGATCCCGCGTTTTCACTCAATTCTACTGCTTCAAGTTGGTCAGAATTACCTTTGTATTTCCAATTCTATTTTTAATAATCTACTGAGCCTGTTTCATTGGAGTGTTTGTGTTGTGTTAAATTCGAAAATTTTGTGTATTTCTCTTGCATTACTTATGTTATTTCTCACGGCTTGTGGAGGCGGAGGTGGTTCAGACCCTGAGCCGCCAGTGGCTAATGCTGCGAGCTTTACTATAGATGAAGATAATACACTCACTCAAACTTTATCAGGAACTGCTTCTGAAGGTGGAAACCTTAGTTTTCAAATAAGTACTGAGGCACAAAATGGTACGTTAACGCTGGTAGGTAATGAGTTTGAATATGAGCCAAATGCTAATTTTTTTGGCACCGATCAATTTAGATTTCAAGTTACCGAAGGTGAGTTAAATTCACCGCCAGCGGTCGTTAGTATTACTGTTAATGCTGTCAATGATGCACCCGTTGTGAACAACGATTCTATCGAACTTATGGAAGACGGGACGTATCAAGGCATGTTACCTGCGTCAGACATAGATAACAATGAACTTGATTTTGTCTTGATTAGCAACACTAGTCATGGTGAATTAGTTGTCAATACCGATGGAAGCTACACCTATACTCCGAACGAAAATTATTTTGGGGAAGATGAATTTGAATTTACGGCTTCTGACAGCGAGTTTACTTCCGCCCCAGCTAGTGTCGCTGTCTCAATCACTTCGGTAAATGACGCTCCGGTATCGGAAAGTTTGGTCATTGATTTAATCGCCGGTAGAGAATCTTCTTTTGAATTAGTAGCTAGCGATGTTGACGGCGATTCCCTCACTTTTGCAATTACCAATGATTTTGAAAAAGCCGTCATTAGTAACGACCCTAGCAGTTCAGGGTTGATCGAAGTAACCGCTCCATATGGTACCTATGGTAGTGATAATGCTTCTTTCACATCAGCGGATCAAACAGATACTTCTAACGAAGCAACCATTGATGTCAATATTAGCCTTGCTGCTTCTCAAGCAAGTTCAACAGCGTTTACCTATGACGCTGGTGGTCAGTTAGTGCCCTTATCTGTTATCCAAGATAACCAAGAAAACACGCTAGTCGTTGGAAATGTTAGAGGTGAGATTGGAGTGCAAGGCGCATCAACGCCTAGCCAACGCTTTCTCAGTGTTCATAATTCAGACAACGAGTTAATTAAAACGGTTTACTTTGGACAAGGTCAATCAGAATATGAATCAAGTTTATTGGTTGTAGAGCAATCAACGCCAACGTTACTTGGTATTGCTGGTAATGAAGCCTATTTTATAACCTTTGATGATAATTACGATGTCGCTCTTAATAGGACCCATACCATTCCTTATGCGATTGACCGTGAAAACGTCCAGTTGACTCCCGTTCATGTGCCAGGAGTTGGATATTATATTATCGGAAATGATAACCAATTAACCTGGATTAATACCGAAGGTGACTTACGTTCGACAGAAAGCATAGCCAATGAAATGGGATACCAAATAAATCGTTGGGATGTATTGGATGTAAAAGTCATTGAAGAAATTGTATATATCGCAGGTCGATTTTCGGAGTGTGATGATCAACCAACGGATTGTTTTAGCGGTCTTGGTCAAGGTTCTTTTGTATTAACAGCCAACCAGTCTGGAGTGCCTGCTACCCTTAATGAGCTGCAGCCACAATATGCTGACGATTTAGCCATCATGAATAATGGCCAGATTGTTCAACAATTCCGCCAGACACTTTCACTCATGGAGCTTGACGGTTCGATTGTATGGCAAAGGTTTGCAACTGATGGTGATGTCGGTAATGTAGCTGTTGGGCCAGATAATGATATTTTATGGTGGAATCTTGACCGTGAAACTGGAAACAGCTTGGCTAGCAGAATTAACGAGGATAACTCGGTCGAGTGGCAAACAAATCAATCGAGTGGGGTAGTTGGGCATTACTGGGATAATCACATGTTGGTTGATGAGTTCGGTAATATGTATATCAGCTTTGTCGATCGATATAATCAAGATGCAGATGCATTCGGTGCTTTTGTTACTATGCATTTTGACTATGCAGGTAGCCACCAGTGGACTGAGCGTCAGCAGCCAAGCGATTTAAATCCCAACACCAATAATAGTGCTCCTTGGTCTATTCTAACCGAGGACAATCGCATTCTTGCTATAGTTGGAGACAATATCAATGCCGGAGGCAGTGATTCAGACGGCTTTTTACTTGAAATTAAAGTAGTTGAAGTCGAGTAACCACTCTTTCGCAAACCATTGCTTTTTTGAGATGCTTAGCCATTTTCTAAACCAAGGTTAAGCGTCTCTTTATTCATTTAATGTGTAACTCTAAAATCTTTATAAACTTATCCTCATTTATTTCCTAACTCAATAATAATCAATCAGTTACTTGTGTTTCAGCGGTTTTACTTATATGGTTAATAGAGTAACTTTTAATCATAACATTGAGTCTGATGGATTTTATCTGGATTGTCTTTGCATTTGTTTTTGGCATGTCCGTGAGGATGTTGTCTTTGCCACCTTTGGTGGGCTATTTAATTGCAGGATTTACTTTACACTCCTTTGGAATTGAATCGAGTGAGTTATTAAGCTTATTATCGGATTTGGGCATCACTTTAATGCTATTCACGATTGGCTTAAAGTTAAATATCAAGAGTCTACTAAAGCCTGAAGTTTTAGTAACAACTGTCAGTCATATGCTGTTCTGCGTAATAATCTTTAGCATTCTGTTTTGGCTTTTGGCTTTTTTATCCATTCAATATTTTGTTAGTTTAGATCTCAAAACCATCGCGGTAATTGCCTTTGCATTAAGCTTTAGTTCAACCGTTTGCGTTGTAAAAATATTAGAAGAGAGTGGTGAAATAAAGACACGCCATGGCAGAGTTGCGATAGGCATCTTGGTAATGCAAGATATTGTTGCGGTTATCTTTATGGTCGTTGCTACCGGAAAAATTCCTTCCATATGGGCCTTGGCATTGTTTGGTTTATTTTTTCTCAGACCCATTTACAATCGCTTGCTTGAAAATGCAGGCCATGGGGAGCTAATGCCGCTACTAGGCTTTTTTATGGCATTTGGTGCCTATGAGCTTTTCAATTTAGTCGAGTTAAAAGGCGAGCTTGGTGCGTTAGTGATAGGTGCACTACTAAGTCATCATAAAAAATCAACCGAACTCTATAAAAGTTTGATGAGTTTTAAAGATTTGTTCTTAATCGGTTTTTTCTTGTCGATAGGATTTACCGCATTGCCAAATGCCGACATGGTGATAGTCGCCGTGATGTTGGTGATGTTAATCGTGATTAAAGGTGCTTTTTTTTACGGCATACTCGCGTTGATGAAATTTCGCGCAAGAAACGCATTTTTGTCCTCGTTAATATTGACCAATTATAGTGAGTTTGGCCTAATTGTGATCGCGCTTAGCGTAGATTTAAATTGGATTTCTCAGGATTGGTTGGTTATTTTGGCGTTGGCCGTGTCGTTTTCTTTTGTGTTAAATAGCATAGTTTATCGCCAGGCTCATAGCTTATATCAAAAATATAACTCTATTTTAAAACGCTTTGAACAGTCTAATCCGATTAGACCTAGTAGAGCAGATACTTTATTAGACGCTAAAGTGCTAGTGATTGGAATGGGGCGTGTCGGCAAGGGAACTTATTATTCAATGCGAGAAGTGCTTGGGGATGCTGTGTGGTCGATGGATGCCGATGTCGAACGAGCAATGGCTTTAAAAAAGCAAGGCATTCAAATATTTTTTGGCGATGGTGAAGATGCTGATCTATGGGAAACATTGAATTTGCAAAACATAGAATTAGTACTAATAGCATTGCCGCAAATTGCAGATATTCAAAATATACAAAAACAATTAGAATCGAGCAATTTTAGCGGTAAAGTAGCCGCGATTGCGCGATACGAAGATCAGATACAAGAGCTCAAGGATTGTGGCATCGATCGTATATTTAATTTCTACAAAGAAGCGGGTGTCGGATTCGCAAAAGAAAGCTTAGCGTTGATAAGTAACCCTCCTAAAAAACTAAATCAAACTGGTTAAATTACCAGAATATCATTCAACCTGCATCGAGAAAAATTTTGACCACAAAGATTAATCAACGTAGCAAGAAGCCGAGTACTATTCGAATTGGAAGGCGTTATCGAGCCAATCGTTTAGATTCAAATTATGATGCGATTGTAATAGGCTCTGGCATTGGTGGATTAACATCTGCTCGTTGCCTTGCCGCGATGGGCAAGAAAGTTTTAGTCCTAGAACAGCACTATACTGCAGGTGGCTTTACACACGCGTACTCTAGAGAAGGTTATGAGTGGGATGTAGGAGTTCATTATATTGGTGATGTGGGCTACCCGACCATGTCGAGAAAACTGTTCGATTTTATAAGTGATGACCAGCTTAAGTGGGCTGCAATGGACTCAGTTTACGATAGAATATTTTTAGGAAACGAAACCTACGATCTTGTGGCGGGGCAAGATGCTTTTGCACTTAATCTAAAACAAAAATTTCCAGACGAACATCAAGCAATAGACCGTTATTTAAGCATGATAAAAAAAGCCCATAATGGTGTGCGACTGTTTACTGTTAATAAAATATTACCGACATTTTTACAAAAGATTGTGGCTCCTATTATTAAAAAAATTCAACCTGACTACATTAATAAAACTACCTATGAAGTACTCAGTTCGATTACCAAAAATGAGAAGCTAATAGCGGTATTAACCGGGCAGTGGGGAGATAGTGGCATACCACCCAAAAAAGGCAGTTTTTTAATCCACAGCTTAATCGCTAGGCATTATCAAAATGGAGGGTATTATCCGGTTGGCGGAGCCTCTAGAATTGCCGAAACAGTGATACCTCAAATTCAACAAACGGGTGGAGAAGTTTTTACTTATGCCAAAGTCAAAAATATTCTGATTGAAAAGGGTAAGGCGGTTGGTGTGGTAATGGCTGACCAGACAGAAATTCGCTCAACTACAATCATTAGTAATACTGGTGTCTTTAATACCTTTGAAAAACTGATCCCCACCCAATTGAGTAAAATGCTGGGTTATCAAAAGCAACTGACAAAAATTAAACGGTCTTGCACCAATGTCGGCCTGTTTATTGGTCTTAAAGATACAGCGGAAAACTTAAAGCTTCCTAAAACCAATTTTTGGGTCTACTTAGACGAAAAGCATGATGATAATGTGGAAGCGTTTTTTGAAGACTCCAGTAAGCCGTTTCCAGTCGTTTATATTTCGTTTCCCTCTGCAAAAGATCCAAGCTGGGATAGTCGCTATCCTGGTAGAGCAACTATTGAAATTGTTGCTCCCGCTGGTTACCAGATCTTTGAAAAGTGGAAACAAACGACTTGGGGAAAACGCGGTCAAGAGTATGATGAACTGACTCAACAATTTGCTGATAGAATGTTAGAAGTACTTTATCAAAAAGTACCGCAAGTGAAAGGCAAAATCGATTATTATGAGGCTTCAACACCACTGTCGACAGAACATTTTTGCGCCTATGACCAAGGTGAAATTTATGGTTTAGAACATGAGCCTGCTAGGTTTGAACAACAGTGGTTAAAACCTAAAACCAAGCTACCTGGTTTATATTTAACGGGCCAAGATATACTATCCTGTGGTGTTGCTGGTGCGATGATTGCGGGGTTAGTGACAGCGATTAAAGTACTCGGTGTTAAACAGGGAATTCGACTTGCTAATCTAGCCCTAGCCGATAAACCTGAACCGAAAGAAGGATGGGTTGTCGATTCAAGCAAAGTAAGCTTGTAGAAATAAAATTAAGCTTGTCTAAATAAAAGTTGTAACTGCTTTGATCGGTTGTTGCATTATTTACTTAATTAATCTAACAAAAGTTTCGCCAATGACTCACTCCGTAAATCGCACTTTGCAAATTTATCGAAAGCTATCTAGTTATCCTTTTGGAAAGGCTATTTTTTCTAAAATTGTTTGTCGGACCGCACCGTATTTTGCAAGTATTTATCCGCAGGTAATCGAGCTAGAGGTAAACCACTGCGAGTGCATTATTAAGAAACGCAAAAAGGTCTTTAATCATATAAAAACGGTTCATGTCATTGCAATCTGTAATGGTTTAGAGATGGCCATGGGCGTCATGGCCGAAGCATCGGTTCCCAATCATTTGCGCTGGATTCCAAAAGGAATGACGGTCGATTATACCGCCAAGGCAGCAAGCGATATTAAGTGTGTTGCCAAAATGTTACCTGAGCAGTGGCAGCCAGGAGAGCAGCTTGTTGAAGTCACTGCGTTTGATAACAACGACGTGGTGGTTGTAAAGGGAACAATTAAACTATGGATCAGTGAAAAACCGATAACGCCAGCGAATCAATAAATCACTACTGATATACAGTACTCTAGTGTTCCCTGCTTTAGTCGAGCTCTTTAAGCCAGGTAAAGGCCTAAAGAGCAATTGTTAACAATTACTATTATTCTTTTTCGTAGTGTTGTTTTATGTACCCATTAAGTAATTGAATTCCAAAAGAGGTAGAGCCTGGTGATGCTTTTAGGTCAGTGGGTTTGTCATTCCAAGCAACCCCAGCAATATCAAGATGCACCCAAGGGGTCGTCTCGCGTACAAAAGTTCCAATAAAAGCGGCACCCGCACTGGCTCCGGGAGCGGTGGGGCCAGAATTCATTACATCCGCGACTTTATTTTCGATTGCTTTAAAGTGGTTCTTGTTAAGCGGTAAATGCCAAACTTCGTCGCCAGTTAATTTTCCCATAGCGGTAAATTTATCAGCTAATTCATCGTGTCTGGAGAAAAACGCTGCGTAGTCTTTACCTAAAGCTCGACTGGCTGAGCCTGTTAAGGTGGCTAAGTCGATTAAAAGGGAGGGGTTGTAAGTAATATCCCCGTAGTAGACTCCATCAGCTAGCACCAGTCGCCCCTCAGCATCGGTAGAGCGGATCTGTATGGTTTTACCTGACATAGAAGTTACAACATCACCTGGTCTTTGAGCATTGGCGCCAGGCATGTTTTCCGCTAATGCCGCTATTCCGACCAGGTTTACTTTAGCATTTCGGCCCGCTAACGCGTAGATGGTTCCCATCGTACTGGCAGCGCCAGACATGTCGAATTTCATATTCCACATGTTTTTGCTTCCTTTAATACTAATGCCGCCGGTATCGAATGTTATCCCTTTACCGACAATCACGACTGGGGCGTCTTCTTTTTTGCCACCCTTATATTCGACGATCATCAGTCGAGGAGGCCGTTTACTGCCTCGTCCAACTCCGTAAATAGCCCCCATACCTTTTTTCAGCATATCTTTTTCATCTAGAACTTTAATTTTAATATTGTCTAAACCTTTGAAATGAGTCTTCCAACGTTTTACAAAACTTTCTGGGTAAATTACATTGGCAGGCTCATTAGAGATGTCTCTGGTGTACCAAATTCCATTCGCCAATGATTCGAGTTGTTTTTGATAAAAGGATTTGGCCGCTTTAGCGTTTGAAGTGACTAAGGTTAATTTCTTGATGTGTTTTAAGCGCTCTTTTCCGGTGTAATATTTATCAAAATAATAACTTCCGAGCTTTGCACCATAAGCTATGTGAGCAGCGCTTTCTGAATCAAGGTCAAATACCATCTGAAAGTCACTCTTAAATGCCTTGATTGCAGACTGGACTGCTTTACCGCCTAGCTCTTGCAGCTTTCTTGCGGATAATGGCTCAGTTTCTTTTCCCAGTCCAACTAACAAAATTTGTTTAAAGTCTGAACCTTTTGGCGCAATGATTAACTGAGTAGATTTGGCCTCGGCTTTAAATCCGGAAGCCAGTAATGCGTGTTTTAGACCGTCATTCGACTTGCGGTTGAGTTCTTTAGCATATTGGCTCAATTTATTCTCACTATGGATGCCAAGTACCAAATTATTGGTCTTTTGAATAGTCGTATTGAAATCGATTGCAGTCGGTAGTTTGTTTTTTGGCATTTTCGCTACTGAGTTGAAACTCAACACACTAATGAAAAGGCATATCGTAATAGTTAAAAGTCGCTTCATTGATTTACTCTCTAAAGGCTAAGCTCAAAATTGAGTAGAAAGCCTATCAAATGTCGGCAGACTGATCGAGTCAATCGTATTTAACAATCCAAATGAGTGAATTATTTACATTTTTTTACTGCTGTACTAACATGATTGAACCGTTCATTATCGTTCAGAGTTGTAGACTTTGAAGCAGTTTTTCTATTCAGTATTAATGTTTTGCGTATGTGCCGCGCTGTTTAGCTGTGCTCATCATACACCAGCGCCATCTGACGAGAGCGGGCAGAATTCTAACGGTGAGATACCTACCTGGGGAGCACCACCACCACCGGCACCACCGCCGACAAGCTCTCAAGAGACTGCCCGACAAAGAGCCGAAGAGGCGAGGCGCAATGCGATGCAACAAAGAATGCAACAGCGAGAACGAGAATTGCTCGCTAGAAAGCAGGCTGAGGAAGCCAAAAGACGAGCTCAAGCAGAGGCTACTGCAAATTTAAATGGTGGAGAAGATATTAAGCAATTTCCTTGGCCACCACCAAAACCCTCTACTTTTTCGATAATACAACGCAAGTATTTGCCACTCAAATCAGCTGGCCACCGTTTGAAGGATGTGGAAAATGTGATTCGAGAATCCTTAGATGCAACTGGCTATTACGATGTCTCCTATTATGGTGTCGAATCTCAGCCTGATGCCTTCGTAATGGCGACTCGATTAGAACAAATTAATCAGGATGCAACTCCCAAGACCGGGGAAGAACGCTGGGTTGGAACGACAAACCGAGATACTCAATTTTCCCTGAAGAATTATCTTAATGAACTTTTTTACGCGGAGCAGGGCGCATATCGAATTATCCTATTTGTTGTCACCACCGAATCATTTACCTTCTCTAAAAAGTCTGTGAATGCCAAAAAAGCTGAGAATTGGGTTTCTAATGGGCATGTTTCTTTACCTAAATTGATGGCTAACAATGATTTTACCGAACACCATCAAGTGTATGCGTTAGTATACGAATTTGATAAGAGCGGTGATGAGAATGCTAAAGAAAGCGTCAATTTAAGAATTCCAGGTAAGCACCAAGCAAGGACGCATCTAGAGAACGCTGGTATTTGGAAGTTGATAGCGAGAGACTAGCAGTTATTAGGTTGATTAAATATCTACTGAATTTAAATTATGATAAAAACAAAAAAAATCAATTCAATATTCATTAGTTATCGAAGGCAGGATGCTGCCGCTACGGCAGGCAGAATTGCTGATCGACTAAAGCAGCTGTTTCCGAAATTAAATATCTTTCACGATGTTGATACCATAAAAGGTGGAGAAGACTTCTCAGATAAAATATTTAGTTCAATCGAACAATCCGATGTGGTCATATGCCTGATTGGGCAGGCTTGGGCTAAAAATTCTGAAGGGGTTAATCGCCTAAAACAAGAAATTGATTACGTTGCGTTAGAAGTCCAAACTGCGCTTGAGTCTGATTGTAAAGTCTATCCTATCTTGCTAAACGATACCAAAATGCCAGACGAAAGTTTGCTACCAGCCAAACTAAGTGGATTAAATAAGCTTAACGCGATGGAGTTGCGAGATAGCCGCTTTGCTGATGATCTAAGTCACATAATAGAATCAATATTTGCTATTAGTCGAAATAAGCAACAAAAAAAGTTTTTGCCCTTAGTGACTCGCTCTCTCATCATCGGAGTTCCACTAGGACTATTTTTAGTTTTTATTTTGGCTCAACTTAATCATTCGATTACGGGTACCTCTTTAGCTTATACCCTTGGTGCTTTCGCGACAACAGCCGTTATTTTTTTAACCCCCGCGCTATGTAGCTTTTTAATCTATCAAAGATTCAAGTAAATACTGACTTGTCGTTAGCTATTTTTTAAGTAATTAGTCGACCTGATATTTGTTTTTAGTGCGAAAAACAAGCGAACAGGTTAATCGTCTTTAGGAAATCTGGTTAGCGCTTTGTGCATTCCTCTTAGCAAGTTAATATCTTCGCTAGTAGGATTTATTTTGTTGATTAAAGTTCTAAATTTTTTCATTGAATCAGTTGCTTGGTTTTTACGAATATAGCCTCGCTCACTAAGTGATTTTTCGGTACTTTCAAAAAAATAGTCTAACTCTTTTTGAGTCGCTCGCGGTTTTGATTCGAGGTTTAGTTCGTGCTCATTCCCATCAATACTAAATGTTTTAAATAACTCATAACAAGCAATTTGTACTGCGGAAGCGACGTTTAATACACTGTAATCGGCGCTTCCAGGTATATATAAAATTTGCTGGCATAGTGCAATGTGTTCAGCACTTAAACCATCTCGCTCTCCGCCAAACACGATGGCTACTTTTTCATTGGGGTGTTGCTTTATCCAATTAGCCGATTGCTCAGCAGAAAGTTGCGGCCGGGTGAAAGTGTGTAGTTGCCGAGCACTTGTTGCAAAAACTTGAGTACGGTCGGCAATGGCATCTTGCAAACTTTCATAAGTGGTTACTTTGTCCAATAAGTCGACAGCACCTGCCGCTAAGCTTTCAGCCTCTTTATCGGGAAACGAACGCGGATTTACTAGGGCTAACTGTTCGAGTCCCATAGTTTTCATTGCTCTAATACTTGAACCAATATTTCCTGAATGAAAAGTGTTGACTAATACGATACGTATTTCTTGAAGTGGGTTATTCAATCGTTTATTCCTTAGTTGCAGTCATTGCTTCTTTTATATTGGGAACTTGTTCTGCGGTTTTAAAGTAACGCGGGCTGAGCCTGCGTTTAGAATACTGTTCGTAAGCAAACGCATAGGCCAACACTTGCGAGTCTTGATTGGCGCTAGCTATCATTGATAAGCCAAGGGGAAGAAATCGATAAGCTCCCATCGGCACTGTAATATGCGGATATCCAGCTCGAGCTGCGTAACTTCCAGCACCAGGCCAGTCGCTCGGCCAAACGTCACCGTTAATAGGATCGATGCGCGGTATTAATGGCCCAGATGGAGATACCAGAACTTTGACATTGTTTTCCAGCATAATATCATCAATGAAATTTTTGGATGCGTTGGGAACAAGTTTTAAAGCGTCCAAATAGTTTTTTTCGGATAAATTACCTAGCTTTTCAGAAGCAACAAAAATGCTTTGGTCAAACAGTGCAAGCTCCGTGTTAGCATGAGATTGGTTGAACTCAATAAGTTGTTGCAAATTCCTAGTGCTGACTTGGTTGGTATTGGTGGACGCAAGATAATCGTTAATGCCTTGTTTGAACTCATACTTAAGTAAATCATAACTTTTTGCCCAATAATCTTGCGGCAGTTTGGGCTGATTCTCTATATCGACCAAAATGGCACCGGCGGCTTGTAAATCTTTTAGAGCGTTGTTAAATAGATTAATGATAGGCTTTGACTCACCTTGAGCGAACCTTAAAACTCCTACACGGACACCTTTTAATGCGCTGTTTTTTAGCTTACTGGTATAATCAACTTTACCTCGATCGTTGGCCATTGCATTCATCATGATTGCAGAACCCATTACGCTTTTAGTCATAGGTCCTGCGGTATCTTGTGTCGCAGAGATAGGGATGATTCGATCTTGTGGGATTAACTTAACTGTCGGTTTAAAACCGACGATGCCATTTGCTGTTGAAGGGCAAATGATTGAGCCATTAGTTTCGGTGCCAACGCTTGCAGCGGCCAATGAAGCCGCTGTGGCAGCACCGGACCCGGAACTAGAGCCGCATGGATTTCGATCCAGCATATGAGGATTTCTAACCTGGCCTGCGATTGCACTCCAACCACTCATTGAGGATTCAGAACGAAAGTTTGCCCATTGAGAGAGGTTGGTTTTACCTAAAATGATTGCTCCCTGAGCGCGAAGTCCAGCAACTAATGGGCTATCTTGATTGGTAAAGTTATCCTTGAGAGCCAGTGCACCCGCCGTTGTCGGCATGTTATCTTTTGATTCAATATTATCCTTCAGCAGAATAGGTATACCGTGAAGCCTGCCTAATGAGTTACCTTGCTGTCTTAGCCTATCCATATTTTTTGCAATTTCTAAGGCGTCCGGATTAAGACTAATGATGGTACGTAGCTCAGGGCCTTGTTGATCCAGTTTTTCGATCCGTGCAAGATAAGATTCAACTAGCTCCAATGATGTTAGGTTTCCCTTGTCTAAAGCGCTAATAAGCTCAGGAAGTGATTTGTTTAGGTAACCTTTGGCTTGGTATTCAGAAGGTGGGATTGGTCGGCTATCATTTGGACGTTCTTGTAAAGCAGCTGAACAGCCAGATAGTGTAAATGCAAAGATACAAGCTGTAAAAAATAGTTTAGCTAATAGCAATTTGTGCATAGTGAAGCCTCTCATTTAGTGACGCTAAAATTAATTAAATTGTCGTTATTTTGCAAGTGTTGGTATCAGGTTAGAAGAGTGGTTGGATAACTTTCTTGAGAGCTAACCATTTTCTCGAATACCTCAAGCAAGTTTGCAAAATCATTATTTGGCTCAAGTGCCGTTAAAGCAAAATAGATACTTTCTAAACTGCAAAGACTATTCTTGATGCGGCTTTTTCTAACCCGATAGTTGGTCATAACATCTCCCGTTAAACAAATTCTAGGTAACTGTTGTAGAGCTTCATGTTCAAACATCATGCGTTTTGACTTTCGCCAAGTGGCATCCAATACCACTAAATGTTGGGTAAGTTCCATTAATTGAGTATCACCTGACTGAACTGTTTCTCCATTTTGGTTATTCTCAATCACCAACTGTTGGGTTTCCGGTAACCAAGGCATGTTGGGGTATAATATAGCACTGGCGCAGGTTAACAACTTCTGTAGCTGAGTTTCAGACAGCTGCTCTTGAATTAATAGCTTGCTATTAACTAGGCACCGATGAGCTAGTCCCCCTGTATTGAAAGGGTGTTTGGATTCTTTAGGGTGCTGTATAATGGTGACATTTATACTGTTATTGATCGGTGTAATTTTACTGCAATAGCATAGCTTGGATGGTCGTAAACATTTATCACAATTAGCTCGAGGCATAGGGTGTTTGATATTAAAAACTATCACTCTGATTGGTTAACTCAAATAGAAACACAAAGAGCCAACAAATTCTATCGAAAATACCGCTTTAAAGGACATGTAAAGTCACACGATACTTGTGCTGTTGTGAAAGAACAGCAAAAAGACATCGTCGCTTGTGGCATTTTAAGAGATTATCAACGATTTAATTTGTTAACCGGTATAGCCGTGGCTCCAAACTTTCAAGGATGCGGTATAGGTAGAATGTTGTTAAACAAACTAGCAACCCATTTTGACTCGCAAACATTCACTTTTCCATACAGCCATTTAATCAAATATTATGAATCGTTTGGTTTTGAATTGGTTAATCCGACAGACGTGATAGGGGATATAAGAAATTTATTTAATCGCTATGTGAATCAAGGTAGAAATATCAGAATAATGAAATATAGCGGATGTAATGAATGTTAAGTTGATTTAATTAGCCATTTCACCAAAGTTGAATACAAAATCGAAGGTTCAATCGGTTTACTCATATAGTCATCCATACCTGCATCTAAACATTTTTGCTGATCACCACTCATCGCATTGGCTGTCATTGCGACAATTGGAATTTCGTTTTCTGCTGAGTATAGCTTTTGCTCTCTAATAGATTGAGTTGTGCGGTAGCCATCCATTTTGGGCATTTGACAGTCCATAAGAATGAGTGCAAAAGGCCGGTCGACCTGTTCATTTATAATTTGTAATGCGTCTATTCCATTTTCCGCTAACTCATACTCAAGTTCGATCTCTTCTAACATTCCGAGCACGACTTGTTGATTAACTAAGTTGTCTTCAACAACTAGCACTCGGCTATTTAAGGATTTTAATTGATCCATTTCTTTTTGAAGTAATTTCTTCGAGTGGCTAGTTGAATCGATACTGTTTACAATCGGTTTAGGTTGAGAGATAGAAGTGAATTTTGTATTTGATTTGGTCAAAAAATGTTTTAGGTCTTCTGGAGTAACTGGTTTAGCGATGGAAGACACAGGTAATTCACGTGGATATTTTTTGCTGTCTATTTCTGCGTGCATGGGCACCAGTAGCGCTAAGTTTGGTAATTTATCCTGGAATACTTGAAAAACCATGTGAATAAGCGCGTTTAGTTCAATTGGTTTAAAGTCTAAGTCAAATAGAACTGCGATACAGTCTAAGTTAGATTGATCAAGCCTAGTGAGGCTTTCTTGCAGGTAGCTTAGCTCTGAGCATATATTAACCTCTACCTGCCACTTGGTTAGCTGCTTGACCCAAAGCTCGGTGCTTTGGTCTTTTTCTCCAATTAGTAAAACGTGTGTACCGGCAAATAACTCAATGCTGGGATCGTTGGATTGCGCCTGTGTAGTTTCAAGTTCGAGTTGAAAGTAAAAGCGGCTACCCTCCATTGGAGTACTCTCTACCTTCAGCTCTGAATCCATTATTTGGCATAATTGTGCGCTGATTGCTAAACCTAGACCTGTGCCGCCAAACTTTCTTGTGGTTGAGGCATCTGCCTGAGTAAACATTTCAAATAAATGGTCGATTTGCTCATTGGATATTCCAATACCAGTATCAGTCACTGAGCAATTGAGTAAGGTCTTTCCGTTAGCACCTTGGCGAGAACTCGCTTTTAAAACAATCTTACCTTTGATTGTAAATTTGCTAGCATTGCTGATTAAGTTGGTAATAATTTGTCTGATTCTTACTGGGTCTGCATGAATAAACTCAACTTCTATTTCAGTTAAATCTAACACAAACTCAACTTGTTTTTCTTGAATTCCGAGTGCATATGAATGAGCTAATTCACTTAAAAGGTTAGTGATACTAAAATCAATTTTATCCAATGTTAGCTTTCCGGCATCTATCTTGGAAAAGTCTAGAATATCGTTGATGATGGTCAGCAGGGACTCAGCGCTGTGTTTTGCCAGATTTAGCTTATAGTGTTGGTCATTATTCAAATCGGTATGCATTAATAGCCTAAGCATGCCGAGTACGCCATTCATAGGTGTTCTGATCTCGTGAGACATGTTAGCTAAGAATTCGGATTTTATTTGATTAGCTTTGACTAATTCCTTGGTATTGCTTGCTACATGTTTTTCCAAGTTTTCTACTAGCTCAAAGAAGAACTGATTAAAACGACCTAAAACGGTAATTATGATAATGCATAGTAGGCTAAAGGCCATAAGGTAGGCTATCCATGAACTCCATGCATAAGTGTAGTCATTAAAATCAATGCTGAATTTTAAATAGCCTAAATTGACAGCAAGCATGTAGAGAATGATAGCGATTGTTGATATTAAGAAAAAAGTTAAGCCGAGCTTCTTATTAAATAGAACCGTTGAAAGTACGATACCAGTAAATAAAAAGGGGACGCCATTTCCGGTTAAGCCAAAGGTAGAAATTCCACTAATACCAATAATCATAAAGATGCCGATGAGGACTGAGGCCCTAAACAAATATGGGAGTGAGTTTCTTTTCAGAGTGGTGAATAAGATTAAACTCACAATCAGTATGTGAGAAGCCATAATTGGAAGAAATCCAATTTGTAAGTAGCGTAAAAGGGAGCTTGCAAGTGCCGGTACTGAGATAATTCCGAGGATTATGAGCGCTTTGTTAACTAGATCGCTCTTTAATTGAGCAACCGATAGTCTGCGGCTTTCAACTAACTGTTTTTCAAGCATTGTAAAGCATCATAAGGAATAGCCAGATTTAAACGATAACCAACTGATTAGAGTATAGTTTACCTTAGAAGTTATTCAAGCTACCCCTTAAAAATCAGAAGTTTAGTAGGCCGCGTGGTATAAGCTTGAGCGATATTTTTAAATTTGCGAGGTTTATCTAATGGTTTAATCGCTCCATACCTATATGTAGAATATCATCTTCTAAGTAGGGTTCCCCGACGGTCCTAAAGCCATGTTGTTGATAAAACTGCTCTAAATACGATTGCGCCGATATATGACTTTTGAGTTTCGGCCAAGATTGGTCAAGAATCTGGTTGGCTTTGGACACTAAAGCTTGACCAATTCCCATACCGCGGAAGGATTTTGCTGTGACCACTCTGCCAAAAGAAGGCATGTTGGGGTAGCTGCAATTGGGGGGAAGAATTCTCAAGTATCCTGCGATTTCTCGCTCGCTCATGCAAAATAAATGAATGGCTTCGGGATGACAATCTTTATCATCGAGGTCATTGTATGGGCAATTTTGCTCTACCACAAAGACATCACATCTGAGTTTGAGTATTTGATAAAGCTCGGTTGTTGTTAGTTGTTCAAACGACTTTTTATACCATTGCATTTTCAATACCTTAAAATTGATTGGGTTCTAATTGATTGGATTCTGAATTCTAGTGGCTGTACATTATTGGTATGGCTTAGTTGTGAATTGTGCTTCTTATTGGCTGTAGTCTATGGTTTGTAGTTAAAGTATCAGACGAAATTACATCTCGCAATTAATCTTTGAGTATTTATTAGGCTATACTGGGCGTGAAGTAAACAGCGTGGTCACTCGAGTTGCTGGTCACTGATCAAGTTTCATTTGATAAAAGGTAATACATGAAGTTTCTAGATAAAATTATGCTTTGTTTCAAGGTCGTTTTTTTCCTCATAATCCTATTTGGAAATCATCAAACGTTAGTGGCAAAAGAAACCTATCAAGAAGTGATCTCAACCTTAGAGACAAGCTTTAATAACAGGCAGGGAGATTATTTTAATCAGCATGTGGATTTTGAACGGCTACTTAGACTGGCATTTCACGGCATAGATATCAGTGACAAGTTTCAAAGAGATTTCACTGCTGGATTTGTTATGTCGGCAAAGCAACAACTCGCGTCTCAGTTTTTGAATTCAATGCCTGCCGATAAAAAGGTTAAATTAATTAAGCAACGATTTCCGGGAAATCTCGCAGAAGGAACGATGCGGTTTGATTTTGGAGAGAGTGGATATGGCTATATTCGCTTTATTCTAAAAGAAGTCAACGGGAAAGTGCGGATAGTCGATTGGTTCGATTACGCAAGGGGACAACTTTATTCAAAGACTTTATCGAGCATTATTCGAAGTGTTGCGCCGAGAACAGGAATTATTGGTCGAATCCAGGACATAGCCACAAACAAGAGGGATGAAGGTAAACTGTTGCTGGAGTTAAGTAACCTAGTTAAAGCCAAAGAGTTTGTTAAAATAAAGGAGTTTTATCACAAGTCTAAAAGCCAAATCGAACATAGTTGGGAGTTAATGACAACCATTCTTAACTCCGCAAATATGTCAGGCGATGAACCGTTCTATTTTGAAGTACTGAAAGACATTGCCAAACAGTTTGAAGGTCAAACTCGCGCCAGTTTTATGCTAATGGATTATTACTTTTTAGAGGAAAACTGGCTAAAAGTTATTCCCATTCTAGATGGCCTTTCTGAAGAGTTCGACCACAATGACGCAGGAATCTTCTATTTAAAGCTAAACGCATATGTACAAGCAAAGGATTACGAAAAAGCCAAACTAATGGGCGAGAAAGCTATCGCTCTAGAGCGTGATTTTGAAGAGGCTTATTGGGGGCTTGTAACCGTTAGTATCGAACGTGCCGACTATCAGGAAGCCATAACGGCTTTAAAGCGGCTTGAATCTATTTTTGGGTTTAAATTTCAAACGGCTGATTTTGATTCAGACCCATATTATAGTGAGTTTGTGAAATCTGCCGCCTATAAGCGCTGGTTATAGCGTCAATGACGGCCTCCCTGAGGGGGATGTTCTAACTGGGATATGCTTGATTTAATCTCATTGTCCTTATTTGCGCCTCCTTAACCTCAAAAATAAAGCAGTCAGCAGTAAAAAGGACATGCTTCCTCCACCGCTAGAGCGTTCTGGTTCCGGCGTAGGCGTCACGGGTGCAACCACTTCTATCTCTGTGGAAAGAAAAGACCTATTTTGTGAGTCGTCGACAATCGAGAGTTTTACCGTATATCGTCCCGCTTGTGGATATGTGTAGCTGTGCACATTATCAGTTGCTAAAGACGCTGATTCCCCGTCTCCATAAAACCATGTATAACCAATGATATTTCCATCAATATCGCTACTTTGGGAAGGATCGAAACTGCAAGTTAAATCACTACAAGTGGTGGAAAATTGAGGAACCGCCGAGTTGTTATCAGAAATATTTAGATCTATCGCGCTGGTAACTCCCGCTTCATCGTTTTGATTGAACGCTCTAATAAACACGGTATGCCGACCATCCGCTAAATTGGTGGTGTCGATTTGCGCAGTCGCTGTTTCTAATTCCGAGTCAAAATTATTGTCATCGGCCGATAACGTTAAAATATCTGCGGACTCTTTCCAAATTGGAGTGTCGATCGAATACTCAATTCGCTTGACGCTGTAGTTATTTAAAGTTTGGCGAGTTCTATTGGTAGAAGCGACGAGTTTAAGTTCCGCAACGTCTCCTTGTGCCACGGTTGCCATTTGTTCTGAACCGTTGATTTGAATTTGCCACAGATCGGGTCCATGAGCTAATAAATAGGGGGCAGCCGTCGCTTTAGCAGCGTAATGTAGCGACTTAAGATTATCAGGCTTAATAATATAGTTATAATCACTGCATTGCTGGAAAAAAGCAGTTCCAAGTTCAAACGTAAACGCAGCTACTCCAAGTTCTCCATAACTGACGGCATCGCTGGTACCGTCTGTTGGATAAAGGCCGATACTTTGTTGAGGAGTATAGGCGTTATACCAAGCTAATTTATTCCCCAGTGCAACAAAACCATCGTTGTTAGGTGAGGGGGTTTCTGTTTGTCCCCATGGCCATAAAACTAACTGGCTATAGCTATGAATATCGATGTGCATACCCGCAGTATCGAGTGGCGCTGCGTCATCAAAATTGGGACCGCGAGAATCAGGGAACAAACTTCTTATATAATCGGAAACTGCTTGGGTTTCTGGCTCTGATTCTGGGGCCAGTCCTCTGTAGGTTTGATCGCATTCGATCCCGCTCGAGCCATTAGTGGTCGCATTCCAACTAAAAGCAAAGTTTCGGTTTAAATCTACTCCAATGGTGCCATCGTCTAACCCTTGCGGACAATGTAGGTCATTAGTGTTTTTCCTTTGGAGTATCCCGGTTTCCGCAATTTTTCGACCATCAGGGTTCATATGAAATAGTAGGTGAATTTCATGATAGTCGACTATCCAACGCACATCCGGATTGAGTTGGTATTCGTTTAAAAGCATTTGGGCAAAATCGAGATTTAGGGTGGCCGGCGCATATTCTCGAGCGTGCATTGAGCTATGAACAAATAGTTTAGGCTTGTCTTCCAAAATTGATTTATTAGTGATTTTTAACACCATTAAATCATAGCCACCTTGCGATTGGGTTTTCTCCCAAGAGTCTCCAATATCAATCCATTCCGTTAGATTAGGATATTGAGTAGCAAGATTACTCCCTATCTCGAGGCTTTCCTCGACGGTTGGATAACATTCAAAACCGGGTATACCTGCCATTAATTTCGGTTTTTGAAAGCTGTTTTTCTCTATTTTATTTAGAAACGCTTGATATTGTTGGTTCCAGTTTTTAGCGGGTTCTATTTTGTGACTAATTTGAGATAACACCTGCAGCTCTTTCGGACTCAATTCTGCGATCAGAAAACCCTGCTGGTAATTGACTTCAAGAACTGCATGGTGATAGCTAATAACGACTTTTCTAAGTGTTTTAGAATCCTTAACAAATACTTTATAAGCGTTAATGATGGTTTTCTTTTCTGCGGGGGGCACTGAATCTGACTCTGTATTAGCTGCAAACAGACTGGAAGCACAAATTAGCGGCAGGCTAACGATGAAGGTGAATCCTAGCAATCGCTTTGTTATTAGAGAAAGATTCAAGGTAATGGCTCCAAAGTTTGTTCAAGACGAGTTGCCAGAAGATGCGTTATTACTATCATTTTATTCAAACAGCCAAAGATATCAAGGTACTAATACCGAAGGAAGAGTCGCGAACAACCTAAGAAATTTTCGATTAACTCACTGGAGAATATAGATTAGGGCTTTCGAGATCTAGAGGGTTAGCTTATAATCGCTGCTTTCATCGGTAAACTATTGGCATACTGAACATTAAATGAGCTATCAAGTCCTCGCCCGAAAATGGCGTCCAAAATCGTTCGAACAGCTTGTCGGTCAAAAGCAGACCGCTACGGCGCTGAGCAACGCATTGGAATCGCAGCGACTCCATCACGCTTATTTATTTACCGGTACACGTGGGGTGGGTAAAACCACTATTGCTCGAATTCTTTCCAAAAGTTTAAACTGCGAACAAGGTATCACTGCGACCCCTTGTGGTGAATGTGCAAGCTGTACAGAAATTGACCAAGGGAATTTTGTCGATTTGATGGAGATTGACGCGGCGTCTAAAACTAAAGTGGAAGATACCCGTGAGTTACTGGATAACGTGCAATATCGCCCGACTAGGGGGCGATATAAAGTTTACTTAATTGATGAAGTTCACATGTTAAGCGGGCATAGTTTTAATGCCTTATTAAAAACATTGGAAGAGCCACCTCCTCATGTGATATTTCTTTTAGCCACCACAGATCCTCAAAAATTACCGGTAACTGTATTATCTCGCTGTTTGCAATTTCACTTAAGAAGAATGGAAGAGCAACAGATTACTGAGCATTTGAGTAAAATATTGACTGCAGAATCGATTCAATTTGATCCAGCAGCGCTTCTACCTATTGCTAAAGGTGCGGACGGGTCGATGAGAGACGCACTTAGCCTGTTGGACCAAGCGATTGCCTATAGCGGTGAGTCAATCAGTCAAAAAGCGGTGCTCGAAATGTTGGGTACTATTGATCAAAATTTTTGTATTAGATTGCTTGAATGTGTGCAATCAAATGATGCCAATGCAGTGATGACGCTTATCAAGGAAATGGCGCAGTTTTCTCCAGATTTTATTGAAGTAATGTCAGACTGGTTAAACTTGTTACATCGCTTAGCTGTTATTCAAGCGACTGCCGATCATTCAGATGTAGAGCTAAGTGAGCTTGCTAATAGAATCTCGGCTGCAGACTTGCAACTATATTATCAGTTGTCACTTCAAGCTAAAAAGGATTTAGCTTACGCGCCACATCCGCGGCAAGGTTTTGAGATGGCAATATTAAGAGTGTTAGCCTTTCGTCCTCGAAAAGCTTCCAACTCAAATACTCAGCAGCAGCCTGCGGCAAAAAAAAAACTGAGTAATTCAGAGACTGTCAACACTGACAAAATTTCCAATTCTGAATCTAGTCATCACTTATCTGCGCCAACAGAAAATCCGATTGAAAACATCAGGCACACAGGGGCTATAACGACATCCGCATTGGTTCAGGCAGTAAAAGCAGAAAATTTCGTACCACAAGCTGAGAACGAAGGTCTCGCTAACGAAGCGCTAGAAAATTCCCAAGTGAGTCGCCAAGATTTAAAAGCAAAACTCTCTTTGGTTGCTGATAACTCAAAAAATATCAATCAAGAGAAAATCGATAAACCAATAAATACCAATGAACAACTTGAATCTAAGAAAGAATTAACTCAATCAGTCGCAGAACCACTGGACCAGAACTCGTCGAAGGATGGTGAGAAGACAATTCAGTCAAAGTTAGCTAATAACGAAGAAGCGGCTGATGCCAATGCCAATAAAAAAGAAAAGTTAGCCTATCATGACCGACCGCTTTATCCTCATGAGCCCATAATTTCTTTAGAGAGTATCAGTAAAGATAATTGGCATGTGGTGATCGATCAAATGAGATTTACTGGCAATGGAAAGCAGGTTTTAATCAACTCTCTGGCAGAGTATTCCGATGGAAAATTACACATCAACTACTTAAATAAAGTAGAGCATTTTTTAACAGAAAACTTGTCTCAATCTCTGATTGCAAAGATAAGAGAATATTTTAAACAACAACAATTACAAATTGTATTTGCGGCCATCGACGTCATTGAGAACTCGCCGAAAGATCGGCAAGTCGCATTGTATAAACAAGCTTTAGATGATGCTTATCAAAACTTAATCGAAAATTCTTGTGTGGCCAAGTTGCAGGATTCAATAGGTGCAAGCGTCGATAAATCGACAATTGTGTTAAAATAGTAAACATTAAAGATTGATAGCTCTGACGGGCTATACGACGAATAAATATATTAAAGAGGTAATAATGAAAGGCCTAGGCGATTTAATGAAACAAGCGCAGCAAATGCAAGAAAAAATGCAAGATGCTCAAAACGAAGTGGCCAGTGTCGAAGTGATTGGTGAATCTGGCGCAGGAATGGTCAAAATAAAAATGACCGGAAGGCATGATGTTAAGCAAGTTGAGTTAGAGCCTACTTTACTAACAGAAGATAAGGAAATTTTGGAAGATTTAATTGCGGCTGCGATCAATGATGCGGTTAGAAAGGTTGAAACTGAAACCAAAGATAAAATGGCCTCGGTAACTAACGGGATAGGTTTACCGCCAGGCTTTAAGTTTCCTTTTTAGGGTTTTGAATGGCTAACGTTTCACTGTTAACCGAGTTAATCGACTCGTTAAAATGCCTACCGGGTGTCGGTCAAAAGTCGGCACAAAGAATGGCCTATCATTTACTGGATAATAATCGGCAGGGTGCGCTTCAACTTTCTAAGGTGTTAAGTGACTCTATGCAACGAATTGGAAATTGTGAACGTTGTCGAGATTATACTGAAGAAAAATTATGCTCACTTTGTGCCAACCCAAGGCGCGATACCACGACTTTATGTGTCGTAGAATCCCCGTCAGATGTTTTAGCAGTAGAGTCTACTGCTAGTTTTAGTGGTCTCTTTTTTGTTCTACTGGGGCAGCTATCTCCACTAGATGGAGTCGGTCCTGAAGAAATAGGAATGCCTTTATTAGCTGAGCGTTTAGCGCAAGGCGAAGTTGAAGAAGTCATTGTGGCAACTTCATCGACAATTGAAGGTGAGGCGACCGCACATTATATCGCTCAATTAGCGAATAAATATGATGAAAAAATTAAAGTGTCGCGACTAGCACAAGGGGTGCCGTTAGGCGGCGAATTAGGCTATCTCGATCAATCTACCCTGGCGTTATCCATTGCTAATAGAAACCAACTAGATTCGTGAGCGAGTTAATTTCTGGTAAGTTCACCACGCAGTGATGTTTGCATCTTTTGTTTAATCTCTTCTGTTGAACATTCTGTACTTAATAAGTAGCTCAATTTGGTTAGGGTTGCTTCCGGCGTCATATCAAAGCCACTAATGACGCCCGCATTCAACAATTCATGACCGGTTTCGTAGCTGGACATATCGACCGTTCCTTTGATGCATTGAGTACAGTTTACAATAATGATACCTGCATGATTTGCTGCGGCCAAAAGATGTAAAAACTTTTGGTCATTACAGGGAGCATTTCCCATACCATAAGTCATTAAAACTAACCCTTGAATTCCTGAGTGTAAAACCGCTTCTAATACATCGGTTGAGAAGCCTGGGTATAAACTAAGCACCATGACTTTAGGAGCGGCGATTCGGTTAACCGATAATGGTTTAGATGGTTCTTTTAAAATTAGATCTTGATTAACATTAATTTGAGAGCCTACTTCAACTAACGCAGGAAAGTTGGGTGATTTAAATGCATGAAACCCACTAGCGTCAAGTTTACGAGCACGATTACCGCGATATAACCTATTGTGAAAATACAATGTCACTTCCGGAATGTCGTAGGTCGAAGCGAGCAATAACGATGTAATTAAGTTTTCTCGCGCGTCTGTGCGCATTTGTGACCAAGGAATTTGTGAGCCTGTGACAATCACCGGTTTAGATAAATCTTCTAACATAAAAGAAAGTGCTGACGCAGTATAGGCCATAGTATCCGTGCCATGCAGGACGATGAATCCATCAAAGTCATCATAGTGTGCTTTGATATCTTCTGAGACCCTAAACCAATCATCTGGAGTGATATTAGATGAGTCCAATAGTTCTTCATATTCATTGATAACAACGTTTGGCATATCGGGATAGGCGAGCTCTGGAAGGCGTTTTAGCTGCTCAGTAAAATATCCCGCCTCTGGAATAAATCCACGCTCACTCGGCTTCATTCCAATGGTGCCACCGGTATACGCGATATAAACTTTCTTTTCCGTCATAACAGTTAAAAGTCCAAAGGGATAATAGCGCTAATGATAACTAAGCATCGGATATAGTTAAAGCACTAACTGGATTAACATTATCAGAATAGCAACCGGTGTGCGTGTCAATATCGGGAATGTCAAGCAAGTTTATACGAGCGAAAAAAAACGGGCTAATTAGCCCGTTTTTTAGATCTTAACAAATCCAACTGTTTGCTAATTTATTTCGCAAAAACAGGTGGCATATGCGTTATTAGGATCGTTCCAAGAGGTTAACATTTTAAAGGTTTCTGAAACTTCTTGAATTACTTTTCCCTGCAAACTTGGTTTTAGATTTTTCACTTGCTTATCTTGCACTAGTTCAGTGATTTCTGCTTGGTTAAATAACTCCTTTAGAAATTTTTCATTTTCAGAAAGGGAGCGCTTAACTTTAAGCACGTCGTATTCTTCAAGCCCGGCTAGTTTTGCTGCTGACTTAATCGCATCGTCAAGATTTCCAAGGTTATCGACTAATCCTAACTCATGGGCTTTTTTACCTGACCAAACTCGGCCTTGTGCGATTTTATCAACTTCTTCTTTGGTCATATTTCGACCCTTAGAAACTAATTCTAAAAAGCTGTCATAGCCTGCATTAATGGAGGTCTGTATGATCTCAGCAACATCTTCTGATAATGGCTGACCAGCATCGATCGGGTTTGCGTACTTAGTGGTTCCCACGCCATCTCGATGAATTCCCCATTCATTAAGTGGCTTTTCAAAAGTAGGGATCATTCCGAAGATGCCAATTGAACCTGTGATGGTGCTTGATTTTGCCCAAATTTCATCAGAAGTGGCGGATATCCAATAACCACCGGACGCAGCAACATCGCCCATTGAAGCCACAACTTTTATACCTTGCTCTTGTGCTTTTACTAGTTCTCGACGAATCACTTCTGAGGCAAAAGCAGAACCACCGCCGCTATCGACACGCAGTACAATGGCTTTTACATTTTCGTTATTTCGCGCTTTTCTAATTAATCGAGCAACCGTATCTCCACCAATCACACCTTCTTTGTGCTCGCCATCCATGATATTACCTTTGGCAGTAACTACGGCTACTTTCTTAGTGGTTGGATTAACATATTCTAATGGCGAACGAATGGCCTTAAGGTAATTAGCATGGGTAATGTGCTTATAGCTTTTTGACTTTTCATCCATCCCAACTAACTCAATCATTTTTTCACGAAATTCAATACGACTCATTAGACTATCGACAAGACCCGCTTCAAGGGCTGTTTTAGCACCATCGCCGTTATTGTTTGCTAAGTTCTGTTTGAAATTATTGATGTAACTTGCAATATCATCAGGCATTAACGAGCGACGTTCTGCAATGTCTTTTTGGAACTCCGTCCAAAGGTCGGCCATCCAAGCTTGATTGGCTAGTTTTGCTTCTTCCGACATATCGTCGCGTATAAAGGGTTCCACTGCAGATTTGAAGGTTCCCACTTTAAATACATGCACATTAACACCCATTTTATCGAGGAAAGATTTGAAATAAGTTCCAACGCGAGCAAACCCAGTAATAAATAGTCCACCTTGTGAACCTAAAATTACTTCGTCCGCTTGTGCAGCAAGATAGTATTGCGCTTGAGAATAGTTATCGCCATAGGCAATCACTTTTTTGCCGCTCGATTTAAAATCTTGAATGGCTGCTGAAAGGTCTTGAAGCTTGGTAACACCGGCTCCCCAAAGGTAGTTTGTTGAAATAACCAAGCTGGTAATTCTTTTATCATCTTTGGCGTTGTCGATGGCGTCAATCAAGTCGTAGAGAAGTGTTTCTGGCGCATCATCGTTACCGGTTGCTTCTTGCATCGCTTGGTCAATTGGGTCTTTATAAGTTAGTTGCTCAACAATATAGCCATTAGGCTGCAATACTAAAGCAACACCATTTTCGACCTTAATTTTATCGCCAGAACTTGCAATTGCGCTTATTAAGAGGATGATAAATAGAAAAAATACAAAATTAAGAAAAATTTTGCGGCTTAAATCGAGTCCGTACCACAAATTTTTGAATAGCTTTGTCATCAATAATCCTTAGGTTAAGTGAAAGAATAAGTTATCGTAAAAATTCAATATTTCTCTAGCTTATACCAATCAATATTAAAATGTTAGTTCTATTATTAACGAATCAGCCGTACTGCTGAAAATGTGCTGTAAGTTACTGATATTTAAAGCTTCTATCGTCTAATCTAAAGTGTTAGGAAATCTTTCTTTTGCTGCGGTTGGTTATAGGTATAATGAGCAGTACCCATTCACAAAGCTAAGTTTCATATGATCAATAGTCCATCAGAAACACAAAACCCGAACTATCCAACTCTTTTTCAGCCTTTAAAGATACACAATCACGTGATTGCCAACCGCGCCTTAATGGGCTCAATGCATACCGGATTAGAAGAAAAGTGGGGGGGATTCGATCGCTTAGCTCAATACTACAAAGAACGCGCTGAAGGTGGAATAGGACTGATTGTGACTGGTGGAATATCACCCAACTTAGCAGGGCGGGTTGCGCCGTTTGGATGTCAGCTTAGCTTTCCTTGGCAAGTTGCGAAACACCGAAAGGTAACCAAAGCGGTTCACCAAGCTAAGGGAAAAATCGTCATGCAAATTTTGCATACTGGCCGGTATGGATACCATCCTTTTGCTGTAGCCCCTTCAGCTATCAAATCTCCGATTAGCCCGTTTAGGCCAAAAGCCTTATCTGAGAAAGGTATCTATAAAACCATTAAAGATTTTGCCAATTGTGCTCGGCTGGCAAAAAAAGCAGGCTACGATGGCGTAGAAATTATGGGGTCAGAAGGCTATCTAATTAACCAATTCATCGTCAGTAAAACCAACAAGAGAGACGATCGGTGGGGTGGAAAGTTTAGCAATAGAATTCGATTTCCAATCGAAATAGTCAAAGCGGTGCGTGAAATTACCGACCCTAACTTTATAATCATTTATCGTTTATCAATGTTAGATTTGGTTGAGAATGGCAGTAGCTGGGAAGAAGTTGTTGAACTCGGCCAAAAAATAGAAGCTGCAGGCGCATCTATGATTAATACTGGTATTGGTTGGCACGAAGCAAGGATCCCGACCATTGTTACTTCAGTACCTCGCGCAAATTTTACCTGGGTAACAGAAAAGATCCGCAAGCATATTACAATACCGCTAATTACTACTAATCGAATTAATAATCCGGAAACGGCGGAAAAGGTCCTAGCCTCTGGTCAAGCCGATATGGTTTCAATGGCGCGTCCTTTGCTGGCTGACTCAGACTTTATGATTAAGGCTCAAAATAATCAGGCAGAACTAATCAACACTTGTATTGCCTGTAATCAAGCCTGCTTAGATCATGTCTTTAAGAATCAACTCGTCAGTTGTTTGGTTAACCCAAGAGCCTGTGAAGAAACTGAGTTAAACTTTCGACCAACAAAACAACCTAAATCAATCGCAGTAGTCGGTGCTGGACCTGCGGGTATGGCGTTTGCGGTTTATGCTTCAGGACGAGGTCATAAGGTAACGTTGTACGATGCTGCTGATAAGATCGGTGGGCAGCTAAATATTGCCAATCAAGTACCCGGGAAAGAGGAGTTTTATGAAACTCTCAGATACTTCAAAAATATGTTAATTAAAAATGAAGTCGTGATTAAATTAAATACATCGGTCACCTTTGATTTGCTTAAGCAGCAGCAATTTGATGAGTGTGTTTTTGCCACGGGTATATTGCCAAGAACCCCAAACATTGAAGGAATTGAACACACTAAAGTCTTGTCATATATCGATGTCTTAAAACATAAAAAAACTGTCGGTGAGTCGGTGGCAATCATCGGTGCAGGTGGTATCGGATTTGATGTGGCCGAATATCTTACCCACAATAAGTCATTAACCACAGATCCAGTTGCTTGGAATAAAGAGTGGGGAGTTGATCCAGAATACAAACATCGAGGTGGATTGGCAAAAAAAGTTGAGATAGCGCCATCGCCGCGAAAAGTGTTTTTACTGCAAAGAAAAAAATCAAAGGTGGGGGCAGGATTAGGCAAAACATCGGGCTGGACACATCGTTTAAGTTTGAAGCATAAAAAAGTCAAAATGCTAAACGATATTGAATATTTAAAAATTGACGACCAAGGGCTACATATTAATCAATCTGGAAAACAGACCTGCCTAAAAGTAGACAATGTCGTTCTGTGCGCTGGACAAATATCCAATACCAAATTGTTTGAACAAGCTAAAACTTTGTTCGATCGCGTTCATCTAATTGGTGGCGCTGATGTCGCGGCGGAATTAGATGCTAAACGAGCGATTCGACAGGGGGCGATACTTGCCTCTAAAGTTTAATCGGCGTTTAAATAGATATCTAAATACTCTTGCAAATCAATAAGCTATAGCCAGAATTATTGCTTGTCCAGTTAATTCTAATGGTGTTTTTGCATAAAAAAAGGTTGTTTTAAACACTTTCAAAATTTATTAACTATTTCACGGTCAAAATTTAGATAGCTGCTATATTTAGTGTAAGACATTAGGAGGTAGCAATTCTGCTGCCCAATAGCAGTTGTTTGGAGTGTATAAATGCTGTTACACAGAGGCTTTATTGGCAAAATTGAATTTGATGATCGAAGGTCTATTTTGACCGGTGAGGTGCTTAATTCTCTTGATTTACTCGAATTTGATGGCAAGACAGCCGAAGAAATCAAAAAGAACTTTATCAAGTGTGTTGATGATTATTGTTTGATACATCAAGAGCAAAGCGGGGAAGATACCGTGCCCTTTGTCGGTAATTACTCAATTAGTCTTGCCGCTGATAAGCAAAACAAAGTAATGCAGGCGGCAATACAAGATGGTTCAAGTATGGAGATTTGGCTGAATCGTCGAATAAATGAACACTTAGTGGAATATTTTCGAGAAAATGTTGCTTAGGTGTCGCTAAAAACTCTTAAAGCCCACTCATAAAATCCAGTAAAAGATTCGCCAACCTACCTTTTTTACTGGATAATATCCGCAGAAATCACCAACCTTGTTTTAGAATATTTGAACTCTTTCGAAAAAGCCCAGTTTTTACCTATCGATGCTGACAACCACGGTCAGCGTATAGACAATTATCTATTTACTTTGCTTAAAGGGGTACCCAAGAGTCGCGTCTATAGAATAATTCGAAAAGGTGAAGTGCGTGTCAACAAAGGTAGAGTTAAAGCTGAATATAAACTTCAATCAGGTGATTTAGTTCGTATTCCTCCCATTAGAATCACCGAGAAGGTCACCAGCAACTCCTTTGCAAATTTGGATCAAATTAAGCACTTAGAAAACGCCATAATTCTCGAAACCAAACAATTTATGGTGGTTAATAAACCTTCAGGTATAGCGGTGCATGGAGGTAGTGGACTATCCTATGGATTAATTGAGGCACTTAGGGCTTTAAGACCAAAAGAGAAATTTTTAGAATTGGTTCATCGGTTAGATCGTGATACTTCCGGCTGCATATTAATAGCCAAAAGACGATCTTATTTAATTCATTTTCAAAACCAATTGAGACACCGAAAAATGAATAAAGAATATGTCGCGGTGGTGTCAGGCGAATGGTCTGAAAAAAACAAAAAGGTAAACGCTTCGTTAACAAAAACAGAACGGCCATCAGGAGAACGAGAAGTCATTGTTGACCCACAAGGAAAAGCGTCTGAAACTCATTTTTCTGTGGAGCAAAAGTTAGGATTGTATAGCTTAGTGGTTGCCAAGCCGATTACCGGACGTACTCACCAAATAAGAGTACATGCTCGACATTGTTTTTGTCCGCTATTGGGCGATCAAAAATATAGTAATTTAGATCATGATAAAGATATTCTCGAAAAATTAAAATTAAACACATTTCTGCTCCATGCAAGACGGTTGACTTTTAGCTTACCCGAAGAAGAGCAACCTATGACCGTTGAAGCTCCGGTACCCCCCAAAATGACTCAGGTTATCGAACATCTTTTAACTTTGAAAACTTAAGTAGTATAAAATGAACAAAAACTATCACTTGGTTATCTTTGATTGGGATGGAACGCTTATGGATTCTACTTCACGGATAGTCTCTAGCATGCAACAAACTGCGCGTTTTCTTGAAGTCAATGTACCATCAAATGAACATGTCAAGAGTACTATTGGTTTAAGTATGGATGCAGTCATTAGTGAGTTGTTTCCCGATGTGACTAGACCGCTTAAATCTAAGATAAGAGATACTTACCGAGAGCAATATGTTAATAAAGACCAAACACCATCGCCGCTTTTTTCTGGCGCTATGGATTTATTAAATTGGTTGCAAGAAAACCATATAAAAATAGCAATAGCCACAGGCAAAGCGAGACACGGTTTGACTCGGGCTCTAACTTCTGTAGGGTTAGAAAACTATTTTAGACATTCCATCTGCGCCGATGAGGCGGTATCAAAACCTCATCCAGAAATGGTTCACAGGCTGCTTACAGAAACGGGCTCAGAGGCCGAAAGGGCTTTAGTGATCGGCGACAGTGTGCACGATATTAATATGGCGCACAATGCAAAAGTGGACGCAGTGGGTGTCACCACCGGCGCATGTGATCATCAAGCGTTGAAGAAACTAAAGCCATTAGCTGTTATCGATAATTTAACTAGGTTGAAAGAATTACTTTGTTAGTTTTCTCAATCTTAGCCCTTTAATCGTAAGTCGGAGCCTATGAACCAGCGAACGCAAGCTAGTCTAAAATTACTTGTTGCAATGGTTGCAATCTCATTTGTTATTACTTTAGCTAAGAAGTCGTTGTTTGATGTGCCATTCTACAGTTTTGTTTGGTTGCAGATGGTATTTGCAATACTCGCTATGTTGTCTTATTTATTGTTAGTCAAAAAACAATCTTTGATAATTTCCGTAAAACCAAAGGTTTGGTTAATGCTTGTTGGTGTCGGATTGCTCAATTATTGTGCGGTTAGGTTCTTTTTTATTTATTCGCTCGATTTATTGCCAGTGACTACCCATGCGTATCTAATGAATTTTGTTGGGATTGTAACTATGTTTCTAAGCGCGGTTTTGCTTAAAGAAAAACCGATGTTGTTACAGATCCTGGGCGCAGCCATTGCGGTATTTGGATTGTGGGTGTTTTTTTATGAAAAACCTAAGGGCGGTGAGGTCTTGGGAGTCATTAGCATTGCATTTGCGGTATTCTGTTTAGCACTAACCAATATTCTAATTCGAAAATTACAGCTTATAAACGATCACGGTCTAAGCCATCATCAGATTGCAACAATTTCTGTTTGTATCGGTGGAATTCCGTTAGTGTTAGTCGGCCTCGCGATAGACTTTCCGGTTCAGCATTTAAGTTATCATGATTGGATAATAATCGGACTAAATGGCGTTGTGGCTAACGCTATAGCAATGACTGTTTTTAGCCAAGTAATGCAATATTTGAAAGCTTATGAGGCGAGTATAATCGCTATGTCTGGAATTATTTTTACCGCATTGTTTGCAATGCCGCTATTAAATGATTATTTGAATACAATGGAGTTGATTGGGATTTTATTCATGATAGTTGGTATTGGATTAGTTCAATATCAATATCGTAAACTTGCGGTATGATTTTCTAGTTTTCTTAGCTGAAAAATTGTTTTATAAAAGTAATCCAACCGATTTTAATAAACTACAGACTTTAATTAACGGAAGTCCTTCTAGGCTGGTGGGATCATCCGAGTGTATTGATTCAAATAGGCTGATGCCGAGTTTTTCGACTTTAAAACTACCGGCACAATCAAAGGGCTGCTCTACATCTAAATAGTGACCAATTTGTTGCTCGCTTAAAGTTCTAAATTTTACCGTCACTTCTGAGCACTCAAATGAACAGACTTTCTCGCTTCTGTTGATTAAAGCCACACCAGTTAGAAATTGTATCGACTTGCCAGAAAATTTAGATAGTTGTTTGAATGCCTGAGCAAAACTACCAGGTTTACCAATAATGTTGTTTTCAAAAAACGCGATTTGATCGGAGCCAATTACAAATTTTTCAGGATGAATTTGAGCGATCTTGTTGGCTTTCTCGACTGACAAGCGTTTAACTAATTCTGCAGGGGCTTCAGTAGACAGCGGTGTTTCATCAATGGCTGGTGAAATACATTCAAAGCTTATACCTAGTCGTGAAAGTAGCGCTTGTCGATATTTTGAAGACGATGCCAAGATAAGCGATGACATTATTTACTCCTCTTTTTGTTGGGCAAGCCAAAGCTGTTGGTATTTTTTTCCAAGAGCTAGCAGTTGTTCATGAGTGCCTTGCTCAACGATTTTACCTTTGTCGAAAACCAGAATTTTATCCGCATCAACAATTGTTGAAAGTCGATGTGCGATGACTAGGCTGGTCGTCGTTTTAGCTAGTTCTCTTATTGCGTCTAGAATGGTTTTTTCTGATTGACTGTCTAATGATGAGGTTGCCTCATCAAAAACCAAGATGGGTGGATTCTTTAAAATGGTTCTGGCAATTGCTACTCGCTGTTTTTCGCCACCAGACAATTTTAATCCTCGCTCGCCTACCATGGTGTTGGTACCGTCTGGTAATTGCTCTATAAAGTGACTTAGATGAGCCATCTTGATGGCTTGCTGTATTTCTTGGTCGCTGGCAGAAGGTCTGCCATAACGAATATTTTCTAGAATAGTGTCATTAAATAATACAGTATCTTGCGGAACAATTCCGATAGCAGTCCTGAGCGAGTGCTGAGTAATATTGGCAATGTTATGCTCATCGATAACAATACTACCACTATCTGGGTCATAAAAGCGGAAAAGCATTTTTATAGTGGTTGACTTTCCTGAGCCGCTGGCTCCGACTAATGCAATGGTTTCCCCAGCTTTAGCGGTAAAACTGATATTATCTAGAATCTGTCGCTGACTAGAGTAACCGAAATTGACATTTTTAAATTCGATCACTCCGCGTTTAACTAATAGTTCTTTGGCGTTTTCTAAATCTTTGATCTTAGGTTCCACAGCTAACAGACTGAACATCTGTTCAATATTAATTAACGACATTTTGATTTCACGATAAACAAAACCAAGAAAGTTAAGGGGAATAAAGATTCCCATCATTAAACCCGTAATCGTTACAAAATTACCGGGAGTCATTAACTCCGCTTTTACGTCAATAGCTGCTAGGTACATCATTAAAGTCATTGATGCGCTAATGATTAGCGCCTGGCCTGAATTAAGGGCAAAAAGCGACAGCCGATTTTGCCTTCGAGCTTTCTCCCAGTTTGCTAAATCTGCATCATAACGTTTAGCTTCAAAGTCTTCATTGGTATAATATTTTACGGTTTCATAATTTAGTAAACTGTCGATTGCTCGGCTGTTGCTGTCTGAGTCTGCTTTGTTTGCCGCCCTTAAAAATTTGTTACGCCAATTAGTTACAATGACCGAAAAACTGATGTATAGAATAATTGAGATAAAAGTGACAAGTGCAAATTTAAATCCAAATTGAGAATAGAAGATCCCCATGACCATAATAATCTCAAATAATGTAGGCAATATGTTAAAGATCATAAAACGCATCAGAAAACTGATGCCCGATACGCCACGTTCAATATCTCTTGAAAGACCACCGGTTTTGCGGTCGAGATGAAAGTCTAGGTCCAAGTTATGTAAGTGTTGGAATACTTTGTAGCCAATTCGGCGCATGGCTCGTTCTGTGACGCGCCCAAATAAGGTGTCACGAATTTCGCCAAATAAAACACTAGCTAGTCGTAAAAGACCATAGAGTAAGACGAGGGAAGTTGGTATTAGAAACCATAGCTGATTAAAAATTGAGCTGTCAATGTTAGTGGGCTCTGTCTCGTTGCTCATACCATCGACAATTTGTCCGAGAAGTAAGGGCAGGGCGATACTGGCAAGTTTTGCGCAAATTAAAAATGCAAATGCAGTAAGTATTCTGCCTTTATATTCACTCAAGTAGGGAAATAGATAGGTGACGGACTTCCAATTCTCTGTTTTGTCTGTATCGGTAGTTGCTTGAGACCGCATTGAAATGTGCTTTTAATCGACTGTTTAATAAGCATTATACTGGTTATTTTCTGTTAGAATACAACCCAAATTGATTAAATAGAAAACAGACAAAAGAATGACTGACAGTTACAAAGATAGTTATGAAAGATTTATCGATGAAGCCGACGAGTTCGAGGTGGTGTGGAACCTAAAGAATAAAGAAGGTTTTGCTATCTGTGAGTCAAATGAGTTTGAAGATGCTCAAGTAATGCCATTTTGGTCTAATGAAAATGATGCGTTAGCCGCTTGTACCGACGACTGGAGTGATTACACGCCAAACCCTATACGGATAGACGATTTTATTGATGCTTGGTTACATGGTATGGATGAAGACGGGTTGTACGTCGGAGTCAACTGGGACCAAGATTTGGATGGGGCTGAAATAGAACCGGTCATTTTAATTGATGACCTTTTAGGTGAAGAATGAAAACCATCGGTATTATCGGTGGAATGAGCTGGGAGAGCACCGAAAGTTATTACCGGCTGATCAATACCAAGATAAAGCAACGACTTGGCGGGCTAAATTCTGCAAAGATAGTGCTAAATAGTCTTAATTTTGCCGAAATTGAAGCGTTACAAATGGCTGAAGAATGGCCTGAAATGGCCACAATCTTGACTAACTCAGCGAAGTCATTAGCTTTGGCAGGGGCTGACTGTATCGTGATTGCGACCAACACCATGCATAAAGTTGCTGATCAAGTGGCGGAGCAGTGCAATTTACCTTTGCTACATATTGCCGATGCGACCGCAGAGAAGCTAAAAAAACAAAATATTCAGAGAGTCGGCTTGCTTGGTACCAAATTTACCATGGAGCAGGCTTTCTATACTCAAAGATTAGCGGTAAATCATGGAATAGAAGTCATTACCCCTGAGAAAGATGGGCGGGAACGAATTCACCAAATTATCTATCAAGAGCTTTGTAAGGGTGTCATTAATCCAGATTCGAAACAAAGTTACCTCGAAATCACCGAAAGGCTCGCGGATAAAGGTGCACAAGCGGTAATTCTCGGATGTACAGAAATTGGCCTATTACTTAAACAAGCGGATACTAAGGTTCGGCTATTCGATACTACCGAGATCCATGCAGAATTTGCGGTTAATTACGCTCTAAGCTAAGTTTATTAGTGTTTTCAGGCGATTAGTTTTGCCTTTTGAAGTACTTTTGGGTAGAATCGCGCGCCTATGATGGAGACTGATGTGAAATCTGAGCTGAAAACCTTTATACAACCTCGAAAATTGGCAAATAAAGAGGGCGAATTAAAGTATAAATGGCAAGTTAAAGATTTTACCCGCATCGACGGTCTGTTGTACTCAAATGAAGGCACTATTGAGGCTCATTTGAGTGGGCGATTAGATGATAGAAAGCGCTGTTTAGTGCAAGCGCATGTTATTGCTGATGTGATATTGGAGTGTCAAACTAGCTTTGAGCCCATTAGCCATCGAATTGATACTACGGTGACCTACTGCATGGTTGTTACTGAGGATCAAATTGACGATTTAGATGAAGATTACGAACCCCTGCTGGTTGAAGACGGGCAGGTAGATATTAAGGAAGTGATTGAGGATGAACTCATATTATCGCTTCCTTTAATCGCTAATAAAGCGAGTGAAGAATTAGGGATTAAGCTTTCTTATGGTGAACTACCAAAAGAAGCGGAATCCAAAAAGAACCCGTTTCAGGTTCTAGAAAACGTAGATTTCAAAAAGAATTGATTGAGTTGGGAATGCCCAGCTTATTTAACTGATTTTAAATTTGTAAAACTTAGGAGTTAATCCAATGGCTGTTCAAAAGAGTAAAAAATCGCGCGCACGTCGTGGTATGAGACGTTCACATGATGCACTAGTTTCTAACACTTCTGCATTATCTGAAGACCAAACAACTGGTGAGCTTCACCTTCGTCATAATATGACTGAAGATGGATACTACCGTGGTCGTAAAGTTATCTAATCTAACTATAGATTATTGTTATTTATTTTAAATCCTATCGAATGCGACTTGATTTAATTTAGTCGAAATGACTAACTTAACCATAGCAATCGATTGTATGGGGGGCGATTTCGGCCCCTCAGTTACAATTCCTGCAGTAAAAAGTGTTTTGTTAAAACATAACGCTGTATCAAAAAATAGCCATACAAAATTTTTATTGTATGGTGATTTACCCGTTATTCAAGCTCAGCTAAATCTGCATAAGTTAGACAAACATCCAAACCTGTCAGTATTTCCCTCTAAGCAAGATGTTTTAATGACTGACAAACCTTCAATTGCACTTAAATCTAAAAAAGAGTCTTCAATGCGGTTAGCCTTAGAAGCGGTGAGAGATGGACAGGCTCACGCTTGTGTCAGCGCCGGAAATACTGGTGCGCTCATGGCAATTTCGCGTTTTATTTTGAAGATGCTTCCTGGTATTGATAGACCTGCAATAATTTCGGCACTACCGACAACTAAGAATGGTCAAGTATACTTTCTCGATTTAGGGGCAAATGTAGAGTGTAATGAACAACGATTAGCGCAATTTGCTATCATGGGAAATGAGTTATGTAAGGGAATTGATGGTGTTCAATCACCAAAAGTCGGTCTGCTCAATGTCGGCGAAGAAGAAATAAAAGGCTCTGAAAAACTTCGCAAAGCAGCTGTTCTCATCGAAAACTTAGACGGTGTTCAATTCTCTGGTTTTGTAGAAGGTAATCAGTTATTTAGTGGTGATTATCAAGTGATTGTGACCGACGGCTTTACGGGAAATAATGTGTTAAAAGCCTCGGAAGGTTTGAGCTTGTTTCTGTTAGATAAAATTAAACATGCTTTTCAAAAAAACTGGTGGACCAGGTTTATCGGGCTACTAGCCAAGCCGGTGTTAAATTTATTTAAAGATGAAATTAATCCAGAAAGATATAATGGCGCTTGCCTTATTGGTTTACGAGGCATTGTTATTAAAAGCCATGGAAGCGCAAATATTGATGCCACAGTTTGCGCAATTGAAGAAGCGATATTACAAGCTCAACAAAAAGTGCCAAGCCGTATTCGCGAAAGTTTAGAAAGAGCACAGATTAAACCAACCTAAATATTCCCTTTGCTTAGTGATTGGTTTCCGATGGTTTCAATCGCAGTAAAGAGGTTTAAGCTTCTATATTTTGAACAAACCATTCTTGCAAATCTCATGGAATAATAGTTTCCGACTAAATATCCTTTACCTCCGGCGGATTCGCTAATCACTAATTCTGGCAGCAAGGTTTTAAGTAAATCTTCTTGGTCATGGTTTTGTGGCGCGATGACAACCTGAAACTTAGCATCAAAGCCCTTTTGTGCGCGATAAGCTTCTAACATCGAGTTGATTTCATCGAGAATAAATTGTTCTTGCTCAGAAATAGCCTGATCGGATTTCGCTAGTGCATTCAAAACATCCCGCAAATGGGTCGATTGTTCTATCGGTGGACGGAGGTTGAGGTAGTCGGCAACCGAATGTCTCAACTCAATATAACTAGAGTCTTGTGATTTGATTTTATGCCTATTTAAATCGTCTTTTGTAAAAGGAATACCCCAACTTGCGGCAAAAGTTTCAATGAATTGGAATTCTCGTTGATCAACGCGTTTATCGATGTTGGCAAGTTGGATCAAAATATTTAACATCTTATCAGCGCCTGTCGGTTTTAACAGAGCCTTAACCAGATCTCCCGCTTCGTGTTTTTCAAGTTTAATTGCGCGTTTAAATTTTAGCCATAAGCTCTCGGGCTTTTCTCTACTCCTAACCCAAAAACCACTACCAATTAGCAAAAAAATAAATCCGGCAATGATGCTGACAAGTGCCTTAAAAGCACCTTTGTACTCGGCGTCGATAAAGCCGTATTTAATTAAAAAAGGTACGGTAGATAAAATACCTAAAATTGATGCGAAAACGGAAACACTTTTGGCGACATTGGCATCGCTTTTGCGAGACCAAATTTTATTGAGTGTTAGGTAGGTAGTTAGTAGGCCAATTGCAACCGAGGCGACTACTAAGGATTCTATCACTTGGTCAAAACTTGTCATAATCTAGATTACCTATTACCAATAGTATGGGGTGGAGTCTAAGGTTTAATTTTAGACTATCGACGTGCTAGCTTAGAGTTTTAATCAGTTAATAGTATAAAAAGTTTCTAAGCCGTTAATAGTTAGTGGTGAGCTACATGGCTTGTGCTAAATGAAAGGAGGTAGAGAGTGTATACTCCATACACTATAAAGCCACTCGCTATTAGCCAGCGAAATATCTTATTGTTGATGGTTCTTTTCAGACCGAGCGTCGCACTGCCTGCAAGCAATGTTGCCGGTAATGTCCCTAATCCAAACAGCAACATGAATGTAGCGCTTTGAAGACTATTTCCAAGTGCTAGGGCATAGCCTAAACTGGTATAAACAAGACCGCAAGGCAACCAGCCCCATAAACTACCCAATATAAATGCTTTTTTAGCACTGTTTACCGGTAAAAAGTGCTTGGTGAGCGGGCTGATAATGTTCCAAACTTTCTTGCCTAGTTTTTCAAGGTAACTTAACCCCATCCAAACTCGGGTTAAATAGAGACCCATTGCGATTAAAAGCACGCTTGAAATAATTTGTAAAACTGGAAGCGGACTGGCTTGCTTGAATTGAAAACCAATCCATCCAGCGATAAAGCCGAATAGGGTGTAACTAGTTATTCGGCCCATTTGATAGACAAAAACAAACAGCCAATTGGACCTTTTTTGCGGACTATTGCTGGAAGCTGATAATGTCGAAATAATCCCACCGCACATTGCTAAGCAATGTCCAGCGCCCATTAGCCCAAGAAAAAGAGCCCCTATTAAAGTGATGGATTCCAACAAGTACCTACTCTTTGTTTAAGATTTTCTTTAGAAAAGCTTCGCGCTGTTTAGGCGTTGCTTTACTCCACCAGAATTCTAGTTTTTCTGCCACATCTGTCATTGGTTTATCAGGCTTCGAAGAGTGAACAGCAGGCCGCTTTTTAGTTGACCGAGGGTTCTTATTAGAAATGATGTTAATCGGTTGTTGGCCCCTCAGTGATGGCTTTGTTTGTTGGTTGATAAAGCTTTCAGATTTTGAACCAAGAAAATAGCTTGAAGCCTTTAGATTTTTACCTGTTTGATCCAATATACTGATTGTTGGATTTTTGGCGAATATTCTTGCGGCTCTTGGATTAGCTGGCTTAAGATAACTTAGCACATAGTTTTGATTTCTATTGGCGTAGAAACTAACGAGCACTGTGTCGGACTTTATCAAATCAAAGTCGTCATCATGATCAAAAACAACTTCGTATTCAATCGCAATCTTGTTAACGCCCGGATTAAGCTTAATTTTGGAGTCGGAGGTAACAAAACTGCTTTTATAACTGACTCCGTTAAATGATATCACATTAAAATCTTGGTCAACCAATAACGTTGAACTCGCTTTGCAATCCGCAGAAAAGCAGAGGATAAGGAGTAGTAATAATAAACTTAACCGAGTTGCCATTGTATTATGGTTTATCCTGCCCTCGTCTATTTGAATTGGGACTATCATCATCGAGTAGAATATTAACCGCAGGGGAGTCTAAATCATCAAACTGACCTGTTCTAACAGCCCAAAAAAATAACGCAATCGCTAAAACAAGAATTGCGATCGACAAGGGAATTAGCCAAAAAATTACATCCAATTTAAGTTTGCCTCAAATATTACTTCATATTTTCTGTTGTATTGGTTTGCTCTGTTTCTCTAGCTAGATTGAAACACTGGTGATAATCCCGAACCCCAAAATATAACAGTAATAGCTAACATCCCAACTAAGCTTACCATGGCCACGGTTAATATCGAACTTGAAAAAAGGAAAGCTTTTTCTTCCGAAATCCCCATTAGTTTTGGAACACCTTTAAATAGTAAATTGACTGACATTCCGATTGCTACTAACGTCATTAACATATCAAGCCATAAGATTGGAAAGGCGCCTAGAAATCCTGCTAAAAACAGCGGTGTAAAGCTATAGGCTGTTAAATTGACACATTCTGATAGAGTCGGTTTAGCTCCGTAGGTTTTTGCCATCCACTGAATAAACATAGAAAGGACCATAACTGCAACCAATATGGCAATGTATGCGGCAATAGAAAGTTTAAGAGCACTATCGACAGTCAGAGTATGAGTTTCGCCATTGCCTACTTGCCATCCCACATAAGTGCTACCGACGAACGCTGCTGCCGGTGGAATGGCTGCAAAGTAAATTAAATAGGTTAAATAGATATGACTAATGCTTTGTTTTTTCTCGCTGATATTTTGCCATTCATTGTCAGGCCCATATAAGAGCGAAAATGCACTGGTTAATGACATATTGCCTCCATTTCAACTTGGTATGAGGCTAAAGATTAAGCGAACCCAGTGCATTAAGTCAATGTGATTATGTGCTATCGTCAACAGATTGGCATTTAGTTGATTTAGATTAACTTTTTGTTAACTAGTGGCGCCTACATTAGTCAATAGTTTGGTTATGATGGTTACGAATAAAATATAGACTTAAAATCTAAATGGCGGTAAATTAACTTGAATTAGGGTATGGTTATGTGCCGTTCATTTGAGACGAGAGGTCCCCGTGACAGTTAAAATTAACGCTTTATTTTTCATTATTGTTCTATTCTCACTAAGTACCGGAAGCTGGGCAAACCAAAAATTGGAAAACTTAGAAATGAGCAATCGGGCTAACCCCAGCGACAATCTAATTACAGGTGGGCAACCCACTAAACAAGACTTACATCTGCTGGCTAAAAAAGGGATTAAAACGGTCATTAACCTTCGTACCAAGGGGGAGTTTAGTCAATTCGATGAACAGCAAGTTGTTGAAGGGTTAGGGCTCAAGTATGTTGTTATCGAAGTTGCCGGTAGTGATGGAATCAACCTTGAGAATGCTCAAAAATTACATGAAGCACTTGGTGATCTTAAGGAGCCTGCGCTTGTACATTGCGCTAGTAGCAATCGCGTGGGTGGTTTGCTTGCCTATAGAGCATTTAAGCTGCAAGGTCTCTCGGCGGAAAAAGCATTAGAACTCGGCAAAAATGCGGGTATGAAGAGTACTGAGAAAAAAGTAAGAAAGCTATTGGAATGACCGGCTCCACAGTAGGCCGCTTCTAATTTAACTTAAAATGACTGTGGGTCTTGGGTAAGCTGATTAGAACCACTGGATGTGATGTACTCAAGCGACTCTAAAATCATAGTGATATCTGGTTTGTCTTCCTCGAGTTGAGAGATTTTCACTGGAAAATAATTGAGTTCCGGACTCATCCAAACCACAAATATATCTCCATTCGACTTTTCTCTGGTAAGCTTAATGGTATCGAGCTTTCCCATTTTAGTGGTGACTACCTCTTCACCTTGTTTTTCATAGTGATAATCATGAAGTTTGCCTTTATAACTCACTTTATAGGTTAATGCTGTGTGATTAGCGATTAAGTCAGCTCGCAGTTGAATCAAGTGAGAAACGCGATCATAAACGAGGTCATCGTGGCTGATCTTCCAGCTCTTTTTATCTTTTCGGCCTATCTCAGTCTTTGTTTGCCAGTTGAAGACTTGATTCATATGGCGCTCTTTCTTAAACGATATTTTAGTTTTAGAGTCAAATTCTAAGGTTTTAAGTTGATTATTTATAAAGCTAAATCGCGAAAGTTCGGTGCTAGTCATTTTTAGGAAATACTTACTGGCAGTCGCATCGGTTGATAGCTGCCAAACTTCTTCCGATTTACTGAGTTCACGGTTAGAGTACCCAATGACATCTCCGTTGCTAGACACTGCGTAACGAGCGTTATAGGGATAAACAAAAGCCCAAAACTTAGGATTTACTGCTTTAGTGGCTTCAGATTGATGAATTTCAAGTTGTGATACTTGGTCTTCGTTAAGCGTATTCCCTTCAGCAGATAGCTGAAAATTCGCGACACAGAGACTGGCAAGCAAACCTTTAATCAATAACTCAAGTGGCGTGATAAACCACGATTTAAAAGTTGTTAAGCCGTTTTCTTGAAGTTTCTCTCGATTACTGGATAGTAATGGGAACTTGCAACGGGTTATTCTCAAAATAAACACGATCCTTTTTTAAGCTAATAGAGCCATCAAGAAAAAGTTTAGCAATTTCGGGGTACAGCTGGTGTTCTAGTGCCTGAACTCTCTTGACTAGACTTTCTTCATCATCGCTTGCAAGTATTTCCGTCTTTGACTGTCCGATTATCGGGCCACCATCTAGTTCTTCGGTAACAAAATGAACAGAGGTTCCGTGATATTTATCTTTGTTGTCTAAAGCTTTGCGATGTGTATGTAAACCTGGGTACTTTGGCAACAAAGATGGGTGAATGTTCAATAATCGACCTTTAAATTGACTAACGAACTCAGCGGTTAAAATTCTCATAAACCCTGCGAGTATGACTAAATCAGGTTGAAAGTTTTCGATAACTTGAGCCAATGCAGTATCAAATGACAGCCTATCTTCAAAATCTTGATGGGCTACCGCGATGGCAGGAATCCCAGCTTGTTCAGCCCTAGTTAGACCATAGGCATCGGTTTTATTGCTAATGACAGCCTTTATTTCGCCAAAAAAGTCTGGGGCTTTTTGGGCTTCAATAAACGCCTGTAAATTGGACCCGCTACCTGATATTAAGACGACAACATTCTTTTTTGACATGCTTGAACCTATTAAAACCTAAATTGGAATTGCTGCTGTCAGAAGTAAAACACTAACGCTGACTTAAGCGTTAGTTGACGAAAGTGACCTGATTATCATTATTCGATTCGACAATTTGGCCTAAATGCCAAGCGTTTTCACCGCAACCATTAAGCACTTCGAGCGCAAGTGCTAGTTCTTCTGCCGATACGACAAGCACCATTCCAACGCCACAGTTAAAGGTTTTGTACATTTCGTTGCTTTCAACATTACCATTTTGCTGCAACCAGTTGAATATTTCTGGCTTGTTCCAACTCGATTGGTCGATTTGTGCACAGCTATTTTCAGGAAGGACTCTTGGTATGTTCTCTAGCAATCCACCACCAGTGATGTGGGATAGTGCTTTTAAATTGATCTTTTCAATTAATTTGAGTACAGACTTAACATAGATTTTAGTAGGTTCAAGCAAAGTTTCTGCAAGGGTTTTGTCACCGAACGGTTGTTTTAAATCAGCTCCAGAGACTTCAATGATTTTACGGATTAATGAGTAGCCGTTCGAGTGAGGGCCACTTGAGGCAAGCCCAATCAATTGATCACCTGCTTTTACTTGGCTACCATCAATCACTTTGCTTTTCTCAACGATGCCTACGCAAAAACCGGCCAAGTCGTAGTCTTCGCCTTCGTACATGCCTGGCATTTCTGCGGTTTCGCCACCTATCAACGAACAGTTAGACTGTTTACAGCCTTCTCCAATGCCGGTGACAACACTAACAGCGGTTTCAATATCCAACTTTCCAGTAGCGTAATAATCCAAGAAAAATAGTGGTTCAGCACCCTGAACAATTAAATCGTTTACACACATAGCGACTAAGTCAATTCCAACTTTATCGTGAATACCCGCATCGATTGCAAGACGTAGCTTTGTGCCAACACCGTCAGTTCCAGAAACCAATACCGGTTGTGTGTAACCAGAAGGGAGTTCAAACATCGCTCCAAAGCCACCAAGATTAGACGTTACTTCTGGGCGTTTGGTCGCTTTAGCGACGCTTTTGATTCTATCGACTAACTGGTTTCCTGCCTCGATATCGACGCCTGCATCTTTGTAACTAAGAGGTTTTTGATTGTTTTCTGACATGGTTGGCAGCCTTTCAAGCTCTGAATAAATTTTGGCGCTATTTTACACAGGCTACCAAAGGAGATCGAGTGATTTAAAGCCTAATTTCGGAGTTGTAAAGATGTGTCGTAAAAGACTGTACTGCGGGAGCGTTAATTAAATGAATTAACCAGATTACTGCAGGCCAATTAGGGTGTCGTATGACTATCGATTAACCGAGTGGAACAGGTTATTAATGTGAGCTTTTGTATTGCAGGATCGCTTCATTTAGAGCGTAAATGTTGAATGCAGTATCATCTCGGTCTATTTCGTAGGGACCGGTCCAGTCTTCTGGAGGCGCTATTTCAATCGGAAAAAGCCCTTTCCACCCGGTAAATTCGATTTGAGAAATATCTCCATCAAAGTTTTGAGTTTCTATGGTTTGCTCATCATAATCGATAGCGACAACTTCAAAAAGTTGGTTGTCATTTAAAGCTCGGTACCAGTGACCGATCTCTGCTGTTACTTGTCCAGACATCATTGGTTTGCCCTCGCAATTAAGGATTGTAGGGGATTCGTTCTATGTAGACTCTATAATCATTGTACAAAATTATCGATTTTAAAAGGATTGAATTGCTATTTAAACCGCGATTTTTAGTGCATAAAATGATTAGAAATTAGAACTCAAAACTAGTTAGAATTGAGGTCACTATTGTTTGCTTTAACGGGTGCTCACCTGAGAACTGCTTCTGTTGTGCGTAGGGATCACTAATTTATTGATATTGCTAATAAATCGTGCGTCTTCGTTGATAAGTTCTGCATAAATTTCTTGATAAGTTAAGACATTTTTAACGTATTCTCTAGTTTCCTTAAACGGAATTTGCTCGATCCAAGCGATGGAATTTGAGACATTGTTATCCTTTAACCAGTCGTCAACTCTAGCGGAGCCCGCATTATAGGCTGCTGTCGCTAAAATATGATTGCCCTCATAGTATTCTAGCATTTGTTTTAAATGGGCTACTCCCAAGGTGATATTTAGTTCGGGTTGATGAAGTAATTTCTTCCGCGCAATCGCATGATTAGATAATTTTGCAATTGCTAAATGCTTTAACTTTTTTCTCGCCACAAGCCTTGCAGTACTTGGTTTTAGTTGCATTAGCCCCTGCGCACCGGCAGATGAAGTTGCATCTTTTTTAAATGCACTCTCTTGACGTGTAATGGCGTAAGCCCAAGATATCGGGATTTCAAACTGATTTGCTGAAGTTAAATACTGCTCATGCTGGTATAATGGAAAGCGCTTTTCAATATCATCGAGAGATTTGCTTCTAGCGAATGCTAAAATGGATTGATGATTCCAGTTCCAATGATGTGCCAGATGGGCGGCAGCGACATAGCTCGATTTAGGAAGTGATTTAAGTAATTGGTTCCATTCGCTACGAGCTTCAGAGTATCTTCCCAACTCGAATAGCGCTTTAGCGCGTTGAGCGACCGCATTATTTGATATTCTTGCTATTTCGGCGGTTTCGACGGTCACCGCACTACGATTTAAATTGAGTGGTTTATCTAAGCTAGCAGCCGCTAAAAAACCGTAGTAACTTCGCCTTTTGGCTAGTTTTTTCAATTGCGCATTTGAACGCTCAAGGTTGCCAAGTTTTCGGGTTGCGATTGCATTCCAAAATAGCCATTTATCGCTACCTTCAGAGATTAAATTATGCAGGGTGTATTTCTGAGTAGCAGTCCAGTCAGAGTGATTTAAACGATTACTTAATAACCACTGTTTCACAGAGTGATCGGCTTGCAATTCCACACTGTGTAGCCAGTTACTGGCTTCGGTTGAACCATTGATTGCTAAGGATAGTCCAATCGCGCGACGTAATTGGGTCTTTTGATTGACTGATAATGCGAGCAAAGTTTGGTATCGTTTCCAGTATTTAATAGCGTCTTTTGGTTTACTCCAAGCCAATTTTTCTAGTCCGGCCAATATTATAGTTTGCGCGTGAGCTGGCTTTAGCTGCTTGGGTAAACGTTGTTTGAGTATACTTGGATTTTTATGCACTTTGACGAGCCAGTGACCAGACCGTTGGCTGTTTACCGGTAACAAACGCGAGAGGTAGTTTACTAATTGAAACTTTTTCTGTTTCGCTGCTAATTGCATTCTTTGCCAGATTCTCTCTTCAGTGAGTTCTCCTTTTTGCTTCCAAGCCAAGAAGAGGGGATCACATTGTTTTGGGAGCGACTGGCCTGTAAGCCAAATTTGCTCTATTTGAGGTGACAGATCGTCAAATGATTGACCATCTGTTATCTGCAACATAAGGTGATAACACCTAAGTTTGTGGCTTCTTTGCGGTTGGTAAAATTCTCTGAATAGTTTAGTTTGAGAAGAATCCGCTAAATAATTTAACCAGTAATAGCGGAGCTTTCGAGAAACCACTTGATTGTGATGCCGTTTTAAAAATAGCTTTATTTCATTTGGCAGAGTAGAGCGGTTAGTGGAATCAGAAAGTTGCGCGATTAACCTATCGCGCTTTAGGTATGCTGCTAGAGGATGGTCAACAAGTTCTGCTAGAAGGCTTTCAAATTGCTGGTAACGTCTTTGCTTTAAAGCTCGTTCTGCCGCTTTAAACTGCACTAACTCGGTTGAAATATGGGGGTGTAGATTGACAGGTTGAACTGCATTTGCCTGCTCGATATTAGCTTTGCTTTCGCACGGTGTAATCACCGACATAGTGCAAAACAATAGCACCAATAGGTCAACTGTTTTTACATTGACTATTGGCATGACTCAAATCTCTCGATCATCACGACGCCTCCATTTAGTCACAAAGCTCAGGGATTTTAGTCAAAATTCCCTAGCGACTCTATCAATAATAGGACGGCAACGAAAATTATGCCAGATAATATAGTCAAAGGTGAAAAGTACCAAAAAAGGGCGCACCACTTAAAATGCGCCCAAGGGCTGGAGAGAACTGGTGGGAGCTATTTACAATCACAATACAGTCTAATCAATAGTGAAGTAACGCTCCCGTTAGAAGATTGAGTTAGTTTTGTGCTACTGTCGAAGGTTGCTCGACTAAGAATTTAATACTGACCTTACGTTCTACTGCATAGTTTTCCGGGCTAGGTTGGATCGAAACGGCATTTTTTTCACCGTGCGCCTCAACCAAGACTCTTTCTGCAGAGACACCTTTATCAACAAGCGCGTTTTGAACTGCGTTTGCTCGGTCTAGCGACAGCTGAAAATTGGATTGTTGTGGTCCCCGCGGGTCGGCAAAGCCATCGAGTCTAATTTTTAATTCTGGAAACTTAACTAATAGAGTTGCTAGTTTGTCTAGTACATTATTATCCTTATCGGAGAGCGTGGACGAGTTAGTTGCAAATAATAAGTCTAAGCTTAATCCTTCTGTAAGCCACTGATTAGCAGAGTGCAGCTCTTGTTCTGCTTGAGAGACTTGTTTTTTCATAGAATCCAGTTGGTTTCTAACCAGCAGGTAGGCGTCTGATTGTTGATCAAGCTTCGCGACAGTGGAATCTAATTTGTTAGCTTTTTCCACTTGTTCACCCAATAGAACACCAGCGACGCCACCAACAAAAAAGCCAATGGGTCCTCCAACCGCGGCCCCTGTAACGGCTCCAGAAAAGAAGCCTACACTTTCTTCGGTACTCGCTGCAGCATTAACCTGAGCCGATGTTAGCGCCATGGTTGTAATTAAAGTTGAGACGATTAGTGATTTTTTCATGTTTAGTTCCTCTAATTGATATTAGTATGTTTCGTTAGTTAAATTTAGTTGGCCATCCATGGCGATAAGTCGTCCTTGCTTATTTGGAGATTAAGATAGATACCAAAACCAAATAAGTTATTCTTCCTTTTTGCTCAATTCGCGTCATTGCGAACATGTGGCTATTTAAAACCTGTTTTGAGGCATTAGAATGTGATGATTAGGTTGTTTTGGCGTCGAATTGTGGCAGAATTATGGCGTTTACCCGTTAATCAATTAATTACCAACAAATGGTGTTATAAAGACCATCTCGAATAAATAACTTATTAGTTTAACTAGAAGGAATACAGCGGTGGCGAAACGAATAGCATTGGTTGAAGATGAACAAGCGATTAGAGAAAACTATACTCAGTCTCTGAGAAAACAAGGCTATCAAGTCATGGCCTATGAAAACAAACAAGATGCACTTGTTGCCTTTGAAACGAGGTTGCCCGACTTAGCTATCTTGGATGTGGGTTTAGGGGATGATCCCGAAGGTGGTTTTGAACTCTGTCGTTTTTTACGCGCCCAGTCCTCATCTTTACCAATTATTTTTCTTACGGCTTTGGACAGTGAGTTCGATACTATTTCAGGCTTAAGGTTGGGAGCCGACGATTATTTGACTAAGGATATCTCTCTAACTCAAGTGATGGTTAGAATTTCAGCTCTATTTAGAAGGATTGACGCACTAAAGACGAACCTAAATAAAGATGATGACCTGATTGAAGTGGATCAGCTGAAGTTAGATATTAATCGGTTTACCGCGACTTGGTCGAATAAGCCGATTGAAATTACACTAACTGAATTTTGGATTCTAAATGCGCTTGCTAAACACCCAGGGCATGTTAGAACCAGAGAACAATTGATGGAAGCTGCCAAAGCTGTAGTAGACGATAGTACAGTGACTTCGCATATCAAACGATTAAGAAAAAAAATAACAGCACTAGATAACTCATTTGATAAGATCGAAACAGTTTATGGTATGGGGTATCGATGGAAACCTTAACGTCGGAACCTACACTATGAAGTTGGCTAGTCTAAACCCTCGGCTTTGGCCTTTAAGTCGAAAGGTGACAAGTATTGTACTAGTCATTTTAATGGTTCCAATTTTTTCAATTAGTTTATTACAAGAAATTGAAAAAACACTCGTTGAAAGTGTTAAAGATAATTTAGCCCTATCAAACCGTTTGATAGCCAACCAATTAATGGTAAACCTAGACTGGTTTGAACAGAGTGTGCTACCAGATAGCAATACTTTTATTGGTGAAGAGTTTTTTGTTTTTCCAATCTCTTCGAAACTAGTGTTAGATGGTTTTTTCGATGAATGGACAGAGCACAAAGATTATCGAACGAAAATATCTAATGGCGCTCAGGAGTTTTCTGTTCTACTAGGGTACTCAGACGATAATTTTTTGGTTTCTTTGAGAATTGACGATGACAAAGTCATTTTTCCTAGGCTGGATGGTGAAGGTGCTGCGGACTCAATTGAAATTGAATATAAAGCCAACCAACAGTACACAACCATATTTTTGACACCAACTGGGACTGGAGAATTCGCTGTAAGAGTCGGCAAAAGCCTAAAACCCGACTGGCGATTTAAAGCCTATTGGTTAAATACAGCGTCAGGATTCAATTTAGAAATTCAATTTCCGTCTGGGATTAATCCACAAGAAATAAAAATAACTCATCGTGATGTTGATATAGAAAAATCAGACAGCCACCAAGGGCAGCTCAGTACCACTCGTTTTGATTTGAATCCGATTGTTTGGCCGTCCCCTAAATTTAGCCATTTTGTTGAACAGCTAACCTTAAAGCCGGCTCAGCGAATTTGGGTTTTAGATAAGTTTGGTCGAGTGCTAGCTACAAAAGGAAATTTAAAAACTGACCAATTGCAGTTTAGCCGTAATCGATTTTTTAATTGGATTCTCAGTAATCAATCCATCATCGAGTCGGACCCTCGTAATGGGCTTTTACAAATAAACACAGATGCAACTTATCGAGCATTAAATGGAAATGAGATGACTCGAGTCGAGTATCTTAAAGGGAGTGACAATGCGATTGCCATCGCAGCTTATCCATTAGCGACTAATGAAGAAATAAAAGGGGTTTTATTGTTAGAAGAAAATGTTGCGAGAGTTCAAATACTTCAAAAGAAAGCATTGTTGAAAATGTTGAGTTTGATCTTGGTGACATTTTTGTTAGTGGTATGGATTATTTTTTGGTATATCAATCGAACAGTAGGTCGAATCAAAAAGCTTCATCAGGCTATAGAGGAAGTTGTTGATGAGCAAGGACGAATGCATTCCCCCCTCAGAGTACCAGTTGAGGAAGGCGACGAAATCGATGAGCTCTATCGAGCATTCTCGAATATGGGGGAGAGACTATATGATTATAACGAATATCTTGAAAAACTTGCGGCTAGACTCTCTCATGAACTTAGAACACCTATCGCAATAGTCAGGTCTTCGCTAGATAACTTAGCTTTAAACAGTTCGAATTACGAGGAGTTAGAAGTTATTAATCGAGCACTAGATGGCAACAAACGATTAGGCGAAATCATAAGCCGAATGAGACAGGCGTCTAGTGTTAAAGAAGCGATGCAATCAACAGAAAAAGAAAAAGTTGATTTGGTAAATTTTATTCGCAGTACTGTAAGTGGTTTTCAATCATCTTTTCCAAAGTACCATTTTATTTTTGAAACTAATATGGAAAGCATAAACGTAAATTTATCAGTCGAATTATTTTCAGAAATGTTTGATAAGTTATTGTCAAATGCGATGGACTTTTGCGCCAAAGGTCAACCTATCAATATCGGATTATTTACTAGCAATAGCGGATTTAGCTTGCAAGTGGCGAACTTCGGTCCCACTATAGCTAAAAAAAATCTTAAGCGGGTATTTGATTCTTTGGTGTCAATCCGTTCAAAAGAACATTCCAACGGCGCTAATTTAGGTTTAGGTCTACACGTGGTTAGATTAATTGCGGATTATCATGGTTTTTCTGTTAGGGTGACAAATAAAAATGACCTATCTGGAGTCATTTTTGAAATCAAGAGCCCGCTTTAAATTAGTTTTGTACTAGTTTTTGATTATGCCGAAGTAAGAACGATTACTCAGGTTCCTTTTTAAAATGCATGATGTAGTTCACATCAACGCCCTCAGCCAACCAATATCGTTTTGTTAAGGGGTTGTAATGCATTCCAATTAGGTTTTGAAGATGCAATTTATTTTGTCTCGCCCATCGATCGATTTCAGACGGCTTGATAAATTTATTATAATGGTGAGTTCCTTTAGGCAGGATCTTTAACAAGTATTCCGCACCTACAATAGCAAAAGCAAAGGCTTTAGCCGTGCGATTTATGGTTGACACAAATACGTCACCACCAGGTCTCACGAGTCTAGAACACGCACTGATCACTGAGTCAGGCTCTGGCACGTGCTCTAGCATTTCCATGCAAGTCACAATATCAAAGCTCGCCGGGTTTTCCTCGGCCATTTGTTCTGCGGTGACCTGTCGATAATCGACTTTTTGACCAGACTCTAGCTGATGCAACTTAGCGACTGAAAGAGGGGCTTCCCCCATATCAATCCCTGTTACGACCGCGCCTTTTTGAGCCATGGAGTCCGCTAAAATTCCGCCGCCGCAGCCAACATCGATAATTTTTTTATCGCTAAGTCCCGCGGCTTGTTTTTCTATGTAATCTAAACGAAGCGGATTGATTTCATGTAGCGGTTTAAATTCACTTTCTTTGTCCCACCACCTTGATGCTAGGTCTGAAAACTTTTTAATTTCAGCAGGATCAACATTGATTGTGTCAGTCATTTTTAAAGCCTTGAATTTTGGTTCGCCATTTATCAGCGATTTTCAACATTTGATTTTGGTTCAGGGTAGTTAATTCTCTATTGTCCAACAACAATTTACCTGCTACCCAAACATGGCTGACATTTTCGCGTGATGCTGAATAGACAATTTGAGATATTGGATTGTAAACAGGTTGGGTTTCTATGGTATTTAAGTCGATGGCGACCAAATCGGCTTGTTTACCAACTTCAATTGAACCGACTAAAGCGTCGATGCCTAACGCTTTTGCACCGCCCATTGTGGCCGCGTAGAGAGTGTTTTCGGCTGATAAGGTCTCGGGCTTCAGTGAGGATACTTTTGCTAGTAGCGCGGCAGTTTGAATTTCTGACAGCATATTTAATGCATTATTGCTAGCTGCTCCGTCTGTTCCGATAGCGACATTAATACCCGCTTCGAGCAGTTTGTCTACCGGACAGATTCCACTCGCCAATTTCATATTGGACTGAGGGCAATGGATTACATGGGTGCCCGATTTGGCGATCCATTCTATTTCGTGTGGTTCTAACTGGGTCATATGTACTGCATTGAGTTGCGGTGACAAAAGACCGTTTTGGTACATCATTGCAAGTGGGGTCAAGCCGTGTTGTTGTTCGAAATCAGTAATTTCTTGCTTTGTTTCATGAATGTGCATGTGAATATTCATTGAAAGTTCAAAACTTAAGGTGGAAACTCTTTGCAATGTTTCTTTACTGACTGTGTAAGGGGCGTGCGGAGCAAAACTGAAGCTTAATTTTGCATCATGTTTGAACTTGTCGAAGACTGCAATTCCTTTACTGATATATTCATCAGCATCATTAGCCCAAGCCGTTTTAGAGTCAACAACCATCAAACCAATATTTGCTCTTATACCAGCTTTTTGAGCTGCTTTAGCAATTTGTTCTGGCATAAAGTACATGTCTTGAAAGCAAGTGGTGCCACTTCGCAACATTTCTGCGATAGCGATCAAGCTACCTTCATAAACAAAGTCATCATCAACAAACTCACTCTCAACCGGCCAAATTGCCTGTTCTAACCATTGTTTAAGCGGTAAATCATCAGAATACCCTCTAAGAAGATTCATTGCTGCATGGCAATGCGCATTGATGAACCCAGGGATTAGAGCCTGCCCTTTGAGCCTTAAGTGCTTGCAGTTTGGGTACAAAGTCTCAAGTTGAGAAGTCCTAATTATGTCCACAATTTGTTGGTTTTTAATCACCACACTGGAATCAACCAGCCAATTTTGCTGTGACCCATTTGCCGTTTCGGTTGAATCATCTTGGGGGAGCGCACAATCAGTCATCGGGATGATCCAATCCGGAGAAAGTGCAATCAATTGCTCATTTTGTAAGCTGTGGCTTTGCATAAAATTTTAAGACCGATGAATGGACTATTTATATTACGATATTCTACCCACTTTGGACTGGTGCAAGAAGTAAAAAATGTCTTTTAATCCTAACAACTGGTCACTATTCGACCATCCTGTTCATTGTTTGACCAGCAACACCATAAATATTGGATTTGAGCAAAATTTTGTTCATCTAGAACAGCTTTTTTGTGGTATGATTTGCGGCTAAAAATAGCATTTGTAAAGCGCTAACTATGGATATTTCACGAAACGCCTAAGCGCGTTTTTCGAGCCGCTGAGCTTAGTGCTAAAATTGACTATTTAATTAATAAAATCAATAAGATAAGGAAGAATGGCTGTTTATGGGTGAGTTCGCTAAAGAAGTTCTACCAATCAACATCGAAGATGAGTTGAAAGTCTCTTACCTCGACTATGCAATGAGCGTTATTGTAGGTCGTGCACTTCCCGATGTTCGAGACGGATTAAAACCGGTTCATCGTCGTGTTTTGTATGCGATGAATGTGTTATCCAACGATTACAATAAACCCTACAAAAAATCGGCTCGTGTGGTTGGTGACGTTATCGGTAAATATCATCCTCATGGTGATACCGCTGTATATGACACCATAGTTCGAATGGCGCAGCCGTTTTCGCTTCGCTATATGTTAGTGGATGGTCAAGGTAACTTTGGTTCGGTTGATGGTGATTCACCCGCGGCGATGCGTTATACCGAAGTTCGAATGGACAAGTTAGCCCATCAGTTATTAAGTGACCTTGATAAAGAGACCGTCGATTGGGACGAAAACTATGATGGCTCTGAAAGTGAACCGCAAGTGTTACCCACCAGAGTGCCAAATCTTTTAGTTAATGGCTCTTCGGGGATCGCGGTTGGTATGGCGACCAATATTCCACCACATAATATGAATGAGGTTATTAGTGCCTGTTTAGCCACTATCGATAACCCAGATATTACTCTAGAAGAAATTATGGAACATATTCCCGGCCCCGATTTCCCAACCGAAGGAATCATTAATGGTCGTGCGGGAATTCTACAAGCCTATCAAACAGGTAAGGGGCGTATTTACATTCGAGCCCGACACCACATCGAAACGGACGAAAAGAACGGTAAAGAAAGTATTGTTGTCACAGAACTTCCCTACCAAGTGAATAAAGCTCGCCTGATAGAAAAAATTGCAGACCTTGTAAAAGAAAAGAAGATTGAAGGCGTCACCGGTTTAAGAGATGAGTCAGACAAAGACGGTATGCGTATGGTGATTGAGCTTCGTCGTGGCGAAAACGCCGAAGTATTAATGAATAACCTGTATTCTCAATCTCAAATGCAGACTGTATTTGGTATTAATATGGTTGCGTTGCAAGATCGACAACCTAAACTGTTCAATCTAAAAGAAATGCTTGAGGCGTTTGTTAAACACCGAAAAGAAGTCGTTATACGACGAACTATTTTTGACCTAAGAAAAGCAAGAGAAAAAGCCCATGTTCTCGAAGGTTTAGCTTTAGCATTAGCGAATATCGATGAAATTATTGAGTTAATTAAAAAGGCAGAAAGTCCTGCTGTCGCCAAAGAGCAATTAGTGGCTCGAGGGTGGGACGCAAGCGCGATTTTAGCGATGCTAGAAAGCGCTGGGTCTGATGCTTGTCGTCCTGATGATTTAGAAGAACAGTATGGCTTAGTAGACGGAAAATATCATTTATCTCCAGTACAAGCGCAAGCTATTTTGGATTTAAAACTGCACAAATTAACAGGTCTTGAGCATGAAAAAATTATTAATGATTACAAAGGTCTGATAGCCCTTATTGCGGAATTGTTAGCAATATTAAATAGCGTAGAAAGGTTAATGGAAGTGATTCGCGAAGAGTTAGAAGAGATTCGTGAAAACTTTGGCGATGAGCGTCGCACTGAAATTACTAATAGTTCTGCTGATTTGTTAATTGAAGACTTAATTCCTGAAGAAGATGTGGTAGTGACTTTGTCTCATGAAGGTTATGTCAAGTATCAGCCGCTGGCTTTATATGAAGCACAAAGACGCGGAGGTAAAGGTAAATCCGCTACCAAAATGAAAGAAGAAGATTTCATTGAAAAGCTGTTAGTTGTGTCTACTCACGCAACCATTTTATGTTTCTCTAGTGCGGGTAAAGTTTACTGGTTAAGAACGTTTGAATTGCCACTGGCAAGTCGTGGTTCAAGAGGAAAACCAATTGTTAATATCTTGCCGTTAGCAGAAGGTGAGCGTATTACCAGTATCTTACAAGTTAAAGAATACAAAGAAGATGAATATGTATTTATGGCAACTGCCAGCGGTACGGTTAAGAAAACTTCTTTAGAGCAGTTCTCTCGTCCTAGAGCAAACGGTATTATCGCATTAAGACTTGACGAAGGTGATGAGTTAATTGGAACTCTAGTGACCAATGGTGAAGATGAATTAATGTTGTTCAGCGATGCTGGAAAAGTTATTCGCTTCCATGAAAGTAATGTAAGAGAAATGGGACGTACCGCGCGAGGCGTCCGAGGGATTAGAATCACCGAAGAACAACGAGTGATTGCTTTAGTTAGGGCCGATAATAACAGTCAAATTCTAACGGTTACTGAAAACGGCTACGGCAAGCGCACAAATATGACTGAACATCCAGTTAGAGGGCGTGGTGGCCAAGGTGTTATCTCAATAACCTTAAGCGAAAGAAATGGTAAAGCCATTAGTGCAGTAAGAGTTCAAGATGGCGACGAAATCATGTTGATTTCTAAAGGCGGAACTTTGGTAAGAACTCGAGTCGACGAAATCAGAATCATGGGTAGAAATACTCAAGGGGTTCGTTTGATTCGACTCCAAGAAGGTGAAACTTTGGTAGGACTTCAGCGTATTGATGAGCTTGAAGATCAAGATGAAGTTGTTGAAGGCGAAGTTGTCGAAGGCGAATCAGCTGAACAGCCTGCAGAAAACGGCGACAATGCTAATACACCTGAAAACAATATAGACAAAGAATCTGATACAGATGGAGAAAGCGGTGAGTAAAACCACCTATAATTTCTGCGCCGGACCCTCCGCACTTCCAAAAGCCGTTTTACAAAAAGCGCAACAGGAATTACTCGATTGGCAAGGTCTCGGCGTTTCGGTAATGGAAATTAGTCATCGCTCGGCTGAATATCAAGCGATGGCAGCCAAAGCAGAGCAGAACTTTCGTAAATTACTGAACATAAGTGATGACTACGCCGTGTTATTTATGCATGGTGGTGCAACTCAACAGTTCTCTAATATTCCAATGACCTTGTTGCAACAGGGACGGCAAGCTGAATATTTGTGTAATGGCATTTGGTCTAATAAAGCCGCAAAAGAAGCGGCTAGATTCGGCGAAATTAGTAGTGTTGAAATGATGGAGCTTGATCAAGCTGGAAATCGGTCTTTAAAGTCAATTCAGGACGTGACAAGAATAGCCGATCCTATTTATACACATTACACACCTAACGAAACAATTGAAGGTTTGCGTTATCACTCAGTGCCAGTTTCAAACGGTGCTATTGTCGCCGATTTATCTTCATGTATTTTGTCTGAGCAAATCAACATAGATGAATTTGATTTTATTTATGCCGGCGCTCAAAAGAATATCGGACCGGCAGGACTTACCATTGTTATTGTTAAAAAAGCATTGTTTGAAAGAATGAATTTCTCAGGTTCGCCCAGTGTCTTTAATTATAAGCGGCAGGCTGAAAATGGTTCAATGATTAATACGCCAGCAACCTATTCATGGTATTTAGCTAGTTTGGTTTTTGAGTGGTTAATTGAGCAAGGTGGGGTAGCCGCGATGGAGCAGGCTGCTATTGATAAATCAGATCTGCTTTATCAATGTATCGATGAAGATGATTTTTATCGCAATCCCATTGCAATTAAAGATCGTTCGAGAATGAACGTTCCCTTTATTCTGAAAGATGAGTCACTCAATCAGGCATTCTTAGAACAAGCAAAACAAGCCGATTTAGTCGGATTAAAAGGTCACCGGTCTGTTGGTGGGATGAGAGCAAGCTTATACAATGCTATTCCAGTTGAAGGCGTAAAACAGTTAACAGAGTTTATGAGAGCCTTCAAAAAATCAAACGGTTAATCTTTGTTAACTATTCGAACTTAAGTTAATGGTTTGCAACCAATACTTCGTCAATTAAAAAGGAAAGAAAATGTCTTGCGACTACTTTGAACTTGCCAATCCAGGTATCCAAAAATTGCATCCCTATATTGCTGGAAAGCCGGTTAGTGAGCTAGAAAGAGAACTAGGAATTTCTAATATTGTTAAGTTAGCTAGTAATGAAAATCCAATTGGGTTAAGTGACAAAGTGAAACAGGCTATCGAAAAAGAGTATATCGATGGTTGTCGTTATCCGGATGCAAACGGACACTATTTAAAAGCGGCTATTAGCGAAAAAGTGGGAGTATTGCCTACGCAAATTACGCTTGGTAACGGTTCAAATGATGTTTTGGAAATGATAGCTAAAATATACCTTCAGTCCCATCATGAAGTTATATTTTCACAACATGCATTTTGTGTTTATCCCATAGTTGCGCAGTCTTTAGGAGCTACTTTGGTCGAAGTTCCTGCGAAAGAGTGGGGAAATGATTTAGATAAAATGTTAGCTGCGATTACTGATAAAACACGGATGATTTTTATCGCTAATCCCAATAATCCAACAGGTACCTGGCTTGGCGCAGAGCCACTAAAAAGTTTTATGGACAAAGTACCCAGCAATATCATTGTTGTAATTGATGAAGCTTACACAGAGTATGTTACAGATGGTTCAATCCCAAACGCGATTGAATGGTTATCAGAATACCCCAATTTAGTAGTCACACGTACATTCTCAAAGGCTTATGGATTGGCTTCGTTGCGTTTGGGGTATGCGGCTAGCAGTGAAGAAATTTGCGGTTTGTTAAATCGAGTAAGACAACCATTTAATGTCAATAGTTTTGCTTTAGCAGCCGGAATTGCTGTACTTGGCGATCAAGCTTATCTTGATAAGGCCATACAGGTTAATCGATCTGGGATGCAGCAATTAGTTGAAAATTGTAATCAACTTAACTTGGCGTATATCCCGTCTGCAGGCAATTTCTTGACCATTGATATGGGACAAAATGCCATGCCTATCTATGAAAAATTACTTCATATGGGAGTTATTGTTAGACCAGTTGCCAATTATTCAATGCCCAATCACTTGCGAGTGAGTATTGGGTTAGAGTCAGAAAATCAAAAATATATTGATTCGATTAACCAGATTTTGGGATAGCATTCCGTAGGTTCAATAATTCAAATGAATAAACTTATTAATGTGATCACCGTTGATGGTCCTTCAGGCGCTGGCAAGGGGACGCTAACGCAAATGCTAGCGGATTCCCTCGATTGGCATATTTTGGACAGTGGTGCACTTTATCGAATCTTAGGGGTTGCTTGCCAGCAAGCAGGCATTGATTTAATTCAAGATACTCTTGACTCTCAAACCGAAGTTGAAATCACCCAGATCGCCAAAGACATGCAGATCGACTTCAAAGTAAATGAGCAGAGTAAACAAGTCGAAGCCTATTTAGATGGCCACAACCTTGGTAACTCAATTCGAACCGATGAAGCGGGTCAAGCTGCGTCAAAAGTAGCCGCTATTTCAAGCGTACGAGAAGTCTTACTTGATAAGCAAAAGTCCTTTGCTCAAGCGCCAGGTCTTGTGGCTGACGGTCGTGATATGGGAACTGTGGTTTTCCCAGAAGCCCCTGCTAAGATATTTTTGACTGCAAGTGCTGAATGTCGTGCAGAAAGAAGGTATCAACAGTTGATAAAACAAGGCGTTGGTGCTAATATGCGCGCGCTTTTGAAGAGCATACAAACGCGCGATGAGCGCGATAGAACGCGTCCTGTAGCACCTTTGGTTCCTGCAGCTGACGCTTTTGTTGTTGATAGCTCTAATTTGTCTATTGATGATGTTTTTCAGCAAGCTATTGATTTTATAGAAGAAAAAATTCCGACCCTATCCTCAGAACGCTAATTTCTTAGCGGTGAATCCTGAGCATAGGCTTAGGAACTCTTCATACTTAAAAACAGTATTTTTATAGCAAAACGTTAACTCGTTTTGAAACACAACTTGCCTTTTAATGGATTAATCGGCTTTTATTAATAATCCCAAAATTACCGGACGTATTTTGGAGTTTGTAACTTACATTGTTTTAAGATCATTAAAGCGATGTTTTTAGGTAAATAAAGATGAGCGAGAATTTCGCAGAATTATTTGAACAGAGTATTAAAGAAACAGAAATGCGTCCTGGCGCAATTGTTTCTGGAACGGTTGTAGCGATTGATAGTGAAACAGTTACTGTCAATGCTGGATTGAAATCTGAAGGTGTTATTTCAATTAGCCAGTTCCTAAATGAAAAAGGTGAAGTAGAAGTTGAAATCGGCGATTCAGTCGATGTTGCATTAGATGCAATTGAAGACGGCTACGGAACAACCCAACTTTCTAGAGAAAAAGCTAAGCGATTTGCGACTTGGGTTGAACTAGAGAAAGCATGTGAAGCAAATGAAACTGTTATCGGTGTTATCACTGGTAAAGTTAAAGGTGGTTTCACTGTTGAAGTTAAAGATGTACGAGCATTCTTACCTGGCTCTTTAGTTGATGTACGTCCAGTACGTGATACTGCTCATCTAGAAGGTAAAGACCTAGAATTTAAAGTTATCAAACTAGACCAAAAGCGTAACAACGTTGTTGTTTCTCGTCGTCAAGTGATTGAAGCTGAAAACTCGGCTGAAAGAGATGAGTTATTAGAGAAACTTGAAGAAGGTGCAGTGGCTAAAGGTATCGTTAAGAACCTTACTGACTACGGTGCATTCGTTGATTTAGGCGGTGTTGATGGTCTTCTACACATCACAGATATGGCTTGGAAGCGTGTTAAGCACCCATCTGAAGTAGTACAAGTGGGCGATGAAATTGACGTTAAAGTACTTAAGTACGATCGTGAGCGTTCGAGAGTTTCCCTGGGTATCAAGCAATTAGGCGAAGATCCATGGGCAGATTTAAACAGACGTTACCCAGAAGGCGCTCGTTTATTCGGACGTGTTACCAACCTTACTGATTACGGTTGCTTCGTTGAAATCGAAGAAGGTGTTGAAGGTCTTGTTCACGTTTCAGAAATGGATTGGACTAATAAAAACATCCACCCAAGCAAAGTCGTTAATCTTGGTGACGAAGTTGAAGTGATGGTTCTTGATATTGATGAAGAGCGTCGTCGTATTTCTCTTGGTCTCAAGCAATGTATTGCTAATCCTTGGAGCGAATTCGCAAGCAAGTTCAACAAAAACGATAAAGTCACAGGTAACATCAAGTCGATTACAGATTTTGGTATCTTTATCGGCCTAGAAGGCGGAATCGACGGACTAGTTCACTTGTCAGATATTTCTTGGTCAGCGACTGGCGAAGAAGCGGTTAGAGATTTCAACAAAGGTGACGAAGTTGAAGCTGTTGTGCTTTCTGTTGATGCAGAAAGAGAGCGAATCTCATTAGGTATCAAGCAAGTAGAATCTGACCCATTTGCTCAGTTTATTGCTGAAAACGCTAAGGGTAGTATCGTAACTGGTACAGTCACAAGCGTTGACGCTAAAGGCGCTAAAGTTTCCTTAGGTGAGAACATCGAAGGTTACCTAAGAGCAGCTGAAATCAGTGAAGAGCGTGTGGATGATGCAACTAAGCATTTTAAAGAAGGCGATACTGTAGAAGCTAAATTCACAGCTGTGGATAAGAAAAACCGTGGTATCACTTTGTCGATTAAAGCTAAGTACAAGCAAGAAGAAGCTGAAGCGGTTGCAGAGTTTAGTAAAGACGAAGATAGTAACGCACCAGCTACTTTAGGCGATTTGTTAAAAGAGCAGCTTGACCAAGATTAATTGTTCGAGTGAATTTTTAGCTAAATTTACCTAGTTTAGTTCTAAAAAATGCCCTTAATCTATTGATTTTGGGCATTTTTTTTTGCTTTTTGCTATCAAATTGACTATTGTATCAACTATGGTTTATTTGCTTTGAACATTTTGAAGGAAAGTCTTAATGACAAAGTCTGAATTGATAGAAAGACTGGCTGCAAGGCAGACTCAGTTATCTTTAAAAGACGTAGAGCTGGTAGTAAAGAGTTTATTGGAGCATATGGCTCAATCCTTGGCTCAAGGAGAGCGGATCGAAATCCGAGGGTTTGGAAGCTTTTCATTGCATTATCGAGCACCAAGAGTGGGCCGGAACCCTAAAACTGGACAGTCGGTAAATTTGGAAGGCAAGTATGTCCCGCACTTCAAACCTGGAAAAGAGCTTCGTGACCGAGTGAATGAAAGTATCCAAAATGATTAACTGAGAGCTAGCACATTTGATTTGTAAAAACGTGTCATCAGACGCGTTTTTTTTTGCTTGTATATTGCCTTCTAAGCCGGTTAATAATCTGATAGGTATTTGCCATTATACTTGGGGTTCTTGATGGAGTAAGTTAGAATTAAGTAAACAACGGGCTGTATAAGTTAACCGCACAGGTACTAATCCTTGAAGAACTTGTTACTAATCATATTATTTCTAATAGTGTTGATTCTTTCGGCACTGTTTTTTGCACAAAATGACGCTTTAGTTGAAATACACTACTTTAGTGGGGCGACCATGCTGCAAATGAATTGGGTATTAGTTTCGGTCTTTATTTTGGGCTTTTTATTAGGGGCTGGTTTGCTAATTACTAGTTTGTTAACAACCAAACTAAAACTAGCGAGTGTCAAACGACAGTTGATTAGTAGAGAGAAAGAAATCAAGAACCTTAGGGCTTTACCTATCAAGAATGACTACTAAATTGGCTTTCTCTCTTTCAACAGAAGTACTCTTTTCATGAATGAATTACTGTTCATTTTCATACTGTTACTACCAATAGCTTGGTTTTTTGGCTTTCGTCATGGCCGTCGTAAAGAAGTCAGTCGTACTTCTGGCCAAAGTTCAGGACTATCCAAAACATATTTCACAGGCCTTAACTACTTGTTAAACGAAGAGTCTGATAAGGCGATAGATACATTTGTTAGCATGTTAGAAATCGACTCGGAAACTGTTGAGACTCACCTTGCGCTAGGTAGTTTGTTTCGCAAGCGCGGGGAAGGGGATAGGGCGATTCGAATCCATCAGAATTTAATTGCTAGGCCCTCTCTAAGTCAAGAAGACCGTAAAAAAGCCTTACTCGAATTAGGCTACGATTACATGGCCGCGGGTTTGTTAGATAGGGCCGAGAATATTTTTAAAGAGTTATCTTCTGATTTTACCCATAAAGACAATAGTCTTTCTCAACTCTTGATTATTTATCAGCAAACCAAAGACTGGAAGAAAGCGATTGAAACTGCCAGTCAGATTAATTCGGCCAAAGTGACCGATCATAAAGTAGCAATAGCTCATTTCTATTGTGAATTAGCAGAAGATGCGCTTAAAGCAGAATTATACAAAGATGCACTTAGTTTTATCAAAAAGGCGTTTCAAGCGGATCATAGCTGCGCAAGGGCGATCTTGATCAGTGCCGATATTCACATTAGCAAATCTCGATTCAAACAAGCCATTAAGTCTTATAGGGATTTGGTCAAACACAATGTCGCATTTTTACCCGAAGCCATTGAAAAAGTGATTAAGTGTTATAAAGAGTTAGACGATAGAGAAGGTTTAGTTAAATTTTTGCACGAGGCGCTACAAAGTGGTGCGGGTATATCATCGATGTTAGCTTATGCCAAAATCTTGCAATCAGATCAAGGTGACAAAGCCGCTGCTGAATTTATCGCTAAAAAAATGGAGAATCATCCTTCTATAAAGGGATTACTCGAGCTAATAAAACTGCATATTGAACATGCCAGTGAAAGTGCCAAACCAAGTTTACTTATGCTTCACCAAGTAGTTGATCAATTATTAAAGAATAAGCCAGTGTACCATTGTGATCACTGTGGCTTCGATTCCAAAATGCTTTTCTGGCAATGCCCAAGTTGCAGAAGCTGGGGAGAAGTAAAGCCAATTAAAGGTATAGAAGGTGAGTAAAAAGCGTATCATGTTTAACGAACACTAAAATTTATAGTGAGATCTCAGTTTTGACTAAAATGAATAAATTAGATGAATTTAAAAGAATCATAGTTGCTTTAGACTTCGATAAAATAGAAGAAGCTCGTACTCTTGTTAATCAATTAGATCCGAAACTTTGTCGTTTAAAAGTGGGTAAAGAGATGTTCACTCTTTATGGCCCGAGTTGGGTGACTGAGTTAGTAGATAAAGGCTTTGATGTCTTTTTGGACCTAAAATTTCATGATATTCCCAATACCGTTGCTAAGGCTTGTGTTGCCGCTGCAAAGCTAGGTGTATGGATGATCAACGTTCATGCCTCTGGTGGTGAAGCGATGATGAAAGCTGCTAAAAAAGCGCTTAATGAAAACTTTGATAATCCACCGATATTAACTGCTGTCACAGTGCTCACTAGTATGGACAAAAATGAATTTGATAATGTTGGCTATCAACGAGATATTCAAAGTCAGGTGAAACACTTAGCGAAATTAGCGGAAAGAAGTGGACTTGATGGCGTAGTATGTTCAGCTCAAGAGGCCGAGATGCTGTCTTCACAACTTGGCGAAAACTTTGCTTTAGTGACTCCTGGAATAAGACCTGCCGGAACAGATAAGGGTGATCAGTCTCGCATTATGACTCCATCGAAGGCGATACAAGCGGGCTCAAGCTATTTAGTGATAGGCAGGCCTATAACACAATCAACTGATCCGCTTACATCCTTGTGCGAGATTTCTGAAAGTATTGCCTCCGTATAGTAATTAAAAAAACTTCCCGTTATTATTTCAATCGTTGTTCACTTACTAGGATTTTAAATCGTTTTAAAACCGTGGGTGAACAACTTGGGCCTATCAAGGCAGGGACGTTAATTAATATTACGGAGTATCAAAATGAAAAATTCATTTCTAATTCTAGCTACCATCATTGCTGTTTTTTCTTTCAACACAAATACCTATGCTAAGTCTAATGTATCAACCAAGCAAGCGACACAGCAGCATCAAAACTCAACCGTCAATTTGAACAAAGCTGATGCGAAACAAATAGCCAAAATACTAAAAGGTATAGGCTTGAAGAAAGCAAAATCAATTGTTGCCTATCGTGAGAAGAATGGTAGTTTTAAAGCTGTAGAAGAAGTAGCGAGTGTAAAAGGGATTGGTGTAAAAACGATTGCTAAGAACTATCAGCGAATAGTGCTCAAATAAATATTTTTATTTGCGAAAGCATGTTATCAAGTCACTCCATTAACTTGAACGAGTTAATGGAGTTTTCTGAATTAAAAGATAGCTGAGGTAAAATACTATCGCAGAAAGAACTCCGAATAAATGAGATTCCTCGACCACATTGGCAGCGATTAATTGTTCGGTACTTTGGTTAATCTCCCACAAGTTTTCGACCAGAACTTTTAAACTAATTATTATTAAAATTAACGCGCTTATTTTTCTTGAGCTTTGCCAGGACAATAGTGCACCTGCAAACAAGTAACCATGAAGTGCGCCTGATAATCCGACATACCACTTTAAGTTTAAAAATAAATGTAACATCAAAACGCTACCGAGCATGGTTGACAACAATACGAATATTCGCAACTTCTCGCTCACAACCGGTTTCAAAAAGTAATCCATAATTAGTAAACCAAGGATGTTTAATAACCAATGATTCCAATTGCTATGACATAAATTTGCGGTTAATATTCGCCACACTTGGCCTTCTGATACCGAGTTGGATTGGTATCTAAGTAAGCTAGAGAAATCGGGTGAGAATAGCATGACTAGGAAACTTAGAAATACCAAGCTTAAAGAAAATCGATAAGGCTTTATTTTTTCTAAGGACTTACTTGGCGACAACTTTGTCTTAAACTCTATAGGTTTATTCATATAATAAAACAGCGTCGTCTCGATAATAAATGTATTCTTGCAATTATATCGGTAAATACGAAATCTAACAAAAGACTGAGAAGATTAAATGATGCAGTTAAATAAAAATACCTGGCTGGCACTTATGACGAGTGTGCTTTTATTTAATTCCCAGACTTTAATGTCGGCAAAGAAGCTCAAGCAGGATCCTAGAGTAGGATTTAAGCTGGAAGAATTTCAAGTATTCACATTAGAAGGCAAGAAAGCAAAACTTGCGTCATTATGGCAAGAGAAACCAGTGTTGCTAATAACAGGTTCACTTAGTTGCCCTTTTACTCGTAAGAGTATGAAGCCCAGTTATAAGTTGGTGGAAAAATTTTCAGATGAATATCATATCGCTTTGTTATATGTCGTGGATGCTCACCCCAAAGGAGATGATTCACCATACAGCGGCAATGAGTGGATTCCTAGAGAAAACTTTCGTGACAACATACTGATCCCACAACCTAAAAACTTATCTCAACGAACGGATAGAGCCAATCAATTCAACGAGTTGTTAAAGCTGAAAATGCCCATATTGGTGGATAATATGGAGAACCAAAACTGGAGCGCGTTAGGCAAGTTCCCAAATGCGGGTATATTGATTGATACCACAGGACAAGTGATCTATAAACAAAAGAAATTTAAAGCAAGATTGATGGCGAAAATAATGAAGACTTATATCAAGACAGGAACCATCAAGGGCAAGAAAAACTAAGACCTTGATTAGTCAAAAGAGAGCAGTGTTCGCTTCTTTTAGGGTTAGATTGAAGACACAAAAAAGCCTCAATAAAGAGGCTTTTTTATTTGGCTAATTGAGAGCCTATATTTGGCTCCCCCTCCCCGACTCGAACGGGGGACCTGCGGATTAACAGTCCGTCGCTCTAACCAACTGAGCTAAGGGGGAACAGCACCCTCTGTAAGAGGGAGCGCTATAATAGTGGATGAGAATGAGTCGGTCAACTGCCAATTTAGATTTTTTTTAAATTTTTAAGCTTGTTAGTTAAATCAATAGCATAGCGACCGATTTTTGGTTGAATATTGTTCAATAAACGGTAGAAGCCACTTTTTTCAATCGACTGATTGCATTTTCTAAAGTTTCCATAGACGCGGCATATGAAATCCTTAAATGCCCAACGGCACCAAACGCACTTCCAGGTACTAGGGCTAATCCAACCTGCTCAATAAGATACTCCGCGAATTCACTGTCGTTTTTACATCCGACCTTTAATGCTAACTCTGATGTGTCAGGAAAAGCATAAAAAGTGCCGTCACTTTTTAGACATCGTATCCCTGGAATCGAATTCAATTCAGATACAACATAATCATGACGTTTCTTAAACTCATTTAGCATATTAGTAATACAAGATTGATCGCCACTTAACGCAGCTTCAGCGGCGTATTGTGAGACCGCTGCTGGATTAGAGGTACTTTGGGATTGAACTTTTTTCATTGCCTTGATGAGTAACTCGGGCCCAGCAGCGTAACCAATTCTCCAGCCTGTCATTGCATAGGCTTTGGAAACACCGTTTAGCACAATACATCGTTCATACAATTCCGGACAGGCATTAAGAATATTCACGAAACCACCGTCTGCCCAAATGATATGCTCGTACATATCATCAGTTGCTATCAGTACATCTGGATACTTAAGCAATACGTCCGCTAAAGCGCTTAGCTCAGCCTTATTGTAAGCAACACCTGTAGGGTTACTAGGGCTATTGATGACGAAAAGTTTAGTGTTGTTGGTGATGGCATTTTCTAATTGTTCAGGAGTAATTTTAAGTTGATTTTCAATGGTAGTCTCAATGATGACCGGGGTTGCATCAGCCAATAGCGCCATATCTGGATAAGAAACCCAATAAGGTGCGGGAATAATAACTTCGTCACCCTGATTAAGAAGTGCTTGGCATAAATTAAAGAAGCTTTGCTTTCCACCTGAGGAAACAAGAATTTGCTCAGCACTATAGTCTAACGCGTTATCACGATTAAACTTAGATATGATTGCGGCTTTCAGACTCGCAGTTCCATCAACGGCGGTATATTTGGTTGCACCGTCATGGATAGCTTGAATGGCTGCTTGTTTGATAGAGTCTGGCGTGTCAAAGTCCGGCTCGCCTGTACCAAGACCTATAATATCTTTACCTTGGGCTTTGAGTTCGGCAGCTTTCGCAGCTACGGCTAGCGTGCTTGAAGGTTTGACCTTTTGTATACGGTTTGAAAGGGATATTTTCACCGCGTTTATCCTATTGAGATTGGGTTAATATAGAATAGCAATTGTACAACACAGCCGTTAAAATACCATAGAACTCGTGACTATATGCATCTTTGGTCTACCTCTTACTTATTTCTTCGGAGTACCTTCACTTAATGAGCAGTGAACAAACATTCAAGCTCGTGTCGCCATTTAAACCTGCCGGTGATCAACCAAAAGCGATTGAAAAGTTAATTGAGGGTTTAGATGATGGATTGAGTCATCAAACCTTGTTAGGGGTTACTGGCTCAGGAAAAACGTTCACTATTGCGAATGTGATTGCGAGGACTGGACGGCCGACAATTTTGTTAGCTCCGAATAAAACCTTGGCCGCTCAGCTGTATGGCGAAATGAAAGAGTTTTTTCCGCACAATGCGGTAGAATATTTTGTCTCCTACTATGATTATTACCAGCCCGAAGCCTACGTAGCAAGTAGTGACACCTTCATTGAAAAAGATGCATCGATTAACGATCATATCGAACAAATGCGGCTCTCAGCAACAAGGTCACTGTTAGAGCGTAAAGATTCCATAATTGTCGCTTCCGTATCTGCAATATATGGACTAGGTGATCCCAAACAATTTCACAGCATGGTCATGCATTTAAAATTGGGAGAGCAAGTCAAACAACGCCAAATTTTATCAAAGCTTGCCGAATTGCAGTTTACTCGTAATGATGTTGATTTACAGCGTGGAACTTATCGAGTGAGAGGGGATGTGATTGACTTATTTCCAGCCGAATCAGAAAGAAACGCGATTCGAATAGAGCTGTTTGATGAAGAAGTCGATAACTTACAACAATTTGATCCACTCACAGGGGAAGTCTATAAGAAGTTGTCGCGTGTAACTATCTATCCAAAATCCCATTACGTAACAGCACGACAAACTATTTTAGACGCTGTGGAGCAGATTAAAGTGGAGCTAAAAGATCGCTTATCTCAGCTAAAACAGCTTAACAAATTAGTTGAATATCAACGCTTAGAGCAGCGGATCAAATTTGATATCGAGATGATGCAAGAACTCGGATATTGTTCAGGAATTGAAAACTATTCTCGATTTATTTCAGGAAGGGCTGCGGGGGAACATCCTCCAACTTTATTTGATTATCTACCTGATGATGCATTGTTAGTTATTGATGAGTCACATGTCATGGTGTCACAGATCGCTGCAATGTATAAAGGTGACCGTTCAAGGAAAGAAAATTTAGTCGAATATGGTTTTCGTTTACCTTCGGCATTGGATAATCGTCCTCTTAAGTTTGATGAGTTTGAGATGCTGGCGCCACAAACAATATTTGTGTCTGCTACTCCCGCCGCTTATGAACAAGAACACTCTGGGGAAATTATTGATCAAGTGGTTAGACCTACTGGGTTATTGGATCCTGAAGTCGAAGTTCGACCTGTCGGCACCCAGGTCGATGACTTATTGTCTGAAATTAATCAACGTGTAAAAGTCAACCAAAGAGTTTTGGTAACCACACTGACAAAACGCATGGCTGAAGATCTTACGGAATACCTTACCGAGCATAATGCTCGAGTTCGGTATTTACACTCGGATATAGATACAGTCGAACGAATGGAAATTATTCAGGATCTGCGAAAAGGCGAATTTGATGTGTTAGTGGGGATTAATTTGTTACGTGAAGGCCTAGACATGCCAGAAGTTTCGCTAGTGGCTATATTAGATGCAGATAAAGAAGGCTTTCTTCGATCGGAGCGTTCATTAATTCAAACCATTGGGCGAGCGGCTAGAAATCTTCAGGGAAAGGCCATACTTTATGCCGACAAAATAACCGGCTCGATGGAAAGAGCCATCGGTGAAACCAATCGCAGGAGAGAAATTCAACATCAGTTCAACTTGCAGAACGGTATAACACCCAAAGGAGTGGTAAAATCGATTGGTGATGTTATGCAAACGGGTGAAAAATTCAGTGTCGCTAATTTGGCGAAAGAGCGTAAGGTGGCCGAACAAGCCGCCAAATATAAAATAAAAACACCTGCTCAAGCCAGTAAAGCGATGGCGAGTTTAGAAAATGACATGTTAAAAGCAGCAAAAAATCTGGAGTTCGAAAAAGCGGCGAAAATCAGAGATGAGATTGCTTTTTTGAGACAGGAGTTATTTCAGTCATAACACTCGACATTCAACACACCCCAAAATCAAAGCTAAAGTTCGAAGGCGGGTAAATTTTGGCTAGGTTTTAGGATTAATATTTCATTGAGCATGAAATCTATTATGCGCAATCTAACTAAAGCGAGCCGCTATCGTTTTTAGCCAGTTTTTTGAATTTGAAATTTGTTTTTAGGCATATGACAACTAAACAATTTTAGCTATTGGCTTGTATAAACCAGCAATTGGTTAATGTTTTTATTACTTATTCCATATTAAAAATAATAGAATAACGCGATATTAAAAATAAGTATTGTGTCAATTCCTTCAAATGCTTTAGGTTTTCCTTATAGCTTAATGGAATGTTCTCGCCGCGTTTTAAGCTAGAAATGGTATTAATTACTATATCTTAGTAATTGAATATTATATAAAAAAGTGTTTCAATAGTCTGGTTGTGCTCAATGCGCAAGCGACTATTTAGAGTCAAGTGCAAGTACACCGGTGATTAGCAGGGCAGATTAACCGTTTTTTGAAGCATTGACGCCTATTATTAGCTTTAGATATACAAGTATTAGGTTTAGAAATACAAGTAAAATAAGCAGTAAGTAGTGGTTGGGGACCAAGAATAATAATTAAATATCAATGAATTATAATAACCTGAGCAGTTTAAGCGAAAGTCAAACTGAATCTTCGACATATATTGAACCAACGGTCCTTACAGATGCAAGAAGCTTGCTCGATCCTGCCATTTGGCCTCAATGGAAAGAGTCAAATAGTCAAAGTGATATCATCTTTGAGGATGAGGAATTTCAAGATGTAGACCTGTCCGATTTAGACTTTTCTAATGTTAATTTTATTAACTGTCACTTTAACCACTGTAAATTTCACGCTACAAATTTTATTTCTGCTAACTTATCCAATTCTGAATTCATACATTGCGATTTTACCAGCGCTAAATTAATCGCCACAATCCTTGATAATACAGCATTTCGTAAATGTGAATTAGTTGAAGTCAACTTTCTAACTGCGCAGTTTAAGAAAACCACTATTGTTAATACGGATTTAAGTCATATTGATTTACAGTCCATTGACCTGCGTGGCATTGTGTTGGATGGCTGTGATTTGCGAAAACAAAACCTAGCTGGTAAGGATTTAAGTTCTGCTAGTTTAAAAAGAGCAGATTTAAGAGGAGCAGATCTCAGTCGAGCTATATTAAACCATGCCAATCTGTCGTCAGCTTTACTTGCGGCAACGCGACTCGATAAATGTCAATTTAAACAAGCCAATCTAAGCGGCACCATCCTATCTAGCCTTAACTTGTCCGGTGCTAATCTTTATGCAGCTAACTTAACAGGTTGTGATTTAAGTGGAACTAACCTCTCGGACGCGAATTTGGCGAAGGCCAATATAACTGATACTGTGTTGTTTAATATCAACTCCATAGGTTGGGATATCTCAGGCATTCATTGTGAATACGCCTACTGGGACCAGAAAGCGAGTACAAAAACGAGCTATTCGCCTAATGAATTCGAAAGGATGTATGCTGAGTCTTTAAGCATTGATCTTAAGTATGAATATCGGCTAACAGCCAATGAAATCGCGACTTTACCTATTTTGATCGAGCATCTTCAAGCTTGCCATTGGGGGGTTTCTTTGCGTTTAAAATCGGTTAAAGATGTAGCCGGTGGTGCGCAGGTCAGATTGGTCGTCGATGAAGTCGGTCACTATTCTGTTAAAGAATTAGAAAACTCTTTAAAAGAAGAAGCGAGTCGAATTCAAAATGCGCAGCTAGCAATGCGAGCAGACAAAAGCATGCAAAAAGAGCTTAGGGAAGCCGTGGCTGGGATCAAAGATAAGTTTTGGCCGCGTTTATTAGAATTAGCAGCAGAGTACGAAATCGATCAAGTCAGAAACTTTTGCGTATTATTCATCGATTTGAAAGGTTTTACCCAATGGAGCGACGTTAAAATTTCGGAAAAACTTTCCTTGTTCAGAGGGTTGTTGAAACCTATTTTGGCTAAATGGAATGCTAGTTACCCCAATATGGAAGGTGACTCACTGCGCGCAACGTTTAAGAGTGCTAAGTCTGCGGTAGAGTGTGCTTGGATGATTAGGCATGTGCTAATGGCGGCAGAGTTTGAGCTTCGGATCGGAATCGATCGTGGTGAAGTTACTATTGTGCACAATGAAGTAACAGAGCAGTCAGATTTAGAAGGGAGCGCTGTTAGCATGGCTGCGCGCTTAGAGTCGATGGCTGACTCCGGTCATATTTACGTGTCCGAAAAAGTCAAACACTACGCGGAGCAACAGACTTCGTTATTTAAGTTTAAGCCAATTCGTTCTCAACTGACTAAAAGTATTGGTACAAAAATGGCTGGCGATTGGATAGAGGTGTACGATCTAGAAAAAATAGAGAACTCCTAAATCTTAATGCCGAAATTTTTATCTTTCTATTTTGTCTATGTTTTATAGGCGTCCCAGTTTAGTTTATCCCTCCTTTAAATTTTCTAGTCGCTGAATAATTGTTGGTGATATTTATAGTATTTCAGATACTATATAAGGCTAATTATTTGTCGAATAGCTTAGGAAACTTGAGCAATGCTTGTAGAGAAAGACATCTCAAGAGTAAACATAGGAAGTTACGTTGTAAAAATATTACGACAGCGAGGTAACGATAATGACTTTACTTGTGGTTGGATAAAAGATCTTAAAGCGATAGAAAATCTAATCGACTCAGGGGTTGAAAGGGTACTTGTGGATACTCGCAAGGTACAGTCAAACAATCAAGTTACACTCGAGAGTCATAGTCGTGAAAAGAGTAATGAACTTGCGCGAGTTAAAAGAAATCCTCAGTCATTTGCTGAAAAACTCTCCTTAGCAAAAGAGTTGTTTGAAAAGGCGTCCGCGGTTCAACAAAACTTGCAAGACGAAGTAAAGAAGGGTGAAAGTTTAAATTTGGATAGTGTCCGTTCAATTACCGAAGAATTATCCAAGCGAATATATCAAAATAACGATGCCATTCAATGTATCGTGAACTACCGTCGCAAATCTCGATATCAAGTAGAGCATTCGGTGGCTGTGACAATATATATATTAGTCTTTAGTCGTTATTTAGAATTAGACCGTTCGATAGCTGGAGAATTAGCGATTGGTGCTTTTATTCATGATGTTGGCAAGGTATTTATAGATACATCAATCCTTAATAAAGATCGTAGTGTATCAGTTGAGGAATTCGAACTCCTTAAATCACATGTAAATCACTCGATTAACATAACAAAATCCACCTATGGAGTTCCGAAACTAGCTCAGCAAATTGTCGCTCAGCATCATGAGCGGTTAAACGGTAGCGGCTACCCGAAAGGGTTTGATAGCCGGGTTATAAGTTCGTATTCACAAATGCTGGCTATTTGTGACATTTACGATGCAATAACCAATTCGAAAGTTTACAAAGATAAACTTTCTCAGGTGCAAGCATTTAACAAATTGCTCAAAATGGCCAATGATAACCTGTTAGATCCTAAACTAATAAATTCGTTTATTAAGTGTTTAGGAGTCTACCCAATAGGAAGTATGGTCACGTTAAACAGCGAACTACTTGCAATTGTTGAGAGTCATAACCTAAAAGATCCTTTGAGACCTAAAATTCGAGTTTTATATGACACTAAGCAAAACTATTTTGTTAAAACATCCCAACTTGATTTAGCACATGATAAGAGTCTCAGCATAGAAAGGCTAGTTGATGTCAGTGAGTTTAAATTAGATATTAACAAGATCATTGAGTTTGTTATGCTTGACAGATAACTGCTTTTTTAGATCACAAATATCGCGTTTGGAGATGAACTCGCAGTTAGTATTAGTCGGCAATTGACTTAATTTAATTAACTGGTATTTTAGCTATAGAAAAACATTCTAAGAAACCTATCTAAGAAATCTGGCTCAAAATCATAGGTGGTGCTTGTTAAAACTGATAAGCGCTCGGTATAGTTTTACTCTTTCATTTTAGGGATTAAGTAACAATGTATAGCCGAAGTTTGGCGACGATTCTAATCGTATTACTCATTGAATTTTTCAGAGCTTCGGTAGCAGCCAATGACGATCTAAACAACAACGAAATTCCTCGTACTTCAGAAAGAATTCAAATTGATGGTGCAGCAACTGAATCCGCTTGGTCAGAAGCTTTGCAGATAGCATTACCTTACGAAGTTTCACCCGGTGAAAACCTAAACTCCAAGGTAAAAACGTCGGCCTTTATATTAACTAATGAAGATTCACTTTTAATTCTAGTTAAAGCTAGGGAGCCTGACCCAGCAAAAATTAGGGCCTATCTTTCTGAAAGGGATGATGTCGGGCGTAGCGACCATATAAGTTTATATCTGGATACATTCAACGATTCGAGAAAAGCATTTAAGTTTTCAGTTAATGCCATTGGGGTTCAGGCAGATTCAATTATTGACGAGATAACCGGTAACGAGGATTTGGGCTGGGATAGCTTGTGGCAAAGCGCTGGCCAGTTGACCGATAGCGGTTATCAATTAGAGATTGCTATTCCGTTTAAATCATTGCGCTTTGTTGACAATCCGGCGTCAAAGCGTTGGAAGATTAAACTGGAAAGAGCTTGGCCGCGAGATGTTAAGTACCAGTTTTCAAGCGTTATGAATGATCGAAATAACGAATGTAGTCTTTGCCAATATCAAGAGGTGACCGGATTTGCTGATATTAGGCCAGCTCAAAATATTACTTTGATCCCCGCTCTAACACTTTCTCAGTCAGATAGTCGGCCAAATGGGGCAGAGGACTGGCAGTCCGGCAGTATTAAAGACCGTGGAAGTCTAGATTTACGTTGGGGGATTAATCAAAACCTGTATTTAAATGCTACGGTTAACCCTGACTTTTCACAAGTTGAGGCTGATGCGCTTCAATTACAAACTAACAAAAGGTTTGCCATAAGAACTACTGAGAAAAGAGCATTTTTTGTCGATGGCGCTGACTACTTCTCGAATTGGAGTAAGCTAGTCCATACGCGGTTATTTACGGAGCCCGAGTACGGAGTTAAATTGACCGGTAAAAGCGGTGTTCACAGCTATGGTTTTATCAGTTTAAAGGATAAAGACACCAACTTCTTAATTACTGATAATCAAAGCTCACGGCTAATCAGGTTAGATGGGGTTGAGAGTGAGAACCAGATCCTTCGATATCGCTATGACACCGGCGAAAAGGGGAGTGTCGGTTTTACTTATACCCGTCGAGATGCTGGCGACTACAGTAACGAACTAAAGTCCATAGACGGTAAGTATTGGTTTAATTCCTCGACTTATTTTAAATTTCAAGCTCTTTCTTCTGATACCAATGACTCTGAATATACTCGGAATAATTTTTTTACTCCTAACTTTTCGAATGAAGCATTATCAGGGGATGCGTTTTCTGCGAACTTAACCCATGCTACAAGAGATTGGTCCGCGATATTAACCCATCATTATTTCGAAGATGGATTTAGAGCCGATTCAGGATTTGTAAGCCGCTCCGATTGGGTATCTTCATCGTTAGGGCTGCAGTATCGCTGGTATCCGGCACAAAACAGTAGTTGGTGGAAAAAGCTAGAGCTTGACTTTACTATTAGTGATGTTAGTGACATTCAGGGGCAGCGTCTCAACCTTTTTAGGAAAGGCGGACTGGAGCTGTCTGCCAATTATCAGTCCTATTTAGGGATTCGGTTTTTCGATGATACTCAAACCTTTGTTACCCAAAAGTTAAATTCTTCATTTAATCCGAATTTGCTAGAGCAAGATTACCAAATAAAAATCTATGAATTTTATGGTGGCTTTAGCCCTTTGGCGGGAATTGATATCGAATTATTTTGTGAATGGGGAGAAGATGTAGAATTTGCTTCTGCTGAAATAGGGGATTTACTAACCAAACAGATTTCGACTAATTATCAATTAAATGATAATTGGCGATTCACCTTGGAATACATCAATCAAGATATGACAGTTAACGGCACTAAAGCCTTTGATGTGCATTTAGCTAATTTTAGAGCCGCTTACCAAATTGATGTGCAACAGTCGATAAGGCTGACCTTACAGTCGCAACGAGAAGGTGCCGATAAGTCACTTGCAAGCCAATTGCTTTATAGCTATAAAGTTAATCCATTTACTCTGTTTTATGTAGGGTATTCTGACAATGCAATCGCGGATCAACAGAACATTCAGCTTGAACGATTAGATAGAACTATTTTCGTTAAGTTTTCTTATGCTTGGCAGCTATAAAATCGCTTTTAGGGTTTATCTGATAGGCTTACGCTGGTAATATGCGCCAAATTTTAAGCTATTCTATGGATTGATAGGAATTTAACATGAAATTAAGAAATTATTTATTAGGTATGCTCTTCACGATTTGCTCTTCAGCGCTAAATGCAGCTGAAGACGCAGATAAGCAGACTGCTGAGGAAGCGCCTGAATGGCAAGCTAGCGTTCAATTTGGTTATGTCGCCACCTCTGGTAATACTGAAACTACTAGCATCAATGGTGGCTTTTCCGCATCATATGAAGAAAAGCATTGGGCGCACTCCCTTGATATTAAAAGTATTTTTGGTTCGGCTGAGGACGCGTCGACTTCGGAGGTTGAAACAAATGCTGAGAAGTATTTTATCGAAGGGAAATCTGACTACAAGTTTTCAGGTAAAGGATACGCATTTGCATTAGCGAACTATGAAGATGACCGATTTTCTGATAATGAATATCAAGCCTCCGTTGCAGTCGGTAGAGGTTTTAAATTCCTTACATCTGAAACATCAAAATTAGATTTAGAGCTTGGTGTGGGTTATCGAGAAACTAAAAAGCGAGCAACACTTGTTCTTCCTGAAGAAAGCATAGGCGAGACAATTGCGCGATTAGCTGGAAAATACGTTTGGGAGATTAGCGCTAATTCAAAATTTGAACAAAAACTCTCTGTAGATGTCGGCGATGAAAGTACAGTTACTAAATCCTTCACCGGTGTTAGCGCTAATATCGATGAGAACTTAGCGTTAAAACTCTCTCTTACAGCTACACACCAATCTGATGTTAGAGAAGGTGCCGAGGAGTTAGATACGGTTACAGCGGTTACTATTGTCTATAGTTTTTAGGTTAAGATTAAACTATTGCAGCAATAGATTATTAAATCATTGAACGAACTGTTAGCTGCCGCTTAAGGTTAATAGCGTTTGGAAACAAAGCCGGGACTTTTCTCGGCTTTGTTTTATTCCCTTAAATTTGAATTGCGACACGATTTCTTCCCAAGTTTTTCGTTGAATCACTTTGGCGAAGATTAACTCATAATCTTCTAAAATCTGTGGCTCAAGCTGATGCGTTGAGTTACCTTCTAAAGCGCCAAAAAAAGACTGCTTTGTTAAAAGATACAGCTGCCACTCGACCATTTCTAGACTACGCTTTTTACTCAAGTACTGGTTTACTTCTTGAGAAATTTCAACTTCTAGTTCTGGTAATATTTTACCTTCAATTTTTAACATGGGTTGTTTCAAACTTATATTCAACAATATATTACTTGGAATTGATTTAAGGCTGCTCGATGCGAGATAACTAAAACTTTGATTGAATTTCCCGATAGATGATTTATATACCTCGCTTGAAGGGTGACCTTTTACTTTAGTTATTTTTAAAAACTCGCCGGTGTGAGCACCTGAACTTGAATCTTTTCTTATTCCGATCCTAATTGCCGCAAAACCATTCGCATACCAAAAGTTCGTGACATCAGTGAATAAAGCGAAACTCGTACCGAGTAGATTAACCTGGTTGTTATTGGCGAATTTTTCTATATAGCGTAAAAGCTGGCTGGCTATGCCTTGGCGTCTGTATTTAGTATTTACGGCTATTCTCATTATACGAAGAAAAACTAAAGAAGCTGCCTGTGTTATGCCTTGATGAACGATCAATGATTGAGGCAATAGTTGCCCAGGGATTCGCGCGAACCCTTCTATTATTTTATTTATCTCTGATTTTTTCAGTCGCCCTTCGATGCAAGCAAGACTAGCAGCAATTACGATTTTACCTTTCATTGCGACAAATATACGTAAATTTTCTTGAGTTAATATTTTTTCTAAGTCACTAGGGCGAGTTTGGTAATGGGCGTTCACCAGTAATCGATATATAGAGGCTAATAACAGTTCATTGTCGAATAGTTGCTGCTGGTCAATTAAGCGATATTCTATTGGATTAACAGGTGTCTCGTAACAAATGTTCGAGACTTCGCTTAGCGCACCTCCATCCATTAGGAACGCATGGTTTAGAGTTTTTTCAAGCATGTCGTTGTTACACCATCTGACGGGTATTGTAAGGTTCAACGATTTATATTGAGGAAAAGCAACCTCTAACATTTTCTTAAATCGGATTTCGAAACCTTGACCATTTCCTTCATAGCCATCAATCGTCGTTGAGTAAACGGTTCGATTGCTGTTTTCTAGAAAACGACGTAATAATTGAGTGGGTAACGCCCCGGCTTCTTCAACGATGAGTAATCCTGAAAACTGCTTCACCTCACTAGCTCTATCCGGAGGTAAAAAAATAAGTTTGTTGCTGACGAGTGTTTCTGCGTGTTTCTGGCTGGTGAGTTTGTTTAAATGTAATTTTAAATGTTTATAGAAAACCTCCAGCTGTTGTTTTCGAGGTGCAGTGATATAAACTGTGTTCTTCGACTCGAATAGTAATTCTGCTGTAGCTATCCCCAATGAACTAGACTTTCCTCTACCTCTATTTGCGGAAAGCACGATTGGGCGTCTTGCGTGGCCAACTGCGCATCGCTTAATTGCTTCTACAGCTTTTTTCTGAGAAGTTTCGATACCCTCAAATGTTTGTTTTGAATCTGCTTTTAAATTAGTGTTTGAGCGGAAATAAATCGACTGAGAGTCTTTCACTGCCAAGCTGGTGAACGAAGTAGATAAAAGCCTTAGAAAACGTAGTAAAGTTTTACTAATAGGAGAGTTTATTTCGCTAAACTGGTTTGATTCGAACGCTTTCTTAATACTTGGTTCTAACAAAAGAAATAATTCGCCGCCGCCAACCAACGAACCACAGATGGCTGTGAAGGCGTTAACGTCAAATTGGTTTGAGGCGTCGAAAAAGAGTGCATCTGTTTCTAGTCCCAAGTATTTATTTACACTTTCAAAAGTAGCGTGCTCGAATACGGGGGAGGGCTGTTTTAGGTTGTTTGGAGAGTCGTGGCTAGCTTCATTGCTTTGATACTTTGTAGCATCATTTCTATTACTGACCAGCAGTACATTTTTATTTGATAGGGCTGAAACTAGCTTTTGGTAGAAAGCCTTTTCGTCAAAGCATAAAATTATGTCACGTGACTGGTTAGAGAAGCTGGTCATCGAAAAGTCTAATTACTTAGTGATAGTCTCAGTATACCGAATTATAGAATATTAGATATGCTGAATCTAATTAGCATCTTTTAATCTTTTCCCATCGTAGTGCGACTAGTTGTTTATTCTTAATGTCGAAATCTTTAGCAGTTTGTCGCTTTTTTAGAGAGCTTTCAAGTTTTAAAATTTGCTGTCTTACTTTCTGGCATTTCCCAGTTATTCGCTTTTTCGATCTAATTTTTGTTTTTCGTTTGTTTTGGATAGGTTTTATCGGTTGAACTTGGTTTATTCGGATAGTTTCGATTGGTTTGATTTCGATTGGAGCAGCCGGTTGATGAACCGGTTGCCTGTCACTGAAGTGGAGTTTCCCATCACTGTCTGTCCAACGATAAGTTTCTGCAGCGATCAGTTGCAACTGCAAACATAAAATCGAAACTGATAAGAGCTTTAAACTGTATTTGATGTCCATATTAAATCCTTTTATTGCAACTATAGCGCTATTCCTTGTTTTGACAGTATGAACACTCTAACACTTAACTTCCAGATAGAATCGACTAAGCAGTTGTGGGAGATTTGCCATACTTTGAATAGGAATTCTTACTGTGGGCTTGAAATATGATTAATTCGCCCATAGCTAGAAGTGACTGTAAGGCGATTGAGGTTAAAGGGTATATAAATACTCTATGTGTAGTGGTTTTTGTTCAGTTAACTCGATACAATCCGGCCACACAGAGATTTAAATCCCTAAACTTTCAGTGAAAACTGATGCAAATTTAATAAGTAGAGCGAGAAAACAATGGAAACCATCGAAAGAATTAAGACACAGATTGAAGAGAATAAGATAATTCTCTATATGAAAGGCTCACCTGAAGCGCCACAGTGCGGTTTTTCCGCGCAAACTGTTCAAGCATTAATGTCCTGTGGTAAAGAGTTTGCTTACGTTGATATTTTGCAAAACCCAGATATCAGGAGTGAGTTGCCGAAATACGCTAACTGGCCTACTTTTCCACAACTTTGGGTTAATGGTGAACTGATCGGTGGTTGTGATATTGTTATGGAAATGCATCAAAACAACGAACTTGCCCCCTTAATAGAAGCGGCTTAAACTGTAGTATTGTTATCTGAGCAATGATCAAATAAGCGACATTGTACAGTTATTGAGCATTATTTGAAGGCTGCTAGAAATAGCAGCCTTTTTTCTTCAAATCAGGTTAATTTGCATCTGCCAAGAGTGATGAAATATGTGTCATACCTGCAAGTTTATAAGTGGTAGCTTCTGCACCCAAAGTATCTAGAACTTTGTTTAAACTGATTTCATCTGCTTGCTTTTGGTGCTTATCTTGACGGTTTGACTGCTTGTTGTTTAACTTTCTATTTTTATTCATGGGTCCCCTCCATCAACAACGACGAAAATAATAATATAGTCAAATTTGGTATTTTTTAGGCAAGAGCCTCTGCTGTAATGTTGTTTGACAAACCAAAAAAGTGCTTGGCGGCTTTGTTTATTTTTTGAGCGATATTGTTATCGTTGCGCCAATCTTCTGGAAATGAACCGATGAGCGCAATATGCGATTCGCTGAGGCTCGTATTTATTTGAGTTTTAACTTTTACATCGGTTATGACTTGAAACTTTGTAGGCTGCTGAGGGTTAGTCCCTAGACATACCAGCCCATCCTCGCGTGTGTACCACTTCATAATGCACCTCATCATTTACTGCAAGAGAGCGTATCCTCGGTTTTGCTATACAGCTCTTCTTTGTGACCCAAAAATCATAGCAAAGCAAGGATTAATAATTGCGACTCAGATCACAGTTTTCCTTAAAACCACCATAAAACTCACTTGCTATTAAATAAACAGTAAGTTAGAGCATAAAGTTAAAGTAAGTTATTAAGATAAATGAAATAAATGTTACAGTTTAAATCAAAATCGGGAGTCGCTTGAAAGAGAACTGACCTATATAATCGCGTTATAAAAACAAACCAAGCATCAGACGTGTAGGTTCTGCGAAATAATTTAGTGTTATAGTTTGAATTATTGGTGAAAAAGTTCCCACAAAATACCTACTCAAACATCGATAAGGTACGCGATATCTCAAAAATATTGAGACTCGCGTCGCGTTTGCTGGCATTAGTAATGATTAGTTAATAATAATAATTAAAGAGGAAAACATGATGTTCAAAAAGACAGTCAAATGGTTGTTGGTTCTATTTTTGATATTAATAATGGCTTTAGCTGGTTTTGCTGCTCATGTCTGGTACGGAAAACCGGTTTATATCAACCATTTTTTTGATCGATTTGCGCTCAAAATGGCGCTTCAAAGCCCTGAAACATTAACTTCTTTACACTTCTTAGAACAAGTCGGTATTAACGGTCATAATGCGCACCTAGATGACGCAAGTCCAGAATCGACAGAAAAGTTTTTTAAATATCTTTCTAGTGAACTAGAAACGTTAAAGTCTTATGATAATTCGTCACTGACAGAAGAAGAGCAAATGTCGAAGCAAATAGCGAGCTATTTACTCGAATTTGCGCAACAAGCAGAACCATATAAATATCATAACTATCCGGTTAATCAATTATTTGGTGTGCAAAATGGATTCCCTACTTTTATGGAGTCACAGCACCAAGTCAATGAGCTTGAAGATGCGGAACACTACGTTTCACGGCTAAAAGAGCTCCCTCGTAAATTTAATCAAGTGCTCGATGGGCTTAAAATTAGAACTCAAAAGGGGATCGTGCCACCCAAATTCGTAATAGCAAGAGTGACTGCCGAAATGGAGGGATTTACGAATACTCCAATAGAAGAAAATATTCTGTATGTTTCGCTGAAGGAAAAGATCGCCTCTGTTAATACCATTGATACCGAACAAGAAAGACAAATTTTGAGTTCGGCTAAATTAGCAATCGAAAATGAAGTTTATCCAGCCTATCGCGAACTGACACGTTATTTTAATGGCTTAGCTGATCAAGCTGATACCGCAGACGGATTTTGGAAGCTACCTGACGGTGACAAGGCGTATCGCTTGGCACTTAAGTTTTTTACAACAACAGACTACACACCTGACTATATTCACAAAGTTGGATTAAAGGAAGTTGAACGTATTCAAGCTGAAATAATTGAAATATTAACTTCCGAGGGTTTTGATACTCAAGGTGGGTTCGAATCATCGATTGCGTTGTTAGCAGCTCAAGAGCGTTTTTACTACCCTGATACCGAAGAGGGTAGGCAACAAATTTTAAAAGATTATCAGACTATTATTAACGAAATTGATGCGGGCATGGACCAAGCGTTTAGAATTAAGGCTAAAGCTGGAGTAGAAGTTAAACGGATCCCGCTGTTTAAAGAAAAAACTAGCCCGGGAGCTTATTACAATGGGCCAGCAATAGACGGTTCTCGGCCTGGAATTTTCTATGCCAATTTGTACGATATAAAAGCCACACCTAAATATAGCATGAGAACCTTAGCCTATCATGAGGCAACCCCTGGCCACCATTTCCAGATTAGCGTGGCGCAGGAACTAGAAGGGATGCCTTTGTTTAGAAAGTTTGCCCCTTTTACCGCTTACGTGGAAGGCTGGGCTTTGTATGCCGAACGGGTGGCTTGGGAATTAGGGTTTCAAGAAAATCCCTACGATAACATCGGCAGGTTACAGGCAGAGCTTTTTAGAGCGGTAAGGCTAGTCGTGGACACCGGAATCCACGCGAAGCGCTGGACCAGGGAAGAAGCGATAAAATATATGATAGCAAATACCGGCATGGCGGAGTCTGATGTTATTGCTGAAATAGAGCGGTATATTGTAATGCCGGGGCAGGCTTGTGCCTATAAGGTCGGTATGATGAAGATTCTTGAACTTCGAACTAAAGCAAAAGAGGCATTGGGAGACAAGTTTGATCTACGTGATTTTCACGATGTGGTATTAAAAAATGGTGCTTTGCCGTTAGATATTTTAGAAGTCTATGTGGATAAATACATATCAACTAAGCGCTAATGATTGCTGAAATTCTGCATATATAGGCAAAAAACCGAGTGTTATTCTATAATTAGATTAAACCACCGTTTCTAATAGCTAATGCGGGATAACAGTATGTCAGACGACTTGGATGATTTACGAAGAGAAAAGCGAAAGTTTGTTGAGCAATCAGTCACCGTTAGGTTTAACGATGTTTCACATAACAACGTTGTTCGGATTTTAAAGTGCAGTAGTCAGGACATATCTGCAGGAGGTTTAAAATTAGTATCTCGAACCCCGCTAGGGTTAGGCCAGACAGTTCCGGTCGAAATCGACCTAGGGTCTATGTGGGCGGTAATAGAAGCGGTTGCTGAAGTTAAATGGTGTTTAGAGGTTGATGATATGCCCACTTATTATATCGGTATGAAACTAATTGACATCCAACAATCAAATCTTCAAGTTTGGAAAAAGTTTATTGAAAAGCTTTGATTTAATATCGTACTTTTAATTAATTAGTTAGTTGACGAAAAAGCGAGCTCTTGTAAGAGATATGGAAACAGATAGTCGAAAACAGGTGCGCCATCCTCGAGAAGAAACAATCTTCATTGAAATATTGGCTGCCAGCAGGGAGTTTGCTGAAGACAATATTATGTTGGAGTGCACCACTCAAGATATATCTATCGATGGGCTAAAAATTAAAGCTGAATATCCGTTTATTGTAAACGCCATACTAGAATTACTCATTTCTTTTGAAAGCGGAGGATACAAGTTTTTATTAACCGGCCAGGTTAAATGGAATCGAATTAACGATGATGGCGAGTCTATTGCTGGGTTTGAGTTAATTGAGGCTGAGCATTCCGACTATCTTGTTTGGCGAAATATGTTTTTAGAAATGGATAACGCTTAGAAGCAATTTCTTAATTGATAAGAGCTTAGTTTACCTATGTCTAGTGGAGAATTCTGATTTGACAAGTACGAGTGGAATCGTATATTGTTCGAGTAATAGCTTTTAATCAATCAACTTCTAGATAGCCTTATGAGAACAACAATAAAACCTACTGGCGCAGAACTCGAAGTATTACAAGTCCTTTGGAAAAAGGGGCCGTGTACAGTCCGAGAAGTGCACGATACCCTCAAAGCTACCCATTCTACCGGCTATACCACTGTTCTAAAGATAATGCAGATCATGCACGAAAAGGAGCTTTTGAGGAGAGATGTATCGTCTCGAGCCCATGTTTACTCTGCCTCTGTTGGAGAAGAAGACACCCAAGGACAATTCGTCAACGAGATGGTTTCCAAGGTCTTTGCTGGATCAACTTCCCAATTAGTTGTCAGGGCACTATCAGAAAAATCAAGTAAACAAGAAATCGAAGAAATAAGGGCTGTACTCAATCGACTTGAAGGGAACTAGTCGATGGATGTTTTAGTTGGGTTCGTTACCAGTCAAGAAGTCACCAATTTAGCTCTCACTTTAATACATTTTGTTTGGCAAGGGGCAATCATTGCTGCAGGTCTTTGGTTTGCATTATTATTGACGCCAAGAAATAATTTTAAACTTCGTTACCGTTCTGCGGTTTTTGCTCTTATTTTAAGTGTAGCTTCGCCAATCGCAACTTTTAGTTATCTTAACCAAAACCCTTCGATGGGTTATACGAAATCAGCTCAAGCTTCTCAAGTTAACAGTGATATAACGAGTTCGCTGTTTAGCAGTAAAAAAGAAAGTTACAGCTCACCCCCCAAACAAGTGAGTCATTCTGAGCCAGTTAATAATTTTGGATATAAAGATTACCTAGGCTACATTTTACTGGTGTGGCTATTGGGTTGTGTTTTTATGACCTTTAAGTTCATTTTAGATTTAAATCGAACCTTTAAACTCACAAGAGAAGGGGTAGCGAAGGTATCTAACCGTGTTGAAAATATCGTTAGTTGCTTGTCTTGCAAATATCAGCTAAAACGGCGAATAACCATTCTGAAATCTCGCAAGGTAAACGTACCGGTTGTTATCGGTTGGCTCAGACCTGTAGTCCTGTTACCTATTGCAATAACGATTGGATTAGAAACTAAGCATTTAGAATTAATTATTGCTCATGAGTTAGCGCACATTAAACGCATGGACTTTGCAGTAAATCTTTTCCAGAGTATTGTTCAAATATGCCTTTTTTATAATCCGGTAATCTACTGGATCAACAAAGTAATACGAGATGAAAGAGAATACATCTGTGATCAGCTTGCATTGGGAGTATTAGGGAACGATGAAAGTGCTAAGATTAACCTTGCCAAAGCTTTGTTAGGAACAGAAGAGTTGAGAGAGGGGAATCTATCCTTAGTTGCAGTAGCTGCTTCAGGTGGAATGCTAAAGCATCGAATTTCACATATATTAGATAGTCAGTACAAACCAGCGACTTCAATTAAAAGTTTGTTTATTGGAGCATTGGTTTTCTTATTTAGTTATGCAGCCCTTTCGACTACTTTCGATTTGAGTAATAGCCACGGTGGTTCCGCAGTGCAAGTACAGTTAGATAATGGTTTGCAAGTTAACTCTTCTAATCGTCAGGTCGAGCTAAAAGACCAATTAAAAAATCAACGAATAAGCCAGCGAGCGGCGAAGATTGTTACCCAAGAGCAAAATTTAGCCACAAGTATGCCACCCACGGCAGAAAATGTTGCAAAGTCAAAATTGGAAAGTACTGATAAAGTACTAACGGTAATTGAAAAGAACTATCACACTATCAATAAAGCGGACAGTGCTCAAATTGCTAATTCAAATGCGGTTGACTCTAAAAAGTTGACTGAGAAAAAGACTAAGAAAACGCTTAGTCAAAAAATAACAGCTATCAGTAAAACGTCCAAAGAAGTTAAGCAACCTCGTAATTTAGTAGTATCAAAAGATGTCAAGAGCGAACCATTAGTTTCCAATAACCTATCTAAAATCAACGCTGAGTTATATCGTGAGCTTTCGAATAAGGCACTTACTGAACAATATCTATTGCCTGAAGCGGTAGTAACGAAGGAAAGTCGTTATCTAAAAACTGCTTCTCTTGATTTGCAGTCAGTTGCTAGCTTTAAGGAGCCGAAAGCGATTTTTACACCTTATCCTAAATACCCGCGAAGAGCTTGGGATAAAATGATTAACCAAACTGTTCGAGTAAATTTTAGTATTACTAAAGGTGGCACAGTTGACGATATAAGTATTATGGAAGGAGCCGATAGAGAGTTTTCTAGAGAAATCACAAGAAAGCTTAGAAGTTGGAAGTACAAACCAGCTATTAAGAATGGTGAAAATGCAGTTTATTCTACATCACTAGAGTTCGTTTTTAAGGCGCCTCAAGAAGAACCTGTAATACTAATAACGACTGGGACACGAATACGCAGACGATAATATCGTCTGCTTTGTGTTTTCTCTTCTCTAATGCTAATCTGTTAGTATTATCTGTTTTGATTCAACGCTGAGAGTTAATATGTTTAAAAAGTTTTTGATTGCTATCGTTATCTTTGCGCTAATAATTGTAGGGTTGCAACTCTTTGGTGGAAGAGACTTTTCCCAAGTAACCACTGCCTGGGATAAGTATCGTCACGGGGGAGATATAGGTAGCCTTACTAGTGATATCGGTATTATCTTTTCAGGCGAAAAAATTTCAGAAGGTGGTTTAGCGACGGCTAAGCTGGCTGAACGTTTAATTTACAAATGGACTGATGAAAACGGAATCGTGCAGCATAGCGAAAGAAAGCCAAATGTCGATAATTTCGAAGTGATCAAAATGGGAGATGTAACGGTTGAAACTCAAAAATCGTTAGATAAAGAGGAAATTGAAAAAGCATTAAAAAACTGACAAACCGAAAATAGATTAACCATAGATATAATTATTGATACTTTATTTGATTAATTTGCTTCTTTTGTTTCGGCTTCTTCAATAAAACATAAACAGATCCTGTTCCCCCATGCCTTGGCAAGGCTGAATGAAAGGCTACAACTTGATCAATCTGCTTGAGCCAATGATTAACGTAACTCTTTAGTTTTGCCGGCGTGTTACTTCGTTCACCTTTCCCATGAGTAATTAAAAAACAGCGAAGGTCCTCAATCTCACCGCTACTGATTAATTCAAAGATGGCTTCTCTTGCTTGCTTAATCGTATATCGATGTAAGTCTAAATGGTAATCAAATTGATATTTAGCCGTTCTTAGATTCTTATAGACTAATGGTTGGATCCCACTAATTTTGTAGTCTAAAACATCGTTCGGGAGAACCTGCTCAACATCACCATCAGTTAAAAAATTTTGGTACTTTAAATCTCGTTTGACTGCGGCCTTTTGTCGATAAGTTACATTGGTAGTCGTTTTTTTATTTAAGTTTACCTGTTCCACTTTGTCTTGCGTTAAGGGTTTAACCCCTTTCATTTCATCAAAAAAGTCCTGACTTTGCTCACAATCATCTTTCATATAAATCTATTACAACAAGTTGTTTCTGGTTTAGGTGTGAAAACATCGAGCTAAAGCTATGCAATCACTGATTCTACTTACTATAATATACAAATAAGATTCTTGAAATAGAGATTGAACAAATGATCGACGGAAAGTTTGATGTGGTTTTCAGAGGGCAAGTAGTCCGTGGAATGGATGAATCAGTTGTTAAGACAAACTTAGTTGCACTATTTAAATCTTCACCTGAGGCCGTCGAAAAGCTTTTTACTGGAAATGAGGTCGTTGTAAGAAAAGACCTTGATTACGGCACAGCCATGAAATATCAATCGGCACTGAAGAAAGCGGGCGCATTAGCATTGATCAAAGAAATTGAACAGAAACCGATTGCGGCTCAGCCTTCTCAGGGAAAAGCCAGTTTCGGTGTTCGAACATCAGACGATTCAGCACCTTCAGCGGATGTTAATAGCCCACAAACCAATCAGCAGGATAGCGTAGACGTAGAGAAAACAGCCGAGACAGAGGTCGATTCTAGCGTTAAATCGGAATCAACCGTTAACCAATCTATAGCGGATAATGATTCTGATTCTTCTCAAGATAGTTTAACGGTCGCGGAACCGGGCGCTCAAATTTTACCGGACAAAATCTATGAAAAACGAGAAGTTGATACTAGTCAATTGTCGCTAGCTTCAGCGGGGGAGAGGATCTTGCCAGAGAAAGCGCCAGAATCGCACCCTCAACCTTCGATTGATCACCTGAAGTTGGAGGAATAGCTCTCAGCTTCCAAGGCTGACGCGGATATCGTCAGGATTGGCCCCACAAGCTCAGTTACTTTCGGTAGTTGTCGTACCATAGATTGGTTGCGCCAGCGACTGCAACGGGCATTATTAAAATATTAACCACCGGGATCATAGTAAATAACATGACCAACATTCCAAAGCCAAAAGGTCCTGTTCTATTTCTGCCTAAATTTTCTAGTGTTTGCTGAAAACTACGCCGATGGTTATCTTCGGGGTAGTCGATATACTGAACAGCTGACATCCAACCGTTAAAAACAAACCAAATGATCGGAACAAGTGGGGAAATTGGTGTAACAAACAGCACTAGACAAAGTAATGCCCTAGGAACGTAATAGGCCAGTTTTTGCCACTCTCGGGCAATCAGCCTAGGAATATCGGCAATAAAACTCGACCAGCTAAAATCTGTCTCTTGGTATTCGTTACCAGCAAGATGCTTTTCAACGGCTTCTGAGAGCAAGCCGTTAAAAGGAGCCGCAATCCAATTTGCGATAAAGCCGAAAATAAAAAAGACGGTAATCAAAACAGAAATAACAATTAGCGGCCAGAGTAGCCAATCCAATGCTTCAACCGTCCACAGAAGAGCCTCTGCAGGCCAACTGACATACCACGAAGAGTCGTTTACTTTATCTGATAACCATAGGGGCAGCGATTCGTACCAGCTGGATATTAGGTCAAATGCGTAAATCGTTGCAAATGTGAGCAACACAAAATTGATGAGTAGTGGAATAAATACGAACTTCTTGATGCCAGGCTGCAATACTAATTGCAATCCTTTGTTCAAATATTGAGCGCCCTGAAACGAATCTGATTTCATTGTCGATTAATTATCTCTTTTATACATTATGAGTGTGCTTTAGCATCGAAATAATTTAAACTAATGCGTTTGACAAAACCAGACCTTAATTGTAAATCTTTCTGCATATTAGACTTGGCGAACGCAGCCAGTTTAGTTACTAAATAGTTAAGATTTATACAAAAGTAACAAATAGAACAAAGAATGCGACTAAAACAAATAAAACTAGCTGGATTTAAATCCTTTGTTGACCCAACAACCGTACCGTTTCCAGAAAATCTGACTGCTATTGTTGGGCCTAATGGGTGTGGAAAGTCCAACCTTATTGATGCCGTTAGATGGGTAATGGGTGAATCGTCAGCCAAACATTTGCGCGGCGACTCTATGACAGATGTCATCTTTAATGGCTCAACCTCTCGCAAACCGGTAGGCCAAGCGAGTATCGAGTTGGTATTTGATAATTCAGATGGCACTCTAACCGGAGAGTATGCGGGATATGCTGAAATCGCACTGAGACGAATGGTAACGCGAGATGGACAGTCGACTTATTTCCTCAATGGCACCAAATGTCGTCGAAAAGATATTACTGATATTTTTCTTGGAACCGGATTAGGGCCGAGAAGTTACGCTATCATCGAACAAGGTATGATTTCTCGACTGATCGAGTCTAAGCCGCAAGAATTAAGGGTATTTTTAGAAGAAGCCGCAGGTATTTCGAAATATAAAGAGCGCAGGCGAGAGACTGAAAATAGAATCCGTCATACTCGAGAGAACATGGAACGTTTGTCCGATATTCGCGAAGAACTAGGCAAACAATTGGCCCATTTACAGCGTCAGTCAAATGCAGCCTCCAAGTATAAAGATTTGAAGCAAGAGGAGCGCAAGCTGAAAGGTGAATTATCTGCACTGAAATGGCGAAAATTTAATCAACAAGTTGAGCTATTATCGGGTGAAATCAATAAATTAGATACCGATTTAGAAGCCAGAGTGGCGGAGCAACGACACGCTGATGCTCAAATTGAGAAAACCAGAGAACATCATATTGAACTTTCAGATGAATTTAATGCTGCTCAAGGTAAGTATTATGGAATAGGCGCCGACATTGCTCGCTTAGAGCAAGGAATCGCGCATAAAAAGGAGCGTCAAAGTCAACTTAATCAGGACTTTCAACAAGTCTCCGGCTCGCTTTCTCATATGCTTGAGCAAATGACCCAAGATGAACAAAACTTGGAATCGCTGAAAGAGCGCTTGATTGAATTAGAACCGGAATTAGAAATCCAGCAGCAGACCATGCAAGATGCCACGGATTTGTTAAACGACTTAGAGAGCGAAACACTAGAGTGGGAACAAGAGTGGGAAACTTATAACAAACTTTCCGCAGAAAATAGCCAGCGCATGGAAGTTGAGCGCACTAGAATTCAGCATTTTGACCGAGTTATTGAACGATTAGGCAAGAGAATTGAGAGCAACGAGCAAGAGTCAAGCAATTTAGAGTCGCAGCCGATTGAGCAGGATGTATTAGAAGCATCAATAGAGCTGAGTAAAGTTGAAGAGCAAACCAATCAATTATCCGAAGTTGTTGAGTCATTATTTGAGCAAATTTCTGATAAACGGCAGCTTAGACGCGAAAGGCAGTCTGAAATTGAAGCCAGCCGAAGAGAAATGCAGCAAGTTCAAAGTAAGCATATTTCTTTAAAGGCGATGCAAGAAGCCGCTTTAGGAAGCTCAGACAAAGGTGTCGAAAGTTGGTTAGAGTCGAATAAGCTATCAAACAACACTAAAATTGCCCAAGATATTAAAGTCGATTCTGGTTGGGAAACGGCTGTAGAGACGGTTCTTGGTGACTCACTCGAAGCGATGACTGTTGCTGACCTCGATCAAATATCAAGTCAATTAGTCGATTTAAATACCGGCTCAATTTGTTTATTCGGTTCCCAAGCCAGCCAAGCTACGCCTGTCGATAATTCCCTGTTAAGTAAGGTCGACAATGCCGATGCCATTGCAGACATACTTGCCAATGTATTCGCGGTTGAAACTCGCGAGCAAGCGTTGGCGATGAGACTGCAACTGTCTTCAACTCAGTCGGTTATTAGCAAAGATGGCTATTGGGTGGGGAGAAACTGGTTAAGAGTCAGTAAAAAGGCCGCAGATCAATTGAGTGTGTTAGAACGTGAAGCTGAATTGGAAAATCTAGCTGAAGAATTAGCATTGCTTGAGGATAAATTAGAACAAGTGCAGCAATTAGCTGAACAAGAAAGCGAGCAGCTAAAAGACCTTGAAAATGAGTGGGAAGAAAAACAAAGAACCTTAAGCGCTACTAGTAAACGTTATAGTGATCTTCGAGCACAGGTTGGTTCTCAGCAAGCTAAATTAGAACAAATGGTGAAACGTAAAGATGCTCTTGAAAAAGAAAGAGCCGACTTAAATCATCAATTGCAGATAGATGAGCAGTCATTATCTCAAAGCCGAGCGAGCCTTGAAAAGCTAGTGGATGCTATGGCTGACGATTTGAACAAGAAAGAGCAGCTTAGTAACCAAAAAGATGCCAGAAGAAACGAACTGGAACAAGCCAAGAATAGAGCGAGAGAGGCAAAAGACCGAAGCCACCAGTTAGAACTTCAAGTCGCTAATATTAAGACCGAAATAAACTCAAATCAATCGACAAATCAGCGGATGCATTCGCAAATCAGTGAGCTGCAATCTAGAAAAGCCAGCATAGAAGAAGCACTCAACAACGCTAGTTCACCAGATGATGATTTACAAATTGAGTTGGAAGCGGCACTAGAAAAACGATTACTTGCAGAGGAAGAGTTAGCTAAAGCAAGAGACCGTTTAGAAGAAGTCGAAAAATCCATTCGCGCTCACGAAAAACAACGTTCAGAAGCTGAGCAAGCGGCTCAAGCGGTTCGTAGTAGGTTAGAGCGGTTAAGAATGCAGTGGTCTGAAAACAGTACTAAGCAAAGTACTCAAGAAGAAAACATCACTAATCATGATGAAGATATCCAAGAGATTTTAAAAGAGTTACCTTTGGAAGCAAGTGAAGACGACTGGGTTAAAAAACTTGAAGTGGTTGCTAATCGGATACAACGATTAGGAGCGATTAACTTAGCGGCGATTGAAGAACATAAAGAGCAATCTGAAAGGAAAGTATATTTAGACGCGCAAAATGAAGACTTAGAAGAAGCTCTAGATTCATTAGAAACAGCAATTAAAAAAATAGACAAAGAGACTAGAACTCGATTTAAAGAAACCTTTGACAAAGTAAATAATGGTATGAAGGAATTGTTTCCTAAAGTATTTGGTGGTGGACACGCCTATTTGGAAATGACCGGAGAAGACTTGTTGGATACAGGCGTCACTGTAATGGCTCGTCCTCCTGGTAAAAGAAATAGTACCATTCACTTACTGTCAGGCGGTGAAAAAGCACTAACCGCGCTTTCTTTAGTTTTTTCTATATTTAGGTTGAATCCAGCACCGTTTTGTATGTTAGACGAGGTTGATGCACCTCTAGATGACGCTAATGTAGGGCGTTTCTGTAAATTAGTTAAAGAAATGTCAGAACATTTGCAGTTTATTTACATCACTCATAATAAGGTTTCTATGGAAATGGCAAATGCGTTAGCTGGGGTTACCATGCAAGAACCTGGAGCATCTCGTTTAGTATCAGTTGATGTGGATGAAGCTGCTCATTTAGCGGGCATTTAGAAGAGTAATAAATTCGTAGAAGGGTTAATAGTTTATGGATTGGCAATTACGAATAGCACTGATTATCGCAGGATGCGGGTTGATTGGTTATATATATTATGACTATTCCAAAAAGAAAAGAATTCGAAAAGAAAACGAAAAGTTAAAAGAAAAATTTAGTAGTATTTCAGATTCAGTCGATAGCGCGGGGTTTGATCACGTTGGCGTTGGAACACCAAGGCCAGCATCGGTTGAAGAACGCGAGGATAAATTAGATGATAAGTCTAATACTCATAAAAACTCTATTGAAGGTATTAGTGTAGAAAACTATATCGAGCAGTCTTTAGAATCCAACCAATTAGAAGACGAAAGTGACAATAAAGAAAACAGCGAAACTATTGAGCCTAAGTTAAACGAGATTAAAGCCGAGACTAGTGATAGCGATAAAGTTAATAGCGAGGCAAGTAGCCCAGAAGAGCCAGAAAAAGCAATGGTTTTATCACTAATATTGCAAGCGCCTCAAGGAACTGTTTACAAAGGGAAGGACTTTCTACCTTTATTTTTATCTCAAGGCTTACGACATGGTGAAATGGGGATTTTTCACCGTAGAGCGAGAGCTGGAAAAGACCCCGGGCCTGTGTTATTCAGTCTAGCCAATGGCATTGCACCAGGAACGTTTGATATCAATAATATGGAAAACTTCAGTACACCAGCGCTCGCTTGTTTTGTGACTCTACCAGGGCCTGAAGACGCACAAGTTGCCTATAACGCAATGTATAAAACTTGCTGTTTATTACAGCAGGAGCTTGGTGGTGACTTACTCGATGAAACCAAATCTATTTATTCGAAACAAACTCACAATCATCGCTTAGATCAAATTAAAGATTATAGTTTTAAGTTCGGATCATGAGCTTTTAAATCTTCACTAAATAAACGTTTTTAAATTATTTTACTATGACTTCCAATTTATCTATCGAACAAGCTGAGATTATTCAGAATTTTACAAGTGACTACGATGTTAATGATATTCTCAAACTGATAAATTCTTCCGTAGTTTCTGAGCTATCAATCGATGAAGTTCTTTTGATTTTAACTGTGGCAAATGCAACTTATCGTGCTGGTTATCCTTTAATTTCCGATAAAATATATGACAATGTTTTCTTAAATGCGCTTAGAGAGCGACAGCCTAATCATCCATATCTCTCTTCGGTAGAGCCTGAACCGATAGTTGATTCTAAAACCGTTGCGTTACCGCAAAAAATGTTGTCAACGGATAAAGCTTATACTTTTGAAGCCATAGAAAAATGGGTCCAGAGAGTACTTAAAGTTGCCATTGCTGAGTCGCTAGAGGTCAACTCTGTTGAGTTTCGAGTGACTCCTAAACTCGATGGTTATGCAGCCTACGATGATGGTGATCGACTTTATACTCGAGGGGATGGTGCCAGAGGACAAGATATAACACGGGCATTTAACAAAGGATTAAGAGTGGCAGGGTCTGGCAAAAGGGGGCAGGGACCAGGGGAAATTGTCATTAGTAAGAGTTACTTTGAAAATAAGCTTAGTGAACAATTTGAAAATTCTAGAAATATTCAAGCAGCTATTATTGCCGAAAAAAAAGTTGATCCATTGATTCAGCAAGCGATTGATGAGGGAGCTTGTGTTTTTTTTCCTTTTTCAGAATTAAACAGTTGGCAAGGGAATTCTCTAGAACTACTTCAAGATTTCGAAGGAATATGTGAATCTATATGGACATCGGTGGACTACGATATAGACGGTATTATTATTGAGACGACCTCAGAGCAAATTAAACAACAAATGGGCTCAACCAGGCACCATCATCGCTGGCAAATCGCCTTTAAAGTTAATGAAGAATCAGCCGAAGTACAAGTGTTAAGTGTTACCCCTCAAACGTCTCGAACGGGGCGTGTGTCTCCAGTAGCGGAGCTTAAACCAACAAAATTAAGTGGCGCTACCATTAGTCGTGCAACGGTACATCACTACAATATGGTTAAGACTAATGGCGTAGGAGCTGGCGCAGTTGTGCAACTGGTAAGAAGTGGCTTAGTGATCCCAAAAATTGAACGCGTTATTAAACAAGTTGAGCCTGACATACCAGATCAGTGCCCCAGTTGCCAAGCTAAACTAATATGGGAAAGTGATCACCTGATTTGCCCTAATAAGACTGATTGCCCCGCCCAAACAGAAAACACACTCATCCACTTTTTTAGGACTTTAGGTAATGTTGATGGGTTTGGCCCCAAAGTCATTGAAAAAATTCATTTAAGCGGCATCAAAACGATTCATGAAATCTACCAATTAACTCACCAGAGTTTAACCAAATTAGGATTTGGCGATAAGACGTCTGAGAATCTAATCAACCAATTGGTAGCTAGTCGAAATATTGAGATTGAAGATTGGCGTTTTCTAGCGGCCTTTGGTGTAACAAGATTAGGTTTTGGTAATTGCGAAAAACTATTAGAGCATCACCGATTGCCTGAACTTTTTGAAGTTTCTGTGGAACAAATGGTATCAATCGATGGATTTGCAGAGTTGAGTGCTGAAGCTATCTTTCAGGGGTTAGCCAGTATTAAGTCTGAATTTTTTAAGGTTTATAAGCTTGGGTTTAACCTAATCGAAACTGCTTCAACTAATGCAACAGCTCAAATAGAGTCACCTATAGCGAATAAACTGCTGGTATTTACTGGCACTATGCAGCAAGGTTCTCGCTCTGAAATGGAAAAATACGCGAAATCATTAAACGCCAAGGTGGGTAAATCAGTATCAGGCAAAACCGATTATTTAATAGCTGGCGAAAAGGTTGGAGCCAATAAAATAAATGCGGCAAGAGAAAAAGGTGTGACTGTTTTGTCAGAGCAGGACTACCTAAATCTTATTTCAAAATGATTTAAAATTTAAATTAGGGAAACTAAATTGATACATATCACTGCACTTTATAGCGGTCTGTTAGCGCTGATGTACATTGTTTTTTCTTATAATGTTGCCTCTAAACGTAGACGATTAGGAGTAGGTGCCGGTGATGGTGAAAATAGACAACTGCTCAAAGCCATAAGAATTCACTCAAATTTTATCGAATACGTACCTTTACTTCTGATCTTGATGTTAGTCTTTGAGCTAAATCAAGGAAGCTCAACCATACTGCATATTTCAGGCGTATCAATATTTATTGCGCGTGTCGCACACTATATGGGGTTATCAAAAACTCTTGGAGCTTCAAAAGCGCGAATGCTTGGGGTGTCGTTAACTTGGTTAATTCTGATCAAGCTCGCTGCTTTAAATATTTACTACGCTATATTTTCTATAGGATTGAGCGGCTAAGCTGAATCTAACTTCAGTAAATTCAAAGTTTTAACTAATTCCTACCTTAATAACGAGTCTTAAATTTGTAAGCGATCTCGCACAATTCGACTAAAGAAAATCGCAATAATCTTTGCGATTTGGATTCTTATTTATTTTCGAGCTAACATGCATAATAGATCCTTAGCTTATACAGTTGTTGAGGTTTAAGGCTATGAATGTTTCTAAGCATCAGTGGGTTACTTTTCGAAAAGGACGTATGAGAGTGAAGGCATGCGTTTGTTGTGGGGATTTACATCTTCCTAGTAATTCCGAACAAAGTTGTGAGAGTAACAAAATTTTCGAGAGTCAATTAATTAAGGCTGGCTACAAATTATATTCAAATAGTTAATTAGTTTATTCTATAAATGAAGGTGTTGTAGCAAGCCAATCGAGTTTAGTCTGCGAGGACAACCACTCCCTAAATCGAGATTTGAGGTTGTCAGATATTGTCCCCGGTTAGTAACCGGGGATTTTTTTTAGTTTAAATATTGATGTAGCCATTTGTTAACTTCGCTGTGCCACTGAAGACTATTATTTGGTTTTAAAACCCAATGATTTTCATCAGGAAAATACAATAGCTTACTAGGAATTTTTAGTTTTTGTAGAGCGGTAAAGGTTGCAAGGGATTGAGTCTCCGGAATGCGGTAGTCTTTGCCTCCTTGAATGACCAGCATCGGAGTTTTCCAATTTTTGACATAATTGACAGGATTAAATCTTTCATGGTTTTTTGGCTGTTCATAATAACTACCACCATTTTCCCATTCTACAAACCAGAGTTCTTCGGTTGCAAAATACATCATTCGATTATCAAAGACGCCATCATGATTGACTAAACATTTAAATTGGTTTTGCCAGTTGCCGGCTATCCAATTGACCATGTAGCCACCATATGACGCACCTAGAGCACAGGCCTTATTGCCGTCAATAAAAGGGTATTTTTTTAGTGCAAAGCTAAGTCCTTTTTGTAAATCAATAAGCGGCTTGCTTCCCCAGTTCTTACTAATGCTATCAGTAAATTCCTGTCCATATCCTGTTGAGCCATGAAAGTCGATCATCACAGCTACAAAGCCCTGTCCAGCATAGGTTTGAGGGTTCCATCGATAATGGAAATGATCACCAAAACTTCCTTGCGGTCCACCATGAATTAAAAAGGCTAACGGATATTTTTTGGTACTGTCAAAGTTAGCGGGCTTGACGATATAGCCATAAACTTTTTCGCCATTCCAGCCGTTGAAGTTAAATTGTTCATAATCACCAAAGGCGATATTTTGTAATTTATCTTGATTGACAAAAGTCAGCTGCTGATGATCTGTGCCGTCTAAGTTAACAGCAAAAAGTTGCACTGGGCTCTTAAGGTTATCTTTGGCATACACCATTCGAGTTTTACCTGCACTAATAGCACCTATATAACCTTCTTTATTAAATTGAATTATTTCTTTGTTTGCTAAATCCATTTTCCAAAGGGCTTTTGTACCAATATTGTTTCCAGTCAATAACACTGATTTACTGTCGCCGGAAAATGTTGCGGAGCTGAAAGAGCGATCCCAATCTTGAGTTAAATTTGTCGAGGTTGAATTTTCAATATCCACTAAGATTAGATCAAGTTTATCCGCTTCAAAGCCTGGCCTTTTCATTGCTAAATAAGCCATGTATTTTCCATCTGCGCTGAATATAGGCTGTGTGTCCCAAGCTTTATTGGTTTGGGTTAGATTCATGGCCTTGTTTGGAGAGTTGAGATCTACACTGTATAAATCAAAATTCGTAGAGGTTGGTTCATCTGAATTTTGTAATCTAGCACTAAAAACAAGTTTTTGACTATCACTTGAAAATTCATATTCTTCACTCCCACCGAACGGGTCGGACGGTACATTGGCATCTACTGACGAAGATACGTGAATGATATCTTTATCGGTGATGTTATTTTTTACAGGCGTTACAAACAGTTGAGACTGTGTTTCTCCCACCCAGTGATCCCAATGTCTTACGAACATTTTGTCGTAAACTTTGCCAGTGGTTTTATTGGATGATTGTTGTTTTAATTTTTCAGCGGTACATATTAAAGTTTGACACTCTCTGTAAACGTTCGCTGAGAAAACTAGTTTTTTACCGTCTGGTGAGATTTTAAAACTTGTGATATTGACAGGAAAATTTGTCAACTGATTAGGTTTTTGCTTGCCGGTCGTTTGCAACGACCAAATTTGAGATGAACCGTTTCTAGAAGAAATAAAATAGAGCGTCTTATTATCTGAAGACCAAAAAGGGGAGTGGTCTGCTGCTTGATTAAAAGTTAGCTGATGTGATTGTTTTGTTTCAATATCGGTTAACCAAATATCGGTTCTACCTCTATCTGCTTCAAGATCAGTTGTTCGAATAACATAGGCAACTTTCTTTTCATCAGGTGAAAGCGTAGGGGATGATATTCGTTGCATATTGACTAAGTCATTTGCAGAAAACGGTTTAGTGTTAGCAGACGAGGCTTGATTGCAGAAAAAGGCCACTCCCAACGAAATTAAAAATATCTTTCGTAACATGTATTACTCCATATTAGAATATTCTATTGTGATAATAGGTGCTTAAAGTTTAAAACTAGTTATCGGCTTGTAACATGCCGATTAAAAGTTGTACATGTTCGGCTGTTTCCACACCACGATCGGTCAGGTATCCGCCGTCATCTTGGGTGGTCATTCCTTTATCAAAAAGCCTTTTTGCAGCAGCGATTTTATTTTCACCGGCATCATGATGGACTTTTAGTCCACCTTGAGTGGTGTTTAGGTCAAAAAGATTGAGTAGTTCTATTTCATCAAGCAAATCAGGTGTTAGTGACATAGTTGTTTCCCTTAATACTTTTATTGAGAGTGCATATTAGTATCAACAATAGCTTAAGTTATCACTTTTATGATCTTAGGTATAGGAAAACAAAACCACAGAATACTTAGGGTATTTTAAATTAATTTATGAAGTCCTTGACAGTGATCTGCCTAGCACTTAAAATTCGCGCCGGATTTGGGGCTATAGCTCAGCTGGGAGAGCGCTACACTGGCAGTGTAGAGGTCAGCGGTTCGATCCCGCTTAGCTCCACCAAATCTCTTTATGAGTTTTAGTCCCCTTCGTCTAGAGGCCTAGGACACCGCCCTTTCACGGCGGTAACAGGGGTTCGAACCCCCTAGGGGACGCCACATTGCAAAACCGGCCTTATGGCCGGTTTTTTGCTTTATTGGACTAAAGTTTATGTCACTCTGGGCTGACCTATTGCCCTATTTAATATATAATCCCTCCGCTTTTAAAACAAACCTAAATCCAAATAATCTCCAGCTCTTTGTGTCGACGTTATTCAAATATTTGTTTAGTTGCTCTGACTGGTGATTAAGAAATAATTATTACGATGCGTCGTTTTAAGCGCCCGATAATGACAACCAACTATTTAGCCAGTCGTATTTTTCAATTTACTGCAAAACGTTGGCGATTAAGGAGAATGATTCCGTGAGTGTGATAAATCAAAAAGATTTTATCGACAGTGTAGAAGCCGCTTTACAATACATTTCCTATTATCATCCGAAAGATTTTATAGATGCTTTGTACCAAGCCTATTTAAAAGAACAGAATCCGGCGGCTAAAGATGCTATAGGTCAAATACTAACCAATTCAAGGATGTGTGCGGAAGGAAAACGACCGGTTTGCCAAGATACAGGCATCGTCACGAGCTTTGTTAAAATTGGTATGGAGGTTCAATGGGATACACAATTAACTATTCAAGAAATGTTCGATGAGGGTGTTCGCAGAGCCTATCAAAACAGTGATAATCCACTACGGGCATCTATCGTAGCCAATCCAGTTGGCCCTAGAAAGAATACTCAAGACAATACTCCTTCTGTTGTTCATGTAGAAATGGTTCCTGGAAACAAAGTTGAAGTCACCGTCGCAGCTAAGGGAGGTGGGTCGGAGAATAAGTCAAAATTTGTGATGTTAAATCCAAATGATTCGATTGTAGATTGGGTGCTGAAAACGGTTCCAACCATGGGGGCAGGCTGGTGTCCACCGGGAATGCTCGGATTAGGCATTGGTGGAACTGCTGAGAAAGCAATGGTAATGGCAAAAGAGTCGTTAATGGATCCGGTAGACATACATGAACTACAAGAAAAAGGTGCGGAAAGTTCAGTTGAAAAGTTGCGCTTAGAGCTTTTGGAGAAAGTAAATCAGCTCGGAATCGGTGCTCAAGGATTAGGTGGCTTAACTACTGTTCTAGATATAAAAATCAAAGACTGCCCAACACACGCCGCGTCATTGCCAGTCGCTATGATTCCAAATTGTGCGGCGACTCGTCACGCACATTTTACCTTAGACGGCTCGGGACCAAGCTTTGTTGAAGCTCCTAACCTTGCAGATTGGCCGGTAATTGAACAAGCTGATAAAAGCAAACTCAAACGAGTAAATTTAGATCAGATCACTCAGCAAGAAATCGAAAGTTGGAAACCTGGTGATTCATTATTGCTCAGTGGCAAGATTTTAACCGGTCGTGATGCAGCACATAAGAGAATTCAAGATATGGTTAGTAGGGGTGAAGCGCTACCAGAAGGTGTTGATTTTGAGGGACGCTTTATTTATTACGTGGGGCCTGTTGATCCGGTTCGTGAAGAGGTGGTAGGGCCTGCAGGACCGACTACTTCCACCAGAATGGACAAATACTCAGACCTAATGTTAAGTGAAAAATCTCAGGGTGGCATGGGCCTAATGGGAATGATTGGCAAATCAGAACGTGGTGAAATTGCATTAAAATCCATTGCTAAACATAAAGCCGTTTACTTAATGGCCGTTGGCGGCGCTGCTTACTTAGTTTCTAAAGCAATCAAAGAAAGTAAAGTCGTGGCTTTTGAAGATTTGGGTATGGAAGCTATTTATGAATTTACTGTACAAGATATGCCAGTGACCGTCGCCGTCGATACAACAGGCGATTCAGTCCACAAAACTGGACCAGCGGTATGGAAAGTTAAAATTCAAGAAGCGACTAAAGTTTAAGTCGTTAAAACTATATTTCTGAAAAAACTATTTTAGGAGAAACATGAGTATTTCTAGCGCAGGTGCAAAATTCCGACAAGTTGTTGCCGATAACAAGCCATTGCAGGTGGTTGGTACAATCAACGCCTTGACCGCTCATATGGCTAAACAAGCTGGCCATCAAGCTATCTATCTAGCTGGTAGTGGTGTTGCTGCAAACTCTTTAGGGCTTCCCGATTTAGGTATTAGCACGATTGATGATGTGTTAACTGACGTGAGAAGAATTACCGACGTTTGCGACTTACCTTTGTTAGTCGATGCGGATACTGGATTTGGTGGGGCATTCAATATTGCTCGAACAGTTAGGTCGCTAACCAAATTTGGTGCGGCAGGATGTCATATTGAAGATCAGGTCGCTGCGAAACGCTGTGGACACAGACCCAATAAAGAAATCGTCTCTTTAAATGAAATGGTCGACCGCATTAAGATGGCAGTTGACGCAAGAACAGATGAAAACTTTGTCATTATGGCTCGCACAGATGCACTTGCGGTAGAAGGCATGCAATCGGCAATTGACCGAATTCAAGCTTGTATTGAAGCGGGAGCCGACATGATTTTTCCAGAAGCGATTACTGAATTAGCCCAATATAAAATGTTAAATGATTCGATTGACGTGCCATTTCTTGCCAACATCACTGAGTTCGGTAAAACGCCATTGTTTACTACCCCTGAACTAGCCGAAGTCGGTGTTGATATAGTGCTTTATTGTTGTGGCGCATATCGTGCAATGAATAAAGGTGCTGAGTCATTCTATCAAGCATTGATCAAAGATGGACACCAAAGAGATATCGTACCGCAAATGCAATCAAGAGAAGAATTATACAATTATTTAAACTATCACCAGTTCGAACAAAAGCTCGATGAGCTGTTTGCAGATAATAAGGAGAAGTAACTAATGAGTGAAACAACAGATAAAAATGCACCAATAAGAAAACCAAAAAAGTCGGTCGCTCTTTCAGGTGTGGCGGCTGGTAATACAGCTCTTTGTTCAGTCGGTTTAACAGGTAATGATTTGGCCTATCGCGGTTACGATATTCTTGAGTTTGCGGAAGACGCAGAGTTTGAAGAAATTGCGCATCTCTTAATTCATGGAAGATTGCCAACCAAAGCCGAACTAGTTAATTATAAACGTAAGCTACGTTCGTTACGTGGTTTACCTTTAGCAGTACAAGAAGTTTTAGAAGCTATTCCAGCCGCAGCACACCCAATGGATGTGCTTAGAACTGGTTGTTCTGTATTAGGCACAGTGTTGCCTGAAAAAGACGAGCAAGCTCCAGCTGATGCAAAAGATATAGCCGATCGCTTGTTAGCTTCATTCGGTTCAATGCTTTTATATTGGTATCATTATAGTCATAACGGCAAAGCGATTAACGTCGAGACTGATGACGATTCGATTGGGGCTCATTTCTTAAACTTATTGCATGGTGAAAAGCCTTCCAAACAATGGGAAAAAGCCATGCATACATCATTAATACTTTACGCAGAGCATGAATTTAATGCCTCTACTTTTACCAGCCGAGTCATTGCTGGAACTGGTTCAGATATGTATTCAGCCGTCAGCGGTGCGATAGGTGCGTTGAGAGGACCTAAGCATGGTGGCGCCAATGAAGTGGCACTAGAAATTCAAAAACGTTATGCCACTCCGGATGAAGCGGAAACTGATATTAAAGAACGCATGGCTCGTAAAGAAATTGTTATCGGCTTCGGTCATCCCGTTTATACTGTTTCTGATCCAAGAAATGTGGTCATTAAAAAGGTTGCAAAACAATTGTCTGAAGAACAAGGTGATATGAATTTATTTAATATCGCTGAACGCCTTGAAACTGTTATGTGGGACGAAAAGAAAATGTTCCCTAATTTAGATTGGTTTTCGGCAGTCGCCTACAACAAGATGGGAATTCCAACTGCAATGTTTACTCCTATTTTTGTAATGTCACGGATTACAGGCTGGGCAGCACATATCATGGAGCAACGTGTTGACGGAAAAATTATCAGACCAAGCGCAAATTATACTGGACCTGATTCAAGATCTTGGGTGTCAATCGATAAGCGTTAAGTGGGTAATTTAATCGTTTTCACGGTGTAAGAAAAAGCCCTGATTAACAGGGCTTTTTTGTATTTGTTGGTTTATTCTTTCAGTGGTGATGAAATTAGCTGCTTTGCCGCTGCTAGGATCGCCTTTTTCTTAAACAGAAAGTGCCAGCGAGAACCTCCCGATTGTCGCCACAAGAACACACTGCGCATCGCGCAAAGCAGACCACAACGGACTAGGTTTTGGTTTTCTTCATTCTTAAGCTTAGCAGGCTCTCCCTTAACTTGAATTCTGCTTGGCAGCAGAGACAATGTTTGCTTGTAAATCGATGAGCATTCAGCGACAAGCTGGCTAAACTTTTCTTCGTCATTGTAAATATCGACGTGAGCGTATTTATTCGCTAAGTCTGTTATTAACCTTGTTAATTGTTGATAGATTTTTTGATCAGAAACCAGTTGTTTATGTAAGCTCAGTAGACTAATGATTAGCTGAACGAATTCTGGATCTTTTTCCGCCGTTGTTGTGTCTAATTGCTGCTTTAACACTCTCAAACCAGAGCTAACCTCAAAACTTCCATCATAAACAGCTATAGCGGAAGGGGCGTTGAGGCGTAATAAGCTAGCGACCATTGCTTTATAATCGGTTGGGTTAGTGCTTCCTTTCCAGGCAACATTTTGAACCGCTCGTATGGCCTGAGAAATACCAGCTAAGGCAACCGTTTGGTCTATAATCTTTTGCTCAATATTCATTTATAAAAATCTTAATTGGTTTGGTAAAAAATTAACGATTAAGAAAAAACAATAGTATCAATGATTCCACCACCCAAACACTTTTCATTTAAGTAGAAAACGATTGATTGACCTGGTGTAACGGCGCGTTGAGATTGATCAAAAGTGACTTCCCAATTTTGTTGATCTACTCGAGTCACTTTGCACTGAAAATCTTGTTGACGGTATCTGGATTTTGCGGTGCACTCAAATGAATCTGGAGTACTTTCTGGGTCAACCCAGTGCATTTGCGATCCGATCAGACCTTGACTAAGCAATCGGGGATGATCATGACCTTGCCCAACAACTAACACATTTCTTTGCATATCTTTTTCAACAGCATACCAAGGTTCTTCGCTAGCGGAAGCTAGCCCACCAATTCCAATTCCTTTTCGTTGACCTAAAGTATGATACATTAACCCATTGTGCTCACCGATTACATTTCCTAAGTCGTCTTCAATTTTACCTGGTTGAGCCGGCAAAAACTGTTCTAGGAAATCCTTAAATTTTCTCTCGCCAATAAAGCAAATACCCGTACTATCTTTTTTGTCCGCGGTAACAAACCCTTGCTCCTCGGCAATTTTTCTTACCTGTGGTTTTTCTAGTTCACCAACAGGAAACATCGACTTATTAAGTTGTTGCTGGTTTAAAGTGTATAGGAAATAGCTTTGATCTTTATTAGTATCGATACCACGAAGCATCAGGGATTTATTATTTTCTCTTTTAACCCGAACATAATGACCGGTCGCGATGTAGTCTGCACCTAAAACCAAAGCGTAGTCCAAAAACGCTTTAAACTTTATTTCCTTATTACACATTATGTCAGGATTAGGGGTTCGACCTGCACGATATTCTTCTAAAAAGTATTCGAAAACGCGATCCCAATACTCGGCGGAAAAGTTAATGGTTTTAAAGGGAATTTCTAATCGATCTGCAATTGACTTAGCATCTGCCATGTCTTCTGCCGCAGAACAATACTCTTCAGTATCATCTTCTTCCCAGTTTTTCATGAACACCCCAATCACTTTGTAGCCTTGTTGCTTAAGTATGTACGCAGCGACGGATGAATCAACGCCTCCAGACATCCCTACAACGACTGTATATTGGCTAGGATCATTATGTTCAGGTAATGGAAGCTTGGTTTGGTTGTTCATGATTGCTCAGTTTAAAAATCAATGCCAGACATTAAATATCAGGTTACTCAAAGTACTGGCATATAAATTTAATGGGTAAACCTATTTACTAAGTGATTGTATGCATTCGTCCGCTAATCGGTGTTCGTCCGCATAGAAATCTAAACTTTCTAAAGGGATTTGCTTTCCTTTAATGTGGTCATCTAAGCAGCGTAAAACAAGGGCACTTCTTAATTCTTTTCGTGAGAGGTCGGTGATCTGTTGCTGAGTGAACCAACAGTTGTCCAATATTTCTGGATCATTTGGCTCTGGGTTCTGATCTTCAGGTACTTCGCCATTAAAACAAAACCGTAAGTAGGTTTTGCCATTAGTCGCTGGACTCAGTAAGTAGGTTCCGACCAAGGATGTTGGTGTGTAATCTAACCCTGTTTCTTCATAGACTTCTCGAATAACCGCTTCTTGAATTGACTCCCTCAGTTCAACGTGACCTGCTGGCTGATTAAATACAATATCACCTGAACTTGCTCGCTCTTTTACTAACAAATATTGATCGTTTCGCTTTATAATAGCGGCAACCGTGACATGGATAGAATCCATAGTTTCATCCTTAATAACGACAAAATATTAAATAATATGGCACATTTTACCCATTTAAATGAAAAAGGCGAGGCTCAAATGGTGGATGTTGGTGATAAATCCACAACTTCGCGAATAGCTTGTGCCTCTGCGCAAGTCAAAATGAATCGTTCTACCCTGCAGATGATTGTTGATGGCAAACATAAAAAAGGCGATGTTTTAGCGGTAGCGCGAATCGCTGCAATACAAGCGGCTAAAAAAACATCGGATTTAATTCCCCTTTGCCACCCTTTGATGTTGACTTCTGTGAAAGTTGAATTGAGTCCAAATATTGAGTCATCATCTATAGATATTGTCTCAACCTGCAAGGTTTCAGGGCAAACTGGCGTGGAAATGGAAGCTCTTACGGCTGCTTCAGTAGCGGGCCTAACCATTTACGATATGTGTAAAGCGGTGGATAAAGCGATGATCATAGGTGAAATTAAGCTTGAGACTAAGTCCGGTGGTAAATCTGGAGATTGGAGTAGAGATGAAACTTAAGGTGCTTTTCTTCGCAAATTATAAAGAATTGTTAGGGTTGTCAGAATTAACAGTCGAACTTGATACAGGGTCTAAAGTTATCGAGTTAAATCAGCTATTAGCGACTAAAGGAGATCGCTGGCAGGAAGTTTTTCAATCAAGCTCGATCAAAGTTGCAGTCAATCACGAGTTAGTCGAAGAACATACTGTGCTTAAAGAAGGCGATGAAGTCGCTTATTTCCCGCCGGTAACAGGGGGATAAATCAGAAATGACTGGTTCTCAATTTATTCATATTGATATTTCGCAGTCGCCTCTAGATTTAAATGAGCTAAATTTAATGGCTCAAGCAAGTCGAGGTGAAATTGGCGCGTCGGTGATTTTTACTGGAAATGTTAGAACTGCAACAGAATCTGACGGGCTAGTAGCGATGACTTTAGAACATTATCCTGGAATGACTGAGTCGCAGCTAGGCAAGATCGTCGAAAATGCCAATCAACGTTGGAACCTTATTCGAGTGATTATTTCTCACCGCGTTGGAAGGCTAAGTGCCGGAGAACCTATTGTGTTTATCGCTGTCGCTGGATTACACCGCAAGGAATGTTTTGAGGCTGCTCAATTTATTATGGATTACCTAAAAAATGATGCGACCTTTTGGAAAAAGGAGCATTTCTCTCATCAGCAAGGAGAGTCAGAAGTATGGGTGGAGGCAAAGCAAACTGATATTGACTCGATAGAAAAGTGGCGCTAAGACAATCCCAAATGCGACTCGATAACCTAGTATCTAAAGCCTTAGCAATCAGTCGTAATGATGCCAAAAAATTAATAGCCAAATCCAAAATTTCAGTCAATCATAAAACAGAAAAACTCAGTAAGCGTTTAGTGAGTACCGATGACCAAGTTTATTTCTCCGGCAAGCCGTTAACCTTTCCTTCCAATCACTACTTTATGCTCAACAAACCTCAAGGTTATGTTTGTTCAACAGTCGATGAATCCTTACCAAGCGCAATGAATTTACTGGAAAAACCGCCTAGGGCGGATTTACATTTTGCTGGAAGGCTTGACGCAGATACGACTGGGCTGGTTTTAATTAGTGACGATGGGCAGTGGACTCACCGAATTAGTTCTCCGAGTAGAAAACAAGGAAAAACATATTTAGTGGAACTTGCAAAAGCCGTGTCAACTGAGCAAATCCTTCAGTTAGAACAGGGCGTGCTACTCCGTGATAGTGAAAAAAGCACCTTGCCATGTAAGGTTCAGCTGATTGACTCTTGCCAAGTGAAACTGACTCTGTATGAAGGGCGGTATCACCAAGTAAAACGAATGTTTGCTGCGGTGGGAAATCACGTTATTAAGCTTCATAGAGAGTCTATAGGAAAACTAAAGCTCGATCCAAGCCTAGCAGCAGGGCATTGGCGCGTATTATCTGAGAAAGAAGTCAACTTATTTTAAATAAGGAACCAACGGGTCATTATTGGCTCATGATCAAGTATGACTTTACTTACATCTTATCAATTGAATACGCGCAATCACTGTGATAAAAAAGATCACCAAGTATTAACTAAGGACTCAGTCTTTAGCTTTGGAATACATAATAACCAGCCAAATAGGGGACAATAATGAGAAAGCTAGTATTAGCATCCGCAGTAACCGCAATAATGATAACCGGATGTGGTGATAATAAAGATGATTCGGTTGGGATAAAACCTGCGACATCTCCGCAACTAGAAGAACAAGCCGAAGTAACCGGTAAAACTGAAACTAACCCTTTTTTTAATGAATTTGATACACCGTTCGGAATTCCTCCGTTTGATAAAATTAACAATGAACACTATGCTCCCGCGTTTGATAAAGCCATTGAAGAAGCAAAAGCGGAAATTCTCGTGGTTGCCAATAATGACCAAGAACCGACCTTTGAAAACACTATTGAAGCACTGGAATACGGTGGCAAACTATTAACTAAAGTAGCCGGTGTGTTTTTTAACCTAACTAGCGCACATACTAATGAAGAATTAAAAGCTATCGCTAAGGATGTCGGTCCTAGACTATCGGGGTTAAATGATGACCTAAATTTAAATCCAAAACTGTTCAAGCGAGTTGAAACGCTTTATAACAAGATCGATAGTTTAGAGCTCAGAACAGATCAACGAAAACTATTAGTTGATCGTTATCGACAATTCGTAAGGGGTGGGGCGAGTCTTAGCCAAGAAGATAAACAAATACTCAGAGATCTCAACGCTAAGATTTCAAAACTTAGCATTGAATTTGCAGAGAATGTTCTGGCGGAAACTAATAATTTTGAGTTAGTGGTCGACAAAAAAGAAGATCTTGCGGGGTTACCTCAGTATTTAATTGATGCGGCCGCCGCAGAAGCTACCAAGCGTGGAAAGGAAGGGAAATGGGTCTTTACTACTCATCGTCCTAGTAAAACACCGTTTTTGATGTTTTCAGAAAAGCGTGAACTACGTGAAAAGATGTGGAAGGGATATACCCATCGAGGTGATAACGATAATGCTAATGATAATAAAAAAATATTATCCGAAATTGCCGCCCTCAGAGCGCAACGAGCTCAGCTGCTTGGTTATCAATCTCATGCTCATTTTACCTTAGAAGGAAATACCGCCAAGAATCCAGAAAATGTCTATGGTTTATTGGATAAAGTATGGCCGGCTGGTTTAGCGCAAGCTAAGCAAGAGTTAGCCGATATGCAGGCGTTAGTGGACAAACAAGGTGGTGGTTATCAAGTTGAAGGCTGGGATTGGCGGTATCTGTCAGAAAAAATCCGCAAACAGCGATTTGACCTAGACGAAAACCAGACCAAACCTTACTTCTCACTCGAAGATACTTTAAAAGGCGTTTTCTACACGGCTAATAAGTTGTTTGGCATGACTTTTAAAGAGCGTACAGATTTACCTGTTTATCATGAAGATGTCAGGGTGTTTGAAGTCTACTACAAGAATGGTGAATTAATCGGGTTGTATTTAACCGATCACTATGTGAGAGAATCCAAGCGGGGTGGGGCATGGATGAATGCTTACCGTAGTCAATATGTGACCCAAGAAGGCGATTTTGTTAAGCCCATTATTGTCAATGTATTGAACTACCCAAGACCGACCGGAGATAAGCCAACATTATTAACCTTTAGCCAGGCTAGCACTTTATTCCATGAGTTTGGCCATGCTGCTCACGGATTCTTGTCCAACGGGATCTACCCGTCTCAAGCAGGAACCTCAGTACCAAGAGATTTTGTTGAATTTCCATCACAGGTTCTTGAAAACTGGATGTATGAGCCGAAGGTGCTTGCAAAATTCGCTAAACACTATGAAACGGGCGAAGTCATTCCTCAAGCGCTTATTGAAAAGATTCAAGCAGCCGCTCAGTTTGGTCAGGGTTTTGCCACCACTGAATATATGGCCGCGGCTTTACTTGATTTAGCATGGCATACACAAACAGACACGAAGACTAAAGACGCGAATGAGTTTGAAAGTAATGTACTCAAAGAGCGCGGGTTAATCCGTCAAATTGCCCCAAGATACCGTTCAACTTATTTCTCTCATATCTTTTCGGGTGGTTATTCGGCCGGTTACTACGGCTATATTTGGTCGGAAATCCTTGCTGCAGACGCATTTAATGCGTTTAAAGAGAATGGAATTTTCGATCAAGCTACCGCAGAAGCTTTTAGAGTAAATATTTTATCGAAAGGTGGAACGGATGATCCGATGAAATTATATCGTCAGTTTAGGGGCCAAGATCCAGATCCTAAGCATTTGCTTAAAAGCCGCGGCTTAGTTACTGAATAGGCAATCCGATCGTTTATCTGGCCTGTTTTTAAGCTAAAGCTAAGAACAGGTCAGTTTTAAACTAATGCATATTAGATGGTAGTAATGAGCGAAACTTAAAAACTATTTAGGATAATTTTCTTATTCTCACCCGGTTTAAGTTTTCCTAAGTCCCATTTACCAATTGATTTTCGCACCAGCCTCAAGGTTGGAAAGCCAACAGCGGCAGTCATTCTTCTAACCTGTCTATTTTTACCTTCCTTAATTCTTAGTTCTATCCAACTGGTTGGAATTTCTTTACGATATCTTACAGGTGGTGTTCTTGGCCATAACTCGATGTGCTGTGCATTAATATCGAGACGTTTTGCTTTAGCCGGTTTTGTTAAGCCATCCTTTAGTATTAACCCCTGTTCTAGTCTTTCTAGGGCTTGAGAGTCAATCTCTCCCTCTACTTGAACCCAATAACATTTTTCCATTTTATACTTAGGGTTGCTAATTTTATGTTGTAGTTTGCCGTTATTGGTTAAAAGCAATAAACCCTCTGAGTCTTTATCGAGACGACCTGCGGGGTAAACTCCCTTTATAGAAATAAAGTCTGACAGTGTTGAATCGTTGGGTTCGCCACTAAATTGGCTTAAAGTGTTAAAAGGCTTGTTTAACAGAATTAGTATTGTACTGTGAGGCTCCGGCTTTGTTACCAAGCCTGCCTTAGAGCGCTTTATGGGCCGTTTGGTCTTATACTTATTCATCGGTAAAGCGCTTTATTACGGCTTATGGTCAATTCTACGATTTTAATCTAAATTCAAATTCTTGACCAGCGATGCTATTTGTAAAATGCTTGACTATAATGACTTCCATCAGTGTATTGGTGAAGTTTTTTACAGTATAATCCCTGCACTTCGAGGCAAGCTGTTTAGCCAACTAATCGTTAAATATTTAGGATCCAAGAATGACCGACTCAAAGATTATCTATACCATTACAGACGAAGCACCGGCTTTGGCCACTTATTCTTTGCTTCCCATCGTTCAAGCTTTCACAAAAGTCGCTGGAATAGCCGTTGAAACAAGAGATATTTCGCTGGCAGGTCGAATACTGGCTAATTTTCCGGAGTATTTAACTGCGGAACAAAAATTAGAGGATGCCCTTGCAGAATTAGGTAATTTGGCTAAATCACCGAGCGCTAATATTATCAAATTACCTAATATAAGTGCTTCAATTCCTCAGCTATCAGAGGCTATTTCAGAGCTTCAAGCGAAAGGTTTTGCCGTTCCTAGTTATCCAGCAAACCCAAAAAATGAAGAAGAAGAAAAAATTAAAGCTCAATACGCAAAAGTTCTTGGAAGTGCTGTTAATCCAGTATTGAGAGAAGGAAACTCAGATAGAAGGGCACCCGGCTCAGTAAAAGAGTTTGCAAGAAATAACCCACATTCAATGGGAGAGTGGAGTAAAGACTCTAAATCTCATGTTGCTAATATGCAAGATGGGGATTTTTACCACAGCGAGCAGTCGGTTGAAATCGCTAAGCCAGGAGCTCTTAAAATTGAATTAGTTGACAATGCGGGTCAACGCTCAACTTTAAAACAAGACATTGCAGTACTCGCTGGTGAAATTGTTGATTCAGCAGCGATGAGCCGAAAAGCGTTGCGAGCGTTCTTAGAAGCTGAGATGCAGGATGCTAAAGAGAAGGGGATTCTTTTCTCGATCCACTTAAAAGCGACTATGATGAAAGTATCTGATCCGATCATGTTCGGTCATGTGGTGTCTGTTTATTTCAAAGATGCGTTTGAAAAGCACGCGGAGTTATTTAATGAAATTGGTGTCAATCCAGATAACGGTTTAGCCTCTGTGTTAGACAAAATCGCATCACTTCCTGATTCAAAAAGAGTTGAAGTTGAGGCCGATATTAAGGCTTGCTATGACAACCGCCCAGCGATCGCGATGGTCGATTCGGATAAGGGAATTACTAATCTACATATGCCTAATGATGTCATTATTGACGCATCAATGCCTGCTTACATAAGGTCTTCAGGAAAAATGTGGGGAGCCGATGGTAAACTACATGATACTAAATTCGTTATTCCAGATACCTGCTATTCGCGTTTTTATCAAAAAGTAATCGAGGATTGTCAACAAAATGGAGCTTATGACCCTAAGACAATGGGCAGTGTTTCCAACGTTGGTTTAATGGCTAAAAAAGCGGAAGAGTATGGCTCGCATGATAAAACCTTTAGGATCCCAACAGACGGTACCGTCGAGGTTATCGATCAAGATGGTTCATTACTAATGTCTATAAAAGTCGAAGAGGGTGATATATGGAGAATGTGTCAGGCAAAAGATGAGCCGATAAAAGACTGGGTAAAACTAGCCGTTAATCGAGCTCGAGCGACTGGTTCACCGGCAGTTTTTTGGCTTGATGAAAAACGACCACACGATGCACAATTAATTGCGAAAGTTAACCAGTATTTACCTTTGCACGATATCGATGGCTTGGAAATCAAAATTATGGCACCGGTTGATGCCGTTCAATACTCAATTGACCGCATTCGCAAAGGTCAAGATACTATTTCTGTGACAGGTAATGTATTAAGAGACTACTTAACTGATCTATTCCCTATCTTAGAAGTGGGAACCAGTGCCAAAATGCTCTCGATAGTCCCTTTGATGAATGGCGGAGGATTATTTGAAACTGGCGCCGGAGGATCAGCACCAAAGCATGTTCAGCAGTTTGTTGAAGAAGGTCATTTAAGGTGGGATTCTCTCGGTGAGTTTTTGGCTTTAGCCGCTTCTTTAGAGCATTTAGCCGAAACAAATAGCAATGATCGAGCGATGGTGTTATCGAAAACTCTCGATAAAGCGACCGGAGAGTTTTTGTTGAACAACAAATCGCCATCTAGAAAAGTGAAAGAAATTGATAATCGAGGCAGTCATTTCTATCTGACTATGTACTGGGCTAATCAATTGGCGACGCAAACTGAAAATTCTGAATTATCATCGATGTTTTCTGATATTGCAGAAAAGCTGTCAAACTCAGAATCTCAAATTATGCAAGAGTTAATTGATGTACAAGGTCCTCAAGTAGATTTGGGAGGATACTACTTATTAGACGAAAATAAGGCTTCGCAAGCGATGCGAGCAAGCAAAACTCTCAACGAAATTGTTGAATCGCTTTAAAGTAAAGGGGTGTTTCTCGAAAGGGGATTTAGCCTAATAATAAAAAGGGCCGCTAAAGCGGCCCTTTTTTTATTGTCTGTCGTTAAGTCGCAATACAAAATGAGTATCTTAATTGTTCAAGAGCAACAAGCATTATCGAGAGCAATCGCTACATGAGATTTGCTCTAACACTTTGCCCATATATCAAACAAATAGACTCGCTAAATGTTGTCTATTCTTGGTCTTCTGACTTCTGTATGGAAGTTATATCTTGTGCATGCAGGCCTTTAGGCCCTTCACAGGTATCAAAGGTCACTTCTTGTCCCGCTTTGAGACTCTTGTAGCCGTCCATTTCAATGGTGGAATAATGAGCGAAAATGTCATCTCCTCCATCATCTGGACGAATAAAACCGTAACCTTTAGCATTGTTAAACCACTTAACGGTACCCGTTGCCATATACTACTCCTTGAATTTTCCCTTTTAACAATAGATTAGGATTTGTTAATTTTTATTATTAATTTAGTTAAACACTACACAATTTCTTACTTGAAATTAGCAGTGAACTATGAATCTCATAACTCGCTAAAAATGTCAAGTTTTTGTACACTTTTCAACCTGTTATTAAGTTATTTATGAGAACCCATGTTGAAAAACAACACTATTTACCCCATCTATAGGGCAATGGCGGTTAGACGGTTGGATTGTGTGTAAGATACAACAACAAGACCCACTAAATGAAACGTTTAAAATCATTGAAGTTTAGGGCTGTGGCTGTAAACTTGATATTTAAATAGCAAAAAATAATAACAACCAGTCGGTTGATTGACTAGAATTAATTATGAACGAGAACGAAAATACAGATACCGAACTTGGCACAGTTGTTGCTGAAAGAGAGCCTGAAACTAAAGAGCCTCCCATGTATAAGGTGATGCTTTTAAATGACGACTACACGCCAATGGATTTTGTCGTTGCTGTATTAAAGCAGTTCTTTCATAAGAGTGTTGAACAAGCCACTAAGGTGATGTTACAAGTTCATTATGAGGGAGCGGGAGTGGCGGGTATCTACCGAGCAGAGATTGCAGAAACTAAAGTCGTTTCGGTCAATGAGTTCGCGAGAGAGCATGGACACCCTTTAATGTGTATTATGGAAGAAAATGAATAGAGGATCGTAATCTTTTAATGTTAACAGTAACCTCAAGTTTAATTTTATATAGGGTATTAGAATTATGTTAAGTAAAGATTTAGAGCTGACTCTTAATTTAGCATTTACCGATGCGAGAGAACGACGTCACGAATATATGACAGTAGAGCATCTTCTATTAGCGCTACTCGACAATGCACTTGGCATTAGCGTTTTACGCTCATGTGGAGCAGACATCCCCAAGTTACAGCTACAATTACGAAACTTTATTGATGAAACAAGTCAAGAAATTCCTGAAGAAGCTGGAGATGTAGAAACGCAACCAACGCTAGGGTTTCAAAGAGTTCTACAGCGAGCGGTATTTCATGTTCAATCTTCTGGGAAGAAGGAAGTTAACGGCGCAAATATATTAGTTGCCATATTTAGTGAGCAAGAGAGCCAAGCCGTCTATTTTTTGCAACAACAAGACATATCCCGATTAGATATTGTTAACTATATTTCACACGGAATCTCAAAAGTTGCCGATGATGATGATTCGACCGCCACTGCGGATACCGAAAATGAATCTGTAGATGCGACGCCAAAACAAAAGTCTGCACTCGAGCTATATGCGAGTAACCTTAATGAGCTGGCTAAAGATGGAAAAATTGACCCATTAATAGGCCGTAATGAAGAGTTAGAACGAACGGTTCAGATTTTATCTCGGCGGCGTAAAAATAACCCTCTCTTGGTGGGTGAGGCTGGCGTAGGAAAAACAGCCATAGCCGAAGGGTTGGCTAAACGAATAGTCGACAGCGAAGTTCCTGAGGTGATAGCTGAAGCAGAAATATTCTCACTTGATCTTGGGGCATTGTTAGCTGGTACTAAATATCGCGGTGATTTTGAGAAGCGTCTCAAGGCCGTTTTGTCTGAGTTGGGTGAAAAACATCAAGCAGTGCTATTTATCGATGAAATTCATACCATTATAGGCGCTGGTTCTGCGTCAGGCGGTGTTATGGATGCCTCCAACCTGATTAAGCCAATGTTAGCTAACGGCCAGCTAAAGTGTATGGGGTCGACCACTTTTCAGGAGTATCGAGGCATATTTGAGAAAGATCGTGCGTTGGCTCGGCGTTTTCAGAAAGTCGATGTTGAAGAACCGAGTGTTGCCGATACGGTCGATATTTTGCGTGGTTTGAAACCTCGATATGAGGAGCATCATCAAGTTGAATATTCTGACGGTGCATTAAGGGCTGCGGCTGACCTGTCTGCAAGATATGTAAATGACAGAAACCTGCCAGACAAAGCTATCGATGTGATCGATGAAGCTGGGGCAAATCGACAACTTCAAGATCGAGATGAGCGTTCAAAAAGTATTACAGTGCACGACATTGAAAGCATCATTGCTAAAATGGCTAAAATCCCCGAAAAAACAGTTTCATCTTCCGATAAGAAGACCTTAAAAGACTTAGAGCGAAACCTAAAATTAGTCGTGTTCGGTCAAGATAAAGCGATTGAGTCATTATCTAACTCGATTAAATTGGCGCGTTCAGGGCTCGGCATAGAAGATAAACCCGTTGGTGCATTTTTATTGGCCGGTCCTACTGGTGTCGGAAAGACTGAAGTGACCAAGCAACTTGCTAAAAACTTAGGTGTAGAGTTTATTCGTTTTGATATGTCAGAGTATATGGAGAGTCATACTGTTTCTCGATTAATCGGAGCTCCTCCAGGCTATGTCGGGTTTGACCAAGGTGGTTTGTTAACTGAAGCCGTGACCAAGAATCCATACTCGGTCGTGTTACTTGATGAAATTGAAAAAGCGCATACCGATGTGTATAACTTGTTATTACAGGTGATGGATCATGGAACACTGACAGACAACAACGGTCGTAAGGCTGATTTTAGAAATGTCATTTTAGTGCTAACTACAAATGCTGGTGCGGCTGATTTACAAAAATCAAGCATCGGGTTTCAAAAGCAGTCTAAGAAAACCGACTATATGGAGGCGATTAAACGAACCTTTACCCCTGAATTCAGAAATCGCCTAGATGCGGTACTATGGTTTGATTCGTTAGATCAAGAAATCATCTGCTCTGTAGTTGATAAGTTTGTTGCTGAATTACAAAGTCAATTAGACGAGAAAGGCGTTTCTCTGGAGGTCAGTCAACAAGCAAGGAATTGGTTGGCAGAGATTGGTTTTGATGAATTAATGGGGGCTCGCCCTATGGCTCGTGTTATGCGAGAAAAGATTCGACAAGAGCTAGCTGAAGAATTACTTTTCGGTAAGCTATCTAATGGTGGGCAAGTGGTAGTCGGTTTTGATGAAGTGGAGGGTAAGCTTTCCTTCGATATCACGACTAAGAAAGAAATAGCCATCAAACAGTAGTCTTTATTTAAGCGCTAAAACCAAAAAAGCAGGCTTTAAGCCTGCTTTTTTTATTCTCAGTAATGTTTACCTAGCTCTAAAGGTAATTCTACCTTTAGTTAAGTCGTAAGGAGTCATTTCTACGGTAACTTTATCTCCAGTTAATATACGAATATAGTGCTTTCGCATCTTACCTGAAATATGTGCTGTCACGACATGACCGTTTTCCAGCTCAACTCTAAACATTGTATTTGGAAGTGTTTCTTGTACAACTCCTTCCATTTCTATGCATTCTTCTTTTGCCATACTATCTCTGTATAAATCTCTTCAAATTTTAAATCGCGGGTATAATGCCTTATTTGGGTGGAATAAGCAAAAGTTTTATAAGTCCAATGAGACTTTCTAAGGGTGAAACTCGTTTTAAATTTGACCAATAAAAACGCTAAGTGAGATTTACCCATTGATCTTCCACAAAACACTCCATTGGCCGGTATTCTCCTTTATATGCCATCTTTTTACACTGATTAATCCAATAGCCTAAATAGACATAATCTAGATCGCTATTTTGACAGAGTTTGATCAGTTCCAAAATAGCCAGACGTCCTAGGCTAAACTTGGAATAGGCCACATCAAAAAAAGTGTAAACTGCACTCAGGCCATTATCAAGCCTATCAAATACACAGCAGGCTATTAATGAACCTGTGAGGGGATCAAAGAAATCTAAAAATTGAGAATTTGCCCATTCTGACAACACAAAGTCTTTGTATTGTTTTTCTGAAGTCGGATACATGTCTCCATCTTGATGCCGTGCGTTAATATAATTTTCAAAAAGTTGATAGTGCTCTTGATCAAAACTAGCGCTACGAATCCTTGTAGAAAAGCGACTCCCTTTCTTACTGCACCTTCTTTGCTGTTTATTAGGCTTAAAGGTTTTAGGCGATATTCTGATTGAGATACAGGCTTTACAACCCTGACATTGTGGTCTGTATATATGTTCACCACTTCGCCTAAAACCGCGTTCGATTAACCATTGGTAAATCTGTAGCTGTGGTTCAATTTCAGGATTAAGAAATACCGTTTGCGATTGTTTTTCCGGCAGGTAAGGGCACTCATGTTCAGGAGTAATATAAAAGTCTAAGTAAGAATTTTTCGATTTAGACTCCATCATTTCTACCCAATTCTTTTGTAGGTTTTAAGGAACGAACGACCAAATCTTGGTAAGATAATTGTTGGGTATTCCAAACATTGTCAGGTGTGGGTTGCTTAATTAGCGAATTTACTTGTCTAATATAATCATCTCGAGAAATTTCGAAAGCACCAAGGGAGACTAGGTGGTTGTTTCTAACTTGGCAGTCAACTAATGGAAATCCGTATTGTCTCAAATAACCTATCAGGCAACTAAGGGCAATTTTGGAACCATTTGTGATTCGACTAAACATGGACTCACCACAAAATAATTTTCCTATTGCCACTCCATAAATACCACCCACTAATTCTTGTTTACTCCAAACTTCAACAGAGTGTGCATAGCCGATGTTGTGTAATTGACAATAAGCGTGCTTGATATCTCGGGTAATCCAAGTACCAGATTGATCTTTTCTAGGTGCAGCGCATTCATTAATGACTGATTCAAAAGCCTTATTTAGGGTTACTTCTAGTGGTGTCTTATTGACGAAGCGAACTAAACTTCTTGATGGTTGAAATTTTTTAGTATCGAAAACGATTCTCGGATCGGGACTCCACCATAGGATCGGCTCGTCATCAGAAAACCAGGGAAAGATTCCTTTCGAATAGGCGTCAATCAATCTTGGGGAAGAAAGATCAGCCCCTGCTGCCAAAAGGCCATTAGGTTCGATTAAGGCGTTTTGTACATCAGGGAATTTTGCTGTTAAATCTAAATACGGTAACATCGACAATATTATAGCTTCGGCATTGCATAATGGCTATTAAGATTCGAAGTAGATTTGGCAAGGGGAATTTTTAAACACTCAGAATGAACAAAGGCTCACTGGTGAGCCTTTGTTACCGCAATTGGTGGGAAAATTGAACCTGCTCAGTCTAATCTCATTTCGGGTACCCCATCAGGTACGATTAATTTGCCAGCAGTTTTTTCAACGATTTCTTCAACAGAAACGCCCGGTGCTCGCTCTAACAAGTGGAACGCGCCATTTTCAATTTTTAGCACAGCTAAATCCGTGACAACTTTATTAATACAGTCAACACCGGTCAAAGGCAGAGAGCACGACTCTAATAACTTTGAGTTTCCTCGCTTATCAGCATGGGTCATTGTAACCACAATATTTTGTGCGCCGGCCACTAAATCCATCGCGCCTCCCATTCCTTTCACTAGCTTGCCAGGTATCATATAGGATGCAATATTTCCATTTTGGTCCACTTCAAATGCACCGAGTACAGTCAAGTCAACGTGACCACCTCGAATCATGGCGAAGCTCTCTGCCGACGAAAAAATCGAAGCCCCAGTGACTGCTGTGACTGTTTCTTTGCCAGCGTTGATCATATCCGCATCGACTTGATCTTCTGTAGGGTAGGGGCCCATGCCTAGCAGACCGTTTTCTGACTGCAGCATGACCTCCATATTGGACGGAACATAGTTAGCAACTAAGGTTGGAATACCAATTCCTAAATTGACGTAGTAACCGTCTTGTAATTCTTGGGCAACACGTTTGGCGATTTGATCTCTTGATAATGACATGTTGTATCCCCTTATTCTTTGGCCAAAGTTAGGCGTTCGATTCTTTTCTCAAACGATGCTTGAATGACTCGGTCTACATAGATTCCTGAGGTGTGAATTTCAGTTGGTTTGAGTTCACCAACTTCAACGATTTCTTCTGCCTCTACCACCGTGATTTTTCCGGCTGTAGCAGCCATAGGATTAAAATTCATAGCGGTATCGCGATACACCAAGTTTCCGATCTTATCGGCTTTCCAAGCTCTGACGATAGCGAAATCACCGGTAATGCTTTCTTCAAGAATATAATTTCGGCCCTTGAATTCTTTGACTTCTTTACCTTCGGCAACTGGTGTTCCGTAACCGGTGGCAGTATAAAAAGCTGGGATACCAGCGCCGCCAGCACGCATTTTTTCAGCCAATGTTCCTTGTGGCGTTAGCTCTACTTCCAGTTCACCTGCCAGATATTGCCGCTCAAATTCAGCGTTTTCACCAACGTAAGAAGAGATCATTTTTTTGATTTGTTTCTCTTGTAGTAAAATACCTAAACCAAAGTCATCGACACCGCAATTATTAGAAACAAAGGTTAGCGCTTTGGTTTTCATATTCTTAATTTCTGCGATCAAACCTTCCGGAATGCCGCACAAACCGAAGCCGCCCGCGATAACGGTCATTCCGTCTTCCAATCCCGCCATGGCCTCTTGATAATTGTTCACGACCTTATTAAATCCGGCCATATTTTAAACTCCTAATTCTATTAGTATGAATATTGTTAGCGTTATGCCAAAGTGGCTTTGGCTACTTTAGAACCGTTTTCTCTATTTAAGAATTGACTAATATAGTCACCGGCTTGAATCAAATGTTCAAGATTGATCCCAGTTGATATATTGAGTCCGTTTAACATATAAACGACATCTTCGCTGGCGACATTACCCGAGGCGCCTTTAGCGTATGGACAACCGCCTAATCCTGCAACAGACGAATCGACCGTTGAAATGCCCATTTGTAATGCGGCATAAATATTAGCTAATGCTTGTCCATAGGTGTCATGAAAATGTACGGCTATTTTGTCTATTGGTACAACTTCAGCAACTGCAGCGATCAACTGCTGAGTTCTTCCCGGTGTTCCAACGCCAATAGTATCACCTAGAGAAATTTCGTAACTACCACTTTGGTACAGTTTCTCAGCGACCTTAATCACATTATCAATTGGGATTTCGCCATCGTAAGGGCATCCCATTACACAGGAAACATAGCCACGGACTTTAATATTTTCTCGTTGAGCTTGGTCGAAAATTGGTTGGAATCGATCGATGCTTTGATCAATCGAACAATTAATATTTTTTTGAGAGAACGATTCGGAAGCGGCTGCAAATACAGCGACTTCAGTGGCACCGCATTTTAAAGCGTTTTCAAACCCTTTAATATTTGGTGTGAGTACTGGAAAGCTAACCGATGGGTTGTCATTCATCAAACTAGTAGACAAGTATTCCATAATGACCTGATGGTCGCCCATTTGCGGCACCCATTTAGGTGACACGAAACTAGTTGCTTCAATCACTTTGGTTCCAGCTGAGATCAGTTTATGAATGAGCTCAATTTTCGTTTCTGTGGGAATGGCGATTTTTTCATTTTGTAAACCATCACGCACACCAACTTCTACTATTTTTACTGCTGAAGGAAGGTTAGTGTTATTCTCTAGTATTACAGGCATGGGCTTGTCACTGTTATTCATCTTCGAAAGTAATCAGCTCAGCACCTTCGTCGACTAAGTCGCCAATGGCGTAGAGTACGTCTTTAACTTGCATCGCTTTATGCGCTTTGATCGTATGTTCCATTTTCATGGCTTCCATTACAATTAGAGCTTGTCCAGCTTCGACCTTTTCGCCCGCCTTAACCATCACATTAATGACCGTTCCTGGCATTGGAGCAGTCAAATTAGCTTGTTCATCTTGATCTAAATTTACCAACGACTCATCCTTGATTTGGATAGTCCAAGCTTTTGCATGTTTAAATAAAACTAGCTGGTTATCTTTTTTAGCAAAACTAATTAAAGATTTTTTTCCTTCAAAATTAATCGCTAGTTGATGGCCTAATAAACGACCACTAGCACGATAGCTCTTATCATTGATTTCTAATGAAAAGTTTTGACTGTGAGATTCTTGTTGTTCTCTAAAGTGAGCTGTTACTAAGTATTCCGAATCTTTGAAAGTGAAATTAATCGCATGAAAATTATCTTGATTTAGTCGCCAACCACTTTTTTGTTGCCACGGTGACTCTGCGTCGATGTTCAACGAACTGCTTTTTGTAGACTGCTCTAGCATCACCTGAAGCGCAACGGCAGCGATTAACTCATCGCTCAATACATTGGATTTGTCACTTAGCGCGTTGCCATGTTTATCGAGAAAGTGAGTATCTAGATCGGCTTGCATAAATGAATCATGACTAGCTAATTGATTCAAAAAGCTAATGTTAGTGGTAAGCCCAGCCACATGAAAGTCTTGTAAAGCGCCTTTTAAACGTGCGAGCGCTGAGTGACGATCCTTATCCCAAACAATTAACTTCGCAATCATTGGGTCGTAATAAATACTAACTGAATCACCGGAAACTATACCTGAATCCACTCTAACATTGGCGTTGCTGTTTGGAGTGCTCATATGGTGGATTAAGCCTGTAGCCGGTAAAAAATCATTATCGGGATCTTCAGCATAAATTCTGGCTTCAAAGGCATGTCCACTCATGGTAATTTGATCTTGTTTAAGCGGTAATGGAAGTCCTTTGGCCACCAGAATTTGCCATTCAACTAAATCCAATCCAGTTATTTTTTCAGTCACTGGGTGCTCGACTTGTAGTCGAGTGTTCATTTCCATAAAGTAAAATGATTCATCTTCATCAAATAAGAATTCGACGGTTCCTGCACCTTGGTAACCAATCGCTTTGGCTGCTGCAATGGCTACTTGTCCCATTTTTTGTCTAACCTCATCAGATAAACCGGGAGCTGGTGCTTCTTCAATGACTTTTTGGTGTCTTCTTTGTACGCTACAGTCTCTTTCAAAAATGTGTACTGCGTTGCCTTGACCATCTGCAAAAACTTGTAATTCAACGTGCCGAGGTTTTGTAAGGTATTTTTCGATTAAAACTTTGTCATCACCAAATGAAGAAAGCGCTTCACGTTTACATGAGTTAAGGGAAGCTAAAAACTCCGATTCTGTGTGAACCACTCTCATGCCTTTTCCGCCACCACCCGCGGTTGCTTTGATTAATAAAGGGTAACCAATTTTATTGGCCTCAGTCATAAGCAAAGACTCGTCTTGATCATCGCCGTGATACCCCTGAACTAGTGGGACATTGGCTTTAGTCATAATGTTTTTTGCTTCGCTTTTTGAGCCCATTGCTTCTATAGCTTCAGTTGGCGGGCCTATAAAGACAATCCCGTTTTTGGCACAATCATCTGCAAACTTGGCGTTCTCAGACAAGAATCCGTAGCCTGGATGAACAGCATTAGCTTGGGATTGCTTGGCAATTTCTAAAATTTTATCGGCTCTTAAGTAGCTTTCTTTGGCAGGTGAAGGCCCGAGATACCATGCTTCGTCTGCTAGTAATACATGTTGTGCAGACCTATCGGCGTCTGAGTATACTGCGACACATTGAATACCCATTTTATGAGCTGTGCGAATAATCCGGCACGCGATTTCACCACGGTTTGCAATTAAAATTTTATTGATGGTTTTTATTGCCATTGTAAAAGGCTTCCTAATCTGAAATTCAATGCTTGGGGTTACCAAGCTAATTTAGTCAATCTGGTGTAGCTATATTTAGTGTTAAAACTCATTCTTATTAACGGCAGACCAGTTTGCTGGTCTTTTCTCTAAGAATGCGCTGACACCTTCCCGGCCTTCACTTGAGGCTCTTATATCTGCAATCCTCTGGGCCGTTTCTAATACAAGCTCTTCATCAAGCGGCTTGTTTAAAACGTAATTAACAAGTTGTTTGGCTTGTCGCATTGCTTGTGGACCATTGGCTAGTATCTTATTGATATAATCTTGAGAATAATCGGCTAATTCATCATGCGGAACGACTTTGTGAACTAGGTTAATTGACTTGGCTTCTTTCGCGTTAAATTTTTCAGCGGTGGCGAAATAACGTTTACTATTTCTTTCGCCAATAGCCTTAACTACATATGGACTAATCACTGATGGTATTAATCCTAGCTTTACCTCTGATAAACAAAATAGAGCTTTATCACTGGCTAATACTATGTCGCAGCAGGCGACCAAACCAACACCACCGCCAAAGGCGGCGCCTTGAACAATCGCAATAGTTGTTTTAGAACTCTCGTGAAGCGCTTGCATTAATCCAGCTAGTTTAAGAGAGTCTTGATAATTTTCTTCCCAACTATAAATTGCCATGCGTTTCATCCAGTTTAAATCAGCACCAGCTGAAAAACTTTTTCCATTGGCGTCTAAAACCAGTAATCGAATATCTCTGTTTTCATCAACTTTACGTATCGCTCTTGTTAAGTCTTTTATTACTTGATCATCAAAAGCGTTATGTAGCTCAGGACGATTCATTGTGATTCTTGCAACACCACTAGAAGATACTTTTACGCTAATGCTGGCTTTGTTGTTATCGGTTGTCATTTAACGCTCCTTGAATTCTAATTGTTCTAAAGATAAATTTAAAATGCTACTTCCATTACATTCTAAAAACACCAAATTTAGTCTCTTCTGTTGGTGCGTTTAAACTGGTTGATAAACCTAAACCTAGTACTTGACGAGTATCAGCTGGGTCGATGATGCCATCATCCCACAGACGAGCGCTAGCATAGTAGGGGTGACCCTGGGTTTCATACATTTGCTCGATCGGCTTTTTAAATTCGGCCTCCGATTCGGCCGACCATTCAACGCCTTTTCGGTCAAAGTTATCACGCTTCACTTGAGCTAAAACGTTGGCGGCTTGTTCACCCCCCATTACTGAAATTCTTGCATTTGGCCACATCCATAAAAAACGCGGACTGTACGCTCTTCCACACATGCCGTAATTGCCAGCACCGAAACTACCGCCAACAATCACCGTAAACTTGGGGACTTTTGCACAAGCAACAGCGGTCACCATTTTCGCACCATTCTTGGCGATTCCGCTATTTTCGTATTTTTTACCGACCATAAAACCAGTGATATTTTGCAGAAATACCAATGGAATATTTCGTTGACAGCAAAGTTCAATAAAGTGGGCGCCTTTTAGAGCCGCTTCGGAAAACAAGATACCGTTGTTGGCAATTATTCCAACTGGGTAGCCCCAAATATTGGCAAAACCACAAATAAGCGTGTTACCGTAAAGGGGTTTAAATTCATCGAATTCACTACCGTCTACAACTCTTGCTATGACTTCTCTTATATCAAATGGTTTTCTTGAATCAGTTGGAATGACTCCGTATAAATCTTCCTTAGGGTATAGCGGAGGGGTAGGCGGTTTAATTTCCCAGGGCTGATATTTCTTTCGATTTAAATGCGAAACAATAGTACGGGTTATGTTTAAAGCATGGTCGTCATCAACTGCATAATAATCAGTTACTCCAGAATTTTTACAATGGACATCGGCACCGCCCAATTCCTCTGCCGTGACTTCTTCTCCGGTTGCTGCTTTTACTAAAGGCGGCCCACCGAGAAATATCGTACCTTGCTCTTTAACGATGACACTTTCATCGGCCATGGCTGGAACATAGGCTCCCCCAGCTGTACAACTTCCCATAACAACCGCAATTTGCGCGATACCTTTGGAAGACATGTTGGCTTGATTAAAAAATATTCTTCCAAAATGATCACGGTCTGGAAATACTTGGTCTTGTTGAGGTAAGTTGGCACCGCCAGAATCAACTAAATAAATACAGGGGAGGTGGTTTTGTTCTGCAATCTCTTGTGCTCTAAGATGTTTCTTTATGGTTTCAGGAAAGTAAGTCCCACCCTTAACAGTGGCATCATTGGCGACAATAACGCATTCTTGACCATTAACAACCCCAATACCAGTAATAATACCTGCCGAAGGGACTTGGTTATCATACATATCATAGGCAGCGAATTGGGAAAGTTCTAGAAATGGTGAACCGACATCGAGTAATTTCCTTACTCTTTCTCTAGGCAATAACTTACCACGGGCAACGTGCTTTTGTTGGCGCTCTTCGCCTCCGCCTTCAGCGATAATCTGCATTTTGTTTTTTAGATCATCAACTAAGGATGTCATCGCTTTGACACTATCTTTAAACTCTTGGCTTTTAGCATTAAGTTTGGTTTTTATAGCAGGCATTAAAGTAATCCTTTAGTCATATTTTTTTATGGCTGTTATTCGCTCATTACGGAGCGGCTTATCACTAATTTTTGAACTTCGCTGGTGCCTTCGTAAATTTGGCAAACTTTGACATCTCGATAATATCGCTCGACAGGGAAGTCATTTAAATAACCATAGCCACCAAATACTTGAATCGCATCCGAACAGATCTTTTCAGCAACCTCAGAGGCAAAAAGTTTAGCCATTGAAGCTTCTTTTAAACAGGGCTTTCCCGCATCTTTTAGACGAGCCGCTCGATGAACCATTAGCCTTGCAGCATCAAGTTGAGTGGCCATATCGGCTATTTTAAATCCAATTGCTTGATGTTGATGAATCAGTTTACCAAATGCTGTGCGCTCGTTAGCATATTGTTTCGCAGCATCTAGCGCGGCTCTAGCAATTCCGACGCATTGGGCTGCAATACCTATACGGCCGCCTTCTAAACCAGACAAAGCAATCTTATAACCTTGACCTTCTTCACCAAGTCGATTTTCTTTAGGCACCTTACAGTCTTCTAAAATAATTTGCGCGGTATCTGAGGCATGTTGACCCAGTTTATGTTCTACATTTGCGACGGTATATCCTGGCGTATTGGTTGGTACGATAAACGCGGATATCCCTTTTTTTCCAGCGCTCGGATCGGTAACCGCAAACACAATGGCTATATCGCCATTTTTCCCTGAAGTGATGAACTGCTTCACACCATTAATCACATAGTGGTCACCTTCGAGTTTTGCTTTGGTTCTTAGATCCGATGCATCCGAGCCAGCATGTGGTTCGGTTAAACAAAATGCTCCCAGTTTTTCACCAGCGGCAAGCGGTTTTAAGAACTTTTCTTTCTGCTCTGAGTTTCCAAAATTTAAAATAGGTAGGCAGCCGACCGAGTTAGTCACAGAAATAATGGTGGAGCAGGCGGCATCACCAGCTGCAATTTCTTCTAGTACCAAACCTGCCGAAAAATAGCCGATATCACACCCATTCCATTCTTCTGGAACCAACATTCCGTAAAAACCTAATTCTCCTAATCCTTTTAACGCTTCAGCGGGAAACGTTTTATTACGATCCCAGTCGGCGGCATTAGGGGTTATTCTTTCCGCTACATATTGACGTGCAGCGTCTTGTATCATGACTTCTTCTTCACTTAGAAACATTGCTTTTCTCGTGCATAAATGGCGCAGTTTATAACTGCGCTCGGGGATTACGACATAACTGGTTCAAAAAGACCGAACTAAAGTAACTCTAAAGCCATTGCGGTCGCTTCACCACCACCGATACAAAGGGAGGCGACACCTTTTTTCTTACCGTATTTTTGTAGTGCTGCGATTAAAGTCACCAAAATTCGTGTTCCACTTGTTCCAATAGGGTGTCCCAAAGCACATGCGCCGCCGTGAACATTGACTTTGTTTGGGTCTAAATCCAAATCTTTTATCGCAGCCATAGTGACTACTGCAAAAGCTTCGTTTATTTCGAACAAATCAACGTCAGCAACATTCCATGAAATCTTTTCTAGCAGTGTTTTCATAGCGGTCACTGGAGCGATTGTAAACTCAGCTGGTTTACGTGCATGGGTGGAGTGGCCAATAATTTTGGCAAGTGGCTTTAATCCTTTTGCTTCAGCTTCAGATTGTTTCATTAATACCATTGCCGCTGCGCCATCAGAGATTGAACTGGCATTTGCTGCAGTTACTGACCCGTCCTTTTTAAAAGCAGGGCGAAGTGACGGAATCTTTTCTGGACGTGCTTTTAACGGCTGTTCATCGTGTTCAACCAGTAAATCTCCTTTACGGCTCTTAACCGTGACTGGAGCAACTTCGTTTTTAAAAGAGCCGTCTTCAATGGCTGTTTTGGCTTTAGCTAACGAGTTGATCGCAAATTCGTCTTGTTGTTCGCGGCTAAATTGGTAGCTATCTGCACAGAGCTCTGCAAACACGCCCATGGCTTTTCCTTCATAAGCATCTTCTAAGCCGTCAAATGCCATGTGGTCTAGTAGAGTGCCGTGTCCAAAACGATAACCTGAGCGTGCTTTTGGCAGCATATGCGGTGCATTACTCATACTTTCCATACCACCAGCTACCATGACTTTATTGGTGCCAACGGACAATAAATCGTGTGCCAACATCACAGACTTCATACCCGAACCACAAACTTTGTTTATCGTTGTACAACCAGTAGAAAGGGGTAATTCTGCTCCAAGGGATGCTTGACGGGCAGGGGCTTGACCTAAAGCAGCCGGTAGCACACAACCCATGATGACTTCTTCAACTTCATCAGGAGAAACTCCTGCGCGCTCAACTGCCGCTTTGATTGCCGTTGAGCCTAGTTCAGTTGTTTTTAATGAAGAGAGTTCTCCCATAAACCCGCCCATTGGGGTACGAGCCATGCCTACTATTACGATTGGATCTTGAGTCATTGGTATTTCCTTTAATCAGTTAAATTCGTTTGCGCCTGCTTTATTCAGCAACAGTGGTAATAAATAGCATTAATCTCATTGTTGTTGAGCTCTGTTATGCCTTTTACACCAGTTTGGTTATTCTGTTTGACGCCGCAGGCATTGGCAATGTTACTAAAGTGCAATGCATACTGAGTCTTGTAAATTAGAAACTTAGGCTCCGTCTAATTAAGCACCTTCGTTAAATAGTTCTCTACCGATCAGCATACGCCTAATTTCCGAAGTTCCTGCACCGATTTCGTATAATTTGGCATCTCTTAATAGACGACCAGTGGAAAATTCGTTGATATAGCCATTACCGCCTAAGGTTTGAATTGCTTCTAAGGCCATTTGGGTGGCTTTTTCAGCGGCGTATAAAATCACGCCAGCAGCGTCTTTTCGGGTTGTCTCTCCACGGTCACACGCTTGCGCTACATTATAGACATAAGATTTAGTCGCATTCATAGTCGTGTACATATCGGCAATTTTACCCTGCATCAATTGAAATTCTCCAATTGCCTTACCGAATTGTTTTCTTTCATGGATATATGGCAGCACGATATCCATACAGGCTTGCATAATTCCTGTTGGACCACCGGACAAAACAACTCGCTCAAAGTCTAAACCACTCATTAAGACCGCCACACCTCGGTTCAAACCACCTAGTATATTTTCTTTAGGTACTTTGCAGTCTTCAAACACTAATTCGCAAGTGTTTGAGCCACGCATGCCAAGCTTGTCTAATTTTTGTGCGGTTGAAAAACCCTCGAACGTTTTTTCTATCAGAAATGCTGTGATTCCGCGCGATCCTGCATTTCGATCGGTTTTAGCGTAAACCACTAAAACATCTGCGTCTGGACCGTTTGTGATCCACATTTTATTGCCGTTCAGCAAATAGTGATCGCCTTTGTCCTCCGCGTTAAGCGACATACTGACGACATCGGACCCAGCACCCGGTTCACTCATTGCTAATGCGCCGATGTATTCACCGCTACAAAGTTTGGGTAAATACTTTTGTTTTTGCTCTTCGGTACCATTCTTGCGTAGCTGATTTAGACACAGGTTAGAGTGAGCCCCGTAGCTCAGCCCAATACTCGCAGAAGCTCGGCTGATTTCTTCCATAGCAACGACATGTTCTAAATAGCCAAGTCCAGAGCCACCATATTGTTCTTCGACAGTCATTCCTAGCAGCCCCATATCGCCTAGTTTTCGCCAAAGGTGGTTCGGAAACTCGTTGCTTAGGTCGACTTCTTCTGCGATAGGCGCGATTTCCTTAGCAGCGAAAGCTCTTACTGAGTCGCGAATCATGTCGGCAGTTTCGCCAAGATTAAAATTAAGACTTGTTGTCATAGTTGCCTCTAAAATACATTGAACGTATTGATTATTTGTGTCAACACCGCTAAGCGGAGCTATTTTAGCCTTTGCTCTAGCTCGGTTAATTCTTTGAGTGTTGTGAGAATATCTTGCTGTTGTTGTTTTAGTGCCTGCCGGCGCTGTTCAATTTTCGCTAACAATAATTCTGTCTGTTTTTGCTCGCCACTCGGAGAGTCATACATGGTAATGATTTCTCTGATTTCAGCTAACGAGAATCCAATCCTTTTTCCTCTTAGGATCAGTTGTAGCCTAACTCGGTCACCTTTTGTATAGACCCTTTGCGAGCCAACTCGTTGAGGTGAAATTAGGGACTCTTGTTCATAATGCCGAATAGATCGAGGTGTTATTTCAAACTCTTTTGAAAGTTCAGTAATTGAATAGGTTTTATCATTTGTATTTTGCATTTTCGGATTATAGATTACCTTTACGTTAACGTAAATCGAATTAGGTACTGGTTTGACCAAGCAACGTGGTAAAGGAATTTTCTTGTTAGCTTGCTCTGTCAAATACCCAGTGTATGGTCTAAAATTGCAGACTAGATGAGCTGGATCCTTTGTGAATGCTTTCTAAGCTTTTTCGAGATGTGGCTTCTAGCCAAAAATAATCATATTAAACAATCATTTAACTTGGAGATTCTTAATGAAACTCATCCTTCTTGGCGCGCCAGGCGCGGGTAAAGGTACTCAGGCTCAATATTTGACATCGAAATACGATATTCCACAGATCTCAACCGGTGATATGTTACGTGCGGCGGTTAAAGCAGGCACACCATTAGGTTTAGAAGCAAAGAAAGTGATGGAATCAGGAGGCCTGGTGTCTGACGAAATCATTATCGGCTTGGTCAAAGAAAGAGTCCAACAGTCCGATTGTATCAACGGCTATTTGCTGGACGGTTTCCCAAGAACCATCCCGCAAGCAGATGCGATGAAGTCAAACAATATCGATGTCGATTATGTGGTTGAAATTGATGTTGATGATCAGGAGATCATCAAACGCATGGCTGGTCGACGAATGCACATGGCTTCTGGTAGAACTTATCACGTAACTTATAATCCGCCCAAAGTTGAAGGGAAAGATGATGAGACCGGTGAAGACTTAGTTCAACGTGATGATGATAAAGAAGAAACCGTAAAGCAGAGGTTAGATGTCTACCATTCTCAAACTAAGCCACTAGTTGACTATTACTCAGCTTGGGCGGAATCAGGCGAAGCTGCTGCCCCTAGCTACGTCAAAGTTGCGGGTGTAGGGAGCCTAGAGGATATACGAGATAGTATTTTCGCAGCCTTGTCATAAATGGCTCAATATACTTGCCGTTAGAGTTTATTTAGCGATTACTATTTTAGAATAGCTAGCGGGATAATCCGCAAATGAAAAGGCGCTCTAATGAGCGCCTTTTTTATGTTATAAATCAAATAGATATATGTATATGTTAATGTGATAGATGAGCTGGAAATATCGCCATTTATAGGGAATTAATTGCAAAATTCAGTGGTTATTTTAGTAGGAGTTTATAAACTTCATCAAAGTGTTCGACAAAGTTAACTTTCAAACCCTTAGTAACGTATCCCGGTAGTTTTTTATACCGACTTTTAACTGACTCAGGCAATATTAAATTGTTAATGCCTTCTCTTTTGGCGGCGATGACTTTTTCTCTAATACCGCCCACAGGAAGCACTGCGCCAGTCAAAGTGAGTTCACCGGTCATAGCGTATTTAGCTTTTATCTTTTTGTTTAGTGCTAATGACAGCAGAGCACTTGCCATTGTTATCCCTGCGCTTGGGCCATCTTTGGGAGTTGCACCTTCGGGGACGTGCAAATGGACATAGGAGCGATCAAGTGCATCTTTGGCAGCACCATATTTCTCTAAATTAGCTGCAATATAGCTATAAGCTATTTGAGCGGACTCTTGCATGACATTGCCTAACTTGCCAGTAAGTTTAAAACCACGAGATTGACTATGTATTTTTGCGGCTTCGATGTTTAGCGTTACACCACCTAAAGAAGTCCAAGCTAAGCCTTTTGAGATGCCAACGCCAGTTAAATGAGATTCTTTTGAAAAGTGAGGCATTCCCAAATAGTCATTTAAATTGGACTTATTCACGGTTAACTTTTTGGTTTTACCTTCAACTAGACGTACCGCTGATTTACGAATAATTTTGGCTAAAAGTTTATCTAAATGGCGCACACCGGCTTCTCTTGCGTAGCCGTCGATTATTGACTTAATCGCAGAGTCGCTCAGAGAAATGCTAGACTTTTTGATGCCAGATTTATTAATCAGTTTGGGCCAAAGGTGTTTTTTGGCAATTTGTAGCTTTTCCTCAGCAATATAGCCAGACAAGCGGATAGTTTCCATTCGATCTAATAGCGGACGGGGGATAGTGTCTAGCTGATTTGCGGTACAGATAAACAATACTTTAGATAAGTCGAAGCGTACGTCTAAATAATGGTCTAGAAATTGGTTATTCTGTTCAGGATCGAGCACCTCAAGTAATGCAGATGAAGGATCGCCTTGATAACTAGAACCGATTTTATCGATCTCATCTAACATAATCACTGGATTAGAGCTGCCTGTTTCAGTAAACGCTTGAATGATCTTACCTGGCATGGCACCGATATAGGTTTTTCGATGGCCTTTTATTTCGGCTTCATCCCGCATGCCACCAAGTGAAAAGCGGTAGAATTTGCGTTTTAGAGCATTTGCTATGGATTTACCAATGGATGTTTTACCGACGCCCGGTGGGCCAACCAGTAAGATGATAGAACCGGAGATTTCTCCCTTGAGAGCTCCTAATGCAAGAAATTCGATGATCCGACTTTTTACATCTCCCAATGCCGAATGCTCTTTATCCAAAGCCGTTTTAGCTGAGCGTAAACTCATATTATCTGTGGTGTGTATTCCCCAAGGTAATCTAGAAAACACGTCAAGGTAATTTCTCGTTACCGCGTATTCAGGTGATCCTGACTCTAAAACTGAAAGCTTATCAATTTCATCTTCAAACTTAGTTTTAGCAGGAGCAGGAAGCTGTTTTTCTCTAATGTTTTTATGAAATCGCTCCATATCAGCAGTTTTATCATCTTTCGCAATGCCAAGTTCCTTTTGAATCGCTTTGAGTTGCTCCTTTAGAAAGAATTGGCGCTGATGTTCAGACAGAGTGTCTTCCACTTGATCCTGAATATCTTTTTGTAATTCAGCAACTTCCAACTCTTTTTTTATTAGAACCAAGACTTTTTCCATGCGCTTTTTCAAATGCACTGTTTCTAATACATCTTGCAGGTCTTCTCTGGTTGCCGTGGTCACGCTGGCGGCAAAATCACTTAATTGTGAAGGCTCATTGGGGTTGAAACGGTTGAGAAAAAACTTTAGCTCTTCGCTGTATAGGGGGTTTAGTGGAACGAGTTCTTTAAGCGTATTGATAATTGCCATGGCATACGCTTTTAACTCGTCGGTTTCCTTATAGTTAGGTTCAATGGGATACTCGACTTCCACTAAATAGGGAGCTTGCTTACTGATCCATTTTTTGATTCTAAATCGCTGAATGCCTTCGGCTATAAACTGCACCTTTCCCGAGGTTAAAACCGGGTGATGAATTTTTACTAAGGTGCCAACTTTGTAGAACTCTTCCGGCTTAGAGTCTTCAGGTTTAGAATTTTTGACTAATACCAGACCAGTTATATTTTTGTGCTCATCAGTGATGTGCTCAATGGTGTCCTGCCATTCTTCCTCATTCATTAGAATGGGTAAGGTTTGCGGCGGAAAAATAGGCCGTTCGCTGATGGGTAACAAGCAGACTTGTTTGGGTAAGAATTTATCTTTCTTACTTTTTTTGATAGTCTTGTTTGTCATCTAATAAATTCCTTAAGTGAGTAACCGTCAATGGTTGCTAGAAGCAGAGGGCTATAAATTGACTCATTGGCAGGTGTTTTAAAAAGTATAGCAAGCACAGTCGAGATTGTTATTTTTTCTTTGCGGTTAAATTTCAATCAGTTACGGTCGATATATAAACTAACAATGAGATGTTAGGTAGTCTTCCCTAGGAGTGAAAGAACCTTCTGGTAATAAAGACTCTTAAACAAATTAAGTTTTTGAGCTAATGATGATAGCTGCCATTAACAACCAAGGTGATTCTAATGAATATCGGTGAAATAAGTAAACCCAGTGTCGATCGTACACAAGTGGACAAAAAGTTAAAAGTTGATCAGCCAGATCCGGTTTTAAAGACTCAGGTGACCTCCGATTTAGTCAAATTGTCTGAAGAATCTCAAAAACGCTATCAGCAAGAGAAAAAGAAGAGTAACAGTATCCGCAAAGCGCAAAAAGCTGAAACAGACGAAAATTTACAGCAAAGCGAGCAACCAACAGCAATTGATTTGCGAGTATAAGTTCTTCTAAACCTTTCTAAACTCTTCTGTTAAACTGCCCACACAGCCTATCCTTATCAGCCGAAACTGAGAAATTGCCCTAATTATGACGTCCATCGCCTCAAATATGAGTTACGATATTTCGCTATTAATGGCGCAAACAAGAAAACTTGCTTCTGACTACCGAAATGAAACGGGGCAAGCCCTACCGGTTACCGAAGAGCTCGCTCGGTTTGATGCGGTTACATTGCTTAAACTGCGAAAAATAGAAGGTAAAGAAGGAGTCGATGCGGCTAGCGCCGAGTCGCTAAAAGAGGGAGAACAGCCAGTATACCGCTTTTTGATAAAGGGGAGAGTCATATTCAAGCGGGGAAAGGCGAGACAAAAACTCGGTAAACTGAGCTTAGCCGCAGACTGGAACCAGCTATTAATGGTAATTTACAATGCTGAATATCAGCCGACTCATATTTACCAGGTTGATAGAAGTACTATCGAGCATGAGCTTGAAAAAGTATCAGTCGATAAGCGAGGTTCGATGACTGTGGCTAAATACAAAGCCATTGGTAAACTAATTTGGGAGTCCACTCCCGCAGAATCTAGTACCTCTGAGGTTGCCGACAATAATTCTCAAGCAAATCATAGCTCTGCAGCAAAACCAGAATAATTCAAACACCTTCCATTTAAACATGACCTAAGAGAGCTATCGGTTTGAAAGTGACAAATGAGCAAATACTAGAAAGTCTTGGAGATAATGGACCTTTTGCCCAGGCTAATAAGGCCTTTAAGTCACGCGAAGTTCAGCAACAAATGTCGGTCGCCGTGAATGAGGCCATTCAAAACGGCAAAAACCTTGTCATTGAAGCCGGTACAGGTGTTGGCAAAACGTTTGCTTATTTACTACCAGCACTTTTATCTGAAAAGCAACTCGTGGTTTCCACGGGAACCAAGAACTTACAGGAACAATTATTCAAACGAGATCTTCCAAATATTCTGAAAGTACTCAATCTCTCACCAAAAACGGCGCTACTTAAAGGTAGAAATAATTATCTTTGCCTATATCGATTAGATAATACTCTAGCCTCTGGAAGGCTGCCTGATCCGATTGCTGTTAAACACCTCGGCATAGTGAATCGGTGGCGAGATAAGACCCTAACCGGCGACTTAGGTGATTTGTCAGTGTTACCGGAAAAATCCAGTATTATCCCCTTGGTAACCAGTACCGTTGAAAACTGCTTGAGCCAGGATTGTCCTTATATTGACGATTGTTACTTGTCAAAAGCAAGAGAAAAAGCCCGTAAGGCTAAAGTGTTGGTGGTTAATCATCATTTACTGTTGGCTGACTTGGTATTAAAAGAAGATGGCTTTGGCGAGTTACTGCCAGATACCGACATTTTCATTATCGATGAAGCACATCACCTAGGCAAAACGGCTTACCAGTTTTACGGTGCGTCACTGACTAGTCGTCAAATTAACGAGTTATGTAAAGAAGTTGAATTAGAGTATCGAACTCAAGTCACTGATTGTCGCGATTTGTTATTAGAGTCAGAGAGGTTGGCTAAACAAGTCAAAGAGTTTCGCTTGTTGTTGCCAGAATATGACCTAAAAGAGGAGTGGAAAGGGCTTCAACAACGAGAAAAAGGATTAGAGGAATTACTGCTAAAAATCAATAACCTATACGATGTAGTTAAAGTTAATTCCACTCGAACTAAAGTGCTAGAATCTTGCTTTGATCGGCTAGTAAGTTTTAAGCATGTATTGCAAGGATTTCTTGATGCTGAATATGCCAAACAGCATCGCATTAACTGGTATGAAACCAACCGAAATAGTTTTAGATTAAACTCTACACCGCTCGATGTGGCGGAGCTTTTTCAAGCAAGTCGAGGTCGCTACTCAGAATCAAGTTGGATAATGACTTCTGCGACCTTAAGCGTCAATGGGAGTTTTGAGCATTACATCAATGAGTTGGGGTGGGGACAGGTGGATCACCAACAACTACCATCATCGTTTGATTATCTTAAGCAAGCTCAGCTTTATGTACCAAGGATGTTACCGTCTCCAAACCATAAGTCTCATACCGAGTCGGTTATTCAAGCTGTTTTACCATTGTTAGAAGTTACTCAAGGGCGAGCTTTTCTATTATTTACCAGTCACCGTGCGCTTAAATTAGCTGCAGAGAAGCTAGGAGAATATGAGTTTTTTAATTGTTTAGTGCAGGGGGAGGCCAGTAAAGACGAATTGTTACAAAAATTTATTAGTCAGCCAAACTCTGTCTTGATAGCAACGGGAAGCTTTTGGGAAGGGGTTGATGTGAGTGGTACTGCTTTAAGTTTAGTGGTGATCGATAAGCTTCCATTTGCCGCACCGGATGATCCGGTACTCAATGCTAAGATTTCGCGTTGCCGTGAAGCTAAAGGCAATCCATTTTATGAATTGCAGATACCTGACGCTGTTCTAAGCCTAAAACAAGGGGTAGGACGTTTAATTAGAAGTGTTACTGATAAAGGGGTGGTTTGTCTTTGCGATCCCAGAATTGTTGGCAAAGAGTATGGCAGCATGTTTATTAACAGTCTGCCGAATATGGCTCGAACTCGCGAGCAGAGTAAAGTGGAAGATTTCTTAAAAGATTACCTTTATAATCAGCCACTTGAAACTGATAATCAAAACCAAAGTAATGTTGCTTTGGAGCCAAATAAACCTATTAAAGAGATTGCCAAATGACCAAGCTACTCGCAATAGATTCTTCAACGGAAGCTTGTTCAGTGGCTCTGTCAGTTGACGGAGCAAAATTTGTAGAATATCAATTAGCACCACGAAAGCATGCTGAATTATTGCTACCCATGGTTGATGCGACACTTTCTAAAGCGGGTATCAGGCTTAACGATTTAGACGCCATTGCTTGCTGCGTCGGTCCCGGCGCTTTTACCGGTCTTAGGATTGCCATATCAATGGCACAATCGTTAGCTTATGCGGCAGGTAAACCTTGTATCGCAATATCAAGCTTGCAATTGTTAGCCGCAGCAGCATTTGAGGGGAACCAAAGTAAAATTTGTTTGGCATCGATTGATGCTCGTATGAACGAGGTCTACTTTGGGGCTTTTAAGCGAAATTCAGAAGGGCTACCAACAGCTGTTTCGCCAGAATTGGTCGTTTCTCCGCTTGAGATTGAGTTGCATAGCGAGTTTTTGACTTCCGCTGGTTTGACAAACTATTCCAACGACCAGTTTGTGTTTGCGGGGACAGGCTGGGAAGCTTATGATTTTGGCGATTCACTCAATAAAATCAAACAGATACCGATTGAAAAGCGATATCCCAACGCCGAATCTATGATTTTATTAGCAGAAAAAGCTTTTGCTCAAGATGAGATAATAAATGCTTCAAAAATGAGACCTAGTTATCTTAGAAATAATGTGGCAAAGAAGAAGTCAGCACAAAATTAATTTATACTGGACCGATTATGTGGAATTAATCTTAGTTCAGGAAGATAGCTTTGAAGATAGTTCTAACGACTCAACCAACAATAACAAATAACCTGCCTAACAAGTCGTTGTTAGTGGCTAAGCAGTCCCCACAGTCTTTACAAGATAATTTCCAACCCATCCAGCAACCATTCATAACGGCACCACAGCCAACACAAATTGAGCAAGTTATTACGTTATTCCATCAGCCAAGGCGAAGCGATAGAGTGATCGCTACTCCCTTGTCTGAATACCAAGCGATTGAGACCATTGCAGATCGTTTGCTATTAGAAACCTTAGTTGGTGTAGATATTTACGTCTAATCGCCTATTTTTTATGCCCCGCAAACACAGTTCTAATTTTATTAGCGTAATCCTAATAAATACTCTTGTATGATTGTATTGGTTGCTGGCTGATAATTATTAAGCTCATTGGAACGCCGGTTTTCGCTCCCTGTAACAGTCTGTTGTAGCTGCGTTAGAAGCAATTTTTCATAGCTGGCTGCTTGTTGATTGTTGATCTCAACCCCAGAGAAAACGCTAGCAGCTGTGTCCGCTTGATTAGTAGAGACACTAACTTCTTGAAGTGTCTCGGTATCCTCTTGTATTTTCGAAGACAAGTTAGGGCTGTTAACTAATAATTCTGATTTAGAGCCAGACGCTGAACTAACAATACTAGCATCATCACTATTAACAGGAGGACTAATCGAAAGAGATTCGCTAAACGATCGGTTAGTTGACTTATTTAAATCAAGGTTTAACAAAGTAGGGTTGTCGTTATCATCTCCTAGGTCCACCGATAAGGATAAATCAAGTGACTTAACAAACAGAGCACTATTTGAGTATTCTATTCCTTGGCTATTGTTCGTGTAGCTAGATTCCTCCGTCACGCTGCGAGTGTAGGATAGATCGAGTGATAGTTGATTATCTTCAATATTGATGTCCAAGCTAAATGATTCAGAATAACTGTAATTATATGAATAACTTATGCTACTTTCCTCAACCGGATTCTCTACTGGTGAAGTTTCGCTCGAGTTACCCTGTATGGGGGTAGCGTTGTCATCAAAACCATCTAATAAACCCACGCTAGGGCTTTCATTGGAATTAAACAGTCTTCCTAATACAGCCTCTTTTATAGTGCGTTTGATAGCCGTTTGGATATCGTTGGAATCATATTTGGGAAAATCAAACTGATAAGGCTTATCCGTCTCTCGAATAGGCAAGATTTGCAGAGCGGGTGGCCGATTAGTTTCTTTATCTAGCTTGTTAGGAAATCCAAGCTCAGGAAATCCTCTTGTTAGTTCGCCTATTTGCATAACTGCTCTCCTTTGATATTAGGTCGAAGCGCATTGAGTCTATTTACTCACAAAAATGCGTAAAATAAACGGTCGACAACTCAAAGCCATACTAATTACTAAATACACGAGGCTGTTTACAAACAGAGAATACATGAAGCCGTAATGGCAGTATCGGCGCGAAAAATCGCGACTTTAGCTAATAACTATTAATTATTAAAAAATTATTTTTAAATGCTATTTAGCTGGACAGTTTGTTTGATTAATAATCTTTGACCTCAAACCATTTTTGAAATCTAGGCGTGTCTGTTGATTTGAAATGGGCTGATTACCGGTTAATGGCGCAGACTTCTTTTATATAAGTATTCTTTAATTCGCCGTAGTTGAGAGTTGATGCGCTCGCGAGCGTAGGGGTCTTCGGTATGCGCGTTTAATGCCTGATAATACTGGTTTCTGGCGCCGGCTAAATCGCCAACGGACAGTAGGTAGTTTCCTTCTGTTTCATAAACTTCTGACTTATGGCCCGACTCTTCTTGAGCTCGAGAAAGTAATTTAAAGAGGTGTGGGGCAAAACTAGTCATATGTACGTTCTCTAACAGTAGCTCTCTCGCTTCAGCTGCTTGTGAGTTTGCCAACAACAGCTTAGCCTTTGACTCGACAAGCGCTAGGTTTCCAGGTATTCGATCTAAAAAGTCACTAATGATCGAAAGTGAACGTTGGGGCGTGTTATTTTGAATGTCTAGTTCGGCAAGTGCTAACGCATATGAGGTTTGGCTTGGTTGCTTTTTACGTAAATCGAGTAAAAGCTTCTCTGCTTTATCAAATTCTTTATTTCGAATGAGCAAAATGGCATAGCCATAGAGTTTGTCATCGGTGTCGAATTCTCCTTGCTGGAACTGACTATTAGCCGCATCCATCACCGACGGCGTGATTTTAGTCGTTAATGCCTGTATTTTCTGTTTCACAAGTTTGTAACTCGCTTTTTCTATTACCGGTCTAGGCGGCAGTTCCGCTGCCCTTAGTCGAGTATCAGTAATTCGATTGCGCGAAAGGGGGTGAGTTTGTAGATACTCAAAATTATTGGAGCGGTAGAGTGAGTTTTGTTGCATTTTTTCAAAAAATGACACAGCGGCATGAGGGTCAAATCCGGCGCGGTACATACTATTGATGCCAATTCGATCCGCTTCTGACTCATTGGCTCTGGTGTGATTGATAATCGCTTGTTGCGAAAGTCCTTGAGCGCCAGCCATTGCAGCCATTCCAGCATCCGAGTTATCTGATTGGGTGGCTATTAGTATTGCGGCAACAAATGCTGCTAAGGTTGGTAAAGATAGCTGACTTTGTAATTCTATTCTTCGGGCAAGATGTCGTTGAGTTACGTGAGCTATTTCATGACCTAGAACTGAAGCTAACTCACTCTCATTTTCAGTTTTATTAATTAAACCAGTATGAATTCCAATATATCCGCCAGGAAGTGCGAACGCATTAATACTGTTGGCCTCAACCACAAAAAATGAAAATTGTCGATCGGCTGCCCGAGGATTATTTTCAACTAATCTAAAACCTAAATGTTGGATATAATCATTGACCTCTGCATCGTTCATAAGAGGGGCAAATGCTCTGAGTTGGCGCATATATGAATCGCCCACAGCTTGCTCTTGAGCGAGGCTAAAGACTTGCGAAGCACTACTGCCTATGTCTGGTAGTTCGTTGTTTGCTGAAATTGCACTTGATGCTGCAATAGTCGTTATCATTGCAAATGCGAAATTTAAAAACTTTTTCAACAAAATGGCTCTCTCTATTTGATGGTGCAGCTGCACTAATTATGGCTTGCGCTAACCGATTTTTAAAGGATAAGCTAGTTTACAGCTCTCCTTGTAAGTTTCTGAAGTTTAGAGAATTTTCATACCAAAAAGTTCAGAATAACGCTGGCTTTAGGTAATTTAAACATCTTATTTACTGAGATCAAAGTAAAGTTTACGATATGTGTTTTTACCGAGTAGCATATTATCATTTAATCGTTAGTGTGAATCAGTCGCGCTATCCAAGATAATACTATCTCAAACATCTTTAAATCAGGTAATATGCTACTTAGTGATTGAATTACTTTAAGATTATCCCCAATGACTGAATTAAGTGAATTTGAGCAAGCGACACTGAGTGTTGATGCTCGTCAACTAAAATGTCCAATGCCGCTGTTGAAGCTAAAACAGGCATTAAATACTTTATCCATTGGAGAATCTGTCCATTTGATAGCGACAGATAAAACATCATTACGTGATTTTAAATCGTTTATTGGAATGACTCCGCACACCATGGCTGTCACTGAGCAAGAGTCTGATATTCATTTTCACGTGGTTAAAGGAAACAACTAACCTTGTTCAATAAAAAGACGAGTAACTATAGATGAATCGTTTATTTGCAAGATGGTTTAAAAGAAACTTTTCCAATCCTCAGGCGATAATATTAGCCACGCTATTACTCGCGTTATTTCTCGCAATTTATCTAATTGGCGATATTTTAATGCCGATACTAGTAGCAGCGGTGTTGGCTTATTTACTTGAGTGGGCTGTGGGTGCGCTTGAAGGTAAGGGCGTGCCCCGAGTGGTTGCTGTGGTTTCCGTGTTCATCAGTTTCTGTACCGTAAGTTTAGCGATAATCATCGGCATTATTCCTTTGCTTGGACAACAAGTTGAGTTGTTATTTACCGATCTCCCCAATATGGCAACGAAAATACAAAGTAAGCTTATGGCGTTACCCGAAAAATATCCCGATCTAGTGACCAAGGAACAACTAGAAGTGGTAATCAAACAGCTCGGCGGAGGGTTATCAAATGTTGGTGATCTTTTAGTGTCTTTTTCTTTGGCATCATTTAAAAACATAGTCACTATTCTAATTTATATGATCTTAGTTCCACTATTGGTTTTCTTTTTCTTAAAGGATAAAGAAACCATTCTCAATTGGGTTTCAAGGTGGGTTCCAAGTGAGCGTCAATTGTCGATGAGAGTATGGAATGAAGTCGATGATCAAATTGGCAATTATGTGCGAGGCAAAGTAGTTGAAATATTTATTATTGGAGTCGCGAGTTACATTGCTTTTGTTTTTTTCGGTTTAAATTACGCAGTTCTTCTAGGCGTGTTAGTTGGTCTTTCGGTGCTCGTGCCCTATATTGGCGCCACCTTAGTCACAATACCGGTAGCTTTGGTGGGGCTTATTCAGTTTGGAACTGGGGACACTTTACTTTATTTAATGATTACCTACTTTATAATACAAGCACTAGACGGTAATGTTTTAGTTCCACTTCTTTTTTCGGAAACTAATAATCTTCACCCGGTCGCTATCATTGCTGCGGTACTATTTTTTGGAGGAATTTGGGGCTTTTGGGGCGTATTCTTTGCCATCCCATTGGCGACCTTAGTAGTAGCAGTTATTGAAGCGTTAGATGAGACTAAGTTGCCAGACACCGCTGATAATACCGACTAAATCAAGTCAGTGTTTACCTTAATTCAAACCTTTAAAGTTAAGATTCGACCTTTTAGTAATTTTAAAATCGTTACCTGTCGCTTCTAATACAGCCTCTAAGTTTTGATGCGCAGTCTGTATCGCTTCGGTGAGCGGGCTGTCTTTTAGATTGATAATTGCTTGTCCTCCGACCGATACGCTCACCACGCCTAAGGCTCTGGATTTTTTATTTTCAATATTTAGTGATTCAACCTGTGACAATATTCTCTCTGCCACTTTTTCACTTCCTGATTTAGACGTCTCTGGTAGCATAATTACAAATTGATTATCATTAATACGACCGACAAAGTCTCCGGGTCGATGTATCGAAGCCGTTAATTTTTTAGCTACTTTTTGAATGCATCTTTCTGCGGCCTGAGGTTCATAATGTTGCTTGTATTCTTTAAGGTAATCGATTTCTACGACTAATATACTGGCGGGGTGTTTCTGTCGAGCTAGGATAGTCCATTGCAGTTTGGCTAATTCTAAAAAATGTCCTTTGCTATAAACTTGAGTGAGTGAGTCAAATTTTTGTGCTTTTTCATGGGCATTAAGAGCTTCATTGAGCTGTTGCTGCATGATGATAAAACGTTCCATCACTTTTAGTTTTGCATGTAGAACTTTCTCATTAATTGGCTTAATTAGATAGTCATCGGCACCCACTTCGATTCCACGTAAGAAATCTTCAACGGTATTGCGTTTAGTTAGAAATATTATAGGCACCCAGTATTCACCTAGAGCCTCGCGGATAATTGATACTGTTTCGTAGCCATTTAATCCGGGCATTTCTATGTCACAAATGATTAAATCCGCACCATTAAGCTCCATGATTTGGACTGCGGTTTCTCCATCTTTAGCGACTGTGACTTTGTGATCAGCACTTACGATATAGCTAGATAGTTCTTTTTGTAAAGTTTGGCTATCTTCTACTAGAAGTACATGCATAAGTTTGACTCCTTGAGTGATCACTTATTGTTTACACATTACTAAACAAAGTAGCAGAAAATTCTCCATTTTTCTGACTAATTTGGCTAATAAATAAGCCTTTACCTGCTATTCACTGAGTCATGGATTACTTTTATGAGGCGGAATACTTAGCAATAATTTCCTGAGCCGCTTTTACGCCTTCGGCGACGGCAGTCACCACAAGGTCGGCTCCTCGAACCATATCACCACCGGCATAAATATTATTCGCACTGGTTCTTAACGAGCCTCCGTGATCACTTGGTTTATTATCCTGGCTCTTAATTAAACCTTGTTGAGTGAGCTCAATCCCTGCCGACGAAAACCAGTCTTCAGGGCTCGCTTTAAAACCAAAAGCGACGATTACCGAGTCACATTTTATCGTGTGCAGATTGTCGGATAAGTGGAATGATACTTCGCCTGTGTTGGGATCCGTGTTTTTATTCATTTGAGAGAAAGTCACAGATTTAACAGATTGCTCATTTGTGTCTTGATTAATTTCGGCAGGTGATAGGCAGAATTGAAATTTAACACCTTCTTCTTTAGCATTGGCCACTTCGGTTTTTGATCCCGGCATGGCCTGCTCATCTCGTCGATAAACACAGGTAACAGACTTTGCACCTTGTCTTACAGCCGTTCGTACACAATCCATTGCGGTATCTCCACCACCAAGCACTACGACTGATTTGTTTTTTAAGTCAATTGTTGGAAAATTGTTCATTTGATAGTTTTCCAACTGATTAATGTTGCCTACAAGGTAATCTAGTGCTTTATAGACACCTCGACTCTGCATACCTGGTAAGTCTGCAACCACACTAGTATAGGTTCCCATGGCCAAGAAGACATCATCAAAATCTTGGCGAATTTGTTCGAAATCAATATCTTTGCCCACGTTGGTATTGAGTCGAAATTCAACACCAATGTCTTGTAAAAATTCTCTGCGTTTTCTAATAACTTCCTTTTCTAATTTAAATCCTGGAATTCCAAATGTGAGTAAACCACCAATCTCAGGATACTTGTCGAAAACGACAGCCTTTACTCCATGTCGAGCTAACTGATCAGCGCAAGCTAAACCAGCAGGGCCCGCTCCGATGATTGCGACTCGTTTTGCATCTTTGGTTAACTCAGGAACCGACGGGCGCCATTTTTTAGCAATAGCGCGATCGGTAATATTTTTTTCTATAGCACCAATAGTGACAGCACCAAAGCCAGTGTTTAGTGTACATGCTTGTTCGCATAACCGATCTTGCGGACAAACTCTACCGCAGATCTCGGGTAGTGGATTAGTTTCATACATTAATTCAGCAGCTTGTTGGTATTTTTCGTTTGCCACATAGTCTAACCAATTGGGGATATAGTTATGTAAAGGGCACTTCCATTCGCAATACGGATTGCCGCAGTCTAAGCAGCGGGCTGCTTGGTTCGCTGACTGATAGCCTAAATCGGTTTGATATATCTCTTTAAAGTCAATTCGTCTTGCTTCGCTTGCTCGCTTATCAGGAGTTTCTCTTTTTAGTTGTAAAAAGTTAAGTGGATCACTGGGTAACTTTGTTTGATGTTTATTTATCTTGTCTAATTTCATTTAACAATCCTCAGAGGAACTAGAGAGCTTTTCGGTTGCTCAACAGCGGTCAGTTCAAGATAGTCAGTATCGGAATCATCATCACTTTGACAACTTGCTTTTGGAACTACCAACATAAAATAATCCAGATAATTGTCGAAATTTTTTGCTATGCGTTTAGCCCATTCGCTGCCGGTTGCAGCAACATGTTGTTCTAGCATGTCGAATAATTGCTCGGTGTATTCGTCACATTCGTTATCTGAGAACCTAAAGCATTCCACATGTTCGGGGTTAACATTTTTTATTAATGTATCCCTTTGATCTAGCACAAATGCGATACCGCCGGTCATGCCGGCAGCGAAGTTTTCTCCAACCGGGCCAAGAATTAAAATAGCTCCGCCCGTCATGTATTCGCAGCCATGATCGCCGACCCCCTCGACTACGCTGATGGCACCAGAATTTCTCACTCCAAACCGCTCACCAGCTTGCCCCGCCGCGAATAACTTTCCTCCGGTAGCACCGTAAAGGCAAGTGTTACCAACGATCGCTCCTCGACTAGCGACATACTGAATATTATGCGGAGGTTTAATTGCTATTTGACCACCAGACATCCCTTTGCCGACATAATCATTAGCATCGCCAGTGAGGGTCAAGTGCATACCTTTATGATTCCAAACGCCAAAACTTTGTCCTGCAATCCCATTAAATTCTACTTTGATCTCTGAATCCTGACCAAGCTTGTTCTGGCTATTTGCAATATACCCAGCCAGTGAAGCACCAACAGACCGGTCAAAATTTTTGATCGAATAACTGAGTTTTACTTTTGAGTTTGAGGATTGGTTTAACTTATAATCAGCAAGCAGCTTCTGGTTCAAAATTCCCTGATCAAAAGGGTCATTTTTTAATCCTAAATAATGCTTTGCGCCATGCTCAGGCCGTTTAGCTGATTTTAGAATAATCTCAAGTTTTAAGTTTTTTTGCTGGCTAGTGTTGCCTTCAATTATTTCTAATAAATCGGTTCGTCCAATTAGTTTATCCAGGCTTTCAACCGCTAACAGGGCAAGCCACTCTCTCACGTCTTTTGCAACAAACTCGAAATAGTTTATAACTTTTTGTGGTAGTCCTACAAAATGATTATTTCGCAAAGTTTTATTTTGAGTTGCGACCCCCGTAGCGCAGTTATTCAAATGGCAAATTCTTAAAAACTTACACCCCAGCGCTACCATCGGGCCGGTTCCAAATCCGAAACTATCGGCACCTAAAATTGCTCCTTTTATGACGTCTAAACCGGTTTTCAAGCCACCATCAACTTGTAAACAAATTTTGTCACGTAATCCATTTTCAATTAAAGCTTGGTGAGCTTCAGCTAATCCGATTTCCCATGGTGTACCGGCATATTTAACTGATGTTAGAGGACTAGCGCCGGTACCACCATCATGTCCAGCAATCGTAATCATATCGGCATAAGCTTTAGCAACACCAGCAGCAATAGTGCCAACACCCGGTCCTGAAACTAGTTTGACCGATATTAACGCTTTTGGATTGACTTGTTTAAGGTCAAAGATTAATTGTGCGATATCTTCTATTGAGTAGATATCATGATGAGGAGGCGGCGATATTAAGGTAACGCCGGGTGTGGCATTGCGTAACTTAGCAATCTCGACAGTGACCTTTGCTCCAGGTAGCTGACCACCTTCACCTGGCTTTGCACCTTGGGCAATTTTAATTTGTAGGACTTCAGCACTTTGCAAATAAGCGGCATCTACTCCGAAGCGGCCAGAAGCAATTTGTTTTATTTTTGAATTTTTAATACTTGCAAATCGGTTCGGGTCCTCACCACCTTCGCCGCTATTGGAGCGACCTCCAATGGTGTTCATAGCGATTGCCAAAGCCTCATGAGCTTCTGGACTTAGCGCGCCAATTGACATTCCTGCAGAATCAAATCGTTTTAGAATTGTTTGGGTTGGTTCAACTAAGTTTATTTTTAATGGTTTATTTGCCGATACCGGTTTCATTAAATCTCTAAGGGTTGCTATGGGGCGCTGATTAACCGCATTAGCATAAGATTGATAGTCGGAATAATTGCCAGAATTTACCGCTATTTGTAGTAAGCTGACAACGTCAGGATTGTAAGCATGATATTCTCCACCGTGAACGTATTTAAGCTGACCGCTTCGCTTAATTTTGGTTAAAGGTTGCCATGCTAAGTCAGCATTCTTAAGGTTCTCTTGATGAAGGTCTTCAAAAGTTGCACCGCCAATTCGAGATAAAACACTCGGAAAACATTGCTTGATAATGCTTTGATCTAAACCAACGGCTTCAAAAAGTTGAGCACTGCGGTAACTAGCTATTGTTGAAATACCCATTTTAGATAGTATCTTTAATAAACCTTTGTTAATCCCTTTTAAGTAGTTTTTACGCGCGGTAATAATATCAGTGGTCAGTTTTTCTTCGGTAGATAGGCGATTAATAATCTGCAGTGAAAGGTAGGGTGAAATGGCGGTTGCGCCAACTCCGATTAACACTGCAAAATGGTGTGGATCTCTTGCGGTAGCTGTTTCTACCACAATGTTGGTCGCACATCGTAAACCTTCTTTAATTAATCGCTGATGGACAGCGCCTGTGGCTAAGGCTGCATGAATGGGAAGTTTGTCCTTTGAAATATCACGATCCGATAATTGTAAGATGACACAGCCATTATTAACTAGCTCAACCGCTTCGTCAGTGATCCTTTGAACGGCATCTTCTAAGCGCTCACTTTTAGGGTAGTTTAGAGAAATCGTTTTGAACTGATAGTATTCTTGGTCAAGTTCTTTAAGTTGTTTTAATTTTGCGTAATTAAGTACCGGTTTTCCGATAATAGCGCGATAGGCAAGACCATTGGTTTCTTGAAATACATTATGTTCTCGACCAAAACATGTTTCTAAAGACATTACCGACGCTTCTCTAAGAGGGTCAATCGGTGGGTTGGTCACCTGAGCAAATTGTTGTCTAAAATAGTCATATAAATTTCTTTGCTTAGTGGATAACACTGCCATGGGAGTATCGTCTCCCATTGAACTTGTGGGTTCTTGACTGTCGTTGGCGATCACTCTTATGACTTGTTCACATTCTTCTAAAGAAACGTTAAACAACTTCTCAAAAACCGGAAGGTTTTTAAGGTTTTCATTGATGTAATCTTCTGCTGCTTTCTTTTCTAGTCTCGGGTTACTTCTAAGCCGAATGGTGTTTTCTCTTAACCATTCTAAATATGGATGACGATGCTTTAATTGGTCATCAATTTTATTAGTACGCCAAATTCTTCCGCTGTTTACATCAGCAGCTAACATTTCGCCTGGTCCGACACGATCTTTTTCGACAACGTCTGATTCTTTGTAGTCCCAAACACCAACTTCGGAAGCGACAGTTAACAGTCTATCTTTGGTAATGACATAACGAGCAGGGCGTAAGCCATTACGATCCAAAGTACAGGCTATTTGAGTACCGTTGGTCATTACGATGCCAGCGGGTCCATCCCATGGTTCCATGTGCATTGAGTTAAACTCATAAAATGCGCGTAGGTCGGGATCCATGTTTTTTCGATTTGCCCAAGCCGGAGGAACCAATAGTCTAAGTGCTCTAAATATATCCATTCCACCTGCAAGCATTACTTCAAGCATATTATCGAGTGACGATGAGTCAGAGCCAGATTGGTTGACTAAGTGCTTTAGGTTTCCAAGATCCGGTAATAACGGACTGTAAAAAGTAGACTGTCTGGCCGTTGCCCAATTTCGATTACCAGATATAGTGTTTATCTCACCATTGTGAGCTAGGAATCGAAATGGTTGGGCAAATTTCCAAAGCGGCGCTGTATTGGTCGAGAAGCGTTGATGAAAGAGGCTGATGGATGTTTCTAATTTTGGATTAGCCAAGTCTTGATAAAACGAATCTAAATACTTTGGCATAACCAACGCTTTGTATACGATCACCATGCCAGATAAAGAACAGACATAATAGTCATCATCGTTTTCAATCCGATCGGCAGCGCGTCTTCTCGCTATAAACAACCGACGCTCTAGATCTTCTTTGGTCCAGCCAGGAGACGCATTAACAAAAATTTGCTCAATTTTAGGTTGAGTTTTTAGCGCTATTTCGCCACAAACATCGGTATTGACAGGAACTTCCCTCCAGCCGACAATTGTTAATGTTTCTTTAATCAGTTCTTGCTCTAAAATTCGTTTAGCTTTGTTAGCCTTGATCGGATCTTGACTAAGAAAGATTTGACCAACACCAAATCGACTTCCTAAATTAAAGCCAAGCTCAAGACTGATTTTTCTAAAAAATTTACTAGGCATTTGCATCAAAAGCCCACAACCATCACCCGTTTTACCGTCTGATGAAATTGCACCACGATGAGTCATTCGCGTTAATGCAGTCAAAGAGGTTTTGAGAAGTTGATGGCTTTGCTCACCATCTAAATGAGCGATTAACCCAAATCCACAGTTATCTTTGCTTTGGGTAGAGTGGTAAAGAGTCATACATGACCTCGCGGTAAAAAATAAGGAAGCTGCAAGGACGGTTAGGATTTCTTTTTTTTATTGGTCTTTTACAGCGGTGAGTAGATGATACGCGCTGTACGACTGGTATTACCAATAACTTATCTTAATAAGGCCCTGAAATTAAAGGGCTAGAAGGTTATTAGACAATACTGATTGAGATTTAATGTCTAATTTTAGTAGGCTGCCGTGGTATAGAATAAGCAATCTTTAGTGGCTATTTCAGGAACCGTTGTAACCATAAATAGCTGCATTTCTTTTTTAGTAAAGAGGCAACCTTTACGATTTTCAAATAGCTCATCAATTCGATCCTGATCGTGTTTATCTAATCCTTGAAATGCAATTGGTGTGTCGGGGCAACACCAACCTATAAATTCATCTTTGGGTGTTAATTGATGATTAAGCTCTTCTATATCAGCTCGCAAGGTAATATCTGTGGTGGTTAAACGATGGTGAGAAAAGCCAACTGAAGCGTCACCTAATAGTTTGACTCTAATTGGGTTTCGCGAAACAACAACCGCAGATTCTTGAGTCGAAAACAGGTTTTCTTTAGTAAATAGTGCATGTAATCCGTCAGCAGCGACTCGGTGTGAGGAGTTATCATTAGCACCGCCACACTCTATAGTCACAATAGGGGCATCAAAGTCTAACTCCATAATAGCGCCAACATTGATTTCGGTATGGATTAAACTGTGGGTAAATAATTCGGCTAGTTTTAAATGCTTCCAGCTATCGGACACACTAACCGAAAATGCGGGACTGACACCCGAAGTATTATGTAGATCGACGATGGCTTCTGGCTTTACTTCGTTGACTAACTCGCTAATTTGCCGCGCTCTAAAGGCGACTCCGTTAGTCGCATCTTCAATTTTATCAAAAAAGCGATTTAAATCGTCGCTATGTTGGACAAATCGATTAGTGAAATAAGGCTTAGTTAATGCGGCCTCAGGGTTGCATAAGATGATTCTAAGGTTTGTCGCGGGAACTTCATCACTCCTTAACCATAAATGATTAGCCACAAGCCCTGAAGGTTCGTTTCCGTGTATTAGAGTAGTGACGACTCGACAACGACTCGGATCATTGCCTTTTATGTCGAAAACCGTCAACCCTGTAAGACTTCTAAGAAACTCTAACAATGATTCTGGGATTTGCGCTCGATCAGTGTCTGAATAATAGGTTACAGCGGGGTTAAGGAATGTCATTTCCAGCATCTTTCCCATTCGCTGATTGGCTGTCCGCCCATTTGATTGATAAAGTATCTATTGAGCATCTCAGCACAAGCTTCTTGGGTAGATAAATTTTTCCTAAGATATCGAAACGTTTCTTTTGTCCAACGTGCACCGTTAATATTTTTAGATAATCTTCGATGAATAATATTTAAAAACTTATCTCGTTCGGTAAGCTCGATATTAAGCTTGCTCAGTCCGTCATTAGCGACTACCAGCATGTCATCAATGACATTTCTTATTGGTATTTCCACGGGTTTGTTTTGATAGTTCTGAGGCCAAAGTATGGTAGCGTCTAAGCCATTTTTTGCGGCACGATAAAAATTGTACTCAGCAAAACGAAAAGGGATCCGCGACATATACTCATCTATTTTATGTTCTAGACCGACCGCCATGCCAATTGAAAATGCAGCATTGGCCGCCATATCAAGCGCTGTCGGTCCCGCAGGCAATGCTCGAAATTCGATCCGTAGGTGACCATTGCCTTTATTGCAGTATACGGCACGATTCCAAGGCCATGTTGTCCCCATATGTAAATTTAGTTCAGCAAGTTCGGGTAAGCCATCTTTTTGTTCATCGGAATCAAATATTTCTGGAAAAATAGGTTGATATAAATTAACCGTTTCCGAAAATAATTCCCAACCACTTTTGCGAACCCAACCGTGTCCAAAAGTGACGCGGGAAGGTTGTCTCCAGCCGGATGCATCAGCCATCCGGTTATCAATGGATTGCTTAAAAAGTACCACTCTAGTTTCATCCCACAGGCATTTACCAAGTAACATGCCAGAATTGGCAGACACCCCTAAGGCCATTGGTAAAGTCAATTGAGCCGCGTTAAACGTGTTAGCAAATTTCTCTTTTTCTGTCATTAGATGAACTTGGAATGAGGTATTTGCGCCTTCAACACAGACTTCTGATGTGGTGAAATCAACGGATTCTTCTCCATCAATTTTAATATGGAATGGTTCGCCGCGTTGTTTAATAAGTTCTCGAGCGAGAGTTCGGTAACGACCTAAGTCGGTCATGTTGTCGTTACTTAAGTCCTTTTGACTTAAAGTTGGTAGAATTCCGACAGCGAGCGGTCTAGTATCAATTTTTTCGGCGACATTCCAAAGGTAATTAAACTTTTGTAGCATTTCTTTAGTGAGTTCACTAAACGGTCTTCCCGCTGCTTTTACTGGCGCTAAATTTAACTCCAAATTAAACTTATTGAGCTCAGTTTGGAACTGCTCATCTTTGAGCATCTCTAGCAGTTGCATATTAACCGGATTCACATTTCCGTCTTTGCCCATCAAATAGAGTTCTAGCTCTGCGCCAATGTGAAGTTCTTCTTTGCCAAAAGAGGGCTCTTCAATCAGTTTCTTGAGGTGATCGACTTGGTCGTGAATACATCGATTAAACCGTTCATAATCTTCAGCTGAATATTCACGTTCAGATATGTCTCGCCCCATACTAAGCCCATTTTTATGTAGATTTTACGAGCTAATATAACAAATTTTTGGTTAAAGGGTAGAGTCAATTAGTTGATTTATATCACTAAAATCTCACATGTTTTTGCATAAAGCGGATTAAATGGATATGCTCTTATCGCCTAGAATCTATTAAAAAGGGTTTCATCATGCTTTCTGATAGCGAAATTGTTAAGCAGTTCGAATTAAGACCGATCAAAGAATTAGCAAACGAGCTAGAGATAGACGAGCAATACTTGATGCCCTACGGTGATTCAATTACTAAGGTCAGCATAGAAGCATTGTCAGCGAAAAAGACTAAGCCGGCCAAAGGCAACCTAATTTTAGTATCGGCAACCACTCCCACACCAGCAGGGGAGGGGAAAACTACAACCACTATCGGTTTGGGTCAAGCTTTTACAAAGCTTGGAGAGTCGGTTTGCTTAGCACTGAGAGAGCCTTCTTTGGGCCCTTGCCTTGGAATGAAAGGCGGGGCTACCGGAGGAGGTTATTCTCAAGCGGTCCCAGTGGATAGGATCAATCTTCATTTTACCGGAGACTTTCACGCTATTACCGCGGCTAATAACCTGATCTCGGCTGCAATTGACAATCATATTTTTCATGGAAACCATCTAAATTTAGACGCTCGCCAAGTGGTTTGGAGACGAGTGATGGATATGAATGATCGTAGTCTAAGAAACATCGTGCTAGGTCTCGGTGGCAAAAAACAAGGGATCCCAAGAGAGGGAGGATTCGATATCACTGCGGCTTCAGAAATCATGGCCATTCTCTGTTTAGCCAAAGATTTTGACGATTTAGAGTTAAGGCTGGATCGAACTCTAATTGGTTATGATTTAGAGGATGAACCGGTGTTTTTAAAGTCTCTAAATATAACCGGTGCGTTACTAGCGTTATTGCGAGACGCACTGCATCCTAATTTAGTGCAAACCCTAGAGGGAACACCCGTCTTTATTCACGGTGGGCCTTTTGCCAATATTGCTCACGGGTGTAACAGTTTATTAGCGACTAAAATGGCGATGCATCATGCCGACTGGGCTATTACTGAAGCTGGATTTGGTTTTGACTTGGGCGCAGAAAAATTCTTTGATATCAAGTGTCGAATAGCAGAAATTGATCCAATTGCAGTCGTTTTAGTCACGACCGTTAGAGCATTAAAAATGCACGGTGGCATGGATAAATCTAAGCTGAGTGAAAAAAATGTTCAGATGGTAATTGATGGCTTGGTTAACTTGGATAAACACATTGAAAGCGTTGAGCTTTTTAATAAAGTACCGGTAGTTGCCTTAAATCGGTTTGAACAAGATTCTGATTCAGAAATTGAGATTATTCGACAGCACGTTGAGTCCAAGGGGATTGCGTTTTCTGAAAGCAATCATTTTAGCCAAGGAGGAAGTGGTGCTATTGATTTAGCCAAAAAGGTTATCAAAGCGGCTAAAGATGCAAAGCCGTTTAAACCGCTTTATGATTCCGAAGACGGTGTTGTCGAAAAAATAGCAAAAGTTTGCAAGGCAATGTACGGTGCTAGGGATGTCGCTTTTACGAAAGAAGCTGAGCAAGATCTTATTCATGTTAAAAAACTAAACTTAAATCACTTACCGATCTGTATTGCCAAAGCGCCGAGTTCGCTATCTGACGATCCTAGGTTGCATGGTAGACCGCGAGATTTTCAAGTCACTGTCAGGAATATTCAAGTGAATGCTGGAGCGGGTTTTTTGGTGGTGTTAACTGGAAATATTATGAGAATGCCTGGCCTGCCAAAAGTGCCGGCGGCAGAAAAAGTTAAGTTACTTAAGAATGGTGAAATTGTAGGAGTGAGTTAATCGCTCCTACAACTTGTAAAGAACTTTTTTCGCTTATTCAATAACTATAAATTTTCTGAAGCGAAGTCTGCCAAACGAGAGCGTTCACCCGTTTGAAGTTTTATATGTCCTCCAAACTTCCAGTTTTTAAAATGATCAACCACATAAGTTATTCCAGAACTAGTTTCGGTAAGATAAGGCGTGTCGATTTGGGCGACATTGCCCAAACAAACCATTTTGGTACCAGGACCGGCGCGAGTGATCAAAGTTTTCATTTGTTTAGGGGTAAGATTTTGAGCCTCATCAATGATAACAAATTTATTAATAAAGGTTCGTCCTCTCATAAAGTTGAGTGATCGAACTTTAAGCCATTTTTGCAGAATATCTTGAGTCGCTTGTCGACCCCAATCGTCATTTGATTGAGCGGGTGATAAGACTTCTAAATTATCGGTAAATGCGCCCATCCAAGGATTCATTTTTTCTTCTTCTGTCCCCGGTAAAAAACCGATATCTTCGCCAACGGGGATGGTGACTCGAGTGACTATAATTTCATTATAACGTTTAGTTTCAATGGTTTGTTCGAGCGCGGCGGCAAGTGCTAGCAGTGTTTTACCTGTTCCAGCTAACCCCTGTAAAGTAACAAAATCTATATCAGGATCCATCAAAAGGTTGAGTGCGTAGCTTTGCTCTAGGTTGCGAGCCGTGATCCCCCAAACCGGATGATTGCTCGCTTGAAAATCTTTTGCTAATTCAATAGTGGCCTGTTCGCCACTCACGTCCCTTACAATGGCACTAAAGTTTGAACCGTCTTTAAGATGAATAAATTGATTGATATTCCAGCTGCTAACAAGTGGACCTTTAACCGTATAATAAGTGCGACCTTCTTCCTTCCAAGACTGCATATCCTTATTGTGACTCTCCCAAAAATCTAATGGTAGGTCGGCTTGGCCAGTAAATAGGTTTTCAAGATCATCGAGCACCTGATCATTAAAATAGTCTTCCGAATGAACACCTACAATTTTAGACTTTATTCTTAGGTTGATGTCTTTTGAAACGAGTGTTACAAGTTTGTCTTGATATTCTTTTTGTAGGCCTAAAGCAATACTAACAATGGTGTTGTCAACTTTACTGGTTGCAAGACCGTCGGGTAACACGCTTTCGCTAACTTCCGAAAGTTGAAAGAAGAGCCGTCCGTGAATTCGTTCCTCGACTGGGGAGTAGGGTGAGTTGCCGATTGGTATGCCTTGTTTAATTTCTTCTTCGGAACAAGTACTCATCAGTTGATCAAAATATCGGCTAACTTGGCGAACGTTCCTGGCAACTTCTGAGAGTCCCTTTTTGCCATTGTCTAGTTCTTCTAGCACCACCATTGGAATGTAAACATCATGCTCTGCAAATCTAAAAATTGAAGTTGGATCATGCATTAGCACGTTAGTGTCTAATACAAACAAGCGCTGTTTCTCAGTCACAATATCAGTCATGGCTACCTCATTGATTAGTAAAGTCAGTCTAACTAGTACAAAATTGCTCTTGATGTTTATGCTTTAAATCGTTGTTTCGTGAATTGTTAATGGATTAAAGTGATTGAACTGCTTCTAATACTTGATCCACATGGCCTTTTACGCGAACTTTTCTCCACTGTTCGACTAACTTTCCTTTTTTATTAAACAAGAACGTACTTCGCTCAACCCCCAAAAACTCTTTACCGTACATTTTTTTGAGTTTGATGACGTCAAACGCATTACAAAGTTTTTCATCTGGATCGGAAATTAATTCAAAAGGAAACGATTGCTTTTCCTTAAATCGTTCGTGTGATTTTATACTATCTCGAGATACGCCGAATATAACGGCATCCAAGTCTTCAAATGCCTGTATATTATCGCGAAAATTTTGTCCTTCCGTGGTGCACCCAGGCGTACTATCTTTAGGGTAAAAATAGACAATTACATTCTTATTTTTTATTTTCGCCAAATTAATGGTTTGTTCGCTAGTCGCTTCAAGTTCAATTGAAGGTAGTTTATCTCCGACTTTCATGTTGATTCCTTGCTATTTTAAAGTTGGGTTTAGATTAATTATTACGCATCTTAATTAGGTGCGCTACGTACACAGTCTTTATTGAGTAATTGGTGTGAAAGAAGCATCGAGATTTTGTTGTTCGCAAAAATGATTAAAAGCCTCGCGAAGTTTAGCGATAGCAATAGTGCTTGGAATGCTTACGGTTAGTTTTATTTCAGCGACTGACGCACCGGTTTGTTTAGAGTTGAAGGTATCACAACTTAATTGCTCGATATTGACGTTTTGTTCGGTAAAAAATTTAGTGATTTTATTGGCGATACCCTGATTGTCTGAGGCAAAAAACTTAACTCGGTAGGGAAGGTGTTTATCTTGAGGAGGCCGCGCTTCTGAGCGTTGAAGCATAGTAGTCATGCCCATTGAATGCGCTTTGCTTGGCAGAACATGCTCTAATTTTGCTAAGGCATTCCACTCGCCAGTTGCCATTAACACTAAGCTAAAAGTATTGCCCATGGATTTCATTTTGCTTTCGAGAATGTTACAGCCGCAGTAGGTGACCAATTCGGTGATCTCGTTGGCCATGCCTTTTCTATTGGGAGCTATCGCGGAAATAACTAATAGGTTTTGCATTAATGACGTCTTAAATTCCAGTTAATACCTAGGCAGTAAATCGGTTTCTCTGGGTCTAGTATAAGTGTATTTTGACTTCTGGGTAAACATCGGATTGCTGCTTCTTCGATAAAATTGCAGACAATCCGCAAGCCTAGTATAAATATTAACCAATTTAGTAGAGGTTTGATTATTTATTGCACAATACTGGTTAGACTATTTCGCCAACCTTTAAGATTTTGAGTGCGTTAGTTCCACCTAATTTACCCATATGATCGCCTTTAGTCAGTAAAACTAGGTCGCCGTCTACCAGCGGAATGACTGTTTTAACTTTGTCAATTGCAAGTCGATTAACATCCTTTCGTTCTAGCACAGTCGGATCAAAACTAATGGCTTCAACACCACGAAAAAGCGCCATTTTTCTTTTGGTACGTTCAAGCCGTGTGAGCGCTAAGATTGGAATACCACTTCTTATTCGAGACATAATTAGTGGCGTGGAGCCCGATTCAGTTAAGCAGGCAATTCCCTTGATACCGTCTAAATGATTGGCGATATACATACTAGCCATTGCGATTGCTTCGTCAACTTGCTCCCATTGTAATTCGACTCGATGCCCTGAAATCTTATTGGTTTTTTCTTTTTCGGCACCCAAACAAACTCTAGAAACGGCTTCGACCACTTTCACTGGATGTTCCCCCATGGCGGTTTCACCTGAGAGCATCACGGCGTCGGTGCCGTCGAGGACTGCATTAGCGACATCAAATACTTCAGCACGTGTCGGTATCGCATTAGTTATCATAGACTCCATCATTTGAGTCGCGGTGATAACAGCGCGATCTAATGCTCTTGCACGCTGAATAATCTTCTTTTGAACGCCGATTAATTCGGCATCACCAATTTCTACGCCTAAATCACCTCGAGCGACCATTACCGCTGCGGAGGCAACGATAATCTGGTCGAGGACTTTATCGTCTGCAACTGTCTCAGCACGTTCAATTTTTGCCACCATACCACAATGGCATCCTGCTTCTTTGGCGAGTTTTTCAGCAAGCCTTATATCGTCTGCAGTCCTTGGAAACGAAACCGCTAGGTAATCTACATCCATTAGGGCCGCCGTTTTTATGTCTTGTCTATCTTTGTCAGTTAATGCTGGCGCCGATAGCCCACCACCTTTGCGATTGATACCTTTATTGTTGGAAAGGGTCCCGCCAATAACTACTTTAGTTTCAATTTTGTTGCCGTTAATCTTAGTAATTTCTAATTCAAGTCGACCGTCATCCAGAAGTAAAACATCTCCTACTTGGCAGTCTTTTGGCAGCTCTTTGTAGTCTATGCCTACCTTGCTCTGATCGCCGTCATTGACGCCTAAATCGGCATCTAACAAGAAAGTATCCCCGGGCTCTACTTCAATTTTATTATTCTTGAAACGAGCTATTCTAATTTTAGGACCCTGTAAATCACCTAGTATCGCAATGTTCAAACCGAGCTTTTTTGCTACGGATCTAACTAATTCGGCTCGTTTAATATGATCTTCGGCACTGCCATGGGAGAAATTCATTCTGACAACGTTGGCGCCGGCTTTAAAAAGTTCTTCTAAAGACTCCGCATTGTTAGTTGAAGGCCCCAAAGTGGTGACTATTTTTGTTCTTCTTAACACTAAATTACTCCGTTTTAGCTTTTTACGTTTTTAATCGACCCAATTAAGGCCGGAGAATAAGGTAAAGTGAGGGTTGTAGAGAATTATAAGGCATCTTAACCTTTATTTAATTAATTTAGGTAAGAATTATTTTATATAGTGCTTGAAAAAAGAACCACTCATCCCCAAATTGCATAGCATTGAAAAACATCTAAATTATCAATTATCCCAGTTCTGCCCAGGACCACGATATTGATTATTTTTATTAATTGACCTTAATTTATTTTGATTTTAACGAGGAGACCGGCGAAATGACCGAAGTCACTAGCAAAGAAACTCATAGCTTTCAGACTGAAGTAAAACAACTTCTAAATTTGATGGTGCATTCCCTGTATAGCAATAAAGAAATATTTGTACGAGAGTTGGTTTCAAATGCCGCGGACGCTGCTGACAAACTTAGGTTTGAAGCACTTTCGCATGAAGACTATTACGAAAACGATAGCGACTTAAAGATCAGGATTACTATGGATAAGGAAGCAGGGACCTTAACCATCAGTGATAATGGCATTGGTATGAACAAAGATGAAGTCATGCAAAATCTTGGTACCATCGCTCGCTCGGGAACGTCAGAATTTATTAAGCAGATGTCAAAAGAACAAAAGGCTGATAGTAACTTGATCGGTCAATTTGGAGTTGGCTTCTATTCAGCGTTTATTGTGGCTGACGAAGTAGAGGTTAAAACTCGCCGTGCTGGAGAATCCGCTGAGCAAGGCGTGAGTTGGGTTTCCAAAGGTGATGGTGAATTTAGTATTGAAACCATCGAAAAAACCTCTAGAGGTACAGATATTATACTTAGCCTAAAAGAAGATGAGAAAGAGTTCCTAGAACCATGGCGAATTCGTTCGATTATCAGTAAGTATTCCGACCATGTTTCATTACCCGTTGAAATGGAAAAAATGGAAATGCCTGCGGCAGACGAGGAAGAAAAAGAGTCTGATGAGGTAGTGGTTCCTGAATACGAAGTGATCAATAAAGCAACCGCATTATGGACACGCGCTAAGTCAGATATCAAGGATGAAGAGTATCAAGAGTTTTATAAACATATATCTCATGACTTTAACGAGCCTTTAAGTTGGGCACATAACAAAGTTGAAGGTAAATTAGAATATACCAGCTTGTTGTATGTCCCCAAGAAAGCACCGATGGACCTTTGGAACCGTGATAAACCACGCGGCGTTAAGCTTTACGTTCAACGTGTTTTCATTATGGATGACGCTGAGCAATTTTTACCAGTTTACCTAAGAATGGTAAGAGGGGTATTAGATTCTAATGATTTACCTTTAAACGTCTCTCGTGAAATTCTGCAAGACAAAGGGGCAACTCAAAGTTTGCGAAATGCTTGTGTTAAGCGCGTATTGGGCATGCTTGAAAAACTAGCCAAGAGTAAGAAAGAAGATTACCAAAGCTTTTGGGATGAGTTTGGCTCGGTGTTAAAAGAAGGTTTGGCTGAAGATTTTGCAAACAAAGATAAAGTTGCTGGATTGCTTAGATTTGCTTCTACCAATAATGATGATGCAACTCAAAACGTTTCATTAAACGATTACATTTCTCGTATGAAACCAGAGCAAGATAAAATTTACTATCTGGTTGCAGACAACTATGCGACAGCAAAAAACAGCCCGCATCTTGAAGTGTATAAGAAAAAAGGAGTCGAAGTCCTATTAATGACAGATCGCGTTGATGAGTGGGCGATGGGGCATCTAACCGAATTCGGTGATAAGAAATTACAAGCGGTTACTCAAGGCGATTTGGATTTAGGTGGACTCGAATCTGAAGAAGATAAGCAGGCAGTTGAAAAAGCAAACGAAGATAACTCAGAGCTTATCGGTAAAATTAAAGAGTTACTAAAAGACAAGGTAGAAGATGTTAAAGTCTCTGGTCGTTTAGACGAGTCTCCAGCCTGTGTGGTGTCAAACGATGGCGGTATGAGCCTACAAATGGCTCGCATGATGAAAGCGGCCGGACAACCGATACCTGAAATGAAACCTATCTTTGAAATCAATGTCGAACATCAGTTAGTTAAGCAGCTAAGTGATGATTTGCCGGAAGAGGACTTTAAAGATTGGGTAGAATTGTTATTCGACCAAGCGGTTTTATCTGATAGTGGTCAACTTGATGATCCTGCCGCCTTTACTAAGCGTTTAAACCGGTTGCTACAGAAATAGTTGTAGCAGTTCAACCAAAAAAAAGGAGCCTAGGCTCCTTTTTTTATTCAAATTATATAATCTAAATTGTCGCGTTAGCTTCTGTGTTTAACCGAATGTAAAACGATGTCGTGTTCAAAATAAACAGTGAAATCTTGATAAACCCACTTACTAATCGGAGGCTCTCCTACTGCGGCGACACGCTGTAATGGTTGACCAAAAGTCGACTCAACCTTTGCCTTGTTTTGACCGTTACGTGGAGTTTGAATGCCTTGTTGACCTTGCTCACTGACTGGTAGTGCCATATTGTCTGCTGTGGAAGAAAAACTAGTGACAGCAAAAGTTAATGGAAGGGCGATTACAAGTAGATTTAATAGTCTCATTTTGGTTACCTTTTTATTTCAGGCCTTTGATATCATATGATGTTACTTTAACATATTATTGTATGTATATGATATATAAGCTGTTTAAATTATTAATCAAGTCTCTAAGCTTGTTTGTCGTGCCTTAATTGCTCGGATTGTCGTTTAAAAACATGTCTTACGATGGCATCTCGGTCGGCTTCTTGTATGTCAGTGAATGAGATTGCAATCTCAAATAACCCGCTCGCACCGATAGAACGGCAATCAACGACTAATCCAATGGTGGTTAAATTATAGTATTCAGGAACTAGTACGAGATCTAACTTAAGAGCTTGATCGACTTTTAATGGAGACTCAGACTCAAATCTGACTCCACCGCCACTAAGGTCTACTTCAAGTAATTCGCTGTATTCAATACCCAGAGTTTTAACCAAATAGCGCGTTATGTCGGTCACTTTGTCACTAAGTTCAGCCAAATAATACTTAGTATTCCGCTGTTCTTCGGTTAACGTCTGTGAAAAAATCTCATTTTCTTCCAAAATTGAGTTTAACTCTTTTAATAAATGCATTGAACGCAGCGAGTGAGAGCTAACCCCTTTGACTGGTTGGTCTGACTCGTCATCGGAAACTTCTTCGTAACTCATAAAAAGTGAATTTTTTATGCGAAAGTATTGTCTGCGTTCCGATTCGCTGTTTTCTGGTGAATTAGTCACTCAATGTACCTTTTATGTAAACTCTTTAATATTTATAGCATAGATTTGAGCAATTAAAGGTACTATTGCGTTTTCAGTCAATATGTTTCCGTGGCTTTTGTGAAATAGGTTAGGCTAAATTGAAAAAGCGCTTCTTCCTAAGCCTCGCTGTTGTTAGAATTCGCCTTTCGGCTAAATAGAGTGACTCATAAAAGTAAGGTCAGCAGTCAATAAATTCGGAGTTTTATGAAAAAGTCGGTCCCTTTAATGATTGGTTTGCGTTATACCCGCGCTAAGAAAGACAATCATTTTATATCCTTTATTTCGCTTGTGAGTATGCTAGGTATTGCGCTCGGAATAGTCGTATTAATCACAGTAATGTCCGTTATGAATGGGTTTGAATCCGAATTACGCGAGCGGATTCTAGGAATGGTACCTCATATCGTTATCGGGGAACGTGGTGAGGGTTTTAGCGATTGGCAATCCTTAGAAAAGAAAGTATTGCAACATCCCGATGTTGAAGCCGCAGCGCCTTTTATCGATGCACAAGCTATGTTTCGCAATCGGGGATACACTAAGTATGGATTATTACAAGGTATATTGCCGGCAAAAGAAGCGGAAGTGTCCATAGTTGATGACTACATGATAGCCGGCGAGTTAGAGTCTTTAAAACCCGGAGAGTATGGCATTATTCTTGGTATCAGTATGGCTAGCAGCCTCGGTGTTAGTTTAGGCGATAAGGTGACTATTCTATTAGCCGATGGCGCGACGGTTTCACCGGCAGGTATTTCTCCGCGCTATAAACGCTTTAAAGTGGTCGGCATTTTTGAAGTTAAGTCGGAGCTCGACGGCATGTTAGCGATGGTTCATATCAAGGATGCGGCAGCACTGACAAGAAAAGGAAACAAAGTATCCAGTTTACGGGTGACCACAAACAACGTGCTAAATGCGGCTTATACCGCGTTTGAGCTAAGAGATTTAGTTGGTGACCAGTACTTTGTTTCTGACTGGAATTATACTCACGGAACGCTGTTCAAAGCGGTTCAAATGGAAAAAAAGATGATGTTTATTTTGCTTGCCTTCATTATTGCCGTGGCCGCGTTCAATATTGTTAGTACATTAGTAATGGTCGTTACAGACAAACAGTCTGATATCGCTATTCTAAGGACGCTTGGCGCTTCGCCAAGCACCATCATGAAAATATTCGTCGTTCAAGGAAGTCTAAACGGTATTATAGGAACCATCATTGGTGTAATAGGCGGTGTGGCGTTGGCCACTAATCTTGCGGATGTCGTCGCTTTTATTGAAGAGCTCTGGGGCGTGCAAGTGTTACCAGGAGACGTTTATTTTATCGGCTTTTTACCATCGGTTTTGAAATGGGCGGATGTTTGGAATATTTCTGTTGCGGCGTTGGTGATGAGCACAGTAGCGACTCTCTATCCTGCTTGGAAAGCATCAAAGACTAAACCTGCGGAGGCGCTTAGATATGAGTAACCCTGCACAGTCAAAATACATACTAGAAGCAAATAATATTAGTAAAACCTTTCAAGATGGCGCCAAATACGTTGAAGTCTTAAAAGGCGTTGATGTAAAAATACAGCCCGCTGAAATGGTCGCGATTGTAGGAACATCCGGTTCAGGAAAAAGTACTTTGCTACATCTGTTAGGTGGGCTTGATAGCCCTGACGAAGGACAAGTACTGATTGACGGACAGAATATTCACGCGCTTTCGATTAAGCGACAAGGTGAGTTGCGAAATCAAAAACTCGGCTTTGTTTATCAGTTTCATCATTTGCTATCTGAGTTTACTGCACTAGAGAACGTGATGATCCCTCTGATTATTGGCGGTGTTAACGAACGCCCAGCTAGACAAAGAGCAGAAGAAATTATCGCTAAAGTTGGTTTAATTGACCGGAAATCGCATAATCCATCTGAAATGAGTGGGGGAGAGCGACAACGCATCGCGATTGCAAGAGCAATGGTCACTAGACCAGCTTGTATTCTAGCGGATGAGCCAACTGGAAATTTGGACTACAAAACAGCTCAGTCTGTTAACCAATTGATGTTTGACTTAAACCGTGATGAAGATACAAGTTTTTTGATTGTTTCACACGATTTAAAGCTAGCAAATTCAATGCAAACTCGTTACGAATTGATCAAAGGAAGGTTGTCAGCAGTGGCTTCTGAGCTGACTTAAAAAATTATTTTAAAATAATTTAAAATAGCTTTTGACAAAGCCGAGATGCGACTATAGAATAGCGCGCTCTTGAGGAGAGTCACTTAACAAAAACCCTTTTCAAGTAGCTAAAAAGTCTTAAGTCCCCTTCGTCTAGAGGCCTAGGACACCGCCCTTTCACGGCGGTAACAGGGGTTCGAACCCCCTAGGGGACGCCATATTAAAAAGCCCGATTTTTTTAATCGGGCTTTTTTTTGCCTGTCAACTTATATCCTATTTTTACTCTACCACTATGATAGTATTCTATTTGTTATTAGGGTTCGCTTATTAAACTTGAGTTCAAATAAAATGTCTGCTTTTGAAAAACTAATCACTCGTAAATCTCACGGTAAACTGGTTAAGCCTGCGCCTAGCAAGGAACAAATGGCTAGGCTGTTTAAGTTAGCTTTAAGGGCGCCAGATCATGCGCTTTTAAAACCATGGCGCTATTTGGTATTTGAAGGGGATGGGTTAATTAGGCTCGGTAAACTCTTCGTTGAAGCTAGTATAAAGGAACAGCCCAATTTGGATGAGGACAAACGAGCTAAAATAGCAAAGAAACCACTAAGGGCGCCGATGGTTGTGATTTCCATTGTTTGTTATCAAGAGCATGACAAAGTTCCTAAAATTGAACAAGTGCTGTCTTCGGGTGCAGCCGTCCAAAATCTTTTAATGGCTGCACACTTGGAAGGGATAGGAGCAAAATGGCGAACCGGAGGGTTAGCCTTCAATCGTGATTTAATGCAAGCGCTGGGTTTACAAGAAAATGAGGAAATCACGGGCTTTATTTATTTAGGTCAGGAAGAAGGGCGGAAAGCCAGTCTTAAACATCCTGATCAGTCGGAATTTGTAAATTGGTATAGTGAATAATTTGGCGTTTAGCTCATCAGTCCAAATGAACTGATGAGCTTGAGGTAAGATGTTGATTAGTTCTAGAATTCGGCACTGTTAGGTACACGCGGGAAAGGAATAACGTCCCTGATATTTTGCATGCCAGTGGCGTATAAAACCGCTCTTTCAAAACCAAGTCCAAAACCCGAATGAGGTACTGTTCCAAACTTTCTTAGGTCTCGATACCACCAGTAATCTTCTTTGGGTAAATTCATTTGATCTAATCTTGCGTCAAAGACATCTAATCGTTCTTCGCGCTGACTTCCTCCAACCAATTCTCCAATACCCGGAGCGAGTATATCCATTGCCGCGACTGTTTTTTCATCGTCATTCATCCGCATATAGAATGCTTTGATGTCTTTGGGGTAGTTCATTAAGATAATAGGGCGACCAACTTTTTCTTCAGCTAAGTATCGCTCATGTTCTGACTGTAAGTCAGTTCCCCAAGAAACAGGAAATTCAAATTTCTTTTTAGAGCTTTCTAAGATCTTAATCGCATCGGTATATTCCATTCGCTCAAAATCATTGTTGACGACACTTTCTAGTCGCTGGATGACGGTTTTATCGACATGTTGGTTAAAGAAGTTGATATCGTCTGCTCGTTCATCTAAAACAGCTTTAAAGATGTACTGCATCATTCTTTCTGCAACATTAGCATTCTCAAGCAGATCTGCAAACGCTATCTCTGGCTCAACCATCCAAAACTCGGCTAAATGCCTAGTCGTATTGGAGTTCTCGGCTCTAAAGGTAGGGCCGAATGTATATACTTTAGAAAGAGCCAAACAATAGGCTTCGACATTCAGTTGTCCCGATACGGTTAGAAAAGACTCTTTTCCAAAGAAATCTTTTGAGTAATCCACTTCACCTTTATCGGTCAGTGGCAAATTTTGTTGATCCAACGTACTGACTCTAAACATTTCACCGGCGCCTTCACAATCACTGGCGGTAATAATCGGAGTGTGGATCCAATTAAATCCTTCTGAATGCATAAACCGATGAGTCGCTTGTGCTAAACAGTTTCTCACTCGAGTGACTGCTCCAATGGCATTGGTGCGAGGACGCAAATGGGCGACTGTTCTTAAGTACTCCATGGTGTGTCTTTTCGGCTGAATAGGGTAACTCGCAGGATCTTCAACTAGTCCGGTGATTTCTACTTTAGTTGCCTGAATTTCAAAACTTTGGCCTTTACCTTGTGATTCTACTAATTCCCCTGTCACTATCATAGAAGCGCCAGTGGTCGCTAACAAAATTTCTGTTTGATAATTACTAAGTTCTGCCGGGGCAATGATTTGAATGGGATTAAAACATGAGCCGTCATGTAAATTAATAAACGAAAAGCCTGCTTTAGAATCTTTACGCGTTCTGACCCAGCCTTTTACTACTACTTGACTACCCGCACTGACGTCGCCCGCTAAAAGTGCAGATATTGACCAATGTTTGCTCATTGTTATCCTCAAATCGATAGGTGTAAAATCAAAGATGGATTTTAACCTTGTAGCGGCTTGAGCACCAGAGTATTTCTATGCTTGTTAGAATTAAATAGGCTTTATCCTCTAGAATTTTGCTTTATAACGAATTAGTAGTTGAAATTAGATTTTTTTACGGCATGATTCGCGAACTTACGATTTATCATCAAAGCTACCATGTCACATTCGAAGACTAATTATGGCTTGCTCGCCAAACAACTTAGTTCGCTAATTGACGGCGAAAGAAACCTAATTACAAACCTTAGCCAGTTTTCAGCATTAGTGTTTAATCAATTAGAGAAAGTCAATTGGGCTGGTTTTTATATTAGAACAGCGGGGGAGCTTTTAAAGCTTGGTCCGTTTCAAGGCCAAGTCGCTTGTACGACTATTAAAGTAGGTCATGGTGTTTGCGGAACTGCGGCAGCTACCAGAGAATCTGTTTTGGTTGAGAATGTCGATTTATTTCAAGGCCATATTGCCTGTGACGCTCGATCGCGTTCTGAACTCGTTTGCCCTGTTATTATAAATAATCAATTGTGGGGTGTGTTTGATTTAGATAGTCCTGAGCTAGCTAGGTTTAATCAACAAGATCGGCTCGGAATAGAGGAACTAATTAAAATTCTGGTTAGCTCCTCTGACTGGCATGTTAGCCTCTGCGGCTAAAAACGTCGTGGAATTGGTTAACTACCAATTTAGACCTGAGTTTTTAACCCTAAATCGATTCTTAAATCGCTTGGTAATTGTGGTAGTTCAGAGCGCGGAATTAAGTAGGTAGAGATATTGAACAGTTCTCTGAAAAAACGGTTGTTCTGAGTGGTCTTACTCAAGTAGTCGTGTCCTGAAGAACCACCTGTTCCTATTTTTGCACCAATCATTCGATGAACCATTACGGTATGGCGATGTCTCCATTGAGTAAACAGCTCGTCAATTTCTGTGAGTTTTTCTAGAATGTGGTGTGGGTGTTGAAAAGCTGGTTCATCTCGGTACAAATTAATAAATATTGCCCCGAGTACGGCTTCTCGCTTCATTCTAACAACACCATCATTTTTTAATTTATCGTAAATTTCCGAGTCAAATAAGGCATCAAATCCAGCACGGGTTGACTTTAAATCTTTAATTTGAAACTCTCTATCTTCTTCACTCAAATAGTCAACATTTTTGACGATTTCTAAGTCGCGCTCCACCATATGATCTAAAGCTTCTTGATAGGCATTCACAAAAGAGAAATTTTTGTGTTCCAGAAAGGGCATTCTAGCAAGCCAAGATTCGATAAGCTCAAACATGCTAGGTTGCTTCTCTAACTCGATAAGATAGTCTCGGTCCTTGTCGTTAAGTCGGTTGTAAAATGATTTTTTATCAAAATTGATACGGTATTCCATTTTTAAACCGAGCAAAATTTCAATTTCTTTGAATTGAATACTTTGAAAGCCACTGGCAGGAATTAGATAGTCTCTAAAATCTAAGAAATCTAATGGCGTCATGGTTTCTAAAATACTGATTTGTTCATTCAGAACTTTTTGTATTTTGATTATTCGGTCAAACCGCTGGATAATCTTGCCATGTTGGTTTTCATTAAGTGATTTAGTGTCAAATATTTTAATAACGGATCGAAGCTCATGGAGGATCTGTTTAAACCAAAGTTCATAAGCCTGATGAACAATTATAAATAGCAATTCGTCATGAGCTTCATGTTCCTGGTACTGGCCACTGACTGGATTTTGCGCATCTAAAAATTTGTCTAAATCAAGGTAATCGCTGTAGTAACAAGGGGTGGTGTTTTTTTGCATTGCACACATTTTGTTCAATACTCGTAAGTTTAAGAGGTTTGTCCTTTAAAACAATATCTTATCAGTTATTCAATTTAGTGCAATATAACTCGGTAATATGAAATAGCACGCATTTTTTGTGATGAATTACGCAAAAATTTTGCGTACAATAGGAAGTTTGGACTAACCTAATTGTAGCGTGTAAAAACAACTCTAATAGAATCAACCAAAACGGGATTTTGGAAGATAAGGAAAACGAATGTACGAGTCTTATTACAAATTATCAGGAAAACCTTTTCAACTTGCACCTGACCCATTTTTCTTCTTTGGGAGTAGTACCCATAAAAGGGCTTTAGCCTATTTAAAATATGGCTTATCTCAAGGGGAAGGCTTTATTGTCGTGACAGGCGATGTCGGGACTGGTAAGAGCACTTTAGTTCGTACACTTTTTCATTCCCTTGAGTCTAAAGACGATGTTGTTGCTGCAGAGTTAATAAATACTCAACTTAATTCCACAGATATTTTAAGAATGGTGGCTGCTGCGTTTGGGCTGGCGCACAAAGATAATAAAAAATCTTCTTTATTAAAAAATCTAGAGAATTTCTTTGTCGCTAGAAGCAAAGAAGGCAAACGCTGTATGCTGGTTGTGGATGAAGCCCAAAACTTACCATTTGAAACCATCGAAGAGCTTCGAATGCTTTCAAATATGGTTCATAACGGAAAGACGTTATTGCAGATATTTTTGTTAGGTCAATCCGAGTTTAGAGAAAATTTAAGGGCACCTGTTTTAGAGCAGGTAAGACAAAGAGTAACCGCTTCTTATCATTTGGCTCATTTAGATGGTGAGGAAACTCAATCTTACATAGAGCATAGACTGTCAAAAGTTGATTGGGATAATAATCCGTCATTTACCGCCGAAGCTTTTCAGCATATCTATGATTTCAGTGAAGGGGTGCCTCGTATTATTAATACCACCTGTGATCGGCTGTTGCTCTACGGATTCCTAGAAGAAAAAACTAAAATTGACGGTGAAATTGTTAAATTAGTTACCGAAGAGATTGTTGCTGAAAATGACGCGGGTAAGGACGCAGCTACCGCCAAAGATAGCACTATGAAAGCCGATTCGGTGCTCCCTGAAGATGCCACACCAATGGATGTTAGAGTTCACCAGCTTGAAAGAGAGATGGAGGACTTGAAGAAACGTTTTAGAAAAGAACGAGAGTTTATGCGTAAAATTGTGGCAATCTCTTTGAATTTTGAAGAAGACTAGTCGCCCACTCAGATAGATATTAAAAAAGGCGCTTTATGCGCCTTTTTTATTGAGCTTAGCTATTTACCCGAGCTATCGTTGGTCAATCGGCTTAACATTTCGCTCTAAATCGCCGGTATAAAGCTGTCTCGGTCTACCGATCTTTTGAGTTGGCTCTGCAATCATTTCGGTCCAGTGAGAGACCCAACCAACCGTCCGCGCTAATGCAAAAATAACGGTGAACATGTTCATTGGAATACCAATAGCATTTAAAATTATTCCTGAATAAAAATCGACGTTTGGATATAGTTTTCTTTCCACAAAATAAGGGTCTTCTAATGCGATTTTTTCTAGCTCCATGGCCACTTTTAAGATTGGATCGTCGGTCTTTCCGGTCGCTTCAAGTACTTCGTGAGCACTATCCCGCATCACTTTAGCTCTTGGATCAAAGTTTTTATAAACTCGGTGACCAAATCCCATTAAGCGGAAAGGGTCATTTTTATCTTTAGCTTTTTTAATAAATTCTGGAATTCGACTAACATCACCGATTTCGTACAACATTCTTAAACATGCTTCGTTGGCGCCGCCGTGAGCAGGCCCCCATAGAGAAGCAATACCGGATGAAATACAGGCAAATGGATTAGCGCCTGATGAGCCTGCTAACCTAACGGTAGACGTGGAGCAGTTTTGTTCGTGATCAGCGTGCAATGTAAATATACGGTCCATTGCTTTGACTAAAACTGGGTCTGGTTTTTCATCATGAGAAGGCATAGAAAACATTTGATTCAAAAAGTTTTCTGCATAGCTCATCTCATTTCTTGGATAGACAAATGGCTTACCGATTGAATAGCGATAACACATCGCCGCTATCGTTGGCACTTTGGCTAATAATCTAAATGCGCTTTTCTCTCGATGAGACTGATTATTAATGTCTAGAGAGTCATGATAAAAAGCTGACAAAGCGCCAACCACACCAACCATAATCGCCATTGGGTGGGCATCGCGTCTAAACCCATTAAAAAAGTGGGTTAGCTGCTCATTGAGCATTGTGTGATTATTAATCCTATCAAGAAATGCCTGTTTTTCTTCAACATTTGGAAGATCGCCATTCAACAATAAATAGCATACTTCCATAAAGTCGCAATCCTGTGCGAGTTGGTCGATTGGGTAACCTCGATATAGAAGAATCCCCTTACCACCGTCAATATAGGTTATTTTTGATTCGCACGAGGCTGTCGACATAAAGCCAGGGTCATAGGTAAAAACACCATTTTTAACGAGACTTGCAACGTTTATGACATCATTGCCTAAAGTAGGTGAGTACATCTCTAGTTCGAGAGTTTCACCCGATGGCAAAGTAAGTTTGGCGGTCTTGTCAGACATTATTTATAACTCCTGAGATTAGATTTTATGAGTGACTGCGGTAAAAAGCTCTGTTAGAGATAATCCTCTACAGTTTGTCACCGGTATAATAATTGAGCATAAGTATCACTCATACTGTTAGTTGACGCAGCAAAAATACGCTTACTATCAAAATATTATACGAATTAAATGGATATAAGATCGATAGTCTTGGCCGCTAAGCCATTAAATAAGTTTAAGTGCTTGTTATAATTAACTATCTACTGCGCGCTACTATAAAAGTTATTAAGATTTTGTCAATTGTTATGCTAGGCTTTTTGATCATAACAAGCTAATTTCTGATCATCCTCACTATATCGCCTAGTATTTAGAGAATACATTTGTATTCAGTAATTTAGGCTTATATAATTGCGCCAGCTGCAGTCTTGACCAGTGCAGAACTGCTGCCAAACTGTAATTAAAAACTATATCTATTAAGTGACTGAAAAAAGCTTAGCAGAAATATCAATTTTTGCCTAAAATTAGGCTAGTAGCAGTCTCCTATTCACAAACATCGAGAAGAATTGTTATCGTGAAAAAAAACAGACCCGGAAGTGTAACGCTTTCCACTATGGCGGCTTTCAAATGGCCGATTACCGCTCTGTCTTCTATCCTACACCGAATGTCTGGCGTGCTTTTATTCATCGCTGTGCCGTTTGCGCTTTGGATGTTAGAACAAAGTCTTGAGTCTCAATCGAGTTACGAACAACTACAGCAACTATTAAGTGGTGGCCTAGCTAAGTTTATCATTTGGTTAGTGTTAGCTGCGTTGGCGTATCATATTATTGCTGGAATCAAGCATTTGTTGATGGATGTTGGAATTGGTGAATCTTTAGAAGGTGGTATTTTGGCTTCAAGACTAGTAATCGTGCTAGGCGTACTGTCTGCAATCGGACTAGGAGTGTGGATATGGTAAGGTCAGTAACCAGTGTTGGGCGCAGTGCTCTTCATGATTGGGTCATTCAGCGAGTAACCGCAGTAATAATAGCAGCCTATGTGGTCTATTTATCGGTTTTTATCGTATCATCTCCCGATCTCAAATTTATTGTTTGGCAAGCGTTTTTTGAGCAAACCAGCATTAAGATATTTTCATTTCTAACCATTATTAGCTTGTGTTTTCATGCTTGGGTTGGAATGTGGGTGATTTCTACCGATTATTTAAACAAGTTAGCGGTAAGAATGATTTTCCAGTTAGTGGTCATAGTTTTATGTATAGCATTCCTTTTATGGGGTGCTCAGATTTTGTGGGGTTTTTAAATGTCCATTCCTGTACTTACCTTTGACGCGGTAATTGTTGGTGGAGGCGGAGCTGGAATGCGCGCTTCTTTACAATTAGCAAAGTCTGGACAAAAGGTTGCGTTAATTTCTAAGGTCTTTCCGACTCGTTCCCACACTGTTTCTGCGCAAGGAGGTATCACTGTTGCGTTAGGTAATAGCCATGATGATGATTGGCGTTGGCATATGTATGATACCGTAAAAGGGTCCGATTATATCGGCGATCAAGACGCGATCGAATATATGTGTAAAGAAGGACCTGATGCCGTGGTCGAACTAGACCATATGGGCCTACCTTTTTCCCGTCTAGACAATGGTAAAATTTACCAACGTCCTTTTGGTGGTCAATCACTCAACTTTGGTGGCGAGCAAGCCGCAAGAACCGCTGCAGCCGCAGACCGTACTGGACATGCCTTATTGCATACGCTTTATCAGCAAAACTTGGCGGCAAAGACCAATTTCTTTAACGAGTGGTATGCCGTTGATCTAGTGATGAATGATGAAGGTCAATGTTGTGGCGTCATCGCAATGTCCATCGAGACTGGTGAACTGGTGCAGTTTAAATCAAGAGCGACTGTATTTGCGACTGGTGGAGCAGGCCGAATTTATCAATCAACGACCAATGCACTTATTAATACTGGTGATGGCGTTGGTATGGCGTTAAGAGCCGGTATTCCGGTACAAGATATCGAAATGTGGCAATTTCATCCGACAGGAATAGCCGGAGCAGGAGTACTTGTTACCGAAGGTTGTCGCGGAGAAGGCGGTTACTTAATCAATAAAGATGGCGAGCGATTTATGGAGAGATACGCGCCTAACGCGAAAGATCTTGCCAGTCGTGATGTTGTCGCTCGTTCCATGACTAAGGAAATTCTCGAAGGTCGAGGCTGTGGTCCAAACGGTGATCACGTGATGCTCAAACTTGACCATTTAGGTGCCAAAACCCTTAATAAAAGACTACCGGGAGTATGTGAACTGTCAAAGACTTTCGCGCACGTTGATCCTGTAGACGCTCCAATACCAGTAATACCGACTTGTCACTACATGATGGGCGGAATTCCAACCAATAAATATGGTCAAGTGATAGGCAAAAAAGCTGGGCAGGAAGAAAAGATAGTAGATGGTTTGTATGCCGTTGGCGAAGTAGCTTGTGTGTCTGTGCATGGTGCAAATCGATTGGGCGGAAACTCTTTGTTAGATTTAGTAGTTTTTGGTCGTGCTGCCGGTCTGCATCTAGAAGATGCGCTAGCGAGCGGATTACCACACAATGACCACAGCCAAGAAAACCTAGAGTCTGCACTTGCTCGAGTTAATCGCTGGGAAGATAGCGATAAAGGAGAAGATCCGGTTGAAATCAGAAAGAAGATGCAACAAATCATGCAGAATCATTTTGGAGTGTTCCGAACTGGCGAGCTGATGGAAAAAGGTATGAAAGAGCTAGAGGCGGTTGCTGAACAACTCAAGTCGGCTACTTTACCTGATAAGTCTAAAGCGTTTAACACTATGCGTGTTGAATGTTTAGAATTGGATAATTTAATGGCTATTGCAAGAGCGACAGCTAAAGCGGCTAATTTTAGAGAAGAAAGCCGAGGTGCCCATAGCAGAGAGGACTTCACAGAGCGTGACGATGAGAATTGGTTGACCCATAGTTTGTATTATCCAGAAACCCACGAAATGGATAAGCGAGCTGTAAATATGCAACCAACTACTGTAGAAGCTTTTCCACCAAAAGCACGTACTTATTAATAAAGATTTATAGAGTTGAAACGACTTAGGGTTCACACCCAATTACTTAAAATTAAGAGAGAAGCAAATGCGATTTTCTATCTATCGGTATAATCCAGATACAGATAAAAAACCTAGCATGAAAGACTATGAGCTAGAGATTGAACCTGGTTCAGATATGATGTTGTTGGATGCGTTAATATTATTGAAAGAGCAAGATCCTAGTATTGGCTTTAGGCGCTCATGTCGAGAAGGTGTCTGTGGCTCAGATGGTATTAATGTGAATGGCAAGAATGCGCTGGCATGTATTACACCTTTATCGTCGATTAAGGGAAATAAAATTGTTGTTCGTCCATTACCCGGTTTGCCGGTCATTAGAGATTTAGTCGTAGATATGGCTCAATTCTATCGCCAGTATGAAAAAATTAGGCCATACCTTATCAACAATGACGAGCAACCCGTGAGAGAACACCTCCAGTCTCCTGAAGATCGTGAAAAGTTGGATGGATTATACGAATGTATTTTGTGTGCTTGTTGTAGTACTTCTTGTCCTTCATTTTGGTGGAATCCTGATAAGTTTGTTGGCCCATCGGGCTTGCTTCAAGCCTATCGATTTATTATCGACAGCCGTGATACAGAAACCGAGTCTAGATTAGCTGATTTAGATGACGCTTACAGTTTATTCAGATGTCGAGGCATTATGAATTGTGTAAGTGTGTGTCCCAAAGGTTTAAATCCGACTAAAGCGATCGGACATATTAGAACCATGATGTTAAATCGCGGGATATAAAATTTATCTTGTACGACGGTATAGTCTACAATTGAATGTATTTGATTGTTTGTAAAAGGCATTTATTCTAACTCAATAAGCTAGGCAATTGGCTGTTAGGTCTACCTAGCTTTTTGATTTTTGATTACTAAATTATTTTTTTCTCATTAACTTATATCTTGGAAACTCATCATGAACTTACATGAATATCAGGGTAAGCAACTTTTCAAAAAGTATGGTTTACCTGTCTCAAATGGTATTGCGGTTAATTCACCAAAAGCGGCTTTTGAAGCTTGTGGTGAAATTGGCGGTAATAAGTGGGTTGTTAAAACTCAAGTACACGCTGGTGGTAGAGGTAAAGCAGGCGGTGTAAAACTGATCTCTAGCAAAGAAGAAGCGAAAGAATTTGCTGCTAAATGGTTGGGCAAAAACTTAGTCACTTATCAAACTGATGCAAATGGTCAACCCGTTTCAAAGATTCTTGTAGAAGATTGCACTGATATCGCCGATGAGTTGTATTTGGGAGCGGTTGTCGATCGCGCCACTCGCCGCGTTGTTTTTATGGCTTCTACCGAAGGTGGCGTAGAAATAGAAAAGGTTGCGGAAGAAACGCCTGAGAAAATTCACAAAGTAGCGATTGATCCTTTAGTCGGCGCGCAACCCTATCAAGGTCGAGAACTCGCATTTAAGTTAGGTTTAGAAGGTAAGTTGATAAAGCAATTTACCCACATCTTTATGCAACTTTCTAAATTATTTCACGACTTAGATTTGGCGCTACTCGAGATAAATCCACTAGTTATTACTGAAGCAGGTGATTTACATTGTTTAGATTCCAAAATAGGAATTGATGGTAATGCCGTTTATAGACATCAAAGTTTAAAAGACATGCACGACCCTTCACAAGAAGACGAGCGAGAAGCTCATGCAGCTTCATTTGAACTTAACTACGTTGCATTAGATGGAAACATTGGTTGTATGGTGAATGGTGCAGGTCTGGCGATGGGCACCATGGATATTGTTAATCTGCATGGTGGTTCACCTGCAAACTTCTTAGATGTTGGCGGTGGTGCGACTAAAGAAAGAGTTGTTGAAGCTTTTAAAATTATATTAACAGATGATAATGTTAAGGCTGTTCTAGTTAATATCTTCGGTGGAATCGTGCGTTGCGATTTAATTGCCGAAGGAATTATTGGTGCTGTAGAGGAAGTTGGTGTTGAAGTTCCTGTAGTTGTTAGATTAGAAGGTAACAATGCAGAAAAAGGGCGACAAGTTCTTGCAGATAGCGGATTAAATATTATTGCCGCGACTGGTTTAGCAGACGCTGCTGAAAAAGTAGTTAAAGCAGCGGAGGATAAATAAATGAGTATATTAATCGATAAAAACACCAAAGTTATTTGTCAGGGCTTTACTGGATCTCAGGGAACTTTTCACTCTGAACAAGCGATTGAGTACGGTACCAAAATGGTTGGCGGTGTAACCCCAGGAAAAGGCGGGCAAACGCATTTAGGATTACCAGTTTTTAATACGGTTAAAGATGCCGTCGCAGAAACTGGTGCGGAAGCGAGTGTTATATACGTTCCAGCTCCTTTTTGTAAAGACTCCATTCTTGAAGCCGCAAATGCGGGAATTAAACTCATTGTGTGTATCACAGAAGGTATCCCTACCCTCGATATGTTAGATGCCAAAGTAAAATGCGATGAATTGGGAGTTAGATTAATCGGACCTAATTGCCCGGGTGTTATCACTCCCGGTGAATGTAAAATAGGCATCATGCCAGGCCATATTCATAAACCAGGTAAAGTGGGAATTGTTTCAAGGTCAGGAACACTCACTTATGAAGCTGTTAAACAAACTACGGATACTGGATTTGGGCAATCAACCTGTGTGGGTATTGGTGGTGATCCGATCCCGGGTTCCAACTTTATTGATATATTAGAAATGTTTCAGAATGATGATAAAACTGAAGCGATTGTTATGATCGGAGAGATCGGTGGAACAGCTGAAGAAGAAGCCGCTGCATTTATTAAGGCTAATGTCACTAAACCTGTTGTATCCTACATAGCAGGTGTTACAGCACCTCCTGGCAAGCGTATGGGGCATGCAGGTGCAATTATCTCTGGTGGTAAAGGAACTGCCGATGAGAAATTTGCCGCCCTGGAAGATGCAGGCGTTAAGACCGTAAGAAGTCTTGCCGATATTGGTAGTGCACTAAAAGAAGTAACCGGCTGGTAAGTTTAGGCAAATAAAAAAAAGCGCTTTTAGCGCTTTTTTTTTAGCTAAGTTTTAATACAGAGAAATTCGATTTATAATTAATACAAATAAATAAATGAGAAAAGTTGAAATGAAAAACTCGCTGTTAGTTACAATGATTATCGCGTTAGTATCATTACCCGTTATCGGTGATTCTGATAAAGATTTAACTGAACATCAAAAGCCCAAAGCTTTTATTATTTCGCCTAAAGATGGTGATAAAGTTGCCAAAACATTTACCGTTAAGTTTGGGCTTACTGGAATGAAGGTTTCACCCGCTGGGATCGAAAAAGAAAATTCAGGTCACCATCACCTTTTAGTCGATGCTAAGTCTATGCCTGACATGTCTAAGCCATTAGGCTCTGAAGTAACTCATTTTGGAGGAGGGCAAACTGAAACGACAATAACGCTAGAGCCTGGTAAACACACACTTCAATTAATTTTGGGTGATCACCTTCATCGGCCTCATAACCCGCCTGTAGTATCTGATGTGGTTACAGTTATAGTCGAGTAACGAATAAATAGAACGATGCGAAAGTCGTTATCTGTTGCGAATATTATTACACCTAAATTACTATTATCTCTGTGGTAAAGTACATTGATCTGCAGAGATATAACTTAGATTCTTTGAGATTTTGGTTAAACCCACAACCAAAAACAAACTTCGAATCGTTAGGCTAAAATTTGTTATTTGACCAAGATACGATCTTATCAATTAACCAATCTTTATCTTTTCTCAAAATGAATGTATGGTCACTGGCATTGTTATAGCAAACTTGTAAGTTTTGCTTTTCAGCCACTTCTGGAAAACGATCTGCAAACTGATTCTGATAATTATTAAATTGATTCCATCCGCCAGTATATATTACCAATAATTGTTTATTTGCTTTGGCGGCTGAGTTTAAGTTATTCAAAAATTTTTCAGGTGTAGGAAAAATCATTCTGTAGTTAGCGGTCAAATCGTTGTTCTTTTCTGATTTACTGTTTATACCAACTAACTTTAACGACTTTCTTGCTAAATTTTTCCAACTATTGACGCTTATAAATTTAGGTAAATAATGACGTAGTTTAAACTTTAAAGTCGGGTAGGCATATCCATCAATCGGCACTATACCGACGACCCTGTCATCACTAAAACCGCTTTCGTATGCGTTGTCAGCACCTGTGCAAATCCCACAGATTATAAATCGATTTATTCCACGAGATTTTTGCAGTTCATCCATCGCATCTTTAATATCGAGCTTAACATTTTCATTAATGGTTGCAGCATTCTTTCTTGGTTCGCTATCACCTTTACCAGATAGATCGATTCTAAACGAAGTAAATCCGTGCTGGGCTAATTCTCGTGATAGTGAAACATAAATTCTAAATGGTCCTATACGATGCAAAAGGCCTGAATTAACAAATATAAAAGCGGGCAGCTCGCTGGAAGGAGAGTTTGGTTCGGTTAGAATACCTAACATTGAACCCTTGTCACTAAATTGAATAATATTTTCTATCATGAAGTTAACTTTTTTATTATAAATTGACCAACTTTATGCAGCGCGATGGTTGTTTCGATTTTCTCAACGTCTGACCAGAGTATCGGAGTTTCAATTACCTCATAGTGTATATTAGATGAGTGAAACTGATTATTATTACAAACATCTCTAGTATTGTTCGCACTAAACGAATTAAGAATATATAGATTTTCAGATTTAGCATTCAATAGATACGTATGATCTAATTCCTTCATCTCTTGCATAAACTGATTCGAAAAATTGAACCCTAATAATTCATTTGTATTACATTCGTCAGCGGAGCGAGGACGACTAAAACGATTCGAGTCCACTAACATTTCTCTATGGGTGTTCTTTAAGTTTTTAATATATTCATTACCATTGATAACAGGGTCAAGGAGTAGCAAATCGTCAACATCATTTCGTTTGGATGATACGCTAGCAGCAACGGTAGCACCAAGTCGAGTTGCAACTATAGATACTTTATCAATTCCTGATTTTTCTTTGAGTTGTTCGATGGCTTGATTAATATTTTGAGACAAATGTTTGAAATTACATTCTTCACTTGAGCCGGACGAGTCACCTGTACCAAAATAGTCAAACCTCATGACATAAGATCCATTGTTACTTAACTGATTAGCAAGTAGCTTATAACTTCTATAAATTCTTATGTATTCTTGACCGACTGGGTAGCAAAGTAAAATGGCGGTATTGTTGCCAGTCTTTTTAGGTTGATGGAGGAAACCAAACAGCTTTTCATCGGCTTGACCAAAAAAAAATGGCTGAGTCATTGGAAATTTCTACCTTTAGTTATTCGTATTACCATCATTCAGTTTCCAAATATGTTTTTTATTTTGCTAAATAATGAAGTTTTTTGTGGCTGCTCAGTAGAGTGGCTTTGAGTGTCAAATTCAGCAGCGAGTTGTGCCAAGTTTTGTGAAACTAACATTCTTGGTGTTGCGACAAAATTCAAATCTTTTTCGAATCTTGTGATAACTTGCATCATAAGTAGTGAATCCCCACCAATATCGAAAAAGTTGTCGTACAATCCAATCGTATTGTTATTAAGCGACTGTTGCCATATTTGAGCTATTTGTTTTTGTGATTCAGTCTCTGGTACTTCAAAGTCTTCATCAATCTCTACTTGCTCTCCTTCGTTAGGAGCGGGAAGTGCTTTTCTATCAATCTTTCCGGTAGCATTGATTGGAAGATCTTCCATGGAGATAAGATATTGAGGCAGCATATAGTTTGGCAGCGTTTCTTTTAATTTGCTTCTGACACTTGCAGGTGAAATATCAGCTTGATTATAACAAACATAGTAAGCGACCAATTGCTTTTCACCAGACTCTGATTGATTAACAAGAACAACGCCCTGTTCTATTTCTTCAAGTGCTAATAAAGCACTTTCAACCTCACCTAGCTCAATACGAAAACCGCGGATTTTAACTTGATCGTCGGCTCGGTCACGATACTCTAGTAGACCATCTCCTCTGAATCTTACAAGGTCACCTGTCTTATAAAGTTTAGCTGCACTGTCTGGTGAGAATGGGTCGGAGACAAAGCTTTTATCCGTAAGTTGTTGTTTACCTAGATAACCTCTGGCCAATCCGGCACCACCGATATGAAGTTCTCCAGTGACACCCGGAGGAACTATTTGCATGTTTTTGTCGAGCACATACACGTATAAATTCCGCACTGGAATTCCTATTGGTGCTTCCTGCTCTCGCTTAGTATTTTCTTTGGTTAGTTGGCAATAGCTGCTGACTATTGTGCACTCAGTCGGCCCGTAAGTGTTGATAAGTGAGATCGATGTATCTAGTTCGAGCCAATTTGCTACCGACTGAGGTTGAGCTCTTTCGCCACCAATAATTAGAGTTTCAATATTTGCTGGTATATCCAGATTGTCTTCAATTATTGAAGCCGTTATCTGATGCCAAAATGCAGTTGGCAAATCGACGAAATTGATTTTTTCACGTTCACATATCGCTAAAAAGTTTTTCGCAGAAGCTTTCATTTCATCTTCAGCAATATACAGGCTGGCTCCAACAGTTAACGCTGGATAGATCTCTTCCCCAGCAGTATCGAAGCTAATGGAAGCAAATTGTAATATGCGGTCTTGCTGTTTGATATTAAAAGCATCAATTGCAGCAAGGGTATAATTTACTATCGAACCGTGCTCTATCATTACACCTTTGGCTTGCCCGGTTGAGCCGGATGTATAAATTACATAAGCTAAATGGTTTAATCCAATATCAATATTTAGCTGAGAGTTACCAAATTGAGAAATAGCGTCCCAGTCTGAGTCCATTGGAATCGTTTTATAATTACCCTCAGGCAGGTTGGTAATTAATTCCTTTTGAGTAATGAGCAGCTTAATTCCGGAGTCTTGAATCATATATTGCAAACGGTCACCCGGATACTCTGGATCTAAAGGAACATAACCAGCCCCTGCTTTAAGAATCGCAAGGATCGCAACTAGCATGTCGGGATGTTTGTTAAAACTCAAGCCAACCGCATGGTCGAGCTCTACACCTTGTTCAACCAAATAATTCGCTAGACAATTGGAACGTTCATTTAGCTCTTGGTAGGTGTAACTTTTTTCGGCGTTATAGACAGCTATTTTATTAGGTGATTGGGCCGCTTGTCGTTCGAATAGTTGGTGTAAGCAGGTTTCAGGTACAGGCTTACTGGCTTGTTGTTTATAGCTGCCAAGTAAATTCTGCTGTTCTTCCTCGGTTAAAATTGGGAAGTCATTGAGTGACTGAGTGGGATCCTCTATAAGCGCATCAATGCATTTAAAGAAATGCTGAATCGCTTTTTCTCTCGTCGCTTCATCGAATACGCCAATGTTAAAATCAAATGCAATGGTGAAAGTGCCAGTATCGTCAAAGTCATGGATTTGTATCGCGAGTGGTTCATGGGAATACCACGCGCCGGTGTGTAACCAATGCAGTGATATTGGCATACCTGCAAAATCGGGATAGGTCGCATTGTTATAATTTATCGCGACATCATACGCTCTATTGTTGATCGGATTGCCAGGAGCAAATCGATAATGCCTCATTACCTCCATACTTGTCGATTTAGTTTTCTTAAAAAGGCTTTCAAAGGTGTCTTCTGATGAAGTAGAAACCCTCAATGGGGCAGTTTCCATAAAAAAGCCAACGGTATCTTTGTCGGCTTGTGTTGCTCTATTATGATAAAGCGTTCCGAGAGCTAAATCGGTATTTCCTGTGATTCGGTATAAGTAGGCTAAGAGACAAGTAGATACCAATTGAAACGTTGAAAGGTGAGAAGACAGTGACTTGAATGGCTTTTGTTTTGTTAAGGCCTTAAGGGCGTCGGTTCTTTTTTGCCCTAAATCTCGAGTAATTCTTACGGCCTTGCTAGTACCATGCTCCCGTGCGGTTCGTCCATAGAAGTTTAAGGTGTCTAGTGGCTCAGCAAGCGCTTTTTTCCAATAAACTTCTGACTGTGCATGAGATTTAGATTGCCGGTACTCTTTCTCTCTCGTTGCATAATCTTCAAACGATGGAAAGTTTGGTAATTGGTCTAGATTTCCATCAAAGCTTTTTTGGTAAAATTCAGATACGTATCGATAGACTAGGGCTGTGGACCAGCCATCACAGATTAGATGATGTTGGCACCAATACCAGATATATTCCTGTTCGGCCACTTTAAACAATACAGCATCAAACATTCGCTTTTCAATATCGAACATTTGCTGACAACGTTGATTTGCCCAATGATCAAATTGAGCTTTAGGATCTTGGTGGTGAGTTAAATCATTAAACTCTACCGAATAGTCTAACTCTTTTAATACGTGCCTTTGTGGAACACCATTTTCGGGAATGACTACTGTTCTGAGAGCATCGCTTCGCTTAACGACTTGTTGGAAAGCTGAAGAAAACCTCGTTGGGTCAAGCTCACCTCGTATGGTGATCGCCATTGGCATATTAAAGAAGGGAGTTTCGGGTTCAAGGTTTTGACCGATCCAAAACCAAAGCTGGTTTTTAGGTAAATTAGATAGTTGATAAATGTCTTGTGTATCTGGATTCTCTGTCATTGAGAATACCCCTCCAATTCCTTGTGCTCACTCTAAGTTTCTGTTTGTTATATTATCAAGTAAATAAAGCTATAACTTGTGCTATTTACTGTTCAAAATAGGTTGATGACAAACCTATTTATACTGTGCACTTTGGTAATATAATTATAAAGGTAATTAATCTCTCACCTAATAATACTAGTCATACGTAAGCTTAAATTAACCCGCACATTGTTTGTTCGCTAAATCGAAATGTAGTTATTGATATTTTTGCGACCCAAACAAGGATAATAACAAATTTTTTCAATTATCGACAGATTATTGACCTAAGCTGTTAAAAATAACGGGCAGGTGGTTATAATAATGCCAACTCGAGTTAGCAGGTTGAAACTTAGTGATTTAAACTGTGCAAAAAACGTTCAATTTATGTTTCTAAATAGCCTAATCAATCCAACATAGCTATATTTATATAACCAGTTATAATAACTCTACAAAAGCCGACAGACTGTACCAAGCTACAATTAGGAAAACTTTAATGATGACTGGTGTCGTAATAGTGTGAGCTAATATTTTACAAGCTAGTCCCTGTTGACTAAACTCAATAATCGCTTAAACCGCACAATGTGTCATTGTCACCCTTCGGATCTTCAATCGAATGGAACTTGAGAAACCGTAAATTAGTCTATGAATAAACCAATCTCTAAATCACAAGAGTCGTCTTTTAATACAAAAGTAGAACAACAGTCGACGCATTCTTTTGATTCAACATCTTACAAAAGTTCGATTGAGAATTTTAGCCCGGCGACTCTTCCTTACGACAATTCTCGTACTTCGCAAAACTATTTTTTAAGTCGAAGTGTCAGTAAGATTTTAAGCGATAAATTGACTCAACAATTGACAATACTCGCTATTTCAAACGCAACGACAGTACCGGTTTTGTTGTTATGCGCATACAAGTTACTAATGTGTCGATGGAGTGGTGAAAGGGACCTAACCATTGGGGTGAAATCTAGAATTCAGAAGCAACTCGAAAGCAACTCTCAAAGCCAAACATCTAATACAACTAGAGTTAATCTCGTTAGGCTTGAAATTGAGGATAAACGAAGTTTTTCGGAGTTACTAAATGATGTCGTTTTGGCATTTGCTAATTCGATTGAAATATCTAGAACCCAAGCAGAAGAGCTGCATAATATTTTCTCGCTTGAGCAATTAGATCACCGAAATACCTTGCTCGACATTGCTTTTGAGATTGACCCTGACATCGCTTGTGATAGCAGTGATCGAGAGGAAATGACTCCAAGACTTATCAATGATAAGTTTAATCAGCACGATATTTTGCTCACTGTTGCTGAAAGTAAAGAAGTCATTGACTTAGCGATGGGGTATCGAACCGATATTTTTGAACAAGTAACCATCCAACGTTTATTTGAGCGATATATCAATTTATTAGAGCAACTTGTTGATAAACCTAATACACCGATAGTTGACTTCGAGTTACTCATTGCCGAAGAAAAGCAAATTCTAAACGATTGGAATAAGACCAGCAGGGACTATCCAATAGACGGCTGTTTACATCACTATTTTGAAAAACAGGTTGAAAAGTCAGCAGATTCTGTTGCTATAGAATTTGAGCAAGATTGCCTAACTTACGCTGAATTGAATAGCCAGGCTAATAAACTAGCTCGATTCTTAAGAGCGAAAGGTGTAACAACAGAGAGTAAAGTTGGGATCTGTATGGAGCGTTCGATTGCTATGGTAGTCAGTATCTATGCCATATTAAAAGCCGGCGGTGGTTATGTCCCTTTAGACCCAGAGTACCCTGAATCTAGACTAAGTTTTATGCTAGATGACATTAACGCACCAGTGATATTAGCTCAAAAAAAACTCCATAAGGTACTCCCAGAGAATCAAGCCGAAGTAATTGACTTGCAAGCTAGCTGGTCAGAGATAGCGCAACTACCGGACCATAATCTTGAATCAAATGTTAGTTTAAGCAACTTGGCGTACGTTATTTACACCTCGGGTTCAACAGGTAATCCTAAAGGTGTAATGAATCAACATGATGGAATTATCAATCGATTGCTTTGGATGCAAGATGAATATCAGCTCACTGATAAAGATGTTGTCTTGCAAAAAACGCCCTATAGTTTCGATGTATCCGTTTGGGAATTTTTTTGGCCATTGATGGTTGGTGCTAAATTAACGATTGCTAAACCAGCAGGGCACCAAGAAGTCGACTATCTGGAAAATCTGATTTATGAAAAATCCGTGACAACAATGCATTTTGTACCCTCCATGTTGCAGATTTTTATCGACCACGCTGACCCAGCTAGCTGCTCAAGTATTCGACAAGTATTCTCTAGTGGTGAAGCACTACCGTACAAGCTTCAACAACAGTTCTTTAAATTTAGCAGTGCGAAACTACATAATCTTTATGGACCAACTGAAGCAGCGGTTGATGTGACCTATTGGCAATGTGATCCAGAATATGACAAAGCGATCGTACCGATTGGACGAGCGGTAGCCAATACAAAACTGTATGTTTTAGATCCGCAACTGAAACAAGTCCCAATCGGCTCATTTGGAGAGTTACATATTGCCGGTGTTCAAGTTGCAAGAGGTTACCTCAATAGAGCCGAATTAAGCTCGGAAAAATTTATAAAGGATCCGTTTTCTAATGCTTCTGATGCTCGTATGTATAAAACGGGAGATTTAGTTCGATATTTAAATGATGGTCAACTTGAGTATTCAGGTCGAATCGATTTTCAAGTGAAAATTCGAGGTCTCCGTATCGAACTCGGAGAAATAGAAACAAAAATTGCGGAAATTGACAGTATTAAGCAGTGTGTTGTTATTGTCAGAGAAGACCAACCTGGTGACAAGAAAATAGTTGCTTACTATCAAGTTGAAAATGATGCTGACGTTAATAAACAAGAGCTTCGCAATCAATTAGCAAACAGTCTTCCTAGCTATATGATTCCTCATGTATTTGTCCTAATGGCGGATTTTCCGCTTTCTCCAAATGGAAAAATAGCCCGAAAAATCTTACCTCAACCAGATTCTAGCGACCTTGAAATTAATAACGACTTTGTTGATCCAGAATCTAGAGTAGAAATTATTCTCGCAGATATTTGGAGTGATTTACTAGGAGTCGATAAAATCAGCGTTTATGACAAGTTTATCGAGTTAGGGGGGCACTCATTACTTGCCCTTGAAGTCGCATTAAAAGCGCGTGAGTTTTATCAAATAGATATCGATCCTGCAAGCCTAATTCGAGATACTCTTGAGCAAGTCGCTGCAAATATTGAGGGCGAGGATGCCATCACACGAAGTAGTCAAGGTCAACGAGGGGAAATACGCTACCAGCCCTATTATTTTGGACCCAATAACGAGCTTTTTGGAATTTATCAGCCGCCAAGAGGGCAAGCCAAATCTAAAGGTGCAGTGCTACTTTGTAGCCCTATTTACCTAGAGAGTTTAAATACCCATCTAATGTATCGCCAACTTTCAGCGAAGCTTTCGGAGTCGGGTTTTCATGTGTTTCGATTTGATTATTATGCCTCTGGAGATTCCTTAGGTGAAGATGATAACGCTCAGGTAGACCGATGGTTGCAAGATATTGGGTCGGCCAAGCAGGAATTAATAAAGCAAAGCGGAATAGATACTATTTCGATGATTGGTTTTCGTTTTGGCGCAACCTTAGCTTGTTTGGGGTTGCAAGGTAGCATCGATAAACTAATACTTTGGGAACCTGTGGTCTGCGGACATCGCTATGTTGAACAATTGCTATTAAAGTATCAAGACACCCTAGAGGAGCTCAACTATATAAGGAAAAACAAGGCAGAACCAATACCAAACGAAATTATTGGCTTTAGTTTTCCTGAGCAAAGCAGAATTTCGATTGAAAAAACAAAGCTTTTTCAAGCAGAGAAGCTAGAACAAACCGGTAAAATATGTGTGATTACGTCCAATAAACAAGCTGAAGTACTTCAATATAGATCTAAGCTAGAGCAATGGGTAAATAACATCGAATTTGTACTAGTGGAGGATTCTGTGGAGCCGATTGAAGGTTATACTGACCTAATGGTTTATCTTGCTGGCAAGAGTCTAAACGTGGTCGTTGATAAGATGAATGAAGGTTAGTTTGCAATAAGCTTTTGGCTCTAATGTTAAACACTTAACGATTAAAAACTCCTTTTAAAAGAGTATGTTACTTTTGGGTTAAGAGGGATGTGGCGAAGACTCGAGACAGCAATAAGTGCGCCATTAGTGTGAGCTGGTTCACAAAGCGGCTCACTAACCTCCGTAAGCTGCCATATAGACTTTTCATTGTATTATAAGTGTTGACAGTAATAACCACAATTTGTATGCTCCCACCGCTTAAACTTTAGATAAATAGGGATATTAGTTGAATAACAAAACATCCCTATAATTAAGGGTTCTTATTAAAGTTTAGTCGATTAAAAAATCTTAATAATCCTTTGTAAATCAGTAAGCTGGTCAAATTATAAGATTTCAGGTAAAAAGTGCTCGACCTCAAGAATCCTAATATATACTTATATCCTAGCAGGTAACATCATACTTACTAATATCTCATTGACAGTTATGTCAGGTGGGACTGCTTTTTCTTTAGGAAATTAGAACTAATAACAATTAGGGAATCTAAAGCTTGGAATATTATGGTTACTTTTAAGATTTTTAATCATCATTTTAGAACCACATTTTTGTTCTTACTCGTTGCTGAGTTTGGACTGCTATTTCTATTCACTTATGCAGCCGTCTATTTTCGATTCGAAACTTTAGAGTGGCAACCAGTTGTTGAAAGCCTAGAAAGGCTCCCTCTGAAGGCATTTGTTTACTCATTGTTTATGATTTTGGCGATGGTCGCAATGGGGCAATACCAAACTCCGGCCCCTCGAGGTAAACACTATTTTCCACAGATCTTACAAAGAGTCACCATCAGTTTAATTCTAGGATCGCTCGGACTGCTAGTGGTTTATTATGTGTTTCCTGAAGTTCTGATTGGTCGTGGGATATTTGGTTTAACCGTCGGCTTTTCTTTGATTGGTCTTTCACTGCTGCGCACGATCTTGTATCACACCGTTGATGGTAGAGCGTTAAGACGTAAAGTATTGGTTCTTGGTGTCGGTGATTTCGCAGTAAATATTTTAGACAATAAGCTAAATAGTGCAGAGTCCGCTATTGGTCATGCTCGTGTATTGTCCCCAGCGTATGCAAGTTACGTGATTCACGGCTTTGTTCAAATCGCTGATGAAGAGATTAAGATCTCGGAAAAATTCTTAGTTAATCCAGGTGAAAACCTCGCAGAATACTGTCTTGAGTATGGTATCGATGAGGTGGTCTTAGCAATTAGTGACAGAAGACGTAAGCTGCCAGTTGAAGCCTTGCTTCAGTGCAAATTAGTTAATATTAACGTAATCGACTTTGTTGCCTTCTGGGAGCGAGAAAAGGGAATGCTAAGGTTAGACATGTTAAACCCAAGCTGGATGATATTTAGTGATGCTGGCGTAAGAGGAGGGCTTGGTAATATGTTGAGCCGATTATTTGATATAAGCCTTAGCTTTATCATCTTAGCCTTCATGTTCCCGATTTTAATTTTGACTGCAATTCTCATCTATGTTGAGAGTGGCTTTAAAGGGCCTATATTTTATCGTCAAACTCGAGTTGGCCAAGATGGCGAACACTTTGATTTGCTCAAGTTTAGAAGCATGATTGTGAATGCAGAAAAAGACGGTGAAGCCAAATGGGCGTCTGCATCGGATGCCAGAGTGACAAAAGTTGGTAAATTTATAAGAAAAGTCCGAATAGATGAACTTCCTCAATTATTAAACATTTTTAGAGGCGATATGAGTATTGTCGGACCTCGACCCGAGCGACCGGAGTTTGTTGAAACGCTTGAGAAAAAGATACCCTTTTTTCAAGTAAGGCATAGTGTCAAACCTGGGTTAGCAGGCTGGGCTCAACTCAAATACCCCTACGGTGCGAGTGAAGAAGATGCCTATAATAAGCTACAATACGACTTATATTACGTTAAAAATCATTCGATATTTATGGATGCTTTCATTTTATTACAAACTGTAGAAGTGATATTATTGGGTAAAGGGGCTAGATAAGGAATAAAACATGAGAAATATAACAATTCTAACAATAATAATGGTGCTTTTTGGTTGCGGTAGTGCTCCCAAATCAGTGAGTTACGGGCCAGAACCGCACACTAATAAAAAGCTATTAGTTGCAGATTACTTGATAGGAGTGGACGACAAAGTTCAGGTTGATGTATGGAAACATCCCGATTTATCAATTTCGGTTCCTGTTCGACCGGATGGCAGAATTTCAGTACCACTGATTGGTGAAGTTTTAGCAGGAGGGCGATCACCAAAAGATGTCGCTGCAGAGATTCAAACTAGACTTTCAGAGTACATCAAACAGCCAAATGTTGCTGTAATTTTAACTGAATTAAGAAGTCATGAGTACCTGTCTAGAGTTCGAGTGACCGGTTCAGTTCGTACGCCATTATCGTTGACTTATCGTCAAGGTATGACTGTTTTAGATGTTGTGTTAGCGGCTGGCGGACTAAACGACTTTGCGTCTCCAAATGGGACTAAGTTATTTCGTCGTCTTGATGGAAAGTTACAGACAATCAATATCGATTTAGGTGATATTTTTAATGATGGCGATATGACTACCAATTATGCCATGGAGCCTGGCGATATCCTTTCAATTCCAGAAAGAACTTTTTAGAGTAGTTAATTAATGAACGCAACCGTAGAATTTTTTATCCGAATTATTGCCAAAGAAGCATGGGCAAGGAAAAAGCTTGTTGTTTCGCTTTACGTCGCAGTGTCTTTGTTATTTGCGGGCTTAGCTTGGGTTTGGCCGCAAGTATTTACCTCATCAGCGACTATCATCGTTGATGAGCGAAATATTATAAAACCAATCATGGAGGGGATTGCTCCGACTACGGCGCTTTCCGAGCCACTCAAATTTGCTCGAAATATGATGGATAGTCGTACTACGTTGAGAGAGGTTTTAACGGTTGGAGGCTGGATTGATGATAACACGCCGCAGCAGCGAGTTGACTCTCTGATGGATGATATGCGTTCTAAAACGGTGATTAGCAATACGGGTAAAACAATTGTCCATATTAGCTATCGAGACAAAGATCCTCAACGCGCCTATATCGCTGCAAAAACAATGTCCGAAATTTTTATTCGAGAAAGTTATCTCTATAAACAAAGAGAAAGTGAACGAGCCTATCAGTTTATCAATGGCCAGGCCGAAAGTTATTTAAAGAAACTACAAGCGGCTGACCAGGCAATCAAGGAATTCAGAGAGAAGAATGTTGATTCCACGCCTGGCGCTATGCAGGCTGCTAACACCCGTATATTGGAACTTACCCGTAGTATTGAAGATATCAATATCGAAATTTTAGGGGAAGAATCTAAGTTAGCTGCGCAGCAAGAGCAACTCGCAGGAGGTGGTGGTGCTAAAAACACCGCAAGTATTGAAAGAGAAGGTGCACTTCGCGCTAGAATCGCGACTTTGAAAGGGCAGCTTGAAGACCTAAGGTTGATTTATAAGGATACTTATCCTGATATTGTCCAAATAAACGCTCAAATTGAAGCTACAGAAAAACAAATAGCAGCGGAAATCGCAGCAAGAAATTCCAATAAAGGTCTAAAGAGTGAAGAGCTCTCTGACTCACCTATCGCACAAACATTGCGCAGCGATATTTTGTTGACTCAAACTAGCATATCGGCACTGAAGTCTCGCCGTGCTCAACTTAACGTCTTATTAGAAAACGAAAGACAAAAAGTAAATCGAATTAACGCCGTTGAGGCTGAAATCACCGAACTTACTCGAGAGTCTGCCGTTAATAAAACCAAATATAATCAGCTTATTGATCAAAGGGAAAGCGCGAGAATTTCACGAGATATGGATCTGGCTAAGCAAGGAATCAATGCTCGAATTCAAGAAGAGGCATTTTTACCAGCGTCACCTAAAGGGCTGAGGTTCATGCATATAATTATTATTGGCTTAATTTTTAGTATCGGGTTTCCGCTTAGTATCGTTTTTGGACTTACGTTGTTAGACCAAAAAGTAAGAGACAAACGGGTAATATCTGAAAAGTTGCAATTACCAGTATTGGCGAGTGTATACCCAGTAAAAAGCACTCAAGAGAAAAGGGCTGATTTTACCAAAAGACTTGTGATTGCAAGTATCGTGATCGTGATATGGTCCATATACGGCTACGAGATTTGGCTAAAGGCGCAGGGTTAAATTATGAGTATTATTGAATCAGCATATTTAAAAAATAAAAAGACAACTCCGGAATCTGAAAATACACCTGATGCTCCAGCGTCAAAATCAAATCAGAATTTCAGAGAAAATGACCCTGTTCGATCGAAAGCTAAAAACCATATTGCTCGTATGAAGCAAAGTAAAGTTTATAGTCCCGAAGAGTTAGCAAATTTAGGATTGATCTCCAAAGATACAAAAGATCCTAAGTTAATGAATGAATACCGTAATTTAAGAACGAATTTATTAGCCTCCTCCGAGTCAACCAATTTTGTTACCTTAATTACATCAATTTCACCGACATTCGATTCGAGTTTAGTGACTTCAAACATTGCTGCGACTTTTGCGTTAGACGAAGGTAAAACTTCGATAGTGGTCAATGCTGATGTTAATTCAAACAAATGTAATCGACTATTTGATGTTGAACCAGATTATGGTTTAGTCGATTTTATCGAGTCAGATCAACTGCCAATCGATCAAATTATTTATGAGACTCCAATACATCGGTTAAGGTACATTCCTATAGGAAACAGTGTAGAAAGCTCTGCAGAACATTTTAGTGATAGCCGCATGAAAAAAACTATGGCCAATATCGTTGCTAGATATCCGGAACGTTATATTTTTGTCAATGCGCCATCCATTTCGAGTTCTGCCGATACCAGGATACTGTTAGATATCTGCCACAAAGTTATTTTAGTTGTACCTTATGGATTGGCAACAGAAGATAATATACGTCAATCGGTTTTGTCTATAGGAAGTGATAAACTAGCAGGTCTAGTTCTAGAAGAGTTTTAATCAATGAGTTTAAGGAAAAAGTGTTGTAATAAAGGACTTTTAATTCTTCCGATCTTAATGGCGTCTCCAGCAAGCTTGGCAATAGAATTCGAGTATTCATTATTTTCAACCTATCGATATAGCGATAATTTAGCGCAAAATAACCTACAACTTTCTGGTACAGCCTTAAGCTCAGGTGGCACTTTTGCATTTGAAAATGAAGCACGTAATGTTTGGACAGTTGATTTTTCCGGTGCTATTTCGAAGGAATGGTTTTCAATAGATGAAATAGAAAGGCAAGATAGAAACCAATTATCGGCGAGTATAGAGTATTCGTCTCCTAACTCTAATTTTGAGTTTCTGCTTAGAGACGATTACTCTCAGGCGCCTAGAGATAGGTTTGCAGTACAAGAAGTCGATAATTTGGTCGATGTAAACGTGATCACCGCAAGACCCTCTTATTTTTTTAATATCACACCGCTTGATCTCATTAATGCTGAAATCACCTATTTAGATTCTAAGAGGGAAGGTGAGGACACTGATGTTATTGGCCAAGAGTCTTTTGATTTCGTAAATATTTCACGTGAAATTCGTTATGAAAAAACGATTAATAGTTCGTCGGATGCTTCACTCGTTTTTGAGAGTGTGACCACTCGATTCAACGAAGATTCTGTTGGGACTGACTTCGACCAGGATAATGTCTTCCTTCGCTGGGTAGGCAGAGGTCGACTTAACCAAATTCAAGTAGAGATAGGTCAAGCGACAGTAACTAACGAAAACGATGAAGACTTTGATACTGAGTTGCTTAATATACTTTATAATCGACAAATTACCGGAACAGCGAACTTAGGCATCAGTATTAGAAACAGTGTTAATTTTGTTGTTAGTGAAAGTTTTATTGAAGACTCAATTAATGTGGACGATCAAATCGGAAGTTTTGGAAGTGCCCAAAAAGTAAAGTCAGTCAATATTAATTATGAAATGGCAGGAGATTCGCTATCTGGCAACTTTCAAATCTTCAAAGCAAACTATTCTGGATTAAGCGGCTCAAATAGTGAAGATCGATTAGGGGCCGGTGTTACCATGACATACTCCCTGAGCCAATATTTTTCAAGTGCTCCTCAGACAAATATTACCGGTGTTTTAGAAAGAAATAAGACTGAATTCGAAAATGCGGCGGGCAGAGATATTCAAAATGATGAGTGGGTTTATTCTATTCAGTTCAACTACTTTGCTAAAGCTTCGCTTTCTTATTTTGTTCAATACCTACAAAGGGATGTGAGCAGTACCAGTACCACATCGGCATTTCTGAGTGGCGACGCAGAGTCAATAAGTATTGGCTTTAACTACTCGCCTGCTACTGAACAATAACTGTAGTTTTATCAGTAAAGTTTACTAAGATTAGTTATTTAATCAGCTCTAACGCTTGTGATAGAAGGTTCTTCATTATGACATCAATATTCATGTATCACGCAGTTGGTGACACTCTAGATATTGAAGGTTCGGACCCGCATTATGCTGTTACTTGTGAGCAGTTTACCGCGCAGATTTTGAAAATTAAAGAGAGCCTACCATTAGCCTTTCAGTTGGATAAAAACGGTCTAGTTTCTAGTAATTGCATCACTTTCGATGACGGCCATTTATCAAACTATACCAAGGCCTTTCCAATCCTATTAAAACATAACCTGAAGGCCGAGTTTTATATTAATACAGCATTTGTTGGCAATGAGCATTATATGACTTGGGAACAGCTTAAGGAAATGCAAAAAGCTGGAATGAGTATTCAATCTCACGGTCATCATCATGAATATTTTTCTGATATGAGTGAAGCGCAAATCGAATCAGAGCTATCAGAGTCCAAAATTCAGATTGAAAAAAATTTAGGTAGTAAAGTGACGGTTTTCGCTCCGCCAGGTGGACGTTTTGACGATCGCGTTGTAAAGATTGCAAAAAGTCTGGGTTACCAGTGTATTGCGACTTCAGTTCCTGGCTGTGTTAAAAACAGTAGTGCTTTCACATTTCCGAGGTTTGCTATCATTCATTCCACCAGTACGAAAACTGTTTCCAATTGGTGCCGCCAATATAGTCTGGATACAATTAAGCAATCCTTACGTTATTCAATTTTTGGGTTGGCTAAGCGGCTACTCGGAAACAAGAATTATGAACGTCTTAGAGGTAAGCTACTTGGAGATGGAGCCAAATAAGCATGTCAGTATTATTGTTTTGGTCAGCTTTACTTTTACTTATCTATACTTTTGTAGGGTACCCAGTATTACTTTATGTGATCAATAAAATTAGGGGTAATAATAATTCAGATAATACAAATCAGGAAACGACCGGTTTAGATTATCAACCACATGTTGAAGTGATTTTAATTGTTAGAAATGTCGAAAAAATAATACATAAGAAAATTCAGAGTTTGTTATCTCTCAATTATCCAAAAGAAAAATTAAGCATTTTAATAGTCTCCGATCAATCACAAGACCAAACGGTAGAAGTGATCGAGAAATTAAGAAACGATAGAATTAGATGCATTGATAATACTCAGAAATCATCAAAATCGGCTTGCCTAAATCAAGCAATCTCGCAAAGTAGCGCAGACGTTTTACTGATGACAGATGCGCGTCAAACTCACGAACCTGATAGTCTTAAGCACCTCGTTAAACACTTCATTGACCCTAGTATTGGTGCCGTCAGTGGTGAATTAATACTACTCGATCCGGAGACCAATCAGTTTTCAAAAGGTATGGATGCTTATTGGCGTTATGAAAAATTCATTCGTAATCTAGAATCCAAAATCGCTTCGGTTCCTGGTGTAACTGGGGCTATTTACGCAATGCGCCGAACTGATTTTCAGAGAATTCCTGACCACACTCTACTCGATGACGTTTTAATTCCAATGAAAATGGTATTAGCTGGAAAGAAGGTACTATTTGAAAAAAAGGCGGTTGCATACGATATCCCATCTGATGACGCGGCACGAGAACAAATACGTAAAACGCGAACTTTGGCGGGCAACTGGCAATTAATTGAATTTCAACCTCAATTGCTAAACCCACTGAAAAATAAGATTTGGTGGCAATTTGTATCTCATAAGATATTAAGGCTTTTAGCACCTTTCTATTTATTCACAATCTTTACAATGAGCTTATACGCTTCTAGTATAAGTTACTATAAGTTAGCCTTTGTATTGCAACTAGTGGGCTACTCTTTAGTGGGGGCAGCTTATTTTGTTCCAGTGATTCGAAAATTGCCTTTCGTGAGTTTGGCGCAGTCATTCATGACTCTAATGTGGTTTACGTTATTGGGGTTTTGGTCATTTGTAACACGGCGACATTTGTCTATATGGAAGTGATAAAATGAAAATCAAAGTTTTACATGTCGTGCTTTCATTAGGAACGGGAGGACTCGAAAACGGAATTGTAAATACCATTAATGGGAGCGATCAAGAACGCTTTAAAATTGATGTTATTTGCTTGCGAGAATTAGGTGATTTGGGAGAGCGTATTGTTAACCCAAACACGAAAGTCTATTTTGATAAATCGCTTAATAGCGGACTCATTGATTCAATCAAAGCGATCAAAAGACTACAAAATTCTAACCAATATCACATTATACATACCCATGGTTGGGCAACAATGTTGGCGGGTTATCTCGCAGCTCTGTTAGATAAGAAAGTCATGGTTATTAATGGCGAGCACGGAACCTTGTACTACAAGTCCATACAACAACGAATGATTCAGCGTTTTTTGTTTAATAGAATGAAGTTAAATTTATCGGTTTCTGCTGCGCTAGCGAATGAAGTGTCTAGAAAATTCAAGATCGATAAGAGCAGATTCAAGCCTATTTTAAATGGAGTTGATACTAATAAGTTTAGCCCTGACCAAAAACAAAGAGAGCAAATTCGCAGTGAATTATCGATCTCAGATGATCAGCTTGTTGTAGGAAGTGTTGGACGTTTAGTCACTGTTAAAAACTATCCAAGTCTCATCAAGGCTTTTAAATTAGTCAAGGAAAAGGTTCCTAACGCTTTGTTATTGTTTGCAGGCGATGGACCTAATAAAGCAAAATTAGAGCAATTGACTGAGGATCAAGGGGTCAAAAGCAGTGTTCGATTTTTAGGTCGTCGGGAAGACGTGCCCGCTGTTATGAATGCTTACGATTTGTTTGTACTTCCTTCATTTCGAGAGGGGCTGTCAAATACTATACTAGAAGCAATGTCGTCTGGGTTACCCGCGATAGTTTCTAATGTCGGTGGTAGTCCAGAAATTGTGGTAAACGGTCAAACCGGCTTTCTATTTGAGGTTGATGATATACAACAATTGTCGTCGAACATTATTAGTTTGTTTGAGAACTCCGAGCAACTAAATACTTTTTCAAGTAATGCCCGTCAACATGTTGTTAACAATTACTCATTAGAAACCATGGTCAACAATTATCAAAATGTCTATCAGGAATTAATAGACGCGAGTCAGGAACTAAGATAGTGGCTTTAGCTTATTTCTTCTATTTTGCCAGCTTTATATCTAGCATTATTAATCCTTTTTGGGGATTAGTTGGGCTAATTGTCAGCGTCTTACTTCGCTTTCAAGATCGATTTCCTGCCATCGCGGCAATAAAGCCATTTAGTTTACTTTTCTTAGGAATGATCATTGGTTGCATTGTCAATAGGGAAAAACTAGCTCAACATAAATGGAAGCAAGATCAATTGCTTATTGGAATGTTACTTTTTTCCATTTTTGGCTTATTGATAATGAACCCTGGCGATATTGTTTTTCAAACTTGGGAATTTATTAGCAGTCTTGCATTTTACTATTTTGCTTCAAGGATAATGCAAAAGCCAAGTCAGTTCGTTATTCTTTTTGCGGTAATGTCATGCTGTATAGTGTATATGGGGTATGAAGCGATTGTAGATGTCGCTAAGAATGGTGAAGAGTCTATTTTTATCGACCCAAGAAACGGACGTTGGCAAGGTCTAGGCTACTATGCCAATGCAAATGAGTTTGGACAGTTAATGATTACAACGTTGCCATTTTTGTTTGCCGCGTTAATCATGAAGAATAACATCATTATTAAGTTAGTGGCGATTTGCTTTATTGGTTTGCTGGTCTTTGTTGTTGGTAAAACAGGCTCCAGAACGGTAATGGTTTTATTAGGGTTAATGGTTATAGGAACTATCACCTTACGAGGCAGTGGTAACGTCATCAAAAAAGGCCTAACGGGAGGAATCGTTGGTATATTTGTATTGATCGGTTTGTCATTTGCACCAGGTCCGATTCAAGAGCGCCTACAAACAGTTCTAGATGCTGGAAATGATAAATCTTTTCAAGGTCGAACTCGAGCTTGGGATCATGGCTTTCAGATGGTGTCTTGGTATCCGCTAACTGGTGTTGGTAAAGGTCAGTGGAATAAATACCATGGCTTAATGCCACATAATTCCTATGTACAAATTATGGCAGAACTAGGTCCAATTGGTATCTTCTTGTTTTTATGGGTGCTGAGATTATGTTTTCAAGAATTTAAACCTTTCTTTACTGAACCTGACCCAAAATCCGATAGTGACCCTCCAGACGGTCAAGTTAAGCCTGCTGTGAAAATACATCCTGTCTGGGGAACACCGATAACAAACAGTCCTGATACTGATGGTGGTTCTGCAGAGTCTGGTAAAGTTAGAAAAGAGCCAATTGACATGCAAACAAAAACCATTGTTATTGCAGTGGCAGTTGTTATGGCTGGTTGGTTAACTTATATATTCTTGGGTAACCAAGGGTATGCGGTCTGGACCTATTTTTACATCGGTTTATGTGCGGCTATCCGTAATTTGCATCCTAAAGATATCGTCGTCGAATAAATCATGTTGTTTATTATTTTATAGAAATAAGAGTACTTAATGTTTTTAAATATTGTAGTAGCAATTATAGTGATGGGTCTGCTTTTTACCGCGGTGCTAGCGCTCTACGTCAAGAAAAAGCGTATTGACGTATGGTTAGTATCTTATTTAAAGGGTTTGCTTCGGCCGGTAAAAACTACATCAGAGCCGATTGATATTATGCTACTTTTTGTTGATCATTTTGAACTCAATGGACATGCAGATAGATTAGAAGCTTGGGAAGTGCGTTATCCTAAATTAGCTAAAAAGCATAAAGACAGTGATGGCCATCATCCTAAGCATACGATGTTTTATGCGATGGACTTAATGCACGAACATGAATTAGAGCGGCTTCAGCATTTGGTGACAGAAGGCGTAGGCGAGTTTGAGTTACATTGGCACCATAGCCACGACACGCCCGAGAGTTTTGTCACCAAGTTAAATGCAGCCATGGATATTTTCCATAAGTATGGCTATATGAAACCTTACAAAGAGGGTCAAAAGGCTTGTTTTTCTTTTATACATGGTGACTGGTCATTAGCGAATTCTAGAGGCGAGAATTTTTGTGGTGTGGATAATGAGATTGAGCTGTTAATGGAGGCAGGGTGTTATGGTGATTATACTTTCCCTGCGCTGTTTAATGAGGCTCAGCCGCCAATGATCAACAATATCTACTATTCTAACAATAACCATCAAAAAGCAGCCCACTTTAAGGGACGAAACTCTGCGGTCGGCCAACCCCAAGACGAAAAGGAATTTATGATTTTTCAGGGGCCACTAACAATTAATTGGATGGATTGGCGACATAAATGGCATCCTACCATCGAGGATGGTGATATAAGTCGTTTCCCAACCCACGATGATCCGCGTCGAATTGACTCGTGGATTCGACAGAAAATCCATGTAGAAGGCATGCCAAATTGGCAATTCGTTAAGATATTTTGTCATGGGGCTCAAGATCATTTATCCGTTGTTAGTGACACGACAGATAGAATGTTTTCTTACCTTGAAAACAAGTATAATGATGGCCAGAAGTATCGTTTGCATTACGTTAGTGCGCGTGAAGCTTATAATATAGTTAAAGCTGCTGAAGATGGAAAGTCGGGTAATCCTAATCAATATAGGGATTACATAATACCTCACCCATTAAAAAGATAGGGTTCTTATCGGCTACATGTTAACAGGATTATTAAAATCAGTTTTTATCTATGCTGGGCCATTTTCAATTGTGCGCACGTTGCAGCGCATCAAAAAGGGACCCTGTATTTCTATTTTATATGGTCATCGAGTCTTGCCTGATGAAGTCATCGCTAATAAAGATGATTCAAGAACGATTACTGGACAAACATCGGTTTCCGAAGTTTGGTGTGCCATTCAAGAACTTAGAAAATTCTATCGCATTATTTCCATTGACCAAGCGGTCACACAAATCAAAAATAATGATATTAAAACTGACAGTGTGGTCCTGACATTTGATGATGGGTTTCGTGATAATTTTACTCAACTTTATCCCTTACTGAAAAAGCATAATATTCCTGCGACTTACTATGTCAATGCGTCGGTGTTAAGTACTAAGAATAGCCTTTGGTTTCAGAGTATTATTAACTATTTTTATGCTGTATCAGAAAGCAGTGTCTATGTTGCAGTTTCAGATACCACTTACGATTTATCCACTGCGCAAAAGCGTTATGAATCTGCGTTTCACTTTATGAGGCACCTTCAAGCTAACTATAAACCCCAGGAGTTTCACTCTATCATTGAAACTATGGCTGGTGATCTTCGTTTTCCAAACGAAGAAGATATTCACATGACTTGGGATGATCTAAAAGTACTAGCAAAAGATCCCTTAATTACTATTGGCGCGCATAGTTATAACCATTATCCATTAGGGTTTTGTGATGAAAAGCTGTCTAGTTACGAAATTGAACAATCTATTACAGAACTAGAAACAAATTTGGGTCTTAAAATTACTCATTTTAGTTATCCTCGTGGTCATGAGGAAGACTTTAACCGACATCATATCGACTGTTTAAAATCCAAACAGATTGACTCTGCGGTCTCTACAATTAGAGGTGTTAATCGCACTGGCGAAGATTTGTACCGACTGAGACGAGTAGGACTCCCTCAGAACATACGTAATGCTAAAGCTGATTTTTTATGGTATGTCGGCGGCATGCCTGAATTAGTCAAGTCCCTCAAAAGCAAAAACGCCCATTAAGGAAAGTCTGTGAGACTCAGAACTCAAGTTATTTTAACTAGCATCAGCAAGTCGCTTAAGCATGTTAGTGTTTTTATTATCGCGATTTTTCTGACTCGCTATTTCACTAAGGATGAATACGGCACCTATATTCAAGTGATGATGATTATGGATGTCGCACTGTATTTAGCATTATTTGGGATCCCTTCTAGCGTCTATTACTTTCTTCCAAGAGCAGCAGAAAAGAAACGATTAATGAAAAATACCATGCTGTTACTGTTCTTGGTGGCAATATTGGTATCAGCGCTTATTTATCAGTTTATTGAGCAATTAGCAGCCGGTTTGAATAATTTGGAACTTGTTCCCATTGGGTGGTTAATTGCAAGTTTCATTTTGCTTCAGATCCCTATTAAGCTATACGAGCCCTTTATGATTTGTACAAAAAATGTGGCTCGCTTTGTGGCTGTAAACGCAACGTTTAATGTAGCGTTCTTATTCGCAGTGGTTATCCCACTAGTCATGGGATGGACACTTTCGGAACTACTGTTAGTATTATTCTATTTCTTTTTAGCTCAGTTCTTGGCGATCTATGCAGTAACCGCTTTTACCTATTTTCAATTGAAGGATGATGAATCCGGCGAAGAATACAAAATTTCAGAACAAATTTCTTATTCAGCCCCGATCGGATTTTCAGGCGCGATTGCACAACTTGGTAAAATTGTCGACAAGGTAATTGTCAGTGGTTATTTCAACCCCGCAACCTTAGCTGTTTACGCGCGAGGGGCGATGGAAATTCCAATGTTAAATGTTATCGCTAATTCTTTGGGTAATATACTGATGCCTAAGTTCGTTGAAGAGTTTAGGGCTGGTAATAATCAGGCAGTACTTAAACTCTGGCATAGTTCAATTAAGATGATGGCAATGTTTGTTTATCCTACCTTAGTTTTCCTAATCTTAAACGGAGATAATATTATTCCGTTGCTATTTACCGAAGAATATCTTGCGAGTGTAATAATCTTTCAGGTTTATACGCTAGGACTTGTAACAAGAATTACCAGTTATGACTCTATTGTTAGAACGGTAGGCAAAACAAAAATTCTGTTAAAAATGTCAGGGTTAGCCGTCGCGCTGAATATCGTGCTGACCATTACTTTAATCAATTTAATGGGAATAGTAGGTGCGCCCTTGGCAACAGTCATTGTAGGGACGATTTTAAGATTTATATATCTTGTAATTATTACCAAATTGCTAGAAGTTAGCTTATTTCATGTTTTTCCTTGGATGGCTTTGTTAAAATTAATGGCTTCGGCGTTACTAGCAGGTGCTTGTATTTTGCCTGTATTAAATATGGGACTGAGTTATCTGATGGCAATACTGGTCAGTGGAGTGATTTTTTCCATTATATACTTAATTGTTTTTCGCGTTCTAAAACCACTCGATAAAAGTGAACTTAAATCTGTAAAAGGATTAATTCCAAAACCATTACGTTGGGTTCTATAAATAAATGAACGAAGTAGCTAACATTATTGAGCACAAAAATTGGAATATTGATGCAGAAACTAAGCATAGGTTGAATGCGTTAATAAAAAAGTTTATTCCGGAATACTCCAAGAGTCTAGTGCTTTTAGATATTTTGCAATTTTCCAGTTATTTTGTAACCCATGTTTATAAGTTGGTTTGTGAAGACAACGGTAAGCCTGTCAATTTCTATGCAAAGTTTGCTTATCTACCAATAGAGTTTGAAAAACGGCAAAGAGAAAGAATAAAGTATGAGTACGACTGTACCGTGAGTATTTACAATCTTTTCAAATCTAAGGATAAATTCGATAGCGTTAAAGCTGTAGCATTCTATGAAGAAGAGAGTGCTTTTGTTATGCAAGAAATGCAAGGTGAAAGACTTGATGAGTTGCTGTTGTCTTGCATGAACCCGTTTTCATTTAAAAGTAAAGACTACTTGTACCAAACAATGTACTCAGCAGGTGAGTGGTTGAAGATCTTTCAGCAAAACATGCCAGTTAAAGGTGCAAATGAGTTTACCAGAGAGGTATTAGAGCAAAGGGTTTTAAGTTATTTTGATAAGGTGAACGCCCTTGATAATTCAATTATAACGCCAGAACTCAAGCAAAGATTAATTGATAAGAGTCAGCAAGCAATAGCTAGTTTCAGTTCTGCTGACTTAAAAATATCGGCAAAACATAATGACTATGCGCCGTGGAATTTAATGGCTGACCGTTCTAAGATCATTGGATTTGATTATGCGGATGTTGAATACGATTCAACTTATTATGATGTCTATCACTTCACGCGAGCGCTTAACTCATTTAAGCTAAAACCAATCAAGAATTCAAAGGTTATCGAGGCTTGCAAACAACACTTTTTGAACGGATATGGGCTTGAAATTCCTTTGGATCATCCAACCCGGGTTTACTTTAATATTTTCTTTTCGTTGGAGCGATTACAAATGCTATTACGTGCAAAGAAACGCAATTCTGGTTTTGTCGGAAAATTGAAGACTTTATCTCAAAAACGCCATTTTAGACTTTATTTATCTGAGCTAAATCGCATCGCGAACTTGTAGAAATTGACTTCATTCTGTTTGCTATAAAAGTTAGTCAAGATAGATCGTAAACTAGGCCGCCTAGCGGCTTATTTTATCAAACTCTTGCATGATCAGATCGGCATTTTCCGCCCAATCATACCATTCAAATACTGGCATCGATTGTTTATCTAAACATAGCCCTTTGGAAATGCCTGCGGCCAAGTCACCTGGATCTTGCGGTTTTACAACTACCCCGAACTCAGGTTTGGAGATAATATCTCTAACCGCACCAACATCGGAAGCAACAACCGGTGTGCCACAACTTAATGACTCTAGTACCACATTAGGACAACCTTCCCTTAAACTGGGTAAGCAAAGTAAGTTAGCAGCGGCTAGATAATCGGGAATTTTATCGTGTGAAACTCTGCCTATAAAATTGACTCTTTGTTGAAGTCCCAGTGTTTCAACTTGTTGGGTTATCTCTGCTTCTAATGGACCAGAGCCAATAACCAAAAGCTTAACCTGCTGATCGTTTAGTTGCTTAAAAGCATCAATCAGGTCACTAAGCCCTTTTTCTATCTGAAAGTTACCAATAAACAAACAAAACTTTTCTGCCTGGTCCAAGTCTAACTTTGTTCTTGCGGCTGTCATGTCTTGCTTAGCAAACTTAATTTGATCCACGCCATTATGGATTACTTTGGTTTTATCAGTACTAACGCCTAAGCTATCAATCTTATTTTTTAGCTCATGACTCTTAACTATGTTTACGTCTGATTGGTTTAAGGCTCGGGTGATTAACTTTCTTCGAATTTTGAATTTAGTATATTCATTTATATCACAGCCTAAAGCGTGAATTGCAATTGGTATATTTAATTGCTTTGCCACTCGATTAGCACCAAATCCGTCGGGGTATACCCAATGCGCGGAAATGAGATCTGCTTTTCCCTCAGCGGCAAGCGATTTCAGAGTCGATTTGATACCCATTGAAAAAAACAACCCTGTTAATGAGCGAAACAACTTAGGGATCACAATATAACGCGGGTGGTAAACCGTGATGCCATCGATTGTTTCGACATTGGGCAATCGTTTAGAGGAGGGGGTGATTAAATCCATTGGATTAAAAGGAGTCGGCGAAACAACCGTTACTCGGCGCTTAGTAGCGAGTGAGTCGGTTAGTTGTTTAATAAACAGTCCGCGTGTCTTTTCAAATTTATTAGGATATAAGTTTGATATTACGACGATTGATGGTAAAGATTCTTTGTTGGTATCCATTATTGAGCAACTTTCGAAATTGTAAAAAGTAATTTCCCTGTAGCGGTAGGTTTAATTTCTTCTATAAAGTTGGTTTTTATTTCAACTGTTTCACCAAGCATTTCTTTGGTTTTACTCATAATGTTATCGAGATAGCTACGGTCCTCGACTAGCTTTGCTTCCACTAAGTTAAAAACGATTAAATCTAAAGACTCTTGGATCATTTGAAACTGTTTAATCTCAGGAACTTCGTAGAATAGATGAGTAAAGTATTCTCCATGAATTTTCTCACCACTTTGTGAAACAAAAAAGTCACCAGTTCTTCCTGCTACATTGCCTAGCAGGGGAAGGCCTCGCCCACAGGAACATTTATTTTCTGCAACAGTTCCCACATCTCCCAGTTTATATCTAATTAAGGGCATACCAAAATTCCAAAAATCCGTTACTAGGATGTCGCCATTCCCTGACGAAACAGCATGGCCATTGGGGTCGACTAATTCCAACAAAATGTTTTCAGCATTTATATGAAGACCAATTTGTTGTTTACATTCACTAGCGATTAATCCTACTTCACGTGAACCGTAACGGTTAAGTACCTTACATCTGAACGCCTCTTCAATAGTCTGTCGTTTTTCAGGTGTGAGTGTTTCTGCCGATGAAACTATACCGTCAAGTTTTATACCATGGCTGGGTTGGTTTTTTAACAAAAATTCGGCATATAAATATAGAGCATTGGCATAGCCCAAAATCATGCTCGGCTGAATCTTCTCAAGTAAAGATGTGAATTCATACATGGCACTTTCAGACATTTCAAAAGCATCTAACTCCCACTGCCTTTCGATATATCTAGCGATAATATGTTCTTTAAAGGACTGTACGGCTTTTAAATCTCTTTGTGCTCCCCAAACGAGCGCTTTACGTTTACCTATGTCCCAACCAGACCACCGATCATGTCTTATTTGATCGGCTCTTCTCAGATTGTGTCTAGCTAAATCTTTATAGTAAATGGTTGGCTCACCTGTAGAGCCACCGGAACTATCTTTGATTAATTCAGAGTGAGCATACTGATTAGAAATCATATCATCTCTGCGTTCTTGTATGATTTTTTTAGTAAGAATGGGGAGCTTTTCTACGTCAGCTAAACAAGTGATATCTTTGGGCTTTATGGTTGCCGCATCCATAACCTCACGATAGTAAACAGTGTGGTTGTATGCATATTCAATCAATTTCTGCAGCCGGATCAATTGTAGTGATTTAATTTGATCTTCAGATAAAAATTGAGACTGTTCTAATTCGGCCAAGCGACTTAAGCGCTTATCTTTGTTTCTCCAATAGTAAAGGGGGTAAATAATGTGTTTATTAATCGGACGAAGGAGGTCTAACATCTTATAAGGCCGCTTTCTTTAGTTGTTCGAAAAGTTGCATTGCCGATTGAAGTATTTCGGGATTTATCTGAGAACTATCTTTAGCCTTAGAAGTGGGAGCTCTTACAGATTCCGCATTTTTAATAAAACCAGTTTTGTCTTTGATGTTGGTAACCTTAGCGATTGCTTCTAAGACAGACTCAGGTTGTTGAAGCAGTTTATTGTAATCCACTAAGTGGACTTGTTGGTCGTTTTTAGAGAGCATATCGCTGTAGCCTGCAATCCAATATTCCAACCAAAAGTTTTCGTCGCTGAAATCCATTTTTCCCGAATAGCTTTCTAACCAATTATCAAAATTTATAGGCTTAAAGTTTTCTCCAAAATCGTAATGACCAAGCCAACGCATATAACTTTTTGCAAACTCGTCATCCTTGTGCATTTCGTTGAATTGTTGATGCTGTTTCATTAACGAGCCGATGTGCGCAAGAGGTTCTCTAAAGGGAACTAAAATTGTAGCGCTTGGAAATAATTTCTTTAAAACTGGAATCCTTGAACAGTTCGCATTATTTTTTGAAATATACCGCTTTGGTGTTGCAGCAGTATCGCTTTCGCTGTCAATCGATTCCAACAGAAGTTTTTTAAGGGTGTTGTCTATTTTTTCGGCAAAGGAGCGGTTAGTATTTTTGAGCGTTAGCGGTTCCAGTCTGTCCGTTAACACGTACTTATCCTTTAAGTAACTTAACCAAATGACTTCTTCAAATGCTTCTGGGCTATCAAATGAAACTTCCATGCCATCTCCATGAGCCCGCTCAACCGACTTGCCTTGTTTTGCGAAAGGCTTTGACAGCTTCTTCCACAGTAGCGGAGCTAAAATAAAGGGCATATGCCTGTATGAATAGGTACAAAACTCATCGGTTTTATGGAGAAACTCCAATAAAAGAGTAGTCCCAGAACGAGGCAACCCAGTCACAAAAACTTCGTTATTGGATTGAATAGAATTCAAACGTTTTTTATTTAGGTCTGTCTCTATGTCAGCCATCAGCTTTTGTACACCAGGTACACTAAAAGCTAAGTGATGTAAGGTTCGATCTAAAAAGCTATAATTTTCGGCGAATGACATTGCGTATCCATACGTATGCTAATGTAACTAATGTTAGCAAACTCATTAACGTAAGCGAATAAAAGCTTTCTGAAAGTTGAGTAGCGAGCGGTTTAGAGTAAAGTTCAACTGCATAAATCAGTGCAAATAACACCACAAATATTGAAATAAATTTTGCTGAAAATTTAAGCGTTGCTTTCATCATGGTGACTGAATTCGTTCGCATAAAAGCTTCTTTTTCGTCGTCAGTCATTTGCTTGGACTTCATTACATTGACCGACTCCGAAGAAAGTTTAAGGACATTTTGGGCGTCTGGTAGTATTTTCAACGCAATAAAAAGCTCAACAAAAATAATTGAAATTATAAATAGTAAAAGATAAACCATTACTATTTTTCTTCTTGATTTGGTTGAGCTTCTTTTTGTTCATTTTGCTCTGCAGCTTCAAGAGATTCTTCAGGTTTGTCTTTTTTAAACATACGTTTTATGGGATACCAAAAGATTCCTAGAATTGCCATGAGAACCGCTAACAACACACCAACGATTGCACCGATTACACCAACGCCAGCCCCAGGGCCAACATAAGCGTGCAGTTTACCTGCATAAAACAGCGCTGTAATTGCTAATAATAGTATGTACTTCATTGTTATTAATCTCCTAGTTTAAATCGGTGTTGTTATTTGCTCTCGCAACTGGGTACTTGTTCAAAAAAATCCTTGGGGAACCAAGTTGCGTTAGATATATGTTCATTGTACTCGATCGAAATATCTGAAATATTATTATGCTCAAATACTTTATCACCGCTTGACGTCACTTGAACTACACGGCCTTCATCTGGAATTACGATTAAGATATTACCGTTTGGCAAGTATTGGTGTTTACCTTGAGCTCCCGAATAAAAGAATAAATCACCATCTTTTAATTCATTTCTTATTTCGTTAGTTGTAGGGTGGATTTTTATAATTTCAGAACGCCCAAAACCTGAGTTGTTGCTATACACTGAGATGAAACCATCTTCCGTAAAGTCGGGATCGTGCTGGAATTTCCACGGGCCATTTCTAGCCCACTTAATTTCGTAAGTCTCCGGATCGACTACCGCGACTAAGTGATTTCTTCGAAAGCTTAGTAATAAATCGCCCGCCTCAAAGTTTTCGAATTTGTCAGCTAATTCGGGCTGGAGGATGTCAATATCATTAGGGTGGAATATGTCGTAGCGAACTTTATCGACAGGTGTTTTATCGAAACGCTTAAAAGGATGATCTGCTCTTACACTGAAAATATTAGCAGGAGTATTCTTTCCTTTGACTAAATCGTCAACCAGTTCAAACTCTGCAACGGTTTCACCAGTGATCGGGTCAAAATTGTGTAGATAGTTATAATGAGCATAGGAAGTATTGTCACCACGCCACGCCCAATAAGTGTTGTTTAAACCACGTTCGATAGAATGATGGAAAACCCCAGAACGCGTCCAAATGGGTTTGCTACATTGATCTACGCGAGCCATCACATCACCGGAGTCGAAACTTACTAAGACGGAACCATCTTCTAGAACTTTAAATGCATGAGGTGCATCTACACCATTGAGAGGGCCATCAGGGTCAAGAGGCAGATAGGAGAGGTCCCAAGTATGAAGTTTTTCTCCTTTTTCATTCATTAGCCATGCCGAGTACTTTAAAGTCTTACCGTCATAGCCCATATAGGCGTAATATCCGTCTTGAACAATATCTTCTTTGTAAACCACAAAAGTTTCTCTAGCAACATGCTTTGGCGCTTTTACTAATCGGTTAACAGGTACAAGCTCGCCATAACGTACAATTGATAGAAAAGCGCTATACATGGACTCAATGGTCTTATATGGCCACATTTTAAAACTTCCGACCGCAAGGCCATAAGCAAAAACCGCCCCTGATAAGAGAAAAACCAGTGAAATAATAGATATTTTTTTGCTTAGTGCCTCTGACATTTTTTACTAACTTCCTTTTCTAATTTAACGACATGATGGAAAAAATATAGTGCGCGGAGTATACCAAACCAAAGACTGCGAATGCCATAGTCTTTCTCACAGCGCCAACCAATAAGTATATAACCTAAATCGATTGGAAGGGCAGCTTTTTTGTGGGTTATTTTGACACTTTTATTGATTGTTGAAGTCTACACCAATGGTACAATCGCAAAATGAATCGAAATGGCTAAGTAGCTAGCGTTTCCTTGTCTACTAAATACTTGAGAACAATTTAGAAATGTCAGTAAGAACATACTTAATTTATTGGTCGCTAGTGATTTTCCTAATTGGATTTGGGAAAAATTTGTCAGCCAAAACTGTCCCCGAAGATGTGTTCATAGAAGATATGGGGCTGCATACTGTGCAGCTTGGGAAACTGTTTAAATACTCTCCCAAAATTACCGGAAATTCGACCATTTGCCGTAAGGATTTGGGCCATGATGATGTCAGAGTTGACCCACAAACTGGTGAAATCAGTTGGGATACTAGCCAACTAAAATTCGGGCGCGGGTTTCATATTAGGATTCGCTGCAGTAATTATAACTCCTGGGCTTTCGCCTCAATGGTTGTGCATGTTAATAATAATGGTAAAAGTAAACTCCGAGTGCTAGGCAAGAATGGCGTATCAAAATATATTGCTGAAGCCAGTAAAGACCTAGCTTCTGGAGATACCTTAGTGATCCCAGACGGGTTATATCCGGTATCTGTTTCTGGAGATGGAAGCTATGAGAATGCGCTAAAAATGAGTTCTCCCACCTTTGGTAGTGAAGCGCAATTTACGACGCTAATTGCACAAACACCTGGCAGAGCAATCATATCGGGTGCTAAAACCGATAAAATTGGCAAACAAAAAAATGCTATTCAATTGAGTGAATCAAAGTATATAGCCATTGTTGGTCTTGTATTAAAAGACGTTCAACGAGAATCGTTTACCACTTCTGGACCTGGACATAAATTGTTGATCAATTTTTTGGGCACTAAAGGGGCGGGCACTTGGGGCTTTCCATGCAGTAATTTTAAACAGGCTAAAAAGGGTCAATGTTCAAATGCGGGAATGAGGGTAAATGGCGGAAGCCCATTGATACAGTCAAGCTACAATTGGGGGCATAACCGCTATGGCATAATGACCAGAAATACCGATGGTTCGGTGACTAGACGATCATTCGTTCGGCTGGATGAGCATCGAGGTGATCAGCCATATGGTGGATTCAGTGACTACTGTACTAAAGCGCATTTGAATCAAGATAATACGATATTTGATTCATTAGCGATCACCGCGCCACATTATAAAAATTATGCTGGATTAGCCGCTTTTCCGGCCACTGGATGCAGTAGAACCCCGTCAGAGGCAAAGGTTGAAGGCTTATTGTCAGTCAATAATAAACTCTCGCTATCCCTAATGGATGCTAAGGCTGGTCCCAATAATATATGGACTAATATTGTGTCTTATGATTCTGAAGGAACTTGTACACCACAAAAGAATCGTTGCGGTGCTTGGTTAGTACAGTCTAAGAAAACAGCGGAGATATCAAATTCCTACTTCGGAAAAGCTCGCGGATTTGCCGGAAACCCTCATCTTAAAGCTGCTTTTAGCCGCAAAAATATCGTGTTATCGAATGATGTCATAATCGAAGATGTTGCTGGTATGTTAAATCAAGGTGAAGCGCCTAGATACTTACCTGAATTACAGCTGTATTTTAATGGTAAATCCGATACTTTTTGGGGTGATTCGAACTTTTCTAAGGCAACCACGACACGGCGTTGGCCAATCGGTGGTGAAGATATTATTGCGCAAAATATGCGCGAATATTCCAACGCCAAAGCGTTAAAAGTTGGTGGAGGCACGATAATGGTTGATGGAAATCGAGGTGCGGTCACCAAACGAGCGAGTATGTCAGAATACTTTTGGGGTTATAAGGATAAAAATATCCCGCCACTCGTGGTTAGAGTTAAGAAATCAAAGAATGCAACTTTAGTGTTGTGGGAAAATTTTATTGGAGACGAAGCCAAAAATCGGGTAACTGGTTGGCGAGTTAATTGCGCTGATGAAGGCAGACACAGACTCAAAGTGTTAACCGAAGTCGATTCTCGAACTCTCACTTATAATGATACCTCTGGTTGTAAAGCTTTCGCTGTCCAAGCAAAATATGCTGATGATATTAGTGGAATAGCTTATATAGAGAAATAGACTAAAAGATGGTGTTTTCTATTCTAATTGCAATATCATTTATCTCAGAACGTAATAGGGTGTAACGCTACACCCCATAGAATACGGGCTCTCAATGTTCCAAATAGTGCGACCCTGATCACAGAACCACTTAGTTAATTGTCATTTAGCCTCAAAAGTGGGAATTGCGCACACATACTCCCTTTAGTTATTCCTAGACTAACCGATAGAGGTATCAAGCGAACAGTGTTTTTAAGTCGTCATTTGTTCTGCCTTATAGTCATTTTTTCCAGTCAACAGATTTAAAACGGTCGCAAAATTTTATAGGTGTTCCATGAAAGTTCATTCATTAACTTTATTTAAAACTCAATACAAGTCAGCCATTGCTGGACTGGTATTATTATTTACCGCAGCATGTGGCGGTGGGGAGGAGACCCCAAAGGAAAAACCTGATGGACCAGTAAAATATAAACTTAGCGTTGTTGTCGATGGCAACGGTAACGTGACATCCTCACCCAGTGGTATTGATTGTACTGGTAATTGTAGCGAAGACTTTCAAGAGGGTAGCCAAATTGCTTTAACCGCGACTGCGCCAAGTGGATTTCAATTTGTGAATTGGTCTGGCGCATGTAGTGGTAGTGGTGCGTGTAATATCCTTCTTGAGGAAAATACGCAAGTCACTGCTGTTTTTGAACAGCAACCAACCCAGTTCTTCGATCTTACGGTATCGGTCACGGGTTCCGGAACGGTAACATCTTCTCCAGCGGGCATTAATTGTGGTGACGACTGCTCAGAAAGCTTTGAAGACGGAAGTCAAATTTCTCTTACGGCTACAGCTGAACAGGGATTTGAGTTTGTTGGATGGGGTGGTAGTTGTACTGGTACCATGAGTTGTAACGTTGCCATGTCTCAAAATAAGTCGGTTTCTGCAGAATTTAGAACGGTAAATGCACAAACTAATTCTTTGACGGTGAGTATTTTGGGCTCAGGTTCTGTTTCCTCTAGTCCAGCAGGCATTAATTGTGGCTCGGATTGTTCAAATCAATATGACGACGGAACCTCAGTTAGCTTAACAGCAACAGCAGAGACTGGCTTTGAGTTTACTGGTTGGCAAGGGGCCTGTACTGGTACATCTAATTGCAGTGTGTTAATGGACGAAGACAAATCGGTAACGGCTACATTTACCGCGGTAGATGCCCCAGATCACCTATTATCTGTGACCGTTAACGGTAATGGTACGGTCACTTCTAGCCCACAAGGTATTAATTGCGGGTCAGATTGCTCAGAAACTTTATCCGAAAACACTCAAATAAGCTTATTTGCGACCGCCGACGCTGGTTACAAACTAGAATCTTGGAGTGGTGCTTGTAGTGGAACTTCAGGTTGTAGTATCACAATGAGTCAGGCTCAAACGGTCACCGCTACTTTTGTAGAAAGTAACCCTAGTGGTAGCTTAGCGATTGCTGATATGGGACTTCACGAAGTAGATTTTGGAGATACGTTTACTTATCAACCTCAAATTACTGGTGACGTCGATATTTGTCGAAAAGATTTAGGCCATGATGACGTCAGAGTAGACTCTGAAACTGGTGAAATTACTTGGGATACTTCCGGTTTGAACTTTGGGCGAGGCTTCTATATTCGTATCAAGTGTAGTAACTATAGTGAGTCAGTCTATGCTGCGATGGTGGTTCATGTTGATAAGTCTGGAACTAGTCGATTAAGAGTTGCTGGCGAAGGTGGAGTATCTCAGTATATTGCCCGTGCTGCGACAGCAATGACCAGCGGTGATACTATCGTATTTGCTGATGGCAATTATCCTGTTTCAGTAACCCGTGACGAATCTTATGAAAATGCCTTTAACCGTTCCGCGCCGACTAATGGTACCTCTGAACAATTTAGTACTATCATTTCTAGAAACCCTGGTGGAGCCGTCATTAATGGTGAAGCACATAGTGGAATTGGAAAGCAGAAAAAAGCGTTTGAGCTAGGGGCTAACAGTTACGTAGCCATTGTCGGATTTGTCGTTAAGAACGTACAGCGAGAATCACTAACTACTCGTGGTACAAATAACCATTTGTTACTCGATTTTGTTGGTGCAGCGGGCGCCGGAACTTATGGTCGAGCTTGTGCTAACTTCAGTGAGGCGGGAAGTGGTGAGTGTTCTAACGCCGGAATGAGAATTAACGGTGGTACCGGAATGTTTCAACACAGTTACGATTGGGGCCATAATAGATACGGAATCATGACCAACCGGACTGATGGTTCGATTACCAGACGCTCTTTTGTTAGATTAGACGAGCATAAAGGTGACCAGCCATATGGAGGCTTCAGTAACTATTGCGATACTCTACATTTAAGCCAAGACAATACTGTGTTTGACTCGCTAGCGATTGCTGCACCTCACTATAAAAATTATGCTGGTCTAGAGGCATACCCTGCAACAGGTTGTGAGAATACTTCGGCAACATTAAAAACGGTTGGTTTGTTAGCGGTCAACAATAAACTATCATTGTCGCTTATGGATCAAAAAGCTGGCCCAACTCACATTTGGGATCAGATCGTTTCTTTTGATAGCGAGGGCACCTGCACGCCTCAAACTGACCGCTGCGGCTTATGGCTACTACAGGCTGATAAGTCAATTGATGTAACAAATTCATTCTTCGGTAAGGCTCGCGGATTTGAAGGTGGCACCAGCCGAGGTCAAGCATTTGGCAACAACGTTAACTTCTCAGCAACTGCGTTTGATGATGTGCATGGAGTCAATGATGCCGGTACAAAACCTGAATACTTACCAGAATCGCAGCTTTACTATCAAGGCCGGTATGATACGTTCCACGGTGATGAAGGATATGATTCACCAACTACTGCGAGACGTTGGCCTATTGCCGGTGAAGATATTATCGCTGCAAACATGCGCTCATACAGAAATCCAACTGCATATAAAGTAGGGGGAGGAACGGTTGATATTAATGGTAATCGTGGTGCTGCCGCTGAAGGTGAGAGTATGTCAGAGTATTTTTGGGGATACATAAATGATAAAGTTCCACCGTTAGTTGTTCGTGTTAAAAGTAAAGGTGCGGTTAACCGCGTCGCTTGGGAACATTTATCGGGTAGCCGAAGAGATGCTGTTACTGGCTGGAAAGTCGTTTGTGTAGCGACTGGCAGTAGTCAAATCGCTAGTTTGCCTGTTGACCAATTAAGTTATAATGATGACTCTGGTTGCACCGCTTACGGGGTAAAAGCTGTATATGGCAGCGGTGATAGTGGCATCGCTTATACCGAAAGCCCAGAGTAACCGATACTATTCGTTAACAATGAAAATTTAAAAGGCAAGCCATTTTGGCTTGCCTTTTTTTATTGATAATCCTTCTTCATTAAAACTCTACTGATTAAAAAACGCTGCTAGTGACGAGTAACTTTTCTGGCCACTTTTCACTCTAATTGTTTATACTCTGTTCTTCATGGAATTTTAATCGTTCGTCATAAATCGCTAGGAACGCTATGTTTATCAAGCTTTTATTCAAATATACACATAAAAAATCGTCAATTCTAAGTATTTTGCCCATACTATTTTGCTTAGCTTGTGGTGGTGGAGGTGGCAGTAGTAAGCCAACTGACGGTGGAAATGGTGGAAATGGTGGTACTGGGGGAGGTGGTTCAACACAGTTTAGTCTGACCGTTTCTTTATCTGGTTCAGGCAGTGTTTCTTCATCACCAGCAGGTATTAGTTGCGGAGACGATTGTACTAATGATTATGATGAAGGCACTTCTATCACATTAACCGCAACAGCAGATTCAGGCTTTGACTTTACAGGTTGGAGTGGAGCATGTAGTGGAGTGTCCAGTTGTGTCGTGGTAATGAATAGCGATCAATCTGTGACGGCTACTTTTGCTCAACAAACCAGCGAATCTTATAGTCTGACTGTAACCTCGGGAGGCGGCGGCACGGTGACATCGTCGCCAAATGGCATTTCTTGTGGCAGTGAGTGTTCATCGACAATCGACGGAAATACACCAGTGCATTTGTTCGCTAACCCACAAGCGGGTTTTAAACTTCAATCTTGGAGTGGAGAATGTTCGGGCAACGGTGCTTGTAGCTTTTCAATGAATGCTGATAAAGCAGTGACCGCTAGCTTCGTAGAACAAACTCTAAAAATTGCTGATATGGGATACCATGAAGTTTCTCATGGCGACACTTTTGATTTCTTGCCCCAAATTAGTGGAGCCCCCACCATTTGTCGTAAAGATTTAGGCCATGATGATGTCAAAGTCGATTCTGAAACGGGTCGGATTACTTGGGATACATCAGCTCTAAATTTCGGTCGAGGGTTCCATATACGAATTAAATGCAGTAACTATGACGAGGTAGCTTATGCTTCATTAGTAATCCACGTTGATAATAGCGGCACGAGTCGTTTAAGGGTTGCCGGTGAAAACGGAGTATCCCCCTACATTGGCGTAGCCGGTCAAGCAATGACAGGAGGAGACACGATAGTATTCCCTGATGGCAATTACCCTGTCTCAGTCAGCCGTAACGAATCCTATGAGAATGCCTATAAAGGTACCGCCCCCAGTGCCGGTTCAGCTGAACAATACTCAACGATTATTTCTCAATCGCCGGGTGGTGCAGTGATTAATGGTGAAGCGCATGGCTCAATCCCCAAACAAAAAAATGCCTTTCAATTGAGTGCCAATCGATATGTCGCCATTGTTGGTTTTGTCGTTAAAAATGTTTTAAGAGAATCTTTAACAAATTTTGAAGGGGCAACCAACCAGAACTTAATTATTGACTTTGTTGGTGCTAAGGGAGCTGGAACTAATGGCGAACCCTGCTCTAACTTTAGTGAAGCAGATAGTGGTTGGTGTTCTAATGCAGGTATGAGGATCAATGGTGGTAATCCGTTATTTCAAAATAGTTACGATTGGGGACATAACCGATACGGAATAATGACACGTAGCACTAATGGCTCAATTACCAGACGATCGTTTGTTCGGCTAGATGAGCATAAAGGCGATCAACCTTATGGTGGTTTCAGTAATTATTGCGATACATTACATTTAAGCCAAGACAATACAGTATTTGATTCGTTAGCGATTGCCGCCCCCCATTATAAAAATTATGCAGGCTTAGAAGCTTATCCGGCAACAGGCTGTGAAAATGATCCGGCGACCTTAGAGTCAAATGGAACCTTGTCGGTAAACAATAAGCTTTCATTAAGTCTAATGGATTCTCAAGCTGGACCTACACACCCGTGGAAAAATATTGTGTCTTACGATTCTGAAGGAACCTGCACGCCTCAAACCGATCGGTGTGGATTATGGTTACTTCAATCTGATAAGCCGGTTGATGTTTCAAACTCATTCTTTGGCTTGGCTAGAGGGTTTGAGGGTGGAACCAGTCGCGGACAAGCGTTTGGATCGAATGTTAGTTTTACTTCAACCGTTTTTGATGATGTGTTTGGTGTGAATGATGCTGGTACAAGGCCAGAGTATCTTCCAGTTAGTCAGCTTTATTTTAATGGGCGATCAGATACCTTTCATGGTGATAACGATTTCAATACCTTAACTACAGCGCGCCGTTGGCCTATTCCTGGAGAAGATATCATCGCAAAAAATATGCGAGCTTATCGAAATACGGGAGCTTTCAGAGTTGGCGGTGGGACGGTTGATATTGATGGTAATCGGGGTGCTGTAGCTGAAGGTGAATCCATGTCGGAGTATTTTTGGGGATATATCAATGATCGTATTCCACCGTTAGTGGTAAGAGTTAAAGATAAAGGAAGTAACAAACGCATCGCTTGGGAGCATCATTCGGGCAGTAGAAGGGAGGCGGTAACCGGTTGGAAGGTTATTTGTACTGCCACTGGTAACAATGTTTTAGCCACGTTAGCTGAAGATGTGTTGGTCTATACAGATGATAGCAGTTGTAGTTCTTATGCAGTATTAGCGAGTTATGCTAATGGGGATAGTGGGATTGCTTATTCGGAACCTGCTGAATAGTAGGCTAAGGATTCTAATGAAAAACGTCCTTGGGACCAAAAAGCACGTCGGGTGGACGGAGTTAACCCGACAGCTTTCTGTCTAACAAAAGCGTTGTTCTTTTTATCGACCACCTCATATAAGGTAATCCCGATGAATGGGAGTTGCTAGAAAGTAACGAAGATATCTTGTTAATCAAAACTAATCGTTTTATTGTTTATTATTTACGTCTCATCGCATAATAGAATCATTTAGATTGTTGAATATTTACTTCTCGTTCTATTAAATTAATACGCCAACGATATTTACCCTGATATATGTAGAGATGCTGGTTTCCCTTAGTCCATGCATTATATATCCGTTCTGACTCCAAGTAGTCAGTATCCTTATTTAAGGCGGTTATCCAACGCGTTAACTCTTCTCCTTTTAAAGGCTCTCCATACTGTTGTTTCAACTCGGAAGAGTAATATAGAAGCGCATTTTTATTAGAAATCGACAAGTCGAGCTGAAGCCACATTTTTTTAGCTGTTTCCTCTTTCTTAGCAATTATGGTTAAGGTCGAATTAGGAAAATTAACTTTAATAGTTTCTCCGAATAGCACCTGAGTAGACTCGCTCTTATATTGTTCTTTATAGTGGTTTAAGCTTTTTCCTAATACTGCGCCTTTAATTTGAAATTCAATGTCTTGTGCGGTCACCGATTGAAAAAAGGTTATAGAGAAGCAAAAAAATAGTAAACACAAAGGGCGTAATGAAAGAAGGTTCATATTAGAAGGTCACTCCAATTATTTTTTTAATCTTGCAAAACAAGAGAATCAGCACATTTCATTTCAGGTTCCTAATCTAGAATAGCTCATGTTAGGGTTTACGAGTACTTGTAGAAAGTATATCAGACGTAATTTGAGTTTGTTGTCAATTTTTCTATTCTTGTAACTAATAACAGTGCAGCTTAGGCTCGCTTTACAATAAAATGGCTTTAATAGTTGGCTTTTCCTGCTATTCTTGGTCTACCTGTTATATTTCTGGATTCAATTTTATATGAATTATTTAGTCCTCATTTTAGTTTCGTTTCTTTGTAGTGGATTGTTAAAAGCGAGTGATTGTAATGGTAAATATGAACTTGATTATTATATTCCACTATATAATGAAAGCTCTAAGCATATGTATGAGTTGGGTCCGTTAATTCCTATAAAAATATCTAAAGACAAAAATAATGAACATTCTGGTATAGCAGGCTATGCGATAATAGATACTGGCGCACCAATAGTTGCTATAGATGAAAGTGTTGCTATTAAACTTCGTTTGACCATTGAAGAAAAAAGTAAAAGCTTTTCTTTTTGGGGGGAGTCAGAAGTAAATAACTATAAAGGTCTTCTTACTCTCGCGCCCATCGGCGTATTAGATAATAAACAAGTGTTGTATGGGTTTAATAGTCATTTAATGGGGGTTAAGGATTTGAGTAAAAAACACCCCAAAGTAGACAATTTTCCGATAATCGCTGTTGTGGGTCGCTCAGTCCTCAAGTATATGAATTTATCTATCAATGGAATACAAGGAAAAGGTCGGTTAAACTTCTCTCTTAAATGCTTTGGTTTAGCGGAAGAAAAATAAATTCGGAGCATTCTTTAATTGCTAAATTCACATATTTCGTCAAAGTATTACAATGATTGAAAAATCAAACTAACACTTTCGACGGACTTAAATTAGTTCGGGTAGATGAAGGCAACCCGACACAGACTGTCGACAAAACCATTCCTATTATTCAACCAATGTATCTAGTCAGTAGGCTCTGCAAAGTCCTATTAGGACACGCTAACAGCTATACAAGGGCAACGATTAAATCACTATTCAATTATTGACTAATCAATATACTCGCGATGCCATAATTCTAGTACTAACAACTGCCATAAAACTCGATGATTATCACGCTCTTCCGCTTTATGTTGTTTTAACAGCTTTTTGATCTCAGCCGGATCAAAATAACCACGAGCATGAGCTAGGTCACTATCAATTATCCCGCTAACATATTCGTACAAGTCACCCTTAAACATAATAGAAAGCGGAGTTGGGAAACCTTGTTTCTTACGGTAAAGAATTTCGTCAGGTAAAAACTCTTCCATGGCTTTTTTCAGAATATATTTATTTTCATAACCTTTAAATCGATATTTGCTTGGCATCTTCGCAGCAAATTCTAAGAAACGATGGTCTAAAAAGGGCACTCTTAATTCTAGAGAAGCAGCCATACTCATTCTATCTGCTTTAATCAGTAGGTCGTCGACTAACCAGGTTTTAACATCTAAATATTGCATTCTAGTTTGTAGATCTTGTCCTTTAGTATATTGGTAGTAAGGTGCAATATTGTTTTGATTAGAGTTTTGTTTAACGACATTACGAAATTCTTGCGAGTAAAGCTTTTCTTTTTGCGAGTTTTCATAGAATGAAACGCCAGAATAACTTTGTTCGATATCAACTTCACTTAAGTCAGCATACTTAGCCCATTTTTCACCAAGCATTCTTAAGATTGGATTAAGGATTGGATTACGAATAAACTTAGGAATCTTTTTATACTGCTCGACTACATGCATGTATTTATAAATAGGGTAACCGCCAAACACCTCATCGGCACCTTCGCCTGATAACACTACGGTGACTTTTTCTTTGGTCTTTTTCGCTAAGTAATAAAGCGATATAGCGGCCGCTTCGGTAACCGGCTCATCCATATGACGTATATAGTCCGGCAGGAAGTTTCTAAAATCATCCGCACTCATAAAGTATTCTGTATGATCGGTTTCAAATTGCTCGGCGACTTGTCGAGCGTATTTAGTTTCGTTAAAGTCAGAACCATAGTCCCAAGCGACAGAAAAAGTCTTAATATCTTTAACACCAAGTTTTTTCATCATCGCGACCACCGCTGATGAGTCAATCCCACCGCTTAGAAAAACCCCTAATGGCACATCACTTCGCAGTTGAATATTAACTGCATCTTCAAATAATTTCTTAGTCTCGTCGATATAAAACGCTTCGCCTTTATCCTTAGTTTTATCAAACTGCATATCCCAAAACTTGTTGATGACGAGCTTGCCATCTTTGACCGTTATAACATGTCCAGGAGCAAGTTTTTTGATGCCTTTAAATAAAGTTTCATCGGTCGGGCAATAACCAACACTCATATAACTATCGATCAACTTTTGATTAACTTGCTTTGAGACCCCGGGAACATCGAGTAAGGTTTTTATTTCAGAACCAAAGGCTATGCCTTGCTCTGTTTCAACATAGAATAATGGTTTAATACCAAGACGATCTCTAGCTAGAACAAATTCACCACTTTTCCTATCCCAAATGGAAAAAGCAAACATACCATTAAGCTCGTTGAGAAAATCGATCCCTTTTTTTCTGTAAAGTTCTAGGATGACTTCAGTATCGGAAGTGGTTTTAAATGTGACACCGGATTGTTCAAGCTGCTGCTTTAACTCAACATAATTATAAACTTCACCGTTATAGCAAATGGTAGTTTCAGCGTGAGAGCTAGTCATAGGTTGATTGGAGCGCTCATTGGTATCGATGATTGTTAGTCGACGATGCCCGAGTGCAATTTCTTTATCGTAGAAATAACCAAAACCATCTGGACCTCGATAAGGAATCTTTTCACTCATTCCTTGGAGTAACGCTTCAGAAACTTCTTGTTCTGATTTGTAGTTATAAATTCCTACGATTCCACACATTCTATTCTATTCCAATCTTAATAAGGTATTTGTTCTTGAGTTACTTAGCGTTAGTTGTTTCTTGGATGATACGATAAACACTGTTAATGCGTTCTTCCCAACTGTGTTTCTCCATTTCTTTTGCTCGCTTAAGGTTGTGCTCTATATCATTTTCCTCAAGCGCTTTGTCACAGGCCGCTAAGAAGCTTTCATTATCGTGGCCGATATAACATTCATCGCCAAATGCTCGCTTAACTTCGGGAATATTGGTACTCACCACCGGTAATCCTGCGGCGAAATACTCAGGTAATTTTAGCGGGTTACAATTATTGGTTAATTTACTATAAACAAAAGGGATGGTCGCAATATCCGCCGCTTTACAATAGCGAGGTAGTTCCTCGAAATCTTTTTCACCTAAAAGGTAAATATTGTCAAAGCCGGCGAATTCTTTTTCCGCCATTGAGTAACGACCAACATAAACCCACGACCAATCTGGTCTTTCTTTAGCTAAATATTTAACCAGATCTTTGTCGACCCAATCGTATGAAATATGTCCAAAGAAAAGAAAAATGGGGCCAGGAATTTTTGCGATGTCGTCCGCTTTAGTGGTATCTTCGTTTAGCGTACTTGCAAATAAGCTATAGCTCACCCCGTGAGGCATATAGTGTGTGTTGGGGTTCGTTTGGACATTCTTGTCATAGAGCGTTCTAGCAGAACAAAAAATTACGTCAGCAGCTTGGTTTAGTTTTTTATCCATTTCAATAAAACGCTGCCCATCTAAACCAGAAAAGCTAGCTTGCTCGTCCACGGTATAATAGATTAGTTTTTCGCGTTTCATATTGATCACATAGTCATGCCAGTTTTCTGAAAATACAAACATAAATGGATTAGACATATTTAAACGCCATTTTGCCCAACCTACCTGCATTTTCAATATAAGCTTGTTAAGACTATTTCTAAAAGGAAACCAACTAAAGGGAACAACTAAAGGCGTAAGTACATAAAGGTTATCATTGACTTTTTTAACGCCCTTAAAGAAGCTTTTGAGCTTATTCCATATTCGCTTCATATCGTCCGAAGAAGCAGTGGGTGCTCTGAACCCAATTGAAGAAACGAATAGAACTTTGTTGTCTTTGGCAAAACGGGTTGAAAGTTGATATTTACTCGTTTTCCAGCCCCAGTCATCGGATGAGAAAAAGACGATACTTTGGTTTTTCATCAATACTACCTTGTCGATTTTTTAATCAATTGTTTATTATTAGATACGTGCTATTTGCTTATTACGTTTTAGTTGCTAACTTTTGGATAAACCTGAACCCAGTTTCTCTCACTGACAAACACCAGTTCTCCATTGGGGCCTATTGTAACACCTTCATACACTGGCGCACCGGAAAGTTTAAGTTGGGAAAGGACTTCGCCAGTCTCTGGATTCACTTGAATCAATTTGCGAGATTCTTGGCTGAGTATTAGTAAAGATTCTCCAAAAGGATCAAATGTCATCCCGGCAATATCAGTAATGACTCCCGAAAATGCAACTTCAGCATCAAAGGGTTCTGTGACGCGTAAGTTTGAATCAAATGACAATAAATTGTCGAATAAGCCGCTACTAACATCGGCATCGACGTACAACACTCGCATTTTCGATAAGGGACTTCTAGCGGTTCCTTCAACGGCCGCATAAAACCGAGCTTTTCTAACGTTTGAGCCAACTCGATAGGCTGTCGATTCGATTCCTTTATTCTTTTTAGGTGGTCTATCGGCGAATTTTAAGGCTAGGCTAGGTGTAAAATAACCTCTATCAAAAATAGCTTTACCGGTTTCAATTACATAAACAGCATTTGCTTCCGTAGCGATGAGCAAATTGTGTCCGTCAATGAAAGAGACGCCTTCTGTATCATTGTGTATTTTACCTGCCTTTCTAAGTTTACCAATAAAGTTAAATTCTGAGTCGTAGCGATACAACACTGCGGAATTATTTTGGATGATAAAATATTCGTTCTGGAAGGGGTCCCAGGTGATTCCTGATGCGTTATTGCCAATTTGAGTGACATTAAAGGCTTTTTGGCCTTGGTTGTAATGATTTAGGCTGAACGGTGCGGATATATTTTTATAATATTGAATTAGCTCAATTGGTTTATTTGGTTGAATGTTGAGATCAGGAGTTTTAGTTTCCTTTTTACTCAAACACCCAGTAATAATCAGACTGCAAATAATTAATAAAGTACTTTTAAAAAATGGCCTAACCCTTTGTATTAACATAATAAAATACTACTTCCTTTTAACTTATTCATTAGAACTTCACGTTAAAGTGGCAAGCCCTATTGTTTTCAGATTCTTAGACCAAATTACCCTAACAAAACAAGATTATAGAACAGTTAGGCAGGCTTTACAGATAGATTTTATTTTATCTGATTGATTTTATTGTGAGTTTTGTCCGATCGGTTTGAGACCTTGGTCACAGGCCTGTTAACTAAAGGGATTTCTGCCAACTTGGTCGCTCCAGTAATCGAAACCTTGGTCGATAATAGGCTTAACAAGTGATTTTTTGATTCCAAATACCCTTAAGGTTTAAAAACATAATGTGCAAATTGATTAAATCAAACCTAGCTATTTTAAGACAAGTCGTAACATTAGTCGTTGTTTCATTCGGACTCATGGCGTGCGGTGGTGGTGAAGAGTCTTCTGATGTCGAACTAGAGCTACAGCAAAAAACGCTTACCATTGAGGTCGAAGGTGATGGCAGTGTCGAAGGTGACGTTGAATGTTCTAGTGTTTGTAGTTCGGTAGTCGAACATGATGGCACGGTAGAAATTATTGCCAATGCGGCCCCAGGCTACGTTTTTCAACAGTGGAATGGTGCTTGCAGTGGCTCAGGAGCCTGCGTCGTAGTGATGGATAGCGATAAAACCGTGGCGGCTGTTTTTAGGCAAGAAAATGAAGAAAATCAAAGTTTTGCACTGACTGTTTCGAAAAACGGATTTGGTACAGTGACTTCTACACCGAGCGGTATTGATTGTGGTACAACTTGTAGTGAAAGCTTTCAACAAGGCAGCTCTGTGACATTAGAAGCGACAGCAGACGCTGGTCATGTTTTTACTGGATGGAGTGGCAGTTGCTCAGGTAATGAATCTTGTGTGGTTAGCATGAATGAAGCACAAAATGTTACTGCCAACTTTCAAGAGGTTACAGAACAAGAATTATTTGAACTATCGGTTACGGTTAATGGGCAAGGTACTGTTACCTCGTCGCCTAGTGGTATCAATTGTGGTTCAGATTGTAGCCAAGAATATCAAATTAATACTATGGTGAGCCTAACCGCTACCGCTGAATCAGGTTTTGAGTTTGTAGCTTGGGGCGGCGCATGCAGCGGAAGTACAAGCTGTAACGTGTCTTTAACTTCGGATTTAACAGTGACTGCTGTTTTTCAAGCCTTAAGCAGTGAAGAATTCAGCCTAACCACAAGTGTTATTGGGAGTGGCTCAATCGATTCAACACCATCTGGGATCGCTTGTGGCTCGGATTGCCAGGAAAGCTACGCAGAAGATACTCAAGTCACGTTGGTCGCTAGCCCAGAATCTGGCTTTGAATTTAGTGGTTGGAGTGGTGCGTGTACAGGCACTGGCAGTTGCTCAGTAACCATGGATAGTAACAAAAGTGTGACAGCAGAATTTGTTGAAGAGCAACCATCTACCTTTGATCTAAACGTGACTGTTATTGGCGACGGCCGAGTGACTTCCTCTCCGAATGGAATTGATTGCGCGGGTGATTGTAATGAAACTTATGATGAAGGTACCAGTGTTACTCTCACCGCAACTCCAGATCCCGGGTACGAATTAGAGTACTGGCAAGGGGATTGTAGTGGTAATGGTGTCTGTAGTGTAGAAATGAACGCTAATGTCGATGTTACTGCTCGATTTAAAGTGGAAGGTTCTGAAACTGAAATACTGATTGAGAATTACTCGCCACAAGGAGATGCTTTTCAAATCGATAATATCCCTGATGATGCATCAGGAATTACATGGCACCCAGGATTAGAACAATACCTGGTGGTTCAAAATGGCGCATCAAGAATCCATCGATATGATGTTAATTTTGCTTACGTCGGAAATTTAAGAGTTAACGGTATTAATACCGACACAGAAGGGTTGGCTTTTGTGAATGATAATGAGGTACTTATTGTTTCGGAAGATAATGCTGCATCAAGAATTACGGTTGATGAGTTTGTAGAAAATGTGAGTGGACTACCACCCACTTCGCAACGTTATCAAATACTAGCTGCTAGTGGCGGAAATCAGGGACTAGAGGGAATCTCAGTTCGTAAAGCAAGTGGCGGTGCTCCTGCTAGAGTGTATGCCTGTAAAGAAGGTGGAAACGGTAGGAACTTGAAAGTCGTTTACTTCGATATGCCTGCTGATTCATCATCTGAATACAATGAGGCAACCAACCTAACTGTTATCGAACCATTTAACGCCCAACAAGCTTTCAATGGGACAGCTAATGATTTAGCAGGAATGGTATACGATGAGCGCACAGGTCACTTAATTATCGTTAGTCAACAATCTCGAAGAGCACTCCAAGTTAACCCCGACACCGGAGCAATTATCTCTACCCTTGATTTATCCGGTGCGCCTCAATTTGAAGGGGTAACAATTGGGCCTAATAACGAGTTAGTCTTTGTTAGTGAAGCTAATTGGATACGCATATACGAGCTTAATTAATCCATTAATATAAGCTAGTGAAAGGTCTTGTATTTTCACTAGCTTGTGCTTAAGTCACTTTTTCGCTCCAATGGCTGTGTCCAGAGCAGCCCGAATAACCTAAGGCTTTACTGGCAGCCCTATCCTCAGGGTAGAGCAAGATAACGATAAGAAATAGTGCTAGTAATAAAAGAAAAATGCTTATTCCTTGTCTCAAAGACTTCATTCAAATTCTCCCTAAAATACACAAAGTTTAATGATTGTCCTTGTTCCTCGCTAGTTAGCATCGATGAGCAAAAACCACCAAACTGAAAGTCCAATCGTTGTGATAGTGCTTGTTAATTGACAAATATCTCAGGGAGGGAATTACTTTTTATCTTTTTAAGAGTTGATACTAAGGTTGATTTTGGGAAATCCAATTTTTAATCAGTCCAGTTAAATAGCGAATACGGTAACTTAGAATCAAACCTGCTAATCCATTGGGCTTCTTTCTTGAACAATGTTCATACAAATGGACCACCAAGTGGTACCCCAAATAGGCCTCAGTCAAGTTTTTCTGCTGTTCAAATTGTTGTTGGTAGCCAGTCAAAAAAGAACTAGTAAGTCTATTAGTAAGATGTCTAAGCCAAGGAAATTGCGATTTAAACATGATTTCTGCTAAAAATTGGCCAATGTCAAAAGCAACGTGTTCTTGGTGAGCGTCTTCAAAGTCAACTAAGTTTATTTGATCAGAGCTATAGAGTATGTTGCGATAGGCAAAGTTTCCATGAACTTGTGCTACTGACCCTGTGCTAGATTGTTTTACCAGCTGCTCAAACTGAGCTTCTATTTGATTAATTTTATCTTCTGAAAGTCTATGTCTAGAATTTGTTGTCAGATAGCCCAGCATTCGTTTTAGGTGGCTAGTTCGATTATCAAATTTTTGATCTAGTGATACTGTTGTGGCGGCGTTTTGGTGATAGCTTCCAAGCCACTCGCCAACATTTTTGATTGCATTTTGTAACTCGAAAGGTCGTAACGACCATTTGATAATGTGCTGATTAAACCAATCGTTGAAATTTACACCTTTACACCCGGAGAGTAGCATTGCTTTTTCTTCAAGCCACAGTTTAATAGGTTTGGACATGCCGAAATTGGATGGCATTGATTTAGCGCTTGCCCAAGCATTTTCAAGTAATTGATATTCTTTTTGTAGGTCGTCTAAGTCATGATCTTGTTGCTTGACGACTTTAATCCCTCTTATTTTTAGTACAAAAAACTCACTGCTCTCTGCTACTTTAATTTTATAAATACGACGATCATCGTCATAGATAATTTTATATTGTAGTGTTGCAGCCTCAGGCAGGTTGAGTTCAGCGGTTATTACACTGCGAATGTCTTTTTGAAGATCTGCAGGTAATGAATAGTTTGTTTTAGTCACGTTTTTCCAATCGTCTCTTAATTCTTCTTAATAAATTGTATAGCTTTATTACTCGGTTTAAAACAAAGCCTTTTATATTGGCATTGAAAGCTTGTATCGCGAGTAGCTGGTCTATCTCGGGGTGCCATCGTCTTACCCAAGGAGGATTGGTATTAAAACACAGTTTACTGACATTACCTTGTTCAATGCAGGATTCTATGATTTTCTTTACTAAAATTGAGCCTGGGCTCATCTTTGATAATGCCTCATCGTAGGTAATTTTATGTAAAAACAAATTATCTGTATGTTGAAAGGCGATACAGGCAGCAATGGTGCGATCTTCTTGCTTCAATTCAAACAGCTTGGCATTCTTATTCTCGGCAAACTCTTGCCAACATTGGTTATAGAATGTTGATAGAGAATTCGTTTGAGAAATAGCTGATCCGGCTTTACCTTTCCATCCGGCTTTTTCAATACCATAAAACACTTGTAAAGAATCTTGAACTGAGCTTTTACCTGTCATTTGTACCAGTTTTAATTGTTCGTTTGATACCAATAGTTTTTTTTCAAAACGATTTAAATTTTTGAGTAACTTTTTGGAAATGACCTCGGCAATACTTTGTTTTTCACGGAGGTCAAAATATGCTGCCTGTCTGGTGTAGGATTGGCTAATATATGAACGATTTATTTTTGACTCAAAAAACCATCGTCTTGAGAAAAATAAGTGCCATCCTGTTAACTGTTTACGACAGGCTTCTATCAGACTTTCAATCAGCTGAGTTTCAGATAGCTCACTTTGGCCAGCGGCCACAAAATAATCTAAGTGATCATGAGTTGCGACTTGCAAATAACGAAAACTAAAGCCATTGCATTTAGTTGATTTTATAACTAGCGGCAGGGCTGATACTAAACGATCAGCTTTATAGGCAAGTCCATAAAACACCGTCGCATTCACTAATTTATTGGCATTAAGTGCAAAGGTCGGTGTACTACTGGCAGATATTAGCTTTGAGTCCTGACAAAGCTTGTGCCATGCAGCAATGACTTCTTTTGTTGGCTGTGTTTGTATAAATTGCCAGCGGATTTGAGCTTGTGTCGACATTGTGTTGAAACTACATCCTAAATCATCTAATTTTATGCTCGCTCTAACCAGCAGCAACTATAAATAAAGACATCTGAAAAACACCAACTCCCTTTCAAATCGCTAAACGGGAGAAGGGGGGTTATTTGTTTTTCTTGGGTAATAGAAAAACTATTATTGCTAAAATCTAACCAAATCGAAACATCTTTAAAGCCAATCCAAGTCTGGTAAATGGGATGAAGACATTTAAATATGGACTCCTTAATACTAAAGATCAATTTAGCATAGCCATATGGAGAATTTGTGTCTAAGAGTTGTTTTTCTTCCCGAGCGGTAATTATTTGACTCATTAATTCTGCTTTGAGAGGTTCACTTAACTCGACATCGACCCCAATAGAGCGTAGGTTTTCAGTTAAGCAAGCAACCGCTAAGCAGCGCCCTTTGGTATGGCTAATACTTCCGACTATGTGCATTGGCCAGTCGGGTGCTCGGTGCTCATTTGGCAACAATGGAAATTCCGAAACTCCAAACGTATCGAGTACTTGCTTTGCACAATACCTTGAAGCTAGAAACTCAATATATCTTTTGTGAGCCATGCGAGAGGTTAATTCATGTTCTTGCGGATAGAGTTTAAAGTTCTCTGGTGCCTGTTTAGCCGCAAACCAGTGACAGTTTGCGGGTAAAAGCTGGTTAATTTGTTGTTTCTCTTCCTTAAGCACTTGATTGACAGTCAACTAGTTAGTTTTGATTCGCGAATTTATCGAATGAGAACTATAGTTTTTATCTAAAAAGAGTCAAGTTAAAACAGTCCAATCATGCTAATTAGCTGTTTTAACTTGAATATTTATAATTCTAAGTGAGACATTAGGCCATTGTGTGGCACTATTCACATACTAAATGACTGCCAATTGAGTTGATTGCAAATAGGCATTTGATTATATTGGTTAACTGGCGTATCTACCGCTATAATTGTAGATTATTGTTTAATCCATCAGATTGTCAGGGAAAAATATGACTGAAAAATTTAAGAATATTCCGCCAACGGAAATGACCAGCGAACAAATCATTGAGCTTTGTGGCGAACTAGGCAAAGGATTTGCAAAAAGAGCCGCCAAACATGATAAAGAAGGTAGCTTTCCCGAAGAAAACTTTCAAGAATTAAAAGACCATAATCTGCTATGTATCATGATTCCTAAGGATCGTGGTGGCATGGGTGCAGATTTTTTAACCTATACCCAAGCCTTAGAGCAAATTGCCAAGGGTGATGCTTCGACAGGCTTAACTTTCAATATGCACAATATTGCAGTCGGAAGTTTAGCTGAGCTTAATATCGATGGTATTGGTGGTAGTCGCGGTAAAAAAATGAATGACTTTATTGATTGGGTTTATGACCAAGCGATTACCCATAAAAAGTTGTTTGCGTCTGCTTCTTCAGAGCCAGGTATTGGTGCTCATCTAAGTAAAATGAAAACAGTTTATAAACGGACGGACGATGGGTTCGTCATTAACGGTGTCAAAAACTGGGTTTCCATGGCCGGTTACGCCGACTATTATGTGGTTGCGGCTAAAAAAGAAGACAGTACCTCTGATGTGCCCGCAATTTCTTACCTAATTGTAGAAAAAGAAAACCCCAATGCCCGGGTCGAATTTACTTGGGATGTACTGGGAATGAGAGCCACTTCGACAAACCCTGTTTATTTTGAAGACTGTTTCGTACCAAAGGAGTCGCTTTTCTTAGGTAATGAAGGTATGGCTTTATTTAAGGTAGCGCGAGAACCACATTGGTTGGTCGGTGGATATGTTGGTGTTTATCTTGGTATCTGTACAGCTGCATTTGAATTTTTAACTAATTATCTTAAGAACCGTAATATACCTGGAACTCAAGATCCATTAGCTTCGGACACTCGTATCCAACATAAGGTTGGTGAGTTGTATGTCAAGGTAGAGTCTGCTAGAGCCAGCGTCTACCGAGCGGCCAAATTAGTCGCGACAAAACCTGGATCAGTCGAAGCCAACACTGCGATTCATTTGTCTAAGTTTATGGTCAGCGAGTTAGGACCGTCATTAACTTCTGACGCTATTCGCTTATGTGGTGGTAGTACTATCGCTAAATTTATGCCTCTAGAACGCTATTACCGAGAATCAAGGTGCGGAGGATTGATGCCTGCAACCAGTGACGAGTGTTTGCTTTATCTTGGAAAAGCTTCATTTGGTACAGACTTAACCAAACCTGATGAGACTTACTGGTAGATTAAATGCCGTTGTAATCACAAAAATGGGAACCTAAGTTCCCATTTTTTGTGCACCACCTAAAGCTACTGGTAGATTTCTTATACTTTTGTGCCCTTAAAAAACATTTATTAAAAGACCCAACTATGCCAAATTTTTTTACTGATAATCAGGATTTACAGTTTCAATTCTCTAGATTAAATCTAGAAAAAACAGTCGCTATTTTGGAAGATGATTTCAGCCAGGCCAAGCAGTTTGATACGGCACCGGAAAACTATCAAGAAGCAATGGAGTATTATCATGCTGCATTGGAATTAATGGGTGATTTATCTGGAAATTACTTCGAGCCTAGGTCAACCGCCAATGACCATGAAGGAGCCAAATTAAAAAATGGACAAGTTGAATATGCAAAAGGAACTTTGGAATCGGTTCAAAAGCTAGCTGAATCTGAATTAATGGGGGTGTTACTTCCACGCGAGTATGGTGGTGGAAATATCCCCGCGACTATTTATACCATGATGGTAGAGATGCTCTCTCAAGCTGATGCATCGTTAATGACGCTATTTGGCTATCAAGATGTTGGAGAAGCAATCGCGAAATTTGGGACTAAAGAACAAAGCGAAATGTTCTTAAAAAAATATTGCAAAGGAGAACACATTGGCGCGATGGTACTGACTGAACCGCATGCCGGTTCTGATCTCCAAAATGCTAAATTGAAAGCCTATCAAGATGAATCGGGACAGTGGTATTTGCGGGGGACGAAGTGTTTTATTTCTAATGGATGTGGTGATGTGTTATTGATACTCGCTCGTTCGGAGCCTAACACTAGCAATATGTTTGGATTAAGCATGTTTGCCTGTCACGGCGGAGAGAAAATTAAAGTCGGACGCATAGAAGATAAGATGGGATTGCATGCTTCGCCCACGTGCGAGCTACATTTTGAAGATGCACCAGCTGAGCTGATTGGTAAAAGAAAGTTCGGTTTAATACAGGTTTTACATACGCTTAATCACGCTAGATTTAGCGTCGCCGCTCAAGCGCTAGGAATCGCCGAAGAGGCTTATCAGCAAGCACTTATTTGGTCACATGATAGAGTAGCTTTTGGTGAAACGATTTACCACAAGCCAGCTGTCGGTAATTTATTAATCGACATGAATGTTAAACTAGAGTCTTGCCGTTCACTGCTCTATGCAACGGTGCAAAACTTAGACTTAAAAAATAAGTTAGAAGAAAAAGTCGAGCATTTAAAAAAGCAAAAAACTCCCGACAAATCTTTAGAAAAAGAGCTCGCAGTCGTCACCAAGCTATTAGATATGCAATCGCCAATGGTTAAGTATCATATTACCGAAGTTGCAAACAAAGTGTGTTTTGACGGCTTACAAATTCATGGTGGTGCTGGCTATACCAAAGAACACAAAGCAGAGCGATTATGCCGCGACGTTCGTATTACAAATATTTATGAAGGCACATCACAAGTTCAGGTATTGGGCGCTGCAAAAGGCGTACAACAAGACCTTTTAGCAGATTATTTTAAGCAAATATTTGCGGGTGATTACTCCGAAAGCATTCAACCTTCGGTAGAGCTTTTAAAAGGGATGTATCGGCTGTACGGCGACTATATGCAATTGCTGTCAAATTATGAGAATAAAAAAACTAAAGAAGTCGCCTTTAAAGAGTTAGTAGAACTTTATTGTAATTTACACACCGGTTGTTTGTTAGTTGAAGAATCATCAGTTTTAGAAAGAAAACAACTGATCTTAAAACGCTTTGTCAGTAGCGCTTATGCAGATGCAGTTAAAGGGTTAGAGAACATAAAAAACGGTACCTACTTTGATCTCAAAGACTTAGACAAGATTTGCGGCACCATTGAGCGTTAGTGAGCCAATCAATCAGCGGCTCATAGCGATTGCTGAGCAATAAAAAAGCCCGGTAATCGACTACCGGGCTTTTTTATAATAAATCGTCCCTAAGGGATGATTAAGCTAATTTTCCGTCAACCAGTTTTGCTAAATTATTAATCGTCGAGAATAACTCAAAGTCTAAATCATCGTCTTCTAGCACTATGTCAAACTCTTCTTCCAAACCACCAATTAAACCTATAATTTGTATAGAGTCTAAGCCTAACTCACTAACAAGCTCCGAATCATTGCTGATTTCTTCGGGGTTAACTCCAACCAATACCTTTTCAACAATCAGGTCTTTAATTCGGTCTTGAGTGCTTTTATCTGACATCCTATTTCTCCGTAAAATATTTTAATCTTTTATCTAATCTATCAATTTTGTGTGACGTACTGTTGCGCTGTTTCTTCTAAACTCAGCCTGTCTACCTTTCCTGAGTTATTTAGAGGAAAGGATTCTACCTCGTAGATATGGGATGGTACCATAAAATGCGGTAAATACGTCTTACAATGCTTAAACAATTCAGTATGGTTGAGGCCATTGGCTAGGCCACTTGCGCTCGGTATAACAAATGCAACTAACTCTTCGCCCAGATTGCCTTGCTTATCTCTTTTTACAACAGCGCATTGTTCTATATCTTGATGTTTTAGCATCCCACTTTCTATTTCACCTAACTCTACTCGGTACCCCCAAATCTTGACCATTTTGTCGGCACGACCTTTATATATCCAGTTACCTTGTTTGTCCTTGAAGGTGATATCACCGGTGCGATAGGCCATTTTGCTTGAGTCTTCGGGAAGAGGGGTCCAATAGGGCGCATTTTCATTAGGTTTGCCCCAATAACCGCTCATTAAAGTCGGACCATAGATGCAGAGTTCACCACTTCCTTCGTCGTCATCAGGACCCGCATCAATAAATGAGAGAGTTCCCGGTAATGGTAACCCTATAGGCAGGTTATCTTCGCCTTCAGGTACCGTGCTAGCGTCAAAATAAGTGCAAACATTAGTTTCTGTTGGACCATAAAGATTGTAATACTGAACGTCTTTCGGCAAAAATTCTCTAAATTGTCGACACATAGCAATTGGAAAGACTTCGCCAGCAAATAACACGGCCTTAAAATGACTCATATCACGCTTGTCTAAATTACCATTTAATAACAACAAGCTAAGGGTTGATGGTACAGCGTAAATGGTGGTAATTTGATGTTTTTCCAAAAAGCCAGATAAACGAGATGGGAACATCTTAAACTTCTCAGGAACAAGATATAAACAACCACCACTCGATAGCCCAGTAAACAAATCAAAAGTGGATAAATCGAAGGTAAACGGGGCTATAGAAGCTATCTTGTGCGATGGGTCGACATTAAACTCTTGCTTTGCCCAGGCAGGAAAATATTGTGCTGCTGAATGAGAAACACAGACCCCTTTAGGAATCCCAGTTGAGCCAGAAGTGTACAAAATGTAAGCAATATCAGCTGGTTGAATGATGACTGACTCTATCTCTGAAGAGGAAGCAAGGTTTTGCGAATCGTTCCAACTTGATGAGTTGGTATCCATCATCTTGCAGCCCGCAAAGTCTACTTCTGGATTTTCCTTATTGACGACAACCAGTTCAAAGTCTCCATTGGCGATAATCGCATTAAGCCGATTTGCTGGCCAGGTATCACCTAGAGGCACATAGGTATTCCCAGCCTTTAAACTTCCCATCAAACAGATGATGGTTTCAATACTCTTAGGTAAGATCATTGCGATGCGTTTGCCTGGAGCGTGGCCATTTTTGAGCAACCAATTAGCAAACGAGTTGGAAAGTCTATCTAATTCGGAATAACTAATGGTGCCTGAATCGCTCCAAACGGCTTGATTGTCTGGGTATTGCTGGGCGGCGGCGATAAAGTCGCCATGGATAGTGTCAAAAGTCAGCTTTTCCGTGTTCACTAATGATTTTCCTTTATTAGTCTATTTATTTATTTTATTCATTCTTTGTTGGCAAACTATAGAATAGTTATGGCAAATAGCAACCCAAAGCGCCTCTAACGTTCTAATTTTTCTAGTTTATTCTTAACTCCATCCCATTTTTTAGCATCAGGTAAAGGCTCTTTCATTTCAGTGATGTTGTTATCACTCCACTTCTGGGATAACTCCGCATTAAGTTGCAAGAACATTTCTTGGCCTTCGGGTAAATCATCTTCCTCGAAAATTGCTTCGGCAGGGCATTCCGGTTCACACAATGCACAATCGATACACTCATCAGGATCGATTACTAGGAAATTGGGACCTTCGTAGAAGCAATCAACTGGGCAAACTTCAACACAATCGGTGTATTTGCATTGAATACAGTTGTCAGTGACAACAAAAGTCATAGCGGCTCTCCGTAATTTCTATTGTTCAGTTAGCTTATAAATCAAATCAAGTGCTTGTTTAGCGCTTAACTCGTTTGGGTCGGTATTTTCTAATATTTTTAAACGAGGGTCGAGCGATTCCTTGTTATTGACCAGATTTTGAGGGGAATTCTTAGTTAAAGGTGCCTCGGCGTCGTCACGTTTGCTGGAAATACTATTTTGCTCTAACCAATTTTGGTATTGCGTAGCACATTTTATGACCGTGTCAGGTACACCTGCCAGTTTTGCCACATGAATTCCATAGCTTTTACTCGTAGGGCCTTGGTGTATTTGGTGATCCAATATTAATTGCTCCCCATGCTGGATGGCTCCAAAGTGCAAATTAATCACTTTTGAATTGGTTTTGCTCATCTCAGTCAGCTCAAAATAGTGAGTTGCAAAAAGGGTGAATGGTGAAGTTTTATTAGTCAGTTGGTCTAATGTTGCATAGGCTATCGCCAAACCATCATAAGTACTGGTACCCCTGCCAATTTCATCGAGTAGTACTAAACTTCTGGCGCTTGCATTATTAAGAATATTTGCTGTCTCGCTCATCTCTACCATAAAGGTAGAGCGCCCACTGGCTAGATCATCAGACGCTCCAATTCGAGTATAAATAGAATCCAGATTACAAAGTTTAGCCTTGGAGGCGGGAACAAAGCTACCGCAATGAGCTAACAACGCAATTACCGCTGTCATTCTCATGTAGGTCGATTTACCGCCCATGTTGGGGCCAGTAATAATGGCGGTTTTCTGTTCTTGATCTAAGCGTACATTATTAGCGATAAAAGGGGATTCTTGGTGACACTCAACAACCGGGTGTCGCGCGTCACTGAGTTCTATCACTTGTTCTTCGACCATTTCAGGACGAATGTAATGATAACGATTGGCAGCGCTGGCAAAACTTTGAAAGACGTCTAGTTTAGTTATCTGAGATGCCGTAGGAAGTATCTCAGCAACACTATCTTGCAGGTTTAGAATAAGTTCGTTGTAGAGCGATTTTTCTAATGCTAACGCTTTGGTTTTGGCACTTAAAACTTTATCTTCAAGCTCTTTTAACGCTGGGGTTATAAAACGCTCGGCATTTTTTAGGGTTTGACGTCTAATATAATGTGCTGGCGCATTATTAGCATGAGCTTTTGATATTTCTATATAAAAGCCGTGGACTCTATTAAACCCCATCTTTAGATTAGCTAACCCCGTCGCTTGCTTTTCATCAGCCTCCATTTGTTCGAGTAGAGACGACGCATCATTCGCTAAAGAGCGGAGCTGGTCTAATTCTGAATGGTAACCGTTGGCAATCACATTACCATCTCTTAACACCACGGGTGGATTGTCCTGGACGGATTTTTCTAGTAACTCTAGTATTTCGATATGTTGGTTGATGCCATTTGAGAAATCACTCAACAAAGGGTTGTTTGCGTTTTCTAAAGTTGATTTTATTGCTGGTATTGCTCTTAAACTTTCTCTTAAGCCGGTAAGATCTCGTGGCCGAGCTGTCGTCAAGGCTATTCGTGTAAGAATACGTTGCATATCGCGAATCGCGGTCAGGTTTTGGCGAAGGTTAGATAGCTCTATATGATCGATTATCGCTTCAACTAGATTGAGGCGCTCTTCAATTGCTTTTGGTTGCACTAATGGTGCGTGAAGCCAAGTCTTAAGTAAACGAGTCCCCATGGCTGTCTTACAAAAATTGACTACCTTAAATAGGCTGGTCTCAGATTGACCATATAAATTTTCAGTAATCTCTAAATGTTTACGCGTAAAACGGTTTAAGTGAAGAATTTCTTTCTCTTTAAAAACACTTAATTTGGTGATGTGGCCTAGCTCACTTTGTTGAGTGAGTTTTGCGTAACCTAGTATGCTGCCTGCCGCTGAAATTGACGGGGTGAGGTCTCGGCAGCCGAAACCATCTAAATTATCGACAGAAAAATGCTGACAAAGATCTTGGTAATTTTGGTGATAATCAAATTGCCAATTTTCCAATGTTTTAGTGGTATAAGATTCTTTTTGTAATTCCTGAGCGAGTTGTTCTTCCGCTAAGACTTCAGCCGGTTTTATCCTGGCTAATTCCGCCCACAATGAATCCAGTGAATGATGTTCATTGCAGTAAAAAGCGCCGGCAGACAGATCCATCCAGGCAATACCGTAGCGTTTACTTGATTTGTCTAAGTAAACCGCAGCTAGAATATTTTCGCTGTACTCGTCTAGTAAGGCATCCTCACTTAGGGTACCGGGAGTGATGACGCGGACTACTTTTCGTTCTACTGGGCCTTTTGCCAAGGCTGGATCACCAATTTGCTCGCAAATTGCGACCGATTTGCCTTGCTTAACCAGTCTTGCGAGGTAGTTATCAACAGCGTGATAGGGCACGCCTGCCATAGGTATGGGGGCACCATTGGCTTTACCTCTCTGAGTGAGAGTAATACCCAACCAAGCTGCGGCGTTTTCAGCATCTTCAAAAAATAACTCGTAAAAATCCCCCATGCGATAAAACAACAAAATATCCGGGTATTCTTTTTTTATCGTCAAATACTGACGCATCATTGGAGTATGTTTTGATTTAGTCACATTAAATCTATTTTTGCGGCAAAGCCGGAATTTTACTGTAATCTTGGGCTAAAACAAACTAACAATCGGAGTTTCTTGTATTTCACCAATTTAGTTTTTTGCTGACTTGTGCCTGAATTCAATGGCCGCAATCGCTATAATGAAATTAAATTGCAACAAAGCCTCAACCTAAAAGCTATTTACGATGAAAAATGACATTTCTAAATTATCCGTAAGACTCTTATTCAAAGGGCTTAAATTAGTCACCGTCGAATCTTGTACCGGAGGCTGGATTGGAAAAACTGTTACCGACTTAGCCGGTAGTTCCGCGTGGTTTGAAGCGGGCTTTATAACCTACAGTAATCAAGCAAAAACAAGGCTAGTCAATGTACCAGAAAGCTTGCTAGAAAAGTACGGAGCGGTGTCCCTCGAAGTGGCAGACGCGATGGCAAAGGGAGCGTTAGACAGTTTTCCAGAAAGCATTTCGGTTGCAGTAACGGGGGTCGCCGGGCCAGATGGCGGCACGCGAGAAAAACCCGTTGGTACTGTGTGTATCGCTAGTGCCTACAAGAACAAAATAAAAGCTAGAAAATTCTTATTTGAGGGCAATCGAAACGACATTCGAGAACAAACCGTCCACGAGGCTATTGAAATGGTTTTGAGTATGGAAGCCCTAAGTTAAACTTCAAAGTTATTGTTTTTCGTTCATTTTGAGAGCATTAGTCGCTAGTTAATGCTCTCAACTGCTTAATGAGGAAAATACTTATCTTTAGCTTCTAAGAATCGTTTCTCTAGCAAATGATAACTAATTGAAGCGATGACTATGGTGGTGAGTAGTATTATTGGCGCTCTAATATAGAATGAAAGATCACTTAATTCATGACTCATAAAATATACCAGCGGAAAATGATAGACATATAACCCATATGAAATTTTTCCAAGGTAGGCAATCAGTTGATTTTCGAAAATAAAGGGCAGAAAAACTTTGTCTCTAACATTGACCAGAATCATCGCGAAGAGCATTGAAAAAATTGAAAAGGCCCAGACGTATTTATAGTCATTCTTCATAAAGTCGGCATAGCCAAATGAGCGAATATCAATTTTGGTTCCGGCGAGGTAGTCTGTGAGTAACCCAACAAACACTAAAGCAACAAATAGTCCGAGTATAAGAAAATTATTAGATTGTTTACCATAGAGGGCAAAATAACCACCAATCGCAAAAGCGTCAAAACTTGAAAGGGTAAAGGAATAAACAACCATTTCAACCGAGTTAAAGCTATTGGTTGTATCGGCTAAAACCAGTTGAGCGAGCAGGAACCGAATAATAGGCCCGGAAATAATTATAATAAGTAGCGCTCGCTTGATTGAGGTTTTGTGAAGCGCAAAAATGACTAATGGCCAAATGAGATAAAACTGCTCTTCGACAGCTAGCGACCAAAAATGAGTGATGGTTTGTGTTTGTTCATAACTAGACGACATCGCAAAAAAATTGTAGGTGTAAGTGGCAGCGTAGACCATTTGATCAAGGGCTCGTTGCAATCTGTCATTAACATCATAATCAAAATGATTTATAGCAACATAAGCAATCACGCTTATTGCGATTAGGTAGAAGAAATAAAGCGGAAATATTCTTAAACTACGGCGACCATAAAAATTGACAAAGTACTGTTTGGTCGGTAAATGCTCATTCATCTGTAGAATGATAGGGGTTAATAGAAAACCCGATAACACGAAGAACGCATGGACCCCCATATAGCCAAATTCAAAAAAGTCTAGATGGAATAAGAACACCGCAAAAAACGCGAAAAAGCGAAAACTATTTAATCCTTGAACCATTTTAAAACCTTTTTATATTTGTCTAATTTTCATGCTGACAATCAGCCTCGTTAATAAGGCAAAATTGTTATACGGGGGCAAAGATGCAAAAATAGTCAACTATTGTTGAGCTGTCAAATAAAAAACGCTGCGAAAGAGCAGCGTTTTTTATTGGCCTTTTAGATATAACAATCTATTTTGCGTCGGCTATTCTTTTTCTTGCTAGTTCATCTGCAACAACATTGGTGGTTTTTTGTTCTTTTTCTGCAGCTTCAAAAATTTCTAGTAAGGTACCGTAAATTTCATCTACCTTGTCTAAAGCATGTTGTTTTTGGTATCCACCTTCTTGATGTTCAAAAGAAACATTAATGATACCACCTGCATTAATAACGTAATCCGGTGTATATAAGATGCCTTTTTGCTTAAGGATTTCACCGTGTCTATCTTCCGCTAACTGATTATTAGCTGCGCCAGCTACAATTGAACACTTTAGTTGTGGAAGAGTGACATCATTTAATGAAGCTCCCAGAGCACATGGTGCATATACATCAACATCTTGTCCATAAATATCGTCCGGGTCTACCGCAGTAGCACCTAAGTTAGAAACTACTCGATCGACAGACTCTTTGTGGATATCTGTTACGATTAATTCTGCCCCTTCATTGCGAAGGTGTTCACATAAATAATAACCAACATGTCCTAAACCTTGAACGGCTACTTTTAACCCAGTTAGGTCGTCACGTCCTAATTTATGTTTAACCGCAGCTTTCATTCCTTTGTAGACACCGTAAGCAGTTACTGGAGATGGATCGCCACTTCGCCCTTCAAGACCAACGACGTGATTGGTTTCCTTATGAACAATAGCCATATCGTTTGGGTTAATTCCAACGTCTTCAGCAGAAATATACTGACCGTTTAGGTTTTCAATAAATCGCCCAAAGGCTCTAAATAAAGCTTCTGACTTCATGGTTTTTGAATTACCAATGATGACCGATTTACCACCACCCATTTTTAATCCGGCTAGCGCATTCTTGTAACTCATACCCCTAGAAAGTCTTAAGGCATCAATAAGTGCGCCTTCATCTGAATTGTACTCCCACATTCGACAGCCGCCGACAGCAGGCCCTAATGCAGTTGAATGTATGCTTATAATAGCTTTTAAGCCTGACTCTACATCACGACAAAAAACGATTTGTTCGTGATCGTCATATGCTCTTAAGTTAAAAACAGCCATTGTTTACTCCTATAAAATGCGACGTTGATGCTGATGCTCTCGTCAATTTAGTTTCAATCCAGAGTTCTGATAGGCTAATAGCTCATCGGCGTTAATGGATCGATATATTACTATCAATAAAGCGGTACTTTATTGTTTTAAATCAAATTTTATACCCTGTGCTAGAACCGGCTCATCACCCCAAAATATGGTGTTAGTTTGTCGGCGCATATAAGCTTTCCATGAGTCGGAACCTGCTTCTCGGCCACCGCCTGTCTCTTTTTCTCCGCCAAAGGCTCCACCTATTTCGGCACCACTGGTCCCGATATTAATGTTAGCAATACCGCAATCGCTGCCAGCGTAGGACAGAAATTTTTCTGAATTTTGAACACTCGTGGTGAAAAGGGCTGAAGAAAGTCCGTGCCGTACGGAATTATTCAGTTGAATCGCTTGTTCGATAGTATCGAACGGGATAAGGTAAACTATCGGTGCAAAGGTCTCTGTTTGCACTGATTTGAAATCGTTCTTAGCGGCGATAATCGTGGGCTCTACAAAGTATCCTGCCCCTTCGATTGAGTGACCGCCTGCAAGTAGTTCACCACCTTCTGATAAAGCTAATTTAATAGACTGATTGAAGTTGTCAACGGCAGTTTGATCAATTAGAGGCCCCATATGATTGGATTGATCGAGTGGATCTCCAATTTTCACCTGCTGATAGCCATTGATTAACAGTTTCTTTACTGTTTCATAAATATCTTTATGAACTAACAATCGACGAGTTGTGGTGCAGCGCTGTCCAGCGGTGCCAACGGCACCAAACACGGCGGCGGGGATGGCGTGTTCTAAGTTGGCAGTCTGATCAATTATTAACGCATTGTTTCCAGAAAGCTCTAACAAACTTTTGCCCATTCGCTCGGCGACTTTCATTCCGACCATTTTGCCGACCACTGAGGAGCCAGTAAATGACAGCTTTTTAACTCGGTGGTCCTCAATTAGCTTGTTGGTTAGCTGGTTTTCAAATCCGTCCACAAACATTTGAAAAATGGCTGGTAAACGATTGGCTTCAAGCACTTGATTACAAATATTTTGAACAGCGATAGCGGTTAACGGGGTCTTGGGACTGGGTTTCCAAACCGTTATGTTTCCGCAAATTGCCGCTATAAATGCGTTCCAGGACCATACCGCAACCGGAAAATTAAAGGCTGAAATTACACCGACGACACCTAATGGTTGCCATTGTTCGTACATCCGATGAGCTGGCCTTTCCGAATGCATTGTTTTGCCATAAAGCATGCGAGATTGTCCGACTGCAAAATCGGCCATATCAATCATTTCTTGGACTTCACCATCACCCTCAGCTTTACTTTTACCCATTTCTAAGGACACTAGACTGCCCAAAGCATCTTTGTTCTTTCGCAGGGCATTTCCTATTTGGCGCACAATCTCACCACGATAGGGGGCTGGTTGCTTTCGCCATTCTACAAATGCTTTTTCAGCGGATTGCATTATAGACTCATAGTCAGCTTCATTGGCGGTATAGACGACAGAGATGGCTTGTTGGTTAGTAGGATTAATGGACTCGATCGAATGGCTTTTGTTAGTCGACCAATCTTTTGGCCCCCAACACGCGCCGCTATTAGAATCAGATACATCAAGCTGTTTTAAAAAGTCCAAATTTAAGCTCCTTGTCGTTTACGTTAACGAAAAGCAAATCTCCGAAATAACAGTGTTTGGTTGTTTAACTTTTACACTTAAAGAGAACTAAGCCGGTCTATCGGTGGTCAATTTTGGTTTGATTTACCGTTGGATACAAAGGCATATAAAACCAATAAAAGTAACTAGTGCCACCGTTAACCTGACGAATCAATGAGAGTTAACTCTAAATTGAGATATTGGCACTAAAAAATCTGGCGCAAAGATACCATTGCGATGCTCGAATAGCTAGTCAAATGTTGTTAGAAACCGTGATAACCCGCTTGTAGCGTGCTTGAATCGCTGTATTCGCTAGTGGTCGGATGTCACCAACCCGATGACAGTGATTAGAAATGAGAGATGAATACATAGCAGTTTTATAAAAGTACTTGATGAAGCGCTAAAAATAACATAGTTTAGCCCATCAATAGTTGATAGCGTATTATCATCTAGTTTAAATTTCACCTGTATATTTCATGTGTTTTAACGGTTTAAGGAATATTAATGTCGAATACTCAAACTTCTGTTAATCAACAAGAAGAGCAAAAATTTAAAGAATGGTCACAAAGTGAATATGTAAAAATATCTAAATTTTGCAATTCCAAGGGCTATCAAATCAAAAAAATAGACCAGCCTAAATGTCAACTATTAGCCCCCATTGTTGCCATTTGGTACGTAAAAACTACCGAAGCTAACCTTAATTTATGGGTAATCAGCGGTGATTTTCCAACAGACTTAACGGATGCTAAAGTAGCCAAGAATGCTCGACAAAGTCTCAGACACTTTTCAATGGCGTGGCAAATGCAAGCCGCAAAATTAGAAGAAGGGGTGGCCAGCGGTCGAATAGAATTACAAGATGCGGAAACTCAAACTAAGTTTGCAAATGAGCTCATCCAAAGAGCCGAAAATCTTTACAAGCTATACAGTGACGACGGTTTATGGGCTGCGAGTGGTCAAGAAGCTTAAAATTATGAGGGACTAAATAGGGCACCTAAAGGATCAGGTGCCTGATAAACTGCCTATAATTGTTACGATTTACTAGTATTCCCACCAGCAAGTTTCCCACCAAGCCATAAATTCTTCAAAATCGATGTGACCATCATTGTTTTCGTCAATAATTTCAAAGCCTTTTTGAGCTTGTTCAAGAGTTGCAGTGGGAGAAATTACTCGCAGTAGCTTAGTAAATTCGCCGAGATCTATTTCATTATTGGAGTCTCGGTCGAAAAACTGAAAGTTTTCTTTAATCTCTTCGAGCTGAGAAGCAGAGATTTGCCGTGTGTTTGTCATTTGCTGGTGGCCATTTAAGTTAAGTTTAAAGGAGCTGATGTTAGATTAGCTTTTGATTGGATTCAACCATTATCTAAAAGCATTATTCTATGATGGTTTCTTCTTGTCGGTAGATAACACCTCGATGCTCTAAATATTCAAGAATATATTTAAATGCGCCATCTAAAGCTCCTAGAGTTTCAGGTGCACAAATGCCTGGTTCCAGCTTGTTGGAAAGAACAAAATTAGCCACGGCTGACGCTGTGTACCCATTGGTTCGAGCCATTGAGGAAATATTATTGTCTTGATCGGTTTTATCAAGCATTCTGTATATATAGCGTCGCTTTTTGCCATTTTCATCGCCTTCGATGGTCGTTCTTACAACCGTGAACTCTTCTTCATTGCTGGCAAGCTTCCAGTTTTCCTCGAGTATTTTTGCGCTTACCTCGAAAGGGCTAAATTCTATGCCATTTAGTTCAACAGGTTCTGTAGAAAAGAACCCAGAGGCTTTAAGTACTTGAATGTATTCGCAGTGACCCGGATAACGTAAGGTTTTTTCCTTCATATAAGGAATGTGATCCATTGTTTTAATCAAAGTCCTTAAACCATCCGTATTGAATGCTTCCAGTGTTCCCACTCGCTTAATTTCCATTAGTTCGCAATCACTGAGCGCTTCTCGCTCAACTATTTCACCGTTCTCAACATATCGTGCTGGACCGGTGTATTCTTGTAGTACATCGCGCGGACTGAATAACGATTTGAAGTTAAATGGCCAGTGCCTTTTAGCAGGCAAGCCACCGACAAGGCACTCAAAGCGAGTGACTTCCATTTTAGTGTCTAAATGCCCAAGTATAATATTGTCCATCCCCGGCGCGACCCCACAGTCTACAACAGCAAAGACACCATGTTTTTTTGCAAGATGGTCTAGAGCAAAGCAATTTTCTGGAAAGAACGAGGCATCAACAATATTTTTACCTGACAAAATTGATTTTTTTAATATTTCGAAACCTAAATAACCAGGTAGGGCGCTAACCACTAAGTCAAAATCAGCCACTAATGAGGTATAGTCCTTTTGGCTGGCTAGATCAAAGTTAATGGTTTCAATAACATCATTTTCTTTTTTTAATTTTGCTAGCACTTTTTTATTTAAATCGACACACGTGACTTGATGCTGAACCGCCAGATCAAGGGCAATCGCTCTTCCTACGAGACCAGCGCCAAAAACAACTATTTTTGCCATTAGATTTTTGCTCCAAAGGTCGGCTTCACGGGTAAATTATTGTTTGAATTGTTCATTTGATTCAGCATCTATCTGGTAAGGTCTAATAACGACAAGCATCCCAATTTTAGGGTGATCAAAATAGTGCAACTCCGTACTTCTCATTCGCCGAGTTTGCTTGAGGGGATAGTTAAATAGTTTTTCGGTGTAAACTTTTTCGCTGTCTTGATTTAAGAAATCAGAATCAAAATGCCAAGCAAATTGCTCCTCATCGCTGTCTTCTTTTGGTTGTTCTTGTGGTTTGTCTAATTGCCGGTTTAATTGTTGATTATCGTCAATGGACTGTAACTCATTTGTCATTGGAGTTATAGGCGCTAACAGAGTTTCATTTTGAAAACTAAGTGGCGTATCGAGACTGTAGATATCTACCTCTATTTGGCCTGGCTTTCTAAAAACTAAATCGGCATCTAGGTGGAGATAATTTCGATAAATATAGACCTTTGCGGAGCCATCTATTTCTGGCACCCAGGGTAGCAGTTTGACTTGATTGTCGGCCTCTGAGTCTTGTATATTAGAACCAGTCTCTCCAATAGATGAACTAACTTCCTGATTCATTGACTCTATTGGAGCTTCTTCAGTTTGCGCTAGGCTTTCTTCATTGTCTAGCTCATCGAGTGGCTGTTGTTCCAATAATCCCTGCTGGTTGTCGAGTTCTAACTTTTTTGTGCCGTTGAATTCAAAAGATTCGCTATAGTCATGGCCACCCGCAAATCTGACTGATTGTGCAGTTGATTTTCCTGCCACCGGTTGTCGCCAGGCAAAGTGTGAAAGTAGCCTAAAACTAGGGTGCACTGAAATATTCTTGGCTTCTTTCTTAAGCGCTAGAAATTCTGAGTCTAGTAGAGTAAAGGGAATTTCTTTATTAAACGTTTGTAGAGTTCCTTCAGAACTTAGGGTGCTTGAATTTGTGCCTTCACTCGGTGTATTCGATTGCACAGTGTTGTTAATTAGCGATTGTTCGCTTTGCGCAGTTTTTGTTGCAACTGATGGGTCTGAAAGATCTTGATTTTGAGATAATTCACCATCAGAAATGGCGCTTTCTACCGGAGCGATAGGGTTTAAAAAATCCACAAGGTTTTCTGGTAGATTGAATGGCGTGTCTTCATCCCAGGATTCTTTTAATAATCCATTGTCCGATGTTGCCTTATAGAGTATCACTTCAATTTCAAACCATCTTTCTTCAGGTGGCTCAGCATCGGCGGCAAGTAGGTTGCTGTTAGCGGTTAACAGTAAGATCGACAACAATGCCGAACTAACGCTACGCTTGACTAAGTGTTTGGCGTCTTTTGAATGCATAAAACATTGTGGCATTTCAGTATACAAGGTTAAAACTCTCTTTTCGTAAAAACGCAAGGCGAAACTCAATACTACCCTTTACAGACTCAGTGTTTCAATTAAAGATTCAATTTGTTGAATACGATCGTCAATTTCTTTAGCAGATTGAGACACTTCTAACAATGTACCTTTAACCAGCCGATATCGCGAAGGTTGTGATTGAATTAGGCCAATCAGTTTAGATGTGTCAATGTTTGGCTGTGAGTCGAATTCAAGACGAAAGCTATTATCACTGGAATCTAGTTTCACAATACCGGCTTTGGATAAATTCAACTGCAGGTTAGCGACTATAAACAGATTCTTGGTTTGTGGAGGCAGTAGACCAAACCGGTCAATCAGTTCGACTTGAATTTGATCTAGTTCTCGAGATGTCTTGGCGCTAGCAATTCGCTTGTAAAGTGAAAGTCTAATAGAGACATCGTACACATAGTCATCAGGCAGCAGGGCGGTGATACCGAGGTTAACTTCAGTTAACTTACCTTGAGATTCTGTCAATGAAAGTTCTTCACCTGATTTTAACGAACTAATTGCCTTTTCAAGTAGCTCCATATAAAGACTAAAACCGATTGTTTGCATATGGCCACTTTGCTCATCCCCTAATAACTCGCCAGCTCCTCGAATCTCCAGATCATGAGTGGCTAAAATAAAGCCTGCGCCAAGATCTTCCAATTTACCGATTGCCTCTAAACGCTTTTTGGCGTCTTTAGTAATGAGCTTAGGTGGAGGCGTTAGCAAGTAGGCGTACGCCTGATGATGAGAACGACCGACTCGACCGCGCAGCTGATGAAGTTGCGCTAATCCAAGCTTGTCAGCGCGGTCCATGATGATGGTATTGGCAGTAGGAACATCAATGCCAGTTTCGATGATAGTGGTACACACCAGCACATGATATCGGTGGTGATAAAACTGTTTCATCACATCCTCTAGTTGTCTCTCTCTCATTTGACCATGAGCGACGCCGACGACTAAGTCGGGTAATAGTTGCTGAATTTCATTGGCGGTTTTTTCTATGGTTTCAACTGAATTATGTAAAAAATAGACTTGGCCACCGCGGCGAATTTCTCGCTGGATAGCTTCCTTTATCAACGGCTCGTTTCGTTGTCGAACAAAGGTTTTTATTGCCAGCCGTTTGGCGGGAGGGGTGGCTATAATTGACAAGTCTCGCATTCCTGACATCGACATATTTAAGGTTCTAGGAATAGGTGTTGCGGTTAGTGTCAGTATGTCGACTTTCGAACGGTAGGATTTCAATATTTCTTTTTGTCTAACTCCAAATCGATGTTCTTCGTCGATTAAAAGTAAACCTAAATTTTTAAATTTCAAATTACCAGAAATTAGACGATGTGTTCCGATAACTAAGTCAATTAAACCTGATTCAAGCTTGGTTAAAATATCCTGCTGCTCTTTTTTAGTTTGAAATCGTGATAATACAGCAATATTAATTGGCCAATTTGCAAACCGATCTTGAAACGAATTGAAATGCTGCTGTGCCAATAAAGTGGTAGGCACCAACATAGCGACTTGCATATTATTTTGCACACTGATAAAAGCCGCTCTCATGGCGACTTCAGTTTTGCCAAAACCGACATCTCCACAAACTAAACGATCCATCGGTTGTTTAGAAACCATATCTTTCTTAACCGCTTCGATAGCCTGGTTTTGATCCTCTGTTAACTCAAACGGAAATTCAGAGGCAAAGGTTAAATAATCTTTGGCATCTACTTTGTGTTTAAAACCGACCTCGGCTCCTCGCCGTGCATAGATGTCGAGCAGCTCAGCGGCTGTATCTCGAGCTTTCTCGATAGCTTTCTTCTTTGCTTTGCTCCATGCTTCGCTACCGAGTTTGTGCCACGGAGCAAGTTCCGGACTACTGCCTGAATAACGGTGTATCTGGTGCAGATCCTGAACTGGCACATACAGTTTACTTCCGCCTTGATATTCTAAGGTTAGGAATTCCGTAGTGACGCCGCCTGCATCAATGGTTTGAAGACCCAGGTATCGTCCTACACCTTGTTGAACGTGGACCACAGGGTCGCCAATTTTTAATTCGGCTAAGCTATGTATCAATTGATCCGGTGGTGTTACTTTATTTCCTCGACGTCTTTCTTGAAGTACTTGACGACCGAATAAATCACTTTCGCAAACCACCAAGCGATTCTGAAAAACAAACCCTCTTTCTAAAGGGGCACTCATTAAACACAATTTATCGTTTGTCTCAACGAATGATTGCCATGAGTGAACATTCTGTAAAACTAAATGCTCTTTTAAAAATAACTCCCTGATAACCTCTTGTCTGCCAGCCGATTCTGCACAGATCAACACCTTTTCATAGTTGGATGTGTTAGAAATAAACTTGGACAGGGGATTAGTCTCTCGATAATCGACATGAATATCCGGGCAGTGACTTATACCTAGGCTAATCGAAGCTTTAGATTGCTTGAGTGGGTCTTGAGATAACATTGCAGACGGGTATTGAGCGCGAGCACTCATAAGGCTCTCGAAATTTAAAAATAGTTCATGTGGATCGAGTATTGGTCGGCTAATATCATGCCTATGTTGTTCATATCGTTCTTTTAGATCATCCCAAAAAGTTTCAACAATTGACTGTGAGCTTTCTCGAGTAACAAACAAAACAGGTTGCTCGGGAAGGTAATCAAAGATGGTCGATAAACCATCAAAAAATAACGGTAGATAATATTCGATTCCAGCAGGAAAAATACCGTTACTAACATCTCGATAAATAGTTGACGCTTTGATGTCACTGTCAAACCGAGTTCGCCAAGATTGTCTGAACTTAGCAATTGCGTCATCGTCAGTTGGAAACTCTCTTGCGGGTAAGAGTTTGAAGTCGTCTATCTTCGATAGCGTTAACTGCGTTTCTGTATCGAATAGCCGTAAGGATTCAATCTCATCGTCAAACAATTCTATTCTTATGGGGTGATCGGAGCCTGTTGGGAAAAGATCAACGATAGAACCACGTATTGCATATTCACCATGTTCAATCACCTTGGCGACTAAATTATAACCATTATTATGCAGCAGATTTTTTAGCGTTTCGAGGACGATAGTTTGTCCGGTCTGGAGCACTAAGCTTTGTTGCTCTATATAACTTCGCGCCGGCAATTTTTGTAACGCAGATGTAATCGGTAGTAGTAAAATCCCCTTGGTTAACCTAGGCAATTGATAAAGCGTTTCTAATCGTTCAGATATAATATCTTGGTGGGGAGAAAAATAATCGTAAGGCAAGGTTTCCCAATCCGGTAGGGTCACCACAGCCAAATCGTTAGCGTCTTGAGCAAAGAACTCAACCTCGCCCTTAAGCGGTGCTAATTGTGCTGGATCTGAAATTAAGACCACAATTAGACTATTTTGCTGCTTCGCCAGTTCTACCAATTTAAGAGCAAAGCTACTCGCATAAACGTGGTGAAAATAATTAGTGAACCCGGCTTTTAGGTTAAGTGATAAGTTCGCTTGCAAGATGATTAACTGCCATTGTGGGAAAAAGAGATTAATATGACCTAATGGCCAAGAATTTGGTGCTGATTATACACTAGCTGGGCAACCGTTTTCACCTAACTTGTTAGACCACTATAAAGATTAGTTTACAATCCACAATTACAGCGAGTGTAATATTTATTTTCTTTATTATACAATGAGATACACACTTTTATTGATAGTGTTTCTAGGCTTTTTGACCAATTGGGTATTGATAGACTGGTTTTAATAACGATTAAATATTGGCGATAAATTTGAATCTCGCCTAGGGTTATTTTTGACCGACGGAATAAACTATTAGCTGACTCGAACGCTATCATCAAGACTGAACACCATTTGAGTTTTAAGCGAAGAGCATTCCAAGTTTTCTTTTTGCATCACACCAACAAGGAAAAACAATCTATGAAAAGACAAAAACGCGACCGTTTCGAAAGAGCACATAGTAAAGGGTATCATGCTGGAATATGCGGCAAAGCGAGTGAAAGTTGTCCATTTAATGCAACAGACATCAAGGAACAGTGGTTAGGCGGTTGGCGAGAAGGGCGCTCAGCATTGGGCGAAGGGTATTTCAACTAACCTACCAAAAAGTGAGTTAACTCACGTTAGTCATCGAATTCATCAACTGGCTTCCCCTTTAAATCGATCAGATAGTCTGCTTACATTTTGGGGAAGCAACTTAGTCCATTTTTAATTAATCCATTCAGACTTCCTTAAATAGATACGGGATTACACTATCTCAAAATCGCTGGTATAATACTCGAATATCCCGCTTAACTAGCAAATACAATGTCTTTACTCGCACAATCGGATTTTCCGTTTCCTGTTCCACCGAAAAAAGTCTCTGCCGAACAAAAACAAACATTGATTGAAAAGTGTCAATCAAAGCTCGCAGAAAACAATGCAGTATTAATTGCTCATTATTATACTGACCCTGATATACAAGAATTAGCCGAGAAGACAGGTGGTTTTGTAGGCGACTCTTTGGAAATGGCTAAATTTGGAGCGAAACATGCTGCCGATACATTAGTAGTAGCCGGAGTTCGTTTTATGGGCGAAACTTCAAAGATGCTCAGCCCAAATAAACGGGTAATTATGCCAACGCTAGAAGCGACTTGTTCACTAGATATAGGCTGTCCAGCTGATGACTTTCAAGCGTTTATTGATCAACACCCTGATCGAACCGTAGTGGTGTACGCCAATACATCGGCAGCTGTAAAGGCCAAAGCTGATTGGGTTATAACCAGCAGTATTGCGGTCGATGTGATCAAACATTTAGATAACTTAGGTGAAAAGATACTTTGGGCACCAGATAAACATTTAGGTGGCTACATTCAAAAGCAAACCGGTGCAGATATGATCTTATGGGACGGGCATTGTATCGTCCATGATGAGTTTAAACATATCGCTCTAGCCAATGCTAAAAAGTTGTATCCTGATGCTAAAGTATTAGTTCATCCAGAGTCTCCAGATAATGTGATTCAGTTAGCAGATCATGTAGGCTCAACCTCCCAACTGATAGAAGCAGCTAGAACAAGTGATGCCACTCAAATGATAGTTGCGACGGATCAAGGTATCTTTTATAAGATGCAACAAGCAGCACCTGAAAAAGAACTGATTATCGCGCCGACTGCTGGCGAAGGGGCAACATGCAAGAGTTGCGCTCATTGCCCTTGGATGAAAATGAATCAACTTAGTAACTTAGAAAAAGTATTTGATCAAAAAGACAATGAAATTTTTGTTTCAGACGAGCTGATTGAGCAGGCATTAAAGCCACTTACAAGAATGGTAGAATTTAAAAAGTAACGGACTGTTATCTTATTCTAATAGGGGGATAGTTTCACAGAAAAAAGACCAGTAATAAACTGGCCTTTTGGTGCTATTGAATTTTGAACTAATTAACGCTTGTTATTAAAGCTTGGTATTAAAAGATGGTTGTCCTTTGGGTTTCGGTGAAGACGATGGAACTGGCGTACCGCCACTTTCAGAGAGCCTCATTTGTAGACTTAAGTCAGTTCTAGACTCCGCAAACCTCAGCGCATCCTCTTTAGTTATAACCCCATCCTTATAGAGGCTAAACAATGATTGATCAAATGACATCATGCCGTCCATATGATGCTTTTCGATAGCTTTTTTCAGCTCTTCTAGATTTCCTTTTTGTATAATTTCTTGTAAGTCGGGTGCTTTCATTAGTATTTCTAATGCTGCAACTCGCTTTCCATCTTGGCTCATGACCAATCGCTGAGAAATGATGCCTTTCAATACGCTTGATAGCTCCTTCATTAGAGATGACCGCTGTTCCTTAGGTACCATATTTCGAATACGTTCTAAAACCTGCTTGGAATTATTCCCATGAATTGTTGCTAGGCATAAATGACCGGTTTGTGCATAACTTAAGGCATAGTGCATAGCTTCCTCATCCCGTATTTCACCGATAAGGATTAGATCCGGCGCTTCTCGCATCGCGTTTTTCAAAGCATGATGGTAACTCTTGGTGTCGACGCCGATTTCCCGTTGGTCAATGATCGAAAGCTTGTGCTCATGCATAAACTCAATGGGATCTTCAATGGTTAAAATATGACTTGTATCTCGGCGATTTCGATAGTCTATCATTGCAGCGAGGGTAGTTGACTTACCGGAACCTGTAGGGCCACAAATAAGGACTAATCCTGATCGTTCCATTACCAGTTTTGCAATAGTATTGGGTAGTCTTAATTTGGTTAGATCTGGAATATCGGATTTTATGTGCCGCATAACCATACCCACTTCGCCGCGTTGCATAAATACATTAACCCTAAAACGGCCAATATCTTCTACCGAAATGGCGAAATTCTGTTCCCACTCTTCTTCAAATTCATCAATTTGCTTTTGAGTCATTAATTCATAGGCAATATTCTTGATTGCACCAGTTGGAAGGGCACCTTGCCCCATTGGCGTCGAAACACCCTCAATTTTCATATGAGGTGGAGCACCAGTACTAAAAAATAAATCTGATGCATTTTTTTCTGCCATAAGGCGGAGTAACAGCTTGATATCCATTAAATAAACGTCTCTTAGTTCAATGTTTTTTATAGTTATTAGTTAATTAGTTGCGCTTTTTAAAGCGATTAATAAATTATAGTCGATAATCGTAAAAAAAAACTGTTTTGTGGGATTGCTATCAAGGGTAATTTTGTTTAATCTACGCGCCTCAAAGTTGAATAGTACCTGAAGTTCTCTTCATCTAATCTAGCTTTGTTGAAAAACAATGTGGTGAGGTGTCCGAGTGGCTGAAGGAGCACGCCTGGAAAGCGTGTATAGGTTAACACCTATCGAGGGTTCGAATCCCTCTCTCACCGCCAGATAATTTGAAAACTGGTATTGACGACAAATAAGATTGTTTTGAGAGAGTGACTGCTGAATGTCGAGAGGGAAGCGAACCCGATTAGAGGGTTTGACTAAATCGTCAGGAACGATTTAGAACAGCTTCTACAACAAAATTATGGTGGCCCTATTGGTCCTCCCGCAATGATAAATTGTGAACTCCGCCAGGCCCGGAAGGGAGCAACGGTAACAATCGACTCATGTGCCGGGATGTGGCTGGTAGGGCCGCCTCCATTTTAAGCGCTAGATTTATTTTAAATCAATAAGTTACGTGTGATTTCTAATGTAATTTTGCACTAGCTTTTATTGTTTTAGTCCGCTCTAGTAATCGTTAGCGGTGGCATTTGCGAATGCAATAACTCGGCCGCTGTCGATACATCAGCTTGCAGCCATTGCTTTACATTGTTACTTGCTATCATTAGTGGCATTCGCGAGTGAATCGGCCGACACTGTTGGTCAGCGCTAGTCGTTAAGCTAACGAATTCATTTTCATTAACGGCCGGCTCTATAGGCTCACCAAACAGATCGAGTGCCTGACTGTTATTCGCTTTAGATTGACCTTGGTACATGATGGCAGCCATATAAAATACGTTTTCTCGATGACTAAACAAATACTTTTGTTTTTTACCACTTTCATCGGCTTTCCACTCGTACCAGCCTGAAATAGGGATTAAACAACGGCTACTTAAGAATGCTTTCTTAAAGGTTTTCTTATCTGACACAGTTTCTGACTGGGCATTAATAAGTAGCTTGTTGGCCCAGTCGGGCTTAATCCCCCAATTGGCATTAATTTGTGTGATTTCACCATCGGTTACACTAAGCGTACTGACTAACTCACTCGGGCATACGTTGTCGTTAGTCGTTATGTCGAAACTAATTCCCAAAATATCCATAATTGACTGAGTGATCGGGTCATCAATTACATTAAATCTTCCACACATATCAAATACCTAGGTCTAGATTTGGACAAATGATTCCATTGCCGAAATCCCAGTGGTTTATGCTAAAGCTGACTATACTAAATGGAATGGTCTAATTTTCGCAAGTGCGTTTAAACTCAGGCCTAGTGTTCACTTGTTAACAACAAGAGAGGAAATACTGATGGATGAATGGTTAAAATCTTTAGTCGACCCCAGTTTTATGCCTCACGGTCATTGCTACCTATGGCGACCTGAAATACTTTGGACTCACGTAGTCGCAGATGCGGTGATCGCGTTAGCTTATTATGCAATCCCAATTGTATTGGGCATTTTTCTTCTCAAGCAAAAGAAGGTTATCCCGTATCCTGAAATTATTGGATTGTTTGTTGCCTTCATATTTTTATGTGGAACAACTCACTTAGTAGCGATTTACGTCACGTGGAACCCGCTTTACGAACAGCAGGGCTGGCTAAAGGCGTTAACCGCAATTGTTTCCTTACTGACCGCCGCAGTTTTAGTTCCTAAGCTACCGGCACTCATGGCGTTACCGGGAATTCAACAATCATTAACGGAGACAAAAGAGACGCTTAAGCAAGTTGAGGCCGAGAAATCGGAAATGCAGGTGGTCTTTGAAAACGCATCTCGAAGAGAGGAGCGGATGTTTGAACTAAAAGCGGAAGTTAATGAGTTACTTAAAGAGCTTGGTCGCGACCCTAAGTATCTCAAGGAAACTGAGTAGAGAATGAAAATTTTGGTCTATTTTCTAACCTTGTGCGTCATAACCATCATGATTATGTACAACCATAGGGCATTTATAAATGTCAATAAGGTGGTAAATCAAGTCGATGAAATTGGTGCACTGCTGGAAAGAAGAGGGAAACAACGTTATCTGCTACAAAAACACCTGACGGTGATCAAGTCGTCTAACAGTTTTTCGTTGCAACAGTTTAATGAGCTCAAAGAGAATCAAGTCTTTAACAGTAAATTTGGTCGTACGATAACAAAGGAAGCCTATCCTGATTTAATTAATTGGCGAAAAGTTCAGCAAACTCGGCAATACTTGCAAGGTCTGATTAATCAATTTCCTATCGATAACCCGCAAGATGTCGTCAACAACCAAGCATTTTTATTGGAAGACTGGACCAATAGAATGGTCGATACGTTGGATAAAATTCAACAGCAAGACATTCAACTTGCCAGTAGGTTAAATAATTTAATGACAACGCGACTTGCAAAGGTGGTTACTGTCAATGTTACGCTAGTTGCTTGTTTGTTTTTAATAGTATTTGGTTATAGCTATAAAAAACATAAAGCTAACCTTAGTAAAAAGTTAGAGTTAAATGAGTCGTTGGTATCGAGAGAACGTGCATTGGTATCTTCCAAAAAAGTTCTCATTAGTCTTATGGAAGACTTATCTCAAGAAAAGAACGCTGCAATAAAACTATCGAAAAATTTTGAAAGTGTGAACCAAAAACTTAAAATTAAGAATAGTGATATGGAACAATTTATTTATACAATTTCACATGATCTAAAGGCTCCACTAGTGACGATTAGTAGTTTTTCAGAAACTCTATACCAACAGTTAAAATCTAGTTTAGATGAAAAACAAGATCATAAGTTTATCGGTATCGAGGAAAATGTTCGGGATATGCAAGGCTTACTTTCCGATTTATTAGAGATATCTCGAGTGATGAACCAAGACTTAGAAAAATCTTCGATAGATACTAGTGAGTTGCTAGCGTGCCAATTAGTTGGGTTGCAAGAACTCATAGAGCAAAGTGAAGCAAAAATCGTGATTAAAGAACCAATTTTGGAAGTCTTTGGAAACTCTAGATTAATTGGACTATGCATTACCAATTTAGTTTCAAATGCTATTCGACACCGTGACTTAGAACGAGAGCTAGTGATAGAAATATCCACCGAAATGTCATCCGAAGGCGTCAAGTTAAATGTCAAAGATAATGGGCTAGGAATAGAAGAAAAAGATTTCAAACGAATCTTTAAGGTATTTGAACGTCTGTCCGAAAGAGAGGGAAGTGGTGTTGGCTTAGCCATTGTTAAAGCGGTCATCGATAAACATGATGGAATCATTCAACTTGATTCTACACTAGGGAAAGGCAGTACTTTTAGTTTAACGTTTCCTTTCGCTAATGGTTAGTAAAAGATGAAGGAGTTGTATGAGTAATAGTAGTTCACTTTCAATTCTAATCGTGGAAGACAACCAAGATCACGCTGAATTGTTATCTGAGATCATGGGCGTGCTCACCGTTAAGCATACTTTAAGTTATGCTGAAAATGGTTTAAAAGCATTAGAAAAACTTGAAAGTAAAAATCCCTCTAAACTCTCTAGTGCTAAATTACCTGAGATTATTTTCTTAGACATAAAAATGCCCATTATGGATGGCATTACAGCGCTCAAAGAAATTAGAAGTAAACGCGCTTTTGACCCTATTAAGATAGTCATGGTTACCACTTCAACTATAGACTCCGAGATTGAGGAATGTCTCCAGTTAGGCGCTAACGGCTACCTGTCTAAACCGGTCGACACGGCGACCTTAAGAGAGACCATCATTAACCTGGGTTGTGGTTGGACCGTATCTAAGCAATAACCTCACGTTTTTAAATAGAGAATTACTTATGCAAATATTACTTGTCGAGGATAACCCCGATCATTATGAAATTATTCGCTCGGCATTAGTCGGATTTGATTACGGTGTTGCTAAAGTCATTCATGAGACCAACTTGGCCGACGCTTCGAAAAGAATAAACGAAGAAGATTATGACGTGATTCTTTTTGACTTAAGTTTACCCGATTCTAGCATTCAGGAAACGGTTAATTTTTTGACTCATTTAGATATCAACTCACCGATCGTGGTGTTAAGTTCTTTAGATGATTTAGGAATTGCAAAGGAGCTACTGCGGCATCAGATTCAAGATTATATTCCCAAGGATGAAATATCGCCAAGTTTCTTAAATCGAGTTTGTACTTATGCCATTGAAAGAAAGATTCAACAAAATAAATTAGAACAACGTAATAAAGACATGCGAGCTTTTTGTTCAATGCTTTCTCATGATTTTAAAGGTGCGGTTAGACGGATAGGGCATATCGCGACTTTTTTGCAAGAAGATATATCTGAGCGAACTGAGTTGACCGAAAAAGAAGTTAAGTTCTTTCAATCGATCCAAAAAAATACCAACAGTATACAATCAATGGTTGATAGCCTGCATGAGTATCTAACGGTCAGCTATACTTCAGTGTCATTTGAGCTTATCGATACCCAAGACGCTATCGAACATCTTGAAAATGAACTAAACGAAAATCAGGAAAAGCCATTTAAACTAGTGCAGCAAGGTGAGCTATTTCCAATCTATGGACACCGTTCTCTAATTACCCACTTACTTTTGAATCTTTTCAATAACGCCATAAAATATAATAATAACCAGCCTGAAATTATTTTCTCTATGTCTAAAGAAAAAAATGATAAGCTAAAGTTGGTTATTAAGGATAATGGGATAGGCATAGACTCTAAATTTCACGAAGATATCTTTAAGCCATTTAAACGCTTGTTTTCTAGTGACGAGTATACCGGTACTGGTTTGGGTCTCAGCATTGTTAATCGAGTGGTTGAGCTTCACAAAGGTAGTATTGAATTAGAGTCACAGCCAGAACACGGAACAACCTTTACAATAGTACTTCCCAGTCACGGATAACCTAGCATTCATAATGAATTGCTTAATATCGCTTGTACTAGTCTTGTTTTCAGCAAGGCTGCTTTATTGGTAACTCGCTTCATCGCAATATTATCCCCTGATAACTCGATATTGATACTAACCAACCAAATTATGCTAAAGTCAGTTATATAATAAACAGTCAAAGTACCAATCGATTGAACAATAACTCCGAAGACTTAGTTAACAACCTAAGATTAGGTGTGCAGTCTTACGCTAAACAAAAGCACCAATTCTGGCTTCTACAAGTAGCAGGGTGGTCTGGTTATTTGGTCATTGTTTTTATGGCCATAATAAGACCGCAAATTGGGGAGCAAGGATTTAATTTTTCCGGGCAAATAATAAACCTAGTTGTTGAGACTTTAATAGGGTTTAGCCTGTCCTATTTTCAATGGTTTTTTATTAGAAAGATTGTTCATTTGCCGCTAAGGCTTACCATACTACTAAGCTTTGTCTCAGCTGCAATACTTGGAATAATCTTTAATATTGCAAAGCTAGGAGCTTACAAAGTTATTGTATTTGCTCAACAATGGAATGAAGATTGGAATATGTTGGAGTTTGGCGGGTGGTTGTTATTCTCAATCGCAACTATGTTCGTCTGGACCTCTATCTATTTTATAATGCTTTACAATACTAAATTACGAAGGGAGCATGAAAAATTATTAAGAGCCGAGACTGCGGTGAAAGATGCTCAGCTGCAAATGTTGCGGTATCAGCTTAATCCACATTTTATGTTTAATACCATGAATGCGATATCAACATTAATATACAAAAAGGATAACGAACGTGCGAATGAAATGCTCGACAAATTGTGTGAGTTTTTTAGGTACACTCTTGATAAAAGCGATAAGGCATCTGCTCCACTGTTTAAAGAAATAGAGTTGTTAGAATTGTATCTATCAATTGAGAAAGTAAGATTTGGTAAACGACTATCTGTTAAAATCGAGGTAGATAAAGTGCTTTTTGATTGCAGAGTTCCCTATATGTTGTTGCAGCCAATAGTAGAAAATTCAATTAAATATGCCATAGAGCCATCAAAGGTAGGAGGCACTATATTAGTTATTGCCGGTGTCTATAAAGATAGACTGCAGATCCAAATCATTGATCATGGAGAATCAACTAAGGATGGCTCAAGAGAGGGATTTGGAATTGGGCTAAGAAATACTCAGGCGAGATTAGACGCAATGTTTGATGGCGATTTTTTAATGGATTTTGATACCAATGAATCGACTGGTTCTACCGTTACTATTAACCTACCAATTAGGAAGTAATTTTAATATGAGTTTAAATAGGCCTTTGACAGCAATCATTGTCGATGACGAACCACTTGCTATCGAAGGGCTTAAATTACGTTTGGCAAATATTCCGGAAATAAAAGTGGTAGCCGAAGCCTGTGACGGCGATCAAGCGATCAAATTATGCCACTCTCTGACTCCTGATGTTTTATTTCTTGACCTTAATCTACCGGGGCTAAACGGCATTGAAGTGGTGCAAGCTATTCAGTCTGACATTTTGCCGATGATTGTATTTGTCAGTGCTCACGGTGAGTATGCACTCGAAGCGTTCGAGCTAAACGCTATCGATTACGTGTTGAAGCCCGCAAACCTAGGCCGGTTAAAAAAAACCGTTCAGCGACTTATCGAGAAATATGAGCCAGTCAATAGCAACAAAGAAAAATATCGTTTACTACAAGCGCTCGGGGAAACTTCGGGACTTGGAATAGCTGAGTTACAAGACTGGCTAAAATCAGAGCAACCATTACCTTCCGCTTATAGTACTGAGCTGGTGATCAAAAATGATAACTTAGAGAAAGTGTTTCTTTCAACATCCGAAATACGCTGGATTGATGCCGCTGGGGATTATATGTGTATTCATACAAATTCACAGACTCATATTGTAAGGATCACTATGAAAAAACTGGCAAGCCAATTAGACCCAAAAGTTTTCGTACGTATTCACAAATCTACTTTGGTTAACGTCAATTGTATTAAGCGGATTAAAGCGTTGCGCAATAGTGAGAGCTTGCTAGAACTTGGTAATGATATAAAGCTCAAGGTCAGTCGAAATTATAGTCCAAACATCCAACAATTAGTCAACTCAAAATCGATTTAACGCGTTGTCGCGTAAATATACCGTTTTATCGCAATATAATCCTATCAAAAAACCATACCGCAGAGTTTAAACCCCACGTCGCATTTCAATTGTATCAATCGAATAATTCTTAGACTATGTATTTGGGGGTAGCCTTGCAAAGTTGCTAGTTAACTAATTTTAGTGCAACGGTTACAAGTCATAAGTGAACTAACGATAAAGTAGACTAAAGCATTAGTTACGACAAGTTCACTCATTATGCTTGAATCTTTGGAATATGAATCATGATAAAAACTACAATAAACCTTATAAGCTTGATGATCTTTCTATCACTTATTCTACTTGTTGGTTGCGGTGGTGGTGCGGAAACCAATACTAATCCACAAGCCATTAACGTGAGTCAGCCAGTATCCGATTGGAAGCTTGTATGGAGCGACGAGTTTAACGACTCAAAAATCAATTCAAACCATTGGACTCATGAAATTAATTGTTTAGGTGGTGGTAACAACGAGAAACAATGTTATACCGATGCGCCAGAAAATTCATACATAGCCGATGGATTGCTTAATATTGTAGCGCTTCCTGCAGAAGAAGGTATAGAGAAACCATACACTTCAGCTCGTATCAATAGTCGTTATAAAGCAGACTTTAAATATGGACGAATTGAGCTAAGAGCTAAACTTCCGAGTGGTCAAGGAAGTTGGCCTGCTTTTTGGATGATGCCAACGGATGAAGTCTTTGGCGGATGGCCTAAGTCAGGTGAAATTGACATTCTAGAAGCAGTTAATTTAAAAACCGTTAATGAGGAGGGGGCCGTTGAAAATAAAATTTATGGCACTTTACATTACGGTAAGGAATGGCCAAATAATTCAAATTCAGGTAAGGCCTACGCATTGCCAGATAATGCAAATCCTGCAGACGACTTTCACACTTATGCCATCGAATGGCAAGAAGGAGAAATACGTTGGTATGTCGACGGTTACTTATATGCCACTCAGCGAAAATCTGCCGTTCGCTACAACAGTAAGGAAGAAGCGGTAGGGCTGTCACATCGCGGTTGGTTTGCTGAATACTACGATATTGTTACAGGTGAACTTGAAACACACTGGGGCAATGAACCATTTGATCAACAGTTTTATCTGATCCTTAATCTCGCGGTAGGAGGAGATTGGCCAGAAAATGTTAATAACTTAGGCATTGATGCGACAGCATTTGAAAATGGACAGAAGTTTGAAATAGATTTTGTGCGAGTTTACCAATGCCAACAAGATCCCGACACAGGTAAAGGTTGTGAGACCGTAAGAGCGGGCTACGATAGTTTAGAAGATGCATTAGTGGAAGGTGAAGCTCCAATTCCTTCCCCTCCAACGACTCCAGTGGCTGAAAATTTAACCATATTTAACGGTGTAGAAAATCCAAGTTGGCCAGCATGGGATTGTTGTGGTGGCTCCACCCCAAGCATTGTCAGTGATGCTGATAAAGGTGATGTAATGCAATTTACAGTAGGTGAGTCGCCAACAGTTAATGGATTTATTTCACGAGAAGAGTTTATTGCCGGTCCCGAAGGAACCGCCGAAGCATTTGATGCTTCGCCGTTAATTAGTAATGGAAATGTTAAGTTTGACTTGAAGGTTGTAACTGCTCCAAATAACACCGAAGCAGCTTGGCTGTTTAAAGTAGAAAGTAACGGTGGTGAAACGGCGGTTGAACTAGAACTTAACCAAAGTAATGAGGGGGCGGACCCAGTCACGGGTGAGTGGCAAACCTATACCTTTCCGCTACAAATGTTATCTGATGAAGGGCTCGATCTTAGCGCAATTGATGTAGTTATGATTTTTCCTGCTTGGGGAGCTGGTGAAGGTGCGGTTTATCAGGCTGCGAATGTTTCTATTGCCGGTCCTCCGATTAGCTCACCAGAGGTGGTTATTTTTGAAGATGAAGCCAATCCTAACTGGCCTTTATGGGATTGTTGTGGCGGTACTACGCCCACAGTTGAAACTGATAATGCGGTCCATGGCGCTGTCGTTGAATTTGTGATTGGAGCCTCACCGACTGTTATGGGGTTTATTACTCGGGAAACATTTATTACCGACCCTACCGGTCAAGCTAATCCTTTTGACGCCTCCAGTATTTTAGCTAATGGTGTTATTCAATTCGACCTAAAAGTAGTTACTAGCCCAAACGATAACACCGCTACTTGGCTATTTAAGACTGAATCAAACGATGGCGATTCGGCAGTTGAGTTACCCTTAACTTCAAGCATCGAAGGAGTCGCCCCTGTTGTAGGGCAGTGGCAAACCTATACGTATGCACTATCTGATTTGGCGGATGCGGGCCTTGATGTAAGTGCTATTGATGTTTTGATGATTTTTCCAGCGTGGGGAACTGGTGAGGGGGCTGTTTACCGAGTAGACAATGCAAAAATTTATGATCCCAATGCCTCGCCAGGCTTCATCGGGCATGTGTTGTTTGATGACCAAGCGATGCCTCAATGGAGTATTTGGGATTGTTGCGGAGGTTCCACTCCGACGATTGAAAACGATGACGCGGCACACGGTTTAACCGCAGAATTTGTCATTGGAGCTTCTCCGACGGTTATGGGGCTTTTGGCCGATGAAGAAGTTTATTTGGACGCCTCCGCATTACTTACCAACGGTGTAGTACAGTTTGAAATGAAAGTGATTTCCCCGCCTAATGATACAAGTGCGGTGTGGAAATTTAAAATTGAAGCGGGTGATACAACTTCCGCGGTTGAGCTTGATTTAATCGATAGTCAAGAAGGGATTGCACCGATAACGGGGGAGTGGCAAACCTACACTTATTCCGTTCAAGACTTATTTGATGCTGGGTTGGATATTGGACAAATAGACGTCCTCATGGTTTTTCCAGCATGGGGCACAGGCGAGGGAGCGGTTTATCGATTAGATAACGTAATGATTTTTGACCCTACCAGCCTACCAACACCGGAAGGGTTAACCATTTACGATGATGCTCAACATTCTGAGTGGGCTATTTGGGATTGCTGTGGAGGCTCAACTCCTACAGAGGAATTAGATGATAGTGAACATAATATGGTCGCTGAGTTTGTTATCGGTGCAACTCCAACGGTGATGGGTTTTTTAGCGGATGATAATGTTTACTTCGACGCGACTTCAATCTTATCAAGCGCATCTGTTAGTTTCGATCTTAAAGTTGTGACGGCTCCTAATGATGCTTCGGCAGTATGGAAATTTAAAATTGAATCAGGTGATACAACGACCGCCGTCGAATTAGATTTGTCAGCCAGTCAAGAAGCGGCATCACCAGTCACTGGTCAATGGCAGACCTATACCTACTCTCTGCAAGAACTGTTCGATGCAGGGTTAGATGTTAGTCAAATTGATGTATTAATGATGTTTCCGGCTTGGGGAACTGGAGAAGGTGCAGTTTATAGAATTGACAACGTCAACATTCAATAACTGATTTTCTAAATACTTTATTGCATTAACACATCGTTACTGTTGAAGAATAATTAAAAGAGTAGGGCAAAAATATGAAACAAAATAAATTTACTAAAAAACCTATCGTAATTTGTATTGCAACAATTATTGCAACGGGTCTAAATACTAATTTGCTGGCCGAGGAAAGCACTGAAGACGAAGTAAACAATAAAGTGGTTGAAATTGTCGGTATCAGAGGAAGCTTAATTCGCTCAATGGATTTAAAAAGAGAGAAGTCAGGTGTAGTTGATGTAATCTCTGCAGAAGATATGGGGAAGTTTCCCGATACAAATTTAGCAGAATCGTTACAACGTATTACTGGTGTGTCTGTAAGTCGGGCTAACGGTGAAGGCAGCCAGATCACGGTTAGAGGATTTGGCCCCGATTTTAACCTAATTACCCTTAACGGACGTCAAATGCCCGGTACTGGTAATACGCGCTCCTATAGCTTAGAAAATTTATCCTCAGAAGGAATTAGTGTACTAGAAGTTAACAAAACCGCACGAGCCGAAAATCCTAGCGGAGGTTTAGGTGCGACCGTTAATATCGTTACCACAAAACCTTTGGCAAGCCCAGGTGAGAAATATTCTATTTCGGCTAAAGCTATCCATGACACCTCTAATCAACTTGGTGAAGATGTTACACCGGAGTTTTCAGCGGTCTATTCCAATAGTTATTTAGATGACAAGTTTGGTTTTTCGTTCTCATTTGCACATCAAAAAAGAGACTTCCAAAAGCAGTCAGCAAACATTCAAGGATGGCAAGCTAACGTGGCATTACCAAGTTTAGATGCTAGCGATGTTATTGATGCTAGACCTTTAGATACAGATGGACTGCCGTCGGGTGATTATTTCTTTCCAAGAGATATGAATTACAGTATTGAAGATCTACAAAAAGAAAGAACTAATGGTCAATTAACTCTTCAGTTTATACCAATTGACGAATTAATAGTCACATTAGATTACACCATGACCAATGCGATTTTAGGTATGAACTCGATTGGTTGGGGGATGTGGTACGACTATGGCGGTAATATTAGCGGCTATGAATTAGATAGAAACGGTACGGCGATATTTGCTGAAATTGGTGGCAACGATGGTTCGTTTTCAGCGTCACGAGCAACGACAGAAGTTAATGAAAAATCATTAGGTTTAAATCTATCATGGCAGGCTTCTGAGTCATTGCTTTTTGATTTTGACTATCACGATTCATCTGCAGAAGCGGATAATGGAAAAGATAAGGGTTTAGGCAGTCACGGTACTTTAGTATTAGGTTCAGACCAGCTCGATATAAAATGGTATGACTTTAGAAATGGTGATATACCTCACTCTGGTATTATTTGGAATAATGGCACAGCCGAGCTAGCCCCAGGTGAAATCGATTCCCATTTTAGCCAGTTTATACATTCGCCAGGCAGTTCGGATGTTGAACAAGCTCAATTTCATGGGACCTGGGAAAATACTGATAATAGCCCACTAATTAATATTAAATTTGGCCTTGCCAGAACTGAGCAGGTGATGGCCGGTTCCAATGCATGGAGTGGTTTAATTGGCGGCTTTCTGTTCAACCCCGCATGGCCAGAAATTTTTCCTGACGGTATGTTTATCAGAAATGATACCAGTGGCTTTTTAAGCGCTTTTTCAAACGGTGGGAGTAACTTATCGCCTAACTACTACTACACTTTTGACTTTGATGAAGTTGTAGCGCGCTCAGAGGCTTTCTTAACCAACGAAGTATTGGGTGGTGACGATTATTTTGCGACGACTGCCTACCATCCTATGGGAACTTATTCAGAAGGTTCTGTCACAGAGGATACCAACAGTATTTATCTTCAAACTCAATTGGAATTTGAAATTTCAGATTTCCCTGTGCAACTAAACATAGGTAGCCGTTACGAAGAAACTGAAGTTACAAGTGCTGTACTTCAGCAAGTTCCCACTGAAGTTTGGTGGTTAGGTGGCAGTGAATGGCATACTCAGTACTTAGCTGGAGATAGTAACTTTTTAGAACTGACTGGTAGTCACAATGTATTCTTGCCAATGTTTGATTTAAAAGTCGACATTACTGACGAACTAGTAGGACGCCTTTCGTGGGGGAAAACAATTACAAGAGCACCACTGGGAAATTTAGCTGGTGGCAGACAGTTGTCCGGAAGCCCAAAAATTGGTTCGCGAAATGGCAGTGAAGGAAACACTAACCTTTTACCTTTCATGTCAACAAATTTAGACCTAAGTTTAGAATACTATTATGGTGAGGGTAGTTATGCGGCTATCGGATATTTCAAAAAGGATGTCAAAAATTTTATTGGAAATCAGATTGTTTCCACTACCATCGAAGGCTTTCACGATATTTATGAAGGACCGCGTTGGCAACAAGCTGTTGCTGATCTAGTGGCCAACGGCGAACAAGCAACTAATGACGCTATCTTCGCGCAAATGGTTGCCAACGGTGCTGTCGTTAATGAGCAAGGATATATAGAACCTAATAGTGACGACCCATTAATTGTTTGGGACATTAGTCGGCCTTTTAATAGTCCAGATACTAAGACAGTCGATGGTTTTGAAGTCGCAATACAGCATCTGTTTGGTGAAACAGGGTTCGGTGTCGGAGTAAATGCCACGTTTGTAGATGGCGATGTTGAATTTGATGTCGATAGTCTCACTCAGCAAACGCCCTTAACTGGTCTTAGTGATTCGGCAAATTTTCAAGGTTTTTATGAAAAAGGTGGTCTATCAATTAAAGCGACCTATGCTTGGCGTGATGAGTACTTGATCGGAGTAGGACAATCACAAGGTTCGTCTGATAACCCTCCACAATTTGCTAAATCTTTTGGCCAATGGGATATGAGTATTAATTATGATTTAGATGAACATGTCACCTTATCTTTCGAAGCAATCAATCTCAACAATGAATCGGAGCAAGGATTTGGCCGTTATGAAGAGCAGTTTTTATTCGCTCGAGAATACGGTCCACGTTATGTCTTTGGGGCAAGGTATACCTTTAAATAAAAAAACCTGGTTATTGCCGGGATGTAATTCCCGGCATTTTTTTAGTTCAATATCGTACACAGACTTTTGTATTTATTGTTTAAATCCTTCATAGCTTTCAAGCTAATTGCATGAACTTACTATTAGAGATTCTTTTATGGCGTCATCAGCTAATTTAACGAGTAGCAAAATTCCCTCGTCTCAGCAAACACATCGATTTGCTCTGTTTTCCTTAACCTCGCTCTTTTTTATGTGGGGTTTTATAACTTGCCTTAACGACATTTTAATACCCTATTTAAAAGCGATGTTTGATCTAAATTACACTCAAGCAATGCTTATTCAATTTTGTTTTTTTGGTTCTTACTTTATCGTCTCTTTACCAGCTGGTGCGCTGGTTTCCAAAATAGGTTATAAAGCTGGAATTGTTGTGGGACTTGCAATCGCAAGTGTCGGTTGCTTGTTATTTTACCCAGCGGCCCAAGTATCAGTATATGCACTGTTCTTATTTGCGTTATTTGTTCTCGCTGCAGGCATAACCATACTACAGGTTTCCGCTAACCCTTACGTTAGTGCCTTGGGGGCGAGTGAGACCGCTTCTGCACGTTTGACTATGACTCAGGCATTTAACGCCTTAGGGACTACGGTTGCCCCTATCTTTGGCGCCTGGTTAATATTTAAAGGCACGGAAACCCTCGATACATCTGATCCGTCATCAGTTCAAATACCTTATTTGTTTCTCGCCTTTATGTTAATCGCGTTGGCAGTAGTTTTTAGCTATTTAAAACTGCCAAGACTAGGTAAGGCAGATAACTTTGAGCTATCGCCTAAAAAAGCGCTGCAGTATCGACACTTAAGATTAGGTGCCGTGGGTATTTTCGTTTACGTTGGTGCAGAAGTTGCGATTGGTAGTTTTCTGGTGAACTTTTTAGCGAGTCCGGATATTGGAGCACTTACTGAATCTACAGCTGCCCATTACATCACTTATTATTGGGGTGGGGCGATGGTTGGAAGATTTGTTGGTGCAGTTATTATGCAAAAGGTTGCTGCACATCGCGTTCTCTTATTCAATTCGAGCACTGCAATTCTTTTAGTTTTAATTGCTATCCTTTCCTCCGGCCAGATAACCATGTGGGCAATTTTAGCGGTTGGTTTATTTAATTCCATAATGTTCCCTACGATATTTAGTTTAGCTATCGACAAACTAAAAGATGCTACCAGTCATGGTGCTGGAGTACTTTGTTTAGCGATAGTCGGTGGGGCAATTATTCCATTAATACAAGGTGTATTAGCCGATTTTGTCGGGCTTCAAAAGAGTTTTATTCTGCCAATTGTTTGTTATTGTTTTATTGTCTATTACTCGGTTTCTGGTTTCGAACCTGTGGCTGATGAAATTAAGGAATAGTCTATGAATTATTTAAAACGAATTTATCAGTTACTGATCTTTGCAGCGCTGGTTGGATGCAATTATTCAGATAATGGCAACACGGCCGACAATAATTCCCACACTGACACTAAAAAAACTAACGGATCTATTTGGCCAAAAATTAATTCTCCGGTCAAGGTTGATCCTAATGTTGAAGCAGAGATCCAAAAGCTTCTAATAGAAATGACTTTAGAGCAAAAAATTGCACAAATGATTCAACCAGAAATTAGAGACATAAGTGTCGAGGACATGCGTCGTTACGGATTTGGTTCGTACCTTAATGGCGGAGGAGCGTTTCCAAATAACAACAAGCACTCAACACCTGGCGATTGGATAGCGCTTGCCGAAAAAATGTATCAAGCGTCTATTGATGATTCACTGGATGGAATCAACATTCCTACCATGTGGGGAACCGACGCAGTGCATGGTCATAATAATGTGATAGGTGCAACTTTATTTCCACACAATATTGGGTTAGGCGCAATGAACAATCCAAAACTAATGGAAAAAATTGCCACCATTACAGCAACCGAAGTTATGGTTACGGGAATAGATTGGGTGTTTGCCCCGACTGTCGCAACGGTTAGGGATGATCGCTGGGGGAGAACCTACGAAGGGTACTCTGAACATCCTGAAATTGTAAAATCTTATGCCGCTGCTGTCGTAAAAGGATTGCAAGGGCAGCCAGGCGAAGATTTTCTCGCTGACAATAGAGTGATCAGTACAGTTAAGCATTTCGTTGGTGATGGCGGAACAGTTAATGGTGATGACCAAGGAAATAATCTAGTCATTGAATCGGATTTATTCAGACTGCATGCTCAAGGTTATGTTGGCGGACTGGGAGCTGGAGCGCAAACGGTGATGGCCTCGTTTAATAGTTGGAAAGGGGATAAGATCCACGGTAATCGCTATTTGTTAACTGAAGTGCTAAAAAATAAGATGGGTTTTGACGGCTTAGTCGTAGGTGATTGGAACGGCCATGGACAAGTTGTCGGTTGCACGAATGCTAATTGCCCGCAAGCAATAAACGCCGGTTTAGATATTTTTATGGTACCCACTGATGCTTGGAAACCATTATTAGAAACAACCATTACCCAAGTAAAAACTGGCGTCATTCCCATCCAACGAATTGATGATGCTGTTGCTCGAATACTAAGAGTAAAACTAAGAGCAGGCCTGTTTACTAAACCAAGCCCCGCGCAAAGAATGTATTCTGGACAAACGGAATTAATTGGCAGTCAACAACACCGCAAGGTAGCAAGACAAGCGGTGAGAGAATCAATGGTATTACTTAAAAATAATAATGCCACATTACCCATTGACCCCACTATCAATATTTTAGTAACAGGCGACGGTGCAGATAATATCGGTAAGCAATCTGGCGGCTGGACCATTACTTGGCAAGGTACAGGCAATCACAATGATGAATTCCCAGGTGGTACTTCTATCTATCAGGGGCTTGCTAAGCAAGTACAAGCGGCAGGGGGAACGATCACACTTTCGCCAGATGCTGAATATGATCTAAAGCCAGATCTGGCAATTGTTGTATTTGGTGAAGATCCCTATGCAGAAGGACAAGGTGATTTAGAGCATCTAGAATTTGAGCCAAATAATAAAAAATCACTACTGCTGCTTAAGAAATTAAAAGCTCAACAAATCCCAGTTGTTTCGCTTTTTATCAGCGGTCGTCCCATGTGGGTGAATCCAGAGCTTAATGCTTCTGATGCATTTGTGGCGGTTTGGTTGCCAGGTTCAGAAGGAGAAGGTATAGCAGATGTTATTTTAAAAGGACAGACTGGCCAGCCCCAATATGATTTCAGCGGAAAATTATCTTTTTCTTGGCCTAATCATCCATTACAAAATACTAACTGGGGTGATCAAGCTTACGATCCGCTATTTGCCTACGGCTACGGGCTAACCTTTAAAGATAACGAACACCTCACTAACCAGTTACCCGATAATTTTGAGACTAAAGAGTATCAACAAGTTAATGCTCATACGCAAAGCGAAACTTCAAACCTGACTAAATACACTCTCTTTAATGGCTCCATTAAGTCTCCTTGGGGGGCGTTGATATATTCAGAAAATACCCAAAGAGAGATTATTGCGAACGTACAAAAAGTCAAAGGCATTAAATACCGAACGGTTGACAAAGAAGTTCAAGAAGATGCCATTCGTCTATCCTTTGATGGAGCCAGTGTGGCCGGTTTCAAACTATTCAGTCAGTCTAGTGTCGAACAGTCTATAGTGCTCGATACGGATGCAAAAACGCAATTAAAATTTAGCCTTAAAATTGATCAACCAATAGAAGGTAAAATCAATCTTTCAATGGATTGTAACTTTGATAATGACGCTAATGCGTCGCGTTGTGGGAAGCAAGTAGCAATCGAAAAGGAATTAGCGCCTTTAACCAAAGGCGACTGGCATTCATTCGCCGTTGATATAGCATGTTTTAAAAATGCCAATTTTAATCTCTCTCGGTTAACTTCTCCATTTTCAATTAGTGCTAATGCACCTAACCAGATTAGCCTAGCCGATATAAGCTTTGCTCAAGATCCTAGTTCTTCTTCTAATATTTCCTGTAATTAGGCTAAAATCGAGCGCGAAGCGGCACGCGGTCGCATTCATGCGAATAAAGTGAATGTGACCAATTTCCCTCAAAAGTTATCCTTCTGGTTTATTATCGCTATTGATTAACGGGTTGGTAGTTTCCGAGGATGCTTAATCATTCCTGATGCTCTCTTTGGATAATAATTCCAATCTTTCGACAAGATGTTATAAACTCTTAACTAATCTATTGATTTAACGGATTTAAATTGAGCTGTAGTGTTGAGATATTGCGGCTCTAAAGGTTGCTATTCTTGAAAAAGGACGAGGATGAAGTATCAAGTTAACGAATTTGAAATAGATACCACCTTATTTCGATTCAGTAAAAATAATCAAGCGCTCGCTATAGAACCTAAGGTATTCGACTTAATTGTTTACCTAATGGTTAATCAGGATCGTGTTGTGTCTAGAGATGAGCTATTTCAAGAGCTTTGGCAGGGTAGAGAAGTATCGGATACTTCACTGAGTAACCATATTAAAATTGCGCGTAAATTATTTGATGATAATGGCGAACGTCAAGCAATTATTAAAACGGTTAGAGGCCGAGGTTACCAGTTTATTGGATCTATAACTTCAAAAGAGGCCTTGGATTCAGGGTTAAACGCCATACCGGATGAAGCTAAAACTCCTCTGGCCAGTAAAAAGAGTGTTGCTCTAAATGCTCCGCACCAAGAAAGAGAGACTCGGCTAAGTGACTCATTAGAAAATAAAGGTTTAAAAGGGCGGATAAATAGGGCCAAGCAGTTAAACTCAAAATCTGGACTATTTATCGTTTTAATCGTTGTTATTATTTTATTAGCCATTCTATGGCAAATCTTTATTCACGATAGAGCAAAACCTAATCCCCTCGATAAACAAGTTAGCCAACAGAGACCCTATATTTTAGTGCTTCCTTTTGAGGTCTCTGGCACTGATACACAAAAATGGCAACCTTTTGCTGATCAAATCACTCGAGAGACAATTGTCAAACTCCGCCAAATATCCGGCTTAAGGGTGGTTCCTTCCGCTTCTGCGTTTACTTTTAGGAAAAATAAAACTCATCAATATATTAAAGAGCAGATCCCAGAAATTGAATACGTGCTCAGCGGAACTGTCAACATAGAAATAGCACCCAATCTACGAATCAGCGGCGAATTGTCCAGCTTAGCTAGAGATGAACTAATATGGAATGACAATTATCAAACTCAGATTGATAGTACCAATTTTTTTCAAGCTCAAACGGAATTAGCCGCAGCTGTTTCAAAGTCTTTAAAGGTCGCTATTTTGGATAAGGAGGCTGCTAGAATAGGAGAGCATCATACTAGTAATATTGCCGCATACGAGTACTTTGTGGCAGGGCAGCAACAACTAAATTTACTCACCCACGAGTCATTGTATGAAGCCATCAAATTGTATGATAACGCCCTAGCGCTTGACCCTAACTTCGAAGAAGCGATTGTTGCAAAAGCTAACGCCTATCGAATTATCATGTCTTATTATGAGCAACCGCGACAGGTACTGCCAAAAGTAGTCGAAACTGTACTCAGCGCTTTAAAAGTAAATCCTCAATCGGCTGAAGCCTACTCATCTCTAGGTCTTGCCTACGTTTTTGCTTGGCGATGGCAGGACGCTTGGCAGATGCTTAATTCAGCTAAACAGTTAGATCCCAATATCGCGTTAACAGAGCTAGGGTTTGCACTTTACTATTCTGGACTCGGTGAGCCGAAAAAAGTCAAGCAGGCCTTGTTTAGAGCGAACCAATTAGATCCTCTGAATATAGAACTAGCAGACTGGGGTCATTGGGCGCTCGCCATGACTGGAGAAAATGACGCCGCAATTGAGTGGGCGAATAATAAAATGCAATTACATCCGGATGTGGGGATTATTTATAGTGGCGCGTCTGTTTCTGCTTCACTTAATGGTCAACATCAAAGGGCTATCCAACTCGCAAAGAAAGGGATAGAACTCGATAGTGGTGGAACTTATCCCCAACTGGCACTCGCTCAAGCCTATGGATATGCCAATCAACCTAATCGTGTACTACCTTTGATTGACAATGTTGAACAAGATACACGATATGTTTGCCCTTATGAAACAGCGGTGGCCTATATACTAATAGATCAACAAGAAAAAGCTTTTGAATTACTCAATCAAGCTGTTAAATTTCGTTCAAATTGCTTGGTTTTTACCAGGAATGACCCTCGTTTACAGCCTATAAAAAACAGTTCAAATTTTAAGGCACTCCTCACAAGAGTCGGCTTAGATGATGATTCGGTTAAGCGGTATAAGCGATAATCTGAGTTAACTTTTTAAAAACTAGCTTGAATAGTCAGTCCGACAGTATCGACGGTTTTAGTACTAACCTGCTAAATAGGTTATACTGGCAGGAGATACTAGACCTTTTTCTCCAAACACCTAAAACAATAACGTTGAGAAAATGTGCCAATGAAGTTAAAACTATCGCCCCTATTCGTACGCTTTGGGCTCTTTATTATTGAGGGCCTAAGCCCCAATTCTGTCAACGCTGCGACCAACAAACGCATTCTGATTTTGCACTCCTATCAACAAGGATTCCATTGGACTGATCGGATTACGCAAGGAATTACTTTTGTATTTGAACAAAGGCAAAATATTGAGCTTTTTGTTAACTATATGGACACTAAAAGAATGTCCAGTAAAGCGTATTATGTTCAGCTGAAAGAACTGTACAAGAAAATAATCAGTTTACAACTTTTGATACGCTCGATTTTTTATTAGATCAGCGAGGCCGATAAGACAATGGAAAACTTAATCGCGCGGGCAGACCAAGCTATCTACCTAGCTAAGAACTCGGGTAGAAACCGAGTCGCTAATTATTAAACAAGAATAAAACTTTAATTTATCAAGGAGTAATCATATGAATAATCCTGTTAGATGGTTTGAAATTTACGTTGATGATATGCAGCGCGCTAAAGAATTTTATCAATCTGTTTTAAACGTAAAATTAGAAAAACTGGCTGACCCAACCGAAGGGCATGCCGAAATGTGGAGTTTCGGTTCTAATTTTGAACAATATGGTTCATCTGGCGCTCTAGTCAAAATGGATGGTTTTAAAGCCGGTGGAAATAGCACCCTTGTCTATTTTTCCTGTGAAGATTGCGCGATTGAAGAAGCAAAAGTATTAACCGCCGGTGGTAGCATTCATATGGCAAAGACTTCCATAGGAGAGTATGGTTTTTGTACTTTAGCAATAGATTCAGAGGGTAATATGATAGGGTTGCATTCCCAGAAATAGATGTTTCCCTGTATCTAAATCTTCATTTAAAACCCAAATAAGACTTTAAGTTAGAATAATATTGACTGCAATTAAGGTTAACCTATGTCGAATTTAAGCGAGTTAAACCTAAAGGTATTACTTGAAAATGCTCACATTGGAGTGGTGATACATCGTTGGGATACAAGTATTGTTTATGCTAACCCCATCGCTTTAAAGCTACTGCGCCTGAGCTACGAACAAATTATCGGTAAAAATGCATTTGACCCGCAATGGCAATTTATAGACGACGCTGGTAGAACGCTGTCTGTAGAAGAATACCCAGTCAATAAAGTAGTTAATCGTTTAGAACGCCTTACTAACGAAGTGGTTGGCGTTGTTGATAGTTCAGACGCCGACATTAGGTGGTTAATGGTCAATGCCTATCATGAGGGCAATGCTAACGACCCAAATAGTTTTATCGTTGTCACGTTTAATGATATCTCTGACTCAAAAACTTTATTTTCTTTTAAAGATATCGTCGAGAATACTCAAGATATGGTTATTGTAACCGATGCAAAGGATATCCAGTATCCAACTGGGCCTAAAATCGTTTACGTCAACCAAGCTTTTGAAGAAATAACTGGTTATAAAAAAGAAGATGTCATTGGTGAAACACCAAGGATTTTACAAGGCAGCTTAACTGATGTTGATGCAAGAAAAAGAATCAACTCAGCGTTGAAGGCTAATAAAGCGATCACTGAGACGCTTCTAAATTACGATATCAATGGCCGACCCTATTGGATTGAAATGAATATTGTGCCGCTTAAAAATAAGTATGGAGAGATTACTCATTTTGCGGCTATTGAGAGAGATGTCTCTGAAAGAAAATTTCAACATGAACAACTTCAAAACCGTAATAACGATCTAAAATTTTTAAAAGAAGGCTTAGAGCGTATGGTCGCAGAACGAACAGAGCAACTTGAAGCGGCTAAATCGCAACTAGAAAAAATTGCCTATTTTGACCCATTGACGGATATACCAAACAGAAGATTTTTCATTGACCAAGTCAAGCGACAAGTTAAGTCCTGTAATCGTAGAAGTGCAATGATAGGCTTTGGCCTAATCGATATCGACGACTTTAAACAAGTAAACGATAAGTATGGGCATGATGTTGGTGATATTGTATTAATAAGGTTGTCGGAGCTTTTTAAAAAGTTGTTTCGGGCCGATGATGCGTTTTGTCGATATGGAGGAGAGGAGTTTGCGTTCGCTGTGAGCATCGATAAGGACAGCGAGCTAGAACTATTAGCCAGTCGAATTACTAAAGCAATTCAAAAGCTAGAGATTGAATTAGATAACCAAAAAATAATTCATATAACCGTTAGCATCGGTATTAAGCGATGTAATTGTGACAATAAGGTCGATTTTGAAAATGAAATTAAACAAGCGGACAAAGCTTTATATCAGTCCAAACACGGTGGTAAAAATCGTTACACTGTGATTGCATGATTTCGGCTTAACAATAAAATCAAACTGACTATCAAAATAGATACTTAACAAAAATTACTGATAAATCATTTCGTACAAATTCAGTGGACACCAGAAGTCGGCCTAAACAAGTCAACAATAGGAATAGAGAGAATGAAAGTAAAACTAATTTTGAGCGCGATTAGCCTGTCTGCGATCATTGCGATTACTTTTCAACTAATCGGCCATTCTTATTTTGGTCTCTTGAAAGCCATTACAACTATCTTGATTATTCAAATTGTTTTATCCCATGCTCCATTGAATGAAAGCGTTACAAAACGCTTTCGTAAAGTAATATTGATAGGTTTAATATTTTGTTTAATTGGTGATGTCGTATTGCTAGAGGAAGCACAGTTTATCTATGGGTTATTAGCATTTCTAGCGGCTCATCTTTTATTTTGCTATGGGTTTTACGACCAAAATAGTAGTCAATTAGGCTTTATTTCTTTAGCTCTTTTCGCCTTAATCGGCGTGTCATACTTTGTATTTTTACTGCCTAACTTGGGTGGACTAGCCATTCCGGTTGCAGTTTATATTTTAGTGATTGTTTGTATGAGTTGGTTAGCAACTGAAATGTATTTAAGTAACAAAAGCACTTCATCGCTAGCCATTTTTGTTGGTGCAATTCTATTTCTAATCTCAGATGCAACACTCGCATATAATAAGTTTGTAGGTGAGTTTAGTTATTCAAGCGTTGCAATTTTAAGTACTTATTGGCTCGCCATAACGCTTTTCGCATACTCAACGGTTGCGACTAAATCAGCGCTCATAAAATAGCCAACCTGTCGAGTTGTGCCATGCAGTATCAATCAATAAAAATCTAGCCTAACTAGGCCATTCGATAAGAAGTTTTGTACCCACATCAGATTACCTATAAACTATCACCTTATTATGTATATAAAAAATAACGGTTTTTTCTATAATAAGGGGCTATTTTGAGCAATCTTCAATCGTCTAATCCATCTGATACCGCCAATAAAGGCTGGTTTAATCGTTTTTTAGCTACCGTAGAGTGGCTCGGTAACCTTCTACCTCACCCTGTCACTCTTTTCGCATTGTTTGCTTTGGGCATCGTGTTATTAAGCGGTGTTTTAGGCTATTTTGAAGTTAGTGTGGCTGATCCGAGACCAGAAGGGAGTAGTGGGCGAGCGGCTGATGGATTGATCAAAGTGGTATCTTTGGTGAGTGCCGAAGGCTTGCAAAGAATCGTCACAGGCTTAGTCACAAATTTCACAGGATTTGCTCCTTTAGGTACGGTTCTGGTAGCCATGTTGGGCGTTGCGGTCGCCGAACATTCAGGGATGTTATCCGTTGCGATGCGCGCTTTGGTGATGAATGCCTCTAAGCGCATGGTCACGGTTACCGTCGTATTCGCTGGAATTGTTTCCAATACGGCTTCAGAGTTAGGTTATGTGGTTTTAATTCCGCTCGCTGCGATGATTTTCCACTCGTTAGGCCGACATCCTTTAGCGGGTTTAGCGGCCGCATTTGCAGGTGTTTCTGGTGGCTATAGTGCAAATCTACTTTTAGGAACAGTGGATCCACTTCTATCAGGCATCACTGAAGCTGCAGCTCATTTACTCGATCCAACATACAGTGTCGGACCAGAAGTGAACTGGTATTTTATGTTTATCAGCACCTTTGTGATTGCAGGGACGGGTGCCTTTGTTACCGAGAAAATCGTTGAGCCTCGGTTAGGTAAATATGACAGCTCACAAGCCTCAATCGACTTGGGCGAGCAAAAAATGGATAAACCAAGTCAGCAAGAACTTAAAGCGCTAAAAGCAGCAGGGTGGACATTTCTCTTTTTGGTGATCCTTTTGGCGCTAACGATTGTTCCTGAAAACGGCGTTTTAAGACACCCAGAGACTGGAGAAGTCGCCGGTTCACCTTTCTTAAAAGGGATTGTGTCTTTTATCTTTATCACCTTTGCCATTCCTGGGTTTGTTTTCGGTAAAGTGGCGGGCACCATGAAAAATGACCGCGATGTGATTGATGCCATGGCGAAAAGCATTGGTAGTTTAGGTTTATATATCACATTAGTATTCTTTGCAGCACAGTTTGTGGCTTTCTTTAAGTGGACTAATTTAGGCACGGTTTTAGCGGTAAAAGGAGCCGCTTTACTACAAGCACTCGGTCTTGATGGTCCTGAAGTATTTATTCTATTTATTATCATGTGCGCCATGATTAATTTAAGTTTAGGTAGTGCTTCGGCGCAATGGGCTGTCACTGCGCCAATTTTTGTTCCAATGCTAATGCTAATTGGATTTGCGCCAGAAGCCATTCAAGCAGCATATAGAATAGGGGACTCAGTTTCGAATTTGATCACACCCATGATGAGCTATTTTGGATTGATTTTAGCCATGGCAACTCGATACCAAAAGAATTTGGGGATGGGTACTTTGATAGCGACTATGTTGCCATACTCTATGATTTTCTTTGTGGTATGGACTACCTTGTTTTATGTCTGGGTATTTTTGTTAGGTATGCCGGTTGGGCCGGGGGCGGCTACTTATTATAATCCTTAGCAATTCCTCTTTGTGCGGTTCTATAACTACCTCTAATGACAATTAGGGGTAGGAATACGCATAAAGATACGACCTAATGGATAATTGGCTTTTTTCCATTCTGAATTTATTGATTCAACGACATACTGAAACTTCCATCATGCAATCTGATGTTATTTATTAAATAACTTCTAAGAAAATGTTAATAACGGCCTTATCACTGCATCGAGTCAAAAACAGCCTATTACTTGAGGTTGTTATTGTAAAATGATTTAATCAAGTGATATTAAACAGTAACCATATAAAATTGATTTACTTCGTTTCATTGATGCAGCTAAGAAAATACTCTTATTATTGAAACGCTTGGTTAATTAGAATACTTTTACTTTTTTAATTACAAATACCAAAAAATATCCTAGACAGCAGAATTATATAAAGCTCTCTGCCTTAGTAGGTCAAATAGCAGAATAATATGACTAATTTAAATACAAGAGACCCTGCTTTAATTGAATGGCGAATTCAGATTTGGCCTAGAGTTTTAGCGTCACTCAATAACATACATCACTGTGACTCTAGATTTAAGCATGTTTTACCGTACTTTAAAGAGTATTTTTTTAGTGGCAAAGAGCTCGAGGTTAAAGAGAGAGATAGAATTAATAAAAACATAAAAATTAATTCAGATGGAATGGTGATCATTCCAAAATCATTTAGACTTTTTAGTGCGGATGTTCTGGACATAAGTGACGTTGAAAAGTTATTTTCTGATTCAGAAAACTCAAACGAATACCTAGAACACGAAGTGTTTATGTGGGGGTTTTCTCGTTCGGGGTATGATGAAGTTCAGGATGAAATTGATAGACGAGTCCAGCACTTCAAATTAGCTCACACTCAGTTTTTAATGACCTTACCACTACAAAAAAAAGCTAAACGAGTTGTGGAAGATTATATAAACAATGTCTATAGGAATATTTATTTTCATAATGAGTCGGCTCAATTTCTCGACGATGATTTTTATGATGAAAAGTACCGATTAGTAAAATTTCAATACTTTGAAAAGTGCTTGAGTTATATAGTTAATGAAGCGGCCGATTATACTAGCGGCTTTCTCCGGCAACTGTCATTGCTGAATTTATTTTTAGAAAATGAAATATATCACTTTTTAGCACCACGAAGACTTGTAAATCAAGTCACTACTTGTGTAGAAGCTATTAATAAACATTCTACTTGGCTGGAAAGTATTGGCTATTCAGGTGATGAATATCTGAAAAAGCGAAAAAGTTTTGGCCAAAGATCACAAAATGAGAAAGCTAGTGAAGGTCCACAGCCTGGATTCAACAATGACGGCGATTGGATATTTGATTCTATATTTGAGCCGAGAGGAATTGTTTCTAATTCAGAGTTAAGCCCGTCTAAATATTTAGACTCGATAGTTAATATATTAAGTAAGGTTAAATTAGTTAACAAAGAAAACGTTATAATCTCAGTGTCAAAAGTTGATATTTCTTCTTTGCTTTCCAAGGAGTTAAAGGCTTTTGAAGCTTCGACTAACAATTTCGAGGCGTATCAGATACCGATTTATTTTGATTGGCCTTTTAATGAAGTAAGCGAAGAAAAGACCAGAATCGGTATCAAGTTAATTATTCTAAAAACACCAATAAAAGCCAGTGACGACCTTACAGTTTATGGACTGTGGTTGCCTGAATGTTCAAACGATTTCTTAAGCGAAAATTGGTATTTACATATGAGGAACTACAAGCGAATAATATTATCTTTAGCTAAAAAAATGCAAAGTGAACATGGAGTCGAGCATTTAATTTTTTCCAATGAAAATAGAGATGATGAAGAGAGTAATGAAATCTATCGTAAATATAGGTTAATTTACTATCCAGGTTTCCCATTGGTTAAGTCCGAGCTTTCTTATAATAAGAGAAAAATCCCAGCTATAGATATAATTGATTTAAATTCGGCAGATGAGTTTTATGGAATATTCAATTAAATATGTCTAGTTCTGTTTTCTTGGAACAGTAAAGGTGTATTCTTAGAGCGCTCTTAACACCATCAAGGTGTTGATAATTAATTTTGTAACATTTAAACTCAATTTAATAGCATGTAAAATATGCGATTTATCAGTTCGATTCTTTTATCTTCATTGCCAACAGGATGTAATACTTTACCTTTAAGATTGCTTATGGGAGGGGAGAGTGTTTTTTCATTTAAACTTGCCAAACGCCCAATAAGTTTGATTCGAATAGCCTCCAAAGTTTTTATACTCATCTGCTATTTAAAGGGTTTAAGCTAGACGACATACAGTTAGAAGGCATATAGTGATAGCTCTTATTATTCCGTAAGCGAGCGACTATCATGTTTAAGCTACCAAACTCACTCAATTTAATATTTTCGGGTTTCTTATTTTTCTTAATGATTGGTTGTGGCAGTAAGGTAGAAACCACCAAAATAGACTGCGAGCTAGATGACATTTCAATCACTCACACACTGAAAGGAACGGTTTCAAGTTCTGGTGATACCGTGATTGGCACCATTACTATTAAATGCAATACAGACTTAGTGGACGGTGTAACTATCACAGGTAGTGCTGGCTGGTGGGCAATTGGGTCTGTTGGTCCTTCTGTCAATGGTGTAATTGATGTACGTAAACCTGCCGAATCTTTGGGTCATAGCGATATTGGAACCAGCAAAACGGTTGAAATAATTGTTAATGGAAAGCAGGGCGGTAGTGATGCTACGCGCAAGTTCCCTATTTCAATCCCGATCAGCTGACTCAATATAACAGGCTACAACAAAACTAGTATTAGAAATAAACGGATTAATCAGCAAATTTTTGCTTGAGATAGTCACTGGTTAGGTGCTTCATAACATCTAATGGTTCGCAGCTGTTATCGCCGTTGGAATAGTCAATTTTGCCAGTGCGCTTGACTACTTTAATAGCGGCTTTATTGAGTGTTTTATTGCGTTTTCCAACACCGATCAAAGCGCCTCCCATGGACAATCGAACTGAATTGAGCTCCTTATCGATTGTTGCGTCAATTCTCTCAATTGCTTTTAGGAATAGTTCATCGGTTAAGGCTTTGTTTCTTTTGTTCTTACTTAATTCGTATAAAAGACCATAACCACAACTTCTGCGAGTCGGATCGTCACTTTCTAGCCAATCTAGGCATAATTCCAACGCAAACCCAGTTTTTGGCAAAGTGGCGTCACATGAGCTAAAAACATGATCGAGCATGCCAGCGTTTAATTCTTCAACCTGCGATTCTGCCTGTTCACGAGTAATTTTCTTGGGTTCGTCAATTAATAAAGAGATTACCTTTGCGTCGTAGTAATCAGATTTCCACAACTCAAGAGCAAGCTCATGATCACGACCAATTTGTTTAGCTAACTTTCGCAACAGAGTTAAACCGACTCCATAACTCTTAAGACCACCGGTTTTCTTTAATTTATTCCAATTGGTGATCCCGCGTTCATTTTGATTGGTTTTCAGCAACTCTAGAACCTGTTTAGTATTCATGGATAGAAACTCTGCTAATTCGTTGAAGACATAAAATACATATTACTCGATAAGTTTGCTATCGAAAATATAAATACGAGATTGAAGTAAAGGTTAGTATTAGCGTGATTTACTCGACACTTTGTGTTTGGTAAAACTCATTTAACCTGAGATTTTTTAGTATTGATTTTATTAGCTTTTCTCAGAACTATGAGAATTACATTTCAAAATAACTCATTAAACGTGAGATTTTTTGACGTTTTACTCACTTAAAGTGAGATTTTTATTCGACATAATATCATGATAAATAATGACAAATCCCTCGAAATGTGAATTTTTATTCACTTTATACTAGAATGTTTATATTTTCTAGGTTTTTGAATGATTTACATGGAGGTATAGAATGTCGGCTACATTCCAAGAGATTGTTGTAAAAGCGATAGAACTAACTAACGAGCAAGCAAGGTACATTCGAAGAATTCAAGGGGCTAGAAGGCAAAGTTTAAGTATTCAAGAATGATCAATTCGTAGTAATTTATACCACGTCTTTTTCTGGCGCAGAAGTTTTTGCCAGGTGTGAAGCACTATCTGATTGATATTTGGTTCAATAATAAGAAAGTTTTTCGGATTGACTTCCCTAGTATCGAGCATATACCAAATCGATTTACTCAAAAAGAGTGGGCTGTCAACTTATTGAATCTTTAATTAAGCTTTCACATCTATATTTCATCTGATGCGCCTAAAAGGTGTAAACAAGCTTCGCCTAGGCAGTAAATTCATGAAATTGAATCGATTTAGCGGTGAAATCTAACAGTTAAGAAAACGACGGCCCATTATCTGAAGCAGACACCTACTTGAGAATTATCAGCTGTTTATCGATGCCTTATTGAAGTCATCAATAGTTCAATGTTAAGATTTAGCGGTTTTTACCACTATTAAATGAACGATGCAGAAGACTATTCTCATATTAATGATGCTTTGCACTCTGAGTACTCAGGTATTCGGAAGCATTACGCATGAGAGCGAACATAGTTCCCAAGGCGACGCTCATAGTTTTATGCACGAGATTGGTCAACCACATAGTCATGACCATGAAGATGAAAGTGAATTTACATTTTCGTATTCTGACGAAGCGATTGAGCATATTAACGAAGATCTAGAATGCTGTGTAGTTGGACTAATTGAAATGTCTACAGCTAGTTTGTCTAATCGAAATCCTTCCCGCGCCGTAAACTCATATGCCAGCGACTGGTCTCCACCTTTTCTGCAATACATAAAACCACCACCAAGACACTAATTCAAATTAACTCTTAGTATCTCTGTTCTGAGAAATGAACGGAGAATTATCGTATTTGTTTATTTGGATTTTTTATGTCTTTTAATATTTTTTCGTTGCGAAGCTGTCAGTGTGTTGCAATGCTGATGCTTGTTTGCGCAGCTTTCATTTTAGCGTTTTCGGATATTGCATATGCGTCTCCTGGTGCACACGGACCTGATGGGGAACATATAGATGCTTCAAATAATGTCGCTGTATCTTTGAATCAGAAATTTGAAAGTTTTACTGAAACTTTTGAAGTGCTGGGCGAACTATTTGACGACAAGTTAGTTATCTACCTTCATGATTTTAAATCGAATGTTCCTGTCCTAGACGCGACTATTGAAATTGAGTCCGGCGAGTTATCGGCATCTGCTGAATATTCGAAATTGTTAAAGGCCTATGCACTAACCAATCAAGAAATGCTTCAATTGTTAAGCCATGAAGGTGAGCACGAAATTGTTCTTACCGTTATGACTGATGACAACGGCGACCTTTTGAGTGCTAACTTAACTAACCCTTTAAGTCACGCGAGCAAAAGTGACCATGAAGAAAATCACCATCACCACTTCCGTTGGTGGGAAGTGATTCTATCAATAGTTCTTTTTGGTTTAGGATTTCTTCTCGGTCGTTTAAGAAAGGAGAAAAAGTCATGAATATAAAACTTTATCTCTTTCTATTTCTGAGTTTATTTTCGACACCTTTGTTAGCTTCACCTGGTGCGCATGGTCCAGATGGTGAACACTTAGATCGGAATTCAAAAACTAACGGTGAGATTGGCAGACTAGCAGATGGTTCTGTCCTTATGCCAATGAAGCATCAAGCGCTACTTAATATAAAAACTCAATTTGTCAAAGCATCTACCACCAATAAGCGTGCTCAAATGCATGGTATAGTAAAGCCTCATCCCGACGGCTATGCAATTATACAACCAAGCAGTGATGGTCGATTAGATTCAGCTGCGCAAGGCTTGCCTACTAGTGGCACTAAAGTAAAAGCTGGTGATACCCTCGGTTACATTCGATATCAGTACACGGCTTTTGATTTAGCGAGTCAATCAAGTGAGTTAGTTGCTGTTAGAAATCAAATAGATCAAACGAATCGTGACGTTAAGCGTTTGACTCGCCTTGGTGACCTTGCATCTAGACAAAAGTTAGAGCAACTTCAAACTCAACTGACTATTTTTGAACAACAAGAAAAGGTATTACAACAAGGATTAGAAAAGTCAGAATCGCTTATCTCTCCTATATCAGGCATATTAATCAATAATTCAGTCAGCAGAGGTCAATGGGTTGAGGCTGGTAAAACGCTATTCGAAATTGTTTCACCTGAGAAAATCATCGTTGAAGCTGAAACTAGTGATTTTAACTTATTAGACAAGCTATCAACCGCACGCGTTGAGCAATCTCCAGAATTAACGCTGAGTTATATAGGATACTCTCCAGAAACCATTAATGGCTTGGTTCATGCAAATTTTGAAAACCAAACTAGTAGTAACAAGTTTTACTTACTATTAAATCAAACGGTCACTATTCAGGCGCTTCTTGACGAATCTATTGAAGGTATAGTGCTTCCAGCAAAGGCCGTTGCTTTGAGCTCAAATAACCTTCCGCAAGTATGGATCAAACTTTCCGCCGAGCGTTTCGTACCACAGATTGTTGAATACCAGCAGCTGGAACCGGGGGTTGTTTTAATTACTAATGGCTTAGGCGCAGACAATCGAGTTGTTGTTGAAGGCACGTCGCTATTGAATCAGGTTAGGTAGGCGACAAACATGTTTAATTTATTAGTTAAATTTAGTCTCAAAAACCGCATAGTAGTGTTACTTGTTGCTTTCGTAATGATGGCTTATGGTTTTATGCAAGGGCAAAAGCTACCCATTGACGTATTTCCAAATTTGAACAAACCTGTAGTCACCGTACTGACTGAGGCCGGAGGCATGGCACCAGAAGAAGTTGAGCAACTGGTCACCTTTCCGCTGGAAAATTTACTCAACGGAGTGACAGGGGTGACCAGGATACGTTCAACTTCAGGCATTGGGTTATCTATCGTCTATATCGAGTTTGAATGGGATACGGATATCTACCGAAATAGGCAGTTAGTTTCGGAGCGTTTAGATCTCGCTTCAGAACATCTTCCTTCTGGTATTACTCCTGTTATGGGGCCTGTATCTTCAATAATGGGGGAGGTGATGTTGATTGCTCTGCCAATCAATGCGCAAAACAATGCCGACCCAATGCAAGCAAGAGAATATGCCGATTTTGTCTTACGACCCAGACTTCTTGCTATTCCTGGCGTCTCACAAGTGATCCCTATCGGCGGAGAAGTAAGACAACTACGTGTCGCACCCGACACAGTGCTTATGCGACATTTGGAAATCGGCTTAGAGCAGCTTCATGATGCCTTGACTGATTATGCAGCAAATTTTGGCGGCGGCTTTATTGACCTTAATAATCAAGAATATTTGATACGCCATAAAGGACGTACACTCGATATAAACCACTTACAAAATCTCGCTGTTGGTTGGAATGAGCAGCGCCCAATATTACTGTCGCAAATTGCTTCTGTTAGCTACTCAGCTGCGGTTAAGCGCGGTGATGGTGGATTTAATGGCAGTCCCGCTGTTGTTATCAATGTGCAAAAGCAGCCGAACGCCGATACGGTGCAGTTAACAGAGCAGATTGAATTGGCGTTAGAAGAATTAAACGCAGGCCTGCCTGATGGAATGAGTGAGCCTAAGGTACTTTTTAGACAAGCTGATTTTATTAGTTCATCCATCGATAATGTAACCGAAGCGCTTAGAGATGGCGCGATCATGGTTATCATAATTTTATTCTTGTTTCTGTTATCAGCAAAAACCACCATTATTTCTCTGTTTGCCATTCCTTTGTCATTAGCCGTGACGGTATTAACTTTCCAATGGCTAGGCCAAAGCATCAATGTTATGACGCTGGGGGGATTGGCAATTGCTATTGGCGAACTAGTAGATGACTCGGTAGTCGATGTTGAGAACATTCTTAGACGACTAAAGCAAAATGCGAAAGCTGAGAAGCCAAGGTCAATATTTGACGTAGTATGGCAAGCGAGTGTCGAAGTTCGTTCAGGAATTGTTTATGCGACCGCAATCGTCATCTTGGTTTTTCTGCCGTTATTTGCTTTACCTGGTATCGAAGGCCGCTTGTTTTCACCGTTAGGCGTCGCCTACATAGTCGCAATTTTAGGTTCGCTATTAGTCTCAATGACGGTTACGCCTGTATTGTGTTATTACTTGCTACCCGGTGCAAAAGTTATTCATCAAGCTGACAGTTACCTAGTTAAAAAATTAAAAAATTGGCAAAGCAGATGGATTGATTGGGCACTACCACGGTCCAAGCAATTAATCGCGATTGTAGGGTTGTTAGCAGTTGCAACCGGCGCTAGTGTCACGCAGTTTCCAAAAGCATTCCTTCCTTCATTTAACGAGGGCTCACTGGTTCTTGGAATGATTTTTGAACCTGGCACTTCGTTAGAAGAATCTAACAGGATGGGACACTTGGCGGAGTCTTTATTGCTGTCGGTTCCCGAAGTTACCCAAGTAGGTCGTCGCACGGGACGAGCGGAATTAGACGAACATGCAGAAGGGGTTCACTCATCAGAAATCGATATTGATCTCATTCCATCAGAGCGTAGTCGGGAAGAGGTTTTGGCTGAGATCCGTGACAAGTTATCAGTGATACCCGGGCAAGTCGCTATTGGTCAGCCGATATCACATCGATTAGATCACTTACTCTCTGGTGTCAGAGCGCAATTAGCAATAAAACTCTTTGGTAATAATTTAGAAAGTCTACGCATCAGTGCTGAGTCTACTCACAGTAAGCTTGAAGCTATCCCTGGATTGGTTGATATCAATATTGAAAAACAGGTATTGATTCCACAGTTAAGTGTACGGTTAAAGTATACAGAACTTGCTAAATACGGATTAACGCCAGGGTCTGCGCTGCGTCAACTCAATATGCTGACTGAAGGCACAAGCGTAACGGATGTCATTGATGGTGTTAAACGCTTTGAGTTAATCCTTAGACTGGATGACGCAAACCGAACACCGGAACAACTGGCAAACACATTAATCGATTCTCGTGCTGGAGCGATCCCTGTTTCCTATATTGCGGATATTCAATTACTTGATGGCCCAAACCAGATTTTGAGAGAGAATAGTCGCCGGAGACTGGTGCTTTATGCCAATAGTGAAAATGTAGATGTTAAAGCGATGCTAGCTTCTATTAGGGAAGTCATCGCTGAGGAACAATTGCCCGACGACAGCTTTATTAGTTTAGAAGGACAGTTCTTGGCGCAAGAGCAAGCTATGCGACTATTAGTTTTGTTATCGTCCCTATCTTTTGCATTGATATTCCTGGTGTTGTACTTGCGATATCAATCAATGGTGTTTGCGACGATCATCATGTGTAGTCTACCAATGGCACTCATCGGTGCGGTCGTGTCTATGTGGATCACTGCTACACCATTGTCTGTTGCCTCTGTTGTAGGCTTTATCACTCTAACTGGGATTGCAGCTAGAAACGGTATTTTAAAGATTAGTCACTACCTGAATTTGATCCGGTTTGAAGGAGAGAGTTTCGATAAAGCACTGATTATTCGTGGTGCCAAGGAGAGGCTATCGCCTGTCTTGATGACATCGATGGTTACCGCTTTTGCACTTGTTCCGTTAATTTTAGCGGCGAACCAACCAGGTAAGGAAATTCTTCATCCTGTAGCAATAGTAATCTTTTCAGGATTAATGAGCTCGACGCTTCTCGATACATTACTTACCCCTTTGTTGTACTGGAAGTTTGGAAAGATACCAACCGACAAGTGGTTAAGCTCAAGTTCAGATAAATTGATTTAAAAAAGGTTTATGTAGTGACGCCTGTGCATTTTGTTAATTTTAAGTTCGCTGCCTAATTAAAAATTTATAAAACGTAAAGAGAGTAAAGAATGAAAACATTATTATTGAAAATATTTTTAACCGCATTTGCTTCGCTCACATTTAATGCGCCAGTATCTGCACATGGGGATACGGAGCCTAAGCATGGCGGTGTAGTAAAAATTGAGCATGAAATGATATTTGAGCTTGTTCGTGGAGAATCAAGTGCTAGCATCTACTTGCGAGATCACGGCAAACCATACCCAACAGAAAAGGTAACTGGTAATATTATCGTACTTGCAGGCGGTCAAAAGTCAGATGCGAAACTAACTCCCGCCGGTGGTAACAAAATGACAGCCGATATAAAAATACCAGACGGTGCAAAAGTATTAGTAAAGGTAAAAGAAAATGCTCATCATTCAGTGACAGTAAGGTTTACTTTTTAAATCGAATATCTAAAAATGCCTCTAGCTTAATTAGAGGCATTATTCTTAAATTCAGTTCAATTCAATTCAATCTTTTTTCAAAGTTTAGTTAGCTTGTAGATTAATCAATTATCAAGGGGGAAGATCAGAGTAAATGAAGAAAATCGCTCACTCTGGTTCGTATATTTCTGACATACTTTTCAGTCAATAACGCGCAAAATTATTATCGAAGGTTGATTGATTGATTTGCTTGAAAGGAGCAAACTAAAGAAGCGAATCAAGGATGGTAGATTTGCTGGAATTTATTCAATCTAGAATTCATTTACTCTGTCCCTTTATTTATTAAAACTATGTATTGGTGAACCTTCATGAGCATATCGCTGCTCAATTACCTCGTAATTAATACCTGCGTTAACGTGAACAAAAAATCAGCAACTTGAATTGAAAGAAATTCGTGAGTTGATTTTTTCGTCATTTATGTAGCCATTACGCGCTTTATTAGACGTAGGAAGATGTTATTTTAGTGCTCAACTGTAGGGTATTTCTAAACAAAACCCTATATTCACTAATAGCATTTGATAATCATTTGCATTAAGAATGCGTCTAGACTTTACCTTGCGATTTAGGTTCGTAATAAACGTTAGTAATGCAAGCCCCACTAAATATGGAGTTGTGATATTTTGGCGATCTCTTGGTTTAGACGATGAAGATCACTTAGTTCCCCATTCTCAATTAAAGACAAAGGAGTTCGACCATTGAATGGAACATTTCTATTCCCAAATTTCACAAAACCATAAATATTCGCTTCATTTGAAAATAAGCTGACTAGTGATGCATGAATGTTTAGGACGTGACTTATCCTTTCGATTTGGTCTTCTGTAAGTGGGTTCGAAGGCGCGTGGAAATTATCAGTGTGTTTAGCTATATCTTCATTGTTTAAAATCTTCTGGATTTGTGATTGGCTGCATTGCCATTTAGCCAAAATCCTAAGCGCTACTTTTAGACAGGCTGTATGATCGGTTGTCGACTCAATATCCATTAGTTTCCTTTTTTATGCACAAATTATATGCCGAGGTGGTTTGAATAACTTTATATTTCTTACCACTTAACGCGTCGTGGTAGCCCAACACAGCTTTTGGCTGCTCAGCGAGCTGCACGCACTGATTCATTCGAGTTAAAAATAGTTAAACCTACTCTGGCTGTTTGACTATATTGGGGTGAAACATCCGACAAAATAAAACTAACTCGGTGATTTTGTTGAATTATTTAGCTCACTTTATTGGTAAGCATTCGCCTAATATACTGGTGCTTTACTGACTACCGATAATTTCTATATGACTGCTATGGACAATTGCCCATTGAGTACTAAATGATTTGTTTATCTGCGCATCAAATTTAGTTAAATAACCAAAGGCAATTTCCAACATATAACCTTTATTTGTTTGTTCGTCTGGCTCCGATGCCATGAGAACACCGACAACTCCACCTACTTTTCGTCTAACCAAACTACCTGCGGTATAATTCATTCCAATCCCAATTTTGCTATTATATTTATTACTCAAAAAATTTATTAACTATGTGTACTTACTAATGTTTCTATCGTGTAATCCAGTCATATAACTTTTCTTTTTTTCCCACTTTCAGCTCTTTTCTTATTCTCAGTCTGAACATATACTGTATCTGTTGTTGCCATACTAGCATGCCCTAAATCTTCAGAGAGATCTTTTAGTGCCCGCCCACGTTCAATTTCCATGCTGGCTCCTGTGTGTCTTAACCAATGTGTTGATGCTTCTTTTAGTTTCATGGCTTTTGTTTCACCTTCAGATTTTCTCATCTTTTTATAAGCGTGATCGAAAATTTCTTGAACGAGCCTTCTTAGGTGCCTTGAACTCATACCACCTTGGCCACGAATTTTTTCAACTAGCGTTGTATTTTCGCCACTATAAGGCAACGGAGAAAGATCTCTTACTCGTCGATATCTTTCTAGAAAAGGCATAAAATCAAACGGTACTGTTGTATCTCTTAGTTTACGTCCTTTCCCATACACTTTTAGCCACCAGTTTTCATCGTCATCCTGCCAAAAATGGCCCATGACTGGTTCCCAGTTTTCACGCTCGGAAAGCTCGGATATTCTTAGAAATAATGTTTTTAAAGCAGCGATGACAAATAAATTTCGCTCATAAATTGGATTTTCGTCAGCCATCTTTACCGCGGTATCTAAAACGTATTGCCATTGTGCTTCTGTTAAACGCTTTGCTTCTTTTACTTGTGCGTCTCTAATAAAATGCCTACAGTCTTTTTTCGCTATTTGTGCAGGATTGCCGTAACACAGTTCTTCGCCCATTAAATACTTATATAACGCTATTACCGCAGTAAAAGTTGAAATTAAGGATTGCTGTGATGGTCTATATTTTTTTTTATCTATTGTTTTTGTTTGCTGACTTTTAGGTGCTTGTAATTTATAAGGGCGCCACTTGCTGTTTGATTTGAAAAAACCGTTTTCTAGTTTGAATCTATCCAAGCTAGATGTGCCTATCCATGTTACAGGTGGTTTCCAGCAAAAATCAGCGTATTCCAAAATATCTGTTTTTCTAAAATCATCGATTGACTTTTCTTTGATTAGAAATGACCATAAGAGAAATCGTTCTATTTCATTTCGAAACCGAGTATATGTATGTTCCGATTTATTGCGACCAGTGTATTTTAGGAATGATTTTCCCCAGCTCCAATGAGTGGCCCACCAGTCAGGTTGGTCTTTAAACATTTGAGCCAGTTGCGGGTAATTGGATAACGATATGTCACACAGCTCGATGTATGTGGGATATAGAGGTGTAGGTTTGGGAATCGCCATGCAATTGATTTCATTGATTTACTTTGGCTTGATTATAATGTGTTACCCTTACTATGTCCAATACTAAACAGTATCGGACATAGTGTGGGGCGATTTGTAATTTTACTGTTTTTCCAGGTCTTTTTATTAATCCACAGTAAATATTTGTCAATGAAAAACTGTTTAAAATAATTGTTCTCTCTTTTTGACTTGGCGTTGAATTAAGATTTCGTGAATTTTTTGAGAGTTGTTTTTTAGCGATAGCTTTTTTAATTTTTTGAATACTAAATGAGTAGGAAGCTGTAATTCTCCCTCTTCTTCTGTAAACCTTGAAGATCTGTGAATTGGAAGTATTTGATTCTTTAATCTCATCCATTCAACATCTGCTTTGAAACGTGATGCAATTGGTGCTACTTTGAGATTGAACTTGGCAGAGTCATTAAATTCGATTGTAAAATTTGTATCTACCACTATACCAAGTACTTCCTTTCTAAAGTTATCAAAGCTATGCAAAGAACCGTTAATTTTGACAATATTAGTTAGTTTATATTCAATACCATTGATTAAAACTTCTGAAGGAAGAAAATCGCAAGCAAAACGATCTTGCTTTAAATTTACGAGCAGACCTCCTTTAAAGCTCACCCGATCTTTCCCTTTTTGTTCTTCATTAATATACAATTTTCCGGACTTTATATAGATTCTTTTATCGAACTCTTCTCCTGTTCTAAATCGAAATGCTTTAAGTCTTTTATAGCGCTTAATTTTTGTGTCAATCAAATCTGTATTGCCTAAATTAAAGTATTGAGCGAACAATCCTTTGATCGCGCTGTCTTGTTCTTGATTACAAACTACAATTAGTTCGTCTCCTCTGGTTGGACTATATATTTCTGGCGATTGTAACCAACAATCGCCATCTTCACTGGGGCTAAAAATAGAGAAATCCCTGTTGTGGACTTTCAGCTCATAATACTCATTTATAATAGCTAAATCTTGAATCAAATTATTAGTTTGATCAAAGAGATTTACTACATATTCTGTGTTCAACCAGTCGATACTATCTATATATATTTTTAGTCGTAACTCTTCTAGTTTTTTCGTTTTTTTTGAAAGTACATTTCTGATTCTATCAATTTCACCGATGCTTCTTGAAAGGCTTACTACCTGCTTTACCAGAGAATCTTTCATCCAGACTTGCTTGACTAGTCGCTTGCCTCTTCCACTTAGAACTCTCTTGTTATCTGTTATTCTTTTGAAAACTAAATCCTTACTATTAGTTTGAAGATTCGAGTATCCTAATGAGTCAATTAACCTAATTACGTCTTCTTTATTAAAAAGAGCCTGACTTAGAGGTATCCCCTTTGCTTTGTTTGCTCCGCAGTGATCTTTAATAGTAAATGTGACACATCTTCCTGATCTGCTTAATCTGTATATTTCTCGGGCAAGAGTACGCCAGATCTTCTCAAACTCAGAATAAATAAATGGGTTCTGAGAAATTTGCTCCAAGTGTGGTGATAGATACCGTCTTAAGTGAGGGAAGTAAGCATTTTCAGAGTACATATCTGTAGAAGACATTTCCTCTACTGCTAAAATCTGTTGGCATACGAACAGTATGGCGGCAGTATTACCCGACTTGCCTCTTTCTAATGCATCATGCTTTAAATATACATGAAGATTATCAGAAAAAATCAACTCCGAAACCAAGCTGTTTATTAACTCTGTTCCGGTAGAAAACTTTATACCATTCTTATCTAAAAGCTCTTCAACCAAGTCATTTGTAAATGTAAAGTACACGGGTATTTGCTGACTAAGGTAATCAGTAAACTCACTCCATAAAGCTAATATCACCTTTTCATGCAATTTCATAAATACCTGTATAATCTGACCAATAAAGATTTCCCTTTCGTTTCTTCAAATTAAACAATACGTACCTAGCACTATTCTTCAATTCTTTCTTGTCGTACGGAAAACCGTTTATCTCAATTTTATTGCCTCCTACTTTTAAAATTAAACAGTTAGGCTTGATATTAGCGCTTTGATAGAAGCCATTAACAACAAATACTGGTCTTTTATCTTCAAGCAACTGAGAGTTTGTAATAAACTTGTCGCAAATTGTTTTTTTCGAACAGGAAACACATATCTCGAATGAAAAGTTTTTTTTCTCAATTGAACTTTCTAACTCTAAGTAATTTTTGCTAAGTTCGTTCTTATAGTTTTCTAAATCCTCAATACTAAACTCATGCTCATAGGTATCTCCAGACAGGGATAACACCTTAGTTCTTACACTTCTAACTTCGGGATGATTTTCCTTAATCAAAAATGAATAGAATAAAATCTGCTCAAAGTGACTTTGCTTTAAATTATCCTCTTCAAAAATTGCAGCCGATTTATATTCTGTTAAGTACCCGACCGTTCCTTCGATTTGGTACTTATCAGGGATTCCTTTAAATTTTCCGTCGCCACTGAATAAAAGTCCTTCTCTTGAACTTTTCGCTTTCCTTTTTCCATTCAAATTAGCCATTGCTATTCTTAAGGCCTTACCTACCTCAGCCCAGCCCTTTGGAGAACCATAATTGCCAGTTTTCAAAAAACAAAGATACTCCTTTTCCATTTTATCTAATAACGACCTAGACAAATTCTGAAATTCAACTCTAGTAGATACTCTTCTTGAAATTTCCATTAACTCATGAAAAACAAGACCGACAATTAGTTGTTTGTTGGGTAAACTTGCAGGTAATGTTCCCGATTCTAGAAGTTTATCATTTGAAATACCTCCAAATGGACAATCCAACATCCTTCTATACTCATAGAAACCTAAAGTTCCTAGAACAATATCAGTTTTAAGACGTGGTATACTTGAATACATCTAGTTACTCATTTTCTGTAGAGCATAAATCGGGCGTCTTTCAAAATTGTATACATCTAAAAATTTGTGAACTCGAGCATCCACGGTTTCTTCAAAATCAATTCTGCCAAAGTTATCCATGTGTTCAATATTTAAAAGAGGGTGTTCGGGGAGAATGGCGATTCCTTTATTATCTATCAAGTAGTCACCAATTTTACTTGAATGTTTCCATTGGAAATTATTGTGTGATATTCCAGTTAACTTAAGTGGGAGAGTATGTTGCACGTACTCTCTCCACCAAGGTGACTCAAAGTTCATATTTGCTGTTTTACTTTTGAAAAGCTTTAATAAATCAAGAGCTAACCGCCAATCTAAGCTCTGATGCTCAGAACGATTAAAATAGTTACGTAAGCAATGGTAACAGCTTGTAGTACAACTTCTGGTGTGTTCTTCCTTAATTAACAGATTGTTAACCAAGTTATCCTCTATTTCTTCTAAGAGATAATTAAACTTTTTTGTCGTAGCATAACTATATGCGTAGCCGGCCCCATTATCCAAATTATCGGATATATAAATGCCCCACCCTGAGATTGGTAGCTCACCTTGTAAGTATTGTGTGTATATTCTCCCAACTGATATTTCTCCAGGCTCAAAGTCTTCAATTATTCCTATCTGCTTTGCAAACAACTGAGCTAAAGAATCCCATGCGGACTTCACTTTTTCATTATTAAAATTCTCAGCAGAACCGAGTAGAGTTTTATCAGAAGGAATATCTGTAAGTTTCGCTACCATGACATCAGTGATTAACTCGCTATATAATGCTATATTCTCAATAGGATCGCTTAAGTCTATACTTCTCCAATCTGATGTTTTCAACATCTTATTAATTTGTTCTGAATTAATGTAAACTCCGTTCATTAATCTAGAATCTGTTGCTCTGTGAAATGTGTACCCTTCCCCATTGTTGTCATTCAATCTTATGTTTCTTCCTTGAAAACCGTTAAGAGAAAAGTTTAAATCGTTAGATGCGATTTCTGGCTTATTCGAAGCTGTCTTGATTGGGTAGAATTTCACTCTTGTTGGCTGAGGACTAACATTACCATCATACTTCCTTTTTTGTCGGATGTCTGAAATGTAAGCGCCTGGTCGCCAACCAATATATTTACTTAAAAATGATTCGTCACTTCCACATGTTGGACAAATATCTGAAGTTGTAAACTCTATCGCGCCACAGTTTTCACAGCTTATCAAGTTGCTTTGATTCTTTGGGCTTCCAAATCCGATTTTGCCTTGATTAAAATGATCTATGTCTTTATATGGCCAAGTGACTCCAACTGAAGTAATTATGTTTTTGTCTTTAATAATAGTACTTTTAGGCGAAAACTCAGAAAGACCTATATCTTCACCTCTATCAATAATTCCTTTGGATATTGGCCATTTGCCCGAGTTTGTTCCATTTGTCGGGTCATCATGAATTAAAGTTGTATTTCTAATGGGCAAGCCATACAAAGGTAATATGCCTTCATGCGCGAGAGCAGTCGTGAATGACCAATCAGAATGATACTTCGCCTTAATTGAATCTATGTCTTTGAAAGTATTTGCTAACTGTTTAATCACTCTTTGTAGAATGCGACTAACTTCATCGCTATTTTTCCATGGACAAATGAAACTTATATAAGAGCTGATATTTTCCTTAAAGCTATCTAAGTTAATATCATTTAATATCGTTTGTACACATTTTTCTACTGTACCGATCGATCCAAAGAATCCATTGTTAAAATCACCTTCGACTTTTGAAGGTGGGACAGCTAGTGACTCAGCTAAATCTCTATTCGTCGTTACTATAAAGTTAAGAGAATGCCGAAGTACAACACGCTCAATAATTCTTGTGTTATTTATATCAAGTGTAGGAGAAGGCGTCTCCCATCCAACCATTAGAATCTGATTATTAAAATAATACTCATCATGCTTTAGGCCTTTACAAAAAGTAACTGCCAAAGACAATTTATCGAATCGCCTCCCTGCTCTACCTACTCTCTGCTGATAATTAAACCGTTTTGGGGGCATATTTGCCATATAGACGGATTTTAACCCACCGATGTCTACACCTGCTTCCATCGTTGTTGTGACACTGAGTAAATCTATTCCAAAATATGTTTCTAATTCTGACTCACTAAAGCCTCTCGCAGATTCATTTCCCACAAAAAGATTTTGAAATGCTAATTGCCTATATCTTTGATCTATTTTATCTGTATGTCCTATTAGTTCTTCTGTTCTTAGTGGCGAACTGTAAGACCCATTTTCAACTTGAGACCTATAATAATTTTTGGTTTCAAGAAGATGGTCAATATCTTTCGCCTTAGCTAATGGCCCCTTGCAGCCAACCTTCTCTTGGTCATGATTAAACTTTACATTTCTGCAACGACCATCCGCCTCAAACAAATGAATCATTGAACAATTCTTACAAACCCAGTATTTAGAAGTATTAGGAGTAAGATAAATTCCGTCCCTTCTGATCCTCCACTGTTCGTCGATGACTCCTAAGTTAATTAACATCGTTTTTAGATATTCACTTAGCTGAGTTTCAGAAAGATCAGAAAATTCTTCGAATTTATTTCGTTGTAACCATCGAAGAAAATAAGGTAAAAATTGCCCGCTTATACCTCCCTCAGGATTGTTTTCATCCCTAGTTTTATAATGCTTTATAAGAAAGCGAACAACACAATCGATCAGTGCAACTTTCTTATCGTTTAAAGCTAAGGATAGCTTGTTAAATCTGTCAAATGTTACCCAACCATAACCAAGAGATTCGAAATCTCGCCCCATTGAAGATGTAATGACTTTTAGAATGTTTGAGCCTAATCTATCTTTAAATCTTGACTTGATAGACTCATAGAGTTTTATCTCCTGTTCAGTCGCAGAGTTTGGACCAATTATGTACACATCCTGCCATGAATATAATTTATTACGTTCAATGTGTTCATATAATCCAGCCGGATTAATTCCCATTTTTAAAAGCTCAAATTCAACTTTCTCAACAAGTGATTCGGATGTGCCGGAAAATTTAACTAGTTTACTCTGGGCTTTAGTTTTCAATTCTTCTACGAACTCTATATCTTCTTTTTCATACCGTTCGTCAAAGCCATCTTTATAAGAAATCAGAAGTTTTCGCGCATTTTCTCTTGTAGAAGATTGGGCAAAATAGGGATGTGACTTTACAGTATTGTAGTCTTCGTTACTTGTAGAGACTTTTTCAAGACTATCTATAAATGAAGCTAAGTTATCATTTGCAGAGCTAAGCTTGCGTAGAATTTTCTCAGTTATTGCTCGCACTACGTCCAAGTAGTGATTTAATTCTAAGTCAGCCGCTATCCTAGCGGCATCTCTACGACTGTCGCTAAAAGCCACCAACTTGGAGTTTGCCACTGACTCTTCTCTTAGAACCCGCATTACCTGCTCGACAATTACCTGACTGAACTTGTTATACCCCGTACCCATCGACCTAATCGGTGAACGCATAAAAGTAATGGGTTTGGTTTTCCAATTTGCGCCGCAGGAAACGCATTCATTAGGCAAGTCAAAGCGTTGTTGACTGTTATTAAATGGTATCGATACGCGTTGAACTGGAAGAGAATTTTCTTTAATGGTTTGGCTTAGTTCCCCAGTATAACCATTGAGATATCTCAATTCCCATCTGAAACCATTATTCTCGGTGTAGCTATTTTTATCTTTATATTCTTGAAACAAAACTATTTCGTTCTTAACCAAATCCTGGTGGGTTAAATCGTTTGAAACATGAAACTTTCCATTAACGAGGTTTTTATAGCCTCCGTAATATATCTCACCACATTCTTGGCAATAATACACATCAAGATTAATCGTCCCCGTGTGTCTATCTAATGGTGTGTGCGCGTCAGATAACTTCATTTCTCGAAATTTTTGATCTTCAAAAATCATCGCTCGACGAATGCCATCGATATTTCTTACGAAACTATGTAGTCTGATTTTTGACTTTACTTTAGAGAATAGCTCGTGATCGTAAGTAACGAAGTTTAAGAAACCCTTTGCAGCGCTAAGGCATCCATCAAAAATCTCATTCGCGATATCTGAAATACTTAGTGGAAAGGTAACAATATTGTCTTTCTTGGGGTGAGCCTGTTTAAGCTTTTCTGATATTGTCAATAAAGAATCGTGAAATCCCGCTCTTTTAAAAAGTTCGTTGGAATCGTTAGTCTTGTACTCTTTTTGAAGAATATTTACTAACTGGAGAAAATCATCATCAGTGATATCCTCACATATACTGGAAAAATGTGATGAGTAGGCTTTGACTTTGCTTACGCTTTTACAATCAAACTCCTCTTCTGGACCATCGATCATTTTGAAGTGCTCTCTCGTTCCAAAGAAATCTGAAAGAAACTTCTGTCCATCTTCAGGTGAAAGCGACGCTGTAGTCGCAATTATTCTTAGTTGTTTGTCATCGGGCTTAAGACCAAGCTTACGAATAAATGATTTTATAATGTAAGATATTTCAGTCCCACCAGTACCACGATATGAATGAAGTTCATCTAGTATTAGATAAAAAACATTTTCCTCATCTTCATCTAGCCACTCTTTGGTCTGCTCGATCATAGATTGCTCTCTATCCCTAGTGAGCATTATAGAAAGCATTGAATAGTTCGTTATGAGTATGTCTGGAGGGAATGCTTGCATATCCCACCTCGACAATAGTTCAGATTGATGCAGCGACGCTACTTTGCTTCTATTTTCGGCAGAGAGCGATTTCCATATTTTTTCAACTCCACTAAACTCGCTTTTGATTGAATCCACATTTCGAGGATTAGGGGAACCTGTCCCTAAAGTCGCGCCACTATATTGACCGAAATAAATTCGATTACCATTTAAAACATTTTCATAAAATTCATTTGCTTCTCGACTACATAAAATCTCTCTCAGTCCATCAATTTGGTCCTGAACTAAGGCATTAAGTGGGTACATAAGCAGCCCACGTATAGCAGCCTTCCTATTTGTCGTAAGGCCTTCAGTTCGTTTGCATTCGAAAGGACTTGCATTGTCTTTCCACCAACTAGTTCCAGACTCTCCGTTTCCGCTCCATTTTGCACCTGAATTATTACCCAGTGATTCTTTTAATATATTTAAAAGCAATGGAATTTGAAAACAGAAACTTTTTCCAGAGCCAGTTCCAGTTGTTACTACTATATTTTTATGCTCCTTAATAACGCTGGTTAAACTCTCTACCTGATGCTCATACAATGAAGAATAACGAACTGGATCTATTGTATTTAAAAAGCTCTCCAAATATCCATTTTCACTTTCTGAAAGCCCTTTAATTCCAAGTTTATTTATTAGTTCTTTTGAGCCAACATTGGTCTCGACATATTTCTTTACAGGCTCAAAGATTGGTTTTCTAAATACTGGTGAGTTTTCCTCTGATGTAATTAGTTTTTCTCGAGCTTCATTAAATTCAGCATCGTTTGTCTTATAGGCAGTCTCTACATATTCAACAACACTTTCCTTAAGCTTCTCGTGGAAAGACAAAATTCCTTTACTCATTTGTAGCTCCTGGCATTAAGTACGAAAAGAGATTTTCTACTACTAACTCATTAATATTGTTATAACGATTTTGAAAGTCTAGTGATAGCGTTTCGCTATTTTCGAACAGATAACTAGAAAGGTATTGTGGAAGTCGAAAGCTTGCGGGAACAGATATGCTTTTGTCTTCGTAATTAATTATTCTTCTAAAATCCGTGTTACACATGTAAGCGCCAATAACATACACCCAGTCATGTTCAGTTACTCTGAAAAACTTGTTTATGCAGTCTAGGTATACGAAATACTGTGTGCCGATATAGTTTTCCCTAATTCTGATTATGCTGTTTCGAGCTGGAACTTCGTCATATTGTTTCCATTGGAAGTTGTCAAAAGAGTATGACTCAATCACCTTGCCTGAGAAATTTAAGTATGATTCAGAAATTAAGACTTCATCGGCAACACAGCCTATGTTAGAAATATTATCAATGGAATTTGGATCTGAAAGTGGTGTAGAACTACGGAAGGCTAAAGGAATACTCTTATAGAAAATTACAGCGTTTTTTGGGATTGAATTAATTAGTCTTTTTCCGAAGACAAAATCTGAGTAATCAGCGTAAAAATCATTCGAGCCAATCTGCCATTTAATGCCATCACTTTTCCAAATTAGCTTTATGATTCCTTGAATAGATAATGAAAGCATCACATTAAATGAGAAATAACGATCGTTACAATATCCTGAAAGCCCTGACTTAGCCAGTGCATCGCTGAATTTAGTAAAGTTTCCACGTCCTTCATAGGAAAGTATCAAGTGTAGTTGACACAATGCTAGAAGAAACGACCTATTGTTTGTAAAGTCCATTTACTAACTCTAAAATTACAAGTACTTTGTTCTTGCCATAACGACTTTCTATGTATGGGATTGCTACCATTTTAAGCGCAATAGAAAGTAATTCACTTTGTTCAGTGTACTTTGACAGAATATCTGTGTAGTGTTTTAGTCTATTAAGAACTGAATATTCAAGATATACGCCTGCGGTTTCAAAAAGCTTAATTAATTCTTCTATATCGACTTTCGACTCTAAACTATCACAATGATTTGAATTCTGGTTTAGCTCGGATTCGCAGGAAACTGTACCCAACTCCTTTAAATATGTATAGGAAAGGTCTATTGCATGAGTTCTAATTTCTAGTTCAATATTTGAATTAAGTTTACTGTCTGTTTCAACAAACACTTTTGGAAAGTCATTTTTGACTACCGAATTAGATTTTAACAATAGAGGAATTACCACACCTTCAATAAAACATGCAGAGACATTTTTTAGATATAGTACATCATAGTTCGAAAAATCTTGTAACTCGTGCGCTGTAAACTCAACCTTTGAAGGAGTCAGAACTAACTCATTAACTTGCTTTTCTTTAAGCTGTTCTTGACAAAAGCTTGACATTATCGAGTCAGATTCAACGTAGTAAGCGCCTTGAAATCTAAGTAGCTCATTTAATACTGCAACATGCTTTTCATTAAGATCTTTGAGCCCATAAATACCTTGAATGTTACAGATAAATTCACGTGCATTGGCGATAAAATTTGATCTATTTTTGTGCTTTCTTTTCTTTTTTTCTTGACTCAGCTGAATCAGTTTTTTATTTAGCCTGTCAATGTTTTCTTGATTTTGAGTAACAATATTTTCTAAACTACGTTTATCTTCACTCTCTATGTCTCTAGCATTCTGCTTTTCAAGTTCCGCTACTCTATACTCAATTGTTTCTAAGAACTGCTTCTCTAATTTAGTTACATCTAGACTCAAGTCTTCTTTAATATGGTCAATTTTCCTTTCCAGCTTAACAAGCTCTCCTCTAATACGTTTCAAGCTAGGATTCTTGTTCAGCTCTAGTTTATTTAACCCTGCTTTTAACTCAGAGATACGTTTTAATTGGGTTCTTTCAGATTTCGATATTAAGGCCTCTACTACCTCAAAACTAACACTCTTTGATTTAAGTATATCGTCTAGGTTTTTAAGTCTTGTGAACCAGTAAATCTCATAGAATTCTTCAATTTGTGTATTTGTAACGTCATAAATTGGCGCTGCTAACTTGACTGACTGAATGAGATCGTTACTGGAATCAGGGTCTGCTTCGAATTCTTGTTCAAGCAGAAGTTTGTCTAAATTTGGATGTTCCTTCCGCAGATATGTAATAACAGAGTTAAGGTATGTTTCCCAAAATACATTTGTTGCTTGAATGTTATTATTTTTAATCCCGTTTTGGATGCTAATAAGAACTTGCTTCTTTGCTTTCCCTGGACGAAAGCCAGTTATTCTTAGCGCTCTCTGAGCAAATCGCCAAAAGGAATGTTCTTCAATGAGGGGGGAATATTGACTGTAAATATCTGACGGCCTACCCACTCCAGAAACCACAGACTTCATTATCCGTGCTTGTTCTTCTTCTGGTTTATCTAAGTCCGTGATGGCTTGTCCAATCTTCATTTAAAACACATTTGCAATTAAATTTGAATTTTTTGCGCCAGGCCCCTTACCTACTCCCGGGTGCTCTTCATGTTCGTCGATTAGTTCTAGATATTTAGACGGAACGCTCCTAATTGGATAGGCTCGATGTGACTTTAAATTTTCATCTGGTATCAGTCTAAGAGTTCTTCTCACGCGCTTTTTGAAAAATTGTCGTCGAATCTCTAATCCAATGAGTTCTCCAATCGCTGGTGGAACTGAATTTCCAATCTGCCTTTGTTGTTCACTGTAAGAACCGCAGAATTCATAATCATCGGGATAGGTTTGAAGTCGCGCTAGTTCTCTTATAGAAAGTTTCCGATTTCTCCAGTGAAATGGCCCGATTGCTGGTCCTGGAGAAGCAGTTATTGTCCAGCTAGGCTTATTCTTCGACAATTTTAATAAAAATGACCAATACCTTGTTCTCCAACCAAACAATGGAAGTCCTTCCATTCTATTGGTGTGCCAGAGATAGTTTTGACCTTCAGGTATAGAAGGAAGTAAATCTGCCCATTTACCTTTTAGATCTAGATTAGCAGAACTTATATCTGTGTCTAAATCTCCGATCGCATCCCAAGCAGTTCTATACTTGCTGAGTCTTCCTTCCTTCGCTTCTGTTTCGTTACAGAATTTAGGTTCAGGCAACTCGAATTCTGTACCATTTATGGAAGCAACTATAAACAAACGCTTTCTAATTTGCGGTACACCGTAATCTGCTGCATTAATATTTAGAACAACTGGATTGTATTTTGTTTTATTAAATTGGTTAATCTCTTGAAACCGAGTTTTAATATACTCTAAACCATCTCCTTTAGAGGCATAACCCAAGCCAGTAACATTTTCGATCACGACAACTTTTGGTAGTACATCATCAACTACTCTCATGAATTCTCTCACACATAATGCTCGTGGATCATTCATTCTCTCATTACTCGAGTTTACCCAGTAAGAAGACTTTGAAAATGGTTGACAAGGAGGACCGCCTACTAATAAATCAAGACATCTTTTTGTAACACCTGATTGCTTTAAAATCTGGGACGAAGACAAGTCGAAAATATCTCCGTCGTTTGACAAGTGGATTTTCGGATCATTTAATATTAGTGTTTTCTGACAAGTTTTATCTTTTTCTATGCTGAGAACTGGTGTAAAACCAGCTTTTCTTAACCCCAAATCGAACCCGCCAGCACCACTGAAAAGCGAAATAAATTTAAGTCTGTTGTTATTCATCCGATTTATACTTTTTATATGCTGATTTAGTTTGAATTTAAGCTGCGGACTTTAATAGCTCCCTTCTCACTTTCATTTACTTTGTCACCTAGTACCAACTTTGTAGCATTTTCATTATCCGCTCCTGGCCTGGCATTTGCTTTTTTTTAACGCCTTCGAGATATTTGGCAGTTACACATGTAGAAGCTTACAGTTAATTCTTAATTGCAGGTCATATCAGAGCGTAACACCTTGTTTTATATAAGTAAACTCGTCTAGAACAAGTTTTTTTATTGACCTGTGTAAAATTTAGTAGAGCAGGTCGAACTATGACCAATTTGGGTTAAGATATCACCGCTAATTTACTCCCTGCGAGACTTCAGTTGCTGGAAAACTCTTCTTCTTCATTTTTCTTGGCCTGAATTCTGGGCTAAGGTCGGTAATCGCTTGTCATTTTATGCCTTCAAATGCACTACCAAGATATTAGCTAACAATTCAGTCAGATAAGACGTTTAGCTATGAGAAGCTCTACGCTGGTAATAACGTAGCTTGAACTAAAGAAATGTATATGTTTGTTAAGGTGTTGCATTTCGCTGATGCAGCAAGCCGTCTTTAATCTTAACTTCTGTCTCTAACTGAATAATCCTTATGCTCTGTTCTTTAATAAGCTTTTTAGATTTATTATTAGTCTTATTTAGTTCGTTGATTTCGGAGTTCATTTTTTTAGAATGAGACTCCAAGCTCTCTATGGAGTGTTTTAGAGAATTCTCTTCTTCTTTTATCTTCGCTATTTCATGAACGTTTCGACCGAGTTCTCTTTCCAAGTCTAAATGAGTTTTCTGTAAATTACTTAACTCAGATACTAGGCGACTATTGTCTTTATTAAGATTGGTTATGTCTGTCTGCTTAACAACCAGAGTCTGATTTAACTGACGTATCTCCCCTTGCAAATGCTGCACTTGCTGTTCATGTTGACGCAGTTCTTGCGCTCGCTGTTCCTTCACGGACTCACGATAATGTTTGAGATTTTCCCTGGTATGTTGATGGTTCTGTTTAAGCGTTTGGATTTGTTCGTCTTTCTCCTGAAGAATACTATTTAATCCCCTATTCTCGCTGTTAATATCAGTTAATTGCAGTTTCAGCGATTCAATTTCAGTTTGAAGCGATCTATTCGAATCAGTAAGTTCTTTCCTTGCCGTTATACTTTCTTCTAGCTGATTATTAGCGTCATTTAACTGAGTATTTAATGATTTATTTTCAGATTCTAGCCGACTTAGTTTATCTTTGTAGAGAGTTTCAGACCTAGAGACCATCTCATTGGCTTCCTGGTGAAGTTTACTAGCGAGCTTAGCGATAATTTCTTTAATTCCATCACTAAGTAACGCCTCATCTTTAAGCTGGACACTTTCTGCTGATTCGATTTCTTTTAAATAGCGAGAAATTGTAGTTTTTGAACCAGTATTGCCAAGCTCCACCCGAATAGCATCAATTGAAGGGTTAATACCCCGTGAAATCAATGTGTTACGGGCTTTTTCTACCGAATATTTAGTGATCCCAGCACGTGCCATTTTCGGCCTCTTGGATTATTTCATACGATATTACGTAATATGTAATTACATTCTATATTGGTTGCGCTATCTCGTCAAAATTTCTAGTTTTTAACATATGATAATAGAGGCTTATCGCATGTTAGTACGCTATTCTGTTATAATACGACCAAATTCAGTATGAATAATGCACTTCTCTCTGGACGGTAAAATTGAGCAACTCGACCAAAATTGATCAGTATGTCAAAGCCTCAACGCGCGAGAATACACGGCGTAGTTATCGAAGCGCGGTCGAACACTATGAAGTCACCTGGGGTGGTTTCCTGCCGGCGACAGCCAATAACATCGCTGAGTACTTAGCCAAGTATGCAGAGAGCCTAGCTTTTAACACACTAAAACAACGTACTGCGGCGCTGGCTCAGTGGCATATTGAACAAGGATTTCCAGATCCCACCAAATCGCCATTAGTGAAAAAAGTCTTGAAAGGCATTCGAGAACTACATCCCAGTAAAACCAAACAAGCAAAACCTTTACAGTTGGGATCTCTGTCTCAGATTGTGACGTATCTAGAGTATGAGATTGAACAGTCACCAAGTACTTTGCGTCACTATCGGGACAAATCACTCATATTATTAGGATTCTGGCGTGGATTTCGAAGCGATGAATTGTGCCGACTTTCAGCTGAATTTATTAATGTGACACCAAACCAAGGTTTGACTCTCTTTTTACCCCGCTCTAAAGGAGACAGGCAATCGACAGGTAAAACCTACAATGCTCCCGCTTTAGCGCAACTTTGCCCAGTGTCTGCTTATCAAGATTGGACCGAAAAGGCGCAAATTAAACAAGGTCCAGTGTTCCGACGTATCGACCGGTGGGGGCAGTTGGCTAATGATGCGCTCCACCCCAACAGTATCATTCCATTACTACGCACTTTATTTCAAAAAGCAGCCATTGAATCACCCGATCACTATTCGAGTCATTCGCTTAGACGTGGGTTTGCCTCTTGGGCATCGTCAAATCATTGGGACCTCAAGTCTTTAATGGAATACGTTGGATGGAGAGACCCTAAGTCTGCACTGAAATACATCGAAATTACTCAGCAACAGGCAAAATTTCAATTTAGTCTGCAAATACCTTCTATCGATTCGTGTTAAGTAAATATAAAGGGTATCCGGAACAATTGGTTGATATTTCCCATTTGCGGCGCTGGCCCCGCCATGTTCTGGGTTAACTAGTTGTCAGGATCTTTTTGTATCGCTATGAGAAGATTGACTGGCTCAGTCCTTACAAGGAAAGCTGGCAATAATGCCCTACTTTTTTCCTAGCCCGGATACAGCGCCTTTAAAGGCTGCTGCCGACCAGATCAGGATTCTGAAAGTTGGATTAACGCCGGCCAGCCCAAGAAAAATCAATGCAGATCAGTATCATTTACTTCTATTTCCAAATGTCGCTATGGAGAAATCCAGGAAGCTGCGTAGTTTAGGAGTCATCCGGCAGTCTGGAGTGTATAAAATATGCATAGGTGTCGCAGGTACCTCATATTGACTAAGTAGTCGTACAAGAGTCCCATTTCGTAGCGCATCCCCGACCAATTCTAATGGCTGCAGAATTACACCCACCCCAGCTACGGCGGCCGCGAGAAGCGGATCACCCTGATTAATAGTCAGTCTGCTTGTAATTGGTACATCTATTCGTCCTTCAGGACCCTCAAAGCACCAGTTCGAACGACCATCGGAGTAACCAAAGCCAAGGCATTCATGTTGCTGGAGATCCCATGGTGTTTTGATGGGTAGCCTCCGCTCCAGATAGGACGGAGCGGCACACAAAACCAGCTGATAGGGTAAGAGCGGAATTGCCTTTAGGCCGCTGTCTTGCAGTGCACCGATCCGAAATACGGCATCGTAACCGTCATCAACCACATCGACCAGTTCGTTCGATAACGTCAGGTCCAGTGACACCTGGGGGTACTTGACCATGTACTCAAGAAGTCGTGGGGACAGGGCGTGCATGCCAAAGGTGACGGGAGCGTTAATGCGCAAGCGACCGCTGGGTACGCCACGAGCCTCAGCCGCTAAACTCTCTGCAGCATGCACGTCTGCCAGGATCATCTTCGCGCGCTGGTAAAATGTCCGGCCGAAGTCAGTCAGGCTCTGCCGACGTGTCGTTCTATTCAGCAGAGAGACTCCCAGGTGCTGCTCAAGCATTTTTACCTGCTTGCCAACCAGTTGAGGGGACATATTGAGGTCATCAGCAGCGGCACTGAACGATCCTAGCTCCACTGCTTTGACGAAAATAGTCATCTGAGATAAACGACCCATTACAAACCTTATGTTTCTAATCTTGAGCCAATATAGGTCTTTATCCATAGGCTCACAACCCCTAAATTATCAGTTACGCCTTGAGGGCATGCCGAATTGGAGGTGAGGATATGAGAAACATTCTCATCACGGCATCCAATATACCCTCATTACTAGGCCCTAACGACATATAGAGGTAACCACTATGGCTAAAATTGTAAGAATCCATGAATACGGTGACGCTAGCGTCCTAAAGTTGGAAGAATTGGATGTAAATGCACCGGCAGCAGACGAGGTACAAATTGGCGTTAAAGCCATTGGCTTGAACCGTGCCGAAGTGATGTTTCGTAATCATGCTTACCTGCAAGAGGCGGACTTCCCTAGTCGCCTTGGCTACGAGGCCGCCGGCCTTGTAACGGCTGTTGGTAGCGAGGTAACGGATATTAAAGTGGGAGATTCCGTCGCCCTGATTCCCCCACTGGATATTGCCCGTTGGGGTACATACGGAGAATTGGCCAATGTGCCGGCCCACCTTGTGGTTAAGAACCCAGCGAACCTGTCCTTTGAAGAGGCAGCTGCATCTTGGATGCAGTACGTTACGGCTTGGGGCGCCCTTATTGAGCAGGCGAATCTGCGGGAAGACGATTTTGTTCTCGTGACCGCCGCATCCAGCAGTGTCGGCTTGGCTGCCTTCCAGGTTGCTCGCATGGTTGGCGCTACGCCAATAGCGATTACGCGTACTCGTGCAAAGAAACAAGCGCTTCTGGATGCTGGAGCCGCTCACGTCATCGTTAGCGATGAAGAAGATATCGTTGAGCGAGTCATGGCGTTGACTAACGGTCAAGGCGCCCGCGTAGTGTTCGATCCTGTTGGAGGCCCATCTTTCGAGCCGCTGACACAGAGCATGGCCCCAGGCGGTATTCTTCTGCAATATGGCGCACTGAGCACAGAGCCAACCCCGTACCCACTATTTACTGTTCTGGGGAAGAGCCTGACTCTCAAGGGTTACCTTTACGCAGAAATCGTTTCTGACCCTGAAGCTCTCGCGCGAGCCAAAGCATTTATTCTAGAGGGTTTGGAATCTGGAGGTCTCCGACCACTCATAGCAAAAACCTTTGCGCTAGACGACATTCAAGACGCCCATAGGTTTCTGGAAGCCAATCAACAGATCGGAAAGATTGTAGTTACGGTCTGATCATTAAAAAAGTGAGGCTGGCATCAGCTCCTCGCGAATAAATTCAGCTTTATAGGCGAGGGCTGCGTGACCAGCCTGCCCAACAACATCCTTCACCTACCGGAGTACCACCTCCTGGACTCCAAGGAAGAGGAGCACGATTTCCACTTCCAGCTAGAAGCTCCCGCCCCCGTCGCCTGCGAGGAGTGCGGAGTTGAGGGCGAGTTCGTCCGGTTCGGCAAGAAGCAGAGCGCCTACCGCGACCTGCCGATGCACGGTAAGCGGGTCACCCTGTGGGTGATCCGCCGCCGCTATATCTGCCGTGCCTGCGACAAGACCTTCCGGCCTCGCCTGCCCGAGATCGTGGACGGTTACCGCATGACTCGCCGGCTTCACACTCATGTCGAGAAGGAAGCCTTCAACCACCCCTACGCCTACGTGGCCGATACCACGGGCCTCGACGAGAAGACCGTCCGCGAGATCTTCAAGAAGAAGGCCGAGTTCCTGGCGGCCTGGCACCGCTTCGAGACGCCGCACTGCCTGGGCATCGACGAGCTGTACCTGAACCGCCGTTATCGCTGCATCCTGACTAACCTGGAGGAGCGCACCCTGCTGGACCTGCTCCCTGGTCGCCAACAGGATGCGGTGACCAGGCGCCTCATGAACCTGACCGACCGCCACAAGGTGGAGATCGTCAGCATGGACATGTGGAAGCCCTACCGGGCGGCGGTCCAGGCGGCGCTGCCACAGGCCCGTATCGTGGTCGATAAGTTCCACGTCGTGCGCATGGCCAACGAAGCCATGGACAGCATCCGCAAGGGCCTCAGGAAGGAGCTGACGACCAATCAGCGCCGAACCCTCAAGGGTGACCGCAAGATCCTGCTGAAACGCGCTCACGACATCTCAGACCGCGAACGGCTCATCATGGAGACATGGACCGGGGCCTTCCCTCAGCTCCTGGCGGCACACGAGCACAAGGAGCGGTTCTTCCACATCTGGGACTGCACCAACCGGCGTGATGCCGAGAAGGCGCTGGCTCAATGGATTGACGACATCCCGCGGGGGCAGAAGGAGGTCTGGAAGGATCTCGTCAAGGCTGTCAGCAACTGGCGCGAGGAGATGCTGACCTACTTCGAGACCGACATCCCGATCACCAACGCCTTCACGGAGTCGATCAACCGACTGGCCAAGGACAAGAACCGCGATGGCCGGGGCTATTCGTTCGAGGTGATGCGCGCTCGGATGCTCTACACAACCAAGCACAAAAAGAAGCCGCCGCAGACCAAGGAATCCCCTTTTCTGGGCAGGGCCACCATGACCTACAGCAAGAGCCTACCCCCGGTCGAGAAGAACTACGGCGTCGATCTATCAACCTTCTGGGAAGAATAAGGTTTTGGTGGATCAGAAGAGAACGTCAACCACTTAATCCGGATACCCAATATAAATAAATTCAAACACAATATATTGCCTATCATTCAAACATAAAACGATTACGCTCTTGCGCAATTGTCAGTGAGTCTTCGACACTAAAGAGCTCGACATCACTATGTTGAGACGACCATTTTTGACCGCAGTTTACATTGCAAAAGAAATGGACTTTACAACAAAATGAAACGCGTAAACTTTCTTGATAGGCGGATGGCTCTGGAACCAAAAACGACATAACAACAGAGCTGTTTTCGAGCATTGAACCATCTAACTTTGATGGCTTGAGCATCAGCTTTTTGTTGCACGCTGCACAAGTTGAATGAATATGTGCCGGTTGGTCGATGAAATCCAATAAAAATAACGTATCGAATGCGCACCAGGTATAAACAGTCGAATCCGCCGTGATTAAAGTGTGTATTGTCGGTGACAAGGTCACACCACGATAGGCAATGACTTCGTTATTCTGGCTTCGTTCGACATAATCTAATTCGCCTAATAGTTTTCTCACTTGCTCTTCTGGTATATCTAGCTGCTCTACTATCAGTGCTAGAGATACTGGATAGCCTTTGGTTAAACCAATATATAGTATTTTTGAAAGTCGTTTTTTTATCTCAGAAAACTTAGGTAAGATTTGATTGAGATGTTGAATGGTTTCTTGGAGATTCTTCATAGTTCACAGATCTCGCTACGCTGTTTAGGTGGGAAAATAACGTCCAAAATTGATACAACAAGCCTCAAACCAATCGCAAAGTAGAACATATCGGTACTCCAATTGTCCGTCCAAAATAAGTGGAAGCTTGCTATCACCATGACGGGACCCGCGGTTGCAATTAGTGTTCTCCACCAAATCCAATGTAACCACCAAGATATTAAATTGCTAGCTAAAACAATCCAGGCTGCCAGGGGGATTAGCGTATTGAGAAAAAAGCCTTCATATTGAGTTAAAAATCCAAGTCCCATAGAAGCGCCGAGTGCCGCCAAAGCAGGAAAACAAGACGCACAACTTAGTGATGCTGCAATAAGACTTATCGAACCGGTATTGTTAATAAAACGTAACGGTAAATCAAATATTTTCATCAGCGACTAGCCGGCACAACAAGAAAGTTGGGAAACATCTTTAGCGAAAGTTTGCGCGCATAGTTTGATCCCTTCAACCATCGTTAGATAAGGAAAGAGTTGACTCGCTAATGCATCGATCGTCATTTGGTTATGAATGGCTAGTACCGCCGTCTGGATCATCTCGCCTGCATTTTCTGCCAGGATTTGTGCGCCGATCAATTCTTGCGTTTCGTCATTAACGACGAGCTTCAAGAATCCTTGTGTTTCATAATTAGCTAAAGCGCGAGGAACATTCTCTAAGTCTAAATGCCGACTGACGGTTTTAATGCCTTTAGCATTGGCTTCATCTTCTGTTAACCCGACTGTAGCGACTTGTGGGTCAGTAAAAATAACCGCTGGCATCGTTGATAAATCAAGCTCAGCGTTTCCACCAGTCATATTAATCGCTGCGCGGGTACCAGCTGCTGCCGCCACATATACAAACTGCGGCATGGTGCTACAGTCACCAGCAGCAAAAATATTTTCCTGGGTTGTTCTAAGGTTTGCATCAACAATTACGGCACCTAGTTTTTCGATTTCAACATTAGTATTATCGAGATTCAGTTGCTCGGTATTGGGATGACGACCGGTAGCAATGAGCAACTGATCACATGTTAATTTGCCGTTATTAAGTAATAACTCAAACTGCTCATTCTCAAAGGTCACTGAATGAGCTTGCGTATGGGTTAGCACAGTCATTCCTTCTGCTTCGAAGGCTTGTTGCAAACTTTCACCCAGCGCCGGATCTTCGCTGTAAAGCAAAGTGTGACGAGCCAGTAAAGTAACTTGAGTGCCCAAACGTTGATAAGCCTGGGCAAGCTCAACGGCGACAACTGACGAACCAACAATGACTAAATGCTCAGGTAATTTTTCTGCAAATAGTGCTTCAGTTGAAGTCCAGTAAGGCACAGAATCAATGCCTTCAATGAGTGGAATAAAAGGTTTCGAACCGGTCGCAATGAGTATTCTATCAGCGGCTAGTTCAGACGTTGAACCATCTTTCTGAGTAACGACTAGCGTATTATTATTTTTAAAGGTTGCAAAACCTTTAACTAAAGTCAGCGAGGGATTACTGGCTAAAATACTTTCATATTTTGCTGCTCTTAGCTCATCGACTCGCGATTGCTGTTGCTGCGCTAACAACTTCCGATCTATCTCAGGTACATGATCGGCGATCCCGGGAAAAGGATTGTGTCGCTGATGTTGCGCTAAGTGGGCGGAACGGATCATGATCTTGGACGGCACACAACCCACATTCACGCAGCAACCACCGATGACGTCGGATGCTTCGATGATGGTCACTTTAGCGCCTTGCTCGGCTGCTTTAATTGCAGCCGCGAAAGCACCGGAACCACTGCCTATTATAGCAACATGGAGTGGCTGATTTTCTTTAATATGGTTGCCTTCCAAACCGTTGTCATCAGAACTGGCAGTCTTGGCTGAGCTACAATCTTGTAGGTCTTCGCCGGCGACTTTGAATCCCGCTTCTTCAATTGCTGTGACTAAAAGATCTCGCGAAACCGCTTCTACCGCACTGACTTGCGCTATTTCAGTTTCAAACGAGACTTTCGCTTGCACACCCTGGATATGGTGCAGGTTATCTTCGATGGATTTTGCGCAATGCTCACAGGTCGTGCCACTCACTGTAAAGCGGTATGTTTTAAGCCGATTTTGTTTAGGACTATCAGGGGTCATAAGTGCTCCAAAAGGATTGGCAAAGACAGGTTAAATGGAAGTCGCTTTGTACCCAACGTTAGTGGAGGCCTTGGCGATGTCTTCAATTTTTGCTTTAGACGGGTTATAGATCACCGTTGCCGTTTTCGTATCATAATCAACGGTGGCTTTGATCACTCCTTCAACTTTTTCCATCGCTTTGCGGACCGTGATATTACACATTTTACAAGTCATGTTTTCGATTGAAAACTTGGCCGTCTTTTCGGTAACAGACGCTGAGTCACTACTGATCAAGTTTTTAGGAGCTGGCTTCGCCTCAAATGCGCCAAGGTTGCCAGTGATTGCCATTGCACCCATTACGAGTCCCAATAAAATAATTTTTTTCATCGTTGTTCTCCAAAGGAAAGGTTTTTAATCGATAATGTTACTAGCTAATAATAAACTCGGCGTAATAAGGAAAGGTCACCATAGCTATCAAGATAGCGGACACAACCCAAAAGAGAATGCGTTGATTTTTCAATACCTTCGGATTGGAACAAGACGAGCCTTCTTCGCAATTTTGTGGTACCAAGTAGAGCTTTCTAAAAACGACCGCTAAGACAATCACTGTGATCCCTGTTAAATAGGGGCTATAAGGCTCCATCGCGGTTAGATTACTCATCCAGGCACCACCAATCCCGAGGGATAAAAGCAGCAACGGTCCAATACAACAGGCTGATGCACCAATGGCGGCAAGTGCCGCCAAGATTAAAGGGCGGTTGTTAGAAGGTATTTCCGACATAAATAATAACTCATTAACTGTAGGATTATGTCAGTTTACACTCTGGGGTACGGTACAGAGTCAAGCGTTATTCATGACATTTACTCTTTTAAGAAACCTTTGTGAGACAGTGCCTCAATAAAAGCACACTGACCAGCGCTTTCATCAGTTTTACAAGAACCTATCAAATCATCTAAAGCGGATTGAATGCATTGTAATCCTTTGATTTGATTCTTAATCATTTCCCTTTTTTCTCTAGCAAGCGCTTGGACATCATGACAATGTTCGCTGCCCAACAGAAGAAGCTGTTCGATTTCCTTCAGTGAAAAACCGAGTTGTTGTGCTCGTTTAATAAAGCGAATTTGTTCAATAGTGTCATAGGGATAATACCGAAAACCACCTTCAGGTTTATCGGGCTCTTGAATTAAGTTCTTTCTTTGATAATGACGAACTGTCTCTATATTGACGCCAGCTTGTTTTGCTAATTTTCCAATGGTTAATTTGCTACTGGTTAATTGCATGGTCTGATGAGCTCCAAAAGCATTAATAGGAATTGTATTTGATTATTTTAGTCGTTTACTAAAATCATTCTCATACTCTGGACTTTCAGTACGATATTTGTCAAATCATTATTTACCTCGCTTAGTTATCTATAAACAATGGATTAAAGCAGTCACTTCGATACCGGATTAATAATGTACAAACTGTTGCGAGACTAATGCACTGATCCCCTTCTACTAATAAAACCGAAAATAACTCATTAATTAATAATGCGAATCATACGCATTTGCGTTATAATTCGCGATAACGTGACAGCAGTGAACGCTTATGATTAGTTCACGCGATAAATAATTTAAGCCTTTAGAGCACTATTGGAGTTAAACACATGCCAGCCCCCACTCGTACGACGCTTTTTGTAGCGTCTTTGCTTTTTGTATTTTCAATTATGGCTATTGCCGATGAGGAAACATCAAATACCGTGACTATCATCGGCGATCAAAACGAGGCCAAAAGTATTGCTGGCTCTGCTCACGTAATTACAAAATCCGAGCTCGAAAAATTCGAATATTCAGATATCAATTCAATTTTAAGGCAAATACCAGGCGTTTATGTTCGTCTCGAGGATGGTTATGGGTTGCGCCCCAACATTGGGATCCGTAGCGCAGCTTCAGGTGCGGAACGCTCAAATAAGATTACAATAATGGAAGACGGTATACCAATAGCACCCGCCCCGTACGCAGCATCAGCGGCTTACTATTCTCCAACCGCCGCTCGAATGTCGGGCTTTGAAGTTTTAAAAGGTCCGGCAGCTATCACGGAAGGACCTTACACAGTTGGAGGCGCTATTAACTATCTGTCCACCCCTATTCCGTTTAACCGCGAGGGTAACATCATGGTTGAAACTGGTTCCAATGGTGCTCAACGCCAGCATATCACCTATGGTGACAGCCGAGAAAACGTTGGATGGGTGATAGAAGCTTTTGATCAAAAGGATAATGGCTTCAAATCGATTGACTTTACCAATAAGTCTGCCGGACTCGATAAGAGCGATTATATGGTAAAAGCGCGCGTTAATTCTTCTCCAAGCGATAAGAATTATCAAGAGTTATTATTAAAGATCCTTAAAGCCGATGAGACGTCAAATCAAAGTTATTTAGGTCTTACGGATGCCGACTTTAACTTAAACCCCTATCGTCAATACGCGGCATCGCAAAACGATCAAATAAATGTAGAGCATGAGCAACTCCAATTGAGTTATGCCGTTGACATAAATAGGGATCTATCTCTGAGAGCAAAGGCTTATAAAAATGACACGGCTCGCAATTGGTATAAAGCCAGTAAAATTGGTGGACTGAGTCTAGGCAGCATTATTGATTCCGCTAATCAAGGCGATAACAATGCACTTGCGCTATTGCAAAGTGAGGCTGAAGGCGAAGTGGTTATTAAGCACAATAATCGAGTCTATACCTCTCAAGGAATCGAGTTCATGTTGGATTGGAACTTTGACTCCGGAGACAGTCGTCATGATTTAGAAGTGGGTGTTCGTATTCACCAAGATGAGGAAGATCGATTTCAAGCAGAAGACACCTATTGGCAAAATATCGGTGGAAGCCTAATGCTCACGGAGGCAGGTATTTTTGGTAACAAGTCATCCAACAACCGTCTTACTGAAGCAGACGCCCTTGCGATGTATATTCGCGATGAGATTAAATATGGCGACTGGACCTTTTCTCCGGGTGTTCGTTTTGAAAATGTCGAAATACGTCGACAAGAATGGAGTGCTCCCGAACGTAACATGATAAACGTTAGCAAAGATCAGTCTAATAAGCAGCGAGAAGTGATACCAGGCTTTGGAGTAACGTTTGATGCGAATGAGAAATTACGTTTAATTGGCGGCATCCATAAAGGCTTTGCACCATCCGGTTATAAACCTGAAACCGACAACGAGGAAAGCATTAGTTATGAGTTAGGTGGTCGGATATTTTTGGGCGACCTTTATGCAGAGGCTATATTCTTTCTAAACGATTATGACAATATTGTTGGGGAATGCACGACGGTTTCAGGAGCGAATTGCGGCGAAAACCAAGACGGTTCACAATTTAATAGTGGCGCTGTTTCTGTAAGCGGTATAGAGGTTATGATGACGTATGATTTTAGTGATGACGCTGGCTACAAAATACCGTTAAGTTTAAATTATACTTATATGTCAGGGGAGTTCGATTCTAGCTTTGACAACTCTTTTTTTGGTGACGTACTAAAGGGCGACCCGTTAACCTATTTTCCTGAACAACAAGGACAGTTAAGTATCGGGTTTGAACATAGTAAAGGTTGGGGAGTTAGGGCCGCTGCTAGTTACGTGGCATCTGTCTGTACGTTAGTATCTTGTGAGCGCGTAATAAGTACCTTCGACACTACCGACGCGATATTTAACCTTGATCTAGTCGCAGACTATCAATTGACGAAACAGGCAACTGTCTACGCCAAGATTGAAAATGCAACTGATGAAATCGATGTGATTGGGCGTCACCCTGCTGGTGCGTTGGTTCAAAAAGACCGCAGCGCCTATCTGGGTCTTCGCGTCAGTTTCTAAGCACTAAGTTGTAAAACATCATATTAGGAGATGCATGCAGTCTCCTATATATTTCAAACTAAACAGTTTGGTGTTGTACAGATCAGCATTGAGGGAGTAGTCCGCTAATTAATTTTTTCTTAAATTAGCATTTTTTCTGAACCTTTATGGCAAAAACATTTTGATCATGCTGCATCATTACACCGAGATACGTACATGTGTCGCTTTAGAACACTAACATTAGCTGTAAACGGATTGAGCCTGTTCAAGATTTCTAGAAAGTAAGAGACAAATGAATGAGCCTTATAACAACATTCTCATTTAACGCATATGATTCTGATGAGAATTTAAATACTCATCAGACACCACTTCAAGAACATGCCCTTGCTTATCGATATAAAAGTACAATTTTTCTTGAGCCTTTTTATTATAGCCCTCAATAATGAAGCCTCTAGTGGTCTTCTCATGAAGCGTAAAATTTTCTTTGAGAATTAACCGCCATGACTTATTCAGTCCATCTTTCGAAGACTTTTCTTGATTATTGGCAAGTTTATTGGCCGAAGCTTTTGCCAAAACAATCGCTTCGGCCAAACTTATTCCTTTTTGTTCTTGGATGTTCTGCATTGATGAAAAGTAAACAGCGATGAGAACTAGCACGAGAAGTGCTAGTAATGCCTTCATTCATTTTCCCTCCATAAACCAATTGACGACCATTAAAAATATTAATTAATGGTCTCGACAATTATCATCGTAAAACTCTAACTCTATTGTGGTGTGCGTAAAGTGATACGGATCCAACGCAAGGTCGATCGCCTCTCGTAACTCTCGGATGGTGCTGATTGTGGCGGCTCTGTCTAAAACAAGGTGAGCCGTTAACACATGGTGCTCGCCATCAAGCGACCAAAAATGCATATGATGTACACTTTCCACGGTATCAAGATCGCACAGAACACTTCGGACTTCACTCGAGACTTTTTTGTCTGGCGTAGCTTGCAAAAAGGTACGGAGTGTTAATACGACATTTTTAACCACGTTGAATAGAATAAAAAGTGTGAACACCAATGATAAAATGGGATCGAGAATCGGCACTTCAACAAACATCAAAACAATAGACAGAATTAGAACCGCAACCCAGCCAAGTACATCTTCCAATAAATGCCAGTTGAGTACTTTTTCATTGAGCGATTTTCCTCGGCTAAGCTTGTACGCCGCAAACCCATTAACAAGCACTCCAAAAATGGCCAACCCTAGCATGCCTTCAACGACCGGCATTTCTGGATTTTGCAGTTTCGGGATCGCAATCGATATGACCCAAAACGACCCGATGAGCAATACGACGCCATTGATTAGCGCCCCTAACAATGTGAAGCGTCTGTAACCATACGTAAAGGTTTCATCGGCCTCTTTAGATCCCAGTTTGTTTAAAAGCCAAGATAACCCTATGGAAATACTGTCTCCTAAGTCATGAATGGCATCCGCCATAATGGCTGTACTATTGGTAAGAACTCCACCGATAAACTCAATGATGGTAAAACTTAGATTAAGAACGAAAGCCCATCCAATTCGGTTTGAGCTGTCATTTTCTGGGGTAGCATGAGAATGCATATTATTAAGTCTCCAAATAGTGGCCCCGCAACCTCTTGGCTGAGGGGCATCTTTTGATTAGCTTTGTTGAATTTTTCCCTTTGAGAACCAAGCAAAAAGCACTGGAAGCACAAACAGGGTTAACAACGTTGCTGTGACAAGACCGCCGACAATGACGCTAGCTAAAGGCTTTTGAATTTCAGCACCAACACCATTGGAGAGTAACATCGGAATGAGCCCAAGCGCAGAAGTAATAGCTGTCATTAATACCGGCCGCAGTCTGGAGACGGCACCATCAAAAACAGCATCATCGGCCGAGAGACCGTCGGTGATCCGTTGATTAATACTTTCAACCATTACGACTCCATTGAGTACAGCAACGCCAAATAACGTAATAAAACCAACGGAACTTGGAACCGAGAGATACTGCCCAGACAGCCAAAGTGAGAATACACCGCCAATAACGGCCAGCGGAACATTAACTAAGATCAACATCGCTTGGCCCACCGAAGCAAAGGCAAAATAAAGCAATAGCGCAATTAATCCTAAGGATACAGGCACAACCAACGATAAGCGCTTTTGTGCTCGTTGCTGGTTTTCGAACTGACCACCGATATCTACCGAATAACCTGTCGGTAAATCGACTTGGTTAGCAATCGCGACTCGAATATCTGCAACCACACTTCCCATGTCCCGGCCTTGAACATTCGCCTGAATAACCACTCGACGTTGAACATCATCTCGCCTCACTTGCGGTGGTCCGGATTCAATACTAACTTCTGCGACGTCGCCTAGTCGTACCCATGCGCCAGACGGCGCTTGAAGGCGAAGTTCTGCAATGGTTTGCCGATCTTGGCGAAATTGCTCTGCGAGCCGAACATAAATATCATAACGCTCGTTACCGTTAATTATTTGCCCAGCAGCGACACCTCCTAAACCTTCACGAACAAGTTTCATGACATCTCCGACTGCGAGTCCGTAGCGAGAAAGAGCTCGTCGATTAGGTTTAACTACCAGTTGTGATTCACCGGCAATTTGCTCCATTGCGACATCTCGCGCGCCATCTATTTTCTTCACAGCGGCCTCAATTTCTTGTCCCTTTTGCGCCAAAACAGCTAAATCAGGGCCAAACAACTTAATCGCCAATTGCGCCTTTACACCGGATAGCAATTCATCAACACGAGTTGCTATCGGCTGTGAAAAATTGAGTAGTAAGCCTGGGTACTGTTCTAGCTCACGCTCCATTAATGCTTGTAGCTCATAGCGATTTTCAGCGCTAGTCCACTCAGCCACGGGTTTAAGACCGATATAGATCTCAATATTGTTCACAGGTTCCGGATCGCCGCCGATTTCAGCGCGGCCGATCCGCGAAAGCGCATAGGTCACTTCTGGAAATTCCATCAACATCGCTTCTAGTTTCGGAGCCACTTTAAGAGCGGTGTCTAGACTTGAAGATGGCGCAAGAGTAACCCGCAAATTAATAGTGCCCTCTTCTAACTCAGGAACAAATTCAGTTCCCAATCGAGGCAGCACCAAAGCCGTCGCAACGACCATAGTCGCCGCAACTCCAAGGACAAATTTGCGGTTCGCCATAGCCCATGTCAAACCTTTACGGTATAACGAATCCAGCGGCTTCATGACAAAGCTTTCTCGTTGACGCACACCTTTGCGAAAAAGATAGGTTGCTAGCGCTGGAACGATGATCAAGGCGACTAGAACTGCGGAAAGCATGGCTAACATAATGCTAATGGCCATCGGTTGAAACAGCTTAGCTTCTACTCCCTCGAAGCTAAACAAGGGCATAAATACCACTAGTATAATGGCCGTTGCGAAAAATATCGGTCTCGCAACCTCTTTACCAGCTTCTTGAAGTCGAAGTGCAATGCCGTGGTTATCATGGGCAGCGTCGACGGGATCTTTATCTGTCGAACTCACCATCGATTGTCGATGTTCATCGTGAATAGCGTCGGGATTGGTGAGATGTTTAAACATATTTTCAACCATCACAACAGAGCCATCGACTAGCATTCCAATCGCGACTGCAATACCGCCTAAGGACATTAAGTTGGCAGACAATCCAAACCATGCCATAACAATTAAAGCGATCCCGATCGAAATAGGGATCGAAATTAACACCAGAAAAGTCGCGCGAAGATTCATTAAAAATAATGCGAGAATAATGACAATAAAGACAAAGGCGAGAAGTAAAGCATCGACTACAGTCTGCACCGCTTGGGTAATAAGATCCGCTTGGTCGTAAAATGCTTCAAATTTCACACCTTTAGGCAAGGCTTGGTTAATTCGTTCAATGCGATCATTAACAGAATCAATGGTCGATTTTGTATTGGCGCCCATACGTTTGAGTACGATCCCACTAACGACCTCTCCTAAGACTTCGATTTCACCAGTGGGGTTTTTTCGTGACATGGTCACGGCGCCTTGTCGAATTTCGCTGCCTAGCGCAACCTGAGCGACATCCGAGACAATGATCGTTGTACCATCGACAGTTTTTAACGGGATCTGACGGAGCTCTTCAAGTCCTTGCTCACCATGGTCCAGCCAGCCAGTGCCTCGGATCACTAACTGCTCTTGACCCCGATTCATATACCAGCCGCCAACGTTAGTATTATTGCGCTCAAGGGCCTCCATCACCTCACTTTGTGTCAAGTTGTAGGCTAACAAACGAGCGGGGTTTAAGCTGACCTGATACTGGCGCACTTCTCCGCCAAACGACAGCACATCAGTAACCCCGCCGGAAGGTAGCAACAGCAACTTCACGACCCAATCATTCAAACTCCGCAGATCCATGGCGTTGATCCCTGAATCAGACTCGGCTAATAACAAATATTGGTAGATCTGACCAAGTCCCGAGGTGTTTGGTCCCATTTCTGGTGTACCCACTCCTGTAGGAATAATTTCTTTTGCAGCTTGCAACCTTTCAAAAACCAGTTGCCTTGCAAAATAAATGTCCGTACCTTCTTTAAAAACGACCGTGACGCCGGACAATCCAGTTTTTGAGATTGAACGCACCTCCTCAACATCGGGTAAGGCGTACATCACCGCTTCGACCGGGTAAGTAATTAATTGTTCTACTTCTTCCGCCGCTAAGCCGGGCGCTTCTGTGTTCACGGATACTTGAACGTTCGTGACATCAGGAAATGCGTCGAGGTTTAGTTTTGGGATAACAAAATAGGCGGAGACTATTAAAGTGAGTAAGGCGATCACAACCAACAAACGGTTTGCAACTGCCCAATCTATCATTCGATTAAACATGTGTAATCCTCTGTTTTAGTGGTTGTGCGGATCAAATCCGCCCTTAGCGATTTGGGAAGCGACGAAAAAAGCGCCCTCTGTGACGACTTTGGTGCCAGGCGTTATTCCCTTGATTTCCCTTAAATAGCCCAAAGGCCGTCCGAGTGTTACTTCCTGAGGTTTAAATTGCCCTTTAGATTCTTCGACAAAAACCGTCCAATCACTATCACTTCCGCGCATGAGCGCTGTTTCAGGGACCGCTAATACCGCATCTTCGGTTTTAAATTTAAAGAACACACTAACGAACAACCCTGGGTGAAGCCGATGTTCACTATTTTTCAAAACCAATCTGACAATTCGTGTTCGTGTTACCGGGTCAATGGTGTGCGCCTCTTGAGATACGGTAGCTTTATATAGGCTTGAACCAACTTGAATATCGGCAACTAACCCTTGAGGTAATGACAAATTTGTGTCGGGTGGAAGTCTTGCCTCTACCCATAACTCAGATTCATCGGCAAGAACCATCAATGATTCTCCTGCCTCAACACGTTGACCTTGATGAAAATCATCGGTTAATACCGCGCCTTTTACGAACGCGTTTAGTGTATATTCTCCTAAAGCATTCGATGCGCTGTTCAGTTGCTCGATAGCCTCAGAAGACAAACCGTACGCAAGCAATCGACTATATGCTGCCTGTTTTTCAGTTTGAGCGGCAATGTAACGTTTATCGCCAACGGCTTTCTTTCCTAACTTTTTCACTCGCTTCCATTCACTATTAGTAATTTGAAATCGAGCCTGAGCTTCAGAAACCGCTTCACTAAATAGTGTCACTAACGGCTGTCCTGCTTTTACGTGATCGCCCAGAGCAGCGTGACGCTTAATGACAACAGAATCAACGCGAGGTGAAACCAAATAGCTGGTGTAGCCATTAGCCTTGATTTCTCCTGGAGCATAAATTCGATAGTTCATACGTTGAGGCAAAAGTTTTTCCACCTTAATCTCTGCAAGACTGATTTGCCGTGACGATAGTTCGGTGCCACTTTGCTCTTCTTCATGACCATGTTCACCCTTTTCTTCATGACCATGTTCATCCTTTTCTTCGTGACCGTGGTCACTCTTTTTAGCCTCTATGCTATCGGCTTGATGATCATGTTCGCTTTCTTGGCCAAGCACAGGTTTATTGCTAATACTCATTGTTAATATTGCTAGAAACACTAATTTAATATATTGATTCATGATATTTGTTCCAAAATTAAGTCGTTATCGAACCTGCTTAAGCGCAGTGTTGATTTGTCCTGTTTGTAAGAGCCAATTGACATAGGCTAAGCGGTATCGAGTCTGTAACTCGATACCCGCTAGCAATCCTTCGGCTCTTTGCTGAAGTGAGATTAAATACTCCGGTGTACTAACATCTCCACTTAACCACTGTGTTTTGAGTAGTTTTGCGCTGCTTTCGGCTCGCCCCTTCATTAAGGATTGCCAGCGCTGATAGTGCTGTCGATATCCGCTCAATGCAGCTTGAGCGGCTTCTACGGTATATTGAAGTTTACGACGTACGGCCAGGTAGGATGATTCAGCCGCTAAAGCATGCTGTGCAGCAGCTCGAGTCTCGGCGCTATAATTATTACGGACATTTAGTGGGATTGAAAAAGACAGTGCGACAACGTCATCATCGCCACTTCTACCGGCGTTTATTCCGATAGAAGGTTCAGCTTTCGCGTCTTGACGAATAAGATCTGCTTCTTTGCGCAACATTTCCCATGCCGCTCGAGATGCGACGATACTCGGATGGTCTTCACTCAATTTCACCACTTGATTATCGTCGTGTTCTTTCCAAAATCTAGTCGGAATATTTGCCCACTCTGCTGACCAGTTGGGCAGTAGCTCTTTAAGTTGTGCTTCTGACTGTTGGAAACGAACCTGCGCCTGCGCTGTGACATTCAACTTTTGGGAAAGATCCAAATAGGTTAACTCTGCGTCTAGTTGACCCAGGTCACCGGCATTTTGTCGTTCCTTTATCATCTCGAGTAAGGTGCCGAGTTGGCTCTCTTGCTCACAGGCTAATTGTGCTGAGAGTTTGGCCGAATGCCATTCTATCAATGCACTGATTGCCTCAGCGGTTTTACGTTGTCTAACCAGCTCAAATGTAGACCGAGCTGATTGTCTACTATAAGCTGCTCGCTGTTGACGAATGTCAGATTTATCCCACCAATCAATCGTTTGATTAACCCCGACACGGAAATTGCTATCCTCACCCTCTCGCTCGAATTCTGTTTCAAGTTCTGGGTTATAAAGTGGTTGATCTTGACCATCAGCCAAGGACAAACCCGACTTCATATTGTCTTTAGCTGCGACAACTTCAGGATGTTGATCAACTTGATTTTGCAACCAGTCTCCCCATAGATTGTCATCGGGTGCTGCGAAAAGGCTCGTTGAGAACACGAGCATACATAAGCTTCCCAATGGGAAACCTTTAAATAAACTTCTAAACATTTAGAAATCCTCAAATATTTATAAATACTGATTAATCCAAAAAGGATTGCTTGAATAAATGAACTTGAGAATTAAACGATTGGAGGGCGATACGCTGGAAGTAGAGTGATTGAAGGGAGATTTAGTTGGTATCCGAATGATTTCTCGTTCTCAGCCGATAGAATAAAGCCGCTATTGCCTCCTGAAACAAACAGATTCGATGCTCCGTGACAATGGCAGCAATGGTGACAATCATAAAGTGAACTATCTACATTTAGCGCTAATAGCTCTTCACTGACAAATTGACCTATTGGATCTGATGGGTGCTCATGCTCGAACGATAAATGCTCTTGACCTGACTGATGAAGTTGGTGGCTATCAATAATAGCGGTTACCGATTGCAAAGCAATCAGAGCAACTACTAATATTAATATCCATCGTTGTATCATTATATTTTTCAGTCTTATGTTGATTAACAGGTAAAACAATCTAAACCCATCCTAAGATAGGCTTCCGAGCAACTTGAAATAGATTCATACCAAATTTGATGAAATCGGATATATGATAAACCCTAACCCTACTAGAGGGTCAAGTAATTTTACAAGTTATTTTTCAAGAATATTCTCCTGAAACAGTTGTCTTATTTTATAACTATTGCTGGAAGTTCATCGGCGGAAGTACCAACTCCTCCTCTACAAAGAATACTCTAACGTAGTTCAGCCGAGTCTGTCGGTTGCCTTTTTGATTCAAAGGGTTTTTTAATTTGAGACCAATAGTCATTGGGGTAATCAGTATTTCCAATACCAATTTCATCATCAGCTAGCGGTTCTCGGTGCTGAAAGAATGCAGTGCCCAACAACCTATCCCAGATAGAAAAGAACAGCGCAAAATTCACGTCTCCTGCTCGCCCCTTTAGGTGATGGAATCGATGAAGTTCTGCTGTCGCAAATAACGCTCTAAACCAACCAGTCTTAATATCGGCATTAGTATGTTGGATCAGAAGTTGGATGAATATACTAAAAACTAATGCAAATGCCACATTCTGAGGGATCCCTATGATAATCAGTGGCGCTAAAGCAAATACTCCATCAATCGCCTGAAACACTGGGTGTTTCATTATTCCGTTAAGACCGTATAAACGGGTCGGTGCATGATGAACTGCATGAAAGCGCCATAGGAACGAGTTTTTGTGACACAGGTAATGAAATAGCGTCGAGCCAATATCTAAGATAACAACCGCCAAAATAAGTTGAAAAGTAAAACTCCAGTGTGTAGGCCACACCTCAGGAAAAAGTGCAAACATGGATAAGAAAGGTAACGTAAAAATCGATGCGTAAATCATCACTTCATTAAACCAAAAGTGGTATATGTCTCTTTTTAGATCGCCTTTGCTTTTATTCCAGCTTGGCTTATGAGGGATGATGCGTTCAACTGAAAACGAAACAAATAAAGCTAATGCCATCAGTAATAATGTATAGTGAAAGCCAAGACCATTTTCAGCAATCACTATTTCTGATCCGATAAAAATGACTACCATCACTGGAAAGTAGAATAATTGTAGCGTAAGTTTTAACCATTTCATGTTGTAGTTTACAGGTTGTTTGGAATAGTTAAATAATATCTTACTGGAAATCTCTGGACTTGAACGAATCAGCTATATTGGTTGCCATTTGGCAAAAATACGTAATTTGGCTATTCACAGAAAATTGGGGTTGAGCGACTCTTAAGCAGTAAAGATAGACTGATACCAAATGTTAATTTAAAGACTCTAGAAAAATGAGCCGAATCCGAAAAACCAACTGAATGTGCCGACTCTGTAAGACTTTGACCATCAAAAGCTAATTTCAGCGCACACCTTAATTTCAACCATAACATATACCGTCTTATCGGGAGGCCTAATTGTTGCTTGAATAAGTGCTGCATTCTACTTTGGGATAGATTGATCTTCTGAGCCAACGTATGTCCCGAAAAAGAATGTCTCGGTTGAGCGTTTAGCAGGTTAAGTAGTTTAACTATACGCGGGTCGGCTATGTCTTTTGAGGAGATATATCCACCGAAAAATTTCAAGCATTCTGTCTTAAGGTGATCCGTCATCTTCGGTTCAGTGGAAGACCTTCGCGAATCTAACAGCATTCTTTTCAAATCTGCCGGAAATGGTTCAGTCAATAACAGGGCTGGTTGTTGTTTTTGAAGTTCGGTGTTTTGATATTGGTACTCTAAAATCGTCTTGAAAAGACTTGAGCTTTTTTCTAAATAAATTAAACAGACTAAACCATTGAGGCATCTTATACTGTGTCTAACATTTGCTCCGATTACTGCTGCTGTGCATTCTTCCCATTGCTCGAGACCTTCCCATCGTATTTCTAATTTGCCAGTCAGTGCAATACAACACTGAACAGCATGATGATGATGAAAACTGGTTTCAAAACTGTCACCTAGATAAATCACACAATCATGCCAAAAGAAGAATCGGTTAGCGTCTTTATTAGTCACTGTCTATTACGCCCCTCGTATTAGCGTCTTCGATTAAAAGAAACTCTGGCAGTGGCGACAACTCCCATCAGTTTTTAAAAAAAATAGCAGCATAATACAGTTTGTTTTTTGATTTGAACAAAACAAGAGATCGCTTAGTGTTTTACAAACACTTCGACATTCCCATCTTTATCAAAAGTTAAAACATCATAAGACTCTACGGTGTTGCCTCTTTCCATTCCTGGCGTCCCGATAGGCATTCCAGGTACAGCTATTCCAAGAACGTCAGGTTTGAAAAGTAGCAAACGAGTGATATCTCGGTGCGTCACATGCCCCTCTACGACATAACCACCGATCACTGAAGTATGGCAAGAAGAAATTTCTGGGGGGATCTTTAATCTGGCTTTTTCAGAAAGCAATTTGCGAGTAGAAACCACAGTAATGTTGTAATCAAACTTTCGAAGATACTTTATCCATTTATTACAGCAACTACAGTCAGGGTTCTTAAAAATGGTAATATCTCGTGGAAGCGAATCTTGTGCACCGGCGACAGTATGAATAAGAATAAGAATGACAGCGACATATTTTTTCAATGTATTCTCCTCAAAACGTAAGCATAAGTTTCTCATTGTACATAGTTAGCGTTTTCTAAGTGACTCATTATATATAATTAATCACTTAGAAAACTTGAACGACGACGAAGTTTAAGCAAATTCTAAACAATCAATCGAATCGCAGGTTCGCGTGAGCTGCGAAGTTGAATAGACCGAATTTATTTAATCCCTAGCGCTACAAAACAAAGAACAAACGATCAAAAAGAATGGCTCGCTCTTTATCTAATAATCTAACTAAGCCTTCCTATTGTGCGCCATTTGATAGAGAACTGGCAGCACTATTAAAGTTAACAAGGTGGAGGAAATAATTCCCCCAATTACAACCGTGGCCAAAGGACGTTGAACTTCCGCGCCGATACCGGTATTTAAAGCCATAGGAACAAATCCAAGGCTAGCGACTAGTGCCGTCATTAATACCGGTCGTAAGCGAGTCAATGCGCCTTCGACTATTGCTTTCCTCAAGTCTCCGTTTTCGTTCCAAAGATCTCGGATGAAAGCAACCATCACTAATCCATTTAACACAGCGACGCCTGACAGCGCAATAAATCCAACACCTGCAGAAATAGACAGCGGCATTCCTCGTAAATATAAAGACACGACGCCGCCGGTTAATGCTAACGGTACCCCACTAAATATTATTAAGGCATCTTTAAAGGAGCCGAATGCAAATACCAATATTGCAATAATTACAATCAAAGTTATCGGTACGACTAAACTTAATCGTTGACTCGCGGATTCAAGCTGTTCGAATGTTCCACCATAATCAAGCCAGTAACCGGGTGGTATCTTGACTTCTTGTTGTATTGCTTCTTTAACCTCGGTTACAAAACTGCCAAGATCTCTACCACGCACATTCGCAGTCACCACGACACGTCGTTTTCCATTTTCTCGACTGATTTGTGCTGGAGCTGGTTTAATTGTGATGTTAGCGACTTCCTCTAGAGGAACGTAACCTCCATTTAACAACGGGACGGGTAAAGATTTTAAACCATCGACATCTTTTCTCAACTGCTCGGGAAGACGAACCACTAGTTCAAAACGCCGATCGCCCTCATAAATTATTCCAGCGCTCTCACCTCCGATAGCGGTTGCAATCCAGTCCTGTAAATCGACGACATTAAGACCAAACCGGCCGAGCTGCTCTCGCTTAGGAGTAACTAATAGTGAGGGTAATCCTTTGACCTGTTCCATGCGAACGTCTTGAGCGCCTTCTATAGAACTAACGGCCTCCAAAATATCAGCCGCGGTGAAAGTCAATTGCTCTAAATCATCGCCAAATATCTTCACTCCTAGATCTGCGCGAACACCTGAGATGAGTTCATTAAAACGCATTTGGATTGGCTGAGTAAATTCATAGTTATTGCCCGGCAGTTTCTTAACACTTTCCTCCAACTCTTCTAATAATTCATTCTTTGTCTTAGAAGGCTCTGACCAACTCGCTCGGGGATGTAAGATCACGAAAATGTCCGCGATACTAGGCGGCATAGGGTCGGTTGCCACTTCAGGCGTTCCAATTCTCGCAAACACCTTATCAACTTCAGGAAAAGCTTTGATTCGCTTCTCTAGAATTGCTTGCATCTCAACTGACTGCTCTAATCCCGTTCCTGGTATCCTCAGTGCTTGAATGGTGATATCGCCCTCATTGAGTTGAGGAACAAATTCCGAACCCAAGGTTGAAACTAACCAAACACTCAATGCGACGAGCAACGTCGCTAACGAGATAATTGTCCAACGCATGCTGAGAGCGAAAGTTAAGATCGGCCGATAGATAGATTTGGCCGAACTAATCAGAACGCTTTCTTTTTCACTAATCTTACCGTTCATAACAACAGCTACTGCGGCTGGGACAACCGTCAAAGATAAAAGCATAGCGGACACTAATGCCATAACAACTGTGGCGGCCATAGGATGAAACATTTTACCTTCCACGCCCGTTAGCGAAAATATCGGAATGTAAACAACAGTAATGATTGCGACACCAAACAGGCTGGGTCTGATCACCTCTGTGGTTGCTTTATAAACGGTATTTAATCGCTCTCGAACCTGCTGCTGACCGCCATGACTCTGAGCCTCCGCTAGTCGCCTAACACAGTTTTCTACAATAATGACGGCGCCATCAACAATTAATCCAAAGTCTAAAGCTCCTAAGCTCATTAAATTCGCGGACACTCCTGCTTTAACCATGCCAGTCATCGTTAATAGCATTGATAATGGAATAACCGCAGCCGTTATCAGCGCAGCTCTTAAGTTACCTAGTAACAAAAACAAAATTGCGATAACTAACAGCGCACCTTCGACAAGATTCTTCGTCACCGTAGCTACCGCCTTGTCAACTAGCGATGTACGATCATAAACGGCCTCAACGACAATTCCTTCGGGTAAAGAAGTTTGAACTTCGCCGAGTTTTATTGCCACATCGCGTGAAACAGTCCGCGCGTTCTCACCAATCAACATCATGGTGGTTCCGAGCACGGTTTCAACGCCGTTTCGAGTGGCAGCCCCTGTGCGAAGTTCTTTTCCAATAGCCACGTTTGCAACGTCACTAATTTTGATAGGTATGCTCTCGTTTTGTTTGATAATGATATTGAGAATTTCTTCAATTGTTGCCAACTGCCCGGGCGAACGTACTAAGAGTTGCTGGCCGTTTTTCTCAATATAACCTGCTCCTCGATTATCGTTATTTGCTCTTAGAGCATTAGCGACATCTTCTAGGCTGATCTGATGATATAGCAGCTTTTCAGGGATAGGTGTGACGTGGTATTGTTTATTAAACCCACCAATACTATTCACTTCGATTACACCTTTAACTTGTGCTAATTGCGGTTTAATAATCCAATCTTGGATCTCGCGTAAAGCGGTAGCGGTATAAGGCTGTCCATTAGCCATACGAGCCTCTGGTAAAGCCTGTACGGTGTACATAAAAATCTCGCCAAGTCCTGTTGAAATCGGGCCCATTTCGGGCTCTAAACCTGCAGGTAAAATACTTTTTATAGCGGTCAATCTTTCAGTCACTAAATTTCTTGCGAAATAAATGTCAGTTCCTTCTTCAAAGATGACTGTCACTTGCGATAGCCCATAACGAGAAAGTGACCGAGTGTGAGACAGACGAGGCAGACCAGCTAGAGCTGTTTCGACCGGATAGGTAATTCTTTGCTCAGACTCAAGTGGCGAATAACCAGGTGCAGTCGTATTGATTTGAACTTGTACATTGGTTATGTCAGGCACTGCATCGATCGGCAGTTTTTGGTAACTCCAAACTCCAATAGCGATAATCGCCAAAACAAGGCTTAAACAGAAATAACGTCTTTCGATAACGAGACGTAAAATAGATTCAATCATCTTAAGTCTCCTAATCGTCGTCTTCGGCTTCTGATTTCAGAATGTCGGCTTTAATCAAGTAACTGTTTTTAACAACATATTCAGCACCCTTTTCTAACCCATCAATGACCTCATAATAAAGGTCATCCGAATACCCCAAAATTAGCGGATTAAATTCAAATACTTCGCCCTCCTTAACAAATACGCCTACGCGTCCACCAAGTTCTTGTACTGCATCCTTTTTGACCGCTAGGTCAATACTCAATATTCGAGTACTGATTTTTCCTTTTGCGAGCATACCTGGTGATAAAGCATTATCTTTATTATTAAGGTTGGCACGGGCTATTAAATAAGGTTTATTACTCGCAGGGAGCACTTGAGCGATTTCAGTGCTGACTAGATTTTCACCCACTAGGATTTGCACGGTTTGTCCAGCTTTTACTTTCGATTGTTGCGTTGGATATACTTGAAAGTCGACCCAGAGAGTATCAAAATTTCCGATCTTAAAAAGTTCCCTACCCCCAGTGGATTCCCCAATATTACCACGGCGATCAACGATCAACCCTGATCCTGGTGAGCGTATTTTATAAGTTTCTAAACTTTGATCAGACTCGATAACAGCAAGGAGTTGATTCTTATTAACGGTATCCCCTATCGAGTAATTCATTGACTTGATAATACCGGAAAACCGAGCATGTACTTGATAGGTGTGCTCTGGGATAGGCCGAAGCTTTCCGAATACCGAAACGGTTTGGTTTAAATGAGCTGGAAGCGCTTTAGCCGTAATAATACCAACTTCCTTAGAAAGTTGGTCCTTGATTCGGCTAACGGTTTCTTCGCCCTCCTCCTCTCCGTCGCCATCTGCCCAAACGTTTGGTAACAACAAGCTAACTCCGAGCAATAAAAGTAGTAGTAAATTTTTATTCATAATCTATTCCTTATTGATCCATTTTAATTCGAATCTAAAATCTATATTCTCGTTTATCGCGCGAGCGATTCACGCGTTAACTGCTCTATCTCAGAGCCATAAATCAGAGCGGCGGCTCCAGCGTCAATTAAAGCTCTACGGGCACTTAACAGTTCTTGTCTAGCTGAAACAAATTCAAGGTAACCGTAACGCCCTTTTAAATAGGCTGATTGAGTTTCTCTTAAGGCTTGCTCGAGCGCGGGGATTACATTGTTTTGTAGAATCTGCGTCGATACGATCGCTTGTTTACGATTGCTATACGCGCGAAACAGCTGGTTGCGAAATCTTAATTTTGTCGCTTCTTTTTCTTGCGAAACTCGGCTTCGTTCAGCTAACGCGCGAGATACAGCCCCAGAATTTCGCTTTTCCGCAAACAGAGGCATGCTGAAACTTGCGACCAATGATGTATCTTGTAGTTCCTGGGAACGGCGCACACCCACCGACCAATGAATATTTGCTGTTGATTCAGTTTTTGCCAAACGTAACTCAGCCTCCTTTAGGCGTTCTCTATCGTGCAAAACTTGCATTGCAGGATTCAGCTCTACTTTTGCATAGAGCGACTCAAAATCATTGTCGGCACCAAACGCAAAAAGATTGCCTTTAACGTTAGAAAAGGAGAGCTTGTTCTCTCCCCAAAATGCGGCCAATGAGCGTTTTAGGTATTCTACTCGTTGTTGCTCTGATTGGAGTGAAAGTTGAGCCTGTCCATGCGCTGCAAGCGTTCGTTTCACCTCTGCGCTCGGTGTTGCGCCGGCCGCCACTCTCTTTTTTACTATCGTTAATGTTTCATCTGCAAGTCGTAAAGCTTCTGTGCCTAGAGAAACTTTTTCTTGCCCTGCAAGAACTTCTACATAACGCCGAGTGACATCTCCCATCAACTCCAGGGACATGACTTCTCGTTGTGTCGTTAGGACTGACTGGGATTGGGATACCAATCCAACTCGCGCAGATTGCTTCTCGCCCATTTCAATGACTGACGATAATGCAATGGTTAACTCAGTTCCGCTGAAACCGCTAAGCTCTCCTGTTCCTGCAAAATTTTCCGCTTCGAATTCTAGTTCGTAAGCTGGTTTCAAGCGTGCAGTTTCAATCTCTCCTTGCAAGGCCGATTGACGAAACTCAAATACTTTAAGTGTTGGGTTCTGCTCAAGGGTTCTTTGTATAGCGATGGGGAGCGTCAGAGAAGCTTGTGTTGAATCGGCATAACTGTTAAGCGTAAAAGTGGCTAATACTAAACAAAAGTAATAGCGGTACGGTAACCTAGACCGTTTTTTCTTCGCCTCTTGATAGGATGCAATAATTGATTGCGCCATAATAAAACCTCAAATCGATAAAAATGAAAAGTCAATAAAATCCGAGTGATTAATACAGTGTGTATTCGATCGAAGATTAAGTTTTGGGAGGACGGAAAGGAATTGATATTAAACCTTCTAAGAAAACATTGGATATTTTGCTGGGGCCAATACTGCTGTCATTACTATTCACTAGCGTAGACGTTTCTATGAATAAATACATCTGGCAGCTGCAACAGTGAACGCAACAATCAGAGCATTTTTCTTGTAACTCTTCACAAATATTTAAACCCCTACTTGCTTTTTGAGTTGGTTCAATGGATTGAAGCAAGTTGCTCGCAAGCTCTAAGCTTGGTTTCCTCAACGGTTCACTCGAGTGTGAATTAATTGCAGCGAGCGCAGATTGCGATACAATCATTAAGACGAATACTGGCATGAGCCAAAGCCGAGCTAAAAATTTACTGCTATTGATTACGGCTGCCAATTTCAAATCCTGCCCGCCTTGGCCTGATACAACCGAATCGTTCCTAATGAAGTTGGTAGACTATTCCGATTTTCAATATCAGTAAATCCAGCCTCTTCGATGATACTCGGTAACACGCCATCGACACTATCTTGAGTCGTGTTAAAACCATCTAGGCATTGTACGATTAAAAACAGGAGCCGCTGGAGCATTGAGGTTGGTTTTCCCCAATCTGCGATGTGTAGTTGCCCTTCTGGTTTAAGGACTCGACGTATTTCTTTTAGCACTTCTAACTTTTGCTGACGGTCCAAGTGATGGAAAAACAAGCTTGAAACTGCGACATCAAATGATGCATTCTTAAAGGACATCTCTTGCGCAAATCCTTGCTCAAACGTTACACGTTTGCTCATCGTCGTCAATTTAGCTTTAGCTTGTTTGAGAGCATTAAGATCGGCATCAAGACCTGTGATAGATACCGTTGGCTCACTTTGCGCTAGCATTTGAGTCAAAGTCCCCGTTCCACAACCAACATCCAACAAACGCTGCTCGCTAGTCAACGCAATTTGTTCGACTAGTAGGGACTTGAACAGCTTTTCACGCGTGGTCAGGGATACCACACGGTCATAGTAACGCGTCAATAAGTGGTATTTTAAGGCCGGTATATATGAACGAGAGTGGGAAGAATTCATTGTGACAACTCTATCAAGACTTCAATTGCAATATACGACGAGCGCCGTTAAGTACAATTACTCCAATAATAATACCAATGACTAAGTCGGGATAGCGCGAGCCAGTCCATGCCACAAGTGCCCCAGCTAATATTACACCTAAGTTGGCAATGACATCATTAGCAGAGAAAATCCAGCTAGCTTTCATGTGGGCACCGCTTTCTTTGTTTTTAAAAATTAACAACAAACAAGCGACATTAGCTATCAATGCAACCAAACCAAAGCCCATCATAAGATCCGATACTGGCTCACTTCCGAATATAAATCGTCGAGCGACTTCAGTTAACGCACCCAACGCTAATATCATTTGCAACCAGCCTGATATGTGGGCAGCTTTTAGCTTCTTATTAACGCTATGACCTACCGCATAAAGCGCCAGTCCATAAACTGCGGCGTCGGCAAACATATCGATTGAGTCAGCAATCAGACCCGTTGATTGAGCGATCCAACCAGCTACTATTTCAACTATGAACATAAAACCATTAATGGCGAGTAACCACTTAAGGATCTGAGTTTCTTTCGCTTCGTTAGCTAAGGATATAGCCGTCGCCTTAGCGGCGTTACTAGCGCAAGTTTCCTCGGTAGTGTCCAGCTCTGCGCCGAAATTTAAAGACTTCAATTTAGTAGTGATCTCGTCCAAATTTTCACTATGAAAAACCGTGACTTTTCGTCTCGAAATATCGAACAACAAACCAACTGAGGGCTCTACGCTATCTAATGCCAATCGGATCAATCGCTCTTCAGAAGGACAATCCATCTTTGGTACGGTAAATACACTGGTAAACGGCCTTTCATACAAACCATTATCTACAAAAGAAACTTCATTAATCTCTTTAGAAGAGTTTTTGCCCTGACGAGTATAAGCTTCAGTCATTTAAAAACACCTTGTTTTATCGATATCAGCGAGTATAAACTCTATAGTTAGAATAGAGTCAACAGTTAAGGCACTTAAAATGAGAATTGGTGAACTTGCTAGTCGTTCTGGTTGTTCAGTACAGACGATACGCTATTATGAGAAAAAAGGTCTTTTACCTAAACCGAAACGTACTGAAGGTAATTTTAGGTTGTACAACCGGTCTATTTATGATCAGTTAATGTTTGTTAAACGGTGTCGAAATCTTAATCTGACACTTCAAGAAATTAGAGAACTTGTTAATTTTAAGTCATCGCCGGATAGGCTTTGTGATGACGTTAATGTCATAATAGAGCAACACTTAAATCAAGTAGAAGCTCAAATTGTCGAACTTAAAAACTTACGAAGACAACTTGTGAACTTGAGTCAAACTTGTTCAGAAAAAAACAAGGTAGAGCAATGTGGTATTCTGAGAGAACTTTCGCAAAATTAAGCTGAATAATTTTTAATGTCAAATTACTACTCATAAAGAAAATCATAGTAGACCCGTTACGCCCGAAAACCGTTCGGACGATTATTTGAACTTTAAGCTGCTGCCCAATCATATTCGATTACCTATCTCTCTAAAAATAACAATTCGCCATGCTATAAGTAACCCTCATATATTAGACAAAGCTAATATATAGGGGTAGAATAGTCATTGAGTTATTTCTTAAATGATTCTTTTCTACTAACCCAAGCTAACAAAACAAAAAACAAAAGTGAAATACAAATGAACTATGCCTCGCTATTAAATTGGGTATTAAAAAAACCTAAACAGCTCTATTTGATTGTAATTACGTTAGTAGTAGTAACACTAGGTATGTTCCCACTGCTTCAGATAGATACTGACCCAGAAAACATGCTTGATAAAAACGCTCCTACTCGAGTATTTCATAATCAAATTAAACAACAGTTCGGCATGAATGATATGGTTGTTGTCGGCGTTGTTAGCGAACATACAATCTACACAGTTGATAATCTAACCGCACTATACAAAGTATCAAAATTTATTCAGTCACTGGATGAGGTGATTCTAGACGATTATCTAGCGTTAGACGTAATCGACAATATTAGCCAAGAATATGATAACTCAGGCAACAATATCGGAATTAAATTCTCTTACCTCATGAAACAAGCTCCCGCAACTGACAATCAGGTAGAGTTACTAAAAACAGCCATCAAACGCTTACCGATGTTAGAAAATACGCTAGTATCAGGCGATAACAAAGCCGCGGCCATCTATATACCATTAACCTCGAAAGACAAAAGTTATCAAGTTGCAGAAAAAATTCGTATTTACTTTGACAAGATGGACTCCGATCTAGATATCCACATTACCGGCCTACCAATTGCTGAGGATCAGTTTGGATTTGAAATGTTTGTTCAAATGGGTGTTGCGGCACCGCTAGCGGGTTTGGCAATATTTTTTCTTCTGTGGTATTTTTTTAGAAACTTTCCATTAATTATTGCCCCAATGATTGTAGCTATGTCCACTGTAATTATCGTTATGGGGTCTTTGGTGGGAATGGGTTTTACAGTCCATATCATGTCTTCAATGATAGCTATCTTTTTGATGCCCATAGCCGTTGTTGATTCAGTACATATATTATCAGAGTTCTCAGATCGTTACCGTAAAGAGGATGATGTAAAAGAAGTACTAGCAAAGGTTATGAAACACCTATTTAAACCAATGTTATTCACCTCACTAACATCAGCGGTTGGATTTTTCTCATTACTTCTAACACCTATCCCGCCAGTTAAGGTGTTTGGTGCGTTCATTGGCTCTGGTATATTGCTGGCCTTTGGCTTAACGGTTTTATTTATCCCAGCCTATATATCGAGAATGTCAGCTAATGCGATTGAGAACTTGCATAACTCTGTGGTGAGGCTCGAACGAAAAGGCATTTTGTCGAACATCCTTGTTGCGACAGGCCAATTTGCCAGAAAAAAGAGTCGACTGATAATTCCTCTTTTTCTATTAGCTTTAGCGTTTAGCATTGTAGGTATTTCTCGTATCCAAATAAACGATAATCCAGTCAATTGGTTTAAAGAAGACCACCAAATCCGAATAGCCGACAAAGTTTTAAACAGTCACTTTGCGGGAACTTATGACGCCTGGCTAGTCTTTTCTTCAATTAGACAAGATTCTCGTGAAAGCGACATTTTCAAACAATTGATTAAAGATGCTAAAAAATCAGGCGTCGATGTATCAAGCATTGAAGCTTATCTAATTAACAATAGTATTGACCAAGAATTGTTGTTTATGTTGGATGATTTGAGTTTTTCAGTCGAAAATAATCACTCAGACATCGTTAATAAACTGGTGCAACAAGCAGAGACGTTCCTTAACAACCAGAAAATATTTACTCAACCCAAAATGCTTAACTGGCAAAGTCAACTCCAGTCCGAACTCATCGCATCTGGTATGGTCGGCAAAATAAACTCAGTAACCGACATTGTCAAAACAGTCAATAGAGAACTACGCTCAGGCAAAACAGTCGACTTTCAGATCCCAGCCACCAGTAATGGTGTCGCTCAAACGCTATTACAGTTCCAGTCATCTCACCGCCCACAAGATTTGTGGCACTTCGTGAATAAAGATTACACATCATCTTTAATTTGGTTACAAATGACCAGTGGAGATAACCAACACATGACAAGCGTTGTAGACTGGATCGAAAGTTATGTTGTCAATAATCCCGCCCCGTTCAATGTGAAAGTCAGTTGGGCCGGGAAATCGTATCTGAATGTTGTTTGGCAAGATTTAATGGTCAGCGGAATGTTAAACAGTTTACTGTCTAGTTTCGTGATCGTCTTCTTAATGATGGTTCTATTATTTCGGTCGATAAAATACGGTGCTCTTGCTATGTTACCGTTAACTTTTACTATTACCATGATCTATGGCTTGATTGGGTGGCTAGGAAAACCCTACGATATGCCGATCGCCGTTCTATCAGCATTAACATTAGGCTTATCTATCGATTTTGCTATCCACTTCTTACAGCGACTGCGTGAGCTTCGAAGAGATGTGGGCTCAATGCAACAGGCGCTTCTACAAATGAGCCGCGAACCTAGTCGAGCTATTTCTAGAAATGCTATTGTCATCGCCATCGGTTTCACCCCATTATTGTTTTCGCCATTAGTCCCTTATATCACTGTAGGTTTTTTCCTCGCTAGCATAATGGCAGTTTCTGCCGTCGTAACGTTAGTGTTATTACCTGCACTACTTAGTGTTATTGATCGCACGTAACTTAGGAGCGTAATATGAATAGATTTATTAAAAAGAGTATGGCTGTAATAATAGTGCCGTTATCTTTCTTCGCGCACGCATCAGACCTTACGGTTGATAAGATCATTAGCAAATCTAATCTCGCTGCTTATTATACTGCTAAGGATGGCCGAGCGGAGGCAAGGATGATGATTGTCGATAAAAATGGCAATAAACAAATGCGCCAATTCACGATTTTGCGACAAGATGTTGAAGATGCTGGTCAGCAAAATATGTTGGTAGTATTCTCTCGGCCGACAGATGTTAAAGGGACTGTTTTTCGTGTCGAAAAACATGTTTCGCAAGATGATAATCGTTGGTTGTATCTTCCAGCATTAGACTTAGTTAAACGAATTTCAGCCGGGGATAAACGAACATCCTTCGTTGGCTCTCATTTTTACTATGAAGATGTATCTGGACGTAACCCAAAGGAAGATGTCTTTGAGTTACTAAGAGAAACGAATAAATCTTATGTCATCAAAGGCATACCTAAGGACCCAGAATCAGTAGAATTTAGTTACTATCAAGTTAGTGTAGATGTAGATACCTTTATACCAATGGAGGTTGTATATTTTAATAATCAAGATAAAGCAATCCGAAAAATGACGGTGATAAAAACGCAGAAAATCCAGGGTTATACAACGGTGGTACACGCTCGTATTGAGCAATTAGTTGATGGTTCATTTACTGAAATGCAATTTCGAAATATACGGTACGATCTAAATTTTCCTGCTACTGTTTTTAGCGAGAGAAGCTTACGTAATCCACCGACCAAATGGCTAAAATAATCGATATCTCATGAATTTATCTTACCAAAGATATTTGCTCTTGATAAGTCTATTAGGTTTGTTGTCCTGTTTCTCAGATGAAAGCTTGAGTAAAAACAATACGTTTTTTGATCTTGAACAAGAAGTAAGTCAGGAAAATTCAAAGGATAGTTCAAATGACCTATGGGGTGAAGATGATTGGGGAGAAGAAAGCAATCAGTCTCAACTTTGGCAGCTCTCTGGCTTTGCTGAAATAGGCCTAGGCCAATTTACTCAAGATAATGTAACCGGTTCTAATCAATCTTTATCAGAGCTGCGTGGACAAATTGATACTAAGTATAGCGGCGACTGGTTTACTTTTAATGCCAAAGGTGATTTGCTCGTTGACGAGATCATTGAAGAAATTGACTACGATATCCGAGAGCTAAATTTTGCAATTAATACCTTAGATAACACTGACCTTATTATAGGACGGCAAGTAATCACCTGGGGAACCGGTGACTACCTATTTTTAAATGATCTATTCTCTAAAGACTGGCAGTCGTTTTTCGCAGGCAGAGACGATGTTTATCTTAAAGCGCCAAATGATGCCGTGAGAATATTACATTACCTTGGTGACGTGACATTAGATTTTGTCTATTCACCGAAGTTCACGGCAGATAGATTCCTTACAGGGGAACGTTTTTCATTTTACTCACCTTTTCAACAAGCCATAGTTGCACCAGATAATTTTCCAGTCGTAACCACCGAAAGTGAACAATACTCTCTTCGTTTAGCAACCACAATCAATAGCGTTGAATATGCTATATATGGTTACGAGGGGGTTTGGACAACGCCTGTTGGTGTCTATAGACAAGCTGGGAATTTCGGGGAAAGTTATTTTCCGAAATTGAATAGCTACGGTGCAAGTGCTCGAACACCGGCTTTTGGTGGGCTATTTCATACAGAAATCGCAGTATATAATAGTATCGAAGACAATAATGGCAGTGACCCATTTATTGCTAACGACCAAATTCGCCTATTATTAGGCTTTGAACTTGAGCTTGCCTCAGATGTTATTGGTGCATTTCAGTATTATTTGGAGCATACTCAAAACTACCGAGCGTTAGAATCTACAGCTTCAGATCCTGCCAGGTTAGTTGATGAAAATCGCCAAGTAATTACTTTTAGATTAACGCACCTATCCTTTCAGCAGACACTTACCAGTAGTTTATTTGTCTTCTATTCACCAACAGATCAAGACGCTTTCATTAAGCCTTCAGTCACCTATCGATATGACGATAACTGGCAATTTAGTAGTGGAGCAAATATCTTTATTGGCGAAAAAGAATATACTTTTTTTGGACAACACGAAGACAATTCAAATATTTGGATGAGAGTTAGATACAGTTATTGATAGTTCGCTAAGACGATATAAAAGAAATTAGTTAACGCTTTAAGAACTATTAGCCTTGTTACTATCTTGCCCTCAAAGGTTATTTCGATACGGAATATCAATCAGTCTATTACTAAAATCGGAACTGTGTGCGTATAAAGGGCTCCACGGATTTCATTATAGGTCATTTGTTTAATTCTTCTAAAACCTACCTCAGTTACTATATCTAAGTAATCAGGCTCATACGTAGAGCAAAACATTTAACTTCCAGACTACGAAAAAGAGCCAGCCGAAAGGCTGACTCAATTTGCCGGCTTCGATTTTGTTATAATTCTAAAGTTTACAAGCCGAAGTTGAAATAGCATCAGTCAAATCTTAACCGATCCTTCGATATTTAATGTATTGACCTGATCCGCATTGGCCACAAGGTGGCAGCCTATCGGAATCATCATCCAATGTAACGGTCCACGAACTGCAGGTCGTGCATTGGTACGTTCCTTTTCCTGGTTTTTCGCCGATATCATATAACATAGTCTTGACCTCTAGTCGATTAAAAAAATACGATTAATTTTAGTTATGAATTAGCCTTTTGTGTGAAAAATAAAAACACATAAACAAAACGTTTATTAACAAGTGTTAGTAGTCTGTGTTCACCCAAGCGCTACAACAATCTTCAATAATTAAGGGGGAATAGTTCGAAATTTCATAAAACCTTAACTCCTCCAACGCCATATTGTTATTCATAGAGCCTACTTATCGTTCGCTTGTACAGTTGACCAAAACAGTAATAACAATTCTAAAAGTCAAGTATTGAGATCCTGACAGAGAGCCACCAGTCCTTGCGTCATAATGATCCCCTTCCTATCATGCTGTCAGCGTCTCAGAGAATCGATGTGTAGGCTTTTTAATTTACTAAACCCATAGTTCTAGCGGTTCATTCTCGATTAAGCTTCTCAATATGTCACTTCGTGTAATTATTCCAAGCAATCCGCCAATTTCATCAGTGATTGGAAGTGCCCCAACATGATGTTTAAACATGACTAAGCAACATTCTCTTATTGAAACTCTATCTGATGCAGTAAACACCCGCTTGCTCATTATATCAGTTATCGTCTTACTAGTAGGCGAAATGGATTTTTCCGTAATAAATGACATTGCTTTGATCAGATCTCGATCAGAAACCATGCCGACCAACCGTTTTTTATTATTCAAAACTGGGAAATGTCGATACCGATATTGGTCAAATTGCTGTCGCGCATCTTCTAAGTTTGTTTTATCGTTTAGAGTTTTAACCGGAGTAGACATGATGTCTTCGCTATGAAAGACTTGACTTTTTTTCGGCGCTTCATAAGATGAATATTTCATATTCAATGCGCTCACCAACGTACTTGGTTCGGTCGAAAGAGTGTCTAGTTCCGGCTTATCCCAATCATTCACGCGGTTACTTTTGGAAAGTTTTGTCAACGCAGAAGTTTTACGGTCAATCTTAAACCCCTGCTCTGAAAGAGGTACAGCCAAACCATAATTGTATATCCAAAAAGTCATAGCCTGATTCCTAGAATTTTTTGCATTGTATACATCCAATCAGATTCCGCTAGCCAAATATGAGTTTGGCTGACTATCGAACCGTTGCTTACAGCGCTCCGAACAAAAATTAATCTTCTGATTGTGATGCGATGAGCTGTAACGAGCAGTCAATTTGTCGACCTTCATACCACAAACAGGATCTTGGACCCATATATGCGCCTCTTCTTTCCGTTTAGAAAGTCGACCATCTTCAAGCCATAGTATTCTGTCAGCAACATCTTCAACTCTTGGATCATGCGTAACAATCAAAACTCCGACACCTGTGTCCCTAGCAATATCATGCAAAGTCATTACAACCTCGAGTCCAGATTGAGAGTCTAAATTGCCCGTTGGCTCGTCTGCTAAGATAAGTTTTGGCTCATTGATTAACGCTCTTGCTATTGCGACTCGCTGTTTTTCACCACCGGAAAGCGTCTTGGGCAACGCTTTTCTACGGTGGCTCAATCCCAAACTATCAATAAGCCAACTTGCTCTTTCATTGCTTTCTTTTTTGCTACTGCTCGTCAAAGTCGACGGTAATAAAATATTTTCTTCTACGGTTAATGCATCTAGCAAATTGAAAGCCTGAAAAATAAAACCTATTTTCGAGGCTCTTATAGGTGGAAGTTTCGACTCATGTAAATCGGATATTATAATATCATCGAGAGAGACTACACCTTCCGTCGGTTGCAGCAATCCTCCGAGCATCGATAAAAAGGTTGTCTTACCCGAACCAGAAGGTCCCATCACTAGCACAATCTCTCCAGCATTAACTTCTATATTAACAGCATCTACTGCACGAACGGCCGTGTGACCACTACCAAAATTTTTAGTAAGGTTTTCTGCTTTTAAAACTACCGGCTTCATCTTAACCTCATTGCTATTAAGTCATAATAGTCATTTAATTTTTATACACTAACGCAGGATCTATACTAAGAACTTTATATGCTGGGAAAATCGCGCCGAGAGCTGCGACGATAAATGCAATTGCACCAACGCTTACCAATAGACTAGTGGTAAGTCTAACTGTAATCTGCGGTACAAGCTCGGGTATTAAGGGGAGTACCCATAGCGAAAATAAACTCGCAACAAGAAATGCCAGCATAGTCATGAACAATGACTGAATAATAACGCTCATAAAAACTAGAGGACTTCTTACTCCTAGCGCTTTTAATATCGCAATTTCACCAGTTTGAACGCTTACTAGAGCATACGATGAATAGGCTATGATCAAAACAGCCAAAATTGAACAAATCAAAGTCATAGTGAAAATAATTTCCACTCCCATTTGCTTCGCCAACTCAAAATCATTTGCAACAAATGCCTGATGAGTTAAAGCATTAACTTTGCTCACCTTTTGTTTGATTTTTTCTACAAGCCTGTCGTTGTCAACTCCCTTATTGGAATCCACCAACAGATAGCTAAAAGTACCAAAAGAAGACAATAACTTTTCTAAATCAATAAGACGCACAAAAAAAACGGGGTTGGCTGAAGAATAAGTTCCTTTTGAAAAAGCGACGATATTAAAGGAACGATCGGCCAATTGTATTGTATCTCCAAGCTCTAGGCTTGCTAGTTCTCGAAACACATCAGGAACAACAATTTCATTCTCCCCTTCTATCCCTCTACCTTGAGTTAGCTCCCATGGTCCCGCCCTATTGTCCTTATCTAAAAGTCCAACTACAAAACCGAATAGCTTTTTTTCTTTAGCAACAATGACACTATTAAGATATAAAATGGGGGTCACTCTTTTGACTTCAGGCATGTCCTCTATTAATTTAGCCTTCCAATCCCAAACAAAGGACATCGACATATGCAAGTTCTCAACGCCTTTTTGCATAACCCAAATATCAGGCTCCATCTTATTAGGATAAGCGATAACTTGTTCAGCTTCACCTTGCCATACGGAGCTAAAAAATATCACTAATATGAAAGCGCTTGCGACTCCAAAAGAACTAGCAAAAAGCGTCGCTTTCTGACTGAATAATGACTTGAAAGTCCATTTAAACATAAAGCAATATTTCCCTGAACTACGTCGTTTAACTCGATTGAAATGCAATCATTGGGTCGCTTCTATAGATGATTACCAAAGGGAACAAACCACCGAATAATGCAAAAGCTAGGCAAGCACCCAAAGTTTGATAATAAACAGTGGTATTAACTATTTCAATCAAATAGATAGGTTCACTCATTTCTATTGACATTGCGCTAATAAGCGCCATTAGTGTACCAATGGGAATTGCCATTAGGATTAGTAAGCTGGATTGTAAGACAACCATCCTAAATAATTTCTTTATCGGAAAGCCTATCGCTTTTAGCACTGCATAGCTCTTGCGACTGGCACTAATATCCGAGTACATAATTAATCCAACCACTAACAACCCGATAACATATCCAACGGATACCAATACACCCATAATTGGTTCGAAAAATGTCCTACCTAGGACAATATCATTCTTCGCTATTTCTTCGGCAGTATGAACATCTACTGAAGGAACCGATGCTTCTAACATTCTTATCATTTGCTGTTTGTCTGCGCTAGGTTCAAGCTCAACAAGTAGAAAGCTTAAGAGCGGAAAGGTACTAAGATCCGGCGCAATATCTGACTCGAGGAATAAATCGATCATGCCATCATAGTTTATGAATGCAAATGGCATCATGAAAGCGGATTCATTAGTTATTCCGCTAATTGTAAATTTAAATTCATTGACTACAAACTCATCATCAATTTTGAGACCATATTTTTCGGATAACGACTTATCGATTACAATGTTAGAGCCATATTGAAACGCAGCCCCTTCAAGCAATTCAGACGGCCCGCCAGAACTATCGTAGACAATGATATAAACGGGGGTCCGTAGATTATCCTTTTTATAGATTATTGGAAGTGCCGTAATAGGATGAGCTTGTTTGACGCCCTCGACAGCCTCAACATCAATTCTTGACAACTGGGGTATGACTGAACGTGTCGCGATGAAATTTTCAACCCCTGATTGGGCCGCGATAAGGTCAGCATTCCTATTCAATACCACTTGCTCCAACTGAGTATACTGCCCTTGTTCAAACCCTTCTAGAATGAGAATGACCGATATGACTGCCGCGAGAGCGAGTACTGTAAAAAGTGTCTTCTGTTTATCATATCCGAGTAACTTAAAAACCAATTTTAACATTCGTAAAGCTTATTCCCATTAGTAAAAAATATATTTGCCAGCCTACTCTATTTTCACAGATGCCAATATGTTTCGCATTACTCAAAATGACATATATTTGAGCGAATTTGCAAATAATTAATTCGCTCTTACACCAAAAATATTTAAGTGATATCCTGAGCATACAAGATGATTTAAATAATTTAAATAGGCAGTTAACAATGAATCACTTATTCAATCTTTATCCTAGGATTAACTCTTAGGTGTATATCACATAAGGTCGATTCAATGGAATAATTAAGTATGACTAGGTTGCTAGAAGAATAATGGAAATTTCTACAACGACAGAGGTAACCACCTATTTTGAAGGCGATATGCTCTATAGTGCTATGCTACATGAAATAAAAAGAGCTCAATACGAAATTTTGTTAGAAAGTTATATATTTACATCAGACACTATTGGCAGAAAATTCATTGATGCGCTGAATGAAAAAGCGAGTCAAAATTTAGCAATCAGGCTACATTTTGATGCAGTAGGTTCTAATTATTTCAAACACGGCCTAAGCTTAAGAAAAAAACTTGACCGAAGAATAGAGGTAAAGTGGTTTCATCGTTGGAACTGGCGAAGACCTCTGCAATTTAATATAAGAAATCATCGAAAGTTACTTATTGTCGACACTCAAGTCGTTTTTACCGGCGGGTTTAACATCCATCAAGAGTGCTCAAGAGCACGCTATGGAGAGAAGCGTTGGCGCGATACTCATGTTATGATTGAGTCTGAAATTGCTAAGCTCTTTGTGCGGTACTTTAATAACTTATGGTTTAAAAAACGAGAGGCTTATCTAGGGCCATTTGGATCAATTGATTTACTTCCCAATATTACGCGTAAATGCCGTTATCTTTTTCGGTGTCGACTCACCTATTTGATTAAGACTGCGGAAAAAAGCATACTTTGTACAACTCCCTATTTCGTTCCGGACGAGTTTATTCTTAAAGCATTAGTTACCGCAGCACAACGCGGTGTTAAAGTTAACTTACTCGTTCCTTATGAAAGCGACCACCCAATCGTTAATGTGCTCGCTAAACAGTACTACGCTCGTTTACTTCAAGCTGGGATACAGGTAAACGCATATTTACCAAGAATGCTTCATGCTAAAACACTTGTTGTGGACAATCAGACCGTCATGATTGGTTCCGCTAACATTGACTATCGGAGTTTCTTTATTAATCATGAACTAGTTTGTCTTTTTAATTCAAAGAGCCTGGCGAAAGAGTTAACAGCAGCGTTTATTAATGATTGTAAACACGCTGTATCAATATCATCTACAACTCGATTTAAATACATTCAGCATTGGTGGCTATGGCGCCCTCTCGCTGCTTTACTAAAACATTGGATTTAAGGTAATCCCAGGAGTGGAATTTAATTGAATAAAAATACCATAATTGCAATTTTAGTGATGTTACTTTGGGCCTCTTGCTACCCGTTGATCGTATTAAGTGCTCCGTATGCATCACCAATGTTAACGGCCTTTTTTCGGGCAATTTTTGCCGGTATATTTCTGATTGTTATCGCTTTAGTTCTGGCTCGACCTTTCCCCAAGCTCTTGACTGATTGGCTCTATATCATCGGAATTGGGTTGACGGCGACGACAATTGGTTTTTGGGGGATGTTTTATGCTGGTACGCTTGTCTCTCCTGGCCTAGCAACCGTTCTAACCAACACTCAACCGATTATCGCAGGAGTTTTAGGTTGGTATTTTTTAAAAGAACGCATAAATTTTCGGTCACTGATAGCCATCCTATTAGGATTTACTGGGATAGTCATTATTAGCCTAGATTCGTTGGCCAGTGATAATGAACAATTACTTAGTGGTATTTTTTACATTAGTGTCGCGGCTTTTGGTATCGCGATTAGCAACTTGTTACTTAAAAAGTTAGCGAATCAAGTCGACATTTTATATGCTATGGGATTTCAGTTACTTATAGGTGGAATACCATTGGGTGTTATTAGCCTTAATCAAAATGATATTCTGGTACCGCAGTGGGGATATACCTATATATGGATTTTATCAGTGCTCGCAATATTGGGAACAGCATTGCCCTTTATACTTTGGTTTTGGTTAATGGATAAAGCACCACTATATAAACTAAATGTATTTAGTTTTTTGACACCTGTTTTCGGATTATCGATTGGTATGATGTATTTTTCAGAATCCCTTTCTGCCATTCAATGGATCGGGGTTTTGGCTATCGCACTTTCGATCTACTTTGTGACTAAGACAGAGCCGATAAAGGGCTCAACTATTGAATACGACGATATTCACTCTGATCTTTAATGTATGATGGTTATGAAAAACTACAAGCTACATCTCGTCGAGTATCCCAATGAAGGTCCTAAAATTGTCTTGATCCATGGACTAGGTGGCACGCATCGATATTGGAATACTGGAATAGATTTGCTAAAAAAGAATTACCATTTGATCCTTATCGATTTACTTGGTTTTGGAGACTCTGAAAAGCCTTGGATCAACTATACTAAATCACACCACCTAAAAGCACTTGAAACTCATTTCGCTAATCTCGGGCCTTTTTATCTAATAGGCCACTCTCTAGGCGCGGCTTTATCAATAGCCTACTGCGCTAAACATCCGAAACAGTGTTTGGGCCAAATTTTAATCAGTTTACCTTTTTTTTCTAACAAGCAGAAAGCATTTCGATGGTTACGACAAACACCTACCGGATGGCTCATGACGAACATGATTACAGCAATAATCACCTGTATAATCACTCGCAGAGTGGTCGGTCATTTCTTACCGAAGTTGCTCAAGGAATTTCCTGTAGAAATAGCAGAAGATTTACTGAAACATAGTTTTCTATCTTCCACGACAACCCTTTGGCAAGTGTTATATCACACGTCCATTCCTGATGATTTGAGATTTATTAGCAACATAACTCCTACCTTATGCATTCATTCCATTAATGATGACACCGCTCCTATAGAGACGGTCAAACAGTTAGTAAAAGAGCAACCTGGGTGGGAGCTTAAGACACTTGTTAGTTCTGCCCATCACCCTTGGCTATGGGACAATCCTTCATGTCAGCAAGCGATAGAACAGTACATCTTAAATTGGTCTAATTGTGTAGAACAACTAGATTCTAACTAAGACACATTGACTATTTTTTAATCACTATTTATGTTTATGTTCGTCAGCATCACTATGAGAGTTCATCTCGCTGTCCGAGCCCATGTTCATGGCTTTATCCATTTCCATGTGCATATTTCCAGACGCGTCGGTATGGGTCGCCATGAAAGCTCGTTGAATTCCTAGTATGATAAGAAATCCAATCAAGGCAACATAGATAACTAACGGGTCAGACTCATATTTTAGTAATACGAAGGCAATTAAAATAATGACGTCGAGTAGCATAGCGATTAATGGAATAAGAGGATTCGCTCTCGTTTCTTTTATCAGGTGTCTAAAAAGTCCCCAATGAATAGCGATATCCATGATTAAATAAAATATGGCCCCAATGGAGGCAATCCGCGTTAAATCAAAAAGTGCCGTTAAAACGATTGCTAATAAAACCGTAAATACCAAGCCTGGATTTTGAAACCCATGATACAGCTTAGGCAATTGCTTCATTTCACTTAGCATCGTTAACATTCTAGACGCTGAAAAGACACTGGCGATTAAACCCGATACTGTTGCAATTATGGCGAGTACAACCGTTAGAATAAGCCCCCACTCTCCAAAGGCAGGTTCGGCGGCCGCAGCAAGCGCATAGTTTTTTGTTCTCACAATTTCTTCTACGGTTAAACTGCTTGCTACAGATAACGCGAGTAAGGTGTAGATGACGGTACAAATCAAAATGGAAAATACAATAGATCGCCCGAGATTTCGATGCGGGTCAATTATATCGCCTCCCTGGTTTGTGATCGTCGTAAAGCCTTTATAAGCTAATATTGAAAGAGCGAGAGCCGCGATAAAATTGAATGTCCCGCCGGCTTCCAAGTTTTCCAATGGCTCAAGGAATTTAGTGACCTGCGAGAAGTCCGCAAATGCTAGACCCGCTAACGCGAGTGCAGAAATACCAACTATTTTTATGATGGCCGTTATATTAGCAGTTCTTTCAATGGTTTTATTACCGGAGATATTAATGATGTACGCTGCCACGAGCAAAAGGATACCAAGCACCGGTACATAAAAACTTGCACCATCAATTTCGAAAAGACGGAGTGTATAAGTCCCGAAGGTGCGGGCGACCAAACTTTCGGCAATCACCATAGAAACATACATCAGTAATGCGAAAGTCCCGGCCATAGTTCCAGGTCCGTACGCTTTTCTTGTAAACATCGCTATCCCCCCTGCTGAGGGATAAGTGTTGGAGAACTTGACATAGGAATATGCGCTAAACCCAACGACGATCGCGCCCGCCAGAAAAGCTAATGGAAACAGAGAGCCAACGAGCTCCGCTATTTGCCCCATCAATACAAAAATACCCGCGCCAATCATGACTCCGGTCCCTAACGATACCGAACCTAGTAAGGATAATTTTTTATTAGTACTACCTTGCATTTCTAACTCTCCTGTAGCCAAAATCGAACTTTTTTTAATTAAAATACAACCAATAAACTGACTTCTATGCTGTCAAATCGTCTGCGTTCTTGTTGTGATCTGATACTTGACAATAATCACAGTCCCAGAGTTTTCCCATTGCTAAAAATGTAAAGGAAGCAGACCAAGTTATCAAAACCAAGCCATTAAGAGCTTCAAATCCAGCGATGATCCTAAGATAGCCTAGTGGACTAAGATCACTAAATCCTAGCGAGCTATATGATAACAATGATAAATAAACAGAAGAAAAGAAATCCACATTCTCAATGCCTGCTATGCTACCTAGAAATGAAAAGTGTTTTGTAAAATAGAAAAAGATAGCATAAAGCATTATTTCTACACTATGTGTTAGAAATAGCACCATTACAATACCAACGATAACACTAGGTCGTGACACGCTTCGATTTAAGAGCCGCGTTAATCGTCGTAAGACACTGTAATGCACAACCACCGTAGCCAATAATAAAAGACAAACTATTAAACTTACTAAGATATAATCCACCGCTGACTTCCTTCACAAATTGTTCATAATTGATATTTACTGACACCATCAGAAAAAATAGTCTTAACCCTATTTGGTTGCACAATAACTCATCAGGCTAATCAGTTAATGTAGATCAAGATATCCCACGAGTAATTGTTTCTAGGTTTTTAGTTGTCATGTAACACTATTCCGTTTCAATATTTATGCGTTTGACTAAGATAAATCTAAGTCCAATCGGTGCAACTAGTGTGGTGATGATCGCGACCAACACGACCGATGAAAAAAGATTTTCAACAATCGGCGAAGACTGCCCCTGGATATCAAATAAGCCTGCACGCAAAGCAATACCTGCAATAATTAGCTCTACCGCTCCTCGCGAGCTCATAGCCGTCCCAACGGCCCATGATTCTCTAGAACTAAGGCCAAATAGTCTTGCGGGAATACCCGCGCCTAGTAGCTTGCCCGAAAAAGCGATCAACACCAGTATACCGAGAAACACGGGCACCTCAGTAATTGCTGCTAGATCAAGCTCGAGCCCGATAGAAGCGAAAAAAATCGGTGCGAGAAATCCCGTTGTAATCGCTGAGACCTTTTTTTTGAGATCGCCGTAGACAGTCTCGTTTATTGTTGTCTTCCCAAAAAACAATCCAGCGGCAAAGGCTCCTAATATAAAATGTAATCCCAAATATTCAGCGATTACCGCAAATAACACTCCCCACACAAGGAGAAAACTAAAGGCTATTTCGTCAACACCAAGTTTTGAGACATAACGGGCAACAGGTGGCATCACTCTCTTTCCAAGAAACCATACAATAGTAAGAAATAAAACCACTCGAAGAATGATCATTATTAACTCTATACCGTTTGGTAAGCTGCCGCTATTTAGGATCGCCATTAGAACACTGAGTAGAACCAAACTAAGTAAATCATCAATCACGGCCGCGGAAACAATTAGTTTCCCGATTCGGCTTCTTAATAAATTCAAATCCATAAGCACTCTAATCGTGACAGGAACAGCAGTAATTGCTAGAGCAGTGCCAACAAACAAAGATTGAGCAAATCGTAAATCATTTACCGGCAACCAAAACCACGCAAATACAAAGCCAGCCAAAAGAGGTGTAACCATTGCACAGCTAGCAACAATTACAGAAGTGATTGTTGACTCTACCAGTTCACTGGGTCGCATTTCAAATCCTCCTAACAACATGAGGAAGAAAATCCCAAGATCAGATAGCGCCATAAAATGGTGGTCACTCGTCAAATCAATTATCGGGTACTCGCCAACAAATCTACCGATAAATAGCCCTAAGACAACGCCGGCTATAAGCTCACCGACAAGTACCGGTTGTTTATATTTCGTAGCAATCACGCCACAGAGACGAGTCGCGACCAATAATATTAGGATGATCCAGAGAGTTTCCATTTACACTATTTTATATCCCATGTTAGCGTTTTTTACTCAATACCTTTTAAACATGGCAATTTGTAAAAACCTATGCATTAACCTTTCTTATTTTAAATAATCGATACTTAACCTAGCAAAATCAGAGCAAAGAGTTCTCCTCAATACTGCTCTGATTTGAATTGAGATTTCTACAGACTAATCAAAGACTGTATATCGTCGCAGTGTCGATTGTATTAAAGTTATTCTTAAATTATTCCTTTTTGCTTTTAGTGACCCCATTTAACAATCCAAACAGATCACTGCCGGTCGTTAATAGTAAAGTGGTATTGCTATCGATCACTGACTCATAAGATTCAAGTGTTTGAACAAAGTCATATAATTCTTCCGAATCTTTTGTTTTGGCGAAAGCCGACGCGTAGATCTCAGTTGCTCTCGCGTCAGCGTCTCCCTTGATCGATTGAGTCCTTCTATAGGCTTCTGACTCTATTCGTTGCAACTCTTTCTCTTTATCACCAATAATTCGAGCAGCCTCTCCAGCGCCTTCTGAGCGAAACCGTTCTGCAATCTGTTGCCGCTCACTAATCATCCGTGCATAGATCTTTTTACGTACACTCTCATTGTAATTGATCCGTTTAAAACGAATATCCATTAGTTCTATACCAAACTCTGCTAATTTATTAGACGCCGCACTGAAAATATCCTCTTCAATCTGACGTCGCCCTCTTTGTATGGGTAAAAGCTTGCCGATGTCTGAACCTACAAGTAAAGGATCCACTTCGGGCTCCCGATCTTTTGTCGTACGAATGATCTCAATTAGTTCGTGCTTTGCAACCGCGTTTCTCGTTTCACTGCCTAATATGTCTTCAAGCCTTGATTGAGCACTACGCTCATCCCTGAGACGCAAGAAATATTGCAGTGGGTCCTTTATTCGCCAACGTCCGAAAGTATCAACAGTAATGTAAAGCTTATCTTTTGTTGGCATATCGTTAGCGGAACCATCCCAGAGCAAAATGCGCTTTTCGATCCGATTGATTTTTTGGATGAATGGTATCTTAGCTTTTAGTCCAGAGTTATTGATAACATCACCAATCGGTTTACCAAATTGAGTGATAATGATTTGCTCAGTCTCATCCACCGTGTATAGCGCCTCATATGAGGCTATTAGTACAGGTAGTGTTAGCAGTATGATCCAATAGAATAGTCGGTTCATTTTCTTTCTCCGGTCAGTTTATCAATTTGTAACAGAGGTAAGATTGAGGTCGCTCTATCGTCTATAATTATTTTTGATGTGACATTAGGTAAGACAGAGGACATCGACTCTAAATAAAGGCGTCTCTTAGTAACAGCGGGCGCTTTGATGTACTCGGTAAATAAGGCGTTAAAACGATTGGCATCCCCTTCAGCATTGTTAACTCTTTGTATTGCATAACCCTCAGCCGATAAGATAGCTTGCTCAGCAATCCCTTTTGCTCGTGGGATTGCTTTATTATACTCTCCACGTGCAACATTGATGACTCTCTCGCGCTCCTGTTGCGCCTCGTTCACTTCATCAAAAGAGGCTTGTACTGGTTTTGGTGGATCGACATTTTTAAGTTGCACCTGATCAATTTGAAGACCCATTTCATATAAGTTAACCACCTCTTGCATCTTCCGAGCGGCACTGGCTTCGATATCTTGTCGTCCGATTGTTAATACTTCATCGACAGTTCTATCACCGATCACTTCTCGCATGACTGACTCTGAAACATCTCTCAAAGCTTCAGCTGGATCCCTAACCTTAAAAAGGAAATCAAAAGCATTGTCAATTCTAAATTGAATCACCCATTCAACCAACGCGGTATTGAGATCACCAGTCACAATAGTAGTTTCCAAAGTCCATTCTTGTGGGGATGTGGTTTGACGTGCAAAGGTAGCACCGGGTGTACCAAAGCCAAATTCTTCCTTTAATTGACGTTTGATTGGTACTTGTTTAACGGTGTCGATCCCAAATGGAATTTTAAAATGTAGGCCAGGATTGACCACTTCATGATAATGGCCAAACCTTTGTACGACACCCACTGACTCTGCGGACACGGTGTAATAGCTTCCATAAATGCTCATTCCTAAAAGTCCAATAATGATCCAGACTAATAATTTTTTAGGCGGGATATCGATTGGTTCATTACCAATTCGCGTGCTATTTTTCATAGGGTTCTCCGTGATTAATTAAGTGCCGAATTAAAGCTATTTTAATACTTTGCTGTTTGTAAGATGGTGGTACTTTATCCTAACGTCTTTTCATCTAGACCAATTTTAATAACGTTTTCGTCTAGATATTGGTGCGGTGGTATTATCAAATTAGTCGGTGCTGGTACGCCCTTATAAACTCGACCTGCCAAATCGAACTTAGATCCATGGCAAGGACAAAAATAGATTGCGTTGGAAGCGCTCAGTTTGTAACGAGGAACGCATCCGAGATGGGTGCAGATCCCTAACGCAACCAACACTTCGGGATGGATACTTCGAAATTCATTTTTTGCGTAGTCAGGCTGTTGATTAATGCTTGAATCCGGATCCCTTAAGGTTGATCGATGTTCGGGTCGTTGTAAGTATTCTAGAGTCGAAGCGTCTCTTCTTAAGATCCAGACAGGCTTTCCTTGCCAAGGTACGGTGATCATTGATCCTGTTTGTACTTTAGAAATATCCACTATGACAGGTGCAGCAGCGTTTTTTGCTTTTTCACTTGGTTTCCAATAACCTAAAAAAGGCACCGATGCAGCCATCAGACCAGCCCCTGCCGCAAACGAAGTCACTAATGTTAAAATTCTTCGACGGTTCGGGTCATGTTCGATTTCTTTCATTTCAAATATCCTAATTCTTTAAAGGCACTTGTGCTTTTGGATCAATTTAATCACTGAATCGGCATCACACTGATTTGCTTGCAATAGACCTTGAGTATCTAGGGTTCCGCCATGATTGCTATAACCAACAGCGAAACAGCGGTCACTTCCTAAATCGAGCGGCCTGCAATGACCGAGTACCACTTCCGGTCGAAGATGACTCACAAAAACGCGAAGTTCGCAACTTTCTGGAAACAATAGTTCTTTCTTTTCCTTAATGACGACATAATCCGCTTCGTGCTTATCTCTTGGTTGACGGAAACGAGCCGGCTCCAACAAATACGTAATCGAGCAATCTATGTTTTGTTCTGACAGACTCTGGTGAACGGCAAAACACACCTCGAGCTGGTAGGCTCCTATTGCAACTAGTTGAACGTCATTTCCTTCGACTAAAGTTAAGGCACCATCTTCGACTAACTGCGTTGCTTGTTTCTCTGTCATCCTCGAGGCCACTGCGACTTTAGGGATCACCATTGTCCAGATTTGCGCTTGGGTTTGATAACAGGCCTTGAGGCACGCGAGAGCACTGTTAGTGTCGGCTGGATAAACAACCCTAGACACATCGTTCATTTCAGCCATTAACGCTTCACCAAAAGTGGGATCTTGATGAGATTGCTCATTCTTTCCGTTCTCCCAAAGATGGGAAGTTGCAATGATCGGAACTGATAACCATTTGGCTTCTCTTCCAAGTTCTTTTTGATGTCTAGCAAAAATAATTTCCTGGCGTAGCGCCCCTAACATTTTTACAGCAAACGCTTCGTAGGATACCACTAGATTAATGCCTCCTTTATTGGCTAACGCGGCGCTCACTATAGCTTCTTCATTCAAAGCCGTGATCACCGAACCGGATACTGATTCTGCAACTCCCGCTTCTGGTGATAATACTCGGTGTTTTAATTTGTCTAAGGATTGGCCCATGTGATTGCTACGTAGTTCATCCGGATTGGCTAACCTGACTCGCAAAGCGGGATTTGCTGTAAAGATAGTGACAAACAGTCGGTCTATTGCATCCATTGGGGATATGGTCATTCCCGATGGACACCATTCTGGCGTCGGAATTGTCAGAAGTTTAACTTCACGCTTAGCTAACGCATGGTCTTTTTCTTGCACACGTCTGTCGAGAGGATGCGTTCTCAATTTGGCAACAGATTCTTTTATTTCTGGCCTCTCGACGAACAGTTTTGAAGCAGCGTTATTGAAAATCTCCCGAGATCCAGAGTGGTACTTCGGGTTCTTTGGTAAAGGAGTCCCGTGAGCAGCATTGCTCCCTTCTCCGTAAAAACCAAAACCTTTTATTGACTCCGCGATTAAATAAGGTAATTTGATAGGGTAGTTCATCTCCCCATCTTCTATTTGTGCGCTGCAAGCACTTAGTCGACTTTCGCTTTCAAAGATCCCCCAAATAAAAGCAGCTGGATCGTGACCATCAATGGCGATAGGATGAAAACCATTATGGGATAAATGTTGATAAAACCAACTTAAACCTCCTTGTTGGTACATCGTTGAACGTTGATCTATTCGACGACCATTAGCAATCATGATTGGGGTCACCGAACCACAATCTTCAGATCGCCACCAGCGAGACGCCCAGTCACTACCGCGCTGTTCTTCAAATGCGCCATCACTTAAAAAAGCAACCAAACTCTCACCGGGTAACGGCATATGAACATACTGAAGCTCGGCAAAGCCCAAGTAACCACCCTCGATTAAACCGCCAGCCGTATGCGGATTCACATGGCTACCAAGGGGAACCGCAGGTTTTCCGTTTCCATCGATGGCATAACTATAGAAGTCTTGGACTAGCTTCGTTAATCCTTCATCGTCAAAGGTATATCGATCCGCTTGCTCGGAATGCAAGTTACGTAACATCACATTTACGGCTTCAATCGCAGCAACACAATGACCTTGTCCCATCAACCAACTTCGTGTGACGCCTGCTAGTGCATTGGCACACATGTAACCCACATATCCAGGAACCATATTAAGCGATCCCCCAGTATGTCCTTGCGGATTTTCCTTAAAATCGTTTGCATGAAGCGTCTGCCCCGTTAAATCAATTCTGTTAGCATAAGTCATATGAACGACAAGCCACATGGCAGCATTTGATAATTTATCGGCGGCAGTGAAGAATGACAAAACATCTCCAAGCGAGCCAATCCTTTTCTGACAGATTAATTGTTGGCACAAATCAAATACACGGACTTGTGTTTCGTCATTATGTGAGATAACACCGTAACCGTTAGCCCACTGATTAAATTCAGGGCTGCTTTGTCGATATAACTCCGCCCGCTGCTTAACTCGATGCGCTTCTTCTTTTGTATAGGGAAACATTTTTATGTCCTTTGTTGGTTGAACTCTTGCAATCCACGTTTGGTCGAGGCTAACATTGACTGAAATTCTTGGTTCGCTACGACCCAACATTTAACGGTTGATAACTGACTCGATAGTTCAATGGGTAAGTCCGACGTAACCTTAAAATAGTTGTCAACTTCAATTCCTAAATGGTTCAATTCCATTAATAATGTCTGGCAAAACTGAGGGTTGTTTTCTGCGATGCCGCCACTAATTATGACTGAGTCTAGGCCACCCAAAATCGCGAAATAGGCACCTAGTGCTTTTCTTATCCGCCAAATGAATAGCTCAACCGCTAAACGAGAAGTAGGCTCTTGATCTTGTATAAGCAGTTGCATGTCGGTGTTTAAACCCGACATTCCGTACCAGCCCGACTCTTTAGTGAGTACATTTTCAGTTAGTTTGTGATCCCAGCCCTCTTTCGCTTGTAGCCAGGTTAATAATCCAGAGTCGATATCGCCACTTCGCGTCGCCATTAGCAAACCTTCATTGGGGGTAAACCCCATGGTGGTGTCGATAGGAAATCCATTCTTAATTGCCGCCATTGAGCATCCACTTCCAAGCTGAATCGTAATGGTTCGATTTAAATTAACATTGAATTCTTTCTTTCTTGAACATAAGTATTGATACATTCCATCGTGAGCGAAACCGTGAAATCCATATCGCCTTATGCCGTATTTTTTTATTAATGCTCTTGGAAGTGAATAGGCTTGTGATACCTTTGGTAAGTCATGAAAATATTCAGTATCGAAAACGGCGACAATACGAACACTTGATTTAAACCATAACTTAGCTTTATCAACGCACCACCGACTCAAAGGATTATGCATCGGTGCATATTCGTCCAGCATCGGTAACGATTCTAGGATATCGTCTGTGATTAACAGCGGACTATGATATTGAGGTCCACCATGGACATACCTAACAACCACTAATGAAATGTTAAATTTCTTTGCAATGTTTTCAAATGAAGACTCGATTTCGTTTAATTCAACACTATCTGACAGAATGGGTTGAGTAGAAGCCGTCGTTCTAAAACACCCCCACTTTAACGAAGAGCTGCCAGGGTTAATTACGAGCACAGGTTCTTGGTCCAATGTCATATCCTCCTTTAAAAGTTCACCGTCTAAATAGAGTGATGGCGAAACAACATTTTGTACTGTTACATGTCTTCAATTAAGTTGGTACCAACTGCCATTTGCATTACTGTATTCTCTTCAACGTCGACCAGTTGTTGTAACAACTCTATGGTCGAACTAACTTCTGCACGAGATCGAAGATATTTGTAGAGTGCAACGACCTGTTCATGCTGAACCATAATGATTTCTGTGATAGTCCGTGAATCTAAACTGGCAAAAGGGGTATTACAATTTTCATGTTGTATTATCGGGTGTTTTTCTAGGTACTCGATACACCAAGTATTCAGCGCTCGAGTGTCAGCATTTTTTGAAAAGGACTCGATAACTTTTTCTAATCTAGCTTCGTGCTTTGATAAATACTCAAGCAGTAACTGGGAACGCTGACTTATGTTTTTCTCACTACAACTTTGCATACATTCCGAAAGTTCGTGGTGAAATTTTTGGGTCCATTTAAGAACATCTCTTAGTGTTTCTATATGCATGGTATCGCTCCTTCTAAATATTAATGGTTTCTTGATCAACTGCAATTGAAACGTCAAAATGAGTCGTTTGTTTGAGGTGATCGCATAGCCCTTCGAGAGCATCCTGATTTCCATGAACTAATTTAATCGCTGTGCCATCTTTAAGTGATGATTGTTCAAGCCAATGTCCTAAATCCATATAGTCGGCATGACCAGAAAGGCCACTAAACATGGAAACATTTGCTCGCATGGGAACCCAACTGCCGTGGATTTTGATACTTTCTAAACCATCGAGCATTTTTGCTCCGCGTGTACCACCCGCTTGATAGCCACTAAATAATACAGTTGTTTTTGGATCGCCTAAAAGTCGCTTAAAATGGTGCAAGATCCTACCGCCAGTGGCCATTCCACTGCCGGCAATGATGATATGTGGAAAGGTAATATCTGCCAATGCTTTGGAGTCTTCGACGCTTTGTGTGTAGGTAACAGCATCGCACATCGCTTCACAGTCATTTTGTGAGAGTTTGTGTTCTTTAGAATGTTGACAATAGATGTCCGATACATTGATTGCCATTGGACTATCTAAATAAATGGGAAGATCAGGGATCCGTTTCTCGGCGATCAATGTGGCAAATATATGTTGCAGAACTTGTGCGCGCCCAACTGCGAACGACGGCACTAAAATGGCACCACCACGCTTTGCTGTTTGACAGACAATCTTTGCCACCGATTCAAAAACATCATTCAATTCATGACGGCGATTTCCGTAAGTCGATTCAAGTAATAAAAGATCAAGAGAAGGTAGCGGCATTGGTGGACGCATGAAAATGTCGTTGGGTCTACCAACATCACCGGAAAAACCAATACGTTTTCCTTCTGCCTCTACAATAATACTGGCTGCCCCTAAGATATGACCTGCGGGTTGGAGATTAAAATGAATATCACCGACTTGTTTCAATTCATTAAACTCTATCGGATGAAATAGCGACATCGAACTTACAGCCGTTTGACGATCATAAAGCGGTTTTGGTTTCTCATGTTTACTTAGTTTATGTTTTGCGAAATATCGCGCGTCTGATTCTTGAATTTGGCCACTGTCTTCTAGAAGAATTCTACACAAAGCTTTCGTTGCATGGTGGGTATAAACAGGCCCACGGAATCCTTTTTGATACAATGCTGGAATGTAGCCAGAGTGATCTAAATGTGCATGAGTCAAAATTATCGCATCAAGTTGTTCTAACTCAATAGGAAGTGTTTGCCGATTGCGCTCTCTGAGCATTTTATAACCCTGAAACAGACCGCAAACTATCAGAAGTTTTGTGTTGTTGGTTTCGAGAAGATACTTTGAGCCTGTGACCGTACCGGTTCCCCCGAGAAATGTAATCCTCATTATGCTTACCCTTCCACGTTTGTTTGACAACATGACTTGCTAGACGGTTCTTTCGCTTTAGCCCCGCCACAGCATGAGTGAGTCTTGGGCATCGTATCTTCGAGGCAGGAAATAATTGGTTCAATTAAAAGTCCTGTTATGTCAAAGGTATTGGTTTCATGCGGTATCGTGTTGCTAGTCACCAAAGATGCTAAACCGCTTTGGAGCAACGTTTTATCGCTATGCTCCGAAAAGATCCCGTGAATGGCAGCACAATGTATTACGTCAATATTTTGGTGACGAAGCGTTTTCGCACATTCTATGATCGTTTGACCGCTTGAGATCACATCATCGATGATAACTGCAGTAGCACCTTTATAGGCACTAATATTGGGTAGCTCGACTTTCACATGACGATCGCCGTAACGAATCTTTTGACCAATAACAAATGGATGTCCGCTTTGAGCTGCAATATCTGCGACCCATTGTTCACTTTCCGAGTCGGGTCCGACCAATAGCAGATCCTTCTGCCCTTCTAGCCAACTAGCCAAGGCCGGCGCTCCTTGTACGACTTTGTTCGGCACTGAATAAATTTCACTCAAAGCATTATAGCGATGCAAATGGGGATCAACCGTTACTAGCCAGTCGACGTGAGATGATAATACTTTAGCAAATAGTCTTGATGTTAAGGCTTCGCCTTTAATGAACCGTCTATCTTGGCGCATGTAACTTAAATAGGGAGCGACTAAGCCGATGTTAGACGCTCCAAGCTCTTGTAATGTATCTAATAGAAAAATTAGCGGAAGAAATTTGTGGTTAGGGTGAGACAAATCCGCAACTACCACGCATCGCTTATCTTTAACCTCTTGTTCAATACGTAAGTACGACTCTCCATCTGGAAATTGGCGAGTTTCGAAAGTTCCGAGGTCCGCTCCTAATGCTTCACCTAATGACTGTTGAAGTGCATGCGGTTCTAAAGAAAATATTAGCCGATTTGATGATTCTGTAGTTTTCATCGTACGTCTCCAATTTTAAACATGTGTAAGTTATCTCGATAATATTCGAGCGCGTAATTTCGTTCGCCGATACTGTCGCTAAATAAAGTAAATAAGGGCTCTTTGAGTTGTACATGATCACCAACACTGACATTCAATCGCAATCCGGCGGAGTGACTAAATGGCGCACCGGCTAACTTTGCGAGTCGTGCTAGTTTTCTATTGTCGATTTCAGTCAAAACGCCGCTAGATTGAGCGAATTCTGAATGGGTGTATTTAGCGGTGGGTAAGGTCTTAAATCCACCCTGAGCTTCGATAATACGTTTAAACTGTAACCAAGCCGCACCGCTGTTTAGTAGAGATTCAGCTTTAGAATAACCCGCTTCAAGTCCCAAATTGTTTGATAAGTCGAATAGATGAGCTGTAAGTAATAGCGCTCTTTCACGCAATTCCTTAGGTGCGTTAGGATGGCCATTTAAAGTATTTAAAATGTCTTTAGCTTCTTCAACCGGCCCAACCCCCGCACCAACAGGATGAGTACCGTCGGTAATAACACAACGTATTTTTATCCCGCACATTTTACCGACGTGAATGAATAAGAATTTAAGTCTATCGGCTTCTGATTGACTTCGAACTTTGGCGGTTTTTCCAACCGGAATGTCGATGACCGCATGGGTTGAACCTGCGGCTATTTTTTTTGATAACACGGAAGCTATCAGTTGTGCTTCACCATCCAATTCCAACGCTCTTTCGATACGAATTAGTAAGTCGTCTGCAGGACTTAGGTTAACCGCCCCGCCCCAAGCCAAACAGGCTCCTGTGTTATCGACGACCCGTTTTAATTCGTCAATAGCCAGACTGACATTGGTGAGAGCTTCCATTGTATCGGCGGTACCAGCCGGAGAGGTGATCGCGCGGGACGAAGTTTTTGGGATCATCAATCCGCCGGCACTAACAATGGAAACGACTAAGGGGGTGGTACGATTACCTGGGAGCCCGCCTATACAGTGCTTATCAAATATTTGGTCTTTGTGTGACCAATTTAGTCGCTTACCACAAGCAACCATTGCATTGGTTAAATAGGCAATTTCATCGATGTTCATGCGGCCGCCTGCACATACGCTCAAGAAGCTGGCGATTTCTATATCGCTATAATGATGAGCGCTGATATCTTGGATAATATCGGTAATTTCTAACTCATTCAGATCGTGGCCATAAATCTTTTTTCGAACGGCGCCAAGAGAATTCAAAACAGGTGCATGTTTAATACGTACTTTATCTGACTCACTCACTGCGAGTCGTTTAAGCGCTATTTTAGACAGCCCAACTTGGCCAGGTTCTAGAACCTTTTTATCAACAACATTAATAGTGGCGGTGACGGCTTGCTCATTGTAATGCACTGACACTCGACTGCTAGCGGTAAATCCTTCAGCAAGACAAACATGGCAATCGTCTCGCATATATACAACCAACTCTTGATGGGTATCGATCCCGAGATCGACTACCTTCAACCCACTATCAGTATTCACAATAATTCCCCTTTATTGATTTTCTGGCTTTCGATTAAAGTCATTCGTTTACACCCTTCATTATCACGCTTGGTGCTAAAACATTGTTACAAACTATTGTTTTCAAGTTGCAATTATTAGCCTAAAGAGAAGGCTTATTTCCAAGCAAATAGATAGACTTATCCCAATCCAATGGTTCAACTGACCAAGATTTGAGATGTCGCGCTACCTATTTGCGCCTCATTGGTTCGCTAGATTTCTACTGTGCACTTTGCTCGTTATGTTGCATCATCTGTTCCATCATTTCTTGCATCATGCCCAATTTTTTGTCCATCATAGTCATCCGATCATGCATCATTTCTTTTGACATCTTGTCTTTCATCTTGACATCCATCGCCATCTTTTCGCCTTTCATCATTGACATCGCTTTGTGCATCTCAGCCATGTGATTCTTCATAAGTTGTTTCTTTATCACCGGATCTTTTTCGGCCTTAATCTGAACCATGGCTTGTTTCATTTTCTTCATATGCCGATGCATATCCTTCATACCTGAAGAGGCCGTATCATGTTTTTTTGATGCATTATTACCTTGCATTTTCTCATCACCATGATCATGGTTTTGAGCCGCTTGAACTGGGCTGGCGAGTAATATGCTAATGGCCATTGTGCTGACTAAAGTTTTCATATGTTTCCTTAATGAACTAATTCAATTAAAAGTTGTTTTAATGCTATTTTTAGCAATAACTATCTATTAACAATCTAATTCGCATTGGATTGTCTAATAAATTCTTTCCACTGAGCAGCCCTTGGTAAAAACATAGGGACTCGTTTTTTATATGCTAGGTATGCTTCACCAAATTGCTCAATTACTTTCCTCTCCTCTTTAAGCGCAAGACGATAGTAGACAAAAATTATTACTGGTAATAACCCTACAGAAAATAGCGTTGGCCAATGGACTACCCCTTCACCAAAAAGAGCAATAAAAAGCCCTGTGTATTGAGGATGTCGCGATAATGCATACAGACCATCAACCACGAGTTCTTCAGACTGTCTTGCTTTGTGGACCTGCCGCCAGCCTTGAAAAAATATCCCGATCCCTATAAACAATAACGCATAGCCAACTATCATCGAGATCATCATCCCCGTCTCGCCTAACCCAATGAGAGAGGACCATAAGTTCGCATTGAGTTCTGTTCTGTCGAGTCCACCGAACCTTGCGAGTAAATAGATCGTCAGAGGAAATCCGTACATTTCAGCATAAAGGGCAATAACAAACGCTTGGATCACACCAGCGCCGGCCCATTCGTGCCAACTTTTTGGCGCGAGATATTTATATAGAACCCACGAGACAAGCACTATCATCAGTAACGCCATAATCCAGACGCCTGAGTGAGCAATATTTTCATTCATAGTAATCTCCTTTAAGAGCCATTAAATAATATTTAGTGAATTCGGCTACCGAATAAATTGTATAAAGGTACCCAAATAAACGCGATAAACCACCCATAAGAGTAGCTCTCAAGCGCACCTAGAACGTAGTCTTGCCAACTTATCCACTCAAAACCAGGCAGTAGTTTTTGCCACGCTAAGTACATGGCTTGTTGCGGAAAGATGAGATCAAATCCAACACAAAGCGTAAAACTGATTAAGAAAAAAAGACTGGTAGCATGACCAAAAGCCGTCAAAGATATTCTATGAGCCATGATGATGCTCCTGTTTATTATTTTTAGGTTCAGTAAGGACAACGGTGTATTTTTCCGGCTGTTCATCAAATTCATTGAGACACTTTTTTGAACAAAAACGATACAATTGCCCTTCAAACATTCTTCCATAGCCTTTTTCATCTTCTACCTTCATGCCGCAGACAGGGTCATAATTTGAGCCCGAGTCATTTTCCTTTTTTCCAGAGTGATGTCCATGGGCCATATGAGCACCACAACCGAACCGCATCATGACGTAAAACAAAATCGCAAATACTAAAAATGAAAGCCAACCTTCCATAATAATCTCCCGTTAAATAGTCTAAAAATAAGTCTCCGAACAATGATTACTTGTTGCCGATATGAGCCTAGCTTAAAGAGAAAACACCTCTGCCACTGGAACTATCGCTACAAACCCATTGTTCGATGCCGGATTGCCAACGCCTTGTTTTATTGCTGAAAGAATGTCCTGTTTATCTTTTGCTTCACAGAATATTTCTATCCTCGCATGGGTCTCTTGCCAGTCAGGAGTATAGAAATTCATATGCTGCCCATACCCCTTAACCTTTGAGACAGTAATGCCCGCGATGTTTATTGCTTTTAACTCTTCTTCAACGCTAGAGAGCGAAAGCATTGAAACAAACACATTGATTTTTAGATATTGCATATTCTTGTTCCTCTAAATGTTAGCCAGGCTTTTCGATCTTAGAATTCGCCTTTCTCACAGTTCCTTCGATTTTTGTTTTCAAGTGCCACAGACATAGGTTTGTACTAGTCTTCAATTAATTGAACAATATCGTTTTTATGCACTTCGCCAACTAAAATTTCAGCATTAGCATAATGCTCGTTAACGATGTTCTTTATTTTTACTTTGCCAACATCAACTCGTTCAAATTGGTCAGTACCTTCAACAGTCGAGTAAGTTGGTTTAAAGCGATACACGCTCAGCATTTGGCCTACAGATGCACCATCATTTAGGCCAACACAAACAACTGCGATTGAATTATCCTTTACATCAAGCACTTGTCCTTTCATAAGGTAGTCGTGTCGAATACTGGCACATCCAGAAATAACGCTAAAGAAGAGCAGTACAGCAATGGTTTTGATTAATTTTGTTTTCATAACAATCTCCTTAATGATTTAATTAGAAATCTATTTTGTATACATTAGTGTTCTTTTTTTCTCTCTGAATAGAGCATAGAATCGAGTTACTCCACTAGTAGGAGTCCACGATACATTTGCATCTGACAATGAAAGGCATACTCACCCGGTTGTAATGCCGGAAGTGCGATAACCTTAGTGCTATTGAGAGGCAGCTCTTCAATTATATTGAGATCAGGGAACTCAATAGTCGCCGAGCATGGTGAAGCATCTTTTCTTACAAATTGAATAGTGGTTGCACGACCTGAATCGAGCTTTATTCTGGCCGGTTGATAAACACCATCCTCGACATGGACGACAAGTTTGTCATCTAGCTTTGTACTCGACTTGCTTTTATAGAACCAAAACCACCAAGCAATTAAAGCGATCAGAAGTGCGCCGGCAAGGTTTACAATGATCATGATTAATATCTCCTTTTTAGTATTAGTGGATTTCGGGTTTAAATAAGCGAAGTCGATTAGCATTTGTTACCACTGTTAATGATGAAAATGCCATGGCAGCTCCAGCAATCACCGGGTTCATCAAAACACCAATAAATGGATACAATAGACCTGCAGCAATCGGTACTCCGCTTACGTTGTAGATAAATGCTCCAAACAAATTCTGCTTAATATTACGCAAGGTTGCTTTACTGATGGCAATCGCATCTGCAAGTCCATGCAAAGAACCCCGCATTAACGTTATATCCGCACTTTCTATCGCGACATCGGTGCCGGTACCGATAGCAAAACCAACATTAGCCAGAGCAAGCGCCGGCGCATCGTTGATCCCATCACCTGTCATGCCGACTATTTCATTTTGCATTTGTAACTCTGCAACTTTTTCTGCTTTTTGATCGGGCAAGACTTCGGCAAAGACTTCTTCAATACCAGCCATTTTCGCAACGGCTTTTGCCGTATCACGATTATCGCCAGTCAACATCACAACACGTATGTTATTCTTGATTAGTCTTTGAATAGCGGCTACCGAATCCTGTTTGATCGGATCGGCAACGACAATCAGTGCCGCTAACTTATTATTAACCGCAAAATACATTGGCGTCTTAGCTTCACTCGCGAATTGTTGAGCTTTATCAATGTATCCAGTGATATCGATATTTCGCTCGCGCATAAGTTTTTCATTACCAAATAATAAATGCGCATCATTTAAGTCAGCCTCTACTCCATGACCCGCGACCGCATTAAAATTAGTAACCTTTACCAGTTCTATCGAACGCTCTTGAGCGGTTTCTACAATCGCCAACGCTAATGGATGCTCAGATCCGGCTTCAAGACTCGCTGCAAGTTTAAGAACCTCCTCTTCATTATCAGAGTGCGCGAGAACAATGTCTGTCACTTTAGGGGACCCTAACGTAATCGTGCCCGTCTTATCTAAAATCATCGCGGTAATTTTGGAAGCTGTTTGCAATGCTTCGCCGTTACGGATCAGAACGCCTGCTTCAGCAGCTTTACCAACACCGACCATAACCGACATTGGCGTGGCAAGTCCCAATGCACAAGGACAAGCAATGATTAAAACAGTTGTTGCCGAAACAATGGCAAAGGCTACCCCGGAGTCATAATCAAAATTAAGCCACGCTAGCGCGCTGAGTACTGCAATGATCATTACAACGGGAACAAAGTAGGCAGAGACTTTATCAGCAAGTCGTCCGATTGGTGGCTTAGAGTTTTGAGCTCGTTTAACCATATTAATGATTTGAGCCAAAGCGGTATCTTTCCCAATCCGTGTGGCTTTAAATATAAATGATCCCGCTTTGTTCAGCGTACCAGCAACGACATCATCGCCAATCGCTTTTTCAATGGGCATCGGTTCACCGGTTAACATTGATTCATCAATGGTCGTACGGCCTTCCTCAACGGTACCATCTACCGGGATCTTTTCTCCCGGTCTGACTCTTACAAGATCATTTAACAAGACGTTTTCAATAGGGATGTCAATATCCTTATCGTCTCGAATAACTCGGGCCGTCTTAGCTTGTAATCCTATTAACCGTTTTATCGCTTGAGAGGTACGCCCTCTCGCTTTTATTTCTAATGCTAGCCCTAAATCAATTAGACCAATAATAATAGCGGTCGCTTCAAAATAAACGTGCCTCGCTAGAGGCGGTACGATTTCTGGAAAGAAAACTACGACCATTGAATAGAGCCAAGCAGTCCCCGTACCGAGGGCTATTAAGGTGTCCATATTCGCGGAGTGATTAAGGAATGATTTCCAGGCACCCACAAAAAAATGTTTACCTGATACATATAGAACACCACCGGTTAAAATACCGATAATAAGCCAAGCCATGCGCTCGTTGTCAGTATTAACATTTACTTCACCGGTGATAAGCGCATAGGCCATCAATGGTAGGCCTAACGCTAGTGCAATCCAGGTTTCGCGCATCAATTTTTTGTAATAGGCCCAGTCGGCCTTTTCTTTTTCTTCTAACTGCTCATCATCAGATGTGTTTTCTAAAGTCCGTGCGTTATAGCCCACACTTTCTATCGCCCCAATCAATGATTCAGCGTCAGCGGCACCAGATACCGTTACGGTACGTGCCGCAAAGTTCATAGAAGCATCGATGACGCCGTCAACGCTTTTTAACGCATTTTCAATTTTACTGACGCAGCTCGCGCAGCCCGCTCCTTCAATGATCAATTCTTGCTCCTTCGAGCCAGACTTTGAAGGGCTTTTATTTTCTATCGCTTTATCCATTAGGTTTATTCCTCCGATTGTTGGTTCGAAAAGTCTTCAATTAAATGACAAATCATTTCACTGGTGGGTGCTCGATCTGGCTTAAAACGCCATTCTTCTACCGCTGCTTGCATTTTTGTTCTCAGTTCCAAGGTGTGTCGGAATTGCGCTTCTGTTTCTTCCAGTCGTTTTTCAATTAGCGTTCTTACTAGAGGGCAACTACTAAGACCTTTATCCGCTTCACCTAAGATCGCCTTAACATCCTTAATTGAAAATCCGAGACGTCGAGCGTTTATAATAAAATCGAGCCTCTTCTGATCTTGCTTGCTATAGGCTTTATAACCATTAGTCGAATTTTTCCGAGGCCTAATAAACCCTATCCGCGTGTAATAACGAACGGTGTCTGCCGGAACTCCTAATAGTTCAGCCAATTGTTTAACCTTCATTTTCTAACGCCCTCGTTCAGTGTCATGTTCTAGTCCTAGGTGATAGTGTTAGGAGTAGCACAACTCTATTTGAGAATTTACAGCTGTGAGCCGCTCACAGGTCAAGTAATTAAACTTAAATTAATCAAACTATTTGTTAGTACAGAATGCGTTTAACATTCTGTACTAAACATCTACCATGGCATGCGTTTAAAGTTTTTCCATATACTCAATCAGGGCATTGACGTCTGCATCACTCATAGGAAACTGAGGCATCGCCGAAGCGGCATTATCAAACTTTGGATTTGTAAGTTTCTTTAAAACGAATTCTCGTCCCTTTTTAGCCACAACGTTATCTAAAGCTGGCCCAAGAGTACCTCCTACACCGCCGACTGTGTGACAACCCTGGCAACCGAATTGTTTAATGAGAGTTTCGCCCGACTTGGTTTCCTTGGGATCACTACTACTCAATCTGTCATTACGTACATCTGCCGTTAAAGTACTGGCGATAAACGCTTCTACAGCTAAGGATTCCTTGCCCGTCATATGTGCTTTTTCTCTCATATGAGGCATAACGACGGACCATTCTTTTTTCGAATAATCAGATGCCGGTCGGGGGTTATGACATCGACCACAGTTCTCACTGTAAAGTTTTGCCCCTTTAGCAATTAATTCTGGGTCGCTAGCGTGCTCTGCTAAAACTAGTTGAGTTCCAACGAACATAATCGATAACGCTGCCAAACAACGAAAGTAAGTATTTTTCATTTTTCTTCTCCTTAAAACCCAAAGGCTAATTGAATAAACAAACGATTGTCATTGTCGCCATCTTCAAGCTCGGTATCTTCATAGGCAATTTTAAGAACGGCGCTTGATTCAAGCCAGTAATTGACACCAATGGTCCAGCGTTCGCCTTCTGCTGCTTTGGTAATTTCGGAGTAGCGTGCTACCAGTTCAACTGGATTGAGTGCTTGCTGACCGAGTTGTCTCATTTGCCAACTACCTTGGAGATACCATCCATTTCGATCAAACGCTTCGATGTCACCGTCTTCATGTAGCTCATCGATAGAGGTGTTTATCATTTCCCCACGAATAGTCGTATAGGTTCCTATCCAATTAAAATCAATGGCTGTGGCATTGAAATCTAAAGTACTATCATGATCGTAAGCACCGTTGTAAAAAGAGTAACCAACCTCTAGAGAAGGTAAAAACGCATAAGCAACTCGGCCACCGAATGCTTTGTCAGAATTGTTGTCACCACTTGCAAACTCCAGTTCAACTTCGGGAATAGCACCATGTCCATCTTCTTCGATCTCTTCGGCCTCTTCCCCATGTTCTTCCTCTTCTTCACGTGGCCCACTTACATAGTAAAAGTCTGTGAAAAGCTTGCCAGAACCTACGTTGAATGAATTGCGAACGTTGATCCCACTATCAGATAGCACTGGCATTAAGGGGGTCATTAAGCCGTTTCCTCCGTGGCCATACAAAGCAGGGCCCGAGGGTAATTTGTTGATCCAACTAGGATGAAGGTTTGGACCAAATTGTCCAAACGGCAACAAAAACTTACCCGCAGTGATCGTTGTATTATCGTTTAGAAAATAATGAAGATCGGCATATTCCATTTCAACTTCGGTTTCACCGTTTTCATCAATGCTGAATTCGAGTTCTGCTTCGATGTGTATCTTTTCAGACAGCTGAAAGAGAAAGATCGGTACAAACCGAGATGTTACATTGGAATTTAGTTCGTCTTGATCAATGTACGAGACGTCGCCATAGCCAGCAATCGCAAATCGTCCTATGTCAAGAGTGTTTGCTTCCTCCGATAAAACAGGAGATGGCAAAGATATAAGCAAGGCAGATGCGACTGCCCCACCGAGTGGTATAATTTTCATGATAAAACCTTTGGTGTTTTAAAATAGTTTTAGAGGTTGCCTTTGACAGGATTAGTTCCTGAACAATAGGCGCACTTATGCTGGGACCAAGTAAGTTTTATTTAGGTGGGTGTTCTAATGGCGAAGGTATTAACGAGGCATAAATAGTTTGCAATTGAGATAAACAATTTTTTGATAAATCTGCCGACTGATTAGCTGGCGATTTTTCAACCGCAGCGAAACCACAAGATGCAGAGCAACCTGTGCAACTAATGCAGCTGCATGAATCACAGCATTCACAGTCTTCATGTAAACTCGATTCAGAATGCGTATTGCTCTGTTCAGATTTGGATTGATAGGGACGATGAGAGTGCCCTTTCTTATTGGACGCAACGGTTAAAGAAAACACCGTGGCTGGTATGTTAGTTGAATTGGATAAAGCTTCCTCATTAACGTCAGATGCACAGCTAATCGCATTGCTACTCAATGATAATCCAATGAGTAAGACCAATAACGAACTGATTTTTCTTAATGAGTAGAGCATTATAATTTTAAGTATTCCACTAAATCATAGCGAGTTGCGATTATAATCATAAACTAACTTGACAATAAAATCATGATCTAAATCAGCAATTTAATCTTTTAGTCGTTCCTCGTTACTAATCTACTAGCAATGACTAAGAGATTTCAATTGTAAGTATTACAACAAGTCGATTCGTTTCATTCAAGCTTATATTGAATAAACTCCATTAACGAAAAGAACCAAAGTAGTAATATGAATTAGCACTCGAAACATTTCGAAACTTTTACTTTGCAATACCAAGAATGGTTATTGGTAATTGCTGGTTGAACTCCCTATTAAAATGATACATGTTTGATTGACAACACACATTTAACACGCAACACTTGATGCCCGTAGCCATTTTATACTATTCAAAGTAACCCAATAGACCACGGGGCGAAGGTATAAGATTAGCTCCCAATAGAAGATAGTCTAGAATCAATTGGGAATTTCTTCTAACGTATCCTCTGTTTGCTGGAGCGTTCTCTTAAAAATTTTCAAACTCTTATCAAGTTCATTAATGTAGTCAAGCTTATACTTACTCATCTTTTGATCCACATGAGGATAGTCTGATGCCATAAGGCGTCTAAGGATCAATACATTATTCTGTAAATGTTGTACTTGCTTCTCAATACTTTCATATCTTGACGCTGTACTCTGAAGATTTTTAAATGCCATCTGAACCCTCGACAGTTTTTGATTGTTTTTAGATAGTTCTTTAATCGGGTCGCTCCCACCATGTGAGAATGCAGCCATCGGAACCAGGAATAAAATAAGCTTAATAAACTTAGTAATCATCTTGCTACTCCTAATGCTTATGTTTTTTGTTCGGCTTGTAGTCTCTTGATGACGAGTGTGTATGGACCACTTTCCATTGTTCATCTATTTGTCTAAACAGAAACGTTTGAAAACCAGCCTTATCAAAAACATGTCCAGATTTGTTCACTTTTCCTTGAATTCGAGTATCTGCGAGCGCCCAAGCAAACTGGCCTTCAAAGTTAACTTGGATATTCGAGAAATCTAATTTTAAATACTCAAGAGCCTCTTTCTCCGGCTCTACATGATGGTCAACTAAATCACTCAATCCTCGATTTTGCCCTCCAGATTCGAAATACCGAGCCCCTTGGAAGTCCAAATAGTGTCTTTTAAACGGTTCACCACTTCCGGACTCCCAGCCTACCTTTATCTCTTTGATAATGTTGTTGATCTTGGTGATGTCTGATTCACTGGCAAAGACCTGATTAATGCTAAAAACAGATATAATAAAAACGAGTAATGCTTTCATGCTTTGTTCCTTTATAGAAATAATTTGTAAGATAACGGAGAATGTGTTCTACCAATGAATATGAGATATTTTCCATATACCATCATATTTCCTAAGTACAATAGTTTCCATGCCTTGCCGATTAACCGTTTTGTTTTTATAGACTCCTGTCGTCTTTGTTCTCGCAATGGAAATGGCGACTTCCCCGATAATTTCAACATGATGTTCAAGTAGTTCGACGTTTACACTACTAACGTAGTTCATATCCGCCTGCATATGATGACTTGCGTATTCTGATGCTGACCGCTCAACTTTTCCACCTTCAAATATGGTGACTTGCTCATGCAATGATGAGAGAGCCAGTGACTTGTTTTTAGTTTTAAGTGCTTTGTGGAAATTTTTGACGGTTTTGTACGGTTCACTTCCCATTCCCGTGAACATTTTAATGTTTTCTTTTTTATGTTCGTGACCAGTTGCAGCTTCAGTCGTAGCGACCAAAAGCAATGCGACTATCACTAGAAGTGTTTTTATTATTTTTAAATGATTCATAGTGCTTTCCTTAAGTAATAATTAATATGTGTTAAGCGTGAGTAGGACCGACATAAGTGGTCAGAATGGTGGTGATGGTTAAGACCAAGACACCAATCAAAATTTCAAACTGAATTGATTTTGCAAGCTTTCTATGTGCAGCGGCATTTTTTAAAAGCGCGGGTACCAACCTTAACTTATGGTTCGCCGCTATGAGTAAAAGGCCGCTAACCAGGGCTATCTTCATTAAGAATACTTGACCATAAGCGCTAAAGAAAACTTGCTCGAAACTATCAAACAAAGAGAACGCTAAAACTACGCCAAACGCGAGAAGGACTGAAACCGCATAACTTGCTGATTTTCCAAATCGAAACATTAACGTATGGAGTTCTCGACTAGCGAGCATCGAACAGGCTTTGTACAAAGGCCAAAGCATCCCCATCCACCATAATACGAGTATGACATGGTAAATGACCGCTATTTTGGTAAGCAAAGATAGCTCAACGGTATGACCTATCTTAGTAAAAGAAAAACCAAATGCCATCAAACTTAGCGCATAAGTAAAAATTGCAACCACCTGTGCTGTTGAGTTTCTTTTGTCTTTAAGGTGTCGGTGATACGCGACGGCAGCAATTAAGATAGCTGTAAACCCGATTGCTCGGCTCGCTACCGCATCACCTAAACCAGCGCTCCATAGAACACTGACGAACATGCCGTCAAACATGCCTGTCAATCCGCTTTCACTGATTGCACCGACTTGAATGTAAAAGCTGGAAACGTTTGCCATAAAACCCACAACAGCGGCTACGATAATATACTTTGCGACCGACTCTTTTAGTTTTCTGCTAGAAAGCGTGACACAGTAGAGACTTCCTCCCCCGATAACTCCCGCGAGACAAAAATAAAATACTAGCTTCGAAATACTTGTTGCAATTATCCAGGAAGAAATGTCCATAAAGGCTCCTAGTGTTGATGACTCGTATGATCGGGATTTTTGACCTCTTCTGATTTTTGTTTTGAAGCAGCCTTTGCAGGTTGAAACTCAAAACTGAAATCCCCGTCCATCTTATGCGAGTCTCCACCTAATGCCACCCATTTGACGATGTAATGTCCGTGTTGCAATTGAGCTATTGATATCTCAAAACGATCATCTGCATTCGTATTCATCCGGTATTTTAGCGGTACAACTTCTCCCTTTCGATCGACCATCGTAACCTTAAGAAGGCGTACCGGCTTATTAAACTCCAGCACGATGTTCTTTGGCTGCTCGGTAATACGTTCTTGGTCGTTCGGTATCGAAGACTTTAAACCTGCGTGCGCAAAAACTTGCATGCTAATTGACACCATAACGATTAGAGCAATTTGTATAAGTAATTTCATAATTTAAGTTCCACTATTAATTGATTTAGAGCTCTCCCTATCAGTAAAGGAGAGTGTTTTGTTAATTACGCCACTGGCTACTAACTTTTCACCTTATTTCTTCGCCACAGAAAATAGATTGCAGGCACAACCAGTAATGTTAAAAATACCGCGCTGAGCATTCCACCTACCATCGGCGCGGCGATCCGACTCATGACCTCTGAGCCTGTACCTGAGCCATAAAGTATCGGTAGTAATCCTGCTATAATTGCGGCTGCAGTCATCATCACTGGTCTGACGCGCATACCAGCGCCATGAAGGACACATTCGGTTAATATGCTAACAGTCGGTTGGATGCCTTTTTCTTCGCACTGGCGGAGCATCGCTTGATACGATTGATTGAGATACACCAACATGATCACTCCAATCTCGACAGCAACTCCGGCTAATGCGATAAAGCCAACACCAACCGCGACAGAGAAGTTAAAACCTTGTAGATACATTAACCAAATGCTCCCTACCATCGCCAATGGTAGCGTTCCCATGATAATTGCGACTTCTACAAAATTTCTAAAATTAATAAATAATAAAATAATGATAATTGCCAGTGTCAACGGAACGACGTAAGCCAGCTTCTCCTTCGCTCTTACCATGTACTCGTATTGACCTGACCATCCTATTGAATAGCCTGCAGGCAATTCTAATTGTTCGTTAACTATTCGTTGAGCCTCAACAACGTAACTTCCCACATCCACCCCTTCGATATCAATAAACGCCCAACCGTTTAGTCGCGCATTCTCACTCTTTATGCCTGGAGGTCCATCTTCTACAAACACATTGGCAACATCCGAGAGCGCAATACGTTGCCCCGAAGGAGTGACAATAGGAAGCAGTGCTAACTGCTCTGGTGAATTCCTGTAGTCTTGCGGATACCGAATATTGACTGGATAACGTTCCAAACCTTCAACCGTATTCGTCACATTCATACCTCCAATGGCTGACGATACGACTTGTTGAACATCCGCAATGTTTAACCCATACCTCGCCGCTTTTTCTCTTTGAATATCAACCTTGATATACCGGCCTCCCGCGACTCGCTCTGAATAGACAGAAGCCGTACCAGGAACATCTTTCAAGATTTTTTCTAATTGTTGTCCGATCGCTTGGATTTCTGTTAACTTTGGTCCCGATATTTTGATCCCAACTGGAGTTTTTATCCCTGTCGCAAGCATGTCAATCCGGGTCTTAATCGGCATGACCCAAGCATTAGTGACTCCGGGTAATTTAACTAAGCTGTCCAACTCCTTTTTAAGACTTTCGGTAGTGACTCCCTCTCGCCACTCATCTTGCGGTTTAAGTTGAATAAATGTCTCAATCATTGTTAGTGGCGCCGGATCCGTAGCGGACTCTGCTCGACCGACTTTACCAAAAACCGTTTTAACTTCTGGTAAACTTTTAATGAGCTTGTCAGTTTGCTGGAGTAGCTCTCGCGCTTTACCGATTGAGATACCCGGGTAAGTGGTCGGCATGTACATTAAATCACCTTCATCTAACGGTGGAATAAACTCACTACCAATTTTATCTAGCGGCCAGAATCCTATTGCCATCACAACTAGAGAAAGCATTAATGTTGTCTTAGGAAATTTAAGAACCTTCTTTAATGCTGGCATGTAAGCTGCTGTAAGAATTCTATTGACGGGGTTCTTATGCTCGGGCATGACCTTACCGCGAATAAAGTACCCCATGAGAACTGGAACTAATGTAATTGCCAATGCTGCAGATGCTGCCATGGCATAGGTTTTTGTAAAAGCAAGTGGTGAAAACATTCGCCCTTCTTGCGCTTCCAGCGTAAACACTGGAACAAAACTAACGGTGATGATTAGCAGGCTAAAAAATAATGCTGGCCCCACCTCGCTAGCTGATTTTGCAACAATTTCCCATCGATTTTCTTTGGTGAGTGGTGTTTTTTCCATGTGTTTATGCATGTTCTCGATCATAACGATCGCCCCATCAATCATCGCGCCGATGGCGATAGCAATCCCCCCAAGCGACATGATGTTCGCGTTAAGGCCCTGCCAATGCATGATAATAAATGCAGTCAGGATCCCAACAGGCAAGCTAAAAATGGCAACTAATGATGATCGCACATGAAACAAAAATATCATGCAGACTAGTGCGACCACTCCGAACTCTTCGAGGAGTTTTATCCAAAGGTTCTCTACCGCTCTTTCAATCAATGCACTTCTGTCATAAACAGGAACTACTTCAACACCTTCTGGTAAACCTTTTTTGAGATCTTCTAATTTTGCCTTCACCCCATTAATAACGTTTTGTGCGTTTTCACCAAATCGCATGACGACTATGCCACCAACGGTCTCTCCTTCACCATTGAGCTCGGCGATACCACGTCGCATTTGCGGACCGATACCGATCTCTGCAATGTCTTTAAGCATTAGCGGCGTCCCATTTTGATTAACACCAAGCGGAATGTTTCCGAGGTCCTCCTCATTCTTGATATAACCGGTTGCCCTAACCATGTATTCAGCTTCAGCCATCTCGACAACAGACGCTCCAATCTCTTGGTTACCACGCTTAATTGCCATTTGAATATGGGAGAGAGGAATTCCAAAAGCGCGTAATTTATCGGGATCAACTTTTACTTGATATTGTTTCACCATACCGCCCAACGCTGTCACTTCTGAGACGCCTGGAACGGTTTGCAGTTCGTACTTTAAAAACCAATCTTGTAAACTTCGAAGCTCACTAAGATCATTTTGACCTGTTCTATCAATTAAAGAATAAAGATAGACCCATCCGACTCCCGTAGCGTCTGGTCCTAATTGCGGCCGAGCATTAGATGGTAACGACGGTGCAACCTGACTTAAATATTCAAGTACGCGTGAACGAGCCCAATAGAGATCCGTTTTTTCATCAAAGATAATGTAGACATAAGAATCACCAAAGAATGAATATCCTCTTACCGTCACTGCGCCTGGTACCGAAAGCATGGCGGTTGTTAGTGGATAGGTAACTTGATCTTCTACTACCTGGGGAGCCTGACCTGGATAGGTCGTCTTAATAATAACTTGTACATCAGATAGATCTGGTAACGCATCAACCGGAGTATTTTTTAGTGAGAATAATCCCACACCAACGATCATTAGCGTTGCTAGTAACACAAAAAACCGATTGCCAACAGACCATCGAATAATTGATTCAATCATTATCTTTCCCCTATTCTTGGTTTTTGACGATAATGGGTTGAACGTCGGTGATCATGAATTCGCCGTCTACCACATGAAATGTAAATCGAATTTTCATACCGGTTTTTAACGATGATATATCGACAGTGTCGTTTACAAGAAAGTCTAGAGTGGCTGGGGCTCGTCCCCATTGCTCAATTGCCTCACGACTAATATTGAGCATACGATGCCCTATCATTAGCGAATTGATAACACCATCCACGGTAACGGATTCGACGCTATCTAAATTTGAACTAGGCTTTGATTCACTGTAAGGATCTGGAATGTGAACATTAACGATTTGGTAGTTGCTGTCGCCTTTGTCCTCAATCTCAACATGAATCGCCATGTCATTTTCGAGTAAACTGATATCAACTGTCTCAGCTACAATGAAGTCCATGGTCATCGTTGGCCATTCCCATTCATCGATTGCATCATGAGTGACGTTAACCATCCGGTGGTCAACCATCATGCTATTGATAGTAGCCGCAACCCAAACGCTCTTCGCTTGATCTGCACTTTCAGCATCTCTATGCATTCGCTTAAAGTCAGACGATTTACTTGATTCAGAATCCAAGAGAAACTGTGCCGATGTCACTACAGTATCACCTTCCATTACTCCCGAAATAACTTCAGCGAACTTACCGTCGAAGCGACCGGTTTTCACGTTAATTGATTTAAATCGTCCTTCTCCTAGCGCAATTACGATACGCTCGCTTGCGCCCGTGCGAATAATGGCCTCCTTAGGCACCAATAGTGAGTTTGAGTCGTCGTCCGCATGGATCAATACTTGCGCAAACATATTGGGTTTTAACTGCTCCTCTTGATTTTCAAACCGTAACCTGACCTTCACCGTTCTGTTTTTTTCATTTAACGTTGGGTAGACATAATCAACTTTTCCCTCCCACTCTTTTCCGGGTAAGTAAGCTAATGTCATTGTCACGGGTAAACCAACTTCTACTTCTGAAGCTTGGCGTTCGAACACTTCCGCCTCGACCCACACTTGCTCTAATCGACCAATGGACATGAGTGTGATCCCCGGTTTAACAAAAAAACCTTCGCGAATATTTAAATTGTCCACTACGCCATTTTGTGGCGCGTAAAAAGTAATTCGCTGCGTAACTTGTCTTTTGGACTTAAGTTGTGCAATCGCTTTTTTGGGAAGCTGTAACGCCGCTAATCTATCTTCAGCGGCTTTAATTAAACGCTGATTTTTCCTTTCTAAGGCAATTAACAACTCCTCCTGCGCATTGACGAGTGCTGGTGAATAAATGTCGTACAGAGGTTGGCCCTTTACGACGGGGTCGCCTGAAGTTTTTACGTAAAGTTTCTCTACCCATCCCTCGACACGCGGGTGGATATGCACAAGTTGGTCTTCATCATATTTCACATAACCAACCGTTGAGATTTGGGTGTGCAACGGTAGATATTTTGCTTTGGCTGTTCTTACTCCTAAGTTATTGACTACTTCAGGAGAAATTTTAATGGTGCCAGGTCCCGAGTCGCTTCCAGAGGCTCCATCTTCATAAACCGGAACTAAATCCATTCCCATAGGCGATTTGCCAGGTTTATCTCGTCGATAGTTTGCATCCATGGGAGCAACCCAATAGAGAGGTTCCTTTTGTGAACTGTTGGGGTTATTGTCCGAGCTATTGCTTGAAAACCATAAACCATAACTGGCGTATGTTCCGATTGCACCCACTAATACTCCACCGATAAGAGCGCTCAAAATTTTGTTATTGTTACTCATTGCTTTTCTCCTAAACTTTGAGTCGTTTGATGGTTATCTAACGTGATTTCTTTCACGTTTTTCATTAAAAAATAGTTTAATTGGACGATGCTTTTTTGCCTTTCAACATCGATTTCTAGCGCGTCTATCGACGCGTTTAATTCTGCTATTCGAGAACGCACAACCTCGGCAAAGTCGCCATCATCATTCGTATAAGCAGTTAGTGACGCTTCCGCTTGATTGTGCATTTGAGGTAACAATCGTTCGTTATATAGCGTTTGTCTTTCATTGAGTCGTAACAGCTGTGTCCTCTGAGTTTCAAAAGCAGCCATTAGCTTTCTAACAAATTGCCATTTTTCAGTTTTTATTGCTGAGGCTTCCGATACCGCCGACTGAACTTGCTTATCTTGACGATTACTCGTGAAAATGGGGATATCGAAACTAACGCCTATTGAAAAAAGATCCGACCGCTCCTGACCTAATGGACTATCATCCCGAACACCATAGCCCGCACTGATCCCCCATTCCGGTTTGTATTTTTGCTTCGCTAAATCGACCCCTACTTTCTTTGCTTCTATTTTCTTGTCAAAGACCATTACGGCAGGGTGGTTCGAGAGAAACTGGTAAAGCTTTTGCTGGCTCACATCAGAACGAGATGTATAAAGTGTTTCGTTAATCATCTTAATACTGGGTAGTTGCGTAGCAATGTTGAACTCTGGTATTGAAAGCTTGTTGACATCAGTTTTATGAAATCGACCTTCATTAAGCCATTCATAAAGTTTTTTCTCTGACATTTCTTTCTTTTGATTTAAACGTGTCAACCTATCGTCAAGCCTTGTTAACTCAAGTTGCGCTCGCACAATATCTTGCTGTCTGGTTCTACCAAGCGTCGATGAATAACTTGCTTGGGCAACATCAGCGAGTTGTTCAAATAAGGTGCGATCATTTTCGATAAGAGCAATGCTCTGTTGCGCTTTATAGGCGTCTAACCATAGATGTGATACCACGACGGCGACTCTTGCCTGTCTGTCCTGACGTTGAAATGGAAACTGACTCCCGACGATTGCAAGCTGTTTCTTCTTGATTGCTAAACTGTCACCTCTTGGAAACATTTGGGATACACCGACCTTAAATTGGGTCATCCCTTCTTGGCTAAAATCAAAAGTATCCGTTGCAATATTGGCGAGTCCCAAATTTATTTTTGGATCGGGAAGTGTACCCGCGGCAATACTCAATGATTCGATCGAGTCTTGGGTGTGACGGTTACTGATTAACCAAGGATCATTTAATTGAGCCTGTTCAACAACAACATTTAGCGTTAGTGCTTCTCCATGTAATTGGTCCGTAGCCCTTGCACTAAAAATAACTGAGTTTAAAGCGACATTGGCTAGTAATAGAAAACATAATTTTCGATGATTCTTATGCATTAAAATTGCTCCTCAACGGCATTAACTTCCACGTACACTTCAGTCGTACCGTCGGTCTTTAAAAGAAAAACTTTGTAAGGTTGGAATCTGTCACCAAACTCCATCCCTGGTGTCCCAGTCGGCATCGATGGTACAGATAAACCCAGAGCATCAGCCGGTTTTTCGTTGATGAATTGGCGTATAAATTTCGCGGGGATGTGACCTTCGAAGACAAAACCTTCATCGCTCATACTGGTGTGGCAAGAACTTAGGCCTGAGGGCACTCCATGCTTTGTTTTTAGATCAAAAAGACTAGAGCGGCTTTCATTTTCAGAGGTTGTAGCAAACCCTTGCTCCCTGATATGGCCAATCCATTTACTACAGCATTTGCAATTGGCATTTTTATAGACAGTTAAATGAAATTTGTTAGATGTTGCATTAGTCGATGAAACGCTCGGCTCCGAACAAGATACAATCAAGGACAAAACAACAGCGAGTAAAGAAATTCTCGATACGGTTTTAAATATGGACATTCTATTTTTCTCAAGGTTGTGAGCCTAAGACACAACTCGGTCTTAGACAAAAACGCACGTGGCGTTAAGTAAAGCTTAACTTTGAGAGTGATTTACTCCCAAGCAATAACAGCTAGTGACAGATACCAGTCGTTAGACGGATCTATCCTGTGTTAGCTCAGGATTGGAGGACGGTAGAGAGAGGTTGATATTCGATAATGCATAGCAGGGGCTTGAGAAACCACATTTTCTGTAAATAGGCCCAACTCGCCACTTTCAACTGGCGTCGATAGTGCAAAGGTAATGCAGCCACTCATTGAACAACCACCCGATTTATCGCAGCAATTATCCGCTGGAGTCGTTTCTGTATCAGAATGGTGCTCTGCCATCATATGGTCTGAATGGTCGGAAACGTGAGAATTTTCCATATTCATCATTTCACATGAAATTGCAGACGATGCTACAACTTGGCTCACAAAAACCAATAGCACGATAACAATTTTTAATAGAATGAATTTGTTTTTCACGTTTTTTTCCAATGTTTCAACAGTTACTATGATACACGAGATTCGAAAAAGTTCAAATGAGAATGAATCTTGATACAAAAACGATGACTTGGATCAATAACAAGTATTCAATTTGTAGCAGAAATACGAACGTGACTTTGGCTTCTCACTCTTAACAAAAGCTAACTGTTTAATCGTGTAACATAGGACTTTGTATTACGTATGACCCAGGCTCATGTTGAATTCAATTAAAGCAATTACTGCAAAAGACATGAGTAATGACAATGAATTGATTAATGTAAAAGCGACCATGATTTCTCATTATGTGCAGTTCAATCGATAGATTAGGAATCAAAACGGTCTCCACTAGACGAAAAGCAAGCCACCATTAAATGGGTTGCAAACTCTATCAACTGCCCACTTAAATCGCGCCAAATAAGTCAACCGTGTACTTGAGATAAATCGGTATTGTAAACTATAACGCAGGCACCTTAAGGTAATAGATCTTTGATATCGCATTCAAGTATTTCTGCGAGAGAATAGGCTTTTTCTAAAGTAATGTTAACTTCCCCCCGCTCGATTCGACCTCCATAGCTGCGATCGATGTTAGCCAGTAAGGCGAGTTTATCTTGAGAAATACCAACGACTTTCCTTCGCGCTCTCACATTTTTACCAAATTTGACTGCAATATCTTTCATTTCTTGTCTCTTATTTAAAGACAAGAACTATCTAAAGTTGCGGCTTATAAAGCCACGGACTATAATCCGTATTATTGATAAGATATGACTAAAGTTTACTTAAGATGTGTATTAACCTTTTTGTAATAGGTATCCCTACGGGGAGTAAATAATGTCAGTTGTGAAGATAGCAATAGACAAGTATTTGTACGAGGTTCTAAAAGAACACGCCCACCAAGCGCTTACTGTGGTGTGGCTGCGTGATGGCTATTTACAAAAATTGTCTAAGCCTATTTCAGCAGACGATGCACGCAAAACGATTTATCGGCAGTTGTTGAGATTGGTTAAAGCCGGCGTTTTGACGAAACAACCCGATAACAACCCCCAACGCTCAACTTACCGGGTAGCGAGCAAATTTAACCAAGTGAACTTTAGGCTCACGACGCCTTCTCACCAACGTATTTCCCCCGGAAAGAGCCCAGCCAATGCAATACGCAGTAGTCAATCTAACGGATTTGAGCAACAGTTAAGGCAGTATCAAGTCGACTTACTCTCGAGCATCGCCGAATCTGAAGAGTATAAACGACTTTATTCAATAAACCCTGAATTGAAGGGGTTGTTAGAAGCTCAGTATCACCATGCTCGCGATAAAAGTTCCAAATTGTTAGGCCAAATTAAAGCAATAAAGACGGTTATCTCCCACCTATCAAAATAATTCGACTCTATGAAATTAAGACACTGGCAATCCGAGTGTGCGACGAGTGCGCTTCACCATTATCATACTAATAACCAACACTTTTTCTGCTTGGCAACACCTGGTGCGGGAAAATCAATAATGGCCGCCGAAGTCGCAAAGCGCTTATTAGAAACCAAGGAAATCGATTTTATATTGTGCTTTTCCCCCTCAAAAACAGTTAGTTTATCGCTTCAATCTACTTTCAATTGGTATTTGGATGAACAGTTTGACGGGATGATGGGATCTGTAGGTCGTTCGATGACCTACCAAAATATGGCATTTCTTAATAAAGCCTTTTGGCAACTTTTATCAAATCACCGTGTACTGGTTGTTTTTGATGAGGTTCATCACTGCGCTGGCCATACGCTGGAGAACGCAAACTCGTGGGGCGCTGAAATTCTTTCCAAAGTCAAAGACCATGCAGCTTTTACTTTATCGCTGTCAGGCACACCTTGGCGTTCTAACCAGATGCCGATCGTCTTAGGGCGCTATATCGAGCCTGATTTCACTTTAGAATGTGACTATGTCTACGGAGTTAAAGAAGCCATTGTCGACAAGGTCTGTCGTCAACCGACTCTCGTGCTTATGGACAATAATGAAATCCAGATAACAGATTCAAACGCACAAACATCGACTTACCAAAGCCTGCAAGCTGCCATCGATGAAACTAATTGTAATTATCAATCTATTCTCCACAATCTTTCTGCTCTTGTTCAGATTTTGACTCGTGCCAATCAAACGCTTGACCGAATTCGTCAGGCGAATCCTAATGCAGCCGGCCTAGTCGTCGCTTCGTCGATAGCCCATGCCGAGTTAATCCAGCAACAAATGTCATTGATAGGGGTACACGCCGTCTTGGTAACCTATCGAGATCCCAATGCGGCTCAAGTGATAGAAGCGTTTAAAACTAACTGTTCTAAGTGGATTATAAGCATCGGAATGATAAGTGAGGGAACCGATATTCCACGCCTTCAAGTGTGTTGTCACTTAAGTAGAGTCAAGACCGAACTCTATTTCCGGCAGGTACTTGGTCGGATCTTACGTCGTAATGAAGACAGAAACCAAGAAGCTTGGCTTTATACTTTTGCTGAGCCAAACTTGGTTGAGTTTGCACATCGCTTAGAGCAAGAGATCCCTGTGCCTAACCTCATATTAAAAGAGCAATTTCAGGTTTCTTTAGAAATCGAGCATTTAGAGCAACCGACACCATACCCACCAGCCTCTTCCGACTTTGAATCAATCAACTCCTCTCAAACCAGTGAATTGACGGATCCCCCACAAGACGAAACGTGGGCGCTCGGCTCTTTCCAGTTTCAAACAGAACCAAAAATAGACTTCAACGGCGATTTTAGAGAAAGAGTTGTTGAGGCCTATAACTCACCTTTCTAAAATTTACCGATTCACCACTGATAGTTGGCCCGTAACACGGGGCCCATGATTGAATTTAATTGACAAAAACATTGAACACTGGACCATTTATCATTTCGACATTGATTAACTATAAATTGGAATTTTGTATGATTTTTGTCGATGGGTATTAACAACGGACTTTAAGAAAAAGTAATTTTGGTATACTGTATGACTTCTCCAAACAAGCCTCAACTAAAGTGATATAACACTTTAATAAACTGACCTAGCTTGCTGTTTATTAAGGAATATTTGAAGTTTGCCTAGTTGTTTTTTTGGATTGTACAATCCAAAACTGAGAATCGGAAATGAGATGAAAGAAGAAAAGACGCCTACTCTTGACTCTTATGAAGCTATTCTACAAGCGTATGATTTCTTCAATCAAGCGCTATTTTCAGGTCAACTGCCTAAAGTCATTATCACATATCACCGTCAACGCCGAGTAATGGGGTATGCTTCTATTGCTCGTTGGGTTAACAGTAAACGTGAATTTGTTGACGAATTGGCCGTCAATCCTGAGTATTTTGCACAGTACCCATTAGTCGAAATATGCCAAACTCTTTGCCACGAAATGGTTCACATATGGCAAGCTCACTTTGGAAAGCCTGGAAGACGAGGCTATCATAATAAGGAGTGGGCAAAAAAAATGAAAAACATCGGCTTGATGCCCTCTTCCACCAGCAAACCAGGTGGAAGTGAAACCGGTGAAAATATGATGGACTATATACTCGTCGATGGGCCATTTCTCAAAGTCTGTCAAAAGCTGATCAAAAAGAAATTTAAAATACCCTGGGTTGACCGTTATCCAACTTATAGACAAGAGGTACCAATATTGGCGTTCTCTTCTGAGGAAGAGCCCATTGAGTTAGATAAAGCATGCAAGCCAAGGAAGAAAACCGTCACGGCCGAGCTAGTCCATCGCTCAGACAGAGAACTAGTCAGCTTCGGTTTTGATGATGTAATCCAACCTAATGAGATTGGTCATGAAGTTGAGACTGAACTAGAACAAAGTCCAGAAAATCAACCCATTTTTACAACCAAACCCACTCAAAAATCCGGCCGTATAAAGTATTGTTGTAAATCCTGTCAAATATTAGTCTGGGGTAAACGAAATTTGAGGATAAGTTGTCTCGATTGTAATTTACCATTGCAGGAAGTAACATGATTAAAAAATAAACAATAACTAAGCGGGAAGTAACCATCATGACCCGAAGATTATCTCTTAGCCAGAAATCCCACGACTCTCCGCCCGAATTCAACGCGCCTCAGCGACAGCGCTATCTCTATATTGACTTAGCATTTGAAGAACAAGTGTTATCAAGGGTGAGAGGCGCCGCAAATAAAGCTTTCTGTGCACTAGCTTATTCGTATTTTAAAATCACCTATCAGTTCTTCGATAAACCTAATAACAGAGACTTAAAGTATTTAGCGCGCAGATTCAAATGTCAGAAAACACTTAAATGGAGTGACTATCAGCGCGATACGAGAAATAACCATCAAGCTCTTATTTTAGAATTTCTTGGTTATAAGCCGTTCAATACTTTAGATTCAGTTGCAAAGGCAAAGTTAATCATCAACAGATATGCCAGAGTCAAAAAGAAATTTAGAGATTGTTTCTATCATCTAGCGTCAGAGCTAAGGCGCGAGAAAATCGAAATTCCCTCTTTCCAAGTTTTAAAGTCGCTAATTAACGAATGTTTTAAAAAACACAAAGATAAGCTCTTATCAATTGTCGAAAAAGAGCTTACTCAATACGACAAAGACATTCTCGATCAACTTTTTGACAATAAAGTCCCAGATGATTCTGTAGCAATTCGATATCGTTTGACTCTATTGAAAAAGTTCACGCAATCACTTAGGCCAAACAAAATTGCAAAGAATATTGCTGCATTTGATGTTCTCTATGATTTATTTCTAATTTCAGCTCCAATTGTAGATAAACTAGATTTGAATAGCGAAGGCATTAGGCACTTCGCGACTTCTGTTCAGAAATCCCAAATTTTTCAGATCAAACGACGTAAAGATGAAAACCGTTATTTGCATCTCGTTACCTTTGTGGTTCATCAGTTTTATCGTCTACATGACATTTTAGTGGACACGCTAATTGCTTCTGTAACATCCGCCTATAACATCGCGGAAAGACAGGCTAAAGAGCATTATTATAAGATTAGAAATCAACAGTCGAAAAAAACTAAAAGTCTACTTGAGCAATCGGGTGATATGCTCGCGGCAATCGAAAAAGCCAAAGTTATATTAATGGATGAGACTATAGACGATACAACAAAAGTAGCTAAAGCTTTAAAACTCTTGAGTCCAAAAAAACTAGACAACGAACTAATTAAGAATTCAATGGAAGATGTAAAGAGCGATTTAGATAAATTGAGCGGTGAAGGTCTTCTATACTACTATCTTGAGGATGGTTCCTTGAAGTTGCAGCGAAGGTGTAATGATATTGTCAAGAGACTTCAGTTCAACGAGCAATCAATTAACAAACCGTTATTATCCGCTATTAATCGTTTTAAAAAGTATCACGGCAAAGTCGACCATAGGTTCCCAATACGGTTTTTAAACAAAGAAGAAAGAAAATATATCGATACCAATGATGAGTTTAAGTCAAAACTCTATAAAGTTGCTTTGTTCAAACATATTAGTGACTCTTTAAAGGGCGATGCCCTATTTTTAGAGCACTCTTACCGATACCGCTGCCTTGACGAGTATCTTATCTCTCTCAATATCTGGGAGAAGAATAAGCATGCACTATTAGAGCAGGCGGGTATGCTAAAATACCGTGACTTCAATTCGGTTATCGAAGAGTTAGGTTTAGAATTACATCAACAGTACCAAGAAACAAACACACATATTCTTGAAGACTTAAACAACTATGTTAAAACTAAAGGGTTGGGTGAATATCGACTCACGACACAAAAGAATACTCTTCAAGAAGAGTCGCTGTTAGAGACGATAGATGTTGACTTGTTCCCGAAAAATTCTTTTGTAACTATCTCTGAGGTACTTAACACTGTTCATCAAGCCACAGGTTTCTTGGATGAATTTCAGCATCACAATGATGAATACCTAAAAGGTCGACCCGAGGATAACGTGTTCATTGCTGCAACGGTGGGTCTAGGCCTCCACTTTAGTCCCGAACAATTTGCAAAATTATCTCGTTCAGTCAGTGACTCCGCATTAGTAACCACCATTAATCAGTACATGTCAGTGGAGAACTCACGAGCAGCAAGCGATCGAATTCTCGAATTTGCAAAGTCCATGCCTTTGGCAGAGCTCTATGTCGGAGATTTTGGATTACAAACTTCGAGTGATGGTCAGAAGTGGACAGCCTCCAAAGATACTTTTAACGCTAATTACTCATTTAAATATGGCGGAAAAGATCCGGTTCTGGCCGCTTACAACTTTATTGATACGAGACATCTTTTCTTTCATTCCAACGTGATAAGCGGCGCTGAGCGAGAGGCCCATTATATGATTGATGGTGTCTTGAAAAATGATGTCATCAAGTCGGACATGCATTCCACTGATACTCATGGGTATACTGAAGTGGTATTCGGGATTTCTCACCTGTTAGACATTTCTTTTGCACCTCGCATTAAGAATATTCACAGACAAAGAATATATTCACTAAAAGCTAAACAAGCCTACACCTCTAAACATTATCCGATACTTCCTAGGAAGAAAATTCGCTTAGATCGAATCGAGCCTTATTGGGATGATATCTTAAGGCTATGTGTTTCTATTAAATTAGGTGAGGCTACAGCTTCCCAGGTCTTCAAAAGGCTAAACTCTTACTCAACCAATGACAATCCACTTTATAAAGCGATTAAAGAATTCGGACGAATTCCAAAATCCCACTACATATTGAGATACATCGATGATCAAGAATTAAGAAGTGCTGTCCACAAACAACTAAACAAAGGGGAAAGTGGAAATAAATTAGATAGAGCTTTAGCAATTGGGCGCTCAGAATATGTTCAAGTTGAAAAAGAAGATCAGGAAGCAATAGAGAGTTGCAAGCGAGTCATTAAGAATGCAATTGTTTGTTGGAATTACATGTATTTGTCGCAAAAAGTAATGAATGCGAAATCAATTGCGGAAAAAGAAGCGCTACTCAACAAAATAAAACTTTCATCACCAGTTACTTGGGAGCACATTCTACTTCATGGAATATTCGATTTCTCCAAAAGTAAACTGCGTGATTCTAGGGCCTTTATTTTTGAATTAATGCATGACCCTAGAATTTTGAAAACATAATGACAATCACTCAATAGACGCTAGTACTTGTAACCAAAGAGAACTCATTAAACCCGCAAAATTTTACATTTCTTGTTTTTAAGAATAAAAGGGCTGGATTTTCAAGAAATAAAAGCAAGTGTATCTTTTTGATTTATTTATAATTTCTCTATTCTCAATTCGTATTTAAAGCGGTTTGTTTAGTATCACCCTTCATATAGCAGCGAATTTCCTGCAGGCGGTGGTTGGATTAAAACCTGACTATCATGCTATTTGGATCTCATCGGAAGTCTCTGGCTCATCGTCAATTGGCTTGTCAGTGGAACCTTTAGGGTTAGCATTACAATTATTATTATTGGTATGCGCAATGTTGGTCGTTGAGGTTTATATAAGGCGACAGAAAGCTGCCTTTGCTAGTGATATTAACCGCACTGTAAATCAATAAGATTAAGTTCAAATTTAATCAAGTAATTAACTTTCTGTTTAGATCGAGTTCGTTTATTTGAGCATGATTAACAGAATAAGCCTTGATCGTTATCAAGAATCCAATCCAATTTCTAATTTATACTGGATCAAACAAATTAAAACGAGGATTGATCTAATGTTTGATTCGATAAAAAGTTGGTTTAAGGCTATGAATGAACATAGTGAGCTATTTGATCATAAAGACGAAGAAGCTGTACACGTCGCATTAGCTTCTTTACTCTATCATATTATCAGCGTCGACAAGCTAGAGAGTGATAAAGAGAAGCATCATTTTAGTTCAATCTTAAAGGAAGAATTCAACCTAACTGGGGCCCAGGTAGTCTCCCTCTACGAACACGTTAAAACATTAAAAACTGACTTTCATGAGGATCTAAAAACAATTAGCGAGCACTTAACAAACAATCCACATTTGAGAATGTCTTTTATGGAAAAATTGATTCATTTAATGAGCATTGATGGAGTTTCTGACAACGAGTTAGCCATCTTTAATGATGCATTAAACGTTGTATTCCCAGAATTGCAAGAAGCTAGAAGCGAATTCTAGCTTCTTGCTTTTTAGTCATTACAACTCGACGCTCTTAGTAAATGGCTTCACCCCTAGACTTTGGTAAATAGCCTCTGGCTGATAAAGCTTATTACCTTGTAAAACCAATGACGCTTTCCTTAAGTCGGCGATGTTAGTTAAAGGATCACCATCAATTAAGACTAAATCAGCATATTTGCCTTCAGTAATTGAACCGGTATGCTCAGATTGACCAACGACTCTAGCACTTTCTAGGCTACCAATTCTGAGGACATCAATGTTAGGTATTCCTGCTTGGGAATAAAGTTCTAACTCTCTTAACAGAGTAAAACCTGTGTAATAATCGGTCCCAGGAATAATAGGAACCCCTTTATCAAATAACAACTTAGTCATTTTTAACATCGCTTCGCCAGCTGCTTTATAGGAAGCATCTTCCTCCGGGCTGGATAGTTTCATTGTTGCCGTTTTTAAGGCTCGTTGAAACAACGGCGGTAAATGGTCTGCAATAGTTGCATACTCAGGATCGATTTGTTTGTCTCGAGTTAGTAGTAAACTATTAAATGTAGAAACGGTCAGGTCAACTTCAATGCCCTTCTCTGCTAGCATTTCTACAAAGTCTTGAACTGGCTCACTATTTAAATCCAGATCCTTAGCTTTCTCACCGACTAAACTAAAGCGAAGTCGTTGTCGAGTGTCAATAGTGTCTCCACCAAGAAAGTTTAAAAACAACATATTGATATGTTGTATTTCATCAAAGCCTGCTTCAACAGCCTGTTCTGCTGACATATAGGCTGGGATGTGACCACTTAACCTTAAACCACGTTTATGAATATGTTCGGCTAGCTCTTTCATCCACTTAGGGTCCATCGATGAATAAGTCTTTATTTGTATATATCCCCTGTCCGCGTACCAATCAACGGCCTCTTTTGCTTCTTGTAAAGTTTTAACTGTCTTGCCGATGCCTGCGGAATATTCGCTTTGCTTATCGATAAATCCGGCTTTATAAAGATGAGTGCCTAGATAGCCGCTTTTCAAAAGATTTTCTATTTCTTCGATATTAGCCGGACTATTTCCGATATCTCTAACACTGGTCACCCCTGCGGCTAAATAATTAAAGCCTTCCGTTTTAGATAGATGACCATGCATATCCCATAGACCAGGGATTAATGTTTTACCAGAAGCATCAATTATTTTGGTGTTTTTGGGCGGAGTAACTCTCTTTGCTATTTTTTGTATTTTATTATTTGAAACTAAAACGTCATGCGCCTTAAGTAATTTTTTGTTTTCAACATCGACAACATTGGCTTGTTTAAAAAGAATAGGCGTCTCTATTTTGTGAGTTAATCGTTGTGAAAGGTCGGAGTAGTAATCTAGCTCTGCCTTATCCGATATTTCCTTTAGCTGCTGAAAAACCTCCAGCCCCCATCCCGCTTGTATTCCCTTAACAAAGCCACCAATACTCATAGAAAACAAATGAGCATTTTCATCATACCAAAAAAATTCCGGGGTTAAATTTAAACCAGAAATAGCATATAAATAAACTTCCTGTTGCTTATCGCCTTTACTGATTTTGGTCTTTGTAATTTTGTGCAGTTCGGCTCTACCTGAGGGAAAGAGATCAATTTGATTAAACGGTGCGGCCAGTAACGCTTTTACCATGGCGGTGTTATTGATACCGTCAACTGCAACATAAAATTGTTTATCAGTAATATCTGCGACACCCTCATCAGCTCGACTATTCCATTTTGCGACGCCATCTTTAATAGTGAAGATTTCGTTTACTGGCGCACCAAAAGCGGAAGTGCCGCTGACTTTTACTTCTGTCGGGTAGCCTTTGTCATTAAAAACGTACTCTTCCTTTGTGTTTAGACGCCGGTTATTCCAACTAAGTTCGGTGTTACTGGTAAGACTGTTTTCGCCACTGACCTGTGTGACTTGTTTACCCATTAATCCTTTGTCATTATAGAGTTCAAGTATGACCGTTTCAGTTGCAAATAATTGGGTAGAGATAAAAACTAATAGGAAGGATAAGGTGCTTCTTAACATAATATTGCTCCTTTTTTGTTATTGTGTTGTTTTCCAGTTCTCTAGCAACTCGACTAATAATCAATCTTTAGTTTTTAGTCTTCTTTTTACCTCTAAACTAGAGTTAACTTTTTTTATTAACTCAGAGACTGTACAGTAATCAGACAAGAATTTGCAATCGGAACTCGCAAAACTATCTCTGGTAGAGATTTTTAAGTGCGTGTTTTTAGTTGGTTTAGGGAGCAATGATTCAAACACAAATAACAAAATACCTGAGCTGTTTTTACCCAATAGCAAAAACGACAAAACGGCTCAATTAGAGCCGTTTTTATTGAATAGAAAGCTTATTTTATTTTTCATGTTTCAAAGGCTTTTTCTTCTTTCCTTTTCCTTTCTCATCGCCATCTGACGCGCGACCAGGCCGCTTTCTAAGAATTCGATCATCGCCACTTTTTACCGCTTTTTTGGACTTCATCGCTGAACTCGAAGAGTAATGGTCGTAACCTTTCTTGCTCATCTTTGATTTCTTGAGCTTTTTCTTACAAACCGCTGTTGTTTTACCATTACAATCATTGTCTAAATTATTGCTCAAAGGCTTGTGCTGACGTTTACCCGTTGGTAGTCCTGATGCAGCATCCCTAGGACTTACCACTCCCCTATTCACTGGCTTGTGTTGCCTTTTGCCTGTTGGTAAACCGGAAGCCGCGTCACGGGTCTGAGCTTTTTTAGTCTCAGAACTTTCAGTTGATTTACTTGCTGCACCTGCCGAACTAGCTAAAATTAAGCCCCAAGCTAATAGTGTTACTTTTAAGATGTTCATAACCCCTCCAGATCATATTTAGTATCAAGCCAGTATTTAATTATACTTAGCGTGTAGTAATAATTTAGCAATTGTTGGCTGAATGCAATCTGAATAATATAAACAGCTAAAAATATATTCCCATTAACACTCCATCGCTCAGCATTAAGCACGTATAGAGGCTTATGATGGGGTTTCTAATTTTAACGGTTTTGTTTATCATTTGCGCTTAGTCAAAATCAGAACAAGCGAATACACTATTTATGAGAGATTACATCACTGAGTGGTTAGCGTTAATCAATATATCCTTGACATCGGTCCAAATGTCGATAGCGATCGTTGCCGTAATCATATTAATTTCAGCAATAATCCATCTTATTTTTCATCAAGTTGTCAGCAGACTGGTCAAAACGTTAACTCGCAAAGGCCGCCAAACTTGGGAAGCCATCTTATTTGAGCGGCATCTATTTAGTCGTTTGGCGCTGACTATTCAAGGCATAATACTTTATATTCAGGCTGGGCTTTGGCTTAACCCAAAATACGTATTCCATGATTGGGTTCAAAACCTATCACAAATTTGGGTTGTTATATTTATGACACTAACCCTATTCTCTGTTGTCGATGCTATGGCCTATTTAATGCGTCAAAACAAGCGAACAAAAAATTTACCCTTCCAAGGGTTATTACAAGCGATCAAACTATTCTTTACCGTTGTTGCAATCATCGTATTGATTGCAATTGCGATTGACCGCTCGCCAATGTTAATCATTAGTGGCTTGGGTGCCATGACCGCTGTGTTGTTGTTAGTGTTTAAGGACCCTATTCTAGGCTTTGTTGCTGGGATACAACTTTCAGCTAATAATCTATTAAAACTAGGTGATTGGTTAGAAATGCCTAGTTATGGAGCTGATGGTGACGTCATCGAAATAGGCCTTACGACGGTTAAAGTTCAAAACTGGGATAAAACCATCACTTCAGTTCCTACCTATGCACTGATTTCTGATTCTTTTAAAAACTGGCAAGGTATGTCTGAGTCCGGTGGTCGGCGTATAAAAAGGGCGATTAATATCGATGTCACCAGTATTCACTTTATGGAGCAGGCGTTGATCGAGAAACTTAATAAAGCTAACCTTTTAGCACCTTACATGAGTGAAAAATTAAAAGAAATTGAAGAGTACAATCAAAAACATGAACATAACATGGAGTTAAAAATTAACGGTCGTCGGCTTACAAATATTGGAACTTTTAGAGCCTATTTAATCAACTATTTAAAAAATCATCCGCAGATTCACCAGGAAATGACTTTATTAGTGCGGCAATTAGAAGCAAGTTCTAGCGGCGTACCGATTCAGATATATGCCTTTACTAATACCACAGCTTGGGAAGAGTATGAAAAAATACAAAGTGATATTTTTGACCATATTTACGCTGTCATTGATGCATTTGAATTACAAGTTTACCAGTCGCCGAGCAGTAGTGATTTAAGGCTGCTAAGTGCTGGCAAATGATTAGGCTATTGATTGATTAAACAGACTAGAAACAATGGATTGTTTCTAGAAAACTAGCTGATCAGCTAAGCTATATTAGTTTTGCAGCGAAGTATCTAGTTTCTAATGAATTTCTAAACTGAGATTTTTAGCACCCCTAGCTGAAGCATCAATAGTCAGTATGATGTCCGCTTCATTTTCCTTATGAGTTAATTTTCCCACTGCAGTTTGCTTTTTAGCGGAGCTAGCCCGCTTGATTAGGTTGGCGATTATATCATCTCCTAACCAATTCCATTGTTCACCGCTTTGCATTACTCGGCTGGTCATTACTTGTACTTCTGCTTTAATCGGGTTTGAGGCCTTTTCACGGGAACTAGTTGCTTCCAATTTAACTGAGTTAATACTCAAGCTAGGAATTTTAACTTGCCACACAGCGGACTGACCGAACGCCTCAAAGTATGTTTTACCATTCGCTTGCCTAACATGAAGAGCAGTATTTTCATCAATACCGTACCCTCTGGTAACTTGGTGATCAGCTAACAATCTTAGCAACCTAAACATTCGATCTCTTTCTGAAAAATGCGTGTCTATTATCCCGATAGGTAAAAAATTAAAACCCCCAGATCTAAAAGTTGTTAATGAGTTAACACTCGTATTCTTATCGCAGTTGTTGTCGAATTCACATTGTTTAGATGGCGGAATGCTAGTGGCTATGGAGCCGTTGAAGAAGCCATTGAGACTAGGCCCGTTTGTAATCATAGGTAATTGCGATCCTTCGAATATTCCTCCACTTTGTACTGCACTTCCTGCGCTAGTTCCAGCTATCACCAGTTTTCCAGAATCAAATTTATTTTTTAGCGTGGTGTAATACTTTGAAAATTGAGTAGAACCCTTGTTGGTTTTTGCGAATGAGTTTAAGGTTAAAAACTGATCACCACCATTAAAAAATAGGCCGCTTGCTTGTTCTAGTAATTCCTCTAAGAACTTTGGATTGCGGCAGAATTGTAGCTGGTAATCATGTAATTGCGGGTATAGATTCTCTCGGTTAAATTGATGGAATTTTTTAGCGCGATTAGCGGCCATTTTATCGCAAGGTAAATGACTATGGAGTATTTGATTGAGATTGGCATCTAAGGGAAACCATGCTACTTCAACGTCGTAATTTTTAAACAACTGTATATAAAAACTTACAGCGTCAAATGGGTTATTAGCTGAAGAAGTGCTTACCAAAATTAAAGGCTTTGTATTAGGGGCTCGTTTGCTTACTAACTCGACAAAGCGATTAATAATCTCTATCGAATACGGATCACTATTTTCGATGTTGACAAATTCTGTTAACGCATTTCCTTGTTGATCCGTTACTGGTTCTGTTAGATGGTGAAGTACAAAGTTCCATTCCTTGGGACTTAGACTATCTAACACTGCCCTTCCCGACTCTTGAGTTTCAGTTAACTTTAGCGTATCAAGATTTCGTAATAATTCTTTTCTTGATAATTTCTCTTCTCGATTACGTAACGTATATTTCTTTAATAACGATACTACTTTTGAGCGTATTTGACTGTTGCGAAAGACTTGTAAGGGATCCGTTTTTATGAGCGCTATCTTGTTTTGACTAATTGTGTAAAGCGACTGAGTATAAGCTCTTTTATTGTGTGCTACGGCCTTGTTACAATTCTTAGTACTATAACTACTACAAATTTTTAGTCCACCCCCAATTAGCAAGAGGTCTTTTTCGGCGGATATTGCGAAACCACTTAATAACATACTTGCTATCAAGTAAATTGAGTTGAGTTTGATCATTCGAACCGACCTTTTATTTTATTCATCCCATTCTCAAACATTACTTTACCATTACTAATGACTGTATCAATTTGCAAGTCTTTCGGTGTCAAAAAGACCATATCGGCATCGCAACCTTCAGCTATTCTCCCTTTAGAATTAAGCTTTAGAATATCTGCTGGTGAAGTAGTAATGACTTGAAGTGCATTTTCCAGTGGGATCCCTTCTAAAAGTACCGAATCTCTAACCTCATTAAAAAGCGACCGTTCATCGCCGACTTCTAATGAGGTTAATCGTCCTTGGTTATCAAATTCTGGAAGACTGGCATGACCATCACTACTAAACGTTAAATGTTCAATGGGAGCCCCCTGTCTTAGAAAATATTTGAGCGCCTTACTACACTTAATTTCACCGAGCTTAAATGAACTTGAATTACTGCTTGTGGTTAAATCAATATAGCCCCCGGCCTTGGCAAATTTTATTCCTTGCTCTAATAAATCACTATTACGATTTATATGGGTTGGATAGAATTGTTGTATTGGCACGTCTGTTTTTGAAACTACTTCATAGAGAGGATCAAACATTTGTTTGCTCGGACCCATGTGTATACTTACGACTCCAGCTTTACCACTAAGCATTCCACCGACCCGAGCATCCGCTGCGAGCTTGGCTATTTCCAAGTAGCTCGCCTGAGAACCTCTACTGTCCGAAATGGCAATCTCTCCAACACCAATACATTCACTAATAAAAATAAGATCAGATTGAATATCACCGGTTAGAGTTTTAAGCGGTATATGATATGAACCACTGTACACATAACAATTTAAACCGTACTCGTTAAGCTCTTTAGCTTTCGCCAACATGGCTGCCAAACTGCGTGTGACTGAGTCAGTTCCAAGCGCCGCGACCAAAGTGGTAATGCCTGCTCGACACAATTCGCTAACCTTGACTTCTGGGGTTCGCGTTGTATAACCTCCTTCACCTCCGCCGCCGGTAATGTGTACCAAGGAATCGACAAATCCTGGGACTACTAATTTTCCCTTGGCATCAATCACTTCAACTAAATCTGACTTAATATCTATTTTGGGGCCAATAGAGAGTATTTTATTTGCACATAAAAGTATCTGATTTTTACCTAAGTCTGCAGGAGAGTAAACGTGTGCATTGACTATTAGTTTTAGCATATTAGAATCCAATAACAACCGCTATCGCGATAAAAATAATAGCGAGTAACATATTACACGCTAAGAACTTCCAAATAAATTTGGCCCAATCATTCCAATTAATTCCAGCCACACCCAAGCAACCCAATAATGAAGCTGATGTTGGTACAATGATATTGGTTAAACCGTCACCTAATTGAAAAGTTAATACCGCCGTTTGACGCGATACTCCAACCAAATCTGACATGGGTGCTAACAAAGGCATAGTCAATGCTGCTTGGCCTGAACCGGAAGTGACGAATAGATTAAAAATTGATTGAAACAAATACATAAATAAGGCCGAAGCAGTTTCAGAAAATCCCTGTAGAGACTGCGCAGTAGAATACAAAATAGTATTAAGTGCAGAAGGCGTCGTTGGGTCTGCACCTCCAAGTATGATCAATATCGCTTGTGCAAATCCGACGATTAACGCAATCGGAACTAAACTAGCGGCGCCATCTTGAAATGCGTCTGCTAGTTGATTGAAACTCAAACCATCTAACTTAAAAAAACGAGTAATCAACGCTGAGGTCAAGCCAATTGTGAAGAATTGCGTTGCAATTTCAGCGATATAAAAACCTCGCATTGAAACTCCCCAAACCACCCAAACCATTCCCAGTAATAGATTAAGCAGAATTAACTTGTCTCCCAAAACAAGCTTTGAACTTTGTAAATGCTCTGTTTTAGTCTGCTCGCTTTTTGAGACTTTTATGCTTTTAGCGTAATAGGTAGCAAACCCCATAAGTACTATGGTAAAAACTGACCACATAATAAACCTAAAACCACTACCCGAGAGCAATGGCACATCCGCTAGTCCTTGAGCAATAGCAACGTTAAACGGATTCATCCAGGAGGTGGCGAAACCTATTTGAGTTGACACATAAGTACATAAAACAGCCGTAATTGCATTGTAGCCTTGGGAAATCATAATTGGGGTAAGTAACATTGCAAAAGCGATTGCTTCTTCACCCATACCAAATACAGCACCACCAAGGGAGAAGATAAAACAAAATACTGGTATCGTCAGTAAGTCTTTTCCCTTGGTTAAAACTAATAATCTGAGCATCGATTTATTTAAACTAGATGGCGCCATAATCATTCCAAAAGAACCACCAATTAATAAAAGAAATGCAATCACTCCGACGGCACCACCAAAGCGGTCGCCGGTTGTTAGGCCGTTAAAGATAGAATTTAAGAATCCCCTGTTACCATCCTCTGAAAACAATGCAGCCACGCCCTTAACTTCCTGACCTTTAGAATCGACAGCCAGTTGGAATGATTGTGCGTCTAAGATATTCTTATTAACCGTTTTTGCTTGAAACTCATAGCTAACCGTTTTAGTTTCAAAATACCCTTGCGGAACAACCGCTGTTAATGCCCATGCTATGGTCATTAATAAAAGGATAAGAATTAGGATATGTGGGACTGTAAATTGATTCTTAATCGACATGATAGACTACTTTTAATAGAGGGCCTTTCGGCCCTTCGTTGATAAGGGTAGCTTAGAAGCTATGAGTATAGCTTAAGCGATAGAAACGCCCCATAGTATCATGATTAAAGTGATCGACATTGGCACTGGTACCGTAAGCTACTGGTGCATCATTATCGAATAAGTTTTGAATACCAAAACGTATGTAGTCGTCTTTAGTTAACTCGTAGCCGATGGATAAGCGCCATTCAATCCAAGAAGGTACTTCTCGGTCCGCATCAATTCCAAAAACAGCTAAATCAGTTTCTGAATATTTTTCCAAGTCATCATCATAACTAGAGGTATAATTAGCAGAGATTGAAGTTGACCAACGATCATTAGTTAGTCGTAGTTTGCTACGGAGTAACCACTCAGGATATCTAAAAGTACCGTCTAATTCTTCGACTTCTGCCTGTTTTGACAGTTGTCTTTGATAATCTAGCAAATAGGTTCCGTCGATAAGAAAGGTTATCCGATTGCTACCGACATCCCAGCGCTGAGTATAAGTAACATCAATACCGCTTGTTTCTTGAATTCCTAAATTTTCTAACTGAAGATGAATTTCCTCTATCGGCGCACCAATGGTGCCATCTCGAGTTTCAATACCAATTTGGTTAGCACCTAACTGGTCTTCTGCTACAACCAATACTTCACCTCTTAATGCAGCTCTAAATAATTCTTCATCATCTATTCCAACAATATTGTCATGTTCAAAAGACCAATAATCAACGGTCATTGAAGTTTGATCGTTAAAGTTAACGACAATACCAAAATCAAATGCCTCAGACTCTTCTGCTTCAAGATCGGGGTTTCCGTAGATTTCGGATAGATAACCATCGCTACCTCCGAACCCTCCACAGAAATTATCAAAGAACTCTGGTCCACAGTCTAAAGAACCAGAACTAAGCGTCGTATCTGCGCCAATTTGAGCTAACGATGGCGCTCTAAAAGAAGTACTCCAAGATCCTCTTAGTAATAAGTTATCTGTCGGTTTGTATGTCATGCCAACTTTAGGATTAAAATCACCACCAAAATCACTATAGTGGTCATATCGTCCAGCAATATTTAAGCTGAAATTCTCAGCCAGTGGAATTAACAATTCCGCATACAAAGCGTAAATATTTCTATCAGCTTTGGCTCCCGTTGATCCAAAGCCATAGACTGGAACTTCATTATTATTACTCGGATCTGCAGTCGCCAATTCGGAAGGTAGGTCTTCGATTTCTTCTCGTCTCGCTTCGATCCCAAAAGCACTTTCGAGAAAACCATTTTCTAGTTCCATTAACTCACCAGCAATATTAAAATCAATCGACAACAACTTTGATGTACCATCTCTTGGTACATTTTCTTGCAGAAGGTTTAATACTTCGTCTGAATTATCAGCACCACCATTAAAGGGATTAAAATAAAGCCCACCATTACCTGGAGAGCAATTGGTGCTGCCATCACCACATAGTTCCCCGAATAAAGCCGCTTCATATTTAGCCACATTAACAATTCCAGCGACACCACGTTGTTCTGATTGACTGTTAGAATAATTGATTGATGAATTCCAATCCCATTCATTAATTATCCCGTCAAGCCCAGTAACAATACGAAAACTTTTACTGTTATTTTCCAGCGTTCGTGGCATTGCAAAACGCCCCCACATTAATAAAAAGTCTTCCGGTGGAACGCCCAGATCATCCCACAGTTCATTAAATCTGTTTGCTAATTCAGTCGGCATATTAGGATGATTAAAATCGACTTCTACTCCGCTAAATGGTGCGCTAGTTGAGTTGGCTGAACTTTCTGTTTGGCTCGCAAACACTTCGGTAGTCCAATTTAAATCGCTACTTAACGCTGTATTAGAATAGAATCCTGCGCTTACTGACTTAATACCAGGATAGGTTGGTAAGAAACTATTTTGATTATATTGACAGTATTCACCAAACGCACTTGTATCAAACCCTTCTCGCCCATCAAACCTAAGATCATCGGGACAACTCGCTTCTACATAATCAATGTCATCAAAAAACTGACCATTAAAACTAGGCCATATGCCTTGCTGTGAAGGATCAAAACTAAGCGCTGTTTGCTGTCTATCTCTATCATAGAGAGTTTCCGTTTGGTAATAATCAACAAACAAATTAAAGTCAGTTTTGTCATTAGACATACCCCAAACGAAGTTAACATTTTTCTTGGCGTCGTCACTACTGGCTTCCGAGTTTCCATAACTTAAATTTAATTCTGCGTTGTTAACGCTTTTCTTTAAAATTAAGTTGACCACTCCTGCTACAGCATCCGCACCGTAAATAGCTGACGCACCAGAGGGCAAAATCTCGACCCTTTCGATAGCAGCAAGTGGTATCGCATTAATATCAACAAAATTTTGTGATCGAAAAGCAAATGAACTAGCGGCGACTCTTCGACCATTAATTAAGACTAACGTCGATGAAGCCCCTAACCCTCTTAAAGATACGGCGGCTGAACCAACTGGAGAATCCGCTTGTAGCGCACCACTTGAAGAAGTAGAAAAAGATCCTTCTCCACCGTGTGTAATAGAAAGCTCTTTCATTAAGTCTGAAAGATTAGTTGAAGTTGAATTTTTAATATCATCTTGAGTAATGGTTACTACAGGAGAAGCTTCTTCCGCGTCTACTTGTTTAATACGTGAACCCGTTATAGTGATTTTGTTATTGTCATCTTGCTCAGCTTCGGCAGCAAAGATTTGATTAGCGTTGAGCACTTGAGAGCAAGCGATAGTAAGGATGGAAAATTTAAAGACAGAATTTAACATAGCAGCACTTCCTAGAAATCTAGTTCAAAAAGGTAAATTAACTTTGATTTTTTGTCGTTGAGGATAAAAACTACTAAGTGCTATTTTGAATAACTCATTGAACTAAGTAGATTCTGTTAACGACTAGGAAGGTGGGTTATTCGTCAAACCACTCACTAAGATAAAACTCATTATAGCGGTAAGACATTAGGCAATGTGCATTTTTTGTCATCTGTCTCTCCTATAAGTTTTTATTAAATGGTTGAGTTAAAATATTTATATCATTAACTTTTTTTACTGTCAACGAGATAATTTTTTGATTGAGTAACTTTTTTGAATTGAGCTAGGTCTACAATCAACTGGTTTTACTTTTATTTTGTCTAGAGTTTCATTCAAAATAGAAACGAATTAAATACTTTTGATAGCCTTTATTCATAATTTAACTTTAATCTTTTCAATAACATGCTCAATAGAATTACCATTCCAATGATATTCGTAATGAGTCGACTGCTTACATAAGGCAACCGCTTTGGGTCTCAGAACTGCGATACAGTCATTTCCTGGATGTCTCACCGAAGAATAAATGATACCGTTGTGATCTTCTAATTTCATTTGTTTGCCAAACTTCTGAGATTGAACATAAGAGTCGGGATCATGTAGCTCTGGATAGCCAGCTCTTATATCAACCATTGGTTTTAATGGTTTTGTGCTATAGCATCTCATTGAAGTGATGCCTGGCTCTTCACTGGTATACCGTAAAAATCTTTCACGGTGATATTTAGTTTCTACTATCGCCGTTTGCTTAGTTCTCGCAGCATAAAAAATTCCAAAATCCATGCCGTTTGTAAATCGTGACGGTTTTCCGATATGGGTAAAAGCTGCCATGATCGGAGATGCACCAACGCCGCTCACTCTATCAGCATGTTTTACTAAAGCGATGTCACCAATTTCATTTCGCAATCGATCATTAGTTCTAGACTCTAGCTCAAACGCTGCATCCATTAATTCTGGTGACACCATATCTTCAAAAAAATTTATCGGAGGAAAACAAGAAGGGATGATTCGATAAGCGGCTCGCCAATCTAATTTAGTTTGTTTGAGTGATGTGTTTTGACTAGTTGTTTTTGATAAACCAGAGCTTTTGGACAATTTATGCGCCTCGTTCAGCATCTAAGTATTGCCGTATGAGCGCAAGATCAATGATTTTACCGGACAACATTCTATCGAGTGCACTTTGCCCATTAAACAATGGCGCGTAATTAGGTTTCTTTACCCAATCATTCGCTGCTTTTTCGTTACTTAAAAGGATATTTAAATCTTTAAATATCCCCATTAGATAGCTTATTCTATCCAACTGATCATTACTTAGAGTGCCAGTCCCAGTTTTTTTAAGCTTGTGATAAGTTGATTCTGGAATACCACCGAGTAAGATTCTTTGCTGCTCTATCTTGAGTTGCCATTTTTCTGCTAGATTGAAAAAAAACTGCAAACCGGCTTGAACAAGCATATCGTGATTGCTACTACTGACATTACTTTGTGTAGATTGTGCATTAGCGTGCATAAAAGGCCTCCAAAACTCTTAATCTGTAGTTTAGCAGCCCTAAACTCTAATTGTAAAGGTTCAATCCAAATGCTAGAGAGCTATTTATAATTATTTATGGGCTTTTAATGGGAGCTAATTAATAAAACCCGCAGCGCTCAATCACCGGCAATTCATACCTTTTCTAAAAGCTTATTAACCACTTTGCTTGCTGATTGTTTATGGATAGAATCAAATGCTTGTTGTAAATCGGCGATTATATCTTCAACGTGCTCAAGTCCGACAGCGATTCTTACTAAAGTATCCGTAATTCCCGCTTCCCTTCTCTCTTCTTCGGTATAGGGCGAATGTGTCATGCTGGCAGGATGCTGGATTAAAGTCTCAGCATCGCCAAGACTCACTGCAATAACACACATTTTTAGTGCGTTCATAAACTCAATTGCTTGGGCAAATTCGCCTTTCAGCTCAAAGGCAATGACGCCACCACCCGCTTTCATCTGGTTACCAATGAATTTGTTTCCAGAATGAGACGCTAGCCCAGGGTAATAAACGTCTTTGACCGAGTTGTTAGCCTCCAAGAATTCGGCTACTTGTTGAGCGTTTTGACAGTGCCGCTCTACTCTAAGGTGTAACGTCTTGAGACCACGAATAATTAACCATGCATCATTGGGACTAATAACTGCGCCCATGTCTTTTAAAGTGGTTAATTTGATATTTTGAATTTGGTCTGCACTACCGCAGGCTATACCAGCAACCACATCGCCATGACCATTCAGGTATTTGGTAGCGCTATGCACTACTAAATCAAAACCAAATTTAACTGGGTTTTGAAGGACTGGTGACATAAAAGTGTTATCAATAACAGAAACTAACTCAAATTCCTTAGCGATCCTAGCCAACATCTCTAAATCAAACACAACTAAATTGGGGTTTACTGGTGTTTCTAAGAACATGACCTTGGTATTTGTTTGAATAGCAGCTCTAACTTCAGACTCAAGCGACATATCGACAAAAGTTACTTCAATTCCCAGATCAGCGAACTTGTGATTTAAAAGGGCAAAACTACATCCATACAACGCTGAGCTTGCGATGATGTGGTCGCCTTTATTGAGGTTTGCTAGTAAAACTGAACTGATAGCTCCCATTCCCGAGCCAAATGCTGCGGCATCTTCAGTTCCTTCAAGAGTCGCCATTTTGACTTCTAGTTCTCGGACGGTTGGATTGCCTAAACGTCCATAGATATAGCCCTGTTCTTCTCCCAAAAAGCGATTAGAACCTTGCTGAACATTGTCAAATACAAAGGTAGAGGTTTGATAGATTGGAGTAGCAAGTGCACCGTGTTGAGCGTCGTGCATTTTACCCGCATGAATTGTATTAGTTTCTAGGTGTTCTGAATAAGTCATTGTTTTCTCTCTTATTGTTGTATCCATCTAAGAGAGAATTAATTTAAAGCCGAAAAGATGTTCCGCTTTTAATCTCTCTTAATACGACACTAGTGCTCACCCTAGACATACCGGGCATAGGGACTAATGTTTGCGAAATAAAATGCTCTAATTCTCGATTGTTACGAACTACCACCTTTAATAGATAGTCATAATTTCCGGTTAAGTGATGACATTCCAATACTTCTGGTAAAAGTTGAATCGCCTCGAAAAATCCTTTTAATTTGTCCGGTTGATGTAACTCAAGACTAACGGTTATAAAACACATACAATCTTGACCAACTTTATTGCGGTCGAGTATTGCCGCGTATCGTGTAATAACTCCTAGCTGTTCGAGCCGTTTCACTCTGGCATGTGTTGCTGGAGGTGAAAGGTGAACTTTTTCAGCTAGTTCGACATTTCGAATACGACCGGATTGTTGCAGTTCTTTTAGAATTGCAATGTCGCTTGAGTCCAAATCAATCTTTGAAGATTCTAACATTCAAACCTCTTTACGCTTAACATTATTAATTAAATATAGATAATTTCGAATAAAACAAACATTTAATGCTAAATATACACTTTATATTCAGTAAGTGTTAGTGATTAAGGCTGGTCGATGAATAAATGAAAGTACTGGCAACAGCGAAACAGACTTTCGCTTGTGAGTATTGACCCAAAAGATTCGGTAAAATGGCTAAGTTTTAACAACAAGTTGTTAAGGCGGATTTTAGTGTAAGGTTATTTAGTCGGTACTAACGAATATCGACTAGTGCTCAAATCGCTCTTCAAGCCAGTCCACAATTGTTTTAGATAGGTTCGCTCTATCTTCAGCTAAGGGAAAAATATGCTCGGCATCTTCGAGATAAGCGGTTTGTAAATTAGTGCCAAAATTCAGCCTGGGGAACACATCAGCGAGCTGATTTTTATAATTATAGGGCCAGCTAGCGGTGTAAACAGCGAGTAAACTCTTGTTTTTATTTAAAAAGCTTCGATAGTCATCTTCGACTTGGTGTTTAGGCGGATTATTCCAACTCATATCAATCCGATCTAGTGTTGCTCGACTGTTTACTTGAGCCGCCTCTTTTCGTCTTTTAATAGCTAACTTTATTAGAGTAATCCAAGAACTGACACTAAATAATTTTGGCATCAGATGATTAAAATAGTAGCGAATGGTTGGATAGGTATAGCCGTCGATACTAACCGCCCCGACAACGCGGTCATCTCGAACCATGGTTTGGTGTGCATTATCCGCACCAGTGCATATACCCAGAACAATAAACTGTTCATCTTTCCGTTCTTTTTGCAAGTAGTCAATCACGTCCGTAATATCGCTTTGATGTTGAACTTGGTACAAGCGACTATCTTTATGCTTCTCACTATCGCCTATTCCAGATAAATCGAACCTAAAGCAATTAAATCCCATTTTGGCAAATTTTCGAGCTAGCTTAACATATAGTCGATAGGGACCAACGTGAGGCAATAAACCGGAATTTAAAAATAGAATCGTTGGACGTTTAGAACTTAATATTTCACTTTCGGTATAAACGCCAACTAATTGATTATTAATAATATATACAACTTCTTTCATACTGCTCTCGATGAAAAATATACCACTATCACGAACCTTTTAACTGACTGTTTTATCAGATTCTGCAGCTAGAATCGCTCTAAACACTGACGTTATTGATGCTTCAAATGATTTTTATACTACAAATAATTCGAATCGAACAAAGAGTATAAATTAAGTGTATCTCAAATTAAAATAACACGCTCTAAAAATAAACAGAATTTAACTAATCTGTTATTTATTCTAATTGATAATAGTTAAATTAACCGACATTTTTAATGATCTTTTGGATTTGTTTTTTTAGATTGAGGCTTTGTTTTTGATTTTAGCTTTAACTTGCTTTTCGCTCTAGCTTTCTGAGCGCCATCCTTTTGAACTCCAATCCCAGGAATACCATCGATAGAACAAGATTTATCAGCATGACAAGTTGTTCCTCTTGCAGAACATGGGCTCGATGTTTCGTTGCCTCCAGGCATGGTGACATAACAGTATTTATCATTATGTTGGCCATCTCTAGCAATGCTATTAATTGCAAAACTTACGCCAAATGCAAGCACAGTTAGTTTGATACTAGTTAAGATTTTATTCATTTTATGTCTCCTATTAATTGACGCCATTCTAAGTAAGTTTAGCCCTTTGGTTAAATAATATACAGAGCCACTGAATTAAAACTGAACAACATTGATTGAATGCTTAATATTGACCTAATGCTTAATATAGAGTCATAAAAAAGCTTATACTCGTTACCTCAAATCACGACATGAAAAAGACCAAAAAGTAACTAAGGAATAATTAGCTTGAAAACAGAAAGTCAGATAGGTTTAAAAATAAGATTGCTTTCCCTCCTATGGTGTACCGTTGTGTTTCTGCTTTCTCCCTTTATTTTAATACTTGCAATTTACACCAAGAACAAAACACCAAGACTACCTGAAGCTGGTGGTGAGCCAAAGGGAATAATTAAACTAGCGTCGCCTTGTGCAAAGGTTTCCCTTTTATTTTTAGGGGAATCTCCGGTAGCCGGAGTTGGGGTTGATTCTTATAATCAATCGTTAGCAGCTGAATCCGCTCGCTCTTTCTCGAAGATCATAACTGGTTCTGTTAGCTGGGCGGCAATCGGCAAAAATGGAATAACTATCGAACAATCAATCGATGAGTTACTTCCAAAAGTTTCACAGCAGCCTATTGATTTTGTGATTATTATGCTAGGTGTTAACGATGTGACTTCTCTTAAGTCGTTAAAACATTGGCACCAGTCAATTGACCGGCTCATCATTAATCTAAAAAAGTTAACAAAGGCAAAAATCTTATTTTATGGTAGCCCTCCCCTCGGTCAATTTCCCGCACTCCCTAAGACCTTGGCGTTAGTGGCGGGCTCACGTGCAGCTCTGTTTGATCTAGTGACAAAGAACCACCCTTTAAATGGCGTTGAGTACTTTTTCTCACCTTTTAGATCAATCGTCAGCCCAGAACATTTTGCCGAAGATGGTTATCATCCTTCAAAACTTGGATGTGTTGCATTAGGAAAAAGGGTTGCAGAGGATCTGCAGTTTTTATTAGATGAGCACTAGCAAACATCAAATCTACCTCGTTTAAGCTAAAATAGCATGCTATGTTTATCTTCTGACTTAGGTATAATTGTTTAGCATCATGTACTGCCAAAAACTTGTCTTTAAAAAGAGTTAACATTGGTTAAATGAATTCAAATATCAGCGATAACATAAAAGTCAATTTAGAAAGTTTGCTCGCGAGTTCAGTAAACCTTCCGTTTAAACTCACACTAGGTTCAATTGCTAAGTATTATTCCGTGAGTTTAACTCCCGTTCGACAAGTGATTGAACAACTAGTTATTGAAGGTAGCATAATAAGAAAATCTAATGGCCGACTTGAACGCGCGTTTATACCCAAAAAAGATCAACCCAAAGCAAAGTCCGATCTATTGGTGAATGGGCTCAATAAAAACGCCATCCTTGAAAAATCTGTGACAGATTATGTTATTCAGTTAAGCTTACAAAATCATGATGACTACCTCAGAGAAGAAGCGACCGCGGCTAAGTTTGAGACGGGCCGCACAATCATGCGACAAATATTTTCTCGATTAGAAGGTAAAGGATTTATTCAACATGTGCCACGCTGCGGTTGGAAAGTTAGAGTTATACGTGAAAAAGATATGTCTGACTATCTTGAATTACGAGAATTACTAGAAGTCAAAGCCTTGCATTTATCACGAAAACACCTTCAAACTTCCGAACTTCAATCCCTTCTTAATGCAAATGTGACGGATGATAATCCTAAACTAGTCTCGCTAAACAATGAACTCCACAATTATTGGATTAGTCGATGTGATAATCGTTATATCCAAGAATTTTTTGAACGCCACGGTGATTTCCATACTGCTATTTTTGAGTATGTTTCCCTAGAAGAGAACGTTAAGAATGAAATGGCCTCAGAGCATCAGGACATTTTAAAACACTTAATTGATAAGAACTGGAAAGAAGCAGAGAAAGCGCTTATTAAACATATTCGAGATCAAAAGCAAAACATTCTCAAGCATCCAAGTTTTAAAAAACTACTTAAAAACGATTGATACTCAGGTGTTTTTCTAAAAAGCCATCCATTCGTTCCTCTAACAAATCATTGACCAAATTAGCGGTGACCGCAGCTTGGGTTAATCCTAAATGCTGATGCCCAAACGCAAAATACACATTATTGACCTTTGATTTACTGATAATCGGTAATGAGTCGGGCAAAGATGGTCGATGCCCCATCCATGATGTCGCATTCTTATTACTGAGGTTCTTGAGTAATGGTTTGGCGTTGTCAAACAACTGCTCAGCTCGTTTCATATTGGGGTGTTTATCTAAGCCTGCTAATTCGACGGTACCAGCTAACCTTAATCCATTTTTCATTGGTGTCATTACAAACGACTTTTCATAACATGTAACTGGCCGACTAATTTTTACCTTTGGTTGGGGTAGCATATAGTGATAGCCTCTTTCCGTTTCAAGTGGGATGTTATAGCCCAAGTTTTTGGCAATAGCGTTGCTCCAAGCACCACAGGCAATAATAACTTTTTTTGACTCAATTAGTTGATTGGTCGTCTTCACTCGAATGATTTCACTTGAATTGCTCATTTTAGGTGACACTAGTTGCTGTAAGTTTTCTTTTAAGAATTCTCCTCCCTCCCTTTTAAAACTATTAAACACTTCTCTTACAAGTTCATGTGGTTCGATGGAATGTGCTGTGTCTGGATAAAACAATCCGCCCAATACCTCTTTATCAAACTCGGGTTCTAACGCTAGCACCTGCTGTTTATTTAAAATCTCTACGTTGACACCATGCTGCGCAACTAATTGAGCGTGTTTCAAATTTGCTTTCATTCCAGCTTTTGTTTGATAAAGTGTCAAGGCTCCCTTCTTGGTCATTAGTGCTTTTGCGCCAATTCTATTTAGGAGTTGCTGATAGCAATCAATTGAGGGCCTATTCAGGTGTTTTAATACTTCCGTGGTTAATTTTGTTTTGTGAGGCATTGCAGACCAAGCAAAGCGAACTAACCACGGAAGTATCTTCGGTAGGTAACTGAAATCAATGGATAACGGACCGAGTGGATCGAGCAAAAATTTTGGGGCTTTAAGCACAGTCGAAAAATTTGCTAAAGGAAGAATAATATCTGTTGCAAAATGTCCGGCATTACCTTTTGAGCATCCTTCTCCAACACCTTGTTCATCGATCAATAAAACTCGCAGACCTTTGTGTCGAAGCTTTTCAGCGATGGTTGTGCCAATGATACCCGCGCCAACAACAACAACATCAAATGTTCTATGCTGAAACGAATGATTTTCAATCTCTATCGCTTGCGAAACATCAAGTGTGCTTGAATTGCTTTGGTTTAAATGAAACATCGTGACAACATAATAATACTTAACTTATAACTACGGCTTAATCTATTTTACTCGCTTCTTGCAACTAGCCACTTATTGAGCGAGCAACCCAAATGGGTCATCCAAAGAGAAAGACGGTTCAGTAAACCATTTTGGACCTTCTTTGGACATATAGAAATGATCTTCTAATCGCACCCCAAACTCATTAGGAATTACTAACATTGGTTCATTACTAAAGCACATTCCAACCTCTAATGGCGTTTGGTCATTTTTCACTAAATAAGGCCACTCATGGATATCTAAGCCGACGCCATGCCCTGTTCTATGGGGTAAACCCGGTACTTGATAATCTGGTCCAAATCCCTGTTTTGCAATGTAATTTCTTGCCGCTGTATCAACCTCTCCGCAGGCGACTCCGAGTTGCGCCTTGGCAAAAGCCTCGGCTTGTGCCTGTTTTTCAATTGCCCAAATTTCCCTATGGCGTTCATTCGGTTCACCAAAGACATAGGTGCGTGTAATATCGGAATTGTAACCTTCAACTAAGCATCCGGTATCAATCAAAACAATATCATCTTGCTCGAGGGTTTTAGGGCTTTTAACACCATGCGGATAAGCGGTATCTTCGCCAAATAGTACGATGCAAAATGAAGAACCATTAGCACCAACTCGCTGATGAGCACTATTAATAAATTCTGTGACTTCTTGAGTAGTAATACCAGGCTCGAGAATACTAGCCGCAGCCTTATGCACTTCCAAAGTCATGGCTTTAGCAAGAGTTAGCAAGCTAATTTCTTGAGTGGATTTACACATTCGACACCCTGCAGTGATGCTTTTAGCAGAAACAAACTGAATCGAAGGGGCGCTTTGCTTAAGTCCGTCGCTAATAAAAAATGGCGTAGATTCGTCAATTCCGACCTGACTTTTTGATAGACCCAATTCAGCTAGTCGATTACCAACTAATTGATAAGGACACTGATGCTCCTCCCAAGAAAGGATTTGACCTTTTAATACACTAAAGCCCTCAAAAGTATCAATCTCAAATTGTGGCACTATATATTCAAGGATTCCCTCGCTGGTTAGTAGCGCGCCAACCATTCGTTCGCTTGAATACCATTTGGTACCAGTAAAGTAATACAGATTTGTTCCTGCATTTAGATAAATAGCGTCTATTCCAGCATGCTTCATTAACTGCTGGGCTTTTTTTAACCGTTGTAAATATTCATTTTCTTGAATTGGTTTAATCGCATTAGACTGGTCTGACAGCTTATCGAGAGCATTTTGCTGAGTTACTCCACCCACACCAATAGTCATTTCAATTTATCCTTTGCTAAATTTTTTCAAATTATAGCAAATAATTCTTTTTGTACACAATAACATTATAGTAGTATTCGCACTCAGTTGATGTGGTAAAGCGATTTGCTCATCAGGAATGTCGTTTATTTAGGTAGTTTATTTCAGTTATTGATTAAGAGGTGTTTATCGTGCAAGTTAATTGGAAAGGCGTGTACCCCGCCGTTACCACACAGTTCAAAGAAGATTTTTCGGTTGACCATGAAGCAAATGATCGCATGTTAGAAGACTTATTAGCAGATGGTGTACATGGAATCATCGTTTGCGGCACGGTAGGTGAAAACTGCTCACTAAGCGCTCAAGAAAAACGCGAGGTGATGACAAACGCAGTTAATCTGGTTAATGGCCGTGTGCCTGTTTTAAGTGGTGTTGCTGAAACAACGACGACTTTAGCTGTTGAATACGCCAAAGATGCTGAGGCAATTGGTATTGACGGGTTAATGGTTTTGCCCGGTATGGTTTATCGCTCAACGGAACGAGAAGCGGTTTTTCATTATCAGCAAGTTGCTAGGAATACAGGTCTTCCAATTATGGTCTATAACAACCCGGTCACTTATGGCGTTGATACCTCAATTGAATCGATGAAAATTCTAGCTGCTGAGGAAAATATTGTTTCAGTAAAAGAAGCGACCGAAGATACTAGAAGAATTACTGAATTGTTAAGAGAGTTCGGCGATCGTTTTGTGGTTTTCGGTGGTGTTGATGACATCGCGCTAGAAAGTATCATGTTAGGTGCAACTGGCTGGATATCTGGCTTAACTAATGTATTTCCTAAGGAATCCGTAGCAATATTTAACTTAGCCGAACAAGGAAAATTTCAGCAAGCTCGAGAAATTTGGCGTTGGTTTTTACCATTATTAAGACTTGATACCATTTCCACTTTGGTTCAATGTATTAAGTATGCCGAACAATTGGCCGGTCGTGGTTCAGAAAGAGTAAGAGCGCCGCGTTTACCGTTAATTGGCGAAGAACGGGCGTATGTTGAAAAACTATTCAATGAAGCAATGGCTAATCGTCCAAAACTTGATTAATCCTACTCTTAAAAACTAACCTAATTTAATTAGAGCGAGAATAAAATGTCAGTTAATAAAATACTCATTAATGGTGAGTGGCGAGAAGCTTCTCAGCACGATCGATTTAGCCCCTACTCGCCTACTACAGGCGAAAAAATTGCTCAAGATTATCCTATTTCCAATTGGAGCGATTGTGATGATGCGTTAAATGCAGCTCGAAATGCTTATCAAGCATTACAATCTATTTCGCGAGAGAGTATCGCTAATTTTTTAAACTTGTATGCTGAGAAAATAAACAACCATTGCGAACAGTTAGTCCAATTAGCACATACAGAAACTGGTCTTGCTAAATCTCCACGCCTTGCTGATGTTGAAATACCGAGAACGGTATCCCAATTAAACTTGGCAGCACAAGCGGCTAGAGAAGCAAGTTGGACTATGCCAACTATCGACAGCGAAAATAACATTCGTTCGATGTTGCAATCCATAGGTCCGGTAGTAGTCTTTGGACCAAATAATTTTCCATTCGCTTTTGGTAGTATTTCGGGAAGTGATTTTGCATCAGCAATCGCGGCAGGTAACCCAGTAATTGCCAAAGCACACCCTAGCCATCCAGGAACAACTAAACTTTTTGCCGAGCTTGCTCAGCAAGCGGTGATTGAATCCGGTTTACCAAAATCAACAGTGCAATTAATTTATGCCATAAGCAACGAATCAGGACTAAAATTGGTTAGCGATCCTCGAGTTGCTGCTACCGGTTTTACCGGTTCACGCTCCGCGGGGTTGGCTCTAAAGGCTGCGGCAGAAAAAGCTGGAAAACTTATTTATTTAGAGCTTTCTAGTATTAACCCTGTTTTTGTTTTGCAAGGCGCGCTTAAACAACGTCACCAAGAAATTGCAGAAGAGTTTGCGGGGAGTTGTACTATGGCTGCAGGTCAATTATGTACAAAACCCGGTTTATTAATAGTGCCTGATTGTAAAGAAGCCGACGATTTCATTAGTTTGGCCTCTGAAAAATTTAACTCAGGAGTGATTGGATGTTTACTCTCTGAAAATGCCGCCAAGCAGATTCAACAAACCGCCGATAAGATAGTTTCTGCCGGAGGCAAGTTATTAGCCGGAAACAAGGCACTTGATGAAACGCGTTTTTGCTATAGTAATACTTTACTAACTATCGATGGTGAAACATTTATTAATGACAGTGAAACATTTCAATCAGAAATGTTTGGTAATGCATCGCTAATTATTCGCTCAAGTTCAACCGCTCAGTCTGAAAAAATAATCGATTGTTTAGAAGGCAATTTAACTGGTTGTTTTTATACCGACACGCAGGGTTCAGATGAACAAGAGTACGCAATTCTCGAACCTCTTCTAAGGCAAAAAGTGGGTAGAATTATTAATGACAAAATGCCAACTGGCGTCGCTGTTTCAGCAGCAATGAATCACGGTGGTCCTTTTCCAGCCAGTGGTCATCCAGGCTTTACCGCTGTCGGCATGCCCGCATCCATTAAAAGGTTTGCAGCTTTAAAATGTTATGACGGTGTTCGAGCAAATCGATTGCCAGAATTACTCGCCGATAACAATACTAACGACTCAGTTTGGCGCTTAATCGACGGCTGTTGGTCACAAGGCAAGGTCTGATAATTTTCAATAAATACCTTTATTATTTTGGTTAATAATTACTATGATTCATCCATTAAAAATTATCGATTCTCATACCGGCGGCGAGCCCACTCGAGTCATTGTAGAAGGAGGCCCAGAGCTTGGCGCTGGCTCAATGGCTGAAAGATTAAACAACTTTAGGTCTAGCTTTGACCATATTCGTAGAGCATTAGTTAATGAACCAAGAGGCTCTTCAGTGATGGTGGGAGCTTTAATCTGCAAGCCCGTCAATTCACAGCATGCTGCCGGTGTTATTTTCTTTAATAACTTTGGCTATCTTGGAATGTGTGGACATGGTCTAATCGGGCTCGCCGCCACTCTTTATCACTTAGGTTTGATTCCAATAGGTAAACATACAATCGAGACACCTGTCGGCTTGGTGACAATTAATTTGTTGTCAGCTAACCGAGTCGCGATAGAAAATGTTGCTAGTTATCGATTTGCTAAGAATGTGGAATTAAACGTTGAGGGGCTGGGAAAAATTTCTGGTGACATTGCCTGGGGTGGCAATTGGTTTTATTTAGTTAAAGACGATACTTTGAATATTGATTTAGAGCACACCGAACACTTATTAAATATAACCAAAAGTATAAAGCTAGCATTACAAAAAAATAAAATCACAGGGAGTTACGGCGCAGAGATAGACCATGTTGAACTGTTTAGTGGTAAGCAATTAACTGATAATGCAGACAGCCGTAACTTTGTACTCTGTCCAGGTAACGAATTTGACCGTTCTCCGTGTGGAACGGGTACTTCTGCCAAACTAGCTTGTTTGCATGAGGACGGTCATCTTAAAGAAGGACAGGTTTGGCGACAACAAAGCGTGGTTGGAAGTATTTTTGACGGCACTGTTGCTAAAGAGGGAAACCAATTAATTCCATCAATCACGGGTGAAGCGTTTATCACCCTTGAGTCAACCGTTTACTTTGATCAGAACGACCCTTATCAGTTTGGATTTCAGTTTTGTTAATGAACTTTATACGAGATAACTCGTAGCAACGACTTATTTTTTATGGGCTGAGCGACTAATTATTTTCGAGCATCATAAGCATTACTATAACGAATAATTTTTCCAGTATAAAGTTTAGAACCGTTCTCAAACTCATTCCCTCGCGCACTCACTTCAATCATCGCTTGACCAATCTGCTCTGCTTTAACCGCAGCACCAATTGGTGAAAAAAAATAGTAAAGCATATATTGTCCAAGGTGTGCCTCTTCTTCAGTCGCACCAATATAGTCTGGCCGATAGGCAATCACCTTCATCTTGGTTTCTTCTGCGAATGCAAAAAGCGACTTTTCAGCTCGTCTTTTTTCTCGTGCCCACATTGCGGTTGACTCATCAGATATATCACTGGAGCTAATATAGTGAAATGTGGTTTTATCCTTTTGACTAACTTCAGACCACGCTTTGACAAACTGCATCGGAAAGTCGACATGGATCATGCCATAAGTTTTTTCATCAACCCCAATCGAGTTAATTCCAATTGCCCAATAAACAGCATCTACTTGATTAAGTTGTTTAATGATTGAATTATAATCGAGGTAATCCTTGTGCATAATAATATTCAACTTGCCTGAACTCATTCCCTCCTCCATTCTTGAAGTTATTCGTCGAGTAACAACATGAATTTGTTTGATATCTTGACTAGCTAAGGCCGCCTTTAAAATACCATCACCTGCAGTACCACTTGCACCAAAAATAGCAACGACTCTAGATTCTGACAGTGGCAGGTCTAAAACAGCGACGGTTCGATTATCGTTTAATACTGTAATGACACCGTAAATATAAACACATGCAAATAATATGACCGGCACTAGTAAAATTGTTCTAAGACGAGGTAGCTTCATTATCTTCCTAACGTTAATTATTGGCAGATGTTATTTCTATTTAAATAGGTATTTTAATAATAGCCTTGTGAAATTCGTGTGAAACAAAAATCAGAAAAATTAATGACAGGCATCTTATAGTCAATCGCTCACAAATTAACGCCCAATTGACTTACATTCAACTCGGAGGTTAACCTCTTTAACTACTTTTCACTTTCCATCATAATTAGCCCATCAATGTAAATACCATGGATAGGTTATGGCTGTTAAACGAAGTGAACAAATTGATCCAGAAAATGGCGGCTATTACCACTTAATTAGTCGATGCGTACGGCGTGCTTTTCTTTGCGGAAAGGATCCTGAATCTGGTCAAGATTTCAACTATCGTCGCCAGTGGATTGAAAACCGCATCTTAGAGCTAGCAAAGTCGTTCGCCATTGAAGTATATAGCTATGCGGTAATGCAAAATCATTATCACTTAGTAGTGTATTCCGATCCTAAGTTGCCTGAGTCATGGTCTGATTTAGAAGTGGCTAACCGTTGGTTGTGTGCCTTTCCAGGAAAACTTAATAACCCTAAATTTAAACAACAACGAGAGTTAAGATTACAAGCCATTGTTGCGGACCCTGATTTATTATCGAAATATCGAGAGCGCCTCGGCAGTTTATCCTGGCTAATGCGATGTATTAATGAGCCAATTGCAAAGCGTTGTAATCAGGAAGACTTTGTAAAAGGTCACTTTTGGGAATCGAGATTTAAGTCCCAAGCTTTGCTAGATGAGGCGGCAGCACTAACTTGTATGGCTTATGTTGACCTAAACCCAATTCGTGCAGGCATTGCCAAAAACTTAGGTGAAAGTCAGCATACGTCAATCAAAAAACGACTTAAATCCCTTTCAGAATCGGAGTTGCAAGGTGCTATCAAAGCCATTGCTGGTAACGTAAAGAATCGAACCATGACATTAAAATTGAATGATTATATCGAACTAGTCGAATGGACAGGGAAAGCCATTATTTATCCAGATAAAGCAAGTTTGCCGCATCATCTTTCTTCTACTTTTTCCCATATGAATATCGAACAAAAACAATGGCTACGTCAGGTACAGTCGTATGAAAGCCGGTATCATCGCTTTGTCGGCAGTTTTGAAATACTTAAAGCTAAAACCAAAGAGCTGGGTCAACATTGGTTGAAAGGGATAACTCAAGCAGAACGGCTGTTTCCCTCTAGCAGTTAAAACATTCCTAGGCTATTTGCGCAACGACTATCATGCTAGGCGTGAGCAATACGCCTGCTCACTCTCCCCCAAAACCTTATCATTTCAAATAGATTCAGCTAACAAAGCATTTTTTCAATAACATTGATTTGAACAGTCAAACTAATCACAGGGCAAACTCTGAGCGAGTTGTAGGCGATTGACTATATAGTGACTGTCATTATTTGAGGGAGGTTAACTGGTTACGGACTTTATTGGTTAGTTGTTGATTTGCAGCGGTGACTTTCTCATTAGCTATTTGATTACTCGCTAGTGCTTGCCAGTTTTCACTCCAAACTAACTTGAGTTGCTCGGCTTCGGCTTTCACTTCGGGCATCATTAAATGAGACAAAGAAACGATTTGATTAACGGTGACCCAACCAATGATAGGAGTGTCTTGTTGCTCGTTTGAAGTTGCGTAGGTAATGCTATCGACTAAGTATTGCAATTTAGCAGACTCTTTCATTATTTCAAATCCTGCCGCTCTTAAATTTCGGTTTTCTTCTGACTGCTCATTTCGCCAAGAATTATAAGCCAATGCACTTATAGCAATGGCAATGCTTAGAATGGCTAATAGATTCTGCTGAAATTGCTGCTTAAAACTGAATTTTGATGACATGACTGGTAGAAGCCTGCGCAGTAAATGAGTTGCTCCCGATGAGCATACCACAGCCGATGGTTGCTACTGCAAATCAATCCCTATAAATAGTGCCAAAAACAAACCACAACTATTTCAAAGACTTAGTTAAACCATCCATAAATTAACTAAAAAACCACTGGATAACCATCTGCATAAGTGCTATTTATATAAGTAGCTATCGGTAATTAACTCTATTTTAAACATGTCATCAGCGGCAATAAAGCAATTATTACAAAGCAACCGTATTTGGCAAGCCTCTGAAAAGAAGCGGGCCCGCCCTGCTTTGTCTAGTGGTTATCAAGCATTGGACAACCAATTGCACTATTCAGGCTGGCCTCAAGGAGCCGTTTCAGAGTTACTGTTATCAAACAATGGTACTGGTGAATTAAGGTTATTAGCGCCATTAATGGCCAAGTTATCCGAACAACCGGGTTACTTATGCTGGATCAATCCACCATTTCAGCCCTATGCGCCAGCCCTTTCTTATTTGGGTGTCGATATCAATAAACTCATCATTATTAATACCCGTTCCGATTTGGACACCATATGGACTGCGCAACAAGCCATGAACTCAAAATCTTGTTCACTAGTATTAACTTGGCTACCGAAAAAAAGTTTATCTAAGGAAATGCGCAAGCTCTGCTTGGCGGCTGAAAATAGCCAATGTTGGGGAGTGACATTCCGTCATAAAAATCTAGCTAAAGCTTCATCTCCAGCAGCTTTACGAATGGTTTTGAAGCCTCGACAAATATCCCAAGCTTTAACCAATCAGCATTTCAACCACTTATCTATCATTAAACAACCGGGTGGTTGGAGTGGTCAAGAGGTCAGATTAAACCTTTATCCTGAAAGTATTTATTGGACTGCTCAACCCGCTAGCCTTTGGCCGACCTTAAACACTCAATCAAAACAGTTCAGTCAGGCTGTGATTAATCCCCAGTCCTTGGCAGAACAACAAAGCCTAATTACTAATTTGGAACGAAGTGTTCGAAAAGGTAAACAGACGGATCGTCTGGTAAATGGTGATCTGAAAGACCCGAGACAGTCTAATCCCAATAACCAATCACTTTTACACAGCCAGTTACACTAGGTTCGATCATCATGTGGTTATCAATACGCTTACCCCAACTCCCTCTGGAAGCTATACAAACAGAGAGTTTTCAGACTAAAAGTGAACAAGATAGAAATCAGCGGGCAATAGCTGTTATCGAGGACAATCGCATTCTCTGTGTCAATCAATCGGCTCAATTACAAGGCGTACAAATCGGTCAAACGATTACCAATGCATTTGCACTTTGCGAAACCATTCAACTCTATCAACGCAAACCGCAACAAGAACAACAACTGCTTAAGAGTCTTGCCATTTTGGTTTACCCCATTAGCTCATCGGTGATTATTGAATCTCAAGGGAACTTGATCTTAGAAATAGCCAGAAGCTTAAAACTCTATAAAGGTTTAAACAATTTACTTAACTTAGTCAAAAAAATCTTGGATGATGAATCAACTAATTATCAGCTAGCCATTGGGCACACTCCAACTAGCGCAGAAATCTTATCTTATATGCCATTGGCTTATTCAATGCAGGCTATTTCAAAAGCAGAGCAAGTTAATACTGACAAACTACATAACCTACTCTGTAAACTCTCGATTCAATCAATGTTGCTTGACGAAAAAATAATTCAAAAATTTCAGTCTGTGGGTTTCAAAAATATCGAAAGTTTAAAAAAGCTACCCCATTCCTCTTTACAAAAGCGCTTTGGTAAAAAAACATTAGATTACTTATTAAAGCTATTTAACCAACAAGCCGATCCTAGAGATTACTTTCGGCCCGATGAAAATTTTTATCAGCACCTTGAGTTTAATGAGGTGATTCATCACCGCCAAGGGCTGCTGTTTCCAATCAAACGGCTGCTTAAGAGTTTAGTGAATTTTTTACACCTGCAACAAAAAAATGCTCAGTGTTTAGAGTGGAAGTTATTTGACTCTAGTAAAAACAGCCTATGTTTTAAGGTTGTTTTTTCAAACTCGCAAATCAATTTAAAAAATTATTTCGAATTAACTCAACTTAATTTAGAGCAACATCAACTAAAAGAACCGATTGAAGCGATCGCTTTAACCGCTAATCAGCTAAGCCCTTTAAAAATTGAAACTCAAGAATTATTTGAGCAAGCTGGCGCCTTTAAACAGGACTCTCATTTTATTAATAAGATTCGAGCCAAACTTGGCTCTAGTAGCTGTTTGAAAATAGCTCAAAGCTCATCACATTTACCAGAGCAAGCATCAGTGGTTACGCTAAATCCGACACCATTAACTGCTGAGAAAACAACACGCCAGCAAACTCATCAACCGACTTGGTTATTAGAAAGCCCAAAGCCAATTCGCTTAGTTAATCAGCAGCTAGTTTTAAATGGGAAATTAACCATTGTTTCGTCGCCACAAAAAATAGCGAGTAATTGGTGGAGTAACTGTGAGGCTAGAGATTATTACATTGCTGAACATGAAAATGGTTCTGTTTACTGGATCTTTTTTGACCAAATCAAAAGACTTTGGTTTTTACAAGGCATTTATGCTTAATCGCATTATTCGTAATTAATATGTCATTTTTTGAGCTCAACACAACCAGCAATTTTACGTTTTTAACCGGCGCTTCTCATCCCGAAGAGTTGGTAGAAAAAAGCATTGAACTTGGCTATTCTGGTATGGCCATTACCGATGAATGCACACTGGCAGGTATCGTTCGCGCTCATGTTACTGCTCGAAAATATAATCAACAGCTAGAGGCTAATCACAGTAGAAAAATAAATTTCAAGCTGATTATTGGTTCCCGTCTAAAAATCGATTTCCAAGCAGCTAAAGATCTAGATATCATTCTACTTTGCCCATGCCGAGAAGCTTATGCAGAGCTTTCCTCATTGATTACTAGAGCTCGGCGTAGCGCTGAAAAAGGTGATTATGTCGTTAAGTTTGGATTTCTAGAGCATTATATCGAGAGATGCCTGTGTTTGTGGATTAACTCTAAACACCCCTTTGAAAAGCAACATCAACAACTAAGCGCATTAAAGGAGGTTTTTCCTGAGCGTCTATGGATCGGTTATCAACGAGAGTTACGCTTGGAAGATTACCAGCATTATTTAAACTGTCTAGAGTTAGCAAAGGCGTTGGATTTACCGATAACCGCACAAAATAACGTTTTAATGCATTGTAAGCAGCGCCTAAAGCTACAGCATTGTTTACAAGCCATTAAGCTAAACAAAACGGTACAATCATTAGGTACTGAGTTAATCGCTAATGCCGAACAAAGTCTACGTCCATTGGGCAGCTTAAATAAACTCTACCCTGAAAAACTCTTAGCTGAAACAACAAACATTGCCAAGCTCTGTCATTTTTCTTTGGATGAATTACGTTACGAATATCCTAATGAAGTATTGCCTAAAGCCGTTTCGGCTACAGAGTATTTATCCCAACTTGCTTATCAAGGTGCAGAACAACGATGGCCGCAAGGTCTAAATAAAAAGGTCTCTAAACAGATCGCTTATGAACTAAAACTTATAAAAAAGCTTAAATATGAACATTATTTTTTAACGGTTTACGACATTGTTAAATTTGCTCGCAACCAAAATATTCTATGCCAAGGTCGAGGTTCTGCAGCTAACTCAGCGGTTTGTTATTGTTTGTTTATCACTGAAGTAGACCCAGCACGAAGTGAGTTACTTTTTGAACGATTCATTTCTGAAGAGCGAGATGAGCCGCCCGATATCGATGTTGATTTTGAACACCAACGGCGTGAAGAAGTTATTCAATATATTTATAAAAAGTATTCTCGCGATCGTGCCGCATTAACGGCTACGGTGATCACCTATCGACTAAAAAGTGCAATACGAGATGTTGGTAAGGCGCTTGGAATTGATCTTCCGTTACTTGAACATTTAAGTCACTCGCTAGCTTGGTGGGATAAACCCGATAAACTACAAGACTATTTTGCCGAAAAGAATTTATCCATTGAGAGCGGTTTGACTAAAAACTTTTATCAGTTAGTCATGCAAATTCTTCGATTCCCCAGACATCTATCGCAACATGTGGGTGGATTTATTATCACTCAACGACCAATGTCTTCCTTAGTACCGGTAGAAAATGCCAGTATGGCTGATCGCACTGTCATCCAATGGGACAAATACGATATTGAAGCATTAGGGCTATTAAAAATAGACGTGCTGGGTTTGGGGATGTTAACCATGATCCGTAAATGCCTGGATATGACTCAGCGGTATTCTAATATCAAAGTTTTGAGCGACATTCCAAAGGAAGATCCTATGACTTATGACATGTTATGTAATGGTGATACCGTTGGGGTTTTTCAGATCGAATCACGCGCACAAATGAGTATGCTACCGCGTTTACGCCCTCGATGTTTTTATGATCTAGTCATTCAAATTGCAATTGTTCGGCCTGGCCCCATTCAAGGCAATATGGTCCATCCTTTTTTAAAACGTCGTAATGGTGAGATCCCAGAAAGCTATCCTAACGAAGCAATCAAACAAGTATTAAAACGAACCATGGGCGTCCCTATTTTTCAAGAGCAAGTAATTAAACTGGCTATGGTCGCAGCAGGCTTTAGTGGTGGAGAGGCCGATCAACTTCGCCGAGCGATGGCATCATGGGGGCGCAATGGTGATTTATACCAGTTTAAACCAAAGCTGCTCAACGGCATGCTAAAGCGTGGTTATCATCCAGAATTTGCCGAACGGGTATTTGAACAAATGAAAGGTTTTGGTAGCTACGGTTTTCCAGAGTCCCATTCGGCTAGCTTTGCCATTTTAGCCTATTTTTCATCTTGGTTAAAACGCCATCACAGCGCTGCATTTTATTGCGCACTACTCAATAGTCAACCCATGGGATTTTATACTCCATCACAATTAGTTCAAGATGCCATTCGTCATCAATTAAAAATTTTACCTATCGATATAGATCATAGTTTATGGGAATCAGAGATTATTTTTGAGCCAGCTAATCGGCCGAAAACGATTCGTCTTGGTTTTCATTTAGTTAAAGGTTTTAATCACGATGCGGCAGAAAGAGTTATTCAACAAAGAGAAATTAGCGCTTTTAATAACATTAAAGATTTAGTTTTCCGTAGCCAATTAAATGCCATTGAAAAGGATGCGTTAGTTCAAGCTAATGCACTACCTCGATTAGCAAAAAATCGCTATCAGGCACAGTGGCAATCTCTTGCGATTGAACAAGAAAAGCCATTATTGCACTCTTTGGATACAAGTGCGCATCCCCCCTCTTCGGTTGAACAGTCAATCACGCCACCGACCGCTGTAGAAGATATGCTGGCGGATTATAAAACGACTGGTATGACATTAAAACAACACCCTATTGCTTTACTCAGAAGTCACGATTGGATTGAGCCATGTAAACGAGCTTCAGATCTAAAGTACATGCGGCAAAATCAATTTGTCAAAATTGCTGGCGTGGTTTCTTGTCGACAAAGACCCGGAACAGCTGCAGGCGTTTTATTTTTAACTTTGGAAGATGAAACTGGAAATATGAATGTGATTGTTTGGAAAAATACCTTAGAGAAGTTTCGTAAAGAAATTCTTTCTAGTAAATTATTATTTGTAAAAGGTGTGATCGAAAGGGAGCGAAAAGTAGTTCATGTGATTGCTGGGCATATTACTGATATTAGTGATAAGTTACCGGCTTTTAAGAAAGGTTCTAGAGATTTTCATTAGCGACTATCTAGCCAAACTCTGATCGTTTTAAACGGCACTGAAAAGCGTCATAAGAATTTTCACCACGGAGAAAAACCACTTTAGTTGATTTTACAGCTGACTAAGCGGGACCGTTGAGCTTACCTAAATTTTACTGATGACAGTACTAGCTTGTTTAGTCAAACTAGATTTTACTTTTGCGCCACAATCAATCCACGCTACTGCTATTCTCCTTATCGATAGACCGAATCACCGCTTCCCTCTCCTGTTGATAATCCTCATAGCGTAATTGATTAGATTTCATACAATTATCGTATTGTTCTAAACTGATAACATTCTGGGCACAGTCACTTTTTTGGTAATCTTGTCCAAAGCGATACATCTCTTTACTACTGCATGCTGAAACTAATAATAAAATTGAGGCCGAGGCAAACATCTTAAACATATGAAATTCCTTTAAAGATATATCACAGATAAAGTTCAGACGAGCAACAACAAAAAAAGTTCCTTCAGTTAAAAAATTCTACAGCCGAGTTCTATTGAAAATATAGTCAACATGCCTCTACCCAGCAAACAATGGTATTGCTACAATAGCGTCCAAATACAAGCTAGGCCCATTGACTAAATTCGTCACTCTTAAAATTGAATTGATCAGAGATAGATAAGATGTCATCTTCAGAGCACATAACGACAGAGGCTACTTCAAGCCCAATCGAACAAATCCTAAAAACATTACTTGATAACCAGCTAAACATTAGCTGGAAAGAATATTTAACCGCAATCAATGGCCTCCCCGCTAACTACAAAATAGCGCCCAGTCTAAAACTACTAAATTTAGCAGATGGATTAATGAATCAGCTAAATTCCGGCGTGCTTGAGAGTACTCAACTTGAGCGATACCTGATTGGTGGTATCGCCGATAGCAAAACACTCAAGGAATACCAGCTTGATACTGAACTTCTAGGAGGCATGTCATCATTTGCTTCTTTCAAGAAAATCCTTAAGAACGACCCCGCTGGTGTTCAGAAGTTACTTAAAATAATCCCCGCAAACGGCCGAATCGATGGTTGGCACTATATGCAATTTACCGATGGTTACCGGCAGCTGTTTGAAGCAAATGGAACCAAACAAGCGCCTCTTTATCCAGCGACTCGACTATTAGCAATGAAACGCCCAGACCAATTTGTTTGTATTAGTCCAGAAACAGACGATAGCTTTTACCAAACTCTAGCAATCAAACCGCTAAAAAAGCAGGACTTCACGCGTTACTGGGATGATATTATTCTCACCATTCAAAAAACAGAGTGGTTTAAGCAAGACATGCCTATGGACCCCTCTCAATTGGCAATATATCGTGCAAGGGTAAGTTTGTTAGAACGAATCCTTAACCAGCCCGACCACAACTATCAAACCGCTCCAGAAGCTCACGAGGACAACAACCAAGCAAACCTACCCAATAATACTACTAGCAACCTGTCAACCGCTAATCTTAACTCAGATACGACCCAAAACGAGCAAAGTTACGCCGCTGAGCAACCTTTAAATAAAGGCCTCGAGCTGAATCAGGTAAAACCACAGCCGACCAGTGTCGGTAATGCGATTCATCCATCGAATAACAAAATTATTTCGAAAAATGGAATAGATATTGCCGAAAACTCTGCAAAAATATACCAAACGGCAAAACAACCGAAAAAGCTAAAAATCGCCCAGCGCAAGTCACAGAAGGTCAACAAGGCTGCTGCGACAAAATTAATGTCACAATACTACTTTGCCAATAAAGCTAAGTTTGCCAAGGTTGATATGAGCGCTAAGCGGGAGCAAATCATTGAAATGTTATGCAATGGTGAGTCGGTAGAAGAAGCTTTCGAAGCCTTAATATAAAGGGCTGCAGCGTGCACGCCAATCCCTGAGCGAAGCGTTTTGCAAGCCGAAATTTCAATCTTTACTAGTGATAATTAGATTGGGATCATCGTTCACTCGGTATTCAAGCGGCGCTTGTTTAACCACTTTTCCCTTACCTAGCTTTAACTCACCCTTGGGGTTTAGAGTGAATGGTTCATCACTTCCGCTAACCTCATACTTTGCCTGCCACAACATAACAGCTTGCATGGCACTGTCTCTTTGTTTATCAGTTAAGGGCTCACCGTTTTCCCACTTACCCAGCTCCACAGCGGTGCGAAGTTGGTTGACAGTTGCCTCATCGAGGTTATCTACAAAATCTTGATAATTCATAAATAATTTGCAGTTTATCTAATGTTGGTGGGCATATTGTACTTTTTAATCACTTAGAAAAATAGCTAGGGTTAACTCATCCCTAAAAATTTACACTTATTCTATGAGTAACCAAGTATTTATTTGTCTAAGTTGCTCATTATATAACCATAGCAAGCGACTCTAGAATCATTGTTGCGCATAAATGACTGATTTAGCGATATTAAATTGAACTGGTTGACTATAATTGGTATAGTTCCGGCGCTGGAAGGAAGTTGAGTACAACTTGTCCTCGGGTATAAAAGCTGAAAAAACAGTTTATAGAGCGAATTCCACCATAGTGCGTGTACAAAATTCGTTCAATCAAAGCCACGCAGGAACCAGAAGAGCGAGTTCAAAACGTTTAAGTAATTAAGATTTTACCATTACTGACACCTGAAATCGCCAAAGTCTTAGCCTTATAAAGACTGAAAAATTTTCAACGGCTAATCGACTCCAAGAATTCACAAAGCTAATTCCATAATAGAAATAGCTTAAATAAATAGTTGCCAACTCAGAAATAACTTATTTTTCGATAGGCATTGTACAAACAACGACAAATGTCGTGAGATACAAAGAATTTTGGGTATTAAAGAATAAACTTTATCCCAGTAAGCAAGACAAAGAATTTGAAATACAATGGGTCGCAGACATTGCGACGATAGAAGCCAAGAGCGCTATAAGAGATAACAGCTGTGAGCAAAGCACCGCTTTGTAAATCGGTAGACAAATACATAAACATATTTGCAACCATATTTAACTTATTGATTAATAAAGATTTTAATAGCAACATTCTCATAATATTCGCTTTACTAATGCTTCAAACCATCCATTAAACTCTATTTTCTGCCTACTAATTCCTCAATCTCTCACATTTGTTCTATATGAATAAAGCCTTAAATTTGAGGTTTAAGAGAGAAAACACAATGAAGAGAATGTTAATTAATGCCACTCAACCAGAAGAGGTGCGAGTCGCTTTAGTTGATGGTCAAAACCTTTTTGACTTAGATATTGAATTAGTTGGTAGAGAGCAAAAGAAAGCCAACATCCATAAAGGAAAAATAACCCGAGTAGAACCTAGCTTAGAAGCCGCTTTTGTCGACTATGGTGCAGAAAGACATGGTTTTCTCCCCCTTAAAGAAATTTCCCGAGAATACTTTTCAGAAAAAAACTTCCGTGGTCGACCTAACATCAAAGATGTTGTTTCCGAAGGTCAAGAAGTCATCGTTCAAATTGACAAAGAGGAACGCGGCAATAAAGGCGCAGCTTTAACCACATTTATTAGCTTAGCGGGCTGTTACTTAGTCCTGATGCCAAACAATCCAAGAGCCGGTGGAATTTCAAGAAGAATTGAAGGCCAAGAACGTGACGAATTGCGCCAAGCAATGCGTGATGTAGACACACCGAAAGGTATGGGGTGTATTGTTAGAACTGCAGGTGTTGGTCGTAGTGCAGAAGAATTAGAATGGGATATGAAAGTCCTGAAAAACCTATGGGCTGCGATAAAAAAAGCCGCGGACGAGCGCCCTGCTCCGTTTTTAATCCATCAGGAAAGTGATGTCATTATTCGTTCACTTCGTGACTACCTAAGAGCTGATATTGGTGAAATTGTTGTCGATAAGAAAGAGATCTTTGACAAAGTTAAACGCCAAATCGAATTTATACGACCTGAGTTTTCTAATAGAGTTAAACTAAACGAAGACCGAGATATTCCGCTGTTCAACCGATTCCAAATAGAAAATCAAATTGAGTCTGCTTTTTTGCGTGAAGTAAGACTTCCTTCTGGTGGATCGATCGTTATTGATCCTACTGAAGCATTAGTCTCTATTGATATTAACTCAGCACGGGCGACCAAAGGTGCGGATATTGAAGAGACCGCATTTCATACCAATAAAGAAGCCGCCGTTGAAATAGCACGCCAGCTGCGTTTACGTGACATGGGTGGGCTCGTGGTTATCGACTTCATCGATATGTCTCCTGTTAAAAACCAACGTGAAGTTGAAAATGTATTACGCAAAGCATTAACCAGAGATAGAGCGAGAGTTCAAGTCGGTAAAATCTCAAGATTTGGTTTGTTAGAAATGTCTCGCCAAAGACTTAAGCCTTCTTTAGGAGAGTCAGCTCACGGCGTTTGTCCTCGTTGTTCAGGAACTGGAGTCGTTCGTGGCGTTCAGTCTTTATCCCTTTCTATTCTGCGATTACTTGAAGAAGAAGCGTCAAAAGACTCTACCTCTATGGTACAGGCAGAGTTACCAGTACCGGTGGCGACTTTCCTATTAAATGAGAAACGTAAAATCATAGCGGCTATCGAGAAACGTCAAAAAACAGCCGTAATCATCATTCCTAATCCTTATATGGAAACACCTAATTACGAAATAAAGCGTCTTAGAAAATCTGAGACTATGGAGACCGAAAGCTATAAGGTACCAGTACAACCTGAATTAGAAATAGTCGAGTCAAGCGCAGAAGCAGCCATTACCAAGCCGGTTGAACAAGCGGCTGTGACTACCTTTGAACGTCCAGCAGCACCACAACATGTTAAGAAAGAAGAACCCAAAAAGCCAGGTTTCTTCGCTAAGCTTTGGAATTCGTTATTTGGTGATGACAAAGATAAGAAACATAAAAAGACAAAACAATCTAAGCATAAAAACCAAAGAAACCGTAATAACCGAAACTATAAAGGTCGCAACCGTAACGACCGTAATCGCAACAATCGTCATCGTGGTAGAAATAAAGACAGCAATGATTCAAAACAAGAAAATCGTGTTGCTAATAAGGAGAACAAGCAACAAGCTCGTGGCGATCAAAAAGAAAGTAACAAAGGAAACCGCTCACCTCGCGGAAACCGCAATAACCGTTCTCGAAATCAAGCAAAAAATAAGCAAGATAATGCTCAAACTAGTCGAGTTCAAAAAACTGTTGCCGATCGAAAACCTAGGCCTGAAAGAAAATCGCGAGATGATAGGCGCAAACAAGTTTTAGAAAACAAATCGTCACCAGAAGAGCTATCAACTGCAGAGACACAGGCAGTAGTAACGCCTAAAGAGAACAATAAATCTAAGCAGTCGAAAACGAATCAACAAGACAATAAGAAAACGAACCAAAATAAATCGGCTCAGCAACCGAATGCAAATGCTGACAGAGCCAACGATGTTAAACAGAGTCATGAGGAAACTAAAGAGACTAAAACACAGTCAAAAAAATTAAACGAGGAAAATGCGACTCACTCTAAAAAGCCAGCTAAAACGCAGGTTCAATCAGAGAGCAAGCCTTCGTCAGATAATTCTGACGCTAAGGTCAATCATGCAAGCGACACCAACTCTTCAACAGAAGCAAAAGTTGAATCGCTAACAAACAAGGGCAAAGAAGACACCATTCAATCGCAAGAGAAGGAATCAAAAAAGGATTCTAGTAACAACAGTAAGCCTGTAAACGAGACTAAAACTGTCGCCGATAAAAAAGCCACAAAAAAACCAACCAGTGAAAAGCTAGCTGCAGCTGAAGCTGAGCTAACACAAAGTACGGTGCAGCCATCTGTACCTCGAAAAGCGTTTTCAGAAATGGCTAAAGCGGCAAATCCAGAACCCTTGATTATTACTAACTTTGGATTTGAAACTAAGGTTTATGCAGATGGAGAAATGGTCACATCAAACTGGGTGCCATTAAAAGAAATGCCTAAAAGCTATAGTCCTATGACTAAACCAAATCTTGAAAGCCTAATGTCTGAGAAACAGAAGTAAGTTTTTGAGCATTGTTCAAAAGCCAGCTATTGAAAGATAGCTGGCTTTTTTTGAGTATTTATTGTGCGTAAACGCACTGATAAAGATCTTCGAACTCTGCTTTTCGTTTCCCACTAAAGATAGGATCCTCGACTTGCTTTACCTTGGTCTCAATCTCAGCCCAATCATTTTCTGACAAAACATTTTGTGCACTCGGAAAGATAAACTTCTCCTCTACGCTCATATGACTGAACAACAGCTCACTAAAATGTTTGCAATCGGCGATTAGTTTTTGTTTGTCGAGCTCTAAAAATTCCGTTTCAATTGAACTTAAAGTTCGGTGCAAATTCTTACTTTCTTGGTATAAACTTTCATGCTGGTGTTTGATTTCTTCTAGCTTTGGCGAAAGGTCAGGTTCTTTCGATTTTATATGAGAAAAAATAATTTCTTCAGTTGGATGGTGAAAGATATCTTGATAAGTGGTCATATAGAGCAAAATGTTTTGCAACTTATGATAATTTGGTTTAAACGTGATATTTGCTAACTCATTAACTTCGTAGTCAAACAGCTCTAATAACTTACTAGTATTAATATGATCGGTGCGTAATTGGGAGAGAAGTTGGTGCATTTGGTTCTCCATTTAAATGTGTACACAGACGAGCTCACAAGCTATCTCGTGATTTTACAGTCTATGACTTAACTCTAAGATTACAAACCGATATTTTACAGACAATAAGATAAAGCGAATTGATTCAAATCATTGTTTAATAAACAATCTGACTCATTATATAAATGATTTGTAATATGAATACTTAATTCGAGAAGGTTAAAAATCTCGATAAAGAGATAATATTTCAATAAAGTGCTTAGTTGTTATTGGATATAACGGTGAAGTGGTTGATTATTTTCTTTTTAAGTTAGCTTCGCCTACCAGACCCAGTTCTCACGATAATACTCAGATTGCTTGAGTTTTTCGATAGCCAAATTGATTCGCCGAACAAAATCTCGCTTAACTGTTTTTTTACTTAGCATAAATGACAAAGGATCGTGTGAAATCGTTATAGGACAGGATCTTAGCGCGTCCCCTGTTGAATTAATTGAAGAGCGATAAGCGACAACGGCTGGATCATCAACAACGCCATCTAAGTTCTTCTCTCTTAGGAGCTGTAAATGTTGAACACTGTTTTCTACATAGAACAGGTTATCGTTTAAATATGGGGTATTTTGAATTCTAGTGAGATCTGCTCCGTATGAAACTCCATGTTGTACGGCTAATTTAAAGCCATCGAGAATAAGCTCTTCTAAACTCATTGTCTGGCATTTTTCAGCATACTTTTCAGTAGAATAAAGAAGCATGAATTCGGCTCTATAAGGCGCCGTAAAATGCGCAAACTGCGTCCTTTCTTCGGCAAAAGAAGCATTAAGCTGCATATCGATGTCACCATTTTTTAATGCTTTTAAAGCTTTTGGGTACGACATTTTCTTGAATGTAAGTAAGCAGCCAACTTGATCCGCTATTTTTCGAACTAGCGTGATTTGTAGCCCCTTGACGTTACCATCACTCTCAAAAACTTGATAAGGGGGCCAATGGTCCATACCAATTCTGAGGGTACAAATTGAACTCGTCTCTATAGCTTTCGGCTCTTTAGCAAAAGTAAAGCTTAGTACTAGTAGACCAATCATTAACAAATACTTAAATGACAAACTTTGCCTCATTTGTTAGCTTTAAAACTCATTTACTGGTTATTTATACCATAAATCAATTCAAATTCAATTGATATAACCTAGCATAAATCCATATATCTCAAACAAACTCTTCATACTATTCAATCACTAAACTTTATAGGGAGTACGATTTAGCAGGCGAAACTAACACTAAAATTCGAGTAAAAACTATTATGTTCTTGTTTCTATAAGCTTTTTAATTAGGCCTAGACTCGCGCCTTCAATTAGATCGATAACGTGGTCAAATCCGTTCGAGTCTCCGTAATATGGATCTGGCACTTCTTCTAACTTAGAATTTTTATTGTAGTCTAAGAACAGCCGAACCTTTTTAACGAGAACATGATCTCCATTAGCTAATGAAATTGTATTCTGATAATTCTCTTTATCCATAACCAGAATATGATCAAATTCTTCTAGATCCTCTTTTGAAAGTTTACGGGCCCTTATATAACTTAAATCGTATCCTCTTGCCTTTGCTGCTGCAACCGAACGAGGATCAGATGGTTCGCCCACGTGATATCCTATCGTGCCACACGAATCTATTTTAATAGAGGATAACTCTGGGTATTGTTCTACTATTTTTCTAAAGACACCTTCTGCCGTTGGTGAGCGACAAATATTCCCCATACATACAAATAAAATTTTATAAGCCATTTTCTAAACCTACTCTTTCGTTACGATTTAACGAATTGATTTGCGCGCTCTAAATCAATAGGTGTATCAATTCCAGCGGGTGGTGGACTGTTTAGCACCCCAACATAAATATTTTCACCGTTCTCAATGATCCTCAACTGCTCTAGCTTTTCTGCTGATTCTAGCTTTGATTCCGGCCAACTAACGAAACTGGCCAACAATGACTTAGTATAGGCATAAATACCAATATGTCGGTAGTAATGATTTTCATTATCCGTGTGAAGCTCTCTAATGAAAGGTATCTTGGATCTCGAGAAATAAATCGCTTTTTGATTCTTGTCAAAGATCACTTTTACCGTATTAGGGTCGTCAGCTTCAGCACTCGAAATAGAACAGCATAAAGTTGCCATTTTCGCTTTTTTATCTGTCAGCAATTCAGCAACCTGTGTGATATTCTCGCTAGGAATAAAAGGTTCATCGCCTTGAACATTAACGATAATAGCATCGTCATCTAAACCTAAAATTTCTGCTGCTTCAAATATTCGGTCACTACCTGAAACATGAGATTCCTTGGTCATGACGGCATGGTAACCTGCGTCTTTAACACACTGTAAGATTCTTTGATCGTCAGTCGCCACTGTCACAGATTGTGCGCCACTATTAGAAGCTCGTTGGCAGACTCGTTCAATCATACTAAGGTCGCCGATTTTAGATAATGGCTTGCCTGGTAATCGAGAAGATTGATACCTTGCTGGAATAATTACGTGAAAGTTCATAGCGCTTGTTCAATTTGTTCTGCAGTTAAGGTTTCAGCTTTATCGGCCAACATCACCGGTATCCCATCATCAATTGGATAAGCTAATCGGTCAAAACGGCAAATTAGTTTTGATTTTTCTTTATTTAAAGAGACTTTGCCATGACAAACAGGGCAAACGATTATTTCTAATATAGAGTTATCCATAGTGTTTCCATTATTCTTGTAATATTACTTTATTAATCATTGAGTGTAATAATTTGCTTTACTCATTAATCGTCTTGATTGATTTCTCTATTTCCGAGAACAACGAGCTTTCCACTTCCATTCTAATTTTTAAATAAAACCAATTTTTTTTCGCAAAAGCTTCACATTTAACCGCATCTTTTTCTGTCATTACAACTAACTTATCTTCATGAATATGATCGAAGTCTTTCAACTGAAACGCATGATGGTCTGGATAAATAGACTTAGATTTAATCGTTACAAATTTTTCTAATGAACTGAAAAAGCGCTGAGGGTTTCCTATGCCTGCTACCGCTACAACTTCATGCTCACTAAGATAATCAAGCGGCCTTTCTTCCTGCGAAGCAAGGTTGACTAAAGATACTTCGATGAGTTGAGATTTATACTTAGTTGGAAAAGAATTCTGAGTGCCATTTTGAACTACAAAATCGACACTCTTTAGTCGTGATACTGGTTCACGCAACGGTCCGAACGGTAGTATTAATCGGTTTCCAAACTCACGCGCACCATCAAACAATACGATTTCAATATCACGACTCATCGAATAGTGTTGCAGTCCATCATCACTAATTACCACGTCGACATTATTCTTGCTCAGTAAATAGTTTACTGCCTGAGCACGATTGGGGGAAATTACAATGGGTACATTAAGTTTTCGAGCTTGCATCAGTGGCTCGTCACCGACCGCTTCTGCTGTATCATCATGTGAAATTTGATGTGGGAATATTTTAATGTTCGCACCATATCCACGACTCACAATGCCAACTGAAAACTGCCTAGATTTAAGGTACTCTACTAATGACGATATAAATGGTGTTTTGCCGGTACCACCAACCGATAAGTTTCCAACGACTATTATCGGTTTGTTATACGACTCACTCTTGAGCACTTGCATCTGATAAAGTTTGCGTTTGAGGAGTACAAGCAATAAAAATGGCAGCGTTAACGGCCATAGAATCCATATTAGAGGAGACCGTGAGTACCACAAAGTTTCAATTAAATGAGTATTATTTGTCACCCTTACTGTTCCTACTCATCATTTGCATCTGTTTTTTCTATCCCATTGTTATTGTGTTGGTCTTTTTGATTTTCGCTTTTATCTTCAAATTGTAAGTGATACAAGTTCGAATATACTGAGTTTTTATCGAGTAATTGTTGGTGGGTTCCTTGTTCAACAATTTTTCCAGAATCTAAAACTAATATACAATCTGCATTTTCAATTGTTGATAATCGATGTGCTATAACGAAGGTTGTTCTATTCTCAGTCAAAGAGTCGAACGCAGCTTGTATATGACGCTCAGACTCAGTATCTAAAGCGGAGGTCGCTTCGTCTAAAATAACGATGGGTGAATCTTTATAAAGTGCACGTGCAATTGCCAGTCGTTGCCGCTGACCACCAGAAAGTTTTGAACCGTTCTCACCAATATTCTCATTTAGACCACTGGGCATTTGTTGAATAAACTCCCAAGCATGAGCTTTGATCGCAGCATCCTTAATTTTTTCAATCTCAAGGTTATATTCTTGGCTACTCAGAGAGTTTAAATCGACCGCATATGCAATATTGGAGGCAACACTAGTATTAAATAAAGTTACGTGCTGCGAGACTATCCCGATGTGCTTTCTTAAATTATCAAGTTTTAACTCATTTATGTCATAGCCATCTAATATAATTGCCCCACGGGTGGGATCATAGAACCTTAAGAGCAAGTTAGTTACTGTAGATTTACCACCGCCAGACTTACCAACGAGAGCGAAAGTTTGTCCTGGTTTTATTTTGAAAGTAATATCATTTAAAACATCCTTGGTACCATCATAAGAGAAGTGAACATGGTTAAACTCTACCTCCCCATTAACTTTAGCTAACTCAAAGGTTCCTTTATCCTTTTCCTCTTGTTCATCTAAAGTCTCAAAAATTCCTTGTGCAGCAGCTAATCCTTTTTGAAAAACACTATTAAGATTTGAAATGACTTTTAATGGCTTAAGCATCATAATCATCATTCCTAGCATTGCAACAAAATCACCGGGAGTAAGTTCTCCGACCGATAACTGTTTACCGGCAAAGTAAATTACAAAAGCCAATGCGACTCCAGCAACCAACTGTATCAACGGTGTACTGATTGCTTTAGTTGCCACCATTTTAATATTTTGTGTTCGGTTCTTTTTAGCTTCCTGATTAAATCTTTCAAGCTCAAAATTCTCGCCGCCAAAAGTTTTAATCACCTTGTATCCCTCGACAACTTCTTGAGTATTTTGAGTCAGTCCTCCCATAGCCGCTTGAATATTTTTACTTATTTTTTTAAACCGTTTGCTAGCGCTACTCACAATCCAACCAACGATTGGTGCAGAGATCAAAAACAGGCTTGCTAATTGCCAGCTTGTATAAAAAATAAAACACAGGATATAGATTATGACACCGCCTTCTCTTAGCAGCTTGGTAAAGGTATCCGTTGTGACGGTGGCTATTTGTTGACTATCAAAAGTTATTCTAGAAACGAGTTTTCCGCTCGAATTAGAGTCATAATAACGGCTTGGTAATCGTAGATACTTGTCAACGACTTCTACTTGAATTCTGTGAACAATATTCTGACCTACCCACGACATACAATAAGCAGAAATAAAACTTGCGACGCCTCTAACAGTTAACAACAGAACAATATAAATTGGAACATTTTCCATAATATCTTTATTACTATTGATCAACACTTCATCCGTCAAAGGTTTAAGAGCTAAGACAAACAAAAAGTCCATTCCGGCATAGACTAAGTTTCCAATAACAGCAACTGCAAAAGCCAACTTATAGTGTTTAAGATATCCTCTCAAACGTTTAAAAGTTTGCGGCTTTACCTGCAGAACATCTCCACTCATTCTTCATTCCTTTGAGTTGCCATTTGCAGATTCACAACACCTAATTGGGATGTGGCATCCATAGCGGTAACGACTGACTGATATGGCGTATTTGCATCAGCACTGATAATCACGGGGGTATCTTTATTTGCGTCAATAGTCGGTTTTATGGCCGCTTTTAATGTATCTAATGATTCATTCACTAAGCCCTTGCCATTAACAAAATAACGCCCTTCTTTATCGATGCTTATTTCTAGCGTTTCGGGTTTGCTATCTAATGGTTCTACACTCGCTTTTGGAAGCTCTAATTTGATTTGAGTTTCGCGAGTAAAGCTGGTTGAAACCATAAAGAAAATGAGCAACAAAAACACCACATCGATTAAAGGCGTGAGGTTAACCGTGATCTCTTGTTTCTTTTGTCTAAAAAACATTCAATTAGCCTCTTAGAGTCTCACGTTCACCATGTAACACTTCAACCATTTTAAGTGCTTCTTGCTCCATCTCAGCAACTAGCTCATCAACTTTACGCTCAAAATGTCGATGAAAAATCAGCGCAGGAATTGCTATAAACAATCCAGCAGCAGTGGTTACTAAAGCTTGCGAGATTCCGTGTGACAATGCACTAGCATCACCAGTACCTTGTACGGTAATAATGGTAAATACATCAATCATACCAATAACAGTTCCCAGTAAACCTAATAAGGGGGTTATTTGAGCAATGGTACCCAAGGAGTTTAGAAACCGTTCTAGTTTAACAACCGCTAGCCGCCCTGCTTCCTGAATGCTTTCTTTCATGGTCTCACGACCATGAGAATGATTAACTAACCCTGCAGCAAGTATCTCGCCTAAAGGCGAGCTATCTTTAAGTTTTTTAAGGCGCGTTTTGTCTAATTGATTATTTTTAATCCAACTCCAAACTTGAGCCACTAAATGTTTTGGGGTAATTCTAGTCCTACGTAAGCTCCAGCTTCTTTCGATACAAATGACAAACGCTGCTATCGAACACAGCACGATTGGTAACATTATCCAGCCGCCGGCTTTCAACAATGAGATCATATTATTTGGAGGTCCTTGAGTTATTTTACTCTTCAGCTTATAAATTACTGATTTATAAAGGGAGTTTTAGGTAATTATGTCGCGTAAACCGCTGACTTAATGCGAATTATAGCAAGTTTTAGGGATAATATAAGCGCTAACAAAGCGTGAATTTCACAAGGTAGGACGAAAGCGCTGGAGTTAAGCTCAATTATTGAGTTTACTCATTCAACTAAGGTTGAATTCGATGCCAAAACCGAGGCTTTCGCTTTCTCTCAGTTTCAATTTTTAAATCACCATTAGCTGATTCAGTAATCGTAATAGCGCCGCTCTTAAAACTAGTAAACTGAGTGGCCGCTATATCATGATACCTATCGACGACTGCTTTACGAGGAAACTGCCACTGGTTAGCATAACCAGCAGAAAACAGCACAATTTTAGGGGTTAAATGATTAACAAACTCACGGGTAGAGCTGGTTTCACTGCCATGATGCGGAGCAACTAATAAATCAATTTTTACTAAGCGCTGAGAATTGTCGGCTCTAATTAGCTCTTTTTCGACGCGTTTTTCTATATCACCTGTAATTAGTAACCTGTTATTGCCGGTTTCTATTAATAGTACACAAGAAGCATTATTGCCTTTATATTTAACTCTGCTTGATTGACCTTTTAGTCTTTGTTTAAGTGGCACTATAGACCGATTAAAATGACTGGCGGTGTCAATAAATTTAAAAGACACTCCATTCCAATCCCACTCGCTTTTATTGTGACAGCTGGCAATATTCGTAACTCTGGCTTGCTCAATGTTTAACTCTAGTTGTTTACTGGAAATAAAGTCAGATTCTCCCAATAGCAGTTCGCCGATGGTAAATCGCTCTATAATATCGGTAAATCCACCAGAATGATCCGCGTCATTATGGCTAATGACCAATTTATCAATATGCTTCACAGAATGACTTTCTAAATAAGGGATTAAGCTAGAACGAGCAACAGAATAATCTGAAATTACCTTGAAGTTTTTGTTAGTCGCGGAATTTAGCTTATTTTTTTGTTTCGATAGATTTTTAATAGTCGAGCGTCCATAACCTGTATCATAGATTAATTGTTTCCCATCGATTGAAACATTAATTGCTAACCCATGGCCAACATCAAACATGATCAATTTAAGTTTTTGCTTGTCAGGAGTCTTAAAGTTAGTCGATATGAGTAAAACTAAGGCTGGAATAAAAAGGCTTCTTCCAGGTACAAATTTGGGTAATAGAAAAACTAAAACCGCTATGACTATTGCCACGCCACCAATCATCGTTAGACCTGGGACAACGATCAGATCATTGATTCCAGCTAGTTTTTCTTGCAGCCAAAGGGTCAAAGCAATAGCGTATTCAACCCAATGAAACACCCAGCCTGCGAGTTTTTCTGAAACAATCAGTGACACCAGACCAATATAGATTAATGGTGCGGATACAAATGTTGTTAATGGAATCAAAATTACATTTGCGATAAATCCAACCGCAGAAAATTGACTAAAAAACCACCAAGAAATAGGAATCAGTCCCAAAAACAATAACCAATTTAGTCTGAGCCATGCCTTTACATTTGCCAGTTTTCCATTTGTCTGTTGTTTATAAGAAATCACTATAGCAATTATTGCTACCGCATAAACCGACAACCAAAAGCTCATGGACATAACAGCAAAAGGCTGCAAAATTGTAATAACAATCACAGAGAGTCCAAGTAAATTGGCAAGGGTTAAGTTTCGACCAGACCATCGACAACAAAGAAAAATGCTCAGCATTATTAGCGCTCTTTGTGATGGATAGCCTAACCCACTTACTAAGGTTACTAACAAAGCACTTATCAAGGAGAAAAACTCGGCTAAACGTTGAGCAGAATAACGCCGTGTAATCCACGTTAGATTGTTAAAGATAAACAGAAAAATGTAATAGCCCCAAAGCGCTGCTATTCCAATATGTAGACCTGAAATTGCTAAAAGGTGTGCTGTCCCAGAATCAACGATAAATCGCCATTGAGTTGGGTCAATTTCAGCGCGTTCCCCCATCGCGAGAGCAAGAATAACACCACGAGTGTTTTGATTGTCAGTAGCTTCAGAAACCGCTTGATATATGGATTGTCGCGCACCATGATAATAGGCCCTTAGGCTAAAACTAGTATCGAGTAAACTGGCTTCTTTAACATAACCAGTCGCTAAATATCCTTCACTAATAAGCCACTTCTCGTAATCAAAACCAACTGGGTTCAAGCGCCCATAGATAGGTTTTAATTTAACGGTTAGATGCCAATGCGAACCTGCTATTAGTTTGGAAGCACTTTCTGTATTAAGTCGGTAATAACTGAGTTTTAGTTTAGAGTTTTGAAAGGGGCTCAGCTTGCTGCCAGAAAGTTTGGATACGCAAAAGTCAAATTTGACAGTAACACCTTCTACTTCTTGATTAGGCCTTTGTTCGCTAAGTTTTTGCGGAATACTACACACTAAGCCTTCGACTTGCCTGATCTGTGGTTTATTAATAGTATCCTGGGAGAAACTTAACCACAGCTGCGCTGATAGCGCCGCAAATAGGATCCCGACAATAAAACTCACAAGCAGTTTTATTGGTTGAAGGTATCGATAACTTATCAAAGAATAATTTAAGCCAATCCGATATAGAATGACTAATGTCAAAGCGATAACTAGTTGTCCTACAACCATTTTAGCAGAGTGAATAAAGTTTAAACTCGATAAACCTGCTAAATATCCAAAACTATACCATTTCAAAACAAATCCTTATGTTTTAACTTTGACTGCTGTTGCCCCAATCGTAAATGCGGCTATTTGACGACTTCGCAATTTCGACAGTGAATTTTTAGCTGATAAAATTAGTTTAATTATTTTAAATACCTGAATTAAACATAATTCACTAAATAGTTCTGTCGCTTACTAGCGTCTGAAGCTACAATCATATTAACAGAAAATGGTTGTAAATATTGAATCCGATATGCCTCGTAAATTAATCCGTAAATACCTCCCAGATCCCGACAAAATCAAAGGAAATCGCTTCCTAACGGTTTTTGGGCCGGTCATTCATGAACCTCAGTTATGGCATTTAACTCGACACTCAGTCAGTAAAGCATTTTTTATTGGGTTATTTTTTGCTTTTTGGCCAGTGCCGTTCCAGATGGTACTAGCCGCAGGTGGTGCAATTTTAATCCGTGGTAACTTACCACTTTCAGTTGCCTTAGTTTGGATCACCAACCCGGTAACCATGCCTTTTTTGTTTGGATTCGCCTATTTTGTTGGTGTCTCGGTGTTGGGTCAACAATCAACAGAATTCGAATTTAACCTTAGCTGGCAGTGGCTAGAACATAACTTGCAAGCCTTGTGGCAACCATTTTTGCTCGGATGCGCGATTTGTGCAATTGTTGCAGGTGTTATTGGCTATTTCGCCATCGGTGTTTTTTGGCGACTCCATATAGGTCATGCTTGGAAATCAAGAATTCTACAACGAAGTATTAGAGATAAGGCAAATCAGCAAAACTCTGAATAAAACCAAAACACCTGCGCTTATAACCATAACGACTTTGCTCTGGACATCGGTTAAACTTTCTACTAAATTAGAATATTCTTATATAAGTCTAGTTTTCAATTAATAACTCCCTATTTTAAATAAGGTAAATTGAAAACGTGCCTTATAAACTGGTTACAGGTTAATTGATTGGTAGGAATAAACGTGTCCGAAGCTCTAAAAGATTCTCTCTCAAGTAGTCCAGCTACCGATCCACAATCGATTTACCAACACGCTGACGCTGCAACCCGACAGCTCAAGGCATTGGCTAATGTTAACCGGCTAATGATTTTATGCATTTTATGTGAAGGTGAGCTTTCGGTTACAGAATTAAATGACAAACTTGATATATCTCAATCGGCGCTCTCACAACATTTAGCCAAGTTACGCGATGATAATATTGTGGCTACACGTCGCCAGTCACAGACTATTTACTATTCAATTGCCGACGGTGTGGCAAAAGAGATTATTCAAGTCTTGCACGACTTTTACTGCGCCTAGTCTCTAATTTCCAAATTTAAACTATCCTCATGCATGCTCTAGTTGACTCAGATATCTAGCGCTTTTCCTTGGTCTCTAGAATGACGGAAGTATTGGTCCTTACGACCCCTTCTAAGTCGCCTATATGATCGATTAGATGGCTAAGTTGCTCAGTATTTCTAGCATGAATCACCGCTATCATATCGTATTCTCCGCTTATCGCATGAACTGCTGACACTTGATCAATTTTCATCAATGCTGAAGACACTAACGAAGCACTCTTCTGTTCAGCGGCAATAGCAACATGAGCTGATACAAATTGATTAAGATACTCTTTACCTAAAAGTAAGGTATACCCTGTAATAACCCCTTCTTTTTCCAGTTTTGCGATGCGAGCTTGTACGGTTGCCCTAGAGACATTGAGCTTTCTAGCAATATCAGAAATCGTTGCCCTTACGTCTTCTTTTAGCACACTAATTAACCGTTCTTCACTTTCAGTTGGCATTTTGACACCTTTACTTATCATTTTGTCATTTTTATATCACAAATTTGTATTTTTTGACACTTCAAATTGACGATTAGGTTATCCATAATGTTTCTCTGTCGAGTCTAGGCGGTCACTTTAACCGCTTTGATATAAAATATTATAGAATTCACCTATTAGAAGAGAGTTAAAGTCATGTCAGATACTAACCAAGTTACAAGAGAATTATTTGATGAAGTGATGGTTCCGAATTACGCACCGTCTAAAGTAATCCCTGTGAAAGGTGAAGGTTCAAAGGTCTGGGATCAACAAGGAAAAGAATACATCGACTTTGCTGGCGGAATTGCGGTTAACTGTCTCGGCCATTGTCACCCCAATTTGGTAAGCGCCTTAACGGAGCAAGGTAATAAGATCTGGCATCTCTCTAATGTAATGACTAACGAACCTGCACTAAGACTGGCCAAGAAAATGTGTGACGCCACTTTCGCCGATAAAGTCTACTTTGCTAATTCAGGTGGAGAAGCTAATGAAGCGGCTTTAAAACTAGCGAGACGCTGGGCGTTAGATAATCATGGCGAAGAAAAATCACATATTATCGCATTTAAACAAGGGTTTCACGGTCGGACGTTTTTTACCGTAACAGTCGGTGGACAACCGGCTTATTCTGACGGTTTTGGTCCTAAGCCTGCAGATATCTATCATGCTGAATACAATAATCTTGATAGTGTTAAAGCGCTTATTTCAGATAAAACCTGTGCGGTAGTTATGGAGCCTCTTCAAGGTGAAGGCGGTATTATTGAGCCAGCCGACGATTTTGTAAAAGGTGTGCGTCAACTGTGCGACGAAAATAACGCTTTACTCGTGTTTGACGAGGTTCAAACTGGTGTTGGTCGTTTAGGCAGCCTCTACGCGTATATGGATCTTGGTGTCACTCCCGATATTTTAACAACTGCAAAAGCACTGGGTGGTGGGTTTCCAATTGGAGCAATGATCACCACAACTGAAATCGCTAAACATCTAAAAATTGGAACCCATGGCAGTACTTATGGCGGTAACCCTCTAGGGTGCGCTGTTGCAGAAGCAGCCTTTGATACGGTCAATGATCCAGCAGTATTAGAAGGTGTAAAAGCCAAGTCCAAAGTTTTTGTTGACGCGCTAAATGAAATTAACAACAAGCATAATGTATTCTCCGAAATCCGAGGTAAAGGATTACTGATAGGTGCGGCTTTAAAAGAAGAATACAAAGGAAGAGCTAAAGAAATTTTGCTGGCCGCAATGGATGAAGGCGTGATGACCTTGATTGCTGGAGCTAACGTTTGTCGCTTTGCTCCGTCACTAATCGTTCCAGACGATGTCATCAAACAAGGTATGGCTAAATTTGAGAAGGCAGTTGCCAAAATTGTTCAAGGTTAAACGTTAACCATTTTTAAAACTGCAGATTTTCTACAAAGCAGGTTAACTTAACCTGCTTTTTTGTCTTTAACAAAGAGAGAGTTCCATGATAATTATTCGTCCAATACAAGCAGATGACTATGATTCGCTCTATCAAATAGCAGTTGATTCGGGGCACGGTTTCACCTCTCTCCCTGTTAACGAGGAAATTTTAAAAAGTAAAATAGCTCGCTCAGAAGAGTCTTTCTCTGCAACGGTAAACGAACCGGGTGATCAGGGATATTTGTTTGTAATGGAAGACACTGAAACTGGTGAAATAGTCGGTACTTCTGGAGTCGAAGCGGCGGTTGGTCTTGATTCTCCATTTTACCACTACCATTTAGGCAAAGTGGTTCATTCATCAAGTGAATTAAACGTTCACAATACGGTTAATACCTTGACGCTTTGCAATGATTATTCTGGCGTGACCGAAATATGTACCCTTTTTCTAAAAGAAAAAGCAAGAGTGAATAGTAATGGACGTTTTCTTTCACGATTTCGTTTTTTATTCGTTGGTGAACATGAGAAAAGGTTTAGTGACAAAATTATCGCCGAAATGCGAGGCGTCTCCGACGAAAATGGACGTTCGCCGTTTTGGGAATGGTTAGAGAAAAACTTTTTCTCAATTGATTTTCCAACAGCGGATTATTTAACCGGTACAGGAAATAAACGTTTTATCGCTGAACTAATGCCCAAATACCCAATCTACGTGAGTCTACTTAGCGAGGCGGCTCAGTCGGTGATTAATAAAGTTCATGCGAAAACAGAACCGGCTCTTAGGCTACTCGAATCTGAAGGTTTTCACCGAAGTGATTATGTCGATATTTTTGATGCGGGACCTACCATCGTTGCGCAACGCCAACATATAAAAACCATCAATCAAAGTCAGCGACTACAGGTGAAGCTGATTGATGATAATGATTCTGCAGACGAGAACTCGAGTAGTATGCAACAGAAATATATTATGTGTAATACCAAACTAAAAGACTTTAGAGCGGTTCAAGCAAAAGTATCAGTATGTGATAACGATCGTTACGTTTTACTCACAGCACAAATGGCTAATATTCTAAAAGTAAAACAAGACGATTGGCTTCGCATTATTGCTAACTAAAATAATTTGTATAGCAAATTAAACCATACCAAAGTTATAAAACCCAAATTGAAAAAGGTAAATTTAGAATGACTAATTCTACGCAACTAATTAATGGCGATTGGCAAGCTGGTAATGGCAAGGAATTTACTAGTTTAAACCCGGCTAAAAATCAAATAGTTTGGCGGGGCAATTCGGCAGACAAAAATCAAGTTGATCAGGCCGTAGCGTCAGCTAGAAAAGCATTTAAAAGTTGGTCAGCTAAATCTTATCAAGAACGTCTCGCTCAAGTGAAAAAGTTTGGCGAAGTTTTATTAAACTATAAAGCAGAACTAGCTGAAGCAATTTCGCAGGAAACAGGCAGACCACTCTGGGAGACTAACGGAGAAGTTGCAGGTATGGTTGGCAAAATTGGTATCTCTGAAAAAGCGTTCGCTGAAAGAACTGGTACAGTTGAGAGCGAAATGGCCGGCTCCAAAGCATTTATACGACATAAACCTCATGGTGTCGTAGCTGTATTCGGTCCCTACAATTTTCCTGGTCATTTACCTAACGGTCATATTATTCCTGCCCTATTAGCCGGAAACACCGTTGTTTTTAAACCAAGTGAATTAACACCCAAGGTCGCAGAAATCACCTTAAAAGCTTGGTTAGATGCTGGGTTGCCAAACGGTGTGATTAACTTGGTTCAAGGCGAAGTTGAGACAGGCATAGCACTTGCGGGTAATCCAGATATTGACGGTCTATTCTTTACTGGTAGTTCAAATACCGGTCACCTTTTACACAAACAGTTTGCAGGACAACCCGGAAAAATACTCGCATTAGAAATGGGAGGAAATAACCCGCTAATCGTTAACGGTGTCTCTGATATCGATGCGGTAGTACATGATTTAGTGCAATCAGCATTTGTCACTACCGGACAAAGATGTACTTGCGCGAGGCGTATTTTTATCGAACAAGGCGAGCAAGGTGACGCAATCATTAAGCGTTTTGTGGAAGTGAGTAAGAATATTAAGATTGGTCACTATGATGATAAAGATACACCATTTTTTGGCTCTCTTATTTCAGAAAAAGCAGCCTTAGATATGCTCAATGCACAGAACAAACTTTTAGACCTAGGTGGTAAGTCTTTATTAGAACTAAAACACCTCGAGCCAGGGACCGGGTTTGTTTCTGCTGGTATTATAGACATGACTGATGTTAACAATGTACCTGATGAAGAATATTTTGGCCCATTAGTTAAAATTTACCGATACCAAGATTTCGATGACGCTTTAAACAAGGCCAATCAAACCCAGTTTGGTTTGTCCGCTGCGCTGCTTAGCGATTACCAAGAAACTTATGATAAATTCTTCGCTACCATTAGAGCAGGAATTGTCAATTGGAATAGACCAACAACTGGCGCTAATTCTCAAGCACCTTTTGGAGGAATTGGAGCGAGCGGAAATCATCGAGCGAGTGCTTATTATGCTGCTGACTATTGTGCATACCCAATATCCTCTGTTGAGAATAGCAAGGTTGCCTTACCAGAAACATTAAGTCCGGGACTAAAATTTTAAAACTAACGGAATCTACCACTAAAAGTAACTAATGGCACCCTCATATAAGGCGGTGTCATTAGTACTAAATCACAATGCTAATCATGTTTAAGATCAACCATCTTTATTACTCATTAGCTAGTAGCTCAACTGTTATTATGCTTGGTCGCTACGATTTTAAGTCTTGGCTTTAATCTAAATCATAGGTCACTTTTTGCAGGGTGCTCTTGTCGACATGTTCAAAGCTCTTACCATAAATGCTCAGTTGCATGACTTCTTTATAGGCAAGACGATTACCCTTAACCGTCATCTCCATTGAGAAGGAGTTCGTTCTAGCTTTTTGCTTCATAAAAGGTGACTGCAGTATGCCAAAATCTTTATTCTCAGTATCTGCCGCAACCTTAAAATGAGTTCCTTCATTATCATTTGTACAAGCTCCTCCAGCCAAAATACTCACACCACGAGGGATACTCAGGGAATGCATAATGAGTCCGGTGTTTTGCTCAAAAAGCCAATGGCCTATTTGATCATGAAAAATATTTCTTGTGGACTTTTTTCTAACGACATGACGATACCGAATGGACACTAATTGTTGCTCTTCCGCATTTTCTGCAGGCCCACTGGGTAAGAATGTTATTTCGTCAGTATAGGCGGATTTATCAGGGTCACAGTTTGCATCAGGTGCTATATCGAGTCCTTTATCGCCGATCCACTTTCCTATTAGATGGAATAAAGGTCCATAATCGACGCCATCAATGCTTGTGCTCATTTTGCATACCTTTTATAAATTTTTGCTTATTATTAAATATTCTTTGTTCGCCTGGCACAGAAAAATAATCAAACCCTGACTGTTTTAAGTCTTGAGGAACTAACATAGGCACATGTAACCCAATAGCGCTATGCGCATTGAGCGTTTCAGTAAGGATTGAGCGCCCTTCTTCGCTACTATAAAACCAGTAAGGAGGAAACGCAATGTCAGTCGTTCGAGACGCCCAGTGCCGTTTGTGAGGCAGATAGTGATTAATATTTGGATCAGCATCACCCATATGAATCACGGTCACAAGTTCATTAGGTGTTTTATTGGATTGCTTATTAGTTCGCCCAGACAAACTAACTCGATATACCATATTTTCTATTTCTGAACGACTAGGCCATCCTGCATGTGGAATTCGTACGGCTTCGATTAGAACACCGTCTATTTCAGTCTCGACTGCTTTTTGCTTAAGACTTAGGGATAACGGATAGAATCGTTGGCTGACATCATTGGACGGCGCTAGCTTAAGTAGAGCTTGCACGGCTTGTTTAGGGCCAATTAAAGAAACTTGTTGGTGCTTTTGCATATAGTTTAATACTTCGTCAGCAGCAAAATGATCGGCATGAGCGTGACTAATCAAAATCAAACTAATTTTATCGAAAGGAGCAACGCCCTGATGAATCTTAGATTTAATCGCATCAGGAACTAATTGATACACACCAAAATCATTATGAAAAAATGGGTCAAATATCACCTTCTTTTGAGCTAATTCAACCATAATAGCTTCATTCCCCAAATAAGTAACACTCCCCTCATCCAAGTTACCTATATGTGCTGACTGTACATTAAGAGACTGGACATGTGCAGACTCTTCATGTGCTGAAGCTATCCCGTTAACATTTAGTAAGAGTACAAAGAGTATTATTTGTGAGACTTTATACATTTTAATTATTCATCCTTAGGATTAATCACCCAATTGAAGAATAATGTAACAGATTCAACTCTATTTTTCCTGAGTTGCGACTTTTTTTAGACTATCTTTGGCAAAACTAGGTAAAATGTCAGATTAGCCCAATTTGCTAGAAATACGAACTCTCAACAAACTATTAAGCCGGACCTTCAATCACTGAACCTTGGCTAAGATACGAAGAACCGTGTAGATATTTAAGATTTAACAATGTTTTTAATATAAATTAATACTTCAACTAGGAGGCATTCGTTTGAAAATTCTCAACCACAGTATCTTTTTGATATTTTTCCTTGCTTTATCGACAGTTTCTAACTCCGCTAGTTTCGATAAAGACTGGCATACTTATTCCAACTACCAGAAAATTGCTTCGAGTCATGTACACCTTGACTTAAAAGTAGATTTCAAAAAGAAACAATTAATCGGAAGTATAACCCACGATTTAAAAAGAACGGCGGCTAATGTCGATCGGCTGGTTCTAGATACCCGTGATTTGGAAATTCATAAAGCCGAGTACTTTGACGGTAAAAAATGGCGTAAAACGTCGCATAAATTAGACCAAAGAGATAGCGTACGAGGAAGCAAATTAACGATTAAGCTTCCAAAAATCGCTACTAAAGTCAGAGTCTCATACAATTCACTGCCTCAAGCATCAGGTTTACAGTGGTTGAAGCCGATTCAAACAGCAGGTAAGAAACACCCATTCATGTTTAGTCAGTCTCAAGCAATTCATGCACGTAGTTGGATGCCAATACAAGATACTCCTGCAATGAGAGTTAGCTACTCAGCAACCGTTAAAACGGATCCTAGTCTTCGACCAATTATGAGTGCTGAAAACAACCCAAAATGGCAAGAAAATGGGATCTATCAGTTTGAAATGCCTCAACCAATTCCTCCCTACTTAATCGCCATTGCAGCGGGAAATATTCATTACAAGAAAATGTCTAAACAAACCGCGATATACGCTGAACCTCAATATCTAGAATCTGCGGCTAAAGAATTTGAAGACACTCAAGCTATGATTGAAAAAGCAGAAAAGCTATATGGTAAATATCGTTGGTCTGATTACGACTTATTAATTCTTCCACCATCATTTCCATTCGGTGGTATGGAAAACCCTCGACTGTCTTTTATTACTCCTACTGTTATAGCTGGCGACAAGAGTTTGGTGAACCTAATTGCGCATGAACTAGCTCACTCATGGTCCGGCAACCTAGTGACTAACGCGACATGGCGAGACCTATGGTTAAACGAAGGTTTTACCAGCTATGTTGAAAACAGAATCATGGAAGAAGTGTTCGGCGAAAAACGTGCCGTGATGGAACAAGCATTAGCGGCACAAGGTTTAAATGAAGAAATGTTTGAATTACCAAAAGGTGACACCATATTGCATGTTAAAATCGAAGGAAGAGATCCTGACGATGCCTTTTCTGGCGTACCTTATACAAAAGGCCAGCTATTCCTTATGTATTTAGAACAACAATATGGACGAGAAAATTTTGATGCCTTCTTAAGAAAATACTTTGATGACCATGCATTCCAAAGTATTGATACCAAGAATTTTGTTGGATACTTAGATAAACACTTGTTAAGCAAGTATCCTGGTATCGTTTCCATGGAGAAAGTTAAAGCCTGGATTAAAGAACCAATGTTACCCGCGGACGCTCCTAAACCTACTTCTGATGCGTTTAAGTTAGTTGATCAATCAAAATCCGCATGGTTAAAGGGTGATATTAAACTATCTGATATTAAAACTGCTGAATGGACAGTTCATGAGTGGTTGTATTTCATAAATAACTTGCCCAAAGACATTAATATGAAACAGCTCAAGGCCCTTGATTCAGCGTACAAGCTCACAGAATCAACCAATAATGAAATCGCACACGCATGGTTACTGATAAACATCAAACGCGATAACAAATCGATTAACAAACGCTTAGAAAACTACATGGTTGAAATTGGGCGTCGTAAATTGATTGTTCCATTATATAAAGCCCTACTGGAGAATAAACGCAATCACCGTTTCGTAAAGAGCATCTACAAAAAAGCAAGACCTGGATACCACCCACTTGCACAAGGAACAGTTGATGGATTATTTGAGAAAGCTAAAGTAGCACTTTAGCCATTCAAATATTAACATATCGGCGACCTTCATAGGCTAGTGTTGGTCGCTTATTTAAAAGATTTAATTCGCCAGATTAGGCCAAGCGTCTGGGACAATAAAAAACAATATTTCGCTCTCAAAACTATCATGTTCGACCTGATTAAAATTTGAAATCAATATGGGTCTTTGGCACTGGTTAAAATGAGTTTGCAGAGTTGAAATCAACACATCTCGCCCGTAGAGTTCTCGCGTTTTTTTCTTAACAGAAGCTAACCAATGTGGCTTACTTCTAATCCCCCACATTTCAAACTTCGGCAATAACGCTTGCATTTGACTAATTCTCAGCCAATAACCTCGATTATGGTTTACTGACGCATTGACGGGATACATCGGACTTCTCTGTGCATTACTTGTATTGAGTGGATAAAACAAATAACCCAGCAAGCAAATTTTTGGCGTAATACGAGAAATTCCTATAGATTTCAAATATTCTTTTGCCTCAGGAATGCAAGATAACTGAGATTGATGTGAGAACATTTTTTGGTATTTTCTGTCAAAACTATCAAGAGTGTTAGGTCCTAACCAGTTTTGCGCATAGAAATGAGAGGAATCGTTGGAGCGGCAATTACCATTAGGCATTGTGTTGTCAATCCCTAAATAGTACTTTATAGCCACTTCTAAATGGTAATGTTTACCGGTAGTTTCATCCAGGTAGATAAAATCAAACTCACCAATCGTTTTTCCGTTGCCGAAGACTTGTAAATTCTTAGCAATCAGCTTTTTACCTGGATATTCGTGTAAATAAAACTCCCATAGCGCTTCAAAATAAGCGCCTAAAATCTTAGGATTTTTACTAATCATAAAGTTTTGAATGCGAGTAGGATTAGACTCCAGCAAAGCAAGCCAGCTTCGATCTAATATCGTATCTTCTAACCTAAGCGGGTTAGAATCTACCAAAGCGGGACTAGTAAAAATCCAGTTTAAATCACGGATTAATTGCGAACTTGACCAAACCTTTTTTTGGTTAATGCCTAGCTCCTTCATAACCAACTTATAACTTTCCGGTTTCCGACTGGCTAGTAATAAGCGGCTTCGTATGCGCACGCTGAAATTTTAAAAGATAGGACAAGAAAATCATTGAAATGATGCAATAAGCTGATAAATAATGCCGAAAATCCATAAGAGCTTCGCTAAAGTATAAATTGACTAATAATAAAGTCGCTAGCAATCGTATAAATTCAATTCGCATGGCATACGTATTAGATTCTAATAACAACCCCGCGCTAACGATAGGCATAGTTATGCTTGTCCAAATAATTAATTTTGATAAAAAATCTAATCCGCTACTGAATTGTATAAACAAAACACCAGCGCCAATCGCTAAAACGAATTGCAACAGCACATAACTTTTTGTCACCGGCTCACTTGGTGGGTCATATTTGATCAGGTTGTTTGGATCAACTTTTTTAATTGGAAATTTATCCACAACATCTTGTGGCCTCCAGCCTGTCGGCATAAACCAAATTCTAATTTTATCTTTATAACTTTTAGTTCTCCAGGCGTCACTCGTTAAAGACCACCATGTATGAATATTCGCCCAAAAGGGATTAAACGAACTGACCGCACGTCGAACTCCGTAAATCACTTTCTCATTGTTAAGCTCTTCTTGAAACGTGCCAAACAGCTTATCCCAAATAATAAACACACCACCGTGATTCTTATCGATATAGATCTGATTCTGTCCGTGATGAACACGATGGTGGGACGGCGTTACCAATAATTTTTCAATCCAACCGAGTTTACCGATTAACTGAGTGTGTACCCAAAACTGGTAAACTAAATTAAGCGCACCACTTACAAAAAACACTTCAGCAGGGATCCCAATCAAGAAACTAGGGATATAGAAAACCCATGCTCCGACTGAACTGCTTGTCTGTCTTAATGCTGTGGTTAAGTTATATTCTTCACTTTGATGATGCACCACATGCGCAGCCCAAAGAAAATTAATTTGATGAGAAAAGCGGTGAAACCAATAATAAAGAAAGTCATAAAAGATAAACGCAAAAACCCAAGTCCACAGTGAGTCAGACGGCATTCTCCATAGCGATAGTTCGTTTTCTAACCAGGCATAGACCATTGCCGCGAAAGTAAAGACAACCAACTTATGTGTTTGGCTTATCACGCCTAACGACAAGCTAGTAATGGCGTCATTAAAACGGTAGACCTTACTACCCCTTCTAATATTAACCCCTATCTCTATGAAAATTAAAAGGAAAAACATTGGAGTCGCGAAAAGAATTATTTGTGTAGCCATTCAATCAAACCTAGGGTTCGTTAGTTTTAAAAGAGTGCATATACGGTGAAAAATCGATACTATTTATTCAACAATCTAATCATATAGAATCTGACTAAATGACGCTATCCGAAATATTAACGACACGCTATTCTGTGAGAGCCTTTCTTGATAAGCCGATAGACAAGGCCTTAATTAATAAAATCTTTCAGCAAGCGCAACAATCAAGCTCAAACTGTAATGTCCAACCTTGGCAGCCCTACGTTGTAAGCGGTCTCGCCAAAGAGCAGCTAAAGCAAGCACTGGTCAAAGAAGTCATGTCGGGGACTGCGCCAAGCCCAGAGTTTGATTGGGTCCCAAGATACAAAAACGAGCATCGAGATCGACAATTTGGCGCTGCCGACGCTTTGTACAACGCTATGAATATCTCAAGGTACGATAAAAAGGCCCGTCAAGTTGCTATGCTAAGAAACTGGCAGTTTTTTAATGCCCCGCATGTAGTCTTTTTCTGCATGCAAAAATACCTAGGTATTATGGGTGCCGTAGATGTTGGAATTTATGCCCAAACCCTTTCATTACTGATGCAAGAGAACCAGATTTCGAGTTGCATGCAGGGAGCTCTCGGCCAGTTTCCTAAGCCGATAAAAGAAACCCTCAATATCCCAGATGATATGGGAATACTATTCGGAATGTCTTTTGGGTATGAAGACAAACACGCCCCAGCAAATAACGCCAGAACAGATAGAGCACCTTTTGAGCAATTGACAACCTTTATTGAGTAATTGCGCACTATTTCAACTATAAATAGCCTGTTAAAAATACAGGCTTCGTCTATAATTTAGTATTGAGATATTCTGTCACTGCCGAGCCCACAACTTGCTCGTCACCCCCTTTAACTAATCTTAGGGCTAAACTATTAAAAATGGGAAACAATGTTAGCAAAGTCCTAAGCGATCAATACCTTAAGCTTTGCGCTCTTAAAGTAGATGAGACCAAACAACAACAACTTCTCAAACAGCTATTGGCAAATTTACAATCTGCGGAACAACAACTAGTTTCCGAATTAACCCCCGATCCAGAACGCTTACCACTTTATCAACAAGACGTTTTAATAAGCTGTAGCGACGGTGAAAACTCAAGTTTAATTGATGAACCCGCAATGATTGGGGAGTTTCCAAGAATTAAACTCACTGCAGATATCGTCGACTATTCTTTTAAACAAATTAGCGGTAATCAACGGATCCCCGAACTGTTAAAGCTTATCATATTGAGTTTAAAGCCCACTTTATTCAGGCTGGCTTTAGAAGATTACCGAACCTTAGTTTCACAATCTAACCCAATACTGCAGACTATGGACATTTTAATAAGCTATGTCCCATTGTGGAAAGATGAAAAGAAAGCAAATTACCCTACGTTTAAAAAGCTTTGTAGCTTACTTGATTTCGTCGACACCACGTCAGCTCAACTCAGCGATAAGCTAATTCAAACGGTACAGCCAATCGCTCAAATTCGTGAAAACCAACAAAAACGAAGCTTGATTTTTGAGAAACGACTTGTCGAACGCGAAGCAAGTGCTGCTATCACTAAGTCTTCGCAATTGTTTGTCGATGAAATTGCCAGCCAAATTAATCAACGCTATCAATTAGAACCTTTGCTAACTGATTTTTTAGAACAGCATTGGAGTCGATTACTGACACTTGAATTTGTTAGGCGCGACCAGGCGGCATTTGTTAATTCGGTTAAGTTATTTATTCGATTAATTAATTCTTTAGCGGAGATCCATTCTAAAGAAGCATTTAACCATTTGGTCGATGAACTTCCTGAACTGAAAAAGGGACTTTTAGACGGTCTAACCAAACTAGCTGTCAGCGAATTGGAAGCAAACGAGTTTTTGACTGAGCTTGAAGCCCGCCATCTGACAATCATTCAACAAAATAGCCAACTTTCTACAGAGCAACAATCAACTGAAATAAGTGAAAATGACCAAGCGAGTCAATCCTCAGACGAACAAAGCAAACCAAATATAGACGAGGAAGATTTAATCAGACTAAAACCAACTGATTTTTATTCCATGAACAACGATGAGATGCCCGTCGTCGAGCAGGAAATTAGCGCTGCTTCTACTGATGTTGAATCAGATTCTGACCTTAGTGACGTATCTGATGAGCTTTCATCTAAAGACTTCTTTGATATTCTCGAACATCAGTTAAAATTCGGCCTACCGCCCACTGACAATCAAATCACAGATGAAGAACTTTTCGTCAAGATGCATAAGGAACTAAGCGAGGTTGTGTTTCAAGCTCCAGCCGCTTATGACTCTGAAGAAATTAAATCATACATTTCTTTAAACGACTGGTACTCTATAAAGGATGATAAAGAACTCCACAAACTTATTTATATTGATGAAAATACTAAAAGGCATATATTTGCAAACCAAATGGCACAAAAATCGTTTACTTTTAGTGTTGATGACATCAATAAACTATACCTTGAAAAACAAATTAAGAAATTCGTCGCACCCAATATTGTAGCGCCAGCACTCAAGAAAAGTTTACAAGCTTATCGTGAATTTCTTACTGAGCGTAAGACACGTAATCAGCAAGAAACCGCTGAAGTAATCAACATTTTACAACAAGAAACCGAGACGCATTCTACACCTAGTTTGAACTCTCAAGACTCTAAAAAAGTAGATCAACCAACTCACCTCTCTGACTCAGCCAAAATAGCAGATATTACCGTTGGAACTTGGATTAACTATGAACTCAACAAACGTCTAATAAAATGCAAATTGGCTGCTCGAATAGTATCCAAAGATGTTTATATATTTGTCGATCGTAAGGGCCTAAAGATACTAGAACAAAGCACTCAAGAACTAGAAGGAAAATTGAAAAGCGGAAAAATAGAGATTGTTGAAAGTGAAAACTCTACTCGTCTAGAATCAGTTATCGCAAAGACTCGTAATCTAAAAAGTTAACAAATTATTCAGCTTGCAGTTTCAAGACCTGTCAAATAAGCAGCCATAAAAAAGGCCAACTAATGTTGGCCTTTTTACTTTTTCAAGTTCGATTAATTATCAAACCAATATGCGTCGAGTTGTGCGCCACTAGAAGCCGCTGTTCCTCGTACGATAATAAACCAAGTACCCGCTTGAGGATTAGTAATTGTACAGTTATGAACATTACCAGCTCCTTGTTGAATACAATCGTTATCGAATCGAGTTGGCGTAGAACCGAAATTAATGACTAGATCAACATTGCCTGTACCAGCAGACGTGTCTACCACCAACGAATCAGCTCCCACAGGTACCTCAATTTCGAAAACGATATTTTCTCCTCTAGCAGGACTGATTCCCGTCTCGGTAAACCCACCGGAAGTGCCTGAACCAGACTCAGTAACTGTTACACTTTGTGTTGATGTATCAGTAGCACCTTCATCGTCAGTCACGGTTAAGCTGACCGAATAAGTACCAGCACTCGCATAGACATTGATCGGGTTTTGAGATGTTGAGGTGTTTCCATCACCAAAGTCCCAATCGTACGAAACTACGCTACCATCGGCATCACTACTTGAATCAGTAAAAGAAGCTTCAAGCTCATTGGTTGTATAGGTAAAGTCTGCAGTTGGCGCAATATTACCAGTGGCAACAGCAAACCAATAAGCATTAAGCTCAACCCCAGTAGACGCAGATGCGCCTCGAACGACGATAAACCAAGTTCCCTCATCAGGGTTGTTAATGGTACAGCTATGAGTATTACCCGCCCCCACTTCTAAACAATCATTATCATTACGACTTGGCTGTGAACCAAAGTTAATTGCTAAGTCGGCATTACCTGTTCCGCCGGAAATATCCACTTCTAAAGAAGTAGCATTGGCAGGAACATCAATAGTGAACGATAAGATCTGACCGCTTGCAGGGCTAAGATTAGTCTCAGTAAAGCCTCCTGTAATAACACCACTAGAATCGCTAACAGTGACTGTTTGACTACTGGTATTGGTTGCTCCTTGGTCATCAGTAACCGTTAAAGAAACGGTGTAATTACCATCCGCAGCATAGGTATGAACTGGATTTTGTGTTGTCGATGAATTTCCGTCACCAAAATCCCAACTATAGCTAACAATGCTACCATCTGAATCACTACTACTATCGGCAAAGGTTACTTCAAGATCATTTGCAGTATAAGTAAAGTTTGAAATCGGTGGAATGTTGTCTAAGTTGACTGAGACAGACTGACTACTTGTATTTGTAGCACCGTCATCATCCGTTACCGTTAGCGATACGGTGTAAGTCCCTTCACTAGCATAATCGTGAGTAGGGTTTTGTAATGAAGAGGTATTACCGTCGCCAAAATCCCAACTCCAACTATCAACTGTTCCGTCACTGTCCGAACTTGAATCAGTAAAAACAACATTTAACTCGGTAGCGACAAAACTAAATGCAGAGTTCGGAGCCTGGTTTGAAGTGCTTACGCTGATTGTTTCTGTTGAAGAACCTGTTGCACCTTCATCATCAGTTACAGTGAGTGTAACAGTATAAGTGCCATCAGCTGCGTACGTATAATCAGCCGTCGAGCCAGTGGCAGTATTGCCATCACCGAAGTCCCATTCATAGGATGCGATGGTGCCGTCACTATCAGAACTTGCTGAACCATCAAAAGAACAGGCTAATAAATCACAGGAAGACGTAAATGAAGCAGTAGGTGCTTGGTTTCCACCTGTACCTCCGCCGCAAAAATCAAACTTGAAACTTGAAATATGAGTGCCCCATTGCCCGTTTTGTTTACCGAATTGGTTGGTATACCAGAAAGTACATTCATCCTCTGGATCAACCGAAAGATGACTGTAGTCTCCCCAACGATTGCTTGAGTTATGACTCGTTCCGTTAATTAGCACGGCCTCTGCTTCAGTCATTACACCCGTCGCATCTGTTGCTAATCGTCCAGTATATCTTAACCCAGGAAAATCAGTGCTACTGCCCCAACTATACGCTAACGCCATATTGCCATCTTTGTCCATGGCGATAGAGCCCATCCACCGATTCTTTTCGTCAGGTGAATAAGTCCCTTCCTGATGAAGTGACCAAGTACCCGCTTCTCTTCTTAATTCAAACCAACGGATTCCACCATGGTCGGTACCGTCTACATCGGTTACAAAGTTTCCTACGATCGTTTCGTAACTATTGAAGTTTCGATACTGAGCACGAAACATCACAACTTCTCGCAAAGGATCGAGAGTTGTACTTGAACCCGCCTGAGGAAAACACGAGAACGAAAATAGACCACATAAATCTGAATCAAATTCAGCGATTGGGAAATCAGCTACTTTAGTAAAACTTGCATTCGCAGTATTAACAAAGTCTGCGTTAAATTGCCAAAGCTCGAGATAATCTTCATTCGGATTATTAGATGAAGCATTATGAACTTCATCATCTCGATGCCTTAGAAAATAGCCAGGTGTGCCCGCCGGCATATCGTTAATACCATCATGATCAGCTGGTTGAATCATTTGGAAACCAAACCCAGCTAAATCAGCAACAGCGATCCGAATCATAGAAGCCGCGTTACCTGCTAGCATTGCCTCTCTATCAAGAGCATAAACTGCTGAAGAAGTTTCATTGGTTCCAACATAATAAGCGTCAACCCCAACGCCATATTTTGGATAATCGGGAAAGCTAGGTGCCGTAAATGAATAAGCGTACCAACCTCCGCTTACGGGGTCAGCTGTTTGCGATATGTAAACACATAGGTTGTTACCGAAACTAGAAAACTCGCTCAGCATCCATCGATTTGCCATTTCATCAAACAGGACAATCGGATCACCAGCACCTGACGCACAATTGCCGCTTCCTAGTGTTTCCATGTTAGTCGGCCCACTGACTAATGCGCCTGTTTCTTTGTCATAAATGGTGAAAATTGAACCTGAAGATCCATTAATGGATTGAATGTAATAATCTAATCCTACATCTCCAGTGGTGTCCGGTGGATTCACACCGGTATAGCCGCTACCTTCAAATTGTTGCTCAATTGCTCGAGTGCTTCTGTTAGCTCTTAGACTAGCAGCTTGTTGACTTGACATTAGCTGGTCACTTTTAATGGTAACAGGATTACGAGGCGCACTCGGAAGTACGTAATCAGGATCAAATCGCCTTCTCGGCATATCTTTGATTGCATCCCCGGGTTGCCATTTAGGCGAATTCTTAATACCTCTTAGATCGATATTGACTTTGCTTGGCGCTACTTTTTCAGACAGCCACGCTTTTTCAGTTTGCTCATCAGCTTGCACACTTAATCCGATACTTGTACCAAAAAGTAACATCGAAATAGTGGATAAACGTTTGAGCGGCGATTGATGTTTTTTCATGTCTCGTCACTTCCTATGTAATGATGGAGGGATTATTGTTTTTTATTGTTACAGAAATTCAATTTAGCTGCTTTCCGAATATACTAAAACTAGTTATTAAGTAATACGTAAATAGTTCACAATTCGGTTTTATCACTAAAACAATCTCATTGATAGATATTTGTGACACCAAATGCAATTACTGGTCACATGATTACATGCCAAAACAACTTAATTTGACAAGTAAACAAAGTCCTAGTTTTTTGTAGCATCAAGGGTCCGAGTTCCTATCTCGAATTGATAAATTTAAGCCGTTCTACGATTGGTTTAAACGCTTAAATATTGACCTAAACTTTGTGAGAGAAAACACAAAATACTGAGCGTTATTTCTGGCTCAGTTTTTATAATAGGTAAAGCTAGAGTGAATAATCAGCAACCTAGTTCTTTGACTTCTTTTTATTATTCTTAGGATTAATCTCTTTTACCGGGTCGCCTGGTTTCCATGGTTTACTCTTCGGCAGTTTTCTTAGATCGACGTTTGTTTTACTCGGTTTAATTGATTTAACTAATTTGGGTGGCTCAATAATATTTATTTCAAGTTCGCCGGTTTTGCTGGTTAAATTAACTCGTGAATTGGCGGTTCCTTGTCGGCGATACAGTGCGCTATCTTTTAGCTGGTTTCCATTGTATTTTATCGCCCCGCTGGTTTTTGCAGTTAAATTTATATCCATATCATTGAATATATCTGCTGTGATCTTACCATCTATAGAATCAGCACTCGACAAACCGGCTGTGTGCATGCCGCGCAATCTTAACGAAATACTGCCACTGACGGATTCAGCCCTAAACAATCCATTAGTCGTCAGTTTGATTGGCCCGGTAGTGGATTTAGCTTCAACATCACTTTGCGACTTATCAATTTTAATCATTCCCGCCGAAGTCTCTGCAATAATTTTTACACGTGGAGGAAATAAAACCGATAAATCGGTTCGACCTCGCAGTGATCCACGATCTGTTTTAATCGACTCAGAATACTTGACCTCAATGACCAGTACCCCAGACACTTCAGATATTAAAAATTCAGGGCTAAGGGGACTCTCTCCAATTTCTTGAAAACTAGCATGAAGGTGAATCTTTTCATCTGAATTACTACGTGACCGAATATCACCATATTGATTGATAACTTTAATAACATTCGATTTAGGTATTGGGCCTTGCCAGTCGTAACTATCCAAATTAAACCTTTCTTCAGAATGGGCTTGTGTCATGAATAAAAAACAAACAACGAGTAGAAGATTGCTAAATTTTGATTTAAGCATTATGTTTTGCAATATATTCATTAATTTTATTCTATTGGAAAATTCTAAAAGATAGGTTCAGACTAAAGCGATTTTATCAGTTAATCAAGTTTTACATTGGCCTTTAATGGTATACCTTAACCAGGTATATTCACTTTCTAGAAATTCCACTTGGCTTTTACAAAACTCGTTTTCAGCTAGCTTTAGATTTAATCGTCGGTAGGCTTCTTCTTCCATCCTAAAAGATAAGGAGGTAAATTCTTCACCTTTCTTTACTTTTGATGTTCGCCGCTGACTTGTTTGATTTCGCTCGCCCTCAGCTCTTGGTGAAATGGAAGAATGCTCTTTTCGATGTTGACTAAGCGACTTTCCCTTCTCACCCAAGTATAAAATATATGTAAACTCTTTTTTACCTTCATTCGCAGGTTTGGAGTAGAAGTAATCAACATATTCTTCCGCAGGGTTACTGCTGCAACCGACCAAGCTTAAAGAACCAACGACAATCAGCAACGATCGTTGAACTAGCCTTTCTATAAAACAGGTTTGCCTCAAACTATATCTCATTACAACAAATACCTTTTACTCAATTCACATAAATCAACAAGTAATAAGGGCTTACAAAACCTCATCAACTCATAGAAATTATGTTACTACAAACTCAATACTTAAAATGTCTGATAATTCTTTATTGTAACCATTACCCAAAAAGGTTACTTTGTTAATTGAATATACTCAGGACTACAATAACACTCTCATTAAACAGTTATCAACAGACGTAATGCCAAAATCGATTGAAAACAGACGATATGACCTGCTTGATCTAATTCGCGGACAGGCGATTGTATTAATGTTTACTTATCACCTTTGTTTCGGATTAGCTCAAATGGGGGTCATTCAAGCGCAATTCTCAACAGATTTATTTTGGATTAGCTTTAGAACACTCATCATATTGCTTTTTCTTAATTTGGTGGGGGTTGGGCTGTTTTTATCCAGAAAAACAGTCGGTTTTACAACAAGGTATGTAAAACGAATGGCGCTAATCGCTATTTACGCCGGTTTGATTACTTGGGTTAGTTATCTTGTACGACCTAATTATTTTGTTTACTTTGGAATATTACACCATATATTCGTTGCAAGCCTATTAGGACTATTGTTTGTGACTTACTATCGACTAAACCTGATACTTGGTTTATCGGCATTATTTGCTGGTACCTTCTTACGAATAGAAAATTTTAACCTTAGCTACCTTCATTGGTTAGGTTTTAGTAATACAAGGATACCTAGTGACGACTTCGCGCCACTACTTCCTTGGTTTGGCTTCGTGCTAATTGGGATTTTCCTTGGTCACTTGTTCTTTCAAGAAAACAAAAGGCGACTTGTTATAAGCCAATATTTAGAAAACTGGAAAGCTAAATCCTACATAAGTAAAACTCTCTGTTGGGCTGGAAGACAGAGCTTACACTTATACTTTATACACTTTATTTCATTTTACATCGCAGTGTATATTTTTACTTAAGCTATCTAAGTTGCTTGCAAAACCTCAATAACGCTTTTCATCAAAGAGGGTAAATTAGTCGCTTGCTTAGGTGTGGTAAAACCAAGCCTAACAAAAACTAATTGTTTCGACGGAATGATCACAACTCGTTGCCCTTGAAAACCGGACATATAGAATGTGTCTTTTGGAATTTCTGACCAAAAACGCTGCTTAGCTGGATCCTTAGGATTTTTATTTAGCCAAAAATGTGCGCCATAGCGATTACTTGAATTAGCTGGCGTTGCAAGCGTTGAGTAGTCAATCCAACTAGCAGGTAAAATTTGATTGCCATTCCACATTCCTTTTTGAAGTAACAGCTGTCCGAGTTTCGCCCAATCTCTTGCTGTGGCATACATATAGGAAGAGCCAATCATGTTACCTGCGGAATCCATCTCTAAAACGGCCGAGTTTATCCCTAAAGGGTCAAACAACTGCTGCTGGGTGAACTCTAAATATTTTTTAAAGTCATTGCCAAAGCTCCTACGAATGACACCAGAAATAATATTAGTTGTTCCACTCGAATAGGACCAGTGCTGCCCCGCGGGATAAATAGTTGGCATGGCACTAGCGAACTGATCAACATCGGGGACAACCGATAGCATTAGTGCTGCATCTCCACCAATTCCATAAGTCTCATCAAAAGCTAAACCACTCGTCATAGTCAAAAGATGAGCTAAAGTGATATCTTGATAACGATGTTCTTGGCTAGCGACAGCTTTACCTGTTGATTCTTGAGCAATTTGCTCTTGATAATTTTTAGCTTTCCAAACCGGCACATTGGGTGTGTGATTTAAGGAAAGGAGACCTTGCTTGACTAAAAGACCGACTTGCAGGTTAGTAATACTCTTAGCCATAGACCAACTTAATAACGGCGTTGTTGCGTCTACCCCTTGAGCGTAGTTTTCTGCTATTAGTTTTCCGTTATGTATTATTACTAAGGCTTTGGGTCTTAGGTCAGGATCTTGGGTTGAACGATTGAAATGATCTTTAGCTAACTTATTGACCTGCGCTTGGCGCTCGGTTAGAGAAGCCATATTGATCGAGGCTGTTCCCGACGGCCACGCCAGTGAAGATTCGCTAAAAGTTGTTTTTTTGGTCTCTGACTTCGGTGGCAAATCTAAAGATAGCTGCTTTTCTCCAGGCGGTAATAATATACAGCCGTATCCTTCTTTATAGACGGCTCGACGGGAATGGCTCATAAACATTTCGGAGTCGACTAGTTTTTTCTGTTCATCGATATTCAGATTGACAAGTCGAAAACTTTGAGAAATTGGTAGAAGCGCTTGTTGCATAATCTCCTGCTGGCTAAAACCACTAATAAAGTGGCCTGAGCAAACATTCTTAGCACTAAAACCGGTGGCCGTATGCATTGCGTTATTAATAGTACTACAGGAAACCATCAACAAAATTACAGAAATCCCTGCCGTTAATTGGAGTACTGTCTTAATCTTGTTCCTCAATTTAGAATTACCTTTCCAATGAATTATCTGTTAAACAAAAAAATAGGGCCGAAGCCCTATTTCTGATGAGACCAAAAACTATTGCCTAGAACTCTTTGGTTAAGAGTTTGGTTGAAGGCCTTCAATCTGTGCTACCGCACTTTGATTTTTAAGTTTTATATAGTCAGACAAAATATTAGCCGTTTCATTTAATTTTATATCCTCGACTTCAACTAATTCAGTATCTTCGTCAATCTCTTTGATTAATTCTTTGCCAAGAGCAGCCCTTCTTATATTCTCTCGCTCTAAACGTTTTGCTTTAGCATCAGCACGCTCTTGTTTGCGTTCATTAATATTAAGACTAACCGACTTTTTCTTTCTTCGCTCTTGCATTTCTTCAATATCAGATATCAGATATTGAAACTCTCGATTGGATTTTACTCTTTGCTGATGCAACTCGCTTAACTCATTGACGAAGGGTTGAACCCTGTTTTCTCGTTTAAAATAAACCGCCGGAATGGTGTCCCAAGGTAAAGCAGTTTCATAACTCGCTTCGCCAAAATCTTCTCGAGGAATTGGATCTGGGTAGCTGATGTCAGGAACAACTCCTTTTAGTTGTGTGCTCTCACCCGTAATACGATAAAATTTATCGATGGTTAGTTTTAAAGCACCCGCTCTATTGTCTTCGTAACCAAGAAAATAATTTAAATCGATTATATTTTGAACAGTCCCTTTACCGAAAGTTTGTTCTCCGATGACCAAGCCGCGATCATAATCTTGAATAGCACCGGCAAAAATCTCTGAAGCAGAAGCACTCGAACCAGAGACTAGAACAGCTAGCGGTCCATCCCAAGCTACCCCGGCGTCTCTGTCATATAGAGTTTGGACTTTTCCTTGCAGACGCTTTTCTTGAACAACCGGACCTTGGTCTATAAATAATCCGGTTAGTCCAATTGCTTCTCCTAGAGAACCGCCTCCATTACTTCTCAAATCGATAATAAGAGCATCAATATTCTGTTCTGCTTTCATGTCATCTATTAACTTTCTTACATCGCGCGTTGTACTCTTGTAGTCTTTTTCACCTCGACCACGTGCGTCAAAATCTATATAGAATTTTGGCAGTTCGATTACTCCAACATTGAGACTGCTAGGCTTATCATTTATTTGAATAATTTCTGATTTAGCCCCTTGCTCTTCTAGTTTAACTTTCTCTCTAACAATAGAAATAATTTTAGTTGTTCCTTGCACACTGCTATTGGCTGGCTCTATTTCGAGCCGGACAACACTACCAGCATCGCCTCTGATTAAATCGACCACGTCATCGAGACGCCACCCTACTACATCAACTAAAGGCTCTTTTCCTTGCCCAACCGCAATGATCTTATCTTCAACTGAAATTTCGCCGGTTTTGTCAGCTGGCCCTTTGCTAACTAACGAGGAAATCTGGGTATAAACATCATCAGTTTGCAAAACAGCGCCGATACCTTCGAGTGAAAGCCTCATATCAATATCAAAGTTCTCAGCATTTCTAGGCGAGAAATAGGTGGTATGGGGATCGACGGTAGTTGCATATGCATTCATAAAATAACTAAAAACATCTTCACTATTAATTTGCGCGACACGCCTTATTGCCGCTTTGTAACGCTTATTTAATAGTTCTTTAGTCTTATCAATCTCTTTGTCAGCCAACACTAGATTAAGCGCATCGCTTTTGACCCGCTTTTGCCAATAAGCATCTAACTCTTCTACGGTTTGAGCCCACGGAGCTTCTTCTCGGTCATATTGATATTCTTCTTTTACTGTGAAATCAAAATCTTTGTCTAGAATCGACAATGCATATTGATTTCTTTCATTCCAGCGTTGCTTAAAGACACTGTATATATGGAAAGCAGGTTGAACTAAACCGGTCCAGATAGCATCATCTAGTTTGTAGCGATACTTTTGGAAGGACTTGATATCAGAAGCAAGAAAATACGCTTTATTACGATCTAATGACTTAATAAAATTATCTAACACAAGCGCAGATTGGTCGTTATCTAACACCTGCTTCTTGTAATGGCTATTTTTCATGTAATGGGCAATGTAGCGACTTGAACGCAAATGTTTTGGCAGCGGCGTTAGATCAATTTGAGAGTCTACAACGACAGCTCCCTCAAGCTTGCTGGGTGAGTTCGCACTGACAAATGCAGAAATGGAAATTCCAGTAATGACTGCACTGGAGAGAATAATTAGATTTTTCTTTAACTTGGTCGAAATCAACTTCATTCAAAAACCCTTGTCCGGTAGATTTGGTAAATAGCAGCTATACGAATAACTATAGTCTAAAACTCAGACTCTAAAAAGGCCTCATTTGTTCCTAACATTTTGGCATTTCGCATTGTTACCCCAATATTTACGCGTATTCACTAAAAAACACAAGAATTTTAGTCATATAGCGAGTAACAGTTTGTAAATAAGGATTAAATCAATGAATATTGAATAAATATTATACAATTTTTATCCGAATTGATTCTCAATAAACAACAATGCCGAGACTAGCTCGGCATTGTTGATCATAAACTTGGCGATAGACAATTACTTGAAAGCTTGTATGCCCGTTTGAGCTCTGCCGAGGATAAGTGCGTGAATGTCATGCGTCCCTTCGTAAGTATTGACTGCTTCTAAGTTCATCATATGACGTACAACATGAAATTCATCATTGATTCCATTGCCACCGTGCATGTCTCGTGCAGCTCTCGCTATATCAAGGGCTTTTCCACATGCATTTCGTTTAACCAGTGAAATCATTTCCGGTTTAAATGCCTTCTCATCGATCAAGCGACCAACTCTCAAAGAAGATTGCAGGCTTAAACTAATTTCGGTTTGCATGTCTGCTAGTTTCTTCTGATATAACTGGAATGAAGCGAGAGGTTTATCAAATTGCTTGCGATCGAGACCGTATTCTCTCGCCGCATGCCAGCAAAACTCTGCAGCTCCGATTGCCCCCCAAGAAATTCCATAGCGAGCCATATTTAAACAACCAAAAGGCCCACCTAATCCTTTGATTTCTGGGAACATATTTTCCTCAGGCACAAACACATCATCCATTACGATTTCACCAGTAATTGACGCTCTTAGTGAGAATTTTCCTTCTATTTTTGGTGCTGTTAGACCTTTCATGCCCTTCTCTAATACAAAGCCCCGAATTACACCTTCGTCATTTTTGGCCCAAACGACAAACACATCAGCCACCGGTGAATTAGTAATCCACATTTTTGAACCTGATAAAGAATAGCCGCCATCAACCTTTTTAGCTCGCGTTTTCATACTGGCGGGATCAGAACCACTATCTGGTTCAGTTAAACCGAAACAACCGATATACTCCCCGGTAGCAAGCTTTGGTAAGTACTTTTGGCGTTGTTCTTCACTGCCGTATTTATAAATCGGGTACATCACCAAGCTACTTTGCACGCTCAACGCCGAACGATAGCCACTATCTACTCGTTCTACTTCTCTTGAAACTAGTCCATAAGCCACATAACTTACGCCTGCACACCCATAGCCTTCAATGGTTGAGCCTAATAAACCCAGCTCTCCCATTTCGCGCATTATCTCTGGATCAAAGTTTTCATTGCGATTAGCATCCAAAACTCGAGGCATTAACTTCTCTTGCGCATAATTACGTGCCATATCTCGAATCATGCGTTCTTCATCAGTTAGCTGTTGGTCCAGTAAGAGGACGTCTTCCCAAATATCACTTGGCATCGGTTTTAACCATTAAGTTGGATTGAAAAAGTGCGCATAGTCTAGCCAAAAAACCTTAAACAGGCCAGCAAAAGGGGTTATTATTTTCTGTCATTGACCTATACTCTAAATAACGTCAATCTGCGCGTAAGTGACTAATTCAAAGGCAATAATATGTCCCTTAGAAGTAAAATGGAAAGTTGGTTAAATTACGAGACTCCTCCGTCCACTTTCCCTATATGCGATTTTAAAAAACTAAGCCATGGCATTCGCCCCGGTGACGTTGTTCTTGTTGAAGGCCGAAGTCGAGTTTCTGACGTCATTCGGATTATCACCCAAAGTCGCTGGTCACATGCTGCAATCTATGTTGGTCGGATTCACGATATTCAAGATGAAAAGGCAAGAGAACGCTTACTACAATTTTTTCCGGCTTCGCCAGATACTCAACTATTAATAGAAGGCATATTAGGCAAAGGAATGATAGTCACGCCTTTAAATGAGTACATGAAGGACAATTTACGAGTTTGCAGAGCCTCGAGCCTCTCTGGCCAGGACGCTCAAAACGTCGTGAATTACACCATTAACATGCTGGGCGTCGCCTATAATGTCAGGCAGCTATTTGATTTGGCTCGTTTTATATTTCCTTGGCGTATTTTACCAAGGCGCTGGCGCTCTTCCCTTTTTACACGAAGACCGACAGATACCACCAAAACAGTTTGCTCTTCGATGATTGCAGAAGCCTTCTACTCTGTTAAATATCCTATATTGCCGTTATTCAGAAAAATCGGTGAGAATGGAGTCGAATTAATCCCTCGAAATACCCGCTTATACACCCCGGCAGACTTTGATTACTCGCCATATTTCGATATTAAAAAATACCCTTTTATGGGGACCGGCGAATCAACCCCTTACCGAAATTTACCCTGGAATAAAGACGGTATCATCAGCCATGGCGACATGGATTTTGAACTAAACGATGAACCGAATACGGTACCCGACGCAGACCCCAACTCTAAGCCGCCTAGCCAAGTGGCAAAGTAAAGTCCTAGCGCAATTGTTTTCACTACACTCAAATGTTATATTCTCTAATATTAACAAAAACTAATATAACAACGTGTTTAGTCTCCTTATAGCGCTGAATGATCTCCAATAACCTGATTAATAAAAAATGCTATGGGAAATTAATGCATCAAAACTAGGTTTCAGCCTTTTATGCATGGATTCAGCCCGAAGCAACAACTTGAACTGATCAAATCATTAGAGCTCGAGAGCCAAACCCTTTCGAGAACCGACCGTCGACATTTCCTGAAAAATGCCTTGCTGATGCTAGGCACCGGCGCTGGTTTAGCATCCGCTCCAAACGCTTTCGCTAATAATAGTCTAGCCTCCACCACCAACAAATTATCCACAAGTAATTTGCCTCCCAACGTGGCTGAGTGGAGCAAGAAGTTGGGCGCGGGAGTTTTAAACGAACCATACGGTAAACCTTCTAACTATGAAAAACACGTGGTGCGAGACACTGTCGATTGGCTGACTCAAGATAAAATTTCTTCGGTAAGTATGACTCCACTGCATCAACTAAAAGGCATAATCACGCCAAACGGATTAGTTTTTGAAAGACACCATGCCGGTGTACCAACCATCGACCCCGATAAACATAGACTAATCATTCATGGACTGGTTGAAAAGCCACTCATTTTTAGCCTTGAAGACCTGCACCGATTTCCAAGTGTGAGTGAAATTAAATTTATTGAATGTCCCGCTAATGGCGGAATGGAGTGGAAAGCGCCTCAAATGTCTGGCTTGCAATTTACCCACGGTATGCTCTCCTGTTGCGAATGGACCGGTGTAAAGTTATCAACCTTGCTTGCAGAGGTTGGTATTAAGCCGCAAGCCAAATGGGTACTTGCTGAAGGTGCGGATGGCGCGGCAATGACTCGAAGCATCCCATTGCAAAAAGCACTTGATGATACGATTGTTGTTTATGCACAAAATGGTGAAGCGCTGAGACCTGAGCAAGGATATCCAATTAGGCTCCTCAACCCTGGTTGGGAGGGCAATACCAGTATCAAGTGGCTTAGAAGACTAAAACTTGGTGAGCAACCTTGGCATCACCGTGAAGAAACCTCAAAGTACACTGATTTATTAGCCAATGGTAAAGCCCGCCAATTTTCATTTGTGCAAGAATGTAATTCAGTGATTACCTACCCTTGTCCTGAAAAACCATTTAAAAGTACTGGTTGGTATGAAATTGAAGGCCTCGCTTGGTCAGGCAACGGTAAAATAAAAGGTGTTGATATTTCGCTGGATGGTGGTATTAATTGGCAAGCAGTTCCTCTAAAAGGTTTAGTGTTATCTAAGTGTCTGACCCGGTTTAGTTTTATGTATCATTGGCAAGGACAACCTCTGCTACTACAAAGCCGCGCATACGATGAAACCGGTTACGTACAGCCAACCTTTAAACAACTAAGAGAAGTGCGTGGCGGCAACTCCATCTATCATAAAAACGCCATCCATACCTGGCAGGTCCATCAAGATGGGAGCGTACAAAATGTTCAACTCTCATAAAGTAATTATTCTGTTTTTAATGACACTGCTTTTTGCTTGTAACGATTCCAACACCTACCAAACCAAGAGCACTGACAAGGACTCAAAACCGACTGTTAAAAGCATACTCCCGACGAATTTTGACATTGGTACGCCTGCAAGCAAAGAACTAGTAAATGGCTGGGACATTGATATCAGCATCGATGGTTCAGGACTACCGGTAGGCTCCGGTACTGTAGCAGAAGGCGAGGAGTTATATGATGATTTGTGTGCGGCCTGCCATGGTACTTTTGGAGAAGGCGAAGAACAATGGCCAAAATTAACTGGCGGTGAAAACTCGTTGACCGATCAGAGACCATTAAAAACAATTGGAAGCTATTGGCCCTACTCAACTACTCTTTGGGATTATATTAATCGCGCTATGCCATTTCCGGCACCTCAATCCTTGGAGGTAAATCAAGTCTATGCCATTACCGCTTACGTGTTAAACATGAACGAGATTATCCCAGAAGACTACATCCTCAATAATCAAAACCTCGCCACAATAGTGATGCCAAACGCCAACGGTTTTTATTTAGATGATAGACCTGATACCAACAACCAACGATGTATGACGAACTGTAAATCAAAAGAAAACATTAAAATCAGAACCGGCCCGGCTTTTCATACTCAAGAACAACCAACTGAATCTTTTTCAGATTCCGAAAAAAGCATTGCTAACTTTGGCAAAACAACCTATTTATCAGGGTGTAACCTGTGCCATGACAACGGCCTTATGGACGCTCCTAGAATAGCAACCCCCTCGGATTGGCAAGAACGGCGGCAACAAGAAATACAAGCAATTTACGATAACGCGATTAATGGCATCGGCAATATGCCAGCCAAAGGCGGTAGAAACGATTTGTCAAACAATTCAATTAAACAAGCGGTTGACTATATGCTTGAAACTCTAGAATAATGAGATGCAATAACAACATGTTGTTCTTAGTTGTACCTCATCAACAAGCGAAGATTTGATAGGCAAAATTATGAAAGAGATTCGGTCAAAAACTGGCCTCAGCCAATATTGCATTAAGCGCTTATTACGGTTAACTAAAATGATTTTGGTTGGTTGTTTAACGTTGGCTGTCAATTCAATATTCGCCCAATCTCCTAGTCAATCAGATCTTAATACTAGTCAATCAAATCTTAATAAAGGAAAGCAACTAGCGTTTGAACGTAAAAAAGGAAACTGCCTAGCCTGTCATCATATCGAGGGCGGCACTTTAATGGGAAATAATGGACCACCGTTAATTGCAATGAAGCCGCGCTTCCCAGATCGAGCCAAGTTGATTCAGCAAATTAGTGATGCGCGACTTAAAAACGAATCAACAATTATGCCTCCGTTTGGAGCACACGGAATTTTGACGAAACAAGAAATAGAATTAATTACTGATTGGTTATTAACTTTATAGTCAGTAACAGAACTAATCAATTAAACAGACTACCTAACCGACATATTAAAATAGGCAAATAATAGTGAATCAAACACGACGAAATTTTCTTACAGATTTATTAAAAGGCTCTGCTCTAATAGCACTAGCCACAAGCTTTCCACAAATCGTTTTAGCCAAGTGGAATGAAAAAGCGTTCAAGGCTAAACAACTAAAATTAGCCCTAGATGCAAAATACGGAAATCGTCAATTAGTTGATTCTAATGATATCACCCTAAAAGCACCAACCATTGCAGAAAACGGAGCTGTCGTTCCAATTAGAGTGAGTACCAATCTCACAAACACCAGTAATATCAGTCTGTTTGTTAAAGATAACCCGACCCCTTTAATTGCTAGCTTAAACTTTGGTAAAACTTCTAAACCCGAATTGCAAATTAGAATCAGAATGGCGAAAACTTCTGAAGTCATTGCGATCGCAGAAGCCGATGGCAAGTTGTATCAAACCAAACAACTTGTCAAAGTCACCATCGGTGGATGTGGCGGTTAACGACCAAACGAATAAAACAACTTATCTAGCGAATACAAAAATTTATGGAGCTGCATTATGAGTAATACGATTAAGATTAAAGTCAAAGCTCGAGAAAAAAATGGAGTGGTTCAAGCCAAACTATTGGTAAAACATCCGATGGAATCAGGCTTACGTAAGGATAACCATGGTGAACTTATTCCTATTCATCACTTAACCCAACTATACGCTGAACACGCAGGCAACACTGTCTTTCAAGCAGACTTTGGGCCTGGTGTTGCAAAGGACCCTTTTTTAGCGTTTGCTTTTGATGGCAAGTCGGGCGACAAGCTTGTGATAAAAGCCATTGATACCAAACAGCAAACTGGCGAAGTTACCGCAGTTGTAAAATAGAGATTAAACCACTCCACACCAATTACTAGCGAGTGATTACACTTGTTAAAAGAGAAATAAAATGACATCACCTGCAAAGGCACATTCAATATTGTTTGCCATTTTGGCTGCGTTCGCTCTGTCACACTCTTCGGCAAATCAATCTAACCAATTGCCAATTTCTGCAGCAGCTACCGCAAAGACTCAAGACTCAAATTACTCTCAGTTAGTCAAAAGTGACATCGCTCGGTTTCAAGAATTCTTCTTGAAAAAATATCCTAATACGCCACTCAAAGAATTCGCAAATGGCGTTTATGCCATCGACAGTGTCAGTCGAGAGCAATGGATAGAAATGGAAGATTTCCCCCCCTATGAACTAGCGGTGGATGATGGCAAACTATTATTTGAGCAACACTTCGATAACGGAAAAACTTACGCCAACTGTTTTGAAGATTATAAGCAAGGCGTCCGACAAAATTATCCCTATTTCGATGAAAAAACAAAGCAAGTCATTACTTTAGAACTTGCAATTAATCAGTGTAGAAAAGCCAACAACGAACAACCTCTCAACTATAACTCAGAAGAAATCAATGCTATATCCGGCTACCTTGCTTTTTTATCAAGAGGCAACCCATTTGAAATAAAAGTCGACTCAATAAATGCGTATAACGCCTACCTTGCGGGCAAACGATTTTACTATTCAAAGCGAGGGCAATTAAACTTTGCATGTTCCGACTGCCATATTAAAATTACCGGAACAAAACTAAGAGCAGATACTGTTAGTCCAGGCTTAGGCCACCCGACAGGAATGCCGGTATATCGTTCAAAATGGGGCGAGCTAGGTTCCATCGGAAGACGCTATCAAGAATGCAATAAGAACATTCGTGCCGTTCCATTTGAGCAACAAAGCGAGGTTTATCGAAACCTAGAATATTTTCAAACAATTATGAGTAACGGCTTAGAAGTTAATGGGCCGAGCTCCCGTAAATAGGGAAAATTATGCGTCGAATTTTATCAATAGCGTTTCTTAGTTTCATGTTTTTTGCTCATTTATTGGTAGCTGAAAAATCATACGCTAACAATAATCCAAGGGTATCAGAAATAATTTTACAGGCTGAAAAGCTCAGGTCTCAAGCTAGCAAGCTTGGTTTTGAATGGACGACCACGGGTGAGTTAATTAATAAAGCGAATAAAGCCCTTAAAGACGGAGATAATAATAAAGCAAAACAACTTGCTAATAGAGCAATAAAGGAAGCCCAAAGCGCTATTAAGCAAGCTCAATATGCGCAAAAAAACTGGCACAAGTCAGTACTTTAAACCTTAGGCATCAGAGCCTTTTGGTTAGTACTGAGCAAGTCTTAAGAATGCCCTACTCCAATAATTAAAAGAATTATCTATGAATATAAATCGTCGAGAATTTGCTCAGATGATGGCTTTTGCGGGAGTCGCAGGGCTTTTGCCGGGCTGCGTAACTCGCCCTGAATCAATATCCGAGTTCTATAAGCTGAGTAACTTTGGTAATGCGCGTTTGTTGCATATGACAGATTGTCACGCACAATTAAACCCCGTTTATTTTAGAGAGCCCAGCGTCAATTTAGGTATCGGCAATTCTTTCAATAAGGTCCCTCATCTAGTCGGCCAACATTTTCTTAACCACTTTAATATTCAAGCCAACTCAAATATGGCACACGCCTTTACTTCACTTGATTTTGTCAGCGCCGCTAAGACTTTTGGTAAGGTCGGAGGTTTTGCCCATCTAAAGACATTAGTTGATCAATTACGTGGAAATTACGGCATAGAAAAAACACTTTTACTGGACGGTGGCGACACTTGGCAAGGGTCGGGAACCGCTTACTGGACGAAAGGTATGGACATGGTGGGAGCTTGCAATTTACTGGGGGTTGACCTAATGACAGGCCACTGGGAATTTACCTACCAAGATAAGCAAGTTATAGAGAATATTAAAGCTTTTAACGGAGAGTTTTTAGCACAAAATATTAAGGTTTCTGAAGAAGCGCTGTTTGATGACGCGCCTGCATTCGATGACGAGTCAGGTCACGCATTTAAGCCCTACACAGTGAGAGAGTTAAATGGCAACCGGATTGCGATCATTGGACAAGCATTTCCTTACACTCCAATTGCAAACCCAAAACGATTTATTCCTGATTGGTCATTCGGGATCAGGCCCCAAGAGCTGCAAGAGCTAGTCGATACGATTAAATTAAAAGAACGTCCTGCTGCTATCGTACTTCTCTCACACAATGGTATGGATGTCGATCTAAAACTAGCCTCTATCGTTTCAAATATTGATGTAATTTTAGGTGGCCACACACACGATGGAACGCCAGAAGCGATTGAAATAGCAAACCCAAATGGAACAACTTTAGTGACCAATGCGGGCTCAAATGGAAAGTACCTTGGCGTGCTAGATTTAGATTTTAGAAACGGTCGACTCGCTAATTATCGTTATAAACTGCTACCGATTTTCGCCAATTTATTACCAGAAAATAACGCGATGAAGTCCTACATTGAGCAAGTTAGAACACCTTACATTGAGGCGCTAAACCGACCATTAGCCATTTCCAATGATCTACTCTATCGACGAGGTAACTTTAATGGCACGTTTGACCAAGTCATTTGTCAGGCCTTAAACAAAATAAATCAAACCCAAATAGCCCTATCTCCTGGTTTTCGTTGGGGCACTAGTTTACTGCCCAACGAGTTAATTACATTTGAGAATTTACTGGATCAAACTTGTATTACTTACCCTGAAACTTACGTGCGTAATATGACTGGGCAACAACTGAAACTTATCTTAGAAGATGTGGCTGATAATTTGTTTAATCCAGACCCTTTCTACCAGCAAGGTGGCGATATGGTACGAACTGGTGGATTAAATTACACCATTGACCCATTTGCCTCGGTCGGTCACCGAATTACTGAAATGAGACTTGCAAACGGAGAGCTCATTCAAGCCAACAAGCATTACAGCGTTTCGGGCTGGGCTACTGTGAATCAGCGCTCTAATGGGCCGCCTGTCTGGGAGTTAGTTGCTGAATATTTATTGGCAGAACAGGCAATCTCAATAGAGTCACCCATTCAACCTAAGATTAAGAACATTCAAGGTAATAAAGGGATCATTTAAACCTATGACGAAACTCATTAAGCTTAGCGTTATCTTTTACTTATTTAGCGCATTAATAAGCAGCGACAAGCTATCAGCCGAAACTCATGTTGCAATCCCAATGGCTGAGAACCTCGCAAGTTCTGGTGGCTCCGTCGCTGACAACTCTAAAATTCTAATTCTTTACATTGCCAGTGTAGAGTGTCCTTATTGCAGACGATTAGAAAAAGATATCCTTTTTCCGCTGCTTAGAAACCCAAAGTACCTCAGTTTAGTTGATATTCGCAAAATCAACCTAGACTCACCTAAAAACCTTGTTGATTTTATGGGTAGGAAACAAACTTCGGCCGAATTTGCCCTCAAGCTACAGGCGAAAGTAACCCCTACTTTGCTGTTTATGTCGACCACCGGAACAGAATTATCGCCTCGACTAATAGGCTATCAGGGCAGTGAATTTTATTGGTATCAATTAGATGAGAGAGTTAAACAAGCGCGAAAAACGCTTAATGCCAAATCGAATAACTAGATATCGCTTTAAGTTCTTAACGCAACTAGTTGATTTTTAGTTCAAGGTAATATTCTTAGTCAACTTTTGACTACTTTTTGTACATTTTTTACCAAAATTACTGGATCTTTCACCAATTTGGACTAACTTTAAAATATAGAACGTTGTTTTGTTTCTGTGTTTATGTTTACTCAAAGTTTTGAAGTTCCCCTAAAGACTTCCCCTACCCCAGGTACTCGAAAGAGCCTGGGATTTTTTTTGCCTCTACTTTTTAATCTCTTAAGGGGTAATACCAAATAGCTTAAAGTAGTTTTCAGTCGTTTGCTGGCAAAATTCCTGATAATCCATTTGACGCAATTCAGCGATAAGTTTTGCCACCTCGCTAACATACATCGGTGAGTTCGGCTTACCGCGATAAGGCTTAGGAGTCAGGTAAGGACTATCAGTTTCAACTAGTATCCTATCCAGAGGGATTCTTTTAGCGACTTCTCTTAGTTCATCCGCATTATTAAAAGTAACAATTCCTGAGAAAGACACATAAAACCCCATCTCCATTGCACTCTCAGCCATTTCGAGAGACTCAGTGAAACAATGTAAGACACCACCGACTTTTTCCGCGCTTTCATTTCGGAAAACCTCTAAAGTATCCTTTCGAGCATCTCGAGTGTGAATAATAAGTGGTAAATTAACTTCAACCGCCGCTTGAACATGAGTTCTAAATAACGAGAGCTGTTTAGCCTTAGAGTCTTCATCGTAGTAATAATCAAGGCCGGTTTCGCCAATTGCGACCACTTTAGGGTGCTTTGCTAAGTTAGCAAGCGAATCGACACTGGCTGATTCCCCTTTGGTATATAGAGGGTGAACTCCAACTGATGCATGTATATTTGGATGCGATTCAGCTATTTCTAGCACTTGCTTTTGATTTTCATTATTGATTGCAACACAAAGAAAGTGATCAACGCCTTTCTGGTTAGCAGCTTTGATCGCTTGAGAAAATTCGCCACCAAAGGGCTCTAAATCAATTCTATCTAGATGACAATGTGAATCAGCAAGCATTTTGAAAGTCTTCGTTTATGAGGTTTAAATTATATAAAAACAAGAGGTTATAGTTGTCTAAAAGCAAACATCGTTGCCGATAGAGTGATTTTTTAAGTGTTCAATAAATTAACGCGAGATTATACCTGAGATTACTAGAATTGCTCATTAGAGATTGAAGACAATAATATTGAAAACCGACTAATGGGGTTTGTCAGGTTTAAATGATGCTACATGGTATGCGTGATTCGATCTGATTCAAGCACACCAGCAAGATGAGTTTCTATTTTACCTTTGGTGACGCCTTTATCTTGATCACTAAATTGAACGCCTATACCGCTCGCTTTATTGCCTTGCGCTCCTTTGGGGGTAATCCAAATTATTTTACCTGCTACCGGAAGTCGTTCACTGTCGTCCATTAAAGTTAACAACATAAACACTTCATCGCCTAACGAATATTGTTTGTTGGTGGGTATAAATAATCCGCCATTTTGAATAAAAGGCATGTAAGCGGCGTAGAGCGCCCCTTTGTCTTTAATTGTAAGCTGTAAAATACCGTGCTTTGGAGCACCAGCTGGACCGGCCATAGAATATATCTTCTTAAATTGTTAGTTATCTATTTGAATAATGGACTATTTTTCGTCCTAATTCAAACCAAGGGATTAATATTGTTTCTAATTGCAAGTTATTTTGTAGGTTGCTACCCGAACACTGAGCACGATTATAATCTAGCAATTGTTGATAGATTTGTGCAGGCATTGAACAGGGAACCGATGAATAAGTTTGCTGATTAGAGTCTAGTATAGATAACTGCACTTTTTGGAAATAGTTGGCAATTTGTACCCATAAATCGTTGATTTTAGCAGCATGTTTAGCAATCACTTGGTTTGCTGATAATTTAGTTGCCAACATTCCATCAAGATCTTGATGTAAATTTTGCACTGCACTGGCAAGATCCGATTGCAAGTACTCCAAAGATTTAAAAGGCGAATACTGACATGTTTCTAACGCTTGTTGTACTTCACCTGCATTTTTACCAGACTGTTCGACTAACCAGTTACTTAATTGCTGACCTACCAAATCGAATTTTATTAGCTGACAACGGCTTTTAATGGTTGCAGGCACTCGATGAGAGTTATCAGCTAACATCATCAATAATGTGTTATTGCCAGGCTCTTCAAGGGTTTTAAGCAGCGCATTAAAGGCGCCGCGAGTGAGCTTTTCAACCGATGCGATTATTGCTATCCGCCATCCTCCCATTTGAGGCGTTTCTACTAACTTTTCAGAAAGCTCTCTAACCTGATCGATACCTATCGAGTTTTTCTGCTTACCTTTATTATCAACCAACTGCTCTAACAAGGTTAAATCAGGGTGTGTTTGTGATTCAACTAAGTGACAATTCTTACATTCACCGCAAGCTGGTGTTAAACGCTCATTCGATTCTAAACAAAGTAGTGCCGCAGCTAACTTTTTAGAAAACTCGAGTTTGCCACTTCCATCAGGTGCCACAAACATAATTCCGTGAGCGAGTTTTTTACGTTGGTGCGACAAACAGACCTGCTCAAAAGCATGATTTAGCCAACTGTAGTCTGAAAACTTAGCCTGCATTTAGATAATTCCTAAACTTGATTGCCAGCATAAATGGAACTTCATTGTTGGCCTATTGAGCCAAATTTCGAATCTAATAAACCCTTCAATGTTCGTTGAACTTCTTCGATACTCGGTGAAGCATCAACTACAGAAATCCGTTCTGGTTCATTTTCGGCGCGCTTTAGATAAACTTTGCGAATGTTTTCAAAAAAGGCCATTTTTTCGACTTCAAACCGATCCGCTTCACCACGTAACTTAGTCCGCTCTAAACCCTGCTCAACTGACATGTCGAGTAATACCGTGAGGTCGGGTGCAAAGCCTTGTAAACACCACTCCTCAAGAGCCTTGATTTTATCCCTATCAATCCCTCTCCCCCCGCCTTGGTATGCGTAACTAGCATCAACAAATCGATCACATATCACCCAAATACCTTTCGCAAGTGCAGGTTTAATGACTTGTTCCACGTGCTGACATCTGGCGGCAAACATTAATAACAATTCTGTATTAATCTCTACCGATTCATCACGTTTAGATAAAAGCAAATCTCTAATTTCTTCAGCAAGTGGGGTTCCGCCAGGCTCCCTTGTTACCACCACCTGATGACCTAAAGACTCAATATGCTGTTTAATAAAGTTAAGGCTGGTGGACTTGCCCACGCCTTCACTTCCTTCTAGTGATATAAATATACCTTTTGAAGCCGTCATGAAAGTCCTAGAGTTTAGTTAGATTTGATGTGAATTAGGTTTAGTATTGGTAACAAGGCCTAAACATCACAATTTTACGTGAACCGGTTACGATATGTCGAGTGGGATTTAGCATTCGGTTAAATGAGCCGGCGTAGAACGAATTAGCGACGTTGTCGGTTTCGCTTTAACATTCTGATCACCGCTTTTTGGTGCTCCGCCAATGTTTCGCTAAAATAGTGACCACCGGTGCCATCCGCGACAAAATAAAGACTCTTCCCGCTATTAGGGTTAAGTGCAGCGATGATAGCTTTTTCACTCGGCATTGCGATTGGGGTAGGCGGTAAGCCCTTGATTACATAAGTATTGTAAGGTGTTGGTGTTTTCAGATCTTTGCGAGTGATATCACCATTAAACTCAGGACCGATCCCATATATTACGGTAGGGTCGGTTTGCAACCGCATTCTTTTTTGCAAGCGCCTAACAAACACACCCGCAATTTCGGCACGCTCAGAGGCTATACCCGTTTCTTTTTCTATAATTGAAGCCAGAATTAACGCCTCGTATGGCGATTTTAGGGGCAAATCGTCCGCTCTCATTGGCCAATGAGTCTCTAACACTTCTTTCATAGCTTGGCTTGCTCTGCGTAAAACTGAAATCGCACTTTCACCTTTAGAATAGCTATAAGTTTCTGGCAGCAACCAACCTTCAATGGAGTTAATAGAATGGGTTTGTTTGGCGTCGGTTAATTCATCCGCTAAGCCTAGCAACTGCACTAGTTGCTGCTTGTCTGACTCGGATAAAGGTACTAGCTTAGGCGACTTCTCTAGGTTAGCCAACACTTCCCAATAGGTCTGTCCTTCGATAATAGTAAAAGAATACTGGATCACTTTCCCTTGGTTAAATAACAATAGCAGTTCTTTGGGAGTCATCTCTCCGTGTAATTGGTATTCACCCGCTCTTAACTTACCTAGTTCCGGTTGAAGATAAGCAAGCAGTTTTAAGTAATTCGGTTTTTTTATCACTCCGTCTTTGGTGAGTTGCAATGCCAACTTATTGATCCCTACCCCTTTTTCTACTTGGAAAATGACAGGCTCTTTTCCAAAGTAAATATTTGTCTTTAAAAAGTCTCGGTAATCTAACCAATACCAATAACTCAGCAAGAAACCTGCGAAAACAAACCCGCCCAAGAGCGCTCTTTTAGAATAATGTAGGTTGCTTAATAGTGGTAATTTCATTTATAGAGAAAGCTGCTTCTTTAAATTTATTGTGAGGCCAGTGTCAATTGTTAATCCATTTATTCGATTGACTGGAACAAGGCCCATCACACAGTTTGTGATAAAAGCCGACTTAACTTCAGTTAACTGTGCTCTTTTTATATCAGTAATCTTATAAGCTTGAGAAATTTTGTCCATGGCATCCAGCACAGATTGGCGCATAATTCCCGCTACCCCAGCATGATTTAATTGAGGGGTTTGCCAACTATCATCTAAATACACGAAAACATTGGACTTACTACCACAGACTAACCACTCATCTCGGTACATCAATGCTTCGCTATGCGGATCGGTTAACTGACTGGCAGCCAATACTGAATCTAACCGATTTAGATGTTTGAGCCCTGCTAATTTTGGATTAATAGAGACCGGTATAGTTGAATCAATGAGCGAAAAAGGCTCGTTCGATGATTCAAGCAAAGGGCTAAGAAAAACACTCACTTTAGCTACAGAATTTTGAGCTATCGCGTAACCACGTTGCATTTGCTGACGCGAAAAATTTATTCTTAAAATAGCATTCGGTTGTTTCTTACAAGCACTTTCTATCAGTTCTGAAATAGTGGTTAATTCAATAGGTTTAAATAGTAACCTTTCGATAGAGTGTTGTATCCGTTGCAAATGATACTCTTTAAGCTGCAACTGACCAGACTCGATCACCCCCGTGGTGAAAAAGCCATCTCCAAACATTGCTGCTCGGTCCATGGCTGTTCGGTTCATGGCTGTTTGCTCAATGTCCAATATCTCAGACCTATCAGAGATTTGGTCATACCACTCTATTAACATGAATCAGCTGCTCGCCTTGGCAAACTTATAGCTTTGAGAAAAGAATCGACCCATTGGTACCACCAAAACCAAATGAATTACACAAAGCGTGCTGCATAGCGGTCTGTTGTGGCTCATGGGCCACATAGTTTAAATCACATCCCTCACTTGGGTTTTCGAGATTAATCGTTGGAGGAGCAACTTGATCTTTTAATGCTAACACCGTGAAGATCGCCTCAACACTGCCGGCGGCACCTAATAAATGCCCGGTCATAGATTTGGTCGAGCTCATTTTTAGTGATTTCGCATGATCGCCAAATATTGTCTTAGCCGCCTGTGTTTCAGCTAGATCACCCACCATCGTCGAGGTCCCATGGGCGTTAATGTATGAAACTAGCTCAGGCGAAACCTCCGCATCTTTCAGCGCGTTTCTCATTGCAGCGGCTGCTCCTTCTCCATTCTCAGGAGGCGAAGTCATATGATAAGCGTCACCCGACATGCCAAAGCCGCTTAATTCGGCATAAATTTTGGCACCACGCTGTTTTGCATGCTCATAAGACTCCAACACCATCACTCCAGCGCCCTCTCCCAAGACAAAACCATCGCGGTCAGCATCCCAAGGTCGACTCGCGGTTTGCGGGGAGTCATTTCTAGTAGAAAGTGCTTTAGCTGAGGAAAAACCTGCGATCGTTAGTGATGTTGTAGTCATTTCAGAACCACCAGCAACCATCACGTCAGCATCGCCATAAGCGATCATTCGAGCAGCGTGCCCTATATTGTGAACCCCCGTGGTACAAGCCGTGACAATAGAAATATTAGGGCCTTTAAGGCCATACATGATAGACAATTGACCTGCTACCATATTAATGATCGAACCTGGAATGTAAAACGGCGATACCCGACGCGGTCCTTTGTCGAGTAGCTTTTTATGGTTATCCTCGATGGTACTCATGCCCCCAATACCGGCAGCCACGCAAACACCAATTCTTTCGGCATTTTCTTCGGTCACTTGTATTCCCGAATCAGTAATCGCCTGACTGGCCGCCGCAACGCCGTACTGAATGAACTCATCGAATTTTCGAGCATCCTTACGATCCATATAAGCCGCTACATCAAAATCTTTAACGGTAGCCGCAAAATGGGTCGATAGTCCGGCAGACTCAAAAGAGTCTACCGTCACTACTCCGCTCTCTCCTTTGAGTACGGCATCCCAAGAAGATTGAATATCATTACCCACGGGGCTTAACATACCTAAGCCTGTTACAACGACTCTATTTTTCATTGATGATCCTTTATATTCAGATACTTACGAGTAAATTTTGCTAACAATTGAGTGACCATTAAATGACCGACTACATCATCTTTCACCCAATAAAAAAGCCGTAACAGCGAACTGATACGACTTTTTGTATAGTTTATAATCGTTGACTCAAGTCCGAATGGACTGTCATTATCGATTAAGCGCCTTCGACGTTTGCCTTTACGTAATCAACAGCGGCTTGAACTGTGTTGATTTTCTCAGCTTCGTCGTCAGGAATTTCGGTGTCGAATTCTTCTTCAAGCAACATTACCAATTCAACGGTATCTAAAGAGTCTGCTCCGAGATCGTCAACAAAAGATGCTTCTAATGTCACTTCGTCTTCTTTAACACCTAACTGCTCGATTACGATCTTCTTAACGCGGTCTTCTATAGTGCTCATGATTTCAATTTTCCTCTAAAATTTACGCAGCATATGCTGAGGCGTGTAGTTTATTGATTTTATTCAAAGTTGCAAGGGGCAATTCTAACAAACTTTATGGTCTGACCACAAAATTTAATAAAATGCTTGGCAACAATTTCTACACAGCTCCTCTATGAATTTATCTAAAACGCTATTAAACACAACTTTTGATGCAAAATAAAGCACTATCTTTTTATATCAAACAAGTTGTTTATACTTGTTCAAACAGTGAACAAAGTGTTCAATTTGAGATATTTGAAGATAGCCGGCTTAAGCCGTTACCCCATATGCATCCCACCGTTAACATGAATGGTTTCACCAGTAATATAATCCGCCCCGGTAGAGGCTAAAAAGCCCACCGCTGCGGCAATCTCTGATGGTTGGCCTAGTCGATTAAGTGGAATATTCGATGAAATTGCTTCTCTTTGCCCCTCATCGAGTGCTTGTGTCATATCGGTATCAATAAAGCCTGGCGCTACTACATTCACCGTAATTCCTCGAGCACCAATTTCCTTCGCTAAAGACTTAGAGAACCCAATGACACCTGCCTTTGCAGCACAATAGTTAGTTTGCCCAGGGTTACCGGTTGATCCCACAACCGAACCGATATTGATAATCTTTCCCCACTTAGCTTTCATCATGCCACGTAAGCACGCTTTTGATAAACGATAGATAGAAGTCAAGTTCGTTTGAATGATTGAATCCCACTCATCATCTTTCATTCTCATTAACAAATTATCGCGAGTAATACCGGCATTGTTGACTAAAATTTCAGGCGTCTTGGAAAACTCAGTTTTAATGTCTTTCATTAGTTGTTCTAGTGACTCAGCATCAGAGACGTTAACGACCATGCCCTTTCCTTGAATATTCTGCTCTGCGAAGTAGGCAGAAATAGCATCGGCGCCAGCTTCACTAGTCGCTGTTCCAACCACAACATGCCCTGCTTGGCCTAAATTTTCAGCTACAGCCCGGCCGATTCCTCTTGATGCGCCTGTGACTAGCGCTAAACGTTGTTCTGACATTATCAATTCTCCGAATTTTTACGATTTTCTTATTCTAGGTTTTAGTTTAATTTAAGCTCTCAACTAATTGATTTAATGAGTCTAATTGGTTAATTTGACTAGAAGTTAAACTCCTGTCAATACGTCGATTGAGGCCGCTCAAAACCTTTCCAGGACCACATTCGACTAAATGATCAACACCTTGTTTGGCGATAAAATTAATACATTCTGACCATCTAACTGGGCAATAAAGCTGTCGCACTAGTGCATCTTTAATTTTGCTTTCTTCGTTTTCAATACTAACGTCAACATTGTTAACCACTTTGATCTCAGAACTTTTGAAAGAAACATTTTCCAGTTCAACAGCCAGTTGTTCTGAAGCCGGCTTCATTAAAAGACAATGTGAAGGTACGCTTACTGCTAATGGCATCGCTCTCTTAGCACCACTGTTTTTACAAGCCTCAATTGCTCGGTCAACCGCTTCAGCATTACCAGCAATGACTATTTGTCCCGGTGAGTTGTAATTAACCGGTGAAACCACCTGATTTTCTGCTGAAGCAGCACAGGCTTGCTCAACTTTGTCATCGTCCAGTCCGATAATTGCAGCCATTTTACCGACACCACTAGGAACAGATTGCTGCATAAACAAGCCTCTTTTCTCGACTAACTTTACCGCGTCAACAAAATCAATGATCCCTGCGCAGACTAAAGCGGAATACTCGCCTAGACTATGTCCTGCTAAAATAGATGGTACAGGTGCTGTTTGTTGCCAAACTCGCCAAAGCGCAACACTAGCGGTTAATAATGCTGGTTGTGTTTTATCAGTTTGGTTTAGTTTTTCTTCTGGGCCGTTTTGGCATAAATCCCATAGGTCATAACCAAGCGCGCTAGAGGCTTGCTCAAAGGTATCAGTGACTTGTTGGTTTTCAGAAAAATCTGCTAGCATCCCTATCGCTTGAGAGCCTTGACCGGGAAAGATAAATGCATGATTTGAAGCAAGCATTGGTTTATTATTTGACATATTTTAATACCCTAATTTCAATAGCTTATATAAGTAATCAAATGTAGTTTCTAAGTTTTAAATATTGTGCAATTTAACACTTTTGGTTAACCCAAACCGCTCAATGGGATACTAGGACTTCTTCGGCAAAACGGCTCGTAATAACTGGGCGCAACTATAACAGTGTTGGCTGAAATTACTAGTCAGACCTTGGGGTTAATTAAACAGTCCCTTGGAATAACTAATTAGACTATCGATTAGTTGAATCCTTTCAATTGATTATTATTAGAAACTTATTTCTGTTTGCCTGTTTGAATAGACGTTTGTATAGAGCCGGCTAATTGATCAATATTTCCCCCTTGGTTTTCTAATAACTTTTCAAGTAATGGGTATAATTCAGCAAGTTCATCCTTTACTGCATCTCTAACCGTATCAACGACGACCTGAGTGCTACGCTCTATTTCTATATTGATATAGTCACCCTCGCTTTTATTTTCAAAGGTTGTCATCCTTCGCGTCTCTGGAATCAACCATACCTCAAACCACCGTTTTTCTTTATTGACCTCGGCGATAGTCAAACTAGCGCCATTTAGCGCAATATAGCCTTTAGAAAACACATAACGGTGCCACGGATTAGGTAGCTCTAGTCGGATGCAATAATTATCTTCATTTTGAACTACTTTTAAAATACGGGTCTTAAAATCAATGTGGCCCGATAAAGGGTGCCCGCCAATTTCCGCGCCATCTTTAGCAGCTCTTTCTACATTAATTTTAGTACCCGATGCATATTCGGATAGCGTAGTGATTTTTAAACTGGTATACATCAGGTCAAAACTGACAGTTGTCGGTGATATCAGCTCAGTAACCGTTAAACACACACCATCCACAGCAACACTCGCTCCAATTTCAAGTCCATCAGTAAATTCAGGCTCAAACTTAATAACAAAGGTTCGTATGCCAGCAGCATCCGATACATTTTCGATAGTAGCAATAGATTGAATGATGCCCGTAAACATGATTAATTCCTTAGTTCGGCAATTTGATGATTAAAGTTAAAATTCATTTTATACTGAGCGCTCGTAGGCTTGCTGTAACCAATCAGTCACCTCTTGATCAATGTCTTCCAGTGACTCTATTCTTATGCGGTGGGTACACATAGTTCCAAACGGGCCGGAATCTTCTAACTTTCCCTGAGGTTCAATTGCTTTTAATTTTAAACCGAGATCAATTCTAGTTTTAGTCGCGGGTTTGACTAAAGCAAACTGATGTTTCCTAATAAAACTAACCGCAGCCTTTTTAGGTGTGACTACCACATCCTCACCAAAATCAGTCATTAATTTATGTAGTGCCTGATATATCGGAAATAGCTTTTCTTTGCCTTTATATTGCAACTCGAGTAAGTCTTCTGAAGCCCCAGAAGGCTCCTTTGAAAGACTGACGATGGTATTAGCAAACCCGTGCGTTACGCCATGCTCGGACTTTAGATATTTAACGGCCTCACCATGTTTAGCAAAGCCTTTTGCCTGTAATATCTTGCCCCATTCAGCCAGCGACTTACCGGTTTTCTCGGGCATATTATTAATCATCGTTTGAAGTGCTTTGTCCATTGCTTACTCCTAATTGTTGAGTAGTTAATTTTCGAAACCTCTGTGCTTACAGCTTAAACAGTCAGCCTTAACAAGTACACTAATCAAACTCTATACTGACTTGCCTGCAGTTTTAATGGCGATGGTATGATTTTTGTTAAAATGGTTGCAAACAAAATGTGACTGTTTGCGGATTTAAACTGTCTTACTAATTAATGATTAGCGAATATTGGCAATTATGAGTGAATACAAAGGCTTTGGCCAACAAATAGATACATCTCTGATTGCAAAAGCGCAGGCTGGGGATGGGAGCGCAATGGAAGCGATTTACAAGACTTATGCCAAGCCCTGTTATTTATTGGCTATAAGGCTGACTTCAAATCCCACAGCGTCGCAAGATATAGTACATGAGATCTTTTTAAAAGTGATACGAAAAATTGCTCAATTTAAATCATCTGGCAACTTTGCAGGTTGGGTGCGTCAGATTGCAGTTAACGAGTCCATTGATTTTTTAAAGAAACATTCTCGTATTCAAGACCAAGTTGAATTAAACGACGAGCTTGAATCTAGTGAATATTTTGAAAGCCAATGGTGGGACACCATTAAAGATTTAGACAAACTAACTTCAAGATTAAGTGATAGCGCGCGAGCGGTGTTGTTTTTACATGAGCTTGAGGGTTTTAGCCACAAAGAAATCGCTGCACTATTTGGAAAGTCCGAGAGCTTTTCTAAACAGTCACTTTCTAGAGCATTTAATCAGTTAAAAAATATGAGCGCAATTAAGGAGATTACCAATGCATCTCTCTGATAACGAAATTCTTGAATATCAAAAAAATAATAATGTCTCAAATGAACATCTCGAGCAATGCGAATATTGCCAGAAAAGACTACAGAATCGCACTGATTTTCGACAAAGACTTGATCAAACCTTTCAATCTAGCCCGTTTGAAATGGAATGGCAACAATTAGCGCAGGAGTTTGAAAAAGGCTTTCCAGACCAACAGCAACAGAAAATGGAATCTAAGATTAAAAAACTTCAGTTTGGGCTAATTTCTTTGGCTGCATGTTTCTGTTTAGTTATCTTAGCACCACTGTTTAACTCTAATAAGACTGTAACAGATATAGATACTAAACTTGCGCTGGCTATCAATGAGAATTATCAGTTACAACACAGTGTAGAGCTAACTACAACTAACGGAACACCACAAACAGTCGCAATTCAAGCACTACAAATTAAATTACAACAAATCGATAGTGAGATTCAACTAAGTTACTTAGAAGGCCTAAGCAAGTTGGAAAAACTCGAACTATGGCAAGCCAGAAGACAGCTCTTGATCAGCTCAATCGAGAAGCTAAATGTCGATCTTTCGAGAAAGACCGAATCCATTTAGAGCGAGGGAATAGACTATGAATTCTATTATGAGTACAACTCTATACAACAGGAAGAAAACTATGAAGCAGTCTACTTTTAAAATATTAGTAACCATTCTTTTTTTGTTATTATTCACACAGACTAACGCTGAGCAATCCAATCAAAGCTCTAACATTACCCCAGAATCTGAACAATTGGTTAAAGATTTGCAGCAACAATTACAGTCAACTATTGCTGCAATTACAGAGATAGAAAACAAAGCTGGCAACTCGGTAAAGGACTTACATTTTCAAGTTGGGCTACCAGCTAAACAGTCCCCAAACTTAGGTTTAGTACTCGATTTAGATAGTATTGCCAAGGGCTATAAAATTCTTTCGGTAACACCTGGTAGTTATGCGGATAAACTAAATCTAAAACCCGGCTATCTTATCATTGCTATAAACGATATACCGGTGGACAATTCAGAAAAACGTCGAGCTTTCTCAGAACTCGAAAACGCTATTGCAGGCGATTCATTGCGCTTAACAATCGACAAAAATGGAAAAACAGAAACGTTTGAATCCATTGTTATTGGTAAATATACTCCGTCGATTAAATTAGAAATTGGTGCTGAATCCACTAAAGATCGGTTTAACGATACTGTGCAAACGGATGAAGCTGGCTGTGGCAAAGTTTCTGTTTTCTTCACGCCCCCCAGTAGTAAGCAATTTTACCATGCAAAAATATTTCAAATCGATGAACAAAGAGTCAACTCAACCAGAGAAACCTTCAGACTTAAACCCGGTAAGCACATTATTCATTTAAAAGAGTACATTAATGATTATTTGTTCGTCAGAAGGTTCAGAAGTCCTCAAGGTTCTAAACTGTCTAATTGGACTGATAGGACTAATGATTTTAAATGGTCTACTAGAAGAAACAAAAGATTCCATGGTGTTGCTAAATCGATCGAAATAGATATTAAGCCTAATGTAACTTATAACTTAGCGGCTAAATTTATTAAGGACAAACAGTTCAAACAGCGCTCGGGAGAATATTGGGAGCCAGTAGTTTGGAAAGAAACGGTTAATGACGAATGCGAATTGTAGTTCCTAGCTGAGTTCGATAATAGTATTCGAGCTCTATAGCAGTGCCAATAAATAAATCTATTAAGGAGTGTTTGACTTACAAACTTTAGATGATAGTTGATTATTTGTGGCTGTTTTCTGACAAAGGTAGTCGTAACAAATAGATCACAACAGCAAATAGGATAGCAGCAATTAACGTGCGCAGAGAAAGGCTTTCAACGCTAAACCAGGTGTAACAATAAGTGCGCAGAGAAAGGCTTTCAACGCTAAACCAGGTGTAACAATAAGACAAGATAATCATTAGTATTGCCAGCTGCTTGGCCCTTAAGGGTATACTTTTGTTCTTATTCCAGTTTTCGATGATAGGGCCAAACCACGGGTGTTTAAGCAGTCTTTGATGGAGGCTTGGAGAGGATTTTGCGAAACAAGCGGCCGCTAGAATTAAAAAAATGGTGGTCGGTAAGCCCGGCAAGATTATCCCAATTAGTCCAATTAGCACAAGGATAAGGCCACATAAGATTAAACTATACTTAACGACCAAGTTTTTTGATAGCAACGTTTACTCCTCAAATTTGGGTCTAAACCTTGTAATAATCAAGTCAACTAGTTAGTCAAGCTTTTGAGCTGACTGCTGATTGCGCTCTCTAACATACTCTCGTTGGCGCTTCTTTTCTTCTCTTCGTTGATTTAAGAACTTTTCAGCGTCACCACCAATATGCTCTTCTCCGCGTAATTTTGCCAACTGTATTTGTTTTTCTCTTTCCAAATACCGGGCTTTTTGCTCATCACTGGTTTTATCAAAACAATGAGGGCAGCTGACTCCTTGCTGATACTTTTCACTTTGTTGTTCATCCTTGGTGATAGGCATTCTACATGCATTACATTGGTCATATTGACCTGGCTGCAAATCATGGTCGACAGTCACTCTATCATCAAAAACAAAACATTCGCCATTCCAAGTTGTTGACTCTTTTGGTACTTCTTCTAAGTATTTGAGGATACCGCCTTTAAGGTGATATACCTCTTCAAAGCCTTGCTGCTTCATGTAAGCTGTCGATTTTTCGCAGCGTATTCCACCAGTACAAAACATCGCAACTTTTTTATGCTTCTTAGGATCTAGATTCTGTTTTACGTAGTTAGGAAATTCTCGGAATGATTCCGTATTAGGATTAATTGCATTTTCGAAAGTCCCGACTGCATATTCATAGTCATTTCGTGTGTCGACTAGCACGACTTCAGGATCTTTAATTAAATCATTCCACTCAGTTGGCTCCACATAGGTGCCGACTACTTTACGCGGGTCGATATCCTCAACCCCCATAGTGACAATTTCTTTCTTTAATTTGACCTTAGTCCGTTTAAACGGCTTTTCTTGGGAAATCGATTCTTTTACATCGATATTTTCAAGCCCAGGTTGTTGATTTAACCAACTGAGAAGGGAATCAATCGACTCTCTGGAGCCTGAAATGGTACCGTTGATACCCTCGTGAGCAAGTAAAAGTGTTCCTCTTACCTCATGTTCTTTCATTTCTGAGAGTAGCGGTTGACGTAAGGATTGGTAATTTGGGAGTGCGACAAACTTATACAGCGCGCAGACAATGTATGACATTTTGAATAATTTCCTATAGCTAGCTAGAACGTAAATCTAGTGCAAATAATGAACAGCGCATTATATAGAAACGGCTTCTCATATCAAGTTTTACTGTTTGGGGCAAAAAAGATACTATAAACACTCACGGGATCAACTAAGAAAGAGCAATAATTTGGAATGAATTCTGAGAGATGGAAACGATTAGTTAAGGTTGATTCCAGCCAAAATGTCGATACAAGACGCAAAAAGTCAGTTCTCTATTTTTTTACCTTTATCGGTGGCTCAATAGTTCTTTATTTTGCCTTTAAAACACCATCCGAAAGCCTAACTTTAAAACTGGCCTTATTTGCAAGCGCTGGTTTTATGTACCTTAACTCATTTGCTTCTTACTACCATCAAAAACTACACGTCACTACGACCTTAACAGGTATTGCGGTTTTGGGTTTAGTATTTTCGGTTGTTTATACTGGAGGCTACGCCAATACTGGACTTTTTTGGGCTTACCCGTTTCCTATAACGCTATTTGTTTTCTTTGGGCCATTTAAAGGTTTGTTGGTCAACCTCCTTCTATTCGCCACTATTCTAATTATGATCCACAATCCACAGCTCATTCTCGCTGAATATAGACCAGAGGAAGTCGCACGCTTTGCACCAACCTTTTTAGTTAATTTGTTTCTCTGTTTTATAGCTGAATACTTTCGGAATCGGAGCCATAATGAGTTGTCGACGATTAATCTAGACCGCTTGAAGTTGGCCAATACCGACTCTCTAACCAACCTTCCGAATCGCCGCTTTATCGATTCGGTATTCATGGACGCGGCAAAAAACGACCATGGCTCTCACTTTCCAATGACGATTGTGGTGGTTGATATCGATCATTTTAAACGAGTAAATGATACCTATGGGCACGATACCGGCGATATGGTACTAAAACATATGGCACGGCTATTCAGGCGTAATATCAGGGAGTTAGATGTTGTCGCAAGAATTGGCGGTGAAGAATTCTTAATTATATTCCCTCGCACCAGTCATCAAGTTGGGTTACATATTGCAGAAAAAATTAGAAAGATGGTTGAAGATTATCCCTTTAAATACAATGATGTCAGCATAAATCTGACAATTAGTCTTGGTTGTACTGAAGTTAAAAAGTACATTCTTCTTGAGCAAGGAATTAAACGCGCCGATGAGTTGCTATATCGTGCCAAAACCAATGGACGAAATCGGCTAGAATTCACTGATATTGAGCATCCTTAAAATAGCCTCTCCCATTTTCTATTAAAGTTCAAATCAATCTAGCTCAGCTTGACCTAAATCAAGTCTAAACCTACCTCTTTCATAGATAATCCTGCGCTTTCTGATTGGATTTAAATTGGTACTATCGCGAAAGTTCAATTTACCATTAACTATTCAAGAACCTTATCTTTTATGACCCATTCATTTAGCCCAGAATTACTCGCTCCGGCAGGTTCGCTTAAACACATGCGCTATGCTTTTGCATATGGAGCCGACGCAGTTTACGCGGGCCAACCACGATATAGCCTGAGGGTACGCAATAATAGTTTTAATTTACAAAACTTAGAAATAGGTATTAAGGAAGCCCAAGCGGCCGGTAAACATTTTTTCATTGCTGCTAACATCGCACCGCATAATGCAAAAGTAAAAACCTTCCTTAAGGATATTGAACCGATCATTCATATGAAACCAGATGCACTAATAATGTCAGACCCTGGTTTAATGATGATGGTAAGGGAAAAATGGCCTGAAGCAGTTATCCATCTATCAGTGCAAATGAATACGGTCAACTATGCTGCAGTTAAATTCTGGCAATCCATTGGTATCAAAAGAATTATTCTCTCGAGAGAGCTTTCATTAGAAGAAGTGGCTGAAATTCGCCAACAGTGTCCAGACATAGAACTCGAAGTATTTGTTCATGGGGCTCTTTGTATTGCTTACTCAGGGCGCTGCTTGCTCTCAGGTTATTTTAATCATCGTGATCCAAACCAGGGAACCTGCACTAACGCGTGTAGATGGGGATACGACGTTCATCTTGCTAAACAACATGACAATGGTGACATAGGGATAACACCGCGAAAAACACAAACAATAAATACCGCAACCGGTATTGGAGACCCTACAGATAAACTTGTTTTGTTAGAAGAAAAACAACGACCCGGTGAATACATGCCGATGTACGAAGATGAAAATGGTACCTATATCTTCAACTCTAAAGATCTAAGAGCAGTCCAACATGTACAGAAATTGGTGGAGATCGGTATTAACTGTCTAAAAATCGAAGGCAGAACTAAATCATTCTATTATGCAGCAAGAACATCGCAAGCTTATAGAAAAGCAATTGACGATGCTGTATCGGGGAACTCTTTCGATAATCAGTTAATGGATAACTTGCAAGGTATGGCCAATAGAGGCTTTACTGAAGGATTTTTTAGACGACATGTCCATGACGACTATCAAAATTACCTCAACGGTAGTCCTGAGCAACATCAACAGAAATTTGCGGGAGAAGTAGTCGATTGTAAAGATAACCAACTACTGATTGAAGTTAAAAATAAATTTCAGGTGGGTGACCAGTTAATACTAATGTCACCATCCGGTGATCATAGAATCAGACTAGATTCTATGACCAACCAATATGGAAGAAAAATGATCGTTGCTCCGGGCTCTGGCCATCAAGTACTAATTCCAAAACCTGATGGATATGATAGTAATATGGGACTTATTGTTAACGATTACGCCACTAATATGGACGCTAACAAAGTCTGATTTGGGTCTTTTTTGTTTAGGTGAATAGCACGAAGATCAGCAAAATAGTTAACAACATAAAACCGGATATAAACTGCCAGAACAATGCTTGATTTTTATCCTCTTTGTAGCTTGGATCATCCAATAAATAATTGGGGTTTGGATGGTGAAGGTCCTTAAGAAACTCTTCCATATTGGTATAGCGTTTTTCAAGATTAAAATCGACACCTCGTTGCAATGTTCTATCGAACCATAAAGGTATGACAGGGTTAAACTGATTAGCACTTCGATACCTTAGTCGGTCATAATCTAACGCCGACTTACATTCTTCAATTGCTGGACCATAAGGAAGCTCGCCAGTAAACATTTCATAGGTAATTGTGGCTAGTGCATACAAATCCCCCTGCACACCAGAGTTCATTCCCATCAGATATTGAGGGTCCGAATAACTGGCTGTACCCAATGCGCCTTCATGTTCTAAGGGTCTAAATATTTCGGCAATTCCGGCAACGTATACGGAACCAAAATCAACAATTTTAGCATCCCCCTCTTTAGTGATCATCACATTTCCAGGCTTAAGATCTTGATGAATCGTTTCTTGATTATGGAAAGCCTTTAAGCCTTCGGCTATTTGCTCTACTATCTTTATGACTAATTTTGGCCGTGGAAAACGGTTGTTCTTAATCCAAGCCTCTAGAGTATCACCTTGTACATATTCCATTAAGTAGTACAAGAAGTTCCTTTTACGTGTTTGTTGTAAAGTCTTTACAACAAATGGCGTATCAATTCGCTTTCCAATCCACTCCTCTTGAATGAAACGATCAATATATGAAGTATCATTTTCAAAATTAATTGAGGGTGTCTTCATAACCATCTGTTCACCACTATCTTGATCCTCAACTAAATAAAGCTGACTTCGGCTACTGGCAAATATTTCTTTGATTACTTTGAATCCGTCAAGACTCATCCCTTTGTCTAGTTCAGGAGGAAAAGGAAGTCGAGTAAGCCGGTTATTAAAATCATCTAAACTTTGTTTTGGCAGCGACGCAACTTTAGCAACAATACAACTAATATTATCGTCACTCGAATTAGTTTTAGCTAACTCAACGATCTCCTCTGCAATAGACTGTTCTGAATCAGGTCGATTTAGAAGCTCAATTAATTCGTCTTGAGAAACAAAATCGTGAACACCATCACTACTTAATAAAAAAATGTCTCCCTGTGCCACTTCAAACTTGGTGTAGTCAATATTTAAACTGCTATCCATGCCAACTGCGCGTGCTAAGATGCTTCGGCCTTTGCCAATCATTGCAGTATGATCATTGGTTATTTGTCGTAACTCGCCCTCTTCAATCCGATAAATTCGAGAGTCACCGGCATGAAAAACGTGAGCTGTTTGTGACTTAACAATCATGCCACTAAAGGTACAAAGATAACCTTTCTCTTCGTTGGAAAATTCATGACTCTTGCGGTACAGCTTTAGGTTAACCGCCGTTAATATCTTTTGACCTGCATGACTCACCGACCAAGTGTCTGGCGTTTGATAATAGTCGGTAATAAAATTAGTTACTGCGGTTTGACTGGCTTCTTTACCCGCTTCGGCACTACTTACTCCATCCGCCAATGCTAAAGCAATTCCCTTATTTTCGAGCTGATGTAAGTCGTCCGGACTAAAAACACTAACATAGTCTTCGTTTTGCGATTTAACGCCTTTAGTGGAACAGCTACCTAAATTGATCACCAGTTTAGATAAATCGTTGTTGTTTTCGCAACTGTTTGAATTGGAATGGCTTAGACTAGGATTTGCTTGTGAAGCCTCAGGTTGATCGTCTTGGGATTGATTAGTTGAAGAATTTGAGGTTGCACGTTCACCGGCTCGAGCATTATTCATACTTTGAGAAGTTTTCTTCATAAACAGCCAATCCCAACACTCAAAATTATCTGATAAGTGATCGCCTAAAAGCCAAACAAAATATCGTCTCGTTTGGCTTTTATCACTTTATTAATTAAACATTATTCTACATCGATTAAGTGGACACTTCCATCAGGCATCACTTCAGCCATTTGACCTTTCGGCTCATCAATAAACCAACAAAGCAAAAAGATAACTGCGGCACAAGCAGAAATAACGTAAAAGAATGTACTGTAGTCAACAAATGATAAAACGGTTAAGAAAGTCACTGCACCGACATTACCATAAGCGCCCGCCATACCTGCAATTTGCCCTGTCATTCTGCGTTTTACTAAAGGAACGATAGCGAAAACCGCACCTTCACCAGCTTGTACAAAGAAAGAACAACACATTGTTGATATGACTGCAACAGGTATCCACCAGTTACTATCAATGTTGGCTAACACTGAATAACCAATTGCCAAACCGCCAATTAAGATCATTAAACTTTTACGACGTCCGAACTTATCACTAAACCAACCACCCGTTGGTCTCGCGACTAAATTCATAAAAGCAAAACCGGATGCGAGTAAACCAGCCTGAACCGCACTCAGTCCAGCAAAAGTATCTAAGAAATAGAGTGGTAACATAGAAACAACTGCAAGCTCAGAACCAAAAGTTACAAAATAAGCAATATCCAAAATGGCAACTTGCTTAAACTTGTATTTTTCTAAATCTGGAACTCCTTTAGTCAAGTTCTCTTTATTAACTTGATAAATCGCATGAGTTTGAAATAAGAATAGTCCGAACAAACCAATCCACATGATATACATTGTTTCAGTAGTCAGTAATCCGACACCTGCGGGTGATAACTTCCAAGCAAGTACCGCTAGCGCAAGATACATTGGTATATTCATAAGCAGATAAAAGTAGAAGTCCCCCTTACTTGTCACTTCTAAACCACCTGCTTTTTTAGGCTTAAAGTAAGTAGAGCCTTTAGGCGTATTACGTGCAACGCTATAAAAAAATAATCCGTACAACCCTGCGATAACACCAGTTAATCCTAATGCGTAGCGCCATCCATCTTCGCCGCCAAACATCAATGCGATGGTCGGTAGAGACATTGCACCGGCAGCCGAACCAAAATTTCCCCAGCCGCCGTAAATACCTTCAGCAACCCCAACTTGTTTTGCAGGAAACCATTCACCAACTAACCTTATTCCGATAACAAAGCCTGCGCCAACAAATCCAAGCATAAATCTAAATAGTGCCAACTGTTCATAACTCGTCGCGGTTGCAAAACCAAAACAAATAAAACTAGAAACAACTAACAAACCACTATATACAATTCTAGGACCATACTTGTCGACCAAAATACCAATGGCTATACGCGCTGGGATGGTTAAAGCGACATTCAAAATAAGCAACGCTTTTACTTGTGGAGTGGTAAGGTTAAATGCTTCCTTTATAAAAACCATTAAAGGCGCGTGAGAAAACCAGACAACAAAAGATAAAAAGAATGCGAACCAAGTAATATGGAGCATTTTTATCTTGGGGTCTTTAAAATTAAGAATATTCAGTTTGCTATGTGTTGACATTATTATTCCCCTTACAAATGGAACATCACGGGTAAAGTAAGTTTCAAGCGCTAGTTTAGCAGTCGGGCTGTATTAATCCTGATCTAGGTCAAGCCAACATCTGATAACCATAAATCGAGCTACTTTTTGTTATAATTGCTACCCCTTAAGTTATAGATCCTACTCCCTAAGTAGTAGCCAGTTTGAGCTTTTTGTATCTCGTAAAATCAACATCAGTAGAGTAAATTCAACATAAATTGACATTGAGCAATAAATAAGCGAGTTGTTTTCAATACTATTCAGTAGTAAAACTAGACTACAAAGATTAGGTTTAATCCTTACTTGGTATAAATAACACTTAACGATAGCTCGATAAGAGAAATATATGGACTTTCAAACAAAACAAGCTCGACGCGTACTAATCATGTCTACTTTGGCGTTTGCTGCCAATTTTTCCGTTTGGACTCTTTATGCGGTAATGGGAATTAATATTCAAGAATCACTTAGCTTAAGCGCGACCGAATTTGGCTTTTTACTTGCTTCTCCCATGCTCACCGGTGCCATCCTTAGGTTTCCGGTTGGGATACTTTGCGAAATTTATTCCTGCCGAAAACTATTTATCTACCAAATGATCTTAATAGTCCCTGCACTGCTAGCACTCAGATGGATTGACACTTATTGGGGCTATATCTTTGTTGGATTCTTAATTGGTGTTTCTGGCGTCTCTTTTACTATTGGTATTCGTTACGTGTCGGTATGGTTTGAACGAAAACAACAAGGTTATGCGATGGGAGTTTTTGGTGCAGGTAATGCAGGTGCTGCCATTACCCTTGCACTCGCACCTCAAATCATTAACTATCTTGGCTGGGATATGATTGGTCTGGTCTACGCAGCTGGCATGTTGATAATGCTTATATTGTTTGCAATGTTATCTCCAGAAGAGACGAAGTATATGGAAAAAAGAAGAAATACTAGCCTAGGGTTTCATCTGGCTCCTCTCAAAGAGATGCATGTTTGGCGGTTCGGTTTATATTATTATTTTGTATTTGGAAGTTTTTTAGCCTTGCTACTTTGGCTTCCCCAGTATTACATGTCCGCTTACAAACTCGACTTAGAAACAGCCATGCTACTCACATTAATTTTTGTCACCTCTTCTAGCATGGTAAGAGCATTAGGTGGTTGGTTTTCCGATCGATATGGAGGTAGAGCGGTCAATTGGAGTGTCTTTTGGGTATGCTTGGTCTGCCTATTCTTTCTTAGTTATCCGCCGACGACGATGATTATCCATGGTGTAGAAAAAGATGTTAACTTGGCTATTAACATTAATGTTTGGCTCTTCACATTCCTTATTCTAGTAATTGGATTAGCACAGGGATTTGGTCGTGCAAGCGTCTACAAAATAATACAAGACCATTACCCCGAACACATGGGCAGCGTTGGCGGAACGGTTGCTACCATTGGAGCGCTAGGGGGAGTGACTTTACCTGTCATGTTTGGTGTCGCGGTAGATTTACTAGGCATACACACCGCTTGTTTTATGTTGCTTTATGGAGTGTTAGCACTTTGCATGGCGGTAATGTATTTTTCAATCAAGTCAGAGCAGCACAAGAAACTATTGAGAGATGCTATTGCAAATAACTTTTTGGAGCGATAGTAAAAACGCTATGATCATAATAAGTTCTTAACGACTTACATTTTGTTCAACAGCCCACACTGCCGCTTCCACTCGAGTTTTTAGCCCTAGCTTTCGCAGCATATTTTTCACGTGAACTTTTACAGTTCCTTCGGTAATGCCTAAATTCTTAGCGATGACCTTGTTACTATTACCCGATGCAATGGAACGTAAAATTTCAAATTCTCGTTGGGTTAAACTTTCGATGGGATTTGTACCAGTATTAGATTGTAACGAGCGAGCGACAATCTGTGCGAGCGGATCGCTTAGCACCATTTCTCCCACCAAGGCCTTATTAATTTTATTGATCAACTCTTCTGGTTCAGAATCTTTCAAAAGATACCCATCTGCGCCAAACTTAAGAGACTGAATGACATCCGTTTTATTATCTGAAACAGAAAAAATGACAACTTTTGCTGAGACTTCAGCACGTTTAAGCGCAATCAGCGTATCAATTCCGCTCATGCCTTTCATATTTAAATCAAGCAGAATTAGGTCAGGTTGGTATTTAATCGCTTCAGATATAGCCTCCTCCCCATTATTACCTTGAGCCACAACTTCAAGGTTATCTTCTAAAGAAATTAATTGAGCCACCCCATTTCTGAGCATAGGATGGTCATCGACTAATAGAATTGACGATTTTGTCATTAGTTTATCCGTTATCTTATTGGTGTTCGCTAGTCGCTAATTTTATTTTTAAATAGATACTAGTACCACTAGGTTCTCTTACATTAATACTAATCGAAGTTCCGAGCGATTTAGCTCGCTCTTGCATAATCCCCATACCAAAATGTCCAGGTTGTTCATCAGTCATTACGGCACCAATTCCGTTGTCCCATATTTGTACACAACAAAGATTACCTTGTCTAGTTAGTTCTACACCAGCTTCCGTAGCGTGAGCATGTCGATGTACATTAGACAGGGCTTCTCGAATAATTTGTAGCACGTGAATTTCTTGATTTGCGGTTAATAGATTTTCTTCGACTAAATTGCTTAACTTAATTTGGTATCCGCACTTCTCACTAAACTCTACAATCGTTCCCTGCAACGCATTAGATAAAGACGGATCATCGAGCTTAAGCCTAAAGGTTGTTAATAATTCTCTAAGTTGAAGATAAGCGGCATTTAAACCATTTTTTATATCATCTATAGTATTATCAATAACATCTTGGTTTGCTCTCTTTTGTATTCGTTTTGTGAGCACACTCATTTGAACCTTTAAATATGACAATGACTGAGCCAATGAATCATGCAACTCCCTTGCTATCACTGCGCGCTCTTCAAAGATTAAGACTCTTTTCTCGGTATTTCTTTTTTGTTGTAAATCGATGGTCGTAGCAACAATATCAGCAATTGCTTTTAGCATCATTAGCTGCCAACTTCTTGCTTTATATCCCTTGGACATTTGCCATACGACAATGCCATACTGTTCTTTATTTTTTTCAATAGGAAAACTATTTGTATCAAAGTCTGAAGCATCGTCTAAAACCTCATCTGAAGACAATACTTTTTTTTCTAAACTTTTATTGTATCGAGTAATGCAGACTCTGCCTTCTCCTAGTGCTTCTTCTAACTCTTTGCAAAAAGCAGGTTCATCATATGAAGAGACCTTTGCTGCTAAGTTGCTAGCAGCTTTGTACAGCACTTGTAGTGAACGATTGCTATGACTTAAGGCGCGAGTTTTTTCTTCAACCCTTGCTTCATAGTCTTGGTGACTCAGTGCTAATTCAGTTGACATTTTATTAATAGTCTTTGCCAACACCCCTAATTCATTATCTGAATCATACTCAACTTTTTGGCTAAAATCTCCTTGGCCGGCTTTTTCTGAAATCTCTACAATCTTTTTTAGTGGCGCAATGACCGTTCTATTAAGTCTAATTAACACAACAAAGGCTATTAACATCAAACTAAAAAGGCTGATACCTTGAACCGTTCTTAATAAAGTTAACTTCTTTTCTGAAGCGATTTGCAATTGATTAACCAGTAAATCAATTTGCTCGACAAACGAATCAAATACTTTTAAATTAACACTTGAAATTTGTGCTGAATCGATTAGCTTTTTTATCTCATTCCATTCAGATAACAATAATTGATACTGAGCCTTGATTTTCTCCTCCGTTAGATGACTGGTCACACCGCCTTCAAAAAGATGTTGAAGCCTATTCTCAAAGCCGACTACTTCAACTTTTAATCTTTGAGTGTGTTCAAACTGCAACGGGTATTGATTATTATGGTTTTCTAAAGCTTTATCAAAACCTGAAGTTTCTGTACTCGAAAGGTCTAATATAAGCGCTCTAGATATCCGTAGTGCTTGCATACGCAGCGCTCCAGCTCTATTTATCTGAGCAGCGTCTCCGCTTAAGCTTTCAGAAACTAACATCGAAGCAATCATCACCAAAAAGCCAAGACCAATGATCAGAGCCATAATTTGACCAGCCCGAGCGACAATAGATGAACTATAGGAAACTTCGTCCAACTCGATGTCTTTGATCTGACTAGAATGATTAAAGTTCCGTGTTATAGGCATCTAATTGCTACTCTCTAAGTTTATCTTGATTGGCTTATTGATTGTTTTGATTACTACTAGAAGCGTTGTTGATTTTACCTAAGCGAACCCCAGAAATCTTCATAACTTGCTCACAAGCATCTGATTAACCTCCTCTAAAAAATACCTAATTAATCGACTACTACTTATTCCTCAAAAATTATCACCAGTAGCCAAAAATCAAAACAAACCCTCCATTATTCATTTAATATCAATAGGTTACAAGATTACCACAACTACTACCAAAGTGGTAGTTATTAAACCTTCCCAAAAAATCTTTACTATTCCGCTTGATCCAGATCAACTAGCCACATTATTGGGTTGCTAATCTGCGACTACAAATTTGATAAACCAACTTTACTTTTAGCACACACTCAAATTTAACAAAATCGTATGATTTTAATTAACGACTTGTTAGTTGTGACAAAGTCCAGCTAACGACAAACGGAGTAACTAATGTCAGATATCAAAAAGTGGGACGTTGAAGATCCCAAATTCTGGGAATCCGAAGGCAAGAAAATTGCTAACCGAAACCTCTGGATTTCGATCCCAAGCTTACTCTGCGGATTTGCAGTTTGGCTTTACTGGGGAATAATTACCATTCAAATGTTAAATCTTGGATTCCCATTTGCTAAAAGCGAGCTATTTACCCTGATGGCGGTTGCTGGCTTAACTGGCGCGACATTACGAATTCCAAGCAGTTTCTTTATTCGACTCGCTGGCGGTCGTAATACCATTGTGTTCACAACCGCTTTACTAATGATTCCGGCAATTGGAACAGGTATCGCGCTACAAGACAAAAATACACCACTTTGGGTGTTCCAAGTTCTCGCCTTACTTTCTGGTTTCGGTGGTGGAAACTTTGCTTCTTCAATGTCTAACATCAGTTTCTTCTTTCCTAAAAAGCAACAAGGTTTAGCACTTGGATTAAATGCAGGACTAGGAAATTTTGGTGTAACTACGATGCAAATTCTGGTGCCTTTAGTGATGACTTTCGGTCTTTTTGGCGGAGAACCAATGGAGCTTGTAACTACTTCAGGCACTTTAATCGGAAAAATACCAGCTGGCTCTGAAGCATGGATTCACAATGCGGGATTTGTTTGGCTGTTATTTTTAATCCCACTGCTACTCGTCGGTTGGTGGGGAATGAATAACATCAAAGCTTCCCACGTCACTCCTGATCTACCCAATCCCATCGGTTCATTTTCCATCATTACTGGTATGTTACTAATCGGTTTTGCTACTGCAATCTTTGGACTGTGGTTAATGCTCCCCGAGAAAGTTGGCGGTTCAGGTTTCATGTTGAGTAAATGGATAGCCTTGCCGATTGTTATTGCATTAACAGTTTATTTATTAAAACTTTTACCAGGCCAAATTAGAGACAACTTAAATCGTCAATACAAAATCTTTAACAACAAACATACTTGGGTGATGAGTGTTATTTACACCATGACATTTGGTTCTTTCATCGGTTTTGCAGCAGGGTTTGGTCTCTCAATTAAAGTAATTTTCGGTTATCAACATATTATGGTTGATGGTGTCATGACTCACGATGTGGCTAATCCTAATGGCCCTAGCGCTTTAATGTACGCTTGGATGGGTCCATTTATTGGCGCATTAATTCGACCAGTCGGTGGTTGGATATCTGATAAAGTCGGTGGTGCATTAGTGACTCAAATTTGCGCTGTAGCCATGGTCGCTTGTGCAGTTGGTGTTGCGTATTACATGCAGGCAGCCTACTCCTCTGCTACACCAGAAGAGTTCTTTGTTCCTTTCTTTGTACTCTTCTTATTGTTGTTTGCGGCTACTGGTATCGGTAACGGTTCAACGTTCAGAACGATTTCAATGGTCTTTGATAAAGAACAAGCAGGCCCAGTTTTAGGTTGGACTTCAGCGGTTGCAGCCTACGGCGCATTCATTATCCCGAAAGTATTGGGTGAGCAAATTAAACTAACGACTCCAGAAAATGCACTTTATGGATTCGCAATTTTCTACGGCGTTTGTATCGTGATTAACTGGTGGTTCTACCTAAGAAAGAACGCCGAGTTCCATAACCCTTAAAGACCGACTCACCACGGAGGCACGGAGAACACGGAGTAATAATTCTTAAGTTCTTTCTCAGTCACCTCCGTGCCTCCGTGGTGAGGTTAGTTTTAGTTTTGGTTTTGATTTTAGCTTTAAATATCTGAATAAGCAGTACTTGAAATAAATTCGCAAGATACGGAGAAAAATAATGAGTCAATTTTTGGATCGCTTACAGTTTTTCAAAAAGAAAACTGGTGAGTTCTCAGACGGGCACGGTGAAACCACCAATGAAAGTCGAGAATGGGAAGATAGTTATCGTCAACGTTGGCAACACGACAAAATCGTACGTTCAACACATGGTGTTAACTGTACGGGTTCTTGTTCATGGAAAATCTATGTTAAGAACGGACTAGTCACTTGGGAAACACAACAAACTGATTACCCTCGTACTCGACCAGACTTACCTAACCATGAACCGCGTGGCTGTCCTCGTGGGGCTAGTTACTCCTGGTACTTATATAGCGCTAATCGTCTTAAGTATCCAAAAATTAGAAAGCCGTTAATGAAGCTTTGGAGAGAAGCAAGAAAATCACTTGATCCAGTACAAGCTTGGGCTTCTATCGTTGAAGATCCTGAGAAAGCAAAGTCTTACAAAGCCAAACGAGGCCTCGGTGGATTTGTTCGCTCCAGTTGGGATGAGTGTAACGAAATGATCGCAGCGGCTAACGTATACACCGCTAAGCAATATGGACCAGATCGAATTATAGGGTTTTCTCCGATCCCTGCGATGTCGATGGTTTCTTATGCAGCTGGCTCAAGATACTTATCACTAATTGGTGGTGTATGTATGAGTTTCTACGACTGGTACTGCGATTTACCCCCCGCTTCTCCAATGGTATGGGGCGAACAAACCGATGTTCCAGAATCTGCTGATTGGTACAACTCAAACTACATTATTGCTTGGGGTTCTAACGTTCCTCAAACAAGAACACCGGATGCGCATTTCTTAACTGAAGTTCGTTACAAAGGTGCCAAAACAGTTTCAATCACACCAGATTACGCAGAGGTTTCAAAATTAACAGACGAGTGGTTAAACCCAAAACAAGGAACTGATGCAGCACTTGCTATGGCGTTTGGTCATGTCATATTAAAAGAATTTCACTTAGAAAACCCGAGTGAATACTTTACTGACTATGTACGTCAATACACCGACTTCCCCATGCTAGTCGTCTTGGAACAACATGATGATCAGTCTTTAAAATCGACTCGCTTCTTAAGAGCATCAGACTTAGCCGGTGACTTGGGCCAAGAGAATAATCCAGAGTGGAAAACCATTGCATTCGATGAAAACTCTAATGGTTTAGTTTCTCCACAGGGTTCGATTGGTTATCGTTGGGGTGAAAAAGGTAAATGGAATATCGAAGAAAGAGATGGTGCTAATGGCAACCAAACAAAATTAAAACTCTCTTTTATTGGTGACCAAGTTTCACCAGTCGCCTTCCCACATTTTGCCGCAAGTTCTACTGCTAGCGCTCACTGGGATGGTTGTGACCAAGAACCCGTACAAGTTCGAAATGTTCCGAGTACCACTATAAAAGGCGCCGATGGTAAAGAGTATGTCGTTGCCACCGTGTATGATTTAATGATGGCAAACTATGGTTTAGATCGTGGTTTAGGTGGAGATAATGTTGCTTCAAGCTACGATGATGACATAGCTTATACACCTGCTTGGCAAGAAAAAATTACTGGGCTTGCTCGTGACAAAGTGATTCGAATCGCACGTGAATTTGCAGACACAGCCAATAAGACTAAAGGTAAATCAATGATTATCGTTGGAGCAGCAATGAATCATTGGTATCACATGGATATGAACTATCGCGGCTTAATTAACATGCTAATGATGTGTGGCTGTATTGGGCAATCAGGCGGCGGTTGGGCGCACTATGTTGGACAAGAAAAATTACGTCCTCAAACCGGTTGGTTACCACTAGCCTTTGGCTTAGATTGGTCGCGCCCTCCTCGTCAAATGAATTCAACTTCATTCTTCTATAACCATTCATCACAATGGCGCCATGAGAAGGTTAGTATCCATGAAGTTCTATCTCCATTGGCGAATAAAGATGATTTCTCAGAACATATGCTTGATTACAATATCAAAGCAGAAAGAATGGGCTGGTTACCTTCAGCGCCACAGTTAAATCGAAACCCATTACAACTATGCCGTGACGCTAAAGCTGCAGGAATGGAGCCTAAAGAATTCACTATTCAAGAGCTGAAAAATGGCAACTTAAAATTTGCTGCGGAAGCGCCTGATGCACCAGAGAATTTTCCAAGAAACATGTTCATTTGGCGTTCCAACTTACTTGGCTCTTCCGGTAAGGGTCATGAGTACATGCTTAAGTACTTATTAGGCGCGGAAAAGCATGGTGTGATGAACCAAGATGTCGGTATGGTCGATGGTATTAAACCTCAGGAAGCTGAATGGGTCGATCAAGGTGCCACAGGAAAACTCGATTTAGTGACTACACTCGATTTTAGAATGTCATCCACTTGTATGTATTCTGACATCATTTTACCAACGGCATGTTGGTATGAAAAAGATGACTTAAATACTTCTGATATGCATCCGTTTATTCACCCATTATCAACAGCAGTCGACCCTGCTTGGGAGGCACGATCGGATTGGGAAATTTATAAAGGGATCGCTAAGAAGTTCTCTGAAGTGTCAGAAGGCAACTTAGGTGTTGAACAAGATTTAGTTACCGTACCAATGTTACATGACACTCCGGGAGAGCTAGCTCAACCTTTTGATGTTAAGGATTGGAAAAAAGGTGAATGTGACCTAATTCCAGGAATGACCGCTCCAAATATGATGGTAGTTGAACGTGACTACCCTAATACCTATAAGAAATTTACTTCGTTAGGTCCATTAATGGACAAACTAGGTAACGGCGGTAAAGGAATTGGTTGGAATACTGATGACGAAATCAAATTATTGGGTGACCTAAATCACCGCAATACTGATGAAGGCATTAGTGAAGGTCGTCCAATCATTGAAACAGCGATTGATGCGGCAGAAACTATTCTTACTTTCGCACCAGAAACTAACGGTAATGTTGCGGTAAAAGCTTGGGAAGCGCTTGGTGAATTCACTGGGCTTGACCACACTCACCTCGCAAAACCAAAACAAGAAGAGAAAATTCGATTCCGCGATGTACAAGCACAACCGCGTAAGATTATTTCCTCGCCAACTTGGTCTGGTTTAGAAGATGAACATGTCAGCTACAACGCGGGTTATACCAATGTACACGAGTGTATTCCATGGAGAACCATCACCGGACGTCAACAGTTCTATCAAGATCATCAGTGGATGCAAGCCTTTGGCGAGCAGTTTGTTTCATACCGTCCACCAATTGATACTAAAACCATTAACTTGGTGAAAGGATCTAAAGAGAACGGTAACAAAGAAATCATGCTTAACTGGATTACTCCTCATCAAAAATGGGGGATCCATAGTACCTACTCTGACAACTTATTGATGCTCACACTTTCACGTGGAGGCCCTATTATTTGGTTGAGTGAAGTCGATGCTCAAGAAGCCGGAATTGAAGACAACGATTGGGTCGAAGTATTTAACGCTAACGGTGCAATTGCTTGTAGAGCGGTTGTTTCACAACGAGTTATGCAAGGCATGGTAATGATGTATCACGCCCAAGAAAGAATCGTTAATGTACCAGGTAGTGAAATGACCGGTACACGTGGCGGGCATCATAACTCGGTGACTCGAGTAGTGATGAAACCAACTCACATGATCGGTGGCTACGCTCAACAAGCATGGGGCTTCAATTATTACGGCACCGTTGGTTGTAACCGAGACGAAATGGTTGTTGTAAGAAAAATGTCAAAAATAGATTGGCTCGATGGTTCAGATAGCGATGAACTACCGCGAGCACTTCCAACCAACCCAGAACAGGCTTAGGAGTAAGACCATGAAAATAAGATCTCAAATTGGTATGGTACTTAACCTCGACAAATGTATCGGTTGTCATACCTGCTCAATTACATGTAAAAACGTTTGGACTTCACGAGAAGGTGTTGAATACGCTTGGTTTAATAATGTTGAAACCAAACCTGGTATCGGTTACCCAAAAGAGTGGGAAAACCAAGACAAATGGAACGGCGGTTGGGTTAGAAATTCTAACGGCAGCATTCAACCAAAAATAGGTGGTAAGTTTAGAGTATTAGCCAATATTTTTGCTAACCCAGATTTACCTGAAATTGATGATTACTACGAACCGTTTGATTATGACTACCAGCATTTACACACTGCGCCCGAAGTCAAACATCAACCAACGGCTCGCCCTCGCTCGCTAATTTCTGGAAAGCGCATGGAGAAAATTGAATGGGGTCCAAACTGGGAAGAGATTCTTGGGACTGAGTTCGAAAAAAGAAGTAAAGATAAAAACTTCGACAACATGCAAAAAGAAATATACGGTGAATTTGAAAATACTTTCATGATGTATTTACCTCGTTTGTGTGAGCATTGTTTAAATCCAGCATGTGCGGCAGCCTGCCCTTCTGGCGCTATTTATAAGCGTGAAGAAGATGGCATCGTATTAATCGACCAAGATAAATGTCGCGGCTGGAGAATGTGTATCAGTGGCTGCCCTTACAAAAAGATCTACTTCAACTGGAAATCAGGAAAATCAGAAAAATGTATTTTCTGTTATCCAAGAATTGAAGCCGGTATGCCGACGGTTTGTGCGGAAACTTGTGTAGGACGAATTCGCTACTTGGGTGTTTTACTTTACGATGCCGATAAAATTAAAGAAGTAGCTGCCAGCGAATCAGAAACTGATTTGTATGAGAATCAACTAGAAGTATTCTTAGATCCTCATGACCCCAAAGTGATTGAGCAGGCGCGTAAAGATGGAATCGCAGATTCTGTGATAGAAGCCGCTCAAAAATCGCCTGTTTATAAAATGGCAGTTGATTGGAAATTGGCACTACCTCTTCATCCAGAGTATAGAACCTTGCCAATGGTTTGGTATGTTCCTTCACTTAGCCCAATCCAAAATGCGGTTGAAGCAGGCAAGCTAGGATTAGATGGCGTACTACCTGACGTTCGCTCACTAAGAATACCACTTAAGTACCTAGCTAATCTGTTAACTGCGGGTGACGAAGAGCCCATCATAAGAGCGTTAGAACGATTGTTAGCTATGCGAGCATACAAACGTGCTGAAAACGTGGATGGTGTTGAAGATTTGGAAGTACTACGCCAAGCTGGACTGAGTAAAAAGCAAGCGGATGAAATGTATCGTTATTTAGCAATCGCAAATTACGAAGATCGTTACGTTATTCCAACCGGTCATCGCGAAATGAATGTTCCAGAAGCTTACGGTGAGAAAAGCGGATGTGGATTTACTTTCGGCAACGGCTGTAGCAGCGGTAATAATGACATGAATATGTTTGGTGCCAAGAAAATCAACAAACGTAACGTCATTAAAACATTCAACGTGGGAGAATAATCGTGTTAATACTTAAAGTGATATCACGATTGCTTGACTACCCTTCTCAACAGATGTTTGACGCATCGCAAGAACTAGTCGAGGTAGTTGAGCAAAGTAATTTGCAACAGCAGAATAAATCTCAATTAATCAGCTTTATTCAGCAACTAACCTCACGAAATCTTTACGATGCTCAAGAAAGCTACGATTTATTATTTGATCGTGGTCGCGCATTATCGCTTCTGTTGTTTGAACACGTTCATGGTGAATCCCGTGATCGTGGCCAAGCAATGGTCAATTTGATGAAGGTATACAAATCTAAAGGCTTTGAAGTTCAGTCATCACAGCTGCCGGATTATATCCCGCTTTATTTGGAGTTCCTCAGCGAGCAAGATGAATTGTTTGCCGAAGAATGGTTAGGGGATATTGCGCATCTAATGACAATGCTGTCCGAGCGATTAATAGAGAGAGAATGTTATTACTCAGTATTGTTTGATTCTTTAATTGAAATCTCTGGGATCGAAACTGATCGCAAAGAAATTAGTGAGAGCGTCAAACAAGAAGAGCGCGATGATACGATCGAAGCAATCGACCGAGAATGGGAAGACAAGGAAATCAAGTTTGATGACCCGATTCCTTCCGGTTCTGGCTGCTCTTCATCATCCGGGCTTCATCAATCAAATAATTCGTTAGATCCCAATACAATACAACAGGTCCCTATCAAATGGCATGAGCAAGATGCAGCTCAAGTGTCAGGACTTTAAGGAGTCAAGCAATGTCTAATATTAATAATTTATTATTTGGAATTTATCCTTACGTCGCTATCCTCATTTGTATTGTGGTTAGCTGGATTCGGTTTGATCGAGAACCTTACACCTGGAAAGCAGATTCAAGTCAGATGCTTGATGGTAAAGGGTTTAGAATCGCGAGCAACTTATTCCACGTGGGAATCATTTTTATTCTGATGGGGCATTTTGTTGGCCTACTCACACCGGAATGGATTTACCACCATTTTATTTCTAGCGCCAACAAGCAGTTAGTCGCCATGATCAGTGGTGGTTTCTTCGGTGTGCTTTGCTTAATCGGCCTATTAATGCTAATTAAGCGGCGTTTAACCAATGCAAGAGTTAAAGCTTCATCAAAGTTTTCTGATATCGCAGTATTATTTATGCTGTTAATACAGTTGGTACTTGGGCTATTAACCATCGTTGTTTCCATGGACCATTTAGACGGTTCTGTAATGATTATGCTAGGTAACTGGGCGCAGTATATCGTTATCTTTAACCCAGCTGCGGCTGCCGCTTCGATAGAGCCGGTACACATCATTTATAAGTTACATGTGTTTGTTGGTTTGTCGATGATATTGATGTTCCCGTTTACTCGATTGGTTCACATTATCAGTGTTCCTGTTTGGTACTTCGGTCGCAAATATCAAGTGGTTAGACAGCGATAGTTTGCTCTAGAAATAGTTAACTAACTAAATAGTTACTGACAGAAATAGAGAAACAATTAGAGTAATGTGAGGTATCTGTGCTGAGTTATAACGCACTATCACACAGATATTTCACTTAATAATTTGTTAAGGAATTAAATACAATGAGTTCATGTTCTAGTAGTCACGCAGAAGACAAAACACCTTCAGAACCGTTACCGGTGATTACCGTTAATGGCAAGATCATTGATGAAACCGATTACGCCAATGAATTGCAGTATCATCAAGATCCAAGTTTTGATGTAGTCGTTCAAAAAGCGGGGCAAGCATTAGTCGTTAAAGAATTACTTTTAGCTAAAGCCAAAGAGCTATCGTTCTATTCTGATTCGGAAACCGAAGAGCAAGCACTGCAAAAGTTGATTGCCAGTGAAGTCACCACACAAGATCCAACAGAGCAAGATTGTGTTCGATATTTTGAAAATAATGCTGCACGATTTACCACTGAGCCACTACTAGAAGCTGACCATATTTTATTAGCGGCCGCTAAAGATGATATTCCGGGTCGTGAAGTTGCTAAAAGAAAAGCCCTAGATATTATCGAACAGTTGAAAACGGATCCGATGCTCTTCCCTGCTCTGGCTAAAGAATTTTCTGCTTGTCCGTCTAAAGAAACCGGCGGTTCACTCGGTCAACTCAGTAAAGGACAAACCGTTCCAGAATTTGAAAAGCAAATTAATCGCTTGTCACCGGGTATCGCGGAAAAACCCATTGAATCACGATATGGGTTTCATGTAGTTAACATCACTCGTAAAATCGATGGCAAAGCACTTGAGTATGATATGGTGGCCGATAAAGTTAAAGGTTACTTAACACACCGAGCTTCGCATCTGGCCATTCAGGCTTATATTCAGGAGTTAATTGAAGCTGCTGAGATCGAGGGTATTAAAATGATGTTTGCGGAGGAGAATATTCATATTTAAAATTTCTTTCATTGTAACCGCTAAGCCATTTGACCGAGGGTCAAATGGCTTTTTTATTCGAACATTTAGGAAGAACTGTTTGATGATTTTGGATAGCGCCTTCTTCAAATCTACTTGATTTCTGCAGCGTCACGTTGGCTTACCCTGTTAGCTTTTAAACTTCTAAAACGGTAGTGGTTCAATTCTTTCAATTTCATAATCCTTTAACTGAAGATCTTTATCTAGATTAACCACAATTGCGTCACCACCTAAATCTAAATCTTTCGGACCAACATAGATCTGATAGCCTTGCTCTAGCTTTGTGATAGTAACGTTGCTGTATCGAATATCAACCTTTTCAGTCAAAAGACCTTTTGGGAGACTATAAATCCATTCAACTGAAGGAATATGCTCGTTAAAATCGTATAGTTCTATGTCCATTTATCAATCCTTACTTTCAACCCAAAATCGACGAATGGTCTAATTACTTTATAAAGTAAAAGCACAATGATAGAAATCAGGTCTAATTTTAGTGCAGAGATTGAACTCATAGTTCATAAACTCAGGCGTTTATGCCTGAATATTTTGCGATTTCTAGTTATGAGAAGTTCAATTTAATGGCTTCAATTAATTTGATTCAAGAAAATGTAGTTGCCATCTTCACTAGCAGCGACTACAACATCTAAGTCACCATCTCCATCTAAATCTGCTAGTACAATTCCCTCGCTTCGGGACTCAAGTGGAAACCCCAACCCACCCTCAACAGGTGTCATAGTACCGATACCATTATTAAGTAGCACATCAGCACCGTCTACTGAAGCGGAGAAAACAATGTCTAAATCTCCGTCAAGATCAAGATCACCTATAGCAATTTGTGCACTTCTACCAAAAAATTTCTGACCTGAATCAAAAAAGCGACCATTGCCATCATTAAAATACAATTGATGATCTAGATCCACACTAGTAATTACCAGGTCAATATCTCCGTCTGCATCCATATCACCAACGGCACACTCATAATTATCAGGCTCTTCAAAATTCATTTCGATTTGTTCTTCAAAACCATTATTTCCATCATTGATAAAGTTAATGTTTGGTCCATCACCACGGTAGTTAGCATAGATATCTAAAAAGCTATCATTATTGAAGTCTCTAACACTAATACATCCATTCTCTTGTCGAGTGTGGATTCCAAAAGGCAGATCAAAACCGCCAGACTTGTTATTATAGAATATTTGTGGAGAAGCATTAAAAGTTGCCATAATAATATCGAGATAGCCGTCTCTGTTCAGGTCAACAAGTTCAATATTTTGACTTGAAAAATTTCCTTGTAAAGCAAAAGAATCATTAAATATTCCAAAACCATTATTAAGATAAACAATGTCTGGCTGCATATTGTTTGAAATAATCAAATCCAAATCTTCATCATTATCAATATCACCAAATATTGCATGAGAGCTTTTAGCTACGCCTAATGATTGTCCTGAATCAGTAAATACTCCTGCACCATTATTCAGGTAAATGGTATTGCCTTGTTCAAAATTAGCGAAAGCAATATCAAGATCACCATCAAAGTCAATATCGCCAACGGCAGGAGCTTTTGAGTTATTATTCCCCAAAACTGAGCCAGACTGCACGAACTGTAGGCTCGTTACAGGCGGCGAGTTAATTTGACCACTATTGGCCGGTTCATCACTTCCGCCTCCACCCCCACTTCCACAAGCTATGATTGAGGCGAGAAAAAAAGATGTTGTGAGTTTTGATGTGATGCTCATATATTCCCTTAGTTGTTTATACTTTTATATAGTTGCCTTTTGCTGTTTTATTAAACCACTACACTAAATGTAATTGATAAGTAGTAGGATAAGTAGTAGACACCAGGTAAGTAGTAGACACCCACCTTATAGCCAATCACTCACAAGTTCAAGCGACGATATCTGAATAGACTTGAGGATTCTGTTAGTTGATTAGGTTGACTGTATCCTAGACTATATAAGTCTATTCATTTCAAGGATGACTTTATGGCCATAGCGAGAAGGAACCTCGTTGATTCAGAAACACCAGGATTCTATCACTGCACTAATCGTTGTGTCCGTAGGACTTTTCTCTGTGGTGTTGATGACGAAACAGGAATGGATTATTCCCATCGTAAAGACTGGTTAGAACATCGAATGCTCGAGTTATGTACTATCTTCGCGGTTGATATTTATGCTTACGCGGTGATGTCTAATCACTATCATATTGTCCTTTATCTTGAACCACTCGCTCCTCTTCAATGGTCTGATGAAGAAGTGGCCGAGAGATGGCTTAAGGCTTATCCGGGAAGATTTGTTGACCCACGTTTTGCTCAACAGCGAGAATTAAAGAAACAAGCCATTATGGGAGATAAAAAGAAACTTAAGACCTATCGAAAACGGCTTGGCTCACTCTCTTGGTTTATGGGGAGGTTGAATGAGCCTTTGGCCAAGCAAAGTAACCAAGAGGACTTCTGTACAGGTCGCTTCTGGGAGGGTCGCTACGCCTCTCAAGCCCTTCTCGATGAAGCAGCAGTGTTCTCTTGCATGGCCTATGTGGATTTAAACCCCATTCGAGCAGATATTGCTGAGCGACTGGAAGAATCGAATCATACCGCCATTAAGCAACGAGTTGAGTCAATAAAAGCCATCGAACCCATGGAGGTTCAAAAAGCCCTTGATAGCCAAATCACTTGCATCAATGAAAAAGTGAAATCAAAGCACTTACCAATGACCTTAAAGAACTACATTGAACTAGTGGAATACACGGCTAAGTCGATTAAATACCCTCATAAACAGGCCATGCCGCCCCATATTCAATCCACGCTGTCATCACTCAACCTGCAACAAGCCCATTGGTTAAAACAAGTTGAGAACTTTGGTCAACATTATTGTCATGTGGTGGGACCGATAGAGCTGATTCGAGAAAAGGCCAAGCAGTTGAAAAAGAAATATCTTCGTGGGATTTCGGCAGCTAAGCTGCTTTATGAAAAACAAGTTTAATCAATTTTCTTAATTCATTAAAAAGCGCTTCTCTACCCTTCAATGAGGCTTTAGTGCTGTCTGAAATAGTCCCGTTATCGCTTTAAGTGATAGAAATCGACGTCAACTTGTACGTATTCTCAGAAAAAGTCTAGTGACTATGATTCGGATCTATCAAGATGGCTGATTGGTCTTTTAATTAAGTAGAGTGTCTACTTATTTCTTAATTAAGTAGAGTGTCTACTTATTTCCTATTTAAAGAATGCTCAGAATACTGCTCGTAAACATAGCGCTTTTTGTATTCAGATGTGCTTGTTTTCGATATTGGGGATGAATAGTTAATCGCATTAGCTAATTCATTAAGATACTCACGCCCCTTCGCTTTATAGGCAGTAACCTCTTCTGCATTAAGAAACATCATAAAATCGTAGCTAACAAAGCTATGCGAACAGTTCACATCGAATAGAAGCTCTCCTTCCTCTTCAAATAGGAACCATGAACTTCGTTCTTCATCGATAACTTTCATATTCACCTAACGCCCGCGTAATAGGCGCGAGCTTGCGAGCGTCCTAATTGACGCGATTGTTATAAATTTATTTACGCGCATCTTTGATGTACATTGCTGAATCATCATTTCTCATTTTAACTTCAAATAACTCACTGGCCCTTATTAAGTCACCAAGTTTTTTGTAGCCGTAATTAATAGATGAGAAAGAACTATTATTAGAGATGTAGTGTCCCACTCTACTCATGTGAGCCCAGCCATCATCCTCCGATGTTTGCTCTACCGCAGTCCTAAGTAATTTAACTAATGAGGTATCCTTTCTCAACTCACCTTTAGTTTTCTTTTTATTCGCTGACTGTTGAGGTTTATCGTTTTTTTCTTCTTGCTCAACAACGAGGTTCTCTGTGTATATAAATGGAGAACAAGAATCAACAAAAGGCTGTGGGGTTTTCTTTTCTCCGAAACCGTATACGGGCAATCCACTTTCAAGGATTCTCATAACTAATGGAGTGAAATCACTATCACTCGTCATCAGTGCAAATGCATCAACTGTATTGCTATATAGAAGATCCATAGCATCAATGATCATTGCAGAATCCGTGGCATTTTTGCCCTTTGTATAAGCAAATTGCTGCATTGGCCTTATTGCATGAGGGTGAAGTTTGTCAATCCATCCAGACATGGATGAAGAATTCCAATCTCCATGTGCGTGGCGAACATTGACCATTCCGTATTTGGCTAACTCTGCCAATACGCCTCCTATCGAATTATGGCTCACATTGTCACAATCGATTAAAAGCGCAATTCTTTTACGTTCTGGCACAATTTCTCCTTGATTTATAACAGCTGATTGAATGCAGTAAATCAACCTAAACTGCCGCTTCAATCTCGCCTTTTTGATAAATATTTAGTTAAATCAACATCATACATTCATTGAGTAGCTTTGCAACGGAATGTTTCTCTAACTCTGACTAGAGAAACATTCCGATAGCAATATGAGATAGTTCAAACTATTCAACTAGTTAGCTCAATAAAAAGGAAGCTTTAAGCAACCTAACCTGCTAGAATTGACAGTAACTAGACATACAAGTAGTGCAACTTACTCACAAATCTAAAAGAAAGTTGATATGCAAACGACTCAAAAGCCAAAGGTTCTGCAGCAACTACGAATAGCCATTGGAAAACTCAATTACGCTTTACCGACCAAATAAACAGATTATATATGCCACAAAATACCGTCTGAACTCACTCAGAATAATTTATCATTTTGAAGTATGGTAGTTTTTTATAACCAGCTGTCATTGTTTAAAATACTATCGTTCGAATTAATTACTAGACAATGACACAACTTGAATACCTAGATTGGCTTACTCCAAATAAAAAAGCCCCTTATTAAAAATCAATAAGGGGCTAAAGGTAGAAACTAAAAAGGATTTTTCTTAAAGTTTGTATGTCAACATCAACCAAACTTTATCTCTAGATGAATAAGTTGCATTATCGCTATCAAAACTAGCAAACTTAACTAAACCAGAAAGGTTTTTGTTGATTTTTTTAGATACCACAAAGTCTAGCTCAGTTCCTAAATCAACACCGCCTTCGTCTGTTGAGAAATCATGGTAAATCGCTTTAAAGTTATAACCATTCACTTTGTACGATGCGTTCAAGTAAGTATCTTCAATACCTGCTGTTGGTGTACCTAAAAACACATCGGCCCAACCTTGGAATTTATGAAGTGTTGCAAGTGAAGTAGTAAAACCTTGGCCACCATCAACATCTCCACCAAGTACTTCTAGACCCGCACCAAAAGTGAAGTTACCTGTTTTATAGTGTCCTTCTGCTAAATAGTAGTTTGCGTCATAGCTATTTGGATTATCACCAGCGTCAGACTGTGTGGCGAATTCTAAGTTGTATGAAAAATCACCTGACTTTCCAGCGTATCGAACACCAAGTGTGTTGTTAGATAGAGCCAGAGCATCTTCATTATCGATTGAGAAATAGTAACCGGATAATTTCCCTCCACCTAATTTATAGTCAAAGTTTAATAGATGAGTATTATGCGTATGATCACCACCCGAGACTGTCTCACCAAAAATACGATTCACATTAAAAATGTAGGCGTAGTTAAAACTGATATCTTGTGAGAATTTTGTATTCACCGAAAAACTATCATAGGTTTGTTCGTTCTGTCTCCAGCCAACTCCACCAACAAATCGTTGGTTTCCGACTAATATTCTTTGACGACCAACAGCCAACTTGGTATCTCCGCTAGTAAAACGTAGGTAACCTTGATTTAACTCTGTGCCGACTGGATCAGCAATCACTGGATATTGACCATTATTAGGGGTTGTTCCAGCACCGCCGTTATAGTCATCCATTCCTAATTCAGTAACATCATCAAATTCAAAAACCGTATCAAAACTATCAGACCATTTTGTTTTGATGGTCGCCCTAGTTCTCACGGTCGATGCTTCTGCGTCGTTTGAAAAGCCATCTTGATCCACTGTTTCTATTCGGTAACGAAAGCTTAAGTCGACAGTGCTGTTGACACCGTCTTTCTTATCTTCAGCATAAGCACTAAAAGAGAGAGCGCTTAATACACTCATAGCTAACAAACTTTTGTTAAATTGCGATTTCATCTACTTATCCCCTTGTCAGGATCTTGTGTCAACTTTTAGTTCGAAAGTTAACATTATTTTGGTCGTTAATTGCACTCTTCTTTGGTGCATTCATAAGGTACGCTTATGAGTGATTTTGGCCTTGATCTAAATCAATTAATCTAAGTACTTCTATCCTCTTTTCATGATCATTTATGGTCATAGAACTATACAAAATATTGTCGTCTAATTAACTGGCACAAGACAATCCCCTAATCGAGATTTTTAGTCGCTTCGTTGGATGGTTTGGATTAACAAGATGTAACATAAAGTGATTTAGATCATGCTTTCAAAATTGAGAAATCGGGCAAATTATTGTAGTATTAAATTTCTAAGAGGAGCATTGCTACTATGTTAATGCCTTCAAACACAAACTCCGAGCATAAACAAGCTAAGTTAGTGTCTTCCCAGCATTTGGGCTCACTAATAGGCTATTTATGCCGCAGTCGCTCAAAGCGAGCCACTGCCAGGGCTAAACTAGAAATAGGCTAGCCTCCCGTATTTGGAAAGGAGCAAAATACAAAGTGAATTCTAAACCAGTACAAGAGCTGATCGATCCTCATGGACGGCGATTCCCCTACCTTAGGTTGTCCTTAACTGACATTTGTAATTTCTCCTGTGATTATTGTCTACCTGATGGCTATCAATGCGATAGTTCTAAACAGTTTCTAACAAGTCACGAAATCAAGAATATTGTGTCAGCCTTTGCCGCATTGGGAACCCACAAAATAAGATTAACCGGTGGAGAGCCTACCCTACGCAAAGACTTTTTAAAGTGTCTGCAAATAGTCAGTGAAACACCCGGAATCGATCAAGTTGCTCTAACCACTAATGGCTATAAGTTAGAACAGAATATCGCACAATGGGTTAATGCTGGACTGACACATCTAAACGTTAGCGTTGATACTTTAGATACTCAACTGTTTCATAGCTTGACTGGACATAATCGATTAAATGAAATTTTGAGAGGCATCGACAAAGCACTAACACTGCCAATAAAGCGCGTTAAACTTAACGCGGTACTGCTAAAAAATGTAAACAGTCATCAGTTTGATCAGTATATCGACTTACTAAAATCCAGACCCATTAGTATTCGATTTATCGAATTAATGCAAACTGGTGACAACTTAGAGTATTTTAATAAATATCACGTCAGTGCTCAGGTATTAAAAAATTATCTATTTGAAAATGGTTGGACTGAAAAAATTAAGGATAAATTTGCTGGCCCAGCGGTAGAGTATGTGCATGCAGATTTTGCAGGTAGTTTTGGAGTCATTGCGCCCTACTCAAAGGACTTTTGTGATCATTGTAATCGCTTACGAATGTCATCGACTGGTGAGTTTCATCTTTGCTTGTTTGGTGATAAGGGCTACTCAATTCGCGATTTGGCTCAATCCACTCATCAACAGGCAGCGTTAAAGGATAAATTAGTCGAGATTCTACAATTAAAGCGAAAGACTCATTTTCTTCATGACAATGATACTGGAATCACACCGAACTTGTCTTCCATTGGCGGATAGATCAACACTCAAAATCAGCAGACTTTCTATGAACGATAATAAATCCAATTATACTGATAATTACATGATCGACTTTAATCATGCCCTTGAGCTAATAGCAAACCACAGTACATTGCTAGGTAGCGAAGTCGTTAAATTGAATCAAGCTAAAGGCCGTATTTTATCAGAACAAATTCTTTCGCCAGTTGCCATTCCTCCATTTAACAACTCTGCTATGGATGGCTATGCAGTCAACCACCAAGACCTATCTGATGCGTCTAGCGAGAATCCAGTAGAGCTGAAATTAGCAGGCTTAACCGCTGCAGGAGACCCGCCTTCCAGTCTCGATGAGAGCAAGGGGACCGCTTGGAAAATAATGACGGGAGCCCCCGTACCAAATGGCTACGACTCAATTATACCAGTAGAAAACACCCAACTTAATGACACAATAGTGAGTTGCTTTTCACAACCAAATGTTAGTGCGCACATTCGGCTTCGTGGTGAGGATTTTGTTGAAGACCAGCTAGTTCTAAAAGAAAACCTAGTCATTAATAGTAACCGAATTATGGCGCTAGCCTCATTAGGCATCGCTCAAGTCAAAGTTAGAACTAAACCAAAAATTGCCGTTTTTTCTACCGGAAAGGAGCTAATTGACGATTTGAGCCAACCACTGGAGTCAGGCCAAATCTATAATTCGAATATGCCCTATATTGTCGAATTCTTAAACCAATTACCCGTCGATGTTTACAATGCTGGCACCAATTATGACGATGTGGATGCTTATCAAAAAGCGCTTCAAATAGAACTTGATAAAGGAGCCAATATTATTATTAGTACAGGCGCAGTCTCGATGGGTGACTTTGACTTTATCCCTCAAACTATAAAAAAAATGGGGGGCGAAATAATTTTTCACAAGTCACGCATTCGGCCAGGAAAACCGATTCTATTTGCAAGATTCGCTAATGGTTGTTTCTATTTTGGGCTGCCGGGAAACCCAATCTCAGCCTCCATTGGTCTTCGATTTTTTGTTACTCGGTTGCTTACTAGTATGTTAGGCGTCAAGGCCGAAGAACCAACAAAAGGCTTATTAAATGCCACTAGAGAAAAGAAAAAAGGCTTTACTAATATTTTAAAAGCACACTGCAAAATAATAGACAGCACTCTTAAAACTAGTATTCTAGCGGGGCAAGAGTCGTTTAAAATACATCCACTTATTGATGCTAATGCTTGGGCTGTATTGCCAGCCGAGCGAGAAATTGTGAATAATGATGAACTGGTTGATCTCTACCCTTCTAGTTTTACCTTTGAATCATTATTTTAAGTCGACTTAAGCTAGCGCTCGAGGCAAGATTATGTATCTTAGAATCGAAAATAATGAACTCAGATTTAGAGTTTCAAAAGATGAAGCAATGGCACTTGAGCAAGGAGAATTGCTTACACAATCTTGTATCTTTGCAACAGAATTTTGTTTGAATTTCTCAGTGCAAGCGCAGCCATCTACAAACAATTTAGTCTATCATGCCACAGAGTCTGCACTTCAGTTAATCATAAATACAGAGCGACTTAAGCAAGAGCTTAGCACTCGACCTTCTAAAAAAGGGATTGAATTTAACCAAACGATACAAGATAAAAACATAACCATTTCATTAGAAATAGATATAAAACAGCGTCGCTCAAAACAGCCTGCTGATTAGATCTGTCTTGCTAGAGTCTGACTTGATCTTTCTTAACAAAGTTAGCGACAGGAATGCGGATAACTGGTTAGTGAGGTTTTAGCCTTATGGCGCTATTTAAGCGCTAATACTTCGCAATTAATTTGATCGAGTATTTTTTCAGCCGTGTTACCAATTAGCATGCCTTCCACCCCTTTTCTTCTAACGGTTCCCAATATCAAAATTTGACTTTGCGTCGACTTTGCAATTTCAGGGATACCATCTTCAGGCTCTAGGCCTTCGCCGATGACCACTTTACCGTTAATATCCGCGACTGAATCAACCAGCCGCGCGACTTCTTTTTTATGTTCGGCCTTAACTTTTAAGAATAGATCTTGATCGTCAAACAAATGATTGAATCGTTGTAGATTGATGGCCGGCCAAGGAAATGCATTGAAAAGATTAACCTCACAACCGAGCTTTTCTGAAAGCTCAACAGCGCTTTTTATTATTTCTACATTGAGGTTTTTATGAGCGGCATCATCGTTAATATTTATTGCCCCTAATATGCTTGACCGAGGGTGAAATGTTTGCGTCTGCACGAATAACAGGTTGCTACTAGTATCTCGAAGTAAGTGCCAATCGGTGGGAGTAAACAGTATTCTTTCAACTAAATTATGTTTGCGAGTAGTCTTTACCACTAAGTCAAAATCACCTTGATTAATAAACTCCGTCAGGCCTCTGTGCAACGAAGGATTCCAGGTCACTTGAATCTCGACATTTAATCCCTTGGTCGGTAATTGATCAACGAATGATTGTAGTTTTTGTTTGGCTTGCTTAATTGAGTCCTTTTTAATCTGATCAACGTCTAAATTGGTGTAAAGACTCAATAACTCAGTGTAACTATCATGGATATTAGCAACTACCGAGACACGACTACCAAAAAGATGTGCTAATTCAATCGCTCTAGGTAGGGCAAAATGCTTATCCTGTCTAAAATCAACGATAGCTAATATATGGTTTAAACTAAGCATCTTGCCCCCTAAATTAATTGAATCGATTGAGCTACCGCATCATGAAACAAACCAGAATTTACGCATCAACACTCTCACCGGATAAAGCAAAGATGCATTTAAATTGGTTAAACGGTTAGTTTAGGTTACGACACAAACAAAGTGCTCGATTGATTTGGATCAAACTAATGTGAGTTAGCTATTATTAACTTTAATCCCAAAGCTCATTCAGTCTTCGGCATTGCCATTATGATTTGAGATAAAAACCCGACTAAAATATCGCGTAGAATTTACTGAAAATCTGTATTGTGATTAAGGTTTGCTAGTTGTGATTCTTGCAAGTTAAGGTCGATCCCTTGAATATTGCAACCCTTTAAAAATTGACTTACGCGGAAATTCTTTTCGATTAAGTTCGCACGCAAATCTTCTCGATACTTGGACTCAATTAAAAGGCACAAATAATGCTCTCTTTCACGAGTTTTTAAAAAACCACTAGTCGATAGTTTTTTATCGTCTGGCATAGATTGGGTTTTGCTATTAATTTTTTCAATTAAGCGCGAAACTGTGTCAACCGGCAGAAAGGGTTGATCTACTGGTACGACAAAAAGATGAGAGGTCTCACAGTGAATCAGTCCTTGCATTAAGCCAAATAACGGCCCGTTAAAATTCTCAACCGTTTGATGATTTTTAAACAAATTATCAACATTTGATTTAGACACCTGTTCGACTTGCTCAATGGATTTATCTGGTAATACTGGATATCCATAAGTTTGATATTCGGCAATATTTCTATTGGCCGAAATAAGAATCGATTGTACTTGCGGTTTTAGCCAGTCAATCTGGCGTTGAATTAGCTTTTGCTTGTCTAACTCGATTAATCCCTTATCTCTACTGCCCACTCGTCGGCCAGCGCCACCAGCAAGAATTAGACCGGTTAGATTTTTCTTTGAAAGCATTCGAAAAATTCTGTTCATTTCTATGTGAGATTTATAGTAGTAAGTTGTTTCATACAACGCAAGTCAAATTAAACTCGTGTTTATTAGTGGCCGCAATTTTAAATCCAGTGACCTAGATCAAGCTTAATAGATTTGTGATTCTCTACCATAACTAAAACCATAACTCTTTAATAAAGTAAAACTTATTAGTTAGGCCGAGCGCTGTTTCGATTAGCAAGCCAAAATATAGCGAGAGAATAGTAATTAAGCCCTTAGTTTTTGGAGTGAATCACTCCACTTAGTATAAATTATTTAGTGTGAGTCTATAATTGTGAACAAACTAGAAAATAGTATTGAATTTCTAAGCCCATACTTCCTTGGCGCTTATGCTGAAAACAATGATGTTCTGGAAAAGCTTCTAGTAGAGTTTGTGCGTGATCATATTTATTGGCGCAGAAACTTTCATCCTGAAGACCAACCGCCGATCACGCCACAAATGATGAACAACTCTAACTACTCAGATGCGTTAGCAAAAATTAGAGCGGAGTTACATTCTCTAACAGCCAAATTAAAACGCTCTGTGCCATTTTATAATCCACGCTATATAGGCCATATGTCGTCAGATTTAATGATGCCTGCGCTGCTTGCGCAATTAATTACTAATTTTTATAACCCCAACAATATAACCGGCGAATCAGGACCGGTAACACTAAACCAAGAATTAGATGTAGGCTTACAATTTGCCAAAATGTTTGGGTTTAATACCAACCAAGCTTACGATATTTGTGCGTGGGGTCATCTAACCAGTGGGGGCACCAGCGCTAACTTCGAGAGCTTATGGAACTTCAGAGCAGCTAAATACTACCCCTTAGCCATATTCAATGCAGTCAAGCAACTGAACTTAGAACTAGATCTAGAAAATGAATCCTCGGACTTTAAGAATCCGAGTCAATATACCATTTGGGAGTTGGTTAATTTTAGTATCGATGAAGTACTTGATTTTAGACGATTAGTATTGAATGTAACTGCAACTAAGTATGGAGACAGTAAATCTAAAGAACTCGTTGAAGTGATTGAAGCAAATCGTATCGAAACACTCGGGCATACTCACTTTTTTGCGGATAACTGGCAAATACAACAAGCCGTTGTGTTAGTACCTGCCACAGCACATTATTCATGGGAAAAAGCGATGCGGGTTTTAGGTTTCGGAAGCGCTGCTTTAGTTAAAGTTCCATTGACAGACTCTATGAGGATGAATGAGACCGAACTCGCTCGAATCGTCAATAATTTGCAGTCGCAAAACATTCCAATCTTAGCGGTCATTGGTGTTTTAGGTACAACAGAATTTGGCACCATCGATCCTATTCACGAAATCGTGAATCTAAGAAAACAAAAAATTGAACAAGGACTTAATTATTATATTCATGTTGATGCGGCATGGGGTGGTTACTTAACTAGCTTATTTAGAAAACCAGACGGCTCCTTTGCTGACCTTACGGCAATCCAAAAAGAACTTAAATATTTTCCATCGGAACGAGTCTATCAGTCATTTAAAGCATTAAACCAAACTGACAGTATTACCATAGACCCTCATAAGCAAGGCTACCTCCCCTTTGGGACCGGTGGATTTATTAGCCGAAATAGAGAAATTGTACGTCTGCTAAAAACAAACGCAGACTACGTTTTTGACGCAACAGACGCGCCAGATTTTCAACAAATGGGTCAATACATTTTGGAAGGTTCAAAGCCAGGTGCAAATGCGGCAGCGGCTTACGTCGCACATTCGATTTTACCATTGGATAACCAAAACTTCGGGCGAGTCATTCGACAAACCGTTCGTTCAGCAGAATATTTCTTTGATAAATTGAAAAGCTTGAAGCAAGAATTATCTTCCCATTTACACCTTACCGTACCATTTGAGCCAGATAGTAATTTGGTGACCATTGCAGTCAACCCGAAAGGAAACAAATCGATTTCCAAAATGAATCAATTTTCTGAGGAAATATATGAACACTTAGCACATAATCCTAATGTTCCTGTTCAATCAAAAGAGTTTTTAGGTTCTAAAACTCGACTTGCAGTGAATAAATTAAGTAAGCAGGAACAAACTAGTTTGTTTAAGAAGCTTCATTTGTTTGATTCGAAAATGACACCAAATAAAGATGACAAAATACTCATTCTACGACATACGCTAATGAATCCATGGCTAAGCGCTGAGAATGATGGGCAAAATTACTTAGACAAGTATTGTGAATATTTGAAAACTATCTTACTGAAAACAGCTAAGACGTTCGTTGCCAAAAGTTAATTGATCAGTCAATTATTCGTGACAAGCTGTTCCAGCTAGCGCACTAAGGCCTTGAATATCTTGAATATGAAGATATTTGTCTTTAATTTCGAGCAAACCTTGTTTATTAAGCCGGGTAATTAATCGACTGACCGTTTCTACCGCAAGCCCTAAATAGTTACCTATATCACTACGAGTCATGGATAGGAAGAATTCCTTATCGGAAAGCCCGCGACGACGGTATCGAGCGGATAGGTTCATAACAAATGCCGCAAAACGCTCATCGGCGTTTTTCTTATTCAACAGCATCATTAATTCTTGTTCGTCTCTTATTTCACCACTCATCACCCTAAAGATTTGCGTTTGTAATGCGGGTAAGTCTCTAGACAGTGATTCTAGTCGATCGAATGGAATGGTGCAGACCAAGGAAGTTTCTAATGCTTTTGCAAAACTAGGGTAAGCAGTTGTACTGACAGCATTTAGTCCAACCATTTCTCCAGGCAAATGAAATCCGGTTAATTGTTCAATACCGTCAGAGCTAATCGTATAAGATTTGAGGCTACCTGAGCGTATGGCATGCACGGCTTCGAATTTGTCACCGGCTTTAAATAGAAACTCACCTTTCTTATAGACTTTTTTACGCTGAACAATATTGTCTAGATGCTCGATATCCGAATCAGCCAACATAACCGGTAAGCATAGGCGCTTAATCGCACAGGTTTGACACTTTATTTGAGTTGAAACATTGGCATTAACTGACACAGGCTACTCTTCCAGTTCGAATATCTGGGAGAGATTATAGCAAAACAGCACCAAACGTAAATGTTAATATCTGGCTTAAATGACCTTCGAAAAACTGTTAAGTGAGTGCAATTCGTTCAAATAAGCATCAAAAACCATACAAATATTTCTAATAAGCAACCTTCCTGAGCTCGTCACTTTAATTTGATGGTCGCTAATTTCAACCAAGCCGTCTTCGATAAAGGGTGTTAGCATTTCGATTTCATTAGAAAAATAGTCAGTAAAATTAATCGCAAATGTTTGTTCAAATGTGGTTAGATTAAGCTCAAAATGGCAGATTAATTCAAATATCACCGCTTTTCGAATTAAATCATCAAGATTTACCGATACTCCACGCCAGCTGGGTAGTTGATCGTTATCGAGTGCTTGATAATAACTATCGACATCGCGTACATTCTGATGATAATGGCCATCAATAGAACCAATTGATGAAACCCCTACGCCAATCAATTGGTATTCCTCATGGGTAGTGTAGCCTTGGAAATTACGGTGCAATTGGCCATTTTTTTGCGCAATTGCTAACTCATCAGTCGGTTTAGCAAAGTGATCCATTCCAATGTACAAATAGCCTGTTTCTTGCAGCTTTTCGATAATAAATTGAAAAATCGAAAGCTTCTCGACTGGATTGGGTAATTTTTCACCATCAATCCTTCGTTGTGGCTTAAAACGGTGAGGTAAATGAGCGTAGTTAAATACTGAAATTCTATCGGGGGATATCTCTATGACCTGTTCTAGGGTTTCTTGAAAGGTAGCTTTATTTTGGAAAGGTAACCCGTAAATCAAGTCGAGGTTTATCGACTTAAACCCGTATTTTCTTGCTTCTACAATCATATCGCGAGTCATTTCAAATGACTGAATTCGGTTAACCGCTTTTTGCACGATTGGATTAAAGTCCTGAACGCCCATGCTCATTCGATTAAAGCCTAGTTGAGAGAGTCGCTGAATATCTTCAATAGCCAAAGCTCTCGGATCAATTTCAATCGATATTTCTGTGGACTCTTCGTCAGGCACGTCAAAAGATGCTCTGATAGCAGCCATTATCTTAGCGATTTGCTGAACAGTGAGGTAAGTCGGTGTACCACCTCCCCAGTGGATCTGGCGAAGCTTGTTATCTCCTAGGCTTGCAGCGATCATTTGAATTTCTTTAATCAAATACTCAACATACTTTTCGGCCTTGCTTCGATCTTTAGTAATAATTTTATTACAAGCACAGTAATAACAAATATTTTGACAAAAAGGGATATGAATATAGAGCGATAGTGACTTGTCTTCCGCCAAGTTGCTCAAGCAACCGATATAATCCTTAGAACTAAAATCTTCTGTAAATTCAAGTGCGGTTGGATAGGATGTATATCTCGGACCCGAGATATTGTATTTCTCTAGCAGAGACTCGTCCCACTCTATATTGACTTGTTCCATTATTAATGTCCTTAAACAAGGTAATCTTCTAATAATGTCACGATAGCAAATTAGATTTAATCCATGCTGATCTAAGTCAAGCAAACTAACTTATTCGAGTTCTTCTCTCTAACAGCCAATCGGCAAATTTTCGTTTGAAGTTATCATCCGAAATAATACTGACTGGGATCAATTGCTCAACGTCGAGTTTAGTTCGACTGCGGGTAAACAAGCACTTAACCATTGTGCCGGGCGCACTTATTCCCTTAATTCTAACCGGCAAAACTTGGGTCTTTGTTAATTGACTAAGTCGAACAATTCCTGGTTTGATGGTTTCTCTGGGAGTTTCTTCACTGTGAATACCTCCTTGCGGAAATAAAGCGATTAATTCACCGGAATTTATTGCTCGCATTGCACTTCTAAACGCTTTTTCCACTCTGCCCGACCGGTCAACTGGAATACAACCGGCCGCTTTAAACATGTAATTAAGTATCGGCTTGTCATATTCTTCTTTGGCAATCATAAAACGAACCGGTCTATCGATGGCTGCAATCAACAGAAAAGGATCCAGTGCTGATAAGTGATTAGCCGCTAAGATACAGCGACCATGTTCTGGTATTGTTATTACTTGGTCACCCAGTCGATGAAAGCGTTTGCAATAAAGTCTTAGCCAACCATCCAAGACATTGGTCATGGGATGACCCCAATTGGCACCGTTATGCTTCTGCCCGACTTTTATGACAAACAAAACAATCAGAAATAAAGCTAGAAGTAAAATGAAATAAGTCATATATCTATTTGATATTATTGTCTATTTATCCAAATCAAACTAGCCATTCTGCCAGTCTTAGGGTGTCGCCGATAACTATAGAACTTATCCGATTCCTGATAAGTACAATGGCTTCCACCAAAGATTTTTATATTAGAATCTGTAAGAATATAATTCGCTATTTGATAAAGATTGGCTAAGTATTTGCCCTTTGCACTCGGCTTAAAAGCAGACTCAAAACGTCCATCTCGTTGCACGAACTCTTGCTTTACCTCTTCACCGATTTCAAACTTGTTTTGACTAATAGCAGGGCCAAGCCAAGCGATAATCTCGTCGGTAGCCCCTGAGTATTGCGCTATTGCGTTTTCGATTATCCCGTTGGCTAATCCCCGCCAACCTGCGTGTACCGCTGCAACCCAATTTCCTTGGCGATTACTCAGTAATACTGGTAGGCAGTCAGCAGTCATCACACAACAGACCTTTCCACTTTCGTTTGTATAACTTCCATCAGCTTCAAGAGGAAATTGTGAAGAAGTTGCTAACGAATCGATATTGACGACTCGATTGCTATGGATCTGTTCAAGCCAAATAGGCTCGCTAGGCAACTCAAGAGAGTCTTTTAAAACAGACCGATTATTTAGTACGCGATTAGGCTCATCACCGACATGCAGCGCCAGATTGAAATCCGAATAGTCAGTTTCTTGGTCAGACTCTTGATTGACTTTATTGGCTTGCTGTTTATCGACCGCATAGCGTGTGGTGTAAACGGCTTTAACATTAGCATGCGCAGGCCAGTCTACCGGTAACCAATATTGCTGTTTGAATGCTGTCACTTTAGACTTAGCTCATGCTGTTTAATAGAAGATAACAACTGCTCAAAATCATCAGGAATTGGCGCTTCCCAGGTTAACCATTCCCCGGTAGAAGGTTGAGTTAAACCCAATTTTGCGGCATGCAGCGCTTGGCGTTTGAAACCATCAAATACGGCAGAAAATTCTTCACTCATGCCTTTTGGGCGTAAGTTTCGAACACAATACAATGGGTCGCCCACGATAGAATGATTAAGGTGAGACAGGTGAACGCGTATTTGATGTGTTCGGCCTGTTTCTAGTTTTACCCTTAACAAAGTAAATTTAGCGAATTTTTCTTCAATTCGGTAGTGAGTGATGGCCTCTTTTGCATGTGAACTGCCATCTAATATAACCGCCATTTTTTTCCTAATTTGCTGATGTCTACCGATCGGTAAATCGATAGTATCGCCAGCCACTAATGTATGATGCACTAAAGCAATGTATTCGCGATCAAACTGCCGATTTTGTAGTTGGGTGACTAAATGATTGTGAGCTTCAGCGGTCTTTGCCACCACCAACAGGCCAGTTGTATCTTTATCCAAACGATGAACAATACCGGCTCGGGGTAACTTTCTTAACTCTGGAAAGCGAAATAACAAACCATTAACTAAGGTATCTTGATAGTGTCCCGGAGCGGGATGCACAACTAATCCTGCCCGCTTGTTAACGATTAATAGGTCGTCATCTTCATAATGAATCTCAAAGGGAATATCGGCAGCTTGCCACTCTCCTTGATCTGATAAGGTTGGCACGACTTCTAATAATTCACCACCCAAAACTTTCTGTTTTGGCTTGGTGATCACTTTCTCATCAAGACGAACTTGACTGTTTTTTATCCAACTTTGTAGCCGAGAACGGGATAGTTCCGGAAAGTAATGTAACAAAACTAAATCAAGGCGTTCGTTAGCAAGGCTGTCATCCACAACAAAATCGACAGGATCTTGTGAATTGCTCGGTAGTTCAATGGAACTTTTTGTCACTTTGTTTGCCTTATGAGTTGGTTGATCTAGCAGTTCACAGCGCCCTCAGGTAAAATGAGCCGAATTGCTATCCAAACGGATAAAGAGCAAATCAATTGTTTTAACCACTATTTATTGAAATAGCCGTTAGAACAATAAATTGCTTTCAATTAAGACTGAGTTCTTCCCTGCGAATTGCAGATAAGACCAGACAATAAGTATTCATTTTAACGGCTTTGAGAATCAATGAGAATAGTAAAAAGCACTTGTGTAGTAATCTTACTAATAGTTTTGGCAGCCTGTTCAAGTTCTGAGAAGGATATAACCGGTGCAGCAAAAATCAATAATGCCTTTAAGCTCTTTGAAAAGGCCCAATTCTCTATGTACTCGGGCAATTTCCGAAGCGCAGTTGAGTATTTAGAGCGGCTTGATAGTTTATACCCTTTTGGTGCTTATTCACATCAAGCTCAATTAAACTTAATTTATTCTTATTACCAGTTAAACGATTATGCATCTGGCATAGCGTCTGCAGAGCGGTTTATACGTCAAAACCCTCGCCATAAAGACCTAGATTATGCTTATTATATGAAAGGCTTAATTAACTTTTCGACTGAAACAGGCTTTGGTAAAGAATTATTTGCTGCGCCCATTTCTGAAAGAGATGCCGGAGCAGCAAGGCAGTCATTTGATGACTTTGCCGAGCTTATTCGCCTATTCCCTAACAGTAAATACGCGAAAGACGCTCAGCAGCGCATGATTTTCCTAAGAAATCGCCTAGCAGATTACGAATTACACGTTGCCAATTACTATATGCAGCGTACCGCTTATTTAGCTGCTGCTAACAGAGCCAAATATGTAGTTGATCATTATCCTAAAACACCTGCGGTGCCAAAAGCACTCGAATTAATGATCACTTCCTACAAATTGTTAGATTTAGATGAGCTCGCTGAGAATAGCCGTCGTGTATTGATGTTGAACTATCCCGATTACAAGATTTAGTTTGAAATTAAAAATAGAACATTAAAAAAGGCGCTTAATGCGCCTTTTTTATTTTAATCTTGCTGCTAATTTGCGCTAGCCGTTAAATAGCGCTCTCATTTTCATCACCGGTTCTGATTCGAATCACTTTATCAACATCACTAATGAAGATTTTTCCATCTCCAATTTTACCTGTTCTTGCGACTTCCATTATTGTGTCGACACAAATATCGAGCAGATCATCCCCAATAATAATTTCGAGCTTTATCTTTGGAAGAAAATCTACCATATATTCCGCACCACGATACAATTCTGTATGACCTTTTTGCCGTCCGAATCCTTTGACCTCGGTAACCGTCATGCCTGAAACCCCCGCGTCACTCAGAGCCTCTCTAACATCGTCTAACTTAAATGGTTTAATGATTGCTTCAATTTTTTTCATTAATAATCCTTATTTCGCCTGTCGAGTTAAAAATATCGGGTCAAAAAATATTTGCCACTAAGAATATCATAGAGCGATCGCTAACTCAGTTACTTTTCACTTTACCATAGCAATTTCCTATACTTTTTTGTTAGAAGCAATCTAACGCCCATTCATCCTTATTGAGTTAACCAAACTGATAGCCTAAAATACTGATACTGTTGAATAAATTTTGCGTTAATCCTAAATGAATAAACAAAATATCATCGCGGAAATGAAGGTTCTTCCAAAAATTGATGTTGAACACGAAGTCAAACGCCGCATTGAGTTTATAAAACAAATGTTGCGAACAAGTCGCTGCAAAAGACTGGTTCTTGGGATTAGTGGCGGCATTGACTCGACCACGCTGGGCAGATTGGCACAAATTGCAGTTGATCAATTAAACCAAAATGGCGACGGCTATCGATTCTTAGCGGTCAGACTCCCTTATGGAGTTCAAGCTGACGAGCAAGAGGCGCAATTGGCGTTAGAGTTTATTCAACCCACTGAGCGCTTAACGGTCAATGTAAAACCAGGTGCCGACGGAATTCACCAGCAGTCCATCGAGGCACTACAAAAGACAGGTTTAGGTCCGTTTGATGAGCATCACTTGGATTTCGTGAAGGGAAACTGCAAAGCACGCGCAAGAATGGCCGCGCAATATGATATCGCAGGGATCACTGGAGGCTTGGTATTAGGAACCGATCATTCAGCCGAGAATATTACTGGATTTTATACAAAATTTGGTGATGGTGCATGTGATTTAGCTCCGTTGTTTGGACTTAGTAAACGACAAGTTAGACAGATAGCCGAGCACTTAGGTGCTCCAGATGTATTGATTAACAAAGCTCCTACAGCGGATTTAGAAAGTTTGCAGCCGGGTAAAACCGATGAATCGGCTCTCGGTTTAAGTTATCATCAAATAGACGATTTTCTTGAGGGTAAATCAAGCGATACCGAAGCGGATGATAAACTGATTCAGATTTATCGCAAAACTCAACATAAGCGGCTGCCTATTCCAACAATTTATGACGAAGTAATGAGCTAACCATTGCAAACTACCATAAAAATATCATTGCAAAATCGCGGTAAACCAAAATCCAAAGCCGGCAAGGCTCGGTTATGTTAGACGCTAGTTCCTCATCCGTTCGCACCTCTTGGCGAGCTATAAAAATTTTTTCGGTTTATAGGTTATTACTTTCAATTACCTTCGTACTGATTGTGTTCCTTCAATTGGATCGCAGCTTTCTTGGCACGGCGCAGAAAAACTTGTTTCAAGTTGTCGCGTTAATGTACTTTAGCTTTTCTCTACTTGGACATGTTGCAACTTACTACCAAAAACATTTTGACCTCCAGCTTCAAGTTAATGTGTTAATCGATATCATCTTACTCGCGCTATTAATGCATTCCAGCGGAGGCGTTTCGAGCGGTTTAGGGATGTTAATTGCCGTGAGTACTTCGGCAGCAACCATTCTAATTAACCGCCCTTCCGCGCTCGGATACCCCGTTCTTGCATCACTGGTGGTGGTTGCGGAAGAAGTTTACTCAATTGCCACTGGCATTCGCACAGACAGCACGCTAACTCAAACCGGCATTCTAACCGTCACATTTTTATGTACCGGACTCATGGCCTACTATTTATCGCGTAGGATTAGGGAAAGCGAAAAAACAGCCGAGCAATCCATTCGTGGATTAGCCAGCATGGAAAAATTAAACGAAGAAATCATTCAATACATGTCTACTGGGGTTATTGTGACTGATAGCTCACAGAATATTCAACTTATTAATCGTGCGGCGTGGGTTCATTTAGGTATGCCAGAGTCAACCCAAAGTAAAAAACTTGAACTCATAGCAACACCACTTTCTCGACAACTTCAATTGTGGAAACGAAAAAAGTTTTATCGCCCAAAGCCATTTAAAAACACTGCAACAGGGCCAAACCTTTTGCCAAAGTTTTCCCCAATTGGAGACAGTAAAGAGAACGCTATTATATTCTTAGATGACACCTCGGTACTTAATCAGCAAGCGCAAAATTTAAAGCTCGCTTCACTCGGTCGATTAACCGCCTCCATCGCACATGAAATAAGAAACCCTTTGGGTGCATTAAGTCATGCCGCTCAACTATTAAAAGAGTCAGATTCCATCGACACAGCAAACGCGGAACTGGTAACGATCGTTGAAAAAAACACGTCTCGAGTAAATGAAATTATTGAGAATATTATGCAACTCTCGACTCGTAAAACCGCCCAAGTCAAAGAAATGAGTCTTAATAGTTATTTAGCCACATTAAAAGACGAATATTTGTTGGATAAACCTGACAATTATCAAATCGACTTACAACTACCAGACCAAGAAGTTAAGGTTTTATTTGACTACACTCAATTGCGACAAATTTTGACCAACTTAATCGACAACGGTATTCGGTACAGCGACCTTAATCAAGGAATACCCAGCATCGCATTAATGTTAGGAATAGAGCCCCAAAACAGCACGCCATTCCTTGATATCGTCGACAAAGGCGAAGGGATCACACCAGAGATTGCAGAGAAAATTTTTGAACCTTTTTTTACAACTTCTAAATCTGGCACTGGTTTAGGCCTTTACCTATCAAGAGAACTATGCGAAGCCAATCGCGCTCGATTAGATTATATTCCCTTGACGGCTGGGGGCTCGTGTTTCAGAATAAGTTTTTCTACTTTAAAACAATCACTGCATTAAGCGACTATTTCAATGAATAAAATGCCACTAGCCCTAATCGTTGACGATGAGCCAGACATTCTGCAACTGCTGGGTATTACTTTAAGTAGAATGGATATCGAGACCTGTCGCGCAGAAACACTTACTCAAGCCAAACAGCTACTCAGCCAGCATACCTTCGATTTCTGCTTAACGGATATGCGGTTACCCGATGGAGATGGTATTGACCTAATTAAGCATATTCAAAAGGATTTTGATCATCTACCGGTTGCTCTAATTACAGCGCATGGAAATATGGAAACTGCAATTGATGCTATGAAAGCGGGTGCGTTCGATTTTTTATCCAAGCCAGTGGACTTAACCGCACTCAGAAATCTCATTAAAAATGCACTAAAACTAAACCTGCAAAGTCTGCAAACAGAACAAAATATTGCGCCGACTAAGAAAACAAAAACCAGAAAAACATTAATCGGCGACACTGAAGTCATGCTTAGTTTAAAGCAGACCATTCTGAAGCTTTCAAGAAGTCAAGCGCCTGTCTACATTCATGGCGAATCTGGGACCGGAAAAGAATTGGTAGCAAAATTAATTCACCATAAAGGACCTAGAGCCGACTCCCCTTTTGTACCGGTCAACTGTGGTGCTATCCCATCAGAGCTAATGGAAAGTGAGTTCTTTGGCCACAAAAAAGGTAGTTTCACCGGCGCTGTCAGTGATAAGAAAGGACTCTTTCAGCTCGCCGAAGGCGGCACTTTGTTCCTTGATGAGATCGCTGAGTTGCCACTTGCAATGCAGGTGAAGTTACTCAGAGCCATTCAGGAGAAAAGCATTCGTCCGGTTGGAGGTGACAAAGAAATAGCCGTTGACACTAGAATATTAAGTGCTAGCCATAAAGATCTTCTCAAGCTGGTTAATGATGGTCAATTTAGACAAGATCTATTCTATCGAATAAATGTTATCGAGCTTAACGTTCCAGCCCTAAGAGAACGCAAAGGCGATATCGAAAAGCTTTCTCATTACCTGCTTGAAGAGCTAGCACTTCGACAGCAGATTGAAGGGGCCAGCATTAGTGATCGAGCCATCGATAAACTCTTAAGCTATGACTTTCCCGGAAACATTCGTGAGCTAGAAAATATTTTAGAACGAGCTTTAACGTTAGCGACCGATGATACCATTTATGAAGAAGATCTTAACTTACCCACCTCAAGCGTAGCAAACCCTGCGACGGACAGCTTGGTGTCTAATCGAAATTCGCTTCCATTAGATGAGTATTTAGGCAAAATAGAAAAAGCTGAAATTATGAAAGCCTTAAGAAAAACCAAAGGCAACCGCACAAAAGCAGCAAAAGTATTAGGTATTAGTTTTAGAGCGCTCAGGTATAAACTTGAAAAACTAGAAATTGAACTCGACAACTAATTATTTAGCATTTCTTTTACAGTCAAAACTTTCCTTTGTAATTTCTTCATCTTCGACTAAACCTGAAGGCACAACTCATCTGAATGTCAATTAGGCAACCATGCTTACATTGTTTATGGTCATATTCTCACACACTAGGGACAATCAGCTTGTCCTAATTTAGGACAATTCTTCAAGCCAACTTAATCGCACACCTACTTAATTCATTCATTGAGTGCGTCATACTAGCGCTTGTACTTTATGGCTTTATACACGGTCAATAGCATTCAATAATACCAACTAATTAAAAGGACTTAAAAATGAAAAATAATACTGGAGCATTCACACTGATCGAGCTTTTGCTCGCAATTGCAATTGCGGCAATTATTCTAGGCCAAGCTGTCCCGAGCTTCACTGCAATGATAGAAAAAAGAAAAGCATCCGCGAATGTTCAAAGATTGCTGCAAACACTTCAGCTTTCACGAACAGTCGCTATTACCGAAAACATTCCCGTGACTATCTGTCCAACCAACGACGGATTTAATTGCAGTTCTAACTGGAGCGAAGGCTATATTGCTTTTAAGGATGTCAACAATAACCGCTCAAAAGATAAAGGAGATGAGGTACTATTTCAATTCCAAACTCAAGATCAAAACTCAAAAGTTAGCTGGCGAGCTTTTGGTGTACGAAGCTCTATCCAATGGCAACCAACAGGAATAACCAATCATCAAAACGGGTCATTTGAACTTTGCTATGGTGACAAGGCAGAACTTGCGCGTGGGCTTTTTATCACCAAAGCAGGAAGAATTAGAAACTCCAAAGACTTAGACAATGATGGTGTACATGAAAATGCAACAGGTTCACGGATTAATTGTTAGTTTTAAAAAGACCGTAAAACCAGCCTTTATATAGGCTGGTACACTTATTTAGGCTGGTACACTTTTACTTGAAATCCCTTGCTAATTAGCTCCTCAGCTTGTAACTGACTCATAATTCCTTTATCACAATACAAAAGATAATGGCTCGATTTGTTGAGTTGCTCGGTTGACTGTAATTTATAAAAGGGGATTGCGAGGACTTCATTAGCAGTCAGATTTAATGGTGCGACTGCCATTTCTTGTGGGTGACGAATATCAATAACAACATCCGACTTGCCTGGTAAAGCAACTATCTCGACTTCTTCTAGATTAACGATGGAATCATAAATTTGATCAATGTTTTCAACCTTACGATTTGCAAACGCCTTTTCAAGAATCTCAAAATCGAAACGAGCTTCCTCTTTTTCAATTTTATGAATTTTTGCACGAGTCGTTGGCTTATTTGAAATAACGCCACAATACTCTGGCATCACCGCCGCAAACTCTTCTGTACCTATTTGCCTGGAAATATTAATAATTTCAGGTTTGTCCATGACAATTAATGGGCGCATAACTAGACTATTTGTAACACTATCGATAATCGATAAATTGGTTAAGGTTTGGCTAGAAACTTGTCCGACGGCTTCGCCTGTTACTATTCCAGGTGCATTAAATTCTATTGCTACCTTTTCTGCTACACGTAACATCATTCGTTTAAGGATTACTCCCATTTGAGACTGGTCAACCCGCTTTAATATTTCTGACACGACTTCTTCAAATGGTATAGATATGAACAGCGTTCTATGGGAAGAGGCATATTTTTCCCACATATAATGAGCAACTTGTTTGACACCCACTTCATGAGCCATTCCGCCGAGATTAAAAAAGCAAAAATGAGTTCGAACGCCTCGTTTCATCATTAAATAGCTTGAAACCGTTGAATCGTATCCACCTGATATGAGGCTAACACAAGAATCTTGCTGACCAATTGGGAATCCTCCAATGCCTTCATAGCGCTCTACAACAGTCATTAACTGTTCGCCACGAATTTCCATTTGAACCTCAAGATCTGGGTTCTTTAACTGAACTTTACTGGCTTCACTATTGTGCAGGAGTGCTCCTCCGGCTTGGCGCTCTACTTCAATTGAACTAAATGGATGTTTTCCTGAACGCTTAACACGTAGACAGAAAGACTTGTTTTTTAGCTTATGGCTAAATTCTTTAATAGCAATTTCGCAAATATCTTGAATAGATTCAAACTGGTGTTCGTTAACCTTTAGGATAAATTCGATTCCAGGAGTGTTTTGTAAGCGAGCAAGAATTTGAGCTTCTAATTGAGCCTCATTTTCTTCAATATCTAACTCGATAAAATCCCAAGTGCCTTTTAGTCTAGGATTTTCAACGATTGGGCTCAGTACCTTTTTCAGATTTTTACGTAACTGAGCAATAAACTGCTTTCTGACAGGTCGGCTTTTGACAATAATTTCTGGAAATAGCTTAATGACAAATTTCATATTAATCGGGGGCTTGTAAAATTTGGCGCTATTCTAGCCTAAATAAGGGACGAAATCTTTGTTAGATTAGTCCCAAACTGGCTATTTTGACTTTATGCTCTAATTAAACCAACAAAGTGGCCTTCTATGGCTAGATCTTCTGCAGGAAGAATAATGGGCTGGTAATTGTCATTTGCTGGCTGAAGCACCGCATTAGCGCCTTGCTTTTCAAGCCTTTTAACAGTGACTTCATCATCAATACGAGCAACGACAATTTGACCAACATCCGCAATGTTTGACTTTCGAACGGCAATTAAATCACCATCCAAAATGCCTTCATCGATCATACTATCGCCTCTAACTCTAAGTAAAAAGGTTGGTTTCTTACGCCTCAATACCTCCGGAATAGTGACATAGGATTCAACATTTTCTATGGCTTCAATGGGTAGTCCCGCCGCAACAGAGCCAACTAAAGGTAGTTCAAATTCGTTTTGCTGATTTAACACTCTGATGCCACGAGGTTTATCAGGGTAGATCTCGATAACATTCTTTCTCTCTAATGCCTTGAGATGATCGGCCGCGGCCTTTGAAGATTTGACCCCTATCAATTCCGCTAACTCGACGTGCGACGGAGCGATACCAAAGTCTTCTATATAACTTGTTAAAGCCGCAAGGACTTCTTCTTGTCTTTGAGTTAATTCTTTGCTCATAATGATTCCTTTGTTTAGCTAGCTATTAATACAATCACTACCTGTACAAATAGTACTTTAGCTGAGTTACTTAACAAAGTAAACCGATTTGTGCCTCTATTGAGCTGAGTTGCACCCAAATTGGCAAATTCAATATTAGATTTGATGCTAAAAAAGACGTTCAAAGGGGGGCTTATTCAGCGCATATCCCAGAATAACGCTGGAAATCTTGGTCATCAATGGTTTTAAAGTCGCCGTTATCAAAAGACTCAATGACCGACGGTAACAATTGAAATCCTACCCATCGGTTTCTACCACTATGCTTGGCTTGGTATAGCGCCTTGTCTGCGATCTCAATCGCCTGTTCCCAAGTCCATTTTGATATTAGATTTTGTTTGAGTGGATAAAAACTAAATCCAAGGGAGATTGTTAAGCTAACTTTTTCCTGCTCTATGCCAGTAAACTCTTTATTTTTAATCGTCGATAACAATCGGTCGCAAAGTTCCTCAACTCGAGAAACATGGTCGGGGCGAAGTGCTAATAAGAATTCTTCACCACCCCAGCGAATTAAGTAATCGCCATCACGAATACTGTCTTGTAAACAAGCGACAACCTGCTTTAATACTTCGTCCCCCGTGTAATGACCATACTCATCATTAATGTTTTTGAAAAAATCGATATCCGCGAGTATAAATACCATGTTGCTTACAGACTGCTTGTTTGTTGACGTTCTCACATAGTGAGATATATCACTAACTATTTGCTTAACAAAATATCGTCGATTGTGGATACCAGTTAATGGATCGGTATAAGAGTGCACGGTCAATTGTTTGTTGGCCGACGCCAGCGCTTGGTTAGCGGTCACAAGTGCTTCTGTTTTCTTTAAGATTAATTGTTCTAGCGCCTCAACCTTGTTTTTATTTCTGGCACTAATAAATAGATAAAATAGATATAACAAGATTAAGGATGCGATTAATAAAGCTAATTTAAATACGACTGTTTCGTGAAACCTAGCTTTGATTGAAAATTCGAGAGAGGTCGGTTGTTCAGCCCAAACGCCTTCACGATTACTCGCCTTAACTTCAAAAACATAATTTCCCGCCGGCAAATTTGTATAATAGACTTGTCGATCAGAGCCATTGGATTTCCATTGCTTAGAATAGCCAATTAATCGATATTGGTACTTAACCAATCCTTCGTCAAGGCTGGTAAGCCCATTAAACCGAAAGCTAATATCCCTAGCCTCAAATTCGCGCTTTTTATATTGGTGAATGCCTTGATCGATAAAGTACATATCAACCAGTCCATCTGGACTATCAATTTGTTCGATAAATGTTTCAACAAGCGGTAGATCTCTTATCACTTTATCGGGCTGAAGTTTTAACGCACCTTTTCTAGTTGGATACCAAATAGCGTCATTTAATTTAACTGATTTAGCATGTCCCGCTCCATTACAGCAATAAGCTTTTTGGCTACCAGCCAAATAACCGCTATCTTTTAGCACCGGTTCCGTATTTACGGTTTGCCTTTTTCGAGCGACGAAATCACGTAAGCTATCTAAATAAAGTCGATAAACACCATCAAAGCCTGAAACCCATAAGGAATCTCCAAAGGCATCTAAACTAAATGAACTTTCAAAAACCAACCCTTGCTGTGTGGTTAGTGACTGCCACTGGTTATCATCCAATACGCCTAAGCCTTCACCATAACTGCCTGCTATCAAAAGGTTATCGATCACTTTTAAACTAGTCACAAAACTATTGTTAAAATAGTCTGCAGTTTCCAATTGCTCAGTGCTTTGGTTATAAACTAGCAAGCCATTTTGAGTACCAAGATAAACCTTATTATCAAATTCAACGATGGCCCGAAAACTACGATTTTTCTTGTTAGACTCTTTTCCTATTTGCAAAAATCTATTGCCAGATTCGTCATATAAAAAAACTCCCTGTTCGGTTCCAACCCATAATCGATTAAGTGAGTCTCGATAGATAGCCTGAATTTGTAGACCGGCTAACCAACGCCCAAGTTCTTGTTTTGTTTTTGAATGGGTTGAGAAAAGTTGCAGGCCTGCTTTTGTGCCTACCCATAGGTAATAATTGTCATCAAAAAATAAAGTATAAGCGGCACTATTGATTAATTGCTCGGGAGACAGATACATATTAAATCGATGATGGTCATATCGATAAATCCCCTGCTGGCTTCCCACGTAGAGGTCTTTATTTGAGCTAATTGCAACACTCCAAATTAGGTTTTCTTTTAACCCTTGTAATTCAGAAAACCTCACCGACCAACTATCAGTCAACCTAATTAGTCCACGATCGGACGTGCCGAACCAAAGCGCCCCTTCTCGGTCCTGCATAAACTTAGATACTCGATGATAACTCGGCTTTTCATGAGGGTTAAATAATTGGTCTTGGTAATATCTAAGGAGTCTCGATTCGGCAGCGACCCACAAAATGGAGTTTTCATCGAGGTGTAGGTCACTTACATTTTCACCGTTTATCGTAGCTAGCCCTGTTGGAACTCTGATCTCATCTTGTTTAACGACTAACGCCCCCTGGGAAGTTGCTAGCCATACTCGGTCCGAGTCAAATGCAAATGCATTTACTATTGCTGACTGGTAGCCGTCTGGTAATTGCTTAACGCTCAATTTTCCATTGACTATGGTTGAATAGTGACCTCTTCCTCCGATGTAGAGCTTCTCTCCTAGCCCGCCTAACGCAAAACTTTCATTTGAGATTAACCAAGGTTCAATTTTGCCATTAACAATTCGATGAAGCCCGCTAGTTGAAGCGATCAATATGGTTTGAAAATGCTCAATAAGGTTATTTGGCTTAACGATATCAGAATCCAGTGCTAGAGCCTTAAATCCAGTATTATCAGCAAAGACTACACCATTTTCAGTTAAAACCCACAAGGTATTCTGACTGTCTATAAGAATATCTTTAACCACATTACTATTGAAAGCATCGGTGTTGGAGCGATTAAAACTGACAAATTCTTTTCCATTAAATCGAGCGATACCACTTTGGGTACCGATCCAAACGTAACCTTTAGAATCTTGAGCTAGAGCAGTCACAGACACTTGAGGAAGTTGTTCATCCACTCCCCAAGTCTTTGAATTATATTGAGATATTTCGCGATCAGAATCTAAAGCCAGTACCGAGCCCGCTAACAAAGTAGCGAACAAAAAGGCTATGATGTTCGATAAGCGAAAATTAAAACTGATACGTCACCTACTTTTAAAACGACGAAGCTTGTTGAATCAGATAGCTTTTAGTCTATTTTAAGCAAAGCAGCTACCAAGCAACCTATCTGCATTTTATATGGGTTGAGAACGCTTAGTAAAGTGCTTGCTCCAATTTATCAAATTGCTTCTGAAGCTTCTTAGCGGAAACTCCGCCAATCACTTTAATATTTGGTGCAAATAGACTAACTCGGTACTCTTGAAGCATCCAAAAAAGCTTGTTCATCGGCTGCCTAATTGAAGCGGTGATAGTTTTCCCTTGTAACTCTTGCCACCAGTCTTGCCACTCTAACCAATTTTCTAAGCTCGACTGCTCTTTAGGGAAGTTTTCTTTGACCCTGGTTATTCTCATGTCGATGGCATCGAGATATCGAGAATAATTAGCTGATAAGTCATTTTGTTGCTGCAAGATTCGTTCACGACTCCAAAGTCTGGCAATTTCCGCCTTTATATCAACCACCGAATCCTTATAAACCTTACTGGTAAGACTAGAGAGTCTAAGAAAAATATTATTTATTTTCTTTAACAGAGCGAGGCTAACATTAAGATGCTCTGCAATTTCACGCCTCAATTGCGAGTCAAAGTCTTTAGCCAACGAAGAATAACTCTGCTCATTGACAATAGCTTGTTGTTTACTAATCATGGTTAATGCAACAGCAAAAGCAGCCCAATCGATTAATTCAGAAAATCCCCCGAACCTTAAATTGAGTCGTTCTAGTTCTTTTCTTTCTGGCCAACTGTTTTTAATTGCCTTAATAACTTTAGCATTGGAAAGTAAGAGTAATCGAGCCACTCCCCTTTGGTGATAATAGTTAGCCTCTTCTAATGAAGCAAAGTCCGTGAGTTCTACATGGGAGATACAATCCTTAATACCTGAAAAGATACGTATGGTTTGCTGCTCTCTCTGCCCTCTCGGCTGAAAGTATTCCAAACCTTTAAACTCTTTTGGCCAACCGCTGCTTTTTATTTGTTTTGGTTGAGCTTCAGGATTAGTCTCAGCTCTCCCTTTGCGTTTTTGCTGTTTGGCTTGCTGCTCTACTAGCGATAATTGCGTTGTTATTATTGGGTTGCGACTTTTAGCTTGGTTAGTTCTAAACTTCATCTTTAGATGGGCAGGAATATCTTCTAAATTAATCATTTCCGGCGTAATGCTGACGTCTTTCAATTGAGCCAACGTTTTTATGAGTAATGATTTAAAATTTTGATTTTGATATTCTTGCTTAATGATTTCTAGATAACAACGATTAGCCGTATCAGCAACTGGTATGAGTTGTTTTCTAATTGGTTTGGGTAAACATTTTAGCACCGCTTGTATTTTCTCCGATAAATAACCAGGCACTAACCACTCAAAGTCTTCTTGATTAAACTGTAATAACATTTCTTTCGGAATTTCTACCGCCATACCATCTTCTGGATTGCCGGGTGAAAAACTATATGAGACCGGTAAGGCTACACCTTTAACTATAATTTCCGACGGATAGTCTTCGAGCGAATTAGATTCTTTACTCAATAACTCATCTTCGGTGAACTGTAATTGCTGATTATGACCTTTCCAGTCTTTTTTTAACCACTTCTGCAAACTTGCAACCGAAAGTATTTGCTTTGGTAGTCGTTTAGCGTAAAGCTCGGCTAACGCTTGGTCGCTGATTCTTATATCAGTTTGACGTAATTTTTGCTGTTGTTGTTCTATGTTCGTAAGTATTGATTGATTTTTTGTCAAGAATGGTAAAGGTTTTGCTATCTGGAATCTTGCTAGCCCATCTAATAAAAATATTTCTCTCGATGATTTGGGGTCAATACTACTGCTGTTAACAAGTCGATTGGCAGTGATCAATAAACCAAGTACCGTTTGATCCAAAAAGTAAGCGGCATGACCTTTGTTTTTTCGCCAGTGGAGATCCTTATAATTATTTTTTACTAAATGAGGGACAGCTTGTTCTATCCAATGTGCTTTAACTGGAAAGTTGGTGCGCGCATATACTTTATCGGTTTCTACTAACTCAGTCGATAACAACCACTCGCTTTTCTTTTTGAATAATAATGATGAAGGGTGTATCCAAACTTTTAAACCCCGCGCTCCTTGATAATAATGCTCTTGAGTTTTCTTTAATAGATGTCCAACAAAACCGCAAATCAGTGCTCGATGAATGTCATCGTCTGACGCTTTCTGTTGGTTGGCATTAATACCTAACTCAGATAAACTTTCTTTACTCTGAAAAAAAACATTTCTCCACTCTAACCAACCGACAAAATTAATAAAGCTCTTTTGACACCAGCTTTTAAACTTACTTGAAGATAACGCTTGGCGTTTTTCTTCAAGAAAAAACCACAACTTTAATACTGATAAAATATCCGAAGTTTCGTCACGATATTGAGCGTGACACTGATCCGCTTTTTGTTGCTTGTCAAGCGGTCTCATTCGAACATCGCGAACGCTTAAAAAGCTACAAATGATCAACATTTCATTGACTGCATTTGAGTTGGGTTCGAGTAGAATACGAGCTAATTGCGGGTCCACCACCATCCGAGACATCTTACGACCAATATTTGTCAACCTTTGCTGAGCATCGACCGCAGCTAATTCATACAACAAATTAAACGCGACTTTCCACTGTCTCTCGTCAGGCTTTTGGATAAATGGGAAACTCTCAACATCATCAACTTGTAACGACTTCAATCGCAGCACGACGGAAGATAAATTGGTACGACTAATCTCGGCTTCGGTAAATTCAGCTCTATTATCATAGTCATCCTGTGAATATAGGCGAAAACAAATACCCGGACCTATACGCCCGCATCGCCCTTTTCGCTGTTCAGCACTGGCTCGCGAAATTTTTTCTACCGGAAGTTGTTGAATTTTATTGCGTTGGCTATATCGGCTAATTCGTGCCGTACCTATATCAATCACAAAGACTATATTGGGTATGGTCAAAGACGTTTCCGCAACATTGGTCGCAATAATTATTTTTCTACGCTGTGAACTCTTAAAAATAGCCTGCTGTTCTTTGATGCCTAAGCGAGCAAATAACGGATGAATTTCACAATCGGTTAGTTTTTGTTTACCCAGAAACTTATCAAGACTTTTGATCTCTCCTTCACCATGAGAAAAGATCAAAATATCGCCGGTCGAATGGCTGATACATTGATCAACCGCATTAGCCACCCCTCTAAAGATAGGATCGTCATTAGAGTCATTTTCCAGCTGTTCTTCTAACGGTTGGTAAATAACCTCGACTGGATAAGTACGTCCCTCTACGAGAACAATAGGCGCATCATTGAAATACTTAGCAAAGCTTTCTGGATCGATGGTTGCTGAAGTCACAATGAGTTTAAACTCAGGTCGTTTACTAAGAAGATTTTTTAAAAATCCCAATAGGAAGTCAATGTTAAGACTACGCTCGTGAGCTTCGTCAATTATTACCACTTCATACTCACTCAGCAGCGGGTCGGATTGTAATTCAGCTAACAAGATACCATCGGTCATCAATTTGACTCGAGTGTTGCTACTCGTCTTGTCAGCAAATCTAACGCTGTAACCAACCAACTCGCCTAACGGTGATGAGACTTCGTCAGCAATTCGACTAGCAACACTGGTCGCGGCAACACGACGTGGTTGAGTGTGAGCTATTTTGCCACGACGCCCCAGTCCAGCATTGAGACAAATTTTTGGGAGTTGAGTCGTTTTACCGCATCCGGTTTCTCCTGCAACTATAACCACTTGATTATTAGAGATGAGTTCAGATATATGTGCAGATTTTTGGGCAATGGGTAACTCTGTATCAATGTCTAACAAACTGATTTGCGAGTCAATTTTTTGGGTGATTGCTGTTGATTTCTGTAAGATAGTTTGAAGCTTTAGATCAAGCTTATCAGAAGGTTGACCTCGTTTTTTACGAGACGCAATTTTTCGCTCTAGCGAAAATAATTTGCCCAGGTCTTTAGTTTGAATCATGTGTTTTTTGGCAGTAGGCATGAAGGATTTGCAGTCTCAGTTTTATAAATTCAGATAGGTAAAAAGCAAAAAGCCTGCTAAAAAGCAGGCTCTGTGATCACGACATGATAGAACTAATCCCAGAATGAGTGAGGCGCTCTTAGTTCACCAATAAAATCAGCAACCGGTTTATAAAAATCTTTATCTTCCCAGTAACCAGTGTGACAAGCAGGATTCCATGAAGTCGCCGCACTACCAACATTGATTTCGAAATCACCGTCAACGTTTTTATCAAATTCTTCAGAAAGTCCTTTCAGTGGGTAAGCCACAATATCGTCTTTGTCGTAGAAGTTATACCAACGCGAACGTTTGGCTAGATCTGCCGGTAGTGCTTCACCAGTAATTTTACAAGAATGACCTAACTCCGAGTCTAAACCATCTAAAGTGTACATTCCTTGTGGATTACCAAAAGTCACATAACCAACCAAGGTCTTCATTGTCTCAAAGTTGCTGAGTTGACTCTTTCCATCTTGCATTGATTTAATGAAATGGCTCATCATGACACCACCGTAAGAATGGGCTAAAACCACTAAAGGGGTTTCATCGGGGTTAACACGTCGATGAGAAGCGAATTTTCTCATGCCGTCTTTAATTCGATTATTGATTGATTCGTAGACCTCAGTACCAGGGGTATAAAGTAGCGCAAGTGCTTGGGTATCCGTCATGATCTGGCGTAAATTTTGATAAGCCAAGTCACCTTTGTAGTTAGCTTTCTTGCGGAAAGCTTCTAGTTCATCACGAACTAAATCAGCCCAATAAATTTCAAAGAACAATAGATCATCTTCCAGTCGCCCTTCGGCACCTTTTACATATTCTTCTGTGATTCGGTGTTTTAGCTCAACAGAATAAAACTCTTCTTCGCTCCCCAAACCATGAATGACCGCAATCGCTAGTCTTTTCATTTGTTCTCCTCTCTTTGGTCTTATTTGCCTAATGTTAGCCGGACTGCAACCAATCTAGGCTATTTTGTTGTATTGTTAGTCGCTAATCATAAAATAATCAGACGGGCATTACTAGTGTAAATCTATAATCAATTGAGTAAACAAACAATTCTTAAATTAACGCTATGTTATTGATAACTAGTAAGTTCTTTTTTGAAATGATGGGTAATTTACGGCAATAATACAAGAATGAAGTAAATTCAACATTATTGACAAGCTTTTTCGATAGTCCGAGTAATCATCAAGGTCTTGTCCGATGACGACAATCTATTCTGAGTAGTTTTCTCCAATTGAACAAGCGATGGTCCGACTAATCTCCGAAAATGAACAGCCTGATTGCTGATGCCAGTCATTAAAAGCTGCTTGAACTATTTTTAAATCTCTTTGCGACGTTGGATGCTTAGTGATTAAATTTTGTCCAATCAAATACTGCACGACATCTCTAGTTAATAAAAAGGTGTCTTTTCCAACGGTTCTTAAAAAATAGGGCCCTGTATTGCCGCCAAGTCGGCTGCCATGTTTCTTTAAATATAGCCATAACAGGGTAATTTCCTCAGCTGGCCATTCAGCGATAAATTCCCCGAAACTTCCTTTTTTCTCGCATATCTCTTGGATAAAGAAAGCGTTGTCTCGAACCGATTTAACTTTGGTAAAGTTACGGATAATTCGTTTGTCTTGAGCCATCCGCTCGATCTGTTCGTCACTGGCTAATTCTAATTTGTGAGGCTCGAATCCCCAAAAGACTTCTTCAAATCCAGGCCATTTGTTATCAACCACTCGCCAAACAAAGCCAGATTGAAAGATCTTTTTGGTCATTTCGGCCAAATAGACTCGGTTAGGTTGTTTGATTAGCTGTTTCTTAGAAGCAGGCTTTGGCATTAACTCTGCTAAGTTTGATTGACCAAGTTTACGCTCAATCGCTCTACTTTGTATTTTACTGAATTTTTCCAAGGTTCTAGCTTGCTAATAATTAGTCATACGAATTGGCAGAATAACATTGCTAAAAGGAAATAAAAACAGCATTGTGGTTAGGATATTTTTACACCCATGAAGTTAAAAGCATTGATACCACCAAGATCAAAAATAATCTTTAATCTAAGTCGCTCTATAGCCAAATGATGCAGCTCGATTTAAGCTATTAACTATTGCATTTTGAGATGTTTAGCTTTCGCATATTGCAGTGCAGGCGCGAATGATATAGATTCTAAGAATAATTGTGTTAAGCATTAAAGGGAATAAGGATGGCCATTAAGTCAATTAGCAAATCAAAGGGTAAAAGCAATACTCCAATCTATGACCTTTTTAGCAAGGTAAAAAACAAGCGTCACTCCCGCCCTCGTAAAAAAGATATTCGTGGTACGGGCAATGTGATTGAGTGCCATGACACAAGCTTAAAAAAAACCACTTTTGAAATTTGGGGTAACAATAACCGAATCGTGATCGGCGACAATTGCCTACTCGACAATGTCACCTTTCACATCGAAGGCGATGACCAATATGTCGAAATTGGCGACAATGTTGCCTTCAATATTGCTGGGAGCATTTGGTTAGAAGACCACCATTGCAATCTGACCATTGGTGAAGAATCAACTTTTGAAAACGTACACCTGGCGGTCACAGAACCTTACTCTTCACTGACAATTGGTAGGGACTGCATGTTCTCCTACGACATTGATGTTCGAACTGGAGATTCTCATTCGGTAATCGTCGATGAAGACAATAAACGCACTAATTACGCTCAAAACATATCCTTTGGCGACCACGTCTGGGTCGCTTCTCACTGTGTCATTCTTAAAGGTGCCAGAATTGGTAGTAACTCAATTATCGGAACACGGTGTGTAGTGACTAAGTCATTCCCGGAAGAAGGTGTGGTTTTGGGGGGTAATCCGGCTAAGATTATTAAACGTGGAATTAATTGGAAACGTGAAAGGGTCTATGATCAGCAACCATAAGGTGTTTTGATTCTTTTGGTGCTGGAATTAGATGCTAGTTTCGATTCAGACTTGAGATTTTAGCTCATACTGGCGTTTGCTAATTTTCCAAATGGGACATTGTTTTTGTTTTTTTGAAACAAAAACAATACTAGGACCAAGGTCAAAAGCGTGTCGCAGCGCTGAGAAACGCTTTTGACTTTGAGCTTGTTTTGGGTCCTTAAAAAGAACAACATATATCTTTCGCTATAAATAACCGCCTCAAACGATAAAAGTAACTAACCTCCCCTCAATAGCATCAGCCCCCAAAGCATTCTTATCAAGATTTTTACTGGCCTCCACCGCCATCATAAGGCAAAATGTCAGTTTAATCGCATTAACCGATTATCAATCTTAATTGACTTAGCCAACCACGGAGCAATCGATGGCCAAACCTAAAATAAAAAACAATCGAGCTAAACAACTCTTAAAATTACCAATAAAAACCACAGCAATACTGTTATCGACAATGGGATTATTTGCCTGCCAACCATCACAAGAATCAGCTTCTGAATCAGAATCCACTGAAACCGCAGCTAAACCTGTCGAAAAAGCAGTTAACTTATTAGAAAGCGAAGACTTTAATAAGGCTTACAACAGCTTTTCCGTGGAGAATCTAAAGAAACACATTAAGTATCTTTCTTCTGATGAGTTAGCCGGCAGAGAACCTGCTACTGAGGGTGACCGCCTGACAGCAAAATACATGGTCGACAATTTCAAATCGTTGGGTCTAAAACCGGGTAATGGAGATAGTTATTTGCAGGAAGTTGAATTATTGGCAATTAATTCTAAGGTCACTAAGAATCTAGCAATTGGCGATATTGAGTTTACGCCGCTGGAAAACTATGTTGCCAACACTCGCAAAAAAGAGAAAATTCGCGCTATTAGTGACTCAGAATTGGTGTTCGTTGGATATGGTATCAACGCCCCAGAGTTTGGTTGGAATGATTACAAAGGCTTAGATGTCAAAGGCAAGACCGTGGTTATTTTGGTTAATGACCCAGGTTTTGCTACTGGCGATCCTGAAGTGTTTAGCGGTAATACCATGACCTATTATGGACGCTGGACGTACAAATATGAAGAAGCCGGTCGCCAAGGTGCAAAAGCCGCAATTATTATTCACGAAACTAAGCCTGCCAGTTATGGCTGGGGTGTTATCCGTTCTAGTTGGTCAGGTGCTCAATATCATTTGCCACGTAATGAAAACAGCGCACCTGTGGTTGATGTTGAAATGTGGATTAATGTTGAGAAAACCAATGAGTTATTCGCTAAAGCCGGTTTAAATTTTGAACAGGAAAAATTGAAAGCTCAGTCAAAAGGTTTTGAGCCAGTTCCGCTGAACCTAAAAGCCACCGTTGAGGTTACATCTGACTTTAAAGCATCCGTTTCAAATAATATTGTTGCGACCATCCCGGGCTCAGAAGCACCTGATGAACATATTATTTATATGGGTCACATTGATCACTTAGGTCAAAACACCAGCCTTGAAGGCGACCAAATTTATAATGGTGCACATGATAATGCCAGTGGTAGTGGCGGTTTGATTGAAATTGCTCGTCAATACAGCTTAATGAAAAATAAGCCCAAGCGTTCTATTACTTTTGTTGGCGCAGCGGCTGAAGAACAAGGCACTTTAGGTTCCCAATATTTTGCTAACAACTCACCCATGCCGCTTTCTAAAATTGTTGGTCTAATCAACATGGATAGCCTAAGCATTACTGGTCGTAAAAAAGATGTTAGCGTTGTTGGTTATGGTAAATCTGAGCTTGAAGAAGTTTTAAAACGAGCGGCTGCTTTGCAAAACAGAACGCTAACACCAGAAGCGCATCCAGAGCGCGGGTATTACTTCCGTTCGGATCATTTTAGTTTAGCTAAAATCGGTGTCCCTGGGTTAAGTTCTGGTGGCGGTACGATTCCGCTAAACGAAGCTGAAGCAAAGATCAATGAAGTGATTGGCGCTCGTGTGGCCAAATGTTACCACCAACTTTGTGACGAGTATGCCGAAGATTGGGGGTGGGACGGAACCATTGAAGATCTTCAATTATATTTTACCACGGGTTATTTGCTAGCAAATGAAGGACAATGGCCTAACTGGTATCAAGGCACTGAATTTAGAGCCTTGCGTGATGAGATGATGAAGGTCTCAGAATAAGCACTAAAACCTATTTATCTATTCTAGTCATGCCGTCTTGTTTTTTAGAATCAAGACGGCATTTTTGTTTGTATTGGTTAACCAATAGGTTCGAACAAGCAGAATTTATTCTGATCTAAATCCCTAACATAAGCAGAAAAATACGGCCCCCTCTCCCCGGGTTCACCTTCACAGGTTCCACCTAATTCAAGCGCCTTTTTATAAAGCCTTTTGACTTCATCGAAAGAACCGACATTTAACCCAATCATTGTTCCGTTGCCATTAGTGGCGGGCTCTTGATTAAAAGGCTCTGCTATAGCAAACGTCAAATCATCACATTGCCAATAGGTCATTCTTTCATTGGCAAAAATTTGCTTTAGAGCGGTCTGCTCAAAAAGTGAATCATAGAACTTAACCGCAGATTCCATGTTGTTTGTTCCAAGTACGCAATAGTTTAATTTCATTAATTTATGTCTCCGACGGAATAGAAAATTAACTATATACAATGGTTACTGACAACCTAGTGGCAGTAATGATTTGAAGGATGACTTATAGTTGAAAATAATTGGTTTTATAAGAGTAATGGGACTTAAATTTTTTCTCAACGCCTTGTGCTGTGACCGGCTGATTAGAGTAAATTATCACAACAATGGTCGATGGCCTGCTCAAAAGCAACTGAGATCCGCTTGTTCTTTACTGAAATGTACTAACTTTTATCTAGCACATAATTACTGAACAAATATTCTTTCTCTGACTTTAACATCAGCATAGTATGGTAAAGATCAGAAATATTCTCTAACCAACACTCCAGTCTCTCTACTTCAGAATCAGAGATTCTGCCACTAAGTCTAAGACCACTTTCAGGGTTCGACAGCCACATTCGACCAAAGTGCAAAATTCCATGCACCCCAGCCACTATTCTTACATCAATGCTATCTTGGGTTGTTACCTCATCAAAAACAGTTTTTAGACACTCAATAATATCGTTGTAAACATCATCACTAAGTGTCCTCCGGTATGGCTTTAACCTACCTAAAAAGCAATTGGGCCATTCTTTCGAATTTTGTATGAAAGAACCATGAATAAATAATCTGTCTTTTGCTTGTTCTGAATTCATTTATTATCCGAAAAATCTATCTAAGGTAACCTATCAAACGATGGAATACTTTCCAGTTCGGTATCCCAGTTTGCTCGACTACCACAGAAGATATGTGCATTGGGTACCTTTGAAATCGTCTGGTCAAGGCTGCCCGCCGGTACGACTAGTAATTGATTATTCATTTGTAAGTTTGGTAATGCCGAACCACACTGACTACAAAAAGCTTTCTTGTGTTGGGTTGCTGGAAGTTGAAAAGATGTTATTTTGCCTTTGCCAGCTTTCCAGTAGAGTTTTGCGGTCGATGAGAATAAATTTGCCGCATGAACTGACCCCGTGTCTTTTTGGCAATATTTACAATGACAAAGGTAAAAACTATCGAACTCACCCTCAATTTCAAAGCTTACTTCGCCACACAAACATGAGCCAGATATAGTCATTTGAGTTCCCGCCATTTTAATCGTTCAGTCATTGCAGCCAGTTGCAATTCATTAGCAACTTAAAATATTACCCGCCTAATTTCTTGATTCGTTGTTTGGTAGTGAGCTATTACTGATCGACATTGATCTCTCGTACCTTATCTTTAGAGTTATAGCGAACAATATAGAGGCTGGGCATCATAAAATTTGTATATGAAAAAACATCTATTTTGACACTTTCTTTTTGTCCATCTATCTCTTGTAATTCGTTCATCGTTTCGTGAGTAAAGTAACCTACTTCATTAGCTACTTTCAATACTTGCTCCCTCTCCATGCCCACCGATATTTTAGACTTAATCTCATCAAATCGGCTTTGCCCAATATGAATCGAGAAAGAATAGTAGGCTAGGTATCCTACAAAAAGTAGCATAAGTAAAACAGTGACTTGTATATATCTATTCATATTAGTGGACGTTATAGTGATTAACTTTGCTATTAAAATAAATCAAGCCCAAATGCCCGTTTAACACTATTTAATACTTGTGTTGATTCATCTTGTGATTTTTCACTACCAGCTCTGACAATTTCTATCAATTGTGCTTTATCTGAAATGAAAACTTCTCGGCGCTTTCTGATTGGCTTTAAGAATTCCTGCAGGCATTCTTCAAGAATTTTTTTAGTGGTTCCATCTCCTAAGCCACCTTCTTGATACCTAACCTTCAACTCGTCAATATAAGCTAAATCGGGATGGAATGCATCTAAATATGAGAAAACAACATTTCCTTCAATTTGACCGGGGTCTTCAACCGCTAGGTGATTGGGATCGGTGTACATTGTTTTGACTGCTTTTGATATTTCCTTTTCGCTTGCGTTCAAGTAGATACAATGACCCATTGATTTAGACATTTTACTTTTGCCATCCAAGCTCGGTAGGCGAGAAACCTTGCTTAATATCGGACGGCACTCTACTAAAATATCCTCCTGGACTATTTTATTTAGTTTTCTTACTATTTCATTGGTTTGCTCAATCATGGGTAATTGATCCTCACCAACCGGAATAAGCGTTGCACGAAATGCCGTAATATCTGCAGCTTGGCTAATCGGATAGGTTAGAAAACCGGTTGGAATTGAGCTTCCAAATGACTTGCCTGCAATTTCATTTTTAACCGTTGGATTTCTTTGCAACCTAGCAACTGACACCAAATTCGAGTAGAACATTGTTAACTCGGACAATGCTGGTATTGCAGATTGCAAACAAATGGTGGTCTTTTTGGGATCAATACCAACGGCTAAATAGTCAGCAACCACATTTAAGATATTCGACGATACTTTTTGTGGATTATGACCGTTATCAGTTAACCCCTGTAAATCTGCAACTAATATGGTCTGGTCATGCATATGTTGTAGCTTTATTCGTTGCTGAAGCGAACCAACAAAGTGTCCGAGGTGCAGCTGGCCGGTTGCCCTATCCCCAGTTAATATTTTTTCTTTTTTAAGACTTGTTTTTAGATTGTTCATATTATGACTCCTAATTGTGCCGTCGGAGCCATCAATGATGATTATTCATAAGCGGTCTACCGACGGCTTTGAATAAATGTGATTTAGCGCCGCTCTAAAAGATAGAACGCCACCATGAAACTGAAACTAAGTGATATTGATCGTGTGTTTGCACTGCTAAGTACTATTTTTTACCAAAAAGTGAGACCGAATTTAGCATTATTTATGGTTTGTCATGATACTTTTTAGCTATTAGAGTTTGCCGAAGGCCTGGCACAATTTACATAACTACTCGCTAACAATTAACAACAACTCTTGCTGCCGGCCATCCAAATACCACACACCCGATTCATCAAAAAACGCATCCTCTTCCAGCATAATTCGAATTTCCTTACCCCAAGCTTCTATTTCAATCGCATTGTTTAACTCAATGGAATAAGCGGTGTTTGAATGTAACGGATAATCACCACTGCCTGGCACGCCACTCTGTGAGTCCCACATGCCAAGGGTGGTGCCTGCTGCATGGCCGTGGTAGCCCAAAGGATGCGTGTAAATACTTGGTTTTAGTCCTTGCTCAATCGCTTGCTCTCGTGACATTTTTAACACCTCATTTCCGGTTCGACCGACCTTGAAGTTGTTAGTGAAAATATCTTGCAACTGATTCCCTTTGGCTAAGGCTTTTTCTAGATAGGCTGGCGCTTTGGATTCACCCTTTCTTAATACATAGGCGTGCTGTTGGGTATCAGTATTTAAGCGCAAGTAGGTAATTCCAAAATCAACATGTAACAAGTCCCCTTCTCTGATCACATTATCACCGTAACCATTGGTAAATGAATCTTCATGATCAAACTTCACTTTATCGTCTCTTTGAATGGAAACGCTTGGATGAAACCATGTGGTGAGCTTTAGTTCTCTCACTTTTTCTCTAAACCACCAGACCACATCTTCGGTAGTTGTTTTACCGGGCCGCACAACGCTTGAACTAAACCCTTCAGCAATAATTTGGTGAGCGATTGCGGTCATATTTTTCATTAGCTCAACTTCTTTAGGGGTTCTTATTTCAAGCCAGTTTATCGCTAAGGGTTCTGAAGAAACTAATCTAGATTTAAACTTTTCAGGCAGCGCGGCCATTAGGTTTTGTTTATCAGTTGCCACTAGCCCATCAGCATGCGCCCAGGTATTAGATTGATTAATACCAATCCGTTTAGGTTGATATTCTTCCATTAAATCCACTAATGCTTGCCATTGGTTAGGCTGCTTCTTTTTATCCCATGCGCGCTCAAACACGCTACCTACTTTATAGGGCGCGATAGCGAAAGTCTTAACCTTTCCTGATGGTGTTAATATAGCGGCAAGAATGGTTGTTCTTCTTGCTGAGACCCAAGTAGAAGGTAAAAATGTTTTAAGGATCGGATCTTCATTATATTCGCGACTTATCATTAGCCACATATCAATCTTTGAGCGATTCATCAAGTCTGGCAGTAGGGTTTTGACTCGCTCTTGCGTGACTTGATCGATTATCGCAGCACGTTCTCTCATTGATAGAATACTAGAATAATGGTCTTTGGCCATCGAGAGCTTAGAGTTTGATAGGACAATAGCTAGAAATGAGAACAATAACAACGCGCGAGATTTCATAAACAACCTTTATTAATATAACAGTGGAACTAATTAGTCAGAAGTAGCTATTTGATTTCTACCATTTTGCTTCGCTTTATACAACAGTTCATCCACTTTCTTAAGGTTTTCTTCTATATCAAATTTTGGATCGATCTCTACTAGGCCACCGCTAAACGAGATGCTTAACGATTCTGAGTGGTAATAAATTATTGAGTCACTCACTTTTGTTAGTAACCTTTGTGCGACATGCTCTGCTTTTGACAGTTCTGTTTCGGACAAAATTACAAGAAACTCTTCCCCACCCCAGCGTGAAATATAATCGACCTCTCTGAGCTCTTCTGTCAAGAGTTGACTAAACGTCTTTAAAACGTGATCGCCGCAATCATGCCCTAAGGTGTCATTGACTTGCTTAAAGTGATCAACATCAATCAGTAAAATTGACACATGAAAACCATACCTTTTGACCCGCTCTAATTCCTTTAGCAATTGTTGATTCATCGCTCTGCGGTTCATTAATTGAGTCAAGTCATCGGTTAGAGCAATCACCGCAAGCTTTTGTAATGCTTGTTGTCTTTCATCAATAGATTGTTGAAGTTCTCGTTTGGTAGCTTTCAGCTGATTCCTCTGTCTAGCCATACGGTCACCCATATAGGCAATAAAGATACTTGCTGGAATATAGCAGCAAATTAGCAAAACATCGAAACTAAACCTTCCTGGCTGATTAAAATGATTAATTCCAAGGTAGCAAACAATGAGATAAATAGAGGCAATTATCAAGGTGGTATAGATTGAAGTTCTAAACCTTTGATAAGAGAAAACAAAGGTGATGGCCATAATGCTGCTCATTAAAAGAATCGGCCTTAAACTTTCAACAAAGAATAATGCTAGCGAAAATAAAATTAACCATGTAACTAACTGTAAGACAAGCATCCGCCGAGCAAACGCTCGACCTATTCGTTTACGGAATTTAGTCATGAGAATATTAACGCTGTTAAGGACAACAATCGACATTAGGATAATTAGAAATGGTGTGTATCCGTATGCACTCATTCCAAGGAAAGCGTTAATTAAACCTACTGCAATTACAATGAAATAAGCGGTACTACCGAGTATTGTGTTCTTTATAATACGTGAACGAAGTTTTTCTGTTAGCGTAATATCCATTACCAACAACCTTCATTTAATCCAGTTTGATGACGACATTTATTAGTGAGATATTTAGATTGAACAGACATTGATGTTGAGAGATTCCCCTCTACACCTCTTGTTTATTTGTTTCGAAGGTATAAAAGTATTCATGTAATTGACTATTGATAACGGGCTTGCTGTATAAATAACCTTGTAAGAAGTTTGCGCCTAAATTCTTCAACGCTTCCGCTTGCTGCTTAGTCTCAATACCTTCTGCCACCGTTTCGCATCCTAATTGACCGGCAATATACAATGCAGCTTTGACAATCGCTGCGCCTTTTTCGTCCAACCGAGCAACAAAAGTTCTATCTATCTTTAGTATATGAAATGGAATGGATTGCAACTGTGAAAGCGAGGAATAGCCAGTACCAAAATCATCAATTGAAACTCTAACTCTTCGCTGCATAATTTCCGATAATAACTCCGCGACAAAATCTTTATTTTCAGCAAACACCGACTCCGTAATCTCTAAAATGAGCCGTTCTGGTTTAAGCTGACTTTGTTCAAGCGCACTATCCAAAATTGACAAAAATTCATCATCTAGCAATTGAACCATGGAGACATTAACCGATACAGAACAATCAATATCTCTAGGCCATTGGTTGGCATCAAAGCAAGCTTTGCGTAACACCCATTCGCCAATTTGTAATATCAAGCTTGATTGCTCAGCAACCGGAATAAATACTTCAGGACTAATGGCTTCACCTTTAAAAGTCCATCTTAATAGTGCCTCGCAACTGTTAATTTTTTCACCGCTAGAATCGATCACAGGCTGATAGGCAAGGTGTAGCTCGTCCTTTTCGATCGACATTCTTAATCCGTCTCTTAGTCGCTCTTGCTGTTTTACGCTTTCTAACAGTTCTCCAGAAAACACAACTGCTTTGGAGTTGAGTGAGTTCTTTTGTTGATACATTGCTATGTCGGCAAATTGAATGAGCTGCTTTACTTCACGACTATGCTTGGGCGCTAGCGCTATACCAATCGATGCTCCAACATTAAGTACAATAGAATCGAAGTGAATGGAGTTTTCAATTGATTCTGTGATTAATCTTGCTTGTTCCTCAGCTTGCTCAATTGACAAATTTGGAAGCGCCAATACAAACTCGTCTCCTCCCCATCGGCAGATATTTCCGTCGCCTCTAAAAGCAAGTAATCTTTGAGTGACTAGCATCAAAACTTGATCACCTATTTCATGCCCAAAGATATCGTTCACTTTTTTAAAACCATCAAGATCAATAAATAACACGGCTAGGTTACTATTACTTTTTAACTGTTCCTGCATTAACTTTTCAAGCGCAAATATAAAAGCGGTTCGATTGTATAATTTGGTTAAAGGATCCAACTTTGATAAACGATAAACCTCTTGAGTTCTTTCTTGCACTTGTTCTTCAAGTGATGCATTGATTTCATTTAATTGATGATAAGCTCGGTTTAGCTCCGAGTTCATGCGCTTTATTTCTGTTTTTTCACTTTGTAATTCTTCGACCAAACTCAGGTTATGATATTTTAATGAGATGGCGTCCTTGATTGAAATGGCGGATTTGTTGGCTGAAAAAACCATAACAAACCCGAAAAATATACCTAAAGTTCCTAAAATACTTAAGAACCCCTCCCCAGTGACCAGCAGAAAAGTTGATCCAGGTATTAATAAAATAGCGCAATAGCTAATAGCAACTAATTTAGATGCAGCTAAGATTGAGGCCGCCCCACCCGCCATCGCAGCAATTACAATTAGAGTAAAGGCTATTTCGATTAGCTCAACATTATGACTAATTATGAAGATGTATGAAGACCAAAGAATGGCTGTTCCGATTGACCCGGTTAAAAACCGTCGATATGGCCACAAAGGTGAATAATCGGTATGTCTTAATTTCAATCGCCAATAGGCAAAATCGCTGAGTCTTAGAATGGTAACCAGCAGAATTGCGTACCACCACATAGCTTTGTATTGTGAGACAGAAGAAGGGTCAAAACCAAAAGCTAGCGCACTGGCGGCTAGCAAAGTAATAAATACGCCGGCAAGTGAATTTATGTAGAGCAAATCCACCGCATCAATGCTTTCTCTTCGGTTAGTTGTGGTATTGCTTTGAATCACTAATTCCTCTGCTACCCGCGGTTAAATTATTTAACATTCGATCGCCAAATAATGCGCGCCTTACAGTTAAGAATAGCCGAGAATATTGATTTTTGCTGATTCTAACCTCATTCTATTCGCCTGGATGGTATTGCCGTTTAGCTCTCTTGAGTACATCTTGATAATAGTAGGCGACCGGCTTAAACTCGCCTTTTTTATAAAGTGGCACTTGATCAGAGAAATGAACCGACTCTGGGTTGCCACTTTGACCACCTGCAAGTAGACTCTTCGCTGTTAGTTTTTTACCGAACTCGACCACTGCAATAAAACTATTTCCTGAAGTTCCATAGAGCTTTTTACTGTTGTTATGTCTTTTCGCGCCGTAAGAGGCTAAAGCCCCCCAGCGGCCTGAAGCCATTGGAATCCCGGTAGAAGGCATTGCATCATTAAAAGGTTGCTTAATCGCACCATCGATTCGTTGATATCGATTAACCTCCTCCCAGGCAATCTTCCAGCTTCCGAAATCTTGGGTAAGTTGATTGACGGTATCTTCAAAAATTTTCAATCGTTCCTGTGAGCTAGCTTCATTGGAAAAATAACCGATCAGCGAAATAAACGAAGAGTTTTTGTAATGATTAGGAATCTTTGCCTTTTGTAAAAGATTAACCCCATAAAAGTGGGCTAAAGTCATTGCCACTGAACCTGCTTTGACTTTAAAGTCCCATTTTTTTAGGTGCTGAATGGGTTCGTTGAGCGACGGTCGCTGTTTAGAGCTTTTATCGTAGGCTTTAATTAAACCAGGTATCAAAAGTTCAAACGCTGGTAAATGCGGATCATAAGCAACTTCTATCAGCCCATCGAGGGTTAAGTTGCGCTGATTTTGCAATACACTGACAGCGTGAAGACCTCTAAAATTATCTGCTTCCGGAGCCATATAGCTCGGATAATCACTTTGAATAGGGCTATGTTTGCCTGCGGCGGTGAAAGGGGTTGAATTACAGTTTTGAATCCAACCATTCGTTGGGTTTAAAATTGTGATCATTTCATCGACTGTATGTAACCCTTGCCAATCCGTTTCGGGATTACTACCGTCAACGGGCTTAGAGTAATCAAACTTTAAACTTCTTTTGGGCATAAAATTTCCATGGTAGTAAGCAATATTTCCCTGCGAATCTGCAAACACGGTATTGTTAGAAGAGTTAGTTCTAATGTCCATCATTTTCCTAAATTCATCATGATTAGCTAATTTTGTGCGAATGAAGGACTGACGGAGTGCATTGACTGGATCCCAATTAATTTTAGTTGCTACCCAGTGACCATCAATTTGATGGGTAATTGGCCCATGATGAGTGTGATAGGCGGTAAATTCTTTTTGTTTAATTTGCTCTCCAGATCGGTATGAAAGTAGCACTTTGGATTGTTTTACTTCTCGTTGCTCGGTTCCGTATTGATAAAAAAGCCGAGTTCCCTTTCGACTCACTTTTTCTATAAACTCGTCCTTAAAATCAGCGTAAGTAGAGGTATGCATCCATCCAGTGTTTTCATTAAACCCCTGGTAGACAAAAAACTGCCCCCAAGTGACAGCACCATACGCATTTAATCCTTGCTCACTGACCACATGAACTTCCCCTCTAAAAAAGAAAGAGGTATGCGGATTAATCAGAAGCATCGCATTGCCAGATTGGGTCAACTTACCAGAGATCGCAAAGCCATTTGAGCCTCTCGGTTCACGAAAAACCGGTCTTTTTGATTGGTTACTGGCTACTTTTACTGACTGACTCGTTTTTCCATAAAACTCAGCGATTCCACTGAGCGGAATTTGTTCTATATCTCCGCCAATCGAGCCCTCACTAAAAAACATGGGCATCCACGGTTCAAAACGAGTAATTAATTTAGGTTTTACCTCAGGGTTAGTGGCCAAATAATAGTTTAAACCATCAGCAAACGCGTCGCATAAGTCTTTAAGCCACGGTGGCGCTTGTTGATAGGCTGCTTTAGCTTGAGGCTCCGTCATGTACAATCTTGCGCGCAAATCGCTAAAAAGGGCTTTTTCGCCCTCTACTTCCGCTAGACGACCGGTTGCCCAAATATAGTTTCTTTCGACTCGATTGAAATCATCTTCGGCTTGCGCGTACAGCAAGCCAAACACGGCATCGGCATCAGTTTTGCCATAGATGTGCGGCACGCCATAATCATCTCTAATGATCGTAACGGCTTTTGCTCTTTCAGCCAGGCGCTGTAGCTCTGCGGCATCGACCGATGCGTACAAACAAGTTGAAAAGATGATAGAAATAGCCAGGATAAAAGTCGTTATTATTTTTCTTAACATATGATTCCCTTAGGTTTGATCTCACTTTTTAATGACGATACTACGGTTAGCATAAACAGATCAAATAGGGTATGGGCATTTTGGGATTAAACTTGAAAGGGAGTTCAGCACTAATGTATAGGAAGTTTAAAAAAAAGGACGGCAGAATGGATCTGCCGTCAAGCATAGAAATGATTGGCACAGAACCAATAAGAGAGAAAACAACGAAGCACTGCCATCGTTCAGTACCTCACAACACCATTTAAACTCGGCATTTCTATAAGACAACCTCATGAGAAAGGTTAAATATTATAAATTGCGATGGAAGATTGTTAGCTAGTCTGCAAATAATGACTCTTGTGTGACTAGCTCAAAATTGGCGATTGAGTTTCTGATTCGCGTTTCAAACGCCTCGTTAGCCAGTATATTTTCTCGATGTTGTTCAAACAGTTTATTGTATTTCAATATCTTTTTACCTAGAACATCCCACCCTTGTTGTTTTGCAGACAAAGGCCATGATTCCAATTCTATTTTTGCGGTTTGTAGTTTTCCGGTAACAATTCCAGACCAAGCCATCCACCATTGCCCTCCCATATTCCTGGCTTCAAACTGTTTAACTTGTTCTGGGGTAAAGCTTGCAAACGATGACATGAAAGTGACTGCAGATTTAAGCCCATCGTAATAGTCGTTTAATGCGTCCTCATCAAACGCGTCGATATTAATGTTTGCATTTCTATTAACGTTAACCCGAGTATATCCTTGAGATTGCCTAACAACCGGTTGAGGTTGAGGCGCAGGTTGTACAACTTTGGTCTTAGTTTGGGGTCGCCTTGCTTGCGGCATTGGGTCATCGGCACCGCCAACTTTAAGCTTTCCTCCTTTACCCAATCCACCCTTTACTTCTTGTGGTTTATAGTTACGAAGCGCTCTCACCATTTTATTGTAGGAATCTGCGAAAGCTGCCATGATCACTTTTCCTTCCGGGGTATCGGTAAATGCACTCACTCCGCCAAACCCTGCGAACCCCTTACCGCCAAGGGATAATCCAGCTACGCTAAAATCAAAGTTCTTAGCACTTCCTTCTGCCGCCGACACCTGAACACCGGAACGGTTTTCGATAAGCAGCAGTGTGGTTGAGGCTTCATTAGACTGAACGCTGCCTCGACCACTGACTAAACCACTGGCTCTGCGGCTTAATTTATTAAAAAAACCACTGACGCCACTATTCTTTTTCTGAGAAAATTGAATCGAGGGGCTTAGAGTAAAATCTGCCGCAACCATTTGCCCCTTGCCAAAGTTACTACCATCTCTAAGTTCTCCTGAATCCATTAGCGCTCGCTCTTGAGTCATCGCCGCCATAGCCTGTCCTCTTTCAACAATGACAAAACAATTAGATTGCTGAATCATCATTCTGATTACAGGAATGGTCGACCCCAAATTGGGATAATAGCGTCGATAATGTCCCCACCATGCCAGCCTGGTATTTTCATAAAGGCGTAGCGTACCTAACGAACTTTCGCATTTTTCTAGAGAGCTATCTTCACCTTCCGCGGAACTTCCAGCCGCAGCCCCAGAGACATTACTTTTAGAGCCTCCACCTAAGGTCGGCATGGTGCCACTACAGCCTATTAATGCGACGAGACTAGCCGCAAAGCTTAATTGCATTATAAATTTAAAGATTTTAACATGGCAGGTTTTGTAAACGATTGTTTGGGACACCCCGCGTAAGGGGCGTGAAATAATTGCAGTATTCATAAGTGCGTCCTTTTAGTTGAAAACGATGGATTATTTTTATTTGATGCACTTAGAAATATGCCAAAATTGGACTGTAAAAGATTCTGCAGATAACGTAAGTTAACGGCAGATTAGATTAGCTAAGGGAAATTGATTAACCAATAAAGCGGATGTTGAGACACCCAAGCGAAAGCACCTACTTAGTCCTCCAATACGATACTCACGCGCCGGTTGCGCTTGCCTTTGTTTTCTATTTTTGAAACCCGAAGCTTTCCGATCTCTTCGGTAGATTTAACATGGGTCCCTCCACAGGGTTGTAAATCGACGTTTTCACCCACCTTCAATAGTCTTACTTTGCCAACGCCACGCGGAGGCTTTACAGACATTGTTCTAACTAACTCTGGGGATTCATCAAGTATTTGATCATCCACCCATTGTGTTGTGACTAAGTGTGGGTTCTCTACTAATTGGTTTAAAGAGTCAGTAATCTGTTGTTTATCAAGGGTCTGCTCACCGACATCAAAATCTAATCGGCTTTTGCTGGCTCCAATTTGGCCACCGGTGACACCGCAAGGAACAACAGCACAAAGCAAATGCAGTGCCGTATGCATTTTCATATGTAAATAGCGGGTATTCCAATCAATTTCTGCTTCTACTCTATCACCGACCTTGGGCATATATTCGGTGGTCGCAGGTACATGAACAAGTTCTCCGGTCTGCCGGTCGGTCACGGTGGTCACTATCTTAATCTCAGAATCATTCAACCGGATTGTGCCTTGGTCGCCTGGTTGACCGCCGCCAGTCGGATAAAACACCGTTTGATCGAGTATGATTCCATTCTGTTGATTAACCTGCACCACCTTCGCTTCACATTTTGTTTGATAAGCATCATTCTCAAAAAGTTTGCTGGTCTGGTGCATTTCATAATCCTCTATACTCAGTATTTGATTGGAGCAGTGAAGTTGAGTGCTAACGGTTTGCTAAACCTGCTGCTGGCTTTTTCTAGCAGGCTTATTAAAACATAATATTTTTACTAGGCAAAAAAAAACGACTGATATTTCTATCAGTCGTTTTTTATAATAATGGCGGAGTGGACGGGACTCGAACCCGCGACCCCCGGCGTGACAGGCCGGTATTCTAACCAGCTGAACTACCACTCCGCACCGGTTGAAGCTTGAAATTTAATTCTAAAATAACCTGTTCAGAGAAGTTATTTTGCTTCCGCCTTTCAGCGAGGCGCAATAATACGGTCGGCTGATTCTGCTGTCAACAATAAAATAAAAACTTTTTTCATTTATTTCATTTCAGGTTAAAAATCGATCAAATCAAAGCTAAATTGGCGTAATATTGAACAATTTATTTAGGTTCTTCATCCATTTTATCACCAGACTCTGCAAAGGCATCTCCCCAGTCTGGTTCATCATCATCTGATGCATCCAGCTCTAACCCATCTAGCGCGCTGTCAATATCATCGATTGCACTATCTATGGAGAAGTCTAATTCTGATTTGTCTTGGTCGGCGTTATCGTCCGGAAAGTCTAAATTTTCGGCAAGTTGCTTTTCTAGAGATGCGACTTCATCGTCGTCAGCTTCTGGTTTAGCTTCTGCGTCTGTGTCAGTTTCATTTGTTTCTTTTGAGCTGGTTGGTTGTTGCTCTTGGGGGGCTACTTCAGCTTCTTGCTCAGCTAGGTTTGCGTTTTTCTCAATATCTTCCGGCATGACTACACTATCAATAGGCTGCTTGCCGGAAAAGGATTCCATCGCAGTGATGATTTGGTCGACAGACATTTGACCTTCAGGAACATCATCTTCACCAAACATCGAACTGAATTCTTTAAAGATATTATTCAGAGTGGTTAAAGTGACATGTACTTCTTGTTTCAGGCTCTTCACTTCACTCTTCAACGCACTAATATCATTCTCTAGACCTTCACCTTCAGGTTTACTCTGCTCTTCTTCCGGTTCAACTGGAGTATGATTTGCTACCTCTAAAGCGTGGTAGTGTGCACTGATTCGAGCCAAGTCTTGATTAAGCTGACTGATAGCTTCTACGTTCTTATCCAACAACCCACTGACTAAATTTCTAACTAAGAACTTGCGCTCGTTCATGATTTTCTTAGCATTTTTTTTAGCATCAGCTTCATTTAAGGCGAGCTTGTTGGTTTGAAAGTCAAGAATAGCTTGTTTATCTTTGCCTTCATTAGATTTAACGCTTTTGATCAATTGCTTAGCTGCTTCTTTATACTTTTTGCGCCCAGCTAGGATTGTCATTGTTAGTACAATAGAAAGTACAATAAACGGTAAGGCGATTTCGAGCGCCAGAACCCAAGATAAATCGACCGAACTCATGCCTTGCGTTTCCTCAGAATTAATTTCTTTTTTAACATCATATGGTTACTTCTTTTTCAGTTCGACTCAAACGATCAACTATCTTTAGCTGGTTGTTCTGCTTCAGAATCGTCTTCGTCTTCGTCATCTTCTTCTTCGTCTTCATCAATACCAAGCTCATCAGCTAATTCAGAAACCCCCTTAGAATTGCGCTTCTTAATTATACGCCAAACAAAAAAGCCAGCCACTCCAAGCAATAAATTTAGTCCCAAGCCCCAGTATAACCAGTTGGTACTATCCTCAGTCTCTTCTGGTTGAGAGTCGTCGACAACTTCCTCAACCACTGGCTCAGTTTGTTCTTTTGGTGGCTCCTCAGCCGGTTTATCTTCAACGGGTTGTTTTTGCTCTTGTTGCGGTTGTTGCTCTTCATTCTTATCTTGCTCAACCTTCTCCACAGGAGGCTCTTCAATCAGTAATGAAGTTGCTGTAAATGTTGTCGCCGCAGGGTTTACATCAAATGGCCGGCCCAAAATCGACTCCCCGACTATTTTAAAATCAATCGAATATTCTCCACCGGCAAGATTAGCGGCAATTTCCATGGGACGGTCAAAGCTTTCAACTCCGACAAACAATTTTTCACCATCGGGCATCGCGATGGTTGCGTTTATCTTTAAGCTTTCTTTGTTAACGATGTCCTCTCGGACTGATAAATGTATTTTATGGGGCTGAACATTATCCGAGGAAGTTTCAACATCGACAACCAATGGCGAGCCATAAATATTAATCGCATGAGTTCTAATTCTTTCAAAAGTAGGGCTTTTGACTTGTAACTTAAGCTTTAACTCACCTTCAAAACTGTCAGTAAAAAAGCTTTGTTTGAAGCTCGACTCGGAGCGGTCATAAAACATCGCCATTCGACTTACCTGCCCGCCTTTGTCTTGCTCTAATCGAGCATCAACTAACTTAAGAAAGTCAGGCTTAGTAATCACTTGACCTTCTTCGAGCAGCTGAAGTTGATAGTTAATCGCTTCTCCAGCCAATAGGTTATTTGGTACTTCGGAAACGCTCAAACCTAGTTTACTCACCACCATAACTCGATTATCGGGATCGACATCAGCGTCAATTTGCCAACTGCCAGTCTCAGGGTTTTGCAGGGTCACTAAGTCATAACCTTCCGTACTAAACCATCTTAACTCTGATGATGCTGCGGATTTATCAAGCGATTTACCACTGGGTGATACCAACTTAGCAGGCTGACTATTCTCCTTTCTAAAGACTAAAACCGTCATTTCTTCGATGCTACTATCAACCGTGAAACGATTTTCTGAAATAGGCAAGCTATCGCGCTCTGTGGCTTGTTCGAATATTTTTAAAAAGACCTTTTGTAATTCAGCGGCATTATTGACTGACTCATACCAGCCGTCAGTTTGTTTAGAAAGTTCTTGGAGTAATTCATGGTCTGCATTTTCAGACAAGGCGATGGTATGTATTGCAACGCCTGCAGCTCGCAGTTTTGGTAGCAGTTTGGTTAGGATTCGCTGCCTTTCTTTCGCATTAAAGGCCGCGTCCTTAGAAACATCAACCATCCCATCCGTTAATAAAACCATACTTCGTTTTTCGTTGGGATCGGGACTAGTCCAACCATAGGATGCTTTTTGAAGTACACTTCCGATATTGGTAAACAAGCCAGCGGAATTAATCTTTTTTGCGGTGTTTGTAGCATTTAACTGCCATTTCTCATCAACTTTCGACAAGGGGACCATCATATTGACGTATCGACCAAACGCCCAAACGCCAGCTTCTGAGTTTTTAGGCAATAAATTTGTAACTAACTGAAGCGCAGGAATACGCAAATTATTGGGATCGTTTTTCTTCATACTGCCCGAAATATCGATCAGTAGCCTAACGTCTGCATTTTTGGCTTTTGACTTTTCAGCGGCGCTCGAATTGAGCGACCAAGCCAAAATAAAGATTACAATCGCAAACAGACTAACTTTATACGACCCCATAACTAAACCTTCAATTAGTGAATATCAAAATAAGTTTAGACTAAAAATAGAATAATATATAGTTTTCAGAGGGATAGCGTGATTAACTAGACAATTTCTTAGGTTTTAATAGGGAATTAATAGTCGGCACCAATTTTACTGCAAAGACGCTTAAAATAGTCGTCTTCAACTAAATAGTCTTCAAGATCGTCCATATCAACATCAGCGTCACTAATGACTTTACCGGTTACGGTCATATTTGCCTTACGAGTCGATTCTGAATCACCAGTCATTAACGGGTGCCAATCTGGCAAAGGCTTACCGTTGGCTAATAGTCTATATCCACAGGTATCTGGAATCCACGGCAAACTACCGGCATTCTTGGGCGTAATTTTAATACAATCTGGCACGTGCACGTGTCGATCGCCGTAAACAGAGCATTGGCATTGATTAGTGTCTAAATACTGGCAGACCACATTGGTTAAGAAGATCTCGTCAGTATCTTCATCTTGAAGTTTGTGGGCACAGCACTGAGCACAACCATCACAGATTAACTCCCATTGCTTGTCGGTAAACTGATTGAAGGGAGTGGTCTCCCAAAAACGACTATTATCTGACATTTGGCCTGTGTATTACTGAAATATATTAAGGGATGAAACTGGTGTTACTCAACCGTTGTTTCAATATGTAAGCTATTCGCTATTTCGAACGACAAATGATCACCCGAGGATAACTCTGCAACCCCTTGCGGCGTTCCAGTCAGCACAATATCACCAGGGTAAAGCGTAAAACAAGCGGTAATAGACTGAAGCAACGATTTAAACCCAAATATCATCTGCTGACTAGTCCCCTGTTGCACTATTCTGTTGTTATTAGTCATTGAAAACTGAATGTTTTCAATCTCATCTATCTGGTCGAGACTCAAGAATTGGCTGATTGGACAGGCTCCATCGAAACTCTTAGCGCGTTCCCAAGGGTGTCCTTTGTTTTTTAGTTGAGACTGCAGCTCACGAAGTGTTAGGTCTAGGGCAAGGCCAATTCCCGAAACAGCAGATAAACCATCTCGGTTTAAACTATCTTGGTTTGAACTATCTAGCCGCTGACCGATTAACAAAGCCAACTCTAGTTCATGATGGCAACTCCCCTGACCTTGAGGTAAAACAATAGGTTTTTCTATATCGACTAAGGTATTAGTTGATTTAATAAATAACAAGGGCTCGCTAGGTATTGGATTATTGAGCTCCTTGGCATGTTCTCGGTAATTCCTTCCCACACATACCACTTTACTAGTGGGATAGCTAAAGTCTGATGCATTGCCAGACTGATTGAGTTTCGGATAATACAAGTTTATTTACTCACCAAGGTTCTATTGAATTTTTGGGTAAGCAATGCGGTCAGCAAGATAACCTACACCGGTTGCAAAGTAGTGCGAGCGGTTCCATTTCATAATGATATCGAAATTAGGATACACCAAATAAATTCGTCCTTTTTCACCCCCAGGTGCAATCATGTAAGCCTTTATATCTGCGGAAGGTAAATCGCTACCATCCATGCGACGGACACCTAGAGTTTGCCATTCAGCTAAAGGCGCAGCATGCTTTTTACCAATTTTGTAGTCAGAAAATGGTCTTTGTAAACTCACTTGGCGCCCCCAAGTCTTTGTTTTATCCCAACCGTATCGTGATAAATAATTCCCCATAGACGCAAAAATATCATCTTTGTCAGCCCATATGTCCTTTTTGCCATCATTATTGGCATCAACCGCAAACTGCAAAAAGCTTGAGGGCATAAACTGACAATTTCCCATAGCTCCTGCCCAGGATCCTTTCATATTTTCTAACTCTATATGCCCTTCTGCTAAGATTTTTACTGCTGCCATTAGTTCTTTACGAAAAAACTTTGCACGACGCCCATCAAATGCAAGTGTCGCCAAAGCACTTGGCACTGAGTAGTTTCCGGTAATGGTTCCAAAGTTAGTTTCTTTTCCCCATAGCGAAACAATGTAATGTGCTGGAACACCGGTTTTCTCTGAAGCGGTCTGTAATTGAGCTAAGTTCTTTTTATATTCTTTTCTTGCTCTTTCAACTTTCCATGGCGGAATCACCTTTGTGAGGTATTCCTCGTGGCTCATTCGGCCTTCTGGTTGATGACGATCAAGCTTAATAACTTTAGGAAGGTATTTAAGTGACTTAATAATTTTTGTCACCAGCGCTTGCTCGGCCCCTTGAGCCAGCATTTCATCTTGGAGGCTTACCTTCCAAGTAGCAAATTTTTGCTCCTCCGGAGAAAGTTTGTTTTCATTCGATTTAGTCTTGGAAAGACTGGGGCTAGTTTCTTTAGAAGGTGATACTTGAGCCTCAGCAGGGCTTGCAATAACACTCGATATCAGCAATAGATAGGCAAATGTATTATGAACTCGTTTTGACAATCTGAACTCCTTTATTTGTCTTATTTTGCAATTAAATCAAAAACTTCAAAGAAAGACTTCATGTATAACTTTAAAGTAGTTTGGTTCCTAATTAAACCAATAGGTCACTAAGAGTCTTTCACTTGCTTGGCCTCAAATTGGACGCATATGGTTGTCAGGCTTACTTTCGCTGTTTTCATGAATAGACGGTGGCATTTGTAAGTAAAACCCTTGGCTACTCAACGCTCTTTTCACTTCAGCAAGATCGACTCTCGCTAATTTAGACCGTTTTGCTAGATTAAGTTGCAATGAAAATTCAGGTTTTCCAAAAATTTTCATTAATTCCTCGGGCACCATCGAAAAGTCATCCTTTTTCAGGATATATAAGTACATTTGATCTTTTAAGTTACTTCGATAAACGCTAGCTAGCATATTCATACTCATCATTTGGGCTTGATAATTTTTTAGGACTTTTCAAAGCACGAGAGTCTAACAAACTCTAGAGTCGAATAAATGACAAATCACTAGGAATTTACAAATTGTTTCGTTTTCTGCATAAGTCCATCTTCTAGTAGCCGCTTACGCCAACCACTCCACAACGCAGGCGGGCTAGTATTTGTAAGCATTGCGTAGGCTAACTTTCTCATTATGCGTTTACTCATAATTAAGCCGACTGGCAATTGCTGCTGCTTAGCAATTAATTTTATCTGCTTTTCCCACTCTTGGACTAAAGGTTTTATGGCGACAATATCACGAGGATTGACTACCACGGGCAAAGGATCTGGTTCGCTATTGTTCCATTGTTCAATGATTTTAATCCAGCTATCAGCATATTTACGAACAGAACGAGGATGCAAGTCTTGCAGACTATTAATTGCTGCTTTGTGGGTCGGTTTAAGTATCGCCATTTGTACCAGTTGCTGGTCTTTAATAATATGGTTTTTGGTTCGATTATCTCGCCTTGCCACTTTTTCTCGCCACTCAAATAGCAATTTAAACAAGCTCAAATCTCTTGAGTTCAATCGGTCAACTTCTTTAGCTTCACGATAACCCGCCTGTTCCGTTGCTCTATCGACGGACAGCGCCACAATTTCGCTACATTCTGTTTCAAACAATTCGATTAAGTTTGAATTAATTAATCTGGCTTTCAAGTTTTGATAAATATAGATTAAATAAAGCACATCATTGGCAGCATAATTTAATTGCGCTGAAGACAGCGGGCGTTTTATCCAGTCTGATTGAGTTTGCTGTTTGCTTAAAATGACATTCGTATACTTTTCAACGATGCGAGCGTAACCAATTGAGCCTTCATCTTCGACCATGTGGTAAGCCACTTGTGTATCAAACAGGTTTGCAATTTTACACCCCCACTCGGTAAAAAGAACTTCAATATCCTCCTTGCAAGAATGTAAAATTTTGACGATATCTTGGTTAGCAAAAACCTGTTTCAAAGATTCAGGGCAACCGGTTTTGAGAGGGTCGATCAAATAGATCGCTTGGCCATCATAGACTTGGAGCAAAGCTAATTTTGCATAAAAGGTGGTGCGCCGTTCAAACTCAGTATCAAGTGCAAGCTCAGTTAGCTCTAACCAAGATTGCGCTAGATCGTCTAGCTTATCTAATTCCTCAACTAAGATTACCGGAACACTATTACCAGCTGGTTTTCCGGTGATCTTTGAATCTACTGGGATTTCTAAAACCTGATTAGATTTAATCGCGAAGCTCCCGGCGTAATATTTTTCCGACATTTGATTTTGGTAATTCATCAACAAAGCTGACGGCTTTGGGTACTTTATAACCAGTAAGGTGCTGTTTACAGTGAGCGACGACCTCTTCTTTGGTCAGTGAGTCGTCTTTTTTCACAACAAAGACATGGACAACCTCACCACTATTTTCATCAGGTTTGCCGATTGCCCCAACTTCTAACACTTTCTCATGGGAGGCCACCACGTCTTCGATTTCGTTAGGATAAACATTAAATCCAGATACCAAGATCATATCTTTTTTTCGATCGACGATTTTACAATACCCATTTTCATCCATAATCGCGACATCACCAGAAGTAAACCAGCCTTCAGGTTTTAACACCTTTGCGGTTTCTTCAGGTCTATCCAAGTAACCTCTCATTACTTGTGGTCCACGGATCCACATTTCTCCTGGCTCTCCCAACGGGACCTCGTTGCCCTCTTCATCTCTTATAGAGACTTCGGTGGAACTGATTGGCAACCCTATGGAGCCATTATATTCAGTCGCTGTAATTGGATTCATACAAACGGCCGGTGAGGTTTCAGTTAAACCATAGGCTTCGATTAAGGTGACCCCCGTCACTCTAGCCCATTCGTTTGCAACGGACTCTTGTACTGCCATACCACCACCGAGGCTAAGTCGAAAGGAGCTAAAATCCAGCTCAGCAAATCCTTTCGTGTTTAACAGTCCATTAAATAAGGTGTTAACTCCGGTAAACACTGTAAATTTATGTTTAGCCAACTCTTTTACAAAACCTGGCATATCCCGTGGGTTAGTAATGAGGACGTTCTTACCACCTAATTTCATGAACACCATGCAATTCGCAGTTAACGAAAATATATGGTAAAGCGGAAGCGCTGTAATAATGACTTCTTCACCTTCGTTAACCGTTTCACTTAACCACGCGTGAGATTGAATTAAATTAGCGACAATATTTTTATGAGTGAGGACTGCTCCTTTAGATACGCCGGTTGTACCGCCTGTATATTGTAAAAATGCGATATCATTTTGACTCAAAGATACTGGCTCTAGTTTTAGCGACTGACCTTCTTTTAGAACCTTTTTGTACGAAATAGCACCAGGAATTTCAAATTTAGGCACCATTTTTTTAATATATTTGACGGCAAAATTGACCAAGTGCGATTTCAATCCATGTAATCCGTCCCCCAGTTCGGTAACAATCACATGTTCAACCGGAGTTTCATCTTTAATCGCCTCAAATGTACCAGCAAAATTAGCCACAATAATCAGTGCGTTAGCGCTAGCGTCATTTAGCTGATGCTTTAATTCTCGTTGAGTATACAAGGGATTCACATTAATGATGCTCAAACCAGCTTTCATACCACCAAATATTGCGATGGGATACTGCAGTAAATTAGGCATCATTATGGCCAAACGGTCGCCGTGTTTTAATCCCAACGTTTGCTGAAGATAAGCTGCAAAATTCTCTGCTTTTTGATTGAGTTCGCTGTAGCTGTATTCGGTCCCCATATTTTCAAATGCTGGATTATTAGGGTACTTAGCGACGCTCTCATCAAACACTTCAAGAATAGATTGGTAGGTATTTGGGTCAATTTCTTCCGGTACCCCTTTTGGGTACGAATTTAACCAATGTTTTTGCATCTTCTGATTTTCTCCCAGCAAATAGTGTAAGGTGTGAATTGCTATGTTTTATTATAATTAAATGGTCGGTCCAGTTGGAGTATACTAAACAGAAGTCCTTTCTACTATCACTGATTGAATTACCTAATTGTTTAAACTTTGAAGCGACATAATTAGATAATTATTTACAGAAATTGACTTATTAGCGATGCCACTTGGTTCGGCGACTCTAAATGAAGATGATGACCGCCTGGTAACACCTCTACTTGTAAAGTCTTGACCAAAGGTTTTCGTTCTTGAATATATTCGGCTTCTGGTCGCCGTAAATAACCGGACTCCGCTTCTATTAATAAAACTGGACAGACAATATTAGGTAAAATCGATCTGAGTTGAGGTTCCGACATTCTCAGAGCAGAAGACGTCCTCAATCTAGCATCTGCACGCCAGGTATAGCCTTTTTCGACATGCGTCAACGCGCGCTCAACTAATGGTTTAATCAATTCTGGTTCGATATCTGACACCAATGCTCTAGCGGTTAACGCCAGTGAAAACCTTTCATAAACAGGCTTTTCTTTGTTTTTTAAATTTCTTCTTTGGGATAAAGCTTGAGAGAGGCTCTCTCTTGCGTTCTCGATTGGCGAGGTAACCGGTCCCAGCGCTTCAATTAACACCAACTTGTCGACTTTTTCAGGCTCTACCGCGGCATAAATACTGGCGATCGCTCCTCCCATTGAATGGCCGAGCAAGGATACCGTATCAAGCTGAAAATGATTTCTAAGATCGTCAATTAGATACAAACCATCTAAGAAGTGATAACTATAACCGTCGCAAATATGTTTGGAATGTCCGTGTCCTGGGAAGTCAAAGGCTACAATTCTATAATTGCTTAATTCAGCTGCAAGTGTCTCAAAACTGGCTAAATTGTCTAACCATCCATGTAACGCAAACACCACGTGTTCTGCATCCGGGTTCCATTCCACCACGCTACACTGGGTTCCACCTAGCTCTAGTTGATATTCGATCATGTAAAATTGATTACCCTAATCATGCGGAGTCTCTTTCACTTTTTTGATTGCTTTTAGCACTTGTTTTTTAGCGTATTCTTTTAAATCTTTGACTTCATCTTTAAGTTGCTCACCAGGCTTACGTTTCTCTAAAAAATTACAACAATATTTAGCTGGCATATTATTCAAAGCAATTGCAGCTATATCTTGAATCGAAACTTCTGAGTCCGGTACATCGACTTCATCACCTTCAAGTAACAAATGAATTTGTTCAAAGACAACTTCTTCAGCTAAGTTTTCTAAATCGTCGTGATAATACATTTCTTTGTACATAGACTACTCCCGATTAAATTAGAAACAGTATTTCTTTTTATCAACTACAGGTTATGGCGGCAGTTTTCTGCATTTTCTAGTGTATTGACTGACAATGAGAATACCTAACCTGTCGGTCAATAACAATTAGCTTTTGGAGATTTATTCACTTCACCACTAATCTCAACAGAGGCTTTTATGTCTAGATAATGTAAAATCCGCAGTTCTACTAGACTAAGCTTTGTTGGGTTATGATTTCAGAATATCAAGTGATTGTGATTGGCGCAGGAGCCGCAGGGCTGATGTGTGCGATTAGCGCCGCCAAACAAGGGCGAAAGGTCTTGATTCTTGACCATGCTAACAAAGTGGGTAAAAAGATACTCATGTCTGGAGGCGGACGCTGTAATTTTACTAACTATTCAATAGAACCTGATAATTACCTCTGCCAAAACGAACACTTTTGTAAATCGGCACTCAGTCGTTATACCCAATGGGATTTTATCGGTTTAGTTGACGACTACCAAATTGAATATTTTGACAAGGGCCAAGGCCAGCTGTTTTGCTGTAATAGCTCAAAAGATATTCGAGATATGCTGGTTGCGGAGTGTCAAAAGAATAAAGTAAGAATACAACTAAAAACTAAAGTAAACCAAATTGAGGCTCTAACTGACGAGCAATCGGGCACAGAATTGTTAGCAAGCGATACCGACTCACAACCAAAGCATCGATTCAGAGTCACTAGCGATACTGAAAAGTGGTTATGCGAATCATTAGTTATAGCGACGGGTGGACTATCGATTCCCACTATGGGGGCTTCCGATTTTGGATATAACATTGCAAAGCAATTTGGTCACTCGATTATACCAACAAGACCCGCCCTTAGTCCGTTAACTTTCGATGAGAAGTGGCAAACCAAAACTAAACAGCTCCCTGGAAATTCTTTAAGAGCAACCGTTAGCTGCGGCAACCGAAGCTTTACTGACGATATGCTATTCACTCACAAAGGACTTAGCGGCCCGGTCATTCTACAGATTTCAAGTTATTGGACTAAAGGAATGCCGGTACAAATTAATTTGCTTCCTGAGCTGAGCGTCTTTGACTGGCTCGAAGAGAGCAAGCTGAGACGTAAAGAGATTCAGCTCAAAACGCTCTTGTCACAACAGTTTAGCCAATCGATTGCTGACTTTTTATGCGCCGAAATTGGGTTCAACCCAAAGCTAAAACATCTAGAGCATGCTGAATTACAAAAAATTACTAAACTTCTGACAGAATGGACCATTTATCCTTCGGGTTACGAAGGCTATCGAGTAGCTGAAGTGACTTTTGGTGGGGTCGATACCGCTGAAGTGTCTTCGAAAACCTTTGAATCGGCAAATCAACCAGGTTTATTTTTAATCGGTGAGGTACTCGATGTCACCGGTCATTTAGGCGGGTACAATTTCCAGTGGGCGTGGGCATCGGGCCACGCCGCTGGAAAATACGTATAAATAACATTAGTTTAGTTGGCTTCCGCTAACTCTGCATGCATCATTTTTGCGAGTAGAGAGGCAATTCGATCTCGCATATCTCGTCGATCCACGATCATATCGATGGCACCATGATCGAGTAGAAACTCACTGCGCTGAAAGCCTTCAGGCAAGGTTTCTCTCACGGTTTGTTCGATAACTCTTGGGCCAGCAAAACCGATGAGAGCATTTGGCTCTCCAATATTAACGTCTCCCAACATCGCCAAACTTGCCGACACACCGCCCATGGTTGGATCGGTAAGCACCGATATAAATGGTAGACCTTTGGCTGACAAGCGCGCTAAAGCGGCACTGGTCTTAGCCATTTGAAATAGAGAAGTTAAAGCTTCCTGCATTCTTGCTCCACCACTGGTCGAAAAACAAATAAGCGGCTTATTACCAGCAATACTAGCATTGACAGCACGAATAAACTTTTCGCCGACCACCGCCGCCATGGAACCCGCCATAAAATTAAATTCAAACGCGCATGCAACCACGGGCAAGCCCTTGAGATCGCCTTCAAAAGCAACCAAGGCGTCTTTTTCACCACTGACTTTTTGAGCGGCGGAAATTCTATCTTTATATCGCTTTGAATCTTTGAATTTGAGGATATCAATCGGCTCTAGATCTGCTGCTATCTCAGTAAGAGTATTTTCATCTAAAAACTTAGTTAGCCTTTTGCGTGCCGAGATTCTCATATGAAAAGAACACTTATGACAAACCTCTAAGGTACGCTCTAGCTCAGCTCGATAAATTGCCGCATCGCAATTCTTACATTTAGACCAAACCCCTTCTGGAACCGACTTTCGGCGCTCAGAAACGGAAGTATTTCTTTTAGGTAATATTCTCTCAAACCAACTCATTGTTTTCTCAAAGGTATGTTTGCGGTTAATCGCGGTATTCTACCACCCTTTGTTCAAAGAAAAAGAGCTAACAACGCTATTCTCGATAATTCTTACGCTGGTCTAATCTGTGGAGTTCGTACAGTCGAGACAGACTTCAAGTATTACAGGAAATTGCATCTGACCTAACCATGTCTGCTCTACTAAGGCAATTGATGACCTAATGGACTATTAATGGGTGCAGGAATTGCAAACTTTTCTGGATACCCGACCCCCACAAGATAGAGCCCATCTGGTTTTGCGGTATCTGGGGCTTTTGTGCGGTCACGCAAAGAAAGGATATGTTTTACATAACTAGGTTGTTCAGTTTTATCACCCACTTTTAATAGGCACCCAACAATATTTCTAACCATATGATGCAAAAAAGCATTCGCGGTAATATCAATAAAAATAAGTTGGTTAACCCGTGTGACGCTCACTTGTTCAACCGTTCGAGTCGCGGTATTTGCCTGGCACGATGAAGCTCTAAAAGAACTAAAATCATGAGTCCCATTTAAATATTGAGAGGCCTCAGCCATTAACGTTTCATCTAAATTTCTACGATACCAGGTCACTTTTTTTGAGAGGGCTCCCGCAGGCGCCTCGGAGTTTTGGATAATATATCGGTAACTCCGGGTTTGCGCAGAAAACCGAGCATGGAAATCTTTATCAACATTTTTCGCCCAAACGATAGATATATCTGAGGGTAATTTATTATTTGCGCCACGGAGCCATGCAGTTTCAGGCCTAGGGTTAGATATTTCAAAATGAATGACCTGGCCGGTCGCGTGAACTCCAGTGTCAGTTCGTCCGGCACAAAAAACTGAGATCGGCTGATTAGCAATTTCAGTCAACGATTCTTCAAGGGGTTGTTGCACCGACGGCGAGTGATTTTGTTTTTGCCATCCGCAATAACGTTCACCGGCATATTCGATACCAAGGGCTACTTTCATCAGTGTCAATTTCTTATAGTGAATTACTCATACAACAGGTATAAAAAAAGGCGGTCTTAACCGCCTTTTTTCTATTATAAATGGGTTTAGTCTGCTTTGTCGATTAAAGCTTGGGCTTCCGCCTTTTGCTCCTCACTTCCTTCAGCAATGACTTCTTTCAAAATCTCTTTAGCGCCTTCAGAGTCACCCATGTCGACATACGCTCTAGCTAAATCGAGTTTAGTCGCAATTTCGTCTCCTTCATCACCCATCGATTCATCGAAATCTATCTCGCCATCATCGGCTTCATCAAAATCAAAATCATCATCCAAACTTAAGTCATCTGACTCATCGGCATCTAAGCTAAAATCATCATCCAAAGACAACTCATCGTCATCGATACTACTTGAGCCTAGTTCGTCTTGTGGCTCTTCAAAACCGCCTAGGTCTCCTAAATCCTCAACATCGTCGATATCATCAAGGTCGTCTAACTCATCGAGGGAATCTAAATCATCCACCGTTTCGTCTTCACCAAGCTCGCCTAAGTCGTCAATATCATCCAGCGAGTCGACGCTATCAATGTCATCTTGAGCTTCTGGTAAAAAGTCTTGTTCGTCATCACCTTTATCCGACTCACCAAAATCGATATCTAATTCATCTTCGTCATCACCAAAGATGTCTTCGGTAGATGGTAAATCGAAATCATCATCAGAAGGAGCAGTTGCTGCATCTCCCCATGCTTTGTTACGCAACTCGTCAACTCTAGGAGTCCACTCCTCAGAATCAACAGCTTCGGAGACTTCTTCCGCTAAGCTTTCAAATTTTTCACGGTTTTCAGTCTCAGCATAACATTCCATTAATTTAACTTTAAGGTCCGCTCTTATTGGGTTTTCTTCAATGGCATCTAACAGCAAGCTTTCAGCCTGTTCGTGTTTACCATAAGCTATATAAATATCAGCTTCCCCAATTGGGTCAAAAGACTCATCTGAATTTTCTCCAGCTTCTGGCTCATCATCATCCATGTCCAACTCAACTAACATGTCATCACCAACATCGGGTAACTCAAAAGATTCCGTCGTATCCATTGAACCTGCGCCAGCAGATGCCACTAAATCGTCTTGAAACTCATCGTCTTCCATGCGTTTTTTCATGCGCCAAAAGACTAACATTACAATCAAAATTAGTACGCCAATTCCGGCATATAGCATCATGCCGCCATCTAAAATTTGCTCGATAATGCCTTTATTAGTTGGCTTCGGTTTGAAGATAGCAGGAGGTGTATTGGTCTCGGCTTGTTGATTTGTCTCTTGTGCCTGCTCTTGGTTTACTGCGAGCGAGTCGTTTCCTTGCTCTGTTTCCCCTTCTGTTTCGCCAGTTGCGGTATCACCGCTATCAAGACCCGTCGCATTATTATCAAGACTTGCGGTTGACTCTTCATCTGCCATTGGCTCTTCAGAAAGTTCGTCTGTTTCTGTTGAAGTTAGCTCTTCGCCTGCGTTAGAAGCATCTTCTTGCCCTTGGTTTTCGGCATTTTGGGCAAGCGCAGCTAGCTCAGCGTCTTCAACATTTACAGCGCCTTCGCTAGTTTGTTCGGCTTTTTCCAGCAACTCTGCCAAACGAGCCCTTAGCGCTTCGTTTTCGGCTTGCAACGTCGCAGACTCTTCTTGAGTTCGAGATAATTCTTGTTTAATTTGGTTTAATTCTGCGGTATCAGATCCATACCCTTCTGCATCACCTTGAGAGTTTTCTGTGCCTAGACTTAATCTAGAGCCGCCCGCTCGCGAATTAGAATTTGAGCTACCAGAACTTCCACGGTTAGAAATATTTCTAGCTCCACCCGAGCGCCATTGCCGATTTTGCATTACCACATCTTGTAATGCCGCTCTTTGAGGTACATTTTGTATCGACGACTCGTCTGGAATATCCAACACCTTACCTTTCAGTAAGTTGTTGATATTGCCATTTGCAAACGCATCGGGGTTAGCTCGATAGATAGCCACTAAAGTCTGGTGAATGCTTACAGAGTTACTTGGTCTAACTTTGGAAGCAATACTCCACAAGGTATCGGTGCTAGAAACAGGTCCGTAGCTGCTACCTGAAAAACTTGGGGTAGTACTTTCTGGAGCTGTATAACTAGAACGCGGAGCCCTAGACTCCGCATTAGATTGATTTTGGCTGGTTGTTTGCTGAGGCGGACTACTGGAACTGGATTGTTCAATGGTAGACGCTGTGTTCTCTTCAAAAACAGGCGGGTCGAGTAATAAGGTGTACTCTCTTAATATACGCCCATTCGGCCAATTCAACTCAACAATAAAATTTAGAAACGGCTCTTTAACGGGAGTTCGAGTCGTTACTTTAATCGCGATTTGGTCGTTCTGGTCTCTAATAGTTTCAAACTTGATACTGTTCAGGAAAAATATTCGCTCTACACCGACTTTTTCAAATTCTTGATTAGAAGCTAATGAGGCAAGCACTTCATACTCAGCGAGGTCTCCCGCTGAAAGCAGCGGAATTTCGGCGCTTAGTGGTTGATTTAGACCAGAAGCCTGTTTTATTTCGCCCAAACCTACAGCGAACACGCTGGTAGAAAACAAGCTTAACATTGTAAGAATTGATAAAACTAATTTACGTAACATACGCTTTTCCCGTTGCATATTTATTCTAATACTTTGGATTGTACAACTCGTTCAAATCCGTCTAGGACTAACTTCTAATAAAATTATGAAGTCTGCCATACAGTTAGGTGATTAACTTAAGAACTTTCTTGATAACATTGCGCTAACTATAGCTTATAATTGGCTTTTTACCAATAGAATCGCGTCACAATTCACAAAATTCACAACATTTAGAAAATTTATCCCGTTTATCGATTGTTTAGACAACCTAGGACGTAAAATCACCTTTTGAAAGTGTAGTCTGAAATTAATTGATTGGGTAAATAGATTAACTAATTTAATAAGAATTGGCGGGACGCGGCGAGTCTTAAGAAAACACGTTATAACAATAAGCTTAACTGGATTGTGAGACTGACAAATTGTCGCCCACAATCCAGATAAATATATCCGTGCTAATGGTTTTAAGCGGGGCTATACCAGCTCTGCCGGAATCTTAACAAACGCTTCAAATCCACTTCGGACACGACGGGTATGCTCAAATGTGATTGGTAATAGGTGCTCGGTGAAAAATTGGGCTGCAACCAGTTTTCTTTGAACAAAAGCTTGATCTTTTTCTTGCGATAGCTCTGCTAGCATTTCCAGCCACATCCATCCGTACACCAAATGGCCTACAGCATGTAAATATTCGGTTGCTCCGCCTTGTAACTCGTAGCCGCGATTAGAAAAGTTTTCCTTAAGCCAAAGCGTGGTCTGGTTTACGTCTTGCTTAACTTGGCTAACGACTTCCGCGAGTTGTTTGAATTCTTCCAATTCACATGATTTGCTGATAGCGCGGTCGACCTCATCGAATAACAATTCGATTAGACCTTCTTTATCAAGACATACCTTTCTAACTAAAAGATCTTGCGCTTGAATACCATTGGTACCTTCATAAATTTGAGCTATTTTTGCATCTCTTAATAACTGCTCAAGTCCCCACTCTCTAATGTACCCATGTCCTCCTAATACCTGAATACCGTGGTTACAGGCCTCTAATCCTTTGTCAGTAAAAAACGCTTTAGCAACAGGCGTTAATAGCGCCATCATCCCCGCACTTTTAGTGCGAACGGACTCTTCGGGGTGATGGTATTGTTTATCAATTTGTAGCCCCATGAAAACAGTTAGTGCTCTCCCCGCTTCAGTGTAAGCTCGCTGACTGAGTAACATTCTTCTAACGTCAGCATGTTCGATAATTGAAGCAAATTCTCCGTTATCATTCCTTCCTTGTTTACGCTCGAGGGCATATTCTTTAGCTAATTGATATGAGGTCTCTGCAAGCCCTACACCTTGAACACCGATCGACAAACGTTCTAGATTCATCATTGTAAACATTGCAAACAAGCCACGATTCTCTTTACCAACTAAGTATCCTTCGGCGTCATCGAAATTCATCACACAAGTAGCGGACCCCTTTATACCCATTTTATGCTCGATACTACCGCAGTTGACTCCGTTTCTTTCTCCTAAAGAACCATCTGAATTGACTTTAACTTTAGGAACTAAAAACAGGCTAATGCCCTTTGGGCCTTCTGGGGCTCCGGGAAGTTTAGCGAGTACCAAATGTATAATATTTTCAGTTAAATCCTGCTCTCCGCCGGTAATAAAAATTTTAGTTCCATTGATTTTGTAACTCGAGTCGCTAACTTTCTCCGCTTTAGTTTTAATGATCCCAAGATCTGAACCTGCATGAGGCTCAGTTAGTCCCATCGCTCCAGCCCAACGTCCTTCTAACATTGGAGGTAAGTAGACTGATTTTAATTCGTCCGTAGCATGCGCATGAATGGCCTGATAGGCACCGGCAGTCAGACTGGAATACAGACAAAAAGATGTGTTAGCAGAGTAAACCATTTCTTCTGTCATTAGATTAATCGTTTTCGGCAACCCTTGACCGCCGTACTCTGGATCACCCGAAACACCTTGCCAACCACCCTGTGCATATTCTTGATAAGCTTGTTTAAACCCATCTGGGGTGGTTACAACACCATCTTCAAAAGAACAGCCTTGCTCATCGCCATTTCGGTTAATTGGGAAAAGCACATTTTCACTAAATTTACCGGCTTCTTCCAAAATTGCAGAATATAATTCGTTATCAAAATCAGAGAATTCTGGAATATCCGCCAATGTCTGTTCAAGTTTGAACACATTTTTGAGCAAATAATTCATTTCAGCTAATGGCGCTTTATAACTCATTTGAGTACCTACCTATCGGGAGTTGGAAATTGAGACCAGCATATGCTTTGCTGCACTAACGAAAAAAGGCTCTAACAGAGCCTTTTTGTTTGTGGTCTGACCAATAGATTTTATCACATTATTGGAAAATTCAAACGTTTGTTTTAACTTTGACCGTTAATCCGCTTTATTTTCTTTAAAATGCTTCCAATAAGTTTGCACCGTTTCTTTCATATCCTTGTGAAGAATCAAAATTCCAATCAAGTTTGGTATGGTCATCAATGCAACAGTCACATAGGCTAAATTCCAAATTACCGTTGCATCGGTAAAGGATGCGATAAAAAATGCGAGTACGTAGACTATTCGATAAGGCAACACCGCCGACGGGCCAAGCAAATAAGTAATCGCTCTATCACCATAGTAAGACCATGCAATCACGGTGGTGAAGGCAAACAAGAGTAACCCAATGGTAACAATATACTGTCCCCAATTACCAAAGAACCCTCGCTTAAATGCTTCTGTAGTCAATTGGACCGAATGAATCAGGGACTTTCCGGTCACTGTGACATCTAGATCTTCAATCGAACCGTCTTTGATACTTAAGGTGCCATTAAAGTTGCTATCATCTTTTAAATATCGTACATCCTCAGCCAATGAACGAGCACTGATTAGGGTGAAATTCGCAGGCGCTGCTTTTCCATCAACGACTTGTATTTCGCCGGTAAACTTAACGACTCCACCATCCTCTTGTGACTTTGCATCTAAAAAGGTGAACAGTTTTTTGACATCCGTGGCTTGCTCATCAGAGTACTCACCTTCAACAAAAATCATGTCTGCTCGGGCAAACTCATTTTGATGCTTTTGATTCCAAACTCCTGAAGACAGGATTACTAAGCCAGTCAACGTACAAATTACGATAGTATCAATAAATGGCTCCAATAAAGAAACTAAGCCTTCTGACGTAGGTTCATCTCCCTTGGCGCTAGCATGAGCTATCGGTGCTGAACCTTGTCCCGCTTCGTTTGAAAACAGACCACGATTGATACCTCGATCCATAGCATAAGCGAAACTTGCCCCCATAAATCCACCGATTGCCGCAGAACCAGTAAATGCATCTGCAAAAATCGAAGTAAATGAAGGACCAATATTTTCTAGATTTCCAAATATGACCGCCAGCGCACCGATGACATAAATAAGTGCCATTGTTGGCACAACTCTTTCTGCGACTTGTGCGATTCGCTTAATACCACCGATGATCACAAAGGCTAATAGAACCGCCAGCACAGCGCCAGTAATCCACTTTTCTATTCCGAAGGCGTCATTAATTCCGAGCGCTATGTTATTGATTTGTGGCATATTTCCGCTACCCATGGAACTAACAACCGTCGCAATTGCTACTAGGATCGCCATCCACTTCATGTTTAGCTTCTTTTCCATATAGTACATTGGACCACCGGCCATGGTACCGTCTGCCGTTTTTTCTCTATATTTGTGTGACAAAGTCACTTCGACAAACTTTGTGGTCATACCAAAGAATGCGGTCATCCACATCCAAAATAGCGCAGCAGGACCACCTAAAAATATGGCGAGTGCAACACCACCAATATTACCTGTACCCACGGTACCGGACAGCGCAGTGGTTAAAGCTTGAAAGTGAGATGTGTCTCCTGGAGCATCTTTCTTTGAATATTTTCCGCGAAGAATACGTGTTGCATGAGCAAAATAGCGGATTTGTGGAAAACCAAGATAAATTGAAAAAAGTACACCAGTACCTAATAAAAGATAAGGAAAATACCAGGCAGATCCTAGAAATCCATCTATCCAGATTAGAAAGTCGTTAATTGCGTCCAATTTAAAGCCCCTTAGATATAAATTTGTCTTATTAGTTTTTATGCATAGCTATCGCATCATAAACGAATACGAACAAAAAATCTTGTACTGGTTGAGCTATTTTAGGAGATCTGAGGGTTAGAAATTTTTATCGACAATTCGCTTAAGTGGCTCGCATCCTGATCCCTTTATCAACCGAAACCCAAATTTCAGTTGCAGCGATATTTTTGGGAAAGTAACAACCAGACACTTGAGCCGAAGCTAAGCTTACACCATCCATATTGGACTCAGAGAAATCAATTCCTCTGAGGTCAGCACCGCGGAAGTAACACCCACTGAAATTAATGCCTTGTGCATTTAGACCACGTAAATCTAGCCCTCTAAAATCACAATCATGGAAATCCATCTCTGACTGTGACTCTCTTTGCTGATTAAACGTCTCTACTTTTTCCTCTCGAAGCAATAAATAGAGAGGGTTATCGGGGAATCTTAAAGCCATCATTCATTTCACGTTTTATAGGATGAATAGTTTGAGTATAGGATGATTTTTGGATTTCAACCAAAAAAGGCGCAAAAGCGCCTTTAAGTAAAACTTAATTTAGATAAATTATCGTACTAGCTTCGCTTACGAGCAAAACCAAGCACTAATAAGATTATTGTAAGTCCAATTCCCATAGACCCAGCCGCCTCAAAATCAACCTCCACTTCCGGTTCTGGTACTGGATCAGGATCCGGGTCTGGATCGGGGTCAGGATCCGGGTCGGGATCACCACCTGTTGGCGCGTCGTCATCTGTCAAATTGACTGTCACTGAATTGGGCGCGCCCAACACAGCGCCATTGCCAGGGTTTGATAAGGTTAAGCTAAATGATTCGTCATTTTCTTCCACGGTATCGTCCACCAAAGTAACAGTAACCATTTGATTTTTAACACCTTCATCAAAGACTATCGTTTGGTTTACGACTTGGAAATCACTGCCAGCAGTAGCCGTCCCATCAGTACTCGTAAGATCTACGCTCACCTGACCTCCAGCTCCAAAACTCCTTAATATTGTTACTTCAAACGTGGCGTCCGCTTCATTCGCTGAATACGAAACTCTACTAAATAAGAAAGTACCAGGTTGGTTATCGAATTCATTGTCAATAATGGTAATTTTACTCTGTGAAGCCCCACCTATAACAGCACCATTCATTGGATTACTTAAAGTGACCGAAAATTCTTCACTGCCCTCAAATACATCATCGTCAACTAAATCTACTAGGATTTCTTGAGTCGTTTCACCTTCCGCAAAAGTTAGAGTCCCTGTTTGTGCAACAAAATCATCTGGTGCAGTTGCGGTATCAAAACCAACTGTTGCGACGCTAAAATCAACAGTCACTGCGCCTTGCGTCCCCAGCTCCCGGTTGACCACTAAGGTGACAGAATCATCGGTTTCTTGCACGGTCACTTGAGTCTCTGCCATTTGGAACAAACCAAACTGCGCGGCCGGCCCAATCGATATAATCCAGTCATAAATAGTGTTTAACTCTGCGGCAGTAATTGGCTGTCCGCCGAGGGGCATAAACGCTCCACAATTAGGGTTTTGTTGGCTTAACTTTATGTATAAGACTGAGTTCTCGGGATCTCCCGGTTCAACTAACTTTGAATTATTATTACTACATCGTGCTACCACATCGACTAACGAATTCTCGGAAATGGTGGCGTCGTCTAGGCTTAACTCACCACTTGGATTATTGCCCGTATGACACTGGGCACAATTATTATCAAAAACAGCTTGTACTTCATCTGGAACCGCTGCTTCGACGCTAGAGGATAAGGCCATTGATAGCAATAACGCCCCAGCTAACCAATTAGTTTTATTTGTTGAATTACTCATTTCAAGTTCCCACTGCCTACTTGAGATTTCTAATCACAGTGTTATTAAGTTAGCATAGATTTGTTCAGAAAATGATTTGCCTTGGCTAAAGTGTGCACTTTTGTGCATAAATGGGCATAAAAAAACCGGGATAAACCCGGTTTTTTTATTTGTTATAACTCAATGCTAAAGCTTGTCGGCTTCTTCTGAAAGGTATTTAGCAACGCCGTCTGGCGACGCATTCATGCCCTTGTCACCTTCATTCCAGCCAGCAGGGCATACTTCACCGTGCTCTTGGTGGAATTTAAGTGCGTCAACCATTCGTAACATTTCATCGATATTTCGGCCAAGTGGAAGATCATTGACCACTTGATGTCTTACATTGCCTTCTTGATCGATCAAGAAAGACCCTCTAAAAGCAACGCCCGCCTCAGGATGCTCAACGTCGAATGCTTGGCAGATCTCATGTTTAACATCAGCAACGAGAGTATATCCAACTGGTCCAATCCCGCCATCATTAACTGGTGTACTCCTCCACGCGTTATGAGAGAACTGTGAGTCAATTGATACGCCGATAACTTCTACACCACGGTCGGTGAAGTCTTTTAAGCGATGATCGAAAGCGATTAACTCTGATGGACAAACGAATGTAAAATCCAGCGGATAGAAGAAAACTACAGCCATTTTGCCTGCTGTCGCTTCTTTAAAGTTGAAGTTGTCTACAATTTCGCCATTACCTAAAACAGCTGCAGCAGTAAAATCTGGTGCTTCACGACCTACTAATACGCCCATGTCTAAATCTCCCAATTTCTTATGATTAATTAAATAAGTAAAAGTCTTACAATGTAAGACCACTAGAAAACTGGGAAGATACACCTAAAATAGATAATTGCCAAATTTAGGTTTTATATAGATTTTATTGTTCCAAACTATAAGCTGGAATTCGCTAGCTACATACCTTCGTATTGCTGTTGCAAGCTAATCGCATAATCATCGCCATTTTGTCCTAGAATACCCGACTTAAATGTTGACGATGGCGGTCTATCGCCTAACCAAGTGTTTAAAACAAAGCGATAAAATTCTCTTGAGTCTGACACTTCGCCCAACAGGCGGTTATTGAGATAAACTCTTGTTCCGAAATCAGTATGATAGTCAAACCTTAAGACATCACCTTTATTAATAGGCCGAGTAAAAAAACGTTTGAATCGCTTTATTTTATCTATGTTATCGGAAAGTGCTGCAGATTCGTTATTAATCTTCATCGATGCGAGTAAATTTCTCGCAAAGGTTGCACCAGATATCTTTCTTTCAGTAAGAAATTTAAATTCCATTTGTCTAGCCGCGTCGATAAAAACAAGATCTTCAGCAGAACGATAGATAGCTGACTTATCAATTGAAAAACGTCCTAGATAATAGTCTTTATTCAATAATTTGGTAAGACCATAGCCTGTCGGAATAAGCGGTCGGTCGAGAATAAATACTTCACCGGGTTGCCCTTGATTGGCTTCTTCAGCGCTAATATTTGCTGTAACACCAATAATTAGTGTCAGCATGATTAATAGATTCTTGGTGATTTTCACTTACTACTTACCTCTTAGTGTAATGATTCATAGCGATCTTCTTATTACGAAACTGCTTATCTTGATGAGTCTTAGTCGCCTTGGAAGATTAAACAATTAACCATTCATCATTTTCAAAACATCTCCATAAGCATAGCAGCGATTCTCACTTGCACAGAAAAATTATTTGAAAAAATAGCGTTTTTGTCTAGTATTGACAGTGAAAATGCTTGATAGATTGGGTTTTTGACACTAATAGCCTTTCGCAAGTTCAAAAAAACTTTCGTTCAACTTTGGTAATAATTCACTAAACTCGAGTTAATTTCAAAAATTACACAAACTTATTAAGATAAAAAGCATTCGTTTAATAGTTTGACTAAACTTATAGTATGAAGGGCTGATAAAATAACTAATATTACCCCTGCTAGTTTCCGTCAGTGGAATATATGCCTCTGCCATTAACCTAACATTTGCTCAGTTAAAATATTGGAGCCGTAGTAGAAATGCCAACAAACAATTTCGTTTTAACCTTAAAGTTATTCCTGAAAACAGTCTTTATGGCCGCTTTAGCGCTTTCAATGAACGCGTCAGCCGCTCAAGAAGTTATCCTAGAAAATAATAACCCTGTCAGTTTATTCGGTATTGGAGTCCATCAGGAAAAAAGGTTTGATATCTATGTCGGTGCACTTTACGCGCCGTCATCCACTGAAAATGTTAACGCTCTGAATGACCCCTACATTGCAAAACGAATGAGTCTTAAGTTTTTATCAAAATATTCCAATCGTAAGATGTCGCGAATGTGGAAACAACGAATTGCGATGAACAATGGAAAGGACAAATGGAGACCGCTTACTAAAGAAATAGTGCAGTTTGCCAGTATATTCAAAAGAGCGATGCAAGCAGGTGATGAAATCAACATTGATTATGTCCCCACCATTGGCACCAAAGTTTTTCTCAATGGCACTCAATTTATAACGATTGAAAAACCAGAATTTTTTGATTTGCTTCTTAATATTTGGTTGGGCAGTGTTCCACCGACAGAGCGTTTTAAAACTGGAATTAGTGGCGCTAATTCAGCGAGTGTTCAAACTGAATTAATCGAAAAATTCGCATCACTTTCGCCAATAGCTGGTCGGTTTGATGATGATCTAAGCAAACCTAAAACTCAAGTTGCCGTAGCTCAACCCCCAAAGACAACACCTCGCAAAAAAGCGACGCCAGAAGTTAAAAAATCTTCTCCAAAAAAGCAAGCTGAATCTAAACCTGTCGCTAAAAAGCAAGCGCCAGCAACAACACCCAAAGATACGAGTAGCAAACCGGTTAGCACTAATTCGAATAAGCCAAGCACAACTAGAACAAAACCAAGTACCACCGCGCTTGAGGATCGAAAAGATTTGTTTAAAACTGATTTAGGAGCGAAAAAACCTGCTGAGGTTATCGCTAAACAACCGACCAACAAAAATAATACTCCCACGGAAAATACGACGCCTAATAAGCCCGTGGTCGAAGATAAAAAGCAAGAGGAACCGAGTACAACCAAAGTTGCTAAATTAGATCCTCCTGCAGAAGAGTTTTTTGATGCCGACTTACTTTCAGGTTCGTACACTCAAGAGCTGATTAACACCATTAGGAAATACCAATCGTATCCCAAGAAAGCTTTAGCTGCAGGTGAAGAAGGCAATGTCACTGCCCTAGTGACGATTGACAAAAACGGTGAGATTTTAGAGTATGAAATTACCGAAAGAGCTACTTCAAGAACACTTAATCGAGAAGTTCTACGAATGATTCGAAGAGCAGCCCCTTTTCCCGAAATACCACCTGAGTTAGAGTTGGAGCAATTTGAATTTGAAGTTCCAATGAACTTTAAGTTAGCCCGATAGTCCCATTTGGATAGCGATCCCTGTGTCCCAACGAGAACTTAAATGCTTCTGTTTGGACACAGCGCTTATTTTAGGCTGTACTCTATTTAGGCTGTGCTAAAGCGTTTGCCATTCAAAACCAGCAACCTGCTTTGCATAAACGATCCGAGATAAATTTAGCATCTGCTGAGAGTTTAATAAGCTTGCTACCTTTTCTTCGGTATTATTTTCCTCACTGCGATGCATGACAACTAAAATCTCGGGCGGGTCGCTCTCGCGAGTTTTCAGAAACTCAATAGCTTGTTCATTGGATAAATGTCCTAGATTTCCTGCGACTCTTTGTTTTATTTGGCGTGGATACTGCCCCTCCATAAGCATTTGGTAGTCATAATTAAACTCAAGCATGATTGCATCACATTTTGAAAACTGACTTTTTACATGCTCGGTTATATGCCCAATGTCCGTCAAAATTCCAAGGGACCGTTTTTTAACAGTCAAAATAAATTGAGTCGCTTCTCTAGAATCATGAGGTACAGGAACAGGAGTCACTAAAATATCCCCTAGTTGAAAAGCTTTGTGACTATTAAACAAATTACAATTAATTAGTTTGTTGCAGCTTTTGTGAAGACTAGTTCCACGACTTAACCAAACTGGAATACCAAACTTGTTGGAAAGACTCGTCACTCCTTTAATATGATCGGAATGTTCATGTGTCACTAAAATAGCAGAAAGCTTGTCAGGAGAAATACTTTTCGCTTCAAGCCTTTTCGTGGTTTCTTTTAGCCCGAAACCACAATCAATTAATAAAGTTGTCTTACCATCGGAAACTAGCGTGCCATTACCTTTGCTTCCAGATCCGATGGAACAAAACTTCAACATATATTACGGCCCAAAATTGGAACTAGTTAATGGTCAAGTAATCGAAAGTTAACGTCTATCACCAAACAAACGACTTAATTCAGGAAAAGCGGCTACTAACAAGGAGGCCTCAACCGCATCGCCTTGACCATCTCTAAAAGTAATAGTTCTTCTATTGCCTAAATCTCCGACCGTTACCTGATAGGCACCTTCTTGGAATAGCTCTTTGGTTTCTGTGCTATCAAATAAAGAGGCGAAAAAGCCTTCTTCTTTGCCTTTATATTCCATGAAATAGGTCTTTTGTTTATCGTCCTTTTCTAGAATAACCATTCCTATTTCTCGCATAACTCTGGGAATTTTTTCCCAAACGAGTTTTTGTTCCGCATCGGTTAATAATGCAGCTTCTTGAGATTGGTTTTGCCCAAGCTCAACTTTAAAACCTGCCATAATTTTTAGTTGGCGAGCGGCTTCTTGTTCTCTTATACGGGTGTCATAGTGGCTAAGCACTAAATTCATCATATCCGCAGATTCTTGCCAGCTAATCGTATGGGGCTGCCAAGGTAAATCATTATCTGTGCGAATTTCACTTTGAATTCGCTCAATAACTAAGCGATATTCGCCTGGCAGGTTGCTATCAGAAATGCTTACTTTATATTTAGCTCGTTCCAGGTTTGGCTCATCGCTTCCATCTAATCCCAACCAAATACCTCCAGCTTCAATCGGGATCCACTCGGTTACTAACCAGCGATCTTGACCATCTTGTTTCTCGACTTTGACTTCATGCTTCTGAAAAAATTTAGTCACTGTTTGCCAGATGAAGTCGACATTATCGATTATTAAGACGGCTGGAATTTCTGACTTTTTATCTACTCGAGTGTTGTCGAGTACCGCTAATAATTGAATTGGTGCGGCTTGAGAAAGCTGCTTACCACTTTGGTTGTTTTGAGCAGATGCGCCAATTTGCGGCACAACTGTATAGTTTGACTTATTTTTATGCACCAAGGGGGTCGGAACTTCTAGCTCTTTAGTTTCTTTGGCATGCAGATAATCATATTCTTGGCTCTTGATTAACCCATTATCTCCATAAATGTAACCACAACCGCTAACAAATACCGACATTCCTAAAACTGTACTAATTTTAATCAATTTCAAACTTAAAACTCCGAATCTACACTAAACTGTTATCTTCTAATACTTGCTTAATTACTTGTTTTGACTCACTAGATGGCTCATTCAAAGGCTTTCTGTATCCAGTTCCCACCTTTCCCATCAAATTTAAAGCCCACTTAACAGGGATGGGATTTGATTCTATAAATAGAACCTTATGTAAGGGTACTAGCTCACTAAATATTTGCTTTGAAGTTGAAAGTTCTCCAGAACTCGCAAGCTTAATCCACTGACTCATTTTATTGGGCGATATATTGGCTGTCACAGAAATCACACCATTTCCACCAGCCGCGATATATTGAAATGCACTTTCGTCATCTCCGCTGAGCAACGCAAATCCTTCTGGAACTTGATTACTTAATACTTTTATCCGCTCCAAGTCCCCCGTCGCATCTTTTATACCGACTATATTCTTGTGTTTAGCAAGGGCTACAACACTGTTATTAGTGAGGTCAACTCCCGTCCGACTCGGAACATTGTATAAAATAAGTGGAGTAGATGTGTTATCTGCTAGGGCATTAAAATGCTCTAGCAATCCCTGTTGTTCGGGTTTTATATAATATGGCGTCACACACAACAAGGCGTCAGGTTTATACTCCTCAAGCTTTCTTGCCATAGCTATCGCTTTCACGGTGGAAATACCACTACAGCCAGCAATAACAGGTACTCTACCGTTTACGAGCTGAATGACCTTATCTATCACATCAATGACTTCTTGGTCTGAAACTAGTGCTGACTCTCCGGTGGTTCCCATTACCACAATGCCATCGGTTTGTTGCTCAATGTGCCATTCAACTAATTGCTGCAATTGGTCAAAGTCAATGCAGCCGTCGGCACGCATTGGGGTTACTAACGCAACCAAGCTCCCCTTTACAGCAGGGTGGACTTTAGTCATAGGGCTCCTAATCAACACCGGACAACAAGTGTTTCAAAATTTAAAGACATAGAATTCTAACCGCGCTATGGTACTTGGAGCGATAGCGCAACTCAAGAAATTAAACACAAACAGAGAAATTAGCGCCCTACAAACGTCTACAATCCAGTCTATGACTTAATCGCATAGCTAAGGTTCAATCAAAAATGCTAGTTTAATATATGAATTTCTCACGAAAAGACTTAACTTGCTGGTATTCCGCTGTGAAAACGAAACTCCTTATCGGGAGATAGGATTAGTTGACTTTCTATTTGCTTAAAAAGACTCACTCTCGAGTCTATTGGTTCATCAGAGTATGCCTGCGCTAATGCTAAATAATCTTTAAAATGTCGAGACTCTGACTTAAGTAAGGATATATAGAACTTTTCTAATTCTTCATCTAAGTGCGGCGCTATTGTTGCAAATCGCTCACAGGAGCGAGCTTCTATAAACGCCCCTACGATGAGCCTATCAACCAGTGATGCGGGCTCTGATTTTCTACAGTGCTTAAATAGTTTAGCAGCGTAACGAGAAGCGGATAACTCAATATATTGAATATTTCTGCGTTTCATCAGCTGGAGAACTTGTTCAAAATGCCTCAGCTCCTCTCGGGCTAACTTGGACATTTTCATTAATAACTCATGACGCTCGGTATACTTAAATATCAGACTGATGGCGGTATTTGCGGCTTTTTTCTCGCAGTTACAGTGATCGATGAGCATCAGCTCAGGCTCAGAAAGCGCCGCTTCAACCCATTCTGTTGGGGTTTCACATGCTAGAAAATCATAAATTGGTGCAAGTTGTGAGGTCATGGATAAAGACTAGAATAAAGTTAATCTAAAAGGCGGATTCTAAGTGCCTTTACTTGCCTATGAAAGTCTTTTTCACTCGTTTGAGTGATTTTTTCTTTTGAATACCTTAATTTGGAGTATGTTTCCAATAGATTAATTAGCTGATTTCGGGAGTTAGGGTCAATGCGGTGATACAAATTGTTTTCATTTTGTATTTCTTTAACTAGCTCTATTACCCCTTTTGAACTCTGTACTTGAATTCCTATACTTTCAAGTTTGTTGATCAAAATTTGTATGCTGTTAGCAATCGCATCGGAAGGCTTTTTAACCCTCAACCACTTCCAACTCACCCAAACCAAGAATATTCCCAATAGGATAAACATCAAGAACACGATTTGACTCGAATTTAGTTTTGAAAGCCCCAGCCCCTTCAACAAATTTTGCTGCTTATCTCTTCCATAATCTAATACCCAATCGTTCCAACCTGTGTTAGCTTGGTCGAACCAATATTGGATACGTTTAAAGGTTGAAATATTTTCGATATCCACCGCACCGAAACCAAAATCATCAAATAAACTATCTCTTTGACGATAGTCAGCCCTTAGCAACTCTTCGACTCGATGAGGTGCAATGGCGGCGGTTGGGTCTACTCGCACCCAACCTTCATTCTCTAACCAAACCTCAGTCCATGCGTGAGCATTCGAGTGTCTTACAATCCAATAATTTGACATAGGGTTCTTTTCCGCACCTTGGTAACCAACCACCACCCTGGCTGGCACTCCGGCGGCTCGAGCCAGAAAAACAAATGCCCCTGAATAGTGCTCGCAAAACCCTTGTTTTTGATCTAACCAAAAACTATCAATAGTATTCCTTTCCATAATTGGCGGCGAAAGCGTGTAAAAGTAAGGTTGTTGATTGATTCGTGCGAGTAACGACAAAATATATTCTTTGTCAGAGTTATGCTTACTACGTTCTTCCTTTGCCCATTCGCGGCTTCTTTGATTGCCACTTTCAGGTATTCGTGTCGCTAAAATTCGCTGGGCTTGGTTGAGTTTATTTTCGAGCTTTAGGTTAAGTTGTGAACTCGCTTTGTATCGGATTCTATCTGAAATCCTATAACGGACCTGAACTGAGTAATCAGTCGACATTACAGATTGTTTTGGAATTTCAGTAGCCATTTCCAATAGGGTTAGCCACTTTTGCCGCGTTTTTTCTAAACTAATTTCATATTGAATGTTTGAGTCAGCTTGAACAGTCGACATTTTCTTAACGGCACTTTCTAAGTTATAGCGAGTATGAACACCATCAGTTCTAGCCCAAGAAAATCCATCGAAATCGTCAAGGACCAAAGTTCTCCAGTACATGTTCGCTGCAGAAGGAGCATTGCCTTCAAATTTTACTCTAAACGCGACTTCTTCGGAAAGTTGTAGTCCACTAACTGCGCCCGGACTCATCGTATCGGAAATACCACTGATGGCTCTAGAGGAACCGGGCATTTTCCAAATTGGCCCTGAGAGCCTAGGAAAAAACACGAATAAAATCATCATCATTGGAACCGCTAAAATTAAGTACTTTGACAGCCTCCGAATAGTCGATAATAGAGATTGGTCAACCAGTCTTTGATTGATGCCCAAGGACTGTAGCGAAGTAAGACAATTAAAAATGGCCGCTATTGGTATGAATTGATAAAGCGCGATTAGCGGAGACTGCGAAAATAAAAATCCAGCCAACAAAATAAAAAATCCTAAGAGAGTTAAAACATACACATCTCGATTAGATTTTACTTCTAGAATTTTGAGCCCGTACATAATCGAAATTAATGCAACTCCAGCATCTCGACCAGCTAACCGATGAAAAGTAAGCACTACCCCGATAGTTGCAAGGCATGTCAGTGCAACTTTCAACCAAACTGGAATACTCCAATTGTGCTTAATGACTCTAAAATAAACGACCAAAGCAATAAGGATATTAATTGCCGTTATCCACGCAGGTAAAAAGAAATATAACGGGAACAGAACACACTGTTGAGCTAATAACACTGGTTGCAAATGAATAGTTCGATTAGAAAACTCAGTGCTTGAGATTTGATTAGGAATTAGCATACCCTTCAGTCGTCCCCAAAAGTAGCCAAAGCAGTTAAGCACTCTCTTAGATGATGCTCTCCGCTATTCTTGGCGATTGTCTGATTGGGAAGCTGCAGAGCATATTCTTTATTGTCGTGGCTTGCTTGCATCACCAAATAGCAAAGATAGCTCAAAATATTCTCTTGTGGATAACCGGAAAAATCATTCCAACTAAAAACTGTATCTTTACTTTGATAATCCACAAACTCTTTGCTGAAGATTCCTTTCTCTCTGGCCACCGCTTTCCAATCAATTCGCGAAATAGGTTCTCCTTGTTGGTAGCTCTTAAGTCCATAGAGTTCCTCTTGCCCTCTATCATATTGCGAATCTTCTTCATCGCTGATTTGGCCTGAGCCGGTTTCGCTGGGGGGCTGAAGCGGCTTAGGATAAACTAATACTGGAGAGGCAAATTTAAACCAAGACCAAGCATGTAACAACCCAAAAGGAAATCGAGAAATTGCAATTAACCGAGGAAGTTGGAACCAACCTCTTTGCTCTGTCGGTATAGCAATTTCTATTTGATTAGAAAAGTTAGAATTAACATCACAAAAGTATAAATCATGTTTGTTGAGGCCAACGCCAATGGCTGAGTGAGTTTGTTCAAACTGACTCTCTATATTAATTCTAAGGTGCAAATTTTCTCCAGCGCAAACGCTATCGGTCGGGCCTTTTATAAATCTTAAACCTTGTAAATTCTTAAATGTGAAAACGATACTAACTAGGCCAATACTAGCAATTAAGAACGTCAGCATAAAAGCAAGGTTGTTTTGATAATTTGTGGCACCGATCATCATTAATAACAAAACACCAGACAAAAACAATCCGGCTTTCGTTGGCAAGATGTAGGTAGATCGTTGTTCTAATGCAACACTGTCGGATATCGGCATCCGACTGCCAAAGAATTTTCTGATGGTAGACCGTTTACTAGTCACAGCTGTCACACTATCGACTAATAGCTGTGTCTTTAAGAATATCCGCAACGGGATTTCCCGTCGATAAATTTGCTGTCGCTTGACTTAACAGTCGATGTTCTGTCACTGACAGCCAAACAGCTTGAATATCTTCGGGTATGACATAATCTCTTGCTTCCATCAATGCCCACGCTTTTGCCGCTTGAAGTAAAGCAAGTCCACCTCTTGGAGACAATCCGTGAGTCCAATGGCTTGACTGCCTAGTAGCCGCGACTAAATCTTGTAAATAATCATAAAGTTTTTCTGACACAGAAATGGAATCAACTTGTTGTTGCAATGATATTAAAGCTTCAGGTGACATTAACGCTGACAATTCTTCAATCAATGGTCTTGCGTCACCACCACTAAACAGTTGCCGTTCTACTTCTCTGGCTGGGTAACCCAAAGATATTCTAATTAGAAATCGATCGAGTTGGGATTCAGGAAGTGGATAAGTTCCAATTTGATGAAAGGGATTTTGAGTGGCAATCACAAAAAATGGTTCCGGCAATTGGTGACTTACTCCATCAACAGTAACCTGATACTCTTCCATTGCCTCTAATAATGCACTTTGCGACTTAGGCGTCGCGCGATTCACTTCATCAGCTAAAATTACTTGAGTAAAAATAGGTCCTTGATGAAATTTGAAGGTCTCATCACTACGCCGGTATATTGCTGACCCTAAAATGTCCCCAGGTAGCAAATCACTAGTAAATTGGATTCGTTGAAAATCCAAACCTAACACTTTAGCAATGGCATGTGCCAATGTGGTTTTACCCATTCCAGGTAAATCTTCAATGAGTAAGTGCCCTTTTGCTAACAAACAAACGATTGCCAAACGAATTTGACTAGGTTTACCTAAAATTATTTTGTTAAGTGCTTTTACTGCGGCGACAAGATCATTTTGCATAACGCTGACTCTTTTTGATTGTTTGAGTTCTAATTCAAAATAAGGATGGTTGATTGTTCAAGTAAAAGCAAGCTCCCTAATGATGTCACTATGAGAGCGCTTTAGGAAAAAGTTTAACAATCACTATTGTTTACCACTAAAGGTCAAATTCCGCCCATATTGGACAGTGATCTGAGGGCTTTTCCATGCCGCGGATATCATAGTCTATTCCCGCATCTACGCACTTCTCATACAGCTTTTGCGTGCTAAGCACTAAATCTATTCTAAGGCCTCTTTTAGGGTCATCTGCAAAACCTTTACTACGATAATCAAACCAACTGAAACGATCATTGGTCTCGGGGTTGAACTTTCGGAAAGTATCAAACAAGCCCTTGTCCATCAGTAAATTTAGCCACTCTCGCTCTACTGGCTGAAAACTACATTTTCCAGTTTGTAGCCATCGTTTGGCATTTTTCTCGCCAATCCCAATATCGATGTCTTGATGTGAAATATTAAAATCGCCTGTCACTATCCAATGGTCTGACAACTTGTTATCGGTTAGGTAGTTATTTAGATCTGAATAGAACTTTTGTTTCGCTGGAAATTTAGTTTCATGATGAATCGAGTCACCTTGCGGAAAGTAGCCATTAAACACAAACAAATTTCCAGCCTTGGTTTGATGCTCTGTTATGATTACGCGTCGCTGAGAATCTTCTCGATCCGTTGGAAAACCTTTCTCGACAGAAACAGGTGGTTGTTTGCATAATGTTGCCACCCCATAGTGCCCTTTTTGACCATGATAGGTTGCGTGATAGCCCGTTTGCTCAATTAAGTTATGAGGAAAGTCGTCGTCGTGAACTTTAGTCTCTTGTAACGCGATAACATCAGGCGAATGGCTTTCAATAATAGCGTCGAGCTGGTGAGGCCTTGCTCTTAAACTATTGATATTAAAAGAAATCACTTTCATTTACTTCTCCAAAATACGATTAAAATTTAAATACTATGGATTGCATTGGCTCAAAGGTTTAACCAATCTTTTAACTTTGAGTTTTGATTTTCTTGGTCAAAACTTAAGTAGCAGACGCTCGGTGAAAGCGAATTAAGACGACAACTTCTATGATGTAATTTGTCTCTGCGAAAAAAGCTTATTTCTACTTCTGCCCCAATCGGAAACTTGCCGATTGTTTTATCTAACTGATCATAAGAAACGCGATAACCATCAACGGCGATAATGATATCTTTATTCGACAACCCTGCTTTGGCGGCGCTGGAATTTTCATATACACTTAGCAACTCCGCTCCTAAACTATGATCTTTAGCGATAATACCAAGGGATGATTGTGGCTTGGACGGCTTAATGGATTCAATATAACCACCAGTTTCGAGTTGTTTAGTCTCAGACTCTAGTTGAAAGTCGATACCCAAATGTTTGAAACACTCTGCTAATGGAAGCTCTTTGGTGGAGTATAAGTAGGTGTCAAAAAACTCATCCAATGACTCACCACACAGGGTTTCTGCAAATAGTTTAATTTGCTTTTCTTCAATTCCAATTTGATCGCGTCCAGACTGATTCCAAATTACTCGCATCAAATCATCTAGATTCTTACGGTTGTTGGTAACTTCTCGAATTTTGAAATCTAAAAGCATCGCCACCAGCCCACCTTTCACGTAGTAGCTAACAATTGAGTTAACTGCATTTTCATCTTGTTTGTAAAACTTTGTCCAAGCGTCAAAGCTTGAATCAGCAACCGTTTGTTTTGTTCGTCCCCACCCTCTCATATAGCGAGTAATGTTCTTGGCTAACATGTCTAGGTACTGTTCTAGTTCTATCACTCCACATCGAATCAGAACCAACTCGTCATAATAAGAGGTTATTCCTTCAAAAAACCATAAAAGTTCCGTATGGACCTCAGCTTTTAATTGATAATCCTCAAACCGGATGGGTTTAATTCGCTTAACATTCCAACTGTGAAAATATTCGTGAGAACATAATGCTAAAAAGCGTTGATAATCATCAGACTTCTTCTGCTTATCATCATAAATACGGGGTAAATCTGCATGAGAGCAATGAAGCGCAGTGGAAGCTCGGTGCTCCAACCCTCCAAAGCCTTGTTTTAACACCAAGGTCATAAATAAATAATGCTCAAACGGTGGACTAGGATCGGCAAACATTTGGCATTGGTGAGAGCAAATCGCAGCGACGTCTTTTGCGATACGGGCGAAATCCACATCTTTAGGCGCTTCAGTGAAAACCATCTGGTGAGAAACGCCAGAAACCTCAAAACTAACACGGTCTAATACGGCGATTTCTACTGGATGATCGATAAGTTCCGAGTAATTGTCACTGCGATATTCGCCAAAGCCCTTTGAATCAATATTGAGAGCTTTCATGGTGGTTGCTACCTCCCAACATTGAGCGTTTGCAAAAGACGGCTTTGTGAGAGTTACTTTATGCTCGCTTTGCTCTTTCCCATCAACAGCTAAAAACAGACTAGTACCATTAAAAAAACAGTGTTGATCATCAAAGTGGGCACTTCGCACCGACAAATCCCAAGCGTAAACCGTATATACCACTTCTAATTCACTAACGTCTTGAGCCAATGCCCAACTAGATTTGTCTTTTTTAATTAGTTCAATCGATTGATTGTTACAACTTGCACTAATTTGCACTATGTTTCGTGCGAAGTCACGAATCATATAGCTCCCTGGAATCCAGTTCGGTAGCCAAAAGACTTGCCCTAACTCCAATTTGCCAGAATATTTTAAAGTGACTTTCAAATAATGAGAGCTTGGCGAATCCAAGTCTACGCGGTAACTAATCAAATTCAGTCCTATTACCGTGGGAAATGAGCGGCAATATTAACATTAGATTTAGGTTGAGGACTAGATTCAATAGCGTTATATTATTTTAGCTTGTAAATGTCTTTTGATGGCATACATCATTAGTAGTAGGACCCGCAAGAGATTGTAAAACTTTAACAAGGGTTACAATCGTTCCAAGATTCACCGAATAAAGAATAATTATTATTCGATATATCAGTTCGCTGACGTATCAATATTTAAGTGTAATCATCAAAGGACTAGGGAGTATGTATGACAAATCTAAGAAACCCTCATGTGAATAGAGCAATACTAGCAAGCATTCCATTGCTTATTGCCTCTGCCATTCAGCCAGCTGCAGCAGAAAAGACTGACTATTTAATCAATTGTAAAGCCGACTGTTCAGCCTTAATCGAAAAAGCCACCAGTTTGGGTGGAGTAATTAACAACAAATACCAAAATATTAACGCTATCGCTCTCACTATCGACAGTGAAAACCGCGCTGAACTGATGTCTGTTCAACCAAACGCCTCAATCGCCAAAGATAAACTGTTTAGCTTACCTGAGCCTCGTGACACAGTTGACCTATCTCAATCAGTCGACTTTGAAGTTCTTAGCGGAAGCAAGTTAAATAAATTCTTAGAATCGGAAAAACCCGAAGGTTATGAATTTAACAACATCATAACCGGTAGCGCTATTATGAATGCTGCAGGTTATACCGGTGATGGAACCGTCGTTGCGGTGATTGACTCAGGAACAGCGAATAATGCCGAACTCGTTCCTGCAATTGCCGGTTCAGTTTTAGGTGGAGAAAACTTTGTTCCGGGTGAAGGTGAGCCGAGTGCTACCAGCACGCTCAATGGTGCCCATGGAACCTGGGTAGGAACAATGATTGCCGGACATACCTACTTTTTGTTCGACTCTGCATCTACCCTAGCCCAATCTCTAGCGACACATATGCCGTCAAGTATTATTTACGACTATGAACCAGGGCTTTCTGTTGTGCCTATGTTTGGCTCCGCTCCAGATGCCGGGTTATATGCGCTAAAAGTATTCCCAGCCGCCGGTGGAGGCGCGCCGGAATCGAGAGTTATTGCGGCAATGGATCGTGCGATCACAATGAAAACTAACTACAACAACGGCATGCCCGTTGAGCCGGTTAATCCAGGTTGTGGTGCGGAAGAAAATCCATGTGTATATGACTCAATGAACATAACGGTAGTCAATATGAGCCTTGGCGGCGGGACATTGTACGCGGGACAAGATTTAGAAGACTCTCTTACTAAAAAAATGCTCGAAGTTGGCATCACTCTAGTCGCTTCTGCCGGTAACGAAGGTCATACCGCTATGACCGGCGGCAGCCCAGGCACTGGACTGGGCTCATTAACCGTTGGGGCTGCTAGTACCGTAGGCAATGAGAGAGTACTGAGAGACATTCAATTTGGACTTGGATTTGGTGAGCTTTACCGCCCATCGAACCATCACCAAATGGCCACGTTTAGTTCGCGTGGGCCTAGTGCAGACGGTAGAGCCTCTACCGATGTAGTCGCTAATGGTTTCGCATGTTTTGTTCAGGGACCAACCGGTGGCATCAATTTGGTTAACGGAACTTCATTTTCTGCACCAATGGTTGCAGGCGCCGCTGCAACTTTGGTTCAAGCTTTTCCAGGAAAACAAGCCATCTCAATCCGTAACGCTTTAAAACAAAGTGCAAACCCAAATGTTCTTGGTGACAACTCTGCAGAAATTGATCAAGGTGCGGGCTTTATCGATGTCCCTGCGGCGTACAACTTGCTGGCGAGTGAAACCGTTGACCGAAGCCTTCCAAAAGGACTAGGCCATTTTAAAGTGGCTAAAAATGTTCAATTTGCCGGTTTTACACCAATCAATGCCGGTAAAGGCGCGACTAGCGTAACTCAACCAACTGGCAGTTTGACCCCAGGACAAGTTGCACATTACTTTATTGAGAGCAAAGAAGAGACCGATCAAATAACTATCAATATCAGTAATTTTGCTGCTGACCTGCCTGCAGCAGATCAGAACGTATTTTTTGGTGATGATCTATATTATGTCGTTCAAGATGCAGAAACTCACAATGAAGTTATCTTAGCTTCAGGATTTATCAGCGCTGATGAGACAATTACGATAGACAATCCTCAAACGGGGATCATACGTCTTGCGGTGATGGGTGATTGGACTAACGCTGGTAATGTTTCAGCTGACGTAACTATCGATTCTGTCAGCTCTAAGCCAAGCGCTTTAAGCGATAAAGGCAAAGTTGCCCAAAACGAACAGTTAGTCGATGAGATTTATGTGCCAGAAGGCACTACTCAAGTTGTGTTTGAACTATCATGGGCCAACAACTGGGGAGCTTATCCAACTGATGATCTTGACTTAATTCTTCTTGACCCGAGCTTTGCAGCCATTTTCGATGGTGCGACCTTCTCGAGTCCTGAGCGAGTTGTGATTGACAATCCTGCTGCTGGTGTTTGGACGTCGATCGTCCAGGGCTATACTGTTCATGGTGTAAGTTTTGGACCATCAAGCCTTTATAAACTGAGAGTGACAGATCAAGATGGTAATGTTCTAGCAACACTATAAACATTCAAATCTTATCTATGAAAGCAAAATAAAAAAGGGAACTTTGGTTCCCTTTTTTATACCTTATGGAACATCCTTTCTCGACACCTTAACCTTCGCTTGTTTAAGAAGGTAAAAAAACGACTCTTCCTTAGATAGCTTCAACTCCACATCGACCTTTGCATCGGATTCTCTATGCGGCGCTAGATAATAAAATACCGTCCAAAAATATTTTTCAACTTGATTTTTTTCTAATAGAGTTCGCTGGAAATTAGCAAACTCCAATTGGGCCATTCGAGTAAGCTTAAATTGATAAGACCGGCGCAACTCTTTAGAACTGAGCCAACTCGAAGCGGAAATCTCTTGCGGCTCACCGACCGGCTCTAATTGAAATTCAAATTCTTCGTTGCTCGCATTCGCGTATTCAAACTTTAATTGAAGTCTTAATGATTGTTTAGCCAATTGAATAGGATCATCTAGAGTTAATCTCACTCTTAGTTCATTTGGCTTAATCTTTGCAATATCAGAGTTTTCCAAACTTGAGAGTTTAAACATAGTGGCAAGAGGCACTGACCCACAAGAACATAGAATCACTGATAAAAGTAGAATTGCTAATCGAGGCAAAATGATCTAATCCGAAATACCGTTGGCGTAATATTAGAATAATTAATCATTTAAAGCTAGCTCACTCATTTTCGTGTGCCACTTTAACTAAAGGTTCACCGTACTCACTTTGCCATACTGTAAATTCGATCGGTCGACAACACACTTGGCAGTCCTCAATATATTGTTGCTGTTCCTCTAAGCATTCAATTAATACTTCAATAGCTTCGCCACAATATGGACAGATTATTTCTTTTTCCGATAAACGATTCATTACACTCCATCAATCATTAATTCACTCGGGATCATAGGACAAATTTGGTGCCAACCATCGTTCGGCTTGCTTAACTTGCCAGCCTTTTCTGTTCGCATAGTCAATCACTTGTTCTTGATTAATTTTGCCTACTCCAAAATAACGAGAACCAGGATGAGAAAAATACCACCCGGAAACCGCGGCCGTTGGATACATTGCAAAACTCTCAGTAATACTTAAGCCAATTTCACTATCCGGCTCTAATAGCTTCCAAAGAGTTCCTTTTTCGGTGTGGTCTGGGCATGCAGGATAACCGGGTGCAGGACGTATACCTGTATATTTTTCTGAGATTAACTCATCGTTACTTAGTGACTCGTCCTTGGAGTACCCCCAAAACTCTTTACGAACTAATTCATGAAGCTTCTCAGCGAAGGCTTCAGCCAACCGGTCAGCCAACGCCTTTAACATAATGCTTGAGTAATCGTCCCCAGACTTTTCGAATTCCGCTGTTTTTGCCTCTAGTCCAATACCGGCCGTTACCGCAAAGGCTCCAATGTAGTCAACACCATTTTCATCTTTTGGCAGGATAAAGTCACTTAAACAATAATTCGATTTTCCGTCACGAGTTTGTTTTTGTTGGCGTAGGAAATGTAAATTGGCTAACTGCTTTTTGTTGTCGATAGGATCTAATAAAATAACGTCATCAATATTGGAATAACATGGGTAAAAACCGAATACCGCATTGGCAGTCAGCCACTTTTCTTCAATAATTTGATTAAGCATGACTTTGGCATCTTGATAGAGCTTACTTGCCTCTTGCCCAACCACTTCATCATCTAAAATTTTCGGATATCGACCCGCAAGTTCCCAGCTACTAAAAAACGGCGTCCAGTCAATACGCTCAATCAATTCAGTAAGAGGATATTCTATTAAACGACGACGACCGAGAAATGTTGGTTTGGTTATTGTTATATCTTTCCAACTGGTCATCATTTTGTGTGTACGAGCATCGTTGAGAGAACACTGTTTTTGTTTATTTAAATGACTGGCTCTCCTTTCTCTTAGAGTCTGATACTCTAAATTGACTTCATCAATAAAACTCGCTTTTTGACTATCATTTAGCAGTTTCATAGACGCGCTAACCACTCTTGATGCATCAGTAATGTAAATGGTTGGATGAGCATATTGCGGATCAATTTTGACCGCAGTATGCACTTTAGATGTTGTTGCACCACCGATCAACAATGGTATGGAAAGCTTTTGTCTCGTTAGTTCTTGAGCCACAAAAACCATCTCTTCCAGAGACGGAGTGATCAAACCGGAAAGACCAATTAAATCGCAGTTCTCTTGCACCGCTGTCTTAATAATTTTTTCACAATTGACCATCACGCCCAAATCAACGACTTCATATCCATTACATTGAAGAACAACCGCTACAATATTTTTACCGATATCATGCACATCACCTTTAACGGTAGCCAGTAACACTTTGCCTTTTGAAGCGTTGGTGACACCCGACTGTAACTTTTCCTTTTCCATAAATGGTTCTAAGTAAGCTACGGCTTTTTTCATCACTCGAGCAGACTTTACAACTTGCGGTAAAAACATTTTTCCAGAGCCAAACAGATCCCCTACTATATTCATTCCGTCCATTAGCGGCCCTTCGATAACATCAAGAGATCGCTCGCAAGTCTTTCTAAATTCTTCAACGTCTTCTTCTATAAACTGAGTGTTACCGCGGACTAATGCGTACTCAATTCTTTGATTAACATTTTTATCCCGCCACTCTAATAGTTTTTCTTGTTTAACTTGCTCAGAACCCGCCAAGTATTTTTCCGCCAAATCAACTAAAACTTCAGTCGATTCTTTATTCTTGTTTAAAACCACATTTTCAACCGCGGTTTTAAGCTCTGGCTCTATCTCTGAATAAACTTCGAGTTGTCCGGCATTAACGATCCCCATATCCATTCCCGCATTGATAGCATGGAATAAAAATACTGAATGGATTGCTTCTCGTACTTTATTGTTTCCCCTAAATGAAAAAGAGACGTTGGACACTCCGCCAGACACCAGCGCTCCCGGTAAATTTTTTTTAATCCAACGCGTTGCTTCTATAAAATCTACAGCATAATTATTGTGTTCCTCGATCCCTGTAGCAATCGCAAAAATATTCGGATCAAAAATAATATCATGTGCCGGAAAACCCACAATATCTACCAATATTCTATAAGCCCTTTCACAAATCTCTACTTTTCGCTTAAACGTGTCTGCTTGCCCTTCCTCATCAAACGCCATCACAATGACAGCAGCACCATATTTTCTTGCGAGTTGCGCGGTTCGAATAAATTCATGCTCCCCTTCTTTAAGGGAAATTGAATTAACAATACCTTTACCTTGAATACACTTTAAACCACTTTCTATAATCGCCCATTTAGATGAATCTATCATTATTGGGACTCGCGAAATATCTGGTTCTGCGGCTATCAAATTCAAAAACTGTTGCATGATTTCACCAGACTCAAGCATGCCTTCATCCATATTAACATCTATAATTGAGGCACCATTCTCGACTTGCTCTCTAGCAACCTCTAACGCTGCATTTAGATCATTCTCTTTGATTAAACGCAAAAATTTTGCTGAGCCGGTAACATTGGTTCTTTCACCCACATTAATAAAAAGCGAATCGTTGTCGATGCTTAGGGGTTCTAAACCTGATAAGTTGGTCGCGGTTCTAATGGTTGGAATTTCTCTCGGCTTACATTCAGAAACTAACTCATTTAACGCTCTTATATGAGCTGGGCTTGTACCACAACAACCTCCAACGATATTAACGAGCCCAGAATTTGCCCACTCTTTTAGCTCACGTTTCATTTCCTGCGGAGACTCATCATAACCTCCAAATTCATTAGGTAAACCAGCATTCGGATGGGCGGAGATATAACAATCGGCGATAGACGATAATTCTGCAATATACGGCCTGAGCTCTTTTGCACCAAGCGCGCAATTTAACCCAAAAATTAATGGCTTAGCGTGTCTTAATGAGTTAAAAAACGCAGAAGTTGTTTGCCCTGTCAGGGTGCGTCCCGATGCGTCGGTAATAGTACCGGAGATCATGAGTGGCAATTTAAGCTGATGATCTTCAAAATATTGTTCAACTGCAAAAATGGCAGCTTTGGCATTTAGAGTATCGAAAACAGTTTCTATCAGAATGATATCAACTTGGCCCTCAACCAGCGCGGCAGTCGATTCATAGTAAGCCTCGACCATTTCGTCAAAACTAATAGCTCTAAAACCAGGGTCGTTGACGTCGGGAGATAATCCACACGTCTTATTGGTTGGGCCTAAAACACCTGCCACAAACCGGGGTTTATCAGGAGTGGAGAACTTATCGGCAATTTCTCGAGCAAGCTGAGCGGCCGCGAGATTAATCTCGGCACTAATTGACTCCATTTGATAGTCAGCCATTGCTATCTTTGTCGCGTTAAAGGTGTTCGTTTCGATAATATCGGCACCAACTTCTAAATACGCTTGGTGGACTTCCTTAATGATGTCCGGCCGAGTCAAGCTTAATAAATCGTTATTCCCTTTTAAATCACAAGGCCACTTAGAAAACCGCTCCCCTCTGAAATCCTGTTCTTCAAGCTGATAAGATTGCAACATAGTACCTGTTGCGCCATCTAGCAGTAGGATTCGTTGCTTTAAAAGTTTGCGTAGTCGCTCAAATTTTGGATTGCTCATCATCATATTTTATTTATTTTCTGCACTTATAAGCGAAGGATTGTCAGACCCCATTGAACGCTTCGCAGCTAGCTCAATTCTGATTAATACGTTGAGATCATTTTTACGTATAGACGTCTATACGTCTAATATTTAGAAATGTAACATCGCCAGCGACTGATAACAACCGCTCTATATAATTGTCAGTTATACAGTCATCGCAATAAGCAGCTTGGGCTTTACCTAAGCTTAGCTTCGTTCTAGCGGTTTTGAGCAATCTGGACGTACGGCCATCAGACTTTTAGGTTATAAGTGGAAGTTTGATTAGGCGCGCTTTTTACCGAGTGCATGCGGTAAAGTAGTTCACCGCATTTGAGGAATTACTTTTTAGCCAAATCTTCGTCTGTTGGTAAAGGTTGGCCCGTATATGCATGTAAGAAAGCCTCACATAATAACTCGCTATTCGTTGCATGACGTAGGTTTGAGACCTGTCGACGAGTTCTTTCGTCGGTCAATATCTTTAAAACAGAGAAAGGAATTGACACCGTAATTTTCTTAACATTTTCTTTCTTCTCACCGTGTTCTACATAGGGATTTATGTATTCACCATCCCAAGATTTCATAGTTAGATTCCTCCAGCTTTATAATTAAGCTGCATTCTACACTAGTTTGGCCATCTAAACATCTTGACAGCTAATCTCTCACTGTTACACTTTGGGCGTATAGACGTCTAAACGTCTTTTTTAACTAGCAAACATAAAACGATGAGATTTTAAATGGCCGGCTGTAATCAATTATTGCCCAACTTGGCCGAATGCCTATCCGGTTCGGTCGAATTAAATACACCCTTTGTCTTAACTTTCGGGCAAGAGTTGATGACGTCATTTGTTTCTTACAGCGTATATGGTGACTTATCTAAACCGGTAATCCTCGTGCTAGGCGGAATTTCGGCCGATCAATATGTCGCAGATACTAATATTGAAGGGATTTTTGTAAGCGGCTGGTGGGACCCACTTGTGGGTTATCACAAAGCGATTGATTTAAATAGCTATTGCGTACTTTCATTTGACTATTTAGATGGTCAGTCAGGTCTATTAAGGAACTCTGACTCAAACAAAGACGAAATAAGAATTTCTACATTCGACCAGGCAACGATAATTATTCAATTAATGGATCATTTAAAAATAGACCATTTAGCTGCAATTATCGGATCATCATACGGCGGTATGGTTGCACTAGCGTTTGCCGAGAAATATTCACACAAAGTTGAGCAAATTATTGCCATTTGTTGTAACCAGAAAAGTGATTCGAGAAACACCGCTATTCGACAATTGCAAAGAGACATCCTTCGATTTGCAACGGCTCACGGCGATACTAGACAGGGACTAATTTTAGCTCGTTCATTGGCAATGCTGGGCTACCGAGGTGCGGACGAGCTAGAAAGGCGCTTTCCAAATGAAATATGTACTAAATCTAAAAAATATGATTTTTCAGTCGTTGGATACTTAAAAGCGCAAGGAGAAAAATTTGCGTCTCGGTTTTGCAGTCAACGATTCTTAAGCCTCTCTCTTTCCGTTGATCTGCATCTAATAGAGCCAAAAAATATTACCTCAGATTGCTTATTAGTTGGTATTCAAGGCGATCTTATCGCACCACCAGACCATTTACAGCAACTTAGCCAGGATATCGGGAATAACGCGAGTTACGCCGAAATTAAAAGCGATGTCGGTCACGACGGGTTTCTCAAGGAATTTGAACAAATCTCAAAACTTATTAAATCAAGAATAGGAAATTAAGCATGTCTATAACTAAGCCACCAATTGGCCAAAATATTGCGTTGGACAGCATAGCCGTTCGGGCCGGTATTGAATCTGATACACAACATGGCGCCATCACTCCCCCACTTTACTTATCAAGTAATTACAGCTTTGCTGGGTTTGATGAGAAAAGAGAATTTGATTATTCTCGCTCGGGTAACCCAACTCGGCAAATTCTTTCACAAGCGCTAGCGGATCTAGAAGGTGGCTTTGGTGGTGTTGTTACCTCTACTGGCATGTCCGCTATTTTTACCGTATTGCAGCTGCTAAAAGGCGGTGAACGCATTCTCGCTCCTCACGATTGTTATGGTGGCACTTTTCGGCTGTTTAAATCGTATGCTGATAAAGGCTTGATCACCTTAGACTTCGTCGATCAAACCGATCAGAATGCATTAGCAGTAGCACTGGCAAAAAAGCCTCGAATCGTATGGATTGAGACACCGAGCAATCCATTACTTCGAGTTGTTGATATTCAAGCAATTGCTAATTTAGCAAAACAACAAGGTGCTTTAGTGGCGGTTGATAACACTTTTCTATCACCTGTTTTTCAAAAACCTTTAACACTTGGTGCAGATATAGTCGTCCACTCAACGACCAAATATATCAACGGCCACAGTGATGTTGTCGGCGGTGCTGTAATCGCGAAAGATGAGCAAGTTTGCGAGGAGCTAAAATGGTGGGCGAACTGTACCGGAGTTACCGGAGCTCCGTTTGATAGTTTCCTGACGTTGCGAGGATTAAGAACTTTAGATGTTCGAATCCAAAGACACGCTAAAAATGCTGACCAAGTAGTTGAGTTTTTAAACAATCATTCTGCAGTAGAAAAAGTTTACTTTCCAGGCTTATCGGATCATCCGGGCCATGAAATAGCCAAAAAGCAACAATCTGGTTTTGGTTCAATGATTTCCTTCAAAATAAAAGGTAACGTGGAAACGGTCAAACAATTTTTAAGTGGCTTAAACGTTTTTTCACTGGCCGAATCACTAGGTGGTGTAGAAAGCCTAATATGTCACCCATCAACCATGACCCATGCGGCGGTTTCTCTCGAAGAGCAAGCGATTGCTGGAATTACCCAAAATCTAATAAGACTTTCGGTTGGAATCGAAAATATTGAAGATTTAATTGACGACTTAGGCCATGGTTTCGCGGCAATATCTCCTGTAAAAGCCGTTCCCGAACCGGCGATTGCCTAAAAAAACGTTTTGATTGAAAGCGATTGCAGTTTCAGTTTATGCAGAACGAGCTTGTATCTGACAGGCTCGTTAGATTTACCATGTTCATGAGCTCATTGGGTGACTTTTTCCAACTCATAAAAGCCCTCAGTTAACATATCAATCTTTTGCGCGAGCAAGCTTTGCGCATCAGCTAGCCCCTGATTATAGTAGTAGGCGCCGATTTCTTGCGAAATAAAATCCAGCAAAAACTCACTATCAAATTGACCCAATTCATAGTCGAGCTCTTTAGAAAAATAGTTTTGAAGCTTTTCCACCAGTGCGTTTTTTTGTGGGTTATCAAATTCGATGCTGGACATGTTCGAAAGGTCGGTTAGTTGCGGAAACGCTAGATTAAATCATCGTTCGGTCATAAAGCAAGTCAGCCAACCAAGACTCCCTAAATGCATTGTTGTTGATTAACATCTGATGGACATAAAAAAACCCGCATAAAGCGGGTTTTTCTATATTTGGCGGAGAGATAGGGATTCGAACCCTAGGTGGGCTACAAACCCACGCTGGTTTTCAAGACCAGTGCATTCGACCACTCTGCCATCTCTCCAAGAGCGCGCATATTACCCGAATATTTCGCGTTGGCAAAGCCTAAATGTTAAAAAACTTAGATTTTTTTGGTTTTGGTTATTTTATAATCATCATACCTCGCTATATTGTTACAATTTATCGAAAATACTTGACCAAAACACTTGGTATCTTTAACTTCAGACCTTATTATATTAATAATCCAATGATTTAGTGTCGGATACTTAATAAGTCACTACTTTTAAATTGTTAAACAGGAGTTGAATAACGATGCAATCTAATTCACCAGTAATCGAAAGAACAAGAGGTCAGTCGGTTGAAATAAATAAGGTACTTAAGAATACCTATATTTTATTGTCAGCTACTTTGCTATTCAGTGCGGCAATGGCAGGCGTCGCAGTTGCGATGAATGTGCCACCGATCAATCCATTCATCTATTTAGCGGTTATATTTGGTATTAGTTTCGTTTTAAATAAAACAGCCAATAGCTCCATGGGAATTCTGGTAACCTTCGCATTCACCGGTTTCTTAGGTTTTTACGCTGGCCCAATTGTTAGCATCTATGCTTCTAACTTTGGTTCAGGCATTGTTGTCCAAGCGCTTGCAGGCACTGGGCTAATCTTCTTTGCGCTGTCTGGTTATGTTTTAACCACTAAGAAAGATTTCACTTTTATGCGTGGAATGCTGTTTGTAGGGTTAATGATTGGTGTAATCGCAAGTATCGCCTATCTGGTAGGAAACTACTTCTTTGGTTGGTACATTTCAGGACTATCTTTGGCATTATCAGCTTTCTTTGTATTGCTAATGTCTGGCTTTATTTTATACGACACCAGCTCAATAATTCGCGGAGAGCAAACTAATTACATCATGGCGACTGTGTCAATGTACATGAATATTTATGTGCTATTTATGCACTTACTAAACCTTCTTTCAGCCTTCTCTGGCGACGACTAAGGTCATTCAGCAAAATAACTCAAAGCCCTCTTTATGAGGGCTTTTTTTTGTCAAGTTATTCTATACCGGCGACTAAAAGAAGCCTTGATTTGCAAGATTCTTTCTATGACAATAGTGACACTTTACAACGACTTGGTTATACCAACTTAATGTCGTCTTTCCTGATACTAGTTACAGCCTCACCACAGAATTCACAGGCTCACCTGACTGCGCTTAAGTTCGCACAGCACTTGATCAGTAACAATTTCACAATTAAGTCTATATTTTTCTATCAAGATGCTGTCTCAGTCGCGCTAAACACCCTGTTGCCACCTTCAGACGAACCTCAACTCACAGAGCGTTGGCAAGCTTTTGCGGATGAGAATAAAGTTGAATTACAAACCTGTGTTGCAGCAAGTCTACGACGAGGGATCCTTGGCCAAGAAGAAGCTAAAGAACATGACTTCCCCTATTCCAATACCGCCGACTCGTTTTCTATGGTTGGGCTTGGTCAATTAGCCGCAGCTATCAGTGATCCGTTGCTCAAACTAATTCACTTCAAGTAGTTAGGTCAATTATGTCAGGTAATTTGAACATCATTATTAATAAAAGTACCTTCATAGGATCTTACTTTAAGGAGTCACTAGATTTAGCATTGGTTTGTGCGGCGTTTGACCATCAAGTAAACCTAATTTTTCATGGTGACGGAGTATTCAACTTAGTCAGTAATCAGCGATCACAAATGATTGGTGAAAAAAACCAAACGGATCTGCTAAAAGGCCTAGATTTTTATGATATTGATAATATCTATGTCGATGCAAGCTCATTAGCAAACCGCTCACTAGAGCCCGCTAGCCTGTTAATAGAAGTTAACTTAATTGACACTAATTCCTTGAATAATTTAAACCAAACAGCTGATCAAGTGGTGGTGTTATAATGACTACACTTCATTTACTGCAGCGGCCTATCAACCGTCATGATTTTATCAAACAAGTAAAGCTGTTTTACGCGCCTAATGACTCTATTTTGCTTCTCGATGACGCCGTATTCTCGCTTACGGGTCTGTGTCAATCAGCAGAATTATGGAGCCTAAGTGAGTTTAAAGGCCCTTTTCTGGCTTTACAGGAACACCTTGATGCAAGAGGGCTAGAAAACTTGTTAAGTCAGGAAAAAGTTAAAAGTATTGATTACCAACAATTTGTTGAGCTCTCAGTGGAGACTCAAAAAACTATCTCATGGTAAAGTTCCAGCTTAAGCTATCGGCTATGTCGAATTGATTATTATAAATATTTTATGACTCAGCTCCCCTCCCATATACAAACTGATAAAAATGGCTACTTGCGTGATGCCAATCAGTGGACAATAGAAATCGCCGAAATACTTGCGAAACTCGAAAATATCGAACTATCAGAAGACCATTGGCAAGTGGTTAAATACGTTAGACAATTTTATCAGGACTACAAGAAAAGTCCGTCAATTCGGCCATTGGTTAAATATTTAAAGACCGTATTACCCGAGGAAAAAAGTAACAGTCTCTATCTGCAAATCTTATTTCCCGAAGGACCCGCTAAGCAAGCAACCAAAATAGCCGGTTTACCTAAGCCAGCGCGATGTATATAGATAGTTTTTTAAAGCGCAAATTTAAACCAGCCAAAGTGCAAAAACATCAATAAATTAAGCTAATATTCAGATTTCTACGTTTAAAATTTAAAAATTACACGTTATTACAATTTCCCCATATTTTTTAGTGACTTATTTTTGATAAAATGCAATTTAAATTGCAAAACAGCAATCACAACATTCTCTAAGGAGAGAAATACAATGAACAAAATATTGGCAGCTTTAGTGCTAATGATCATCACTCCGCTGACTCAAGCTAAAGACGACCCGAGTGTTTTCTTAGAAAGAGTAGCAAGCAATATGATCGCTAAAGTAGAGCAAAATAAAGAAGAGTTAAAGACCAACTCCTTATTAGCGGAAAAGCTTGTAAAAGAAACCCTTCTTCCAGCTATTGATACGCAAATTTTTGCTCGTAAAACCCTTTCCAGTAAGACTTGGCAAACTTTAACTGCGGAGCAACAGAAGCGTTTTATTGACCAATTTATTAATCTAGTCGTTGGCAACTACGCGACTGGTCTGTCTCTATACAACGGACAAACCTTTACTTTCAGTAAGCCTCATTACTCAAAATCTGGCGATTATGCGCGAGTAAGGAGCTCAATGGAGCAAAGTGGTTCGACCCCCATTATTATCGATTATGTTTTAAGCATTAAAAGCGGTTCTTGGAAAATAACTGATCTGACCATCGAGGGAGTCAGCATGTCTAAAAGCTATCGAAGTCAGTTTTTACCCAGAATTAACAGCATGGGGTTAGAGGCTTTTCTAGCTGAAATGGAAGTCAAGAAAAGTTAAAATCCTTAATCGTTCCAATAAAAAAGCCCTCGATTGAGGGCTTTTTTATTGGAAATGCATTGCGAAAACTAACCAATTATATCCATTTTCATGTAAGGCTTAAGTGCTTCTGGGACTCTTATTTTACCATCAGCAGTTTGGTAGTTTTCTAAAATGGCAACCAAAGTTCTTCCAACAGCCAGCCCAGATCCGTTGAGCGTATGTACTAATTCAGGTTTACCCGTGTCAGGGTTTCTCCAACGAGCTTTCATTCTTCGCGCTTGAAAGTCTCCCATATTACTGCACGATGAAATTTCTCGATAAGTATCTTGTGCTGGAAGCCACACCTCGATATCAAATGTTTTGGTAGCACCAAAGCCAATATCACCTGAACAAAGAATGACGGTTCGATAAGGTAACTCAAGCATTTGTAAGATTTTCTCAGCATGCGAAGTAAGCTGGTCAAGCGCCTGCATAGACTCCTCTGGTTTAACAATTTGTACTAATTCAACCTTTTCAAATTGATGCTGTCTGATAAGGCCTTTGACATCTTTACCATATGAGCCAGCTTCACTTCTGAAGCAAGGCGTATGCGCCGTCATTTTAATCGGTAATTCAGATGCTTCCACAATCTCATCTCTAACGGTGTTGGTTAAAGGAACTTCCGCGGTTGGGATCATATACAAAGGTTTACCGTCTTGGGTCGTTCCTTGTACGGTAAATAAATCTTCGGCAAATTTGGGTAGTTGTGAAGTACCAAACAATGATTCCGGATTAACCAAATAAGGGACGTAAGTTTCACTATAACCGTGTTCTTCGGTGTGAGTGTCTAACATTAGCTGAACCAGAGCGCGATGCATTTTAGCAATGCCCGATTTCATTACCACAAACCGAGAACCTGATAATTTTGCACTGGTTGCAAAATCGATCCCGCCTAGTTTTTCACCAAGCTCGGTATGGTCTAAGGGTTTAAAATCAAAGCTGGGAACATCACCCCACTTGCGTACTTCGACATTTTCTTCTTCACCTTTTCCATCTGGGACTTCATCTGAAATTAAGTTAGGAAGACCATGAAATAAATCGTCTAATTCCGCCTGCACTTTGTCAAAAGCGACTTTAGTTTGATCTAGTTGTTCTCCGATTTTTGCAACCTTGTCGAGTAACGGTTGAACATCTTCACCTGCCGCTTTAGCCTTACCGATTGATTTAGAGCTGACTTTTCGGTCATTTTGAAGTGATTGAGTTTTTACTTGCAGGTCTTTTCGCTGCTCTTCTAACTCAAGATAGGCTTGTTTATCAAACTGCATTCCTCGCCTAGCAAGGTTTGCGATAACTTGATCGAGTTCGTTTCTAAATAGCTTAGGGTCTATCATTGTTTATCCAAAATCTAATAATTGGCGGTGGTTTTCAATGGGCGCCTATTCTAGCACCAACCATTGCCCCAACAAACACACAAATAAGGCATAACAAGCAATTTCCACTAATATTGAGAAACAATTTAAACATTTGCTGTTGTTGAAATAAAAGTAAACTATCCAACGCAAAGGCTGAAAAAGTGGTAAATGCCCCTAAAAAGCCAACGAAGAAAAATAGTACCTTATCGGATGACCAGCTTTGGCCACTCGTTTCTAGCCACATATAGACCAGCCCCGACAAAAAACAGCCTGTCACGTTAACTAGCAAGGTGCTAAGTGGAAACTCGGTACTAGTAATTATCGGCAAATATTCTCTGACCCAAAAGCGCGCTACCGCTCCTAACGAGCCACCAACAGCAACGATCAATGTAGCGATGAGTTTTTCCAATCGAATGATCCCGATAGTTAATAAGGGTTTATTTCTAACGTTTGCTAATTAAGATTTAGCTTGTCTGTTCTTAGACTTCAAATAATCTAATTTTTCTTTTATTTGCTTTTCCAAACCTCGACTCACCGGATGATAGTAAGTTTTTGGCGCTTTATTATCTGGAAAATACTCCTGGCCTGCAGAAAAAGCCTCAGGTTCATCATGAGAATAGCGATACTCTGCCCCATAATCTAGTTCTTTCATTAGGCTAGTCGGCGCATTTCTCAAATGTAATGGCACTTCAAAGCTCTCTTCATTGGCTACATCTGCCATGCACTGTTTAAATGCCGTGTAAACCGCATTACTTTTCGCCGCGGATGCCATATAAACCAGCGCTTGAGCTAATGCCAACTCGCCTTCAGGACTACCTAAGCGTTGCTGAACATCCCATGCATTGGTGGCTATCTGAAGCGCGCGAGGATCGGCATTACCAATATCTTCACTGGCCATTCTTACTACGCGTCTTGCAATATAGAGCGGATCACAGCCACCATCAAGCATTCGACAAAACCAATATAAAGATGCGTCAGGATCGGAGCCTCTAACGGATTTATGCAACGCTGAAATTTGGTCATAAAATGCTTCGCCTTTATTATCAAACCGTCGGGCCGACTCCCCAAGCAACGGTTCAACAGTTTCGCGACTGATTAACGCTTTCGCCGTATGATCGAACTCGGCTAATTCAAGTGCCATTTCAGTAATGTTTAATAAGCGACGAGCATCGCCATCGGCAAATCCCAATAACAGTGATTTTGCATCGTCGGCCAAAACAAACTCTTTCTCAATTCTAGCTGCTTCATTAGCGATAGCTCTTTCAAGCACTTCGGCTAAATCATCCTCAGTGAGCGATTTTAATACATAGGTTTTGGCTCTAGATAGCAGTGCATTATTCACTTCAAAAGAAGGGTTCTCGGTGGTGGCGCCAATAAAAATAAAGGTTCCGTCTTCAACATAAGGCAAAAATGCATCTTGTTGAGATTTGTTAAAACGATGTACTTCATCAACAAACAATAGGGTTTGCTTGCCTAGTTTCCGTTGTTGTTTGGCTTGCTCTACAGCAAGCCTAATATCTTTAATACTGCCTAAAACAGCTGAAATAGCGACAAAATAACAATCACAATAACTGGCAATCAAGCGCGCTAAGGTAGTTTTTCCAGTGCCTGGCGGCCCCCAAAGTAACATCGAATGCGGTTTGCCGTTAACAATTGCCTGATATAAGGGTTTTCCGGGCTGAAAAAGATGTTTTTGGCCAGCGTATTGATCAAGCGTCCTTGGTCTTAGTCGAGCAGCAAGTGGCTGATAATGCTGCTCATTCTGATTTGAGGTGTCGCCCTCAATAGGTGACGAGGGTAAAGACTCATTATGCTCTGAAAATAAATCATTCATTGGATTAAGATTTCACTATTCCGCCTTGTGCCAAGATGACTTATTAATCAACCTGATTTTTATCAATTGCGCGAGAATCTATTACGTCAATTCCCTCTGGCGGAGTGAAGATAAACTCTGACAGACTAACTCGATGGTTTAATTTAATGTTAGTAAAAACCACACTGGTTCTACCGCCCAAGGTATCGAGTAAAAAAAACTCAGTAATTTTCTGATCAATTATTAAGATGTGTACACTTTCAAATAGTCCTGGTTCTATAGGAGTTAGCGAAAACATTTCTCGCTTTTGTTCGGCATTGCTTTCAACTTGTTGAATATCAAAGGCCTTAACGAGTTTTTCAACCGAGCTAGTTAACAACAGTAAGGGTGAATCAGCCAATACCGACTGCTGATCTTGAATAGTCACCTGTTCTAGCTCTGGGTCATAAGTCCATAGAGCTCTACCATCGGCAATAATTGACTGTTCAAAAGGTTGTTTAGTTTGCCAACGGAAGTGGTTGGGTCGTTGGATCAAAAATCGACCAATGGTGGTTTCAGCTTGATCACTATTTTCACGGTAAACATTTTGCTCAAAATCCGCTTCAAAAGTCATGGTATTTGACATTATCTTAGATAGATATTCTGCATCTTGCTGATTGGTGATTTTGATTGAATCGGTTGTAACGTCTTGGGCATAAGAATTTAATCCGATGATCAACCCCAGCGAAAGCATCAATAAGTTAATTATTCTACTCATAAAAGTATTAGTTACCGTTGGTTAATGGTTTTGCGTAACAAGACTAACTTGAAACGGATTTATAGCACAAGTGCACTGAGTAAACTCTTTGTAAAATTTGTTATTAAACAAAGAGTTAAATGACTTTATTAAAGTACATTATATTAGATGAATACGGCCTGAATTTTATCGAAAACGCTCAACAATGTGAGTCAAACTAGCCTGGCGGAGCTGGTGGAGCAATCACTTCTCGAGATCCATTAGACTGCATTTCACTGACGATTCCTGCCGCTTCCATTGCTTCAATCATTCTAGCCGCGCGATTGTAGCCAATTTTTAAACGTCTTTGTACGCCAGAAATTGAGGCTTTACGTGTTTCAGTCACAATTTGCACAGCATGATCATATAGCTCGTCTTGTTCATCGCCTCCTTCGCCCACGGGTGCACTCATCCCGGGAATATCTGTGTCCGGAGCCCCTGCAGTTATCGAGTCTTCATAAACCGGTTCGCCACGTTTTTGCCAGTCAGCAACCACTCGGTGCACTTCATCATCATCAACAAATGCACCATGAACACGCGTTGGAATACTGGTACCACCGGGTAAATACAGCATATCCCCCTGCCCTAGCAGTTGCTCTGCTCCCATTTGGTCAAGGATGGTCCGTGAATCTATTTTAGATGATACTTGAAAGGCGATTCGGGATGGAATATTGGCTTTGATTAGACCTGTGATAACGTCAACCGATGGTCGTTGCGTCGCGAGCAGTAAGTGAATCCCTGCGGCACGGGCTTTTTGTGCAATACGTGCAATGAGCTCCTCAACTTTCTTGCCGACAATCATCATCATATCAGCCAGTTCGTCGATGACAATAACGATTTTCGGTAACTTTTCTAGCATTGGAGCTGTTGGGTCCATGCTATCTTCCGGCTTCCATAAGGGATCGGGTATTGATTCACCACGCTTTTCGGCATCTCTAATTTTCTTGTTGTATCCCGCTAAATTTCGAACACCAAGCGCAGACATTAATTGATAACGACGCTCCATTTCCGCCACCGCCCAACGCAAAGAGTTGGCAGCCTCTTTCATATCGGTAACCACTGGTGTTAATAAATGTGGGATACCTTCATAGACTGACAGTTCCAGCATTTTAGGATCAATCATTATCATGCGTACTTCCGCCGGAGAAGACTTGTATAAAATACTCACTAGCATGGCATTTAATCCAACCGACTTACCAGAGCCTGTGGTACCAGCGACTAGCAAGTGAGGCATTTTGGTCAAATCAATTACGGTCGGAGCACCAGATATATCTTTACCCAAAGCCATGGTCAGGCCAGATTTGGAATTATCGAATTCTCGACTCGCGATCACCTCTTTCAATCGGACCATTTCTCGATTTTCATTTGGCACTTCGATACCAATATATGGCTTACCTGGAATTACCTCTACCACACGCACACTGGTCGTGGACATCGCACGAGCCAAATCTTTGGCTAACCCGGTAATTTTTGCAACCTTTATTCCGGCGGCTAAATCGACTTCAAAGCGCGTAATGACGGGACCAGGGTGGACTTCAACCACCTCTGCCTGTACCCCAAAATCGGCCAGTTTTAGTTCAACCAACCGAGATAATGCTTCTAAAGTTTCATCCGACATTCGTTCTTTATGTTCAGTCGGCTCATCCAATAATCGAACTTGCGGCAATTCACCAACAACAGGCTCATCAAACAAGCTATTTTGGCGCTCTTTCTCAACCCTGAGACTCGGTTCTATGCGCTTTACTTCTTTCTCAATCACTACCGGCTTGCGTTTTTCTATTTTTGTTCGCTCTCGGTGGAAAACCGTCTCTCGCTGCAACTTAACCTCTTGCTGAGCCTTTTTATCTTTGTAGCTATCCAGCATATCTCGATATTTATCGGCAACCCAAGCAGCACCCATTAGGGTGACTTTTCCTATCCAATCCATCAACTGAAACCATGAAATACCAGTAAACAATGTTAAAGAAGCAAAAAAGGATGCTAATAACAAAAGCGTTGCGCCGACAGGGTTGAACCAGCCTAACAATAAGTCGCCTATAATTTTGCCTAAAATCCCGCCCGCTAGGTAACCATATTCTGCCGAAGGCTCTACGAAATGGAGAGCTGAAATTGCAGCGCCTAAAAGCAAAGTAAATAGTAAGCCGAACAACCTAAATGACCAAAAGGCCCAGCTATTAGGCAGGACACTTTTACGCCCCTTGAATAACAGTATTCCCGAATAAATCAAAGTAAACGGAAACAAGAATGCAAGATAGCCAAATAAATGCAAGAAACGACTAGCAAACCAAGCACCCGCTAAACCACTGGCATTTTCAACATTCTTAGCGTCATTTGCGACTGTCCAGCCGGGATCGTTTGGAGAATAACTCCATAAGGATATTAAGAGAAAAATTGCGAGAGCAACCAGAAGAATAAACCCTCCTTCCTTTAACCTCACCATCATAATGTCTGCGACTTGTTCTTTAGTTTCCATTGTTTCTCTTTTCTATTTTATCGCTTGTTTTTCTATCTTTATTTTTGATATTTCAATTGCTATTTGTGGGCACACGCAACCAATTACTCGCTTTTTTAAAGAATGGCTTGTTAATACCCACTATGGGATGGGTAGTGTGCGACTTTCCTTCACTTCTTCCATTACCACATAGGTTCGAGAACCACTGACACCAGGCAGAGTTAATAGGGTCTCACCAAGGAGGGTTCGATAAGCGACCATATCGGCAACACGTGCTTTAACAAGGTAGTCAAAATCACCAGATACTAAGTGACACTCTAACACCTGAGGTAATTCAATAACAGCCTTTTTAAAGTCTTTAAAAACGTCTGGAGAGGTGTGATTTAGCCTTATTTCGACAAATACCAATAATGCAGCTTGTAACTTAGCGGGCGCCAACACGGCCTCATAAGATTTAATATAGCCAGCCTTCTCTAGTCGCCTCACACGCTCTAAACAAGGGGTCGCACTTAAGCCCACTCGTCTTGATAATTCAATGTTGGCTAAACGTCCATCAGTCTGTAATTCTCTGAGGATAGCTCGATCAATTCTGTCTAACTCTTTAAAACTGGTTGTTTGCACTCGTTTGTCCAAAACAAAGCCCTACACTTAAGCATAAGATAATATATATTTCACTATTCGACAACCTTTAAACAGTATTATATATCGCCGTGCGATTATTTTAAGTGAGATATTCTTTCAAACCGTCGGTATACTAGCGCATAATTTTTGAGCTAGTCAGCTAGCATCTATGACGGCGCAGTTACTGCCCATTTTGGAAGGAGCTTCCTATGTTAATTGGTGTACCTAAAGAAATAAAAAATCATGAATACCGTGTTGGTATGACCCCAGCGAGTGCACGTGAGTTAATAGCCCACGGACATCAAGTCATTGTAGAAACCAATGCTGGCAGTGGAATAGGTTTTGAAGACGCTGCTTATACTGATATTGGTGCGAGTATTCGTCCGACGGCCAGCGAAATATTTGCTGAAGCAGACATGATTGTTAAAGTAAAAGAGCCTCTAGCAGAAGAGAGAGCGATGCTAAGAGAAGATCAAATCCTGTTTACTTACTTGCACCTTGCACCGGACCTTCCGCAAACCAAAGATCTAATCAAAAGCAAAGCAATTTGTATTGCATACGAAACTGTTACTTCAAGAAACGGTAGCCTCCCCTTATTAGCACCTATGTCAGAGGTCGCTGGCAGAATGTCAATTCAAGCCGGTGCTCAATGTCTAGAAAAATCAAAAGCAGGTCGTGGAATGTTGTTAGCTGGTGTTCCAGGTGTTGCGCCCGCTAAAGTGGTTATCATTGGTGGTGGTGTCGTTGGTTCAAACGCTGCACAAATGGCTATCGGTATGGGAGCAAATGTTACCATTCTCGATCGCTCCATTGATGTGCTACGCCGTTTAGACGCTCAGTTTGGTGCTCAAATTCAAACGGTGTTCTCAAGCAAAGATGCATTGGAAGACCACGTATTATCTGCGGATTTAGTGATTGGTGGCGTTCTTATTCCGGGTGCAGCAGCTCCAAAACTAGTGACTGCAGAAATGATTAAAAAAATGAAACCTGGCGCGGCGGTTGTCGATGTGGCTATCGATCAAGGAGGTTGTTTTGAAACTTCTAAAGCGACTACACATGCTGAACCAACCTATATCGTCGATGACGTTGTTCATTATTGTGTTGCGAATATGCCGGGCGCTGTACCAAGAACCTCTACCTTTGCCCTAAACAATGCCACACTGCCTTATATTATTAGTATTGCCAATAACGGATACAAAGCGGCATTAGAAAATGACGAGCATTTGATGAATGGTCTAAATGTTCATAAAGGTGTTGTGACCTGTGATAGTGTCGCTGAAAACCTTGGGTTCGAATACGTTCCAGCATCTGATGCCATCAATATGTAAACAGAACTAGGTCAGTTATAGAGGGCGATATCAATTTCGCCCTTTTTTTTGCTCAATAGAATCTCGAAATCACTGGCCTAGCCTTCCATTGAAGCAATTTATTGGCTTTAAGGGTTTAATCCCTTTAAATAGACCTTATAATAAAATCTATTAGAACTTAACAAGACGATCATCATGTCATCTCTTCAAGATCAGCTTTTAAAAGCCGGGCTCGTATCAAAAAACAAAGCCGTTCAAACAAAGAGCGCCAAAAGAAAACAAGCGAAAATTAACCGCAAACACAAAATTGATTCTGTTGACCAAGATAAGGCCGCCGCAGAGAAACTAATGGCCGAAAAAGCAGAAAAAGCTCGAAAGTTGAACCAAGAAAAGAACCTAAAAGCAGAGCAAAAAGCGATCCAAGCCCAAATAAAACAATTGATTACCACTAATAGCCAGGCGACAGGAAAGCCTCAAATTAGTTTTAATTTCACCGACAATAATAAGATCAAGAAAATTGAAGTTTCTAATCAAATTCATAAGCACCTAACAAATGGTTTATTAGCCATTGCTAAAGAGGGCGAAGAATACCATTTAGTGCCGAGTAAGGTTGCTGAAAAAATTGCTCAGCGCTCAGATTCTGCCATCATTCCCTTGGAATCAGCGAGCCAAGAAATAGATGAAGATGACCCATATGCTGATTATCAAATACCTGACGATTTAATGTGGTAAAACATTGTCTTTATTCTCTTGTAGAATGAGACAAACCAACCTAAAATTCGCACAATCTATCGACCAAAGCAATAAAGTCGATTAAATATTCAACTGTTATCAAAGAAGTTACCTTGGAGTTAACCATGTCTCAATCTCGTCACTGCAAACTGCTTATTCTTGGCTCTGGGCCCGCCGGTTATTCTGCCGCTGTTTATGGTGCTCGCGCCAACTTAGAGCCAGTGATAATCACTGGAATGGAAAAAGGCGGTCAATTAACGACTACTACAGATGTCGATAACTGGCCTGGTGACAATGACGGTGTTCAAGGTCCGGAACTAATGGAGCGCATGGAAAAGCATGCCGTTCGATTTGGCACGGAAATCATTTTTGACCATATTCATACTGCTGAATTAACGAAGCGCCCATTCACTTTAACTGGCGATCAAGGGGAATATACCGCTGATGCTCTAGTTATCGCTACTGGCGCCTCAGCGATGTATTTAGGGCTTGAATCAGAAGAAGCGTTTAAAGGTAAAGGGGTATCAGCCTGTGCCACCTGTGATGGATTCTTTTACCGCAATAAACCGGTTGCAGTGATTGGTGGTGGTAATACCGCTGTCGAAGAAGCGCTTTACTTATCAAACATCGCTTCGGAAGTTCACTTAGTGCATAGACGGGACTCCCTTAGAAGTGAAAAAATTCTGCAAGACCATTTATTTGAGAAAGCCAAAAATGGCAATGTCACCATTCATTGGGATAATACCCTAGAAGAAGTGGTTGGTGACAACATGGGTGTGACCGGCATCAAAATCAAAAGTACTAAAGACGAAAGCATTTCAGAGCTCAAGGTCGACGGGGTATTTATTGCGATCGGGCACAAACCCAATACTGATATTTTTGCTGGTCAATTAGAAATGAAAAACGGCTATATTACCGTGCAAAGTGGTCTACAAGGCAACGCGACTCAAACAAGTATAGAAGGTGTTTACGCGGCCGGTGATGTTGCCGATCAGGTATACAAACAAGCAATTACATCAGCAGGAGCGGGGTGTATGGCGGCGTTAGATGCTGAAAAGTTCTTAGATTCACAAGGCTAGAACGCTTCGATTAAACCATTTATTGTATTAAATTGAAAAAGGGCCAAATTGGCCCTTTTTTTTAACTGGTTGCCGCCGCTATTGATTGAACGGCTAAATCATGTGCATGCTTTTCAGCAACTCTTGATAAATAAAGCCTCTCAGAAACACGCTATCTTCGTCATCAATATCTTCAATATTAACGCCATATAGAAAAGAATGATTTTTTTCATCTTCCTTTACATAAGAAACCGCACAGTTCATTGTAACTATTCGTTCAAAGTGATCAATTGTCAAAGGCATAGTAATATTTAATAAATTGCCCATTAATGCGACTTTGGATTTTGACTCTATCCTGCCCCCCGAACAACTCAAGTTAAGCATTTTGGCGGTTAAGGCTGGCGAATTATGAGTTTTGTTAATAACCGTCACGTCAATATCGGTTTCAACTCGCACTTCCTTACGTACTTCTACTGTTTGAACTTCTTTTGGGATCTCTAAGTGAAGATAGGGGTATGGTTGGCCTCGAGTAAGCATGACTCTAGTTGAAAAACCAGAAACGACATTTTTAACCATAAATCGAAGGGTGACCATTTGCCCTTCTCTGACAAAATAAATCTTGTCTTTACCGGTTATGGGTGCAGACACGATTATGCTGGCAGTAGGATTTATGCCAATAAACTTTACCGGATAGCGTTGCTCAGTATTGTCCCCAATCTGTATCTGCAACGTATCGCCAAAAGCTAGTCCTAATTCTTCAACTCTCATTAAGAAAACTCTATATTAGATTTATTATTAGTTTTATGGTGGTTTTAATATATGATTAACATCTTAATTGTAGACCTAATTCGAATAATAAGAACAAATCTTATGCTAATTAATTAACCTTTATTAGTGAAAACCCTTTTTGATAGATAAAAACAAATTATTTTTGGGATCTGAATACCTCTATGGCAGACGTTAAAAAGCACTTTTTATGGGGAGCGCCGCTCCTTTCGTTGTTATTAGGCTTATTGCTTAGTGCACTTGATACGGAACCAGCAATCACAATCGTGGCCTGTGTCACCCTATTATGTGCGCTTTGGTGGATATTCGAACCAATTCCGATCCCTGTTACCTCACTAATTCCGCTGGCTGTATTTACGATGACAGGCATTTTAACCTCAAATGAGGTTGGCCAATCGTACGGGCACCCTCTTATATTACTGTTGTTAGGCGGTTTCATTCTGTCTCAATCGATGGCCTATTCCGGGGCTCATCGAAGAATTGCTTTGATGATGGTTAATTTGTTTGGAAGTCAGTCCCCTCGACATCTAATAATGGGATTTATGGTCGCCTCAGCGGTATTGAGTATGTGGATATCCAATACCGCAACGACTTTGATGCTGTTACCTGTCGCACTGGCCACTGTTGAAAGCGCCAAAGATCCGCGCTTAACGGCGGCTTTGCTATTAGGCATTGCATACTCAGCCAGTATTGGTGGTATTGGTACCCCCATTGGTACACCTCCTAACGCCTTGTTTATGTCGACCTATAACGAAGCGACCAATAGCGATATCGGCTTTTTAGACTGGATGAAATGGGGAGTCCCGTTGGTATTGCTATTTATCCCTTTTGCGATGCTATGGATTACCAGAGGCTTACCCAAGCAACTCAATATTGAAGTGCCCGAAACGGGTAAATGGACCACCGTTGAAAAACGAGTGCTAGCGGTTTTTGCAGTAACAGCGCTACTCTGGATTACACGACAGCAACCATTTGGTGGGTGGAGTTTTTTGCTAGGTTTGCCAAATGCCAACGATGCCAGTGTCGCGTTGTTGGCTTGTATTGCCATGTTCATAATTCCCGATGGTGATAAGGTCAATGGTAAACAAGGAAGACTTCTCAATTGGAATACAGCGAATAAAATACCGTGGGGGGTCTTACTATTATTTGCAGGGGGAATTTGTATCGCCAAGGCATTTGGCGCAAGTGGTCTTAGTGCTCTGATTGGTAACTATTTATCAAGTGTCACTGTTCTTCCCGAAATCCTAATAATCGCTTTAATTTCTGTCACAGTAATATTTATGACTGAAATGACAAGTAATACTGCCACAACGGCGTTGATGATGCCGATTCTGGCCGCAGCAGCAATTGCTGCCGATATTGATCCAGCCATGTTAATGGTACCCGCAGCAATGAGCGCAAGCTGTGCGTTTATGTTACCGGTTGCCACAGCGCCCAACGCGATTGTTTACGGCAGTGAAAAAATTACCATTGAACAAATGGTCAGAAATGGATTTGCTCTAAACTTAATTGGAGTTGTATTGATCACCTTGGTTTGTTACTTACTGATCTAGGCTGCTATTCTAGAGCATCCATGGACAGTCATCTGTATTTTGAAATCTGCAATAAACCCTTAACAATCAAGCTCACTTGGTCAGCATTTTACAGGCTGACCAAGTGGTTTAATGGTGTTGTTAGCGTTTTAGGAAAGCATTAAATGCTGTTTTCGCTTCATCGGATTGCAATCGCTCAGCAAATAGTTTTGCTTCTTTCTGCATCACCTCAATAACAGTTTCTGTCTGCTCGCCTTTCAATAATTTTTTGGTTTCGATTAACACTTCTTTAGAACTTCTGGCTAAACTTTGCGCTGTATCCATTGCAGTTTGCCATGTGGCTTCAACATTTTCTTCCACACTATTTACCAATCCAGCACTGAGCGCTTCATCAGCTAAAAATGTTTTGCCGGTGAGCAACCATTCGTTAGCCTTGGCTGTTCCACATCGCTGACGGAGTAACAAAGAAGAGCCACCTTCTGGCGTTAAACCAAGTTTAATAAAGGGTACTGAGAACTTGCTATCCGCTGAAGCAATCACCAAATCACAGTGCAACAACATGGTTGTACCAATTCCGACGGCGGCTCCACCGACTGCGCAGACTAAAGGCTTCTGCAAACTCGCCAAAGCCTTTAAAAACTTAACCACATTGCTTTGATCGTTAAATTCGCTCTCTAAGAAATCAGCTAGATCGTTGCCAGCACTAAAATGTTGATTGCTACTTCGCAATAACACCACCTTTGACTTAGGGTCACTATCTGCATAATTTAGCTGCTCAACTAATGAGCCGTACATTGCATCGGTCAAAGCATTCATTTTATCGCCGCGCGAAATTTGAATTTCGTAGACTTCTCCGGATAGAGCTCCAAAGATCTCATCAGTATTCATTATTTTGTTTCCTTTTTTGGGCGCTTCAAGCCACCTTTGTATTGCGCCGTCATTAACGCATACACACTGTAAGCCGCGACATTTTGAGCAATCGCTTTTGGGTCAACTTTATCTAAAGTGTCATCAGCCGTATGATGTAAATCGAAATAATCTGTACCATCTTGTGCTAGCTTAAAAACCGGCATACCAAGCGCATATAACGGGATTAAATCGGGGCCTGGACCGGCTTTGTTGTTACCGCGCTCAATACCTAAAGGTTTAAACATGGTTTCCATTTGGTCGATAAATGGCAAATCTTGTTCGGTTACTAATGAAGAGAAAGAATAGATTCTTCCTGCCCCAAAATCGGACTCGGCACCGATAATATGATTTTCTAAGCTATTCTTATGTGCTTTAGCATAAGCTCTTGCGCCAATTAGCCCCTGCTCTTCATTAGCCCACAAAATTACTCGAATACTTCTTCGGTGTTTAATTTCTTGTTGGCTGATTAATTTTGCAGCGGCCATAGTGATCGCAACCCCTGCTCCATCATCAACAGCGCCAGTCCCCAAATCCCATGAATCTAAATGACCACCAAGGATTACAATTTCTTCCGGTTTTTCAGTTCCTTTCATTTCACCAATCACATTGTAGGAAGTAAATTCCGGACCAGCTTTCGCGCCAATCACCAACTTTAGTTTAGGCGTTACGTTTCTTTCAAACATTCTGACCAGTTGATCGGCATCTGGATTGGATAGTGCTGCTGCAGGAATTTTAGTGACATCATCGGCATACCGCATTAAACCCGTATGTGGTAAACGGTGCGAATCAGTTCCTATGGAACGAATGATAACAGCCAACGCGCCTTTCCTTGCCCCTTCAACCGCGCCACTTCCTCTTGCCGCTACAGCTTTCCCATAGCCAGCCCCATTTTTAGTCCGCTCCATCTTGTTACTTATAAACACAATCTTGCCTTTAACCGTTGCCGGATCGGCATTCTTTAATGCATCTAACGATTTAAAATGAATCAGCTCAGCTGTAATACCTTGTTCGCTGGTGCCCACCGTTCCGCCCAATGCAGTAATGTGTAAAGGCTGAGGAAATGGAGAAATCACCTCAGCCGACTCTTTTCCTCTTACCCAAGTGGGAAAAGTGACAGGTTCTTTCCAAACCTTATCAAAGCCTAATTCTTTAAACTTGGCCATCGCCCAATTTACCGCCATTATATCTTGTTGAGTACCGGCCATTCTGGGGCCAACCTCAGTCGTTAAAGACTCTAGTATTTGATAGCCTAAGTTACTTTTAAGCGCGACATCTCTTACTTGTTTTACTTGTGCTAATTGTTGTTCCGTCAGTAAAGCTGATTGTTCTGCAGCGCTTGCATTGATGGATATTGCGTTAACAATAATTAGCGACATAAAAGCCGATAGTTTTTTAATCATTGATGTAGTTTCCTCAAACTGTCTTCATTCATAGTTTTTATAAATAAGTTAACTGCTGGGCAGCTTATCAAATTGCTTAATTAAGTGTAAGATGTTTATTCACCCTCAAACAGCAAAGTGAATACTAATGCCTGATCCACAAGTCGCTGATTCGATATATCAATTTGAAGCTGATGATATCAAAGGCCAAACAACAAAGTTGTCAGAATTCAAAAATAAAGTGTTACTAATCGTCAATACTGCGAGTAAGTGTGGCTTCACCCCACAATATGAAGGACTCGAGAAACTACAGCAAACCTATGCCGATAAAGGCTTTAGTGTTTTAGGATTTCCCTGTAACCAATTTGGCAAACAAGAACCGGGTGATGAACAGGCTATTCAAAATTTCTGTGACCTCAACTTTAGCACCAGCTTCCCGCTGTTTAAAAAAGTAGATGTAAATGGCGATAACGCCACCCCACTCTACCAGTATTTAAAGACACAAGCGCCCGGGATATTAGGCACGCAAGCAGTTAAATGGAATTTTACTAAATTCTTAATCAATAGAGATGGCAAAGTTGTTAAACGGTTTGCCCCAAAAGATAAACCAGAAGATTTAACTAAACAAATTGAAGAGCTATTATAAATGAACCACTCTTTGCAAGACTCGAACAATAAACTGCAATCAAGAATTGAAGAGTTAGAAACAAAGATCACTTTTCAAGACCATATGATTGAAGAGCTCAATCAAGCACTCATCGAGCAACAAGGTGATCTAAGAAAGCTAACGCGAGTCGTCGAAAACATCGTTTCACAAGTTGAACAAATTGGTGATACCGAAGGTAAAACTAGTGGAATAGAAATCCCCCCACATTACTAAAATTTAGCGCAGACAATCACAGACTCAAACGCCATCTTACTCAGAAATTTTTAAAACAAATCATCGCTGCTAAATCTTGCTATTTCAGGCGCTTAAGCTAAGCTTAAATAAGCTATAACCTCACCTCAAAGGTATACCTCATATGGTTGGTAACCCGATGAAAAGAAGAGAGTTTCTTTCTAAAAGCCTCAAAGTTGCCGCGGTCGGAGCAACGGCTATTAATGCTCCCTATGTCATTGCTAATTTAAAACCGACTGTCAGAGTAATGGGTACCATTGTGACCTTGCAAGAGGAGATTAGGCAAAAAGCAATGTCAGACCTGGGCATTAACTTAGTGTTCGAAGCTCGCGGAGAAGGTGAACTGATTCAAAAAGCGACTAGCTCACCTTCAGAGTTTGATCTTTATGAACAGTGGACTGATAGCATTAGAACGCTTTGGCAAGCCAATGCCATTCAACCTATCGACACCAACAAACTTACTTATTGGGAAGAAATAAATCAATTATCAAAAAAAGGCAGCCTCAGTGGAGACACTCCTGTTGGAGTTGGGGACGCTCCCTATAAGATAATCAATGTTCAACAAGATGGTTCTCTAGGGACACAATTTACAGGCAATATTAGTTTTTTACCTTATGTGCACAATGTTGATTCATTTGGCTATAACACCGATGTAATTCCTAAAGGCAAACCCTATGAAACTGAAAGCTGGGGCTGGTTACTCGACCCCGCCCACCACGGCAAGGTCGGCATTGTCAACGCGCCCACCATAGGGTTGTTTGACTTAGCATTAGCGGCTCAAGCAAGAGGTTTAGTCAAATTTGCAGATATTAGCAATATGACAATCGAAGAATTGGATAAGCTCTTTGAAATCTTACTAAAACTAAAGCGTAAAAAACACTTCGCAGGCTTTTGGAGTACGGTGCCACAATCTGCTGAGTTTATGACCAGTGGAAGAACCGCAATAGGTAGTATGTTTTCACCGGGCGTTTCAATGGCAAATGGTCAAGGAACTCCAGTGACTTATGCTGCCCCAAGAGAAGGCTATAGAGCCTGGCACGGCGTCATGTGTATTTCGAGAGAATGCCAAGGAAAAACTAAGCAAGCGGCTTATGAATACATGAATTGGTGGTTAAGTGGTTGGGCAGGTGCATTTATCGCGCGCCAAGGCTATTACATATCAAACCCAGAACGATCTCGGGCACTTCTCACACCTAATGAGTGGAATTACTGGTATGGCGGAAAACCCACTGAAATAGCATTAAAAGGAACCGACGGAAAGATTTCTGTACCCGCAGGTGACATACGACGCGGAGGCTCCTATGAGAACCGGTTTAGCCATGTTGCTGTTTGGAATACAGTCATGGAAAATTACGAATACTCATTAGATCGATGGTATGAATTCTTACTCGCATGACAAATACTCCGTTAAAAAACATAAACGTTTTGCGTCGACTTAGTATCAGCCAACGAATCTTTCTTGGCTTCATTACGCTTATTCTGATCAGTTTTATAATCACTGCATTTAATGTTTTCGCAATGCGAGACTTTAAACAAAAATTTTCGTCCTTCCAGCAAGTTAGCAATAGTACCAGCCTGATGTTAAAGGTCGACAAAGATATTGCCGATCTTCAACGCACGATTTTAGCCTACAGCAATACCGAAAAGAGTGCTACCTTCTCTCAAATACTAGCCTTGTATCAACAATTGTTGGACGATATTGAATCTTTAATAGAAGCCGACTCTAATCAGAACTCAGAACATAAAGAAGAGTTAACAAAGTTTCAAAAGTCGGTAATAAAGTTTAAAGAAAAAATTGATGAGCTACAAAAAACTCGTCGCTTTAGAGAAGTCTTAATTGGCGAGACTCTCGAGCAGAATTTTGAACAAATAACCAGCGATATGACCATTGTCTTTTCATTCTTAGAACAGTCGAACAATTCCAAAATCAGAGTAAAAATATGGCAAGCGCAGATACTGATTTCAAATGCTGAAACCTTAAGTAATCGATACTTTAGTAAACATGAATTTCAAGTTAAAAGAAAATTTTTAATGGATATTAGTAACGCATCTTCAATATTGGAACAGTCCATTAAAGATAATAGCGAACCAAAAACGAACACCTTGCTAACCAATATTCATTCAACATTGAATAGCATTGAACTAGCATTCAATCAAGCTGTTCAAGCTGACAGAAACTTTTTATTTTTAGTCAATGTGGTAATCGCTGGAGAGTCATCAGAATTAAATCACAACTCGGATCAACTTAAGCAGAGCTACTTGAATAAACAACAAAGACTATTTTCAGAAACGCGGAACTATATTGACGAGAGTGAACGAATAAGTATATCAGTCTCCTTAATTGGAGCCTTCTTGGCTATTCTACTCGCTTTTATTCTGGGTCGAAGAATTAGTCAACCTTTAATTTCAATAACCGAAACATTCGCTCACCTAAGTAAAGGGCAAGATATTGAGGAAATTCCAGATGCAAACCGGCAAGACGAAATCGGCCAATTATCAAAAGCGGCAAACGTATTTAAAGAAACCAACTCAAAAACTAAAAGATTATTAGCTCAAACCGAGCAAGTCACGGAAGAGCTCAAAGAAAGAGAAGCGGCACTTCAGCTTGCGGTCGAAAAAGCCCAAGATGCTAACAGAGCAAAGAGTCAGTTTTTGGCTAACATGAGTCACGAATTGCGCACACCAATGAATGCAATTTTAGGTATGCTGGCATTACTGAAAAGAACCAAGCTCGATACTCCTCAAAAAGACTACACAAAAAAAACGGAAGGCGCCGCACGTTCATTGTTAGCACTTTTAAATGACATTTTGGACCTGTCAAAAGCCGAAGCCGGTAAGATAGAGTTAGATCCGGTTCCCTTTAAATTACGGCACTTATTAAGAAATATCGAAGTTATCTTAACAACAGAAATAGCGACTAAACCAATTGCATTAAAGTTTGATGTACAAGAAGGTATTCCACAATACTATGTTGGCGATGAAATGCGGCTACAACAAATCCTAATCAATTTAGGTGGAAACGCGGTTAAATTTACCCAGCATGGAGCGATAACTATTAAAGTCAATTCAAAGATAGATGAGGAAAATAACCATTCATTAACTTTTAGAGTTTTTGATACCGGCATTGGAATATCAGAAGAAAACCAAAAGCGAATTTTTGAAGGCTTTACCCAAGCAGAAGCCTCTACAACGAGACGATTTGGCGGAACAGGGCTTGGTCTTGCTATAAGCCAAACGTTGGTCAAGTTGATGGGTGCCCAGCTACAACTTAAGAGCCAAGTTGGCAAGGGCAGTTGCTTTTATTTCACGGTTCAACTTCCTCTAGCAAGTCATCAGCAAATAGAACGGCTTCACTTAGATAAAAAAGAGAATGAAGATGTTGATTTTAGTAGTCGACTTGAAGGCAAACGAATCCTAGTGGTTGAGGATAACCTGGTTAATCAACACGTCGCCCGCGAACTCTTGGAGCAAGAAGGCGCTATAGTCAAAGTTGTCAATGATGGACAAGAAGCACTCGACTGTTTAAAACTATCAAAAGCAAATTCTTCGTCAGTCGATTTTGATGCGGTATTGATGGATTTACAAATGCCTATAATGGACGGATTAACCGCCTCAAGAGCGATTAGAGATGTGCTTGAGCTAAAAGACTTAATTATCGTGGCCATGACAGCCAATGCGATGCAAAAAGATCGAGAAGACTGTTTAAACGCAGGTATGAACGATCACCTTGGTAAACCATTTGACATAAATCAAGTGGTCACAGTATTAGATAAACATTGGGAGCAATCAAGTCAGACTTAATTGCTCCTAGGAATATATTAGAAACCTTACTTTATCTGTTGGCTGAAACAGCGAATGCACAGATAGAGTAACATTCCTCAACAAACCGGCTAAACAAGGTGCATTAAAGCTTCAATTCGTTTATCTAAAGGAGGATGGCTCATAAACCATTCCGCTCTCTGTTTAGTGCCGGAAATACCAAAAGCCATAAGCGTCCCTTCCAGTTGACTTTCTCGATTTCCTTTTAATCGTTGCAATGCAGAAATCATTGCTTGATTTCCTTCCAACTTTGCCGCGCCAGCGTCAGCACGATACTCTCTTTGTCTAGAGAACCACATAACAATGATACTTGCGAGAACCCCGAAGACGATTTCTAAAACAATAACGACACCATAATATGCAAAACCACCTAATCCCCCACCTTGGTTATTGTTTCCACGAAGAGCGCTATTGATTACACCTGCTAAAGCTCTTGCTAAGAAAATCACAAAGGTATTCACCACGCCTTGGATCAATGCGAGAGTTACCATATCACCATTGGCAATATGGGATACTTCATGGGCAAGCACAGCTTCGACTTCTCTTCGATCCATTTGTTGAAGCAAACCACTGCTAACGGCAACCAGTGAATTATTTTTACTTGCACCTGTAGCAAATGCATTCATTTCCGGTGAGTTATAAACGGCAACTTCAGGCATCCCGATTCCAGCCGCGTTGGCTTGTCGGCTGACGGTGTTGATTAACCATCTTTCCACTTCGGAGCTAGGAGTCGTAATGACATGTGCGCCAACAGAGCGTTTGGCCATGGTTTTGGACAGCAATAAGGAAATAAAAGCACCTCCAAACCCAAACACGCCCGCAAATAGCAACAGACTACTATAACTACCAGGTTGTAATCCTGATGCAGGGCCTAGCACACTCAAAACAATGCTCAATACGACCATAATAGCCAAGTTGGTCGCGATAAATAAAACAATTCTTTTCATGTTATAGCGCTCCTTTTATAGAGGACTCTAATATTGGATCTTATATGGCGATTGTCTAACTATTTTCAATGCTTAGCCACACTTATGGCTTTGCCTTATTGACTACTACGTATAGTCTCTAACAATGCGTCAAAAACCTCTCGACCCACGGTTTGCGTTTTTTGGATATTCTTCTCCGGTATTTGCTCCGAGTCAGGGTAAGACTCGATAGCTTTCTCCAAAATATCCTCTCTTAGTAAATGCAAAACGGGTATTGGCGAGCGATTGGTGTAGTTAGAAGGATCATCCTGCACAACGTCGGCAAAACAATAATCAGGATGAAAACTGGCAATTTGATAAGTTCCTTCATAGCCTAATTCAACGAGTAATTGGTTGGCAAGCTCGAGAAAGTCTAAATAATCAGGGTATCCGGATTAAGTGGTTGACGTTCTCTTCTGATCCACCAAAACCTTATTCTTCCCAGAAGGTTGATAGATCGACGCCGTAGTTCTTCTCGACCGGGGGTAGGCTCTTGCTGTAGGTCATGGTGGCCCTGCCCAGAAAAGGGGATTCCTTGGTCTGCGGCGGCTTCTTTTTGTGCTTGGTTGTGTAGAGCATCCGAGCGCGCATCACCTCGAACGAATAGCCCCGGCCATCGCGGTTCTTGTCCTTGGCCAGTCGGTTGATCGACTCCGTGAAGGCGTTGGTGATCGGGATGTCGGTCTCGAAGTAGGTCAGCATCTCCTCGCGCCAGTTGCTGACAGCCTTGACGAGATCCTTCCAGACCTCCTTCTGCCCCCGCGGGATGTCGTCAATCCATTGAGCCAGCGCCTTCTCGGCATCACGCCGGTTGGTGCAGTCCCAGATGTGGAAGAACCGCTCCTTGTGCTCGTGTGCCGCCAGGAGCTGAGGGAAGGCCCCGGTCCATGTCTCCATGATGAGCCGTTCGCGGTCTGAGATGTCGTGAGCGCGTTTCAGCAGGATCTTGCGGTCACCCTTGAGGGTTCGGCGCTGATTGGTCGTCAGCTCCTTCCTGAGGCCCTTGCGGATGCTGTCCATGGCTTCGTTGGCCATGCGCACGACGTGGAACTTATCGACCACGATACGGGCCTGTGGCAGCGCCGCCTGGACCGCCGCCCGGTAGGGCTTCCACATGTCCATGCTGACGATCTCCACCTTGTGGCGGTCGGTCAGGTTCATGAGGCGCCTGGTCACCGCATCCTGTTGGCGACCAGGGAGCAGGTCCAGCAGGGTGCGCTCCTCCAGGTTAGTCAGGATGCAGCGATAACGGCGGTTCAGGTACAGCTCGTCGATGCCCAGGCAGTGCGGCGTCTCGAAGCGGTGCCAGGCCGCCAGGAACTCGGCCTTCTTCTTGAAGATCTCGCGGACGGTCTTCTCGTCGAGGCCCGTGGTATCGGCCACGTAGGCGTAGGGGTGGTTGAAGGCTTCCTTCTCGACATGAGTGTGAAGCCGGCGAGTCATGCGGTAACCGTCCACGATCTCGGGCAGGCGAGGCCGGAAGGTCTTGTCGCAGGCACGGCAGATATAGCGGCGGCGGATCACCCACAGGGTGACCCGCTTACCGTGCATCGGCAGGTCGCGGTAGGCGCTCTGCTTCTTGCCGAACCGGACGAACTCGCCCTCAACTCCGCACTCCTCGCAGGCGACGGGGGCGGGAGCTTCTAGCTGGAAGTGGAAATCGTGCTCCTCTTCCTTGGAGTCCAGGAGGTGGTACTCCGGTAGGTGAAGGATGTTGTTGGGCAGGCTGGTCACGCAGCCCTCGCCTATAAAGCTGAATTTATTCGCGAGGAGCTGATGCCAGCCTCACTTTTTTAATGATCAGACCGTAACTACAATCTTTCCGATCTGTTGATTGGCTTCCAGAAACCTATGGGCGTCTTGAATGTCGTCTAGCGCAAAGGTTTTTGCTATGAGTGGTCGGAGACCTCCAGATTCCAAACCCTCTAGAATAAATGCTTTGGCTCGCGCGAGAGCTTCAGGGTCAGAAACGATTTCTGCGTAAAGGTAACCCTTGAGAGTCAGGCTCTTCCCCAGAACAGTAAATAGTGGGTACGGGGTTGGCTCTGTGCTCAGTGCGCCATATTGCAGAAGAATACCGCCTGGGGCCATGCTCTGTGTCAGCGGCTCGAAAGATGGGCCTCCAACAGGATCGAACACTACGCGGGCGCCTTGACCGTTAGTCAACGCCATGACTCGCTCAACGATATCTTCTTCATCGCTAACGATGACGTGAGCGGCTCCAGCATCCAGAAGCGCTTGTTTCTTTGCACGAGTACGCGTAATCGCTATTGGCGTAGCGCCAACCATGCGAGCAACCTGGAAGGCAGCCAAGCCGACACTGCTGGATGCGGCGGTCACGAGAACAAAATCGTCTTCCCGCAGATTCGCCTGCTCAATAAGGGCGCCCCAAGCCGTAACGTACTGCATCCAAGATGCAGCTGCCTCTTCAAAGGACAGGTTCGCTGGGTTCTTAACCACAAGGTGGGCCGGCACATTGGCCAATTCTCCGTATGTACCCCAACGGGCAATATCCAGTGGGGGAATCAGGGCGACGGAATCTCCCACTTTAATATCCGTTACCTCGCTACCAACAGCCGTTACAAGGCCGGCGGCCTCGTAGCCAAGGCGACTAGGGAAGTCCGCCTCTTGCAGGTAAGCATGATTACGAAACATCACTTCGGCACGGTTCAAGCCAATGGCTTTAACGCCAATTTGTACCTCGTCTGCTGCCGGTGCATTTACATCCAATTCTTCCAACTTTAGGACGCTAGCGTCACCGTATTCATGGATTCTTACAATTTTAGCCATAGTGGTTACCTCTATATGTCGTTAGGGCCTAGTAATGAGGGTATATTGGATGCCGTGATGAGAATGTTTCTCATATCCTCACCTCCAATTCGGCATGCCCTCAAGGCGTAACTGATAATTTAGGGGTTGTGAGCCTATGGATAAAGACCTATATTGGCTCAAGATTAGAAACATAAGGTTTGTAATGGGTCGTTTATCTCAGATGACTATTTTCGTCAAAGCAGTGGAGCTAGGATCGTTCAGTGCCGCTGCTGATGACCTCAATATGTCCCCTCAACTGGTTGGCAAGCAGGTAAAAATGCTTGAGCAGCACCTGGGAGTCTCTCTGCTGAATAGAACGACACGTCGGCAGAGCCTGACTGACTTCGGCCGGACATTTTACCAGCGCGCGAAGATGATCCTGGCAGACGTGCATGCTGCAGAGAGTTTAGCGGCTGAGGCTCGTGGCGTACCCAGCGGTCGCTTGCGCATTAACGCTCCCGTCACCTTTGGCATGCACGCCCTGTCCCCACGACTTCTTGAGTACATGGTCAAGTACCCCCAGGTGTCACTGGACCTGACGTTATCGAACGAACTGGTCGATGTGGTTGATGACGGTTACGATGCCGTATTTCGGATCGGTGCACTGCAAGACAGCGGCCTAAAGGCAATTCCGCTCTTACCCTATCAGCTGGTTTTGTGTGCCGCTCCGTCCTATCTGGAGCGGAGGCTACCCATCAAAACACCATGGGATCTCCAGCAACATGAATGCCTTGGCTTTGGTTACTCCGATGGTCGTTCGAACTGGTGCTTTGAGGGTCCTGAAGGACGAATAGATGTACCAATTACAAGCAGACTGACTATTAATCAGGGTGATCCGCTTCTCGCGGCCGCCGTAGCTGGGGTGGGTGTAATTCTGCAGCCATTAGAATTGGTCGGGGATGCGCTACGAAATGGGACTCTTGTACGACTACTTAGTCAATATGAGGTACCTGCGACACCTATGCATATTTTATACACTCCAGACTGCCGGATGACTCCTAAACTACGCAGCTTCCTGGATTTCTCCATAGCGACATTTGGAAATAGAAGTAAATGATACTGATCTGCATTGATTTTTCTTGGGCTGGCCGGCGTTAATCCAACTTTCAGAATCCTGATCTGGTCGGCAGCAGCCTTTAAAGGCGCTGTATCCGGGCTAGGAAAAAAGTAGGGCATTATTGCCAGCTTTCCTTGTAAGGACTGAGCCAGTCAATCTTCTCATAGCGATACAAAAAGATCCTGACAACTAGTTAACCCAGAACATGGCGGGGCCAGCGCCGCAAATGGGAAATATCAACCAATTGTTCCGGATACCCAATAATCAAAAAAGCTTTCTAACCCTTTAGGATACAATAATAATGAGGTGGCAATGTCTTGGTGCGCATCTAGCCTTTTGAGTTCTTCACTGAAAGCATGCAATTGTTCTTCTCGATTAGAATCATCGATGACCTCGTAGTGGATACGATTATCGACAAACTCTTTTTTGGCAAACGGGCAAAAGTTGAATTCGATAACGACCCTTTCTAACCATTGCTTGGTCATATTTATATATTGTTCGGGTTGTAGCATAATATAGCCAAATTTCATTGATACGTTGCGATATTATAACTGACAGGCTACTAGTTAGGCTGAGTAAAAAATAATTAATTATCAAACCTCGTATCAGCGTTTGAAGTATGCAGTTTTTCAGAAATAGCAATTATAAGAGTTTTAATAGAATGAGTTTAAGAGTAGAAGTTGTTGTTGTAACCCCCTTTCAGCAAAACTGTTCAGTAATTTGGTGCAGCGAAACCATGCAAGGTGCGGTAGTTGACCCAGGCGGTGATATCGACAGAGTGATGGCTAAAATTAAGCAACATAACATAAAAGTTGGTCAAATTATTCTCACCCATGGTCATTTAGATCATGCCGGCGGTGCGGAAGAATTAAAACGACGGCTAAGTGTTTCTATTATTGGCCCGCACCGAGATGACCTATTTTGGTTAGAAGGTATTACTCAGCAAGGACAACAATATGGTTTTTCTGGAGCGGAAAACTGTCACCCCGATCAATGGCTTGAAGAAGGTGAACAAATCAAAGTAGGCAATGAAGTTTTAGATATCTATCATTGCCCTGGTCATACACCTGGTCACATTATATTTCACCATCGCTCATCAGGATTGGCATTTGTCGGAGATGTTCTGTTTAAAGGGAGTATCGGTAGAACAGATTTCCCTAGAGGCAATCATCAAGACTTAATCGATTCAATAACTTCCAAACTTTGGCCTCTTGGTGGTGAAACACGTTTTGTCTCTGGTCACGGTCCGCTGTCTAACTTTGCCCATGAAAGACAGACCAATCCGCACGTAGCGGATCAGGTTTTAGCAAGGTATCGTTAAACCATTAGAAAAGGCCTGAATGTGGAACTACTTGAATGCATTTTAAACCCTAACTTTGTAGAGACAACTTCTACATCAGCGCCGCTTAATAACCGGCTCCAAGATGATTATTTGCTTGCGCTGACAGCCCCCAGAATCGTCCAGCAAGTCAGCCTGTTTCATCAAAGCATACCGGGTTATTGCCAGACACCTCTGCTGAAATTACCGCAGTTGAGTCAAGGCCTTGGTATCAATCAAATTATGGTCAAAGATGAGAGTCAACGATTTGATTTAAATGCTTTTAAAATGTTAGGTGCATCCTATGCAATCGCTGAAATATTGTCGCAAAAACTAGGATTAAAAACGCCTTACACATTTCAATCTATCATTGAACAATCCTCAAATTATCAAGACCTAGAATTAGCAACTACCACCGATGGAAATCATGGTCGAGCTGTCGCCTGGTGTGCGAAACAGTTTGGCTGTTCAGCGAGAATCTACATGCCTAAAGATTCTGAACTCTGTCGGCTAGACGCGATCAAACAATACACACCTTATGCTGAAATTACCGATTTAGACTATGATGATACTGTTAAGATGGTAGCGCAATTAGCACATAAGAATCACTGGCAATTAGTTCAAGATACCGCTTGGGATAACTATGTTGAAATTCCCGATAATATCATGCGCGGTTACTTCACCTTAATAAAAGAATTTGAACGGCAAGCACCACAAGAATGGCCAACTCATGTATTCTTGCAAGCAGGGGTTGGCTCTATGGCAGCAGCGCTAACAGCCTACTTGGTTGCGCATACTAAGCCCACACCAATCATCGTTTTAGTTGAACCAAACGATGCGCCTTGTTTTTATGAGTCGATCAAAATAAATGACGGCTCTCCGCATAAAGCCGGTAACCTAAACACCATTATGGCAGGACTTGCTTGTGGGATGCCAAGTAAAACCGCTTGGCAAATTTTAAGTCGATATTGTTATGCTTTTATAAAGTGCGATGATGTTTTAACAATAAAAGGAATGAAGCGCTATGCTAATCCGGTCGGAGATGATCAAAGCATTAAATCCGGGGAATCGGCAGCAGTTACCTTAGGTGTATTAGAGAACATTTTAATCAACAAGAATCAAATGGAAACCAAACAAAACCTAAAGTTAAATGGCCATTCAAATGTTATGTTAATATCCACTGAAGGTGATACCGATCCAACCCATTATGCAAAAGTACTATCTAGTTAATTCGCAAGAAAAATTCCTACCGCAAACTAACTATACGCTCTCATCTCTCGCCTTTTTAGTACTGCCACATATAACTAAACTTAGCAAAAATGGTTTTATCCGTCTTAGTTAAGGAGCTTAGATTATCATCATCTAGTGCATTATCTGAATAACCTAAATAAACTAAAGATAAAGGGTTTATTTTATAAGAGTAAATCAGCTGCAAACCAAAATATTTGGAACGAGCATCAACTTCATCATCAATGTACAGCGCTTGATTTCTTTCAATGCTGGTATTTTGCAAAGTCAAAGATAATCGCGAACGAATACTAAATTGGTATGATATTCTGGTGTCGGCTAACTTTGCGTTAAATAACTCCCCACCAGGCACGTCAAGTTGTTGAGAAGTACCTGACACTCTCAAGTTTAAATGCTTCCCAATTTGCCAATTAATATAGGGTTCAAACAATTTTCGCTTGCCTAATTGGGTATTCGCAAAGTCAATTTGATCACCAATGATCATAAAATTTCCAAGAGTCAAATTTGATAGCGGTTTAAATTCAAACCACATCATAAAATTATCTTCCTTAAACATCACATCGTCATATAATCGATCTCGAGTAACGACACCAAAATTAGTATTAAACTGATTCGGCCCGCGTAAATTAAAATGAATTTCACTTTCTTCTTCAAGTAGTTTGCCGCTTTGATCTTCGGTTCTATCCCAGTCACCAAAAAATCCCCATCGCGTCCAGTCACTTCCTTCTTCTCCGTACCATGTATAATTACCACCTAGAACCAATTGTTTAAAATCAACACGACCAATAAATCCCATATCTGCTCTAAAATCTTCGCCGAAGTCACTGTAAGAAGCTCTTAAACCATAGTTTCTTTTGGTATGTCGATACCTAAGTGACAGAGCATCGTCAGTCTGTTTAGGCGCGATATCAAATTCCTCTTGAATAGTAAGTGGATTAGTAGAGTCAGAATGCATATATTGAACTTGCAAACTATCATTCTCAGTAAAAAAATATTTACCATCTAGTGCTGTCACCGTGTTGTCGTAACCGTCTGCTTTACGATGAGTCACTAAAGCTCCAAAGTTATTTTTGGCACCAACATCCATTTGATAACGGCCGATAAAAACATCCGATTCAACTCCTTCCAACTCCGCTAAATCTGAACCAAGGCTACCAGGAAGTAAAAAACTAGTGTTGGTATCTCTTGCTACGATTACACCAGAACTGCTGCCATTTTGTTTACCAGTTACCTTTAAACCGAAGTCAGGGTCGGCGATATTTCGCGTGTGTACTAATCGGTTTGCTGTTGAAAAATATTCAGCACCATCTAGGAAAAATGGTCGAGCTTCGGGATAAAATAAAGAAAAAGTTCTGTTAATGTCTAACTGGCCTGCGTCGGCTTCAATTTGAGAAAAATCAGGATTTAAGGTCGCGTTTAAGATCCAATTTTCTGTCATGGCCCAGCGTATATCTGCGCCAACTTCGGTATTCGAATTATCTTCCCACTCTAGCGATTCATCCAGATCTCGTACCTCAGACTCTACATGTGTCAAAGTTGGAGTAATGTCTAGATTGTTGCCAGACTCTAGACTCGGCATGCCGCTCATTTTATGAGCTATACATAACGAACAATTTTGCGCTCTATCTGTTGGACTATCCGCGTAAACCGCTCGCGATTCGCGTGGATGAATTCTGAGAAACCGAATTCCCCAGGTTTGATTGTCCAAACCCGCGGGAAAGCGGAGTGCTCGATAAGGAATGGCCATTTCAACCACATAGCCTTCTTCGGTAACTTGACCCAGGCTTTCCCAAATGGCATCCCAAGAAGAATCTTCTCTATTTTGAGTGTCGTCTAGGGTTAAATCTCCCTGTGCTCCAAGTGGGTTAACAAAAAATTCAAATCCTTTCCTTTCATCGTTAAACGTATCAACCACTACCCCCACAAAGTCATCCTGAAAAATTCTATCTCGATCTCGTAAAAACGCTAATATATTCTCCGGCTTGGGGTCATCTGCTTTAAAGGCGAAATATATATTTTCGCCGTCTTCCATCATATAGGCGATGGTTGTTACCGGCGCTGGTGTGTTTTCTCCAGGACTAGTTTCAAATGCTAGTTCAACAACATGCGCCTTTTGCCATTCGGTTACGCCAATGACGGCATCAATTTTTGGCGCTTCAGTAATTCGTGGAATGTTATAAGTTTTCTTTTCAGCAAAAACTAAAGGTGATGATAGAAAGATTATTAATGTAAAAATGGATTTAAAAATGCTGGTACGACTACTCATATCCTTACCTATTCTCGTTGTTTTTATGAAATATACAGTCAAAGACGTAGGCGGATTTAGAATAGTTTGCTGTGTTAACGAATTGTTACATCCATTACATCTATAACAACACTCTGAAACATGTAGAGACAGTAGGTAATAAAACGGTAGTGATAAGAAGGCGGTTTAGAAATTAAAAAGCCCACCAAAGCGTGGGCTCTTTATAACGAAATAAATTGTTTAATTAAAGCTTATCAATTACCCTGTTAATGGCGTCCAAACACGAAGCACCTAGGTTGTGGCAACGTTCTGGTGACCACCCTTGTTCGTGGTGTGGCGTTTCAATGGTGTCTTTGAATGGCATTTCTAAAGTCATTGATAAACAATCGAAGGCTTCAGCCACATAATTGGTACAGATAGACATGTCAGCTGTGTTTGGCTCATCAACAGGATAGCCCTTTTCATTTTGGAAATCGGGGTTAACGACTTCAAGATGCTCAGTAAAATCTTTTTGCAACTCAGCCAATCGAGGTGTCCATTTCTTGATGCCCTCAGCTCCTGCAACAAAGTTATAAGGTAATCCTTCATCACCATGGACATCAAAACAAAACTGAATGCCAAGTTGTTCCATTTTCTTTCTTACAAGAAAAACTTCCGGACTTTTTTCCATGGTTGGGTTTAGCCATTCACGGTTAAGGTTAGCGCCGCAGGCGTTGGTTCTTAAATGGCCACGCTTGCTACCGTCTGGATTCATGTTGGGAACAACATAAAAAACCGCTTTGTCTAACAGGCGATTTGCCATGGCATCGGTATCATCGAGTAATCGATATAAAAAGCCTTCCATCCACCAAGAGGCTTGGGTTTCACCAGGGTGCTGACGGCCATGAACCCAGAGTACTTTTTTGCTAGGTCCTGGCTCACCAATAATTAGCATATCCAAATCTTGCCCATCAAGGGTTTGACCGAGTACTTCGGATTTTACCTGAGGGTATTCTTGCAGCTCAGCAATAAAATTGGCATGTCGCTCCATTGTGTAAGGTGCGAAATAGGCGTAATAAACCGAGTCTCGTTCAGATGTGTGATTTATACTCAACACGCCATCTTTATATTCTGTTGGTACTCGAAACCAAAAATTTCTATCGTATGAAGCGACTGCTTGATAACCATTCCAACCCTCCAAATAAGCCGCTTCACCTGCATTAGTAATATTGTACTGGCAAGCTTGTTGTTGAACACCACTGGCTCTAAAGTAAAACCACTGATAAAAATCACTTTGGTGATCTTTTCGAATAGTTAGTTGAATATCTGTCGCATTTTCACTACTTTGACAAATTATATTTCCACCATCAAATTGGCTATTAATACTTATTTTTGCTGGCATCTTAATTTTCTCCTAATAAACGAAACTTTGGATTCTTATCCGATCCTAAATATTCAAAACTGTAGACAGTTAACACCATATCCGCCATTAAATGATCGACATAAAGCTTGCCTTCTCTCCATGGCTTTTCCTCGGATGGCTCATGCCATTTTAACAGTCCTTCATAGGAATTAGGCGATACTTCTAGGGCCACTGGGTAATCATCTTTACCAAAAAACTCGCTACACACCTGATTCAAATCATCGAATTGGTTAACTAATATACAGCTGTTTTCGGCACCGGATTCCAAACTAGCCTCATTATCAGCACTGCAACGAGGTACGAGTCCGGTAATTTTGGCCTCTTCCCACTGCTGGCTTGAAATAATTTTAAAGATAGATGACATGTTTTTCTAAATACTCACTTAAATTAATTTTATTCGCTAGCCATTCGGCATAGCTTACAAAACTATTCTCATTTAAAATGTTAAATTGGATTGCACAAAACTAGCAGTAACTTGTTGAAATTCCAGAATTTATGGATTTTGCTTTGGTTCTGACTAAAAAATAAACGATTGAGATAATTTCGCTAGCAACGACAATTGTCTCCAAACAGTGATTATAACAATGAAACCACCAAACTGGATAGACTTACGTAGTGATACTGTGACCCAACCGGACGAAGCCATGCGTAAAGCCATGTCGATAGCCGAAGTAGGTGATGATGTTTATGGTGATGATCCGACGGTTAATAAACTCCAGAGACTTGCCGCAGAGTTTTCCGGTCAAGAGTCGGCGTTATTCGTCAGCTCTGGCGTGCAAAGCAACCTAATTGGTTTGCTTTGCCATTGTCAGCGTGGTGATGAGTACATTGTCGGCCAACAAGCTCATACCTACAAATATGAAGGCGGCGGCGCTGCTGTATTGGGAAGTATTCAGCCACAACCAATTGAGTTTAGTGCTGATGGCTCACTTGACCTAGAGAAAGTCGCTTCTGTAATTAAAGAAAAGGACGTTCATTTCGCTCGCTCCAAATTACTTTGTTTAGAAAACACCACCGGTGGCAAAGTGGTTCCGCAATCCTATATCGAGCAAGCGATTGAGTTTAGCCATCAAAAAAGACTATCTATTCACCTTGATGGCGCCAGAGTTTGCAATGCCGCGGTGAGTCAGAATTGTTCGGTAAAAGACATTGTCGAAAACTTTGACTCGGTTTCAATTTGCTTATCCAAAGGATTAGGCGCGCCCATTGGTTCCGTATTGTGTGGCCCAACCGACTTTATTGAAGAAGCAAAACATTGGCGTAAGATGCTAGGTGGTGGGATGCGACAAGCAGGTATCGTTGCCGCAGCTGGAATCTATGCATTAAACAATAATGTCGAACGTTTAGCCGAGGATCACAAAAATGCCCAGGCTCTTGCCGAGGGGCTATCGTCGATTGAGGAATTAAAAATCACTGAGGTCAACACCAATATTTTATGGCTTGAGTTACCGTCGCAGGATGTGAAGAATTTAACTGACTATCTCGCAGAAAACGGCGTAAAAGCGAGTGTCGGTATAAAAATGAGATTAGTGACCCACCTTGGCATTTCTCAGCAAGATGTACAAAAGGTAATCGATATTTTTAAGCAGTTTTATCACGACCGTTAATTGCCTTTTAAGCAAAAATTCAAACTGACAAAAACGACCAAAAGATGAGACTTGAACAAGATTTAAAATAATATGAATAAACAAAAAAGAATCGAAATATTTACTCGTTTTAGAAATGAAAACCCATCGCCAAAAACCGAGTTGGAATACACCACCCCATTTGAACTCTTAATTGCGGTCATTTTATCCGCTCAAGCAACTGACGTTGGCGTTAATAAAGCCACTCGCAAACTTTATCCTGTTGCCAATACCCCACAAGCCATTTTTGACTTAGGTGTTGAAGGCCTAAAAGAATATATAAAAACCATCGGCCTGTTCAATTCTAAAGCCACCAACGTGATAAAAACGTGTCAGATTTTAGTTGAACAACACAACTCAGTCGTCCCAGAAACTCGCGAAGAATTAGAAGCCCTTCCCGGTGTTGGTAGAAAAACCGCCAACGTGGTTCTTAACACCGCGTTCGGCCAACCGACCATGGCCGTTGATACGCATATTTTTAGAGTGTCTAATCGAACCGGAATCGCAAAAGGCAAAGACGTTGTTGAAGTTGAAAAGCGTTTAATTAAATTTATTCCGGATGAATTTATTATGGATGCTCATCACTGGTTGATTTTACATGGGCGTTATACTTGCGTCGCTAGAAAACCAAGATGTGGTTCTTGTGTAATTGAGGATTTATGTGAGTTTAAGAAGAAGGTTGGGAATGATTAGTGCTTGCAGAGAGCGATCGAGTTTCTGCATTACAGGTCTGTATTGGTAGCATTAATTATATTGCTGGATACTTGGACGTCCGACTATAGAAATAGCTACCTCTAAGTGTCACTAGAGTGTAGTTATATACACTTCGAAATTAAATCCGAAATAATGTTTTTTTAACGGATTTTTAGTTCTCACTCATAACTTAAAAGGGGCTTGTACCTATCCCCCAAAATTAACCCCAGCTACGGAAAAGAGTATTCTATCTCTAGTCACGCTAATTCACTTGCTACTCGAGGTATAACGAGCTAGTATCTAAGCAAAGTGCTAATTAGCAAGGATGATTTGACAGGTATGTCTGATTTTTCTAGATTTCCAAGTTCGACACAACGGCTAATTCAAGAGATAGCCAGTGGTAATATCACACCATTTTTAGGTGCTGGAACCTCCATCGCGTCATCCGAGAATCACCCATGTGCATCCTGGGTAGGCCTCATTTGGAATGCGCTGGAGCATTGCCAGAAAGAGAGTTTACTTAGCCAAGAAGAGCATCAGTTAATTGAAGAGCGATTAAGGGCTAAACCGCTCGACACCAACAAGCTTGTTAATAGCGCGGAAATTTTGTCCAACAAACTTGGCTATGAACATGGCGAGAGATTCCAACAATGGATCAGTGAAGCGATTTCATCGTTGCCGCTAGCGCAGACAGAATTGCTCTCGAACATAGCTAAGCTATCACCAGTGAACGCAACGACCAACTATGATCTGTTAATCGAAGCCGCTGCCAAAAGTACAGCAATTGATTTACAGGATATTGATAGAGCTCGTGCAGCACTGCTCGGTCAAAGTCGAACGACAATTCATATCCACGGCCATATCGAAAACATTCAAAATATTGTGTTTTCTAGCCAGAGTTACGCGAATCATACCAGTAATGCGCGACATGACTTTGTGCAAAAAACCTTTTCTTTTACGACTAGCTTGCTTTTTATTGGGTGTGGCAATGGGCTAGACGATCCCAATGTGGGTCCCTGGATGCAATGGGATGATGAAATGTTCTTCAATCTAGAGGCAAAACATTATCGGCTAGTCTTAGAAAGTGAATTAGAAAGTGCCAAGGATAGCGATTCTCGAATAATCAATATTGCCTATGGCAAGCAACATGCGGATCTAGGGCCCTTTATTGGGCAATTAGTTAAAGCCGCGGATGAAATTGCCCAACCATCCAGTCGTTACGCTATCCATCGCGGGATGGTAACGAGCTCAAATAGCGCTCCGGTAGATGTTATGCCACCCGCTGAGAGTGAAGCCCGCTCATTAGAGCTGTTGGGCGACAATGCAGCACGCAAGCCCGACTTCATAGGAGCAATTCAATACTATGAAAAGTCGCTGGCGGTTGCTTATGACATATGGGTAGAAATGAAAATTTGTCAGATGCAAATTGAACTCGGCGAAGGCCCCGAGGCCATCACAACACTATTGGCTTTAAAGAAAGCACATGGCTCACAACTACGCATTCAGCTCAATCTATTGACAGCATATTCGAAACTACCAGATTACCAGGCTATGATTCCGATTGCGAAAGAAATACTGCAGAAAAAACCGACACTCGCATTCGCTTGGGATGGTTTGTTGATTGCTTACCAAGGATTGATGCGTTATAGCGATATCCTACGCGATCGCAAGATTCCGCTGTTGTTATTCCCGTTTAGTGCTCCAATAAACGAGCGCGTTGGTTTGGCCTTTTTTCAAACCGGGCTCTGTCTCGAAGCCCTTAAATGCTATGAAATCGTGTTAAGCAAAAAAACCGAAAATCGAACTGCCCTATTCGGAAAGCTGCGAACCCTCACCCATCTCGGTGGAAAGCACTTTACGGGGCCGCGCGAAATGTCAAAAATGGATTACCTGAAAGAAGCATTTGCCCTCTCTGAAGAGTTAAAAATTCTTGATGGGCAAAATCCCAAGATATGGATACAGCGAAGCATTATTCAAAAGGAACAGGGTCACTACTCAGATGCCACGCGCAGTCTCCAACAAGCCAAGCATTATGATGCTGCCCCAGAGGAAATCCTAAAAGTGGAAGCGACTCTGCTGATCCGACGAAAGCGGTATCCAGCGGCTATTGGTAGATTAACAAAAGGAATCGCGGAATACCCTAAAAATTCACAAATGCCATTTCAGCGGGCAGTTGCGAGGTTCCAAAAGTTTTTGGAATCTAGTAAGAAAACACTACCTACCAAGGCTTTCCAAACGATTGAACGAGACTATAAGAGAGCCATCGAGCTTGACCCGGAGAACGTTCTTTTTCTGGAACAAATTATTGGTTTCTATGAAATACTCCAGATTCCAGACAAAGCGATTCTGTACAGACAACAACTCCAGCAGCTGAACCAAACTCTCGATATTCTTTAGTCACAATTAGCTCTCCACCCTATGTCCTATAAGAGTACTTATAGAACATAGGTTAGATACAAAATTCTAAACAATGAAGCTATTAAATTCTTCGCGTAAGTCTTCATCATCAAGAATAATCCATCTCACGAAAGCTGAATATTCTTGTTCGCACCGAAGGTAATGAATAATTTTATCCTTTGCGAATCCTTTCTCGTCCGGGGTACTATCTTCATCACAAAAAGTAATTAATTCTTTTTGAAACTTCGTAACAACTCGAAATAAGCGTCGTCTGAGATTTGTTCGTGTTAACTTTCGATTAGCTGTGTCGCCCAAGTTGAACACGCGATCGATTAATCTTACTGTCGATTCAACTCCATTGATTTCGAGAGCTCTAGCAATATTAATTCTTGAATTCGGAGACTTTGGAATATCATGCCTAATCGCCCTCAAAGCATCAATAGCATGGTCACATGGATCGATCATTTGATTATATCGAGCGCCTTTTAAATTAGAATTACAACGATGACAAGCTAAAAATAAGTTATTCCAATCATATCGGTCTCCATTAGCATCAAAATGCTCTACGGCGAGAGCCAGTTCATATCGAGATTCACAAATATAACACTTGCTATACTGCATATCGTTTAGTGATTCCAAAACATCTTGTGCATTATACTTAGGTGACGCAGCCGTGAGAGAATCAGGAATTGTTTCTGGTCTAGATATATTAAACATTAGCTTTTCCTTTACGTAGCCTTTCTAGCTTAATTTTTGCTGTATAAAAAAGACTAAGCAGCTCCGGCTCAAGAAACGATTCTGCATCCGACAATTCATTTATACGTCGATTAAGATCTTCGAAAGTTTCGGCCGCACTTAGTTTTTTCATCTTCTCCATCAACCAAACAGAGTTTATAGGAACATCGAAAAAGCTCTCTAAAACAAGACCAGTGCTTAAATAGCGTAACTCAGATTCTAGAGCATCCAGTGACATTCGTGTACTTAAGTCAAACACCATAACATTATCGGCCGACGTAATTACGAAAGGGGAGTGTGTTGAAACGATAAACTGAACCCTTGGAAATGACTCAGTAAAGAACGGCAGCACTTTGCGCTGTAATGAGGCGTGGAGGTGAGCATCGATTTCATCAATAATCACAAACCCTGGAATAGTATTGGGAGAATATTTTGATACTTCGGTTTGCATCAATAGCTCTGTAAAAACACTCAATATGGCAGAGTAGCCAGACGAAAGATCTCGAAAAGAAAAATCAACTTTACCATCTTGTCGAATTGCATAATTTAGTGTTTCTGGGTCAAACATAATTTCTGTTGAATCATCATCAAGGAGAATTCTTAGCGCATCAGTAAAACGTACTTTCCAACTATCTAAATCTCTACTAACACTAAAATCCTTATTTCTTTCATTTAATGCACTCTGCACTTCCCAACTAGCCAAAAAACGCTCAATTAGCGCACCGGCATTAGAGTCTTTTCGATTCTTTTTTACCTCGGCCTCAATGTTTTTTATTTCAGTTTGGGTTGATGTGATTTGGTCAACAGAATGGAAGTTAGATAGTCGAGAGGCTTTAAAGAAAAGTATTAGCGAAGGGTCGGGTTCATCCAATCTACCGTACTCGATTACTGTGTTCTTGTGAAAGCCGCCGCTTTTATTAGCGATATTATGTTGGTTTAGGTTAACGATAGCATCACGATGAGCTTGCAGTTGACTTTGTCGGCTTTCTAAGGCGCTTTGTTGCGATTTGATATTCTCCTCGATATCTTTAATTTCTGAGTGAAGTGCTGTTTTAAATTCTTCGTCATGTTCATTGTTTACGTACTGTAGTATTTTGTTAATATTTTCCTGAGAAATCTTAGTGTTTTTATTGCTTATATCAATGCTTGAGTAAAGCTCTTTATTATACTCGTTGTCTTTTTTATTTTTTAACTGCTGTAGTATTCTATTAAGGTTTTCTTGAGAAGTTATGATATTTTTATTGTGTATTTCGATGTTTCGATTAGTTTGTGATATTGCTTGTTGAAGGTCCGCTAGTTGCTTTTGATAGTTCGGTGCCTTTAACAGTACTTGGAGAATAGAATCTAATAACTGTGTTTTACCGCATCCATTTTTGCCGGTCAAAATAACGTTATTTCCATTAACGTCAACATTAATTTGCTTTTCGGTATAGGGAATTATTCCTTTAATCTTGTGGACCTTCATAGCTAATAATTTATTCCTTTTAAATATGGCGACATTGTCGTTTAGCTAATTGAGCCATTACGCCGCTATCTACCTTAGATTCTTACGCATATTGCGAGGGCATTCTATCCGATTTCCCTCTTGATTAGATTTTGCCTTTATGCAAAATCTAATGGGCATGGCCATTGTCATTATAGTCAATACCCTCAACGCAAAACTTACAATCTATATTGCTCAGTATAGAGTATCATAATCTTACAATACGCAATTAGCCATCTAGACACCTAGTCGTTCAATTACCTGATTTTGGTTTATGCTTTTACGCTCGTCCATCTTAGTCATCGATTGGCGCACTAACCTGCCCCCCGATAAACCCAAATAACTCTCAATTTATCAATTAGTCTAAGACTGATTATCAATTTCAAGTCGGTCCGCCGTAATTCATTGTAATCATTGAAGTTCGACCTCAATATACAGCCATTTAATCGCTTAAACTAGGCTTTTTACCGTCAAAAACGCATTGTAAGTAGTCGCTGGTTCGTTCACCACACAGGTGTCATCTATCAATTTAACTCTTCTGTTTTGGCCTTTCAGGCCAAGTGAATCAACAAATCCTTCGGTAAACGCTAATCCGCCCACGGCAAGGCTTTTGGTCCATTTTTTTTCTCTAATGGATAATTAGCTTTAAGCTCTATGGTTACCATTGATTCCCTTTCACCAGTTGCATTTGCAATAGATGATAGATTTTTCAATCACAACAACATCTAAATCCACTTCACAACAGTTCACGAGAGAAGTTAACAATATTTTCACCGTATTGAATAATCGCTTTTTCCTTAAGTGGCTTGAGCAGCAGCCTCACTTCTATAAGATCATTACCAATGTCAGCAATTTCATCTTCGTCTGTCGAATTATCACAGATAGTTGCCATCTTTTTTTCGAGCTCGGTTAGTGCTTCAAGAACTATCTTAAGTTCGGATTCAGCCAGGCTCAATTCAAAAGAGCTCATACCGCTTTACCTTCTTTCTTATAAACCCTATTTGCTTTAAGTGCCAGCTCTTCCAGAAGACCAATATACTTGCCGATTGGCATGTTCTGTATTGGTGCTATGCAGAAATGGTGGGGCTTATCTTGAACTAATTTCAAACCGACCGGAGGTTGTGTGTTAGGAGGAAAGCGCCAGACCCAACCAGACATAGGCGATTCGTTTATACCCTTCTTATCAAATACACTAATACCTTTTCCATTAGCTTTTATTACAGTTATTCCATTAATCTGAATTGTATCTATATCACGCCCCCGAACATTTGATAGCTTTGGAGTTGATGAATTGCCGAGACGAAAAAGTTCTTCTGGCATTATGTAAAATTCTTTGGGAAACATAATTCATATCCTTTGATTGTAGATATGGTGGCGTTACCACCGAGAGATAATAGTTTGTTTGTGAACGCTATTCACTGTACTTTATTTCGAAACAGTTAAAAGCTTTATAGATAATTTAGCGAGAAACTTAAACAAACACAAGAACTAACCCAACCCACCGGGAAAACAACTGAGATTCGCCACTGTGATTCCGCGTCACATCTTAGGCGCTACGAAAATTCTCGAGATGAGATAGCGCTAAAAAATCGTTTATTTATGGAATGCAATCAACCGTTGAACGGTTCGGTGCTCAGGAGCTAGTAAAAATTTAGTGTACGATTCTATTCAGATTTAAACGGCAAACGACAAGTCAATTCCTCGATAGCCTGAACAACATATCGCCCCTCTTCCTCTAAAAAGCTAGCAATAGCCTCTCTAAATTGAGGATGCTCAATCCAATGGTAAGAACAAGTTGAAATCGGTTTAAATCCACGCGGAATTTTGTGTTCACCTTGAGCCCCCGCATCAAAATGCTGCAATCCGTGTTTAATACAATACTCAATGCCTTGATAATAACACGCTTCAAAATGCAGGAACTCATATTCCGCAGATGCCCCCCAGTAACGGCCATATAAGGTATCACCACCTTTGAAAAATAACGACATGCCAATGATTTGCTGTTCAAACTTCGCCACGGCAAGAACTAGGTTATCCGGCATGGCATTAGCAATAAACTCAAAGAATCCCCAATTCAAATAGCCTCTATTGCCACTGCGTTTTAAATAAGTTCGCTGATAAAACTCGAAGAATTGTGCCCACAAGCTTGCTGTTGCATCTCGCCCTTCGACAAACTCAAGTTTAACATTCGCTTGTTGGATCGTTTTTCGCTCACGACGTATATTTTTGCGTTTTTTCTGTTTGCAATGATTAAGGAAATCATCAAAGGATTGATAGTTTTTGTTGTACCAATGGTATTGGAGACCGGTTCGTTTGAGTAGTTTTAGTTCAGTAATTGGTTCTGAACTTTGCTCAAGCCACTTTTCTCCTTCTAAGTCAGGAAACAATAAATGCCATGAAGAAAATCCATTGATTTTGCAATACTGTTTCACTTGTTCTATGACTTGCGGTAACAATTCTTGCTGATACTCGGGCTTAATCACCAGCCGAGGACCAGCACAAGGCGTAAAAGGAATCGCAGAGACTAGCTTCGGAAAATAGTGGATACCATTTTGATGATACGCATTGGCCCAAGAATGATCGAAAACATACTCACCGTAGCTATGTGTCTTTTGATAAAGCGGTAACAAAGCCACCAACTCACCGTCTCGATAGACCACCAAGTGATTGGCAGTCCAGCCACTAGCTTCATCGGCCGATCCACTCGATTCGAGCGCCATTAGGAACTCATGCCTTATAAATGGATAGCCATCCTGACAAAGTAAATTCCAATCGCTAGAATTTACTTGCGAGATTGAAGACAAGAATTTGAAATCAAATTGGCTAATAATTGTACGCCTATTAGGTTAACGACACTGACGGTCGAGAGCTGAACTTTAACTAAGAGATTTTTGTCATTGATAATTATCGTATAAATTGGTAAATATCGTATAATCTACGCGCTGACTTGGCAACCTCTTATGTTCGGTCAAACTGGCCAGGTAGATACAAAACTCAGTATTCTAACCATCTGAATAATTGGCAATATCACTAATTAACATTGAGAACACCATGAACAAAAGTTTTATAACCAATTCTATTGCGATCACCCTTATTGTAGTAGGTCATTTTATGGCCAGTTCTTTGGTCTTTACCATCGGTCTGTTTGCTTTTTCTGGCGCTATCACTAATTGGCTAGCCATTCATATGCTTTTTGAAAAGGTCCCTGGACTATACGGTTCTGGCGTCATTCCAGCGCGTTTTGAGGACTTTAAAAGTGCGATTAGAAATATGATGATGGAACAATTCTTTAGTCAAGAAAATCTCGACCGTTTTATGCAAGAGTCTGGTAGCAAAGAGGTTGAATTAGTATTAGCGCCTGTGATTGAAAGAGTCGACCTTGAACCCGCGTTCGATAGACTGCTTAAAGTGATCATGGAATCTTCCTTTGGTGGCATGTTAGGCATGTTGGGTGGTCAAGAAGCCTTGATGCCTCTCAAAGAGCCGTTTATGACCAATATGAAAGAATCATTAATTGAAATGACTAGCTCTGAAGAGTTCGATGCAATTTTGAAATCAGAAATGCAGCAACCAGCAATGACCGATGATATTCGTTCACGAATAAGTGATATTATCGAGCAAAGACTCGACGAATTAACCCCCCAAATGGTGAAAGAAATTGTTCAAGAAATGATCAAAAAGCACTTAGGTTGGTTAGTTGTTTGGGGTGGTGTTTTTGGCGGTATTATTGGTGGGGTTTCTACTTTATTCGTGTAAGGAGATGAGGGCTCAGGTTTGAGCTGGGGAGTGGTTTGTTTGCCTATTTCCATCGAGTGACGTTAATTTTTCAGTTAGATAATGAAGTAATTTAAAAGAAGTTTCGAACCGCTTCACTTACGTGCGAGTCACATTTGCCCCAAGCTACACCAAAAGTAGGCGGTTTTAGACGAAAGTAACTAAAAGGGCTTTTCTTAAATAACTAGCTATTTAACTAGCAAAAGTTGATCTAAGCCTTCAACCTCCAGGTTTACCCTTCGTCCCACTTCCACCACTAGATTTTCCACCAGACTTCAAATTCGATTTTGGTTTAGAACTCGCTTGCGAGTTTGACTTGTGCGTGGTCCCCACTTTCGACTTAGCTAGCTTAGCTTTAACAGCCGCTTTCTTCCCTTGATGAAGATGAGTCGTGATTCCAGTTAGAAGATTACGAATTAACTGATTGCCACATTCCCGATAATTTCGATGATCAGGCTTTCTGAAAAAAGCACTCATTTCCCCTTTCGACACTCTAAAGTCAGCCAGAGCTAACATTTCAATGAGGTCATCCGAATTGAGTTTAAGCGCTATTTTGATCTTGTTAAGCAACATATTGTTATTCAATTTGATTTTTTTACTTTGAGCAACTCGTTCAGCTTGAGTAAGCGGCGTTTCCCCTTCTCTAGCCCCACGTAGTTTAATAATAAGTCCATCTAAAAATATGACTAAAATATAATCAGGTAACTCGACATAACTCTTGTCGTCCTCTTTGACCAGATAGCTATTAAGCTCGTTGGGAGTCAATTTATAGCTTGCTAATGCAAACACTTCCAATACATCTTTGTCGTTTAAATTAAGCGCATATCGAAGTCGTCTGAGACAGTAATTATTCATCGTTGGCACCCTGCACTTGCCCGGTAAAATTGAGCTCGTCTTTAGTTTTTAAATACACGGTTTGGGACTCTTCTCCAAATTCAATTAATAGCTCACCGGATTCTATTTTTTTAACGGTTTGTTCTGTCCAAAGTGCAATATCTGGATGAGTTTCAGAATCTGAAGTTTTTGAAATCACCCATTCTCTGGCTAAAGATTCAACGGCGTCTTTGGATAAGTCGGAGGGTAGAATAAGCATATTGATTAAAGATTCGTTTCTGTTGCACTAAGTCTGAGCGCAGAATTATACAGTATTCGCGGTGATTCCAATATAAGTATGCAGTTAGCTTTGTAGTTTAAAAGTAAATATCTATGGCAGATTTAGGAAGGTTGACGAGCTATTTGGCGTACCCGGAGAGATTATTCCGTGCGTCCTTGCACTCCACCCCGTGGGGCCATCGGCTGAAAAGCGGCCGATGTTAAAATTCGTTCCAGACGAATTTTTCGAACTGATGGAGTTCTAATCTACCGGACCCACAAATAAAAAAGGCTACCATAAAGGTAGCCTTGTCTTTTGAGGTAACAGTCGCTATTTGGCGCGCCCGGAGAGATTATTCCGTACGTCCCTGCACTCCACCCCGTTGGGGCCATCGGCTGAAATGCGGCCGATGTTAAAATTCGTTCCGGACGAATTTTTCGAACTGATGGAGTTCTAATCTACCGGACCCACAAACAAAAAAGGCTACCATAAAGGTAGCCTTGTCTTTTGAGGTAACAGTCGCTATTTGGCGCGCCCGGAGAGATTCGAACTCCCGACCAATTGGTTCGAAGCCAACTACTCTATCCAGCTGAGCTACGGGCGCAATTTGTGTTGCGTGTACAGAAAAAACGGTTGTTCTGTTCAGCAAAAATCGAACAGCCGCTAATCTAACTGAATGGAGCGAATGTCTCAAGCTGTTTTTAGTACTTTTTGCTTAAAATGATCTGAAATGGAATTTTCTTATGGTTATAATCCCCTCATCACTTTTAATCGGCTGCTGCTTTTGTCGTCATTAACCCAAATTAAAGCCAAGTTAGTTGAGCTGGCCCAAGACTATGGTTTTCAAGATGCGCGCGTCAGCGACGTTGAAACTGGGCAATATTTCGAAGAATTCCGCAAATGGGTTGCCGAGGGAAATCATGGCTGCATGTCTTACCTTGAACGCAATCAAGAATTGCGTCAATTTCCGAATAAACTTCACCCGGATACTTGCAGGGTTGTATCCCTTCGTTTTGATTATTTGCCTGAAGGTGCTGGCTTTACCAAGGTACTGAGAGATTCCAACAAGGCTAATATCTCGCGATATGCTTTAGGGCGTGATTATCATAAGTTAATACGTAAACGCTTACAGCGGCTAGCTAAAGATCTGTGCCAGCAAACTCAAGAATTTAGTTATCGAGTATTTGTAGATAGTGCCCCAGTACTTGAGACCAGCTTTGCAGAGAAATCCGGATTAGGATGGAAAGGCAAACATACTTTAACAATCAATGAGAGTGCGGGTTCTTGGTTTTTTCTCGGCGAAATCTTTATCGACCTACCTTTGGAAATTGATAAGCCTGTTCAGAACCAGTGTGGTCAGTGCACTGCCTGTATCAACCTTTGTCCTACCAATGCGATTGTGGCCCCCTACAAGGTAGATGCCCGAAAATGTATCTCTTATTTAACCATCGAAAATAATGGTCCGATACCTAAAGAGTTAAGACCCTTAATCGGTAATCGAATTTACGGTTGTGATGATTGCCAGTTGGCTTGCCCATGGAATCGTTATGCTAATATTAGCGAAGAGAAAGGTTTCTCTGCAAGATACAATTTAGATAACGAATCCTTAATCAACCTATTTAATTGGACAGAGCAACAGTTTAATAAACGTTTGGAAGGAAACCCAATCCGACGAATTGGTTACCAGAACTGGTTGAGAAATATTGCGGTGGCGCTTGGTAACTCAGAAAGCTCAGCGCAAACCATAGAGGCCTTACAAAATAGAAAAACTCACTGTTCTGAACTTGTTGCGGAACACATTGATTGGGCAATCAATCAACAACAAAATCAGGCTAGTCATGATCAACTTTCAGAATCAACCAAGAAAAACAAAAGACTAATTAGAACCATCGAAAAGATGCTTCCAAGAGATGCTTAGAAAAATGAAATAAAAAAAGCGATTTTGACAATCGCTTTTTTAGCAAAGTATTAGATAAATTTTTCTAAATAGCTAAAACCAACTGCTTTAACTGGGCGTTCCAATCTTGTTGCGTCGGAGAATCTTCTTTCGACATAACAACCGCATTTGCTAGCAATTCAACTGCGTTGTTATTTTCACCTCGGCTACTTGCTTGCTGATAACGCTCAAAGTATTTTTGCTCAGGTTTGGCCAAATAATTTATCAATGCTTTACCCACGGCTTCTGATAATTCAGTTGCCAGGTTGTCCATAATTTTTATATCTGACGGTAAATCAGCTGACACATATTTTTGATGAAAAAGCCCTTTCTGAAATTCATTAATTGAATCACCAGAATATTTACCTTCTTTGACCACGTTGTCTGTGACTAAAACTTTTTGCGTCGCAGGTTCGATAATTCGGTAAGCCACCTCGGCAACCGCTATCTTTTTTATTCGCTCGATTTGAATAATCACATCTTCCATAACTTTTTCTTCATTATACTGAACCGGTGGCTCTCCTCGCTTTCTTCGTTTCCAATCTGTATATTCCTCGGTTTCAGTTTTATTAATGGCCGTTAGTACATTCATACTCCTTTGGCCTTTATTAGTATTGGTTTCAATCGCCGCTTGAAGCACTTCACCTTCCACCGATAAATAATCACCAGAATATAAAGTTGGAGCCGGCAATGCCGAAAGATCGGCGACAATTTGTAATTGATTCCCCAATCCATCAAATAAGGCTTTTTCTAACTTGCTTCCAACTCGTCTGCCGACTGAAGCAACTACAGAGTTAGAGGATAATACTTCTTTAAACTCTGAAACTGAAAGTTTAATAGTTGCTCTGTTTTGTAATTTCTGGGCGTAGCTAGTTAACTCTTTTTCTAGAGTTGGATAAGCTGGATCAAACTCTTTGATAATGGTAAGTAAGCCATAAACAGCACCAGGAGACTCCTTCATTGAGGTTGCTTTAGTCATTAAAAGATCTAAGTATTCTTTTTCTTGTATAAAGCCTAAATTAGTTCGATCAAGTTTGCGCTGAATATCTCTACCGCGTTGAAACTCTGTGTAAGCTAGCGCTAGATCTTTTTTACGGTAGGCAACTTGAGCATTATTAGCAAAATAGTTAGCGAGCAACAAAATCGGTTTTTCCATCTTCTTCTTAATTTGTTGCATTAAAGGTTTATCTGCAATTTCTTGTAATGCTTGATAAGCTGACTCTGGCTTTCCACTTTCTAAAGCCCCTCTGAAATTTTGTTCAAATAAAGCGGCTTCACTTTGTGATTGCATAGACTCAAACTGCAAATTTCCTGGATCGATAGCTAGTCCTTTTTCAGCCGCCGATAATGACATATTAAACATACGTTTATTAAAAGCTTCGACACCTTGCTGGTTTAGCATTTCAATATTTTTAGCTAATCTATTTTTATAAAGCTGCTCTTCATTACTTCCATTTCCAGCTAAAATTGCAGCTTGCTTTAACCATCCCATTTGGGCGACAACATCTTTAGCACTGCGATCCGATTTATTGGAAGCTTCAGTGATTGCATGTTCCGTTCGATCGAGTTGAGCTTTTAATGCAGGAATAATTGAGCTGTATCTTGATACATCCCATTTTTTAACATTCTCCGCTTGCTCCAAAAGTTGACTAAGGGTTTGACGATCAACCATACCAAATTCTGTTTTTTCCTCAGCCAGAACTTTGGCGATTTGTTGTTCTTGTTGATCAACTAATCGTTTTGCTATTTCAGTTTGTGTTTGAATGAGCTGCTCTTTATCCGAGCCTCGTGCCTCGATAATCATTTTATCAACTTTGTCGTACAAAGCTGCTAACTGTCCAGATTCAGAAGCTTGATTAATATCGGATTGATTAATCAAAGCGGTTTTACTGCCTCCACAAGCAAAAAGGCTAGCAATAAAAGCGGCGAGTATTAATTGATTTAGGCTAATTTTCATTGTGCTTCTCATTTAAAAAATCTAAGCGATTAAAATTTTTCGTCGTTAAAATATATAGTTTGAATTATGCTATTGGGTCTGGGTCTTTTTCTTGTACTGGTTCTTGATCTGATTGACCGTCTTCCACATTTTGGCTATCCAACTCATCTTCAAGCAATTCGGGTTGTTGCGAGTTATTATCTTGGCTTGAATCAATATCCAAATCTGTTTTCAGTGTTTCTGATTGGTCATTAACTGATTGCTCAGCACTCTCTTGGAGAGTAGTTTCAGATAAATTTGCTGAAGCCTCATTAACAGGCTCAGAGATCTGTTCGTTCACCTCTAGCTCTTCCAACTGTAACTGAAAATCTGCAATTCTCGAATCTTCTGGATCAAATTTTCTCAATTTATTCAACCAATTGTTAGCAGCCCCCAGCACTTGATTAGAGAGCGCAACTTCGAGGTTGGTTATTATGGTGTCTTCAATATTTTTGATACCGGCAATTGCGTCAACATTACTTGAATCTATTTCAAGCACAGATCGATACTTTTCTAACGCGTTATTACCAATCGGCTCAACTAGATTGCTTGTTGCAACTAGATCGCTTGCAGCCTGTAGACTACTTTGTAACCTCATTTGCACCAATGGGTCGGCTAACTTGGCTAACCGTTGTTGTTCGGCTAATTTCTTTTGCTTTGCTAACTCCGCCTTTCTAGCTTGTTCTTTTCGGTAAGCGTCGTGTCGAGATTTAGCCGAATTAATCTTTTTTTCTACAAGTGCAACGTCCACTTTATTAGTACCTAGCGACTTTACTTTAAGCAGATGTTGCTTGGCTTTATTGAAATCTCGTTTATTAATCATTTTATCTATCAGCTGAATATACCTAGCCTCGATTCGATTATAATATTGCCTTATCCTTGGGTCATCTGCAGAAATTTCTTCCGCCAGCTTTAAATAATGAATTGCATTGTCGTTCTCTGGAGAACCTAGGCGACCTTCAGAAATCGACTTCTCAGCGTTGGAAATATATTCCGAGAGCTTTTTAATCTGTTGTATTTCTTCGCTCGCTTGTTGCTCATATGCAACTTTAACACTCCCTACTAATTGTTTGGTGGTCGCTAAGTTGGGGTTATCTTTATCGGCAAACTCAACCAACTTTACCCACTGGTCAGCACTGTCAAACTGATTTTTATTCGCTGCTTCAACGGCTTCATCTAATGCGATGGTAACAACACTATCACGTATTTTAGTTATTTCAGAATTCGAAGGAGCCAGTGATTTGGCTGTAATTAACAGATCCATTGCTTGTTGAATGTCAGTTAATTCATGGGGCGAATATTGGGCAAGCGTTTCAGCTTGTTGGATTAATTGTTGAACTCTTTGGTCACCTGTCTGCTCGGCTGGAGTCGAGCTGTCTTGCTGTTTTTCCAACTGACTGGCTTTGGGTTGTTCATTGCTCTCACTCGCTAGCTCGCTGTTTTTGGCATCTTTGGTTTGCTCATCTTTAGGCAAATAATCTGGAAACCAACTAACTCCCAATGTTTGCTGCGCCGCAGGTAACCATTTTTCTTTCATAACGAAACCCGCCGCAGCAGAAATGATCAGAATCATGCTGACGCTAATAAAGACGACAGGGCTCTTTTTTTCTGGTGAAACGTCAATACGCTGCTCGACATCAAAATTATCATTAAGCTCAAAGTCCTGATCTTGAAAATGATCGGTGTCTTCTTGCTGGTCAATGACTTCTGAAATAACGGTGCGAGACTGTCCAGTGGTTCGAGTGGGCGTGGGTTTAGCGCCAGAGATATAAGATTGAATTGCTTCTGCAAGCTCTTTACCCGTTTGAAACCGATTTGCTGGATCCTTAGCTAGCAATGAATCAATGATCCACTGTAAGTGATTCAACCTAGCTGGGAGTTTAGGAACAGGTTTTGTGACGTGTTGGATACAGACAGAAACGGAATCTTCCCCGGTAAAAGGAACTTTTCTGGTCAGCATCTCGTACAATATAATTCCCAAGCTATATAGATCCGAGCGACCGTCTAATTGCTTGCCGCGACATTGTTCGGGGCTCATATATTCGGGCGTACCGATGAGTTTACCCGTTTGTGTCATTTGAGTTGAAGAATTGGAGGCCTTTGCAATTCCAAAATCGGTCAATACCGGCTGGCCATCTTCATCAAATAGAATATTTTCGGACTTTACATCGCGATGAATATAGCCTTTACCATGAGCAAAATGCAGTGCTTGTGCTAACTTAGCGATGATTACTAATGCTTCTTTGGTCTTCATGCCAGCGGCAATTTGAGTTTTTAACTCTTGCCCGCGCATATACTCCATAGCTAGATAATAAAAACTGCCGCTTTCACCGACGTCATAAACCGTAACTATCCTCGAATGAGATAGCTTTGCTACAATCTTCGCTTCGCGAATAAACCGTTCACCAAATGTTGGATCAGCTGCTAGTGCTGGAGACATAACCTTAAGTGCAACTTCACGATCGAAGCCTTGCTGTATCGCGAGATACACAGTAGCCTGCCCGCCGACGCCAAGCGTTTTTATGATTTTATAACCTGGTATTTCGATAGCGCTCACAAAGATATTTCCGTGGTTCTTCTTAAACTATTTCAGTAGCTTCAGATTGTTGTTATTTTTCAGAAACTTAAGCATAAAATGCCCTAGTCTTAATAGTAGCAAAGGATCCCAACTGTTTGTATAAATATTGCTTGTTTTGCAGGTTGTATACCGAAATCCGCACGAATTAATCACCATGTCATAGAATTTTGCTTGGAAGCAACTATTTGGCGTATACTAAATGTACACTTTTCACCGGAGAAGACTATGCGAACACGTTCAGGAGAAGCTGCTCGACCATGGTTTAGGTCGGAAAGATATTACCATACTGGCGAAGGATGGTGGTTTACAACTCGAGAAAATCAAGAGCTCGGCCCTTTTCATTCACAACATGAAGCGGAAAACGAGCTAATTCTCTACATCAGAAAAGTCAATATGGCTGGCGATATCCCGACACTAAGACACTAGTAGTCTTGTGATTATCATTCTACACCATCGGCAGTTTAGCGTTGCCACAATTTCTTCGTGCCTAAATTTACACCAATCCCCACTCACTTTATCGGATATAACAAAGCGACTAGATCGTGTTGTTTATCAAGATTTTGCTAGCCAATTGATCACTCTCGATGAAGCAACCATGCCGAAGGTAGCCGTTACCACGACACTGGCACCAAGGCCTTGGGCACAATCCAGCTTGCCAGCAATTTCACCACTGTTTTTTTGATAATCCACGGTACCATCAGATTTCGGGTAGAGAAGCTGCTCCGTGGAATAGACACATTCCACACCAAAACGCCTTTTAGGGTTCTTACTAAAACCATGATTTCGGCGCAACTCATTGCGGACTTTAGCCGACAAGGGGTCCTGCCAGGTTCGGCTTAAATCTGAAACTTGTATTTTTAGAGGATCCACCTGTGCACCAGCCCCGCCCACGGTGATTATTTTGATTTTATTTCGCTTACAGTGTTTTATGATAGCTGCCTTAACTCGTGCATTGTCGATTGCATCCACCACATAGTCTAAATCCTTAGTGATCAACTCTATCAGATTGTCCTTGTTGACGAAATCTGCGATGGTCGTTACCTGACAATCTGGGTTTATTAACTTAAGTCGCTCAGCCATTGCTTCAACTTTAAGTTGGCCAACGGTGTTCGACAAGGTATGGACTTGGCGATTAGTGTTGCTGACACAAATATCATCTAGATCGAGCAATACAATATGCCCAACGGCACTGCGTGCTAGCGCTTCGGCTACCCAGCTACCGACCCCACCTATGCCAATGACCAAAACTTTCGAGTTGCTCAGTTGCTCGGTACCTTTATCCGAATAAAGCCTACGAGTGCCAACGAATTGTTGCTGCATTTTACTTCCAATCAAAATATTGTTTAACAACATATTGTTGTATTTTAAAGCCTAACGATTAGCAGGTATAGCTTAGAAAAAATAAATCTTGGTTGGCTTGACGTAACATGTCTGACCAGTTAAATTGTGGCTCAATACTGAAAATAAACACATACAGAGAATTTTCATTCTGTTTGCAGCAAGATATTTTCCCAGACCTAACTTTTTCGGAGATCGTTTCATGCCACAATACCAAGCCCCAGTCGACGATATTAAATTTATTCTGCATGATTGGTTAAAGGTCACCGACCTATATCAACAACTAGGCCAAGATGAAGCAGCTGATAAAGATTTGGTCAATGCAGTGATCGACGAAGCGGCAAAATTTGCGGAACAGCAGCTTTCACCTCTTAATCACCCAGGAGACCAAGCTGGATGCGAATTCAACCAAGGTCAAGTGAAAACTCCACAAGGCTTTAAACAGGCTTATAAAAATTATTGTGATGCCGGTTGGGCTTCTTTAGGTTTTTCCAAAGAATATGGCGGCCAAGGTTTACCGCCTTCTTTGGCAACAACCCTCGGAGAAATGACGGCAGCAGCCAATACTTCTTGGAGTATGTACCCCGGTTTAACTCACGGCGTGATTTCTGCCCTTTCAGTACACGGGAGCTCAGAACTCAAAGATAAATATTTACCTAACCTGATACATGGTCGTTGGACAGGCACCATGTGTTTGACCGAGGCACACTGTGGCTCTGATTTGGGTATGCTAAAAACCAAAGCCGAACCGTTAGATGACAACCGCTATGCAATAAGTGGAACTAAAATCTTTATTTCTGCGGGCGAGCACGATATGTCAGAGAATATTATTCATCTGGTACTGGCGAGACTTCCCGATGCGCCTGCAGGAACCAAAGGAATATCGCTTTTTGTGGTACCGAAAATACTCGGTTCAGAGCAACATACTCAAACCGATAACAATGTGCACTGTGGCTCCATCGAACACAAAATGGGTATCAAAGCTTCAGCGACTTGTGTCATCAATTTTGAAGATTCCGTTGGCTTTATGGTCGGTGAAGCAAACAAAGGTTTGAGTTACATGTTCACCATGATGAACTCAGCCCGACTTGCGACAGGTATACAAGGTTATGCCATTGCCGATCTCTCACGCGGCGCGTCACTAGACTATGCAAAAGACAGATTACAAATGCGTGCATTGTCAGGCCCGAAGTATCCTGATAAAGCAGCCGATCCAATCATTGTTCACCCTGATGTAAAACGAATGTTACTAACTCAAAAAGCATTGGTGGAAGGTTGTCGTGGATTAGCTTTCTATGTGGCGACATTGCTTGACCAAGTAAAGTATCAAGGCGATAAGGACGGAAGTATTGAAGCAAGACTCGGATTACTGACTCCGATCTGTAAAGCGTTTATGTCTGAAACCGGATTCGAGTGTTCCAATCACGCCGTTCAAGTGCTTGGTGGACATGGTTATATTTCAGAATGGGAGCTAGAACAACAAGTCAGGGATGCTAGAATTGCAATGATTTATGAAGGCACTAACGGCATTCAGTCACTCGATTTATTAGGCCGAAAAATCCTTAGAGATAATGCCAAGACTTTATCCTCTTGGGTCAATGAAATCAGCCAACATGCAAAATCTTTGTCCGATAATAATCAATTAGCGATTGCTGCCAAACAAGTTGAGACCTTATGCGGAGAATGGATGCAACTGACTGCAAAAATTGGTCAAGCTGCACAAGCCGATATGGATGAAGTTGGAGCAGCTGCATTCGACTTTCTTATGTACTCGGGTTATGTTTCTGTTGCCCACGTGTTATTAAAAATGGCTGACGTGGCATTGTCAAGCGAGCAACCTGAAAAGTTTAAAACAAGCAAAGTTCAAGTCTTGAATTTTTATGCTGCAAGAATATTACCACGAACTTTAACACACTCAGCTGCAATACTCAGTGGCAACAGCAATCTAGAATGTTCTGAGTTTGAAATAGAATAGAGCTCAAATAAAATAACTGTCTAGCCGCTTGATGTTTTACCAATCATAGCGGCTTTTTTTTGGCCGTTTTAGATTCGAGCTAGACTTGTGCGAATGATTGTATGTGGAGGTATGTTTTAGCTTGGTGAATGTACTTTAATTAGGCTTTATTTTTGTGGTTCTTTTTTATCTAAATCGGACCTATAAGTATAAATATTTATAATATCCAACACTATAAAGAAAACACCTGCTTAACAAACGGTATAGTAATTTTTCTTTGATGAGTTAATGACTGTCGGTCGAGCTGCTCTATCATCCCAGCAATTTTCGCAACGTTTCGCTCGGTTCTTATCATCAAAAAACTTGCCACTTCATCAGAGATTTGTAACCCCCTATGTTGGCCAAGGGTTTTAATACAGTCAGCTTGATTATCTGGATTTAACCCGTTGAGCTTATACACTTCCATTGAAGTTAAACGAGAACGTAAATCAGCCAGCTCAACTTGAATAGAGGCAATGGAAATTTCACTAAAAATGAGCAAACTTTTGTCACTCAGTTTTATTCGATTGAACAGATCGAAAATAGCAACTTCCCACTCTGGGTCTGTTGCAATATGCTCAAAAGCATCTAGGCAAACCACATCGGCAAACTCCAGACCTTCAAGTACTTCTGGACGCATAGCCTGATTATCAAGGGGAATATAAACCGCAACTTTTTCTCGTTCAGAAAGATCTCGGCAAATTGCTTGTGCTAAATGAGATTTACCAACCGATTGGTTACCCCAAACGAAATAAAACTCGTGGTGATTTTCTCTAAGGCCTTCTAACCGTTGAACTAATTGCTGATTATCGCCGAGATAAAAATTATCTAAACGAGCCGAATCATCCAAACGAATATCAAGAGGCAATTGAAACATAATATCTAGGACTGCTTATCGCTAGAGTTAGAAGATTGTGAACCCTTACGATTAAGCTCTAACTTAAACTTTCGTCCCCAGACTAAGGTGTAATGAACGGTGCTGGCAACCACCGTAAAATAAACCAAATAGGTCAATAATTGAATAGCCACTTCTGGTAACGCACGGTAACCAAGAGAAACTAAAACTGCAGTGACTAAGAGAATTTGAACAAACGTATTTAATTTAGAAATTAAACTTGGTTGCATATTGAACGGACCTATTTTTTTATAATAAATATAGGCACCAAGCACAATATATATGTCGCGCAACGCAACCAATACAAACAACAACAAACTAATTTTTTGATTGGCTGTCAAAAGCGCCATGGTCAGAACCAAAAGGGCCTTATCGGCAATGGGATCTAAAATACTTCCGAATCGACTGACCCAGTTATATCGTTTTGCTAAGAAACCATCTAAAGCATCTGAAACGCCGGCAATAAAAAATATTAACAATGACAGTTGGTAGTCTTGTATTGTCAAATAAAACGCCAAGGGCACTAATAAAAGCAGCCTTAGCGAAGTAATTACATTAGGAAGTTGATTCCAGTTCAACCTATCCACCGATAATAAAGCGTTTTTATTTTAAGTTGGTGCTGTTGCTGATTCTCTGACTGGCCGACATTGGACTGGTTAAGACCGTCATCAGAAGTAATTTCCAACTCGCCTTCTTCACCTTGCGCATTTGGAATGTCGTTCGCCGAAGGCAAATTATCACTGACTTCGGAACGACTTGCATCGGTTAAATTTTGCTGCTCAATATTATCAGGTCCTTCTGGAGCAGTTAACTCAGGTTCGGATTTTACGGGTGGCTCAATAGCGACCATTTTTTGGCTTAGCGCAATACCTTCGACCGTTGAATTAATTTGCCCCAATAAGGTTAACTTAAAAAGAACATCGTATTTTGAAAGCTTGACCACGCTCACTTTATTAACCGAAGATAAATCAGCCAAATAACTTTCAGCGGCTTTAAACTGTTTAAAGTTGCTAATATTTGAAACGTTTACCAAAAGTTCATTCTTTTGACCAATCTCTTGAACTACACAGTATTTATCACACAACCTATCGGCAAGCGAGTCCATCATATTTGCCACGACTTCTTCTTTGCTTTCTCCGAGAGCATCAAAGACTACCTCTTGATCTTGAATGATGTAGCCAAATTTTCCTAGCCAGTTTTCGCCAACTTGATTAATGCGTCCGTACATCACAACGTCGGAGGGATATCTTATGGAAGCTTGTTTAATTGCCGAAGGAAAACGTCCCCAAATATCACTAATTGAAACCGCTAATTCATCTTCTAAATCCATTAGTGGCATAATGATCGGTAATCCGCGTCTCACCGCGTTTTCTTTTAGTATGGGATACAGACTTCCTTCTTCTTCTGATTCTAAAACAACCTTACGTTCAAAGTTTTCTTCAACGGCCAGCCAAATAATGCTCAACGGCCGATTACTACCCCATAGTGGCATTTTAGCCTGTTGAATTAGGCCATCAATTAACCGTGGCTCAAAGTAAAGTGCGATTTCATAAGGGAATTCAGTATTGTCTTCCTGGCTAGCATATTCAAAACGTTGTAAATAGCTGGTCACTTTTCGGTAAGCCGATTGAACTTCTGGACTCCTGAGTATTTCAGACGAGCCACTCTTGCGGACCATCACTTCCTTAAATCCTTTTAGAGAAGCGTTCCAAAGTACCGTTCTACCTTGCTCAGCGACCGGCAATTTGACTAAATAGAGGTCTCGCACCTCGACTGCCCTCACTTGAAAACTCAAGTTTAAGCAGAGCAACAAGGTCAATATTGATTGGATTCGAATCATACGGTTAAGTAATCGGTTAATAGAGATAGCTGAATGATAATCCAACTATATTGGCTAACCAACCTTATTCAAGCCAAAATGCGTGTAAATAAGCAAAAAACAGGTTTTGTGGCCAAAACATGTCCAATTTTCAACTAGTTAGAGCCTGTTAGATCATTGGAAAAGGTCATTTTGCCATTCTTGTCGATAATCACTGCAGATACGTTAGGCAATTGATTAATCATGGCCATGCCTTTTTCAGGCCCAAGAATAAAAATGCTAGTGGATAATGCGTCCGCATCAACAGAAGTGTCAGCTAATATTGTAACGCTCTGTGAGCTTCTTGCAGAATCCCCTGTATTGGGGTCAATAATATGATGATATCGAATACCATTTTGTTCGAAAAAACGCTCATAATCTCCAGAGGTAGAAATGGCAACCTCTTGTAATGGCATATTAACGATGAGTTTTTCAGCATCTCGAGGGTGACGAATTCCAATATACCAGAGGCGATCGCCTTTACTGCCAATCACTCGGCTGTCCCCACCCGCACTGACAAACGCATTTTTAATTCCGTGTCGTTTTAATAGCTCAATACACTGGTCAACGGCATGACCTTTGGCAATTCCACCTAGGTCAATTTTAGTGTTCTCATCAACAAACTTCACTTCGCTAGTTTCAGCTTTTAATTGAATGCTTTGATAATTGATGGATGATTTAAGCGCTTTAATTGTTTTAGCATCGGGTTTTGACTGTTTTCGATAATCATAGAGATAACCAACACTTGAAAAAGTCACATCAAATGCGCCCTGAGTTAACTTTGAGTAGCTTTCAGACTTTACCAATAGGTTGAATAATTCTTTGGATATTTTGACATAACCCTTGGCTGCAGTTTGATTGAGTATTGAAAGTTCGCTTGCTGGTTTATAAGGACTCATCAGCTGGTCGACGCGGTTCATTTCAAACACGACTTGCTTAAGCAACTGCTCAGCTAATTCTGGGGAGTCACTTTCAAATTCGACTTTAGCTCTGGTGCCCATTACATCAAATGATTGTTGGTACCACTTAGCCTCTAGCTCAACGCTATAAAATAGAAAGACGATGAGGAATAATGATTTCAATGAATAAACGCTCCGTAAATTGACACATCAACCTTATATTACCGGCAATTTCCAAGCCCGCTCGAGCTAGTCAAGGTTGCCGGTAAGCAAATTAATTTGCAAAGGATATAATACTACAGAAAGAGATAAGTCGCTCACTATGAGTAAGCGACTTGAATTGAATTAGCTAGGTAAGAAGTTGATTAAATAGGTATCATTCCATTCGGCGACATTTTGAGCACCGAAATTGATGCGCTTTATTTTAGCCACTAACCGTTTAAGTAAAGCAGGATCGTCAATTTCACTAGAGTCAACGCTACACTTAGTCACTTTTCCACTAGGTGCAATGGTTAATCGAAACACCACTCGCCCCTGCAGCGCAGGATTTTTTCGAAGTGCTCGATGATAAAGCGCAAAAATAGCCGGCTTACTTCTTTCAAATACCAGCTGTATGTTTTCATCACTTCTTTTAGAGCTACCATCTTTCGCTTTACGTTTAGTATTCTCAACCGCAGTACCTATTTCACTGGTGACCTTGGTTTTATTTTGTCCTCTTAATGTGCCGACACCAGACGATTTACTGGCCGAAGCAACTTTGATTCCACCACTACCTTGTGTCGCTTTTTTAGTAATCAAAGATCGAGTCACTTCAGCCGCTTTGCCCGTATCATTACTTAAGGACTGGTTATTAGCCAAATCATCCACATCGCTCAAGTCCCGCAAATCCGCCAGAGCATCAAATACTGCGATATGTTTTTTAGCCACTTCTTTGGCAGTAGGCTCTACAGGCTTAGGTTCTTCTTTGACTTTTTCAGGTTCCTTTTCAGGCTCTTTCTCAGGTTCCTTTTCTGGTTCTTTTTCCGGTTCTTCTTCTTTAACCACTGGGGGTGGTGGTGGCTCAACCACTTTTTTCTGTTCCAGCACCATTTTGACTAATCGGGGTGGAATGGTGGTTCGTTTACTACGGTCTATTTCTTCAACATCGAGAAATGGCACAATGCTTGTAACTAAAATAGCAAATGCCAAACACGCCAGTAAGATTTTTATAAAACGCGAATATTCCTCTGAATTTTTTTCCCAGGGGAGTATCGGATCAAATGATGAGTAATGAAAGCGTGCCATCGGTATTCTTAACTCTCTTTATTCGCTTGTGAGTCAGACTTCTTCATGACAGCCATCGAAATATTGGTGTAATTAGCTTCGCTTAAAGTCGCCAATATCTTGCGTAAAAGTTTATACGGGATCTGTTTGTCTCCCATAATGGTTACATCCAATCCCTCTTCCTCAGCTTTAGGTGTAAAGCTTGCTTGAGCTTGAAGCTTCATTTCGGCTAGTAGCGGTTGAATCAGATTTCCCTCTATATCGATGACATCACTGACCTTTGCAACCAAACGACCTTGAACCAAAATTTGATCTCGGTTTACCAATAAAATGACGGTTTCTTCAGGTAACTGTTGTGCCGAAGATGTGGGTAGCTTAACGGCCTTACTACTTGGTAGTTGTTGTACTGAAGACGAGTTAACCAGCAGGAAAAACACTAAAATAGTAAAGATGTCCATCAATGAAACAAGGTTTAAACCAGAGCCGTTGCCTCCCCGCTTATGATGACGCTCCATTCTTACCGCTTTGTAAGATTTTTTCATTGCTTCTCTCCCGCCTGAGTGTTGGTGTCAGGCGGCGCGTCCCCCATTGAAATATTGGGGAATAATTCGCCGTGAATGATATTGCCTTCGGCATCTAATTCTTCATCTTCTCTGGCAATCAGGCGAACGGCGTCCATGGTCTGAATTAGGGCGTCATACTCAGTCTGCATTTCCATTAACAATGTAATACCAGTATCCGTATTAAACTCCGGATGGGTTTTCACTTGTTGTAAAAAAGTGTTTAAACCGACAAAATCATACCCTTCCGCTGTGTTAGGGATACTTTTTAATAGGCCAGAATTTCTTTCTAATACATCAAACCGTTCAGCTCGTATGACTACTTCTAGAGCTTTAGGTGGTTCTTCTTCAGTTGGAATATCTTCAGAAGCACCGGTCGGCAAATTCATATTAAGAATAGACACTTGTGAAAACACCGCCGTCATCAATAAAAATGGCACCAATACCACCATTAAATTCATAAACGCGGTGATATTCAGCTCGGCGTTGGTTTCTTTCAATTTTTTCGATTTATGTCGATACATTGATCATATTCGCTAATTGGGTAAATGAGGTCAGTCAAAAACTGATTCTCTAATGGTGACCCATTCTAGAGGATCACCGCTCTACTAGACGCCAGGCTTTGGCGTTGGTTTTCTAACAGCTGGTTTAACCTCTTTAGGTCTGGCCGCTCTAATTAAATTAACGAATTTTACAGACGCCATTTCAATACTATCGACTATCTCAGTGGTTTTTGTTTGCAGGAAGGTAAACATTAACAGCAATGGAATTGCCGCCATTAAACCGAATGCTGTGGTATTCATTGCAACTGAAATACTGGCTGACAGTAGGTTTGCTTTTTCCGATGGGTCGACATTTGCGACCGCGGTAAATGCTTTGATTAATCCCATAATGGTACCAAGCAGCCCTAGCAAAGTCGCTATATTGGCAAAAGTTGCCAAATACGGAGTACGTTTTTCTAATCGCGGTAACACTTCCATCATGCCTTCTTCCATCGCCATTTCTAAATCGTCATGACGACGACCATCACCGACTTTAGAAAGTCCGTAGGCTAAAATACGCCCTATCGCAGAACTGGAATTAGTCGACATTTCTAGTGCTTGTCGAAAGTTTCCTTGGTTTAAAATAGGTAATAGTTTGTTCCAGGCCGCTCTATTCTTAGTTTTTATAATACTGAGGTATATAAAACGCTCAATAGCTATTGCTAGCCCGATAGCGAATACAAACAAAATGATATACATGAACTCACCACCATTTTGCATAAAGCTTACAATAGTGTCATACATACCAATTTCGGGTTGCTGAGCCGCTGCGCTGAGTGCGTTTTGCGAGTCATTCATTGCTTCAGATGCCATGGTGGTCCCCTGTGGCTGGTTAAATCAATTGAGAAAATTTCTCAGTATTAATTGTTAATGAAAAAGTTTGGTTAGTTGGAGCTGGGTGTTAACTTAACCATCTCCATTAAGAAATAAAGTATAGACGCTTTTTTCCAAATTTAAAGTTGTTCGAGTTCACAATAATCAAATGCTCCATTGAATTTTTGATAACCTTAGTCCTCTTAAAACGTGTTTGCTTAAGCGCTAGTTTATATACTTAGTTATCTTCTTTTGGTTTCGCTGGTGGTTGAGTGGTTTGAAGTTGCTCAAAAAAGCTCACTTCTTTGTTAAATACATCCGGATCGACCGTTGAGTAAACTTCGTCCATCAAACGATAGACTTCCGGTGGACTCGCTTTATCCGAACTTTCTTTCCAAGGTATAATATAGAGTAAATTAGGTGCTTCCTTATTTCCTGAAACGTTCATCCCAAGCACGGTCTCTTCAATTTCAGCCGATTGGGCTAGCCCGTTAAAACCTAAAAGCGATACCGCTATTAAGTATCTAAGTTTATTGGTTAATTTGAATTTCATTATCCACCCGCCTTGATTCGCCGTTCAATTTCTATAATCCAATTTTTAACTTGCTTGTCTTGTTCACCCGTTAGCGCTTGATATTGCTGATACTTGATCAATGCTAATGCCGAATCTCGCAAATAAATATCCGCCAACACACCTAAGTTTAAGTGAGAATTGGGGTATGGTGGGTATATTTCAATTGCTTTTAAATAAACTTGTTTTGCTTCCTCAAATTTTCCTAACTCTCTTAATACAACCCCTTTGAGGTTTAGCGAGTAATAGTTTCGCGGGTTATTTTTAAGACTAAGATCTATCGCTAACAAAGCGTCATCGAGTTTTTGTTGCTCTAAATAGATTCTTGCTTTTTGATAATCCGGCCCGGAAAGCTGTGGATACTGAACCTTCAGTTTGTCTAATAGCGCGAGAGCTTGTGAGAATTTTTTGTCGTTGCTTAATTGTGAGACTTGTGAATAAAACTTTTTTATTTCAGCATTGATCTGAATATCTGCCATGGGGTCTTTTCCTGCAAATGCTAATAAACTATTTGCAGGATTAGAATCAGCCAGCTCAGTACCAGTTTCATTTGACTCGGTGGGCGGTGTTTGTTTAGTGAGCTCTTCACCATCTTTGGTTAAAGTGCTACACGCGGATAAAACGCCTAACATTAAAGTGAGCGCGAGCAACCTTAGTGTAGGCACCAGTTTTCCTTGAGTTGAATTAGAAGGAAACATTTTCAATTGCCTCCATTTTTTCCGCCTTGTTATATTGAGCAGGTTTCAGTTTCTTAAGTTCATCAATACTGTCTTTGACGGATTGGTTATAAATATTATCTTTAGTTCTCATGGCATTAATTTCGTATAAATTAATGGCTTTGTCTTCAAATGGTAGAGCCTGATCTTCCAGTAAGAAGCTATATTCTTCCAGCTCCTCTTCATTTAATCCCTTGGGTCTTTGCGAGTCCATCAAATCCTTGGCTAGAATTTGATAAATCTGGCCAATTTTGTGAGTCGATGCAGATGTGTACTGCGCAACTTGATAGTCAGCAACTGACTCATACGCTTTAAGCGCTTTATTCATTGCAGCTTTCTTCTTCTTCAATGATTTACCAAGTGGCAGTCGAAGTTTAATTCTCTTGAAACTTTCAAACAGTGGCTCACTTAAAATAAACTTGGATTCAGCCGCTAAGAAACGAGTGCGGGCGTTATTTTGATTTTTATTCTTCGCGTAAAATTGAATTATTTTTTGTCGCCAAAAGACAACTTTATCTCTCTCGCCACGCTTATCATATAAGTTTACCAGCTTTAACCTTGCTTCTTGTGCCAACAAGTAAGGCGCAGGATATTTCCATACATAGTTTTTGTATGACTCGATTGCTTTACTTTCATTACCTGATTTCATGTAGAGTTCTGCAACTCTCCAATAGCCTTCTCGAGCCAGCTCTGGATCTTTATTGTTAGCAGCCAAAGATTGATACTCTACTGCCGCTTTGTCCCAATTTTCTTGCTCTTCATAAATGAATGCTAGTTTTTCCGGAATATCTTTGGCCAGATCGGTTCTTGGATATTTGCGACGAAACTCTTCAAATAAGTTGGCCGAGCGTTCCCATGATTTCATTTGTAGGAGTAAAGTCGCAGCGTCAAAATGAGCATTAACGGCTACGCTTGATGTCGCTTCTAAAATTCCAACTTTTAGGAACAGATTTACCGCTTCCACAAGTTTACCACTAGCCTTCTGTTGCTCAGCTTGCTTATAGATCGCTTCGCCTCTTCTTTGATGAAAATTTGCAGCTTGCTTTTTAGTGAGAGTTACATTTTGGAATAACTCAGTAATCGCCTGCTCCGCTTTAACGTATTGCTTAAGATCAAATAAGCCATTAGCAATGATCACCCTTGCTCTATCTGTTTGTTGTTTTGAAGGTGGCACAGCCATAGTCAACAGTTTTTCACTAGTATTTATGGCCCCTTGTATATCGTTGATTGAAAGTTGCTGCTCGGCAACTCGCGACAATATCCCAGCAGTCTCCTTGTCAGTCGGAAATTTTTCTGCAAATAATAACCCGCTTTTTATTACAGCTGAAAGCTTATCTGCTTCTGTTGCTCTCGCTGAATATTTAACTGATTGATGTGCAACAAGAGCACGGTAACCAGCATCCCTGGAAAATTTTGAAGGAGGATTGACGTAGGCCACCGTTTCAAATTCTTTTGCAGCTCTTGCAAACTGACCGCCATCACTTAAGGTCTCAGCCAAAGCAAAACGATACTGTGAATCGATTTTAGGATCTTCAAAGGTATCCAATATTTCTTGATACCACTTAGCAGCCACCAAATAATCCTCGGGCTTATTGGATTTTTGAGCTTCCGCATGATAGAAAACAGATATGTCATCTAAATGTTCTCTAAGCTGAGGTTTGATTCCTTCAGTAACCGAGCCTTTGTGCTTTTGCCAAAACGCGCTGTTTCTACCATAGCTAACAATAAAGTTTTCTTTGGCTGGTAAAATTAAACTGGGAAAGCCCCCCTTTTTATAAATATCAATCACACGTGTGTGGAAATCAGGAGAGTGAATCGACAGAGGGTTTCTTGCCACAAACCCTAAATAGGTGTCAGCAGCATCCTGAAACCGCTCTTGCTCTATATAAAGCTGTGCCAACGAATCATAAATTTCATATTCATAAGCTCTTGGACCCTTCTTGTCAAAAAACTGCTGAACTGACTCGGCACCATCTTGATTGTAGAATGCAAGGCTAATCACTCTTCGAGTATCTGCGATTAAGTCATCGGTTAACTTGGAGACGTTGGTTTTGGATAGCTTTATTTCATAAAGTCGTTCTAATAATGCAAAGAAATCTTCTTGTGCTTCTGGGTAAAGACTTTGTTTAAACAGTGACCAACCGCGTTTATAGAGCGCCTTATCATAAAAGTCTGTACCTTCACCTTTGAGCAAAACTTCCGAATAGGCTTTTTCAGAAACTTGATATTGCTTACGCACAAAATATGATTCACCACGTCGGAATTGGCTTTCTACATAAGAGCTCGCCTGCACTGGACTAACCGCAATTTGATCAAGCAAAACCAACGACTTTTCAGGTTCACTGTTAAGCGAATGTGCGCGCGCTAGTTGGTATTTCACATCTGCAGCTTTTTGGTAGTCCGGGAATTCAACTAATAATTGTTGATATAACCTTATCGCCTCCGCAAACGTTGCACGCTGAACCGCAGGATTAAGTTTAGAAGTATCGGCATCTTCTTCAAGCGTCATTTTTGATTCTGCCAGTCGCATTGTTAAGTCAGCTAACCGTCTTAAAGCTTCCATTCTAACTTTTGGGCTGCCTCTTGAGAGTAGTCTTTGATAGCTGGCAACCACTAGCTCAGGATCGATTTTTGGCAACTCAGAGGGTTCAACTTTTATTTCTCTTGAGTCAACAAAAGTTACTCGTGGCTCAGTATCTTCAACTTCAATATCCGCAAACGGATTGATAATTTTTAAACTCGAGCAAGCAGATAAAGCCAGCGCCAAACAACTCACCGTTAAGGAACGCTTCAACATAGGGTGCGCTTCCCAAAAGTGGTTAATGACATATGTTCACAAAAACTTAAATTCATAACGCGATGGTTCTACTCAATTTCGGGGATAAACACAGCTTGCTCATGAAGCCGAGCTATCGATAAATCTGATTGCAATAAGAAGTGTTCTAAGGTTGCCTTTCGCTTTGCCAAAACATCCAAGATTTGTCGTTTTATATAATCTGACTGAATATCTACGTGTCCTTTAATCCGATCTCGTAGGTCCGTTAACTTTCGTGTACCTTCATCTATTTTGGCTTGGTAACCAACAAAGCGGGTAAGCGCCATACTACGTGCAGAGGCAAGTTTGGCGGTTTGACTCTTCATTTGATTTAGTAGCTCATTCAGTTCACGGCTTTGTTTTTCTAGTTTCCAAATTTTTTGGGTTAGATCCAGTTGTAGCTGCCACTCTAGCACTCCCCTCGCTCGCTTGGCTTTTTCCTTTTGTTCAGGCGGGATCATTTCGGCAGGAATGGATTGAATTCTTTTTTCCAATCGACTAATTCGATTATGGATAGCCAGTTGCTCTGGTGTGGCGATCAAGTGAAGTTTTTCAGCTTTCCGAATTGCCGATAAGTCTTGCAAAATTCTCTGATACTGAGCCTCAAATTCAACTAATTGATCTTGCTCTATATAAGCATCAATCTGTGGGATTTTACTATCAAATCTAATTTGATTAGTGTCCAGCATTTCGCTAAACATTGGTAATTGTTGTTCCCAATGATCTAACATCAAGGCCAACCTACCTAACTTTTGGTAGTTTCTGAAACCTTCGTTGAAACTATTTTGAGCCAGCAACTCGTACAAATAATAATCGTAAACGTCACCAAATAATTTAGTGTCTTGAATGCTTTCATCACCGGTTCCTAACTCTTTAGCTCTTATCAACTTTTGAACTAAATTCTCGACCAAATTTCCTTCGCTAACCTGCTTCTCGATATCATCGATCAGCTGGATTTGTTTTTGAAACTGGTCAGACGCATCTAAATAATTCTCTAGGGCTGGCTTCATTGCTTCTAGTTTTTGATATGCATAGGGAATAGCCAGTAGCCCTTCTTGAACCGCAATATCTCTTATATCTCGCGTTCGTAATTCTAACCAATGGCTAAGCGCTTTATTGTATTCGCCATTTTCTATATAGGTCCACCCCATACCCAACAAAGCTTTATTGGTATATGAAGAGTCTAATCTAACTCCCAGAAAATATTGTCGTGCGGTTGGGAAGTCTTTGGCTTTAAGATAATGAAAACCAAGCGCAACTTTTGCTTTGTCCTGTAAAGTTCTTTGAACTTCAGTTGGTTCGGTTGTTGTATAAACTTTAGTTAAATAAGGTAAAGCGCTGGTAACATCCCCTCCGGTTAACCAAAGAATCCCAAGATTATATCGACTGTACGCGAGTAACTCAGAATCCTCACTAATTTGAGACAACCAGTCCCGAGCTGTATTAAGGTCGTTCTGATAAAGCGCTATATTACTCAGCATGATCAGACTTTCGTCTTTTAGGCCGACTTCTAATACTTGGTAAACATTACTCAATCGGCGCTTCGCATCGTCAAAGTCCCTTTGCTTATAATGTAGTTTGGCCAAGTAAAATTCTAACTTTGCAAGCAGTTCATTCTTTAAATCATCTTTTGTAAGTAATCGATTAAAGATATTTTGAGCTTTGCTCATCATTCCCAGATTTAGATAAATAACACCTGAAAGCAACTCAGCACTATTAGCATGATTGGGTAAGTAGTTTTTCTTTTGTGCGATAAGAATATTAGTTAACGCAGTAATTTCGTCACCGCGATAGTAATCGAAAAGGATTTCGCCATAGGCAAGATCCTGTAATTTGGCTGGTTTCTTTAAATCTTCACGCTGTTCTTCATCTAGTATTTCTTGCGCTACAGCATGGTAGCTGGGTAACACTAACAGCAAAAAAGTCATCAGCCCGATTAGGCTTTTAAGAGGTTTCACCTTATTTTACCACTCTACAACAGATAACTTGGGTTGTAACTTTCCTGTATCGTCACGGAGCTGAATTTCCAAGGCCTTAGCTTCTGTCCCTTTTTCAAAAGTAAAAGAAACGGCTTTTCGATATTCCCTATTTCGAGGACCTTGGCCGATTAGTATGGCAACTAATTCATGCTCTCCCGTACTAATATTGTCCAAATGGAGTTTTTGAATTGCGCCTCTATGTAGTGCTTTAATATCTTTGTCTGTATAAAGATAGTGAGACACTTGCTCGTCATCAATTTTAACCTTGATGTTATCTAAACTAAAAAACTGGCCTACATCGACTGAAAAGTAGATGGCTAATTGAGTTGAAGCGGGAAATAGCAAATCTTCTTCAAGAATAAAAAGATCTCGATTAACTGCTAAAACTTCTCCCTTTAAGTCTTCCAATTTTTCAGCGGTAGTTCGATTATCATCAACGACTTCAGCTTGCTCAGTTGATGCTGGTGCTGGAGTTTCAGGCGCTTCATCTTCATCATCCATTTTAAGGTCAAAGATTTTAACAGGCGGTTTCTCAGACTCCTCTTGTTCTGCTTGTTGAGCGTTCAAACTGAGGGAATTGACGAAAAATACCATCACAAACAGGCTACTAACCGACTTTAGGAATGGTTTCGCTGTAATAACGCGATAAATTAAAGATTTTAACATTGGTAACATCTGATCACTTTGGTTTAAGGATATCTAATCACACTTTTGTGGACTAATAGCGCCTAGTTTTTACAATTATTTGTTGAGTACTTATAAGTAATAGCTCAAAACTGCCAAGATAACTGATAAATCCCCGCCTTTTTTGTTAATTCAAGACTGATTTATCAATTAAGCGCGGCAAGACAAATTAATACTAGCCCAAGATAACAGGGATAAACCTAGACTAGTGCACAATTTACTCACTTTGAGATGATTGTTTCTTTAGTGTTATCAGTAACTTGCTTAAAGATTCAAAGGTTTGCTCCCCTTTTAGCTTAGCGACAAGCTGACCATCAGGGTTAATGATGTAATTACCAGGTAGGCTTTTGGGAAGTGTAAAAGGTAGATAAGGCACTGGAGTGGTGGCCATTATCGGATATTCAATTTGCCACTTTTGCGCGATTTGCTTAATTTTAGCATTTTCAAGCGGGTCATAGCTTACGCCGATGATTTCTAGGTTTAGTGACTCTCGCTGTTGGTGTAAGCGATTAAGCTCAGGGATCTCTTTCAAACAAGGGGCACACCATTCAGCCCAAAAATTAATCACCAACCATTTGCCACGATAACTTGCTAAACGTTTACCAATTTGCTGATTTTTAACCTGTTTTTGATCTAAAAGGTAGAAATCTGACGTATCCTGACAGGAAGCCAGCAGAAAAGTGATTAACAGTGCTATAAAACACCTTAAATTACGAGATTTAGTCATAAGTATTTTATTCTAGGTAAATTATTCGAATGAAGCTTATGCCATTGTAAATTCTTGACTATAATAATTATAGATGCGCGATCAATTTATTCGCCCAAGATGATAAAAATACGCTAGATTTAACCAAATTAGCAATAACTTACATTTAATCAATGTGTTAAGATGGCTATACTTGATAGCATCCGGTTATACTCAAGCAAACTCAACGCAGCTAGTGATTTAACAAGATTTTAGACTTAATCAAATTTTCTACGGAATGAAGTAAATAGAGTCCGATTAAAAACATGGATAGCATAAAACTTACAATACCTTCTCAACAAGAAGGCCAGCACATATTGGTAGAGACTGACCCTGCCAAATTGACGGAGTGGCTGAGGTCTCTTCCGCTCGCTGACATGTCAAAAACACTTCCTGAAATAACTCGAGCGATTTCAAGTCTTAACAGAACCGAAATATCGTACAAGCTGCGTGCCGAGCTGGTCACCTCCTTTGACGAGGTATACACCTTAATCCATGATTATTTCCGACCAAGAGTTAATCGACTCGCCGTCAAAAAGCCCGACCATCAGGGTAACCTAGATAAATTGCAGACCTTAACCAGAGAAATGGCTTTTGCTCACAAGATCATTGTTAACGATTCACAGAGCAAACGACAGCTCTGGGGTAAAAATAAGATAAAAACCAGAGCGTCCTGCTATGCCATTTTTTACTTGGGTTTGATGCTGTTGGAACAATACGAAGTTTATGCACCGATTCCTATCTACCTATGGCGAGAAATTAATTCTTTATATGCCTATGCCGGGAAAGACGATCTCACCCACATCGAGGTCAATACCGACAATAGCTATTGTTTACCTACCGTGGAGCAAAACTATATTAGGAACTGTTTACTTGCCCTTGCAGACCCTTACCATTTAGATAAAGGAGAGCATTGGTACCTGTTCCACTATTTGCACCACTGGGTCCACTTAGCCCGTATTTCTGAGAATCCTGACGATTTCAGAAACGACGCCTGTTTTATTATTGATATCACCAGCGAAAACAAACCAAACTTTGTGACCAGTGAACTGGACGACCCTGAAGATCCAAAAATTCGATTACTGTTAACTAATGAGCTGTTGAGGCAAATCCAATTTGACATGGAAACCCTTGAAGATAAAAGGTTACTATCCGATAAGTCGTTCCATAAGTCGATCAAACACACCACAGCAAAGTACTTGTGGGAACACGTCAGCAAACATTGGAAAGAGCGAATTGAACGTTCCGCTCGTCGCTATCCCATTGTCTCTAAAATAGATGTGGTTTGGGGTTTGTCAGATATCATCAGAGTTTTGGGCAAAAGTTCTCAAGACAAAACCAAATTATTATCCTCTGCGGAGTTAGTCAGTTTAAGTAACATTCGCTCGAACGAGCATTTAAGCTGGGATGCAATTAACGTCAGCAGCGGTGGAATAGGCCTAAAAAGTAATCAATATATGCTTCCTCATGTCGATCTCGGTAATATCGCATTATTGAGAGAATATATGGATGGAAAACCTGCTCCTCATTGGCGCTTGGCAATATGCCGCTGGTACACAGGTGATAGAACCAACGGTACCACACTTGGCTTGGAATACATTGACGGCCGCTACTCTCCTGTTCGTTTAATTTTGCACCAAGGTAAAAACGAGCGAGGTGGACAACCAGGGCTAGTAGTTTCTTCGAATCAAAAAAATGGCAGTGATGCGCCAACCGTTATTACGACTGAAGGATCCTATAAGGATGGACGAGTTTACGCCATGCTTGGATTGGATGAACCGGTAGAAATAAGACCTAGAATGCAGGTAGAGAGCACAACTTGCATCGATCGTTTTTATTATCAAACGTTTGAGTTGCGAGATGAGTTAGCAGAAGAAGTGTTAGATGAGTCTCCAGATGTCATTCCATGGACTGCCGTGCCCCACGAACGCGGAAACATTGATGATAGTTTTGATGAAGATGAAACAGAATCTCACTCTTTAGACGACGTAAGATTACCGGGCGACCACTAATTAAGCCAAATCATCAAATTAAATTTTGCGTAAGTAGACTATTTAATTCTTCTGATAGATTTAAGATCTTTTGTTTGGCGTTTTCAGGTAGCTTACTCGCTTTTACTACCGACGGCGTTGGCAGTTTGTTACCCGCGACTTGGTATATCGTACCGAAGTCAATATCTTCTCTACCCACTTTTAGACAATAAGCTTGATCTTGTAATTTTGCGACCATTTTAGCATCAATTAGCTTTTCAAGCGCTGCAACGTTGGCCTCTCTTGAGCCCGAAATCTTGTTATTAAAAAGATCTTCTTCATTAAGCGATTCTCCATTTTGTTGTTTTTCTGCTAACAACAACAGTATATGGACTAGTTGGATAAATGGATGGTTAGTTTTCTTGCGTAAATTAGATTCAAACGAAAACAAACCATGGCAAACCTCCGCGCCAAATAAGATGATAGACCAACTTAAATAAATCCAAATTAAAAAAAGTGGAATGGTGGCTAAAGCACCAAAAATAACTTGATAGGTCGAAAAATACTCAACAAAAATTCCAAAACCTGACTTAGCAAACTCAAACAGCACCGCAGTCACTAACGCCGCAATACCGGCTTGTTTCAATGAAATTTTTCGGTTAGGTATAATGAAAAACATCAAAGCAAAGGCCAGTACTTCCATTGTCATGGGTAACCATAACCTCATCCAAATAGTGTCTTGCTCCACGACTTCTGAAAACAGCGGTAAAGATTTTAAATAAGAGGTTAATAACAAGCTACTACCCAAAAATATTGGCCCCAGTGTTAACACCGCCCAGTAGACTAAAAATGTTCTTAGGAAAGATTGTTGACTCTTTATTTGCCAAATATTGTTAAAACTATTGTCGATGGTTTTCATCATCAATAAGGCCGTTAATAACAGCATGAAAAAACCAACGCCGCTCATGCCTTTCGCTTTTCCAACAAATTCGGTCAGGTAGTTTTGCACTGACTCCCCAGTGGCTGGAACAAAATATTCGAACATTAATTGTTGTAGCTGGAGTGCTAGACTTTGAAAGTTAGGAATTAACGCCAATAAAGAAAATACAACAGTTGTCAGCGGCACTATAGCCAACAAACTGGTAACGGTTAGTTGAGCTGCAACTGAAGAGCATTTATCTTGTTTAAAGCGAAATAAAACAAACGCTATAAATTCTTTCCAATAAATCAATTGTTGCTGCATAGTGAAATAGCCTCAAGGCTAGGTTAAAATACTGGATTGACGTGAGCAAAATCGCGTTAATGAACCCTATATTGCAATTCTGGAGTATATCGTTCAAAGTCACGTTGTTTTTAAGGAACTGTCCTGAAAAACACCTAATTAATCATAAGACTATAAACAATTGACTAGTCAAAGTATAGGATATATCAATTAATGGCCAAGTATACGATTCTACACAATCCTCGCTGCAGTAAGTCTCGGCAAACCTTAGCTTTACTCGAAGAAAACGGCTTAGATTTTGAAGTGTTGGAATACCTGAAAACCCCACCGACTCAAAAACAACTGAAAACCATCTTAAGTCTATTGGATGTAAACCCTAAGGACATTATGCGCAAAGGTGAAGCAGAGTATAAAGAGTCCGGCTTAAATGATGACACCCTGACAAAAGCAGAACAAATTAAGCGAATGGTCGCTTATCCCAAAGTGATTGAACGACCTATCGTTTTCAGTCAAGATAAAGCGATCGTCGGTCGACCTCCTGAAAATGTCCTTAAATTAGTTTAACCAATAATATGAGTCATATACTTATCCTGTATTATTCCTCGGGTGGTAAAACACAAGCGCTGGCACAGCAAATAGCTCGCGGTGTCGAATCGCAAGGTTTGGAGGCTCTGCTCAGAACAGTTCCCAACCTATCTCCAGATAATCAACAAGTGAGTCCTGAGGTTCCAGACGATGGTGATTGTTATGTATCGATTGAAGAGCTTGAAAGTTGCCTTGGATTAATCGTTGGTAGTCCAACTCGATTTGGTAATATGGCTGCGCCTTTAAAATATTTTATTGACCAAACCAGCAGTACCTGGATGAACGGCAAATTAGCTAACAAACCAGTTAGTTTTTTTACCTCGTCAAGCAGTATGCATGGTGGGCAAGAATCAACACTGTTAACAATGATGATCCCATTTCTTCATCATGGAATGCTAATTTGTGGGCTCCCTTACAGTCAAACAGAACTCCTAAGAACGAGCAGCGGTGGAACACCTTATGGAGTCTCTCATTGGGATGGCGAAAGCAACAACTTGTCCCTTAGCGATTCTGAAAAAAAACTAGCGATAGCACAAGGTAAACGCCTAGCAACACTTGCGCGCCAGCTAGCACCCAAAAATATTTAGCAAAGGTCTATTCATGTCCACAGACAAATCAACGCGGCAAACAGAGGATCATATCATCGATGATGCCAATCAAAATGGTACTAGCGTTCCGCAACCGACCAAACAAATGATGCTTGCTCACAGGCTGACATTGGTAGGTTATTGGGGGCTAGTTTTGTTGATCCCAATTTGGAATATATGGTGGTACCCTTCTGAAATTTTTTCCAATAAAGTCGTTACTATTTTTTGGTTAATACCACTTATTTTTCCAATGTTTGGTTTATTAAAGGGTAAAGCTTATACTCATGCTTGGTCTGGTTTTATTGCTGTGATTTATTTTTGCCATGGTTTTGCAACTCTGATTACTTCCGAAAACGAGTATATTCCCATCGCGCTGGAAATCATTTTCTCTAGTCTCTTTTTATTTGGTGGTATGTATTTTGCTCGCTGGCGTGGCATTCAACTTGGGTTGCAACTACCCAAGAAGAAATAGCCAACAAATAAACGCCGAGCAAAATTGTCAGTTAAAAACTGTTAATGCGATTGATAGGCTTTTTGTCTAAGAAAGTGATCGCATAACACTAATGCTGTCATTGCATCAACGATAGGTGCGGCTCTTGGCAAAACACAGGGGTCATGACGACCTCTTCCATTGTACTCAACGGCTTCACCGTCAAGGGTAACAGTCTGTTGTTTTTGCATGATCGTTGCTACCGGTTTGAATGCCACTTTAAAATCAATATCCATTCCATTTGAAATTCCTCCTTGGATACCACCCGAGTAATTTGTTTTGGTTTTGATTTTGCCATCACAATTATCTTTATAAAAGATATCGTTGTGCTCACTTCCCTTCATCAAGGTACCATCAAACCCTGAACCAAACTCAACTCCCTTGCTCGCATTGATAGACAACATCGCTTTGCCTAGATCGGCCTCGAGTTTATCAAATAGCGGCTCGCCTAATCCAACCGGAGCATTGCGAACTAAACACCTTATAACACCGCCGATAGTATCGCCTTCTTTACGTGCTGCGAGAATAGCTTGCTCCATTAATTGAGCAGCATTTTGGTCGGGGCAACGAACAGGATTACTTTCAATATCGGCAGTAGTTAGTTTATTTAAATCAGTATTCGATTTGATGTCGGCAACTCTTTCAACCCAAGATAAAACCTCTATTCCTTGTTGTTTTAAAAGTTTCAATGCGATAGCACCTGCCGCCACATTTGCGGCAGTGGTTCGTGCAGAACTTCGGCCTCCTCCAGATGGGTCTCTCACTTTATACTTTTGATGATAGGTAAAATCCGCATGACTGGGACGGTATAACTTAGCAAACTCGTCATAATCTTTGGAACGGCTATTTTGGTTTTTAATGAGCAAGCTTATCGCTGTACCTGTTGTTTGACCTTGATAAACTCCAGATAATATTTCCACAACATCCGCTTCATTTCGTTGAGTAACCAATTTACTCTGTCCGGGCTTTCGACGATCTAAATAGACTTGTATATCATCTTCATTTAAAGCAAGACCAGCTGGACAGCCTTCAACAACACAACCAACCGCAGGCCCATGAGACTCTCCCCAATTAGTTACTTTAAACAACTTTCCAAAACTATCACCTGACATAATGACTCACTAGTATTTTTTGAATTTCTTTTAAATCAAATTAAAAATTATTTTCGAATATCATTTGCTTTTGCAAGCATTAAGTTACTTTCTTGCAGGAATAACTCAGCGTGTTCACCAAACCACTGAGAGACTTCATTAAAAAGTGCTGTAAATTTTTTATCATCTTGTTGTTCTAACAAATCTAACAACTCAGTAAATCGTTCAATAAACCTTCTTATCATTGGTATATTTGATTTGTCGGCAAATATAATATCACTGTATAGCTCAGGATTCTGAGCAAACAATCGGCCAACCATGATCAATTCTAATCGGTAGATCGGCGAACTTAGCTCTAATACTTGATCTAAATTTATGTTTTCTTCTTTTAAGTGATAACCATGCGCAACCGTCGAAAAATGCCTGAACACTTGAATGATGGACATAAACTTATCATGTTGCCGACTTTCAACAAATGAAAGCTTAGCTCCCCAACTCTGAAGTTGTTCAATCAACCATTGATAATCTTGTTGCATGCGACCATGACAAACTACGATGGTTTGCTTTGCTAGAGTTTTAATTCCAGGACCAAACATGGGATGTAGTCCGACAACCGGGCCTTTATGAACTTCCATCATTGCGGTCAAAGGCTTACTTTTTAAACTAGTAATATCGATCAAAATAGATTGCGGATTTAAGTACTTTAACTTAGTGATAACTTGGGTTGTTACACGAATAGGCACTGCCACCATAACCAGGCTAGCAGACTTAAGCTTTTCCTCAGCCAAATGCCAGTCATTTTTTTCCAAAATATCAACAGCATAACCAGACTGAGTAAACAAACGCGCAAACAAAGCGCCCAATTGGCCCGCTCCACCAATTATCAATACCTTTTTATCATTGGTTACGGTTGCATTAGTTCGAGTTTCCGTTTGACTATCATAAGAATCTCGCATAATCCGGCGAATGACATCCTCAACTAAATCTTCTGGGATCCCTTTCTGTTTGGCAAGCCGACGTTTTTGGCTAATGATTTCAGCTTCTCGACTTGGCACATACAGCGGTAAGTTTAGTTGCGCTTTCAATCGCCCCACTTCACCTGTTAACTCGAGACGCTTCGCAATAAGTTCCACTAGGTTAGTATCAACCTGGTCGATTTGCTGTCGAACCTGGTCAAAATCTGTCTGACTACGATTGGTCATATATACGACTCATATGCTGGTAAAACTCTTTTTTGTCATTGTTTGTCAAAGCTAGCGCTTAATTGTCGAACTAAGACCGCAGAAGGCCATTTGCTGCCAAAAACTTGGAAAGGATTTATTAACGACTTCAGGATCCTTGATTACAATCCCATCTGTCTTCGCACCAAGTAAAGCCATACTCATCGCCATACGATGATCATCATAAGTTTCAATCACTGCCGCTGTTGGCTTGCCGCCCTTAACTTCTAAAAAATCTTCGCCATAATTTACTTCAATTCCAGCTTTTTGTAATTCTGTAGCAGTGTCTTTAATCCGGTTAGATTCTTTGAACGCTAAATGCGCGATATTTCGAATCTTTGTTGTACCTTCCGCAAAACTCGCCATCACCGCTAAAGTTTGGACTACATCTGGCATTTCAGACATATCCACATCGATGGCTTGCAAGGTGTTAGAAGATGAGACCACCAATGAGTTTCCTTGTCGTTCAAACATCATTCCCATCTTTTCAAGTACATGATAAAACTTTGATTCACCTTGAAGCGAATCAAAATCAAATGAGTCGATACTAATTCTACCACCGACAATTCCGACCAACCCCATAAAGTATGAGGCAGAAACTGCATCACCAGGAATTTCAGTATCAAGGCCATTAATTTCCTGTCCGCCTTGCACTCGATATCCTTGAGTTGTCTTATCGACAGAGACGCCCAATTTTGCTAGCCAATAAATCGTCATATCAATGTAGCTATTGGATACTTGTTGTCCAATTAATCTAATATCAAGCCCTAGCTTCGCTCTGGCGCCAGCGATGATCAAACCACTAATAAATTGGCTACTACGGTGAGCATCCACATGGCAAAGTTGACCCTCGATAGGCCCCGTAATTATAGCTGGCAACTTATCATTGGGTGTGTCAACGGTCACCCCAAGCTCTCTTAAGGCCTCAAACAACTCTTTCATGGGGCGAGTCGCCATTTTCTCAGAGCATTCTATGGTCACGCCCTGCTCTTCAAGTGCCGCAATTGCAGCGACAAAACGGGAAAAGGTACCGCTATGTGAGGTATTGAGCTTAACAGAAGTGGCCAATGGCTTGTCTCTGGGTAATATTTGAAGTTCGCCTTGCTTAAAAGTTAACTGATAGCCCAATGCTTTTAGACCCTGCATAGCCGCTTGAATGTCATTATTGTCGACAATATTACTTAACCGGGATGGCGATGAGGCAAGCGCACACATCGGAATTAGTCGGTTAGCGATATATTTACTGCCGGGCAGTTTAATAGACTGAGAAACAGATGAACATGGAAGTATTTCGAGCACAATAAGGATTCTATTCGAGTAGATTTATAACACGATTAAACCTGTTTCTAAGCTCAATGTAAAATAACTTTTGGGGCTATAATCTCCGGCTTAGATGAAACAGGATTGATTTCCTTTTATCCTAAGCAATCGGTTAAAATATCAAACAGTCCAGCTCGTTAGCCTGAGTACCTGATTTAAATGTCTAAAATGCAGTATCAAACAATCGACTATATCCCGAGTCAAGATAAGTACCAATGCTTTGAGCAACTACTTAAACAAGATTGGTCTATTTTGTTAGATAGCGGAGAAGTCATGCCGCAAGAGAGAAACACTTCATCAGAATCCTACAAGCGCTACGATATCTTAGTCAACCGACCTAGTGTGGAAGCCACTTTTATTGATCATACCCTACGCATTAATCGAAATAATAAGATCACTGAAATACAAACTAAACATCCTCTCATTGATTTAAGAGAACTACTTCAACACTATCAAAATGAGCTTAAGTCAAGTGCAGAGTTAGTCGATATACCGTTTAAAGGTGGTCTACTCGGTTATTTGAGCTATGACTTTGGTAAAGAATTTTTAAGCAGTCATGCGAATAACACCGCTGGCGAACAAAAGGCGATTGACGATTTAAAGATTCCCGGCTTAAAAATGGGACTATATCAGTGGGCTTTGATTACGGATCACAAACTTAAGACGACACGGATTTACAATTTTGGACTTTCAGAGGCCGACTGGATAACACAAATTAGTTTAGTAAAATCTTCCATCAACCAGCCAGTCACTGGCGAGTCTAATTACCACATCGATACATTTAGCGCCGATCAAACCTATCAACAATATTCTTCATCATTTAATAAAATTAAGACTTACATCGCTTCGGGTGATTGCTACCAGATCAATTATGCTCAGCGATTTCAAACCACTTACCAAGGCGAAATTTATTCTATTTATAAGACCTTAGCAATGACCAACAACTCTCCCTTTAGCTGCTTTATGCGATTCAAAGAACTTCAAATACTGAGTCTATCCCCTGAACGATTTATCGCGGTTGAAGGAAGCCGAGTTATTACACAACCGATTAAAGGTACTCTGCCAAGGAAGCTCGATCCCTCAGAAGATAAACAGCAAGGTGAAAAGCTTGTTAATAGCACTAAAGATCGTGCTGAAAACTTGATGATCGTTGATCTGCTTCGCAATGATCTTAGTCGAACAGCATCAACTAACAGCGTGAAAGTCACCGAATTGTTTGGCCACTACCGATTTGAATCGGTGCATCACTTAATCTCGACAGTTGAATCCGAATTAGCACCACAATTTGATATTTTTGACCTATTACAAACCACGTTACCGGGAGGTTCGATTACTGGTGCCCCAAAAATAAGAGCCATGCAAATAATCGACGAACTAGAGCCGGTAAAGCGAGGGATCTATTGTGGAATCATAGGCTATATCGACTTTTCGGGTAAAATGGATAGCAATATTTGTATCAGAACCTTAGTGGCTAAAGATAACCGACTATATTGTTGGGCTGGCGGTGGCTTGGTCGAAGATTCTAATCTAGACTCCGAATATCAAGAGACCTACGATAAACTCAATAAGATCCTACCGGTACTTAATAATCAATCAAGCAGCAGTCATTCAGCTGCTAACTTGCGAGCAGTCAAGGCTGATTAAAGATGAATAAACATTTTATAGCCGAAAGATTATTACCAATCAATTACGTTGAACAAGATGTTCAACTAGTGGAAAACGATAAAGCGCGACTAGAGCATTTTATACGTTCCACTAACCAAGAGGTTAGAGATCAATTCTTACAAGCGGGTGTCTTGATCCCACTAGTTAGACAAGCCAATAAAAATGAATGGCAAGTCATATTCACCCGACGAGCTGAACACTTAAAAAATCATCCTGGCGAGATAAGTTTTCCAGGTGGACGCTTTGAATCGGCCGATCAATGTTTACAGAATACTGCCATCAGAGAAACCCATGAAGAAATTGGAATAGCCTTTGATCACATTGAGTTAATTGGAAAGCTCCCTACTCAAGCCACGGTCAGCCAATATTACGTGACTCCTTATGTGGCTGTGGTTGAACCAGATCATGAGCTTTTAATCGATGAAAACGAGGTAGCTGAAGCCTTTACTGTACCTTTAGATTACATATTAGATAAAAAAAATCACCAATTAATACCAAGAAGCATCAATGGACAAACCTTTAGTTATTACCAAATAGAGTACAATCAATATAAGATTTGGGGCGCCACAGCTCAGATGGTCGTTAGACTATCCGAACGGTTAACCTAATCGACTAATCAATGAACAAATTAATAAGAAGCTAGGAGAAGAATTTGGCTGTATCTGTATTTGACTTATTTACGGTTGGAATAGGCCCATCGAGCTCTCACACCGTAGGCCCGATGCGAGCGGCACGCATGTTTGTAAAGAAACTAGAGCGCAAGAATCTACGTCCCGATCGTGTAAAGGCAGAACTATTCGGCTCACTGGGTCATACCGGTAAAGGTCATGGTAGTGATGTTGCAGTATTATTAGGGTTTGAAGGAGAATTACCTGACCAAATAGACACCGATACTATTCCTACTCGGCTTGAAGAAATAAAGAATTCACAATCAATCAATCTTAACAAAAAGCAGCGGATTAAATTCCTAGAGTCTGATTTAGTATTTCATCGTAAGAAAACCTTACCTGGGCATGCCAATGGAATGAGGTTTTCAGCGTTTGATGCTGAGGGCAATTTAATCAAGGAGAATATTTATTACTCCGTCGGTGGTGGCTTCGTGATTGGAGAAAACACCAAACAAAAACCGATCGCTGATATGCACCTTGAGCTTCCCTATGACTTCCAGACCGGGCAACAACTTCTTGAAATGGCAAAAGACTCAGGAAATTGCATTAGTAGCATGATGTTCGCCAATGAAAAAACGTGGCGCAGCGAGCAACAAATCCATGATGGCCTAGATCAAATCTGGTCAACCATGTCGGCTTGTATTAACAAAGGGACCAAAACCGAAGGTGTTTTAAAAGGAGGTTTAAAATTAAGACGACGAGCTCCGGCACTCTATCGTAAATTAAAATCGCGACACGATAATAATGACCCGCTCAGTGCAATGGATTGGGTCAATTTATATGCCTTGGCGGTTAATGAAGAAAATGCTGCTGGTGGCCGTGTTGTTACTGCTCCCACCAATGGTGCCGCAGGAATTATTCCAGCAGTACTTCAATACTATGTGAATTATTATTCACCCAAAGATAACGATTCCATTCATCGTTTTTTATTAGCTTCCGCAGCTATCGGCATTTTGTATAAATTAAACGCTTCAATTTCTGGAGCAGAAGTTGGTTGCCAAGGTGAAGTCGGTGTTGCCTGCTCAATGGCTGCCGCAGGATTAACTGAAGCTTTAGGTGGAACGCCATCACAAGTGGAATGTGCGGCTGAAATTGGTATGGAGCATAACTTAGGATTAACCTGTGATCCGGTAGGTGGTTTAGTTCAAGTACCTTGTATCGAAAGAAATGCAATGGGTGCTGTTAAAGCGATTAATGCGTCGCGACTAGCTTTACAGGGTGAAGGCGATCATAAGGTTTCATTGGATAAAGTAATAAAAACGATGCGTGACACCGGACGAGATATGAAAACTAAATATAAAGAAACTTCGCGTGGCGGGTTGGCGGTTAATATTGTAGAGTGCTAGCGTTGAGTTTTTGGCTTGAATTCCAAATCACAAAATCAAATTCAAACTTTATTCTAGGCCAAAAACTCTAGTTTGTTGTTGGTAGTGTAATTTTGAACCCTTGTCCATCACGCCACTCGACAGTTGCATTAGTCTGTTTAAAAAATCCTTTTACCTTAGCTAAACCGACACCGGCAGCACCAAACATTTTTTTGCTAGAATAATAGAGGTTGAATAAGTTGCAATGGTGCTGTTTTTCTAGCGACGAAACCTTGGAGCTGACTAATAGTTCGATACGAACTTTAGAAGGATTTAATTGACCAGTAATCTTAATTTCAGAATCTTGCTGTTGAACCATTGCTAGTCGATTCAAAAATTCAATTAGTTCGTTAAAGCAGTCTATTAACCACTCAGTGTGAGAGTTAATTTTATAACTGTTATCACAAGTTACTGAAAGATCTACTGCTGGGTAGAGTGTGGTTAGTTGATTGACCAACTCTCCAATAGAAACTGACTCCAGCTCAAACTGAAGTCTACTAATACTCGCTAACAGTGACTGACCAAGATAGCTGGCTTGTTTAGTCGAGTTTAGAGATAGCTCAAGTAACTCTTCTGTCTTCTCTTGATTATTATGCAATAGTGCTATTTCATTAAAACCTGCTATCGCAGCCAAATGGTTATTATAGGCATGCACAATTAGACCAATGATGTCTTCTTCGCCAACCTCGTCATCTATATGTAGGTTCATAAATTTCTCAGTCTTTATATCAAAATTTCTGAATATCTAAAACAAAAAAGCGCCCAGTAGGACGCTTTTAAAGTCTTGCTTGAGCGTACGTTTGACTACTTAACGATTAGCACATCAGCTTTTACTTTTCGCAATACATTTCTTGCGGTATTACCTAATAAACGCCCTCGCAAACTAACTCGAGTCTTGTTACCCATTACCACAACATCGGCATCTATTTTCTCAACGATACGTCTAATTTCTTTCGCTGGCTTACCCGATACTAAATGCAGAGTCTCCTGATTTAAGCCGCCCTTTTCAATCAACCTAGAAATAATCGGATCAATTGATTCTTTCATTTTCTTTTCATAGCCTTCGGTGTCAAAAAAATCTAATTCTGCCAGTGCTGAGGGCATTGAAATCGAATAGCAGGCATGCACTTCACTATTAGTGGCTTTTGCTAGTTGGAAAGAATATTTTAGAATTTCCTCGTTCAGTTTTAACGCTTCTTCGCTACTTGAACCTAAATCTAAAGCTGCAAGTACTTTACCTCCAGTTTTCCATTCTTTGTCACCAACAATCATTACTGGGTCAGGACAATGTCTCATCAACTGCCAATCTGAAGGAGCATGGGTTGTAGATTCTGAACGATGACCTGTTTTAAAAATCATATCGAAAGATTTTTGGTTACATCGGTCGGTCACCCAACGCTCAAACGATCGTTCCCACACAACATCAACATTTATTCTAACGTCTGTTAAATCTAGCTTACTTAAGAACGCATCAATTTGGGCTTGCTTTCTATCAATAAATTCATGATGAACTTTTCTTTTCTCACTTTGGGTAAGAATTTCAGAGCTATCAACGCCAGGCGCGTGAACAAAGCCTACAAATTCAATTTTCGCACCGGTATTTTTGGCAACTTCCAATGCATGCAAAAACGCGGGATTGCTATCAGCTTTCTGATCGGCAATTACCAGTAACTCTCTCATTAATCCTTCTCCATCAAAAGGGATATCTTTGGTTGACGCGCGTATTCTAACAACTATTTATGACAACTGCATGTCATATTTGGCTATATAACCAACAGCTAGATGAACGATAAACACTCTGGCGAGCTTATAGATTTAAGCATGGTAGTTAGTGGAAGGATAACAAAGTTTAATAATCTTTAAGGCGCGAAAAATTGCTTAAATCGTAAAGAGATCTAGCGCTAAAGTTTAGTCTGATTAAAGGAGAATTTTGGTCGGAATGAGAGGATTTGAACCTCCGACCACTTGTACCCCGAACAAGTGCGCTACCAGGCTGCGCCACATTCCGACATGGTTTAAAGCGGCGATTAATCAATACTTATAAATCGCTAACTATTTGCTCTTTACCGAGGCGGAATACTACCTGAAATTAATCACATTGCAAGCTTGCAGCACCACAATTCGACTAATTATCATTTTCACTCTAACTAAAACAAAAAATCCCCAACGTTTTAGTTGAGGATTATCTATTCATGTTCAAACGAATGATAAAAAGAAAGAACTAATTAATGAGCAAGAATCTTTAATACGCTCTCTAATTCTTTGATGACCGCGTTGATAGCTTGTGGATCGGGCTTAGCCTCTTCCGCTTCCAACTGTTGTCTAGCACCACCAATGGTGAAGCCTTGATCATACAACAACTCTCGAATTTCACGAATGACCATAACATCATCGCGCTGATAGTATCGGCGGTTTCCGCGTCGCTTTACGGGGCTCAATTGAGGAAACTCTTGTTCCCAATATCGCAAAACGTGCGGCTTAACCAAACACAACTCGCTGACTTCACCAATGGTAAAGTAACGTTTGTCTGGTATCGGCATTAATTCGTTATTATTACTCGCTTCCAGCATATGCTTCCACTCTAGCTTTTAATTTTTGACCCGGTCTAAAAGTCACCACACGACGAGCACTGATTGGGATCTCTTCTCCCGTTTTAGGGTTACGACCTGGGCGTTGCTTTTTGTCTCTCAAATCAAAATTGCCAAACCCTGACAACTTAACTTGCTGATTCGATGCTAGAGAATTTCTGATCTCCTCATAGAATCCTTCGACCATTTCTTTGGCTTCTCGCTTATTCAGACCTAAATCATCAAAAAGTCTTTCAGCCATTTCTGCTTTAGTTAATGCCATTGTTAATCCCTCAATACCGCTCCTAGCTTATCTGTCAAAGTAGCAATGATTCTGTCCAACATTTTGGCAACTTCGGCATCTTTAAATGTTCTATCATTTCGTTGTAGAACAATACCTATCGCTACACTTTTGTGACCAGCCTCTATCCCTTTGCCACGGTATATATCAAATATTACTACATTATTTAGCCAATTTTTAGCCGTTTGTCCAATTAAATCAACAATTTGCGACGAAGTCACGTTTTCTTTGACCAAAATCGCTAGATCTCGACGAATGGATGGAAATTTGGATAAGCTGTTGAATTTAGGTATTTTTCGCTGCACAACCCTCTTTAACTCTAGTTCAAATAGATAAACCGGCAAGTCTATATCGAATGCTTTTTGTGTTTCCGGGTGTATTTTGCCAATATAGCCACAAATATTTCCATTTCTGGCAATTTCTGCCGTTTGCCCCGGATGCAGGCCATGACGCTGCGCTGCAGCAAAAGTGAATGAATCATCTGAAGCCGATAATTTAAAGATAGCTTCCAAATTACCTTTTAAATCAAAGAAATCAAGCATTTGTGAATCGGCTTCCCAATTTTCAACGCTTCTCGTACCACAGATGGCACCAGCAATAACCGGTGTTTGTTTTAGTCCGTCTTCAGAAGGTACGAATTTAAGACCCATTTCAAAGAACTTCACTCTCGGATGCTGGCGCTTTAAATTGTGTTCTATCGCCTTTAACAGTCCAGGCCAAATAGAAGTGCGCATAACAGCGAGGTCAGCAGAGATTGGATTTACCAATGCTAATGGCTCTATTTCTGGGTCGATTAATTGTTGTGATTTTTTGTCTACAAATGAATAAGTGATCGCTTCTTGGTAACCACGACTAGCCAAAAGTCGAGCGATTTGTGATTTAATCAGTCGATTCTCGGGCTTACGAATCATCGCTAATTCACCCACCGGCTTACGACTCGGAACATTGTTGTAACCATAAACTCTAACTAACTCTTCAATTAAGTCAGCCTCTATGGATATATCAAACCGGTTGCTTGGAATGTTAACCAACCATCCATCCGCTTGGTCCTCTAAATGCATATTAAGGCGAGTCAAAATATCGCTAATCTGTTCATCAGATAACTCGATTCCGAGTAAACGAGTGACTCTGTCTCGTCTTAGTTTTACTTGTTTAGCCTTTGGAAAATGATCTTCAGAAATTTCATCAACTAATGGTCCGGCTTTTCCTCCCACTATTTCGAGTAATAACTCTGTCGCTCTTTCAATGGTAGTGGCGCATAAATTGTAATCAACACCGCGTTCAAAACGATGCGAAGCATCCGTATGCATTCCGTAGCTTCTTGCTTTACCGGCTATTTTAATAGGGTCCCAGTGAGCTGCTTCGAGCACAATATCTACAGTGTTTTCATTAATGCCCGAATATTTACCGCCCATAATTCCAGCGAGAGAAAGCGCTTTCTGCTCATCCGCTACCACAAGGGAGTCTTCTCTGAGCTCTAAAACTTTATCATCTAGCATCACTAACTCTTCACCTTTATCGGCATATCGAACGGTGATGTCTCCCTTTATATTTTTTCTGTCAAAAGCGTGCATTGGATGGCCAAGCTCTAACATCACGTAGTTTGTCACATCAACCACTGGGTCTATCGAACGAATATCAGAAGCTAACAATCTAGCCTTCATCCACTCGGGCGTTGCCGCTTTTAGATCGATACCTTTAATGACTCGAGCACAAAACCGAGGGTTTCCTTCCGGCGCTTTTAGGTGAACTTTGATAGTGTCATCGACTGTCGCTGGGATGGTATTCAACTTGATTGGAGTAACAGCTGTTTGAGTCAATACACCAACTTCTGTTGCGATGCCTTTAATGCCCAAACAATCACCGCGGTTTGGAGTTAGGTCAATATCAATTGCGGTATCTTTGAAACCCATGTGTTCGATAAATTCTTGACCGACTTGCGCGCTTGAGTCGAGCTCAATTATGCCGTCATGATCGTCTGAAAGTTCCAACTCTTTACCAGAGCAAAGCATTCCAAAAGAATGTACGCCTCTTAACTTGGCTTTTTTTATTTTAAAATCACCAGGGAGTACACAACCGATGACTGCGACCGCCACTTTAATCCCTTCTCTGGCGTTTGGCGCACCGCAAATTATTTGTAGCTTCTCTACTTGGCCAACATCCACCATACAAACTTGAAGTTTATCGGCTTCGGGATGTTGTTTTGCTTCAACAATCTTTCCTACTAGAATTCCAGCAAGCTCTGCACCGACTTCTTCAGTTCCGTCCACCTCTAATCCAGCCATAGTCAGCACAGAAACTAACTCGTCAGTTGAGATGTTTGGGTTGGCCCATGTTCGCAGCCACTTTTCACTAATTTTCATTGATACTTATCCAAATATTCTTTTTAATTTTTTAGCCCATTTCGGCTATCGATGATTGGTTAGTTAACTCGTTTTAGTTAGTTAAATTGCTGCAAAAATCTTAAATCGTTTTCAAAGAACAATCTCAAATCATTCACTCCGTATCTCAACATGGTCATTCGTTCAACCCCCATGCCAAAGGCATACCCAGTATATTCTTCACTATCATATCCGACGGATTCTAAAACGTTGGGGTGAACCATGCCAGAACCTAAAATCTCTAACCATCCAGTATGGCTACACACTCGACAACCTTTTCCAGCACACATTACACAAGCGATATCAACTTCAGCAGACGGTTCAGTGAATGGAAAGTACGACGGTCTAAAACGGACTTTTAACTTTTCGTCTTCAAAAAAGTGCTTCAAGAATTCATCTAAAACACCTTTGAGATCAGCAAACGAGGTTTTGGTATCAACTAATAAACCTTCAACTTGGTGAAACATTGGCGTGTGAGTTAAATCTGAGTCACAACGATAAACTCTTCCAGGAGCAATAATTCTTACTGGTGGTTTAACCTTTTCCATTGTTCGAATTTGCACTGGTGAAGTATGAGTTCTGAGTAATCTACCATCACCAAAATAAAAGGTATCGTGCATCGCTCTCGCGGGGTGATGTCCGGGGATATTTAGCGCTTCAAAATTATGGTAATCATCTTCAACTTCCGGACCTTCTTCAACGCCAAACCCAATCTGAGAAAAATATTCTACAATCCTATCAAGAGTCCGATTAACGGGATGAACACCACCGAGTTCAGAGTTTCTGCCGGATAAAGTAACATCAATGGACTCATTTGCTAGTTGATCTGCGATCGCTGCAGATTCAAAAACAGATTTTTGCTGGTCGAGTTTTGCTTGGATTGTTTGCTTAGCTTTATTAATAGCGGCACCTTGAATAGGACGCTGTTCAGCGGGTAATTTTCCAAGGGATTTTAGCTGCGCTGTTAATTCACCCTTTTTACCTAAGAATTCAACTTTTACTTGTTCCAATTCTTGGATACTGGTTGCTGTGTCCACAGCCGCAAGGCCTCGTGATAATAGTTCATCAACGCTGTTTGACATAAATCTGATTTCCAATATTAATAATTTTTATCTGGCCAATGGAGTCGACCAATTGAAATGATTGCTCTTTTAACCACTAAATGTGCTGCCATTTCAATAATAAATTCTCTAGATAAAAAAAGGGAAGGACCAATGCCCTTCCCTTTCAGTTACTATTCTTTGGTTACGTGACTATTTAATAATAGTATCGCAACAAAATAGTCCGTTCTTAAGCGAGAGCAGCTTTTGCTTTTTCAACTAAGGCTGCAAAAGCAGCTTTGTCGAAAACAGCGATATCAGCAAGGATCTTACGATCGATTCCGATAGATGCTTTCTTAAGACCGTTAATGAATTTGCTATATGACAAACCACTAACGCGAGCTTCAGCATTAATACGTTGGATCCAGATTGCTCTGAATTGACGCTTACGCTGACGACGGTCACGGTAGGCATATTGGCCAGCTTTAGTTACTGCTTGAGTCGCTACTCGATAAACTCGACTACGTGCTCCGTAATAACCTTTTGCTGCTTTTAAAACTTTCTTGTGACGCTTATGAGCGGTTACACCGCGTTTTACTCTAGGCATTTCAAATCACTCCCATTCTTATACGTAAGGAAGCTGGCGATCCAGCTGTGGAACGTCGCAAGCTGCAACCATTTGCATATCACGCAAATGACGCTTTCGCTTAGAACTTTTCTTAGTAAGAATGTGGCGTCGATGCGATTGCGCATGCTTGAATCCGCCTTTACCAGTACGTTTGAAACGCTTTGCAGCGCCGCTGTCTGTTTTGATCTTTGGCATTGCTTGTTTACTCCAAATGTCATCTGTAGGTCGTATTTTGAAAAGTGCTCGACTATCACAGCCGAAAAACTCACCTATACCGTTTGCTACCTATCAGTGCTAAAAAAAAGAAACCAACAATTCATTTTATGAACATGTGGCTTCTCACCAACTAGTCTTGGGGCTGCCAAAAGCCTTGCGACCAGTAAATGCGCTCTGTCTAACCAGAGCGCATTTTAAAATTCTGCAATCAGTACAGAACTTTAAAATTCTTTGTTTAACTCAACTACTTTTTCTTTTTAGGCGCGATGACCATAGTCATCTGGCGGCCTTCGAGTTTTGGGAATGACTCAACATCACCAAACTCTTCTAAATCTTTTTGGACTCTCTTCATAAGGTCCATACCCAGCTCTCTATGAGCCATCTCACGTCCTCTAAAACGAACCGTGATTTTGGTCTTGTCACCTTCTTCTAAAAACTCAGTCAGTTTACGAAGCTTTATCTTATAGTCACCGATATCGGTTCCAGGTCTAAACTTAATCTCTTTAACATGAACAACGGTCTGCTTCTTCTTCGCGGCTGCTTTGGCTTTCTTTTGTTCGAAAACGTATTTGCCGTAATCCATTATTTTACAGACTGGAGGCTCTGCCCCGGGAGAAATTTCCACCAGATCTAAAGTTGCTGCTTCTGCGGCGGCAATTGCCTCACTGATGCTTACGACTCCCTTAGACTCACCATCTTGGTCTATCAATCTTACCTTAGGTGCTTCGATTTCTTCGTTAATGTTGGCTCGTTGTACCTTGGCCGCCATTTTTGGCTTTGCTCTTTTAATGTGTATGTTCCTCGATTAATTAATAATTTCTAATGATTCTTTTTTGGTAATTGTCTTTTTTACACCAATTAAAGAATATTAGGCTTAGGCTTAGGTTTAAATTCTAATTGCACTTTTAACTCTAAACTTCTAGCTTTGCTTTCTACCAAGTTGCTTTATATCGGTCTTTAATAACTCAGAAAATGCCTCAATTGACATACTTCCTAAGTCCTTACCCGCTCTTGATCGCACAGAAACGGTTTCTGTTTCTACTTCTCGATCACCCACGACTAATAAATACGGAACTCGTTGCAAAGTGTGCTGACGAATTTTAAAGCCGATTTTCTCGTTTCTCAAGTCCGAATTGACTCTAAAGCCTTGAGATTTCAATATTTTTGCACTTTTTTGAACAAATTCACTCTGTTTGTCGGTGATATTCATAATTGCGACTTGTTTTGGTGCTAACCAAGCCGGGAACTTGCCCGCGTATTCTTCAATCAAAATCCCAATAAATCGCTCTAATGAACCAAGTATAGCTCGATGAATCATCACCGGTGTCTTTTTACTCCCGTCTTCGGCGACATATTCTGCGCCCAGTCGACCCGGCATCGAGAAATCTAATTGAACCGTACCACATTGCCAAACTCGTTCGAGACAATCTCGTAATGAGAATTCAATTTTAGGACCATAAAATGCGCCTTCTCCCGGCAGTACTTCATACTCAATGTTTTTAGCTTTTAAAGCCGCTTCAAGCGCTGCTTCGGCTTGATCCCAAGACTCGTCTGAACCAACTCGCTTTTCTGGGCGAGTAGACAGCTTAATTTCAATATGTTCAAAACCAAAGTCAGCGTACACATTGTAAATGGTATCAATTAAGTGACCGACTTCATCTTGAATTTGCTCTTCGGTACAAAATACGTGGGCATCATCCTGAGTAAACGATCGAACTCGCATTAATCCATGCAACGCACCGGAAGGCTCATTTCGATGGCACGAACCAAACTCAGCCATTCTTAATGGCAAGTCCCGGTATGATTTAAGGCCTTGGTTGAATATTTGCACATGGCCAGGACAATTCATCGGTTTTACCGCATAAGTACGGTTTTCAGATTCAGTGGTAAACATATCGTCATGATACTTTTCCCAATGACCTGATTTTTCCCATAAACTGCGATCCATAATCTGTGGTGCTTTAACTTCTTGGTAGTCAGTATTTCCGAGAACAATTCGAATATAGCGCTCAAGCTCTTTGAAAATACTCCAACCATCGTTATGCCAAAACACCATGCCAGGTGCATCTTCTTGGAAATGAAATAATTCTAGTTGCTTACCAATTTTACGATGATCGCGCTTTTCAGCTTCTTCCAATCGATGTAAATACTTTTTAAGCTCTTTTTTGTTAGTCCAAGCGGTACCGTAAATTCGTTGCAGCATCTCGTTGTTTGAATCGCCACGCCAATAAGCACCAGCCAACTTCATTAGTTTGAAAGCTTTGATTTTTCCTGTACTTGGAACATGCGGCCCACGACAAAGATCGATAAAGTCACCCTGACGATAAAGCGAGATTTCTTCACCCGCAGGAATACTGGCAATGATTTCAGCCTTGTATTCTTCACCCATATTTTTGAAGAACTCAATCGCCTCTTCTCGAATCATCGTTGTGCGAGAAACCGGTAAGTCTTGCTTAGCGATTTCAGCCATTTTCTTTTCAATGGCTTCCAAATCTTCAGGGGTAAATGGACGAGAAAAAGCAAAGTCATAATAAAATCCGTTATCGATTACCGGACCAATGGTCACTTGGGCTTTAGGGAACAATGCTTGAGTCGCTTGGGCTAACAAATGAGCACAGGAATGACGAATCACCTCAAGCCCCTCTTCATCTCGCTCTGTGATCAAAGAAAGTTCGGCATCCTCAGCAATGGTGTAACTGGTATCCACGGTTTGACCGTTCACTTTGCCGGCCAATGCCGCTTTAGCTAAACCGGGACCAATATCTGCCGCCACTTGATAAACAGTGACCGCATCGTCGAATTCTCTTTTACTACCATCTGGTAAAGTGATAACAGGCATGCGTTATTGCAACTCCGATAAACCAAGAAAAGCACCAAGAAGATCAATTCTTGATGCTTTTCCACGAGGTACTATCCTCGAATTATGTATTAGAACCTAAATCTGGCCGCAGTTTACCCAATAAGCGCCCCAAAATCAAAGAATAAAAAGTCCTTAAGCCATTAATTTTGATAATAAAAATAGTTACTTAGAGAGTTTTATCAATAACTTCTGGACTCTATTGATAGTAGCTTTCGACAGCTTCAATAAAATCAGCGACTTGCGATTTTGGTAAGGCATTGACACCTGCTGCTGCTGCACGTCCGCCACCTGATACAAACTGGCTGCATATATCGCCCGCGCCTTGTTTGTTATTAAGTGGAGCCCGCAATGAGACGGTGAAGGATTTATCGGAATTAACAGTCAACACGGCATGTGCTGAGTCAGGGTTTTGGTTGGCCAATAAATTGCCATAAACGCCGCTTATGCGTTTTGCCCACAATTGTTGGGGCAACTCATAAACTGATAGATGTTCACTTTGATGGCTCGGTTTGACCGCTAGTGCGTTTTGCATATCTTCTTTGTAGGCATCTCTTAATTTATAAAAAGGTGAGGCTTCATCATCAATTGCCTCAAATGGGGATGAATAAACCAGAAGTGCTTGATAGAGTTCGGCTGGGTGGTAATGTAAGTCGGAAACTTCAGCACCATAGCCGTTGTAATTGATTAAGGTGCCAAATTCTTTGAGTAGTTCAGCTTGTTGCTCGGTTAACCCAGCAAGCTTGGCAAGCTCATCCGCACGAGCAATTAAGTTGTCACCATAGGCTGCCGTGATTGCCCAATGGTGAAATTGCCCATTTAGCTTTTTATCGACTAAAAGCGCTGTACAAATATTGGGATCCAAATCGATATGGGCTTCAAGCTGGGAGTCATTTGGAATATCACCACTTCTGTGATGATCAAAATAAATGATATTGGCACCTTCAGCTAAAGCCGCTGATAACTCGGAACTGTTTTTCTCCATTGAAATATCAAGAATGGTCAAATGATCGCCCTGCTTAGGGCTAATTTTCTTTAGCAATTGAATATCGCGCTTTACGCCCGTTACCAATTCACTCTCGATTGGATTTGCGAGCCTAAGCTGCAACAAAGCAATAATGCCGTCCGCATCACCATTAAAAATATCGTAATTCATTCGAGTTAGATTCCTGCTATTTAAGCTTTATTGTTGCTGGAGTCGATATAGCCATTCGATTGAAGGAATTGAACCACCTGATGAGCGCATTCTTCAACGGATTTTTCACCCGCTGAAATATGTACCTCCGGATCTAAGGGTTGTTCATACGCAGAATCAATGCCGGTGAAATTTTTGATTTCACCGGCTCTCGCTTTTTTATATAACCCCTTTGGATCTCGCTGCTCACAGATTTCAATCGGAGTATCGATAAAGACTTCAATAAATTGCCTATCACCTAATAGCTCTCTTACCATTTTTCTATCTGCAATAAAGGGTGAAATAAAAGCCGATGAAACCAATAATCCTGCATCTACAAATAACTTCGCAACTTCTCCGATGCGGCGAATATTTTCAATTCGATCATTATCAGAAAAACCAAGGTCGCCATTCAAACCATGACGGATATTGTCCCCGTCTAAGACATAGGTTTTACATCCTATATCGTAAAGCATTTTGTCCACAGCATTGGCAACTGTTGATTTCCCTGAACCACTGAGACCAGTAAACCAAAGCACCGATGGTTGATGACCGTTTAAAGACACTCTATCCTGATGCGAAACACTCGCTTGATGCCAAACGACATCTGAAGATTTTTTACCATCGGTTTCTATATTTTTGTAGGGTGTATCTGACATTCTATTCCTAGCTATTAATTATGCGGCCGCTTTCCGTATTGTTGACATTCCTATAAAAAAGGCTGTGTTCTAAACAGCCTTTTTTATACCTTTAAAACTAAATCGAGCTAAATTTTCTTGGCTTCCCAGTGAGGGAAATGCTTTCTAACCAGAGCATTAAATTCTTTTTCAAACGCCGAATAATCCGCCTGTTCATCACCGTCAATAGATTGAGCTACCATCCCAGCTCCTACAGTTACGTTTGTGAGTCGATCAATGATTATAAATGCACCGGTTAAGCGGTTTGCTACATAAGCATCAAACTGCACAGTTTCACTCAAGGTAAAATGGCATCGACCAATTTCATTCAACGCTAGCTGCGAAGCTTCAGACCTATCTAATGAGTTAACATCGACTTTATAATTTATCTCTTTAACATATCCAAAAACCGCCTGACTGCCAACCTTAATTTCATACTCACGATCAACATGTAATGCTTCTTCGGTCATCCAAACTACATCAGCTGCAAAATCTCTTGCCGAGGATGGCAATTCATGTGGACGCACAAGCATATTGCCGCGGCTGATATCGATTTCATCTTCCAAGGTGAGAGTCACTGCCATACCGACACTAGCTCGTTCCAATTCGCCATCAAAAGTAACAATTGACTTTACCTTGCTTTCTTTTCCCGACGGAAGGGTTTTAATCGTATCACCGACTCTAATATCGCCTCCGGTTATGGTTCCGCAGAACCCCCTAAAGTCAAGATTCGGCCGGTTAACATATTGCACCTGCATTCTAAAAGGATGAGAATTACTTCGGTCTATCGAAACGGTATTCAGCAATTTCATTAAGGTTGAACCGGGATACCAGGTCATATTTTTACTTTCATTAACAACGTTATCGCCTTTAAGTGCCGACAAAGGGACAAACCGGATATCCTTAAAACTTAGTTTTTTAGCAAACTCTCGATAGTCTTTTTTAATTTGCTGATAAGTCGCTTGGTCATAATCGATGGCGTCCATTTTATTGATGGCAATAATAACGTGCTTAATCCCCAGTAAAGAACAAATGTAACTATGACGTCGAGTTTGAACTTGAACTCCGTGCCTAGCGTCAATCAGTATCACCGCTAAGTCGGCGGTCGATGCACCAGTCGCCATGTTTCTTGTGTATTGCTCGTGCCCTGGGGTATCGGCGATAATAAATTTGCGTTGTTCACTGGCAAAATATCGATAAGCAACATCGATGGTGATACCTTGCTCTCGCTCAGACTGCAAACCATCGACCAATAAAGCCAAATCAAACGATTCGTCAGTTGTGTTAAACCTTTGAGAATCTTTCTCAATGGCGGCCATTTGATCTTCAAAAATCATTTGATTATCAAACAAGAGTCTGCCGATTAGTGTCGATTTTCCATCATCCACACTTCCACAAGTTAATATGCGAAGCATATCTTTATTCTCGTGGACTTTTAAATATTCTTCTATATCTGTTGCTACCAGAGATGTGTTATTCGACATCCTATAATTCCTTTAAAATCTTTTGTCTTTATTATTTTCTACTGCTCGTTGCTCTAAACTCTAAACTCTAAACTCTAAACTCTAAACTCTAAACTCGTGACTCGTAACTTAGCATGCCCCGCGCAGCGCTTTGGGTACGCAACTGCTCGTATTAAAAATAGCCTTCCATTTTCTTTTTTTCCATCGAGCCAGCCGAGTCATTGTCAATCACGCGACCTTGCCTTTCAGAGGTCGTACAAAGCAACATCTCTTGAATGATTTCAGGTAAAGTCGTCGCTTCAGACTCAACAGCGCCTGTTAATGGGTAACAGCCCAAAGTTCGAAACCGAACCGACTTCATTACTGGTTCTTCACCTTTCTCCAAAGGCATTCTTTCATCATCGACCATAATTAACCCACCATCTCGATTTACAACGAGTCTTTCTTTGGAAAAGTATAAAGATGGAATATCAATATTTTCTTTGTAAATATATTGCCAAATATCGAGCTCTGTCCAATTAGACAGCGGGAAGACTCTAATACTTTCGCCCTTGTCGACCTTTCCGTTATAAATATTCCATAGCTCAGGTCGTTGATTCTTAGGATCCCAGCGATGCTTATCATCTCTAAACGAATAAACTCTTTCTTTAGCTCGGGATTTCTCTTCATCGCGACGAGCACCACCAAAAGCAGCATCAAACTTGTACATATCTAATGCTTGTTTTAGCGCTTGAGTTTTCATGATGTCGGTATGTTTAGCGCTTCCGTGAGTAAACGGACCGACCCCCTTTTCAATACCTTCTGGATTCTTATGAACAATTAAATTGAAGCCGTGTTCTTTAGCCATCCGATCGCGAAATTCAATCATTTCCTTAAATTTCCAGTTGGTATCCACATGCATTAACGGAAATGGAATTTTTCCTGGAAAAAAAGCCTTGCGAGCTAGATGAAGTAATACCGACGAATCTTTCCCTACCGAATACAGCATGACAGGTTTATCAAATTCGGCCGCCACTTCTCTAAATATTTGAATGCTTTCGGCTTCTAATTGCGCCAAATGGGTCATTTTTGTCATAGTTTCAAGTCTTCTTTCATTATCCTCAAAGCAAACACACTGAGGTTTTAAGGCAAATTCCAATTTGCTGGTGATGATACCAGCTTTAAAATCAGAAAAGCATATAATTTGTGCTTATTCAGTTATAACAGAAGATTTCCTTTCTTGCCTTGAAATTACTCGGGTTGAACTCGTTAAACATCACATTTTTGACAGATTTATTAACAACTTAAGCGAAATCGGGCTAGGTTCAAACCTTTGATATTGTTAACATACCAATCTAAATTTGCAGAAGATTTATTGTCATAATTAAGGATAATCTTTGAAAACCAAAGCTCTTTTTCATTCATTAGTTAGTGATAAGTACGCTTTGGCTTGGAAATTCGTATTCTGGGCCAATTGCGCACTGCTCTTGTACTTAACACTTTCTCCTGATGTATACCATCGCCCAACTTTCTCAAATGTCGACAAGGTCTATCACTTTATTGGTTTTGCTGCATTCGCTGGATTCCTAACCTTAGCTTACCCTAGGTTAAAAGCTTGGCTCGCAGTAACAACAGGCGCTTTATTGGGCGTAGCAATAGAAATAGCACAACACTTTATTCCTCACAGAGCGGCCAGTTTCGGAGATTTCGCGGCAGATCTATTGGGGGCAGCGTTTGCGGTTGGTGTGGTATTTTTAGTTAGAAAGAAGGTTATGTAATGGGAGCTGGGAGCTGGGAGCTGGGAGCTGGGAGCTGGGAGCTGGGAGCTGGGAGCTGAGAGCTGAGAAATTATTAAAACCCAGAGCTACTATTGCAAGCACTTTGCAATAATAAACCTCTGTAGAAAGGTTTAAGCGAAGCTACTAGCTCCCTTCGACTCCGTAGTTTGACTCCGCTCACCACACCGCTCAGGACACCGACTAGAGACTAGTAACCCGCTACTGTCTTTTTATTTCTTAAAATACTCTTTATACCAAGCCATGAAGTTGTCGATACCTGTCTGGATCGAAGTATTTGGCTTGAATCCCACCGCTTCTTCTAGTTCAGAAACGTCGGCACAGGTCGATGGAACATCACCTGCCTGCATTGGCATAAAGTTCTTAATGGCTTTTTTGCCAGCGGCATTTTCAATCGCTTCGACAAAATCCATGAGTTTTACTGGGCTATTATTGCCGATATTAAATACTCGATAATTAGTATAGCTAGTCGCTGGATCGGGCTTATCGCCATTCCACTCTGGGTTTCCTTCTGGTGGGTTATCTAAGACTCGAACAATTCCTTCAACAATATCATCGATATAAGTAAAGTCACGGATCATATCACCGTTGTTAAAGATATTAATTGGCTCTTCGTCCAATATACCTTTAGCAAAGAGGAACAAAGCCATATCTGGACGTCCCCAAGGGCCGTAAACGGTGAAAAATCGCAATCCGGTGGTTTTCATGCCATACAAATGACTGTAACTATGCGCCATTAGCTCATTGGCTTTTTTACTAGCGGCATAAAGCGAAACCGGATGGTCAATATTATGATGCTCAGAGAAAGGCTGAAGCGTATTCGCCCCATAAACCGAACTAGAAGAAGCATAAACCAGATGGTTAATCTTATGGTGTCTAACACCTTCTAAGATGTTCAAAAAACCGACAATGTTACTTTCCATATAGACATGCGGGTTTTCTAAGGAATACCGAACACCAGCCTGAGCGGCTAAATTAATCACACCATCAAACTTGTTTTCAGCGAACAGTTTTTCCATTGCTTCCTTATCGGCAATATCCATCTTAATAAAAGAAAACTTATCGTTTTCTTTTAACATATCCAATCGACCTAACTTGATATTAGGATCGTAGTAGTCGTTAATATTATCGATACCAACAACAGAGTCACCTCGTGCCATTAGATATTTAGAAACGTGAAAACCAATAAAACCAGCCGCGCCGGTAACTAAAACATTCATTGTAAAAACCTATAAAATAAAATCGAAAAATATCTAACCACAGAGGGCACAGAGAACACTGAGAATAAAAGACTAAAGATAATTTTGAAGCATAAATAGTCAGACCAAGACGGAACTGTACTTTTAAACTTCATAATCTAGATATTACCCATTAAGATTTTTACTCTGTGTTCTCTGTGCCTCTGTGGTGAATATGCTTGTTATTTAGATCCGCCAGACTTTCTTGCCTAAATCAGCAAGCTCGTCTCGCGGCAGTATTCCTTTTAAATCAAACAAACTACCCGTTTCAGATAGCATTCCAGTAAAATCACTCGCGCTTAGCGCCTTGTATTCTTTATGTGCAACCGCCACCAATACTAATTCGCAGTCTTTTATATCGGATAACTCGGTTAACTCTACACCATAAATATCTTTAGCTTCTTTTGAATCAGCCATTGCATCATGGATGATTGGCTCGACACCGAACTCTTTAAACTCTTTGATCAAGTCTTCGACTTTCGAGTTTCTTAGGTCGGGGCAATCTTCTTTAAAAGTCAGACCTAAAATGGCAACTTTAGCGCCTTTTACTTTGCGGTCTTGCAAAATCATTTGCTTAACGCAACGATCAACAATCAATCCGGCCATATTATCGTTGATACGTCTGCCAGCTTGAATGACTTCAGGTCGGTAACCGACTTGCTCTGCTTTGTAGGTCAAATAATATGGGTCAACACCAATACAGTGTCCACCAACTAAGCCGGGTCTAAAAGGAAGGAAATTCCATTTGGTTCCAGAGGCTTCTAAAACATCTAAAGTATCGATCCCCATCTTTTCGAAAATGACTGCCAACTCATTCATTAGAGCGATATTCAAATCGCGTTGAGTGTTTTCAATGACTTTGGCCGCTTCTGCCACTTTGATGGTAGCTGCTTTATGGACGCCAGCCACAACGACACTACTATAAACATCAGCAACGATTTCTAGGGTTTCCGCATCTTGACCAGAAACTACCTTAGTGATTTTAGTAAAAGTATGCTCTTTATCGCCTGGGTTTATTCGCTCAGGAGAATAGCCAACAGTAAAATCAGTTCCACAAACTAACCCAGATTCAGCTTCTAGAATCGGCACGCAATCTTCTTCTGTTGCACCTGGATAAACCGTTGACTCAAACACAACAATGTCACCTTTTTTCAATTGTTGTCCAATGGTTTTAGACGCTGAAAGCATAGGCCTCAAATCAGGCTGATTGGCATGGTTAATAGGAGTAGGTACAGCAACAATATGAAAATCAGCGTTTTTCAAATCCGCAGGGTCACAAGTAAACAGAATATCAGTGTCCGCTAGATCTTCGTCTTCCACTTCTAATGTTCGGTCGTGGCCTTTTTTAAGCTCTTCGATTCGCCCTTGGTTTAGATCAAATCCAATTACTCGATGCGACTTACCAAAAGCCACCGCCACTGGTAATCCAACATACCCCAAACCAATTACTGAAATTTTTCTATTCATCTTTTTCCTTTTTTTGTTGCTTCTAGTTTTTAACTCGGTACTAGAATACTCTGATTTTGTATCACTTCGACTGCGCAGTTCGGCTACGTAGTTCGACTCCGCTCACCACAGCGCTCACCACAGCGCTCAGTGAGCTTTTGTCTCTTTAATTATTTCTACTCGCTACTAGTAACTCGATACTAGCAAACCTTTTTATTGCCTTCGACTCCGTAGTTCGACTACGTAGTTCGACTCCGCTCACCACAGCGCTCAGTGCGCCGCCCAGCTCCCAGCTCCCAGCTCCCAGCCCTCAGCTCCCAGCTCCCAGCTCCCAGCTCCTCGAACATTTTCGCTCGAAACCCGTAGCTCGCAACCCGTTATTGTTTCACTTCGACTCCGCTCAGTGTTCTTCTTGTCATAACTCGAAACCCGTAGCTCGCAGCCCGCAACTCTCTTTTTACTTATGCTTCTTAACCGAAAGCCCACGGCCAATCGCATAATAGGCAAAGCCTTTCTTAGCCATATCGGACGGCTCAAACAAGTTTCGACCGTCAATAATCACATCATGAGTCAAACTTTCACTGATCAATGCAAAATCCGGCGCTCTAAATTGGCTCCACTCTGTACAAATCACAAGCGCATCTGCGTTTTTAAGTGTAGCTTCTTTTGTTCCACATAGAGTCAAATCATCACGTGCACCATAGATTCTTTGACACTCCTCCATCGCTTCAGGGTCATAGGCCTGAACGGTCGCACCAGCTTCCCAAAGTGACTCCATTAATACTCGGCTAGAAGCTTCTCTCATATCATCGGTATTGGGCTTAAAGCTCAGTCCCCAAAGGGCAATATTTTTGCCTTGTAACTGGCCGTTAAAGTACTCTGTTAGATATTCAAATAATTTGTTTTTTTGACGGTAATTGACCGATTCCACGGCTTCTAAAATAGCCGGTTTATAATCTAAACTGTTGGCGGTACGAACTAGTGCTTGAACATCTTTGGGAAAACAAGAGCCACCGTAGCCACACCCTGGATAGATGAATTGATAGCCTATCCTTGGATCAGAGCCTATACCATGCCTTACCGCTTCAATGTCTGCACCAAGCCTTTCAGCGAGGTTAGACATTTCATTCATAAATGAAATTTTAGTGGCCAACATGCAATTCGCCGCGTATTTAGTTAGTTCGGCGGAGCGAACATCCATTACGATGATTTTGTCGTGAGTACGATTAAAAGGAGCGTATAACTCTCGCATAGTTTCTTCGGCCGCAGGCTCTTCTGTTCCGATGATAATGCGATCTGGTCGAAGACAGTCATTGACAGCGGCTCCTTCTTTTAAGAATTCTGGATTAGAGACGACGGAAAAAGTAAGTTGCGAACTGCGACTTTCTAGTCTCGATTTAACGCAATCGGTAACTTTATCAGCAGTGCCAACGGGAACTGTCGATTTATTTATGATTATTTTGCTTTCTTGCATGAAGGTCGCTATCGTGTCCGCTACGGCTAACACATATTTTAAGTCCGCTGAACCGTCTTCATCTGGGGGTGTACCTACCGCAATGTATTGAACTTTTCCGTGGTTAACCGCATCTTCTGCATTTGTTGTAAATGCTAATCGCCCTGCTTCGTAATTTTCATTAACTAGAGGGGTTAGACCAGGTTCATAAATTGGAATAACACCATTCTTTAGGGCATCAACTTTAGATTGATTGACATCAACACATACAACATCGTGTCCGACAGAGGCTAATACAGCTCCTTGCACCAATCCGACATAACCAATTCCAAATACTGTAATTTTCATTTAATTCTATTTAACCTTTTTCATAATTCCGATTTATCTATATCTGCAGCGAAAAACTTTTAGAACTATCACTTCGACTCCGCAGCTCGACGACGTTCGCCACAAGGCTCCGGACTCCAGCCCATAAACTAGCAACTAGCAACTAGCAACTAGCAACTAGCAACTAGCAACTAAGGATTTTAGATATTGTGTAAACTCTTCACCCCTCTCTTCATGTCGCATCCCGTATTCTACAAATGCCGCCATATATCCGAGTTTCGAGCCGCAATCATGTGATTTGCCTGTCATATGGAAGGCTTCAACTGTTTCAATTTTCATCAAGCTCGCAATAGCATCCGTTAATTGAATTTCTCCACCTGCTCCAGGGGGGGTGAAATCTAATAAATCCCATATTTGCTCTGACAAAATATAACGACCTACTACCGCTAAGTTTGATGGTGCTTCGTCAATAGGTGGTTTTTCGACCACCTGAGTCATTTTAGCCGATTCTCCAGCTGATATTTTACCACCATCGCAGTCGGCAATTCCGTAATTGGAGACCTGCTCTCTCGGTACTGGCTCTACCATTATTTGGCTCGCGTTGTTTTTTTCGAACCGGCTAATCATAGAAGCTAAGTTTTCGGTTCTGAGGTTTGAAGCGGCGTCATCAATTAGTACGTCTGGTAAAACAACGGCAAAAGGTGCTTCACCAACTAAAGGTCTTGCTTTTAACACTGCATGACCTAAACCTTTTGCTTCCCCCTGTCTCACATGCATTATAGTAACGTCTTTAGGACAAATGGCTTGGATTTCTTCCAATAGTTGGCGTTTAACCCGTTTTTCAAGGGTGGTTTCTAGCTCAAACGATTTATCAAAATGGTTTTCTATCGCGTTTTTAGAAGAATGAGTGACTAATATTATTTCTGTTATTCCTGCGGCGACGCATTCGTTGACTATATATTGAATCAACGGCTTATCAACGATTGGTAGCATTTCTTTAGGAATAGCTTTGGTGGCAGGCAGCATTCTTGTACCTAATCCTGCAACAGGAATCACGGCTTTTGTAATCTTGGTATTCAAACTAAATTCCTTGTAATTGAATCAATTCTTATCAGTCAAGCTCAACGCTTGAAATCCTGAAATGATAGTCGGCATGGAATTATCCACTTTTAGGGTTAAAAGTAAATGACATCCCTTGAGAATAGTACAAATTGTTCAAAAATAGGTATTTTTGCTAGTTGCGAGTTGCGTACCCAAAGCACTCGCTTCGCTCGAGGGGCATGCTAAGTTGCGAGTTGCGAGTTGCGAGTTGCGAGTTGCGAGTTGCGAGTTGCGAGTTGCGAGTTGCGAAAAAAATCTGGTGTTTGAAACTCATTGTCAATTATTTAGATACTTGATTCAGCATTCAAACACTCAGTTTAATAACCCTAAGTAGCTGTCAACCACTTTATTGACCTTAACTCTCTCTAATATTTCAGAGTGCTTTAACTTATACCCTATGGCTAAATCTATTTTTTCAGCCAGTTTCTCAGGATTTCTGACTGGGGCTAAGAACTGCGTTAAATCGCCAGTCAGTATCTCATTGGGGCCGTGCGGACAATCGGTACTCACGGCTGGTGTTCCGCAGGCTAACGCCTCGATTAACACCATTCCAAGCCCTTCGAAGTCGGAGCTCAATACTAATACATCGGCGTTTCTAACCATGGGATAAGGGTTTTGCTTAAAATTAAACCCGATAATCCTTTTATTAGCTCGATTGTGCTTAGCGATTAATTTATTAAGTTTCTTTAGATTACTGGTTAGAATGACTAAATCGACGTCAGTTTTCACAAACTGAAAAGCTTGAATTAATATATCCACTCGTTTTTGCTTAGCGATTCGCCCCATAAAGACTGCATAAGGCCTATCTGGTATATCAGAGTCATTTTGCTTAGAGTCTTCAATCAAGCTATCTAAATCAATCGGATTATAGATGACCTCGATACTGTTTGGCTTTATCGTGTCATTACTCAGGATTTCTTGTTTAATCCCATTCGATACGGTGATGAGCCTTTTTCCGTTGAGTTGGTTGATAGCCCTTTTCTTGCGCCAGTATTTGACTGGGCCTAATCGACGATGAGTTTCGAGCGTTTTTTCTATAGAGTTATGCACAACATAAAAACAGTTCTGCAATCCGCTCTTGGCTAGCACAGCATGAGAGAAATCTAAGTTTGAAAATATCGCGTCATATGCACCAAGCTGAGCAACTAATTCATTTAACTTTCGTGCAGCCCTTTTTTGCACAAAATAGCTGTATAGACGCAATTTATCATTGTCAAAAATAAAATGGATATTCTTTGTATCTGGAAGGTCATATTCGAACTTTCGCTTTAGAACAATTAAATGAGCATCCACTCCTCTTGCTAACATCGCTTCGAAAAGCGTGAGGCAAACCTTCTCAGCGCCTCCTCCGTTAAGAGTGTCGATTAATATTGCTATTCGTTTTTTGGGGTTATTCAAAATTTTTCAGTCTGTGGTTTGGTGTTTGTTTGATATGCGCTATTTTATACAAATCAGAGACTAAATACTCCCCTCGCCTTTGTCCAGTGAGGAAACGAGTGTACTTTTTACCTCATCGAGGCGCTGGCAAAACAGGTTATTAGAATAGATCGCACTAATTGGGTGTAGGTCTGCCTTTAGGCTGACAACTTACGTCTAACATAGTGACGCCCTGAAGGACGACCTACACAAACCTGAAAAGTACGTTTCTCATTAATCTATAATCCTATCTTACTGGAGAGGTTTTTAACCATAACAAAGAATTAGCAACTTTGTTATTTATTGTAACCGCGTTTTTACATTTAAGCTGTTGTTTGGCAATAATAAACCCCCTATACTTCGCCCTGAATCCAACGACATAAAACGACAATGAATAAAAAGCTACAAAACGGACTTTTGCTATTGGCAATCACTATTTGTCCAGTCTCTGTTTTCGCAAAGGGTGTTTCTCCCTATTTGCCAATTAATGTTTCTCCGCTAGTCGAGAACGAAGTCAATCGATTAGCAACTGTAGCTGGAATATCAAATCTAACTAGACCTTATAGCCTAGCCACCATTTTTGAAAGTATGGAAAAAATTAGAGAAACGCACCCTAGGCTTTATTCTCGATTAAAGGCGTCGCTTGCCCCTTATACTAAATCACTTTCTTTGACCCAGTTTTCTGCAACGGCTAAGGCTTCACAAGATAGCCAATCGGTAGCCAATCAACGTGGCACCAGCACAGACTCTAATCTAAACATTAGCTTTCGATCTCAGTGGCAAGCCGATGATTGGTTAGGAGTCTATTTAGGTGGAGATCTAACCCGCTACAAAGAAAGCTATCTAGAAAATCAAGTTCAGCCAACCGGTAGCCTGGTAGCCTTGGGAACTGACTGGGCACAACTTGATATTGGCTACAAAGATATCTGGTTATCACCATTTCAAGGCTCAGCGCAGTTATTGAGCACCAATGCCGAAACACTTCCTTCAGTTTCCGTTAGCAACAACCGACAACTTGACACCTTTGGTATCAAATGGAATTACAATGCTTTTCTGGCACAAACTTCTCGCCAAGATGTTCAATTTAGACCGGGAGAATTTAGTGACAAGGATAAACCTTTAATCGCGGGTTTGCATTTTAGTTTCCAACCGACTGATTGGTGGTCAATAGGGGCATCGAGAGTATTTCAATTTGCAGGTGGCGATCGCCCTGTAAGCTTTGGTGCGTTAGCCAGAGCCTTTTTCGATCCCCGTGGTGCTGATAATGACGCTTCGGTCGATCAAGAATCAGGCAATCAAATTGCTGCTATTTCCAGCAAAATTAACTTTGATGGCGCGGTCCCCTTTTCCTTTATGGTAGAGCTAGGTGGTGAAGATACATCGAATAATAAAGAATACCAATTAGGCAACACTTCTCTAACTGCAGGGATCTATTTTCCCTATTTCTTTTCAGAAAAGCTAAGTTTCAATTATGAGTATTCTGATTGGCAAACCGGCTGGTATACCAATAACGTTTATTCTGAAGGGTATATCAATGAAGGGATTGTTCTAGGGCATTGGGCAATGCAGCCACAACGTGAGCGTAATACATCAACTCCTGGCAGGTCTCACTATCTAGAAACTTTTTGGCAACTTGAAAATGATTCAGTTTTATCGGTTGAATTAAAAACGAGTGAACTCGAAAGTACAACCAATGTCATTTATCAGGATGCTTGGGAGTTGAACTTAGATTACTCGATTCCTTGGAGAGGACACATTTTAACTATTGGAACTTATATGGGCGAAGATAGTTTTGGTGAACGATTTAGTCAGGTTAAAGTTAGGTGGGAGCTTTAGTTGCGAGTTGCGAGTTGCGTACCCAAAGCACTCGCTTCACTCGCGGGGCATGCTAAGTTGCGAGCTATGAATTGATTTTAAGCTCACTGAGCCTGTCGAAGTGAAACCTATATGACTTTAAAACTGTCATTGCTAGAACGCAAACGCAGGACGCGGCAATCCAGTTAATTGGCTAATTAGGTAAAAAATAGCTGAGAGGCTTCCCCTCTCCCCAACCCTTTCCCGCTGGAGAGGGAATTAATAGTAATGAGATCCGTTTTGAATAATATGTCTAAGAGTTTGTATAAATTTTTATTATTACTAGTCAGTTCGTGTAGTTTTCTGGCAAATGAAACCTACGCAGAAACGACTTTTGAGTTGGCCGGAGGATTAGGTCAATATGCTCTCGATGTAGACTCCAAACGGGGAACGCAGGTTGAGGATGACTCTGACGCCTTCAATTTTTCAGTCGCTGCATATCGTACTTCAACTGCAACAACTTCCTGGGGAGCCGTTTTTGAATTATCAACTCCATCTGGCAGAAATGATGCATTACCCGGTTCAGGCAGAATGATAGGATTTAGATTCGCTGACTACCTATCACAAATAAATGAAAATAGTGCCTATGAAGTTTATATGGGTTTTGCACAGTTTGATTGGTTAAAAAAAGCCAATGGTTATTACCTTGGTGCAAATTACAGATACAATTTGTTCGGTAAAAAATCCGGATTAATGATTGATGCAAAATACTATCAAGATCTCGCTTATGATTCACCGACTGGTGATGATATTGTGGATGGGTTTCAGACGACGCTTAAGTTTTATTATCAGTTCTAGCTCCTAGCTCCTATCTCCTACCTCCCAGCTCCCACCCATAATGAGCCAGCTTATGGCTTTGTTAGTTGTAAGGCTCTCCAATATGGTATACAGTAAATATACTGTTAATTCGCATGCGAGGCATCATGTATACCACTAGCGACATTTATCCTGTTTCGGATTTCAATCGAAAGACAAGCGAACATATCAAGCGTGTTCAAGAAACCAAGAAGCCAGAAGTGCTTACTGTTAATGGTAAAGCTGCGGTAGTAGTGGTCGATCCTGAATCTTATGATGAATTAGCTAAAAATCAGGAATTACTACAAACAATAAAAAATATTGCTATAGCCAATGAACAACATGAAAACGGTCAAACTAAACCAGCTAAACAAGTATTTCAGGAACTCAAAGATGAATTAAAAGCTAACTACCCTGATGCAGATTTATAATGTAGACCTCCCTCAGCTCGTTATTGAGAAGATCAGAGAACAAGCTCTTGTTGTTGCTTTGGATAAACCGTCTGTAGCAATGAAGTGGTATGATTTGGTATTTGATAAGATATTTTCACTTGAATCTATGCCTGAACGCTGCCCCAAAGCGTCTGAAAGCCAATATTTTACCTACGAGATTTGACAATTACTCATAGGTGAATATCGAGTACTTTTTCGCATAGTAGATTACACAGTTAGGATATTGGATTTCAAAGGAGGAAAGCAAAATAAGCCTGAATAACCCTTAAGCCACAGCTAGCGGCTAGTGCCGTTTTCAATCATTGAACTCCTAAATCAACTATTCCTATAAGCTTTTTCTCTAAACTAGTCGCTCGTAACTCGTAACTCGTAACTGAAGAGTCTTTCAGACTCTTCCATACTCATCATCAAACCGTTCAATATCATCCTCACCAAAATAATCACCTGTTTGAACTTCAATTAATTCTAGCAATTCTTGCTCATTGTTTTCCAATCGGTGTAACTCTTCAACGGGAATATAAGTAGATTCATTCTTCGTGATTTTAGTCACTTTGTTGCCACAAGTAACTGTCGCAACTCCAGAGACAACGACCCAATGCTCAGCTCGTTTAAAGTGCTTTTGCAAACTAATCATTTTACCAGGCTTAACGGTTACTTTTTTAATCTGATGATTTTGACTGGATGCTAAAATCTCGTAACGCCCCCATGGTCGATAAACAATGGTAGATTGCAAAGCTATTTCTTTACCTAACTTTTCTAATTTAGAAACAAGCTCTTTAACTTCCTGAGCCCGATCCATATTGGCTACTAACAATGCGTTTCTTGTATCAATAACAATTGTATCCTTCATACCTAGCATAGTTATTAACTTGCTGTCGGATTTTACTAGACAGTTAGAAGCGTCTAGTAAAACGGCATCACTCAAAATTGAGTTACGCTCTGAATCATTGCCCGAACAATGAACATAGCTTCGCTGATTTAATCGATGTATCGAATCCCAAGCTCCTAAGTCATCCCAACCACAATCTAGCGGCATCACCAAAGGTGTCACTTTTCTTTTGGGATCGGAGCACAAGAGCTCCATCACGCCATTATCGAAGGAAATAGAAGGACAATTCGAATAGAAACTCGATTCCAAACGAATAAAATCTAAATCTACGACCGAGTTATTGTATGCCTTAACACAACAATCATAGGCGCTTTTTTGATAAGTTCTTACTAGCTCTATAAAGGTCATAGCCCTGGCTAAGAAAATGCCACTATTCCACATAAATTGTTTAGAATTAAAATAACTGTTTGCCAAGTCAAAATTAGGTTTTTCAACGAACTCCGAGAGTCCCACTAATGAATTCTTGTTAATCTGGGGCTGAGTTGCGTTACTGTCTTCTAACTTTAAATATCCAAATCCAGTTTCAGCTCGAGTTGGTTTGATTCCAAAAGTAATAATTTGGTTTTCTGAAATTCTATTAGCAGCCTCTTTAATAGAATTTATAAACTCTTTTTGATTTTCAATTGAGTGATCAGACGGGAGTACTAACACTAACGGATTACTGTTAGCTTTAATTGCGGCAACACAACTACTAGTTATAGCCGGAAGAGTATTCCTGCCAATAGGTTCTATTAACAACTTAGTTTTCGCTTCAGTTTTTGATAGCTGCTCAGCAGCAATGAAGCGGTGCATATCGTTGCAAATTACGATTGGGTCTTCGGTTGAAACCCCCTTAACTCGCCGAATTGTAGATTGTAACAGACTCTGTTCAACGTTAGTTAGACAGTTAAACTGTTTAGGTTTTGATTTCTTTGAGATAGGCCAAAGGCGGCTACCAGCACCTCCAGCAAGAACAACCGGTATTAAAGTTTTATTAAAGTTCAAAAATTTCTTCCACAATAATAAAAGCGTATAAATGCCCTTTCATCTTTAAAATTTAGTTTACCACTCTAAATACTCTGCCAAAACATTGATTTGCTCGAAACGAGAACGATATACCTTTTTGAATCAGTAAACATTTTTCATTCTAAATAAGAAAATAGCAGTCTTAAACAATACAAAAAAATAAGACCATACATTCTGTTTATCTATCCACTCGATATCACTTGCAATTATTTGCGCCATTGGTAAATCGCTTCGACCTCTTATTTGGGCGAGTCCAGTAATTCCTGGCTTAGCTTTTAGCCTATAGTGCCACTCTTTGGGGAACTGTTCATACTCAGCTAAAACGAACGGGCGTGGGCCAACTAGCGACATATTTCCTATTAGGACGTTTACTAGCTGAGGTAGTTCATCCAAACTAGTCTTTCTAATAAATGCCCCTACTGTGCTTATTCTGGGATCTTTTTTAACTTTAATCGTATATTCATTAACTTTTTCTAGGTTATCATCACTAAGAGGTATATTCTTCATACTTCTGAATTTTATAATTGAAAACGTTTTTCCCCCAAGACCCACTCGCTCTTGCAAGAAGAAAACTGGATTGCCTATATCCAAAAAGACTGCTATGGCAATAAGTAGGTAAATAGGGAGCAACAAGGATAACGCTAAAAGCGCGATTACAATATCAAAGAAGCGAATCATGCGTTTCTGCTAAAGTTTTGAACTTTCTCAGCGAGTTTCAATGCTTCCAGCCCACCGAAACCAGAAACCAAAGGCTCTCTATTGAATAAAATACACTCAGCAAAGTCTACATGTTCCGCCATTAAAGGCTCGGAGTTAGGCACATAAACCCTCTCCACTAAACTTTCATGTTTATATTTTACATTATGCTCATCATTCACATACTTACTAACAGCGTGCCTATTAATTTCAATTTCCTTTCTCAGATAATCAACTCTTATATAACAGTCTGAACAGGAAACCGTTAACGAGCGATATTTAGTTTGAGAAACCTTACTCGCTGTAATCTCTGCTATTGAACCGTTCCCGGCCCTTAAGACTGCGCTTACGTAATCACTTGTGGGTGAAAGGAATCGACCGCTAACAGCGCCTTCAACCTCAAGATCCCCGCCCAACAGCTGATTTATAGTATCCAAATCATGAATCATCAAATCTAATACTACATCGACATCATTAGCCCGGCTGACGTTATAGCTTAACCTGCTGGCTTTTACAGCCAAAATTTCCTCGTTTTCGAGGATTTTTACTAACTCTGCATAAACAGGGTTGTACCGCTCTACATGTCCAACCTGAATAATTACACCTTTCTCTTTCGCCAATTTGACCAGTTCTTCGCCCTCTTTAACAGCTACTGTAATTGGCTTTTCTATTAAACAATGCTTCCCTTTTTCTAATGCGTTCTGGGCCATAGAAAAATGGGTTGTAGTTGGTGAAGCGATAATAATGGCGTCGACTTCAGCTAAAAGCTTTTCGTACTTAGCGAAATACCGAGTCCCATATTGGTTAGCTACGCTTCTACCGATTGTCTCATTAGGGTCAAAAAGGCCTACACATTCCATCAATGGATTGGAGACCGCAACACGGACATGATTTTTGCCCATATTCCCTGCTCCAACAACCCCCACACGTATTACTTTTGTAGATTGATTCATAAAGATGTCCTTATATTTACTCGCTGGATTCAGAAAATTCATTTATCACCGCTGCAACTTTTAGAACTTCCTCTCTGGTTAAACTAGGGTGAACAGGAATCGATAAAACGTATCTAGCGGCTTTTTCAGAATTAGGTACTTCATCATATTCACTAACTTCTTTATAAAAAGGTTGTTCGTTCATACTAAATGGGTAAACAACCGCACTACCAATACCATTTTCTAACAAATGAGCTTGAAGTTCATTTCGGTTTATTCCGTTTAACGCTAAGGTGTACTGGTGATAAACATGTTTGTAACCAGCAGGCACAGTAGGTGTAGAGAGAGCACTATTATTTATAAAACTTTCATCATAGATAGCGGCATTTTCCCTTCGTCTTTCATTAAACCCATCGACTCGTTTTAGTTGTTCGAGCCCGATTGCCGCTGCCATATTAGTCATTCTATAATTGAAACCTAGAACATCGTGCAGGTATTGATCAACTCTGCCATGATTAATATACCTTCTACCCAGTTTTTCTAACGACTCTTCCTTAAAAAGCGTTATTCCGCCTTCTCCTGTAGTCATATTTTTTGTCGGGTAAAAACTAAAGCATGAAACATCACCAAATGACCCTGCTTTTTTTGCATTAATCTCCGCCCCATGACTTTGGGCACAATCCTCGATAACCTTCAAATTATATTTATTTGCAATTTTCATTATCGCAGGCATATTACATGGTAATCCAAACAGATGAACCACTAATATTGCCTTCATACTTGGTTCATAATGTTGAGCTAAATAGAGTTCAAGTTTCTCGGGATCTATTAGGTAGGTATTTGGGTCTATATCTACAAACACTGGTGTTGCTCTATTGAATAATATTGAGTTACTTGATGCGATAAATGTAAACGGAGTGGTTAAAACTTTGTCTCCCTCACCTATGCCCAATGATAACAGCGCGACATGCAACGCGGTTGTTCCGTTACAGCTCGCTACCCCATGTTGCATTCCAATATAACCCGCAAACTTTTCTTCAAACTCTGTAACCACAGCTCCGCAAGCAAGCATACCGGATTTCATCACTGCGACTACAGCATCGATTTCTTCTTGACCAACATATGGTTTCGCCATACCAATCATAATAATACCTATATTTTTCTTAAAAATTAATACTTAGGGAGTAGTTTGATAGAAGATAAAGTTAATAGTAATTCTTCACCGTCATCAGAAGATCTAAACAACAAATGCTCTCCTTCCTTTCGAACGATATCTTCTGCTTTCACTTTACTTCCGGATCTATATAGATACGCAATGACTTTAGCTGGATTACCCGCGACAAGAGTATGAGGCGCAACATTCTTGGTCACAACAGATCCTGCAGCGATCATTGAGTATTCTCCAATTACAGTACCACACACTATAGTGCAATTAGCACCTAAAGAAGCCCCCTTCTTAACGAGAGTTTCAGTTACTTGCCAGCTTGGCGCAACTGCTCGAGGTCTAAAGTCATTAGTAAAAACCGCACAAGGTCCAACAAAAACGTCATCTTCAATAGTGACTCCGTTATATACAGAAACATTATTCTGAATTTTCACATTGTTGCCGATGCGAACGCCAAAATCGATATAAACGTTTTTCGACAAAATACAGGTTTCACCAAGAACTGCATTCTCTCTGATCTGAACTAGGTTCCATATTTTTGTCTTTTTTCCTAGCTGAGCCTGATCTGAGACTTCTGCAGTCTCATGAATAAATACTCCCTCAGTCATCGGGGCTTTCCTTTGTGGTTAATAGTTGATGTTTCGTTTAGTAAATGAATCTTCTAAGAGCGCGCATATTTTACCAAGTTCATGAAAATTTACTATCCATTTAGATGACTTTTCAGATATTTGTTGCCTTAAATCAGGATTTTGAATCAAATCAGTTAGATGTTGCTTAGCCTCCTCTGTAGTTCTAGCGCAAAGCAACGGAGAGGGTTCAGGGTATTCATTATTGTATTCAAAATGTGCTATCGTGGGTAGTCCGCATGCTAAAGCTTCTAATTCGCTCATTCCAATCGCTCCAAGAGCCATTTGACCAATGGCGATATCGTGCTCTCTCATAATATTAGGCATTTCTTCGTACGGAGTCTCTTCTAACCAAACTAGTTTATTGTGCTCAGGTAATTGATTGGGCATGGCATTGCCGTGTCTAAATAAAGTGATTTTATTCACGTTAGGCTGCTCGCATAGATATTCAACTAGAGGTAAAAACTTATCTGCACCTTTGGTTTTATCAAGTTTACTAATAAAAAAAACAGATACACCATTTATATTCTCTCCATCGGCACTTTCAATTAGCGGAAAAAATTTTTTCGTGTTAATAGGGTTAGGTACAAAAATAGTTTTCTCTAAAAATCTATCTGGAAAATACTGTTTCAGGTCAGGCGTAGCATAGCAGATAAGTTTTGCTCTAGTGAGAGCTCTTAATGTCACTTTGCGATATTTGTTACTCAGATTTTCCCTTACATCAGTACCATGACAATGTATCACTAAGTCCTTCTTTGTAAAAAAAACCATAGAGGCAAAATAGGCATAATGAATATAGATAGAGCTATGACTACGAGACTTTAATAATATGGTTAGTGGAAACAAAAGCCTATTGGCTAATAACCTAAGCCTAGCTCCCTTCATAGCGTTAGTAATTGGCTGATAAAAGTCCACTTTCTTACCTTTAGCTTTTAGTTTCTCGTAGATTGTTGTTGATACGTTGGCTATATTATTAATTATTAGCACACTTTTCTTCCTTTGGAGACTGACACTAAATTAATTTAAAACGACCGCTTTGTAGGTAATATTATCATGCCAGTGAATATCTTGTGGAGCCGCTTCAGATTGTATTAAACTAAAAGAATTTAGGTATATTTTTTCTAGACTGACTTCGCATTGGATATTGATCTGTCAGCACTTTCCCGGACACTCGCCTACGAAACTTTTGTCATATCTTCATAATCAACAAACGACCAATAATCATTGGTAGAGTGAAGCCTCTGTCGATTATAAAACACTGCAATGTAATCAAAGATGTCTTGCTTACCTTCTTCTCTGGTTTTAAATCGAGACAGAAGTATCAGTTCAACTTTCAGAGTATGAAAGAAGCTTTCTGCAACAGCATTATACCAACAGTTTCCCTTTCGGCTCATGCTCTGTGTGAGCTGTCAACGCTTTCCCGAACACTCAACTACGAAACTTTGTTCATCTCTTCATAATCAACAGGTGACCAATAATCATTTGTAGAATGACGTCGTTGTCGATTATAAAACACTTCGATGTAATCAAAGATTGCTTACTTAACTTCTTCCCGGCTTTTAAAGCGATATTGTTGAATTAGTTCAACTTTCAGCGTATGAAAGATACTTTCAGCAACAGCATTATAACCAAAGCACTTTGTGGGGCAGGCTCTCCGAGCAATTTCCTTTTCTAGTCATACTTTGGGTAATGCCGTGATCAGCTAGTATTTCCCAGTGACTTTCAGAAGCATATTGAGAACCTCTATCGGTATGCCGCAGCAGTCCTCGCTCAGGCTTTCTTTGCCAGATAGCCATCAATAACGCATCGTTAACCAAGGACGCTTTCATTCGTTTATCCATAGGCCAGCCTACGACTCTGTGGGAGAACAGGTCGATCACTATCGCTAGATACGCCCAACCTTCATCAGTCCACACATAGGTGATATCGCCAACCCACGCCTGATTAGGCTTGTTAACCGTAAACGCCCTATCCAGCAAGTTTGGTGCAACCAGGTAGTTATGCTGAGAATGAGCGGTTGCTTAAAACTTCTTTCTAGTTTTACATTTAAGTCCTGCCGGTTTCATCAGTCGGCCTATCCGCCTGTGGCTAAGCTGATAGCCTTGTCGCTCTAGCGCTCCCTTAATTACTCGCGTTCCGCAACCATTTCGTTGACTATCAGATACTTGAGCAATGAGCAGGATAAACTGCTCATCGTATAACTGCCTCGGTGACGGCGGACGGCTAGAACAATCATAATAAGCTGAATCGGATATCTCTAAGAGCTGACACATCTTTTCTAAACTGAAAGTCCTCTAATGTGCGTTTATCCAAGCTTACTTTAATGGGTTTCTTTCGCAAAGCATGCTGTTTTTAGGCATGTATCTTTACTCTTTAACGTCGGCAAATTCTCTTTTTAACTTCTTGAGTTCATTGAATAACTCGGCTTTGGTGACTTCGGCATTCGTCACCTTTGATTACTAACCCAGGAATTAAGAGTGGTTGCTTTAACGCCTAATTCCCGGGCTATTTGTGCGGCAAATTTCTCTGACGAAATCAACATTTTTACTGCTCGTTGACTGAATTCTTTTTTATATTCTTACTTACTTCTTTTAGTCACTACACTTCCGTAAATTTCTAATACATAGTTTAAATGAAATTGAGTCTCCAGGTTAGTGTGGCCAGATCATCACTTTCGAAGAATATACCCTACTATTCAGCACTCGATGAACTCGGTTAACTTACGAAGCGTAAAAATGCTTTCATATAATATTCGACTGCAAGAACAAGATCCTACTAATAAAAATAATAAACCTGCCTGATTTTATTCTGTTAACCATCTAACTACAGTACAATTTTTCGAGTACGAAGCAAAAACTCCTTCTTGAAAAAGAAAGCTCTGAATAAACTATTTAATAAAACCGCCTTTCTTAATAAGTAGGCTGACAGATGATAAATCCCCTTTAAGTAAGCTCGGAGCTGTTGGGGGAATATTTCTAGAACTTGTTGTTAAATTTCTTAGTTTTAACACTCAATCATAGCTAAAAGCACTACATGACAATTTATACTTTAGTGACTGAACACTAAGATGATTAGCATTGGAATCAAAATGCTATGGCAATCATCTTAGCTAGATCTAAAAATTTCACCATTATTGGCGTGTACTAGAATAGTATTTTCTCAACCCGTAGTGCTAAAAAACTTAAACACCACTATTTAACCAAACAAGGCATACCCATTTCACAAAAGATAAATCAACACTTAATATGTTTATTGGGAGAAGCCATCCGACCATAACTTTGGCAAAACATTTATTATTATTACAAAGTTAGCCCACAACCGAGAAAAGCAGATTATTCCCAAAGCCAAACTATGTAGCTATTTAAAAAGCTGTTTTAATAACTAGTTCTTGTAGATGACAAACTTTCGAATTGGAATCCTTAGTTCAAATCAGACCGTCCAACTATTATAACCAACATTTAGACTACCCCCTAATTACGACAATACCTATTACCGCCGGGAAATTATCTTGTTTTTTTTCTTCATTCCGATAGCCAATAAATTCAACAAAATAAACAGTAAGCAAAAGAAAATCCCGTATAACAAATCTGCTCCATAAAAGCCCCCATATGTAGAATACATCAGAATCATTCCTAAGATAGAGAAAAAGCAGCTAAATACTTTAAGTTGTCCAATTCCTCTATGAAGAAAACCGAGTGATATACTAAGTATTAAAATTGATATGATCACTCCTAAAAAACCAAAATCTGCATAGGCTACCCCGAACATTGTTGGTGAAAGTGATATTTGAGCATAAACAACTGTTTCTCCTATAGATTTAGTATCTCCATAGCCAAGATAAATTCCTATGTGTTGATTAGCATACCTAACATCAGTCACCCCTGGAATCATTTTTAAAATACTTTCGCTCAACAACTGACCGTGAAAATACCCAGTATTTGGTGTCATTGTTACGATTTTTTCAAAGTTGTATAATGTCCCTAATGAATCCATCGAAAGAATAGCCATTATCATCTTGAATGATATATCTACATTATAGATTCCTGCTTTGGTATAAATACCAATCAATAAGTACAATGAGAGACCAAGTGTAAATCCATACTTCAGAATGGTATTAACATTCCACTTACCTATCAAAACATTGAACATTGTCACCAATACAATTAATTTAAAAAGTGGATTTCTTGCACCTAATAGGGTAAGAGAAACGGATGAAATAATTAATATAAAAAATAAGTACGTATTATATTGAGAGGCGTTTCTATACCGGTACAAGATAAATGGAATAATGTAAATCTGCAACCCGCCAATAAAAACGAGCTTTGGGTCTAGCTTCCATCGCAATGCAATATCAAATAAGGGGAAACCGCCTACTTCTATCATGGAGTAAAAATTAATTATACAAAAAAAATAATAGAGCCCCCACAAAAACAATTTGCTCGAACCAAGTCTAAATCTAACCTTGGTAAACTCTACATTCTTTCCTAATGCTCGACCTAAGTTCCAACCTAAATAAAGGCAGAAAACCCCTAGAAAATAAACCGTTATAGTTTTCTGGCTAATTTTTATATTGACTAAACCACTAATGAAAGGGATATCAGAAAAATCAAAATTTAGAGAAAATAAAGCCAAGAAGACAAAAACAACAGGCAAAGAAAAAACAAAAGTAGATATACTTTTCTTCGAGAAATAGAAATAAATAAAACATGAGCTAACGGACAAAGTGTAGAGGTAGCTTCTTAACGTTTCGACTTCCCATAACAATACGTAACTTGCAACAGCGCCTATAGCAAAGATAGCTAGAATCAGGTTAGACTGCCTTAGTAACATTAGCCTTTACCAATATGAGAATCCCTGCATTCACTAACGCTGAAATTGTTGTAGCCCAAGCTAAACCTAGAACTCCAAAACCGTCTACGAGCAATATATCCAAAACTATATTTATAACGGCTCCAGTAATCCCAGCAATCAATGGCGTTTTAAAATCTAGTTTTGCGTATCGAACTTTACTAGCAACCAAAACAAAAGCATGCCCAGTTAACCCAACCATATAGACTACCAACACTTGATAGGTATTAACCACATCCCCTGAACTGAATGCACCGTAATTAAAAAACAAACTAACTATGAACTCTCCAAAAACGACAATAAACAAAGTAATAACTATTGAAGAAAGCAATGTTACCCAATAGAGTTGTTTTTTTATTATGATAAATTGCTTATCATCATTCTGCACTTTAATAAGTTTAGGGAATATGACAGTAGTAATAGCGAAAATAAATGTATATAGAGGAAGAAGCATTATTTTCTGTCCATAATTCATAGTCGCTATAGCACCTTCAAATAACTGCGAAGCAAAATGCCTATCAACCAATACATCAACATACACAACAGAATAACTCACCGAGGCAAGTGCTGTACTCTTCATGATTGTGAGTTGATGATGGCTAAAGACTGATGCAAAGTTCTTTAAGGAAAATTGATATAAATACCATTGAGAAACAACAAGAAACTGCAAAAAATACCCTGTCACAGCACCAATAGCCAGCCCGTATATCCCATAGATTTTATATAGCGCGACCACACCGATAATCATACCAATATTTGGAATTAAATCTGAGATTGAGGCTCGAGTAAAGCGCTTGTCGAGATGCAATAGGCCTCGATTTAGAGATGAAAGAGTAACAAACAAAACACCGATAGATGAAAGCTGAATGAATGCTTTCGCTACTAAAGCCCCCTCCCCCTTTAACCCCGGCGCCATTAGAGACACAAGGGATTCTGCCCCGAGCAGAAACAACAAAGCTGAGAAAACGCTAATAAGAAGCAATGTAAAGATTGCATTTTTTATATTTTCTGTGTTTTTGGTGTTTTTTATGTGAACTATAGCTGCATTTGAATATGCAGAACCAAAAACAGAAGCATATAAGGTAAGCGGAATAATTCCAACTAAGATGCCATCAGCAATGCGTGAAGTACCAAAGTAAAACGCAGTGGCAACTTCCCGACCAAAACCTAGAATATGACCTACAATGGTTAATCCAAAAACAATAATATAATGCTTAAAGCGATTCAACAAATTTAACAAATTTTACTTTCTCAAACTGCCACGCAATATCTCGATATACTAAAAAAGCTTTTTCAGCTCTGAGCGCGGCATTTTTTGAATTCAATCGAATTGACTCTATCAATTCAATTATCTCTTCCTCTGCATCAAAAAAGTAAACACTACTATCATCAAAGTAATACTCTATTGCTTTAGTTCTAGGACAAATCACTGGAATTCGACAAGAAATATATTCCAACATTTTTACAGGCAAGAGTAGATCGGTTAAATCATTCTTATGATTTAATACTAAGCCTATATCAGCCTTAGAAAGTTCTTTACCAATGTCTTGAGGTTTAAAGCCAGGATAAAAACGACAATACTCATCTACTTCTAAATCTTTTGCTATTTTTTTTACCGTATCGTACCAAGGGCCACGCCCGTGCACATCTAATTGATAACAGTTTTTGTCATCGTTCAATTTTTTTAATATAGGCAGCACGCGATCTAAACCATAACGCTGATGTATATTACCGTGGTGAAAAAGCTTTAACTTTTCATTCTCATGGTTCAACCGCTTTTCAAATGATAATACTGTTAAATCAGGTGTATTATGTATGACAAAAAAAGAAGTCTTATTTCTTGATTCTAAAATATCTGCTATTGGAAGATTAGCAGTCATGCACCTATTTGCTAGCATTACACTGATACGTTCTTCAAACCTAAGAAACTTTAAAAAAAGCCCTTCATTCAGCGCAAACAAATTTTGATAAAGCTCAGGCATTGAGTCATGCATATCGAGGACAAGCTTTGCCCCTTTTAACTTGGCTAACAAACCTGTAAAAATTAAAAAATTAGGCATATTATGTGCAAAAAAAGCATCGTATTTGTTATATAGAGAAAGTTTTGCCGCTTTAAAAAACGCTTTCAGAAAGAATCTTACATACTCAACAACATAAGTAAATTTCGATCGTTTTTTAGACCGACTAACATTGCATCGATGGATATTTACACCACAAAACTCTTCCAATGGAGCTTCCCCACCTTTATTAAGGCAAACAACATCTACATTCATCCCTACTGACACCAAAGCTTCTGCTTCTCGCCTTACTCTAGTGTCATCTAAATAATATGAATGAACGACCATAAGTATTTTTTTTGTTTTCACTTTGTGCTCACTACAAAATCACCATGCACATATGCAATTTATTTAAAAAATTGTTTAACAGCGAAAACAACCTTTTCCACATCATCATCTTTTATATGCTCTCCGATAGGCAGACTCAATAAGTAACTGTCTTGAACACATGCCACAAACGATTTTATATCAGCATTTAAGTACCTATATGCTTCTAGTTTAGGCAGAGCGATTGGATAATGTATTCCCGATTGAATATGATTCTCAGCTAGCGCAGCTTTCAAGCCATCGCGATTTGCAACTCGAATAACAAATAAATGATAGACCTGTCTAGCCCAGTCTTCTCGTTTAGGTAATATAACCCCCTCGATACCAGCCAGTTTTTGAGTATACTGTTCCGCTATGGAAATTCTTCTCTCTGTCCAAGATTCTAAATGTTCTAGCTTAACCGATAAGACTGCAGCTTGCAGCGCATCTAGTCTAGAGTTTCGCCCTTCAAATGTGTGATCGTATTTTGCCTTACGACCGTGATTAGCAATCATTCTAACTTTCTCAGCAAGGTCTTCCGAGTTAGTCAAAACTGCACCACCGTCACCATAAGCTCCTAGGTTTTTCCCAGGGTAAAAGCTGAATGTGCCAATATCACCGATTGAACCAACTCGCTTACCTCTATACTCCGCGCCATGTGCTTGAGCACAATCTTCAATGACTTTTAATTGGTGCTTGTTTGCAATTGACATAATAGAGTCCATATCACAAGGGTGTCCATATAGATGGACGGCCATTATAGCGCTCGTATTTGGACCAATTTTAGACTTTAAATCCTTAATAGATAATGTGTAATTGAATTCATCATTATCACAAAAAACAACCTTCAGACCAGAGCGAGTAACCGCTTCGGAACTTGCGATAAAACTATTCGCTGGCACAATAACTTCGCTACCTTTTGGAAGCTCTAAAGCTTCTAAAGAAATCTCTAGTGCATCCGTTCCATTCCCGACTCCAACGCAGAATTTGCTAGCCTGATATTTCGCAAATTTTTTCTCAAAAACTTGAACTCTTTCGCCTCCAATAAATGCTGAATTCTCAATAGTCTCGGCTATCGCTGTGTCGATATCGCTTTTGATTGAGTTGTACTGACTGACAAGATCGAGAAACTTTATCATTATTTTAGTCCTTACTTAATAATCTATTTTTCTAATAAATTTCGCTGGGTGACCAGCAACTATAGTGTTTGATTCAACATTTTTGGAAACTAAGCTTGCAGCTCCAACTAGACAGTTATTTCCAATAACGATTCCAGGTAATATTGTAGAATTTGCACCAACCTTGGCATTGGCGCCAACTTGAGGACCAACTAACTCCTCCTTCACGTTAGGTGAACGTGGGTATTTTGCGTTAGTAAACACAACATTAGGCCCTATCCAAGCATTAGCCATAAGTGCAGAGAACTCAGGTATAAAAACTTGCGAGTGAATGCGGACACTATCTTCAATTGAAATGTGATGTTCTATTACAGAAAGCGTACCAATACTGACATTATCTCCAATGGTATTTAATTCTCGAATATTTACCTTATTTCCCGTTTGAAAATTATTTCCGATTTTATTGCCGGCATAGATTACTGTGCCTGATCTAATTATCGCATTATCTCCAATTATAGTTTGCTCATCATCTGCACCTTGAAAGGGAGCACCAATGATGCAAAATTCTTCAATTTTGATGTTACGACCCAGAATGACGTTAGGGTGAATTACAGCATACTTAGAAATTTCATCCATAACTTAGTAGGCCCACAGTCTTTTTTTTAAATTTTCTAGCATGTTTAATACCAAATTAAAATTACAAACTAAAATATAAAATAGTGAAGGAGTAGGAAACCTCAAAATACAACTCTATTCCTACTCATCAATTTTTGTTGAACAACTTAAAGTCCCAGCTTACAATTTTTAGGCTTGAAACGTAAAAAGACTTCCTTCCCGGTTTCTATAGATTCATAAATTGCGGAAATAACCTCGAGGCTTCCTCTACCGACTAAACCATCCACAAGTTGAACTTTATCATTACTAATACAATCAACAACATGTTCATAATAGGCCTGGTGCCCAAACCCGTATACATTCGGAGGATTTACAGAGTATTCATCTAGTACCTTCTCATCGCCTTCGAACGCTTCTTTAAAGTTCCATGTTTTCATTTCGTTTACGGCAAAACCACCAATTTCTACGGAACCAGTTTCACCTAAAATTGAAATTGACCCCTCTAAATCTTTCGGCCTTACCGCTGTAGTAGCCTCAATAATTCCTAACGCACCGTTTTTGAATTTTAATGTAACTACCGCAGTGTCCTCAGCTTCGATGTCAACTAGAGCGGTAATACTTTTTGCAAACACACTTTCTACTTCTCCCATCATCCACTCTAGCAAATCGATATGATGACTAGCTTGATTTGTTAACACCCCGCCATCCTGGGCCCATGTTCCACGCCATTTATCTTGGTCATAGTAAGCCTGTGGACGACACCAACGAACTCTAACTGTTCCCAAGACAAGTTTGCCAAATCGACCGGCCTCTTTGGCTGCGCGCAACTTTTGGACAGGCACATTAAATCGATTCTGTTTTACAACAAATAATTTGCATTTAAATTTATCACAAGCTTCGATCATCGCATCAGCGTCGTCGAGAGTTAACGCCATCGGTTTCTCTACTACAATCGATTTGCCGTACTTAGCTAACTCGATAACATGTTGTGCGTGCGCTCCAGACTCTGTCAAGACTACTACAACATCGATATCTATTTCGTTCATCATTTTGTGCATATCAACAAAACTAGGAATACTAAAGTTACTTGCTACTTTATCTGCTTTGGATTGCACAACATCACAAACCGCGACAAGTTCTGCGCCTGTGATTTGATTATGACCTAAAAGTTCGGAATGTCTTTTGGCTATCCTTCCACAGCCAACCAATGCAAATTTGAGCATGTATTTTTACCTCTTAACTAATTTGTTATTTGTTATTTGTTCTTAAAAAAGATCAAACCATTTTTTTAGATCTTTTTGCTGAAATGGGTGATTAATGCTATGACGACTGAGATTATGCCGCCTAAAAGAAAACCAAATATCGCAGTTAACGCTCGCCTCGGTTTAGATTTTTCTTCTGCTACTTTTACGGGACTTATCGACTTAAAAACGTATTCATCACTTACCTCAGCCAACATAAGTGTTTTTGTCTGCTCTTCAATTAACTGATAAAACACTTCTTGCATATCTGCTATGTTAGTTTCTTTGATCTTGTCATTTAAATAGGCAATACTTTTAGTAGCTTCCGCTCTATCTTGCTGTTGAATATGCGAATTAATCGCTTTAACTAACTCATCAGTCCACTTTTTAGCCAAAATTGGTGAAAAATACTCAATTGAAACAGTTATCAAACCGCTCGTTTTGTCCTGACTAACACTAATCCGGTCCTTAAACTCCTCATATAACTCCCAGCTACTTGGTTCCAATTTTTGGCCTTTACTCGGGTTAAAATCCCTAACCCATTTTTGATTTTCAATATCGTACAAGTCGGAATCAATTTTCAAAGTATCTGTGGTTCTATCCCACCCTTCAGCCGCAAACACTTCTACTTCAATGTTATTATCTTTAATAAACTTTTCTAGAAACCCCCAAGTCTTCATGATTTCCATGGCAACAACCGTCTTGTCTTCTGCTCCACCACCAGCTAGATTAATACCTGCTAAAGATGCTAAACCTCCAAATTGACCGGCTAACTTTCCTAGTTGGGATGAGCTTGATGATGATGCAGGCGCCAACAAAGCCGTTGACTTATATTCATCAGGTAGGCTCAGAGCATAGAGTACAGAGGCTACAGAAAATAAAAAAGTGATTCCGATTATTAACCACTTACCTGCCCAGATGGCGGACCATAATTCTTTTAAATCGATCTCGTCGGAGTCGTCTGCGACTCCAGTATAGAGTGCAGGGTTTAGAGTTGAGAGAGCCCTAATTTGAGCTTTCAGATCTTCATTCTCTTTTTCTAAGTTATTTGTCTCTGTATTATTCATATATATTCTTTCAAATCTTTTTGTTACTCACTCAACTGAATCTAGTATCAAGTGAGAGAGTTTATTAAGCCTTGTAACATCTTTGATACTTCTTCTGATTCGGCTAACCAACGGCATCCTAAATTGTGCTCTATATAATCTATTTCCATTCCCACTTGAGTTTGAGCTTTAAATTCAGCTATGGAACCCTTTGCTATTACGAGGAATCTCACTTTATCAGGGTTTGTTTTCCTTTCCATCCCCTCTGCTATATTACTAACAACAGATAACGAGCATCTCGTTATTTGATCTTTAAATCCATAGTCTCTACAACGAGCCATCGACTTGTAGACAGATACAGCCAAATTCTTACTCTTTTTCCAAACGTCCAAATTTTCATAAATCATGGTTTTTCCTTAAACCGCTATTCTCTATTCTCTATTCTCTATTCTCTATTCTCTATTCTCTATTCTCTATTCTCTATTCTCTATTCTCTATTCTCTATTCTCTATTCTAAAGATAATAACTCCAAGAAGCTGAAGCTCTTACTCTTTCAGATAATCTACCTAGTCCATCAACAAGTTCATCAGTGACTTCTACACCAACATTAAAACGATGCTTTCTATTCGCTTGATAATCCCAATGAATTGCTATTCGGTTGGAATTAACGGCTTGACTATTTACAGAGTGATATAAATCAGCCTCTGTCGAATTTCCTCGCTGATTAATCTCTAGCTTTTGTAGCTTAACTTGTAATGCTTGATGACGCGTTAAGTTTCCGACTAAACTTAGGGTTAGCGCTTTTGAATCGTTGTCATAGGTCGAACCGATGGCTCTTTGATTAAAACGATATCCAGTTTGGTAATAGTGGCTTTCATAAGTTGTATCATAATTACTTTCACTACCATACGTCTCAGTCGACTCTAAAACAACTCGCCAATCCTGTTCAAACATTTTAAACGATGTAGTCACTCCAATTTGCTGGGTCGCAAATCTTGAATCTTGCTCCTCATCAGTTACCGCGAGATACAAACTAGTAGGCAATGGTGAAGGTAAGCTCCAACGTAAATCTAAACCATTTATTTGTTTACTTTCTCTTTTTAGATTTTCTTCAATTCCGTCATAAGAACCGCCCGAAATTGTTGTTGTTCGTAGGCCAAGCTCTAGCCATTCTGCGGGTTTGGTTGTAAACGAAAAACCCGCTAAATTAGGTTCGGAAATAAACCGGCTATCGTCTAGTTGACCAACAAACCCTGAAAGACTAAACGGTCCCACCCAACTCAACCAAGGAGAGTCGATGGCATCAGGATAATTTCTATCTAAACTTATCGCTAAAGGAGAACGGGCGTTATTTGAGATTAAATTAGCAGAATCCCAACTAGCTCCCCACCATTTTTCAACCTTACCAATGCTAGTAACCCAATTACCCCAGACACCAGCGAGATACGAACCATCGTAGTGCAAAGAATCTTCATCAAACGGATTTACTAATCGATTAACTTGAAGATTCCATGCAAAATATTTATTCATACTTTCGTTACGTGCGGTGACTTCTATCTCGCTTCTTTGCGAATCACCAAAACTTCTAAACACTTGTGGTGAGCTAGCGGCCGACAACTTTAAAATTCTTTTATTGTCAGTACTCAAAGCCCGTTTACCAGCGCTTTTTACTCGCCAAAAAATAGCTTTGTATTCTCGACCAATATTTCTAATGTCTTGCTTATCTAACTCTTTAATAATACCAGCCCACATTAAAGGGTAAGTTGTAATTGGTGTTTTAATTAAGCCGACGTCGGCAAGCGTTTCAATATCTGAACGTAAGTTTAGATGTTGGGTTGAGATCCAGGGGGCCGATGACGCAGTCAGTGGCAAAAACATAAACGATAAGCTCACTTGAATGACTGCTAAGGAGGTCGGAGCTGGGAGCTTGGTACTAGGTAAAGAAATAGTGACTTTCGTTACACACATTCTTAACCATTTAATGACTAATACCAAACTTCTTTCTCACAAATCCAATTGAAACGATACTTCATTAAATGAATTCTTTTCGCTTGTTAATTAAAGCTGCAATCATCTTACTTAAAACCTGTGCTTCACTTTTATACCGTTTAGCTGATTCATCATTGTAATAACCTATTTTATGCCCTATCACTACTTGAGTGTACAATTCACCACAAGAAGCTTTTGCGTATGATAGAAAGTTTAACGACTCCTTAATCGAAGAGCGCTCCATACCTTCCGCAATGTTGCTTGGCACTGATAACCCAGAACGACATATCTGGTCCTTAAAACCATAATCATTTATTTTACGGTTAGCCAAATAGATTTCTGTGCTGAGTTGAACCGCCTTTTTCCAAACTTCCATATTCTCAAATTTCATTAATAAATCCCTGTAGTTATATTTCTTAGCTCCTCGCTCCCAGCTCCCAGCCCCTGTGTTTATAACGAATTAACCGCAGCAGCACCTAATGCTAATTGATAAATAATTTGGCTGACGTTGGTCCATAAGGTCAGTGTTTTCAATCGCTCCGTGTCTAGTGGAATCACAATAGTGTCACCTGGACTGAGTTCTGAATTCTGATGAGTTAACCAGCCACTTTGGTTTGGTAAGAATACAGAACCATCCGCTTTTACAACGTAAATTCTATCCACATCAGCACGAGCAGACATGCCTCCACTTTTTTCCAAGTAATCATTCACAGTCCATTCACTGTGATACAGGTGAGAGGCAGAATGCTGGACTTCACCAAGGACCGAGACTTCCTGCCGAAGAGTTGGAATAATTAGTCGATCCAAATCTTTTAATTGGATATCCTCTGTTTTACCCGACATAATATCGTCGAGCGATATGACTAATCGGCCCAACGCTTCAGTATCTGCTAAAGCATTCAAAAGTCCTTCTGCATCTTTGAGTGAGGAACCTTGTCCGGCGGCGGCATCTTCTAATTCACTCGCAGCAATGTCCTCTCTCAATTGTTCTTTAAGTTGTTCTAGCTGTTTTGCTTCTTGAATTTTTAGATCAACACGAGTGAAAACAGCTGCTTTCGGATGAGCCGTTGCTGTAAATCCACCCGCCCGATGAACGACTTGCGATAATGTTTCGCCTTGTCTAAATTCGTACTCTCCCGGAAATCTTACTTCACCTTCCAAAGTAATCATCATATGTTCGCGATACTCGGGCGTCGCATAAACACTTAACTTATCTTTAGCCGACAACTGATAAGAATTGACTCCCATTAATTGTTCTGACAAGTTAACGTTAACATGCTGGATAGTTGCGATTTCAGCATTAGATAAGTCTCGAGTTGTGACTTCGGCGTTGCCTAAATAAGATGCTTCCTTTAACCCGCCAGCCAATAGCACTAGCTGACGAATATTCATATTTTTGGTCAGAGGATAAGTTCCGGGGTACCTGACGTTGCCTGCAACTTCAACTATTTTCGACAACGCTCCACCAGAATTTTGATCTTTAATTTGCTGAATAATCGGCTCCAGCTGCTCCACACGGGTGCCGTCTTGAAGAAATGTGTAAACCATGTCCAAAGGTTGCAAAACGATGTCTTGTTCACTGTTGCTTTTGTTTTCTAGGACATGTTGTAGACTAAATTGCAGCACCGATATTTTTCTGAACGGCATTTCTTTCCTTATCACCAAGCCAGCATGCAGATCAACACCTTCTTTAAAGTCTTTTACAGAGCGAATGACTTGGGAAAGTCTTAACCCTTCGCGCCATTTAATATTTCGCTCTCGATGAAAGGCCCCTGCCAATTCAACCACATCTTCAAATTCTTCCAAAACCGTACTTACTTCAACCAGATCACCGTTTTTAATTTTGGTCGATTTATCTTTGTTTTTACTCAGGTCAACGTCTAGAACTGTGGTAAACCCATTGCGGCTCTTTCGTGTGATGTGTGAGATATTTGGAAAAGCATTCGCAGAATAACCGCCTGCAAGTCGAATTAAGTCTTTCAGCGATTTTTCATTTTTCAATTCATAAATTGCAGGTCGTTTAACTTCGCCTTGAATACCTGCTGTTGTTCCAACGGTTGGAATGTATATTACATCACCGGGTAATAAATGCGCGTCATTTCTAGTATCCCCTTTTTGCAATAGGTCATAAAGATCTAGCGTGGTTATTACTTTGCCTTGACGTTTCAGTTGGATATTTCGTAGCGAACCAATATCGGTTATGCCACCACTTGCAAACAAAGCGTTGGTCATAGTGGATAATGAGCTTACAGTGTATGAGCCAGGTTTAAATGCTTCACCTAACACAAAAACTCTTATTGAGCGTAACTCTCCCAAAGAAATAACTGCGCGCACACCGATCATTTGGTCGGTTACTTTTTGTTGAATCAGAGATTTGGCTGCGGAAAACTGTAAACCGGCCACCGAAATAGGTCCTAAATCCGGGAAACTAATCGAGCCATCTCGATCAACCGAAAGCTCCATCGACTCATTGACTTTTCCAAGCAACTGAATCTTCATAGTGTCACCGGGCCCAACCACGTAATCGACGGGTACTGGTATATCAGTTGCAGGAGCAAAAGTAGTCGGAATACCAGCAAAAAGCTCATAGCCATAGCGTTTTAGCTCTTCTGAATCTAACTCCTCACCTTCAATTAACTCGTGTTCTAAATTTTGCTGAGCAAAACGATCTTCTTCTTGCGTACCTTCAGGAATTAATACACCGCGCTCATCTGTTTGTAGCTCCGAACCTCTAGGTAGCACCGTTTTAATATCTTCTTCGGCTTTGTCTCGTTCGGACAAATCCAAGCTATTTAGTGAATTACACGCTGAATCAATATCATAACCGGCCGCTTTTGCCATCTGCCGCTGTTGCGCCGTGATATTCTTACATTGAGCTTCAAGTTTGCTGGTATCAATTTCCGCTGCAGCAACATTTAAATTAAAATTCATTAAGCTACAAGCCAATAATAACTGCAGAGTTACCAGGGTTCGCTTTTTTAAATGCTTAATTAAATATTGATGTTGTTCATTTACCATAGATGTTCCACGCGTTCTTAAAAAACTGAATCGAGAATAATTTCTGAATTTAATATCTTTATTGTTTTGACGATAAAGGCATTCTTTGATGATAAAGGCCAAAAATGTTTTGAATTTGTCGCTAGAGCGGTAATTTGATTGTGCGCATCTAACCTTTAGACACGCTACCGCCCTAGAGTTACGGTCTCTCTATAACCGATATCAATGAATTCTAACTTTTAAATCCAAGCCTAAACGGATTAAGTCCGCTTTATATTCAAGAGCGTTTAAAACATAAATAATGGAGGAATGGTTTGATGCTGCAGAAATGTCACAGAAAAAACAGAATACGAGTAGAATCAACTCAATTCCTGTCATCCTTGTAGCAATTTCTAAACCGTTTTGGCTTGCGCCTATAACTAGCTAGTCTAAACAAACATGTTTTAGCGTGAAGCCAGTTTTCCTTTCACTTTGAACCATTATTGTTATGTTTTACCTTCTCGGCTGGTGCCAGTTAAGGTTAACGTCTCAAAAAAAGTACAAAAATCGGCCAACTCGTTGATTTTGTGAGGCGAATTATACACGAGGAAAAATACCAGATGTAGTTAAAACTTCGTTAAAAACTGTAAAATATGGGATTAAACTAGGAATATTTGTGCGGAAGTTGTTATTCGAGCACTATTTGCTCGTTTTCGACCTTTAAGTGGTTAGTTTTACCCAGAAAATCAATCAATATCATGGCGCGGCTATCACCATCTTCTTTTTCAAAAACAGCTTTTAGACCAGCAAATGGGCCTGAGAGAATTCTTACTGTTTGGCCAGGGTTAATTCGATTAATAATTAGGTTTTCTTTAGCCGCTTCCACTTCTATTAGGCTATCAACTAGGCTAGTCGGCAATTTTGCGACATTTCCGGAAAACCGAATCCAATCTCTTATTCCCCGGGTTGACCTAACTTTATGCCAGTTGGGGTCTTGCTGGGAAAGACAGATAAACAAATAGCCGCTAAATAAGGCCTCTTGCTTGATGACCTTTTTACCTCTGACTAAGCGTTCTATTTTCGCTTGCGGGCAAAAGCATTGAATTCCTTGATATTTTAGGTTTTCAACCGCTCTTAATTCTTGGCGAGGCTTTGCAGCGGCCAAATACCATTCGATATCAGCCGAATTACTTCCCTCTGCGTGTGAAATAGAACTGGTTGTTTGAAGGGTCGGTTTTTCAGCCATTTTCACAATGACTCAGGACTCTTTGATGGATTTACCAGTCAATTTACTGGGTTTAACCACATCAAAGTTTTTGCTTTCAAGGTGAGCCAAAAGTCCTTCCACCCCCTTCTGGTGGATCATTTGGCGGTATTCATTCTTTTTAAGTTTGACATAACTGATCCCTTCAACAAACACATCATAGAGCAACCAAGCCTGCTCACGTTTGGCAACTTTAAAGTGTATTTTAAAGGATGGCAGATACACAGGTTCCAATAATATGGTGATTTGGCCTTTATTTGCTTTCCCCTTACTACTGAGTTCCGCTTCTACAAAACTAGCTCGCTGCCCATCGTACAAATTGATTCCTTCTTGCACATAACGATGCATGGTTGTGATAAAAGCACTCTTAAGCTTTTGAATTTCGTCAGGTTTTAGTGATTTCCATGTTTTACTTCCTACTAGCAGCCGGAGTGTCAACTCGATATCCCAATAGGGTAAAATTTTCTCATCTACAAAGGCGATTAATTGTGATTGTTCAGACTTGAGAATTTTGTGTTCGGCTAACAAAGTGCTGTCTATAGTGCTTAATAGCGTTTTGAAACGGTCTTCCACTTGCTTTTTTAATTCGCTTTTAGAGTTAGCTCGAATACCAGCATTAGCAGTTTGACTGGATTGCTTGCTTTCAGCCGGTTTAAGGCTGTCCAATGCTGGTTTATCAATTGCAGTATCGGCTAATAGAGGCTCTGCCGAGCAAAGCAAAGCAAATATCACTAGCAAAATATGGGGTAGAGATTTCAATTTCACAGAGATTTCTCGAAGTATTCTATCAAAGGATATTATAGCGTTTAGTTGACTGAATGACATCTGAACAAAGATAAGAGCTGACAACTAAGTTTAGAAATGGTGGACCTAGAAAGACTCGAACTTTCAACCCCCGCCATGTCGAGGCGGTACTCTAACCAATTGAGCTATAGGTCCATTGTTGAATGAATTGATTTTCAGACGGCGCGAATAATATCAGATCGATGATTTAGTGCAAGAGTTTTGTTGGAATAATAATGGATGTTGCGGGTTGCGGGTTGCGAGTTGCGAGTTGCGAGTTGCGAGTTGCGAGTTGCGAGTTGCGAGAAATGATAATTGTTTCGTGAGAGAAAGCGACTGGCTTTGCCTCTTAGCTCAAAACTAGCAACAAGCAACTCAAAACTCGAAACTGTATTTTACTCAAACCCATAGGGGTTCTGGCTTTGCCAACGCCAGGTGTCTGCTATCATCTCATCTAGGCCTTTGTTTGCTTGCCAACCTAAAACCTCTTTCGCCTTGCTCGGATCCGCCCAGCATTCCGCGATATCACCCGGTCTGCGTTCGACAATTTCGTAAGGTACAGCTTTTCCCGATCCGTTTTCAAAGGCTTTAACCATCTCCAATACAGAATAGCCCTTGCCGGTACCTAAATTCAGGGTAGTTACCCCTTTTAATTGTGAAATCGTTTGGATTGCTTTTACATGAGCATCTGATAAATCGACTACGTGGATGTAATCCCTAACTCCCGTTCCATCTGGTGTTGGGTAATCATTACCAAATATTGATAGCTTTTCTCGTTGTCCAACTGCCACTTGGCTTACATATGGCATCAAATTATTGGGAATACCTTGTGGATGTTCACCTATATCCCCACTTGCATGAGCGCCCACAGGATTAAAGTATCTTAGTAGGATAATCTGCCACTCACTGTCCGAGACAGCCTGATCTCTCATGATCTCTTCGATAAACAGTTTAGTTCGACCATAGGGGTTGGTTGCAGAGGTTGGAAAGTCCTCCTTGATCGGTACACTGGCTGGGTCACCATAAACAGTGGCTGAAGAACTAAAAACGATCCGCTTGCATTGATTTGCCTGCATAACTTCTAATAATGCAATGCTACCGTAGACATTGTGATGATAGTAAGTCAGAGGTATTTGCGATGATTCGCCAACAGCTTTTAACCCAGCAAAATGCACCACCGCACAAAACTCATGCTCATCAAATACTTTTTGCAGAGCGGCTTTATCGGTAATATCGACTTTGTAAAACCGAATATATTCGTTGGTTAATTTCTCTACTCGTCTTAGCGACTCTAATGAGGCGTTTGAAAGGTTATCGACAACGACCACCTCGAAGCCAGCTTCAATTAATAATAAACAAGTGTGGCTACCAATATAGCCTGCACCGCCGGTGACAAGTACTTTTTGTGACATAAATTATCGATTCCAATTCTAAAATCTAAATTAAGTTATTTCTTAGCTTAAAACTGTTGGTGACTGATTCGCATTTTTCGCATTGTTCTTAATATTGAATGAACCAACTTAAAACCATAAGCAAGTATTTTAGCATACCAGCTGGAACACACCATTAAGAATAGCAAATTCGTTGGCTGCTATGCTATTTCAGTAGTCACTAGCCCGCAAATAAAAAAGCCCCTTTTCTTGCAAGGAAAAGAGGCGTTGCATAGCATGGTTCGTTTAAAAAATTCTTGCGCTTGGTGCTAACCGGCGCCTCTAGAAAACAAACTCGCCATCTTCAACATCGAGCGAAACTAAATGGCCGTGGACGATTGAACCACTTAGCAATTTTTCTGCTAATGGGTTTTCAATCCATTGCTGAATTGCTCTTTTGAGTGGTCTCGCACCGTACACAGGATCAAAGCCTTTATCTGCAATTAATGACAAGGCTTCTTCTGTAAATTCAAATTGATATTCATTATCCGCTAAACGTTCGCTTAATCGTTGTAGTTGCAGACGAGCAATCTGTTTTACATGCTCCTTTTCTAAGGAATGGAATATAACGGTTTCATCAATTCTATTTAGAAACTCAGGTCTAAAGTAGTCACCGATGACTCCGTTGATCTTATTCTTTAGTTCTTGATAGTTCTTCTCACCTGCAGACTCCATAATTAAATCAGAGCCCAAATTGGAAGTCATAATAATCACCGTATTTCTAAAATCAACCGTACGTCCTTGGCCATCGGTTAGTCGTCCATCCTCGAGCACTTGCAACAAGATATTAAACACATCAGGATGAGCCTTTTCCACTTCGTCAAGTAAGATAACTGAGTATGGTTTTCTGCGAACTAATTCGGTTAAATAACCACCTTCATCATAACCAACATAACCAGGAGGCGCACCAATTAGTCGAGCGACCGAATGCTTTTCCATAAATTCAGACATGTCCACTCTAACCATGGCATCTTCCGAATCAAACAAGAAATTAGCTAATGCTTTACTTAGCTCGGTTTTTCCCACACCAGTAGGTCCTAAAAATAAGAAAGAACCATTTGGCCGATTGGGATCCGATAAGCCAGCTCGTGAGCGTCTAACTGCATTAGAAACTGCTGAAACAGCTTCTCCCTGCCCTATCACACGAGTATGCAAGTGCTGCTCAATTTGTAAAAGCTTTTCTTTTTCACCTTCTAACATTTTCTTAACAGGAATTCCGGTCCATTTAGAAACAATTTGAGCAATTTCGTCCTCACTCACTTTATTTCTTAACAACGTCATTTCCTGCATTTCGACTTGGCTTGCCATATCGAGCTGTTGTTCCAGTTCAGGAATGCGGCCGTATTGAAGCTCAGACATTCTGGCTAAATCACCGGCACGTTTAGCTGACTCTAAATCGATTCTAGCTCGCTCTAAATCTGTCTTAATAGATTGGGTACCATGCACTGCCGCTTTCTCTGCTTTCCAAACTTCATCTAACTCAGAAAACTCTCTTTCCATCTCACTAATTTTCGACTCTAGTTCTTCAAGTCGTTTTTTAGAACTGGCATCGCTTTCTTTTTTGAGTGCTTCTCGCTGAATTTTTTGTTGGATCAAACGCCGCTCCAAGCGATCCATTTCTTCGGGTTTAGAATCGATTTCCATTCGAATTAAACTGGCCGCTTCATCGACCAAATCGATCGCCTTATCAGGAAGCTTGCGATCTGAAATATAACGATGAGAGAGTGTTGCCGCAGCCACAATTGCTGGGTCAGTTATATCAACTCCATGATGAACTTCATAACGCTCTTTTAGACCACGCAAAATAGCAATGGTATCTTCGACCGTTGGTTCACCCACTTGGACTTTTTGGAAACGCCTTTCTAACGCAGCGTCCTTTTCGACATACTTGCGATATTCGTCAAGTGTAGTCGCTCCAACACAATGTAGCTCACCGCGAGCAAGTGCCGGCTTTAGCATATTTCCAGCATCCATAGAACCTTCCGATTTACCAGCGCCTACCATGGTATGGATTTCGTCGATAAATAAAATAATTTGACCTTCTTGCTTTGATAAATCGTTTAACACAGCTTTTAAACGCTCTTCAAATTCTCCTCTAAATTTGGCGCCCGCAATCAACGCTCCCATATCAAGCGATAGTACTCTTTTTCCTTTTATCCCTTCTGGAACTTCGCCATTAACAATTCGTTGAGCGAGTCCTTCGACAATTGCCGTTTTACCAACGCCTGGCTCACCAATCAAAACTGGGTTGTTCTTTGAGCGTCGTTGTAAAACTTGAATGGTACGTCTTATTTCATCGTCTCGACCAATGACCGGATCTAATTTACCTTGCTCGGCTCTCTCAGTTAAATCAATGGTAAATTTGTCTAGCGCCTGGCGTTGCTCTTCGGCATTTGGATCATCAATTGATTGACCGCCGCGAACTTGCTCAATGGCTTTCTCAATCGCTTTCTTATCAGCATGCAAGTCTCTTAAAATATCACCGAGCATTCCTTTGTCTTCTATGGCCGCTAATACAAAAAGTTCACTTGAAATATATTGATCCTTTCGTTCTTGTGCTAACTTATCGCAATGGTTTAAGACTCTGCCCAAATCGTTTGAGATGTGTACTTCGCCCGGACTGCCTTCAACTTGCGGTAAACGATCTAATGCCTCAGCGAGTTGTGAACGTAAGCTGTGTAAATTGATATCGGTTTGAGCCATTAAATGGCGAACACTTCCACCGTCTTGATTGAGTAACGCAGTCATCATATGAACTGGCTCTATAAATTGGTGCTCTCGACCAATGGCCAATGATTGTGCGTCAGCGATTGCCAGCTGGAATTTGCTAGTCAGTTTATCCATTCGCATGGGAATACCCCTATTAAATTTAAGTTACTGAAATGATGGGGGCGTTAGTGTTGAATTCAAGTGAAACTCAGGAATAAAGGAAGTTGATATTAAATCGTTAATTAATTGTCGAGCAACGAATAAGTCGTTATGCCGGACTAAAGCTGACTAAAGCTGACTAAATCGAAGTGTTGCTTATTAATTCCTGCAAAATCTCAAACTCTTCTTCGGAGTAAACAGCAGCGTATTTCAAAGTGCCAATAATTTGGCCTGCAGAATAGAGTTTGCCTCTGCGTTGAAAACCTGCGCGTGTATTTCTAAACACTTGAAACTTTTCATGAGTGTTTAGTGCATGAACTAGCGTTTTAACTGATTTATAAAAGTCGCTAAAATTTTGCGATTTGCAAGCCAAAATACCACAGGATTTGACAAAATAGTTGTTGGTACTTAATGCACGCTTAGAACGTCCCCAATTTGACTCCAAAGCGGCCATCGCGACGACCATCGAGGCGTTAACGGTTTGCATACGTTGTTGTAATGCTAGTAACTCGGAATCGTAATTGTTTATATTAATTTTTCCATTCAGATTATACTCTTGGTAAAGCCTGCGTAGTTTTTTTAGATCGGTATTGCTATGAAAAGACTGACTAGCTAGGCGTTTATTGAGCTTTTCTAACAAGGCTTGTTGATACTTTATCTTTCGATTTACCTTAGTCACGTGACCTCTGACCGCATCGATAAATGATTGCTTTTGCTGAGGGTTAATTTGCTCTAACTGCTCCATGCGATAAGCTTGAGGACTATTAGACAAACTGACTTTAGCGAAAAGTATCACCATTGCTAGCGCAGTCATGAAAAAGGCTACTTTTAGACTGGAGTCTTTAGTTTCTGCTGCGTGCGAAATATGTTTGTGAAGGTGGTTCATAGTCGTTCTAAGAAATCTACATGATTAAATTGATAGGAGTATTCTAGGCGACAAACTGTTTTTTGACGAATTAACTATTTTTCATAAACTAGCGAGGCGAAAATGGAGAGATTTCCACTCTATTCCTACCATTACTTTTGGCTTTGTAAAGTGCTTTGTCTGCTTTCGATAATAGCTTTTTTGCATCGCTTGGTTCAGGAGATATGACACTAGAAATACCAATACTCAGAGCGATTTTACCCAAGGGTGATCCTCGGTGCTCAATATTCATTGACTCAATATGCTGGCGCAGCTTTTCTGCTGATTCAAGCGCATCGTTAGCCAGAGTTCCTGATAGAATAACTGCAAACTCCTCTCCGCCAAACCGAGCAACAAAGTCTCCCGCTCGTTGGAATTCTTGTTTTAGTATGGCAGCAATCGCTTTTAAGCAAACATCACCTTCAATATGTCCATAGGTATCGTTATAAGCTTTAAAATAATCGACATCACAAAACAACAAAGCGATATTGGATTTATCGCGCGACGCTCTTCTAACTTCTGATTCTAGTACTTTATCAAAATAACGTCGGTTGGCTAATTTAGTTAGCCCGTCAAGAAATGCCTGCTCTGACAGTCGACCGTGATTTTCAGAAAGTTTTTGATGGGTCACTTTACGATGTTCTTCTTGAGCTCGTCGAGTAAACGCCTCTGAAACAAGCTGCGCTAGAGGTTCTATCGTTTCAACATCTGAATCCCACCATTGTCGGTCGTCAGACAGATAGTCCATCGCTAACCAACCGATTACTTCTGAATTTTTTTGAATGGGTAAAATAGCCGTAGATACTGCGTTAACTTGAGCGTAATGCTCTGATAGGCCGAAACTCTGTTCGATTTCAGAGTCTTGGATGATAGCCACAGGTTCAATGATTTGAGTCTGTCCTTTGAGCATAGCGTCAAACTCAACTAGGCTAGGGTCTATATCTATTTTCTTAGAAAACACTTTTAAACTTTCGACATCTTTTTTAAGCCACTCGAGGTAGATTCTGGCTTTATTCTTACTTCTATCGAATAAATAAATTGAGACCCTATCAAGTTTGAAGAAATTAGCAGTTTCAGAGACGATTCCCGATAATTCTTCGGAAAATTTTTCAAGTTTTAAATTAATAAAGCGATGAGCAAAAGCCCTCAACAAAGTATTCCACATCGATAAGTAGAGTAATTCTGCCTGTTTTTCTTTCTCTGTGCGCAGGTCTTCCAAGGTGAGTAAATATTCGGTCCCACTGGCCAGTTCAGAATCATTCAAATCTGTCGATTGTCGATTAAACAAACTAATTTGACAACGGACCGGGATGCCATCTCCTTGTTTTGGTAACACAATCATTTCAAACAATTTACTCGACTGGTTTGGGTTACTATCTTGATTGGCAATATCTGAGCAATATACCTTTAATTCCCGAACCAGCTCGGAATAAACTTGCTTTGGCACAATATTATCGATCGGTTGTTGCCGAAGTTCTTTCGCGGAGTAGCCAAGCCATTCTGAACAGCGAAGATTTAAATAAGAAATATCAAGATTTTCATCTAGTACAAGCAGCAAGCCGGGTAGAAAATCCAGCACCTCGGTAGGCTTCATAGATTGTTTTTCGACCACTTGGTTCAAATCGAAAGCCGACTGTTCATTCAACTCTGAGGCTTGAACAATCAAATCATCTTCAACAATTTCGCCAATTTCATGTTGAAGCGCTTTTTTCTCCTCGGAAACCAATGAGTTAACAACCACTGGGGTCGAGCTTATCTCTGCTAATTTTTCTAATAAGTTGGCAATCGAGGTCAGGATATCTTTGTCTTTAACTCTTCGACTTAAATAGTCATCTGCACCCGATTTGAGCAGCTCAACGGCCAGTTGATCGTCACCTTTATTAGCTAATATTGCGATGAGAGAAGTTGGGGCGACGGATTTGAATCGACGTAAAACGTCAATCGGATGATGAAAATCAAAATTATCCGCTAAAAATATCACATCAATTGGTTTACTTTGTACAAACTCTAATGCGGTTTCAATATTGGAATAATGACTGATGTTATAACCAAAGAGTTTCAGATAATCAGAAACTGTGGAAGAAAAGTCTGGGTCGGGATCGACCACCAAAATAGATTGAATGGGATTTTTTGCGCTGTGATCGTCGGAGTCGCCTAGCCCTTCATCCATGAAGCTCTGATTGAGAGATCTAATTCCCTGCGATTTACGCATCCTACTACCCCTATTACTTCTCACCGTTTCCGGTATAGATCAATACTTTAGTTTGTTCGGCGCTTTACAATCTGCCCGCGAATTGTGACTGCAACTAAAATATCTATTCAATACAAACGCTTGAAATTACAGGCTTTTTGACGCCTCTTAGTTCAATTTTTTGTAAAACCACGAATAGTCCATTTGATGTAGCTGTTGCGCTACATATCTCACTAAATTAACCGTAATACTCAAATTTTGCAAGGAATTTATTAATATGATTTATCGCAATATTGCGATTTATCACCAAGCAATCCGTTGAATGTCAACCAATTAGAGGAAAAAGTGTTAACTTGTGAAATATCACCAATGTTTTGCTAATTTCATTGCTCTATAATGCTGAGCCCTGATTAGTCAGTCTTAGCGGATATAAGCTGATTGTGTAGTAACGGACCATCACTAGGTAAATTATAAAAATGACAACACTAAAAAGAAAACCTGGCCGACCTTCCCTTTCTAGTCAACAAAAAGGTGAGATTAGAGAGAGCATCATTAACATTGCTAGAGAGCTGTTTATCAATGACGGCTACGAAAATGCAAGTATGCGTAAAATAGCAGCCCAAGCGGGGTTTGCTCCTACTAAGATTTACTACTACTTCAAGAACAAGAAAGAAATTTTAAAACATTTTTGGGTCGATATTTCTCAAGACATGTGGGAAAAGAGCAAGCCAACTGAGGAATTGATAAGCGGGGATCCAATCAACGTCATTCGCCATCTCATGACGGCAACTGTTCACTATTGGCTTGATAACCCTAAGAATTACCAACTTCTAATTGAAACGCAAGACTTTAAAGCGCCACTGGATGACAACTTTGACGTATACAATACCCCTGGTACCAAAGAATACGTGGAAACAATGACTAAAGCGGTCACTCGCTGTATGGCCAACGGTACGTTTAAGGAAGACAATGTGTTATATGTCTCCCAGCTAATTACTTCTGCAACCTACGGTGTTTATGGATCTTTCTATAGTCTTCCGAGCATAGCCTGGGTGAATAAAGAGAAGCTGATAGAAGATAGTATTGAAAATACCCTTCGAGGTCTGCAAAACTGGGATCGCTAACGTTTAATCAGGCCGCTATTATAATTGTTTGCAGAACATTGCATTAACGTTAAAATACGCGGCTTATCTGATTACTAAGATTTTCAATTATAATGCAAAACAATCTATTATTGCTCAGCAGCTCACGAGTTGGTGAAACCGGTTACCTTGAGCACGCACTGCCAGCCATTCAATCTTTTATCACCAAAACTCGAAAAACAGATGGCCCACTTATATTTATTCCTTACGCTGGGGTAGCAATCAGTTTTGATCAGTATGAACAAATGGTTCAAAAAGCCTTCAGTACCATTGGAATCGAAATCCGCTCAATTCATCAATTTGATGATAAAATAAGTGCCATCAAGAACTCGGCAGGACTTGTTACTGGAGGCGGAAACACTTTTGCACTGCTTGATACACTTTATCGTGAAGACCTAATCAAAACACTCACTGAGCAGATTAACCAAGGCACTCCTTATATCGGTTGGAGCGCTGGTTCTAATATCGCTGGCCCAACCATTCGCACTACCAACGATATGCCTATCATCGAACCGCCATCGTTTAATGCTCTAAATTTAATTCCATGGCAGGTCAACCCTCACTATATTGATGGCAACCCGCCTGGCCATAATGGTGAGACGAGACAGCAAAGAATTGAAGAATTTTTACTGCTCAATCCTAATATGAAAGTGATTGGGCTACCGGAAGGCACTGCCATCCAAATTAACAACCGCTCCATTGAATACATCGGAGAGTCAAAAGGGTATGTCTTCAATCAACAAGGCAAACAAGGATTTGAACTTAGCGATCAGTTAAACCAATTATTAACTAAAGGTTAAATATTGACCATGAGTAACTCTAATGACAATATTTATGCTCAACCGCTAGATAACACTCCGTTTAAGTTTGATAAGCGCGTCGCATCGGTATTCCCCGATATGATCCAGCGGTCGGTACCAGGTTATGCCGAGGTAATGCATAATATCCAGCTATTAGCCGCTAAATTCGTCCAACCCAATTCTAACTGTTATGATTTAGGCTGCTCCCTTGGCGCGGTCAGTCTTGCAATAAGCTGCGGCAATACACAATCGAATGTCGAAGTAATCGGTATCGACAATTCAAACGCCATGATCGAGCGATGTCAAAATAATATAGATAACTATAAACACTCTACTCCAATAAAGTTAGTAGTCGGTGATATTCTGGAGCACCCCTATGAGCAAGCCAGTATGGTGGTACTAAACTACACCCTTCAATTCATATCGATTGAACTAAGGGCCGAGTTATTAAAAAGAGTCTTTGAAGGTATGAAACCGGGTGGTATCTTAGTCATTTCCGAGAAGCTGCGCTTTGAAGATCCCTTTGTAAACCAATTAATGATTGATTTACATCACCAATTTAAGCGAGAGAATGGCTATAGCGATTTAGAAATTAGTCAAAAACGCAATGCTTTAGAAAACGTCTTAGTACCTGAAACCATGCAATCGCATATCGACCGATTTAAAAGTGTAGGCTTTGAAAAACTGAGCTGTTGGAATCAACAACTAAACTTTGCATCTTTTATTGCGTTCAAACCCAAATAGCATCACTGAACCACCACACTTTTGAACAAAAAAAATCACTTAAGCCTTTGTTAATTATGATCAATTTTGAAAAACTCAAAGACTCAATTTGTCACAGTAATATTGCGCCCTGGCACGATTATCTGGTAAAAGCGGTAGACGCTCGGTATCAACAATATACCCATGGTGAACTGCAACAATGGAGCGAACTGCTAGCTAATTTACCCAACATTGAGCTGTCTGATTCCGACCTTTTAGAGTCGGTCACCCTAAAAAGCCATAAGGCTTTAGATAAAACTGTTATTGATGAATTAAAGCAAATGCTAATGCAACTACATCCATGGCGCAAAGGACCGTTTAATTTTTTTGATTTACCATTAAATACTGAATGGCGATCCGACTGGAAATGGGACCGAATTAAGCCACATATTGCCGACCTAAGCCAACGAACGGTGTTAGATGTCGGCTGTGGCAACGGATATCATTGCTTTAGAATGGCAGGAGAAAACGCTAAATTTGTCTTAGGGATTGATCCATCACAAAAATTCTTAGCTCAATTTTCAGTGATTCAGCATTATTTAAGGCAAGATAATACTCACCTATTGCCCCTTGGCATCGAAGATATGCCGGACTCAATGGGCCAAGATAGTTTTGATACGGTGTTCTGTATGGGAGTTCTCTATCATCAAAAGTCACCAATACATTTAATTCAAAAGCTGCATGGACTTATCCGTAAAGGCGGAGAGCTAGTGCTTGAAACTTTAGTAATCGATGGTGATCAAAATTCAGTATTAGTACCACAAGGAAGGTATGCTCAAATGCGAAATGTATGGTTCTTACCTTCCACAGAAGCGCTTGAGCTATGGTTAGCCAAATGCGGCTTCAAGGACATTAAAACGGTTGACGTCAACCAAACCTCTGTTGAGGAGCAAAGAGCCACTGAATGGATGACTTTCCATTCTTTATCGGATTACCTCGATCCGAACGACTCAAATAAAACCATTGAAGGCTACCCTGCCCCTAAGCGAGCGACGATTTTGGCAAGCAAATAACCAAACATTTAACGAGAATTTAACAAAAGCCCGAGGAAAAGTAACCGTTGGTCGGTAAAGCGCGGCAATAACTCAAAAAAACAATGCGTATTGTTAACATTGAGCTACACTATTTGGGAAACAAATTTTTGCTTTCAGTATAGGTTTAACAGCGAGCTCAAACTGAGATACTGCGCGCAATTCAGAGAATTTGCTGAATATTTAATCAATTTTGCAGAATAATGTGAACCGGTTCCTATGATTCTTGCCTATTTACGATATTCTAAGATCTAAGGAAAGGAACGCTCTATCTATTTCACCGGGATTAATTTAGCAATTTGAGGTACCCGAAAATGCATCTTTCAACACAGGAAATACCAGTACACAGCCTACAAATAGGCATGTATGTGTCTCGTTTAGATGTGCCGTGGGTTCAGACCCCCTTTCCAATCCAAGGCTTTCATATCACCAAGCAAGAGCAGCTCGATCAACTAGCTCTCTACTGTAATAAGGTTTTCGTTGACCGTTTTTTAAGTAAGGTAGACGTAAAATCGAACCTATCTTTAAAGCCGATTTCTACTAGTGATAAGACCGTTTACGACACTAAAACTAAGCGTTTAATGTCTGAAAAGGCTCGCTTTAAGCCAGCAGTGGAACACTACGCTGTCACCAGTAAAATGCGTAAAGAAGTTAACAAAGCCGGGCAAATTTTCGACCAGATCAATGGTGAAATGGCGACTATATTCCGCGATATGATGCAAAATGGATTTATCAATATTTCACAGATTAGAAGCGCTTCTACAGAAATGGTAAGAAGTGTTATTCGAAATCCTGATGGGTTAGCTTGGTTGTGCCGAATCAGCGCTGAGAACAAGGCATTGCACGAACAAGCGGTTCGCTCTGCAATCTGGGGAATTATCTTTGGACGTCATTTAGGACTTTCCAAACATGATCTCCGTGATATTGGAACTGCCCTACTACTAGCCCCAATTGGAAAATGTAAATTACCTAAAGAGATCCTATTTGGTAACTTAACACCAGAAGAAGAAACTTTATACAAGAGCCACGTTAACCTAACCCTAGAAGAAACTGAAAAGATGTTTTCGTCTAGCCACCAAGTTAATTACATCTTGTCCAGCTATTGTGAACGTAATAACGGCAGTGGCTACCCAAGAAACCTCGTCGGGAACCGTATACCTTTCTTAGCTAGAGTAGTTGGAATGGCTAACTATTATGAAGAGTTGATCAATCCACTACCCGGTAAAGAAGCCTTAACCCCAGTAGAAGCGATTTCAAATTTATATAACGAGCGCGGAAACCTGTTCCAGCCAGAGATGGTTGAAGCTTTCATCCAGGCGATTGGTATATACCCAACAGGAAGTTTGGTTAAATTGACTAATAACTCTGTCGGTGTTGTGTTGGAGCAACCAGAAAACTCGCGGCTCAGACCAAAAATTGTATTAGTAAAAGACGGGATGGACGTTAAACTTGAAAAGCCTAAAGTGATTAACTTAGCCGACAGCCCCACAGACCGTTTTGGAATGCCTTTGCAAATTGAAAGAAGCTTGAAAAGTACCGCACTAGAGTTGGACTCTCGAGAACTTCATGAAAAACTATTTAATAACAAATGGTTATCTTTCTTAAACGTTTCTTAGTCGCTCTCAAAGCTTAATCAAAAAAGGGTTGTTATATACAACCCTTTTTTTATAGATAACGTTTTATATCTTGTGCTTTTAATTAAGTTTCGTTTCAACCAAGAGTTAATCCTATTCGCGCGCAGCTTCCTGCTGAATAAATAAATCGATTTGATCTTCTAGAACATCGAGTGGAATCGAGCCATTAGCTAAAATCGCATCATGAAAACGTCGAATATCGAATTTGTCAGCGAGTAAAGTTTCGGCTCTTTCACGAAGCTCTAAAATTTTCAACTCGCCAATTTTATAGCTCAAGGCTTGACCCGGCCAACTGATATAGCGATCGACCTCAGTTCTAATATTATGCTTGGACAATCCAGAATTTTGTTCGAGTAACTCGATAGCCTGCTCCCTACTCCAACCAAAGGCATGAATTCCGGTATCGATGACTAACCTTGCGGCTCGCCACATTTCATAAGACAAACGACCAAAATCACTGTACTCATCCTGATAGAAGCCCGCTTCAATTCCTAGTTTTTCACAATATAAAGCCCAACCTTCACCGAAGGCAGAAAGATATGAGTAACGTCGAAAATTAGGTAAGCCTTCGAGCTCTTGATTAAGTGCATTTTGCAAATGATGTCCAGGAACTGCCTCGTGTAAGGTCAAACTTTCCAAAACATACAGTGGACGTTTGTCGAGGGCATAAGTGTTGACCCAATAGGTTCCTGGACGTGTACTGTCTAACGGCGCAGATACATATCGTCCCGTGGTGTATTTTGGCGCAATTGAGTCGGGAACAGGCTCAACCGCATAGGGTTGCCTCGGTAATTTAGTAAAAAATTTCGGTAGTTGCCCATCCATTTTCTTAGATATAAAAGCGGCTTCTTTTAGTAATTCTTCTGCACTCTTTGCATAAAACTGAGGCGATGTTCTTAAAAAAGCTAAAAACTCCTTGAAACTTCCTTCAAAATTCAATTTAACTATAATGGCTTCCATTTCTTCTCGAATACGTTTCACCTCCGCTAAACCGATTTGATGAATTTCTTTGGCGGTCAAATGACCGGTCGTAAATTCAAATACTTTCTGTTGATAATAGTCTGCGCCATCGGGAAACTCGGACGCACCTAAACTCGTTTTAGTGTTGGGTATATAGACTTCATCAAAATAGTTGGCTAGCTTCTTATAACTTTGAATAACCTGATTTTTAATCACTTGATTGGCCTGTGCCAACAACGAATCTTTTTGAGCTTGGGTAACAAATTGCGGTATTGACTTAAAGGGCTGATAAAAAACGCTATCTTCTAGCTTACTGTTGGCGTGACTATGAAGGACATCAGAAAAACCGACCATTACCACCGCTGGCATAGCAAAGCCGCGCTTTAGACCTGCATTCATATTATCCATATGTTGTGCAAAATGAAGTGGAACTTTGGACAGCCGAGCGAGGTAGTTTTCATAATCCTTGATGGTTTTAAATCTAGTATTTATTGGTATTCGAGCGATACTGGTATGAAAGCCTGAATCAGCTAAAAAAGGAATCTGATAATCCTTGTATTCTAACGAAGCTTTTCGATTCTCCAATTGTTGCTTAAAAATTTTATAATTGATTTTGTCTTCACGTGAAAGCTGTTTATAAGGAATTTGAGTTAATTCGAAAATGAATTGTTGCGTGGTGTCTAGCCATAATTGCTGCGCTTTTTCCGAGACGTCGGTCAATTGGTCTGCTCGACTAAAATCCCCCATTCTTTGGGCAAATTCAGGAAATCGGTCTAGACGTGCTTGCCACTCTTTGTCAAACAATTGATGAAGTTCTGTTGTGCTACTGGAGTCTGCAGCCACATTAAAACTACCAACAAGACTGGCTAGTGCCAAGGTTCGCAAAACATGTTTCAGATAGTTGTCTAGCTTCGCAAAATATTGATACATCAAAATTTCCCCAGTTAATCTTTAAATACGGTTATAGACCACTTCTTTGTCCCTAGTGAACACCGGTGTGAAGTAGTTTTACAAAATTACATGGCTTAAAACTCAAGGTCAGTTGCTCTTGAATGATTTTAGTCCAAGCCGTTTTACAAGCGCCCGTGGATCCAGGCAAGCAGAAAATAGCGGTATTATTGGCTAAGCCTCCCAGCGCTCTACTTTGAATAGTGGAACTGCCAATTTCATCGTAAGAAACCATACGAAACAATTCTCCAAAGCCTGGCATGACTTTGTCAAATAATGGCTCAACCGCTTCTGGAGTGGAATCACGTCCATAAAACCCGGTTCCTCCTGTGATGATAACGGCTTGAATTTCTTCATCGGCAATCCACTTAGAAAGCACCGCTCTAATCTTATAAATATCATCAATGACGATTTCCCTTTCCGTTAATTGGTGGGAATTATCAGAAATCTGTTGAGCTAGATAATCTCCAGATTTATCTGTTTCAAAGTTACGAGTATCAGAAACCGTGAGTAAGGCAATTTTTAAGTGTTCCACAACTAAACCTTTAGTAAGTGATGAGTAGGCAGTCGCTATATTAACCGAAGCTCAGTTTTAAGTAACCTCTGTAAGCGATTCTTTTGACCCAGGTCAAGCATTCCTGCCTTGTTTCATTTGCTTGTGAGCCATCAATATCAGCGTCGGTTTCAGCAAAAAGCGATGCCCTGTCAGGCTTGTGAATTGACTTTACTCTTAACTGATTTCAGGTATACTTGCGCCCCGTTAGCCCTTAACCACAAAGCTAAACCTAATTTAGCCTCTGAGTGCGCTAACTCGCTATTAAACAATTCGATAATTCAATCTGTGAATGAAGCGATTCATTCATGTACGACGTGTTTCATTTGAAATCAGGTTTCAAATGAAAGTATTGAGGTATATTTATCATGCAAGCACTATTAACAATCGCAGTTCGAGCAGCTCGAAAAGCAGGCGACTTTATTATAAGAGAAGCCAATCACATTAGCGCCGTTGAGAGCAAATCAACACATGACTATGTTACCAACGTTGATAAAGCAGCGGAACAATTGATTATCGAAACCATTTCCAGCGCATACCCTGAGCATAGCTTTCTTGGTGAGGAAACTGGCGAGTCGGGAGACAGCGAGTTTCAATGGGTAATCGATCCAATTGACGGCACCACTAATTTCATTCGTAAAATACCGCATTGGGCAATTTCAATTGCCTGTAAACACAAAGGCCGAACTCAAATCGGAGTTGTGTATGACCCTAATAAAGAAGAGCTGTTTACCGCTGTTAAAGGCCGCGGCGCTCAGTTTGATAATAAAAAGATGCGGGTAAGCAATACTAAAGGCCTCGAACACAGCTTGTTAGCCACCGGCTTTCCGTTTAGAAATGATGAAAAACTCAAAGAATACCTTGATGTGTTCGGAAAACTTTTTCCTCACTGTTCTGATATGCGCCGAGCCGGTTCGGCAGCACTTGATTTAGCTTATGTGGCTGCAGGTCGATTTGATGGCTTTTGGGAGTTTGGGCTAAGCCCATGGGATACAGCAGCTGGCGCTTTATTGGTAGAAGAATCCGGCGGAATGGTTGCAGATATGCAAGGAAATCCGAATTTCGAGAAACAAGGCTCAATTCTAGCGGCTAACCCCAAAGCGTTTAAGGCAATGTTAAAGGTGATTAATCAAAAATCTTGACTTAGATCAACCAGTTATAAGATACCCTTGGATTTGGCAGTTGCTTTACTTGACTATTTTACTGGGTTATTAGAAAATAGCGCCCATCGATGGCCGAAGTTGAAATTTGAGGTGATGAGATGCGTTTAACAACCAAAGGTCGCTACGCTGTAACAGCAGTACTTGATTTAGCATTACATAGCCAAGAAAAACCCGTTAACTTAAGTGATATTTCCGAGCGACAAGCCATATCTTTGTCCTATCTTGAACAGCTTTTTTCAAAGCTGCGTAAAAATAAAATAGTGAAAAGCATTCGCGGACCAGGTGGTGGCTACTTACTTAATTCACCCGAAGATGACATTAGCGTTGCCCATATAATTAATGCTGTGAATGAATCAATTGAATTATCAAGGTGCGACGGTCGAGCAAACTGTCATGATGGCAAACAATGCCTCACCCACAACTTATGGGTTGATTTAAGCTCTCGAATTAACGAGTTTTTAGATAACATTAGTATTGGTGAGTTAATCAGACAAAATGAACGTCAAGCCGCCCAAAATGCTCGCTCAATGGTCGATGCCATCAGCGTAACCACTGTGTGATTTAAATTTAAAGGCTGACAAGGTTAAACAGTTGTAATGAACTTTAGTCTTTATTGAAATTAGAGAATAGTTAATATGTCCGAAGTAATAGACGATTACGTAAAAACAGAATATGAAGCAGGGTTTATTACCGATGTTGATTCGGAAACCATTGCCCCCGGCATCAACGAAGATGTTATTCGCTTTATTTCTGCTAAAAAGAAAGAGCCTGATTGGATGCTAGAATGGCGTCTAAAAGCCTACCACCATTGGAAAGAAATGGCAGAGCCGGAATGGGCTCATTTAAACTACCCAAAAGTCAATCTAGACGAGGTTTCATTCTACTCTGCCCCCAAGAGTATGGATAACGCGCCAAAAAGCTTAGATGAAGTTGATCCTGAATTGATTGCAACTTACAACAAACTGGGTATCCCTCTGCACGAGCAAGAAGTACTTGCCGGAGTTGCTGTCGATATCGTGTTTGACTCTGTTTCTATTGCGACCACCTTTAAAGAAAAACTCGCCGAAGCGGGCGTAATATTTTGTCCTATCTCCGAAGCTGTTCACAAATACCCAGAACTAGTGAAAAAATACCTCGGAACCGTCGTTCCTCCTAAAGATAACTTTTTCGCAGCACTTAATTGTGCTGTTTTTAGTGACGGCTCATTTGTCTACATTCCAAAAGGCGTTCGTTGTCCAATGGAATTATCAACTTATTTTAGAATTAATGAAGCAAAAACAGGTCAGTTTGAGCGTACATTGATTGTGGCTGACGAAGGCAGCCATGTGAGTTATTTAGAAGGTTGTACCGCACCAATGCGAGATGAAAATCAACTTCATGCTGCGGTGGTAGAACTGGTTTGTTTAGATGATGCAGAAATAAAGTATTCGACCGTACAAAATTGGTACCCTGGTGATGAAAATGGCAAAGGTGGTATCTACAATTTTGTCACCAAGCGTGGTGTTTGTCATAAGAACTCTAAGATTTCTTGGACACAAGTCGAAACAGGTTCGGCCATTACTTGGAAGTACCCTTCGGTAGTTTTACGCGGTGATAATAGTATCGGAGAGTTTTACTCCGTTGCATTGACCAGAAATTTCCAACAAGCTGATACTGGCACAAAAATGATCCATATGGGCAAAAATACTAAATCCACTATTATTTCTAAAGGAATTTCAGCTGGAAAAAGCTCTAACGCTTACCGCGGTTTAGTTAGAATGAGCCCTCGTGCAGATGGTGCAAGAAATTTCACCCAATGTGACTCATTACTCATTGGTGATCAGTGCGCAGCTCATACCTTCCCTTATATTGAAAGCAAACACCCTAACGCCATCATAGAGCATGAAGCAACCACATCAAAAGTGAGCGATGATCAACTCTTTCTTTGTTTACAAAGGGGCATTGAAACTGAAAAAGCTATTTCCATGATAGTCAATGGCTTCTGTAAAGAAGTTTTCAAAGAACTCCCAATGGAATTTGCTGTAGAAGCCGGAAAACTACTTGAAGTTAGCTTGGAAGGTTCTGTCGGCTAAATTTACACACCTAAACGATTAGATCATTTGAAACTTAAATCATCACTGAGAAATTTACATGTTAAGCATTGATAACCTACAAGCAAAAGTAGAAGAAAAAGATATTCTTAAGGGATTGTCTCTTGAAGTAAAACCGGGAGAAATTCACGCAATTATGGGACCTAATGGTTCCGGTAAAAGCACCCTCGGCTACGTCCTATCTGGCAGAGAGGGTTATGAAGTGACAGGCGGCTCCGCCACACTGAATGGTGAAGAAATTTTAGAACTAGAAGCTGATGAGCGCGCTAAGAAAGGATTATTTTTGGCCTTTCAATACCCCGTAGAAATTCCGGGTGTGAGTAATATGGAGTTCTTAAAGGCAAGTGTTGATGCGGTTAGAGAACACCAGGGAAAAGAAGCACTCGATACAGTTTCATTTATGAAGCTCGCTCGAGAAAAGTGTGAAGCTGTCAATTTAGATCCCAACTTCTTAAAGCGTGGAGTGAACGAAGGATTTTCTGGCGGTGAGAAAAAACGTAATGAAATTATGCAAATGATGTTGCTTGAACCAAGTCTTTGTATTTTAGATGAAACCGATTCAGGTCTAGATATCGATGCCCTGCAAGTCGTTGCCAATGGCGTTAATGCATGTCGAGATGAAAAACGGTCTTTTATTATTGTCACTCACTACCAACGACTTTTAGATTTTATCGTTCCCGATAAAGTACATGTCCTTTCCGACGGAAAAATTATTAAGTCAGGTGGCAAAGAGCTTGCACTTGAATTAGAAGAAAAGGGCTACAGCTGGATTGCAAAGGCTTAAACTAAAATGAGTATATCATTAGACCACCCAACCACTGACTCACTGTTAAACCAAGTTGAACAGTTAGTTTCAGCACAACAAGAAACACCAGAGTGGCTTCGGCTCATTCAGAAAAATAATGCGAAGCGATTTGCAGGACAGGCCTTCCCTACTCGAAAAACCGAGCATTGGAAATATAATGATTTATCTGGTCTAAAGACAAAGTCATTTCAGCCAGCGAGCCAAGACTCGATTAGCCTCAAGGAAATTGAATCGCATTTATTGCCATTAAACGACTCTATCCGGTGTGTATTTGTCAATGGAAAATATTCAGAATCATTGTCACTGGTAGATAATTCTCAAGCAGTTAACGTGACTCGGTTTATTAATGCCAACAATGAGCAAGTTGAAAAAATTAATCTTTCACTAGAAAAAGCTCAACAAGATAGAAATTTATTTATCAATCTAAATGGTGCACTTTCTAATGACGGTTTGTTAATTGAAATAGCGCCTAATAAAAAACTAGAACAACCAATTTATTTGGTTCACCTTTCTACATCAACAGACACTGACCAAATCACGACGAACCAAGTCATCATAAAAGGCGAAAGCTCTAGTCAAGCGCAAGTTATAGAACATTTTTGCAAACATAATCAAGAGCAACAGCAAAGTGATTCGTTAGTGAACCAACAAACTTTGATTGAGCTAGCTGGCAACGCCCATTTATCTCACCATAGAGTTTCTATAGGTACGCAGAGCAACCAGTCAATCAGTCGAGTTCTTTGTCGATTGGCAGAAAATTCAAACTTAACTAGTTTTTATTATTCTGAAGGTGGGGTTCTCGATAAAACAGATATCGACATTATGCATCAAGGCGTAAATTCTGAATCTCACTTAACCGGAATCTATTTGCCATCTAAAGATCACAGCGTTGACTTTCATACTTGCATTGAGCATCAAGTACCTCATTGCAATAGCCGAGAAACATTTCGAGGGATTATTGCTGACTCAGCCAAAGCAACATTTAACGGCAAAATTCATATTTTTAAAGATGCGCAAAAGTCGGATGCACAATTAAACAACAAGAATTTACTTTTAACTAACTCAGCCGAAATTAATACCAAACCAGAGTTAGAAATTTATGCCGACGATGTGGTTTGTGCCCACGGAGCTACTATCGCCAAAATTGATGAGAAAGCAATCTACTATCTAAAAACACGAGGCATTAATGAGATGCAAGCAAAAAAAATGCTGAGCATTGGTTTTATTAATGAATTATTACTCGACGTTAAAAATAAGGTTTTAAAAGACTTTCTAACCGCCTTAGTTCAAAAAAGTTTATCTAACTTAAGGTAATAATTGATGACTAGTAATCTTCAGCCTGCTCCTTCAAACGCATTGAATGTAGCGCAAATAAGAGCGGATTTTCCGATATTGTCTCAAGCAGTCAATGGCCACTCATTAGTCTACCTTGATAACGGTGCCACAGCTCAAAAACCGAAACCAGTGATTGATGCGATCAATAACTATTACGAAACCACAAACTCAAATGTTCATCGTGGTGCTCACTATCTGAGTGATTTAGCCACCAAACAGTTTGAAGATGCGCGCTCCAATGTTCAGCAATATATTAATGCTAACAGCCGCAAAGAGATTATTTGGACTCGCGGTACCACCGAGTCAATTAACTTAGTCGCACAAACATGGGGCCAAGCTAACGTTTCAAGTGGTGATGAAATAATCGTCTCAAGTTTGGAGCATCATTCCAATATAGTACCGTGGCAAATATTGTGTGAAAGAACAGGCGCTAACTTAAAAGTAGTCGAGGTAAAAAGTAATGGTCAGTTTGACTTCGAGCATTTTCAAAAGCTCTTGACTCAAAAGACTAAATTAGTTGCTATCGGCCATATATCTAATGCGCTAGGGGTCATTAACCCGATTAAAGAGATAATTAAATTGGCCCACACTCATGCCGCCAAAGTGCTAATTGATGGTGCTCAAGCAATGCCACATCTAGCGATTGATGTTCAACAATTGGACTGTGATTTTTATGCGTTTTCTGGTCATAAAATGTTTGGTCCAATGGGGATTGGTGTTTTATACGCTAAACAAGCACTCTTAGAAGCGATGCCTCCGTGGCAAGCAGGCGGAGAAATGATCGAGAAGGTCAGTTTTGCAAAGACCACTTATAATGAACTCCCCTATAAATTTGAAGCAGGCACGCCCAACGTTTCGGGTGCGATCGGTCTTTCTGCAGCCATTGATTATTTACAGTCTTTAGATCGACAGGCAATTTTAGATTATGAAAACTTTTTACTCGATTATGCCACCACAATGCTTAGCGAAATTGATGGTCTAACGATTATAGGAAGTGACTGCGAAAAAGCTTCAGTGGTCAGCTTTAACATTGACGGAGTCCAGTCTCAGGATCTAGGCATGATGTTGGACCAACAAGGTATTGCCGTAAGAACAGGCCATCACTGCGCAATGCCATTAATGGAAGCATTAAAAATTAATGGAACAGTGAGAGCATCGTTTAGTTTTTATAATACGGTCGAAGAAATTGACCTGCTTTGTAACGCGATCACTAAAGCAATGTCACTATTACGATAACAAGTTACTTATAGAGTATTCAAGGTTACCCATATAATGAGTGTTGAAACATTTAATCCTCAAACGATTGCTCCGGTAAAGTTTTCGGATAAAGCAATTAGTCATTTACATAAACAAGTCGTCAATCAGTCGGCAGCAGGTATTATGTTTAATGTCAAAGAAAGCGGTTGCTCTGGCTTTAAATATTTATTAGAGCTAGCGCACCAAGTCGATCCTGATGCTAATACCTATCCACTGAATGATGATTTAATTTTGTACGTTAAACCCGATATTATTGAATTAATCCGTGGTACAGAAGTTGATTATATTCAAGAAGGTGTCAACCATCGATTGGATTTTCAAAACCCTAATGCGACAGCGAGTTGTGGTTGTGGTGAAAGTTTTAGTGTGTCGCAACCCTAATGAGTATCATCGCATCACAAAATCGCAAAATGGTGGTGGCTCTGCGCGACTGCCCTGCCCGTCTAGTGCCTGCCGGTACTAAAATTATCATACCTAAGGACACTTTCGTTACCATCACTCAAGATTTGGGTGGAAACTATACGGTAGCGGTTAACGGTAATATGGCCAGAGTCGACGGCACCGACGCTGGTGCACTTGGGCTAAAAGCGGAAGAACTTGAGTTTGAAGATAGCCACGACGATACGATCAATGAAGAGCAAGTTTGGCAAGCGCTTAAGACTATCTTTGATCCAGAAATTCCAGTTAACTTGGTGGACTTAGGCCTTATTTATAGCGTCAAAATCGACCAATCAGCCAAAACCGTATATATTGAAATGACCTTAACCGCACCAGGCTGTGGTATGGGCCCAGTTTTAGTTAGTGACGTAAAGTATAGAACGAATAAAGTCCCTAATGTGGAACATGTTGATGTCGATCTTGTTTTCACACCGACTTGGAATAGAGATATGATGAGCGACGAAGCAAAATTAGAAACAGGATTATTCTTTTAATATGTCTAAGAGTGATGAAATAGTAGAAACATTGAGTTTTTTTGACTCATGGGAAGATCGCTATCGCTATATGATCGATCTTGGAAAAGAGATCCCAGCGATGGATAACTCACTTAAAACCGATGACCGCTTAGTACCTGGTTGTCAAAGCCAAGTTTGGGTTGATTGGAAAAAAGACAACCAACAATTCATATTTAACGTTGACTCGGACGCATTAATTGTAAAAGGGTTGCTGGCTATTGTCATGGCGGCTTACAACCAAAAAACCCAAGAAGAAATTCTAAATTTTGATATTGAAAACTATTTTTCTCAGTTGGATCTAATCAAACATCTAAGCCCTACTCGCGGTAATGGCTTAAAAGCCATGGTTGAAAAAATTAAGTTAATTGCAACCAACAATTAAATGACACAACTAAGATAAAAGTCCCTTGCAATAAAAAGGCCGCTGACATAGCGGCCTTTTTTATCGGTGGTCTAAATAAATTCAAGCAGTGACTTGCTGTTTTTTATTTCTGCCCATTGGTTTAATTAAAAGTAACAATACTGGCAATAAAGTCAAGTTGGCAATCAGCGCAACTAACATCGCCAAACTAGTAAATACACCGAAATATATTGATGGCATAAAATTAGAAAGTACTAAAATAGAAAAGCCTGCCATTATAGTGATCGAAGTAAAATACATTGCTCTCGCAATAGTATCGTGGCATTCATACATCGCTTTGGTATAAGACCCCGAACGCTTATATTCAACCTTAAAACGATGAATATAATGGATGGTATCGTCAACCGAAATACCAATACTAATAGCTGCAATAGTGATAGTCATCATATCCAGTGGAATTCCTGACCATCCCAAAAAACCTAATACAAAAAACGCACCTAACAAGTTAGGCACCATCCCAATTAGAGCCAATTGCAATGAACGGAATAACACTAAAAACATTAATGTGATGACGCCAAATACCGCACCTAAGGTTAAAATTTGAGACTTGAAAAGGCTCTCTAACATATTGTTATACAAAATTAACATTCCAGTAAAATGAAAATGCTCTTTTGATATTTTAAGTTCTTCATTCAAAAACTGGCTAATATCAGCCAAAAGTTGGTTACGGTTCAAATTTTTGTCGGACTCTTTTACTCGAATTAAAAATCTTACTTCGTCATTTTCGCGATCATAAAATGGTGCTAAAACTTGTTCTTTTAAATCTGCCGGAATTCGCTTTTCCAAAATTGACAACTCAAAATCATCTAGTCGTTTATTTCCATTTATCTGTTCAACGATTTGCAAACCAGCCGACAACGAAAGAACCTTTCCCGCAACATCGATACTTGAAAGGTAATTTTGAATCTTGTGTAATTTATCGATCCCAAATGAAGTCATCCAAAGTTTAGGGGATTCTACTGGCGCTACGTCGGCAAATTCCGCTTCGTCAGCAAACTCATCTTCAAACTCATCATCTTCATCTTGCTCTTCAATAAATGCAAAGTCTGCTTCGATTGCACCGCGTTCAATGATAATTTCTAACGGAGTGGTACCTCCCAATTCCGTATCAATAACTTTCATTCCCTGATAGATTTCGGTATCCGATTTAAAATAGTCAATAAATCGATTATCCACCGATAAATAAGTCATTCCCCAACCGCTTGCGCCACAAATTACTAAAGATAATACAACAATTGGCCATCGTCTTTTGTCACTCGCAATCGCTAACATATTAGTAAACTTGAAAAATGCACTTTGCTTTCTTTCATCCAAACTAGTTTTCTTTTTAATAAGCATAAACAATGGAAACAACAGGAATGACAAAATGAAAGCTAAACTCACTCCCATAATCATCATTTTACCGAAATCGATTACCGGCCGAATTTCACTAACCGTTAATGAACCGAATGCCACCATGGTCGTTAAGCTGGTGTATGCGCAAGGTACAAACATAGATGAGATGGTTTCCAGCACTTTGTCGTTATAGCTTAAATGAGAAAACTCCCGCTCAACCTGTCTAAATCGGACAATTAGATGAATCATCAATGACATCGTAATGATGAGCAATAAAGCGACGAAATTGGAAGAAATGACTGTGACTGGCCAATCGAGTATTCCGAGCAAACCAACAGCTGTCACTGCACAAATAATACAACAACCTAAAGTGACTATGACCCAGCGAATGCGTCTAAAAATGTATGCTTGAATAAAGATCAATACTACAAATATTCCCAAACCAAAGGTCATTAGATCACTTTTTACATAATCGACCATGTCATGAGCAATCATGGGAACACCGCCAATATAGATCTTGGCAACATCCTTGTAGCTTTGTTTTAAATTGCGTATCGAATTAATGACTTTTGCGTCTCTAATCGCGACTTCATCAGCGAGCAAACGCAATTCACTTCTAAGATTTTCCATGGCGGCAATTTCGTAAGGCGTTAATTCATTTCCTTTACGTTGCTTCCATTGTAATTTTCGTAACTCGTCATTAAGCAAAAAATAGTTTTTGTTGCCTTTTAAGTTAGCTTGCATTGCTGTTGATTTGCCGTCAGGGCTAACCAGCAAGTTGACGTATAGCGGTATCTGCAAAATATCTTTCTTTGCCTGCGCAAAATCGACACCTTCATCCTTAACAAAATAAACATCGTCTTCTATAGTCCCCAAACTGATATTTTCAGGGTTAAAAATAGGAGTGTCTATCAGCGATATAACAGTTTCGACTTCGGGCAGCGCAGAAACTTGTTCTTTCAGCGCATTCAGCTGCTTTATGCTGGATTCAGAGAAAAGCTCGTCATGAGGTGTGAAAGTAATAAATAAATAATCATCTGTGCCGTACTTCTTTTTAACTTTTCGGTAATACTCTAAGGATTGGTCATTTTCTAAAACTAAGGAGTCAGCTGAAGCATCCATTCGAAATGACTCTGATTGCGCCCCAATAATAAAAATAATGACAACAAGAACAGCGAAAGATAAAAAGGTGTGTTTCACCAAAAAGTTGGTGTACAGATGTTTTAGCCAATTTGGCATAAATTTCCCTTAATTTTAATTTTTGGCACAAGATTTTAGATTTGCAACAACCGACAAATCAAATATAAAGCAGACAGCTCGGTTAAAAATACTTATACATTCAGCGAAGGTAACTCTATCGCCAACGTGTTGAGGTTAAACTCCGCCTATAAGCCGCATATTATAACGGCTAGGCGAATCCAAGCCACTATTATTTACAGCAATTGTGAATCCAAACTGAACATAGCAATGTTTCAAAAGAAATTAGCAATAAAAGCTCTTAAATCCGGTTTATTTTTGCACAAAGCGTGTGTAGCCTTGTGCTACAATTTATATGAGCGCGCTTTGTGACGACTAAATTAAGTTATGTTGATCTACATCACTCTACATGGCTTTAATAACCATATAAAATGCGCGGCTTAAGAGAGTTTAAACAGTATTCATTCAACTATTAAAATTAGCAAATGGGAAATCGCATGTCTGAATCTCAAGCTTTGACTTATAACTATAAGGTAATTAAGCAATTTTCGATTATGACTGTAGTATGGGGCATCGTAGGGATGCTCGTTGGAGTCATCATTGCAGCTCAACTCTATTTCCCCGACCTTACCTATGGTATCGAATACCTAACTTTTGGCAGACTGCGCCCACTGCACACTAATGCTGTTATCTTTGCATTTGGTGGTTCTGCACTAATGGCAACTTCCCTTTATGTGGTTCAGCGGACTTGTCAGGCTCCCCTAATCAGCAACGCGCTGGCCGCATTTGTATTTTGGGGCTGGCAACTGGTTATCGTATTAGCTGCCGTATCATTACCCATGGGAATAACGGGTGGAAAAGAGTATGCAGAACTAGAATGGCCAATTGATATATTGATTGCTGTAGTCTGGGTAGCTTACGCTATCCTATTTTTTGGCACCATAATGAAACGTAAGAGTGCGCACATTTATGTTGCTAACTGGTTTTACGGGGCATTTATTATTACCGTTGCGGTCTTACATATTGTGAATAGCGCTGCGGTACCGGTAACCCTCACCAAATCTTACTCTGCCTACGGTGGAGCCATTGATGCCATGGTTCAGTGGTGGTATGGCCATAATGCGGTTGGATTTTTCTTGACTGCCGGCTTTTTGGGTATGATGTATTACTTTATCCCTAAACAAGCGGAACGCCCTGTCTATTCGTATCGACTTTCAATTGTTCATTTTTGGGCCCTGATTGCCACTTATATGTGGGCAGGCCCCCACCATCTTCAATATACCGCTTTGCCTGATTGGGCACAGTCACTTGGTATGGTGTTCTCACTTATCCTATTAGCGCCTTCATGGGGTGGCATGATCAACGGAATAATGACTCTTTCTGGAGCTTGGCACAAATTAAGAACCGATCCAATTCTCAAATTTTTAATCGTTTCATTATCTTTTTACGGAATGTCGACCTTTGAAGGGCCAATGATGGCAATCAAAACGGTCAACGCCCTTTCACATTACACAGACTGGACAATCGGTCATGTTCATTCTGGTGCACTTGGTTGGGTTGCTTTTGTCACGATTGGCGCTATGTACTATTTAATTCCCAAATTGTACGGTCGTAAAGAAATGGCGAACATTGAGCTAATCAATATACATTTTTGGATTTCGACCATTGGAGTCGTGCTCTATATTGCAGCAATGTGGATCGCTGGCGTCATGCAAGGGTTAATGTGGCGAGCGGTCAACGCTGATGGAACCCTAACTTACAGTTTCGTAGAATCAGTAACAACGACTTATCCCTTTTACGCAATTCGCCTAGTTGGTGGAATATTATTTTTTGCGGGGATGATTATTATGGCCTACAACACCGTTAAGACTATTCAATTAGGTCCTGACACTAAAGCAGCTAACTAGGAGGACGAAATCATGCAACATGAAACAGTAGAAAAAAATATCGGCCTCATGGGATTACTAATCTTTATCGTTATTAGTTTTGGTGGACTCGCAGAAATTGTCCCCTTGTTTTTTATGAAAGACACCACTGAGCCACTGAAAGGTATGAAACCGCATTCGGCTCTCGCGCTCGAAGGTCGAGATATTTATATTCGTGAAGGTTGTAACACTTGTCACTCACAAATGATTCGACCTTTTCGCGCAGAAACCGAACGTTATGGCCATTATTCAGTGGCTGGCGAACACGTCTGGGAGCATCCGTTTTTATGGGGCTCCAAAAGAACCGGTCCCGATTTAGCTCGTGTTGGTGGACGTTATAGCGATGAATGGCATCGCGTCCACTTACTTAATCCTAGAGATGTGGTCCCCGAATCAAATATGCCGGCCTTTACTTGGCTTGAAGATGCTGTATTGGATGGTGAGTTAACCGGTAAAAAAATGGCCGCGTTACGGATGGTTGGCGTACCTTACACCGACCAAGACATTGCCAATGCCAAGCAGGAAGTAGCCGGAAAAACGGAACTTGATGCTGTAGTAACTTATTTGCAATCCCTCGGCTTAGCACTAAAAGATAAACAGTAGAGAGGGCGCTATGGACTTAAACTTAATTAGAAGCTTCGAAACATTAGCACTATTTGTTCTTTTTCTAGTGCTAGTCTACTTACTCTATCGCAAAACTGATGACAAGACTTTTGAAGAAGCTGCTAATCTGCCGTTTGTGGGCGATGAAACTTCCGACAAAATAGAAAGCAATCAAACTAAAGGTGAATCCCATGAGTGAGTTTTGGAGCTGGTGGATTATTTTAATCACTGTACTAAACGTTGTTGGGTGCTGGGCGTTGTTATATTGGACTCGCCGAATGAAAGGCTCCGTGAAAGACAATGAAACGACTGGCCACGTATATGACGGTATAGAAGAATATAACAATCCACTTCCTAAGTGGTGGTTAAACATGTTCAACATTTGTCTGATTTTTTCAGTTGGATATCTTATTCTTTATCCTGGATTAGGCAAATTTGCAGGTGTTTTAGGTTGGACTCAGGAAGGACAACACGCACAAGAAGTTGCTGAAGCTAAGGCTATTTACGCGCCACTTTTTGCCAAGTATGCTTCGACACCCATCGAAGAGCTCGCCAAAATTAAACAAGCCACAGAAATGGGCAAAAGAATTTTTGTTAACACCTGTTTTGGCTGCCACGGTTCAGATGCCAGAGGTAACCCCGGTTATCCCAACTTAACTGACAATGATTGGTTGTATGGCGGAACCCCAGAAAGTATTGAAAAAAGCATTCTCGATGGCCGCCACGGAATCATGCCTGGATTCGAAGCCGCTCTCGATGCAGAACAACTTGATGGGCTGGTGCAATATGTTGGTGCTTTATCAGGTAATAAAGTTGACCCAACGAAGGCCGAAATCGGTAAAGCGCTGTTTGAACAACAATGTTTCGCATGTCATGGCAAAGATGGCAAAGGAAACACGGCACTCGGTGCGCCAAATTTGACTGATAACATTTGGCTATATGGTGGTTCTGCAAACGCTATTGCCAAAACAATTCGAGAGGGACGCCAAGGCGTGATGCCTGCTCATAAAGACATTCTAGGCAGAGACAAGTCCCATTTAGTTGCCGCTTACGTTTACAGCCTTTCAATGCAAGAGAAATAAGCGCTTATATCAGCACTTCAGCAGCAATTACGCGCTTCAACAGCAATAGTAGCCATCGATTGGTGGCTACAAAAGTAAAGGCGCTAGTCATCAACTGATCATCTAATTGAGATTTAGATATGTCAACGCAAGAAGTAAAAGATGATGGTTATAGGGATTTGTATGTTTCTCCCGAAAAGATCTATCCTCGACAAGTCAATGGGTTGTTTGCCAAGCTAAGAATATTGACAGTCTTCTTATTATTAGGCTGTTTTTATATTTCTCCGTGGTTACTCTGGAACGGCGAACAAGCTGTGTTATTTGATCTACCCGCTCGCCAATTTAGATATTTTGGCGTCACTTTTTGGCCACAGGATTTTATCTATCTAACGCTTTTACTGATTATCGCTGCAGTCGGTTTATTCTTATTTACAACAATTGCGGGGCGACTTTGGTGTGGCTATGCCTGCCCTCAAACGGTTTGGACGGAAACATTCTTGTGGATCGAAGAATTAGTCGAGGGCAATCGAAATAAGCGGATCAAATTAGATAATAGTCCCTGGAACCTTAACAAAATCACGCGAAAATCCACCAAACATTTCTTATGGGTAGCCTACGCTCTATTTACCGGGTATACATTTGTTGGTTATTTTTCACCAATTAGAGAGTTAGGCCAAGGCATTGTCGAACTCTCCCTCGGACCTTGGGAATGGTTTTGGGTACTTTTTTACTCTTTAGCCACTTATGGCAACGCAGGCTGGCTTAGAGAACAGGTTTGTTTGCATATGTGTCCTTACGCTCGGTTCCAAAGCTCAATGTTTGACAAAGACACTCTCATTATTTCCTATGACAAACAACGCGGTGAAAACCGTGGCAAACGCAAAAAGAATTCCGACTATAAAATCACAGGGCTTGGTGACTGTATCGATTGTTACCAATGTGTTCATGTTTGCCCTACTGGTATTGATATAAGAGATGGACTGCAATACGAATGTATCGCTTGCGCCGCATGTATTGATGTTTGTGACAATGTGATGGATAAAATGGGCTATCCAAAAGGATTAATCAAATATACGACCGAAGTCGAAGAACAATCCAACGGAAAACAAAAAACTGCTTTCTTTAGACCTCGAACGATTTATTATACTTCTATCTTTCTAGCGGTAGTTTGTGCGTTTATTTATTTACTCTCAAATCGAATTCCATTAGATATTAATGTATTGAGGGATAGAAATAATTTATACACAGAAAACTTCTCCGGTGAAATTGAAAACACCTACACTTTGAAAATACTCAATATGTCTCAAGTTACAGAAAATTATCAGCTGAGCGTTGAAGGCTTTGAACAAATACAACTGATCGGCGATTCTGAATTTAGTATTGAAAGTGGCGAGATTCTAACCCTGCCACTGAGGTTAAGAATTCCGGGAGCCCTTCTCAATACTCGCTCAAACGATATTGAATTTATCATACAAGCAAAAGGCGACCGTCCTTACAAAGCTTCATCGGTTGCCAAATTTTTAGGACCCAAAAAGCCATGAGTAACTATAATGACCTCGATACAGAGCCTTGGTATAAACAGGGTTGGCCTTGGGCGCTGATTGCGATTCCATTCTTAACAGTAGTTGCAGGTGTTATCACATTTATTATCGCTAATGATACCTCTGACTCATTAGTACAAGACGACTATTATAAAAAAGGACTAGCTATCAATAGCAATATCGAGCGTTTGGAGTTAGCGAATAAAAATAATATATCTGCATCGTTAACTTTTGATCAAAAGAGCAACCTTTTGAGTGCTAAGTTTAACGCGACTGAACACCTTTCAAAGCAACTCATATTAAACTTTTCACATCCTACACTGAAGCAATATGACCACTCTATCTTGTTAACCCAACTCACTGACAATGAATACATTGCAGATTTACCTCCACTCCAAGCTGCCTATTGGCACCTGTCACTTGAAGACCAACAAAAAACATGGTTGATAAAGGCTCGATGGCTGTATCCTGATATAAAAGAATTAAAAATTGGCAGTCACGCTGACTAAGCGACAAGGTAATTATTTTTAAATAACATGACAACTCAATGTTTTCACTGTGGCTTAGACAACCCCTCAGGGACAGATTATTGTTTAGAATTATTTAATCAAAATCGACGATTTTGTTGCGCTGGTTGTCTCGCAATAGCGGAAAACCTAAAACAAAATAACTTATTGGAATTCTATCGGTTTAGAGATGCACCGAGCAATAAACCGGAATCATTGATTCCACAAGAACTACTTGAACTAGAGTCCATTGATAACCCCAATATTCTTGACGAAATTAGCCAAAAAGATAATCAAAGTCGAAAAATTGAATTGGGGATTGAAGGTATTACTTGCGCAGCCTGCGGCTGGCTAATCGAAAAGCAGATTAAGTCATTGCCCTACGTCGAATACGTTTCGGTTAATGTTAGCACCAATCGAGCTTTATTGCGTTGGAACCAAGCAGGGCAACTAAGTGATATTTTAAAAGCATTGCTCAAGCTAGGTTATAAAGGGTTTCCGTTTACTGAAGATCAACAAGAAAAATCCTATCAAAACGTTAACCGACTATTTATCAAGCGATTATTAGTCGCGGCGCTTGGCATGATGCAGGTGATGACTTACGCCCTTGCTATCTATATCGGTGAGTTTCAGGATTTACACTCTAAACATCAACTCTTTATGCATTGGCTAAGCGGCATAGTCGCCACTCCAGTCGTTTTTTATTCTGCCCTTCCCTTTTTTCAAAGCGCTATTAACAATTTAAAGGTCAAGCAGTTTGGAATGAACCTACCTGTCAGCATTGCCATCCTTGCCGCCTATTTGGCTAGTTTGTACTCGTTGCTGACCGGTGGCAATGTCTACTATTTTGATTCCGTTGTTATGTTTACATTCTTTTTATTGATCGGAAGATTTCTAGAGCACAGAGCACGCTATCGTTCGCTATTAAAACAACAAAATTTTAGTCGCCTGTTACCCCTCACTGTTAATAAACGCTCAGCGGATGGCTCAACTTCTACGATTAGTTTGAATCAAGTCGAAGTCGGCGATTATTTGCTGATTTATCCAGGTAATACCATTCCGGTAGATGGTGTGCTTTGTGAACGCTCTGCAGAAATCAATCAAGCCATCATTACAGGAGAGTTTCTACCTGTTACCAAAACCCCAGGAGATAGCTTGCTCAGCGGGACTAGCAATCAATCTTCCACACTAGTCATGCAGGTAACCAACCCAGTCGATAAAAGCCACTTACAAAGTTTAATTGAATTACAAAAACGTGCAGAACAATTAAAACCAAGCAGTTTATCGTTGGCCGATAAAATAGCTCATTGGTATGTTCTAATCCTACTAATATTAGTACTAGCCAGTGGCGCGTTTTGGATGCAGTATCAACCAGAAAATACTTTTGCCGTCATCTTATCAATACTGGTGGTTAGCTGCCCCTGTGCCCTCTCGCTCGCAACACCGGCGGCAATTGCTGCCGCCACCACCAAACTATCTGAAATTGGATTAATGTTACGCACTAGTTCCTCTCTTGAAAACTTAGCAAAGATCCAGCATATTTATTTTGACAAAACTGGCACATTAACCACTGGCTCAATCAAGCTGATTGATACCAAAATCTATCAGCCCACTGTGAACTCGTCATCAAAGGTTTATTCTGAAGAAGAGGTCCTTCAAATCGCTCATTTGTTAGAAAGGATTTCTAACCATCCGGTCACCCAAGCATTTAACTACCCTAAACACAAACTCACTATGCAAGCGACTGACTTGGCTGAACAAGTCGGTGCTGGGGTCAGTGGACGGGTTGATGGTCAGTTATTTCATATCGGCAATCGAGAATTTATTCAACAGTTTGGAGTAGAAGTTCCGCCAGTTGATAAAACCGCAGATCATGGACTGCAGAGCCACGGTAAAACTAAACTCTACTTAGTCGACCAGCAAAGACTTGTCGCTGAGTTTTTACTCTCAGATAGTCTTAGACCAAGCGCAAAGCCGGCAATAAGCCGGTTAAATGATGCTGCCTATAATCTCGGTATTATCAGCGGCGATCAACCTAGTTCGGTGAGCAGTGTGGCAAACCAATTGGACATTAAACATTACCACGCATCCATGACACCGGCAGATAAATTAGATTTTATTCACCGACTTCAAAGTGAAGGCAATCATTGCTTAATGATTGGCGATGGCTTTAATGATGTGGGTGCGCTTTCCGCCGCCAGTATGAGTATTACACTGGCAAATGGTGTTCAGCTATCTAAGTCATCTTCGGGTGCAGTCCTAATCAGTGATGACCTAGGCACCATTGCAAAAGCCTTAGCACTCAGCAAAAAAGTCAACCGCGTCATCAAACAAAACTTAGCTTGGGCGATTGGCTACAACTTAATCGCGGTTCCATTTGCAGTGGCTGGTTTAGTACCGGCTTGGCTTGCTGCGATTGGTATGAGCCTAAGCTCGCTGGTAGTCGTCTTGAATGCTCTAAGACTTAGAAAATAACGACAGTTGATAGGATTTGTTGTGATTAAAACAGGCCGAGTTTTTTCGGCCTTATTTGACAGCTAATTTATAGAGTTTTATGTCTTTGGCAAAGTTACACCGGTCTGGCCTTGGTATTTGCCACCGCGATCAGCATAGGAAGTATCACAGACCTCATCAGATTCAAAAAACAACATTTGAGCAACGCCTTCATTGGCATATATTTTTGCCGGCAGTGGTGTAGTATTGGAAAACTCAAGGGTAACGTGCCCTTCCCATTCAGGTTCTAGCGGCGTTACATTGACAATGATTCCACATCTTGCATAGGTGGACTTACCTAAACAAACCGTCAGGATATTGCGAGGAATTCTAAAGTACTCGACTGTACGTGCTAACGCGAATGAATTGGGAGGAATAATACAAACATCTGAAGTGACATTGACAAAGCTTTTTTCATCAAAGTTTTTTGGGTCAACAATAGTCGAATGAACATTGGTAAATATCTTAAACTCGTTTGAGCATCTAACATCATAACCGTAACTAGAGGTTCCATAAGAGATAATTCGCTGTCCTTCAGACTCTCTTACTTGGCCAGATTCAAAAGGTTCGATCATGCCATTCGCCGCTTGTCGGCGCATCCATTTGTCAGACTTAATACTCATTGGTTCTCGATAATCTTAGGTGAATAAATGAGCAGCGATTCTATCACAGGGTTCAAACCCAAGCGAGAGGCTTGGGTTGATTTAACGCTGATTTTTAAGGTGATAACAGACGCTGCTATTACTCAGATTTTGGTTTCCAAGTGGCAATATCAATCGCTTGGGCGCCCTTAGAAAAGTCTTTACCTAAAACGGTTAAATTTGCCGCTAGTTTTCGCGCTATTTGCCGGTAGGTTTGCGCGATAGTTCCTTCAGGTTCGAGAGCGACTGTTGGGGTGCCATCATCTAAGTTCTTTCGAATATTCATGGTTAATGGTAATTGTCCTAACAGATCAATCTTGTAGTCCTCGGCTAAATTTTGACCACCTCCATTGCCAAAAATCGGTTCTTGATGCCCACATTCACTACAAATATGGGTCGACATGTTTTCAATCACTCCCATCACTGGGATCTTTACTTTTTCAAACATGGCAATCGCTTTTTTCGCATCCGCTAAAGCTAGATCCTGCGGTGTAGTCACAATGACCGCGGCTGTAACTGGAATTTTTTGTGCCATGGTCAACTGAATATCACCGGTACCTGGGGGAAGATCAATAATTAAATAGTCTAAGTCCTGCCATTGGGTATCTCTGACAATTTGCTGAAGTGCTGAAGATGCCATTGGCCCGCGCCAAACCATGGCTTGCTTTTCATCAACCAAAAACCCGATTGACATCGCTTTAAGCGAATGGGCTTCAAGGGGTTCAATGGTTTTCTTATCTTTAGATTCTGGCTTTGCCTCAGGAATTCCTAACATAATAGGCACACTCGGCCCGTAGATGTCGGCATCCAATATACCAACCTTAGCACCTTCTTTTTGTAAGGCCAGCGCAAGGTTGACGCTTGTTGTCGATTTTCCGACCCCGCCTTTTCCGCTCGCAACAGCAATGATATTTTTAACCTTAGAAATCGGTGCAACACCGGCTTTAGTTTCATAAGCCACTAGATTTTGTCGAATTTTGATTTGAATCTGGAAATCTGGCCAGTTTTTCTCCATTACTGCCATTAATTCGGCACTGAGTGATTCAACGATGCCCTCACACGGGAACGGCAATTGCACCAAAACCACCGCACTTTGTCCGTCAACATCCACTTGTTTAATAAAATCAACTAGTTTTAAGTTACTAGGGAAATGTTCAAACTGAGTATTTCTTAGAAGTTCAAATAAAGTTTCTTGCTCTAACATGGGGTAATTTGTTTCGGAATTTTAAGTTGGCTGAATTATACCTTATTAATTTATTGAAATACCTACCCATTTTGTGGGTCTATCAATTAATTTAGATGATTAAAAACCTAAAAATCGGTATAGTTGCGGCATATCAAACTGCAATACCATAACTTAATAAAGAGCTGAAATGTCACAGGATTTAACCGCAAAAAACGGCGAACGTCGAATCTTAATAACGAGCGCCCTCCCCTACGCTAATGGCCCTATTCATATAGGCCATATGCTAGAGTATGTGCAAACCGATATTTGGTCGCGTTATCAGAAATTAGTTGGAAACGAATGCTATTACGTTTGTGCTGACGATACCCATGGCACACCGATTATGCTTAGCGCCCAAAAACAGGGCATTACTCCAGAAGAACTTATTGCCAAAAGCCATGCCGACCATAAACAAGATTTCGATGCATTCGCAATTGATTTTGATAATTTCCACTCTACTCATAGTGAGGAAAACAAACAGCTAACCGAAGAGTTTTACCACAAGCTGAACGATAAAGGACATATTGCTCGACGGACTATTAATCAATTGTATGACCCAGAAAAGGAAATGTTCCTACCTGACCGTTTTGTAAAAGGCGAATGTCCAAAGTGCGGTTCTGAAGACCAATATGGCGATAACTGTGATGTCTGCAGCGCGACTTACAGCCCCGTAGAACTAAAGAACCCTAAGTCGGCGGTATCAGGGGCCACTCCTATTCTAAAAGACTCAGAGCACTTTTTTGTCAAACTTCAAGACTTTGAGGGGATGTTAAAGAAATGGCTAGAAACCGGCGTGAGTCAACAAATTGCCAACAAGCTCAATGAGTGGTTAGAAGTCGGGTTGCAAGAGTGGGATATTTCCCGTGATGCTCCTTATTTTGGCTATCAAATCCCTAACGAGCCAGGTAAGTTTTTTTATGTATGGTTAGACGCTCCTATCGGTTATATGGCGAGTTTTAAGCATCTTTGTGATCGAAACACCGGGTTAAAATTTGAAGACTTTTGGGAGCCAGGCAGCGATGCCGAGGTTTACCATTTTATTGGAAAAGATATCATCAATTTCCACTGTCTATTTTGGCCGGCATGTTTAAGTGCTGCCGATTACCGCACACCAACGCAGGTTTTTGCTCATGGCTTCTTAACAGTCAATGGCACTAAAATGTCTAAGTCTAAGGGTACATTTATTAAAGCTGCAACCTACCGCGAACACTTAGCGCCTGAATATTTGCGTTATTATTTTGCCGCCAAGCTGTCTAATAAAGTCGATGATTTTGACTTAAACCTAGAAGATTTTGTCCAACGAGTTAATTCAGACTTGGTCAACAAATTTGTTAACATTGCCAGCCGCTGTGCCAAACTCGTACAAAAATCGGGTGGAACCCTTCATTCAGAAATCGATGAACCAAAATTACTGAAAGAATTTCAACAGGAGGCTGACAAGATTTCTCAGTGCTACGAAAACAGAGAGTTTGGTAAAGCCTGTAAGTTAATTATGCTGTTGGCTGATAAAGCCAATACTTATATCGATGAAAAAGCGCCATGGGCATTAGCTAAAGATGAAGCCACTCTTGATGAGGCGTTGAAAATTTGTTCAATGGGCATCAACTTATTTAGAATTTTAAGTGTTTATCTAAAGCCCGTTCTGCCACTGTTAACTAAGCAAATTGAAACCTTTTTAAATTGCGAACCATTACAATGGTCGGATATTAAATCGCCGTTAGTCAATCATGAACTAAATCAATTCAAACCATTAATGAAACGCGTCGACTTAAAACAAATTGAAGCGATGGTTGCTTCATCGGTTGAAGCCGAAGCAAAACCTAAAAAAGCAAAGAAGCCTAACAAGGCGAAGGCCGACGATGGCGCTATAAAACCCGAAATACAGTTTGACGATTTTGATAAAATCGACTTGAGAATAGCAAAGATAGTCGCTGCAGAGCACGTAGAAGAAGCAGACAAACTTTTAAAGTTAACTCTTTCACTGGGAGATCAGCAAAAGCAAGTTTTCGCCGGTATAAAGTCGGCCTACTCCCCTGAAGATTTGGTTGGCAAATTAACAGTCATGGTGGCTAACTTAGCACCTAGAAAAATGCGCTTTGGACTCTCTGAAGGAATGGTTTTAGCAGCTGGACCAGGCGGTAAAGATCTTTGGATCTTAAATCCCGACGAAGGCGCACAACCAGGAATGCGAGTGAAGTAGTCATTAGTGTTTCGAACAGTTTTAAAAGTATTTTTTATTGAGATTAAAGAGTCGAAGGAAATAAGCAATGCAAACATTTGAGTTATACAGTGAAGCCTGGATTTTTTATATTGCATTAGGCTGCACACTGCTTGCATTAATTGCTTATAAAATGAGAGCCAGCTCTTGGAACCTTCGCTTTGTTATTTTAAGTTTACTCGCAGTAGGAGCATTTACACCGGATACAGTAGCCAATGCCGATACCTACGCGCCGCTAATTCTTACCGCATTGCTAAATGCTGAAACCGAAGGTAGTTCAGCTATCATAAACGGTTTGGTTAAACTGATAATTATATGGGGAATTGTTTTAACTAGCACCTTAGCGGTACGCCATTTTTGGCTAGCAAAAAAAACAACTACACCAGACGAATAAACCTCGCCTGCTGGGTCATAAAATTTTTTTAATTAGATGAGTTCTATGAGTACAATCCAATGAGCGAAATTCTATTACTTTTAGTCAGTACCGTACTTGTTAATAATTTTGTGTTGGCTAAATTTCTTGGTCTATGTCCATTTATGGGAGTATCCAGCCGCGTCGAAACAGCGACCGGAATGGCCGCTGCGACAACTTTTGTACTGACCATGGCATCGCTTGCCAGTTACCTTATAAATCATTTTATTCTTCAGCCGTTACAACTCGAATATTTGCAGATTCTGTCATTTATTCTGGCGATAGCGGTTGTTGTTCAATTTACCGAAATGGTCATTCAAAAAACCAGTCCAATTTTATATCGTCTGCTTGGAATTTTTCTGCCATTGATTACTACTAATTGCGCTGTTTTAGGTGTCGCCTTGTTAAACGTCAACAAAAACCACGGTTTTGTTGATTCCATTGTCTATGGTTTTGGTGCTGCGGTTGGTTTTTCTCTCGTGCTGATTTTGTTTGCAGCGATTCGCGAGCGAACCGCTGTCGCCGATGTACCCGCCCCTTTTCAAGGAGCAGCGATTAGTTTAATCACCGCAGGACTTATGTCTCTGGCCTTTATGGGCTTTAGTGGGTTGGTTAAAGCTTAGATGGAAATATTTTACGCAACGACAGTTATCACACTATTAGCTGCGATATGTGGTGGGTTATTAGGATATGCTTCGATTAAATTTAAAGTTGAAGGTAATCCTATCGTTGAACAAATCAATGATATCTTGCCGCAAACGCAATGCGGTCAATGTGGTCATCCAGGTTGCAAACCTTATGCCGAAGCCATCGCTAACGGTGAAGCGATCAACCGTTGTCCTCCTGGTGGCGAAGCGGGAATTAAAGCCTTAGCAGAGTTACTCGATTTAGATGTCATCGAATTAGATGACTCCTGTGGCGAAGAAGCCCCCGTTAGAGTCGCCGTCATTCGTGAAGCAGAATGTATTGGTTGCACTAAATGTATTCAGGCATGTCCGGTAGACGCCATTGTTGGCGCTGCTAAACTGATGCATACTGTGATCACGGATGAGTGTACTGGCTGTGATTTATGTGTTCCTCCATGCCCTGTCGACTGTATTGATATGCCGCTACTTGAAACATCTTTAGACTCATGGAAAGTTCCATCACCTTTGTCAGATCATGACAAATTGACAAATGTTTTATGAGTTAAATTATGAGCCAGCATGATCCGACATCTTTCATAACTAACGCAGCCCATCAAATCAGTGGTGGCATTCATCCCCCAGAACACAAAGAAATTTCTAATGAGTCAGATATTGCTGTTCTCGATACGCCGAATTTCTATATTCTTCCATTAAGTCAAATCAATCAAAATACTAAGCAATTACTCGGTCAAAAACTAATCGCCGGACAACTGATTGAATCGTGCGACTTTAATCAAATTGCTTGTCTAACACATTCGCCCTGTGATGGAACGGTTGAAGAAATTTCAAATTTTGATTTAGGCCATCCTTCCGGTTTTGCGCAACCGGGTATAAAGATCACGGCAAACTCTCAGCACCCTGTCTCTCAACTCACTCAACAAGCTGACGATTCAGAGAAAAGCCCGTCAGACCAAGGTGCCGAGCAATTAATCGAACAACAAATTAATACGGTTCATCAAGCTGGAATTGTTGGACTTGGCGGAGCCGGTTTCCCTACTCATATCAAACTAGCTGTCCCCGATAATAAGATCCATACTTTGATCGTCAATGGTATGGAATGTGAACCCTATATTACCTGTGATGACCGATTACTCCGTGAAAGCTCTCAATCGATCTTAATGGGTGCACTGCTCAGTGCAAATATGGTTGGCGCTAGCAAAATTCTATTTGGAATTGAAGACAATAAACCAGAGGCCATAGGGGCTTTAAAGTTGGCCATTGAGGACTATTTTTATAAGCACGCTGACAAACAGAAACTGATTGATATTAAAATTATAATAGCAAAAACAAAATACCCCAGCGGTGGAGAAAAACAGATCATCGAAATACTAACCGGGCAACAAGTTCCCAAAGGGCAATTGCCCAGCTCTTTGGGTCTATTAGTGCAAAATGTCGCGACTCTCGATGCAATCTATAAGGCCGTTAATCAACAACAAGTGATGACCCAACGCTTAGTGACCATTACCGGAAACTTAGTTGATAAACCAGGAAACTATTGGATTCCATTTGGTACACCGGTTTCTCACATTGCCAATTTATTTAACGTGGATCTCGGTAAATTATCCTGTTTTATTTTTGGTGGTCCTTTAATGGGCGAGCGATATTCCAACCTAGCAATACCAACAAAAAAAACAACAAACTGCATAATCTTTGATTCAAGTTACCAGCCATTAGAGCTGCCAGCAAAACATCAAGAGTGCATTCGCTGCGGGGAATGTGAAGCGGTTTGCCCAATGGACTTAGTCCCGCAACAACTCTATTGGTTTGCCAAAAGTGAGCAATGGGAGGCTTTGCAAGACCAACAACTTTTTTCATGCATTGATTGCGCTGCTTGCTCCTATGTATGCCCTAGCAAAATCCCTCTTGTGAATTACTATCAATTTGCTAAATCAGAGATTAAAGATTTAAAAGCTAAACAAATAAAGTCAGAACTAGCCAAAACTCGGTTTGATAACCGAGAGAAAAGACTGGCGCGATTAAAAATGGAACGCGAACAAAAACGAAAAAAAGCAGCCGAGGCAAGAAAGCTAGCCGCTGCCAATAAAGACAATGACCCCGACGGTAAAAAATCTGCCATAGCTGCAGCGCTGCAACGAGTCAAAGATAAGAAGGAAAACAAGCTTTGAGCAAATCACAATCCTTTTTAAACGATGCGAGACCCACACATCAAATCATGATGTTGGTTTGCTTAGCCTTAATGCCGGGCGCATTTACTCAGATTTACTTTTTGGGTTGGGGAGTGCTTATTAATCTAGTCGGTTGTGCTTGCGTTGCAGTTTTTACGGAGTATCTAATTTTAAAAGTAAGAGGCAAGCCTGCAACCAGCACGATAAAAGACAACTCCGCTCTACTGACAGGGCTACTCATCGGGCTTGCGTTACCTCCGCTACTTCCATGGTGGATGAGTGTCATCGGGGTTGCCTTTGCAATAATAATTGCTAAGCAAGTTTATGGTGGTCTGGGTTTCAATCCCTTTAATCCAGCGATGGTAGGTTACGTACTTTTACTAATTTCTTTTCCGGTAGAAATGACCGCTTGGTTGCCTGCTAAAGAATTAGCACAGAATGCTCCTAGTCTTTTTGAGTCTCTGCAAGTTATTTTGTTTGGACAAACTAACACAGGAACGCAAGTGATGGACTTCCAAAAACTGGCAGACGGCTTCACTATGGCTACACCGCTAGACCACAGCAAAACGGCACTGTCATTGGGTAATATGACATCAGAAATTTATTTAAATGATCAATTTTCAAACGGTGCCGAAAATTGGTTTTGGATTAATATGGCTTACCTTACCGGTGGTATTTTCTTGCTTGTGACTAGGGTTATCCATTGGCACATCCCCATTTCATTGTTAGTCAGCATCACCGTTTGTTCCACCTTTTTATCATTGCTCGACAACCAAAACTACTTGCCCGCCAGCTTTCACCTTTTTGCGGGCGCAACCATGCTCGGCGCATTTTTTATCGCCACCGATCCAGTAACAGCATCGACAACGTTCAAAGGAAGAATAATCTACGCTGCATTAATAGGATTTTTTGTAGTCATTATCCGTACTTTTGGTGGATATCCCGAAGCGATGGCATTCGCCGTACTTTTACTGAATATTGCAACACCTACAATCGATCACTATACCAAGCCAAAGGTCTATGGTGAACGAATTGAGGTAAAAGTTTATGACTAGTGATGACAACAAAAATCCGACAGAAGCCAAAGAAATTCCGGCTAACGAGGCTGTTGCTAAAGCTATCAGTAAGAACGCAATCGTGCTTGGTGTTTTTGCTTTAATTTCTACTGGACTAATTGCTATTACTTATCAGCTAACCAAAGATCGAATCGATAAAGAAGTCGAGTTATCGCTAATACGCAAGCTTTCTGAAATTGTGCCAGAAGAAAATTATGATAATGATGTTTACAATGATTGCTTGCTCGTTCTCGACGAAGCGCTTCTTGGAAGTGACGAAACACAAAAGCTTTATCGCATGCGAAACAATGAGAAGAATTATGCATTGATGACTACTTTAGTCGCCCCTAATGGATATTCTGGAAAAATCACCCTCGCGTTAGCAAGTGATCTCAACGGAAGACTTTTAGGCGTTAATATACTTAGCCATAATGAAACTCCTGGACTAGGTGATAAAATTGAAAGGAGCAAAAGCGACTGGATTAAACAGTTTGATGGTCTAAGTCTAAGTAATACGGCTAAAAAAGAATGGGCGGTTAAAAAAGATGGTGGCAAGTTTGATGCCTTAACAGGTGCCACAATTACTCCTCGTGCAGTCGTGAAGTCTATTTACAATGGACTACAATATGTAGAGCAAAACAAAACCAGTTTGTTTAAGCTAACAAGCAATTGCTACGAAAAAGGGAGCGACTAAATGGAAAGCAGAAGCCCATATCGCTCTATAATCAACAATGGCTTGTGGGACAATAACACCGCGCTCGTTCAATTATTGGGGCTTTGCCCGCTACTTGCTGTAACCGGAAGTATGATTAATGGACTCGGTTTAGGAATCGCTACCACCTTTGTCCTTGTCGGTTCAAACGTGACTGTGTCACTTATTCGACAACATATTCCTAAGGAAATTAGGATTCCTATTTTTGTTATGTTAATAGCGTCATTTGTCACTAATGTACAACTGATAATGAACGCATTCACTTACGAACTTTATCTTATTTTAGGAATTTTTATTCCGCTGATTGTAACTAACTGTGCGATCATCGGTAGAGCTGAGTCATTTGCTAGCAAAAACCCGCTGCTTCCATCATTAGTTGATGGTTTAGCTCAAGGGCTGGGATTTACCTTAGTACTCGTGACGCTCGGAGCATTCAGAGAGTTTGTTGGACAAGGAACTATTTTAGACGGCGCCCATTTACTCTTTGGTGAATGGGCCCGGGATTGGACGGTACACTTTTACTTAACTGAACAAAAATTCTTATTTGCAATACTACCGCCCGGCGCATTTATTGGACTGGGCTTATTGATTGCACTTAAAAATAAGCTGCAACAAAAATAAATGCGCTAACGGTTTAACCCTCTTTACTCAGTAAAAGTCGCCGTCATCCATTTTTTAAGTGGTCGTTCAAAGAAACCGAGTGCGCTTCGATTTCGCATTTGTAAAGACGTAGGCTGTGTATCAGTAAAATCTTTTAGTTGGTGTTCGCCTTGCTTAATGACTTTACCGGCTGCATTGGTTAAGACGTAGTCAAAGTCGAGCTTAAATAAAGTGGCTCTATCTATCACTCGAATATCTTGACTGGTAGTTCCCATGCCATATCTAATATTACCGGGTAAATCGACGTTTTTGACCTTAATAGCCAGTTGTCCTTTTTCACCGATGACTTCCTTAGACAAAGAACTGAATAAGCTTTTAATTTCTTTCTCTAAAGTTTTTAGACTTTTTTTACGAGATTGACCGCTCATCTCATAATCAGAAAACTTCTTTCCTTCAATTAACTCAACTTTGACTTCAGTGGCAGATGAAGTTGATACTCCAACTGAAAGAAGTATTAGACTGGGTAATATTAAACTCAACTTAGTCGTTTTCATTGTATAGCTCCTCTATGTTTACAAGTCATAAACAGGCGTTGGCTATCGATAGCATAACGTATTTTTGTTAAACTCTCACCGTTTAGTCATTAAGACGACCAAACCTAACAAATGGTCACATAAATTTATATTAATTGTTAATCTAGCGTGAAAATCAATCACTAGGAAGCCATCAATGTCCGACGAGCTCTCAACACAACAAAAGCTTAACCTTGAAACTGCAAGTATTGAATGGAAAGATCTTCAGTTATTCTTCGCTCAAGGAAAATTACTGGTTGTGGAGCCGCAAAGCGATTTGGTAAAAGTTGCAAGCTTAATCGCAGACAACCAGCTAGAAGAATTAGAAAACCTTATCAAACAACAACGCATCGAGTTTGCAACACCCGATTGGGTTAGAACAAATTGCGAGCAAACGACTAGTCTGTGGGCCGTCGTAGTGTCACCTTATGTCATTTGCCAATTAAACCAAAAGTAAACCACCCACTTTTCCTTAGGCATAAAAAAACGGAGACTAAGCTCCGTTTTTCGTGAACTAACTGCAAATGCCTACCAGAGTAGCTTAGTAAACAAGTCCAGCAATCCTGCTTTACAGACTTGAGCGCCATTTTCAAACATATAATCAGTTGGAATACCTTGTGTCTGGGCTGTTACAACCACAGCAGCAAACATTGTAATGGCAATCACTAAACTGGCTTTACTGGTTGATTTTGCGCTTTTTCTATTGAGAATCATAGTTTCTCTCCTTTTGGCATGACCTCATCATCCCACAAATGTAACAACAAATCAAGACTCATCTCTGTAACGTCTTGTGTATATGGCTCCAGCTAAAAATCCTGCTGCGACAATTAAGCCTATCCAAAAACCACTTTCGCCTAATACTTCGTACCATTTGGCGACATAGTTTTGATCAAACATGTCTTTACCGACTAAGTAGTGCATGTCTGAATTTAAGGTTGTAAATCCTCTTGCCACTCTATCACCGACCATCTCAATAAAGTTAGAAGAGCGGAATATCCAGCCTTCAGCGATGGCAAGCATAAAAATAGGTAAGGTTCCCCATAAAAATGCCACCTTTTTGGCCCAAGCCGAAGCAAACATAAACCAAGCCCACAAGGGTGCTAACCATAAAGTAGCAACAACGAAACTGAACAAACTGTTAAATAGCACCCCGAATAGATTCGATGAAGTCCAAACTGCAACACCTAAGCTACCACCAAACCAAGCCAGAACCGTTCCAAACACCAATAAAAACACTTGAAACGCCGCTACAACAGCAAAATATACGATAGGAATCAGAAAACAGACCGTTACAAACTTAGAAACTACGGTTGAAGTATCCGAAACTGGTAAAGATTTCCAGAAAAGGATGCTTTTGTCTTTTCTCTCATCATATAAAGAGCCTAAGCAATAAAATAGGCAAATAACAAACATTACAAATCCAAACAAGATTCTAGGAGCATACAATCCGATTTGAACAGCTTGAGAGCGCGTTCCCTCGTCAATGTTATTAAACTCTTCGACAGCTTGCGGAAACTTATCCCAAAGACTAAATTCACCATGATGAGTTTCAACGAAAGTATCACCGGTGATAGTTCCTAGAATCATTATACCGGCTAAAACAGCCGCAATAATTGCAGGGCTTAGAAAAATCGAACCTCGGTTTTCCCAATATTCTCTCTTTACTAACGCTTTAAAAGAATTCATCTACTTGCCCTCCTTCATTTTAGCCACGAACAGATCGGCAACACTTGGCGAATGTAACTCACCTAAAACCTCTAACTGCTCTCTACTAACACCTTGAAATAAATACACTTTACGGCCGAATACATCTCTCGACATAACTGGGTTAAGTGCCTCAGCTTGTGCCGCTTTATCCTTACTTACCATTACTTCAATATAATCATTGGCCACTTCATCCATGGTTGCGTCTAAAACAATATTGCCGTCACGAATGAAGATTAGATCCGTTAATAAATTTTCAATTTCTTCGATTTGATGAGTGGTCACAAGAATGCTTCGCCCCTCATCGAAAAACTCCGTAAGTAGCTGATTATAAAACTCTTTTCTGTATAGAATGTCTAATCCCAAAGTCGGTTCATCGAGTACTAAAAGCTCTGCTTCAATCGACATGACCAAGGCCAAATGCAGTTGTGCAATCATGCCTTTTGACAGTTCTTTCACTTTAGCGCCCATTGGGATATTGGTCTTGGCTAAAAAGTATTTAGCTCGCTCCAAATTGAAATTAGGATGCACTTCTGTCACAAACTCCAAAGCGTTAGCTACTTTTAACCAACCAGGTAACACGGCCACATCAGCAATGAAGCTTACCTTCTGCATAATTTGGTGACGCTGCCTTTCAGGGTTCATTCCCAGAACGGTTAAATCGCCGTCATAAGAGGTTAAACCTAAGATAGCCTTAAGAATAGTTGTTTTGCCTGCACCGTTAGGACCTACAAGGCCAACAATTCTGCCTCGCTCCACTCTAAAATCCACAGACTTCAGCGCTTGATGACTTCCGTAGGATTTGGTTAAACCTTTCGCTTCAATCAAAGTGCTCATTATTTATCTTCTCCAGTGCTGGTATTGTTATTGACCAAGCTTTCCAAGTTCATCCCTAGGCGCTCGATTCGTTCTAATATTTTTGGCCACTCCACTTCTAGAAAGTGTTTTTTCTCGGATTCAATTAAATGCTCTCTCGCTGATTCAGTCACAAACATACCCAACCCCCTTCTCTTTTCTAGAATAGATTCATCCACTAACTCTTGATATGCCTTAGAGACGGTTAGTGGGTTTATTTGGTAATCTGCTGCTACTTGACGAACAGAAGGTACGGCTTCACCGTCACTCACCTCTCCGTCAATAATCAACTCGATAACTTTTTCTTTAAGCTGCCGAAAAATTGGCTGCTGATCATTCCAAGTAATTGTGGTCATAGTCACTCTCTTGCTAAATTGGCTTGAGCTGAATGTTTGAACATTTAAACTTTTCTTGCCTGCTCATTCATTCCTGTAGTGTTGTATATAACTATAACACCACATCAGTTAACTGTCTAATCTAGTGAACACACCAAGGAAAACACTCTAAGCATTTGTTTTAAAAGCTTTTTATTAGAATTGAGGGAGCTCATAAACATTTGTTAACATTTTCTGAAACAAATTTTGTTCGTTTTTTAGGCAAATTAATTAAGAATCGCACAGCTTCCACGGATTCCAAATACAATTTATCCGTTAATCCTTTTAATAGAAATAGCTTTGTGCAATGATGCGCGCAGCAAAATCCTAGGGAGTCTAGTTCTTCATGTTAATACAGTCTTCACTCAATCGACGCGGCGAGATACGGCAAGACCAACAGCGTGTTGAAGGTTGGTTTACCTCTGATAACTCAAAAATACTGATTGCGTATAAGGGCAAGTTTGTATGCGACAACAACAAACCGGCCTACTTTTCCTACATTCAATTGTGTGAATTGGGTTATGAAACGGAACATTTAGAGAAAATATATTTGGGCGAAGATGAACATGTCCATTATTTTGTAATATCTATCGATCAGTTAGTTGCGGCTTTAGAAGAGTTACAAATTTTAGATTTAAGGACTGCGGCATTATCGGCGGAGTTATTTGATATCAGCTCGTTGTTTTATTCGCAAGGGCTTATTAATTGGCATTTTACTCATGGATATTGTGCTAAATGCGGAAGTAAAACAGAGTCCAGTCAAGCCGGCCATAGCCGAGATTGTTTAAATAATGAATGCGGTAAACAGCATTTCCCACGAATAGAACCTGCTGTCATTTTTTCGATTGAAACGTTCATTGATGGCGTACCTCATCTACTGCTGGCAAGACAACCCAGTTGGCCGGAAAAACGATATTCAGTATTAGCGGGCTTTGCTGAACATGGAGAATCCCTTGAACTTGCGGTTGAACGGGAAGCAATGGAGGAAGTTGGTATTCAAGTCGCTAATATTCAATATATCCAATCGCAACCTTGGCCTTTTCCAGCATCTTTAATGTTGGGTTTTCATTGTGAAACAAAACAACATGAGATCAATCTAATCGATCAGGAGCTAGAAATAGCAGATTGGTTTAGCGCAGCGGACATCAAAGCCAAACTTAAATCAGGCGAACTATTAATGCCGTTTTCTGTTTCGATTTCATGGCATTTAATTGACCTATGGTATAAAAAACAGACTGGACAAACTCTAAAAACAGTGATGATTGATGAAAAAACAAACTAAGAAAAAACTAGTCTCTTGGGTTAGTCAAATACTGCTTTTTATCGGGATTTTTGTCGCGATTAGTTGGTGGCAAAAAAAAGATATGTTGCCAACAAGCTCACAAGCGCTAGCCCCAGCGTTTAATTTAGTCTCAATGAATGGGAAAGTTTTCAACTTTGATCCTAAGCAACAAAACAAGAATACCTTGATCTACTTCTTTGCCCCTTGGTGCAGTATTTGTCATGTTTCAATCGATAATATTGAAGCTATCAGAAAATCTGCACCGGACAAATATAACTTTATTGTGATTGCCCTTGACTGGAAAAATAAACAAGAAGTTGAAGCCTTCTTATCAGACCATGAACTGAATATGCCGGTTCTACTAGGGACGGATCAAACCCAGTTAGATTTTAAGATTAAAGGGTTTCCTAGCTATTATGTCATTGATAAACAGGGCATATTACAATCCAAAGACTTTGGCTACACTACCGAGCTTGGGATGCGAGTAAGATTGGGCTTAACCTCCGCCAAAGAAAGTGGCATATAAATCGCTACTAAGCTTTAATATTGACCCGGATCAAACTGATTTATTATAGCGCTTCTACAATTCGCCATAGTCTACGAACTGGCGCTATTAATCTTTAGCAACGATTGCTCAGAAACTAGAAATTACTGGCGCAATTGACTTGATTAACAAATAACACATTAATACACATTAAATGTGGGTTATATCATCAAAGTCGCTTTACCAAGTAACTGAGAATGAGTATCATTTGTAATAGTTTTATTATTCGTTTTTACAAGGAATACCCTAGAATGCACAAGATTTTCAATCAAGTTAAGTCAATCCTCAGCATAGTCACTTTTATCCTGCTATCAAGTTCCGGCAGCGCGTTTGCTGGTGGAGAAGTTGGCGACCATGTAAATCATTTGAGTGACAACCTAAATAAATACGCTGAAGAAGTAAATTGGCTGATCAAGAAGGTTGATGACATTACCACACGGTACGAGCAAAATGGGGTCAAAGCAGCCAATGCCAAAAGCATTATTGACCATTGGGAAGCGGTTGATTTTCATGCCGCAATTGAAAGTAACTATGTTCCCGTTTATGCGTTGATTTGGCAAGGCCTATATGGAGTCAAAGAAAGTATCGACAAAGACTCTGGTAAAGAAGCGGTAAGAGCGGAACAACGCAAACTCGAACAGGTGTTGTGGCAAGCCCTAGGTGCGGTTAAATTGGCAGCGCAATTTCAAGATAGAGGCTTACTTCAAAAAGTCGCATTGCGTGAAGGTGGCCCTACAAACTCATTAGAAACCATCGACACAATTCAAACACGACTAAATCGAGTGGTTGCCAAGTTCGCCGAGAAACTCAATAAGGAATCAGTTGATATTGTGCATGATACTTATTTGTCGTTGTTTGAAGGCATTGAAGGCGACTTAATCTCGATGAATGCTGAATTAGTAGAGCAACTAGAAAAAGATTTTAATGTGACTTTACCGATAGCGTTAAAGGCAGATTCAAGCGTTATTCAAATTCAAAACATTGTTAACGATATGAATGAAAAACTAGCTAAAGCAAAAGAGTTATTGGCTAGCAAAGCAAAAAACAAGAAGGAAGTTTTTTAAACATGCAAAGAAGAACTTTTCTTCAACAGCTAGGTGCTTTTGGCCTAGTTGGAGCCTTTCCAGCATTTATGCCGGGTCACCTAGCAGCTGCGCCAGCTATGGTTTCGGTCAAACAACTGCCCAAACTCGAAGGTGAACTTACTCTCTATTTGGGACGAGGTGAAGGTGGGCTATACGAAAACGTTTTAGATGCGATTAAAAAACGTAACCCAAATTTCGATCTTAAAATTCGTCGAGGCCCTACTGCTGCTCTTGCCAACGCAATTGTTGCCGAGGCACAAGCTAATGTTCGTCGAGCCGAAGTATTTTGGGCTGTCGATTCTGGCGCCATCGGTTTATTAACCGACCGAGGACTCGCTCAGCCTTTGCCTTCGGATTTAACTGGACAGCTTAGACCTGAATTTCAATTCCCAAACTGGGCGCCTGTCACTGGAAGAATAAGGACCTTTGCCTATAATACTGAGCGATTAAAACCAGCTGACATTCCAAAAAGTATATTAGAATTAGCCGAAAGTGACCTGTCTATCGCTTGGGCACCCGCCTATGCCTCGTTTCAATCCTTTGTGACCGCAATGCGCTTGTTAATTGGAGAAGACAAGACCGTTAAATGGCTAAAAGATATGAATAAGCGGGCTAAAAAGTATGCTGGCGAATTAGGCGTCGTGCTGGCGGCTGAACGAGGTGAAGTTGACCTAGGCTTAGCCAATCACTATTACACCCTTCGACTAAAATCAGGAAAACCGACAGCAACCGTCGATTTAGCATTTACTAACAATGATGCTGGTTGTCTGGTGAACGCATCGGGTATTGTCGCTCTGAAACAGAGCGACACCGCAATTAACTTTATCCGTTACTTGTTAACGACTGAAGTTCAATCTTATCTGGCCAGTGAAGCCTACGAGATCCCGCTTATCGGTGATCTCGCTCCACCTGAGGGATTACCCAGCTTACAGACTATTTCTCCGCCAAAGGTTGACCTGACCCAACTAGCCAACTTAAGACCGACACTAAAAATGATGAGAAAAGCCGGCGTACTATGATCCGTTGGCCTATTTCTTATCCTTTTGCGCTAGTAGTCGCACTACTGGCCGTTTTGCCGGTGATGGTACTTTTTGTATTGGCCTCAGAAAGTGTTGACTTGTTTGACGCGCATAATCTAAAAGTTCTCTACAACACCCTTTTACTGATGATTATGACGGTCATCGGCTCAATAGTGATCGGTGTACCGCTTGCCTTACTGACCACCTATATTCAATTACCTTTTAGACGCTTTTGGGTCGTTTTATATGTAGCACCTTTGGCCATGCCAAGTTATCTTGGCGCCTTCACCTTTTATGCAACCTTTGGACCAGGTGGTGAGATTAAAAACTTACTGGGAATCGACACACCGTCGATTGATGGATTAATTGGTGCGGCAATTATTATGACGCTTTATACCTATCCGTTTGTATTGCTAACCACTCGTGCAGCATTAAGTAGCCTCGATGCCAGCCAAGTTTATGCGGCGCGCACCTTAGGACTGTCGTTATGGAAAAGCCTTTGGCGAGTCGTTTTACCTCGAATTATGAATGGGATTGCAGCCGGAGCATTGTTAGCTGCCATGTATGCATTATCAGATTTCGGAACACCTGCGATAATGGGATTAGATACCTTTACTCGAGTTATTTACGTTGAATACAACTCGTTTGGGTTAGCTCAAGCAGCCATGCTTTCTATTCAACTATTATTGGTGGTGGGCTTAGTCTTATTTTTAGAATCTCGTATCAAAGGCACCCAAGAAAAACCAAGTCAGCATTTATTGTTTTTTCCAAAACCACATCAGTTGTCAGCGATGCTGTTTTCTACCGCACCAGTCGTTATTCTATCCATCGTTTTACCGCTCACAATATTTTTCTTATGGCTGTGGCGTGATGGTGCGGGCGATTTCGATTTAACCATCGCTTGGAATTCCGCACACGCGTCGATATTGGCCGCAATTGTTGCGGTCGTATTAGCCCTCCCCTTAGCTTTTGCCGCGATGGCTGGAAAGTTTGGTCGCTTATTGGAACGAGTCGCATTTACCGGCTTTGGTGTCCCAGGCATTGTGATGGGAACAGCATTGGTATATGTTGGCTTACAACTCCCCTTTCTTTATCAAACCCTTGGCCTTTTAGTCGTTGCTTACGTATTAAGATTTATCCCGTTGGCGGTAAGCTCAATCCGCGCAAAAACCGAAAGCTTGGATGGTAGCTTAGTGAACGCAGCGAGAGTACTAGGCGCTAGCCGATACGAAGCCCTGCGCCGAATCACCCTACCACTTTCAATGCGTGGAATTGTTGCTGGTGCGGCCTTAGTTTTCCTTGAGTCAATGCGAGAACTACCAGCAACTTTGTTACTCGGCCCCACCGGTTTTGAAACCCTCGCCACTTATTTATGGCGTGTTTATGAAGCGGGCTACTTTGGACGAGCCGCAATTCCTGGGTTACTCTTGATTGTTATTTCGGCCGCAGCACTTGCTATAATGTTGTCCGGTGAAGCGGGTGAAAAAACAAAATTGACTAAAGGTCCTACCAAATAATGCTAACCATCGAACAGTTAACCATAAAGTATGAGCAAACAACCGTCATTGATAAGCTAGATTTATCGCTAAAAAGTGACGAGATACTCATGCTTGTTGGCCCCACAGGTTGTGGCAAAACGAGTATTCTTAAAGCACTAGCCGGATTGATCCCTATTGACAGTGGCAGCATAAAATTTGGCACTTGGACTGCCACTCCCCATAAAAGCATCCCCCCTGAAAAAAGAAATCTTGGAATGGTTTTTCAGGACTTCGCTTTATTTCCTCATTTAACAGTTGAGCAAAATATTTACTTTCGCGTTAGTGATAAACAACAGGCGGATCATTGGATCAATATTTTACGGATCGATCCGCTGAGAGATGCTAAACCGGATCGGTTATCGGGAGGCCAAAAACAGCGAGTTGCACTAGCAAGAACACTAGCACACCAACCTAAGCTAGTATTACTGGATGAACCCCTTTCGAACTTAGATGCCGCACTTAAAGACGAATTACGTTGGGAAATTAGACAAGCGCTCAAGACTGCCGGTGTACCAGCCGTGTGGGTAACTCATGACCAAGATGAAGCGCTTTCCGTTGGTGATAGAGTGGGCGTACTCAGAGACGGAAAACTGGAACAACTTGACTCGCCCAAAAAATGCTATAGCAATCCTAACAATCCATTTGTAGCGCGATTTCTTGGAGAAGCAAGTTTTCTGGTGGGCGAAAAGAACAGCGACACCAATATGGTCACCACTTTACTCGGCGAAACTCCAACCTTTGCTAATGAAAAAGTGAAGCAGAAAGTAGAGTTGCTAATTCGTCCTGATGATTTGATTATCAAAGCCAACGAGCATGGGGTGGGCGAAGTTATCTGGGCACGTTATGAGGGAAGTTCGCGGCTTTATGCCGTTAAACTAGATGATGACTCCATTGTTAAAGCGAGAAGCCCGCACGAAAATCAAATAGAGCCTGGGACTAGAGTTTCTCTAATTATCAATACTCATCACCCATTAGCTGCTTTTAATACAAAATAACGTCTAATACCGTGCCTTTGTTTAATTTGGGCTGCAAGAATCTATTGCTATTCGCAAGCAAAATTTTACTCAATATAACTTGGTTTACTCAAAACTGCAGGCGATAATAAAGAAATTGTTCCATTGGAAGACTAGTCACAAATTATGCAATATACCACCATCGCCCTAGCAGCCTTTATATTACTCTTTGCGTTGTCGACCGCTTATGGCAGCATAAAAAAACCGAAGGAACTAGTAAGACTGCAATATATGCAGTCTAAGCTAGGTAAGAAAGCGGGGATTGTTATTCACACCTTAGTTTATGTAATAGTGCCTGCGATCTTTGGTTGCTTTATGATGTCGGCAGGACTTTCAGGCGAGTCTATTACTCAATTTATAACTCAATAAATAATTCTTACTTTTCTACTAAGTTATCACTCAGTTCGAACACGCCGAGTCTTAATGAGTCTCAGGAAAGTTTTCTTTGACCAACAAATCGAACCGTTTAGCGGTGAGCATTCCGGCACCAACCGAGTTCTCTAATTCAATGGTTTCCGACAGTGTTAAATCACCGTAGGGCCTCCCATACCTTAGGATGCATTCCTTATTGATTCTAAGCATTAACCCCCGATGTTTCTTAGCGGTTTTTACTGCTTGAGAAAGCAACCTCGTAAAATCCGAATCCGTCATTACGACTACTCCATTAAGTTGATGGACAAATAACAGATTTTCTATCGGCAGGGTTAACGATCTCTTTAGTATAAATTTAACAATTCAATCATTAAAAACAGTGACTTACTCATAGACCAATGATAGATAGCTTATTTAGTAACTGTCATTTCGAGGAAAACCGCCGCGACTAACCAACTAAACTTATCACTCTCCTTACGGCAGAAATTCTATCGGATAGGTGATAGTGATCGGTTTTGACTTACCCGGACTAAATTTAAACTGTTTAACTCTAGAAACTAAGCTTCTCTCTAATTTAGGTAGATTTAATTCACTCGACAGGATCTTAACTGACAACACCTTTCCATCGGGAGCGATCACAATTTCTAATACGACAGTCCCTTTTAGGCTGGGGTTTTTGCGACGTTCTCGGTTGTAGATAGAATATAGCTTACTTTTATTCTGATCGAACACCAAGGTAATCTCTTCTTCACCGCGACTATGCCGATTACTAGTACCATCAGCGCTGGCAACATCAGCTTTTAGATTTTTTTCTGATACTAACCGCTGATCAATTTTAATAATTTCTCTAGCACTCAAACCCGTTGATGTGGTGACGGTATCAGCATATTTCTTGCTAGAAACATCGCTACTCCCTTGAGTAACCCCCTTGTTTAATACACTTTTATCGACTGAAGTAGTCGCTGCACCCGCCGAGGCCTGGTCATTAATTTGAGTAGATAAAGAGTTAGTGACACTTGGAGTTTCCATTAAGTCAGCTAATTCGCTGCCTAATGCCAACAATCCTGATTGCTGGGCTTTTTCACGAGCATCTTTTTGTTCTTGCGTAACGGCTTTCTCAAGTTCTTTTTGTTGCTTTTTAACTCGCTCTTCAGGCTTTTTCTCTGGTTCAGGTTTCGGCTCTGGTTCCGGCTTTGGTTCTGGTTTGGGTAACGGTTTTTCCTCAGGTATCTCTATTACTTTTTGTTTTTCCTGCTCAAGAATTAAGTTTGCAATTCGATCAGGAATTTCAGTTGTCTCTCGTTTTGTCTCAGGTATTTCCATATTTGACAAGATAACAGCGCAAACTAATAAAACGATGATCGAGGCGACAGCAATCGAGATGAAGCGATGGTCGGCCTTTCCAGTAGGGCTCCATTCTAAAGCCAAGTTTTCATAAACTAGTTGAGTTGACATTTAGTTCTTAGACTTTTGGTTAGCAGCAAAAGCAATTTTAGTGTAATTTGCTTGGCGGCAGGTTTTTAAAATTCGATCGAGTAATTCAAACGGCAGTTCTTCATCACCCATAATGGTCGCAGCAAAGCCCGTTGAGCTAATCATGGAAGCCCGAGTCAATTTCTTTTTATTACTTTGAAATCTAAGCTCTTCAACCAGTTCTTGAATAATTTCTTCTTTCTGATTGAGTATCTTTTGAGTTTCAACAATTGGCCGGCCCTGCACTAATACTTGGCCGCCAACGATTGTTAGCACCAACGTTTCTTCAGGGGCTTTCTTAGCAATGGAGTCGGGTAGTTTTAGGTCTTTACTGCTGGGTAAGGGTTGAGTACTAGACGATGTGACCAGTAAGAAAAAAACCAAAATAGTAAAAATATCCATTAACGAAATCAAATTTAAAGCGGGCTGCTTTCTCAACTTATAAGCTCTTTCCATTCGCCTAGCTCTTGATGACATTTCCATTACTTCTGCCCCTCATCGCCTTGCTCTAAAACATTATTTTGCTGGCTAACAGGAAGATCGGCAGCCTTTCCAATGGATATATTTGGGAACAGCTCCACGGTTTGTAGCTCAGCAATTTGCACTGTATCGATTGAACGGACATTGTCCATTACTTTGATCAAGGTCTTATATTGAATTGACTTTTCAAAAAGCAAAGCAATGCTGTTCTCTTCTGGAAACCGGCGCTTGATTTCCAACAGCGTATTGCCAAACACCTTCCAGTCGGTTGCGCCATCTTGCTCTCGCTTTAAGGTTTTAATCACGCCGATGTTCGCATCTTGAATGATGTACTGATCGGGATGCACTACTAGCTGAAGCTGCAGTTTAATTTGTTCTTGCGCCTCTTCAACCGCAGCATCAAGAGCGGGCAAATTAAGCTCAACAACCGTTAAACGTGAAAACACCGCAGTAATCAATAGGAATGGCACCAAAATAACCATTAAATTCATAAAAGCGGTAATATTTAATTCGACCGCTTCTTTTTTATAATCTTTATGAACAAATTTCATTAGAAGCTCTATTCTTCATCCAAACCCATTAAGTTTAAACATTTGACCGCAGCCATTTCTAAACTGCCAACAATTTTTGCCGTTCGGGTTGAAAGGTAAGAATGAGAAAGCAACAGTGGAATAGCCACAATAAGTCCAAAGGCAGTGGTATTCATTGCCACGGAAATACTCGCTGATAATAAATCAGCTTTATCAGCTGGGTCAGCACTTGCGACAGCAGTAAACGCTTGTATTAAACCGACGATAGTTCCCAATAACCCAAGCAAAGTGGCAATATTAGCAAAGGTTGCTAAATAATGAGTGCGCTCTTCTAAGGCTGGTAACGCTTCCATCATTCCTTCTTCCATTGCGAGTTCAACTGAGCGACGTTTAGCAGTTGCACTGTGACGTGAGAAACCGTAGTTCAACAAAGTCGCAAGCGGTGTTTTTATACTTTGAAGTAATTTTTTTGCTCGCTCATAATCCTGTGCTTTCAACATTGGTGCTAATTGCGACCAAAGCTTTTTGGTTTTGTTATGAGTATTCAATAGATACATGAAACGCTCTATTGTAATTGCAAGACCAATTGCAAATACAATCAGGATAGGGTACATAAAGGGTCCACCCGATTGAAATATCTTAGCAATTTCCATAATTAATTTAGCCTCTTTCTTTAATTAAAAGTTGAATAATTGGTCCGACGACAAAGCCGGTTTAGTCGCGCCATTGTATCTGGCATTTATTTTATCAAGCAGTTGATTTCTCATTTCGCGATACTCACTAAACGTCATCTCACGATTATAATATCTTGATGATAATTCCCTAACTTCTGCTAGCATGCTTGGTTGCTGATTCATTACTTTACCTCTCTAAGCACTCTAAAGCCAGTCACCTTATCAGCGGCACCAGAGTGCGGAATTTGAGTGTTTATATCACATTTTTCTAGGGGGATATTATATCCTCCCCCCACAGCCAATAGTTTGCGGCCCTTATCGTAAACCCACTCGCTGGCATTACCCACGTAGTTGACCAAGCCCCATTTATTTTGCCTACCGACGGAGACTCTTTCGAAATTATCTCCTTTGCTTATACCACGTGTATTCAATTGACAATTTCGATTAGGATCGAGGGACGCTCTTCCAGCGGTGGAAGCGTATTGCCATTCTTTTAAAGACGGAAGTCGGTATTTCTGTTTACTTTTTTCGCTCAACCATTGTAAATATTGCTCGGCTAATCTAAGCGGTAAATTGGCAACAGGCAGCTTGTCATCATTAACTTTGATTTCTTTACATCGATTGGAAGATTTACAGAATACGTTAAACTCTCCAATTGATAGTTCATATTTACCTATAGCAAAGGTTGATATACCTTTAGTGGAAGGGATAACCACCAAGACAGGCCCATCGCCTAGGTTTGTCAACGAGTCGCTACAGGTCGCCCTTTTCCCTCTCGCCCCAAGACCGGCTAACGAGCGCGAACAAGGATCACGTGGCACAATAACAATTCCAGCGATATCTCGATGACGCGAAAACAAACGAAGGGCATTTTTCTTATATTCGGCAGCTCGTTCAGGAAATACTTTACCAATATTAGTGATACAACTGACTAACAAACTAATAATTGCTTTTTCTTGCTTTTGATACCTTTGCTGATTGATTGAGCGCAGTTTCTTTACGGCTGTATCAAGATTTCTCATGTTGATCTGATTGGCACGACACTTTAGTTGAGTCTGAACATTAGCCATTGCAACATTAAATTGATCATTTTTTATCTGCTGAGGAGTCTTTTTAACTTTGTTAGTTTTGCTAGTCGCTCTTTGGCTTGAACGTTTTTTTGCTTCCGCTTCTTTAAGCAACTGCTGCTGTTTCGCTTTTTCTTCAGCAGCAATTCTAGCTTCCGTTACCGCTTCACTTAACAGCGCTTGTTGTTGTTTGAGTAGCTTGTTATTTTCACCGTATCTCTGTGCATTATTAATTAGCATTTGGGCTTCATCCAACAGACCTTGCTCACGTTTTAGTCCAATTTGCTCGATATAGGCGTTAAAAATAGTCTGTTGGGTCTCAGTAAACCACTTAGTGTTACCCTTTAGAAAAATTTCAAACTCAGGGTTAACTGTAGAACTCAGCCACTTTTCACTACTACTTAACAGGGATTTTACACCTTGAAATTGCTTCCACAAACTCTCTTCCCAAGACTCTGAAAAAGCATTAGACTTGACTAAATCATCAATACTATTACGGAAATTTTCCATTCGTAAGGTAAATTCTAACTCACTTCGAATCTCTGTTTCCGAAATTACGTTTTCCGTTCCACTAAAGTATTGAACATATATCGTCGCGGAAGCAACAATAGTCAAAACGGCTATAATGGGTAAAACGATACTCGCGCTTTTACGACTGTATTGTAGTAAAAAATCCTTTACTGTTTCTATTCGATTCTCGCGCTCAAAAGCCAATGCTTTTTCGATGACTTTCCATTGTCGTCTTGATATATGATTAATTCGTTTTGGTTTGAGCTTTTGCTTTTTAGCTTCGTCTGCAGGAACTTTATTAAACGGATGGCTTCCGGTAAATAATTCGTAGGCGACGCATCCCAAAGCGTAAATATCATCTCTTACATCGGGCTCTTCACCATCAAGCATTTCACTGCTAGCATAGGCTGGCGTGAGTGCGCCTAAATCTCCGGCATCAAAAATGGTTTTATCTTCTAAGTTTTCTTCATAGTGTTCGGCCTTAGCCACAGCTCTTGCGATACCAAAGTCAAACACTTTAGTATCGCCACTATCAGTTACAAAAATGTTTCCAGGCTTGAAATCGGAGTGAATAATATTTTGCTTGTGAGCATAAATTAATGCTCTGCAAATGCTTTTTAAAATGCTTTCTGCGTCTTCGGTTGGCAGCCCCGTCGACTTATATTTTCTAATTAACTCATCTAAGGGTTGACCTTCTAAATACTCCATTGTCATGAAAACCGTATCACCATCCCGGTCAAAATCATGCACATTTACGATATTAGGATGCGCTATTCGTTGAGTCTTTCTAGATTCTCGTTGAAGAGCAATAAATGCTTCGGGGTGCTCTTTAAATTCATCCCCTAAGACTTTAACGGCTAAATAGGGATCTTTATCACCCGCCTCAACTTTTACCAAATCTTTTGCTTTGTAAACAACTCCCATGCCGCCAGCACCTAGCACTTTCTCAAGGACAAAGCGTTCTTTTAATAGATCAGACGGTGGTGTTGCATGATCGCTTGAAGTTGTAGGAGCTTTATTTTCAACTGCAGGCTGCCCCCTCTCATTAACCTTTCTACCTCTAGAAGTCGCAGGTTTAAATCGAGTGGCGTCTGGAGAAACGGGCCTAGGCTTTTTAACTATGCGCGTTTTGTCGGCTTGAACGTCTGCCCTAGTTTTTTGTGTGAGCCCAGTATTTTGAGCAAGTTTAGTATTTTGAGCAAGTTTAGTATTTTGAGCAAGTTTAGAATCTGGAGTAACTTTGGCTCGACTTGACGGAGCAATTCTTGTTTTGTCTGCATCAATTTTTGCTTTTTTGCGCGCAACTCTGGTTTTATCTTGCTCTACCGGCCGGTCAGATTTAGCAATTCTTGTTTTATCGGCAGTTGAGTGACTCTGAGCAAGTGCACTATCTAACGACTCAGCTTCCGCTGAAAATTCACTGGTGTCGCTATTGCTTTTAACGGCTGCTTGCTGTTCACCTTTACTGAGGCTAGAATTTCTCTTAGCGCTTTTATCGTCGTCTGAATTGGTCACTGCGATTAACTTCTACTTCTATCGATAATCTCGCGGGAAATGTGCTTTTCAAATCCCCCCTTTACTACTATGACCGATACATTATCTGGCGCTCCTTTATCGAGCGCTGACGCGATTAGGTCATTCACTTTTTCAGAGTTATCACTTTTATCTAAGTGTAAGCTTAACTCTTGAGGATCAAGCATGTTATATAAGCCGTCACTACAGAGTAAAAAAGTATCTCCGGTACTAGCGTCAAAAGCATTTATATCTACACAAAAATCTTCATCGACGCCAACCGCTCGCGTAATCACATTGGATTCAGGATGGTTTTCAGCCTCCTCTTCTGCGAGACGTCCTTGTTCTATCAATTCTTCAACTCGACTATGATCTCGAGAAAGTCGCTGTAAGTTTCCTTTACGGTAACGGTATAAACGCGAATCCCCTACCCACAAACAAATACCAACTCGACCAGAAATTATTAAGACAACAATAGTGCTACCGACAGTTTTATTCTCGAGTACATCTCGTGAATAGCTAAGAATTTTTTGGTTTACTTCAATCAACGCATCTTCAACATTATTGACTAAAGTCGTTAAATCATTTGAAGCAGGAATTTGGTCAATCGCTTCTAACACCATTTTACTGGCTACATCACCGACCTCATGCCCACCCATTCCGTCTGCCACCGCCCACAAGCCTAGTTCGGGTTTACTTAGGATCGCATCCTCGTTAACTGCACGAACCATTCCTACGTCGGTGTCGCCGGCATGCTCCCAAATTACTTTTCGTCGAACCGTTTGTTCATTCATATATTTCTACTTAGTCAACTTGACCATTGTTTGAGCTTTGTAACATTTCTAAATGATATGGAATCGGCCAATTCCAGTGTTCCCACTGTCCATCCATCATAGCCGCTACTCCACCTATTTTAGGTAAGTTTTGAGCAACCGTAATGCATGGACTAACCCGCTCTGAACCCAATGTCCTCCACATACTAAAACTTCTTAGTGAGCTGGTTAAAAAAGAATCTAACAGATAGGGATACGCGAGATTAGGAGACTGCTCTTCAAATTCTAAATTAATTACCGCCGATGATTGCACCGAAGTATGTGATGACTTTTTATACGCTGTATATTCAACCATTGGAACCTGTTGAATTTCATTTATCAGCTCATCAATATCAAGTTCACCATCCAGCGAACTAAACATTAGTTCTTCAACGGCTTCGTACCAATCCTCTTGTAATTGAGAATACTCAAACAAATTTATATTTACAGGGATTTGACTCAAAACAGAAATAGGAAAATAACGCCCTACTCGATCAACACTTGGAAGCATTACACCTAACCAAGCATTATTATCTAAAACCCCCGGTGAAAAAGCAAAGCGCCAGATCGGGCTGGTAAGATAAATATCAAGCCAACTTTCACCAAGCTGTTCCCTTGAGCCAGCAACAAAACTTTGCAACCATTCGTCCCATACTTCAATTAAATTAGGTGGTAGGTTGCGATAGACAAAATCACCATGTAAAGGTAATTTGCCGTAGATCCCTGTCACATTACTTTCTAACATTAAATAGTCTCGGGACACCTAAAGGCGCCTAGTAAGTTCTTGCTAAAGGGGTTATTGACACTTTTTGCTTTGACGATATAGTCGATTTTGTGTTCAACGGTCATACTTCTTCCGCTACTGGTTTTCAATTTGTCGGCAACCGAAAAATTCATTTTATACATTTTTGCAACGGAAGTTTTTCTTAGCCGGGCACTATCTTGTAATTTAAACCAAGCCCATGGCCCATTGTAAACTTTTGAGTGGTGCTCCCCCTTAAGGTCTTCAAAAAGAATACGTACTCTTTGATTATCATCCTCGCCTGACCAAGATAAATCCTTCCAAAATTTTGGGCCATGATTATAAGTTAGTTTTTGTCGTCCCAACTCTAGAGTGAAGCGTGCCGTATTCTTACTCATGTTATCGGGTTTCAACTGAAATGAGATGCTAGGAACCGCAGGGTTCGTTTTGAAGAACACTTGTCTGATCATACTTGCTCTTTGCAACTGACTTAGTAGCTGCGGAGACAGCGACAGATGTCTTCCCGAAACAACTTTGTTTTCCCAACTTCTTTTATTGATAAATGGCGCAATAAACTGTTTTTCAAATTTATCAAGGGTTCCCTGAGCCTTAAAAAACTCACTAAAATCAATAATAGCGAGTTCTTCTTTAGCATTTCGATTTAGCGGATAACCATTTGCCAAACCTCTAGAGTAAGCACTATAGACTTGGTTACGCCATTCGGAGTCTAAATAGCGACGAGCAGATTGGATAACCACCTTCCATGATTGATCGGCCATATCATTAAACCAACTCTTCACAGGATCGGGAAGTTTTTTTCCGTATGAATCAATTTGGGTAATTGCATTACCGACATTGTTTTGAAATCTCGCTTTACTAATTTCGAATGCTTGTTTACTCGGGTCAGGAGCCAGCATAATGCCGTCGATAAAATCATGTAGTTGTTGAATGTTCTGTATCGCTGCGTTAATGGGAGCAGCTCGCTGAGCGGACTCTCTAGATAAAGCATTTAAATTCTGAAACTGCTTATCGACCTTAGTTCCTCGGTTACTATTCAGCTTATTTGCTAATAGCCCTGCCGCTTGCTTAGTCTTTTTACCGACCCGCTTAGTTGCTTTAGAGTTTGGAACCGCATCAGGTAATGGCGGCATTAACTCTGTGTTTTCTCTAGACACTTGCAGGATAGCGATAAGCGGTGAATAAACTGGGTCAGTCATCACTGCGAGTACTTCAGTCGCATGTCGCATATCTCTGAATTCAATCACGTTAAGCGCTTTAAATACTTTTTTCCAGGTATCTAGATATTCAGATAAATAATGATCTTTAACTTGCTGACTAATTTCATCGAGGTCTTCCTCAACAAAATCTGTTTTAGCTTTGTTATCTTCAGAAAGCACCCAGCGATCTTGCATAATTCCACTAATAACTTCTGACTCTGGTGAAAGGTCGATATTGTTATACCCCTCTAAGGTAAACATCCAAGGTATCTGCAACTGCCGACTGACTTCCCCATCAACTTTAAAAGTGTCTCTAACAGATTCCCCAAAATAATTGAGTAAATCAATCGATTCTGAATACTCTGGGCTAGTTCTTATTCTTCCATAAATTCGTTGTGATACTGGGACTCGCAGTAATAATTGTCGCGTATTATTAACTAACGAGGCATTTAGTTCAGATGGCTCGAGGTCTAACTTTAATAGATTCTGCAAGTGAATTAATAATTGCTTACGTTGAGTCGCTTCGCCATAAAGGCGCTCACTTAAGTTTGATTCAAACCACTCAGTGATTATTTGAGTATCCATTCGTTCAAGTTTTTCGAACATTAAATAAACTCTAAAAGTGTTATAGAGATCACCACCTCTATGTCCCTGAGATAAATAACCAGCTAAGTATTTGACCAGTCTAGGCTGTAAAATTGATTTTAGTTTTTGCTGATAGGCACTGTCGGCAGCTGAGTCGACATTACCGTCGTAAAGCCCTAGGCTTGTTAACCAGGGATGCTCTTCTTTATCATAGACTTTACTAGCTTGAAGTAATGGGTTTAGCGATGGAAGTGTTACCCGTAGGTCGCTGCTTCGTTTATTGACGCGTTTAGACTCTGCGTGAAATTCAGCTACATGCTCTTGAACTTCAGACATATAGGACTTGTGCTGAGTGACACTGCCCGCCCAAACGGATATAAATCCAACAAAGGCAGCAGCAATTCCTGCAAAACCGGCTTTTCTTCCCCAATAAATAAACTTTTCATAGCGGCGATTAGAGCCGACCAATTCTGATTCCGGAAAAATAACGTGCTTAAATAAATTTCCTAGAAAATAACTCTTTCCTTGCTGACCGCCTCGATGAGCCACATCCCGTGCAAATCCGAAATTTGAGGCGACAGATGTCATTAACCGATCAATTGGAGTCCCATCTTGGGTTCCACTAGAAAAGTAGACACCACGTAAATAGGGTTGATATTGGTAACGATTCTTAGCAAAGGTCTGTCTTACAAAACTTGAAATAATGGATTGCAAATTCTCCATTTGCTGTGGAAATCCTTCTATTACACCGCGACGGTTTACGTCTCGTTCCTGATGAACTCGCCACAATACTCTGTCATATAATCTTTGAAGTAACGATTGATATTCATCATCGAAAAAATCAAAATCAGGATTATCGGAAGCTTTAGCTGCATTGGGCAAAGAAATCCCCCAAACCTGTTCTCTTTCTTCTTTGCTGAGGTCTTCAAAAAACTCTGTAAAACCAGAAACTAGGTCTGATTTAGTAAACATTAAATAAATTGGAAAACGAATTTCCAACTTCTCCATTAATTCATCAATTCTTGAGCGAATCGTTTTAGCATGGGCTAAACGTTCCTCTTCGGACTGAATCAATAAATCTTGTAAGCTAATTGCGACTATCGCTCCATTAATTGGTCTTCTGGTACGGTTTCTTTTTAGTAAATTTAAAAAACCTTCCCAAGCTGAACTATCAACTGCACGATGACTATCTTGAGTGGTATAACGACCTGCGGTATCTACAAGTACCGCATCGTTGGTAAACCACCAATCACAATTCCTCGTACCTCCAACACCTTGTAGCGCCCCTTTTCCAAACTTTTCAGCTAATGGAAAATCTAAAGTTGAATTGACTAATGCTGTGGTTTTACCCGAACCAGGCGGCCCAATAATAATATACCAAGGTAACTCGTAGAGGGCTTTGCTTGAACTCTTACCCTTAAACTGTGTTTTTTTCAGGGTAGCCAGCGCATCTGAAAAACGTTGCCCAATCTGACTAAGCTCTTGAGATGATTGGTCAGTGATCTCATTCATTGCGTTTTGCTTTTGATTTTTTTCTAAATCCTCAACCAAATCTTCATTCTGTTTTTTATTTTGAAATTGCAGCCTTAAATTATTAAGCCCCCATATCACTACCAAAATAATTATTGCAATCAATCGAGCAACCACACTCTCAAGCGGCGCAGTATTATCTTCACCAAATTTTAATTGAGGGCCAATAAACCAGAGCAAAATTGAAATGGCAATTAACCCAAGCACGGAAATAACAATTCGGTTTTTAAAGAAACTTATGATTTTTTTCATTTTAGTTTTAGTTCATCTAGGGTAATTAGTCGGTTTATTCGTTAACCTACAACAAGGCTTCATTAAATAGAAAGGCCATCTATCATCATTTTTTCTCTTGCAGCTCGGTGGTAACGATTTCATTCAATTGATTAACGACTGGATTTGAAGACTCATATAGCCAATACCGAAAACCTGAATAGCTAACAACTAATAGCGCAGCGACAACACTGGCAACAACCCACATGGGTAAGTAATCAGTCAAGCTATTTTTAGTCTTACCGAGTCCTTGCCAATTAGGAGAAAGCGCTCGTTCATATTCCCCTCGGTAGCTTCGAATAATCGAAAAAAGCTCGTCCCGTACTTGTTCTAGAGCGTCTCTTCCACGATCGGCGAATCGGTATCGACCTTCAAACCCCAAGCTGATAAGAATGTACATTAGCTCAAGCATATCCAAATTTTCTGATGGCGATTGACGAAGGTGATCTAATATTTTAAAAAACTTTTCCCCACCAGAAGTCTCATTATGAAACACACTCAACAGCGTTTTTTGCGGCCAATGACTTTCCGCTCCCCAAGGGGTGTTCAATACAATTTCATCTAGCGCAGAACACACAACATAGCGAGCTGATATGGCAATTTCAGGTTTAACATCTAATTTTTGCAAGCGCGCTTGAAACTCTCTTATTTCTCGACTCAAACTTTGATGCAACCCTGCAACATCAGCATGGTTTACGGTATTTCTGGTTTTTTCAAATACAGCAATAAGGGTTGCAGCAGAATTAACAATAGGATTTAAGCCATAAGCCGTTTCAAACTCCGCATTTGAGTTTGAATAAGGCTGAGTATATTGTTGCTGAGGCTGGACCGCCGGACTCTGCCGAGAACCGGGTTGCGCGCGTCTTCTACCGGGTGTGGGTCGAACGATAGTTTGGTCTTGATTGCGGGCCGAACGCGGACGAAATACAGTTTTATCGTTTTCTGAACTCATCGCTATTTATACTCCTCATAATCCCTAACTTGTCTTCACAGAAGATAGCTTGGGTTGTTATTGCCGTATTGCCCAAAATTCAAGTTCAAGCCCAGGAAAATCACCACCAATGTGCAATGCGAAACCGCCTGAAGTTTGCAGCTCTTTCCAAAATGCGCTGTGCTTCTCTAATTCAAAATAGCTGTAACCTGCTCTAAAAGGAATTTGTCTTGGAGATACTGGTAGCGGTTTAATCTCTATCCCAGGTAAGGCTGCATTAACCAGCTGTCTAATTCGCTCTACCGAGGCTATTTTAATTTGCGCCGGTAGTAATGTTCTGAGCTTGTCATCGGCCACATTCGCTCTTGCAGCAAGCACAAAGGTAGACGACTCTAACATTGAACGGTCTTGAATTTGAGCCACTCGAATGCCATATTTTTTCTCGACTAACTCCAATGCTGTCGCTGTTTGCTCGTAAACCATGCTTAAGCTTTGCCTTAATGATTGCATCACAGGGTTAAAGGTTTGAAACAAGTCATGATGAAGATAGTCTGGCAAGCGAGGCGCTCTCTTTGTGGTACTGACAAAAGTTGATAATTCCCCAGTCATTTGTACCAGTTCCGAAAATAATTCTACCGGGTGTAAACCACTCATACTTAATAGGTGTGCACTTAGCGGCTCTAGTCTATTGATCACTTGGAGCAACATGTAGTCTGCAATTTCAGCGGTTCCGCCCCTTTGAGTATCCGCGAGCCTACCAGCAATTGCTTCACCGCGATGATGCAATAAACCAACAAGTTCTGATAAAAAGTTACTGAGTTTTAAAGACTTACGACAATCAAGACAGGTCGGAATATACTGTTCGTCAAGCAGGATATTTTTGTCTTCCCTTGATTCCGCGACGCGAATTAACCCGATACACGCGTAACCACTTAAGTCATCACTTTCAGTTAATAATCGTATTCTGAGCTTTCCAACTTTGATGTTTAAGTTATCGCCACCTTCTACTGTGACATCTCTTACCGGTTGTTCCGAAGTGAAATAGCGAGCTAACCCTTGAGGACTTTGTTCTGACAATACATCCACAGCACCCGCTCTTCTAACTGGAATCGCTAAGTAAATGATTTGATCATGGGTCGACTCAGGCAACTCAAACACGGGTGGAGCATCATCAATTTCTGGAAAACAAAATGGAGTACCATCTGGAAAGACTCCCTTACCTTTGACAATAGAAATTTTTCCTAGATTGAGTAATTCTCTATCCAGCTCAAAGTTATCTATTCCCCAACCATAAGCACCGTATGCAGCACACTTTCCATCAACATAACGTTCAAAATATCGCTCTTGTTGCTGAAAATGCTGAGGGTTTAGGAACATTCCTTCACCCCATACAACTTTACTGTCTAAGGACATATTCTTTCCTTGTAGGTTCCAAAGTCCAATTTAGCGACCTTGTTTTGATGAATTTAGGTTTGCTAATCTTTTGCCACACTCATGGTGTTGCTATTAATATTTATTGTTACTTTATCTCTAAACACATTATTACTTTGCACTGGCACTATAATTAAGAAGTCAGATTCTTCAAATTTGAAAAACTCAGAAAACAGTGCAACAAATTTTGTATCAGAATCTAATACAAAGCTTTCTTCTCGTAACTCGCCGGGTGTCAGCCGTTTTAGTTCTTTCTTTGAAATAATATCCGCACCAAACATTTCTTGGTCTCGCTCATACAGATCGATAAAGTTTGCATTTTCAAAAAGGTCTTTTGACTTTAGTTGATAGAATCGTACAAACAATGGCGAAGGTTTTGCCGAGTCATCTGGGTTAATATTGGCAGCACTTTTAATAGTCAGGGTCAAATCGGTGTCAAGATTGAGTGTCTTTCCAACCGTTTGACAACCCGATAAAGCGACCACACTAGTTACAATAATTGTTAGTGCTACAATTTTGGCAAATAAATTTGACATGAATTTTAATTCCTACTTTTTAGATTTTTTATCTTTTCTGGCGTGTGATAGCAGTTGCAACTGCTCTTCGTAAGCTTGCGAGAATTCGTCACCAAACAAGTACTGGAACGAACTGTCAATATCTCTAAATAGTTCATCATAATAATCATTAAAGGCTTCCCAGTTTCTAGCCTTTTCATTACGAGGAATGATCCCCCGTTTATTTTGTTTTTCAAAGCGAGTTTCTAAAGTAGCCGGTTCAAAGCGATTCACAATACTCTTAAACGCTGAACGAATTCCAGCCAAAATTGCCACTTGGTGATCCGCGATGCTCTCAAAACTTTCCTGAATAGTCTCAACAGGCTTCTTATAGGAATTTCCTTCTTTTAAAAACATATTCTCCAATGCATCATCTACGTTAGCAGAAAACTTTAAGGGGTTATTTTCTACCGGCTGAATGGTTGTCATGTTCATTCTAAAAGTGTTTTTCACATTGTTTCGAGACGCAAGCGTTTGCATTAATCCTTCAACGACCTGACGAATAAACTCACCGGATAACTCATTGATTTCTGCTACTTTATCATTAGTCAGCGACTGAGCATCAAAACCGATTGCATCAACTAAAGTGGTATCTATATCTGAACTTGAACGTTTCTTAAGAGCTAACACTTTTTTCTTCAACGATGCCAATTCGCTCCTAATTTTACGATTTTCTTTTTCTAGAGCCCGGCGGCGCGCTTCAGACTCAGATAAGCTGATATTGGTACTCCCTTGAGTCACCGCGTGCGGTTGTGGGGTTGGCTTAGGTTGCTGCGGAATTGGTTGTGCTTCAGGTATAACTTGCTGCTCTGGTATTGGTTGCGCTTCTGTTGCCCGCGGAACCGGTGTTCTTGGATTTGCAACAGAGTCCCCCACCGGCTCAGGAATTGGCTTGGGAGTTGCTGTGGGAATATTTACCGGCGGAGCGGATTCTGGCACGCTATCTAGCAAATCATCATCATCCCAATTTTCAGGTATCAAACCACTTTGGGGTGAGGCGCTCGGCCAATCGACAGCTTGATTGCCAATGTTGGCATTGTCTGAGTAGCTACTTCCAAACTGTTCTGCAGGTGGAGCTTGTTGATCAAAGCTTTGTTGTGATTTATTCAGTGCCGCCAAAGGGTCGGTTTCTTCTTCAGCCATATTGATCGGAAGCTCATTGGCAACCGGTAACTCGCCCGCCATGGGTGATGCAAACGGATCCGTTGGAGACACCGGAGCCGCTGGGGCAGGCATAGGCTGAGCAACAGGTGTTGCAAAAGGATCGTCGCTGTCAAATATATTGGAAGTTTGAGGCGTTGGCGATGAAGCTGGCACATCTAAAACTTGAACTCTAAATTTATAATCACTGAGCTCAAACACATCACCATTACTTAATTTTACTTGATTACCTTTTCCGAGCGGCTCAGCAGAGTTATTAACAAAGGTTCCATTTGTGCTGGTATCGGTTAAAAAGTAGTCTCCTTGAACACAACTAATTTGACAATGACTTCCAGATAAAAACCGTTCTGGATCGTCGAGTACCCAGGTATTATTTTGAGTCCGTCCAATTGTTCCCCCTTGTTCAGAAAATGTCATACTAGACTCTCTTAGCGAGGATCCTTCTGGAAATTCTAAGACAGTTACTTCAATTGCCATTAAATCAAATTCCTTAGATTTATTGTTCGAGATACTCTAGCTTCTAAAAAAAGCTAGTAAAACAAAGCTTTACACTGCTGAAAAGGCGCCAAAAGAGAATCAATATAACCTATCAAGTAGGACAATTCAAACCACTTATGGACTTTTTACAAGACCATCGGATGTTATATTTCTAACGTGTGAAGTGGATTCAAATTCGGACACGGCAATAACTAATTTTATCACTAATTTTAGTCTGTCTATCGATTTATTTTACTGAATTTAATTTCAATTTGAGATATTGACTGTTAGGTAATTCATCTGGCGTTGACTTCTATGTATAATCAAACGAAACTGACCGTTTAATAATGGTTTAACGTCAAGTTGTTCAGAGGTTTAGGTTGTGACTCAGTCTAAGTTCTTAAAATTCTTAGATTATTGCTTTTGAAGATAAAATTAAAATATTAGATTAACTAAGCTACACTGAAACAATTCACTTTTTCGTTCAATTCGTGAATTGGTACGTTTTGTTTGAATCAAATTTATTTTACGATTGCAGGCTAACTATGGATAGCCCTCTCAACCTCACATGGATGTTGAAGTAGTGCCAGCCAATTAAATATATCGATTCGATAGAAATTTGTTCAGTATGCATAATTAATCGTTTAAACTAAAATAAATAGTTAGTCGATTAAGATAACTCACTTAAATACAAGAGATTATATTCAAATGGCATCAGATTCTTTGCTTGATTTCGAAAGTTTGATCGCACCTATTTCAGATGAAAATCCAACCGGAAGTGATCTACGTGAAAATAGTGCTCCAGACTCACTATATTACAAAATAAAAGACGCTCGTAATTCTGCCAGAAGCCATGAACGAAAGAACATGTTTGAATACAGTACGGAAGCTGCAGATGCTTGGCGCACTGTCTATCAAGTGGCCCCCGAAATACTTAGAGAGCATGCCAAGGATCTTGAAATAACCAGTTGGTACATCGAAGCTCTGATTAGAATGAAGGGCTTTGCCGGTGTTCGAGATGGCTTCGAACTACTAAAGCAACTGATTGATAACTATTGGGAAAACCTTTACCCAGTTCCCGACGAAGATGGCATCGAAACCAAAGTAGCTCCCATCACCGGATTAAATGGTTCTGGTGCAGAGGGAGTGTTAATCGCACCGATTAGACGTGTACTTATTACCGAAGGCGAAGAACCAGGACCTTACGGTTTCTGGCAATATCAACAAGCACTCGACGTTCAAAAAATTAGCGATGAAGGTGAAAGAAATAAGAAAATAGAGTCACTTGGCTTCGGTCTGAGCGACATTGAAAAGTCGGTCGAAGCATCAAGCTCTGAGTTTTTTGTCAATCAAAGGGATGATTTGGCGCAAGCTATTGAAACTTACAAATCCATTGGAAAAACGCTTGACGAACATTGCGGAGCGCAAGAAGCGCCCTCTACAAGTAATATCATTAATGCCTTGCAGCAATGCTTAGGGGCTGTCAAACATCTAGGAAAAGCAAAGTTTCCTGTCGAAGCAGTTGAAGAACTGTCTGACGAAGCTGAATCGGATGAAAACCAAGCCTCGCCAGATAGTGCGCAACAGCCAGCGGCCGCAGGCCCTATTCGCTCGAGAGAACACGCATTCGAGCAATTAAAGATAATCTCCGAATATTTTTTAAAAACGGAACCTCACTCTCCAATATCATACACGTTGCAAAAAACAATCAAATGGGGAGACATGACACTTACCGAGCTTATCAGTGAATTAATACCCGATGGCGGATCTCGCCAGCATTATAGTTCACTAACAGGTGTAGAAAGCGATAATTAGGAATTCATTAAAATACAAGAGGAAATAATGATGGCTGATAGTATTCACGACAAACTAAAACGAGTTAGAAAACCGCGAGTCCATATAACCTATGATGTGGAAACTAACGGTACCACAGCTGAAAAGGAGATACCCTTTGTAATGGGGGTAATGGGAGACTATTCTGGCGACAATACTGAAGGGAAAAAAGCGCTTAAAGATCGCAAGTTTTCTCAAGTTGATCGTGACAACTTTAATGAAGTTATGAGTAAGATCAAACCTGCAGCGAAAATGAAAGTTGAAAACACATTAGAAGGTGATGGCTCAGAACTAGCAGTCGATCTAGAGTTTAAAAACTTGGAAGATTTTGAGCCCCAAAAAATAGTTGAGAAAGTCGAACCACTTAAGCAGTTAATGGATACTCGAAATAAACTGCGCGACCTACTCACTAAAGCTGATCGTTCAGAAGAGTTGGAAACAATTTTAGAAGAAGTGTTAAGTAATACTGGGGCGCTCGCGTCTTTAGGTGATGAATTAGGTGTTAATGCCGACGAAGGCGAAGATAAGAAGGAAGATTAATAATGGCAAATCAAGAAGAGCAAGTTGAAGGCCAAGAAGCGGAAGCACAAGAAGTTAGTTTTCTTGAGCAAGCGATTGGAGCCACTAAACAAACTAAGCGTGATGAGACCGAAGATTTATTAAAAAATCTTACTAAAGAAGCCATGAAAGGTACGCTTAAGTGGGATAAGAATTTATCAATCTCAATTAATGCGGCTATTAAGGCCATTGATGAAACTATGTCAAAACAAGTTTCTGCTATCATGCACAATGAAAAGTTTCAAAAAGTGGAAGGTTCTTGGCGCGGTTTACATCATCTAATCAATAACTCAGAAACAGGTTCTGGATTAAAAATTAGAATGTTAAACATCAGTAAGAAGGAGCTCACTAAAGATCTCGAGAAAGCCGTTGAGTTTGACCAAAGCCAAACTTTCAAGAAAATATATGAAAGCGAATTTGGTACTGCGGGTGGTGAACCCTATGCTGCATTAATCGGTGATTATGAATTTTCCTCTCACCCGGATGATATTGATTTACTTTCTAATATGTCAAATATTGCGGCGGCTGGTTTCTGCCCATTTATATCCGCAACTGCACCAGAGATGTTCGGGTTTGATACTTTTACTGAACTTTCAAAGCCAAGAGACCTAGAAAAAATCTTTGACTCTGCAGAATACATAAAATGGCGTAGCTTTAGAGAAAGTGAAGACTCTCGATTTGTTACCTTAACGATGCCAAGAGTGTTAGCGCGCCTCCCATACGGGCAAAACACCAAACCCGTAGAAGCCTTTAATTATGAGGAAGCAAACTTAACAGAAGATGGTCAACATCTGGCCTCTGATCATGACTCGTATTGCTGGATGAACGCAGCTTATACTATGGGCTCTACCCTAACGAGAGCATTTGCGGAGTATAACTGGTGTACCAGTATTCGAGGAGCTGAAGGTGGTGGTAAAGTCGAGGGACTACCTAGCCATGTGTTTGTCAGCGATGACGGTGACACCGATCAAAAATGTCCAACAGAAATTGGCATTACAGATAGACGAGAAGCTGAATTAAGTAAGCTCGGATTCTTGCCAGTTTGTCATTATAAGAATACTGATTATGCGGTTTTCTTTGGAGGCCAAACAACTCAAAAGCCCAAAGTATTCGATGACCCAGATGCTACCGCAAACGCAGAAATCTCAGCGCGACTACCCTACATAATGGCGACATCGCGAATTGCCCATTACTTAAAAGTTATGGCTCGAGACAAAATTGGTTCATTTATGGAAGTTGAAGATGCCGAACGTTGGCTAAACAAATGGATCCAAAAATATGTCAATGCGACGCCAGGCGCTAGTCCAGAAATGAAAGCTCGCTTCCCTCTTGCTGATGCGAGAGTTGAAGTTAAAGAAGTACCCGGGCAACCAGGTGTATATAATGCTGTCGCCTATTTAAGACCATGGCTACAGATGGAAGAATTAACAGCCTCGTTACGACTGGTTGCAAATATTCCAAAAGCTGGTTAACTATAAAGTGGGAGAGCTAGCTCTCCCACTTTTTTACATGGATTGGTTTTCGTAGTGCAATCATCACCTTCAAATACACTTTCTTCAAGTTCTGATACTCGATCAGATCTCGACTTCGAGGCGGTTTGTTTAAAACCTTCCTACGTTACCACCCTCAATCAATTTCTAACAACCGACAGTTCTGCAAAAGCCCTTGTTTATTGGCTAACTGAATTCACCTCAACAAAAAAACTTAAAAAAGCAACAGACATTATTAGTGTTATCCAGAATTCGATTGCTGCGATTGATCACTTAATCAATGACCAATTAAATATCATCATTCACAACCCAAAGTTTCAAAAATTGGAATCGTCTTGGCGCGGTTTAAAGTATTTGACCGAGCAAACTAACGAAGCTAAAAATATAAAAATCAGGTTACTAGACATTAGCTGGGCTGAACTCGTCAAGGACATGGCAAGAGCCATCGAGTTTGACCAAAGTCAACTTTTTCAAAAAGTCTACAGCGAAGAATATGGTACCCCGGGTGGGGAGCCCTATGGTGCATTAATTGGTGATTACGAAATCAGCCACAGAGTTTCCGAACGTCATCCACATGATGATATTTCAACCTTGGAGAGACTTGCAGAAGTCGCTGCTGCCGCTTTCACTCCATTTATAGCCTCTGCTTCAAGTGAGCTATTTGGGTTAGATGACTTTTCGGGACTAGGTTTACCACTGAATCTAGAAACAATATTTAATCACAAAGAATACATAAAATGGCGCGCTTTCAGAGAAAATGTTGACTCTCGTTTTATCGGCTTAACTCTTCCGCGAATGATTATGCGAAAGCCCTATCGAACGACACCTGGTAGTTACAAGGGACTATTCTTCTACGAGAAAAACACTTCAAAAAATAGCGATAATTTTCTCTGGGGAAATGCTTGCTATGCTTTTGCGGGAATTCTTTTACGAGAATTTAATAATATAGGTTGGTTCGGTCATATACGCGGAGTTCCTCGCAATCATGTAGGCGGTGGATTAGTTACTAATCTCAATACAAATTATTTTGAAACTGACACGGATGAGCTCATTCACAGACCAATAGCCGAAGTGATAATTACTGACACCTTAGAAAGAGAACTCAGTGACTTAGGCTTTATGCCCTTTTGCCAGTGTTACAATATGCCGTTTGCCGCTTTTTACAGTAATCAATCGGTACAAAAACCACCCCATTATGCCAACCGTGATGCCAATGTAAATGCTAAGCTGTCGGCCATGTTGCAACACATTTTATGCGCATCTAGGATCGCACATTATATTAAAGTCATTATTAGGGATAAAGTAGGTTCATTTATGAGTGCCGAAGACTGTGAGACTTATCTTGGTAAATGGATCTACAAATATACTACCGGCCGAGAAGATATGGACTGGGAGGAGCAAGCGCGCTTTCCGCTCAGAGAAGCATTGGTAAAAGTAAAAGAACACCCAAACAAAATGGGAGAGTACCTGTGTTCAATTCATCTAAGGCCCCACTACCAGTTAGATCAAATGATCTCGGAGTTAGAACTAGTTACCGAACTCACTCAGAAAACTTAACCAATAAAATACAAAATATTTAAACTAATGGCGCATATTGATAAAAATAAAAAATTGAGACCTTCGATTCTGGATCGACTTCTCGATGATGAGCCTCATAATAAAGTGGAAGCTGACGCTGGAAGAGAGCAAAAGATCGCGGCTTTAAGAAATAGTGTTCGCCGTGACTTAGAAACACTGCTAAATACTCGTTATCGAGTTGTTGAGCCACCAGAAGAATTAGAACAACTGGAATTATCACTTTTAAATTATGGACTACCAGACTTAGCGACAGTCAATACGCTCAATTTGAAAAAGAAAAATGAATTCGTTAAGAGTTTAGAAAAGCTACTCAAAGATTTTGAACCAAGATTTAAGTCCGTCAAAGTAAAGTTCAAACAGAACGGTGATAAGAATGATAGAACATTAAGATTTAGTATTGATGCAACATTGTACGCAGACCCATTTCCCGAAGTAGTGGTTTTTGACTCGATTCTCGAACCAGTTACTCGCACTGTAAATGTAGAAGAAATTAGATAATGGCTGACGAATTACTCCCCTATTACGAAAAAGAACTCGCTTTCATCCGACAGTTGGGCGCAGAGTTTTCTAATGAGCATCCGAAGATAGCCAGTCGGCTAGGTATTAGCACAGATACTATTGAAGATCCTCACGTGTCACGCCTAATAGAAAGTTTTGCTTATTTAAACGCTCGTATTCAACACAAACTCGATGATGACTTTCCCGAACTTAGTGACGCAATGTTGGGTATATTATTTCCTCACTACCAGCGCCCTATTCCTTCAATGTCTATCATTCAATTTACTCCCGACGAAGAACAGCTAGATGCCAGTTATACCGTATCTCGAAAAACGGAGATAGAAACGGAACAATTTCAAGGAGAGAATTGTCGTTTTACAACTTGTTACGACACTGAACTTTTACCTGTAAAAGTTACTTCGGCAAACTTACTCGCTCGCCCATTTACTACACCAGGCTCGACTGATATCAAAGGTGCTGGTGGCGTACTTAAGCTATCTTTAGAAACATTTTCCGATGCGATAAGCTTTTCAGAATTAAGCCCAGATAAGTTTAGATTTTATTTGAAGGGTCAAACTCAGCATATAAACCCCTTATACCAGCTTCTGCTTAACGACTGCTTAGGGGTTGTGCTTTCATTTGGTGAGGGCGATACAGGGATAAAAAAACTAAACAGTAATATTATTCGCCCAGTCGGATTTGCAGAAAGTCATAGCCTACTTCCTTATCCGGAAGCCTCATTTACCGGATACCGTTTGTTAACTGAATATTTCGTTTTTCCGGAAAAATTCATGTTTGTAGATTTTGTTGGATTACAAAAACACTTCGAACACTCTACTAGTAATAAGTTAGATCTGTATATCTACCTCCGTTCCTCAGATGTTGAACTGGAACACAATATTTCGGAACAAACATTTGCTCTAGGCTGCACTCCAGTAGTCAACTTATTTCCGCAACGAGCGGAGCCGATCAAGCTCGATCAGACTCAACTTGAATATCAGTTAGTCCCAGATATGAGACGTCCTGTTGGTTTTGAAGTTTACTCAACAGATTCAGTGATAGGTTCAACTTCCACCGGTAAGGAAAAAGAATTCCACCCATTTTATGGCTTAAAACACGAACAGCAACATGATCACAATAATTCTTTTTGGTTTGCTTCTAGAAAGAGTGCAAAACTAAATTACGAAAATAGAGACGAAGGAACCGACGTATTTTTAAGTTTGGTCGACCTACAATTCAACCCCAACCTGCCAGAAGACTATACTCTCACAGTTGAGACAACTTGCAGCAATAGAGACTTGCCGAGCAAACTTCCATTTAATTTGGATCAACCCAAGTTACAGTGCGTTGATACTGCCCCGCCTTGCTCAAAAATTCGCTGTATTACCCAACCGACTTCAACAGTAAGACCCCCGCTGCGCAATATGGCGCGTTGGCGGTTAATTTCACATTTGAATTTAAACTATCTATCACTTACAGGAAGAGATGATCCAACAGAGGCGCTACAAGAAATTTTAAGGTTATATGATTTTAAAGAGTCTTCGGTTACACAAGGACTTATATCAGCCATATTAAAAGTCAATGCAAAGCCAATTAGTGCACCATTAAATATTGATGGGCATGCCACTATTTGTCGGGGAATCGAAGTCGAAGTTGAACTAGATGATACTCAGTTGACCGGTAGTAGTAGTTACTTATTTGCATCGATATTAGAGCAGTTTTTTGCTCTATATTGCTCAGTTAATTCATTCACGCGTTTGTTAGTAAAATTAAAAGGTAAAGAAGGTTATTTAAAAAAATGCCCACCACGAGCCGGCGAAAAAGTACTGCTTTAACAAAAAGTACGTCGCTAATTAAAAGTATTCAAGAGTCACCTGAGCAATACAGCTTTTTTCAAGCCGTACGGGTACTTGAGCGAGCGTTAAAATCAGACGGTCCGACACAAGCTTCCGGCGAACGAGATATGTCTTATGGAAATCCAGTAGCTCGCTTTGTCCCACCTTATTCAGAAGCAATTCGATTTGCGACTAATCAATCCCTTAGGTTTACTCCGTCAGAAATAGCCAAAGTCACTAAAAAGAAGACAGCCGCAAGCGATTCCGCAAAATTCCAATGGCACGTTAGTGTTAACTTTATGGGGTTAACTGGCTCTCAAGGTGTTTTACCCTATCACTATACCGAACTAATTCTAAAAAGACTCAAGATTAAAGATGAATCCCTAGCTAAATTCTTAGACTTATTTAACCATCGTACTATTTCACTTTTTTATCAGTCTGCTAGCAAATATAATTTACCAATTGAGTATGAAAGAAAAAAACTCAATCCACCTAGTTTCTCAAGTCGAGATGCTCAAACCCAGGTGCTGCTTTCACTCATTGGTCTAGGCACGCAAAAACTAACCGAAAGACAATATACCAGCGATGAATCTCTGATCTTTTATAGCGGTTTGTTAAGTCAAAAATTAAGAACTGCCAGCGGCTTAAAACAAATTTTACGTCGACATTTTGATATACCGGTACAAATTGAAGAGTTTGTTGGTCAGTGGCAAGAACTAATTGACGACGTTAGAAGCAAACTACCATCTCTACAGCTTCCATTAGGACAAAATAGTCAACTAGGCAAAACGACCATTTTGGGAAAACGTGGTTGGTTTGCTCAAGGAAAAATTCGTATAATTCTAGGCCCGCTTAGTAAGAAACAAGCACAAAAATTTGCTCCTGACACTAAAGCTTTATATGCTATGAATGAAATTGTAAAATTCTACTTAGGCATGGAGCAGGAGTATGATTTTATTGTCAGGATTACCAGAAGTGACTCCCTTGATAAGGCACAGCTTGACCCCAAAAAGCCGCCAATAATGGGGTGGAATACTTGGGTCGTGAGTAAATCTAAGCAAGAGTATAAACAGAATGAAACATTGGATATCTCTGTTTCTTCTAAACAGTTTCAATAATTTAGAAAACGCAATAAATAAACCTTAGCTTCAACGTTTATTTGTAAACTATTAATTAATACAACATTAGGGAATATGATGGTTTCTATCGATTTAAAATCACTAGTTAACAAACTCAATGAGCCTTGTCGTCAATCACTTGAGAAAGCTGCAGGCCTCTGTATGGCTCGAGCCCATTACAATGTTGAAGTTGAACATTGGTTGCTAAAATTACTTGAAATCCCAAATAGTGATATAACAGCTATTTTGGAAAAATTTGAAATCGATGTCGGCAAACTCACTCAGGATCTTAATAAAGAATTGGATCGAATAAAGTCCGGTAATACTCGCTCTCCTGCACTATCGCCGACCATTGTTGATTTGGCTAAAAGCGCATGGATTTTGGCGTCAGTAGAATACGGACACCCAGTCGCAACAACGGCACATATTTTAACCGCGCTAATGCTGGATGAAAACATCAGGCGTTCAACAGAAGCGACTTCAGGTGAGCTAAAGAAAATACCACCAGAATCCTTAAGAGAACTCACCCGTTCTACCGTCGGTTCTACTGAAGAGTCTGCTTTTAGCTCTAGCCAATCAAATGATGCCTCTGCGACACCAGCCGCCCCTGGAGCTCCGAGCCAGACCCCCTCTCTTGATAAATTTACGACAAATTTAACCGAATCAGCTAAGAAAGGGGAAATAGATCCGATTTTAGGCCGGGATGAAGAAATAAGACAAATCATCGATATATTAATTAGACGCCGCCAAAACAATCCTATTCTGACTGGAGAGGCAGGCGTAGGTAAAACTGCAGTGGTTGAAGGCTTTGCACTTAGAATCGCTTCTGGAGATGTTCCTGAGCCGTTAAAAGGAGTCACTGTTCGTTCTCTCGATTTAGGTTTACTGCAAGCGGGTGCTAGCGTTAAAGGTGAATTTGAAAACCGCTTAAAATCAGTTATTTCGGAAGTCAAAAAATCGGCTGAGCCAATCATCATGTTTATTGACGAAGCACATACCCTAATCGGTGCCGGTGGTAAAGAAGGACAAGGCGACGCTGCCAACCTGCTAAAACCCGCCCTAGCCAGAGGAGAGCTGAGAACCATTGCGGCAACCACTTGGGCAGAGTATAAAAAATACTTTGAACGTGACCCGGCGCTAACGCGTCGTTTTCAAGTCGTGAAAATAGAAGAACCCGCCGAGGAAAAAGCGATTGATATGATGCGGGCAATCTCTCAAATGCTGCAAGCCCATCACGGCGTCAGAATTATGGATGAAGCTATTGTTGATTCAGTGAAACTCTCAGCTAGATACATTACGGCAAGACAACTTCCAGATAAGTCAGTCAGCTTACTTGACACTGCCTGTGCTAGAGTATCGCTAAGTCAAAGTGCAACACCGGCAAGTGTTGAAGACACTCGCCGACGAATTACTCAGTGTGATACCAATATTATTTCGCTCGAAAGAGAAAACGCGACCTTAGGGAATTGTGAAGTTAGAATTGAACAACTCAAGTCAGAAAAAGCCGAACTCGAAGCCCATTTAGTCCAGCAAGAAATCCAGTGGGATAAAGAAAAACAAGTGGTTGCGAAAATCCATGATCTACAAAAACAAATTGAAGGTGATTTTCATGCGCAAAAACTAACCGAAGAAGAAGCTAAAAAAGAAGATGCGCCTAAACCCCTGAGTGACCAAGAACGAGAAAGCATTAAATCAGATTTACATCAGCTAATGGCCGAGCTTACTGAAATTCAAGGCCAAGATCCAATGATACAAGTAAATGTTGGAAGTCAAGCTATTGCAGAGGTCGTTGCTAACTGGACGGGCATCCCCGTAGGAAAAATGGTTTCCGATGAAATCCAATCTATCCTCTCATTGAGCGATCGGCTTGGGCAACGAGTCATCGGTCAAGATCATGCCTTAGAGGCGATTGCCGAAAGTATTAGAACTTCTCGAGCAGGACTGACTGATCCTAGAAAACCTATCGGTGTGTTTTTTATGGTGGGCTCTAGTGGCGTCGGAAAGACCGAAACCGCCTTAGCATTGGCCGACATTCTCTATGGTGGCGAACAAAATATAACCACAATCAACATGTCTGAATTTAAAGAAGAACATAAAGTATCAATGCTACTTGGCTCTCCTCCTGGTTATGTCGGTTATGGTGAAGGTGGAGTACTCACTGAAGCCGTAAGAAGAAAGCCATACAGTGTTATTCTATTAGACGAAATGGAAAAAGCTCATTCTGGTGTACAAGATATTTTCTACAACCTGTTCGATAAAGGTACCATTAAGGATGGTGAAGGACGAGATATTGATTTCCGGAATACGGTTATTATCATGACCTCTAACGCTGGCGAAGAACATATTAGGGCAATTTGCGCTGCCGGTGAAGAACTACCTGAGCCTGATGTGTTATTGGACAACTTCAGACCACAATTACTTAATTTCTTTAAACCGGCCTTCTTAGGAAGAACAACGGTTATTCCTTATTATCCACTGGCCGATGAAAATCTATTAAAAATTTGCAAGATTAATATGAAACGAATTGAAAAACGAGTACGCGCTCATTATGACGCCGACTTTAGTTATGATGAGGACGTGCTATTACATATCGTTGCACGAAGCCAAGAAGTGGATACCGGTGCTAGAAATATCGAAAATATTCTTACTCGTACAATGCTTCCAGCAATGGCCTCCGAGTGTTTAGCACGATTAGCTGCAAACCAAGAGATCAGTAAAATCCATATTGGTGTTACAGAAGATTCAAACTTCACTTACAACATAGAATAGTAGCAACAATTAAGCAAAGCACTTCATGGCTTCATGGAGTGCTTTTTCTTTCTTGATTTCATTATGAACAAAGCAATAGACCATTTAGTTAGCGAGCTCAATTTGTTTAAACCAACCATCCGTTTCATACTTTGCATTTTCGCACTGGCGTTTAATACTTTAGTGAATGCAAGTGAACCCGAAAAGATAGCCCAACGCATTCAGTTACTCGACCAAAAAACGGCTGAATTAACGAATCAGTTTTACCAATATTTAAGGCAAAGTTCGAATCAAGCAACTAAATCAATAGATTCACTACAAGCTCTAAAAGACATACTTGATACACCAGCTGAACAAACAAGCAATTATTCTAACCTGAACTTAATTCACAACAATTTAGATTTTATTCATCGACATTTCGAATCGACAGTAACTCCAAAAGTACTCAAACTGTTACTTGAACAAAACGATCCAATAACAGCCTTATCACTCGTTAAAGCGATAGAGCAATCAGGCGACAGCATTCTCGCAGCAAAAGCTTCAATTCAACTGGCAGAATACTACAATGGTCGAAAGCAATGGGAAGATACACTTAGAATACTCAACATAGACTTAGAAGAACTCGCTGAGCTTGATGCTAGTCATGCGTCAATGGCTAGAGGGTTTGCACTACAAAATCTAAAACGGCATCGACAAGCCATCAAAGAGTATAAACGTGTTTACGCTGGCACTGCTTTTTTTCAGTCAGCCCAAGTCAATATTGCAATTGCGCATCTCCGGCAAGACTGGTGGACTGATGCTCATATAATTATTAAGCAACTACTTAAACCTGAATCTAACATTTCTACTGAATTTAAAGATAGACTGAATCTTATGCTTGGTTACTCCTTTTTTAATAAAGAATATTACCGAGAGTCAAGAGAAGCATTTAGGGATGTAAGTCTAGATAGTCTCTATACTAACCGAGCCATCATGGGGTTAGTATTAGCCGCTATTGCTCAACAAGATTACACCAGCGCATTAAAAACTCTAACCCTACTTAATCAAAAACCCGGTAATGAGTTGGTTATAGAAGAAACTTATTTGTTGTTGCCTAACCTTTACCAAAAACTAGGCCAATTTAACAAAGCAAACTTAGCGTACCAACAAGCTATTAGCTACTACGAGCAACGAATAGAACAGCTGGATATTATAACGCCTTTAGCAATTGCAGATAATTTCGCAGCATTATCGAACCAACAACAACAAACGATTCTGCTAGCGCAAACAGAATTTAAGTTGAGTACTCTCTATCCAGAATATTTCGAACAAAATCTCATTCTGCTAAATCAAATAATCAAACACCCTGCCAGCAAGCATTTCAAACCCAAACTTGATGCCCTGTTAAACGAATACCAAGAGACTTTCGAACAGGTTTCTAGAGCTTTGGTAAAACTCAGGGTTAATGCACTAAGCAGTTATCTAAGTCAATCCAAATACGGTTTGGCTCAACTATATGACAATACTGATGAATAGAACAAAAAGATTACTAGGTTTAACCATCTCTGTAACTTGCGTTATTAGTGCCTGTAGCACAGTTGCGCCTACCAGCAAACCAACCTTGCGAAGCATTGACCAACAGTCCCAAGAAAATACAACAACCCAATCACAAAAAATAGAAAAACGTTCTACCACAGAAATACGAAATGCTTACAAAGCTTACCTTGCTAACAGCGAAAAAGATGATCTTTCACGGCGAACAGCGTTAAATCGTTTGGCTGAATTGGAATTTGAGGTGAGCAATCAGATTGCCTCCGAACAAGCAGAGTCAGAAGAACAACGCGAAAAACTAGCTGATGCACTACAAGATCGAAAACTCGATCAAACTATCGAACTACTGACCACTTCGCTAACGGATTACCCAAATGCCAAGGGCAATGATAGGTTACTCTACCAATTGGCTAAGGCTTTAGATCAACGCGGCTTCTATCTTAAATCTATTAATGTTTTAACCCAGTTAGTAAGCCAGTATCCAAATTCTAAGTATTACGTTGAAGCTCAGTTTAGATTGGCAGAAGCAAATTTTAGTCAGGGGGATTATTTAGCAGCCGAAAATGGTTACACTGAAGTTTTAATCGCCCCAAATAACCATGTTTTTTATGAAAAGGCTATCTTCAAACGTGGCTGGTCTCGATTCAAACAATCTTACTTCCAAGACGCTATAGACGACTATATAAGAGCCATTCAATACCATCAATTTGCCGACATCGAACAGTTAAGCGATGCTGAGAAAAATCTATTTGATGAATATTTTCGAGCACTTGGCCTTTCATTTAGTGGCCTGGGTGGCGCCCGCCCTTTAAAAGAGTTTTTCGACAACACACCAGGATTTAAACATCAATATACCACTTATGCTGTGTTGAGTGATTTATATCTAAAACAGGAAAGATTCAGTGATGCTGCACAAGTACTTAAGCAATACATAGAAGAGAACCCTTATACTAAACAAGCGGCCTATGCACAACTAAAAACCGTTAAGGTTTGGCAGCAAAGTCAATTTACTTCTAAACTCAACCAAGCCATAGAATTATATTATCTGCGGTATAATCCTAACAATCACTATTGGAACCGAGTTGGCAAAAATACTCTAGCCTTTAAAAAAACCAACCAAGCTCTAAGAGAGTACATCTTATTAGTTGCTGAGTACTTTCATAGTTTATACCAGCAACAGCCTAGTTCGGTAAACTATTCGAACGCCAAAACTTGGTATAACCGCTACCTCGCTGACTTTTCTAACTATGCTCTAAAAGACAAAGTTTATTACCAGTACGCTGAATTACTTTTCGCAAACAAGCAAGACCAAGAAGCATTGCGATACTATGAGCTAGCCGCTTACGATCAAGACTTGATTCTGGATAAACCTTCAGCTTACGCAACAATTATTATTACTGATAAATTGTTTAATCAAGAAGCTAACAAAGTGAAGCGTTCAGTTATTTTGAATAAGCTTATTAAATATAGTTTACTATTCGCACAACTTTATCGTGATGATCCGCGTACCTTTGAAGTAATCTCTCATGCTATCGAAGCGAGTTATGCGGTTGGAAACTACCAAAAGACGGTGGAACTCGCTAATTTACTGGAATTTAAAAATGCTAACACCCCGGTTCGACAGAAAACATTTTATTCCATTAGTTTACTTAAAGCTCAATCCTATTTTAACTTAGAGCAGTTCACTTCTGCAGAATCTGTATACCGTTCGATACTAGATTCCGTTTCATTAAATAACAAGCAGCACAATGAAATATTGGAAAGAATGGCGCTCACCATCCATAATTATGCTTCTCAGTTAAAATCGAACAACCAACTGGTTGAAGCGTCGCAAAACTATATGCGAATAGCAGATATTGCCAAGCATTCAGAAGTTGCCATTTCTGGTCTTTACGATGCCATTGCTATTTTTATGACTAATCAATCTTGGCAACAAGCCATTAAAGCCATCAACCAATTGCAGTCTAACTATCCGAATAACAAATACTCCAAAGATGTTACTAAAAAGCTATCGATTGCTTATCTAAAGTCGGACCAAGGTTTAAAAGCGGCAGAACAATTTGAAAAAATTTCGTCCTTCGAAAAAAATAAAGAAGTCAAAATTGCCGCTTTATGGCAAGCCGCTGAAATCTATGAAGCAAAAAACAATTATCAAGCGGCGGCTCGCTCTTATTCCGAGTATGCCAACACTTACAAAAAGCCATACGTTCAGTATACCGAGGCTATGTTTAAGTTAGTGTCACTTTATCAAAAAATGAATAAACCCAAACTAAAAAACATTTGGCAAAAAAGGATCATTAATGCGGACAAGAAGCAAGCATTAAGTGATAGAACCAATCGAACTAACTTTATCGTCGCTAAAACTTATTTAGAGCTCGCTAGAGATAATCAAGAACAATTTAAAAAATTGAGGCTTGTAGAACCGCTACAAGCCAACTTACGCAAAAAGAAAAAGTCAATGCAGCAAGCTATTACTTACTACGGCCAAGCATCAAATTATGGGATTGCAGAGATGACCACTGAGTCTACTTTTGCAATCGCTAATATTTATCTCAATTTCAGTCAATCATTGTTAGATTCAGAACGCCCCAAACATCTCAAGGGAGAAGAGCTGGAACAATATGATATATTAATAGAAGACCAAGCCTTTCCATTTGAAGACAAAGCAATCGAATTCCATGAAGTAAATCTATCGCGAATCAAAACGGGACTATTTAACGATTGGGTTTCTAAAAGTCTAAGCGAGCTTAAGTCGCTTTTTCCAGCGAAATACGCTCGTCGGAGCAAACTTGAGGGGCATATCGATGTATCTTATAAGACCGATCAATAATTTGAGGCTAACCTTGGTTAAGCATGCAAAACAAAAGTTCAATTTGTGGTGTCAGCTTAGGCGGTATTTGATACTTACCTTAGGCCTACTCATAATCAGTGGCTGTCAAACAACCGCTCCAGGAAAAATAGCTCCGCAAACTGCAAACCTATCTCACACGCCTGAATTACCCAACAGTGAGCAGGCGCAGCGCTATGAAAAGGCAATTAAATATCTACAGGCTAAGGATTACCCTAGTGCAACCACAATATTGACAGAGCTATCACAACAGCGTCCCAACTTTGCTGGTTCTTGGGTTAATTTAGGGCTGATTAAACTTATGACTAAAGAGCCCGTTGAGGCCAAAAACTTAGTGGCAAGAGCTCTCACACTTGTTCCTAAACACCCACAAGCACTAAATTTAATGGGACTAATTGCGACACATGACAGAGATATTAAGCTCGCGGAAGGTTATTATTTAAAAGCCATCGAAAGTTCGAAGCAATATGCCAACGCGCATTACAACTTGGCAATGCTCTATGATATTTATTTGCAGGATATTCGAAGTGCGGTTAAGCACTACCAAAAATACCTGCAATATGTTCAGATAGAAGACAAGCAAACCCAAGGTTGGGTAGAGCATCTTCAAGCAAGTTTAAACGATTGATGAGGGGGAAATACGCCATGAAGGTTTCGCCAGTTATTATTGTTTTATTACTCTTAGTAGGCTGTCCCCTATCGTTGAATATAGAAGCAGCGGAGTCTGCTCAACTCGAACATCCTAAAAAGACCAGCGGTGCTAGAAACAACAATCTAAAACTCAATACTCTTAAAATACAAGGAAATAAAGAGCTACCCAAAGCCTTATATATTGTACCTTGGCAAGAAATAGAATTTAAAAAAAGTGCTAAGTATAAGCAGCAACTTGTTTTACATAGTTTATATGGTGATTTATTTGACCCAGTTACTGCAGATAAATTACTTGAAAAGCAACCCTAGCCTCTAAAGGATTATACAAATGACTTACCAAATAACGGTGAAGCGTGGCGAAAAGAAAGGCCTATTAACTTTTAAGTCGGAAGATTTAACAATCACTTCCGATTGCTACTGGAATACATCCAAAAAAATTCCCGCACGAACTTACCTAGAATGTTCTGCGACGACCATGGCAAGAAAGAAAAATTCACAAGGAAAACCGAGAGAAGCTGTTTATATTCCTAACGTACCTGGATTTTCCGGCATTTTTATTCACTTAGGCAAGGTTCCTTATGAAAAATGGTCCGATGGTTGTATTGTCATTCCCGAAAAAAAGATCATTGAAATTTACAATGCCATCAAACCGAAAGACGGTAAAAATGTCACCGTAAAGGTATCAGGTTAAAATATGCTGATGAAGGCTTATAAGAAACTATTTAGTAAGGTGTGTTTTTTAGTTTGCTTTATTGCGCTGAATGCGTGTGTTCATTCTCAAAACGATATTACGAAGAACGATATTACAAAGAACGATATTGAGACAAAAAGTATCGCGACAGCCTATGATATTAGCGCTATCACTCACAAGCCCAACCGATATCAACTATTACTCGCTAGCTTACTTGATGATGTCGACTCTGCGCATTTTTCATATATCAATCAACAAGGCATTGAAAAATTTGATAAACTCAAGCACTTTAAAGCGTTAGAACAAGTTTACATATCTAGCATTGAGAATAAACCAAACCATAAAAGCTTAACCACCGACCAGCTTAAAATATTATTATTTTTCTCATTTTATGCCGAGCAAAAGAACTCAGCTGCATTCTTGGAATATTTGGCTGCCGATTTAATGCCCGTCTACAAAACCCAAACAAAGGAGTTTCTAAAACTACTTAACAATTACTCGTTTTTAGTAAAGCCAAACTGTGGACGACTGAATGCCTATTTTGGATTTGAAGGGAAAAATCGATCTGAAAAAACATCTTTCTTATCGACCAATAGTGATTTGATACTAGAATATTTATCAAGTGAAAATGCGAAAATCTGTCTGAATGAATTGGACTAATTTGATTTTCTACAAGAATAGTTATCGACTAGAATGATGTCCGTTAGATGAGCCGAAACTATTTCTACATCGACAAGAATAATATCTAAAAATCCAGTATCTCGTAGTTATTACCTTAGCTATTCACTAAAGACTATACAATCTGTATCTTCATCAATCCAAAATAAATCTTCACCATTCTGTTTATTTCTATCAATAACTAAACGATCGATTAGATTCATTGATGGAGAATCTGCCGTATCATTAATAGTCGCATATTCAGATTTTTCTAGCTTAGCACAAGAAATTCAACCAATTATATTGATTAAAAAAGTAATCTTGCGTTGAACGATTATTTTCAACACCCACAATTGAAACTGGAAATAGCTGAATGTTTTGGCCCCAGTAATCCGGCAATACCTTAACAAATTCTCTACTTTCAATAAATGCGGGTGAAAGAAAAAAACAGGGAGCTCACCAGTTTTATCTTCGTCATCTAAATGACAAACTAGAGGGCCTACAAATGGGCGACCACTGGTGTCTATCAAAGGCCTATTGAATAATTTTCTCTACAGTCCATCCCAACAACGTTTTATCGGGATCTTGTGATTTGATGTGTACGCCGATATTTCTATGCATAATAATTGTTGGTGAATGTTCTTGTAATCTAAAGAGTAGCTCACCGTTAGTTTTCTCAGGGAATATAGCAAGCTCCTCAAAGATATAATGCCCAGGCATAATCTCGTCATAGGTAGATTTAGATAAATCTGCACAAGAAATCATACTTAAAATATTAATCGCGAAATAATCAGTCCATATAGTTCCATCCTCTTCACTTTTAACAATTGCGGGAAACACTTGTAAATTATCGACGCCAGCACCTTGAAGAATCTTTAAGAATCGCTTAGACATTAAGGTGACACTCCCCTTAAAAAAGTCTAGCATCGTATCTCCCCTCTTTGCATTAGTGGTGAAAATAAGTGGAGTTTGGATTTCCTCAGTTATTACTTTCCCACTGATAAAATTAATATCTCTAGGGAAACTCTTAGGCTCATTTAAGGTCGATTCAAAATCAGATAGAATATTGTTTTTCATTATGTAGTACAAAATGTTCTCTCTTTTAGGGTCTGTTAGATGAGTCTAAACTTTTTCCACATCGACAAGAATAATATCTAAGAATCCAGTATCTCGTATTTATTACCTTAGCTATTCACTAAAGACTATACAATCTGTATCTTAATCAACCCAAAATAAGCCTTCACCATTCTGTTTATTTTTATCAATAACTAAACGATTGATTATATTCATTGATGGAGAATCCGCCGTAGCATCAATAGTCGCATATTCAGATTTTTCGAGCTTAGCACAAGAAATTCAACCAATTATATTAACTAAAAAGCAATCTTGGGTTGAACGATTATTTTCAACACCCGCAATTGAAACTGGAAATAGCTGAATGTTTTCGCTCCAGAAATCCGACAATACTTTAACAAATTCGCTACTTTCAATAAATGCGGGTGAAAGAAAAAAACAGGGAGCTCACCAGTATTATCTTCGTCATCTAAATGAAAAACTAGAGGGCCTACAAATGGGCGACCACTGGCATCCTGTGAATAGTCTACAAGACTAGTGCCAGTCTGAGTAAATTCCGCAGCAATTCTTGAGGCGAAAATCAAGCTATTATCAATATCTTTTTTAATTAGACTCGATGCTTTATCAACATATTTAACGATATTGTCTCTAGGAGGATATTTGTTTGTCTGCTTGTTATCCTTACAACCGAAGCTAGCTCTTTTGGTACTCAAATATTTACCAAATGAAAATGCCAAGAACTGCCTGGGCGAACTGGGCTGAATGGCTTTACTAGAGGAACAATGATCGAATATGACGGTATCAACTAGAGCATTTTTTAAAACGACGTCTTTAAAGTTAATATCTACTCCTGCTCATATTCCATTTAGCAGCATAATTTGCTCGAATTAACGCTAATGGATAAATTTTGCATAAAAAAGATTACTGAATAATTTTTTCACCAGCCCAGCCAGACAATGTTCTATCTGGGTCATTGGATGCTAGATATTTACCAACACTGGCATCCATAATAAGTGTTGGTGAGTCTTCTTGTAGTCGAAACAAAAGAGCTCCTTTTGCTTGGTTTGCATTGATTGCTAGCTTCTTAAACCGATAACTGCCTGGCATTATTTCAGTGTAAGTTGACTTATCTAAATCGGCACAAGATATTAAGCCGAGAACATTAACAGCGAAATAATTATCCCAAACCGTACCATCGGAAAGGCTTTTAATAATAGCAGGAAAGGTTTGGATATTATCAATCTGCGCGCCACTAAGAAGCTCGACAAAGCGTTTCGACATTAGAGTCACTGTCCCCCTCTTAAAGTCCAGCATAGTAGTTCCAGCAGGAGCGTCAGTTGTAAAGACTAACGGTGTTTCTAGCTCATCTTCGATTAGGGAACCACTGATAAAGTCTACCGCTCTTGGTAAGTTCGTTGGGGCATCTATTGTATAGTTAAAGTCAGATAATTTTTTATTTCTTAAAATGACGTACATATATTCTTTTTCTCTCAAATTCCTAAAGCCCGATTAGTAAAAATCAAGTTCGTTATCGTCTATGTCCATTTCTTTATAGTAGTCCTTCGCATACTTAGAAATAAAAAGCTCCCAATTTTCGGCCGAACCTTCGAGCTCTCTACTTATACTTTTAGATAAATTATCAAGCCATTGATTCGCTTTATACGGTGGGACAAATGGCTTCTTAGGTGTTCCGTCAGCCTCCACGCAAAATGGGCACTCTTCACTTTTTTGAACAATCCGTTTTTTAATCTTTTCGAGCTGTTCTTTTATTGCGGTTGGATAATCTCTATCAGCCTCTTCAATGGTGTGCCCCGCATGACCGCCAATATGCACTTGACCTTTGCCGGCCTCCATAGCATGTTTCATGATTTCATATTTTTCATTGTACGACTTTGCACCCCAACTTCCTTTAAACTTATTAGGGAATGAAGGTAGGAAAACACCATTGGCAGCATTGTTAATGTTATACCCAGTATCGCCTTTATACTGACCTTGATTCTTAGTGAGCTCTCTTTCTATCGGCTCACCCTGCATTATCTCTTTACCACTAATACAGTGATGCGCCTCATTCCCATAAGCACCATGCTCACTATGATTATAAATCGAACTACTTCCTTTGGGCATTTGAGGGCTCGCTGGACTATCTTTGTTTTGATTTGGGTAAACTCCATCTTTAGGCTTCGCACCACGCTGTTGCGCGTAACTATTTCTAGCCGGGTCGTTCATGGCCTTTCGTAACTTGCTCCCGCTATTATCAGATCCTTTAAAGGTCTTCCATTTATGCTCGACCTCTTTCCCAGGGCAAAATGGACAATCTTCACTATCAGGATTATCCAAATGAATTTGAATTTTTTCTCCAAGCTGGGTCATTTAGACACCTCTTCCTTTAGTCATTTTTTAGATTCTCCTCGTTGCTTAAACAGGAGATAAACAAATCGCTGCTCTTTTTTCTAGGTCAGATGAACAATAAACCAAATAGTTTGTTAACTTATTTTTTACTTTTTCTAAATCTAATGCTGCCAGAATAGTTAGCACGCCACCGGTTGCAGCCCCTATGTCACCATAACAGTCTGCAGGATGAACAAGGGTGTGTTCTTTATTAATTCTTTCTGAATTTCTAAGTAATGCGACCCCCGTTTCTTTTACAAAGAAATTCTCACCGTTCATACTAGAATATATTTTTTCTACTTGCTGACTCTGACAGTGATTCAGACTTTTTGTAAATGCTTCCGCTAAACCATCTCCGCGGTATGGTGAGTCTTTAGAATATAAAAATCCAGTTTCCTTAGAAACCCCAGGCGGATTTAAGGCGACCGGCAAAAATGATTGATTGTATTTTTTGCTCAATAGCATAAAACTTGCAGCCTCGCCTGGTACAAATCCATCGTTAATATTAGGCGCCAGTATTCTATCTTCACTATCCAAGAGACTTAACAATCCAGCGTTAGCATAGCTATCAGCTCCGCCAATTAGAATATAATCATTTTCGTTGGTTGCTAGATATTTAAACGCGTAGTTAATTGCTTCAAGAACGCCCGCTCTTCCGGTTCCCGCATAACGACTTGCTTGCATATCAAAATCAACTTTAGATTGGTGACTAATATGCTGAATAATGTCTCCCGAGATAGGTGTCGACCGAGCTGGAATATTTTCTGGGCCCGCGAGAACAAGCGCCAAAGGGAAATCTAAACTAACTTTTGAAGCAAGGTCGTTCAAACCAGCATGGCAAAGCCTAATAATTCTTTTAACATCGCCAGCTAGGCTCATAGAAGCTAATTCCTCATCAAGTTCTGGCAGCGCTTCCTCCGGTACCCATGCTGCTTTCATAGGTTTGTCTTTCTTATTGAAAAACATTGAATCCTGATAAGCGCTTACTCCCGCATTAACCGAAGCCGCTGTCATTTCAGTATTAAAACCCACCGGAGTGATCATTCCTGTGGCGGCGATATAGAGCTTGTCCAGCTGACTCAACTGCTACTCCTTGCTTTAATATTAGCCAGAGGAGCGGCTGGGTTTAAAATAGCTAATTCCATTGCTGCAGCAAATCGTTGTCTTTGCATTCCATTGGCCAGCTTTTCTTGCAGTGTCCCTTGGTTGATCACTTTCCCCATAAAATAGCGTTGCCCAGCAGCATAATTACTACCATGTTTTTGCCAAGTAAGGGCGACTTTGTCAACATCGGGAAAAGGTAAATTTTCATCCTCATCCATTTCAACATTGTCATCTTCCGGTTTGTCATTAGGCACTACGGTAATGTCTTCAGGCGCTTCAATGACTAGTTGGTATCTCTCTAAGTCGATACCTGTAATCAAACTAAAAGCTTCGGCAGCAAGACGAGCGGTCTCAACACTACGCATCTTTTCGATAAGCCAAGGCACCGCAACAGGATCGCCAAGTATGCCAGTGGCTCTTATAACTGTGCGGGATTGCTCCGGATCAGCGGCCAATTGAGAAATCCATGCCCTGCCTAATTCGACAGGCAGTCCCCGAAAAGCCGTGTTAACCGCCATAAACTGCAGTGGTCCGTTTTTATCCACGTAAGGTTTAATTTGACTGACCGCAGATAAATCGCCCATCATTATGGTAGCCCAGTTAACCCAAAACTTTACTTCAGGATCTTCATCCTCATAAGCCTCATCTAACGCCCAACGATAATCTGTTAGTTTAAGCTCTCCGATTAAACGAACAATTCTGGCGCGTAATTTTTTGTCTGCAATGCAGTCGTCTCGTTGCAAAATTCGAGTGAGCACATCACCGGGATGGGTTCGCCGAGCACTACAAACGGCAATGGCTAAATACTTGTGTTCCATTTGTTTACTACTGAGAAACTTATGAATCCAAGTGTCTAGGGTTTTCTCTGGCAACCAAGCTAGCGCAGAAATCAGTCCTTTAATAGACTCGTCGTTATCAATGCCGGCTAAGACCGCAGTTTTTATTTTATCGACATCACGAGAACGAAATGCCACGATTGCTACGGTAAACACTTCACCAGCTTGACCGACTTCTAACGCTTCTAAACAAATTTCCCACGACAGATCGAGAGATGTCATTAATCCGTCTAGATTGGCTTCTATTCTCGACTCTAACTCCGCGATATCCGATTGACTGTAATGTGGTTGATTGACACCGATAGAACGTAGCACCCATAAGAATGAAGCGTCAGTGAGGTATTGTTCGTAGACATCACGAAACGCTTCGGCTGGGACCGCTGAAATTTTGGTGGTTAATTTTTTGAGTATGTCCATGGATTATAAATAATTAGCCCATTATATTTTTTTTATTATGAAACAAGGGATCGCCCATTCTACAGACGTTTTTACCCTCAAACTTAACATCAAATGAGTACATCATATACTCACATTCACCTTTAGTTTTTCCACTAATGATACCACCACCAGCAGTACCAGCTTCATCGCCTGTACTGGTCGAATATACAGCCCCTTTAACCATGGGCATTTTCTTATCGGTTTTTACTGACTTGGGTCCTTTTGAAGTATCCGATGATTTACCGATATTCGGATAGGGAATGGGTACCGGTCCACCAGGTGTGGGAGTTTTACACACATCTGGAAAAACAGGACTCATACCGCCACTGCCTTTGTGGGCGATTCCTCGAGTATTTGCAAATGTTGTTTGTCCCATGATTGTTCTCCAAATCGGAATTCAATATTTGTTCTTTGTTTGTACAAACGATTTATCAATTGCTTAAAAGAAACTGATTTACCGTGCTAGTTTAAGACTTATTTCTTCAACTTTAGGCACACTTTTATCACATTCAAACGCGGCCTTCCAAACCATTGAAATCTGTTTTTTGTTAGGTTCAATGATTAATGTTTCTAAATTGGCACTAGGCTTATGAATCGTTTGCCCCAGTTTAACATCACACAACATAGTCACCTGAGGGAGTTCACCACAAAATGCTCCATCAGGATGCATATTAGTTACACTAAACTGCTCTCCTCCCTGTAAAAAGCTAGGATAAATTAAATCGGGATGCGCCGCATTGAGAAACCGTTTATCAAAATCTTCTGGTAAATAAGGGGCTCGATGCTTTTGCCATTGTTCATCATAAGTTCCCGCAAACTGTCGTCGTGGTAGCCAGTCTGGTGAATTAAAACCTAGCCCTGCAGGCACAGGCCTGTCTTGCATCGATTGAATTAATTGTTGGCTGTTTTCAATATTAGGAAGCGCAGCTCCTTGCATCTCTTCAACAGTTCGTTTCCCGATAAATCCGCAACCCACTGGATTTTGTTCAACAGCAAGATAATTTTGTTCATCCAACCAATGTTGTCCACCGAAGGCTTTCTCGTATACAAGAGGCATCGTCTTAAACGGTTCTATTTCTGATATCGAACCATTTTGCCAAGTCCGGTTACCGGTCACTCTAATCGATTTATTAATAGAGCCAACGCTCACATTAACATCTAATTGCTTGACCCTTTGTTGTTTAAGTGCACACGCCGAGCCAAGCACCACGATGTCTGAAACGGGTTTGCCAGTATGATAATCAGAAGCGAGTTTTAGGCTAGATTTTCCTGGCTCGCCCCAATACTCATCTTCTGCTTGCGGTGGAATTTGTTCGTCGGTTAAGGTCCAACCGTTAGAAAAACAAAAGGTTGCTTTCACAATGGTATAAATTGTGTCCACCCCTTTTTCATTAGGAAAGACTGCGATATTAGCAGCGAAAGGAGTTGAATTTTTTAACTGTAGCATTGGGTTTGTCTTCTATCGCTATGTGCGAGTTTAGTTAACTTGAACCGACCCGCCCATTATTCGATTTACACCACTCGAGCGGTTTAATAAATACTTGCCACGAATTAAAATTTTGCCCGCTTTAGTTAAAGTAATGCTGGCTTCACCGCATTTTAACGTGATTTCTTCTTTGCCCTCTAACACCACACGAGAACCGTCAATATAGGCTGCATTAGAATCAGTTGCTTGGCCATTGGGGTTCTCTTGCGACTCGGGTTCGTCGGACTTTTCTGTTTCAGACACAAATTCGACATTGTTATTTAGAATATCAAGTAACGGACTATGGATTAATCCCATAATCACTGGCTTAGATAAATCGCCATTGGCAAATAATATTGCAACTTGCCTACCAATATGTTGCTGAGTAATCGCAACAGTTGAAATCGCACTTAATGAGTTTTCACCTGAGCCATTAAATACCACTTGAGGTTCACCACAAGCATCAAAACCTAATAGCTCACCGATTATAATTTCACCAGCAGCCATGGCATTTCTGTCAACAGTAGCAGACTTCGTTTCTATCTCTTGCTCTATTTGCTTATCCATCAAAACTAAAATTCCTAATTGGCTGAAACTTTACTGCCTTTGATGACAACGTTTCCTGACCCCTTTACATTAATGTTTTTACCACTAATGGTAATATCACCATTTTTCTTCATCACTATTTTGGCCGACCCCGTTTTTAGAGTGATTTGATCATCAGCCTGCATAGTGATCGATTTAGCCTGAAGACCGTATTCTTTAGTCACTGCTTCGGTATATTTCCCATCAACGGTTTCTTTTAAATCTTTTGCAACGTTGATGGTCATGTTTTTACCGATACTTTCGGTATGGTTTTCGCCAATGGTGATATCCACGTTTTTACCAATTGACTCGGTGTGATTCTTACCGACGTCAATTTTCTTATTCTCACCAATATTTTCAGACTGATTTTTTCCGACCGTTTTATTTCTATCATTGTCTATATTAGAATTTTCATCATGCTTAACTTTCTTGGTTCGGTCATTATCAACAGTCAGTGTTTCATTATTCTCAACTTGAGTATCCAAGTTTTTTTCAGCATGAATATAGATTTGTTCATTATCTTTTTTATCTTCAAAACGCAGTTCATTATAATTTTGCGCCGAGCCTTCTTTGGTAGAACGAGTTTTTATTCCGGACTGAGTTTTAGATGAATAAGGGATCTTATTTTTACCATTGTAAACACTCCCCATAATTAACGGTCGATCCGGATCGCCATCCATAAAATTGACAATGACTTCGTGACCAATACGAGGAATAAATGAACTTCCCCAGCCATTGCCAGCCCAACTTTGCGCTACTCGAATCCAGCAAGAACTATTCTCATCCGATTTACCTTCACGATCCCAAATAAACTGAACTTTTACTCGACCGTGTTCGTCAATATAAATTTCTTCACCGCTGGGACCAACCACAACTGCCGACTGAGGGCCTCGCATCACCGGTCGTTGATGTTTCTGTATTGGTCTAAAATGAACATCGGATGGCACGCAAGCAAAAAAGTTACTGTATCCGACTTCACCTTTATCACCGTTATAGTAACTATCATCACTCGCGCTATGATGCATACCGATAATAATGTATTCACCTTTTTCGCTTTTAGTACTGTGTTTTTTCACCGCGAAACGACCACCGGCAAAAAAACTACTGCAATCACTGGAAGCTTCAACAATACTTCGTTGTGCTTCTTCCGCTTCTAAACGTACTTTGACTAAATTTGCCCCTGCTCCAGCTTTATAAACTGATGGATATTGGTAGTGTTCAAAATTCTTGTTTTTTGCAAACTTGCTGGTGGTATTTGATGAAGCGATAAGTGAAGTGTTTGGTTCTTTAAAATTATAATCATTAAGCGTCCATTGCCCTTTTCTATATTCGTAGATATGTTCCCAGCTCAAAATTTGAGCATTTGGATTGCTTCCTTGTGAATAATCTAAATCTGTTTCTGGACAAGTTTCATAAGCATTTTTTTGATCAACCAGATGCAATACATGCTTACTTTTTTCATGCTTAAAGTAGTACGCAATACCTTCTTCTTCTAGTAAGCGCGAGACAAAGTGAAAGTCACTTTCATTGTGCTGAATGCAGTACTCTCGAACTTCTCCACCGCTGGCTTTAAAAACGTAATCACTAAACCCGAGATCATCAAAAATTTGCGAGATAATATCTTTACTATTTTTTTCTTGGAAAATACGATGATTATTAGTTTTTTTGAGAAACCATAACCAAGGCACCATAGTCATTTTGTAACGGCGCATATCATGCGCTTCTGATTCACCATGCCAGAACTGAGAAATATAGCCGTTAAAACAACGTTTTTGCTCATCTTGGATTGTCACGGTACAGGTTTTGCCGACAATGTCATCTGGCGAAACTTCATGGTTTTCAGATAATACTTCAATGTTGAAATTAAATGGCTTAGAAACGTGCTCATCACCTTGAAAATGGGTTAACAAGAAGGTGTCTTTACCTAAAGAAAAATCCGAAATTGCAATTAAATGATCATCTTGAGTAAATTGACTCATAAATTACTCCATATTTGTCTGATATCGTCATATCAGCACAATTCCTAAATTATCAAAATAATCCGAGTAAGCGTCAGAACTGGCCGTCAGAATGTGAGTTTGTGTATAACTAGTAACTTTTGATCGCACTAATCACCGGCACAAGTAACTTCTTAGTAAAAGCCCCTGAAAGCCGTATTAACACAATAATAGCCGTCATCTATATCCAAAACAATACTCAAAAATGGTTATTTGTGAACCCTATTCACAATTAATAAAGGTGTCAAAACATAAAGCTATTGAAATCTTATTCTTTCGCGTAATATCATCGTTTGTTGAGCGGTGACACTAAGCATGGCTAACTCATAGCGAGATACTCGTCGTAAGCTCCATGATAAATATACTCAAGAATTTAGTTTTGAGTTCAATGATAAATATAAACAGAATATTTTGGTTAGTATAACCACGACGAAGCAGCAAAATTCGCTCTGGTTGCTACGAACCTATTAGCTTTTTCAAACCCAAAGGATGACTACTTTGAAAATTCTACTGATTGATGATCATGAGATGTTTAGAGACGGTATTTCTTTGCTTCTCACTCGAGAATATCCTGAATTAGAGATACTCCAAGCAAAAGATTTATCCCAGGCGGTACATCATCTGCGCCAGCAACAAGACTTCAGCATTATTTTGTTAGACCTTCATTTACAAGACTCGTCACCTCACGAGAATATTCGGTGTATTCAAAATCAACGCCCAACCGCACCGATTTGTGTTATTTCTGGTGAAGAACGCCCGGAGTTTATTCGCAATATTCTGGAGTTTAAAATAGACACTTATATACCCAAAACGATTGGAAATGACGAGTTTATCAACGCGATTAAGCAAGTGCTTGCTGGTAAAAACTACCTGCCACCGGGGGTTGATGAAGAAATAAAGCGCTGGGAAAATGAAGGAAATCCAGGCATTAAAAACCTTACTCAAAGACAACTTCAAGTGTTAGCACTGTTAGCCGAAGGGATCAGTAATCAAGATATTGCTGATAGACTCAATATCTCAGGCAATACGATTACCGTTCATGTTAAAAACATCCTAAAGACTCTAAATGCTGCAAACCGCACCGAAGCGGGCTATTTGGCCAGAAAGTATGGGCTTGTTTAGCTTTGGTTGAACAGAAATTGAGTTAGGACCAACAGAAGCGAGATAATATCAAACGCCTTCTGCATTGACATTTAACAATAAACGTTTTACTTTTTTCTTTAATTGGGCTGGATCTGCAGGCTTGTGCATAAAATCTAATCCCGACTGGTTTATTTCTGCCAGACTTTCTTCACCGGTATCCCCCGTCAAAATAATCGCTGGGACTGACTGGTTAGACAGCTTTCGAATATGTTTAACTAACTGCACGCCTGTCTGGTGATTAGGCAGTCGATAGTCCACTACTAACAATTCGGGAATTATCTCTTCTTGAGTTATCATTTTAAGACCGTCTGAGTAGGAATCTGCAGTTAAGATTTGACAGCCCCAACTGAGAAACAGACGACTTATACTGTCTAAAACAACATCATCGTCATCGACTATTAAAACAATTTTGTCTGCAAGCACGCTGTCTTGTATTGGAAATTTGGTTTGACTTCGTTCTAATTCTTCAAAAGCCTTGCCAATCGGCAGTGCAATGGTAAAAATGCTGCCCTTGCCGACTTCTGACTCTACTTTAATGCGAGTATCTAATAATTCTGCAAGCCGTTGTACTGCATACAACCCCAATCCAAAGCCTTTACTGCGGTCTCGTTCAGGGTTCTTAACTTGATAGAATTCGTCAAAAATTCGCTTTAGATGAATTTTCTCGATGCCGATTCCGCTATCAGCGACTTTGAGCAACAGCTTACCTTGCTCTTTTTGACAGGTCGCTTTGATATAGCCTCGTTTAGTATATCTTAAAGAGTTTTCAAGTAAATTTCTTAAAATCCGCTCTACACTAACAACATCACTGTAAGCAAAATAATCACCTGTAGAAAACTCAATCGTTAACCCTCTGTCAATTGCTCGCATTTCATAATCGTTTCTTAATTTTTCAAAGAGTTGTTCTATTGAAAAATCGGTGTGCACAATATCCACCAAATTTGCGTTCAATTTAGAAATATTAAGTAATTGATTGAGTAGGTCCTCTAATGCTCTATATGCTTTAAGAGTTTTGTCGAATAAGGCCTTTTTACTGGGCTCTCTTAAGAAGTCCGATAACATGACGATATAAAACCCTAGTGCTTGCAGAGGCTGTCTTAGATCGTGACTGGCAGAGGCTAAAAATCGAGATTTACTTTCATTGGCTTCTATCACTTTGTCATTTTGCTCGAGCAATTCGATTTGCAGTCTAAACCGCTCAAATTCTCGTTGGTTAAACCAGCGAGCGAAAACAAGCATGACTATCAAGTAAACCAATAAAACCACACCAGTTAATGGTGTGGGAGGTGACTGGACTATCGCAATTTGTATCACGATGGGTAAAATAAGCGAGATTGAGAAAATGCTAAAACCGAGGAAATAGTGAACTAGAACCGGAAAATAACTTGAAAGCAGCATCACTGCGGCCAATAAAACAAAGGGCTGAGATTCACTTGATAACTGAGGATAGAATAAAGCAGCAGCGCCCCCCCATAAAATACCGCTCAGCGCACTATTCAAACTAAGGTACCACTGCCAAGCTTTTATATTAAGTTGTTTTGTCTCTCTTTTTCGTTTAAATAAAAACGATAATGCCAAACTGTAGGAAAATACAACCAAGGCCGAACCTATCCAAACCAGTAACTGCACATCCGGGACTAGCCCCCAGAGATAAAAACAACAGACAACCAGCATGCCCAATCCACACAGCGCAGATATAGGTAAAATACTTAGATAAGTTGTTAACCGTTTTACCTCTATTTTAAACCTTAACCGCTCTGAGGTCATGAACACTCCGCTAAAGAGAAAACTATGAATGATTGAATAACTAGATTTGAGTCTAACATTATGAGATCAAAAGGAATGATATAGCGGAAGGCAACAATAGAAAACAAAAAGATTAATTTAATAACGACTTATACAAAAAAGCCCGAAAGCGCAGCGCACCTTCGGGCTTCTTTAACAACTTTGGCTTAGTTTATAAAGGCTTAGCAGTTGTTAGGTCATAACCAGTCACTTGCTGGCTGCCTGCACCAAGTTTTTCGTTAGTGTCCATGTAAGTCACTAATAATTTAGAAAAGCTGAGTGTCAAGTTCTCAATTGGCGTACCTTCAGAATCGGCAGAGATTGAATAACTACTAACTAAGCAGTTTTCAAGCTCATAAACCATAAATTCTTGCACTTTATCAGCACCAGTTCTTAAAAACTTGATCTTTACAGTTTTACCAGCGTCACCGGTTACTGCCGCTTTGAACAAGGCAGTCACTGAGTTATCCGCTTCTTTAGAGATGTTAATTTCACTCAAAGATGGGCGTGTCGCTTCACGATTAGAGACGTTGCCCGGCTCCATCGAAATACCACGAGAAACACCAAAGTTACATGATAGAAGTGCAATGTGATCAGCATAACCATCAGCAGTTACGTTACCTTTAACTCCATCAAATTCCATATATAAAGCCATTTGTCTTTCTCCAATTGTTTAGTTAAAAAAGTTAGGTTAAATATTCTGTCAGTTTTGAAGTCTTGTATTCCCTTCAACCTGTCTACGGTTGTAAATATAGCAATCGGTATTATTTTATTAAATAACCAAATATGGGTATTTTTGGCTAAATCTACAATTTTATTAGATTTAGCCGTATATAAGGCCCTGTCTAAAAGCGATATTGCAGCTCAAACAGTATTTTAGTCTCATCGTCAATGATTTCATCGTTACTGACTTGTCCTTGAGTGGCTGCTACTGTGGAAGTATTCTTACCTTCGACCGGAAAGGCAAATTGCAGGTTGCCACTGATACTCGTCCCATAAGAAAATTGGATACCGAGTCCCGCACTAATTAACGTCGCACTATTGCCGTCACCCCCTGATGTGTTGCCTTGGTTGTCCACAACCGGCTCAGTAGGACTTTTAGCTTCACCATAGGCTAAGTCAATAAAAAGAAACGGCGTGATCATATTGGCAAGCGATGAATCGCCGATTTCTGTATTCAATGCTTCAGGTAAATTAAAAAACCAATCCGCACCAATATAAATGGCACTGTCTGCGGAAAACTCCTTTTGTAAATATCCTCTGGCTCGTCCAGGTCCACCCAATGAGATTTGGTTAATAGTGGACAAGGAAGTGTCAGTATACTGCAATGTTGAACGAACGACTGAACGAGTTTCAATATCGGTGAACGGAATTTTCCAGAACGAGAGTAATGAATAATCCGCTTTAAGAATGGTGTAGTCTAAATCTTGTGCGGTGTTAGCGCCTAGCAGGAATTCACCTTGAGTAATTTTAACATTACCTTGATGTAACATTTTACTTTGCTCTTGCAAAATATCGTAATTAAATTTAAAGCTAGCGTTTCTAACTTCATCATCAAAAAAATCACCTAGACTGTTCCCGCCAACGGTAACTAACGACTCTATGTTTTCAAAAGTAAAATCAAACGAATAGTTTTCTTTTCGACTTCGTTTAAATTTATAATTTAAATTCAAGTCAGCCACTCGCGTTTCACCTTCCAATTGTAATATGGCGTTGACTTCACTATTACTGCCTAAAACAAACTGATTGGTAGCATAACCCAATGCCACTTGAAATCTTGGCCCAAATATATGGCTGGTATAGCGAAGCTGCCCATAATTAGTGCTACCTGGGTTTGACGCGTGTAATATTCCTAACTGGAGTTGATCCGCTGTACCAGTGGGATTATTCCATGAAAAGTCGCCATATAAACGATTCTCACCAGTTTCTTCTGAACCATGGTTATCTAATCGAATATTGGCATCATACCAACTTTCAGATCTTACGTTTACATTAAGACGGGTATCTCCAACTTGTGAACCAGCTTCAAAAAAACCTTGGGTACTAATTCCTGGATAATCGTTGATTAAATAGAGCTTTTCTTCAACCACCTTACTAGTCACTGGTTTGGTCATCATATCGTCAAACACTGAACTAATTCGAGCTGAGTTATAGAGTGTATTTTCGTTAACCTTTACCTCACCCAGCACACCTAATAATAAGGTTAAAGTGACCACACCATCTCGCACTTCTTGTTGTGGAATGTAGGCCTTGGCCAATATGAAACCATGTTCTCGATAATAGCGTGTAATTCTGTCGGCAACTGTTTCGATCATGCCTAAAGTTACACCGCGCTTTTGTTGTTGCTCTCTAACAAGCCAAACCAGTCTTTGCACTTCCAGCGGACCAACATGTTTATCCTCTACTTCCTTTTCAATATTGACCAGAAGATTCGATAACTCTCCGATTTCTTCAATTGTTCTGCCCGACTCTAACAGCTGATCTTCTTTCATTAGCTTAAAACGTATTTCTTCCACAATTTTACTGATCGCATCGCGAGTGATCCCCAGCTCGGGATACTCGACAATGCCTTGCAGACGAAACTCAGTAATAGAAAGTCTAGGACCGGCTTGAGGATCGGGATCTCGATCTCTTACTGATGGGATATCTAAGTCTTTTAACAATGTTTCTTTTTTTAGTTCGGGCGTCTCGGTAATTTTAGGCAGCTTAACGGTTTCAGCATTGGAGTGATTGAATGCTAATCCGATTATCATAAACAAAGCTAAAAATAAGCCGCTTTTTACTGTTTGTTTTTTCAACATAGTATCTCTATCAAACATTATTTTTTATTAAACAGAATCTTTCTATTAAACAAGCTAAGTCACTTTTAATATGACCATTTAAAATAGCTCTAAAACATTTAGGTTAAGGCCTAAAAATAAAGCCTCGTTCACCTCAGCCAAACCCGACATAATCACAACACAATACTTCCCCAAGCTATTAGTTTAGCTATCTAATTACAACAACTACTGGAAAGGTATTGGTTGAAGGTAGTGATAGGAAAACAATCACTACCTTATCTTTCGGTGTTAGTTAGTCCCTACTGAAATTAATTCTTCTGATTCAGACTCTAGCTCCGAATCATCTTCCTCTTCTTCCTCTTCATAATCATACAATTGATCGTTTGGCAGTCTAACTGCTATTTCGTCATTATTGTAGTTTCTCAAATCGGTAAAGATAGCTGGATCAACATCAACCAAGGATTCAACTTCAACCAGTTGACCTCCAGCTAATGCAGAAATGGTATCAAAGGAGCTAAAACTGAACAATGATGCACTATCATTAATCTCTGGCAATGGCGCAGCAAATAATGGGCTAAAACTAGTTCTTACACTAATGGTAGCTATGTCTCGGACCCTCAATACCAATGGCCGAGCAATGGAACCAAAAGTTCCGGTGAAAGATGCGTCAACAAAGGTTGCCTCTCTTGCAACAATATCAGCATTTTCAAAACTAGGCACGTCACCGACACCCAAGAAACTTCCGCCTTCAGTAGTCATTAGCAAGGCACCTACATCGTAACCTGCGTCGACACTGCCAGGTACAAAATAAATATCGCTACCATCTAAATCGGTGTTGTTAAATTCAATATCACCAACAGTTGCTAAGCGCTCTAGAGTAATTGTGCCTCGATTGTTGATGTTTAGCTGACCAACGCCATTTTGAGCGTGCAGAATTGAAAGTTGAGTTTCTAGAGCGTCTAGTGCTCCGATTCCATTTTGCGCAGAGAGTTCGGCTCGGTTTGCTATGATATTATCGAGTTCACCATTGATATCCAAAATTTGCCCATTAGCACTCGAAAGCGAGACGGTGCCTTCTTGAGTATTCACTAAACTAAGGCTTAAGTTGTTCTCGGATGAATAGTTGATATTTCCAATGGCAACACTCTGGGAATTTGCCGACATTGTAATTTGATCGCCGGAATTCATAATGATACCAGCTTGGCTATTTAGGTTTGCCGATTGATTAACACTTGCCCCACTAATAGAAATATCACCAATTAAGCTTTCGATATCTGCATCCAGTTGAACTAAACCAGTAGCATTAAAAACTACCGTTCCAGCTGATATAGCAGCACTCGCTTGCAAATCATTGGCAAACACTTGGAATATTCCATTGGCATTAATTTGGTTTAAAGTCAGTGCTCCGTTATCGACTAGAGTCAAATCGTTCACATTAGACACATCAATTCGGTTAAAGTCATTAGTAGCATTATCAAAAACTATATCATTACCATTAGCGCTCAAGCTGGCTAAACCGCTCACAATAATATCGCCGCTATCAGTAATATCACCTTGGATATCAAGCGTTAAATTTTGTGTATTGATCCCTGCGAAATCAGTATTAACAGCATTAGAGAAAACCACATTTGAATTGGCAGTTAAATCAACAGATCCTTGCAACAGGTTTTGATTCGTTAGGTTAATATCGCCGCCCGAATTTAAAACAAACAATGCATCGCTCGCCAAGACTGTATCGCTGGATTGGTTGATATTACCTCCTGCCAACAAATCAAATCGGCCAGAAGTTACTATCGCTTGAAATTCTATATCATTGACTTCATCAAGATAAATATCGCCAAGCACATTAGTTAGAGTCAGTGTGCTAATATTAGTTCGTAGTCTAACTGACTCAGTCCCTACATCAGCATTTGCATTAAAGATCAAACTATCCGCGGTGAGCAAAGAGTTGCTGCTGTTAGTTAGAGAAGAATTATTCAAAGTTACCGAACCACCGGCAAAGTTGAGGTCTCCGACCAAATCAAACACGTCAGTGGCATCGCCATTTAAAACTAAGTTAGTCCGGTTACTAAAGTTAACAGCTGTACCGTTATTAACCGAAACCATCCCGGAGCTAATATTAATCGTATCGCTAGCAGAAGAGCCGTTAATGGTGAAATTAGTTGCAATTACGTCGTCTTGAATAATTTCAACATCGTTAAAGCTCAAAGTGTATAAACCCGACGACTGACTGTTGTACGCAAGTTGTTCGTCTCCGTTAACACCAGATGTATAACTTGCGTCGTAATCATTACCGCCGCCACTAATTAAAACACTATCTTCGCCTAGGCCACCAACAAAGCGCACTTCGCCAACTCCGTTAATCGCTAACCTCAGTTCATCATTACCTGCGCCGCCATTAATGTAGCCGGTAATAGAACTTGCATTTTGAATATTGAAAATGTCAATGCCATCGCCGCCTTGTAGATTATTAAAATCAATAAAGCTAATAACATTGCCGTCCGCATCTTGGAATAAACCATCATTAATGCCATCGGCAATACCTGCGCCATCAAAATCCCCAATGGTCCATGTGTTGTCACCGTCTAGAACAGTTATGGTGCTGTTAAACGGACTTTGGCTGCCACTACTGTTGCCAATTAAACCTTCGATGCCAGCGATTTCAACCCCTTCCGGTGTTAATGAGCTTCCAATGACTATATTGACATCAGCCGTGGTATTTGAATAATCAATAGCATCATTTCCTGCACCGTCCCCACCATTTATTGAGGTGATTAAACTTGCATCTATGATTTCAAAGGAATCATCGTTGGTGCCGCCATTAAGGATGCTAAATCCGCTAAAAGAAACCGTTTCAGTCGATTGAATATTTTCGACTGAACTGGTATTTGGGCCATCAATAACCCAGCGGCTCGCAGCATTTAGCCCAACCAATGTGTTTGACTGGGTCGCGTTAGCAATAATGGATTCAATTTCATTGACGTAAAGTGTGTCAAATGAACTTTGACCCGCGATGGTTGCTAACTGGACAATAATATCTCTACCAAGACTCAGTAAATTAAGTTCATCGCCCGTTCCGCCGCCGCCACTAATTAGTCCGGTAATGTGATCAGCACTATTCAGATTAAATATATCATTCTGAGCACCGCCCACTAAGTTAGCAAATCCAGTAAACGCGACACTTAGTTGCGTGGTATTGAGTATCCCAGCATTAACGCCATCGACGTTCCAAGTATTCACGGTATCACTGCCAATTAAAGTGTTAGCTATACTGGCGTCATTGTTGGCTTGAACTTGTTCAATTTCAAGAATATTAAAATCAGCTTCTGCATAGTCATCAATTGCCACTGAAGTATCCGTTAGTAACCCGGTCAGATCTAATACATCGATTATTCCAGCGCCAGTACCACCGTTAATTACGCCGGTAATTTGCCCACCAGTTTCAACCGTAAAGACATCAACCGCTGAGCCGCCGACTAAGTTATTAAAATCGATAAAGGTAATCCCAGAAACAGTACCGTCGTTTTCACCATTAATGACCCAATTGTTAGCGATGTTACTGCCAATCAGGGTGCTATTGGTGTTGTTACCTTGAACTATTTCAGCATTGGTCACGGCTGCTAAGGCATTACCAACATTAATACTAACTTCATCCAAAAAGGAATAATCGATAATATCGCCATCAACATGATCACCGGCATCAATTCCACCAGCGACAGATCCACCATCAAGCAAGAACCGATCATCATTGGCCCCACCGTTCAGATATTCCATTCCAGAAAAGCTAATTAAGTCAGTTGGTGATTCGATATCCGCAGAAACCGTTCCACTACCAATACCATTAACCACCCAACGGTTAGCTATGTCTCGTCCGGTTAATGTATCAGTTCCAGCACTACCTATTAGTTGATTTATATTTTCAAACACTACTTCAAAATTAGTTGAGTTATATTCATATGAAACCGTTCCGGAGTTTGCTCCATTTATTAACCAAGCGTTCGAGCCACTGGTGTTGGTTCTTTGTAGGCTGTTATCGCCTAAACCACCGTCTATAAGACCGGCAATCGATCCACCATCTTGCAAGATAAAAATGTCATTAGCTGATCCACCAACTACTTGATAAAAATTTTCAAACCTCAAGTTACCTACTTCACCACCATTTAAAGCGTTAATGATCCATGTGGTATTAACATTGTCGCCAATAATGGTGCTGTTGGCTCCATTACCTCTTACAATTTCGGCATTCAAGACGCCGTTAAGTGCGTTAGCTAAGGTGACCGTCACCGGATCAGAGGTTAAATACTCTACCGTGTCTTCTCCGTCTCTCGCATCAATTCGACCAACAGTACCACCATCATTAAAGCTGAATATATCATCCAAATTACCGCCATTTAAGTTTTCCATACCGGTAAAGCTAAGCGTTTCCGAAGAACCTTGTAACCCCACTGTACCTAAATTTTCGCCGTTAATAGTCCACTGATTAACCTGATTGACCCCAGTTAAAGTATCGTTAGTACTATTGCCCACAAGCTCTTGGATATTGTTAAAAATCCCGCCATTCAAGGTCCCTGCGTACAAAGCCGATAAGACCCAACTATTCGCACCACTACTGTTACTGGTAATGCGATTAATTCCTGCGCCTGAGCCACCATTAATTGTCCCAGAGATTGAGCCTGCGGTAGCTAGGGTGAAATAGTCGGTATCTTGTTCTCCATTTAGATTTTCCATGCCATTAAATGCAATGAAAGTGCTTTCTCCGAGTTCACCGACCGTGCCAGAATTTGTGCCAGTTATCTGCCAATCATTGGCTTGGTCAATTGCGTATAAAGAATCGCTATTTCCATTACCTGTTATCGTTTGAATATCTGTGAAATTAATTCCATTGACATTACCTTCATAAAGCGCGGTCAATAACCAATCATTAGGGCCAGTGTTGTTGCTAATCAGCTCGTTATCACCACCCGCCCCATCGATTAGTACAGAAATAGAACCTGCACTAGACAAGGTAAAAATATCTACGCCAGCATTTCCGGTCAGGCTTTCCATTCCGGTAAATGCAATTGAAGTACCGGCACCTTGCTCACCGACACTACCAGTATCCAACGCAGTAATTTGCCAATCATTCGCTTGGTTGATTCCGATTAAAGTATCGTTGCCACTATTACCAACTAACGACTGAATACCACTAAAGCTGTCATTGTTTAAGGTTCCAGCGTAAAGCCCTGTCAAGAGCCAAACGTTAGCAGCAAGATTATTGCTGGTTAAGCGGTTAATTCCATTACCACCATTAATTAGCCCAGTAATTCGCGCTCCGTCGGCTAAGGTGAAATTGTCATTGCCATCGTTTCCGGTCAAGTTTTCCATCCCTTCAAATGACGTCGAGCTCCCGGATCCGTCAAGACCAACTGTTCCATTATTTTCACTGGTAATTTGCCAATTATTGTCTTGATCCATGGCAAACAAAGTATCATCAGCGCTGTTGCCTACTAGGGTATTGATTCTTGTGAAAACGTCTCCATTTAAGGTTCCGGCATTGTCACCCGTTAACACCCAGCTGTTGGAGCCATTAGCATTACTAATCAGTCGGTTGACACCGATTCCGCCATCAATAATTCCAGAAATTCTAGCTAAATCAGCAATCGTGAATATGTCGCCTGCATTGTTCCCAGTCAGGTTTTCCATACCTTCAAATGAAATAAACGATCCTGCGCCTTGCTCTCCAACCGTACCAATGTTTAAACCAGACACTTGCCAGTCATTATTTTGGTTAATGCCTGTTAATGTATCGTTAGTGCTATTACCAACGATAGTTTGAATATTGTTAAAAACATCGTTATTCAGTCTGCCGTTATATAACGCCGTTAATTCCCAGTCGTTGGCCGCACTATTGTTACTCGTTAGACGGTTTGCTCCGCCAGCACCATTTATAATGCCAGAAATGCGAGCACCATCGGCTAAGGTAAAGTTATCAGCACCACTATTTCCGGTAAGATTTTCCATACCTTCAAATGCTATCGACGAGCCTGCACCGTCTAGTCCGACCGAACCTTCATTTTCGCTAGTAATCTGCCAGTCATTATTTTGATTCAAACCGGTTAGTGTGTCATTTGAGCTATTACCAACGATGGTTTGAATGTTGTTGAAGACATCACCGTTCAGTTCTCCGTTATATAAAGCAGTTAAAATCCAACTATTTGATGCAGCATTATTACTGGTTAATCGATTAGTACCACCAGCCCCATTAATGATACCGGTAATTCGCGCACCGTCTGCCAAAGTAAAGTTGTCGGCTCCGGCATTACCGGTAAGGTTTTCCATGCCTTCAAAAGCGACGACTGTTCCGGCTCCATCTTGACCTACGGTACCATCATTTTCGGTGGTAATTTGCCAGTCATTAGTTTGGTTGAGCCCGGTTAATGTATCGTTTGAACTGTTACCAACAATGGTTTGAATGTTGTTAAAACTGTCGTTGTTTAACGTGCCATCATGTAAAGCCGTTAACACCCAACTATTTGCAGCGGTATTATTACTGGTTAAACGGTTTGCCCCGCCCGCGCCATTAATTAAACCACTGATACGAGCACCATCCGCTAAGGTGAAATTATCGGTTCCGGCATTACCCGTGAGGTTTTCCATGCCTTCGAATGCGATCGAGGAAATCGACCCTTCAAGCCCTACGGTTCCGTTGTTTTCTGATGTGATCTGCCAGTCATTAGTTTGGTTTAGTCCAGTCAATGTGTCATTAGAACTGTTGCCCACAATGGTTTGGATTGAGTTAAAAATGTCACCGTTTAAGGTGCCGTTATAAAGCGCGGAGAGTAACCAATTATTAGCCGCAGCGTTATTACTAGTAAGACGATTTGTGCCTGCGGCACCATTAATTATTCCTGTAATTCGGGCCCCATCGGCTAAGGTAAAATTGTCCGCTCCCGCATTACCGGTGAGGTTTTCCATGCCTTCAAAAGCTATCGCACTTCCAGCTCCATCGAGCCCAACGGTTCCATTGTTTTCTGATGTAATCTGCCAGTCATTAGTTTGGTTGAGCCCGGTTAATGTATCGTTAGTGCTATTACCGATGATGGTTTGAATGTTGTTGAAGTTATCGTCGTTTAGCGTTCCATTGAATAAAGCACTTAAAACCCAATTATTAGAACCAGTATTGTTGCTGGTCAAACGGTTAGCCCCGCCAGCGCCATCGATAACGCCGGTGATGCGAGCACCGTCGGCTAAGGTGAAGTTATCGGCTCCGTCATTGCCGGTTAGGTTTTCCATGCCTTCAAAAGTTATGAACTCCGTTGCGCCTTGCAGCCTGACCGAACCATCGTTTTCATCTGTAATTTGCCAGTCATTGTCTTGATTAATACCGGTTAAAGTATCGTTAGCACTATTACCGACAATGGTTTGAATATTGTTGAAAACATCACCATTCAGCTCACCGCTGTATAAAGCCGTTAGTAGCCAGTTGTTAGCCGCGGTATTGTTGCTGGTTAAACGGTTATTGCCGCCCCCCCCATCGATAATACCGGTGATGCGAGCACCATCGACAAGTGTGAAATTGTCGGTTTGGTTTCCGCCGGTAATATTGTCAAAACCAGAAAAACCTGTAGTAATAGAGTTCGCCTCAACGGTCCCAACATCTTCACCCGTAATAACCCAAGTGTTTGTAAAACCATTTAACCCTTGAAGAGTTCCAACAAATGTACTCACCCAATTAATAGAGTTGAAGTTTTGATAGTTAGCAAGCAGAATTGTTGCGTCTGCAGCACTATTAATATTAATATTATTCGCGCCACCCGCAAATCCGGAAAATGATTCAATTGAAGTAAAATCCGTTGTGCCAGTGGGTAGGCTAGTTGTTTCTACACTGCCATTATTATTGCCAAGGTTGACTGACCAAGTACTGTCTCCAGACAAAATATTTAGCGTATCATCGCCACCGCCGGCCTCTATATCACTGACTAGGCCTGCAGTATTGAGACTAAAAATATCTGCTCCAGCACCACCATTGATAGTGGTTATGCCAGAGGTATTTATTATAAAACTATCGCCCGCATCACCCGCATTTAGAATTGAAAAACCCGTAAATGCTGTCGATGTTGTTTGGTCAAACACTAAATTTCCGGCACCATCAACTTCCCAAGCATTACTTGCCGCGTTAGCTCCTACCAAGGTATTACTACCTGTTCCAATCACATTTACTTGTTCAACAAAGTTAATATCCGAGGCTAAACTGATTACCAAATCAACATCGGTGGTGTAAGTCACACTATCACTTCCATCTCCACCGTTAATCAAGCCTGCCACGGTTCCAATACCAGAGATATCGAATGTGTCAGTATTTGCACCACCAGTAAGGTTTTCCATTCGCGAAAAGTTAATGGTATTACCGTTAGTCGTTACGGTATCAGTTCCGTCAATCGACCAATCAGTCGCAAAGTCGCTGCGCCCAGTAAGAGTATCAACGACTGATGCATTACTGCTTCCAATTAAAGTTTGAATTCCATTAAATAAGGTGGTGATGGTATAACTGACTGAACCAGCATCATCACCGGTTATTAACCAATTATTATTTCCACTCGTATTTGATAGTTCGAGTGAGTTTGCACCTAACCCACCGCTAATTATTCCAGAAACTGCGCCGCCGTCAGCTATTTCAAACGAGTCATTATTAGTACCACCGGTGAGGTTTTCCATCGCTGAAAAGTTAATGGTATTACCGTTAGTTGTTACAGTATCCGAGCCATCAATTAACCAGCTAGTAGCAAAGTCACCGCGTCCCGTTAGAGTATCGACGACAGCACCGTTACTGCTACCCACCAATGTTTGAATCAAACTAAAGTTAGTGGTTGTGGCGCCATAAGTTACTGAACCGGTATCATCACCGGTGAGTAGCCAACTATTATTTCCTGTGCTATTACTTCGAGCTAAGGAATTATTCCCCGATCCGCCATTGATAGTTCCACTAATTGAGCCGCCGTCAGCTATTTCAAAGGTGTCATCATTAGCGCCGCCGGTAAGGTTTTCCATCCCTGAAAAATTAATGGTATTACCATTAGTTGTTACAGTATCCGAGCCATCAATTAACCAGCTAGTGGCAAAGTCGCCTCGCCCAGTTAATGTGTCTGTTACAGCAACCTCGCTGCTACCAATGAGCGTTTGTATTTGTGAAAAAACAGTATCAACATTTAAAGTTCCGGCATCGTTTCCAGTAAGTAGCCAAGCATTATTTCCTGTGGTATTCGTCCGCACCAAAGAGTTATCTCCGGCACCACCGGCAATAGTACCAATGAACGATCCGCTTTCTGTAATGGTGAAAATATCAGTATCATTACCACCAATGAGACCGCCAAAACCTGAAAAGTTGGTAGTGACACTCGCTACTGTGACATTTCCGGAGTTTCCTCCATCAATTATCCAATCATTTTGTTGATCATCTATACCTTGTAAATTACTGGTGGTGTGTCCTTGAATAGCATCGAAATTTTGATAGTTTGCGAGAAATATCGTCGCATTCTCGAACGCACTTACATCGATGGTATCGTTACTAGCGAGATTAGTAATCAAAGTTTCTATTGAGGTGAAGTTTGTGGTTGAACCGTTTACAACACTTCCATCATTATTTGAATCGATTGTCCAAGTATTACTGCCGGTTAGTATTTCAATACTATCAATGCCACCGCCGCCATTGAAGTCGCTAACCAGTCCGGCTGAACCAAGGGTCAGACTATCGCCAAGATCACCACCGTTGATAGTGGTTACCCCCGATGTGGCGGTTGATGTGTTTACGGTAAAGCTATCTCCGCTATTGCCGGCGTTCAGAATCGAAAAGTTTGTAAAAGAAGTCGTCGTCGTTCCATCGTTAACAGTATTCCCACCATTAATCAGCGTATCAATAACCCAAGTATTGCTAACGCTGCTATCACCAGTTAGAGTATTTGTTCCAGCTCCCGCATCAATACTTTCAACATTGTTAATATCAGTTTGTAGGGAAATACTGACACCGCTTCCAGTAATTGTTACAGAGTCGCTTCCGCCCTGACCGTTAATAAGGCCATCTACTGAGTCTGCATCAACGATTGTAATAACATCATCATTAGCTCCTGTGCTTAATGACCCTGCTCTTGCGCCTCCGTTAAATTCGACGGTGTCAATCCCGGTTCCACCGGTTATCGCACCAGTAACATCACCAGTATTATTTATAGTGATATTATTTGTTCCATTACCGGCATCAATCGAGTTTACCGTCCCAGAAATAACAATCGTATCTAATGCACCATCACCCGATTCGATGGCGCCATCAATCGTAGAACCAGAATTGACAGTGATGGAGTTTGAACCTTCTCCGGCATCAATTGAGCCAGCGCTAGCGTTTCCCGAATCACCCAAAATTATAGTGTCATCACCTGAGCCTCCGGTTACCGCACCAATAACATCTCCACCATCGTTAATAGTGACACTGTTGGTCCCATCACCTGTGCTGATATTATTAATGGTGCTTGTTATGGTGAAATTATCTACACCGGCCCCCCCAGTTAAATCTTCGATATTGGAAAATGTTACTAGGTTGACATCATTAGTTAATGTTCCACCACCATTACTATCAACTATCCAATCGTTATCGTTTGATGAATTACTCCCAACAATCGTATCAGTTCCTGCGCTACCACCATTTATGACGGTACTCAAAACATCCGTATTTAAATTAAAAGTATCATCACCGTCGCCACCGTTTAAGGTTCCACCTATATTATTCGCAATTATGAATTGATCGTTTCCATTTCCGCCATTGACTTCAAGAGTCCCGGTGATATTAATAGCTGTGCCACCTGTGGTGGTGAAAACTCTATCGTTTAAGTTGTCTTGTCCGAAATTGAAAGTCGCATTTCCTGCGACAGTAATATTGTTGGCTAGCGTTAGGTTTTGGGTAGCGTTGACCGAGATGGACCCGGCAATACCCGTAACTTCGCCAAGAATAGTAGCAGAAGCTGCGTTGTTGAATAAAACATCATCTGCGTTTGAAAATGTTACACTGCCTTGAAAATCATTAGAAGAATTTAGAAGGCTAATGTGACTACCTGATGCATCAAAAGACGATGTAGTCGCAACATCTATCGAGTAATCTGAAGTTGTATATTGATAAATACGTCCATTAGTCGAATTAACGGAGAGAGCATTTGCAGAAATGTCACCTAGAAGGACCCCAGTGGCCAATTCTCCATAGCCATCTCCAAAGTCTATTTCAAAGCTGCCATTTGCAGTGATTGAAACTAACCCGTTAGTCACGCTCATAAATTGGTCTGTTTCCCACGCTCCATCAAAGTAACCAGAAGATTGGGAATAAAACCCCCCTGAATTTACAGTTACATCACCTTTAATTGCTGTATATCCACCTGTTGGATTATCCGCAACTATTGTTATCCCATCACTAGCTAACGTCGCATCCCCTGCAGTCAGGTTTATATCTCCATTCGTTATAATCGAGCCTGTTGTCTCCAAAATAATGTTTTCTCCAGCTCTTACCAATAGAGAACTAGGTGCCGAGTTATTACCTATTGCAGAATTGATGTTTACATCTTCTGCCGAGTTAATGATAATCATACCGGTTGTATTGATATTTCCATTAATATCAATATCAGGGTCTGCCCCTGGTTGACATGTAGCATTCGGGCATGTGGCAACCCCTGAAGTCAATATTAAATCCCCTCCTACCATGTCGATTTGCGCATTAATATTAATGTCATCGCCCGCTTGTAATTCCAAATTGTTAGTATTTCCAGCAGTAGCAGATATACTCGCATTTACATTAATATCTTCCGTTGCTTGAAGTAAGACGTCATTAGTCGCCAAAACTTCTATTAAACGCGTAACTGAAATACTAAAGTTATCACTCGGCCCACTACCATCTCCAAAAAGGATTTCCCAATCTCCAGGAGCTGGATTTGGGCCAGGATCTTGACCATCATTAAGTTCATCATCATCAGCTGTATTAGTTCCAATATTAATGTCTCTGGGGTCTAACAATAGCGTTCCATTTTCACCATTTACCGCAGAAGTGTCCGCATACCCTCTAAACAATAGGTTTTCTTTACCTGAAGTTTCTACAAACCCACCATCTCCAGACTGAGCCCCTCCTCGCGCTGTAACGGTTCCACCAAAGTACGTATTTACGTCCGACCATAAAATTATCTTTCCACCATCGCCCGACTCTATGGCATCTGCATGTATACTCGAACTATTTCCAACATAGGTAATTGTGGAGTTCTGTATGTCAGAATTATTACCTTGAAAATCGCCTCCAACCAAGACTTCTCCACCGCCAGAATTACCAGAGACATCAATGATACTAAACCCCGTTAAACCGACCCTTTGCCCCAGTACATGAACATTTCCACCTTGATCACCGTTTTCAGCTCTAGCTGAAATGAGACTATGCTCAGATAGTTCCGTTGTATCATTAGACTCCAAGACAACTTCACCACCATTACCCTCTTCAGAATTGGCAAGAATATCTCCACTACTAGTGACATTTTCACCAAAAATCTCAATTCGACCCGCATCGCCTTCCACAACCGACACATCCAACGTGCCAGTATTGATTACGTCACCACTCGGCTGCTGGGGGTTGTTTGACGGTTGAACAACAAGACCCTCCTCAGAGATCCCTGTCGCGCCAAGTGTAAATGAACCATCCTCATGAACAATCACGCCATCGGCTTCATTCATGTCGCCTACATTAACGGCTTGAGAAAAAATATCCTGACTAGTGGTTGCGGTTAATAAAATTTGTCCACCGGCAGCACTGATTTCACCAGTATTAATAACCGCAGGGTCAACGCCCAAATCATCTTGCAACACTGATTCAGTCACTTTTACGCCTAACAGCCCTTCATTATCAAAGGTAAGCACCGCTTCACGACCAGCGGCTAAATTAACCGAGCCTAAATTAGCCGCGATAACCCCATGATTTTCAACACGTTCCCCAATTAGGCTAACCGAACCACCTGTTGCAGCATTAATCATTCCATAATTGATAACATTGCCTTGAACTCCCTCTAACTCAGAGAAAGTAAGATCACCATTCATAAAATCTTCTGGCTTAATCATCAAACTGCTGGCCACTAAACCACCCACATTAAGTGAAGAGGATTCTCCAAAAACGACCCCGTAAGGATTCAATAAAATAACCGTTCCGGTGGAATTAATTTGGCCATAAATTTCAGATGGATTGACGTCAAGAATACGGTTGAGAGCGATAGAACTGATGCCCGGCTGAATAAAGTTAACTTGCCCGTCTGAACCTAAGTTAAAAGTATCCCAATCAATTGCCATCAGTTGGGAGTATTGATTGATGTGGGTTGTCGTTCCGTTTTGGGTGATGCTGCCAGAACCACCAACAATTCTGCCACCCTCTGGGATAACGCCCGTAGGAATAATTGAATCAGGCGAGAGTCCTGTTGGGATAGGTCCGCCAGCATTTACGCCAAATGAGTTGAGGGCCAAGCAGGCAACACCAGCACTAAGCAGCGCTTTTTTAACGTGCGAAAAACTGAATGATTGGCGGTTAGATCGGCCTTGTGCAAATGAATTTGTGATGAAGTGATTATATTTTGACTGCAACATCTGGACTACTTATTCCCTTAATAATTTAGCAAGCCGAAATCAAAAAGAATTGAAGGGTATACAAATAACGCACAAGCTACCAACAACCAATTTTCGGGCATCAAGATTTTACAGGATCTTTTGAGTAAATGTTACTGCCTGTGAATTAGTTCACTTAAAACGTTGAGTAATTCACACTAATTTTATGATTTATTGCTTAGCGAGATTTATACTGCCAGTAACAAAGCATAAATCTGGCACTTTCCACATCGCGAAGCCTTTCGCGAACTCCTTTTGACTCAAAACTGAGCGGCCTTCAGTTTTAGGCCACCCTAGTCGAAACTTTATTAATTAGCTAAAGTAACTGCTACATCACCGCTAATGTCCCAATTCTTATCATTGACCAATAATTCTCGCGCAATAGATGCAGAAGAACTGTATGAGAGGCCATCCGCATCGAGCTCTGTCCCGTCTTGGATAGCTCCCAACTCACTCCATGCAATCAACGCAGCTGAATAATTTTCAGTAGATAAGCCCGAATCATTTAGACCAATACTGGTTGCGGACAAAACATCCCACTGACTTATGTCGGAGTCAAAAGCACTAGCATCTTCTAACATTGTTCCCATTACTATAACTGAAGAAACATCCCAACGGCTTATATCACTATTGAAGAGTACGGCTCGGAGAAACATCGCCGTCATTGTATTCACTGATGAAACATCCCAGTTACTAATATCGCCCGTAAATACATTTCCAAACTTAGCGGTCGATCTAAACATATTTTCTAAGTTTGTTGTTCCGCTCAAATCCAATGAGTCATTGGCGCTACTTATAAGATCATTAGCACCATAGAAGTAACTACCGTTATTTCCAACTCGCAAGGCTCCCCAATGTTGAACGTCAATAAATTTATTCTCATCACCACTATTGTTAAACCTAAACCCAACAATTTCACCAGAAATAGTTACAGTGTATTCACCAACCTCAGTATAAGTATGAGTCACTTCAGCTTGGTCCCACTGTGTAATTTGGCTTGTTGTTCCATCGCCCCAATCAACCGAAAAATCATAGCTTCCATCAGCTTCTAGTGGCAGTGTTATTTGATTATCACCACTGACTCCAGAGTTGTCCGTTTTCCAAACCGAGATAAAATCACCATGCTCTTTGGTGGTAACGTTAAACAATCCCCAGCTCTCACCAATGTTTAAGCGTGCAGTCGTTGAAACACTATAATCATCACCAGCTCTGGCCCTAACTCGCACCTCTTGACCATTATCAATAAATCCCGCTTGATCTGTCCATGCACCTCGGTCGAGTTGGTATTCACCATTCTCAATACTGATTGGTGTAGAATCACCGATATCATTAATTTCAACAATATGGGTTTGTAAACGTGCATTTAAAGCAACACCGGTAACCCCTTCAAAGTTATATTTGCCAGGTGTAGTGACTGCAAAAGCCCCTTCTACACCGCCAATGGTAAGCACTGCTTCCGTCGTTGTTTCTAAGTCAGCTGATGATGTTTGTCTAACAACCACTGTTTGGTCATTTTCAATCGTTCCTTCAGCATCTGTAAATTCTCCTCCAGCGATAGAATACTCACCACCAGAAATACTGATTGGTGAAGCAACCGCCAAACCGGTGATGGTAACTGAATTAGATTCCACAAGGGTTTCCACAGCAATTTCGTTTTGCGCAGTAAATGAAAATGCGTCAGGTACATTATCATCCAAAGTAGTCACACTAAAGGTTCCAGCGACTCCACCAATGGTTAACGTTGCGCTTGTTTGAGTTGAATAGCTATCACTTGATGTTAATCTAATCGTGACTGATTGTCCCTCAGTAACTGTTCCAGCGGCGCCGGTATATGCACCACCCGCGATTGAATATTCACCACCGGTGACACTGATATCAACCGACTTGTTAATGTCTGTCACGGTAATGGCATTTGACTCAACCACCGTACTTAATTCAACACCGGTTTGAGCCGTGAATGAAAATGGGTTAGGTGTGCGGTCACTTTTTTTACTGCCGCCACAAGCGACAAGTACGACACCTAAAATAATAGCCGTTATTAATTGGCCAAATTGGCTGGACCAGGATTTTCCTTGGAGCGAATTCATTATGGTTCCTTTACTTTGATGAAATGCAATGTGAAATGATTTTTAAAACAAGAAGTTGAATTATAAGGTTCTTATTGCATTCGATGCAATGCGCAGAGTTCACAAAATTGGTCTGCTCTGTTGATAATTTAATTGAATAACTCAGGTTGCTATAATTGGTTGCGGTTTCAGGTGAAAGAAAAAAGGGGGTTGCCTTGTAGATAGTAGACTTTGCTTAAATGGCGACAATCCATACTATCTTGTGTGTTCCACCTGTGCAAAACGACATTGTCGCCTTCCACTTAGAGTCAATTCAAACTGCCAGTCTACCAACTAAGCAGTCCAATCAATTCAGTGCGAAGAATTCAGTCGACTTTTGAAAACATGAAACAGCTTATTAAGCCGCTCTATTTAACCACACTACTCTGGCGAGCTTAAAGCTAACCGCACCGGAGCAGCAATTGCTAACATTAGAGTTCTCAATACAAATTGTACAAAGGTCTTGGTAATACTAGTTCCTTTATCGTATTTAACATGACACATTTCTAAGATCCGTCTCATAATACTCACTACAAAATTCTTATCTTCGGCTGATTGTTTAGAAGACTCTAAAAGATAATAAGACAATTGATCTAGAATAGTTGCACCACCTTTAACGGCAACACCAACGCAGACAAAGCCTTTACCTAACACCTTTTTAACTGCCATTTGAATGGCTAAAGAAACCATATTAAGGTTATATAAGTTAAGCCCTCCCAATTGCCAGTTTTTAGGAGATGTGACCCACTCAATACAATGATGGTCCCACGTTGGGTGGCTAAATCTCAACATATTCCAATCACCGGGTTTAGTAAATCGCTCGACACTTTTTGCGTAGTTGCTCATTTTGTGTTGAAACGGATTAAACCCAATATTTTTTTCTATATAACATTCGCCGTTTGGTAGTGGCGCGTGAGTGAATGGCCAAACGGGAATCATGGCTACCGGATCGCCCGAGTGATAAACACGGTGAATATTCTTTTTACCCAATTTTGGGTTTGACGTTAAGTTATTGGCAAAACTTTGATCACCAACTCTTGGCGCGCCAAAGGTGTATAAAGAAACCCGTGAAGTATGTTTTTTCAATATAAAGTCAGCACTTAAATTAGCTAAAGCCCCACCTAAACTATGACCGACACAATGAACTTTAGAAGGTTGATTTAAATTTAGAAATTTTTGGATTTCTGATTGAAAGCCGTCGAAGGTTCGACGAAAACCGGCATGAACATTGTTTCCCGATACACTCCGATGCATGCTCACATTAAAGTCAGTCAACCAATCTTTTAATCCATCTGTGCCACGACAAACGAGTAATGCTTGCTTTTCAAACTGGGTTCCCTCTTTTCCCATAGCCAAAACACCAAAACCAGTTTCTGACTTGAATGTGAATGCGCCACTTTGTGCAGTGAATCTTGAGCTTGTTGAGTTGAATGAGAAGCTTTGGTTTAGATTAAATCCCGGCTCAAAAACACGCTCAATGTTATTGTTTTGCTTCAGGCCGTAAACTAGTTTTGCCGCAGTAGCCGCTTGAGACGGGCTGAGTGTTCCTTTGATATTTACCATATTTTTACTCCTTCACTTCTTCCATTTAATTTTTCTGTTCCCAGTCTCCAGTATTTCACACAAACCCCAAATCACTATATCGATTGAAGCACTGGCATGAACTATTTGTTTCTTTTCATCAGACTCAGTTATTTCAAAAAGGCATTCAATCGGTTTTTTATCGCGTTCCGAAGGGTTATAAAACAGCTCACCTTTAGCGTGCTCGTTTCGTTTAGTTGTCTCCCAGCCTAGGTACTCGTTATTTGCATACGTTACTGTAACCTTCTGGTTTACATTCGTATCAAACATCATTGGCCTTAACGACCACTGAGTAATCGGCTTAAAATGAAATCGTCCCTCAGCATCTGTGATAGTCGAATCTTGAAATGTTTTAGCATCCGTAAAAACTGCTTCACGATTTAGAACAGCCCCTTCAACCGGTTTACCTTGATTGAGAACAACGCCTTGCATTTCTGAAAAAATATAAATCTTAAAAATATTGTTAAAAACCATTACAGCTCCAGCGCTAAAAATAACAAAAACGATGATGGCAATTTTAAATCTAATTTTATTTGCTCGTATCATTCTTCATGGTATTAGTTAGCTCTATATTAGCTCAAATACTTAATTTTTCTAGTAGCACATAAATTCTTAAGGACAATAGTCAAACTGATAACAAATCAATTTTTAACTAGCGATACCTTAAACGATTGACGGTTGGACGAACATTTGGCATTAGAATCTAAATTGAAGCGACTATTTTTTGACTGCAACATCTGGACTACTTATTCCCTTAATAATTTAGCAAGCCGAAATCAAATAGAATTGAAGGGTATACAAATAACGCACAAGCTACCAACAACCAATTTTCTGGCACCGAAATTTTACAGGATCTTTTTATGAAATGTTACTACCTGTGAATTAGTTCACTAAAAACGTTGAGTAATTCACACATTTTTTGCAATTTATTGCTTTGAGAGATAGTGCTTGAAAGAATCGAAGAGTCAATGGGTAAAAAACTGGCAAAAACCGCTTATGAAAAAAAGCGTGCGCTTAATCGCACACGCAAATTAAATTGATTCGAGTTTTGATTTATTGCTCTAGTCCTTCGTCTGAAATAATCCAGCCTTTTTCGTCTACAAGAAAGTTTCTGGCTTCTACCGCAGAGGAGTTGTAAAATATATTCACTGCGCCAAGGTCTACGTTCTCCTGTATGCCAGGTAAATTACTCCACGCATTCAAAGCGGCTGAATAGTTTTCAGAAGATATGCCAGTATAACTCAACATCCCGTTCATCGTTACAGCATTGCTCACATTCCACTGGCTTAGGTCTCCATTAAAATTAGTAGCACCACTTAAGAAATCTGAAAAATTACTGACTTGAGAAACATCCCATCGAGATAACCCTGAGCTAAACTCTTCCCCATCGGCAAGAAACCCACTTAAACTTGTAACCGAAGACACATCCCAATTACCCACATATCCGTCAAAGTTATACGCTCCACCGAAAAAGTCAGCTAGCTCAGTAACACCTGACAAGTCAAGAGCATCACTCCCTGTGAAAACCAAATTTTCAGCCAGTTCGAATGCCCTTGGGGTTGGAGACGAAAATTTTAGCGCGCCCCAATGCCTCACTTCAATAATTTTTTCCTCATCAGCCCCCCCTTTAGGAGACAAACGAAGTCCTCCCATAGTACCAGACATGATTACAGTATATTCACCCGCAACGGCATAAGAATGAGTTACTTCCGCTTGGTTCCATTCAGTAATTGTATTGCTGGAACCATCGCCCCAATCAACAGTAAAATCATACTGTCCATTACTCACGAGTGGAAGCGTGATTTGATTATCATCACTAGCACCTGGGTTATCCGTTTTCCAAACCGAGATAAAATCACCATGTTCTTTAGTAGTGACATTAAACAATCCCCAGCTCTCACCAACATTTAGTCTAGCGGTAGTAGTCACACTATAATCGTCACCAGCATTTGCTCTGACTCTTACTTCCTGATTGTTATCAATAAACCCAGCTTGGTCTGTCCATTCGCCTCGGTCAAGTTGGTATTCACCATTTTCAATGCTAATGGGCGTTGAATCACCGATATCGTCAATGGTGACAATATGGGTTTGTAAACGAGCATTTAAAGCTACACCTGTAAATCCTTCAAAAGTGTATTTACCTTCAGTTGTCACGGTAAAAGTCCCTTCTACTCCTCCGATGGTTAAAGTTGCTTCTGTTGTTGTTTCAACATCCTCTGAAGAGGTTTGCCTTACAACTACCGCTTGGTCATTTTCAATCGTTCCAGCGAGACTTGTGAAATTACCTCCATCAATCGAATACTCGCCCCCTGTAATCGTAATAGGCGCTGCAGCATTGATTCCTGAAATAGTGATTTCGTTTGAACTAACTTGAGTACTTTGCTCAATTTCTGTTTGAGCTACAAAAGCAAATGCATCTGGAGTCGTATCATCCAACGTGGTCACACTAAATATTCCATCAACTCCCCCAATGGTTAATGTCGCATCCGTTTGTGTCGAGAAATCGTCGCTACTTGTCAATCTAACAACCACCGATTGAGCTAACGAAACCTCACCGGTCTCAGCAGTATAATCACCACCTTCAATAGAGTATTCCCCACCAGTAATGCTAATACTCACTGGGACACTGATACCTGCAACAGTAATCTCATTGGATTCAACCACGGCACTTAAGGCGGCACCCGTTTGTGCGGTAAAGGAAAACGCGTCTGGTGTTGTATCATCTAAGGTAGTCACGTTAAAGGTTCCAGAGACCCCACCAATGGAAAGAGTTACGCTCGTTTCGGTTGAATAACTATCGCTCGAAGTCAACCTCACTCTCACAGATTGGCCTGCAGACACTTGACCAGATGCGCTAGTAAATGCTCCGCTTCCAATAGAGTACTCGCCCCCAGTCACACTAATGCTAACGGGTACATTAATACTACCAACCGTCACCGCATTTGATTCGACCACTGTACTTAATTCAACACCCGTTTGTGCGGTAAATGAAAATGCATTAGGAGTGACATCGTCGGGTGTCCCCCCTCCGCCACCGCCACCACAAGCAAGCAGAAAAATTGATAATACTAAAGTGGGTAATAATTGAGTGAAAAAGCTTGAACGCTTTTTTCCTTTGAGCGAATTCATTAGGTATCCTTTACTTTGATGAAATTCAGTGTGAAATGATTTGTAAAACAAGAATTTGAATTATAAGGTTCTTATCGCATCGCTTACAATGCGCCTGGTTCACAAAATTGGTCTGCTCTGTTGATAATTCGATTGAATAACTCAGGTTGCTATAATTGTTGTACACCCAACTTCGCTTAAGATTTATATCAACAACTTAGAATTTCTAGTATATATCCGAACACTGATCGAATTTACTCAACTAATACTAATATTAGAATTATGAGAATCACTACTAATTTAAAAGAAATACCCAATTTGGGTTATTGAGAGAAGAATTAACTTCGCTTAGAATCCGTGATAGGAGTTTTCACTGAGGTTCAGTGTCAATCTACAGGTACCAAAATGCGCTTATTCGCGACAAAAAAGAATCCATTTGTTCCACATCGTGACAAAAAGGAACTCATCCAAGTCGATCTTTCGGGTAGTCAATTATCGATTATGGTTCCACCAGCAAGTTATGCACTAGATGACTTTGTAAAAGGGCCAACTATCAATACTTATGACAAAAGTATTTACTCAGATTTTGACCATCATCTAGACGAACAGAACCAAGCTTACCCCTACTATCGCTTTTTTAATAGGGCTTGGGGTCTCTATGGTAAGCCATGGCAAAGTGAACGATTAGCTAGTGTCGAAATGTCAGCAATGCTTTTTTACGTCCATGATTTACCCACTGATATGAACTGCTTTATTCCGAGACACTTTGAAAACGTCTTGTTACGCTATTACTATTTTGGTGATGGACCAGGAGGAAGTCTTGGAAACTACATGATAGCTCCAGTAGGATGGAAACAGTTAAATATAAATGGGACCAATTACATATATAGTGAAGTACACAATGATTTTTCGAAAAAGAAACATCCTCCGCAAGATGGAGAAGAAAGCCATATTACATGCGAATATTTTTCACCTATAGATGAGCGAATCTTTGTTCGATATGCGTTTCACTATAATGGTTCGACTCCAATAAATCTTAGCATGAAAGCAATGACCAAATTGAGAAATGAAATCGCTAACTCAATCCAATTCAAATTAAACCCAAATCAAATGAGAATTCAACAGGATGCATTAGAAAAAAACCCAGAATTAATGGCTAGTAATTTTCGAAAGCCAGAGAAATGGATATACCCAGAATACCGATATGAAGATACGGAAATTGATAATGATGGCGTGCGTAAAAAAGTCCTTGTCACTCCACCATCTTCCCCCCCTGCTTATGATTGCAGTCAATAGAGCAAATTATCAGTTTTAAACTTATGTAATAAAGAATAAAGCATCAAAAGGAGAAAGGTGATGAGTTCGAGAATAAACAAACAAGATTTCTACAATGTGACAGCCTCCAAGTCAAAAGGCTCCAATGCTGGAAGAACGATATATGTTGCAAAAGAGTCTGAATCATTCTTTAAAGAACTACAAAGCGAGCATACAGGGAAATACCATCTAACAGAGCTGTGGAAAGGTATTCATAGTTTAAATTCAAATTCTGCAGTTGGACATGCACTCAACTCGGCTCATACGGCGAGGCAACTAGTATTAAATGGTGTAGCAATAGAGTATTACCTACATGAAGGCGATGTTTTTATTAGCAGATTGAAATATGACGATAGATTTCAAAAGTCCTCAACCGCACAACAGTCCGGAGTATATAAAGTTCAATATGGCAAAGGTGAATGGAAGGTCAAAAATGGTCGGCAGTCCGAATTAGACCTAACCGAAAAGTGGACTGGTGGCGTACATCATGCAGCCATTAGTGGACGTTTTTCAAACAAAGAAACCGCCGGTCGACAGCTAATTAAACATATTGGGAAAGCTTATAATTATCGCTCTGAAGAGGACTTAAACATCAAGAATAATCACTACTCATTATTTTGGACCAATAAAAAAGAGCATAAGTCTAAAAATAGCATCGATACTCTAGCAGCCCTGTTTCAACAAGCCAGCGAACGGAACACCAAAGTGAATTGGTTGGTTCATGGCGATGGAGCTAGAACATTTAGTCTAGCGGTTGAGCATTTGAAAGATGCCCCCACCACATCCACCAATTCCAAAACAAACCCGTTATCGTCCCAGAAAGTTTTCTTTTCTAACCCTGTTGGCGTTAACATAAAGAATCTAGAAGAAAGTTGTAAAAGAATTGGACTAGATTTTCATGGTGCCCAAGAGAACAAACGCAACTTACGCAATCGAAATAGTAGAAATAATGTTTATAAAGAAATTGGTAAAATCGCAATGGTTGCTGGGAGCCTAGGTACTACTTCAGCCTTAGCAAAAAGCTCGGGAGTATCAGGAGTAGAAAAAGCGGCTAACGCTGTAGTAACAGCTGTGGAAAGCCTTGCCGCTTCACCTTCATTACAAGCTGGAGTTGGAGTTGTAGCTACAACAGCAGGATTCATTTATGCAGGAGTTAAGACGAAAGATAAATTAACTGGTGCGTACAGAGCTGTGAAAACAATGACATCATGTACTTTCGGTTCTGGGGATCAGCATTGGTACGAAAATGATGAATCCTTGATCGAAGATCTAGCTAGAGCATAAGTTCAGCTACCCTAGGGCTACTGTTCTGATTAGCCCTAGTTAAAACCATTCGATTTACTTTCTATGTCCCCCTCAATTAGAAAAGCAACAACCTAATATTGCATGCCATAAGAGCCTGTGAAACGGGGGTAGTAGGAATCCTCAGTTCGGTATTGAGCGTAGTCTCCCTTTCACTAGGTTATTGCGACCTATTAATGGAATTAACCAAAAGTTAAACGCTCGTAAAAAGCGCTACCACAAGGAGAGAAACACTATGGTACTAAAGCGAAAACACTAGTTTGGTATCCGGTTCATAAAATGATGGTAATAGGTTAAATGGCTATATTTGGTACCAAAAAGCAACCAAAAGGTCCAAATCTAAGAGAGTTGGAAGAATACAAAATTGACCTGTCTGGCATTTCAATCCGTTTAAAAATGCCATACAGTAATGTCAGACCTTATTTTGAAAAACAATACCGTCAGTCTAAGAACCTCTACGACAAGTCTATCTACCACTCTAGTAAACACAATGATCCCCTAAAGCCGCCGGAACTAGGGCTCGTTGTTAATGGTTGGCGGTATAAGGGCTTCACCCTATTTGACAACGAATTAGGACGTATGCTGTTGGATATTTCGGTGGCCCATATGCCTGATTTTTGCAGCCTATTTCGTCAAAGACGGTTTGAGTGTGCAATTGAGCGATACATTTACTTAACTGAGCTTTACTCGGCCGCAGGTAAGAGCCGAATCAACTTTGAAAGTCAGAATATTAACAATATAGATTGGGCTCACTACGAATGTCATGCGAGTGAAGACGCATCGATTGGTTTTCAATCAGTTTGGCAAACCCCATTAACTGATGAGCACCTGCTTACTGTATTTTTCTCTCAATCAGGAGAGTTTGCCAAAACAGGATTGAAAATTGCCTTTAGTGATTTAATGAACATGATTATGAGTAGCCTCAGTATCGAATGGCCCGAAGATATACTCCGTCAAAAAAACGATGTAAAAAATTCTTACCCCTGCGAATCCTTTCCTGAAAACTTACCGCTCTATAAATGCGAGTACTACGACCCTATAGATGGCTTAGATCTCGCACGAAAAGTAAGCGCTAAATACAACCATGAAATTACGCCTGACATGCAAGAAAGCTTTGATGCTGAAGTTAGCCAACTAGAAGAACTCGAAAAACAAAAGCAGCAAGCTACACACCAAAAAAATCTTGACCATCATATGCGGTTTGAAGAATTAGAAGCCGAAGATCGTAAGCGCTATTTAGCCGAGTAAGAAAAACCATAGCTATCAGTTTTATGACCAATCATTCAAATTTACCGTAAACTACTCGCTAAGTACTTAAGCTCTTTTATGGTATTGTCTGTTGAATTCTCTCCGTCGAATCACTCATGAACTATTTAAGAGAAAAACAATAAAAACGCTAACTTTAATTAAATGATGGTAAAAGCCTAATATGCCCCTATTTGGTACTCGAAAAAAACCTAAAGGCCCCCTTTTAGACAAAACATGCACTCTAAATGTCAATATGTCAGGGGTTAGTTTAAGTTTAGCATACCCAGAGAGTAATGATTGGGTATATCAAAAGATTGAGGATTTAACTGGCTCTATCAATTTGTATGATACATCAAACTTCGAAAAAGAAGATGATGAGCCATGTAGCTTATCGACGTGCATGCTAAGCCGCATATACTGGGTATTTCAAGGCTTACCATTCTTTTCCGGTGATTACATTGGGCGACTGGGCATGGCGGTTAGCATTTTCCACATGCCAACATTTACGAGTCTATTTAAACAACGTCGCTTTCAATGCGCGATGGAACGGTATAATTACAAAACGAGCGTTAAAAATTTGTCAATTGAGAGTGTATCTAATTACAATCAGCACACTATTAACGGAACCGACTGGGCTAATTACGAAAGCCATACTGAAGATTCGACGGTTTTTCAAACCGTTTGGCAAACTCCCATTACTGACGAGCATCTACTCACTATTCGATTCAGTCAGGATGGCGATTTTAACAAGAGCGGTCTTAAAGCAGCCTTCTCAAAAGTCATCGACTTAGTCATGAACAATGTAAAGCTTGAACTCCCAAATGATATTAAGACACGAAAAGAAGAAATTGAAAGAAAATTTCCTTATGAATCACTTCCAAAAAGCTTGCCACCGTACGAATTTGAATATTACTACCCAACGAATGTTTTAGATTTAGTTCGAAAAGTCAGTGCTAAATACAACCATGAAATTACACCTGACATGCAAGGAAACTTTGATGCTGAAGTTAGCCGACTAGAAGAACTCGAAAAACAAAAGCAGCAAGCTACACACCAAAAAAATCTTGACCATCATATGCGGTTTGAACAACTCGAAGCCGAAGATCGTAAACGCTATTTAGCCGAGCAAGAAAAAACATAGCCATGGGCCTCTTGGCTCAATTATTCAAACTTATGATAATCCATTCGCTAAGTATTGATGAGATGGATAAAAAAGTTGGTCTGAGACCCAGTCCAAAAAATGATGGTCAAAGCTTAATATGGTATTTTTTGGAACCAACAACAACCCCAAGGGCCCAAGTCTAAATTCCTTGGAAGAACACCAAATTAATCTATCTGGCATTTCACTTAACTTAAGAATGCCGGTCAGCAATATTCGCACCTATGTAGACAAAGTAAATAAACAAACTAAAAATCTCTACGACCCGACTGAATTTCATTCGAGTATCCATGAAGATCCTTGTACTCCTCCCGAACTTAGCCTGATTACTAATGGATGGCGGTACAAAGGCTTTACTCTGTTTGATAATGAAATGGGAAGAATGCTGATGGATTGCTCTGTGGCCCACATGCCTGAATTTAATAGCTTGTTCCGACCAAGGCGGTTAGAATGTGCTATTGAGCGGTTTATTTACCTTAGCGAACTATTCTCATGGGATATTGAAAGTCGCTTAGGTTATGAACTTCGAATTATCAACGGAATAAATTGGGCTCACTATACTTGTCGAGCAGAAGAAGAGGAATCATCTGCTAGGCAAAGTGTTTGGCAAACGCCTTTGACCGATGAGCACCTTCTCACTATATTTTTTAACCAAACAGGGAAGCTCGAAAAAACAGGTCTAAAAGCAGCATACTCTAGACTGGTAGAGTTACGATGAACAATTTCACCATCGACTGGCCGCAAGATATTTTACGGCAAAAAGCAGCTATAAAAAATGAATTTCCCTATGAATCTTTCCCAAATTCTCTATCGCCATATCTCTATCGCCATATAAGTATGACAACTTTAAGCCCCAAGACGAGCTGGACGTGATCCGTCAAGTAAGTGCACGTCATAATCATGACTCATCCATTCCCGATGAAGTTTTCGATAAAGAAGTTAAAGATATTATGGAAATGGAAAAGAATAAAGAAGCGTCTGTTAGACAAGAAATTCTAGACGACCATTTACGATTTAAAAAACTTGAAGCGGAAGACCATCAACGATATTTGGCGGAGCACGAAAGCAAAAATTAATAATTTTTTGGACTAACTGATATAACAAATAACCAATGAATTGAGTAAGCATTTTTTTGATGCCGTTGTAAAAGTGAATGCTTTTTACCTTCTTTAAAGATGCCCCTCTAAATCTCCCTACTATACCGACACGTCGGATACAATTGACAAACTAGCGATTGTTTAGATGTTTTTGAAGCTATTTGCTCATCTCTAATTTCTAGAGGACTTCCACATTGCGGACAAGCATTTTCCTTTAGAAGCGGCGCAACCGTTTGCTGGCGTCTTTCCTTTTCATCAAAGTAATTCACCAACCCTTGCCGTTTGCGTTTGGTATCTATGATGGCAACAAATTTCGAAATTTGATTAGCGCTAAATATTAGTTTATTTTTAGAACGAATATACTTTAGGTAGTTCGCTCCAAAAGTAAACTTGTTGCTTAATTGATTTTTAAAGCCCGAAATTCCATCAAAGAATACCACTGGAAACACTTGTGATTTAGGAATCGATAAAAGACCACACAGAGTCCCCACTCGTTCACTAATGACATCGGTTGGATTAGCAAACTGCTTTTTTGCCTTACCCCTTTTAATTTGCACCCAGCTTTTTTCATATTCGGTACCTTCAATTAGTCCGGTGTAGTATTGCACCATAACCACAAAAATACCGTATCGACTGACAATGATGTAATCGAACTTTTGAAGACCATCAAAAGTCAGCAAAACAACATTTTTCATTAAATAGTAATCTTCAGATTCAAGTAAGAACTGATTGGCTTTTTTAATATGACGACCGCTTCGAGATTGCGAAAGAGGCAACACTTTATACAAGACAAATGCCGCTATTGAGCAAGCCATTACTAGTATTAAGATAGTTTCAAATGTCATTTAGCAGACCCTAATCTGTAAGATATTTAGCATAGTCTTCTCAATCGGTGTTTTTTATTTTAGGGTTGCTTTAACTATAGTAACTGTCTATTTCTTAAGCAAGTAGTTTAGCGAGAATGCAATCAACTTGATCAAAAAAGGGGCTAACAATAGCCCCTTTAGCATTTACCAGAACGACTCTAGCCCCAACCTCCGGCGGCAGGCATACCTGGTGTTGTGGCAGTGTCTTCTTTTTCTTCCTCGGCATCGGTAATCATGACCTCAGTTGTCAACATTAAGCCTGCGATTGAGCAAGCATTTTGCAATGCCGAACGAGTGACTTTAGCTGGATCGATAATTCCCATTTCCAACATATCACCATATTCGCCGGTTTGCGCGTTGTAACCATGCGTCGCCTTAGCAGAGCGAACTTTCTCTAAAACAACACTTGCTTCAACACCAGCATTTGTGACGATTTGTCGGAATGGTTCTTCCATTGCTCGTAGTGCAATTTTAGCTCCAACTTGTTGGTCCTCATTATCGAACTTAAGCGATTGCGCTTTTACCGCTTCTGCAACGCGAATTAAGCTAACACCACCACCAGGAATAATACCTTCTTCTACAGCTGCTCGAGTAGCATGAAAAGCATCATCAACCAGGTCTTTCTTTTCTTTCATTTCCACTTCGGTTGCTGCGCCAACTTTAACCACGGCAACGCCACCTGCTAGTTTAGCAACTCGCTCTTGAAGTTTCTCTTTATCATAATCAGAACTGGTCGCTTCGATTTCTGACTTAAGCTGAGTAACTCGCTGTTCAATTTTAACGGCTTCGCCTGCTCCATCAACAACGGTTGTTGTGTCTTTGGCAATGACTACTCGCTTAGCACTACCGAGCTGATTAAGCTCAACATTTTCCAAGGTCATGCCTAACTCGTCACTGATCACTTCACCACCAGTTAGTATCGCGATATCTTCAAGCATGGCTTTTCGTCGATCTCCAAAACCTGGCGCTTTGACTGCTGCGGCTTTGATGATTCCGCGAAGCTGATTAACAACTAATGTCGATAACGCTTCACCCTCAACATCCTCTGCAATCAGTAATAATGGACGACCCTCTTTGCTAATGCTTTCAAGCAATGGTAGCAAGTCCCGAATAGCACTAATTTTCTTATCGAATAACAAAATGTAAGGATTATCTAGTTCAACCTGCATTTTATCTTGGTTATTAATAAAATAAGGCGACAAATAGCCCCTATCAAATTGCATACCTTCGACTACATCGAGTTCGTTTTCTAAGGACTTGCCTTCTTCGACTGTAATCACACCATCCTTGCCTACTTTTTCCATCGCTTTGGCTAAGATATCACCGATATCAGTGTTCCAGTTAGCTGAGACGGTAGCGACTTGTCCGATCGACTTATTGTCATCACAGGGTTTAGAAATCTTTTTCAACTCTGTCGTCGCGGCCTTAACAACCGCGTCAATCCCGCGCTTTAAATCCATCGGGTTCATACCAGCAGCAATTGCTTTGTTACCTTCTCTAAGCAGCGCTTGAGCAAGTACTGTCGCAGTGGTAGTCCCATCGCCAGCTACATCGGCTGTTTTTGAAGACACTTCCTTAACCATTTGAGCGCCCATATTCTGAAATTTATCGGTCAGCTCAATCTCCTTTGCCACGGACACCCCGTCTTTAGTCACTCGTGGAGCGCCAAAACTTTTATCTAAAACAACATTTCGTCCCTTAGGGCCTAAAGTTGCTCTTACGGCATTCGCCAAAATATTCACGCCAGAAAGCATTCGCTCTCGCGCATCATCTGAAAACTTTACGGCTTTCGCACTCATGCTGCTTTCTCCTCTAATCTTTGTTGTTCAACAATCGCTAAAATATCAGACTCTTTCATAATCAGTAGCTCTTCTCCATCAATTTTAACTTTGCTACCTGAGTACTGACCGAACAAAATCCGGTCACCAGTTTTAACCAGAAGTGGTTGGGTTTTACCTGACTCAGTAACCACTCCATCACCAACAGCTATCACCTCTCCTTCAGTCGGCTTTTCAGCCGCATTATCTGGAATGATAATACCCGCTTTAGTGGTTGTTTGAGCCTCTATCCGGCGAACAACCACTCTGTCATAAAGAGGTTTTAATGACATACAATTCCTCCTAAAATGATTGATAAAATTAGATAGTTGAATTTGGGAATACCTGTCCCAAAAAATAAAATATGGATTGTTTTGCGTAGTTCAAGAGTCAAAATTAAATTTTTTTCTATTGGAGGGCGTATGCCAAGAAACAACAACCTAATCAGTGATCTTTCGCTGCTAGAGCTTTTCGTACGTGGTATCTCAGATCAATCAGACAAACTCGCTCCTCCCTTGTCGGATGAAGTGATTCAATATCTAGCCAACATCCTTATACGGTTCAGCCGCAGTAAAAATCTATTTATCACGGATAATCAAACCAAGAGCTTACCGACTTTGGCTTTTTTATATCAAGACGCTAACCAAGCGACCACAACCTACCAAAGAAATATAAGCTTAAGGCAATTGGGCGACAGTGCTCTATTTATTGCAGCACTTTTTCCCGAACACTACGCAAATAAAGGCATAAACCGAGATTATTTTATCGGCATGGGAGGTGGTGCGTATTGTGCGTTGGGTGATGCAAATTATGGCGATGCTGGCACTTTTTATGAAATGGCGGAAAAATTCCCCAAACTGATCAACATACTTGCAAATACTTGCTCGAGGGATCTTGAGTATAATGCTAATGAGATTTTCGCGTTATTAGAGCGTTGGCAAGCGAACAAAGATGAAACCTTAAGAAAGCAATTAGATGCAATTGGAATTGTACCGACCGAATTTACTCAAAAGCATTAATTAGGACTTTATTGGCGGCTAGATAAAAAATGTAAGCCACTATATAGTCATATAGTGGTCGTCATTAATTTTCTCATGTCACCAACTAGATTATAGGTACTGCGATAGCTTCCACCTGATTGAGTAATTGTACCTTCTCTTCAATAGCCTTTGCAGACTTGGTTAATTTGGCACCTATATCCGATCTCTTTACTGCTTTCTTGCTCGCTTTAATCGTTTTATCAACTGCGCCTGATAGCTTAATTAACTTGTCTAATCTCGATAATGGTATCTTTCTGCCTGGCATCATTTTAAGCGCTCCCAGCAGTACTGTGATACTTCCAATTAATGCTTGCTTATTAAGTGCTCCCATATGTTGGCTATTTAACTTTAGCGCTTGATCTAAGCTTGTTCCTCGCTGCAAGAACCATCGAATACTTTTGTTGAAGTTTTTGTCGTCGCTGTATGGACGAGTTTGAATTTGGATAGTCGCACGACTAGTGGTTAGAGGGTCGATTCCAACCCATACAAAGCCAACACCTTTAACTTCCCAAGGTCCATATCCTTTATGAAGCATCTGATCAGGCGTTAACCCACCGAGCGCGGGAAGTGGGGTATTCTGCCATTTTATTTGAATCGCTTTGCGCTCTGCATATTCTCGCGCCTTCAGTGCGAATTTTCGCCGCCAGCCGCTAATGTATAAGTGATGAGCGCCAACCACAGACGTCTGCACCAAGTAATCACAAAAAGGAGAATTAATGGTGGAAATTATTGGATTATAACCACACTTTCTAAAATTAATCTTAATGCGGTCCTCAGAAAATCCTAAACTGCTAGTAATTACAGCTCCGTGCGGAAGCTTTTTGGTAGAAAATAGCTCTGCTATTACGATCTTATTATCGACACCTGAGGGGCGAACATCTATTTCAATAAAGCCTTTCAGCCCATCTATTTGGTGAAGTGCCCACTGGATTCTACCAAGTTGATAAAAACTCCTGTTTTCGTACATTTCAGTTAATCTCCATTAATAAGAAATATTTTGCGCTTAGCTCTCACAATTATTAATTGATTAAAGCCAATACAACACTAATGCTAGTTCTTTAATAATTATGTCTGATCCTATTAGTAGAAAGCCTATTTTTTACCTAATGAGTTTGTATTGATTGTCTATTGATCTCGTTTTATCAGCAATTAGAGTGACACAGGTGGTTCTTATCTCATTTACAAACGTTGATTCTGCATGGTAAGTATTTCAATTTTTTGAATTGAATTGGTAAAAGATTTTTATTATTCATCTAACGCATTCACTTGAATAGAATTAGTGGATTACTAAGATGTTTTAAGTCGAAAAGCCATCAGCTTTGAGATGTTCGAGGTTTTCTTAATCTACATTGGAGGGACTAATTTGAGCCTAGAACAAAAAAGCCCTGCTGAACGCAAGGCTTTATATTTGGTACCAGTGGACGGACTCGAACCGTCACACCCGCAAAGGCGGGGGATTTTGAATCCCCTGTGTCTACCAATTCCACCACACTGGCTTTAAATTTTTATCAACTTACAGCTAAATTTAGCTGTTCTAATCGCTTGGTAGTAGCTGACGCTGCCGATTAGAGCGGGCAATTATATACAATGCAGAATCGAATGCAATGCTTTATATGTGCTAGCTTTCAAATTCTTCAGGGTTGCCAGCCCCGTGTCGTACCACTTTTGGAAAACCATCCATTAAGTCAACCACCGTTGTTGGCACATCGCTGGTATGCCCAGCGTGAATGACTAAGTCTACCCGTCCATCTAAGTGCTTACTAATTCGATCTTCGTCCACTAAGGTGTATTCATCACCCGGCATAATTAGACTAGTGCTCATTAATGGTTCACCAAGCTCTTCTAATAACGCTAACGCAACCGGATGATCTGGAACTCTGATACCAATTGTTTTTCTTTTGGGATGCTGTAACCGTTTAGGAACTTCTGGAGATGCTCTCAAAATAAAAGTGTAAGGCCCCGGTGTATGACTTCTTAATACTCGAAAGGATGCATTATCAACCCTGGCAAAATTAGCTAGTTCCGACAAATCGCGACAGATAAGGGTAAAATTATGTTTCTTATCTAACTTTCGAATTTGTCTTATTCGGTCTAGCGCTTTTTTATCTCCAATATGACACCCAAGTGCATAACCAGAATCAGTGGGGTAAACAATGAGTCCCCCTTCACGGATTATTTCTGCAGCTTTGGCTATCAACCTCACTTGCGGATTTTGTGGATGTAAATCAAAATACTGTGTCATATCTATTAGCCCAAATGGCGACTTGATTGATGCCCTTTGATTATACGCGGTTCCTACCTTGAAACACCTTTTTTAGTGACAAATATTTTGCTAGCTGGTCAGGTGTTCTAAAACATGGGGTATTTTAGATTTAACTGGTTTGAAATGACCTAGGTCACTCCATTTTAAATTAGGGTAATGAAAGTCTGAGCCCGCAGATGCTAACAAATTGTACTTTTCTAAAAGTTGGTAAAGCCAGATTTGTTTGTCAGGTGTTAAGCTTGGATAGCTAACTTCCATTCCATCTCCACCGGCTAAACTAAACTCTTCGATCAAATAGGTCAGCCTTCTATTGGACATAGGATAGCGAGTAGGATGGGCTAAAACCGCTAAACCACCTGCATTTTGAATGAGTTTTATCGCGGCAGACATTTCGAGCCACTCTGATGCAACTTTGACCCTGCCTTTTTTACCTAAGTATTTTTTAAATGCTTGCTGCATATCTTTAACTTGACCTAAGTCGACTAAGCTTCTCGCCATGTGAGAACGAGTCACCACCTCCCGACAGTTTTGTTGAAGATAATCGAACACCCCTGGCACATTCAGTGAATCCAACTTCTCAGCTATTCGTTTTGCTCTTGTCCAGCGTGCAGCTTGTTGCTTTTCTATCGCCCTGATTAGATCTACTTGTTGAGGGTCGATATTCAATCCAACAATATGAATCTCCCCGAAATCTGATTGTGCTGAAATCTCAATACTGTTGACCAGTTTTAATTTAAATTGGTTCGATTCGATAGCCTGTTGCGCCTCCGCAAGACCACTAACGCTATCATGATCACTAATTGCTAATAGATCCACCTGGCGCGCAGCAGCCCGCTCAACCAATTCAGAGGGTGATAAAACGCCATCTGAATAGTTGGTATGACTATGAAAATCGTATTTGATGCTCAATGGATGCTCTCTTCGTTATGACTCATTAATAGGGTCTATTGCCCATTATACGTTGAATATCGCCATCAGGTTTAGCAAATCTTGAAATAGCGCTATACATCATCAGGCAATGCGAGAGGATTAAATAAAAGATTAGCAAAAAGTAGCTGTGGGTTAGGCGAATTTAGACTTTTGCCATAGTCAGTCAGACGGTTTCAGCGTATTATTCTCGACTATCACTGTTGAACAATCGTTTAATCCAATTAAAGGCATTCAATGAAATTTTTATTAGATTTTTTTCCAATCGTTGTTTTCGTTGGAATATACGTTCTCTACCCTTCTGAAACCCCAATGTATCCTGCGGTTATCGGATTAATGGTAGCCACGATTATTCAAAATATTGGAACAAAGCTACTCACTGGAAAATTTGAAAAACTCCATGTGTGGACATTAATCGTCACTTTGGTAATGGGTGGTTTAACCATCCTACTTAGAGACCCAGCGTTTATCATTTGGAAAGCCAGCATTTTGGTCTGGGTTACCGCACTCGTTTTTATCTATCGACAACATATAATTGGTAAAGTGTTACTGCAAGAAATGTTAAGCAAAACAATGGACGAACCTATTAATGCCCCAGAGTCTTTGTGGAAGAATTTGAATCATTTATGGGCTTTTAGCTACATACTTTTTGGATTCTTAAACCTGTGGGTCGCTGACAATTATTCAGAAGCCGTTTGGGTTCAGTTTAAGCTGTTCGGCCTATTAGGATTAAACTTTGCCTTGCTAATTTTCATAATGGTTAAAATTTACCCCTATTTGCCGGTTGAAGAAGAGCCCGAGTCTGAGTCCACCCAGCCATTAAAAGACAATAATGACAAATAGTTCTATTTGATAATTGCTAATCAATAAAAAGGCACTCAATCATGTTATATGCATTTATTTCCGTCGATAAACCCAACAGTCTTGAGCAACGGTTAGCTGTACGCCCTGCTCATGTTGAAAGGTTGCTTGAACTTAAAAATCAAGGACGACTAATAATCGCCGGTCCACACCCCGCTATAGACTCCGCCGACCCTGGCCCGGCAGGCTTTACTGGTAGCTTAGTGGTTGCGGAGTTTGACGACTTAGCCCAAGCCGAGGCCTGGGCTGCCAATGACCCATATATGCTCGAAGGTGTTTACCAGAGTATTCAAGTTAAACCCTATAATTTAGTCTTACCTTAGGAAATCAAATGACTGATTTAAGCCAAATAAATCAAAAACGAATTCAACAGATGCGCCAAATGCTCGAAGCCGAACTGGCACCCGCCTCGCTTGAAATTGAAGACGAAAGCCATTTGCATGCTGGTCATGTTGGCGCAAAAACGGGTAAAGGTCATTTTTATGTCAACATTAAAAGCCAAGCGTTTGAAGGCGTTTCGCCAGTTAAGAAGCATCAGCTTATTTATCAGGCACTTGGGAAAATGATGGAGACGGAAATTCATGCATTGAGAATTTCGGTGGGTAGTTAGAATTTGGACTGGAGTTTTTCCAAAGGGGACTAGGTGTAGTAGAGTGTTAGTCCCCTCGCCTTGGAAGGAGAGGGTTAGGGAGAGGTCGAAAACTTTCGGATAAGAGTTTAACTAATTCATGTAATTTAATTTTCTTTAAGGGCGGTTTCGCAGCGCTGTGAAACCGCTCTTAAAGAACCTAATGATAGTCTGAATAGGTTGCTGAGCGCAGCAGAAGCATTGACTTTAACTTTGGTTCTTTAAAAAGAACAACCAAAACCTCCTCCTCCACAGTCACTAGATTCCAGCCATAAAAAAAGCGCAAATAAATGCGCTTTTTAATCACAGAGACAAACAAAATTGTCAATTTCAGCCCAGGGCGGGCTGCAAATCAGTTCTAAACGTTAAAAATGCTCGCTAAGGATAACCCTTGACGCTCTAGCATAAATCTTAATCGTCTTAACGCTTCAACTTGAATTTGACGAACTCTCTCTCTAGTCAGGCCAATTTCACGACCTACATCTTCTAGGGTTGCCGCTTCGTAACTCAACAAGCCAAATCGACGAGCAAGTACTTCTTTTTGCTTAGATCCCAATTGATCTAACCAGTATTCGATACTTTGCTTTAGATCTTCTTCTTGCAACTTACTTGACGGACCACATTCTCTTTCGTCAGCTATGGTTTCTAGAAGAGGCTTATCGTTGTCTTTTCCGATAGGACAATCAACCGATGTAACTCTTTCGTTTAAACCAAGCATTCTGGCAACAGTTTCTACTGGTTTGTTTAACTTTGCCGCTATATCTTCTGCGGTTGGCTCATGGTCAAGCTTTTGAGCTAGCTCACGTGAAGCTCTTAAGTAGACATTTAATTCTTTAACCACGTGGATAGGAAGTCGAATCGTTCTCGTTTGATTCATGATTCCACGTTCGATGGTTTGGCGAATCCACCAAGTAGCGTATGTAGAGAATCGGAAGCCGCGCTCTGGGTCAAACTTCTCTACCGCTCTGATCAGACCGAGGTTACCTTCTTCGATTAAATCAAGCAGCGCTAAACCTCTATTAGAGTATCTTCTTGCAATCTTAACTACTAAACGAAGATTACTCTCAATCATTCGTGCTCTTGATTTTTCGCAACCTTTACGTGCTTTACGAGTAAAGAAAACTTCTTCCTCTGCGGTCAAAAGTGGTGAAGCACCAATTTCTCCAAGATAAAGCTGAGTGGCATCAAAGCTTTTGTCTTTGCCAACACGTCTTTTGGGAATTTTTGATTCTTGTAAGGATATTTCAGTTAATTCTGAAACTGCAGGCTCTTCGGCGTTGTCAGCTTCCGCTAACAGCAAATCACCCTCATGTTCTAGTTCTTCTTTAGTCATTGTATTTATTTTTGTCATTTCGCTTCTCTCTGCCGTGGGGACTAAGTCCCAAAAAACGAAACCGCTGATTTACTTCCCTCAGCAATCCCTTGTGAAACACACCATTGTTTTTATTGATTTACTTCTTATTATTACTAGTTACAAATACAGTGTGATCTTTATTGTTATCGTCACCAGTAAATATAACTTTAGGTTTTATAAAAATAATTTTATACAACCCACGACTTTGTTACATGAGACCAGATTTGGGCAAGTAGTTGAGGGGGTCAACCGGCTTACCTTTTAGTCTGATTTCAAAATGTAACTTATCCGTGTCAGAGCCCGTATTACCAAGCTCAGCGATACGCTGGCCTGCCTTTACAACCTCGTTTTCTTCCACATGAATTTTCTTATTATGAGCGTATGCGCTCAAAAACTGTTCATTATGCTTAATGATCACTAATTGACCATAGCCACGTAGGCCATTTCCACTATAAACCACTCGTCCCTCTGCCGTTGCTCGCACTGGTGAGCCATTTTTAGCCACAATATCTAAGCCTTTGTTCATATTCGAAGAGGGTGAAAAACGACTGACTACTTTGCCATTCACTGGCCAAATCCATTGCTTAACGGGTTTACTTTGCTCTGCGATTGCGACTTTAGTGTTTTTTGATGGCCGCTTTGATTTCTTATTGACTGAGACTAAACGCGAATTGTTTTTAGCAGATCGGTTAGAACTGGCGCGCTTAGTTCGAGTGTTTTTGTTTCGATTTGAGTTACTTTGCCTGATGGCTTTTTGAAGTTTATTAAGATCTTCTTTGGCGATTATCGGCTTGTTGAGCACTTCTTTATTGATTGCAGCTAATAGATTACCGGAACTAAAGGGTTTGGACTGACGTTGTTCCGGTGTTTTAGCTGCACTTTCTAAAAGATTTAATGTTTGGCCAGGATAAATCGTATTAGCTTTTACATTGTTTAGTTTAGCGAGTACTCGATGGTCTAATGAATATCGCCAAGCAATTGAATATAGGGTCTCACCGGCTTTTACCACATGTGAGGTTGCATTGACATTGTTAGCGATAAATTTAACTTTAGGCGAAGCATCTCTTATTTCACGATAATGATCGGGCTTGTATTGAGTTAAATCGACAACCGGTGCTGGTGCGTTAGTCGCGCAACCAGCCAAACCCGATACAGCGGTTGCTGCAATCAGAGTTTTAACAATGTCGTTTAAATCAATCATCTCAATACGAGTCCAAGGCTATTTATATTATTTCTTAGCCTTGGAAATTCAGTTGAGAATTTCAGTGAAAACGAGCTAACATGGGGGCTGTAGCAACTTTTAACTTTAATTTAAGTTAATGCTAAACCTTAACAAAGTGCTCTAACTTCTTGTTTTCATAGGCTATTGACTGTATTTGTACATCAAGTAGCCAAGAATTGCAACTATTACTAATCCCCAACCGATATAATCGATCATTTGGTGAAGTTTCTTTTCCATCTTTTCGCCGCCTAATCTCAATATAAACGCCACTAAATAGAAGCGACCGGCTCGGCCAAAGACTGAAGCGATAATAAAAGGCGTTAGATCACCCATTGGGGAGAGACTTAGGGCCCCAGCACTAACCGTAAAGACTTTGTATGGGATCGGCGCGAATCCAGCAATAAAGACCATTAAGACACCGTATTTTTCAAACCAAATCTGGGTTTTGGCGTAAGCGTCTCCGAAGCCCCATTCGACTAAAAATGGCTCTACCACAGCCGCACCGAGATAAACCCCAAGAAAATACCCAACAACACCGCCAAGTACACTGGTGGTAGTGGCCACAAAAGCATAGTGCCAAGCTTTATCGAGCCTAGAAAGACACATAGGTGCCAGCATCACGTCTACAGGAATTGGGAAGATAATAGACTCAAAAAAGCTCATTATGCCCAAATAATAAGCCGCATGTTTATGTTTAGCCCACCTTAAGCAAGACTCATACATCGGACTAAAAATTTTCATTAAAGGGTTCCACTCAGTAAAGGTACAAATTTAACAGACTCCATTCCTACCTGAGTCATTCCTTCTTCAGTTTTTTCCAGCAGCAGTAATTGTTGATCACCCGTTTGCTGAGTCACTGGAATTACCATTCTACCTCCCATCGCTAACTGCTCGACCAATTTGGGCGGTACATTGTCTGGTGCAGCGGTAACTATGATGGCGTCAAAAGGCGCATGCTCTTGCCAACCTTGAAATCCATCTCCGTGCTTATAAGTAACATTTTTTAAATCTAATGCTTTAAAACGCTCTATGGCTCTAGTTTGAAGCGCTTCGATTCGCTCTATTGTAAACACCTGAAAAGAAACTTGAGACAAAATAGTCGTTTGATAACCACATCCTGTACCTATTTCTAAAACGCTGCCCATGATTCCGCTATCGACTAAAATCTCTGTCATTCTGGCAACGATATAGGGTTGAGAAATAGTCTGCCCCATTCCAATGGGTAGCGCAGTATCTTCGTATGCTCGATGTGCCATCGCTTCATCAATAAAGATATGCCTTGGTGTTGATTCAATGGCGGCCAAAACAGACTCCTCTTGAATGCCTTTATCTCTTAGCCGTGTAACGAGTCGTGACCTAGTTCGCTGAGATGTCATACCGATCCCGGAGAGGTATTTTTTATTCATTATAATTATTCTCTATTGATGACTCTTTGTTATTTCGTTAGTCTGCAAATTCTTCAATCCAGCGACGCATTGTTGAACTCAAATTATTAGCCGTTAAATCAACAACCAGTGGCGTTATTGAGATAAATCCGCGTTTGATGGCATCAAAATCTGTACCAGCGCCAACATCCTGTGGTTGGCTGGGTGGACCAATCCAATAAACGGATTCTCCTTTAGGATCTTTGCTAGGCACAATTGTATCAGCTCTGTGTCGACTTCCCAGTCGGGTAAACTCAATCCCTTTAATTTGCTCTTCTTCTAAATCAGGAACATTAACATTTAGGATAATATTTGAATCTAGCTGGTAAGACCTAATGTTTTTTAATAACTTAAGAACAAATTTTGCGGCAACTTGATAATGCCGACACTCTTTTCCCGCTAATGAAATTGCCACAGCAGGAAATCCTAAGCTTCGCCCTTCCATCGCTGCAGCAACAGTTCCAGAGTATAAAACATCGTCTCCCAAATTAGCGCCACGATTTATCCCAGCAATCACCATATCAGGTTTATGTTTTAGGATACGATGAGAGCCCAAATGAATACAGTCACACGGTGTGCCCGTGACACTATAGTATCCTCGTTGGTTTTGCCGACATCTTAATGGGCTGTCTAACGTTAAAGCGGCGCTACTTCCACTACGGTTTTTATGAGGTGCAACCACCGTTGTTTCAGCGACGGATTTTACCGCGCTTTCTAAAGCAATAATTCCAGGGGCATCCACACCATCATCGTTGCTGATCAATATATTCATTGAGAATCCTGTTCGCGCGACTGGGATGTATTGGAATATGAGCGATCACAACATTCAACAAGCTCTCTAAGTAAAGCCGTTGCAAAACATCCTCGTGCTAGAGAAAAGCTGAATTTTGCCGTATCGCCATCTTCAACCAGCTCTAACTCATTCGCGAACGCTCGATACGGTCGGCGTTGTGAATCAAGATTGAAGCGCTTTAAAGCGAGTGACCATGACTGAAATTGTTGGGTGGCTGACAATTCCGATTGCAGCGCTTCCGCAGTGGCCTCAGAATTCTGTTTTCCGGCAAGCCAACCACAAATATGTGTGTCTCCATTGGCAACTCTTAATTGCTCCTCTTCAGAACGGTCATCCAGATGATAGTAAGACTGAGTAGCATTTAAGTTTATGCAGTCACCAGAAAGTATTTGAGACCAGGTTTCGGATTCGACTCGCTTGGCCAGCTGTAAATTAAAAAGAAACGATCGAGCGCTGGATAGTACTAACCCTTTGAGGTTTCTATTTTTTATTTTTTTTCCATTAATCAATAATTCCTGCGCTTTCATTAGATTGCCAAACTCTCTTCCAAAGCGCTGATTACCGAAATAGTTCGGAAAGCCTTCGCGACAAACTTTTTCATATGCCTTTCGATCGATAGGCGCAGAAAGGTTTCTTACCACAATTTCAAACCGATTTGTCTTGACACTTCCGACTCGTAGTTTTTTGTTATGTCGAATAGCCTGCTTTAATTTGATAGACTGACTTTCAATTTGTTCTGGCTGGATTTCTTTTCCAGGCAAGTGCAAGCTAAACCATTGAGTTGAAATACTGTGACGATCTTTTTTTCCAGCGTATCCCACTTCTTTTGAGCTAAGATCAAACACTTTTTGTATCTGTTTAATTACCCAATCCGTATTGCAACCGTCTTTTTCTAGCTGCAAGAAAAGGTGTTCTCCCTCACCACACGGTTCAAAGGTTAATACTTCTTCAACTTTAAAGTCTAAATTAGAGCTACGAGTATCACCTCGCGCTAGAACGGCGTGATACGCTCGTGGCAACTGCTGGTAATTCGACGCAAAGTCAAAACTACTGCCCTCCACTAATTGCTGCCCTTTTGAATTAATGCCAAACAGTGGACAGCAATACCTTCCTTACGACCAATATAACCGAGTTTCTCAGTGGTTGTCGCTTTAACGTTAACTTGCTCTTGGTCTAGTAATAATAGTTTTGCAATCTTGCTATTAATTTCAGGTATCCTCGCTGCCATTCGCGGCGTTTGCGCAATCACTGTCACATCGATGTTGTTTATAGAATACCCTTTATCTTTAACCAACTGGTTAACCTGCACTAATAATTCTGAACTATCGGCACCAGCGTAGCTTTGGTCGGTATCAGGAAAATGCCGACCAATATCGCCGAGTGACGCTGCGCCTAAAAGTGAATCGCAAATCGCGTGTAACAGGACGTCCCCATCAGAGTGAGCAACTAAACCAATGTGATTCTCAAACTCAACACCACCTAGTTTAAGCGCTTTATCTCCTCCAAACGCATGAACATCGTATCCATGTCCAACTCGAATCATGATAAAACGCCTTTCACTTTATGAACGGAAAAATTAGCGACTAACAAGGTCTACTTTCTCGACTGATTAGCCAAAATATTAGTGGCAAGCTCTAAGTCACGCGGGTGAGTTATTTTAAGGTTGGGATGTTCAGAAATAACCGCTTTCACCTCAATATCGCAGTCAATTAGAGCGCTAACTTCATCAGTAACTTGTATACCAGATTTAGTCACCTTTGAGAGCGCATTTTTTAGCTCAAGAAATTGAGACATTTGAGGTGTTTGTGCTCTAACTAAGTTTTCTCGGGAAACATTTTCAATCACTTGATTTTCAAGATTTAGTTTCTTTAATGAATCGGCGACAGGTTCTGCAAGAAAGCAAGGCATTTTATCTTTATGGAATGTTTGTATTAGTTTTTCAAGATCGCTGCCTGACAGACAAGGTCTAACCGCATCATGCACTAATACTGGTGTGGAATCTGGCAACCCATTATCATACAAAAACCTAAGGGCATTATTAACTGAAAATTGTCGCTGTTCGCCTCCATCAATAAGAATAAGTTTATCATTATCAATTGATTCAAGCTGCTTAAAATGTTCATCTTGAGGAGACACAACCAACACAACTTTTTCAAAGTATGCTGAAGAAAGGAAAATATCTAGAGTAAGATCTAGAACCATTTTGCCATCAATTTTTAAGTATTGTTTAGCTATTTCGCCTCCGAATCGTTTGCCCACACCAGCAGCGGGAATAACAACAACAAAATTACTAACCGACGATAAATCTGATTCATTACTTTGCATTTGCAGGAGACTCCAAAGCCTAAATATTTAATTTTCTTCTGCCGGTATTATCCGATAAAAAGTTTCATTCTTTTTCACTAACCCTAAATTTTCTCTGGCTTTTTCTTCAAGAATATTGGGCTCATTTCTAACTAGTTTAATCTCCTCTCTGAGCAAATTATTCTGTTCAGAGAGAGATTGATTATGCGCTTCTTGGTTTTCTATTTTTTCTTTGAGCAATTTTATATCGTGCCGACTATTTTCCCCGAGCCAAGCTCGGTATTGTAGCCACGCAATTACCAATATTAAAATTATGACGAAAAAACGTCTCATCGTTTGCTCTTTGAATTTCAGTTTTAAAAGCAGTTAAACGCTTTTTTACCTGGGTAAATAGCCTTGTCACCAAGACGCTCTTCAATTCTTAATAATTGATTGTATTTAGCGACTCGATCGCTACGACATAAAGAACCCGTCTTAATTTGACCTGCATTTGTCGCCACCGCCAAATCGGCAATCGTGGTATCTTCTGTTTCACCACTTCGATGAGAAGCAACAACGGTATAACCCGCCTTGTGAGCCATTTCTATCGCAGCCAAAGTTTCGGTTAAAGTACCAATTTGGTTTACTTTAATTAAGATTGAATTAGCAATATTTTTCTCAATTCCTTCGGCAAGAATTTTGGTGTTTGTCACGAACAGATCATCTCCCACCAATTGAATTCTATCACCTAACTTTTCGGTTAAAATTTTCCAACCATCCCAGTCACCTTCATCCATTCCATCTTCAATGGATATGATTGGGTAACGGTTGACCCAATCTTCTAAATAGCATGCGAATTCTTCCGAAGTTAATGACTTTCCTTCACCGGCCAATTCATATTTTCCGTTCTTGTAAAATTCAGAACTAGCGACATCTAATCCAAGATATACTTCCTCACCTAACTTGTATCCAGCGTTTTCAACAGCCTCAGCAATCGCTTGAATGGCTTCTTCATTAGAGCCTAAGTCTGGTGCGAAACCACCTTCATCACCAACAGCGGTACTTAAACCCTTTTTACTCAAAACAGACTTAAGAGCATGGAAAATTTCCGCACCACAACGCAACGCTTCTGAAAAACTCGCTACGCCAACCGGTAAAATCATAAACTCTTGGATATCGACATTATTGTCTGCGTGCTCACCACCGTTAATAATATTCATCATTGGAACAGGAAGCATATTGCCCTTGCCAATTTGTTCGAATAAAGGAACTTTGTTTTCAATGGCTGCCGCTTTTGCAGCAGCGAGAGAAACTGCCAAAATAGCATTTGCACCTAAAACTTCTTTATTTTCGGTACCATCTAAATCAAGCATAATTTGGTCAAGCTTTGCTTGATCATTGATATCTTGTCCAACAAGCTTAGGTTTAATTGTTTGGTTAATGTTGTTGACTGCTTTTGTCACACCTTTACCTAAATAACGAGCTTTATCACCATCGCGAAGCTCTAGAGCTTCTCTTGAACCAGTTGATGCTCCAGAGGGAGAACAGGCAATCCCATTGACGCCGCTATCTAAAAACACTTCTGCTTCAACCGTTGGATTTCCGCGTGAATCTAAAATTTCCCTTCCAATGATGTTTACGATCTTACTCATTCCTAATAGCCTCTCACTCACTAATATTTAATAAATAACAAATTTTTTAAAAAATTATTCTATTCGAATTTTCCGCATTTACTATAAGTTACTTTCAGCAAACGGGTTTGATTTGACTACTTTGTCAATTGACTGCAAAGTACTCAGTAGTGCTTCAATTTCATACATTGGCCATGAGTTTGGCCCATCACTTTTTGCATTAGCCGGATCCGGATGAGTTTCCATAAACAAACCGGAAACCCCTGCAGCAATAGCCGCTCTTGCAAGTACAGGAACATGTTCACGCTGACCACCCGATGAGCTGCCTTGGCCTCCAGGTAATTGAACTGAATGAGTAGCGTCGTATACCACTGGAGCTTGGGTTTCTCGCATAACAGCAAGACTTCTCATATCAGAAACTAAATTGTTATACCCAAATGAGGCTCCTCGCTCACAAACCATTATATTCTCGTTGCCGGTCGCACGAGCCTTATTGACTACGTGAGTCATATCCCAAGGAGCTAAGAACTGACCTTTTTTGATATTTACCGGAATTCCTGGCTCACAGACTCTTTGAATAAAATTTGTTTGACGGCATAAAAAAGCCGGGGTTTGCATAACATCTACGACTTTAGCGACTTCATTGAAAGGAGTGTCTTCATGTACATCAGTAAGTACAGGAACACCGATTTGCTGTTTTACTTTTTCTAAAATGGCTAAACCTTTTTCGAGCCCAGGACCACGAAAGCTTTTATGAGAAGAGCGATTGGCTTTATCAAACGATGATTTATAAACAAACGATATGCCTAACTTATCAGTCACTTCTTTGAGGTACCCAGCAGTGTCGAGCGCTAATTGCTCGCTTTCGATCACGCAAGGTCCTGCGATGAGAAAAAAGGGTTGATCTAATCCAACTTTAAAATCGCGAATTTTCATATTAACCTTCTTCTTTATGTTTAAATTCTTTAGCCGCCGCCACAAAACTTGTAAACAGTGGATGTCCATCGCGCGGAGTGGATGTAAATTCAGGGTGGAACTGAACGGCAATGTACCAAGGGTGATCAGGAATTTCGACAGTCTCCACTAAATTATTTTGACTCGATCGCCCGGAAATTATTAATCCACTCTTTTCAAGTTGCTCTACATAATTTTCGTTAACTTCATAGCGATGTCGATGACGTTCGTTAATTTCTTCACTACCGTAAATTTCTGCCAGTTTGGAGCCTTTAGTTAAATACGCAGGTTGCGCGCCGAGTCGCATGGTGCCACCTAAATCGGAGTCTTCACTACGCTGTTCCACCGAACCATCTTTATTAATCCATTCGGTGATCAGGCCAACCACATGATGCTTAGACTCAGTACAAAATTCTGAACTATGGGCATCCTCAATATTTGCGCAATGCCGTGCAAACTCAATTACAGCGACTTGCATGCCTAAACAAATTCCTAAATAAGGCACATTGTTTTTGCGAGCATATTCAGCGGCAAGAATTTTGCCCTCGACACCACGCTCACCAAATCCACCGGGCACTAAGATCGCATTTGATTCGTCCAGCAGACCCACCCCTTTCTTTTCTATGTCTTGGGCATCAATAAAATCTATTTTAACAGTAAGGCGATTTTGTAGACCTGCATGCTTGAGCGACTCTATCAATGACTTATAGGCCTCAGTTAAGTCCATGTATTTTCCAACCATGGCAACTCGGACTTCACCGTTAGGATTAGCTTCTGCGTAGAGCACTTGTTCCCATTCGGTCAAATCAACTTCTTGCTGAGGCAACTTAAATCGCTCAGTGATTAGTCGCTCCATCCCTTGCGCATTAAGAATGGCTGGTATCTTGTAAATACTGTCGACGTCTCGTAATGAAATAACAGCTTTCTCGTCAACATTAGTGAATAAGGCTATTTTGGCTTTTTCCGAGGCTGGTAAACTTCGATCCGAACGACAAATTAATATGTCAGGCTGAATTCCAATTGAGCGAAGCTCTTTAACGGAGTGTTGAGTTGGCTTAGTTTTTAGCTCACCTGCGACAGCGATGTAAGGAAGGAGTGTTAAATGCATAAACAATGCGCGCTCTCGACCTAGCTCAAACCCCATTTGACGAATGGCTTCAAGGAATGGCAGTGATTCGATATCACCCACCGTACCACCAATTTCAACCAAAGCAATATCAGCATCACCGGCACCTTCTTTGACTTTTTTCTTAATTTCATCGGTGATATGCGGGATCACTTGAACAGTGCCGCCTAGGTATTCTCCTTTTCGCTCTTTACGCAACACATCTGCGTACACTCGTCCAGTGGTAAAATTATTAGACTGGCTCATTTTGGTGCGAATAAATCGTTCATAGTGACCGAGGTCCAGGTCAGTTTCTGCACCATCGTCAGTGACGTAAACTTCTCCATGCTGGAATGGACTCATTGTGCCAGGGTCAACGTTAATATAGGGGTCAAGTTTCATTAAGGTAACTTTTAAACCACGAGACTCTAAAAGTGCAGCTAAAGAGCCTGCAGCAATCCCTTTTCCTAGGGATGAAACTACGCCGCCCGTTACAAATATGTATTTAGTCATTAAAATTCGCCAAAAATATATATAAATCAATCAATTAGACAGACACCCACATCATTTCAATTAGTCAATCGAAATGCCATATTAAGATAGCAATTCCTCAAAAAACAACACGGTTAGTCCTCTAATAGAGGTAATTAACGATGGTCGATTATATAAATATTTGGAATCTGGAGGTGTCTTTAGGACGGGAAAATATTGTATCAAATAATTCTAATGGAATCACGAATAAACCGATTAAATAACCAACTAAATCGAGGTTTATGCTTTGTTGGTATGACACTGCAGATATTGATCGGATTATTCAGTATTTTTGCTGGCTTGCCAAAATGCCTCTAGCTGTTCCAGCGAATAGTCTGAAATAGGCTTTTCCGCGAGGGATTCAAGATACTTAAACCGCCGACAAAACTTATTATTAGCCTTCCTGAGCGCAGTATCTGCGTCAACTTGATAATGTCTTGCTAAATTGACACAGACAAACAGCAAATCACCTAACTCTTCTTCAATATGCTGTTGGTCCCCTGCCTCAACCGCTTGCTTAATTTCGAGAGACTCTTCTTCAAGCTTTTGCCAAACCTGACTCACATCCGGCCAATCAAAACCATGTTTAGCGACTCGACTTTGGATTTTATTGGCTCGCTTTAACTCTGGTAATACCCTTGGAATGTCATCAACCAAACTAATCGAAGAGTCTTTAGATTTAGATTGTCTTTCTTGTGCTTTTATATTCTCCCAAGTCATCGCAGCTTGTTCTTCGGTTTTCTTCGATTGCTGCTTAAACACGTGGGGGTGTCGTCGTTCAAGTTTTTCACAAATGCTAAAAATGACATCGTCTAAATCAAAATAACCGTCTTCACTTGCTAGCTGAGCGTAAAACACCACCTGAAATAACAGATCACCCAACTCGTCCCGTAGATCAGAATAATCTTGTCTCTCGATTGCGTCAGCAACTTCATAAACTTCTTCAATCGTAAATGGCACAATGCTTTGATAATCTTGCTTTAGATCCCATGGGCAACCACCTTTAGGATTCCTCAGATCCGCCATGATCTGTTTTAAACGTTCGATGCTAATTAACGACAAATTTAATTCCTTAAGAGTTAGTAACGACCTTAGTTCTGACTTCTAACGACCCCAATTATATTAGGTAGCTGTTCAATCAAATTGATTAATCGTGAGACATTAGCAAGATTGGCTAATTCAACTTGAACATCGATTCGCACCTCTAACTGTCGATGATCGACTCGTGTGTTCAGCGATGTCACGCTCACTTTTTCGTTACTCATCAAAGAAGTAATGTCACTGAGTAAGCCTTTTCGGTCATAAGCCCTAATCACTAGATCAATTAAATAATGTTTATTAACTTGGGTCGTCCAACTGACTTCTAGAATTTTTTCTGGGGATTTTTCTTTACTACTTAACAAATAGCGACAATCACTTCGATGAATCATGATCCCACGACTCAATGTCACGTACCCAGAAATTTCATCGCCAGGGATAGGTTTACAGCAGCCCGCCATGCGGGTTAATAAATTTCCGACCCCTTCTACCAAAACATCACTTGAGTTAACTCGTTTTTCAACACTGGGTTTACGTTTAACAATAGACTCTCGTGTAATCGGTTCGGCTGTAGGATGGAGTAAACGCAAAGCATTCATTACTTGATGAATGCCTTTATCTCCAGCACCTAGCCCGGCGAACAGCTCTTCATTAGTATTGTAATTAAAGTGTTTGGCCAGTTTAGTAAACTCAGTAAACTCGATTCCATTTTTCTTTAGCTCTCGCTCAATCATGAGTTTGCCTGCTAAAGCATTTTTGTCCTTATCCTGATGTTTGAACCATTGCTGAACCTTATGCCTTGCTCTAGAAGATTTAATGTACCCTCTTTGCTCGCTCAACCAGTCTCGGCTCGGCCCGCCAGACTTGGCGGTAAGAATTTCTATTTTTTGACCAGTTTGTAGCGGTTGAGTTAATTGAATAATCCTGCCATTGGATTTGGCACCTCGACAACGATGACCCACGTCGGTATGCACTCGATAAGCAAAGTCTAAGGCTGTCGAGCCGGCAGGTAGGTCAATCAATTTGCCTTGCGGAGTAAATACATAAACTCGTTCTTCAAACACCTGACTCTTAAACTCATCAGCCAATTGCTTTGAATCAGCCACTTCATCCTGCCATTCTAGCAATTGTCTTAGCCAAGCGATTTTAGCCTCATACCCACCACCAGCACTATCTGCGCCTTCTTTGTATTTCCAGTGGGCCGCCACTCCAAGCTCCGACTCTTGATGCATTTTATGGGTTCGAATTTGTACTTCAAGGGTTTTACCTCTTGGCCCAATAACTGCGGTATGCAACGAGCGGTAGCCGTTTTCTTTAGGTGTCGCAATATAGTCGTCAAATTCTTTTGGAATATGCTTCCATTGGCCGTGAACCACTCCTAATACCGAATAACAATCTTGAATTTTTGGAACCAATATACGCACCGCTCTGACGTCATAGATTTCTTCAAAACCGACTTGCTTACGATGCATTTTTTTCCAGATGCTATAAATGTGTTTGGCTCGCCCCATCAATTCGGCTTTAATATTTAAGTCTTTTAGCGCGTTATCAATAGTTTGCAAAACTTCTTTTACGTAAGCCTCTCTTGCTCCCCGCTTTTCCGCTAAATATTTGGCTATTTTTTTATAATCTTGCTGATGAAGGTATCGAAACGCTAGATCTTCCATCTCCCACTTAATTTGGCCGACGCCTAAGCGATTAGCCAAGGGCGCAAACACATCATTAACTTCTTGGGCGATAGCTATTCTTTGCTGTTCGTCTTGATGCTTGGCATTTCGTAGCTGGTAGAGTCTTTCAGCAAGTTTAATTAAAACGACGGATACATCATCCACCATAACTAATAACATCTTGCGCAAATTTTCAATTTGCTCTGCATCAGTTCCAACCGACTGATTAGCTTGTAACCCTCTTACTCCATCTAAAGTAACCACCCCCTGCACTTTTTGCGCCACTGAGGTTGAAATCTGTTCGCCAATATCTTGTAATGAGACCAATTGTTGATCGACAAAAGGGTAGATCATTGCCGCAACCAGAGTTTCGCAATCGACTCTTAGTTCGCTCAGAATACTAGCTACTTCAAACGATTCAGCCAGAATAGGCTTGAGATTATCTGTTGAGTTATTTGACTTGTCGCTGTCTAATTTGCTTTCAATTAACTTTGCGCAAGCCTCAAAGACTTCTGCTTTATAATTTTGTTGTTCGAAAACTAATTGTTCGCACCAAGGCAAAAAAGAAGCCTGATGCATAGATTTAGGGGGTTTCAATTTTGAGGTTTGAACCATCTTTATCTCTCCCTTATACCTAATTCTAAAGTCAGAACTCTAAGGGATTAGTCTCCCCAAAAAGCGAGTTACTATTTAGTTTTTCTCAAACACAGCTATCGATTCAACGTGAGTGGTATGTGGAAACATATCCATAACGCCGGCTTTGGTTAATTTATAACCTGATTTAACGAGTTCCCCCGTATCTCTTGCTAATGTTGCCGGATTACAAGATACATAAACAATTCTTTTTGGATCTAACCGCACAATATTAGGGATTACTTCAATTGCTCCACTCCGAGCTGGGTCAATCAATACCTTGTTATAGTGTTTATCCAACCATTCTTTACCAGTGAGATCGGCAGCAAGATCCGCTTGATAAAAATCAACATTCTTCAAATTATTGTGTTTGGCGTTTTGTTTACCCCGCTCGACCATATCATCGACACCTTCTACCCCAACCACATATTTAGCCTTAGTCGCCATCGGTAAAGTGAAATTGCCTAAACCACAAAACAAATCCAATAAATGATCGTCTGGCTGAATGTCTAGAAGTTCCAGCGCTAGAGGGATCATTTTTTGATTAATACTGGCATTAACCTGAGTAAAATCCAAAGGCTCGACTAACATTTCTAGATCATACTCAGCCAAATGATAGCTGAGCTTTGAAGACTCATTATCTAGCGGCCAAATTCGATGAACGGTTTTCGGTCCTTTCGGCTGCAGATAGACTAACAGTTGATGCGCTTGGGCAAAGGCGACCCACGCAGACTGATCTTTCTCAGTTAGCGGTTGTAGATGCCTTACAATTAGGCAAACCACTTCATCGCCACACGCGACCTCTATTTGTGGAATATGCAACCGAGTATCAAGCGAATCAATTAGCTCGCTCATTGGTTTCAACAGGTCAGCGACTTCCTTAACTAGGACCTGGCAATAATCAATATCAGCCAAAAAGTTAGAATACTTTTCTCTGAAACCTATTAAGGTTCGTTCGCGCTTAATGACATAACGCACCCCTAATCGAGCCTTGCGACGATAAGCCAATAAGTCTGCTTGTAATGGCTCCAACCATTGCTCCGGTTGGGTATTGGCAAAATGCTCGAACTGCTCTTTCAGAATAACTTGTTTATGCGCAATTTGAGCATCTGTCGATAAATGTTGCATACTACATCCACCGCAAACGCCAAAATGTTCACACGGTGGCTCAACCCGATCAACATGTGGGTTTTCAACTGAAATAGTTCGACCTTCGTCAAATTTTCCTCGTTGAAAAGTGTATTTCATTTGCACCGTTTCACCGGGTAGCGCTCCATCAACAAAAACTGTTTTCCCGGCCAACCGGCCAATTCCGCGCCCTTCGTGCGATAGCCCCTCGATGGTTATTTCAACAGGCTCTGTCGGAAGGGGTTTACCCCTTCGGTGTCGTCGTTTTGCCATTAATTGTTTAGCACTCTTTTAATTGATGATTAAATACCGCTACAGCTACTCTGCAGCGGTCATTTTGGCTTTGAGAGCGGATTTTACACGTATAGGGATTTTTTTTCTCGAAATAAACGACCAATTTTGGGCGGTAGCGGCGTATTAACTAAAGTATTGGTACTAATTTTTCATTCTGCTAACAGCCACCGGGTAACATAGAGCCCAATAATTAGCCTGTGATGATGCCTGACTTTAATATATACTTTGCGCAATTCGAGTCAACTTATTGCCTGTGTGGGTTAATATGACTTTAAACATTCAACTCTTTGTTATTTAGCTCATTAATATGGAAACTAATGACTAGGCTCACATCAATTAAAACCAACCGTAGCAGCTTGCTTGTTTTTGCTTTGATGGCAATTGTAACCTTCATACCGCAACCGGTTACCGCTGAAACTGCCTCTATATATTTAGCCCACTCAGGTGTGAACGAGTCAAATCGAAGCTTAATCACCCTACTTATTGAAAACCTGCAAAAAAGCAAACCAACTGGCCACACCATCAAACAGCTTAACGCTGAAAAATTGACCATTGCTCAAATCGAGCAAGCTATTGCTAAACCTGAAAGTTGTGTGATTAGCATAGGCGACTTTTCTTTGGAAAAAGTACTCGCCGCGAGACAAAAAGCACCCATTTTTTCTTTGCTTGTGGAACGCAATAAATTAGACAACTATATACGCAACTATGCTCGCTTTGGTGTTCCTCTATCTGGTATTTATCACGAACAATCATTCTTAAGACAATTAATGCTCGCTAGAGCGATCAATCCAGAAATTAAAACCGTTGGCGTGTTGCTGGGAACTAAAACTCGTTTCGACCTCACTGAATATCAAGAAACGACTCGCGATTTTGGTATTTCGCTCGCATTTAACCTGTTGAAGCACAACGTTTCTGTGCAAAACTATTTTGAACGACTTCCAATAGAAAATGGTTTCTTGCTCATTCTAAATGACAAAGAGCACTACTCTACCACTGATTTACAAAGTTTAATGCTTACTAGCAACCGCCGAAAAATTCCAATGATTGGCGCAAAACATTCAGATACTATTTTTGCTGCATTAGCGAGTATTTATACGCCCACCTCAGAGGTAGCAAGTCAGACCGCTTTAGCCGCTAGTAAATTCTGCTCGCAAAACCCACTACCAAAAGCTCAGTACGGTAGCCAATATATTGTTAATATTAATCCACACATAGCAAACTTTTTAGGTTATACCGACTTAAAGGAAAGCCAACTTTTAGAGTCAATCAGATCACAAGAGGATGCCCTTAGAAATGAATGATTGGGGAATAAGAGCTAGAGTTATTTTACTAGCCATTGTGCCAACAGGGTTGGTCGCATTAGTGATGGGTAGTTACTTTGTGGCAACTCGAGTTCAGGATTTAAATGTCAATGTGAGAGACCGTGGTCTCACGGTTGCAAATTACATCGCTCAAACTTCAGAATATAGTCTTTTAGCAGGAAACAAACAGACCTTAGAGCGGCTTGTTAATTCTGCACGCGACGGTGATGTTGACATATTGTCCATCGCCATTTTTTCTAAGCACAATATATTATTGGCTAGCTCTGGAACACAAGAGCTTGTGGCTCAACTTTCCAAGCTTTCTGATGAGCCAATCAAACGCTCTTTGGTTCAATCCATCTCCGATGGTTTAATTATTAAAACGCCAATATTTAGCCCTTCGACCTTAGTCGAGCAAACTAACTTTCAAACCCAAAACACACTTCCGATTATTGGTACTGTCGCAGTAATGATTACGGATAAGAATATCCAACTAAGACAATATCAAACAATGGTGACCGCCTTCATTATCCTTTTAGTGGGTTTAATTCTGGCCGGTTTACTAGCGCATAACATGGCACGAAATATCACAATACCAATTATTCAATTAGCAAATGCGGTCAAACGAATAAAAGAAGGACAACTAAAAGTCGCTTTAAAATCGAATGGTACTGGCGAGCTCAAGACCTTGGTCGACGGATTCAACGACATGAGCGATTCACTTTACGAGGCTCGCGAAGAAATGCAATTGGCAATTGAGCAAGCAACCGCTGACATCAACGCCACAAACACCGCATTAGAGGAGCAGAATGTAGAACTCAATATGGCGCGCAAGGAGGCCGTTGAAGCGAGTCGGGTTAAGTCTGAATTCCTGGCTAATATGAGTCACGAGATCAGAACACCAATGAACGGTGTGATCGGTTTTACTAATTTATTGCTTAAATCCAACCTAACAGAACAACAGCACGATTACTTACTAACCATCCAAAAATCAGCAAACGGGCTACTAGCAATCATTGATGACATATTAGATTTCTCCAAAATTGAAGCGGGCAAAATGGAAATGGAAAATATCTCGCTTTCGATTTCTGAATGTGTCGATGAAACATTAAAACTTCTCGCTCCAGCCGCCCAAGCAAAAAATATAGAAGTCGTTGGTATTGTTTATCAAGATGTTCCAACTAACCTTAAAGGCGATGCCGGTCGTATATGTCAAATACTAACCAACCTATGTAACAACGCAATAAAATTCACTCAAGAAGGAACGATACAAATTAGAGTAATGCTCGAAGAAGAAAATGACCAGTCGGTTAAGTTGAGAATTAATATCACAGATACCGGTCTTGGGCTTTCTGAGGAACAACAGAAGATCCTTTTTCAAGCTTTTACTCAAGCCGACACAACAACCACTCGAAAATTTGGTGGTACAGGCTTAGGGCTAGTCATTTCGAAGAAACTTGCCGAGTCTATGCAGGGAAAAATCGGCATAGAAAGTAAAGAAAACGTTGGATCCACTTTTTGGTTTACCGTTCGGCTTGATAAAGATCCCAATTCAACCACTCCAATGGAATATGGATTTCCTGGTAGACGAATTTTGTACCACGACATCAATAACACATCGCAATTGGCCACTAATTATTTACTCGGACGATGGGATTGTGTGGTTGAAAACACGCAAAGCATTGGAGAGCTAATTGAGCGTGCAGAACAATACTCACGTCAGGAAAAAGATATCCATCTAATTATTATTAGTGGCTACTCGCCCGTTCAACATAGAACGGTTCTTCTTAGGCTACTAAAAACCTCGCGCGTTCTCGGTGCACCGCTTGCAGCGCTCGTTAATTCCAAAGAAGAAAAAGTGTTGCAAGAGTACTCTCAACTCGGAATTAGTAGGCTCTACTCGAAACCGATCACCAGACAATCATTTCACGCCACTTTGAGTAAATGGTTAAACATTGATAAAAATCAGAATCAGTTAGCCGTTGAAAATAAAAGCCAAGCAATTTCTGGGCAACTTAAAATTTTATGTGTTGATGATAATGAAGCAAATTTAAAACTAGCTGATGCCTTCCTCTCGGATTTGGATGTACGAAGGGAAACAACAGATAGTGGTATTAAAGCGATAGAGCTGTGCAAGAAAAATACTTATGATGTCATTTTCATGGACATGCAAATGCCGGATATGGATGGGCTGGAGTCTACTAAAAAGATTAGAAGTTTAAGTGAGCATTATAAAAAAATTCCAATTATTGCTTTAACTGCACACGCAATGAAAGGAGAGAAAGAAAAAGTACTTAGCGAAGGAATGACCGAGTACCTTACTAAACCAATTAGTCAAGTACAGATACAAAATAGCATCGAACAGTGGACTGAGCGCACCGTTCAATTCAAAATTGATTCTGTTAAAAATCTCGAAAGCTCACAAGCAACAAAAGACTCCACCAACTTGTCAATTGACTGGCAACTGAGTCTAAAAAATGCAGGTGGTCGTGAAGAATTAGCGCTAGACATGTTGAGCATGCTGGTTCAAAGTTTTAGCGAAGCCAAGTCTAAAATTCAGCAGCATCTAAGCGATAAAAACCTTGAACAACTAATCGCAGAAGTTCACAAACTTCACGGCGCAACGGCCTATTGCGGGGTGCCTCAATTAAAGTATCTGGCAAATAAATATGAAAGCGTGCTAAAGAGTAACGGGATCAATGAAGAAATTGAAATTATTAATAAAGCCTTCATGCAAGAAATAGCATCAATAGAGCAGGATTCTAAGACTTTCTTAGAAAAAGAGCCCACTTAAGTCTATTTTATTAAACCTGCTTAATAAATAATTCTTGAGTTTTCTGCTGCGGCAGATCGACCAGAGTTCCGAGTAGTATTCCTGACTCAGCTATGCCATCAATTCTAAATTTTAGTATTTGATTGGTAAGCTTTAGCGAACTATCCGTTTCTACACAGACCTTATGATAGTTTGGTGTGTATCCGTAGTATTTAATCATTCCATTTTCTGCAGGCTGCCCGCTTCCCTCCCACAAAACATCACAGACTTGTCCAACCATCAAAGTAGCGACGTTTTTTTGAACTTCTTTTGCTATTCGATGTAATTCTCGACTTCGTTGTTTTTTGACAGCCTCGTCAATTTGCCCCGGCAAATTGGCGGCCTTTGTGCCATCTCGTTTTGAGTAAGTAAAGGTATGAACATGACCAAACTGTGCAGCGGCTACCATCCACTTAGAAAGATCGAAATCCTGCTCTGACTCGCTCGGAAATCCGACAATAATATCAGACGTTACATTAAACGTCGGTTCTACACTTCTAGCTTTTGCTAACAATTGTAAAAACGTTTCTGACTTACATCTTCTAGACATTTTTTTAAGGATTCGATCACTCCCGCTTTGGATCGGTAGATGCATATGGGGCATTAAACGTTTATTTCTGAATAGTTCGAAAAATGATTCAGGTAAATCCCAAGGCTCGACGGACGCAAACCTAACTCTTGGAATAGTCGTCTGATTAAGAATCGCCTCGACTAAAGCATATAGATCTGTTTCGAGATCGGTTCCGTATCCGCCGACATGCACTCCAGTCAAAACAATTTCTTTAACACCTTGTTGCTCTAAAAGCTTAATTTCGCTGATAATATCTTGGATAGTTCTGGAAACTTCTTCGCCTCTAGCAATAGTGACAATACAGTAGGTACACCGATAACGGCAACCATCTTGAATTTTTATAAAAGCTCTTTCTCGGTTACGGGCAAAAATAGCCGACTCGGCCGGTTCAGTTGCTGCGTAGGGCATCGAGTCCCACTCCAACAATTCTGCGGAACGTTTAGGAAGTTCAGACTTATCCATATTGTTAACCACTAGGTCAACCCCCAACAAAGATTCCGCTTGTTGTTTTTCTAGGGAAGCATAGCACCCCGTCACCACTATTTTGGCTGACGGATTTTTACGATGAAGTTTACGGATCGTTTGACGGGATTTGCGCGCAGCCTCGCCGGTCACGGCACAGGTATTGACAACAATTAGCTCGGCAGCTTCTTTTGAGTTAGTTGTCTCAATTCCGAGTTCAGAAAAAGCATGTGACCATGTTTGCAGCTCGGCTTCATTTAATCGACAACCTAGCGAAGTTAAGTGTACTTTCATATTTAATCTAATATCTAATAGCAGTTAACGCGGTAAAGTCCATGCCCAATCCATTTGACAAACCAACGGCTCGACCTCTTTCTCATCAATGACTTCGCAATTGATCCGTATCTCACCTTTATCTAACTTATGGAGCTGTTCAATTTGTTCTTCGGTTAAATAAGCCGTCGCAGTTAACCCACCCGAGGTGCGTTTTACATAATCAATATGCATGGATTTTAGTACCGGAATTTTTCCATCGGGAATGTGCATTGCCAACGCCATCCCAGTAGCCGTTTCGGCAACCAAAGCTGAAGCCGCCGCATGAATAGTCCCGATATGATTTCTAACCTTCTTTTTATTGGCTAAACTAAAAACTGACTTTTCTTGTGACAAATGTTGGCACTTAACACCGGAGGTACCAACGAACTTGACGGTTTTGCCAAGTGCAAAACTAAGCAGTCGATAGCGCAACCACTTTGGTTTCTTTTGTAGCTTATCGACCATTTTGGCGAGTTGATTTTTCATAGGGTAAGGCTCTTAGCTTAATAAAATCGTAACTATTACTTTTAACATTTAAAGTTTAAGCTTTAATCAGCTTGACAATTAACAATCGTTCTACCGTAACGTTTACGACTAAGAAGTTCATCAAATACTTGAGACACATCTTTCAGCTTTACTTCATCCGTCATAATTTGATTCAACTTTGCAGGCTTGAGGTCACCTCCAAGGCGCTGCCAAATTTGTTTTCTTAATGGCATGGGACAATTTGTGGAACTCACGCCTAACAAGCTAACCCCTCGAAGAATAAATGGGAAGACAGTAGGAGTAAACTTATGTGTATCGGCCAGTCCAATACTCGCCACATTTCCCCATAAGTTAGTATGGGCAATTATCCGGTTTAATAGGTCACCGCCGACATTATCAATGGCTCCACCAAAAATGGCTTTATCTAATGGACGTTCCGACAGCTGCAAGTCATCGACAGAACAAACTTTACTGGCGCCTAAATCAGTCAGAAAACCATCAAACTCTCGGCGGCCACTGACAGCGATTGTTTCGTACCCTAAACCAGACAACATACTAATTGCGTTGGTGCCTACTCCACCACTAGCTCCGGTAACGACAATTGGGCCTTTATCGGGTGTTTGGCCGTTAACTTGCATTCTATGAATGGCTAGCGCTGCAGTAAAGCCAGCAGTTCCTAATATCATTGCTTGCTTCATATCCAAGCCATCTGGCATGGGAATCACCCACTCGGCAGGAACTCGTGCATAGGAAGCTAATCCGCCATCATGCTCTTCGCCCAATCCACAACCATTCACCAGAATTTCCTGACCAACCTTAAGTTCAGGGTCGTTAGAAGACTCAATGATACCGGAAAAATCAATTCCTCCGTTTAATGGAAATCGCTTTAATATAGCGCCCTTTCCGGTTGCCGCTAAAGCATCCTTATAGTTCACGCCTGAGTATTGAACTTTAACGACTACATTGCCTTCACTCAATTGTTCCAGCTTCATTTGCTCTAACTGATGATTTACCGACTTTGTACCGTCGTTATTCTCTGACTTATGAATTCTGCAAGCTAAAAATGTCATATCAATAGGCTCCTGTTAATTGCAGCGCATTGTAACCGGAAAATTACCAAGTTTTAATGATTTCTTGCCTTTTATTGCGGGCATAAGGTATAACTGCGCCTTATAAAAATAAAATCTGATAACTAATAAATAGGAAGTAGTATATGAATCAACCCAATTCGGGCTCGTTTTTTGGGCATCCCGGCGGCCTAAGCACATTATTTTTTACTGAAATGTGGGAGCGCATGAGCTATTACGGAATGCGAGCGCTTCTCGTGTTATTCATGACAGCAATGTTGCAAGAAGGCGGTTTAGGGTTAACGGTAGCATCAGCTGGTGCAATTTATGGCCTTTATACTGGTGCGGTTTACTTTATGGGTTTGCCTGGTGGTTGGATTGCTGATCGATTGTTAGGTGGCCAAAAAACCATTTGGTATGGCGGTATCATTATTATGATAGGTCATATCATATTAGCCGTACCTAGCGAGCAGACATTTTTTATTGGCTTAATCTTTGTTGTTCTTGGTACTGGTTTGTTAAAACCTAATATAGGTGCAATGGTCGGTCAGCTTTATTCAGCGGAAGACGTCAGAAGAGATAGTGGTTATGCGCTTTACTATATGGGTATTAATTTAGGTTCCATTATTGGTTATTTTGTCACCGGATACTTAATGGAAAACGTTGGTTGGCATTGGGCCTTTGGTGCTGCTGCAGTCGGAATGGGAATCGGATTAGTTCAATACAAAATGACTTCTGCTAAATTGGAAGGTGTCGGTTCAGAGCCTGTAGCTCCGCTGACAGAGTCTGGTCGCAAAAAGTCTTGGATGGGGATAACGGCATTTTTAGTGCTTGTAGCGGTGATTACGCTTTTAGCCATGACCGGAACCATCACCATTGAACCCGTTGCAATTGCACAGTACACCGCAATTGCATTTACTCTCACTTTTATTATTTATTATGCAGCCATATACTTTGGTGGGAAACTGTCTGATAGTGAGAAGAAGCGTCTACTAGCGTTACTACTCGTCTGTGTAGCTTCTGCCTGTTTCTGGTCTGGGTTCGAACAAGCTGGTTCTTCATTAAATTTGTTTGCACAAGACTACACCAATCGAATGATAGGTTCATTTGAAATCCCAACAGCGTGGTTTCAATCATCTAATTCAATATTCATCGTATTGCTCTCGCCATTTTTCGCTGCTTTGTGGATTAATTTAGGCAAGAAATTAGTGAGTCCCTCTTACGGCCTTAAATGTGCGGTTGGTCTAATTATCATGGCATCCGGTTTTATCGTGATGTTTTTTGCGGCACAGTACGCAGCAAGCGGATTAAAAGTTGCTCCTTACTGGTTAATAGCGACTTACTTCTTACACACAGTCGGTGAGCTTTGCCTTAGCCCAGTTGCATTGAGTGCGGTAAGTAAACTATCACCTAAGCGTTTTGCTGGTCAAATGATGGGAATCTTTGTACTGACTTACTCAATCGGTAATATTATTTCTGGCTTGTTAGCCGGTAATTTTGACCCGAGTAATCCTGAGCAAATTCCTGCGCTTTATATTCAAATCAGTCTATTTAGTATCGGCATTGGTATTGTGGTTTTCTTACTTGGTATGAAAGCACGACACTGGGAGAAGCTTGCTGAGAAGGAAGCTTAGTCAATAAAATCAACTAGTTAAATTAGTATTTAGACAAAAGCACCTTCGGTGCTTTTGTCTTTTTTGGCCCTTGCTACTGCTCTCCCTCCTAAATTCTTCAGTTCAGCTATACTCAAGTTAAACTAATTTAAACATTGGAATTCACTATGAGCCAAATAACCGAAATCATGACTCACGACCCGATTTGTTTATCAGAGCATGCAAATGTCCATAAGGCCAGAATGTTGATGGCCGAAAAATCCATCAGGCATATACCGATCATTGAGCCAGAGTCAAAACACTTAATCGGCATGCTTAACCAAAAAGCAGTATTATCCAATGCCATAAAAATCATTAATCAGCGTGGCTTAGAGCAATTAGAACATGAAGAAAAATCGATTGAAGTAGCCAGTATCATGCATACCGAAACCTCAAGTGTTGAGACAACTCAAAGCCTCCTCACGGTCGCTAACACATTGCTCGAACAAAAAAGTGGATGTGTGGTTGTTTGTGAGCAATCTAAGGTGGTTGGTGTTATTTCTTCAAAAGACTTTGTTAAGCTTGCTGCGAAAGAGCTGGCTAAATAACACTATTGCCGAATTAAGCGATGGTTAGGTAAAGCAGTTTCAAAATTACTGCGCCAAGGGTTTATATCTAAACCACCTCGTCGAGTATATCTGGCATACACCGTTAGCTGTTCAGGCTTGCAACGGCTCATAATATCGCAATATATTCGCTCAACACACTGTTCATGAAATTCGTTGTGATTTCGAAATGAAATTATGTAAGCCAACAGTGCCGCATGATCTATCTGTGCTCCGCGATAACGAATAAATACAGTTGCCCAATCAGGTTGACTGGTAATCAAACAATTACTTTTTAGTAAATGAGAGCACAGCATCTCTTCTACCACTTCAGCTTTATCTAAGAGTTCGAGCAATTCAGCATTATAGTCATAAGAACTAACTTGAATATCAGTTTGATCAATGCAAGTTGCCTCAATACATTCGTCAAAATCAGGGTTAGTAGTTCCTATTTCATTTATTCGAACGGATACTGGTGCCAGACAAGCGGCTTCGAGATCTTGTTTAATGGTTTGCGTGACTAAATCAACATTGTCAAATTTAGATTGATTAAACGAGTTTAGATACAACTTGAAAGATTTAGACTCGACAATGCTTGTTGAGTTAGCTGGAAACCTGAATTCGGCAGTGGCGACTCTGGGTACTCCATTTAAATTTAACCAACTGACTTCATAAGCATTCCAAATATCTTCACCCACAAAAGGCAACTCACTAGTGATTCCAATTTCGTCGCGCTTTTCTTTTCGAGCTATTGCAAATAACAATTCAGGCTGATATTCGCTGATATATTCAACGGATCGCCCTAACGGGTTCTGCCCACTCGATGACTTTGACTGATCACTCATAATCTTTCTTATTTAGTACTGGGTGTATTGGGTAAAGGAAATGGCGTCACAACCGAATTAGAAGCTTCGCCAATTTTTGCTACGCCCTGTTTATCTACTTGATCAATTCTTATGACAGAATGAATTGGTATCTGGCTACTTTTAACACCTTGAAATTCAGCTTTCAGCTTTTCTTCACTCGGGTCTACAACGATTCCTGAGCGATTATTAAACAAGATTTGTTGGATTTCTACAAAACCGTATAAGTCTCCTTGTCTCACGGATTTCGCATAAACTTCATAAGTTTTTCCATTATTCACGAATACCACTCGAAATATTGGATGCTCTGTCATTTGTTAGGCCTTTTCTGAATTGAGGATAAGTTGGTCAAGAAAGCCAACTTTTACATAAACGTTTTTACAGTAGATTAATTCTTTACGACAGGTCGAGATTTTATCACAGCTAAATTATGCTTATAATAGCCATCCTTGAACTAGTCGATAGGAAACGACAATAAATGTGCCCGTCCCCCATCAAAGAAGCCGCAGCAATTCGCAAACCGTTAGAGTTTAATACCGAGTTACAGGGCCAGCAACTGAGCTTTCTCACGACCTATGGAATTTTCTCTCCAAAAGAAATTGACGCGGGAACCAAGCTAATTCTTCGATATCTAGATGTTCAGCCTGATTTTAGTTGCCTTGACCTAGGTTGTGGCTACGGTCCCATTGGAATTTGGATGGCACGGCAAGCAACACAAGGAAAAGTCATACTGTTAGACAAAGACTTTGTTGCCGTCGATTTCGCAAACCAGAACATTAAAAAAAATGGCGTGAGCAACGCTACGGCTAAATTAAGCAATGGTTTTTCAGAACTTAACGACGAAAAATTTGACCTTATCGTTTCCAATATCCCAGCCAAGGTCGGCAATGAAATGCTCTATCTCTTCCTTTATGACGCCTATCACCATCTCAAACCCGGTGGTAAGTTTGTGGTAGTCACGGTTAATGGACTGCGTCATTTTTGTAAACGTACCTTTAAAGAGGTTTTTGGTAATTATAAGAAACTCAAGCAAGGAAATGCTTACACCATATCTGCCACAACTAAGCAGTAAAATTCAACATTTTTTCGAACTTTTTTCATAGTAAATTAGTCCACAGATTCTGTGGATAACTTTGGGGAAAAGATAGACAAAAGTAGCTCGATGCCGCGAAAAATAGGCGTCGCGTTTGGATTGGTTGTTTTTTGTACAGCTTAATTTTTTTCTTTATATATCAACAACTTAAAGTTATTTTGATGAAAATCAGTAAGTTACACGGGTTGTTTAATTCTTGTGCAGAGCAGAATAAAAATAGCTAAAAAAATCTGTGGATTTTAATTGACAGAAAAAATAATTAGTGGTTTGTGTGAGTAAAAATCTATACCAATCTCTAGATGCCTTTATACGCGCCCGCTCAGCTCATAAATAACCATTAAGCGAGTTGTTTTAACTGGAGAGAAAATCGACAAATAGTTAAATATTGGCCAAAATTTAGAGTTTTTTACGAGGAGTTTTGTTGAATGGAAGAAGAGGCATTGGTGAATTAACTAAAGTCAATGTGAAACCACTAGGCTAAATGAACAATTTATTTAGCCTAGTGCGAGCAAGCTAGGATTCCAATTTATTAACGTGAACATCCATTTGCGGATACGGAATTGAAATAGAAGCCTCATCGAACGCCAACTTAATTGTTTCTGTTAGATCAAATTTAACTGCCCAATAATCAGCACTGTTAACCCAAGGTCTGACAACAAAGTTTACAGACGAATCAGCGAGCTCAGAAACAGCGACTAATGGTGCTGGATCTTTCAGAACTCGCTCATCTTTTGCCATAATCTCAGTCATAATATCTTTGGCTTTCTTGATATCATCACCATATCCAATGCCAAATACCATATCGATACGTCTGGTATCTTTTGCGGAATAATTAACAATGACACCGCCGTAGATGGCACCGTTTGGAACGATCATTTCTTTATTATCGCCAGTCCTGATAATCGTGTTAAAGACACTAATTTTTTCAACAACTCCAGAAACTCCACCCGCTTCTACAAAATCACCTGCGGTAAATGGTCTAAAGGTTATCAACATGACTCCTGAGGCAAAGTTTTGCAAAGAGCTTTGTAACGACAAACCAATGGCTAAACCCGCAGCACCAATTAAGGCCACCAAGGAAGTCGTATCTACTCCAAGCTCACCTAATGAAGCGATTATTACGAACAATATCAAGACGCTCTTAATAATCCCGCCAACAAAGTCAACCAACACTTGATCAACTTTGCTTTTAAGCATTAGTTTTTCTGCAATATTAGTAATAACGCTTGCTACCCACTTACCGATTATAAAAATGGTGAGCGCGAAAAATATATTTAGTCCGTAGACTACAACATAATCTTGGAACAAGTTGCTTATTGTTTCTTCTGAAAATTCCATATCGTTTACCTTCTAATTAATCATTTAAAGCGTCATCCAGACCGCAGAAAAAATATCTCTGCGGCCAGATAGCCTATTGTGGCTTACTCACACTTGTTTTTATTTCCGCTTGAACGCGACGGTTTGTCGCTCTTCCAGCAGCAGTTTCATTATCGGCGATCGGCTCAACTTCACCTTTACCAACCGCAGTCACTCTCGCTTGTGCTACTCCAAACTCAGCTACCAGATACTGCATTACCGCGATTGCTCGCTTTTCTGACAGTTGCTGGTTGTAACTAGCTTTTCCTCTTGAATCCGTGTGTCCTTCAATAACAACTGTGGTATCGGGATAAGATTTCATAAAATCAGCTACTTTTTGGATTTCCGAACGATAGTCATCAGTCACAACATTACTATTATTAGCAAACTTAACACTTAGCTGAATGGAAACATCTTCGGTTAAAACAATTCGACAACCATTAGCATCGACTTTTGCGCCAGCTGGAGTTTGTAAACACTGATCGACACTATCCACAACGCCATCACCATCGGAGTCGAGTTCACAACCATTGGCATCAACCGATACACCTGGCTTGGAAGTCGGACATTGATCGAGTTCATCGTTCACACCATCGTTATCAGAATCTTTAATAACTGGGGCCGCAGGGGCTTGCACGGGTTCAGCAACAGGTTCTGATTTTGAATGGCTATTGCCAAAATAATAATTAAAGCCAATATAAGGTACCCAGTCGGTATAATCTTCATTAAACATAAATACCGAATCAACGCCAACGGTCATCGAGAATTGATCAGTAAAATGTGCTTCATAACCAGCACCTAAATTAACCGAGCCTCTATCGTCAACAAAGTCCTGATAGCGGCCAATACCAAGCTTCCAGAAAAACGTGCTTTCGCTGCGCGGTAAATATCGATAAACGGAACTTAATGAATAGTAATCAGCACCAAAGTCGCTGTATTTAAACTCTAACCCTACATTATCGTTAATTTGATAACCTAGGCCATAAAATAAGTCATCTTCATCATCCAGCAGGCTTCTATCATCATCGAAGTTAAACCAGTTGTAGCCCGCAGTAATGTATGCACCATGAGTCTCTTCATCGGCCTTAACAACTGTTGCAGTAAAGATGATTAGCAACAAAGCTAATCGAGTGATTTTTTGCATAATTATTCCCCAATCCTTAAAAATAAAAATCAATAAAGACGATTTTTGCTAATAATTCGTCTTATAAAACTAATAAAAAGCACACTTCACTGCTCCCCGATCGAAGGTTTACAGTATTGCTAAGAGCACCCGAACTTTATGGTCGGATGAGTGCTCGGATCTTACCAATTTTATATTGCAGTTGCATTTAAAAAGCAGCAATTTAAGTGGCTTTTGCTATATATTGACTATATTGTCATATTTCGAAGTCCGGCGACTCCGAGACAAAATAGAAGCATATTTTGATATAGGAGCACAAAAATCCAGTATTTATGTCCATTTATAGGCTTAAACTGCAAGCAATTATCAATTGCTTACCGCATAGGATTAGAAATTAAGTGTATAATCCGGCTTTTGTTTTATAGTTCAAAATTATGACTAACCCATCGCCCATCTCAAAAAACCAGACTATACAACCCGCACCAATTAATGCTGATAAACATTTGGCTAAGCTCGAAAGGGTATTGAGGCGAAATGTGGGTAAAGCAATTCAAGACTTTAATATGATCGAAGATGGCGACAAGGTGATGGTTTGCCTTTCGGGTGGAAAAGATAGCTACACGCTATTAGATATTTTGTTAAAACTACAACAAAGGGCACCTATCAGTTTTAAAATAGTGGCAGTTAATCTCGACCAAAAACAACCTGGTTTTCCGGAAGAGGTATTGCCGAAATACTTGCAATCAATAGGCATCGAATATCACATCATAGAAGAAGATACTTACAGTATTGTTACCGACAAAATACCTCAAGGTAAAACAACTTGTTCTCTTTGCTCTCGCCTACGCCGGGGCATTATTTATTCATGGGCCAATCAGCACGGGATATCAAAAATAGCGCTCGGTCATCATAGAGATGATATTGTCGAAACACTTTTTCTGAATATGTTTTTTGGCGGCAAATTAAAATCTATGCCGCCCAAATTACGCAGTGATGATGGAAGAAATACTGTGATTAGACCGCTGGCCTACGCTAGTGAATCTGATATTGCAGAGTATTCAACTTTAAAACGCTTTCCAATAATCCCCTGCAACCTCTGCGGTTCCCAAGAAAACTTGCAAAGAAAGCAAATAAAACAAATGTTGGCCGACTGGGAACAAAACTATCCAGGGAGGGTTCAAAGTATTTTTTCATCTTTGACCAATGTTGCACCTTCTCATTTATTAGATACCGAATTATTTCCATTTAAGGATTTAACCAGCGCCAATGCAACAGTCAAGTCTGCCGGAAAGGTCACCGATGAGTTATTTGATCCACCCAGTATTTCGCCCCCCACCCAACCATTGAGTGAACTTAGTGAAGCAACTCTTGAACAATCAATTTCTATCAAAAATTTGAGTTAGTTTTTTTGCTGTGATTGGTGCTGCTGATTAAAAACCGTAAATAAAACCGCACCTAAGCTGGTTAAGCACAGCGGTAATATCAAGGCGTATTTTCCGCTAGTCGGATTGGTCGCTTCCAACCATTGATAAAATGCGATCCCCAACAATGGCATTAGCAGCCCCCGCAAGCCAGTCAAAGTCACATGCACGGCCATATAATCCATAGGATTTTCTTTAGGTTTATTTAAACGATTGACTAGGACTTTTTTCTCACCATTTTGCTCTGAAGGTTTATCGACAAAATCGTTATGCCCCAAGTTCCAACCGATTACTCCTCCAGAAATTGCAACCCCATAAACGATAGATGCGAAATAGAACAACCAGTCTATCGAAGAAATTTGCGCGCTAAAAAATAACCCAAGTGCTAGTACAAATCCCCAACTATGAATACTTCTAAAGTAGAAAATATGGTTACCATCTAACAGCTTTGCCCACCAGCCAACCGCAATAGGAATTAATGCTAGTGGGATCGCTGTTGTTATTAATATTTGCTGTAGCTGTGCCAGCGAAGTATATTCATTCAAGTAAACTATCAGTGGAGCGGAAAACATTAGATTACCACTCCCCAGTGTGAACATCGCCAACATGTACTTTCCAAACGAAGGGTTTCTAAACAACAGGCTTAACATCTTTATGAACGATGATGGCTGACTGTCGGACGTTTCCCTAGCAATTTCCTTGTGTTGGTTTCTAACCGCAAGAGTTCGATATCGATACGCGCTTACTAGCGAAACAACTGCAAATAAAATAAATATTCCTCTAAACGCATCGAATTGCCAATCTAAAATCCAACCTAGAATACTGCCTGAAATAGCCATAATAAACGAGGCCATGGTAGCTAACTTTGCAGTCACTTTTCCTCGAATATACCGAGGGTAATTGGCTCGCCATATGTTCGATCGTACCGTTAATATTCCAGACCAAACCACTCTAGCGATGATGATGACACTTAGAAACACAATCAATCCTATCGAATTAAACGGTACTAACGCCATTAAAAGTGCACACAAACAAAACACCACCGCAAGGTTCGAGACTAGCCTTGCTTTACTCTTACCTTTACTTAGCTTAACCCAATAGAAACTGATGAGGTTTGAAAAGTAAGGAGCCCCGGTCGCAATCGCCACCGATACGTTTAAAACCCAGTCAGAAACTTGGCCCGTAAATCCGTTTTTGATGATAATTCCAAGTACCCCTCCTTCCAATAAGGCACCGACAAAAGCCAGACCAGCCCATGTAGACCATTCGACTTTAATTCGTTTCGCCAAAGAGATTCTCAGTGGAACCGGTTCAGATACAGGATTCATTTTGACCAGTAGTGGATTGTTTGAAGTTGGGTCATATTAGGTGTTTTGCTCAATAAAGCAAATAGATATAGGCTATTTAAAATTAGGGAAACTAACTTTTTGTGGCGTTTTTCTGAATAAACCTTTCGATTAAATCCGAACAGCTTTCCAGGTTTCCTTGATAACTTCCACCAGAGCGCTTCCTAGGAACAAAAGAATGGTCGCCATCAAAAATAAACTCTAACTCGACCTTAGGCGAAAATTGATAATTAGTAACCTCCTGTCGATTCCCAAATGGGTCTCGTTCGCCCTGCAATATGAGGGTGGGGATGGCAATCTCGGCCAAATGCTCTGCTCGAAACTTTAACGGTGACCTGGGTGGGTGGAATGGAAAGCCTAAACAAATGATGGCTTTGACTTGTTCCATTGTTTTTAATGAATCAGCCAATAAACTGGCAACCCGCCCCCCCATCGACTTCCCCCCTATAAAAATAGAGTAATCTGAATAGCTAGGTTGCGCGAGAACCTGTTCGATTTTTTGAATAAAAAAGTCGATCAGTTTAGGCATCCGATCAGGCGGCCTTCTTTTTCCGTTTTCAGTCATCAAACTCATATAGGGAAAATTAAATCGCATAACTTCAATTTGTTTGGCTTCTAGTAACCCAGCCATAGAAGTCATAAACTCACTGTCTTTTCCGGCGCCTGCGCCATGCGCAAACAAAAATAATGATTTAGTTTGTTTAGCCATTCTGACCTATCATTGTGAGTTGTCTCATTATCATTAGAAGGTTAACGGCAAAGTATAAGGTATCTATGCTGATTTAGAAAAATGAAATAAACAGATAGGTCGTTATCGATATTTTTAAAGCGTTAATTGCGTCGAAATCAGGGAGCAGAACTTATTCAACAACGTTCTCCGCCAACATATTTATCAATTCGTCGACCTCGACTAGAGCACTCATATATTCTACGACCATACCTGCAAACCAAGGTCTCTTAGAAGATCGAGCTGACCAGCGAATATCATCGGGTGATAAGTTTTTGGCATCATTAACCGCGTGGCAAGCGAGTGCCCAATTAGAGTTATCTAACACAATAAGGTACTCATATTCTTTGGGTTCAGATGGCGTTTTTTCTGGCATGATAAATTTTTGTGTATCAACCACCATCAGATTCCCTCGTTCATTAGGGACTAAACCTAAAAACCAATCTGGCGTTCCAACTAAAGGTGTCACTTCTTCTTCTGAAAAATTGACAATGCCCCCTAACTTCACCAATGGTACTGCTAATGGCAACTTATGTACTTCAAATACTAGCGTTTGAAAAACATCACCTAACAACTCCTTCATCGGCTTAGCATCACGGTGTAAAAACGATGCTTCCGCAACTTCAGCTGTAACGGCTTGCGACTCCTGTTGGTCTGCGTTTGGCTTAAGTTGGGTATCGGTGAGCGCTTCGGTAGCGGTTTTTAATTCAGTTTTATGGTCAGCGGTCACCACACTTGCGAGCGCTATTCTGCTGAGTAACTTCTCTACATTTTTTAATCGAGGATCAGGTTCGGGTACGTGACTGTGGGCACTTTCTTGATAAGCTTTGAATTCTTTGGTTATTTTTTCATGATGCTGTTGCACCGCATCCACTGGGGTTAACGATTCTTTGACCGGTTTACGCGGAGTCATTGGCGGCTCTATAGCACTTCGTTCTGCTACCTTCGATTTTGCTGGTTCCGCAATGTCTGAATCGACTGGGTCACTCGCTTTAGTTGATTCAACTTGGTTAGGTTCCAAAGTGCGGGACTTACTTGATTCTGAAGGCAGCGGCTGAATATCGGGCAGGTTGCTTAAACTATCAACAACTTCATTTTTACCAGGATTTGCAGCTAAAGCGTCATCGACTAAATCACTTTTGACTAAATCGCTTTTGACTAAAGATTGATTAATTGCTTCCGAGCTGACTTTGGCAGTGTCGGACTTTGACTCTAACCGAGCTTTTTTACTCCTTAAAGGGGTAACTTTGCTATCGATAGTGGCAACTAACTCTACATTATCTTTGAGCAAGCTTTCGACGTAACTTTCCAGCTCGGATTGATTGTCGGTGACTTTAGGTTTATTTAGTTTCATTACTGGCTGATTTTAGTCTAACTAGGCGACTTTAGATTCTGTCGACATTGCTAAAAGGGTATCGGCCAGTTTTTGGTAGGCTTTAACGCCGTGAGTATCTGGATATAAATAACTAGGCGTTCGATGCCTTCTAGAAGCATCTCTAAATTTGGTGTCTACCGGGATTACTCGTTCCCATAAATGCCCACCAAACTCATCTCGCATATTACGTAACGCCTTAATTGAAGCTCTTGTGCGCCTGTCAAACATGGTCGGAACGATTTTGTAATCAATCGTATGATGTTGTGCTTTAATGACCATATTGAGGGTTTCCATCATTCGTTCCAACCCTTTAATAGCAAGGTATTCAGTCTGTACCGGAATCAACAAAAACTGGCAGGCGGCCAATGCATTTATCATCAAAATTCCCAGTATCGGTGGGCAGTCTATTAACACATAATCGTAATCGTCTTTAATTAACCCCAATACTTTGCTGACCACTAACCCCATTCCCTCTCGACCGCTAAATTTCTTATCTAAGGTAGCAAGACTCAATGATGCGGGCATTAATGCGATATTTTCATTTTCCAGCTTAATAATGGTGTTTCGGACTTGTTTTTGTGATTTAGGCTCCTGTGCAAACCAGTCGAACAAGCTGTAATTGAGTTTTTCGCTGTCATATCCGAAGTATGACGTTAAAGACGCATGCGGATCACAATCCAGCATTAACACTCGATAGCCTCGAGATGCCAATATTCCGGCCAGCGCAGACACTGAAGTCGTTTTGCCGACGCCGCCTTTTTGGTTTGCGATAGTCCAGACTTTCAATGGTACTCCAAACAGTTATTGGTTAGTTTCATTTTCCGGTGACTCTTTGCCGCGAATCAAGATTCCGCCACCCGGCAACCTGATTATCTCATACTTTTGTTCTTCTTCTTTAACTAAACCGGTTTGCTCGCTAGCAGTTTGATTCGATGCAGTTTGTTGGTTCTCTGGTTGCTCTACAGCCTTTGGTACGCTTTGTTTTCGCGAGATTGAAATAACCACTCGACGATTTTGCTGACGCCCTTCTGGGGTTGAGTTATCAGCAATAGGCTGGTATTCCCCATGGCCTTCAACACTTAACCGATTTGGTTGCACCCCTAAGTTTTGCAATTTACGTACCACAGCCACTCCTCTAGCACTTGAAAGCTCCCAATTGGAGGGAAACTTTAGTGTATTTATCGGAATATTATCGGTATGACCATGAACCAAAATCAACTGTTGGTTTGTATTTAAGTGCTTTGCGACTTCGTCCATCAAAGGGTTGGCTTCTTGATTCAACAGATCACTTCCTGAAGGAAACAGTAGTGCACTTTTTAAAACGACATTGATCCAATTAGCATCCGAGTTAATTTCTGCTAAGTCTTGATCAACTAAATCTCCCAAGCTAGCTTGCAATCCGCTTTCTAGCTCTTTAAATTCTTCGGTGCTAGCAAAATTTTCCGAGTCTATACCATCGTTTTCTTGCTTAATATTATCAACTTCTGGCAATTCGGTTTCATCACCTGTGATAGGCTGTAAGCTTTTTGCGGGATCTCCAATTGGGATTATCTCTGTGCTGCGTGAAGGTTGATCAAAAATACCTTCCAATGACTGAGAGAGAATCTTGTATTTACTCACGTTCACTTGTGAAATTGAATACATTACAACAAAAAAGGCGAATAACAAGGTAATGAAATCAGCGTAAGAGATCAGCCAACGATCGACCTCTTGCTCATCAACATCTATATTATTTCTAATTCTACGCATTGTCTATGTACCATGGTGAATGAGCTATTTTAGCTCTTTTTACCTGCATACCCCTCCAATTTCATTTCGATGACTCTTGGGTTTTCACCTTCGGCAATGCAAGCAATTCCTTCGAGAATCATTTCCATGTATTGAGATTTTTCAGAAATAGTCGCCCTCAATTTATGGTAAATGGGTAAGTAAACTAGATTCGCAAAACCAACACCATAAATCGTTGCAACAAACGCAGTCGCGATACCTTGACCCAATAGCTCAGGGTTGCTTAGATTGCCCATCACTTGTATCAATCCCAGTACAGCTCCAACGATTCCGATGGTCGGTGAATAACCACCCAAAGACTCGTAAACTCGGGAGGCTGCGAGCAACTCTTTAGCGGTTACATCCAATTCAATATACATCGCATTTCTAATGGCTTCGGGATCGTTTCCATCAACCAACATGTTGAGCCCTTTTAAGATATAGGGGTCGAGATTTTGATCAATATTTTTTTCAAGACCGAGTAGCCCTTCTCGCCTAGCAAGATGGCTCCATGCAGTCACTTTTAAGATGCCTTCTGATACAGGCTGGACCGGGGGTTTAAACACCCATTTAAGAATTTTTAGTGCTCTAACAAAAGTTTTTAAGTGGGTTTGGATTAACACAGCTCCAAAAGTTCCACCGACTACAATGACAAAAGCGGCTATATTGAGCAATGCTCCGATACTGCCGCCTTCAAGAACTTGACCTCCAAATATCGCCGCGAGTGCTAATAAAAGCCCGACGATGGTTAAACGATCCATCAAACCTCCTTCATAAGTGCACTCGCAAACTGCTCAATTGAAAGTTCTTTTTCTGATAACCCTGCTTTAGCGACAGACATTGGCATGCCGTAAACAACACATGACGCTTCGTTTTGCGTCCAAATTCTACCACCAGCTGCTTTAATAAGTTTGCTTCCTTCGGTTCCATCCGCCCCCATTCCGGTTAAAATAATGGCCAAAGTTTTCCCTGAAAATATTTTAGAGGCAGACCCAAAAGACACGTCGACACTGGGCGAAAACTGCAAGCGAGCATCGGTTGGTCGAATTCTAATTTTTGCGTTTTTTCCTCGCCCTTCAAAAATCATTTGCTTTCCACCCGGTGCAACATAAACATGCCCAGCTTTTAGTGGCATTCCATCTTTAGCTTCACAAACTTCCAGTTGGCAAAGTCCATTCAAACGAGTGGCAAATGCACCAGTGAAAGTCCCCGGCATATGTTGTGTAATAGTAATTGGACAAGGAAAGTTTTCCGGTAATGGGATCAATAATTTTTGCAACGCCACCGGTCCACCCGTTGATGCGCCGATTGCGATTAAATCGTATTTTGACCCAGGTGAGGTTGTTTTCGCTTGATAAGTTGGAAAAGGTTTTGGTTTAGTTACCCCGGAGCCTGATGAAGCTATCGGTGCACGGATTGTTCTTGCCGCCCCCAACTCTCTAATTTTATCTCGCAACTGGTTGACTAATCCATCGGTGTCGCTGGAAAGTGACTCGTATGATTTGAGTAAGAAATCGGTGGCTCCGGCATCTAAAGCGTCTAGCGTCACTCTCGCGTTGTCGTATGTGAGCGAAGACAGCATCAAGACTTTAGCATCACAAACTTTAACAATTTGTCGTAATGCAGTCACTCCATCCATCACCGGCATTTCTACATCTAATGTAATGACATCGGGCTTTAATTTTTCAGCCTTGTCAATTGCCTCTCGACCATTATTAGCAATACCAATTACTTTAATATCTTTGGCACTGTTTAAAATAGATCCAACACGACGACAAAAGAATTGAGAGTCATCAACAATTAGAACCTTGATTGCCATTAATTAGATCCTTAATACTGAATTGTTGAACTTTATGTTAACTAACATAGTGTTTAAGTAGACTTGGAATATCAAGAATAAGCGCAATTTTCCCATCGCTTGTGATGGTAGCACCTGCCATACCGGGAGTCCCTTGCAAAGACTTTCCGAGAGGTTTAATGACAACTTCTTCTTGCCCAACAAGTGAGTCGACAACAAACCCAACGGTTTGTGTGCCTATTTGTGCTAGAACCACATGACCTTCTCTTTCTCTACCATTACTTTGCTGCTCCTTGGATAGCATTTCATTTAAGAAGAATAGAGGTAAGGCTTTTTCTCTAACGACAATCATTAGTTGACCATCAACAATGTTGGTTTTAGTCAAATCTAAATGGAATATTTCGTTCACAGCGGTTAATGGGAAAGCAAAGGCTTGCTCTTTTAGTTTAACCATTAGAGTCGGTAATATTGCTAGTGTTAAAGGCACTTTAATTAAAATTTTAGTCCCTTTTCCTAATTCAGATTCTATATCTAAGGAGCCATTTAGTTGAGTGATTTTGGTTTTAACAACATCCATTCCAACACCGCGACCAGAAATATCCGAAATTTCTTTTTTGGTTGAAAAGCCGGCATGGAAAATCAAGTTGTAACACTCGTTATCGGTTAATCGGTCGGCATGTTCTTTATCCATCAGCCCTTTGTCAACCGCGATTCCTCTGAGCACATCCGCATCCATCCCCTTACCATCATCTTCGATGATAAGCATAATGTGGTCACCTTCTTGGGCTGCGGACAAAGTGATTGATCCTGCTCTAGTCTTACCAGAGTCGACGCGGACGTCAGGCATTTCAATGCCATGATCGACTGAATTTCTCACTAAATGAACTAATGGGTCTGCTAGAGCTTCAACTAGATTTTTATCTAAATCGGTATCTTCTCCGACCATTTTCAAGGTAATTTCTTTCTTGAGACTTCGCGCTAAATCTCTTACCACTCGAGGGAATCGGCCGAATACTTTCTTAATTGGCTGCATTCGAGTCTTCATCACTGCGCCTTGAAGGTCACCAGTGACTATATCTAAATTAGAAACCGCTTTACTTAAATCTTCATTGTTGTCCATCGCCGCAGAAACTGTTTTTAATCGGTTTCTTGCCAATACTAATTCACCGACCATATTCATAATATCGTCTAATCGCTTAGTATCTACCCTCACTGTCGCTTCAGTAACCACGGCGGCAGGTTTTTTCGCTTTTGCAGGTTTCGCAGGCTCTTTAGCAGCCGCTTTTGCGGCAGGTTTGGCTGGCGCTTTTGGCTTTGCTGCGGGTTTAGCGGGAGGCTTGGGTGCAGCTTTTTTGACTGTCGGTTTAGCGGCTTGAGCTGGCGGTTTACTCGGTGCGCTTTTAGCGGCTTTTTTGCTGTCTTCGGTTTTATCCTTAGCTTTACTGGCCGGTCCCTTTCCACTTCCATGCAATTCGTCAAGCAATGCTTCAAACTCTGCATCGTCAATTAGATCGTCACCACCGGCTGCAGGTTGAGCCGGTTTCGCGGGGCTAGTTTTAGCTTGAGGTTTAGTGGGTTCACTAGCACTAACAGCGCCGCCTTTACCATGCAGTTCGTCCAATAAAGCTTCAAATTCATCGTCGGTAATGTCGTCTCCAGCGGCTGGAGCGGCAGACTTTGTTTCAGGAGCTGTCGTAGGTTTTGCTTCGGGGGAACTGGCAGAAAACTTACCATCACCGTGTAGCTCATCTAACAAGGCTTCAAATTCGTCGTCGGTTATGTCATCACTTGGAGTAGATGGAACTGTTTCTGTTGCGGATGTATCTGGGCTCTTGCCCTGCAACTCATCAAGCAACGCATCAAACTCGTCATCGGTGATTTCTTCATCCGCAGATGACGGTTCCGCTTGCGGCTCTTCAGGTTGTGGCGCTTCAGCCTGTTGTTCGGTTTCTTGTTCTACTTCAACCTCGCCATCTTCACTCGCAGGTTTAGCAAATTGCCCGAGATGCTCTAGAAATGCTGGTTCGGCATCCTCCGGCTCCTCGCCACTTTTGACGGCATCGAACATCTCGTTGACAATATCTAGGGACTGCAAAATGTTATCCATCAAGTCAGCATCCGCGACTCGGTCGCCATTTCGCAAGATATCGAATATATTTTCGGTTATGTGGCAGATATCAACTAATGGTTTTAAATTTAAAAAACCGGCTCCACCTTTTACCGTATGAAAACCACGAAATATACCATTCAACAAATCCATGTTTTGTGGTTCGTTTTCAAGAGCGACTAATTGTTCAGAGAGCTCTTCAAGGATCTCGCCAGCTTCTATAAGGAAGTCTTGCAGTATTTCTTCGTCAGGTTCAAATGACATTCAGTACTCCCTTAAAATCCAAGACTGGATAAAAGGTCGTCAACTTCGTCTTGTCCTTTAACTACGTCGTCGCGCTTGTCGGCATTAACTACTGGGCCTTCAACGCCTTCTTTTCCAGTGGTCTTGCCTTTCGCAGAGTTATAACCATCCATACTGCCGAACATTTTTATAATATGAACCATACTCTCTTCAACATCATGAACTAAGGTAATCACTTGTCGAATGACTTGGCCGGTTAAATCTTGATAGTCTTGGGCCATCAGTACTTCTGTTAATTCTGCATGCAATTCATCTGCATCATTTTTGTTCTTTTCTAAATGAGATTCTATTTTTTTACATAGCTTTCTAAAATCTCCCGGCTCTAGCTCCCTTGAGTAAAGCTTTTTCCATTCAGTTAGTAAGTCTTGAGAGTCTTTGGCCATGGTATTTGAACGTTCGGTACAACTTTCAACTTTATCCATGGTTTTATTGGCGGCGATTTCGGTCTTCTCAATAACATAGTTTAAACGTTCTTTGGCATCAGGAATTTCTGAAGCTGCTATGTCGGTGATTCTTGAATCCATCTGAAAATTGGTGAGTGCTTCGTGTAAATTGCGCGTCAATTTTCCGATTTCTACAAATAAGTCTTCATCTCCAGCAGTCGCAAGTGAGTCAATCAGCTCTTGAGCATCTTCAATTTCATTATTTTCTAAATGAGCCAGAAGATCTCGGGTTTGATCGATGGTCTGAGAAAGCCGGTCTTTATCGGATAAATTCATTTTTAAAGGGGTCCTTTAGGGCTAGGCTAAGAGCATCTTAACCGTCAATGCGCTCAAAAATCTTTTGTAGTTTTTCATCTAATGTTGCAGCGGTAAATGGTTTTACTATATAACCATTTACACCTGCTTGAGCCGCCTCTATTATTTGCTCTCTTTTGGATTCAGCTGTGACCATAAGTACAGGTAATGATTTCAATTTGTCATCAGCTCTCACCGCTTTCAACAGGTCAATGCCTTGCATTCCAGGCATATTCCAATCCGTCACTAAGAAATCAAAGTTCCCAGACTGCAGCATTGGTAGCGCGCTATTTCCATCATCGGCTTCTTGAGTATTGGTAAACCCCAAGTCTCTTAACAGGTTTTTGATGATTCTACGCATTGTAGAAAAGTCATCAACAACCAGGATTTTCATGTTCTTATCCAAGATAAATCTCCGTCTGAATACTTTATGAACGATTAAAGTTTTGACTGTTTTGAAAGTTAATTAGTGTTCTTATTCACTTGGTCCACAAACAACCATGTGCCTACAATTAATCTAGTCTAAAAATGCTATTTCTTCCAATCTTTTAGTCGAGATTGCAATCTTAGCATTGCCTGGCTGTTAATCTGGCTAATTCTTGACTCGCTAACCCCCATGACTTCGCCTATTTCTTTGAGGTTTAGCTCTTCATCATAGTACAAAGCCAATACCAACTTTTCCCTCTCAGGAAGTGAGGATATCGCGCCTGCAAGCGAATTTCTGAAATCTTCTTTTTGAATACGTTCTAGTGGGGTTTGACTGCTATCGGATAGGCCTTGGGAAAAATAGTCTTCGGTAACCCCCATGGCTTCAAAGTCCATCATGTGCCCATTACTCACATCCATAAGCATTTGACGGTATTCCGACACCTCGACACCGAGTTTCTCTGCTACTTCGGAGTCTCGAGCGTCTCGCCCGGTGGATTGTTCTATTTCCTTGATAACAGAGGCGATACTACGTGCATTCTTATGTACTGAGCGGGGAACCCAATCCCCTCTTCGAATTTCATCGATCATTGAACCGCGGATTCGAATACCGGCAAAAGTTTCAAAACTTGCACCTTTTGTCGCATCAAAATTGCTTCTTGCCTCTAACAAGCCGAGCATTCCAGCCTGTAACATGTCTTCTAACTGAACACTAGAGGGCAACCGAGCCATTAAATGGTGCGCAATTCGCTTGACTAGCGGCGCATATCGCTCGGCGAAATCATCGTCCTGAATTTTCTTGTAGGTATCAGCTCCGGTCACGTCTAGGGCCTTAAATTATTGATATTATTATTTATCTTAAACTACTAAGAGACTAATCTTTCCATAAAAAACTCTATATTTCCACTGGCATCTTTAGGGATAGGCCATTGTTCTACCTTCTTTGCGAGGCTTTTGATAGCGATAGCCGCAGGGCTTCGTGGGAATGCGTCAACTAGCGCTTTCTGCTTTCTTACTGATTTACGTATATTTTCATCAAATGGAACACTTCCCAGGTAATTCAGAGTCACATCGAGAAATCGGTTACAAACGCCACTCAGGTTTGCGAACAATTCACGCCCTTCCTGACTCGTATGGACCATGTTAGCAAGCACGTTAAAGCGAACAATTTTGTGGTCTCTATTTAAAACCTTCATTAGCGCGTAAACGTCTGTGATAGAGGTTGGTTCGTCACAAACAACCGCTATGATGTCTTGGGCTGCCTGAACAAAGTTAATCACCATATCAGTAATACCCGCGGCAGTGTCAATAATCAAAAAGTCGAGATTTTTGCCTATATCACTAAACGCTTGAATGATTCCTGCATGCTGCACCGATGAAAGCTCGGCCATGCTTTTCGTACCAGAAGACGCTGGTACTATTTGAAGTCCATGAGGTCCTTCGATAACAATGTCTTGTAGATCACACTCACCATTTAAAACATCGGCAAGGTTTTTATTGACTTTGACCCCTAACATGATGTCAACGTTTGCGAGGCCTAAATCAGCGTCAAGAAGCATCACTTTATGACCAAGCTGACTTAAGGAAACGGCCAAATTAACCGAAACGTTACTTTTTCCAACACCGCCTTTTCCACCTGTGACGGCTATAACTTTAACGGGTTTTGATGTTGCACCACTGGCAATATCGCTGTACTGGCTCAATCGAGCTTCTCCTCGTAAAAAACGATTGTATGAACATCAGCTTTATCTTGTTGTAAGCTTAGTCCATTTTTACTTAACTTGCTGATAATTCTGAATTTAAATCGAACAAATTCCATTAACCATAGTTTACTGCATCTAACCCTTGGGCTAACTGCCATTCTTCTGGTGTTTCCGCATATTTATTGGCCAGCCAAACAGCTTTTGATACAAGGTGGTGGCTTCGAGCCAGCCTAATATCCTCGGGAACTCGTTGCCCATCAGTAGTAAACGCGACTGGCAAGTTGTGTTTAATTAATAAACTTAGTACCTCTCCCATACTAGCCGCCTCGTCAACTTTAGTAATTATCACACTGTAAGGTGAAAATGACTTAAATAACTCAATTGATTGCCGCAACACTGCAGTCTGGTTGGTTGCGGGCATCATTAAGAATCGCTTTATCGGCTGGTTGGAGTCTCGTATGCTTTCTAGTTGTTGAAAAATCGCAGTATCCTTCGCTGACAGACCGGCGGTATCAATCAATACCAACTTCTTACTTTTAAACTGCACCAGCAGCTCATCAAGGCTTTTACTCGAACTAACACTCGTCATGGGTACGCCGATTAAACGCGCAAAGCTGGCTAGTTGGTGTTGTGCCGAAATACGATAGTTGTCAGTTGAAATCAACGCCACAGAGTCTGTGCCATGCTTAATTACAAATCTAGCTGCAATCTTAGCGATGGTGGTTGTTTTACCAGCCCCAGTCGGTCCCATAAAGGCAAATATTCCGCCCTCATTCAAAATATTTTGACAATTGACATGGACGGATTTAGCCAATAAAGCTAATAAATTTTGCCAACTGCATTCTGCATCTTGTTGCTTATTTACACTTGGGATCAAACTGTCTGAGATTTCTCTGGTGATGCCTAGACTGGTCAAGCGTCTTGCCAACATCGCTTTGGTTGGCTCGGTTTCAGAAAAACGATCCCATTTTAATCCTTTGAGTTGCTCGGACATCATTTCTCGCATTAGTTTCAATTCTTCTTTCATGGCGGCGAGTCCAGGATCAGTAGACCATTGCAATTGATTCGAAACCGATTTTTTTAGCCCTTCATCTGTAGTGGCTTGTTGCTGCATGACCACTCGTGAGCTCGATGCTTCCTGCTCCTTGGCATTGACCTTGCCCGGTAACAGATCGACTAAACTTGGTCTTGAATCGACAGTTTGAACTACATGTTCTTCATTATTGCTGATACTTTGAGCTGCCGATTCACCATTTTGAATCGGTGTCTCTGCATAATCACTAGTCGGTTGAGACGATGGCACTTGCTCTAAGCTTTCGGGTAATAGATCTTGGTCGTAATCGAGAGCGGCAATCACTTCGACACCAGTCGCGGTCTTTTGACTCGAAAGAATAGCCGCATCTTCGCCAAATTCTTCCGTGACTTGACGCAAAGCATTTCTCATATTATTGCCATAAAATCGTCTAATTTTCATATCTTAATCCAATCCTAAGCTTAAAAGCTTTGTTTTCTTTTAACTAAGTTTGTCTTTTTTAAAATTTACTAATTATTATTTATTGATTACCAACATTAGCGATAACTTTTATCTGTTTATTGTCTGGAATTTCTTGATAGCTCAACACATGCAACCCTTTGATGCCAAATCGCGCAAACTTCGCTAACGACGGCCTTAAAGTCGGTGCAACTAACAAGATGGCGGGTTGTCCAGCGGCTTCTTGTTGTTCAACAATTTGTTTCAATGAAACTTGAATTCGTTCGGCCAACCCGGGCTCAATACCAACCGCATCTTCAGAACCAACGGCAACAGACTGCTGTAAAATTTGCTCTAGCTCAGGCGCTAAAGTGACCACAGGAATCTCATCTTGAAGTCCGACTATGTTTTGCACAATCAAGCGGCTTAATGACACTCTAACGGCTGCTGTAAGCACCGCTGGATCTTGGCTTCTGCTCGAAAACTCTGCGAGAGTTTCAGCGATGGTTCTTAAATCTCGAATAGGGACTTGTTCTAGCAATAAATTTTGTAAAACCTTAACTAACGTACCTAGAGAGACCACATCTGGAATCAGAGTTTCAGCAAGTTTAGGGGCGCTTTTGGCGAGCGCTTTTAGCATTTGCTCTGCTTCTTCGTGACCAAACAAATCGGCCGCATGTGATTGCAGTAGATGACTTAGGTGGGTTGCGATGACAGTGCTCGCATCAACCACCGTGTAGCCTAGTGCTTGCGCATTATCTCGTTGCGAAGAATCTATCCAAACGGCCTCCAAGCCAAATGCTGGGTCCTTAGCTTCAATCCCTTCTAATTTTCCAAATACCTGACCAGGGTTTATCGCTAACTCCTTGTCTGGGTAAACTTCGGCATCACCAACAGTTGCCCCTTGGATCGCAATTCGATACGCGTTTGGCGATAGATCTAAATTGTCTCTTATGTGCACTGACGAAATTAAAAAACCTAGTTCTTGCGAGACTTTCTTACGAACCCCTTTGATACGCCCCATCAATTTTCCATCTTGGGCAGGATCAACCATTGGAATTAAACGATAACCAACCTCAAGGCCGACTTGATCAACTGGCGGAACATCGTCCCAACTTAATTCTTTTACCACAGGCTCTTCAACGGGCTGTCGCTGTGCGGCTTGCTCTAATTCAACTTTAACCGTTTCATTTTTTTGCCTCACAAGGTACCCGCCAGCCGCGCAAATGGTGCTTAGAACTAGAAAGGGAATATGCGGCATACCGGGAATGATTCCCATCACAAACAGGACACCAGCAGTCACAAATAAAACCGTCGGGTTCATCACCAACTGAGTCACTAACATGTCACCCATATTGTGAGAGCTATTTTGGCGAGTCACCATAATAGCAGCGGATGTCGATAGTAATAGCGCGGGCACTTGCGCAACCAATCCATCACCAATGGTTAATAGCGCGTAATATTGCATTGCGGTTGAAAAGTCTAGACCATGTTGCCCCATTCCTACGGAAACACCACCAATGATATTAATGAATAAGATCAGAAGCCCAGCAACAGCATCACCGCGTACAAATTTAGAAGCACCATCCATTGAACCATAAAAGTCAGCTTCCTCCGAGACTTCTTTACGGCGCTCTCTAGCTTCTTCCTGTGACAATAATCCGGCGTTTAGATCAGCATCAATTGCCATTTGCTTGCCCGGCATAGCATCTAAAGTAAACCGTGCGCTTACTTCAGATATTCTGCCTGCACCTTTAGTGACTACCACAAAATTGATAATCACTAGAATTGCAAAAACAACCAAACCAACGGCGTAATTTCCGCCAATAACGACTGAGCCGAATGATTCAATCACATCCCCCGCTGCACCAGGACCAGTATGACCATTAATTAACACCACGCGAGTCGATGCTACGTTCATCGCTAATCTCATTAAGGTCGCGACTAAAAGAATTGTCGGGAATACTGCGAAATCTAATGGTCGTTGTGCATAGACCGTCGCAAGTACCACGATTAATGCCAAGGAGATATTAAAAGTAAAAAGGATATCAAGTAAAAACGTTGGGATCGGTAAGGTCATCATTGCCAATAACGACAACAATAAAATCGGCGTCCCTAATGCAGGGATACGGCTTCGAATTGAGTTTGTAGTAATAGCTTCAGCCATTGATACCATTCTTGTAATATTGTTCTTTTAGGTCTTAGATCGCCTAAAATAAAAACGTCAAAAAACTAACAGATTGATCGATTTTTAGGAATTTGCAAGAATCGAGCCTAAAATGCCCAAAGGGCTCAAATGGACTGAAAATATTTTAAGAACAGCGCTAACTTGTGAATGACAAGAGGCGGCTAAAATCGAAATTCATCAGGGATATCAAGGTCTTTAATTTGTTCAGGTCTCGCCCCTTTCCCTTGTTTAAAGCTTTTAAGTTGAAAAACAAACGCAAGCACTTGAGCAACAGATAGATACAGCCCTTGAGGAACCTCTTCATCGATATCTGTGGTATAAAATAGTGCTCTTGCAAGAGGCGGCATTCGCATAATATGCACGTCATTGGCGTTAGCAACTTTTCTTATTTGCAGCGCTATCAAGTCCGCTCCTTTAGCGACCACGATTGGCGCATCAGACTTCATTACATTATACTTAAGCGCCACAGAAAAATGCTCTGGGTTAGTAACCACAACATCCGCCTCAGGAACAGCTTCCATCATTCTTTGCTGGGAAATTTCGCGTTGCTTTTGTCTGACTTTACCTTTAACTTCGGGTCGACCTTCTGTCTCTTTAAATTCATCCTTGACTTCTTGCTTGGACATTTTCAACTCTTTCGCATGATTCCAAATTTGATAAGGGACATCGATTAGAGCAATCAATATTAACGATAGTGAGAGAAAGAAAAAACTACTGGCGACAATATCCATGGCCGAAGCAATTCCCAGTTCGACGTTTCCTTGCCCTAACTCTGTCAACGAAGGAAAAGCAACGGTCATGACGAGATAGCCAACTAAAAAGACGACTGATATTTTTGCCAGTGCTTTGACTAACTCAATTAATGCATGCAAACCAAACATTCTTTTCAAGCCTTTACCAATAGACATTCGGTTAGCTTTAGGCGCTATCGCTTTAGTGCTGAATGACAAACCACCTAATGCCAATGGAGAAATTAATCCTATAAAAAACAGTACAAGGAAAAAGGGCAAAACCGCAAATGCGGCTTCACCAACCAGCTCTTGCAAGCTTGATAACATTTGTTTGGGGTTGAACATATATCGTCGGTCGGGAGAAAACGCTTTACGTGCAATGTTGGCGATATCTGAACCTGCTGATGATGAAAAACTATACAACGCAGTCGCTGCCGCCATTAAAAGTAACGCCGTTGTGAGTTCTTTGGAACGAGCTATCTGACCTTTTTCACGCGCCTCTTTCAGGCGCTTGGGGGTCGCCGCTTCTTCGCGTTCGCCGGCATCATCTTTAGCCATTTATGCCTCCAACGAAAATTAACACTCTAAATTTACCATGTTACACATTAAGCTATTGGCGCGTACCAATTGATTTTCAAAATGAGGCAAGAAATAAACCAAGCTTAACCAAACTAAAATTAAACCAGCCACCATGGTTAGCGGAAATCCAACGGCAAACACATTAATTTGTGGCGCTGCTCGGGTCATCACGCCAAAAGAAATATTGACAATTAATAATGAAGCAATGGCCACTAATGACATTAATAGCGCTGCGGCGAACATCCACTCCGCCCAGTTGACTAATTGAATAAACAGCTCAGATAAATTTTGGGAAGAGCCTATAGGAAACGAAGTGAAGCTTTCAACTACCAACCGAATCATTACTAAATGACCATCAACTGCAAGAAACAACAAGGTCGTTAGCATCAGAAAAAATTGACCGAGAGCTGGCACACTATTTCCGTTAGCTGGGTCGACCAAGGATGCGAAGCCTAATCCCGATTGCATAGCTATTATTTGCGAACCAATTACAAATGTCTCAAGCATTAGTCGAGAAACAAAACCCAACGCTATTCCAATGAGTGTTTGTTCTGCTGTTAATAAGAATCCCTGTATACTGAATAATTTCACCGCTTCAGTTGCAGGAATAACCGGAACCACTATCACCGTGATTGCTAAAGCTAACAACATCCTAAAGCGAGCAGGAAAATTACGCGAACCGACCACACTGAGCACCATCAGAAAACCGGACAACCTCGCAAATGGCAAGATATACATCGCCATTAAATTTAGTATTTGCTCAGCTTCGATATTCATTAAGGGTTTTGTTGCTCATTTTGTTCAACCGATTAATTCTGGTATCGACAAATACAATTCCGTGGTAAAACCGATAAGCGTAGAAAAAATCCAGTTGGCTAAAAACATCATGGCGCCTAAGGTGACTAATAACCTTGGTAAGAATGAAAGTGTTTGTTCATTGATACTGGTAGCCGCTTGAAATATAGCCACCAACAGCCCAACAATTAATCCAGGGACAACTATGGCTGCCACCAATAAAATGATGACATAAAGTGCTCCTCTAAATACTTCTACCGCAACTTCGGGACTCACGAGTTCTCCTCAAGCTAAGTAAAGCTATTTGCAAGCGTTCCAACCACCAACGCCCAACCATCTATTAGAACAAAAAGCATAATCTTAAATGGTAATGAAATAATGAGTGGAGAAAGCATCATCATCCCCATCGCCATCAAAATACTGGCGATGACTAAATCAATAATCAAAAAGGGAATGAATAAAAGAAAGCCAATTTGAAAGGCGGTTTTTAGTTCACTGATAATAAATGATGGAACCAATACTTTAAATGGTGGCATTTCCCCTTCTTCTAGCGCTTCAGTGCCTGATAAATCCATAAACAAGATTAAATCACTTTCTCTAATTTGCCCAAACATAAACTCCGCAAAAGGCTTTTGAGCCGCTTCTAGTGCTTGAGTGGACGTCAAGGACTCTTCCAAGTAAGGTTGAACGGCTTCCTGGTTCACCCTTTCAATCACTGGTGACATAATAAAAAAACTGAGAAATAAACTAAGTCCTATTAATATTTGATTGGAAGGTGTTTGTTGCATTCCGAGGGCTTGTCTTAAAATCGCAAATACAACGGTTACACGTATAAACGAAGTCATCATCATGACAATTGCTGGCAGAAAAGTCAGCATTGTCATTAAACCTAAAATTTGTAAAGTGACGCTGTACTCTTGATTACCAGAATCGTTGGTCTCCACAGATAAAACGGGAATTCCAGGATCTGCCAGAGCCGTTTGGCTAGCCGCTATAATCAATAGCGTTAAAATGGATTTAAACCATTTAGTCGACTTCATTCGTTTAACCAACCAGCTTATTAACATCATTTGAAGTATTTTTTAAACCCACGGAATTTCGAACAATATTACCTAAAACCGATTTGAAATCAGGTGAGCTTGGCGAGTCTGTTGATGACTTGGGTACAGTTTGCTCAATGTCTTGGGTTTGCTCAACGTCTACGGTTTGCTCATCTAAATTCAACTCACCGAGTTGACTGATTGTATTGGCTGTCACTCCAATCAAGAAACTTTGTTGCTGAACTTTTACAATCACTAATTTTTCTTTGGTTCCAATCATTTGCGTTTCGAGAATTTTAATATTCTTACTGCTAGGACTAAAATTAGTAAACCGTTTAAATAGAAAAGCCAATCCGAAGATAAATAAAAGTATCACCAGCAAACCACCTAACATTGGCAATAAACTATCAACGGGCGTTAACTTTAATTGCTTTTCTTGTGATAGTGCATTAAATGAAAATATTAAAACAAAACACGAGACGAGCGATTTTATCAACCGCGAGTTATCACTGAGCTTTTCTAGTAAAACTCTATTTAAGCTTTTGGATTCGTTCATGAGGACTCATCACATCAGTTAAGCGAATTCCATACTTCTCATTGATCACTACCACTTCACCGTGAGCGATAAGTGTTCCATTAACCATCACATCAAGGGGCTCTCCTGCTAAACGATCTAGCTCTACCACTGAACCTTGAGTTAACTGAAGTAGATTTCTAATCGGAATCTGAGTTCGCCCCACTTCTAGGGACATCGATACGGGGATATCTAGAATGACGTCTAACTTTTCATTCTTTATGGTGTTACCGTCAACAGTTTCTTCAAGGTTTTCGGGAGAGACTGCTTCGGCTTCAGACTCTGCCTGCTCATTCATTGCCTCAGCCCAATCGTCTGCCGCGTCATCACCTTGGCCATTTTCATCAGACATTTTCTTAATCCTCTAACATTGAACGCATTATGTGCTCGCGTGAAATTTCTTCTAAAATCTTTACCGACTTATGGCCATTGGATTTTCCATAAGTGGCTCTAAAACAAGGCATATCATGAGCTTTTACGACTATTTTTTCGGGCATTTCTATGGGAATAATATCGCCTTCTTTAAACTCTAAAACATCCTTTAAACTGACTTCAGTTTCCCCAAGCGAGGTGGAAAGCTCGACTTCTGCGGTTAAAATTTCTTCCTTAAGTGCATCAGTCCATCGGTCATCGCCTTCATCGCGATCAGACTGAATCCCAGCATCCAGTTTTTCTCTAATCGGCTCTAGCATTGAGTAAGGCATGGTCACATGAAAGTTACCTCCGCCACCATCTAACTCGATATTAAAGCTACACACACATACGACTTCGCTTGGACTAACGATTGTGGCTAGCGCAGGGTTTACTTCTGAGTCCATGTATTCAAAGTCAACTTTCATAACAGGAGCCCAAGCTTCTTTTAAATCAATGAATGCTTGGTCAAGTAGCAGTTGAATAATTCGACGTTCAGTCGGGGTAAACTCTCGGCCTTCAATTTTGGTGTGAAAGCGACCATCGCCCCCAAAAAAGTTGTCCACTAAAATAAATACTAATTTCGCTTCTAAAGTAAATAGTGCTGTGCCACGAAGCGGTCTAATTTTCACCATATTCAAACTTGTGGGGACAAATAAACTATGAATATATTCACTAAACTTGATCATTTGAATCCCATTCACTGAGATTTCAGCACTTCGTCTCATCATGTTAAAAAGACTAATTCGCATATGCCTAGCAAAACGCTCGTTAACCATTTCAAGTGATGGCATCCGACCTCGAACGATTCGATCTTGAGACGAAAAGTCGTAGGTTCTCGCTTCACCAGGGTCAAGCGATTCGTCTTCGACTTCGACGTCTCCATCATCCACTCCGTGAAGGAGCGCATCTATTTCGTCTTGGCTTAATAAATCGGACATACTATCTCTTTAATAAAAGTTATCTTTATTGCATAACAAAACTGACGAATAACACTTTTTCAACTGTGGGTTTTCCAACCAAGTTAGTCATAGTCTCTTGCACTGTTGTTAGAGTCTCTTCTTTTAGCTTATCGTAGCCTTCTGGAGTCTTAAGTTCTTGGGCGTTTTTTTGGCTCAGCAACATCAACATATCATTTTTAATTTGTGGCATATGCAGCTTTATATTTTGTTTAGCATCACTACTGCGCACCATAAAAGAAAGTTTTATTTGTACTGTTCGACTTTTTCTATCACCTGGCAAGTTTGCTGTGATGGCATTGGGTACACCCACATAAATTGCAGGCCCTTTTTCTTCAACAACTTCTTCCTCTGCCGCTTGCTCTTCACCAGCAGGCTCACTGTCTCCCATTAAGAAAAAAGCCGCGGCTCCGCCACCTAAAAGCAACACCGCAACGGCTATGATAATGATTAATTTCTTACTGCCCTTACCGCCAGCGGAATCATCACCACCATCTACATCTAATTCTAAATCTTGGTCATCTTGTGCCATTTTCAAATTACTCCAATAAGTTAATCAAATTTAGTTAAAAACTTACTCACAAGTATGGCTAACAATTGAAGTATTTGCATAGCGTAGCAAGGGCCCGATGACACTTTTTCGTCAAAATTATTACTCTACAGCTAAGAATGCAAAACTTGTACCAAGCTTCAATCAGAGGCATAAAACCAATCAAATCAATATGTTAACTACAATGTTTTATCTGAAGAATTAGAGCCGTCGAAAATTTGGCGCTATAGGATGGGTCGGTTGATCGTTGAATTAGTTTGTATCACAGAAGTAAAATCGTTTATAGCTAGACTAAGCAAACAAAGTAGAGAGTATTTTAACAATCTGATGCAGTTAGGTTAGTTTATCGATAAACTATATGTAAGTATCGAGAATGGCGACACCATGAGAAGGCTGGTCTTCATTTTTGGCGATTATTTCGTCACTCTCTAGCAAATCTTCTTCGTTGACTGTGGGAGAGCTATCCGATTTTTCTTGGTCTTCTTGTTGTTGATTTTGTTTTATCTGGGTATCGCCCAGTGCGATCCCTTGCTCCTCCAATAGCTCTTTGAGTTTAGGCAGGTTGTCTTCAATCATCTCTTTGGTTTGCTGATTATTAACTTGAAAAACAATATTAGTTTCCCCTCCTCTATGCTGCATTTTAACGCTAAGTGGGCCTAGCTCAGGTGGATCCATCATAATTTCAGCACTTGATAATGCTTGCTGAAAAATCCATTGGATCCTAAGTGCTAAGTTGGGTGAAAAGTCGCTTCTTAAATTTAATCCTTGTTGTATATTTGATTGACTTGTTACTTGGTTAGGTTGAAGTAATTGACTTGATACCATTTCATTAACGGCATTTCCAGCGCCCCCACTTAGTTCGGCTGCCGCAGGCGCTAGTGATGATAGCGAGAATAAACTCTTAGCATCTACCGACGAAGTGACAACGGCTTTAGTTTTAGCGGTCATCATTAAGTTTTCGGAGGATGCGAGTATTGCCCGTCCTTTTATTCCAAGCTTTTCAGCAGCTAAATTGACTTCAGATTCTGCTTCCAACGAAAGGTTATTAATCGAGTTAGAAATCGTTTTTAACTCAGTGTTTTGGGCTAGTTTGTTGTTACTAACGGCTAGAATATCGCCCTTTTCCTGTCTTTTAGTGAGAACCGATGCGGCTGCTAAGTTATCCATCTCTACGCTCTTCGATAAAATAGCTGCCTCGTTGGAGCGCAGTGCAGAGTTAGTTGTCAATTTACCGTTATTTAGCAACTCAGCACCCTTGTCAGTTGGTGTTGCTTTAGCCGCTGTAGTTGCTGATTGATTACTAATCAAAGCTTGACTCAATTTTTCTAAAGCTTTTACCGAGTCTTTGAATAAATCTGTGATCTCCAGCTTCATTTTTTCTAATTGACCCGGCTGCCCTTGGGATTCAACGATGAATTGGTTGCTGTTGGCCAACTTAACTTGCAGTATATCGAGTGCTTCCGAGAGTTTGTCGGCTTGCTGCTCAGTTAACAAGTACCCTTCATGCTGACTAAAATTGTTAAGCAGATCGATACGTTCTGAAATTGCTTCCAATAAACCTTGTAACGAATCGCTATTCATGAGTTGATCACTAGCCTGGACACCCTCTGCTATCTCGTTTTCTAACGGGGTTGCTTGCAAGTTCTGTTGCAATTTATTCATTAACTGACGAAGTTGGTTAAACTTGTTTCCAAACTGATTTTCTGCGGTATTCTGGTTATTGCTAAAATCCGGCAAATCCTTGCCTGTTTCGCTCAGCGACGCCTGCATTAATTGCCGAAATTGACCTAACTGCTGGGCAAAATCATTGCCCGAATTACTTTGTTGTTGGCTAGTAACGCCACTCTGTTGGAATTGCAACTGAAACGAAGTCGCAGAAACCTCAGCAGTTTCCCGCTGTTGACCGGATGTTAAGTTCAAAATTGAGGTAAGCATAAAACGTCACTCTCGAGCTAAGAGGAGAAAAACTTAGTGTGAGAAATGCAATTGCGATGCCAACTGAAATTTAATGAATCGACTGAGATACAAAAGGCTCTATTTAAAATAAAACTTTTAGTATAGAAAATGACAATCTGTCGTGGGTTGTTGAAAGACTACGCACCGGAAGAATCGGCTAATTGTTGATTAAGCGCCTCTATCGCGGAATCAAATAAGCTTTGTAGCCTTTGTTGATCAACACCATTTTTATTTAACTTTTCAGCTCTTGCTAACTCCTCAATCTCTTCACAATAATCAGCAAAGGCTGAGATTCCGATATTTCGACTACTACCTTTCAAACTATGAGCCAGCCTAAAAATCGACTCTTGATCAGTATCTGGGTGTAATTTGGCCAACTGAGTTAGCTTAGCGCGCGTATCGGCTATGTAGGAGTCTAATAGCATCGGCATATCTTCTCCCATTATTTCTACAAGCTCTTTCACGGTGACTAAATCAATGCTTTGCTCTGTCATATTTCACCTTAGTTAAGACGATCATGGTTTGATTACTCAATTTGATCATCAATTTTCCAGCGATAGCTGGCGACAACTCTTGAACCGTCGTCAAAATATTCGATTGAATCACAAAGGTTTAGCAACAACGGTAGCCCACGACCACTGTAATCTTTCACTCCGCGCTTCAGAAGCTCTTCCACTTCAAAACCAATCCCACTATCTTTGAGTTCGAATAGCAATACACCACCATCGTCAGTCGGTTGATGATCGACGCTTACATCCACAAAGCCTTGTTCAATATGCTCTAAATTTCTAGCTCTAGTTTGATAGTATTTGGTAAACCCCTCATGATCATTTTTCATTTCGGAGTCTAAGCCCAGTACTCCATGATCTAACGAGTTATTATACAGTTCGGACAATACAGTAAATATTCTTGCACGATGTGGGCTAAGCTCATTACAAGTCAGTAAGGTTTGCATTACCATTGGAATCGGGTCAAATGTTCCTAAGGATTTACCACGTAATCGTAACGATAAAGCGGTATCACAAGTCCCGGAAAAACTCTTTGAAGTGGCAGTCGCATGCACCACCTCTTGTTTAACTGCGCTTGGCAGAACCACTTCCAACAGACTAACGTCATCGGTTTGTTCAGTTTTACCACAAAAGCTTTCGACTTCATTCATCAGTGCATCGCAAATACTTTCGCTTTGAATGTTTTTTTGTATACCAGCAATTAGCCGCTCTTCTCCGAACAGTTTGCCATTAGAATCCTCTGCTTCGATAATGCCATCTGTTACCGCGATTAGTTTGTGATCGCGTGTAAACTCATGGGTTTGGCAAACCACTTCAAACTTTTCTGGAGACTGAATTCCAAGTGGAAGGTGAGATGACTTAATCGGTTCTATGCTTTCTGTACGGGTATTAACGACAAATGAATCGGGGGCTCCAGCATTCCAAATAGTTAACGTTCTATCTCGAGCATCGATATCTATGACGATGACACAGCAAAAAACACCTCTTGGCAATACTCCATAAAGCCGCATGTTCATTTCAACCATCATATCTGGAATAGAGAAACCTTTAATCGTCATCCCATAAAAAATTTCAGAGGTTGGCATCGCTCCTATGGCCGCGGGCAATCCATGACCAGTAAAGTCTGCCAGCAATAACCGCATTCCTCCCATTGGCAATTCGGCTGCTAACATAAGATCACCATTGAATATCGACATTGGTGACAGGTGATAATTAATATTGCTTGATTCCAAGCACCCTCGGTGAGCAATATTGTTAAAAATTCTTTTAGCCGCTTCTTGCTCTTGGACTAAGTGCTCATGGTGAAATTGAATTTTTTCTCGTTGTTCAGCAACAGTTTGGTATAGATTGATAATTCTTTCGAACGCATCAATTTTGGCTTTAATAATAATTTTATTAATCGGTTTCGAGACAAAGTCATCACCGCCAGCATCAATACACTTAGCGAGATCGCTTGCTTCGGTTAGGGAAGTGAGAAAAATGATTGGGAACCAAGGTTTGCTAGATTTTTGCTTGATAATCTCAGCGACTTCATAGCCGTCATAACCTGGCATCAAGACGTCTAACAGGACAAGCGAGGGGTCGTGTTCTACAAAGCTAGTGATAGCGTCATTGCCATCGCTAGCTTGAACTACTTGATGACCTAAATTCTCTAAGACCCGAGAAAGAATTATGCGGTCTGTCGTATTATCATCTGCGATGAGTATTTTCAAATTAACTCACCGTCGGGCTTAAACTATCTCGAATAATTGTTCGAAGTTTGAAATTGTTAAGATTTTTCTTATGTCTTCATTGCAGCCAGTGAGTTTAATATTAGAAGAGTCTCCACCGGAATGGTCTCTAAGTAGCAGCAACATTCCTAATGCAGAGCTATCTAGATAAGTAGTTGCCGACATATCCACTGAAATATTATTAGGTACCGGAGAGACTTTTTCATAGGCGCCTCTGAAAGCTTGGTGCGCACTAAAATCAAAACGGCCTTCAATAGAGATTGTTAGAGATGTACCATCCGTTGAAGTAGCAGAAGTTACTGCCATAGCTTATTCCTCTCGACAAAAATAGATTGAAATACTCAGTTTATTCATTAATTAGTCGACAAAATTCAACCAAGAACCTCGCCAACCCTTTACTAAACCTAAGCATAGTTCAAAAATGGCATTTGCACGAATTTTATTATGACATTTGGTCATGGCAAACTCGATCAACAAAACGCCACCTAACTCTTTGTAATTATTAGCTTTTTAATTACCATGCCCGCAGCACTAAATGGCTTAAAAAACCTAGTGGAGGCAACAATAGAGGTTAGGGACCTATCGATAGGATAAAACAACGGGCTGAGCTAGCCAGAAAAGTTAGAACTGCTTTTGGCGAATAAAGGCTTGAGTAGATAGTTCGTCGACCTGTGCATTCTCGCGTTTTTCTTGTTGTTGATTTTCTTTGGTCTTCATTTTGTCTATGGCGCTAGAAATCGCATTGGCTCGGCTGCTATCAGCACGCCAATTGTCCTGACTCTCTACCAGGGATTGTTCACTTTCTTCAACAACCTGTTCTTGGTGTTTAATGGCAGTATCTAATTTGGTTAGAAACAGATGGTATTGCTGTAACTGATCACCAAACATTCCTTGTTGGGTTTTTTGAGACATGGAGTTAACGTACTCTGCACGATAGTTTCTTAACTGTGCCAGCTTATTGAGCTGCAACTTTCGGTACTCTACTGATTTTCCAAGCGTTTGGGCGGCTGCTTTTTGTTTGTTTTCAGCCAACTGCTTTATCGGTTTTAGCCTTTTCGAACTACTCATTATTTTCTCTATCTGCTAAGAAAAATTTGAACTTGACGATAACTGAATACCCCTTAATTATATGCGCTTTCAACTATTATTGCGTCATCATTTGACGTAATTCATCAATACTTTCATCCATCTCGACCTTTTCATTAATGTTTTGGCACAAGAAAGAGCGAATCTCAGGCATGCTATTAATGGCGTCATCTATCACAGGATCACTGCCCTTTTGATAGGCACCAACGGTGATTAAATCTTTATTCTGTTGATAGCTCGAATATAAATATTTCAATTGGGATATGGCTTCTCGGTGGCTTTCATCCGTTATTTGATTAATCACTCGACTTACCGAACCTTCAATATCGATGGCAGGGTAATGACCTGAATCCGCTAAGCTTCTTGATAGCACTACGTGACCATCCAGAATCGCTCGAGCCGCATCGACAATAGGATCTTGTTGATCGTCACCTTCAGCAAGAACAGTATAGAAAGCGGTGATAGAACCGCCATCGGTATCGCCATTACCAGCCCTTTCAACCAATTGAGGCATTCGAGCGAAGACTGAAGGGGGATAGCCTTTGGTAGCTGGAGGCTCTCCAATCGCTAACGCAACTTCTCGCTGAGCCTGACAAAAGCGAGTTAATGAGTCCATCAACAACAAAACATTTTTGCCTTGGTCGCGAAAGTATTCTGCAATGGTAGTCGCTGCCATTGCCCCTTGAATTCGCATCAGGGGAGAATTGTCGGCCGGCACCGCCACAACGACAGCACGTCGAAGGCCTTCCTCTCCCAAAATTTGTTCTATAAACTCTTTAACTTCTCGGCCTCTTTCCCCGATTAGCCCAACAACAATAATTTCAGCTTCAGTAAATCTTGTCATCATACCCAACAACACACTTTTTCCGACTCCGCTTCCCGCCATTAACCCCATTCTTTGACCTCGACCAACCGTCAGAATAGAGTTGATCGAACGAACCCCAACGTCCAAAGGCTCTTCAACGGGTTTGCGTTTCAAAGGGTTAACGGTATCAGCGACCAATGGTCGCGTTTGAGCGCAATGCACCGGTCCTTTATTGTCAATCGGTTGTCCTTGACCATTTAAAACTCTGCCTAACAGAGCCCTTCCAACCGGTATTTCCGGTGCACGCCCCGTAGGAATCACTCGAGCACCAGGACCAAGACCTTGAATACTTCCGATTGGCATTAGATAAATTTTGTCATCGGAAAATCCGACAACTTCGGCATCTTCCAATGCACCAGAAATGGTTTCTATCTGACACCGCTCACCAATATTAACGTTACAACCTACCGCTTCAAGCGTCATACCAATCATTCTTGTTAAGCGGCCTTCGACCACAATACTGGACTGATTTTCTAACTTTGATTGATATTTTTTTAGGAAAGCACTGTAAGACTCATCCGTTTGCATCGTCTTCACCTGCCCTTTGCCCGCCAGCTATTCGGCTAAACAGCACTGCAATTTGACGATCTACCGAAGCATCTACATTTGAATTATCGGTCTTTAATAAACACCCACCGCGTTCCATGGAAGGTTCTTCTACTAGTTTCCAACGAGAATCGGGAGAATCTTCATCAATGGATAGGACATTCCTTATCACTGAAGCATCCTCTGGATGAAGCAAAACTTGAATATTTTTTGAACCGATCGGCAACAGTTTAAGCGCATCACGAATAATGGCAATGAGTTGAGTAGGGTCTTGTTTAAGTTCTCGACGAACGATTTGTCGTGAAATCGCAAAAGCCATTTCTAACAGCTCTTGTTGAGTTTGCTCTCCACACGCTTGGGTTGGCTCAACCAGTTGATGCAACATGCTTTCGAGCAGTGCTTTTTTTGTTTCTATTTCTGTTTGTCCAGCCTCAAGTCCTTCAGTGTGACCTTTTTGAAACCCTTCTTGATAGGCTTGGTCTCGAATTTTTTGTAATTCATCTTCAGATATTTTTTCCACTAACTCTTGTTTTGGCTGCTCTTCTTCTTCTTCAACTGGCTGCCTAAATATCTTACCCTTCGGTGCATCAATCGAAGGCATTTCCCACTTAGAAAAATTGGTCACATTTCTCAGTGGTTTAATGGGTTGATCGGATTTAGTTTTAGTAACCATAAGCGTAGTTTATTTCAAAGTTAGCACTGAGTCTAAACTCTAAACCATTTCCTCCCCGCTTCCTCCAAGTACAATCTCACCGGATTCTGCCATTCTTCTGGCTATGGTTAAGATTTCTTTTTGTGCTGATTCTACTTCACTTAATTTTACCGGTCCCATCGCTTCTAAATCATCGCGCATTAATTCTGCCGCTCTTTTAGACATGTTTTTAAAGATTTTTTCTTTGATGGATTCTTCACACGCTTTTAACGCAACAATCAAAGTATCGGTTGAAATTTCTCTCAATAATGCTTGAATTCCTCGGTCATCAACTTGTTCAAGATTATCAAACACAAACATCAGGTCTTGAATTTGCTGGGCTAAATCTTCATCGGTTTCTTTAATGGAGTCCATAATAAGTGCTTCATTGGAACCGTCCATAAAGTTCATAATATCAGCCACTTTTTTGACACCACCAATTTCATGCGCTTGTGTTGAACCACTGCCGGTGAATTGTTTTTCCATAATGTCATTAAGTTCTTGTAGCGCGTCTGGTTGAACAGCTTCTAATGCAGCAATACGCATGGTTAAATCGATTCTTACTTTATCCGGTAAAAGTTTTAACACTTCTGCAGCCTGATCGGGATCGAGATAAGAAAGAATGATCGATTGAATTTGCGGATGCTCAAATCTCACAACGTCTGCCACTGAACGTGCATCCATCCATTTGAGCGTATCTAAACCCTTGGTATTAGCTCCGGCCAAAATTCTATCTATAATTCCGCCCGCCTTGTCATCACCTAGCGCCGTCTTAAGCGTATTTCGAATATAGTCCTCTGTTCCGATCCCAATTCCGGTCTGCTCTTCTACTTTCTCTAAAAACTCACTAACAACATTTTCGACGGTGCCCTTACCAACATTTTTTAAAGAAGCCATACTCATGCCAAGCACTTGCACTTCTTTAGGGCCCATATGTTTGAGAACTTCCGCAGCGGTATCTTCACCTAACGACAACAATAGAACCGCAGCTTTTTCTACGCCGGATATTTGTTCAGCTTTTTTCTCAGCCATCTTCTTCTATCCACCCTTTAACAAGTTGCGCAACTAACGTTGGGTTATTGCTGACAACACCTTTAGCTTGCTCTAATTTCTCTACCTCCCCAACTGTGGGAGGGGGTAACTCAAGGTTTTCATGTCCTGCAAGAGTTACTTTATCACTAGCAAGCTCGTTGTCGCCAGCTAATCCGCTGGCTAAGTCTTCAAAATCGTCTTCTTCATCGTCTTTTGTAGGTTTTACCACCGCAGGAACCGTTGAAAGTCGATTAAACATTGGCTTAACTGCGACAAAAATAAACACCAGTCCTAAAAGTAATGCAATGGCAGGTTTTAGCAAGGTTTGAAATAATTCTTGTTCATAAAACTCTGGTGGTGGTGGCGCAGGAAGTGTCTCACCAGCAACAAACGGAAATGAGTCGACACTTACAATATCACCTCGTTGCACGCTGTATCCAACCGCAGCCTGAATTAGTCGTGCAATCTTCTCGACTTCGGGTGCCGGACGCGGCACCTTTTGGCCAGCATTGTCGGGGTCGTCGATATAATCAAGCCCAACAGAAATACTCAATCGTTCAACAACCCCCACTTGTGGAACGATGTGACTGATGGTGGTATCCAAATCGTAATTTCTTTCCGCTTCTAGTCGACGATTTCCCGAACTTGTTGGGTCAGCTTCGTTACCTCCGCCACCTGCAACTTGCGGAATAGCAGCGTTTGCTGGAGGCTGATTAGATAGCGCACCAGGGACACCTGCGGCACTGCCAGCATTACTTGAATCTTCAATCGTTCGTTCACTTCTAACCGCTGGTAGGTCTGGATTAAAAGTCTGCATGGTTTGTTCTTTCTTACTAAAATCCATGTCTAAGTTTACTTGTACTGTAAAAGCGGCAGCACCAACAATGGGTGTTAATATCTGCTCTATTCGATTTCTGATATCATCTTGTCGCTGCTTAACAATATTGAGCTCTCTAGAGCTCGCAAGCTGAGCATTAGTCATTGAACCTGAGTGATATAAGCGCCCAAATTGATCGGTAATCGTTACTTGGCTTCTTTCCATATTAGGAATGCTACCCGCCACCAAATCGACCATTGAATTGCTCTGTTCTTCAGAGATTGCACCTCGTGAATATAAATTTAATAATATTGATGCACTGGGCTTACGTCGGTTTTTAATAAACGATGATTCTTTAGGGATGGCTAGATGAACTTTTACCGCTCGAACCCCATTAAACTCTTCAAGCGTTTGCTTTAATAAGTTTTCTTGATTCCTTAACAACCTCGCCTTTTCCATACGTTGCGACACACCAAAGCCGCTATCTTTGTCTAAGTATGACCGAGTACTACTATCTTCTAAATTGACACCTTGTGCACCTAACTCAATTTGAATACGTTTAAATTTAGATTGAGGAATTAATATTCTTCCATTGGTTGCCACTTGGTAAGGAATTTGTTGTTGCTCCAAATAATTAATAACGTCCATAGACGCTTCGGGTTCTAGATTCGCCAGTGGCCTCATTGGCGGTTCGCTCGACCACATAGCAACCATCACACCCATTGCAATGCTTGCCGCAATCGCAATAAGAATACCTACTTGTTTTAATGGTGCGAGACTCCCCATGCCTGGAAGAATACCAGTTGAGTCACCTTCCATTTTCACCATTTCTGAAGTTGCTGCTTCGGCCACTTCGGTCTCTCCAATTATTTTTTGTTTATACTAAAAGTCTTTGCTAATTTTCTGTGGTTAAATTGGCATATTCATAATATCTTGATATGCCGACACCACTCTATTTCTAACCTGAACCGTTGCTTGAAACGCAACACTAGATTTTTGCGCTGCGATCATGGCTTTAACTAAACTGACGCCGCCATCGCCCATATCAATTTGTCTAGCGAGTTGGCCTGATTCCATTTGTTGTTGATTGACTGTATCAATCGCTTTTGTTAACAAACTACCAAACTCATTTCCAGCCGAGTTCACCGGGTTAACTGTGTCAGCCGCCCCTGCTTTAGCAACTTTGTTAAGTTGCTGCATTTGCGCCAAAAGTTGATTGTTATCAAACGAGGTTTTCATACTAATATTGACCTATGCAAAAGATTTTTTGTCGGGAATGCAATAACCGGCTTCACGCATTTTGGCTATTTTATATCTTAGAGTACGCGCGCTAATTCCTAGCTGCTCTGCAACCGCTTTCTTTTTGCCATTACACTTTGCTAAAGACTCAACGATTAACTGGTATTCGTGATTGCGCATATCGTTGCCAAGTTGGTTCTCAGCTTGTTCTAATTGTTCATCGTTCGAGTTGGGTGCTGTTTTATGGGTGTTTTGTCCAACCGCCATTTCAAACACAATATCTTCGGGTAAAACAGAATCATCGCCAGCTAACACCGCAACTCTTTGAATAAGATTATCCAACTCGCGAACGTTGCCCGGCCAAGCGTAGCTAATTAGTTTAGCTTTAGCTTCGGCCGAAAACTTTAGAACTCGTAAACCTTGAGATTCACGATATTTTTTCAATAATGACTCGGCCAAAGGCAAAATATCTTTCGGTCGCTCATTTAAACTGAGACAACGAATTGGAAAAACATTTAATCGATAATATAAATCTTCTCTAAAATTTTTGTTGCTAACTTCTTCTTTTAAATCTCGGTTGGTTGTAGCAATGACTCGAACATCAAGTTTAATTTCCTTTTTACCACCAAGTCTTTCAACTTCACGCTCTTGAATTACTCTCAATATTTTAGCTTGCAGTGCCAGAGGCATTTCGGAAATTTCATCCAGTAGCAATGTCCCACCCTGAGCCATTTCAAACTTTCCTGGCATTGATTGATGAGCACCGGTAAAAGCACCTTTTTCATAACCAAACAAAGTTGATTCAAGCATGTTTTCCGGTATGGCTGCACAGTTAATCGCGACAAATTTATTTTCCTTTCTTGGCGAATTCTGGTGTATAAATTTTGCCATCACCTCTTTTCCTGAGCCACTCGCACCCGATAGAAGAACGTTAGAATGTGTTGATGCTATTTTTTTTGCATACTGAAAAACTTCAATACTCGCCTGGTCGGCAACGATAATTTCTTGTTCACCTGTTTGAGGCAGGTAACGTTCAATTATCTTTGTTAAGGTTTCTGGTTCGAAGGGTTTTTGAATATAGTCACACGCACCTAACTTCATCACTTCAACCGCATCGCTTATATCGCCATACGCCGTCATTAAAATCACTGGCAACTGCTGATTGTTTTTTCTAATGTGCCTTAAAAGATCGATCCCGGTCATATCACCCATTTGAATATCCGTTATCACCATATCTGGGAGCGGCGTTTTCGCAAGTTGAGTAATTGCTGACTCGGCATTTTCACTTGAAATTATTTTATAGCCGGAGACTTCTAAGCTAGCAACTAATGCGCTTCTTAATGCAAAATCATCTTCGACTACAAGCACTCTAGTGACCATAGGACACTCCTTCTGCTACTTGAGTTGTTTTGCTTACAACTGGGCTTGCTTGTGCGGCATTTAATTCTTTTGATACTTGGATCGGTAAGGTGATCTTAAATTGACTCCCCTTGCCTTCTTTGGAGTCAACTGATATTGCACCTTGATGATCGATGACGACACCATGAACGATACTTAGACCTAACCCGTTACCGTGACTTTTAGTGGTGTAGAAAGGTTCAAAGAGATCTCGCTGTTGCGCGTTATTTATACCAATTCCTTTATCCGATACGATGACCGATAACTGATTAGGCCTTTGTGTTGTCAATTCAACTTTTACTGGCTGCCGATCGGATGTCGCTTCAATCGCATTGTTAATTAAATTACTAATTGCCCCATTCAGCGCATCTAAATCACCAGTGATTGCGGCACTAGATTGAAGAGTTGGGTCAACATCGAGTGAAATCGGATGATCAACCGACTGACAGTGAATCGAAATAGCGTTAGCCAAATCAGTCACACTAAATATTGATTTTGATTTTCGTTCGCCTCTAACAAAATTTAGCATATCGCCTATTTGGCGCTCCATAAAATTGAGTCGCTCTAACAACAGACCTGCAAACTCGCTCGATTTGTCTTGATTCAGTTTATTGCTCGACAAATGTGAAGCGTACAATAAAGCAGCCGATAATGGCGTTCTAATCTGGTGAGCCAAAGACGCAACCATTTTGCCCATGCTGGATAATTTTTGTTGCTGGCTTAATTCAGCTTGCAGTAATCTGGTTTTTGTCATATCGGTCAGCACAATTAATTGACCGGGTTCAGAATCTAAAGCTCTGGTTTCGATATGTACTTTGCGTCCATCTTTTAATGAGATTTGATGGCCATCATCTGCTTGTGGGTCAAATGTTCTTCTGATCACGTCCACCCAAGCTTCCCCTAATAGAGGCCTTCCAAGAATGTCGATCGCGACGGCGTTGCAATCTCTCACAACCCCCTTTCCGTCTAACACGACAACCCCAGAAGGCAGAATTGCTAGCAAGTTTTGCAGACGATTATCAATCGCCTGCTTTTCATCGATTAGTTTTTGTTTTTCTTCGATGGCTTCGCAGCGTTGTTCACTCGCGTCTAGCAATTGATCGTTAAGCTGTTCAACTTGACCCTCGAGGTTTTGATAGGAGTCAACAAAAGACCTTGATAGTCGGTTGAGATCTGACATGACAGAGCTTAATTGCGAGTTTTGAAGCGAACTCTCTTGGGCAGAGTAATTAGAGAAATTCGATTCGTGGCTCAAATCCGCTTTATCGACAGCAACAGACGAAATAGTTTGAACATTTTGTGGCATACAATCCTCACTAGATTCAATGTATAAAGTGCCAAAGTATTCACAGCTTTAACAATCACATCTAGAATTGCAATTTGCGTGCCCGTTTTAATTTTTCTATTAATATCAAATAGATAGAGGTTTATAAATTAACTATAGCAAGGTGGCGTCAATTTTCCGCCAGTCGAAGAATGGAATGTTTAAGATTTATGCAGGTCGTATTTTCGCATTTTTTCAACTAATGTGGTTCGCTGCATTTTCAAGCGTTTTGCGGCTCTAGCAACCACCCAATTTTCATGTTCAAGCGCTTTTTCAATATAATTGATTTCTAAGTTTTGCATGTGGCTCTTCAGATCAATGCCTTCTTCAGGAATTTCATGAGCATTAGTTGGAGGCTCCTGCGAGTGAGTCACTTCAGGTGCTGCAAAACTACTTTCCACTTGTTCATTTTGATACTCGTCTGGGAGCTCTCTTACATCGACAACGCCATAAGGAAATAGGATACATAAGCGCTCTATCAAATTAGCTAACTCACGAACATTACCGGGCCACGAGCAATGCATTAACGATTGCAAAGCATTTGGGCTCAGACGTACAGAACCTCGATTTTCTTTTTCTAGCCGAGTGACTAAAACCGATACCAGTTGAGGAATATCTTCTACTCGATTTCTTAGTGGTGGCATATCAATTGGAAACACATTCAATCGATAAAATAAATCTTCTCTAAACCGGTTTGCTTTCACTTCCTCAGCCAGCTGACGGTGGGTCGCGGCAATAATTCTGACATTGGCAGAAATAGGTGTGCTGCTACCGACCTTCTCGAAAGTCCTTTCTTGTAAAACCCTTAACAGTTTAACTTGCATAGGCATCGGCATATCGCCGATCTCATCCAAAAAGATACTGCCACCCTCGGCTAATTCAAAACGCCCTTTTCGCGCGGTTAAAGCACCGGTGAAGGCTCCTTTTTCATGACCAAATAGCTCGCTTTCCAAAAGTTCCGCCGGAATAGCACCGCAATTAATTGGAACAAATGGTTTATCTTTACGATCCGATAGATCATGTAAGTTTCTAGCAGCAACTTCTTTTCCGGTACCTGACTCTCCGAGAATCAAGACACTAGCTTCACTATTAGCCACCTGTTGGATCAATTTTCGCACCGACTCCATGGTTTGGCTGTTACCCACCATTTTATTACGCAGCTGCTTTTCTAATTGCTTTTGCGCAGAACTAACGCCGGTTAACTTAGTTTTTTGACAGCCGTATAACACATCATTAAGTTGTTCAGAGGTGAATGGCCAACTTAATTGGAACAAGCTCGCTTCAAATTCACTTTCTTGTTGACCTTGGGATTTTGAACTGACTAAACTGATAAGTGGTGAATTTAAGCGTGTTGTATGGTTTTTGGTTAATAATTTTTGACGCGATTCGGGATCCTGAAATTGTCCCGCAATGACTGCAGTAAAAGGATCAAGTGGGTAAGATTCCTGCCACTCGTTGCTGGTAATCACCTGACAACTAACTTTAGCGATTGCTAACACCGCTGACAATTCAGATCGTCGAGTTGAGTCGTCTTCTATCACCAATAAATGAGTCTTTTCGCTCATGGTTATCCTAGAGAATAATAAAAAAGCTAAGGCAATCAGTATTTGTTACAAATTTAAGCACAAATTGTTTAAAAATTAGCAACATACAAGTTGTATTAAATAAAGAATAGCCCATTTGTCAAACTTTTGGCAGTTATTTCTTTCAGGATAGAAAACAATTACTTATGCAATTTAAACTCAGAATCGAAGTACTTGGCAGATGCGGTCAATTTTTTCCGCTGTTTCAGCGGTCAATCGGCTAATTGAGGAATTTTATAGCCGGAAAAAGAAAAGGGGTCGACATGCGACCCCCTTACCGTACGACAGAAGTTAAGCGCTAGATGGCTGTTCTCAGCAACCAACTGACTTAGAGCTTCATACTAAAACCTTTGAATCAAGCTGTTCTCAGCAACTTAACACGCCAGTTCTAGCATTGTTCCGAAGAACAGAACTGATATAAACGGTGGAGATTTATCATGGGTAATGATTAACTGTCACAATCCATATCGTTCGCTAGAAATAAAGCAAAGCCTGTGCCAACAATTCAAGCCAATTCAACGATTATCTCCTATCTCATTGATTTTTATTGATAATGCGCTTTACTCTGACACCAATCCCGCAACTAGAAATTAGCCAGACTTTTATAAAATTATTATTTAAAAAAATTAAAGACGGAATTTTGACCGCCGATACCATCTGTAACGCGGGATTCTCAGTCTAGCGTTGACTTGAAAAACTATTCTCAAGTTCTTCAAGTGGCACAATCGGCAATTCTCAGATGTTCGATTTTAAATCGAAAGTAAAATTCTCAGTTTTTCTTTCCCAATTAAATTTTATTGTTTTGTTTATGCTCTAACGACTGCAGCAGTCTATGACTGACTTGTGTTGTTTACCGGCATTAAAATAGGAGTAGATATAATGGGAAACGTACTTAATACCAATGTTTCTTCGATAAACGCACAACGAAGCCTACTGAAAGTTAATACCGATTTAGGCATTACTTTTCAGAGGTTATCTTCAGGTTTGAGGATAAACAGTGCAAAAGATGATGCGGCCGGATTACAAATATCCAACAACCTTTCATCACAAATTAACGGTTTAACCGTGGCCATTCGAAATGCCAATGACGGAATCTCGCTCGCGCAAGTCGCTGAAGGCGCGTTGCAAGAGTCAACCAACATATTACAACGAATTCGTGATCTCTCGATCCAATCCGCTTCGGATGTCAATGGGCCAACGGAAAGAAGTGCATTGCAATCTGAAGTGAGCCAACTGATCCAAGAGCTTGGAAGAATAGCCGACACCACTCGATTTGGTAGCACTCAGCTCTTAGACGGTTCGTTCTTAAATAAGCAAATACAAGTTGGCGCTCAAGCCAATGAGACTATCAATGTCAGTATTGCGGACGCGAGAGCGACCTCTTTAGGTACTCATATCCTGACTACCGCCGGAACGATTACTGGAGATACCGTTTCTACTGTCGCCAACGGAATCGCAGCTGAAACAGACTTATCTCTAACCACGGCAGATGGTGGCACAGCATCCAATATTTCTTACGCACTCAACGCATCCGCAACAGACATAGCTGCCGCTATAAATACCGCTGCAAACGGTATTGGAATTACCGCCACAGCGAGTAATTCAACAACCCTAACCGGTTTATCTGCGGCGGGCGATGTCACCTTCACCCTCAATGGAAGCGCAATAGCAGCAACAGTTTCCAACCCCAATGATCTTACTGCGATCGCGGCGGCAATTAATGGTTCTTCCAGCGCAACCGGCGTAACTGCTACTTTTGCTGACTCTAACAACTTATCTTCATTGACTTTAAAAACCACAGACGGAAGAGATATTTCGCTTTCAGCTTTCGCTAATGCAACGGCAGGAAACGACTCAATCACCATCGGAGCTGACACTCTAACAGAGGGTGGTACGGTAATCGGAACCGTTGTTGGAACTGTAGCTTTGTCGAGTTCTAAAGGGCAAATAACTACCGCAACCGCTGGAACCGATGTTTTCGCTAGCGCATCTTCAACTAGTAGTTTTACCTCTGTAGAAAGTGTTGATATTTCTGATTTTGCCGGTGCACAGAGCGCATTGGCAGTGGTTGATGCGGCGATTAGAAAAATTGATTCTCAACGAGCTGATTTAGGTGCTGTTCAAAACCGTTTCTTGGCGACAATTTCTAACCTCGGAAACATCATCGAGAGCGCGTCAGCGGCAAGGTCTAGAATTACTGATACCGATTACGCGGTAGAAACTGCAAACTTAGCCAAAAACCAAGTATTGCAGCAAGCTGGGCTTTCGGTTTTATCCCAGGCTAATGCTTCTAGTCAGTCAATTTTATCTTTACTACAAGGTTAATAACATGACAGCCCAACGCTCCCCTACCGTACGACAACTTTAGGCGTAGTATTTAGAAAACGGACTCATTTCGCAGTCTTTAAAAACGCCAACCAATCGAAACATCTCAAATCTCGATTGGTTGGCAAAACCCCTTCATTTCAGCCTGTTCTATGATTTTGTTAAATTTATTTTCAATTTTTCGGTAAATAATTTAAAGTCGCTATTTTTAGCGCCGATACCCTTCTTGAACGCGAATTGTTCTCAGCAGTTCACGAACACCGTAAGTTATTGTTTCTCAGGCGATAAACTCTTTCTGATGTCAATCAGTTCAAGCTTCTCTCCTTTCGACTCAATCCCTTGCACGAATAAAGTGTTTCTCAGATGCTTGGTTCGAAAAAACGTCTTTAACAAGACACACGCGGACGGCTAACCCCGTCTATATTTTAAGCACTTTGTAATTTCAAAATAAGACTTACTCTTCTCAGGAATAAGTTCTTGTTGAATATCAAAGGTTTAGGAGATTTATCATGGGTAATGTAATACAAACTAATGTATCGTCTATCGGTGCACAGCGCTCTTTAGGGCGAACAAACGAAGCTTTAAGCACGACTTTTCAGCGTTTATCAACTGGTTTAAGAATCAATAGCGCAAAAGATGATGCAGCGGGACTTCAAATTTCTAACAACTTAACCTCTCAAATCAACGGCTTAGGCGTTGCTGTTCGTAATGCTAACGACGGTATTTCACTCGCTCAGACCGCTGAGGGTGCGTTACAAGAATCTTCAAACATTCTTCAACGAATTCGTGACCTATCTATCCAATCGGCTTCTGATGTTAATGGCTCGGACGAACGTGCGGCGTTACAAGCAGAGGTAACTCAGCTTGTTTCTGAACTTGGCCGTATCGCAGAAACCACCAGTTTTGGTAGCACTAAGTTACTCGACGGGACTTTCTCTTCTAAAAATATCCAAGTGGGTGCTCAAGCAAACGAAACTATTTCGGTCAGTGTTGCTGATGCTAGAGCGACAGCGCTTGGTAGTAATGTATTATCTAGTGCAGGTGGCTCGGTATTAGGCACTACCGTTTCTACGGTACTTAACACGATCACCGCTGAAACGGATTTATCATTAACAACTGCCGAAGGTGGAACAATCACGGGAATCGCTTATGCTGATGATGCTTCTGCTGCGGATATTGCCTCAGCGATCAATGCCGCAGCAAGTGGTATCGGCATCACTGCAACGGCAACCAACTCTACTACGCTTAGCGGTTTAACGGCTGCCGGTAATGTGAGCTTTACCCTTAATGGTAGCGCGATCGCAGCAACTGTAACTAATGCTAACGACCTAAGCTCTGTAGCCGCGGCAATTAACGGTTCTTCATCAGCTTCCGGTGTAACAGCGACTTTCGCCGATTCCAATAACCTATCTAGTTTAACGTTGACTACTACAGATGGAAGAGATATTGCGCTTTCAGCATTTGCTAACGCAACTGCAGGAAACGACTCTATCGTTATCGGTGGTAATACGTTAACTGAGGGTGGAACTGTTATAGGTAATGCTGTAGGTAGCATTTCACTTTCTAGTTCAAAAGGGCAAATCACAACCGCAACTGCAAGTACTGAAGTGTTCGCTTTAGCCGCATCTACCAGTAGCTTTAGCTCAGTTCAGAGTATCGATATCGGTGATTATGCCGGTGCACAAGCAGCCTTAGCAGTAGTTGATGCAGCATTAGGCAAGATCGACTCACAACGAGCTGACTTGGGTGCGATTCAAAACCGTTTCAGTAGTACCATTGCTAACTTAGGAAGCATCATCGAGAATACTTCAGCGGCACGTTCGCGTATTCGAGATACTGACTTTGCAGCTGAAACAGCTGAATTGGCTAAGAATCAGGTACTTCAGCAAGCAGGACTTTCGGTATTGGCACAGGCTAACGCTTCGTCTCAATCAGTATTGTCACTACTTCAGTAAGATTAAGCTGATGGTTAACGTTAAATTAAAAGCTTTTAACGTTTGGCGGGAGAACTGGTCTCGGCCAGTTTTCTCTTTCGCTCTTTGAGGTAAATTGCTATGGCTATTTTAAATCTAGCAGGCAACTTTCAACCATCCTCGGTCAATAACGGCAGAGAATTGCCGCGTGCAGACCTAGGTAGAGCGCCTTCAGCTTCAAAAAGTCTAGCGGAAAATACTGTTGCTAGTCCTGTTAAGGAATCAAACAAAACCGACACCCAAAACACTAATAAAGTCGAAGTTTCTGGACAGGAAACAACAAAAGTTAATCAGCAAGAAGTTAAAAACCAGATTGAGGAGCTTCAACAGTTCAATCAAAGTATTGATAGAAGCCTTCAATTTAAAGTCGATGACGAGCTCGGAGTAACAATAGTGCGAGTGATTGACAAGGAAACTGACGAATTAATTAGGCAGTTTCCGCCGGAAGAGCTGATAAATCTTTCTAGACGATTGAAGGAGCTCAATGAACAAGACTCTGGAAATAGTGGAGTTTTGCTTCAAGAGAAAGTTTGAATGAAGGGAGGCTTGCCTCCCTTTTTTCTGCCAAATATTAAAATTCATGTAAACCAATCTAAATGTGTCGTGCATGGCCTAATTATTGCATTTTATCCACTGAATTCAGTCGTTTAGCGATTGAGAAAATAAACAGCAATTAACTGTAAAAAAATCGAAAAAATATTTATTTCAGCATTTTTGCGGCCGATATAAACTAAAGTTGTTGAAATAAGCGTTTTTGGAAATTTAGAGAACTAAATAGGTAAATAACAAATGGGACTCATTAGTATAGGTGGACTAGGATCAGGACTAGATGTGACGTCGATTATTGACGCCCTAGTAACAGCCGAACGCACGCCTAAACAAAATAGCCTAGACCGATTTGAAGCCGATGTATCCGTGACCCTAACAGGTTTAGGCGGATTACGCTCGTCACTCGATGAACTGCGCGGTGCGGCGTTAGATTTAAGCCTAGCCTCAAGTTTTGAAAAGCGAAGTGTTAACATTTCTGACTCTAGCTTCTTTAGCGCGACCGCCTCAAGTTCGGCATCGGCAGGAAGCTACGATATAGAAGTGAAACAGCTTGCGGCTGGTAGCGAGGATCAAAGCCAAATTTTCACCGGCGGAAGTTCGACGACCTTTGGTGCTGGAACCCTAACCTTTACAGTGGGTGTCGAGACGTTTGATGTCGATGTGTTAGCAACCGACACATTGGAAGAAATTAGAAACAATATTAACGAAGCGACGGGTAATGACTTTGTATCAGTTAACTTACTAAATAACGTGACAGACGGTGTAGACACTGGAAGCGTTTTGATCTTCAACTCATCAACCACCGGACTAGGCAATGATCTCGATGTTACTTTTACCGGTGATGCTTCGTTAGCTGACCTATCGACCGGGTTAACTCAAAATAGTGCGGCATCAGATGCCACGATTGAAATTGACGGTTTTGAAGCAAGTAGTAGCACTAATACTTTTACCGATATTATTGAAGGTGTGACTTTAGATGCTGCTAAAATTAATACTGTTGGTGCTACCGAAACACTAACAGTATCACTTGATACAGCAAATACAAAATCTTTGATTACTTCATTTGTTGATACCTATAATGGCTTTGTTGAACTAACCAAACAACTTGGTTCTGCCGACGAAAATGCACCAGGCTTACTGTTGGGTGATTATACCTTGAGACAAGTTAGTTCTCAGGTAAGAAATTTGTTTTCATCAACGATTTCTTCGGCATCGGGTTCGTTTAATAGTTTAACCTCATTGGGAATTACTAGTACCCAAGAAGGACTATTAGAAATTGATGATGAACAACTGACCTCTGCCATTGAATCAGACTTTGAAAAGTTTGATGATTTATTTGCTGGTGATCAAGGCTTTGCCACTCGACTTAGAGATTTAGTAGAGGACTACACTAGCAGCACAGGTATCATCGCCACTCGAGAAACGTCACTCAATGAGCAACTCAGTCAAATAGCAGATGATCGTATCTCGTTGGATTTACGTATAGAAAAGCTACAATTTAGACTGACAAACCAATTTGCGGCAATGGATGCAATCGTCGCGCAATTTAATAGTACCCAAAGCTACATTGCACAACAGTTTGAAAACTTGCCAGGCTTTGGTGGTAGTGACAGCTAGCCAGCACATTCAATTTATTCTTAATGAGGAAATGAAAATATGGGACTATCCGGAGCGTTAGCCTACAATAAAGTAAGTGCAACCAGCGGTGTCGAAGATGCCGACCCACATATGCTTATTCAAATGCTAATTGATGGCGCCATTGAAAAAATCAATAAGGCTAAATACTTTATGAATGAAAAGAAAATTGCCCAAAAAGGTCAGCACATTAGTTGGGCTATTTCGATTATTAATGGTTTACAAGCTAGTCTTGATTTCGAAAAAGGTGGTGATATTTCGACTAATCTAAATGACCTCTACGAGTTTTGCACCACTACACTGATGCATGCCAACGCTGAAAATAATATCGAAAAGCTAGACGATGTATTAAAAGTGATGGGTAATATTCGAGAAGCTTGGATGGGTATAAGAGAACAAGCCTTAGCTTTGAACAACAGCTAACAACAGCAGTAATTAATAAAAGTCTCAAGTTAATGTCAAATATTAGTTTTAAAGAAAAGCTTGAAAAAACCAACCGAAAGATTATGCATTTGGCAGAATCTGAAAACTGGGACGAGCTACTCAACCTCAGTAAACAGCGCGATGAGTTTATCAGAGGTTATTTTGAAGATAAATCAGTTAAACATTCAAAAGATTCAACCGAATCTTTACTGGAAAGCGTTAAACACTCGGACAAATTGGTGGCTGATAAATTGGCAATTCTAAAGCGCCGAATGATTAGCAATAGTCTTAATTTGAAGAACTCCCAGAGCGCGATTAACTCCTATCGAAAAACTCAGGAAAACTAGAACGATTGAACATACGAGAATGTAGTCCAGACGACTTAGATACTATTATTCAATACACCCTAGCCCTTCATCGGCACGAGAATGAAACCGATCTCCAACCTCACCCCAACCTTTCTGATAACTTGAAAAAATGGTTAGAAGCAGAAATTTTCTCAAATAACTCACTGATACTAATTGCAGAAATAGACAACAAGCCAGTTGGATTTATTTGTGCGGCAACAGTGATCAATGACAACGGCTTGATAGCACAACCGTTAAAAGGAGTGATCCAGCTGCTTTGGATAGAGCCTGCCTACCGAAAACAAAAGCTTGCCAATGAGCTGGTTAAAATGGTGGAGCTCTGTTTACAAGAATCTGGCGTAACTTATGTTGAATGTTCATTTGTTGAAGGGAATTCGATGGCTAAGAATTTTTGGAGTGAACAAGGGTATCAGATCGCCGCATTGACTTGTCGTAAGTTTTTGAAAAATGATATTTGACTCCCCATTAGACTAGCACAAAGTAAACAACTTTTCTTTTTGACAATGCTCGGCCTAAATACTCATCCGTTTACTTTTACTTTTTCTTTTCTAAGGCTAACTTTAGTTGATCCATCGAGTACTTATTCGCCGGTTTAAAAAAAGCTCTCATTTTCTTAGATTGTTCAGAGTCAGTATAGCCTAAACCAACAATAGTGATTTTAGTTTTAGTCGGTGAAAGCTTTGAAAAATAGAAAATAGACCAACTCGCTTTGGCCGCTTCGGTAAACTTAAACCCCTCAGGAAAGCCTGTCGCTTTTAAAGACAACATGCGCATTGGGTCGTAGCTAAGAATTGTATTTTCGATGGTTGTGGCAGCACCTAATTTGCCATCCTTATTGTAGTTGGCTCGCCATTTACCACCAATTCGAAAATCAATATCTGCAAGCGGTGCCACCCATGATTTAAGTCCTTCGGTGGTAGTAAACGCATTCCATACATCATCAACGCTCGCTTCAACCTCAAACTCATCAACAAGTCGATCGTCTTGTGCGCAGGTGTTTGCGCTCATAAATAGTACTGATAATAAAATAGCTAAACTTAAGTTTTTTAGCATGGTTCCCTCTTATATTTAAAAGTGAGATTCTTATCCTACTTACACAGCGTCTTCTTTACTCAGACAGTCACCTTATAGCCCTACTGTCATGCGGTTGGCCCTGTTGAGCTGATTCGAGAAAAAGCCAAAAAGCTAAAGAAGAAATACCTACGTGGCGTTTCGACGGTAAAGTTACTTTACGAAAAACAAACTCAATAATATCCTCCATTCTACAATTAAACCAATACTATCTGTCGGTAGTTTTAAGCCCTGCCTGAAAGTCGCGAGTATTCGATACGAACCATAATACCGTCTACAAAACTGGCAGGTTGAAATAATTTTTGTTGATAGCAAGGGCTTAACCCAACTGATTTTGAGTTTGGATGTTTTTACCAATTAGACTGTCAGTTACTTTTGTTCACTCGTTATTACGAGTCAAAATGTCTAGTAATATTTTCATTAAAAACCATAGCCCGACTTATTGGAAACAAAATGAGTTATTCCTTCACCAATATTACCAGTATCAGCATCCTGTAACTTTACCTTAAGTGTATGCTGACCGATAGTTAACTTAGGTTTAGAAAATTGAGCAATAACCATTGGTATATAACAACCATTGCTAGTATCTATCCCTTCCGGGAAGCTCTGACACGAATTCAGCTTTTCATACACCCAATTATAGTTTAATAGTTTAAGCGGCTGGTTATCGACAAAGCCATTGATTGACCGCAAACCTAATGATGGCGATATGTCTAAAATCGCGAGGTTTTTATTACCCACCTTTTGATTTCTATATTTTGGCTTATTGAGACTCATGGGGCGAAACGATGCAAAGATTGAATTGGAACCACCATTAGAAGCCCAAGTGGATAAGCTATAGACTTCTAGCGTATCGAATACCGCATCAATAGTTTGTGATTCTACTAAGTTAAGGTTCCAACCCCAAAATTCCAGCGCAGTTTTACCGTACTTTTCTTCATCGCATATGTACATAGAGTTGTATAAACCTGCTTCAATATTAGCACTGTAGCGCCCATTTTCATCGCATTTCACATGGACACTTTTTTCCGTTATCCATTTTTCCTTATTAAAAAAGACGTCGCACTTTGAAACAGGAATACCCTTTGCATCAGTAACAGTCCCCTGTATCTTGATACTTGCATGAGAATGGATGGAAGATAAAAACAGTACAGCTAAAACTACATACTTCATTGTGACTCCTTAGTTGTCAGCAAAGCTAGGTAAAAATCCTATCTTACTTTTTTAATATTAAACTACGCTTGCGCGACTGGAATGAGGAACGCAGCACCTCCATCCCACTGCATCTATTTGTTGGACTTAATCCCACCATAACCCTAGTTTCTGGTCTTTGCTCAAAACATTCTGTAGGACTTTCAAACCATAATCATCTCCACTTAAGTCAACTCCTTCAATTTGCGCCCTAATCGAGTGAGGAATAGTCTGTTCAGACTCTTCCAACATTTCAATCATTTCATCTAAACAGCCAAACCCTTGGTCGATGATATCTGGGCAGAATGAGTAAATTTCATTTGCAAGCGCTTCAAGATTATTGGGTAATGCGTCAAACGAAATGTCCAAGCGATTATGCTCGACATTGCTGATCGATATTCCGTACTTAGAATCCCAAGCGATCAATCTATTTGTAATATCTTCTGGAGATATATCATAGTTAGCTCCATTTGTTCCTTTTTCTTTAATGATTTCAAATTTATTCATTGTGATTTCCTTTCTATAATAAAATACATAATTGTTAGTATCGCACTTAATGTGTCATATCACTATTGGAAAGTTATTATAAAGTCGTAGTTATCGTTACTTTATAATACTTTAAAAAAATCAATAACTTAATTAAATTTTCTAATTTGCTTCCCAGTCCCCCCTAAGGTTCAACATTTGGGCTTTAAGCCATCTTAAAGTTATACCAGCATCGATTTATAGAGCATTGCTAAGTAGACCATCCATCACCATTTCCGCCAAGAAAACCACTTGGCTTCAAGATAAAGGGTAATGCAGCTACCGAAAATATTAAAAGGCGCGAGGCAAGCAGTGTCCTTTTTACAATCTTTTTAGCAATGCTACCAATCTCATGCGGTTATGTCTTTGTAAAAAAATGGGATATATGTTTACGTATAAGTTTATTGCTAGCACCGCCATCCATTGAAAAATTGACGTATCTTTTCCGCTTTTGAACAAGATCACCACAATTAGCGCCATAAAAATTAAGTGGATGATTTCGTCACGTCGAGTTTGCCATTCGAGCCTTATAATCTCATCTTTTAGGCTTGTATCTCTAAAGCTTAACTGAGCTTTTCTTCTGAAACCAAATAAAATCAAATCCGTTAACAGAAGATAACGTTTAAAAAATTTGATCCCGAAATAGTGATATATGCTTCTACCTCGACATGTCTCAAACGATTTAGGCTCAAAATATGACATCATTAAAGCTTATAAATCCTTAAGTTGCTAACAGTTTGTGCTGCTCTTGAGGTGTAAAATCTCTCTTGGCAGTAATCCTAATGTAACTAAGTCAGTTACAAGAACGAATATTTCATTATCAAACACATAATATATTGACTTATTTCTCCCAAATAAAGATAAATCCTGGGTGCGGTATCTAAGCGCCGTAGCTGAACTCTGAATGATAACTATCCCCTTGCTAATGTCGATTTATATAACGTCTCTAGATTTTTAGTGTACCTTTCAGAATCAAACAATGGCAGCTCAAGAGCGGATTGTTTTAGGTTTTCGCTGATTGTTTTTAATGTCTCAGGGTTATGCGCCATTTCAATTGCCTTGGCTTGATAACTTGAATAATCATCACAAACAAACTCCGATAAGTTAGCCGCATTTAGTAAACTACCAGCTACTCTGGAAATAAAAGTCTCACCAGCAATGGTCACCACAGGTACCCCCGCCCATAGGGAGTCGCTAGTGGATGTATGCCCATTAACAGGAAAGCTATCCAAGACTAAATCGGCACATTGCAACCTTGCTATATGTTCTTCTGGCGAGACTTTTTCTGCGAATATGATTCGACTGGAATTTACACCAGAGCTCTCTAATGTTTGTTGGATGACCACTTTTGCTGAGTCCGATAAACTTAAACACCATAATACCGAGTTTGTACACTGGTTTAGAATCTCTCCCCAAACTTCCAAGATCTTTTGATTTAACTTATAACCTTGATGAAAGGCGGCAAAAACAAACTGTTCATCTTTTAAACCTTGGGAGAGTCGAGCCGGTTTTTTAGCAACTTTTCTGCTATTGTCGGTGGGTTGATAAGTATTTGGCATTATGAGTGGTGTTTCTTCAAAGTGGATTTTGTCAGATTGAGCTATAAACTCATCAACAATCACATAATCTACCAAGGCTTTCCCCATACTACCGGGATAACCAAGATAATTAATTTGCACTGGAGCAAGTCGCGCTAATAAAATCTCTGATAAACTATTTTGAGTAAAGCCTTTAAGATCGATCAAAATATCAAGTTCATCTTGCCTAATAGTATTCATCATTTCTTGCTTGGGTGTATTCAATAAATCTCTAAAATGATCAACGGATTTCTCAACACGCTTCCTTAAGTCGGATTGGTCATCGACTCCATAGGAATAGGCAAAACATTCAAACTCTTCTCGATCATGTAACTCCAATACACGAACCAGTAAGATTGCTGTGGCATGATTGTGAAAGTCTGCTGACAGATACCCTAAACGAATTTTTTTATTCGTTATTGTTTTCGGTTTGGCTGGCTTCTTCACATCTTCTAGTGAAGTAATCGATTGTCGATTAATCCAATGGTGAGCAACTTTGATTTGCTCTTCGCTGGTACTTGATTGCAGGGTAATCATGCTGAAGGGGGGTATATTGATATCATCCTTACTGTTTAAAAACGATCTCAATTTTTTCTCTATTATTTGTGCTTGCGACCAAAGACAACTTTGACGCAACGCATGTAGATAAGGTGCATAAGCAGTATAATAATGAGGGTGACTATCTAATAAAAGCGAGAAATTTTGGACTGCACTTTGATAATCTCTTAATTGCAATGAACAAGTTGCTAAGTTGAATCGCGCATCTACATTTTTTCCTGAAAGCAACAAAGCTTTATTGAAGTAGATCTGAGCATTTTCAAAATCTTTGATTTCATAATAACTATTACCTATATCATTAAATAGCCGAGTATCATTAACATTAGCTTCGACTAATGCTTGGTAGGTGGCAAACGCGGCTTTATGATTTCCAAGGGCTCGATTAACCTTGGCTATCAGTAAATGAGCATCGTAATAATCTGACGAATCAGCAATTAAAGCGACTAATATTACTTTTGCTTTTTCCCATTGCTGTTGTTGATAGAGAATATTTGCCAAATTGTATCGAGCAATTTTATGTTGAGGATCTATATTTAATACTTGGTCTATGCACTCCGTTGCGGTATTCAAGTCTTTCTGTTCAACTGCGATAGCGGCTAAGTTATTAAGCGCGTCAACTTGTTCTGATACCAATAATAAAACTTTTTGATAGCAGCCTTTCGCTTTGTCGAGTTCTCCGGAAAAAAACAAACAATTGCCAAACTCTAACCACAAGTTCCAATTGTCTTGTTGTCTTTCAAGGAGTGATTCAAAGATAGTGATGGCCGATGAAGCTCGATTACTTTTGACCAGTAAATTAGCCAGCTTAATCGAAATAGCAGAGTGATCGATTTTTTGGCTTGAACAATGTTGGATTAACCATTGGAGTTGGTCACAGTCATTGGCTACAACCATGGCATTGGCTAACGCATTAATAAAATTACTTTCGTTTGGGTTGATTGATAGTGCGCGCTTGAGCGATTTAATCGCTTTGCTAAGCTCGGATTGTTGTTGATAAAGCAGACCTAACAAATAGTGCGCTTGCGCATTTTGTTTTTGTTGCTTGATCACTTTACTGTAAAGCGACTTTGCTTTGGCAAGCTCTCCACTTTGATGATGCTGAATAGCTTGGGCTAATTGCTGGTCAACTATGCCTTGATTATCTTTATTCAAAAGGACACCTTAAACAACCAAGGTATTAGGTTATAGAGCTCACCTATAAAAAGCTAAACTAAAGGAAGTTAAATAAATTCAAACCTTGAATTCTTACAAAACTCGCTTGCGCAGCTTCTAAGACCACTAGTTGTTGCGAATAACGTGTAGAGGCTTCAATAATATCTAAATCTCGTACATCAGACAAACTGCTCTTATTGGTAATAATCTGCGAAAGGTTACTATCAAATTCTGTGTCTATGGCATTTAATCGACCACCAATCTTACCTCTGACAATATTAACATTATCCATGTGGCGATTTAGTGACTCCTGAACATTGGTCATTTTGTTGGAAAACTCTGCGCGACCGGCCTCGGTATCGGAAAAGCTGCCAATCGCATCAATGGCATCTTGGACCACGGAGAATACACTTTGTGAAGTGCTGGGTGTAACACTCAGCTGATCACCTGCATCCGGTTGACCTGTTACCTTTACAGTTACACCATTAAAACTAATTGAGTTGTCCGGTTCATACACTGTGGCTGGAACCACAGTCGTGCCAGAAGTATCGCCTGTCACAGTATAAGTCGTGTTGTTGCTAGCGTCGGTAGCAAAAGTAATACTGTACGATTCGGCTAAAAAATTAGGAGGTCCTTGATAACTGCCTTGGTCGATAATTGCTCCACCTGTATTGGCTGAGTTGGAACCAACAGTGAACTTTCCATTACCATTTTTAACGTCAACAAATACTTCAAAACCAGAGTCAGAAATTGGTTCGACAACCCCACTGCTCACTCGCAGAAGTCGTTGGTTTTGATCACCGTTATAAACAATATTCCCATTGGTATCTTGAATAAAACTTTGTGATTTGACTTTGCCCCCACTAAACAAATAGTCACCGTTGGCATTTTTACTATTGGCCAAGCCCACTAGCTCATTAAGACTTTCCTCTAACTCAACACCGATACTATTGTACTCATTCTGTGTGTAGGAACCGTTTCCGAGGGCAACAGTTAATTCTCTTATTCTAAACAGAATATCGTTAGTGCTAGAGAGTATCGTTTCTTCCAACTCGTTACTTGCTTTTGCTGCGTCTCCATTTTTATTGTACTGTTCAAGTTGAGCAATTTCACTGGTTAAAGCGCTGATCGCCGTTGCTGCAACGGGATCATCCGACGGTTTAAGCACTCTCAGTTGAGTTGACAGTTGTAGTTGGGTGTGCTGAATTTCGGCTTGACGCAACAGCATTTGGCGTATGCCAGCGCTAGTGATTTGTGATGTTGAAATTCTCATTATTTAACCTTCACTCTATCAAGACTATCGAACTGAATCGAGTACCGTTTGAAATAGCGTCCTAGCAACATTAATGACTTGGGCCGAAGCTTCATAGGCTTGTTGAAATTTTAGTAAGTTAGCGGCTTCTTCATCCAAGTTAACACCTGAAAGATTATCTCTTCGCTCTTGAGTCTGAAACATTATACTTTCTGCAGCATCTCGTTTAATTTGCGCAGACTGAGTATTAACACCAACACGGCCAATTATTCGTCCAAAAGCTTGTTGATAGGTTGAATTTCCATTATCTAGGCCAGTAAATTGTTGTAACGCAGCAAGCTGAGCTACATTTTCGTTGTTCCCTGTACCATTATTATTATAATTAATATCAAAGCTATCACCTGGTTGCGGATCACCATTAATCGTCACGTCATATCCGTAAGTGTCGTAAGGCGCTCCCGCCAGCGCCAGCATATCGTTTTCTTGACCGGCTACATAGCCGGCTATTCCACCAGCTAAAAGTACCGGACTACCACTGGACATGTCGTAGATTGAAAATTCACCTGGGACACCTGGAGGTGCATCAAACTCGATTCGAATCGGAGGGTCGAGATCATTGGCAACATTAGTAAACTGAGTTGTCGAAGTATCTGTTACATTTATTGCAGAGATCGCCCCGCTACCAATGTTGGTTATGGATTGCTCACCTCGGACAGGAGATGCTGCTGCAATTTCGTCAGCACTGGTAATTGCTACGGTAAAATCTCTAGAAAAATTTCTCGCGGGTTGTATTTCAAACGAGTCTCCATCAATGGCAGCACCTGATAAAAAATTAATACTAATCCCTTGAGCGGATAACTGAACACTATCAGGTAAGACACCGGGTGGTGCAAAAGTGGCCACAGTAGTGTTAGTGGTTTGATCGACTAATTGATAATTCCCGCCCTGTAGGAAAAGCGTATAGTTTGAATCTCCAAGCATAGATGGATCGTCAATATTGATACTAAGATCAACATTACCGGTATTATTTATATTATCAAACACTCGCGAATCAGCGATAGTTGGATCATTAATATCGGTAAAAAGGTTTCCACCTAAATTATTATTAAGATCCATACCGAGTTGATTTTGTCGATTAAAAGTATCAGCGACTGAAATCGCTACCCGTCCAAGAGTATTAAAAGCTGGCTCAATAATATCTGCAGAAACATTAAGTAAACCTCCGAGTTGTCCACCTTGTATATTATCGGTAATTTCAATTGAAGAACTGCCAGCGACTAAACTTAAACTCATTTCTCGTGGATTTTGATTATTAGGAGATGCTACTAGCTGATTAGAAATTGAGCCTACGACCAGAGATTGACCCGAACCAATAAATACATTGATACTACCATCAGTTTGAAGCGTTGTTTGCACTGCGACTAACTCACTAACTCTTTGGATAGCTACATCGCGTTGATCAAGTAAATCGGCTGGCGGATTACCAGCGGCACCAGCAATTTGATTATTTAAAGTTGCAATAGAGTTTCCAAGGGCAGAAAGCTCTTCGGCCACAGAGGTGATGTTAGTGTTTATTTGAGTTACTTGGGCGTCAAGTTGTGCGTGAATGGATTCAAATCGTGAGACTAGCCCTTCTGCTTCACCCAGCATAACTTGGCGCGCTGCAATGGATGCAGGGTCGTTGACGACACCACTCAGCGCGGAAAAGAAAGTCTGTAAAGAACTATCCAAGCCATTTTGGCTATCTGCTAGTAATCCATCAACACGATCAGCTTGGGATAAATAAGCTTCAAGCTGCTTAAAGTTGGCCGTTGCCGACTGGATTTCCAGCTGGTGAGTTTGATCGAAGATACGCTTAACTTGACTGACTTCAACACCTGAGCCAAAATAATTTCCGCCGATAAACTCTGGCAATCTTTGCTGTTGCGAGACTCTTTGACGGCTATATCCCTCAGTATTCGCATTAGCTATATTATGTGCAGTTGTATCTAAAGCCGACTGATTAGTTAGCATTCCCGATACACTGATCCCGAAAATATTGACGGGCATAATCTATTCCTCATCTCAGTTGCAATTAATAATCGTATTTCACAATTAGGTATTACAAAATGGAGCTATTAATTCATCGCTGAAGTAAAAATAATTTGTTCGTGTTACTTTAAAATTGGGCTTTTCAAGATCCCGTTTTCATAAATATTGATAATTTTCTCTGCGTAATTTGGGTCAGTGGCATAACCAGACTTTTGTAAAGTTTTAATATAGTCCTTTGCACTATCCACAGCTTCAACAGCTTGTTGATAGCGTGGGCTAGATTTGACGAAATTGACGTAATCAATAAAGCTTTGCTCAAAACTCTCATACATTCGAAAGTGTTGCTGCCGTTTTACAAAGGTTCCTTGTTCCACTTCTAAAGTGTCTGCTTTTAAACTTTCGCCTTGCCAGTCACTACTCCCTTTAATACCAAACAGGTTATAGCTTGGTTTGCCAGTTTGATCATGCATAATGTATTGCCCCCACCCCGTTTCTAGGGCAGCTTGTGCAAGTAGTAACTTAGGGTCAACGCCTAAGTTCTTAGCTATTTTTTCTGCCGTGGGAAGCAATTGACTTATAAAGTTTTCAGCATTTTCAAACAACGACTTCTTTTCTGCTAAAACTGAAATATCAACCTGCTCACTTGTCTCGGTTTTGACGCCTTGAGTTACCGCAAAGCTTTCGGATGTCTCGCCGATGGTATTTTTTAAGTTAACTGATTGAAGGTCTTTGCTATCATTCAACTTAGCTAAATAGTTTTTTTGCTCAACCCCAATAGTGTCGGGTTGAGTGGTCGCTTGAGCTGCCACATTGATGGGCTCGCTTGCAATTTTGGAGTGATTCAACACAATATCTGTAGAATCATTTTTTTCGGTTGCTAAATTAGTTTTACTTAATAGATTACTTACAATCGTGTTAGAGTCTACTTTTGAATTTTCGCCTAACAAATCACGAGTGAGCAGCTCTGCAATCCCCAAATTACCTTTTTGAGAAAGATCAACGGAAAGCTGCTCATCTAACATGCCGACAAACATTTTTTCCTGCTGGCTGCCAAACATGGAATCTTCACCAATCACCTCACTAGCCTGACGCATAGACTTCAACATCATGTTCATAAAAAACGCTTCAAATTCTTTTGCCGCGGCTTCAATTGCTGAACGTTGATCGCTTTTAGCTTGTTGTCTAATTCTATCCAGCGAGTGCAAGTCATTATAAATACTTGCACTTGATTCTACTTGGCGGTTTAACAGTTCCATGTTAGATAACCACTAGCTCACCACTAATCGCTCCGGCAATTTTTAATGCTTCTAAAATCGCCATCACATCACCGGGTGCTGCCCCTACGGCATTAACCGCTTCTACTAACTGTTGTAGTGTCGCTCCCGGTTGAAAATGAAACATGCGGTTATCTTGCTGTTCAATTTCCAGTTGTGTATCTTGAGTAATTGCGGTTTCACCAGCTTGAGCAAGAGCACCGGGTTGAGTCACTTGCTGGTTTTCTTTTATTTTTATAATCAAGTTACCATGTGCAATGGCCGCTTCTTTTAGGTGAATATTTTTACCGATAATAATGGTACCTGTTCGAGAATTAACCACAATTTTCGCTATGCCTTCAGCCGGAGTGACTTCTATATTCTCAATCACAGAGAGATAATTAATTCGTTGCGCGCTATCTCTTGGCGCTGAAACCTGAATACTCGTCGCATCAATTGGCTGAGCGGCTTTCGAGCCAACCAATTGATTAATTTGCTTTGCTAAACGCATTGCAGTGGTAAAGTCAGGTTGATTTAAATTAAAAACAATATGTTCACTATTCATAAAATTAGTCGCTACGGTTTGCTCTACCGAGGCACCGTTAGGGATCCGTCCAACCGTTGGCACATTGACAGTAATAGATGAGCCGTCCCCACCTTGTGCACCAAATCCACCCACCACTAAATTACCTTGAGCGATGGCATAAACTTGACCATTAACCGCTTTAAGTGGAGTCATGATTAAAGTACCTCCTCTCAAACTTTTGGCTTCCCCCAAACTACTAACCGTGACATCAATCGTCTGCCCTTTTTTTGCGAAGGCTGGTAAGTTAGCGTGAACAGCCACTGCCGCCGTATTTTTTAGTTTTAACTGGCCACCAGCAGGTACATTAATACCAAACCGTCCCAACATGGTTCTAAACGTTTGCTCGGTATATTTAGTTTTTTCTCCAGTACCATCAAGCCCCACCACTAAGCCATAGCCAATTAATTGATTTTCTCTAACACCCTGAACTGATGTAATATCTTTGATTCGTTCAGCTTGCGCACTAAAGCTCACCCAATTAACGATTAACGCGACAGCAGCTATGGCAAAGGCTTTTGTCAACTTAGATAAATCAAATCGTCTTAAACTGTTAAATGTATTTTTCATTATTACCACCTAGTTACTGCTTAAAACGGCCACCAACCTGAATTAAAGAATCGGCTTAACCAACCTTCTTCATTGACTTCCGCTAACGGACCTTTGCCGCCATAATAAATACGCGCATTGGCAACTTTGGTCGATTCAACTTGATTGTCTTTATTAATATCTTCTGGTCTGATTAATCCGGAAACTCTAATAAACTCGCTACCTTGATTAAGTGCAATCCATTTTTCACCTTTAATCATCAAGTTACCATTGGCAAAAACTTTTTGTACCGTCACGCTGATTGTACCTTGTAATAAATTACTCTGATTGCTATCGGACTCGGCTTTGAAAGCATTTGAACTGTTAATCGCTAAACCTAAATCAGTGGTACCACCGCCAACGCTCAAAGTATTTCCAAATGCAATCGGTGCGGTTGTGCTTAAGCCTGTATCTTTTGATAATTCAGTATCTTGGTTTTTAGTCGCTCTTGTATTTTCAGTTAATACCACAGTGATAATGTCACCCTGCCGTAGCGCTTTCTTGTCTTGAAACAACATTTTTGCGGTGGCAACATTATAAATAGAACCAGAATTTTGCGCGTTGCTCGGCGCTTCGACTGGAAGGCTCGGTGCCCAGGCTGGATCATCTTCTATTCCATGATGATAAATGGTGGTGCAACCAGAAAGTGCGAGCATCATGATTAAAATTATAGAATTTCTAAACATAATAAAATCCAAAACCTATAGAGTTTGATTCACGAATTGCAGCATTTGATCAACAGCCGACAATACTTTTGCATTAGTTTCGTAGGTTCGCTGCGTTTCAATTAACGCAACTAACTCTTCCACACTAGAGACATTGGAGGTTTCTAACTGCCCACCCAATAGTTCACCAACACCATCAAGACCTGGGGTACCAACAACGGGCGTTCCGCTGCTACCGGTTTCTAAAAAGATATTACCGCCAGCCGATTGTAAACCTGCCGGATTGATAAAGGTTGCGAGAGTGATATTTGCAATGGTAGTTGGTGCTGCGGCACCTTGCTCTTGAACGGTGACAGTGCCATCTAAGCCAACATCAAAACTAGTAGTATTTGGTGGAATGGTGATTCCTGGGTCCAATACAAATCCACTTCCAGACGTCACTATCTGTCCATTTTCGTCGGTAGCAAAATTACCGGCTCGAGTGTAACCCAAAGAGCCATCGGGCATTTGGATTTGAAAAAAGCCATTACCCTTAATCGCCATATCTAAAGGAGAGTTGGACGTTTGAAAGCTTCCTTGGGTATGCTGTTTTTGAGTGGCGACTACTTTAGCCCCGGTTCCTACCTGAAGACCTGAAGGCAACTTAGTATCTTGAGAAGATTGCGCACCAGCTTGTCGAAAATTTTGATAAAACAAGTCCTCAAAAATAACACGGTCTCTTTTAAAACCATGAGTCCCCGCATTCGCTAAGTTATTAGAAATAACAGCCAAGTTAGTGGTTTGTGCTTCTAGACCTGTTTTGGAAACCCATAATGCTGGATGCATGTTCTCTACCTCAATTTATGTTTCTTGAACTTGTTAATGACTAAGGTTGCAGCAATCTATCTAACGCTGCTCCACGTTCTTCTACCGAAGCCATCATTTTGACTTGAACTTCGTACTGTCGAGAAAGTTCAATCATGTTACTGAGCTCTTCAACGACGCTCACATTACTGCCTTCAAGCGTTCCCGTTTGCAAAGTAACCGCTATATCGTTGTCAAAGATTTCTGTATCCTGACTTTTAAAAAGTCCTTCTTCTGTTTTATATAAACTTTGCGGGTCGGGATTCACTAAACGAATTCGATCGACAATCGCGGTTTCATTTGGCTGTGCACCAACGGGGCGAATGGTAATCGTACCATCGGCAGCAATATCCAACTTTTCAAAGGGCGGTATCGCGATAGGCCCACCGTCCCCCATGATCACTTTTCCGACACCATCAGTCAGTGTTCCGTTCGCGTCAATTTTTAAATCACCTCGTCGAGTGAGTAGTTCTTCACCCTCATCTTTTTGCGTCACCATCCAGCCTTGCCCCTGAACAGCAACATCAAGATCGCGTCCAGTTGAAATGGAACCGCCGCCACTCAATCGATAACCAGGTCTTTCAGTCATCGCAAAGACTCGGCTAGGAGCCCCGTCTCCATACACAGGCATTGAACGAAACTGAGCGAAGTCAGCTTTAAATGCAGTGGTCGAAGCATTGGCTAAATTATTAGCCGTTTTAGCTTGCGCATAACCAGCTTCACGTGCTCCGGTCATCGATATGTAAAGTAATTTATCCATTGCGTTCTCTAATTAAGATTCACTAATAATTATTTAAAATTACCGAATGTTAATGATTGCTTGAGTGATCGTATTGTTAGTCTCAATTGATTTAGCGTTAGCCTGGAAATTCCTTTGCGCCGAAATTAAATTCACAAGCTCGGCGGTTAAATCCACATTGGAAACTTCAATGGCTCCCGAACGAATCTGACCAAAACTAGAAGTAACCGCTTCACCGACTAAAGGTGTTCCTGAGTCAGTGGTATCTTCCCAAGAATTATTACCTTTTTGAGCTAAGCCTTGAGCATTTTGAAAACGTGCTAGAGCAATTTTTCCTAAAGCTGTAGATTGGCCATTACTAAAGTTTGCTCTCACAACACCCGTATCAGAAATCTCAACCCCTGTGAGACGGCCGATAGGGAAACCATTTTGCTCTAAAACATTAACTGTAAATGGTGAGGAAAATTGAGTGGTTCCGTTACCAGCATAATTAAAAGTAAGTGTTCCTGCTGCATTCGAACCGTTTCCAAAATCGATAGCCGTTGTAGTTACTGGATCCGGAACACTGGCCTGGAAAACACCCGAGTTAGTAAAAGTCATGGTGTTATAAAGTTGCCCCCCGGCGCCTGCAGTACCACCCGCGATATCAATCGGTAGTGTAGCTCCCGCATCATCCGTTGTGTTGTAATAAGTTCCCCAGGTATTGGCGCCTGTCTTGACGTAATACGCAGTCACCACATGACTTTCTCCCAGAGAATCAAAAACGGTCAAAGACGTTGACTGGGTAAATGTTGATGCTTGAAGTGGATCAAATAAGTTGGGGTCTAGTACCGCTGCGTTAGCTGGCAGGTTGACACCAATATCAACAAGGCTTGTTGTCGTTGGCACACCTGCTGTTTGCGGGAGTTGTAGCGGAATAGTGCTTGAAATACTTGTCGCCGTTACCGTTCCGTCAGTATTAACTGGAAATACTTGTAAACGTGCACCTGCGTTGTTAACCACAAATCCGTTATTATCAACGCCAAACTCACCATTTCGAGTGAACAGATTATTGGCATTAGTTTCACTGGGTGAAAGTATAAAAAAACCTTCACCTGAAACAGCAAGATCCAAAGTATTGGCAGTAAACTCTAAGTTTCCTTGGCCAAATTGTTGTGCAACATTTGCCAATAAAGTTCCGTTACCAATGGCGGTTCCTGAACTACCAAACGAAGACGTTGCAAAAATATCTGCAAACTCTGCTCTTGAACCTTTAAACCCAGTGGTTCCAACATTGGCAATATTATTACTAGTTACGTTTAGTTCAGCTTGCGCTGCATTCAAACCACTAAGTGCTGTATTAAAAGACATACCTACTCTCCTATTTATATAACTCTGCTATCCAACCGCTTTTACATCGTTGAAATTAATTTGCCCTAACCCCGTAAGGTTTAAAAAGATTCCACCACCAGCGCCACCCAAGTTGACACTTTGTACCTGAGCTCTTATCGACGTTGGTAGTTGTTCTGTGGTTCCGTTGATGGAACCGAATGCAGCGATTTCATATTGCCCTTCGCCAACAAATTCTCCGGCTTCATTATTGCCATCCCAATAAAATTCAATATCACCTGCATCGCGATCGCCTACATCGATTCGCCTAACTAGCTGGCCCGCCGCATCTCTAATTTCGAAACGAAGATTGTTAGTACGACTAGGCACATTGATTTGACCAGACATGCCAGTTTCATTAGGTACGAAGCCCACTGCAGAAGGAATTAACACTTGTCTGCCGACAAGAGAGGATGCTTGCAATGCTTGATTGGATGTTAATGAAGTCGATAAATCATCAAACTTATTGACTAAAGTCTGTAAGCTATCGACACTAGAAAACTGCGACATCTGACTGATAAACTCTTTGCTGTCTGTTGGCGATAACGGATCTTGGTTGGCCAATTGAGTAGTCAGCAGCATCAAAAAGTCAGCTTGACCTAATTCTTTTGTCGCCGAAGTGTCTTCATTCCGAGGCGGATTGATCCCAATATCTGTAAAGATATTTTCAGTTGGATTAGAAATAATAGACATAATATTTTCTCAGTAATTTACTTAAATCTAATGCTAATTTTGGACTTATTGGCCAAGGGTCAGCGTCTTTGTTAATAAACTTTTTGTCATATTGGCAACTTGCACATTCGACTGATAGGAGCGAGAAGCTGAAATCATATTAGCCATTTCTTCCACCAAACTAATATTAGGCGTATAAACATATCCTTCTTCATCAGCCATCGGATTTTCGGGCTGGTATCGGGCGATAGCTTCGGCTTGGCTTTCTACGATTCCGGCCACTCTAACGCCGCTTGATTGACCTTCCCCAAGTTGGTTCATAATGGAACTAAATACTGGGTGGCGTGCCTTGTAAACCTCACCATCGCTACTGGCAACACTATCTGCATTAGCGATATTGCTCGCAGTAGTATTCAAACGCACTGTTTGAGCTGACATGGCTGAACCACTAATTTCAAAGATGTTATATAAACTCATGCTGTTACCTTATTCGCCTTTTAAGGCACTAATTAAGCCTTTTATTCGACTATTTAAGAAAGTTAAACTGGTTTGATATTGCATGGCATTCTCAGCAAATTTTGTTTGTTCTATCTGCGCTTCAACTGTATTGCCATCACCGGTGTCTGGCTGTAAAGGAATCCGATATGACAACCCAGGAATGTCTGTTCCAATCCGGCTATCCATATGGGATTCATGGGTTCGAATAAGTTTTGAGGCCCGTTGACTATTTGCCATATCAAGCGCTTTCTTAAAATCGATATCGCGAGATTTAAAATTCGGCGTATCGGCATTGGCTAAGTTATTGGCAATAACTTCAGCTCTTTTAGCCTTCAAATTGAGCGCGGTTTCATGGACTCCAAATGCCTTTTCAAAACTAATCGCCATTTAACTTTACTACCTTCTATTAAGCGTTTATTACTTGATGTACTGGGTCACTTATTGCTGTTAATAAAAGCAACCGCTGCAACACAATCAACTAAATATAATTCAAAGATTAATGAGTAATCTGCAAAGGCTGTGCCAGAAAAAGTTATTTAGGACTAGATAATCGAAAGCGCGACTTAATACCCTATATATTAATCAGTTACGGCATGCGGCTTAGCAAATAGCTATTTTAGGGATAAAAAAAACAGGATGGTGCGGCAAGGCTATTCCGCAAAAAGCGGCAATGCTTAAGAAATCTTTCGGAAAGCGCCTATCACCAATGTTACAAGTAACATTCGCGCTAGGCTTAGGTAAATGTATTGCTCAGGATAATACTAGTGAATTTTTGGCAAGCAGCGACGATTATAGGGCAATTAGCTATTCTGGTTTTCGATAGACTAAACCAGGATTGCACCGAACCATTTCTAAAGGCTCACAATCTCTAGTCAGAGATTCTGACGCCCCTAAGAATAAAAAACCTCCCGGCTTGAGGTTTTTAATCATGGCGTTTAAGACCTTCGTTTTGTTCTCTTGAGAAAAATAAATAAGCACATTTCTACAAAATATCACATCGAACTTTCCTAATGTATATGGAAAGTTAAGTAAGTTAGCCGGGTGGTATTTGACGCAACTTTTAAGTTCTGACTTTACCTGCCAACTCGAGTTTTCCAAGGGTGTGAAAAAACGTTTTAATTTATCATCAGGCATACCGCGCTTTAGCTCAATGGCTTGATAGATGCCCTTCTTCGCCTTTTCTAAAACTCTGGTAGAAAGATCTGAAGCAATAATTTCAATCGATTTATTGCTTAAGCTTTCATGTAATAACATTGCTAATGAGTATGGTTCTTGTCCACTCGAACATGCAGCACACCATATTCTCGCTGAACTTTGCTTCTTTAGCTCAGGAATAATTTCTCGCTTCATATACTCGAATGGATATTGATCGCGAAACCAAAGGGTTTCATTGGTCGTCATTTGATCGACAACTTGTTGAAGTAAAGAGGAACCAGAAGGACGTTCTATTTTTCCCAACAGTTCTGAAAGTGAATTAAGGCTGTTTTCCTTGATGAAATTAGAAAGCCGGCTCACAACTAAGTATTGTTTATTCTCACCTAGAAGTATGCCGCTCTTATTTTCGAGGATTTGGCGAAACTGACTGTACTCAGCAGCAGATATTTCCATTGATTAAGATTTTTCCGATTATTAATTTTTTTTGATTTTAATCAGCCTTCCCTAATGGGAGAGCCAAATTAATTGGCCATATGGTTAATGTTTTACTACCGGCCTAATCTTCCAGCTCCATTCTACGCTGTACGGCTTTTGCTAATTCATCGGGATTAAATTTAGGAATAAAATCATTGGCCCCTACTTTTTGTACCATAGCTTCATTGAAAACGCCACTTAACGATGTATGCAAGAGAACCCACATATGTGAGAGCTTTTCGTTGTTTCTGATTTCTGCGGTTAAGGTGTAACCGTCCATTTCTGGCATTTCGATATCAGAAATTAACATTAATACTTCTTCATCAACAGCTTGTCCTCCGGCAACTAGCCCGTCTAAGTACTCATAACACTCCCGACCATCTTTAAATATTCTAGTTTTATAGCCAATTTGCTCAACGGTACGTTTAATTTGGTTTCGCGCAACCGATGAATCATCGGCAATCAATACCACTCTGTCTTGCGGCGCGTTCCCCGAGGTTTCATCGACAATTTCTTGGCTAACTGTCGCATTATTGGGAGTTATTTCAGAGAGAATTTTCTCTACATCAATAATTTCAACCAACTGTTCTTCAATATTGGTCACTGCCGTTAGATAGTGGCTTTTACCTGACCCACTGGGTGGTGGATGAATATCACTCCAATTCATATTGACAATTCTTTCCACAGCTTTAACTAAAAACCCCTGCACTTTACGATTGTATTCGGCAATGATCACAAAACAATTTTCTGTATCACCTAATGAGGGCCCACCGACTGCCATACTTAAATCAATAACAGAGATCGCCTTTCCTCTAATTTGTGCGACCCCTCTTACAACATGGTGACACCCAGGCATCGTGGTGAGTGGCGGGCACTGGATGACCTCTCTAACCTTAAATACGTTAATACCGTATAGTTGCTTACCAGCGAGACTAAACATCAACAATTCCAAACGGTTTTGTCCAACCATTTGTGTTCGCTGATTTACTGAGTCAAGAATACTGGACATTTTGTTTCCTCGTTAAAATTAGAAACCAACTGATGGTTAGTTGGCATAATAACTGCTTATTATTGTCGTATACGTCAATAAACTAGCATTATTGAGCAACCTAAGTCGCAATGACGATTCGATTTTGAATAACTATTACGACACAAATTACATTTTAGTTACTGTGTACTGCTTATTAGTATAGTAAAAAAAGCAAGAACTGTAGGATAAAGATGAGAAATTTTAGTTTACAAATAGCTTATCAACTTAGAATGCCGAATTTCTTGCGTTTCAAGGCGTTAGCCACTCTTGGACTAACGCTTGGAATCCTGGCATTTAGCGTCAAAGCCCAAAACGCATCCTTTCATACGTCGGATGAAATTAGAAATACGGCAAAGATTTTCCTCGAGGAAATGACATCTGCTGCCGATAACCCCAATATAGAAGTTAAAGTTAACCAATTAGATCCTCGTTTAAAGTTGAGAAAGTGCTCCGATACGCTACTCACTGAACTTTCACGCGGCTCTAAAGTACAAGGCAAGGTGACTGTTGCTGTCAGCTGCGGTCAGCCTGTCGCTTGGAAAATTTATATTTCCGCAGATATTGCAGAATATTCTCAAGTGATTGTTGCAGCGCGCTCTCTGCCACGTAAAACAACGATTACAGAAAGTGATATTGAACGAAAAAGTGTTAATATTGCAGCACTAAGAAAGCCGCCTATGTTAACCGACAGTTTGGTGGTTGGGAGTACCACTAAACGCAACATCAATAAGGGGCGCCTCATTTTTGAAGATAGTGTTTGTATGGTTTGCCGCGGTGATAAAGTTCACATTACGGCTAAAAGCGAATTTTTTAGTATCAATATGGAAGCTGTGGCACTCGCAGATGCTGGAATTGGCGAAACCACATTGGTACGCAATAAGCAGTCCAAACGCTCTTTTACTGCAAAAGTTGTAAGCCGCGACAGATTAGAAGTAACACTTTAACCAATATTTAAACATAGGACCCGATTAAATGGTTTTAGACGTTAGAAATTTAGTACCCGGTCAAACAAAGACAATGCTAGGTAAGACTGAAAAGTCAAAGAAAAAATCTAGCGCTGCTGTTAACACAGCTTCGGATGCATCTGAGTCTGATTCTGTTGAAATTACCGGGCAAGCTAACAAAATCAATCACCTTATTGCCCAAATGAAAGCGGAACCCGCAATGGATCCCGACCGTGTGTCCCCTGTCAAAGATAAGCTCTCAAAAGGGGACTATCAAATAAAGTACGAACAAGTTGCCAACAAAATGCTCGACTTTGAATCCAGTTATTACGGTTATTGATCCGTAAACGAGTATTAACAAGTTGCAAAGCTCAAGCAAAGTATAAGGAACAACTATGAAAGAAATACAAATCTACCAAACTTTGATAAACCAATGGACCGTGCAATACCAAGAGCTCTACTCTTTGGTAACACAAGAAAAGAATGCCTTGGAAAAGCGAGACTTCGAGCAGCTTGAAAAACTAGTACAACAAAAAAATGAACTGGTAGCCAAAATAAACTTGGATCAAATCCCTGCCATTATTGAACGCGGAAATATCGCTCAACCTAAGCTTGCTCAGGTCAAGCAATTTTGTACCAACACGCCTGAGCTGCAAGGCAGCTGGCAAAAACTGATGGAATTAGTTGGGCAATGCTATCACCTCAATGAAGTGAACGCGCAGCTGATAGAATTATTGACAAAATCAACCAAGCGCACATTTAACTTGATTAAGGGATTTGACCCAGATAATAATATTTATGATGCAAAAGGTGATCGAAAAATTGTTTCTCACTATGGCCAACCCGTTTCCGCATAAGTGAGACCTTATGGCCGAATAATGTGACTCATTCGGCCGTCATTTGCCCGCCTCAATCCCCTAGTGGCCAGCCACCGAGTTTTTTCCACCGGTTAACAATATAACAAAACAATTCCGCAGTTTTCTTTGCGTCGTAAAGGGCTGAATGTGCCTCATTGGAATCAAATTTAATTCCAGCAAGTTCACAGGCTTTTGCTAGTACTGTCTGACCTAAGGCTAATCCTGACAGTGTCGCAGTATCAAAACTAGTGAATGGATGAAATGGATTTCTTTTTGCGTTTATCCGCTCTGCGGCGGCTAAAATAAATGACACATCGAAAGCAGCATTGTGACCAACTAGAACCGAGCGCTGGCATTCTGCCTGTTTTTGTTCGGCTCGTATTTCTGTAAACATCGACTTCAATGCTTCAGACTCATCAACTGCAAATCGAAGCGGGTTAGTCGGATCAATTCCGGTAAACTCCAGTGCCGCTTGTTCTATATTTGCGCCTTCAAATGGGTTGATATGAAAGTGATACTCATTCGCCAAACTTAAATTACCAAATTCATCAAATTTAAGTGTTACGGCTGCGGCTTCTAACAAGGCATCAGTTGTTGGGTTAAATCCACCAGTTTCGACATCAACAATGACAGGAAAAAATCCTCGAAAACGTCGCTTCATCATACTCATAGTTTTAGTGTGGCCCAAAATAAAATCAATAGTGCTGGATTCTATCACTTAGTTCCTATCAAAAGTAAGAGCAGACTAATGATAAAACGCTCCCCTACTCTCTGTGATCGCCATCCTAGTCCGACAGTATTCTTTTCATAAATAAATCAGGGAAACTCAGTGACTTAATTTAAGTCGCCTTTTTTGATGCCGATAACTTAATAAAATACACCTGTCGCTAACTTATAAACGAAAGGACGCTTGGTGATGATTAAACCAAAACAACTTATTTTGACTAGCTTGATACTTACCGGCTTAATATTGAGCGACATGCCACTAGCAGCCTATAAAACCTTTGAAGCCGACATTTCAGAATCGACTTGGCAGTTCAATGGTAATCCACTAAATTGTCAGTTAAGTCATCAAGTTCCATACTATGGAACAGCTACATTTGAGAAAAATTCAGGTAAGGGCCAACTTCTCAACTTTAATTTAAGCTACAAGCGGCAAACGGTAACCAATGTAAAAGTTGCTTCGGTACAGTCGCTCAGCCCAAGCTGGTTCCCAAACCGTCCCGCAAAGCAACTTGGCGAGCTCCCTATTAAACCAGGCTCCCCCATATTTAACGCTAAAGGCACTGCGAGCTGGAAACTGCTTAATGAGCTAGAAGTTGGTCAATTTCCCATGTTTCGCTACCAAGACTTTGAATCCATTGAAGACCAAGTTGCAGTTTCTCTTTCTGCGGTTGGCTTTAAACAACCTTTTAATGAGTTTTTGGACTGTCTGAGTAACTTAGTCCCCTTCAAACTCCACGAGCTAAAACAGATGACGCTGCGATTCGACTTTGCGAAACATAAAGTTAAGCCTAATTACCGAGAAAAACTAAAAGCGCTTGCGGCTTATATTAGACATGACCCCGAAATAGAAGTCATTTTTATTAGCGGGCATACAGACAGTAAAGGATCTCGATTCTATAACCACAAACTAAGTGAACGCCGCATTGCATCGGTTAAAGACTTGCTCACACTGCCGGGCACCGATGAAAGCCGATTTAAAACCCTGCCTCATGGCGAGCGCAAACCGGTGGCAACTAATCGTAATGCAAGTGGACGCGCTCTCAATCGGAGAGTCTATATTCGGGTAGATTAGGTGCTACGAATGCCTATAAAGAAAAACGCCTTGTCAGGTTTCCCTAACAAGGCGCTTTTTAGTTTCTATCGTTGTTTTTAGTAATAAAAACTACTGTTCTTTATCGGCTAAGAACAACCAAGTTTCTAAAACGCTATCTGGATTTAGAGAGACACTGTCAATGCCCTCTTGCATTAACCATTTAGCTAAGTCTGGATGGTCTGATGGGCCTTGACCACAAATTCCTACATATTTGTTAGCTTTGCGGCACGCTTGAATTGCCATGCTCAGCAGTTTCTTAATGGCTGGATTCCGTTCATCAAACAAATGAGCAATTATCCCCGAATCTCTGTCTAGACCTAAAGTTAATTGAGTAAGGTCATTTGAGCCTATGGAAAATCCATCGAAATACTCTAAGAATTCATCGGCCAACAATGCATTTGAAGGTAACTCACACATCATAATCACTCTGAGTCCATTAACCCCTCGTTCTAAACCATTTTTCTTTAACAAGGCAATAACTTGTTCGGCTTCTTCTAAGGTTCTAACGAATGGGATCATGATCTCAACATTGGTTAAGCCCATCTCTTCACGTACCCGCTTAATGGCTCGGCACTCTAACTCAAAACATTGCTCAAATTCTTCTGATATATAACGAGAAGCACCACGGAAACCAAGCATTGGGTTTTCTTCTTCTGGCTCGTAAAGGTGACCACCAATCAAGTTTGCATACTCGTTGGATTTAAAATCTGACATTCGTACAATCACTTTTTCTGGCGAAAATGCAGACGCTAAAGTAGAAATACCTTCTACCAATTTGTCGACATAAAAAGAAACTGGGCTTTCATACCCTGCCATTTGCTCTTCGATGGTCAATTTAAGATCTTCGTCTTCCAAAGCATCAAACTCTAGTAGGGCTCTTGGGTGTACTCCAATCATTCGATTGATAATAAACTCGAGTCTTGCTAACCCGATTCCGTAGTGAGGAAGACGCGCAAAATCGAAGGCACGATCTGGGTTTCCCACGTTCATCATAATTTTGAAAGGAAGCTCAGGCATATTGCTGATTTCACTCTCATTGACTTCATAATCCAGTAAACCAGCATAAATATTGCCGGTGTCACCCTCTGAGCAAGAAACGGTTACTTGTTGGTCCGGTTTAATTAAATCCGTGGCGTTTCCACAGCCAACAACCGCGGGAATGCCAAGCTCGCGTGCAATAATTGCTGCATGACAGGTTCTTCCACCACGGTTGGTAACGATTGCAGAAGCCCGTTTCATGATCGGCTCCCAGTCCGGGTCGGTCATATCTGTAACAAGAACATCTCCTTGTTGTACCTTGGACATTTCCGACAAATCGTTAATTAGTCTTGCAGCCCCTTTTCCGATTTTCTGGCCGATAGCTCGCCCCGTTGCAATCACTTCTGAGGTATTCTCTAAAACGTAACGTTCGATAACTCGCCCGTCGTCACGACTTCTAACGGTTTCAGGTCGAGCTTGTACGATATAGAGTTTGCCGTCCGCGCCATCTTTAGCCCACTCAATGTCCATAGGGCGCTGATAATGCTTTTCAATAATCATGGCTTGCTTGGCAAGTTCTTGCACCTCTTCATTGGTGATACAGTACTGCTTTCGCTGCGACATCTCGACTTCGACAGTTTCAACTGATTTTCCGTGCCCAGTATCATCGGTATAAATCATTTTGATCGCTTTACCACCAATATTCTTTCGAACAATCGCTTGTTTTCCAGCTTCTAATGTAGGCTTGTGCACGTAAAATTCATCGGGGTTTACTGCTCCTTGCACCACAGTTTCACCTAAACCATAGGCTCCCGTTATAAATACCACGTCCGGAAAACCAGATTCGGTATCGATGGTGAACATGACACCGCTCGACGCGATATCACTTCGAATCATTTTTTGGATACCGGCTGAAAGTGCGACTTCACTGTGCTCAAAGCCTTGATGAACTCGGTATGATATGGCTCGGTCATTAAATAAAGACGCAAAAACCTCTTTCAGCGCCAGTTTGACATTGTCCCAACCACGGACATTGAGGAATGTCTCTTGTTGTCCTGCAAATGAGGCATCAGGCAAATCTTCTGCGGTTGCAGAGGAGCGAACGGCAACCGCAAACTCATCATTAGCATCGCCTTTCAATTGCAGATACGCTTGGTAAATAGAATCTTCTAAATCTGATTGAAAAGGAGTTTCGATAACCCATTGTCTGATCTTTTTGCCGGTTACCGCTAACGCATCAACATCCTCAACATCTAATGAATTAAGCTCTGCTTGGATTTTGTCATGTAAACCACTTTGTGCCATAAAGGTACGAAAAGCATCAGCAGTGGTAGCAAACCCGTTAGGTACACTGACTCCCATATTACTTAAATTGCTGATCATTTCACCTAACGATGCATTCTTTCCGCCGACCCTGTCGACATCATTCATCCCTAAACCGTCATACCAAAGAACATTATCTTGCACAGTTTTCACTCCGAAGTTTTGCTAACAAGGCTCAAAAATACCTCAAAGCCAATAAATACTATCAGGCATAAGGTCAATTGGTTGATTGAGTTTGCGTAGCGTGATTAAATCAAAAGAGATTAATTGGTTAATTATAGAGTCATTTTACTTCAAGGCGAGAAAATATGAAACGCAAAGTCTTCTTTGTTTCAGATAGAACCGGAATAACCGCAGAAATGTTTGGCCAGTCGTTGCTTTCTCAGTTTGATGAGACTCAGTTTGAGCAAACGACGCTGCCATTTATTGATACAGTTGCAAAAGCCCAGACAGTCTGTGAAACCTTGGCTCAAGCCGAGCAAGAATCAGGCCTTAAGCCAATCGTATTTGATACCATTGTGTTGCCTGAAATCCGTCAGGTCGTTCAAAGCAGCGGCGCTTTGGTTTTGGACTTTTTCCATACCTTCATCGGGCCTTTAGAACAAGAACTACAACAATCTTCTGGCTTTAGAGTGGGCAAAACACACTCGCTTAGCAACTCAGAGGCTTACGATGCGAGAATTGAAGCGGTTAACTTTGCGCTAAATAATGATGATGGAATTACGATGCGCCACTACGATAAAGCCGATGTTATTCTAGTTGGTGTGTCACGCTGCGGTAAAACGCCAACTTCATTGTACATGGCCATGCAGTTTGGAATTAAAGCGGCTAATTACCCATTTACAGAGGATGACATGGATAATTTAGCCCTACCTGCACCACTTAAAAAGCATAAGGACAAGATTTTTGGTTTAACCATTAACCCGCACCGCCTACATGACATAAGAACAGAACGAAAGGCCAACTCAAAATATGCCTCTTTAAAACAATGTCAATTTGAAGTCAGAGAGGTTGAATCCATGTATCGTCGCCTAAAAATCAGCTATCTAAATACAACCTCACGGTCTGTGGAAGAGCTAGCTGCCAAAATATTGGCTTCGACGGGTATAAAAAGAATGGTGTTCTAACCCATTAGCCTACTCAGCCGCTTTATTCTTAGTTACATGGTATTTAATCATCCAGGGCGTATCATTTGCAATTTGAGCGCCTAGACTAATGATACCTCGCCCCTGCAAGTTTATTTCATCCCGGCGTAAGAAATTCACTGTGCCATTTTCGGTCTTCACATAAGTGCCATTAGTGCTTTGATCGGTTAGTACAAAATGACCTCGTTTAACACCAATCTTGGCATGAAACCTCGAAGCGAGTTCAGCGTCAACAATAAAGTCGCAGTCGTCACTTCTACCAAGCTGGATATCGTGGCTTTCTGTATCAGTTAACAAGCTATTTTCACCGCAGCTGAGCTCTATTGATTGTTTTAGTTGAGACACTAAGTTATCAAACGAAACCATTTGAGTGACACCAGCCTTTTCCCAAACCAACTCACTAATTAATATTGCTTCAGCTTTGCCTTTTACATGGACGCGGTCAAAATCTCTGACTTTTTCCAATAGGTTTGGTTCTAGCATTTGAGCGGTGTCATTGGTAACGATAATTTGGCGGCCCTTTGCAATTCCTGCCATTCTAGCCGCAGTATTAACGGTATCACCAAATATATCGCCATCGTCTTGAATGATTGCCGGGCCAGCGTGGAATCCAATTCGTACCGCAACAAACTGACCTTGCACCATACCAAGTTGCAATTTTTCCTGTATAAGTACAGCCGCATTAGCGCAATCTGTCGCAGTGTTGAAGCGACACATGACTTCGTCCCCAATGGTTTTAATCACCACTCCATGGTGCAACTCGGTTGCATTCTGCATTAACTGAAGTACTTCTGAAATGACACTATTAGCAATTACATCACCCAACTGTTCATACAGCTTAGTGCTTCCAGCTACGTCAGCGAACATAACAGCAAGTGTTTCGGTTGGCTTGTTTTCCATATCTAACGCCTAGTTGCCTATCGGATTACTAGATTGAGAATAGAATATTTAGATAGGCTTAGCAACAGAGCAAATTTGAGGAATTGAGTTGTTAGTTTGACTTTTAGGCAAAAAAAAGCCACCAAATTGGTGGCTTAAGAAATTTCGGAATACTCTTGTGTTGAGCTATTAAAGGGGTAACTCACACCATTTCCGAGTGCCTAACTAACAACCGAGGGGGGCAAACTATCTGCTTATTTACTCTGACTAGGCATATTTCGGAAAGTTCAAAAAATTGTTTAATTTATTTAATTATTAATGAAATAGTGTTTTTTAGTAGAGCGACTATTTATTTAGGAGGTTTCAATTGGTTGTGTGGATTCTCTAATAATTAACTCGGGGCTGAAGCTATTGAGTAAACCATGTTGCTCAATATAGTCTTTAGAGCGGCCTTGAATCTTAGCTATAAGCAAATTAGCCGCTTGTTGAGCAATTATTTCGTTGGGCTGGTGGGCAGTTGTTAATTTAGGCCAGGTTTGCCTCGAGAATGGGCTGTTTTCAAATCCCACTATTGCTAATTCATCAGGTATGGCGATTCCCATCAAACGCGCCGCAAACAAGGCTCCCGCAGCGATCTCATCATTGCTGGCAAATATGGCGGTTGGTCTTTCTTTCTTAGATAATAACTTTTTTGCACCCTCTACTCCGGAGTTAAAACTGTACTCACCCGGAACGACTAACCTTTTTTTCAATTTGATCTGGCCGTCGGTTAAGGCCGATTGATAGCCTTCTAGGCGCTCAATACTCGATAAATGCTCCTCTCCCCCGCATAAGAAACCTATATTTTGATGACCAATTTCAATTAAGTGTTGAGTAATATTATAGGCCGCTTGAAAGTCGTTGACCAAAATACTGGAATCGCTTTTTGTCGCGACACCATCTCTACCTGAGATTATTTGAACAAAAGGCAACTTAAGTTTATTAAGCAATTTAGAAACACTGGGCATTTCAGAAAACGGTGGGGTTAAAACCACACCCGCAATTCGAGAATGTGTAATTAGGTTATTTAACTCTTGCTCAAAATTAGAAGACTGATGATCACAAGGGTGAATGAGTAGTTCGAAATTGTTTTCTTTGCATTGAGACAAAATCCCATTTTGCATATCAATGACATAGTAAGCGTTTGGATTGTCGTAAATAAATCCAATGGTGTAAGAGCGAGTACCAGCTAAACTCCTAGCCGAGTTATTTGGTTTGTAATTAAGCGCCTTAACGGAGGCTTGAACTTTGTCGTAAGTCGCCTTTCTGACTGCAGGCTCATTGTTAATGACACGAGACACAGTTTTCATCGAAACGCCTGCGTGTTTTGCAACATCGTTGATGGTTGCGCTCATCTCGTTTAATACCTCTTGCTTTAACTCTATGTGAGCATTTTAACAGTGTTACCGACAATATCATCTACATTTTTACAAATAGAATTGACAGCGCTGTCATTTATGCGTTATTTTTATTCTGAGTTCAGATTGAACATATCCTTAGAGGTACCTAATGAAAATAAGAGTCGCTTTAAATGGCTTTGGTGATGCTGGACAACAGCTCTTACACCATATTTACTCTACTGCTCTATCTCAAAGATTCGAAGTGGTTGCAATTAACGAATTAGAATCACCGATGAGTGCAGTACATAATTTAGTTAACAACCATATTATTCGCTCCAACCAGTCCTACCAAATTGCATATACAACCAGTGAAATACTAATAAATCAGCAAACCATCCCTTATTTTTCTATTCTCAACGAAGCGGAGCTTCCGTGGGAAAAGTTAAATGTCGATGTCGTTGTAGAATCGAGTACTCGCATTAACCAAGTGGCAACAAGTCAACAACACTTGCGATATGGCGCCAGACAAGTACTCATTGCGAACAATGCATTTCCGTCCGATCGACTTTGGGTTAACGGTATTAGCGACTCAGCGTTTAGTGTTGAATCCACTTGCATTGAACAAGCGAGTGAATTAACTCAAGCAATCGTCCCCATTATTGCGGTGATCAATAAGGAGTTTGAAATAGCCCAGTGTTATATAGAAAATTTGTGTCAATCAACCTATCCATCAACTTGCCTTGATCAAAATTCTATTGAAGTGTTTTCTCAACAACCGGTGGCTAATCTTTCGCTCCCCATGGAGCTTGAAGAACTTTCAGAGATTAAAGGTTTGTTTCCTGAATTACAAAACAAGCTTAGCGGACGCTCGATTCAATGTGAATTTAAATCTCACTCCCTTGCAATACTCAACTTCGATTTAAATAAAAATATAAGCGCATTACAAGTTACTTCAGCAATAGAAAATGCTAGCGAAACTTGGTTAAAATCCATTATTGGAATACGACCCGAAAATTGGTTAAATGACACGAAAAGAAATTGCTTACTATCGAGTTATGTCTGTTTAGAGCGAACAACGGTAATGGGTAATAAATTAAGAATACCGGTTGTATTTGACAATCAAACCACCAGCGCACAAAGAATTTTTGAATTTGCGGCGCAACTAAGACATCAGTCTCAACAAACTACGGCAGCCATTTAGGGTTGGCTAAAACATTAGTGTTGTTTTAATTATACTTTAGACAACCCGAATTCAATAATTTTATTAATTAGTTCTCTATGGGGAGGAAGTTGATTAACCATTGCGGAAGATAGGCTCTTTATCTTATCGAATTCCTTGCGCGCTTGCTTGACCTTATTGTATTGAATACGACTACTAGATAGATCAGTTTGATAATTCATACCAAACAGTATCCATTGATAACTATCTAAGGTAAAAATCTCAAATATACTTGGAAAATCAAATGCCGAAGGCGCTTTATATTTCCAAAATTTTAGGTTTTCTTGTAACCTCAATGGTACAGATTCGAGCTGACGATTATCATTCCAAAATGAGTTGTCTTCTCTTTTAGATAAATAGTAATGTAATTTAACAAACTCAATAATTCTTTCAAATCGATAAGTAAACGAATCATTAAATTTCTTTTCAATGACTGGCAGATAATCTTTTGTATGCGGAAACTGCTCTGTAATCAAAGTGGCTGCCGCTTCGACTAAGACTAAGGCTGTTGATTCAAGGGGCTCTAAGAAACCCGCAGAGAACCCCACCGCCACACAGTTTTTGTGCCAAAACTTTTTTCGATAGCCTGTTTTCATAGGAATTTTTCTAGCCTCAAGGTTATCAGCTTGTTTTCCTATATAGTTTCGTAAAACTTGTTCAGCCCTATCATGAGTGGTATGCGAACTAGAATATACATAACCCACCCCTCTTCGAGTTTGCAAGCCGATATCCCAAGTCCAACCAGCTTCATGGGCGGTTGAAACCGTACAACATTCTATTGGTTGTTGTTCACTTGCATATGGAACTTGCATCGCGATCGCGTGGTCGACAAAAAGCACATTGCTTTTGTCAACAAACGGGACTTCCAAGGTTTGTCCCAATAATAAACAAGAGAAACCGGTACAATCTATGAATAAGTCTGCTGAAATTTTATCGGCATTTTTAGTGATGACGGATTCGATAAAACCTTGCTGGTCCAAATTTACTTTTTCTATATGGCCAATCAAATGATTAACACCTAGCTTCTTAATGCTCCAATCTCTTAAAAACTCGACGAATTTCTTTGCATCTAGATGGTAGGCATAATTAGCAATACAGCGATACTCTGGAGTAGTAATTTTCTTTGGTGCTAGTCCGGCATCACAGATAAAGGCTTGCTCAGATAAATTATGAGAAAATGGAATATCATGATTTCAAGTCCTTGAAGCCAATAATCAACCAACTCAATTTCTTTTGTACTATGGGGCGTATTGAACAGGTGGTAGTAGCTGTTGTTGGTGCCATTTTGCGGTGTTTTTTCCCAATTTACAAATTTGATACCTTGTTTAAAGGTTGCATTACAAAACTTAATAAATTCTGCTTCAGGTATACCCAAAAATTGTAGCGTATCGCGCATGGTCGGAAATGTGCCTTCTCCCACTCCTATTCCGGAGACTTCAGGAGATTCTATCAGTGAAATCTTAACTTGAGTGTTCTTATTCGCTGAGAATTTTTTTGCGATTCGAGCCGCGGTAATCCAACCTGATGTTCCTCCACCTACGATTAAAATATTTTTTATTTGCTGGCTCACCGAGACTCCTTATAGTTAAACATCAATATCTATGGAGAAAGTTCCTTACTTGAGATTTCTCAAAATTTTGATCCTTTCCATTTGCCCCAAAGAAGTTAGATGAGTAAAGATTGGCCCAATATAACCTCGTTTTTTTAACGCTAAGTAGTCTGCATCGGGTAGGTCGTTTAGTTTCTCTTCATCGATCGAATAGACACCATTGATTTGCGCTTGCTCACCATTGCTCTCAGTGATAACAATAGAGTTTTGTTTAAATAGATCCATATTCGCTAGTTGCTTGATAAATGCTGAGGTTAAATGATCTTTTTCAATAAAATCAGCAAGAAATTTTTTTACTTTTTCTAGCTGTTGACTAGGCTTACCTTCGGAATCAAATAGAACTTCTCCGTCGGTCGTTGAGAAATGCTCACTTTCCCTGTCAATACAAATTGACCAATCCTGATCATTATCGGACTTAGGCGCCATTAAAAATGGATGCCTTCTAATATTGGCAGGTATGTAAGTCGAATTCCATTGAGGTTCCTCATAGAACACATTTTCCCCTTCCTTAAAGCCAAACATTGCTACAGACTTAAATTGCCCAGTATTCTCATCTTTAATAAAAACGATAGGAAAATTTAAACAAGCCTGAGGAAACTCGTGGACTAATAGATAGCTCATGTGATGTTTCTTAGCATGAGGAAAAAATTGATTGTTCAATAATTTCAAGTCGCGGTGCTCATTACTATTTAGAAAGACAACTGAACTCATCTATTTAATCCTCGATATAATTTTAATTCTTAGATAAGAATAACAAAACCTCAAGAACTTACTTGAGGTTTTGTTTGAACAATATAAACGATTCTAACGATTATTGAATATTAGTGCTTAAGTTTCTTAAAACTTAACACTAGCTCCCAATACAAAACGTCTTCCGTTCTTATAGGCTTTGGAAAAGCGATTCTCATCTTGATGATACTTCTCAATGATCTCATCGGTTAGATTAACCGCCTCAAATTTAATATCGAGATAGTCAGTCACATGCCAAGAAATGCTGGCATCTAACTGACCAAATGCTTTACTAAATTGCTCAGCACCAAAATCATTAATACCATCATAATACTCGCTTCGATAGTTATACATTAGTCGGGCACCAAATGTATCATTTTCAAAGTAGCCTGCCAGGTTCATCATATGTTCAGAAGCACCTTGCACTAATCCGGTACCTGAATTATCTAAGTCCCTTTCACCATCGTTATTAGCATCGGTATAAGTATAGTTACTTGTAAAACCGTAACCATTTTCAAAATCATGTTGAAGAATAAACTCCAAACCTTGAGTCACTCCGCCTTCACCATTTGCTAACACATTTCGTGTTGCAATAATTGGCTCACCGGTACCTTCATCGATGATAGTATAAGGTTGAGCTTCAGTAATAACATAGGAAGAAATATCCTTGAAGAAATACGTTACCGCAAACATTGACGAGTCAGCGTAGTACCACTCATAACCAACATCGAAAGCATTTGCAAATTGCGGATCAATCTCTGGAGTACCTGTAATAGCGGTTCCGGTATCTTCATTCGTTCGAGTGGTAGGTACCATTTTAGAATAGTCTGGTCGCGACATAGAGCGATATAATGCGACTCTTAATTGCCGATCATCAGCTAAATCGAATATCGCATTTAGGCTTGGAAGTACTTCCGTATCTGAGCGGCTATCAGTTAACCAAGCTCGGGTACAGTCAGCGCTAATTCCGTCGCAACCTTGGTTAGTGTCATCCCACCAATTTCCAGTGTAGCTCCAACTCGAAACATTGGTGTCTGTATCAACAACACGTACCCCTAAGTTACCTCGGAAATCTTCACCCTCAAAGTCAGCCTGCCAATAAAACGCTTGAATATCTTCTTGAATGGTATAAATGGCGTCTAAGTTATCGTAATAATTTGTCGCCAAACCATTCACGAATTGATTCATCGCTTCAGTATTTAGTAGCGGGTATCCTTGGCTGTAACCACCTAAACCACTTTGGTGGTTTGATGGAGTGCGACCGAGGGCAAAATCGGCGTACCAAGGATATAGCCCCTGCATTTCAGCCAAGCCATTTTCTTCGGTTCCGTCACCATCGAAATCGGCCCCTGCGTTTAGGTTATGCCAACGATGTAAAATCATATTTTGAGACTTTTCGTGATCTCTGGTTTTAATACCAAATTTAAAAGCCTCAAAGGCACCCATTTCTATAGGCACTTCTAAATCAATTTGCGCATAGGTCTCATCATCAGTCTGAGGTTTACTTGCCCCCTGAATCCAACCTAGCCCATAGGATGCGGCATCACCAGGTAGGAATCCACCGGCCGGATGGCTAACGTCAATATCTCCACCTCTAATATCAAAACTATATTCACTACGAGCGCCATATTCGTAGAATCGATCTCTTAGTGTGCCACCCTCTGCTGATGTGTCTCCAACTTGCACCTTTATTTGGTAGTTGTCTGTTACATAGTTCACTTCTAAATCTACAGTTTCTGTTTCACTTCGGGCAATTCGGTCAATAACATTGTAAGCAGTTGAGTTAGTTCCATGATCAGCAAATGTAGCAGCTACTAACGCACCGTTTTCAACGGTATAGTCACTGATCATACTAGCATCACCGCCTCGCCAGCCTGGAATAACACTCCATTTTGGAACATGCAGTAAATTGTAATTTGTATTATTAGCATCCAACTCAGAATTTAAATAGTTAAGCGTAAAATCAAGTTCTTTAGTGGGTGCAAATTGGATCGACGTTGTGAAAGTTTCACGCTCTCGATTTTGAATAAAATAGGCGTTGCCTAAAATTCCAGGTAACCTAACACCTTCTAGATCGGCCGGTACTGTGGCATCGTTGTCTGAATTAAATTTATTTCCCCAACCTAAGACTTCGTAGCCATCTCTTCTAACATTTCTTTCTTGGCTCACATAAGACACTAGAATTCCAAAATTTTCTGATTCATTTTTCCAGGAGTACATTCCACTAAATTGCGGATCGGTTTCATCTGGGAGATCGCTATGTTGGAATTCGGCAGAACCATAAACAGTGTTTGCTGCTTCATCGAGCGGCTTTCGAGTTCTTAGAATAACGGTTCCGCCAATCGAGCCTTCGTCAACAGCCGCAGTAGGTGACTTAAAAACTTCTAGACTGCTTACGATTTCAGAAGGCAATAGAGTGTAGTTAAAACTTCTTGTTGGTTCATCTAAAACAAACCAATCTGCAGATGCAACATTTTGGCCATTCAGCAAAGTTCTATTTTTAGTTGGGTCTGAACCACGAACACTAATTTTTTCACCTTCACCAAAGTCGCGAGTAATCGCAACACCGGTTACTCTAGAAAGCGACTCAGCGACATTCTTGTCGGGAAACTTACCAATATCTTGTGATGTAATCACATCTACAATTGCGTTAGCATTTCGCTTTTGAGAGATATTTTCTTTTAAACTTCCTCGAATACCCGTTACCACCACTAGATTTTCATCTTCAGCTTCTGCTGCCTCTTCAGCTGCAGCAGGCAAAGTTAATGACGAGCCTAAAACTAACGCAATACTGTTAGCAAGAAACTTCTTTCTAAACACATTTTCCGACATTTTAATTCCCCTTTTTTAGTAATTTTTTAATTTATATTAATCAATTTTTATTTGGCGAAAGACCCCGTTTTATTAAATACGATTCACTTTGCCTTCAACCAACAATGACAACGCTGTCATTAACTACCCTAAAACATACACTTTTTTTGTTCCCATTGCTAGCGGAATTTGTTGCTAATTGGTTCTTTTTTAAGTTTTCAACAAATTAAAAACAGCCAAACAGGGAATCCCTCCCCTTGTTATATCTTTTTACTCTATAACTTTTTTTCTTTAAAAGATTGATACTTAAGCCTTCTAAACTAAATAACCAGTACAAAATTACCACTGTTTCATTTTGTGCCCTTTGATTGCATAAAAAAGAATAAAGAGGTAACAAGGCAGCATCACTATATAGCCTCCTTGTTCTCCAGATTCTGAAATAGAACTAGTTAAACTCCAAGCCACAGGTCCCAGAGCTCCGCCAGCTATCCCCATGATTAGTAACGCGGAACCAATACTGGTTAATCGTCCGAGTCCAGATAAAGCAAGAGGGAATACTGCTGGCCAAACAATGGCATTTGCAAAACCTAATAAAGCGATTAGCAAGAGCGTATCAGGAAGTCGCGCTCCGCCTAAAGGAAGTAAAATAGACTTCGCAAAAATAAAGGAATCATTTTCTCCAAGCACAATCGCTAAAGTTAAAACAATTCCTAAAGCTGCTGAAAACAAAAGTGCTTTTTGCTGAGTAATCACTCGCGGAATAAGTGCAATTCCAAGAATATAACCAACCACCATACAAATCATTGTATAGGATGTCATGACCGCGTAGTTTTTAACCCCTAGAGAAAGTGCAAAAGATCCTATGGTATCACCCGCTATTACCTCAACGGCGACATAAAAAAATATCGCGAAAGCCCCTAACACCAGATGCGGATACGCCAACACTTCTTTAAGATCGGCTTTGCGAGTTGGTTGGTTATCTTGCTCTTCCTCAAGTTCTGGAAGCGGGGATAATTTCACAGCGAGTGCTAAGATCCCAATAAACCCGGCCATACCTAAATAAGGTAGGATAAGTCCGTTGGCCATTTCATCAATTTGGATTTGACTAAGCTGTGGCCCAACATCTCTAAACCCACTGGTAATTAGTGCGGCAAAAACCAGTGGTGCTACCACTCCCGCGCCTTTATTTAAGATCCCCATCACGCTAATTCTTGCAGCGGCTGACTCTTCAGGACCAATTCTAACCACGTAAGGATTTACAGCTGTTTGCAATAGCGTGATACCTGACCCCATTACCAATTGAGCAAATAAAAACAACGCAAATTGTTGAGTTTTAGCGGCAGGAATAAACAGCAATCCTGCAATCATCATTGTAAACATTCCTACCGCCATTCCATTCTTATATCCAATTTTTCGTATTAATAAAGAAGAAGGGATTGCTGTAAAAGTTACCGCTATATAAAAATGAAATAAAATGAGTGATGCTTGAAAGGGAGTAAGTTGTAAAATTTGCTTTAGATAAGGCATCAGCGCACCATTTATCCATGTAGCAAACCCTAGAATAAAAAATAAGACTGCAACGATCGCCATTGGAACAAATGTGTTATTGGAATTAATTCTATTGTTGTTAGTCACAGCCTATTTTGCCTCTTATTTTAAAAATTATTGTGGTCGCCATTACCTTGTTCGACAACTCACCATTAAATTATCTTTCGTCCATTCAGCCAACTTGAAATGATATTATGTTGCTCATCAACAAGTAACATATTCGCTTTAAAGCCTTGTGCTATTTTTGCAAGTTGTTGATCTAACCCGAGAAATTTTGCTGGATTAATCGTTGCAAGGTCAACCGCAGTTAAAAAATTAATCGCTAACATTTTTTCTGCGTTTTTAACCGCACCTAACATGTCTAGAGTTGAACCGGCTAACCGTCCTTCAGAGTCAGTCAAGCGATTACCTTGTCGCTTAATTGCTTGGCCAAAAAATTGAAAATCAACATCGGACGTTCCCACTGGAGGCATGGCATCAGTTACCAGCATTAATGCTGTTTTCGAATCCATTGCTACCTTAGCGGCACCAGAATGGACATGTATTCCATCCAATATAATACCGGAATAGCTATCATCACTGGTAAGCGCTGCGCCGACTACACCGGGCTCTCTCGATGTTAGCGGAGACATTGCATTATACAAATGAGTAAACCCTATCGCACCCGCCTCTATTGCCGTCAAAGTTTGCGAGTAAGTTGCCGCACTGTGTCCGATTGAAACGATAATTCCAGCATCAACCAATTCAGTTATTTGGCTTGGAGACACATTCTCAGGCGCGACGGTAACTACAACAACACCTATATCCTTGCGAGACATTAACTGAATGTCTCGATCCGATATTTTTCTAATTAAATCCTCGCAATGAACTCCCTTTTTATTGGTAGATAAAAAAGGCCCTTCAAAATGGATCCCCAAAACACCTTGATTCATTATCATTGATTGAGCAACGGCATCAGCAGCTGCTTGCATTTTCTCAAAAGAATCCGTCACTAGAGTTGGCAACCAGCCAGTGGTTCCAAAAGTTTGATGCGCTATACCTATTTTTTCAATTGATTGGAAAGTTGGCGTTTGATTAAATAAGTAACCTCCTCCGCCATTTACCTGTACATCGATAAAGCCAGGGATCAGTAATCCTGGTCTGATATCGTGGTGAGCTTCGGCATCTTTAATCGATTTAATAATCCCATTTTTAATGGAAAGAGATTGATCCTTTAAGATCCGCTCACCATCATACAACTGGCTAACCGACAAGGTAAAATCACTCATAAAACACTCGCATTATTTGATTTGAGGGATATCATAACAGCTAAATAGTTTCAGTCACTTTTTTTAGTCCTTTCGGCAGATCGGGATTGATTCCTTTTCCAATTGCCACACTTTCAATATCTAAATAAAATCTCTGTAAGATCAAAAGTGGCGCAATGCGAGGGTGTACATTCATCGTGGGTTGGGTAAGTTCAACAGTATTTGCTCCGCGCTGTTTAATATTCATTAATTGCGAATGATGAGCTTGATAAGATTCATCTTGAACAGCAACATTTAGTATTTTGAATTCATGATTTACCAAAGTGACAGGGCCATGCAAAAACTCTGCACTACTAAAGCATTCTGCATGGATACCACAAACTTCCTTTAGTTTTAGCGCTATTTCTTTTCCTATGGCATATCCCAACCCTCTTCCCAACACAACGAGATTCTTCTCATTTTTTAAATCGTTGAAATGCAGTTGTGGATTAGAGCTAACAGCAAGCTCAAGTAAGCTAGGCAGTTCATTCAAAGACTCCAGCAAAGCCGAATCCTTTTTCCAATGAGCAGCAAGCTGCAACAAGGCAGAAAGTGTTGCGATATAACTTTTGGTAGCAGCAACCGATTTTTCCTGACCGACTCTCAGCGGAATCAAGTGATCGACCACACCCGCTAAAGGTGAGTCTTGTTCATTAAGCAAAGCAATGCATAGAGCTCCCCCGGCTTTGGCTTGCTTAGCTTGAGAAACTATATCGGGACTACGTCCTGATTGAGAGATAATTAAAACTAGAGTTTGTGATAGATTGATGTTTTTATTGTATATTGTGGCAACTGAAGGCGCCGCTGAAAAAGTACTTATTCCTAATTCTATTTCAATTAAATACTTGGCAAAAGTTCCAGCATGATCAGAAGAGCCACGACCAACAAACATCACAGAATAAGGGTTAAACTCTCTAATTCGACTAGCCACTTGAGTGATGAGGTCAGCATTATCTTTTAGCTGCTGGGTTATTTTGCAGGGAGCCTCTTTGGCTTCTTTTTCCATCAAACTCATCGTTGAATTCTTCTCTTTTAGTTTTAGCATTGTATTAAATTCTATGGGCTTAAGTTTATTGTTAAGCGATTGCATTCTTATTAGCATTATTTGAATGTAGCCATTGCTGCACTGCATAGTGAAAAGCCCCAACTTCAGGTTGTTGTTTCGCCTGTTGAAAATGACTTTGTACATCCCGATCGAGTTTCGGAAGCATGTAGCTAGCAAGACCTCCTATCATTGATAGACGCGATGGTTTTTGCTGTAGCAAACGACGAGCAAGTTGACTCAAGTAATCAGCTCCCTCTGCAATTATTTCTATGGCTTTATTATCACCACGCTCTGCGCAATCAAAAACAATAGAAGCTACCATGGCATAATGCTGAGAAGCCTTCCCGACTAACTTTTCGGATAGCGACACTCCGTTTTCGACTCCGAAATAGTTGCCAATGCTTTTCGCCAATTCGCCCTGTTGTTCAAACTTCTCCATCGCTAGTAAAGTATGTTCAATAGCTTTAAGCCCAAGCCAAGCGCCACTGCCTTTATCACCAATCGGAAAACCATGACCACCTAACATTTGTTTATAACCATTTTGGCTAATAAATCCACATGAGCCTGTTCCAACAATAATCACCGCACCTTCATCTCCATCATGAGCTCCAATGTTAGCGATATCCATATCGGTGGTTAAATACATTTTCCCAAACGGGTGCTGCCACTCATTGAGCTTCTCTCGCAATGCCGGTAAATTAACGCCAGCCAAGCCAACTCCAGCAATCAGGTTAGACACGGTTTTAGCTGCAAGATTAGCATTCTTAATGGCACATTCCGAAGACTCCAAAATTGACGACAGTGTTCTTTCTACACCATAAAAAGGATTTGCTGGACCACCGGTTCCTCGACCTAGAATGGCCCCTGTGCTGTCGCAGACAACCGCCTTACATTTACTGCCTCCGCCGTCAATTCCAATGAATAATTCTGAGGGCGTATTTTTCACTAGTCCCACAAGTAGTCCCCTATATACAGCATGCTTTGTTTTCTCTTTTAGTTTTTATTTACTTTTAAGGTGCGCCCAAAACGATCACCTGAAAGATTAGTTGTTCGCACAATAATCGCTTTGGACGAGTCAACTTTAACTCCCAAGTTATCGCCATCATATAGTTGCCACTCCCCATTACCGACTTTATATTGCAAAGGCAGCCCTGGAAATGCGGAGTTTATAAGCAGCAATTCTCCAGACAGTTTGGCACCAGCAGTGGGTAGCCGGTAATCAATATTCGCTAAATCCAATTTAGGCATTTCCTTGACCGCCACGGTATTGGCAAACACTAGCCAGTTTTGCTGTGCTAAATCTTTTTGGCTTGCAGAAAAGTATTGAGTTTTATGATTATAAAGTTTCCCCTCGATGTCATAAGGTACTTCCCAAGTCGGTTTGTTCCAAGCACGCTCCGCTAAAGCCAGTAGTCGAGGAAAAATAAGATACTCGGCTATTTCATTACTGCGCACCATTTCACTCCATAACTGCGCCTGAATCCCATAATAGTACTTGCCCGCCTTTTTAGGTAAATGAGCTTGGCTATCCTTACTTGCTTTAGTCGGTCTATCATCAGCAACGAAGGGTTGGTGATTTCGGTCTTTCCAAATCTCAGCATGGATGGGTAGATTGTCCGGCATCCATTCAAATATCTGGCGGGTGTTGGTAAAACGAGCTCCCCAATAGTAACCTCTTTCCTTAGGGTCAGCTTGGTATGGAAAGTCAAAATAAGTAACGTCCGGATTAGATAATACAACACGCCAATCTCGATTAACCATTTTGTGAGCAACCTTATGGCCTTCCCAAAACAGTGGCGTCCAAACATTAACATGAACATTATCGGGCATTTGTTGTGGTGAAACCAAACTAAGTCCATCGCTCCATCCACCAGGAACAATATTTTTGGATGCTAAAAAATTCGACACTCTTTGAATAAAATATCCGGTAAGCTGCTCTGTCTTTAAATGGTTTTGCTGTGTAAAGAGCTGGCACTCAGGCGAGTCTTTCCAAGCACCGGCGGTTTCATCCGCACCAATATGATAGGTTTTTAGTGGCTGGCCAGCGGATTGATGAAAGGTGATCACTTCGCTTAACACTTTTTCTACAAATCGATAAGTAGACTCCTTACAAACATTTAGCGTGTTGTCACTATAAAATTGAACTGAGCTATATTCGCTACGATCATTCAAGTCGCTCAGTAGATACTCATCAGCTAATTCCTTATCACCTAATTGTCTATATTTTTTGTGACGCAACTGCATTGATTTAACCGCGGCTCTGGAATGCCCGGGCATGTCGAATGAAGGAATTAACTCTATATGTCTTATTGAGGCCGCTCGAATAATTTCCTGATAGTCTTGGATACTATAGAATCCATTGTTTGGTCCATTAGGATAAGGTCCATTGGCTAGTTGGGGACTCAGACAACGCGTTTCACTCGGATCATGACAACGCTTAGCACCGAGTTCGGTTAATTCAGGTAGACCAGGAATCTCCAGTCGCCACCCCTCATCATCACCTAAATGAAAGTGGAACTTATTTAATTTATAAGCAGCCATCTGATCGAGCAGTTTAATAATAAATTCTTTATTTCTAAAATTTCTTGCAACATCCATGAAGAAGCCTCGATAAGCATACCTCGGCTTGTCCAAAACGTTAGTCTGTACCAGTCTTTTGGAACCCGGATAATATAAGCCCGCAATGGACTGCAATGCGTAAAATGCGCCTGATTTATTCACCGCGCGAATATTAATTTGGTTTGCATTCACTTCGAGTGAGTAAGCATCTTGTAAGAGTGAAGAAAAGTCAGGGTTTTCTATTTCGCCCTGCCATTTCAGTGCCGCTTCAGTTGCAGCTACAAAGGATTCAGGGTCCACTTGTTTAATAACTACAGGCACTCCAAGTTTAGAATCGATTGCAATACCTATCGCCTGTAACCGTTTAACGGCTGGGTTATCTTTATTTATCTGAAAAGTATTTTTTTTAATATTCAATCCAGTTGAAATATCTAGCTTACTGTTACTTTCTGAAATATCGATACTATTTGGCGTTGGAATTATTTGATGCTCAATATCAAATTGTTCATTCTTTTTAATATTATTAATGCTAAATAACTGTTCGGCCGTATGCCAAACCGATAGGTCTTGCTTTCCTCGTTTGAACTGTTTTTGAGCATCAGTAAATGGGGTCATATGAGCCATTATTTCTTGGCCTGTCACTGGGTCGATTTTAGCTAAGGTCGACGCAATTAATTTCGGTTGATGACCTTCCGCCACTAAGTAAAAATTGGGTGGTGAATCAAATTCTGATAGATGCCAAAACTCGGCCTTAAAATTAATAATGATTGATTGATCACCATTCCAGCCCTTAAATTTAGCCGTCGGAGAGATAAAGTGTTGGTCGCCGTTTACATGAGTAATATCCATTAACTCACTGTCGTCTTGCAAAATCGGTGACATATTAGAAAAATAAATTTTCCATGGAGGCAGATTGATCGACTGGTTAAACTCAAGTTTAATTTGTGCGTCAAAGCAAGTCTTACTGGTGACTAGACGTTCGCAGTCATTCGCTGAAATGTTGTCTAGAACTCGGTAATTGAGTTTTAAATTTTGGGCAAATTGTTCAACCCCTTTGCTTAGCTGACTTGTGTTTTTAGTATTGGAGTAATCAAGGCTATCTTGCATCACCGACAATTGACTCTGTGGAGCGTCATCGCAACCCAATAAAGTAACGGCAAATAATAAAATGGCACTAACTTGTGAATTCCAATTCATTTAAACACCAACGGCCTAGGGCAACATGATTTGACTTAAAAAGGTAGCCACTCTATTGAGCGGCTACAAACTCAACTAACAACGAGAGAACTCGCACAATAAATGACAACGCTGTCATTTTGTATGCCAAACTTACTTTATTCACTTGAGAATTGCAAGTTCTATTGCAAATAAGAATGGCGTTTTACTGGTCCAACCCAGATAATTCGGTAAACGACTCAGATAATAAAAATCGCTTCTTTTCATTAATGGTTACTCGACCACAAGCAATTTCAGCATCGTGAGTAAAAAACAAGCGTCCATTACGAGTCACTAAATCAGAAAGAAGTTGCTGTTTTTCATCGATTAGTTTTTCTGCAAATCGGTCATACCCCATGGTAATTGGCAAATGCACCCAAGGCACTCCCGGTATCAAATCTGCACAAAAAACAATCGGACCTGAAGGCATTTTAATTTCTGCGAGCATCATGCCAGGAGTATGACCATCGCTAAAGTGGAATTGGTAATCGTCACCGAGCAACGAGAGGTTTGATTGTTCAACAATGACGACATTTTCTCTATTTCGCAGCATTTCCATCAATTCAGGAATAAATGAGGCCCGATCTCTAAAGTGAGGTGCAAACGCCCTTTCCCAAGCTTTTTTACCAACCACAAAAGTGGCATTGGGGAAAAGCAGTTCGCTTGTTTGATCCGGCTGCCATTGACTGAGCAGCCCGCCAATATGATCAAAATGCAAATGTGACAAGACTACAATGTCAATATCGGTGTGTGACAAGCCGACTTCAGACAATGAATTTAATAGCACATGCTCGGTTTCAACTACTCCAAAACGGTCTTTTAGTTTAGGTTCAAAAAAAGCCCCTATTCCAACTTCAAAAAGGATATTTCGACTGGTGCCATCTGTGTTCTGCTCTTTCACTAGCAAGCAACGACAGGCCAAATCAATTCGGTTCTGTTGATCAACCTTAACCCATTTTTGCCACATTCCTTTAGGGGCGTTACCAAACATTGCGCCACCATCCAGCTTTTGAGAATTCCCTAATAATGAATAGAGTGTCTTACTCATACTATTACCCTTGTAATGCCTCTTCTGACTCTATTCGAGTGATTTTGAAATTCATAATACCGTAAGCTATCGAGATAAAAGGACTGGCTATATTAAAGAAACAAAATGGCAAATATACCAATGTAGGCACTCCTAAAACACCAGCCATATAAACCCCACAAGTGTTCCATGGGATCAGTGGCGAGGTCATAGTTGCACTGTCTTCAAGCGTTCGAGATAAGTTTTTTGCATCTAAGCCTCTGCGTTTAAATTCGGCTTTGAACATACGGCCAGGTAACACGATTGCAATGTATTGATCCGCAGCAATGACGTTAGTCGTTACACACGTTCCAATCACGGATGCCACCAACGACCCGGTTCCTTTTACCATGCTCAAAATTGACTCGACCACTTTTTTCAACAAGCCAACCGTCTCAAGTACCGCGCCAAATGTCAGCGCTGTTAATATCAGCCAAATGGTATTTAGCATGCTACTCATTCCACCTCTAGACAACAAGTCGTCCACGGCTTCATCTCCACTATTACTTTGATAACCGTTAAAAAGCGCACGCCAAACCGCATCTAAACTATTTGTGATTTGATACCTTGATGAAAATTCTACGAATTCCTCACTTCCTGAAATTTCCACGGGAAATTGAGTTGAGCTTTCGGAAAGCATTGAAGACACGGAGTGTTGCAAATTAGAGCCATCAACCAGCGTCAATGAAAGACTAATATCTGTGGTTTTATTATTAACAGAAACAGCAGCAATTTCGCATGTCTCTATTTTCTTACTCGTTGAGGAGCAACTGTATTTTGATGATTCAACCGTTCTATCTAAAGTTTCTGGTTGCAATACCACAGCGAAAAGCCCTCCAACAAGCGCACCAATGAGTAGAGTTAAAAATGCGGGGACCTTTTTAAACGCGAGAAATAAAACCAACAGAAGTGGCAACAGCGCCCAACCCGTGATATTAAACTGTTCTTGCAACACCGACACGGTGGAACCTAAATTGGCTGGCTGCTCATTGCTATCTTGCGCAAAACCTATGACCGTAAATAATGTCATGGCTAACAATATACTGGGTCCGGTAGTCCATGCCATGTGCCGTATATGACTAAACAAATCAGTTCCAGCCACAGCTGGCGCTAAGTTTGTAGTATCCGAGAGCGGCGACATTTTGTCTCCGAAATAAGCCCCCGAAATTATTGCCCCCGCAGTAATAGCCAGAGACATTTCTAGTCCTGCAGCAATTCCTATGAGCGCAACACCAACTGTTCCAGCAGTAGTCCATGAGCTACCAATACTGATCGATACCATGGCACAAATTAAACAAGCGGCAACATAAAAAATACTGGGATCTAAGATTTGAAGCCCAAAATAAATCATGGTTGGCACGGTACCAGAAACAATCCAAGTTCCTATCAATGCGCCTACCATCATTAGAATCATAATAGCGCCATACGCTGTTGCAATGCCTTTGGAAATTCCTGTTTCAATTTCCTTCCAGGAATAGCCGTTTTTGAAACCAATTAAGGTCGCAATTGCAGCTCCTAAAATCAGCGCAATTTGATTCGCCCCATAAGAAGAGTCGGAACCATAAAAAACCACTGAAGTGGCTAACATGGCAATAAGGCTTAAGATCGGGATAAGTGCATCAACCAGACTCGGGGCACGTTTTTCAGAACTCATAAATGTGATTTATCCTATTAATTATATTTTATTTATTGTTGTATTTTATTGATTATTGTAATTTGGTTGGCTAGTGGCTTATCTCTTATAGGCTTTGTTTTTAATATCATTGAGCTCCCAAAACCGATCGCGAAGTCTTGTCGCTCTGGAGAGCATTGGTTGCTCACTGCCTTTAATAAACACTCTTTCGGCATTGGTGGTCACTTCCAAAGGGTCGCCGTCCCAGATGACGATATCCGCATGCATTCCTAACTCAATCTTACCATAGCTTTCGATTCCAAAGGTTTCCGCAACATTTATGGTCATGGCTTTGATCGCTTCTTGTTCATCTAATCCGTAAGCTACCGCGTTTCCGGCAGATTGTCGAACTAAGTAGGCATTATGGCTGGAGCGGTTGGTAAACATGAGTTTTACTCCGGCTTTTTGTAGGATGGCAGCCCCTTCTAGTTTTACCCCTAATGATTCAAATGCACTAGGTATATTATCTAACGGGTCTAAGATAACCGGGATTTCTGCTAACGCTAACTCTCTCGCAAGCATCCACGCTTCTGCTCCACCGTTGATGACAAGCCTAATTTTAAATTCTTTTGAAAGCTTAATTAATGACAATATATCGCTGCGACGGTTGGCCTCAACAACTAGCGGAATTTTTCTTTCCAGAACCGGAGCAAGCGCATCTAAATTTTGTAAACTCATGGAAAACTGGTGTGGCTTACCCGGAGTAAATTGGCGTCGATTATTTCTAAGAAAATCTGCTTCTGAAAGCGCTTGATGCAAATTTAAATAAGCCGAAGCGCGCGAGCCACCAGAAACGTTAGCTCCTTTAGCACCAAAGCGAACAAATTGAGCCAAATTAGACTGAATATATTCTTCACTGAGGGCTTGCAATATAATTGCTGCACCTGCCCCTTGAAAAAGATGATGTCCTTCTGCTGGTGCGACAATTGCACGAGTGAGCCCATTCATTCTGTTATGTGGGACTAATGTGGAATTTAAATTGATGGCCGAAGCAATGTTAAAAGCAGCACTATGGTCTTTATTTTTAGTTTGATAATCGACAGTCTCTTTCGCTGCACTAATTTCTTCCAAACCAATTTGAGTCCAAGCATTAATTAGGCCAGGGGTAACGAATTTTCCCGTCGCATCGATCACTTGGTAACTGGGTCTGGATTTTAAGCGAAGCCCCACTTCCATAATAAACCCATCGCTGATCAACACATCAGTTTTTAATAACTTTCCAGGTTTACTAGCGGTATAGACAGTAGCGTTGCGGATTAAATAATCTTTGGCATGTGTACCGGTTATTACAACTCCCAACACAAGCGAGCTGAGAACTTTGCAGATATTGCGGTGATTAATGGCATTAAAGTACTTGAGTAAAATCATTTTACGCGCTCACCCGCAGGGTTGAGAACTCCAATTTCAAAATCACTACTCGGTTGCTTTTTATAGTGATTGCGGTCAAATACCAATCGACCGTCAATAAATACTTTTTCGGCTTTAGCATAAACGCTAAACGGGTTGTTAGACCAAATCACAATATCAGCCATTTTAGACTCTTCTATGGAACCTGTCTGATCTGCAACGCCGATAGCCTTAGCGGGGTTGGCGGTAATCCACCTTATTGCATCTTCGGGCAGTATATTTAGACCATTGCGATTGCCAGCAGCCATTGCTTTGGCAGCTTCTTGATTTAGGTGTTGAATGCCGATTTCGGAATCGGAATGGATGATTGCACAGGCACCTGCTTTTTCTAACATGGCTGCATTTTCTCTAACGTGATCAAAGGCTTCGTGTTTAAATCCCCACCAGTCAGCCCAAACCGCAGAGCAAATATTTTGAACGGCTAACACATCGGCCATTTTGTAGGCTTCTACCGCGTGATGAAAAGCGGCTATTTGGTAGCCAAATTCTTTTGCCACTTCAATCATAATCATCATTTCTTCGGCGCGGTAACAATGATTATGCACTAAAATATTGCCACGAAGCACTTCTGCCAAAGTATCCAGTTGTATATCTCGTTCTGGAGCTGCGATTGCATCGCCGTTTGCTACTGACTGATTATATTCATCCCACTGCTGTCGGTACTCCGCCGCTTTTAACCAAGCACTTCGATAACCCGCCACATTCCCCATTCGAGTGGATGGAGCAACACCATCGGAACCGTAAACTCGCTTAGGATTTTCTCCACAAGCCATTTTTAATGATTGTGGAGCATTTGGAAACTTCATGTCATAAACCGACCGAGCATAGACATTTTTTAAAGTAACACCCCGCCCTCCAAATAAATTAGCTGAACCCGGTAATACTTGAAAAGTCGTTACACCACCAGCCAACGCAAGTGGCATACCAGGATCTTGAGTCCAAACAGAATGTTCGGCCCAAACTTCGGCGGTATTTGGCGATGTCATTTCATTACCATCTTCGGCGCTTTCAATATGAGGAGACGAATAAACCCCAAGGTGCGAATGCACATCAATTAGCCCTGGTGTGACCCACTGACCGTCAGCGTCATATCGTTTTACCGCAGGAGCGACATAAAAGTTCTTGCCAATTAGTTTGATTCGGCCTTGCTCGACTAGAATTGAAGTGTCATCTAAACGTTTGCCGGTTCCGGTAAGAACGGTCGCGTGCTCTATTACAAAGGGAGGTTGTTGAGGATTTGCTTGATATTTAGACGAATAAGCGACTGTGTTATCGGCACTAAGCGGTTCAGATTGCTGGTCGTGTGGTTGGCAGCCAACCAATAGAAAACTAGAAAGAAAACTGCAAAAATAAACTAATTGTTTTAACGAAATCACGCTCATTTAATGCGTCTCATTAAAAAGTACCGCCTATTCGCAAACTTAAAGAAGTGCTACTGACTTACTTGTCAGTAGCATTATCTATCCGCTATCAAATTACTTGCAAAATGAACCGCAAAAATCTTGAAGTTCTTTTTGATATTATAAACTCAATTTAGCTGCTCAACATTAGCCGAAGATCATATTGAGTATTCTAATCCCTAAAAAATTATCCAAGACTGTGATAATAAAGATAGTACCTAACAGTACAGGGCAAATATATCCAATCGCAAAGTCGACATATTTTTGTAAGAAACTACCAGTAATTTCTGGGTCACCATTAGCCATTTCGAGATTAAAGTTTTCTTTCTTCCAAACATAAGCAGTAAATACTGAAATCATAAAACCACCGAGAGGTAAAAAGGTATCACTTGCTATTAGCGCGACAAAATCCATAAAACCTTTATCACCGGCCCCTTTCAATGTGACAAAATTAGTCAATGCGTCGACGGCTCCGGCTGATAGCATTGATGGTATTCCGACTAAGAAAATAACGATGGCCACTATCCAAGTTGCTTTACTTCGCTTTATCTTCTGCTCATCAACCATGTACGCGGTAGGCACTTCAAGTAAGGAAATAGTCGAAGTGAACGCCGCAAATGATAGTAAGAGGAAGAACAACCCGCCAACCAGTACGCCGAACACCGCCCCCAGCGATTCAAAAATACCCGGTAAAGTGACAAAAATTAAACCCGGTCCACCGTCAGTTTCAATGCCTTGAGAAAACACAAATGGGAAAATCATAAATCCGGCCAAGGTTGCGACCCCAACATCCATTAGCGTAATCGAGGCGGCAGAGCTAACAATGTTATCCTTTTTAGAAACATAGCTACCATAGGTTATCAAAGCTCCCATACCAAGCGACAAACTAAAAAATGCTTGCCCTAACGCAGAGTAAACCACCGTTCCGGTAATTTGACTAAAGTCAGGAACTAAATAGAAACGAACACCTTCCATTGCATTTGGCAAAGTGAAAGCATATATAATTAGCGCGACAATCATAATAAATAAAGTCGGCATCAGAATTTTTGCGGCTCGTTCGATCCCTCCAGAAACACCTCGAGATACTACAAAAGCCGTTCCTACCATGAAAATAATGCTATAGGCTCCAACGGTTATCCAATCAGCAGTGAATTCTCCAAAACGCTGACCAATATCAAAGTGCCCCATAACGATTTCGACAAAGTATCCAAAAGCCCATGCGGCGACCACATTATAAAAAGAAAGAATCAACACCCCACTGGCTAAACCCAGATAGCCCACAATAGCCCAATTTTTGTAGCCCAGAGATTTAAACGCACCCACAGGGTTAAGTTGAGTTTTACGCCCAATCGCAATTTCCGCCACCATCACCGGAAAACACAAGACAAAACAAAACACTAAATACATCACAACGAAAGCGGCACCGCCGCCCTGGCCCACTTCAAATGGGAATTTCCAGATATTACCTAAACCGACCGCCGAACCAGCAGCCGCAAGAATGAATCCCAATCGGGAGCTAAATCCACCACGTTGAACAGACATAATATTCCTTCTAATTTTTATTCTAAATGTAAGGCCAAAATTTTAACGCTCAATAAAACCATAAACTACCTTGCTTCTACAAGTATTGCAGTGACATTTTTACTCGAATTCAATAGTTCAGTGAACTGTGAGTCGATTTTTAACCGAATCTTAGTGGCGATTGTCTAATTATTGACCACAGACTGCCCCATTGAGCTAATTCAATGACATGATGGACGCCTAAAGAAAGTCGGTCAACGCGACTCCAAATCCAATTCTTTCTATATGGTGATCGTAGTCGATTAAACTTTCACCATAACCGTTAAAATATTGAAGGTGACCTTTAAAGCGCTTGCCTAGTGGAAAGGTCCAATCTAGTTGCAATGCACCTTTATTATTAGAGCGAAGGTTATTACGAAACATCAAACTAAAATTCTGCTCATCCCAGCTATAAATAGTCGACACTTCAAAGTGCCCCATGTATTTCTCAATATCTGGATTATCGTCACCTTTTGCGTCATCTGGGTTTTCCTTGGGATCTTCAGGAAGTCGATACCAAGGTTTGAGTGAAACCACCCAATTGTCTTTTTCGAAAAAGAAGTTGGCATAAACACGGTTCCAGCTGCGGGAATATCGCTGAGTTCTTCCATTGGACTGATGTTCTACGCCAAACATAAATCCTTTATTGGTCCATTCGCCTATTTTGGCTTCATTTTCAATCGCATAAAATATTTCCGGTTGGTAATTAGTTTCCCTAAAAGGAGAAGACAGTTCTGAGTTATAGAGTTGCCAATAGGATTGGAGGGTAAAGCCAAAGAACAACAAGTCTTGATCATCGAAGACTTGAGACAACAAAGGTGCTTTAAAACTCAATTGAAATTTTGCTTCCGCATTATCGAGTTTTTCATTCGAAAGCGGCTGTACAAAGGGTACCGAGTTTTGCTCCTTAACATAGGTGACCGGAAGCATATAATTTCGCTTATGGGATGTAATCACCGCGGGATTATCAATAGTCTCTAACTCATTCTTTATTCTTTGGTCGATTCGAGATAGTGGCTTTTGAGTCGATTGAGCATTCTCAGACGGTTTATCGTTCCGCAATTTGTCACTGGGAAGGTGTTTTAACTGTTTGTTTTGGCACTTGGCCTTGATTTTCTCCGCAGTATCACCGTTTTTAGCCTCTTCTAATGCCTTAAGCCAACATTTGTTTTTGTTTTGAGACAACTCTTTAGCTCCCAGAGGGTGAACTAATAGATAAATTAATGCTATCAATATTGCAACTTGAGATTTATTTGTTCTATTCGTTGTACTTTTCATCGATACTCAATTATATTTAAAGTGTTAGTGTTTACTAAATGGGAATTTCCTAAGGAGTTGTAACTATGTCAGTACAGCAGATCCCCACTATCCTGAAGTCAATGCAGCCTCAATTTGACAAGAAAAATGCGATTAAAATCACTAATTCGCAATATACCATGATGAAAGAAGTCATTCAGGAATATTGTAAGTCTCATGACGCTCCGCGTCTCTATGGCATCCTCGGAAGGATTAGCCGAAGAATGAAGCAGACAAACAATCCTCATCTGTGGGCAACAGAGTATGAATACTTTGCTAATAGTATGATGGAATCTTTAAAAGAAAACGATTGTTGTCGACTTGATGATACCATTGAGAATATCAACGAGATTTTTCTTCGAAACAACAAAAACTCTGAGCCTGGTAATAACCGATTTGATGATAAGTCTCAGATTATGAGTATTTTCGGCTAAACCACGCCGAAGAATTTCACTCACCTCACGGCGCTTCGCTTGCTAGCAAGCAAAGCGCAGGTGTTTTTTTGACTCCACTCTCCCCAATATATTATCTATTAATCATTTGATACAATAACCCATCATTTATTTTCGTCAATTTTGGAATTATTTATCTATGTCATTTGAAAATACACACGCTGTTGTTAGTGGCGGGGCGTCGGGCCTTGGTTTAGCGGTTGTTAATCGCATTATCTCTCAAGGTGGAAAGGTTGCTGTGTTAGATATTAATGAAGATCAAGGTAACCAATTAGCCGCGGCTCACCCCAAACAGGTGATATTTGTTAAAACAGATATCAGCAATGAACAACAAGTAGACTCTGCGGTCGATTTTGCGGTCGAAAAATTTGGCAAACTAAATCTGGCCGTTGGCTGTGCCGGAGTGCTTGGGGCCGGTAAAATTGTGAGTAAGAAGGGTCCAATGCCCCTAGAGTACTTTCAGAAAGTAGTCAATATCAACTTGATAGGGTCTTTCCTTTTAACCCGTGCAGCTGCCAGACACATGCAAGCTAATGAGCCTTCAGAGAATAAAGAAAGAGGAGTTATCATTCATACGGCGTCAATAGCCGCCTATGAAGGGCAGCTTGGACAAGTTGCCTACTCTGCTACCAAGTCAGCAATTGTTGGTATGATGCTTCCTTTAGCTCGCGAGTTTGCCCGTTCAGGGATTCGGTGTATGGCAATTGCACCAGGTATATTCGAAACACCAATGATGGCTAGCGTACCAGAAGAGATAAGAGAATCGATAGCTCAAGGGATCCCCTTCCCTTCTCGTTTTGGCACAGCCGATGAATTTGCAGAAATGGTTGAACACATAAACCAAAACCAGATGCTTAACGGGTCGACCATTCGTTTAGACGGAGCTGCGAGACTCCAATAATTTACAGTTTGGCGAGTTGATTGGCTGTCAGCTTGATCAACTCGCTAAAATGGAATCGACATTTGTTTTAAATTTTCAGCTTTAGACCTTTCTGGAAATTTGACACCGATCCCTAGTAGCCTAATTGGCTCTGGATACTGCTTTCTTAATCGCTTAAGCAGTGCTGAAAGTAGTTTAATATCGAGGCCTATAGAAATAGATTCAGCGGTGTGCAGGCTAAAGTTAGCCTGCTTCACTTTTACATAGACTTTGCGAATATCTTTAGAATCCCCTACCGACTGCAAGCGTCGAGAAAGGGAAGATACTAATTTCATTAATTCGGCTTCACAATCATTCCAATCCGCAATATCTTGGTCAAAGGTATTTTCAACACTTACCGATTTGCGATCAGAGTTAGAGCTCACGGTGCGTTCGTCGATGCCGCGACAAAGATCAAACAGATATTTTCCATACCTACCGAACCGCTTAACTAAAACGGCTAGTTCAACGTTTCTTAATTCTTTACAAGTAATGATATCCATCGACTCTAATTTAGAAGCCATTACTTTTCCCACACCATGAAGTTTTTTGACCGGTAATTTATCCAAGAATGCTAGTTCTTCTCCGGGAGCGACAACTTTAATACCATTCGGTTTATTCCAATCGCTTGCTATTTTCGCTAAAAACTTGCTCGTCGAAACACCTGCCGAAGCGGTTAGTTGGGTTGTTTGATATATTTTGCCGCAGATTTCTTGAGCAATCCAGGTTGCACTGCCATGACACTGAGACGAGTCAGTGGTATCTAAATAGGCCTCATCAAGAGAAAGTGGTTCAACCAAATCGGTGTACTCTCGAAATATTTTTCGAATTTTGGCAGACTCTTCTTTATACTTTGCCATATTAGGACGCACAATCATTAAATGAGGACAAAGCTGCTTCGCATAACCTGATGGCATCGCTGAGTGGACCCCAAACTTACGTGCTTCATAGTTTGCCGTAGCAATTACTCCGCGGTTTTCAGCTCTACCTCCAACTGCAACGGCAGTCCCTGCCAAATGAGGGTCGTCGCGTTGCTCAATCGCTGCATAAAAACAATCCATGTCGACATGTATTATTTTTCTCATTGATAAACGCTTCACTAAAAATACACTACCTATACAAGTAGCTACATCTTAGCATGTGATTCTATTCTGGCACAGTCATTTTGAGGTGATTAGTCTGCGAGGGGTGGTAGTTAATCGTCGAGGGGAATTGTGACTAGAAAGAGTGCTCCTCCGAGAGCACTGTCTTGAATAACAATCTCTCCACGATAATTATTGATAATATCCATCACGATTGATAATCCCAACCCTTGCCCTTCGGTTGATTGATCAAGACGTTTTCCCCGATTAAGAATAGCGGCACGATTTTCTTCTGCGATTCCTGGACCGTCATCATCCACATACAGACAAAAATGGTTATTCTTATGTTTTACCGACACCACCACATTCGCTTTGGTCCATTTACAAGCGTTTTCAGTTAGGTTGCCGACTAATTCTAAAAGGTCGCCAGCGTCACCAGGGAAAATTGCATTGCTTTGTATTCTGCTTTCAATGTTGATGTGTTTACTTTGGTAAACTTTCTTGAGCGCTTCTACAATTTTGCTCACTTCGGGTTGAACCGCACAAGTTTTAACTAACGTTCTACCAGAAGAAATAACAGAACGGTTAAGTTGATACTTTACGATATCATCAATTCGCTCAACTTGATTCTTAAGTACATCACGCTCATCAGCAACTTGCTGGTTTTCTATCTCGCCTTTTATGATAGCTAAGGGAGTTTTTAGGCTATGCGCTAGATTGCCTAAACTATCTCTAAATCGATTTTTTTGCCTAGCTTCACTTTCTAGTAATTGGTTGATACTAGTGGTAAGGGGTAACAACTCTTCGGGAAAATCATCACCAAGTCCTTGCACTTTGCCTTCTCGAATTTTTTCTATTTGAGATTGTGCTTTTTTGAGCGGCCTCAAGGTGTAATTAAGCGCATACGCAAAAACAATTAATAATAATATTCCCGAAATAGACAGCCAAGCGGCAATTTCTTTTCTGAACTTGGAAACTGAAGTGTTTAAGATTGATTGCTTTTCACCGATGATAAAGTAGTAAGTTTTCTCTTGCTCATCTTCGTGTTCCCATATGATCGATACACCAACCCAAAACATCTCACGACCCTCAAATGTCGATTGAGATATTTTTTGCATTGAATAAGGGAAGTTTACATCAGGAAGTGATTGAAATAATTCACTGGACGGAGATTGCCATACTAACCCGCCGTTTTGGTCCATCACATAAGCCACTAATCCAGAGCTCAAGTTTTCCAGCCGCTCATTACGCAATATGTCAGGAATAAATATTTGTCCTTGATCTTCATTTGCCACTGCCATTAACGCATAGACTTGCGCGGTCATACTCTCTTGTAAGCGATTTTTACTCGCAATAATATAAGCCGATTGAGTGGCAAAAAAGATAATGCTAAACGCTATAGTTAAAACGAACGCACTGACAAAAGTCAACCGTTGTTTTAAAGACCAATTCTTCATTTAGTAGGCTGACCCTAAATCAACTGACATAGTCTGGATTTAGCCGATAGCCTTGTCCGCGTAGTGTTTGTATTAGCTTTAGATCTTGGTTTGGATCGATTTTCTTTCTTAATCTTCCAACAAAAACTTCCAGTACATTACTATCCCTATCAAAATCTTGATCGTAAATATGCTCTGTTAACTCGGACTTGGAAACAACTTTTTTCGGGTTCAAGAACAAATATTCGAGCACTTTATATTCATAGGCTGTTAACTCAACATTTTGTTCCGCTTTTTTAACACTTTGCGCCATCGTATCTAATTCAATATCAGCAATTTTAAGAAGCGGCGACGCAAACCCTGCCGTTCTTCTAAGTAGCGCATTACACCTTGCAAGCAACTCCTCAAATTGAAAGGGTTTTGCCATATAGTCATCAGCCCCAGTTGATAGCCCTTCAACTTTATCTTGCCAAGAATCTCGAGCCGTCAGAACAATAACGGGAATTTGATTACCGTCTTCCCTAAGTTTTGCAATGAGTTCAAGACCAGAAATTCCAGGCAAGCCAATATCAACAACGGCTAAATCAATTGGATACTCTTTGGCTAAAAATAATCCATCTTCGCCGTTATCCGCCGACTCAATAGCAAACCCATTGGATTTAAATGACTTGACTAGGTTTTCGCGAATAAGCGCTTCGTCTTCAACAACCAATATTTTCATGGCAGATCACTCTTGTTATTTTTGATTGAATTGTTTTTTCACTTTCTAGCAGTACCAAATAATTGTTGTATAGAAAGTCGGTACTGTCGGCTTGTCTGCTACTTGCAAGCGTTGATTGAAATTGTTTTTACTCGTTTTTGTTCGACTAGCATTCTGACTTTATAAATTGAACGACTGCCGCGCTCACTCAATTGAACCCCAACGACTTTACCTTTGGCTTTTCGTTTAGCCTGTTTGATCGCTTCACCTCTAGAAATTAAGCTGCACTGGTACTTTTTGGTTTTCTTTCCAGTTTTACTTTCAACTAACTGTTGCTTTCCGGTTACATCGGTAAACGCCCAGTTTGGAAAACTCCAAGTAAGTAATATAGCTAGAAGGACAAATTTGAATTTTATTGACATTGAGTTCTCTAATATTGATATGCGTTATTTGACGATTCATTAACGGTTAACTATAACACGGCAATCTTTCACTTTTAATCCCCAATTCAGAGTTTACGAAGAAGTGGTGAAAAAGGTCAAAATAAGTGGAGTGAAATAATACTAAAACTTGGTGGCTGAACTCTACCTGAATAGCTAATCAGCCCCTTTTAACTTTGCTTAACATCAATTAGTCGACATCTCTTATCAAGCACATAAAAAAGCCAGCTTAATCTAAAGATTAGGCTGGCTCAAATAATCATTGAAAGAAAACTAGGCCACGAGCTGTTTTGCCATCATATCGAGTGATTCGCTTTCTGTTGATATGTGTTCTAGAGCTTCTTCAATACTCTCCATGTCAAGAGAAAGAAGTTCAAGAGTTGATTCAGGAATGTTAGTCATCACCGAATCACCTATATCCAGTCGCGTTAATAAGCGGTTGGCAACGAGTACCAGATTAGAATAAACCGAGTGCTTACTCCAAAACTCTTCTTGGTGATGCCGATGAACGGCTACGATTAACTCGTCTGGCATATGCCAATTCTGCATTAACCACGCACCGATTTCTTCGTGGGATACCCCTAAAATATACATTTCGATATCTTCGACCGAGATATGCGGATTACATAAGATTGACTGGTTAATCAGCGCAAACTGAGGCGGAAAGATATGTCCTAGCAACAGGTGCCCGAAATTATGTAGCAACCCACTCAGATAAATTAATCCGCGTTCTGGCCTTTGCTTGATAGGCATTGCTCGACACAGCTTTTCAGCGAGGCTTGCTGTATAGATAGACTGCTTCCAAAACTCTCTAACACCAAGCGGACCGTCTTTCGGTACACGCAAAGATTTACCAATTGAGATACCTAATGCAAGGTTCATTACCAGCTCAAATCCGAGTACTCTGGCAATCGCCGTTTCTATTGAGTCAATCTTTCCTTGATAACCGTAATAAGGAGAGCTAGCCCAGCTAATGACTTGAGCAGCTAGAGAAGGATCTCTGGCGACGATTTGTCCAAGTTTTGTTGCATCAGCACTTGGGTCAACTCTTAGTTTCATTATATCTTGTGCAATATCAGGCATCGCAGGCAAATCAAACGTCTCGTCAACCCGTTGTTTTAATCGCATTGGCGTAAAACTTAAGTCAACATCCATATTCGATTGCTTATTTCGCCCCGAAAAAAAACTTTCAGGTCCTGCGGCAAAAGGCATCGAGTCGCAATCTTGAAAGAGTAAATTGCCAGCAATTTTATCTAATTTGATTAATCGTTCCGGATTTCCGCTATCAATATACAACTCGTCTAAATCGAGCACAGAGGGCTCGACTAAAAGCTTGATTGGATATAGCCCGTCAATCGGAGGCCTAGAGTTCTCTTCGCTTCCCTTAAAAATATCCTTCAGCGAATCATCGGACATAGGGGTGGGTTCGAAGCCGAGCAACTCTGAGATAGCTTTGTAGTCTAAGAAATAGTTGTAAGGGAGTACAGCAACAAAAACTTCAGATTCGTGCTTTAAACCAACGGTTCGAATGAGCTTCTTACACTGATGCTCTGGATCATTAATCCCTTGATATATATCAACGCAGTCGAACGCATCGACTAATTCGTATGAAACCGCTTTTGCTTCAAGACTTTCCTGGATATTATTTGGAATCGACAAACGCACTACCTCAAAAAATATTGATAGTTAATATATAGTCCAAATAAAGCTAATTGGCCTAATTTTATTTGGCCAATTTTGAATCAGTTAACGAATGTTATAAGAATAAGTAAAGATTAGATAATTTGGCTCTAGGCTTATTGTCATTTATGACTTTTAGCGCTTGCTAATAGGAATCTCAGAGTGGGCATTTTAGCGATACGCAATCCACAAACTCACCTTTAGAATTCGCCTAAACCGCTTATATTATAGGGAGTGAATACTAGCTGCTATCCTGTAGCTTTTCGACTAAATCCGCTTGTTGTTCAACGGTCAAATCAACACGCTCGATTTTCTCAAATCGTGAAGTAATCTTTTTAGCAGAAGTATGAACTAAGTCCACATCTTTACTCACTTGACCAATATGTGAAGATAGTTTGTCCATTCGACCTTGGAATCGCCCAAAATCTTTACCCAACGCCGACAGATGTTCTTTGATGATATGAACTTGCTTTCGTGTCTGTTCATCTTTAATGACCGCAGAGGCTGTCGTCAAAATCGCCATAAGCGTAGTGGGAGATACCATCCAAACCTTTGACTGATAAGCGAATTCAACAAGCTCTGGATAGTGACCATGAATCTCAGCGAAAACACTTTCAGCAGGAATAAACATAACCGCACCATCGGAGGTTTCTGGAGGGATAATGTATTTAGACGCAATATCCGTTATATGCTTTTTGATATCCCTAGCAAACTGCTTAGTGGCCTCCTTTCTATCAACGTCAGCCACTTCCACATCCATCATTCGTTTGTAACTTTCTAATGGAAATTTGGCATCTATCGCTATTTTACCCGTAGGCTCTGGAAGAACAAGAATACAGTCCGCGACCTTGTCATTACTCAACTTACTTTGCATGGAATAATGACTGTCAGGCATGATGTTACTAACTAACGATTGTAACTGAACTTCGCCAAACGCACCGCGTGATCGTTTATCATTTAGTATTTCTTGTAAACTAACCACATTACTAGATAGCTCAGTGATCTTTTTCTGGGCATCATCAATGAGTGCTAATCGTTTAATTACATCGTTAAAGGTTTGATTGGTTTTCTCAAAACCGTCGGTTAACCGTTTTTCAACTTGTCCGCTGATCTCTTTTAAACGGTTGTTCGTTGATTCGGTTAAGCCAGCAATGCTCTTGCTAGTCACTTCACTTTGCTTAACGAGACTGCGATCCAAATCTTGTCTTAAGTCTTGGATACCTTGTCTAATATTTTCACTGATTAATTGACTGGTTGAAGTTTGATGAGCCTGCATGCTTTTGGTTATCTTTTCTCCAAAGTTTGAAACAGTAGCCACCAATTGCTCTTGCCCCGTTTGTAGAGATTGTCCGGTGCTTCTTTTAAGCTGCTCAAACCGTTCTACCATATCAACTTTAAATGATTGAATATTATTACTCAAAGCGGATTCGGAATTTGCAAACCGTTTTTCAAGGGTGAGTTTTAGGTCTTCCAGAGAAGCGAGCTGCTTTTCTCTATCAGCCGAAATCATCTCAAAAAGCTGTGCTTGACTTCGACTCACTTTATCATCGAGGTTTCGTTGATTCTCATTGATGAGTTGCTTAATGGTCTCGACTTGCTGCGCGTTATCCTCAAGAAGCTTTTGTTCAACCGATGAATGTTTCAGCCGAAACAAAAGTATTAGTAACACCACTAGCAGTAGGGAGTTTGCTAATACCAATTCTGGGACCGATTGAAGTAATAATTCCATAAATGCTAGTTTCAATATCAAAAATTATAAGACGATAATAACATGAATTGTCGTTGTAATAACTTTCAAATCATGAACCAATGAGAGGATAAATTGAGAGACAAACCATACAGGTTAAAATTGTTGAGAATAGCCTAACCCGCTGCCTTTTATTTAAATAATCGAAACCTCACAACTCGTCCATAAGTATCATAGAAGAAACGACATTCACACCCCTGCGATCAAATAATCAGCAGCGGAAATAACTAGCTCACCTCAGAGCACCAATAAACCAAGCAGTAAGGAGCTTTCTTGTGGAGAAAATGACCTGGATTAATCAAGTATCAGTTCAAACTAACAAAGCTAATTAGAATATCTTCTCATTAGCCCGAGCCGCTAGTTCAAAAGGTACTTGTTGCCTGCTATCGCTTATTTTACTGACTTTTTAACGGTTCATTACCGATTTATTAAACAGTCAATTACTGAAATAACCTAATACCAACAGTAGGCTATCCTCAACAGGAACAATACTAGCAAAACAAACAGTGCTTATGCAAGTAGTATATATTGAAATTACTAGAAGTATTAATATTTTGAATATTGTTTTGAATATGGAAATAAAGCTTCAAGAAGTTAAAAAGTGACGGTAGGCCCGATAAGCAATTATATATCCATGGCGCGGCCAGTGATGGTCAAGCGAACTTTTTCTCTGCGGTCTTTACCTGAACGCCTATCACTACCCGATCGCATGTCAGGAACAGTAATACTACGCCCTTGATATTGACGCCTATCAATTCCTTCACGACGATCGCTATCACGCCTTAATTTGTGTTCAGAAGACCAGAGGACCTCTTCTTTTAGTTTACTCGTCACTGAGCTATACCTTAACTTAATAAAAAACAACCACTTACCCAACTGTATTTGCGATATTGAGAAGTGTTTGTTCTAATTGAAAATTTAAAAGTGTTTGCTTTCTTATTTAAAGTATAGGTAGAAAGGGGTTATTTGCTGAATAAATATCTCAATCGCCATAAAAATGTGATGCAGTTCAAATAAAATGCTATTTCTATGATTTGTGCCACACTTAATGCAGGCTTATTCATTTAAACTAATTTCATGATTAAAAACAGTTTTAGTCAAAATACAGATAACGCAACCCAACGGGATCAAGAGCGTCACAATCGAGAATTAAGTGCCTCACTGAATGATCTAATTAAAAAAGCCAAACAAAATGAAGCGACGCAATCAAAATTCTTCGAGCTAGAGTTGTATTTTTTACAATCCACTTCGATCGCCGAACTATTCGAGAAATTATTGATTGATATCATTGATAGGTTAGAGCTTGAAGTGGTGGAGTTGCATTTGATCGATCCCAATGAAGAGATTCAAGGATTAATCAACGACATTTATGGTGAGTTGGAATTTGATAATTTGATTTATCACAACAATGCAGAGTCCATCGAACAACTCTACGAAAATCACTTAGACATTCGACTAAGCCAGGCACCGGAGACCATCGAGCGACTATTTTTGTCTAGTAAGAAAAGAGCTTATAGTGTCGCGATGTTACCATTAGTGCGAGAAAATGTACTCATCGGTAGTTTTCATTTTGGTAGCCATAATAAGCAACGGTTTGTACCAGGGTTAGCCACCAGCTTTTTGCAGCACCTTGGGTCCATCGTCGCAATTTGTATTGAAAATGCAGTTACACAAGAACAATTTAAACTACTGAGTTTAGTCGATTTACTCACTCGAACTAAAAACAGGCGTTATTTTATTCAGTCTCTGACTAAAGAGATTGCTCGCTCCTCCCGTTCAAACTCCCCTATTTCTTGTTTGTTTATGGATTTAGATCATTTCAAACAAGTGAATGATACTCACGGGCATTTAACCGGTGATAGAGCTCTGCAATCAGTGGCCACCACGATAATGCCATTACTCAGAAAATCCGATGTATTGGCTCGATTTGGAGGTGAAGAATTTACCATTCTGCTGCCTGATACCGACAAAAATCACGCATTAGAAATTGCCGAGCGTATTCGATTTGAGGTTTCTCAGATTTCCATTGTTGATGACCATAACTGTCCATTTAGCATCACCCTTTCAATAGGAGTGAGTACTTGGCAGGTCAATAATCAAAAAATCACTTTTGAAGATGCCCAAAACTTCCTGATAAGCCAAGCAGATAAAGGTGTCTACCTAGCTAAAGAATCAGGAAGAAATTGCGTTCGATTTGCCGATTAAATCTCACCAACAGCCTACTCGACTAATTATCGAGAGATTCTAATCATTCTCTATTGATTAATTTTCAAGCTAGAGTCTGCTTTACTCGATGTCACTGGATTTGCTCGATATCACTGGATTTGATTTTAGCAATTCTGGCTTTCATTCTTTCTTTTCTTCTTGGGTCATTTTCGAGAAGCAAGCGCATTTCTAATATTTTAGTTTGTGCCGTTGTCAACGCAACACTGGAGTTAACCTTTATGTTTGGAATTACTCCCTTGCCTTCCCAATTTCCTCCGGTCACTGCATTAATTGATCGAGCCGTTGGAATAAACGCTTCAAAGTGCGACGCGAGTCTAAAGAACTCACCTGGGTGCGCCCCACCGCCGGTCACATCGCCGACAATTTGGGCGCGATTCAAATGCTTAAGTGTATAAGCGAAATCTTCTGCCGCAGAATAAGTATCTTGACTGGTAAGAATATATAATGAACGCTTCTCTCCATAGTGCTTTCCCTTAACAGAATCGCGAGATTCGATTCGAGTTGTCTTTTGCTCTTTACGATCATAAATATCACTCAAATGAGTTGGTTTATCTAAAAAGTAGCTTGCTAACAACGCCACTGTTTGGGGGTCTCCACCACGCGAAAACCTCAGATCGATAATAAGCGCTTCCGTATTTGCCACTAAGCTCATTGCTGCCGCAATGGTTTCTTCCGCATGCGCAGTATCGGCAAACATCGAAACATCAATATATCCGATATTAAACGGAAAGCGTTGCACTTTTTCGATTCCCCAATTAAGCGATCGCATAAAATCTAATTCGCGTTGTTTCTCCTTAGCTCGAATTGATTCATTGCTATCGACAATCGGCAACGCTCTCTCACTGTAACCAAAAAATAAATGCCCATCACCGATTTGATTCGCCAATATTTGATTAACTTTACTAGCTAAACTGATTGAGCTTGTGATTTGCTGGTATTCGCTAGTCGTTTTAAAAGCGTGCATTGCTTGTTCAAAACTCTCAACTTTTTTAGGAAAAATGTATGAAGCTTTTAATTCATTAATAAAACGCTCAATAACAGCATCTCGATGATTCGCATCAATACTCCTATCTTGTTGCTTAGGTGGCTGATTGCTCGCATAGATTAACGAGGAAAAAAGCATTGTTAATACTAAGCTCACAATTTTAGTTGCTTGCAACAATTGACATATGAAGCTTTTGTTTAGCACTTCGAATAACTCCTAAGAATGAATGTTTGTTTAAAAATAGCTGTTTTCTACGAGCAAGTGACCAATTTGTTGACAGAGGCTTCCAGCCGAAAGCTAAAGACCGTCCAACTTAATTGTGCAATACTAGGGTCTGTTACTCTTTAAAAACTTATCACTGCTGTGACTAAAATAGCATCAGTCTAGACACGAGGAGAGCTTTTTGGTCGTTCCAAATAAACAACGAGCATTAGCCCCTAATCTGCGTAATGCTGGTTGTTAAACTCAGTGATCCCAAACAGATCCGCTATCCAGACTGCATACTCACCACCATAGGTTTGATTGTCACTCACCTCAGAATTAACAAAGGATTGGCCGAGTAAATGGATATGAGCTTTATGATTAGAATTCCAACTACTTAAAACCAGATTGTTATTGACTAGAATATCTTCGGCTCGTGCTTGGTATCCATTAGCTCTTTGATTATTACAAATATAAATAGCCTGTTTATAGTTATCAATTTGGTTATTGGAAATGGTGATGCCGGCCCAATCAAACTCTTCTGTAGTGACACCATTGATATGCGATCGCACTGCAATGGCATAGTTTGGGCCATCTTGAATTTGATTGTTTTCGATTAGCACATTAGAGTAACCAGTGACTTCAATACCATTAGCGTAGCCTGCAAAATCGCTTCCTGGACCAGTAATATTATTATTAGTGACTCGTAGATTTTCCTCGAAGAAACCACTATCGGTATAATATCCACCCAAAGGCTCGATATATTTTGAAGAGTAAAGTTGCAATCCGCATTTTAAGTTATCAAAATTATTATGATCAATTGTCAATCCGTGCGAACCATACCAATCGCTTTTAGTACTCACTTCACAAATATTATAGAAGGTATTTTCTTTAATGAGAGTAACCGCAGAAGGACCATTACACTGATACGCTTGCATATCTTGCTCAACCGAAAAATCTGCGATCACACTTCCACCGAAATTAGCAAACGCATTACCATTCAATTGGGTGGCACAACTATTGACATTAACTATTCCATGATCTTTATTGTTTAGTCCATCGGTCGAATTCGTTTTGCCATAAAATGCGATATTTCTGATCTCGATATTTGAACTACCAAATATTGAGATCATCGCCCCCTCCTGCTTATCCCAATAAAGATTAAATTTATCTGATTTTTGAAAAATAGTTCCCATTGTGGGATCGGGCGCGGCAATTAATTGAGAACCAACTGAATGATAAGAAGCGATTCCTAAAAACTTTATCTGTTGGCGGTTGTCGATTTTGACTTGATGGTCAAAATCATAGATGCCACTTTCAAACTGTAAAACTAACTCTCTGGTATATTCAGGGGTATCAAAATATACCATCGCAAGCAATTGATTTAACCCATGGCTATCATCTTGATTATCATTTGGTACGATATTCCAGTTTTGCAAAAAGTCTTGCGTTTGCGCGAGCATTCCCTGACATTCTTGTAACGTTGTAACACTTGCACTCCAGTGCTTATAATCGATTACACGTGACTTACAAACAAGCGTATTGGCAATTTTTGGTAATGCCGAGCTTTCATTACCGTTAAAAACCAATGGACCGAACAAGTTTGGGTTGTCATTAATTTCCAAACGGATCAGACTTGGGTTATTAGTAAAATCAGAGAGAGTTCCAGAAAATAAATTATTCGATAAATAGAGCTCTTGCAGCTTAGTATTAAAACTAACATCCGGTGCCCTACCCGTTAATTGGTTATTCGCGATGTTTAACGTTCTTAATGACGTTAAATTTTTCAAATCCGGAAATTTGCCTTGTAAGTTATTGCCCGCTAAATTAAGTTTGGCCACATTGGTTCCCCAACAAACCACCCCATCCCATTCACAAGGATTGTTGGTTTGTAGCCAATTAGTGGATTGGCTATTAGACCAATTCATACCGTCGGTTTGTTGCCATACTTGTTTTAAATCTTCGCATTGAGCAGTGGTGGTTTGTTCGACATCATTACAATCCATTTCTGCATGTACAGAGAACGAGATGAGAAACGAAATAAACAACACTAACTTGGTTATTTTCATCTAATTTCCTTAAATTTGGTTAATGGTTTAACTCGCTGGTGATTTTTAAAAATTAAAACCGGCAAAGTTTGACAACGTGTTGCATTATTAATCTAACGCACTAAATTTATCTTGATATCAAGATAACAAAATAGAGGTTACAATAATTATATCTTGATATCAAGATATAATTACGAGTAATATGGGGAATGGTAATTAGTTCAATAAAGTAGGCCGGTCTATGACAGATATCGTTAGCGAAATTAATGCCGAGTGGGCCAAACAACGACCTGACATCGATGTAACTCCGATGGAGGTAATGGGTCGAATCTTGGTAATGAGTAAATTACTAGAAGCTACCGCAAATGAAACCCTAAAACCTTATAATTTAATGTTCACAGAGCTACATGTACTGGCAAATTTAAGACGTGTGGGCAAACCCTACCAACTTAGCCCAAAACAATTGCTTAAATACGTGCAAATTACCTCCGGTTCGATGACGGCCTGCTTAGATCGGTTAGAAAAAAGAGAACTAATTAATAGAGTGATTGACCCGGAAGACAAACGCGGTCGATTAGTCGGCTTATCTAAGCAAGGGTTTGAAGTGATTGATGTGGCCATCGAAGACTGGTTTCTCAGTGTTAAAAACATTACCAAAGGGCTATCCGCCAACGAACACAAAAGCTTAGCAAAACTGCTGCAAAAGCTAATTAGCTGTCAATCGGAGTGAGTACTTGGCTGGTGAAGCAGGTAAGAACTATGTGCGTTTTGCGGAATAATGCAAAACCTTCAATGACTGGTTTTCGGGTGTGTAAGGGTTAATCGCTGCTTTTTCCAATTGAACTTATTCTGGTTCTCTCACTCTCAAGAAAGTGGCGAACCGGGGTAAGTCGTTAATGGTTTTACCCCTATATTGATAAGTAATTTGACTACCCAGAGCTGGTGGATTGAGACGTTGTTGATCCGTAAAGCCACTGCCGATTTTAAATACTTGCCCTTGTTGATTTCTAACTCTGATCGCGCCCGTCATACCTTGGTACTTTCCTTTACCTGGCACATGTCCAATCACGGTCGCTTCTGCATCATAGACCGGTTTTAGTTTGAGGACGCGCTGACTGCGACCGGGAGAATACAAATTATGACGGTGTTGCAACATAACACCTTCACCTTGTTGAGTGATTACACACTTAAAAATCGCTTTTAGTTGCTGGCTATTCGATACCCGTTGCTGCTCAACAAACTCTAGCTGCTTTGAATTTGCTGATTTCACAAGCCGTTCTAAATGTTGTAAACGGAGGGTGAAGGAATCATGACTATTGGGTAAGTCGAATACCATATATCGGACTTTTTCCCAGTCTTCTTTTTGAGCCTGCTTAGTTCTAATTATGCCAGACACTTGCTCAAACGCCCCGCGTTCAATCCAAAGCTCTCCATCTAATGGTGTCGATGGAAAATCTTTAGTAAACCAATCAGGAGCAGGAATTATTCTACCGCTTCGAGAATGCAGTTGATGACCATTCCAAACCGCTCTTACTCCGTCTAGTTTTTCACTGACATAATACTCTTCGAGATCTAAATCCAGTTGAAATTTCGTGGCTAGCATCAAAGGAATGCGCAGACCATCGCGCACTAGTTCAGGGTTCAAGGATAAGTCGCTGGATAAACTTAAGGCATTATCACTCGCATTAGCGGAATCACTAAAACTGTTACCGGTGACAACAACTGCAACTAATAAAGCGGACAATTTCTTCTTAAAATACATAACAATTTCCTTCCCTGGGTAATTGTGTTGATTATTTCAAAATCATTAGCGACTTAGAAGAAGATATTTCCGATTAGATTGTAAGCCATTGTCCATTAGCTGAATATTTAATCAAAATAAACATTATCGACCATTGTTGGCATCAAGTCTTTATGATTTAATTTTGCATTATTTAGCTATAATAAAAATCTTACACCTTAGCTTTACGATACTTTTGTCGACGCTTAGATCGCTGCATAAATATTTGATACAACACCGGTACCACAAACAAAGTCAACATCGAAGAAAAAATAAGTCCCCAAACGATTGCCGTTGCCACTGGCGCCCAAATTAAAGAGTGACCACCAAGACCAACAGCTAGTGAAAAAAGTCCAGCCACTGTGGTCATAGTAGTTATAATAATTGGTAGAACTCGGCGTCTTGCGGCGTAAAAAGTTGAGTGCATTAAGCTCATACCTTTATCAAGATTGGAATTGGCTTTAGAGATCAAAACAATGGCGGCGTTGACCGCTATTCCAGCTAGCGCCACAATTCCATAAAGAGTAAATAAGCTCAACGGATTTCCAGAAACGGCTAATCCAAGCACCACTCCAATAAACGCCATAGGTACAGTAAATAACATCATCAGTGGCTGAAAATAACTTTGGAACTGAGTACTTAATATTAAATACATCAGTCCAATACCAAATAAAAACAAAGTGCCCATGGCATTGATACTTTCTTCGATATCATCAAGTTCACCAGAAAAATCTAACGACACATTGGGGTGCTCAGAAGCAATAGTCTGCCAATAATCTACTAGCTTTTGGTTGGCTTTTACGGTATCGGTTTTTTCTTTATCAATATCCGATTCCAAGGTAATGGTTCGTTTGAAATTATAATGGCGCATATTGCCTTTGACTTGCTCAACGGTTGCATCAACTAAAGCGTTCAATGGAATGTTACCTCCATCCGCTGTTGGAATACTCAAATCTAACACCGCCTGAATGTTCTCAAATTCATTGGTAACCGATGCAGAGGATTTTATTCTCAGCGCAATACGATCACCGTCACTTTGAACATAATTAATAATCTCACCATTGATCAACATTTTAATGGTTCGATAAACATCGTCCGGTGAAATACCTGCGCGATTAATAGCATCTCCATTTAACTTTAACGAAAGACCAAATCGCCCTTTGCTGTCATCATCACTAATGTCGAGATAGTGTTTATCTGGATCACTTTTTAGAAAAGCCATTAATTGATCCGTTGCCACTCGAAGCTCCTGATAATCATCACCACGAACCTTGACACTAATTGCTTTACTGGTAGGTGGACCTCCTGCCAGCTTTAGAAAAGAAATATTGATTGGCCCGACAACCGAAGTTACATCTGCTCGCAGATCTTCAATAATAGTTGGCACGTCCCGCATATCGCCTTCACGCGGTCTCAGCGACACCAAAACTTGACCGATATTTTGTGCAAACAATGGTTCCGTTTCGGTAAACATTTGACCTGAATAACTAACAATAGAACGAACTTCACCGTCTAACATTTTGGACTCAGTAATTTTTTCTACGGCGAGAACTTTCTCCATTGTTTCAGAAAGCGAACTAGTAGTTGGCATTTCCACGTTCACATAGAACAAGCGAATATTATCCGAAGCAAAAAAGTCCATTCGAATTAAACCACTACCCAGAGCAATAATGGAGAGGAAAAATAGCCCCACTAGACCTGCCAAAGTGCGTTTGGGATAACGCATCACCTTTAACAAATAGAGTCCATAACGAATCTTAATCCAATGGATAAACTTTACCCGGTACTCGTGGGCCCTAGTTTTGTTTTCAAAATCTATTTTAGAAACTAAAATATGACCCGGTAGCATCCAGTAAGCTTCGATTAAACTGACCGCTAGCGCAATGGTCACCACTAGCGGAATGACCATCATAAATTTACCGAGAATTCCCGGTAATAACATCAAAGGTAAAAACGCTGCTATGGTGGTTAATACCGATGCCGTGACTGGGCTAATGACTTCGGTCAATCCATTCCACGCGGCTTCAATACCTTTTTGACCGCGATGCAATCGATGGTTGATTGATTCAACCACCACCACCGCATCATCGACTAACATGCCTAATGCAATTACGATTGCTAACAGTACGGACGTATTGAGTGTTTGGTCGAGTAGCTGTAAACATATAAATGTTCCTGCTAAAGTAAATGGAATTCCAATGGTAACCAACATGCTAATTCTTGAGCCTAGAAATAACCACGTCACAATTAGTACTAGGAATAACCCTAACAATGCATTGGTTTGCATAATACTTAAGGCATTGCGAGTAATCAGCGTTTGATCATCAACCAAAATAAATTCAACGCCTAGCTGCTGTGCATTGGCATTTCTTGCGGTCACAAAGTCATCAATTCGCTGCACCAACTCTAAAGTATTGGTACTTTCCTGTTTCATGACCGCGAGCAGGATTGCCGGTTTACCTTGAAAGCGAACTAACCGATCTGGTTTCTCGCGCGCACGTACGATACTAGCAACATCTCTTAATTGTATTTCACCGTTAGATGCAGCACGGCCGATGACTGGAATAGATGCCAACTCTTCAGGATCGGTTGTGGTTCCTCTGACTCGCACTAACCATTGATCTTCTGCAATTCTGGCTGTGCCGGCAGACGTGTCTTGGAAAAACGCTCTCACAGAATTGGCGATCATTACCGGCGAAATCCCGAGTAACTGAATCTTTTCAATATCAAACTGGATCTGTAATTCAGGTTCTAACAAGCCTGTTGTTTGAATTCTATCGACCCCTTTAATTCGCGCTAAATCTTTTTCTAAATTACTGCCTTGTCGTCTGAGGTTTTCATCTTCGGATGGGCCGCTTACAACCACGGTTGCAGTTGGAAAGGCATTAGCTGTAGTAATTTCAAAAATAGTCGGCCGTTCCGCCTCTAAGGGTAATTGATCTTCGACGTTATTTACTTCGCGACGTAAATCAGCAATCCTTTTATCAAAGGTATCTTCTCCGACATCATTAAAGCGAACCAAAATACTTGAAATACTTTCTCGGCTAGTGCTGGATACAAATTTAATATCTTGAATTTTTTCGATTGATTCTTCTAATACGTCAGTAACCTTTTGCTCAACATCTCGAGCAGACGCGCCAGGTAAAAACGTAGTTATCTGAACCCAGTTAAAATTGACAGACGGATCTTGCTCCCTTGGCAATTGGTTATAAACCGTAAATCCAGCAAATAGTACCAGTACGAATAAAAGGTTAGTGAGAACATGATTCTCAATGAGTTTTTTAAGCCACATTATTAACCTTCCTTTGGCTGATTAGATGGCTTGTCTGCACTCGGGTTAATTGATTCCTCCCCCGCTTTTCTTATCGTCTGCCCATCGATCAGCCCATGTCGGCCATCCACAATTAGCTGCTTACCACGCCATTGTTCGAACTCTTTAAGTAACACCGGTCGCCCCTCTTGTGCATCGGGTGTTTCTATAAATGATGCTTTATTACCATCCATGACAAATACACCAATACGGCCTTGTCTTTGCTGGAGCAAGTTGGCGGGCAAATGGTAAAACGGAGAATACCAATACAAACGACCAGCCATTCCGGATAACGCAGGTACTGACTCAAAATTGAGACGCGCTTCTCGAGTACGTGAAGTTTCACTCACCACTGGCAATAAAACACGGCTGTTTAATGGGTATCGTTTGCCTTGTGATTCTAGCTCAAAATGATTGGATGCTAGATAGGAATCAGCGTCAGTCAATGAAATTAAAGCTGAAACTTCTGAATTATCTAATTCAACAATTTCAATCACAGCACTTCCAATTGCCACCATTTCTCCAACATTTGCGATACGCTTTACCACTACCCCATTGTAAGGAGCGAGAATTTGGCAGCGCTGCACGCCAATTTGTGCACTACTGTATAATGCCTGCTGAGAATTTAATTGAGCTTCGGCTATTAATTCATTGGTTTTTAATCGGTCTAACTCTGCCTCACCGATTGTTTTTTGCTTCGCCAATTGCTTGCCTCGGGTATACTGGCGTTTTTCAAATTCCAAGTTTTCTGTCAACCGCATCAGTTGAGCTTTCTGGTTAGCCTGTGCCAAGCTTTGGTCTTTACAGTCCAACTTCGCCAAAACGTCACCAGTTTTGAAGTGCTCCCCAACTCTCTGTTCAATTGATTTAACCACCGCACTAATTTCGGCGGGAATTCGACTTTGGCTCATAGGCTCTACCCTGGCTGGCGCGTTACGGCTGGGCAAAAATGCCAATGATTCGACATCACTGGTCGTTACACCAACCACCTTGTTTTCTTCAGGTTCAGATTGCGCGCTAACTTGAGTCGTTAGTGATAACAGCAAAGCAGCGCAAAGAGCATATAAAAAGAAGTCATTTTTCATAGGAATTCCATAGTGTCCTAAATAATCGTATGCAACGATAAAGAGCAAATCGGTTAGGTTAATAATGTCAAAACTAGTGCGTCAATCCCCCAAAATATTGACCAAGTTTGGGCGAGAGCTCCTTTAACTGAGCGCGATCCTAGCACTGACCGACCGGTCGGTCAACGAACTAAAAGTCGTAAAAATGTTTAATTTTGTGTTGTTAATGTTCGAGATATTTGGCCAACATATCACTAAACTCTCTCCAGATTTGCTGATATCGCAATTCGTCACCTAACACTTTGTAATGAATACAAAATCCAGCACTGAAAATATCAACCATCCTTATCGCGTTATCTATTCTCTGCTCATCAGCTTTGCCAGCATAAAACTGTTGAATTGCCGGTGCGATACGCTGGCAAGCGTTTTCTACCATCTTTTCAGCAACACTCTCAAAAAAAGGATCCTTCAATCCCTTCGGAATGAACCCAAATACGGTATTCATTAAGCGAGGATTTTGGGTAAAATCCTTCATCAGGTAAAGCCCTATTGCGCCCATATATTCATCAAGGTTCTTATAGCTTTCGACCGGTACATCATCCAAGGTTTGTTCAAAAATTGACTCAATCATGGCGTAAACGACTTCATCTAAGTTATTGAAATGGTGGTAAAGTGTCCCTTTGGCCACTCCCGCCTTGGAAATTAAGAGGTTTGTGGTGAGCGCTTCATAACCGGACTCACCGACAACTTCAAGGGCCGCTTTGATTATTTTTTGCTTTGTAGCGAGCGCCGCTTGTTGTCTAGTTTGATTCATTGAGGACTACACAAAATTGTTTGGAGTATTATTGTATGACTCACCGACCAAACGGTCAATCAAAATCGGCCAATAGAGACCGATTCTAACAAGCCAAGCTATTATTTGCTCATTTGATGCGACCATGATTCTTTGTTACTTTGTTGAGCAGTCATCAGATAATATTTAGAGGTTCAGTCACGTGAAACTGTCCAATATTCCTATTAAAAAACTAACTCTCGAATTTATTGCGATTTTACTCAGCATTGTTTTAGCCCTCGCATTCGACGAATGGCAACAAGAGCGAGAAACTAATCAAAAAGCCGAATTAGCCCAACAAAAAATTTTTAAGGAAATAAAAGCTAACTTCGCAGAACTTAAGGAGTTTAACGACATCGTAAAATCACGATATAAAAAACTAAAAACAATTGAAAACGAATTAGACGGGAGTAAAGGATTTCACCAGTACATTTCAAAGTTTGTAGGCTATCGTTTTACCGAATTAAACAATTCAGCATGGCAACGAGCCAACAACGGAATCCTAGCAAACTATATGGATGATGACTTTGTCGAGCAAGTTTTTCATTTGTATAACTGGAATCAAACGCTACAAAAATTCCACTTAAAGATGAATGACTTTTTGTATCAACCACATTTTTTTGATCCTGACCAAGTAATGTTTGCATGGCATATTTCACAACGATATAAAGCACAACAAATTGATTGGTCTAATTCGATGATCAAGGAATATTCGGCTTTTATAGAACGGTATAAAGGTGAGTTTGAAAAGCTCAATGCGGTAAAAGGTAATGGGAATTAGTGTTATGAGTTATCGCTTTCCTCATAAATATCGATGTCATTCATGTCTAGATTCAATATTTTGATCACTTTCTGACAAACAAAAAAAACCGGCAAGCAAAGCTTACCGGTCTTTTCGAGAACTTAATTAACGGTTAGTCAATTATTCCCAAGTTGCAACTAAATCAACTCCAGAGTATGCAGTGTAACCTCGGATACTAATGTACCAAGTTCCAGCCGCTGGATTTGTAAAGTTACAAGTCTCGTTATTTCCATTTTTGTATGGACGACAATCATAAGCGCTTGTAGTAGGTTGACCAGCTTGGCGAACGTATAGGTCCGCATCACCAGTTCCACCAGACATTTCTACTATTAAGCTTCCCATGCCCGCAGGAATATCAACCGTGTAATGATTCCAAGCTCTTCTAGCACCAGATACATCACTTACTGAAGCGCTTCCCCCAACTCCACCAACAGGTGCTTCGGTATACGAACCAGTTAAGCTAACACCAGAGAATGTTGAGTAGGCTCTAAGCATGACATGGTATGTACCCGCTTGAATATTACTAATAGTACAAGTCTCAGAATTACCATTTCGGTATGGACGACAATCCCAATTATTAGTCGTCGCTTCAGAACCAAACTTAACATATAAGTCAGCATCACCCGTTCCACCTGAAATTACAAAACTTAGGTCAGTAGCGCCAGCAGGAACTTCCATCGTGTAAGCAATTTCGCCACCCGTTGAAGCAGAAAGACCGGTTTCAGCAACACCGTTAGTTAATACTGAACCAGGAGGAACAACAACTGTATCGCTCACTGTCACAGACTTAGTTTGAACATCTGTTCCACCCGCATTATCCGTTACTGTTAACTGAACAGAGTAAGTACCATCTGCTGAGTAAACATGAGAAACGCTAGAGCCAGTTCCAGTTGAACCGTCACCGAAGTTCCAAGAGTAGCTAGAGATTGAACCATCGCTATCCGAGCTTCCTGTTCCATCAAAGAAACAATCTAAATCAGTACACGAATCAGTGAAAGAAGCAGTTGGTAGAACATTATCAACCGGACCACCTTGGCCATCACAACCATTTGCAGCGATGTAATCGCTGGCATCCTTCGCTTTTACGATACCGTTTCCATAATAAACATCGTGACCTGGGTCTCCGGCGTCAAAGGCTGTTGCTTTTAGCACTTCACGGATTTCAGAACCTGTACATGTAGGGTGATTAGACCAAACTAGCGCAGCAACACCAGCGACACCAGGAGTCGCCATTGATGTACCACTCATCAAGCCATAATCACCTAGGCCAACGGATATAGACGCAGACGACGCTCCTTTAAGAGCCGTTCGATCTGCTAAGTCAGCACCAACAACCGGAATAGTCGTTGAGTTAGTCGTCCCTAAGGTACCTTGTACCACACCAGCAACATTGTTAATGATGACTGCACCGATACCACCACTGTCTTCACAGTTTTTGACTTTGTCATGAAAAGAAATATTACCACGGTCAATCATACAAATTCTGCCATTGGCACCCGAGTTAGTAGACTCTGCAGTTCCCATGTCGAACGTTGAACCTGAAACATTTCCGGTATTTTCCATAGCCGCTGAAGAATACCCAACGTTGTCAGCAGACAATCCTGCAACCGTTGCGCCATCAGACGGATAAGTTGAAAGTACATTCAATCCACCAGCGGTCGCTTCCACACAGTTAGTTTTTGCAGCGTTACACGAAGGAAACTGAGAGGCTTCATAGCGCCCATTATCAGAATTATTACCACCAATCATCATGACACTATCGTAACCAGCGGGGTAAGAACGAGTTGAATTACCGTCATTACCTGCTGCAGCTAGAACTAAGCCACCATTAGCAGTGAATGTATCAAACGCATTTTCTTCAGTAGAATTAGCAGCTCCGCCACCTAAACTCATAGTAATAATATTGGCACCGGCTTCTGTACATTTGTCAGCTGCATGAGCTAAATCAGATGAATATCCCCAACCAGCCGCATTGAAAACTTTAACAATGTGCATTGCTACACCTGGCGCCATACCAACAACACCGAAACCATTATCCGCGGCACCAACAGTACCAGCAACATGAGTACCATGAGGTCCGCCATCTGCGTCCCAGCTACCTGTACCCGAGTCGTTTGAACCGGTGATGTTAGCCCATTCAAAGTCGTTATTTAGACCACCCGTTTCACCGGTTGAGCCTGCGATACCTGAGTCGATAACACAAACCTTCATTCCAGGTTGAAGATCCAAAAGATTTGCTTGTGATTGATAGATAGAATAAGGAGTCAACTGAGTCGTTGTCGGATCACCAACATCATCGTTGTATTCAGCCATTAATTTTCTTGGCGCATCCAGCTCAACCGATTGAACAGATGGGTCAGCTTGAAGCGCTTGCAATGCTTGAGCGTTTAATTTCACAGCTATTGCGTGTTGGCTTTTTATTTCTTTTTTAACTTCAGCACCATGTAAAGCGAGTTGAGCTTTAGCTGCGGCAGTATTAAATTCCTGACGACCAGAGCTTTTCATAATCGTATTAGCAGAAGTCTTTTTGTATTTTACAATATAGCGTTTTGGAAGGTGACTATGTATATTTAAGAATGGAGTTTCGCTTAACTCTTCAGCAACAAGTGGAATGCTGTCACCTTGAGCAGAAGCACTTGCAGATATCGACAAACCAAGAATGGTTGCGGTAACTATGCTCGTTACTTTTTTGACTGGGTAATTCATCTATTTTATTCTCCTAACAGAATATCATTTTTGTTGTTTTAGCCAATAAGGAGAATCAAACAGAATATCAATTAACTCGATTAATTTTGTTTGTCGTTGTTAATCATTTTTGATTTATTTTTATAACAACCTGATGCTCATCGCTCGATAAAAACATCACACGATCCCCTCAACGCCCATCGAATATATGTCATATCAACGTCACATTAATAGGGTAATAATGCACACTTTAGGCTTATTTAGCGGTATTATTAAAGCATTTCGCGTTATATTAATTAAATGAGAACTAGTCTAGGTGGGGCTTGTTTTTTCGGAACGGTCAACTTGTAATGAATAATCTTCAGTAAGGTGACTTCATATTCTGAGAGTATACCGCTTAAATAAAAAAGCTAGTGTGACAGTGTTTAGGTGGCAATCACCATTGTTGTAATGACTGCTAGTCTCTATGCGAGCTTTAGTCTTTAACATAAATGTCAGTACCATTTACAGCAAACCTTTGGTACTGACTTTAAGTCTTCGAGACTTGTAAACGTCTCAACCTGTAAACTTCTCAACCTGTAAACTGCGCGACTTGCAAACTGCCAGACTATAATACTATTCGAGTGTTCAAAACTTAGTTCACAAACCTTGGTTCGTAAAAACAAAAAATAAACAGCTCAAAGCTGATTCTAACTTTCATTTTTAACTCTTGTTACCATCGTATCGAAAATGGTTTGAATTTCTGGAGAAGGCTCTTTAGTGATAAGACTCACGCCCACTATTGCAAGCGTACTAAACAATACACCCGGAATAATTTCGTAAATATAGCTACTCAGCGATTGACCATCAATGCTGAACGGAGCATAGATCCAAATCAAAACAGTAGACGCTCCAACAACAATTCCTGCCAACGCACCAGCAAAGGTCATTCTTTTCCAATAAAGCCCTAGAACGACCAATGGACCAAATGCGGCACCGAACCCAGCCCAAGCGTTACTGACTAACTGTAAAATTGAACTATCTCGGTCGTGAGCTAAAAATATCGCTAACAAAGCAACTGCAGCTACACAAATTCGACCAATTAAAACTAACTCTTTTTCACTTGCATCTTTTTTCAAAAACGCCTTATAAAAGTCTTCCGTTAATGAGCTGGAGGTGACTAAAAGTTGCGACGACACTGTACTCATAATTGCCGCTAAAATGGCAGCCAATAAAAATCCACCAATGAGAGGATGAAAAAGCACTTGCGAAAGAACGATAAAAATGGTCTCCGCATCACCGAGCGGAATATCGTTGTGAGCAACATAAGCGATACCAAAATACCCCGTTAAGATTGCGCCAACAAGTGCGAGGACCATCCAGCCCATACCAATTCGTCTTGCTACTTTAATATCTTTAACCGAACGAATCGCCATAAAACGAACGATGATATGGGGTTGGCCAAAATAGCCGAATCCCCAAGCTAAAGCAGAAATAATTCCTAGTGCACTCGTACCGGCAATCCAATCCATTCGAGTTGGGTCAACTTGTGCAATCGCTTGTTGAATTTCGGAATAACTCCCAAATTCGTATAACACCACCAAAGGAACCATTATAAGGGCAACAAACATGATACAACCCTGTACAAAGTCGGTCATGCTGACCGCAAGGAACCCACCGAATAATGTGTAGGTTACGACAACTCCGGCAGTTACGTACAAACCGAGCTCATAACTTAGATTAAACGACGACTCAAAAAGCTTTCCGCCACCGACGACACCTGAAGAGGTATACACCGTGAAAAAAACAATAATGACAATGGAAGAAATTATTCTTAATAAACGAGTTTTATCTTCAAAGCGGTTTTCAAAAAACTCAGGCAAGGTAATTGAATCAGACGCTAGCTCTGTATACATTCGCAGACGTGGAGCCACGAGAATATAATTTATATACGCCCCGACGGTCAGACCGATCGCAATCCATGCGCTACTCAGTCCCGTTAAATACATTGCACCTGGCAACCCCATCACCATCCAACCACTCATATCAGAAGCACCCGCGGAGAGAGCAGTTACTGCTGGCCCCAATTGTCGACCTCCCAATAAATACCCAGATGAATCTTGCTCGGTTGTTTTAAACGCATACAAGCCAATACCTAGCATAACCATAAAATACAGGGCGAGAGAGATGATGGTTCCGATTTCCATAGAGGCCTCTTTTATAAGTTTTTGTTTTATCTAGCGCACTTATCGACGAACTGAAATCAATGTCGAATAAAATAGCCACCGAGTGTGCCATACCAGCCTTAAGACTACAACTAAACGCGGTGTGCACAGCAATGACTAGACCTCAACTGGCTAAAGCAGCAATTGATTCAGGAAGTCTCCAGCCCGAGTAATCTCTTCTCATCATGCCGTTAGAAAGTTGAGTGGCATTTTTTCTCAGAAAATCGAATTTTTCGGCTATGTTGTTGAAAGTCGCTTCTTTTAATGGGTTTGAATCTAACTGAATATCATAAAGCTGTAACAACACGTTTTCTAAAGTCGTTTCGACATTGTCTAACGGTTTCTTCGCCGGATATAGCATCGCTTCTTGATATTGGTTGGGGATAGCAAAGTGTTTGCAAAAAGCCTGGTAAATTATCCAAGTGCCTCTTAGTTTACCTTCTAAAGTGTGCCCCGCAATATGAGGTGTTGCGAGCAAGCAGTGCGAGACTAAACTTGTGGAAATATTTGGCTCGTTGTCAAAAACATCCAAAATGACCTGAGCTGAGTTCTCCTTTTCCAGATAATGATTTAATTCCGAGTTATTTACAACTTCCCCTCTAGACGCATTAATCAAAAGTTGCGATGGGTTTAACTTAGCTAATTGGCATTTGCCAAATAAATCATTAGTTTGATGTTCTCCCTGCTTTACCAAAGGTACATGCACACTGACTACATCGCATTTAAGAATTTTGGAAAACTCCACAAAACGTCGCTGGTCGCCGTTTTCTTGCAACGGTGGATCACACAATAAAAACTTAATTCCAAGTACTGATAAGCAGCGAGACAATTCGCTACCAACACTCCCTGCTCCGACTATTCCAACAGTGAGGTCTGTAATATTCCGTTTGTTTTTTATACACCAATAACTAATACCGCTGAGTACATATTGCGCAACCGCTGCCGCATTACACCCAGCAGCATTAGCCCAACCGATAGCCTTTTGGTTCAACCAATTTATATCCATATGGTCAGTACCAATGGTCGCTGTTCCGACAAAATTAACCTTGGTATTGTCCAACAAAACTTTATCAACTTTAGTAATCGAACGGCAAAACAATGCATCAGCGTCAATTAAGTCACTTCGATTAATACTTCGACCATTAACCTTTTTAATGCTCACGGAATTGTCGAATAATTTTTCAACACCGGGCATGCTTTCATCGACCACAATATGATATCTGGGATTCATTTGAATGCCTTAACGATAGGAACCCCAATAAGGCTATCACAAGTGCAGTAAGAACTGGTAGCTGGAATTAATGGCTAATATTTTGTAATCAGTAAGGTTGCAACATGAAAAGGGTAAACTAGAAAAAAGCCAGTTTACTATTACTGCTAGAGATGAACAGGTACAGGAGAAGGAATTACGCATGCTTGCTTTTAATCGATGTTGGTTCTCGATAACAAACCACGATTATCTTATAAATTGCTAGCAAGTAACCCCAACAATATGGGTTGGGATTACTTGCCAATCATTGACCTAACTTACTCGCTACACTCGAGTTCAATATTTGTTTGGAACTTAAAGTTCGATTGTGTCACATGACGTTCAGCAAAAAATAGATCAAACGAATATCGATTTCCAACCGTAATGCCTAGACTCTCTGCAATCTCATCGATATTAACCGTTTGCTCTTGTACGGCATGCACACCACCAATATCAATCACTAATTGACCATTGATAAACAACCAAAGATCATCATCCCCTCTAAAAGTAAACTCTTCACCACCTTTATAGTCAAACACAAGGTGAGTTTCTAAAGTAAAGTGGAAATTGTGATCGGGAGTGGTTAATCCAGAATTACCCCAACCATCATCGTCAATTGGGAAGAAGCTGGAATTACTATACTCCCAAATGGTTGAGCCTTCTTGACGCTCGATGGTTAATGTTTTAGGAATATTAATATTCACTCCTGGAACGTCTCGGTACCATTGGTCGAAATTATCTTTATTGGTGGTCGTTGGCGTCGATCCATACTCATTGGCGTAAACAGGTAACCTATCTTCGCCAAGCCAATTCGCCACAATTCCTCTGTCTGTTCCAATTTCATATTCAAAGTCAGGATGACTTTCCTGGAAATCTCTGATCACAATGGGTAGAACTCTAGTCAAGTCATCAGAAATTTCGCAAACATCCGGACCGGAAGTCACAATGACTTGGACAGTATCAGGAACACTATCCACTAAGCCGTCATTTACGATAAGTTGAGCAACATAAGTACCCACTTTATCGGGTGTGAAGTCTGCCAACTTACTATTGGGGTTATTCAAATCAACAGTACTGTCTGAAGGCTTGTTAATTAAGTCCCAACGATAGGAAATTGGATCCCCATTTGGATCATAACTGCTCGATCCATCAAGGTTTGCAGACTCTCCTAATTTCAACTCTATATCATCTCCAGCAATTGCTATGGGAGCTACGTTTTGGCTGGTCAATAATAAGGTGTCTGGCAAACTGTCAACTTGACCATCGTTAACAATTAACTGCACCACATACTCACCATAAACATCAACCGTAAGCGATGGCGAAGATGTTGTTGGATTTTGTAAAACCGCAGAGCTACTTTCTGGTTGGTGAATTAAACTCCAACTATATTCAAGTGAGTCACCGTCAATATCGTAACTTGCGGAACCATCAAAACTGATAGAGGCTCCAGAGTTTACACTCATATCATCACCTGCTATTGCCACAGGTGCCGTATTTCCGATGGCATTGACTAAAACTCTATCAGCATCACTATTGATATAACCGTCATTGACTACAAGCTCCAACTCGTAAGTGCCGTTGACATCGATGATTAGCTCAGGAGAAACGGAGCTTGCATCCGAAAGACTCGCCTCACTTTCTACCGGCGCAGAAACGATTGACCAATGATAGGTTAAGCTATCACCGTCTGCATCGGTACTCCCTGAACCATCAACAACCACAGTTTCGCCTGCGCTCGTAGTTTGATCATCACCTGCGTCAGCAACAGGTTTGGTATTTTCAAAACTCAGGGTCACACTGTCGGGCGCACTATATTCTTTACCATCAAATACAATCAACTCAAGCTGATGGACTTGTTTTGACCTTAATGTGATACTCGGCGTTACTGAAGTTGGATCTAACAATGAAGCGTCACTATCAGAAGGGCTGATTATTGACCACTGATAAGTTAATAAATCACCGTCAAGGTCACTACTGTCTGAACCATCAAGCATCAATGTTTGTCCAACGGTAAATCGCTGATCTGGGCCTGCGTTCGCTGTAGGCGGATTGTTTAATTTTGAAACCTCTAACATCAGCATATCTGGATCGCTATTCATTGAGCCATCGTTAACCACTAGCTGAATCTGATAGTTTCCGGCTACATCGGTGATAATACTGGCTATAGCGGCAGTCGAATTAACAATATTAGCACTTGCACCTGCAGGAGCTTGCAGTAAAGCCCATTGATACGTCAATGGCTCTCCTTCGGGATCGCTACTTGCACTACCATCTAGAATAAATTGATCATTGACCTCGCCAGTCTGGTCATCGCCAGCAACCGCGGTTGGCTTACCGTTTGGATCGGCCACACTTATTACCACGGTATCTTTATCACTGTCTTCCTTACCATCGTTGACTACTAACTGAAAGACAAAGTCACCTTTCTTATCACTCGTAAACTTAGGGTTCACACTGGTAGGGCCTACTAATACCACGCTACTACCATCTGGCTGAGAAGTGGTTTTCCAGTCATAGGTCAAGGGGTCAGAATCAGCATCAGAGCTCCTCGAACCATCAAGCGAGACCTCTTCACCAAGTGACGAAGTTTGGTCAACCCCTGCATCGGCAATCGGCTTAGTGTTTTGTCCCGTGATTGTGATAGTGACAGTATCTGGAGTACTCGATTGGTTACCGTCACTAACCACGAGCCTGACCACATAGGCACCTTCGACACCGGTTGCGAAGCTTGGATTGACATTATCAGGGTTGCTCAAACTAGCCGATGCCTCACTTGGTTGAGAAATAATTTCCCAACTGTAACTGAGACTATCACCGTCAGGATCACGACTACCAGAACCATCTAAATTAACCAGTTGGTCAACAATTCCAGTCTGGTCAAGTCCCGCATTTGCGATTGGTCTCTGATTTTCATTTTCAACTAAAACTGTCACAGTATCTGCGCTACTGTCCAACTCACCATCGTTTACTATTAATTGAACGATGTAACTACCAGCTTCATTTGGAGTAAATGTTGGGTTAGCCGACATTCCTCCATACAGCGATGCAGAACTTCCGTTTGGCACAGAAACAAACGCCCAACTAAAGCTCAAGGGTGAACCTTCTGGGTCGCTACTCGCGGATCCGTTGAGTGTAACAGGTGTTCCAACCGCGACTTGTTGGTCAGAACCGGCGTTTGCAATTGGTTTATTGTTAACGTATTGACCAGCCGTCACATTGACTGTATCGGGAGCACTATCAGTTACTCCGTCATTAACTATCAATTGAATCACGTAATTGCCGGGCTGATCTGGAGTAAGGTTGGGTGAAACAGCGCTTTTGTCTGAAAGTACAGCGGAACTTCCTTCAGGTTGGCTGATCACCATCCAACGGTAAGTTAGTGGTTGGTTTTCTGGGTCACTACTCGCACTTCCATCTAAATTAACGATATTTCCTACTGTTGTATTTTGATCTTCACCTGCTACCGCTATCGGCTTATCATTATCAAACACTACGGTTAATACTAAGCTATCCGGCGCACTTTCTAATTCGGCATCTTTGACTACCAATTGGATTTCATATCGACCAACAACATCAGGTTCAAAACTTGGATCGACCCGCGAAGTATCCATAAGACTTGCTTCGCTTTTATTTGGTTTAGACAGAATTGACCAATGATAAGTCAATGGGTCGCCATCGGGATCACTACTTTGGTTACCGTTAAATTTGAACACATTTCCTAAGTACCCGGCCTGATCAATGCCAGCTAACGCAATGGGTGCATTATTTGGAAAAGTACAATCGATAATTGTTGCATCTTCATTATCTATAAAATTAGGGTCATAAGGTTCTAGTTCTAATAGGTTGCCTTTTTGCGACTGAAAAATAGCCACATCGCTAATCACCATATCCTGCTTGACTCGGACAATAGGAGATTGACTTTTGCTGGCTGGGTCAAACATCCAAAGTCCGTATTGAACATCTTGCTCACCTTCACCGGACTGACTATTTTCACAGAACTCACTAACGCCATTGCTAACTAACGTACAATTTGCCCAACTGGTTAAAAGTCTCGATGTGCCATCTCGGTATGGCCAAAAACCAGCATACCAGCCGTCATCAGAAAGCTCACCTGGGTATAGGTTAATATTTTTATTCGCTAAAACGCTCGGGGCAAACTCAGCAAAAGCTGTACCTGACTCAGACTGTTGAATTGGCAAAAATTCTAATAACTGCCCACCGAATACTGGATTGTATTGATGCTTAACTAATCCTAGGATATTGCCATTTTCCGCTTGAACGATCTTATCAACCGCAAGCAATGAATCTTCTGACGAGCTGAAAGTCACCGTATTATATAATTGCTCCATTGACTTTCCATCTGGCGTTATCGTCAATAACTTGTGGTGTATTGTGGTCAGCACGGCGCCATTGGGAGTAAGGTGAGCTAGTTTGCATTGCTCATCATCAGTCCAAGTATTTGGTGCTGTTAAACCCGACTGATAGCTATGACTCTTGTCAAAACCGGTCTGCTCTGTCTTGTCTGTTAGTAGGCAACTAGGTAATGGTGTAAATGAGCGCTCCCATCTGACAAATGCAACTCGTCCATCCGTTAAAGTGGTAGGGTGTAAATCATGATTATAACGACCGTAAGTTAGCTGAGTTATGTCGTTGCCACTCAATGTCATCGAATGAATTAAAGAAGGATTTTCCGCTGGGTCAACTTTGCGGCACATATCTCCAACTAACTCTATATTTTCACGTGGATAAAGTGGGTTTCCGGCGTCACGGTCTGACGAAAAAATAATGTTATTTTCTAAAGTAATCGTTGGATTGGTATCGTGTCCGCTGTTGGCGAGAATTGGATCTTCTATCACTCGTCTTAAAGATTTACTGGTAACATCATAAACAAAAATATTCCAGGTAGAATCTGTTGGATGGGTATCTGAGCCTCGCGCAGCAAAAATTAAAGATTGGCCGTCGGGAGAAATATTCAAGTTCTTGACGTCATACTCAGAGTCACCAAAATAGGAGCTAAGCACGTCCACTTCATTGGCATTAACATCTAAGCCGTCTCTAACCAATAATTTAGCGCCAGGATTAAACTGATAGGGTGTAACCGCATTGATTGGACTTTGTCGAATATCAGACAACTTAGCGTCATATTGATCAGCCATTAATTCCGCATGCGATATGATATTGCGCTCAACATACGCAAAAGGAGCTTCCGACTTCAACTGAGGTAGAGCTTCGGTTTCCTTAGTGGGTTCGTCTGTACAACCCAACAATACCAATGAAGCCAAGAAATATGCGGGTAAAGCAATACTTCTGATTCTTAGCGAGTTCATAGTGCCATCCATTTTTTTCGTTAATACGATCTTCTTGCAGGTTGTAGATGTTCTCACTTTTTACAATAATTAGTTGGAAAAGCGTCACAGATCGAACAATAATCACACAATAATTTGAGATATAAAGGGAGTATTACAAATTGGAATTGAGATAGTGTTTAGATGGGTTAAAAGCGTCTTTCGAATTAGCTCACATCATCAGGATAGGAGTTGTATCAACAAATAAAATAGAAACAAGCTAATAACTTAGAGAGGAGCCTGTAAACGATTCTGTGTAATTGTCATTTTTAAATATAGTCCGCTAAGCGGGCTTCAAATTCAATCATAAATCGATTGAGGGCTAATTTCCAATTTCTGATCGGCATTGTCCACTTCTTACTAGCATCTTGAATCGCTAGATAAATCACTTTCTTTGCAGAGTCATCAGTTGGAAATAGTTTTCGTTTTTTCAATGCGTTTCGGATCACGCTGTTAAGTGATTCGATGGCATTGGTTGTGTAAATCGCTTTGCGTATTTCTTCAGGATAAATAAACAAGGTATTCAAGTTATCCCAGTGCGCTTTCCAGGAGCGACTGATTTGAGGGTATTTATCATCCCAACGTCCAGAGAACTCGTCTAGGGCAAGCAGAGCCTCTTCTTCTGTAATGGATTGGTAAATTCGCTTTAAATCTCTGGTGACGGCCTTATAGTCTTTCCAGACAACATACTTCAACGAATTACGAACCATATGAACAATACACAATTGAATTTGTGTTTCAGGAAATACCGAATTAATGGCATCAGGGAATCCTTTCAAGCCATCAACACAGGCGATTAATATGTCTTTAACACCACGATTTTGAAGCTCTGTCAGGACGTTAAGCCAGAACTTGGCTCCTTCGTTCTCCGATAGCCATATGCCGAGTAAATCCTTATGGCCATCCATGTTAACCCCGAGTGCCAAGTAAAATGATTTATTAATGATTCGCTTATCTTGTCGGATTTTGACGACTATACAGTCCAAGTAAACAATTGGGTAAACCGGCTCTAACGGCCGAGATTGCCACTCAATGACTTCTTCTATGACGGCATTGGTTACCTTGGATATGAGCGTAGGAGATATCTCTGCGTCGTACATTTCTTTAAACGTTGCGACGATTTCACGAGTGGTCATCCCCTTAGCATAGAGGTAAAGAATCTTATCATCCATCGATGTAAATCGAGTCTGATTCTTCTTGACCAGTTGAGGTTCAAAATCACCATTTCTATCTCGAGGGGTATCGACTTCAAACTGACCATCTTCGGTTCTCAGCGTTTTACTCATTGAACCATTACGATAATTGTCTGATTGAGAGGGCTCATTCTTACCATAACCGAGATGGTGATCGAGTTCAGCGTTGAGGGCTGCTTCGACCGTCACTTTAGTGAGGATCTTCCTGAAGTCATTCAGATCTTGTTCGGTTTTCATGCCTTTCGCTGCTTCTCGCGCAAAGGCTTCGAGTTCTTTTCTATTCATAATGTCTATCCTTAACCATTTCTGGTTCTAATGATAGACAATTACACAGATTTATTTATAGTCTCCTTAGAGAGCAGAATTCCGTTGATAGCATTCAGGCTAATGATTGCCAGTTCGGCAATCATTTATTTGACCTGTGCTCTATAAAGACACCTATTTTGTTTAAAACAATTAACTAGGAACAAACCTAAAGCGATACTGTACGGTAGTCGTTGCAACATCTGCTTGCCCAAAATTAATTGATTGTATTCTCTCGAGCATTTTCGCTTCTAATTCTTTAAAGCCTAACTCACTGGATACCAAGTCAAGTTTAGAGATTCTACCGTCTGGTTCGATCACCATTTTAAAAACAAATAAACCATGTAATTCAGGATTGTTATTCATGGCCTCGTAGTACAATGAATAGATGGAACCCTTACGTCTTTCCACTTCCATTTTTATGCTTTCCGAATCTCTTAATCCACTGACATAATTATAGTTACTATCGTCCCCTACTTCATTTCCGCCTTCTACAATAACACCTTCTACACTAGACGTTTGGTGACCGGCAAGACTTGAAGCGGTTCGCTTCATTATTCCTTCATCAACTTTAACACCTAAGCTTGCTTTGGTTGCTCTATTCTCGCCTAAAACATCCCGGTCAACAGTGGCAACCAAACCTTTACTACTCGTTAGCGATGTTTTCTTTTTAAGGCCTGCGACATTTAGCTTTCCTCTTAACGCAGTTAAACTAGATAAACTTGACAAGCTTTTAGAGCGACTCAAAGATGCTTTAGTCGTTTTAGGTTTAACTTTAGGCGCCGAGGATTTTTTAGCGCTTTGCTTTGCAACCTTTGGCTTCTCTGGTTTTGGTTTTACCTTGGCTACCGGCTCTGGTTTAGGTTCTATTCTTACCGGTTTGACCGGTGGAGGTTTAACCGCCTCTAACACCACTTTAGTTCTCACAATTTGGCGTTCTGGCTCAACGTATTCAGGTTCAAAAACGGGGAGCCACGGCACTATCACATAAAACAATAGCACTAGGATTAAAGTACGTTGTGTCCAGCGCTTAAATAAAGCTTCCTGTTCAGGATTTGGTGTCCAGGGAAGTTCTAAATCAGGCGATAAAGGTTCAACTAATGTCGTCATTTTATTTCCCTCCCGATTCATTTGTGCGAGTTGTATCATTCACTTGAATTTGCTGTGACAGCAATGAACTTTTTGCTACTCGATTTACCGCAAGCGAAATTTCTCTGAAATTCTCATCACTACAAGTTGCCATGACTCTTTCCAACAAACTATAGGACACTGTTTTGTCGCCGAGAATAGTTACCGAAAGTCCGTTTTCCTTTTCGTAATTCGTTAATTCGCCTTTTTCAGTCAAGTAATTGCTCAATGCTTCAGCTAAAGGTGCTATCGATTTTTCTGTAGAATTCAATACTTCTTCAACGCTAGTAATTATTTCGTTATTAAGCCATATATCCTTTTCACCAATAACAATCGAGGCGTCAACGTGCGGCGCTGTTCCAACACTTGAATCTGGTAGACGAACAAACTTAGCACTTTCTAACTCATTGGCGTCGCCACTATTTAATAGCAAGAAAAAGACTAAAATGGTAAAAATATCCATCAAGGCAACTAAATTCAACTTAGTTGCAAACACCGGTTTTTTCCCGGCTTGAAAATTTAAATTTGAATCGGCTATTGTTGCTGTGTTCATGTTACTTAATACTCGCATCTGCCAACGAAATTTCTGGGAACAATTCTACTTCGACCAAACTAGCAGCAACGACTGTTTTATATGATTTAAGCGCATCCATGGTTGAAACTAGACTTTGATAGTCAATGCCACTTTCTGACAGCAGTAATACGTCCCGCTTCTCAGATAGTTGCTTTTTCACTTCCTGTAGAGTGAGTGATAACATATCAAAATCATAGTGTTTAGTTTCGTTTTCTTGCACCATTGGAATTTCTTTAATTAACTTGTTGCTGGGATAAAAAACTTTGATTCCTTCTTGTTCTAGTAACACTTCGAGTTTTGGTGGTAACTCTTCTGATGACACTGCGCTTTGTGATAAGTCTGGCAATTTAATTTCATGCACAGTGACTTGTGTAAATGTTAAGCTTAACAGCATCACTGGAACTAAAACGATCATTAAGTTCATAAAAGAAGTGACATCTAAGTCGGCATCTTCAAGTTGTTTTTTTCGAAAATTAAGCGCCATGATAATAACCTTAGCTTAACTTGCCTGTGGCTGAGCTTGGGCAAGCGATGGTTGAGAATCATTGGTATTCATCGATTGGTCTTGTTGTGCGACTCCGCTCTGCTCATTGGCTGAGGCTGGTTCAGTCGTCGCTTGCTCAACCTCGTTTTGCACGGGTGAAGAAACGGAAGAATTAGTACTATTATTTGGAATCGGCATGCCCGCAAGGATTTGACGATTGTAGGTCATAATATTTAAAAATTTAACCGCTGCCATTTCAATACTACTGACAATTTTGGCCGTTTTGTTTTGCAGAATAGAATAGCAAACCAGTAATGGTATTGCGGTGATTAGTCCAAACGCCGTAGTATTCATTGCGACAGAAATGGAAAGAGATAATAAAGCTGACTTTTCAGCAGGATCGGCGCTCGCTACAGCGGTGAATGCAGAAATCAAACCGATAATGGTACCTAACAAACCAAGTAAGGTTGCAATGTTGGCCAGCATCGACAAGTAGCCAGTTCGAGACTCTAGTCTTGGCATTGCCTCTAACATTCCTTCACTCATTGCATGTTCTATATCAGCCCGATGTTTGGTAACTTTCATCATGTCAAGGCCACTTCCAATCACACGAGTGACGGGCGCTTTACTTTCGCGTGTATAGAGCTGCATTTTATCCATATCGGCTGTTCGCAATAAGGGCAAAAAGCCTTCGAATGCTTTAATGTTCTTGCGGCTTTCATTAGCAAGAAACAACCACCTTTCGATGACGATGATTATACCAATCGCAAACACAGTGGCTATTGGATAAATAAAGAGACCACCCTCTTGAAAAAATTTAACGATGGTACTGTATACGCCTTCCATCATAATGCCTCATCTGTAGTAGTTAAATTTTTCTCTAACTTCATCTCGTTATACATACTGGATGACCGCAGTAGTACTTTCCTGTCGACTAAAGCTAAAGTCTTGTCATTTTTGGAATCAATATTCCAGCGTAACTTATCTGGAGTGCCGATTTCGTTCCATGGTATGAAATAACTTACCAATGGCTGCTCTTTATCACCGATAAAATTAGATTCTAACTTTATCGGTGCTTCTTCAGCATTTACGCTAGAGCATAGACTAATTATCGGAACCCCAATAAGAATCTTAAGTAAGTTTTTCCCCATTATGTGGCCCATGTCTCGATCTCCTAAGAAGGCTCAAGCGAGCTAGCTTTTCGAGCTTCAACATTTAAACTGATTGCTTTACCCGTTCGCTGCTGAATTTCGCCTAGCCATTTTGATGCTTGCTTATTCTTACCTTGAGTTAAAAATTGATAAGCCTCTAAATGACGCTGAGCAAACAACGCTTTATTTAGATAGACGTCATACAATATCGCCAAATTAAGGTGAGCCTCTGGGAAATCTTTCCAAATTGAAAGAGCTTTCACATAAGTATTTTGTGCTGGTAAGAACTGGCCTTGTTGACGCTGTAACTTGGCTAGTCGAAGATAGGCATTAACATTACTTTGGTTAGTCTCGATAGCTTTAGCATAGTGCGCAATCGCAGTGTCATATTGCTTGTCCAATTGCGCGATATCTCCTAACAAAACCCATGGCCCTGACAAACTGCTATCACTGGTAACAAGCTTCTCTAATAATTTTTTTGCTTTTGCAGTCGTACCTGATTGAATCGCTTTTCTGGCTGAAACAAATAGAGTCACTGATTGGCTATCAATTCTGCCTTTTTGCTGTGTATAGGGATTTGGCATTGCGACATAAGGTACAAGCTGTCCCGTTTCTTCATCTTTTGTGCGCTGAGGGATATATCGAGTAGCATCGATCATTTCTACTTGGGCATTTTTCTCTATCGCTAAATTGATGCTCTGCTTTTTTGGCCCACTGCTGCAGCTGGCAAGCATCAGCGCCACTAGTAAAAAGCGAATGTTGATATAAACCTTATCTAATTTCATCGCCATAACTCACACTGACTTCTTCTTTGTTAAACCGTGATGGAGATAACCTTTTCATCGCTTCAAAGCTTGTATTAATCCATTGATCAAATGCGCCCTTCCAAGCTCGCTCAATGTTTCCAAAGTGCAACTCTAGAGCTAATTGTTCAAATGGATAAGCTTGCTCTTCAATAATTTCTGCATACATCGCTTGCTCTTCAGAATTTAGTCCTTTCGGCGGTGAAACCTGCCTTAAGTCAAATGCGAGTTGCTGATATAAGTCCGCGATCTTTACGCTAGACATAGTCACAAACTCCAAAATATTGTACTCTGCTGCGGCTTCATAGCGCTGGGTGGCGTTCTGTAACATCTTGTTCTTTTTCGGCAATGTCTTATCGAGTGAACTCGTTAACTTTAATCGCCTAAACTCTTTGGCATAGTAATCGCCATACTCAGCATTAGCCCAAGCACCTAACCAGCGACTTCGGTCATTCCTAAGCTCTTTTGCTTCTTTATCTCCAGCGACAATCCGTCGAAGCCAAAAAAGTTTTTTATCAGGCTGATTAGTTATTTGATAGAGCTGAGCTAAACGATAGCGGGCTTCCATTCGTACACTAAAAGGCTTTTCGTAGGTTCTAGCATAGCGCTTAAACAGATCGATTGCTGTGTTGTAGTTCTTGTTTTTCTCATAAAGTCCAGCCGCGATAAATAACGCTTCTTGGCGGACTTTTTCATCTTTATCATACTGACTAAGCTTAAGGTAGCTATCACCGGCATTTTTCCAAGCACCTTGTTTTTCATAGGCGAACGCAAGTTTTCTGGAAAATTCGGGAGCAAGTTTATCTTTTGGAAAAGCCTTAATCATTTGTTTAAGTTCACTAATTGCGCCATCCCACTGCTGTGTGGCAAGCAATAAAGTGGCTGCATTATATTGAGCCGAAACACGAAGTATTGACTTTGGGGTTAGTTTTTTAATTCTTAGTAATTTGGTGATCGCAGACTGCTTATCCTCCACCGCAATTAACTCTTCCGAGCGCTTATACAATGAGTTCGCTAATCTCTCAGATATTTGTTGATACTCTTCGCTTTGTGGCGCTGCTAAATTTCTTTGCTTAAGATAGCTTAGTTCAGCCATTTCAAAATCATTTAATTTAAAATACGAATGAGCGGCTATCCCCAGCGCGGTTTTCTTTAGCTGCTTGTCTAACTTGGAATTGCCACCAATTAAGTTTTCTGCGACTTCCAAGGCTCGTTGATATTGTTGAAGTTCAAACAATGATTCTGCGGCATTTGCGAGCACCGACGGCGATCGCTGGTCTTGTTGGAACACTTGGGCAAACTTCAGCATCGAATCTACTGATTTAGCTTTCCAGTTTTTTGACTCTTCCGATTCAACGTTCAATTGTTCCAAATATTTTTGATAGGAAATAATGGCTGCGTAACCGGCTTTCGCTTGATATTTTTTTTCGGCAAAATCGTTGAGCTTATAGGCTACCATCTCGAAATCTGTGATAGCACTTGGGTATTGCTTCGCAGAAAAATGCGCTTCTGCTTTTAAGAATGTCATTTGTGGAATGCGTAAATCATTCGGAAAGGTATTAATGTATTGAGCGTAAAAATAAGCCGCACGCTCAAACGTAGTGACCAGTTCTTGGTGATAGCTAGCCATCTTTTTATCGCGCTGAGTGGACTGAGCTTTCTTTCCTTCTTTCTCATATCGCTTAACCACCAATTGTGCCTTGTTGTGGTAGTGGCTGGCTAATTCATCAAAATATATTTTTAACTGAGATTTAATTTTTTGATTTATGCCTCCATTGGCTGCCGCATACTTTGAAGTCATACTGTAGTAGTCTACAAAAACTTCCTTTTCTTTAAGAGCTTGCAGCGGGAACCCACCTTTAATATAAGAGTAAATCAACTTGCTATGCAGGGTTGGTGCGTTCGCAGAAAAGTTGTAGCGACGTACATACTGCCTGAAGGTATTAGCCGAATCTTCAAACCTCTCCTTCTCTAAATAGTACTCACCTAAACTGTCGTAAATTAACCATAAGTATGGCTTACCGTTTAAAATAGTGATCGTTTCAATCAGTTCAGCACCACCACTTTTCGCCAAGGCTAAACTCATAGACTGAATAGAATCTTTGACCAAGGGCTTTTGTGATGAATCCAAATCTTCGATAGTTTTTCCTTCTATCAGCAATAAACTCACTACTGTTGCATACTCATTAACCGCCGAGCGATAATTAAATTGTTTATAGTGAGCCCATCCCAACATATAGTGAGCGTAAATAGCCAACTTAGGATTGTTCATGCGGGTCACGATATTGTATTCAGTTTGCGCTTTTTTATACTGTTGTTTAGTGAAGTAAATATCACCCGTTCTAAAGTGAGCCTCTGCCCGATTTTTATAATTAGGATGTCTAGCGGTTAATTGCTTAAGCATCTTGAGCGCTTCTTCGGTATGGCCATCCATATCATAGGCGCGAGCGAGTTGATAGAGGACATCGGCATTGTCGGGAGAGTTGGGATATTTTTCTAAGATGTCTTTGTAACTCTTAATCGCTTCAGCGTAGTAGCTTTTACTTTGCTTAGATGCATCAAGCTGCTGCTCACCCCCCTCTAACATAAATACGTCTGCAATTCGGCGCTCAATTTGCTCTTTCAACTCATCATCTTTAAACAACGAAAGTAATTCTTGATACTCCTGACGAACCTCTTGATAATTCATTGATTCAAACTCAATTGGTTTCTCTTCTTGAGGTTTGTATTCAAGATCCCCCAAAGTCTTTTGATTGCCCAAGCTACACGAAGCCAGCAAAACAACCAATATTATTAACAGACTACATCTATTCATTTTCAACCTCGACAGGGTCTTTCGTAGGTACTTGCTTCAATTTGGATTTTGCCTTCTTGATATCCATCAAAGTGGAGTCATAAAGCCTAGCTTTAGCCAATCTCGACTGTGCCAAATAATAACTCATTCGGTTTTGATGCTTATCTAATTCGGAATTGATTAGACTTCTCATTACCGGTTCAAGTGTTGCTACAAACTGATTGGCTTTACTCAATTTTTGCTTAACCGCTTGATGTTTCTTAGTGAGTTCTTGCTGATATTTCTTTGGTTGCTGATAAGCTACTTTTGTTTGTTTTAGTTTGTCTATACGACTATTTAGAATTTCTAATTCTCTACTGGTCGAATCAACTAGTGCCTCTAATTGCTTTTGTTCAGACTCATCCAAAGTTAAAGCAAAGAGCTTAAGATCTGACTTTTGATTTTTTAGGCGCTCGGTCAATTTAGCGGCTTTACGGATCATTTTTTTATGCTCAGTTTCAAAAGACTTCTGTTTGCTATTTTTTAGGATCAGTAAGTGTTGTTCTGCTTGAGTAGCCCAGTACTGCAAATTATTTTGAATGGTATATAGCTCTGACAGTTCTTTTAACGTTTCGTTAAATACCTTACTAGCAGTTAGGTCGATAACAAAAGGAGTCAATTTGCTGTACTCGACCGTCGGCTCAATAGCATACCAATCAGAAAGTCCAACTATCGCTTCAAAATTTACAATGAACTCTTTCGGTACGTCCTGTTTGGCAATAATAGTTCTAGCTTCATTAATATCCTTTAAGCCTTTTTCAAATGCATCAATGGCCAATAAATTACTTTTAAGCGCTTTTCTAGGCGAGCCTTCTTGCTCATACAAATGTGCGAGTAGCACCTTCGCTTCTTGAGTTTCAGGAATCGAAATAGACCTTTGGTCAAGAATAGCGAGCGCAGGAATCGCTTGTTGAAATTGTTTGAGTTTTATCGCAGTCCAAGCGTATGTGAGTAACGCCCGATTTGAATAGAGTCCGGTTGTTCTTATCGACTTTAGATACTCCCAAGAGCGGAGTATATCGCCCTGCTCAAGCATGATTTGCGCAAGCCCATGGCGAGCCCTGTCAGCAAGTGTTGAAAGCTCGGAGTTGAGAGCTCCCATATTAGCCACTAAATCCAAATTAGTAATAGCTTTTTGTTTATCGCCCGCCTCTAGTTGGGTAATTGCATAGTTAAACAAAATGTACGCATAGTGTGGGCTGTCCTTCGGTAATGCATCAATAATTTTTTCAGTCGTTTTTAGATGCTTTCCTTGGTTACTGATGAGTGTTGCAAGGTAGTGATATTCCGAATGTAAGTCAGTATCTATTTGACCGTCTATTTTTTCAAGAGCGCTGTAGGCCTTTTGATCTTCAGACTTATGATAATATAAATTTGCCAAATAAAACCAAGCCGAATTTCGAACGACTTCCGGGGTATTTTTATTAAGTAGTTTTCGAAAGATTAACTCAGCCGGCTCTGCCATTCCATAACTTAGCAACATCCCGCCTTTTAATAATTGGCCATTTGCACTCAAAGCAATTTCATTTTTTATATCTTTCGCGTATTCATACTCGATCAATGCAGATAAATAGTCGCCTTGATAGTAGTCAAATAACACCGTCCCCCACTCTAGGTCCTTAGTAGAGTTCACTGTCGGATCTGATTCACTTGCTTGTATTGAAAACATTGCGGCCAAAACGCCGAAAACGCAAAATTGTTTCAATCGTTTCAATAGTTTAATCAACGACAGCCAATTTTGCTGGGAGACGCTAATAACTTGATATTCAGCTAACATGGACTGTTACCACTGCTTAATGAATATGATAGGCTCTTGTGCTTCGCCATCGTCTCGCACTGCAAGTTCAAGATACTCACCCGCTGAGCCCTTTGTAAAATCAAGTGATTTAGCAAGTTTATAGGCACGACCATTAGGTCCTAACCCTGTAAAAAAAGCTGTTGCGGTATGCTCCCCTTCGTTCAAGTTGGTAATATAAAGTTTTTGAATGCCACCGCGTGCTAACGATTGTCGTTGCTTTTCCGTATAAAGGTGAGTCGCCACTAACTTACCATCTAGCTTTAATTTGACACTTTCTAAGCTAAAAAACTTACCAGCGCTCATAGAAACAAAAACAGAGTATTTAGTACTCGAGGGAAATAAAATAGTTTCTTCTAAATGCCTTAAGTCTTTATTTAAAGAAACCACATCTTGCTTTAGGTTTTGTACACCTTTTGAAATACTTTTTAATGTCGCTTTAGCGGCAGCCTGAGACTCTTCAGAATTGCTCATTACCTGCGAGTTACCCTTTTGCGAACTACAAATTGCAGTTGCAGGATTAAGCAAAGTAACTATTAAGATAACTAAGATCCCTATACGCATATCCGTACCTATTGATTTTAGCAATGTCGTTCGATTCGGACATTACAACACTATTAATGGAAGCCTGATCTCCATCCTAGGCAAAGAATCCGTTAACTGGTAGCGACAAGCTTACAAAAATCAAACTTCATCACATTCCCAAGATAGCAAACAAAAAAAACAAGACCTAGTTCACAAAAAGTGTCTATTTCAATGGGGCAAGCTATTTAATTGCTATAGCATAACTGCTCGCAAAAATACCTGTTGATTTTGTTCGCAACTAAATTAAGTCATATTAGTTGGCAATAAATTGAAGGTTTGCAGGTTTCGGGCAAAAAACTTCTACAAAGGAATTGAAATTAAGATATGTCGCTAAAAGCTAGAATCAATTTAGTAGCAACTTTCATCGCCCTCACTTTGACAGCGAGCCAGTCGCTGTATGCATCTGAAACGGAACCTAAAAAACCTGTCACCATTATAAAGCCTCAAAAGAAGGTTCCGCCGATTGATGCTGCAGCAATCGATACAGAACGATTTGAGCTTGGATTTAATATTGGTAGCCTATCGGTCGAAGACTTTGGTACCAACACGGTTAGCTCAGTAAGCTTCACTTATCATATTAACAAAGACTTCTTTGCTCTAGCTTCAATTGGAAACTCTGATATTGACAAGGCAACTTTCGAAGAAGTAGTCGATCAAGATTTTCTTGCAAATAGCGATAGGAAGCTAACCTATACTCAATTGATGGCTGGCTACCAAGTATTCCACGGCCGTTCTTTTTATGGTGCAAAACAAAAATTTAATTCTCACCTATATTTAACCGCAGGTGTTGAAAACATTGAGTTTGCAGGTGAGAAAGAAATTGGCTATGTCATAGGGACTACCTACAAAGTAGTCTTAACGGATTGGTTAACCTGGAACTTTAGTTTAAATAATCATATTTTTGAACGAACTTTTCTTGCTGACAATAAAATGACCAACAACACGGAATTATCGATTGGGCTAAGCGCTCTTTTTTAGAGGTTGGCTGATTACATTTATCAAGCGATTACAACCGAAAACTGGCGCTGTATTTAATTATTGTTCAAAAGATTAGGCTAGAAACAGCACTCAGTGATTATTTTGCAGAAAGAGACGAACGGAATGGGAATCATAAAATGCTAAACGGCATGCGAAAAACGCGAGCTGACAAAAGTAGGAAACTCAACATCATGGGAACTGCCATGCTATTGACAAGTTTTTCTAAGTATAAGCAGTCTTTATTGCTTGTTATTGCGCTTATCTGGAATTCTTCCTTTGCTTTAGCTCAGGAACCTGAACTTCAGTTAGAAGTTATTGACCCCTATATTGAGCTTCACACCGGTCCTGGCGTGGGGTATCCAATATTTTATACGATTGAGCAAGGAGAAAGCATCACTGTTTTGACTCGGCGTACTGGTTGGTATGAGGTCAGATCAGAAAATAATAAAATTGGTTGGGCGCGCGCAGCTCAAGTTGCACGAACACTCCTTCCGACGGGAACTCCTGTTGAATTACCCAGTGTTAGCTATGGCGATTACCTTACAAATAGTTGGTTAGTCGGATTTAATGTAGGGCAATTTACCAGCGGAGAGTTGGAAGGCGCCGATACTTTTAGTTTTAGTTTCGGATATCGTCCGCTTGAATGGTTGGGATTAGAAATTGACAACGGAAAATTTTACGATTCGCAAGTAAAAGGAAACTCTTATAGCTTTAACTTTTTGCTTGAGCCTTTTTCCGAGTGGCAGTTATCGCCGGTGTTAATACTAGGAAGTGGTCAACTAGAGATTGAATCACAACCGGAATTGACACCGCTAAGCACCGGTAAAGAAAGCTTTAACCGATACGGGTTAGGGGCAAACTACTATATTGGACGAAATTTTGTAATTCATGCTGGGTTTCAAAATTTTGTTGTATCAACAACAAATGATGATGAGAGTATCAACCGATGGAATATTGGTTTCAACGCATTTTTTTAGCGTTAATAAAAATTTTGTTAACAGCCTTTTTGCTTTTTTCTAGCGTCACTCATAATGAAATTAGTGCGGCCGAGAATGAGAGTGTATCAATAGACTCAGAATATTTTGACGTTGGTTTGTTCACTGGTATTCTAAACATCGAAGACTTTAACAGTGAGTATATTGTTGGAGGGAATGTAACCTTTAACGCCAATGAGAACTACTTTCTCCAATTTAATTATTTCCAAACAGATGCGTCGTTATCATCTTATGAAAAAGTTGAAGGTCCGTATTTTTCGGGTTCGAATAGAAACTTTACTCATTACGATGTGTTAGTAGGATACAATTTATTCTTAGGCGAACAATTCTTCTCCGATACCAATGCTAAATTATCTTCACTCTATTTGGTTGCTGGCGTCGGAGATACTGAATTTGGTGGCGAAGGAAGTTTTTCTTACACGTTAGGTCTCGGCTATCAAGTTGCTTTAAAGCGCGATATTTTAATGAGAATAGATTATCGAGATTACATCTACGATACCAATATTATTGGTGAAAACTCAACGGTACATAACACTGCTTTGACTGCTAGTTTAAGCTATTTGTTCTAAGCTAGCGTCACCACCAAGAGTGACATAGTACAATTACCGTGAAACTAACGCTTCAAAATCTTTAGGTTTACTGCTCAAACCATTTTATTAGGCTAAGCAGGCAGCTAGAGCTTAGCCGCCACCCTAGTCCCTTGGTCAATTGCTCTTTTAGCATCCAATTCCGCCGCAACATCAGCGCCGCCAATCAGTTGATATGGTTTTTCTAAGCCTTCGGTTAGTGTTCTCAGCGGTTCTTGACCAGCGCAAACGATTACATGGTCGACTTCAAGCAACTGAGCCTGGCCCGCAACATTGAAATGCAAGCCGCGATCATCAATCTTTTGATAATCACAGTTTGGGATCATTTTAACGCCTTTCTTTTTAAGATCGGTACGATGAATCCAGCCCGTGGTTTTTCCTAAACCGGCACCAACTTTGGTTTCCTTACGTTGCAACAAAAAGACTTGTCGCTTAGGCATAGCAAATTCCGGTTTAACTCCTTCAATACCAGCTCTAGCTTTTAATGACATATCGATCCCCCACTCCTTCATAAACACAGGAATACTTTGACTGGAACTTGCTCCGTCATGAATTAACGATTCACAAACATCAAAACCAATTCCACCGGCACCAATAACCGCCACCCGATCACCGGCTTGTTTACCGTGCTTCAAAAGGTCTAAATAAGACATCACTTTCGAATGGTTTATTCCTTCGATGGTCGGGGTCCGTGGAACAATTCCGGTTGCAACTAAAACCTGATCATAGTCTCCGGCATTTAACTCACTAGTAGTCACTTTGTGCCCAAGTTTTACAGTCACATCGTGGATTTCAAGCTGTCTAGAGAAATACCGGATCGTTTCATAAAACTCTTCCTTACCCGGTACCTTTTTAGCAATGTTAAACTGTCCTCCCACTTCTTCCGCTTGATCGAACAGTGTGACCTGATGTCCGCGCTGAGCGGCAGTGACTGCCGCTGCTAGCCCAGCAGGCCCTGCACCAACCACTGCGATAGATTGAATGTTCTGCGCTTTTTCAATGACTAGGGTCGTTTCATGACATGCCCGAGGATTAACCAGACAACTAGTCGTTTTACCCACGAAAATATGATCTAAGCAAGCTTGGTTACAACCTATGCAGGTATTAATCTCATCACTTCTTCCTTGTTGGGCTTTAATGACAAATTCTGAATCTGCCAGAAACGGTCTCGCCATTGAAACCATATCGGCATCTCCTCTAGCTAAAACTTCTTCCGCTTTTTCTGGTGTATTTATTCGATTAGAAGTGATCACTGGTATGGAGAAGTGCTGTCTAAATTTTGCTGTTACCCAGGTAAATGCCGCTCTAGGAACTTTGGTTGCAATGGTTGGAATTCGAGCTTCATGCCAACCTATCCCAGTATTTATAATTGAAGCTCCCGCTTTTTCGATAGCTTGACCCAGCATCACGACTTCTTCAAAACTGCTACCACCTTCAACAAGGTCTAGCATAGAAAGCCTAAAAATGATTATGAACTCGTTGCCAACAGCTTCACGCACTCTTCTGACGACTTCCACTGGAAACTTCATACGGTTTTCGTAGCTTCCGCCCCATTCATCATCACGCTGGTTAGTTCTAACCGCCAAGAATTCATTCAGGAAGTAACCTTCGGAACCCATAATTTCAACTCCGTCATAACCTGCTTTCTGAGCTTGAGTGGCTAAGCTAATGAAATCTATGATTTGCTGTTCCAGCTCTTCTGCTGTAGCTGCGGAAGGCTTGTTTGGATTAATTGGCGCTTGTATTGCCGAAGGAGCAATTGGGTTAGCGTTGTAGGCATAACGGCCGGTATGCAAGATTTGCATACATATTTTTGTCCCATACTGATGAACAGCATCGGTAATTTGACGATGATCTTTTATATCTTGTTCTGTCTTAATTAATTTGGTTTTTTCGTGAGTTGCTGCTCTGTCGTTAGGTCCAAATCCCCCAGTGACGATCAAGCCAACCCCTCCTTTAGCTCGTTCAGCAAAAAACGCAGCCATCCGCTCATGCCCGTTATGAGCTTCCTCTAAGCCGGTGTGCATGGAGCCCATAATCACCCTATTTTTAATCGTCGTAAACCCAAGATCTAACGGTTGAAACATGTGAGTAAAAGCCTGCTTTGACATAGTTGATTTCCTTAACAAGTACTCCGTCATCTGGACTGAAGTGAAGTTATTTGAGTAAATGGCTGATGACTAGACACCATCTAGACAGCGTCTAGATACTAGATTACAATTTGATTTTAGCGGTGTCAAGATTGAAATCGCTGATTAAGCTTGCTAAATTAGATTTGAAACAGCTCACCCATTTCGATTGAGTAGACTATTCGATGCCAAGCCCCCCTAAAAAGTCCAATTATCATCACGGCGATTTACGTGACCAATTACTTAAAGCCGCCACCAAAATGATAAGCGAAAATGGCGTCGAGCAATTATCACTGCGTAAGCTTGCTAATGAAGTTGGAGTTTCAAGAACTGCGCCCTACCACCACTTTAAAGATAAAAACGAACTACTTTGCGCGATTGCTGAGCAAGGATTTAAGCAGCGCAGCCTCACCATGGAATCACAACTATTTGATCCACAAGAGAGTTCTAGTATTCAACTTAAACAATACATGCTTGAATATGTTAGCTTTGCACAACAAAATCCTGAGATTTACGAATTAATGTTTGGCCGCACCATATGGAAGCAACAAATAGACAATCAATCACTTAAAGACTCAGCTTACCCTAGCTTCCAACACCAACTTGCCGTCACCAAAAGATGGCAAACGATCGGCCTTTTAGATCAACAGGCGAATTCTCTTAGGCTATCTCAAGTCATTTGGGGTACTATGCACGGCATTGCTAAATTACTGATTGATGGAATCTATAAAGACAACAGCCAAATTGAAGATATCTGTGAATGTGCTGCTAATCAATTTAGCCAAACTAAACAATAAAAGCTTAACTTTATAGACAAACGTCAAACCTAACTGGGCCGACAATCTACGCCGTTATGATCGATTACACTTTACTCGCACTGTTCATTCCAACCTTTCTTTTAGTCTCTGCCACTCCCGGAATGTGCATGACTTTGGCGATGACTCTGGGTATGACGATTGGGATTAGAAGAACCTTGTGGATGATGGCCGGAGAATTAATTGGTGTAGCGACAGTCTCTATACTCGCTGTGATTGGCGTCGCCAGCGTAATGCTCAATTACCCAGAGGTATTTGCTATCTTAAAATATGTAGGTGGTGCTTATTTAAGTTATGTTGGGATCCAACTTTGGCAAGCCAAAGGCAAAATGGCAGTGACCGCCGATCAGGACATCGAATCTTCTATTAGTCGCACAGAATTAGCCACTCAAGGGTTTGTTACCGCAATTGCCAACCCGAAAGGGTGGGCATTTACTGTCTCTTTGTTGCCTCCATTTATCAATACGGAACTCGCCTTACTACCACAATTAAGCGTTTTAATAGCAATCATTCTACTCTCTGAAACGATTTTTATGCTTATTTATGCCACCGGAGGTAAGTCCTTAAGACGACTTCTGCAGCATGGAAATCAACTCAAGCGACTCAATCAAATTTCTGGCACTCTAATGATTCTGGTTGGCATTTGGCTGGCTTTTGGTTAGCAGCCCAGCCCCTCATCGGAGCGAAGAGTTTGTATTTGTCTTTAGTTTTTCTTGGTTGAAAGCGCTGGCTGACATACAATAGCCAGCAATTATTACTTAGATTTGACTTGTTGGATCCTTAATGAGCGATAAAAATATCACAGACGAGCTCTCTCAAAACTATACCAATATTCTGACACTGTTAGGTGAAGATCTTGATCGGGATGGTTTAACTGACACGCCACAACGAGCCGCCAAAGCAATGCAGTTTTTAACTCGCGGGTATAATCAGTCACTCGACGATGTAGTCAATGGTGCTATCTTTGAGTCTGACAATGATGAAATGGTCATCGTTAAAGATATTGAGCTTTATTCCTTGTGCGAACACCATATGTTGCCATTTATTGGTAAATGTCACGTTGCTTATTTACCGACAGGGAAAGTAATTGGACTATCAAAAATAGCTCGTATTGTTGATATGTTTGCTCGCCGACTACAAATTCAAGAAAACATGACCAAACAAATCGCCGAGGCGATAATGCAAGTGACTGGCGCGTCTGGCGTTGGTGTGGTGATCGAAGCAAAGCATATGTGCATGATGATGCGAGGTGTGGAAAAACAAAACTCAGCGATGATTACTTCGATAATGCTGGGGGCATTTCGTTCTAAACCGGCCACTCGGGCTGAGTTTTTGAACTTGGTTAGAAACTAATTCGCTCCAGCAATTTGTCAAATGAGCAATTGGCCTGACTTGCAATTAGAATCTTTCGATTCGAGTAAATTTCCTTAATGTCGAGCGCTCACTTAGACAAGTTTGATACTGTAAAACCCGCGGTGATTGAATGGCGAAACCAACTGCCTTTTAGCACCGAATTTGACGACGTCTACTTTTCAGCCGAAGGCGGCGTCAAAGAATCGGATCATGTGTTTATTCAAGGAACCGATCTTGTTAACGATTGGAACACTAACCCTCAACAATCTTTCAGCGTTGCAGAGTTAGGTTTTGGCACAGGCCTCAACTTTGTTAATACGGCTCATCATTGGCAACAGTATTTATCTAGGACTGATAGCCAACAAAAGCTCCACTACATTTCAATTGAAAAACGCCCACTTCTTCTAGCCGATTTAAAGCGAGCGTTAAAATGCTGGCCTCAGTTTGAGGTCATCTCTAAAACTCTAGTAAATAACTATCCATCACCATCATATGGTCGTTTTCAAATCCATTTTCCCGAGTTAAATATTTATCTGACACTTTTGTTTATGCCTGTCGATCATGCGTTAGAAGATTTGTTAACTGAAAGTCAATCAAGAACTCCGAGCCTCAAAATTGATCATTGGTTTCTCGATGGGTTTGCACCTGCAAAGAATGAATCAATGTGGCTTGATAACGTTTTTGAAAAAATCGCATCACTATCAAAATGGGGAACTAAACTCGCCACTTTTAGTGTCGCAGCTGCTGTAAAAAAACCACTCTCTCGGTTAGGATTTGAAATCAAAAAGCGTAAAGGCTTTGCAAGAAAAAGAGAGATGTTGACGGCTATTTATCACCAAGAAAGTACAAGTCGACCACCGACCGGCTACATAAATCTTAAGTTTGAAAAACCGTGGTTTAATATTGCTAACCAAATTGATGAAAATACTCCCCCCGATAAAAACAGGATCGCAATTGTTGGCGGTGGGATCGCTGGATGTAGTTTAGCTTACACTCTGGTCAATAACGGCTGGCCTGTTGTCCTTTATGAGGCAGAGTCTAATATAGCTAGAAAAGCTTCTGGTGCAGCCGCGGGTATATTTCATCCACAACTAACCGCGGATCTAAACCTATCCAGCCAATTCAATTGGCAAGCTTATCTCTGTTTGATTAATTGGCTAGCGCTTCAGCCAACGAAAATTCGTGAACGACTTTTTCTTAGTGATGGCCTAGAACGATTTCTTAAAGACAAAAAGACCAAAAACAAACTGCTTCATTTGGCCAACAAGTATCATTTAAGTCAATGGATCACCTCCTCACCGAGTGCCTCTGCGGCGGCACCGTCTATCTACTTTCCAGACGCTGGCGCAATAGATATTAAGGCGCTTTGTGCGTTTTATACGGAACAAGCTCTATCGAGAGGATTAGTTTTAAAAACCAATAACCGCGTCGAAAGTATCGAATCCTCTAATGGTTGTTGGAATATCATCGCTAACAACCAGACTAGTCATTATCAGCATGTTGTTTATTGTGGTGGAGCTGAGACCACACTAATGAATTGCTTTAATATTATTCCCACGAATACTTCTCGAGGTCAAACTTGCTATTTCCGAAACCAAGGTCTTTTAGAGCATTTAAATCACACTATTTGTGAACAGGTTTATTTGGTCCCAAGCCCGCCTAACCATTTGCACATAGGTTCCACTTTTGAGAATTTTGTCGATCAGCAAATCAATCGAAATAGCCAATCAGAGATGCTCAATCGAGCTTCATTTTTTCTAAAAAAAAACCAACTTGGCGAATTAACAGAAAGTAGCATTAAAAACTCACCTTTAAGCGGTACAGTCGGTTATCGACTGCATTCCAAGGATAGATTGCCATTAGTTGGCTCTGCTTTCAATGAGAAAAAGTTGGTCAATGATTTTGTTCAGCTTGGCCAAAAGAAAATTGAACGTTTAGCGGTCTCATCTTATAACCAGCCAGGAGCATGGTTCAATACAGCTTATGGTTCACACGGACTAATTTATTCATTGCTGTGCTCCCAACATTTATCAAGTTTAATTAACAATCATTATTCGCCACTTTCTAGCAATCTTTCAAACGCAATTAATCCGGCACGTTTTTTCATAAAGTCTTTGAAGAGTAATACTTGACTACATCAACTTAATTGCTTCTGTTAACGAATGAAACGATGAGGATATTTCCTTAAGCATATTCAATAGAGTCGATAGCTCCGCGGACGAAAGATTCACTTTACTTTTATTGGTATAGATCCCTTTCAAAATATTAGAGTGCTCTGAATCGAGTTTATTTGCAATTAGGCTAAGCTGCTCGAGAAGAAGTGGCTTGCTTTTAGTTGAATCTAACATGTCTAAAAGCTGATAATTAACACTGACTGCTGAGCGTCTAATCTGTTCGAAATACTCCGAGAAATGCTGATTATCTTTAACCTCAAAATTATCAAAGTCTTGATATATGTCTTTGTAAGCCTTTGCCGCATAGACAGAATTTCGAACTTGGCTAATTAGCTGGTCAACTTGTTTAGCTTGCAATTGTTGCTGACCATTATTTGATGGCGACTCAGCCACTTTGATCTTAAGTGCGTAGTCGATTATTTCACCCTCTAAAGATTTTATCGCTAGGTAGTGCTCAATTTCATCGCTGAAAAATACTTGTTTATCTGCTCCTACAGGCGGATATTTTTCTCCCAAGAAACGAAGAATTAATTGAGTTACTATTTTATAAAGTTGCTTGGCTTCCATTCTCAAGGCTTCAATTGCGACACTTGCAACCGCCTCTGGAACTTCTTTCAGATATAGATTAACCGATTCTCTTTTATCTGGAAACCACCTCTCTAGTAGTGATGCGAATTGTGAAATCAAAGGTAAAAATGCGATTAGTCCAAAAAGGTTAAAAAGACTATGAAATGCAACAAGAGAATAAAGGGGGTCAGTTAATTCTAGCCAGTGTATTAAGCTGATTAGTGGGTAGAGAAATAAAAAGGCTACGATATCAACAGAGAAATTAAATATGACATGCGCCATCGCTATTCTGCGCTTGGCAACACCTCCTTGTAAACTGCCCAGAAAAACCGTGCTGGTGGTCCCCAAATCAGCCCCGATGATGATGGCCGCAGCGGCGTCAAGCGGGATAATCTCTGCGTTAAGCGCAGCCAAGGTCAGCATCATTGTAGCAGAGCTCGACTGAATAACCGCAGTGAATAATGCTCCTGCGATAAGATAAACAATTAATGAATGACCTACTAATTGGTTTAAATCGGCCAGATTATTCAGTTCCTCGACAGCTGTCTTCATCAAGTCTAGCCCCATTAAGAGTAGAGCAATGCCTAACAATAACTGTGCGAAAGGTTTAAGGCGACCACTGGTAAGTCCATAAACGATACCTCCTGCACCAAGCAAAGGGTAAATGAAGTTAGAAAAATTAAGTTTGAAACCCAAAGTTGTAACGACCCAACCAGTAAAAGTCGTTCCAAGGTTTGTACCTATGATGATCCCTATAGCATTCACTAAAGGTATAATGCCCGCCCCTACAAAAGCTAAGACAATCAACCCCACTAGAGAACTACTTTGAAGAATTGTCGTCGCAGTGATACCACTCATTACTGAACGAATAGGCTTATTAGTTGAGTGTTGCAACACTTGACGAAACCGTTTTCCTGCAAGAGCTTTCAACGACTGCTCTAATTGGTTCATGGCAAATAGGAACAGACCTAATCCTGCTGCCAGCTGCCACCAATCAAGAATTTGATTCATACTTAATGCTCCTCACTCTTATCTCTTCCACCCACTCGATGCTCTTTAATTCTTAAAATTAGCCAAAACTCTCTTTTAATTCTATCAAACAGTCAGTATTAGTCACTTGATCTGACACTGCTAATGATTATTGGGGTTGTTTGCTTAGAATTCGAATGTCTTGATCTAAATCATAATTATTCTCATTAATTAATGCGAATGATTTGCATTTAGATTATTTCTACATTATAGTCTCGCCATCAATAACAACATCTTTTAATAATTAGGAAATTTAATGAAAACCAAAGCTATCGCATTAGCAGTCGCTGGCATCTTATCAACCTCTTCTCTACATGCAGCGGAGCCTAGCAATGAAGAATTATTAGATATTCTCAAGAAGCAACAATCACAAATTGAAGCGCTACAAGAGCAACTTAAAAAAACTGATGAGAAGGTTAAGGAAAGTGACGAAAAAATCGAATCAAGCGTCACGGCAATTGAAGAAAACCTAGGTAACTCAAACATAAAACTACCTTCTATCGGCGGTTACGGGGAATTACACTACAATAACATTGAAGATAATGAAAGCATCGACTTTCACCGGTTTGTATTATTTATCGGCCATGAATTTACCGATAGTATCCGCTTTTTCTCTGAACTTGAGCTGGAACATTCACTCGCTGGAGACGGTAAACCTGGCGAAGTAGAGTTAGAACAGGCTTATATTGAGATGGACCTTACCGATGAATCTAAACTGAAAGCCGGTTTATTTCTGGTGCCGGTTGGCATCTTAAACGAAACTCATGAGCCACCTACATTTTATGGCGTGGAAAGAAATCCAGTAGAGAAAAATATTATTCCAGCGACTTGGTGGGAAGCAGGTGCTGGTTTCAATACCCAGCTAAATGAAGGATTATCTTTGGACTTAACTATCCATTCAGGATTAAGTGTACCCACCGATGGTAGTAAATCATTTCTAATTAGAAGTGGCCGTCAAAAAGTGGCAAGTGCAGATGCCGATAGTTTGGCCTATACCGCTCGAATTAAGTATACCGCAATACCAGGCTTAGAATTAGCCGCTAGTTACCAAGCGCAATCAGATGTTACTCAAGGTCAATTTGGAGCTGACGCTAACTTAATTACTGCTCACGCTGTTTATAATTCAGGTCATTTCGGTCTGAGAGCACTCTATGCTTCTTGGGGAATCGACGGCGTTGAAGCTGAAGCAATTGGTCGAGATTCACAGGAAGGATTCTATATTGAACCGAGTTATCGTATCAATGAAAGCTTTGGTGTATTCGCTAGATATAACGCTTGGGATAATAATGCAGGTGATAATGTCGATACCGAAAAACGACAAACCAATATTGGCTTAAACTACTGGCCCCATGAGGATGTTGTTTTCAAAATAGATGTTGAAAATCGCACCGGTGCTCAAGATGGGAGCGGCTTTAACCTTGGTGTTGGCTATCAGTTTTAAATATCCGTGGTTATTTTAGGTAATAAATGATCAATAGTTTACATCTGAAAATTAGTATCAACGCGCGGCGCTTTCTAGCGGCGTGCGTTTTACTTTTTGCTACTCAACAGGTTTGTGCAAAGGTCTACCTTTCAGCTGACGAATTTGTTGATCAAGTCGTAAGACTTAATGATGAACCTGTTAGATTCAAAAATAGTACACTTTGGCTCAATCAATCCATTCAGTCTGAAATTAAAGCTATTCTCGATCGTCCCTATGCGAAACTAAGGCTACGGTACAAAATTAGTGAATCACAACAGTCACCTACTACCATCTGGTTTCTAGACGAAATTGGCAAAGAACGCCCTATTTCTTTTGCTGTGGCCGTTAAAAACCAACAAATCATTCAAATTAAAGTATTAGAGTTTCGGGAAAGTAGAGGCTACGAAATACATATACCGGCTTTTAGCCAACAATTTGATAATATTGGTGTGGATCAAGAAGGAAGACTTAACCGGAATATTGATGGGATCACAGGCGCAACCATGTCGGTTAACGCGATGAAAAAAATAAGCCGTGTCGCATTACTTTTGCACGAAATAGTAGTGAAAAAGTAAGCTATCGTTTAGACTATCGCTTTCGCTAGCTCGACAGCGACTAGAAAACTATCGGCGGATAATGAGCGCATATCATAAAAAACAAAAAGAAAAACGGCGTAAGAATTTGTTCCGTAAATGGCACCGAAGAGTCGGGTTTAGTGCTGCATTATTTCTAGTTAACCTTGCAGTAACGGGCATATTACTTAATCATTCTGAGTCTCTTCAACTCCACAAGCAATTTGTTAAAAGCGACTGGTTGGTCAGTTGGTATGGGGTTAAAGCGCCCGATCATGCTGTATGTTTTACCGCAACAAACACACTGTTATGTCAAATCGGAAATAAAAGAATATTAGGTGACCAACTGATCGATCTGGAAGCTTCTGAATTGATAGGCCTGGTTGAGTTTGAAGGTCTGTACTATGTTTCAGACTCTAAGCAAATTGCTTTGTACACACAGCAATGGGAATTAGTAGAAACTATTAAGCTCGCTCATAGTATTCCTCATCCTATTCGTAAGATAGGCAAACTAAAGCCTACCGCTATCTCCGGCAACACCAATGGTAGTGAACCTCAACAACACAGCACTTTGATTAACTATCAACAGGCTGAAGCTGAAACGAATGCTGAAATTGCAAAGCCCCTTTCTTCAAAACTTAACCCAACAGAAAAAATATTTGTTTCTGCAGGCCAAAAACATTATGTTTTGGATACGGAAAGTTTGTCTTGGAGAGCAATCGAAATTCAACCCTTACAGTTGGAAGTTCCGCATCCCGCCGACGAATACCCGCTCTCCAAGCTACAAAACATCTATCTCGATCACCAAATAAACTACCTAAAGTTAGTACAAGATCTGCATAGTGGAAGAATACTCAAAACACTGGGAACTTGGGCGACTGACTTAGTTGCAGTTATTATAATTTTATTGGCCATTAGTGGTTTTCTTGCTTGGCAAAAAAGAACAAATAAACTGAGTTAAAGTCAATTAGCTACCTTTTTTTACGAAATTGGCCGCGGCTGCCGACTTAGAGAATTTCACCGCTTGCATTTTTCCAACCAAACGTTTCACCGAAGAAGTTAGGGCCCAAATTTCCGCACTGGCAACAGGATCCGACCATTCGTAAACACTACACCCTTCAGCAAACGAGTCAACGTAAGCCACTCGAAAAGTGATCTGATTTTTAAGAGCGGTTAATTTGGAGTCTTTACTCACCGTTTCAATCACACCGTCAGACGACTTAACTCTAGTGCGAACTCGGTTCCAGACTATTTTAGTGGTTAATGATTTATTATATTTAGAAGCTTCCAATAACAAAGATTCGAAGGCACTAAATGACCAAATTTCTACACTTGAAGGAGCCAACGGAACTAAAACTAGATTGGATTGGAGCAGCATACTTCTAACTAAGGGGTTAACGTGTGGTGCTCCATCGATCAGAATATAGTCAAATTGTGATTTGTATTTTTCGATCAATGAGGTCAACTGAGCCGGTGTACTGGCTGCTTCTATGGATAAGCCTGTTTCTACATAAATATCATCACGCACTTTATACCAATGGGTTAATGAATTTTGAGGCGGGTCACAGTCAATCATCAAGACTTTGCCTGTTTGAGACAGAGTGACTGACAAATTAGCACATAAGGTGCTTTTCCCCACTCCCCCCTTAGCTTGCGCGATCGAGACAATTTTTGCTGTCATGTGAACTGGCTTCCCATTTATCGTTGTTAGAATGTAGCTGATAGTATCCTTGTAAAGCTATCTAACTGATAATGTAGGAGTTTTAGACTAAAAAAGCAACTTTTTATGCATTTTGCTCTAGTTCAAGCAAGCGTTGTTTACGCCACAATCCACCGCCATAGCCAGTTAAGCTACCATTCTTACCAACCACTCTATGGCAAGGGATGAGTATCGCAATACGATTGTCTCCATTTGCTTTGGCCACGGCTCTGGTCGCGTTCGGTCGGCCTATCGCTTCAGCTTGTGCTTGATAGCTCCTAGTTTTACCATGCGGAATTCTGATCAGTTCCTGCCAGACAGTCTCTTGAAACTCAGTTCCTTCGGCATCTATAGAGATATCGAAACCTTTACGTTGCCCTGCAAAGTATTCGTTTAATTGCAGCTCTAACATGGACAACTGAGGATGTTCTCCCGGAGCAAATACAGCATTTTTTAACTTAATCAACCGCTTAAACTGAGTTTCTAGCATTCTGCGATCACTGAATTCTAATAAACACACACCAATATCACTGACTCCCGCAATCATCGGTCCGAGCGGAGTGAGTATTCGTGACACGGTAACTAGAGTCGTTTCTCTACTCTGCACGGGGGATAAACCGGTTAATTTTTTAAAAGCGTCATTAAAGCCGCTTAAAGACTCATAACCACTATCAAATGCCGCTTTGGTAACAGGACTATTTTGTTTAATTTGGCCTATCGCTTGATTAAGTCGAATAGCTCTTAGGTAGGCCTGAAAGGTAATTCCATGATGGCGTTTAAACCAACGCCTTAGCTTGGTGGGTTCAATACCACGCTCTCTTAATTGCTGATCTTTAAACCTAATCTCTGGGTTTAGAGAAACTTCTTTAAGAATTTGTTTAACCCAGTCGGGTGTATCACCTAATGGCTCTAACGGCTTGCAAACTTTACACGGTCGAAACCCATAGTTTAAAGCTTGTTCGCTGGTTGAATAATACTCGACGTTTTCTTGCTTAGGTTTTCTAGCGTGACAACTACTACGACAAAATATACCAGTGGTTTTTATAGCAGCGACAAAAACGCCTTCATAGGCTACATCCTTATTGACTAGCGCTGAATACATTTCTGATCGCGGCGGTAGCGTTCTATTCAGTTCTAAATGACTAAGCTTGTTTGGCATTGCTCTCTCCTATCTGGCTTTGACTTTATTATGATGCCTTAGCAGATAGTTTGCTGCCGAAAAATGAACAAACATTTTTAAATAAATTCAGTTTGAAACGGTACCCAACTTCTACAACTCATTTTGCTTAAAAATTAATGCCATATTAAAGCCTTTAATCAGAGGACCTTAATACGGCACCAGCGAATACGCATATTTCAGTAGCAAAACTAAAGATCGAGTATAAGGTACTGTGAACCCGCTCCCGGTCGGTTAACCAAAATAGGAACACTGCCCTGTTCAGGCAAGTCAGCTTTAACTTTCTCAAACTCTTCTAAATTATTAATACTATTCAATTGAATTGACTGTATGATATCTCCCGCTCTGATGCCCGCATCATATGCCGGACCCGCATCTATATCTGTCACCAGAATACCATGGGACACATTCGCTCGACTGGCGACTTCTTCAGGTAATTCTTTCAAAGTAACACCCAGCCACTCAACTTCTTCTTTCGCTTGTGGTTGTTCTGGAGATGCTGCGACAACCGCACCATCACGACTACCAATGGTGACACCAAGTTCTATTTTTTCTTTTTCACGAACAATGGTAAATTTCGCTTTATCACCGGGCCGGTATCGCCCGATAATAAATGGTAGTTCAGCCGCATTCTTGACCAGTTTACCGTCAACACGTAATACAATATCACCATTTTTTATTCCTGCTCGCATTGCTGGTGAGCCCGTTGCTACACCGTTGATCAACGCGCCTTGAGTTGAATCTAGCTTACTCCATTTGGCCATTCTTCGATCAACCTCTTGATAGTTGACTCCTAAATAGCCTCGCACCACTTTGCCGGTATCTCTGATCTGATTAACAACATCCATAGCCAAATCGATAGGAATTGAGAAAGAGAGCCCATTGGATCCGCCTGACGTACTCAGAATTTTGGAATTAATCCCGACTACCCGACCATTCATATCAATCAAAGGCCCGCCAGAGTTACCCGGATTAATCGCTACATCGGTTTGAATATAAGGCACATATTGCTCACCAACACTTCGCCCTTTAGCACTAATAATTCCGGCGGTGACAGTTTGGTCATAACCAAATGGAGCACCAATAGCGACCACCCAAGAACCGACTTTGGTTTTTTCCAAGTTACCTATTTTAAAGGGTTTAAAGTTATTTCCTTTTACTTTCAACAATGCGGTATCGGTATCAGCATCGGTGCCAATAATTTCAGCTTCTAAATCTTTGCCATTATGTAACCGAACAAATACCTCTTCAACACCATCAATTACATGGTTGTTAGTTAATACATAACCATCTTTTGAAATAAAAAAACCGGAGCCGCTCGGTCCTCGACTAATTCCCGGTTGGCGTGAGAACATATTTCTACGGTTCACTTTTATTGTGGTAGAAATACTGACAACACTGGGTTGGGATTTTTCTACTAGTTCAACAAAATCAGGTAGCTTTGCATTGGCTGAGCTCAAAGCGCCAAACATAACTACTAGCACCATAAGTGCATACGAAAGACTTTTTGCTTTAATCATAAATGTTCCTTGTTCATTTAAATCAGTTTTAAATTGGCTAACAGTATTAACATACTTATACAGATAGGCCATTAACTAGAGGAATATACGTTTTATAGTCAACAATTGATCGCTCTTTGAATAAGAGCGCGCACTCAATCAGTCAATAAAGGAGACAATTCTAGGTGAATATAATTCGCTTTTTAGCCATCTACGATTGTAATATTTTGTGACGAGTAATCCTGAAATCAAGCCTAACAGGCTGACAACAATAGTAATATCTTCTGAATATTCATTAAAATGACAATAGCTCATTCCAAGGAACATGAATAATAGTGGAGTAAAATAGACGATAAGGGCAGCTTTGGTGACACTGCTTTTAGGGATTTCAATAACGACTTGTTGGCCAACTTTGGCTTTCAACTCATTAGGTAATTCAGATTCAAAAAGTTTAGCCGAGAGGTATTTCTCTACAATACCATTGCCGCAACTTGCGGAAGCTTGGCAGCTTGCACAAGCGAGTTTATTTTTTGTTTGAACGACCGCATTCTCTCCGCGTAATGCTATTACCAAGCCCTTTTCCTGCATCATAGGACAGCTCCGTAAGTATGTCGTTTAGCTGAAAGCTTATTCTTTATCTTGTTCGAGTTTTGTCTTCTCTAGCTGTCTTTGTCTTTCTAGGGACTTTTCGAGAATTGCTTGCCATTCTTCGGCTGAAAATCTTACAGTGCGTACAAACTCACCGCTCACTGGAGCAAAACTACCTTTGTCTGACCGTCTTAAATCCTGAATATAACGATCGTTAAAGATATCCAATTCAAACTGCTCTGTCGCATCAATTTCGTATCCGGCAGCTGTTGGAGTGGACTCTACGACATCTCGACTATTATTTAATTCATTACTTTGAGACGCGATCTGAGCTTCAGTGGCAACATCTTCTTGCGCAACTTGAATAGTTTGAAATGAAAAGAAAGTCGCAACCGCAACCGATGCAGCGATGGCGAAACCACCACTGGTACGCTTGAATTCAGCCACAAACGGGATAACATTAGATTTTTGAGTTATCGGCTGTTTAGATTTGGGAGCGGCTAGGATAGCTGGCTCTTCGGCTATTTTGGCGCTAATTTGATTACAAAAATCAAGACTCGCATTAGCTGAATGCTGATCTTTAATGATGGCGCTAACTGTGTGGTAACGAAACCAAGACTCTTTAAGGTCATCGCTTTCAAGTAAATCGTCTAAATCGCTGGAATGACACTCTTCGTCCAACAAATCAGACAATAACTTATTCTTTTCTACCATGCTTTCCACTCCGCACTCTAAATGCTTTGTTGATTGGGCAATATAGGCCATACTCTTAATCTGAATAAGATATTCACCAGCCCAACCGACTTAAAATTCTTATTGATTTCTTTTTCTCGCGCTATTAGGACACAATATATTACATTTGGTTCATTAATTGGCTAATATTTTTAGCCAAATTAAGCAAATATTCATCATTAATCTAAAACCATTGCTCCAAAGAGCTACTTAGAGGATAAAAGCGGTCGCATCTTATCGTCAATTGCCTCTCTAGCTCTAAATATCCTTGAGCGAACGGTCCCAACGGGGCAATCCATAGATTCAGCGATTTCCTCATAACTCAACCCTTCGATTTCGCGTAAGGTAATAGCTGTCTTTAAGTCGTCAGGAAGGTCTTCAATGGTTTTGAAAATAACCTCTTTAAGTTGGTCACGCATCATTAACTTTTCGGGTGAGGCATTTTCACGCAAAGCCACTCCTACGCCATAACTCTCAGCATCTTGGGAGTCGATATCTGAAGCCGGCGGTCTGCGCCCTCTCGCAGTTAAATAGTTTTTTGCCGTGTTAATCGCAATTCGGTATAACCAAGTATAAAAAGCACTTTCACCTCTAAAATTAGGCAATGCTCTATAGGCTTTAATAAAGGCATCTTGGGCAACATCATTAATTTCCGCATTATCGCTAATAAACCGACTAACGATCGATAAAATCTTACTTTGGTATTTGACCACCAAAATATCAAAAGCCCGCTTGTCACCTCGCTGAACCCTCTCTACTAACTCAGCATCTGTTGTTTTTGTCATTTATAATTTTTCAGTTGTTATTTTCGGACTTAATTCACCGAACAATTTAAACTACCGAACCAGCATAACTGCTCGAGTAAGTTTTTAATCAAAAGGGTTAATTATTCTTAATCTTTGAATATTAGCTGGCTTCAGGTACTTCGCCAAATGCTACTTCATCCATTGACCTACTGTCTTAGATTAAGTTCAAACAAGCAATTTACATATTGAGTAAATCCATACATTCTTTTCTGATTATATCAGAATATTCAAACAGTTCGCTGAACTTATAAAACTAAATCATTGGCTTTTATGGCAATAATTAAGCAAAATAGCTGACTTTATTATTCAGCTATTTAATATTAATGACTATAAAACATAATTCAGATGTTTTAATTATTGGCAGCGGCGCTGCGGGCCTAACCTGCGCACTCCACCTATCCGATCATTTCAATATCCACCTTCTTTGCAAAGGCAAGTTAAGCGAGGCTGCGACTTTCTATGCGCAAGGTGGGATCGCTGCGGTTCTCGATCATCAAGATAGCGTCGAGTCACATGTGGAAGATACTCTAATTGCTGGCGCGGGATTGTGTAACAAGCAAACGGTTCAGCATACTGTAGAGAACAGTAAGGAAGCGATTGAATGGCTGATAAAACGTGGGGTTAATTTTAGCTTAGAAGACAGCGACCATGCTTCATCTTCCGATTATCACCTAACTCGCGAAGGAGGTCATAGTCACCGGCGAATTATTCACGCAGCAGATGCGACCGGTAAGGCAGTTCAAAATACACTTTCTGATGCGGTTAGCAATCACCCAAACATTAAACTTTTTGAAAACTATAATGCAATAGACTTAGTGACCACTCATACTCTCGGCATAATCGGTGAATCTAATCGATGCCATGGAGCATATGCTCTCAACAGAGACTCTGGCAAAGTTGAATCGTTTAATAGCAAATTTGTAGTGCTTGCCACTGGCGGCGCAAGCAAAGTTTATCTTTATACTAGTAATCCTGATATTTCGAGCGGTGATGGAATTGCAATGGCTTGGCGGGCAGGATGCCGAGTAGCAAACTTAGAATTCAATCAATTCCACCCCACTTGTTTATTCCATAGTAAAGCCCATTCTTTCCTTATCACGGAAGCTCTAAGAGGTGAAGGAGCTCTGCTGAAACTACCTAACGGTGAAAGGTTTATGCCGCGCTTTGATGAGCGTGCAGAACTAGCCCCCAGAGACATTGTCGCTCGAGCGATCGACCATGAAATTAAACGGTTAGGTGTCGATTGTGTTTTTCTTGATATCAGTCATAAAGATTCAGAGTTTATTCGTAGTCATTTTCCGACTATCTATAAACGGTTGTTGGATTTAAATATTGATATAACTAAGGAAGCAATACCAGTAGTGCCCGCTGCTCACTACACCTGTGGTGGGGTCGTGGTTGATAAAGAATCATCTACCGATCTTAAAAATTTATATGCCATCGGAGAGGTCGCGTTTACTGGCTTGCATGGTGCAAACCGAATGGCGAGTAATTCTCTGCTAGAGTGCTTAGTTTACGCCAAAACAGCCGCTGAAAATATTCTCAAACAAAAACATGAGCCGCATAATTCCGAGGCAGTCATCCCCGATTGGGATGAAAGCCAGGTATCAGACTCTGATGAGGAAGTGGTTGTTTCACATAACTGGCATGAATTGAGGCACTTAATGTGGAACTATGTAGGTATAGTCAGAACAACCAAACGATTAGAGAGAGCCCAACGGCGAATCCAACTGCTAAAACAAGAGGTGATTGACTATTATTCCAACTTTAAAGTAACTAGCGATCTGCTAGAACTTAGAAACTTGATAACAGTTGCCGAATTAATAATCGAGTGTGCAATGCGCCGCAAAGAAAGTCGAGGGTTGCATTATAGCTTGGATTACCCGAGCTCCGACCCGAAGCTAGATTATGTAGACACCATTTTGACTAGAGTCAGCTAAAAAATGACCTTTGCTATCAGGTTTTCTACCGATTATCTGAATTTTAGCAGCAAATAAACTCATTTTGAGATTGCATGTTAAACTAATTGCAAATACTAATAATCAGTGATTCGCAGTGTCTAAGAATCAAATCTTGATTGACTAATTTTAGCTCCACTTTTATTACTTTATGATAAAGCCCATTTTTATAAGCCATTTAAAGGTAATGATGACTTTGTGCATATTGTGCACGAGCTCTTTGCGGGCTGTTGAATATAAAAGTCACTGCGCTGAGGTAAACAAAGAACCCTGGGTGGTCTATCAGGCGCTGCTAGTTGTTGACGCGAACTATGAAACTCTAAATCACTCTGATCGACTTGATTTTTTAATTTGTAAAGCAAGGGCTGAAAACTTGCTCTACTTTTACCCGAAATTCAATTCTACTATCGCTAAAGCAGAAGATTTAGTTAGTCCCGAATCAAGAATAGAAAATATTGCTAATCTGAAATTTTTCAGAGGGTTAGTAGAGCAACGTCTTGGTAATTACAAAGCAAGTACCCAGGCTTTTGAAGAGGCTATTTCCCTAACCGCAAAAAGCAACTTAGACGGTCTACATATAAGATCATTACAAGAGCTTGCATACACTAAAAGCCTAACCAACCTTTATGTTATTTCATTCAATAAAATAAGAGAGGCTTTTGTAAAAGCTAAGCAGGTTGACGACCCTTTTTTACTGGGCACTGTTAATGAAACTTATGGTGCGATATATGGCTTTCTGGGTGACTATCGAGCCTCTATTCAACACTACGAAAAAGCATTGGAAAATTACCAAAACCTTGGGTTTAGACCTTATGAAGCCGAGGCAATCTACGGATTAGCTTCAACCTATCGATATTGGAAAAAATACGATACTGCCATTAAATACTTTAACCAATATATTAATAAAACTAATTATACGCCTAACTCTGATGTTAGCTTTTTTGGACAATACGGACTCAGCATGTCATTGGCAGAAAAAGGAGAGTGCATTAAAGCGATTGCCGCTTTAAACAAAGCACTTACCCTAAACGGCGCTGCTGATTACAATGCCGAGCTATATAAAAGAAAAGCAAGTTGCCACATCAGTATGGGACAATTAAATAAAGCTGCCCTAGCACTCGACCAAGCGAAAGAGATTTTCGCCTCGCTTCCAGAACTTAAAAATACTAAATGGGAGCTTGAAACTATCAAGATTAGCGGAGATATAGCAAGTGCAAAAGGAGAATATAAAAAAGCTCATCTGTTAACGTCTAAGTACTATGAGCAATATACTAAACTCCTGGCCGAAAGTTCTTCCGAACAGCTGTCTAATATTAGTTCGAGTTTTGAGCTAGCATCTCGCGATGCGAAAATAGCGCTGTTACAACAACAGGCAAAGGTACAACAACTTGAAGCTGACAAACACCTTCAAAACTCATTAAACAACCGCTACACCATAGCCATCGCCGTATCTATTATTTTAATTATCTTAGTGGCGCTGTTACTGCAAAGACGACACACCCAAAAAATTATGGCTATTTCAATTAGAGATTCTCTATCCGGCCTCTATAATCGACGGCATATCTTTCAAATATTTGATAAGTTAATTGCCTCGTTAGAGAACCGAAAAGCTAAATTATCGATCATATTGCTAGATATTGATGACTTTAAAACCATAAACGATCAATATGGTCATCCTTTTGGCGACACGGTGATCAATAAGGTCTCACAGATTTGCCAAAACACACTTCGTTCCGAAGACGCTATGGGAAGAATTGGCGGAGAAGAGTTTCTTTGTTTACTGCCAAGAATAGATCATTCAACCTGTATTAACATTGCTGACCGTATGTTAAAAAACGTGGCCGATCATCAATTCACTACTGACAATAATGAACAGATTAAAATCACCATTAGTATCGGCATTACTAGCTCTTCTAATCGTGCTAAAACGAGGCAGGCGTTGCTAATCCAAGCAGATAAAGCGCTTTATCACTCTAAAGAATCTGGTAAAAACCGTATTTCGAGCTATGAAGATCTGTAGGATTACTTTTTAATTTTATTGACTATTGCCATTAATTCTTTAAGTCGTCAAATTGTAATGGTCACTAGCTTTACCCCCCTCATATTTATTAGCTTGGCAATTAGCCTCTTTTAATATCCTTTCCGTTATCATGCCTACAGTACATGATGCTATCCTTATGCATAACCTATGACTATGGCTTGTGCGCTTACTGCTTATAACAATACATACTTGGCTGTATTATTTACCTAGCTTACATGTGCACAAATAATGAGGTTTTAATAGGGCTAAAATCGACTCTTACTAATAATTAAAAGATGTGAACTTTGTGAAGTGTGAAATTACTAGCCGTTATTTAAGTTCGCTTTATGAGTCTTAAAAGCGCTTTGAGGTTTAACCTATACTCTACCGGGCTTCCTGCCGGTATCTAAATGGTTGTAATGTATGCAAGTAGTGTAAACAAATAATGTAGGAACTATTACCTGTCCACTTCTTCGGGGCTAGCGTCGTTTCTTCGTCGTTAAAAATATCTCCTGGCAATTCTTTCAACTGTCGGCATACGCAAAACTAGCCTTATTAAATTTTAATCAAAAAAAAAACCCGCTCAAGGAGCGGGTTTTTCTTTTAATTAAGAGCCTGGCAATGACCTACTTTCACATGGGGAAACCCCACACTATCATCGGCGCTGAACGTTTTCACTTCTGAGTTCGAGATGGGATCAGGTGGTTCCCGTTCGCTAATGTCACCAGGCAAAACTGGAAGATTAATTGAGGATGAGTCAATCAATCATTAATAATTTAGGTAACTGGACTCATTTGAGTCGGTGAGTAACACTCTTACAGAGGTTTTTTCAATCGTCGGATGAGTTATTCAGTGATTTAGTCAATCACACATAACAATCAACCAGTAAAAACTGCTTGGGTGTTATATGGTCAAGCCTCTCGGATCATTAGTACAAGTTAGCTCAATACGTTACCGCACTTACACACCTTGCCTATCAACGTCGTAGTCTTCAACGTTCCTTATGTGAGCTTAAAGCTCAAGGGAAATCTTATCTTGGAGGGGGCTTCCCGCTTAGATGCTTTCAGCGGTTATCCTGTCCGAATGTAGCTACCGGGCAATGCCACTGGCGTGACAACCCGAACACCAGAGATTCGTCCACTTCGGTCCTCTCGTACTAGAAGCAGCTCTCCTCAAATTTCCAACGCCCACGGCAGATAGGGACCGAACTGTCTCACGACGTTCTAAACCCAGCTCGCGTACCACTTTAAATGGCGAACAGCCATACCCTTGGGACCGGCTACAGCCCCAGGATGTGATGAGCCGACATCGAGGTGCCAAACACCGCCGTCGATATGAACTCTTGGGCGGTATCAGCCTGTTATCCCCGGAGTACCTTTTATCCGTTGAGCGATGGCCCTTCCATACAGAACCACCGGATCACTATGACCTACTTTCGTACCTGCTCGACGTGTCTGTCTCGCAGTCAAGCACCCTTATGCCATTGCACTAAACTCCCGATTTCCGACCGGGATTAGGGTACCTTCGTGCTCCTCCGTTACTCTTTGGGAGGAGACCGCCCCAGTCAAACTACCCACCACACAATGTCCTCGCCCCAGATAATGGGGCTGAGTTAGAACTCAAAAACTACCAGGCTGGTATTTCAAGGTTGACTCCAACACGACTGGCGTCGCATTTTCAAAGTCTCCCAGCTATCCTACACAAGCAGGTTCTAAGTCCACTGTGAAGCTATAGTAAAGGTTCACGGGGTCTTTCCGTCTAGCCGCGGGTATACGGCATCTTCACCGCAAATTCAATTTCACTGAGTCTCGGGTGGAGACAGTATGGCCGTCGTTACGCCATTCGTGCAGGTCGGAACTTACCCGACAAGGAATTTCGCTACCTTAGGACCGTTATAGTTACGGCCGCCGTTTACCGGGGCTTCGATCATGAGCTTCTCCGAAGATAACCCAATCAATTAACCTTCCGGCACCGGGCAGGCGTCACACCCTATACGTCCACTTTCGTGTTTGCAGAGTGCTATGTTTTTAATAAACAGTCGCAGCCATCTGGTTTCTTAGACCGACCTCAGCTTAGGGAGCAAGTCCCATCACCAAAATCGGTGTACCTTCTCCCGAAGTTACGGTACCATTTTGCCTAGTTCCTTCACCCGAGTTCTCTCAAGCGCCTTGGTATTCTCTACCTTCCCACCTGTGTCGGTTTGGGGTACGGTCTCATATTATCTGAAGCTTAGAAGATTTTCCTGGAAGCAGGGCATCAACAACTTCCGAACCTTGGTTCGTCGTCATCAGCTCTCAGCATTGAAAGCCCGGATTTACCTAAGCTCTCTGCCTACAGCCTTAAACCAGGACAACCATCGCCTGGCTTGTATAGCCTTCTCCGTCTCTCCATCGCAATAATATCAGGTACAGGAATATTAACCTGTTTCCCATCGACTACGCATTTCTGCCTCGCCTTAGGGGCCGACTCACCCTGCTCTGATTAGCATAGAACAGGAAACCTTGGGTTTTCGGCGTGGGGGTTTTTCACCCCCATTATCGTTACTCATGTCAGCATTCGCACTTCTGATACCTCCAGCCAACTTCTCAGTTGACCTTCGCAGGCTTACAGAACGCTCCTCTACCACGCGCAATAAATTACGCGTCCGCAGCTTCGGTGTATGGTTTTAGCCCCGTTACATCTTCCGCGCAGGCCGACTCGACTAGTGAGCTATTACGCTTTCTTTAAAGGGTGGCTGCTTCTAAGCCAACCTCCTAGCTGTCTATGCCTTCCCACATCGTTTCCCACTTAACCATAACTTAGGGACCTTAGCTGGCGGTCTGGGTTGTTTCCCTTTCCACGACGGACGTTAGCACCCGCCGTGTGTCTCCCATGATTGCACTCACTGGTATTCGGAGTTTGCATCGGGTTGGTAAGTCGGGATGACCCCCTAGCCGAAACAGTGCTCTACCCCCAGCGGTGATACATGAGGCACTACCTAAATAGTTTTCGAGGAGAACCAGCTATCTCCGGGCTTGATTAGCCTTTCACTCCGAGCCACAGCTCATCCCCGCATTTTTCAACATACGTGGGTTCGGTCCTCCAGTTGGTGTTACCCAACCTTCAACCTGGCCATGGCTAGATCGCCCGGTTTCGGGTCTACTGCCTGAGACTAAACGCCCTATTAAGACTCGCTTTCGCTACGGCTCCCCTAAACGGTTAGCCTTGCCACAGACAAGTAAGTCGCTGACCCATTATACAAAAGGTACGCAGTCACATGACTAAATCATGCTCCCACAGCTTGTATGCACACGGTTTCAGGTTCTATTTCACTCCCCTCACAGGGGTTCTTTTCGCCTTTCCCTCACGGTACTGGTTCACTATCGGTCGGTAGAGAGTATTTAGCCTTGGAGGATGGTCCCCCCATGTTCAATCAGGATATCACGTGTCCCGACCTACTCAGATTCATCTATAACGTGCTTTCGTGTACGGGGCTATCACCCTCTATCGCTGAACTTTCCAGAACATTCCACTAGCACGAAACAAACTTTTGGGCTAACCCCCTTTCGCTCGCCGCTACTCAGGGGATCTCGGTTGATTTCTTTTCCTCCGGGTACTTAGATGTTTCAGTTCTCCGGGTTCGCTCCTGCAACCTATGTATTCAGTTACAGGTAATCTTCTTATGAAGACTGGGTTCCCCCATTCGGAAATCCTCGGTTATAACGCTTGTTTGTCAGCTTACCGAGGCTTATCGCAGACTTCCACGTCCTTCATCGCCTTCTACCGCCTAGGCATCCACCGTATGCACTTAGTCACTTGACCATATAACCCCAAAAAGTTTCGTTGGTCTTTTTTATCCGCAGACTGCGTTGCACTGGTCGCTCAACTCGTTGCATACTGATGTATGCGCCTCATTTCGCTCCGGCGTGCGCCTTGCTGCAAATAAAAAATCCTGCGCGAAATCTTGCTCACTCGTTGGTATTCTCGGTGGGCTAACACCTCAAATGAATGCCAATTACTAAAACAAGAAAACCAATTGCTTGGCCGCTTCTTTGGATTAATTTTGTATGATTAACTTTGCTTATACTGAATAATTCATCAATACACTAAAATTGCTCCTGGCAATTTTTAGCATACACTCCGTTCATGGAGATAACGATTGATAAATACCTTTGCTTGTTTGTTACTCGTTTGTTACCTAAATTGTTAAAGAACGTCTGATGTAAATATCAGAGATAAAGCCATGCCTTATCTCTAACATCTAAAGTCATCATAGAAGAGAAGAGTTGTTCCGCCTGCGGAACCAAGAAAATGCTAATTTTGCCGTGATTGGATTTTTAGTGGCGCGAAGCATACATCAGTATGTGAGCGACGCTGAAAATTCAAGCCCGGTAAAATTGGTGGGTCTGGGTGGATTTGAACCACCGACCTCACCCTTATCAGGGGTGCGCTCTAACCAACTGAGCTACAGACCCAATTACTGGTCTTTTTTATTTAATCCTGCGTTGCTTTCGTCACTCTTTCAGTCACATACTTGTGTATGCTCCTTCAATCGTTCCTTCAAGCGCCTTGTCTTAAATAAAAAATCCGGCGTAATCCGTCGTAGCTTGGGTTATTCTCACCAATCAACGCATCCTACACCAATAATTGGTGGAGCTATGCGGGATCGAACCGCAGACCTCCTGCGTGCAAGGCAGGCGCTCTCCCAGCTGAGCTATAACCCCAAAGGCTTTCTTGTCTGAAAAACAATCTGTGTGAGCACTCAAAAATTTCGCACTTCGTATTTAAGGAGGTGATCCAGCCCCAGGTTCCCCTAGGGCTACCTTGTTACGACTTCACCCCAGTCATGAACCACACCGTGGTGACCGTTCTCCCGAAGGTTAAACTAGCCACTTCTGGTGCAATCCACTCCCATGGTGTGACGGGCGGTGTGTACAAGGCCCGGGAACGTATTCACCGCGGCATTCTGATCCGCGATTACTAGCGATTCCGACTTCATGGAGTCGAGTTGCAGACTCCAATCCGGACTACGAACAGCTTTCTGGGGTCCGCTTACTCTCGCAAGTTCGCTTCCCTCTGTACTGCCCATTGTAGCACGTGTGTAGCCCAGGTCGTAAGGGCCATGATGACTTGACGTCGTCCCCACCTTCCTCCGGTTTGTCACCGGCAGTCTCCTTAGAGTCCCCAACTAAATGATGGCAACTAAGGATAAGGGTTGCGCTCGTTACGGGACTTAACCCAACATCTCACGACACGAGCTGACGACAGCCATGCAGCACCTGTCTCAGAATTCCCGAAGGCACTCTCTCATCTCTGAAAGATTCTCTGGATGTCAAGACCTGGTAAGGTTCTTCGCGTTGCATCGAATTAAACCACATGCTCCACCGCTTGTGCGGGCCCCCGTCAATTCATTTGAGTTTTAGCCTTGCGGCCGTACTCCCCAGGCGGTCAACTTATCGCGTTAGCTTCGTCACTAAGTATCTTTATATACCCAACAACTAGTTGACATCGTTTACGGCGTGGACTACCGGGGTATCTAATCCCGTTTGCTCCCCACGCTTTCGCACCTCAGCGTCAATATCAGTCCAGGTAGTCGCCTTCGCCACTGATGTTCCTTCAGATCTCTACGCATTTCACCGCTACACCTGAAATTCCACTACCCTCTACTGTATTCTAGATTATCAGTATCCCATGCAGTTCCCAGGTTGAGCCCAGGGCTTTCACATGAGACTTAACAATCCGCCTACGCGCGCTTTACGCCCAGTAATTCCGATTAACGCTTGCACCCTCCGTATTACCGCGGCTGCTGGCACGGAGTTAGCCGGTGCTTCTTCTGTAGGTAACGTCACAGAATGCAGGTATTAACTACACTCCTTTCCTCCCTACTGAAAGTGCTTTACGACCCTAGAGCCTTCTTCACACACGCGGTATTGCTGGATCAGGCTTGCGCCCATTGTCCAATATTCCCCACTGCTGCCTCCCGTAGGAGTCTGGACCGTGTCTCAGTTCCAGTGTGGCTGATCATCCTCTCAGACCAGCTATAGATCGTCGCCTTGGTAGGCCATTACCCCACCAACTAGCTAATCTAACGCAGGTTCATCTTCCGGCAAGAGCTTTCAAGAAGTGGCCCCTTTTCACCCTTAGGTCTTATGCGGTATTAATCCGGATTTCTCCGGGCTATCCCCCACCAGAAGGTAGATCCCTACGCGTTACTCACCCGTCCGCCACTCGTCATCAAGGAGCAAGCTCCTTATGTTACCGTTCGACTTGCATGTGTTAAGCATACCGCCAGCGTTCAATCTGAGCCATGATCAAACTCTTCAGTTTAATAATGTTACTTGTGTCCTAAGCGGACTAGCTGCTCAAAAAAATTACTGTTTGGAATTGACTTGATTGAAACAGCTACAAGTAGCTGATTTAATTTCGTCGATTTCAAACTGTGTAAGTTTCTTAAGGCTTTATTTGTGCTGCCTTTAAGAGTACCCACACAGATTGTTTTTCTTCTCTTCAATTTGTTTTAGAACTCAAAGCTCCGGAAACCTGTCCAGCCAAGCTTGGGGCGCGAATTATACATCCTACTCACACCCTGTCAACCGTTTAATTTTATTTATTTCAAAATAATTTCAACGACTCATTCCCTTGCGTCAATCTCTCGCTCATTTCCCTCAGAGCGGACGCGCATTATACAGCGCAACTTTACCCTGTCAACACTTTAAAATCATTTATTTCAATTCTTTTTAAAGCCTTGCCAGAACCCGCTTCAGAGCAATTCAATATCCCTCAAGCGAGGCGCGCATTATAGGCACTTAATTTGCCTTGGCAAGCATTTTATTTGAATTATTTAAAATTAATTTTTTTTGGTTATTTATTGCACAGAAACATGCTTTATTGAGCAAATGATATACAGCTAATGAGCAAATTCTAACCACCTAGCTAGTCCACTTAATAAAGACTGATTAAAAGCTCTGCAATAGACACTATTTGCGAGAATAATGTGTCTTAATCTTGCCCACCTTCGCTCCTTCATCTATTTTCAGCTCTACAGGCCTATATAAATGGATTGTTCCTAATACACTAGATGATTCATCAATGATAAGAACCGGTCTTTCATCACTCCACCCCGAGAAAAAACCGCCTGACTTACGATAGGTGATATCACCTTCAATGGCAGTATTTTTAATTAACTTTATATCGCCATTCACTGTTTCTAAATTCTGGCCTACTTTTACACCTGCCAGGGAGATATCGCCATTGACCGTATTAATACTCCCCTCAATATTACTATCGGAATCTAAATCAACACTACCGTTTACGGTTTCTAAGCCACGACTAACTATGAGACCTTTTCCGGCCTCAATACCCCCATTAACGGTTTCTGCTTGGACAAGCTTAACGTTTCTACCAATTTCAATTCCTCCATTAACCGTCTCAACGGATTTTGCTGTAGCATTGGAACCAATATCTATACCACCATTTACGCTGGATAAATTACCGACTTCAGCACCACCATCAATATCGATCCCGCCGAATATACTGTCATAACTCTTAGGATTAGAGTGGTCACCCGCTCTTACATGAACTGCGCAACCCGAGCTCAAAGTAAAAAGTAACGTTATTGTTGCCAGCTTTATTATGTTATTCATATTTCCTCCGCTAATTAATGATCACATGCAACAATGCAATTACTTTGCCATATTTAAAAAAACATTAAAATTAGGAGCGTTAGAAGAACATTAATGACTTAATGCGATAAATTTAGCCAATTTAACCAACGTTATAGTTAGTTAGCCTAAATCTAAAAGTAATTCGGATCCGAAGAAAAAATAGACTGCGACATCAACAAGCACTTCGCTTAGCCGATTTGCGTTTAGAAAAATACCAATAGGCTCTAACCCCTAAGAGCACTATCAACAATAAGGCATAACTCAAAGGTTCATTTAAATCCGCTTTGCTCTGCCAGACAAAGTGAATGACACCTAATAAAGCAATTAAATAGACCAGCCGGTGTAGCTTAACCCAGTTTTTACCAAGGCGTTTTTGCATTTTCTTAGTAGATGTGAGAACGAGAGGACATAATAAAATAAACGCTAACATGCCAACACTGATGTATGGCCTTTTTATCGTTTCGCGCCATAATTCTGAAAGGTTAAAATCAAGATAAAAGAAAGTAAATGCCAAAATATGTAAAAGTAAATAGAAGGCAGCATATAGACCTAAAATACGTCGATACTGAAATATCCAGTTAACACCAAACAATCGCCTCAAAGGGGTAATGGATAGACTAAGCAAAAGAAATAATAAACCCCAATACCCTAATAAATGCATGACTCGTTCTTGAGGGTCAGCCCCAAGGTTTTGAGTTAACACACCAAACAACAGATACCCGACAGGAAACCAACACAATAGATGTCCTGCAATTTTACTCGGTTTAACAGTCATTCTAATATTCTTTGGTTAAATCCATTCCCTTGTACATATCGGCAACGTGCTCAGCATAACCATTAAACATCTGAGTTGGGATTCTTTTAACACCAAAAAAAGATTCGTCAGTGATCCGTCTTTCATTAGCCTGACTCCAACGGGGATGATCAACCTCCGGGTTCACATTGGCGTAGAACCCATACTCTCTTGGGGCACTCTTATGCCAAGTATTGCTTGGGCGTTGTTCTAGAAACCTTATTGAAACAATCGACTTAATACTCTTAAAGCCGTATTTCCAAGGCACTACCAACCTGAGCGGAGCACCATTTTGGCCCGGTAACCTCTTCCCATATACCCCCGTAGCAATAAAGGATAAAGGGTTCATCGCTTCATCCATTCTTAACCCTTCACGATAAGGCCAGGGTAAAACACTAAAACCTAAAGCGCCTCGTCTTTGACCAGGAAAGACTGAGCGCGACTTCAAAGTCTTAAACTCAACAAAGCGTGCGTTTTTTGTCGGTTTTACTTTGTTGATTAAGTCACTTAATTGAAAGCCCGTCCAAGGAATTACCATTGACCAGCCTTCGACACATCTTAACCGGTAGGTTCTTTCTTCGACGTTAGCCCACTTTAGAATATCATCGAGAGTATACTCCCCAGGCTTTTCGACCAGACCAGAAATTGACACTTTCCAATCATTCGATGGGTTAAAATCAGCCGCGAGCTCCGCCGGTTTGCTCTTGCTAGTAGAAAATTCATAGAAGTTGTTATGATGGGTAACAACATATTCACTGGATAACGGCTCAGCGGTTGAATAACTCGAAGGCTTGACCTGAGCTGCTAGTAAATTCGGCAAACATAGACTTGAACCGGCAATCGCTCCGAAGCCTAAACTCTTAATAAATGCTCTTCGGTTCCAAAACGCTTGTTCAGGGGTGACTTGATAGTCCTTGAAACCGGAAAACGCACTCCTCGACTTTCGATTTTTCATCATTTCTCCTAAAAAGCAGATTATCTTTTAACCTGTACCCTGTCACCTTAAAACCAACCTAGCAACACTCAAAAGACCTAATCACAAAACAAATGTTACTGCTAAGGTTTGATAAAAGCTTGTAAAAGCACTCGCAGATAGAATTAGTATACGCCTGACATAGGTCAAATAGATCGACCCACATTCAGACTAATATATTAGGTAAAGCTCGTCTTCTCGAATATCTTTGCTAAACTTACTTTAAATCGCTAGATTACCATCGCTTAAAAGCGAATAGCTCAGACGATCGATTAAATGGATTTAGAACGCTGATAGGTCATTTTCTTGATTCCACTCAAAAACGCAAGACTATTGACAACTTAATACATTCTGGCATTATTCGCGCGAATAGATTGCCGCAAAATATAGAGATTTAACTATGAGCCAAGTCGACTTTAACCGACTGATATTGAAAGGTATTACTCCAGAAGGCAATAAATTTAGGCCAAGTGATTGGGCAGAACGGTTATGTGGAAATCTGTGTACTTTTAGAAACCGAAGAATGTACTACTCGCCAATGTTAAGACCCGCAGTCATTGACGGTATCAAATGTGTCATCGTTGATGCGAAGCTAGATGTTGAACACCCCGCAATTTTGCAAGATGTCATACATTTTGCCAGCAAAAATAACTTACAAACAGAAAAACAAGACTAAAATTAACCTCAAACTCAGCCCGTCAGAGACTGGCGATTACCAAACGCGACTTGACCAAGAAGAATAATCGGGCATATAGTGAGCGTATTCTCTCAATCTTGACATAAAAAACTTAACTTTTATGTTCCAATACCGCTATATTAAAATAGTAATCGCAAAATATAGGAAAGCATATGAACAAGAGAACATTAGCCATAATTTCAGCCATTCTTGCATTTTCAAGTAGCAACTTGATTGCAGCGGAAAAAATTATGTACAAATGGACTGATAGCAAAGGCGAAGTTCATTACACAGAACGTGCCCCAAAAGGCATTGAATACACACGCATAAAAACTTATGTCGACTCAAATACAGCAATTTCAGCCAAAGCTGCAGCTAAAGCTGAACCAGAGAAAAAAACCACTGAAGCGAGTAAAGCATACACATCTTGGCGACAAGAAAATTGCACTCGAGCTAACGAAAACCTAGATATCTTGCGCAACGCTGGTCGTATAGGTGTTGACGATGGACAAGGTGGTAAACGACTAATGACTGACGAAGAGAAGGCGACTCAAATCAAAGATATGGAAGCTCAGCGCGAAAAATACTGTGAGCAAACCGAAGAAAATTAATCGGATAGCCACTCAACTAACGCTTCAAACTCAAAGGGCCAGCCAAGCTCGCCCTTTTCTGAAACTAAAACTGGTATTCTAATGCCATACTTTTCAAGTAGTAATTCGTCCTCCGAAATCTCAACTCTTATAAATTCAACTCGGCGAGCAACATCTTGATTGGTGCTAATTAAGTATTCAATCATCGCCCAGGCTTGATCGCATAAATGACAACCCATAGTTGTCATGAACTCTATTTTTTTTAACGCCATCTTAAAGCTTCCGCAGCATACTAAATATTGGGAGAAGGTTATTTTGGTCTATAGTAACTCAATTTTCCAGGATCTATGTAAGGGCTTTCGTAAGTAGTCTTGTGAAGTTGTTTGCTTGGTGATTTCAGTTACCTTGCATTCCTCAGAAGACATAAATTCCATATTAAACTGATGATAATTGTTGGAAAATATCAAAACACCTTTGGCAGATAACAACTTTAAACACGACTGTATCAACGAAACATGGTCAGCCTGAACATCGAAATGTTGTTCCATTTTCTTAGAATTGGAAAAAGTCGGTGGGTCTAAAAATATCAGCTCAAAACGCTCACTAGCTTGCGCTGCTTCTTGTAACCATTTAATACTATCATCACGAATAAACTGGTGTTTATTAATATCAATTTTGTTTAACTTAAAATTATCTTTCGCCCAATTGAGATAAGTATTCGACATATCCACATTAACAGTTTCTAAAGCACCAGCCGTTGCTGCATAAACTGAAACCGACCCCGTATAACAAAATAAATTAAGCACTCGCTTTGTTGCACTTAGATCAGCTATTAATTGACGAGTCTGACGATGATCAATAAACAGTCCGGTGTCTAAATAGTCTTCTAAGTTTATTTTAAACTTTCGCCCCGCTTCTTTAACTTCAAAAAAGCGTTTTTGAATCAATTTTCCTGACTCATCTCTACCCTGCGATTCATACTGCCAGTCTCCTTTTTGCTGCCTTCTTTGCTTTACAAAAACTTGATCGAGAGCCACTTCAAAAACACCGGCCACAGCACGTTGGATTTCTTTTAAGCGCCTGTTTGCAACCTTGGGATCAACTGATTTAGGCGCTTTGTATTCTTGAACATGAATATTTTCATGATAAACATCAATCGCAGCATTATATTCAGGTAAGTCGGCATCGTAGATACGATAGCAAGTAATTTGATTCTTATTTAAATACTTCTTAAGTTTGGAGCGATTTTTAACTATACGGTTAACTAACTGTAACCCAGCATCAGACAGTTTAGATTTAAACTCAGGATCGAACTCAGAGGTATTTTGCACCAAAAGGAAGCTTTCAGGTTGAATCGCAATATTTAATAACTCGCAGGCAATACTACCATTATTGAATTTATAAATTTTCTTGGCTCTGATCCCAAGTGCATGTCCAAAGTCTTTATTTGGGCAAAGAATCGAGGCATTCCAACCTAAGAATTTACTTTTGAGCAAGTCACCTAATTGAGCATAAACATGTTTGACTTGTTCAAATTCTCCAAGCCTTTCACTATACGGAGGGTTCACTATGACTAGTCCTGAATCAGATAACTCAAGCTGTGAAACCTGATCAAGCGCTGCGATCCGCAGCTTTACTAGATGGTCAAGCCCAGCATTTGCCAAATTAGCTTGCGCGGCTCTTATCGCTTTTGGGTTTATATCACTTCCCGCAATACTTAAAGATAGTTGCTTATGAGTCGATTCTGCTTTTTCGCAGGCGTCATCAACAACTTCTTGCCAAATGGCCTTATTGAACTGTTGCCAACCAAAAATACCTAAATAGTCTCTTAAGTAACCTGGTGCAATTTGGGCGGCCATCATGGCAGCTTCAATTAAGAAAGTACCGGAACCGCACATTGGATCATATATTGCCAAGCTATCGCCATCACTCGCGTCCAAACAAGACTTTTGCCAACCAGCCCGCATCAATAAAGCTGCAGCTAGATTCTCTTTGACCGGCGCCGCAGCTCCATCAGTTCGGTATCCCCTGTGATGCAACCCGTAACCAGCAAGGTCGATAGACAAGATCACTTTGTTGTGCCTAATTTTGCAATGAATTGCAACGTCAGGCCGTTCAAATTCGACATCAGGACGAGAATCACCATTTTCGATAAAATGGTCGACAATCGCGTCTTTTATACGCTGAGATACGAACTTAGTGTGAGACAGCTCTGAACGAAAGCTTTGAGAGTTAACAAGAAAACATCCATTGCTTTTTATGTGCTGTGACCAGTCTATTATTGAAACATTGTCATAGAGCTGCTGCTCATCACGAGCTTCGAACTCCGCAATCGGATACATGACACGGCTCGCTACTCGCGACCACATCAATATTTGATAGAGCACAGCCCATTCTGCATCAAAATTTACAACAGACAATCCTTCTTTTACATTCTCGGCACCGAGCTGTGATAGCTCATCGACTAGCAAGTATTCTAGGCTAGAAGCACATGTTGCAAAAAATTGAGGCATTGGACGGTAAACTCTCGGGTAAGATAGACTGGGCGCAATTATACCCGTGCTTTATGCTAATGTCAGAAACCTTCTCGGATAGACTTAACTGAAATTAGCCATTTTTAAACTTTAGTCAATAAAACTCGATAATTTAAGCGATAAATTATTGATTTTCTTGAAAAAGCTTAGAATTAGACTATATTTTACCTAGTAATAAGAATAATGATTCCTCATGTCGAAACAAACCAAACACACAATATTGATTGTGGACGACGAACCTACCAATGTCGCCATATTAAATGCAATGCTCAATAGCGACTATAAAATAAAGGTTGCGCTGTGCGGTGTTGATGCTTTGAAAATCGCACAAAATTCACCTGAGCTCGCACTCATTTTACTCGATGTCGTTATGGATGATATGGATGGTTTTGAAGTTTGTCAGAAATTAAATGAGAGTCCAACAACCAACAGCATTCCTGTCATTTTTGTTACTTCATTGAATGATGTAAAACTTCATAGAAAAGGGATTGAGCTAGGTGCAATTGATTTTTTCGAAAAACCATTTAGTGCTCCACTTATTAAAAAACGTATTGAAAACCACCTCACAACGAATGTAACAAAACCGATTTCTCAATCGGAATGTCGCGCAGAGACACCATCAAACGAATGACCAGAAGCAACTTCAAAGTTCACGTGACGCCACTGTTCGGATTATTCCTATTATTGTTGTGTGCGCATGCTGCCGCTGAGGAGTCACTTAGGGAAAAACAAATTAAAATAGCCCTAAGCCTTAACTTTATTGAATATACAACATGGCCGCAGGAAGCTTCCAAATCTAGTCTTAAGATAGCGATAGTAGAAAGCCAACCTGACATCTCAGAGCTTTTTGTATCGGCTCTGAATTCCAGAAACATTCGTTCACTCGCCCTTGAAGCTGAGCGAGTATCTAGTCTGAGCACTATCAGTAAATATGATGTTGTATTCTTGTCTGATGAACTATCCCACGATGTTACTCAAATCTATGACTTGATATCTGGAAGTGAAACTTTACTTATTTCGGTCGACGCTAAAAACAAAAAGAAAACGATGATTAATATCTTGAGTAAAGACGATGGGACATTCGCGTTTGAAGTCAATTACCCCAATATAATCTACGAAAAGTTAGCCATCGAAAAGAATAAATTATTATTACTGGGCGGTACTGAGTTAGATGTTGTTAACCTATTTCGAGAAGAAGAAAAGCAACTAGAAAAGATGAGACGAGATCTTTCTAATCGTGAACAACAATTAGAAATACTCACCAAAAGGCTCGAAGAATCATTAAATGCCTCCCAACAAACTATCGACGAGCTGGAAAAAACCAAACGGCAGCTTGAAACTCAAAAGCAACAATTTAGTAACCAACAAAAACTACTTCAGGCTAAAAACATTTCCATCAGAGAGAAAGAAGGTGAACTTGTTGCGGTTCAAGATGAGCTGAAGCGAACAAGTCGAGAATTAAATTCGAAAAATAAAGAGCTAGAATCAAGAGAAGCACAATTAACCGAAAAAATAAAAACTATCGAGCTAAAAGAAAAGGAGTTTAGCCAGTTAGCTGACAGTATAGAAAACAATGTTTCTGTTTTGTCAAAACAAAACTCAGACATACAGCAACAAGAAAAACTTTTACAACAACAAAAGGAGAGTTTAAAGCGCCAAAATACTCTCATTGAGCAGCAACAAAGCTGGATCCTGTTTGGGGCGATTGCACTTGGCTTGTTTTTTCTTTTGATAATAGCAATGTATCGTTTCAATCGAGAAAGGAAGCAATCGAACCAGTTACTGCTTGAGAGAAATGTAATTCTCGAAGAAACTCGCCAAAAACTAACTAAGGCTATAGAGCGAGCAGACAAAGCTAATCAAGCGAAATCATCATTTTTAGCAAATATGAGCCACGAAATTCGCACGCCAATGAGTGCAATTCTGGGAATGATCCATTTAGTGGGTAGTACTCGACTTGACCGCAAACAATCTAGCTATATCACAAAAATGGAAAACGCTGCTAAATCATTGCTCGAAATTATTAACGATATTTTGGATTTTTCTAAAGTAGAGGCTGGTGAGTTAACGGTAGAAGCGATCGAATTTCAACTTTCCGATGTATTAGATAATCTTTCCAACATTGTTGGTCTTCAGGCTCAACAAAAAGGCTTGGAATTTATATATGACATTGACACTCGTATCCCTCAGTCTTTAATTGGCGATCCATTAAGGCTCGGCCAAATTCTAATCAATTTGACTAATAATGCGCTTAAGTTTACTCAAGAAGGCGAAATCATAATCTCTGCATCCTTACTCAGTCATCAACAAGAAAACATAACACTTGGTTTTTCTGTCACTGACACAGGAATTGGAATGGATGAATCAGCGATGAAAAGTTTGTTCAAGCCTTTCACCCAAGCTGACAGTTCTACTACCAGAAAGTTTGGAGGAACGGGTTTAGGTTTAGCAATTAGCAAAAGACTAATCTCTCAAATGGGCGGTGACATCAATGTTGAAAGTCAACTCAAGGTAGGTAGTCAATTCAATTTTCATATTAGTTTACAAGTTGCGCAACAAGAATCAATCGCGGCATCTAGGATGGATGAACTTGGTTTAAAAGACAAACAGTTTCTTATTATTGAAAATAATGTTCATGCAAGCCAAGCGCTGAGGAAATGCTTACAACATTTTTCTACAAAAGTTCAAACCACCCCCGTTTTTGCTCCTTCCAACGCTCCAGAAATGGTTAGAAAAACTCGATTTGATTTAGTATTTATCGATAGTTCCGGAGCTGAAATTGACTTCGATGAAATGAGATCCTTTCTATCATCAAATGCACCAGTTGGGATTGTTCAATTATTATCAAACTATGAACTTAACCATTCCATGCGTAGCCGTTCAAATTGGCGAGATACGTTGCTGCTATCAAAGCCAATTACACCATCTAGTGTATTTGACTGCTTAATGAACTATTTTGGTGACCAAGAAAAAGTAAAATTGATCAATGAAGTTAGCTCTGACTACTCAACTCACCTCGCACAACTCAAAGAACTACTAGCTGGTAAACACATTCTTCTGGTGGATGATAACGAAATTAATCGTGAGATAGCGAGCGAAATTCTGGCGCAAGCCGGAGTATCTGTAGCAACCGCAGCTAACGGTGAGCTAGGTGCAAAAAAAGCAAAGATGGAATCTTTTGATTGTATTTTAATGGATATCCAAATGCCAATAATGGATGGATATGAGGCAACTGAGCACATAAGAAAATACATTTCTAAGGAAAAACTACCCATTATTGCTATGACTGCAAATGCAATGAGCGGTGATAAAGAAAAGTGCTTAGCGACCGGAATGAACGACTATGTTTCCAAACCCATTAAAGTATTAAAGTTTTATGAAACTATCGCACGCTGGTGCGCACCCTTTAGTCAAATTCCTAAACCTAGAATTTCCCACGTACCAGCTAAAGAAGTTAAGACAATAGAAATCAAAACTGAAAAGTCAGAACACAGTAATCATATCGATTTAGATGCTGGTCTGGATTTAATGCAAGGCAACAAAAATTCCTATTTCGAATTACTTGAAAAGTTTCATTCAAGAAACCGTCATTTAGCAAAACAGTTGACCAAGCAGCTTCGTAATTCTGACTATCAATCACTAATAAAGAGTACCCACGCACTTAAAGGCGTTTCTGGCAACTTAGGAATGAAAGCACTTTCAGAATACGCTGGAAAGGTTGAGGATTCGTGCCGAAACCAAGATAGCGAACGTGTAGTTTATGCCCTAACGGAACACTTGATCACTGAACTCAATTTAACCCTCGAAGAGATTGACTTTTTAACTCACTCTAAGAGTCATTTGCGCTCAACTATCAGCAACAAAGATATTCCAATTCAACCCCTGCTTCTCTCATTGAGCGAGCAAATAGAGCAGCAGGACACCGAATCGCTCGAAACCATAAAAGTCATAATCGAATATTATGCTAACAATGAAGAATTCTGTAAGGTTGCTAAAAATATCGAAGTTGCCTTAAACAACTTCGACTTTGCATCTGCCAATTCGACACTAGAAATATTGTTAGCCAAAAAGTGATTTAAGTCGCTTAGAAATGTCACTTATTAGCTTTGGCCCGCAATAAATAAACCCCGAATAAACCTGTACTAAACTAGCGCCAGCATCAATTTTTTGACGAGCATGTTCAGGGTGACAGATTCCTCCAACCCCTATTATTGGAAATTGCTGACTCGATTGCTGGCTTAACCTTGCTAAAACCTCATTACTTCCGGCCAACACAGGTAAACCGCTCAAACCACCTTGCTCTTCATTATGTGGTAGCCCTTCTACCCCATCGCGAGAAAAAGTTGTGTTGGTTGCAATAATACCATCAACATTTAGTCTGCTAAAAGTTGAGGCTAATTCATCAGTTTCTTGTTGTGTTAAATCCGGTGCAATCTTAATAAAAATAGGAATACGACGACCATACTCTTTAGCTAATTCAGATTGTTTTTTTTGTAGCACTGTTATTAAATCTTCGAGCGCTTCTCCGAACTGTAGTTGACGCAAATTAGTGGTGTTAGGCGATGAAATATTAACCACAATATAACTCGCATAAGGATATACCTTTTGCAAACAGGTTAGATAATCTTGATTGGCATCCTCTACAGGGGTATCAAAATTCTTTCCTATGTTTATACCTAACACACCGGTATAGCGCGATGCCTTAACATTTTCGATTAGCTGATCGACACCATCATTGTTAAACCCAAATCGATTAATTAATCCTTGGGCTTTGGGAAGTCTAAACAAGCGAGGTTTTGGATTTCCGGGCTGTGGGCACGGGGTGACAGTACCAATCTCAATATGACCAAAGCCCATGGCAGCAAATGCATCAATACAGCGACCGTTCTTATCAAGGCCAGCAGCCAAACCTATTCTGTTTGGGAATCTAATCCCAGCAACATCAACCGGATCTTCAATAAGCTTTTGAGTAATTAAAAAGCGAAATGGGGAGCTCTCAATCTTGGCTAACCACTTTAGACTCAAATCATGCGATCTTTCAGGATCCATGCGGAAAAGCACAAATTTAAGTATCGGGTAAATCCAGGCAAACATAATAGCTTCAATCAGAACGAGAATTGGCGGGATTATACATGGAATCCTAGAGTCTGTGTCTAATTTTCTAGTAAATTGAACGAACTATACCTCGGTTAGCCCAGAGGTATAGTTTGCGAATAAATGTCGGCTATCTGAATAAGTTCAAATTGAACGATTGCTACTATTTTGCAGCCGCCTTTTTAGAGGTGGCTTTTTTAGTGGCCTTTTTCTTGGTTGCTTTCTTCTTAGTTGTTTTCTTTTTCAAGGTCTCTTGCCATTGGCCATCGACATAATAAGCACTCCAGCCACTCGCCTTACCATCAACTTCACTCATAACGTACTGTTCTTTGGTCTTTCGGCTATAACGGAACATCGCCTTATTGCCGTCTGGATCTTGCGTCGGGGCTTTGGTTAAATAGTCAAATTTAGGGTCGAGTTGCTCTTTTACACTTAATACTTCTTCCACTAACGGTGCACGAGTTTCACGATTTCGCGGGAACTGGCTTGCAGCTAAGAATATTCCCGATGCTCCATCTCTAAGAATATAGTGGTCATCAACCTTCAAACACTTTAATTCAGGCATTGGAATAGGGTCTGCTTTAGGCGGAGCGGCTTCTCCGTTACGTAGCAGTTTACGCGTATTTTTACACTCTTCATTGGTACAACCGAAATACTTTCCGAATCGACCGACCTTGAGCTGCATTTCACTGCCACATTTATCACAATCGATTATTGGACCGTCGTAACCTTTTATTTTAAAACTGCCTTTTTCAATGGCGTACCCTTTGCACTTGGGGCTATTGCCACAAATGTGAAGTTTTCTATCTTCATCAATTAAGAAACTATCCATTGCAGATTCACAAACTGGACACCTTTTCTTGAGTAATAGATTTCGGCTTTCCGCTTCTTCATCTTTATCAACCGCTTCAATCTCATCACCCGGAATCAAATTCATGGTATGTTTGCAGCGCTCTTTAGGTGGTAAAGCAAAACCACTACAGCCCAGAAAAGTTCCCATAGAGGAGTTTCGAATCATCATATTGTTGGTATTACAAAGTGGGCAAAGCATATCCATTTCGACAGATTTTTGGTTTTCCATACCGCCTTCTTCCACTGGAAGCTCGGCCTTTTCTAAACGCTTTGTTAGATCTTCATAAAACTTATTTAGCGTGTCCTTCCAATATTTCTTTCCACTGGCAATGACGTCTAAGGTCTCTTCCATTTTAGCGGTAAACGAGTAGTCCATTAAATTATCGAAGCTTTCCCCCAACCGATCGGTGACAATTTCACCCATCTTATTGGCATAAAAACGCCGATTCTTAACAATCACATACCCTCTATCTTGAATCGTCGAAATAATCGAAGCGTAAGTTGATGGGCGTCCGATCCCTCTTTTTTCTAATTCTTTTACCAAAGCCGCTTCACTATAACGAGGTGAGGGCTTAGTGAAATGCTGTTTAGGTAACAATTGATCAAGTTTAAGCTGCTCACCAACAGTTACTTCGGGCAAAATTGCATCGTCATCATTCTTGCTTTTGCGTGGCGGTTGCACCGACGTCCAACCATCAAACTTAACCACCCTTCCTTTGGCAGCCAACTTAAAATCGCCGGCTTTGACGACTAAGTTTGTGACATCATAAATCGCATCGGTCATTTGACAGGCAATAAACTGTCCCCAAATAAGGTTGTAAAGCTTAATGGCGTCATCATCAACATTCTTTAAATGCTTTGCTCGCGTTCTAGCATTTGAAGGTCGAATCGCCTCATGCGCCTCTTGAGCCCCATCTTTACTCGAATAAATTCGCGGAGAATCAGGAAGGTATTTATCACCATGATTTTCTTTAATGTAGTCACGACACATCGCCACAGCATCTGCACTAAGTGCGGTGGAGTCGGTTCTCATATAGGTAATATAACCGGCTTCGTAGAGTCGCTGGGCCAGCATCATGGTTTTCTTTACGTTATAACCTAATCGCGTACTGGCTGCTTGCTGCAGAGTCGAAGTAATGTAAGGCGCACTCGGTTTACTCTTAGTGGGTTTAGAATCACAACTATCTACAATTAAATCACATTGTTTCAGTTTACTTTGTAATTCGTCACTTTCTGCTTTATTGACAGGTCGGTATTTTTTATCAAGATACCGTCGCACCTCTAAACCTAGCGGCTCCCCACCATTGGTGACCGTATCTGCAAAAAGACTCCAATATTCCTCAGGGATAAAAGCTCGAATTTCTCGCTCACGTTCAACAATCAGTTTAACCGCCACCGACTGAACTCTGCCAGCAGATAATCCTCTGGATACCTTCTTCCACAAGAGTGGTGAGACCATAAAGCCTACAACTCTATCTAAAAATCGGCGGGTCTGTTGAGCGTTGACAAAATCCATGTCTAGCTCAGTGGGTTTAGAAAATGCCTCAGTTATTGCCTTTTTAGTAATTTCATTAAAAACCACGCGTTGATACTTGTCATTAGCACCGCCAATTTCTTCTCGCAAGTGCCATGCGATAGCTTCCCCTTCCCTATCCAAATCCGTTGCGAGAAAGATATGATCAGCATCTTTAGCATATTTCTTTAACTCTTTAACGACCTTTTCTTTACCCGGTAAAGTGGCATATTGAGCCTGCCAGTCTTTCTCTGGGTTCAGTCCCATTCGCTTAAACAGGCCTTCTTTGGCCATTTTAGCTTTGTGTTTGATTTTGGCTTCGGGCGAAAGTTTTCTTGTAGCTGCAGCTTTTTTAGCACGCTCTTTTGGGTCAGTGGTCCCCGTGGCAGCTTTGGTAGGTAAATCTCTGACGTGGCCAACACTCGATTTAACGATGTAGTCTTTACCGAGATACTTGTTGATGGTTTTGGCTTTAGCCGGTGACTCGACTATAACAAGTGACTTTCCCATGAATAATTTTTATTCCCAGTAGATTAATTTAATCTTTGAATTATTAGGCCAATAAAGATGTGTTTTTATTTTTAGTTTATCTAGGCCCAATTAAGAACTGAGCCCATTCCTTTTTTATTTTAGGATGATTTATGGTGCTTTAGTCAACTATTTTTTTTGATATTTTATAAATCACACAAAAGTTAACGCCAATACCAACCCTTCATAAACTACTTTAACAAGCTCAAAGGTGGGGGTTGTGTCACTCTATTGACCCCTCGCCAAGTACCGACCAGCATTAACAAAAATAGGCTTAGGGGCAATTGCCACCAAAGGTCAAAATGGAATGAAAAATCAATTTCAAAGATCTGCTTGTACAAAAAGTAACTAACCAATTCAATACAACTGATTGCTACCGCAGAAGCTAAGATGGCTAACCACAAAAACTCAAATCGAAAACTAGTCGCTATAAATCGCTTACTGGCACCTAACGTTCTGAGTATGGCTGACTGATGAAGCTTCTGTGAAAAAGTATGTTCCATCGCCGCCCAAAGCAAAGCCAATCCAGCACCAACAACGAAGAACATTATAATTTCTATGGCAGAACTTACCTTGTTGATAATTTGTTTTACTTCCTCAAAGATTCTGTCTAATTCTATTATTATAGCGGTTGGATGCCGGTTGGTAAGGTCAGCCACCAATCGCTTTTTATCGGGCGGCAAGTAGAAAGCATTAATATAAGTTGGTGCAAACTGCTCCATGGAACCGGGTGTGGCTATGACATAAAAGTTAGGGGTGAAAGTTTGCCAATCAATCGAGCGAAAACTAACGATTTCAGCAGTCCACTCTTCCGAACCGATGTTGAACGACAAGGTATCCCCTAATTTAAGACCAAGTGTGGCAGCCATTTTATCTTCTATTGAAATTTGTGGTAGGGTTGAGCTGTTATTTCGGCCCTGGGCTAATTGCTGCTGCCATCCCCAATCACCTTCAACAACCTTATTCCCTTTTGGTAATTCTTGCGTCCAAGTCATATTAAGTTCTCGTCTAAGAGAATTGTGCTGTCTAGCTTGCTCAGACAGAGCATCTTTAACCAATACCCCGTTAACTTTGGTAACTCTGCCTCTAACCATTGGATAGATTTCAGTGGTCTTAACTTGATTAGCAAGTAAAAGACTTTCGACTTTTTCCGCATCCGCATCTGGAATGTTGACCATGAAATGATTGGGGGCATCGTCGCCCAAGCTTTCCTGCCACTTACTAAGCAGTTCGGTTTTTACAATAATCACTAACGCGATTACAAATAAAGTACTACTAAATGCTAAAAGATGAAGCATCGTTACACCTTTATTAGCATCCAGTTGTCTCAAACTATAATTGATTGCTGCACTCTTAGAGCGGGTTAAACGTCTAATTTGCATAAGAACTAATCGCGACAATACGGCGAATATCCCGCCCATTAACACCAGCCCAGCAAAAACGCTTAGCAACAGTTTTAGGTCTCCCATTTGTATATACATTACCAGCATCATGGAAAAAATCGCTAAGCCATAAACAAACCAGCTACTGGCTTTCATTGGTTCAAGCTGACGCCTGAGCACTCTCATTGGTGGAACACTTTTGAGTTGAATAAGTGCCGGCATTGCAAACCCAAGCAATAGGATGAAAGAGGTTACCATTGGTAAAAACAGAACAGAAAATTTCGCCGCTGGTAAGTTTTCTCCAAATAATTCAGCAAGCCAATTCACCATAAAACTTTGAAAGACAAAACCAAGCACCGCTCCCAAGCCAATCCCCACAATACTTACCATCAGTAAAATCATTAAGAAGATATTCAATACTTGTCGATTGTTCATACCAAAACAGCGCATCAGTGCACTCATATCAAACTGGCGGGTCGCATATCGGTTAGCGGTCATGGCAATTGCCACCCCTAATAAAATTAGAGTTAATAAACTCGATAAACTGATATATTTTTTACCACGAGTAATTGCTGAACCAGCCATAGGTGACTCATCAAATACAGATACCACTCGCTGACTACTAACTAATAGCGGCTTTAGCCATTCTTGAAAGTCGGCAATTTTAGCGGTGTCGCCAACAAACAAATAACGATAGCCAACGCGGCTGCCTGGTTGAATTATTTTAGTCGCGGCTAAATCTTGCAAACCGATAATTGCAGTTGGTGCTATGTTGAATAAAGTCGACCCCTGACCCGGCTGCAACATAATAGTGCCAGCAATATCCATATCCGTATATCCGAGCTCAACCTGCGTACCTTTTTGAGCGTCTAAAACGGCTAAAATTCGTGGTTCGACCCAAATTTTTCCTTGCGCTGGATGGCCGGAAACTACGGAAACCTCAGCGTAAGGATCATCGGCAATTTCTATTCGACCTTTCAGCGGGTAATTATTAGAAACCGCTTTAACGGCCGAAAGTTGCAATTTATCATTGGCAGACAAAACACTTGCAAACTCGACCACATCGGCTCGAATTAGTTGGAGTTCTTCTGCTTTTTTCAACCAAGCATTATCAACGGGCTTGGGCGAACTAATTACTAGATCGGCGCCGAGCACTTCGGAGGCTTGCCGGTTGGTCGCTGACTCAACCCTATCGATTATCAGATAAATCACGCTAACCGACGCCATAGCAATTGCCATCGCAAAGATTAAATTAAGCAGATCGCCCCGTTTCCAATCTCGACTAAAAATTCGCCAAGCAATATTTGCAAGTTGAGGAAATTCTTTCATACCACGCTCTCTTTATTTATAACGCCAAATGCTCTAAACCAAATAGTGTAATGCCAATACTTTTACGCTGATTGCTCGTTTAAGTTGGTTGAACTTGTATCGGAGGTGTTAGAACTCGTTATGTTTTCTGCTGGCTTATCAGAACTAATATCGTTATTCGCCGTCGTTACAACTTTGGCAGCACTCATCGTATTGGCAACGATTTTACCGGCACTGATGGTAATAGCATCATCGCAACGTTTGGCGAGTTTGGGATCGTGGGTGACTAAGACCATGGTGGTCTTTAGCGCTGTATTGAGTTCAAACATTAACTCAACCACTTTTTGACCTGTTTTGGTATCAAGGTTGCCTGTTGGTTCATCCGCTAACAAAAGTTTGGGCTGAGTGACAAAAGCGCGGGCAATGGCGACTCGTTGTTGCTCTCCTCCCGACAGCTGATTAGCAAAGTGGTTGACTCGATGAGACAGTCCAACTTTTTCTAACATGCTTAGCGCTTTATTTTTGGCTTGCGCATCGCCTTTCAATTCCAAAGGCATCATGACATTTTCTAATGCCGTTAGACCGTCGATCAGTTGAAAACTTTGAAATACAAACCCTAAGTTATTTTTTCTAGACAGCGCGCGTTGTTCTTCGCTTAATTCAAATATCGAGTCCCCCGCTAGCAAAACCTGACCTTCAGAAGGTGAGTCTAATCCAGCCAAAAGCCCTAAAAGTGTTGTTTTCCCAGATCCAGATTCGCCTACAATCGCTAGGCTATTGCCTTGGTTGAGACGAAAGGACACCTCTTTTAGGATAGTGATTTCACCGTCTGATGTAGTGACTCGCTTGGTTAAATTCTTAGCTTCTAACATAGGCTCCCTTTTAAAATGACATTGCAGCAGGTTATTTTATAGTAACCACTTAATATTACAGCATTTTACGTGAAATTGGCGTGACTAGATCGAAGCCATTGTTACAAATCATGTTAACTCGGTTTGCAGTCACTTGCTGTAAAGCAAACCTTTAAGCCAGCCACAAACAGCCTCGCAGTCTAATAGGCCACCCGATTCGTATAAATAACCGACAACTTTGCTAGCTGGGTAGAAGTTCAAAGACATGGGCTACCATTCGATATTATTTGGTTTTTCTGTACTTACTTGTGTTTTCTAAAATTGTCTCCAGTGTATTATGATGATAGTGCATAGTCGGTCGCTGTCTGATAAAAAGTTAACTCAAAAATAAGGTATCTCGTTAATGAAATGGATAAAACTAATAAGTTTACCGCTTATACTTTGCTGCTCGTTGGTAGCTCAATCCGCAGAGAAAACGGTGCTAGTTTTTGGCGATAGCTTAAGTGCGGCTTATAACTTACCCACAGAGAAAGGTTGGGTCACCTTGCTGGAGAAAAAGTTTAAAAAGCAAGGAAATCCGGTCAATATGGTTAACGGAAGTATCAGCGGTGAAACTTCTTCAGGTGGGTTAGTTCGCTTTCCAAACCAATTAGAGCAAGCCAAACCCGATGTTGTGGTACTTGAATTGGGAGCTAATGACGGGTTACGCGGATTCGATTTGGCCACTACCCGGAGCAATTTAACCCAAATGATCCAACTCAGTCACGACTCAGGAGCGAAAGTCTTACTAGCCGGTATTCACATTCCACCCAATTATGGCCGAACTTATACCCGTAAGTTTGATCAAATTTTTAAAGATTTAGCCGCCAAAGACAGCGTTGAGCTAATTCCTTTCATCCTTGAAGGAGTAGCTACTGTACCAGGAATGATGTTGGATGATGGACTTCACCCAAATGAAAACGGTCAGAAAGTAATGGTAGAAACTGTCTACGCGCATCTTGCTCCAATGTTAAGACAAGCCGACGAATAAACTTCAGTTGTTATGGCGGGCCACTTCCTTGGATTTGCATCTTGAGTAACGACGCAAGATAAAATATCATACGACTACTCGGTTCAAGGTGTCCCGACGCAATTATCATAGTGGCTCACATTAGTGGCTAAAATTTAGCGACTGAAATCAATGATAAATGCCCGATAGATGTGAAATGACGCCTCCTAGAGAATAGCTATCGAACTTTCATTATTCGATAGCGATTAGGAGTAATCCATTATGAACCAGTCAAATACTGCATACGAAGTTAACTTTGATGGCCTTGTTGGCCCGACCCACAATTACGCCGGACTGTCAGTCGGCAATGTCGCTTCCCTAAAAAACGCAGCCCAAGCCTCCAACCCTAAACAAGGTGCGCTTCAAGGATTAGCCAAAATGAAGGCGCTATCCGATATGGGGTTAAAACAAGCGGTTTTACCACCGTTAGAAAGACCCGATGTGCATGTTTTAAGAAAGCTAGGTTTTACCGGTACCGATGAACAGGTCATCACCAAAGCAGCCAGTGAAGCGCCCGCAGTATTTGCGGCGACTTGCTCTGCTTCAAGCATGTGGACCGCAAACGCGTGTACCATTTCACCCAGTGCCGACACGCAAAACGGCAAAGTACACTTTACTGCGGCAAACTTGGCTAACAAATTCCATCGCTCAATTGAGGCACCCACCACTTCGCGAATATTGCAGGCCATATTTTCTAACAGCGACTATTTTGATCATCACCACCCATTACCAATGGGCGACCATTTTGGTGATGAAGGTGCCGCAAACCACACACGTTTCTGCTCTGAATATGGCGAACAAGGCGTGGAGTTTTTTGTGTTTGGTAAATACGCATTTGATTCGACCAAGCCATTTCCTAAAAAATATCCTGCACGACAAACCTTTGAAGCCTCTCAAGCCATTGCCAGACTTCATCAACTAAGTGGTGGAAAAACCGTCTTTGCCCAGCAAAATCCGGATGTCATCGATGCAGGCGTATTCCATAACGACGTGATTGCCGTGGGCAACAGAAACTGTCTTTTCTATCATCAGATGGCATTTCTCGACTCCGCTAAAGTCATCCAAGACTTGCAAGCGGCTTATGGTGAGCAACCGATGCATTTTGTTGAAGTACCTACTTCCTCTGTCAGCGTAGAAGACGCTGTTCACACTTACTTATTCAATAGCCAATTGGTCACCTTAAACGATGGTTCTATGGCGATCATTGCTCCCGGCGAATGCAGCGAAAATGAGAGCGTTAGAAATTATCTTGAGTCAGTAATTGCCGCGGACAACCCCATCAGTAAAGTAGAAATATACGATGTCAAACAAAGTATGCAAAATGGTGGTGGCCCAGCTTGCTTAAGACAAAGAGTTGTTTTGAATGAAACTGAAATGTCAGCAGCTAATCAATCTGTATTTATTAATGATACTCTGTTTGCGACTTTAAATACTTGGGTAGAAAAACACTACCGCGACTCACTGGAGGAAAAAGATTTAGCGGATCCTCAGTTGTTAGTCGAATCGAGAACAGCATTAGATGAGCTAACTAAGATTCTAAATATAGGTTCGGTTTACCCGTTCCAGCTATAGAATTGATAAACAATACTCACAAACGGTTAAATAAATAGCTAAACAATACCAGCGCGCTAGCCTCTTTCACCTGTTATTCTTGGTGCAGCGCTGGTATTTTAACCACCTACCATATAATCCCAATCCCCATTTCTAGTAGCACGCTTTAGTCCTGAGAGGGCCAAAATTTCTTCAGTTTTAAGTAATGCGACCAACCCCAGCCGTTACACCTGTAACACCTTGTTACTTCTTTCAATGTTGAATTGATTTAACCGGTGAAACTAACAAAAAATACCCTTGTCATCTGATTTCAATTAGAACAATTATTTAATTGAAAGGAGAATTCATGATGTCCAGAAAGTATCCATTGCCAGTAATTATGATTTTAATGATGGCCGCAGCTTCATTCTTTTCTAAGGCTACAAACAACCAGAAAAGTCATCCAGAAAATATCCCAGAGATAGTCGGCTCACTACCAGAACTAGTAAATTTGTCACAAGAACCCCTTTCCGCTTTAATCAACTCGGATAACCCTCACTTTTGCGATGCTCTAAAAAGCCAATTTCCCACAGTCTCTCACTCAGAAATATCAGCAAACACCGAATTAAACGCAATACTCAACCCAGATAACCCTGATATTTCAAACAGCATACTGGCATTTGAAAACGCTAGCTTTAACCAAAAGCTTTCCGTAGCTCGTTTGAAAGCATTCAAAATTCTGAGAGAACTGCCAACTTTTGGTCGTAGGGAATCAGGCATAATTTTATTTGAAACAGCACAAGGTGAAATTGTACTAGGCGACATTATTAATGGAAATGCGAGGCACTTATACAATCCTAAAATAAAACTCGGCCGACTGGCTGGAGACGATAAGTTGGTCGCAGTTGCGGATGCGCCTGATCATGGTCTGACGGAAAGACTTAGAGTGAGAGAGATTGTTCACAGTCACACCAATCATCATACCGCTAGGCCATCAGGAGTTTCTTGTAACTCTAACGGGTGCGGTGGTGACGTACTCTATTCCGAATTTTTTGATATTAATATTTCTACAATAAGAAAGAACGAAGGTCGTCTTTATAGCCATAAAAATATTGACCAAGGAAATAGAAGCTTTAACTACCGTCGTCTTCAACGAAAACCAGTGAAGGACAAACTTATTTGTAAACGATGTTTTGACTGAGCTAATTACCGCCACCTTTGGAGTGACTGGTTGGCATGTCTCTTGAACCGATTATAAATCAGAGTTGCAATTCAACATGGGAATAGATTACCCTGTTGGGCAGTTCGCAAGACAGCCAACTTGTTCAATCCAGCTCTTTAAACTCGGGCGATTGAGCCAATAATAACAAGAGAAATAATATGAATTTAACGACAAAAGTACTAATGGGGATGGGGTTAGGTCTTTTCGTGGGCCTTTTGATTAATTTGTCAAACACGCACATCTTCGATGGTGCAATAATGGCTTGCGGCTCGTTCATAAATGATCAATTAGTCAATGGTTTTTTTCATGTCGTTGGGAAAATGTTTGTCAACGCATTGAAAATGTTAGTGGTGCCTCTAGTTCTATTCTCATTAATTTGTGGTGTTTGTGGTATTGGAGATGTGCGATTGCTTGGCAGAATTGGTGGTAAGTCATTTGTGCTTTACATGCTAACTACCGCTATAGCGATTGCGACTGCAATCATTGTTGCGGCAACCTTTAATATAGGAAGCGGAATTGACCCAGACCAACAGTCGAGTCAAACAGCACAAGTATGTACAAGCGACGGAAAAGCAGAACCCGCAAAAAAAGTAGAGTTTAAAGCTAAAGAAGCTCCACCACTTTCTGAAGTACTAATTAAAATTATCCCATCAAACCCTATTGATGCTATGGCTAACGGAGACATGCTACCAGTAATATTCTTCGCCATTTTATTTGGCGTGAGTATTTTATTAGTTGGTGGCAAAGCGACTCCGATAGTTTCAACCTTCGAAATATTGAATGAAATTATGATGAAAATGGTTGGACTAATTATGTCAACTGCGCCTTACGCGGTATTTTGTTTATTAGCTAAATCGATGGCGCAACTGGGTTTACCACTGTTAGTCGAGTTATTAAGTTATGTCGCCGTTTTGGTTTTCGCACTACTATTTCACTTGTTCGTGACCCTACAAGCAGTACTTGTCTTTTTCTCACGCCTAAACCCAATTAAACTGTTGAGTAAACTTCGCAATCTACAAGTCTTCGCATTTAGTACTTCGAGTTCAAACGCAACTATTCCTGTAACATTGAGAACCGCAACTGAGCGAGTAGGTGTAAACAATTCAGTGGCTTCATTCACAGTTCCATTCGGTGCAACTATCAATATGGATGGTACTGCGATAATGCAAGGTGTCGCAACCGTGTTTATTGCTAACATTTACGGAGTGGAACTCGGAATAGCTGGATACTTAACCGTCATTCTCATGTCCGTATTAGCTTCAATCGGAACGGCTGGAGTTCCAGGTGTTGGGCTTATAATGCTTTCCATGGTCTTTTCACAAGTCGGGCTACCTATCGAAGGCATAGGATTGATTCTTGGGGTTGATCGATTACTCGATATGATTAGAACAGCGGTCAACGTTTCAGGTGATGTGGTTGTTTCATCTATCGTGGCAAAGAGTGAAGGAAAATTAGATTTAGATGTATTTAATGATCCAGACGCAGGCGTTTTCTCCGATGAAGAAACTGAAATTGATGAAGAGCAAGAAAGAGAACTAGCAGAGGTTGTTGATAAAACCCACAACCAATAATCAATTGAATTAGAGTGTATCAACATTGGTACACTCTTCGTCTCGCAAAAATTTTTATAGGCCGAGTAGAGTTTGATAAACCCGGCCTCAGCTCAAAACCAATACCACTATCTATCAAACTGCTTGAAGTTCATTTTTAACAAAACTAATCGAGTCAAATCAATCAACAATCAGTTTAAAAATTAAGGGAAAACCCGATGGGCAAAACAAAAATGTCACTCAGTATGAAAATCATGCTCTCCATGGCTTTTGGTATTGTCTTTGGACTGATATTCGTTTTCCTACCTGAAGATCTCAGCATTTTTGATACATCGATAAAAGGCTGGATTAATGAATACATTGTCGGTGGATTATTCGCACTAATTAAGACTTGGTTTGTCAGCAGTTTAAAACTAATAGTCGTCCCATTGGTGCTGGTTTCGCTTATCTGTGGAACTTGTTCACTGTCAGACCCAAACCAACTCGGCAGCATGACGGTTAAAGCAGGCTCGCTCTACTTAGGCACAACCTTAATCGCAGTTACTTTAGGAATTGTGTTTGCCTTATTAGTGCAGCCAGGTTCGGGCGTTGCGCTTTCTTCGGATGCCGCAATGACCGCGGAAGAGACTTCAATTTTTGCTATTTTTTCTAATTTGATTTCTCAAAACCCATTTCATTCCATCTCGCAATTAAAACCAAATATGCTGCAAATAATTATTTTTGCCATTCTACTTGGGCTAGCTATTTCTTTAAGCGGTGAAAAAGGGAAACCAGTGGCGAATCTATTTGAAAGCATGAACGAAGTGATCATGAAATTAGTCACCATGATAATGAAAGTTGCTCCTTATGGAATCTTTTGTATTATGGCTATCGTAGTGTCAGAAGCCAAATGGAGCGAGCTGTTTAGTCTGTTAAAATACTTTCTTTTGGTCATTGTTGTGCTGATTGTCCATGGCTTATTAGTTTATCCTGCTCTGATTAAATTTGTCGCTAAACTAAACCCAATAACGTTTCTTTTGAAAATGCGCCCAGCAATGTTATTTGCAATCAGTTCTTCTAGTAGCTCAGCCACCCTGCCCGTCACTCTGGAAGTTGCCGAGAAAAGAATAGGTGTCAGTAACTCTACCGCAAGTTTTGTTCTTCCATTAGGCTCAACGATTAATATGGATGGCACCGCGATTTTGCAAGGAATTGCCGTCGTCTTTATTGCTCAGCAATACAATATCGACTTAAGCATTGCTCAGTACCTAACAGTCATACTCACTGCGACACTGGCATCCATTGGTGCGGCAGGTGTCCCAAGTGCCGGTATCGTACTACTGGTCGGCGTATTATCTTCAGTAGGATTGCCGACTGAAAGTATTGCGATGATTCTTGGGATTGATCGCATTTTAGATATGGTTAGGACTGCGGTTAATATTACTGGCGACGCTACTGTCGCGACCATAGTAAGCCAGTGGGAAGGTAATTTCGACGAAGATACTTTTAATAACCCCGATGCCGGATTGGATTTTGAGGATGAGAATATTAAGGTAGGTTAGATAAGACAAAATAAGATGACAGCCACCATGTAGTCAATCTCTCACAAAGGTCTACTAGAATCGATACTCGACGAACACAATCAATGGCTATATCTTGGCTGTAAGAAATTTTCAAAACAGCTAAATATAGCTCGCTCAACACTGCTTAGAATCCGCGAGATATCATTCTTTGACGCTAGACTTCCCCGCAAAAGTGTTCACTTTTGACAATTTCAGACTATGCTTATTGTAGTGAATAAAACGATTAGATTAACTGAAAACTGTTAATGGAGAAAACATGGATAAGCAAGTGAGCTCTCGGAGTACCAGAGATAAGGCACTTCGACTAAATTTAGATGAAAAGAAGTACGGCACAATTGCTGAAATTGGTGCAGGCCAAGAAGTTGCGCGTAACTTCTTTGTGGCTGGAGCTGCTGCAGGTACGGTTGCAAAAACGATATCAGCTTACGATATGAAGTTTTCCAATGCGATTTATGGCGTTCAACAAGATGGTCGCTATGTCAGCAAAGCCAGAGTTCAGGCAATGATGGAGCAAGAGTTTGAACTGGTGCTGGAGAGAGTCGGGGATGTCCGCTCCAAGTCTTCACGCTTTTTTACCTACGCCGCAACCGTGGCTGCGAAAAGTTTTAATCGCAATAATGAGTGTCATGCATGGTGTGGAGTAAGATTGCAAATGTACCCTGGGGCAGAGCCTTCTGACATTGTGGTGCATGTTCGCATGTTTGATGACAATGCAGAAGCCCAACAACAGGCTTTAGGTGTGTTAGGAGTCAACCTAATTTACGCGGCTTATTACTATTTTGAAAACCCTAAACAAATTATTGATTCATTGACGGATAATTTAAAAGCTGATCGGATTGAAATCGACTCAATTGATTTTAAGGGTCCTTATTTTGAAGATGTGGATAATCGAGCAAAGAACATTCATCTAATCCGCAGCTGGAAAACCCGCGCAGTAACATTTACTCCAGACGGTAACGTTGCGATTCCCGCAGAGCTCTTTTATAAAAAAAATGTATTAACCACTCGAGGTTCTTTTAAACCGGTCACTAAACTAAATGTTGATATGATTGAACAAGGCAAAAAAGCCTTCCTGAAAATGGATCAAGTGAACCAAGATAATACGGTGCTGATAGCAGAAATATCAATTAACGATATTCATGGTCACGACGCCAATGTCTCAGAAGAAGATTTGATTGAACGCGTCAAGCTCCTCAACCTATTGGGTTATAACGTCATTGTTTCTGACTACACACGCTATTTCTCATTACGAGCCTACTTCCGTCAATTTACTCAACTTCAAATAGGAATTGTGGTTGGAATGATTAATATTAAACAAATCTTTAATGAAGAGTTCTACCAAAGTTTAGAAGGTGGCATTTTAGAAGGATTTGGAAAGCTGTTTCCTGATCACACTCGCTTATTTGTTTATCCAGAACTTGATGAGAATGGTGAATTAAACGATCTCAATAAAGTTGTTGTCCCGGGTAAGTTACGCCATCTCTATCTGCATTTATTAGAAAATGATTTTATTAAGGGCATAGAGAGTAGTGATCATCAATTGTTTGAGATCTTCTCACGCGAAATATTAAAGCAACTCGATATGGGAACTGACGAATGGCAACAATCCGTACCAGAAGGAGTCGCGGAAGAAATAATCAAAAACAGATTGTTCGGCTACAGGGGAAAGTAAACTAGTTGACTAAGCCTAACAAACGCAGAGATTGTTTATTCTGAGAACTAGCTGGCTAATTTGATATTTTTTGGTCTTCAGCGCTAATGCTATAATCCAACCAGTTCTTCGGAGTTCTCGCTCCGTGGCAACATTGATATCGGATAACTATGACAGCATTAAGAAAACCCACTACACCAGAATTAGCCATTACCGGTATGCTGCTGGGTCTTATCGCAGGCTTTACTAGCTCTAGTCTATTATGGGGCGTCGATGCTATTGCTAATAGTTTTTACACCTTGCTACAAATGACGGCCCTACCCTACATATCGCTATCATTAATAGCGGGTGTCGGAAAACTCTCCCCTCGATTCATTAAAGAAACCTTAAGATCTTCGTTAATGATGTTTAGCATTTTTTTGGCCATCTGCGTATTTGTGATCTTCTCAAGCTCATTAGTCTTTCCAGATTGGATAAATGCCAATTTCTATAACGCCAACACTCTTAAACCGAGTGAAGAGGTTGATTTTGTCGACCTATTTATTCCGTCTAACCCATTCAATGCATACGCTAATACCGTTATCCCGTCAGTGGTTGTGTTTAGCCTTTTTGTAGGTATAGGGCTAAGAAAAGTAAAGGGAAAAGAGTCGACCATAAACGTGTTGGAAAGTTTGTTAACGGCCATTGCCAATGTCAATAGCCTAATTACTAAGTGGTCCCCACTGGGTATCTTTTGTTTGGTTTATCGAGCTATTTTTTCATTTGATAGCTCACAAGCTGACGGATTAATGATTTACCTGATTACCGCTTGTTCAGTCGTTTTATTATTATCCTTTGTCATTCTACCCTACTTTGTCACTTCGCTAAGCCAATATAGCTTTAAGCAAATATTCGACACATCAAAAGAGCCGATGCTACTCGCGTTTGCTACCGGTAGTTTCTTTGCGGTTATTCCAATTATTGTTGAGAAAGTCAAAGCACTATTTGACACCACCACCAAAAAGCATCGATATGCCGACTTTATTCCCGAAATTATTGTACCGATCACTTATAGCTTACCGGTTGGCGGCAAACTACTTTGCCTGTTATTTGCATTATTTGCCACTTGGTCTTCTGGCTCTCTCTTGGTGGCAAGTGACTACTTAGTACTTTTAACAGAAGGATTACCCCAGTTATTTGGTACTCAGCAAGTTGCGATGCCGGGTTTACTGGAGCTAGTTAACGCACCAGCCTCAATGATCGATATTTTTATACTCGCGGATAACCTGATGATGACACGTATGGGAACTATGTTTTCAGTCGCGTTTGCTGTGTGCTTTCCAATTGCAATTATGGCTAGAATCGATCGTAAATTAGAATCCACTTGGCGACCAATCGCTACTTATAGTGTATCGGTTCCAAGCATAGTGTTGTTAGTTTTCCTCAGCTTGTCTCTTAGCTTTGAAAAAATTGATTATCAATACAATGGTTATGAAAAATTTATACAAAGGGATTTACTACTGGAACGTGAACCACAAACTTTATCGGAAGTACCTGAGAATTTTTCGGTACTTTGGGGTAAAAACTCAAACGCGCTCGAACGAATAAAAAAAGAAGGCGTTCTCAAAGTAGGCTATTATCGCGACGATCTGCCATTCAGTTTTTTCAATAACAATGCCGAAATCGTCGGCTTCGATATTGAGTTATTGAATTTACTCGCAAGTGATTTAGGTGTCGCAATAAAATACGTAAAAATCTATCATGCTCAAGCAGCAGGTCTATTGGATAAAGGTTATATTGATATTACTACTGGCATTCCATTGATCCCTGAAAACATGAGAACTCATGGTCTAACTATTCCTTACACCCAGCAACAACTAGCCTTTGTAGTAAAGAAAGAACGACGTACCGAGTTTACTAATTGGCTTGCGGCAATCGACCGTGAAGAAATCGTGATAGGTGTTCCAGAGGCGTTTTATTACAAGAACAAAATTTCCCAAACTTTTACTAAAGCAAAAGCTTGGGAAATTTCATCACCGAGGCTTTTCTTTAAAGGGCAAAAAGATAAAATTGATGCCATGCTTTTTGGTGCTCCCGCCGCTTCAGCTTGGACTCTAATATATCCTGAGTATACTGTTGTCGTTCCTAAACCAAGATTACCCTCACTGCAAATGGCATTTCCTATCAATAGAGATGATGTGATTTTTGAAAACTTTATGCGTAGTTGGTTAAATAGTAAGATGCAAAACGAAACAATAGACACTTTTTTCGATTACTGGATTAAAGGGCAAAAAAAGAAAGATAATTAATTCCACATTTTCTTATGAAAGCGAAAGTTGTTTTTATAACATCGCTTAGAAGGTAGTTAAAATCCAATTAGTCTTACCGCTAAAATTACGATGAACAGGCGAAATTTTTACTAATCATCGAGCACGGTTCATTTCCACTAGTTGCGTAATGGTTGTAATCATTTTTTCTCGATTTAGCGGTTTGCCCAAATGACCGTTCATCCCAGATTTTCGCCCTTGTTCAATGTCTGAATCCATAACATTTGCAGTAATGGCAATGATTGGAATATTGGTAAGATTCAATTGATTGCGAATTATTTTAGTCGCTTGATAGCCATCTAAAACTGGCATCTGAATATCCATTAGAATGACATCATAATTAGCTCTTTGCAATTCATCTATTGCTTTCTGGCCATTGCCTGCTGTCGTCACCTTGGCTCCTGACTTTACTAACATTTTTTTGGCTATAAATAGGTTAACATCATTGTCATCGACTAACAAGATTTTAACACCTTGTAGTCGAAGCTTTTCCTTTATCGCCTCATTCTCTTTGTTGTTCTGTTTAGTAACCACAGAACTAAAGATCAAATTAAACTGAAATCGACTGCCGATACCAAGCTGGCTTTCAACCCAAATATCGCCTCCCATTAACCGGCATAATTGTTTGCATATACTGAGACCTAAGCCTGTGCCACCATAAATTCTAGTGGTTGAGGTGTCTGCTTGACCAAAGGTTTGAAAAAGCTTATCGATATTTTCTTCAGCGATTCCAATACCTGAATCTTGAACATAGAAATCAAGCTCTACCTTTTCTTGTTCTATGCTCGCAAGCGCGACTCCTATAGTAATTTTTCCACCAGGTGTAAATTTAATCGCATTGTGAATTAAATTGAGCAGAACTTGGCCTAACCTTATCGAGTCCCCCGTTAGTGTTTTAGGGATAGACTCATCAATATTAATAGAAAATTCAATCTGGTGTTTATCAAGTTCTAGCTTAACTTGAGAATGTATTCCATCGACAATTTTCCTTAACGAGAATTCATGTTGGTCTAACTTGAGTTTACCCGCTTCAATTTTCGACAAGTCGAGTATGTCGTTAATAATAACTAACAATGACGCTGCAGAAGTTTGGATTGTGTCATTATAGTATTTTTGATCTTCATCTAACGAGGTCGCTCCCATCAGATCGGCCATACCAACTACCGCATTCATCGGCGTTCTTATTTCATGGCTCATATTCGCTAAGAAATTGTTCTTGGCTCTGTTAGCTGCATCTGCTTTTTCTTTTTCTTTTTCAAGAGAGATTTCAATATTTTTTCTCTCTTGAATTTCAATTCTTAATTTTTTGTTCGAATACATAATGTAGAAAATAATCACCATTAATACAATCGCATAAGGGGAAAGCTGTTTAGCAATTTCGATATAGTCCACATTACTAGGTCTTTTAGTTGCAAACCATTTATTCGCTAATATTGACTTTTGCTCATCGCTCATTTGCGCCAATGCTTTATTAAGTATCGGAACTAAAGGCTCTAGACCTTTTCTTACGCCAATTGAAACTTCTAATTCGTAGGGCGTAAACGCTGCGATTGTAATGTTAGTTAGTTTATTAACTGTGACTTCCCTATTAAAGCTCGACAGATCTGCAATGACCGCATCAACTTCTCCGGCGGTTAATCGTTTTAATGCCTCACTTAATTTAGTAAATGTTGTTAGATTTATTTTTGGGTGATTTCTTCGGTAAACTTCTTCAAGGATCAAGCCTTTCTCTATGGCAACTAATTTGCCATTAAGGCTTGTCATATCCTGCACAAAAATCGAGTCTTTATATGTCGCTACTACGGAAGGAAAAGTAGCGTAGGGGTCAGTAAAATTTATAAACTGTTCTCGCTCGCTTGTTCTGACTACTGCTGATAAAAGATCAATTTTACCTTGCTTTGCTAAATTAAAAGCTTCTAACCAAGGTGTTTCAGTTTTTGCTGTAATTTCTAAGGGAAGCTGCTGCTTTAAGTACTGTATATAATCAGCGCTTAATCCACTATGGATTGAATCCTCGTTAATAAAATCATATGGATACCATTCTAAATCGATCCCTAAGCTTAGTTCAGGTAGAGCTCGTACCCAATCTAATTCCGCCCCAGTAAGAACTGACTCGGCATTGGCGATTGAAAAATACGTTTCTTCAACCGAAAGCCACTTTTTTTCTAGAGCTACAATTTCTGCGACGGGTATGTTTAAGATTCCTTGATTTAACTTTTTAAGAAGCGCATTGTTTCCTTTGGCGACCACACCGTAGATCTCATTTGCTAATACTTTAGAATGTGCTAACTTGAAAAGACCTCGAAGTCCTTTACCAGCAATTTGAGCGTCTAAATAGGGCTGCTCTTCTAGAATCGCGGCAATCTCTCCTGCAAGAAATCGCTCAAAGACTTCACTGACATCATCATACAAAACTAATGGTATATTCGGGTAGTTTAGCCGAATAAAGGTTTCTTGATAGCTGCCGCGCTGAACTGCCATTAAGTTTCGGCCAGACTCGTTTAAGCTTTCGAGCCGATACTGATTAGTTGATGAAGCGAGATAATACAGCCCACTGTCAACTCGATGAAAAGGTAAGGTAAACTCAGCCCACAGCTCTCTATCGGCATTTTTGAAAAGTCCAGAGTGTAAGTCTATGTTGCCTTCAGCTAAGTTCCGTCGAATATTCTTAAAACCTAAATCAACGAATTTAACCGGTATCCCAGAGTGTTTCGACCAGAGCTTCCAGAATTCGACATATAGCCCCGTTGCTTGCCCGTTAGGTAAAAACAAAGAGAATGGAGCTCTGTTTGCACCGATATCTATTATGAGAGTTTCATCACTCTGACCTTGGCTTTGAGTTTCGTCGGCATCAGCAGTTCTTCCGCTGTGCATGAACAAGCAGAAAAACATAACTCCTAAATAGACAATACCCCTGAGCATAAGTATGTTTATAGAACCCTAGACATCATAAGTTTAGACGAATTTTATAGAATAAGCCTATGAATTTTATTGAAAAATTCCCAAACCAGTCCTGCAAGAGTGCTAAAACTGTCTGGTAACAACTAAACGACTCATAAGCCAATCCGACTGAAGTTTGCCTGATGATTGAAGATTCATTACGATCGGTCAAAAATCAATCAATGACACCCTTTGTAACAGTTTCATCAAAACTTTCGGATTGAACTCTGGGTTTAAATAGCCTAACGTCATTCGGTTAAACCTATAATTTTCATTTTAAATTTGGACTAAAACCATGAAACGAAAGCTTAGCCTGTTACTTTGTATTGTTTTATCAGCCTGTAACCAGTCCCCCACTTCACCAACGCACTCTAAATCGACTGAGATAGCTCCTAAACTCGACTTAGAGAACAACTTACAAGCTCATATCGAGTTCTTAGCCGATGACTATTTATTGGGTCGCGATACAGGCTCTGAACAATATGAAATTGCAGCTCGCTATGTGGCGAGTCACTTTCAACAATTTGATATGAAGCCCGCCGGTGATAACGATAGCTGGTTTCAATCGGTGCCATTTGTGCGTAGCTCGCTCGATAAGTCATCCATTTCCTTTCAAATACACTCTAAAGCAGAAACACTGTCATTAACTTACCCTAACGAATTTTTAATTGGCGCTAATCCAAATAGCACCGAAGACAAAGTCACTTCAAAACTCGCTTTTGTTGGTTATGGAATTAACTCGCCAGCACTTAACCACAATGACTACGCCAATATTGATGTCAAAGGAAAAATTGTTGTCATGCTGTCTGGTAAACCTAAATCCTTTCCGAGCGAACTAGGTGCTCATGTCGCTTCTGGTGATGAGAAATCACGATATGCGGCTGAGCAAGGTGCGATTGGAGTCATCTCACTGCATACACCTGAGCGTGACAAAGTACGAACTTACGAAAAAATTCTGCCGTTCGTTGGCCGCTCTTCTTTTCATTGGGTAAAAACCGATGGCACAGCGGCGGGCACCCAGCCAAACCTAAAAGTTGGAGCCTACCTATCAAAAGCAGCTGGCATCAAACTATTTGAAGCGGCAGGTTCTGATTTACAGCCTATTTTTGCTGGTCTAGCCGAAGACAAAATTCCTCAAGCTTTTGATTTAGACATTGAAGTCACTATCCAACGTCACAGCAAACATGAGCGAGTAAAAAGCTCTAATGTTGCCGGTATAGTTGAAGGCTCAGACTCAGCACTTAAGAATGAATATGTCGTTTATTCAGCTCATCTGGACCACATAGGCACAGGAGGAATGGTCAAAGACGACGATCATATTAACAATGGCGCTTTAGACAATGCTTCTGGTATTGCAGTGATGTTAGAAACGGCCCGTCAATTTGCTTTACAAGAAGCCCCTAAACGGTCGATTCTATTTGTTGCTGTTACCGGAGAAGAAAAAGGACTACTCGGCTCGGAATACTTCGCGAAGAATCCGACTGTTCCTGCAGACGCAATGGTTGCCAATGTCAATTTAGACATGCCACTGATACTGTATCCTTTTGCCGACGTAATCGCGTTTGGTTCAGAGCACTCTACATTAGATTCCTACGTTTCAAGAGCAGCTGATGCACAAGGATTAAAATTGAGCCCAGACCCAATGCCAGAACAAAATCTATTTGTGCGAAGTGACCATTATTCCTTTGTTAAAGAAGGCGTGCCTTCAATTTTTTTAGTTCCAGGATTTGAAAGCAAACAAAAAGGTATTGATGGACAGAAAATCTTTCAAGACTTTTTTGTTGAGCATTATCATCAGCCGAGTGATGATACCCATTTAGATATAAATTATGAGGCTGGAGCTACTTTTGCGCGTGTTAATTATCAAATCGGTAAAGAAATTGCCGATGATGATAACCGTCCAGCTTGGAACGAAAATAATTTCTTTGGTGATACCTTCGCTAAGAAACCAAAAGAACTAAAGTAACGACCGAAAACTACCCCTCAGAACTATCGAGCCTATTAGGATTATTTAAAACTCTCAAGTTCTAAGTCTGTAATTAAATTCACCTGTTCCCCAACCCTCGAGGTTGGGGTTCGTTACTCCCCTAAAAACCTCAACAAGACTAGCCTACAAAATAAATCACGCTCTCAATGAGTCTTTCAAACGACGTTGCATTTCTTCCAACATCAAATCAGCACAACCTCCAGGGGAGATTCTTTGATTAATACTATCTATGGCTTTTCTTGACTCTAATGCCTGTTGATTTTCTGCGACTTGCTTATAGGCTGTTCTAAACGGAATATTTTGTTCGCTTAGCTCAATCGCAAGGTCAGTCGCATACATTGGTCCGTCAATTTTTGCTTCACAACTTTCCGCAATAAAGTTTGTTCCTTTAATCAATGCAGGAAAAAGCGACATCGTATCAATGGCTTTTTTAATTGCTCTTAGCATCGGCCCTTTGGTCAATTGCAAATCTCTTTGGTATCCAGAAGGTAGTGATAAAATTGATTGCAGTTCAATCGATGCTGACTGAACCACAGCATAACTCGCTCTCATCAGTTCGACGAGGTCGGGGTTATTTTTATTCGGCATAATTGAGCTACCGGTCATCATTTCATCGGGCAAGCTCACCATAGCAAATTCTTGGGTAGTAAATAACGACAGATCCCAACAGTAGCGGCGAATATCCAACAAACAAAGGGAAAGTACATTTAGCACAGCGATTTCAAACTTACCTCGACTATTCTGACAATAAATCGGATTAATTTGCATTCTGGCAAGCCCTAATTCTAGAGTCGTTCGCTTTCGATCAAGTGGAAGGTTGACCCCATAACCCGCAGCCGTTCCCAAAGGGTTGGCATCAACTAAGTTTAAAGCGGCTTGCAAGCTCATTAAGTTATCTATCATTGATTCTGCAAAGCCCGCAAACCACATACCCACTGACGATGGCACCGCTTGTTGTAAATGGGTATAACCTGGCATTGGGATTTGTTTTCCTTCCTCGGCTTTTGTTAAGCAAACGTTTGCACTTTGTTTGGTTAAGTCAATGACTTGCTGAAGAGATGTTTTCAAATGAAGTCTGGTAGCTACAAGAACCTGATCATTTCTAGAGCGACCCGTATGAATTTTTTTGCCTAAGTCTCCAAGCTTTTCTACCAGCCAATATTCGATAGCCGAATGGCAGTCCTCAAACCGGTTATCCAATACAAATTCAGAACTCTCAATCGCTGCTTCCAACAAAGATAATTGTTCGATCAATTGATCAGCCTCTAATCGAGTTAATAGATTGATTGAACGAAGTCCTATAACGTGAGCTTTGCTCGCGATAATGTCGTAACCTATTAACTGTTGGTCAAGGATAATATCTTCACCAGCCATAAAATCCATCATGGCTTGGTTGATCGAAGTTGACGATTTTTGCCAAAGTGGTTGAGTCATGGTCTTACTCCTAAAATATCGATGTCTAATTGACAAGCTAACGCAATATTTTGTAATGCTTGGCTGGCTGCGCCTTTTAATAAATTATCCAAACAACTGACAATGGTCAACCGTTGCCCATCATTGCTTAATTTAAACCCTCCAACATAAGCGAAAGGAGTATGGTTAACTTGTCGAATGTTTGGAATTGAAGGTTGCACCTTTAGATATTTTTGATTTTTATAAAACTTCTGAAAGGTTTGCAAAATTTCGGATTCTGAGAACTTCTCAGTGAGTTCCAATTGAATCGTTAGGCTAATACCTCGAAAGAAACTAGCAACATGCGGAGAGAACCAGACAGGTTGATTTAGCTGATGAGTGACCTCTCTCTCATGAAGATGCTCAACTAATCCATAAGGCAGAATATTATCCTTCAAATTCTCTGGGTCATTGTTTGCAGATGGCGTAGTCCCCGCTCCGCTATATCCCGAAATGCCAAAACAATTGACCCGCCCTTTTATGCTTCCCAACAGAGGTGCAATTGCCACTTGCATTGCCGTTGCATAACACCCAGGATTACTAATTTTGATTAACCCGTTATTAACCTGTAAAGCTTCATTCTTTTTCATTTGATTTATTTCAGGCACAGAGTATATCCAAGAGTCATCAAAACGGTAGTCAGCAGAAAGGTCAATTATCACCTTGTAATTTTTTGTCTGCTCTAACTTTGAAACAAATTCTTTTGCAAGTCCGTTGGGCAGCGCCAATACCACGATGTCGGTTTGCATTTCTGCAACCGCGTTTGAACTAAAATTATCAATGGTTAGTTGATGATAGTAATGCTCAATATCAAGAGATGGTGAACTGAAATTCTGATCCACCTGAAGCAGCTCTGTTAGTTTCTTTCCTTCTAATTGGCGCGAACTAACCCAAGCTAGTTTTAATTGAGGCTGATGAGCGATTAGGCTAATCAACTCACGTCCAACATACCCCCTCACTCCTACAATACCAAGCGAGAGAGTCTGTATACCGATGTTTGATTTATCATGACTACTCATAACGCTAACTCACCGTTACCGGTTTAATACTAGCCTGTTTAACGCTTTTCTTGATTAATGAAAAGTCCGACATTCCATACCAATAAATATTCCAATCGGTAGATTTAGAACAGCCCTCAGCGTTTTTGAAATAGAAACCATTAATGGAGTTTTCTGGTCTTGCTCTCCAGTGCAGGCTAGGGTTTTCTGATTTAACTTTCTCCCAAAGCACTTTACCTAAACCCTCTCCTTTTGCCTCATCGGCTACCACAAACTTATCTAAATAGGGAATACCGTTAAGATAAGTTACTATCGCAGCCGCACGGTAACAATAAGTGATATAAGCTCGATGGATATTAGTTTTCTCAAAATAATCCGCATCCAGAGTTTTTTTAAAACTTTTCTCGATTAATGCAGTCAACTTTTTGATTTTAATGGTCTCAACATCATCATGTTCCATAATCGACTCACCTTTCCTGATTAACGTACCGGAACCTTTGTGAGTAAATAACTCTTTAGCTAGGTGAGCTGGTTTGGTGATAGAAACCGATGATGTCGCCGGTAACTGACTGAGTATTTCTGCGACCTGTTGGATTTTTAATTTCATACCGCCGTGTAACCAATCTTCTTCCATCATTTTGTTATAGTCGGTTATTAAGTTTACCGATGAAATGATCTTTCCTTGTTTATTTAAAAGCCCTCCAGTGCCCGTCAGAAATATGATTTTATAGGGATTAATCGCAATGGCTAATTGATTGGTAGCAACATCCGCATTGATATTAAGAATCTGGCCGGTATTCGTTTCTGCTATCGAAGACAAGATTGGAACGGCCCCAGCTTTAATCGATAATTTAATCGGCTCTAAATCAATATCAGTGACTTCACCGACATACTGGAGATCAGTTTGTGAAGATTTCTCAGCAATAAATACCCCTGAGGTAATTGATGAGGTCTTTACGCCCATTGACTGAAGTTTATTTGCTAATTTTAAGTTTTGTTGTATAAATGTCTTTTTAGCAATTTTGAGAGTAGCCGCATCGGTGATCCTTTGGCCATCAATAAAACTCGATTCAACACCAGCATCTTCTAGGTTTCGATTTAATTGAGGCCCTGCCCCGTGCACCACAATCGGAAACAATCCTATTTGTTCTAAAAATGCTAACGACGAACATAAATTGTCTAGGTCATTATCTAAGATCGCACCACCGACTTTGATTACCGCAAAACGTGATTGACCGGCTTCAACAAATCGAGTCATATACTGATTAAACTCTTTCGGATTGGCCAAATTGGAAAGTAACTGGATAATGGTGTCTTTGACCTTACCACTATCTTTTGTTTGATTAGTTTGATTCATCTTTATTCTCTTAACGCTCGATAAAATATCGTTTATTGTTGCAAAATTTTGATGTAGGCTTTCTCAACAGCTAGTAGCTGTGAAATAGCAACCCACTCATTCGCGGTGTGTGCTTGCGCAATATCACCAGGACCAAACACAAATGCGGTCATACCCACTTGAGAAAATAGACTCGCTTCTGTCCAAAAGTTGACGGCATCGCCGATTTCGATTCCGAGCGAGATGGCCATTTGCTTGGCTTCACTCATCGCAGTTTCAAACGGTTGATTGGCCGCCGGCAGACAAGGACCAAAAAAACCACCATTAATTTCAACGGGACTACTGGAGAGTTCAATTAATTTATCGATCACCCAGTCAGCACTCTGACCCGGCAGGGGTCTAAAGCCAAACTTTAATTCGCAATTAGCGGCAATCATATTGGCTTTAATTCCTCCCTCAATCGTACCGATATTAAAAGGCAGTCCAGAGAGGTTTTCGACTTGCTGGGTGTGATTAGAGACCCACGAAGTCGCTTGCGAAATCCACTCGCCCGCTTTATGAATTGCATTATCATTTAGTGCTCTCGCTTCAGATGCATGCCCAGATACGCCTTCAAAATGAGCGGTCGCCGTTTGAATACCTCGATGTGCGACCACCGCTTTTGATTGAGTGGGCTCTGCAACAATCACCTTGCTAAACGACTTATTTACCGCGAGAAACTTCTTAACCGCTTGGCTAGAACCATGTTCTTCATCGGAAGAAAACAGTAATGCGACATCTCCCTTGGCTTGATTAACGGCCGAAAGCATGCAGGCGGAAGCACCTTTTATGTCGCAGGCACCGAGACCAAACAGTTGGTCATCTTGTTGAATTAAAATATGCGGATCGCTAGTCCACCCCTTGGCGATCGGAACCGTGTCGATATGAAAGTTAAATAACAACTCAGGAGTTCCCCTAGTAGCGAGCAAACTTAAACACCCATCACCAGCATCAATTATTTCAAATTCAAAGCCGGCTAGATTGGATTTTAAATATTCGAATATTTCGCTATTCGCATTTATTTTTCTTGGCGGATTTTGGGTATCAAATGAAACTAGTTTGGCTAAGTGCTTAAATACTTGGCTACTGGGGTAATCCTTGTAAATGCTATCCATGTTAAAGACTCTCTTTCGCAAATGACGTCTTGGCTTGGGTCGCTAGAACAGTCGACTTACCAAATAGTTTAATAAAACCGACCGCTTCCTCGATGTTCCAAGAAGCCGATTGTGCGTAAACAGATTGCGAGTCTTTCAGGATATTTTTGGAGTCGACTTCTACCGCCAGTAACTGACCGGGCATCAGCTCCAAGGTGACAGTTCCGGTAACCTGAACTTGTGAGGACTTTAAAAACGCTTCTAAGTCATCTTTGAGTGGCTCGTAGAAAAAACCTTCGTAGACCAGCTCAGTCCATTTTTGCGCAACGGTTGACTTGAATCGATTCTGCGCTTTCGATAAGACCGCTTGCTCTAGTGCAATATGCGCAGCGTTTAAAGCCATTAACGCCGGAGCTTCAAAAGCAATTCTTCCTTTTAAGCCAATACTAGTGTCACCGGTGTAAAGACCTCTTCCGATAGAGAATGAACCAACCTGTTGGTTGAGTTGTTGCATGACGTTCTCTCCGGTAAAGCCTTGACCAAGTTTCTCCCCATCGAGCGCAACCAAATTACCTTGCTCAAACTCAAAACTAATCAGCTGACTGGTTTTAGTCGTATCGACGTTCGCGGGAGTCAGTAAAAAGCTTTCGTCTGATGGCTTTTTCCATTCATCAATTTCAGATCCTGAAATCGTTGAACCTAACAGGTTTTCATTGACTGAATAAGCTGAAACTTTATCAGAATAACTAAAGCCTTTTTCGACTAAGTAGTCCTTTTCATACTCTCTCACTTCACCGGTTAACTTTTGAATCTCTCTCACTGGTGAGATAATTTCATAATCTCCGAGACACTGAACTGCTAAGTCAAACCTTACTTGATCATTGCCCATCCCAGTACATCCATGAGCAAATAATTTCGTTCCCAATTTGTCACAAAGCTTTAAGCAAGTCGCAACGATTAGATATCGATCGGAGCAAAGTAACGGATATTGATTTTGATACCAATGCCCCCCCCAAATAAGTGGCGTGATAACGTCAGTCCATAGCGCATCTGCGATACTTTCCTCAACATGCTCAATGGCTCCAAGCTCCAACGCGCGCTGTTTGATCTGCTGTTTTTCTTGTTGCGAGACGCCACCCGAGTCAACAAAGATAGTGGTAACCTGATATCCCTTATCGATAAGGTAAGGAATGCAAAAGCTGGTATCTAAGCCACCTGAAAATGCCAGAACCACATGTTGTTTTTGATCGTTCATTCTAAACTTTCTCCAATTGATAAAAATATAAAAGATATTCACCACGGAGGCACAGAGGTCACGGAGAAAGAATTATTATTTCTAAACCCAATTTCTAGCTCCCAGCTCCTAGCTCCTAGCTCCTAAATCAATGCCGCCATAATGGCTTTTTGCACGTGTAATCTGTTTTCTGCTTCGTCAATGGCAAAGCAGTAATCTGCATCCATCACACCATCAGTGGCTTTGATGTTTCTTCTCAAAGGTAAACAATGAGAGAACTGACCATTATTAGTGAGTGCCATTTTTTGTTCATCGACGATAAAGTGTTTGTATTGATCTCTGATTTTCTTTTCTGCATCCCAATTGCCGAAATAGGGTAAAGCTCCCCAACTTTTGGCATAAACAATATCCGCACCGCTGTAAGCTTCTTCTATGTCGTATGTGACTTTAAAGCTGCCACCATTTTCTTGTGCTTGTTTTTCAGCGGCTTCCATATAACGCGGATCAAGGTGATAATCTTTTGTAGGACATAACAAGGTAACGTCCATGCCAAACTTGGTTGAGATCAAAACCGATGAGTTGGCAACGGCGGTATTTAATGGTTTAGGGTGATAAGTCCAAGTGAGTAAATATTTCTTGTTTTTAGGTGGACCAATCAGTGATTGAATGGCTTGCATGTGGGCTAGTTCTTGACAAGGATGAGTGATGGTTTCCATGTTAATCACTGGAACTGTCGCGTATTTGGCGAAAGAGTGTATGACATTGTCCAGTCTATCTTCTTGCCAGTTTTCGAATTTAGGGAATGCCCTAATACAGATCATATCCACGTAGTTAGACAGCACTTTGGCGACTTCAGCAACATGTTCTTCGGCCGTTCCATCCATTTTTTTACCAACTTCAAATTCAATTGGCCAAGCGTTTTTACCTGGCTCCAGCACGACAGCATGCCCACCCATTTGCCAAGTACCTAACTCGAATGAGGTTCGAGTTCTAAGGGATGGGTTAAAGAATAAAAGGCCTATTGATTTACCTTTTAAGCTTTTGCTTTGGGCTCCCTGCTTAAACTGATTGGCGTGATCCAATAACGATTGTAATTGTTTTTGGCTCCAGTCAATTGTGCTAATAAAGTCTTTCATTGTCCTTCCTGTTTGCTAAATTTTGTAATTAATCGGTTGTTTGGCATTTATTTTGGGCATAAAAAAACCCGGCATTTGCCGGGTTTTTTGAAAACGTATTAACTTTTACTCACACGTCATCGCACCCCAGCATAGCTGCTACGGCGACGGCGGCGGATGATTGCAATTTGTGAGAAAGCTGGTTGTGTAATCACGTTAATGTTTCTATCTGGTTAATCAGTTCATTTGACTTTTTCGGATTTAAACATGAAAGTTTTTCATTGTCTAATCCTTTTTTGACTATATCAGTGTTAGTTATATAACAGAATTTTAGTCCTTTGTGGCGCCAAATTGATCATTGGATTAATCAACAATAGTTTTACAAGCTAATATTTCTATGGATTGGGTTTTGAAGCGAAATAAGTGTATCGGTTGCTCGAATTTTCTCAATCGATTGAATTTTGTTGACTAACAAATGGTGTAGTTCGTCAATCGACTCACAAAATATCTTGGTGAATATACTATATGCGCCAGTCGTGTAATAAGCTTCCACCACCTCTTCTATCTTATCGAGTTTGGCTAACACTTCTGGATAGTCTCCAGCACTTTTTAAGGTGATACCAATAAAACAACAAACACTAAACCCTAACTCTTTTGGCTCGATCGCTAACTTGTTGCCGGTGATAATTCCGGCAGTTTTGAGCTTTTCTACTCGAACGTGAACAGTCGCTGGACTAACACCAAATAATTTACCTAATTCAGCGTAGGAGGTTCGCGCATCCACCACCAAAGAATTGATAATTTTCTTGTCTAAATCATCAACTTGGTAATTTTCCTTTTTTGCCACTTTAACGTTTCTTCGATTTGGCACCTAGATTTCCTCTAATTATTAACGTGTTATCAATTTTACTTGATTCTATTAAATATCATTCAGCACAACAACTATTTTTATTAAACGCTATTCACTTTTAACCTGTTTTAGGTAAATATAATCGCCTGAAACAGCTATTTTATTTAATTAAGGTTCAAAAATGTGTTCTATATTTGGCATTCTGGATATCCAGAGCGACAGTCAAAAATACAGAGGTTTGGCTCTACAACAATCACAAAAGCAGCGTCATAGAGGTCCCGACTGGTCGGGAATTTGGACTTGCGATAGTGCGGTGTTGGTCCATGAGCGATTAGCAATCGTTGATATCGAGACCGGCGAGCAACCACTTTTAAATAAGTCACAAGACATAGCTCTGCTAGTTAATGGCGAAATATACAATCACAAAGACCTCGAACAATCAGAAATATTAAATGGTGAAGGCTCTGAATCTGAATCACCGTATGAATTTCAAACTAAGTCTGACTGCGAAATCATTATGGCGCTCTATCAAAAAGATAAACATGAAGGTGTTGAATTACATACTTCGTTGATCGAAAAACGCCTAAATCAGTTAGAGGGAATGTTTGCCTTTATTCTGTTTGATACTAATTCTGATCGTTATATCGTCGCCAGGGACCCATTGGGAATTATTCCGCTCTACTACGGTTATGATGATCAACAACAGTTGGTGGTTGCTTCTGAGCTAAAAGCACTAGTCGACATTTGCCTTCAAGTGCATAGCTTTCCTCCTGGACACTATTTAGATAGTAAATTAGGTGAAATTAAACCTTACTACCAACCAGCTTGGAAAAATTTTGATCGAGTAAAAGATAACCAATCGTCTACTAAAACGATTCAACAAGCCTTGTCTGAGTCTGTCAAAAAACACATGATGTCAGACGTTCCGTATGGTGTTTTATTATCTGGGGGATTAGATTCTTCACTGATCTCGGCAATCGCACAGCTCAATGCGGCAAAGCGAATTGAAGACGATCAGCAAAGTCCCGCATGGTGGCCACAACTCCATTCTTTTGCTGTGGGATTAAAAGGTTCACCTGACTTAATCGCCGCTCAAAAAGTTGCTGACATGATTGGCACGATTCACCACGAAATCAACTTTACCGTTCAACAGGGACTGGATGCACTGGCCGATGTAGTTTATCACTTAGAAACCTATGACGTGACCACAATTAGAGCTTCTACCCCGATGTTTTTAATGGCTCGAAAAATTAAATCCATGGGAATAAAAATGGTTCTATCGGGAGAAGGTGCTGACGAAATTTTTGGCGGTTATTTATATTTCCATAAAGCGCCTAACGACCAAGAGTTTCATCAAGAAACTGTTAGAAAACTTGAAAGACTTTACCAGTTTGACTGTCTTCGAGCCAACAAAGCCATGGCAGCTTGGGGGGTCGAAACTCGAGTCCCGTTTTTAGATAGAGCTTTCTTAGATGCAGCAATGACTTTAGCCCCAAAAGATAAAATGTGCGGCAACGGTAAAATAGAAAAACATATATTGCGAGCTTCGTTTGACGGCTATTTACCAGAAGAAGTTTTGTGGAGACAAAAGGAGCAGTTCTCCGATGGCGTTGGATATTCGTGGATTGATTCGATTAAAGAATACGCCAACACAAAGATTACCGATTCGGAACTAGCTAATGCAAGCGTCGAATTCCCAATTAATACACCCGATACCAAAGAAGGCTTATTGTATCGGCGAATGTTCAGTCAGAAATTCCCAGGAGATAGCGCTGCGCTTACCGTTCCATCCGGAAAGTCTATCGCGTGCAGCACTAAAGAAGCATTAGCGTGGGATGAAAGTTTTACTAATAACGCAGACCCATCTGGACGTGCAGTTACCGCTGTTCACTCGATGGCCTCATAAAAATTAAAATTAAAGGAGAAAAAGCATGAAACTTCAACAACTACGATTTGTATTAGCCATAGCAGAGTACGACTTAAATATTTCCAAAGCAGCGAAACACCTTTACACCTCGCAGCCAGGTGTCAGCCGCCAATTACGACTGCTAGAAGAAGAGTTAGATATTAGTATTTTCGTAAGAAACGGAAAACAGTTAGTGGATACGACAGAGCAAGGCAAAGTGGTTTTAGAAAAGTTTCAAGCCATTATGGATCTTGTTAACGATATAAAATCAACCGCTAGTGCAGAAATTCCGCAACGCGTTTCTTTTTCCGATTTACCACAACTAGCTCAAGCCTCTTAAACTTCGTTGATCACGTTGGATAAAAGTTGAGTTACGTAAAAAGTGTCATGGAGATCATGCTTGCTCATCTTAGTTGTAGGGCAAGTATGGGTCTTTAATTGTAGTAGCGGTCTTTGACACATTATTAATTGTTTTCTAATGCTTGTCTTATCAATCAAAGTCAGCATGTAAGCATTAGTAGAACTAAATTTCTTATAGTTGCAACACTCTACCCAATCCGCGGTTTTCTTTTGCACAATTAGGCCCGTAGGTCGGGTAGAGCTTGTAGCGAAACCCGACGGATTTGTTAAATAAAAGAATATAGCATCTATCTTAAAGTGAGTTGTCGGGTTTCGCTGTTGGCTCTACCCGACTTACGAGTTACGGGTAATGTTTGTTTTCGCAGGTCTTGTTTTATAGATGTGAATTAAAGCGGAAATTGGACTTTCGATGACTGTTTCTTATCTATAGCGGACAATTTCTATTACCCTTTAATAAGTGCCTAAATACTCGAAAAACAAAAGTCAAAGGCGGTTTCGCTGGCTCATATTTCATGGATGTAAAGAATGCGGAAAGTGCAGGAGCAGTTTTCTATCCTTCACTTTTCTTGTCAACCCGCTGCCTCATTTGCTTCACAAGTCCGTTATAAGCCGCTAGATGGGTATATCTTCGGTAAAGTCATTCACCGCACCGATTACGTATGATAAATGAACGTTCGAAGTAAGGAGCACCGGGATGGGCCATAAAGACGAACAGGTGGTGGGCGTCCCACAGACAGTCGGGATAAAATATTAGGTTAATTTCGGTCGCCCAGTGCGCAACGTATAGGGCATTTTTGGCTACTTTTTTTGCTCTTGAAAAAAGTAGCTCGCAGGCAAGCTTCAGCGCTGCGAAACCGCCCTTTAAGAATGCAGAGATACTACTTATAGGTTACTGAGCGCAGTCGAAGCATTGAATTTAACTTTGGTTCTTTCTAAAAGAACACCAAATATGTCTCCTTTGAGGTCGCCAGTCTTGGCGCAAGTTCACACTCCCCTCTAATAAATCGAAAAGTGAAGCTCTTCACTGAGCTTCTCAAGCGCATGCATTCCCGCCAAAGAATTCCCCGCCACGTTTAATTCAGGTGACCAAACACAAATCGAATAGTGCCCTGGATAAATCGCTAAAATACCGCCACCGACGCCACTCTTTCCTGGAAGGCCTACTTTAAATGCAAACTCACCTGCTTCGTTATAAAGCCCACAAGTGGCTAACATCGCATTAATTCGCTTGGTTCGTTTTGGCGTTAAAACTTGCTCTCCAGACAGGCTTTTGCCTTTGTTGGCAAGCGGCAAAGCCGCTCTTACTAAATCCACGCAACTCATTTCTATGGCACAGTGATGGGTATAGCTTTCTAATACTTTTTCAACCGAATTAGGAAAGTTTCCAAACGCTTTCATTAAGTAGGCCATAGCCGCATTTCTTGAGCCATGTTCCATTTCAGAGCGAGCAACCGCTTTGTCGACTCTAAGGTGTAGATTGCCTGAAAGGCTTTTAAGCATTTCTAATAACTGGTAATTAGGCGCAGAGCAACGACTTTCTAAACGGTCACAGACCAATAACGCACCGGCATTGATAAATGGGTTGCGCGGTATGCCATTTTCGGATTCCAACTGCACCAGTGAATTAAAACGCTGACCCGATGGCTCTCTCCCCAATCCTTGCCAAAGCTCGTCGCCATAGATTTGCATGGCTTGAATAAGTGTAAATAATTTACTAATGCTCTGAATCGAGAAACTAGTATCAGCATCTCCGGTTTTATAGACGCGTCCATTCAAGTCGCAAACGGCGATCCCAAACTGGTTGTTGTTAACTTTCGCCAGCGCAGGAATATAATCGGCAACCTTGCCGCTACCGATCTTTTTGCGAGCGCTTTCAGAAATTAGCTCGAGTTGATTCTGTAATTGCTGAGATTTAGTCATGTCTGTCATGATACCGACTATAGACTAATCTTCAATAGTTGTTTGATAACCTTTTATAACCCTTGATTATTTATTAGAGTCGTTTACTGATATACTGATTAACAAATCCCCCTTTTCGATTGAGTTAATCACATTTATGGACATCACTATTGACTTATTTACGCGATATTTTTTAGGCGGGTATTTTACCTTTATTGCTTTGTTCTATAGTACAAAACTTATAATGAACCGTACCGGTAAGACGATCACTTTCTTGGGAAAGGTTGGTTCAGCTCATTGGTACGGACACATAACTTTTAGAGTCTTTCGACTAGCGATTTGGTGGGTTTGTTTAGCCCGAATTTTTTACCCACAGATTGACATATATATCGGCGTATTTGAGCCACTAATGGCATCGGTCATTAATTTAGTTGGTCTGGGATTAATGGTAGCTGGGTTTGGTCTAATTTTCACCTGCCATAACCTTCTCAAACAACATTGGCGGTTGGGAATTGATGAATTAGGTCCTGAAAAACTAGTGACCACTGGGATTTATTCTCGGTCTAGAAATCCAATCTTCTTAGGTGTGTTAATTGGACAATTCGGTTTTTTGCTCGCCTTACCGAGTGTTTTTAGTTTAGTTTGTTTGAGCCTGGGAATTGTTTCAGTGATAAGTCAAATCAAACTGGAGGAAGCGCATCTGCGTAAGTACTTAAAAGAACCATACCTTTCATATTGTAAAACAGTACCCAGATACTTTTAGAAAGGAGCTTAATAATCACCAACCATAAATGTGATGGTCCTATAAATTTTGATCATAATATCCTTGCTACGCTTTTGGTAATTGATTAGAAAGGATTTTAGCTTTAAAACCAACTTTCTGAATACCATGCTCAGGAATCCAGCGTTTTATTTCTGTAAAACCGAACTTTTTGTAGAGCTTTATCGCTGGCAAGTTTACCACCGCGGTTTCTACGTATGCTTCTTCACAATCAAGCGACTCAAAAAGAAACTCGAGTAGTTGACTTGCGATCCCTTGCCGAAAGAAACCGGGGTCAACCACCAGACTGCAAATGGAAAGAGTCACTCCCAGCAACTCGACCTCAACCACGCCAGCAAGCCGTTTCTTAAACCACAAGCCGAAAAAATCTCGATTGGTCTTTTGAATATTTTGAGCTGTTCTCGCCAGAGGTGGAAAGTTATCTGTACCGATTAACTCTGCTTCTTTTTGATAAGAACACTGAAAAACTAAGTAAATCAATTCGGATATTTCTTTATCCGAATGATTAAGCCGTGAAATTTCTATCAAATTATTCTCTTATAACCTTATTTAGACAAAGAGTTGAAGTTTGTTGAGAGCTATTAACTTAGCTGATAAATTCCTTCAACCTGCTCTAGCGAATTAGTGGTCACATCAAGGTCTTTTAGTAGCCCATCTTCAATCCCATAAATCACTCCATGTACAGAAAGCGTTTGTCCGCGTCTCCATGCATTTTGTACAATAGATGTGTGGCAGATATTTCTAACTTGCTCAATCACATTGATCTCGCACATTAAATCCAGTCTTTCTTTTTCATTGCTAATATTTTCGAATTTTTCTTGGTAGGTACTATACGAGTCTTTTATCATTCTAATCCAGTTGTCAACGATCCCATGTTCGCAATTTTCCATAGAGGCAGCGACACCACCACACCCATAGTGACCGCACAATATAATATCTTTAACTTGTAATACATTGACCGCATATTCCATCACCGATAAAACATTAAGATCGGAATGATGAACCAGATTTGCAATGTTTCTGTGTACAAAGACTTCTCCCGGTTGCAGCCCGACAATTGTATTTGCAGGAACTCGGCTATCACTGCAACCTATCCATAAGTATTCTGGTTTTTGTTGCTTTGCCAATTTTTCAAAAATACCTGGATTATCTTGTTCAAACCGCTTCGCCCAATCACGGTTGTTACCAATTAACTGATTAATTCGTTCACTCATAGTTTCTTCTCTCTAGTAATTCACTACTACCGGATGTTAGTTAATGACAATTAATAAAAAATCACTTTAAGAAATATATTTCTAGTTTATCTATATTTTCTTGGTCTTCTATCTTTAAAATTTGTCGATAGAAGCTTAATTCAGCGTTCAGCGCACTGATAATCGTACTGGCTTTTCTAAAGCCATGTCCTTCTCCTGCATACAGTTGGTAAGCGTAAGGGATCTGCTTATCTCTTAAAGCAGACACCATCATTTCCGCTTGATTAGGAGGAACCACTCTATCATCTTCACCTTGTAACAATAAGATAGGACAAGATAATTTTTCAGTGGAATGAATTGGAGATCGCTTTACATAGGTCTCTTTCATTTCTGGATAAGGCCCAACCACGCTATCTAAATAACGGGCTTCAAATTTGTGGCTATCAGATGCTAAACTTTCTAAATCGGCTACCCCATATCGGCTCATTCCGGCAGCAAAAACATCATGAAATGTCAAAGCGCAAAGGGTGGTGTAACCTCCGGCACTGCCTCCTCTAATCAAAAGAGCATTAGCATCGGCCCGCTTGCTGTCAACAAGATAGTTGGCAGCGGCGATACAATCTTGCACATCCACCACTCCCCATTGACCATTTAATGCCGTTCTATATCGTTTTCCAAAGCCAGTACTACCGCCATAGTTTACATCGACCACGGCAAAACCACGATGAGTCCAAAACTGAATCGCAGCATTGAGAGAGTTATGCGTCATTGCAGTTGGTCCACCATGACTCATCACAATCAGCGGGGGTAGAGTACCGTTTGGAGCTTGGTAGTTTGTATTATGTGGGGCATAATAAAAAGCGTGGGCAACCCTTTGATCACTTGACTCAAACTCTATAGTTTCAGCAATACTTAACTCTTCCACAGCTAACGGAAAATCAACGGGCTCACTTAGTTTTGTGCATACTTGCGTTTCAATATTGAATGAGTAAATAGCTTCTGCAACCGCAGGACCCGCGGCTCGAAAGAAGAGAAATCCATTGGCGTAAAGTAAGTGTTCACCGAAATCCTTAAAGGGTAACGGAATCGGTTCAATATGCCCTGTTAATTCATCAATATGACAAAGTTGCTGTTGACCTTGTTGAATATAAACTGCGTAGATATCACTTTGGCTTGCAAAAGTATAAGTAGAAGAAGCTAGCACCCACTGCGGGATGCCAAACTCTCGGTCAATTGGCGTTAGAGCATTGAGCATCCCGTCACGACAAGAATAAATATTAGTCCAACCACTTGCATCACTGATATAGTGCAAAACCCCATCATTACTCCAAGTTGGCTGATAAACGGCATTCATCGACCAAGCATCGTTAGTTCGTCCACTTGCCTGTTGTTGATTGAATTCATTGAGGTCGATACCACCAGCGATTTTATGTTCTGCATCGGTTCTACCATCGCTGTGAAAATCGGCCACCCAAAGCTCAGCAGCATCCCAAGGCATTTGAGGTTGATTCCAACAAGTCCAAGCTAGTCGATTTCCATTGGGACTGAGTCTCGGAAAACTATAAAAATCAAATCCGCTTTGCAACACCGTTACAGGTAAAGTGGATGATTTCTCGTTTGCATTCTTAAGATCAAGTATCACTAACTCGTTTAACACTTTATCTTTTTGGTGGGTTTCTCGTACGCACAGCAAATAATCTTGCTCCGCTGAAAGACAATAATCAGCGTAGCGATATTCTTGATTAATACCAACGCTGGTTAATTGCTTTAATTGTCCATCATATTGATAAATGCATTGATCGTCAGCGTTACTAAAAAACACAACGCCCTTATGAACAATGAAATCTCCAGAGCCATATTCATGAACTTTAGTTCTCACACTAATCTCTTTAGGTAGCACTTCAGAACGATTTCCTTGCGCATCACACTTTACTAACACGCCTCGCCCCTGCTCTGCGGCTCTTCCTTCTAACCAATACAAGTCGCTGCCATCAACGACCATATGTCCAAAGCGAACACCTTTGTCAGCTAGTTTCTCTGGAGTTAATGACGACTTCCAACTTCCGTAAGGACAAGTTTGTTGCATCTATTTTTCCTTAACCATTAAAGGCTCAAATAATTTAAATGTTTGAATTTTGCTGGTCACAGCTTGAGTCTTTGTCATGCCACCTACAATATAGAAGCGCACGCCATCAAACAATAGATTACGATGATCCATGCTTGGGTATTCAAGTGGCTGAAACTGTTGCCACTTAGAAGCCGTAAGATCATAAGCAAACACTTTTTGCGACGGCTCACTAGGATTACCATCGTAACCAATACCATTAAAATTGTATGGGTTATCACTTCCACCTGCAAACAAAATAAGCTGCTTTTCCTCGACTCCTACCGCAGCCATTCGGTACAGAGGCAAATGAGGGTGTTTGGGAATGGCCTGCCATTTAATAGATGCTGGATTACTTGGATCGATCTCGCCTAACCAGTTTTGCTCCGATGCCGCATATTGATTCTTACCATTAACTTGTGCGACCACTTTAACACCATCGGCAACCAACAACTTGTTGCCGACAATTCCAGCAGCATGACCAAACACTGGATTTCCAGGATACTTAGTCGCTGCAAACCATTGATTATTTTTGGTATCGAACACTTGGACTAAATCAACATTGTTAGTGTTGTGCCAACCACTAATTAAATAGATGTATCTGTTTTTATATACTAAAGCGACGCTGTCATCGACAGGCGTGGGCATTTTACTGACTAATTCATAACTATCAGTTTTAGGATCATATCGATAGACTTCCGGTGTTAAAGCCTCTGAATGGTCGGCTGCAACTGTATATCCACCAAACAGATATATTTTATTATCAACAGTGGCTGCAATGCTTGCCAGCCTGCCACGTTGGTCGGGTAGGCCGGAAATACGCTTCGCTTCGCCAGTACCTAAACTAACAGAATAAGCGTTTGGCAAAACGGCTTGATAAGTTTTCTTTGGTCCTAAACCGGCAAAACTAAACAGATATTTATCTCCGTCTATCTCCGCCAATGCGGTCGCATTATTAGAAACAGGTTCCACTAATCTTAGAGTCTTATAACTGGCCTCTGTATGCTTTTGATTAGTTATATTTGTCGCATTAGAGCGGTTAGGCAAAAGCAATATACTCAACACGATCAAGCTCAATAAACTTGCTGATTTAAATATTTCTTTGTTAGTCATTTCGCTTAAAACTCCTAATGACGAGCAATAGCATTTTGCTAGTTTGACCTTAGTAGTAACTACAATCAAAACAATTAAAGGAATTACCATGAAATATGATAAGCGGTTTCAATAAAAGTGGTTAGCCCCTTACTTTTAAATCTTGGCTCTTTATCAATAATATCTTTGCTATATAGCAGGTTTATTTGCGCAAAATTAAATAATGTATCGACTTCGCTACGTGATAAAGAAAATGGTGGGCCATCCATTTTAGATTGTTCATATTCAAGTGTAATTAATAACAAATGAGCAGAATTAAAAAGTGTTTTAAGGTGAGCAACATAATCAATTCTCATTGCTTTAGGGAGAGCGATTAAAGCCGCTCTGTCGTAAATCGCATGAACGTTTACTAACTGCTCTTTTTCAAGTTGGAAAAAATCACCTTGAAAAATACTCACGCCATCAAGTGAATATTGAATTAGCTCCGATGGGTTAGTAACTTCAGACTTTGGTTTACTTTTGCTACCAACGCTGGCTAATTTGCTTGGCGCTAACGGATAATTTTCCGCATAAAAATCTTGAACCGCCTTTTCACTCAACTCATTTCCAATGACTTGGTAGCCTTGCTGCTCGAGCAAGGTTAAATCCTTAGACTTTCCGCATAAAGGAACAAAAACAGTTTGTTGTTTAGCAAATACCTGTGCATGGTATTTTTGCAGCAAAGGATGGGCACTTTCTAGATGAAAGCCAATTTGATCTGCTTGCCATTTATCGTGCCAAAACTGTTTTTGCATAATCTGTTGTGTAATCTCAGTTTGTCTTAAATGTGCCTTTATTAGCGCTTATCTGAATAAACGAGACTCGATTGATTTTTTCCATACCGATAGTATCGCTTTTTCTAATGCTGAATTGATAGAGAAAGAAAGTCGATCGGCTAGTGGCTTTTTAACTTCATAGGAAATTTCAAATACGTCACCTTGTTTAGCTGCGTTCACTATAAAGTCATCACTTGTTTGGATTGAATCGATTAGGCCAAGGGCCAACGCTTGAGTTCCATACCAGTGCTCACCAGTAGCAACCTTATCAATATCTAAACTCGGCCGATTATCTGTAATGAATTGTTTAAAGAGGTCGTGGGTTTCTTCAAGTTCTTTTTTAAACTTTTCACGCGCTGCTTCGGTGTTTTCAGAGAACATCGTTAAAGTCCTTTTATATTCTCCGGCGGTATGCTGCTCATAGTCGACTTTATTATGTCTGAGTAATCGATGGAAGTTTGGAAGTTCTGCAACAACCCCAATTGAGCCAACAACTGCGAATGGCGCTGCGATGATATGGTCGGCGACACAAGCCATCATATAGCCACCAGAGGCCGCAACTTGATCGACAGCAATGGTCAATGACAGGTTGGCGGCTTTAATTCTGCTCAGTTGCGAGGCCGCCAAGCCATAGGCGTGAACCATACCACCAGGGCTTTCTAAGCGAACCAACACTCTATCATTAGGTTCGGCCGCTGAGATAATTGCGGTAATTTCTTCGCGTAAATTATCAACCGCAGATGCTTCGACATCACCATCAAAGTCAATTACAAATAATCGACCGGTATTTTCCTCATCGTTGAGTTTTTCGGTACTTCGCTGTTCTATTGCTTTATTTGAATCACTATTTTCACCAGAAGCTGATTCTTGTACTTTTTCCGCTTCCGGACTTTCAGCAACTGAAGAGTCCTCCTGACTCTGGTTTGATGAAGCACTCTCTTCAGAGGAGTCTTTTTGCTTGTTTTTTTCTTCTTTTAGCCGCTTCTTTTCTGCTTTGGCTTTCTCTTTTTCTTGCTTCTTTTTTTCTTTTTGCAGCGACTTGTACTCTTCTTCAGACAGCACCTCTTCTAACATACCGTCTTTGACTTGTTCGATTTCTTCAGTCAGATTATTTATTTCTATGTGGCCTTCAGAAGGTTTCTTATTCTTACTTCCAAGATTAGCTATGGCACCAATAACAGCGATTATCGCTATCACTATGGTCACAGCTTTGGCTAAAAACACACCATATTCAGCTAAAAATTCCAATCTTCACCTCTTAAATACCCTTTGGGCAACTATCACAACAATTATTCCCGCTATGTACGTTCGTACCCAACTAAAGTATGGAACGGACTAATGTGGGGGTTCAATGGGAGTCGATTTTACGGGATTATGTCTATTAGCACTAGTAGCTAATAGCAGATAAGCAAAGAACAGCGAATTAGTGTTAACTTGATAGGTCAGAGTGCGCTAATCGCTTTTTCTGACCAATTCTAGGGGGTTTATTCAAGTTCTTTTAGAGAGCCTAACTCTTGTCTCACCTTCATCCAAAGCTCACCACTCTCGCGACCATAGCTCCAAATGGCGTCATTTAGTTTTTCAACGTCCTGAGTCAGAACAATTTCAGCTAGATTTTGGTAATGCGCTCGTGCCAAATCTCTGGTTTCTTGATGGCTAAAATAAAAGGTTCCAATGCGATAGTAGATAGCTTTAAAACCGTTAAGCATCAATAAATAAACAGGGTTTTTAGAAAGAAACGCGCATTGGTGTTGAGTGCGCCAATCAAAATCGATGAATGATTTAGCGTTATTTTCAACCGCTTCAATTTTTTTGAATACATCGCTCATTTCTTGCGCACTTTCTTTCATGGCCAATCGGAAAAAGATTCCACCAATTTGAGTACGGGCATCGAGTAATTGATCGGCCAAAGTCAAAGAACCATCGTCATCTAAGCGAGTAATGGTTTCAAGAATGTGTAGGCCACCAGTTTCCCAAATATTGTTAACTTTGGTTGGTTTACCGTGTTGAATAGTCAACCAACCGTCACGAGCTAACCGCTGCAGCACTTCACGGAGGGTTGTTCGAGTCACTCCGATTAACTCAGAAAGTTCTCGCTCTGCTGGAAGTATGGTGCCTGGCGCAAATTTTCCATTCCAAATCGAATCAACGATATATTCTTCCGCAAAAGCGGCTGGGCTACGTGCTGTGATTAAATTGGCCATTATTATCCTTATTTTATTAGATCTTCTGCGCTGACAAGTTGTAAGGTAAAGCTGATACTTACCACACCAATCATTCTACTAAGACTGCATAAAGTATATCAGACTACTGGTCTGATATGTCGAAATATAAACCAACCGGACGAACCCTGTCACCCTTAAAGACCAATAAATTCCAATAGGTTGGTCGATCTTTGACCGAAAAGACCAAAAATCGCTCATCAAATGTCGCAAAGGGTTTGGCAAACGGCCAAATTCAGACTAAAATTCCTAATTAGTTCAATAATTTAAAAGCGTTCAAGTAACCTTTCTAAGATTCGCTTGAGGGCATTAATTCGGGACCAAACAAAAAGGAACCATAATGAATAGAAGCCTACCGCAAACTTTTCTCGACAACTTTTTAGGAAACTCTCCTGATTGGTACAAAATGGCGATTGTCACTTTTTTAGTGCTCAATCCAATACTGGCATTCACCGTAGGGCCTGTAGTCACCGGCTGGGTACTCATTTTACAATTCATTTTCACTTTGGCGATGGCACTTAAATGCTACCCACTATTACCCGGTGGTTTGTTAGCCTTTGAGGCTTTGTTTATCGGGCTTACGTCCTATCAAACAGTTTGGCATGAAATAATCGCAGCTTTAGATGTGATCTTGTTATTAGTCTTTATGGTCGCTGGTATCTATTTCATGAAGAACCTGTTGTTATTTATCTTCACCAAACTTTTGCTCGGTGTTCGCTCCAAAATATTGCTATCGGTCATGTTCAGTTTTGTTGCCGCATTTTTATCAGCATTTTTAGACGCATTAACCGTAACGGCAGTAGTTATTGCAGTAGCTGTCGGTTTTTATGGCATCTATCACAAAGTAGCTTCTGGCAAGAAGTTTACTAGTGATCATGACCATGGCACTGACGAAGAAGTTCATGAACTGCATCGTGAAGATCTCGATGCTTTTCGTTCTTTCTTAAGAAGCTTAATAATGCATGCTGCGGTCGGAACGGCTCTCGGTGGTGTTTGTACGTTAGTTGGTGAGCCGCAGAACCTGCTGATTGCGGCTAAAGCTAATTGGGAGTTTGGCGAGTTTTTCTTAAGAATGTCTCCGATTACTATTCCTGTATTTTTTGCTGGGTTAGCAACCGCCGCTTTTTTAGAGTACACCGGTTGGTTTGGCTACGGTCAACAGCTACCTGAAAAAGTTCGCAAAGTAATGGAAGAATATGCTGAACATGAAAACGAAGCAAGAACTCAAAAAGATAAAGCGGCGCTAATTGCTCAAGCCATTACGGGTGTTTGGCTAGTCATTGCTTTAGCGCTGCATTTAGCGCCAGTGGGTTTAGTCGGCCTTTCGGTCATTATCTTAGCCACTTCCTTTTGTGGAGTCACAGAAGAGCATCAAATTGGACATGCATTTGAAGAAGCCTTGCCATTTACAGCTTTACTGACTGTTTTCTTTGCTATTGTTGGTGTCATTGCTGATCAGTCTTTATTCAAACCAATTACTGATACTGTTTTAGCAATGGAAGGAAATACTCAAGTCGTAATGTTCTTTATAGCGAATGGTGTTTTGTCGATGATTAGTGATAACGTTTTCGTTGCAACGGTTTATATTAATGAAATTGCACTTGCAGTGATTGACGGGAGAATTTCTCGAGATACCTTTGATATGTTAGCGGTAGCAATTAATACAGGCACCAATATTCCAAGTGTTGCTACCCCCAACGGTCAAGCTGCTTTCTTATTCTTATTAACTTCGGCAATTGCTCCGTTAGTCAGATTATCTTATGTAAAAATGGTCATCATGGCCCTTCCCTACACTATCGTAATGAGTACAGTTGCCTTGTTGATGGTAATTTATAGCCTTCAACCAGGTTCCGATTACTTATTGGAAAAAGGCTTAGTTAAGAAACACAGTGTTGAGCAACTTTGTATTAATATGGGTGGGGACTGGAAAGATAGTAACTGCCTTCTTGAATCTAAAAAACCAGGAGCTCATTAGTTAAAATAGTTTAACAGCTATATTCGACAAAATTAAGGCCGCAGTTTGCGGCCTTTTTTATTTTTATTAAATGTTTTTTATGTGTTCTTAAATAAGATCGACTAAATTATCTAGTGGACGATCTGGATTCCACAGTTATCGGTAGTAATTTTCTAAGAATTGTTCAAAACTAATTGAGTCGCTCTCTTCAATTTGTTGTTTCTTTTGGTGTGATTGTGCAGCCATATCTTGAAAAACCGCCAATCTCTCTCCTTTTAAAGGGTTAGCGACAAACTCATCTTTATGCTGCTTTGAAAGTTCAAAAGCAAACGGGAAAAAACCCTGTTTTTTTGCTTCAATTTCTCGCACAATCCTACCTGAATAGGTCTGATCTAAGTCGTTTAATTGGTTGGTTAAGTCCGCAATTACATGAGTGTGTTCTTGAGTGCTATAAGTAGTATCTAGTAACTCAGCAAAGGGTTGGATTTCATTCAAGATTTTACTCGCAATCTCATTTAAAGGCACACAATTATTTTGAACCGTTAAACACAAATCAGGATGCCGGCCTTTGCGCACGACTCGATCAAAATTATCGCGATTCTCCCCCATTTCCCTCGCACTGATCGGATCGGACTTGGCAAATAAGCTACACAATAGGAATGAGTCTAAAAAGGCAATTTGAGATGAATCGATGCCGATCGGAGAAAATGGATTTATATCTAACGCGCGCACTTCAACATATTCAATGCCATGTAACTTAAGCGCTTTAGTGGGTCTTTCTCCAGACACCGAAACACGTTTAGGACGAATACTTCCATAAAATTCGTTCTCAATCTGCAAAATATTGGCGTTTAACTGTTGGTAGTGACCATCTTTAATCACTCCCATATCTCGATAATAAGGATCTTCGGTTCGAATCGCATTTTCAAGGGCTGCAATATACGAATCCAAACAGTTGTACCCAACGTTAAGCTGACTTTGTACTTTATTTTGATAACCTAAATCACTCATTCTCAATGAGGTCGAGTAATGCCCATAACGGGTTCCCGGCACTAATTCTTGCAGGTCTATATTTTTACCTTTTAGGAAGCTTTCACACAGTGCTGGAGAGGCTCCATAAAATAGCGGAATTAACCAAGAGTAACGAAGATAATTTCTGATCATCCCCATGTATTTATGTGAGATAAAATCCTTTAGTGAGAGCTCAGAGTTTTCCTTCTCATAGAGCGCTTGCCAAAATTTTTGAGGCAGTGAAAAATTATAGTGAACACCTGCAATGGTTTGCATAAATCGTCCATAGCGATGACCTAAGCCTTCACGATAGACTTCTTTCATTTTGGCACTATTAGAGGAACCATAACGAGCGATCGGAATATCACTTTCCTTACCCATAACGCAGGGCATACTCGCAGACCATAAGATTTCGTCGCCCAAGTGCTGATAACAAAACTGATGAATCTCATAAAGTTGTTTTAAAGGAAGGTTTCTATCTTCACTGGCATGGGTAATAAATTCGGGAAGTGCTTCTGAGTAATCCGTGGTAATAAAGGGATTAGTTAAAGTTGCGCCTAATTCTTTTGGGTGATTTTTATCGGATAGGTAACCATCAGGCTTGATTCTGAGACTTTCTTTTTCGATCCCTCTTTTGATACCAGAAAATAAGGGAGAGAGCTTTTGAGCAAGCTCCAGATTGCAAATTTCAATGGGTCGCATAGGGTCTCACGGATCAGTAATCGATAGAAGGCGTCTGATGAACGCTACTGGTTTAAGCGTGATTATCAGCCTGTTATTTTTTTCCAATAATGCGGACTTTAGTGGGTGGGGTCAAGTCCATTATTAAAACAACTCACCCCATTATCGCAACAAAATGTAAGAGAGATTGTCTAAGCGGCAGCTCCGGAATGACGCAATATTGCTACCAACTCGACTTCAGCTGGCGACATATCACAGGCCTCGACGACTTCTTCAATCGTCGCACCTCTAGACAGTAACAGCCCGGCTTGTTGATAAGTTTTTTCGCTGGTATCAGGCTGAGACTCTGTAATATGACTTATTTCAACATTGGCGATATCTTTAGCAAACTTTTTAATGGTTCGCCCCATACCTAGCGCGCCACTATTAATCGCACGGATTTCATTCTGCATTTGAACGACTTGCTGTTGAAGTTTAAGGTACTTTCGCTTGTAGGATAGCGCAATTAGAATAGCCGAAGAGGCGATTAACATGGCACTCACCGACACTATGAAATTAATGTTTAAAGAATTGAACCATTCAACCATTTGCTCTTCCTCTAACTTTCTATTCGAATTAAGGTCAGAGGAAGATTCGATTAGTGATTTAGCTAATAATCGAGAAAATCTAACTCATCCCATTCGTCTTCACCTAATAACTTGTTTAGGTCGACTAAGATCAGTAGCTCCCCTTCCCTATGGGTCACTCCCTGAATAAATTTAGCTGATTCATCGTTCCCTACATTGGGCGTTGAATCAATATCTGAACGTTTTAAGTAAACGACTTCGGCTACTGCATCCACTAATATTCCAATAACTTGTTGGTTAGTTTCGATAACAATAACTCTAGTATTATCCGTCAATTCAATCGGCGGCAAGCCAAACCTTTGACAGGTATCGATGACGGTGACTACATTACCCCTAAGATTTATAATACCTAAGACATAACTTGGCGCTCCTGGAACTGGCGCTATATCACTGTAGCGCAGCACCTCTTGAACTTGCATTACGTTTATGCCATAGGTTTCATTAGCTAAACGAAAGGTGACCCACTGAAGTACCGCATCTTCATCGCTTTGTGCTTGTTGTTTATCATCAGAACTCACGACAGTATTTTCCTATTAGTCAAATTATTGTCAGAAGTGCCTAAAAACAACCACACAGTTATTATTAGGCAAAATATGTACCAAATTTTTTGGTTCTTAGGCATTGGGATAATTAAAGCAAGTCAGAAGGCTTAATCTTTACCAAAATCAATCCACTAGCTGTCTTTAAATATAGACAAAATTTGGCAGGATGTGGGCTTTTTTCAGATTTAGACCAAAAAAACCATCAAACTCAGCTAAAAAAGCTCAATATAGCAAAAAGTATCTTGACACTCGCTCCAAGCAGCAGATAAAGTTGCCCCATGAACACACTAAATTCTCATAGAGCAAACAAATTGCATAGCCGTTGGTGGCATCACACCAAGCGGGTGTTAGTGTGTGGTTAATCTTTTGATTGGATAGCCTCAAGAACTTACAAAAACCCGTTAGAAATGTTCTAACGGGTTTTTTTTTGATTTTTAATAGTGGACATATGATGATAATCGATTCAATTTATTGTTTTTTACAGACTCAACCAGTTAGTTGGCATTGGCATACTCGCTAAAACAGAGTGGGCTTCGCCGTGAATTAAAGATTTCAATCACATGGGACCCGCTTTTGAAGCGGGTTTTTTATGGCTTAAATCTGATCACAAAATTACAATATATACATTAAAGGACAGCATTAATGATAATCGTACTTAAACCAACGGCAACGGAAGAAGATGCCAAACAAATTTTAGACAAAATAGAGCGGAAAGGTTTAAAGCCACTGTTTATGCCGGGAGTAGAAAGAATTGTACTCGGGGCACTGGGTGATGAACGTCAACTAAATCAATTGCAGCTAGCGGCTCACTCAATGGTTGAAAGTGTCAAACCGATATTAACCAGTTACAAACAAGTCAGTCGAGAAATGCAATCTCACGATAGCCAAGTATCAATCGGTCAAGGTATGAGCCAGGTAAGAATCGGAGCAGAAAGTTTCACGGTTATCGCAGGTCCTGGCGCTATTGAAACCAAACAACAGATTCAACGCTGTGCTGAAATTGTAAATCATCACGGAGGTAACATTCTGCGAGGTGGCGCTTTCAAGCCGAGAACCTCTCCTTATAGCTTTCAAGGATTGGAAGAAGAAGGCCTAAAGCTGATGCAGCAGGCAGCAAATACCAATAAAATCCCCTGCGTCACCGAAATAGTCGACGCCAGCCACGTCGACTTGCTTACCCAATATGTAGACGCGTTGCAAATTGGTGCGCGCAATATGCAAAATTTTCGTCTGTTAAAGGCCGTTGGTCAAACCCAAATACCAATCATTTTAAAACGCGGTATGTCCGCGACCATCGAAGAGCTTTTACTTGCCGCTGAATACATTTTCAGTGAAGGCAATCAGAATATCATTCTTTGCGAACGTGGCATTAGAACCTTTGAAACCGCTACTCGAAACACACTGGACTTAGGTGCAGTCGCTTACCTAAAGAGTCGTTGCCATCTACCTGTGATTGTCGATCCCTCCCATGGTACAGGTATTAAAGAATTAATTAGCCCGATGGCTCGCGCAGCAGCTGCCTGCGGTGCTGATGGGATAATGATCGAGGTTCACAATGACCCAATTTCCGCACTCTCCGATGGACAACAGTCGTTAAATGAGGGCGAGTTTGAATCACTAATGCGAGGGCTTTCACCCTTTGTAAAAGCTGCCGGAAAGGTATTTAAATAATGACTCTAGCGACCAATATAACCAAAAAAATAGAAACTTTACGCAAACAAGTTGAGTGTCAATTTAGCCCGGTTGCGCTGTTCTCCAAGCTCTCTCAGCAAGGAGCAAACCGGAACCGAATTTTACTCGAGTCAAGTGAAATTGACAGTAAAGAGCAATTGAAAAGTATCATTGTCAATCGAGCAGCCTTAAGAATTGAATGTCATTCTCATACGGTTCAATTGACAGCCGAAACAGCAAATGGCATCAATGCTTTGGCTAACCTAACCAAGGCATTTTCCTCACCCGTTGAGATTGTTAACATATCTGCAAAAAAGTTAACCATAAAATACCCTACAGAAGAAAAAAACCAAAGCCTATTAGACGAAGCAACACGGCTCAAACGGTTAACACCTGTTGATTGCTTAAGAACTATTCAGGCTACATTTCAACACCCACATAACAGCCCTTACTCGGTATTTTTAGCGGGGCTTTTCTCATTTGATCTCATTGCTAGTTTCGAACAGTTACCAAGGGTTAAAGATGGAAAAAATACTTGCCCTGACTATGTGTTTTATCTTGCCGAAGAAGTCATTGTTTTTGATCACCAAACTCACCGCAGTACGCTTTATAGCAATATTTTTTCAGGTGATGATCAAAAAAAGCACTATTATGAGCAATCTCGACGAATGCAAGCAATTGCTGAAGCAATGGGCGAACAAGACCAATGCCTTACTTCAGCATCTCGTTCAAATATATTAACTCCTGAGACAATGAATAAAGTAGAGTGCGATATTTCGGACAGTCAATTTGAAACATCGGTCAATCAACTAAAAGAGGAAATAATTGCAGGAAACGTTTTTCAGGTTGTCCCCTCAAGAACTTTTTCAATCCCGTGCCCTAATCAATTGCTCAGCTATCAAAAGCTAAAAGAAACCAACCCAAGTCCCTACATGTTTTATCTTGAAGATAAGGATTTTGTGTTATTCGGAGCATCCCCCGAAAGTGCATTAAAATACACCAATGACACTCGCCAAGTCGAGCTTTACCCAATTGCAGGAACCAGAGCGAGAGGCCGACAGGCTAGCGGTACGATCGACCATGATTTGGATAAACGATTAGAAACAGAGCTTAAGCTAGACCAGAAAGAAGTTTCTGAACATATGATGTTAGTTGATCTGGCGCGCAACGATATCGCGAGAATTAGTGAAACTTCCAGCGTCAAAATTCCACGATTGTTAGAGATTGACCGCTATTCGCAGGTCATGCATTTAGTCTCTTGTGTTCAAGGAAAACTTAGACAAGATCTTGATTGCCTCCACGCGTATCAAGCTTGTATGAATATGGGTACATTGACTGGAGCACCAAAGATAAAAGCCACAGAAATCATTAGAAATACCGAACGCCAAAGACGAGGAAGTTATGGTGGTGCTGTTGGTTATATTAACAGCGATGGCGATATGGATAGCTGTATTGTCATTCGTAGCGCATTCTGCCAGAACGATACAGCCTATGTTCAAGCGGGAGCCGGAATAGTATTTGATTCTATTCCAAAATCTGAGGCTGATGAAACTCGTAACAAAGCCAACGCCGTCATCCTGGCTATCCAAATAGCTAATCGGCAGCTTGTTGCCATGGAGTGTCTCAATGACTAATTTAGAACATCGAAAGATTTTCCTAATCGATAACTTTGATTCTTTTACCTACAACTTAGTAAACCAAATTCAACCCATGGTGGACGAGTTAGAAGTCTATCGGAATGATATTAGTTTTAACAAAATGTCTAAAATTATCGACCAATGCGAAAGTCAAAAAGTAATTGTACTTTCACCGGGACCAGGCAATCCAGATACCGCTGGAAATACCTTGGCTATTATTGAACGCTATCAAGGAAAACTACCAATTCTAGGCATTTGTTTGGGCCACCAAGCGATCATTCAAAGCTTCGATGGCCAAATAGGCGCGGCTAATTCCATCGTGCACGGTAAAGCAGAGCCTATTCATTTAGAGACTGAAGAGAACGAGCTATTTCAGAATCTGGCTAACCCATTTATAGCCGCCAGATATCACTCTTTAGCGGCCACTAAAATTCCTAACTGCCTTAAGGTTATTGCAAAAACTGACAATGAAGTGATGGCGATAAAACACATTCAACATAAGATACTAGGATTTCAGTTTCATCCAGAATCGATTCTCACTCCCCAAGGCGGAGCGCTGCTTCAGAATTCGATAAACTGGCTCCTTGATTAATTAACCCATGATAAAAACATTAGAGTTAAATATTATGAATCAATTACAACAAAAACTATTTGAGAAGCAACATCTCTCCCAGCAAGAAAGTAAGCAAATTTTCGACCTTTTAATAAAGGGAAAGCTATCCGAAGTTGAAATGACAAGCTTGCTGGTTAGTTTAAAAATGAAAGGTGAGCAACCGGCTGAAATTGCCGGCGCAGCACAAGCTCTTCGAGAAAATGCAATAAATTTTGCGGCAACAGACTATCCTACTGCTGACTCATGTGGCACCGGAGGCAGTGGAATGAATACGGTAAACATTTCAACGATGGTGGCGTTTGTGCTAGCCGAAATGGGGCTGCCAATGGTTAAACATGGGAACCGTTCTATTTCATCAAAGTGTGGTTCTGCGGATGTCTTAGAGTCATTGGGAGTCAAAATTGATATGTCAGCAGACTTGGCAAAAGACTGTCTTGACGCGACCCAATTTTGCTTTCTATTTGCACCTTTATACCACCCGGGTGTGGGAAATGTTATGCCAATTAGAAATCAATTGAAGACTCGTACTATATTCAATTCATTAGGACCACTCATTAATCCAGCGGCGCCAGAATACCAACTCATGGGCACCTATTCGGCAGCCTTGTGTCAACCAGCGGCTGAGTCTTTAAGGTTATCGGGCTGTACGCGCGCAATGATCGTGCATAGTAATGGCTACGATGAAATTACTTTACATAGCCCAACCCATGTGGTCGAACTTAAAAATAATGAGATTAAAAGTGATCAGCTTGATGCTAGTCATTTTGGGTTACCTCAATGCCCAGAGGCGGATATCGCTGGTAGCACTCCAGATGTTAATGCGCAAATTTTCTTAGATGTTCTAAAAGGAAATATTCATTGTGACAAGTTAGTATCAATAAGTAATACCGTGGCCGCTAATTCAGCCGCTTTACTCAAAGTTGCAGGCATGCAAGAAGACCTGATTGCAGGCACTAAAGCGGCGTTGAAAATTATTCACTCGGGAGCAGCCTATTCCCGATTAAATAAAGTGGTCGAATTTTGCAAGCAAGTTAACAGCACGAGCAATTCGGTGGATACCCATGAGTAATGTCTTAGATAAAATTGTTTCAAACAAGCACAGAGAATTAGTTCAGCGAAAATCAATTTATCCGGAGAGAGTTCTCTCTTCTCAATTGCCATGTTCAGAGCGTAGTCTATTTGATGCGCTTAGCCATTCTCACTCGGATTTTATTTTAGAATGCAAAAAAGCATCGCCCTCTAAAGGCCTAATTAGAGAAAACTTTAACCTCGAAGAAATCCTTGCAAGCTATTCAAAATATGCCAGTGCTATTTCGGTATTAACTGATTATAAGTATTTCAAAGGTAGCTTTGCTTATTTGAAGTTAGTCAGCCAAACAGTCACTCAACCGGTGTTGGCAAAAGATTTTTTTGTTGATCCCTATCAAATTACAGAAGCAAGATATTATGGCGCAGACGCCATTCTATTAATGCTTTCAGTGCTTGATGACCAGCAATACCAACAGCTAGCCCAAAAAGCTAAGAGTCTGAATTTAGACATATTGACTGAGGTTCATGATCATGAAGAAATGCAACGAGCGATTCAATTGGACGCAAAAATTATCGGTATTAACAATCGCAATCTCAAAGACTTAACGATTGATTTGAAAACAACCGAAAACTTAATCTCTAGTTTAACTGAAGAGCAAAAACACGGACGATTATTTATTTCTGAGTCAGGGATTTCAACTCACCAACAAGTTAGAAAATTAGCTAGCCACGTCAATGGCTTTTTAATCGGCTCTAGTATTATGGCTAAAAAAAATATTGAGCAGCAGTGTAAGTCATTACTGTTTGGGGAAGCCAAAATTTGTGGGCTCACCGATATCGCTTCTGCAAAATGTGCAGAAGAAAACGGCGCAACCTTTGGTGGCTTAATATTTTATCCTAAATCGCCTCGATTCATTGAAACCTCAGATGCAAAGCAATTGACTGAAACAGTTGACTTACAGTGGGTAGGCGTTTTCGTTAACCACCCAATAGAACAAGTAATTCCAATTGCACGAGACGTTGGGTTAGACATTATTCAATTGCATGGCAATGAAAGCGAAGCCTATATTAAACAATTGCGCTCAAGCTTAGCAAACACTCAAATTTGGAATGCATTGCCAGTAACAACGTCAGTTTCCGAAAAACAACTGCAACAGCAACTCAATGGCTTAGTAGATAGAGTGTTGCTTGATACAGAAAACAAGGGTTCATTTGGCGGCACCGGAATGAGTTTTGACTGGAGTAGTATCGAACAACTAAACAAAGATAAATTGGTGCTCGCTGGTGGTCTCAATAACGAGAATATTCTAGAGGCAGCACAATTGGGCTGCGCTTGCCTTGATATAAACTCTGGAGTCGAAAACAGACCTGGAGAAAAATCTCGTCAACAGATTAAGCAATTATTTAAAACGCTACGAGTTTAACTAATTACAAACATTTATTAGAGAAAATACTTTATGACTAAATTAAATAAAAACTTCGGTGAATTTGGCGGTATGTTTGTTCCCGAAATATTAATGCCTGCACTTCATCAATTGGAACAGGCCTTTGTGGACTCTTTGAACGACGAAGATTTCAAATCAGAATTCGCTTCATTGCTACGCGATTACGCTGGCCGACCAACGCCATTGACTCGAGCCAAAAACTTTTGTCCCAATAACAATGTCAAGCTCTATTTAAAACGCGAAGACTTATTACATGGTGGCGCCCACAAAACTAATCAAGTTTTGGGGCAAGCTCTGCTCGCTAAACGAATGGGTAAGAATGAGATTATCGCGGAAACCGGAGCCGGTCAACATGGAGTCGCAACGGCAATTGCCTGTTCACTTCTTGGATTAAAGTGCCGTATTTATATGGGAGAAAAGGACTGCGCTCGACAACAACCCAATGTATTTAGAATGGAATTGATGGGGGCAAAAGTAATCCCCGTATCCGCCGGCAGCGGAACTTTAAAAGACGCAGTCAACGAAGCTTTACGCGACTGGTCTGCAACTTATTTGGATGCACACTATTTACTGGGTACTGCAGCAGGGCCTCATCCCTACCCAACGATGGTCAGAGAGTTTCAAAAAATGATTGGCGAAGAAGCGCGACAACAGTTTTTTGACAAAGAGCAATCTTTACCTGATTACGCCATTGCTTGTGTTGGTGGTGGCTCAAATGCCATCGGATTATTCCATGAATTTATCCCTCATGAGTCAGTAAAACTGATTGGCGTTGAGCCGGCAGGAAAAGGACTCGAAACAAATCAACATGGTGCAACCTTAGCCAAAGGATCGAAGGGAATCCTGCACGGCACACATACTTATGTGATGCAAAATGACGACGGTCAAATTGAAGAATCTTATTCTGTCAGTGCCGGCTTAGACTATCCAGCAGTCGGCCCACAGCATGCCCATTTAAAATCAATTGGGCGAGTCGATTATGTTTCGGTAACCGACACTCAAGCGCTGGACGCATTTAAAAGGCTTTCTCGAACTGAGGGGATCATTCCTGCACTTGAATCTTCACATGCCTTAGCTTACGCGTTTCAACTTGCCCAATCGCTCTCAGAGCCAGCTACTATCATCGTCAACCTTTCCGGTAGAGGTGATAAAGACTTGGAATATGTTCGCCAATTAAGTGAATAAATTGAAATTTCCCAATTAGACCAGTAAAGAATTTAACAAAAGGTTTTAGAAATGACAGATCGATACCAAAGAATGTTTAACAAGTTAGAGCAGCAGGGTCAGGCGGCATTTGTGCCATTTGTAACCTTACATGACCCCGACTTTGACCGAAGTATAGAAATCATACAATGTTTAATTGATAGTGGCGCCGATGCATTGGAACTTGGGATCCCATTTTCCGACCCAATCGCAGATGGGCCTGTCATTCAAAAAGCATCTATTAGAGCTTTAAATTCGGGTTCCACTGTTGATCGCAGTTTTGAACTAATAAAGAAAATTAGATCGATTAACCCAGACATCCCTATTGGGCTATTAGTTTATTCTAACTTAGTCGTTTCAAATGGGATGGATCACTTCTATCAATTAGCTTCTCAAGCTAAAGTGGACTCCGTATTAATTGCCGATGTGCCAACTTTAGAAGCCGCTCCATTTATTGATGCGGCAAACTCAGCTGACATTAAACCAATATTTATTGCCACTCCCAACGCTTCCGACGATATGCTTAAACAAGTCGCCAGCAACGGTCAAGGATACACCTACTTGCTAAGTCGTGCTGGTGTAACAGGTACCGAAGTAAGAGCCGAAATGCCAGTTGAAAATATTGTTTCAGCGTTACACAAATACCAAGCACCACCTTGCTTACTAGGGTTCGGCATTTCAACTCCTAATCAGGTCAAGCAAGCATTAGAACTGCCAATTGGTGGCGTCATCAGCGGATCGGCAGTAGTAAAAATTATCGAAGAAAATCTCGATAATCAAACGACACTTATACAACAACTTTCGGGCTTTATAGGGGAAATGAAACACGCAACTTACAAATAATTAGTCAACTTAAAAAGTAGCTTCAAACGACCATTTAGATACCTATAAAATTTTATGAACACTTTCATACAATTATTTAGAAAATCAACTAGACTCTAGTTAGGACTTTGCCTTTAACTATTGATTAGAAAAATATCTCAATTTGTGAACTTACTTTTTAAAAAATGGATTATATTCTTAGCGATTTTAATCAGCGGTATCACAGCCACTGCAAATTCAGCTAATAAAATCAATTTCAGAGATTCCGAAAGACAATTTTTAGCGTCTCTGGACAGCATTAAACTTTGTGTCGGCCCTGATTCCATTCCTCTGGATAGCATCGAGGAAGGTACTCACGTGGGTGTAAATGCTGAGTTTATGAAGTTGTTTGAAAAATTAATCGAAGTTCCCATTGAGCTAGTAGTTACCGAGTCGTGGAATCAATCGGTTGATAAAGTAAAGAATGCGAATTGCGATATTTTGTCGTTGATTGTCGAGACACCAAAAAGAAGAGAGTTTCTGTTTTTTACCGATAGTTATGTCGAAATTCCATTCGTTATAGTCACTACCCAAGAAAAGTTTTTTAAAGCAAACCTTGCCGAGATAATTGACAAGCCACTGGGTATCCGATCGGGATACGCTTATGTGGAGTTATTGAGAGCACGTTATCCTGAAATTGACTTAGTAGAATACGACTCAATTGAAGAAGGTTTTGAAATGGTCAACTCAGGTCGAATTTTTGGATACCTTACGGGTTTACAAATTGCCGGCTTTGCCATTCAAGAAGGAGGTTACAGCAACCTTAAAATTAGCGGTCAATTTGATGAGTTAACAACCATCAAATTAGGCATTGGAGTTAACAAAACCAAACCTTTCTTAGTAGATATTTTTAATAAAGCTATTGCAAGTATTTCGGAATCTGAAATAAAACGCATCAATAACTCTTGGCTCACGGTTAAGTACGAAATTGGCGAAGATTATCAAAAAGTGTATCAAATTTCGCTGATCGCCATTGCGATAGTTTTATTCTTATTATATCGCCAAAGAAATTTACGTGAACACAATCGTCAACTAGAAGTTAGAGAAAAGGAAATTTGGCAAGAGGCTAAGTTTGATTTTTTAACCGGCCTTCCAAATCGACGTTTCTTTCAAGAAAAAATCAACGCTGAGATTGAGCTTTCGGTAGAAAATCAAACTAACTTCACGCTTCTTTTGATAGATCTAGATGGCTTTAAGGAAGTCAATGATACCTTAGGCCATGATCAAGGCGACGAGCTACTCATTGAAGCCTCTAAGCGAATTAACGCCTGCCTACCAACCGAAAGTATTCTTGCCAGGTTGGGTGGAGATGAGTTTGTGGTTTTACTCAAAAATATTAGTGACAAGTCTATTAGCGGTAAAATTTCTCAAAATATACTCAATGCGTTGAAAGCTCCTTTTCAACTTAGACAGCAAGCATTTATTTCTGCCAGTATTGGTCTCACCGTGTGTCCAGAAGATTCAACGACTATGGTCGAGCTAATGAAAAATGTTGACCAAGCAATGTATGCGGCAAAGGCCAAAGGGCGAAACGTATTTCATCGTTTTACACCTCAAATGAGAAAAGATGCGGTGGCCCGAATGAATTTGGTTGGAGATCTTCGTAAGGCAATTGAGAGAAAAGAATTTGAAGTTTTCTATCAACCGATCGTTGAACTTGGATCGATGAAAGTTAGAAAATGTGAGGCTCTGATTCGTTGGAACCATCCAGAGAAAGGATTTATTAGCCCAGTAACTTTTATACCGATACTAGAAGACACCCAAATGATCATCGAGGTTGGTGAACAAGTTTTCGAGCAGTCAGCAAGACAAGTCAAGCTATGGCGAGAATGTATCAATCCAAACTTTCAAATTAGCGTCAATACATCTCCGGTGCAATTTGAAAGTCGCAGCACCATTGGCTGGAGTGAATTCTTGAACCAGCTAGATCTTGATATTTCCTCTATCGGAATTGAAATGACTGAAAGTATGCTAATGGAAGGTTACGATGATATTACTTCTCACCTTAGCGGGTTACGCGAGTCTGGCTTTCAAATTTCGTTAGATGATTTTGGTACCGGCTACTCATCACTTTCTTACTTAAAAAAGTTCGATATCGATTACTTAAAAATAGACAAGTCATTTGTAAATAACCTAAAGGCTGGCTCAAGTGATATGGTTTTATGTGAAGCAATCATTGTAATGGCGCACAAACTTGGCCTGAGGGTAATTGCAGAAGGAGTTGAAACCGTCGATCAACAAGTACTTCTCAAGCAAGCTGGTTGCGATTTTGGCCAAGGATACCTATTCTCTAAACCAGTTTGTGGAGAAGAGTTCAGCGCTATTCCGGTTGTCAAAGACAGCATTACGACTTAGCACGCAAATTAATATCCATTGACTGCCTGTGCTTATTAGCCCCCGGTAAAATTCGTTTACTCCATCCCAACATTTATCAATGAAATACTTTACATAATCCCCGAAAAAGGAATAATACGGAATTAGCGAGGGGAATCGATTGAAAACGACAGACAAAATCTTAGAGCATATAAAACTCAACGGGGCCATGACGGCAAAACAGCTTGCTAATAAGCTCAATCTCACAACCATGGGAGTAAGACAGCATCTTCAACAACTAGAAGAGCAAGGAAAACTAGTTTATTTTGACAAAAAAGCCGCTAGAGGCCGTCCAACCCGATTTTGGAAGCTCACCTCTAAGGGCCAGTCTCAATTTCCTAATAGACACGAGGAACTGACGCTTCAAATGATTGAGTCCATAAAAAACCTGTTTGGCGAAAACGGATTGGAAGAATTGATCACACAAAGAGAGCTAGAAATTTCAAAACGATATCAACTGGAGCTAAAAAAACACCTAGAACTTGAGGACAAACTAATAGCCCTAGCTAATCTTAGAACTGAAGATGGCTATATGGCTTCTCTCGAAAAATCTGGTAACAATTATTGGTTACTAGAAAATCACTGCCCAATCTGTGCGGCGGCCAATCAATGTCAAAGTTTTTGTCGCTCCGAACTACAACTCTTTCAAGAGTTATTACTTCCCTTAGCCAAAGTTCAAAGGCATGAGCATATTCTAGACGGTGCAAGACGTTGCGCTTACAAAGTGGTGCCGAACCACTGAAACTAGTTGGGGAACAATTTCCAATGATTCTGGTAACGCTAGCTCTTCTTTTGAAGCAGCAAGTACCTAACCGGCATCTGTGTTTTGTCTTTTATAAGTTCAAAACCGTGAGTAGCCGCCCATTCTGAATAGTTTTTCTTATGCCATGCCGCCACAAAAGGCTCATAGACTCGTTTGGCCAAAAACTTAAAATAAAGCCCTTTGAGACCAAACTGTTTAAACATTGGCCAATACCCCTGATAAAACTGTTCTGGTGCCGGTTCACAAATACTTAACTTTCCATTTGGCTTTAGGATTCTGTGGCATTCTTTGAGAGCTTGATTGGAATATTTGGGGGGGATTTCATGAAACACAAAACTTGCAGAAATTCCGTCAAATCGTTGTTGTCGAAAAGGAGTATTCTCTACTAGGCCCTGTACAAATCGAATGCTAGGATAATTACGCGACGCATGTCTTAGCAAATAAGGTGAAGGCTCTAAGCCCCACACATCTTTGAGGCCTGAATCGATCAATGATGCAGTAGAGCGCCCTCCGCCACTGCCCACATCCAATACAGAATGGCAAGCCGATAAGTCTTTAGCAATATTTTTTCTGGCTTGTTTCATGGTCCCCAACATACTGATATCGAAGCCAGTCACATAACCTTTACTGATATTTTTAGAAAAATTCCCATTGGGTAAATTGTGAAATTCTTGTAATAAATATTTTGGCAGTTCTAAGCTAGATTGAATATCCTCAGGAAGCCTAACTCTCTCAATCTGCTTTCCACGGAATTTCTTGAACAACAGTTTAAGATCCTGATAACGACTAAAAGCAAGATTATCGGCCCACGTATCCGGAAGCTCAGCGGATTTCCAATCAATGATGTCGGGATCTAACCTTGTAGTCATGGCTTACTTAATGCTATTTATTGATATGATGGGGGTTCGGCTCGGATTATACCGACATCAGTAAAAAAGGGTAGTATTGACGAGAGTACACCAGCGACGCAACTAAACCGGCCTTATTCTTAAATAATTTAATCCAAGCATTTACTCGCATATGCCCTCTCAATCATTGAGAAAGCTGATTTATATCCTCGCTAAGTAACTCTCCAAGCTGAACAACCGATTGTTGCAAGTTCTTAACCGCACCTTCAAATCCACTTTTAGCAAGCGCTAGACTGATATTAAAGCGTCTTTGACCAATGACTACTCCACTTTGATTATGAATCCAATAGCGGCCTGAATGCACAGTGTTTCGTGTCGTATTGTCCACTTCAAACTGAGTTACTTCAATTTTAATGGTGTATTTTGCCTTCGTTTGCCAATGCCTGTTAACCAGCTCAATTCGATGATTCTCTAAGTTAGACTCGAGCTCACTTCTGAGACTTCTTGCAAGCGCTCCCTCTAGACTTTCGGCCCAACGATGATTGGAAGATATTTGCAATCGGCTTGCTGACTGTTTCACCGCGATTCCTTGCTGCCTTAGGTAGTCCGCTAGAGCGATATTTTCAATAACAATTAAGCCTAACTGCTTCTGATTATCCACTAGTTGGGTTGGTGTTGTTTGTTGGCTCAATGTATAAAATTGAGTCTTTATAGTTGGGGAGCTACAACCAATGGTCGCTAACAGGCACAAACTCGCTGAAACAAGTTTTACCACAAAAATGCTTTTATTCATTGTCTTTTCCTCTTGGCTCTACATCTGCATCTTTTGCCCCGCCAAATAGTAAACTATTCGGCTGATGATTCAATTGAGCAAGTACGGGGGTTAACTCTTTCAATGCCCCTTCTAGCGCTTGCAGCATCGTCCTAATATCTTGATGAGTTTTTGAGCCTTCAGAAAAACCTTTCGCTAACCCCTCGATACTTCTTAGAGTTTTATTAACATTGGCTACCATTGCTTTTCCTTCAGCGTTATCTAGGAATTTATCAACTTGAGTCGAGGCGGCGCTAAAATCAACCATTGCAGTTTTCATTTCCTTCATTGCGTGGCTAGCGTTTCCAACTAAATCATCAAGTGGAAGCTGGTCTAGGCTGGCAAAAATGTTGTCTAATTTTTGAAGGAGGTTGTCTATTTCACTAGCAGCCGTAGGAATCACTTGATAACCATTAAAAAATTGCTCTTTGGATTCTGTATTGTCGACATATTGTATTTCAATGAACTTACTGCCGGTTAATAAATTGCCCGAGCTAATAAAACCATGTAACCCTGAAGCGATCATCTTATTCATTCGCTCGCGAATTTCGACAGTCTCTTCTTTCAAATCTTTTAACCCGAGTCGAGCAGGTTCAATTTGGATGAGCACAGGAATTCGAGTCTCTTGATCGAGTAAATTTCCCATTTCCTCATAATCAATATCAGTTCGCATCACGGTTCCTATGCGTACACCTTTGTACTCGACAGGAGCCCCAGGGGTAAGACCTCTAATTGATTGACCAAACAGTAAAATAAAATCTTGAGCATTCTTAAACTGATTAAGCAAAACATCTTTTTTATCTTCGTAAATCGTATAGTAAGCCCGCTTGGAGACCACTTCACCTTTTGGCAAATTGGCTGGGACATCAAATGCAACACCGCCAGCCAAAAATGTTTCAAAAGTTCCAGAGTGGATTTGAACACCGTCTGCAGACAGATCCACTTCAATACCGTTAATTCGCCAAAACCGAGTATTAGTGGTGACTAGTTTATCGTAAGGGCTTTCAATAAATGCGTTGTAATAAACTCGTCTTTCTTCCACATTAAAATGTACGTACTCAACCCGGCCTACGTTGATCCCCCTAAAAATAATAGGATCACCAATATGAAGACCGGATTGATTGTCGCTATCTAAAGTAACGTGTAATCCCGGTGTTCCTAGTGGTGTAACCGGTGGACTTTCAAGCCCGACAAATTCATACTTGGTCTCCTCATCGACACCGGGGGAAAGTTCGATATAGGATCCTGAAAGAAGTGTCGACAGCCCTGTCACTCCACCATTTCCAATGCGCGGTTTCACAACCCAAAACTCAGTATCGATTTTCAATAACTCTTCAGTGTTTTTTTGTAATCTCGCCTTAATTTCTATCCCGTCCAATCGTTCGTTCAACTTTAGATCTACCACTTTCCCAATTGTGATATCTCTTAATTTAATTTTCGTTGTATCGATATCGAGTCCCTCAGCGGTCTCAAAATAGATGGTAATTATCGGGCCTTGATTAGCCCAATTTTGATAGACCATCCAGCTGCCGATAACCAGAGCGACCAATGGTATAAACCAAACTTTAGAAATCTTATGCACAGGTTCGACTGAAGCAGGTTGTATCGTTTCATTGCCATTTTGTTCACTGGATTCATGCTTGGATGGCAAATTATCGTTAGTCATTGTTTTTGGTTCCTTTCTGATTTAACCAAATAAGTCGCGGGTCAAAATAGTGTGCGGCCAGCATAGTCGTGATCACCATGGCAGCAAAAGCAATGGTCGCTTCTCCTGGTAAAATATTCATAATATTGCCCATTTGAATCATGGCGACTAAAACAGCAACAACAAAAATATCAACCATTGACCATCGACCAATAAACACAGTGAGTCTAAACATTTTATGATTGTTTTGAAAGAAGACGATTCGCTTAGCTTTAATTGAATAGCATAACCAACCAAGGGCGAGCAATTTAACCACTGGAACCAAAACACTCGCAACAAAAATAACAATAGCGATGGGGTAAGATCCTAGCTCCCACAAAGTGACAACTCCACCGAGTATGGTACTTTCAGTTACTTCGCCTAAATAAGTCGTGTACATTATTGGATAAAGGTTGGAAGGAATATAGAGAATGGCGGAGGTTATCAACCACGCTAACGTGGTTTGCAGCTCACTGGATGCCAAGGGTTTAATTCTTGAACCACAGATATGACAATGTTTAGATTCGGCCGAGCACAACTCCAAACAAGTGGTGCATCCATTCTTGTGAATCGAATGTGCGGTATTATTGTTTTCTAAAAGGCTATGCATACTACTCGAGCCTAGCCTCATCATTAGAGTATTGTGGTGAAATTAGCCGCCACATCTGTAACTTATCCAAATAGATTCGCGTTACAGCCATGGCTACAATATAAAAAATAAAGGCTAAAAAAGACCAACCGAAATCCACTTTAGCTAACGAGGTAATTTTAACCATACTGACTAAGATTCCCAGCAAGAAAATTTCTGCCATGTTCCAATGTTGCAAGTGGAAAACCAATTTTAGAACAACACGAGCGAATGGCAGTGGCCGTTTAAAATTTGAAGAAATCAGTACATAATTAAGACCGACTAAAATCAATAAAGGAATGATCAAGGTAGTTAGTAGCAGAAAAAACACAACCCCAATATAGGTACTGTCGCCTAAGCTAAAAAGGCTATCGATAAAATAAACGGTCTTTTCACGCCCCTGCGAGTTAAAGGTCAAAAAAGGAAAAGATAAAGTCAAACACATAAAAATGATTGAGGAGGTTGAAAACGCAAATAGTCGACTTCGAGCAAAATGGTGAAACCTGGTTAAAACGAATTCGCATCTAGGGCAAACAGCTTTATTGCCATGAGCAAGTTCTGGAACGGAAACCAGTAGGTCGCACTCTTTACAAACTAATCGGTCATGAGCTCGCACAATAAGTCAATCCAAGTATACTATGCTGATTACACTAAACTTACAGGATATTAGAATTATGCAGAGTTTACAATTAAGTCACGCTGGAAATTTGAATTGGGTTCAATTCCGTTGTTTGCGTGGTACTATCAACAAAAATAAATTTAACCGAGGGGGGATTTCAACTCATGAAATCATTGATTGTTATTGTTTTGTTGGCTTTTACTCCATTAGCAACTGCAGAAGACAGCTACCGTATCTCATTGCTTAGAGCTGCGCCAGGCTTACTCAGTGAGTTACTCGAAAAGACCCTAGAATATAAAGCTCAAAAGAGAGGCCAAGTAACCATTATGCGCCATAGTCAAGGAGACCATTGGGACTTGATGCTATTGGAGCCCTCAGGAGAGCAACCGCTGAAATTTTCTGACTTTGGTCAGCTAGTCGATTTTCAGCATACATTTTTAGCCCGTTCCGATAGCAATTGGCAACAACTTAGAAGCCTTGAGGAGAAAAGCGGACTATTCCACATTGAAATGTTTAACGCTAAGCACGGTAAAGCCAAAGAATTACTGAAACAACGAACGATGGAAAATAATTACCTCACAGCGACGCAACGAATGGCCAATATAATATTCGAAACAACATTTGGAAGTGATGTCGATAGTTTTACGATTGGCTATTATCCCGACATGCTAGCTTTTGCAAGCATGCCAGACTTAAAACCGGAAGTTTTCTCTAAAGCGGCAATTGACGCGGGCTTTAAGTCTAGAGACGATATTGGACTCTATTTGCGCCAACTGATCGTGTCACACCAAGATACTCTTGCGACAAAAGTTGAGTAGAATCTACGACTAGTTGTTTAACATAAATTCTTTCAATTCTTCTTTGGGCATAGGTTTAGCATATAAATAACCTTGCCCAAAATGGCAATTCAAGTTTTGCGCGATAGCGCTTTGAGACTCCGTTTCGATTCCTTCCACTACAATCTGCATTCCCAAGCTTGCCACCAGAAAACCTATCGACTCGATAAGTCCAACCATTTTTTCATTTTCGGCAGTAGACTGTATGAAGGATTGATCCAGTTTAATAATATCAAATGGAAACTGATGAAGATAACTTAGGGATGAGTAACCTGTCCCGAAATCGTCTAGGAGAACTTTCATGCCAATCGATTTGAGCTCTTGAACAAATTGAATAGCGGCGTTGAAATCTTCTACCAAAATGCTTTCAGTAATTTCTGCATTCAGTTTGCTAGTATCTACATTGTACTTTGCAATCTGCTTACGAATAAATTCGTCTAATGTTCTAGACAGTATTTGCATCGCCGATATATTGATATTGACATATAAATGTTTGAGTTCCTCTACTTTGGAGAATTCATTGAGTGCCTTACACGACATTTCAACAACTGATTCGCCTAGCTCTTGGATCAAACCTGTCTCTTCAGCAATTGGAATAAATTCAGCCGGACTGATAAATCCAAGCTCTGGGTGTTGCCAGCGAATTAATGCTTCTAAACCAATCACCTGACTAGTGAATAAATCGACAACCGGTTGATAAAACAAACTAATCTGTTCAGTACCAATCGCAAGCCGAAGATCCTGCTCTATTTTCAACCGCTTAGAGACTATCTTTTTTATGTTTGCGTCAAACAAACAATAGCGGTCTTTTCCATCGTGTTTAGCCTGATACATGGCGGCATCTGCATCTCCTATGACTTTATCTGCAGTGTCTGTGCCTATTTTAACAATTCTCACTCCGATACTTGCACTGGTTATCAAAGAGTGTTGCTCTACTTCAACGGGCTCTCTTAAAGCCCTTAACACTCGTTCTGCTAATCTCACTGCTATTTGTATCGAGTCGACATCATGCATCAAAATACAAAATTCATCACCACCCAATCGCACAACGACGTCATGCTCTCGCATACAATGGGTAAGCCGTTTAGATACTTCAACCAAGAATAGATCGCCAATATGATGACCCAAACTATCATTGATGATTTTGAAACGATCAAGATCAAGGAATAATAGCGCTAAGTCGCATTCATTATTTGTCGCTGAGTTACTAAGTACTTCAGCTAATTCTTCTAACAAAAATTTTCTATTTGGAAGGTCTGTCAACGAATCATGAAGCGACTCATACTCTAACTTTTTTTCTATTTTGCGACGCTTAATGATTGTTCGCTCAAGAACTGAGGTACGCTCTTTTACTCGGCGCTCCAAGCTCTCGTGGGCTTGCACTAATGCATCAGAATCTTTCTTTCGAAGTATCGCTGACGATACTTGGTGAGCAACCGTTTCTAATACTAATTGTTCTTGAACTGTATAAATGTGTTTTGGATCGTAACTCTGCACCACCAACACCCCAAAGGTTTTGGATTTATCTTTTAGCGGAACTCCCAACCAAGAAATCGCTGATGGGCCTGTTTGGGCCACATCGGGCATTTCCGCTTGATTAAACAGGAGCGACTCGCCACTTTGTAGAATTCTCGCTGTCGCTGGTTGTTGTTCTAGGGGGATTTTAGGATCTAACATTATTACGCCAGGTCTGTCGTCATGAATATCAACAAAATAAGGGAACTCAAGCGTGTTCTGATCATCAGCTAAAGTGGCTAGAAAAGCATTCTCGGCATACATTAATTCAGAAATACTTTGATGTACTCCAGCGAATAACCCATCAATACTATCTGCGGTATTCACAAGATCAGCAATATTAAATAGTGCCTTTTGTACTTTTTCACCTCGACGTCTCACCTTCACTTCATTTGCCAAGGTTTTATTTATGCTCTTTAATTCCTCTGTTCGACCTGCCACTCTTTCTTCTAATTCACTATTATAGGCCTGTAACTTTTGATGGGCTTGTTTTAATGATTCGGCATCTTGTTTACGTCTAAGTGCAGCGGCGATATGCTGAGAAACATATTTAAGTAAATTTTCGTATTTTTTGTGATAACGAAACCCCTCTTCATAACTCTGAATCACGACTGCCCCGAGTAGCTGCTCTTCTAAGATTAATGGGACACCTATCCAATCTTCGGGTGCTTTTCCTACCATCGATGTTTTCAGCATTTCTTGTTTGCTTAAATGTAACAGTTTTCCGGTCTGCACCACTTTCATGGTTGGCGAGCCTTTAATTTTGGCCGCAGGGATCATAGCGTTGGGGTTATGAAGCGGATCATCTTCACTTTGCTCATCGTCGTCTTCATCAACATAGTAAGGAAAACTGACATGCTCCATATCAGGATGGTAGAGCATGATAAAGAAGTTTTTGGCAGGTATAAGGCTTGATACAATTTTATGAAGTGCTTTATAAAATGCCTCTAAGGTTTGGTTTGAATTTGCTATTTCAACGATATCGAAAAGGGCTTTTTGCAGCTTTTTAGTATCAGCGTAATATTGAACAACGCGCTCTAAATCAGCGTTTTTCTGCTTGATTTCCTGCAACTCTTTAGCGAGTTCAGACGTATTTTTGGCTTTTTGATTCAAGGAGTTATAGCGCAAACTTGCTTTAATTTGTTATACACTTATTAACTATAGCATCAATATAAAAAGTCGGCGGTCAAATTTTCAATCTCTTATAGAGATACCGGCTTTGTTTTGATGTGGTGTTTGGTGGTAAAAAATAGCCATAATATTGGCAATAATAATTAGCCCAGCGCCTGAAACTTTTGCCAATGTGATCGCTTCCTGCAGGAATAAATAACTTAAAATGAGGCTGATTGGCAAATAGCCATAATAAACAACTGCGGTTAGATTAGATGGGAGCTCTGTACTCGCTTTAATCCATAAGGTGTGAGCAATCAGTGTGCTGAATATGCCTAGCACAAACAACCCCTGCCATGTTTCCGCTTCGATATTAAAATTGGCGAAGGGAATAAACAAAAGAAAAAATAGCAATGCAAACCCAAACTGGGCAAACGCACGCACCTGAGTTGGGACTTTAGCGACTCGTCGATTGATCAGAGGTAGGCAAGCGTATAAAAACCCGCTTACCACAGAAATCACAAAACCCAGCCACTTTTGTTTTTCTAATTCAAAACTTGGAGCAGCGATAACCATTCCAATTATACAAAGCAGAACGGCTAAAAAGTCAATCTTAGAAAATCTCTCTTTGTGAATAAATACACTCAGTAGCAGTAGATGAATTCCAAAAGTTGAAACTCCAATCGCTGCCAACGAAGCATCTGTTAGTTTGATACTTAAGAAATACAAATACCAGTGAGCGGCAAAAACCAAGCCTAGACCGAAAAGCCAGCCTAGCTGTGCGCGAGTTATTAACAACGGGCTCTTTTTGAGCAGTAAGATAATACCAATTCCGAGGCTTGCTATTGCCAACCTTACAATCCCGATGGTTACTTCATTAGCATTTATCCACTTGACTAATACCGGCACGATACTCATTAAAAGAATGGCGATAAAAGCGAGCAGCAATAATTTTACATTAGCGTGTCCGAAGCGATTTTTGTTTACCTTCATTGAGAGGCTCTTAAGATAAAATCTTTGGCTAATCAAAAAACGCTAGCCGTGATACACCCTAGTTACTCTTGGGCTTACTCCAGAGACTAGATCATAACCAATAGTATTAGCCTGCTCAGCAACCACTGAAACGGGAATATTCTCTCCCCACAACTCCACTCGGTCACCCACATCCACTTGTTGATGTTCGCTGACATCGATGGTGATTAAATCCATCGAAACGCAACCAACCAATTTGGCGACTTTACCGTTGATGAAAACCGGAGTACCTGATTTAGCCTGTCTTGGATAGCCATCTGCATAGCCAACAGCAACCGTGGCAATCGTCGTGTTGGCCGATGCCCTCCACTCTTCACCATAGCCAACGGCTTCACCAGCTTGTAACTGTCTCACAGCTATCACTTCAGACTCAAAGGTCATGGCAGGTTTAGTTTGCTTATCAACGCTATGCTTTCCATCAAACATAGCAACTCCGTAAAGCATAATTCCTGGGCGATTCCAATCCAAGTTACTCTCTGGAAAGCCAACAATAGCGGGAGAATTAGCAATACTGGTTAGCGGCGTTTTTTCTAACTCAAGCGAATTGAGCATATGTTTAAATTGCTTAAATTGTCGCTGAGTGACAAGATTGTCAACGCGGCTTGCGCATGAATAATGAGATGACACTACAAAATCGTCGTCGACCCAAGGACAATCAGCAATTCGCTCTACGGCTGCTTGAAACTCAGCTCGGCCAAGCCCCAACCGATGCATTCCCGTATCTAGCTTTAACCAAACGGTTAATCGATTATCGAGAGGCGTCATTAAAAGTGTATCGAGCTGTTCGGTGGTATGCAACGTAACCCAAAGCCCAAGCTTTGCCGCTAGCTGATAATCTTGTGAGCTGTTAACCCCTTGTAAAATAAGTATAGGTTGTTGGATTCCCGATTCGCGTAATGCTACGGCTTCCTCGAAAATTGCAACACCAAATGCCGGAACTAATGGGCTTAGCGCGTTTGCGACTTCTCGTAAGCCATGTCCATAAGCATTGGCTTTAATAATTGCCATGTTCTTAGATTGAGGTGCGTAACGATTTACCAGCTTATAATTATGCCGTATGTGATCCAAGTGTATTATGGCTTGTGTGTGTCTAGGCATTGATTAAAAGAACACTCTCTAAAGTTTTATTCAAGTTCGATTGTTAAAGGATAACTAATCCAACGAGCAAATAAATTATCACAGTTAATCCGCCAGCAAATAGCGCATAGGGTAATTGGGTTTTGACGTGCTCGAGTAAGTCGCAACCCGATGCTATGGCTGATACAGCAGTCGTATCAGAAATAGGAGAGCAATGATCACCAAAAACACCACCGCCTAAAATAGCCGCTAAAATCAATGACGGTGGGAGTCCCATTTGCTGAATAATCGGCACACCGATAGGAATTAAGATTGCAAAGGTTCCCCAAGAAGTACCAGTGGAAAAAGACATGATTCCGCCAACTATAAATATCATCGGTGCGACTAAATAGAGAGGCAAAAAGTCACCGACGATTTGAGAAATATAAATGCCCGTTCCAAGTTCTTTTAAACTGGCTCCCAGCGCCAGAGACAAGAGTACAATGGCAACCAAAGGCAATATCTCCGACATCCCCTTGAATCCGATCTTCACTAATTGTTGATGCTTAAAACGACCACTTAATAACATCATAATATAGGCGACTAAACACGCCAAAGTCGTTGCGTAAAACACGGATTTTGAACCACTCCCCGCGGCCAAATCACCATTACCGGTCCAGATCATAAATCCGACCATACCTACAACCATCACGAGAATAGGAATGATCATAAAACTGGCATGCGAACCTTGCTCTTCGAGACTCGAGTCGCCTTCTTCACTTTGAGTCTCAGGTTGCAACTCAGTTTGGGTTGGGCTAGTGGCTAGCGGTCCAAAATATTTACCGGTGTAACAAGAATAAAAAACCACCGATAAAGTGATCAATGCGTAAAAGTTTAAAGGAACCGTCCCCCATAAGATTTCAGCAGAACTAATTCCCAAATCATAGTTACTTAACAGGGCAAGCACGTAAGCCCCCCAAGCGTTTAGCAGTATTAATATACAGATCGGCGCAGAGGTGCTGTCAATGATGTAGGCCAGCTTTGCGCGACTTAGTCCGAATTTGTCAAACAATCCTCGCGAAACAATACCTGCAGTCAAAACACTAAGGTTAGATTCAATAAAAACGACCACTCCTGTGAAACTAGCCATCAACGAAACTTGTCGAGGTGATTTTGCTAGTCCTTTAGAAATCAGGGATTTTACCAGCCCTGTCACGCCACCCGACTTTCTCATATAAGCCAACAGTGCCCCTACCATGACGCTAAATATGAGTATTCTAGTATTTCCTGCATCAGCAAAAACTGCGGTAATTCTTTCTAGCGAATTTAGCCCACCAAAAAATGGATTACCAACAGTTTGTCCATCGAGTAGCAACCACTCTGAGACAAAAATGGCCAATAGCAGTGCGAGGATGACCTCTTTTTTCCACAAAACAATGACTACCGCCACAATTGGAGGCAGAACTTTTAGCCATTCCATGAACTATCCTTTTTTGTTATTAGGTACTCAGTACAGATCTAGTTTAAATGAGATAAATTAATTAGTGGGATTAATTAAAACACGATTTCACCAACTAATGAATCGAATAGTAATAAATTATTACTTATGCCGCGAATAATTTATCATGAAATAGTTTGAGCGCCGATTGCTTGACCTCAGTGTCGAGATAAAAACTGACCCTACTTTCATCCAAACAAATGAATTGAGTGGTTTCGATATCATTAACACTCGATTGTAGGCTAGTTTGGGCTTTCGCCAACCAATCCACCCCAGCCCCGGTGCCAACCACACTTAATAGGCTGCCATCTAAGTTGATGTCTTGAGGCCTTATTTTTAGCAGAGCCGCTAGCTTAGCTAAGGTTAATATTGGTTTGTCTGTATTAGTGTATTTAAGCACTAAGTGCTTAAATTGATCCGTTGACGCTAGCAACAGAATATCGAAGCCTAGCTCTGCAACAATAGTACGGACTTGTTCTAACCGTCTAGCGGTTGAATCCTCTTGCGCTATTTTCAATTTGGTACAAGAAGTTGCCAACATAACCGCAAGTGGATCTTGATTTTGGTCGCTCAATAAACCTATTTCTGTTCCGCCACGCTGTGGAAACCATGTAGACCTAACTGACAATTTAATACCATTGGTAGCAACGGGTCTTATTACCTTTGGATGTAGCACTTTGGCACCTAACATCGCCATGCTATGAGCCTGTGAATAAGAAAGTTTATCAATTTGCTGAGCCGTCGAAACCTCCGCGGGGTTGGCTGTGTAAATACCCGTTACATCCGTCCAAATTTGCAGCTCTTTGGCTCCCAGCTTAGCTGCTAAATAAGCCGCCGATGTATCAGAGCCCTCTCGTCCAAGAAGAACAGTGTCGCCTTGTTCATCTGAAGCAATAAACCCTTGAGTAACGATGACCTTCGCAGATTCGGATGGGTTTAATAACTGACTTGATAACTGTTGGCTAAAATCAAAATGACAGACTGCACTGGTATAATGATGCCACTGGTCAGTTTGCGAATTTGCGACCAGTAACTTTCTTGCATCGTACCATTTTGCGGGGATACCTGATTGGCAAATAAATGCATGCCCAATGGTGGTGGACATAAGCTCACCATAAGCTAGTACGTGGGCATGTTTTTTTGGGGAAATAGACTGTTGCTGGAAAATCTCTTCACAAGCTTTTTTCAGCTGCTTGCCATAATCGAGTAATTGATGCTCAACGGATAACCCTAGTTCATTCGCAAAACAGATGTGTTTGTCAATTAGCTGAGTTACCGCACTGAGGTATTCGCCAGCACGCGCCAAATGTAGAAGACCTTCTAAAGTATTTGAAACGTCTTTGAGAGCGGACAGTACTAAAATCGGATTTTTTTTATTGGTAAGTTCATGCTCTAATCGTTCGACAATAGTCTTCCAATGTTTAATTTCAGCGACACTACTACCACCAAACTTCAGCACAACCGGAGAATTTTTCTCAGCTGAATGACTCATTACAAACTCATTATCATTTCAAAGCTGGACTTTACCATAATTACCCGTTGAACCAATAGCGTCTTCAAGAGTTTTTTAAAGTAATATAGGGGGGTATAAGCGAGAACATTTTCTAAGCCCAAGCACACTGAATCAGCTTAAAAATACAGCCTGGTTTAGGTGCAATAAATATTCCAACTCAAGTTGATTACCAGACCAATATATTTGAATTAGTCCGCATAAATTGGCATGGGTAATTTTCGTTAAAATTTCACAATATATGCTTTACATTCATCAAGCCGACCTATATATTGTGTACCCACTGGCGTGAGAGCTACCAGATATAGTATCGCGTTGATTTCTAACGAATTTTAGATTTCACCGTTCTAGAGCACTATTATCCACCGGTTGTTCACAGGCTTGTGCATAGATTATACGCTGATTTATACACAGTTGTTTCATTCTGAACCCGTTCAAAGGTCAATGAAGTTTTTTAAATCAGACAATTTTTAATTGCCCAATTTTTGTGATCAAACGACAACCTATTTACCACAATTTTATTTAGTAGATTTTTTATAATTAAAATAAGCTTCGATTCGATTGAGGCGTTTAGATATTCAGAGGGAAACTGTTAATGACAGCATCATTAAAGCAAAAAAATACACCTGAAAATTTTCAAATAGATTTCCAAAATACCTCGGTTGATATCTGGGAAACTAAATACCAGCTAAAAACTAAAGAAGGTAGCCCTGTAGACGGTAATATCGATGAAACATACCAACGCGTAGCTAGAGCGCTCGCTGAAGTTGAAGAAGAAGAAAAGCAAGACGAAGTCCACGAGAGCTTTTTATGGGCTCTAAGACATGGTGCGATTCCAGCAGGAAGAATTATGTCTAACGCAGGAGCGCTAGAACATAAACCAGCAACTTCAACAATAAACTGTACTGTATCTGGTACTATTGCTGATTCCATGGACGACATATTAGAAAAAGTTCATGAAGCCGGTCTGACTCTAAAAGCTGGTTGCGGTATTGGCTATGAATTTTCAACTCTACGTCCCAAAGATGCATACGTTTCTGGTGCAGGTGCTTACACATCTGGTCCGTTATCTTTTATGGATATCTATGACAAGATGTGTTTCACGGTTTCATCTGCTGGAGGGCGGCGTGGCGCACAAATGGCAACCTTTGATATTAGCCACCCAGATGTTCTCGACTTTATTCGTGCTAAGCGAGAAGATGGCCGCTTACGCCAATTTAACCTTTCGCTATTAATCACGGATGAGTTTATGCAGGCCGTTATTAATGACGATGACTGGAAGCTCATCTTTCCGGTCACTGAAAAAGAAGTAAAATTAGACAATATCGATCTTAATGATGAGTCTCAGATTATTTGGAGAGAGTGGCCAATCACTGACACTTATATCAGTAATGATGTTGGTCAAGTTGCATGTCGAGTTCATAAAACCATTAAAGCTTCAAAGCTGTGGAATTTGATCATGTCTTCAACTTATGATTTTGCCGAGCCTGGCTTTATCTTAATTGATCAAGTTAATCAAAAAAACAACAACTGGTTCTGCGAAAATATTAGAGCCACCAATCCTTGTGGAGAGCAACCGCTGCCTGCATACGGCTCTTGCTTACTTGGCTCGGTTAACTTAACTCGATTTGTTAACAAGCCTTTCACTGAGCAAGCAGAGTTTGATTGGGACAAATTTAGAAAAGTCGTTAACATATTCACTCGTATGCTCGACAACGTTGTTGAAATCAATGGACTACCTTTAATTGGTCAAAGAGATGCCATTAATTCTAAACGTCGTCACGGCATGGGTTACCTAGGACTTGGTTCTACCCTTACAATGTTGTGTAAAAAATATGGTTCTGATGCCTCAATAAAGTTTACCGACGAAGTAACCAAGGTGCTTGCTGTTGAAGGTTGGAAAGCAGGCCTAGAGCTGAGCAAAGAGAAAGGCGCAGCCCCAATAATGGAAGAAGAGTTTACTGTTACTGGTGAAATGCTACATAAACGCCCAGAAATGGTTAAAGATGGCTACAAAGTTGGACAAAAAGTTAAAGGTAAAGTATTGCATGCTCGATACAGCCGGTACATGCAGCAAATAGCCAAAGTAGAACCAGAACTTGTCGAAGCCTTAGCTCAACAAGGTGCGCGCTTTACCCATCATTCTTCGATTGCACCGACTGGAACAATTTCGCTATCTCTAGCGAATAATGCGAGCAATGGAATTGAGCCAAGTTTTGCTCATCACTATGCACGTAATGTGATTCGCCAAGGTAAAAAGAGTAAGGAAAAAGTAGACGTTTTCTCCTACGAACTGCTGGCATATCGAACTTTAGTTAACCCTAAGGCAATGCCTTTTTCGGAAAAAGAAGAGGAGCAGTTGCCGGACTATTTTGTGACTGCAGAAACCATCACACCGAAGCAACACGTTGATATTCAAGCAGCTTCTCAAAAATGGATTGATTCTTCGATCTCTAAAACCGCGAATGTCCCGACGGACTTCCCGTTTGAAGATTTTAAGGACATCTATTTATATGCATACAAAGAAGGCCTGAAGGGATGCACAACCTTTAGATTTAATCCCGAAGTTTTCCAAGGGGTGTTAGTAAAGGAAGATGATCTCAAGAATACTACTTATCAATTTACCTTAGAGGACGGTACCACTGTTGATCTTAAGGGAGACGAAGAAGTTGAATATGACGGTGAAGTGCACACCGCGGCAAATCTTTTTGATGCTTTAAAAGAAGGCTACTACGGTAAATTATAATCGCAATACTCTCGCCTTTTATGCGAGGCGAGACTAGCAACAAAATAAACGGACAAACATTATGGCAAAGCAAATTAAACAATCCATCGTTGGCTATAAAGTCAAAAAAGACGACGAACAAGTCGCAGAAGTCGCTGCAAAACCTGAAGCGAAAGTAAGCGCTGATATTGTTCAAATGCACGAAAGCGTTAAACGGCCTGAAATGCTGCTGGGCTCTACCTACAAAGTAAAGACGCCGTTATCTGATCATGCTTTATATATGACAATTAATGACATAGTACTCAATCAGGGCACAGAGCATGAACTACGTCGACCATTTGAAATTTTCATTAACTCTAAGAATATGGATCACTTTATGTGGGTGGTTGCTCTAACGCGAGTTATTTCAGCAGTCTTTAGAAAAGGAGGTGACTGTACTTTCTTAGCCGAAGAGCTGAAAGCGGTGTTCGATCCAAAAGGTGGGTATTTCAAGCCAGGTGGCAAGTACATGCCTTCATTGGTTGCTGAAATTGGCGATGCCATCGAATCTCATTTAAGGATGATTGGCTTACTAAAAGATGAAGGACTCGACGAACATCAACAAAAATTAGTTGATGAAAAACGAGCCGAGTATGATGCTATGCAAAGCAACGATTCAGCAGCCTCCGAAGACTACCCAGATAGCGCGCAAATGTGTACTAAGTGTATGACCAAAGCCGCTATTCTTATGGATGGCTGTATGACTTGCTTAAGTTGTGGGGACTCTAAGTGCGGATAATTTTGGAGATTTCACACGAATATCTTTAAATCGTTTCGCTAATCTCTGCCGAGTTTAGCTTTTGAGGCCCGATGTAAATCGGGCCTTTTTTTATGCGGCAAAAAAAACATCTGAACTCATTATAGCAATTCAGATGTTTTAGTATGGTTACTTATTCGACAGTTGGCTAATTCTAATGATTAACCAACTCTATATACCGCAACAATTATAAGGCTTCGTTTAACTCTGGAAGCACTTTAAACAAATCAGCGACTAAACCATAATCGGCAACTTGGAAGATTGGTGCTTCCTCGTCTTTGTTGATTGCTACAATCACTTTACTATCTTTCATGCCCGCTAAATGTTGAATAGCACCTGAAATTCCGACCGCAATGTAAAGTTCTGGAGCAACGATTTTACCGGTTTGCCCTACTTGGTAATCGTTTGGCACAAATCCAGCATCAACTGCCGCTCTAGAAGCACCAACAGCAGCGCCTAATTTATCAGCGGTGGTTTCGATAAGGTGGAAGTTGTCACCACTTTGCATGCCACGACCACCAGAAATAATGATGTTAGCGGCCGTTAACTCTGGTCTTTCTGATTCAGTCAATTCTTGTGAAACAAAGACTGACTTAGCCGAAATTAACGCTGCAGCATCAAACTCAGTAATTGCTGCGCTACCACCTTCAGCCGATGCAGCGTCAAATCCAGTACCACGAACGGTTAAAACTTTCACTGAATCAGATGACTCTACGGTTGCGACCGCATTACCGGCATAAATTGGACGTTTGAACGTATTTTCATTTTCTACCGCGGTAATATCGGAAATAGGTTGAACGTCAAGTTTTGCGCCAACCCGTGGCATAAAGTTTTTGCCTGAAGTTGTGGCTCCCGCCAAAATGTGAGTGCAACCCTCAGCATTCGCTAAAACAATAGCCGCTAAACTCTCAGCTGTTGGATGCTCTAGGCTTGCATGATCAGCTTTGATGACGTTTTTAACTGATGCGCAAGCAGCAGCTTGTTCTGCAACGGTTTGACAATTATGTCCCATCACGATCATATTAATTTCGGAGCCAATTTTTTCTGCGGCCGTCAGCGTCGATAAAGTCGAAGCTGCTAATTCTTGGTTGTTATGTTCTGCAATCACTAAAATAGACATTAGATCACCTTCGCTTCATTTTTAAGTTTGTCGACAAGTTCCGCAACGGACTCTACTTTAACGCCCGCTTCACGAGACGCCGGTGGCTCGACTTTTAAAGTTTTAACTCTAGCCGCTATATCAACACCCAAATCATCGGTCGATAATTCTTCAAGCGGTTTACGCTTAGCTTTCATAATATTTGGCAATGAGGCAAAGCGAGGCTCATTTAATCGTAAATCAGTTGTAACGATTGCAGGAAGTTCAAGTGCAACAGTTTCAAGCCCGCCATCGATTTCGCGTGTCACCTGAGCTTTACCATCAGCGACACTCACCTCTGAAGCAAAAGTCCCTTGTGGCCAATCTAATAACGCTGCTAGCATCTGTCCAGATTGGTTATTATCGCCATCAATAGACTGTTTACCCATAATCACCATATCCGGTGATTCTTTATCAACCACGCCTTTCAGTAATTTAGCGACTGCTAAAGGTTGTATCTCTTCATCAGTCTTAACAAGCACCGCACGATCGGCACCGAGTGCGAGAGCCGTTCGCAAGGTTTCTTGACACTGAGCAGGTCCGATTGACACGACAACCACTTCAGTTGCGACACCCTTTTCTTTTAGTCTTACCGCTTCTTCCACGGCAATTTCACAAAATGGGTTCATCGACATTTTAACATTCGCGGTTTCGATACCCGAATGATCATCTTTAACACGAACTTTGACGTTATAGTCAACCACTCGCTTAACCGTTACCATTAATTTCATTGAGACACCTGTATCTAGACTTGTGTTAATTGAATTTGAAAATATGAGACTTTTGCAAAGTAGCGAGATCTTGCCGTTTTATGCGTTTAACGTCAACAAAAATCGGGTATAATGCAGCACTTTACGGCTATACCACCTATATAAAAATACGATAACAGTGGATCAGGTATTTAAGCTAGAATAATTCTTTTAAAGTTTGGAGCATCTAAGATGGAAAATACTGCGGTAGAACGTGAATCGATGGAGTTTGACGTTGTTGTTGTAGGAGCAGGTCCCTCAGGATTATCTACTGCAATTAAACTCGCCCAATTAACTCAAGAGCAACAAAAGGAAACCACTATTTGCGTGGTAGAAAAAGGTTCTGAAGTCGGCGCCCACATACTTTCGGGTGCGGTTTTCGAAACCAAAGCGCTTGCAGAACTCTTTCCAGATTGGAAAGAGCAAGGCGCGCCAGTCAACGTGGAAGTCACAGGTGATGACGTTTACCTAATGCGTTCAGCGGAGTCGGCTATCAAGATACCCAACTTTGCAGTACCAAAAACCATGCATAATCATGGTAACTATATTATAAGCTTGGGCAACTTATGTCGTTGGCTTGCTGAAAAGGCAGAGGCTCTCGGAGTTGAAATTTTTCCCGGATTTACTGCAAGCGAAGCATTAATTGACGAAAACGGCCAAGTTAAAGGAATTATCACGGGTGATATGGGGCTTGCAGAAGATGGCTCGCAAAAAGATGGCTATATGCCCGGTATGGAATTACATGCAAAATATACGGTATTTGCTGAGGGCTGTCGCGGCCATATCGGCAAACAGCTTATAAGCAAGTATGAGCTAGATAAGGGCAAAGAGCCGCAGCACTACGGTATTGGAATTAAAGAAATATGGAAAATCCCAGCTGAACAACATCACCTAGGTAAGGTAGTTCATAGTGCTGGCTGGCCAGTTTCTGAATCTAAAAGCCATGGTGGTGGTTTCTTGTACCATATTGAAGATAACCAAGTGGCTGTCGGCTTTATAGTAGATTTATCCTACACCAATCCACACGTTAGCCCCTTTGATGAATTCCAGCGATATAAACATCACCCAAAAATTAGCCAGTACCTCAAAGGAGGTGAGCGAATTTCTTATGGCGCAAGAGCAATCACTAAAGGTGGAATTCAGTCTCAGCCCAAAATGGTATTTCCTGGTGGGCTATTAATCGGAGATGATGCTGGAACGCTAAACTTCGCGAAAATTAAGGGCTCTCATACTGCAATGAAGTCCGGAATCATTGCTGCAGAAACTATTTTCGAAGCGCTAAACTCTGAATCCGCCTCAGCAGAATTAAGTCAGTTCAGCGAAAGTTATAAAAACTCTTGGGCATGGAAAGAGCTGCACATGCAAAGAAACTTTGGTCCAGCACAACATCGTTGGGGTAATCTGCTTGGCTCAGCATACTGCTTCTTTGATATTAATATCTTCAACGGGTCGCTGCCTTGGACATTAAGTGACCCAAAAGCTGATCACGCTCAAATGAAGAAGGCATCTGAATGTAAACCAATTAACTATCCAAAGCCTGATGGCGTACTTTCGTTTGATAAATTAAGTTCGGTATTTATTTCAAACACTAATCATGAAGAAGACCAGCCGGTCCATCTGAAACTTAAAGATTCAAGTATTCCGATTGAGGTCAATTTAGCTGAGTTTGATGAACCTGCACAAAGGTATTGTCCAGCAGGTGTTTACGAAGTCATTAGAGATGATGACGGTAATAACCCACGGTTTCAAATCAATGCCCAAAACTGTGTTCACTGCAAAACTTGCGATATCAAAGATCCAAGCCAAAATATCACTTGGGTGACTCCAGAAGGCGCAGGTGGCCCAAATTATCCGAATATGTAATTTGTCGCAAGCCAAAAAAAAGCTCCTATTGGAGCTTTTTTTATTTAGATAAGAAATTATTTGCGATGAAATTTCAGTCTTCGAACAGCAAGTAAAAACAAGCCAAAAAGCCCAGCTGCGGGCAGTGAACCACTTCCGGTATTATCTTCTTCCGCAGCACAATCAGGAGCACTACCCTCAAGTGGTTTTAGCATGAACCCATGTTTTTCACCATTAACAATTCCGGTTCCTGCTATTACAGCGCCTTCCACAGCATCATTGATTGACCGCGCCTCGTTAAGCACCCAGCCACTATCACAATCAATCAAATGATTAAGATTTTTCATCTCGCCATCTTCATACAAAAATGCATGATAAATCGCAGGTGAATTTTGAAACCTAGAACGACCGACAATTTGATTACTTTCGTTAATATCTATCGCTTCTGAAGCTTTAAAACTATCATTTAAATACCCTAGCTCTGTAACAACTTTAGTCTCAGAGTCATACATAAATGCTTGCTCAGTTGAGCTATTATCCAGAGTTGCTTTTCCGACAACGATTCCAGAGTTGTTAATTGCCCAAGGGTAGCTGGCAAACCCTCCAAACACATCTAACTCTTCAGGTGAATCCGGATCATTAACATCAACAATGATAATTCTTGCAATATTTCTTTCGTCTTCCACTCGTGTCGATATCCCCACACCAACACCGTGGTCATTGAGATCGCGCATGACAACAAATTGTCCATCAGCATCGGGGTCTAATGCTTGAATAAGAGTAAATTCCTGAGTACCGATATCATAAAAAAAACCACGCTCGTAGGTGGTGGTCACAGGATTACCACTACTATCCGAGTCATTCGGAGGATCATACTTGGTTGTTCCAGTGATTAGGCCATCTTGATTTATCGCAACCGCTAAAGTGTCAGTCGGGTTTTCAGTATCTACTTGTGGGATCAAAGCGAGTGTCAACGCATCGGTATCGAAATAAACACCATAATTGACTTCGACAGAAATCGGGTTTCCATCGCTATCTTCTCCAATTTCAACAAATTGCGTTGACCCACCGACGGCAAAGCCAGCATTATTCATATCCAACGCACTACTTCGTCCTGATTCGAGAACGGCAGTGACGTTGCCATCACTATCGGTTACCACGCGTTCGTACTCTAAGTGGCCAAGATCAGTTATTTCTTGAGTCGCATCACGATAAATGAAGGCGTGACTATCAAAATCCTCACCATTAGAAACCCCAACCACATTATTATTGTCATTAACGGAAAAGGCTTCACTAACAGAGCCTTCCAACGTTCCCAAATCAATCACTTGATAATAGTTTGCAGCTAAACTTGAACTCGCGACAGCCAATGAGCTGATTATGGTCGCCGTGCTGAGGAGCTTAAATTTATTTAAGGATTTTGACATAAATTGTTCTACTTCTTTAAATTCCGGTTTTTTGATATACCAATGATGGCGGTAATTAAGGCTATTTTGCATCCGGTTGGCTTTCAGGAGTTGCATCTTGCACTCTAGTCAGCTTTAGGCAGTTTTCGTTGATTCTTTGTAGCAGTGGATGTTTATCCATTGGATACTCAAAACGATTTGCATTATAGATTTGGGGAATAAGACAAGCATCAGCTATAGATAGTTCCGTACCAATTGAATATGCCCCATCAAACTGATGTTTTTCGAGTACTTGTTCAAACGCGCTAAACCCCAAAAATAGCCAGTGATGATACCACTTTGTTTTATCTGCGTCTGCAACTCCTAGATTATTAGATAGGTATTGCAAAACTCGTAGATTATTCAGTGGATGGACGTCACAAGCAATGATGTTAGCTAATTGCCTGACAGTAGCCCTCAATTGAGGTGACTCTGGTAACAATGGCACTTTGGGATAACGCTCCTCTAAGTATTCCAAAATAGCCAAAGATTGACCAAGTTCAACATTTCCATCGACCAGAGTTGGCACTAACCCTTGTGGGTTGACCCCTCGGTATTGAGGCTTATGTTGCTCTCCCCCTTCTTTAACGAGGTTAATCGACACTTGAGAGTAAGAGATCTGCTTTAGATTAAGCGCCATTCTCACTCTATATGCAGCGGTAGAACGCCAATATCCATATAATTTAATCATGCAAACCTCTTATTTAGTTGTCGTTTTAATTTAACACTAAGGCTTATTTTTAAGCACCTGTCTCTGGTTGGTATTGTTCAACTTCTTGATCTATCGCTCCAAAAATTGACTTCCCTTGTTTATCAAACATTTCTATCTTAACTCTGTCACCAAATTGCATAAACGGCGTTTGTGGTTTTCCAGTTTCAATAATTTCGAGCATTCTTTTTTCGGCAAGGCAACTTGAGCCAGAACTACGGTCAACATTTGAAATCGTTCCAGACCCAATAATAGCACCCGCTCCAAGCGGTCTTGTTTTCGCTGCATGGGCGACAATAGTTGGGAAGTCAAAAGTCATGTCAATCCCACAGTTTGGCTCGCCAAACAATTCACCATTTAAGTGCGTCACCAGAGGAAGATGAAGCTTCTTACCATCCCAGCTATCACCTAGCTCGTCTGGGGTAACAGCAACGGGTGAAAAAGCGCTGGATGGCTTGCTTTGAAAAAAGCCGAACCCTTTTGCTAATTCACCTGGAATCAAGTTTCTAAGTGATACATCATTAACTAACATCAATAATCTAATTTTGTCAGCTGCTTGTTCTGGCGTGGCCGCCATTGGAGTATCATCGACTATTACAGCGACTTCAGATTCCATATCGATACCATAGTCTGTCGATTCGATGCTTATTTTATCGCGTGGCCCAAGAAAAGCGTCACTGCCACCTTGATACATCAAAGGGTCGGTCCAAAATGTCTCGGGCATTTCTGCGTTTCTTGCTTTCCTTACGAGCTCTACATGGTTCACATAAGCACTTCCATCGGCCCATTGAAATGCACGAGGTAATGGTGATTCGCATTGCTCTTGGTCAAAATCTATGCTGTTTTCTATCTGACCTTGGTTAAGTTGTTGATAGACAACCAACGCTTTTGGCGCCAACTCATCCCAGCTATCTAACAATTGCTGCATGGTATTTGCGATTTCAGGAATAGCAATCGCCTTGTTTAAGGCTTTATCCACTACAACCAACTGTCCGTCACGAGTATTATTTTTTAAACTTGCAAATTTCATTCTATTTCACCATTTTTATCTGTATAAATTTGTAATTTTTTTCAGGTAACAGTTAGGGTTAATCTAAAACTATTCCTTCATAGCTTCTAATTCATCCCACTCCGCATAAGCACTATCTAATTGGCCTTTGACCTCATCAAATTCAGCCAGCTTTTCGGTCGATAGTTTAGCATCTTGATAGAACTCAGGTTGAGCCATTTCCGATTCAAAATTTGCCACTTGTTGTTCCAATTTTTCGATTATCGTTGGCAATTCGTCGAGTCGCCGCTGATCCTTGTATGAAAGCTTTTTCTCTTTTTTAACGCTGGCTTTCTGGCTGCTCGTTTTATTCTTAACCTTGTTCTCTTTGGGTAAGTGTTGCTCAAAATAATTTTTCCAATCCTGGTAGCCACCCGTAATTTCAATGATTTGAAAAAGACCTTCGGCTTTATTGGCCGGCGGTAGTTGATTATCAAAAACTAATAATTCGGAACAACAGTTATCTAAGAAAACACGGTCATGGCTTATAATCAGTACCGTCGCTTTAATCTCAACTAACATTTGCTCCAATATTTCTAAAGTTTCTACATCAAGATCATTGGTCGGCTCATCTAAGACAAACAAATTGGCAGCACGAGTAAATAATTTGGCCAATAATAAGCGATTTATTTCACCCCCCGAAAGAGAATGCGCCGGTGCTCTTACGCGGTCAGGCGTAAAATTAAAATCAGCCATATAACTGATAACATGCCTTTGTTGACCGTCCACAATGACAAAATCTTTGCCGTCAGTTAGATTATCTGAAACTGTTTTTTCTAGATCAATGCCATCTCTTAGTTGGTCAAAATAGGCAACTTCAATGTTCTCGCTGGCAGAAAACTCCCCTTTGAATGGAGGAATTTTACCCAATAAGGTTTTTATAAAAGTAGTTTTGCCACAACCGTTGTTACCTAAAACACCTATTTTGTCACCTTTTTGAATAATGTAATTCAACGGCATTGTTAGCGGTTTATCATAACCAACCTGAATGTTTTCCATGGTCGCAACAATCTTGCTTCCTTGCTTTGCGATACTCGCTTTGAAATTACTATTTCCAATCACATTGCGTCGAGCTGCGTGCTCCTGTCGCATCTTCTTAAGTGCTCTGACTCGCCCTTCGTTTCTGGTTCTCCGCGCTTTAATCCCCTGTCTTATCCATTTTTCTTCATTGGCTAATCGTTTATCAAATTCAGAATTCGACTTTTCTTCATCCTTTAATTGCTGAGCTTTTAGTTCTAGGTAGGCGGAGTAATTTCCGGGATAAAGCCGTAAATGACCACGATCCAGCTCCATGATTGTGTCAGACACTTTGTTAACAAAATGTCTATCATGGGAAACAAATAGTAATGCTCCATTAAACTTAAGTAACTGTTCTTCTAGCCATTGAATACTTGACAGATCCAGGTGATTGGTAGGTTCATCCAAAATCAATAAATCGGGCTCTTGTACTAGCGCCTTTGCTAGCGCCGCTCTTCTGCGCCAACCTCCTGACAAGGTCGACATTTTTAGATCACCATCTAATGATAACCGAGAGAGGGTTTGCTCAACTCGCTGATCGATTGTCCAACCATCTTGGGCATTAATCAATTCTTCGAGAGATTCTAGTTTTGGCGACAAATGATCTTTGACTATCAACTCTTGATACTCATCAACCGCATCTTTGACTGTTTGTAAACCAGATTCAACAAATTCTCTAATCGTATGCTCAGTTTTCTCTGGTAACGCTTGAGGTAAAAAGCCGACTCGATGATGGCGAGATCGATTAATTAGGCCATCATCTGGCTTTACTTCACCACTAATTAACTTTAATAAAGTTGATTTACCGGTACCATTGCGTCCTATTAAACATATCTTTTGGTTTTCTTCGACCACAAAAGAAGCATGATCGAGCAAGATTTGAGGGCCATAAGCCAAGCTGAGATTGTCGCCTCGAATTAAAGACATAGAGGATTATTTTGACCGAGAATAAATGGAGCGCCATCTTAACAAAAAAGTCCTAGAAAATCTTGCCTACAGCCATGTCGCTAGGAAAAAATAGTTAATAGTATTGACCGAGGTTAAGCCAAAGAGAGCTGTCTAACTGAGTTTGTCTAACATCTGCCCCATGGCTTGATGAATAATGTTTAACCCTTTTAGCGGTCTCACCATAACTTTGAAATCAATAATTTGGCCGTGTTCATTAAAACGAATCATGTCAACACCATTGACAAAAATACCGTCTAATTCCAGTTGGAACTCTAGGACATGGTCAGGGTGACAGTCTAGTGCTCTGACATAAGTAAAGGATTCATTCAGAAATGTATGAAAAGCTGCGTGTAAATATAGACTGACTAGCTTTTTGCCTTCAATTAATGAATGTACTACAGGGGAGTGTAAAACCACATCCTCAGCGAGCAGTGGTTCTAAGAGCGACGGATCGCGAGATTTAATAATTGCGTGCCATTTTTCAATCATTAACATAACTCTTGGTTAGTAGAAATGACAGAAGTTATCCCGATACTCATAAAGAAGCAAGGAATAACTCTGACGCAGAAGCTAAATGAGTCTACTCAATGGCCAAAATTAATAACAGATTTAGACTTGCTTAAAGCTCATCCGATCCTTCATTAATATCATCAAAAAGGAAAGTACTTAAATACCTTTCACCTGTATCTGGGAGCATCGCTAATATTGTTGAGCCTGCGGGGGCAGATTCGGCGACCTGTAGCGCGGCAGCAAATGTTCCACCAGCGGAAATTCCGCAAAAAATGCCCTCTTTAGATGCAAGGGCTAATGAAGTATCTCTTGCTTCTAAATCAGTGACAGGTAAAACTTTATCAATCACGTCACGGTTTAATACCGATGCAACAAAATCGGGTGTCCAGCCTTGTATTTTATGTGGTTGCCAATCGTTGCCTTTTAATAGTGCCGCACCTTCTGGCTCCGTTGCTATCACTTTTAGTTCTGGTCTAGCCGCTTTTAGCACTTCCCCTACACCAGTGATGGTTCCTCCAGTTCCATAGCCACTCACAAAATAATCCAACGGTTGCCCAGCAAAATCCCTCAATATTTCAGGAGCTGTGGTATTTCGATGATATTCAGGATTCGCTTTATTATCAAATTGGCTTGCTAAGAACCAACCATTTTTTTCAGCCAGTTCTGCCGCAACATTGACCATTCCTGTGCCACGTTCAGCCGCCGGTGTTAACACCACTTTTGCGCCCAATGCCCGCATGACTTTTCTTCTTTCAACGGAAAAAGTCTCTGTCATTACCGCAACAAATGGATATCCTTTTGCAGCACAAACCATCGCCAATGCGATTCCGGTATTTCCAGATGTGGCTTCTACAACAGTCTGTCCGGGTTTCAAAAAACCTTTTTGCTCGGCGTCGTTTATGATTGCGAAGGCTAGCCGATCCTTTACCGATGCAAGCGGGTTAAAAAATTCGGCTTTAACAAACATATTGAGATGAGTCGGTGCTAGCCGATTGATTTTAATGATTGGGGTATTGCCGATGGTGCTTAGTATTGAGTCATGTATCATCATTTTGCCTTAATTAATTTTAATCAAAAATACTTATCTATTGGTAATTATTGCTACACTTTCGGTGACGGCTCTGACCGGCGCCAACAAGTAGAAGTTAACTGTTTAGTATCAATAAAACGAGTCACTATTGAGCTTTTGCGACAGGTTCCGACTTAGCAACATTTTCATTCCGCTCTTGCGGCTCTCCAAACCAAGCCAGTTCATTGGCTAGAGCAGCGACTTCACCAACGATAATTAGCGAGGGGGATTGAAGCTGGTGAGCGTCAACTAATTCAGATAATTCGCTCAATATACCCGTTACCACTCTTTGCTCAGGTCTAGTTCCATTTTCTATAACCGCAATTGGCATATCAAATTTAACGCCATGATGTATGAGGGAGTCTGAAATCAGTTGATTCTTCATTAGTCCCATGTAAAAGACCAATGTTTGTTGTGGTTTTGCTAAACTTTGCCAATCTACCGCTAGACTATCTTTTTGGTGTGCTGTCACAAACTTAACGGCTTGAGAGTAGTCTCTGTGGGTCAGCGGAATACCGGCATAACTTGCGCAGCCGGACGCGGCGGTAATACCGGGTACAACTTCATAACGGATGTTATTCGCCTTTAAAACTTGGAGTTCTTCACCACCACGACCAAAAATAAATGGGTCACCACCTTTGAGTCTAACAACTTGTTTCCCTAGCTTCGCATATTTCACCAATAACCGATTAGTTTCTGCTTGAGTCACGTAATGGTGATTGGCTCGTTTTCCCACATGAACTAATTCAGCCGCTATGTTAGCGTAGGCTAAAATCTCTTTGCTAACCAATGCATCATATAAAATGACATCCGCAGACTCTAATAATCTTAACGCTTTAATCGTTAGTAATTCATGATCACCAGGTCCTGCTCCAACCACAGAAACCATTCCCTCACCTAATCGCCTGTCTAAATGAGTGATTCCTGCATTTTGCGATAACTCATCCTCGATCACAACCTGATTACGCCTTTGGCTTTTAAGCCGACTAGCACGGGGAGTGCTCTGCAGCGAAGCTTTTGATTTTCGGGATTTATCGAGTGTTTTCATTTCCATTTTCTCAAAACAAACCGTTGTTCACTGAACCAAAGTGACAACGAATAACCTGATTGTTATGAAATCATGTATTCCAAATATAATGAAATAGACAATCCTTCTTACCAAATAACCAATTGGAATAGCTATTATTAACACTGAATGCTACATTTAATTATTATTTACTATAATCGGCGACTTAACGCCTTTAGTCTTCTCTCATGAAACTACAACAGCTAAGATATCTTCTGGCAACAGTTGAAAACAACTTTAATATTACGACTGCTGCCGAGCGAATTTATACCTCGCAACCGGGTATTAGTAAGCAATTGAAACTTCTAGAGGAAGAGCTTGACTTAAAAATATTTGAACGAACCGGAAAACAACTAGTAGGATTAACCGATAGTGGTGAACAAGTTGTTCTTCACGCGCGTAAAGCGTTGCAAGAAGTGGAAAACATTAAACGCCTTTCTGAAAATAAAAACAGGGTTGAACATGGTAGCTTTCGTCTAGCAACCACCCAAACTCAAGCGAAATATGTTTTGCCGACAGTCTTAACTCGATTTCACCAGCGTTTTCCTAATTTAGCCATTGATATACAGCACTCATCGGTTGATCACATTATTCAAATGTTACTGGAACAAAAAATAGAATTTGCAATTGCTTCCGACAACCAAAGTCTCCATCCAGACATTATAAAAATACCTTGCTATGAATGGGACAGAGTGATCTTATTTCCCCAAGATCATGAGTTAGGTAATCTAAAAAAACTGACACTCGAAGACCTATCCTCTTTTCCAATAGTGACTTATAAAGAACCGAGCACCGGTAGCTCGGGCTTAATGAAAGCCATGGGACAAAAAAAACTTTCTGCCAATGTCGTATTTACTGCGAGAGATGCCGATGTTATTAAAACTTATGTGCGAAAGAAAATTGGAGTTGGTATTGTTGCGGAAATGGCCTACGACTCTAAAATAGACAATGATTTAATCAGTTATTCAACCAGAGGATTACTTCCTAGGTGCACCACTTGGTTAGCGTTTAATAAAAACCTACTGATGCGAAATTATATGTACACATTTATAGAGCTATTTGCACCACATCTTTCAAGAGAAAAGATTAATCAACATCTTAGTACTCAAACCAACAGCTCAATTGATAGCGCTGTTGATAGTTCTGAAACTGAGCTTCCGATGCACACTATGTGGCATATTTAATACCATTCCTTGTCGCGGACTACTCTTGTAAAAGACCAGTGAGTTCTCAACAATCAAAGTCCTGACAGGGTATCTTCGTGGAGTCCACACTCTCGTTTTACGCCACCAAACCGAGTTTCTTCATCTGTCATACCTGCAAGTAATGGCGAAGTGCTGTGGACGTCTCCAACTGAAACATAACCTTTCTCCCACAAAGGATGATAGGGTAATTTATGTTTAGTCAAATATTGATGCACACGGCGCTTATTCCAATCTATTATAGGATGCACTTTGAGTCGCCCTCTCATTTTTTGCAGCACAGGTGTATTCATTCGACTGGTTGACTGACTTCTCATAATACCGGCAAAATAAGTGTTCACTTCCAACTCACGAAGCCCAGCCTCCATCGGTTCTACTTTATTTCGCTGATTGTATTCAGTGAGTGCTTGTTCTCCTTGTTGCCACAACTTGCCAGAAGTCGCCTCTTGCCACGCACTACTTTTTTGCGCTCTAAACACTTTAAGATTAAGTTTAAGCTGGTCCGTTAACTGTTCAATAAATTGATAAGTTTCCGGAAACAAATACCCCGTATCAACAACGATAACGGGAATATCTGAATAGACTCTGGTAACCATGTGCAAGCTAACTGCCGACTGGATTCCAAAACTAGATGACAAAGCGAAGTTTTTAGGTAGGTTTTCGAGTGCCCACTCTACTCTTTGAGTACTTTTCATCCGCTCTAGTTTTGGGTTTACCAAATCAATAGCGGTAGCGTCCCAATTTTTCGTTCCCACCGTTTGAGCTAAATTATTTAACATAGACTCACCATACTAGTGAAAATCCAAACCATTATTGACTTTTCGAACTATATTTTTACGAATAACAAAATCACCAAAAGCTTCATCCGGCTGCTTTTCTTGCGAGTAAATTTTAAATAAAGGTTTTAATGCAGCAAGTATTGATTCTTCATCAATATTTTCTCGATAAAGTCTATTTAATCTATCGCCAGTATGACTCGCTCCTAAGTACAAATTGTATTTCCCAGGCCCTTTACCTACCAAACCGATTTCTCCCAAGAATGGTCTTGCACAACCATTCGGACAACCCGTCATTCTAATATTGATGGGTTGTTTACTTAACTCATAACGATTCATTAAGCCTTCAACTTTAGTAATAAACTCCGGCAGGTATCGTTCAGCTTCCGCCATTGCTAATGAACAAGTGGGAAATGCAACACAAGCCAGTGAATTCAAACGAGCGGGGGTTTCATACTTTCCAATGCTAATTTTGTACTTCGACAATAACCGCTCGATCCGCTCTCGGTTTTCAAAGTCGATATTACTTATTATCATATTCTGATTGGGTGAAATTCTAAATTCTCCGTCGTGAACTTTCGCTATTTCCAGTAATCCACTAAATAACTTGGATTGTTCAGAATCAACTATCCGCCCGCTATGAATATATAGTGTTAGGTGCCAGCGATTATTTTCGTCAAGGAACCAACCGTAACGATCTGAATTATTCTTAAACTCAAAAGCTTTTGCTGGCGACAATTCGAATCCTTGATAAGCAAATAATTTGTTTTTGAAACCCTCTAAACCTAAACTGTCAATGGTGTATTTTAATCGAGCGTGTTTCCTAACTTCTCGATTACCAAAATCACGTTGCACCTTGATAACATTTTCAGCAACATCTAAAACTTGATCTAACGAACAAAACCCAATCACATCAGCCACTCGCGGATACGTCGTATTATCACCATGTGAGCTCCCCATGCCACCGCCAACTAGGACGTTGAAACCGGTCAGTTTGCCCTGTTCAACAATTGCAACAAAACCAAGATCATTAGCGTAAATATCGACATCGTTATAAGGGGGTATGGCAATAGCTGTTTTAAATTTGCGTGGCAAATAGGTTTCACCATAAATAGGCTCTTGTGTCGACGAGACTTTTTCACCGTCTAACCATATCTCATGATAAGCCTTAGTTTTAGGCAATAAATGCTCGCTAATTTTTTTTGCCCAGTCATATACTTCAGCATGCAAAGTTGACGTTTCAGGTAACGGATTACTCATAACATTTCGATTAACATCACCGCAAGCTGCAATGGTATCTAACATTGCATGATTTATTCCGGCGATAGTTGTTTTAAGATTTCGTTTAAAAACACCATGCCATTGGTAAGCTTGCCTAGTAGTCAATCTCAAGCTTCCACTGGAGTACTGAGTCGCTAACGCAGCCATTTTTTGATATTGCTGCGACGTGGCGACTCCCCCTGGCACTCGTGCTCGAATCATGAACGAATAGAGAGGCTCTAGTTTTTGCTTACGCCTTTCATTACGTAAGTCCCTATCGTCTTGTTGATAAATTCCATGAAACTTTATCAACATTAAGTCATCATCTGCGACCGAGCCTGTAATGGGATTTTTTAAGCTCGGAGTAATTGTTCCCCGCAAATAATCACTTTCTACTTTTATTTTCTCGACGCCAGAATGCTTTTTTGGATCAAATTGAGTTGGCTCAATGACCGCTTGCTCTAGTTTACTGTTTAGGTCTTCTGCCTGACTTTGGATAGCATTTTTATCAATCGTTTTACTATTCATCTTAATATACGTCTCTTTGATAGCGGCCACTATTTCTTAAATTCTTAAGATATTCATTGGCTTGTTCAGAATTCATTTTTCCTTGAGATTGGATAATGTCTAATAAAGCTTGTTCCACGTCTTTAGCCATATAATTCATATCCCCACAGACATAAAAGTGTGCTTTGTTGTGTTCAATCCATTGCCAAATAGTCGAAGCGTTTTCTCGCATTCTATCTTGCACATAGATCTTTGCAGCTTGATCTCTAGAAAATGCAAGCGATAGCTCATTCAGTAACCCACTCTTTAAATAACTTTGCAACTCGAGCTGATAAAGAAACTCTGAATTAAAGTGGCTATTGCCAAAAAATAGCCAGTTTTTGCCTTCCGCCTGCTGTTCTTCTCGCTCCTGTAAAAAAGCTCTAAAGGGTGCCACACCGGTACCTGGTCCCACCATCAATATATCCTTGTCAGTCTCAGGAAGTCGGAACCGCTGATTTTCTTCAATAAAAATCATTACCTCTTGGTCTTCTTGTAACTCTTCTATTAGGAATCGACTCGCTGTCCCTTTTCTGACAGCTTTTTCGTTTTCACTTGCTACCAATTTAACCGTAATGTGTATTTCGTCTGGATTAGCAAGTTGGCTTGATGCAATCGAGTAAATTCGCGGCTTAATTGGTTTGAGCAAATCAACCAACTGTTGAGCCTCTAACTCTATCGAAGCAATCGACAACACATCAACTATTTGATTGTTCTTAATGAAGCTAGTAAATGTTTTATCTAATATTTCCTTGATACGTTCTGCACTAGCGTTGGAGTTTTTCTTTGCTAATTCATAAATATTTTTCACAAGCCCCTTGTTAACTAGCGAGAGTTCAAGTCGCTCTTGGAGGAGCTGAAATAATTCGTACTGTTGTCCTTTAAACTCAACTTGTTGCTGTTTTTTGAGGCCGGTAATTTTCAAAATCTCATTAACCGTTTCACTATCATTTTTTGCCCAAACCCCTACTCCGTCTCCTGGCAGGTAAGTAATTCCAGAACCCTCAATAGAGAGTTCTATATGATGAACGACTTTGTCTGCGCCTGTCGCTGTGATTTTTTGATTCGCTAAAATACTTGCTGCAAATGGACTATTTTTTGAGACCTTAACATCAAGATTGGAACCAGAATCCGCATGTCCAACTGCGCTGGAATCTAGTAACTCTTGATCACCGTCTACAAGTTGCGCAACTTTCTTATTTAAGCTGTCAATCCACTGAGCGACCTGAATTTCATAATCCAAATCACAATCAACCCTTTCAATAAGGGTACTAGAGCCAGACTTAATTAACTGTTGTTCAATGTCTTTACCGGTCTGACAGAAGAATTCATAGCTGGAATCGCCTAAACCGAGTACAGCATGTTGAACAGCCTCTAATTTTGGTGCTCGTTTTCCACTCAGCTGTTCTAAAAAGTCAATCGCATCATCAGGGGGCTCGCCCTCTCCGTGAGTTGAAGCGATAAAAATTAGCACCTGTTTCTTAGCCAGATTCTTCGGCTTAAAATTATTAGTATTTTCGATGGCAAACTTTAAGCTCTCATTATCTGCATGAGTATTGTTGAACGATTCGAATAGGCTTTCGGCCACGGATTTAGCATTACCCGTTTGTGAAGCATATAAAATTTGAACAGAGACTACTTTATTAGCACGACCGATAACCGGTTGCGAGCTGTTTAAATGAGCGCTTCCACTCACTAAATTGCTCGGAGTGTTAATGTCACCGATTTGTCGGCCTTTTGCCAAACCAGCACAGTAACCACTCAACCAACTAAGTTCTTGATGTTCAAATTGTTCTAAAGCCTCTAATACCTCATTGGATATTGGGTAGGCCGTTCTAGGAAAATCAACTTTCTTGTTCACGCTGATGATATCTTTAAATCGATGAGTTTCACTCATACTCGCAAGTCAGTAGAAATTGCACCACTAATTAACAGCTATTTTGCAATAACTAGATGGAATAGTGACCCTAAAATAGAGAAGTGTCGCGGATACTGACGCATCTAGGTTTGACTATAATTTTGTCTGCGTGCTAGAGTGGTGTCTTAGTTTGTATGAGTCTAAAGGCGAGTAATCACCAATGTTTGGCCGTTTTTTTAATAAGAATAATACAGAGCAAGCTGCTAACTCTGAAGCTGTTGAACCAGAGAAAGAGACGAACTCGATGGGAACTCTCTCCGCCGAAAAGCTCAAATCGGTCATAATTAGCCTGAATAATGCTGAACCTATTTTTCAACAAGCCGGATACATTTTAGAACAACTCGACGTTGAGTTCGGCCACGAACCCAAGCTAACACCACAATTTAGACAACAATCTGTAATTGACGACCAACAGCAAGAACAACTTTTAGAACAGCTCGCCGACCAGCAGCTCATTCGATTTATACTTATTTCACTGTTTAAGTCTGGCAGAATGCAGTCTTTATTTGATGAATCTGAGCTCTACTATTATGGAATGGAAATCGATATTTCATCGGTACCTTCCGTAAGAACTATCTTTCGCCGCAAAGATGCGGTTGCTGAAGTAGTTCCCATTAATGGTTAATAACTCAACAAGCTGTCGTTACTTCTAACACTTTTCCTTGAGTTACTGTCTGAATATTTAAGTAAGCAAAGTCTATCTAAAAGGCGGTGTAAATAATTAGTAACAAATTGGGTTTTGTTCACTTTTAAACTCATTGCATAATCAAAATATTACAACCGTTCAGGGACAAAAAATGAAATTATCGCATTCACTTTGCGTTGCAACGCTTTCCACTCTACTAGTTGCTTGCCAAAACACTCCACACGATTCTAAGCACACGAATAACCAATCAATCGAAAAATCACGCGTTTCACCAACGCAATCGAATATTGACCACGCAGCACAGTTACATGCTTTATTTACGGACTACCAAAAAGAATCGTTTCAATTTAGCCCAATATCAGCGACTTTTCAGGGTTTAAATGAATATAACGACCAGTTTGGACCGATAATCAGCCAACAGAGCAGAGACAATCAATTGGCATTTGAACAAAAATACTTAAACCGCCTTTTGAAGATCGACTTCAGCCAACTATCATCGCAAGATAAATTAAGTTACCAAGTCTTTAAAGGAGAAAGACAGCAAAGTATCGCAGCCAGCCAATACCCTTTTCATTTGGTACCGATCAATCAAATGTCGGGCATGCACAACTTCTATGCGGTCCTTGGTTCTGGACAAAGTGCTCAACCTTTTAAAAGTGAACAAGACTATCGCAATTTTATTAAACGGAGTGAAGGATTTGCAAAATGGATGGCGAGTGTTGTTGAGTCAATGAAAAAAGGCCAACAGCAAGGTATTGTACTTCCACAACCGATCGTGAAAAAGTTAATTCCGCAATTGAAGGCGCATGTGGTCGACAAAGTGTCAGATAGTGTTTTTTACGCTCCATTAAATTCACTACCGAAAGACTTGTCAGATTTACAAAAAGAGAGCTTGAAAAAAGACTACACCGATATGATCACACATGTCATCATTCCTGCTTACCGAAGCACTCATGATTTTATCGCTAACCAATATCAAGGTTCGGCGCGAACTAGTGTCGGAATGTCTGAATTGCCAGGAGGTAAAGATTGGTATGAGTTTTTAATCAAAGTACACACCACATTACCACTGACCGCAGAAGAAATTCATCAGTTTGGCTTGGATGAAGTTGCTAGAATTCTTTCCGAAATGAAAAAAGTTAAACAACAAGTGAAGTTTAAAGGGGACTTAGCGGCATTTTTCGAATTTCTCAGAACTGATGACCAATTCTATTTTGATAAACCAGAAGATTTAATACAGGCGTATGAAAACACAAAATCGCGTATTGATGCGACCTTACCTAAATTGTTCGAAGTCTTTCCTAAGGCTGATTATGTTGTGAAGGCAGTTCCTGATTTTCAAGCCGCTTCGGCTGCCGGGGCCTCTTATCAATCTCCATCGCCCGATGGTACCAGACCGGGTATTTTTTATATCAATACCTATAACCTAAAATCGCAACCGAAATTTCTGATGGAAACGCTATCAATCCATGAAGCGGCGCCTGGTCACCATTTTCAAATAGCGATACAGCAAGAAGTGGAGGGATTACCTGATTTTAGAAAATTTGGTGGTTATACAGTATTCAATGAAGGTTGGGCTCTCTACGCCGAAAGCCTTGGTAAAGAGCTTGGTTTATTTACAGCTCCCTACATGTGGTATGGTCGCTTAGTCGACGAACAGCTGCGCGCCATGCGCTTAGTGGTGGATACTGGGCTACATGCTTTTGGTTGGACAAGAGAGCAGGCAATTGAATATATGCTCGATAATTCATCTATGGCTCGCTCAGATGTTGAAGCAGAGGTGGAACGCTATATTGTCATTCCGGGCCAAGCGCTTGCGTATAAAGTTGGGCAGCGAAAGATAAGAGAGTTAAGAAATAAAGGACAAGAACTACTTGGTGAAAAATTTGATGTAAAGAAATTCCATACTCAAATTTTAATTGATGGAAGTCTTCCAATGCCAATATTGGAAGAAAAGATGATGGCTTGGTTTAACTCACAAATTTAAATCAGCACGTCAAATAAATATGGCAAAGCCCTAAAACAAAAAGCTCCAATCGTGGAGCTTTTTGTTAACTAGCGTTTTTCGCAAAATACCTCTCGACCTAATCTAACCTTTGCCATTCATCATTATTTCCCAACCAATCTTTATATTTCTCCTCACCGCCACGACTTTTCCAATCTGAATCAATGGTTAAATGAGAACTGATCCCGCCACGTGGATTACAATTCATGACAATTCGTAATCTATCTGGTTCATAGGTCTCCATCAACTGATCATAAATAATATTGATCAAACGCTCATAAGAAACAATGATATCCCTTAATTGATAGACATAGAGTTTTAGGGCTTTTAGCTCTATGATTTTGTTTTTTGGATAGAAAGTTAGGTATATTTGGGCAAAATCTGGCTGCCCTCCAACCCCTAAAAAGGTAAATTCTGGTACTTTTATTTTTATTTCATAAGCGGCATCTGATGGGTTTGGCAGTGCCACTAACAAGCCTGAATCGATTGCTTCGTATGTTTTGACTGGATCGCTCATTATTATTCTCGACTATTAACTTTATAAAAACTCTCGCCTTTTTAACGCGAAATTGGCTAAACCTTGATATTTACCGCTTTATTTAACATTCAGTAACTAAATATAGTCTGGTTAAATATTGCTTGTACAGCTAAAAATGTGGTCTCATGACCAGCTATTTCTGCTGCATACCTATAAAATTGCTATGCAGATGAGAATTTTGACCAGTTTTAAACCCATTTAAAAATAATTACTAGATATAAGGGAGGCTTTTGTGAATTCAAAGCTGAAAATTTCCAAAACAACTCACTCCACCTTGTGGTGCAAAAAAGTATTAGTCAGTGTATTTGGCGCGACCTTAGTTGCCGCTTGTTCACAAGATGCTCCTAAGAACACTGAATCCGATCAACTTACCGACTTAAAAGCTAAAAGTACGGCTGAACCTAAGGCTTCAGGGATTATCACAGCGAACATGGATACAAGTGTCAGACCTCAAGACGATTTCTACCGTTATGTTAATGGCAAGTGGCTCGATAACACAGCGATCCCTGAAGACAAATCTTCTTACGGCTCATTCACTGTACTAAGAGACAAATCTCGCAGGGATGTAAAGGCAATCATTGAAGAAACCGCAAAGCTTGCTGAAGTTGAACCCGGTTCAGACGCACAGAAAGTTGGTGACTTATACAATAGCTTTATGGATGTTGAAAAGCTTAATCAGCTGGGTGCAAAGCCGCTGGCTTCTGAGTTAACTAAAATTGACCAAATTAAAAGTCATGATGATGTATCAAGTTACTTTGCACACTCGCAAATCATTGGCACCGACGCCCCTTTTGGTTTTTGGGTCAATAACGATGTTAAAAACCCGACGAGCTATATCACTTATTTCACTCAATCTGGTTTAGGTTTGCCTGATAAGCAATACTATTTTAAAGACGATGAAAAATCAGTACAACTCAGAGCCGATTATTTAGAGCATGTGACCAAGATGCTGTCATTAGCTGGCATTGAAAAAAGTGCTGACAAAGCCAATCAAATTATGGCGTTAGAAACCGCAATTGCAGAACTTCATTGGAGTAGAACCGAAAGACGCGATCGAAGCAAAACTTATAACAAGGTCGCTAAAGCTGACTTGAGCGATCTGGTTCCCAATTTTAATTGGCAAAGCTATTTAGAAACGGCAGGGATCAGCTCGGAAGAAAATATTATTATTCGAGAAAAGTCCTATTTTGAAAATTTCTCAAAACTCTTCAGTAGCACCAGCGTTCAACAATGGAAAGACTACTTTAAGTGGACTCTAATTAATTCTGCGGCTGGAATTCTCAGTGAAGACTTTGACAAACAAAATTTTGACTTTTATTCGACAAAGCTAAGAGGTACACCGACTCAGGAAGCCCGCTGGAAGCGCGGTGTTAATGCAGTAAGTGGCCTGCTAGGCGAAGTAGTCGGTAAAATATATGTACAAAAACACTTCAAACCTGAAGCAAAAGCAAAGATGATTGAGCTGGTTGAAAACCTTAGAACTGCCTACAAAGAAGCGATTATTGGCTTGGATTGGATGAGTGAAAAAACCAAAGAGCAAGCACTGGATAAATTAGCTAAGTTCACTCCAAAAATTGGTTATCCTGATAAGTGGCGAGACTATTCAGCTTTAGAAATAAAGGCTGGAGATTTAGCAGGAAACTATCAACGAGCATCCGTTTATAATTACAATCGTCAAATTAATAAGCTCGGTAAACCGATTGATAGAACTGAATGGGGTATGTCACCACAAACGGTTAATGCTTACTACAGCCCTAGTATGAATGAAATAGTATTTCCTGCAGCTATCTTGCAACCTCCATTTTTTAATATGGAAGCGGATGATGCGGTTAACTATGGTGGTATCGGTGGAGTCATTGGCCACGAAATGGGGCATGGCTTCGACGACCAAGGGGCTAAATCTGACGGTGATGGTGTCCTAAGAAATTGGTGGACCGATAAGGATTTAGAAGAGTTCAAACTAAGAACTAAGAAGCTAGCAGATCAGTATTCTCAATTCGAACCACTACCGGGTGAACACCTAAATGGTGAATTGACTCTAGGCGAAAATATCGGTGATTTAGGTGGCCTAACTATCGCACATCGAGCGTTTATGTTGTCTCAAAAAGACAAGCCTTCTCCTGTAATTGATGGCTTCACTGGTGAGCAACGTTTCTTTATGTCTTGGGCTCAGATTTGGGCTTATAAATTTAGAGAAGAAGCCCTTAGGAGACAAATCAATCAGGGTCCCCATTCACCAGGTCCTTACAGAGGAAATGGCACTTTGATGAATATGTCGGAATTTATGAAAGCCTACGATGTTAAGCCGGGAGATAAAATGTACCGAGCGCCAGAGGAGCGAGTGAAAATTTGGTAGACTAATTAGTAGGTAAAAACACTTCAACATTGAAGAGTATAAAAAAGGGAAGCTTTGGCTTCCCTTTTTGCTGATAAAGATTGATATTATTTTTTAGAACGCCTTGGTTTTCGCTTACCCTTACTTCGAGTAGCATCATGAGTCGCGGAATCTTGCTTGTTTTTCGAATTGCTATTAGATCGCCGCCCCTTACCACCTTTTAATTTATCCATACTAAAGTCCATTGCTTTTGTCAGATTCATCGGCTTGCCACAGACTCTCACTTTCTTTAAATGAGCAAGCGCATCTTTAGGAAGTTTGCCTGGCAAATCGACAGTCGAAAAATCATCATAAATTTTAATATGACCAATGTATTTGCTTTCAATATCGATCTCATTGGCAATGGCACCAACAACATTACCCGGTTTTATTCCGGCATGAAAACCAACCATCATGACATATCGTTGCATTTCAATATTGGGAAACTCTTCCAGTACTTCGGCTTCTTTAGGAAAGTCCTTTCCGGAACGCTCATGACCGTCTTTGCCTTTTCGGTGCTTTTTCTTTTCACGACGATTCGAGTCTCGATCATTATCACGCCTTTCTTGCCTCTGCATTTTTGGTGAAGGCATATCTTCAACCAGTAAAGGCGACTTGTCATGAGCTAGGCTTGCCAAAGCAGCTGCTATTTGAATACCTGTTTGATCCGTTTCCAACTGATAATTTTCTAAAATTTCTAAATAGGGTGCTAAATCACCAGAATTAATTTTTTCAGTAATTTTTGATTTAAACCGATCAACTCGTTGATCATTTATTTCTTCTGTCGTTGGCAGTCCAATTCGCTGAATCTTCTTACCGGTTGTTTTCTCTATCAAATAGAGCATTCTTTTCTCACGTGGAGTAACAAATAGAATCGCTTTACCCTCTCGTCCGGCTCGTCCGGTTCTTCCGATGCGATGAACATAAGACTCGACGTCTTGGGTAATATCGTAATTAATAACATGAGAAATACGCGGAACATCTAATCCACGAGCAGCAACATCTGTGGCCACCAGAATATCGAGTCGGCCGTTCTTTAACTGTTCGATGGTTTTTTCTCTAGCAGACTGTTGCATATCACCGTTTATTGCAGCAGCGGCATAACCGCGAGCATTTAGTCTCTCTGCCAACTCAGTAGTTGCCGTTTTAGTTCTAGCAAAAATAATAATTGCGTCGGTTTCCTCAACTTCCAAAATTCGGGTTAAAGCATCTAGCTTATTATGATGAGAGACACTCAAGAATGATTGATCAATGGTAGTAGCCGTCGAAGTTTTAGTTTTAATTTTTATCTCTTTAGGGTCGCTTAAAAAGCGCTCCGCTATGCGCTTAATTTCTTTCGGCATGGTGGCCGAAAATAGTGCTATTTGACGATCCTCAGGCGTTTGCTCAAGTACCCATTCAACATCTTCCAAAAAGCCCATGCGAAGCATTTCATCAGCTTCGTCAAGCACTAAGGTATGCATAGAATCCCATTTAATCTTGCCTTTTCGCATATGATCCATCACTCGTCCGGGTGTTCCAACGATGATTTGTGGACCTCTTGCTAATTGTCTCAACTGAACTGGAAAAGATTGTCCACCATAAATAGCGGCAACTTGTAAGCCTTTCATGTATTTAGAATAAGTGGATATGGCGTCAGCAACTTGAATGGCTAACTCGCGCGTCGGTGCCAAAATCAACGACTGTGGTTGCTTGAGTTTCAAGTCAATTTTACCGAGTAAGGGCAACGCGAATGCCGCTGTCTTACCTGTTCCGGTTTGTGCCTGCCCGATAATATCAGATCCGTTTTGTAATACTGGAATACTTTGAGCCTGAATAGGAGATGGTGTTTCATAGCCAATCTCATCAAGAACTTTTAGTACATCATTGGGTAATCCAAGCTCAATAAACTTTAGCTGTTTAACTGGTGCTTCATTACTATTAGCTGATTCATTGCTATTTTTACTATTTTTGGAGGACATTGGTGTTCCGAGGAAAAGTTTGATAGTTAATTATAGTCTAATAATTGACCATTAAAAATAAAAAGGCCCTCACATCAATTGTGAAGGCCAAGATTAAGCGTTTAAGTTTTGTATTAACTATAATCGCTTATTGTTCTGTTACATTAGTGCATCCTGATCCGCACCTTCTTTTTCGACTTCAATTGGCATTAAGTCATCTTTAGTAATGCCCAGTGCTAACGCAACATTACTTGCAACATAAATTGATGAATATGTTCCGATAAAGACACCTGCAATTAACGCAGTAGCAAACCCATGTATTAATTCTCCACCTAAGAAGAATAACGCCAGTAATACCAATAAAGTAGTTATCGAGGTCATCAAGGTTCTTGCTAATGTTTGATTCAATGAGCTATTCACTATTTTCTCAGAATCCGATTTTCTAAGTTTCAAAAAGTTCTCTCTAATTCTATCAAATACAACAATGGTATCATTCAACGAGTACCCGATTACGGCAAGTAAAGCCGCCAAAACAGTTAAGTTAAATTCCATACCAATTAAAGAGAAAAAACCTAAGGTGATAAAAACATCATGCGCTAGAGCGGCAACCGAACCTAGTGCGAACTTCCACTCAAATCGTACTGAAACATAAATCATAATAAAGATCAGTGCGACCAACATGGCCAGCCCACCATCTTCTGCCAGTTCATCACCAACCGCCGGTCCGACAAATTCAATTCGTCGCATCGTTACTTTGCTATCAGATTCAGCTCGAAGTGCACTTAGTACATCGTTTCCAATTTCATCCGCTTTTCGATCCGTTTGAGGCGCTAAACGAATGGTGAGATCTTTCGACGTACCAAAATACTGAACAACCGTCTTAACAAAGCCAGCTTGCTCCAATTGTTTTTGCACAGCATCTCGATCGGCATCTTGTTCATATCGGACCTCAATTAAGGTTCCACCCGTAAAATCTAAACCAAGATTCAATCCATTGGTAAAAATAGAGCCAATAGAAACGATTAACAAAATAGCAGAGAAAAATGCTGCTGGTTTTCGGAATTTAATAAAATCGATATTTAAATTAGACTTTAATATACGCATTTTTGTTGCCTCTTATATCGATAATTTTTTGACGGACTTACCGCCATAAATTAAATTAATCACTGCTCTAGTACCGACTATGGCTGTGAACATTGATGTTATAATTCCAATCAGTAAGGTAACAGCAAATCCTGCAACCGGCCCAGAACCCACGGTTAAAAGAACAAGGGCTGCAATTAAGGTAGTTACATTTGCATCAGCAATAGTGGAAAAGGCTTTATCATAACCAGCATGAATTGCTTGGGCAGGATTTACTCCATCAGCTAATTCTTCCCTAATTCTTTCAAAGATAAGTACATTAGCATCAACCGCCATACCAACGGTTAAAACGATTCCGGCTATACCGGGCAGAGTTAAAGTAGCCCCCGGGATAAGAGACATTATCGCTACAATAAAAACCAAGTTGGTAAACAATGCAATATTAGCCACTACCCCAAAGAGCCTGTAGTAAATCAACATAAAGATGAGTACCGCCACAAATCCAACAACAATAGACTGCATTCCCATCTTGATGTTCTCTTCACCTAAACTTGGTCCAATCGTTCTTTCTTCAATAATAAAAGTAGGTGCTTTCAGCGAACCTGCTCTCAGAATTAGGGCGAACTCACTCGCTTCGGCGGGAGTGTAGTTTCCTGTGACTTGGAATTTCGATCCGAAAACACCGTTGATCCTCGGGGCACTGACCACTTCTTTAATGGTTTCGTTAGCAACGACTTTCAGTTCACCTGTTTCAGTTCTTTCGTAAACGGCTTTAGTTTCAACCATTACAATGGCCATTAATTTACCGGTATTCTTAGTCGTATTGGCTAGCATTTTAGCACCGCCATCACTATCCAAAGTGACACTAATTTGTGGTTGTCCACTTTGTGGATCAAATCCAGGTTTTGCATCGACAATTTGGGTTCCGCTAACGATAATTTTCTTTTTGACTATCCAAGATAAACCACCATTTTGATCTTTTATTTTTTCGGCTCCGGCAGGTGCTCTTCGTGCATCAGGGTTAGCTCCCTGATCGACCATGCGAAATTCTAATGTAGCCGTTTTTCCTAAAATCCGTTTCGCTTGCGCTGAATCTTGAACACCGGGAAGTTGTATAAGAATTCTATCTTTACCTTGCTTTTGAATAAGCGGCTCAGCAACTCCTAACTCGTTAATTCGATTTCTAAAAGTCGCAATATTTTGGTCAACCGCATAATCTTGAGCTTCTTTAATAATGGTATCGTTTAGATCCAATACTACTTCATATATGTCGCCATTTTCGCGTGTTCGAGATTGAAAATCATTATAGGCAGTTCTAATTTCTATTTCCGCCTTATCTCGCAACTCTTCTGTTCTAAAACGAGCGATAATTTGAGTGTTACTGGATTTTACAATTGAAGAATAATGCAGCTTATTTTCACGCATCAGCGTTTTTAGCTCAGTCACATATTGCTTTAAGCGACTGTCCATTGCAGAGTCCATATCGACTTGCATTAAGAACTGAACCCCTCCTCGCAAATCAAGCCCTAAATTAAGTGGTGCGCCCCCCATAGACTTTAACCATTGAGGAGTCGTTGGTGCTAAGTTAATTGCGACAACATGTTCATTAAACCCTTTGCTCGATAAGAACTTGGGCACTTCTGCGCTTGCTTTAAATTGATCATCTTTGTTAGAAAATCGAATCAGTGACTTACCATCTTCCACTTTCGCTGATTTAAGTGTTAGTCCTTTTTCAACTAAACGATCTTGAATTTCTTTAAACAACGACGCTTCAATCAAAGAGCCGTTTTCTTTGGTAATTTGAATCGCTGGATCAGGTGGATAGATATTGGGTAAAGCAAACACCACTCCAACAACTAACAAAACAACCAACATCAAATATTTCCATGCAGGAAAAGTGTTGATGGGTCGTAGATAATCTTGATTTGCAAACATATAATTTATCTCAATTTTTGGATCAAACTAAATCCATTGCGTGGTGATTTTTAAACAAACCAACTCACGCAAACTAGTTACTCGTTAATACCTTTAATGGTACCTTTTGGAAGAGTGGCCGTTACCGCATGTTTTTGAAACTTCATTTCCACATTAGCCGCTACATTTAAAATAATAAAACCATCAGTAATTTTACTCACTTTACCGATGATCCCGCCGCTGGTGACTACTTCGTCGCCTTTTTGAATGGCTTCTAACATGTTCTTATGTTCTTTAGCACGTTTGCTTTGCGGGCGAATTAATAAAAAATAAAACACAACTGCGAACAACACCATCATTATAATAGTGCTGGTTCCGTCTGCTCCGGCTGGTGCAGCTTCTGCTGCCTGTACACTAGAAATAAACATTATATTCTGTTCCTCTTTTTATTGTCTCTAAACTGATTCTGTTCAGCTTAGCTATTTAATTAAAACCGCTTAAAGAAAAAAATTCTACTTTAAGTAGCGTTATTCTCAAGCTCAGGGACTGGTTGCCCTCTGAGTTTATAAAATTCGTTAACAAAGTCGTCGAATGTACCGTTTTCTATAGCGTTTCGCAATCCTCGCATTAGATCTTGGTAATAGTGCAAATTATGAATAGTTGCTAATTCCGCACCGAACATCTCTCCACATTTGTCCATATGATGCAGATAAGCCCGACTATAGTTACGGCAGGTATAACATTCGCAATTGTCATCAATAGGTCCAGAATCCTTTTTATTTGGACTGTTTCGTAACCTTACAACACCGGTACGAGTAAATAGATGGCCGTTTCTGGCATTTCGTGTCGGCATAACACAATCAAACATATCTATTCCGCGCCTAACGGATTCCACCAAATCTTCCGGCTTACCCACTCCCATTAAATATCTGGGTTTATTTTCCGGCATTTTATGGGTCAAGTTATCTAAAATAAGCTTCATTTCTTGTTTAGATTCACCAACGGATAGACCGCCGATGGCATAACCATCAAAATCGAGTTTCTCCAAACCGGCCAGTGAGATATCACGTAAATCTGGATACATCCCACCTTGTACAATACCAAACAGTGCTGCGGGATTATCAGCGTGAGCAACTTTCGATCTTTCTGCCCAACGTAAACTAAGTTGCATTGATGTTTCCGCTTGCTCGTGAGTGGCGGGATAAGGTGTGCATTCATCAAAAATCATCACGATGTCAGCACCCAGTTCGCGCTGAACTTGCATGGACTCTTCAGGCCCTAGGAACACCTTGTCGCCATTTACTGGCGATCTGAATGTCACGCCTTCTTCAGAAATCTTTCTTAATTCGCCTAGACTAAATACCTGAAAGCCACCTGAATCGGTCAAAATAGGTCCTTGCCAATTCATAAAGTCGTGCAAATCGCCGTGCTTTTGAATGATTTCCGTGCCTGGACGCAGCATTAAATGGAAGGTATTGCCTAATATAATCTCCGCGCCAGTGTCCTTAACTCTTTCCGGCGACATGCCTTTTACCGACCCATAGGTACCCACCGGCATAAACGCTGGCGTTTCGATGGTCCCACGCTCAAACTCTATTTGCCCTCGTCTGGCGGCTCCATCAGTTTTTAGTAATCGGTATTTCATTTCAATATATTATCTCAAACTTATATTTTTAACGCTGACTGTCTTTACTCTTTCTGTCATCTTGTAGACTATAGAATTGCTGTCTATAACCTTGTTGCTCTTTAAATTAGCTTACCAATTGATTAATCAAAGGTTTCTGACGCTGGCACTCTATTTTCAATAAACATTGAATCGCCATAACTAAAGAAACGGTATTGTTCGGCTATCGCCTCCGAATAGCTATCCATCACAAATTTTCTACCAGCAAACGCACTGACCAGCATAATCAAAGTAGATTCCGATAAGTGGAAATTAGTAATCAGTCCATCGACTGATTTAAACTCGTAGCCTGGGGTAATAAAGATATCTGTTTCACCTCGAGAGGCAATGAGTTCGCCTGTTATTGACGCTGACTCTAAGCACCTTACAGACGTTGTTCCAACGGCGATAACCCTGCCTCCGTTGGCTCGAGTAGATTGAACCAGTCGAACAACCGAATCTGGAACTTCAAACCACTCTGTATGCATTTTATGTTCAGTTACATCATCCACTCTAACCGGTGAAAAAGTACCCGCACCGACATGTAAAGTCACAAAGTCATGCTGGATCTGTTTTGCACTGATTTTTTCCAATAGCGACTCATCAAAATGCAAACCAGCGGTTGGAGCAGCTACCGCACCCGCAGTCTTAGCGTAAACAGTTTGGTAGCGTTGTTTATCATTCTCGTTGGCAGCCCTTTCGATATATGGCGGTAAAGGCATTTCACCAAACTGGTCAATCAACTCAGCGAGCGGTTGCTCGGATAAGTTTTTGAGCTGGAAGAATCCATCCAATCTGCCAACGACTTGTAATACAAAATTATCGGATATAATAATTTTGACACCGCTTTTCGGGGTATTACTGGCCCTAACTTGAGCAACGCAGCTTTCTGAGTCATTTGCTAAACCAACTCTTTCCAGCAAGACTTCAACTTTGCCACCCGATTCTCTTTTGCCAGCTAAACGAGCTGGTATCACTTTAGTATTATTAAAAATCAAACAATCATTGGGCTTCAAGCAATTTATGATTTCAAAAAATTGCAAATGAGTCCTTTGATTTTTACCCGGATCGCAAACCATAAGTCGACTCTGAGTACGCTCAGCGCACGGTTTTTCAGCAATAAGCTCGGCTGGTAAATCAAACTGAAAGTCGCTTTTTAACACTTATTTCAAAACTCGGATGCGTACAACAAAAACCAAAATCATAGCCCGAAAAAACTTTAGAGTTTATCCCTAGGCTGCGATCTTAAAAATTAGCCGCGCATTCTAACAGAAAAGCGGGATAAGTTGTTTTATTTAGGCGTTTTTGTCGCCTAATTCTGCTTCTTTTTCACATTTCGCCCTATAATTAAACCTACCTACACCAAAAGAGATTGATTTAGTATGAAAAATGCGATTTTGTCCCTTATTCCATTAACGCTTCTTAGTATTGATGGCGTTCAAAGTGAAGAGCTAGCTAATGAAATTAAATCGGGCCAATACTGCCAGTCCGAGTTGTATGAGCAATTCAAAAAAACTGAACAGTCCAATCATAATCGATTAAAATTTAAACCCAGTGATAAACTAATGGAGTTTGTGAGTTCCATGGAGCTGATGTGTCCGTGGGAAAGCGTGAGAGATTATAACGGGGATAAAAAGGACGATTGGGTCGGGTTTGTTCAATCAGGTTCGGAATACCAACTAATCTCGTATATGTCAGACCGCCAAAACTATCAGCTTAAGGTTATTTCTAGTTCTAACAAACTGCCAGCTAATTCATTTATTCGCTGGCTTCCCTCAGCTCAACTAAAGAACTTCACTAAAAAGAGCTTACCAATCAATAACTTACAATTTGCACTGCAGGTTTCTGACTTCGAAGGCATGACCCAATTTTATCTCTGGAACGGTAAAGAAATGAAAAGCGTTTTAGAAACGCCGCAAATGTTTTGAGGCTTTGACAGCGCAAAAAAAAGAGAAGCCCATGCTTCTCTTTTCTAAAATTACAATTTTGTAATTAGCATTAACAGGTACTGCCTGATTCTGGCCAACAACTATCACCGCCCCAAGTCCTCGCTCCAGTATTGGTTAGAGTTAGCGTTTTTTTACCAGACATGCTGCCTGTTGGAGTCGCCGTTAGTGTATATGAAGTCGCATCACTGGTTAACGACAGGTTGTAGTAAGCAGTCCCGCCGTCGACTGGCACTTGAGTCGCAAAAATATCTGAAAGAGCTGGCACATCATAACTATATGGCGGATTAGAGCGATATCTCTCCATAGCTTGCGATGCCAACATTAATGCACTCATTGCATCACCTCTTTTTGAACGAGTGATGTACTCATCATACGAGGGATAAGCAATCGACGCAATAATACCGACAATTGCCACAACTATCATCAATTCCACTAATGTGAATCCACTCCAATTCTTTTTCATAAAATACCTTACCCTTCTTCTAAAACTGAGTTACGACTTAGACTTATTGATAAACTATAGACAGTTACTCTTCTCGTCGCCATTTTATTCCCATTAACCCATCAGATAATGGTGGTAAAATATCAAAGTTACACTTAGTACCTATACACAACCTTGGAGTAACACCACCAGAGCTAGCATCACCATCACCTTCCAGCAGAACTTGTGGAGGAGGTGCAATACCGCCGCCTGGCAACTCTGCGTATCTATCGGTTTCATTCAAAGTTCCATCAGTATTGGTGTCTACATAAGGGTTACCATTCAGGATATTGAGTGCATATACTCGGCCTCCACCTGCTGCCGCCTGACATACATCGCCAGTCGCTCCTGGTGGAATATAGCTAGTGAATATCACTGCATTATTAAATGTTACTGAACGCTCAATGACTTTTTCACCCACCGCATCAAAGCTTATGTACCAGCCTTTCTTACTTCCAACGGCATCATTCAGAAGTTCTACGGCATCAGAAATACCATTGTTATCCGCGTCAGCAAGTGATGTCACATCTTGAAGTTGTAAAATACTTGCATCCATATCAAATGTGCCGGACAGAGCGCCCTTATCTTTTAATACAAAGAAGTGATCAGTGACTTCGGTATTAAGAGGGTGTGCTCTATATCCCGAACCGATTGAGACTGAAATAAAACTATCGCCAACTTGTCTGATTAAAGCCACATCAGGTGAATAATACATTCGTCGATTCTCTGATAATGCTAGTCCATTAAGATGAGCGATTCGGCCACCTTTAATTTCACCATTATCATTATCAACATCAAACCGGAATATTTGAGCTTTGGTATCACTCACGTACATGTGATCGATTAGTTCATCTTCATTAAGGTCAAAAGCCGTGACCTGTGAAGGCACACTGTTCATCGAAGCGATTGGCCCCGCTAAGCCTCCATGATCTTCAGTATCTTCTGCAGAACTCCACAGCAGACTGCCATCATATGCATCAACAATAAAGACAGTGTTACCAACTGTATCAGTTCTTGAAACAACCCCCTCAGCATCTTGCCCTTCGTCATATCCGCCACCGAAAATCATGACTAATTTATCGGAATTAACGCCTGATAGGTTCATTTTGGCAATAGTAGGCGTTGACCAAGATTGACCTAGCTTATCAAAGTCTCCTGTTCCACCTTCTATTTTGAACATTAGCTCTGGAGAGTCAGGATTAGTTATATCGATCGCATAATAGTTCTTTCCACCACGCCGCTGACCGATATAAAGTAACGCTCTATCCCCCGAATCAACTGCTCCGTTGTTATTTCCGTCGATTAAATGAATAGCCGCAGAACCATCTAAACCATATACTTTTGAGCCATTAGGATTTTCAACAACCGTATCGAGTTGCGGTAAAAGCTCTTGCGGTATATAAGCCCATTTCTCTTCACCATCATCCGCGTCGAACGAATGCAAATAACCATGGTTGGTTCCTACGTAGATTCTTGTGGTGACTGATGGACTGTTATATTGAAGAACAGTCGGCTGTGAATGCAGCGGGTCACCCAAATCTTTTCGTGCAGGCGTGGATGTTAAACTCGACGAGTCCTCAGCATCGTATGCAGGGTCATTTACATCATATCCTTCCGCCCAGTCTAAAATGGTCGTTCTTCGAACTGGCGTTACTCCGCCTAACATTTCGGCTGTTATGGAAACATTCGAATCATGGACTTTATTTCCTGTTGCTATCAAATTATTACCCGCAATATCAGTGTAGAGATTCCTATTCTTACCAAACTGCTCAGCGGTTCCTCCTCGGGTTACATCATTGCCATCAACAATTCCGCCCCAAAAGCTAGATGCTTCGTCCTTAAACTCTGAGTTAAGTGGGTTGATCGCAGAATTACCATTTGCATCAACGATATCACCACCTGATAGTTTGTAACGTTTGATATTTCCAGGCCAAGTCACACCCGCTTGAGGCGTAAACAAAGAGAAATAAAGCTGGTCATTATGAGTTAACCGGTTGTACTGGTTTACCGTAACCCCAGACGTTACAAAAGTGGTATTAACGTTAGTGATATCATTAATAATACTGGTTATATCGGCAATTAAAGTCTCGCGATCAGACGGAGAGTAATAACCTCCGCCACCGGCCACCGCCATGTTTTTCATCAACACAGGGTCTGCACCGGGTCCGAAACCAATCATATTAGTCGTTACTGTTTGAACACCTGGAACACCAGGCGCAACATCATTAGTATGTAACCAAGCCGCCATTTTTACCGAACAATCGTTACCACCATTGCTACTACTACAGGTACCACCATTACTCCAATTACTGTAGATGGTATTAGTTGAGCTCAAATGAGAATTTGAAGCACCATCCGTTAAATAAACAATATGGTTCGTTTGACAAGACTCGGTGATTGGCGAAATATAATTGGGTGAGCCACTAATAATTTCAGTCTTACAATCTGAATCATCTAGATTATCATCAGTACATCCCGCATCTCTAATAACGGTCCCATCCGCTGTGTAAGACAGTTCATGGCTAACTCGACTAAAGCGATTGTTGTTTCTACTCGCGCCGTAAAAAACGGGGTCACCTTTAAAGTAGCTACCAGCCTCTGCCATAGTCCCACTAATAGGCGTACCGCCCGATGGCACTAACCCAGCAACAGCTGCTTTTAAGTCATCTCTAATCGTATTAACACCCGGTGACCACTCTCCTTCAAACCCAATTCGAAGCTTAGGTGCTTTACCTGGAGAGGAATAAGAATGAGCTTCGTGATAACCAGCAGAACCTTTGAAATAAAAGCCCATGCTGTTATCAATGCTCCAGTCAGCACGACTGACAATCGCGCTAATTAAAGCAGAAAGATCTGGAGTTCGATAACCTTGATTGGCTACCCAATCGTCGTCAGTATTCCATGTTGGTCCAGCAATTAAAAAGCCACTACTTGGCTCACCTGCAAGATAGGCAGTATCGGGATTAGATATGTCTCCCGCGTTTGCTATATTAATTTCCGTTGTCACCGCACCGCTAGTCGAGTTTTTGGCAACGAAATCGATATATGCATACTTAATAGTTGCATCTTTTGGAACCTTTATATTTTGAAAAATTAAGCCAACCCCTAACTGAGGATCACTTCCTTCATAATACAATGCCAAATCAGGAGAATTTAGATTATTAACATTTCCATCACTTTCAACCTCAAAATCGTGAGCTTGAGAGCTTATTTGAGAAACTGCTTCGTTTGACATACATTTGCTTGCAGATGCATCAAATGTTTGCGAGTACTCAACTTTTATTCTCGGAGCAAAAATCGTAAACGGATCATCAGCATCAGCCGGTGGATTGGCATCGATACCTTCTTTGCTATAAGCATTGCGTGTGGCACCAGATTGATTCTTAAAAAATAGAACTAAATCATTGCCCCCACACCAACCAACTTGATCGGTAACTTCTTCCAAAACAGCAGAAATATCTTCGGTCGCATAAGTATTTCCAGCAGTCCAATCTTCTAAATTCCAAACCGCAGTTGTGGTAGTCGAATTGAGTGCTCTAAGACTTAGGTCCGTCATACCATCCGTTAACACAGGAGCATCATCAACCTTTTCTGCTGATATTTTTATATTGGCAGCTCCAGATGCATCACGATCGGCAGTAAAAACAACATTTGCAGATATAATAGTCGCACCTTGCGGCACATTTAAATCTTCAAATCGAACCGCCACATACTCGCTGGTACCGTTAAATTGCAGCGTGTCAGATGTTAAATCGACAACCGTTGTATTTGACTCAATTCCATCATTATTTCCCTCTGTCACGGTTGCAAAGGCCGTCGGAGTTGCAGCTTCATCAATATTTAGAACGGGATAAAGAACTGGCCCTGGCTTGCCATTGTTAAACCTCATTAAGCCGGCATTGACATTGGTAATGTCAGTCAACACCTCGTCCATAACATCTTGAACGACTTCCATTCTTGAGTCTGTCGTCCCAGACACTCCCCAGCCCATACTTCCTGAGCTATCGATAATAAACATGATGTTAGGGTAGATTCCATCGACATCATCTGCTGGAGCAAAAAATATTTCCGTATCATCTCCAACCGCTGACTGCAGACTTGCAGCGGTGTATATAAATGTAGCTAAAACTATCTTTGAAAATCTATTAAACTTTTTCATAATTACCTCGATAAAACTTCTTTAATCATTCCTTAATTAAAACAACATAAGTAAGGTTAATCGCAACAGACATTAACAAGTCGTTACTTCATAAGCCCAAAGAGTACTTCTTTCCTCTTTAACACCTACTTTTCCAGTTCCTTCAATTTGATAAACACGACATCCGATACTACCTGACGCATTACTTCCCAGGGTAAACCCTCCACAGGCTCTTGGGTTACATTTTTGTAAAACAGTCACTTCTAATTCAGACTCGATAGCACCCTGCTTGTCGCCATCTAAATAAACACCACCACACGGCAACCGAGTTCCGGTCGCGTCATAGCAAACATTACTCAATGTTTCGTTAATACGGAGATCGTAAAGGACATGTGCAGGGTCAAGCTTATTTCCTGTATAGGAATCAACAACAAAACCACCCACTGCGCTCTCGGCAGCATTAAATGCTAAGTTCTGTATATGTAAATTACTAGCCATTCGCTCTTGCAAGCTACTTCGGTTTGCAGCTGAAAGTCCGATGATTGTCAGCGCAATCAACATAATTAGACTGACAAACAATGCTGCACCAGATTGCTTGCGAGGCAAGTTGCTATTATTAATTTTTAGTTTCTTGTTCATCAATTAATTCCAATCAATTGGTTTTATCCGATACAAAACCTTAGCTACCAACTTGTTCTGCTCGACAGGTAATCGCCATCTCGGGATTCCCAGCGGTCGCGTAAATAGCATTGGGCATATAAATAGTTTGTTGAAATGTTCGATAAGCTAACTTATCGTTGGTTGTCATTTGAGTATCTAATAAGTCGTGTGTGTGTGACTCAGGCGCAGAAAGTACGTCATCTTCACTACCGATTAATAACGCCACTCTTACTGATACTATAACTGAGTCGCCTCCAGCAGCATTAATTTGGTCTCGAGTCATATACTGATTTACCGCGCCATCAGGACATGTGCCATTGGTCTCTACACCATAAAGAACCTGAAAATTTTTGACTCCATCAATTAACGGTTGCGCAGAACCACCACCGTTGCCAAGGCACATCAACTCTTCTCCTGAAGCTCCACCGACATAAAACTGATTAACTATAAGCCCATCGGCAACAACTGCACCATTACAATCTCGGCTATCAGGGGGCAACGCGTATGACACTGCAACTCGATCACTGACCCCATCGGAGCTATTGGTTAAATCTACCGCCGGAGGCACTTCTCGGTTAAAATCATTAATCCAACCACCACGCTGAATTTCATTCTCAAGAAATATTAAGGCAAAGCGGCCATCTTCTTGCACATTGGCAAGTTCATCCTGTAACGAGTAATTGCGATTAGAGCCAATAAATAGTTGAATAACGCCCGCAGTTAAGATGATCCCCAACAAACCAGCAATCATTAATTCCACAATAGTAAAACCACCTTGGGGTTTTACTGGCATTGCTACTCTTGAAGCAAAACGCTTGTTTTGAAAATTTTTCATTATGGCAAAATCTCTAGAATGACACAGTTTTTCTCGGCATCGCCAATCAGTGCCGCACAATCAGTATTGATGTTGGTTTCTTGTCCTAAATCAGTTCTCGCTTTAGCAGAATCCCACTCTACGATTACCGATAAACGCCACCCAGAACTCAAAACTCTCACTTTACCGCCCGGTAACGTATTTTCGGCGATTTTACAGATATCCCACTTATCAAAAGTGGTCACGTCTTCTAAATCATCCACTCCATCACTACAGGCTACATCAGGGTCCGCCCCCATATTGGCTCGGCAATACATGACCGGTCCCGCATCACATTCAAATCCATCGGCATCAACATAGTTTGCAATATAGGCATTGTGGGTGAGTGTGCTGCCTGGAATCATTTCCGCTACTTTCGAGGCTCTAATCCTTGACGATAACTCTTCAGCAATAGACGTGGCCTGAGAATTGAAAAAACCCTCCTGATTACTGCTGACACTGGCTACTTGCAGCGAAGCAACCCCCAGCAAACCAATTCCGAGTATTAATGTTGTGACCAGAATTTCAATTAGAGACACGCCACGTTGATTTTTGATGGTTAACTTCATTATAGTTTTTCCACTTTTACAGAGCCTGCAGAAGAGATAGTAATGGTTCGCCCTTCTCCCCTATCATCTTTAATTTCAATCACCACCTCACTGCTGCCGAAAGGTCTAAATCCTGTCGCATTATAAGTAATCACTGGTAGTGCTGCTGGCGTCCAAGTAATACCATTGTTATCAGGTGAGAAGGTGTTTAGTTCTTCACTTGCAACGGCTGGAGGACCGGCAGTTGCAACCGTCTCAACTTTCCAACCACTTGCGTCACCCGAAACTGTTGTCTGCACATTTCGGCTAACCGCTTCCGACCTTGCAATTCCGTAGGCAGTAAGCAGTGCGTTCGCATTTGACTTTAATTTAGAATTCTTGATTTGGTTATCAAACGCCGGAATAGCGACTGCGGCAAGAATGCCGACGATAGTTATCGCAATTAACAACTCTAGCAGCGTTATTCCTTGGTTAAATTTGCTCATCAATAAAACCCTGATTTCCTATTTCAATTGAAATTCTAAATTCAAGCCTATTAAAGCTTTCTCTAGTCTGAACTATCTAGTACATCTGGCCGACATGCAATACTAGTCCGATAACAGTTTGTTTTTAGGGGATAAATGGAAAAGACTGAGCAGAATTGAGACGTCTGTCACGTTTTATTGCACGGCTGTCGGTACGACAGAAATGCGCAAACTCAAAATTAGAAAATTCGCCATTGCAATTATGAAGCAAAATCGAAAAGCAGTATGCTGCGCTACCTTAACTCGATAGGCACGGCAAAAACCATATTTTCAGTGTTTTCGGTTGGAAAATTTTCCATAACACCACCATGGGCTTTAAGACAATCGAGGACTTCATCAACCAGTATCTGTGGCGCAGATGCTCCCGCTGTCACTCCGACACACTGAACACCCGTTAACCAATCTGGTTCTATCTCATCCGCATTATCGATTAAATAAGCTCGACTTCCTTGGTTTTCTGCAAGTTCTTTTAGGCGGTTAGAGTTTGAACTGTTTTGGCTGCCTACCACCAAAATCAAATCAGAAGATTCTGCCAATTGTTTCACCGCATCTTGACGATTTTGCGTGGCATAACAAATATCGTCTTTTTTAGGGCCTTGGATTTGAGGAAATTTTTCTTTTAATAAGTTAATCAATCGCTTAGTGTCATCAATAGACAATGTTGTTTGTGTCATATAATGCAACTTTTCAGGATTCTTAACCTCTAATTCTTGGATGTCTTGATCAGACTCTATTAGATAAATCCCTCCCGTTTCACTCGCATATTGCCCCATTGTACCTTCAACCTCAGGGTGGCCCTTATGTCCAATTAACACGCACTCTTCGTCTCGGCGGCTTCTTCTATTGACCTCCATGTGTACTTTGGTCACAAGTGGACAAGTGGCATCAAAAACCCGAAAACCCCGTTCTTCGGCTTCATCCTTAACAGCTTGAGAAACGCCGTGAGCACTATATATAAGGGTACTACCAGGAGGTACATCGGAAAGCTCTTCGATAAAAATGGCTCCTTTTTTCTTGAGGCCATCGACCACAAATTTATTATGCACTACTTCATGTTTTACATAAATTGGCGCACCAAAAATATCTAATGCACGATTAACAATCTCAATCGCTCGATCAACACCAGCACAGAAGCCTCTCGGATTTGCTAGAACAATTTTCATTGGTTTAAAACCTCGTGGAGTGACTCAGATTAATTTTGGACTTGTTTGATTTCAATTTCAAATACAACTTTTTCACCGGCAAGTGGGTGATTAAAGTCTACTTTCACAGAGCTACCTTGCACCTGCCTTATTAACCCAGGAAGTTGGCCACCACTGGGTTGGTCAAAAGCAATTATCGCTCCCTCTTTTAACTCCAAATCGTTTGGAAACTGACTGATATCCATAAACTGAACCAAGTCAGGGTTCGCTTTACCAAACGCATCTTCGGCTTCTAACTCAAAAACAAGATTATCACCGGCCTCTTTTTCAAGAAGTTCTTTTTCAAATGCTGGACTGAAGCTACCATCGCCCATCACTAACCAACTCGGTTTACCCGTGATTTTTGTACTGTCTGCGATTGAGCCGTTGCTTAGCTTAACCGTGACATCGGCTAAAATACGGCTTTGATGATTTATCAACATTAAACTCTACTTCTTTTCTTTCAAATTTTGTTCTTCGGAATCATTATCTTGCGGATGCATAAAACTATCGTAGAGCATCATCGCAGCTCCTAAAAAGATTACCGCATCTGCAATGTTGAACGCAGGAAAATGATAGTTACCGTAATACCAATCGATAAAATCAACAACGCCTTTCTCCACAAATAATCGGTCATGTAAATTACCTAACGCTCCCGCCAAAATTAAACAGAGTGATATGCTTAACCATCGGTTCTTTGCCGAAAGCGTATAAAGCCAATATAACAGGCCAATACTGACAACACTGGAAACAATAGAGAAAAAGTGAACTTGCCATCCTCCTTGATCCGCTAAAAATGAAAAAGCAGCGCCTTTGTTGTATGCCAGAACGAAGTTAAAAAATGGCATGACTTCAACGCGTTGAATGGCAGAGTTTTCAAAATAGTCGACTGCCATATGTTTAGTTAACTGATCAATTATTAGGAATAAAATGGTTATCCAAATCCACCGTAATCCTGTCCCTAAAACAGGTCTTTTACTAAGCATAGTAACGAACCTCTCCATCACCCTCAACATTTTCAACACAACGACCGCAAAGCTCAGGATGATTTTCATCAACACCAATATCTTCGCGTCGATGCCAGCAACGGTCGCACTTCTTATTGCTAGACGCATTTACTTCTATGCCAAGTCCATCAACTTCAGTTGCGACACCACCGTCTTTGTTTTTGACGCTTGCTTTGGACGTGATCAATACAAACCTCAATTCATCTTCCAGCTTACGTAAGCTATTAAAGATTTCATCTTTAGCATACAAAACCACCTCTGCTTCAAGCGAAGATCCAATCCCACCTTGTTTTCTTTGTGCTTCAATCTGTCGATTAACTTCGTTTTTAACTTTTGCAATAAGCTGCCAATCTGAATCAGAAATTTTTGCATCTTCGGCATTGGCAAACAGCCCATCGTACCAAGTTTCCCAAAAAATCGTATCTTTGTCGTTACCAGGAATGTGTGGCCATAGCTCTTGCGCAGTAAATGACATAACAGGCATAAACCAGCGAACAATTGCTTGAATAATATGGTACAAGGCTGTTTGACATGACTTGTGTGCATGAGAGCCGGCTTTGGCCGTGTATTGTCGATCTTTAATGATGTCGAGATAAAAACTTCCCATATCCATGGCGCAAAAATGATGCATTTTTTGGGTTGCCACGAGAAAATTATATTCATCGTAGGCTTCTCTCAGTTCATTCTGAGTCTTCAATGCACAGTCTACTGCCCAGCGATCTAACGGCAACATATCCTTCGCATCGATTAAATCAGTTTGGGGATCAAAACCATTTAAATTAGCTAAGAAGAATCTCGCGGTATTTCTCAAACGTCTATAAGTGTCAGCAGTACGATTGAGAATTTCATCCGATGCTGTAATCTCTGAGCGGTAGTCAGTTGACGCTACCCAAAGCCTAAGAATATCCGCCCCCAATTTGTTGATGACCGTCATAGGTGCTACCACATTGCCTAATGACTTTGACATCTTTTGGCCTTTTGCGTCAACAACAAACCCGTGAGTTAACACTTCTTTGAACGGCGGATGATTATTTATTGCGATGCCAGTAAGCAATGAAGATTGGAACCAACCACGGTGCTGATCCGAACCTTCTAAATACATATCTGCCGGCTCAAGTAAATCATCTCTTCTATCAAGTACACATTGGTGAGTAACTCCAGAATCGAACCAAACATCTAACGTATCATTCACTTTTACGTACTCGCTTGCTTCGTCACCAATAAGCGTTTCTAATTCTAAATCAAACCAAGCTTGCATACCTTTTTCTTCCACAAGCTTAGCCACTTTTTCCATTAGATCAGTGGTTTTTGGATGCAATTCGTCAGTATCTTTGTGTACTAGCAAACACAAAGGAACTCCCCATGTTCTTTGTCGAGAGATACACCAGTCAGGTCGTCCTTCAACCATTCCTTCTATACGAGCTTGCCCCCAATCAGGGATCCATTTAACTCCCTTAATTGCATCGAGTGCTTTTTGTCGTAGGCCATTTTGATCCATCGAAATAAACCACTGAGGTGTGGCTCTAAAAATAAGAGGGGTTTTAGTGCGCCAGCAGTGAGGAAAACTATGTTTAAACTTTTCTTTGCGAATGAGTCGACCTTTCTCAGCGAGCAGCTCGCAGATTGGCTCGTCAACTTTGTAAACGTGTTGACCAGCAAAGTGTTCCGTTTTATCAGAATAAACGCCATTGGCATTTACAAGATTTAATGTGTCGATACCGTATTGTCTTGAAATAGTAAAATCGTCAGCACCATGATCCGGTGCCGTATGAACCAAGCCAGTACCGGCATCCGTGGTGACATGTTCACCAAGCAATACTTTTATTTTTCTATCTAGATAAGGGTGCTGGCAAACAAGGTTTTCTAATTCGGTTCCACTCACCAACCCTACAACACGATAATCGTCAACACTATAACGAGACATCACTTGATTAACCATTTCAGCAGCTAACACCACTCTTTCTTGTTTAATACCAAACCGACCATCTTGTTCAGTAGAGGCATCAAATTCAACTAACGCATATTCTAAATCAGCGCTGATTGAAATAGCTTGCGATGCCGGAATTGTCCATGGTGTAGTTGTCCAAATGACCAGTGATACAGGCCCACTGCCAAGGTCATCTGCTGTCGGTTTAAACTTTGCGAGCAGCTCTTCTTCTCTTTCTGGAGAGTACCTGACATCTATCGCAATCGAAACTTTGTCTTGATATTCGACTTCCGCTTCAGCTAACGCGGAACCGCCAACGACGCTCCAATAAACTGGTTTAAAGCCCTTGTGCAGGTGACCGTTATCAACGATTTTGGAGAGTGAACGAATAATATCTGCTTCAAATTGAAAATCCATCGACAAATAAGGTTTATCCCACTCACCGAAAACGCCTAAACGAATGAAATCTTTCTTTTGACCTTCAACTTGCTTGGCTGCGTAATCACGACACTTCTGTCTAAACTCATCAAAAGGAACTTTAACTCCGGCTTTACCAATCTTCTTTTCGACTCGGTGCTCAATCGGTAAACCGTGGCAGTCCCAACCAGGAACATAAGGTGCATCAAAACCCGATAGTGTTTTACTTTTTACGACCACGTCTTTAAGTATTTTATTGACAGCATGGCCAATATGAATATCACCGTTAGCATATGGAGGGCCATCGTGCAGAATAAACTTTGGTCGTCCTTCACAGTTTTTTCGGATCTGTTGGTATAAATCTTTCTTAGCCCATTTAGCCAAAGCTTTTGGCTCGTTCTGAGCTAAGTTACCACGCATCGGAAACGAAGTTTCCGGCAGATTTAATGTTGATTTATAGTCACTCATGACAGTTTCATCTCATTTCTATTGTCGTTACTTACCAATCTAAACCGAACTCAGTTTGGTGATAGTTATTTTAAATTAATCTCGTTGATATTTAGTTATCAGCTGACGGGCTCTTTCCACATCGTTTGCAATTTGTTGTTTTAATACTTCAACAGACTCAAACTTTTTTTCATCTCGAATATGTGCGTAAAACTCTGCTTTCAACTCGACCCCATAAAGTTTCGGCTGTACATCAAGCAAATAAACTTCAAGTCGATAATCTTTGCCTTTAACGGTTGGACGAGAACCACAATTGGCCACTCCCCAACAGGCTCTTATTCGGTGCGTTCCATCGTCTAAAACGTCTGTCCACTTCGCTCGCACTAAATAAACGCCTGACAGTGTCGGCTTACGCCTGTTTAATGCAATATTAGCTGTCGGAAACCCTATGGTCCGACCCAATTGTTGTCCATACCCGACCTTTCCAGTCATTGCATAACGCCGAGTTAACAACATATTCGCAAAGGCTAAATTATTATCCGCCAAAGCCTTTCGCACTAAGGTACTACTAGCACGATATTGTTGCTCACCACCTTGTTGATCTTTAACTAAAACCGTCGGTGTTGGTTCAACAGTATAATGGCCCTCGCCATATTCTTTTAATAACTGATAGTTTCCTTGGCGTTTGTAACCAAATTGGAAGTCATCTCCGACGACTAAATGTTTAATTCTCAAATGTTCAATTAATACTGTCTGGATAAAATCCGTCGCTTGCATTTGGCATAGTGCTTTATTGAATTTAAGCACTAATAGCTTATCCACTCCAAGAGCCGCAAGCTGTAAATATTTTTCAGTAAAATTGGTAATTCGAGCGGGGCAATTCTCTCCCATAAAGACTTCTTTGGGGTGAGGCTCAAAAACGATTACGCAAGACTGGTGATTAGACCGTTTGGCGTGTTGGATCACTTTTTTGATAATTGCCTGATGACCAAGGTGCACACCATCAAAATTGCCGATTGTGGCGACACACGAATCAGCTTGATGGTTTAAATTGATCAGCCCTCGGATCAGCTGCATATTGACCTTAGTTAAATGAGCACGAAAGCGCCGAATTATAGCCCAGCAGCAGCTTTGAAGATAGACCTATCCATGTTTTAAATCACCAGTCCTTACACCGCATATAAACATCGCTATTGCATAAACGACGATAGATAAAACCACAAGAATTACCATATTTTCAATTCTCTCAAAGGTTCCCCATTGCTGCCAGCTAGCGATATCAGCCATTTGGTATTTAATAAAACCGTACAAGGCCAAATTGCCGCCCAAAAGCTTGGCAAACCAGATCTTCCAGCGACCATCAGGTCTAAACACTTTGGCTCTATACAAAGCAATAAATAACAAAGAGGCATTCACTATTGCAGAAATGGTAGTCGCAAGCGCCAGCCCTACATGCGCTAGCGGGAAAAACAGTATGACATTAAAAATCATATTAACCACCATAGCGATAATTCCAATTTTCACAGGCGTTTTAGTGTCTTGACGAGAAAAGAAGCCTGGAGCTAACACTTTGACCAGCATAAAACCAACCAAGCCCATTATATAGGCTTGCAGGCTCAATGACGCGAAATGAGCATCCGCGAGATCAAACTCTCCTCGTTGAAAAACTGTCAATAGGATCGGTTCTGCCATTACAAACAGTCCGATAGCGGCAGGAATTCCTATAAGCAACACCAATCTCATTCCCCAATTGAGGGTTAAATTAAACTCATTAGTTTGTTGGCGAGCATGCTGCCTCGAAAGCGAAGGCAAAATCACAGTTGCGATCGCGATAGCAAAAATTCCTAGAGGAAACTCAAGCATTCGATCTGAATAATACAACCAACTAATGCTGCCATCTTCTGCTAAAAACGAAGCAATGATGGTATCCAGCAATAGATTGATCTGGGCGACACTTACCCCAAAGAGCGCCGGCCCCATAAGGACTAGAATCTTTTTAACCCCTTCAGATTTCCACCCCCAGCGTGGCCTTACCAGTAACCCTTCTTTCCATAAGAAAGGTAACTGAAAGAAAAGTTGCAGGATACCTGCGATAAAGATCCCCCAAGCAAAGGCTTTTGCTGTGGTGCTTGGAATTGCAGGTGAAACGATTAGGGCTGCAGAAATCATGGAAAGATTCAACAAAACCGGGGTAAAGGCCGGTACTGCAAATCGGCCGACGGTGTTCAATACCGAACCACAAAAGGCCGTCAGCGAGATAAATAAAATATAGGGAAAGGTGATCTTTAGTAACAAAGAAGCGAGGGCAAATTCTTGAGAATCGCCAACAAATCCTGGGCCAAACATTGAGACCAAAATAGGCGAACCAACCACTCCCACCATTGCCACAATAAGTAAAATTAAACCTAATGTGCCTGAGGTTTCAGCGATTAGCCGCTTTACTTCATTGGAAGTACGATGGGTTTGATATTCTGAAAGCACTGGAATAAAGGCTTGAGAAAATGCGCCTTCCGCAAACAGACGCCGTAGGAAATTTGGTATCTTTTGCGCCACGATGAAAACATCTGACACCCAGTCGGCACCGAGAAAGCTCGCCATGATAATGTCGCGAGCCAACCCTAAGATGCGCGACAAAAAGGTCATGCTGCTAACAATGATTCCAGACTTAAGCAACTGCTTGGTCATCCAATTCTCTTTTTATGTTTTTATTACTATCACAAAGCGCTCAAGTAAACCTTTACTTAAGCCTAGAAAAAGCGCCACAAGGTTATAGTTTCATTGGCTTTGCGTCAATTAGAGAATGATTAGAGTACAGCATAAAGTGATTAAATCGTTGAAAAAATCGCGTAATCCTTAATCGAACTCCAAGAACCTGAATTAAGCAAGAAAAAACCTTAGAATCCCTTGATATCAGTAGTTAAAACGGGTATATTCTCGCACCTAATTTTGTACCCCTATTAAAACGTTAATTTTTGGAGCAAAGCCTTGGCTAATATCAAATCCGCAAAAAAGCGTGCCCGTCAGGCTGAAGGCCGACGTCAGCACAATGCAAGTCGTCGTTCAATGATGCGTACCTACATGAAAAAAGTAGTTGCTGCGATTGAATCTGGAAACAAAGAATCTGCTGTTGAAGCATTCAACGCTGCAGTACCTGTGCTAGATGTTGCTGCACAGAAAGGACTAATTCACACTAATAAAGCTGCTCGTCATAAGAGCCGTTTTAATGCACAAATAAAAGCAATGGCATAAGCAAACTGCTTAAACCATTAAAAAACCCGCTTAAATGCGGGTTTTTTGTGTCTGTTGAGTAAACGGGGTTGTTATACCTTAATCTTCAGACGACTCAATAGTTTCTTCAGCTTCTCTTTCTAACTTTTCTAAAATATCAAAACAGAGCTGCTCTGTTCCAGTACCATCTAGTCCAGAAATGACATAATGTGGTGCTTTCCAATCTAGTGCTTGTAATATTTCGCTTTTGCGTTTTTCCATCTCTTCTGGGTCAAGTAAGTCGCATTTATTAAATACCAACCAAACTTCCTTATCTGCAAGCGGCTTTTCAAATTCGACAGAGTATTTCTGCAGCTCATTACTAATGGTTTTAATATTGGTTAAAGGGTCAGACTCGTCGAAAGGATTGAGATCGACCAAATGTAGCAATAAGTTAGTTCGGCTCAAATGCTTTAAGAATCGCACACCGAGACCAGCCCCTTCTGCCGCGCCTTCAATAACTCCAGGAATATCAGCGATAACAAAGCTCTTGTATGGTAAGGGAGCAACCACACCTAAGTTAGGAATAAGCGTGGTAAACGGATAATCCGCTACCTTTGGCTTAGCGGAGGACACACTTCGTATAAATGTTGATTTTCCAGCGTTTGGAAGACCAAGCAATCCAACATCGGCGAGTACATTAAGTTCTAGCTTTAACTCTCGAAAGTCGCCTTCGGTTCCATGCGAAGTCTGGCGAGGCGCTCGATTGATACTGCTTTTGAAGCGCGTGTTACCTAAACCATGGAATCCACCTTTAGCAACTAATACACGCTCGCCAGCCTCTTTTAAATCACCAATGACTTCATCGGTTTCGATATTGATGGCTTTAGTACCGATTGGCACGGCTAAATCCAAATCTTTACCTTTTGCGCCGGTGCAATTTCTCGGTTGACCTTTAGCACCATTTTCCGCGCCATAAAATCGAACAAAACGGTAATCAACTAAGGTATTTAACTCCGAATCAGCAACCAAATAGACACTGCCACCATCACCGCCGTCGCCGCCATCCGGACCACCTTTGGGTACATATTTTTCGCGCCGGAAACTGCACATGCCGTTACCGCCGTTACCACCCTTTACTTTGATCTTTACTTCGTCGACAAATTTCATGGTGTACCTATATTGCCAGTCTATTAGCGATAAATTAAACCGTTTTTGAGAATATTGTTAAATACAATATTTCAAAAATACAAACGAAAAAAGCCCCGAGAGTTATCGGAGCTTCTTAAAATAATATTTTAGATTGTGTTTGTAGTCGATTTAACAAAACCACTACATTTCAAACAATCTTAGTGAACTAGAATGCTCACTGTTTTGCGGTTTGATTGACCTTTCACTTCAAACTTAACTTCGCCGTCAGCTTTAGCGAATAAAGTATGGTCTCGGCCAATGCCAACATTAGTTCCAGGGTGGAAACGAGTTCCTCTTTGACGAACTATAATGCTACCTGCGGATACAGACTCACCACCGAATCGCTTAACACCTAAGCGTTTACTTTCCGAATCGCGACCGTTACGAGTACTACCGCCAGCTTTCTTATGTGCCATTTTATCTCTCCAAACTCTAACTAAACGCCAAGTAGCCATGCTACCTGAGTTAATAAATACGATTACTTACTGATGTTAGTGATTTTAACTTCAGTAAACCATTGGCGATGTCCCATTTGCTTGCGACTATGCTTACGTCTTCTGAACTTAACAATCTTGATCTTTTTACCACGACCTTGCTCAACAACTTCACCAGAAACTTTAGCTTTGTCTAAGTAAGGTGCGCCAAGTGCTAAATCTTCGCCTTCACCAACCATTAAGATTTTATCGAAATCAATAGTTGCACCTTTTTCTAGATCAATTTTTTCTAGGCGAACGACTTGCCCTTCTTTTACTCGGTGTTGTTTACCACCACTTTGAATCACCGCGTACATAGCGACACTCTCTCCGTCATTGTCAGTATTTGATAAAAAATCAGCTACTTATTAGTTTTTTACAGCTAGCTCAATTACTTAATCGAACAAACCGCGAGAGAACAAGCCGAATATAATAGCCATTCCCTCAAATTAGGGCGCGCATTTTAAGTCATTAGTGACATCCTAGCAAGTATAAATAGCGGAAAAACCAAGATTTTATCGATCCAGCGCATACCGTGACCAAAAACCCGAGTTTTCACTTGACCCAGCGGAGTTCAAACAATAGCATGCTGGCAATATATATAGGCTTGTTAGTAGCCGTTTCGCTGCATTTCAGCGAAGATTTTATCCATTTATTCGAGTTTAGATTCTTGTCCGATATAAAAAGCATTACAAAACTAGTCGAAAGTGACTTTAAGGCCACTAATACAGTTATTTTGGAGCAGCTAAAATCCGACGTGGCTTTAGTCAACCAATTGGGCCATTATATAGTGGCAGCGGGTGGTAAACGCTTGCGCCCTCTTCTTGTTCTCATGGTCGCAAATGCTTTGGGTTATAGCGGCACCAAGCATCATCAAACGGCGGCCATCATCGAATTTATCCATACGGCAACATTGTTACACGATGACGTGGTCGACGAGAGTGATCGCAGGCGTGGACGTGAAACAGCTAATGCATTATTCGGTAACGCTGCCAGCGTGTTAGTGGGTGACTTTTTGTACTCTCGCTCTTTCCAGATGATGGTTTCTATTGATTTAATGGAAATCATGCAAATCTTATCTGACACCACCAATTTAATTGCTGAAGGTGAAGTTTTACAGCTAATGAATTGCAATGACCCAAACGCTACAGAAGCCAGCTACTATAAAGTTATTGAGCACAAAACGGCCATCCTGTTTGCCGCGGCTTGTCGCCTGGGTGCGATTATTTCTGGTAGAAACGAATTAGCCGATGATTTACACCACTACGGTTTACATCTTGGATTAGCCTTTCAATTAATGGATGATGCCTTAGATTACATTGCGGACGGAGAACAGCTTGGCAAAAATGTTGGTGATGACTTAGCTGAAGGCAAACCCACTTTACCGCTGATTTATGCCAAATCGAAAGCTGACCCACAGGATGCGGCCCTTATAAAACAATGCATTGAAAATGGTGGTTTGGACCATTTAGAAACTGTTCAAGAAATTATCAAAAACACCAAATCCATCGAGTACACTTTGGACAAAGCTCAGCTAGAAGTGGAAAAGGCCAAGTCTTTTTTAACGCAAATGCCTGCGAATGACTTTTCCAAAGCTTTGTTTGACCTCGCAGAATTAGCAGTAGAACGAAAGTTTTAACGGTATGACACTAGAATATTAATCGGTTAACACGAAAAGTGACTTTGGCGCTCTGATGGCGAGAATTAATAAAGAACCTATCATCGTTACCTCGATGGAAGTTGAACAAACTACCATGAGTAAGTGTGATCGCTGCTTTCAAAGTAAGTGCTGCCAATATATTACGCAAGCCATTGTCACTCCTCGTTCAATTAAAGACTTCGACTCCCTCATTTGGCAAGTTTCGCACAAAAATATTCACCTGTATAAAGATTCCGAAGGGTGGTTTTTGACCTGCTTTGGTCAGTGCGAGCACTTAACTCAATCGGGTCTGTGTGGTATCTATGAAAAAAGACCATTTGTATGCCGCGAGCACTCAGATGCCCACTGTGAATTTGATCAACCTGAAGACGCACACTGCGATCTTTACTTTACTAATTACCAGCAGCTCGATGATTATTGTCGAAATCGCTTTAAGACTTGGGATGCTCGGTTCGAGAAAATCAAATAACGTCAATTACGACAAAACACTGTCCTTCAAATAGTCAGTATCGAGTATAAACAGACAAACTGACAAGCACACTTCCCTAAATCGGCGACAACACTAAACTAAAGTTTAGTTAAACTAAATCTATAGTAAATACTCAACAAAAGCCCTAATCTTTGCTAGCTTTAGAGCATTTTAATTTGTTAGAATGCCGCTCAAATTTTAGCCAAGCCAAAAATGTCATAATCAGGTCATAATGGAGACATCAGTGGAAAACAAAGCCATTCAGCATTTAAACCTTTCAAGTCATCAACTTATCGATCATGCCCTTGAGCGAAAAGAAGGTGTTTTAGCAGCCACAGGCGCGTTAAGCGTTATAACTGGAGCACGAACAGGACGTTCTCCAAACGACCGATTTATTGTCAAAGAGGCGTCAACTGAAGCCGATATTGACTGGGGAAAGGTGAACCGACCAATATCTGAAGATAAATTTGACGCCCTATGGAGTCGAGTGGAAGACTATTTAAACCAAAAAGATGCGTTTTTTGAGTCTGAACTTCATGTTGGCTCTGATCCAGAACATTACTTACCAGTAAACGTTAGAACCGAAACTGCATGGCAAAACCTATTCGGCCAAAACCTATTTATCCGCCCAGAAACATACAACCCTGCAGCAAAAGAACAATGGAAAATCTTGAATGCTGCGCATTTTGCTTGCGATCCAGAGCGAGATGGGGTGAATAGTGATGGGACTGTTATTATTAATTTTGGCCAACGTAAAGTCCTAATCGCGGGAATGCGCTATGCCGGAGAAATGAAAAAAGCCATGTTCTCTGTGCAAAATTTCTTATTACCAGCCAAAGATGTACTTCCGATGCATTGTGCAGCCAATACTGATGGTAAAGGCGATGTAACTTTATTCTTCGGATTATCCGGTACAGGCAAAACAACTCTTTCAGCGGATCCTTCTCGTTATTTAATTGGTGATGACGAGCATGGCTGGGGAGTTGGGACGGTTTTCAACATTGAAGGGGGTTGCTATGCTAAAACAATCGATCTTTCGCAGAAAAATGAACCTGTTATTTGGAATGCAATAAAAAAGGGCACGATTATTGAGAACGTCGTGTTAGATGAGCAAGGTAATGCTGACTATACCGATACTACTCATAGTCAAAATGGTCGTGCAGGTTACCCTAGAGAGCATATTGAATTGATGGTGGATGAGAACCGAGCTGGTGAGCCAAGTGCCGTTATTTTCTTGACTTGTGATTTAACCGGCGTTTTACCACCGGTATCTATTCTTTCAAAAGAAGCCGCGGCCTATCACTTTTTAAGTGGTTACACCGCAAAAGTCGGTTCTACTGAAATTGGCTCTACCGCGGCAATTGAATCTACTTTCTCCACTTGTTTTGGCGCGCCTTTCTTCCCACGACCAGCAGGTGTCTATGCAGAGTTATTGATGAAACGAATTCAAGCCAATGACGCTAAAGTCTATTTAGTTAACACTGGCTGGACCGGTGGTACTTATTCAAATGGTGGAAAACGATTCAGCATTCCAACCACAAGAGCTGTCATCTCAGCAATACAAACAGGTGCACTGGCAAATTGCGAAACTGTTCATTTAGACCAGCTTAACTTGGACGTTCCTGTCGAAGTAGAAGGTGTCGATACAGACCTACTTCAACCACGTAAAACTTGGGCTAACCCTGATGAGTATGATGCGGAGGCAAAAGCAGTTGCTAAGCTATTCGCCGATAACTTTGCTAAGTTTGATGTTTCTGATGCAATAAAAGCTGCTGGTCCTAAAGCTTAATTTGTGTTGATAGACAAGAAATAAATAAGGGAGCAGTTGCTCCCTTTTTTATTTCCAAAAGATTCGATACGTTTAGCTACGCTCTGTCACTTCTAACAAATGATAACCAAATTGCGTTTTGACTGGGCCGTGAACCACGCCGACTTCACCATTAAAGCAAACAGTATCAAACTCTGGAACCATCGCGCCAGGGCCAAAAGAACCTAATTCGCCACCGCTTTTTCCAGAAGGACAAGAAGAGTGCTGTTTGGCAACTTCTGCGAAGTCGGTACCATTATTAATTTGCTCTTTTAATTCATTACATTTGGCTTCTGAATCAACCAAAATATGTCTTGCTGTTGCTTGTGGCATTATTTTCTCCAAGAGTTAATAAGAATTTACCTGCGCTATTATACATACAATTATGGCGCTGCTGAATGTTCAATCAATTCTATCTAGTCAGATAATACTCACCAGCCATATAGACATTTCAGTTCGATTCATCAATAATTGCGCGCTATAAATGGTTACCGATTAGAAAGTTAAGTTATGAATAAAGATTTTATTATACCCTGCCCGACCTGCCGAAAAAGCCAACGTTGGTCGGACTGTGGCGAGCATAAACCATTCTGCTCTAAACGCTGCCAGTTGATTGATCTTGGCGAATGGGCCAATGAAAACCACGCAATCCCAGGCGAAAAAGTCATTCCACCAGAGGACTCAACAGAGTAATTTTTATCCAATTTTTTCCAGCTGATCAACAATTAACTGCAAAGACTGATTGCCTCTAAATTCATTGATGTCCAGTTTATAAACGGCTCTGACTAAATCCCCTTCTTTAATATTGAGATCCTCACTAAAGAAAAAGTGAATAGCATCTAGTTGAGTTTGTTGTTTTTGTAATATTAATTTTAAATGTTTTTCAGCAACCACTCTTTGACTAATAACTTGAAACTCATCATCAAAAAGCGGTTCAGGAAAACCTTGGCCCCAAGGCCCTGCATTTCGCAATTGGTTAGCGAAATCTAAGCAAAAGTGCTGCTCGTCTAAGTGAGCGTCAGTTAATATTTCATCAAGAATTAATTCGCCTTCAAGTAGACTCTCAGTACATTCCAAGAGCTTTTCAGAAAATAACTGAAAATCTCGCTCTTTTAACGATAATCCCGCAGCCATTGCGTGCCCGCCAAACTTTTCTATAAGCCCAGGGTTTTGGCTATCCACTAGCGCCAATACATCTCTTATATGGACACCGGCAACGGAACGAGCCGAACCTTTGATCATTGGTTGGGCAGCGGAATCATCTTTAGCAAAAACGATCACTGGCCGGTTAATTTTTTCTTTGACTCGCGACGCTAAAATTCCAATAACTCCCTGATGCCATTTAGGGTCATAAAGACACAATGTTGTTGGTCTTTGAGATTTATCAGACGAATTTAGTTCAGATGTATCGCTTTCTGGATCTGTCAATTGAGTAAAGTAAGCTTGCAGATCTTGGTTAGCTTGGTCTAACATTTGTTGCTCTATATTTCTTCTTTGCTGATTCAGTTTGTCGAGCTGATTGGCAATTCGAAATGCTTCCATTTCATTGTCCGCGAGTAAACATTCGATCCCAATGGACATATCTTCTAATCGACCAGCCGCATTCAAACGTGGTCCAAGCGCAAAACCTAAATCAGAAGCTTGGCATTTATGTGGTTGTCGCTTAGCGACTTGCAGTAAAGCGTTAATCCCAAAACAAGCCTTGCCACTTCTAATTCGTTTCAGCCCTTGCTCCACCAAAATACGATTGTTTTTATCTAATATCACCACATCGGCAACGGTACCTAAAGCGACTATATCCAATAATTCGGCTAAGTTTGGTTCATCAATCCGTTTAGATTCAAACCAATTAGCAGAACGCATTATCGTGCGCAGTTGTAACATTAAATAAAATGCTACCCCTACACCGGCTAAATTCTTACTCGGAAAATCATCTCCGGGTTGATTTGGATTCACGATCACCTTTGCCTCTGGCAATGTTTCTGCCGCCAAGTGATGGTCTGTAATAATGACTGGAATTTTTAGTTCATTGGCTCTAGCGACGCCTTGATGATTGGCAATACCGTTATCTACAGTAATGATCAAATCAGGCTTCGACTTGGCTGCTTCTTCCACTAATTTTACCGAAAGTCCATAACCAAACTTAAACCGGTCGGGGACTAGAAAGTCAACTTGGCTAGCGCCCATCATTCTTAAGCTTTTAACCATAATTGCCGAACTAGTCGCACCATCAGCATCAAAATCGCCAACAATTAGAATCCTTTCCTGACTTTTTATTGACTGAAAAATAGTTTCAGCGGCTAGCTTAATATTAAGCAACTTGCTTGGGGGGATTAAACCAGATAATCCGTAGTCAAGCTCATCACTCGATCGTATTCCTCGACAAGCTAAAATTTGCTGTAACCTCCTAGCAAGTGGTTCTTCACTTCCAGTTGGTTTAGACTCGCTCAACAAACTATTAGGCGGAATTCTGTGTCGAATTTTTTTAATTACCAATGTACTTCCTTATGTTTTCTTAGCACTAATTTTAGCAATACTAGCGCCCAAAGAAATTAAATAACTTTTTGACTAATGAGTCTTTTTCTTTGATCAGTATTTGCTTGTCGGCAGCGACTACGAGGAATTCTTTTAATTGGTTTCGATTTACCAGATCAATCATAGACTCAAAAATGAGAGAGATGTCTAGACTGTGCCTTTTCGAAATAACAACGGATAGCTGATTAGTCGCATCTGAATCAATTTCATTTAACTGATTTATTTTGTCCATTAAATAGTGGCTAATCTTATAGTATTGGCAAAGGGATTCTAACTGATTATCATTGGTCATGACCACATGGCTCGATTGCTGAAGCGCTGGTTGAGTGGGGTGCAATCGAGCTTTGGTATTCCCCCAAAAATGAACATTCATAAGGTGCTCGGCCGACACAGCGGGTAAGCCCTGATAATCCATCATTTGCTTAATCAACATCTGTATTTCGGTGGCGAGTCTATCCCATCTAGAACCGTCTTTTCCCGGGTATGAAAAGCCAAACATATCCTTGCCAATATAATTCTCAAAACTTGGCAGATTCAATTCAAATTCTTGAGTACTCGTGTAAAGCCATTGCTGATCGTTTAATAAATAAAAACTCTCGCCTTCCTCCATAAGCTTTTCATTAATATTGGCAATAATTCGGATCACTTGCTCTTGTGAAAAACCGATCCCTTGCTGTCCCCAAAGATAAGCACCTCGATGCGTCATTTGCATCATCACAGGATCACAACAAACGATTGTTTTAGTATCGGGTGGTAGCTTAAAGTGAGTTGCTCGCAGCAAATTCCAAGGAATAGAGTGGCCATCTAAACCGACTCTTTGAGAAAATTCTAGTTGCCAGTCATCAGACAGTTCTAACTCCGAAATACTTTCACTATACGCTTTAAATACATCAAGCTGATATAGCTCACCAATAGAATAGTCTGTCATGAATAATGCAATTGATTGAAAGTTCACGCCATTACTTCCCCAAGAAATGCCGGCGAGTATGAAATACTTGAAGACTCAAAGCTGAGCCGTTCGAGCGTAAAAATCGCTTGCTCAGAAAGTCATAGAGCCACGAGCTATAACTTCTCACTTGGTTTAAAAAGTCGACGGCTTCGGCATCAATTAATCCGTTGGCAGCCAACTTCTTAGATGAAATGATCGGTACCACACCTGGCAGCGGAAAGTCAGAGGCGTAGAGTAATCTGTTATGCCAATCAGTATTTTCTACAATTTGTTTAACTTCATTAACATCGCGATTAATTAAATTAATAGCAGAAATATCGGCTAAACAGTTTTGTTGATAGTTGGGGTCGTTCATTAGCCGAGAAAATAACTCAAAATTAGAACGTTGACCATCGCTCGGAGTATCTAAATCTTTATTAGAACCTAATGAGGCACAGTGTGCGACGATTACCTTTACTCCCTGGTCGAGGGGTCTTCTTAACAATAACGGGTTAGCCAATTTCTGCAACTGCTCACTATGTACTGCTTTTTCATCTCCGGCATGAGTCAGTAAAGGTAGATCTAGCTCAATCAGTTTTTGGTAAAAACCGTCGCAACGAGCAGAGGCCGGATCAATATTCATCGCTGGCGGAAGCCATTTAATGGCGCGAGCACCATTTTCTTTACACCATTCTAGTTGATCGAGAGCATCTTTACGGTAGGGATGAATTGAGGCAATCCATTCGTATGACTCAGATGAGCTAGCGACTCTTGCGGCATATTGATTAGGGATATAAAAAGTCGATTCTGATTGCACCGGTTCGCCGTTTTCACTATGCATATAATCAAAAGCCAACAGCATAAACCGCACACCTGGCGGTAACTGTTGGGTCATTTTCGCTAAATTTAGAACAAATTCTCTATCTGCAAATTCTGGCTCTAATAGACACGCAGCATCGAGGTAAAAGGCGTATTGAATTCTTTGAACCGGAGACAGCCAAGACTGCATCTTTGGACTTAGCCAAACATCAGTACTTTCACCGTCAGCACCCTTGTTCAAACCATTGCCTAACAAATGAAAGTGACTATCCCAGAGTTGATTAAAATCAATACCATGAAATGCCTGTTGCATTAATGGATGATTAGTCAGTTCAGTTGGAATATCGGTCAAAAGACACTGGTTGAATATTGGCCCATCAAAATGTTGATACCAAGCCAAGCTACCAATTGCAACAGTAACCGCCGTTGTGCCTAAAGCAAATTTGAGAAATCGACGTCTTTGCAATTTACTCCACCACTATAATTTAATTTGAGTTGTTTAAGTTGAGCTTATTCTACATTAATTTTTTAAACTTGCGATTTTGGCGTTATAATCGAATCAATTTTATTGCTTTTGAACAATTATTAGATACTCAGGCTATGTTATTTCAAAAAGAAACGAATCAAGCAGGCGTTGTCATCAAAGCCTATGAGCCCGGTTCTATAAGGCTGAATATTGGGGTATTTAACAGCCCGGTGTTGTTAGTCAATGGTGAAAAGCAAGATTACGTTGGACCAGAATGTTATCAAGACATTACTAGCGAATCTTTATTAGCAAACCTGCAAGAATTACCAGAGGTGATGATTATTGGAACCGGCAGTTCACATCACTTACTGCCGATAGCGATTACAAAAGCTCTCAATAACAAAGGTGTGGCGATTGAGTCAATGGCAAGCAGAGAAGCTTGCCATACCTATCAAGTTTTAACATTTGAACAAAGGCGAGTATGCGCTTTGATATTTCCTTAGCCTAATGACCTGCTGAATTAGAAGCAGACTCAGAGCTTTTCGACTTCTCTTCAAGATAAGCGTGTAACTTTTCGTAAGGTAAATAACCACCAATTAATTCTCCGTCAGGAAGGATCAACGCAGGTGTACCTGAAAGATTAAATTCTCGCGTTAACTTGTACTGAGAAGCGATTGGGTTTTCACAAGAATTATCAGAGAACTGACGCTTGAGTTTAGCATTATCCATGGCTTGTTGTTTGTTTTCAGAACACCATACCGATTCAAGCTTTTTGTATGCGGACGAACCCAAACCTGCTCTCGGGAATGCCAAGTAACGAACCGTTACGCCTAACTTGTTGAGGTCTGGTACTTCTTTATGTAGTTTGCGACAATATGCACAATCTACATCGGTAAACACGGTAATAGCGTACTTTTCTTCTTCAGCTTTAAAAACAACCATGTCATCTTCTTTCATGCTTGCAATCACCGCCGCTCGCTGTGGAGAGCGCTCTGCGGCTTTTGCCGTTACCGCTCTTTCAGTAAGGTTAACAAGCTGATCGTCGGTAAGACCGAGTAGATTTCCTGATAGAATATAGTTACCGTCAAAAGAAACGTAAAGAACCTGACCGCTATAGAAAACCTGATAAAAGCCTTCTACCGGCGATTGTTCAACACTTTCGATTTGAATACCTTCCAATTTCTTCTCTAAATGAGATTTTATCTGCACCGCATCCAAATGTTCGGCTACTTCCGATGATTTTGTTCCGGACTTTCCAGCCACTGGCTTGGATTTTCCATCTGACATCACAAAGCCGAGAGAGAAAAACGTGATCGCCGTTGCCACGAGAGCAAGCAAAGTAAGTTTTCTAATTAAAGTCATTGTAAAAATTAATTCCTGTTCGATTCTTGGTAAAACCCAGTCAGTACTCGACCTTACTCTTATCAGTATGTGCCTGTTAGAGGTTAAATACTATAACAGGTTCATCTTGCCTTGGACAAACGGTTTATCGTAACGGACAAGCGTCGCTATGCCCTTATATCCTATAGCTTCTTACGTCAAATATCTGGATATAGTTCACCCTCTCGGATGATGAGTAGCATGAATTTGTTGAAGCCTTTCTTTAGCAATATGAGTATAAATTTGAGTAGTCGACAGATCACTATGGCCAAGCAACAGTTGTAACGTTCTTAAATCAGCGCCATGGGTCAATAAATGAGTCGCAAACGCATGCCTAAGAGTGTGTGGCGATAGATCGGTTTTAATCGACGTTTGTTTCGCATAAAATTTTATTCGGTACCAAAAGGTTTGCCGAGTCATTTGCTGGCCCCGGCCGGAAACAAAAAGAAAGTCACAAGACTTCCCGCCTAGGTAGCTAACTCGAGCGGTTTTAACATACCGTTCAATCGCGGTTAATGCTACGTCTCCAAATGGCACCAACCTTTCTTTGCTCCCCTTACCCATTACTCTCACAACCCCTTGTTGTAGGCTAATTTGCGAAAATTCAATGTTGATTAGTTCACTCACCCGTAACCCGCTGGCATACATTAATTCGATCATAGCAAGATCTCGAATACCAATATCAGTATCTAAATCAGGTGCTGCGAGCAGCTGTTCAACTTCTTCTTCACTCAAAGTCTTGGGCAAGGGCTTACTGAGCTTTGGAGAAGCAATCTTTGCAGTTGGATCAAACGCAATTAAGTTGGCTTCAATTGCGTAAGCGTAGAACCGCCTTAGTGTGGATAACAGTCGAGCAGTCGATCGCTCTGAGAATTTTCGAGCAAAGCGTACCGATAAATAATCTTGTAAAATGCCCTCGTCTATTTGTAACAGAGAACTATTTTGCAAATTTAGCCACTCTGCAAATTTTTTGAGATCGTTTTGATAGCTATTCAAGGTGTGTTGGCTCAAGCCATCGTGCATCCAAAGATGATCGGCAAACAATGATATTTGAGTTAAGTCGGCTTCAGAAACTTGCAAGGGTTTGGGCATTTATCTAGTACCAATTCAGACAATCACTAAGGCGCAAAATTGCTCCACCCGAGCCATTAATAACCCAAACCTTCGTGTGCCAATAAGGATTGTTTAATTTTAACCAGAACCCCTTGGGTGGCGCCCGCAAAGCCTCCTATAGCGTTTGCCGCAACAACGCGATGACACGGGATAAGAATGGGTACAGGGTTTTGGCGACAAGCGTTTCCTACCGCTTGGCCACTACTACCTATCAACTTTGCTATCTCTCCATAAGTCATAACATTACCTGCAGGAATCTTCTGCATTTGAGCCCAAACCGCTTTTTGGTGGGGCGTTCCTGTTATAGCAACTGGTAAATTAAATTCAAAACGTGCATCAGCAAAATAGCTATCTAACTGAGCTTGAACATTTTTCTCGAATTTCGTTAATTCCATGCTTGGTAGTTTTTGACAGTTCAAATTAATTCGAGATAGGTGTTCATTTTGATAAACAATTTCTACAGCGCCTATCGACGTATCGATGACAAATCTTGCCGTCATTTTTCCCACTCAAAAGCTGGGTACTCTGGAAACTCTAACATGGCTTGCTGATTTTTTGATTGAGCGATTGCTTTGGCTTTTTCTCTAAGCTTTTTTAGATCTTCGGTAAAACGATATCGATATTTAGCCACTTTTTTCCAATATTTGCGAAAGTTCTTAACCGATTCGCCTCGCTCATCTTTTTCTAGCATAGGACCAATCACATCAAATGCTTTATAAAGCCTTTCGGCTTGCTGTTGCTGAAATTGATCAATTTGCTGATTAAGTGCTGCTAAAGTTTGTGAGTTTTTATTCTCCGCTGCCTCTTGAGCTATCCCCTCAAGCATTGTTTGTTTATTCTTAGCGATGTTAGAAAAATACTCAACAGTCTCTTCAATTGACAATTTCGCCGAGTCTCGCCATAAATGCATATTATTTTTATTCACTTGAACATTGCTGCTTGGGTCGATAACTAATATTGTCGGTGTTGCATAAATCACTGGTTGTGCAAATCGAGTAATGACTTGCTTAATATTGGTTAGGTATCCAACATCAACAAACAACAGTTCGAAATGCTCTTCGATCAATGGTTTAACTTTTGGATGGTGCATTTTAGTTGCAAAGCTTTGACTGTCATGACACCAATTGGCTCCCATTGCAACTATCGCTAATTTTCCATTTGCTTTAGCTGTTGCCAGCAATTGATCAATGTCCTGCATTTGCTCTTCTGAGGCCTTATATAACTTACCAGCCTTTATTTGTGCTTGTGAATAATCTTCATTCGAAACATTGTTTGCTTTGACAAAATCGCTAGCTAGAAGGATAGCCAAAGAGACAAGGCTGGTGAAAATGGCGGTCAAAAAGAATTTCATTAAACAATTCCTATACACGAATGGTAAGTAATTCTGCGAATTTAACATATTGATAGTTCAATGCACAGTTGAGAACTTGAGCTACATCGGCTGTTTTACTTGATAAAAAACACCTTTCAGATGTAACCTTACAGCTACACATGTAACAAAGCTAGCTTTTGGGAGGCTAAAATGCGTAAAAACCGACAGTCAAGTAACCAAGGTTCTGAAGTTGATATGACACCAATGCTAGATATTGTGTTTATTATGCTTATATTTTTTATTGTAACCACTTCATTTGTGAAAGAAAGTGGCCTTAACATTAAAAGGCCAAACCATGATGAGAATACAATTGATAGAATAGAACAATCTATTGTGATAAAAATCAATGAATTAGAGGACATTCAATTTGGTCAGCGCTTAATTCAAGCAGACGCTGTTTTAGCAAATGTTCAGGCGGCTATGAGTAAAAATCCAAAAGTTGGCATAATGGTACAAGTGGCTGAAGTAGCAGATACTCGCGTCTTAGTGAGCGTGGTGGATCAAATCAATCAAGCTGGTTTAGCCAACGTGACCGTTAGCCGATTACCCGAGTCTTAAACTAGCGACTAAAAAGCTCAATTAGCCATGGCTGGTTTTGTTTAGCGAACATTTTGTCTTGCTCTGTCATTTTTTCTAAGCTGGCTTTAATTAAATCAGCTTTTTGCTGCTGTTGTTGTAAAACAAGTTCGGCGCGCTGAATAATTTCTTTTGACGCCTTGTTGGCTTTCATACTATTTAAGTTAGCTTGCAAAATTTCTATGGTTTGAAATACCGTTGCTTGGGTGGAGTTTTCCAACTGTAGATAAAGCCTTACCGCCATTAATCTTTCAGAGAATTCAAAAAACTCAGCTAAAGTGGCAAATTTTGTGCTGGCTAAGATTGACTGAATCTCAGGAAATGCCTGCGAGGCCTCTAAATGCCTAATAATTTGGTCAGTTGTTTTAACAGCTTGCTCATCGGAAAACGCCTGCATGTCTGGAAGTTCTCGCCTTAATTTGGCAATGTTTTGGGATGCTTGTAAGAAGTCATTGATCAATTCGCGAGTTAATTCCAGCTTAAGGCTGGGCTCAGCAAGAATCTCAGAAGCGGGTAATATCGAAAGTAGTACGATTAATAAAAAGTGTTTCAAGATTATCCTCCATCAACGATGTATCGTCATCTATGGTGTACCAATATTCTAGTGAATATCAGTGTAACCGAAAACAATGGTTTGAAAACAATCTATAAGTCGCAGTTTTAATGACTGGATGGATTTTGACAACTGAGGCTATGATATCAGCAGTTTCATGGACAGCAAGTAAATGCATTAATCTTAAAGCATAAAAAAAGGCCTCCAATCTGGAGGCCTTTCATCGATATGGTGGGTCGTGGGCGATTCGAACGCCCGACCAATTGATTAAAAGTCAACTGCTCTACCGGCTGAGCTAACGACCCGATGCGGAGCGCATTATCCGCGATTCTAGAAAAATTACAAGGGTTATTTGGAAATTTTTAACAAAAATTGCTATTTATTTGCTGATTTTATTTAATGGCTAAAATCTGCTCAATTTACGAAAGCACTTACATCATTATAGGCACTAAAATACAGATTTTGTATTAAGATACCGGTAAATAAAAACTAAACTTAGCGCCTGCATCTTTATTGTTGCTCACTTTGATCTCACTACCAATCACATTCAACAATTTTTGAGTAATCGTTAACCCTAAACCAATATGGCGCTCACCGTCTTCCATGGCCTTAGAACCTCGGTATCGTGGATCAAACAGATGCGGAATATCTTGTTCTGGAATACCAGAACCAGTGTCTCTAATTTCGACTAACACTTGATTAGATTGTTGTTGATCTAACACTCTTAAGGTGATCTCGCCATGCTGAGGCGTATGCCGAATCGCATTTTCTATTAAATTACTTAATACTCTCTCTAGTTTCGCGATATCCGTGATAATTTGAACATTTTCATTCGCCACATCGACTTTTAGAGTAAGTTGTTTTTGACTAGCCACATAATCAAATTTTTCAGCTAAATCATACAACAACTCAGCAATTGGTAAAGGTTCTAAGTTAGTCGATACTTGACCAGATTCTAAATTAGCTAACTCAAAGATTTGATCGACAAAGCGTTTTAACTGCTTGGCATTTTTTAAGCAACGGTTGATGTAAGTCTTTTGATCCTCAGTTGATAATTCATTTTGTTGAATATCGATTGTTTCTAAGAAGCCATGTAATGAAGCAAGTGGTGTTCTGAGATCATGGGATAGATGTTCAAACAACTCTCTGCGCTCGGCATCAACCTGTTTCAATTTTTCTACTTGGTGATTCACTTGATTAATCAGCTGATTAAAGGTCAATGTCAATTCATCAACTTCTTTACTTCGACCCGAAGTTTTTAATTGCACTAATTTTTGGTTACTTTCGCCCGGTCTCAACTGACTAACTTGTTCACTTAAATCTTGCAATGGGGCAACGATAAAGCGAAAACTCACCAACAAAATGATAAACAAAAAGAAAATGCTCGCAATGGTGACTAGACCGTATACCTGAATTTTCCCATTAGCACTAATTTGCTCAAAGATACCGTCGTAAATCTGGCTTCTAACAATGACATATAAATACCCACGAAGGGACTTTTCTTGGTAAATAGGGGCTACCGAAAATATCTTATGCTCTTGGCTTCGAGGATCTTGAGCATAAATGGGTAATTGCTTGTGACCATTTAAAAAATCTTTGATAGGAGCCAAATCCACTTTATCTCTGATCACTTCGCCAGGTTTAGCAGAATAGCTTAGAATTTTTCCTTGTTTATCCAATATGTAAAATTCAAAGTTTTTGCCTAAAATCATCATAGAATGAAATAGATTTTCTAATGCTTTTTTATCAAACTTACCAGACGCCATCAGTGGATTATCATGCACTAAATGCTCCGCCAGTTGGTAATGTAATCGTTGTTCTGCGTTATCTTTAGAAGTGGTATCGATTCGTTGACTCGCATATAAGAACGCGGTCACAATAAAAATAAAAGTGAGCAACAAAACAGCGGATAATTTTTGATACAGTGAAAGCTTCATTTATTGGCAATCCTCGCTGGAAAGCTTATAGCCGACTCCCCAAACTGTTTGAATAATTTGTTCATTATCTAATTCAGTTTTCAACTTACGCCTCAGCCGATTTATATTTGAATTAACAGTATGTTCGTACCCATCATGATCGTAACCCCACACCTTATCTAATAAACTCGCTCTAGAGAAAACTTGGTCTGGCCGCTCCATAAAAAATTTAAGTAGATCGAATTCTAATGAGGTTAGTTCAATCCCAATACTATCGAAGGAAACCGTGTGGTTACCTTGGTCTATTTGCAAACGACCAACACTAATCGTAGTTTGCTTGTTGGGTAAAGATTGTCGGTCATCCAACAATTCAACTCGCCGAAGTTGAACTCTAACTCTTGCTTGAAACGCAGGAATACTGAAGGGTTTGGTCATATAATCATCGGCCCCTAACTCTAACCCGACAATTTGGTCCGTTTCAGAACCTTTAGCTGTCAACATCATAATGGCCTGCTCAGGTTTCTTGGCCCTGACCGCTTTACAAATATCGAGTCCACTGATGCCTGGCAACATGATGTCTAATATCACCAAAGAATAATCACCGTGGAGTATTTGCGCAATTGCATCACTTCCATCACTGCAGTGCTCTGTTTCAAGAGAAAGAGCGAGTAAACTTACTCTGATCAGTTCAGCAATATCAGACTCATCCTCGACAATTAAGACTTTGTGCTTGTTCAACATAGACTGTTGGTTCCACGACTAAGGAAAAAACGATTAGCGCACAAGAGCCTTGCACGGTAATTTACTTTGATACTAAAAGGTTACCGAGATATTAAAGCGAAAACATCACAAATTTATAACAATTGCAGCTAGGTGATTTAAATCACCATTAGCCAATCATTTTATTGTTGTTCTGCTGCCCAACTAGGAGACATCGCTCTTAATTTCTTGAGGCCTTGCTTGACAACTTCTGCGGCATAATCGGCTTGCTCTAGAGTTGTAAATCGTCCAAATGAGAAACGCAACGAACAATGTGCTTGTTCATCAGTCAATCCTAAGCTTTTTAAAACATAAGATGGCTCTACGCTTGCCGATGTGCATGCAGACCCAGATGAAACGGCGATGTTCTTAAGCGCAATCAGCAATGTCTCACTATCGACATGTTCGAACCTTAGATTGACAATACCATCAATCAATTTAGCTCGCGAACCGTTGATATGGACTCCAGGAATTGAAAGAACTTTGTCTAGAAACCGCTCTTTTACTTGCAGGGTTTTATGTTGGTTTTCCTGTAATTCTAGCCTTGCAAGTTCGAAAGCGGCGCCCATCCCAACAATTTGATGGGTCGCTAATGTTCCAGACCTCAACCCACGCTCATGCCCTCCTCCATGAATCTGTGCCTCTATATTAGGTTGCTGATTTTTTCGGGCGAATAAAGCTCCAACCCCTTTTGGGCCGTAAATTTTGTGGGCGCAACATGAAATAAAATCAACCTTTAATTCACTCACATCAATCTCAATTTTTCCGGCACTCTGCGCCGCATCAACATGAAATGGTACATGATTGGCGTGAGCTATTTCACCAATTGACTGAATGTCTTGTACGGTTCCAATTTCATTATTGACATGCATAATTGAAATCAAAATCGTATCTTCTCGTATGGATTCTTTAACTTGCTCTGGTTCGATAACACCTTCAGCATTGGGCTTTAAGTAAGTGATTTCAAACCCTTTAGTTTGCAAATAACTGCAGCAATCGAGTACTGCTTTATGCTCAAAAGCACTGGTGATAATATGACCCGACTTATGACACTCAGCGACACCTTTAAGTACTAAATTATCGGCCTCAGTTGCACCAGAGGTCCAAATAATTTCTCTAACATCTGCCCCAAATAGATCGGCTACTTGGTTTCGTGCGATGTCGACAAACTCTTCGGCTTGCCAACCAAATCGGTGTGAGCGAGAAGCTGGGTTGCCAAAAGCGCCATCGGGAGTCATACACTCAAACATTTTTTTAGCAACAATTGGGTCAACAGGGGTGGTTGCAGCATAGTCAAGATAGACGGGCTGTTTCATAGGCATAATAAGACTTTACTGGTAAAACACCAATTATACTATTTATGCTCTCGGAATGAAGGTTTTGCGAGTAAGAATTAATTAATTAGTTTTTATCGCACTCTTTAGCTTGCTCTAATTCGCTCGCTTCAAAAAAATCATTAACATCAATACCGGGTAAATTGAGTTTTTGAATATCAATGCCTTTACTATTCAACTCGTTAAGCAGAAGATTCAGCTGATTATCGACGGCGCGAGAATGGTCGAGAATACTACTAATAACTTGTGCTACTGGATCATAGCACTTTTGACTTTCACCATAGGCTTCAAAACCTATAAGCTGTTCAACTCGCTCACGATGAGAATTGCCTTTGTTAACATTTGTATCAATAATATGACCCGGAATTCCAATAACTGTAGCGCCTGCTGGTGCGTCTTTGGTGACTACCGCATTCGACCCAACACGACAGCCTTTTGCTAAAGTTATAGGGCCTAAAATTTTCGCTCCAGCGCCAATAACGACATTATCTTGTAAGGTTGGATGCCTTTTACCCGGCTCCCAAGAAGTCCCACCAAGAGTTACCCCATGATACAAAGTGCAATCATCTCCAATGACAGAAGTTTCACCAATAACAACCCCCATGGCATGGTCAATAAAGAAACGCTTTCCGATGCTCGCTCCCGGATGTATCTCAACACCAGTTAGCCATCGGTTGAAGTTTGATATCACTCTCGCCAATAGATACCAATTCTTTTTCCAAAGCGCATGACTCAAGCGATGCCACCACACCGCATGTAAACCAGGATAATTGAGGATCACATCCCAAGTGGAACGTGCTGCTGGATCACGCTCGAAAACACTTTGGATATCTTCTTTCATAGTTGAAATCATATTGGTATTTTGCCACTGATTTTACTAGAGGAGGTAAAACTTATTGTTCTATCGATTTTTCAATAGAAGACAATAACCCTCTCAATAGTCGATTTTCACTCTCTGTCACTTGCGCTTTGGCTAGCAACCGATTCATTCGTTGATCGATTTGTTTTGGGTGTTTAGGATTTAAGTAACCACTCGATAACATCACTTTTTCAAAATGAGTTAATAACCCTTGCATTTGTTCATTGGTAATTATCTCTTCATTTTCAATGACTCGCTGATCGGGTAATTGTTGCAATTCCGAAAATGCTAAACGCATTTCATAACTGATTAACTGTACTGCTGAAGCTAAGTTGAGTGACGAGTATTCAGGATTAGTTGGAATATAAACATGGTAATGACAACGATGTAACTCTTCATTGGTTAAACCTGAATTCTCGGTACCAAACATGATTGCCACAGGAACGTTTTGAGGGGATTGTTTGATAATGCCAGCCAACTGCCTTGGAGTGACAAGCTTACTGGGTAAGCTTCTGGTTCTTGCACTGGTTCCTACAACTAAACGGCAGTCAGCTATTGCGCTTTCAACATTTTTATAAACATTCGCCTTTGCTAGCACATCTGCGGCCTTGGAAGCTCGTTCAGTCGCTTCTGCACTTGGATAGTGGCTTGGGTTAATAAGTGCTAGATCGGATAGCCCCATAACCTTCATTGCCCTAGCGGCTGCGCCAATATTTCCTGGGTGAGTTGTATGCGATAAAACGATTTTTAATTTTTCTAACATCGTACTTTTATTTCTCTTACAGGAAGTATTTGTGGCTTAATTTTAGAGCTTGGATAATATCATTCGGACAAAGATATTAATATTGCTAAAATCATTGATTTATATAGAAAATATTGGAATAAATATTAGCTTTTTAGGTCTTATTGGTTATTTATAATTTGCTTTCGGTGGGTGAAATTACGCTTAATCCAGCGAGGTACCTGTCACCTAGCAAATAAGTGTGGAATTCATTCGATTTGGGTCCCATGTTCTATACTAATTTTAGTTTTAATGGAGTTTCGAATAATTTAGAGATAATTTTACAACTAAATAAAACTTTTCGTCATTCTAAGCGTCCTACTCAATATGAAGAGACATTGTAAACAAAATAAGTTTTAAGTTAAGGTTTTCCCTGTCATGGAACCTACCCCGGCCTGATCTGCCAATCTGTCCGGGTTTTTTTTGTCTAAATTTTGAGTTTAAAGCAGAAGTGCCAGTTTGGAAAAAGCGCTATTTTTTGCCTTTTCTAAAAGCTGTAACGATATGGTGTGTTTCTTGACTAAGGATTTCCCAAAGCCTATCAAACCGAGATTCTAAGAACGCGGCTTCTCTTAACTGTTTTACGCTTAATATATTGGGCTCGTTTTCTAGAGTTTTCATACTTTTGGTGGATGCTATGATTAAAGCTACCTGCAAAAGCTTATCTTCTGCGCAATAACGACGGTCGTGATCAGATGATGTGTTAACTTCCTTAGTGTAATATCGCTGGTCGTATTCAAGCATGTCTTCGTTAACCAGCGGCCTTATTAGTTTTATAAATTGCTGGCGTTTTGCGACTCCAACAATCGGCGAATCAGATCCATTACTGGCAGAAAGCTTTTTTACCACATTAGTATTATTAATTTGGTCGTCAACATGAACAGCAGACAGAAAACTCATAATATCAGAGCGTTCTTCTTCTAGTTTAATCCCAAAGAAATCTTCGAGTTTTAGCATTTTATCTCCACACAGAGCTATTCAAATCAAAACGAATTAGGTGCTGAAAATAAGTATAGCAGAATATCGCTAAAATATTGATTTCACGTAGAAAATGAGATTTTGGGCGAATCGCAAGTCGAGAAAAATACAGAAATTAGTCGAAATAGAGGAAATATTTAGATTTTACCAAGCTAAGAAACTAAAAAACCGGCTGATAGCCGGTTTTTTATAAGACTTAAAAGTAAGCAGGTAGTTACTTCTTTTTAACATCCAACTTTTCTTTGATTCTAGCTGATTTACCACTTAGCTCTCTCAAGTAGTAAAGCTTAGCTTGACGAACATCACCGCGTCTTTTAACTGTAATGCTGCTAATCATAGGACTATGCGTTTGGAATACACGCTCAACACCTTCACCATAAGAAATTTTTCTTACTGTGAAAGCAGAGTTTAATCCGCGGTTTCTAACACCAATAACAACGCCTTCAAACGCCTGTAAACGCTCTCTTTCGCCTTCTTTAACTCTAACTTGAACAGTGACGGTATCACCCGGAGCAAACTCAGGGATTTCTTTGTTTAACTGTTCCTGTTCCAGTTGTTCGATCAACTTACTCATGATTCACTCCTAGGTTTTAAACCAATCTTTCAATATAAATTCTTAATCGTTTGTTTCGTTCTTAAAGTCATTAAGTAGCTTAAGCTCGCTCTCTGACAAATGCTTGTTTTCTAACAAATCTGGCCGCTTCAACCAGGTATTTCCTAATCTTTGCTTTAGACGCCACTGTTTAATCTTCTTGTGATCACCACCAAGCAATACTGATGGAACTTCTGCGCCTTGATAACTCTCAGGTCTAGTATAGTGAGGATGATCTAACAAGCCATCCTCAAAAGAATCAGCTTCGGCTGAATCTTTATGCCCTAACACACTCGGTAACACTCGGGTCACTGAATCGACCAAACTCATGGCGGCCAATTCGCCACCACTTAAAACAAAATCGCCAACTGATATTTCAATATCAACAAGTTGGTCAATTAATCGTTGATCAACTCCCTCGTAACGACCGCAGAGTAGAATCAATTCCTGCTCTTGCGCTAGCTCTCTAACCAGTGACTGATTAAGTTTTTGCCCTTGAGGAGAAAGATAAACAACTTTCACCCTCGAACCCTTATCATCAAATTGGTTCTTAGCAAATCTAACCGCCTTCTCTAGCGGTTCCACTTTCATCAACATGCCGGGGCCGCCACCGTATGGGCGGTCATCCACTGTACGGTGTTTATCCTGAGTGAAGTCTCTTGGGTTGATACAGTCTAATTTAACTAAATTGGACTTAACCGCTCTCCCGACAACACCGTAGTCCGTTACCGCTGTAAACATTTCTGGAAACAGGGTGATGGCTTTAAAACTAAATTTTAACTTATCGACTAACTGAGACTTGATGGCCTTTTGATTATTTAAATCATCAGTCAAAATCTTCATCCCAATCGACTTTCATCAAACCTTCTTCTAGGTTGACTTCTTTAATCACCGAATCCAAAAGATAAGGGATTAAAATCTCTGACTCTTTTTTATCAGAGACCATTTCAGCAGGTATTCTAACTACAACCACGTCATTGGCGCCGGTTGCCATCATTGAAGTCACCTTACCTAACTCAACGCCTTGGGTATTAATAACAGTTAACCCCTGCAGCTCTCTCCAATAAAAGTCATTCTCGTCGAGTTTTTTTAACTGGCTCTCATCAATTGCGATGTCACATCCGATCATTGAGTGAGCTAACTCACGGTCATCCACTTTCTCTAAGTGAGCGACAATGGTTTTACCTTGTTTTCTGCCCTTCAAAAGCGAAACCGATTTCCAGTTTCCTTTTTGTTTTACAAGCCAAGGGTTGTACTTGAGGATGTTCTCTCTTGGTTCCGTGTGGGAGAATATTTTAACCCACCCGTGTACACCAAAAACTCCAGAAATCTGACCGACGATTATCGGCTTCTTTACTGGAGTTGGACTATCCATAATAAAACAGCTTTTTTAAATTAAGCAGCTTTATAATCTTTAACTAATTTTTTAACTCGGTCGCTCATTTGTGCGCCTTGTCCAATCCAGTGATCAACGCGAGCGTTATCAACACGGACTTTTTCTTCTTGGCCTGTTGCTACAGGGTTGAAGAATCCTACACGCTCGATAAAACGACCGTCACGAGCATTACGCTTGTCAGTAACAACCATATGATAGAACGGACGCTTTTTTGAGCCACCACGGGCTAAACGGATGGTAACCATGCGTTATATTTCCTCTAAATTCTTGAATTTGATGTCTGCTGCATAAGAACCCCATTGATGGGCTTCTGATAGCCAACTAACGGCCTAAACCGGCCTCTTTTGGCTATAGAACTTTCGCTCAGAGCACAAAGGACGCGCATTTTATCTTTAAATGCTTCGTTTGAAAACCCTTTTCGTCGCTTATTTCAAGGTTTTTTAGGGTTTTGAGGTAGAATTGATTAGATATCGGACTTGGCAACTTTGCGAATAACCAAGTCCTTTGAATAAATTGAAGTAAAATAGGCGGGTTAACCCATTGGTGGCATGCCACCTCCAGGCGGCATCATCCCCTTCATTCCGCGCATCATTTTCATCATTCCGCCTTTGCCTTTCATTTTCTTCATCATTTTTTGCATTTGCTTAAACTGCTTAAGCATGCGATTAACATCTTGAATTTCAGTTCCAGACCCCATGGCAATTCGCTTCTTACGCGACCCCTTTATCATATCGGGAAACGCCCTTTCCTTTGGAGTCATTGAATTAATCATGGCTTCCATTCGAATAGTGATTTTGTCGTTCATCTGATCTTTAGCAGCTTGAGGGATGTTTCCCATACCGGGCAATTTATCCATCATACCTGTCAGACCACCCATGCTCTTCATTTGAACGAGCTGCTCCCTAAAGTCCTCAAGATCAAACCCCGCACCTTTCATTACTTTTTTGGCAAGCTTTTCGGCTTTTTTCTTATCGACTTTTCTTTCAACTTCTTCGATAAGAGATAACACATCCCCCATACCAAGAATTCGTTGCGCGATACGATCAGGGTGGAAAGGTTCTAAAGCATCTAACTTCTCCCCCATACCAATAAACTTAATGGGCTTGCCAGTAATATGCCTAATCGAAAGCGCCGCTCCTCCTCGAGCATCACCGTCGGCTTTGGTCAGAATAACACCAGTTAAGGGTAAAGCTTCATCAAATGCTTTGGCCGTATTAGCAGCATCTTGTCCCGTCATGCTATCGACCACAAATAGGGTTTCGACAGGAGAAATGGCTTTATGCAGCGATTTGATTTCATCCATCATTTCTTCGTCGACCGCCAAACGGCCTGCGGTGTCGACAATTAATACATCAGCAAATTCTTTTTTCGCTTGTTTGATAGCAGCCTTTGCAATATCAATTGGTTTTTGTTCGACACTACTTGGGAAGAATGTTGCACCAACTTCTTGGCTAACTCGCTCCAATTGTTCAATCGCTGCCGGACGATATACGTCTGCACTGACCATCATTACTGATTTTTTCTCTCGTTCCATTAAGTAACGAGCTAGTTTAGCACTCGAGGTGGTCTTACCGGCGCCTTGAAGACCAGCCATTAAAACAATCGCAGGTGGCTTAGCTTTTAGGTTGAGGGTTTCATTAGCCTCGCCCATCGCTTTAACCATTTCACTTTGGACAATTTTGATAAACGCTTGACCGGGAGAAAGGCTAGACTTTACTTCTTTACCTAACGCACGATATTTGATTTTGGTGACAAACTCTTTAACGACAGGAAGCGCTACATCAGCCTCTAGTAAAGCCATTCGCACCTGGCGAAGTGTCGTTTGAATGTTATCCTCGGTAATTCTGCCTTTACCGCTAATATTCTTTAATACTTTATTTAAGCGTTCACTTAAGCTATCAAACATAGTTATTCCAAGAAAATTCATGGTTGAAGGATGGCCCATCGCCTGTTCAGCTTCGCTATAAAAAGCGTTACTTACCGATTAGAGCATCCGTTTTTACGATTAAAATCTGTTGATATACCAAAACCGCAATTTTGTCGGCTATTATAGCGGCATATTTGCGCTGAACAACTGATTTGTTTAACGCATATCTTATAACATTTTATTTTTAAATTGGTGTAAAATCTAAACTCGCGCAGATAACAGCCTAAAAAAGTCTTAGATTATGAAGAAGGGACCCAAAATTTGAATTTAGTCGCACTAGAAGTGTTTGGCTTTGTTTTATACAGCGGCTTATTCGCACACTCATGGAGCCGGCTTTCCAAGGGTGTAGCATTAAGCACTCTAATGCCCAGTTTGCTCTTTGCAAGTATTGGGATACATGGCGCAATCGCTTATTTAAATATCAATACAGCGGAAGGCCAAGACTTTGGATTGTTTAACATCTTTGCGCTCACTACTTGGATAGCGATGGTGATTGTGTTTTGGAATTTAATGAAACACCAAGCCAATGCTTTGCTATTGATATCCTTGCCAGTTGCCGCAATAAGTCTACTTGAAGTAGCCATTTTCAGAAGTGATGGTCCAATTTCTCAGCGTCAAAGCATTTATGACATCTGGCATATCTTATTAGGAATCTGCTCAATGAGCACTTTGCTGCTGGCTGCTTTACAATCACTATTAGTCCTTTATATCGATAATGGTTTAAGAAACCATCCGGCAATGATTCACCCATGGCTAGGGCCATTACAAAGCATGGAAAGATATCTTGTTCAGCTGCTTACAATTGGGTTTATTCTAATGACTCTGTCGTTAACACTGACATTTTGGATTTCCAATTCAGCTTTTGAAGGGCAGGCTCTACATAAAGTCATCTTGACTCTTCTTTCTTGGTTAGTACTTGCTATCTTGCTTACCGGTCACTATTACAAAGGTTGGCGAGGTGTATTTGCTGCCAAGTGGACCCTTGTGGGCGTATTTTTGCTGCTACTCGGATATTTTGGTAGCAAACTAGTACTTGAATTCATAATAAGTTAATAAAAAACTCAATATTTTGCGTTTTTAGAGAATTTCACAATTGGAAACTATTTCTACCCTCACCTTATGTTTAATCCTACTAGGTTTAATTGTGCTCTCCGGTTTTTTCTCCAGTGCAGAAACCAGTCTTATGTCGCTAAATCGATATCGATTAAAACATCTAGCCAAACACAATCATAAAGGTGCTAAGTATACCCAAGCATTGTTAGCACGACCTGATCAGCTAATCGGCCTAATTTTAATTGGCAATAATTTCGTTAATATATTGGCCGCATCACTCGCTACAGTCATTTGCGTAAGGCTTTGGGGAAGCGCGGGAATTGCCATTGCGACAGGCTCTTTGACAATTATAGTTTTAGTATTTGCAGAAATCACACCAAAAACACTAGCGGCACTCCACCCTGAAAAAGTCGCTTTTCCTGCATCTTATGTACTCACCCCACTCCGAAAAATTCTTTACCCAGTTGTTTGGACGGTAATCGGGCTAACCAACAGAATATTAAGAATGCTAGGTGTTGATACTAAAGACTCTAGAGATGAAAGCATCAAGCCAGAAGAGCTTAAGATTATTGTCAATGAAGCTGGAGCGCTCATCCCTAAACGGCATCAGAATATGTTGTTGAGTATTTTAGATCTCGAAAAAGTGACTGTTGAAGACATAATGATCCCTCGTGCAGAAGTCAGTGGAATTGACATTAGCCAAGATTTTGACCTAGTGATTGCACAAATACGCGCAGCAGTACATACCCGTATGCCGGTTTATGACGGTGAGCTCGACAAAGTGCTAGGCTTCTTGCACTCTCGACAAATCATAAAGTTATTATCCTCAAGTGACGGCGAAATAACCCTAGAAGCTCTTTTGGAAACCATGACAAAAGTAAACTTTATTCCTGAAGCGACTCCCTTAAACACTCAACTACTCAACTTTCAAAGAAACAAAGTCCGAATTGGTTTAGTGGTTGATGAGTATGGCGATATTCAAGGATTGGTCACCTTAGAAGACATTTTAGAAGAAATAGTTGGTGAGTTTACCACTGACTTCGCAGCACTCAGTAAGGATATACAAATTGAAAAAGATGGAAGTATCATTATCGATGGAAGTGCGACCATTAGAGATATTAATCGTTCGCTGAACTGGAAACTCCCCACTTCGGGACCTAAAACTCTGAACGGACTTATAATAGAGTACATGGAGTCGATTCCAAAGGCTGGAACAGGCTTAAGGCTGGCGGGGTTTCCGATGGAAATACTCCAAATCAAGTCGAACATGATAAAGAGTGTTAGAGTGTGGCCCGAACTATATAAGAAAAGCTCGACACCGCCTCTCGGCTAAAAGTAGTAAAATAGTCGTTGAAATTACGACCGATTGTCTTTATATTCCTGCCGCCTGGCGATTTTTTAAACATTTTTGCACACAGAAAGTTGTGCGACACTAGGCATTTTGTGAAATAAATGGTATCTTCGCAAAACACATATTTGTATTAGTGTATTTGTCACCACGTTGTTTAATAATAGAAAGGTAAGTGTTGGTGATTCTCAAGGAGAGACAACTATGACTGCAAAGAATTCTCAGTTCACGTACCGCAGCAATGAAAAACCAAATGGCTTATTTGACAGAAGCGGTCGTTTTTTCTGTCGTAAAGGTAGTTGGTTTTTTAAAACCCGCGAAAACATCGACTACGGACCGTTCGAAAATCGAGTGGAATGTCGTTATGCGTATAATGAGTTTATTGAGGTCGTCTCAGACTCAAACCAATTATCAACTGAGTCTTTTGACTACCAAGATACCAGCTCTAACTGGCAACCCCCGAAAATAAATTTCAGCTAATCTAATTTCTGCCTAGTACCAGACAGAAAAGAAGAACCGGGTAACTAGCGCATCAAAGCGATAAGACGGCTCAGTTCCTGGGGTCATTTGCTCTCGAATATCTAGAAAATCTTCATAGTCAAATTGAACATAGTCTAGCGCCAATGTAATAGAGAACTTATCAAAAGCTTCCCAATCAAGAAGTTCATGTTCATAAGCAACTTCAAAACCAAAACTGTCATTACTGAAAGTGCTCATCTCTTTATCTCGAGCAAGAAAATTTTGCGCGTCAATTCTAGAGTATAGATCACTAAAAAAGTCAGCTTTTGTTTGCTCATAGTGCCTAAAACTAAAGTCTAAAATCCACTCGTCTCCAATTGGATGGGTATAACTTAATTCGTAATTGGTCGCTTCTATTCCCCATGTGTCACCAAAAATACGAGCCTCAGCTTTTATGGCTGCTCGATAGGGAAGATAATACATCCCTCTGATCGCAAAAGCGTCACTGGTTCTAGTTTCTGGATAAACTTCTGATTGAAAGGCGTAACCGGCCGCAGAAGTCGGATCAAGGTATCGTACCGATCGGTAGGGATTATTTAAAAAGCCAGCATCCGTAATGGTTTCCCATGAAATTCCAATGAGGCTATTCTTGGTGATTATTTGTGACACACCAAAACGATATTGCTTTCGACTAGCGTCCTTTGCGAACTCAGGTTCTTCACGCTTTCCGACAACATCCCATCCTTGTGAGTAACCGGCACTAATTGTGGTTAAATCACCAAAAAAGTCTTGAGTATAATTGAAGCTCGCAGTGCGAGCTGCATAATCGGTTTCATCACTTTGACCATAACTTAGGCTTAAGACCGTTTTATCTCTTAAATAATCTAAGCTAAACGAACTTTCAATTCTTTCTTCTGTGTATGCGCTTGCCGTTGTCACAACATCTATTGACGCACTACTCACGTTATCAACATAGTAATTTGCAGAAAGTGATACCGTATCTTTTATCGATTTACGTACTAGAATGGAAGGCCCATCAATCACCACCCCACCACCATCAAACCGGTGATACAGAATATCTGCTCGGTCTTCGGGCAAAACGGCTGCTATGAGCTGGCTAGAAACGATTAAATTGGCAAAAAGTAAGCAACAAACTACCAACAATGAGGGAGATTTATTAGTTACAACCACATCCACCTCCAGCTCCGCCTTCCGCTCCACGAGCCATTTCGCGAGCTTGTCTTACGTGATGCATATAGTTGTCAGAAACAGGATCACGACCAAAAAAGGTAATAGGATCCGCTAGGTTCTGCCTTTCGTAAGGTTTTACCCATGGCTCTATACAACCTGACAAAGTCGTCAGAAAAATCAAACTAATAAGCAAACGCTTTGCGGAAAATCCCATTAAAACTATTCTCTCAACAAGGTTTTAATTTGTTTAACATAATCATCTTCGTAGCCAGATTTATAACCTTCGTGGAGATATCGCACATTGCCGTCTTTATCAATGATCACGGTGCTCGGCATTGCTTGCACGCCATACTCTCCGCTCACATCACCTTTAGGGTCGTAAAGTACCGGAAAACTAACTGGAGTGTCTTTTAAGTAGTTAATTGCCTTACTTGATTTAGCATCTAAGTTCACACCCAAGACAGAAAATCCTAAGTTTTTATATTTGTTATGTATTTCATCAAGTATTGGCATTTCTTGACGACAAGGCCCACACCATGAAGCCCAGAAATTAAGTAATACGACTTGCCCTCGTAAGTCCGACAGTCTGACATTTTTTCCATCTCTACTTTTTAAAGTAAAGTCAGGTGCCGCTGTTCTTTTAGCTTGAACATCCGTTGCTACCAACAAACTAGATGAACTCAAAAATGCGAATACTAATGTGACGAATAGAGTTTTGCTGAACAACTTCATAAGATTAAGTCCTAGTAAATCAAAAGATTGAGTACTGAATTATAGTCAATCACTAAAAATAAATTGTGAAACTTGTTGAAATTTCAAGATCATTTGCGGTTTTCGCGCTACCTAACAATTCAATATCGTAAAAGTGATCTTTTAAGGTCAAGTGCATAGCAAACCAATCTGTAAAAAGCACTCGATATCCACCACCCACCATTATTGTAGAGCGCTGCTCTCCGGCAAAATCAGTACTCCCCAACCCAGTCAGCAGATATAGCGAACTGGTAAACGCAAACTCTTCCCCAATAAATCCTTCACCCGGCAAAATATTGAATCCTAAACTAACGTTAAAATGCGAATACTCTCGTTGCTCATCAGTCAGTAACACAACATTGCCGTTGAGTCTTTCAAAGCTTGAAATACCGGCAGTGGTTTGAGCATAACTACCTTCGATAAAAAAATCTTCGGTCACGTGATAGGCAATTCTAGCGCCGGTCAATTCGCTTGAACCAAAATCTTCAATTCCAATAATTCCGTAATACCCGCCAATTTCCCAGTTTTCGGTATCAATTGCTTCGCGCTCAACTTCTCGACGCTCCACTTGAGGATCGAAAATGCTTCCTCGCTCGCTTGATAGCTCTTCTTCGGGATCTTTTTCCGCAGCCGAAATGGGCACTACCGCAATCGGTAACAATAAGATATATGCCAAAAAGGCTTTACTAGTTGCTTTAGCAACCTTTAGAAAAATACGCTGAATCCTAATTTCCATTCTTCCACTTCGTCGTTGTCATTTCTGCTAGTTAAAATTGTGTAATTTGAATATTCTGCTCTAATGAAGAACTCCCTAGAAATATAGGCCTTCATTCCCACACCAGCAAGAACAATCTCATCAGTTCTGTCTTCGGTTTGAATTAAAGTAGTAAAAGGTTGGGTTTTAATTTGCCCAGCACCTAACTTAAAATAGGGGGTTACTCGCCACTCAGGAAAAGGATGGTGAAGTAAATTGACTGACCAATGTCTTATATCAGACACACTCCCTAGAGCTTGTGATAGCGCAACTTCGGCCGTTAGATTTTGGGTGAAATTCCAAGCGCTGTATAGGGTTAAGCTTGTCGCACCGTCAAAATCCCCTGCCAAAACCCCCGCTTCAAATGAACGCTCAGTAAAATCAGTTTGATCACTATTTCCGCTGTCGAATGGTTCTTGGTCGGGTAACAGAGTTAAAGCCATGGTATCTTCGTGTACCCAGCCTTCTTGCCCCTTTGAAGCTCTAACTTTAAACCATTGAGTTTTCTTTTTAATTAACTCTATCTGTTCACCTTTTTCTTCAATATGAAAAACTGGATAACCTCTTCCCGGTCCAGTCCTCAACTCAATAAATGATTCTGCCACAATAACCTTTTCATATTGCAGCTCATCTTCATCAGCACCAGCTGAAAAAGGCAATAGGATTATCCATACAAGAAGCAGCAGCGTTTTTGCTGACCGTATACTTAAAGTTTGCAAGTTACTTAATATTCCTTAAAGTGGCATTTAGTCGTAAGACAGGCAATAAGACTCAATAATCTCACTAATCTTGCGGCACATCAAACGGGTTATTATAGTATTGCCCGCCAATATCTAGCCATTCTGAAAGTAACTTTAGCTCAGCATCGGTCAATCGGCCAGCATGAGAGCCGCCAGCAGCAAACAAATTAAAGAACCCCTGACTATTATTAGCAGCTGATACTCGCATTGTCGCACCGACTGGAACGGTTTGAGTCACTGGGATGGGGTTTCCTTCGGCATCTAAAATTAAGTTTCCATCTTCATCAACCTCAAACACAGGATTCCCATTGGCATCGAGTACCGGAATTAATTGGTCAATTAATGCTCCGTTAACTAATTCGACTGCGTTATCCCCAAATAGCAGCTCTCGGTATGATACTAAGTGCTCAGGCTCGTCGGCAGAAGGGTTGGCCAGTAATTCGAGTTGACCTGCAGGCACTTGAGCAGCGCCCATGGCATCAACAACGTTATGGCAGGTTATACAGGTATTGTCGGCAACTTGATTTCCCATAGCATCAAGAACTATTCGAGGCACTTCCCAAATAGGTTGAATTTCATCTTCATAGTTAATTGAAATTCTACATTGAGCACTCCAATTTTGTTGGCAGCCCGCTGATGTGGGAGCTGGCGAGTTTAAATCTGAATAACTAAAGCTAATATCTTGATTTGGCGCACTGAGATTAGGATCATTCCAATAATCAGTATAATTTATGTCGACTGACAATGGTTGAAAGCCATTAATTCGTGAATAGACTTCTGCCATTGTTTCACCTTCATCGGCAAACAAGGCTGGGTTGGTGTTGGGAAATGGAACCCCTGTTGCTGGTGCACCGCTGTTGACTGAAGCCGGTTCGGCGTCATAACGACCATGTGGCAGTTGACTGTCTGAAGTGTGACACCCATGACACCTTTTGACTTCACCCGCTTTAACAGTAATCCAGTTCTGGTGTCGCTCAGTAATTCTTCGGCCATTTGCATCGAGTACACTAATGCCAAACGCGACATTGGCCGGAACCTTAAACATTGCCGAACCATCGGGCTCCACCACCGCATAACCAAGTATATCTCGCATTAATTGATTTCGGCTTCGGCCAAAGGCAGTGTTATCAAGCTCTATAATTTCTTCATCCGGCAATGAAACAGCTTTCACAATTCGAATAAAACGAGCTGGTCGTTGAGCAGCTGATGTTTGCAATGGATCAGCCATTGCCGAAATACCGTTAGGGCTAGTATCAACACCATCAAAATCATAAACACTCTCAATATGTACCACACCCACGTTTTCGTTGATTAGTGTTTGGTCGGCTGTCGGCGCACTATCTGGAATAATGGTGCCTAAATCTCTTGGTGACATGGCTACAATTTCATTGACCATAACGCCTTCAACACCAACAATAATTGGCAGTTGAGTACCTTCATTAGGGTCAAAACTCCAGATCCCGTATAACGGTTGAGCTTCCTCCGCGTCACCTGCATCAATTAACTCTTGAGTACAGGGAATGATAATCGGGTTATCTAAATCATCGACCGAATTTAATCGGCAAGGTGACCAACTAATCAAAAAACGCCCAGAACCATCAAAAAGAGGATAAACGTTTGAAAACCGGCCACCAATTGATGGTTCATCATCAGTCCGAACCTCAAAAGGCGTTGCGCTAACTTGTGCTGGGCCCGCCGTTCCCACAGCAAAGTCAGTGGTTTGGTTTATTTCGGTGAAATTCTCCCAGTCAATAAATGCCAACTCCCCGCCCAAGCGAGTAGAAGTTTCCGGTCTCAACTTGACGATTAAACGTCCATCAGGCCCTTGTCGAGCTTGCATAAATTCGATTGTGCCATCGTCCGTTCCAGTTGCATGAGAATGATAGCCATAGAGAAACTCAAGGCCGGTACCATCAGGATTAATTTGATAGAGACTAATTTGGTCGTTATTACCGGCGTTGTCCCAACGGCTGAACACGATTTTGCCATTAGTCAAAACACTTGGTGCTAAGTCATGGCTTTGATTGAAGGTAATCTGTGTTACGTCCGTACCATCTGAGTTCATTACGTGCAGCGCTAAGGTGGCCACATTTTGATCTTCATCAAAAGCATCGTATTGGGGTTTACCTTCATCGAGTAATATTGCTTTAGATAATCGTTGCCGAGTCGAAGTAAACACTATGCGTCCATCGGGTAAGTAGTGAGGGGAAATATCCTGCCCTTCTTCGGCGTTTATGTCCGAAGTAATCACTCGCTTTACTTCCTTGGTCGTATGATCGTACTCCCAAATATTCCAAGTTGGTTGATCTTCCTCATCTGCGTCCTCAATTTCTGGCGCTCGCATAGCAAAAACCAGCTTAGTTCCATCATAAGAAGTATCCACATCTTTAACATCATAAAGAGCGCCTTCCTCAAATATTCCATCAGTTATGTTGGTTTCAGCAGCGCTGGGAGTCGCTCGGTCTTTAATATAAAGTGCGGCGCCCGGAAAAAAATTGATTGGCTCGCGTAATATTTCCTCTGCGGGTTGCTCATCGCCATTATCATCAACCTCAACCGGAAGTGAGCGCTTGACATAAGCAATCGGGAAATCGACCACAACAGGGTCTTCGGATTGACCGGAAGTTTGCACACCAGCGTCTCCACTAGTACAAGCGGAAAGAACAATACTGCCTAATACACCAAATAGAGTAAGGCGAATTCTTTTAATATAGATAAAGCTCATAAAAACCTGCCGTGTTATTCCAATGAATTACAGAGTGCCGATTGTCGGCTTGCTGGAACGTTCCATCAGAGGCGACTATAGTTAAATCAAGAATTTAGCGCTACAGCCGATAGATTCCTAACTCAAAGTATAGATGGATTAGGATCGATAGCTTCATTATTCATCAATAGATAGCCTATTTCTGTGCGAATCATCACGAAAAGCTGATTTCAATTGAGCTACAGTTAATTTCAGAACAAGGCATTTTCGCTACTTTAAGCGGTGAATTCGCTGATTTTTAAAGAATTTAAAAGTAAGAACAATCTGCTTTTCGTAAAGCAAGTACAACAACTATTTACTGGGTAATCATTATGGCCGAAGTAGTAAAAAGACAGACCAAACTCTGCAAAATGGCAACCTCGCTATTTGCCGTGGGAATGACGCTTGCCGTCTCTACCCATAGCATCGCGGGACCAAGAGAGCAGGCTAAAAGAATTCATGACCGACTCGCCGGTGTTCCTCCAACAGCAACGGTGCTAGACCAGATGGAAGCCGATATAATCGGTAACGACGCCGTTGGAGCCGCTTATCGCGCGATGGATAACTCTGCGTTTTATTCTATTACGCTGAAAAACTTTGTTACTCCATGGACTAATGAGGCGGAAACGGTTTTCGCTCCACTCAATGATTATACCGCCACTGTTATTGGTATTATCAGAGATGATATTGATATCAGACAAATGCTCTACGGCGACATAATTTACACTGGCAATGCAAATGGTTTAGCTGCCTATTCAAACTCCAACAATAATCATTACGAGCAAATGGAAGACCAAGCTATGGATCTTCAAGCCGTATTGCAACAATCCACTCAATCGAGTGTCACTGGATTAGAGGCAGAGGCAACCGCAGGTGTTTTGACTTCTAGAGCTGCGGCAAAAGCATTCCTAATTGATGGCACAAACCGAGCAATGTTTCGATTTACTTTAATCAATCATATGTGTGGTGACCTAGAGCCATTAAAAGACATAACTCGAGCTGCCGATAGAATTAGACAAGACATCGCACGTAGTCCTGGCGGAGACAGTCGTATATTCAACAACAGTTGCTATGGTTGTCACGCAGGAATGGATCCGATGATCCAATCTTTTGCCTATTATCAGTGGGAATACAATGTTGAATCCGACCCGGACGGAGAGAATGGCCAACTTGTATACAACTCTGAAGGGGAAATAGACCCCGTCACAGGAACTCGAGTTCAAGCCAAATACTTCAACAATAAAGCTAATTTCCCACACGGTTTCATCACAACCGATGATAAATGGGATAACTATTGGCGAGCTGGGCAGAACTCCAATATTGGCTGGGATGAAAACCTAACAGGTAGCGGTTACGGCGCTAAGTCTATGGGTCAAGAACTTGCTCACAGTGCTAAGTTTGCGCAATGCCAAGTTGAAAAAGTTTTTGCCAATGTTTGTTTACGCGAACCTGGAAATGCTGCCGACAGAGCGCAGATCCAAACCATGATTACTTCGCTTTCAGACAATAATTATGAGCTCAAGCGAACTTTCGCTGAGTCAGCCGTTTATTGCATGGGAGAATAAGAAGATGATAACTAACAACAAACCTTTAAATAAACTTTCCTTTGCAGCAGCCAACACCTCGTTGACAGCGGCAGTATTAATCTTTTTGTCTGCTTGTTCGGGCGGCGGTGCTGAAGTAGAAGAAAATCCGATAGAGCCTCCTCCACCAACGAGTAACTATTCTGGACCTCCGCCAAGTACCGATGATGTTCAAGCATTTAAATTGAACGTTTGGGATAACCTTTCAGCTCAAAATCGATGTGGACAATGTCACGGAACTTCTCAGGAACCTGATTTTGTTAACCTAGAAGACATCAATATTGCATATGCAGAAGCCAATAAAATCGTTAATTTGAATTCACCAAAAGATTCACGAATGGTGACTAAAGTTGCGGATGGACACAACTGCTGGTTAACCAGCGACTCAGCTTGTGCTGATACCATTACCAGCTATATAACCGCATGGGCAGGTGACGCTGCAGGCAGCAGTAACTCAATTACGCTTGAAGCGCCTCCAGAGAGAGAACCCGGTGACAGTCTGACATTCCCAGATGATTCATCACTGTTTGGCACGACGATTCACCCGATTTTGACTGAGAATTGTGCATCTTGTCATACCGATTCAGCAGCACTTCCAATTGCTCCGTTTTTTGCCAGTGCAGATGTTGATGTGGCGTATGAAGCTGCTAAGTCCAAAATAAACTTAGATACACCAGCTAATTCTCGTTTCGTAGAAAGATTAAGAGGCGAATTTCATAATTGCTGGAGCAATTGTGCAGACGACGCGGTTGAAATGGAAAATGCGATTATCGCCTTTGCAGGCAATATCGAACCGACAGAGGTTGATCCTAATCTGTTAAAAAGCCGAGCGTTATTCTTATCGGATGGAATAGTCGCAAGTGGTGGTGGTCGTTATGAAGCAAGCGCAATAGCCGTTTGGAATTTTAAAACAGGCACAGGCACAACGGCTTTTGACACGAGCGGAATAGAGCCTGCAATAAACCTCGAACTTGATGGAAACTTCAACTGGGTTGGCGGCTGGGGAATTCAACTTATTGATGGAAAAGCCCAAGGTTCAACCGCTTCGAGTAAGAAATTAACTGACTTGATTAGCTCAACCGGTGAGTACTCAATAGAAGCATGGGTTGTGCCAGCTAACGTTACCCAAGAAGGGCCTGCAAATATTGTGAGTTATTCAGCTAGCACCACCGATCGAAACTTTACTCTCGGTCAAACGCTCTACAACTACAATTATTTGAACCGCAGTAGCGAAACAGATGCAAACGGTGAACCGGGAATATCAACTCCCGACGCAGCGGAAGTACTACAGACAGCGCTTCAACATGTTGTGGCAACCTTCTCTCCAACCGAAGGAAGAAAGATCTTTGTTAATGGAGAGTTAGTCGCATCTGAAGATGTAGAGACAGGTGGCACCTTAAACGATTGGAATGATACCTATGCATTTGTTCTTGGAAGTAGCCCATCTGGCGACAGAAAGTTTGCTGGAACTTATCGAATGGTTGTCATTCATAATAGAACGCTAACTCAAGAACAAGTGGTTCAAAACTTCGATGTCGGCGTAGGTGAAAAGTTCTTTATGCTGTTTGGTATCTCACACCTAGTTGATTTACCCGAATCTTACTTAATGTATGAGGTGAGCCAGTTTGACAGTTATAGCTATTTATTTGCTGAACCTACCTTTATCAACTTAAATGGTGATGCTATTCCAGACGGTATTGATATTGAAAAATTCAGAATCGCGGTGAATGGTACCGAAGCCACGACTGGCCAAGCCTATAAAAACGTGATTGCCAACGTAAATGCCAATGACTACAGTAGCGAAACTGGTCAGCTTCTTTCTCGCTTAGGTACGGTCATAAACTTAGAAAAAGGCCCGGAAGCAGATGAATTTTTCATCACTTTTGAAAAAATCAATGGCGAGGAAAACCCATTTGTCGAGCCGCCAGTACCACCAGCGTCTGCGCCGGAAGACTTGCCAGCACGTCCAGAAATTGGTGTAAGAGACTTTGCAGAGATAAATGCGACCATGTCTCAAGCGACGGGTGTCAGTATGGCCAACCCAGATGTGATGGCGACTTATCAAGCGGTTAAACAGCAACTTCCAACCTTAACCGATATTGATATTTTTGTTTCTTCGCAGCAAATGGGGATTACTCAACTAGCGATTGAATATTGTAATGCGCTGGTCGAGGACAACTCAGCTAGAGCAGCCTATTTCCCTGGATTTGATTTTAACGCTGCAGCCAACGTTGCGTTTAATTCGACCACTAAGCGAAATCAGATATACGATCCGCTGATTAGTAACAGTGTGGGTTCTAATCTAGCGACTCAACCGACTGATACCGATATTAAAGACGAATTAAATAGTTTGACTGACAAGCTGACTGCATGTGGCGGCAGCTGTGAAGCAGGCAGAACAGAAACCATTGTTAAGGCAGTTTGTGCAGCTTCAATTGCCAATGCTGCGATGTTAGTACAATAGGAGTAGAGAATAATGAGTAAAAAAACACGTAACTTATCGCCGGACGCACCTTTACTCCATGCGGCACATAAAAAACCTGTCACTCGCCGAGATTTCATCTCGCAAAGTATGCTGGCAGGCTCTGCTAGCATTGTTACACCGTCTATCTTTGGAATGTTTGCTAATCCAAATAAAGCTCAGGCAGCTCTTTCTAGTGATATCGAAGCGCTTAAATCTGCATGCGGAATCGCGGTTCAAGGTGCGGGCAAAATACCATTTATATGTTTCGATTTAGCGGGTGGTGCTAATATTTCGGGTTCCAATGTTTTAGTTGGAAAAGGCGGTGGTCAATTGGACTTTCTATCGTCTGCTGGCTACAGCAAGTTAGGACTACCTGGCGACATTATTCCATCAGTAGTCAATGCTCAAACGGGTCTTTCGGACTTCATCAATAATGACTACGGTCTTTCGTTTCATAGTGATAGTGGATTCTTAAGAGGTATTCAAGAAAAAACAGATGCTGCTACTGCTGCTAATACAGCCGGTGCAGTCATTCCTGCTCGCTCGGATAACGATACAGGCAATAACCCTCATAATCCAATGTACGGCATTAACAAAATTGGAGCCGATGGTTCTTTACTCACCTTGATCGGATCGCGAAATAGTGACTCAGGTGGGAACTCAATGTCCCCCGCTTCAATGATTGACTTAGCGGTCCGCCCGACTAAAGTAGATCGTCCGAGTGATGTAACTGGTTTGGTTGACATCGGTGACCTTGTTGGTCTTTTGAGCCAAGAAGATGCTGTTTCAGTGATGGAATCCGTTTACAGGATTTCTGACAAAAAAATGAATAATGTACAAACTCAAGTTTCTAGTGACGAAGTCATTAAAGAGCTAGTTCGTTGCGGCTATGTTAAAAGCGCCGATTTAGCAGACCGTTTTGGTGACCCTAGTACTCTTAATCCCGAATTGGATCCCGATATTGTTGGGCCAAATGGAATATTTACTCAGGAAGAATTTGATAGCGATGGTGAGTTTAGAAAAACAGCGTCAGTGATGAAACTAGTGGTTAATGGATTCGCAGGTGCGGGCACTATAACCATGGGCGGTTTTGATTATCATACTGGTGACCGCTCTACAGGCGAAGTCAGAGACCTTAGAGCCGGCCGCTGTATGGGAGCCTGTTTAGAATACGCAAAACGTGTTGGTGTACCGTTAATGATTTATGTATTTAGTGATGGCTCGGTTGCTAGTAACGGGATGATAGATGATTCTGAAAACGGACGTGGAAAAGGCGTATGGACTGGCGATAACTCATCAACGGCTAGCTCTTTCTTCATGGTCTATAACCCTGATGGTAGAGCAGAATTAATTGGCGCAACACCTGAAGAGAAAGCAGTTCATCAGCAAATTGGTTATATGCGTTCAGATGCATCGGTTGAAACAGCATCGTCGCCCGCTGCCAACAACCCTAATCTATTAGTTGAAACAGTACTACTTAACTATATGGCGTTACATGGTGAACAAAACAACTTCGCTACAATGTTCCCAAATCATGGGTTAGGTAATTCTACTTTACAGGATAGTTTGACTGCATTTGAACCCATAGTAAATGGTACCATTGGCTCCTAGTCGGGCTGATGAACCAAAGGGTTATTTTTTCCTCAATTGTTAAGTCACTATACTCAGCAATACAATAAGGCTTTATCATCTCTTAAAAAATTAGAGATTGATAAAGCCCTTTCTATTTTTTACAACCTGTTAAAAACTCACCCTTCTGACTGTTCGCTGATTAAACAAATCTATCAACTTGAACAGGCTAAACCTCATAGTGCGGGATTAGAAAAAATAGCAAACCACCTATTTTATCAAGCCGATAAAAGCCGAGAGTTTCACGCACTCACAATGGAAGCATATAAAACCATTAAGCTTCGACTTGGAATTGAGTTCTTCAAATCGCTGGACTATCAACAAGCTTTAAACTTGTTTTTTCATCTAGGACAAACAGGTTTTCAAGATGACTTAGATCCCCTTCTACAGAGGTTAAAATCAGAAAATCCAGAACACCCTGATTTGGCATCTGTCCTATTTATTTATTGTGAACAGTTAATTGCTAAAAAGATGTACTTAAAAGCAAAATCGGAACTGGAATTTTTAATGATTTATTATACCGAAGCTAAAACTCAAATAGCGGCTGAGAAACTATATAGAAAAGTTTCCCAGGGAATTAGGCACTAAGTTATTCATTTCATTTAATTCGACTCTATCACTCGCTTATAGTTGCTCGCCTTTTCTAAAACAACTTGATCGACCGAACGCTTTAAAATGGTATTAACTAAGTCTAAAGCTCTGTTAATATTTTGATTAAATTCAAACTCCAACTGCGCTAAGCAAAGCGAAATGCTCTCCCAATCAGCGTTAGAGCTTGGCTGGTAATTGGATTTTTCCAGCAAAGCAATGGCATCTTTTACTTGTTGAGGATTTTTCATTTCATTGGCCATGCCCAAAGCTAACTTGTCTGACTCGGGACGAAGTGCGATTCCTTTGCTTCGCATCTGACAATAAAATTCTGCGGCTCGCTTGTAATTAGTTAATTGTTCAAGTCGCTCAAAATACTGTTGTGCTACTTTTTGACAGTAGGATTGATGGTTTTGAAAATGATAAATTGAGATCAACTTTTCATAAGCGGAAGGACTACCATTTTGATCAACCATCTTCCATAAAATTTTAATGGCATCCTCAAAACGGCCTTCCTGTACATAGATGTCCACCTCAATCATTGAATCTTGTTTGGCGTTTTTTAACGCGCTACGTCGAGTACTTCTAACACTATAATTTAATTCAACATGATTTTTAAATATCGCTGCGCCCATTAGCCGAAATACAAATTGAATTAAAAATATCGCTAGACAATTAGCAAGTAAGGATTGCATAAAATTTTCGCCACCACTTTGTGACATCAACACCGATGGCATCGCAAGCAAACTAAAGATGCACAACCAACCGATAAAAATCACTAAATAAATACTCGAAAATATTTTTAGTATTAAAAACATTTTGAGTGGATTAAAAGCGGAGAAAAAACGCTTCTCCATCATTATAATCACCAGCGAGGATGGAATCGCCAGAATCAACCATGCAGCGAGCAGCTGGGCAAATAAATTTGATGTCGAAACTAGCTTTATTATTAACGTGGTCACTAATACTAAGTAAGTCATAAACTTGACCAGCAAATCACGGTTGTCACTGGTCGCAACCGTTTTAAAGCTCATCTTAAATGGTTCGTTATTAGCCACTTTTTCCATAATGGAAAAATTGATTACGATAATAGGGATAAATATAATCGCCGTTAAAATAGCACTAAGCCAATTGGGCACATCGGAATTCGAAATAAATGCAATGAATAACGAGCAGACAAAAATAAACAGTAAGCTTCTAACTTGCAAAATCGGATTGAGCAATTTACCTAAACTAATATTAGGCTGTATTGGTGCTAGGCTAAGACTAGTTAGCGTTTTTCGACAAAGTGTACAGCTAGGAAATAGATCGCCACGCGGATCGGTCACACAATTGATACATGAGTGCACTTTACAATTTGGGCAGTACCAGCTTGCGTACTCTGTGGGATGATATTTACAAACAGGGGAATTCATTCCGCTCATCGCCTTAAACTAATTACTCGAAGATTGACTCTCAATCAAACGAATATCGATGAAATTGATTCCAAAAGCTCTAGTGACCAGTCGACCTAATTCCAAATAACTTTACCACCATTGTCATCGGCAATTTGTTGCAAGTACTTTTGGTGTTCCGATAGTTCTTCCGCCGAACTTTTGATGACTTTAAATGGCTCTCTGTCTTCGGGTAGGCGCCTAATTCCTTCTTTGTCCCTATTACTTGTCAAATAATCCTGTTTGTGAGTAAGCGATAGGTCCGTTTGCCCACCGGTCATACCTAGATATACATCAGCCAAAATTTCAGAGTCAAGTAATGCGCCATGTAAATCACGATGACTATTATCAATAAAATATCGTTTACATAGTGCATCAAGATTATTCTTTTGGCCTGGGTGCATTTGTCTAGCAAGCACCAATGTATCCAATATACTGCAATAATCACTCATCTTTCCGAGGTTTCGATTGAGCATTTTGATCTCCCAATCGAGAAACCCTATATCAAACGGTGCGTTATGTATGACTAGCTCAGCCCCTTTAACGTACTCTAAAAAATCATCGATAATATCCTGAAAAAGTGGTTTATCTGCTAGGAATTCATTGGTGATACCATGAACTTCAATCGCACCTTCATCAATTTCTCTTTTCGGGTTTAGGTAAACATGATAGTGATTGCCTGTTAACTTGCGATCGATCATTTCGACACAACCAATTTCAATAATCTTATGACCTTGAGTCGGCTCTAAACCGGTTGTTTCTGTATCGAGTATTATTTGACGCATATAAGCTTTGCTCTCTTTATTATCAATATTTAGCCGTTATCAATTTCATACTAAAGTTCATCGATACCACGATTTGCCAATTCATCGGCCTTTTCATTTTCGGGGTGACCGCTATGACCTTTGACCCACTTCCATTCAACTTTGTGTCGCTGATTTTGTTGGTCGAGGAGTTTCCACAAATCGGCGTTTTTAACAGGTTTTTTCTGTGAGTTTTTCCAATCCTTTTGTTTCCAACCCTTTAGCCACTCAGTAATGCCTTTTCTGACGTATTGTGAGTCAGTCGTGAGACATACAACACTTGGCTTTTTAATCGCTGCTAACGCCTTAATCGCGGCTGTTAGCTCCATTCTGTTATTAGTTGTTTCGGGTTCACCACCAAACAATTCCTTTTCATGCTTCCCTGCTCTCAGCAAGGCCCCCCAACCACCGGGTCCCGGGTTACCTCGACAAGCTCCATCAGTGAATACTTCTATTTTACTCAAAATGACGACCTTATTATTTAGAATCACAGATATTAGAACGGATAGTTTAACAAATAAACTCTGGATAGATTAACAAATGTTATTAATCAAGGGTGCTTGATTTACTTTAATTTCTTGAGATAGTCCTCAACCTGACTGCTCACAGAGCTTTCTGCAAATCGCGGGCTAACCAGTTTACGATTATTTCGCCAACTCGGTCGGATCGGCGTTAAGGTGGAGAGTTTCTTTTTCGCGACAATAATGTAGTAACCGGAAGTGTATTCACTTACCCAACGTGATAATCGTTTAATCCAATCAGGCATTCGACTTTCGGCAATTTTGTTTTCAAGTGGACTAATTGGGATTTCTCGATTAGCTTCTAACCCTAGTAGCCTGAACCAATCATTGATGCGCAATTTCCCAAATAAGTTGGGGTTTATTTTCTTTCGCAAAACGGTCGCAATAAGCCGCTTTCTCAAACTAATCCAACTCAAAGGGTTTTCCAAAACTAGAATAGCGTAGCCTTCGGGAATTAAAACCCGTTCAATTTCTCTTAAGACTTGATGAGGAAACTCGCTACTTTGAATTATTTCAGGAAGTACCACTAAGTCGATACTATCAGAGGCAATTGGTAACGCTTGGTAGGAGCAGTTTATACCTCCTTGCTGTGACTCGTTTGATATAATAACAGTGTTTTTGACAACAATATTATCCCCAACCAGCGCTTTCGCTCTATCGGAATAGAGCAGAGCAAAATAACCGAAAACACCACTTAAAATTCGCTTAAACTCGTTTTTAGTGAGAAAAAAATGCTCATCGGAAAAGCTGTTTTTCAGCTGCCTATTAAGTCGGCAGTGCCAATGTAATACGACTTTTCTTATTCGATTCACTGTTAAGTCTCACCTAACTATTTGATGTCTATCGTTATTTACTAAAGTTAAATTGCCTAAACTTTCGCGCTTATCGACTATAATGATAGCTAATCCAAGCTAGAAACGTATAGAACAATTGCCTCTAAGCTGCCAAAATTTAAGCAAAATTTGACATATTCCGTACCAGAAAATACCATGTGCGGTTGCTACTTTCAATTGTTGAACCACTAGCGGTGGATTTTACAAATTGTGTTTTTCAGATGTCATTAGGAAGTCCCTTTGAAGAAATTTAGTTTTTGCGCATTATTAATGGTCTTTTTATCGGGTTGCAGTCATACACAACTCCCCCAGTCCGATCTAAAACTCACTGAAGCAAATATTCCCCTAGCCCCCGAGCCACAAATCAAGCCACTCGAAGTCTGTCACTTCAAACCAGGTCCAATTGATCCTGAGGCGTACGCTAATGCTTGGGATAGGGTTGCTGAGCAAATGCAAATGGAGATCCCGAATAATCGGCGGGTCAGAGCGCAAAAATCATGGTATCTAAACCATCCCGCTTATCTAGAGCGTGTCAGCAAACGCGCCAGTCCGTATTTGTATTTTATTATCGAACAAATCGAAAAGCGTAAGCTCCCGCTCGAATTAGCATTACTTCCTATTGTGGAAAGTGCTTACGATCCGTTTGCCTATTCTCATGGGCGTGCGTCAGGTATGTGGCAATTTATTCCGGGAACAGGAAAAGGCTATGGATTAAAGCAAAATTGGTGGTACGACGGTCGCCGAGATGTTTATTTATCTACCCACGCCGCGCTTGATTATTTAGCGTTTTTAAACCGCCACTTTGACGGCAACTGGCTACATGCATTAGCCGCCTACAACTCGGGGCTTGGAAATGTGGGAAGAGCCATCCGAAAAAATAAGAAAAAAGGTAAACCAACAGATTTTTGGTCACTCAAACTGCCCAAAGAAACCAAAGCCTACGTCCCTAAACTTATGGCACTTGCTGAAATCCTAAAAGACAGGGCTAACAACCAAACTAATTGGACCTACGTTGCTAATCAGCCCTACTTTGTTCGCCTACCTACCGAAACACAAATAGATTTAAGCTTAGCAGCCGAGCTAAGTGAACAATCAATGTCGGAGTTTTATCAACTCAACCCAGGGTTCAACCATTGGGCCACTGCGCCTGACGGTCCCCACTATTTGCTGTTTCCCATCGAAAAACAAGAAGCCTTCTTGAAAAACCTAAAATCAATTCCTAAAGCTGAACGAATCGCACATAAGCGATATACAATTAAAAGTGGCGACTCGTTAAGCGGCATCGCTAAGAAGTTTTCTACCACGGTTAATTTGTTAAAAGCGAACAACAACCTGCGAAAAAATAATATCCGCGCCGGTCAAATGCTGCTGATTCCCGTTCCCTCGGAAAAACGGACTGCCTATGTTAAAAGTGCTCATCAACGACTACTAGCCAAACAGAAGACTAATCGAAAGGGCCATAAGAAAGCAGTCACGGTTAGACAAGGGGACTCTTTTTGGACTATATCAAGAAAACACAAAGTTAGTGTTAGAAACTTAGCAAGCTGGAACAATATGGCACCAAACGACACCTTGAGGGTCGGACAGAAACTGGTACTTTGGTCCAAGACGCCGTCTAAATATGCAGGCTTAATGAACTCTAAGCAAAAAACCAAGAAAATACGCTACAAAGTTAGAAATGGAGACTCATTTGCGCGTATCGCAGATAAATTTAACGTTAGCTTAAGTAAAATTAAGAAATGGAATAAGTCTCTAAGCAAGAATAAATACTTACAGCCTGGTCAATCCTTGACCCTATTCGTTGATATTACCAATCAACTCTAACCATAAAATTATGCTGATTTAGATTGCTGCAAGTTTTCATTAAACACCATATAAATATCGGCCCGTGAGTAGCTGGATGTTTCATCCGGCGATTCTTGCTCTTCAAACCCATATTTATCATAGAGGTTTAAGGCAGCTGTAAGTTGTCGATTAGATTCCAAGAAAAGCCCCTTAAAATCAGTCGCTTGGTATTGCTGTATGGCTGATTTTAGTAGTTTCTCACCGATCCCAAGTCCCTGATAATCCTCATCGACAGCCATCTTTGACAGCTCTAATTGACCATCCTTGCTGGCCATTAACGCGACCGTGCCAACAATTCGATCTTTAATTCGAGCCATTAGTACAAAGCCACCGGGTTTAATAATTTTGTTCATTGGGTCCGACAAGATCTCGTGGTCAACGTCTTCTACATAAAAGTAACGTTCCAACCAATTACGATTCAACTTGTAAAAACTTTCACCGTGCTCTGGTAAAAAGTGAACGATTTCGACCGACTTGATCAACCGCTCTCTTCTTAATTCAGCCATTCGTTCAGTCATTGTCATTTGAGCTAATTGACGTTCCAACAAATCCATATTACTAACCAAATTACCGCCAGATGTAGTCATCAAACGGCCCAACACAACTTGCATGTCTTGCCATATAGGCATCAACTTATCTAATAACTCGTAACCGGCAGGTGTAATTGATAAAAGCCGCCTTCTTTCATCTGAATCATCAATATGATGGTAAATCCAGCCTTTTTGTTGCAGCTTTTTACTCATTTGACTTATCGCAGGATGAGTTTGCCCCAACACATCAGCCAACTCTGTCACAGACATAGATTCATTTTCATTGAGTAGTTGCAATAATGGGAAGTTTCTAGCGTGGAAAGAAATCTTTTCTACTTTATATACGTCGTCTAATTGACGGAACAAGAGTTCACTTAACCTTTTAAGACGAGAACCAAGACCTAAAATCCCCAAGTCATTAAGATTTTTCATTTTTTTCCTTATATATTAATGCGTTACAGAATATTCATCGATATAAATGCAAGGAATCAGTATGATTTTTATATTATTTTTACTGCAATCCATTCACTTAGTATAGACTGAATTTTAGTGTTTGCAGTTAATTGAGATAATTTTAGGTAATTTGTTACGTAATTAAATTCGAGACGGTCAAAAATCGGGCAAATGTTATCTAGAATTTAGTATATTGAGTAACCAAGCAACTAACTCGGCATTAAATATAAGCACCCAATATAGGTTTTTTCGGACTAATTAGACGGAGTAACTGAGATCGCCCTTTTTAATTCAGGCTAGTGGCAAACACCAGCTAGCCTGAACCCTGTCACAGACTTTAATTCTTAATCCAACGATAGACTTCTTTCCACTTTGGTCGCTTTCCAGTCTTTAAAACACCGATTCGGTAGATCTTTCCTGCGAAAGAAAAAACGAATAAAAGCGTTATTAAGTTTACTAAAGTAGCGACGCCAACCTCCCATAATGGAACATCAATCATTGCCATTCGAACTGGCATCACGATAATCGATGAAAAAGGGATCATTGAACAGACTTGAGCAATTGAATTAGTCGGATCCTTTAGCATTGTGAAACAAATGTAAAATGGAACAAGAATCAAAAACATAATTGGCATGGCTCCTTGCTGAGCCTCCGACATGTTATCAAATATTGCTCCGACGGCAGCATACAGTCCTAAAAACGTAATCAGACCGAGTCCATAGTTTAGGATAAAGTAACCGATTTGAAATAAGGAAATCGAAAATTGTAGCTTTTCAGGCAATACAAAAATACTGGTTACACTCACAAAGATAAACGGTAACATCCAAATAACGATTTGCAGTAATCCCGCACAGGTCGTTGCAACGATTTTTGCGGACATTAATTCGTTTGCATGCACCGATGACAATAGAACTTCGACCACTCTGTTTTCTTTTTCTTCGACCACGGCTTTAAGAATTTGCATTCCAATCATTATCAGGCTCATATAAAGCATAAAAGCTAATACTCCAGCAAGCAGGATTGCGCCATAGTTGTCTTTTTCTACTTCATCTTTTTCACTAATTTTAAAGTTCTGTAATGACACTCGATCACGAGCATACTCAATATCTTTTTCAGAAACAGATTTTCCGGCAAAATGATTTTCTACTAAAACGCTATTGACCATTTTAGTCACTTTACTAGTGATATTGCTGTTCTTCGGGTTAGCAGAATAGTACTCGATTGTTTTATCAAATCGATCGCCATTTGGAATGAAGAAAATACCGTTCAACGACCTATCCAATAAGCTCGGTTTGACCTCTTGAACATAATCTTCGAGTTCCGATTTTTCTTTATATTTAAAATCAATTTTGAATGTTTCGCGATTGAAATCATCGCTAGACTGATATTCTTTCTCTAGCAGGCTGACTAACTCATATCGCTCTGTAAAAACCTCAACCTGAGTGTCCTTTTTATCTTCAAACATCATCAAAAATGTCTGTAAGCCCATTAAACCAACCATAATGATAGGAACGAATATGGTGGTAAAAATAAAGGTTTTAGTCATCACCTGCGCTTTAAGTTCACGTTTGATGATAGCCATTGTCCTAAATGAAAAAAGATTAAGCATTAGCAGTCTCCTCCTTTAACGATTCTTCTTGTAAGCTTGGAGAGGACTCTTCCTTCTCACCACCTGTCAAATCTATAAATATTTCGTGCAGTGAAATGTCATTAGCGTCAAAGCGTTTAACAATTACCTCATTTTCGACCAATAGTTTAAGCAGCGATTGAACATGCTTAGGAGAGGACACGCTTATGCCGGTAAAGCGACCAAAATCTTCTATCTTTTCAATCATAGGATTTCCATCGAGGAAAGAGATATCACCTTCATAAACTAGACTAATATTTCTTTGGCTATATTCTTTCTTAAGCTCGGAGAGTGAACCCTGAACAATCATTTTCCCATGGTGGATGATCGCGATGTGGTCACACATTTTTTCTGCAAAATCCATTAAATGAGTTGAAAAGATTATGATTTTTCCAGCTTTCTTTAGATCTAAAATAATATCTTTCAATAAATTAGTGTTTACTGGATCTAATCCAGAGAAGGGCTCATCGAGAATAATAAACTCAGGATCATGAATAATGGTACATATAAACTGAATTTTTTGTTGGTTACCTTTTGAAAGGTCCTCAATTTTAGCATCCTTGCGGTCTAACAATTCGAACTTTTCCAAGTAATAAAGCGCTTTATCTTTTACTTCTTTACCTTTAATTCCTTTTAGTTCCGCAAAAAACAGGATTACTTCCAGTAATTTCATTTTTTTATACAGGCCACGCTCCTCGGGCAAATAGCCTACTCTATTTCTAAACTCTTGCCCAACTGAAGCTCCACGCAACAAAACTTCACCTTCGTCTGGAAAATAAATACTCATCAGCATTCTGATAGTTGTAGTCTTACCAGCACCATTTCTTCCAAGTAATCCAAAAACAGCTCCTTCCGGAATATTAAATGAAACGTCATCGACGGCGACAAAATCATCGAAATTCTTGCATAGGCCCTTGGCCTCTAGCGCGTAACTCATAAGCTCTCCAATGTTGTTTACTTTCCTATCAATTTCTCGCGGACTTACGCTAGAAATTCAACCCAAAAATAGTGGAATAAAATCTTGTAGTATTCGTTAGTCTGGCCAGTTGACAATTTATTACAAGGCACTCTCTAACTTTTAACGAGGTTTTCAACGTTTTATTAGTTGCATTATTTCATAATAAATAGAATAAGTTTTGTAATAAAATGACATTCCTAATGACTAACGACTTAACACAGCAAAATAAAACCTAAAATTAAAAAGGAAAAAGCCAATGTCCGATAATAATCCTTATGTTCCTGAGTCCGAAAACAAGCCATTAACTGGCAGTTTTACTATATTAACCAATATCTTTTCGGCTCCCGCCACTGCCATGACCCAAGTTCAGGAACGATACAGTGTGGCATTTCCGCTACTTCTAACAATTATTCTAACCGGTGTTGTTTGGTTTTCTTATTACACGATGATCGACTATCAATGGTTTATAGACTACATGGTAGAAACCAGTGCTGGTGAACTAAGCAAAGCGGAACAGGACCAAACAAGAGCCGGCATTTCAATGATGTCTCCGACGGTAATGGGATCTATTACAGCAATCACAGCTGGTATTGCAATTGCGATAATTTATGTTTTTCAAGCAGTATACTTTTTGATAGTTTCAAACGTAACCGGGGACGGTTATCAATTTAAACAGTGGCTATCGTTTGTATCTTGGACTTCTATGCCTATTTTGCTAGCCATTTTAGCCATGTTCGTCATGTTGTTTAGTTCCGCTTCAGGACAAATTGCTCCCGATGCGCTTAATCCTCTTAGTTTAAATGAACTAATCTTTGGTCTGGAGCCGTCTAAAGGGCTAGGTAAGATGCTTTCTACCATCCACCTACCACAGCTTTGGAGTTGGGCAATTATGGTCATCGGTTACAAAACATGGACTAAAAAGTCTACGGCTACATCGGCAATGGTAGTACTACTTCCATTTGCAGTGATTTATCTTGCTTGGTTTTTGTTCATCTAAGCCAAGTATATTTCTCGTTTAGCATTTTAAAGATGGAGGAGCAATAATCTCCTCCAGATTTCACTCGCACTAATTTCAGGGCAATTGAATGAAAAAGACACTGATATGGGTTGTAATAATACTGGTTGTTGTAGGCATTCCAGTATCAAAACGATTCCTTAGCAAAGATACGGTTAAACAAGTGACGACCGAAGCGGTTAGCCAACAAAGCATCGAAGCTTCTATACTAGCTTCGGGTCAACTAAAACACGAACAAGAAGTCAAACTTTCCGCCGAAGTAATCGGCAAAGTGACAAAAGTGTTTGTTGAGGAAGGCGAACAAGTTTCCAAAGGTCAACAAGTGCTGCAAATTGATGACGAATCATATTTAGCCGCAGTAGAACAACAATCAGCAGTAGTCAGCCAACAAAAGGTCGCTATAGAGAGGCAGGAGTTAGTGGTCGCAAACCTGAAACATCAATGGCTTCGCAAGAAGAGTTTATATAGCAAAAACTTGCTCGACAAAGATGGTTTCGAATCCATTACTCACGCTTATGAAGTCGCAAAAGTCGATCTACGCAGTGCCATGGAAATTTTAAAACAGGTGGAGGCTCGACTCGAACAATCTAAAGATCAACTCTCGAAAACTAAGGTGACCTCTCCCATCAATGGACATATCACCTCACTTGATATTAAAGAAGGTGAAACAGCGATTTCCGGCACTACCAATATTGCAGGTTCATCATTAATGACAATAGCTAACCCTCAAAGTATGTTGGCGGAAATAAATGTTGATGAGGCAGATATCGCTGATGTCAAACTTGGTCAGAAAGCAGAAATAATTTCAATTGCATTTCCTGATCACCCTATTGTTGGATACGTTGACTCTATTGCCTCTAGCGCCAAAAGTACCCCTGGACGCCAAAGCTTGAGCTTTGCCGTTAAACTTAGGATCGAAAATTCGGATGGAATCGATCTCCGGCCTGGCATGAGTTGTCGAGCAGAAGTCTTTACACAAGACCAACAAAGTAGATTAGCTGTTCCCCTACGAGCGCTAAGAACAGAAGAAGATAATGAAGAAGACACGGTTAAGAACTATGTCTTTCGAGTCAGTAATGATTTGGTAGAGCGGGTCGATTTGCAACTCGGTATTTCTGATGATCAATTCCAAGAAGTTATTAGCGGTCTAGAGAGTGGCGATCAGATTGTTGTGGGTCCCGATAAGGTTCTGCGCCATCTAAAAGACGGTGAGACTGTTGAAATTGATAACGATGAAAAACCATCCGATAGTTCAAACAAGTCACCCAAAAAAGGATAGCCTTTGATGTCCTTAATACAACTAAAAAACATCTGTAAATACTATAGTATGGGCGACCAAACGGTTAAAGCCCTAGATAAAATAGATTTAAGCGTACAGAAAAACGAATATATCGCGTTTATAGGCTCATCTGGCTCTGGAAAATCAACCATGATGAATATTTTAGGCTGTTTGGACAAACCGACTTCAGGAAACTACTTGCTAAATAACAAAGACGTTTCTCTACTCAGTCAAGATCAACTCGCGGATATAAGAAATATAGAAATCGGATTTATATTTCAAAGCTTCAATCTATTGCCTAGAGCTTCAGCTTTGCACAACGTGATGCTTCCGCTCGTTTATAAGGGCATTTCTTTAAGAAAAAGGAAACAACTGGCAAATGAAGCGCTAACCAAAGTTAATTTAGGAGATAGAACCGATCATATTCCGAGCCAACTCTCTGGGGGGCAACGCCAACGCGTTGCAATAGCAAGAGCATTAGTCACCAAACCTTCTATTTTGTTGGCTGATGAGCCAACCGGAAACCTAGATAGCGAAACAACCACCGATATTATGAAATTATTTGATCAACTCCATAGTGAAGGACAAACCATCATTATGGTTACACATGAAGATGAAATAGCGGCTCACTGCCATCGGGTTGTTCGCCTTAGCGATGGCAAAGTTTTAGAAGACTATCTCAATAAAGAAGCTAGTCCATTGAAAGATATAGGATCTCAGCATGTTTAGTCTTATCGAAAGTTTTAGGAGCGCAATAAGTTCAGTCAGGGCTCATGGGTTTCGTAGTTTTCTAACAACCTTAGGAATCATTATTGGGGTAAGTTCAACAATTGCCGTTGTGTCGGTCATCCAAGGATTGAGCTATTCGATTAATCAGCAATTTGAAGGGTTTGGTTCAAACTCAATTTCTATTCGTTCGTATACCCCAAGGAGTGAACGCTTAAAGGGGAAAATTGCTCGAATTACACCGGATGATGTACTTGCAATTAGAAAAAATGCCGAGGGGATCGAGTACATCACCCCACAACTAGGCTCTAACATCGGTGGAACGAGCGCGTTAAAATATAAAGGAAATCAGAGTTTTGCACAGGTAGCAGGTTCAACCTACTCCTATCAAAACGTGCAAAATATTGACATTAAATATGGACGATTTATTACATATGGCGACAACGAATCACGGAGAAAAGTCGTTGTTATTGGCGATAAACTGAGAGAAGAGCTCGAGTTGCCAGACAACCCAGTGGGTGAATTTATTAATTTTGCTGGTGAGTGGCTTAAAATTGTCGGAATTGCAGAACCTAAAGGCTCATTTTTTGGTTTTAGCCAAGATAATTTTGCGATACTTCCCTACAACACAATGCAAAGTCTCAACGGCAATTTAATTGAACCAGATATATTTGTTCAACTTCAGCTCAAAGACATTGAAAAACTAGATCAAATTAAAGATAGACTTACCCGCACATTGCGAAAACAACATCGATTAAATCCTGATGAAGATGACGATTTCAAGATAGAAACGCCCGAACAGTTAACATCAGGAATATCCCAGCTGATTGATACTATGTCCGTCGTTTTGGGTGGAATTGTTAGCATTTCGTTATTGGTTGGAGGTATAGGTATTATGAACATTATGCTTGTATCAGTCACCGAAAGAACAAGGGAAATAGGGATCTGTAAGGCTATAGGTGCTAAACGGCATCACATTCTCTTGCAGTTTCTGATAGAAGCGATCGTGCTCTCTTTACTCGGCGGTATCATAGGGATTGCTCTAGGGTATGGCTTAGGGATGCTAGCCGCCGCTTCCATGCCTGGCTTCCCACCAGCAAATGTCCCACTCTGGGCTGTTGGAGTCGCTTTTGGCTTTTCAGCATTTGTAGGCGTGCTATTTGGAATTATTCCCGCTGCGAAAGCGGCTAATTTAGACCCGATAGATGCGCTTAGGTATGAATAATAATCTGGGACTCCTTCGCAAGGTGAGCAAATTAACTTAAATTGTACTCTTGATTGAATATGAATGAGAGCGGCTTTCAATCCTTGTCCGATTGAGCGAACTTGTCCGATTGAGCGAACTATGAAATTTGGTCACATGGAAGTAATTATTTTAAGTAAAGCTCTATTACGAATAATCAAACTCATCGATATTACGAAATCAATTTGAATAGAATTAACCTAATTGAGCCATTTTCAAATCCGCATTTGAAATTTCATTAGGCATTATACGACAACACGTACAACGCTCACCCATGTCCACCAACCTTGCCAACCATATTCAGTCAATACATTTAGTTTGCTTAGACATAAAAAAACCGGCTTTTAAGCCGGTTTTAATATAACAATCAAGAAGATTAGAGCTTAGCAGCATTCGCCTTTTGACCATTGGCATACCTCAAATACTGTTGAGCCTGTTTTTTCCATTTCTTGTATTTTTGAGCTTCTCTGAAGGCTGCAATAGAGCTGTTGTATTGCTTCATCTCCAAGTAAGCGACACCTTTTCTAAAATGGACTTTACCGACATCATCTATCTTGCCTTTTGAAAGTGCACGGTCAAAAACCTGAACTGCTGTTTTGTACTTTTCTCTATCAGATAAAAGTTCAGCTTGTTTAACATCGTATTCACCAGTTTCAGATTTAGCAGCTGCTCTTTGGTAAGCTTCTATCGCTTTATCAAGCTCATTCGCAGCGTGAAAGTTTGAAGCAATATTGTTCCAATTACTGTCAGTATCCTTAACGATTCCCTTATCTATACCTTCTTTCAAAATATTAGCGGTTCTATAAGGGATTTCGCTGTATGCAAAAATTGAAGATAATTGTTTATAATCATTCTCGTTTTCCATATACCCAAGAACGTAGAACATTTGCATCACTGCAAGCGAGTCTTCGATCATATCTTGATCAGAATAAACCGCTGTTAAATTTCTCCAATACCGCTTTTCTGTTGGAAAATCTAAAATCAACTGCTTTAAAAGTGCGATAGTCCCTTGCATATCCTTAAATTCAAAATGACCATTTAATAAAATGCCAAAAGCACTTTTATTAGGCTTCTTAGAATGCTTTGCTGCCCAATAGGCCGGACACAAAGACTCACGTATTTTTCCGGAATCAAATAAAATGGCAGCATAGATAAGATATGCATCTTCACTGTGCTCATTAGAATTATTCATCCAACGTTCTAGATATTCAAGTGACTTTTGCTTTAAGTCATTTGAGTAGAGCATGGTCGCTACATTTTTAGTTAAATCTTGGATTTCTTTATGCTGTAAATATCCTTTACCTAAATCTAATGCTTTTGAGAAGTATTCTGTAGCCTCAATCGATTTGCCCTGTTGTGCGTATGCATAGCCAATATATTTCGCTACTGAGGCACTAACAAACTGATTCTTGCTATCCATCATATCCTTGAATAATTCGATGGATTCAACATAATTCTCTTCTGCCAATTTTTCCAGCGCACGAGAAATTCTCTTATGTGCTCTTTCTGGTAAACCTCTGACTGGAACCTTAGGCACCTCTAAGTTGGTGTCTATCAGCGGTTTACAACTTTTAGTGAGTTTTGTAACCGGTACTGTCGGTGCCGCACTTACTGAAAGCGCACCTGCAAGAGCAAGAACCGGAACACAAGTTAAAAATATTCTTTTCATATATTAATCTCTTCCAATTCAGTCTAATTATTCTTTCGCCAAATTAAATTGCATCGTATAAACCATGTTTTGTTGCTCAACGGCTTTGCCATCAACAACTTTAGGCTTAAACTTCCATTTATAGATTGCCCTTCGAGCATCACGCTCGAACACTCGTCTAGGTTGAGCATCAACTAACTCTACATTTAGAGGCGTTCCATCTGGAGAAATAGTAAATTTAAACTTTACCCAACCTTCAATTCCTTCCATAGCGGCTTTTCGTGGATATCTTGGCTGAATAATAACCATAGGAATAGCTTCGCCATCGCCCATATTTCCTCCGCCTGGCGGTCCTAAGTAAAGCCCACTGCCTGATACGGAAACGTCGATTTTTTCCATATTCAAGTTCATACTTTGAACTTTAGGCCGCTCTGCTTTCGCAACTCGTTTAGTTCTAGGTGGTGGAGGGTTTTTAGGTGGTTCAGGCTTTTTTGGAAGCTTTCGTTCCAAAAGGTTAATATCATCATCAGGCTCTACCATACTAATCTGTATGGTCACCGCTTTCTCAGCTATAGGTGGTCTTACGTCAGCTTTAACTAAGTAAGCCATAAGTACGAATAACCCGAAAGTCACTCCACCGCCAATTCCTAATCCGATTAAAATTCTTTGCATATTATAAGTCCGCCGCTACTGATATATTCTTGACACCTGCCGCCTTGGCAGCATCTAGAACTTTAATTAGGACACCCGCGTCTGCACGATTATCGGCTTGTACAACGACCGTACTTTCCGGGTTCTCAAGCAACATTTCTTCTAATCCAGCCTTAACAGCATCTTTATCTACTTTGTTTTTCAACATGTAGATATCGCCATTATGGTCAATTCCTACAAATATGTTCGCTTTTGGTCTTTTTTCCGCTGTTTCTGCATTAGGTTTTTCAACAGAAATACCCGACTCCTTTACAAAGGATGCCGTAACAATGAAGAAAATCAACATGATGAATACGATGTCTAGCATCGGAGTCATGTCAATTTGCGCTTCTTCCTGTTGTGACCCAGGTCTATTATTTGCCATAGTAATTTGGTTCCAATTTGTCGATTTCTAACTTCAAGCTTAAGCTCAATATAGGCCAGTCTAATCTACAACAAATTACATAGATGAGACTTGACTAACCTATATACGAGGGACTTAAACAGCCCCACGACTAGCTTTCTTCTTCACCAATTAATGGTGCGGCATGTGGTCTGCAAGTTCTTGCGCTCTTACACTAGCTGAATACTCAAGCCTGGCACTAATAAATAAGCCTGAAAGCGCTGCTACCATTCCAGCCATCGTTGGAATGGTAGCTTGTGAGATCCCTGCGGCTAACAATCTAGCACTACCGGTACCCGCTAAAGCCATGAGCTCAAACACACCAACCATTCCGGTTACAGTTCCAAGCAATCCAATCATTGGACAGATAGTCACGATGGTTTTAATTACCAGCAATCCAGAATTAAGCTTTTCTTTCATTTGCGAAATCCAAGCTTCTCTGATTCTATGAGCCTTCCAAGATGTTGTGTCAGCTCTAGCATCCCATTGAGCAATCATCAAACGTGCTTGCTTTGGGTAAGTCTGCGAGAAAAACCACAACCTCTCGATAATCAGCGTCCACATAGCTATAAGTGCAATCGCAATAAACCAAAGTACATCTCCCCCAGTGTCAATAAACTTGGAGACGGTTGCCATTAGTTCCTCGAGGAATAGCATAAATTATGCTCCCGCTTCTTCTTCGTGCTGCGCTATCAATCCAGTGCTCTGCTCTTCAAGCATATGATTCAAGCCTTTAGCGATACCTGAAACAACACTGTGTAATAAGATAAGTGGTAAAGCAGCAACGATACCCAATACTGTGGTAATTAACGCTGATGAAATACCGCCAGCCATTACTTTAGGGTCACCCGCACCGTATAAAGTAATACTTTGGAACGTCTCGATCATACCGGTAACCGTACCCAATAGTCCCATCAATGGAGCCACAGCAGCAAATACCTTAATAATCGTGATTCCGCGTTCGATTCTTGGTGTCTCTTTCAAGACAGCTTCATCTAGTTTTAATTCTAGATTTTCAGTGTCGTCATCTTTGTTCGCTAAATAAACAGCCATGATTCGACCAAGAGGGTTGTTACCAGGTGTGCTAGATTTAGCTTGCGCTCGCATTTTTCCGCGAAGTGTCAATAGAGTGAAAAGTCGCTCTAGAACTATCAATAAACCAATACCCAATACAACAAAGATCGCATATCCAACAACCCCTGCATATTTTTCAACACGGTCAGGCCAAGATTCTCTTTGTACTTCGATGGTCAGGATACTTCCTCTAGACGGGTCAATAGCTAAACGCTCAACACCTGAAGTTGCAGCTTGATAAGGGTCAATGGTATCAACAAATGCTCCTTTAGGCTGACTTAACAATTGATTGATATCTTGCTCTTCAGAGTTAAAAACTAAATACTCGCCGTTTGAAACTAAATTAAAACCACCGATTCGATCGATTGTTCTTTCTTCCTTTCGGCCGTCTCTGTTAACGATTTCTGTAGTGAACTTTACAATTTTAGATTGTTCAGTCATCTCTGTTTGAATCTCAACCCACAAACGTCTGATTTCTGGAATCTCTGGGAAAACCTTAGCTTGAGCTAACGTTTCAAGAAACTCATGGCGACCTGGGTATTGAGCAGTCACAATAGAGCGTCTAAAACGCGCAGCCGAATCACCAGCTACCTGTCTTACTACACCAATCATCTCACCTAAAGAACCGGCTTTAAGTAATTTTGCTTCCTCTAGCTCTGCTAGTTTCTTCTCGTTGGCTTCATATTGTGCTTTTAGGCGAGCAGTTCGATCTTCTTCTCTTTTTTGCTCCGCTTTAGCAGCATTCAAAAGATCTCGTTGCTTGTTTCTTTCTTTTCTGAAGTTAGCGATTCGTGTCGCATTAACTTTAGATTGTCTGATTTTATCTTGTTTTACTAGCTGTAATAACTCAGCAAGAGTATCAGCTGCTGGTGTTTCAACTGCTCCAGTATCCTTTGCAGGTTTAGACGCTTCAGCAGCGCTTACACTAGTCGTAGAGGCTGCAACAAATAGTAATGTCGCAAAAATATTTCTAATTGTCATTATTCTGCCCTCTTAGCTGCAGGAATTGGAAGTTCGATTAAGTTCATAGTTGCTTGCTTATTCGCCATTTTGATGCCTTGTTCAATACTTCGAATATAACTGTCATCCAAAGCCTCAAATCGCTTGTTTTCAATATTCCAGAAACCAGCTGACTTGCCATCTAATGTCAAATAAACTAGCGCGACACGGCCGACTTGAAGGAATTCAACTTGAACTTCCTCAGCTCCGTCCATAATTTTGCCTTGATAAGCATCTATACTTTCACCGTAGCCAATTTCAGCTTGATATGCTTCTAAGATCTTTCGGTATTTTTCAGAGTTAGGTATGTCTGCGCGAATCATATAAGTCTTTAATTTTTCGACTCTTTCCATTCGAGTTTCTTTTTTGAAAGGAATATCAATTTGGATAAACTTATCAATCGACGCAATCATTTCATTCATTAACGGGATAGCGCCACGCTCAGTCGCGTCAATAGTTTCCATTTCTCTTTCTATGGTCGCCATTTCCTGCTCTTGAGAGTTAATTAATAATTCAAGTTGGTTGTTATAAATTCTTAGGCTATCTATCAACTGAAGTGTTGCTTTATAGTCAGAATTTAAATCAATTGCTTGATCTGCAAATCTATCAACACGCTTCTGGGTGGCCCTAGAATCTTTGTTGATTTGTTTTTCAATTGCAACTGATTGTTCATAAGGTCCTGCTGCAAAAGCATTCCCTGCCATGAATAAAGCTGTCAGTGCAATTACTGATGCTCTAAATAGGTTGTTTTTATTGCTACTATGCATGTGGCTTCCTAATCGTTATTTTTAGGGTTGAAATGAATTTGGTCCGATTGGTTATACACACTGTCGACGATTTCTAAAAATATTCAACCTTATGATAATAAAGGTAAATTTCTTATTAAACGGTCTGACCAGTCAGTGTATTTGTGTAACCAACGATTACTGTCAGATTTATTAATTATTGTCTATCCGATTCAGTAATATTCTTAACATAAGCGCCCTTCAATAAGTATTCAAGCGCATTGTGCCGACTATAAACACAAATAAAGATTGAGTCAAACGATCTGATTAAACATTCAAGCTATTTGAGATCATTTATCCATCGAATTGAAGCTGCCTTGTAAAAGTCTAATTGATCTCCAACAAATAAATTGAAAACATGTTCTTTAATTGCCAAACTTCATTTTCGAAAATGATGAACTTTTACGACAACTATCACAAGTGTAGCAACAGCGTTACAGCACGTCAATAGAAATGGCAGGCTATTTTCATAAACACCATAAACCATAGAAAGTATTCGCAAACTATTGGTTTCATCACCTCGCCAGCTAAATATAGAAATTTAGCTGGAATCAACCTACTAAGTTTATCCTATTGGTTCTTTATCAATTAAATGAATTCTAGAATAGTCAAGAAACTTGAATCGTCCCGGTCCGATCGAGTTCACATAGAGTAATTTCAACTAAGTGATTTATTTTAAATAGAGTTAAAAGATGCTATCAAATTAAGCTCTGAAGGTTGTTAGTAGCTTAAAAAATGAGTGCGTGGTATTCTTCATCTTAATATTACCAATAAAAACGCCTTATTGAGAAAACGTATATTGGTTTCTCAATAAAGTAGTTATTCTAGATGCGACTAAAAGGCGAGAATAAATTCATCACCAAAAGTTGCATCAATAATGACTCAATAAAATCAAGTCGAGTTAATATGTTTTCTATCAATACACCAAAAAAAACGATGTTATTGTTGGCTCCAATCCTGATAGGAGCCTCTATATTTTCTCAGCCTATTTTTGCTGATGAAGCATTTATCTTAGCAGCCAAAAAAACAGTAAGCTGCAGAGATCTGACTAATGCAAAAGACCGCTTAGACTGTTTCGATGCGAGCACCAAGAAACTGGCGTCTTTAATTACACCAGACAAATCAGTCGCCAAAGTACCCGAAACGTCTAGCCAAGACTCATCAACTACCGACTCATCAGTAACAACGGCTGGCGATAGTATTCCGACATGGGCGGCTGCACCTCGGCATACCAAAGAAGAACTTAGTCAAGAGAAAAGACAATCATTCGAAACGACAATTGTTCGTATTACGGTGAACAATGAGGGAAAACATAGCTTCTACACGAAAGATGGTGCAGTTTGGAAGCAAACTCAAAAAGACAAAGTGCTTCCACCTAGGTCATTACCTGCACTCGCCGAAATTCGCCGCAAAAGAACAGGTAATCCAACTATCAAGTTTGTTGATGTATCCAACCGCTCTTATCGTGTTCTGAGAATAAAGTAACAGGTTAATAAATTAACCTGTCTTATTTACCCAAATGGATTTTTCTGCTGAGTGGGTACTACTCACGGTAATGATAAAAATCGCGGTACTCAAAAAATGTCATTAGACGGTACTAAATTTTTAACGCTAAGCACTAGTTTGAATAGTGAAAGTTTTTTTGAGAATTGCGCACTAGTCTTCCACAGTGCGCACTATTTTTTAGAACTAATAACTTTTAAAAGCCACACTTAGTATCGAAAAATTTCAGTAATTGCGGATACCACTGCATTTTCTGACTGTAATAAAATGGACTATGCGCCATTCCTTCTATTTCGATGTATTGGTGGTCGACCCCGCCCTTTTGCATGCCCTCAACAAAACGACGACTATGCTCTACTGGAACTGTCGAGTCAATATCTCCATGAACAACTAGCATCGGTACAGCAACTTTGTCAGCCATTTCAACTGGCGATACCCCTTCAATTGTTGGCTTTTGGAATAAACGAGCAAAACGACTACCGTTAAGCCCTCCGCGGATACGAGTTAAATCAGATACGCCGGCACCGGAGACAATACAATTGTACTGGCTGTTCTTGCGTGTTGCCGCTACGAACGCAGCATATCCACCATAACTCCAACCGAACATTGCAAGTTTATCTGGATCTGCGATACCGCGTTTAACGAGTTCCCGCATACCATCATCGAGATCATTTTGCATTTCATGACCCCATTTTTTATCACCAGCCAACCAAAAGGATTTGCCAAGTTCGGTTGAACCTCGATAATTTGGCTGAAATACTACATAGCCTTGATTGGCTAACATCTGTGCCCAGCCGTCATAGCCGTACATATCACGCACCCATGGTCCACCGTGGGGCATTACGATAGCCGGTAAAGGCCCTTTCATATTGTTAGGGATGGTCACATAACCAGAAACTTCAAGACCATCTCTTGCTTTGTAGGTGATGACTTCTACAGGTGATAATGCGCTGGCCGCAATTTCTGTAGTTCTGGAAATGACCGGTATGACTTTACCCCCCTTAAATAAATACCAATGGCCAGGATCTTGAGGTCCACTAGTACTCAGCAAAACGGTTTTGCCGTCTTCCGATACACGTTGAATCTGAATGTTTCTGTCTGGAAACGCCTGTTTTAAACCATTATATAAAGGACCATAAGTGTCGTCTGTATAGTAAGCTTGAATGCCTTGATGATCGGCGTAGGTGTATCCAACAACCTTGGTACCGTCTGCCAAACGTGGTGAACGAATCACACCAATTGCATCATATTTTTCGGTCTGAAAAATGAGCTCTCTCTTACCGGTACGAATGTTGACATTATAAATACCCATAAAATTGCCGCCTTCGGCATCTGAACGTATCGTTGCAAGGTGTGGCTTTTTTGGATCGAAAAATCCTAAAAGATCGAACCTATCACGGCTAGCAGCACGTAACCGTCCAACTTCCTTCCATTTATCATCAGACGATAAGCGCGCAAGTGACACAATCGCAGTATCTCTGGCATCATACTCTATCGCACCGCGAGCGTTTCCGTCTCGATCCCAGATATAACTTCCAAATCGCTCGTTACCTTTTAACATTAGACTACGCTTGCCATCAATCAGATTGACTTTGTAATAGTTACCTGGTTTGTTAGGCTCTTCATTGTGTAATACCAACACGTGGTTAGGGTCGTCCGCTAATAGGTTTACAACACTACCGACCCCCAACCTACCCATTATATTGCCACCAGTATTACGCCCCCTTCTAGTGGTTGTCCGAATCAACGGAGTCCATTCTTCGGTTTCAACATTATACGAAGCTGTCCTACTTATGTTCTCTGTCCGTCCAGCGACTTCTGTCTGAAAGTAGAAATTAACCACTAAATAATCTTTGTTGGCCCATCGCAAGCTCGTCGGGATCAACCCGTCCGGCTGAATGGCTTTTAAGCTTCCTTTAATGTTCGTAGTGTCAAACACCATCAATTCAGGTGTCCCACCACGCTCGCGACGCATCAGCATTGCCATTCGTTTAGCATCCGGCGACATATCCAAATTACTCACCTGAAATTGATCGGCCCATACTTCTACCGGGACTTGAGTCGGCTTCGCCAAAGCAACCAACGACCAACCAATTACGAGTAGAGTTATAATTACCCTATTAATACTCATCTAAATCTCCCATTGTTACTGCTATAAAACGCACAGTTTTAAAATATACAGTTATAAAACATCTTGCCTCTATTATCTTTGATATCAGATATATCAAATTTATTGATTAAATCGGCAAAAAAAAAGTCCTTATGTAAAATAAGGACCTTTTCATTAATTTAGGTTCGACACACCAAAAAACTAAAATAGGTGCGTCATAAACCTCAACTGCTTAGAATTTGACAGTGACGTTAGCGAACCAAGTACGTCCACCGATGTCGTAGCCTAAACCACCAAGCGAGCCCAAATCATTATTGTTGGTCAGTGGTGGAGCATCATCTAATACGTTGTTAACACCAATACGAACGATCATGTCTTCACCACGCCATGAAGCGGCCATGTTGTGAACCCAATAATCATCCAAGCCGTCTAGAGAATTACAAGCATCAGCTCTACTAGCTCGACTTCCAGTATCATCTGATAAATCACTTGAGTCATAGTTCGGACCAAAATCTTCTGCCTGAACACAAGGGTTAAAACCAGAAGTTTGAGGGTCAAACTCGTCATCATTGTCTTCGATCATCTCACCTAAATAACGTGATTGAAGCACAAGCTGCCAGTCTCCAAAACCAAAGATATTGGTGATGTTACCACGCCAAACCGGATTTCCATACTCTCTAAGATCATTGTCTAGGAATGTCTCATCAATACGGAACTCTTCTTCTTCGTCAGTCAAGTTTCTAGTAGCACGAACAATAAGCGAGTAGTTAATACGATCTTCCATACCAAACGCCGCAAAATCAGTATTAAATTCGATGTTGTAATCAATACCTTCTACTCGTTGCTGACCTAGGTTTTGTTGGATCGCTCGTACAAAGCTAATTTCACCACTGGTGTCATCAGCAGTACGCGGATCACGTGTGATAAATCCACAAGTAGGATCTGTCAAACCTGGGGAATTGTAACAACGGCCCACAATTGTCGCAGCAGTAAGCTGATCGACTTCGTTATCAATTTCAATATCAAAGTAAGTCGCAGAGAAGTTTAGCTCAAACGAGTCCGACCAAGGTTGCTGGAAAACAATCCCGTAGGTGGTCGCTTCAGATGTCTCAGCATCTAGGTCTGGGTTAGAACCCGAAGCAACTTGTGTCGGTGCACCAAAGAAAACAGGGTTTTGAGTTCCAAGACCACGAATACCTAGAGAGTAGGGGTCGGTACCAGGAATACCACCACCGCCGTTCAAACAGTTTTGAATCACAACGTCTTCACGAGGATCAAGAGAAGCATTGTAAAGACGAATCTCAGGGGTATTAGGATCGTTATCATGATCAACAAAAGGAACCGCTATGCCTGGCGTACGACATGGATCCTGTGGGTCACCAAAACCGGTTACTTGACCTGCAAACTGCTCTCCAAGATTTGGAGCACGGAAAGAAGTACCAACCGAACCACGTACACGGAACCAATCAACTGGAGCATACTGACCTTGGAAGCGGTAAGTAGACTCTCTACCGAAGTTTTCTTCTTCAGTCCAGCGTGCAGCAAGATTGAATGATAAGTCACTAACAAACGCCATATCACTTAGCAATGGAAGATCTAGCTCGAGAAACGACTCACGTAACCAACGTTGACCATTTGAACCTGGGTCCCCAAAGAAGCCAAAGAAATCACCATTTGCGGCACCGGCATCTGTGTTCGTTTCAATTGAGTCTTCACGATACTCTAAACCAACAACTAAGCTTGCTGGCAAGCCCGATGGTAAGTCAAAAAGTTCACCCGATACGAATGCACTTGCCACTGTTTGCTCGACGATAGTGTTAGTCATTCGGTTAGGGAAAAGATAAGCGTTATCAGCTGGGTCAGAGAAACGTCCAGTTTCGATAAATAGAGGGTCGAAGAAGTTTAATACTCGACAACTGGTCGACTGACCTTCACCTGGGATACCACGCCCAGCACACTCGTATTCACCTGTAGTAGTATTAAGAGTTGTGTTAGCGAGGGTCTGCTCGAGACGCGGATAGTATGGAACTCCGTTGACTAAATCAGAACCGATTGAACGTGAGTAACTCACATAACCGTCATAAGCCCAGTTTAACATCGTGCCAACATCCAAAGCAGGAAGGTCACCTCTAACCCCAGTTACAAAACGCGTCTGAGAGACTTCGGTATCATTGATAAAAGTATTACCATAATACAAAGTTCCACTCAAACCGCCGAAGTTATTTGGTCCGTAGTCACCAGGAAGACGCACACGACCTTGGCCACGAGTGTTTGTCTTAGTCATACGGTTAGCCCATGACGCTTCAAAATAAGTCGTTGCATCGCCATACCAACCCGGTGAATATTCACCATAAGTGTATATTGTCTTACGCTCGAAGTCAGGAGCAAATGCCGCTTCAAACTCTTCAGGCCAAAGCAATAACGCTCTACCATTCTCACTACCAGGAGTCAGTAAATCAGTAGTAATCGGTATTTGGAAGAATCCTGGTGGAAGACCAGCGTTGTTACTGGTGCCATCATAACCTAGGAAACCGAACGCCGAAGTACTTGCAGATCCAGCTCCAAACGAGCCATTACAAGATTCGTATAATTCACCACTGAAACCCCGCGTAATACGACTACGACAATCTCCAGCATAAGGGCTGTAGAAATCAGCATACGCAGACTCTTTGTAGCCTTCTTCTCTACTGTACTCAGCACCAAAACCAATAAAGCCTTTGTCGCTGTTGAAACCCCATGTTAACGACGACACAGTTTGGCCGTCAGCATCGACGGTGGTTGGATTAGTTGTGAAATAGTCTAATTGCAGACCGTCAAAGTCAGTCCGTAACACGTAGTTTACAACCCCAGCTACCGCATCAGAACCATATACCGAAGACGCGCCGTCTAGTAAAACATCAACTCGTTCAATTAACGAACCAGGGATCATGTTAAGATCAGGGTTGCTTGGTGCACCACGCACACCTGCTGGCGCTAAACGACGGCCGTTAACCATTACTAATGTACGACCTGCATCTAGACCACGAAGTGAGGCCGTTGCGGATCCCGGACCATTGTCTGTCAAAAGCCCAGCAGAAGTTGAAAGCCCAGTAGTAATTTGCTGGCCTTGAACAACAGAGGTTTGAGCTAATAAATCCGCGGCATCAAACAAGCCCAAGTCACGTGCCGCATCACCGTTAATTACCTGAACTGGTGAAATAGATGAATATTCAGGACGTGAAATACGTGAACCAGTTACGATGATTCGAGCTTGTTCCTCTTCTTCAACGTTTTCTACCACCTCCGCGTCTTCTTCAGCCGCATAGGTAGCAGGTGCTATAAATGCGGTAGCGGAAGCCGCTAAAAGTGCATACTGAACCGCTTTTGCAAGCGGATTTCGTTTATATAATTTACTCAATTGTCTTCTCCCTGGTTGTCATAGAGGACGTTGTTAGAAAAATTTGCAGATCGTTATTTTCGATCTGTCAAACAAGTTATCAACTTTGCGCTGATTAAATATCATACAAAGTTTTATTAACTATTTTTACCACCGCCGATGATATCTCAAATCAGTCATTCAAGGGAAGGGCCAGATGTGTGAATATGTACCTTTTTCTTCTACCCAAACCTATTTCCTGAAGTTAAGGTGTTGATTTTGTTACGTAAGGACTGTTTATTTATTGCCGCTGTACATTATGACTCGATACAAAAACTATGTTTCTATAACAAGAATGGTCTGTTTGGAACCAAATTAGCGATTTTTAGTTAGCGAATTGACCGTTATTAAACAAAAAAAGCCACCATCGAATTAATCGATGGTGGCTTATTCACTTAAATAGAATAAATACTAGGAAGTCTTAGACTTCTCTTATTCTAATTAAAATGTTGCTGATACACCTAATGACCAGTGACGTCCCTGCGTGTTATAGGTACGCGGGTCAGTATTGTCATTGAAACCTGTGTCAGCATATGGAGGATCTTCATCAAATACGTTATCTAATCCTAATGAAACACTGTAGTTTTCATAGAAATAGGTGAAACGTAAATCATGAACGATCTGCTCATCGATATCACGGTAAACATTAACACCAGCATCTGAACCATTTTCATTAAAGGTATCTTCGAATCTGTATCCAGAATATAAACCGGCAGCAACCTCGGCATTAGAATCCATAGTCGGGTCAGTGGAATCAACACTTTCGAATCCAATTTTTTCTTCTACAGAACCGATATAACGCATTGTCCAACTTGCTTGCCATTCAGCAGCAGTAAAGTTTACGTTAAAGTTACTCTTCCACTCTGGAAAGTTTCCGTCTCCGCCGTTACGAATAAAGTTTCCAGCATGAGAAACAACAGAACCGTCAGATAACGTTTTATCATAGGTATCGTAGAAAGTTGCATCAACGTTAAATCTCCACTTACCCATATCGGTTTCAAGCGCATAACGAACGTTCATGTCATACCCCTGAGACAATACACCACCAACATTAGTCGTTCTATCGTCAATATCCGAAGAGTTACCGTAAAGACTGCCACTATCAGGTCCAAATCGAGTGATAAGATCACAATTTAAGCCAGATGAAGCACATTGATTAAGAATAACCTGCTCACCAATGGTTGAAATAGCATTAGTCAACTCAATATCCCAATAGTCAACGGTCAATTCAAGACCTTCAACAAATTCAGGCGTATACACAACACCAAATGTAAAGGTATCTGCTTCTTCTGGTTCTAGATCTGGGTTACCACCTCTAGTCGAAGAAAGTTGGTCTCCAATAGGCTCAAAACCTGCGGCTGGTACACCATCAGCAATACAAAATGGAGTAGGATTAGTATTACATGGATCAACAACCTCTGGGCTATTGTCTGACGTTCCAGCGAACAAATCGGAGGTCGAAGGCGCTCTAAACGCAGTCGATTGAGTACCTCTAATTAACAAATTATCGCTTGGTCTCCATTCAATGCCGACTTTGTGATTAGTCGTATCACCAAAAGTGTCATAATCAGAATAGCGAACAGCTAAATCGAGGTTTAGGCTTTGCGCCAAGAATGCATCAGCTAAGACTGGTACTTGAAGTTCGAAATACCCTTCATCTACTGAGTATTGACCTTCTGTAGACGTTCTTGAGCTACCCGATGTAATTCCCAAAGCAATTAATGCATCAGGATAGTCCGCACCAGACTCTTCACGGTGCTCAACTCCAAATGCTAAACCGACAGGTCCGGCAGGAAGTTCAAAAATTTCACCCGCCATAGAAGCCGAGATAATTTGCTGTTCATTCGTTCCAATATCGTGAGCTTCAAAACTAATATAATCAAGCATTGCTTGTGTAATTTGAGTCTCACTTCCTGGAATACCAAAAATATTCAACGAAGTACAACCTGCAATTGGGTTTGCTACTGTTCCACAAACTACTTCGCCTGAAGTTGCATCTAAAAATGAAGGTCCGACAGCTAGTGCCACTTTTTCAAAGTTCACACCACCTGCTGCTTGAGTTGTTGATTGATTAGCCCCATAAATATAGGAAACTTCATAAGCCCAATCACCTTGGAAAAGCTCACCCTCTAATCCGACAACAAATCTAGTGTTATTCAGAGTAAAAGTTGAATCACGACCACCGGTTTCTACCACTCGTCTACGCCAATCAGCGATTTCAACTGTGTCACCATTTACGTCTGTAGGTCCAAACTGTTGGTTGTAGTAGTTATCAGCTGAGTAAGGTGCAGTCGCTCCAAAGAAAGCTAGTGGAGCTAGCGGAATAGGTGCTAGTTTTGTTTGTGCGCTACGATTATTGTAAGCAAGCTCTGTGAAAAATCTCAAGTCATCTGATAATTCATAGTTTGCTGCCGCAAAAATACCATAGCGTTCATTTGGAGTAAGGTGGTAATTAGCAGGAGCAAAGTTGTAAGTATCTACATCCCAGTCCCAACAATTATATCCAGTTGGATTAGCAAAATCAGTCGGGTCCGATTGACCTGGTCCGTTAGCTGCGCCATGAGTGAAAGAGCTACATGCTTCACCATTAACTTCTCCATTAATACCATTTAAACGAGACCAAGGTGGAGCAGAAGATCCTCCAGGAATACGCTCATTGGTTTCTAAATCTAAACCTAAGTCAAATTTAGACCAATCTCTGTCGCCAGACCATTGCGCTTGCTGCTCTGAATAGTACGCACTAATCACTACAGAACCTTTAGATGAAGATGCACCAATGGTAAAATCAATGGTGTCCGTTCCGCCGTCACCACCGTGTGTTGATTGGTCGTGAGTAAAGTTAAATTCAGCGCCATCAAAATCAGATTTTGTGATGATGTTCACAACACCACCAATAGCGTCCGAACCGTAAACCGCTGAAGCACCATCTTTAAGAATTTCAACTCTTTCAATGATAGCTGTTGGAATGTTTCCTAAATCGACGGTTGAATTTGCACCTGTTCCCGATGCTACGATTCGACGACCGTTTAGTAATACAAGTGTATACTGTGCACCAAGTCCTCTAAGAGAGACTCGCACTGCACCACTACCGCCATTATTGATAGCGGTGTTAGTAGCAGCACCTGCTACAGCTGGGATTTCTTGTAACAAATCACCAACATTGTCGATACCGGATACCTTAATATCGGCTGACGATAATACTTGAACAGGGTTAGCGCCTTCCATATCAGTTCGCTTAATACGCGAACCTGTAATAGTGATTTTAGATTCTTCTGCAGAATCTTCTTCTGCATAGACTGCAGTTGTCGAAAATACAGTAGCTGATGCCGATGCAAGTAAAGCGAGTTTAATCGCCTTTGCAATCGGATTGCGTTTGTTTAATTTACTCAATTTTAATTCTCCCTGGTTGTCATGGAGGTTGTTATTTAGCGATAAAACAGCTTTTCGTTATGTTCGAGAAGTCTGTTAATCGCCATTATTGGCCATAAGGCCTGATCTGCCAATGCCGATATTAACCGTTCTTAATTAGATAGGTCAACCTCTTGTTACAAAAAATAAATTGTACAAAATCTAAGCATTTAAAGGGGTTGATAGGGTATTTTGAAGAATATTCGAGGAATTTATGTAACACATCGCAAATAAATGTGTGGGGATATCGGTGTTTATCGTTGCAACTTATTGATGGTTAGGTTGTGCTTTTCTATGAATGACGATAACCATTGGAAAAGGCATCCATGCCTTAAAATTACCCGCCATAATTCGATTCTTAGCCGATTTGAGCAAACTCTTTTTCCAATTGATACTTCTTAGAGGTCACAAAAGTTTCCATTTTTTGTAATTTATCTTCAATTTTTGCAAAAGACTCTTCAACTTCGGCCAAGGTAACTGAGGGCGCATCACCTTTTTTCCAGACTTCTTTAACGCTCGGCTTATATTGGCGTTTTTCGGGAGATTGTGTTTGATTTCGGTTCTTTTCGTTACCAAAACAGCCCCTATTGCTCGTTGTTCCGGGTTTAGGGTCTAAGATAAAACAAGCCACAAAATAGGCTACCACTGCTGTTCCACCCGAAAATAAGAAGAACGAAAAGGCAATAACCCTTACAACCCATGTCTCAAAATCAAAATACTCTGCCAACCCCGCGCAAACACCGCATAATTTAGCTTGATCGGGATTCTTGTATAAACGTCTGCCCTTTCTGATGTATCGAGGCTCATGCCTGTATTCATCATCATTGGGTTGAGATTGATTACTCATGCTTCATTCTCCAATCTGGTGTTTCTTTATCTAAAATAGATTCCAACGTTTCAATTCGTTGCATCATTGAGTCAGCTATTTCAGTTAATTCTTTCAGCCGCCCTTGGTCCGCTTCAGAAATACCAGCTTGCTTTGTTCCTTTTGAGCGATAGTGCATAACAATCCATATTGGAGCAACGACTACCATGAATACGATGACTGCTTCCATTATTTATCTCCCGCTTTGTTAGATTTAGCAGAGTTGCTATTAGATTTTACTCGTTTCTTCAATTCTGCAAGTTGCTGATCAATCGCATCTTGGTTTTCTAAGTCGTTAATTTCATCAGCCAAGGAGCGGTTACCGGTAATATCAAACGACTCGACTTCCGATTCTAAATCTTCTAGCTTTCGTTCAAATCTTTCAAATTTATCAACCGCTCGGTCACCAGAGTTTTCGTATAGTGAACGCTTAACTTTCAACCTCGATGAAGTGGTATTATGTCTCATTAAGAGCGCTTTTTGTCTAGCACGAGCATCGTTAAGCTTTTCTTGTAACTGTCCAACTTCAGTAGTTAGTCGGTTAAGCTCTGCTTCAACTTTATCTAATTCTAATTGAAGATCGTTTTTGGCTAAATCGGCCTTATTGCGCTCTTGAAGTGCTGCTTTAGCAAGATCTTCTCTTTCCTTTGATATCGCCAGTTCGGCTTTCTTTTCCCATTCTTGCACATCATTATCAAGCAACTGAATTCTTCGACTGATTTCCTTTTTATCTGCGATCGTTCTGGCTGATGCTGTTCTCACTTCAACCAATGTATCTTCCATTTCTTGCACGATCAGTCGAATCAACTTTTCCGGATCTTCTGCTTTGTCTAGTAGTGCGTTGATATTTGAGTTAACAATATCCGCAAACCTTGTAAAAATACCCATTTGAATCTACCTCTGTATAAAGTGAAATCTGAATTTATTTATCTTGCTCAATTTAAAAAAGTATATTGGTTAAAGTAATTTGGCTAACTGCTGGTGGAACTTGAGATAGCTTTTCTACTTTCTCTGAAAAGTTATTACTAAGATGAGAAATCTCATAACTTTGCGTTGCTAAAACGTTTTGGTTTTTCGCAGCAGTATCGTTGTCCGCTATTTGCGCTAGCATGATACCAATAAGCCCGATTATACCAATGGACAGTTCAACCAATAACTTCATTGTACGACGACTCTTAGCAGAACTAGCCCGTTTTGGTTTGATGTTAGCATCATGACTAAATCCATGTGATGATTGAGTAAACATTTGTTTATCGCCTCGTTTTAAATTTCTAACCAATTAGGCAAATTAACTAATCTATTTGCCAGATACACAAGATAATGCAACAAGCTTGCCAGTTTTTAGAAGCTCGTATCGTACTGTTTTATAACGATTTTATTTTTTGTTACTCTATCACTCTTCCTTCCTTATAGTTATTCCACTAAACTTTAGCCAAATTAACCACACAAACATAGAGAACTCGATTTGAAGGCGCCTCAAGATAATTTGATAGGTGAGTCTAGTTGTTTCTTAGAAGTTCAAGAACAAGTCTCACAACTCGCTGCTATCGATAAGCCCGTTCTGGTGATCGGAGAGAGAGGAACGGGAAAGGAGCTCATTGCTGCGAGACTTCATTACCTGTCTAGACGTTGGGATCAACCTTTCGTCAAACTGAACTGTTCTGCAATCAATGAAAACCTCTTAGAAACAGAGTTATTCGGCCATGAGAGTGGCGCATTTACCGGCGCAAATAAGAAGCACATGGGACGCTTTGAACTTGCGAATAATGGAACCCTGTTTTTAGATGAGCTAGGCAATAGCTCACAAAATGTACAAGAAAAGCTACTAAGAGTTATTGAGTATGGTGAATTTGAGCGCGTTGGAGGTAATAAAACACTAAAAGTCGATGTAAGAGTGGTGGCAGCCACCAACGAAGATTTACCAAAGCTAGCCGAAAAAGGTGAGTTTCGTGCTGATTTATTAGACCGATTAGCATTTGATGTGATCACAATTCCTCCTCTACGACAAAGAGCAGAAGATATACTCATATTAGCTAGACATTTTGCTCTCGAGATGACTTTGGAGCTGAAACGCCCTTTTTTCGCTGGATTTAGCGCGTTAGCCGAACAACAGCTCATGTCCTATTCGTGGCCCGGCAACGTTAGAGAACTAAAAAATGTGGTAGAACGAAATATTTACAAAACTAATGAAGACGACGAAGTTGAAAACATTCAGTTTGACCCGTTTGCTTCTCCGTATCGGCTAGGTAAAGGGCTAGAAACACCTTCCTCTCCTCGCGACTCGGAGCCTAAAGCGCCGTCTCCCTTGGCGGAAGATCTTGCACCCTCTTCACGAAGTTTTAGTTTTCCAATGGATTTAAAGAATACTATGTCGGAATTAGAGATTGAAATTCTAAAATCTGCACTAGAAAAATCTCAATATAATCAGAAAAAGTGTGCAGAATTAATTGGGTTGACTTATCATCAACTCCGAGGATATTTGAAAAAATACCAATTGCTTGAACATAAATAGACATCTAGGGTTAAGACGTTGGCAAAACTGCAAAAAAGTACTAAGCAAGTCAACGATTTAACTCGCCTTATTTATACTGCGTTAAAAAAGCAGCAATTTTGTCTTGTTTTTCCCATCTTATTACTCCAGCTTGCTGGTTGTTCAAAGTCTGAAAATAACAATATTCGAAACAACGTACTGGTCTATTGTTCCGAAGCTAGCCCGCAAAGCTTTAATCCACAACTAGTGACCTCTGGGCCCACCTTCGATGCATCTTCACGACAGCTATATAATCGTTTAATCGAATTTGAAGCGGAAGGCAACCAACTTAAACCAGGGCTCGCAACACATTGGAAGATTTCAGACGATGGCAAAAACTACACTTTTCATTTAAGAAAAGGGGTTGCTTTTCACTCTACTTCGAACTTCAAACCTAGTCGCTCGTTTAACGCTGACGATGTCCTGTTTTCTTTTCAACGCCAATGGAAATCCAACCATCCGTATCATCAAGTATCACCATTAAGTTATCGATATTTTGAATCAATGGGACTGGACACGCTAATTAAAGACATTGTTAAACTTGATGAGCACACAGTGAGATTTGAACTCAATTCACCTCAAGCCCCTTTTCTTGCCACTCTCGCCATGGATTTTGCTTCAATACTGTCACAAGAATACGCTGAAGTATTGATTCAAAAAGGTAAACCAGAACAAATTGACAACGTTCCAATTGGCACCGGCCCTTTTCAATTTGTTCGCTACCAACCCGATGCGTTCATCCGGTATAAACCTCACCCCAACTATTGGAATGGTCCCGAGAAACTTCAAGGATTAGTGTTTGCAATTACCCCCGACCCGTCTTTGCGATTTGCTCGCTTAATTGCTGGCGAATGCGACATTATGGCCAAACCATTACCTATTCAAATAGAAGCTGCTGCAAACTTTCCCCAACTAAAAAAATATAGCGAGCCTGGCTCAAATGTTTCTTACTTGGCAATGAATACTCGAAAGAAACCATTCGATAACCTAAATGTAAGACTTGCTATCAATCACGCTATCGACAAAAAAGCCATTCTTAAAATAGTCTATAACAGCAATGCAGAGGAAGCTGTTAATCCGATTCCTCCTAATGTTTGGTCTTATGATGAATCTGCTAAGCCAGTTTCACACTCCTATTCTAAAGCGAAGCAATTGCTAAATGATGCTGGCTACCCAGATGGTTTTAGTATGGAATTGTGGGCCATGCCGGTTCAGCGTACCTATAATCCGAACGCTATCAAAATGGCAGAACTTATACAGCAAGATTTAGAAAAAATTGGTGTTAAAGCACGCATAGTCAGCTATGAATTTGGTACTTTTTTAGAAAAAGTAAAAGATGGCGAACACCATGCCGCGCTGTTGGGGTGGGTCGGAGATAATGGTGATCCGGATAACTATTTGTCATCCCTTCTAAGCTGTGCAGCAGCAAGATCAGGAAATAATGGCGCTTATTGGTGTGATCCGCTTTTCGACTCATATATTCAAAAAGCCAGCAGGCTTTCTGATATTGAAATGCGCACAGAACTGTATATAAAAGCCCAACAAAGATTTAACCAACAGTACCCATGGGTGCCCGTAGCCCACGCCAAACAATTTGTTTTGGCAAACAAGCGGGTTAAAAATTTAAAATTAACAGCGACAGATGGAATGTATTTTAGCGGTGTTTATTTGCAAGCACCGTCTGATCAAATATTACCGCTCGAACCATCGAGTGAGGAATTATAAATATGTTTGTTGATATCGTTCGTTTATTTATCAACTTCATTGTTAGCTTTTTTGTACTGACACTTTTTACCTTTACCTTAACCCAGTTTTTTCCTGATGGAACCGATTTCATATTCGATCCTAGCGAAAGTACTCAACTTTTCCCGAATGTATCATTAACTCTCGAGCGCCCGGAAAGTAATTTTATTATCGGATACTTTGAATACTTATCTCATATTCTGTCTGGCAATTTTGGCTTTTCCTCAATGCGAGGCACGCCAATCTTCGATGATTTTTTTATCTATTTTCCGGCGACAATCGAACTTGCGGCAGCCGCTTTAGCATTTGCATTAGTTTTCGGCTTGCCCATCGGCATGTACGCAGCTAAGCGAAAGAATAAATGGCAAGATAAGTTAGTGATGTCTGGTACATTAGTTGGCTACTCTATGCCAATTTTTTGGTGGGCTATGTTATTGGTTCTTTTGTTCTCACTGACCTTAGGGATCACACCGGTGGCGAGCCGCATCGGCTTTGAATTTGATATTCCTTATCGCACCGGTTTCTTATTAATTGACACATTAATTTCCGGACAACCATTTGCCTACGAAGCCTTTTTAAGTGCGCTTCATCACTTGATACTACCCGCCATTGTACTTGGCACAGTTCCTTTGGCGGTTATAGCTCGTTCTACTCGCTCTACAATGACCGAAGTTTTAACCAAAGATTATATTCGAAGTGCCAAAGCTCGTGGCATTTCAGCAACTAAAATTCTATGGAAATATGCGCTTAGAAATGCCATGGTTCCTCTCATTACTGCGATGGGATTACAAATAAGTATTCTTTTAACGGGCTCCCTAATTACCGAAACAATTTTTTCTTGGCCGGGAATTGGTAAGTGGTTATTAGAAGCAGTTTATCGACGCGATTTTGCAGTTATTCATGGTGGTATTTTGGCAATTGCGAGTTTCATAATTATCATTCATCTTTTTTTGGAAATGATAAGGTTATTCGTTGATCCTGTAGCGAGGAAAAACTAATGAGATCGCATTCGCAATTCTATTTACAAACACGTATTCCAAGCACGGTCTCTCGTTGGTGGCGTCATTACAAACAAAATCCACTATCGGTTATTGCTTTAGTGGTGTTGAGCTTAATCATACTAATCGCATTATTTGCTGATTTCTTAGCGCCCTATGACCCTGCTCAGCAATTTACTGATGCAATACATCGGCCACCTTCTTGGTTTGATAATGGCAGTACAGCCTATCTATTTGGAACTGATTATATCGGCCGCGATTTATTTTCAAGATTAGTTCATGGTGCTCGACTATCTTTATCACTTGCACTCGCTGTGGTGTTTCTTTCAGCTTCAACCGGTATATTTTTGGGGGTGATCACCAGCTTTGCAAATTTTTGGTTAGACGCACTAATTTTGAGAGTTATGGATTTTATCTTAGCAATACCATCGCTAATTCTTGCTGTCGTCATCGTAGCCATTATTGGCCCTGGGTTACCCAATGCAATTTACGCTGTCGCATTTGTACTTATTCCGCATTTCGTTTTAACAACCAGAAGCGCAATTAAAATTGAGAAGAACAAAGATTATGTGACCGCAATGGTTTTAGATGGAGCCTCTAAATCAAGATTGTTCTTTCAATCATTATTGCCCAACATCATGCCGCCGATTATTGTCCAAATTACCCTGGCTTTTTCAATTGCTATACTAGAAATTTCAACTCTCGGTTTTTTAGGTTTGGGGGCCCAAGCACCTCACCCAGAATGGGGAACCATTCTTTCTGAGTCACATCATAATATTATGTTTGCCTCATGGACGGTTACTATCCCTGGATTAGCTATTTTGTTTACGCTGCTCAGTGTAAACCTAGTCGGAGATGGATTACGAGATGCGATGGAAACAAGAGATAGCCGATGAACCTTCTTCATATTGAAAATTTGACTATCGACTTACGAACACACTCTGGTCTACTGCCAATATTAGACCGAGTTTCTCTACGAATGTCTGACAATGAAATCCTCGGAATGGTAGGAGAGTCTGGTTCCGGTAAAAGTATGTTGGCGCTCGCTATCATGGGATTATTGTCATCTAAAATGGAAATGAAAGCCGATTACTTTAGTTTAGATGGACAAGATTTGATGAAAATGTCACCGGAACAACGGCAAGAATATGTTTCGTCTAAAGCTTCAATTATATTTCAGGACCCTAAATCAAGTTTAAATCCCTGTTTTTCAGTAGCCACTCAACTGCATGAAACTTTGTCCGCACACGGTGTTCACTCTCGCTCCAAAAGAAAGCAAAGAGCAAAAGAGCTGTTAGATGCCGTTGGGATCAGTCACGTCGAAAAGGTTCTCAACCTTTATCCTCATCAGTTATCGGGTGGAATGAACCAAAGAGTTGCCATTGCGATGGCGTTAGCTTGTAAACCGAGGTTATTAATTGCAGACGAACCGACAACCTCTTTAGATGTCACCATTCAAGCACAAATTCTTGATTTGATTGTAAAACTAAACAAATCTGAAAATGTTGGCGTTATTCTAATTACCCATGATGTTGCTCTTCTTTCAGAAAATACAGACAAAATAGGCGTCATATACTCTGGACAACTGATGGAGCATGCTTCTAGTAAGAATATCCTAGAGAATCCAAAGCATCCTTACACTCAGTCACTACTTAACAGTGTACCTCAACTAGGACAGAGACACTCTAAAGGTACTCGTTTATTCGCGTTAGATGGACAAATTCCAACTATCGACAAACTCCCCGTTGGATGCAGACTTGGACCTAGGTGCCCAATTGCTGAAAAACAATGTGTCAACTCTCCTAGGTTAATCAGCTTGCCTAATCATGGCAAAGTCAGGTGTCACCTGGCCAAAGCCAGCAGTTTAAAAGAGGCTAAACAACAATCTAGCGCCACCGAACAAGAGGCCACTGAATGAGTTTGTTGAAGGTTAGAAGCCTAACCAAGCACTATAAAGTTTCGACCGGGCTGTTAAAGCCAAAAACTCTAGTTAAAGCGAATCAAGAAATTGATCTGAATTTAGCTAGGGGAGAAACACTCGCGATTGTCGGTGAATCAGGCTCGGGTAAGTCGACACTTGCTAGACAGATCATTGGAATAGAAAAACCAACTTCAGGCTCGATAATCCTAAAGGGCCGGTCTTTGAAATACACTAGTTCTAAAGACAAAAAAGACCGATTTAACTCTATCAGAATGATCTTTCAAAACCCCTACGAATCGCTAAACCCAAATGTGAGAATAGGTCATTCTCTAGAACAAACCTTGATTATAAATACCAAACTTAATAAAAAAGAACGTATGCGAAAGCTTGGTGAAACACTAGAAAAAGTTGGTCTTACCTCAGATGAGCAATACAAGTATCCACACATGTTTTCCGGTGGTCAGCGGCAAAGAATAGCCATTGCAAGAGCCATTTTATTGGAGCCAAGTATTATTATCGCCGACGAACCGCTTTCCGCGCTGGACGTTTCCATACAAGCCCAAATATTAAATCTACTGCAATCGCTTCAAGAAGAGATGGGGATATCCTATATTTTCATCTCTCATGATTTACATGTTGTCGAGCATATTGCTGATAATATAATGGTGATGTACAACGGCCGCGTCGTTGAGCATGGAACGGTTGCACAAATTTTTGATAATCCCAAACACCCCTACACCCAATCGTTATTCGCTAGTACGCCTGTATATCGAGCACGGTTTCCAAACTTCCTACCGCGTGGACCAAAGAATAAATTTAAACAAAAAGAAACAGCCTGTGTATTTGCAAGCCGATGTCAGTATTGCTTAGATCGCTGTAAAGAAGAAACTCCTCGCTTGGTAGAACACGAGGAAGGCCTTAGAATCGCTTGCTTCTCGATTCAGCCTTAAAATAGATTGGGTAAGCCGCTCAAACTAAAAGAGGTGAATGATATTTTAAGCTTGGTGGTTTGACAATAAATTGTCCCGAGTAGCAGAAACTACTCAGGACATAATACGATTTATCGGTAGATATTGTCTAAATTACGACTGACTTCAGCATCACTCCGTTGTGCTTCAATTAAGGAACTATAGTTGGCTTCGCCAAAAAATCGATTAAGGCGCTGCTGAGTTTGAGTCACTGCGGTGGCCTCAGCTTTACTGATATCACCTGACTCGACAGAGTTTAATACTAATAAAACATACTCGTTATTGACCGGTAAAGTATCAATGGTCGGTGCTCCCTCAGCGGGTTTTGGCATTTTGAAAAAGTATTGAAGTTGCTGGTAAGGCAATGCAGCACTCGTGCGGTTAACAGCATCCAAATCCTTCCACTTTAAGCCTTTCAAAGTCAGCAATTCATCTATCGATTCATTGTTTGAAACCTTCTCTTTAAGAGAATCTCCGAAAGCCGTAGCCGCCACTTTAGCTTTAGTCGATTTCAAATTTGCGATAACTTGCTCTCGTACTTGCTCAAGCGGCTTAACTTCACTGGGTTTATGAGTGTTTAATCTAAGCACCACAACGTGATTTTCTGCAACATTGATAACGCTAGAATTCATATTGGCAACAACGACATTTTCATCAAATGCCGCTTCTCTAACTTCGCTATTAGCGAACAGTCCTGTGCCAGAATTGCGAGAAATCAATGGGCTAGTTTTGATCTCAATTCCTATTTGTTCAGACACTTCAGCCAACGAGTCAGTGATTTCAAATGTCTTTTCTTCAAGGGTGTTACTTTTCGCATAAAACTCTTCTTCTGCGCCTTGTCTTTTCAAAGTCGCAACAATCTGTTCTTTTACTTCTTCGAGTGGTTGAGTTTCACCTTCAACGATTTCAGTGAGTTTGATAATATGATAACCAAATGAAGTTTTAACTGGCTCAGATAAATCTCCAATATTTTGTAGTTCTGCAACCGCTGCATCAAACGCCTCTTCCATATCGCCTTTGGCCAAAAACCCGAGATCTCCGCCATTTTCGGCGCTGAACTCATCACTTGACTCTTTAACGACATCTTCAAAAGCTTCACCAGCGACTAAGCGCTGCTTCATTGCATTGGCTTTTGCTAAAGCTTCAGCACTTTCGTCCTCGCTCGCAACTAAAATGTGTGAAACTCTTTTTTGCTCATCAGAACGGTAGCGGTCTAAATTCTCTTCATAGAACTGGCTTATTTGCTCCTCAGTCACTTGAATTTGATCTTTAATAGTATCTACAGACACCTCAATATAATCGACGGAAACTTTTTCTTCGACTCTAAAGCCTTCCTTATTAGCTTCATAGTAAGTATTGATTTCTTCGTCAGTGATTTCTATACCCGCATCAAAAAGTGAGTACTTAATTGCCAGTGCTCGCCCAGAGCGTTTCTGCCCTTGAACTCTAAAGGTGTTTTCAAGCTCCTTGTCGGTAACAAACTCTGAACCTGAAAGCCCTGATGCTAGCTGACCCAAAATAAGATCGGATACTACACTTTGTTTAAACTCCTCTCGCGACATATTCATATTAAGCAAAGCGCGATCGAGTAATTCTGAAGAATAAACACCTTCTGACTGAATGGCAGGAATTTCACGAATCGTTTTGCGAATTTGGTCAACCGAAACGCGAATACCTAAATCTCTGGCCGTTTGTAAAGTAACGGTTCTAGAAATTAGATTTTGAAGAACATTTTCTCTAAAGTTTCTCTCTTGCTCTTCATTCTTAACAATCTGATTAAACATTTCACCATATTGCTGGCGAGTTCGTGAATAAGCTCTTTGGAAGTCATTAGTACTAATACTCTCTCCATTAACCACCGCCGCGGCAAATGGGTCTCCCGAGAAAAAAGCAGAGGTAAAATACCCTGCCCCAACAAATGAGATTACGATGGCAAAAATTACTATTTTCGCCCAGGGCTTTTTAACCCCTTCTCTAATACTGTCCATCACCATAATGATTATTCACTTTATATTTTATCAAACTAAACCTGCTGCAAAATTAGAAAAAGCAGCAATACAATAAAAAAACGCGCCTTAAAAAGGCGCGCTAATTCTTGGCGGAGCGGACGGGACTCGAACCCGCGACCCCCGGCGTGACAGGCCGGTATTCTAACCAGCTGAACTACCGCTCCACATACTTAAACGTTTAACCACACTAACTATATTCAAATAAGAATTAAATTCTAATAAGAACACACCTGAAACTGACTTCAAATGGAGTTAAACGTGGTGGGCGCTAGTGGGCTCGAACCACTGACCCTCGCCTTGTAAGGGCGATGCTCTCCCAACTGAGCTAAGCGCCCTAAAATCACTCAACGCACAAACTAACGGAGCGCTAGTTTACCGCGTCTTTTAGACCTTTTCCAGCCTTAAATCCTGGTACTTTTGCTGCTGGAATTTGAATGGTAGCACCAGTTTGTGGGTTACGACCTTGACGCGCGGCTCTGTCTTTAACAGAGAAAGTTCCAAATCCTACCAAAGCAACTGGGTCGCCCTTTCTTAAGCTTTCTGTGATGGCGTCAACCATTGAGTCTAGCGCTCGGCCAGCTGAAGCTTTAGAAATGTCTGCACCAGATGCAATCGCATCAATTAATTCAGATTTATTCACATTGTTCCCCTTAATTCTATTCTACGTGTATTTAGAGCACTTATTTTGATATAAATTCCTTTCATGCTCCATCCGGTTAACTTTATACCAATGGAGGAATTTAACTGTCAAGAAAGAATTGCCTTTAAACCCAGAAAAACCGCGGCTTTGCTCAAATTTGCATCATCCTACACACTTTTGACTTTAATTTGAGCAATTTACCGCGTTATTTTTTAACCCGTACTTTTAATGAGGTTTACTCTTACGGGCGCTTGTAGATCTCGATTTTATTTTGGATTTACTTTTTGTTGACTCTTTTTTAACCGTATCTAAAGTTGGACTTGGTGTGCGCACCAATGCTTTTTCTAGAACTTCATCAATCCATCTTACCGGAATGATTTCCAAATCCCCAATCACATTATCAGCAATCTCTTTTAAATCTTTGACATTTTTTTGAGGGATTAACACGCGTTTAATTCCTCCTCGATGAGCAGCCAATAACTTCTCTTTGAGTCCGCCAATTGGTAAGACTTCCCCTCGAAGGGTAATCTCTCCAGTCATAGCAACATCTCTTCTCACCGCAATTCCTGTTAAAGATGAAACTAGTGCGGTACACATCGCACACCCAGCGCTCGGACCATCTTTTGGGGTGGCTCCTTCTGGTACGTGTACATGAATGTCTTTAGATTGATAAAAGTCCTCCTCTATTCCTAGAGACTCAGCCCGGCTTCTCACGACCGTGATTGCGGCCGTAATAGACTCTTGCATCACTTTCCCTAAATGCCCTGTAGACGTCGTTTTGCCTTTTCCTGAGGTAACGACTGACTCGATGGTTAACAATTCACCACCGACGCTGGTCCATGCTAACCCGGTGACTTGGCCAACTTGGTCATTTTCACCAGCCACTCCAAAGTCAAACTTTTGCACTCCGAGGTATTTATTAAGGTTCTTTACATTAACTCTAACTGACTTTTTGGATTTTTCTAACATCAGTTGCTTAACAACCTTACGACAAACCTTTGAAAGCTCTCTTTCTAAATTTCTGACTCCCGCTTCACGCGTGTATAAACGCACAATATCAATGAGGGTGGATTTAGAAAGCTGAAGATCGCCATCCTTTAGCCCATTAACTCGCTTTTGTTTTGGCAATAAATAGCGTTCGGCGATATTTAGTTTTTCATCTTCGGTATATCCAGACAGGTTGATAACCTCCATTCGATCCAGCAACGGTGCGGGGATATTCATCGAGTTTGCAGTACATACAAACATCACTTCAGACAGGTCATAATCGACTTCAAGATAATGATCATTGAAACGACTATTTTGCTCTGGGTCGAGCACTTCTAATAAAGCAGACGCCGGGTCACCTCGCATATCCATAGCCATTTTGTCGATTTCATCGAGTAAAATTAGCGGGTTTTTTACTTTGGTTTTGTTTAGTTTTTGAATCACTTTACCAGGCATCGAGCCAATGTAGGTTCGCCGGTGGCCTCTAATCTCGGCTTCATCTCTAACACCACCTAATGAGATTCGAACAAATTCGCGCCCGGTAGCCGTTGCGATTGACTCTCCTAAAGAAGTCTTACCAACACCTGGAGGCCCTACCAAACATAAAACCGGTCCCTTCAACTTTTTAACACGTGTTTGTACGGCAAGAAACTCAAGAATTCGTTCCTTTACCTCTTCTAGACCATAATGGTCTTTTTCAAGAACATCTTGGGCTTTCTGTAAATTTGAATGCAGTTTGGTCCTTTTTATCCATGGCAGCCCCACTAACCAATCGATATAGCCTCTAACCACTGTAGCTTCAGCCGACATTGGGGACATCATTTTCAGCTTTTTCAACTCAGATTGAGCCTTTTCTTTGGCTTCTTTTGGCAAGCCTCCTTTTTTGATCTTTTCATCCAAATCGCTTAAGTCCGATTCACCATCGTCCTCACCTAGCTCTTTTTGGATCGCTTTAATTTGCTCGTTCAAGTAGTAATCGCGTTGGCTCTTATCCATTTGATTCTTAACTCGCCCGCGGATCTTTTTCTCAACATGTAATAAATCTATTTCTGATTCCATCATTGACATCAGAAATTCCAATCGTTGAGCAACGTCATCGATGGCAAGGACGTTCTGTTTTTGTTCAATTTTTATCAGGATATGAGCCGCAATAATATCAGCTAACTTTTCAGGACTATCTATCGATGAGATAGTATTCAGGACCTCTTGAGGAATCTTTTTGTTGAGTTTGACATAGTTTTCGAACATCGCTTTGATAGTACGAATAATGACATCTTGCTCACGGCTACTAGTCAACAGAGAAGGAAGGATTTCCGCTTTAGCGACTAAAAACTCGCTGGTATTGGTGAACTCGGTGATTTTAGCCCGTTCTACGCCCTCAACCAGTACCTTAAGATTACCATCGGGAAGCTTTAGCAATTGCAAAATATTGGCGACGCAACCATAACTGTAAACATCTTTATTAGAAGGTTCGTCCGTATTGGCATCTTTTTGAGCAACCAATAACACTTGATTGCCGTTATCACTGGCAAATTGCAGTGCTTCTATCGATTTATCTCTACCGACAAATAGCGGAATGACCATGTGAGGAAACACCACTACATCACGCAATGGCAAAACAGGGTACTCGGAATCTAACAATTGGACTGGTAAATTTTCACTCATCTAATATTTCCTAATACGATGTTGGTTGATTTGAAGCACATACAAAGTTTTGTAAATACTTAGAGATGTTGTAATGGTGCGCTAAGAAAGACACCTTTGACCTTGCTGGATAATATGGGACCTTTTACCAAGCATTTCAACAGTAATACGTACATTTATTGGATTTAGACTACAAAAAAGCCGCGATAGTTCGCGGCTTTTTTTCTGTCAGGGCTTACCTAAGTGTTTAACTATTCAGAGGCCGCCTTTTTATCTTGGCTTTCATAAATAAGTAACGGTTCTGACTCTCCGTCAACTACCGCAGCATCAATAGCGACCTTGGTTACACCTTCCATGGAAGGTAGATCATACATGGTATCTAACAAGACTTTTTCTAGAATTGAACGTAATCCTCTTGCGCCTGTTTTACGTTCCATACCTTTTTTGGCAACCGCTTTTAAAGCATCTTCTCTAAACTCTAATCGAACATCTTCCATTTCAAACAACTTAGCATATTGCTTAGTTAACGAGTTCTTAGGTTCAGTTAAAATCTTAACTAAGGACGCTTCATCTAACTCCTCTAGTGTTGCGACAACTGGTAAACGACCGACAAACTCAGGGATCAAACCATATTTAACCAAATCATCAGGCTCGATTTCTTTGAAGATCTCTCCCAAATTCTTGCTATCGTCTTTGCTTCTTACTTTCGCCGCAAAGCCAATACCGGACTTTTCCGAGCGATCTCTAATGATATTCTCTAAACCAGCGAAAGCTCCACCACAGATAAATAAAATACTGCTAGTGTCTACCTGCAAGAATTCTTGCTGCGGATGTTTTCGGCCTCCCTGCGGTGGTACCGACGCGACAGTACCTTCGATTAGCTTCAATAACGCCTGTTGCACACCTTCACCCGAAACATCTCGGGTAATTGAAGGGTTATCTGCTTTTCGAGATATTTTATCAATTTCATCAATGTAAACGATGCCGTGTTGCGCTTTCTCTACATCATAGTCGCACTTTTGCAGAAGCTTTTGAATGATGTTTTCAACATCTTCGCCGACATAACCGGCCTCGGTCAAAGTCGTAGCATCGGCAATCGTAAACGGTACATCAAGCATTCTGGCAAGTGTTTCAGCCAGCAAGGTTTTACCGCTACCTGTTGGCCCTACTAGCAAGATATTACTCTTACCAAGCTCTACTTCGTCAGTCTTAACATCATTTCCACTTCGCAACCGTTTGTAATGATTGTAGACAGCGACAGATAACACTCTTTTCGCTTTATCTTGACCAATCACATACTCATTTAAGTGTTCGTCTATCTCTCGTGGCGTTGGAAGCTTGTCTGACTTTTCTTGTTGACTTATTTCTTGTATTTCTTCGCGTATGATGTCGTTACATAACTCGACACACTCATCACAAATAAAAACAGAAGGGCCGGCGATAAGTTTGCGAACTTCATGCTGGCTTTTGCCGCAAAAAGAGCAATACAGCAGCTTGCCACTGTCTTCTCGTCCACCTGTTTTTTTCTTATCGCTCATCTAAGTATCCTATTTCTACTGCGAATTCTAATTATCTTTACGTATTAGCGGCCTAACTTAGACCATAGTTTACGAATTTTGATCCTTACCGCTAAGCTTAGACCTTTTAAATGCCATTTGTCGATTTATTCTGCCGTCTTTGAGGTAAAAATGTGAATATTCCTACAAATATAACAACAACTTCTACAAAAACGCGAATTTGTCACTCAGGCAGCTGAAATGCTCGCCTATTGAGGCCTAAACACCTCAATCGGCCAACAATCTGAAACCTTAATCCCTAGCGTTTATAACTTTATCGACTAAGCCATATTTAGCCGCTTCGTCCGCACTCATAAAATTATCTCTATCCGTGTCTTTTTCTAAGTCTTCCAATGTGCGACCGGTGTGGTTAGCTAGAATTTGGTTTAGGTTCGCTCTCATTTTCAAAATTTCTTGCGCATGAATTTCAATATCTGACGCCTGCCCTTGGAATCCGCCTAAAGGCTGATGAATCATCACTCTAGAGTTTGGCAATGCGAAACGCTTATCCTTTGCACCACCAGCCAACAAAAAAGCCCCCATACTTGCCGCTTGTCCGATACATAGAGTGGTTACATCTGGCTTGATAAATTGCATTGTATCGTAAATTGCCATCCCCGCGGTCACGGAGCCGCCGGGAGAGTTAATATATAAGGAAATATCTTTATCGGGATTTTCCGATTCTAGAAACAGCATTTGGGCAACAATTAAATTAGCCATATGGTCTTCCACTTGACCAACCATAAAAATGACTCGTTCTTTCAACAGACGAGAGTAGATATCGTATGATCGCTCCCCCTTGGCTGTTTGTTCAACTACCATCGGAACTAGTCCGAGCGCCATTTCATCAGTTTTCGAGTTTATCATTATAATTTAAGGTCCTATCTTAGTAATTTGGAATATTCAGCTGCATCTCAAAGTGACCGAAACCAACAAAGAAGTGAGTGTTTGATCTAATATAATATTCTGAGTCATACGAAAAAACCCAGTCACAAAACTATTATAGCTAACTTATGGGTAAACTATAATAATTTCAAGACTGGGTTTGTTGTTATCTCCAAGAAATCTTGTCGATAAGTATTATTTCGACTTACGATTCCTTTTCTTCAGATTCCGAAGCATCTGCGTCAGCCGCTTCTTCTTTCTTCGGATTCATTAATTCGTCAAAAGTCATCTCAACTTCAGATACTTTTGCTTCAGCTTCGACCAAGTCGATGACCGAATCTTCAAGAACAAGTTGTTCTACTTCGTTTAAGCGGTTTTCGTCAGAAAGGTAATAGTTAATTACTTCTTCTGGCTGCTCGTACACAGAGGCTAATTCATCTAACTTAGCTTTAACTTTGTCTTTATCAGCAGTAATTTTGTGTTGTTTGATGATTTCGCTTACTACCAAGCCTAGCTTAACCCGTCGCGATGCTTTTTCTTCAAACAATTCATTTGGCAGGTCCGGCAAATTAGCTGCATTCGCGCCAAACTGCTGGAGCGCTTGTTGTTTCTGATGGCCAATCTCTTGCTCAACCATTGCTTTTGGCATGTCGAAATTGTGCGCTTCAATGAGTGCATCCATCACCTGCTGCTTAACTTTTGAGCTAATCACCTGTGATAATTCTCGTTCCATGTTCTTTTTGATATCGCTTTTCATTGTCGAGATATTAGCGTCTTCAATACCTAACTTTTCAGCTAGCTCGCCAAGTTTTAATGCTTCTTTCTTGTTGACACTATGTACCGTTGTTTTGAATACAGCTTCTTTTCCTGCAACATCTTTATTTTGGTAATCTTCAGGGAAAGTGACTTTAAGATCTAATTCATCACCCGCTTTAGAACCTTCTAACTGTTCCTCAAACCCCGGAATCATTTGGCCTTGACCGATGACTAGTTCAAAGTTATCAGCTTTACCGCCATTAAACTCTTCGCCATCGATAGTACCAACAAAGTCAATGACTACCTGATCATCCGTTTTAGCTTTTCGCTTTACAGGCACCCAATTAGCTTGTTGCTCGCGAAGCGTATCTAACATTTTTGTTAAATCTTCATCAGCAACGTCAGCTTTAGCTTTTTCAATTTCGATCTTGCTAAAATCTTGTAATTCAATCTCAGGGTAAACGTCAAAAGTTGCAACAAACTCTATGTCGCTGCCTTCTTTCATTGAAATTGGCTCTATTTTTGGTGGTCCCGCTGGTTGAAGCTTCTCTTGCATCACGGCTTCATAAAAGGAGCGTTGCATTACATCTGAAATAACGTCTTGTCTCACGTGCTCGCCATAGCGTTTTTTGATCACATTCAAAGGGATTTTACCCGGTCTAAATCCGTTCATTCTTTGAGTTTTGGCCAGCTCTTTCATTTTGGCTAAGGCTACGTCATCAATTTTTGATGCTTCAACGGCAACGGTCAATTTGCGCTCAAGACCCGATGTGGTTTCAACAGAAACTTGCATTTGTATGCTCCAACTTGGATTTCAACAATATTATTTTGAGTCACCTAACCGCTAAATCAATTTGGCTTCTAGTGACTCGAATGCTCGTTGCCGAATAAAATCAAAACATTGCTTGATTTACAAATTCGGCAAAGAAAAACAATCTTTTATAGGATTACGACTTAAGAAGGAAGGTTTACGCTGAAAAAGAGAGCTTTAAGTCGTTTTAAATGGCTAGCAGCAAACTCAGGCAACCACCTACCGGCTTGAGCCAGAAATCAGTATAAGCTTTCAAAAAACCAAAAAGCTTATGAAATAGTTACAAATGGTGCGAGAGGAGAGACTCGAACTCTCACGCCGCAAGACACTGGAACCTAAATCCAGCGCGTCTACCAATTCCGCCACTCTCGCACTGTATTGTAACTAAAACGCTGCTTTTTAATAAAAACAGCAAAAATTGGGGTGGACGAAGGGGTTTGAACCCTCGACAACCGGAATCACAATCCGGGGCTCTACCAACTGAGCTACGCCCACCATCATTCCGTACACTGAAGAAATGGTCTCACAGGCAATAAAAAACTTCAATTACCGTAACCAACATCTTCATTCAATAAAAGCTTAACAGCTTTTTAGGACACCTATGGCGCGCCCGGCAGGATTCGAACCTGCTACCCTCGGCTTAGAAGGCCGATGCTCTATCCAGATGAGCTACGGGCGCATCGTTTCATAGTAACCCCGCACCTAACTTTGCTAAACAAAGCTAAGAAAAAACTGGTCGGGGAAGAGGGATTCGAACCCCCGACATCCTGCACCCAAAGCAGGCGCGCTACCAGACTGCGCTATTCCCCGACACATCAAACAAAGTCTCCTCTGCTTGAGAGCGCGGAATAATACTGATTTAACTCCTGCAGGTCAACAAAGAAAATCGATTAAAATCAAAATAATTGGAGGAATGACATTTTGCTGAATTAAATACTTCTTAAGTGTTTAAATTTCAGCCATCAAAGCACGGTTAAGCCAATTCAATTTGAATTAATCCGCTAATTTACTTGGCTAAATGGTTCACAATTGAGAAAATAGCAACCAATTATCGCTTCTTAAAGAACTAAACAGTCTTATGACCGCAAAATTAATTGACGGCGTGAAAATATCTGCTGAATTTCGCCAGCAGATAAAATCCAAAGTAGAGCAACGTGTTGCTGCTGGAAAACGTAGGCCAGGTCTCTCAGTTATCTTGGTTGGAGAGGATCCTGCCTCAAGTGTGTATGTCGGCAAAAAAGTCAAAGCTTGTGAAGAAGTCGGGTTTCAATCTCAAAAAATTGTGTTTGAAAAAGATATAACCCAAGCTCGACTTGAACAAGAGATAGATAAACTAAATACCGATGAGAGCGTTGATGGAATTTTAGTGCAGCTCCCCCTACCACCTCAACTCGAAGTCAGTCGTATTTTAGAGCGTATTGCTCCCGCAAAAGATGTCGATTGCTTTCACCCCTACAATGTTGGCCGTTTAGTGCAACGCATCCCCGGATTACGTCCATGTACTCCCTATGGCGTCATGCTAATGCTAGAAAGCATTGGAGTCGATGTTAAAGGCATGAATTGCTGCGTAGTCGGCGCAAGTAACATAGTCGGCCGCCCCATGGCAATGGAATTATTGTTAGCTGGCGCAACCGTCACTGTGTGTCATAAGTTCACCAAAAACCTACCCGAGCAAGTATCGCAAATGGACTTAGTCATTGTTGGGGTCGGTAAACCTAACCTAGTGAAAGGTGACTGGATTAAGCAAGGTGCTATTGTTATCGATGTAGGGATTAACCGCTTGGAGAGTGGAAAACTCGTGGGTGACATTGAATTTGAAGTGGCCAAACAAAAGGCATCTTGGATCACTCCAGTTCCCGGCGGGGTTGGTCCAATGACCGTCGCCACCCTTATGCATAACACCTTATTCGCCTGCGAGCAAAGTGACTAAAACTAAAAAAGCCGCTATATGCGGCTTTTTTATCGGTCAAAATAAGATACTCGGCGGGTTAGCTTTGCCAGAATAAATCACCGCCATGATCCTCTATTGTTTCCAGTACTTTCCCGCCACCTCTTGCAACACAGGTGAGTGGGTCTTGCGCAACAATCACTGGTAATCCAGTTTCTTCCATAAATAATCGATCTAGATCTTTAATAAGTGCGCCACCACCGGTTAGCACCATCCCACGTTCGGAGATATCGGCTGCCAATTCGGGTGGCGACTGCTCCAATACCGAACGAACCGCACGAATCATTCCGGCTAACGGGTCCTGCAGCGCTTCTAATATTTCGTTACTGTTAATGGTAAATTTGCGGGGTACACCTTCGGCTAAGTTCCTACCACGAACATCAATCTCCATCACATCTGTACTCGGAAACGCTGTGCCAATCTCATGTTTAATTCGTTCAGCGGTAGACTCCCCAATGACAGTGCCGTAATTACGGCGAACATAATCAATAATGGCATCGTCAAAGCGATCACCACCAATTCTTACTGAATCAGAGGAAACCACACCGTTAAGTGACAAAATAGCAATTTCAGTGGTTCCACCACCAATATCAACTACCATAGACCCACGAGCTTCTCCAACTGGTAGCCCTGCTCCGACAGCTGCAGCAACAGGCTCTTCAATCAGGTACACGTCTCTCGCACCTGCTCCATAGGCTGATTCTTTTATTGCTCTTCTTTCGACTTGAGTAGAACCGCAAGGTACGCAAATTAAAACCCGAGGACTGGGACGCATAAAAAAGCTTGAATCATGAACTTTTCTAATGAACTCTTGCAACATCTTTTCTGTCACTTCAAAGTCTGCGATGACTCCATCTTTAAGAGGTCGAATAGCGGTAATATTTCCAGGCGTTCGACCAAGCATAGCTTTAGCATCTGCGCCGACTGCAGCAATAGACTTATTGCCGCCTCGTTCGTGACGTATCGCTACGACAGATGGTTCATTGAGCACAATCCCCTGCTCTCGCATATAAACTAATGTATTAGCAGTTCCTAAATCGATGGAGAGATCGGCTGAAAATAGCCCTCTGATTTTATTAAACATATTAAGTTTCTTATTTCCTATTGCTTTTATTGTTTAATTATCGCTTACTTCGTGTTTAAACAGAAGTGGTTGCAATTTATTTATTGCGATTTGCCCAAATTTTGTAGATTTTATTGCAATAACCTGTGGATATTCTCACTTTTAAATAGATTTCTAATACTCTAATTAGTTCACCCAATAATATTAAAATAGCCAAGTCCTTATATACAATGATCAAAATTACTCAATTAAAGCCAAAAAACGCAAAACGTCTAGAGTCCTTAGCAAAATCTATTTGGGAAGAGCATTACACGTCTCTCATAGGTGAACAACAAGTAAGCTACATGTTAAATAAATTTCAAAGTGAAGCTGCAATCCTAGAGCAACTGTCTGAAGGGTACCGCTATTTTGAAGTCTATTTTGCCGAAGAACTAATGGGATATTTTTCAGTCCAAGAGCGCGATGCTGATAGCCTGTTTATCAGCAAGTTTTATTTAGCCAGCCAAGCGAGGGGCAAGAAACTTGGCTCGGCAATGCTCGACTTTATAGAAGAACTCGCAAAACAAGCTGAATGTAAATACCTAGACTTAACAGTCAATAAATACAATTCGGCCTACCAAATCTACCTGAAATTAGGCTTTATCAATCAAGGAGCTGCAGAGTTTGATATTGGTGGAGGCTATATTATGGATGATTACTTAATGCGCAAAGAGCTATGATTATAAACAAACACTCCTCGTCATCGTTAGTAGCGTAAGTGCACTGCATCGCAACCATCAATATTCTTTAATTGATATAAAAGCTCATCCGTTGGTTTAACGGACCACTCTCCAGCCGCGACCAACTCAGCAGTATATTTAGCTTGTTCACAGGCTAATCGTACCGGACACAAGCCGCCCTTAAATTGCTGTAAAGCCTCGGTTAACTCTTCAGCTAGCGATGGTCCCATATTGATGTTAATTTTGAGTTCTAAATACTTAACACGACTTTCTCGGACCTCGATCAACGGCATAACTTCAACACCGCTCATTTTCAATCCGCCAGAGAAGTCATCATTTGAAATATCGCCTTTGGCGACGATCACTTGATCTTTGCGAAGGATTTCTTTGCTGGCCTCGTACAGATCACTGTATATCATCACGTCCACTCGACCACTTTGATCGTCCAAGGTAACGATTGCCCAGCTCAAACCTTTCTTAGTTTTCATGACTCTGATATTGATTATAAGACCGGCGACTAGAACATATTCACCACGACGAGTCGGTTGCAAAGAGTTTAATCGCAAACTGCCGAATTTCTTAATTTCTGGCAGGTAGCGGTCTATGGGATGTCCGGTAAGATACAAGCCTAGCGTTTCTTTTTCACCTTCTAAGACTCGTCCTTCAGGCCACGGTCTGACTATGGTGTATTCTATATTTTGTTCGGCATCTTTTTCCGAAGGAGTTCCAAACAAATCATTTTGACCGAGTGCTGAATTTCTTTTGAATTGCTCCGCGCTTTTAATGGCTTGTTCTAATGAGGCCATAATCACCGCGCGATTAGGACCTAATTTATCCAATGCACCTGCTCTAATTAGAGCTTCTAAGGTTCTTCTATTTGCTTTTTTTAAATCGATTCGATTACAAAAATCGAATAAGTCTAGGAACGGTCCATCGGTTTCTCTTTGTTCAACAATTGATTGAATCGCGGCTTCTCCGACACCCTTGATTGCACCAATTCCATAAATAATGGTTTTAGCACCATCAATTGTGAATTTATAGGCTCCTCGATTAACATCAGGTGGAACTATCGATAATCCCATTTCTTTTGCGTCATCGACATAAGTAACAACTTTTTCCGTATTATCCATATCCGCAGACATAACCGCAGCCATAAATGCGGCAGGATAATGAGTCTTTAACCAAGCCGTTTGATAGGAAACTAGCGCATAGGCAGCGGAATGCGATTTATTAAATCCATAACCCGCGAATTTTTCCATCAAATCAAAAATATGCCCAGCCAGTTCTCCATCCACATCACGAGCCTCAGCACCTTTCATAAAAATTAGACGCTGCTCTTCCATTACTTCGGCTTTTTTCTTACCCATTGCTCGACGTAAAAGATCTGCTCCACCAAGCGTAAAGTTTGCTAACACCTGAGCAATTTGCATTACTTGCTCTTGATACAAAATAATTCCGTAGGTCGGCGTTAAGATAGGGATTAAGTCTTCATGTTGATAGTCGGCGTGAGGATAGGCTACCTCTTGTCTACCATGCTTACGATTTATAAAGTCATCCACCATTCCCGAGCCTAAAGGTCCCGGTCTAAACAGTGCAACTAGAGCGATGATATCTTCAAAGTTACTCGGTAATAACTTTTTGATTAGCTCCTTCATTCCACGAGATTCCAGTTGGAATACCGCTGTGGTTTTAGCCGCTTTTAACAAATCAAATACAGCCGGATCTTCTAAGTCAATCCTTTCTATATTGACTTTTTCTTGGCCCGCCTCGAGGTTGTTGTTGATCGTATCAATTGCCCAATCGATAATTGTTAGCGTTCTTAAGCCTAAAAAGTCAAATTTAACAAGCCCTGCGGTTTCAACATCATCCTTATCAAACTGGGTGACTAACCCGCCTCCCGCTTCATCGCAATATAAAGCCGAAAATTCGGTAAGATCACCCGGAGAAATAACCACACCACCAGCATGCTTTCCCGCATTTCGAGTAATCCCTTCAAGCTTTCTTGCCATATCCCACAAAGCCTGAAACTCTTCTTCCAGTTCATAGCGCTCTCTTATTTCAGGCTCTTGTTCCCAAGCCTTAGATAGAGACATGCCAATTTCAAACGGAATTAATTTAGAAATTTTATCAACAAACCCATAAGGTTGACTTAATACTCGCCCGACATCTTTAATAACCGCTTTAGCAGCCAACCGACCAAAGGTAATAATTTGCGACACGCTCTCTCGACCATATTTTTCAGCCACATAATCGATAACCCTATCGCGTCCGTCCATGCAAAAATCGATATCAAAATCTGGCATCGAAACCCGTTCCGGATTTAAAAATCTTTCGAAAAGTAATTCATATTGGAGAGGGTCTAGATCAGTAATTTCAAGCGCATAAGCAACCAAGGAGCCGGCACCAGATCCTCGACCTGGCCCTACAGGTACACCATTGTCTTTACTCCAACGAATAAAATCAGCAACAATTAAAAAGTACCCTGGAAAACCCATTTGATTAATAACATCGAGCTCTGTTTTTAATCGTTCATCATAAGGCTTTCGTATTTCTGCAAAATCTTCACTTTCTCGATCAAACAATTTCGTCAAACGCTCTTCCAGGCCTTCTTCGCTCAATTGGCAAAAGTACTGCTCAATGGTTAAACCGTCGGGTATAGGGTAATTTGGCAGAAAGTATTCACCAAGATGCAAACTCAAATTACAACGCTTGGCGATTTCAACAGTATTTTCTATGGCTTCAGGTATATCAGAAAATAATTGCTGCATTTCTTCCGGAGACTTCAGATATTGCTGGTTTGAGTAAGTTTTCGGTCTTCTTGGATCATCTAAGACTCGGCCTTGATTGATACAAACTCTTATTTCATGGGCATCAAAATCTTGCTGCTCTAAAAAACACACATCATTGGTCGCCACTACCGGCGTTCCAGATGCCTGTGCAAACGCAGCCACACTATGTATGTAATCCCCTTCACCGATTCGACTGGTTCTTTGTAATTCTATATAGTATCTGGATGGAAAATATAAGTGCCAAAACCCTAAACATTCTGCCGCCAATTCATGGTTTCCAGCCAATAGCGCTTTTCCAACATCACCATCTTTTCCCCCAGATAACACGATTAATCCTTCGTTCAGTTCTTTGAACCAAGACTTATCCACCGTAGGAACACCGCGTTTTTGGTTTTCTTGATATGCTCTGGAAATCAATATCTTTGCATTCAAGTAACCCTGATCATTCATGCATAAAATGGCAATTCTAAAGCTTTCAGCGTCATTTGATTCGTCATTCACCATTAGGTCAACGCCGACGATTGGTTTAATTCCTAAGGCACGGCTTTTTTTATAAAATTTTATCAGGCCACAAAAATTAACATGATCCGTTAAAGCAACAGCCGGCATGTCAAGCTCGGCAATTTTTTCTAGCGTTGGGTTTATTCGACAAATCCCGTCGACCATTGAATACTCAGAATGAAGTCGAAGGTGCACAAAGTTTTGTTTTGGCATGATTTCAATCGCAGCGTCTGTTGCTTGTTCAGACTCTGCTTGAAGACTAGTACTCTTGGTAAGTGTTGGTTCGTTAGTCACTATTAACTCTTTATCATTGAAGATTTTTCAAGAATACGCCTAACAGGTGCAAAGCTTTGTCGGTGAATCTCAGTCACGCCTAGTAATTTAATCGCTTCTAAGTGCGCTTTAGTTGGATAACCTTTGTGTTTAGCCAAACCATAACCAGGATATATGGAATCATATTTAATCATTTCATTATCTCTTTCAACCTTTGCAATAATAGACGCTGCGCTTATCGCTGGCTCCTTTAAATCCCCTTTGACAATAGCCTCACTGGTACAGTTAAGTTCTGGGCAACGGTTACCATCAATCAAACAATGTTTGGGTTTAATTGAAAGTCCTTCAACCGCTCTTTGCATCGCAAGCAAACTAGCCTGTAAGATATTGATTCGATCAATTTCATCGACTTCAGCACGACCGATACACCATGCAAGACTATGACTTTTTATCACTTGAGTAAGTTCATTGCGTCTTTTGTCGGAAAGCTTTTTCGAATCCGTCAGCCCCTCGATCGGCCGATTAGGATCAAGGATCACTGCCGCTGCGATGACCGCTCCGGCCAAAGGCCCTCTACCCACTTCATCAACACCAGCGATATGATAAGATTGCATGCTTATTCCTTGATTATTTTCTTATCTATGTTTTGACTAGTCAGGAGTTTGACAATAGCATCCGCCGCTATATCACTGCCGTTAAGTTTCAAACTTTTGTGTAATTTTAGGTATTGTTTTTCAAGCTCGCTACTATTAACCCCACCAAGTAAATGAGTCATCTCCTGTACGATTTTATCTACCTGACAATCATCCTGCATCAATTCTTTAATCAGCGGCTTTCCAGCTAAAAGGTTTGGCAATGAAAAGTTTTTTATCTTTAAAAACTTGGTATATACCCAATAACTAAAGGCCGATACTTTATAACAAACTAACATTGGCTTTTTTAACAACATCGCTTCCAATGTGGCAGTCCCAGAAGCTAGCAAAATAACATCGCTCGCTAACATCAATTGCCTTGACTGGCCCAGATAGGTTGTCACATTTATGTTCAGGTCTTTTTCCTTAATATAATGATCAACTTGCTGTTTGCGCTTTGCATTTGCGCAAGGAATCACAAATCGTAGTGTGTGACTTTTGGCAAGAATTTCTGCTGACTCGATAAATGGCTCCAGCAAATAGTTCAGCTCAGAACTTCTGCTTCCAGGAAGAATTGCAACAATCTTATCATTAGCGTTAAGGTCGAATTTTTTACGAGCTTTACTTACTTCGGGTTGTAGCGGAATTTCATCAGCTAGAGGGTGTCCAACAGCAACGGCTGGAAGGTTATGCTTCTTGTAAATTTCCAATTCAAATGGAAACAAACAGATCATTAAAGAGACACTTTTAACTATCTTATAAATTCTATTTTCTCGCCAAGCCCAAACCGACGGACTGACATAATGCACCGTCGTAATTCCTTGGCGCTTCAACCTATATTCTAAATCAGTGTTAAAAACAGGTGCATCGATACCAATAAAACAATCAGCTTGTTCTTTTACAATTTGTTTGGCTAATCGTTTTCTTACACCGAGCAGCTCAATCAGGCGTTTGAGAATAGGTACAATCCCCATTACAGAAAGTCGCTCCATCGGATAAACCACCTGGAGACCTTGCTGTTCCATAAGCGGCCCCCCAATTCCTTTAAACACAGGATCGTCAAATCGAAGTTTGAGCGATTGCATTAGCCGCTCTCCCAAAATATCTCCGGATGCTTCACCAGCGACAATATAAAAGGTTTTTGATGAAGAATTAGAAATAGGTAATTCTCCTGTGTTTTTATGTTTCAGATTGGTCGGACTCACTTAATTTTCTTATAAGTTTTAATGAGAGTGAGAGATATGGCTTGCAGACTTATCGGGCAATTCCCCGCTCAGACTCTTGTACAAAATCAATGAGCGTTTTTAATACATCAGAGCTATCAGTTAATTCTCTAATTGAGTCTAAGGCCTGTTCGACTCTCAACCCCTGTCTAAAGATTATTTTATAGGCTTTTCGTAACAGTGAGATTTGCTCTTTAGTAAACCCACGTCGCTTGATTCCCTCTACATTTATGGAGCGGGGAGCTCCTTCTGCAAACAAGGTAAACGGTAAGATATCTTGCGTGACGTGGCTTCGAATTCCTAAGAACGCATGCGCACCAATTCGACAAAACTGATGGACACCAGAGAAACCTCCTAAGATAGCCCAATCATCAATGACTACATGCCCAGCAATATTTGAACTATTGGCGATAATAATATTACTACCGATATGACAATCATGCGCTATATGAGTATATGCCATTAATAAGTTATCGTTACCAATGCTCGTCACTTGTCTATCTTGAGTGGTTCCTCGGTGTATCGTACAGGACTCTCGAATAATATTATTGTCGCCAATGATAGTTTGGGTTGGTTCGCCTTTATACTTCTTGTCTTGATTCGCTTCACCAATAGAAGAAAACTGATAAAAGTGGTTATTCTTACCAATTGTAGTATGACCATTGATAACAACATGCGGGCCAACAATAGTACCTTTACCAATACTTACATGTTGCTCGATCACCGAAAACGGGCCAATCTGCACATCTTCAGCTAATTGAGCGTCTGGGTGTATAACAGCCGTAGGATGAATCGCTTGATTAGACTCAGTCATGATTAAATATCCTGTTTTGAGCACATCAATTCTGCAGCACAAACCACTTTGCCATCGACAATCGCTTCTGCCTCGAACTTCCACATGGCGCGCTTTCTTTTCAGTAGTTTAACATTCAACTCGACTTGATCACCGGGTTCGACAGGCTTTTTAAAACGTGCTTTATCAATACCAACAAAGTAGTAAAGTGAAGTTTCATTCGGTAGTTCATTTAAGGTTTTGAATGCTAAGATGCCGGTCGCTTGCGCAAGAGCTTCTAGAATAAGAACACCAGGCATTACCGGTCGATGCGGAAAATGGCCCGTAAAACAGGGTTCGTTGATTGTAATATTCTTTATTGCTTTCAGATAATCTCCAGCAGCATAGTCTACGACCTTATCGACTAATAAAAAAGGATAGCGGTGAGGAAGATGCTTCATTACTTCATGAATATCTAAACGACTTAGTTCTTTGGTTTCGGTGGTCACAGAACTTATCCTCTGGTTAAGTCTTTTACTTGTTGTTCCAATGATTTGATCTTTTTAGCCATATCATCTAACTGCTTAAACCGGGCAACATTTTTGCGCCATTGCTTATTTTCCTGAGCGCCAGTTCCCGATGAAAAAATGGCGGCTTTGGAATTAGATTTATTAACCATTGTTCCAGCAGTAAGATGAGTGCCCGGTGCGATGTTTAAATGACCGATAATTGAAGAACGGCCACTAAATGTGCAACCTTTACCGATAACGGTACTACCTGCAACACCAGTAAACGCAGCCATGGCAGTATTCTCACCAATCTCAACATTGTGTGCGATATGGCATAAATTATCAATTTTTACACCATCGGCGATAACTGTATCATCCAGTGCTCCGCGATCGATTGTAGAATTAGCCCCAATTTCGACATTATTCCCGATTCGAACACCTCCACTTTGGACTATTTTAACCCACTCTCCGGAGTTATTAGCGTAGCCAAAGCCGTCACTTCCAATCACAGCGCCTGAATGAATAATACAATCCCTTCCAATCGAAACATTATGATAAATACTTACGTTAGGATAAATTTTAGTCCCTTTGGAAACACACGTGTTATCGGCCAAACTTGAATTGGCGCCGATTATAACACCTGTTTCAATCACGCAATTCTTTCCGACTGATACGCCTGCAGCAAGTGAAACACCATCCGCTATTTTGGCCGAGGGATGCACCCACGCTTGCTCTGATATTGAATCAGCTAACGACGGTGTTACATCAAGTGATTGGGAAATCATTGCAAAAGCCAAATAAGGATCTTTACAGTAAATAACCGGAAAATCATAGGCGCTTTTGCTTTGAACAGACAGCAAAACACAACCCGATTGGGTTGTGTCTAGTTGTTGCTTAAACTTTGGGTTGCTTAAGAACGAAATTTGATGATCTTGAGCTCTATCGAGAGGTGCTACGCTAGTTATACTTTTCTTACCGTCTCCCTCTAGTTCACCACCAACGATTTTCGCAATTTCGCTAACCGTTAAGAACTTTTTGGACAATGTTAACCTGCCGGGTTACTTAAAATAGTAATTAGCTTGTTAGATATATCAAAAGAGTTTTTATGGAAACTGACCGCTTCAACTCTAATCACTAAATCATAATTTTCAGCTTTTGCCAATTTATCAATCGTTTGTTGGATTTTTACAACCACCTTTTTAAGTTCATCGTTTCTCGCACGTTCAATGTCTTCTCTTAAGTTATTTTCTTTAAGTTTTAAGTCATTGCTTAGCTTTTGTAATTCTCTTTGCTTTTCAATGCGCTGTGCTTCGGTTAATGTCATTGCATCTCTAGAAAACGCTTCCTGCTGTTTCATCCCATCATCTCTTAATGCTTTCGCCTCATCCATACGATCTTTGAATTGCGATTGCAGCTTAGAAGTAATCAGGTTTACCTGAGGTATCTTGCTTAACACTAAATTTTGGTCATACACCCCGATTTTCAAATCGGCGGCAAAGGCGCTTGTAACACTCGATAAAATAATCGCAGCAGTTAGTAATATTTTCTTAAACATCTTTTTACCCTTATTTATCACTTTTAAATTATGGTTAGAACGTTTGTCCTACGTTAAATGAAAATCCTTCGCGTCGATCCCCTTCTTGGGATTCAAGAATTTTAGCGAAACTAATGACAAGCGGCCCCATAGGAGACAGCCATTGTATCGAGAATCCGGTAGAAGCGCGATAGGTATTTGACCTAGAATAATCTGGGATCTTATCAAATTGAACTGGGTCTACCAAAGAACTATAGCGCTCTCTTTCAAATTTAGTATCCCACAAGTTTCCAATATCAACAAAGAAACTTGTTCTAACAGAGTTGCTTTGCTCAACAAAAGGCACTGGAAAAATAAGCTCAAAACTAGCTAACGCTTTAGCATTTCCGCCAACAGTTCTGCGCCCTATCAAAATTGAATCATATTCTTCAGGTAGATAACTTGGCACACCACCATCAAAAATATCAATATTATTACCATCTGTGATGGATTGAGGGGTCCTAAATATTTCTCTTGGTCCAATGGTATTTCTTTCAAATCCGCGGACACTGCTAGAGCCGCCCGTTGAGAAATTCTCAAAGTATGGTAAGTTTTCACTTTCACCGTAACCATCCCCATAAGAGAGTTTTACGCGACTAAGAAAAGACCACCCTGGAGATAGCGGAATATAGTGGTCTAATGAGTAATCTACCTTGTAAAACTCTAGGTCGCTGCCCGGTACTGCGCCGCTCAATGAAAGGAACTGTTTAGTACCTCGATCTGGAAAAATACCTCGGTTAAGACTATTTCTAATAATTGAAGTACTAAATTTAACCAAATCATACGAAAAATCAGGATCTTGTCTTACATCTTTACCATTATCTGCGAAAAAATCGATAATTTGCTGAGAGGCTCTGCCTTTAGCACTTAAATCATTGGTGTGAATTCCTAAGCCATAGTTAAGTCGAGTAATCTCGTTAACCGGATAGCCAAAATTAAAATCTAATGCTGTACTGTCGAGTAAGGTCGCAGCGATATTTATTTCACCGAAGTCGGAAGAACGGTAGCTCAAGGCAGCACCGGCACTAATGCCATCAATGGTAAAATAAGGATCAAAATAATTCAGTGCATAGTTTGTTGAGAAACTGTTTTTGTTAACGGACAAACCGACCGTTTTACCAGAACCAAGAAAATTGTTATGACTGACATTAGCATTTACCGAAAGTCCATACGTAGAACCGTAACCTAATCCACCGGAAATAGTTCCCGCCGAACGTTCCTTTATCTTGTAGTTAACGTCGACTCTATCTTCTTTATCTTCCATTTTAGGCGTTTCAACTTCAACCTCTTCGACAAAGGTTAATCTTTGAAGGCGAATTTTAGTGCGATCAACTTGCGCCGTAGACAAGGCACCACCTTCCATCAGCCGAGCTTCTCTTCTAAGCACTACGTCGTTGGTTGTTTCATTTCCACTGTAGTTTATTCGATTGACATAAACTTTCTTACCCGGGTCAACATACAGGCTAATATCAACTTTATTTGTACCCGGTTTAACAGTCGGCACAGATGTCACCTTGGCAAATGCATAACCAAAATAACCTAAGTTTTGTTTGATTTGCTCTTCCGCAAAAGATATTGCAGCAGCAGAATAAGTATCACCTGTTGTTAGAGGCATTAATTGTTTTAGACGGGTCTCGGTTAAAACTAGCTCACCGTTAAAAGCAATTTTTGAGACTTCAAATTTTTCACCTTCTGACACATTAATAGTGATGTATATGCCCTTTCTGTCTGGTGAAATTGCTACCTGGGTCGAGGTCACATTAAACTTTAAATAGCCTCTATCCAAATAGTAAGAACGTAATGTTTCTAAATCTCCGGAAAGTTTTTCTCGAGCATATTGATCATCACTAGTGATAAAGGAAAACCACCCGCCAGTAGTAATTTCAAACTGATCCAGTAGGTCTTCATCACTAAAAAGAGTATTTCCAACGATATTGATTGATTCTATTCTAGCGGGCTCGCCTTCACTGACTTCAAACTGAATCATGACTCTGTTTCTAGAACGACGTATTACCTTATTAGTAATCTTAACTGAGTATTTACCGTGAGCGAAGTACTGCTCTTCCATGCCACCAATAATCTCTTTTATTGCTGCTGGGTTGTATATTTCTCCTTTAGCAAACCCAGCTCCTTTCATCGCTTCTAAGATTTGCTCAGTCTTGATGTCGTTGTTACCATCAATGGTAATATCAGAAATAGTCGGGCGCTCAACCACGTCTATTAATAAAGTATTACCATCTCTCAAGATACGAATATCATCAAAATTATCGGCCGCAAATAAGGTCCTGATAATGGTTGGTACACGACTGGTTTCTAGTCGCTCACCAACTTGCAAAGGAAGCATGTTGAAAAACGTACCAAGCTCCATGCGTTGAAGCCCTTCTACTTTGATATCTTCGACCACAAAACTTGAATCATTACTTGCCGCAGTAGTGAAACTAGAACTTAATACTGTTGCCACCATAGCAAATAGTAGAGTGAGCCGCTTCGCCAATCGACTTAAATTTATTAAACTTTTACCCAAAATCTTACCCATAAATGTTTTACTTCTAAATAATTGCTCTACTACAAGAAACTAAATCGTGACAAGTCGTTGAATATTGCCATAGCCATCAAAGCAAAAACTAACATCATCCCAATTTGTAAGCCGATATTTTGTACTTTAACCGAAAGTGGTTTTCCTCTAATTGCTTCAATCACAAAATAAAGGAAGTGGCCTCCATCAAGCATTGGAACTGGCAATAGATTAATAAAACCCAGATTTACACTTATCAATGCCAAAAAACTTAGAAAAGTCAGTACACCATACGATGCGCTTGTACCGGCTCCTTCTGCGATAGCAAATGGTCCACTTAAGCTCTTGGTTGATATTTCACCAAACAATAACTTTTTAAACATTCGAACGGTTAATTCTATCATACGATAGGTCTCTGCAAACGCCATATTTATGGCTTGCAAAGGATCAGCATCAATAACTACAACATATGGCTCTATTAACTGACCAACACCGAGAACACCGATAGCTTTGCCGTTATGCTCTCGAGAATCTAAGACCACAGGAATTGATATCAGTTCATCATTTCTTAAAACTTCTATTTGAGTCAGTTGGTTTGGATGCTCTGCAAGCTTCTGAGACATTTCAGCCCAAAGCTTTACCGCCTGCCCGTCAATTGAAACTATTTGGTCATTAACCTTAAATCCTGCTTTTTCTGCTGGACTACCTTCACTTACACCACCAATAATGCTTGCGTGCCGTATGTGTTGAAGACCCAATGACTTAAGTACGTCAGGCCTTTGTTCATCCACCTTCCACTGACTAATGTCTAATCGAATATCTTCTGGACTCGACTCTCCATCTTTTATTACTTTAACGTCAATCGAAGTACTTTCACCCATTCGTTTGACTAGGCTTAAATTTACATCCTTAAAGGTATTTGCGGCTTCGCCATCAACAGCAATAATTCTGTCACCGTGTCCTAAACCCGCCTGAGCCGCAATACTGCCTGAAGTCGGTTCAGCAATCATTGGGCTAAGTTCTTTCGTTTGATTTAAGAAAATAATCCAATAAAGCAGAATCGCTAATAAAAAATTAGCAACTGGCCCAGCCAACACAATCGCCATTCTTACCCAAACAGATTTTCGATTAAACGCTTGCTCTTTTTCTTCATCTGAAAGCGGTTGTTCATCATCAACTTGTTCACCTAGCATCTTCACGTATCCCCCTAAAGGGATTGTCGCAATGACATATCGAACACCATCTTGACCAACGCGTTGCCAAATTGGTTTACCAAAGCCTACCGAAAAGGTAAGCACTTTAACCCCAAGTTTTCGCGCGACAATAAAATGCCCGTACTCATGAATGGTTACTAGAACACCCAACGCAACAATAAATGAAATTAAGTTCCACAAAAACTCCATGTTAGTTACTTAACTCCTTAACAAATTTGCTCGCTAGCTGTCGCGCTGTAGCGTTAGTCTCCACGATTTGTTCAATGCTATTCAACGATTCAAACGTTGAGTGAGATAAAGTCATTTCAATGACTTCTGCAATCTGTGTAAACTTTATTTTTTGTTGTAAAAATGCATCGACAGCAATTTCGTTTGCCGCATTTAGAATACATGGAGCACTAAGTCCTTCTTTGGCAGCATAAATTGCAAGCTTCAAACAAGGGTACCGATTAAAATCAGGAGGCCTAAAATCAAGACTGTTGATCGAATAAAAATCGAGCGGTTTCACGCCAGCATCAATTCTTTCTGGCCATGCAAGGCAATGTGCAATGGGAGTTCGCATATCCGGATTGCCCATTTGTGCAATCACCGAACCGTCCACATAAGAAACCATAGAATGAATAATGCTTTGGGGATGTAAAACGATTTTAATTTTCTCGATATCAACATTAAAAAGGTAACATGCTTCTATCAATTCTAACCCTTTATTCATCATAGTGGCCGAATCAACGGAGATCTTTCTACCCATATCCCAGTTAGGGTGAGCGCAAGCTTGATCCGGTGTTTTATCTGCTAGCGCCGCTAAAGGTTCGTTAATAAAAGGACCTCCAGAACCCGTTAGCAAAATTTCATTTACACCACTCAAGCGTTTGGCGGAATTTTTATGAGTAGTAGGCAATGACTGGAAAATAGCATTATGTTCACTATCGACAGGTAATAATGTAGCTCCTTCATACTCTATTTTGGACATAAATAAATCGCCCGACATTACTAAGGCTTCTTTATTTGCCAGCAAGATTTTTCGATTGGTTTTAACACCACTAAGCGTAGGAAGTAAACCGGCGGCACCAACGATGGCCGCAATCACTATATCAACATCGTGATTACCCGCCGCATCATTTACGGCTTGCTGACCGGACTCTACTTTGACATTAAGTTCAGAGCTTTCAAGCAATTTTTTAAGCTCCGACGCCGCATTTTCACAGGTCATCACTGCGACATTGGGTTTGAATTTTTGGCACTGCTCAAATAGCTTTTGGTAGTTAGTATTAGCCGTCAAAACATCGACAGAATACAAACTAGAGTTCCTAGAAATAACGTCGAGAGCACTACACCCAATAGAGCCTGTTGCCCCAAGAATACAAATACGACTAACCATTGAACCACTCAAAGTAGCTAAAGGTTAATAAGAAGATAGGAGCGACGGTGATAGTACTATCAAGCCTGTCGAGTAAACCGCCATGCCCAGGAAGTAAGTTGCCGGAGTCCTTGATCTTAGCCACTCTTTTTAATGCACTTTCAAATAAGTCGCCAAAAACAGAAATAACAGCTAATAGAAAAACGACTGACAAATAAAGCATCAAGTTATCGACTTTCAAATTTAGCACTCCAATACCAGCCCAGCCAATCAAGGTACTTAATAGCAAACCGCCAATTGCACCTTCCCAAGTTTTGTTGGGGCTTACTGAAGTGAGTTTGTGTTTGCCAAATAATTTTCCCGCAACAAACGCGCCAGTATCCGCTGCCCAAATAATCAAAAGCATGAATAGAAGTAAAGAACCACCATAATTCGGATTCTCATTGGCGTAACCTATATTTCTTAAACTAACAAACGAAACAAACAATGCCGGAAGTAAAATTAATCCAAAAACGCTGGCGATAAAAGTATTTTTCCACCAAGTAAAATTTTTAGAATAGGTGATGACAATTACAAACGCTAAAAATATAGCGATCGTAGCTGACAATAAAAATACTAGCGGTAAATCATGTTGTACATGATGTGGCCAACTCAACGACGGCCATACCAAAATCGATTCGCTAAAATACCATATGCAAATATTCAATACGCTAACTATAAGAGCGAAAAAACTAGACTTCATAGGTGAGTTGATTTGAGAAAGCTTTGCCCACTCCAGAGCCAATAGGTAAACCACTAAAATAATTAAACCCGCAAAGGTGTCTAACGGTACTTTAAACAAAAGTAAGTAAACAACTGGAAGCAGCGCTAACGCGGTTATAATTCTTTGCTTTAACATGTTAATTTAGCACTCCACACCCAAAGGTTATTTTTATTCAGCAACCTGTTCACCAGTTTTTCCAAAGCGCCGTTGTCTTGAAGAATATTCTTCAATTGCACGCTCCAGCTCATCACGATCAAAATCTGGCCACAATTTATCACTAAAATATAATTCCGCATAAGCCGCTTGCCAAATCAGGAAGTTGCTTATTCTTTTTTCTCCACCGGTGCGGATCATTAAATCTAATGCCGGTAACTCGGAAGTCGATAGGTGACGCTCCAACATTTCCTCAGACAGTGGTTGTTCTTTGGCAAGTGTTTGTTTTGCTTGGTTAACGGCTTGCAGAATATCCCACCTTCCACCGTAGTTGGCGGCAATATTAAGACAAAGGCCATCATTCGCTTTAGTTTGTTCAATCGCCTCTTTGATACTTTTTTGCAGCTTTTTATTAAAGCCGGTTACATCACCTAAAAAGCGAAGTTGGGCATTGTTCTTATTGAGCAGCTTGATTTCTCTTTTAAGAGCCATAATGAATAACTCCATCAGATAGCTCACTTCTTCTTCAGGCCTTGCCCAATTTTCACTACTAAATGCAAATAGAGTGAGAGATTCGACACCTTTTTCGGCACATACCTCGATGACCTCTCTGGTCTTTTCAACGCCAGCCTTATGACCAAAAGTACGCTTTTTATCGCGAGCTTGAGCCCATCGACCGTTTCCGTCCATGATGATCGCTACATGTTTAGGTATGTTACTTTCTGTCATCAATAATCTCGCTAGGAATACCAATCTTTTCTCTAAGCTAGAAGAGCCAACACAAAAAACGCCGCAAGAGCTAGTTGAGCTATGCGGCGCTTAGATGCAAAGCTGTTCTTCTAATTCGCTTTAGTTAGAAGATCAGAAAGATTATATTTCCATTAATTCTTGTTCTTTTACTGCGCTCAGCTCGTCAATTTTTTTAACATGAACATCAGTAATTTTTTGCACTTCATCTTCAGCACGATGAAGTTCATCTTCACTTATTTCTTTCTCACTTTCTAATTCTTTAAGTGTTGAATTGGCATCTCGTCGAATATTTCGAACGGCTACTTTTGCAGACTCCGCTTCACTTCGTACAATTTTAGTCATATCTTTACGACGTTCTTCGGTCAAAGCTGGCATCGGCAAACGAATTACATTTCCCGCGGTATTTGGGGTAATGCCTAAATCAGACTCCATCAGTGCTTTTTCAACAGGCTGAACCATCGATGCTTCAAAAGGTTGCACCACAAGAGTTCGTGAATCCTGCACTGAAATGGTCGCAGCTTGAGAGAGAGGTGTATCAACACCATAATAGGAAACAGTTAAATGAGCTAACAAGCTTGGATGCGCTCTCCCGGTTCGTATTTTCTGCAAACTAGTCTTAAATGACTCGATGCTCTTATCCATTCGAGTTTGAGCATCTTCTTTTATTTCATTTATCACGCAATAACTCCCTAATTAGATTAAAACACTCATTTAAATATTGATTATTTACAGTGAATCAATGTACCTTCAGAGCCATCAACTACTGCTTTAATTAATGCACCAGGCTTATTTAAATTGAACACTCTGATTGACTTACCGTGGTCACGAGCGAGACAAAAAGCGGTGAGATCCATAATTCCCAACTCCTTTGAAAGCGCTTCGTCATAGCTTAATGACTCATACTTAACCGCATCGGGATCAATATTTGGATCTGCAGAGAAAACACCATCGACTTTAGTTGCCTTTAGAATTACGTCAGCATCTATTTCAATACCTCTGAGGCAAGCGGCAGTATCAGTCGTAAAAAATGGGTTTCCGGTACCAGCAGTAAAAATAACCACTTGCTCTTTTTGCATAAAACGAATAGCAAAACGACGATCGTAGTCCTCACAAACTCCGGTTAAGGATATCGCAGACATCACTCGCGTTCCGACTTTAATTCTTTCCAATGCGTCTTGCATCGCCAGTGAATTCATTACCGTCGCAAGCATTCCCATGTGGTCACCTGCAACTCGATTCATACCAGCGTTAGCTAATTTTTCACCTCTAAATAGATTACCGCCACCAATCACTAAACCGACCTCGATACCGTGTTCGATAATCACTTTAATTTCGGCGGCAATTCTATCTAGAATGGTAGGATCTATGCCAAAAGACTCTGCACCCATTAAGGCTTCGCCACTGAGCTTAAGAAGAATTCTCCTATTAGTCTTAGTTGGTGCAGAACTTGGCATAAATATTACTCCCCTTTAACTTGTGCCATTACTTCGGCAGCAAAATCATCTTCTACTTTTTCGATCCCTTCGCCAACTTCTAAACGAACTAGGCTAGTAACCTCGGCTGAAGCTGATTTTAACAAATCACCAACCGTTGTCGATGGATCTTTTACGAAAGACTGGCCAACAAGACAAACTTCGGCAGCAAATTTACGCATACGACCGACAACCATCTTCTCAGCGATATCGGCTGGCTTCCCGCTAGCTATTGCTTGAGCGGTGAAAATCTCTTTCTCGCGGTTATAAACATCTTCTGAAATCTCTTCAGGTGTTATGAACTGAGGATTAGTCGCAGCAGCGTGCATTGCAACATCTTTAGCGAGTTCAGCGGTTCCGCCTTTAAGCGCAACAACCACACCAATTTGGCCACCGTGAATGTATGTGCTCAGTGCACCATCATTAGCTTCGACTAACTGAACGCGTCTTACGGTGATATTTTCACCAATTTTAGCGATTAAGTTAGTTCGTGCTGTTTCTACCGACTCACCTGATGCTAAATTAGCAGCGTTTAAAGCTTCAATATCTGCAGTTTTGTTTTCAAGAGCGGCATCAACAACTGCAGATGCAAACCCTTTAAAGCTCTCATCTCGAGCAACAAAATCAGTCTCACTGTTAATTTCCACGATTACAGCGATTTTTGAATCGTCGCTAGTCTTCGCAATAATTACACCTTCTGCTGCAACTCGACCAGCTTTTTTCTCAGCCTTAGCCGCGCCAGATTTACGCATATTATCAATTGCAACTTCAATATCGCCATTGGTTTCAACCAACGCTTTTTTACATTCCATCATACCCGCGCCAGTTCTTTCGCGCAGTTCTTTTACTTGAGCAGCGGTAATCGCCATAATATTCTCCACTCGATCATCAATTAGAAGTTGGGATTAGCTAATTTAAGCCGCCAACCACTAATAATCATTGTTTAGTTAAAAAATAGGGGGCAAAGCCCCCTACTACAAAAGTCAGAATGAAATAATTATTCTGCAGCTGCGTCTTCGTTAGACTCAGCAGGAGCAGCTTCTTCTTTAGCAGCTTCTTCTTTAGTCGCTTTCGCTTTCTTAGTCTTAACAACTGCTTTCGGCTTTTCTTCAGCAGCCGCCTCTTCAACGAACTCGTCGCTAGGAGACTCTTCCGCTGGGGCAGTTGCCGTTGATTGACGGCCTTCGATGATTGTATCTGCAGCACTAGACAAGTAAAGCTGTACAGCGCGAATAGCATCGTCATTTCCAGGGATAACGTAATCGATACCGTCGGGACTTGAGTTACTATCAACCACTGCAATAACAGGAATACCTAATTTCCTAGCTTCGGCAATAGCAATGTGCTCATGGTCAGCATCGATAACGAATAATACGTCTGGTAATCCACCAATATTCTTAATACCACCAATACTTGCTTCTAGTTTTGCCATTTCACGGCTAAGCAATAGACCTTCTTTTTTAGTTAGTCTTTCAAATGTTCCGTCTTCACTTTGTTTTTCAAGCTCTTTCAATCGGTTGATAGATTGACGAATTGTCTTGTAGTTAGTCAACATTCCACCTAACCAGCGCTTATCGACAAAGAACTGATCACAACGAGTTGCTTCTTCTTTAACAATCTTGCTAGCTGAACGCTTAGTACCAACAAAAAGGACTTTACCTTTTCTTGCTGCAACTGAGCTGAGGAAGTTGAGTGCTTCATTAAACATTGGCAATGAATGCTCAAGGTTAATGATATGAATTTTGTTTCTTGCACCAAAAATGAACGGTTTCATTTTTGGGTTCCAGTAACGGGTTCTATGTCCGAAATGAACACCCGCTTGTAGCATATCACGCATTGTGACTTTAGCCATTGTAAGCTCCTGATTATATTAGGGTTATGCGTCCACTGCTCCCAGATATCAAACCTGAGAAAAACTATTTTCTCCGGCACCCTGAAATCTGTGTCGAACAGTGTGTGAATTAGGTTAATTAAGGTATCAGATTTAGTCGCTAAATCGATACTTCATTAACTCGGCGCGCTTTATACCATAGTTATTCGATTGAGGGCAATAAATATCGTCAGTATTTACCATTTGGCCTACAAGTTAAGGGCCTTTCCTTCCATTAAGCTCTATTGATCAGAACGATTAAATTTATTGGTTTTTTCGACTTAAATGAAGATCTTGATTGACTAAATAACAAAGCTCTCTGTACGCGCGTTCCCCTAAGTGTTTATTGGTGAACAACCAGACCACCTTTTTATCACCAGATTGGAACTCTAGAAAACTGAATAGACTGGTGACCCAACTGGTAGGTCTTAGCTCCAAATAATCGGCTTGGTTTAAGGTGTGTTCCTTAGCGATCATCCATGATTCTCCAGTCCAGCAAAGATCGCCTTTTGCGTTAGTCACTGAATGATATTGTCTTGTTGTTACCCCCCATGAAGCAGCGATTACAACAATAACCAATAAACTGATCCACCATGACCAATCATTGATTAAAACGGCAACTGCAACAATAAGATGCATCACCAAACACAATAACAGTAGTTCGGGGCTGCTTTTTACTGGGAATCTTACTGCAGTCTTCAAAGAGAGTGCGTCCTTACGAGTCGTTTTATGCTATTTTCATTAAGTCTCGAATGTTATCGATTATTTCAACCAACGATAAATCTTCACACTTGCCAAACCCCATCACCCAAGTATAAATATCAGGGTCAGGATAGCTTAAAAGGTTAACAAATGCCTGCTGCTGCGGTTGCTTCAAACTGTCAAAATGTCGCTCCAAAAACGGACAGAGAATAACATCGAGCTCTAGCATACCTCTACGGCATTGCCATTCTAATTTCTTACGATTAATTGGTTCACTCATTGTAAAGCCTTAACACAAAAGTTATTGACGTAATATACCCTTGCATAGGCTAAATACAACCCTTTCTGAATTTCTGTTTGTCGAATTAACGAAACTTTCTCAATCATTACTATCCGTTCTTAAAATTTGCGCGTTGATTGGGGTTGCACAGATTAGCATGGCAACATAAACTGCTTCAAAAATCACCTCTATTCAATACGGTTACACGCTATGACCAATCATCCATCTCTTGTAGAATTAACTTGTTACTCAGCTATCGACGTAATTGGAACAGACGCTGCTAAGTTTCTCCAAGGACAGCTTACGATAAATGTCGAAACACCGACCCACTATAAAGCCAATTTAGCGGCACTTTGTAATCCAAAAGGCCGAATAGTATCACTGTTCCATATTGTAACCATTGACCAAGGATTTCGGTTGATTATGCCCAGCGACTTAATTGAGAGCAGCTTAATTCACTTGAGAAAGTATGGTGTATTTTATAAAGCCGAAATCAAAGAATCCGAAGATTCTCGATTCCTTGGCCTAATTCACTTTACTCAAGAGCAATTAACCGCATTTAGCGACCCTTCCGGTCATGCTATCTATCAGCTCAACGAGCTTCCCATGGCATTTGTTTTACTATCAACTCAAGAGCAAGCCAGTCAGTTATCTAAGTCATTAAATATTGCGATAGAGCAAAACAGTCAAATTTGGTTTAGTGCGCTTGCGCAAAATAAGATCTGTTGGCTTTCAGAAAAAACAGCCGAAGAGTTCTTACCCCATAATTTGGATCTACCGAGCCAAAATGCGGTCGATTTCAAAAAAGGCTGCTTTACTGGCCAAGAAGTCATTGCACGGATGCATTACAAAGGGAAATTAAAGCAAAAACTTCAGTTACTTCAATCAGTTAAAGAAGAAAAAGTTAAAAACAGTGATGCTCAATACCTGATGAATGAAAAGCTCTTGCAACAAGACACTAAAGTTGGGGAAGTCATCTGCGGTTGTTTATCGGAACAAAAACGCTGGCTAGTTCTCGCTTTGGTCAAAGATAGCGTAAATAATCAGCAAAATTTTACTGTTAAGGTCGAAAATAGTCCTATACTTGAAATAGTCGAATAACTACTTGAACGCGCTAACTTTTTAGCGCGTTTTTAACTAAATAAAGTTGATATTATGAGCCTAGAGCAAGATTTCCTTAATGAATTAGTCGATGCCATTAAAAATGACCGATTAACCTTACCCACTCTCCCAGAGGTTGCATTAAAAATTCGAGATGCTGTGAGTGACCCGGAGGTTAACTCTAGCACCCTATCAAATGTGATAGGGCAAGATGCAGCGCTAGCGGCGCGAATAATAAAAGTCGCCAATAGTCCTCTCCTAAGAGGTGCTGTCACCGTTGATAACTTACAATTAGCGATTACTCGAATGGGGATCAATTTTGTTAGAAACTTGGCGACTGGGCTAGCGATGGAACAAATGTTCCAAGCGACACATGACGCAGTCGATAAGCGATTAAGACGTTCATGGGAACATTCCCTTGAAGTCGCCTCTATAAGTCATGTTTTAGCAAGTCATTTCACCAAACTTAAACCCGATCAAGCAACTTTAGCGGGCCTAGTCCATGAAATCGGAATTTTACCGATTTTAACTTTAGCTGAAGATAACCCCGAAATATTGGAACAAGAGGCTGTGCTGGATAAAATTATTCAACGATTGCACGGTAAAGTCGGTAAAGCCATCATGAAAGCGTGGGAGTTTCCGGATGAGTTGCGTGATGTGCCCCTCGGATGCACTGACTTTACTCGAGACTCTGGACCGACAGCCGACTATGTGGACGTTGTTACTGTCGCCAAAATTCAAAGTTACACCAGTGAAAACACCCCCTATCCAAACCTTGATATTGCCACTATTCCTGCATTTACTAAACTTGGGCTTGCGGGAGAGGTCGATGTGCATGAAGTCGATGATTTAGCTGAAGAAGTTGAAGAAGCGAAACAAGCACTCGCTTGATAGAGCTAATTCATTGCAGGTTATCCAATACAAGCTGGAGAAGGTTTTAGCAAACATGATTCCACTTCACTTACCAAAGGTTGAAGATCTAATAGCTAACTCCCAGGAGTTATAGAGCTATGTTGTTTGCGAAAAAAATAGCTTATCAAATCTTATTCTTTTCGGTGTTGATGGTTGCTCAACTTCCTACGACAACCGCTACTGAGGTAGTTAATTCAAACACCCCTGGAACAGGAAGTTATACCTTACCTGCCGATGATCAAATTACCATCGTTATTGTGGGTGGTGAAGGCGGCGATGGTTCGAATACCACAGGTGGTCAAGGAGCCAGTGTTACTGGCGTTTTTAACCTCGTTGCCGGCGATACAATCAGCTATGTTGTCGCAGCAGGAAGTCAAGCCGCTAACAGTGCTGGCGGTGGCGGTAGTACCGGTGTCTTTATCAATAATACGCTAGTGATGGTCGCTGGCGGTGGTGGTGGTGGTGATAATAGCAATAATGCCTTTGGGCTTGGTGCAAGTAATTCCACTAATGGTGTGACTGGTACGGGAGGCTCAGCTGGTGCCGGCGGAACAGCAGGTTCAGGGGGAGGTTCCTCAAACGGTGCGGCAGGCGGCGGCGGAATCAACTCGGCAGGTACAAGCCAAGGAAGTGTGGGCGGTGGCCAAGCAGCTGATTTAGATCCTAGTGATGGTGTCACATTTGCCGCTGGTGGTGCTGGTGGTTCAGGCTCTTCCGCTGGGGGCGGCGGTTTAACTGGCGGAGGCGGCGGTGGACCAACTTATTGGCCTGGTGGCGGCGGTGGCTATTCTGGTGGTGGCGCTGGCGGTGCCGGTGGTCGTGCTGGCGGCGGTGGCTCTTACTTAAACACAGCAATCGCTAGTTACGTGAGTGGCTCAATTACTGCCGGCGCCAATGGAGCAGGTTCTGGCTCTACCGGAGCAAACGGTGCGGACGGTTCAATCACCATAAACGATACCGAAGTGCCGCCTATTGCAGGGTTAATTGGCGAATGGCGATTCGATGAATTGTTTTGGAATGGAACCAACAGTGAGGTATTAGACGCATCTGGAAATGATTTGCACTTAACCGCATTTGATGCACTCACTAGAAATTCAGACCCAGCAATCCCTGGTGATCCAGGAACTTGTAGTTACGGTGTTTTTAATGGTTCTGTCAGCTTTATTCAATTAGACGATGATACTAGTACAACCGACTCACTGCTAGATATCCCTAACACCCTTACCGTCACCACTTGGATTAACACCAATGTAATCCCAAGTTCAGGTCTTAAATCCATTTTATCAAAAGATGAAAACTATGAGTTTCACATTAATTCTTCTGGCCAAATCTATTGGTGGTGGCGCTGGGCAACACTAACCACTACAGGTACACCATTAACTCTCAATCAATGGCACCACATAGCAATCACCTGGCGAAGTGGCGAACAAGTCATTTATATAGACGGAGTTGAACGTGCACGTTCTGCTCGAACTGGGACCTTGGACATCAATAATGACCCGCTACAAATAGGTCAAGATTTATCGATTCCAGAACGCTTTTTCGATGGCGAAATAGACGAAGTTAGAATTTATGAAAATTTCCTGAGCGTCGCTGAAATTAACCAAATAATGAATGAAACTAGACCCTGCAGTTCAACGGGTGTGTGTACCTTAACTTTTGAAGATAGCTTCAACTCCGCAACCTATAACAATAGCACCGGAAGCCAGCCGTGGGCCTCCGATTGGTTCGAAACTGACGATGACAACTCACCGACTAGCGGAAACATCAACATTTCTGGAGGAGAGTTACTAATGGACGACAATCCAAACTCCGGAGGTGAACCGAGTTTGGAAAGAGAACTTAATCTCAACAATTATATCGACGCGTTTATAACAGTCGATCTAGATACTTCGGGTAATCTAGAAAACGGTGATCGGTTTGATATTTCAGCCTCTGATGATGGTGGTGCAAGTTATACCATCTTAAATTCGTTCAGTAACGATTTTTCAGGCTCTTACAGTTATGATCTTTCACCATATATGGCCAGCAACACAAGAATTCGGCTTAGAATAGAAAATGGCTACGGTGGTGGTGGTGAGTCAATCAGCATCGACAATATTAGCATCACAGGCCTTCGCAATTGCGGCCCTGATCATTTTCGAATTATTCACGATGGTTCAGGTATAAACTGTCTAAGAGAAGCAATTACCATTCGTGCAGAAAATGCTGATGGTACGTTAGTTACCGATTACTCAGGCAGTTTAAATCTTTCCACCTCTACTAATAATGGCAACTGGACTATCCTTGATAGCAGCGGCACAAGCAGTGATCCGGCTAACGGGTCTTTATCCGATACTCCGCTAGACAATGACGGTGACGCCGTTTATCAATTTGCTGTCGCTGACGGTGGTGATGTAGTTCTGTATCTAGAAGACACGGTTGCAGAAACGACTAACATTGCGCTTGAAGATAGCGGTGTGTTTGATGATAACTCAGAAGGCAATATTACCTTTAGACCGTTTGGGTTTACATTTAGTCCAAGTCCAATCGGAACTCAAATTGCTGGTCGTCCATTTGATGTTACCTTAACCGCCGCGGGACAAACGCCCACCGACCCTTCATGTGGCGTCATCGAAGAATACGATGGTACTCGTTCTGTTAACTTTTGGAACAACTACGATAATCCAGTGACCAGTCCAACAGCGGTATCGGTTAATGGTTCTAATATCGCTAGTACTGAAGGCCTTTCAACTCCACAAAATACCGTCTTTACTAATGGAGTGACAACCATCTCGGTACAATATGACGATGTTGGAGAAATTTCATTGTCCGCTAAAGACGAAATCGATATTGGCGACCCACCCAGTGGCTCAACCGATGAAATAATCGGTGGGATAAGCCCTTTTGTTGTTCGCCCTTTTGGTTATGATATTCAAATTGATACCGAGCCTTACGCTGATGGCACCGGCGGTACAGCGGTATATAGAGCAACTGATGCGCCTTTTAATATGACCTTAAGAAGTGTTTTGTGGCAGGCGGTAGATGATCTCGACAACAACGGTGTTCCGGATCCGTTTACTGATACCAATTCAGATGGTGTTCCCGACACTGGTGGCGATTTAAGTGACAATGGGATTACTCCAAATATTGCAAACACCAACGGCAGCGTCACTCTCTCTCCTCAAGCACAATTCATTACCAATTCAAATGGTGCTATTTCTGTTACCTCGAGAGCGCATTCTGATTTTGCAGGACCTGGTACAACAAATGAAGGCACCATAACGTTTACTCAAAGCTGGAATGAAGTTGGTGTATTGCAGCTGGATGCTATTAGTAGTGACTATATGGGTAGCGGAGAAGATGTGACGGGCCAAAGAATTAATATTGGTCGATTTATTCCAAACCAATATACAATTAGCTCACCCGTCTTGGCAGAACAATGTGGTAGCTTTACCTATGCTGGTTTCTTTGATGGCGTCAACGCCGGTCTAGATAAGCCCGGACAAACATTTCAAGTCTCCGGAACCATTACCGCACAAAACTCATCCGGTGGCACCACTCGAAATTATCAAGGCCAGTTTGCAAAACTAACCGCTTCTGACCTAGTCCTAAGTGGCTTTGACACAACCAATAGCGTAGCCGCAACCGGCAGAGTCAATTTCACTACGACGCTATCATTTAGTGAGGGTCTTGCCAATTACTTGGACACTGACGTTGACTATCAACATAACCTATTAGCAGCCCCCTTTGCGCTAAGAATCGATTTGGAGGCAGAAGATTCAGACTTTGTCAGCAGTGGTGTTGTCAATTCAAATGCAATCGATGTCAGACTGGGTCGACTTAGATTGATAGACAGTTATGGCCCGGAAGTCTCCGCATTGGAAATGAGAGTCATGTCCGAATACTACGATGGAAGTAGTTGGAGTATTAATTCCGAAGACAGTTGCACAACTTACATCAATTCAGACGCCAGCTTTGATTTGGTGAGTTATACCGACCAACTGAATAATGGCGAAACCGCCATTACCAATCCGACCGTTGCAACAAATATTATCAACGGTCAATCGGCGATAGGCTCAGGATTAGAGTTTAGCGCACCTGGCGACGGCAATTATGGAAGCGTTATAATTAACTATGATGTTACCAGTCAACCTTGGCTTCAGTTTGATTGGGATGCGGACAATTCCGTTGATACGCCCTCAGCGACACTGAACTTTGGCTACTATCGCGGAAGTGATCGAGTAATTTACTGGAAAGAAGTAAGAAACTAATCCCAGTAAACCACTGTTCTTACGGAATAAACACTAACTCACTCGCTAGGTTTTCATTGACCGCATTTTTTGTCAGCAAATGTCGACGAAACTTGCCTTGCGCATAATCCTCTGCTTGATCGTCATAATGTTGGTCACTGACAATTCCCGATTGACCGGTGGGCAAAATCCCCCAACTTTTATTTGGATCTGAAAAATCTATCACCCTGCGAGTCGATGGTCCCATCATGACTTTAAGGTCGTTCCCGCGCATCACAAACTTCAAGTTATTTATTGCTTCAACACCAGCTTCACTGGGAAGTGGCCCAACATTAAAAATTTTATCAAGTGGCGCCACTTTACCTAAAGGATGCTCATGTACCATTTTGACATCATTTTCCCAACGCCACTCAACGGTATCATCACCAAATCGTTTTCTTAGGAATTGGGTTGACTCTCGCCATGCAGCCAAGATTAGCTCCTCCCTAGTCTCTCTGCGCGATGTATTAATATTGTCCCACCAAGGCGAGTCAGGGTTATCTAATATTCGCCAAATAGAACGATCCATTAAAAAGCCAAATTGAAAACTCTTAAAAATAGACTTTCCCAGTTCATCTTGCATTGCCAGTCTCATCAGAGCGATACGAAATCGATTGTAGATGGTTGCTCCAGCTTCCTTTGGCGAGTGATTGCCTTTCCAATCGGTAAAAATTTGCAAAGCCTTTGATTCAATGGGTGTCAGTTTTTCATCATTGAGTACAGGGATTGCCACTTGTTGAAAAAATAGTGCTGAAGGGGTCACGTTATCCATCAGCATTTTCTTCATATCTTCAGGTGAAAACTTTTCTTTTTTGGCTAGTAAAGAAACAATACGAGTTGGCCTATCTGTCGGCGAATAGTAACCCGGAACAAGCCCTACGCCTCTATCAGCCGGTTGATTGTTCGCAGAATAGAGATAACCAGACTTAGGATTTATTTGCTGAGGATTTTTCGAAAAATCATAATAACCTAAAATATCGTCTCTTCCGCTTGCACCATCCAAAATAAATTTAGAGTTAACATGCGGAGGCCTAATTGGAAGACGAGCACTCGCCCACCATGCAATATCTCCAGACTTATTAGCATACATCAGGTTTAAACCTGGCGAATGAATCTTTGCGGCAGCTGCTCGAGCTTTTTCAATCGAATTGGCCTTTGGTAATTCATAAAAAGCCTGCATCATATCATTGCCAGGATCTAAGAATGTCCACCATAAAGCCAACGGTTTTCTAATTTGGTCTAAGCCAAACTTACTACCAGGTACTTCATCAAAAATATTATTGATAATGGTTCCATGTCGCGAAGATTTTAACTGGAATTGAATACTCTCTGCATTTTTGACCAAGATTTCTTCAGTTCTAATGTCAAAGTCCTGCCAATGGTCAATAGCCCAATATTGATTCGGATTATTCGGGTTTAATTTCTCGGCATACAAGTCCATATCATCATTTTCAAACATGGTTAATCCCCAAGCATGGTCGGGCGTTTGACCAAGCAAAGGTAACGGTACCAACGCTAAAAAGTGTCCATAAACATCAGTCGTTGGCGATTGCAATTGTGCCTCATACCATACTGAGGGCTGACTAAAAGCAATATGCGGATCATTCACCAGCATCGCACTGCCTGATTCACTTCGCTGAGGCGCGATTAACCAACTGTTACTACCATGTACTAAGCCAGCCGATTGCAAACTCTCTACCATTTGACTCACGGAAGAAGAAACTTTCTCCGTCAGAATAGGATCCACAGGTATCTGCTCAAATCCTGGTGTGTACAAAATTCCAAGATCTTTTAGATAGGCCTGGCCTAGCTTTTGAGAAATATGATGAACTAATGGATCGTCTCGCAATCCTTGGGCAAACGAAAAAGACATATATCCGGCAATAGAAGCAATATCTTCTAATGTATATTGGTGCGCGGGCATACCTATAATCTCAAATTCGATGGGAGTAGTACCTTGTTGGGCAAAAAGATTTACCCCCGCTAAATAGCTTTGCATAATCGCAATCATATGCGGATCTGCTCGCTCTTTTACCGATTCAACCCAACGGTGCGCGAATCGTCCAATATCCAAAGTTCTAAACAATTTATCAACACCAACTAACTCTTCTCCCAATACCTCGGACAACTTGCCCTGCGAGAGTCGCCTTGTCATTTCCATTTGAAATAGTCTTTCTTGAGCGTGCAGATAACCAAACACTCGATACAAATCAATATCGTTCGCTGCTTGAATATGAGGAACACCAAAATGATCAAACTTAACCGTGACCGTGTCACTTAAACCGTGCAATTGAATAGAGCCTTCGCGAACAGGCTTTTTAGCGTTCAAATAAAGCAAAGCGCTGGCAAAAGAAATTAATAGCAATACTACAAGTGATAATAGGATTTTCTTAATCATGACATTTTCAGTTCCGTAAAATTTCGAATCCATAAAAAAGCCCCGACAAGTCGAGGCTTAGTTTTTCTTAATATCAAACCAATGGTTTAATTAATCATCCAATAAAGTTGGGTCGACTACTTGTACAGCCGCTCCACCACTTGATAAGAAACTAACAATTTGAGTTTGCATTTCAACCGTTGCTTCATCAGGTGATAGCACCGATGAATGGACACCCACATTGAGCTTTGTGAATAACCGATCGCCTGCAACTAAACCTGCCTCTTCTGTCGCGGTGGTTTCTAGCCCTAAAACTCGAGCGAGTGGTTCAGTACCCGCTAACGGCGCAGTCGCCACAGAATTTGGCACCACCGAATCGCCTAGGTTTTGCAACATTAGGGTTGGAACATTGTTGGTTAGAGCGATTGTCGCGGTATTAGCAGGATCCGACGAGTCAACAACGGTTTGAGCAGCAAACAAGAACTGCGCTAGGGTAGCTGGGAATGTAGGATCTTCAGTTGTGATACCAGCGCCGGCAGCAACACCGCCTCTAATTCTAGGACCGAAAGTTTCCGAGCCATTTAGCAAAGAAGCAATAGCGCCACCTGGATTAGCCAGTACTGCCGCTTGAATATTGTCAGAGTAAGCAACAAAGCTACTTCCAACGATCGCACCGAGTGAATGACCAATGAATGAAATTTTAGTTGCGTCAAAATCAGCCGCATCATCACCATCAATATCCATGGTGCCAACGGCTTTTTCTAGGTACAGTAAATCTAAAATTGCTTGGCGATTATTGTCACGAGCAACCAATAGGTTAGCTAGATTAATAGTGTGAGTTCCGGAACTATCAGCGACACCATCAGGACCAGGTGCACCCGTTTCGTTATTAACGTAGTCAACACCAAAGGTTCTTTCTCTTAATGCGCCAGGAGCATACCCTTCAAATAAGCCAATGGCACCGTCAGATGCTGCTTGTAAGCCTAAATGAACTGGATCATTTTCTGTAATTCCGTGTAATGGCATATCCATTGCAACCGCAGCAGTACAAGAAGGGGGAGCTGCTAACGAATCAGCAATGCCTAATAGATTGGTTCTATTCGCTGTTATCCCATGTTGGAATATCACCACAGGGTATCCACCCGCAGGCTTAGCACAACCAAGCGCTGCTTTCGGCATCGACACTAATAAAGGGGCCGTTTCAAGACCATTAACCCTTGGGAAAGAGTTTGCGTAGGTTAAGTTTTCTCCGAATGGATTAGGCACTAACGCTCCCTCGGGACCGATTGGCAGTTCTTCTAGCGCTTTCCACATGGTATTAAGCGGTGCTGTCGGATTTTCCTCGGATGGAGCGCCAAGTAGATAGTTTAATGTGATGGAACCTTTATACAAGTCGGCCGCTCCCAACCCAGTAAATGGAGTGGTATCGGTAAATAGACTACTAAAGCTGGTCGCTGGAACCGCACCCGCAGCTAAAGGACCATCTATTGTAGCCAGTTTCGCTGACTGCATGACAGTTCCCACTGACTGTACAGTAAACTGAAAGCTCATGATAACGCTGCTTCGTGCTGGTCCACCTTCAAAGGCTTCGGCTGCAACTTCCATAGCATTAACCAATTGACGTACCGGTTCTAACGCAGCGACTTCAGAAGTTTCTGCTATTGGGTTAACACTTTTGGCAATCGCGTATTGTGAGTCATGAAGAATAGGTAAACCGTTACTATCCATTAGACCGTTAGTGACTACCACCATATATGATGCTTGTTGCTCAAAAGGCACTGTGGGTACAACGGCAACACTAGTTGGACCGCTCGCTTGAACGACATATTCAAGATTGGCAGTTAACTCACGCTCAACACTGGTCACTGGGCCAGTTGGAGCAGGAATACCTGGAGAGACTTCAGACCGAAGTACGTTAACTTTAAACACTCTAACACTACTGCCTCCAACAACACTTGCAGGATCGACAGAAACATTAGGATCTAAACTAGAAAAAGACATGGCAAATGGCGCTGTCGCTGACCACCCATCTAATGCGCTAACAGCCACAGAAGGATCTGAAAAATCAGCCGCATCGGCAACAGGAACGTTCAAGGTTAAATCAGTCGAACCACTGAACAGTAAATCATTAGGAAGTGGGACACTTCCAGTCGACGGTGCGTAAGTCGCAACCATTCTGACAGGAACATCGACAGTTTGTTGCTCGAGCGGTGGATTAACGCCATCGCCGGAGCACCCGAGCATTCCGATAGTAATCCCTACTCCAGTGATTGCTGAGAGCAAAAATTGTGTTTTTTTCATGAAATTCTCCTGTTAATTTTTCTACTTCAATCCTACTTAGTAAAATATGGACTATTCACTATAGCCTGGGTTGTTTTAGTTATATTTTTTAATTATTCGTTAATTGTCACTGGGACAAATGGAGGTCTTGAGTTATAAGCCTACTAATCCTACTCGCATTAATGGGTAAAAGGCAAGTCCTCTGACCAGCAAGATCACAATTTCAGCATTATTTACCCTAACGCAGTATTCCTAGTAACTCAATTTCAGAAATATCTCTAAATATCGGCAAGTTAGCTACAAAACACAACGGTAAACATCCGCTTGTATAAAGGTATTGAGCATTTCTTGGTCTACTTTTCCTTTTTTAGCTTCATCACATAGAATATCTAATGCCGTTTGATAATTAATGGCCTTTTTATAAGGCCTATCTTGAGCGGTTAATGCGTCAAAAATGTCGGCAATTGTCATCACTTTACTCGCCACAGGGATTTCGGTTTCATTCAAGCCCTTAGGATAACCGCTTCCATCGAGTTTCTCATGGTGTGCCCCTGCAATTGTAGGAATAGCTGATAGCTCATCGGTCCATGGAATGCGGGCTAAAAACGCTTGGGTATAAACAACATGGGACTGGATTTCTTTGCGTTCTCTATCTGTCAGACTCCCTTTGGAAATAGATAGCGATAGAAAATCAGAGTCATTAATCAGCTTTTGGTTAAATGGAAACTCTGAGTCCATTTGATATTCTGCCATGTGAGATAACTCTTCAACCACTTTTTGTTCTATAACACTTGGTCGATTAGCTTTATTTAACATCAGTTGATATTGATCGAGTTGATCTAGCTGGCGTTTCAAACTGCGATAAGCACTTGAGTTTAAGATCCTTGAATCACGGATTTCATCTCCATTAAAGACTTCTCGAGGCAGAGAGATACCATCACTCAATAGTTGTTGATAAAACTTTTTTTGCAGGACTTGCTTTTGCCATTCAATTTTTAACGCAATGTATTGAAAACGACTCGCATGCAGCTTGTTAGCCTTAAGCAACACATTCTCTTTAACGCCAACTTTACCAAAATCATGTAACAATGACGCGTATCTAATTTCTTTAATTTGTTCTGTATTAAAAGTTAAAGACTTGTAACGGCCACTCGTTTCACGATCTAACATTTTGGCCAAATTTGTGGTTAATTCTGCAACCCTAAATGAGTGTCCGCTGGTAACAGGGTCGCGAGATTCGATTGCATTTACTGACGCAGAAACAAACCCCTCGAATAAATTTTGAATATTTTCTATTAATTGAGAATTATCTATTGCCACGGCAGCCTGGCTCGCCAAACCTGCCAACAAACCTTGCTTGGCTTGTGAAAACCCTACACAGTCAGCTTGCTTCTCATTGTCGTCAGAACCATCACCGCCAAAAGTATTAACAAATTGCAATACCCCAATGATTTTGCCTTTATGATTTTTCATCGGCAAAACCAGCAGCTCTTTGGAACGATATCCAATTTTCAGATCGAAGCTTTTGTCAAACGAGTAAGGTAGTTCTTCATCTAGTTGATAGACATCACTTATATTTAATATTTCACCATTAAGCGCAACATAACCTGCCAACGAGCGGCTTGTGAGGGGAAATCGCACTTCTTGAAAATCGAAACTTATTTTACTGTTTTGAGTAAGCTTAAACACCAGCTCCGGCTCGCCAGCATCATTCTTGTCCATTAAATAGAGTGAAGCACCTTCACACTTGCCCAACCCTCTGCCTTCTTTGAGCACCATTCCAAGTAGTTTATCTAAATCTTTTTCCGCACTTAACGCAACACCAATCGCACTCAGTTTTTTTCTTTCCTTGGTGACGATGAGATGTCGCTTTTCAATATCTCTAAGACTTGATTTAGTTTTATGAAATTCTATGGCCGCGACTAACGCAGATCGAAACTGTGATGGTGTAAAGGGTTGGCTAATTTGAATGTCAGCAAGCACTTTAGAAGAAAATGACAAAATGAAAAAGCGTTTGTTTTCAATCGCAGTCATCTCAAATTGTTCGACTAAGGGAGAAACGACAATTGCCGCGTAATCTTTAATATGATAATTATCGGGAGGGATATGAGTAATGTCTAATTGATATTGACTCAGTTCTTTTTGAATCTCTTTATCAAAGTCAGATAAAGACCCAATGAGTAGCACCAGATGATGATAACTCACTAAGTCATTTATCATTTCTTTAACCATGGCTTAAAGCCTAACATTTCAAGTTCGATAGCAACACCTTTTAGTGATTGAGTGGCTTCATGTGCGGAAACAATATGACATCCTTAATCGTCGGTGAATCGGTAAATAACATCACTAATCGATCGATACCAATCCCTTCTCCAGCTGTTGGCGGTAAACCATACTCCAATGCATTTATATAATCGTCATCAAAGTGCATGGCTTCGTCGTCTCCGGCATCTTTTTCTTCCACTTGTTTTCTAAATCGAGCCGCTTGATCTTCGGCATCATTCAACTCAGAAAAACCATTAGCGATTTCACGGCCACCAACAAAGAATTCAAATCGATCGGTTATAAATGGGTTTGAATCGTTTCTTCGAGCTAAAGGAGAAACCTCCCATGGATACTCAGTGATAAATGTTGGTTGGATTAACAAATGTTCAGCGGTTTCTTCAAAGATTTCACAAATATATTTACCGGGCCCCCAGATTCCATCAACTTCTGGTTCTTTAACATGAACTTGTTTGGCATAGGCTTTAATTTTCTCAAAGTTTTCTTCTGGGGCTCTAAAGACATTTTCTTCAAATGATGGATTATATTTTAGAATGGCATCGACCATTGAGATTCGTTCAAACTTGGCTCCAAAGTCATAATCAACACTTTCTGTGACATTACCCTCAGAATCCTTGGTTGTGTTTGTCACAACCGTCGTACCTAGCACATCTTGCGCAACGGTTCTTAACATGTCTTCAGTTAAATTCATCAGGTCTTGGTAATCGGCATAGGCGTGATAAAACTCCAACATCGTAAACTCTGGATTATGACGAGTGGATAGCCCCTCGTTCCTAAAATTTCGATTGATCTCAAAGACTCGGTCGAATCCCCCAACAACCAAACGCTTTAAGTATAGCTCTGGCGCTATACGCAAATACATGTCGATATCCATGGCATTATGATGAGTCACAAATGGCCTTGCTACAGCGCCACCAGGAATTACTTGCAACATTGGCGTTTCTACTTCCATAAAGTTTTTTTCAACCAGAAAGCGGCGAATACCTTCAATGACTTTGCTGCGTATTAGAAAGTTTTGTCGAGTTTCTTCGCTAGTGATCAAATCCACATACCGTTGTCGATATTTAATTTCTTGGTCTTTTAATCCAGCATGCTTTTCGGGCAAAGGTCGCAATGATTTAGTCAGTAGATGATATTCTTCCATTGTGACAAACAAGTCACCATGACCACTGAGCTTAAGCTGTCCTTTTACCCCGATAATATCGCCAATATCTAAACTACCCCAGCGCGCTTTCATATCTTTTTGCGCATCTTTAGGAGCATAGGCTTGAATTCGTCCCGTCATATCTTGAATAACAAAGAACGGTCCTCGTTTAGCCATGACTCTTCCTGCCACACTAACAACCTTATTTAAGCCGACAACCGTTTCTTTATCTTGCTCGCCATGCTCTTTTTGAAGCTCTTGAGCGTAGTGATTCGGCTTAAAATGATTTGGGTGGCCGTTGGCAGAACAGTTTTCTCGAATACTGGCTAGCTTTTCTTTTCGCTCAGCAATCAGTTTGTTGTCATCAATCGTTGGCGTTAATTTTTCTTGATTACTCATAATATCTGTCTTTAAATGTATTGAGTCGAAACTCGTTAAAAAATAGTATCTGTTTGATTTTTACTCTGCGGAGTTATAATCCCGCTTTTAGACTTTCTTCTATAAATCCATCCAAATCGCCATCCAAAACAGCTTGGGTATTGGTGGATTCATAACCGGTGCGAAGGTCTTTAATTCGAGACTGATCTAAAACATAAGATCGAATTTGACTTCCCCAACCAATATCGGATTTAGCGTCTTCCATTTCCTGCTTTTCCGCATTTTGTTTTTGTATTTCTAATTCATACAACTTAGCTTTTAACAGCTTCATCGCTTGATCTTTATTTTTATGCTGTGACCTATCGTTTTGGCATTGAACCACGGTATTGGTGGGTAAATGGGTTATTCGTACGGCAGAGTCGGTCTTGTTAACATGTTGTCCTCCCGCACCGCTGGCACGATAAGTATCGATTCTTAAATCGCCAGGATTGACATCAATTTCTACATCATCTTTAATCTCGGGATAGCAAAAAATACTGGCAAAACTGGTGTGACGGCGACTGCCTGAGTCGAATGGCGATTTTCGCACCAATCGATGAACGCCAGTTTCAGTGCGCAACCACCCAAATGCATATTCGCCTTGCACTTGAATGGTCGCACTTTTAATGCCTGCCACTTCTCCGCTAGAAAGCTCAATTATATCCGCTTTGAAGTTTCTGCTTTCACACCAACGAAGATACATTCTCAGCAGCATATCTGCCCAATCTTGGGCTTCAGTTCCACCAGAGCCGGACTGAATATCAATATAAGCGTTCTCAGCATCCATTTCGCCGCTGAACATTCTGCGAAATTCGAGTTTTTCTAGGTAATTTTCTAATTCATCTAGCTCAGTAATTAACTCATCGACACTTTCTTGATCGTCTTCCTCAACTGCCATCATCAACAAATCATCAGAGTCTGCTAGCCCATCTTCTAGTTTGTCGATAGTGGTAACAATCGCTTCAAGGTCAGAACGTTCTTTACCTAAAGCTTGTGCGCGTTCTGGCTCATTCCAGACGTCAGGTAATTCAAGCTCTCGCTCAACCTCGGTCAAACGTTCTTTTCGCACATCGTAGTCAAAGATACCCCCTGAGAGTCTCTGTTCTACCCTGTAAATTCTTGATTCGCTCTTTAATGGATGTGACTTCTATCATCGCTAATTCTTAATTTTGCTACTATATTCAAAGGAGCCATTCTACTAAAGATCAATGCCTTAGCCCAGACATATTGATTATAAGGAGCCCGCAAATGACAATTAACTCGGATCGCTGTCGATTTACAATGTTATTACTTGTATGTTGCTTGTCAGGTTGCGCTAGCGTTCCGGTCACAAAGGTAAATGAACGAATTCAAGCTTGGGAATCAAGCTCATACGACCAAATACTTAAATATTGGGGACTGCCAAGTAAGACCACAGTCGCTAATGAAGTCTATTACGCTGAATGGGTCAATATAGAGCACGAAAACGGTAATACGTCTGTTTCTGTTGGTTCAGGTACTAGAATTGGAGCAGGAGCCATTGGAATTGGACTGACTTTATTTCAGCTCGGGGGAAGTAGTGATAAATGCAGTCGAATCGTGCGATATCAAGAAAATGGTAAAATAATTGACATTAGCTGGAAAGGTACACAAGATTTTTGCTTTAAACTCACACCAGATAAGGCCAAAATAGATTTAAATAAGGCCACAATCGGCGACGAAAGTTAAAATCCCACGTTAGATCAACTATAATATAAGGAATTTAGTCGACTTTCTTTAATTATAATATTTTAATTTAAGATTATTGGCATTAGCTCTAAACGGAAAACGAGTCCAATGAATTGGTTATTACAAAATTCAATCAAAATTCTGCTTCTTGTAGTGGTTTCTTTAACACTGACCGCTGAACCCAGTAAAACACCTTTACCGCTAGCCGGCATTGCAATTCAAGAAAAGCTTAGAGTGCCAATATTCTATGCGGCCGTTTTCTCTCAACATAATACTGAAAATAATTTCACTCAAAATCCTAACTTCCCACTACGAATGGAAGTTCGTTATATACAAGACAAGTTTTCAAAACGCCAAAATCATCAGCTATGGATTGAAAGGATTCTGATAAACACCCCACGCAGTGAGTTGGAAAGCCTCTCTGACGAATTATTAGAATTTAGTCGACTAATGAAGCACGAAATGAAAAAGGGTGATCAACTGATATTTGAATACTATCCCGGTTCTGGCACTCGCGTCATTCTAAATGAGGTCCTAATTACTACTTTTAAAAACTTTGAGTTTCAAAAAGCGCTAACTGCCATTTGGTATGGCAAGCGTCCTCCGACGATCGTATTTCAACAAACATTGTTATCACCGCCCAACCAAAAATTAGTCAAAGAGTTTAATCAACTAAGTTTCGAAGACGCTCGAAAACGAGAAATAGCAAATTTGTTTGTTCCACAGCAAACCTCAACCAAAGTAGCTAAAGTTGACACTGAAACTGCAGCGACTAAAAAACCAGAAGCTAAAAAGAAGGTAGTAAAAAAACAGACCAAACAAGCGAAGAAAACACCGCCTAAAGAAAAAGTGGCTAATAAAACACCACCTAAAAAATCTGATGATAGTAAAAAAACCACCAAGAAAACTGAGGTACCAGTCAAGAAAAGCCAGCCGAAAGTGGTTGCAAGAGAAAAACCGATTGATCCACCCAAACAGGCGGAGTCTAAACCAAAGGCGAAGTCACAACGAGCTGCAACAACTTTTGATCAAATTATTTTAGAAATGAAAGATGATTATGTTGAAGACGTTAAGAACTACATTGAGGGTAAAGCAAAACCAATTCCTCCTAGAAAAGTAAGACGTAAACCGAAAACAAACGCTCGAATTCTAGTCAGCTTTGAAGAAAAAGCCGGTGCGATAGAAATTATAGACAGTAAGATTATTGCCGGTGAATTCCAACCAGAATTGCAACAAGTTCTTCATCAATCAATTAGAGAGTTGAAGAAAATCCCACTCATGCCAACCCCAATTAATGACCAGCAGCTGACGGTCGAAGTGGAGCTAAGTTTTTCCAAATGTAAAAGAACGCCATCCGCTTGGCTTTGCTTTTAGCAAATTTATCAGATTACCTAATAATTAACTGACGGGGTTAACCTGCGGTTAGAGGGGTGTTGCACAATTTAGACAAAATGTTAGATCTGCTTTTTATCTATAGCGGACAATTTTTATTGTCCTTTAATAAGAGCGAAAACCAATGCTTCGACTGCGCTCAGCAACCTGTTTTGTACCTTGTCTTTGTCAAGGTCAAAGGCGTTTCGCAGCGCTAAAGCTTTCCTGCGACATACTTTTGTTAAAAGACAAAAGTATACAAAAGCTTTTTCGCTGAAAATAACTAGTCGGTAGCCTGTTGAAATTTAGTTCAAGCCTAAAAGGTCCTTATTCGCTGGGAGCGAGCCAGCGGAAGAAAAGAGCTCGCTGGCGCTCATTTACTTTTCTTGTCTACCCGCTGCCTCATGAATTTCACCAGTCCGTTATAAGCCGCTAGGCGGGTAAATCTTTGGCAAAGATATTCACGTCACTAATTATGTGTAAAGAAATAATGATCGAAGTAAGTAGTATTGGGATGGGCCACACAGACGAACAGTTGGTGGGCGTCCCACAGGCCGATAGGACAAAACATTAGGCTAATTTCGGTCGCCCAGTGCGCAACGTAAAGGGCATTTTTGCGTTCTTTTGTTGCCAGACAAAAGAATGTCGCAGAGAGCGCAGCGCTGCGAAACCACCATTAAAGAACGTAATGATAGTCTGACTAGGTTATTGAGCGCAGTGGAAGTATTGAATTTAGATTTGGTTCTTTAAAAAGAACAAAAAAGAATGTCCCTTTTGGAAAATATCCTGTCATCAAACCTAAACTAAAACTACCTAAAAAACTCTAGCATTAGTCAATGCTCAAAAAGAAAACTCCCCTTGCACCAAACGCTCAACTATTGGTTGATTTGCTTCAGGAAATGAATAGTTTACTAATTCAGATAGGCTAACCCACTTTAGTGGCTGGCCCTCTGCGCCATGTTCAGTGCCTAAATATTCAGAGATTAAATAGAAGTTAAGTGCCACTTGTTTATCGGCATAATCAAACTCGATTGCTTGAAAAAATTGACTGTTGTTAATTGTGATGCCCAGCTCTTCTTGCAGCTCTCTTTGCAATGCTGAGAAATGATCTTCATTCCCGTCCACTTTACCGCCAGGAAACTCCCACAAACCGCCTTGATGCTGCTTGGCGTTTCTTTTTGCCAAAAGCACTTGACGTTCTTGTCTGGAATCATCTTTAACAATGATTCCAGCGACAACTTGAATTCGAGACAAGTGATTGCTCCAAAAATATGGAAACGATAACAGTAAGCTCGGTTAGGCTAACTTTCCATGACACTGCTTGTATTTTTTACCGGAACCGCAAGGGCAAGGTTCATTTCTACCGACCTTTTGCCCTTCTCGTGTGTATGGCGTGTGAGCTTCAGCTTGCGCTTGCGCCTGCTCAGGCATGGCTGAACCTTGCTCGTGTTCATAATTCACTTGACTGGCTTGTGATTCTTTTCTTCTTTTTTCTTCAACGGCTTCAACATCATCAGAGTCTTTGACCTGAACTTTGGATAGTATAGAAATCACTTCAAACTTGATATTTTCTAGCATTTCTGAGAATAGCTCAAACGCTTCACGTTTGTATTCTTGCTTAGGATTTTTTTGCGCGTAACTTCTAAGCCCAATACCTTGGCGCAAATGATCCATCGATGCTAAATGCTCTTTCCAATGACTATCAAGATTTTGCAGCATCACCGATTTTTCAAAGTGGCGTATCACAATATCGCCAACTTGCTCTTCTTTCTTCTTATATTCGTCAACTAACGATTGAAGAATTTTCGCCCTCAGTGGTTCTTCATGTAAGTTATCATCTTGATCAAGCCACTCTTGAATGGGTAGTTCAATTAAGAAATCACTTTTTAAACGATCTTCTAGACCAGACACATCCCACATATCATCGATACTTTGCGGTGGAATATATTGACTGATCACAGTATTAATCACATCGGCACGCAATGACGTAATGGTTTCGGAAACATCTTCCGTTGACATTAGTTCAGCACGTTGCTCATAAATAACCTTACGTTGATCGTTAGCAACATCATCGTACTCAAGTAAGTTCTTACGAATATCAAAGTTACGAGTTTCAACTTTCTTTTGAGCATTTTCGATTGCTCTAGAAACCCACTTGTGTTCAATCGCTTCACCTTCTTCCCAGCCCATTTTTTGCATCATGCTGGCCATTCGATCAGAAGCAAAAATTCGCATCAGGTCATCTTCTAAAGATAAATAGAATCGACTGTGTCCCGGATCACCCTGACGACCCGCTCGTCCACGTAATTGATTATCGATTCGGCGAGACTCATGTCGCTCAGTACCTATAATCGCCAGGCCACCTGCGGCTAATACTTGCTCGTGACGCTTCTTCCACTCTTCAGTCGCTTTGGCTATTTGCTCTTCAGTAGGATTTTTTAGCGCATCAATATCGGCTTGTAAACTTCCACCTAATTGGATATCCGTACCACGCCCCGCCATATTAGTTGCTATGGTTACATTACCTGGACGTCCAGCTTCAGCGATTATATCGGCTTCTTTAGAGTGGAACTTAGCGTTTAAAACTTGATGTTTAATTTTCTTCTCTTTTAAAACTCTAGATAAAATTTCAGATGATTCAACCGATGCTGTTCCAACCAGTATCGGTTGACCGGCTTCTCGACGCTCTAAAATATCCTCAATAATAGCCATATACTTTTCTTGCTTGGTCAAGAAGATTAAGTCACCTAAATCTTTTCTTAACATCGGCTTGTTAGTGGGCATTACCACTACTTCTAAACCGTAAATTTGATTTAATTCAAATGCTTCTGTATCAGCAGTACCCGTCATACCGGATAATTTGTCGTACAATCGGAATAAGTTTTGGAATGTAATAGAAGCCAGAGTTTGACTTTCATTTTGAATGTTACAGCCTTCTTTGGCCTCTACCGCTTGATGCAATCCATCGGACCAACGACGCCCAGGCATGGTACGTCCGGTATGTTCATCAACAATGATGACCTCATTATCTTTAACAATGTAATCAACATCTTTCTTGAAAAGTGCATGTGCTCTTAAAGCGGCGTTCACATGGTGCAATAAAGAAATAGAAGCCGCGCTATATAGGTTTTGGCCTTCTTCAATCAACTTGCTTTCAATTAGAAGCTGTTCAACGCGCTCTTGCCCTCGCTCGCTTAGATGAACCTGCTTAGATTTTTCATCAACAGAAAAATCACCACTTTGCTGATCTTCATCATCGGTTTGCTGCTCAAGTTTAGGGATTAGTTTATCAACTGCACGGTAAAGCTCTGAACTATCGTCCACAGCACCAGAAATGATCAAGGGTGTTCTTGCTTCATCAATTAAAATAGAGTCAACTTCATCGATTATGGCGTAGTTCAATGCACGTTGGACTTTTTCTTCAATGGAGAAAGCCATGTTGTCACGTAAATAGTCAAATCCGTATTCGTTATTGGTTCCGAAAGTAATATCACAAGCGTAAGCTGCTCGTTTAGTTTCGGTATCTTGTCCCGATAAAATAACCCCAACCGATAAACCTAAAAACTTGTAAAGTGGTCCCATCCAATCTGAGTCACGTTGAGCCAGGTAATCATTGACGGTGATGATATGCACGCCTTTACCCGTCAAAGCATTTAAATAGGCTGATAAAGTTGCGACTAAGGTTTTCCCCTCACCGGTTTTCATTTCGGCGATTTTTCCGTCATGCAAAACCATGCCACCAATTAATTGCACATCAAAATGGCGCATGTTTAGGACTCTTTCACCGGCCTCACGAACCACCGCGAAAGCGTCTTCTAAAATATCGTCGAGTGTTTCACCCTGTTCAAGGCGCTGCCTGAACTTAACGGTACATTCTTTTAGCTCCTCATCAGACAATGCTTTAACAGCCTCTGCCTGTGCGCTAATTCTGCTGACTCGTTTGTTCATTTGCTTCAACAAACGTTGATTTCGGCTACCGAAAATTTTGGTTAATACATTTCCAAACATGGATAAACACTACCTAGTAAGTTTTTATAATTTTGTGACCCAAAACCCAAAATCCCGTGGGCTGAACAAATTTTGTTCGATGTTCTAAGTCGACTTAAGAATTAATCGCGGAATTGTACCTTGTTCAGTGACTCTTCTCTAGTTAAACATCACGTTTCTGGGGGGCTCAACCTAGATAAAATAGCCAAACTCGACTAATTTCGATTATCATGGGGACAAATTGCCCTATTCTCAACAAAGCGTCCCAAATACCCATGCATTCACCTTGGAAAAATGACTTCCCTGCCCTGAGTACTCGTACCAATAAAGCCCGAATAGCCTATTTAGATTCCGCAGCCACTTGCCAAGTTCCTCAAGTGGTAATTGACGAGGTCGCCCATTATCTCGCTAACGGCCAAGGCAATGCAGGACGTGGAATGCATGGGCTAAGCGAAAATGCCAGTTCAAGAATTGATCACTGCCGCAGCACCGTTGCCAAGTTTATCGGTTGCAAGAGCGAGCAGGTCATTTTTACCAAAGGTGCGACTGAGTCTATTAATATGGTCGCGGCAAGTCTACGATCACAACTAAAACCGACCGATTCAATCCTTGTGACAGCGCTAGAGCATCACTCAAACTTGTTGCCATGGCAGCGGCTTGCAAAGCAAACAGGTGTTAGGCTGAACATTCTGCCAATCGACTCAGCTGGAAATGTGAATACTGAAAATTTAGAACAACAACTGCTGGACAATTGTCAGTTGCTAGCAATGACCCACGGCTCCAATGTATTGGGTAATCATCCCAAAGTTGAATTGCTGACGCAAAAGGCCACTCAATACGGCGTAAAAACCTTACTCGACGGCGCTCAGGCGGTGTCTCATCTTCCTCTCAATTTATCTGAATTAAATTGTGATTATTACGCTTTTTCCGGCCATAAGCTTTATTCGGTGGGTGGCAGCGGCGTTTTGTTTTGCAAAGACCATACAACGCTCGAACCTTTATTATTGGGTGGTGGTATCGTTGCTAAAACAACCCTTGATGATTATCAGTTAGTTAATACGCCCAGTCGACTAGAAGCTGGCAGTGCTAACTTGGCAACATTAGTTGGATTGGCTAGCGCGATTGAATACGTGAATTCGATTGGCTTGAATAAAATTAGCGCGCACGAAAAGCAGATCTGCGACTATCTAAAATCGCAAATCGAAACTAAAACCCAATTTAAAATAGTCTCTCACCCATCCAGTCAAAGCCTTGTCAGCTTTTTACACCCAACCATTCACTGTCATGATGTGGCTGCGTTTTTAGCCGCTAAAAATGTCGCCGTGAGAGCCGGTCATCACTGTGCACAGCCTTGCCTAAACGCGGTCGGCGTGAAACATTGCGTGCGAGCATCCGTAGGGCTTTACAATGATTTTGAAGATGTTGATCAATTAATTGAAGGGTTGTTGCTAGTCGAGCAAGCTGGTATTGGGTAGACAAAATTCATTTACTGCCTGGTACTTTTCAGTGCTCCCTAGCCTTCTTCTATTAATTTCGCCGCTTAAGAGCAACCTTTCCTTTGCTACATTCAACCGCCTGCATCTTTCCAAGTCGTTTGATCACTCCATTACTTGGAAAGTCGCGTTTATTACATTTGGCTCCTAATTTCTCTCTAACCCTGACTGAGGTGACGGTTCGATGCTTATTATTTAATTGCTCGGTGCGAATTTGCGAGACCGTTGCATTTTCTAGGGGGATGGAATGTGCCTGATGACCTTCTTGCATATTGGAAAATTGGTCGTGAGAGTCTTTAACATTTTTTTTAATATTAGCTTTTTTACTAATAACGGCAGAATTGGGAGATAACTTAGGCCTTGGCGAGAGAGTCTTTGGCTTTTTATCAGTCGAAGAGCCCGCCGTATTAAAATCACTAGAAGTGAACATTCTACCCTGCTGTTGCGCGGTATGAGTGAGTTCATGTCCGATTAGCTTGTTGGGCTTTTTCGCCTGTACTAACTCACCATCAGATTGCAGCCCAGCCGAGGTATTTTTTTTCTTTGAGGACTTGCGTTTAGTGGCTGGTTTAGCTTTCGATTGTTTATTGCGATTTGCCGCCACACGAAGCTTAGTCGCATCCCTAATGACACCTTGTTTATCTTGAAGTAATGGTTCAACGGCGAATGAAGAAAGCGGCAGAACAAATACAATCGCACTAACCAAAATTGATAAGTTTTTCATCTTAAACCTCTATATGAATTGATTTTGACGGCAAAATTAAATGAAGCTAGATATTCAAAGATTGCCGGAAACTGGCTTGTTAGCAGCCTTTAGAGGAATATTAATACTTAAGTGAACAATGAATCGTGATGAAACTTTGACTTATCTTTGATGTTTTTTGTCTGTTCGATCAGTTAGGGTTGCTACGACTTCTTGTTTGTTGCACATTGATTAACTTTTGCCAATCCCAAATCAATATGCGCAACAATATAACCGTACTCTTTTTTGGAAAGCTCATCAGATTGATACATTTGTTTAGCTAGTTCGTGATTCCATTTGGCTCCACACGGTGGGCTGGGAATGGATGTATCAATGTCTAAAAGATGTTTTTCTTTAATCGTACCACCTTTTTTCACAACACTTTTTGCACACAAGCTAAGCGAGTATTCTACAGCATATTTATCTACCGACGGGAGACCTGCAAACTCAACATCACAAGCTAGCTTGCTGTCACCATTTTTATCTAAGTAATACAGTTGTCCTGTCGTACAACCTGCTAAAACCAGTGAACTAACGATTATCAATGACTTAAAAATATTCAAGGAATTCTCTTTCCATTTTTGGCCAAGCACAGCGGTTCACTTTCAGCTGCGTATGGTTAACTTTTACCAAAATTTCCACCAAAGCTTTTTGACTCCTAGGTGGGACACTTTAAACATTTGCGGTTTACTTCTCTCTACAGTTTTTGAAACAGCAATAATTTCAACACTCATTTCTATTTCTTCTTACTCTTCGCTGCTTCCAACTAATCAAATGAAGTTAAAAGTACCGCCCTCTTCAAAGTAGATATAGGGCTTGATTGGCTCAGGGTAGAACGCTTGCCTCCATGGAGGCTGTTTTTGTTTATACCTTCTATTGCTGGGACGGATTATGTCTTACTTTCAAGTGCTAGATGCGCCCACTTTAAGGGCTGGTCATCATTTTCATTATTCAGAATACATTCAAAAATCAAGGGTTTACTTTCGTGTGGCCCGTTCACAAACCAACATCCACTTTGCAGTGTATTAGCAAGAGTTAGTGTCTTATACACTGCGTCAGCTTTAGCCACATCCCCCAACGCTATCTGAAACTCAGCTTGGAATTGACTTTCGATTTTCCAGTATCTGTCTATTTTAAGATTATCTAAAGTAGCGCCTATTTCTTTCGCATAGCGCTCTAAAAACTTCTCAAGCTTGCGCTTCAGCTTTACCTCAAAATTTATTCGAAAATTAATATTTATCATGATGCCTTTTGAACAAAATGCCCCAAGCAGTATTGCGTGGTTTACATAGGCTGTCTAGACTGTTTACGTGCTATAGTCCACATGGGAAAACCGCACCATAGATATCGCATCCTACACAACAGAATCCTAAAACGGGATTTTGCTCTAAGGCGCCCTCCAAAATTTCGAAAGACGTATTTTTGCAAGCAGGACATTTGAAGCAATCTTCCGAGTTCTCCTCCACAAATTCATACCCGCCGTCAAAAACTTTAATATGCTTACCTGAGTCAGACTCAAGATCAAAACGGATTTGGTAAAAATCTAAGGACATAGCAAAGCTTTTGACGTCTTCTAAAAAGTTGTCAACTTTATCTTCGTTCCATAAGACTTCGATACCCATCTTATTTACCACCTAATGCGAAGCTGAATCGAATGTGTCTTTTTGTATTTCGATTTCCTGCGATTTGTTAATTGCTGGTTGTTTAGCGAGCATCGAGGATGAACTTCCGCAATTGCCTTTCACTACGCATAATATAAAGAACATACAATTTGTTACCTTTAATTCTATAGAAAATGCGACACGGGCCAACGATGACTTCATAATAACGGGAATTTTTGGGTAGTTCAGGTGGCTTTCTGCCCGACTCAGGAAATTCTTGAAGTTGATCGACTCTTGCAAAAACCTGCTCAACTAGATTCTTGGCAGCAGAGTATTTATCGAGTGCTATATATTCCGCGACTTCATCAAGATCTCGTAAGGCCGGTTCGGTCCAAACTATTTGAGCCATCGGCTCATTTTCTCTTTGGCCTGAGTATTTGAAAATGTACGGCCCTCCAGAGCTGCGCTTTCTCCGCGAGCTATTCCTTCCAAAATACTCATACGATTCTGCATCATTTCATAGTCATCAACATCCACGAGATATGCAGAAGGTTGACCGTGCTCAGTTATCAGCACAGGTTCCTTAGACTTATGTAGTTCTGAGAGGATTTTAGTGGCTTGTCGTTTGAGGGAGGTTACTAATTCTACTTTCATAAAGTGATACTATTCTATCACTCTTGATTTGGCAAGTATTTAGGCAATTAACAAGTTTCTATATTCACAACGCAAACATAGACAAAGTTTAAAAATAGCCATTTAATCCTAGTTTGTTCTAATAATCAATTAGTTAGTGATAGATTGTCTCATCACGAGATTACGTCCTACACGAATTTGAGCGGTGTAGACACGGATCAACGATCACGAATAACTAATAAGTTCAATGACTTAATTCTTCCGCACGCTATGACATGAGACTAGAAACTTGGCAAAAACCCAATTATAAAAATTGCGCGAAATCAACGAGACTAAATCATCATTCGGAAAGGCAAAGCTTTATAGTCTACACAAACTCTTGTTTCAGCAATTATTCTAAGCCATCAACTAGAGCTCTTGCATCAGTATTTTTAGCTATTAAATATCATTTTTGCCCAGCTTACATAACCATAATTTTTTGCGGAATGAGATTTTTATTAAACTTAACTTGTTTTTTTATCTCGCCTCGAGAATGTTTTTAAAATTTTTTCCTGATCCCCCTTTCTTAGCGATTAAGCTGTGCCGAGTCGTACATTTTTTGTACGCCGGTTAAGTTTCGACACTTATAACGCACGAGCATAAATTAGCAATAGGAGAATACTGAATGAAAAATATAACAATACTCAAGTCGTTCCTATCTCTTTCTTTGGCGAGTTTTGTTTTTGTATCTCACGCACATACAAACAAGGTTTCGCTTGCATTAGATGAAATAGAACAAGAAAAATTAGTCACTAATATTTACCGCGCCTATTTCCCCAACCAAGATATTGCACGCAAAGCGTCAATTACGCTGCATAGCCAACTGTTAGAATCTAAATTGGATGATGGCTACTTAATATTAGAACTATCCGAGCAAGATAAGAAAAAATTAAAACCGTTTGGGTTTCGTTTTAAACCAGCCGACAGTTACATTGCGGCAAGAAACCAACGACTAGCGTCAATTCAACAGTCACTTTCCACCCAAAGTATTTTATCGGATGATTTTAATATTCAGAGCATACCTGGATATGCCTGTTATGAAACAGTGGAGGAAACCTTTAGTGCTGCGGAAGATATGGTGACTAACAATCCAAATTTAGCGCAGTTTATTGATGTCGGTGATTCCTGGGAAAAAACTCAAAACGCCGGTGGTTATGATATTAAGGTGCTTAAGTTAACTAACTCAGCAACCACTGGAACAAAGCCAATTCTATTTATTAATAGTGCCATTCATGCGAGAGAATACACTACCGCACCTCTCAATTTAGAATTTGCACGTTGGCTTGTTAATGGCTATGGAAACGATGCCGATGCTACATGGATACTGGATCATCACGAAGTCCATTTAATGTTACAAACCAATCCTGATGGTCGTAAAAAAGCAGAGACAGGATTATCTTGGAGAAAGAACACAAATCAAAATTATTGTGGGGCGACTTCAAATAGTCGAGGTGCCGATCTTAATCGAAACTTTAGTTTTAAATGGAATAGCACTAACGGACAAGGCTCGAGTGGATCGCAATGCAGCAATACTTACCGAGGCCCGTCTGCTGGTTCTGAACCAGAAATTCAAGCGCTGGAAAGCTATGTAAAATCAATTTTTGCTGATAACAGAGGACCAAATAATTCCGATGCAGCACCTGCAGATACTTCAGGAATTCATATTGATATCCATAGTTACAGTGAATTAGTTTTGTGGCCTTGGGGCGATAGTAGTCAAGTGGCGCCCAATGGCGTTGCCATGCAAACCCTCGGTCGTAAGTTTGCTTATTTCAACGGTTATACTCCTCAGCAATCAATTGGTCTTTATCCGACCGATGGCACCAGTGATAACATTAGTTATGGTGAACTCGGTGTAGCGGCATTTACTTTTGAACTAGGAACAAGCTTTTTTCAAGCCTGTTCAACTTATGAAAATACTATTGTGACCGACAATCTCCCGGCATTAATTTACGCCGCTAAAGTAGTGAGACTGCCCTACATTACTCCGGGCGGACCAGACATTAGCAGCTTAACAATTAATGGTACTTCGTCCTCAGGAAATATTGCTCCCGGCGCGACTGGAACAATCGCCGCATCAGCAACGGACACTCGGTTTAGTTCAGCCAACGGCACCGAAGCAACTCAAAATATTTCAAGCGCGGAATACTATATCGACACGCCTCCTTGGGTAAGCGGCGCAACCGCCATCCCGTTAAACGCGTCCGACGGTAACTTTAATAGTTCAACCGAAGGATTGAGCGGAACTATCGATACAACCGGCTTAAGCCTTGGACAGCATATTGTTTATGTTCGTTCTAAAGATGCCAGCAACACTTGGGGGGCTGTTTCTGCGATATTCTTGCAAGTCACAGATGATGTGCCACCTCCTGCCGACAATGTGTTGGAAAATGGTGTCGCTAAAACTGGATTAGCTGCTTCAACCGGCGAAGAGTTGTTATTCACGATGGATGTGCCACAAAACGCCAGCGATATTTCGTTTAATATTTCAGGCGGAACGGGTGACGCCGATTTGTATGTTAAATTCGGTTCCGTTCCTACGGATTCAAGCTACGATTGTCGCCCCTACAGAAACGGAAATGTCGAGACCTGTACCGCCACTCAGGTCAACGGCACTTATCATGTTCGACTTAAGGCGTACTCGACCTTCTCAGGTGTTAGTTTAACGGGAAGTTACACCGAAGGTGGCACACCACCTAACAATGATCCCATTGATAGAACCGAAACGATTACTTCACTAAGTCGTGGTGAGTGGGCTCGATATACTCAAGAATTATCTGCAGGTTACTCTGACTTAAGTGTATCTATTTCTGGTGGTAGCGGTGATGCCGATTTATATGTAAGAAAAGGTGCCGCTTCAACCACTTCTTCTTACGACTGTCGTCCGTACCGCAATGGAAATGTCGAAAATTGTAATTTCACCAATCCTGGCGCTGACACTTGGCATATTGATGTACGCGGATACCGAGCATCATCCAATGTGACTCTCACCATCACAGCCACACCAAGTAATTAGCTTCAATAATGACGACTAACCGAAACTAACTGTAAAAAAGGGCCTTACCGGCCCTTTTTTATTATTTAATTAACATTAATTTTCTGCTGATAGCACCATGCACATTAAGCGACCTCTACTTCTGACCAATGATTATTAAAATGCATAACGTGCGCTAGGGCATATTGTTGTTTGGTTAATTGACCATATGCAAAATGAGGCGCTAATACACCTTGATAGTGGCTAAAACTAATCAGGGATTTTCTGAGGCGATTTAGTGCAAGCTCTAAAGATTGATTGGCCGAAATTTCTGGTGCGCCAGGAATAGCTTGATCGAGCCCATGAGTCATTTTCTTTTTTGATTCAAACAGTGAAAAAGCGAACTTGCCGATCGTTTGTTTAAATAAATCAGATTGATGTTGCGGGTATCCATGCATAGAATATTCAACACTCTGCGCACAATGAATAAGAATTTTAGCTAAGTCCCACTCCCCTAACACCCGATGTTTTGTCGCCTCAATTTTATCTAACCGCGCTAGCAGTGAGTCAATGCTAAAAGCGCCAGAAGCCTCTGAAATACTTATCCAAGCAAGTCCACCACCGGCAGCAATAAAACCACCAGCGTAGCTAGAAATTCTAAGAAATTTTCTTCGATTCATTATTTTCGATAACCAATAGAGTCTTTTAACGTTCGACTATTTTTTATTTAAACGCACTAGCTCTTCTTCGATTAACTCTTCAAATGCAGAATAAGGTTGGTTGCCACTTAAGCTGATACCATTAACAAAAAACATGGGGGTCGCACTAACACCTATCGCTCTTCCCTCTTGCATTTCTCTTTGAACTTGAGTGACATACTTTCCAGATTTTAAACATTTTGAAAACTTGTCCTTATCCGCTCCATACTCTAACGCCTTAGCGATTAAATTAGCTTGGCTTAGTGAGCGCGGGTTCGCCAACATGTAGTCGTGCAGCCTCCAAAAATAATCAGTCGACTGCTCATTAATGCAAAGGCTCGCTTCGGAAGCTCTAAACGCGTCCTTATGAAAATCCAAAGGAAATTGCTTGTATACAAATTTCACCTTATCAGGATAATTCTTTAGAATTTTTTTAACCGTGGGGACTGCCTGAGCACAATAAGGACATTGAAAATCAGAGTACTCTACAATCGTAATGGGTGCCTTATCAGGGCCAATCGTGGGTGAGCTATTTATCGAAATTTGGGCTCTGGGCCGTTCGGGCGGCTGTAAGTTAATGGTTAATCCGTATTTCTTACCTTCTTTTTCAATCCATCGGTTAATTGCAGTCGCACGCTTTTGTTGCAACATAAAGGTTTTAACTTTTTGTTTAAAGTCTGGATTAATTCGATTAGCAGGAACACGTCTCTCAGCAATAAAATTATCCACCTCAAGATTGCTCACGCTTGGATTGTTAGTGATATATTTTTGTACAAAAATATCTGTGCTAACCCCTTGGCTCCGCGGATCCTTTTCAATCAGTCGAGCTAGTATTTGTGACTTTAGTTGATTGAGCTTTAACTCATAAATCTCCCTTTCAGCCCGGTAAATTTCATCGGCAATTGGCGAGGTAATTTCTTGGTAAGTAATTATTTCATCCGCTAGGATAGCAGCGGCGCGATTATCGGACTTGGCTGATATTTGCAGGCTTGTTATCACCAAACTAATTGAAATAAGTATTTTGATAGAGAATGACATTGATAAGATCGAACCATTAAACGAATAAAATTGCCGTCATACTAGAGACTTATTGGCAAAGATTCAATCAAATCGCGGAATTGAATCTAGTCAAAGGTATCGGTTTCAAATAGCTTCCCTCTCACCATTTCTCTGTATTGTCTTGGCGTTAAATGGGTATTCTGTTTGAACTGGCGCGCGAAGAAGCCATTATCTTTGTATCCAAGATGTTCCGATATCTCTTGGTGGCTTAAATTGGTATCTTTCAACAACTCTTGTGCAGCCCTAATTTTAAGGTCAACTCCGTAAGCTAATGGGCTCTTGCCAACAGCCAATTTAAAACGACGAGAAAAATTGCGGCTACTCATATTGGCCATGCGGCTAAGGCTCGATAAATCAAACGCTTGATTAAAGTTCTTTTGCATCCATTGCTGCACCTCGATAATGCCTTCATCTGGGTGACGACTTCCACTGCGGTCTACCCAAGGCTTGTCATGGGTTCGATTAATCTCGTGACTATAATGCTGCTCAATAATTTGGCTCACTTCTTTGCCGAACTCTGTCTCAATTAAATACACCACTAAATCAACCAGCGCATTAATACTTCCGGTACAAGTAATTGCGCCGTCTTGAGTAATAAAATGCTTTTTTTGCAGGTTCACTTTCGGGTATTTGCTTTCAAACTGTTCAAAATAATACCAATGGGTGGTGGCAAGCTTATCGTCTAATAACCCAGCGTGAGCTAATAAACAAACACCTGTACCGGTGGCTACCAGTTTAGTCCCAGCATTATATTGCCCAACAATCCAATCGATGAGTGCCGGATGCTTCTCAATAACCACCTCCGGGTTGCCCCAAATGGGTGGTATAAAAACCGTGTGAGCATTCGGTGCATTGGATAAGTTATGTGAAGGTAAGACTCTGATTCCGTTAGCAAATTGAATCGGCTCAATCTGCTTTTCAAATGCTGACACCACAAAACAATTCCATCGTGTAGAACGATTTCGTTTAATACGCGCAATTGAGCGTGCCGATGAGATCATCTCCATCGGCAGACTTATGCCTGTGAGCAACGCTTTTTGGTAACCAATAAAGAGTGAGGGATTCATTACAGCAAATGGCTCATTAGTACAATTTAATGGCTTTATTGTCCTACATGATATTGGTGTCAGTCAATATACTAGCCAGCATCAAACTCTGGACTTGTTCGCAAGACCTAGTCACCATCGCGCTGCTTTTTGATAGCGCCAGATTAATAAAAGAGAATACTATGAAAAAGTTACCTGTCATTGTTGGATTTGGTGGTATCAATACCGCTGGTAGAACTTCTTTTCATCATGCATACCGCCGAATGGTGCACGACGCATTACCGGACTCCGTAACCGCGCCAATGTTTGAGGGGCTCGCTAGCCTCACGAAACAGCCTAAAGATACCCCTAAAGAAACTCTATTAGCACAAACTCTGATCCGTAAAATAGAGCAGCAAACCTTTGATATTAATGAGATCAATATCCACAAAAAAGCAGTACTTAAGTCAAACGATGACACCATCCATTTTCAAATTAGCAAGCGTCAACTGCCTAAGCACATTCCAGATAACTGGAAATTGGAGCAGCTAGACAACGGTGCCTATAACGTCACTATCGAAGGTGAGCTAACCGTGATGATGCCAGAAAAACACCAAACAGCCGTCACCAGTGCCGGACAGCTGCCAACTGGCTTTGATCCAGCCGCGCTTTACACTTCTCGCAATCAGCCAAAAGGTTTGCAGCTGACGGTATTTGGCGCTTCTGACGCGCTAAATTCTGTGGGAATTGAGTGGTCACAAATATTAAAACACATCAACCCCGATGAAGTGTCAGTTTACGCGGGTTCCGCAATTGGCCAATTGGACGATTTTGGCGGCCGCGGATTAAGCCAAGCTTGGTTAAAAGGTGGACGAGTCAGCTCCAAACAAATGCCTTTAATGCTTTCGCAAATGCCCGCAGACTTTATTAATAGTTATATGATCAACAGTGTTGGCTCAACCGGAACTAACATGGGAGCATGTGCGACTTTCTTGTATAACTTGCGTCAAGGCATCAGTGATATTCAATCTGGTGTTGCGCGTGTGGTGATCGTTGGTGGAGCAGAAGCCCCCATTGAGCCAGAAGTCATTGAAGGCTTTAAAGCCATGGGCGCATTGGCTGAAGATCAACAATTAGCTGAGCTAGATGGAACCGAAACCGTCGATAATAGACGGGCGAGTCGTCCATTTGCCGAGAACGCAGGATTTACCATTGCCGAAGCATCACAGTTCTTCATGATAATGGATGACGAGTTAGCACTTGAATTAGGTGCAACGATTTATGCATCTGTTGCCGATGTGTTTGTTAATGCGGACGCCAATAAAAAATCAATTTCTTCACCAGGAATTGGTAACTATGTGACTGTTGCAAAAGCAATGGCTCTTGCTAAAAATATTCTTGGTGAAGAAGGTGTCAAACAAACTTTTGCTCAAGCACATGGAACAGGTACACCTCAAAACAGAGTCAGTGAATCTCATATTTTAAATGAAGTTGCCAAAACCTTTGAAATTGATAGCTGGAAAGTCGCTGCTATAAAATCTTATGTTGGACACTCTCTTGGACCTGCTGGTGGCGATCAACTCGCTGCAACTTTGGGTGTTTGGGAGTACGGTGTCATTCCGGGGATCAATACCATCGATAAAATTGCTGACGATGTTTATGATTCAAATCTAGATTTTTGTATTAAGCATACAAACGTTGGCGATAAGGGTGAACAAATGAAAGCCGCACTGATTAACTCAAAAGGTTTCGGTGGCAACAATGCAACAGGCTTAATTTTATCTCCCCATGTGACCATGGAAATGTTAGAAAACAAGTATGGTCCCGCGCGAATTGCTCAATACAAATTACTCAACGAAAAAGTAAAAGCCAAAGCTGAAGCTTACGACCAAGCGGTGATCAATGGCGAACTTAATGTGATTTATCATTTTGGTTCAGATGTCATGAACGAAAATGATTTAAAAATTACCGAGCAAGGCATTGCAATGACTAAGTTCGAAAATCAATTAAGTTTTAGTCAAGAAAATCCATTTGCTGAATATTGCAAATAGCACGTCGCGAGTATGATTTTTTATGCTAGATAAAATATTTAATGATTAATTGCATTGGCCCTTATTCGGTTTTACTTTTTGGCTAGTTTTGAATTAGGGCCGCTAATTATCTATAGCGGAAGTTATAGGTTGTTTTTTTAATGAACCAAAAAAATTAAGTTCAAAGTCAAAAGCGTTTCGCAGCGCTGCGCTCTGACTGCGAGTTACTTTTTTCAATAGCAAAAAAAGTAACCAAAAACGCCAATGACGTTCGCACTGGGCACCGCGATTAGTGGCTTTACGCGTCTTAAATAATGTACTTTGCGTTTTCCATCCGAATTTATTCGAAGCCCGTAAGTGATTGGGTTTTGAATTTGCCCAGTGGCTACGAGCAACCCGACAGCCCCATGCCCATCGGAATAGTGGAAAAGCTGTTTGAGCCACAGGCGACAGTTTCTTGCTCCCAGCTGAAACTGCATACCGTCCATCCGTGGACATAAGTTCTTTTCCACCCGATGGGCGCCATAAACTTCTCCGAAAAGTATTTAAATCATCGAAACGTTCACAAACTCCCATTCGCGCTCGTTTCAACGAAAGAAGCTTTTGCATACTTTCGTCTAAGAACGCCTACTTTTGGTGTTTTCTAACAAAAGTATGTCGCAGTCAGAGCGCAGCGCTGCGAAACGCTTTTGAATTTGGTTCTTTAAAAAGAACAACAAGCATGTCCCCTTTGGAAAAATAGCAGAGAAATAGTCAATCCAACTTGATCCCAAATATTAGCTGAAAACCGAATTGCACACTTGGCTAGTGTGGCGAAATTCAAAAAGGCTAGAAAAAATCTTCAAAACAATCCAAAACCGCTAATCAACGTTTTGGATTCTCAGCTTGATATTCCTCCATCAACTTAATCCCTTCTTGAGCAAACCGCTCAAGCAACGGATGCTCTGGATCAGAAAACTGCTGTACACCAAGCACCTGACCCGAAGGCGCAATAAACACCAATCCTGGTGTCCCTGATATGCCATAGCTTTCGGCTACCGCATCTCCTTCAAGCACCGTGTCGAACTTATATTCATGATTACGCCAATAAACTTCCGGCTTCCAATCTTCTTTAATATTGACCGCTAAAACCTTTAACCCTTGGCCCTCATATTTTTCATTTAAGCGGGCAATTCCTGGCAATAGTTTTTTACAATAAGGACACCAAGTTGCCCAAAATACTAATAAAGTTGGACGTCCTTTAAACTCAGAAAGTGTTATCGCTTCACCTGCTAAGTTAGTCAAGGTCCAATCCTCTCCCTGATAAGTTGAATTATCACTGTCAGATTTGCTCGCCTTAAGTGTTTGTTGTTCGGTCGAGCCTCCTTCACAGCTGGATAACACTAAAATACAGCTTATCAATACCAATGTAATCTTTATTAACTTCATCGAGATATTTCCTTTCTTGAATAACGATTGAAACTTTGACGCATGAGATTGCTCTTAATTACACCAATTATGAGAGCTTTTTGCAGTTCACTCCAGTAGTATTAACAATTTGCAACGATTCGATTCTAGCTATCGTGGTTTAACCGCCTTAGAATCGAGTAAATTTAAAAATAATTTCGCGGAAGGTTGTGTGATCGAGCTCTATCAGCAAGCACTTAAACAACACAATAGCAATCCTGTAGGCTTATCCAAGCCAATACAGGCGACCCATACTGCAGACGGATATAATGCCAGCTGCGGTGATGAAATTACCTTTTCTCTTGAGCTCTCCAGCGACCATAAAAACATCATCGACATCAGTTTTGAGTGTGATTGCTGTGCAATATGTAAGGCCTCCGCCTCCGCTTTATGCGCGGTCAGTGAAGGACGCGATACCGATTTTTTGAAACAGCAAACGGATCTACTCATCCAATTATTAGGCCTAGCTCAACCACATGTAACGATTGAGAATTTTGAGAAACAATTAGAATTCTTACTTCCAATAAAAAAACATATAAGCCGACATAATTGTGCGTTGTTACCATGGCAAACAGCGCTTGAGGCTATCGCTTGCCCAATTACTCCGCCCACAATGAATTAACCCAAATGACGATAACAAAACTTCAATAGTATGTTCAGCTTATTACAATCCTTAAAGCATTTTGATCCGCAACAAGACTACGTACTTGCAATCATAATTGATGCCAACGGTTCGACTTACCGAAAACCTGGAGCGATGATGTTAATTAACTCCAAACAAGAATACTGGGGATTAATCAGCGGCGGCTGTCTTGAAGGTGATATCGTCCTTAATAGTCAACAAGTAATTAGTAATCAGCAAGACTTAGAACTTGTTTATAATATGCGCGACGAGTCTGATCTTCTTTGGGGAATGGGTTTAGGTTGTGATGGCGAAGTGACGGTTTTGTTAAAGTATCTCCCATCAAATGCTAAGCACCTTGGATTTTTCGACGCATTAAACCGTTGGCAAGCAGGGCAAAGCTTATTTATTTCCATTTTGGCAAATACTAATAACGAACTACAAGTCGTCGCACTGGATAAACATTCTTCTTCCCAACCAATACGATTCGGCTTTAAACTGCAAAAACCTCACCATATTCTTATCTGTGGTGGCTCTCCTGATGTTCCACCAATCACAGCAATTGCTCATCAAATTGGCTGGCAAACCACGGTTGTTGATCATCGACCGGATTCGGCGCAACAAAGTCGATTCCCCTATGCCGAATCGGTGCGATTAGTCAAACGATCGCAATGGCAAAATTTTGATTTATCAGCTTTTGATAGTGCGATTATTATGAGTCACCAATTTGAACATGATCAGCGTTACTTACAAACCTTACTTGCTAGCGAACTCAAATATATCGGTTTACTAGGTCCAACTAAACGCAGAGACAAACTGCTAGAAAATTGCGATAGTCACTTTAGTCAACATCACGGCAGAGTGTTCGGACCTATCGGTTTGGATATTGGTAGTGACTCGCCCGAAACCATTGCTTTAGCCATCATTGCTGAAATTCAAGCTATTCAAAACCAAAAGAAAACGATTAGCTGCTATCAAGATCCAACCCGATGATTAATGCGATGAGTGATAATTGTTTCGACCACGCAGCGGCTAATCTTGGAGTCATTTTGATTGCAGCGGGCAATTCGTCGCGATTAGGACAAGCTAAGCAATTAGTTAAATTTAGCAATGAAACACTACTTAATCGAGCCTATCGTATAGCAACATCGATTAGCCAATCTGTTATTTGTATACTGGGTTTTGAACACAAACAATTAATAGAGAAAAGCCAATTTGCGGTTAAGAAAACGCTCATTAATAATCATTGGCAAATTGGTATGGGCACTTCAATTGCTGCCGGTGTTCAACATTTTATCGATAGTTCGAAAGCAGAAAGTATCGATGCGGTGCTGATTTTATTATGCGACCAATACTTACTCACCACCTCAGACTTGAAAAAATTGTATAGTCAGTGGACAATGAATAACGCTCAGATTATTGCTAGCCAATATTTTGATCCCAAAAAACAACAAGAAGTTTTGGGCGCTCCGGCCATCTTTCCAAAGAAGTACTTCAAAGACTTAACCGGTCTCACCGACAAGGGAGCACGTAACCTCCTGCATCAATACAAAAGTAATGTTATCGCGGTCAACTTAAAAAATGCGGCAACTGATTTAGATACCAAAGACGATTTACAACAATTAAAAGCACTCGATGATTTAAACACGGAGAACAATAATGATTGAACTCACGATAAATAATAAAAAGCACAAGCTAGATGTACCGCAAGACATGCCGCTCCTTTGGGCATTACGAGATGTTATTAAACTCACTGGTAGCAAATACGGCTGTGGTATGGGGCTGTGCGGTGCGTGTACCGTTCATCTCGACGGTGAAGCGACGCGTTCCTGTGTGCTTCCAGTTTCAGCCGCGATAGGTAAAAAGGTAACAACAATAGAAGGTCTATCCGACAATGCTGATCACCCGCTACAACAAGCCTGGATGGAAATTAGTGTTCCTCAATGTGGTTATTGTCAGCCGGGGCAAATTATGTCGGCAGCTTCGTTACTTAACAAAAATGATTCACCGTCTGATGAGGACATTGATCAAGCCATGTCGGGTAATATTTGCCGATGTGGAACCTACCCACGAATTCGCAGCGCTATCCACAAGGCAGCCAAACTAGCTAGGGAGGTAAAATAATATGAGTTTTTTAAACAAAATTGGGGTAATTCCTAGCGAAGACGATATTTATTCACCCAACGAACAACCGCAAGCCACTGGCTCAGATTCTCATGGTTCAATTATTCAAAACGTCACTCGACGAGGTTTTCTCAAGGCAACGGGCTTAGCCAGTTCTAGTTTAGTTTTAGGAGTGCAACTATCATCAGTGCAAGCAGCAACTTCAACCCACGCTCATCCTTCTAACGAAGACTTTGCGCCTGATGTATTTATCTCAATGGATAAAAAGGGCACGGTTTATATCGTTTGTCATCGCTCAGAAATGGGTCAAGGTATTCGGAGTTCGCTGCCGTTATTAGTGGCCGATGAAATGGAATGTGATTGGGATCGCGTCGTCGTCAAGCAAGGATTAGGGGATGCCAAATATGGAAGTCAAAATACCGATGGTTCCCGCAGTGTAAGACGCTTTTATTACCGATTAAAAGAAGCAGGAGCGACGGCGCGAACGATGTTGCAACTAGCCGCCGCACAAGTTTGGAAAGTAAAACCAAGCGCTGTGACCATTTATAATCACCAAGCTAAGTTAAATGGTAGCTCTCAAGTGCTCGACTTTTCGGAGCTTGTTGAAATTGCTGCAACCTTAAAGGTACCTAACAAATCGACTCTCAAATTGAAAAAAGAATCAGAGCATCGCTATGTCGGGAAAGATAATATTAAACTGATTGACGGTGAAGACATCGTTACTGGTAAGGCGAGGTTTGGCTTCGATGTCGAAATCGAAGGAATGAAACACGCGGTGATAGCCAGACCTCCGGTAGTCTTCGGCAAAGTGAAATCCTTTGATGCCAGCGAATCGATGAAAGTGCCAGGGGTATTAAAAGTGGTCGAAATGCCCGCTCTAGCGCCGCCAGCACTGTTCAATATGTTGGGCGGAATCGCGGTGATCGCCGAAAATACTTGGGCTGCTTTACAAGGCAGAGACAAATTAAAAATTGAATGGGATCATGGTAGTAACGCCAGCTATAACACTAAAGATTATGAAAAAGAGTTTGTTAAGGCTCTAGAGAATCCTCCGCATGAGGTGCGAAACCGTGGCGATTGGGATAAGGCTAAGCAGTCTGCGGATAAAGTCTTTACTCAAAGTTATTATGTTGCGGGAATTGCTCATGCCACCATGGAGCCACCAGCCGCGACAGCAGTGGTAAACGATGAAGGTGTCGAGGTTTGGGCCTGTACTCAAACACCGCAATCAGCACAAAGAAATGCAATGGGTGTGATGAAAATTCCTCAAGAGAAAGCAGCCAGCGTTAAAATTAACGTCACTTTGCTAGGCGGTGGATTTGGTCGCAAGTCAAAACCTGACTATATTGCCGAGGCCGTTTACTTAGCCAATGAAACCAAGCTTCCAATTAAAGTGAGTTGGACGCGAGAAGATGAAATCAAGCATGGTTATTATCATTCGCCAAGCTATCAAACGTTATCTGCCTCTTTTGATAAATCTGGAATCCCCACGGGGTGGTACCATGCCATGGTAAACCACCCGATAGGCTGGACCTTTAACCCTGCAACCAAGCAAGCCGGCTCGGCTGACTTGGGTCAAACGGATTTACCTTTCGACCTGCCAAATATTAAGTTGGCCAATGGCGAAAGTGACACCTATATGCGCATTGGTTGGGTTCGCTCTGTGACAAATATTAATAACACCTTTGCAGTCAGTTCTTTTGCTGACGAATTAGCGCGAGAACAAAACCAAGATCCAAAAGATTACCTGCTTTCTTTAATCGGCAAAGATCAAATGTTAGACGTGAATAAAGACAACGCTAAATACTCTAACTACGGCGAAAACTTTGAAGACTACCCAATTGACACCAGCCGATTAAAAAACGTTATTGAAGTGGTTGCCAAAGATGCTGGTTGGGGTAACAAGCTTCCTGAAGGCTATGGTATAGGGATTGCTGCACACAGAAGCTTTTGTACTTACGTGGCGACAGTGGTGGTGGTTTCTTCAAAAGATGGCAAGATTAAAATTGAAAAAGTCTTCTACGCTGTTGATGCTGGCAAAGTGATCAATCCAGACCGAGCGCGCTCTCAAATGGAAGGCGCGGCCATATTCTCTACTTCACTGGCTTATTACGGCGAAATTACTGCCAAAGACGGAATTGTGGAACAAAGTAATTTTCATGACTATCAAATGGCCCGAATCGGCCAAGTTCCTGAAGTGCATGTTAATGTGCTTAAAAGCGATCAGCCGCCAGCAGGTATTGGAGAGCCAGGAGTTCCCCCCTTTGCCCCAGCACTTTGCAATGCTATTTTTGATGCAACCGGTAAGCGTTATCGTCGCTTACCACTCAATCAATATGGCATAATCTAGGCAAAAGCCAATCAGCTAGATCGAAAAAGCCCAAACCAGTCTCAACTGTTTGGGCTTGTTTGTTTTATCTTTTCGTTTATTAGAAACGGGTTTTATTAGACATTAGCCTTTGTTACGTCGATTGACATATGGGGTCGGATCCGTTGGTCGGCCCTTTTTAATGACTTCGTAATGTACATGAGCACCAGTTGATCGACCTGAATTACCCATTTTTGAGATGGTTTGGCCTTTTTTTACCACGTCGCCCTTAGCCACTAACGCTTCTTTGTTATGACCATAACGAGTTACTAGGCCGTCACCGTGATTAATTTCAACTAATAATCCATAGCCAGAACGGTGACCTACCCAAGAGACTACGCCAGCTGCGGTTGCAATTACCGGATCACCTTCTTTACCAGCGAAGTCGATGCCGGCATGCCAAGCAGGTTTACCAGTAAATGGGTCATTTCGTTCGCCGTAAAAGGAAGAAAGCCATCCTTTGGTGGTTGGTCGCCCTGATATGTAGCGCTCAACCCCCATATGTTTATCCATTAATAAAGACTCTAAGACCTTTAATTGCTGCTCTCTCGACTGAAGTGATAGGTTTACATCATTAAACGCCAAATCAAGGGTATTGATATCGCTTTTGGTATCACTGATGGCCTCTTCTGGGCCACCGATTGCGGGGGCGTCACCAAAATTAAACTCTTTGGCATCAATTCCAGAAATAGTAAGTATTCGCTCACCGGCAGCGTCAAGTCTTCTAACGTGTGCTTGGATCATACCGAGACGCGCAGCCAACGCATTGATTTGTTGTTGAGAGGCTTGCTTTGCTAATTCGATTTCATCCCATTGTGACTGCATTTCAGCATGCCATTGGTCTATGGTGACTTGCTCTACTTGGGTTGCTTCACCTTGCTTAATCGCATAGTAGTAACCACTCACTCCGGCTACAACTGGAACGATCAATAGAAAAGAGATGATACTATAGATAAATCCGTTACGTAATTTGACACTTCTCATTCCCTGCGAAGATCGTTGAAGAATTGTAATACTCATATTGGAATTTTATGGCTCTCGCAGTTTATCAATTATTATTATTAGTGGTTCTAGTCAACTCTATCAAAAAGAGTGTTAAAATTATTACTTACCCTTATATATTAGCTAGTTATCAAAATTATGCCCAAAAATCGCCCTAATGCAGTGGATAACTTGCTAGACAAGCCGCAAGGCAATGTCAAAGCACTTCTTGATCGGCTGACTAAGATACAGACAATCGACAAAAAACTCCACGATTATCTCGATCCTGCGATTGCCAAACATTGTCGGGTTGCCAATATCAGAAAAAGCACGCTGGTTTTGGCCGTGGATAGTCCTGCTTGGAGCAACAAAATCCGCTTTACGATCCCTGAATTACTTAGCTATTTTAGAAGCAATGGCTTTCTCAACTTAGCTAACATTGACATTATCGTCCAGCCCAAGCGCCAAGCTTAGAGCAAAAAGCCGAGCATCGCTCGGCTTTGAAAAATATTTTGGTTGCTAAACGACAGCTAATAAGGGTTTATACGGCTAACCCTGGATTCATAATATATGAAATAGGTGCTGTTTCGTTGTCTTCAAAAGAAACCATTTCATACGCGGTTTCATCAGCCATCAGTTCTCTTAGTAGAAGATTATTTAAAGCATGACCTGATTTTACTCCGGTAAACGCTCCCACCAAGCTGTAGCCCAGTAGATACAAGTCACCAATCGCATCTAAAATTTTGTGTTTGATGAATTCATCATCGTACCGTAAACCATCTTCATTTAGCACGCGATACTCGTCCAAAACGATGGCATTTTCCATGCTGCCACCTTGAACTAGATTCTTTGAGCGAAGGTATTCAATATCATTCATAAAACCGAAGGTACGTGCACGACTTATCTCTTTGACAAAAGAGGTGGCTGAAAAGTCAACTTCAGAAAAGTTAGCACTGGCTTGAAATACGGGGTGGTCAAAATCGATTCCAAATGACACCTTAAATCCATCAAATGGTTCAAAAATAGCCTTTTTATCACCGTCGGAGACTTCGACTCGCTTTTTAATTCGAATAAACTTTTTAGCTTTACTTTGTGTTTCTACTCCAGCAGATTGCAATAAGAACACAAACGGACCAGCGCTTCCGTCCATAATAGGCACTTCTGGAGCAGACACATCAATAATCGCGTTATCAATACCTAATCCAGCCATAGCCGCGAGCAAATGCTCAACCGTTGAAACTCTGACATCACCATTGACTAAACAGGTGGAAAGCGTGGTATCACCAACGTTTTCAGGCTTTGCAATAAGTTCGACCACGGGATCGAGGTCTACGCGTCTAAAAATGATACCTGTATCAACAGCTGCAGGTCTTAAGGTCAGGTAAACCTTCTCACCAGTATGCAAGCCAACACCTGTGGCGCGGATCGCAGTCTTGAGAGTACGTTGTCTGATCATGAATAAAATCTCCAAAAATGAATTCTATTTAGACTCAATATTCCTTTTTGGCCTAGTGTAATAAGTTTTCTTTTACTAACTTAAGCCTTTGAAGACTTTAGTTTGCAACAACTAAGTTTGATTTTTATCAAATTTTTCAATCTGTTAGCAACTCATCGGATGAGTTAGCCGCTCAATTGGGGAATATTACCATAATATGACAGAACATAAAATTAAATATTTGTTCATTTTTTGAACAATCGCGCAATAAATCGATCACTCATTTTATTTTAATCTCACCATGCCATAAACCGAACCGTTACGAGCCGTGACCTTTATTTGCTGCGATTTGACCAAAAGTAGCTAATATAATTCCCTTGCATCTCAAAATGAGAAAATTTACTCCCTAAATATTCACCCGCAACTTTTAATAAAATCTAATAAAAACAATATATTATCGAACGCTAGCCCACCTACTAGAAGGGAGGCATAGGTCGGCTAGCATTCGACAAAACGCTGTGGTGCACCAATTAATGCACCTAACGATCACTCGTTGGCCTAGTGGCCGACTAATTCTCAATGTTAGTCGGCTTGCTTCCTTAAGAAAGCTGGAATATCTAAATAATCCATATCACTTCCAACCACTTGCTTTGGTTGAGTCGCTTGCTTACGTAAAATAGTCGGTCGTTGTAGCTTTTCATAATCATTGCTACCGTCGGCCTTTTTAGTATTATCTACTTTAACTTGGGCTACTGGCTGACTTGGTTGTCCGATACCAGTTGCAACAACAGTCACTCTAATCTCATCTTTAAGTTCTGGATCAATTGCGGTTCCAATAACAACCGTCGCATCTTCAGCGGCAAAATCTTGAACCACACTTCCCACTTCAGAGAACTCATCGATACTCATGTCTTCACCCGATGTAATATTGACTAAAATACCTTTAGCACCTGACAAATCAACATCTTCAAGTAATGGACTTGATACTGCTAGCTCAGCCGCTTTAATCGCACGGTCTTCACCAGTACCAACACCATTCCCCATCATCGACATACCTTTCTCAGACATCACTGTTTTAACGTCAGCAAAATCCACGTTTATCAGACCAGGACAAGTCATTAACTCAGCGATACCTTGAACCGCACCATGTAAAACATCATTTGCCGCTTTAAAAGCTTCAGTGAGCTTTTTGCCCTTCATAACATTTAATACTTTGTCATTAGGAACGATGATTAATGAATCAACATGCTGACGAAGCTCATCAATGCCTGTTTCAGCCACTGTCATACGTTTTTTCATTTCAAAGAAAAATGGTTTTGTGACCACCGCAACGGTTAAAACTCCCATTTCTTTTGCTATTTCAGCAATCACTGGTGCCGCGCCCGTGCCGGTGCCGCCGCCCATTCCCGCGGTAATAAAAACCATATCCGTATCGGTTAAGATTTCCGCAATTCTTTCTCGGTCTTCAAGCGCAGCTTGACGACCAATTTCAGGATTCGCTCCCGCACCAAGACCTTTAGTAACTTCCCCACCGATTTGTATGGAAGTACGAACGGAACTTCGGTTCAGTGCTTGTGCATCAGTATTGGCACAGATAAATTCCACACCATCTACGTTTGCTCGTAGCATGTGTTCAACAGCGTTTCCGCCGCCGCCACCGACTCCGATAACTTTAATTACTGCGTTGTCACGCAAACTATCGACTAGCTCAAACATATTAGACATAATAATTCCCCTTCTAGGTTGCTAATATTTACTTAAAACAAAACTTAAAAAATAAAAATAAACTCAAACAGGTTGCTCTTAGCGAGCACAAAACTTACTCATCAATAACCGCTAAATAATCTTTTTAAACTTCCAAAAAAGCCACCGAGCGTAAGCGCTTTTTCCTCATAGGAACTGCTGTAAACATTTTGCTGTTGTCCGTACAACAATAAGCCAACACCAGTCGCATGAATTGGATTTTTTACCACATCAACTAAGCCACTAATTCCCTGCGGCACACCCAATCTGACAGGCATATGAAATACTTCTTCGGCAAGTTCAATTAAACCTTCCATTTTTGAAGAACCCCCGGTTAATACAATCCCGGCCGGAATAACTTCTTCAAAGCCACTGCGTCTTAGTTCGGCCTGAATTAAGGTAAACAATTCTTCATACCGCGGCTCGACCACTTCAGCTAAAGTCTGACGAGACATACGCTTTGGCTCTCGGTCACCGACTCCAGGCACTTCAATAGTATCTTCAAGTGACGTTAATTGGCGGAGTGCGCACGCATATTTGATCTTAATATCTTCAGCATGCTGAGTTGGCGTTCTTAATGCGACCGCAATATCATTAGTGACCTGATCACCAGCAATTGGAATGACTGCGGTATGTCTTATTGCCCCCTCAGTGAAAACCGCAATATCGGTTGTTCCACCACCGATATCGACTATGCAAACTCCAAGCTCTTTTTCGTCTTCGGTTAAAACGGAATAACTTGATGCCAGTTGCTCAAGAATAATATCGTCAACCTCTAAACCGCATCGCTTGATACACTTAACGATATTTTGAGAAGCACTATCTGCTCCCGTTACCATATGAACTTTCGCTTCAAGCCTGACCCCAGACATCCCGATTGGCTCACGGATCCCTTCTTGATTATCGATCACAAACTCTTGCGGTAAAATATGTAGAATTCTTTGGTCAGCGGGAATGGCTACGGCCTTTGCTGCATCTATCACTCTTTCTACATCCCCGGAATTAACTTCGCTATCTCTTATGGCAACTATTCCGTGTGAATTAAGACTTCGAATATGACTACCAGCAATCCCAGCAAAAACAGAATGGATCTGACAGCCAGCCATCAATTCGGCTTCTTCCACGGCTCGCTGTATCGATTGAACCGTCGACTCGATATTGACCACAACACCTTTTTTTAATCCATTAGACGGATGACTGCCAATTCCAATAATATCGGTCGTTCCGCTTGAACCAATTTCTCCGACAATCGCAACCACTTTGGATGTGCCAATATCCAAACCGACAATTAATTTTTTCTCTTGTGTTTTTGACATAATTGTTAACTCTTTTTTAGCTTTCTTCGCTAGTCGTATTTGCTTTCAACTCAACAGCTAACCCATTGCGATAGCGTAAATCCACACTAGTCAACCGGCTTTTATTCTCGATAGCGACATAGACCTGTAAGAACCGATCTAAGCGTTGTAACTGGTTCTTCCTTCCTGTTTTAATCGTGATATCTGACGATGTTTTAATATTCCAACTGTTCGTTCTATCAATTTCTATCTCTTTTATAGAAAAGTTATTCGCTGCCAAGCTTTTCTCAACTGAATGAAGTAACTCAGTCACTGCAATTAGTTTTTGCTTATCCATCGTTTCAAGTTTCGCAATTTTTATGGCTAATAGATTGCCCTTGTCTTGCTGCATCACAGGCGTATCAATCACCGCACCATTGGCAAAAATATATCCATCATTAAGAATTGCCAAAGGTTGTTTTTCTTTTAAAGAAAATACCAAAGTATCCGGCCATGATTTTCGCACCGCAACTGATTCTACCCATGGATTTTTTAAAACTAACTCTCTAACGCTTTCTAAATCGAGTGACAACATCCCTTTTTTGTTCAACGACAAAGATTCAATCAGTCTTTCTCTATCAATTCGCTGAGTACTCCCCACAAAGCTTACTTTTTCCACAGGCCAGATTCCTGAAGTCAAGTTAGGCTTTTGACTCAACCAATATCCAACAACTGACAATAACCCTAGAAGACTCATCACCATGCCCAAGCGAATAATTCTAGCCGGCATAGTAATATTTAATTTTGGTAGTCTTCGCGTTTTCTTATCGGGCTTCTTCACAGCCATTCGTTTAGCCATGTTGCACCTCCTGATCGTTTTCACCACCAGTGAAGCTAGTCTGCAAAATTTTTAACACTAACTCATCAAAATCGAGCCCAGCAACCGCTGCAGCTTTTGGTACTAAGGATGTTTTGGTCATGCCAGGAACAGTGTTTGCTTCCAGCAACAAGAACTCCTGAGTCTCATTATCTCGAATAAAGTCGACACGTCCCCATCCACTACAACCTAATGCTTTAAATGCTGCTAATGCTAACTCTCTTAATTCATCTTCTTGTTGTTGTGGCAACCCACTCGGGCAAAAATATTCAGTTTCGTTAGAACAATACTTAGCGTCATAATCGTAAAACTCATTAGGCGTTTCCATGCTAATACTAGGCAATGCTTTATCGTGAAGAATACTCACGGTATATTCTTTTCCATCAATGAATTTCTCGATAAGCACATCATCAAAAGCTTGCGCAACTTTAACCGCGTTCACTAACTCTTCTACCGAATGAGTTTTGGACATTCCAACACTCGAACCTTCTCGAATTGGCTTGACAAAAAGTACCCTGCCTAATTTATTCATTACTACTGACGCAAGGGACTCATTAAATTTAAACTTTCTCGATACCTTTTCAAATTCAGCCGTTTTCAATCCAACACTTTGCCACACACGTTTGCTATTAAGCTTGTTCATGGCTAACGCGGAGCTGGCTAAATCACTTCCAGTGTAAGGGATATTTAGCATTCTTAAATAGCCTTGGACTACCCCGTCTTCACCATCTCTTCCGTGCAACGCGATAAATACACGTGAAATATTATCTTGCAGTAATTGATTATAATCCTGCTCACTTGGGTCTAACTTAATCGCATCAATTCCAGTCGATTCCAACGCTTCAAAAATAGCATTCCCTGAAAGTATTGAAATATCTCTTTCTGCACTGCTACCACCAAGCAACACAGCGACCCTTCCAAACATAGAAGGGTCTACTCTGTTATTTGATACTAGCGCTTGGTTCACTTTAATAATCTCTTTTGTTCTAATCTTGATTTACAAAATTCATGTTTTCACTCGCCCATCCAGCCGCTAAACCGCCGACATTACCTGCGCCTTGAGTGACCAAAATATCACCATCAGTTACAACATTTGCAATCGCTTGCTTTAGGTTGGTTTGCTCTTCAACAAAAATCGGATCTAAACCACCATGCTGACGAATGGTTCTACATAAAGAACGACTATCCGCACCAGCAATTGGCTTCTCACCGGCAGCATACACTTGCATAATGATCAACACGTCCACGCTAGACAAAACAGCAGCAAAGTCTTCATAGAGATCACGTGTTCGAGTATACCGATGAGGTTGAAACACCATAACAATTCTCTTGTCGGGCCAGCCGTCGCGAACAGCATCAATGGTCGCTTTAATTTCTGTTGGATGATGTCCATAGTCATCGACTAATTCTAGGTTGCCCTTACTCGTTTCAAAGGTGCCATAACTTTGAAATCGTCGTCCAATACCAGAAAACGTTTTAAGTGCTTCCGATATCGCCGCGGCTTTTACGCCGTCTTCATTTGCCACCGCAAACGCAGCCAACGAATTAAGCACATTATGTTTTCCTGGCATGTTTAAAGATATATCCACTAAACCCGGCTTGTTTTTTCGCTTAACCTTAAATTGGCTAATCACCCCGGTTTGCTTCACTTCAACTGCTTGGTAGTCAACACCTTCAGAAAAACCATAAGTAACATAGGGACGCATTAATGAAGGGATGATTTGCTGAACCGCATCATCATCACCACATAAAACCGCCAATCCATAGAACGGCAAATTATGGATAAATTCTATAAAGGTCTTTTTCACGTTCTCGAAATCACCACCATAAGTATCCATGTGATCCATATCAATATTTGTGACTACTGAAACCATGGGTTGCAAATGTAAAAATGACGCATCGCTTTCATCGGCTTCAGCAATAAAGTAACGGCTCTTACCGAGTTTGGCATTGGCACCCAATCGATTTAATAATCCACCAATAACGTAGGTAGGATCGAGCCCCGCTTCCGCAAAAACCGTCGCTAACAAACTGGTTGTCGTTGTTTTACCGTGAGTACCTGCAACAGCAACCCCGTGTCTAAATCTCATTAACTCGGCCAACATTTCGGCTCTAGGAACAACTGGTATTCGTCTTGAACGAGCCGCTTCTACTTCAACGTTGTCGTTAGAAATTGCGGTACTCGCAACCACCACATCAACACCCAAAATATTATTGGCGGTGTGTTGATGGAATATCTGCGCGCCTAACTCTTTCAGTCTGCGAGTATTATTACTTTCCATCGGATCAGAACCAGTAATGGAATATCCTTGATTTAATAACACTTCAGCAATACCGCACATACCCGCACCGCCAATTCCAATAAAGTGAATTCGTCTAATACGGCGCATTTCAGGAATACTGACATTGGCATCATTAATAGTACTAGCGGTTAACGAACTCATGCTGCCATCTCCACACTCTCTAAACAGGCTTGCGCTAATTTTTCTGTTGCTTGTAAATAGGCAATACTCTTTGCCTTACTTGCCATCGCATTCACTTCAGACGCGCTGGCTAGCAACGCTGTTATTTTGTTAACACTTTCTTTCGAACTCAATAATGATTGAGGAATTAGTAGTCCAGCTTGCTGCTCAACTAACCAATTAGCATTCATCGTTTGATGATCGTCTACCGCAAAAGGAAAAGGTATAAAGATTGCCGCTTTGCCTGCCGCGGCAACCTCTGAAACGGTTAGCGCGCCTGCTCGACAAATTACCACGTCTGCCCATCCATAGGCCGAAGACATATCGTTAATAAATTTTTCGACTTTAACAGATTCTTTCTCACTCAATTTCAGTTTCGAGTAGCTTTCGCACGCTTCTTGGTAGCCAACTTCGCCTGATTGATGACGAACAAATATTTCTCCCCGCTTCAGTTGTTCAGCAAAAATCAGCGGTAACCTTTGATTAAGCGCTTGGGCACCGCGACTGCCTCCAATCACCAAAACCTTGACAGTATTTTCATTGATGGACGCCGTTTCTGATAAGCCATCTTCTGTTTTGCGCTCGGACAGTTGAATGATTTCTTTACGGATTGGATTGCCAACGGTTTGAGCATTTATTTTTTCTTTGAAGGTATTAGGGAATGCTTGAAACACACGATCTGCCAATTTAGCTAACATTTTATTAGTCAATCCAGCTATCGCATTTTGCTCGTGAATGATTAAATATTTTCCCGCTAACTTAGCTGCTAACCCGCCAGGGCCAGAAGCGAAACCACCAAACCCCAGCACCACTTGTGGAGAAACTTTTCGAATTACTTTTTTAGCTTCTAGCACTGCGTTAAGCAACGAAAATGGAGCTTTTAACCAACCTAACAAACCGTTTCCTCTTAAACCAGAAATCGCAATTAAAGACATTGGAATATGTTGTTTAGCCACTAATGACTCTTCCATTCCACCTTTGGAACCTAACCAGTGAACCGCCCAACCTTTCGCTACTAGTTCTTCCGCGACAGCTAAGCCAGGAAAAATATGTCCACCGGTACCACCCGCCATCACTAAGGCCGTGAGTGGTTTATTGTTTGAATGACCAACAGAATCATGATTAGTCATTAGCAGCTCCTTTCGATTCGAGCTCGGTATCTTTGGCTGAAAGCAATTTCTCTTCAACCAATTTATTTTCAAAATCAATTCGTAACAATATTGCAATGGCCACGCCGCACACTAATAAGCTGTTATTTCCGTAACTAACAAATGGCAGAGTTAACCCTTTAGTGGGTAAAGCCCCGCTCGTTACACCAACATTAATCAATGCTTGAAATGTAAGCCAAAACCCGATGCCATAAGCTAAATAAGCTGAGTAAGCTCGGTTTTGTAACAATGCTATTCGACCTATTTTCATGGCTCTTACAAATAAAATAAAAAACAATACTAAAACTGCAAACACTCCAATCAAACCAAGCTCTTCTGCTAAAACAGCAAAAACAAAATCCGTATGAGCCTCTGGTAAATAAGACAGTTTTTGCAAACTATTGCCCAGGCCTTGACCAAAGATATTACCGCGACCAAACGCAATGAGTGATTGAGTCAGCTGATAGCCTGAGCCAAATGGGTCTGCCCATGGGTCTAAAAAAGTCAACACCCTTTGCAGCCGATATGGAAAACTAACTACCACGGCGGTTAATGCGGCACCCACCACAAGTGTTAGCCCAATAAATTGCCAAAGCTTGGCGCCGCCCAAAAAGAGCATGGCCAAAGTTGTAGCCAGGATGACCACTGTCGCTCCAAAATCAGGCTCTAGTAATAACAAACTAGAAATCAAAGCAATCACAAATAATGGTTTCATAAACCCAGCAAATTGTGTTTGCAATTCATCGGTACGCCTGACTAAATAACCGGCAATGTAAACAATAACAAAAAGCTTTACGAACTCAGAAACTTGCAAAGTAATTGGCCCAACGGCTAACCAACGCCGGCTACCATTAACCGTCCGACCTGCAAAAAGTACTAACAGCAAAAGCACAATACCTGCTATTAAAAGATAAGGACTATATTTTTGCCATTTGATAATCGGTTGAGTCATTACAGTGCTAATAGCCACCATAGTAATCATCAAAAAAATCACGTGCCGAATTACATAGTGAAACGAGTTACCTTTAAACATATCTTGTGCGTAGTGCATTGAGCTAGAAGTCACCATAATTAAGCCCAATGAGGCTAATATAATCACTACACCAACGAGTGTTCGATCGTACCAAACTATTTTGCTGTCGAGCGTTTTCATGCACACTCCTCAACAGCGTTGACAAAAGCTTCACCGCGTTCTTCGAAATTTTTAAACATATCTAAGCTAGCACAGGCTGGCGAAAGCAGAACGATATCGCCTTTAGCTAACTCTGGGGTAATCAGTTTTATCGCCTGGTTTAAATCGTTGACTCTTACCTGTTTAATGCTTGGCACCAGTTGAGCAAGCTTATCTGCATCTTTACCAATTAAGATAAGACAATAAACTGAGCTTTCGAATGCCGATTTAAGTTCATGCAGATCGGCACTTTTAGAATCGCCACCTGCAATCAGAAAAACTCGGCTAGTTGGATGCGCCTTTAAACTATTTAATGCCGCCAACGTCGCTCCAACATTGGTCGCCTTGGAGTCATTAATCCATAGACAGTCATGCTTTCTTGAGATCAATTGAAATCGATGAGCAAGCCCTCGATAACTCTTTAGTGCATCGATAACTTGTTCCGACAACCCAATATTTAGCCGCTCAACAATACTCATACTGACCAAAGCGTTTAACCAGTTGTGCGCTCCTGTAATGTGCAGGCTTTCAGTCGTCGCTACGTTTTGCTGATTCACTACAAATTCAAACCCTGTTTCGTTAGGTTTTAAATAGCTCACAGAATGGTTAACTTCCTTCGGCGGTTCAAAAGAAAAACTTAGATCGCTCTCTTCTATAGAAGTAGGCAAGGTTAACCGGTCATCCCAATTAAATATTTTATGCTTTGCATTGATAAAAATTCTACGTTTTGATTCGCAATAGTCTTGGAATGTTGGATAGCGATCCATATGGTCTTCGCTAATATTAAGCAGCACTGAAACTTCCGCCTGTAATGAATGCGTCGTGTCAAGTTGGAAACTTGAGAGCTCTAGCACATAAACATCAGCGCTCTGTTCTGGCAAGAAATCAAGCACCGGCAAACCGATGTTTCCACCCTTTTGAACATTTGTTCCTGCCGCAATCAATAACCTTTCGGTTAACTCGGTCACGGTACTCTTTCCGTTAGACCCAGTAATGGCAACAATCTTTTTATGACAGTTTCTAGCAAATAATTCTACATCGCCGACTATATCAATATTCAATTTTTGCGCTTCAAGCACATAATCGGTGGATAAGGCAATTCCAGGACTGACAACTAATAGCTCACAATTGACTAAAAGCTCAGTGGGTGTTTTACCAAAAGAGAAACCTTGACAGAATTTTAATTGTTTAACGTGCTCTTTACCCGGCGGCTCACTTCGAGTATCCACTAGGTAATATGACTGCTCTATTCGATCAAAATAACGCGCACATGACATTCCGGACACTCCCAGCCCGAAAATGATATGTGTGATGTTTTTTGATTGACTATTTTTCATTGTTTTCTTATTTGATATCCAATTATCTGATCTTTAGAGTGGCTAAACCTACCAACACAAGAATTACAGAGATAATCCAAAATCGAACGATTACTCGCGGCTCTGGCCAGCCTTTTAATTCATAGTGGTGATGTAACGGCGCCATATTAAAAATTCGTCTTCCTGTTAGTTTAAAAGACGCAACTTGAAGAATCACCGAAACCGTCTCGATCACAAATACGCCACCCATAATAAATAACACTAATTCTTGTCTTACAATAACAGCCACAGTTCCAAGTGCGGCGCCCAAACCTAACGCGCCCACGTCACCCATAAAAACTTGTGCTGGATAGGTGTTAAACCATAGAAATCCTAAACCAGCTCCAGCAATGGCACCGCAAAAAATAATTAACTCACCGGTACCTGGTACATAAGGGATCGATAAATACTCCGCAAAATTAACATGGCCCGTTAAATAAGCAAAAACTCCTAACGCTCCAGCAACTAAAACGGTCGGTAAAATCGCTAAACCATCTAAACCATCGGTCAGGTTTACTGCATTACTAGTTCCTACGATCACGAAATAAGTAAAGACGATATAAAATAGCCCCATACTGATCGCAACATTTTTGAAAAAGGGAATAATTAAAGTCGTTTCAACGACACTTTGCGAACTATAAAATAAGTAGCAAGCAGCCACTAACCCAATCACGGATTGCCAAAAATATTTCCAGCGAGACGCAAGCCCTTTAGGATCTTTGTAAATTAATTTTCTATAGTCATCAACCCAACCGACTAAACCAAATCCAATCGTGGTCAACAATACGGTCCAAACAAATCGACTTTCTAAATCACCCCATAACAACGTAGCGATTGCTATCGCGGCTAAAATAAGCGCGCCACCCATGGTTGGAGTTCCAGCTTTGCTCAAATGGGTTTGTGGTCCGTCATCTCGCACTGTTTGACCGATTTGTTTTACGCTTAACTTGCGTATCATGTAGGGTCCCAACATTAAGGAAAATAAGAAAGCAGTAATCACTCCCAAAATTCCTCTGATGGTTAAATACTGAAACAGGTTAAAACCTGAATAATATTGTTCTAAGTATTCTGCTAGCCATAACAACATGTTATTGATCCCCTGTAAGGGAAGCGATGTTTTGAGAATCTTTCAACGGATCCTCGGTGATCGAGTTAGAAGTATTTTCCTCTAACGCCTTCACCACATTTTCCATTCGAGCGCTACGTGAGCCTTTGACGAGAATAGTCACTCCTTTATTCGCTTCTTTTATTAGTGTTTTTATTAATTCAGCTTGTTTCGAAAAATGGTACTTATTGATAGTTAATTGTTCACTTTCGCTAATTTGTTTGCGCCCTTCGGCATAAAATCTTCGCTGTGCAAACTGCGTCAAAACTCCCACGCTAAACAACTTTTCGATGCCAACTTGTTTTGCGTAAGCGCCAATTTGTTCATGACATTCACGCGCTTGTTCTCCTAACTCGCCCATATCCCCAGCCACTAACAGTCTTTGCCCAGGAAACTGTGCCAAAAGGTCGATCGCTGCTTTCATGGACGATACGTTTGCGTTGTAACTATCATCAATTACCTTACAGCCGTTGGGCAGTGTTTTGACAACAAGCCGACCTGGAACGGAAGAAGCAGACTGTAACCCCGCGGCAATAACATCTAAAGAAATGCCCATTGCAATACAACAACTTGCAGCAGCCACCGCATTCGCGACGTTATGCACACCAACCACCGAAAGCTCAACTCGCTGAGTATTTTCAGCATAATGAAGGTTAAAACTTGGCGTTTGATTTTCCATTATTTTTATATCGCTAGCATACACATCAGCAGGTTGTTTTATCGAGTACCTAATGCTTGGGCATTCGATTCTCTGTTCAAAAAATTCCGCAAAGGAGTCATCCTGATTAACAACAGCAATGCCATCCTTTTGCAAAGAAAAGTATATTTCTGATTTAGCTCGAGCTACACCTTGGATATCGCCAAACCCTTCTAAATGAGCCTCTGAAACATTATTAACCATTGCGACATCGGGCTGTGTGATGTCCGAGGTAAATGCAATTTCGCCTTCATGATTCGCACCAAGTTCAATCACTGCAAACTGGTGTTCTTGGTCTATTCTCAGCAGCGTGAGCGGAGCACCAATATCGTTATTAAAGTTTCCTTGTGTTGCTAAAGTTTTTCCCACACTGGTTAAAATGCTAGCGATCATTTCTTTAACCGTTGTTTTACCACTACTACCGGTTATTGCTACCACTTTGGCATTACTTTGCAAACGGTTAAAGCGTGCCAATTCGGCCAAAGCGGTATGGGTGCTTTGTACAATGATTTGTGGAATGCTGGTATCGCATTGATGATCCACAACAACCCCTCCTAAGTTTTTAGGAAGCGTCTCAAGAAACTGATGCGCGTCGTAGTGAGGCCCTTTAAGCGCAATAAAAAGGCGCTGCTGGTTATCTGTTTGATGATCAAGAATACGACTATCAGTGATCACTTGATTCACTATGGTATCTTTACCTAACAGATTGGCATTAAGCCTTTTTGCTATGGCTGCAAGTGTCATTTCAATCATTGGTGATATTCCTCCAATAATTTTTGACAGATTTCTATATCGCTAAAATGATTCTTGGTTTTTCCAATAATTTGGTAATCCTCATGCCCTTTACCAGCGATTAAAATAGCATCATTGGTTTGTGCATGACTGATCGCGTGAGCAATGGCTTTTTCTCGATCGGAAATGTAAAGCGCTTTTTCAGGTTTTTTAAATCCTGTAAAAATATCTTTTTCAATATTTTCTTCTGACTCCAGTCGAGGATTATCTTGAGTCACAATCACGCGATTAGAGAGTTTCTCTGCAACCGCAGCCATTAATGGACGCTTTCCAGAGTCTCTATCACCACCGCATCCGAATACACACCAAATCAATCCAGAACAATGCTCTCGAATTGCATTTAATGCTTTTTCTAAAGCATCAGGTGTATGTGCATAGTCAACAATTGCGGTTGGCGTTTTATCGCTGCCTATTGACTGCATTCGACCGTCAGCAGCTTGTACTGTTTTTAAAGCTTCTAATACTGGTTGCAACTCTTTCAACGTGGAACCTAAGGCAGCGACTACCAATAAAAGATTGGAAAGATTAAATTGACCAATTAATGGCGAATCTAATTTTCCACTGCCCCATGGGGTATATATTTTTGCGTGGATCCCTCTTAAAGAAAAATTAACATCTTCCGCCCAAATCCAATGCTCTAATTGTGCGCCCGATGGTGGCACTTTGGTTGTTATAAGCCATTTTTTGGCAATTATTTCTTCATCTTTTGCGAGCTTTCGACCAAACTTATCGTCCATGTTCAATACGACATTTTTTAGGTGCTTGTGCAAGAATAACTTTCTTTTCGCCGCACCATAATTTTCCATGGTGTGATGATAATCCAAATGATCACGAGTTAAATTAGTAAATATGGCGGTATTAAATCGAACGGCAGTAGCGCGATTTTGGTCTAACCCGTGAGAGGAAATTTCCATCGCTGAAAACTGCGCCCCACTATCCAGCGCTTCTTTCAATACTGCCTGCAAAGTGATTGCATCAGCCGTAGTGTTTTCGGATTCTTTAAGATCACCACAACTACCAACCCCTAAAGTTCCCATGAGGTAACACTCAAACTGTAATTTTTGCAAAGTCCGCGCAATTAAATAGCTGCAACTTGTTTTTCCGTTTGTTCCGGTTACCGCGATATTTTTAAGCTCTTCTGACGGGTGGCCAAAATAATTAGCTGCCAACTCACTTAACTGGCTTCGCAAACCTGCAATCCAAATAATTTTATCTGTCGATAAAGATTCAAACAGAGTCTTGAATTCTTCACTATTGTCATCGTCTGCAAAAATTAATCCAGCGCCTTGCTCAAGAGCCATCGGAATATACACTCTGCCATCAGTTTGAAAACCTTCAATGGCAATAAAAGTGTCACCTTCTCTAACTTGACGACTATCTAAACGAAGCGGCCCAACCGGACAACCAGAACGGTCGGGCTCCACCTGCTCACTGGAAATATTGTCTAGAACTACTTTTAATGAAGGAAGACTAACCATTGTCGCCTCCTTTTCTAGAATTCTTAGCCACTTTAAGCGTGCTGAGTTTTAGTTCTTTGTCTGTATTTTCATCAGGTTTGACATTCAGTAACCGAAGCGTATCTCCAGCGACTTTGGCAAATACCGGCGCGGCCACTTGTCCACCATAATAATCTTCACTTCCTGGTTCATCGACAAAAACCACCATCGCGATTTTTGGATCGCTAACCGGAGCAATCCCAGCGAAAAACACCGAGTATTCGTCACCGTAACCGCCACCCACTGCTTTTCTAGCGGTACCGGTTTTACCTGCAATTCTGTATCCTTTTACATCTGCCTTTTGGCCGGTTCCACCTTCACTAACCACCGTTTCCATCATACTGACAACTTGCTGAGCAATATCAGTTTCAATCACCTGTTCGCCACCATCAATTTTATCGATTTTTACTAACGACAGAGGCCGTTTGATGCCATGTGCACCAAGAACCGCATATGCTTGCGCTAACTGGACAGGTGTTACAGTAAAACCATAACCATAGGCCAGGGTCGCTTTTTCTATTTTGCTCCAGTTAGGTCGAATGTTAAAAATTCCGGCACTTTCCCCTGGAAACCCACTCGCCGTATCAACCCCAAAACCGACACTATAAAAAGCTTTAAGAAAGTCTTCATCTTCCATCATCATAGCGAGCTTAGTCACGCCAACATTACTCGACTTTTGCAATATTCCGCCAACGTCAAGAATCCCATGATTTTTACCATCGGGGATCACTTTTGAACCAATTTTAATTCGCCCGGGCGCTGTATTAATTTTACTCTTGGCATGCACCACACCAGACTGTAACGCACTAGCCACGGTAAACGGTTTTGCAGTAGACCCAGGTTCAAAACTATCGGTAAAAGCCCTATTACGAGTTAACTCGGGTAATCGCAAATCAAACCGATTAGGATTATAAGAAGGCTGACTAACTAAGGCTAAAACTTCACTGGTATCAATATCTATCATAACCAAAGCGCCGGCTTTCGCTTTGTGTTTAAGCACCGCTGTTTTTAACGCTTTATAAGCAATTGCCTGCACTCGAGAATCAATACTGAGTTGCAGCGACATGCCGGTTTTGGCCTGAGCGAGAACGTCTCTTTTTTCAACCACTCGGCGCTGTAAATCAAGCATCACTTTTTCTGCACCTTTTTGACCTTTAAGCCACTTGTCATAAGATTTTTCTAAACCCTCTTGACCATGATCATCGACATTAGTGAAGCCCACGATGTGTGCCGATATTTCAGCAGATGGATAGTATCGTCTGGATTCGTTTTGCAAATAAACACCTGGCAAATCAAGCTTTGCAACAAAGCTCGCTTTTTGAGGGTTGAGGTGGCGTGATAACCAAACAAATTTTCGGTTCTTTCGTTTGGCTAACCACTGCTTTAGCTCTTCAGGTTTTTTACCAACAGTGACCGCTAAGCGATTCCACTCTGCTTCATTAAGTAACGGGGATTCTTCAAAGACTTTGGTCACATCAAGCCAAACCGATTTGACCGGAACGCTACTGGCTAACTCCACACCGTTGCGATCAATGATATTGCCGCGATAGGTTGTGATCCCCTTGGTTCGAATACTGCGAGAATCAGCCTGTTTGTTTAGCTTTTCCGATTCATCAATTTGTAAATAAACGGCTCTAGCCATTAATGCGACAAAACCCAAAGACAATACGCCGCACAACAGATAAAATCTGATGCTGCAAAGAGGAATCGTATTGGGCTTTCTATTTTTCTTCATGTTCACTTAATAGCTTGTTATAAAGTAATAATTTTTTCGTTGTTAGTGTTTACTTCAATCATGTCTAGTTGTTTCTTGGCTAAACTCGAAATTCGATTTGCCTCTGTCAAACTAGTCAACTCTAAACGCAACGCTTGTAATTCAATTTCATATTGTTGTCGCTGCTCTCGAAGCTTTTGAGACTCTGCGACTGCCTTTCTTGCATCATGGGTTGTTTTAGCCTGAAACATTGCAGAAAGCACCGCCAACACACCCAAAAAACTTACTAACCAATAGGTCTTAAAAACATCACTAAACAAGGCTCCAAGTAATGAAGGTTGTGCATTTTTAAGCGCAAGTTTTTTTTGTTTTTTCATTTTCTCCTTGGACATTTCTAAGCACGCTGTTAACTTTTTTCGGCGACTCTCAAAACCGCACTTCGCGAACGAGCATTAGCCGCCACCTCTTCTTTTGAAGCTTTAATAGCCTTTCCAACTTTTTTAAATTTAATTTCCAAGTCATTCGCTTTGATTGGGATGCCTTTTGGTAATTGTGGTCCCTGTGATTGAGACTTAATAAACCGCTTTACCATTCGGTCCTCGAGAGAATGAAAGCTAATGATCGACATTCGGCCGCCACTTGCTAACAATTCATACATATCTTCTAAAGCCGTTCTTAATTCACCCAATTCATCGTTTATAAAGATTCTAATGGCCTGAAAAGTTCTTGTTGCTGGATGTTTAAATTTGTCTTTAACCGGGCATGCTTTATCAACAATCTCTGCAAGCTCTAATGTTCCTGTAATTACTTTTTCACATCGATACGCTTCGATCCCGCGAGCTATTCGTAAGGCGAACTTTTCTTCTCCGTAATCTTTAAACACTTTTTTCATTTCCTCAACCGGCGCAGTGTTTATCCAATCTTTTGCAGATACACCCGATGACGTATCCATTCGCATATCCAGCGGCCCATCTTTTGAAAAGCTAAAGCCTCTATCAGCTTGATCAAGTTGCGGTGACGATACTCCAAGGTCTAGCAATACTCCGTCTAACCTATTTAACAAATTAAGTTGAGTTAGTCGCTCCTTAATGCTGGCAAAATTCTGATGAAAAAAGCTAAACCGCTGATCATTCATAAATTGCTTCGCTGTTTCCGCGGCTTGCGGATCACGATCCACCGCAATCAACTTTCCATTTTCTCCCAACCGTTGCAAAATTAATTGGCTATGACCGCCTCGTCCAAATGTTCCGTCTAAGTAGATACCATCTGGCTTTATATTTAGGCCGTCTACCGCTTCATTAAGTAGCACGGTAATATGTTTGCTTTCTTTTTCCATGCGCTTTAACTAGTAATACAGATCAGGAAGGTCGTCGCTATCTAGTTCATCACCAGACATGACCGACATATCTTCTTCAACCAATTGGTGCCAACTGCTTTCATCCCATAACTGGAATGTTTTACCTTGCCCAATGAGCATGACGTCTTTTTTTAGTTTGGCTCTTTCTCTCAATACGCTGGGGATTAGTAAACGTCCATTAGCATCCATATCAACTTCAGTAGCGTGTGAGAGCATGATTCTTTTTAACCGTCTGTGGAGAGGTTTTGAGTTCGAGAGAGATTGGAGATCCGCTTCAGTACTTTCCCAATGTTCTAGGGTAAATATTAATAAGCAGTTATCATAGGGGTCACAGGTGATTATTAGGTGGGAGTCTGCAGATTCAGTGATGCCGGGACGATATTTTGCCGGCACGGCAATTCGCCCTTTAGAATCTAAATTAATTGAATTTGCTCCTCGAAACACTTTTTAATCCTGTCACAGAGTCTTGGGCTCTGCTGGTACGTTTAATGATCAGTCAAACGTTTTTTTGTTCATACAACACAAAAAGACACAAAATGACACTTTTCTCCACTATTGTGCACTATAGGTAGTGGGGCGGTGCTTTGTCAAGTAAAAGCGCGGCGAAAAACACCGAAATATTGCTTATATGACAAGGACTTAGCTGCTTTTTCTGAGAAACGAAATAACCCTAAAAATGAATTAGAAATAAATTCATATGGTTAACATACAAACTTAAAGTAATACTTTAAGTTTGGGCGTAAAAAGCATCAATCGACTGATTTTGCCTTTTGAGAGCTTGATCACAGAGCAAAACTGCGTGTGTTGAAGGGAAATTGTTAAGTTGATTGGCTAAAAGAGGAAGCGAGGGTCAACCTATAAGCCGGATCCTGTCGAGAACAGTCATTCATCTAGGCCAAGAATCGCTTCTTGGCTCAAGCAGCCTACCCGGTTCCAGCGCGAGCCACGCCTTTTTGAATAGCAAGCTATCCAAGTGGGAACCCTATTTGGCCTTGCTTTGAGTGGGGTTTACCTTGCCACTGATGTTACCACCAGCGCGGTGCGCTCTTACCGCACCATTTCACCCTTACCGATCAACAACAAATTGTTAAAAGGCGGTTTACTTTCTGCTGCACTTGCCGTCAGTTTGCACTGCCCAGGTGTTACCTGGCACTCCGCTCTATAAAGTCCGGACTTTCCTCCCCTTTAGTTAACGCTATCAATAACCTAACTAAAGCGGCGACTGCCCAGTTGACCCTCGGCGCGCATTCTACCAACATCATTTTGGGATATCGAGCTTTACTATCGATCAGCCATAAAAAAGGCCGCTTAATGCGGCCTTAAATCAATCATCGAATTATCTGTTACTTCTTTTTGGCTTTTTTCTTAGTGGCTTTTTTCTTAGTGGCCGAAGACTTTGCCGGTTTTTCTTGGTCTTCTTCACCGTTTCCAGCTAGTTTTTCAATCGTCGTTAATAACTCTTCATCTAATTTGGGAGTTTTCTCAAGCTTCTTGGCATCATCAACTAACTCTTTAAGCTGATCATATTGTGCTTCACTAAAGGTTTTTAGCTCTCTGACTTGCTCGACTAGTGCACCACATTGTTCGATAGAAGCTTGTAAATCTTTTACTTCTTGCTCAGATTTTTGCTTTTCCTTTTTCTGTCTTCTTGCTTCTTCTTCTGCTTTCTTGCGAGAGTTTGCCTCGTCCATTTTTTCTTTCTTTAGGACTTTCAGCTTTTTAACCACATTTTCTGGAGAATCAGCCAAGACTTTCTTAATTTGCTTAAGTGCTTTGTCTTTCTCTGCAATTTGAGCATTTGCCTTTTTGAGGGCATCGGCATTGGCTTCTCGACCAGCATCGACTCTTTGATCAGCAGCTTTAAGCGCTTCTTCAGCTTTTTCAGCGGTTTCTATTGCTTTCGCTAATTCAATATCATTCGCTTTTACTTTCGCCTGCATTTCGCTAATTGCCTTTTCAGCATCTTCTTTTGCTTTAGCAATAGCAGCATCAGCTTGAGTAGCGCGTTGCGTAGCTTTTTCGAAGGCCTCTTTGATCTCTTCCATACTACACTCTGAATTAATACCAAGAGCTTCAGCAGCGGCCCCAATTAACATCTGTTTGCTAATTGCAAGATCTTTCCAAACCTCTAACTGTAACTCTAATTCCGCACGATCCACTCACTAATCCTCATAATGCTCAAATTTTAGGCGGGGGATGATACCAAAAGTGGTTGTACGTGGCTACACTACAAGCAACAAGAATCGCTCTAATTCGCGATTAATTGATAAATTTATTGGATTTTACGGCTAATACTGGAAAACGAGTGCTTTTAGCCCTCGATCAACAGTAAAAAAGTCCTATGAAACCAGTGGAACATCAATTCGAAAATCGACTCCAGGATGGCGATTTTTTACCGATATTTGCGAAGACATTGCCTTAACTAACTCCTTAACCAAAGCAAGTCCGATTCCGGTGCCTTTCACTTCTCGCGTCATTTCATCGCCACTACGATAGAACAAGTCAAAAATTCTTTTTATGTGTTGTTTAGAAACTCCTGGCCCGTAATCACGAACTGAGATACGTAAGCGATTGTTGCTAGCTTTCTGGAATCCAATATCGATTTGTTGTTGTTTTGTTCCACCGGCATATTTGATAGCGTTATCGACCAAGTTAATCATTACCTGAATAAACGCATCTCGGTCGACCTCAACACTTAATTCAGCTAATTGCTCATCCGTCACCATATTGAGTTGAAAACCACTTTGTTCAATTTGCGAATCGATTTTCGATCGGACTAAATTGACCAGTTCTGCGACTTTTACGGTTTCTAATTTCAGTTCTAGTGCGTTGTGGTTAACCCCGGAAATTTGAAGGACATTAGCGATTAACCGAGAAAGTCGTTCAGACTCTGAATAAATGTAGTCGTAGTACTCTAACTTTTTCTCTTCGCTTACCCAGCCTTGCTTGAGAATTTCACCATACATTCTTATTGAGGTCAGTGGTGTTTTAAGTTCATGACTGACAGAAGAAACAAAATCTTGTTGCTGCTGTACTAAGAATGACTGCTTGAGTGCGAGCCGATAGAGTAAGTAAGTCCCTAAAATTAGCCCAATGATGAGACAGCTGGCCACCAAACTGACAAATCCAGCGCCGGCCGCTACTGGCATCTGAATCACTTTGAAATCCAAACTAAACTGTGCAAAAGGCTCACTCAAACTAACCTGTGTCAGTGGTTCACCCTTCAAAGGCGATTGGCGACTGGTTGAATAATCGGAGGTATTCCCGTGCCATGTCTGCAACAGTTGTTGACCAAAATACAAGTTTAACTGGGTCGACTCAACCAATGATGACTGACTAAACGCCTGACCGAAATACTGAGTCATGAATTCCTTAGCGGAAATAATGGCTCCTTGTACAATGCGCTTGTTATTGCGCCAAACTTGACGGTAAATAACAAAATGCCCGCTCTCCAGCTGACTAAATTTGAAGGGTTCTATTTCACTCTCAAAAAGCTTTAATTTGATGTCTTTAGGTTCTAGTAAGCTGCTAGTGGATTGTTGGTCGACCAAACTTTGCTGCGGACTATAATTCTTTTCAGTTCTAGCTTTTCTGGTTGGCGAAAGACTTTCACTGGTTTTCTTTAAGCGCGACCCAGTGGCCACCACTTTTTGGCTATCTTGTTGGCGCTTTTGCTCAATCGCTTTATAAAAGCCTTCATAGCTAGATTGCTGAGAGGCCCTTTTTTCTTTCCGTTGCTTAGCTTGCATTGCTTGTTTTTGGTTTTGAGCTTGCTCTTGTTGTAAGGAGTCCAAGCTCAATGCTTGGTCTTCTTGTTCCGCGACCGCAGATAATGATTCCGCGAGTTGTCCTGACGAGCTTGTCCAACTGGTTTCTGGCTTTAATTGTTTCTTGGGTGCTTTGCTGGTGAGTTGCAATTCTGGAGCATTTAGAATGTCCGGTTCTTGCGTTCGGTGAGTGACTAACTGGTTTTCTGAAAGTATTTGCTTTAGTTGGCGTTCTAGCTGTAATCGTTGCTGATTTTCCTCTTTACTAATACCGTATAAACTTGGTACCACTTCTGATTGGACGTAAGCTGATGGTAATAACGGGCTACTAAAATTGCCAGTCTCGTCAATCTGAAAATACCCCATTAATCCCAGTAAATCAGAATTCACTGGAAACTTTGAAAGCTCTGAACGTTGCACGAACCGAGCGTCAGGACTACCAGCCAACACAAAAAAAGTGTAGTCGGTATCGCTTCTTGCCTCTTCTTGCATAATCGCTTGCCGGAGTGCGCTGTCGACTCTTTGGGTGAACTCTAGAGCCACTTGTCGCACTTGATGTAAATTTTGCCAGCGCAGCTGTTGATAAGCTTGAAAGCTCAAAACCACTGACGGTATCGCTAATACAAAGAAAAAAGCGATAAAGATTAATCGAGTGTTACGATTGGAATGCTTGACCATTTAGCCCTCGATTTTGTGCTTTAAAAGTAACTGGCAAACAGTCAATCTCATTGCTCTGCAACCAGCATTTTGTATCCAGCACCGCGAATAGTGACTAAGAACTCGGGTTGTTTCGGATTCGCTTCAATTTTCTTTCTAATTTTCGCAATATGAATATCCACGGTTCTAGTTTCAATATCCATATCGGGCTGATAGCCCCAAATTTTACTTAATAACTCATCCCTTGAAACCGGTCGTGAAGAATGTTGCTGTAAATATTCAATCACTTGAAGTTCGCGTTTAGTAAAGGCTGTTGATTGACCGTTATGATTTATACAAAAGTTAACTAAATCGATCTCTCGGTGATCGTCCAGTTTGATGGTTGAAAGCTGATCGGCATGACCACTAGAGCGTCTCAGAACCGCTTGCACTCTTAACACCAGTTGGGCAACAGAAAAGGGTTTTGCCACATAGTCATCCGCTCCCAGAGTGAGTCCTTGAATAATGTCTTCATCAGCGGTTTTGGCTGTCAGCATGATGATTGGCTGCGATCGATCTTTTTCTCTTATGGCTTTGCAAATATCAAAACCATTCATTTTGGGTAACATGACGTCTAGGATTATTAACGAATAATTGCCAGAGAGCGCCATCTCTAAACCCGTTAAGCCATCCTCAGCAAACTCGACACTAAACCCATGATAGACAAACACATCCACCAAGCCTGCACGAATGGCCTCTTCGTCTTCGACAATCAGTATTGAGTTTTTTTCACTCATTAGTATCTATTACCCTTTAAAATCATTATGTTAGTGAGGTAGGAATCCCGTCGTTCAAGACCCGCCTCCTGTAATAATACCCTGCAAACCACTAATAGGAAGTAAAATTTCTGTAAAGTTGAGTCAAATACTAGCTTCGATTAAACTGGCCTAATGGGCCCAATGTGCTGAGAATAACAATCATAGTATGCCGAGCCAACAAGACTGATGAATAAAGATCGTGATAATCAAGTTACCCGCCTCCTATCGGAACTTCGACAAGGTAGTCGTTCTGCACTGGAACAGTTAACGCCACTAGTGGTTAATGAATTACACCGCCTAGCCAAGCACTATATGCGAGGAGAAGCTGAAGGACACACTCTACAAGCCACCGCCTTGGTCAATGAAGCCTATATGAAATTAGTTAATATGGAACTTGATTGGCAAAGTAGAGCGCATTTTTTTGCTGTTGCAGCTACCCAGATGAGACGAATTTTAGTCGATCATGCTCGCTCTAAGGTCGCTGAAAAACGCGGCGGAAAACTGTTGCAAGTGACACTGGAAGAAGGTCTGAATGCTAACGCAGAGAGTAATCACGACCTGATTTATATTGATGAATTGCTGTCGCAACTCAATGATTTTGATGAGCGAGCTGCTCGCCTGTTTGAACTTCGACTGTTTGCTGGTCTTAGCAATAATGAAATAGCAACAGTAGAAGATATTTCTATTTCTTCTGTTGAACGAGAAATTAGGGTTGCAAAAGCTTGGTTACTCAATGAGCTTAAAAATTCCAAATAAATCAAAATAAAATCCAATACATTAGCCGACGATTGAAGGTGGTTGCAGAATAATTACGCATTAATAAGAAAGAGCAGTATTCTATAAATAGCGCTAGAGCAAACCGCTATTCAATCGAAAATTAGGAATCATAATGGATAAAACTAACTGGCAGCTCATTAAGACTCATTTTGAAGAACTTCTCACTCTTTCCCCACAAGAACAACAAGATTGGCTAGCAGTACATGCTAAATCTGATCCAAAAACAGCTGCAAAACTAGCACAAATGCTGGCGGCTGATGGTGATGATTCATCTAAGATCACTCGAGCAGTCTCCACTAATATTGATCAACTGTATCAGCAGAACTTCAGCCACCAAGAAGGCGAAGTCATTGGTGGCTACAAGATTGAGAAGCTAATAGGGAAAGGCGGTATGGGGGTGGTTTTTGCAGCCAGCCGAAGTGACCAAGCATTCGAACAAAAGGTCGCTATTAAGCTGATACAATCTCATTCGATCAATCCAGACTCAATCCGGCGCTTTGAAAGTGAGCGTCAAATATTAGCCAATCTCAATCATCCTAATATTGCTCATTTAATTGATGGCGGTACCACCCCAAAAGGGATCCCTTTTTTAGTCATGGAGTTTATTGAAGGAGTTCCCATACTAGATTATTGCATCGGAAAACAACTCAATCTATCCGAACGAATAAAATTATTTCTGCAAGTTTGTTCAGCAGTCAGTTACGCTCATCAAAACCTGATTATTCATCGAGATATTAAACCTTCCAATGTTTTAGTTAACAATGAGGGTCAAATAAAATTGCTTGATTTTGGCATTGCCAAAATACTGGATCCAGAAGCTTATCAGCAAGATGTAGTCAATACCCAAGCGGAAATAAGACTGCTATCTTTAGAAAATGCCTCACCGGAACAAATCACCGGGGACGCCATAACCACACAGACTGATGTTTACTCACTCGGCAATTTACTTTATCAGTTATTAACCGAAGAAACCCTGTTTCAGGTTGCTAAAAAAACCAGACTCAACTTGGAACGCGCTATTTGCGAAACACAACCCATCAAACCAAGCGTAGCGGTCACTGAAAATAAGTCAGCGATATCTGCGGAGTCGGCTGAGCGACGAAATAACTTTAGACGGAGTATAAAAGGTGATTTAGACACCATAACACTGAAAGCTCTCAGTAAAGCGCCGCAAGATCGTTATGCTAGCGTCGAACAGTTCTCCGATGATATCCATCGATATCTAAACCACTACCCCATTATCGCTCGTCCAGTAAAGTTTTCTTATCAAGCGGCGAAGTTTGTTGGTCGAAACAAGTTACTGGTATCACTAAGCAGTCTATTAGTTGTTTCTGTAACATTTTTCACCATCTCGCTGGGTATTAAATCGGCCCAATTAAAAATTGAAACACAAAAGGCAATTGCTGAATCCAAAATCGCCAATGAAACGAGCGAGTTTCTATCCGAAATTTTTGAATATTCAAACCCGAACAATCAAGATGGCAGCGAACCAACCGCATCAGAACTGCTCGCAAGTGGAGTGGAGAAAATAAACAAACTAGACTCAACGCCACCTGTCAAAGCGACATTACTAAATACCTTAGGCGTCGTTTATAGCAAACTCGGGAAATTCGAAAAGGCGGAACAGCTGTTAAGCGAAGCGCTTAGTATTAGGAAGTCATTAAACGACGCACCGATAGAAGAATTGATCGAGACTCAAGTCAACTTATCTGAAGCTTATGCTGAGCTCGGCAAATATCAACTGGCTGAAAAGGGACTGAGAGAAAGTATCACTCTCGCAAACGAGAACCCGCAAATACCAGCAATTAAAACCATTCCAGCAAAAACAAATCTTGCAACCATTCTTAGTTGGAATGGCGAGCTAGAAGAGGCCTTAGCACTTAATCAATCGGTTGCAACATTGGCCGTAAGCCACTTTGGAGAAAATTCAAAAGAAGCCGGAAGCGCGCAATCCAACCTCGGCTACATTTTGTCTCTAATGGGCGATTTCGACTCATCCATTGAAGCGCTCAAAAAAGGACTAAAGGCCCGTCGAGTGGCTTATGGCAATAATCACTTAGAGACTGCCCATAGCTTAAACCACCTTTCATTTACTATGGCGAAAACAGGACAGTTCCGAGAAGCCCTGCCGCTTGCTAGAGAGGGATTAGAGGTTCGAAAGAACATTTATAAAGCAGCCCACCCAGAGCTAGTTACCAGCCACAACAATGTTGCAACTATTCTCAGTAACTTAAATCAACATGAAGAAGCTGAAAAAATTGCAAGAGAATCATTAAAAATTGCAAAGGAAATTTATCCGAGTGCTAGCTTCGATTTAGGGGCTACTTATTATAGTTTAGGCTCAACCTTGCTTCGCAAAAAAGACTTTGAAGCGGCTATCGAGGCTACCAATCAATGCCTTTTAGTGCTTCAACAGATATTACCTAAACAAAGCCCTCAACTCGCTTTTCCACTCACTCAACTTGGCCGAATTCATATTCAAAACAAGGATTATGCTAGTGCAGAAGAAGTGCTACAAAAAGCTTACGACTATCGCAAAAAAGGGTTACCAAAAGGTAACTGGCAAATTGCAGAAAGTGCTCATTTACTTGCGAAAGCAATGACCAATCAAGATAAACATGCAGCCGCAAAACCATTTGCAGAGGAAGCCTATCAATTAATGCTCAGCGCGTTTGGTCAAGACGACAACCGAGTGAAGGAACTTGAAGAATTGATGGCTACAATAGGCAGCAATCGTTAATTCTTGATTTACTGTACGCTCTGATAATACTCGCTTTCATTAGGTCTTGAGGCCCGTTAAAAACTAATTTGAAGGCGATCGCTACTTTTTCACGCTTTCCCTAATAGACGCACAAATCGCTCACATATTAGGAGAAAGTAAAAATGAAAGCTAACCACTACCGAGCCAACTTTTTAAGCAGTTTATTAATTGGAGCCACTCTATCATTCACCGTTGCATGTGGCGGCGGAAGTTCATCGGAGACACCCGATCCAGAACCGCCACCTCCTCCGCCAGTTGCAAAAGCCGATGTCAATGGTGCCTTTATGGAAATTCCCACTTGGGATGTCTATTCGCCCGAGAAAGCAACAAAAGACGAAATCGATCCTAATGTACCGACCACCGAGCCAGAGGAAGAAATAGTTGGTACTTTGAAATACAGCTGTACATCGACTCAGTACAATTTGACCGACACCCCAAAAGAAGTTGTGATTTTTTCACCTAATGAGTCTGTATTATGGCTTGGGAATCTTATTCAAGGACAAGGCTATAAAGACGGTATAGGCTCTTTCACCGAGTTGTCGGTAAGAGAAAGAGCACCGCTTAGAATTTCTATTAACTTGCTAACCGCAGGAAACTATCGGGAGGTCACGAACCCGTCATTGACCACTGTTCAATCGGCAATTGGCGAGTTAATTCAACAGGCGACTGATTCTGGATTGCAAGGAAGTACAGACACTATTTACAGTGAGAAGATGACTCACTCAGTTGAACAAAGCGCCCTAAAGTTTGGGATCTCCGCAAATTATATGGGCGCTTCTGCCACTGCTGATTTGGAGTTCGAAAGAAATGCCGAAGAGACCACTCTAACCGCTTACTTCTATCAAAAAATGTTTACCGCGTCCGTTGAGTTACCCCCCACACCGGATGATTTTTTTAGTGATGACTTTACTCAAGATAAGCTCGACCAACTATTGGTTGACGGCGCGCTAGGAGCTGAAAATCCGCCAGTATATATCGCAAATGTCGCCTACGGTCGAATATTGATGTACAACTTTACTTCATCAGCAGAAGAGGCTTTAATGAGAGCGGCAATCACCGCATCGTATGAAGGTATATCGGGTGATATTTCTGGTTACTCCGAAGCTGAAATAAGAAATACCTTGAGTACCGCCAAAATTGAAGTCACAGCACTGGGTGGCGCATCAACCAATGTGACATCATTAATTCGTGATGGCGACTTAAAAAGTTACTTTGATTCCGACCCTTCTTTAACGAGTGCTCGCCCAATCTCATACCAATTAAATCAACTTAAAGTTGGCAACCCAATCGCAAAAGTCAGTGAGTCGACCGACTACGCTATCAGAGAGTGTGAATTTATCGAGGATACCGCCGAGCCGATTGGTGAGAGAATTAAAATTGAGTTGATCGATGTTGACATTAAATATGATTGCGATGCATTTGATCCAGGAGATATGTACGGTAGCTTTAGTATCAATGGGACAACGGTATTTAATTTACCTGACTCAGATACTAGAAATGTTAGTGGAGGAAATGCGTTTGTCATCGCCGATGGTAACAATGATGGTATAAATGATGGGTACCTCGAGGTCGATTACTATTATAACGGAAACAGAGACGTCGTCATTTCTGGGCGACTGCAAGACAAAGATGCCGGAACGGATGATAACGTAGGCACTTGGAATTTTGATGTCAGCGTGTTCCTTAATCAAGGCAGGATCCGATCGAGCCACGGCACCAATCAATGCGGTGATAGCAGTCAACAACCGGTGCTAAATTATCGGAAAGATAGGCTAAATTATATTTACTAATGCAGTAGAAAAAACTAGTTGGTTTTCCACACGATGGCAGTTTAGTACTGTCATCGTCTAGTAATACCACCCGAGAATTCTATAGAGTATCATTCTATCTGTTTTCAGTAGTAACCAGTTACCAACATTTAGTATTTTGATAATCCCAGCTCATCCCATAGCTTTGCAGCTTGAGGCACACCTTGTTCTTTTACCATGCCTACCCATTTTTTCGCTTCATTCATATTTTTTTTCACTCCCGTTCCATGGGCATACATCACTCCGACTTGCACTTGGGCGCTAGCAATTCCTTGCTCCGCAGCTTTGAGATACCAATAGAAACCTTTTTCGGGGTTCTTAGGTACACTGATACCATTAAGATAATAATGGCCAATGTTGTTTTGTGAATAGGGATTACCGAGCTCTGCCCCTCTCCGGTACCAAAGAAAAGCCTCGTCCATGTCTCGGTTAATAATGACGCCTTTGTTTGACTTTAATCCCGTGCGAAACAGGTCACCCATTTTTTGAACTGCATCTGGAAACTCTTGCTTTGCGGCTTTCATAATCCAAGTCTGACCGATATCAAGGTACTCATGATTACCATTGGCGTACTTTAAGTACAAAATGCCCGCATTAAATTGAGACATGGCATATCCCTGCATTCCAGCTTGGGAGAATAATTCAATTGCCGTTTTGAGATCGCCATTATCCATTGCTTGCGTTGCTTGTCGATTAATTTCTCTAAGCTGTTCGTTGGCGGAGCTGAAGGTAACTGGCCCAAGCACAACCAACAAAACCAATAATAATTTTAATTTAATTCTTAACATATTGTTTCCTAATTAGTCCTTTTTAAAACTCAAGCATAGCTTCTCAGCACGTTTGCCATTAGTAAAATTTGTTTGTTGTGAGGTTGATATGACTTCTTTACCAACAATGTCATTCCCAAATAATGCGCTTAGATATTCTTGATAATTTAACCAAGATTTTTTCTTTTTACATGTTTCGGTATTAGCCTTCTTGCAATAGAGCCTAACCGGCTTTGTAGCAGGTGACGTCTCCATTAAAAACGCCGAACGATAATGACTAAGCTTAGAAGGCGAAACAACTACCGACTCCCACTTAGTGGTGTCCCGACAAGCATCAACCTCTCTATTGAGTTTAGACGGAAACCTAAAAGTATTTCGATTGTTTTTACTCGCAGTAGCATTGGCTGATTGATTTAACTTGTTTAGATTACTAAAGAACTTTTGGTCACGCGTTGAGGCAGCCTTATTATTGCTTGAACTTAGGACTACTTTTTTAGAAGTGAGCGGAGAGCCAAGCTCCTTGGGGTCTTCTTGGAAAAGACTTTCAATCTCGTCTTGCTTCAAATTGAAAACCTTTTTGACTGTTTTGGAACAGCTAGTATTCAACGCATTGCTAAAGGACTTCCCCTTTCCAAGACAACGAATAGCAATCAACCGCTTCTTAACACCCACTATTTGATAGTCTTTCTTATCACTCTTTAAATCATGGGCTAAAATTATGCCAAAATTTGCCCCATTAGTGATGACTTCTTTGTGGGTAATCTTGTAGTAATTACTCGCTCTCTCTTTACTTACACCGTATTGCTTAGCGATATTCGCTTTAACTTTTCTATCTTCTCTTCGCTTGAACACATGCATAAACTCTGAGTCCACTCGATACACTGGATTATCTTTTGGTTCTACATAAACATCAAAGTCTTTGTCGCCCAGGTTCTCTTTTGGTTGAGCTTGAGCTTGAGCTCGAACTTTAAAGGCAATGGTTGTTGTTAAAATAAATAGAGTGGAAATAAGAAATGTTTTACTACAGGAAATTGTCATAGGAACTTATGTGAGTGATAAAGTGGGAACTCAATAAGCTTAGCATAGATTTTTTAGTGTCGTTTGGAAACCTATCGTAAGTTTCCTTATAAACCAACTTAAGCTCACTGAGCGAAGTCGAAGTGCAGGCTTAAATTACAACCTAAGCCCACTGAGCGGAGTCGAAGTGCAGCCCTAAATTACAACCTAAGCTCACTGAGCGGAGTCGAAGTGTAGCCTTAAATTACAACTTAAGCCCACTGAGCGGAGTCGAAGTGCAGCATTAAATAACAGTGTCCGATAAACTTAGGGAGTATCATTCTGCCCCCCACATTGATTCGGTTTGTTTTTTAATAAGAAATCTAAATTAGACAGGTTTTAAAACAAACCCAGAGTGATTCAAAATCCCTTTTGTTTAAGTTTTCTTATAGAGGAATTAGTTTTCCTTTTTTATTCGTTATTTCCCAATCAATTTGCTATCGGTTTATTTCAGGCTGTGCTGTTGGGTTTCGCTGCAAGCTCTACCCAACCTACTTTTAACCCGACTTACGTGTTAATTTTGATAAATAGACTTTGTAATCTTGCTCTTCGAAAAAACAGGCTTCACGGTTATTTCCCCGCTGTATAACATGTTGCGGAACACCAGGTAAGTTGAGTCGAGGGAGTCGGGCCATCATAACGCTCTGAAATATTGCTCAAAGTCACTATACTCTCTAGTTTTGGTAGAATCAATTACTCTAACCCTATTGATTCAGCTGAAGGTCTAAAGGGGTACTCTGAGCGTGGTGAAGAATACGTTGCCGAATTACAATCGATGATTCGGTTTAATGAACTGACACGATTTGATAAACAGTTTTGGGAATCAGTTGTGGAGGAAAAATGATCTCGCAACATTTGACTCGGTCAATGTTTTAATCGATTCGATAAGCCTTCGTAAGAGAGCTCCTTGTTTCAAAGCTCTCTTCGAATCTTAGCCATCTAGTCCAATGAGTTAACGTTAATTTTTACCGTTTTGTTATCACTGAAATCAGTCCCATTACTCGAGAAATCTTAGGGTCAGATCAACTTGAAATCAGGACTCAGCATTTACGCACAGTGATTTCAGCCTTGTCTTAACTGCTTAACTATTTTTCCTGATAGCTAAATCCATCCATTTGAATCACTATGTAAAGAATTTCTCTAACCGTTCACGGACGAACAATGCCTCGATTTCCTCGACTAAACTTGCCTAACATTCCACAGCATATTATTCAGCGCGGTAACAACCGACAACCTTGTTTTTTTGTCGACCAAGATTTCGTTGTTTATCTCGATAAACTCAGAGAGTATGCCATTGAATTTAAGGTGGCAATTCATTCTTATGTGTTAATGACAAACCATGTTCATATGCTAGCAACACCGATAACGGGAGATGGTGTGAGCAAAATGATGCAGGCACTAGGACGTTATTATGTGCGCTATTTCAACAAATGCCACGGCCGATCTGGCACTTTGTGGGAGGGACGTTTTAAAACATCACTTGTCGATAGCGATGCCTATTTCCTCACCGTTAGTCGCTACATAGAATTAAATCCAGTGAGAGCAAAGATGGTATCTCACCCATCGGAGTATACTTGGTCGAGTTATCAATTTAACGGAATGCAAAAACCTATCAAACTGATCACGCCTCATGATCTCTATATAGGACTTGGTTCAACACCTGAGCTACGAGCAAAACAATATCAAACACTATTTGAATTAGATATACCCGACTTTAAGATACAAGAAATTCGAACGGCTGCGAATAGGAGTAAAGTATTGGGGGAGGAACAATTCTTGCGGAAAATCGAATTGCAAACAGGCCTTTCGCTGTTCCCGAAAGCTTGGGGCGGCAAAAGGCGTTAGCCCTAGCCAAGTTTCAAGTTGATCTGAGGTTCCCACAATAAAACGGACAAAAAAATTCATGCATGCTTTCGTTCGTATTCTACAGGCGTCATGTAATTTAAAAAAGCATGTCTTCGTTTTCTATTATAAAATATTTCAATGTACTCAAAGATACTTTGCCTTGCATCAACTCGAGTCAAATAATCTTGATGATGAACCAGTTCATTTTTGAGAGAGCCGAAAAAGCTTTCCGCAACGGCGTTATCAAGACATTCACCTTTACGACTCATACTACATTGAAGTAAATGTTTTTCTAGTTGCTCTTGATATTCCCCTGAAGCATAAGTACTTCCTTGATCTGAATGGACGATAACGTTCTTAACTTCTCCACGACACCAAAGAGCCATTGTCAACGCATCTTGAACCAATTGAGAATTATTCTTTCTACTCATTGCCCAGCCAATCACCTGCCTTGAGAATAAGTCCAAAATGACTGCAAGATATAGCCAGCCTTCTCGAGTGGCTATGAACGTCGTATCAGACACCCAAGCCTTATCTTTACTGTAGACAACAAATTGCCTTTTCAAACGATCTGGCGCCGCTTTCAGCGTGTTTTTCGAATCGGTTGTGATAATGAATTTCTTAGACATCTTTGATTTGATATCTGCTTTTCTCATTAAGCGGGCAACACGGTTTTTACCACAACTCTCTCCATCATCAATCAAGTCGCGATGAATCTTCGGAGAGCCATATATCGCTCCTGAAGCATCATGAAAGGCTCGGATCTTCTTTGTGAGCCTGTCATTGTCCTGACTTCTCTGGCTCTTTGGTCGATCAAGCCAATCATAATAACCGCTTTTCGAAACTTCAAAGGCTTCACACATTCGCGTTAGCTTGTATTCTTTGCGATGGAGGCGAATAAACTCGAATTTCACTCCAGTTCCTTGGCAAAGAATACTGCGGCCTTTTTTAATATTTCATTTTCCTCCTTCAGCCGCTTTAATTCTTGCTTAAGTTTAGCATTCTCGGATTGCTCATCTTTCTTAGGCCGGCCTCTCTTTCGAGTGCCAATATCACCAGACTTTTCCATTTGCTCTTTCCACTTATAGAGTAGATTCCGCCTGATACCTAACTCCCTAGCTATCTCACTAGTAGGACGGTCAGACTCTTCTACTAATCGAAGGGCTTCTAGCTTAAACTCTTTTGGATAGGTTTTGTAGGGCTTGCTTTTTCTTACCATTGGGACACTCCTTAGAGACAAAAAAGTCTCTGATTAAAAGTGTCCGTTAAACTGGGGGAGGTTCATTCTGACCCCCTTGTTCCTAATGGGAGAGCCCATTGGTCGTGCCCCCTTTTGTTTCATCAATCAACCCGTCTGATTTAACAAGATTAGTATAACCTGGAACCTCAAACTCAACGAGCTTGAGACCGGCTAAACCTGAAAGCTTTCTCAACACCAATGCTAACCGAGGAATATTTAGCTTTGACAGCTCATTGTTGCTTTTTGCCACTCTAGTGTATTCAAAATATATATCCGCATTCAGCTCAAATACAATATTTAATGATTGATAGCGTTGTTCTTGCTCTACGAATACACTTATTGATGCGCCATTTTCTATTAAATGCTCTTGGTTATCTAGCCCAAGACATTTGATATTCAGTTCGATGTTAATTAACTCTATATCGTCATTTAGGTAACAACTCTCAAAGACTTTCAAGTCGCTTCCAAGGTATTCGATTTCAAAATAATCTTCCCCTAGACTTCTTGAATTAAAAGACACTCGGCCCAGTTCCGCAAAACATCTTAATTGAATCAAAAACTCTTTGATAACAGCCAAATTTTCTGTCCTTACCCTACTTTCTCCTTTGTGAACTGAATAATCCCAAGAAGCAATACTTATTTTAGTTCCCCACGTACCAGTATAAATTGGATGCATTTATTTCCTCTATTTAAATTTTCACAACTGTCCCGTCTGCCAACCTTACATACTGCGAAACTTGTTGTCCATTCGAGATTATAGTTACTTTGTTAAGGCTTCTAAATTGGTTTGGTCTAAAAGAGTTACTGATTTGCCTGTTTACTTCAGCAATATCTAGATTTTTTGAAGCTTCGCCTTTCAATTGTATTTCTACTGCCCCTGCTTGATCATCGAACCCTGAATTTTTTATTTGTCTATTAGCGTCGTTCAAACGTTTACTAATAGAATTACTCTTTATTGCTTTATCGGTAGTCTTAATCTCCGTTAGTTCACCATTCACACGTAAGTCCGGGTTAGTCAAACGCGCCTGATTCTTTATGCTTAACGCATTGTCTCCTTCTGTAATTAACTCTACCTTCCTGCCATTAGAAATGTGTCTCTCTACAGCCTCCAGTAACCCAACAGCGCCCAAATCTTGTTTCTTTGAGAGCTTGAGAATTGTATCGAATACCTTTTTATCTCCAGAAACTAGTTCATTTGTTCTCAAGTTTTCAATTCGAGCATCAATAGATAGTTTTTGAACTAACTTAATAGAGCCACCTCCACCTCCAACATTACTAAAAAGGCCGCGCTTTTTAGGTGGGGTCCACTCTAAGCGATAATCAGGAATATTGTCAGTTACCCAATTTGATAACTTATTTATGTTTAGTTTTGATCCGGCTTTAACCAGCGAGTTTACTACTGCAGTTATTCTCGGTATTCCTGCACCGCCGCTCAGGCCAATTGTTGCAACTCCCAAAGCAAGTCCAGTTCCTAACCTAGCTAATGATACCTGCGCCTTACGGTCACCCGTTTGTGCTACGTTAAATAGCTCACCAATACTTTTAAAGGTAGTTCCTGCATCAAAATTAACAGCTCCTAGAGTTCCTTCAATTAGCGCATCTTCGGTCCGAGCTACCCATCTATTAGTAAAATCCTGAGTTGCCCCCCCACCAAACAGTACCTCTCCAATAACAGCTGATTGAAACTCAATTGCAAAGTCAAGTATCACAGCAGCGGGTAATGCTTGATCTAATGCCCCAGCTATTACACCACTAACATATGCAATATCATCAGCTGTCGAGTCTCGACTGCCAAATTGTAACGGTCCTTTAACTACTTGTTCATCTAACTCATCAACTCTCTCCGCTAAAGAGACTCCTAGCTCAGCCACTCTATTGGCGATTTTCTCAAGCAACTTCTGAGCTTCGCCAGCAGCAAGTATTCCTCCTTGAATGTTTTTATCAACTGACACCAGCGAAGCTTCATTTTCTTTTTGTTTATATTGCTCAACCAGTGTTTCAAGCTCTTTAAACCTTTCTACTTCACTTGATATTCTCGGTGTACTTAGACCTTGCACTATCGAATTCCCAATAGCACTACCAAACGCATTAGCCGCAACATCAGTAAAGTTCCAACTTCCTTCGTTGAATACACCTTTTCTAACTGAATAATTAAGTGCTGAATGAACAATGCCACCAAATGTTTGTGATAAAGGATCACCTTTAGCTAAGAATCCTAGCGGGCCTTTAGAATCAGAGAGTCCCAGAGCACTTCCAGTGTAAGAAGCTGCAGCACTGGCTGCTACATTACTCCAACGAAAGCCAGAAGGAAGGCCAACAACTTTGTTTGCGGCAGCTCCAGCGATGACCCCCGTTGCAGCCACTATTGCTTTATCCGTAGCGGTGAGCACTCCCCCTGCGGCGGTATTGGCTCCCGCGATACCCGCTGTGACTCCCGCAGTTGCTGCTCCAGTTAGGCCACCAGCGAAAATCTCTCTTAAGGAGTATCCATCCCTTACACCGAGCGCATTACCGGCTACTTGCCCAGCAGCTGCTCCTGCCAAACCTCCCGCAAGACCTGCGGTTACTGCTGCACCGGAGCCATATCCCCCAGCCAGAGCGGTTAAACCAGCATCAAATGTCGTAGCAGCAATAGCCCCCTCAGCGCTGACTGCGGTTGTAGTGGTTGCGACTTGCCCAGCACCACCAGCAGCAGCCCCTGCGGTGTAAATAGTCACAATAATAACTACAATCACAATTATTATCGTTGCTATCGCATTACAACCAGCATCTGGTGGAGGAGGTGCAATTGGGATTGGTGTGGTATCCCCAATAATCGCACCAGGATTATATGGCCTAAAGTTATCCGCATTATTGGCATTATTAATATGCGGCGGAATATTAAGAGACATCCCTTCAATTAACTCGGCATCCCCTGCAACACTATTTGCTTCCGCAATAACATACCAAAGCCCCGCATTACCATACACAGCGCTAGCAACATCTCTAAGCGTATCGCCCTTACGAACAATGTAACTACTAGGAGATGCGTTTTTAACCTGGTTAGCAAACGCTTGCTGATTGTAGTTAAAATCGGAAGTACTAATCGTCCCTACATCTGCAACACCTTTACCATTAACATAATAAAAGCTTTGGTGTTTAATGGCGCCATCGTTATCTTGGATTTGGTTTAATATTTTGCCACTGCGATTAGTCTCGTAGGTTCGAGTAAAAATCTTGTTAGGGTCTTCAGCATCTTGCTGACGCACATGCTGTAAATTCCCCTTGTAATCATAATTATGGGTGGTTCTACCGGGATTATTCGGATTGCCACAATCAATGGGGTCAGTGTAAATGATTCTTCAAAAACTGTGCCGATTTCCTATCGCCACCTCTCTGAGCGGGTGAAACTCGCCTACCTGTCTTTCTTTCAACTTGCTTTTTGAATCTAGAACTTCCTAATACCCAACTTCGATTAACGGACTCTCTAATTGCCTCCAAAGTATACTCCGATAGCGTTTGCTCAAACAAAGCCAGATATCTTTTTTGCCGTGTTTTATCCGTTTTGGCCAAGGATTGATAAACCTCATGAGGCGTCACTAGCTTTATGGGTGTTCCTAAGGCATTCTTTCGAAAGCTTGACCAAGGATATTCACCGGGCTGTTTAACCATCTTAGCTCTGACCGGGTTCAATTCTATGTATCGGCTAACCGTCATTAAGTATTGCTCACTATCAATCAATGTTGATTTATAACGACCTTCCCACAACGTACCACTACGCTGGTACTTTTGATTGATATATCGCACATAGTAGCGACCTAGCGATTACATTAAGCGGCTGACGCCATCGCCTTCTTTCGGTGTAAGCAGAAGATGGACATGATTGGTCATCAATACGAAGCTATGAACCGCGACCTCAAGCTTATTGCTGTACTCTTCTAATTTTGATAAATAGACTTTGTAGTCTTGCTCTTCGAAAAAACAGGCTTCACGGTTATTTCCCCGCTGTATAACATGTTGCGGAACACCAGGTAAGTTGAGTCGAGGGAGTCGGGCCATAATAACGCTCTGAAAGATTGCTCAAAGTCACTATACTCTCTAGTTTTGGTAGAATCAAATACTCTGACCCCATTGATTGTTTTGGTTCTACATAAACATCAAAGTCTTTGTCGCCTAGGTTCTCTTTTGGTTGAGCTTGAGCTTTAAAGGCAATGGTTGTTGTTAAAATGAATAGAGTGGAAATAAGAAATGTTTTACTGCAGGAAATAGTCATAGGTACTTATGTGAGTGATAAAGTGGGCACTCAATAAGCTTAGCATAGATTTTTTAGGGTCGTTTGGAAATCTATTCCAGGTTTCCTTACAAACCAACTTAAGCACACTGAGCGGAGTCGAAGTGCGGCCTTAAATAACAGCTTAAGCTCACTGAGCGAAGTCGAAGTGCAGCCTTAAATAACAGCTTAAGCTCACTGAGCGGAGTTGAAGTGCAGCCTTAAATAACAGTGTCCGATAAACTTAGGGAGTATCACTCTGCCCCCCACATTGAGTCGGTTTGGTTTTTTAATAAGAAATCTAAATTAGGCAGGTTTTAAATAAAACCAGAGTGATTCAAAATCCCTTTTGTTTAAGTTTTCTTATAGAGGAATTAGTTTTCCTTTTTTATTCGTTATTCCCCAATCAAACTGCTATCGGTTTATTTCAGGCTGTGCTGTTGGGTTTCGCTGCAAGCTCTACCCAACCTACTTTTAACCCGACTTACGTGTTAATTTTGATAAATAGACTTTGTAATCTTGCTCTTCGAAAAAACAGGCTTCACGGTTATTTCCCCGCTGTATAACATGTTGCGGAACACCAGGTAAGTTGAGTCGAGGGAGTCGGGCCATCATAACGCTCTGAAATATTGCTCAAAGTCACTATACTCTCTAGTTTTGGTAGAATCAATTACTCTGACCCCATTGATTTTGACTCGCTCTGACCATCTCAATACTCATATAAGCTGTTAGTCGATTGGCTGCCGTAGCATTAAACGTAATCAAAGCAGCGCATATAACCAATAAAATTATTTTAATCATTTGAACTTCCTTTAAAACTCTAAAAATCAACTCGATATACAAGAGGGATAGTCTTAGTTCCCCAACTAGAGCAGCCAGTAACACCAAATCCTACTGGTTGCTTCGAAACTCGTGCGGCAAGTACTGCAGCGTACATTTCTTTTCCAGAATCAGATGTGGTCTCTATCTTCACATATTGAGCAGATTCTAGAGTACATCCATCAATATTCTCTCCAGGTGAAGACAGAACTGCAACAGCATAACTTTCATATACGCTAATTTTTGTAATTAGCCTTTCAGATATCTGTTCAGTTGCTGTAACCGAGGTTACAAAGATAAACAAAACAATAGTTAATAAAGACTTCATTTTTTTCTCTCTAATTTTCGTTAACGTGCACTATCAAACTCAGACTTAATCATGAATCAAAGCTATTTGATCAAGCCGACAATATTTCGCGCTGGAACCATGCCAAATTTCATGATTATTACCGCTCAGGCTTACCGTTGTTTGAGAATGAAATGCCGATAGCAAAAAAGACAATGTATTTTGATAACCTAACGTATCGGCTTTCCTTAACCAATAACCACCTTCACAACCGGCAGGCGCATTGGAAATTAGTATTGCAATATCTCCATCAAATACACCTTGTTCAGCGTAGCTGTATAGTTTGTCGATCGTTGTAGTTACGGTTGTATTTCCAGCCTTAACTGTCCAGCTTACCACTATCAAAAATATTACAAATATCGATTTCATTAATTCCCCCTAATGCATTCATTCAGCTAACGAATTGCTATCCCAGTCATAACAGACACTTGCTCGCCGCCACAGCCATTTTCATGGGTAGTTCCTGGCGCTGAGCTAGCGTGATACGAATGCACGGGGTCAGGTCTTTAGTTGCCAGTTCTTGCTTCGTATGCTTTTAGTCTTTGACTCACTGAGAGAATTACCAATAAAAATCTCGCAGCGAAATATTTTGCTCTGTACTGATTGGGTAGTGAGTTTAGGTTTTGCTGAAGATTAGGAACTAGGGTGAGGCTTCGACTCCGCTCAGCCTGCTTATAAGAGTAGAGAGTTTTATTTCGATTCCATAGCTCAATTCCGATCATCACAAAGCACAGGATTTGGATTAAAGGAACAAACAAAAAGCACACTGAGCGGAGTCGAAGTGCTACATTGTCTGACAGTAGAGTTGTCAGCCTGAAGACTGACCTACATTGAGAATACTTCGATTCCTCGCGAAGACAACAGATGCCTCTGTAGTGAGAATGTTTTTTGTATTTTAGCTGGGTGAGGGGCTTCGACTCCGCTCAGCCGGCTTGAATGTGTGGTGGGTTTTATTTCAACTCCGCAGTTCGGCTCCGCTCATCACAACGCTCAGCCGGCTTGTCCATTGTTTCTCCGTTTTCTCCGTACCCACAGCGCTGCGCGGGGCAAGCTTTGTCTCCGTGGTGAATAGGTTTTGCTATATTTGTTAGCCCTCACCAAGACTCAACAAATACTGATAAATCGTATTTTTCTTTTCTTTATGGATTTCAGCACTAATTTTAGCGGCTTGTTTTTTAGGTAGGTATTCACAAAGCTTTTCGGCGAGGTGTTTGGCTTCAGCAGAAAGCTCATCCTTTTTTTTAGACGCACCACTAATCATCACCACAAACTCACCCTTACATTGATTATGATCCGCCTCTAAGACTTCCAAAATCTCACTTGCACTACCTGCAATCACCGTTTCAAATGTTTTGGTGAGCTCTCTCGCAATCACAACATTCCTTTGGTCGTCGAAGACTTCTGCAATATCCGCCAAACAAGCTTTAATTCGGTGGGATGATTCGTAGATAATAATAGTTGCAGTTTCTTCTTTAACTGCGTTAAATCGTACGATCCTACCAGAAGACTTTGCTGGCAAAAATCCTTCAAAGATGAACCGGTCACTCGGCAATCCAGCGATACAAAGCGCTGTCACCAATGCACTCGGGCCGGGAACCGCTACTACTTGCATATTCTTTTCACGTAAAGCCGATACCAAGGGATAACCTGGATCGCTGATTAGCGGTGTTCCAGCATCTGATACCAAAGCAATAGACTCGCCCCTCTCCAGTAATTGAACCACCCACTCGATTTTTTGTCTTTCATTATAGTCATGCATTGAAAAACATGGCGTATCGACCCCAATATGCGATAATAATTGCTTTGTTCTACGGGTATCTTCAGCCGCAATGCGGTTAACTTGGGCCAAAGTGTGACGCATTCGATCGCTGACATCGGCTAAATTGCCAATTGGTGTGGCAACCACATACAATGTACCTAAATTCGAGTTGTTTTGACTACTCTGAGCGTTTGAAATAACAGCGACCATAATATTGGATTATATAAAGAGTATTGTTATGAATAAGTATATCACCCAAAGTCTAAAAATAGTTTCCTTTGTATTAGTAGCCGGGGTAATGACTGCCTGTGGCCCGACGACTAAGAAATCTGGTGGAGAATTAGCCAATGCTGAGCAAAATTTAGAGTCTATTCTTCGACAAGCTGATAGCGCAGGGCCTGATAAGAAGAATCCACTATTAATTCAGGCGGCTGGTATTTTGTTGCTGGAGCAGCGTCATGAGAAGGCGCTCGAATTATTAGTCCATATCGACCAACGCTACTTAAATGAGCTACAAACTGATACCTTTCATTTATACTATGGCGAAGCACTACTTTGGGAAAACCCAGAGCACTCTGCTGAAAAAACCATCGAACGATATAAAGCTTCGCTTGGCAAACTATTATCTGTCACTAACCCAAGCTCTCACTCTATCGAATGGCAAATTCGTTATTTCCAATCACTTTCTGATAGTTATTTTGCCAACGGTAATTATTTTGAAGCGGCGAAACAAAGAATTGGCTTAGATGACTTGCTCGATGATACTGAAAAGCTGGCCAACAATAATGAAAAAATATGGACTGCCATTAGCCAAATGAGTCCGGAATTTCTTGAACAAATGACTTCCAGTTTTAATACTCAACGTGTTAACGGCTGGTTAGAGATTGTTAGAATTAATAAATTATGGGGTAATCGCCCTGATAAATTACTCGAGCAAATCAGTTTGTGGAAGCAACGTTTCCCGCTGCATCCTGCTATCGTAACACAACCAAAAAGTTTGCAGCGCGTAGCCACGGTTGAAGACTTCAAGCCAAAGAAAATTGCGGTATTATTGCCCCTTAGCGGACGATTCGCTCGCACGGGTAAAATGGTTCACGATGGATTAATAGCCGCCCAATACCAGCAAGCCAATGTAGAAAACATACCAAGTATTAAGTTCTATGACACCGCACAATCACTCTCCGGTGCTGCGAGCTATCAGCAAGCCATTAACGATGGCGCTGATTTTGTTATTGGTCCTTTGATCAAAAAATCCATTAATGAAATTGTTAACTTAGAACAATTATCGACACCTGTTTTATTCTTAAATACGGCTTCAGAAGAAAACACTCGTCATCCGATGGTTTATCAATTTGTCTTTTCAATCGAGGACAAAGCGGTTCAAGCCGCTCATAGGGCTTGGGAACAAGGCTATAGAAAGGCTATTGCATTTTTACCAAAAGACCAACGCGGACAACGAGCTCAAATAGCATTTAAGGAATATTTTGAGCAACTTGGTGGTGAATTAATCGATACCGAAGAATTTGACGATATTAAGCAGTTAAAAAACAATGTCCAGAATTTATTAAGAGTTAATGAGAGCTTTGAAAGAAAACGAAGAATCGAACAAATTGTCGGTCGAAATATAGAGTCGAAAATTAGGCGGCGGCAAGACGCAGATTTCATTTTTATGATCGCAACTCCCAAAGAAGCTCGTAGAATAAAACCATTTATCGACTTCTATTTTGCGCTAGATTTACCGGTGATTTCCACGGAAAGAGTCTTCTCTGGTGTGTCCTCCGAACAATTAGAAAACGATTTAAATGGAATTGAGTTTTCAGATATTCCATTATACGTTAGCGAACAGACTGAAATGCTTCAGACTCGAGAAACGATAATGCAGATCGATGCTGATATTCTAAAAGGAACTAACGGACGATTTTTCTCCTTAGGTTATGATGCCTACCAACTAATTTCAGAATTATCCAAATTGCAAGCTTTCCCAGATTATCGTTGGTATGGCCTTTCTGGTGAAATAGGGGTCAACGAGCAGGGGTTTGTACATCGATATTTAACTTGGGCAAAATTTGCCAAAGGAAAAACCCAAGTGACAAAGGAGCGAATAGCGCCGGAGCCAACAATGACGATTCAGCCAATTAGTAAGAGAGACTCTCAGTTACCCGTTAGTTCAAGTAACTAAAAGCAAGCAATAAAGGACTCACTAGCTAATACTTATGTTTGAAGATCTATTTCCCAATAAGCGAGATATTGGTGACAGACATGAAGAATTTGCAGTGCAAGTCATTCAACAGGCTGGCTTTAAAATTATCGACACTAATTACCTATGCAAACTCGGAGAAATCGACATCATTGCGCGTAAAGACCAAGACTTGGTTTTTATAGAAGTTAGGTATCGTCGTTCCGACCTTTATGGTGGAGCCTTACAAAGTGTTGATAAAAAAAAGCAACGGCGAATAGGCTTAGCCGCAAATCATTTTCTACAGAAACATAAATTAACCAATAAGGTCGCCTGTCGCTTTGATGTTTTTGCCATAACTGGTAATCTAAAGCAACTTAAGTATCAATGGGTCGAAGCCGCGTTTGATTTTTGCTAAAGTAAGACCATAGAATATTCCAAGACATAATAGCTTCACAAAAAATGAGCTGCTCAAAATGATAGAAAGAATTCGCAATAATTTTACAGAAAGCATTCAAACAAAAATCGCTGCAGCTGATGTGCTACCAGAAAAAATAGCCAAAGCCGGTGAACTCATGGTTAAGACGATGCTAAATGGTGGAAAGATTTTAACCTGCGGTAACGGTGGTTCTGCCGGCGATTCACAACACTTTTCATCTGAAATGTTAAATCGATATGAACGCGATCGGCCGCCTCTACCAGCCATCGCATTAACAACTGATACGCCAACCATTACTGCAATTGGAAATGATTATGACTTTAGCCAAATATTTTCAAAACAAGTAAAAGCACTTGGCCAGCCTGGAGATATTCTACTCGCCTTTTCCACCAGCGGAAATTCAAAAAATGTGATAGAAGCAATGCGAGCAGCGTTAGCAAAAGATATGTTGATCATTACTTGCACTGGCAAGGATGGCGGAGAAATGGCAGGCCTGATTAGCGAAAATGATGTGGAGATAAGGGTACCCTCTAATTCCACAGCACGAATACAAGAAGTTCACTTATTAGTCATTCATAGTTTGTGTGACTTAATTGATAATCAACTATTTGGAGAAAATGAATGAGGTTTGTCGCCCTACTCACCCTGATAGTCAGTTGTTTCATGTTGACAGGATGCGCCGGTTTATTTGTTGCGGGAGCAGCCACCGGCGCAGTTGCCAGTCAAGATAGAAGAACCGTGCCCGCCCAATTAGAAGATGAAAACATAGAAATAAAGTCGACCACTACTATTTTCGAAGATGACGAACTATGGGAAGACACTAATATCGATGTCATCAGCTACAATGGCGTCTTGCTTCTAGTAGGACAAGCTCCAACAGCTAGCTTAAAGCGACGCGCTAAAACGGAAGTAGAAAGCATTCCAAATATTCGAAAAATTTACAATCAAATTAGAGTGGCTGCCCCAATTTCCTTTTTTGCTAAACGCAATGATGAATTTTTAACCTCTAAGGTTAAGTCAGCAATGTTATTTACGGAAGATTTTCCGTCGTCAAAAATAAAAGTGGTCACCGAAAATAGTGAAGTCTTCTTACTTGGTTTGGTAACATCACAGGAGGCAAGTAAAGCGGTTGAAATAGCTAGAAATGTCGATGGAGTTTCGCGGGTTATTAAAGTATTTGAAACCATTCCTGCGGTGGAAGATTGATACACTTCGACTCCGCTCAGTGCGCTTTTTATTTTATGAAGTTCACACCACACCACCATTGCCATCAACAGGTTGGCGGAGAGTACAGAGACAGATCTTAAGGCTTGTTTTCAATGTAGGTCAGTCTTCAGGCTGACAATTTACTTTCAGACTGTGATGCATTTGGACTCAAAGCACTAAAAAAATTCATTCCCCGCCCTTACTAGCAACTCGCAACTATTCTTCACCTAATGCACTTCATGTTTAAAAATAATAAAAAAGGTGCGGCAGGATAAAACGCTATTTAATCACTTTTAAGTGTGTTTTTTTGGCCGCTTTTGCATCTTTGTTGTTTTTAGTTTGCTGATTAGACTCTGCTTCTGGTTGCGGTTCCGAAGCGACTTCTGTTAAATCGCCTTTAGGTTCAGTGCTTGAGCTTGAAGCAGGCTGAGTGGATTCTTGTTGCTCTGACTCTGGCTGATCAACCGCTTCAGGAAATGCCATCCCCAAACTATTTTCTTGCGCGTAAACGGCGAGTAATGAATTCATTGGAATATAAATCTGTTGGGCTTTGCCTGAAAATCGAGCACTAAACGAAATTGCATCGTTATCAGCATACCAACCTTGAATGGCACTTGGCGAAACATTCAAAATAATCTGGCCATCTTTCACATGCTCTTGCGGCACTTGAACATTGGCTTGCATTGCATCGACCAACAAGTAAGGAGTCCCGTCGTTATCAAGGATCCATTCATGGATCGCTCGAAATAGGTAAGGTTTGTTGGAAGAAAACGCAGTTCCTACAAGATCAATATTGGTCACACTAATCTCCGAGTTAGCAAGGCAGCATTAGAAAAGAGTTTTGAATAAAGTAGTGGTTTAGGTATCAAACAGCGAACGGCTTGATACCTTATATTCTACTCTTAAGGTCGCATCTCGCGTTCAATATCACTTAAGCTAGCCTGAAATGATTCTCTTTCAAATAACAACTCCATATAGGCAGTCACTTCCTTTGCTCCGCGCCCAGTCAACTTAATACCCATTGCAGGTAATCGCCACATTAGAGGCGCTAAACAGCAGTCAATTAGGGAGAAGTCTTCATTCAGAAAATAAGGTGTTTCTGAGAAAACCGGCGCTAATGTTAATAGGCTTTCTGTAAGCTCTTTTCGAGCTTGCTCAGCTTCTTTGTCTTTGCCCGATAAAATGGTATTCATTAGGCTATACCAATCTTTCTCCACCCGTCTAACCATTAGTCGAGAGCGCGCTCTAGCGACTGGGTATACTGGCATCAATGGTGGATGCGGGAACCGCTCATCCAGATATTCCATGATAATTGGAGCTTCAAAAAGAACTAATTCGCGATCAACTAGCGTTGGAACGGTATTGTAGGGGTTAAGATCAATTAAGTCTTCTGGAGGCTGTCGACTATCAAGTACTTCAATCGCTTCGAAATTGACTCCCTTTTCAGCCAGTACGATTCTAACTTGATGACTATAAACATCGTCAGAGCCAGTATATAAAGTCATTATGGAACGCTTAGCAACAGTCGCCATTGAGGCTTCTCCTAGTAATAATAATTTTCTAAAGATTCTTAATCCATTTCAGATAAAAATCTTGGTGTTTAAAACGACAATAGCGGCTCGTTTAGAGCCGCTTTGGTTGTTACCTAGAAATCAGGAAAAAACTTAGTGAATGTCTTTCCAATATTCTTTCTTCAAAAAGTAGGCAATACCGGTAAAGAAAAGAATAAACAGTAAAACATAGATGCCCAGACTTTTTCTATCTCTTTTAATTGGCTCGCCGATGTAATCCAAAAAGTTGACTAAATCAACCATCGCCGAGTCAAACTCTTTAGGAGTCAGTTGGCCTTCTTTTAGTATCGTAAAGTATTTACCATCTTTAGATAACTGTTTTAAAGTTTCTTTATGCTCGAGAATTAATTGTTCAGCTTTCTCGATAGTAGCGGTTAACTCACTAGCGTTTCCGTCAGCTTTTAACTTTTCGTTAGCTGCTGCAATATCACCCAAAGCATATTCAATTTCATTTTCAAGCTTTTTAACTTCTTCAGTTTTGCCTTGGACACCTTGTAAAGCTTCAAGCGCATGGGGCATACCAACATCTTTAAAAACTGAATTATTGACGCCGTATGGTCGTGCTTCATCGGCATAAAAACCTCTCAAGTAATTATATAACCAGTCAGTTTTTCTTGAGCGAGCAATTAAAGAAAGATCCGGTGGAGCAGTACCAAACCACTTTTCTGCAGCTGCACGCGGCATATTATTGGTCATTAAGTCACCGATTCTTTCACCTGTAAACATTAAATTCTCAACCATTAATGGCTCAGGAATTTCCAAATCTTTCGCAGTTCGATTGTAGCGTTGAAATTCAAGCGAATGACAGCCCATACAATTGTTCATGTAGATCTGCATACCGTTTTGCATTGACATGGTTAAACGGTGATCGGAATAACTAGGCATTTTGTCATTTGGCAAATATTCACCGCCACCTGCCGCAATTACCGGAGCAGAGATGCTAGCTAACGTCAGCAAAGAAATTTTTAATAACTTTTTCATTAGTGAGTCACCCTCTCTGGAACTGGCTTAGTGGTACCCCACTGACTCCACCATGGCATCAGTAGGAAAAATGCGAAATAGTAAATAGTACAAATTCTAGCAACCAATGTTCTCATTTCATTTGGTGCTAACATTCCTAAATAACCTAAGATAAAGAAGCTAATGACAAACAGTGCCAATGCAACTTTAAAGATTGGGCTTTTATAGCGAATTGAAAGTACTGGGCTTCTATCTAACCAAGGAAGGAAGAATAAAACCACTAATGACAATGCCATCGCAACAACCCCTAACCCTTGGTTTGGAACCGCTTTAAGAATTGAATAATAAGGCGTGAAATACCAAACCGGAGCTATATGCTCAGGTGTTTTTAATGGATCCGCTGGCGTAAAGTTAGGCGGCTCAAAGAAATAGCCTCCCATTTCTGGGCTGAAGAAAATAATTGCACAGAAAATAAACAAAAAGACACCAACACCGACAATATCTTTAACCGTGTAGTAAGGGTGGAAAGGAATTCCGTCTAAAGGAATGCCATTTTCGTCTTTGTTCTTTTTAATATCGATGCCATCAGGGTTGTTTGATCCCACCTTATGCAATGCGACGATATGTAAGAAAACCATTAATAATAATGCCATGGGTAGTGCCACAACATGTAATGCAAAGAATCGATTTAAGGTTGCCCCGGAAATAATAAAGTCACCTCGAATCCAAACCGCTAAGTCTTCACCGACCACTGGAACCGCACTGAATAAGTTAATAATTACCTGAGCGCCCCAATATGACATATTACCCCAAGGTAATAAGTAACCCATGAAACCTTCAGCCATTAACAATACAAAAATGATCATACCGAAAATCCAAACTAATTCTCTTGGCTTGCGGAATGAACCGTAAATTAATGCGCGGAACATATGCAGGTAAACCACCACAAAAAACGCAGAAGCACCAACACCGTGCATATAACGCAGTAACCAACCCCACTCTACATCACGCATAATGTATTCAACGGAAGCGTAAGCACCTTCACCCGTTGGATTGTAATTCATGGTTAACCAGATACCGGTTAGGATTTGATTGACCAGTACTAATAAAGCCAGTGAGCCAAAGAAGTACCAGAAATTAAAGTTTTTTGGTGCATAGTACTGAGCTAAATGCTCATTCCATACTTTAGTTGCAGGAAAACGATCGTCGATCCACTGCATAAAAAGAGCCATCTTTCCCATTATGCTTCTCCCTCGTCAACACCGATGATGATTTTATTATCAGCTAAATATTTATATGGCGGTACGACTAGATTAGTCGATGCTGGAGAACCGTTAAATACACGTCCTGCTAAATCGAATTTCGAACCATGGCATGGGCAAAAGAATCCGCCACCCCAAGAAACTTCCGTTTCTTTTTTATGTTGAGGAACACATCCAAGGTGAGTACAAATTCCAACAATAACCGCAATATCGGGACGAGTTGAGCGAGTCGCTTTATCGACATATTCTGGTTGCTGTGTTTCGACCGCTGAATCAGGATCCTTTAATTCTGCAGCATTGGTAGCCAGTGCAGAGATTGACTTCTGATCACGTCTAACCACAAATACAGGCTTACCACGCCATTTTACCTTCACCATTTGCCCAACTTGCACTTTATCCAAGTTGAACTCAACCGGAGCTCCGCCCGCTTTGGCTTTTTCACTAGGATTCCATGAACCTAGAAAAGGTACGGCTACAAAGCCTGCACCTACAGCTCCAACACCAGCGGTTGCTAGAGTCAAGAAACGGCGTTTCTCTAAATCTACACCATCATTAGTCATTCGGATAGTCTCCCCTTCGACCAGCTATATATCATGAAAAAATAAGTATTTAAATTGACCTCAATGACTGAATGATTGAGGCTCTAAACTGATTGCAATCCTAGTATTTATAGGCGGTAAAGGCCGGATTCTTGGCAATAACGGTTTAGTAATCGGACCGATCATAAAGAATTACCATATCTTTTACAAGGAATTGCCGTTTTTTGTTTCTATCTATCTGATATTTAAAGTGATTTAGTTTGAACAATTGCACTTTGCAACAGCGAGAATCGGTCTAAAATAGCCCTTTAATGCATGCCTTTTAAATCAGCCATTGTTTACTCGCTTAAAAGTTCGTTTTTTGTACTATTTTACCTCGCTAATATCACAAAGGCTGGCAGGCTGTTATTTGCTTTGAAACTGGCAATTTTTCGGGCTTGCGATTTCGGCATTAGCGAACTCGACAAATGACTAAGCCAGTCACCTCCGCTTAGAATAGTGGTTAAATTTGTGTATAGTCTGATGATAATGAAAACAGCAAGGGAATAACAATAATGAAGCTACCTCAAATTGGTCCAGCCTTTCTGGTGACCGCGGCATTTATCGGCCCGGGCACGGTAATAACAACCAGCCTTGCCGGTGCTAATTACGGCTATGCTCTGTTGTGGGCACTACTTTTTTCTGCCGTTGCAACCATCATTTTACAGGAGATGTCAGCGAGACTAGGGGTCGTCACTCAAAAGGGATTGGGCGAGAATATTCGCGGCCAATTGCACAACGCGTTGATTCGCAACATAGCCATCGTTTTAGTCGTTTCCGCAATCGTCATTGGCAATGCTGCCTATCAGGGTGGCAACATATCGGGGGCATCTTTAGGTTTGTCTAGCATGGTTGGCGAAGGACTACCCTACAAAATTTGGCCACTACTAATAGGGTTGAGTGCTTTCATTTTGCTTTGGACAGGCAGCTATAAGTTAATCGAAAAATCTTTGATTAGTTTGGTCACATTGATGAGTATTTCATTTATTACCACCATGTTGATCACCGCTCCCGATTTATCACAGATTTTTAAAGGGCTTTTTACCCCTCATATTCCAGATGGTGCGACCTTAACAGTGATTGCCTTAATCGGTACAACCGTGGTTCCTTACAACTTATTCTTACACGCTGCCAGCGTTAAAGAGAAATGGTCTTCGGCCAGCCAACTTCACCTAGCTCGCAAAGATTTGTATATTTCGGTACCAATTGGAGCGCTTATTTCAATGGCAATTCTTTCCACCGCAGCCACTGCTTTTTTTGGGCGTCAAATTAGTATTCAATCCGCTGCTGATCTAGCACCAGCTTTAGAGCCTTTGTTTGGCTCTTTTTCTGGAATTTTAATGGCAATCGGTTTATTTGCTGCAGGAATATCATCAGCCGTTACCGCCCCACTTGCGGCGGCTTATGCACTAAGTGGAGTACTCGGTATTTCTTCAACCAGTATTGATAACAAGAATCATGACGCTAGCAGCATTTTACAAACAACGTCATTTAAGATGATCTGGTTCGCTATTTTGTTGCTCGGCGTTATCGTCGCAATATCGGGGTACCGTCCAGTCAACATTATCTGGTTTGCTCAAGTGGCTAACGGTATTTTATTGCCAGTTATCACCTGTTTTTTACTTTGGGTAATGAACACCAATCAACTAGGCGAACATAAGAATAAACCACTACAAAATGTTCTCGGACTTTTAGTTTTAGCGGTTACTATTGCGCTGAGCATCAGAAGTCTGGGTTCGGCCTTTGGTTTGTTATAATAATGAATGGATGTCTATCTTAATTCAACAATATAAGTTATGGGGTTAGTTCTAAAATGAAGGCTTTGACCCGCATTGATATTAATTGCGACTTAGGCGAAGGTATTAACGAATTTGATTACGAAAAAGATCAACGGTTAATGCAATACATTTCAAGTTGCAATATTGCCTGCGGCGGTCATGCGGGTAACGCGCTCACAATGAATCGCTCTTTAGCTAACGCAAAGGCTGCGGCTATCAACATTGGTGCGCATCCAGGTTATCCGGATAAAACAAATTTTGGTCGAGTCTCTATGTCGATCACTGTCGATAAGTTAAAAGAAAGTTTGTATTCCCAAATACAAACCTTGCTAGCCCATGCTGAAAAAATTCAGGCACAAATAACTTATATAAAATTTCATGGTGCTTTATACAACGATATTGAAAGCGATGATGGTTTAGCCGAAGAGTTGGTTAAATTCTGTCAGCAGCATTTTCCATCAATGAGTCTTTTGGGTTTAGCCGAAGGCCAGCTAAAAAAATTCTGCCAGCATTTTGGTGTTCAATTTATCGCTGAAGGGTTTATGGATAGACGTTACTTGGCAAATTCTAAATTATCTTCTCGCTCTTTAGAGAACTCCGTGATAAGTGATAAGCAAATCGCGATTGAACAAGCGATAGCGTTAAGCCTTGGTCGACCATTTTTAACACTAGACAATTCCAGTCTAACCCTTTCAGTGGATAGTATTTGCCTGCATGGCGATAATCCCAACGCTGAGGAGACTGCCAAAGCGCTGGTCAAAAGCTTAGAAAGTCATGGTATCGTGATTGCTCGTGGGCAAAATTAAAATGCTAACATCAACGTTTAAACTTGGCGATTATCAACTAGTGGCGAATGGTGATAGTGGATACGCCATCATGCTCACATCACCGCCCTGTAAAGAATTAACCAAAAAAATCTTATCGCTTAGATTGCAAATAAGCAAAGAACTAGCCGATTTAGTAACGGAGCTAATCCCGAGTTATCAAAGCTTAACCTTGTTATTTAATCCCGCAAAAGTAAAGCGCACAGCGATAAAGAAAAAACTAGAAAAAATTTTATTATCCTCCATCAATTACGCTGAGTTTGAAAGCAACTGTATCGAAATTCCGGTTTGCTATTCCCCACACTATGCGCCTGACATTGAAAGAGTGGCGGCGCATTGTGGTTTAACAACAAACGAAGTCATCGAAAAGCATTCAGCCGCTACATACTGGGTAGCGATGTTAGGATTCTTGCCGGGGTTTGTGTATTTAAGTGGGCTTGAAAATTCACTCCGCTGCCCGCGTAAGAACACTCCAGCTCTTTTGGTTCCAGCCGGTTCGATTGCTATTGGTGATAAACAAACTGGAATATATTCATTAGACAGCCCAGGCGGTTGGAATGTGATTGGAAAAACGCCGACCAAGCTTTTAAATTTAGATGCAGAAAGACCCATTGTCATAAACCCACTCGATGAAATAAAGTTTGTCCCAATATCCGAGCAAACCTATTTGCAGCTACAAAATAACAGTAACGGTTTAATCCAATGAGTCTTACCTTTATTAAGGCGGGTCTACAAACAAGCTTACAAGACTTAGGTCGGCAAGGACAAATGCACTTGGGCATATCCAATAGCGGTGCAATGGATCCTCGCTCTATGAAACTGGCAAATTATTTAGTTGGAAAACCGTTAAACTCGCCAGTATTTGAAGTTACCTTAGTCGGCCCAGTGATTCGGTCGGAAAGTGATATAGCGATTGCAATTTGTGGGGCTCAATTTGAACTCGCTCATAATGGCAATAAAGTTCAATGCAATCAAGTCGTTAATTTAAACAAAGGTGATACCCTCGAGTTCATACGCTGTCAACAAGGAATGAGGGCATACATCGCCTTTACAGGGGAACTTAAAATTGCGCCGTTGATGGCAAGTCACTCCACTCACTTAATCGCTAACCTAGGGGGGCTGCAGGGCCCTATTCGTGACCAACAAACCTTAAATATCAGCGATAGTTATCATCTCAACCAGAAATCCTTACCAAAGGAGCTTTGCCCTTATTATTCTGGAAACTATATGATTCGGTGCGTGCCTTCAATAGAAACCAGCTTATTTAAGTCACAGCAACTAAACGATTTTTATCAGCATCCCTATCAGGTGTCCAATGAGGTAAACCGCATGGGGATAAGACTTCAAGGAAAGGCAATTAAAACAAACAAAGCAATAAACATCACCTCAAGTGGCTTAACCCAAGGCAGCATCCAAATACCACCTTCAGGCCTACCAATAATTTCCTCGGTTGACGGCCAAACCATTGGCGGTTATCCAAGAATAGCCAATGTTATTGCGGTCGATTTACCACTATTAGGCCAATTAAGAAGCCAAGATAAGATTAACTTTACCGCTGTATCGCTAGATTATGCCGATCGACAGCTAGCGGAAGTAACCCAACTCTTTGATAGATTAGTCAAATACCAGTCATTCTAACTTATTCCAGTAGTGCTATTGCTGACATAAACGACATCATCCCGGCAACGGTGACTAAAGCAAGGTAGATCACCAAAATCATTATGGTTTTCGGGATCACAATCCAATAAGTTTGTTGATAAGTCACTTTTTGTGCTCTCGCTAAATAAATGGGGACTAGCGCACTCAGTGCTGACCATGCGGCATGATACTGAGCTAAACCATAGATGATAAGTACAGCCCCCATCAACCAAGTTTGAAAATGCAATGAAAAGATTAAATGATCGAAATAGAGTACTCGCTTGAACAAGTAAAGTAGCTTCATTACCAGTGCAAACAACGGCAAAAAGAAAATCAGCATGCTTGGCATAACTTCCTCCAAGCTATTAAATATTTTTTCTACCGAAAGCTGCGGGTCACTTTTCTTAAGTACTTTAATTTGCTCAGAATAAGTTTGTTCAAACCAGGTGTTAAGCACATTTTCTTTTCCAAAATGCATGATCATATACCTTGGCGCGCCCTTAATTGGTTCCTCATGCCCCAATAAAATATTACCAATGTATACATTACTTTTCTCGACTTCAGGAGAAGGTATTTGGAATACAAAGAAGAAAAGTAAACTTATCGCTAGATAAAGTCTGACAGGTGGCAACACAGAATGGCGCTTACCATCCAAGAAAGCTTTGGTTAACACACCCGGCTTGAACAGCAAGGTTAGCAAGCTTTTGAAGGTTTTAGAGTCTAGCGCCAAAGTATCTTGGAGAAACTCCCCTGATACTGTCCAAATTGGTCCACGCCGACTTTTCGCGGCTTGCCCGCAATTGGAGCAGAAAGGACCGGTTAACTCAGATTCGCAATTTTGGCAGTAACTAGCGAGATTAGTTTCATTCATAGAAAAGCACTTATTTATTAGTTCTTGTCACCCATCAGGGGGGCTTTAATTTAATGATCTATTCTACCAGCGTTAAGCCTAATTGTTCCAAGGATTGATTTAGGTCAACGGCGATTAATTGCGGCACAGTTATAATGAACACCTATTCACAAGTTGGAGAAATAGCATGACATTATTGAGCGAACTGTTAAGCAGCCCCGAAGGACAACTCAGTTTGGCGGTTTTGCTGTTTATGATAGGGATGGGTGTGTTTTTCGTTAGACTGTTCTATAAAAATATGAAAGAAGACTCCTCCAAGCACCAGCGATAAGTGCTGAACAAGAGTATAGCTTGGACTTTTACAGCCCCTGCTCTGGGTTATTATGGAGTAACCAACTGACAAACAAAAAAACCATTGATTCTTGCGAACCAATGGTTTTTGAATTGCTTTGATATTTGTAAGCCAGAAAATACTTTCTGGACAGAACAAATTAACGCTTAGAGAATTGTGGCTTCTTACGTGCTTTGTGAAGACCAACTTTCTTACGCTCAACAGCACGAGCATCACGAGTCACGTAACCTGCTGCGCGAAGCGGCGAACGTAATTCATTGTCGAATTCCATCAATGCTCTGGTGATACCTAAACGGATAGCACCCGCTTGACCAGTATCTCCACCGCCACGAACAGTAACGTATGCGTCAAATTTTTCGTCGTTTTCAGTCAACTCAAGTGGCTGACGAACAACCATTCTTGAAGTCTCACGACCAAAGTATTCGTCTAAAGGTTGTTGGTTAACAGTGATAGTACCGTTACCTGGACGCAAGAAAACTCTAGCTGTAGAGCTCTTACGACGACCTGTTCCGTAATATTGTGTATCAGCCATTCTATTCACCAACTATATGTTTAGTTCTTTTGGTTGTTGTGCCTGGTGCGTATGCTCAGGTCCAACAAAAATCTTCAGTTTACGTAGGCAAGCACGACCAAGTGGATTACTTGGAACCATACCTTTAACTGCCAATTGTAAAATGCGCTCTGGTGCTCTATCGCGAAGCTTACCTAAAGGCATGCCTTTAATTCCACCTGGGAATTCTGTATGACGATAGTACATTTTATCCGCTTCTTTATTACCTGTTACGGCAATCTTCTCTGCGTTAACCACAACGATGTAATCGCCAGTATCAACGTGAGGAGTGTATTCTGCTTTATGCTTGCCACGTAGTCGACGCGCAATTTCAGTTGCCAAACGGCCAAGTGTTTTACCTTCTGCGTCTACAACGAACCATTCGCGTTGTACTGACTCTGGTTTTGCACTAAAAGTTCTCATTCTTAGCTCCAATGTGGGCTTGATTTTGCCTGTTAATTCTTTCTTGCATTCAAAAAAGAGCGCGAATTTTACAGAAATGTCTGACCATTCACAACCCATTTTCATGAATTTTAATCATTTTTATTTAAATCTGGCGTTTTCACTGAATTGGCGCTGGTGGGAGCAGCGTTTCTTTTCTCAGAAACCATCCGTTTTTAGTGATTTGAGCGGGAATTTCAAATCGCGCGGCATTGTGCGCTATTTTGATCGAAAAAGCACCAAATTATTGAATTAATTGTACGAATATCTCCGGAATTTCAAAATATTCTCATAAAACGAAATATTTGCTTTATTTAGCGGTAAAACTGGGGTAAAAAGCGGATTGGTAATGATAAGCACGACACTGATTCATTACTGAAGAGAAGATTATCTTAAAACCATCCATGCATAGGAAAAATAATGGCTACTGCAAAGAAACCAAAATTAATCAAAGATAGATACACTAAAACTCAAATCATCACTGAAATTGCTGAGTCGACTGAGCTTACAAAAAAGCAGGTTTCTGCTGTTATTGATGAGCTAGGTGACGTGATTGAGCGTCATATTAAAAAGCGTGCATGTGGTGAGTTTGTATTGCCTGGAATGCTTAAAATTACGACGGTTAAGAAAAAAGCGACTAAAGCTCGTAAAGGCATCAACCCATTTACTGGCGAAGAAACAATTTTCAAAGCTAAACCTGCTTCTACTCAAGTAAAAGTACGCCCTCTGAAAAAATTAAAAGATATGGCAAAGTAGTCTTTGAATACTTTGACAAAGCAGCGACTCGTTCGCTGCTTTGTTATCTAGCCAGTTAGAGCTGCTCAAACATTACGCATCTAAAGTCCTACTCTAAAGACTGTCCAGCAATAGGGTTTGAATTCAAATATAACTAAGCTAAATGTTCCAGTGCCAAATAATCATGAGATTGCATTTCAAGTAATCGACTTAATGTTCTCTTAAACTCAAAGGCTAAGCGCTCTCCGACGTACAGGTCTTCTAACTCCACCTCTGCCGTTATCATAAGATTAACGTGCCTTTCGTAGAATTCATCAACCAAACTAATAAACCGACGTGCCGCAGCGTCGTCCTTACTGTCCATTTGAGGAATCTCACTCACCATCACAGTTTGGTAACATCTTGAAATTTCTATATAGTCTGTTTGGCTTCTGGCTGTTTCACAAATATCCGCGAACTTAAACCATACCACCCCTTCAGCACACCGAACGGTTTTGATAGGTCGATGCTCAACTTCAATGGTACAGCCACGAGTCATTTCTTCGGTCGCTAAATGGGTAAAACTATGTTCTAAATTATCAATGGCAGCTTGATCGTGGGGAGTGTGAAATATATCCGCCTGCTCTAAGGTGCGCAGCCGATAATCGATACCGCTATCAAGATTGATCACGTCGCAGTGCTTTTGGATCAACTCAATAGCCGGGATAAATCGTTCTCTTTGTAAACCATTCCAATAGAGTTTCTCTGGTGGGATGTTTGAAGTCGCCACCAAGCTCACTCCTCTTTCAAAGAGCGCTTCAAACAATCCGCCTAAAATCATGGCATCAGTAATATCCTTAACGAAAAACTCATCAAAACAGATTAATTGAGTTTGCTCAGCGATTTCATCTGCAATTAATAATAGAGGGTCTTGCTTGCCTTTAAATTCATTCAGTTGTTCGTGGGTCTGATGCATAAACCGATGAAAGTGTAATCGCATTTTTTTGTTTGTAGGTAATAGATCAAAAAACATATCCATCAGATAAGTTTTTCCTCGCCCCACACCACCCCAAAAATAAATCCCTTTAACTGGCTGTTTTTTATTGGTAAAAAAACCGACTAATTTGTTAAGAGTAGTACGACTCGAAATATTGCTAATCAAACGCTGGCTTAAATCATCAAGTAATTCAATGGCTTTTAATTGTTGCGGGTCTTCCGAATATTCACCGGTCGCCAAATCGGACTGGTACTTCATCAGCAATTTGTTTTGAGACTGTTGATTCATACTATCGTGGTCCAGATGGGGCTAGCTTAACGACATCACTGAAATACATCATTATCGCTTACCTCAGGTCTAATTGTTGCGAACAGTAGTGTTCAATGGTTTCTCGAAGGTTAACTAATTTTCCATGAAAAAAATGGCTCGTTTCTGGCATACTCACTAACGTAGGAGGGTTGGCAAAAGATGCCGCCCAGCTAGCAACAGCGCTCGAATCGACTAGTTCATCCTGTTCCCCTTGAATAACCAGCCAAGCACACTTGGGTCGCACAAAACCGGCAAAATCGATTCGACCAACTGGCGGGGCAATGCTCACTAAAAGTTCCGGTTGAATAGCGTTAGCCTGTAGCGCGGAAATATAAGCTCCAAACGAAAATCCTGTTAATACTAATTTGCGAGTTGGAAATTTTTGTTTAGCCCAATCAACAACCGCTAACAAATCGTCTTGCTCACCAATACCGTTAGCGTATTCCCCTTGACTGACACCGACACCTCGAAAATTAAACCGAATACTTGGAATACCTAATCCTGCCAACGCTCTAGCGGCAGTATGAATAACTTTATTCGTCATGGTTCCAAGATGTTGAGGGTGAGGATGACAGCAAATCGCAAAATAATCTTGTTGAACTTGATCCGACTGATCGAGCAACGCTTCAAGGTCCCCGACAGCACCAGGAATGGTGAGTTTTTCTGAATTTATTCGCATTAATTGAGAGGCGGCTTTTGATAAAGGGCTATTTTCGCACTTTCTTATGTTGTTGACCAATAAACTTTAAGTCGAAACCGATACTAAGTTCCTTGAAATTTCTAACCTAAAATACAACCACGAATAATCAGAAAAGCGATTTAGAAATGAGTTGCTCTAGTCAGCAACCCTCGCCGCCTCATCAGCTATTTGATTAAATTATAGTTAAACCAAGAATATGCCAATTTTGCATACCACCTCGGTACCACTTTATCTTTTCGGCAGGATAACCCAGCTTTAAAAGTGTCATAATATTTTTGGGCGACTGACCGCACCACATGCCATTGCAAAACATAACTAGCGTTTTCGCATCGCTAAAGTCATACAGATCATCTTCGCTTTTTACCCCAAACTTTTCAGTTAAAATATCGACGATTGTCAAAGAGTTTCCCCCAGCAGACAGTGAAAGCTGGGTCCATGGGATGTTAATCGCACCAGGAATCGTGCCTTTTTTAACCCAGCTAGGGGTACGAGAATCTATGACTAATATCGAACGGTCACCTTCGGACATCTTTTTTAAGTAGTCTAATACTTCCAACTCACCAATGGTTTCTACCCCTTCAGCTAACTTCATAGGTCGAATGCAAAAAGGTGGGCAATCTCTCGAGGTAAAGGCGTAATCTGGGTGGATAGTGTTATCATTTTTTTGATTACGCTGGATCACCACATCTTTACCATTATGCTTTACCGTTACACTGGCGATATCCGCAGTGATTTGAACTTTTACCTTTTCACTTGCCTGAGCAAGATCACTGAACACCATAAGTAATATTAAAAACAACCACTTAGCAATAGAATTCATGATTATCCCCTGTTTAAGATAGGTAATAGTATGGCTATAGTACCCTGTCTCGAAGTGGAATAACATTCAGCCTGGACGACTTATTGAGAATAATCGCTTAAAAAGCCTGCTAACGCCGCAATGGCTTCTCTTAACTGCTCATGATGCGGTAAAAAGACCAGCCTAAAATGATCCGGTTGGCTCCAATTAAAACCGCCACCATGAACTAATAGGACTTTTTTACTTTTTAAGAAATCCAGTACTAGCTTTTCATCACTCTTAATATTAAAACGCTGAATATCTATTTTTGGAAAAAGATAGAGTGCCCCTTTCGGCTTAACGCAAGTCACGCCAGGGATTTGGTTTATCAATTGATAGCTAACATTCATCTGTTTGGCGAGCCTGCCATCTTGTTTAATTAAATCGTTAATGCTTTGATAACCGCCCAACGCAGTTTGCACCGCGTGTTGCATTGGTACATTCGAACACAATCTCATGGAGGACAACATATTTAAGCCTTCAATATAGTCCTTAGCAACTTCCAACTTGCCTGAAAGTAACATCCACCCTACTCTAAACCCGGCGACTCTATAATTTTTAGATAACCCACTGAAGGTCACACAAAGTACATCGTTACATAGGGATGCAATGGGAATATGAATTGCGTCGTCATAAAGAATCTTGTCATATATCTCATCGCTATAGATCACCAGCTCATTTTCCCGAGCCAGCTTAATGATCCCTTCCAATGTTTCCTTCGGGTAAACCGCACCAGTCGGATTGTTAGGGTTAATTAATACAATCGCTCTAGTCCTGGAGGTGATTTTGCTACGAATGTCCTCTAGGTCGGGCAACCAACCAGATGCTTCATCACAGATATAGTGCACGGGTTTGCCAGAGGAAAGCTTCACTGCTGCAGTCCACAAAGGGTAATCTGGAGAGGGTATCAACACTTCATCGTTGTTGTTTAATAATGCTTGCATGGACATCATGATCAACTCACTGACACCATTACCGAGATAAATGTCATCGACCGATATATCGGCGATCCCTTGATTCTGATAATACTGGTGGACCGCAACCTTAGCCGAATAAATGCCATTCGAATCGCTGTAACCTTGTGATGACGGCAAGTGGTGAATAACATCTTTAAGAATGTCATCTGGCGCATCAAAGCCAAAGGGAGCCGGATTACCAATGTTTAACTTGAGGATTTTATGACCTTCCTCTTCTAAGCGCCTTGCCTCTTCAAGGACAGGTCCTCTAATGTCGTAACAAATGCCGCGTAATTTGTCAGAACGAGGTATAACTTTCATAAAATAGGCTTTTTTATTGGTAGCGTTCAGATAATAATAAAAACTCTGGGGGTTTCCCTCAAATACTTTCTAGTCATTAACATCGATTGAACAGCGATCCGGTTGTTGGCTTGTGTTATCGACTTCGTCATCATATATAGCAAGTCAATTAGCGAAATTTACATTCTTTGACTAAATAATAATCGACGAATATTGTTTAAATACGATATAGTTAGTATTAAGTGTTTTGAAGTTAAGCATTACAGCATAAGGGCTAATGATGGAAATTTTATTATCAATTGGAATTATTGTTGCTGCAGCTGCGGGATTTTTCTTTGGTCGAAATTATTCCTCAAGTGAAGTAGAAAAAAACCGCTTAGAGCAAGAACTCAAAGAGAAGTCAGTAGAACTAGACGCTTTTCATAATAAAGTGAATAGTCATTTCGAAAAAACAGCTGAATTATTTAATCACGTGTCAGATAGTTATCAATCTTTATACGATCACATGGCAAAGAGCTCAACTCAGTTGTGTGCCACCCAAACATTCCAAAGCTTGCCTAAGACCAACGAAGAACGAAGCAGAGACGCGGCCGAAAGTGCTATCTTAACGCCAGCAAGCAGTAAGCAAGACGAGGTGTTTGATGCCGATCATCTTTATAACGCACACGATTATCGCAATAAAGAAGAGTCAAAAGAAACTAACGAATCAGACATAAACGACAACAAAGTCGTTGAAATAGCGTCTGCAAAAGACGACTCAAATGCTCAAGCTTTAGATTACGCAATCAAGAAAGAAGGAGTTATCAACCATAACAGTTTAGATATTGATGGCGTTAAAAACTCTTAAACGCTAATTCAATCCTCTATTCCCTCCAATTCGGTTGTTACCCAGCGCAAGTTGATTTAGTATAAACCATTGATCCTGAATCGACTTGACCCGCTAACTCTATGAAGTTCCTCAAAAATTTTGCATTTTTTATCAAGTACGCTGTGCTAGGCACCTTGGTGGGGTTTGCTGTTTTATTTTTTACACCCGACAGCCCCTTCGATTTTAATTGGCACGAAGCTAAACAAGCATGGCAATTTTATAAGCAGTCTTCCGCTCAAGTTTCAACGACCCCCTCTCATTCTGTTTCCGAAGCCGTCGAAAAAGCAGGTGCTTCAGTGGTCAGTGTTCGAGCAATGCGAAAAAGTAGAGTAAGACCGGCGCCAGATGGCCGCGCGGGAGACGTTTTAGTTGATACACCATTTGGTGTAGGCTCTGGAGTTGTGTTCGATAAGCGCGGCTACATTGTGACCAATTATCATGTAGTAGAGAATAGTGCTGAAATTGCCGCCTATTTTTCAAACGGCTTACGTAAAAAGGCTGAAATTGTTGGTTTTGATCAACGAAATGATATTGCGGTATTGAAAGTGGATATCCAAACACCAGATGTTGCTGAATTAGGCAACTCTAGTGAGGTTCGAACCGGAGACGAAGTGATGGCTATTGGTACACCTTTCGGGCTATTTCAAAACTCCGTAACCAAAGGAATTATCAGCTCGATTGACCACGGCCCACTTTATCCAAAAATTCAAACCGATGCAGCGATTAACTATGGCAACTCTGGTGGAGCTTTAATCAATACTAAAGGTCAAGTCATCGGTATTAGCAGCGCAAAATTCAGTTTTGAAGCAAATGACGAAATTGGTATTAACTTTGGGATCCCAATCGATGTCGTTAAAGAAAGTTTCGAACAGATCGTAAAAAATGGTCGCGTCATTAGGAATTGGTTTGGTGCAGAACTACTGCAACTAAATCGTGCCGGATATCTGCAAGTTGACCCGGGGGTTGAATTTGGTAAGGGGTTATTAATAAACCGTATAGAAGTCGGCAGTCCCAGCTCAGAAGCCGGCCTCATTCCGGGTGACTATTTAATTGAGTTTGATGGCCATTTGATTCGGGATATGGTTCAACTACGTAAAATCTTTTTAAGCCTGCCGATTGGTAAAGCGGTTTTAGTTAAGGTGTTACGTAATAAACAACCAATTGAAATTAACTTGCAATTAAGAGAAAAGCCTCAAAATTAGCTTAATTAACTAAGACTTTATTGAGTAGCGGCGATCAGCAGCAAGCTTAATGGGATTCTTACGATCTGCTCATCATCTATCGCGGAGGTTAGTTTTTTACTCGCTCTGGGAGAAGGTTGGGAAGCGGGAACTTTGCGCCCCTTAGCCCCAAATCAAAACTCTCCCAAATCAAAACTCCCCAAAACAATCGAGCTGTCAATTACTCCATTTAAGGCTATACCCGCTTAATGTTAGCTCCCATTAATTGCAGTTTTTCTTCGATACACTCATAACCGCGATCAATGTGGTAAATTCGGTCAACCGTCGTCTTTCCTTCTGCAACCAATCCAGCAATTACTAAACTGGCGGATGCGCGAAGATCGGTCGCCATCACTTGTGCTCCTTTTAAGATCTCGACACCAGTGCAGATTGCATTGTTACCTTCTATTTGAATATCGGCTCCCATTCGCTGCAATTCACTTACGTGCATAAATCGATTTTCAAAAATAGTTTCCGTGATCACTCCTGTACCTTCTGCAATCACATTGAGCGCAGTAAACTGTGCTTGCATATCTGTCGGAAATCCAGGATAGGGAGCGGTTTTAATATTCACAGACTTCGGTCGCCGTCCTTCCATATCCAGCTCAATCCAATCATCGCCAGTCGTCACTTTTGCACCCGAATCTTGAAGTTTCAGCAATACTGATTCCAAAATCTCAGGGTTAGTTTCTCGTACCTTTACCCTTCCGCCGGTCATTGCCGCGGCAACCAAGTAGGTGCCTGTCTCAATTCTGTCAGGAAGTACTTCATGATGAGCGCCATGCAACGTTTCTACGCCTTCAATGGTAATAATATCGGTTCCTGCACCCGAAATTTTCGCGCCCATGGCTATGAGATAATTGGCGACATCGACCACTTCAGGTTCGCGAGCTGCATTCTCTAATACCGTGGTGCCTTTGGCCAGAGTAGCTGCCATCAACAAGTTTTCTGTTGCGCCAACACTGACGATATCCATGCAAATTCTCGCACCTTTTAAACCATCTTTTGCGCGCGCTCTAACGTAACCATCAGTAACATCTATCTCTGCACCCATGGCTTCCATTCCTTTGATGTGCAAATCCACTGGTCGTGAGCCGATGGCACAACCACCGGGCAATGAAACATCTGCTTGACCAAACCGAGTTAAAAGTGGCCCCAATACCAAAATAGAAGCCCGCATGGTTTTGACTAAATCGTATGGAGCCTCAAAGGTCTTGATGGTTCCGGCATCGACCTCAACGGTCATGTTCTCACCCAAAGTGACCGACGTCCCCATAACCCCTAAAAGCTCTAGGGTTGTAGTCACATCGTTTAGGTGGGGGACATTTCCAATTGTGGAAGGACCTTCGGCTAATAATGTAGCCATCAAAATCGGTAACGCAGCGTTTTTTGCACCTGAAATTCGAATACTTCCGTCGAGACGGTTTCCGCCGGTAATTTGTAGTTTATCCATTGATCATTCTCGATTTGCTAGATGTTTAAAGCTGAGACGCTTCTTCTTCAGTCAAGGTTTTTAAAGTAATGGCATGCAGCTCGCCACTTGCGATTTTTTCTTGCAAGACGGCATAGACCATTTGTTGTCGGGCAACGGGCCGCTTTCCAGCAAACTCATCAGAAACAACCTTTGCTTCAAAATGATAGCCATCACCTGCTACTTCGACAGATTGACAATTCATTGATTGTTCAATCATTTGTTGGATTTCTTGTTCAGTCATCTATAAAACTCTGTAAATGGTTAGGGTGTTAATCGCGCTATTGTACCCGAAAGTCTAACAACTAAGAATAGAGCCAGCTTAAATAAGCGGTAACTAACGGTTACTTTATTTTATTCACTTCAGTATAATAATCGGCTTGCAAATTAAACCTGCATTAGAAAAATACCCGTTAAGCGTAACGGCTTGAAACAAATTTGTTCTTGAATGAGTCACTGCTTAGCACCATTATGGTGTAAAGCCCTAACCAACCATGAGTTTTCTTATTTTAATGTCTACTGCCATACAAATCAGCTGGAGAATCAAGTAGTTATATGCTTCTTTACTTTGCAATGGTAATCTGTGGAATTTCGCTTTTAGTCTGGAGCGCAGACCGATTTACTGACGGAGCGGCCGCAATCGCCCGCAATATGGGCATCTCTCCATTAATAGTGGGCCTTACCATCGTCGCCATGGGCTCGTCAGCCCCTGAAGTGATTGTTTCCATCAATGCCAGCCTAAAAGGCACCCCCGAACTAGCCATTGGTAATGCGATAGGCTCCAACATTGCCAATATAGCAATGGTGTTAGGAATTTCTGCACTCGTTGTTCCACTCAGAGTGCAATCTGAGACATTAAAACGAGAAATTCCGGTGTTATTTGGCTTTATGCTACTAACATTAGCGCTATTAATTGATTTAAAACTTTCGATGCTTGACGGCATTATCTTACTCAGCTCCCTAGCAGGCTATCTGATATGGTTGACTAAAACTGCTGCCAGTGAACGCTCCAAGTCAGACTTAATGTTAAAAGAACTAGTCGATGAACTGCCCGATCAAATGCCAAACGGCAAAGCCATCTTTTGGGTTATTATCGGATTAGTTTTGCTTCAAATTAGTTCCAACATATTAGTCCTAGGCGCCACCAATATAGCCCTCCAGTATAATGTCAGTGAATTTGTTATAGGCATTACCATCATCGCTGTAGGTACTAGTTTACCTGAGTTAGCGGCCTCCGTTACTGGGGTTTTAAAAGGTGAACATGAACTTGCCATTGGAAATGTCATTGGTTCGAATATATTCAACTTGTTAGCCGTTTTAGGAATACCCGGCATTATCGCTGGGGTAGAAATCAAAGCGGAGTACCTTCATTTAGATTACGCTTTAATGTTTGGACTTAGCGTTGCAATGTCCATTATGGCTTGGGGCCGTAAAGACTCTCCAGGCGAAATTACTCGCCTCGAAGGTGGTATATTGCTGGCTTGCTTTATTGGTTACCAAAGCTACCAATTAGTCCTTAACAGCTAAATTCACTAGGACCAAGCAACTAACCTAAGTTCACATCTGCATTACTTATAAATTCTGATAAACTATACCTTCTTTTTGCCAATTCGAACTTAATAGTGATTGAAAGCCTATGGCCGACACCAATTTAAAGCATGATTTTGTAACTCTAGGAAAAGCGGTTGTCAAAATAGAACAACAAGCGCTTTCCGGCATGTTTGATAAAATCAATCAACAATTCGCTGAAGCATGTCAGCTAATGTTAGCCTGCCAAGGCCGAGTCGTTGTCATTGGAATGGGGAAGTCAGGTCATATCGGCAATAAAATTGCAGCGACCTTAGCAAGCACTGGCACACCAGCCTTTTTTGTTCACCCAGGCGAAGCAAGCCATGGCGATCTTGGCATGATTACTGACAAAGATGTGGTAGTCGCCCTTTCTAACTCTGGAGAAACCAGTGAAGTCACTAGCTTGTTACCTGTGATTAAGAGGCTGGCGGTTCCGCTCATTAGTTTAACCGGCAAACCCGACTCGACATTAGCAAAATTTGCTGATGTTAATTTAGATACAGGTGTTGAAAAAGAAGCTTGTCCAATGAACCTTGCGCCAACCGCTTCAACCACAACGGCGTTAGTAATGGGAGATGCTCTGGCGGTTGCACTACTTGAAGCCAAGGGTTTCAGTGAGAATGATTTTGCGCTTTCTCACCCAGGCGGTTCGTTAGGTAGAAAACTGTTATTGAGAGTAGAAGACATTATGCACAAGCATGATGATGTGCCCAAAGTACCTCAAACCACCACGGTTAGTGAAGCGCTTTTAGAAATGACGAACAAGCGACTTGGAATGACCTGTATTGTAGACTCGCAAGATAAATTAATTGGCATTTTTACAGACGGTGACTTACGTCGTACCTTAGCCTCCAACGTCGACCTAAATGCCACAGAAATTCAGCAAGTAATGACTCCGAATAGCAAAACAATCAAACAAGATAAGCTGGCAGCTGAAGCACTGCAAGTGATGGAAGAAAACGCTATTAATGGCTTAGTCATAACCGATGAAAATGAGCGCCCTATTGGTGCACTAAATATGTACGACTTATTAAAAGCCGGAGTCGTTTAATGTCTTCACCAATTTATGATCCACGACTATTAGAAAAGGCGAGTAAAATTCGTTTACTCATTTGTGACGTCGACGGAGTGTTAAGTAACGGCAAAGTTTATTACACCAATAATGGTGACGAAGTTAAAAGCTTTAATATTAAAGATGGGTTAGGAATCAAACAGCTTCTTAATAACGATATCAGTGTTGCAATTATCACCGGACGGCAATCCGATATCGTAGAGCGACGAGCGAAAGAGCTAGGGATCCCTTTTATTCATCAGGGAAAAAAAGACAAGCGCCAGTCCTATCAAGACATTATTACCGAGCTTGGGATTCAACCGGATCAAGTTGCGCATGCCGGTGATGATTTACCCGATCTACCATTAATGCAAATGTCGGGACTTGGAATTAGCATGAGTGATGGACATTACTTTGTAAAACAAAATGCAGACTGGTGTACGCAACTTAATGGTGGCGATGGAGCGGTGAGAGAAATTGCCGATATGCTATTAACAGCGCAACAAAAAATGGATGCGATCCACCAAGGCTATCTGACAAAATGAAGCGTTTAAAACTAAACCGTTGGTTAATAAGCTTGGCCGCTTTCGCGATGTTGATATTAGTATTTCAATCCGATGACAAACCAGCGCAATCTGTATTGCAAACCGACATCCCCGACTCAGATTATTTTATGCAAAACGTCACGATTTATCAGTATAACGAAGATGGCTCAATTGCCAACACTTTGCGAGCCAATCGTATGCAACACTATACCGAAAAAAAGCTATCGGTACTGACCGAACCGACCATCACCTATAATAAATCCGAAAAAGGCAATTGGATACTTCGTTCACCAAAAGGTGAATTAGTGGATGATGTACATCTAACATTACAAGATTTAGTGACGATAGAAGAACTCTCTCAAGAGAAGCAAGCTAAATCAAAAATTTCCACACGAGACTTAACCATCGACTTGCAAAAGAGTATTGCCTCAACCTCGGAAAAAGTTCTGGTGGAAAGTCCTTTTTTTAAAACCCAAAGTGATGGGTTTGAATTTGACCTTAACAATGAAATTATTCGGTTAACTGCGAATGTGCGCACAGAGATATATCAACAATGAAATTGCCTTTAAGATTAGAACCATTTGCATTGCTGCTCGCGTTAGGCTTGATAACAAGTAACCTGATGGCTGAAGAAGCAGAGTTACAACAAGCTCCCATTGTATTAAATGCTGACAACTCTGTACTAAAAGGCAAAACAGGATTGTTTGAGCATTGCGGAAACGCTCAGTTAACCCAACTCAATATAACAATAAAAGCCAACTGTATAAATGGTAAACGCCGAGAAGACGGTGCCTATGATTTTATTGCAGCAAGTGGTGACGCACATTTAATTCAATACGATCAAACGAAACAAGAGAAACTCGACATCAAAGCCGAGTTAATTGAATACAAAGTACAAGACAAACAATTTAAAATTGAAAAAGGTGCCGCTCTAGAACTATCAAATCAACAACTAGATAGTGTAAAAATACTCGCTGATAATATTGACTTGGATAATAAGAATGAGCAAAGTCGACTGATTTCTGCTAATGGCTCTCCGCTTAAAATTGTTTTACAAAAGTTGGGTAAAATCGATCTAGAAGCAGACTCAAATCAACTTTTATATAATACCGGAACTTCAGAACTAAAACTTGCTGAAGATGTCATAGCCAATTTAGAACTCGGCCAAATTTCAGCGGGTCTGTTTGAATACAATAGCAAGACCAAAGAGTCGAGCTTTACTCGTTCTAGCGAACAACAAATAGAAATTATTCAACAAAAGAAGCAACAACAATGACCTGTCTAGTCGCACAACATTTAGCAAAAATTTATTCTGGTAAAAAAGTTGTTTCTGACGTTTCTTTTCAAGTTTCAGCCGGTGAAGTTGTCGGATTACTTGGACCCAATGGTGCCGGAAAAACGACCTCCTTTTATATGGTAGTCGGCTTAGTGAATGCTGATGGCGGCAAGGTTTCCCTTGGAGAGCTCGATATCACCTCCCATGCCATGCATGATCGCGCAAAAATGGGAATCGGCTATTTACCTCAAGAAGCTTCAGTCTTCAGAAAAATGACGGTAGAAAATAATTTACTATCAATATTAGAGCTTAACACTGAGCTGTCTTCTGCTCAGCAAACTGAAAAAATGAACGCACTATTAGAAGAGTTTAAAATTACCCATATTCGTCACAGTTTAGGAATGAGCCTTTCAGGTGGTGAGCGACGGCGGGTTGAAATAGCAAGAGCGCTCGCCAACGAACCCGACTTTATATTGCTCGATGAACCCTTTGCCGGTGTTGACCCAATTTCTGTTGGCGAAATTAAAGGAATTATAAAACATCTAAAAGATCGTGGATTAGGCGTTCTTATTACCGATCATAATGTTCGTGAAACACTTGATGTCTGCGAACGGGCCTACATTGTCGAATCAGGTCAAATACTGGCTAACGGTAGTCCTGATGAAATTCTTGATAATAAAGATGTACGAAGGGTCTATCTTGGTGAAGATTTTAGAATCTAAACTTGGTTAATCGCTTTGCTGACTGCTAGTTCCCAACACTTTTCAAGTTCTTCATTATCTTTTGTCCATCGTTAAAACGCACAATTTTTGAGCAACTATTTACCCACATCTTTTCTTTTATTAGTTTTAATTATCATCCATAAGCGGTTGAAATTATTACAACTAGTCACCATCAATAAATGGGAGAGGATTGTGTTTTGTTTTAAGCCAAACTTATAACAATTTTGTCACTCCTCAATCGTTTTGTTATAACTTGATCACAGTTTAACCAAACAATATTACAATAACTCGATATATGAAATTAATTTACTCAAAGGCTGTCAAAAACTGCTATAGTCTTAAGTATAAGAAGGAACAAACCAGTTGTGAAAAAATGCAATTATTCTCCTCTGGAACAATAACTGAATGAAACAATCCTTACAGCTTAAGCTAAGTCAGTCTCTTACAATGACGCCTCAGTTGCAGCAAGCAATAAAGCTGTTACAACTGTCGAGCTTAGACTTAGAAGCCGAAATTCAAGAAGCCCTAGAATCTAATCCACTGCTCGAAGTGGACTCCAGTCAAGAATCCGCTGCTTCGGATGACAAAAACAACCCCAGTGAAAGCTCTAAAGAATCGACTGCACGTGAAGATAAAGACACCACGGAGTCTTTGAAAAATGACACCATTGATACCGACATGGTGGCCGATACTCAGTGGGAAGACTGGGGGTACGTTTCACAAGGCGGCGGTTCCAAGCCAGACGAAAATAATCAATTTGAATATCAAGGTGAAACCAGTGAAAGTCTGCGCGACCAGCTAGTTTGGCAGGTTAATATGACTAAGTTGTCGGAGACCGACCGTGGCATAGCAATGATTTTAATCGACTCGATTGATGATTCAGGTTTTATGAAAGCTAATATTAGTGATGTTGTAGAAATGCTTCAAGACAACAGTGAGGCGTTAGAAGATACACCATTAGACGAAGAATCAGCCATCCAAGAAGAAGAAGTAGAAGCCGTTCTTCACTTTATCCAAAGCTTTGAACCGGCAGGCATAGCAGCAAGGTCGCTTCAAGAGTGCCTTCTAATTCAGCTCAAGCGATTGCCGGATGAGTCTCAAGAAATAGAGCTTGCGAAACAAGTCGTTACTAGCCAATTTGAATTCTTAGCCAATCGAAATTACCGCCAGGTAATGAAAAACCTAAAGCTCAATGAGACCCAATTAAAAGGTGCCTTGGAAGTTATTCAAACATTAGATCCTCGCCCAGGAAACCAACTCAGCCAAAATAGCGCACAGTATATTAAACCCGATGTTTATGTACGAAAAAATAAATCGGGTGAATGGCAGGTCGAACTGAACGGAGACAGTACTCCGACTTTAACGATAAATAAAGACTACGCCGCACTCATTAAAAGAGCGGATAACAGTTCTGACAATCAATTTATTAAGAATAATTATCAAGACGCAAAATGGTTTATAAAAAGCCTTTTGAGTAGGAATGAAACACTGCTAAAAGTGGCAACGTCAATCGTAGAAAAACAAGTTGGTTTTTTAGAATACGGCGAGGAAGCCATGAAACCATTAGTATTGCACGATATTGCAGAAGAAGTTGAAATGCACGAATCGACCATTTCGCGGGTGACGACGCAAAAGTTTATGCATACTCCGAGAGGTATTTTTGAATTGAAATACTTCTTTTCAAGTCATGTCGGAACCGCTTCAGGTGGAGAATGTTCTTCAACAGCAATTCGAGCAGTAATAAAGAAACTCGTTGCCTCGGAAAACCAAGCGAAACCGTTAAGTGACAGCAAAATAGCGACCCTTTTAAAAGAACAAGGTATTAAAGTAGCAAGAAGAACAGTGGCGAAATATCGAGAAAGCATGTCGATTCCGCCATCCAATGAGCGAAAGGCACTGCTGTAAGAACGAGCTGCTTTTCGCCAAGTTAACCACAGTTTCCATCAACAACAGAAGGAAGTGCACTATGCAAATAAATCTTACTGGTCACCACTTAGACCTAACAGACGCGCTAAGAAATTATGTTCACGACAAGTTTGAACGACTAGAGCGACATTTTGATCATATCAACAATGTCCACGTCGTCCTTGAAGTTGACAAAGTAAGGCAAAAAGCAGAAGCAAAATTAAATGTAAATGGCGGTGAGATCTTCGCAACCAGTGAAGAGGAAGTAATGTACGCGGCAATTGACTCGCTTGTCGACAAGCTCGACCGACAAGTCATTAAACACAAAGAAAAGATGATTCGACACTAACCTTTCAGTATGAGGCGAAAATACTAGTCTAATCGTCGGTATTTTCGTCTCAAACCATCTACAAAATCCCCTCTTTTAGTCTTTCCATAATTTCCAATAACTCAATTTTGTTTTATTTTTCACTTTTAGAGTGCTTAAATAATTAGGTATGTTAGAATCTCGCGAACAAAAGCCTTATTGATTAGTGAACTCAGTACATCCTAAATGAATATCAGTGAACTTTTATCGCCCGACTCGACGCTGGTTTGTGGCAACATTTCTAGTAAAAAGAAAATGCTAGAAAAAGTCAGCGAGATCTTGGCTGAAAAAGTCGATACAAAACCCAAAGAAATATTCGAAAGCTTGTTGTCAAGAGAGAAGCTAGGAACGACCGCTTTGGGTGAAGGTGTTGCTATTCCACATGGGCGAGTTCAGTGCTGCGATCAGGTTATTTCAGTCTTTCTGCTGCTTGAAACACCGATTGATTATGACGCGAGAGATGGAAAACCTGTCGACATCGTTTTTGCTATTATGGTGCCGGAAGAGGCTCATGCGGAACATCTTAAGCACTTGGCAAAAGTTGCTGAAATACTATCCAACCCTAGAATTCTCTCTCAAATTAGAAACGCTCATTGTAGCGAGGCTCTTTACGATATATTAGAGCAAGCTGCGGAGAAATTGGAGAAATAGAAAGGAGCAGATGAGAACAATGAAACGGATATTTCTTAGTGGCCGCTCAGGCTCTGGTAAAACAGTGGCGCTTAGGGCATTAGAAGATCAAGGTTTTTACTGCGTTGATAATATTCCCATCAACCTGATCCCGGAACTGCTTAATCAAACTGAAGAAAAATACCCTGAGTTGGCCATAGGTGTCGATGCCAGAAATATACCAGCCAGCGACGATGAATTTGACGAGGTTATGAAGCATCTACAAGGAAAGGGAAAACAGTTCCAAGTAATCTTTATTGATGCAAGTGATACCACACTCCTCAAGCGATTTAGCGAAACACGTCGCAGACACCCACTGACTGCCGAAGGGCTCTCATTAGCTGAAGCTATCGCCGTCGAAAAGCAACGTCTCGAACCTATCACTCGCTATGCTCAGCTGGTAATCGATACCACCACAAAAACCCCTCACGAACTATGTGAAACCATCGTTAAAAGAGTTATGGGGGATAATGAAACTCAAATTAGTTTGTTGTTTAAATCCTTCGGTTTTAAACACGGCGCACCCACTGATGCAGATTTTGTATTTGACGCTCGGTGTTTACCAAATCCCTACTGGGAAGAACAACTTCGGCCCTATAATGGCAAAGATCAGCCAATCATCGACTATTTAGAAGAAGCACCGACGGTTCAAGAATATTTTTGGCAACTAAAAACGTTTTTACATACTTGGATCCCACGTTTTGAAGAGGGCAACCGAAATTATTTAACGGTCGCTATTGGATGTACCGGAGGTCAACACCGTTCGGTGTTTATGGTGGAAAAACTAGCGGCGGCTTTCGCACCACTTTTTCATGATATTCAAGTTAGGCATAGAGAGTTAAATCCTCATTAATAATGAACTCTTCAAATGAAGTTAGCAAAAATTGTCTCGTCACTAATAAAAAGGGCGTTCACGCTCGCGCGGCCGCCCAAATTGTAGCAACTTCAAGTGAATATGATTGTAAAATCACGCTCACCCACCAACAAAAATCTGCCAGCAGCCTTAGTCTCATTAAGTTACTTACTCTAGACGCCCCTCAGGGATCTAATCTAATAATCACCGCAGTAGGAAGTGACGCCGATCAGGCAATTAAAGCACTTTCGGACCTTTTTGAAAATGGCTTTGGAGAGCTGGACTGAAATCAAAGGTTTAAAGTTTTTCCATAAACCGCCCTTGGCGCGGCAAATAGTAATTATTCTTATCAAATGATATTACCACTCTATCAGCTCGACCGATTAATTCAGTTCGAGGCACCAACCCTATCACTCTTGAATCGGCACTATTGTCACGATTATCGCCCATCACCCATAAGTGATCGGACTTAACTTCGATTGGGCCAAATGACGAGTTATAGTGTTTGCTGATACGATATTGTACCTGATATGAGCTAGCCGGCGGTTGCTTAGCATCTTTGTAGGGGTCTTCGTTATATTGCGTCGAAAGATCATTCACAATATTAACGTCTCCACTAACCTGCCCGCGCTGGGTTAATCTAAGAGGTTGCTGATTTACATAGAGTTGATTGGCTCTCATTGATACGGTATCACCAGGAATGGCGATAACACGCTTAATCAGCCGCTCATTAGACACCGCCGAATTGAATACAATCACATCTCCCCTTTTCGGCTCATTGTGTCGACTGAGGTTGACATCCGTAAGCGGTATTTTAACGTCATAGGCAAGCTTATCGACCCAAACTCGGTCCCCTATCAAAATACTAGGCTTCATAGAACCAGAGGGAACATGATACCAATCAGCAATGGCGCTTCTAAAAAATAACATTAAAACAATAAATGAAATGACTCCCTTATTGTTTTTCCAAATCTTTGCAAGCAATGGTATAACTCCTTTTCTGGCTATGTGGTGATCACGTCAGCGAAAATTATGCAGAAAGTTTCAATAGCAGCACTCGATAAATAAATTAGTCATAGCCAAAGCGGTTTTATTACACATCATGCTAATTTAAGTCTCTACCCATTTTCTGTTTGCACCGTTTCTACTAACCAATCGATAAACGCTTTAATTTTAGGTCGCTGTGCCGATTCAATAGGACAAACAAGATCGTAGGATAAATCGCTTTCCATCATAAGTTCAAAGGGCTGTACTAATCGACCCGCTTTCACTTCTGCTTGCGAAAGAACTAAATGCCCCATTGCGATACCTTGACCAAACACTGCCGCCTGCTGAACCATACTAGAATGACTAAAAACCGGTCCACGATTTAACTCAATCCCTTTCACACCCGCCAAGCGCAGCCAACGGCGCCAATCATTAGTATTAAAATCATGCAATAAATTGTGATGTTTTAGGTCTTCTGGAGAACTGAGAGGAATATCCCCTTCTAGCAAAGACGGCGAGCAAAGTGGCGTTAGTCTCTCATTGAGTAAAGTCACACTATGTAATCCTGGGTAGGAACCACTTTCATAGTAAATTGCTAGGTCAACATCTTCTTGTAAAAAATCGACTATTGCGTCACTAGCCTTCAATCTAACTTCGATTTCCGGATAAGTTTCATTAAAGCGCGATAATCTTGGAATTAGCCATTCCGTTGCAAATGTTGGAATCACACTGACGGTAATCGGCCCGCCAGCCACTTGAGTTCTTAATTGTTCAGTGGCAGCCGTGAGATTTTCAAAGATATCTCTAATCTTTGGCCAATAGTTTTGACCTTCGTCAGTAAGTAATAACTTACGGTTTCTCCTTATAAATAAGGGGATTCCCAAAAAATCTTCGAGCGCTTTAATCTGATGACTCACCGCAGCTTGAGTTACAAATAGCTCATCGGCAGCTCGAGTAAAACTCAAATGCCGCCCTGCAGCCTCAAACGCACGCAAGCTTTTTAATGGGGGAATTTTTCTAGCCACCGATGACTCCTGAAGATGAATATCTCGAAACGCAAATTTCGCATTAGTTTTTCTAATGATTGACATTATAAATGATCGTTTGAAACCTCGCAATTTGAGCGTATAGTACGCACCATATTCAGTTGCTTCTCATTTTATGAATTGCAGGTATATGTCTCTAATTTTGAAATTCGACTGCCGAAGTTTGAAATTAGGTCGAAGTTAAATTCGCTAGCGCCTTTTGACTTCAACACGCCGGAATGCGTGTTTCAGATATGAATCATTCATTTGAATTTTTCCTATCTGTGGATCATGTGGATCCTCCTTGAGTGTTGTTTTATTTCTGTCCTAACAGAATTTTTTAGTGAAGTTTGTGGTTCCCTACCCCTTTTGGTCCAAATGAATCACATAATAGTTGCTAATAAGGCTTGCTACTTGCAAGCCTTTTTTTTTGCTTGATTTCTCACTATTTTCAGCTGATCATATCGGCTTCAGTCGACCTGTTTACTCAATCTCACGAGTCAAATCCTAACCTTGAGTGATTTACAATGCCGCTAAACCAAAAACAACTTACCAACCAAGTGGTGATGGTTCATCCCACCGACTTCGGATTTAATGAACAAACCGGTGCCGACAATGAGTTTCAAAACAAGCCAAAAACCGAAGATTATAAAAACATTACTCAACAAGCTCGCCATGAATTTGAGCAATGTGTACAAACTCTTAAAAACAAAGGCATTGGTGTACAAGTCCTAAAAAAATCTGAGTCTCAAGCAAAAGTTCCCGACGCGGTTTTCCCAAACAATTGGTTTTCAACCAGAGCTAATGGAGAGTTATTAGTTTACCCAATGAAAACCGCCAACAGGCAAGCGGAAGTTCAAATTGATACGTTAAGTCATACGCTGAGCTTAGCGGGATTCTCAATCTCAAAAGTCATCGACTTAAGAGAACAATTTGGCTATGAGCAAATATTAGAAGGGACTGGTTCCTTAATCTTTCATCATCCAAGTAATCGAGTATTTGCCGCTATTTCAGAAAGATGCCTGAACCAACCGCTTAGACACTTCGCCGAAATTTTTGAGTATCAACTGATCGCATTTGATACTTTATCGAGTAATGGTAAGCCGGTCTACCACACCAATGTATTAATGAGTTGTGGTGAAAATATTGCGGTAATTACAGAGTCTGTCATTCAATCTAAAGATCGAAAAACAGTCTTAGACTCTTTGTACGATACTGTGGAAGACGTTGTGATCATTAGCGAACAGCAAATGGCAGAGCATTTTTGTGGTAATGTTTTACAGCTGTGCGACCAACAACAGCAACCGGTAATGGTAATGTCCCATTCAGCTTATAAAGGCTTTAATCATCAACAAAAGAAAATCCTAGAACGACATGCAGATTTAGCGATATTTAATATTCCCACCATCGAATCCGTCGGAGGTGGTAGTGCGCGATGTATGATTGCAGAAAATTTCTTGCCCAAAGGTTAGCACTCATATCACTTAGAGATTGAAAACATTAACACCTAGGCGCTATCCGACTCTAGAGTTTTATAGTTGTTCCATTGACTCTAAAGTCTCACCGATTCCCGTTCGACAATTTTTTGTTCTTACGCGAGTAACGACGCTACCGTTGATGCACTTCCATCGAACACGGCCATTTTCGATTGAGGGTTCAAGTATGACGGTTTGACCTGTTAACAACGGACTCTGATCGGAAATACGTAATACCACCCGTTGACTTGAAACTTCCATCTTGACAGCTTGGTTAACACGTTCAGCAAATAAAACATCAAAATCAATCGACAGGGAATGCTGCTGCTCTGGAAGACCTTGATTTTTCAAATATTCCTGCTGCAAACTACCCGCCTTCGCAGCAAACCCTTTTAGCGCTTCTGCAAACAATTTTTGGCCCGCATAATCAGGTGAGGTCACTAAGCTATAACCTATTCCAGTGATTATCACCAATACGATGGCAAAAACAACCATCAAATTCTTCATTGAGATTTTCCTCTGCTCATCTAAACCCATTCGTTTGGAATTCAAGTATTACAGTCAACCTCCGCAATTCCAACTAAAATCTATGAAAAATCAGCAATTTACATCTAAACTTATATTTCAGATATAAAAATAAATAAATCAAATACTTATGGCACTACCACAATTGCAAGGATATACCATCAGCCGAGAGTTAGCTGCCGGCGGTATGGCAAAAATATATGATGCGATACAGATATCCCTGAATAGACCAGTTGCCATTAAATTCTTAAGCAAAACCTTGCTTGACCATCACGAAGCCTTGTCCCTTTTTGAGCGAGAATCTTTAATAATTGCTCAATTGAATCATCCCAACATTGTGCAAGTTATCGACAAAGGCATTAGCGAAGATCGGCAGCCCTATTTTGTGATGGAAAAAATCAATGGCATCGACTTATCGGAATTGATTAATGGCGCAGACTTACCCTTTAGTAAGAAAATTGATATCGCTATCCAAATTTGTAAGGGATTATCTTATGCCCACAAAAATAATGTGATCCATCGCGACATTAAACCAGCCAATATCATTATTGATCACCACGGCAATGCTCGAATTTTAGACTTTGGAATCGCACTTTCTGAGTCAGAAGGCCAACAAAACGAAACATCCGTTATCGGTACAGAAGGATTTATCGCGCCGGAGCAAGAAAACAATTATTCCCAAGCCACTATTGCCAGCGACATTTATTCGTTTGGGATGTTATTAAAAAACTTATTTTATAAGCACTCACAAGGGGAACCGATTGATCAACAAGAGTTGGCCAAAATACCTAAACCTCTGTTAACCCTAATGGATCAATGTACCAATGAAGAGCCGGCGATGCGGCCCAACTCCCTTTCAGAAGTAAGAGACTGGTTGTTACGTATTTCCCAAGGTAGCCATTTAAACAAGAGCAAGCTTCAACAGGCTCAACAAGAGACAAAAGATTTAAGTGCGCAATTTAATCTACTGGATGTGCTGTGCAAGACTCCACAAAAAAGCGTGTACTTATTTCAAAAGAAAAGTAATCAGCAACTCATTGTAATCAAGCGACAAATGGACAGCACTGCGGGCCTCAAACAAGCTAAAATACTTTCTAGTCTGAAACACCCAAACATCGTGCAAATTTATGCCGCCGCCAAAAGTACAGGCCACTTTGTTTTAATTACTGAATATTTGCCGGGAGGTAGTTTAGCTAACTTGCTTTTACAAGATATGAGTGAGCAAGACTTTTTGACTCAAGCCTGTCAAATAAGTGCAGCAATGCATTTTGCACATCAAAATAACATACAGCATAGTAACTTGTCCCCTGATAATATTTTATTTGATAGTAAGCAAAACATAAAACTGGCGGACTTTGGACAAATTAGAGAACGTGAAGCGAACGACCCTAATCAAACAAGTTATCACCCTCCCGGTAAACAAGCCTACTCCGAGCAATATGATATTTACTGTATGGGAGCAATTTTTCATCATATGCTGTACGGAGTAAAAGTAGGCGATCCACTTCCAAAAACCAATCGAAAACTGTCTTTTAGACTACAAAAATTAATCGATAAAATGATAGCAATCGATCCGGTTAACCGTCCGACAACAGCACAACAAGTGCTTATTGAATTGCAAAGAATAGCCCGCAGCGGATTAAGTAAATCTCAAAACTCGAGTATTTCGAAAAATAGAAAAGAATTAAGAAAACCAACAAAAAAAGCTAAACATAATCAAAACAGACAAGTTGAACAAAAACATTCCAAGGGTTTGGTTATCGCCTTAGTCATTAGCTTTCTTGTAATTATAGGCCTTATCGCCAAGGATTTTATTTAACCAGTGATAATCACAAGCTAAATTGCCACTCCGTTAAAAACCCCCATGCTGCTAGCCCTGCGACTAAAAGAATACTGGCAACCCATTTAAATGGAAAACGACTAGACCCGCGTTTTGGAACAAAATAATTTCTAGGAATGTCTCCTTGAGATTGAAATTTTAACTTGGTCCCGCCAACGATTATTTCATCACCATCTTGTAGAATGGCTCGAATTTGCATTTTGTTATTGATCAATAATCCATCCGCAGCGCCATTATTAATGACTTCCCAGCCTAAATCGGTTTCGTTTAAATGAACATGCCTTGCAGATACACTGGTTTCGCTAGTTGAAAGGTGATGTCCAAGCATCTTGCTTAGGTGATTATTTTTAACAACAATTTCGTAAACTTTTCCTTTGGAGCTTTTATCGATATCGTGTAAGAAGACTTTCTCTGTTGCCATGGCAGGCCTGCTCTGGCTTTGGGTATTTCTTTTTGCCGTTGCTTTAGGCTTTGGCGCTTTATCTTTAACGACCGTTCGCGGCTTAGATTGCGCTTTAACCTCTGGGCCGATTACTGTAAACGAAAACTCATCTAACCGAATGACATCATTATTTTGTAGCTCACAAGATTTTATTCGTTCATCGTTTACAAACGTACCATTAGAAGAATTAGCATCTTCAATGATCAATTTATCTTGTTTAACAATAAGGTTTGCATGAGTCCGCGAAACAAAACTCAAGGGAACCATAATGTCAGCTTTTTCATCTCTCCCAATTGTAGACGCTTGATTGATTTGAAAAAATTGACCCGATAATGGCGCAGAATTCGCCTTGAGCAACCAAGGAGAAATGGTTGGGCGAATAACCGTTTTGCTTGCTTTAACAGCGGCTCGTGGTTGATTGAGTTCTTGCAGAGGATCAATGATCTCTAATTCGGATTCCCCTATTTTTATCAGGTCGCCTGCAACTAGCTTTTGACTGTCAGAGATTGGAAAGTCATTAATTAAGATGCTTTTATTCTTGCTTAAATTGTTAAGAGTGACTTCTGACTGCTCTATTTCTAACTCGCAATGAACAGCCTCAGCATTAGGATCGTCAATCACAATATCACACTTAGTATCACTACCAAGCTTGATAGTCGAGTCTACAAGCCACATGGCTGGCTTTCGGCGATCTTTGAATTGAATTTTTAGCATTGTGGCGTGTTAATCTCCATTAGCCTCAATAGTAACCCGATTAGTTGTAAGTTATTGAACTAATTTCATTTTTCCGATGCCGTATAATAACGGTTCTATGCATAGAAAAAAATCAAATTTTAACCCATTGTTATATTTTTATAATGCGTTATATAAATAAAGTTGGTCATTAACCTGCTGCTATCATTAGCAATTGACCACAAAGCCAAGCTGCATATGTTCCTAGAGCATAACCTAACACCGCCAATAATACACCTACCGGTGCTAAAGAAGGATGGAATGCAGAAGCAACAACTGGAGCAGAAGCAGCGCCTCCAACATTAGCCTGGCTGCCTACCGCCATATAAAATAATGGTGCCTTGATTAGCTTAGCGACAGTGAGCATTAAGCCGGCATGGATAGTCATCCAAATTGCCCCGACTAAAAATAGCCAAGGTCTATCCAATATCGCTCCAACATCCATATGCAGTCCGATTGCTGCCACCAGTATATAAATAAATAACGAACCTACTTTAGATGCACCTAATGCTTCAAAATTACGCAGTTGAGTGGTTGAAGCGATTAGACCAAGCGTGGTGACGGTTACGATTAACCAAAAAAACTTACTGGTCAGTGAATACTTGCTCGCACCAGGCCAAACCTCTGCAATTAGCGGGGCCAAGTTGTCAGCCACCACGTGTCCGATAGCGGTAGCACCGAAAGCAAGCGCAATAATCAGCATCAAATCTGTCAAGTTAGGATTTTTCGCGTTTTCGCGATTAAACTTCTCAACCGTTTCTTTTAAATCTTCAATCGCTGTTGTATCAGCGCCGGTCTTGGCGTCTATCTTCTTTGCATTCCCAGCCATATACAATAATACCGCCATCCATATATTGGCGATAATGACATCCACCGCAATCATACTCGAAAATAAAGGTCCTGAAACTTCAAACACTTCCTTCATGGCGGCTTGATTGGCTCCACCACCTATCCAACTTCCCGCGACGGTTGTTAAACCTCGCCAAACATCCCCTGTGACTACCTCTGGATTGATCACAGACATCAGTAAAATAGCAATCGGTCCTCCAATCACTATACCAAGGGTACCTGTTAAAAATAAGATTAAAGCCTTGGGTCCAAGTGCTTTGATTTTCTTAAAATCGACGCTTAAGGTGAGTAATACCAAACTGGCTGGCAACAAAAATCGAGATGCCACGTAATAGATTTGCGAACCATTTGCGGCAATTTTAGTATCACTCGGATTAGCAGCATTCTGACATTGTGCTAACACTGAACTACCTGCATCAATGGCACCACTTAGGATTTTTTCACACGGGTAGTCATAAGGAACAATGTGGAAGGTGTGCAATAGTGAAGGGATAAAATAACAAAGTAACAACGCTGGTACATATTTATAGAATTTTCTAAAAATCGGCTTATCACTTTGGTGGGTATAAAAAACGCCCCCTAGGATAACCGCTAAAATTCCAAACACAGTTGCAGTGTTAGTCACAAGATAGGTAATTGGCTCTGACATTGAATCCCCTAAAATATATATTGTTGCATCGTTAAATCAATTGTATAAATTAATGAGCGATGCTATCGCTACGATTCTGTCATACAAGATTAGCTAACATATTGAAGCAACGTACTTTTTTAGCAAATAAAATACAGCAATCAGGCAAGGGACTCAATCAAAAGTTGTTAAGTTCGATTGATATAATTGGTATTCGAAGGGCCCAGGTTAATCAGCAGTCTAAATATTAGGTGTCACGCTATTTAAGTCAACAGAGTGACCCCCATGAACTCAGCTGAGGAGACTATTTTTCATCAGGCAGTTCCACAGGAGTAATTGTTGGTGGTTTGGAACGACCATTTTTGCGAAGTGCTTCGCGCAAAACATACTCTATTTGCGCGTTAACACTCCTTAACTCGTCTTCAGCCCAAGACTGCATTGCATTGAGCACCTCTTCATTAATCCTCAGAGGATAGGCTTTTTTAGCCACGGTATTCTCCGGTGTTGATGTACAGTTGATAAAATTTGATCAGTAGTAAACTCTCGGCTAATACAAACTGCCTGCATTAACCACCGGAGAAGCGGCTTCGTCACTACACAAAACAACTAGTAAGTTACTTACCATGGCCGCTTTCCTCTCTGAATCGAGTTCAACAATTTCTCTTTCTGCTAACTGATTGAGTGCCATACCAACCATGCCCACGGCACCTTCAACGATGGTTTTTCTTGCCGATATGATAGCCATCGCCTGCTGCCGTCTTAACATTGCGCTAGCAATTTCTGGTGCATAAGCTAAGTGACTAATCCTAGACTCAACAACATGAACACCCGCCTTGTTTAATCTATCTTGAACCTCTTTTCTTAATGCTTTTGAAATTTCAATCGGATGACTTCTTAAAGAAATCTCATCTTCCTGATTGTCATAAGCGTAACTTGTCGCTAAGTTTCTTAATGCCGCCTCACTTTGGATAGACACAAAATCTTCATAATCATCGACTTGGAAAATAGCTTCGGCCGTATCAACAACTTCCCAAACAACGACAGCAGCAATTTCAATAGGGTTTCCGTTATTATCATTGACTTTCAGTTTACTGCTTTCAAAATTTCTCACTCTTAAAGACACACGATCTTTTGTATAAAATGGATTAGCCCAGCGCAAACCTGGCTGTTTCACGGTGCCAACATATTTACCAAACAGCTGTAATACTCTGCCCTCATTAGGATCAACCATAAAGAACCCAAACCAACAAACGAATACGGTTATTGCGGTTAAAAATGCCACTATAGCGAGCAAATTACCCGACCGAGCGAGTAGAACTGCAATAATAATACTGGCTATTTGGGCCACCAGTAACACTAGCAATGTGGCGATACCATTTGGGGCATTAATTTCTTTTTCACTAATCATAATATTCTCCATTAAGGTGTGCTACTTAGTGACCTGAAGATACCCATTCAGTCACCTTGCTACCCACTCACAGTTAAAGCTTTGAGCTTGTTTGATTTATGCAAGCGTCGATAAAAACAACAGACGATTTAATGCAGTGGCATTCTACGAATCGAACATAAAGATATCATTATGATATCACTTTGTCAATTTGGCTATTTCTGGGAATTTTCCAATAGTTGAGTCGTTAGCAGTTTGCTACACTAAGCCAACATTGGAGGCTTGAGCTTATTAATAAGTGATTAAAGAGGAAACGGGTTATGGGATTTTTTGACAAGTTACGCGGCGAATTTATCGATATCATCGAATGGACTGATGACAGTCGCGACACTATGGTTTATCGATTCGAGCGTCATGAAAATGAAATCAAAATGGGCGCAAAACTGATTGTACGGGAATCGCAAGTCGCAGTGTTTATCAATAAAGGTAAGCTGGCTGATATTTTTGAGCCGGGTGACTATACCCTAGAAACTGACAACTTACCGATACTTTCGACCCTGCAAGGTTGGAAACACGGATTTCATAGCCCCTTCAAAGCAGAAGTTTATTTTATTAATACTAGGCGGTTTACCGATCTTAGATGGGGAACCAAAAACCCAATCACTTTGAGAGATCCTGAGTTTGGTCCGTTAAGAATTCGAGCATTTGGTACTTACGCCATTAAAGTCAGCAACCCAGAAGCTTTTATCAAAGAAATAGTCGGTACTGATGGACGATTTACAACTGACGAAATAACTGACCAACTGCGTAACTTAATTGTTTCGCGTTTTGCCGATATTGTTGGTGAAGCAAAAATTCCCGTACTCGATATGGCTGCTAACTATGACGAACTCGGCGAATTTATCACGGGTAAAATCCATGACGACTTCCTCGCATATGGTATTGATATTACCAAAATGTTGGTCGAAAATATTTCTCTACCACCAGCGGTGGAAGAAGTTTTAGATAAACGAACCAGCATGGGGATCGTTGGAAACCTCAATCAATATACTCAATTTCAAGCGGCCACCGCGATGGAAAAAGCGGCTGAAAATGATGGTATGGCAGGCGGCGGAATGGGCATGGGAATGGGTTTTGCCATGGCCAACCAAATGGGTCAAACCAGCAATCAGGCTAACCAGGCCAACAATAGCAATCCCAATGTTTCCGCTCCCCCACCTCTACCTCAAGAAAAACAATTTCACGTGGCGGTTAACGGTGAATCAAAAGGACCTATGTCTATCGCACAGATGCAATCATTGGTGAAAGATGGCTCAGTCAATCGAGATAGCCTAGTCTGGACTGAAGGAATGGCAAACTGGAGCAAAGCCTCTGAAGTTGAAGAAACCAAAGGGTTATTTTCGGCAGTTCCTCCACCGCTTCCACCACAGTAATTGAGTTATTCAACCCGGTCATTTCCAGGTGGCCGGTTTTCTAGTTAAGTATTTTAGAACAGGATTTTCTATGCCCTCGACTCCTCCTCCTTTAAACCAATCTGAAAGTGAATCAGCGAACCATTTTGACGCCGACGAAGCTCAAGCTGCGGTTGAAACACAATCAAGCGAATTTAAATGTAAACAATGTGGTGCCAAACTAACTTATGCACCTGGAACCAGCGTACTGAAGTGCTCATACTGTGATTTTGAAAATGCAATTCCAAAATGTGAAGAAGAAATTGTTGAGCTAGACTTTCATCAGCATTTAGCGCAAATGCAAGACAATGAAGTCACCGAAGAAAAGCTGTTTATTAAGTGTACCTCTTGCGGGGCAGAGTCTACTTCAGAAGCCAATGTCACCTCGCAAAACTGCCCTTTTTGCGATACCGAAATTGTGACTACCGCGAAATCAAAAAAACAGCTCAAACCCCGCTCTTTGTTGCCCTTTAAAATTAAAAAGCGAGCCGCAAAAGAAAGCTATAAAAAATGGCTGAATAGTTTGTGGTTTGCACCAAACGCTCTGAAGAAAAAAGCCAAGCTTGAGGTAGCAGTAAAAGGTGTTTACGTACCTCACTGGACTTACGATGCTGACACTCTCACTTATTATACTGGTCAGCGTGGAGTTTATTATTATGTCACCGAAACTCGAACTCGAACTAATTCCGATGGAAAAACAGAAACTTACACAGTCCAGGTCAGAAAAACTCGTTGGTACCCAGCCTCAGGAACTGTCACCGATGATTTCGACGATGTGCTTATAGTGGCGAGTAAATCATTGCCTGAAAAGTATACAAGAGAATTAGAGCCGTGGGACCTAAATAATCTAGTCAGCTACAAAGACGACTATTTAAGTGGCTTTAAAGCGGAAAGTTATCAAGTGGATTTGGAGCAAGGATTTGAACTTGCCAAAGACGTAATGGACAAAACCATTCGAGAGACCATCAGGCGTCATATCGGTGGCGATGAGCAACGAATTTTTACCGTCAAAACTCAACATAACAATATATCGTTTAAGCATATTCTACTACCCGTTTGGTTAAGTGCTTACCGTTACAAAGAAAAAATTTATCGCTTTTTAGTCAATGCAAGAACCGGAGAAGTTCAAGGAGAACGACCTTGGAGTTGGGTGAAAATTACATTTGCAGTATTAGGGACACTGGCGGTTATTGGTGGAGGATTTTATCTTTATCACCTACATGAAATTGGTCAAATATAGCTATTTTTACAGGCTTAAATCGAGTTCTCTGGCGTCCAGCCCTTGGCGTTTGAATAAACCAGAGAATTTGATTTAAAGTATTGCTTTGGTGACACCGCCATATGCTTTTTAAACATACTAATAAATGCTGAATCAGATTCATAACCTAAATCCAATGCGACATTAGAAATTTTATCGCCTTTTTCAATGCGCTCTAATGAAAAAAGAATGCGTAATCTTTGTCTCCATTCAATGAACCCCATATTAGTCTCTTTTTGAAACAACCGATTAATCGTTCTTGGGGTTGCACCGACAGTTTCTGACCAAGTTTGCAGCGAGGTATTATCGCCAGGATGCTCAGAAATATAGTTTGTGATTTTTACTAATCGCTTGTCCCCTGGCATGTTTAAGGAAAGCGGTGCTTTTTGCGCTTGGTCGAGCTGATCAAGTAAAAATTCAATATGCCGTTGCTTTTGTTCAGTCAGCTCGTAGTCTTCTTGCCACTCAGCAACACTCAAAATTAATTCTCGCAGTAAGTTATTCACGGTAAGCGCTTCAGTCTTTTCTGGAAGTGCGCCAGACAAGCTATTGTCAATGTAGAGTGAACGAAAGCTTAAACCGAATTTGGTCGAAACTGTGTGCGGAGTAAATTTTGGCAACCACAAAGCTCTTTTAGGCGGAATGATAAAACTAGCCCCCGGTACTTCAACTTTCATTATTCCTCTAGAGCAATAGGCCAACTGGCCCCATGGGTGTTGATGTTGTTCGACTAGATAGTTCTCTGGCATCTCAGACACTCTCGCAACCACGGGGCGAGCTAAAGATTTGGCCTGAAAACCTGACTGACCGTGGGTCCAAACTGTGTCCGATTTGATAAATAATTCGTCTTTTTGGCGATAGAATGCCATTAATTCTATCGCTATAATTGATTTTCTTCAAATTACAACTTACCAACTTCAACCGATGAGAGCTCAGACAGTGCAAGTGAAGCCTTGGCAAACCAAAAAAGCTTTTTTAATCATAACGTCAATCTTAATGACCTTAACTTTTTCAGCTTGGGCCGCACTGCTGAACAATTTTGCGGTGGAAAAAGCGAACTTTACCGGCGCTGAAATCGGCATGCTGCAAAGCTTAAGAGAAGTACCAGGCTTTTTGGCATTTACCGCCATCTTTGTGTTGTTAGTCCTTAAGGAACAAACCTTCGCCCTACTTTCCTTGTGCGTACTATCCATCGGCGTGACTATCACCGGATTATTTCCATTTGAAATTGGCCTGTATGCCACGACGGTTTTAATGTCGATCGGTTTTCATTATTTTGAAACTATTAATAATTCTTTATCACTCCAATGGTTAAGCAAACAAGAAGCGCCGGCGGTGTTAGGCCAACTCATTTCAGTAAAGGCATTTGCCGCGTTGATTACTTACGCGGCAATTTGGGTATTGTTTAGTTTACTTTCGGTGGAATTCTCTACCGCCTACTTTATTTTCGGCGGTGCAGGACTGTTACTTTTTGTGTGGTTGTGGTTTTCCTTTCCCAGTTTCGATTCACCCGTTGAACAACATAAAAAATTAATTGTTCGAAAACGTTATTGGCTTTACTACTTGCTGACCTTTTTTAGTGGAGCAAGGCGCCAAATCTTTATGGTATTTGCTGGCTTTATGATGGTTGAAAAATTCCAATACCTGGCCTCTGATATCGCATTGCTTTTTATTATTAACCATTTAATGAACCTCTACATAGCGCCAAAAATCGGACGTTGGATTGGTCATATCGGCGAACGTAAAGCACTTACTGTTGAATATATTGGACTGATTTTTGTGTTTGTTGGTTATGCTTTGGTGGAAGATCCAAATATCGCTGCAGGACTTTATGTTGTCGATCATTTGTTTTTTGCCTTAGCCATTGCGTTAAAAACCTTCTTTCAAAAAATAGCTGATCCCAAAGATATTGCAGCGTCGTCTGGGGTTAGCTTTACTATCAACCACATTGCAGCGGTGGTGATCCCTGCTAGTTTTGGCATTTTGTGGCTTTATAGCCCTTCACTTGTTTTTTATCTCGGAGCTGGTTTAGCATTTACATCGTTATTGTTAACTCAATTGATAGATGGAGAGCTAAGAAAAGCAGCTCTAATTCATTGATCGGCGTTTTCTGATCAGCGTTTAATCAATCTAAACCAATCATCCGTTTATCAAACGATAGGATTGGACAAGCGATTGGAACTTAACTCCATCTGGGAACCGCTAAGCAGCCCAGGGTAGTCCACAGATATCATTAAATTTCAAATAAATTAACGCCTCCTTCAAACTATTTGCCTTCCTCGAACGACTTAACCAATAATTCTACTTGAACTAGCCACACGGCTAAGCGAAGATTCTTAGGACGGGAATAGCATGGAAACCACATGTTTCAACTAAATAAAGACGAAAAACTAATAGAAAAGGCCTTGGCCGGTTCTCAGCGTAGCTGGGTGAGTTTGGTTAAACGATATGAAGGGTTAGTTTATAACTATTGCTTAAGAATGACATTTAACCGTTCAGACGCAATGGATTTGATGCAGGAGGTATTTTTGGCAACTTATCGCAACCTACCTAGTTATCGTGGTCAAAACCAATTTAAAGGTTGGATGATGCGAATTGCTGCCAATAAAACTACCGATTTTTTACGCTCTCGCGGTCGCAATCCGCTACACCACGCGGGAGAAGTCACTGAAGAAAGCTACCACTCACCAGAGCAGCACCATGCGGGTTCTCATCATCAAGATCCGGCAGAAGAGTATAAAATGGCGAAGAATAATCAGCATATAAAACAAGTGCTGGAAAAATTACCAGAGGAACAGAAGTTGGTGGTTGAACTCAAATTCTTTCAACACTTTACTTTTGATGAAATTAGTCATCAAACCGGCACGTCAATTAACACCGTTAAAACGCGCCTCTACGCAGCATTAACAAAATTAAAAGGTTACTCGGAGATTCAAAATGTTATGTGATCATCAGTTAGTTATTGACCACATCAATGACTTTATCGAAGACAAATTATCAATCGAATTAAAACAGCAAGTTCAAAGCTGTATCGAACAGTGTGAAGACTGCCAGGCGACTTACCGCCAATGTTTGCAGCTTTATCAAATGTCTCATGAGTGGCAACAACAGGAAGTGCCTGAATGGCATCGTACTCGCTATGCCGTGCGACCACCAGTGAAACAAAACAATTGGCTTAATTGGGCATCGATGGCGACATCCACGCTCGCTGTTTTGATGGTGGTGTTTCAATTAGAAATCAATACAGGCGAGCAAGGGCTAACCATTAGCTTTGGTGGTAATCAGGCAGAATCAAAAATCGAAAAAATGGTCGACGAACAATTAGCTAGCTATAAACAAACCCAAGAAAAGTTATTTGAAGTGAAACTAAAAACAGCTTTAGAGCAACAAGACAATCGAACCAAATTGAGACTAGCTACTTGGCTAGAAAAGAATCGAGATGAAAGACAGCAAGATATTAAATTTGTTATGACAGGCTGGCAATCACAACGATATGAAGACCTAAAAAACGTTGACCAACAATTCGCATACCTAGCCGATAATCAAATTGAGAACAATCAGGCGATTAATCAATTGATCCAATCAGTAGGTGATGAAGGAAGCGTGCAGCAAGCCAATGAACTGTAGGTTATCCGTTAACCGTATCTGTGAATTTAACTATTTAAAGTGAGTAACGAATTATGAAGCAACTTACCCATAAAGTATTACCAAAACTAAGCAACAATCTTTTAACACGCCAATTTAAAAAAATTGCTTTGGTTGGCTTATCCAGTGCCCTAGCATGTTCTAGCTTGGTGGCCTCAGCCAATGACTATGACCGAGCGCAAAAAGAATTAAGAATAATGAGCAAGATATTTGATACTTCTTTAGCGGATGCCAAGCTAAGCAATTCCAACTCTGTTTTTCCAGGTCGTTCTGGCACGACTCAAGCGACTTATTTAGCTAAACAAGGCATGGTTTTTACCTTTAGTTTTAGTAGCTCTGAATTTGGTAGTGCCGATGATTGGCAAGCCTTTGGTCAAGGTGTTGGTCGACTGGTTGGCTCCATTGCCAGTGAGGTCTCAGAAGCTTTCGCCGAAATAGATAGTGAGTTTAATGATACACCAAGAGCCCCCCGCTCTCCACGCCCAGTAGATGAAGTCGATGCTTGGGAAGAAAAAATGGAAGCCTATGAAGAATACAGAAATGCAATGGAAGAGCTAAGAGATCAGCAAAGAGAAAGTCGCAGGGAAATTAGAGATATGCAACGCGCTATTCGAGAACTGGAAAGAGAAGCTAAACACAATAGTGAAGAATCTTCCGAGCTTAATAAGCGCCGAGCTGAGCTAGAAAAGCAAATGGCAAAATTGAGCGAAGAGCAAGCTCTTTACAAGAAAACAATGAAAGAGTACAAAGAAAAAAAATACCAAAAGGTTAGAGAAAAAAACAACAAAAAAGCCAATCTAATAATCAGTACACTTTGTGATTATGGTTCGACGCTAAGGGCTCTTGAAAAAAATGAACATGTCACACTTATATTTTCAAACTTTGAAAATAATAAAGATCAAGTTTATGTTTTTGATTACGATGATGTTAGTGATTGTTCTTCGAAGGATAAGCTTTTGAAAAACGCAGTGGCCTATCAACTTTAGTCGAGCTGTTTTTGAGCAATTAAATTGCCCGCTTTTTAGCGGGCATTTTTGTTTTTATAAACTGGTTGTCGTAGCTTGGCTTTGAGCAGAATGATATTTACTGCGATTTATCTTTATCTGAGAAAGTTGAGACTCGAGCTTACAAATTTTTAATCAAGTCTCTATTTGATCTGACACTACGGCAGGAACATACTATAAAGCAGACATTTATCACAAATCGTGAGTTATTCAGGATTCGGCCAGAAGCGGACATTAGCCAATTGCCTCGAAACATAAAATATCTACTGCTGTTGATACTTTTAAGTAACCATCCATTTGCTATTTTGACTTGAAATTCTAGTCTGTTTTAAGTGGTACTATAATATCGATCTATTATAGGTGGTGTTGCAATTCTAAAACAGACCGATTTAGGCTTGTTCTATTTGGGTATACTCTAAAAAGACCACTTCTAAAGCTGTCACTCAGTTGTTTTTCATAGCGGTCACTGAGAACTGAAAAGATAACGATTTATGTGAGACAACTAATGCCATTAGTCGCCGAGCCTGTAAACGATTCTGTGTAATTGTCATTTTTAAATATAGTCCGCTAAGCGGGCTTCAAATTCAATCATAAATCGATTGAGGGCTAATTTCCAATTTCTGATCGGCATTGTCCACTTCTTACTAGCATCTTGAATCGCTAGATAAATCACTTTCTTTGCAGAGTCATCAGTTGGAAATAGTTTTCGTTTTTTCAATGCGTTTCGGATCACGCTGTTAAGTGATTCGATGGCATTGGTTGTGTAAATCGCTTTGCGTATTTCTTCAGGATAAATAAACAAGGTATTCAAGTTATCCCAGTGCGCTTTCCAGGAGCGACTGATTTGAGGGTATTTATCATCCCAACGTCCAGAGAACTCGTCTAGGGCAAGCAGAGCCTCTTCTTCTGTAATGGATTGGTAAATTCGCTTTAAATCTCTGGTGACGGCCTTATAGTCTTTCCAGACAACATACTTCAACGAATTACGAACCATATGAACAATACACAATTGAATTTGTGTTTCAGGAAATACCGAATTAATGGCATCAGGGAATCCTTTCAAGCCATCAACACAGGCGATTAATATGTCTTTAACACCACGATTTTGAAGCTCTGTCAGGACGTTAAGCCAGAACTTGGCTCCTTCGTTCTCCGATAGCCATATGCCGAGTAAATCCTTATGGCCATCCATGTTAACCCCGAGTGCCAAGTAAAATGATTTATTAATGATTCGCTTATCTTGTCGGATTTTGACGACTATACAGTCCAAGTAAACAATTGGGTAAACCGGCTCTAACGGCCGAGATTGCCACTCAATGACTTCTTCTATGACGGCATTGGTTACCTTGGATATGAGCGTAGGAGATATCTCTGCGTCGTACATTTCTTTAAACGTTGCGACGATTTCACGAGTGGTCATCCCCTTAGCATAGAGGTAAAGAATCTTATCATCCATCGATGTAAATCGAGTCTGATTCTTCTTGACCAGTTGAGGTTCAAAATCACCGTTTCTATCTCGAGGGGTATCGACTTCAAACTGACCATCTTCGGTTCTCAGCGTTTTACTCATTGAACCATTACGATAATTGTCTGATTGAGAGGGCTCATTCTTACCATAACCGAGATGGTGATCGAGTTCAGCGTTGAGGGCTGCTTCGACCGTCACTTTAGTGAGGATCTTCCTGAAGTCATTCAGATCTTGTTCGGTTTTCATGCCTTTCGCTGCTTCTCGCGCAAAGGCTTCGAGTTCTTTTCTATTCATAATGTCTATCCTTAACCATTTCTGGTTCTAATGATAGACAATTACACAGATTTATTTATAGTCTCTTAGTCGCCTCCTACAATACCTAAGTCAACACAATTTTAAGCGTCTGAATTGCAGATAGGCTGAAGTATCGGTTTAGGTATGTTTTGTGATCGCTTTTAGCCCGTTACCTGTTTAATTTACATTTTTCCATTGATGCGCTTCATCAAAGCTATAGACTCTATCAAAGATGGTATCATATATTTTGTATCCTTCTGTATTAAAAGAATCATTACTACTTTTGGCAATCACGTTGCCTAGCTTAATACATAGGTCTTCGACTTCACCATAAGCGGTATCAACTATTTTATTAGCCACACTATCGAAAACAATAAATCGGCTAAAGAAAAATTCTTCATCGAAGCCTTCATGTATTTCTAGATCGTTTTCTTCGCAAAAGCGCATATAGTTATCGACTTTTTCTTGTCGACTAGATTTCGTTTGGTTAAATATTTCTTCTTTAATTGGAAACGATGCACGTAAACGATTTATGTAGTTGTTCGCATTATGCAATTGAACAGCCCTTGCATCGAATTTTCTACAAAAACCATTTATACCTTTGAATCGAATCTTAATACTCTCTCCTACTTTGAAGCAGATATAATAGCCCACTGGCTCGTCATCCCGAATTTCAAGCTGTATGCGAATAATGATATCTTCGGCGCCTATGCTTTCGAGAACGTCAAAGACTTCATCGACCATCTCGTTGTTAAATGCAATCGAGTGGGAACAATTATAAACGTAGCCACCAAAATAGAATAAAAATCGATCGTCTGCACTTTTTACTTTGCCGCTACATGATCCCTCTTCAAAGGTAGCGCGAACAATTTTTTTGACTTGATTTTTTATTTTAGCTTCTGGTTTTTTTGCAAGTTTAAAATCTACCGAGACATATCCAAAGTCATCTTCTTTTTTCTGTAGTTCAGAAAGAAAATCTTCAATTGATTCGTTGTCCAGAGTTCCACCCAGTGGCGGCTCCCCTTCTTCTGAAGTTTCTGAATCGGCCGCAATATTGCTGTTCTTGGATTTTGCTAGATATCCGAAATCAAAGCTTTCAGGTAATGACTCATGGAACCAAACGTAACACCCGCTAGTGATAACTTCAGTATCTAACTCTTCATCTTCAAAAGGAACGTGTTCTTCACTGAGAAGCTCACCGCTTTTAATTCTTATAAATTGCTCCCATGGATCTTCATCTGCCTGAATGTAAGCTCTAGCATCAACATTGGGAATTAATTTGTCGATTATTTCTAAGAACGCTTCGGTAAACTCGACAGAGCTTGAACCATGTACGAAGTTATAAATATCGTAAGAATCAACTTTATCAATAGACTCGGGCTGTAAATAATGCTGATCGCCTATATCGGTGAGCGCCCTAAACTCATCAACATTTACAGATTGACCAAAAGGCACAAGTAAATCATTTAGCTTGTCAAAATTTAGCCCTGACTGCATTTCTTCAATTAAATTTCTAAGTTGGCTCTGCTTAGATTTATCGGTATGGCTAATTATGAGCTGGGCGTAGTGTTCCATTGTATGTGTTATCCGTTTATTAGTATATTTTGAATAAGGTGGGACTATAACATATATAAGCGCTTATACTATTCGCATTTAACTCTTCCTCGACAATTATTTAAACTAGAAGATAAAAGCCCTAGAATACTAAACAACTGAAAAATGGATGTATATTGATTGCTCTCGAAATGAGCTCGCAATATTCGAAGCATATAAATAAAAACTTCAATGGGGTAAGGTTATTTGATTTATGAATGCAGTCCAATATCAGCTTTAGGCTAGTTCTTAATCAAAAACCACAAAATTTCACTCGACATTTTAGTCTTGAGCCAGCCATTTGCTGACATTACTTCATATGCTGTGACATTCTTAATTTCCTTCTAACAGCTTTTTTAACTCCCCTGCCATTTCCTTCTCTTCCTCTGATGTCGATGGTTTATCATGTAAAGCTATGTCTAAACAAGAGTTATGCATCTTCCACCTACCGTCTTCGAGTAGCCAGCAGCTATTATTCTCCTTTGTCTCTTTATTAACAAAAAGTACAGTAGTATCAATAGATACTAGCCCCTGTATCGAACCCTTGACGCTCATACTGATATTCTTGATTCCACCTCTTTGTCTTGCATATTCTCTATGCTTATTAGCAAACTCTTTTTCGGAGCCAAGAAGTTTAATCCAACCTGATGAATGGTATTGTTTCGAGTAGTAATCTGAAAACTTGAGAACTATGCCATTAAAGTTGCTTTCATAATATTTCCTCGCAACTTTCAAAACAGTTTCATTTTGCTCAGTTAAGTCTTCAGTAGCAAATGAACTTCCAGCAAAAAGAAAGGTAAATATAAAAATAAAACTCTGCATAAAGATTCCTTGTAATTCAATAAGGGGCAGATTATTTGATGTAAGAATACAGCACAACGTCTGCTTTGAAAACTGAGGACTCATCTCAGGTTATTGCAATTTATCAGACACTTCATATTATCCTTTGATAAGAGCTAAAATCCAAACGAAAATCAAAATCAATGCTTCGACAGCGCTCAGCAACCTATTTAGTATCTTGATTTCTTTACGGGCGGTTTCGCAGCGCTAAACAAACGGTTGCTGAGCGCAGTCGAAGTATTGAACTTAGATTTGTTTCTTTAAAAAGAACAACAAGCATGTCCGCTTTTCGAAAAATTGCAGCCAAAACACATCAACCAAAAACTCTCCCTAAACTAGTTATTACATCCGTAAAAAAAATAGGAAAGAAGAAGCTCTGCTTGCTACTGCTTATAAACAACCCCATCTTTCATCACAAAAGAAACACTCTCCATCAAACTAATGTTCTTAAGGGGGTCACCATCAACCGCCACCAAATCAGCTAATTTTCCAACCTTTATACTACCAAGCTTGTCCTCGATTCGAAGCAACTTAGCGGTATTCAAAGTAGCCGACTGAATGGTTTCAATCGCCGGCATTCCAGCCTCAACCATATACTTAAACTCTCGACCGTTTAAGCCGTGAGGAAACACGCCTGCATCTGTTCCATAAGCTATTTTGACACCCTTTTGGTATGCGCGAGCAAATGTATCTTGAATTAGCGGTCCAATAGCCGCGGCTTTAGGTTGCACTATCGCTGGATAATAACCATCAATCGCTGCTTTTTCTGCTACCCATTTTCCTGCAGTAATTGTAGGCACATAATAAGTACCTTTTTTCGTCATTAGTCGCGCCACTTCGTCAGTCATATAAGTACCGTGTTCAACGGAATCGACTCCTGCGATTACCGCGCGTTTCATTCCTTCTGCGCCGTGAGCGTGTACAGCGACAACAAAGTCATAATCTTTCGCAGCCTTAACGACTGCATTAAGTTCTTCTTGGGTAAATTGTGGGTTTGAACCGCTCTTGGCAAGACTTAGAACGCCTCCGGTCACGGTTAATTTAATAACATCCGAACCTTCTTTATACCTTTGCCTTACCGCTTTAATTGCCTCGTCTGGTCCGTTAATGACTCCTTGTTTCGGCCCGGGATCTGACATTAGGTCTGGGCGCACCCCGTTAGTAGGATCGGCATGTCCACCCGTGGTGGCAATACTCTTTCCTGCTGCATAGATTCTCGGTCCAGCTACATAGCCATTAGCTATCGCTTTTCGCAGTGATACCACGACACCGGGCGAATGATCACCTAGATCTCTGACAGTAGTAAATCCAGCTTGCAAGGTCTTTTTAGCGTATGAGGTGCTTCTTAGAGCAACATCGGCGCTAGACAAAAAGAATTTCTCTGCATAAGACTGTTTAGAACCTTGGCCGGATATATGCACATGCATATCCATTAAACCTGGCATTATTGTCTTGTTTTTTAAATCAAGTAGAGTCTCATTTTCTTTGGCTTGGCTAAATCCACTTTCAATCGAAGTGATTTTATTCCCTGAAATTCTAATAGACTGATTCTTTTTTACTTTCAGATTTTCCACGTCAATCATTTTTCCAACGTGCAATAAATAATCTTTGGCTTGCAATGAACAAGAAATAGTCAACACTAATACTAGCGTTAAAGAGAGTAATCTTTTCACAGGTGATAATGCCCTTATTAAATCGATAAACCACCACTGTATCGCACTTTTATAACGAACACAAAAAAGCCCAGCTAAGCTGGGCTCTCTATACCTATTGAGTGAACTATTAGAAGTTGAACTTTACCCCAACAGCGTAAGCACTGACGTCTGAATCATAAGAGTAATCGGCATAAACCGCCATATTGCTAGTAAAATTATACGCGCCGCCTATTACCAGCGATGTTATGTCATCTCCATCAATATCGGTATACTCAATTGCAGCTTTTGCTTCTAGCTTATCTGACAGCATGCTACGAATACCTGCGGCAACTTCAAAACCATCTTCGTCCCCATCATCAAAGTCCGTATCAACATCGACTCTAGCGTAGCTGACTTCACTAAAGAATGATGAAGTGCTGGAATAATCATTTTTGTAGCCAACACCAATCTTGGTTAGTCTCCAGTCAAGCCTCGACTCTGAAAGTGATGCGATATCACCTTTAAGATAAAAATCATCTGCAATTAATTTGCTACCTTTTAATTCGAACCCGTCGACATCAGCCCCATCAAAATCGAACTCCGTATATCCAACTTCAACATTATCAAACGATGGACTTTCTGCCATTGCACCAAAAGATATAACAGATAATACTGCGCTAGCGATTATTGTCTTTTTCATTATTTCAATTCCTTAATTAAATTAGAATATTTGTGGTTCGATTAACCACGAGCGCATATTAATTTTTTTGAACTGAATTCAAACTGAATGAAAATTTATTGTATTAAGAGGAAGAATTACTGCTTGAAACAATCAATAAGACTTAAAGCTCCACAGGTAGTAAGCTAAGCAAGAACTGTTACTCTATACTGTCCTGATAACCAGCAACATCCATTAACTTTTTGTTACTTCTTACAAAGATCCCATTACCTCTGCCGACTTCCTGTTCTCGAGAGTTGTAAACAATAGCTTCGGCAATAAATTGAGTTCGATTGTAATTGGCTATTTTTCCGACAGCTTTCATTGTGCCTTTAGAAATCGGTTTTGTTAAGTAGGTTGTGAATGACGTGGTTAGCACGAAAAAATCAGGCTCTAATGAACTTGCAGCAAAGAAAGCAGCATCATCCAGCATCTTAAAATAAACCGAACCATGAACGGCTTGCCCGGCATGAAAAAGTTTAGGGGCTAGTTCGATCGAGATTTCTGCTTGCCCTTTTGAAACAGTCATCACTGGTGAATAAAAATCGTTTAGGGGAGCGGCTTGATACATATTTTCAAGCCGCTTGAAATGTTCCAATGGGTCCATTTGGATACTCAAATTATTAGGAAAAGAACCTCGATTTTACTTCATCGCTTAGCGTTAAACCAGAAATGGATGCTCGTTGAAGTAGTTGCCAAAAATATCGATAGGTCGCTCTATCATGTAACTCACCGTTATATTGAATGGGTCCCCAATCAGCATCCTGAGCAGCCAGCAAAATCCCTTGAGCGTCCTCAACTTCAGAATAATCCGGTTGCATCGCTTCTACAATGGCTTCTATTTGGGTTGGGTAGATACTCCACATCCGCATAAAACCAAATTGGTTTCTCGCAATGGAAGCATCGCTTTTAGTTTGCTCTACATTCTTTAGATCGAGGGTAACGTTATGCGCTGGCACAATACCATTGGCCAATGCTGCAGCCACTAATTCGGTTTTAGCTCTCGCCAATAAGGGGTGTTCGAATTGACCGGGGCTACGCATACAAGCGGCAGGAATGGCACCATAATGCCCACTAACAAAATCCATCATGCCGAAATCCAAGACTTGAATCCAATCAACTTCAGCAATTTTCCAAATATCCTTTAATGCACCATGAGTTTCTATCAGCACATGAATTGGAATTTCTCTTTCTATATTATTTTCTTTTGCGACCTTCTTTATGTAACCAACCATTGCTTCAATTTGGAAAGCTTGAGTGCATTTAGGCAGCGTAATATAGGCTACCTTATTTCCAATTTTTGGGACTAAAATATCAACATCGGCTTTCCAATGAGGGTGACTAAAGTCATGAATTCGTACCCCCATCATATTATGCAAATTCTGCTCACTTGAAATAACTCTAGCCACCATTTCCGCATGCTCTGATTCTTGCCCTGCTGCAGCACCATCTTCACAATCACAAGTAATATCAAACACTGGACCAATCTTTGATTGCATTTCCAATGCTTTAAGCATTAATTTTTCGCTCCCAGCAAAATGCTCACAACTAGGGATCACTGGAAAAGGCTTTTCAGCTTCAAACAAAGCTTGATTTGGGTGAACAAGTGTAGACATGGTGTGCTCCTTAAAACTCGTTGGCTGCCTTGCCTAAAATATTAGTTAATCATATTTGGCAAGTACATTTAAATAATCGTTAAACTGGCTTAGGGTATTTATCTCAATAATCTGGTTTACTTGCAACAAAACCTAACTAGACTTTAGTCATATTGCCGCTATAAAAGGGACAAAAGCAGATATTTTTGAGATAGAATCAAATCACTCGATTGATTAAGAGCCACAAATAAAGTGTGATTTTTAGTCATTTTCAAACAATTGTTTGAATTTTCGATTGAAATAGGTATGATTCATTCAAACAGGTTAAGACATCCGACCAGTTGAGTAAAGTAGAAATTCCGCTACTTCTACAAAACTCTCTAGAGTCGGTAATAACAACTTCACGGGAAAATACCATGAATAGCTACAACGAGTTTCTCGAGCACGTAAACGAAGAAGATGTATTAGGTGGCTTTTGGCCTGGCATTCAACTTTACTATCCACCAGTAAAGTACTCTCCTAAAGATAGCGAATATGAAACGATGGAGCAGGCGGTTGCTCGTATTCGTAAACATGCCCACAAATGTCCTGCGCACACCTTACTGTTTGATCTAGAGGATGGCTGTCGACAAAAAGAAATGAGTCGAGAGTTATTAAGAAACGAATTGCCGAACTTTCCTGAAAGAAAATTTCAAATTGCCCTGCGGATCAACCCTTTTCGAACCGAAGAGTATGAAAAAGATCTCGAGTTAATTCGCGAGGTTGGTGAGCATGTCGATGTAATCGTTCTGGCTAAGGCCGGCGAAATGTATGGTGCGGCAGAAATAAGGGACCTTTCAGCTTGGCTCGTAGGTGTTAATCCAGAGATAGAAATTCAGCCAATTATTGAACATCCGCGATCGCTCAAATTGGCACCAGAATTAATGCAGTTTTCAACGGTCAAACATGTTGTTTTTGGAATCCATGACTTTTCAAAAGCAATGGCTATCCACCTTACACCAGAAGGCTGGATCGATGAATTAAAAACCTATTTGCGAAACTTGTTATTAGAAGCTCGAATAGCAGGTAAAGGTGTTATCGGTGGTGTTGAAGTGTTAATCAATGAAACCCCAATGCCCGACCAGAATATTGAGCCACATGATGTTAGACGTTGGTTAGACCTTCACGGCGACCATGAATCCCACGTAGTTCATCGACACGCCACTGTTGAAGCTCAGATGGGGCTCACCGGAAAGCAGGTCATTCATCCTTATCATATTCATTTATGTAAAGTCGCTTTTACCCCTTCACCACTCATCATAAAGCGCAACATACAAATGCTAAAAGCAGCCATTGAAGCCGATGCTTTACTGGGTGGTGCGATAAAGTTCGAGGGTGAAATGCTAGATCCTCCAATGTTCGGTAAAGCACTACAAACCTTACTGCGAGCTTATGCACTTAAGTCATTAACCGAGCAAGATAAACAGTTTGCAATGAAAGTGCTTAAACTTCTGCCGATACATGTGATTCGTGAAAACTGGCCCTACGGAAGAATTTAATATGGACCCACTCAATCAATATTTAACCGAACCGGACAGCCACAGTCATTTGAGCGCGCAGTGGCATGTTCCAGAGCATTTCAACATTGCGAGAGAGTGTGTTACTCGCCATGCGAACAGCGAAAATTCCGAGAATACCGCTTTAGTCGTCGAAGATGATCAGCTAGGCACTAAGGAGCTCAGTTATTCTCTGCTCGATCAAAAAAGCGGCAAAATAGTCACCCTATTGAATGAGCTTGGTGTCGATGTGGGCGATCGAGTTCTGATTAGACTGCCTAACTCCACAGACTATCCCGAGAGTTTTTTCGGCTGTCTAAAACAGGGTGCTATCGCAGTTCCAACATCAACGTTATTGGCCGCCTCTGAAGTTGTTTATCTCGCAAAAGACTCTGGTGCAAAAGTGTTAATTGCTGCCAAATCAATGTGGTCAGAGTTAAGTTCAATCGTTAGTGAGTCGACCGACTTGAAAGCAATTTTACTCGCTGGCGAAGGCCCTATGCCGATAGATTCAGCGGGTAGTGACATACAGTTAATTGATTTAACTGAAAAATTAAAAAACACCGATGCCAGCCAACAAATCGTTAACAGTAAAGCCAATGACCCAGCTTACTTGGTTTATACCTCGGGAACTACCGGATTTCCAAAAGGTGTGCTACATGCTCATCGTTCATTGATTGGTCGACTACCTGCTAGCCGTTATTGGTTTGACTTTAAGCCGGGTGACAGAATCATGCACTCTGGCAAGTTCAACTGGACTTATGTTTTAGGTTCAGCATTAATGGATCCATTATTTCATGGGCATACTGTTATCGTGCATGAAGGTAAAAACGATGCCAGTACTTGGCCGGAACTCATTAAGAAACATCAGTGTACTATTTTTATTGGTGTGCCTACCATTTACCGACAAATCATTCAAAAAACTAATTTTGCTGCCAAAGATGTTCCATCCTTAAGGCACTGCATGAGTGCTGGTGAACATTTATCTGATGAAATGTTAGCAGCATGGCGAGAAAGGTTTGAGCAAGATGTATTTGAAGCGATTGGCATGAGCGAGTTTTCTTATTATATCTCGCAACGAATTGATCGTCCTATCCGTCCAGGTGCGGCCGGCTTCCCTCAACCGGGGCATCAGGTGCAAATTTTATCTGGTGACGGCTCTCCGGCAGCGGTTAATGAAGAAGGAATGATTGCTATTCCGGAGGACGATCCTGGATTATTTTTAAATTACTGGCAACTGCCCGACGAAACTAACAAGGCCAAGCATGACGGTTACTTTTTCACAGGGGACTACGCAAGAACCGATGAAGACGGATACATTTGGTTTTTAGGTCGTAAAGATGACATCATCAATACATTCGGCTACCGAGTCTCTCCACACGAAATTGAGAGAGTTCTAAAAACTCACCCTGCAATTGCAGACTGCGTTGCATTGGGAGAAGAGCTAGGACCAGATAAAGTGTTGGTAAGTGCTTGTGTTATTCTTCACAAAGACAGTCATTTAACTGAACAAGAATTACTTGATTTCGGCAAGCAAAAATTAGCGAAATATAAAGCGCCGAAACTAGTTCATTTTTACCAAGATTTTCCTCGTACCAAAAATGGAAAAGTACTCAGAAAACAAATGCTTTTGGAACTTCAAAGCAAAAGGAGTCAATCACAATGAGTTATCAATACCGACCGCGCAGAAGCGTTCTTTATGTCTCTGCTCATGAAGCACGGCATATTGAAAAATCTCGACAGCTATCAGCGGACTGCATTGTTTTTGATTTACAAGAATCAGTGCCACCTTCAAAAAAAACCGAAGCTAGAGAGCTTTTAGTTAAAGCATTTGAAAATCCGAATTTCGGATATTCCGAAAAGATCATTCGAATAAACTCTCTAGATTCCGATTGGGGAATGGACGACTTAAGAGCGGCTGTCAAACTAGAAATAGATGGCGTTCTTTTTCCACATGTAGAAAGTGGTGGTGAAATGAAAGCAGCCATTGCCACTATGGATGAAATGGGTGGGTCGCGGCTGCCTGTAATGGCAAATATAGAAAGTCCAAAAGGTGTTTTACGGAGTGAAGAAATTGCCGGAGCAAGTGATAGGTTATCTGCAATCGTACTGGGTACAACCGATTTAGCCAACTCATTGAGAATCAATATGACTCTCGATCGTATGGGATTGTTAACCAGTTTATCCATGACGGTATTAGGTGCAAGGGCACATGATAAATGTATTATTGATGGTCCACATTTTGATTTGAAAAATATAGAAGCCTGCGAATTTTCCTGTCGCCAAGCACGCGATTTAGGATTTGATGGCAAAGCCGTCATTCATCCGGTGCAACTAGCTTATAACAATGACGCTTTTACCCCGAAAGGTGAAGATATTAAACGCGCCAAGAAAATAATTGAAGCGATTGCCAGTGCTCACGAAATGGGTAAAAGTGTTGCCGTGATTGATGACCGGTTAATTGAACCGAGTTTAGAGCTTTGGGCTCGTCGAGTTATCGCTTTGTATAACCAAGTGAAAGAGTTAGGCCAAAACGAATTAATCGGTCCCGAAAAATGACAAAAAAAACTTTATTGTCAGAAGGCAATTTCTTTGAAGATTTTGAGCTGGGACAAACACTGACCCATGGTGTGCCTAGAACCATCACTGAAGGCGATGCTTCACTTTACCTAGCTCTCACAGGAAGCCGATATCCTTTATTTTGCGCTCAAACAGTTGCTGCCAGCGTCGGTTTTGAAAATACGCCCCTAGACAACTTATTAGTTTTTCATATCGCCTTTGGAAAAAGCGTGAATGATATTTCTCTGAATGCAGTGGCAAATTTGGGCTATGCAGAAGTAAGTTTTAATATCCCTTGTTATGCTAGAGACACTCTTTCTGTGACTAGTAAGGTGATTGGTTTGAAAGAAAATTCCAATGGCAAAACAGGAGTCGTTTATGTCCATTCATCGGCATTAAATCAACATGATGAAGTGGTGGTTAGCTGGAAACGATGGGTAATGGTACACAAGAAGGAAAAGAACTCTAAGGCTGAAAATTCCTTCAATCAGCTACCAGAATTAAAACAACAAGTCGATTTCAAACAGCAAAACCTACCAGCATCTATTAATTTCTCCAGTTGGAAAGCACACTACAGTGATTCACAAGCTAAGTTTAATGATTTTCAGGTCGGTGACGTTTTATTCCATCGCGACGGTATGACCATCAATGATTCTGATCATTCATTAGCAACTCGCCTTTATCAAAACAACGCGAGAGTCCACTTTGATCAAACAATGATGGATCATTCTCCCCACGGGAAGCGATTAGTTTACGGTGGACACATTATTTCTATCTGTCGGGCGCTTAGCTATAACGGTTTAGGAAATGCAACCTGGTTGTCGGCAATCAATGGCGGAACTCACTGTAACCCGAGTTTTGCTGGAGATACCATTTACTGTCAAAGCGAAATATTGGATAAACAGACGATTAATGGTAGAAAAGATTTGGGATTGGTTCGAGTTAGAATGCTGGGAATTAAAAATAATATACCGAGTAAAATTGAAACCTTGTACACCACTGAAAACTCGAGAACTCGCTATCATTCAGACGTGGTATTAGATCTAGATTATTCAGTAATGATGATCATTTGATTAGTCAAATTTTTAATTAGAGCAATGATCATCTTGCAATTAAAAATTGCTGGCTAATCGCCCAGAACGCGAGCTCCCTGAAGACCTCCACAATGGATCAATAAAATTCGTGAGCCTTGCTTAAAATAATTCTTTTTCATTAAATCAAATACCGCAAAGAAAGATCGCCCGCTATAAATCGGTTCGATTGGGATTGAATATTGGTGATTAAACCACAAACAAAAGTCCTGAATGATTGAGGATTTCTTAGCAAAGCCTCCAAATTCATAACCTGATTTTATCTGCCACGGTGTTTTCGCCTCGCCGATTAACATTTTCACATCAGCAATTTGCTGCTCTTGATTATTCAGTACCCCTATCCCAATCACTTCAGTTTGCTTGGCTGCAAGCTGGTCACGAGATTTGTCACACCCTTTCACCAGCCCGGCAACACTGGTTCCGGTGGCACTGGCTATGACGATATAATCATAAGGTTCGACAAGCTCTTCTATCAGTTCCGCAACTCCCAAAGTAGACTCGAATTGAAGGCCTCCCTCTGGAATCCAGTATGTGTTGTTATCTAGTTTCGGAGGAACCGAACGAAGCGTTTGGAATTCTGCTCGATTGACAAAATTTAACCTTGCTCCCCAAGTTTCACAATCTATAAGTGTTGGAGTTAGTGGTTGCTCTTGATAGCCCCTCACATATAACTGGCAATCCCAACCCAATAAATGGCAAACATAAGCTAATGCGTGTAAAAAATTGGAATACCTTCCTCCCATTGCAGCAACACGTCGAATTCCTTTGTTTTCAACAGATTGCAACAAGTACTTTAACTTACGCCACTTATTGCCAGATATGACGCCATGAATAAGATCATCTCTTTTTATATCTAACCGATATGATGTTGCCGAGTTAGTTGATAGAGCAAGTTCTTGAATAGAGGAGCGACTTAATTCTTTGTCTAATTCATTGATTGTAATGGTTTTATTTAAGGGTTCTTGGGTCATTCTTAGAATCATTTACCTTTTACTAGGCGAAAAAAAACCGACAAGAGTCGGTTTCTTAAGAGGAGTTTTACCGAGTTTTAAAGATTAACAACTTTTTTCGAAGTTAGAAACCAAGAACTATCTTTCCGCCGACGATCGGTACTTAAGCGACGGTCCAAACCAAAGTTCTTCAACAAACGCTCTACCCGTTCGTGCCCTTTCTCTCTGCGGCGATCAACTCTGCGCTCCGGTCCGACATAAGCTATGTCGCCATTAATCACTTCAAAGTTGGAGCTTTCGTTGGTCTTTTTCACTTTCGTTTCCTCTTATAACCAGTCATAAAGTTTCTAAATAAGTCGAACCCAAAATCTTTCTCTAGAGTAAATCTAAAAAAGTCTGGGCAACCAATAACGAATCCGCATGACTGCCTCAATTAAAACAATTCTAGCGGTTTAGTTTAAAAAAGCAACGTAAATATAGACATTCGGACATTTTTAAGAGATGAAGCTCTCAATCTATATTAATTTAACTTGTATTTTTTAATTTTATTTGATAACGATTCTTAGAAGATCTAATTTATATATTCAATAGCAATATACCAAAAGTGAGATAATCATTGGACTCGCTGAAAAATAAACTGGTAACCCAAGAAAATAGTGCTAAATATTATTAGCTATTGAGATAATATTGCAGCGAGCATTGGCCTTTTATTCAATTGCTCGCTAACTTAATGGTCGGGTCAAAACTCATCTCACGGGGCTGATAGTAAAGATATCCTTGAGCCGCAGAAATTTCAGTTTGTTCAATGTAGGTCGCATCTTCTGATTTTTCTACCCCTTCTGCAATCAGAGTAATTCCTCTCGGTTTTAACGAAACAATTATAGAGTTGAATAACAGCTGTTGTGATAAAGACTCCGATATATTATTGATAATTCTGCGATCAATTTTAACAAAATCGACTTTTGTAATATCGAGATAACGTTGATCCTCGCCTATCGAACCAAAATGCTCGATACACCATCTGGCACCTAACTCGGACAACTGTTTCATTATTTGCGAGATATCCTGAATATGCTTACTTAACAAATTCTCCGATACCTCAAAAATGAGCCTACTAGCCACTTTAGGATTGTTTGAAAGCTTGGTTATTAACCAGTCGCTAAAAGCCTGATTCATTAGACTTGGAACAAATATGTTTATTGAAATATTGGTTGGTTTGGCATTATTAGGTTCATATAAAAGATGATTGATTACCGCATTAACTATTTGCCGATCAAACTCAACCGAAAGGCCACATTGATAAGCCATCGCTATAAAACTCTCAGCATGAAGTAACTCCTCGCCATCTTGAATTCGTGCAAGTACTTCATGATGGTGGGTGTCCGATTGATTAAAATAATGAAGCTGTTGGCAATACAGTGAAATCTTTCTTCTATCCAGTACATTGCGAAGAAAACTTTGCCACTTTAGACGCCCCTTTGATTTAGTTTGGGGTAACGGTTCACCGTATACATACCAATTATTGGCGCCTTGTAACTGTGCATTTCTAAGTGCAAGATCAGCCTCCGCCATCACATGATAATAATCAAACCCTTGCTTGTAAGTTGAAATGCCAATATCTACAAAATGGTGAAGCTCTTCCGGCTTGGTATAGACTTGGTTAGATAAATCCCTGACTAGTTTTTTGCAAAACTGATCAGTTTTGGCCTCCGTAAAGTTGGGTAACAATAACACAAATTCATTTTCTTTCAGTTTAGCGACTATTGCGCTGTCAATTGAATCAATGGCTTTTTTTAAGCAGTTAGCAATTGCGATTTGTTGATGCTCCGCGAGCGTTAGATTCTGTTCATCCTCTATCACAAAAGCTAAAATCACAACTAATCCGGACTCTATTTCATCTTGATTGTGTAATCTGACTTGAAGCTCTGCTTTAAAAAAAAGATGATTGCCTAACTCCGTAGCTTGATCGATATAAGTGGTACGCCTTATCTGATTGGTTAATTCTGATTTTGATTTTGAAAGTAAGCGATTATTGAGTATTAGCTGGCTAAGGGTAAAGCCAACGATGTTATGCACAACCAAATCGGAGTGTGGCGTTTGTTTCCCACTGACCAATACATCTTTCGAAAAGCCTTCTAATTGAATAACCCATCGTAAACTAAGGTAAGTTATAACAGCAATTATTGTTATTAAAACAAAAATAATGCTTAAGCTTTCAACCGTTAATAGAGTGATGTCTTCTGCTAAAGTGGTCAAATCAAAATGAACGACCAAAGGCATTATTTTATTATTATCAGCATCGGGTAAATAAAAAACGCGCGATACGCCGCTGCTCATTTCAATCAGTTGATTACGCTGAAAGCTCGCAATGACCTGACCATTAGGATTGGCTAGCTCCCATCCAACCACTTGCTCTATGAGACTAAGTTGTTCCAACTGCGGATAGCTCGGTTCAACTTGTTCATGAGAAATCTGTTCAATCAGTCGTTCGACTTGAGAGACCAATATAGCGTAATGCTGAAGTGTCTGTCGATTATTCTCCCGATAGATATCTTTTACAGACCAATCGACAAAGAAGAGAACGACCAAAAAGGCAAGGCCAACACTAGTGACAATGTGAATGATATTTCGTTTTATCATAACCTTCACTCCTTAGTCCATTTGCTCGAAATCCCACTTGGCAATAGGCTATCTAGCGATCTATTTAGTCTCGCTCCTCGTAGACACTAACGCTGGACCGACATTGTTAGACTTTTGCCAAGTTTTTATTTACCGAGCGGCTAAAACTCCTAATAGTAAAGTTTAGTCGATTGACTAGTTTTTCCTAATAGTATTACCTCATAACAAGCTAACTTGTTAGATACTAGAGAAGTTAAACGGTTTTAATAAACAGCGACTTTAGCTAAAAAATTTGTTAAATTTACCTTTTAAATCAATGTGATTCGGCACTAATTGCTATACATAGTCTAGATATCACAGATAAAACAGAGAGTTAAAATAATGAAAACACTTGTTACACTTTTAGTTTTTATATTCAGCGTGCAGGCGCAAGCCAACAGTAACCGGTGGGAAGGGCAGCCATTCGCCCAGTTTGAGCTCGCCGACCAAAATGGTAACTTAAAGAAAAACTCCGATTTTGCGGGCAAATGGAAAGTTGTCTACTTTTATCCAAAAGACAAAACCCCAGGCTGTACCGTAGAAGCCCAAAATTTTGTGGATGACTATGCTAAATACCAAGCCAACAATATAGAAATTATTGGCGTGAGCTATGATGATGTTGAGTCCCACAAAGACTTTGCCGACACCTATGAAATGCCGTTTACTCTGTTAGCCGATGTCGATAAGACGCTTTCAAAAGCCATGGACGTTGATAGAATTTTGCCCTGGCCACATCCTAGCCGACAAACATTTATAGTGAATCCGGAAGGAACCATAGTGAAGCACTTTGAATCGGTTGATCCGGATACTCATTCTAAAGAGTTGCTAGAGACCTTTGAGGTTTTAAATAAGAGCAAATAACCGCCTAAGATAGCTGGGACAAGCCTGCAGTCGTTGTCCCATCAATCCTCAAAGCTTACCTTCAAAGGGTTCCTTCCCCCGTCTAATCAACAACATATAGACAGCTGTTTCGCAAGCTTACATTTCGCTATTTCCAACCTCTTGCGGAGCCTCGGCTGAGCAGTTCATCCACTTGCTCTCCACTTCAGGATAAAGCTTCTAACATTTACATCGCAAAAGCATTAATTAGGTCAATTTCCTGAAAACCTCTAAAAAGATGATCCAACTCTAGACTACAAGCGTAACTACTAATAAGTTTAATCAGCGGGTTTTAATAATGAATGAGCAACAAGCTAAGGTTAATAGCGTAAAGCCAACAATTCTCGGTTTGGCAGATTCCCCCCACTACCTAGTTGGGGCAATGACTGATAAAGATGACTTCGTAGCATTGTCTGAAACAACTGGTGTTACAAAGTTCCGCTCATTAACTCTAGCAAAAGAGTATTTAAAAAGTATTAACTACTCTTCTGCGTGTCTTGAGTTTCAATCCGCCTATGACGAAATGTGTGGTGCTGAGAGCCAAAAACTAACCGGACAAACGATTTATTTTTGATAATGAACGACGAGTATAGAGATGAATGAGCACCAAATCACCTTAATGGACAATTTGTCAGCGTTCAATGAAATACTCACTAAAGGCAAACGTATTGACTCAGAGTATCAACTCAATGGCGTTAAAGCCTGGCACGATTACGACGGATACACTTGTTATATCGGTTATAAAGATTTAACCCTTACTCTGTTATTTCATGGAAAGCTGTCGCTGGATTATCAGGAAAAGAAAACACTGGCAGAATTTTACGACAAGATGAAAAAAATTCTTAAAGCCAAATAGAATCACTTAATTCCTCCTACTGTGTGATGTTAGCCCGCTGCAGAGCGGGCATTTTTTTGCCTACAAAATTTATAGTTTCAAGTAATGTCTTCTTTTTAAACGCCCATTAAATTTCCAAATTCTTCAGCTCTTCAGCTCTTCAGCTCTTCAAAAGTCAAACCGTACTTGGTCAACAACTGCTTCAAACGATGAGAATCATTTTTCGACTTCTTTTCTAAACGAGAAACATTGAATAACTTTCTACCGGCTTCTGCCATTGAGTTGGATTGGCGACAAATGCTTTGAACCCCTACTAAAGTATATTTTTCCAAATTGTCTAACTCTTTGGCTCGGTTAGCCCCAAGTATATCAATTGCAGTTTGCTCGGGTTCCTCGGCAATTCTAACCTGCCCTAGCCATTGCTGTTTTAATCTAATAATTTCCTCTTTAACTTCGTTTTCCGAAATTCTCCCTCCTTCCGATAAGGTCGCCATTCGAGTCACACTGGAGTTTAAATCTCTAAAATTTGCACTCCAAAGTGCTTCTGGTGATTTGGCGAAGTTCAAATAAAGAGTTCGTGCAGCTTTGTTGAAGCTAACCATGTGACCGGCTTTTTTGGCAAACTGTCTAAGTTCAAAGTCTAAGTTAGGTTCTAAGTCTTCTATTCGGTCTTTGAGTGATGGTAACTGATAGCTCCAAAGGTTAATTCTAGCTAATAAATCCTCTCTAAACCCTCCTTTGGCAACGGTCTCATTGATATTGTGGTTGGTTCCGGCGATCAATTGAAAGTTACTTTTTACTTCACTGTCAGCTCCCAAGGGCAGATAGCTTTTTTCCTCTATAGCCTTTAACAACATTGCTTGCTCATCAAGACCTAACTCTGCAATTTCATCCAGAAATAATAAACCACCATCCGCTTCCTTTAATAAGCCATTCCTAGCATTTAATGCGCCAGTAAAAGCACCTTTACTATGCCCAAATAATGCTGACATTGCTTTATCGCCGATTAAAGTGGCGCAATTGACTACCACAAACTTACCCGTGACTTGTCCTCGTTTTTGTTTTAATTCATAAATACGTTTTACCAGTCGAGTTTTACCCGCGCCGGTTTCACCGGTAATTAACATCGGCTCTTTAGAGAGTAGAGAAACCTTTTCGATTTGCTGTATCATCTTGTTGAACTTGATATTTCTTGTTTCAATTCCAGATTTCAAAAAGTCAGCGCCAGTCAATCTTTCTTGGTTGAAGCGCGATGCAATTTGATCATATTTAGATAAGTCCAAATCAATGATTTGATAATTACCTGCGGTCGGATTGTCTTTATTACCAGGCGATGTTTGAAAAAGCTTACCTGGCAGGTAATGAGTTTCAGTAAGCAGATACAAACAAATTTGAGCAACATGAGTGCCGGTAGTGATATGGATCAAGAGCTCTTCTTGCTCTGTATTAAATTGATGCTTCTGACTAAAATCATAAAGCTGACTATAAACCGACTCAAAATCCCAAGGACTGGAAAAATCCACCGAATAAAACACCACTTCTGTTTCCGGCGAGACTACCTTAATATCATCCTTAACTTGAACCGCTAATTTTTCAAAATTTGGCTCATGTAATAACACCAATTTGTCGACAATCAAATCTTCCTGCTGACACAAGGCGATATTGGGTCGCCACTTGTCCCAACGTATTGCATTACGCCCTCTTCTATCTAAATTAGTCCCTAAAATACTAATTACAGTGGTTTTCATTTTATTCCTACCGGCAACCTGATATCTTTTACGATATTTTATTATCTTTTTCGATATTTATCAAAATAAACTGATATCACTTTTGAGACTATCGAATTTCTGCAAAAGATTTAAAACCTTTATATAACAGCAAGTTAGAGGATTTTATTTTAAAATTAAAAAAGTTGGCACGCTGCTCGCTATGTTAGGTTGTCAATTAAATCGAGTTATTAGCTTTAGAAGATAAGAAAAGAGAACAAAATGGAAATTAATACTGAAACAAAAGCAACTCCGGCAAACTACGAAGTCATGCAATCAACCGGTGTACCGATTAAGTCTTGGACCAAAGGTGTACCGTTTGAAGATAAAGCCAGACAACAGTTGAAGAATATTGCTTCTCTGCCTTTTATCCATAAATGGGTCGCTGCTATGCCGGACGTTCACCTTGGTAAAGGTGCGACGATTGGAAGCGTAGTGCCAACATTAGGTGCGGTTATTCCAGCGGCGGTTGGTGTTGATATCGGCTGCGGAATGATGGCCGTTAAAACGTCGATGAATGCTAGTCAACTACCTGACAATTTGTTTGCGATTAGAACCGCCATTGAGGCAGCAGTACCACATGGACGTTCAGCTCGAGCGAGACGAGGAAGAGATAAAGGCTCATGGAATGATTTACCGGCTGATGTTATTGGAGCATGGAAAAACCTGTCGCCAGATTTTGATCGATTATGTGAAAAACACGCTGTGTTAAAGAACACTAACAACGTAGCACACTTAGGAACATTGGGAACTGGAAACCATTTTATCGAAGTCTGCTTAGACCAAAAAAATCAAGTTTGGTTTATGTTACATAGCGGTTCGAGAGGTGTGGGAAACAGAATTGGAACTCACTTTATCGAACAGGCTAAAAAAGATATGCAACGTTGGCATATCAACTTGCCGGATAAAGATTTGGCCTATTTGCCTGAAGGAAGCGACCACTTTAACGATTATGTAGAAGCTGTTGAGTGGGCTCAAAACTTCGCAAGAACTAACAGAGAGGTGATGATGCAAAGAGTGATTGCCGCAGTTAAATCAAGTTTGAGCTTTGAGTTTGAGGCAAGTTTAGAAGCGGTGAACTGTCATCATAACTACATCTCAAGGGAGCATCACTTTGGTAAGAATGTCATTGTGACGAGGAAAGGAGCAGTGAGAGCCAGGGAGGGTGAGATGGGGATTATTCCCGGAAGTATGGGAGCAAGATCCTTCATAGTTAGGGGACTCGGAAACCAAGATAGCTTTTGTAGTTGTAGTCATGGCGCAGGGCGAGTGATGTCAAGAACCCAAGCTAAAAAAGTGGTTTCAATGGAAGAACATTTGCAAGCAACCAAAGGTGTTGAATGTCGAAAAGATAAGGATGTGATTGACGAGACACCATCAGCTTATAAGGATATTGATAAGGTCATGGAAGCACAGAGTGATTTGGTTGAAGTAGTACATACTTTGAAGCAGGTTGTATGTGTTAAGGGGTAGTTTGGGTCAGCTTTTTAGCTGATTTAAACAGCTTTGAAGATCAAAGGCGTTTCGCATCGCTGCGCTTGCATGCGAGTCACTTTTGCCCTAAGCGGCAAAAGTAGCCAAAAACGCTTCACGTTAAAACGAACTTGATTCGAATTTGCTTAGAGTACATACCCAATTTCCGTGACGGAACTTGCTGTAAGTGAATTCAAAGGAAGGAGAGAACTCGCGGTGCTCAGGCAGCTCTCCTTCTGTTCTTTGAATTCATGAGTTTCAATGTGTCGTTCGTAGGCACTGGGCGGAAGATAAAAGAACAGATGGAGCTAGGAGATAGGAGATAGGAGATAGGAGGTATCGCATTCCTGCCGAGTGCTTGTGAACGGCAATGTGGAATGAACGAATCAAAGAATAGGAAGAGAATTGTTTGAGCGCAGCGAGTTTTTTTCTTCCCTTAGATTCGCTCACAGCAAGTAAAGCCGTAAAAATAATAGGTGAACTAACAACAAGTAAATAACTAGTTCGCTGAAACGGAAAGCGCTTTTGGTTACTTTCGCCGCTTTGGGCAAAAGTAAGTTATGGTCACGGATGACCGGTATGCAGTTTTTGCAGGAGCAAAAAACTGCCGCAGTCGGAGCGCAGCGCTGCGAAATAGGCACTTAAATAAAAATTGACGAGAATGAAATGAATAAGCAAAAAATCACTATTGATGGCAGCCAAGGCGAAGGCGGTGGACAAATCCTCCGCACTTCCCTCTCTCTATCAATGTGTTTACAAACTCCCATTCGAATTGAAAACATTCGAGCAGGAAGAAAAAAACCAGGGCTACTCCGCCAGCACTTAACCTGCGTTCGAGCAGCTAAAACAATCTGTGATGCTCAGGTCGAGGGTGATGAACTTAAATCAAGTTATATCGACTTCGCTCCAGGGAAAATAAAATGTGGGGAGTATCGATTTGCTATCGGTACGGCAGGTAGTACTAGTTTGGTTTTCCAAACCATCTTACCAGCATTACTTCAAGCTGAAGGAGAATCATCTGTGAGTTTGGAAGGCGGTACTCACAATATGCAAGCGCCTAGTTATGAGTTTATTACTAAGAGCTTTAATAAAGCGATTAGTAAGATTGGACATAGGGTTGACTGCAAGCTAGACAGATATGGTTTCTACCCTAATGGTGGTGGTCAGTGGACAGCAATCATTAAGCCGAAAAAAGAAACAAGAAGGTTAAAAATGTTAGATAGAGGTGATCTAGTGGCAAGGAACGCCACAACTTTTACTTCAAAGATCCCAATGTCGGTGAGTCAAAGAGAGTTGAAAAAAGTTGTTCAAAAATTGAATTGGAGTTCTGAAGAGCTACTTGAAAAAGAAGTCGAGGCATTTGGTCCCGGCAACTTAATTTCATTGAGCTTAGAGTTTGAGAATACGACAGAATTATTTGATGAAGTGGCACAAAAAGGAGTCACTGCTGAGCGAGTCGCTGGTAAAGCGATTAAAAAATTGAATCGATTTCTTAATTCAAAAGCTGTGGTTGGTGAACATTTAGCCGATCAGCTATTGTTGCCAATGGTCTTAAGTAAAGGCGGAAGCTTTATTACTCATTCTATGAGCGAGCATGTAACAACGAATATAGATGTGATCAATCGATTTATTGACAACGCCATTAGCGTGACCGAAATAGATGAAGACACAGTGAAAGTGGTAATCACGGGACTAAAATCTTGAGATCACAAATTTAAAAAAGAATGCGAAAAGTCAGAATAGTCATTCTGCTTTTCCAAAAGCGTTTAGGAAATAATGACAAATTTAGCAGCTCTGATTGCTGAGGATAAACACTCGGGTCAGTCTGGTGCAGCGGGCATACCTTTCTGTATACCAAGTTTGATTATTAATTCTAGACACCACTACTTTGTAGCTCATTTGGGTAGAGCAATAGATATTTACTCTATAGGTAGTCGGTTCGATTCCGACCTAAGTAACCATCGACTGAAAATCGATTCTATTTTTAAAAAATAGCCGGTAAACCGAAAGGTTGAGGTTCGACTCCTCAGAGAAACACCCAGGCTTCTGTGCAGCGAGTAGCGGAGTTAATCAGCAACATTGATTTAACTCTAAAAATTGCTCCACCGCAACTATCGACCAATCACTATGGGTTGGCTTGCCGCGAAGTAAACTGATGAGAGCAACGGACTTGTATTCGTTTAGTTTTTACAACCTCGTTGGGGAAATAAAACTAATGCTTAATGCAACTAAGTTACTCTCCTCTCAGTTCATTTCCCAGTATTCCTAAGTAGTCATTACAAGCTAGTTGCAGGAAGCCGACTTATTAGGAAGAACAACAGACAAGCATCGTTGTAGATTAGATAAGGAGAACGAAGATGCTAGGAATGAAAATAATTAATGTGGCTGATAACGAACGTGTATTGGCATTTAGAAAAAACAGATTTGAAAAAATACTCGAACCAGGCCAACATCGAGTGTTTGATTTATCCGGCGCGGTGACCCTGTTTCGCTATGATATTACTAAAGCGGAATTGAATCACCACTTGGGACGCTTCTTGATAACCGCTTACGGTGAGCACTTAGGCGAGCAAGTTATTAGTTTTGATATTAAGGAAAATCAAGTTGGTGTCGTTTATTTTGACGATAAGCTGGTAGATATACTTGCACCAAACACGTTTAAAATGTACTGGAATTTGGCAGTCAAAGTCGAAGTTAAGATTCTTGATATAGAGGATCGCTTTCAAGTTGATGGAAAATTACTTGCTGCACTAGTCCGCAATAAAGTAAGTACCATTTATAGCGCCGGCGTGAGTGCAATCTACTACATCGAAGTCCCAGATAACCATGTTGGGCTTTTGAAAGTTAACGGAAAGCTTGAAAGCCTTTTGCAACCAGGCAACTATGGATACTGGCGTTTCAATCGAAATATCGAGGTCACTCGATTGGATTGTCGCTTGCAAACCATGGAAGTCAGCGGTCAAGAAATACTGACCAAAGATCGAGTTAGTTTGCGTGTTAACTTGTCTGCAAGTTACAAAATTGCTGAAACTGAAAAAGTTGCTACTTTGCTTAAGAACCATTCTGAATTCTTGTATCGAGAATTTCAACTGGCATTAAGAGAAGTAGTTGGTACTCGAACACTTGATGCTATATTGCAAGACAAGGATATTGTGAATCAAGTAGTAGAAAAGCAGATCAAGGAAAAAGCCCTCACCTACGGACTACAAGTATTGGATGTCGGTGTGAAAGACATTATCTTGCCAGGTGATATGAAGAGCATTTTAAATCAAGTGGTTGAAGCACAAAAATGTGCCGAAGCTAACTTAATTAAACGTCGCGAAGAAACTCAGGCGACACGCTCATTGCATAACACGGCAAAGGTAATGGAAGGCAATGCAACTCTAATGCGTCTAAAGGAATTAGAGGTATTGGAACGAATTACTGGTAAGATTGACCAAATGACTGTTTACAATGGATTGGAGGGAGTTATGAAGGATATGGTTAAGATTGCAGAGAGATGATGGGAGTGGGAAAGGGATTTCCCGCTTTCTTTTTTAAGGGCGTTTCGCAGCGCTGCGCTCTGACTGCGACAAACTTTTGGCTTAAGCCCCAAAAGTATGCAAAAGCGCTTCACGTTAAACGAACTAGTCTGGAGAACTTTGAAAGCTAAAACATGATTTCAGTCTAGGAACTTGTTGAAAGTGAATTCAAAGGAAGGAGAGAACTCGCGGTGCTCAAACAACTCTCCTTCTGACCTTTGAATTCATGAGTTTCAATGTCTCGTTCGTAGGCACTGGGCGAAGGTCAAAAGTTAAAAAATGTGCTGGGCGTTGCCCTGAGCGGAGTCGAAGCGCGGTGTCCTGAGCAGAGTCGAAGGGAGCTAGGAAATCATGCCTTTCTGCCTAGTGCTTGTGAACGGCAACCTGAAATGAATGAATCAAAGAATAGGAAGAGAATTGTTTGAGCGCAGCGAGTTTTTCTCTTCCCTTTGATTCGCTTACAACAAGCTAGATGTGGAAATTTTGTTAAAACTTGCAACAAGCACTGTTCTAGTTCGCTGAAACGAGGGCTCTTTTGCCTATTTTTGCAGCTCTTGGCAAAAGTAGGTCGCATACAAGCAAAGCGATGCGAAACGCTTTTGAACTTAAAATTTAATTTATAACTCAAAAAGATAGAACAATATGGAAATCACATTCTTAGGAACCTCCTCCGGAGTCCCAACAAAATCCCGAAATGTCAGCGGTCTTGCATTAAAAAAACAAGACAGCAAATCATGGACCCTAATCGATTGTGGCGAAGGCACGCAACATCAACTATTGCATACAAAACTGTCTTTAAAAAACTTAAAGACAATATGCATTACTCATGTGCATGGTGACCATTGTTACGGATTACCGGGACTACTAGCAACTACCGCAATGACAGGTCGCACTGAGCCATTAACTATTATTGCGCCAAAAGGTATCGAAGAATTCGTTACATCAACGTTTAAGCTAACCGATACATACTTAAATTACTCGATAGTGTTTGTTTCTGCGGAATCACTTGGTTTATATGATAAGGATAAGGAATTTAAAATCGAAGCGATTGAACTCTCTCATCGAGTGCCGAGTTTTGCTTATAGCTTCACTGAGAATAATCGCTCAAATCGATTGGATGTTGATAAGTTACAAAAACTGAGTATTGAACGAGGACCTTTATGGGGTCAGCTTCAAAGTGGTCAGTCAATTACGCTAGACAATGGACAAGAAATCCAAGCCACCGATTGCTATTTACCATTAGAGAGAGCGAGAAAGATCGTTATCGGTGGTGATAATGATACCCCAGACCTTTTAGCGCAAGCGGCAAAAGAAGCGGACCTATTGGTTCATGAGTCGACCTACACTAGCGCTGTTTCAGAAAAAGTAGGTTCAGGACCACAACACAGTTGCGCTAAGAGAGTCGCTCAATTTGCGGAGCAATCGGGTATTAAGAATTTGATTCTTACTCACTTCAGTGCGCGCTATCAGCCTGACAGTGATAAATCCGATTCTATTGACGAGGTTGAAAACGAAGCTAAGCAATATTTTAGGGGTAACCTTTGGTTGGCTAATGATCTTGATAGATATCACTTGGATAAGAACCGGTTGGTCACCAAGCAAATAAACGAATAAACTGAATAGAACGAATAACAAAGAAGTATTACCATGATACCAAAAGAAATAGAACAAGAAATTCAACGAAGAATCGATGCTGCAGAACAAGAGCACAATGTAAAAGTCCTCTACGCTGTCGAATCAGGCAGTAGAGCCTGGGGGTTTGCTTCACCTAACAGTGACTATGATGTCAGGTTTATCTATGCCCATCCCAAAGATTGGTATGTCGCTGTTGATCTCGAGGAGAAACGCGACGTTATCGAATACCCGATTGTCGATGAAATAGATATCAGCGGATGGGATGTTCGCAAAGCATTAAGGCTGTTCAAAAAATCCAACCCTTCATTTGTTGAATGGCTGCACTCATCTATTGTCTATCGAGACGACGGAGTATTCGCTGAGTCTGCTAGGAAAATGCTGGCGTCGAGCTACTCGATTAATAAAGGGATATACCATTATCGAAGTATGGCTAAAACCAACTATAGAGGATATTTGCGTAAACCAATGGTTCCACTTAAGAAATATTTTTACGTTTTAAGACCGTTGCTCTCGATCTTGTGGATGGAGAAGTATCGTACGCCAGCACCCATTGAGTTTGATACTCTCAGGCAAATGCTTGAGACAGGTTCCGAACTTGATTTAGCAATTACCGATTTGATCGAGCGAAAAAAGCAAGCCATGGAAAAAGAGATTGCGCCGGCGGTACCTGTTATTAATCAGTTTATTACCTCTCAGCTTGAAAGGCTTGAAGATTATAGTGGCACTGAATTGGGGAGAAGTTTCGACTTTGAGGAGTTGAATGAGTTATTTCATCGGGTGCTCTAATTTTGGGCGGCCCATTATCCTAGAAACACAAGTCGACTCAAAGTAGGTCGGTGTTGAGCTTGTAGCGATACCCGACAATGCACTATCTAGCAGATACAATGGTCTTTGATTCAATCACCGTATCGGGTTGCCATAAATTAGAATCGTCCGTCATCTGAGATTTAATTAATAGAAAGTCACCAGAACTAGTTCTAAGTGACTTTCCATTGATTTTTGCGCCGAGTCTTCCAGCACCGTTGATTCTCTGAATTAATATCATCCCAAGAATTCGGTAACCTTTTAGGCCTTCTTCTTCCTCGAACTTTAATACGGATTCCTAGTTCATTGTCATTAGACGCATAGAACTGTCGCATTTCATTGGTGCTATTGGGGTAGCGAAAATAATTACATTTCATTTTTGTTCTCCATTAGTTGAATTTAACTAATGGATAACAAATCCCTTTTCTTTTAAAATTAAACGATATCTCATGGTCTAATCCTTGTAATAGTCTTTATTCGTTCGAAAAAAGCAGTTCCCCCTTCTCACCAACAATCTGAAAATAATGCGCCTCATTGACTAACGGAAACTGAAAATCTTCAAACTGCTTAAGCAATACATCTTCCGGAACCGCATACTCTCGATTTCGATTATTTTGGTAAATAATTGACTCCGGCAACATAAACAAAACAATGGTGACTAAGGCATGATAATCACGCCCGAGATCACAAATGATTTTTCTGAAATCTGAGCGCAGATTAGTCGCATCCCAAACGACATCTTGTTTATTCCGCAAGGCCTGCTTCAGTCGGTCTCGAGCAAGGTGAATGACCTTTCCCTTGTTTTTCTGGCTTCTACGATCTCCGTTGATTTCTTCTCTTATATCGTCAAGAGAAATCAGCACATGGTCTGCACAGTTATTTCCTATCCAAGTGGTTTTTCCTGAACCACTCGGACCACAAATGACTACCAAGTTCGAATAGCTTTCCCTATATTCAAATGTGCGAGCGACCGCCTCAATGGGTAGAGAAATAACACCACTTTCTAACTCTGACACAGCATACGCCTGAATATAGCTCGCCATGGAGTCACTCTCAGCTTCAACTAGCTTGAGAAAATCCTGCTCAAGTTCATGGGGTTTATTCCAAACACCATATTCTTCAGCAAACATTTTAAATTCCGCCAAATGTTGTAGCTGCAAAGGCAAATCGGGGCAACTTCGGCCTTTCATATCCGCGGTTTCTAACCAATACAAGAGTTCGAGGTTTGCTCGCCGAGATAGAGCAAGGTAATCACCCTTTGCCTTGTTTCTAACAGCCAACAACTTTGGCATATGGTGCTCTCCAACTAAACCTAAGACATTCCAAACTACATCAAATTCAAGCTCCAACTCCATTAGCTTAAAGGCTAGATAGGAGCGACCAACTGATTCATGTTGTGGGCTAACCACTCGCAAAACGTCGTTAATCTCTATTTTCTTCGTCCGCATAGGTTTAGCTATATCATGGAAAAGCGCGCCCAGTATCAATGCTTGTCGTTGCTTGCCGTTAAGATGAGAAGCTTCGTTATCCAGCAAATTGTAAAGCTTTGCGAGCACCATATCTGTGTGGATGTGTACGTTTCCTTCAGCGTGCCACTCAGGATCTTGAGGTGTATTTTTGAGTTCGTATAGCCACTCAAAGTTCTCGCCCAAGTATTCAATGCATTCGTTAACATCAGGTTTAGCCTTGGAGGCTAACTCGTTTAACCAAGCATTTACTTTTTTGTTTTTATTTGGTTTCATTCGATACCTCCTTATTTTCTATTGTCGCTTTATACGGCTCAAGTTGGTGTTCGAATTTAACTTCAGCTAAACCATTTAGCTTCAGCTCTGCATGCATCCAGTGTTTATCCGTTTGTACATGTCCTTTTCTTACCCATTTGGCAACGCTAGAGTTAAAACTATCAAAATCAAATTGCTCGGCTAGCCGCACAACATAACCTTCTACGACATCTGTATCTAACTTGATGCTACGGACAAGTTTTTCATCCCAAAGCCCTCGATAGATCACCTTTGGCGTTGTAATTTCGAGCAAACGAAACCAATCCAAGGTTTCATCCCAACTAAGGCAATAATTTTTGTCATTCCATATCGAGAAGCCATAAAAATAACTTTCTAACTTGTCATAAACAATTGAATGCTGCGCATAAAGATTCTCTCCGCAAATTCTCCAACCGGATGGAATTTCATGTGCGAACTCTGCATGCCATCGCTTTAGCCAATCTCTAGATGGGTGATGACGACTATCGATTGAACGAGCATGAGTATGATCGTTATATAACGTCGTATTCTCACCGTCCATTTTTTCCGTGATGACAACCTCTCGACCATTAAAGATTTCTGAACTTGCTCCTTTTACATCATCGTCTGTAAATCCCGGAGACCATGGTAAATGCATGGTCCTCGGATATTTAAATCGCCTATTTTTCACTTGAGTATTCATAGTCCTACTCCTTTTAAATGCATTGTGACAGACTCTTCTTAATTGAAGTAGAGTCCCTTATACTTCCTTATTGTTGTTTTGCTAGGTATTACATACTCATTGCTGAAAGTACTACTTTCATTCTCCTGTTTTATTCGTTATCCAAAAAGCTATAACAGTAGTTTAAAAAATTAATACCAATACTCACGAGTCTTAATCTTATTAAGCCGTTTTAACGCTTCATTTTGTAGTGTTCGTTTATCATCTTCAAGATGACAAGTACGACTGTTATCAGACCACTTATGTTCAAATGACTTTAATAAACACTCGTCAGGAAATTTTTTCCAATTCCCCCTCCTAATACATGCTATTTGATGTTCGACCATGTCAAGATCATCAAAAACTCTCCCTAACTCACCTTGAACCTTTCTTCGATAAGTACGCGAGTTCGATGCTTTATTCTTTCGAATAGCAATTCTAGAGTTTTTGTCGTTATACCCATAACAATTAGTCGTTTGGTATAGGTAATCCCTAATCTTTTTTTCTTGAGGAGTCACTCTTCTATACCTCATTTCGTTGTTCCTCATCAGTGACTACAGTTAGAAAATCGGGTCCTTTAAAGACTCTAATTGCATTTCCTCTCTCAATCGAATGATGAGACTTATGTCTATTGCCTTTTTCTATCTGTTCCGAATCTCTTTGGCTTTCAGCCAATTTCACTTCAATCAAAGCTTTCGCCAATCGCTTGTTCATATGCTGACTGCGTTCTGATTGAACTTTGACAGAAATACCCGAATCAAGATGAGTCGCTCGCACAGCTGAACTTGTCTTGTTAGCATGTTGCCCACCCGGTCCAGAAGAGCGACAAGCTTCATAGGTGATCGCTTTAGAGAAATTCATCTCGGCATGTTCACTATAACTACCCGTAAAGAACCAGTTCTTTCTTTTATGTTTTGGCCTATAAGGACTTTGACAAACCCATTGCATTGTTCCACTCCATTTTTGCGCTAGCTCTGATGATGCCTTTCCCTCTAAGCGATATAATGCCGACTTAGTAGTCCTTCGTTCGAGGCCATTAACCTCTTCTACCAGACTAAGAATAACATCCAACTTCTTTGCTTCTTTCTCTAATAAAACCATGGCTTTGGCAACTGCTAGGCAACACTCAGCAGGACCTTGCCCAGCGGATAGTTGTAATAAAATCATTAGCAGCCTCCGCTTGTTTTATACGTTAAAACAGGTTTAAATCGTGCCACCAATTTAATCAAGCCCGCTTCCTGCATAGCCGCTATCACTGATGATATTGGCTTGTAAGCCTCAGGTGCTTCTTCAAAAATCAGTGCCTTATTCTTACAAATAACACGACTACCTAGTGCGGTTCTTTCTAAGTCCGATTGTCGATACCGTTTTGACAATCGATCTTTGCATTCAGTCCGCATCCATTTACGTCCTGCGCCATGCGCTAGCGAATAGAGACTTTCAAATCCAAGCTCTGCATCAACATTCGGGTGCACTAAGTAACTATAATCCCCTCTCGAACCTGGCATCATCACTAAGCCACAATCAGCAGGGGTCGCTCCCTTGCGGTGGATCCAGTGCGATTGATTATCGATCATTTTTTCAGTCACTAAGTTATGATTGACATCCAAAAGCACCTTTCCTTTGGCATGCAAATTATCAAGCATTCGCTTTGCGATTAACTCACGATTAATTTCCGCAAACTTAATCGCCATGTTGTGCTGTTCAATGTATTGATTACATTCATCGCTATTAGTCGCTAAGCCTGCATGACCAAAACTATCAACATGTGCTCTTAAAATACGCTCGCCTAATCCTCTAGAGCCACTGTGAACTAACAAGACTAAATGCTTCTTATCAATTTCTAGTTCACTAACAATCGCTTCATCAATGACTTGATCAAGCCGCTGTAGCTCAGCAAAATGATTCCCTCCTCCTATTGTCCCGAGCGCTCTTTCAAACCCGCTGGAAGATAACGCTTTATTTCGATATCTTTCAGAGATATAGTCTTGCCAGTCTGCAGTTAACGGCTCATCAATACTTTCAAGACGCTTCTCAAATTTATCAAGGTTCACCTTTCTAACTTTAATATCAGTGGCCCATAAAGTCATACCGCAGCCTATATCATTCCCGATAAGAGCGGGGTAAATTTTGTTTTTCGTTAAAAAAGCAGCGCCAATTGGATAACCTCTTCCTGGATGTAGATCCGGCATACCTGCTGCCTTAACAACCCCTTCTAACTCTGCTGTTTTTTGTAATTGTTGGATCGCTTTACCTTCGATCCAAGTGTCTGCATTGGCGATTAAATTAACGCTCGCAGACAATGTTTGGATATTAAATCCATTGTGATTGCCCATAGTTCAATCCCTAAATTAATAGCTATAAAATTAATAGTTTAAAAACTATTATTGGAATGAGCAGGCCTAATTATAAGAATATTTTAGGCTTTATGGGTAAGCAGAAAAAGCTTGATTAAAACCGAAATTACTTTTGAAGTGACCTGCAAAAGATATTATTTAAATTCATTTTTTAATCTCCTTTGCGGTTGTTTACGTGTGATAGAAAATATGACTAACGTCAAGTTGGCGCGAAGTTTAATCAATCGATTACATAATTGCAACTGCAAAATTTGCACAGATTAATTTTGATTACTCTGAAAACCTATCCATTAAGATAGGCTTTCAGAGACCTTCCTCAGATCTTATGTGGACAAATTAGGATTTCCAAATAACTTGATGTAACTGCTCCACAGTTCATAAAAACGTCTATTAGCGTAGTTTTCCGCAAACGGCTCCCCTCCTCTGATAATATTTTTCTTCTTACTTCTTAGCTTATCAACATGATGACCAAGTTCGTGAAGAAAAATATGCATCAAGGTAAATGCCTTTGCTTGCTGAAGAGTAAAATAGCATGTCCAAATAAATTCGGGCTCTATCTGATGTTCTTCGATGTTACTTTCATCAGTATTACTTTCTTCAGCACCTCTTTCTTTAGAGGTTTCAATCTCTCGCTGTTTTTCGCCCTTCTCGCAAACTACGCCTAGAATATCGAGGATCCATTTGTGCTCCTGATAATAAGACTCGCTATGTTCTACCCAAAGATCTTTCGGCCATGCGCAGAGCCAAATTACACCGGTTCCTTCATTTTCAAAGTGCCTATAATATCCATCAGTATATTCGTCCTCTTGATCTAGAAATATCGACTCTATACCTTCGGAAACTTTTTCCCAATCTGGAATAATATCCGTAAAGTCGTGAATTTCTTTTTTGCTAACGACATGAATATACCCTCTATTCGGCCGAACTCTATCAATTACATAGCCTAGTCTTGCAGTTTTAGTATAGTTATTCTTTCTTTGTACATGCCCACCAATAACCTTGGGTGAGGTTTTTCTATTGTATGTTGGTCTCATAATATTTTCCTTTTTCCACAAACGGGCACGCAGTACTTTTTGTACCGCGTTTTTTTAGTTAGCTTGGTTTATTCCCTATAATAATAGTCTCGAACCGCACCATCATATCGGCCAGAGCTCAAACAACACTGCTTGAAATCTTCGACCCGATAAACATGGGCATGGATCATTCCTACCTAGTTTTTCACATAGCTCTTTGTTTCCGTGTACCACTCGATAGCCACGTTTAACTTGAGTTTCAGAAGGGAATCCTTTTCGACGTTTACTAGTCCTTTCGAAAAAAGAAATGTTGATTTGATTTATTAAAACGCATGATGCACCTCCAAACCTTTGGGCTTTGGCCTACAAGGTTAGATTGAATCTTTTATTAACTAGTGAATAGCTTTCAAACAGCACAAAGCCTCGCAATGAATTCAAAGCGATACAATAACGGCTAATTATTAGCTATAAGACTTACGGTTGTGTTTTTTGCTGGCTTATTTTCGATTAATACACAAGCCAATAAGAAGAGTGTTAAGACTCGAAGAAAACCCAGCAAAAGATTTGATTATAAAACATAGTTTTTTCTCCTTTGCGTTAGATGAATGGATGACTATATTTGTAAGTCGCGAGAAGTCTAATTGCAAAAGCAAAGAAAATCAAGCTCTTCTAAAAAGAATTAGATGGAGCCAATGCGATTTCAATGACCACTTATTTCTTTGCTCGAAACAATCTTCTTAAACTATAGAATATCGTAAAAATACTCAACATTAACCAAACGCCACCCCATAACAAAGTGGTGCCTCCAAACTCCTGCGCCAACATAAACGCATCAGATGGCAAGTAAGAACGCTGAATAGTATCACTATAAATATCCAACGGTACATACATCATGCTTGTTAAGCCGATTACTCTGAGTAAGAAATCATTAACTTTAATTGATAAGTATTTTGATGAGACTAACATTGCAACACCGGTTGAAACACCGAATAACATTGCAAATGAATTACTGGCAAATAATAAAGTGATAACCAGTAACAATACCCCTAATCCCCCCATCATAAGGCGATCCTTATTGGAGGAAACCGCAATATAAAAAATAGCGACTCCCCACAACAGCGAACCCAAATATCCAGCCGTCAGTGTTATAAATCGATTGCCGCCAGCAGAGACGACATGACCTCCCGCTTGAGGAACTAATTCAAACGCCAGTATTTTTCCACCGGTAAGCAGCGTTGCTAATCCATGAGATGATTCATGGAAGAATACCACTAAAATTTTGAGTGGATAAGTCACCAAGGTATTCCATAAAAAAAATACCGCTAAAAGAATTAGGATCGTTGTTGATATATCAAAAAATCGCTTTGATCGAATAAAAGTGCGTAAACTCAAGGATTAATTCTTCCGATTCTAAGATTTAGTTCGAGTCAAAATTACGTAACGAACTAAAGAACATTCCGGCGCCACCCGCCATCAGAACAATTATGACAAGGATATCAAAAGCCGTCATAGGCATGATGGTCATTCTTATATTTACAATAATTCCTGCAATTAGCGCCAGTACACTTAGACCACTCAACAACCAACCAAAAATATTCTTGCTATTCCAAAAAATCATAAAAATACCAATAAAGAATGGGATTAAAATCATTCCACCGGTAACGGCAAAGCCACCTCCCATACTGTACAGGTGAGTCCCCATACCAAAACCACGAGAAAAAGCCCCAGTAGACACCATCACTTTGTTAAGAAATAAGTATCCACCAACGCACATTAAGGCTAATCCTATTAGATAGCGTCCTATGCCGCCATTTGTGCCACCCGCACCATTTGGTTTATTCATAATTTAATATCCTTTTTAATTCAATAGTAAATATTATGTGCTTTCTTAGCGGTTGATAGTCAAGCAGAGAATGCTGATAAAATACAACGTTTTAACATCCATAATATTCCATAATCTCAAACAGTTAGAGCCTAAATTAATCTGTCACATTAATCAATTACTCATCAGACAAATAAATCAACGTTGGCCTCATTTGTTCAAGCCATATTTCTCAAGTAATATTTATGCCCATAAATTGATTAACTTAGTCTTTCGGTGACTGCAGGTTAATTATTTAACTATTTTCGAAGGATTATAGAAACGAAGGACTCTTACTGTTAACCATCGCCAAGGATATAGAGAACAAACGTAATGTTTGGCAAGCCAAATCACGACAAACAGCTAGTTAAGAAGCTTCTTAAAGGAGACGAGGCAGCCTTCGATCAATTCTATCAAGAGTATTTTGATCGGCTCTATCGGTTTGTGCTGGTTCGTTGTAGTGGACAATCTGATTTAGCCGAAGATATTGTGCAATCGGCGTTATGTAAAGCTATCGACAAATTAACCAGCTATCGCGCTGAGGCACCACTCTACTCATGGTTATGCACATTCTGCCGCTATGAACTTAGCGCCTTCTATCGTAAATCTAATCGGCAGCCGGTCTTAATTGATGATAATCCTCAATTCAAGGCGGAAATGGAATCTTTGTGCATTTCGCTGCAACAGGAGCCAGAAAATAGCTATTTGCAGCAAGAACTAAATAAATTTGTGCATCTGACTCTCGATAGCATTCCGACAAAGTATGCATTTGTCATCGAGAAAAAATATATACAAGGGTTATCCGTGAAAGAGATTGCACAACATATGCAAACCAGTGCTAAAAGCATTGAATCAATGCTCTCTCGCGCTAGGCCGGTATTTGAAGATATTTTCCTTAGTCTTTTTGAAGCTCACCAAACCGAGGCAGATCAACAATGAGTTTGACTAAAAAGCCAACAACGCTCGAGACAGAGACAAGCGGGCCTCAGTCAGAGGCAGACAAACTCGACAAGGCTAAAAACATCGCTATTGATGACATTCTTAAACATGCAGATGTCAGAGAAATGGCATCTGAAACCAGTAAAGCTCGGATTAGGAAAGAGCTACATTCTCACTGGAAGAAAAGTACTGCAACACAACAACCGAATATCTGGAATCACAAAACCCCAATGGCGTTAGCTGCAAGTATTTTGTTTTTATCATTATGGGGATTACTGTTTAGCGATGACAATACAACTCAAGCAATTCTACTCGAGCAAGTACACGGCGATATTGCGCTCTTTTCTAATCAGCAAGAACAGATAGCAGCCCGGCCCGGTTCGCGACTGATTTCGGGTAGCAGTATTACAACAACGGCCTCTGGAAGTGCGACTGTTTTACTTCCCACAATTGGTAACCTTAGGCTTGATAGTAATAGCCAAGTAACGTTTAACGATGCTAATCGTTTATTGCTGCAGTCGGGTCGGATTTATTTCGAATCCTCTAAGAAAGCCAAACACAGCCAAATAGAAATTACCACTGCACATGGGACTATAAAAAATACCGGAACCCAGTTTGAAGTGCAGAGTCAATCTAATGCTCTTAGCATTCGAGTTAGAGAAGGTAGTATTAACTTCAACTCCAATTATGGCAGTCAAACATTGCAATCAGGTTACCAATTAACAACACTTCCATCAGGTAGCTCTCAAACCAATACCATAGATGCCAATGATAGTAGTTGGAAATGGATCCATGCACTTGCACCACAGTTTGAATTAGAGGGAAAGTCACTTCATCAATATTTACTTTGGGTCAGTCGAGAATATGCATTAAAAATTGAATTTACTCGGGACACGGAGCAACAAAGCAGGAACATCCTTCTGCATGGCGATATAGAATCATTGGATCTCGAACAAGCACTTAAAGTAGTGTTTTCTGCAACTCGATTAAAGTATGAACTGAACGGCAAGACTTTGATTGTAAACGTCAACCAATCGTCTTCAGTTGAATAGTTATCCATGCCTAGATTCTTAATGAATGCCAACAAAATGGACAGAGTACCGACCAATAAAAGGATAGTCCTTTATGTAGCAGCTTTATTAGCTTCCTCGACGCTTCATGTTCGCTCAGAAGATAAAACGCCACCAATTGAACTGCCAGTATCTCTTTCGGAAGAATCAGACTCTGCTAGAGTGGAACCCACAATTTTTAGTGGACGTTCTTTAAACGAAGTCCTTAAACAATTAAAACGTCAAGGGTATAACTTAATTTATAGCAGTGAGTTGATAACAAACTCTATGACTATTCTATCGGAACCGAAACGCAAACAAGGTGTTGCGCTAATTCAAGATCTGTTAATTCAATTTAAACTTTATCCTGAACAATTAGAAAGTGGACATATCGTCATACGTTCACTTAATAAAACAGATATTAAAAACCTTATTGTTGATAAGTACCGCGGAAAAATCATTGACTCACAGACTGAACTCGCAATCCCCAATGCTACTATTTTAGCAAAGCCAATATTCGACCAGAGCGAGCAAAATAGATTAGAAATCACATTGAAGGCACGAAGCTTCAATGACGGTAGCTTCATCTTAAATAATTTAAGTGCCGCGCAATATCGCCTATTTATTTCAGCACCGGGATATAAAAATGACTCGTTCATCGTTACTCCTCGTGATTCGGTGTCAAACGCCAACCAGGCAGCTAAGTCAAAAGCCAATCTAATCTCTAACCCGACGTTTAGCAATACGGAGAAATTTAAACTTCACCAAGTCCCCATTAATGAAATCGTGATATCAACTAGCCGTTACGACATTGAGTACTTCGACTCTTCACAAAATCATCATCTCAATCAAAGAAAGATAGAGGAGCTCTCGCATCTTGCGAATGATGTTAATCGCGCCGCGGTTCATTTTCCAGGAATAGCGGGCGGCGATGCGTCGGCAGAATTACGAATTCGCGGGGGCGCGCCCTATGAAAACAAGTATTTCTTGGATGGTATGCCATTAGAAAATCCGTTCCATTTACAAGGGCTAGGAAGTTACTTTGGAGTAATTGACTCCTTTGCTATCAAGGATGCAAACATCATTACTGGTGGTGCGCCGGTTAGTTATGGTGAGCACTTAAGCGGAATCATCGAACTTCAGTCCGCTGATGGAGACTCGATCTCACCTTATGCTATCGGGGCTAACTTTCTCGATGCAAAAGTCAAAGGCAGCGGTACGTTTCTTAATGAAGACTATCGATGGTTTGCTTCAGCTAGACGAGGGTATATTGAGTTAGTCACCGCCACCTCAGAAGTTGAAGCTGAAGATATTCAACCAGAATATATTGACCTATTTGCTAAGTCAGAATTTGTTCTGTCAGATAGCAACACACTATCGATTCATACCTTACTTAACCTTGATAAAGATACCTGCATAAACCGCTGTGCAACAGCTTTAAGTTCCGACTCTTTGGCTAGCCACTTTTGGTTAAATTTAAAAACAGATTGGTCTGACGCAATCAGCTCTAAGCTATTAATAGGAACCGCAGAATTAGAAAATAATCGCAGTGGGTTTGAACAAAATCAGCTGTTTATTCTTGGAAATTCCCAAATAGAACAAGCTGAAGAGTTTTATAGTGTGGACGATAGATTAACCTGGAAATTCGATATCCTAAAGCAAGACTGGCAAATAAAGTTGGCGGAGAACCAATTGCTAAAAGCTGGAATGGAATATAAACAACTCGAAGCCGAATACCTCTACAACTCTACGTTTCAATTATTCAATTACTTCTCCCCGATAAACTCTCAACCTGAGTTAATAATTAGAAGTGACAACCTGACTCCAAAGGGCAATACAACTGCCGCATACCTCTCCCACTTATTAAAGCTAACTAAGGGTTTATCTATTGAGTCTGGGATTCGTTGGGATAAACAAAGTTATACCAATGATACTCAATTAAGCCCACGGCTTAATCTTCAATACTTAACCGAAAGTGGTTCAAATATTCGCTTTTCGTGGGGTATATTTCATCAATCACAGGGGATTCACCAACTGGCAATTCAAGATGGCCAATCAGCTTTCAATAATGCTGAAAAAGTCAGTCAAGTAAACTTCTCTTACACAAAAAAGCTCTCCGACTCATTAAGATTTGATTGGGGGCTTTATAGCAAGTCTTACAATAATCTACGCCCCCGTTATGAAAATTTACTGGGAATAAATAACCTATTTTATGAAGCGGATGACCTTCGCGCCCAAGTTTGGCCAGAGAGTGCCAAAGCCAATGGGTTAGAAATGAGCTTAGCGCAATCAGGAAATGGACGATTCAATTGGAGCATTCACTATGCGCTGAGTGAAGCGAAGGATAGTATAGACGGTCAACCAGTTTCTCGTCCTTGGGAGCAACGCCACGCGTTAAGTTTTATCGGTAGCTATTCGACAGATTCAGGCTGCAGCGTTAACTGGATTAATAGTTATCATAGTGGCTGGCGAACAACTGGCATTAGAATCAATCCAGAAGGTCAAGCGTTTGATCAGACTCGCCCATACTTAATCGCCGAATCGAATTATCTGAAACAATCACCCAGCTATTTTAGAACGGACTTACGTTATGGTTGTCAGAAAAAACTCCTCAATAGCAGACTCGAGTATTTTTTCGAAGTATTGAATTTATTTAATCAAAGTAACTCTTCCGGTTTTGATAATGTCGAACCCATTTTTACCGAGCAAGGTACTATACAGTCAATTGAACTTAATGGAAATTCTACTTTCCCATTAATACCATCTCTTGGTTTTATTTGGAGTTTTTGAAAAATATTTTCGAAGGAATTTCACAAAACTAAGACTCTTACTTAATACTAATGATTAACTTAAGTGAGAGAAGAAATGAGAATTTGCTCGCCCCGCCAGTTTATAAATACGCTATCAACAAATAAATCGATTGCATTATTAATCATCCCTCTATCTTTAATTGGGCTAATTTCCTGTGGTGGAGGTGGTGGTAGTGAGGAGAACGTTGCACCAGTCATCAACCTTTCGCAAACAAATAAGGTAGGATATCAGAACACGCAAGTAAGTTTAGCGGCAAGCGTTACCGATCCAAATGATAACCTAGCTCGGACACAATGGACTCAAGTTAGCGGCCCCGAGAACGTTACTTTATTAATTGATCCGGTCGGTTCAGCCAATCTTCTGTTCTTAGCACCGAAAACGACAGGCGAATATCAATTTCAATTAGTCGCCACCGATAGTGGCGGATTATCTGATACCGCTGACGTTACAATAGATGTTCAACCCCTTGCAGAATTCCTTTCCCCGCAACTCGAACAGATCCTTGATGATGTTTTTAGTGCCAATCAATCGCTCACCGCCAATATGGCCTTTTCACTCGAATTTGACGGACTGGATTTTAAGTGGGCATCGGCACGCGGTTTAGAGCAACAGAATTCTCAAATTCCGATGACGGTCGACTCCCCTTTTCGAATAGCCAGTATTAGTAAAACAGTCACCGTAGCCTTAGCCCTTAAACTCATCGAAATCGGCCATTTCGAATTGGATACCCCCATTGGTGAGCTGTTAAGCGACAGTGATTTACCCGGTGACTGGACAGTGGCAGACTTGCATGTAAAAGATGGTGTAAAACGGGGCGACCAGATAACAATACGTCAACTGATGGACCAATCTAGTGGAATCAATGATTTTATTTCTTATTTGAGTGACGCCCAAGCACCTGATACATTATCTTTTGACGCTGCGTTAAATGGTGACCCAAATAATACTCTACCTAATCTATGGACCCCCGAATTAATCCTGAGCGATATACTCAATCGAGGGCTTACTCAAGACTTAGAGTTTCTTCCGGGAGAGAGACATCATTATGGCAATAGCAACACCGACCTACTCGCCATTATCATGGAAAAAATCGCCAGCGAAAACCTGCATAATTTGATGAACACTCATCTATTCACACCTCTGGAAATGTCTAATACCTATATGGAGTTTCATCAAGCAAACGATTCAACACCCGTTGATCATTTAATATTCGTGACGGAAGAAATTTTTGGTTCTGATTTACCTGAAAACTACTATGCGAATCACAACATCCTTCAAATTGAAATGAACACATCCTTTGCGTGGGCTGGCGGGGGCTTGGTGTCGACTCTAGCAGATCTCAACCGTTTTTTCGCGGCAATAGAGAATGAAGAAATCATACAAGATGAAACACTTGTTAACGAATGGAAGAACTGGAAAATAGACGATAGCGGAGATTTTTATGGTTTGGGCTTAGGGTTCGTTGATATTGCTTCAAGTAGTGGCAAAACCTATCACTATACCGGTCATGGTGGTTTTTGGGGATCGGCGGCATACAATATTGACCCACTGGAAATCCGTACGATTGCTTGGTTTGGTCAATCAAGTAGTGAAGCGCACTTGGAGTTTAATGCAAAACTATTAGACCTTCTCGAACAGATCGGGTACCAGTATCAAGATTAAATTACACTTCAAGTTTGTAATTAACAGGCGGCTATTCAAGCCGCCTAAAAGCGATAGTTGATTAGAAAGTTCTTTAGAGAAAGCCGGCAACATTAATTCGCTAAGATTAAACTATTCTCAATAAGATAACTCAACCACCTCTTTTCTGGCAGCAATTTTTACTGAGAATAATAAACTTTCATGGTTTGCGTCTGTGATGTAATCAAGATCATTAGAAACCTTCCCGAGCACTTTGTAAAATTTACTCTTCAAATTATACGACCAAAGCTGTAGCTTATCGTTAATTCCGTAAATGGTCTCATTGTTAACAACAAAGCGTTTTGCACTTCCTTGAAACTCTAGCTTTTCAATTATTTGATCCTCTGCCGGACCGGGAGTCCAAAATCGATCCATTTTATCCGTATAGATCAGTTGTCCGCTATCGGTAGTACCAGCCCAAACCACCACTTTATCTGTGATAACCGTATACTCTAAGTCGATTAAATTGAGCTCTATCAGTTTTCGAACTCCCTTTATGCGAGCCGAAAGCAATGCTGTATTGTCTATGCTATTCCATTGATAAAGCTGTAATACTGGAAAGTCAAAGTTTATGGGGTGGGTAGTCGAATCTAAAAACACCTTAACAAGCTCTTTATCCACATTGACTAGAATACTATTACCGTCTGCGGCCCAATCCATGCCAAACATAAAAGTATCCGCAGGGAAATTTGAAATTTGTCGTGGCGTGGAGCCATCAGAAATCCAAAGTTGATCTTCACCAGAGCGCTCTGACTTAAACGCAATTAACTTACCGTTCGGTTGTAACTGCGCGTTATCTTCGCCTTGATTTGATCTTTCGAAAATAGAAAGTTTGATTAAAGCATTATCAAGATTCGAACTAACTTCATTACTCGAGCTAGCAGAATTACTGATACTCATTTTTGCAAGTCTTGAAAATGGAATGGTCGCAATATCGCTATCGTAATGCCCTTTAATTGCGAGCATTCGTTTTTCTGTGGGATGAAACTTTGGGGAGCCCATTGGTTCATCCAAAGGGATACTAATGTTGGATATTTTTCCATCAAATGACAAGGTAAATAGCTGTCTCCCGGTGCTGAAAATTAATTGTTCTCCGTCCGGCATAAAATTAGGATATATCGATTTAAACTTGGCAATCTCGGGTGGTCGTTGGAGTTGATGGCTTGATAAAAGCTTGCCTTCTGAATTAAGTACGTCGAGATAGGTTTTGCCATCTTCACGGATACTCGTTAACGCAAGAAGATCATCTTTGGACGAATACTCATAGTCTAATAAATCACCATCCTCAACTTCATAGAACAATCGGGTCTTATTGTCGCTAATTGAATATTTAATAAGCTTCCAACGATCGCTTTTCTTTTGCAATAACGCAATATCGTTGTTGTTTAACCACTTAGGGCTGCGAATAATTGAATTCTTACACTCAAGTAACTCTTGTGCAGTCTGAGGCGATTGCAGTGCTTTTTGAAAGTCTAAGACCATCAACTTGTAACACTTTTTCTGAGTAACGGGTTGATCACAATTACCAGATTGAACGAAAACTAGCTTCTTGCCGTCTTTAGAAAAACTATGACTTCCATAAGAGTCATAACTACTCGTTAGTTTTATTTCTTGCTGAGTTTCGAGATTTTTTGCCCATATATTATTTAAACAGAACTCTTCTGAATAGCGATGGAAGACCACATATTGACCATCAGGTGAGTAAATACTCGCTAGTTCTTTGTTATCGGTATTGGTCAGAGAGCGAATTTCACCAACCGTTAATCCTGCTGGGCTTTTGGATGAGAGAACTATGGTTGCTATTAGTCCGACAATAGCAAAACCTAAGAAAATCCCAATTAGCTTGAAGCTACTCTTGTTTTGAACGCCAACGTCTTTATTCCTATCCGGCGACTGCACACTTGGGTCTACTTGACTCTCACTATCAGGGGAAACCGACTCTTGGTTTAAAAGCGACGCTGAAATATCGAGAGATTCATTTTCATTAGTGGATTCTTGGCTTGCGTTCTCTTGCCATCGCACTTCAACCTCTAAACTATAACCTTGTTTAGCATGAGTCTTAATATAAGATTGGTTTTTCTTATCCTCACCTAACGCTTTTCTGAGTTGAGCAATGCTTCTTTGCAGGGTATTTGGTGTTACTACCGTATCCGGCCAAACTTCGGACAAAATTTGCTCATGACTAACCACGCTGTTGGCATTCTTAGCCAGGCAGGTTAAAACCGCCAATGCTTTCGGTGGAATCGTTTTGGAGTCCATTTTTTGAGTGATCTGATTTCGAGTTAAATCGACGAAAAAATCACCTACCCAGTATTTTGCAGCCATAGCTTTGTTATCCAAGTAATAAATTGGCGACATAAGTCACCGACAACCGGCTGAGTCATACTAGCACAAACTTTCAAACCTCCTAAACCTAAGATTGTAACTATTTGATAATTATCACTTAATTGACCTTTCAGTCTAACGTCATTTAAAAATCAGCCAGACGTCAGGTGTTTCGTAATGCAATCCTTTAGATTGAATTTGTTGTTGAGTTTCAAACAAGTTCTTTTGAGCTTTTTAACCATATAGGTGAGTAGATTAATGGATATAAAAAAGTGTTTAGTCTTAGTTTTGTTGTTTTTGTTGCCTTTTATCAGTGCTAGTGCAAGTGAACACAAATCATACATTATGCCTAGCATCCAGGTTGTCCCAATCAAGGACACACAATCGAACAAACAATACGAACTTCTTATCAAGCTGCCAGAAAGCTATGAGGAAAATGAGGACAAGCAATACCCAGTTATTTATTTTACTGATGCTGTCTGGCATATTGAACTGTTATCCTCTGCCACGTTCTTCATGATGGAAGACGTTATTCTAGTTGGTATATCCTGGCAAAAGGATGTTGAAGAAGCACTTTTGAAAGAGCGTGGTGCCCATGTTAGTCGAATGCGTGATTACTCATTCAGAAAATCGAGCAACCCTGAAAGGCAGGCCAAGTATAAATTTGGACAAGCGATTAATCACCTCGCTTTTATTCGTAATGACGTATTCAAGTTTGTAGAAAACACATATCGTACTGAACCTGACAATCGCACTTATTTCGGCTTTTCTGCAGGTGGCGTATTTGGTACCTACGCTTTAATGACACAACCCACCACATTTAAAAACTACATTCTCGGCAGTCCAAGCATTTGGCGTAGCGGTCCAGAACTCCTTGCACAACCCCATCCCGCTTTAAACCGTCAACCGTTAGGAATTAACGTCTTAATTTCATATGGTGAACTAGAAAAGGAACTGAGCCCCTATGTCGATGATTTTATTAGCCAACTAAAAATCAAAAATTATAAAGGTATATCCTCGATAACCCATACGGTTGTCGAAGCATCTGGCCATAGTGATTCGTTCCCATTAATGGGTGTGCAGAGTGTGAAATGGCTGTCCAACTTACAATCAAAGAAGTCTAAATAGACAAAACCAGTAATTTAATTAACTAATATCGTAATTAGCCAATAGGGATCACTATGAGAATCAATTTCAGTTTACCTTTTAAAACAATATATAAGTATGTCGTCGCGAGCTTTCTCTCTGTCAGCCTTAGCAATTTTGCGATGGCAGATACTAATGCAAAGAACCACAAAGCACCTGAAGCGACAGCGGCTGAAGCCAAGCTATCATTTCGGGATACATCAGTGCTTGAAAAGGCCTATATAGATCCTAGCCCAGCGGTTCGAAAAGACAACATTCAGGTGGGGAAATTATCTTCTGATGGCCGAAAAGCAAAAACAATTATTAAGCTAGCAAAAGAAATCGCGGACAAGAAACATGGAAACTACGACAGTCTGCTAATTGCCCACAAAGACAAACTAATATTTGAATCTTATTACTTGCGTGGCCGTATCAACTTACCTCATCCACAAGCGTCGGCCGTCAAGGCTTACACTAGTTTAGCTGTGGGTCGTGCTATTCAGTTGGGCTATTTAAGCATGGCCGATTTAAACAAACCATTGGTCAGTTTTTTAAAAGACTTAGATCCAACCAAGTTTACCGGCGGAGCGGAAAATATCACTTTGCATAAAGCCTTAACAATGCACGGTGGGCTTAGTGTGAATCGCGAAGAGTGGCAAGCGCTTGAGAAAGAAACACCCGAAATCTTAAAAGGCCAGGGTCTCGTTCAAACCCTTCTCGAAAAAAGTAAACCGATTACTGCTGAGTCCCAAACTTATTTGTATGGTAATTATAACCCAATGCTAGTGATGACGGTGATCGACGCGGTTGTGCCCGGTACAGCTCAAGCGTTCATCAAAAATGAAATTCTAAATAAATTGAGCATCACTAACTACAGCTGGGACAAACACATCAGCGGACTCCCCCAAGCCGGATGGATGGTCAGCTTGACTTCGCGCGATATGCTCAAATTAGGCAGCGTGGTTCTTAACAACGGTCAGTGGAACGGCGAGCAGCTTATTTCTGCAGACTACCTTAAAAAGGCAACCAGCGGTTTGGTTAATCCAACGGAAGACTGGATGCCGGATAGTTACCGTTATGGTTATTTTTGGTATCAAGCACCACTGGTGGTTGAAGGTAAAAGCTATGACGCAACATTCGCATGGGGTGGAGGTGGACAACGTGTGATTGTCGTCGCAGAGCTTAACTTAACTATCGTAATCACCGGCCATGACAGAGACGATCAAATCATGACCCAGATTGAAAATGCCGTTCTACCTGTCTTTACCAAATAGAGAGAGAAATATGAAAATATCTTTTGTTTCAATCGTTTTATTACTTGGTTCACTAACCTTGAGTAGCAAGGTTATTAGTCAAAACAAATTAACAAACCTCACAGGCCCTTACCTCGGGCAAAAGCCTCCTGGTTTAACTCCCGAAGTTTTTGCTCCCGGTATTATTTCAACCAAGGGATGGGAATACGGTGTGGTATTTGCACCTAGTTTAAATGAGGTTTATTTCGTCAGGGAAGTAGACCTTGATACCAAACCAAACCAAAACAAGAATTTGTGGTTCTCGAAAATAAGGATAATCGATGGCTGGAACGTATTTTGGGGCCGAGAAGAGGAACCCCAACTTTATCAACTGATGGAAGAAAAATGTATTTTGGCAGAAGTTATAAAGAACGCACTAAATCCGGTTGGTCTGTTCCTAAAAGACTTGGCGCAGACTTTGAAGACATCCGAATTATGCGAGTAACAGCTTCGGACAAAGGTACATTGGTAATTGATGAAGCTCAAGAAAATAGTGTATTACGAATTTCACGAATAGTCGATGGTGTGCGGCAAGCCTCTAAGCCACTACCTAAAGAAATTAATACTGGTCGATATAATGCGCATCCTTTTATTGCTCAAGATGAAAGCTACATTATCTGGGATGGACAAAGGAATAGCTCGGATAGCAATGCTGATCTATTTATCAGCTTTAGACAAAAAGACGGAGCATGGGGGCAGGCAATTAAGCTGGGTGGTGAAATTAATACACCAGCGTCGGAGTTTGCAGCTCAGGTAACACCAGATGGAAAATATCTATTCTTTAATCGAAATATTGATAAAGATAACGTAGACACCTTTTGGGTAGACGCGAAGGTTATTGAAAAACTTAGACCAAAAAACTAAAATATTTTAAGCTCAATAATTATTTAAACGCTTTGTTGAATTAGCAAAACAATTGAAATGGTTAACCTAGGTTAACCATTTATTTTTTGTTCTCACGCTTTACTTTTTCTAGCATATTATTTGAAAATCCTTTCACCAAAAACTCCATTTGATCGGCCAGTATATTTCTATTCGCTAAAGCTAAGTACTCAGAAATATTAGGTCGGAATGGAATGGCTATTAGGCTCATGTGAGCTTCTTCCGGTGTACGACACCCCTTAAAATTATTACAAGGCTTACATGCCGCGACACAATTGGTCCAAGTATTTTTTCCACCTCGAGCCTGCGGAATAACATGATCACGAGTTAACTCTGAACGACTAAAAGGCTTTCCGCAATACATACACAAATGCTCATCTCGCTGGAATAACGCGTAGTTGCTTAAAGCTGGTACACGGCTATGGCGTTGATGGATTTGACCATCGGTAGCGATTACCGAAGCGATATCAAGAAAAGACCGTTGTCCAGTTAGTCTCGAATGGCCACCATTAAGACGTGCAGCAGTTTTACCAAATGTCCACAACACTTGATCTTTAGAGTACAAACAAGCCGCGGATTCAAAGTTAATCCACTCCATTGCTTGACCAGCTTTGTTAAGTCGCAAGATCTGAGCTTGCATAATCGTTCTCCTTGTTATGTTAAGTATAGCAAATTAGTTTTCGCTCTGAGTTTTGTACTAAAAGAAACGTCCGTGTACGGCAGATTTCCCTATTAGAATCCCATTGCGGGATTCACAAAAAATCCTAACTTCCGTTAGAAAGTAAAATTATGAATGGTACCGACTTCTAAATTGGTAAAGGTGGTTAACTGATTTAATCCCTCGCTCCATTCGTTTTCTTGCCGGAACATTCGCAGAATGAACTTTAATGTTTGGCGGTACTAATCCATAATCGACAACTGCTTTTTCCAGCCAAGTAATTACATCGTACCCAGTACCTCGTTTGTCATCGCCTAGATCGTGATCTAAGCTGACATCCGTGACTGCACCAGTCATCAAAAGCTCAATCATTTCCTGTGGCCAGCGCACTAACTTCCATCCTGCTGGAGCAGGACGAACATCGTCTAAATATAGTTTCATGATTTATCCTCCTTAAGGCATGAAGTTTTAGTTTAGTATTTGGCAGCTCTGGCTGGGTTCGAACCAACGATAAGTACTTGGTATGACTGGTTAACGTGACTTCAGCGAATCAAGAAATTGTAAGATATTAGGCGTACGACCGCAGGACTGGCCGTAGCCAATTCAAGGGAGTACAACAACATAGCTTGCAATTTCTGGAACCGCCCTTCGGGAACAATTTTTTTCAAATTATTGCTTCGTTGTATCGTTTGAAAAGGGAATACCATTTCCTGCACAATACGCCTCGCACTAACCTGAAAACATTGTTCTGAAATCACGTTAACCAGTCATACCAAGTACCTAATCAAAATCTTGAGTGTTACCAACTACACCACGGAGCTAAATATGGCACACGAGACGGGATTCGAACCCGCGAACTATTCATAAGACCAGATTGAAAGTCTGGTTACTTTGACCACTTGTATACTCGTGTCCTATACCGAGTACGGACTTCCACCGTCAAAAAGTATCATCACACCTCGGTTCGTGATGTTGGAATGTTTGGTGGGCCGCCCGAGATTCGAACTCGGAACCTTCCGGTTAAAAGCCGGATGCTGCTACCAATTGAGCTAGCAACCCATAAACTGGTAGCACTTGACTGAATCGAACAGTCGACCTCCTGTGTGTAAAACAGGCGCTCTACCAATTGAGCTAAAGTGCTAATAAATTTGGTCCCCAGAGCTGGTTACGATCCAGCCACCTCACGCTTATCAGGCATGTGCTCTACCAAATGAGCTATCCGGGGTTTAAAGATAACTGAGTCGGGCTTTCACCGTGACGGGTCTGTAGGGTGAAACCTCAGTTGTATTTCACCATCGCGATTCATTAAATTGGCGGGCGCAGAAGGATTTGAACCTTCAACCAACTACTTAACAGGCAGTCGCTCTACCATTTGAGCTATACACCCTTAATGTAGTGGAGAAGATGAGACTCGAACTCACAACCGAAAACTTGCAAGCGTGGCGACCTACATGGACGTAGGAAGTGCAAGTTTTGCAGGAGCAAAAACTTGCCTCTCCCAATTGAGCTACTTCCCCTTGTTTATTATTCACAAATTAATTGGTCTGGGATGAAGGATTATTCAGACCGTCCATGGTCTTCACACATACGTGCCATCGTCATTCTTCCGATATTCGGCATCGTTCCTACGATGCTCGTTGAACCTTCGACATCTCCGTTCCAAACGGAGGACTCTGACCAGACTGAGCTAATCCCAGATAAATTTGGTAGCAATGACTGGATTCGAACCAGTGCTCTCACCCGTATGAAGGGTGTGCTCTACCAACTGAGCTACATTGCTACAAATAATGGTTTCGGGTGACAGATTCGAACTGTCGTTCAGAGGAATATGAATCCTCTATGTTAACCACTACACCGACCCGCTATAAAATTTGGAGCAGATCTCGAGATTCGAACTCGAACTTTTTGGGTGGAAGCCAAACGTGCTGCCGTTAACACTACACCTGCTCTGGTGGATGACCCTGGAGTCGAAGACGTGCGCCCCCCCCAGCAGCCATGCTTGCGCGTCGGGGTTACAATCCGATCGAGATCCACATCTCCCGCCATCCTTTTTAAAAAATCTTGCGAGCATCAAACAGACTGCTCTTACTCTTTTGCGAAACCTAATTTGTTAAAGAACGTTGCCCACGATAGAGGCATAAAAAAACCCGAGGATTTTATCTCTCGGGCTCGACTTCACTATACTCGAGAGAAACTTTTCGTAACTCGCAAGCAAAAACTTGCAGAGTTACATAGGTGCACCTCTGGCACCTTGTTTGTCATAACTATTAAAAATCTTATACATGCGATTACCAGTACCTATTAAGAGACAACTCCCTTGTTCGGGACGCACATCACCGCACCAACAATTCGTCGGTTTGATAATCTGTTTTTGTTTAACAATCGTTTTCATGTTTATCTGATCTAATAATACTAATTTTTAATTTGGTAGCAGCGCCGAGACTCGAACTCGGATCAGCCAATTATCTGTTGCTACGGAGTATAAACCCGCTGTTTTACCCTTAAACTACGCTGCTATTATTTATAGCCGCGACAATTTTTAAATTGATTGCGACTGTTAAGCCGCTTGTATGTCAAAAACATCTTTTCCAAATAATTTTTTCAAAAACATTTTTATAAATCCCAAATAAAAAAACCTAGTTAAGAATCGTCTCAACCAGGTTTCTAATTTCCCTTCGAGACTCATTACTAGCCTCGAAATTTATCTTCGAAGCTTAATCTATATTTGTATCTTCAATTCTGCGCATAAATTTGGCGTAACAATACACACCTGACCATATAGGCCCTTGCTGTTTCACGTGTATATCGTTGTTTGTCATTTTCATGTTTAACTCTATTTAGCTATCTATCTAAGATTGAATAAAAACAATCTATATTGTGACTCGAGAATAATTTTTATCTTTAATATCAAAGGATGTCACTCATTTCTTGCTGTGTATTTAACCATCGGAATTTCAGTACGTCAACAGTTTATTTTTATTTTTATTCTTTTATTTCAACAACTTACAAACATCAGAGTTGAGACTGGTCCTTCACCCAAAATTCAGTGAATTCCCTCAATATAATTTGAAACAGACCCATTCAATTCCAAACCTACTACGCAAATATTTGTTGTTTAGTCGTCAATTATTTTCCTTTTTAGTTTTACAATTACCTATACTAAATTTGTTACGCCGAGGGAGATTCGATACAGTTTCTAAGAGCAAGTCAAAACCTGCTTTTAAAATTGCATGTATGCCTCGCTCGTAATATTTATCGCCATCACCGGCGCATTAAATTGGCGGAGAGAAAAGGAATTGAACCTTAAAGACATTGCCTTCCATTCGTTTAGCAAACGACGCCGATCACCATCACGGATTACTCTCCAGTTAAACTGTGGAAGCCGGAGGCCCCCAGATAAAAATGAGTAGAGCCCAAACCAACTAAGGTTCCACTGATTTTCAAGACCAGGACTTTGACCTACTCAAAGCTTCAACTTTCTAAATTTGGTGCCCAAGGAGAGATTATTCAGACCATCCTTGGTCTTCACACTTTCGTGCCATCGTCATTCTTCCGATGTTCGGCGATGTTCCTACATAGCTCGTCGAACTCTCAATAAACGGATTCTAAATCCGCCGCGTATGCTCGGTTCTCTATAAAGAGTTGAGCACCACCTGGGCGTTAATCTTTTTCTCATTAATCATCATTGGGGTAACCAACCGGATTCGAACCCGTATCATTCGGACCCACAATCCGAAGCTTTACCATTAAGCTATGGTTACCCCAATAACGACTATTATTCTTCTTGCAGATTTGATTGTTCGAAAATACCCCACCGCCATCCATGGCTCCTTGCGGAATACCGTCCATCCATGGACATAAAAAAGCCGCAAGTTTTTAGGCTTGCGGCTTTAGAGAATGCAGGTGTGAGTTGAATTCTTCTTATCCGGAAGCCTGCGCTTCCAAATAAGGAAGCGAGTTAATTTAATATAGAATGTTGTTTGCCATTCTTTGATCCGTCTAGCGGACTACTCAATAAACAGAGCAAAGACTGGCGAGAGAACTGTTGTTCTCTTGCGTCTTTAAATTGTGTCTCTATTTGATATTTCATCGCTTCAATTTCTCTTCTCAAGTTTTTGTATATTAATTCGTGTTTCCGATTTGCCGAGTATTAAATACTTTTAAACGCCACTCTGTCAACAGCAAATATCAATTATTTTCATTATTTTTTCAATAGGTTACAGAATTTCAAATTGAGTCTATTCCTTCACCTAGTATTCAGTGAATTCCCTTAATATTATTTGAAACAGACCCATTCAATTCCAAACCTACTACGCTAATATTTGATGTTTAGTCGTCAATATTTTTTCCTTTAATTACTATATTTGATTTTATTTTTGTAAATTTGTTAGTCAATGGACAAAGCAAAAGATTGCTCCTGCATTTTCCGAATACGACCTACACGGATGTAGGAAGTGCAGTTTTTGTCTGGAACAATAAACTGCCCACCCATCCTTGGACATAACAGAAAATTGCTCCTGCATTTTCCGAATACGACCTACATGGATGTAGGAAGTGCAGTTTTTGTCTGGAACAAAAAACTGCCCGTCCATCCTTGGACATAACAGAAAATTGCTCCTGCATTTTCCGAATACGACCTACATGGATGTAGGAAGTGCAGTTTTTGTCTGGAACAAAAAACTGCCCGTCCATCCTTGGAAACTGCCCGTCCATCCTTGGACATAACAGAAAATTGCTCCTGCATTTTCTTAATACCGTCCATCCTTGGACATAACAGAAAATTGCTCCTGCATTTTCTTAATACCGTCCATCCTTGGACATAACAGAAAATTGCTCCTGCATTTTCTTAATACCGTCCATCCTTGGACATAAAAAAACGCCGGGGCTCTTCAGCTTCCGGCGTTTCAAATAAATTTGATTGTTTAATCCAATCTTATAATTTTAAACTTTAGAAGCTAACACTTCCAAAGTTAGAAGTGTTTCTACAATAAATGACTACCTGTACTTAAACTGTTCCCTTCACTCTTCCAAGAACGGATCGACACGACTATCCCTTCAGAGAGATTCTCTGTTTGCAGATAAATACGCTGTTGGTTAGTCGAGTTATTGAACAATTTTTTTGATACCATTAGTTAATTTCAAGCACATTCTAATTTCGCGGGCTCAATTATGCAAGCTTCGCTAAATAACCTTTAGAAGCAAGTATGTGTAGTCGATATTAAAATTGCGGCATACTTTGGTTTGAGTTTGTCACTAAATGTCCCCATATAGAGTCATCTGTGCTTGATTTGCCATTAAAACAAGTCCATGATCTTTTCGTATAAACCATTAGAAACATTCATATTTTGAGGTATAGAGATGACGTCATCTCAGCAAAGCTTTAAAGCGATAAACAATTTGCTCGATCACCTGCCATCAGATTGGCTAGAGCTTACTACTCACAGACTAGACATTTATGACGAATCAAAAGCTAAATCTCAGTTTCTAGAACAATTACAAGAGCTCTCGCTAGAATCAATTACCTCTGCAAACGAATTGTCAGAGCTTCCAACAGCCTATGACTATATTCGCTTAGGCCATCAGCTTTCTAGCGTCTTGGAGTGGCTGTTAGCGGAGATCAATCAAGTTAGTGCTGAACAAGTGATTACCTTTTCCTCAAAAACAATGCCGATCCTAGCTATTTTGAGAATGAATAAGCTCACTGGCAAGCAAACGACTATTTATCATCTGAGCAAAAACTCCCCGCTAGTTGATGTCCAACGCTTAGAGAGTATCTATGGTTATGATTTTGATCTAGTGGCTATTAATGAAATCGCTGAGATTGCAAGCAAACCAAATAATATCAACTTGTTAGTCACTGATTTACCATTCGATTCGGCCATCACCATTAATGACTCAGTCGATGCGAGTATTAACTTACATGCAGAATTCGGCAGTGCCATTGTAATCCACAACTCAGCCGATCAATCAGTGGTTGAAGACCTAGTCAAAGGCGTTCAACATGTCAGGCGCCGAGAGTCGATAGCGATGACGCCACCAAACGCGCTAAATCTTCTACGAGAAATAACCAAGCAGGAACATATTGAAGCTGAAAGTTTGACAGCTGGCGCAATGCAAAAAATTGAGACTAGTATAAGAGAAAATACCGGAACAGATCTCGCGCCGTTAATAGCCTCCAGCGGGCTCTCGATTCAATACGCCATTATGATGGGTTTAGTTGAAAATGCCTTAGTCAATCATCCCGGCAAGCCATTAAAAATCATACTGCCACCAAATTGCTATGGCGGCACTAACGATCAAGCGCGCCGAGTAGCAGAACTTATTCCCTCAGCCGATATCATTGATTTACTGGTCGACGGTGGTCAAGAGCTGGTTGCTAGTCTTGAAGTCGCACTAGAGCAAGTCGCAGAACTCGATGGCGTGCCATTGGTTTTAGCAGAAATTCCCACTAATCCGCGAGTTGAAGTCCCTGATATGCAAGACTTAGGAAAGGCTTTAGCCAAGCATCGATTGACCCCAAACAATACCGCTGCGATCGCTCCAACTTTTATGGTAGACCAAACATTTTGTCCCAATGTTAAGTTATTACATAACGAAAGTACCTTGGCTGGCGTTAAAGTGATCTCGTTTTCAAGTGGCTCAAAATTTCCAAGCGGTGGACGCTGTATTGCGGGTTATTGCGCCGCTAATCAACAAGCGGAGAATATTCAGAAGCTAATAGAAAAACATCTAGATTTATCGGATAACCGAGCGGTCAATCATCAATTAAATACTTTAGCTGAGAACATGCCATCAATGCCAGCTAGGATTGCAAGGGCTTATGAAAACACCCTCACTTTTGTCAATCATATCCAAGAAACGTTACCTGAATCTAAAATCAATTTTGTTTCTAATGAGTTAGCAGAACAAGGCTTTACCCCTTCTGTATTTTCTTTAGATTTACCGACTGTTGGAAATACCTCAGTGGAGCGTGAGGAATATAAAAGAGATCTTAATTTAAAACTAATCAATTATATGATCACTCAGCATCCGAAGGATTGTAAATACTGTGTGAGCTATGGACAGCTAAAAGGGACCTATTGGACTATCCCTGCAACTTCTACTCAAGGAACCACCAAAGAAGCGGATAAAGATTATATTGTGAGAGTGGCTGTAGCGCCGGATGTAGATATTAATAAGATTTGTGATTCATTCACAGCTTTTTTTAAGCTAGAAAAGATTATTAATTGATGTTTAATTAAGTTCCTATTGGAAGCTCGGAACAGAGCTATCGTTCCGACATATTTGTTATACTTACAGCCATAAATAGCGTGCTTGCTTTCGGCCTAAAGCGGACTAAATTTAACATTCAAAAATCTGCAAGTTTGTCTACTTCTCTTTGGCGAAGGTTCTTGACTCAGGTAGGTCGGGTAGACGAAGGAAACCCGACGCGATAGCAGAATCAATAGTAATCGTTTTGGCATGATAGTTCATTGTCCGGTCAGCGTGCCCCGCGTAGCGTTGTGGGTATTCGCTAAAGGCTCTACGCAGGCCTATAGATAACCTGACTTACGAGTTTTCCAACTCTCTAAGATAACTTTCAATAGAATACAAATGAGGGTCTTCAACCTCCATTTCCTTCAACGCCTTTGCCAGTAAAAAAACATATTCCGAATTATCTCCACTTGGGCCAGCAGACTGACTGATGTGTTGGGCGATTTCTAACTCCGACGCAGCCCCAAGAAACGCTTCATTGTCAGTGGGCGCAATGTAGACCAGCCCCTTTTTTGATTGAGAGGGACTGGAATCAGTAAAATAAATATCAACCTCATAGCGTAAATAACCATTTTTCTCACGATGATCGAGATGCTCAAACTCTTCTTCTGTGACTTGGTAAGCCATGCCAAAACAATGCTCTCCGGCGGCTTCAATTAAGGTCGCCACTCTTCCCGGCTTATCTGGAGTTCCACGATGATCATGGCTACCCTGCCAGAATCGGCGCTTCCAGCCTTTAATTAAAGCGGGTTGACTATCAAGAATAGGAAAATCAACTTTATAAATTAATGACCCATAACCAAACAACCAAATCTCATCATAATGACTTAAGATTTGGCGTTCTTTGTTTTGGTCAATAGTATTGTGAGACATACTTTTTTTAATTCTTCACTCTTATCTAGCAACTAGAAACTTTTTTATTCCAGCTCCCAGCTCCCAGCTCCCAGCTCCCAGCTCCCAGCTCCCAGCTCCATTTTATCATCGCTGATTCTCAACCCACTCATCAACTAACTCTTCCAACACCGCAATAGGAACCGACCCATTGCCAATTACGGTATCGTGAAAAGAGCGCACATCAAATTGATTACCCAAAATAGTCTCAGCTTTTTTTCTAATCGCTCTAATTTTCAACTCACCAATTTTGTAAGACAATGCTTGAGCTGGCCAAGTAATATAACGATCGATTTGTGCTTCTACCGCTTTTTGTCCAAGCCCGGTATTGTCCAACATATATTGAATCGCCTTGTCTCGGCTCCAGCCAAATGCATGCATACCGGTATCAACCACCAAACGAATCGCTCGAAAAGCTTCATAAGTTAATCGACCAAAATCGCTATAGGGATCTTGATAAAAGCCCATCTCAATGCCTAGTCTTTCTGAATAAAGTCCCCAGCCTTCGCCATACGCCGCATGATAAACGGTCTTGCGAAATTCAGGTACATCCAGCTCTAATGCAATTGCTGATTGCAAGTGATGACCGGGTACACCTTCGTGAAAGGTTAACGCTTCCAACGCATATAGTGGTTGAGTCTTTAGATCACTGGTACCGATAAAATAGGTACCGGAGGTTTTTCCATCACCAGTCGATGCTACGTAATAAGCTCCTCGTGCACCTGGCCTTATTTTATATGTCCCTCTCGGTAACAGACCAAAAAACTTAGGTAACTCGCCTTCCGCATTTTTGGCGATTAAAGCCACATGACCAAGTAGTTCTTGTTCTGACTTGGCATAAAATTTTGGTTCATCCCTCAAGTACTTTAAAAAGGCTTTAAAATTCCCGTTGAACCCGACCTTTTTGATGATACCCATCATTTCTTGTTGAATACGCTTAACTTCCTGAAGGCCTAGTTGATGAATTTCTTTAGGAGTCATATCCGTCGTCGTGAAGAACTTAATTTGAGACTGATAGTATTCAGCGCCGCCTTTTACACTGCTGATCCCAGCTTCTTTTCGACAATTTGGAATATAGTCCTTGGTATAAAAGTCATAAAATCGTTGAAATTCTGGTATCACTTGCTGGGCGATCAGTTTTTTACCTTGTTCTATAATATTTTGCTTTTCAGCATCACTGATTAACTTGGGCATATTTCTAAAAGGTTGATACAAGCGGCTTTGTTCTGGCGCTGAGACGATATGTTGCTGAATGGATTTCTCATATCCTTTCATTGCCTGACAGTGATGGACAAAGCCTTTATCAATAGCTTCTTGCAGTAGTCCAATCTGCTGTTGGTTGTACTTGGGAAAATCAGCCAAGCTAACCAGATATTTTTTATAATCATTTAGCTCTAAGAATGACATATTACCTGGCGCATTAGCATAATAGGTGTGATAGCCAAATAAACTTGTAATGGGGAACAAGTGAGTCGGCTGAGTGTAGGTTTCAGCTTCTGCCTCTCGCTCATATTTAAACAACTTATAATTTATTTGGTTGTTTCGAGATAATTTTTTCGGAACGATTTGATCTAACTGTTTGAGGATCGCCTGGTTGAATTTTTCACGACGTTCTCTAGCTTCTAAGTTAAATTCAGGCAGCGTTCCATTCATTCGAAAGGTATCGGGATCCGTTCTAAAGAATACTTTTTCTTGCTGAGCGACCTTCCAATGATTTTCGATTATTTTTGTGAGTTTTTTATTCTCACTGGCTTGCACTGAAAACGCGCAAGCAATCAACAACAGTGAAGTAAGAAGGCGAAGGGAGAGATTCATTGACAGGTCCTAGTAGATTCTAAACAAATAGCAAAGTAACAGATCATTCCGGTGAATATCAACCTGTAGTTATTCTGTTTGTCTTTGAAAAAGAAATTGGTCTAGGGCGAATTCGAAAACTATAAAATGAAGGGTAACCAGCTTTGGCGATAACTTACCACCAAAGCTGATTGAGTTTTCTTGCTTATTTAACTGCAAGTAAGTTTGATAATATTTTTAAAAGACTCTCTCGTGGCCCGTTTTCGAAAGCCTAGCTCTCTTCCGTATAATGTTTGATAGGTGTCAGTCCCGCTCCACACTCGACTACCTCGATCTTCTAGCGCATGATAGTAAATGTAGTCAGAGGATGTTGTAATCGAAGACGATTTATACGGGGCGACTTTGTAAAATCCTTGGTTAACCCAGCTCCCTTCAAGAGTCTTATAGCGGAAGGCAACCCAAACCGTCGCTCGACACTCATTCTCAATACTAACTTGCTTTAGATTATTGGTATTAGAATATTGTTTAACCAAAGTCTCAACACCATATTGATTGTTCTTCCAGTTAACGATTAAATTCATAGAGTATGAAGAAATACCAACACTATAGTTTCCAACCTCAAAGGCATCTCCCTTAAAATCGCCAGTCGACCCACCATCACGATTCACAATCATTGTGCTCTTTGAGCCGTGATGAAACGAGTTAACACCTCTCACGTATTGATCAGAATCGATAAAGGCACTGCCGCTCGCTCCACGCTGGTAATCACAAAAGGTTTTTATTTGTGGGTAACGTTTTGATGAAATATTTTCATCCAAAAAATGTAAACAGGTATCTCCCCACACTTCACCATTCTTATCGCCTGAATACCCATAATAACTTAAACTATAATCAGGAAATCGCTGGTGAGCTGTTTCCATATACTGGGTCGCTTTCTTGCGATATGCGGCTTCGTCTCCGGCAACTTGTTGGCCAATAAATTTAATCTCCTGAGCAATGGAATGATTGATATGTTCGGGCGGCGCTTGATAGACACCAAATCCCAAATAGCCGAGTCTATTTCCGATAGGTGTCGCTAAGCTAATAACGGCAATATCGGAATTACCATTTTGCATTTGTGAGTAAGGATAGTCCGCCGGCATATAAACAGTTTTAGCCCCGTACATGCCATAGGGTATATAGTCACCATCTCTACCAGGTGTAAAATAAATCCTCTTGGCAAACTTTTTATTCTCCTTATCATAAACACAATGCGCTGCCGTGATTAACTTGTCGGGACCTATCAAAGTGGCGCTACAAGTCCCTCTTTTGTCACTACTAGCCCAAAATATTTCCAATCTGCCGATTGCTTGAAATGGGAACTCGGTTGTTCGCCTAGGCTTCACCCGAGAATCTCGACCAATAACCGCAAACTCACTGTTGCTTTTCTTGGTGTCTAAAGAAAAAGTGCTAGACAAAGGCTGCAATGTGTCTTTAGGTTGGGGCTTAAATGGGGTTGTTTTGGATGAATTTTCAAACACTTCTTGCTCAGTCAACTCTCCGAAACTTTCAGATAGTTTTCGTACTTTCTTTTGTTTTTTTAATTCCGAATTATCCGCAAGCTTATATTCTACTGAAAATCCAGGTTCATCACTTTGGGCACTGGCAGCCACAAATTGGCTTGTTATTAAAAAACTCGTCAAACAAATCGATAGTAATTGATATCTTTTCTGCATTATAAATTCTCTAACCTGCTATTGGTAAATCTCTAGAGTAGCGTTTGCTGTTTGCTGTCCCGAGTCGGCTAATTCGCCATGTAAAACGTAAATCACTAAACGCTCTCCAGCATCAACTTTGATGTTAAAATTAGGATAAAAATCCCCTTTGGTATTGCGCTGTAGTACCTTAAATTTATTCTGCCTTACAATACCAACAACCATATCAATATCGGCTTGTTTATCTTCTGTCGCCAGAATAAGATAATTGCCAGTTTTCGGGACTTCAAACTCAAGCATAACCGCAGGGATATTTTGCAATCGTTGATTCAAGTTAAACTCAATAGCCTTTTGCATTAGCCTCGTTGCTTGTGTTACACCAACATACTCTTTCCAGCCCTCAAGTATATTGTTTTGTATTAAATTATTTTGTTTCTTGGCAACTTTTTCAGGATTATCAAATTTGTCGAAGCCCTTTTTCCAACGTGCAACGATTGGAGTCATATCGAGTCGCTCACCGTGTTCGATTAATTGCAATAGTAAGTCGACTCTTTGTGCATAGTTTATTGCAACAGCGCTGCCTATTCTGTCACCACTACGGGTATGGCCTACTACGTTTCCAGCGCTAAGTAACCCAATGACCTCGCCTTGACTATTGATAATAGGCGAACCACTTGCACCTCCAATGGCTGGGAGTGAATGTTGTATTAGCTGCATTTCTCCAAAGCTCGATTGGCTGCGAAAAAAGTCAGTCACCGAGGTAATATTGGCAACTTGCACTGTGGTAGAAGGCTTAATAAAGTCTTGTTTAAAGACTCCTTCCATCGGAAACCCTGCATACGCCACTTGATCACCGCTAGACAAATTCTTTAAAGTGGGATAATCGGCAAGTTTTAAAGGCGTTTGTAAGCCTTCATTATTTTCGGGAAAAAGAAGAGCAACGTCGTATCCAGGAATTAATTTTAAGTCTTCTGGCTCTCCGTTAGCCGACAAGGTCTGAGGTTTTGCTTCGCTCCAAGCTTCTGTAAATGCCTTGAAACCCGGATGTAGCAATACGTTTTCTATCTTGTGTTCCTGATAAGGCGCCACCGTAGAACGAACATAAAAACCAAATTCTCCACCTTCAGGCAGCTGAGTAAACACCTCGGCAACATGCGCATTTGTCGCTAGTGCACCATCGGTTGCAACCCATGCAGTCCCTATGGGTGTCTCTCCCGTTTCAGTTTTAAGCAACACAAGGTAGACCGATTGACTTGCCTGATTAACTAGTTTGCCAATATCTTGATCTAATTCTCGATAGATATCGCTGATCACTTCCTCAGCTTGCTGGTTAATCATTTCCAAGCGTTGAGAAGTCTCCCAAGCTTGATAACCAAATCCTCCGGCAAAAACCACGATCAATAGCAATGCCGCCCGCAGCCAGTGCTTACTGCGATTAACCGTTTGATGAATCTCTTGCTGACGACCGTAGTCAACGGTTTTAGGTAATTCGTTTGACTCAATTCTTTCGACTCGAAAACTTGGCCCATTTGGAGTCCCTAAAGCAATCACACAACTATCTGGTAATTCAACATCATCACCAGCCAGTTGATTGTCTAGATATACCGGATTTTTAGTATTAACTCTCAATTCATAGTGACCACTGTCCAATGCAAGCACAAGGTGATGCCTACCAACGGCAGTAAACTCTCCAGGATACAAAACATCGGAACTAGGATCTCTACCTATCTTAATTTCATTTTTATCAGTGAATTGGTGACTGGTCTCGAGCATAGGCCCGTTTAAATTGGTAATTTTAAGGATCATACGATAGTCTTTTTCTTTGTTGTTATTTTTTAGGAGCCAAAGCAATTGTCCTATTGGAGTTAGAACAAAACTTTTGGCTGGTTATCTTGTTTTAATCAGCTAGTATTAAATCTACAATCAAAAGAATAGTTCACAATGTCAGTATATCCAATAGAAATCAGCGAAAAACTTAAGTTGCGACTAGAAAAATCGCCTTCAGGTACTGCTTCTCCTCAACCAATAGACGTAACCGAACAAAAGTCAACCAACGAAGTTGAAAATCGCTGGATCGAGGCGGTTGTCGCGATAGAGCGAGGCGACAAGGAGTCGGCCTATCATCAACTCTCAAAAATTGTCTCCGAGAGCCCAACTTGCTTAGACACAGCTGTAAAGTCGGATTCATTTGATCAGCTTGAATTGGTTGTGATTGCTTGCCACGCCGAACTGATACTGCTAAAGCCAATTAATGTCCTTGCTGACAAAAAGCGAATTTCGTTACTCACTAAAATTAGCCAACAACTTCCCGAACAAAGGCTTAAAGCCAGACTCTCCCATGCCATCGCGATCGTTATGCTTTGGCGTCGAGATAACAAACAAGCGCTAGAGCATCTCTTACAAGCACGAAAAGTATATAGCGAATTAGAAGAAACCTTGGGTGAAGCCGTTGTCGCCGATACCTTAGGTAATGTGTTTAATAGTCTTGCCGATCATCAGCAAGCATTACTCTACTATTCAGAATCACTTGCGCTTAAAATGCAATTAGGCGATCAAAAAGGAAAAGCGATTACCCTAGGAAACCTTGCCAGGCTTTGCTTAAAACTGGGAAGGTACGAGCAAGCGGAAAAATTCGCTAAACTCGATCTTTCACTCTGCGAACATGAGCCTGCCAATACAAAGGCAAGAATTATCAATTTATTAGCCCGAATCAACCTAGCTTCAGGGCAATGGCAAACCGCGGAAGACTACCTACAAAAGGCAATCGAGTTACATGATGAATCAGACATGGAAGGAATTTTCTTCTGCCATAAAGATCTTATTCTATTGAAAATTCAACAGGGCAAAACAATAAGTGCTGAAGAGTTAATTCCGTTGCAGCAATATCTTTCAACTTTAAGTCCGTTTCATCAACTCCATTACGATATTTTAGCGCGTAAAGCGGAACTAATTTCAGGAAACTTTGATATTAATCGTGCTGAGAAAACACTCGCTGACATTCAATCAAAGAATCTTCCCGAAGTCGAGATTGAGTATCGAATTTGGTTGTCTCAAGCAGCTTTCAGCCAACAGCATATCCCCTTTGCAAAGACACACCTGCTGTTAGCCAGAAAGTTAGCGAGGAAATATGGATTTAAGTGTTTCACAAAAGAGCTGAGCAGTCTTATGCATCAATATGACATTCATGAATCTATTGCCGAAGAAACACAACGTCCCATTGTCGAGTCGATAGAGCAAGTTGGAGATGGTTATTTAATACGCCAAAAATTAGGCTCTGGTGGATTTGGCAACGTCTACCAAGCTCATGACATGGTATCAGACCGCGATGTTGCGTTAAAACAATTTCACATTCAAGATCAATGGGACCAAAGTGAGTTCCAGACATTGTGGAACCAAGCGCGCATTGAATTTGAAGCTGTCGGCTCAATCAAACACCCCGCGATTGCAAAAACCTACGCACTAGGTCACGACAATTTCGGTACCCCTTATTTAGTTCAAGAACTTTTAACAGGCGGCGAACTTAGGAGCCTCATGGGTAGCTCACAAAAGTTAGACCAAGTATTAACTTACTTAATCCCCATTGTACAAGGACTCGCGGTAATTCATCAGGCCGGTGTGATCCATCGCGATCTCAAACCCGAAAATATATTATTAAATACCCAGGGAATGCCAGTGATTGTCGATTTTGGTATCGCACTTTTAAAACAGCAACCGAGCGAAAATGGTCGAATCTGCGGTACCTTAGATTACATGGCCCCCGAGCAGTCAAAATCAATCGATATTGACCACCGAGCAGACCTATATTCTTTAGGGTGTATTTTATTTGAATGGTTAAGCGGCCAAACACCCAAAGCTAGCTTTTCCCAGAAAGGACGAATTGCAGAATGGTTAACGAGTGGCCCCAAATACGATATAAGTAAAGAAGTCTTCGGAGAGGCAACCGCCTTGCTTCGTTCGCTGTTGCACAAAAATCCAGCAAAACGACCAAAAGACGCCTTGCAGTTATTGGAAAAATTAAAGGCTCTAAAAGAAAATAGCTTAAACTAAATATTAGGGTGCATTGTTTAGACAAAAAGTCACTTCAAATGTTTTGTTTCTGGTTTCAAATGAAAGGTTAGCCCCGTGCAATTCCAAAATTTCGCGGATAATTTCTATTCCAAATCCAAATGAGCGATAAAGGTTTTCTTCTTCAGCCTCTATATGGTAATTCTCAGGTATTTTATTTAAACAACTAAATTTTACTTGAGTTCCTGTAGGCTCACAGGCAATTATAATTTCCGACTCCTCGGGAGAATACTTAATGGCGTTCAATATAACATTATCAAGAACTTGAATGATTCGATTCACGTCCGCTTCCACCCACGTTCCAAGTGCAATATCAATTTTAAATATAAGCCGCTTGCCATCTGCTATTTCAATAAAGTTCTGAATCCCTTGCTCAACGATTTCACTTAAGTCGAACCGAGAAAGTTCTAACTCGTATTTTCCAGTGCCTAAAGCAGTCGCTTCTAGTGCCGATTTAACTAATTCCAATCCCTTTGCAGCTGAACTTTCCATACTTTCTAGCACATGGGGTAACTTGTCTTTATATTTGGGGTTCCTACCCATTTTGGCAAATGACAAAATTGCCCCCAATGGATTTCGTAAGTCATGCGCTACAAACCCGATTAGTTTTTTCAATCTTAAATTTGCCTCAGCTAAACGTTCAGTTCTCAATTGCACCGCTTGCTTAAGTCGTTTGTTAACATAAAACACCATCATTAAGATCACCAGCAACACCACCAACGCAGCAGAAATAATTATCATTAACATTTTGAGGTGATTTGGTGTCTCAATATACTCTTTATAATCTAAACCATCTAAGTTGGAATTAGCTGGTGCTAATCCTTTTTCCTTATAAATTTCAGAAATGCGCCTAAATCGACTCGGGTTAATGTTTCCTATTTCGATTAGTTTGGGTTTAATCATTCGTTTTGTCATTTTAGCTTCGTAAAGTAAAGCGTCACGCGACTTTTTAGAACCGTATTTTTCGATAATCCAATCGACTACCTCTTCTGAATTATCGAGTGCATATTGCCACCCTTTAAGACTCGCTCGTCTAAAAGCCAAAACATGTTGTTGGTTTTCATTAAATACCTTCTCAGAAGTGAATAGATTATCACCATAAAAATCCACACCGTAGTTGGCGGGGTTAATGATGTTAACCTGCTTACCTTTTTGGCGGTAAGTAAAAGGTTGGTCGGTAATGTATGCGGAGATCACATCGGCTTGGTCGTTTACTAAAGCGTCATCATCAAAGTTATGCGGAACGAATGTAAACTCATTTTTACCAATATTATATTCATTGAGAACTGCCATAATCATCGCATCATCAACGTTTTGTTGGTACATGATGCGCTTTCCGTAAAAGTCTAGCGGTGAGGATATTTCTGACTCGGCTAAACTCATAAGCACTAACGGTGAACTTTGCATAATGACTGCAAGGGCGACCACTGGTGAACCGTTTAGTCGGCTAAGAATTAAACTTGAATCGGATACCGCAAAATCAGCCTGACCGCGGATCACTTCTTGAATTGGGCTTAAAGCGGGGTCCCGCTCTTTAATCTGAATCTTTAGTCCTTCTTGCGCGTAATAGCCCTTTTCTTGCGCGGCATAATATCCGGCAAACTGGAACTGGTGAAACCATTTGAGCCTCAGAGTATATTCATTATCTTGGTATGCCTGTGCACCCTCGATATATGCAAAAGCCCCAATTAAAATCAATAAGATACATCTAATAGCGGTAAAAATAACTTTGCCCTTCCATCAATGAACTTATAACTTACTAGCTTAATCATAGCTCATTTGAAATTTAATCACATGGCTATTTGAATTTACAAACCATAAGATGTATATTACTTACATCTTATGGTACTTTCATTTTAGCTTTACACTCGAAAAAGATGGAGATTTAGATGCAGGTCACCCGTTATACCGATTACGCTATTAGGGTTTTGATATACCTTGCGGTTAATAAAGATCAGAAATCGACCATCCACCAGATCGCCGAAAGCTACTCAATTTCTAAAAACCACTTAATGAAGATTGTTCAAACGCTTAACTCGCAAGGTTTTCTTCTAGCGACTCGAGGAAAAAACGGTGGTTTAACACTAAATTCCAAGCCAAGCGAGATTAACCTTGGCAAACTAGTAAGAAGTTTCGAAGGTCATTCCAACTTGGTTGAATGCTTTGGTGATAACAATCAGTGTGTCATTACGCCGAGCTGTCAGCTTAAATCGATATTTGGGCAAGCTGTCGAAAGCTTCTACAAAACCCTCGATCAATTTACATTGGCTGACTTAGTGACGCCACAATCACAAACTGAATTGAGCCAGCTGTTAAATATTTCATCCATTGATAATTCCCAAACTAACTGAGAGACTTTAGAATGAGCCGCCTATTACCATCGGGAGAAATTGAAACTAAGTCACCGGCATCCGCGCCAAACTTCGCACTTTTTAATTTAGCTTTTAGACCATTCTTTTTGTTTGGTTCACTGTTTAGTTTATTGGCCATTCTACTTTGGGCTTTTGTATTTCCAATGAAGGTTCAAATTGACCTCTACGGTGGCACCATGTGGTGGCACATACATGAAATGTTGTTTGGTTTTGTCGCTGCAATTGTTGTTGGTTTTTTATTGACAGCCGTTCAAAACTGGAGCGGTATTCCAGGTATAAAAGGTAAGACTCTTTTTGGTCTATTTTTTATTTGGCTACTGGCAAGGACGATGATGTTTCTACCTAGTTACCTTAATCATTGGTTTATTGCGTCAATCGATATTCTATTCTTACCCGCGGCAGCCATTGCGCTCGCTTACCCAATTATAAAAACTAAGCTTTGGCGCAATTTGATGTTTATCGCCATTTTATTGGGCATGACTGCTGCTAATTTGATGTTTCACAAAGCCGTTCTTTTCAGCCAACCTGAACTACTGTATACCGCTAGTAACGCCATGATATTTTTGGTAGTGCTGATCATGTGTATATTAGGCGGAAGAGTATTTCCTATGTTCACCGCTAACGGAACTCAGACGCAACGAGTCCATTCGATTCTGGCAATTGAAGTGGCTAGCATTCTTTCGGTGGTGATAGTGCTATTGATCCATGTTTTACCGCTTGAAATTAGCTCTCAAGTAAAATCAAGCCTCTACTTTGTTGCTGCGACGGTTCATGCCATAAGAGCTGCGCGTTGGAGAATTTGGGTAACATTTAAAACGCCATTGGTGTGGTCTTTACATTTAAGTTACTGGTGTATCGTTTTGGGATTTTTTCTGTTCGGGTTAAGTGAGGCTCTAGGTTGGGTATCTCGTTCTCAAGCTATTCATACGCTAACGATTGGCGCTATGAGTGGAATGATCTTATCAATGATTTCGAGAGTTTCTCTAGGACACACCGGTCGTAAAATTGCAGTTGGCAGGCTTATGAGTATTGGATTTACCGCATTATTTATGGCTTTTGTGGTTCGTGTATTTGGTCACCATATTATTGATAATTACTTTCACATAATAAATTTAACCGCTGCCTTCTGGGCCATTGCATTTATCTGTTTTATTTGGAACTACCTACCAATATTGATTTCCGCGCGATTAGACGGTAGACCCGGCTAGTGTCAGCCTGACCAAGCCAAGCGCTAATATACAGACTTTATTAGCGCGTTACAGCGGCCTGCAATCAAGAAAACGAGCTAGCAAATACCCAAAACTGTCTCAAAATAGTCACAGAACAAGGAATAACTGGTAAATCTCAGATAATTCCCAAAGTTAACTGGACAGATGGTGAGATTACCTATACAGTGCGCGCAGCTAGAAAGATAGCCTTTAATTTACAATCTACATTTCGCAGTATTATTCGTAACACCGACGTCCTGAAGTTTATAAGTTCCAGTCTACATTTTTTCATGCAAATCACGCCTATTGTAGGCACAACTATTATATAAATTACAGGATATTATTATGTCTAATACTACTACAGGAACCGTTAAGTGGTTCAACGAATCTAAAGGTTTTGGTTTTATCGAGCAAGAGTCTGGTCCGGACGTTTTCGCACATTTCAGTGCTATTTCTGCAGACGGTTTCAAGACTTTAGCAGAAGGCCAAAAAGTTCAGTTCGAAGTAACTGACGGCCAAAAAGGCCCACAAGCTGAGAATATCGTCGCTATCTAATTAGAGACAATTTAAAAAAGGGGTAAGTCTTTTTAAGGCTTGCCCCTTTTTTTGGTCTTAAATTAATTGTTAGTCGTGACGCAAAGCAAATTTGAAGCATTGACCCTCATTCGGAATTCTTAAAACAGAGTCAACAGAATTTGATAGGGACAATTGGAACTAAAAGAATGAACTGAAGAAATGGTGGGCCCTCCCCGACTTGAACGGGGGACCTGCCGATTATGAGTCGGATGCTCTAACCAACTGAGCTAAGGGCCCTTTCTAGGAAAAATCAGCTTAGAATGGGAATACCCTAAGCGGAACGAGAGTTTACGGAAAAATTAGCCTGCAATCAATAGCTTTGCAGGCAAAATATGGCTCGAGTTGGTGCGATTCAACAGAATTACCAAACACGCTTCAATTTTCTCATAACTAGCCGATATATTCGGCTAATATTAAAGATATGATTTTAAGTTTAGGGTCTCTTGGAGTTTCATGTCCAATTCTGAAAATAGCATCCGCGCGCTGATTAAGGAATTAACCGATAACCCGCCTCTCCCGCTAGAATTAACTAAAATAATCAAGCAGTTACGTGATCCCAACACATCAATTCTTGACTTCAAACATAGCTATTCTAAAGACCCCGTATTATCCAGTTATTTGATTGCGGCGGCATGGTCACAAGCTAAGAATAAAGATAATGCGCCCATTGCAGCTGATCATGCTATGAGCACTCTGGGAATGTCTGGGGCGGAAAAACTATTTGTTAGTTTACAATCGAAGTCGAAATCCGCTGGGAAGTTACCGAGAGTTAGTGAAGAAATAAAGTATTTAATGACGGCTTCGGTTTTAGCCGCCGAATTAACGGCAAAACTGGTTGGCCCATCTGCAAAAGCAAAACAGTTGTACTGGCCTACATTAACTTATAATTTCGCCGAAACCTTACTTTGGTACTTAAAGCCAAAGCCTATGTGGCGTATTCAATATAGGCAATTAGTCCTACCAAAAAAACTTCCACTATTTGAACAAGCCAAACTGGGGTTTGATATAAGGGAATGGCGAATAGCTGTTGCTAAAGAGTGGCATATGGGTGAACTGATCCAGCTGACTTACCAAAAACAACCGCCATTTGGAAGAAATGACCTATTAGAGTATGCAAAGCACGGATTTAGTCGAAAAACAGCGACTTTAAGAGATTGGCACGCTACTGACTCTTGGCTCATTCTTACTGCAAACTGGCTGGCTAAATCTTTACTAGCATCTTGGCTAAGTAACAACTATCGACATTACTTTAAGATCACACAGCAAGCCTTTAATGTCTCGCACAAGAAATTGCAGTTGAGCATTCAAGAGGCGCTGAGATCCAGCAGCGAGCAACTTAAAGGCAGCCAATTATTTGTACCTGCAATAAAGCATATGGAATTAAAAGGTAAAACGATTTATCCCGAATGGTTAAATGCAGCACCAACAATACCACCACAACGAAATATGAAATTTGCCAAACAGGCGGCAACTCTCAAACAAAAAGCCGACTTAATTGCGGTACAAAAATTTACGGTTGAAATTAGAAAAAAACCGAAGCAGTTTAGGAATACTAACGTACTTTTAAGACAGGTTATGGATTTAACCACTGGCAAACTGAATTTTTCACGGGCAAGTTTGCTAATTGTAGACTGGAAAAATAAAAAAGTTTCAACCGCCATGTTTGCTAATCAAAAAAATCAAGAAAAGATTAAGTTGAGTTTCGAATTTTCACAAAAAACTCCTTTCAGAAAATTTTTAGTAGAACAGGCATTTCTTGTTTTTGATAAAAGCAAACATGAAAATATTTGGAACAAACTGCCTACCGAAATCCAAAACGACAAGGTGGAACAATTCGTTTTCTTTTCGTTCAAACCAAATGAAAAAATTGAGTTCTTGATTTATATTGATGCTATCGGAAAAAGTAATATTTCAATTGAAAAACTAAAAACCACCAAACAGTTATTGCAAACAGCTAATAAAGTCATCGAGTATAACGCCAGAAAAACCTGACAACCTTCTCTATTTAAACTGCGTCAAACCATTCCTAAAAAACCGAATTTTATTCAGAATATTTTTTCTAACTAGCTCTAAAAACTTATCGATAAATATAATCTCAAAACCACATTAAAAATAAAAATCTCAAATTAATATATTTAACGCTGACATAATTTTATGAGGCCAGATGCAAGTTTTTATTTTGGTAATTTTACACATTTTTTTTGGTCTCATTTATCAAAATCTGAAAATATCTCAAGCATGGATTGCATTGTAATAAATACATCTTTAGCATCTTGTGGCGTTTTCAATTTGGTCATTCCAACATTAAAACAAATCGTGCAGGATGGCCGTAAAAAATCACTCATTATTATTCCAACATGCTTTACTGCTTTGTTGTTTAATTTTGAGAACAACAATTAGGTAAATTGAAAACCAATACTCGCGCGATTTATTTGGATAGTTTTATTAGAACTTTCTAATAAAGCACCAGACTTTGTTTCACCAATTAAATTATCGTGTAAAAACAATACTTAATTTTCTTGCTGAACGCGGTTAAGTCTTTTATTTGAAATGGGTAGTACTTCGCGCACACTCAAACCAATGGAGACTAAAAAATAATGAAAACCAAGAATATCTCTTCGCAAAATGTGTTTGCAAAAACCAAACAAACACTGGCTATTTCTGCGGCTATATTAACACTCACCGGGGCTCCGGTTGTTGCAGCAAGCGACACCGAAATCCAACCATTAAATAGTACACCAGCGGCAACTGCTTCTTTCCATGCAGCATCTGCGTCGAACGCAATACCGGGTCAATACATTGTTGTGTTAAAAGACCAGGTTGTTGAACAACAGGTTTCTGCCCTTTCCGGGCAAAATGTTCAGCTGATGTCTTCAGCAAACGTAATGAACTTTCGAAGCCAAGCTGTTTCAAGTATGACCAACGATTTAATGAGTTCAAGCACTGGTGAAGTGATGGCTCAGTTCCATGCGGCACTGCCTGGTTTTGTTGCGAAAATGGATAAGAAAGCAATGAAGCGTATGCTTAGCGATAGTCGTGTAGCCTACATCGAGCAAGACCAAATAATGAAGGCCAATGACACTCAGTTTAATGCCACTTGGGGTATTGACCGGGTCGACCAAGCAGACCTACCGCTAGACGGTAGTTATACTTATACAAATACCGGCACGGGTGTAACAGCTTACATCGTAGATACTGGAATCCTAAGTTCTCACAGTGACTTTGAAGGGCGCGTAGGAAGTGGTTACACAGCCATCAATGACGGTAATGGTACTAATGACTGTAACGGTCACGGTACTCACGTTGCTGGTACTGTTGGTAGTGAAACCTATGGCTTGGCGAAAAACGTTTCATTAATTCCAGTGAGAGTTTTAGGCTGTAACGGAAGCGGCAGTAACTCTGGCGTAATTGCTGGGGTAGATTGGGTTGCGCAAAATGCTTCAGGACCTTCTGTTGCTAACATGAGCTTAGGTGGCAGTAGTTCAACAGCACTCGATAATGCAGTTGAAAATGCAATTGATGCTGGCATCACTTTTGTTGTTGCTGCTGGTAATGATAATTCTGACGCCTGTTTCGGTTCACCAAACCGTGTACCTGCGGCCTTGACTATTGCTTCATCAACCAGCTCAGATGCTCGTTCAAGTTTCTCTAACTATGGTTCTTGTATTGATCTTTTCGCGCCTGGTTCAAGCATTACTTCAACTTGGAGTAACGGTGGAACTAATACAATTAGCGGAACGTCGATGGCCGCACCACATGTTGCTGGGGCTGTTGCACTGTACCTTCAATCTAATCCAAGTGCGACTCCCGCACAGGTAGAAACTGAAATCGAAGGCAATGCCGTTGCAAACCGAATTAGCAATGTAAATGGCTCTCCTAACTTACTACTGCAAACAGACAGTGGAACAACACCTCCACCGCCTCCACCGCCTTCAGACAACGTTCTTAGTAATGGAGTACCTGTTAGTGGTTTAGCAGCATCGACAGGAAATGATATTGTTTACACCATGGAAGTTCCTTCTGGTGCGACCAATATTAGCTTCAATATAACGGGTGGTTCTGGTGATGCAGATATGTATGTTAGATTTGGTTCTGCGCCAACTGACAGCACATATGATTGTCGTCCATACCTAAATGGTAACAATGAAACTTGTACTGGTAGTAGTACTGGTGGAACTTATTATGTTCGAGTGAAAGCTTATAGTACTTTCTCTGGTGTTACTCTAACGGGTAGTTACACTGAAGCAGGTAGTGGCCCAACTCCTATCGACTCGACTGTTTCAAACATTTCTGTTTCTAGAAATGCTTGGGCTCGGTACACTTTAGAGTTAGGTTCTGGTTATTCAAATATGACTGTTACCATCTCTGGTGGAACTGGCGATGCGGATCTTTACGTTAACTATGGTTCACAATCAAGTACCAGTAATTATGATTGTCGACCATACTTAAACGGTAACAATGAGACCTGTACGTTTAACAATCCTCAGTCTGGTACATGGCATATTGACATTCGAGGTTACCGAACATCTAGCGGTGTGACGTTAAATGTAACCGCTGACTAAGCTACTAATGGTGAATTAACCTTTAGTTAATTCATTTAAATAGCACAAAAAAGCCGACAAATTTATTTGTCGGCTTTTTCTTTGAGAAACAATTTTTCAGAAACTATTCAATGAGTATTTTCCACCACACCGGGAACGCTTTTATTTCGAGTAAACAATCCCGTGAAATCTTCAAGCAACATATACAGTGAAGGAATTAAGAATAATGTGATGACGGTTGCAAACATGATCCCAAATGCCAAACTTAACGCCATAGGAATAATTATTTGTGCTTGCAAACTAGTCTCAAACATAACCGGAAGCAAGCCGAAAAACGTGGTTAACGATGTGAGCATAATTGCTCTGAAACGTTGAGTGCCGGCTTTAATAACCGCATCTTTAATTCGCATGCCCGAACGTCTAGCTCGATTGACAAATTCCACCATAATCAAACTATCATTAACCACAACACCCGCTAGCGCAATGATCCCAAAAGCGGACATCATATTAAAACTTTTGTCAAAAATAAGATGGCCGACAATCGCACCGATAAACCCAAAAGGGATCACTGACATTACCATAATTGGTTGCATATACGATTTAAGCGGTATCGCTAACAAAATGTAGATCATGGCGAATGCAAAAAGCATTGATAGACTGACTTCATTAATTAAAGCCTGAACTTCCTTACTTTGACCGCTTAATTCAGAGCTGACTCCGGGGTACTTATTGACTAACTGAGGAATGAATTCTTTATTGATTTCTTCTATCACTAATCCAGACTGGACTTTTTCTGGATTAAAGTCGGCCATTACCGACACAGCTCTTTTTCGGTCTTCGCGTTGGATAGCGGAGACGCCTTTACCTAATTTATACTCAGCGACAGAGGAAAATGGTACCCAGTCTCCTCCGGGTGTTCGAATTCTCATGTTGTCCAGATTGGCCAGCGAACGCCTTTCGTCACGAGGATAACGAATCATCACTTTAATCTCGTCCTTACCCCTTTGAATTCTTTGCGCTTCTTGCCCATAAAAAGCTTGTCTTACTTGTCGTCCCAATCCAGACAGCGTAATTCCGAGGGTCTCAGCGCTCGGCTTTAGTACCAATTCAATCTCCTTATTACCCGCGCTATTAGAAGTTCGAATATCATATACACCGTCGTATTCTTGGAGCTTTTGTTGTAGTTCTTTGGAAGCGCGCTCTAAGTTTTCATAATCAGTTCCGACCAACCTAAAACTAATGGCAGCATCGCCACCTGGCCCCATCATAGAAAAAAACCGCAACTCTTTTACGCCTGCCACTTCTCCTACTTTATCCCGCCAAGTTCTTTCAAAATCATAGGAATCAACTTCCCTTGTTTCTCCGGGTGTTAACTCTACCAACATCGCCCCACCTAAATCGCCGTTGGTCCATGACAAAGAATGCTTGGAAATCGCTTCGCCATTGTTTCGCTTTGCAAGTTCTAGATCGACTTGTTTTACAGCACCTTCCATTTTTTTAATTAGAGCATCTCTTGCACTAATGGGCGAGCCGTCATTAAGCGTAAACCGAGCTTGTATCATATCCGCAGGAATACTAGGAAATGGTTCTGTTTTAATTAGCCCAGAAATCAGCAACCCAAACGACAAAAATAGCACCATAATAAAAGTGACTAAGGTTAAAAAGCGATGCTGAACCACTTTTTCGAGCAGTGGTCGGTATTTATTCTTGGCGAAATTTTCCATCCCCTCTCGAATGGAGTGCTGCAGTTTTCCAAACCAGCCAACATTAGTTTCATCATAAGTTTCGTATTTCATGCTGGCCAAATGAGCCGGTAAAATCCATTTGGATTCAATCAGTGAAAAAACCAAACATAAAATAACCACTACTGCTATTGCTTCAAAAAATGGGGCAAACATAAAGTCCAAAAATAACAACGGTAAAAAGGCAGCAATGGTAGTTAACACTCCAAAGGTAGCTGGCACCGCCACTCGCTTAGCACCAATAATGACGTTTTCTCGAGTGTGCCCGTGTTGTTTAATTTCGGTGTAAACACTCTCACCGATTATAATGGCATCATCAACCACTATTCCAAGCACCAGAATCAAGCCAAACAGACTTAAAAAATTAATATTGGTTGCCACTGGGCCAACTTTATCCATAAGCAAAAATGCACCTAAAAAACAAATGGGAATACCGACTAAGACCCAAAGTGCGACTTTAAACCGAAGGAACAACGAAAGTAGGATGAATACAAGAACTATACCCATGAGCATATTGTCGAACATCATATCTAATCGCTGGTTGAGGTAGTGCGCACCATCGCCCCACAATTGTAGGTTGACGCCTTCTGGTAAAGTGGTTATTTTTTTCGCGACGTATTCGTGAACTTCGGCAGAAATTTCTATGTCATTTTGCTCGCCTAGAGACTGCACTTGAATAATAGATGCTCGCTTGCCATTAAATCTTGCGAATCCATCCGACTCGACAAAACCATCATTGATTTGTGCGATATCGCCAAGTAACAAGCGAGTTCCATCTAGGTTTGTTCTAAGCACTAAGCTTGCAAATTCTAGTTCAGAGTAGGCTTGCCCAATCGTTCTCAGTCGAATATCGCCAGAGTCCGTTTTTATTTCTCCACCGGGAAGGTCAATCGAAAACTGTCTAATCTTGTCAGAAATTTCATCCATAGTGAGGTCATAGGATCTTAATTGTTCATCACTTATTTCAACTGAAATTTCATACGGGCGACTACCCATTATCATGGCTTTATTGACCGAGCTTAAAGCCATAATCTCATCACGAATATCTTGAGTAATGGTTTGACGGCTTCGTTGTCCCATATCACCGTAAACGCTCAGCCATATGACACCTTGAGAAAACTCTACTTTAGCAATGACAGGCTTTTCTGTTTCTCCAGGAAAAGTGGAAATAGAATCCACTTTAATTTTGATTTCGTTCACAGCGTCATCTAAATCAATATCATTATTGAGTTCAACAACGACCGTGCCCATCCCTTCACTGGCTGTCGAATTAACTCTTTTAATTCCTTTTACGTCTTGGATAGCTTCTTCTATTTTAATCACGACGCCTTGCTCTACTTCTTGAGGCGCTGCGCCAAGATAGGGAACGGATATACGCACCATATTTGGCTGAATATCAGGTTGCATCCGCTTGGTCATCATCTGGTAAGAAATAAACCCACTAATAATAATAAATATCATAAGTAGGTTAGCCGCTACCGGGTTATAGGCAAACCAAGCGAGAAGCCCTGTTTGTTTTTCTGTGGTCGGATTCATCATTTAAATTCCTATTCAGAATTAATTAGTGCTGCTCTTCTAGAGAGGCAGAATCAACTTTAACCAAATCATTGTCAGTTGACTCTGACTCTTCGCCCGCAATCCTTAACTTCATCCCTTCGACTGGTGATTGAATTGAAGTCATTACAACTCGGTCGCCTTCTCTTAAGCCTGAGCGGATATAGACGAAATCAGCTTCTGATCGAGCGATTTCAACTTGCCGAGAATACAGCCGATTAGATTTATCGCATACCAAAATACTATCGAGATCTTTAAATGCCTCTCGTGGGACCTTTACCAACTGTTCTTCGTTTTTTCCTAGGATATGGGCAGTCACAAAAGTTCCGATTTTGAGTGGTGTCTCCATCGGGTTGTCTTTTGAAATCGAATAAGGATCTGTGATTCTTGCGACTGCGTAATGGACTCTACTTTGTTCATTAACCACGCCCTCCATACGAACAAGCTCGGCGTGCCAACTGTGCTTTTGACCGGCATAGGTCGCCACCACTCGAACATGAGCGTTTTCTGACTTATTTTGCTCTCCCCATGCGGGTAGGTTGATAAAGGCAAGCTCTGAATCAGTTAATGGTAGCCTGAGCTCAGCATAGTCAGTCGCAAAAATAGTACCTAGTTGCGAGCCAGTTGCAACAAACTGTCCTACGTCCGCTTGCTTCATTTTAACCATTCCATCATAAGGCGCACGAATTTCAGTACGGTCTAGCTTTTGTTGTGCTTTTTTGAGATCAGCTTCAGCAGATTCCATATTAGCTTTAGCCTCTAATAGGAAGGGTTCCCTTAACGCCAAAATAGGTGCTTGATCTCTAGCGCGTCCTGTAAGATCCCATTCTTTTCGAGCTTGCTCCGCTTTGGCCTCCTCCTGAAGGTACTTAGCTTTTTGACCTGCAAGCCTTGCTTTTGCTTGTTCAACTCCCACTAAATATTCGGTCGAGTCAAGTTTGAGAAGCACATCGCCCTTGTTAAAATATCCACCGGCGACAAAATTGCTAGCCACAAACTCTACTGAACCTGATACTTCAGAAACTAATGTAGTTTCTGTCCGAGGTTTTACAATACCGTGAGCTTCTACTTCAAAGGTCACCGACTGGCGTTCGAGCGGCAGCACTTCGACTAAGGGTGAGGTATCTTCAACCGGTTTCTTAGGTGGTGTAGGCTTGGCGGCCATCAATGCCATAAAAATTAACAGCGTGACTATAACAATGGCTAGTCCTACCAAAACGGATTTTCTTCGACTCATATTAGCCCCAAAAAGTAATTAAAACTGATGCGAAGCCCATAAAAGCTCATGTTGAGGCGGGCTTAAACATAATTTCGCATATTGTGCATTTTTTCACGTAAAGATAAACAACTAAATTGTAACTATTCTGTAGCAGTAACAATCAATCCAGTCACTTTATCTAAAACGACTCATTGAACTAAACAAATAATGTCACAACGCTCGAACAGGGAGTGAGTGGTAAATGATGGCTTGTTTTGGGTTTTCAAAGAAAAACCGCGTAGACAGACTTACAACAAGAGCTGCAAGCTAAACTGATGGGTATAGCAGGCGATTGTGCCGATATTTATTCTTCTAATAATTCAAATTGCGCGCCACAATAAGGGCAGTCGCTGACCTGGCTTTTGTTCAATTCGATATAGACTCGGGGGTGCATATCTCGGGCAGGCGTACCTTTTTGAGGGCAGCTTACCGGTAAGTCTTTTTTAGATACTTTGATCGTTTCTTTTACAGACGTCATTAATTATTATTCCTTTCGATCAATTTGGATAGGCTTCTATTCTAGCTTGACTCAGTAGCTTTTGGAACACCCATTAAGCTAATTCTAACTGCGAAATAGAGCCTACCAACTCATCTGCTAGGCGTTGTTTCAGCGCACCCATTTAAAGCAATTGCAACTGCAAGCACTTTAAAAGTGCATTTTTTCGCGTTTTATCCCAATTTCCCAGCAAAAATCAGCCTATCTCTTCGAAAAAGCTCCTTTAAATAATTGGCACACTATTTGAAAAGGCTAAATCAGGAAGGACAGGTATTCGTTCGCAGTCTTGATAAAAGTTGCGAGCTATAAAACTTAAAACAGCAGCTTAAATAATAAACGAAAGGGGAAATTATTTTGTATTGGTTAACAGCAATTGTACGACCGTTCAAATTGAACGATGTCTATAACCGACTCATCGAAGAAGGTATTGGGGGAATGACGGTGAGTGAAGTTAAGGGATTAGGAAGTCAACGAGCAACCACAGAAGTTTACCGTGGCAATGAATACTCAAACGATTTTATTCCTAAAATTAAGATTGAAATTGCCGTCAGCGAAGACGCGCTGGACACGGTCATCGATTCAATTATTGAATCTTCAAAAACCGGCAAACCTGGTGATGGGAAAATTTTCGTTTCCAAAATTCAACAAGCCTATCGGATCCGTACTAACGAGATCGATCTTGACGCCCTATAAAAAAAACTAATAAGAGATAAATACCATGAGTACAGAAACATTAGTCAACGAACATAACTATATATTTAACACCTTATTCCTGCTGTTTTCCGGCGCATTGGTCATGTGGATGGCTGCCGGATTCTCAATGCTTGAAGCAGGCCTAGTGAGAAGTAAAAACACCACTGAGATTTTAACTAAAAATATTTTACTTTATGCACTTGCTTGTATCGCTTATCAAGCATTTGGTTTCGATATTATGTATCAAGATAGCGAGACAGCTGGTTGGTTACCTAGCTTCGGTTTTGGCATTGAAGCTACCGCGGAAGGCGCTACCCAATCGCGCGATGTCGACTTCTTTTTCCAAGTGGTGTTTGTTGCAACCGCTATGTCGATCGTTTCTGGAGCAGTTGCAGAAAGAATGAAGTTATCTGCATTTTTAATATTTGCGGTATTTATGACTGCAGTTATTTATCCGGTGGAAGGCTACTGGACTTGGGGAGCTGGTTTTCTTGGTGCAAGCGTTGAAGATGGTGGATTAGGCTTTAGTGATTTTGCCGGTTCGGCAATTGTACATATGGCAGGTGCCATGGCCGCCCTTTCTGGAGTGCTTTTACTTGGACCACGTAAAGGGCGTTACGGCAGCAAAGGAGTTAAAGCGATGCCTGGTGCCAATATGCCGCTAGTCGCACTAGGGACATTCATTCTTTGGATGGGTTGGTTAGGTTTTAATGGTGGGTCACAATTAACCCTAAACTCAACCGATGATGCAGACGCAATAGCTAGAATATTTGTTAATACCAACGCGGCAGCCGCGGCAGGTGCTATTTGCGTATACCTACTAAGCACACTGCTATACGGCAAAGCTGATTTGACTTTAATTGTTAACGGCGCATTAGCTGGGCTTGTAACTATTACCGCCGCACCAGATTCACCAACACCAACCTTAGCTGTTTTATTTGGAGCGATTGGTGCAACGATTGCTTTCTTCGCGATTAAGTTTTTCGACAAAATTCAAATTGATGATCCTGTTGGTGCAATTTCGGTGCATGGCGTGGCAGGTATTGTTGGCGTGATGTTAGTTCCGTTCACTAAGGATGTCAGTTTTCTAACCCAGCTTATCGGCATCTTAGTCATTGCCAGCTGGGTATTTGCCACTAGTTTTGTTGTTTGGTTTGTCATCAAGAAACTCTTTGGCATTCGAATCAGTGAGCAAGATGAGTACGATGGCGCGGATGCCACCGAGTGTGGTGTTGAAGCTTACCCCGAATTTGTTGGCGGAAAAAGCTAACGATCTAACACAGCGCTAGTCACCCAAAAACAAGTTACACAAACCATCGACTAGCGCCTTTGCTTTAAATTTTTTAACGGCATCAATAACGACTCTTCGAGCAATGTCTCGTTTAGAGCGGCTTATTGCGGCCCAAAAACAATCAAATTTATAAACATAACATTGAATCATTAACATTCTAATAACTAAAAACTCGAAGAGGAAATTGATCATGAAAAAAGCATCGACATCTGTAATGATAGTCACAACTCTGTTAACCACGCTAAGCTATTCTGAACAGGTTCACGCTGAACTGACTGCTAACGTTGGAGTGGTTTCTCAGTACCACTTTCGCGGAATTCAACAAACGGCTGGCGCATCAGCCAGTGCTGGTTTAGATTATGCAAACAAAGGCTTCAGTGTCGGTACTTGGGCCGCTGATGTCGATGATGGACTCGAGGTTGATGTCTACGGAAGCTACCAATTTGAAGTTTCCGAGGATTTTAGCTTATCCGTTGGTGCAACCACTTATCAATACACTGGGGATTTTGACTCAGCTTATAACGAAGTTAATTTGGGAGCTGCTTACGGTTCCTTTAGCTTAGGGTATAGCGTTGGTCAATGGGACGGTGTGGTAGGGAATGAAGCGGCAACAGAAAGCGACTACACAATTCTTACACTCGGTTACTCTCATTCAGGGTTTAGTGGAGAAATCGGAATCTATGGTGATGATGCTGAAGGAGAATATTTAGATTTAGCCTACGGAACAGAAATTGGCGGCTTCGATGTTAGTGTTGGTGTGTTGGTTAGCGGAAGTGACTTAGATGATGACGAGTCAATGTACTTTTCGTTTGGCAAAACATTCGAACTATAGAACATCCTAAAGTAATCATTACGACTCCGTAGTTCGGCTCCGCTCGATACAAGGCATAATCATCGTTTTTGTTTTTTCGGACTAAAACGGCGAGCCAGCCGAGCGGAGTCGAAACCTTATGAACTTCAAGTAAACCAACGATACTCAATAAGAATATTTGTTATTGCGAATCAATCTAAACTCAAAATATAATTCCAAACTCGTTGAACATTGTTTATTTGATGCTCAAATTCTGTTAACTCAACGAGCTTAGCTTTACCTTCCAAAGTTAATTCGTTGAGTCGATTAATATAGTTTCTGAACGCACTGATTAGCTGTCGACTATCTTCAACAGGAAGTAATTCTTGGCGATTAAAAAAACGCAGGATCTCAATAGTACTATCGGGCACAAAATATCCTTCCCCAGTTGATTTGATTTTATGACTATGTTCTAGTACCAAATATTGACTGATAAATTCGATATCAACCACACCTCCGGCACCTTGCTTAATATTAAAAAGCGTCTTAGCAGATTTATCTAATTCGTTTCGCATTTTTTGTCGCATTTCGACAACATCCTTTTTAAGCAGGGCGCTATCTCTTTGTTGACATAAGGTCTCATGGCGAATCTCTGCAAAACGTTGACAAATACTCGCGCTGCCAGCGACAGGTCTGGCTCGAACTAATGCCTGATGCTCCCAAGTCCAAGCGCTTTCTTGTTGGTAAACCTCAAAGGTATCTATATGACTTACCAGCATCCCAGAGTTTCCCGAAGGCCTGAGGCGCATATCCACTTCATAAAGCACACCAAGACTTGTTCTAGTTGAAAGAAAATGAATTAGCTTTTGAGCAAGTCTTGTGTAAAAACGACTTATATTCAAAATTCGACTTGGCTTGTCAGAGGATGATCCATTTCTTGCGCCTACGGTTTCACTCGCTAAGGGTTGGTCAAATAAAAAAACCAAATCCAAATCAGAATTAAAACCCAGCTCATTTCCTCCAAGTTTACCGTAAGCGATAATCGCAAAGCCTGTATCAACAGCGATACTGGAAACGTCTGAATCAAGACTACTGTCTATATTACTTGCTGTTTCTGCGGTATCAACCAAGCCAGACGGCTCCCCATACCGTTCAATCATTTGTCGCCAGCAAATGCCTAATGCCGTTTGTATGATCACCTCCGCCAATTGACTTAAATACCGATTAACTTGAGATATACTTAATCGTTCAGCCAGCAAAGCGGCGGCCACTCTTAGCTCATTGATTTGTTTGAAATTTCGAATGGTGTCGAGTATTTGCTCTTGATCACTTTCTTCTATTCTAAGCAATGACTGTCGCAATTCGCTTCTGAGATCACTTGTTTGCAAAGGCTCATACAAACTATTGGGATAGAGTAGTTCATCAAATAAAATAGGACTTTCGCACAAGCGATCAACAATCCATTGGCTGCGACTCACCAGGTCGACTAAGTGTTGTAAAATAGGGAGATTCTCACTTAATAAATCCAGATAGGCCGTTCGCTTTAGAATAGTTCTAAGTATTCGAATTAAGTTTGTGATCGTCTCAATGGGATTTTCTGTCTCTAACCCTATAGCTAATAGTGTTGGCAAAAATAACTTGAGTCGTTTAGCTCCCTTTTGTGACAAGCTGACGTGGGCGTTAGAATTTCTAAAACCTGTGATTAAATTGACTAATTGTTTAGCATCGATAATGCTGACACTAATTAATTTTTCGCTCAGTTTTTCCGCCGAAATATATCCCTCCCACAAAGATAAGTAGAAATCATCCTGCTCTTCATTGAGAGTGGGCTCTTCGCCAAATATTGCGTTAAATTGTTGATTGGTGGATTGCTGAATTTGATCTAGTTTTACTTTAAAGTTATCCCAATGAGCAAACCCCATCAGGGTGGCTATTACCGCTTGAGTTTCGGTTGTTTCAGGGAGTTGTTGAGTTTGTTTTTCTTCCAATTGCTGTAAGCAATGTTCAAGTCGCCTTAAAAAACGGTAGTTATCCGCAAGCTCTTCAGCAGAGTGCTCAGGAAGCAGTTCTTGCTCAGCCAGCAGTGGTAGCACTTTTAGCAAGTTTCGCTCTTGCAATCGTTTATTTCGTCCACCTTGGATTAGTTGCAGAGACTGCACCATAAATTCAATCTCTCGAATGCCGCCAGCCCCTAACTTGATATCCCCTACTAGACCTCGTCGCCGGACTTCACGTTGGATCATATCTTTCATGCTTCTTAATGAATCAATCACGCCGTAATCAATGTATCGACGAAAAGCAAAGGGTCGTAAGATTTGTTCTAGCTGATATTTTTCTTCGGGTCGACCTGTAATAATTCTCGCTCGCACCATAGCAAACCTTTCCCATCCACGTCCCTGCTCATGATAATAATCTTCAGCCTGATCAACCGACATCACCAAATTTCCAGAATCACCATAAGGCCTCAAACGCATATCAACACGAAACACAAATCCATCTGAGGTTTTTTCATCTAATAGTCGAATTAATTGCTGGCCCACCTTTTGGAAAAAGCGGTTATTTTCTATGGTTCGCCGACCACCAATAGTTTGTCCCGCTGAGGGATAAAAAAAGATGAGATCGATGTCAGAGGAAAAATTGAGCTCCATACCACCAAACTTTCCCATGGCTAGCACCATCATGTTTTGAAAACTTCGGTCCAATTTCGTTGGCTGCTGATTAAGTTCTATCGCTAACTCCGTCCCCGGTTCTTGCGAATGTTGAGCCCAGTCCAATGAAGATGCCGCAGCCCCAAAGGTTTGTGATTGCATGGCATAACTCCACAGATAAGCCACTTGAATTAGACTCTCCGCCAATAGGCTCATTCTTAACATGGCTTGCTCAACAGAAATTTTTTGAGACAACTCTAAGACTGCAATAGCGGCACTGTGTTGACGCCTTGTTACTCGCAGGAAACTCATACAACTGGTTTCGTTTTGAAAACTTGGGTGAATATCTTCAACCCGATATTCAGCGTTTTCTATTGACAATGGCGGCTTGATAAAAAGAGTTTCAGTTAATCCCTTAGTCAAGTATTCTTGATATTGCTCTGAGCCATGATTAGCATGCCAATTTAACTGAATTGCTGCCGGCTCCGGCATTTCGGCATAGATTTCTGCAATAAATCGACTAATTTTGATATTATTTGCTAATTCTTGGAATAATTTTGGTTCCAGAGTCGTCAGACTAGAAGCGGTAAACTGCTTTAAGTTAGCTAGAGCTTGCTCAACAATATTATTTTGCATTGAATAGGCTTAAATTGGTGCAAGTAAGGGTGAGCGTTCATACTAATATACATAGACCGCTTTTTGAACAGATTGAACCAATAAAGATTTTCGAATTTTTACTTTAGGAGAATTAAATATGTGGCTTGGTGTTTTCGAAATGATCGTGATCATCGTCATCGCGTCGTTGTTAGTTAACCTTGCAAGAGAATGGTTAAAGACTAGAGAAAGACCTGAAGTCGACTTTTCACCTTTAGAAGCAAGGCTGGATAAAGTAGAGGCGCTTGAAGAACGTGTTAAAGTATTGGAAGCGATTGTGACAGATAAAGGTTATGACCTTAAAAAAGAAATTGAGAATTTATAACCTACTAACTTCCTATAAACTCGCGGTTTTCAACTCGAAAAACCGCGCATAACGATTAGCTTGAGTTGTTTACGACTCAAGAAATCCATCAATCGCTGATTTAAGTTCATCATTAACAGTACTTTTTGCTTCTTGTTGAGCCCAGAGCGCCAATTTGGCCGCTTCGTCAATATTCCCTAATTCTAAGTGGCACTCTGCCATTGCAAACAGGATTGAGGCTTTATAGTCAACTAACGCTAGCGCTTCTGCACATTTCAAACCGCTTTGGTAAGCCGCTAATGCGCTTTCTGGACATTCTGAAAAATCACCGAGCGCTTCCCACTGGAGTGGATGATTAGAATCGCTTTCTTGATGACTGTCACAAAGCGCTTTTAGCTCAACATAGGCTTCGCTAGCTAAGTCTTGCTGATTTTTTTCCGAGGCATTTACAATATTAATCGATAACCGATGTACTTCACCATAAAGCGCAGCTTTCATTATTTAGTTCCTTTTATTGGGCGACGACTATCTTCTGAAAGCAATTTTGTTGCGTGCATTTCCGCGGCTAAGCTGAGTCGCTGCGATTAACCTTTAAGGTTTATTTGGCTTTACAGGCTTTATTGCCTTTATCAAAAATAATTCGCCAGCGCCCATCATCATCCAGACGCCAGGTGGAAGTATAGTAAGAAAATAATTTTCCTTTTGAATTAAACACTGGTCCCGTACTTATCGCCAATTTTCCAGACTCTAAAACCTGAACGACTTCAGGCTTCCATGAAAATGGTGCTTTTGGCTGGTTAAAATATTTCTTCCATTGCTCTGAGATTTGCGTTATTCCACGCCGCGGCGTTTTACCAGAAAGAAAAACAGCTTCTTCAGACAAGTAGCTTTTAAAAGCCTCAAAATCTCTTTCTGCCATTGTTTTGGCGAAGGCCGTTTCAATTTGAAACACCTGCTGCTGTAGTTCAAGGAGCTTTTCATTGGCAGCAGCCGGGCTGACAGTAAAAATGATCTTCAGCATAACACTTATTAGAATCAAACCTTTTAGTTTTTTCATTGCCACATACCTCTTCAACATTCGCAATCGATACTAATGACAAAAGCGTCATCGCTTATTCCTGTTGTTATTTGTTCCAAGTCCAAATTCACTGGGAACAAACAGAACAGTTTTTCTTTTTATTAAATTTGATCTTATTAAATGATAACTCAGTTCCATCAAATAACATTAACCAACCAGACAATGGGACGCCAGCTCCCGTGATTACTTTAATTGCTTCTAGCGCTTGCAAACTGCCAATCGTCCCAACAATTGGGCCCAAAACCCCATTCTCAGAACAGCTTTGGTCAGTGTAAGAATCTGTATCATAAAGACAAGCATAACAAGCTGAATCCGGTTTCATTAAAAAAGTCGTAAGCTGGCCTTCCCAGCGAATCGCTGCACCCGACACCAACGGTATTTTTGCTTGCCAACAAACTTCATTTAACATGAATCGGGTTGAAAAATTGTCACAGCAGTCAACCACTAAATCGACACTCGACAAAACACTTTGCAAGGATGATTTATCTAAACGCTGATTGATAATGTCTACTTTGCAACTCGGGTTTAGCTGGGCAAGCCTTTGTTTTGCAGACTCTACTTTGTCAACACCTTGGGTAGACTCTTGGTGTATTATCTGCCTTTGAAGATTACTTGAATCGACCTGATCATCGTCCACTAAAGTTAGTCGCCCGATCCCTGCTGCGGCCAGATAAAGTGCCACTGGGGAGCCTAATCCTCCGACTCCCAAAACCAGTACATGAACGGACGTAAGCTTCTGTTGACCAGCAATATCGATCTGTTGCAGCATGATCTGCCGAGAGTATCTAAGTAGCTCTTCGTCGTTCAACACTGTCTTGCTCTCCAAATAACCATAGAAATCGCTCTTTAGTATTATAAATGGGTACCAATAGTAACCCGATCAAGGTCCGCTAAATCTTTGAAGGTTTTTACACTTTGATAACCAGCATTGCTAAATATGTCTCTGACCGCTTGTCCTTGTTGAAAGCCATGTTCTATCATCAACTGCCCTTCACATACTAAAAACGATGCGGCTTCAAAGACGATGTGTTTTATATCAGCCAAACCACAGTCTCCCGCAACCAACGCAGTGCGAGGTTCATAGACTAGGTCACCTTGAGATAGATGAGGATCACTCTCCTCAATATACGGCGGATTGGAGACAATAAGATCAAATTGCTTTTCACTTATTTCGGCAAACCAATTACTTTGTAAGACTTCAATATTATCAATTCTATTTAACTTGGCATTTTGTTTGGCTAATGCAACGGCTTCATTTTGAAAGTCAATAGCTGTTACTTTATCTCGCTGACGCTCACTCGCGATAGCCAGTGCAATAGCACCAGTTCCAGTGCCCAAATCTAATATCTTTTGTTGTGCGCAAAGTGATTGTCTGCCCTGTAAAAATGCAATAGCCAGTTCTACCAGTCGCTCACTCTCAGGCCTCGGGATTAATGTTGATGGGTTGGTGTTGAGAGTTAAAGTCCAAAAATCACGTTGCCCTGTGATATAGGCTATTGGCTCGCCTCGATTTCGCCTATCAACTAACTCGCCTAACAGTATAGTTTGCTGCTGGTCTAGCATATGATCTGGCCAAGTCCTTAGCCAAGTAAAACTCTTTTGTAAAACAAAACTTAACAAGTATTTGGCATCATCCTCTGGCGTTTCAGAGTTTAATTCCGAAATTATCCAATCGGTGGCATTTACAACGGTAGGCGGCTTAAGTTCATTCATAGCAACGAGCTATTGTTCTGAATTAACAGGCTTAAAATCATCTAACCCAAAACTAATTGGACGACAGCAACACATTGCAATTTGTTGATCGTAATAAGCTGCTTCATTAATAAAGGCTAAGTGGGTCGGTTCACCTTGATAAAGTATATCAGTGCCATCAAAACTCTTAAATATCGGCTCACCGGCAACAATTTTGGGGTAAGCTTTACCGATTAAATTAGGATGAACACATGCCGAGATCTCTCCCTGGCCATCAGTCGGAAAATTTATTTTTGAGTGATAACTCATGAGGTCAAGAGTGTTGTTAGAGATTGGTGGGATTTGTTGCGCGTTGTAAAATTGAATAAATTCTAGGGTTGCTTTAACAGCCTGCTCAGTTTTCTCGTAACAGTCAAACTGTAAACTTCCTTGAGGAATCGCGCCAACTTCGATCACAATCCCTTTATTTGCAATTGATTCTAAAAAATGATGATCCGCCATTAGTTCTTTTTCAGAAGTGATTACAACATCGTCAAGTTGTTGCTTTAGATAGGCGGCTAACTGCAAATGAAAATGATCGACTCGTGTTAACACAATATTGGTCTGCATGTTAGCGGTACTAGTATGCAGGTCCATAATAAAATCAGTTTTAGCTTGACCTTTTGGCCCAAGTAGCTGATTAATTTCTTTTGCACGACGCTGTTCCAGACTGTCCATTGCAGGATTATCTAAGTCGACTTTTTTAAAGCAACGGTTTAAGTCGTGTTCTAAATAGCGTTTATTTGCTTTACGTGCGGCAGGATTGGCTAATAGATAATTAAGTTCTATCGAAGCGTATTGTTGCGCGTTATTATTTTTCTGCCATTCTTGAATTAAGTGTATTCCAGTCAACTCATTTCCATGAGTCCCACCCACAATTGTCACATCGGAAATTGTCGGGTATTGTTCAGTGGGATTCATAATGCGTTAGTTCCGTTAATCAAATCTTAATTAGCTTCCGAAAGCGCAGCCAATTGATCCGCTTGATACTCGCTATTTAGCGGTTCCAAAAGTTGGTTAAGATCACCTTGCATTATTTCATCTAACTTGTACAAGGTTAAATTAATTCGATGGTCAGTCATTCTGCCTTGTGGAAAATTATAGGTTCTAATTCTTTCAGATCGATCCCCACTTCCAACTAAACTTTTTCGTTCTTCAGCTTGCTCACTATGCGCCTTTTCCTCTTGCGCGGCAAGCAGCCGAGATTTTAAAACACTTAGTGCTTGTGCCTTGTTTTTATGTTGCGAACGACCATCCTGACACTCAACCACTAAGCCCGTTGGTAAATGAGTAATTCGTATCGCAGAATCCGTTTTATTGACATGCTGACCACCAGCACCAGAAGCCCTAAAAGTATCGACTCGAATATCAGAAGGGTTAATTTCGATATCATCTAGTTCATCCGCCTCAGGCATGACCGCCACCGTACACGCCGATGTATGTACTCGACCTTGAGACTCAGTTTCTGGAACTCTTTGTACACGATGAGCCCCCGATTCAAATTTCAATTTAGAATAAACGTCATTTCCCGAAACCAAACAAATAACTTCCTTATACCCGCCCTGTTCACTTTTAGTTTCACTGAGCACTTCAATTTGCCAACGGTTCTTTTCAGCATAGCGGCTGTACATTCGGAATAAATCACCGGCAAACAACGCCGCTTCGTCACCACCAGTTCCTGCTCTTACCTCTAGGAATATATTTTTATCATCATTTGGATCTTTCGGTAGTAATAATTTTTGTAATTCTACTTCGGTCGGCTCTAATTCTGCCTTACAAGATTTTAGGTCTTCCTCCGCCATTTCTCGCATATCAGGATCAGAGTCTTTCATCATTTCTTCGGCGGAATTCATATCCTCAATCAATTGATTATACTTTGCAAAACAACTGACCACTTCTTCTAACTGAGAATATTCCTTGGATAGTTCTCTGAATTTATTTTGATCGCTGATAACATCAGGATCACCTAACAGGTGACCTACTTCTTCATGGCGTTCAGTCAGTGTTTCAAGTTTTCGTAAGATTGAATCTTTCATAGTAATCTACTTTTAAATTTTGACAATTTAGTTATGTTAAGCGTTTAGATAGGTCAGATTGATTAATATTCAATCGTCTAAACCAAACACTTTTGCAATGGTACTTAACGTTTTTTGATCTTTTTCTTCACCAGCTTTTCTAATCAATTGACTTGGTTCATGTAAATACTTTTGTGTAAGTCTATTTGCAAATTCATTTAATAATTGTTCGGTTTTGGCGACTTCTTTCTTAGCTTGCTCGTTATTCAGTTCGCCATCCAACTTTGCAATAACTCTTTTTAATTCATCTTGCTTAACCTGTTCAATTTGACTTCTAAAGGCCTTCAACAGCGATACAGATGATAATGAGTGCAACCAAGTATTGTATTTTTCAACATGCAAGCTAACAATATCCGCGGCTTCTTTGGCCGCCTGCTCTCTTAGCTTTAGATTTTCTTGGATAACACCTTGCATGTCATCGACTGTATAAAGATATACGTCATTTAAATCTGCGACTTCTGGCTCAATATCTCTTGGAACCGCTAGATCAACCATAAACATCGATCGATGCTTTCGCGCAACAATCGCTTTTTCCATTAACCCTTTACCAATAACCGGAACAGGGCTGGCAGTCGAACTGATAACTATGTCTGCATGTTCAATCAGCTCAGGTAGAGACGCTAAACTGTGAGCAGTCCCTGCAAACTCTGACGCTAACTGTTTAGCCCTTTCAACGGTGCGATTAGCCACTTTTACATTAACCACGCCTTGCCTGACCAAATGCCGTGCCGCTAATTCAATGGTTTCACCTGCCCCGATGAACAATGCGGTCACTTTGCTAAAGTCATCGAAAATTCGCTTCGCCAAGGTAACCGCCGCGTAGGCGACAGACACCGCACTTTCACCTATTTGGGTATCGGTGCGAACTTGCTTTGCTAAACTAAAAGTTTGCTGAAACAATCGATTTAGATATAACCCAATGGTGCCAGCATTATTCGCGTAACCAAAAGCATCTTTTACCTGCCCCAATATCTGCGGTTCGCCGAGCACCATCGAATCTAGGCCGCAAGCAACTGACATTAGATGGCTGACGGCTGATTCACCATGATGTTTATAACAGTGTGGATCAATTTCTGTACTTTCAAGTTGATGATGTTGCGCTAGCCAGCTCAATATTCGGTGCTCTACCGTATCCATATCTGAAGCGATGCTCAATCCTTCATGGATCTCATTTCTGTAAACGATCTCCATTCGGTTGCAGGTCGAAATAATTGCTGCCTCGTTAAGCAACGCTTCGGATTTTAGGGATTGTAGTGCAGAGTCGATGTTTTGCGGGTCAAAGGCAACTTTCTCTCTGACAGAAACAGGCGCAGTTTTATGGTTTATTCCCAGAATAGATACAGGCATAACTAATTACGCTATGAATGGAACAAGAAAGCAATAACTTGGTCTACAGACGAGATATTGGAATATTCACGGCCGTGAGCATCTAACATTGACTTAATATCAGCCAAATTAGAGCTTGGTTCGCGGATTTGATTGTCTGTTGATTGCAAAGTTAACCAGTCTTAAGAAAGCGCTTTTCGATTGGGGTGCAATTCTATCGCGATTTGATAGTAATTTGTAGCCAGCAGCCGGTTATTTTAGAAAATAGCCGCTGCTAAATCGCTTGAATCGCTAATCTTTAATTGGATAGCGCAAAAAACGGTATCAATCGGTGGTAGTTAGCTAACCCAATCAGCCAACTAATTTGGCTAATTCGAGTGATAAGGCAATGGGCTATGGGTAGCTATTTGATGGCTTAGCGAATATTATAGTGCTATTAATCGCGTGACCTTAAAAAGAGTAATAAAACTCGCCAATGAAATTGAACAATCTAATTAAACCCGTAATTCTTGCTCTCAGCCTCGTGATCTCGAGTTGTGCTAGTCAAAAGCCGTTAGTTGAATACCAAACGCCTCAGCAAAGCCATGAATTTGAAGATATTTCTCATTTATCCGACCGCGAAAGAGCCGATCTTTATGAAGCCATTATTGCCGCGGACCTAGCCAGCGCCAACCAACAATTTGAAGTTGCTACTAGCTATTATTTATCTGCAGCACGATTATCAAAAAGTACCAACTTAATCGAGCTTGCGATTGATGCTGCAACTCAATCGAATGATAATTTAGCGAAGCTGCAAGCCTCAGAATTGTGGTTGAGTATCGACCCCGATAACATCGAAGCATTGACAACTAAAATTCAGGCTCAGTTATCCCATCAAGAGATCGATCAAGCGGTTGAAAGTAGTATGGAGCTATTTCGACTGGTTACGGATCAATCTGAACTTGCTCTGTTATTAGACGAGATGGTTGAATCTCACTCACCACCTATCGCAAACGCATATTTTACTCAGCTTACCGCAACTTATAGCGACAATATTGCGGTGCTATATGCTCGAGGTGCTTTTTTTGCCCGAGTTGCAAAATTAACCCCTCGTCCTGTTGAAATCATGAAACAAGCGTTCACCGAGTTGAGGGCCGCACTCAAAATAAAAGCCGATTTTATTCCAGCGATCGATTTAACCACTCGCCTGTTATATCAATCTCGCCAGGACGAAAAGGCCGAAGCTTTCCTTAGAGAACTGCATAATGAATTTCCAGAATCCGGTGAGATTAGTCATATGTTGGGACAACTACTTTATGACTTGAGGAAATTCGACTTAGCCAAACAACACTATACAAAGTGGTTAAAAGATAACAAAAACGATAACAAAGCAGCTTTCTATTTAGCATCGACCTACTTTGCCACGTCTGACTATGAAAACAGTCTAAAATATTTTAGAAAAGTACTAGGTCGAGACTATAAACCGCAGTTGGCGTATTTTTTCTGTGGAAACTCTGCATCTCAGATCAAGCAGTATGAACAAGCCATCGCATGCTATCACTTAGTTTCCGAAGGCAAATACTTAACTCGGTCAAAAGTTGAACTTGCTAAAATATATGCGCTCGTTGGACAAGTTGAGCTTGCTCTAGAGACGGTTCGCAATCCAAGATTTGCGGAGACTTTGGAGGCAGAAATTCAATTAATTAATGTTGAAATTCAAATTCTCAATCAATACAAGTCCAAACAAGAAGCACTTGCTCGAGTTGAATCAGCCATCTCTGCTCATCCTCAAGCTATTAGTCTTGTATTTAAACAGCTAAGACTGATGGAATTAACAGACAAACCTGAACAACTTATACCAATGTTGCGTGCAACTCGTACAAGGTTTGAAGACGAAGAAAAACGTCACCAACTGGACTTAGCTGCGGCGGCATTGATGCGTAACAATCATCATTTTCAAGAGGCCGTTGATTGGCTAAATGAAGCGCTTAAAGAAAAGCCACAAGATCGAGACTATCTGTACGCGCGCGCTTTGTATAAAGAACCACTAGGCCTGTATGATGAGATGATAGCAGACTTCAAACATTTGCTAGCCATCGACCCTGAAAACACCAACATAATGAATGCACTCGGCTATACCTTAGCGGATGTAAATCAAGAACTTGATTATGCGGCAGAACTCATTGAAAAGGCTTATTTAGCAATGCCCAACAATGCTGCTGTCGTCGACAGTAAGGGTTGGTTGGCCTTTAGAAAAGGCGAATATAGGGAAGCGCTGCAGTATTTGAATTTGGCCTACAAAATGGCACCAAGTGCTGATGTGGCTACTCACATTGGTGAAGTTCACTGGCAAACAGGTAACAAAGATAAAGCCATGCTATTTTGGGAAAAAGCCAGAGAACTAGACCCCAAAAATTACCTATTGTTTACAACGATCGAACGCTTAGGCGTTAAACTTCCCGATGCTAATTAGTTTTAATGCTAGGAACTTTTAACGTGCTAATTGTCCGAATGAAATTGTTGATACTCGGTTGCTGCTTAATTCTGCTAGCTGGCTGCGCCAGTAAGTCGCCACTAAAGCTAATTGACTCTAACCAAGCACCACCTTTATCCCAATTAAACCATTGGCAGTTGGAAGCCAGAGTCGCTATTCAAACGCCCGAAGATAACGTGACTGCAAGCTTAGATTGGCAAAACAACAAAGGTGACTTTGATTTTCATATGAGTGGCGCATTTGGTGTTACCCTCGCTCACTTAATTCAAGATAAGCAACAAGCGAGCCTCGACATCCCAGACCACGAAACAATGTTTCATAGCAACGCTCAAACGTTGCTAGAAAGTGCACTCGGGTGGGATTTTCCGATTGAGTCACTTGCCTATTGGGTAAAAGGATTGCCATCAGGAACGACAGGTGAAATGATTACTCGAGATGAACTAGGCAGGATTTCTAAAATTGAGCTGGGTTATTGGCAAATAAATATTACCAAATACCGCAAGTTCCAAGGGTTCGACTTGCCTAAGATGATTAAAGCTCAACACCCCAATATGAGTCTTAAAGTCGTCACAAAAAAATGGGCCTTTTATCAATAAATAACAAAAAACTTACACTAGGTATGCATTCCAAGTATTATTTTGAGAAGCGTTTCCTGCAAAACGAATAAGCCATTGAATCAATTAAACCTATCAAACGAAGCGAGCAAAGACGAATTTAATGTCCCGCTCAACTCAAAAACTACCTGGCCATGCCCGGTAAAATTGAATTTATTCTTACAGTTTATCGGTCAACGAAATGATGGCTACCATTTATTACAAAGTTATTTTCAGTTACTTGATTTTGGCGATGATTTAGAAATTGCCCTAAACGATAGCGGAAAGATTACCTTTAGTTGTGATGATCTGTCACTCAATTCTAGCGATAATTTGGTCGTCGCGGCCGCAAAGAAACTGCAAAGTGAAAGTCATACCCCTTATGGAGCTCACCTTCATTTAGTCAAACGCTCTCCCATTGGCGGTGGTGTTGGCGGCGGTAGTTCAGACTGTGCGACAACTTTAGTTGTGCTAAACCACTTGTGGCAATGCCACTTCAGTCTCGAGCAATTAGCCAGTTTTGGCCAAACCTTAGGGGCCGATGTACCCATTTTTGTGCGCGGTCAAAGTGCATTTGTAGAGGGGATCGGAGAGATTATTACGCCTTATCAGTTGCCTTCTGCTTACTTCTTAGTCATTCAACCCGCTTGTCATATTTCTACACATGAAATTTTTTCAAATCCACTGTTGACAAGAAATAGCAAAGCCATCACAATACGCGACCTCGAAACACTGGGGCTACCGTTTAAAGGCTTCAACACCATGCAACCGCTGGTTGTTGAGCAAAATAAACAGGTAAGCGAGGCACTTGATTGGCTAAAACAGCATTCAAGTAATGCTAGAATGACAGGGTCAGGAAGTTGTCTATTTTCTGTCTTTGACAATCAGCAAGAAGCTAGTAAAATAGCCGCCCTATGTGACCCGAGTTGGCAAGTTTTTGTCGCTCGTGGAGTCAATCAATCTGGATTGCATACAAAACTGGGCTATACTGCTGTTGAAAGCAACGCTTAGTTTTAAAGTTCTCGATTGATAACACATTGCTGGGATGTCGCCAAGCGGTAAGGCAACGGGTTTTGATCCCGTCATGCGCAGGTTCAAATCCTGCCATCCCAGCCATATTTCTTATCTTAAGCCTCTGCGCCTTATCTAAGTTACTATGAAAACCATTTCTTTGTTTAACCAATCTACCAATCCTATTGCGACATGTAATTTAGTGTTAAATAAAGAAAATACTGCCATCTTGTTGTATCATTCGTTTTTTATTTCAACCCAAAATAATAATACGGGGATTTCCCATGTCTGAACTCATGCTCTTCAGCGGAAACGCTACACCAGAACTTGCCAATAAAGTTGCTGCTTATTTAGGTTGCGAACTCGGAAAAGCCAAGGTTTCTCGGTTTAGTGATGGTGAAGTGAACACTGAAATTTTAGAAAATGTTAGAGGCATGGACGTTTTCATTATTCAATCGACTTGCGCCCCAACCAACGAAAGCTTAATGGAGCTAGTCATTATGGCTGATGCGCTTCATAGAGCTTCTGCTGGCAGAATAACCGCGGTCGTCCCGTATTTTGGGTATGCTCGACAAGATCGCCGTGTAAGAAGTGCTCGTGTTCCAATTAGTGCGAAAGTGGTTGCCGATATGATGGCTGTTGTTGGGATCAATCGAGTACTAACTGTCGATTTACATGCGGATCAAATTCAAGGCTTCTTTGATATCCCTGTGGACAATGTCTACGCTACCCCAATTCTAATAGACCATATTCAAGCCAATGCAACCGGCGATGAAATTGTTGTTTCTCCCGATGTGGGCGGTGTTGTAAGAGCGAGAGCGGTCGCTAAAAGGCTGAATGATTCAGAATTAGCCATTATCGATAAACGTCGCCCAGAAGCTAATAAAGCCGAAGTAATGCATATTATTGGTGATGTTGAAGGCCGCGATTGTATTATCGTTGATGATATGGTCGATACCGCGGGAACATTAGCGACGGCCGCTGGAGCGCTTAAAGAAAACGGTGCTAGAAGTGTCTCTGCATACGCGACTCACGCGGTTCTGTCGGGCAAAGCCATAGAAAACATCTCTAACTCAGCGCTGGATCAGCTTGTAGTAACTGACACCATCCCACTTTCAGAAGAAGCCCGAAAATGCGATCGCATTACGGTGCTAACGCTATCTGAAATGCTAGGCGAGTCAATCAAACGAATTAATGAGGAAGCCTCCCTAAGCACCATGTTTATGGAATAAAAACCCGAAAACATCTACCACAGAGGCAAAGCTTTTGTGCTTAAATTTCCCCTCTCCCGCTGGAGAGGGGATCAAAAGACTAAACACAATCAACAATCGACACCAATTACACCTAATTTTTTCCTCCGTGTTCTCCGTGCCTCCGTGGTGAATAATGTTTTTGCTTCATATTGTTAGTCTTTTAACCACACTTTGATTGCACTCAACCCGCATCTGCCTTATAATTCGCCGCCCTTTTTGCTTGCCTCAGGCAAAGTAAACTGGGAACACTTCCTCGAACTGGTCGCGGTCGGGGATTAAATTAAATTTTTGGAGAATTAAAATGAGTGATTCATTTGAAGTAAATGTTGAGCTTCGAGATGATCTAGGGAAAGGTGCGAGCCGCCGCCTACGACGTCTAGAAGACAGAATTCCAGGTATCGTTTACGGTGCAGGGAAAAAACCACAGCCGATTTCTATAAGCCATAAAGAAATCATCAAGCATTTAGAAGATGAAGCGTTTTACTCGCACATCTTAACTTTGAAAGCGGGTAAGAAGACTGAAAAAGTAATTTTGAAAGATCTTCAACGTCACCCTTTCAAGCCTAAAGTTACTCACGCTGACTTTATGCGAATCAGTGCTTCTCAAAAGCTACAAACCAGTGTTCCTTTACACTTTATTAACGAAGAAAACTGCCCAGGTGTTAAAGCCGGCGGCGTTGTAAACCACAGCTACACAACGGTTGAAGTTTCTTGTTTACCTAAAAACCTTCCAGAATATATCGAAGTTGATATGGCTGACGCTGAAATGGACGCAATTATTCACCTTTCAGACATCGTATTACCAAAAGGTGTTGAAATTGTTGAATTGACTCATGGTGAAGATCATGACCAAGCCGTTGCCACTATCCATAAAACTCGTGCTGCAGTATCTGATACTGAAGACGAAGAAGGTGGAGAAGCTGAAGGCGAAGCTGAAACTGAATAATATCGGTTTTATAACCTGTCCCATTTGGGGCAGGTTATTTCTCTAATTAAACTCGTTAATTAGACTCAACTTGCAAGAACCAAATTGATTATGTCTCGGATTAAACTCATCGTTGGCTTGGGAAACCCAGGACCAGAATATCAACAGACAAGACATAATGCCGGTGAATGGTACGTCAGAGCCTTGGCCAATGACTACTCTATCCCACTTCAATTAGAAACCAAATTTTTCGGCCATGTCGGTCGCGGTATGATAGGTCAATCTGATTGTCGACTGCTAATCCCCAACACTTTTATGAACTTAAGTGGTAAATCAGTGGGCGCATTAGCTACCTTCTACAAAATTCTCCCCGATGAAATCTTGGTCGCTCACGACGAGTTAGATATTGATCCGGGAACAGTAAAATTAAAACAGTCCGGTGGACACGGCGGACATAATGGCTTGAGAGATATCATAAAATCACTCGCCAACTGCCGAGATTTCTACCGACTAAGAATTGGCATTGGCCATCCAGGCAACAAAAACCAAGTGACCAATTATGTATTGGGCAAAGCGCCAGCCAGTGAACAGCGAGCCATCGATGAAAGCATTGATGAAGCATTAAGACACACCCCAGACATGATCACGGGTGAACACGATAAAGTCATGCAAAGCATGCACGGGTTTAAAGCAACAATTTAATAAGCTATTAGCTTAGGAGCTGGGAGCGAGGAGTCGCTTCGCTCTGGAGCTAGGAAAAAATAAATAATTTGAGTCTTGGAGATCGGTTGTGAATTTAGAAATAACAATAGGTTATTCCTAGCTCCTCAAACCTAGCTCCCAGCTCCAATTTTACGGAGTAAAATTTATGGGTTTTAAATGTGGCATCGTTGGACTACCAAATGTTGGTAAGTCGACACTTTTTAACGCGTTAACAGACGCTGGTATCGACGCACAAAACTATCCGTTTTGTACGATTGAACCAAACACCGGTGTTGTGCCCATGCCGGACCCTCGCTTAGATAAATTAGCCGCTATCGTTAACCCAGAAAAAGTACTTCCAACCACCATGGAGTTTGTCGATATTGCTGGTTTAGTCAAAGGTGCTTCCAAAGGCGAAGGGCTAGGTAATCAATTTCTGGGCAACATCCGTGAAACCGACGCAATCGCACATGTGGTACGTTGCTTTGAAAATGATGATGTTATCCATGTAGAAAACAAAATTGATCCACTTGATGATATCGATGTTATCAACACCGAGTTAGCACTTGCTGACCTAGAGTCGGTTGAAAAACAAATCCTTCGTAATACCAAAATAGCAAAGAGCGGCGACAAAGATGCCAAGGCCTTAGTTGAGCTACTAACAAAATTCAAAGCCTTGTTAGATGATGGCCTACCGATTCGCGCAGGTGACTGGGACAAGGACGAGAAGAAAGCTATCAAAAGCATGCAAATGATTACTAGCAAGCCAACCATGTACATTGCCAACGTTAGCGAAGATGGTTTCGAAAACAATCCGTTCTTAGACCAAGTGAAAGCGCTAGCGGCTAAAGAAAATGCCACAGTGGTTGCAATTTGCGCATCAATGGAGTCTGAAATTGCCGGACTAGAAGCTGAAGAACAAGCCGAGTTCTTGGAAGAAATGGGACTTGAAGAGCCTGGATTAAACCGAGTCATTCGTTCGGGATATGAGCTATTGCACCTGCAGACCTATTTCACCGCCGGAGTAAAGGAAGTTCGCGCTTGGACTGTAAAAGTAGATGCAACCGCTCCTCAAGCGGCTGGTGTGATCCATGGCGACTTTGAAAAAGGCTTTATCCGTGCAGAAGTGATCGCCTATGATGACTTTATCGAATTTAATGGCGAAGCCGGCGCTAAAGAAGCTGGAAAATGGCGCTTAGAAGGTAAAGATTACCTCGTTAAAGATGGCGATGTGATGCACTTTAGGTTTAACGTGTAACCATTAGTCTAATCGCCCTGCCTCGCTTTCCATTTCTTAACAAACAGCAAAGAATTAATAGAGCCCCTAAAATACAAATGGGGCTCTATCTGTTGCTAGTTGCTAGGTGCTAGTTGCTAGAAGTTTTTTAATTCTTCGCACTTTTTCACATCATAAGTCGATACATTTATAGTCGCACCCGGAACAAGGTTTGATAGTTCTGTCACAGCCTGATAGTTTAGTGCGAATTCTATGGATGCTCTGATCATCACCTTAGTAAAGTCTTTATTGCTATAGTCAGGTTGTAAGTCAATACTATGACTGACTAACTTCAAATGCTTAAAGTTTTTGCTGTTGTCGAGAGATTGCACTTTGTCCATAAATGCCTGGTAATATTTTCCTAAATCAACGTCTTTAGCCTTGGTTTGTTGCAGATCGAGATAAGCTGAGGTTACTTTTTGCACAGGGCAATCCTTGGTTTTTCCCGCGGCCATAGCTGGCGAGAATAGTGATGGTAGTGAGGCGGCTAGCATCATCATACTGTACAGAATAGTTTTCATTTCGTTTTCCTTTTAAAAAATTAGTTGAAAAAATAAGTGCGCAAAAGTTAATCATTCACTGACACCTCTTTGCTATCCTAAAAGACCATAATTTTAGTTTTCTAGTATATGGGAATCATACCGCTCAAAGCCCACTAGAACGACTGCTCAATTTTGATTTTGTTTGACTAATTGTGAGCACCTTGCTTTGCACAAGATTGACGGAAGTGATCAAAATACAATATTGACAACCCTGTTTATTAACGGGAGATAGAGTTTTTTAAGTTGGCTAAAAGCATACTGTCCGATGGACTAATGCACTCGTTACACTCCTTGCTTAAATGACTGAGTATAAAAATCAAATCAAGAGGACGTTGTCGATGAATCCCATCAAACAATCTATAATCAAACAAACCAAAATCAAACTATCAATGCTATTTTTGTCCATGGCGTTGATGACAACATCACCCGCATCTGCGGAATCGATCAGTGACATCAAAGAAAAAGCAGCGGAAACAATCTCATTTTTCATGACGGTTGAACCCGGTGAAAAATCCTTACAATCATCAGCTCCGGTTCATATCGGAGAGAAAGAAGTTCCTTTTAAAGACTTTATGTCTTATTTACACAAAGGTAGAACTTTGGTGGTGAAGACCATCAGCATTGAAAACAAATCATTACCCATCCCAGCAACTGATGCCTATTCAGTCATAGTTTTTGGTCACTGCGATATCAATGATTTGAGTATTGGAGGCTTCGGTAATTCTGCAATTGCCACTTATGGATTGCAATCGAATACGGTGAATATTCAGCCAGGCTTAGTTGCAACCGTTCCGCAACCCGATCATAACCTTTGTGTTTCATCTTATGTTCAGTCGACTGAGACCGCGAGAGTCTTTATTCACGGTATCTTGCTGTAGTAGCAGCACCCGAGGGAGTCTTGCATCTCCCTCGAACTTCCCCCCCCTGCAACGTCACTACACGGCTTAATTAATGAATTTTGCAACCAAGTTGGTAGAACTAATCCCTGCGCGTATTACGACTTTTTGATTTAATCGACAGTAATGGTCGCTATCTTTTTTTGAGTGTTAAGAGGAAGTAGAGCCGCATATTGATTTCTTTTATAGTAAACATCGTAGGTACCCTTTAGTAGAATTAAATCAACAGGCTCTCGAGTAAATCCTATATCAAACATTTCAGACTGATTGGCAAGTATCATCAGTCCCGAGTCGTAGGGGCTGGTGGGTGCGGGCTCACCATTAATGGTCGTTTCTATTCGAATGCTTGTTGATTCAAAATTGATTGCTAGGTCGCTTGATTCCATCACCGAGTAAGTAGTGTCCAGCACAAAATTGTCATTTAACGGGATATCAATAACCTGCTTATTTTTGTAAACCACCTGATAGTCTCCCGGTATAATAACAACCGGATCTGCTGGCCTATTGGTATGGCCAATAAAGACAGGTTGCTCATTTTGTCGTTGGAGATAAATCTCGGATCTTGAATAAGGCGATGTGCTAAAAGCTTCTCCATTAAGCGTAAAGCTTGGCTGTAAAATAATGCTCTGAATGGCAATATCTAAGCGCTGACTTTCATGTAACGCTAAACCTGAGGTGATTATGGCATCTTTATTCTTCGGAAGTTCATCACCCTGCCGGTGTGAGTAAATGACTTGATACTCGCCAGAAAGTAGATGCAATGCTTGATATGATAACTCTCTGGTTTGACCGATGAAATACCGTTGATTTGTAGCTAAATCAAGTAACTCCAAATTAGCATTATCATAAGGACTTGAAGACGGAATTTGTCCATTATATGAATAGCTTCCCTCCAGTGTGACTAAAGATACGACCGGCTCAATCACCGTTTGACCATCCTTCACGACTAAGGTTTCAATGGTTGTCATTTGGTTAATTGGAATATTCACGCCTTCTTGGTAGTCATAGATTAATTCATATTCACCTGGGATTAGCTTTGCACTGACGATGCTGTCACTAGAACTTCCAATTAAGGTTGGCAATCCTGTTGTTTCACTCTTTATATAAAAGTTTGCGATGTTTTCCTCGTCAAACAAGTTTTCAAACTCTTTAGTATTGAACCTTGCTCTTATATCGATGGACTCAAGCTCGATCTCAAGGGTGGTAGAAGAATCTATTTCAACCACATTTGGCAGCTGAAATTCTTGATTGATAGGGATATCTTCACCCGATATATAACGATAGAAAACATTATACTCTCCGGGTACAACTTGTGTTTCTATGGAAGCCTGTGATGTATTTCCTAGGTAAATTTCACTACCACCATCAACCGACCTTAACCAAATGCTCGCTTCGTTACCTTCACCACTCGGAAACTCTTGTGAATTTAGTTGAACATTGAACCCAACTGTAACGCTTTGTACATTAAAGATTTCATATGTCGTATCCACTAGTGAAAACGATTGGTCTAATAATGCAGGAAAATTTTTCGGCAACCCATCTCCAAACTGATGAAAATATTCCAGTTGGTACTCACCTTCAATAAACGTGATATCAGCAGATTGTTCATACAGCGTGCCTAGCGAAGTGCGCTCATTATCTTCGAGGTTCTTAAGGAAAAACTGGCCATTGGCTAACTCAGACTGATGAAGCATACCGTTATGATGAAAATCAGCGGTAAATGACACCGTTGGAATATCAATAACAAAAGTATCAATCACAATTGGATCCGGTTCAGGATCATTATTGACGATGGGCAAAGGCTCCTCAGAGGATGAGCCGCCACCACAACCGAGCAACAAAACGAATAGTGTTGCACATATCATCAAGAATGCTGGCGTGAGTAAATCTTTACTTTGCTGGTTTACTTTTTGTTCATAGGTCATAAGAAGCCTCTTTAATACGATTGAATAGACTTGTTTAATTAAAATTCAGTTTTGCTAGGCATCAACTAAACTCGATTAAGACTCATTTAAGTCCCGCACTAATAAGGTATTAAATGTTTCATCTTTTTGGTCGCTAAATGTTTGTCCCAACCAGGTCATACCATGCACATAGTGATTAAATGTTCCTGACTCATAATTTTCAGGGGTTGAGCTCCACAAGGGAAACTTCACTTCTTCAGCAAATAGGTTAGGATCAATCATTGGCGAATGACATGAATATTCCATGATGCTCTGAAGCTCTTTAATGTTGGGTACTCGCCAATTATCCTGACCGGCAAAGGTAAATTCTTCAGCCATGGTTAGTGCGTTTAGCCACGAGCCGGATTGTGGGCTTCCAACGCAAACGCCATTCTCATAGACTTGCCCTAGTTGGCATCGATACCAAATTAATCCGGTACTTAAATCGAGTGCTTGCCCCTCAGCAAACTCGAGATCAAATGGTCCAGATGTTGGCGCTATATCATCAACACATTCTGCTGATGCAAATTGACAAACTAATACAGTTAATAACAAGGTAATCGTTTTCATAATATCAATCCTTTAAAATGACAATTATTCTTGGGGAGTACTTCTAACAATGAGGACCCCGTTTAGATTTGATTTGCTGGCGGGCAAAATTCTAGCCTGCGAAAAATCGACAACAAACGCTCGTTCTGGATCTAAACTGTAACTAGTAGCAGTCCAAAATATTGCGTTACCGGCATTAATGTTGGGAAAATAGTTGTTATCGATTTTTGCTTGAATACCCGGCTTCATTGAAACCAAACTAAACAGTTCTTTTGGCGTTGGCATGCGCCAGTCATCTGAACCGCAAACTTTCAGCCCACTTTGTCCAAGCCAATAATTTTGGATATGACAAAGTTTTCCTTCATAAGCACAACTCACATCATCATTGAGAGTTCCAACCTGACCGCCATTGGTTTGCATGTCTGAGCTGTACCAAGTGAAGCGATTGTATGCAGCTGTAATGTCGGGACCTTCGGTTTTTACTTCCCATGTTAAACCGGTATTTTGATCAATCACACAGGCCCACTCTTCACTCTCAGCTGGCAAGATAGCACCTTGTTGATCTAACTTTAAAAAGCGCATTCCGGCTAAGCCATCTAGATCATCTTGTTGTTTTTGATCAAGCCCATAGTGACCGTCTTGACCATCAGGTACCGGATAGCCTTCTGGTGATTCAGTTAAATTACAATCTAGATCGTTAGCGTGCACTTCATCGGGATCAGAGGCTAAAGTGTAGTTACCACAAAGCGTTTGTCCGGTATCATTTAGCCGGTTAAAAGCAGGCACCCCAAGTGAATCGTAGATCTCGATAGACACCTCAACCGAAGCGGTCGCATTTTCGTTGTCGGTCACTATCACTGCAAAACTGAGAGACTCTCCTACTTCGACTTTTGGAGCACTAAACGAAATCGATTCAGAAGTCATGTCATCCTCAGAAAGACCTATATCAGTCCCGCCCACTTGCTGCCATAAATACGCCACTATTTCACCGTCTTCATCTTCTGCCAGCACACTCAGAGAAACATCCTGGGTTTCTATTACACCGGGATAACTGTTAGCTGATACTTGCGGTGAAAGATTGACCGGGATGACAGTGACTGTGACACGATCACTTGCCGACGCCTGCTGGTTATCAGTTACGGTTAATTCAAACTCCAAACTAAGCTGAGAGGTGGTCATGGGCGCGCTGAAACTGGCGCTGGCACTTCCTGCATTATCAATTGAAACGGTTGGTCCAGAGACTTGGCTCCATTGATAACTCGTCACACTACCATCACTATCAGAGCCGCTACCGGTCAGATTAACCAGCGCTTGTTCTTCGACTGAAAAATCATCTCCCGCTAGCGCCACCGGTGAAATATTTTGTACGATTTGTTCCTCAGGCTCAGGGCTGGATGATCCAGAGGAGCCACAACCAGCGAGTATTCCACTTGTTATTAATACCAACAGTATCCGTTTCATAAATTCTTTCCCATGCATTTTTCTATTGATTAAAATTGATTTGCAAAATGCAGCTGTACTCACGACAAATCATTCGGCCTAGTGCAATTGGCTAACCGACTTATTAACACGGGCATTACAACTGGCGACATTAGTTTAGAGCTTTGCTGTCACTAGCGAGAATTCTAAAGAAACCGGATTGAAACTTGTTGATGGCATTGGGACATCACTTGGATCAATTATGACTAAAGCTTGATGGGACCTTGTTGGGCACTAGAAAGCTTTTACTTTGGCGCACTACTCGAACTTACAAGATCTTGCCAGTTAGACAACCTTCTTATCCCGTAGCATGGCTACCTGAAAAGGAGTAAGCTAAAGACGCTCAATAGGAGAAACCGGTATTTCCGGTGGTAGAATGGTGCGAGAAGGTTCAAATCCACCCTCCGGTATTGCGCCGGGGTTTAGATCATCACATCCTAAAGTGGTCTCTAAAATATTATCGGTATAACAAGTTAGTCCAGTACCAGCAAATGCGACATCTCTACTTGCAGGACCATCACCACTACCACCATCCATATCGCTTACGATACCCGAGATTAGAGAGTTTCTAACAATTCCTGCTTGTCCAGTATTGGCCGGTGCAATTTTAATCCTCGCGGAATTATTAATACTTGCGGGTGTACCAAAATAAACATCTTTTACTACTGAGTAACGATCTTGAAATAAGTTATCGTAGCCTCCCGCTTCAGCTGCATCACTTCGGCGCATATCAACATCCAGCATATCAATTTCCAAGTTACCACTCGGTCTTAATGTCAGCGCATTTCTTGGTCCATTGGTAAGATCTAAATGCTCGCCTAAAAAGTCACTATGCATAACCGCCACTCTAGATGAACACTGGACTCTCATGCTATGACCATAGGACACACCTAGGGTCGAGTCCAATACTCCGAGAAAACTAATGCAGACTGATTCGAGTAAGCCCACATTGTAGATTGGTGGTGATTGACGAGAGCCAACAATATCCATAGACGATAAGTAAAGCCCTCGTGGCAGCGGCACATTTTCACAACTTAAACTGGCATTTTTTGAGCAATAGTTGGAATTAAACATACTAATCCCGCCACCTTCTACTTCACTCGTTTCATAGTTCATATCAACGTCATGTAGGCTAATATTTTGGAAGGTCATGCCTAACCTCAAATTCGGTAAGCGTAGGCCGGTTATTGTAATGTCTTCGACCCACCTGCCGACGTCAAAGTTTAGCGCCTGAGCGTCATTAACCACTCTGTCACTACAATTCGAATCTGCGCCAATCACTAAGTTGTTAGTTAATACAGGCTTCGCATTGCCTGAGCCAAAGCTGCCTATAAAAATATTTTTGCGATCGAGGGGTAAACAAATCTCACCTTCACCGTCTCCATTAAAACTCTCCCCTACGCGCAATAAATGACGCGTATTAGATTGCCATTCATTCAAATGAGGTAAGCGATTGCTGGTTTGTTGATGGGCGCCAGCAGGACAGTCTTCAAAATTGCCGACACCTGAGTAACAATAAGTTTGATGATTGGCAAACCGAGTATCTTGTGCTTCTACGATAATGGTTGACCAAGCCGTCGCCCAATCACCCGCTTCATTTTGAACCGATACTCCCGGATAAAAGGTACAGGTGCCGATGTCGCAATGATAGGTATGAACCGCTATCGGAGTATTAGTATCATAAGTCCGACTTGCGCCACTCGCATTGTTTCTTTCTTCATTAAAAAACTGCGCCCCTCTTTCAAATTTACCGTCTCGCTCATCCGCATTTTGATCATCAAAGTACCAATAAACACCGGTGTCTGTAAAAGGGTTGATGGCTGTTTGATCTGAAAGCGAATCGATCGACATGACTACTGGACAAGGTGACACACAAATATTTCGTGAAACCCTGAGACTCTCAAGTACCAGCGCTCCTCCACTGGATTGGTTTTCGGGTTGCTCAGTTAAATCATCATTTTGAACAGTCTCACAACTAATGTTTACATTAGTCACATTATTGTTCACTAACCCTTGGTGATTTTCAATTTGACAGGTTTGACCATTGGGCATTTGTTCAATCAAAACCAAGTAATCACTTCCTGCCGAAAACTCCATCGCAAAACTAAACTCACCGTTAGCCGTTAATTCGATCGTTTCCTCGCTATTCAATGAAATTTGTATTTCGCTTGTCGCACCCTCCAGTCTTCCTCCCACGGTAAATCGTTCTACATCGTCGGGAATATCTAATACAGTGACATTTATTGAATCATTTGCGATCGCACCATCATTATCGGTTACCGATATATCAAAGGTGAGTATTTCTGTTTGATTTACTTCTGGGGCAATGAAACTGGCATTGTTTGTATCGGCATTTTCAATGACCACTGTTATGCCTGAGCTTTGTGACCAAGTAATGCTTTGAATACTTCCGTCGCTATCAAACGGTTGCGCGTTCAAGTGAGCTGTCATTAGTTCGTCGATCGAAAAATCGTCGTTCACATTAACCACCGGCGGGCTATTTAATGTAGGTTCACTTTGGTTATTACCGGAACCACTTCCGCCACAGGCAGTAAAAAAAATGACTACCATAATGAAAACAAAATGGCTTTTCAAAACACTAGGACTTTTTAAAATACTAGGACTTGTCGAAACACTAGGACCCATCATTGTCATTCGCTCAGCTGTTCGTTACCAATGGTATTAAGCTTATCGCGCTTTACCTAAAACATACTGAGCAATTGTGATCAAATTTGATCAATCAAGCCGATTTGGAATGAGCGGTAGCATTGCGCCGCTCAATTGCGAGTTTTAGCACGGAGAAAATTAGACTGCATCGCTTCTTTTGTTTTTTTTAGCCGCTGTGTCACCACAGGGATCACATTTTCTTGAATCTGTTTTTCTAAATAACTAATCGCTTGCTCATAGTTTAAATAGCGATAGTCGTTCTTTTTACTCACGCTGATGGGGAAACTATTTTTTACAGTTTCTAATTCGATATCCTGATAAACGACCACTCTAATAGGATACTGCTCGTTCGGATTTGGACTACCACTCGACTCCCAACTCCACCAGTGATCACCCAATATTTCAAAAGACATTGAGGGAGGGCCGAAATCTTCAAAATCGAATAATAAAGTTTGAGTTTTAATGGCAGCTTTGTTGGTATGTGAGTTATTAGTGGTGCAAGCTGAAGCAAAAATTGCGATGGTCACCAACAAAAGTATTGTGTTAAGTTTCTTCATAAAAACGCCTAACGATTTGGATAAACCTCAAGTCTACTAAAGCGCCCGAAACTTTGCTTTACTGCAATCCGGATCAATTTTGATCAAAGTTTGATGATAACAGGAAACTCCTGACTGTTTGCCAGGCAGATAGTGATTTCAGAAAAATTAAAAATACCTTTATTTTCTATCAATTGATATGCCGTGCTCTTCAAGAATGGCTTTAAATTCAGGCCTATCTTTATAAGGGTAAAATTCTGGTGATCGTTTAATCACTTGCAACCAATAGTCACTCTGTTGAGCAATGGCTTCTTTCAAATAGCGCAACATATTCTGATAATCTCCAATACCAGCGTAGGCTTCAGAAAGTCGAGTGGCATTTAACTGGCGCGCTTCCCAACGAGGTAGAAATTGCTCAACCCGCCACTGCCAAAATCCTTTAATTCCTTGTTCTGCAACCATAGCTTCTAACTTATTAAGCGATGTTTCAGAAAATCCACTATTCTTCATTTGTTCTAAACGAACCTTCAATTCCGTTTCTCGCTCACCCAGCCACCCGTAGACATAAGCAACTTCACGGTCGACCCAGATAATTTTCTCGCCAATACTCTCGGCTAATTCAAACTTTTCTAACGCTTGTTGGTAATCGCCATTTATTAACAATGCAGAGCCCCAAACGGTAATCAGCAATCGGTTAAATGGGTCATCCACCCAAGCATCTTCCAAAATCGCTAATGCTTCCTCATCTCTAGAAGTAATAGACAACAATTCAGCATACCACTGCTTGGCTGAAATATTAGAAGGATCCAGTTTGATGGCTTTTTTATAGGCGAGCTCTGCGGTTTTGAAATCATAATCTCTACCAAAGGCGATCAACCCTTTGTGCGCCCATGCATTAGAAGAATCAGGGTTAAGTTCGAGCGCTTTACTAACCGCCTGTTGCGCCAGTGTTTGGCGGTCAATATTGTCGTTTGCTGAGTAACCAACCAACTTAATATAAACAGCGGCTAAAGCGGCATACCCTTCAGCAAAGTTGGGTGCTCGCTCAATACACTTTAGCAATAGCTCCTGCGCTTCTAAGAGTGTGCTACGACGACGCTGTTTAAATAGATAAACGGCTCTTAAATAGAGCTTAAGCGTTTCTTGATCCACTTCTTCATAGGGAAAACTCAAGGCTTGATTGTTTAGCGCGCTGCCACCATTGATACGGCTGGCAACTTTTTGCGAGGCAAGGCGATATAAACCACTAATATCATCAGCTGGGACTTCTTCATTCTCAGACCAAAGTAATTCTTCTGTGTTAGCATCAATTAAACGAAGATTCAGATTAAGTAACTCACCATTGGAATAAAATCCACCCTCTAATATGCTTTCAATATCGAGTTCGTCGGCGATTTCTCGTGGACTCATTTTTTTGTTTTGATAATAAATGGCACTGGTCTTAGAAATAACTCGAAGTTCTTTATTCTGAGCTAACCTACCAGTGAGAACATCGGTAAGCCCGTTGGCTAAATAATTTAACTCATCAGTCGCCGCTAAATTGCTAATCGGCAACACCAGAATAGAGCTAATTCTACTTTCATTGGGCTCAGCTTTTCGCGCCCCCCAAAAAGAGGCGACAGCGACAATCACGATAAGTGCCAAGACAAACGAAAGTTTAATTGAAAGCCTTGAAATTGCCTGCGTTTGTTGCAAACCGTCGGCCTTGTGAGTTGTTTGGGAAGGTTGAATGACACTTGCAGCTAGTTGAGATGATTTAGGCTTAAGTTGCTCTGAGTGAATTTGCTCATCAGTATTTTCAGGTCGTGCTTTGTCAGCAGAGCTGTCTTCTTGCCGACTTCTAGAAAGTATTGCTTTGAACTCATTTTCATCAATAATTTCAACATCTTGAGTAAACAAATACCCTTTACCGTAGATGGTTTTCACCCATTCAATATCTTGATGAGTATTTAATTTCTTGCGAACCTCTTTTATTGCACGAGAAAGCGCCCAGTCGCTAACGACTTTTTCTTCCCACACATGCTCAAAAAACTCTTCCTTAGTGATCACCTCATTTGGCCGTTGAAGCATCAAATGAAGAACTTCAAATATTCGCGGCTCTAATTTAATCTCATCCGACTTGAAATAAAGGGACTGAGATTTTGGCTCTAGAAAAAACTGATTGAATTGATATATGGGTTTAGAATCCACGTGAACCATCGCCTAATACTTAATACCTAATACTTAATACTCTAAAAGACTAGTGTAACTAATAACTCGAACATCTCAGGTACCTTATGCCAAAAATCTATAACACTCCACTAACAAAGACCTTTAAACTCAGGATATTGACCAATTATATACCAGAAAGGAACTAAGATTGTGGCGACAGTACCAGTTAGCCAGAATATTACGACTCTGTAGGGCCTTATTAAGCCCAAAATGCCTAATGAAAGATTAATCGGGAAATTACCACGAAAGTGTTGACAAACACACTCCCAAACTGGAAAATACGCGCCTCTTGAGTCTTGACCAAAGTTTCAAGAGTAAGAATTTGAAGTAAATGCAACAAATTATGGCAAGGTAGCTCAGCTGGTTAGAGCACATCACTCATAATGATGGGGTCGGTGGTTCAACTCCACTCCTTGCTACCATATATAAAACAACCCGTCTTCTGGCGGGTTTTTTTATGTCTGGAAGTTGGGATTTGGACTTGAACCACATCGATTAGGTTACTTACTGGTTGGGACTCGAAGAAAACACTGAACTGAGCCTCGATCTAACTCTCCTCGCCTAAAAGCGCCTACTTTTGGTGCTACCATATATAAAACAACCCGTCTTCTGGCGGGTTTTTTTATGTCTGGAAGTTGGGATTTGGACTTGAACCACATCGATTAGGTAACATATTACTCGAGACTTGAAGTAAGCATTGAACTGAGCCTCGATTTAACTCTCCTCGCCTAAAGGCGCCTACTTCTGGTGCTAGCATATTAGAAAAGCTAGAATCTTAGTGGTTGCTAGCTTATTTTCTTGGTCCTAGGTATTATTCCCCTCCTTTTTATCTATCGCTACTAATTAATTTTCAGAGATTCTGAAAACTTTTGAGGTGCTTTAAGCGGTGGTCAAAATCGCTTTTATCCGAAGATAAGATTAATTACGATATACTTCAAATACTGGGAAAAACTATTGCCTGTTAGTTTTGTATTTATTCCCATCGCCATCTGGATGCATTCCAAACTTGGCTTTCAATTTGCCCAGTAGCAATACGTTGGTATAGCGGTTCGACCAAAATTTGTATTCTATCTAGGGTCGCCGAAAAATCATCCTTAACAACTAGTGAGTTTTTCCTAATAAAAGCTTCCCATTGCATTTGTTTATCTTTGCTCGTTTTAAATGGTTTAGAAAAAAGGCTTAGTTGTCCCTCATCAAATACTGTTCCTCTTCGATTAAATGTAGCTTGAATAGCAGACTGTAAGCTCACACTTTCTAGGGGCATAATGCTTGCAAAAGTTACAATATCGAAGAAGTCTTTCATTCGACTATTAGCTAGCCCTAAAAACACCATTGCATGAAATTTTTCGGCAAGCACCGATTCAATAGGGTAAATTTTTAAACTTGGCAAAGGTAAGTCATCAAGAAATGCGGGAATTTCTGTTACGCTCTCTACTGGAATCACTGCATCACCAAACCCGATGTCAATTTGATATGGGATATCAGCTTTAACCAGAGTCGCGCGTCCGGTAATGCGTATTCCTTGATATTTTGCGTCTTCCTTAATTTCGATAGCTTGTAATGTTGTTGGGTCGAAAAACAATCCATCGTCCTGTTCTATTGAGATAATATTTAGAAACTTATCTTTCAAGAGAGTGATATCGTCAGAACCAAAACCTAATAAATCCATGTCTTTAGTTGGGCGGTGAAAGTCTTCATTCCAAACCCAAAATAACAGACCACCCTTTAATAAAAAGTCGTTCACGTATTCACTTACACTTAAGCGGTACATTAGCCGTTGCAATACATACTGACGTAATATGAAATTGAAATCTTCTTTGCGCTCGCGAGCTAGTTTCAATAACCGCCCTTTTACAGATTCTGCCTGATTCTTCGGCATAAACTAATAGTTCCTCTATTTTCACATCCTTCAATCAACTATGCGCAATACTTTCAGCGTAAGGTTGAATAACTTTACCTACTCTACAGATCTTCGCACAATCCGTTAATTCATCCATGGTGAATTTATTATCACGCCAGCCTTCTTTCAATGCTTCTATCGCCACATCCAAACCCACTTTATTTCTAAATTTGAAGCAGTCAGCAATCGTTTTGGCAGCAGAGTAAATGCGTATATTCACACCTTCAACCCGATGTGTCTCTATACATCGCTCCAATGCGTCACCAGACATTGTAATGTAGCGTACAGGTGGATAATCAATTTCTGGTCGCCAAGCCTTATTGGGTATTGCTATCCATAGCTTGTGTGGATTTTGGGTGCCAATATTATGAAACGCCAATGCAGAGAGTAAACAAAATACACCTTTCGGTATCCGACTCTGTAGCTCTACATAACTAGTCAACTCAGTGATATCGCTATTTGGCAATTGATATAGCCCTCGCCCAAGCCTTTCCACCAAACCATCTTTCGTAAGCTGATATAGATAATCTTTTGGCAGTCCAGCCTTCACCAGATCTTTAGGACGTACAACGGTTTGTTGTTGCATAAAATCGATGACTTGTTGGCGTTTTGTTGGCATAACTTGTTCTTTTCAGAATTATTATTTTCTAGGTAGTTAGAAATATATACCTAGATAACAATAAATTCAACAATTCCTAGGTAGTTATTAATAATTACCTAGGAATAAATAACAAATCAAGAATTTATTTGATGTGTTTTTTCTTTCATGAAGTAATAAACAGACAGCCTACTTACAGACAATTTCTCACTGCTACAAGCGTTAATCACGCACAAATTTCAATGCATTTGTAAGTGGTAGTCCATCTTTAACGTCAACGAATTCCGCAACCTGACTGTCTAATTTTGCTTGGTCTAATATTGCTTGTGCCATTTCACTTTATAAACAACCTCACGTTCTCAACTAATACTACAAGTAATAAACAGCCCCCGCCTACAGATAGCCGTTTTAATAAGATATAATTTGCTCAACTTTTAGCTTTCAAAATATTAACGATGCACAAACTATTCCGCGCTACCACGCTAGCTTTAACACTTTGCATTCTCCTTTTAAGTCACGCCAGTTTGGCCACTGAGATTGACCAAGAAAATAGTGAAAAACACGCTCAGTCTGAGCAGCAACATCATCATGGTGAGGAGCATGCTGAGAATGAGCATACTCATGACGAGCATCATCACGATGAAAACGTGGTAAAAGTGGTTGCACAGGCCACCCGCTCTGGACGAATTGCGGATGAACAACCTGTTCGCGTTGAGATGATTAATCGCGAAGAAATTACTGAAAAAGCCACCATGCGTCCGGGAAATATTTCGATGCTTGTGGCAGAAACCGGTGGTGTTCGAGTGCAAACAACCTCTCCAGCATTAGGCAGCGCCAACATAAGACTGCAAGGGATGTATGGCAGATACACGCAATTACTCGCTGATGGCTTGCCTTTGTATGGAAACCAAGCCGCTTCCATCGGCTTACTTCAAATCCCTCCAACTGATTTAGGGCGAGTTGAAATCATAAAAGGATCGGCATCATCCTTGTACGGTGGTTCAGCGCTTGGTGGTGTAATTAACTTAGTGTCAAGACGACCAAGTGACGAATTTAAAGGCGAAGCATTAATTAATTTGACCACCCGCGATGGGCAAGACTTGACCACTTATTTGGAGTCACCGTTATCTGATTCATGGAAAGGATCGGCAACTGCGGGTGCCCATCATCAAAAAAGCACAGACATAGACAATGACGACTGGATAGACTTGGCGGGCTTTGAAAGATACACACTTCGTCCCAGACTTTTCTGGCAAAACGACGATGGAAAAAATTTGTATCTAACTGCCGGATATATGACTGAAAATCGATTTGGTGGCACTCAAAGCGGTGGCCTAGTTGCAGATGGCAACCCTTTTGAGCAATCTCAAGACTCTGAGCGGCTCGATGGGGGATTGGTTTTCTCGATGCCGGTTGCAGAAGTGTTTACATTCTCAACCCGTGCTTCAGCCATGACACAACAACATGACCGCGCATATGGAAATATTGCTGAAGATAACACCCTAGCAAGCTACCTGCTCGAAAGCAGTCTATCGGGTTATAGTGAAAAAAGTGATTGGGTTATTGGCCTTGCCTACTTGACTGATACCTTTGAGTCGAAGACCTTTCCCGAGTTTGATTACTCTTATGATGCACCAGGCGTATTTGCACAATTTGACTATGAACTCACCAGCGAACTGACGACTTCCTATAGCATTCGAGTTGACCAACACAGTGAGTTTGGTACGCAAATAAGTCCTAGAGTTTCCGGTTTGTACCGTATCGGTGATTTAACCGTTAGAGGCTCCTACGGACAAGGTTATTTTGCGCCAACCCCTTTTGTCGAGGATATTGAAGCGGCGGGACTTTCTAGGTTGGAGCCTATTCAAGATTTAACCGAAGAACAGGCTGAAACGGCTTCACTAGACTTTACTTATACCTTTGACAATATAGAAACGAGTTTCACGCTGTTTAAATCCGAAGTTGACAATGTGACAAAGCTGGAAGCCTATTCTTCCGCGAATAATAGTGAATTAGACAGAGTAAGACTAATTAATGCTGATGGAAAAAGCGAAATATTGGGCTCAGAAGTTTTATTACGCTACTACTTGGGCGACATTAAGTTAACCGCAAGTTATCTGTTTTTGGACGCAACGGAAGACGCACCAGATACTGGCAATCAGCAAAAAATTTCCCTCACTCCTCAACATTCCGCGGGGTTTGTCGCTATGTGGGAACAGCACGGAAAATTTCGAGCAGGTTTTGAAGCTTACTACACTGGCACTCAGCGACTCAATAACAACCCTTTCCAGAATGAATCCGATGCCTATTGGCATCTAGGGCTGATGGGAGAAATTACTATTAATGATGTGAGTTGGTTCCTTAATCTCGAAAATCTATTGGATGTAAAACAAAGTGATGAGCACCCAATACTAAGACCCTCCAGAGCCCCGAGCGGTCAATGGACTAACGATATTTGGTCAAGGAATGATGGTTTTATCGCCAACGCCGGAGTCAGAATTAGTTTTTAATTTGCAAGCGAGGTTGACTCCACGCAACACTAGTTCAGATAACCTAAACTATCATGCTCATCCTTTTGTAATTTTTGCGGCGTTCCTTCAACAGAAAATCCTACTGGATTGCCTCGAGGTTTACCTTGATTCAGCCCAGTGAGCTTTCCACTGCGATCAATCGGGTAAGATAGCCAAGCCGTTGGGCAATACAAATAGCTGGATACTTCGCCAAAAATAGGAAGCTTTTTAGGAGTGCTATTCACATGCTCCAGAACAGCTCGTCTAACTTCCTGCAACTGCTCAGCCATGGTGCTCTCGCTAATCTCACGCCTTAACTTAATAATGCAATAGTTATGATAGGTCAACGCGGCAAAAGTAATCTGTGTCACTTTTCCTTTAGTGATCACCCTAAGATGAGGACCTATGCTCTTGTGGTAACGCACTCTTTCCATTTCAGCTAAGCTGAGCTTTTCGGTTTTAATGTTTTGAGCATTTAACCCTTCGTTCAAATGAAAAGGCGAACAGTTAGGTTTGCGCGATGTAATAATTGCCTCAAAGAGCAACTCTTCTTCTAATCCTAAGATCATCGCAATCACATAAGCATCATCGGGCTCAATATCCCCTAATAAAATTTTAAAAGCGATTTGGCTCGCATCTTTCTGAAAATACTCAGTGAGCGAGCGAGTGAGATGCGTTGTTGCTTGGCTTTGAGTTTTCACTCCAAAATGCTGAGCAATTAGTCGAGTAATAGGGTTCATAATATTCTCCTTGATAAGTTTTAGTATAAAATTAAATCAAGGCAACAATACGTATTGGCGATGAAACACCTTTGACGTTTTAGCTGAATTTGTAGACCGCCCGCAAGTTGCCTTAAATCGGCGGCTGTTAATCAGTCTATTTTAACCTATCCCGCAATCAATTTATACATTACTCGACTACCACCCTTTGAGGTCGGTTCTTCAACAATCTCAAATAGTCCAGTAGCTAGGACTAATTTCTTCAGCGATGAATAGCCATAACGCTCTTTCATTGCAGCTTTTTCTTTAGGGATGTGCTTTTCTAAAAGGAGCCCTGCAACGTTCAAAGAAACAGTGCCACTTTCATTAGCCAATTGATTGGCTATATCAATCAGCGTTGTCACTAGTAGGCTACCTCTCAGCCAAACAAGTTCGAAGTGAGCTTTGAATTCCTCAGATGACAGGAAATTAACATATTCGGTTTGTGCTTTAATCATTGTTTTTGAAATTGCTTTTAGCTCATCAATTTCTTTGCTTACTTCTTGCTCTTGTTGGTCAAGATCTCTGCTGAGGTTTTGCAAGCTGTCGAATGATCTAAAATCGTATTCAGAAATAGTGTGGTGAATCAGTCGATTTCTTCCGGCGACAATTCTCGATAAGGTTTGTTTTTTCTCTTCATAACGTTCTTTATCTACGCCTAAGTGAAACCGAAAAGAAAGCATTGCTTCAGTGACTTCTTCTTCATTTAGCTCATCGTCAGTACTATTCGGACCGATATTTTCAACAAATCGCCCCACTAAATTTCCCATGGTGCTGGTATGAATCATTTTACGATTTAATTCTTGGGTTTGTTTTAGCTTGCTAATGGGGGCAGAGAAATTATTATTTCCGACAATGTGTTTTAGTAGTAGTTCTAGTTGTTGGTATAGGACGACATTTCGACCGATTTTTTGGTAGATGTTATCACGCTCGTCAGCGGAGGGTTTTCGGTCTTGCGGTTTAGATACTTTGGACATTATTTCCCTTTTGGCTAGCAGCTCCGAAAACCTTCGGTGGATTCAGGTGACAGGTGAATAAACTTTCTGTTGAGCAATACAACTAAAATAAACTCTACTCTGACACCTCTCTTTACTCCAGTTTCTTAACTGTGATACCGGCTGTGAAACTTTACAGAAAAAGAAACCTACTCTTTCGATTCTACCTGCTCCTCGTAAACATACTGCTGCATTGAATAGACGTCAGAGTATTCCTTAACGGCGTAGGCTTTGATGTTTGAGTTAGTGACATTATCCATAAACTCTTTCGAACCCAATTCAAACATCCGTGAATTTGTTCCTTTATCGCACTTCACTAAAAATTTCTGATTCTGAGATATTTCCACAACAACAGTGTTGTCCCGTTCAACATAAATAGTTTCTCTAATTATTTCCAACTTTCACAATACAAGCTTTCCAATGGCAGTAACTTTTCAGGTAACTCACTCTCAACTGTCATCCCTAAATACGTTGCAGCCCGTGTCGCTCCAACGTAAAGATATTTATCAAATAATGTTGGGTGTGATACAGCCAGCTTATCTATATTGATGAAAAAGACGGCCTCAAATTCCAGCCCTTTAATATGCTCAATTGAGAAAATTCTAATATCCGAGTCCTCACCTATAGATTGCCCATCGTGACACGCTACTGCTTGTAAGCTAATATCTTGAAGGTAACTATTTAGAGAGCCCGCCAATGGTTGTATCTCATTTTCATCATTTACAAGCACTGCAATCGTCGGTAGTTTCCCAACGGAGCTTTCAACCTCGCGAATACGATCTGTTAACCAACGAGAAACGCTCTGCCAATCACAAACCCCTTTTGCTAAAGCTGGAGAATAACCTTGATGCGATATGTACTCTGGGACTGCAGAAGCTGAAATTTTTGCATCGTCCATTAAATTTAATAGTTTGTTGGAAAACTCATTAAGAATTTCACTTTGACGATAGACTGTATTAACAGGTTTCACTAAAATCTTATCTGATATCCATTCTATTTGGGCTTCCGAACGAGTACCACTCATTGTAATTCTCTGGTTGAAGTCGCCACAAGCGAAGAACGAGGCAAACTCCGGTTGAGTTAGATTGTACATACAAGACAACTGAATACATGAAAAGTCGGTGGCTTCGTCAACTAGTACTTGGTTTTTAAACTGCTCTGAGATTAATTGTAGAAGCCCATATTTTGAACTTTCTATTGCATTGTTCACAAACCTCTCTTTTAGCAATGTTCTTGTATTCTTCAGCATCAACAAAATGATGACATCTAATTCAAATACGTGAAGGTGGTTCGGCTTATCATGCTGTCTAGCATACCAGTCCGGGTTATTATAGTTCTGCTTTCTATACTCCCTATAACTACTGGGTACTTCAGCAACAAACCGTTTAGCTAAATTCGTCAACCGCCTTAGTCCGCTTTGGGTTGTAATGCTTTTTCCTATTTCCAGCAACTTCTCATTATTAGGGAGATTTCCTGTAAGCCATTCAAATATCAACTGATTCTTTGAGCCTTTAGCGAATTTGCGGCTTAGGTAAGTCGCTCGTGCTAGGGAGCGCAAGAAGCGATTGTATTCTCTTACCGCCTTGGATATTGATGTTGATGCTACAGCTTCAATTTCATCTTCATCCAAAACATCTTCTAACTCATCATCTGATTCCATCTGCTCTTCGCTAAGACTATCAAGAAATTGAGCAAAATCTTTTAAGAATTCTCGATTCAAATTAAGTTGAAAGTTTAGTACTTTCTTAATTTCATTATCAGAAGTATTCTTTAAGCCTTTCACTATAGGGATGATCTTGATTTCAAGCTTATCTAATGATTCATAAAGGCGTATTAATGGTAGTTCTCGTTTTAAAATTTCTGATAATTCTTCGCTCAGTGATGACAAGCTTAGTTCATTTAGGTTCGCGACAATTTCGATACCTTTGCTTACAGAATCCTTCATTCTTAGCTGATGAAAAGACTCAAAGTTTTCAAACCAATACTGAGGTGAGGCTACAAGTTCATCAGTTAAGATTGACTCAATATTTTTTACGATAAACTTACCGTTTGTCGAAGCTGATTTTAATATACTCAGTACATTTCTCGCCAAGTGGTTTCGAAAATTATCCCAAGTTTGAATCTTATCACTAGATGCAGCAACTTCTTCTTTATTAAACGCCTCCTTTACATACTGCTTTAATAAATCAGTCGGTGTGAACATTAACCAGCTTGACTCATGCGGAAACCGAGTTCTTTCAAAGACCGTCTGCACAAAATTTCTCTCTTTTTCATCAAGTGCATCATGATCTAGTTTCTGACCTAACCGCCTTATTAAAGTAGTTGTTTTTCCTGTCCCAGGAGGACCAACAATAAGCAGTTGCTGATTAAGAGGTAAACGAAATATTTCATCTTGAAACTTATCTAAAATGGGTCTATCACGCAGACTCATCGAGGTAAGGACTTCACGCCTTACACCTTCAACAACAAGTGAAGCGTTTTCGTCTTCGGCTAGAAGTTGAGACAATATGTCATCAGACTCTACAATCGCGCCCGACTCTATTAATTCTCGCAATGAAATTATTGTTTTAGGCCGGCCAGACTCATTTTCGTAAACTGTATTGTAAGAGTCCCACTGCTGCTCTTTGTTTATCGGAGTAAAAGAAATTTTCTCAGTGATTAAATACTCCTTTTCGCCACTGGGTATATTTACAGTTATCTCATCACCGACTTCAGCCGCAGCAAGCCTGCCAAGTGGAGAGCGATAGCTTGCTATTTTAGTGCAACCATCAAGATGAACCGGCATAGTTCTACAAAAATAAAATATATCTTCAACTTCATCTTCATCAATAACCCGCACACGGCTCACAGCGGGCTCTCTTAACAAGTGCAGGCAACTTTTTTTAATTGCTTCTTTTGTTTTGGACAAATTATTAATTGCAGTTGTTGAATTAAATGATTGTGCGTTTGCGAAACTCTCTGCTGTAACACTTGCTGGTTGCTGTAATTCAGATCTCGCTTTCGACTCAACCGATTCAAAGGTTATTAATGATTCATCCGCGATAGCTCGTAAGGTTTGCAGGTCTTCCATTGAGTATTTCCTTATTGTTTTAAAATTATTACTTCTATTATTCAATTGACAACAATTATATTTTTTATTTATGTGGACGCATGTCTAACGGCCGATCATTAGTCAATTAATATCTAAAGCTAATTTTTTCGAAGTTTGAGTTTTTAGATAAAACTTCCCCTACTCGTTCATTTCGATATAGGTTACCTCAAAAGCCTTACACGATCGCAGCTTTTGTATTCTATTCGATAAAAGAAAAGCGTCATTCATATCATAGTGTTGATAAATATCTAACCCGCGGTCTAATGAAATTTTCCAACCAGTATCTGTAATAATATGCCTAGCATGTTGTGAACCACTATCATCAAAAGAATAGTTGAATTTTACACCAACGGTAAACATAGAGTTCTTGATTTGTTCAAAGTAGTCTCTTTGCTGTTCTCCTTTAAACTCATCTTCAACAGTCACTAAGTTCACGGTAACTTCATCATCTTCGGATTTAAACCTGACGATAGTTTCTAAAAACTCCATTAAATTTCTTGATTGATAGAATAAGCGAACGTACGGGTCTGTTATTGTTATGTTTTTAGCATCTTTAATATATGGACCAAATAACTCGTCATAGCTTACGCCTCGTTGATTTTCCATAAACGTCGAGTGACCAGGCTTTGGTACTATCTTATTACTTAATTGTTCTACTTTCACAGACTCATCTTTAGTGTTGGTATCAGAATGGGATTTATCTGAACTCACCAACGCTTCTCCCTCTGAAACCGTTTTATGAAAATAATTTGGATATTCCAACTCCTCTAATGTCGATATCGGCTTCTCAATTCCATCTTTACTACTATAAGAAAAGTTTACATCTGCATAAGTTGAGTCAATTCTAAATAGCTGGTCTTTAACCCGCTTTCGCCCTTCCATCGAAAATTTCAATATTTCCTCAGTTTCTTCCTTGGAAGCTCCTCCTTGTGGGAAGAGGATTTTCATAAGTCCAGAGAATGTTTTATTAATAGCATCTCTATCACGAGTAGATATATTTGCGGATATGGTGAAGTGCTCATTATGCTTATCAGAGAGATCTTGATTTCTTAGATGCCTAAGAATCTCAGCTAAATAATCGACTACAAAACCATAGTCTTTTGAAAACATTTCTCCACGAATAATATCTACTTCCCATCCTGGGATATAAAAATGAAGGCGATCGAGAAAGGCTGAGTCATAGAACTTTTCGGGTAACGCATCAAACAGATCACTATGCTTAAGCATATAGGGTAAGCTATGCTCGGTGTTTCCCACGAATACCATAGATGCATCTGCGCCTAAGGTCTCAACACCGCGAGAGAATGACTTGTTTGCCATATAGTTTTTCATAATATCAACAAGCGCTTTGTCGACTTTCTTTTGTTTACCTGCAAACTCATCAAACGCTACCGTATCCCAATACCCGACAAGACCGATCTTACCGGAAGAGTTGTTAACAAAAAGCTTTGGTACTGTAACTTCGCCACCAGAAATCAAAATACCGTGTGGAGAGAATTCGGAATAGATATGAGATTTACCTGTTCCTTTTGGTCCGAGCTCAATGAGGTTGTAGTTGCGTTCACAAAAAGGTATTAGTCTCACTAGTTGGGTTAATTTACTGCGTTTACCAAAGTATTCAGGATTAAAGCCAATACTTTGGACAAGAACATCGATCCACTCATCTAATGAAAATTGACTACGCGCTTCAATGTAGCTGTCATAATCAAAATGAGACATTTGTATCGGTTTAATAGTGCTTAGTATCCAGGGGCTAGTATCTTTGTCTTCTGTATGTTCATACTCAATGTCAGCGATTACCCACACTCCGCCAACTAACAACTTAGGATGTTGTTTTACAGTACCAGAATCGATTAGTACTTTCTTAATACCGAGGTTGGCAAACTCAGTTTCATAGCAGTCTTTCTTGTCGTTTAGAGCAACGCTAACTTTGTCGATCACCTTGTGACGACCTTTTTCTCGAATAGTTGAACGAATCAAACCAGCTTCATTTCTATGAACATAGTGCTTCGCTAGTATTTCTTTAACCGTTCGAATTCCGCTTTCAATACTGTCCTCATCATTAGTAGCACAATATTGTCCAAGCAAATACTCCAATACGTAGGATGGAACAATAGCATTGCCTTTTACGGTTTTAACCAGATCTTTACGAACCACCAAGCCCGCAAACACATCACATATTTTTTGGTTTAAATCAGTCATTTTCTTTCCTTATCGCAACCTGTTTTTGCTGGCATTAGCATCTAACTAGAACCCTCTTTCGGCAATCACTCTTGCTAACTTCAATCCCTTTCTGAACTCAGTTGCATAACTCTCATTTCGGCCTATACTTGTGGCGAACTCTATTGGATCAATGCTTTGCAACTAGTCTGCATACTTAACCACTACGTACATGTTTACCGCATCTTTGTTCTTCGATAGAGCTGCCGAAGCCGCTTCTGATTTTATATATAAGCTAAAAGCTCTTTTTTATTCATATTTCTACCTTCCAACTTTAAAAATCAAAATCACTCGTGAACGAACGCCGAATGGTGTAACGCAGCTCTTTGTATTTTCGATATTGATTTGAGCCTTCTACTGGCTCTTCTAGCTTAAGCAGTACTTCTTGATTGTTCGCAGCATCAGCCTCTTGCGTGAGCACAAAGCGTAGCTTCAGTTCACGCTCTCTTGGGTTCTCCGAAGTTAAATCAAGCAATACGTCGTGCTTATCAGAAATCAGCGTACCGCTCTCGGTATAAATACCCGCCTTTAACCGTCTGGGGCGAATTTTGTCCGTCACAGGCTCGGTTTGATATAAGGTGACTGAAAGCTGGCCAGATGTAATCACATTAGTGCCACCACGCAATATATCTATTTCAACATAGGCTAAGTCGCTTTGACGCTTCTTGTTAATGGATATCACGGGAATAATCACTTCTTGCAGCGAAGCACCACCGTGCACGAAACGGCTACCAGACCCACTTAAACGTAGCCGTTGAATACCTTTCGGAATAACAGCGTGAACTTCACCAGATAAGCCAAGTTGTTCGGCAGTAAATGACTTCAAAGACTGGCCACAATTCAACCCTTTGCCTAATACAAAACGCCTGTCGTTATACAGCACCTCACCTTTCACATCGTTCGCTAAAAAGTCACTGTCTTCTAGGGGCTTGTTCTGATAAATAAAGCCATGGTCTGCGGTAATCAGCAGGTTGTTTACATTGGCATTTGCGAGCTTTTTGATGAGCTTCATCAGATCATCAAAGGTCTTTTCTGCCGCCTCAAACGCCTCACCTTCGGACTGCATTTTGTCGCCAGTGTGATCGATGCGATTGTGGTAGATGTAAACCACATCGTGCGCTTTGATAAGTTCGCGACTTTCAGGAATGGTCATCTCTAGCACTTGCTTGGCTTGAACCGCACATGCACGGTCACCGAGTGCTGATTTAAGTACTTTGTTACGGCTATCGGTGCCCTGAGTAGACTGGGTGCCCGCATTGACTGTACCCGTCTTGTTATCAGCAATACTAAGCAGGGTGTCACCCTGTGGTAAAAGTGAGGCCATGCCTAGCTGCGTATAGCTTGGCAGAGAAGAAAGCGCATGCTCTAGCTTGGCTTGGTAACGGTCTTCTTGGCGTATGCGACCAACCATCTCTTCGCCAGCCTCATAGCGGAAGGCATCGGAGATAATCACGCAAATCTTGTTCTTCTTATCTAAGTAAGGCTTTACCCATTTGCTAAAGAACTGATTTTGAGGCGTTACATCAGGCACTTGCCACTTAGACATGCCATCCACGTGGGATTGCCATGCATTATTCAGGGGCAACAAATATCGATTGGTATAGAGGTTTTCAATCTTCTCGCTAAGTGAATTAAGCAAGGTGTTTTGAGAAGATGCTTTTAGGCAATAGATATACTGGCGATAGAGCTGATCTAACTTATACCAGTGACTAATATAACCCTGAACAGCCTCGCTCGATGTCGCTATATCAAGCTGAATAGCATCCAACAAGGCAAAGAACTGGCTGGCGATATCTACGGCTTCATAAAGATATTTGAACTCACCGAACCAGTGACCTTGACGTCTTCCTCTGCACCACAGTGTTACTTCGCCCTCTGACAAGGTGCGATGCTCAACAGCCTTCACCAGCTCATAGATCACCTTTTTATCGATCAAACGGAAGTAATCTAGCTCGATGACCTCTTTTAAGTTTCTCTTGTTTAGGTCTTCTTCGACCGCTAGTAACTCAGCGTAATTATCGGATAGCTCTTCGAACACATCCTGGTGTGTACGGCTGTCTTTCCAGCGTTTAAAAAACACTAAGGCATCACTGGATAGATTAATGCCATCACCATTGAGTGACGAATTTACGCCCATTGAATAGCAAGACTTAAACAACTCAATCGCAAAGTCTTTTACCGTGGGCGCATCGCTTGTATAGCCATAAAAGCGCTCTACTTGCTGCCATAAAAAGCTATCTAATTCGCAGCGTTGTATCAATCCGAATAGCGCCTGTTTTGGTTTCACCAACTCAGCTAACAAAGCTTCTAGTATCACATCAATACGTGCATCAGCCAGTTGAGTAGCACCGACACAAACAGCCAGCATTTTTAACCGTACTTTACTGAGGGTATCCTCATTACTGAGTAGCTTTTTAAGCGTAGCTTTTCGCTTTTCCGCCTGTACTTTGGCCTTCGCTGTATCGAAGAAGGCGGTATGCTTTTCTACAATTTCAGTGAACTCATTTGGCAACTCAAGCTCACTTAGCCAAATCGCCACCTGATCAGTCCTGAAGGTTGTATTCGCCAGCTCAATATCTAACAGCCAGTTTTGTAAGGGTCCCGGCTGTTTGTCTTCTTTGTATACCAAGAAGGATTTTTTTGGTGCCTCGCGCAGTAATTTGTGCTTAATGCCAAATTCGTTATTTTGAATTTCCAGCTTTTCAACACCTTCGATAACGAGAGAATCAAAGGCTTCGCGCAACTCTTGCTTTTCGTCATACCAGAATACAATGCGGTGCTTTTGGAACAATCGGATGATCGCCTGTTGGATACGGTTTTCAGTCATCTTGCCCCCCTCCAGTATCGACAGCGCTAGAACCCAGCTCTTGTTCTATGCGTTCGATACTCGGTAGCTTGTCTTCTAAGTCAGCAGGCAAGGCATGCGAGAGTTGATACTCAGCAATACCAATAGGTTTTGAATTGTCACGAAGGGCGTATTCGGCAACGATTCGATTACGCATTTTACAAAGTAACAAGCCAATAGAAGGTTGATCATCGCTACTCTTTATTTGGCTATCAACCGCTGAAAGATAGAAGTTTAACTGCCCTGTATGCTCTGGTTTAAACTCACCCGTTTTTAACTCAACAACGATATAACAGCGCAGCTTCAAATGATAAAACAGCAAATCGATATAAAAATCATCGCCGCCTACCTCGATATGAACCTGCCTGCCCACAAAGGCAAAGCCTGAACCCAGTTCCAACAAAAACTGGCTGATGTGCTCGGTTAACGCGCGCTCAATATCCCGCTCTTTGGCCTCAGCGCCTAAGGATAAAAAGTCAAAGATGTAGGGGTCTTTTAAAGCCTGCTGTGCGCGTTCTGATGTGGGCGCAGGCAGCGTTGAAGTAAAGTTAGTCGTCGCCGCGCCAGTGCGCTCAAGAAAACCTGACTCGATTTGGTGAATCAGCACATTGCGACTCCAGCCATTATCTAAGGCGTGTGCCGCATAGCCTAAGCGTGCCTCTCGGTGGCTGAGCTTACTCATCAAGACCAAGTGATGGCCCCAAGGCAATTGTGCAACAGCTTGTTGCACAAATTCAGGCTCTGGCCAACTTTGCGCAAATTGGCGCATATATTTAAGGTTTCGTTCAGACAACCCTTTGAGCTCAGGAAATGCTTGCCTTAAATCTTGCGCCAACTGCTTAACCACTTTCGCGCCCCAGCCTTGGGCTTGCTGCTGCATTAAAATCTCGTGGCCAATATGCCAATATAGCTTTAACAACTCGCGATTGACGGCCAATGCCGCGCGGCTTTGCGCAGTTTGAATATGTGTTTTCAAATCCGCTAACCACAATGGGTAATGCTCTGGCATATCCTCGTTCACTATTTCTTTTGCCATCAACTCAGCCCCGCAATTTTTTTAAGCGCCTTGCCAAATTTGGGGTAATTGGCTTTTACGCCATCATCCAGATCAATCTCAATATTTTGGCCTGCCAATGGATAAAGAATATCGCGCTCGTAGTCATTCACCTCATCCAAGACTTTATTGATTTTATCGATGGCCTTAATTGCCTGCGTTTTTTCTTTCTGGCTGGCAGAAGCGCTTACTTCAATTTGCTCGTAGCTTTCTTTACGTGCTTGTAGCTTGGTACGGAATTCACGGAGGTAATCATTCAACACAACGCTAACGGTATCGGAGCGATACCGATGCATATAGATCAGTGCATTGAAAGTGCCCTTGGGGCTAGAAAAGAGCCAATAAATTGGGCGCTTTTTGTAGCGTTTTACATGGTCAGCGTAAAAGTCTTTAACGAAGTACTTTTTGATATCTTTGCCAATGGCTTCTTCGACAAAAGTTAAGTTTTCAGCGAAGTGTTCTTCGCCGAAGGTGACTTTTAGGAATTCTTTAAACCGCTCACTGATATCGTCTTCAAACCAATCGCCTTCGAAGTCAATCATTGGAATAACGTTGTCATCGTCTGGCATGAATGATGGTTGCGGGATTTGTTTTAAATATTCTTCTAGAGTATCGCCTTGATCAGCTAGAATTAAGCCATCTTTATCAAGAGAGTAGCGACCGACCATACAGCCCACAGAATAAGAAAGTAAACCTAAAAGTGTCTCTTTAAGAAACAAGGAGTTTTTGTCATCATTCTGATCATATAAAAATGCGGGATTGCAATTAAGTGATATATCACAAACACTAACGCTAGGATCAAGATAATCGCAACCATAAACATTAATAAAGACTCTGTTATTCTCTTCCTCAAGGCCCTTCACTAAATCAACAAGATTGGCACTTTCAGCCAAAAACTTGTCATATGAGTTCGATAACTTTCCGGTGACAAGCGGAATCGACAATGATTGAAAATCCCAAGATAGTTCCGAGCTATCCCAATCCTTCTTAGCTAATTCAATTAGTTTTGAAGATAATCTTTGGGCATTCTCTTTTTTTATTGGCAATGAATTAATGCCTATAGAGCTATAATCTAGAGTCGGGCAAAGCACATCCAAAAACTCTTGAGCAACCACGCTATTTAAAAATGATATCAGATATTCAAGGTCAATATTTTTTGGGAATATACATGATCCCTTAGTATCAAATAGAAACCCAGGAGCATTATATCTCGCTGAAAAATGTCCTGAACTCAGGGCTGAATAAGTAATATTCTCTTGAAAATAATACTCCTGGTTTTTTAACCTTCCGCCTGGCCTTAGCTTGTTTAGCTCCTCAACAAATTCTTTCAACTCTTTTCCATTTTTTTGCCAATTTACTAAGTATTCATTGTTGCCATACCAGCGCCTAAAGGACCCTCCTTTATTGTATGCGTACCATTTTTCAGCTCTACTTTCAGATTCTTCTAAGGTTTTACAATCAAAGCAACTACTCTTCTGTGAAACTTCAAACCAATAACGAAGAAACCGATCGTTGTCTGACGTTGCCATTCCTTGTTTTGCATCCGCCACATCTCGCAATAATTCACCATCAAAAGCCGATACAACTTCGTCAGTAATCCAATACGCAATTGGATTACTCGGGACTTTGAAAAAATCATCATTTGAAGTTTGATAAAACCAACTGAGGTTTAAATTTCGGATAGCTTCAAAAAACTTGCTTTCTTTTTCTGCCTCAGACTTTCCGTCTACAAGTCTTATGTATGCACCAGTAAAACCAGGCTTTTCCCCCTTCTGGAGAATATAAGCTGTAGTTGCCACAACTTCACCACCAATACTATCAAAAGCTCTTGTACCCAAGTGAGCCATTGATGTGATAATGGTCTGTACAAGAATTTTTTTTCTAAGCTTTTCAAAGGAAGATAAAAACATCCAGCTCTGCATATTGATCATTGCAGAGAGCCCAGACTTAAGAGTTAATGCCAAATCCCGCTCAATGAACATCGCATACATGTCTGACTTAGTATCAGGATAATTATCCTTCGCCCATTTCGAGAGTCTTGGGTTCATTCCTTTACTCCCCATATATGGGGGATTGGCTACAACCACATGGTACTTTTGAGAAAGATAATCCGCTTGATCTACAACTCGTAAAACCCGTTTGTGTGTTTCAGTCAAAAACAACTGTCCAGAAACATCTTTCGCTTCCAAAGCAGCCTTTACATCTTCAGGATTTTTCAATGTCGGCTGAATGAGTGAACCAAAGTTATCGGCCTCTTCGAACTCTTTTAAGGTAGCCCGAAAATCTTGGGTAAACAGGTCTCGACCAACAAACTCAATATATTCATCTAGCTCGTCATTGTTGAAGGCAATACTTTCTAGGCGACATATATTGGGTTTGATTGGATTACGGAAGAAGCGACGACGATTATTACTATCGTCGTTCGGATTGCCCTTGAGTGCCTTCATCGATAGCGCAAATGCGGCTAGCTCTGCTGCACGCTCGTCAATCTCAATACCAAAAAGGTTTTTGGTGAGTATCAGTTCTGGGATATCAACGGGATCATATCCGGCATCCAGATAGATGGCGTAAAGCAAATCGTAGGCATAGGTCAGCATATGGCCAGAGCCACAGGCTGGGTCGCAGATGCGTATTTCCTCTGGTGAGGAAATTCTTAAGTAGTCAGTTTCCAGTTGACAGTTGACAGTTGGGTTTACTGACGACTGATCACTGACGACCGATGGCTTTATATAATACTCCATTTGCTCAACAACCCGAGACTGCGGGTTATTCAACATCCACAAGCGGCCTAGAGAGTTCTCCACCAAATAGCGCACAATCCAGTGCGGCGTGAATAGCTGTGTAGCCGCTGGGATGTTCTCGGGTGTGATCTTTTTGTTTTTCTTTAAGCCTTCAAAAACCTGATCTTTCTTCTCTGAGATATAGAACTGGTAAAGCCAACCGATACATTCAACAGATTCACAGGCTTCTGGTGTCATCGCCTCGCGGGTGTAGGCAAGTATGGAGTTGCCCGATAACAAGTCATCAGGTATCAGCAACTCCGTGTAGTCTTCAATCCGCTCGAACAGGTAAGGCATAACTCGATGGTAGTCATTACACACGGCGACTATTAGCAAACGGAAAGCCTCCGACTGCCCATCCCGACTTTTTATCGTTCCGTTTAGCAGACCAAGAATTTTTTCTTTAGTCGATTCATTGACGACCCCTTCATCAATATAGCCAGCTTTCGCCTCAGCTAAAATTTCAGGCTGAAACTGGCCTTCCGCTGGCGATAATACCCCTATGCGGTTATAACCATTAACATCCATAAAACGGAGGGCACATATTCGGTTAAACCAAACATAAGCCACCTGTTCAACAAGTTGCTCTTCTCCTTTGGTGTTTAGTTCCTTTTCCAATCGACTAACAACCTGAGGTAATTCACGGCGCTCTGGACTTTCTTCTTTAAGCACTTGGATCAGTTTACTGCCGACCTGTTCTATTAAACTTCGGCGAGCAAATTGTGCGAATTTTTTTAGTTTTGTAGTTTCCATTAATTATTTCTCTATATCACTGGCTCGCCAGACAGAATCATTTCCAAATTCTTTCTTGTAAGAATCTAAATTTAGGATTACACATCTATTTACCATGTCATTAGGCCAACTCGGATGCGAGATTGGAATCGAACGACTCAATCTATCAGTCATATTTGGAAGTAAAGCCTTATCCAACGACTCCATACTTATGAGCACAACATAGTCAATAGGCTTCTCAATCTCTCCTCGCTGTATCTGAAAGAGTAAAGAATCTCTATATTTACCTGACAATTCATGTATCAGGTTATCATTGCTTAAGCTTTTTCTAAACTCGGCTACATTCGATGCTGTTGGTATGTCCGGATCTTTCACTTCTAAAAAAATTATTCGTTCTTTATCTTCGATAACAAAGTCCACCTTTTTCATGGAACTCTTATTTCCGTGAAGCTTTTTATCATCAAATTTTTCTGATTTTAATGCAAAAGAAACATCAAAAAACAAATCTTCTTCTTGAACTGTCTTCATTATTTTCAGCCTAATGAGCGACTTATTTCTGCGTCATACAATTCGCTATAAGTATCTGAGATTGCGTTGGCAGATAACATTTTGTAACTATCATTAGATTCGCTGCTAATATTCCCATTGTTGTCACGGTAAAGTGCGTGATAAATGATATGGTCGCCTTGATTAGATTCAACCAATAAATCTAACCATTTAAGTAAGACGTAATTATGAGTCGCTAGAATTACTTGTTGCCCGTTTCGAGAAAGGGTTAACAAACATTCCACTAGCATTCTAATAAGGCTTGGATTCATATTGGATTCCGGCTCATCCCACAATATGGTCGAGTTTCCGGATTGGGTTAAAGTGCCATTATCTAACAGCCTCTGCAACAACCCGACTTTTCTATAACCTTCAGCTGTCATCGCGACCGAAGTTTCGGTGCCTGTCCTTTTTTCAAACTTTAGCTCCGTATGGTCGGAATACATTTTTGCTTGTTTCGAGTCGAATGAACCGACCGGCTTTTTCTCTTTATACGTTCCTGCAACAAAATATTGTTCACTACCCTCTATCACATACTTTCCGCCCACAGCTTTTGCAAGTAATCGAGCAATTATTGCGGCCCTTGGGTCTTCACTTAATAGTTTGTTAGTATCTTCGGTTGGAGCTTCCAGTCCTTGTCTACATAAATCAGTAATCGAGGTATCAAATAGTGCACTCAATCGTTCGTCATCAATCATACCGCTTTGGATAGCTGGAATTAGCGAAAGTATTTCCTTTGTCGGAATAAGCAAGCACTTACAGTTCGCTTTTGCTGAAGACTCGCCAAATCGAGTTCGAGACTTGCTAGTAAAACAATTTTTTGATACATCACCATTAGCATCCATTATTGATAGTAGAGCATTATTTGTGCTCGCTCGATGATATAAAGAGCCAAGAGTAGCATTGTGAGGTCTAAACAAACCAAATAGATTCTCTGCCCTTTCTAGCGTGTTGCTGGTAAGAGCATAAATACTTTTTAGTATTTGAGTTTTTCCACAGCTATTTTCTCCGATAATAACATTGATTTTTGGAGAAAAATCAAGCTGAAGCTCCTTAAACGCGGCAAAGTTTTGCAAATGTATTTGACTGATCACAGTTGCACCTTCTTACCTTTTTCTATCTCTTTTAGCAAAGCTGTATGAAACTGTTCGATATACTCATCGACATCAGCTATATCAGCTAGCCAAGGCTTATTGAAATCGACTCTTACACTTTTTACTGCAATGGTTGCAGTCCGTATTGGCTCAGCTACAATCTGATGTGGCTCTGCTTCACTTTTGGAATCTTCTGATAGAGAATTAGCACCAGGAGATTGAGGCTTTGGCCTATTGTCGGTTTCTTCCTTTGCTTTATCTTCAGCCTGATTCCAGTCCATTAGTTGCCTAACTAATGATGCATAGCCTTGTTCTTCGAAGCGACGAGCTTCGTCCCTAATCATCGCTATTAAGGTTTGATCATTAATCTTACTTTCTGCTTCATCAAAAGCTTGGACCAACGTCGATTGACAAGCAGCATCTAGCTTTTGGAATTCATTAAAGCTAAGTAACTTTGACTTTAAAGCGCCTACTTGCTCCAACGCATTTTCTCGCTCATTATTAGTTAGACTTCCTATATTCTCTCTAAGCGAAGTACACGTACTTTTCAGTTGTTGAATCGCGGTTCCTTTATAAATAAACGGGTCAACTAACGCTTCTGCAATGTATTGTTGTTCTTGGCCTTCGAAATATTCTAGGTTGGGTTTTTGGCTTTCAATTAGTGAGCGAGCTTCATCATAGATCTTTTTACTAGGACCTTTCATAAATTTCAAGATCGGGTCAATTATTTTTTCTTTATTGTCAAACCAATGCTCTTCCTGAGAAGTCAGTTCAGTGATAAACCATGTATAAGGTTTTGCCTTTAAGTCTTGAAGTTCTGAAACAATTGGGGACAGCGATCGTAAGAATGGGTACTTAGACGCCCCCGTTAAGCACTTATTTAACTCAATAGCTTGATTAACAAAACCTTCCTGAAGCTCTTTAGCTAACGCCTTAACTTCTGTAGCATGAGCCACTTTTTCAAAGTAGTCATTATAGAACTCTTTGACTTTACGGATTTGTGATTGAGTAAACTCTATTTGCGGGTCAAGTATTAAGCTACTATGTGAAGCAGTGTTTCGTAAGGCTCGGACCAGATCTGTCTCATCTAATAAATTGGTGGACTCTCTGACCTCTATTTTTGCCCTACCGCATAGGTGTGCTAGCGTACATAAAACTGCTGCGAATGACCATCCGTAGGGTTTAGTTTCAAATTTTTCCAGAAGTGATTTGACCGTAGTACGAACCCCTCCGCGATTATTACTTTGAATAAAAGAAAACATTTCTTGCTGTGGCTCGGGAAGTTGTGATTCATCCTCGAAAAGCCCTTGTTCAGCCTGGCTTAAAATATCAGCAATCTGATTTTCATTGTATTGTGCATCACGAAGCATCTTTAAGTTCGGATAAGTGCGCTTGATAAGCTCACCAAATGCACGCATCATTTTTCCTTGACCATCCTCGCCACCTAGCTCTAATTCTTGCCCCGCGACAAAGTACCTAGCTGTACCTACTAGTTTTGAAGCCAATACTTTTAGCTGATTTAAACGTTCGCTATTTTGGCTAGCTTTTTCAGCGAGTATTCGCTTAATACTATCTTGTTGAGTGGTTCGCGTTTCATGCGCAATATATTTTTCTGTTTGCTTATACAATACTAAGTCACGCATTAATCGCTCACTTTCCGGCAACACGATACGTAGCTCATTATTAAATACGGTATCAGAACGATGTTTTTCATAAGCTTCACGGTGATCGTGAAATGATGTAATAACATTAACACTGAGCTCATATTCTCGCCCACTTAAACTATCATCTAGTCTTCTGGAAAATGGGTAGTCTTGGCCATTTTCATCCCAGCGAATTTTACGCGTTTTTAAGATACCTTCATAAATCAGCTTCTCTAACTCAGCTGAAACAGCGCCCCCGTCTACTTCAGTGTTTTTAATTTCTTGCTCAACATCTTGCTCTTCGTCCGTTAAATATTCATAGAGCTCACCATTTCTTTGAATATAGGTTTCCTTTTCTAGAAGATTCAATGCTTGCTCAATGTCAATTTTAAGTGAGGGTATATCACGGCCGAAACTGTCATGCATTAACACACAGAGATTACGAACAGTTGGCTTGAACTCTTTTACATATTTAACTAAAAAAAGTGCTTTAAGCAGTCGCACTGCGAACGCGTTGTCAAGATTCTGTTCAGCTTTGAGTATCGATTGTTGGATAGCTGTTTTCAAAGCCGTTCGAATGCCCTCAAACATTAGGTCAAATGTGGCAAGCTCACCGAGTTGATGTTCTTTGATGGCAATTGCCACTTCTTGAAAAACCCCCAACATAGAACGCTCGCCAACAGAGCTGTGTTTGCCTTCAAAAGCACTATGCACTGAGAGGTTTTGGATCGCCGATTGAAATAATGTGAATTGATAAGGAATAAAAGGATAGCACTGAATAAAATGCTCTTTATCTTTGAAGTTACGATAAGTAGCTGAACCATCAGCAAAATCGAAAAGAGTTTTAAAGTTATTTTCTTGCTCGTGATATAACTCGGTCAGCTGAGCGATATATTCATCTCGTTTTTCTAATAAACGCAACTGAATAACTTCCGCAACATCCTGACTCGTTAGTTTCATTCTATTTTTAAAGCGGGCTTGAATTTTCGAGAAATCATTGCTTTGTTGTTTACCGCTTTCACCGACAACTAGAGACATATCTTCTTGAGCTGTTACAATTATCCATGCCCTTCCATTGCACTTTGTAGCTAAACTTTCTGCAACAGTTTGAAGGTTAGTCATTAATTTAACATTGTCAGCGACATACTGTCCGACTTCATCGACAAAAAAGTTTAGACGAAAATTTGGGTCTTTAGACTCGAGATAAACATTAACCTGTTCAGCAAAATCTTCTATCGATAATCGGTAATCCTGCCTGTATTTATCGAGTATGCCGGAAACAGACTGCCCAGAGACGCTTTGGTAGGCTTCATCAATGCTACTCGCCATACGATTAGCTCTTGCTCGACCTTTCTCCCATGACATACCGCTAGTCTCAGCAAAGGCTTTCTTAAACGCTTCAAATTGGTCATCGAAGTCTAGCTCTCGCTCAAATTGTGCGATGTATGCTTGCTTTCCGTAGTATCCACAATGTTCATCAAACACTTTTACAAATACCGCAATTAATGCATCTAACTCTGACTTACTGATGACATCAGCTTTTTGATCAATATTGAATAAAATACTTTCTGATGGAATAGCAACAGCTCGTTTTAAATCATTGGCAAAAATCCCACCCTCACTTAGCGGTGGCTTTTCTAGAAAAACATCTATCGGATTAATATCTTCTAACGGCCTATTCTCTAATACCAATGCTAGCATTTTTAATAGATGTGACTTTCCAGAACCGAAGAAACCAGAGATCCAAACACCATTTGCGCCTCGGTAATTTAAATATGCATCTAAAAACAAATCTAGCCGTTTGGCAATTTCATTGGTAATGACATATTCATCCAGCTCCAAATAAAGAGATACATCCTCATCCGCTTTGATAACGCCCTCAATTGGACGGTCGACTGGTTTAACAAATAACGTTTCTAATTTCATGCGCTTCCTACGACTATATTGCTCTGTCTAAAATATTAAATGCTCGATAATACCGGTCGTCTTGCAAACTGCCAAAAAGCACTAACGAAGCACCACTCTCAAGCGAGTGTTTATACTTTCCTGGAAAAAAGAGTAAAGTAGGTTTTTCCTTAGCTCTTTTCTGTAAATTATTTAATATATTGTGAGATCTTATGTATGGAAATACTTCTCCAATTCCTGTAATTATTAATAGATCAAATTTGTCACTATTCATTTTTTCCGCGATGGCCGGAGCCACAACCGCTTCAATGTCTAAAATCCCTTGTAGTTCTTCCTTCAATACCTCACGCGACATTCCGCTTTCATTTTCTAAAATCCATTCCCAGTCTCCCTCTTGTTTCAGAATATCAATGACTAAGTCATAAATATTCACTTCGAAAGCTTTTACTGCCTTTTCCTCTAGCTCGTTTATAAGTTGTTTTACTACGCTGTTTATCTCGCTTTGTATTGTCGGCGAATAAGGGCATATGTGAAACGGTACTTCTTTATTCAAGCCCATATTCATTAAAAAATTATTACTAGATGTCACTTTGAGCAAAAACTGATAAACGTCTTTTAAGTTGCCTTTATTCACACTGCCGTTGAACATTCTTTACATTCCATTAGATTGGGGGAAATATAGCCAAGTCATTGTCACCGACCAACTCTTCAATTTCCCTTGAAACAAGCGCCGGGATGATTTTATTTTTTTTATCCAGCAAACCAGCCTCCCGCATAATTTTGTATAGAATTTGACGCACTTTGTACCTCGTAGACTCACTAATACTTTCCAGCTCAGGGTGTGTACTACACTCTTGAAAGAAAAAGGCTTCGTATGTTTCAAAGTCCAGCTCAAGCTTAAAGCTTCTGTATTTTTCGACCAAAACTTGTTCTGCAAAATTACGAATAAAAGCATACTTTCTACAAATTGCAATCCACAATAATTGCCTTTGCTCAACTTCGTCAGCAGAAACTAAGTACTGTAGCTCTTCAATAGTTAAACTAGCGAGCCTCGCCTTTATCGCTGAGTAAAATCGCTTAGAGGTACTCACAGTCCTTGATTGAAGTAAGTTATGCGCCAAAACATATGAATCTACTTCGCTCCAATCATTTAAAGAACAAAATTTTTCAGCAACCAAAACCGACTCGCCTTGGAGTAATCCTCCTCCGATAAATGATAGGTTGTAGCTCGATTTATTCATTAAGTAACCCTTAATAGCAATAACTATTCCAAAACCAAACAATGGCTATAAAATCAATCATTGATTTTCAGTTTCTTCATTCGGTTAAGTAGTGATTGGTGGTTGGCAAAGCCGAGCATTTTACTCGCTTTTGATTTGTTGTACCCTGCTAATACAAGAGCGGTTTCAATATATTTTTTGCTAATATTATCAAGTATTTGTTGCAAGTCCACGGTTTTCCCTAACTTTAATTGAGGTTGTTCAGTTAATTCATAATCAGAGCGCGTATGCATAGCGGCTTTGATTTCATTCAGTGATAATTGATCCTTTTCAGACCATAGAATAGCACGACTTAAGGTATTCCATAACTCTCTAATATTGCCTGGCCACCGCTGCTCTTTTGCAAATTTTATTACATTATTGGAAATTTTCTTACTATCGAACTCCAGATGCTTGCCTGCAACCGCGTTTATTTCTAACATCAACGAGTGGATCAACTCTGGAATGTCGTCAGTACGCTCTCTTAGCGCCGGTATTTCAACCACCCCAACGGCTAAACGATAATACAGATCCTCACGAAACTTGCCTTGATCTATCATTTGAACCAAATCACGATGGGTCGCAGCAATAATTCGAATATCCACTTTAACTGGCGACTGGCTGCCAACTGGCACAATTTCTTTTTCCTGGAGCACTCTTAATAATTTAACCTGCGCGTCAGCGGATAACTCTCCAACCTCGTCCAAAAAGACAGTGCCTCCGCTCGCCTGCTCAAATAGCCCTTTGCTATCTTTATCAGCGCCGGTAAACGCGCCTTTTTTATGGCCAAATAAAATTGAGTCGATCAGGTTGTCTGGAATGGCTCCGCAGTTAACGATTTTGATTTGCTTATTGCCGCGTTCGCTATCCACATGAATGGCATTGGCTAAACGCTCTTTACCAGTACCAGTTTCACCGAGTATCAAAGCTGGCAGGTCGGTCTTAGCAAGCTTCTTCGCTTTTTGAACACATTCTTGCATAGCCGGTGAATGAGCGACCATCTGATTAAATGCCGATTCCAACATGGGCTCAGAAGTCGTAACCGCTTTTAGTCGTTGGTTGGTGACAGATTGGTAGTTGGATTTAAAATCAATCGGAATTTCGACCAATTGAACCCCACGCTTAACCGAAGACTGGACAAACTCACAGTCACTGAGGCCTTTTCCTACTAGTACTGACACTGTGGTCATGGCAGGCGTACCCGAGGTGAGGTTAATGGTGATCTGCTTTTTCGCCGAGGAAAGCTCCTCAAGTATTAAGTCTTTAAAGACCTTGGTGATGGTGGGGTAGTCAATCGGTGACTTGATAGAAGCTTTGCGAATAGCAACATTTTGAAATGGCCGTTGCGCTTTAGCGAGTTTTGCTTTTAAGAAATTTTCATATTTTGACCATTGTTCTTCCCAATCATTGGCCAATATGGTTATTTGGTCGAAAGCTTTTTCTGATTGAAGCGCAATAGAGGCCAACGCCCCAAATTGATCATTGTCCACTAATTCAAGATCTTTTGAACCAAGCCAAGAAACTAGAACTCGCATAAGTCTTTTTTCCGCCATCTGATGATTGCAAAATAACTTACCATAATGCAATTTTTATTACACCAAAAACTTAGAAACAAATCAGTCTAATACAACCCTCTAGGCTAACTAGTTGATTTTAAACGCTATTAACCGAGTTGTTATTTTGGGCATGTAACCTGCATTTTAGCAATGACGTACAAAACTCGACCTAACTATTATGGAGAACTCACAATGAATCAATTAATTAGTATTAGCCCAACCGAAAACATGACTTGCCCACACTGTTCGAATGACTTTGAATTGAAAGCAGGTATTAGCCAGCAAACTATTGAAGGTTACCAAACTGCCTACAAACAAAGTTTGCAAAATGAGCGAACTAAGATCGAAGCACAGGTGCTTCAAGCTGCCAAGCAACAAGTCGATGATAAATATCAAACTGAAATTGCTGAATTAAATGCCGAGCTTAAAGCCAGTGCCATCGGCCAACAGGCACTAGAAAAACGTTTCTCTCTAGTCCAAGAGCAAGCGCAAAAGGATGCTGAGTTAGCAGCCGCCAAAAAGCTTAAGCAAATTGAGCAAGACCTATTACAGAAGAACAAGCAGTTGGAGGATTTTGCTGAAAAGGAAGTTGCTCTTCGAAACGAGAAAAATGCGCTGGAGCAAAAGGCCAAAGAATTTGAATTGCAAATTCAACGGCGCGTTGACGAAGAAAAACGCCAGATTGAAATTCAACTAGCCGAAAACTTCAAACTCAAGGAGGCAGAACTGACTAAACAATTAACTGATGCGCGCTCAGCTAATGAAGACTTATCCAGAAAACTCAAACAAGGCTCTCAACAGCTTCAGGGTGAAGTGTTGGAGCTAGAAATTGAAGAAGTTCTTTTGGCAAGCTTTCCGGATGACGCCATAAAACCAGTCGCCAAAGGTGCTCGAGGGGCTGATGTTTTACAATCAGTTATGACGCGACTCGGCAATCATTGTGGCGAGATTATTTGGGAAACCAAACGGGCCAAATCTTGGAGCAAAGATTGGGTGGCAAAACTCAAACAAGACCAACAAAACGCAAAAGCCTCAATAGCAGTGATTGTGAGTACCGTTTTTCCAGTTGAAACCAGAGAGTCATTTATTCAGCATGAGGGGATTTGGATAGTTCGCCCATCCGCGGCAAGAAGCCTAGCTGTAGTCTTGCGAGCCTTATTAATATCCACTGCGAAACAACGATCAATTACCGCTGGAAAAGATAAAAATAAAGAAGCCCTTTATGATTATCTTTGTAGCCCTCAATTCACTCAAAAAGTGGTCGCTGTTTGGGAGTCACAAAATATGATGAAAGATCAATTACTAAAAGAACAAACTGCAATGAAACGCCTATGGAAAGTTCGAGAAGCACAACTGGATAGGATCTCAACCAACGTTGCTGAAATGTGCGGCGAGTTGGAGGGCATTGCAGGAAATCCTTTACCGCAGCTTGATGGTATTGGTCAGTTGCTTACAGACGAAGTTGCCTAACGGCTTTGGCGATATGCTTTTTTGAATAAGGTGAAGTAGTAAACAGACAGTCTACTTATAAATAAGGTCTCACAGCTCAAGGCGTTAATAACTTACAAATTGCATTGTGTTTGCAAGTGATAGTCTTTTTTTAACGTCAGCGAATTCCTCAATCTGACTGTCTGATACTACCCAACCTGACTGTCTGATACTACCGTATTTCAAAAAACAGGTTAATTGCCAGTTGTTCTATTAATTTGTTTTCCGTATAAGTCATACAATTATTCCATTAATTCAGAATGATTTTCTTTTAGCCAATTATGCACTTCAAAATATAAACTATTCGCTTGACTGATACACTCCTCAACCGCAGGCGGAGAGATGAAATCGCCTGAATTATCAGTGACATTTCGTTGTTTTCTAAGGGCATCTAGCATTATTACAAGATCATTATCTAGCCCAATTGTTTTAGGAAGAGTCTGAATCATGGTTTGGTGATGCTCAGGCTGGCTGGTTAATGTTCTAAACCCGCTGGCTTGAAGTACAGCATTAGCAAGTTGCATGATATAGATTTATAAGCCACATCAAATCGATTTTCATCACTCACCAGACCATGAACCCAAATTGTAATCTTCATTATAATTAGGTTTGTGATTGCAATATTAGGCATATTAGCTATTATAGGTAAAATAGCTAATTAAGTAAATCTAAGGTATTAACATGAAAATCATTACTGCAACCGAAGCGCAAAACAACTTTGGAAACCTCTTAATGGATGCTCAAAGTGAACCGATTTCGATTACCCGAAACGGTAAGGAGAAAGGGGTTTTGATCTCATCGACAGATTATCAGAAATTGAAGCATCAAGCCTTACAGAACGCTATTTCGGAAGGTTTTGAAAGTGGTGAATCGACTCCTTTGGATATGAATGATATTAAACAAAAAGCCAGAGAAAAAGCAGCCATAAATGTTCAAAATTGAAAAGCTCCCTCTTGCCGAAGAAGATTTGATTAATATTTGGGTCTATGGCTTTGAAACATGGGGAACGGGGCAAGCTGATCGTTATATTGACAGCATTGAAAATACTCTCAACACGCTTACTCATTCTCCGAAGAGGCACAATTTGAGAGAAAACTTTCGTCCACCTATTCGAATTTGCCATCATGTTAGCCATTTGATTATTTATACAATTGAAGAAGATACAATCATTATCGTACGTGTTATTCATAAGTCTATGGATATTAAGCAACAGCTGTAAATTTTATTCTTTTGCCCCCTTCACGGTATTACCCATCAAAACCATGCCTGACAGCCTTCTATTTCTCCTGTGTTGGTTAAAGAACATCTAAAAGAAACACATTAATTGCTTTTCTAGTTTTTAATCAATCAAACGCAGAAAAGAAACATTTATATTGCATTTAATAGAAAGGAAATTAATATATTTCTTATGGATACATCAACACTTGAACAACTGAAAAAACGTCGACTAGCACTTGGAATGAAGCAAAAGGATATGATGCTTCGAGTCGGAATATCACGTCAGCAGTATCAACAATTAGAGTCTAAGGGTAACCCTCGACTGAACACTCTTGAGCTTGTTGCCAAGGGGCTAAAAAGTGAGTTGATGTTAATTCCAAATGAGAGAATAAACCTTGTAAAAGAAATTTTAGAAAGTGACTCATTACTGCCTACAACGCTGAAAAACAAAACATCAAAACAAGTAGAAGAAAATCGCCTTGCGAATGACCCATGGAAAGACTTACTCGGTGATAATGAATGAGCAATCAAATAGAAACAGTAAGCGTTTTAAAAAACAAAAGCCCTCATCAAGAGGGCAAATCGTATCTTTAATCAGTCGATTCAAACCATACTCGAATCATCTGCCACTGCTATCAAAGAGAATACCGCTGTCTTCTTCTTGAAACTAATGCAGCTAGCAACAACAAGAGGCTAGCCCCCATTGCCCCGCCACCCGATGAAGACTCAGGTTCTGGGTCTGGCTCAGTAGGAGTGGTGGTTTGCTCTGTAATACTCACTTCAATTTTTGTAGCTGTTTGATTTAGCGCAATCTCTAGACCTTGGCTCGATACATCGGGCAACGCGACTTGGTCAAACGCACCGTTAATTTGACTCGCAGTGAGTAGTTCGAAGGTGTTACCGGCAGACAAGCTAAAACCGTCAGTTAGTTCGACGTTTAACGTACCTGCTAGTGTAACCACGCCACTTGCGTCAATCGAATGATAGCCTGTACCTTTTTCGGTACCTTGAATGTTCAGGGTGATTTGACTGGTAGCAGCGAGGGTTAGGCTTCCTTCAGTAGTTAATGTTTTAGGTTGTGCACCGAGATCAATTTCACCACTGGCAATTAACCCCCCTTGCCCAAGAATGGGTTGTGCGGCGACCAGTAATCCATTAACGCTCAAACTCGCATCATTATTTATAGTGATTTCACCTTGATGATTTAATTCGCCATCGATTTCAATGCTTTGATTTTCAGCGATTTGAATGACGCCATTATTAGTGACATTGCCAAGGATTGAACCGTTGCCAGTTAAAATTGAAAGTGGATGAATGGTTAATGCTTGATTAACAGTGAGTGCTCCGGTCGCCAAGTTAAAAGTGATTGCCCCAGTTCCACCACCTAATTCAAAGGAGTTGATCGAGGTAGCATTGGCTGGTCCTTGTAATTCGAGATCTTGCTCAAGGTTTAATTCAAGGTCAGTCTCCGCATTAGGAAATCCGCTAAATTGCCAATTTGAAATATCGTCCCACTGACCTTGTGGAGCAGTCGAACGCCACCCTTCTAATGGATACCAAACATAAATGGCTTCACTGGTGTCTTCAAAAGTGACTTTGTATGCCACTCGGCCAGAATCATTTAATCCATTGGCGACTCCCGTGGTGTTATTGCTAAAAACAACATCGCGAACGGTTTTGCCGCCGAGTTGTTCACCTTGACGACGAATAGTTTGATAATTAGTTCCGTCGGTAATAATCAGAATATCTTCGGTGGGAATGTAACTACCTTCATCACCGACAACTTCTTCTAAAGCTAACTCGGCTTTAAAAACAACTACTCCATTATTATTAATCACAGGATGCAAAAAATTTCTCAGCGTGCCGTTTTCATATTCATCATCGCGTCGAGCCACTTCGATCACTTCTGATTCTGAAGCAATAAAAACACCGTCACTTTGTCCACCTGAGAGCAGTAAATCAACTCGCAAGGCAAACACGCCTGAATCGTTTAGATCAGGGTTTGGTAGATCTGTAAAACCACCCAAAAAGTCTCGATACGTGGCTGTCCCATCGGGCGTGCTTTGGCCTCTGACCATAATAGGAATGATGCTAGTGCCTTCGGTATAAAAAAGACCAGAACCATCATCAACCGCAAAACCATCACTATCTCGCATTAAAGCAGTAAAGCCGATCCCTTCCGCATTGTTAATTCGTGGATGAGAAAACTGGGTAAAAATTCTTTCCTCTTCATCATTCACTGGTGCAGAATCACCTTCGTGTACCACTAAAGAAAAACTGGTTAAATCAATTTTATAAATGCCGGAATTAGCGTTGCTATCTTCAGAATCGTTTTGTCCCTGAAAAACACTTCTCGCAAAGTCGTTACTGTATATTCCACCAACATGCGTCAATGTGCCACTTGACGTCGAGTCTCCTTTTCTCACTATTTCGACAACATTTTGATCGGCAAAGCGTTTATAGATAGCGGTGTTATCGTCGGCTCCGTTTTCGGTATTGTCCAACGCAGCAAAAAAGGTCACTTCATTGTTTGCACTCAAGCCGCGAATTGCTGTCGCCCCAAACTCTTGATACTCAGCTTCGCTAGAAGCTACAGTGTCCCCAGCCTCTGCGACTAAAGTATATTCTCCCTCTGACTCAACCACGATGATCGAATCGCCAAGGTCGCCGGAGTTGGGTCTGAGTGGCAACATCATGGCGAGGTTATTAAACTCGCCAACGCTGATGGTTGTTGCAGCGGGTGCGTTTGCAATGAGATAAGACGCATTAACACCTAGGTTATCGATATGATACAGCTCATTATCCACTGTAAAAAACTCACCTTCTCTAACGACCTGTTCAAGGGTGGTGACACCTGGGCTAATACCCGAGCCAAGCGCGATTCGATAGATAGCCGTATCATCCGCGCTGTCTTCATCGGTTTCATAAAGCCATGCCGAAAACACAATATTACTGGACGTATTGAGGGTCGGTGTTCCTAATGATTCAAATAGGCCGTTGTCATCGGGTGCGCTGGTTTCCGTTTGAATGACTTCATAATTTGCATCTGCTAGGCAAAACTGACTGACCAACCACACAAACCCAGCAAACGAAATTTGAGAGAGTGATTGAGTGGCTTTTGAATATGTTGATATAAGGGGCTGCTTAGTTGACATTGTTAAAATAATTCCTTGTCGATAATAAATTGTAAAAGTTCGCTATGTTGCTAGTAACTCTACTTTACGGCATACCGAAGCAACGATCATGAGTTCTGAGCGGTAATCCGGTATCATCAAAATTTCTAATTTTGGCTGAGGGAGTTAGTATAGGTACTTGATATTGTTGGCGTTTTTTCGGGATGTTGGCCGACCAACTTTCACATCGGTCGACAATCATCAAATTTGATCAAGATTTGTAATAGCAGAATACAAATCATTGGTTGTTTACGAATCTAGAGCGACTTGGGGATACTCGACTGGCAAGAATCGTTCGGAAGGCTCAAACTAGCCTGTGATGGAATGAGTAAAGTAATAGGGAGTGTGCTATTTTTTTTTCTTGGAACGCCTCTCTTCTTTGCGACGCTCTATCTCTTTGCGGATATTCTCACAGCCCGTTGCAAATACCGTTGATTTTTTAGGAATACTGTCACAGTGACGTTGTTTTTCTTTTAATTCGGTATAAGACATTTTTTCGTATTTGCTTTCGCTACAGGCGGAAACAAGCAAAACAGATAGGGTGATTAGTAGGTACTTTGTACTTTTCATAGTGAACTCCATCGCCGATGATACCTAAAGCATAGTAGCGAATTGAGAAAATAACACCTTTTGTTCAAGCTTTATCCTGCTAACGCTAATCGATTATCGGATTGCAACCGTCGTTTACAGTCTTTCAATGCCGACTTAAAAAAACCTCTCAAATGTTTCTTAAGATGCTTAGTCACATGGCTTGCTTGAATGCCTTTTAAATGGCAAAACACCGCTAAAGCATAAGTGGACTCTTCTTCGTTCATAAACACTTGCCGCACTGGCGATTGACCGCCACCACAGCCACCACATCCTCCCGCACGAGCGACAATAGCACTGTTAGCAAACATAATACCAAATCCCATAAATATACCAGCCAGTTCACCTGCCATCGGCAAATAGTCTGAGCCACCTGGAGGTGGGGTTTTAGAAACGCTTGCTAGGTGATGTGAGAGCCCATGAGCAAAATGGGCGATAATTCCTTCAGGCTTTTTTAGCTGATCTGGATGGTAGGCAAAGCCAATCCGACCGCTTTGCTCGGCAAGGTTAACTGAGGATGGTACCGAGAGCGGCAATTCTGACGCGTTTATCATAGCTTGCGAGCCACCTCCCTGCATCATAACGGTTTGTCCACCTTTAGCGATTGCGTGTTTACCTCTTAACGCTCCATTGATGATGACCGGCAAATTAACTTGTGCATGGGCTCCGCTCGCAGTGACGTCATCTAGCCGAGTTGGCCAATGCGACATTCCAGCATAATTTTTTACTTGATCAAATATTAAGTTTGCCATGCCTTCAGCAGAGGTTTCTTTGCCTGGAAAGTGCTGGTTATCCGGTACGACTAGTATTGTTTCATTGAGAAAAACATTCTTATCAAATTGGCTGAAGGCCCATGCATAGCAATCGAAAATCCAATCGATAATCTCTTGGTCGAGCAATGGCTGATTTGACTTAAACAGGTTAAACATGGGCTAAACTTGGTGTGTGCTAAAAAGAATTAGCAATACTACACCAAGTAATAAATAAATCCATCATTGGCTTGCAACACACAAAATGCACAATACAAACAAGTAAGACAGACCGAGTTTGTATTGTGCAACTTGACGAGTGCGGTGGCTATCAATCAATCCAACGAAGCGACTGCGTTTAGTTGAATTTTATTGCTAGCACTATTTCTTAACAATGCAAAGTCGACAGAATTAAAGTTATATTGAGCCACTTCAGTAAATAGCTTTTTCGCCATTTTAGTTTCACCGGTTTGCTCTAGTGCTATCGCTTTATGGAATTTCACATAAAGCTTATCGGTATTAGCTTTATCATAGTGAGCAACGGCTTGTCCCCATTGCTCTTTTTGGATGGATACTAGCGCGTGCAGTTCATGATAGTCTTCCAACTTTCGTTCGTCTTTGACTGACTCAAGCAGTAGTTTCATTTTGTCGGCGCTTTGCAACGCTGTTTCTAACTGCCCTTCTCTGGCTTGTAATTGACCACGATAAAAATGTAAGTCAGAACGAATTCGACGAACAAGATCTTTGTTATCCATGGTGGCTATTACGGTATTAATTAATTTCTCCCTTTCGTTAATATACTCCCCAGCTTTATTCAACATTTTGGTATGAAGCGCAATCTTACTCATATTGGACAGAGTGTTAACCCGAGCCTGATTTTTGTCATGAACTTTGATTGGCGCTGTTTCAATATTCAGTAAATGTTGCTCTAAAACTCTTAAGGCTTGCTTTGGGTTGTCATTGTACAAGTGGGTGAAGGCTTTAAAGTTTCCAGCGTTGTTGAAGTCTGCAGAATAGTTTGAACTCACTTTAATCGCTTTTTCAAAATCTTCACGAGCCTGCTCATAATTTCCTAAAAAGCTGTTGACATGACCGCGCTTACTGATCGCAATAGTGTCATTGGGATCAAGTAAACTAGCCCGCGTATAGTCCTGGTAGGCTTGTTGCAGATTTTGCTGAGCTCGGTGAGAGTCACCAAGTTTAATATGCGCCCAAACATTAGTTGGCTGAATATTAACTGCCTTTTGAAAGAACTTTTGAGCTTTGTGTAGATCTTTTGGTTCGCTAAACAAGTAACTATCGCCACTGGCTAAATAACTTCCAATTTTGAAGGGTGCCACTTCTCTTGCGTTGGAAAATGCGACTCGAGCCTCATCGACTTTCTTGTGCTTTTCTAAAACATAACCACGTTCAATCCAAGCCAGAGTACTTTTGGGAAACTCGTTGATCATTTGTTTGGTGATGCTCAATTGCTTTTGGCTATCACCGGCCAAATACGCAGTCTGCAATTTAATAAATTGCTTCTCCGCATTGCTCGCATTTTCGATTAAGTCCTTGGCTTTGTTTAATGCAAAATTAACTTCTTCTAACGATGCGGCGGATTTAGACTGCCCAATCCAACCAATGGGTGCTTTGGGATTTGATTGGGTGACCGTTGTAAACACTCGATTAGCAATTGACCATCGCCCGGTATTATACGACTCCATTGCGGCTTGAACCGTAGCAATCGAATTTGGATCAACGTTGGAAATTGGCAGCCCATCAATGACAGTGGTTTTATTGTTATTGGGATCAGCTGCAACGGTTAATATAATAAAACTAGCTATGGCGATTATTGATATTTTCTTGATATTGATATTCATTACATTCTCCTTGATAACAACTCATTAGTGATTTGCTTCAAACTTGGGAAACAAATTAAAAAATAAAGTTACTTGCAAGAAGTCAGAACATGTCAATATTGAATGAAAACCTGAATCAAACAATATTAGGCAAATACGCTTGGCTTCCAGTTTATATCTACACCTAAGGCTAAAAAATTAGACTTTTTGTAGTGGGGGAAAGTTAGGCTACGCTTTTATTTTGGCAATGCAATGGATATCTGAGATAAAGAAGGGATTAGAATTAATAGTTATTTTTTAACTACGTAAAGATATAAATATTTTTATACTTACCGCAAAAGGTTTACTCCTTTGGGTTTGGGGCAAACCTAATCGCGTGTATCCGTTTCTAATATCTAGCGGGGGTTAAGTCACTAATTCTTTTAGCTGATTAGCCAAGCTTAAAATATCCAACCCTTTACTAATTTCCCCCTGCATTAAGGCAAATATTCCATGCATAACTAACAAAACTCGTTGATAGGACTCCGGCTGCTCAAGCATAACTTGATGGGCCGCTTCATATCCTAACTTGTCGTAGGTCATTAACAAATCAACTGAATGCTCTTCGGGTGTTCGATTTCTCAGTTTTGGTTTATATCCCAACTCTTTAACGACTAACTCTGCCAAACTCCAAACAGACCATGGGTTTTGCCCAGTAATCAATTTTCCATCTTGAACCACTTGCTCTAAATAGGCGGTTCCTGGCTGAAAACGAGCCCCTTGTGCTTCCAATTTACTTTGCAGTAAAAACGGGAAAATTTCTTCAGCGTCAGGGATGAGTATTAACTCTTCTTCATTAGTGAAACTGCTGACTTTTTTATTGGCTAAAAGCATTTCTCCATTATCCAATTTAACATTGATTAAGGCAGCTGGACCATGACACACAGCACTCACAACTTTATTATTTTGATATAAATGTTGTGCGATTCTCTGAACATCGGGGTTATCGGGAAAATCAAACATGGTGCCCTTTCCACCCACAAAGTACACCGCCTGGTACTCTGCTGGGTTCACTTTAGATAGCGGAATAGAGTTAGATACTTTTTGCTGAATAGCCTTATCATTTAAAAAGGCGTAGTCGTAGGCGCCCATGTCTTCGCCATCAATCACCACTGGCGGATTACCGCCTTTTGGGCTGGCAATATCCACTTCAAATCCATTCGCAACAAACACCCAATAAGCTCGCGCTAGTTCGGTATGTTCGTATCCGGTCGATTTGTCTTCACCCATGATATCAGTACTGGTAACAACCGCTAATATCTTGCCTCGATTTTCAGGCACGTTTTGCGTGACATAGGGTAAGTCGGCAACTTGTGTTTGTTTCAGCGCTTGAAAATGTGCCTTATCGGGTAACAGGCTTTTTAGCCAAGCTTTACCACCATAAAAACCGCCTACTAGAATAACGACAGTAATAAGAGCGAATATTATCTTTTTCATTTTCTCTTCCGGTTGATTGGTCAACTAAGTTAAGAATAACAACCGGAGTGTGAAATGAACGTGAAGTGGGAATAGGGCCTGCACCTTAAGCGAGCATACCTAGCCCCGACGTACCTATGCGATGTGGATTAGTCAATAAATTAAGAGGAACAGCTATAATGTGACAACCCACCTACTCCAAAAAGTTCAACGGGCTTCAGTCGATAATACTTCTTTTCTACCTCTTCAGACTGCTCTGCATAAGGTTGCGTCATAACCTCCTGCAGTTCTCGAATCAAAGAATAATCACCTTCTGCCGCTTGTTGATAAGCAGGGGCAACAAACCATTCTCTCAAAATGTATTTCGGATTAACCCGTTTCATTTGTTTAGAAAGTTTTTCGCGAGAGTCGAATGAATCAAGAGTAGAACGGCCGACCACAGATTGCCACTTAGCGAGCCATTCTGACCACTGTTCTTCGAGCTCGACAGAGTGTCGATAGAAACTTTTCTTGAGCGGTTCAATATCGTCGGGTATCGATGAAAGTTCGCGAAAGAAGATGGTGTAATCGACTGGGGTTTGCATCATTAGCGCCTCGAGTTCGCTGAACAGTTCCGAGTTAAAACTATCAAGACCTAATTTGGCAGCCCACATTTTTTCCATTTCAACATTCATCACTTTTAAGAAATCACTTTCGATATTGTCGAGCTGTAATAGGTAGTTCTGGTCTGAATCTGAATCTGATTTAAGTAAGTGTCGTACAGCAATACAAAACATTTTAAAATTCTTCTGTGCGGCCACTGGCTGATTTAGGAATGAGAAATGACGCCCACCACCTGTCCATGATTGGAAATTGGGATCAAACAAGTCGCAAAACCCGTATGGACCATAATCAAGGGTGAAACCTCCTACCGCGCAGTTATCACTATTGAAATTGCCTTGGCAGAAGCCAACGCGGATCCAGTTTGCAACTAGTGATGTAAGGCGATTGCGGAACTCATGGGCAAGCAATATTACTTTTTCAGCCGTGTTCTTTTCCAGTGTGCTTTTTTCAGAAACATTTAACGTGTTATCGATGACATCACTGTATTCGCGATCAATCGAATGAAGCACAATTTTCTCGAGTTCCTCCATCGCTTTTGGATGTTCCTGATTTCGAACTCTGCGACCGAAAAGCTCGAGTTGACCGACCCGAAGAAATGATGGTGCGACACGAGTGGATATGGCAACCGCCTCCGATACATACACATCGGGATCCTGTAAGCGAGAGCCTGGTGAATACCATGGACGATCGACCCGTTCTGTTTTGGAGACGTATAAACTTAATGACCGTGAAGTTGGCACTCCAAGTGAATGCATGTGCTCTTGTGCGAGAAACTCACGAACGCTCGATCGTAAAACCGCTCGACCATCTCCACCTCGACAATAAGGAGTCCGACCACCACCTTTGAGCTGCATTTCCCAGCGTTGCCCGTTAAAAACGCCTTCAAGCACCGACATTGCGCGACCGTCTCCATATCCATTACCGGTTTGGAACGGGCATTGTTGAATGTATTCTGTGCCGTAAATGGAGAGTGCATAGCCAGTTGCCCAACCCACTTTGCTTAGTGGCGCTGGAACATGTGAAAGGTCGCCGGAGAACATTTGGATGAAATCGTTGGACTTTGCCAAGCTATCGGCGAAGCCAAGTTCACGGAAAAACTGTTTGCTGTGTGCGATGTATTCTGGGGATTCTATTGGTGTGGGTTTTACGGGGACATAGTGTCCTGAGAAGACTTGTCGGGGTGAATGGTCATCTCCGCCCTCACTTGCATCGGGGTCACAGTGGAGAGTATCCATTAGTGAGTAGCTAGCCAACTTTGCGAGATCGACTAGGTTTTCGACGATTGAGGAGTCATCCTCGGTTAATTGCTTCATTTTTAAACTTCTGTGATCGTTCACTGGTGGATACTATATCGGCAATGGCTGTCGCACTCAACACTCTATTATCTAATTGTCGAGAAGAATTGATATCATCAATTTATCTAAGTAATCTGAAAGTCATAGCGCTACTTCAATAATTTGTGACTAGTAAGTAGTCGAAAGCTGACGTTTGATCGACAGACATAACCAGTTCGTGTTAGTAAGTTGCAGCCTAGCCCACTTTTCCCAACCTCAAAAATAATGGATTAACTGTCTTCAAATATATCCAAACTGGAATCGAAATCAAAATCGGCAAAATAAAATTCTTCACCAGAACATTCACCACTTTATAAGGCAACCTGAGGTACTCAATTTCTTTACCAACATCCGCCCCTAATACTCGGTCAACGACCATCGACAGAAGGTACATTCCAATGGCCGGAATTAAAAATGCCAAGGCATCATTAACATTAAACTGTAAGAACTGCTGCCACCAATTAGGGACAAACCGATCTAATAAATACACAACACTAAAATAAACCACGACAAAAAATAAGATCAATGGAATATGGACGAGTAAAGCCAACACGAAATTCTGTCTAAAGGTTTTGAAGAACTTGTTTCTTCCAATAGAAATCTGCTTTTCTAAGGCCGCATCATCCTCGCCTAATCTTCCTTTCAAGCAATTGAAGGCCCACTTGGTATTTTCACTTGCTGAGTTGAGTGACTGATTATTACCTTCCAACGACTCTCTAAGCTTTCGTAATTGCTCTCCCGACATTTGGTAAGCATCTTGCTCTAACCCATAAACTTCATAATCTGAAAACGCATCCAAATCAGTACGCACTTGTGAAAACAATAGCTGATTCTTTTGTGTAACATCAAATGCAAACTTACTATCCACCACACCATGTTTTTCAGCTTCTTCTTTATCTGATTCTTCACCGGTTTCATTTATTAATATTCTGTTCGCAAACAAACCACGAGTTAGATGAGTAAACTCCACATAATCTTTACCTTGTTCGATCAATCCATTTATCATTTCCTCTCTGACTCGACTGGTTAGGATGCCTGTCATTGCAGTGAGAACTGGAACGGTTCCGGTCTCGGGATTGTTGGTTGCGTCCCCCTGCCCCGAAGCATCACTCACCACAAAGTAGCTGCAAGTAATTTTGGAATCCAGAATCCACAGCGCACCTGCAATGCCTTGATTATCGAATACCCCACCATCAACTAATTGAACAGTTCGATCTTTATAAAGTTTTGAAACAGCCATTGGCGGAAAAAGTCCCGGTACACCTGCAGATGCAGCCACAGCAGAACCGACTGAAAAGCCTGCAGTATCACGGGAAGTGATTTCTTCATAGCGACTATATGAATACCGATCTTTCTTATCAATATCATAAAATGTATTGTTTCTGGGTGGGATTTCTCCCATCCCGCTACCAGTAAAAACCCAATCATGGCCTGAATTCAAGCTGGTTGAGTTAATAACAAGTACGGGGACTTTATTTTTTCTTTGCTGATTGGTCTGTGCCCCCTTGTATGGGTGAAACGCCTGGTTTCCTTTTGGCGAAATATGAAGGTCTGTCATATTAATAGACTTTGCTTGCTTTTCAGTAGGTCTCCCCTTATTGAATAGTGGTAGGTATAGATACTTGGTATAAAGCCTACCTATTTGATCCGAACGCGAAAAATTTGGAAGTGCCATTCGCATATTGGCAACAGGATTAAGAAAAGTCCTCATTCGAATATTTTTTGCGACGCCTTTCCTAAACGATTCTTCAAGCTCGACGATTAAATCAATATAATCTTGGTCTGTAATCTCTTCATCTGCTTTTGATTCAAGCAGTCGCTTTAATAAAATGTAGTAAGCCACACCTAAAATAGAACCGCCGGAAACGGTGGAAATTACTTTGACGTTTTTTAATAGCCCTTTTTCCGCCATCTGGGCCAAAATACCAATGTGGTAAAAGGAGGCTCTAAACCCGCCTCCAGATAGGCACAATCCTATTCCGTTATTCATACGAATTCCAATTGTCGTTATAAGGTTTTGTTCGCTAGTTGCTAGAACATTTTCCTAAAAATGAGTTAGCCAATAGCAGCTTATTGTAAGTCTTGGTCTTGACTATTTCGATAGACACAAAAATATAGAATTTTAGATAGGTTACCAGGAGAAAAAATGTTCCCTGTACAAAGGTACGGCATATCCTTTTATATAGCTAACAGAAATTTATACGCTTATTTTTTATCTGATGCAAACCCTTTTTTGAGATTAGAAGAGCCGCTAGCACTACTTTAAAGAACGCTGAAATACTAACGATAGTTGATAAATTGCTAGATCTTGACTAAAACTATTGTAGGCTTTTTATATGTACCACCCAGCTTAACATGGTAATTGGGAAGATTTAATGACCAAGATTAATCGAGTATTACTCGTCGATGATGACTCATTGATACGCGAACTGGCCGAAATGTCACTTCAATCGGTTGGCATGCTAACCGTTTGCGCCTGCGAATCTGGAGAATTAGCCCTAGAAAAGATCAATGATTTTCAACCCGACATTATCTTATTGGATTCTAATATGTCGGGACTAGATGGCCCAGAAACCTTGCATGCAATCAGACAGTTAGCCCCTTTTGAAACAACACCCATAGTGTTCTTTACGGGGGAAACCAGAGAAAGTGAAATTGAGCAACTGCTGCAATTGGGAGCAATAGGGGTTATTAATAAACCTTTTGATCCAATGAGCCTTACCGACCAACTAAAAAAGATATGTGAAAGCCCGAATGAGTAACGCAAGCCAAGTAGATGAGTTTAATCAAGCGTTAAAGCAACTCCAATTAGATTTTCTTTCAAACCTGACAACCGAGTTTGCAAAAATCAAAGACCTCAAGAATCAATTAAAAATTGATGACAACGGAGAATATGAGCTCAAGGAGCTTAAAGAGATATTTCATCGTTTGGCGGGTTCTAGCGGGAGCTTTGGTTTAACCGAGCTAGGCGTAGAAGCGAAAAAGGTTGAAACATGGCTAAAAGAAAAATTAGAAAACAAAAACATCATTATCTCTGAGAATGACATCACGGTAATTAAAAATAGTTTAACCACACTCAACGCGGCTCGCTCTCAAGAAGATAGTGATCCAACCTTTCAGATTAAGCAGCTCGAATCAATTCCTTCACAAAAAGACCAATTGCTGTTTTGGTTAGTGGAAGATGATGAACTCCTCGCTAAGGAACTAAAACGCCAGTTTGAGACTTTTGGCTACAAGACTGTAATATTCTCGGATTTAGAATCCGCCGAAAAGGCTGCTGAAGACTCTTGTCCCGATGCGATCTTACTCGATGTGATGTTTAAGGATAATAATATCAACGCTACCGCTCAATTTGCCCAATGTGAAAACTTAAAGCGCTTGGACAGTATTATTATTTTCATGTCTGCCTATGATGATTTTGAATCTAGAGTAGGAGCGGTAAAACTTAATGCAAGAGGCTATTTTCTAAAACCTGTGTCGGTACCAGCCATTGTTAATCACTTGCGAAGAATTTTTGAGATTTCAGATATTCCAAGCGCTCATATCTTAATTATTGAAGATGATGAAGCCTTAGCAAATCATTATAAGCTTGTTTTACAAGCTGCTGGCTATGAAGCCGAATGTTTATTTGAGCCCGAAAAAATCATTCAGACGCTCGCTACTTTCAACCCGGAAATAGTTCTTTTGGACTTACATATGCCAAAGTATAGTGGTATGGAAATCGCTGGAGTGATTCGTCAACATGAAAAGTGGACTGGACTACCCATTCTTTACCTCAGTGCAGAAACCGATATCGAACTACAAGCTAAAGCATTAGAAAAAGGTGCTGAAGATTTTCTGCCTAAACCTATCAACGATCATCAACTGTTAGCAACCGTCAAAGCGAGAATTATTCGCACTAGGCAGCTCGACGAAAAAATTTCTCGGGACAGCCTAACCGGATTGTTAAAGCATGGTGTGATAAAAGACTCAGTCAATCATGAAGTCAAACGAGCTATTCGTAAAAATTCAAATTGTAGTATCGCAATGATTGATATCGATAACTTCAAGTCAGTCAATGATAGCTATGGGCATGCAGTGGGTGATGTGGTTATCACCGCCATAGCGACAGTTCTTCAACAAAGACTAAGAAAAAGCGACATTATAGGACGTTATGGTGGTGAAGAGTTTGTCGTCATTTTACCGGATTGTTCATTTTCCGCTGGCTTAGTGAGTACAGAAAGCTACCCGAAACTAGATGGAAACGATTTATTAAATACCGCAGATGCAAGCTTATATCACTCCAAAACTAACGGAAGAAACCAAATTACCATTAGTTCTCCGGAAAACAATTAGTTGTCATTGGTGATTGGCAACTTAAAATAAAACTCGGTACCAATATTCGCCTGACTTTTGACGCCAATTTCTCCATGATGTGCTTCGACTAGTTTTTTAGCAATAGACAAACCCAAACCTGTCGATTTTTCACCACCAGTGGCTTTTACACTGGTGGTTTTAAATGGTTCGAATACGCCAGATAGTTCATTTTGCGGAATACCCTGACCTTGGTCTCGAACACTAACGGTCAAAGTGTTGTGCTCTTTGCTAAGCGACACATTGATATTGGTATCACTGTGAGAGTACTTAATCGCATTACTGATAAAATTATTAATCACTTGTTCGATTTTTAATTTATCAATATTCACTTCAATGCTACCAACCGATTCAAAATGTATTTTTATTTGCTTAGCATCCGCAATCACTTGGTTTAATTGAATGTTTTCTTTGAGTATTTCTTGGATATCACAAACACTGAACTTTAAATTCACATTTCCAGATTCTAGCTCTGACATATCTAATAGCTCTTCCAGCATGCCAGTCATATTTTTTGAAGTTTCAATCGCTTTATCAAGCATTTGCACTTGTGCCGGTTGTAAATTAGAACTAGTTCCTTTTACGAACTGAATGTAGCCAGAAATCACACCCAGCGGATTTCTTAGGTCGTGAGCAGCAATGCCAATCATCTGATTTTTTTGCTCGTTTAGTATTTCTAACTGTCGATTAGATTTACTTAATTGTCGCTGAGTATTGACTAGCTCATTATTCAATTTAGTAAATTCTTCTAGCTGTGGTTCTTTAATGTCTTGTTCGCGCTGAAAGTTAGATTTAACAGACTCTCTGACTTGATTGGCTAATTCGTTATTGACCTTAGCAATTTCATCATAGATAGACGCATCCATGCCTTGATTATTGGAGGCTATCAATACAAAATAATCACTTTTTTCTACACCAGTAAAATAGAAACTCTTGGTCTCATCTTTGACTGTTAAGGAAAGCGGTATATCAACTAACATCTTATTGTTTTTAAGGCGATTTAAGAAATCCAAGGCCGCTGCAAACTCTCCTTTTGCAACAATGGTAGGAAATAATCCACCTTCCTTTATATTCTCATTAACGTCATTAAACAATACCGTTAAAATCTTCCCTGTTTTGTCAACTGTTAGCGCGATACCCTCTAATCGTTTTATCATAACTAATCAACTTGAGCCAAATTGTTAGCAGTATCAATTGCTGTTTGCGCGTCACTAGATTGAGCATCCGCGCCTAGCTCTTGGTAAAGAGTTTCAGAGACATTAAATGGATATCCGCCTACCATAATACAAATCGGTTTCTGTTGAATTTCTCGAATCTCTTCAATTAGCGTTTTTACTTGTGGTAAGTGAGAAGTGATAGTCGCCGAGATGCCTACCATATCCGGCTGCTTTTCAGCGACAAAACTAATTACACTTCGTATTGGTACGTTCGCGCCAAGGTAGAACGCGTCCCAACCATTCATTTCTAACAAATCAGCCACCATACGCACTCCTATCTCATGCAGTTCTCCTTGGGCACATGTGATAACAGAAACTTTGCCATTCTTGTCATTTCCAAAAATATAGGGATAGAGTTGCGACATACAAAGTTGAGTTGCTGCAGTACAAAAGTGCTCTTGAGCGACACTCAACCTGCCTGTCTGCCACAACAGTCCAACTTCTCGCTGGCAGGGTTGAAATACATGCAGATAAATTTGTTGTATTGGTGTGTGATGCTCCTTAACTGCCTTTAAAATTAATTGGCTAGCTGCGTTGCGATCTGATGCCATTAGAAAATCAAGGTACTCTTTAGCTAGCTTATAATGCGGATTATCTTCGTCAAGAAAACTCTTTATTTGTTTTGACTCACCTGAAATAGCTGCTTCAGCTGCCAAAAGTATTTGCCCTGATTTACCAGCACTATCCTGGTCAAGCTGCTGCCTTAGCACATCTCCCATGACTTTAAGATGTTCTTTGAGGTGAGAAATGGGTAAATTAATGCCTTCAAACAAAGTTTTAGCCCATAAAATATAGTCAACAAATAGACTTTCACTTTGGTTGTCTAAAGCTTGCTGTAAATAAGTGAGATGAATGATCGCATCATCAATACATTTTTGGTGACCTTCTGGACCGTAGGCCTTTTCCAGTTTGGGATTTGTCTGGTAGTGAGTTTTGACAATTAGTTCGGCTAATTTAGAGTAATTTTCAGCGACTAACTTAATGGACATTGTAGCTCCTAGACCGCAATTCTGTCGAGATAACGTACAAAAGTGGCACTAGGATCTAACTTTAGACCTTTGGGGATGCCTTTGTGGGACTCTTTGTGTGCGTCGCTTTTATGCCACAAATCGAATGAGCTCTGATCGGTCCAACGTGTTAACAACCAAAATTCTTTTCTATCATCGACTGGTTGATAGACTTCCATATCGACAAATCCATTGACTTGATCGACCAGTTTTGGACGCTTGCAAAAAGCCTCAGCCACTTCAGGGGAAAGATCATTTTTTACTTTAAACTTACTGATCGCCAAAAACATCTTCACTGATTTCCTTAAACGAACACTGTTTTTATCCTAGTACAATTTAGTCAAAAGTCAATTTTCTAACTATCTGATTTTCAACTAATTAACCAACAAAAATAGCTTCGATAGGTTAACAGGCTTAATCACGATGGAATGAGTGATATTAAGCCAACTTGGCTATTTCCGCTAAGGCGATTTCAATTTCTTGTTCGTTATTAATCAGGCTAGGAGCAAAGCGCGCAAAACTTTTAGGGTAAGGAGTACTACTCATTATCACGCCTCGCTGATGTAATTTTTCTACCACTTGATCAGGTGTAAGACCATCGACATCAAAACAAACTTGCCCAGATGATAAATCTGATGATATTGGTGTATGCAATGTCACATGCTTCATTTTAGCCAAGCCGAGTTTAGTTTGAGTATTTAACTGATGAATACGATTTTGCACATTACTTTTCCCTAACTGCATATGTAAATCAAATGCAGCGGGCAATGCCCAACGATATTCAAAGGAATGAAAGCCTCCCGGTGACATATGCTGTCCAATAGGTACATTTTCCTGATTCATCTGGCCTAACCAAACCGCATAAGAAGGACTAAAACTAGGGATCACTGCATTGCAATTTTCCCATCCTCGATCCGAACCCCACACCACGCCAGTTCCTCTAGGACCAAAAATCCATTTATGAGTACCTGCAATAAAGAAGTCGCAACCAATAGAGCTGATATCAATATCTTCAATCCCGAAGCCATGCACCCCATCAACGCAAAATATTATCTTTTTGTCATCATTTCGATTTCGATTGACCGCTTTTATCATTTTTGCAATTTCATGTATCGGTAGTTTAACCCCGCTCATTGAATGCACCCAAGTCACTGCAACTACTTTAGTCTGCTGGCTAATCGCCTCTCTTAACCGGCTAACAATTTCTTTAGGATTAGCTTTCGCAGGATTATCGTACAAAGCAACTTTTCTGACTTTTGCGCCCGTACGATCGGCTCTAAGTTTGATCGATAAGTCACTGGAATAATGTTCATGAGTGGTTTGCAAAATTTCTTCATTGGGCTTTAACTTTAGACCACTATAAACCATTCCCAACCCCATGGTTGTGCTATCTGTCAAAGCGATATTTTGCCATTTAACGCCCATATAATTTGCCGCAGATTGCGCGATGATGTCATCGATTGTTTGAAAGTTTTGATGCCAGTAATCGGCGGGGTTTTTATCAAATTCATCGCGGTGTTTATTAATTAGCTGAGTAACTGGCGTCGGATGTGAAGCGAGTAAGAATGTCGCCAAATGAATGTAATCTTCTGTCAGCGGAAATAGCTTTCTTAAATGTTTCCAGTCACCCGCTTTAATTTTAAAGTCGCTTATTTTCTGATTAGACTGATTAGTAATGGAATGTTGGCCACGATTAGCTTTAGCGTAGGCAGCTTGCCCTCCAATGGACGATACTAAACCGGTAAGCGCGAGTCCTGCGGAGCGTAAAAAACGACGTCGTTGCATGATTGCCATCCTTTGTCTTATGTTTGATTAATTAAGTGAATAACTTAAGTATTTGAATAAAGTTTATAAATCGTTAATCGTTCGACTTATACTTAAGCGTTTAATCCTCAACATCACAAACGACCATTAGTTAAAGTTTATCTAAATGGTTTGTATGACGATCAATACAATAATACTCATTCCAATATTATTTGTCACTGATAAACTAGCCACTGATTTAATGACTCAATAAACTTTAATGGTTTATTTTTGCACGCAGCATTAAATTTCTCGGGCTATCTATTACCTCACAGAACTCAAATATCTCACATTGATATCCGTTCTCCTGTAAGAACAAGGCCTGGTCGAGTAACAACCAAACTTCAATCGCACGTTGAAAATGGTGTTGAACCCATTCCATTTGTAGTATTGCAGGCATTCGCTTGTTCGCTTGAGCAAGTGTTCTGGACGAATCTAAATTTTGAGCTTGCTGGATCAAACTGGCGTGTTTTTTAATTTTACACGCCCACACAACAAAAGAATCAAAGTCCGATTTTAGAACTCCTTTTGGAATGGTTGGTAGCGGCATATATTGATCGGTTGTTAATACTTCTCTTTGCCAACAGTCAAAAGCAATACGCCACAATTTTTCTTTTGACTGGTCTGCCTTTTCTCTTTGTCCTGCGGTCACCATTTTCTTTAACGGTAAACTTAAATCATGTTTAGATAAAGACAATTGACTTTGCTGAGCCCGGGTTGATAGCGGTTGATAGTTTTCTTTAGCAATTAGATTGTAACAACAAGGTGCAATGCATAATCCCTGCATTTTGTAATTAACCACTTGTTGAACCAATCGAGTGTGCAAATCACCACAAGCATGCAGAGCAATTGGAAATTGTTGTGGCAAGAGGTATTTTGAAACACTATCGGAAAGAACATCACATTGATGAACCTGAGTCGAACAATAGTGTTGCTCAATTTGTAATCGTTGGTTGAGCGCTTCATTTTTATCACACAGTGGTTGTTGCCATTCAAGACTGACTAAGGAGGAAGCACCATTGCTAGCAACCAAACGTCCTAAATGCCCTTTACCTGAGCACCATTCCAAGATAGCTTTCTGTTTTGGTACGTGGGGTACAAATCGAGTAATTTGCGACCACTTTCTTCCGGCAATTTGATATTGCCAATGACTGGTTGGTGCCTTTATTTCTTGAAAATTTTGATTTATTCGCGAGAGCCTTTCAATTGCTGGCAGGTCGGGAATAAACTGATTGAGATCGATATTATGATAAAGGTGTGACGGTTCTTGTGCAGGATTACTTTCGCTAACAAAGTTTAGTCGCTGTTTTTCTAGTTGTCGGTCAAGCTCTGGGGCAATTACCTTCCAGCGACTTTCTAAATAATGGAAGGCCGCAAATTGCCACCACTGGCGATTGTTGCTTAGTAATTGATCCAGCGAGTTGAATTGTTGCTCAAGATTCACGGGTAAGGAATGATTTCAAAGTAAGTAGAGTAGTATTTTATGGAGCTAGTTTGTATTTGTCCAACCATAAAAAAGGCGCTCATTAAAAGCGCCTTGAGATTATTCTTTTAAAAAAGAAGATTAATACTGCCACTCAGCAATTTTATTTTTGTTATTAGCCAACCACTTTTTGATTCTGCTAGCGTTTGCCTCAAGATAAGACCCACTAACAATTAAGCTAATACCAACCACCGCTAGCGCAATCCAGTAATTGAACTCAAATCCAATTACTAACTGAGCAATTTGATGATACAGACCTACCCCAATCAGTATTAATCCACCAATTAGTAAGCCCTTTTGCTGGTAGACAAAACTAGCCACTAACATACCAGCTCCTGTCACTAGCAGTAACAAAGAAGACATTAAACTACCCATTAGCATATAGCTTAATAACAAACCGCCTACCATCACCACTGCTGAGATAACTCTATAACTTTCAGCCCGTCGCTCACCACGAAGAGATAATTCAAAAATCATTGCTGTGATGATGAACGTGGAAAGCGCAATAATTATTTCAATCGGAAGATTAAGGCTTAACAAACTGACCCCAATGGTTATTCCTGTGACGATGGCTAAAATCGTTGAAACTAGCTCGCCAGATAGTCGCAATAGTGATGTTTCGGCTAAGCTCTTTGCCATTAAGCGAATGGCTAAGAAACTGATTAATGCCGCACACCCTACTAAAACCGTATCAAATTGATACAACCAAAAACTTCTGGTTAACAATATTAAGATAGGTAAAAACTGGATCCCCATCGCGACTTTTCCTTCAACGGTTTTTAACGCTAACGCTTTAGAGGAGGTCACCTGATAAAAAAATATTAGGCACGTGGCAGCGATGACTGCAATCAATGCAACTAATTCTGGTTGTCTAAATGGAAGTAGTAAAAGCACATTGCTCAACAAAAAGAATATACTCGCTTTAGTACTCACTTGCCTTACTAGCACCATAAATCCAAGCAAGATTACCGGCGCTAACAATAAAGCAGAAGCAGCTGAAACCCATAACGCGCTGTCAAGGGAGCCAATGCTCCAAGTCACATATTGAGGATAATCCACTAAGCTCGCACTACTCACACCTGAAAATATAAAGCCGCCTAAGATGGCAAAGATCATCGGTACAGACACTAGTGCCAACATTAATAACAATCGTGCTCCTTTTGTCTCTTTAATCACTTTGGCATTAACTAAACCTATTCCAGCCAATGCGATAGTATGTCCAAGAAAAACAAAGTATCTCACTAAGTCTCCGCTAGCATCCCATCCTTTGGCGAGAAAAGTATAAAGCGAAACAACCACGGCTAGTGCGCCAACCCCTCTCAATAGTTTTGGCAGAATCGTTAACCAGCTCTTAGATGGTTGCTGAGCATTATCAAAAGCTAATTGATCATCACTTAAATGATTAGAATGATCGGACTGGTTAGAACGACTAGCCCGATTGCTATGGGTGCTATGGTTGCTATTGGTGCTATGATTGCCCGACTCAATAAAACTCGAACTTGAGTCAAGCGCCGCAACAGAATCGTTTGTATAAGCGCTATTCATCTTTATTCTCCTGATTGCTTCTTAGCAGAAGCTTGTGAGTTTTGATTGACCAACTCGGCTAACTCAGCTTCTAGTGCTTTTTGATCTTCTTTATCTTTGTATTGCTTTTCAAAACTGTCTAAGGACACTGAAGATAAAGGACTTGAATCCAGCAACGAGCTCAATTGATTGGTCGCTTCAATGGCACTGGATTTAGATTCAATATTGGCTTCCCAGCGATCAAACGTATCGTGCAGTTGATTTAGATTAGATTGCTGGTTGTGATGAATCGTTTGGGTCATTTCAGTACTAGATTGTCGTGCTGAGAGCATTTCACGTTTTTGCTTGATTTGCTCTAGCTCTAATTCACCAGCACGAATATCGCTAGCTAATTGGTCAATCATCATTGTGAATTCTTGGAGATTTTTCTGTAATCGCTCTACCTCTTGGTCAACTTGCTTTTTACGTTGAAGACATTGCATCGCTCGTTGCTGATCTTTGTCAGCTTCGGCAATTGCTCTGGCTTTCCAGGCTTGCTGGGATTGAGTTAGTTTTTCGATGTTAAGTTCTAGACTCTGCTTATTTCGAGTTAATTTGCGCAGTTGCACCTTGGCTTGAATAATCTTTTGTGATTGTTCCTCTAACGCCACTTTAATCAATGCGTCATGATTCTCAATATCGGCAACCACGCCGTCGATTCGTGAAAATAAAGTAACTGATAATCTTTTAAGAAGTGACATAATCCTTTCCTCTTGTTGGTTAATCACTGGAGCCACTATCTATCAGCAGTTAAAGTATTAACAGAAAAAGGAGGAAAGTATCAAATAATAATACTTTGCAGCCGAAATACGCCGCTTGCTGAGCATTCAGCAAGTACTAATGGCTTCTGCTAAGCTTAAACAGTCGAATGGTATTATGAATAAAAAATCGATTATTAAAGACAGTGTGATTATTTAAGACGGTTATTTGAGACAGCCAACCCGATAGGAACTCGATAAATTGACAAAGCCACCTCTTACAGTCGTTGAACGAAGACGAAGCCAACGGTTTGACGTAGCACTTAAGGGCGAGTATCTCACTGATAAAGGTGATAGAAATAAAATAACTATTGTTAATATTTCTAGTTCTGGATTGCAGTTTATCGTCGAACAAGTCGATATGCTCACCTTAGTACCTAACGCAGGGTCTAGCAACAGTATGAGTCCGGTTTCAATTAGGCTAAGCGTCGATTTAAATTTTGAGTTAACTGATGGCACCAATCGCAATCTTCCCAAAAATGCCATTGAGATTAATTGTGGCATTGTCTATGTGAAAAGGCACTCTATGACCAGCTGCATCGTCGGCTGCCGCTTCGAGGAGTTTATCGACGATAGCGCTGACCGTCTCAGTCTTTACTTGACCACACATCGGTAATTAGACTCAAACTAAGCGTCTCATTTTGTTCAATGATCTCAGTGTTTGCTGATTACATTTAAGCATCAACCTGTTACACTTGTGATATGAAACACTTAAAGTTCTTTAGCGCTAGCCTTGCATTACTATTCGCCACTACGGTTCATGCGGCTTCTGATAACTGTTCCCCGGCAGTACCCATTGCAGATATTCCTCCAGACAGACTTGAAGCTTACCAAAAGGCACAGTTGATTATTCATGGTGATAACAGCAAAGGCAGTCAAGGCTATTATCAAGAGCTGTTTGACTCATCTAGATACATCTACATCGCTAGAGTAAAACTGATTTTAGAGAAAAGTGATCGAGCTGATGAAGCTAAAAAAGATGATGCCCGATTTGCCTATGTCAAGGTATCGAAAGGTTGGAAGTCAGGTAAGGTGAGAGATGTACGGTTACGAATTCCCAAACAATCACCATTGTGCGATCCTAGATATAATTACAAACTAAAAGAAAAATTAAGCTATTTATTCTTCGAAAATCGTAAAGGCCTTATCACTGCACTTCCCATCAATAAAAAGACTAATCAAGATAAGCTTGCTGCAGAAGCAATAGCGTTATTAGGTGAATCCGATTGGTATTATTCTCGCAATACAACCATTCATTACAATTCTAAAAAATAGAACCAGCATGAAATACTGACTGGTTCTATTTTGAGTAGTTCTATTTTGGGTAAACTGAACGAACTAGCAAATGACTAGAGTGCTAAGTTAGTTGACTGATTTCGGTTTTGCCAGATTTCGAGTGGCAAACATGAGTGTCATAGTGATCAGTATTAGAAAAACAGTTCCTGTTAACAAGGCAAACTGTTCAAGCTGAAGAATTGAATACAATACGCTATACAAAACAATTAACAATGCCCCCATCAAACTTGCACTTTTGATACTACTTGAAGCAAACCCAACGTAACTTGAAATCGAAATAACTGCGGTAAAAGCAGCGCATAGGTAAGCCGCTAAAAAACCGATATGCTCTGACAAAGAAAGCAACAATAAGTAGAACAAACAGAGTGAAGCACCGACCAAGCAGTACTGTATCAAACTAAAATTAACAGCCTTTTTTAGATCAAATACAAAAAGCGCCAGAAACGTGAGGCAAACGAAGAGAATCCCATACTTAATCGAGCGCTTTACTTTACTGTAATGAGTGATCGGTTCATAGAGTAACGTTTCTGCGGATACTTCGTTAAGACTAAGATTATTACTCGAAGAAAACATTTGCGGATAATTTCTGGCTAAATGACTTAACTCCCAGGTAGCGACAAACCCTTCGCTTGATAATTTCCTTTCACTCGGCAACATACCGTGAAAACTCGGATGTTGCCAATTAGAGGCAACTTTGAATTGGGTGTCCTCTGCCAAAGGCAACAATGAAATGCTTTTAGAACCTCTGAAATCAATATCAAAATTCAACTCTAAGGTTTCCAATTCTGAATCCAACTTAACTGGTGCATGGAAGCCCGCGGTTATTCCTTGATGGCTAAGACTAGTGCCCGAATTTAAGTCGAGGCTTTGTTGATTAAGAGTAAAAAGGTTAACTTTTTGAATGGCGCGGTTATCACTAACTCCAAAACTGATATAACTGTCTTGATATTGAACTTCTTCTAAAGTCGGATGTTTAATCATCACTTTGTCAAAGTTTGCCTTTCCAAGTACCTTTGCATTGTAGACCATCGCTTGATAAATTCCTCGATAGCGAAAGTCATAATCTAAGTAAACATCAATATTTAGATGCTTAGGTAAGACGATCATTTTGTCTTTGACTAATCGTGGAATTAAGTTAACTTTTTCCTCACCGTTATCCAGAGTAACTTTGCTTTGATCAAAAACTTTGTAGGTATAGGGTATGACTAATAATGGCCCTGAAACAACCTGACTATTGCCCCATGTATCACCAATTTCATTGGTCACATTATTAAATAAAGTCCCTCTTTCATTGCTAACGCCTTCGAGTAATCCGAGTAAGCTAAGGCAGCCGACACCCAAAATAACAACCCCAAGCCCTTTAAATATTACAGGTAACTTAGCAAGCATTTTTGTATAAAGAGTGATCTCATCAGACTCTTGCTGTTCCCCCCTAGCGGAATTAAAAGATTGTGAATTACCCATCGATGAAAGTAAGTTAGTCTGTCCAAACAACTTCTTTGCAAGAAAAAGCACAACCAGTCCAACTAATAAAATAAGCGCTAGTACAAATAGAATCGCTAATATTTCAAACATAACACCCTCCGTAAAATATAATTTAGAAGGTTGTATTAGACTTTGAAAAATAGACCGTTATAAGGTTAAAGTGTGGCAAAATTCTGTTCAATATAGTCGAACTAAAATTTTTAGCGCTCGCGGTCTAATCATTTTAACGCTAGAAATAGGAATTGGAGCAAAAAGAACGGAGTACAAGTCAACAGGAAATCAACAGGGATACTTTGGCTATAAGAAAAGAAATGCCGAAGGAACAAATATTCCTATGACCACCCATAGGCCTTTCACTCCCCAAACACTATTCTTACCTTTGACCATAAACATTGCTGAAAAAGCTAAAAAGAGTAACAACACAGCAAAAAAATCTGAGAAATAAACCCATGCTTGACTCACCTCATTTAGGTGGAGTCGATTAAAGCTGGAAATAATAGGCCTAAGCGTGACCGCTTCAATAGTCGCAACCTGCTGTTTGAAGTTGAGTACGATTGTGGTGTCTTTTTCTAAAAATATTTTATAACGATTTTCAGATTCCCAAAATGTGGTTTTTATCGGCTGTTGAATTCCCAGTTGCTTTAATATTAACTGGTCTAACTGCTCGCTATTTTTTTGTTGTGAATTGATTGATATTTTCTGAGTACTTTTGTCAACCTGATAGTTTGGGTTCCAATCTTCAATGTGATTAACGGCTATACCGGAAATGGCAAAAACAACTGTCATTCCGATACAAAAATATCCAATGTCTCGATGTAATGCACGTAGTGATTTGGCCAATTTATTGGAACGTTTACTTTTGTTCATAAAACAAATGGTTTTAAAGTTAGAATTTAGTCTGTTTGTTTAGCAAAGATAGTTAAGATACTGCCTGGGGTTTGTCTGTTTAAGCTATAACTATGTTTATTCTAATACTATGCGTAATCTATAACTATGCTTAATCTATAAGCATGCACAATCTATGACTTTTTATACTCGATGGTCACGCCAGTTGGTACAAGCTGGTAAATTGTCATGTCACCAGTAATTGAGCTTGGGTCAAACTCTTCTTTGGCTTCTTCTGCCAAATGTGAAAAATATTGAATTGCTTTGTCTTTCGTTAATTTAATCGGGGATAACTTTCCAGTGGCATAGGCGGTCTCACCTCTGGCATTGAATGGAAAAACCATATCACCATCTTTGACTTTTATTCTAAGGGTTTGAAACTTCTTATCTGAAGCGAGCTTCATCCAGCACCCGCGCTTGCTACACACCGAAACGATCGTTCCAGCAACAGTGACTTCTTGATCTAGGTATTGTTGAGGGGAATCTAAAAGAGTTGAAATCGCTACCAACTTTTGCATATTAGCGCCCGTACCAAAAGATTTATTTTCCAGAGCGAAACTTGTGCTGCTTAAAGTGTAGAATATGACAAAAATGGCAAAGCTTTTCATTGAATCTTCCCTGTGTGGTGGGTGCTTATTTTTAACGCATGATTTACTGGCAAAAACGAATAATATTAGAATTTTCAGTGAATTGCCACTGATTGCTTCTGTCTAATTCACTTCCGATTTGACGACTTTTTGGTGGCGGTGCGCTGAGCTCTATTTGAAAACTCATTGTAACTTCAATGTGAATTATTCACATTTGGCTTCAAAATATCTCATTTTGCGCGGTATTTCCTCGCAAACTCGGCATCCTTTGCTATCCTTTTTAGACGATCCCAAGTGAGAACCTTCCATTGAAATACCCTAAGCAATCTTCAGTAGTGGCCTTAATGACTGCCTGCTCAATATGTTTAAGCAGCTGTGCACAACAGAGCGGCCTGCCTAGTTCGGCAGCACAAACGACACAAATGCAAAATCAAGTAACCAAGGATAATAACCCCATTACCATTGATGAGGCGCTCACCAAAGGTGTTCGACAAATTCAATTATCAGTCGGTCAAGAACTATGGATTAATCCAAATAAGCAAATAAACCAATGGCAAGTTAACTTGGGTCGCCACGATTTTGCGAAAGTTTTAATCGAAACGAACCAACAGAAAATTCAAAGTAAGATGAGGTTTAAATCTCCTGGTCAATACCGATTAACCATCAACTCCATTCGCTCTGGCAATTCTCAAGGTGGCGCGTCACCAAACGTCATGCAACAACAAATAACCGTTATGGTTAAGGATCAATAAATCATGATTAAATCTAAAACATTGTTCATATCTCTGTTAGCGGCGGCCATTCCAGCCGCTCTATTAGTTAGTGATTTTGATTCGAGCGAGTATTGCGAAACACCAACTTCTCAGCAACGACAATCACTTCTAGATTCAATCGACTCAGAATTAGCCAATAAATTAGAAAAGTATAGAGGTGTCGACCAACAAGCATTGTGCACAATGCCGCTTCAACTTTTGTCAAAAGCTATATCAAAAATAGAGTCTCCCAAGCCCGATCACCCGGGTGAAGCTCGTTCATTCCGCTACCAACAACAGGTAAGCCAAACGGGCAAACATGTTGGAAAAATTAACATTCAAAACTGGCATAAAGCGCGAGAAGAGGTCAACACCAAAAAACAACAAATTAAAGCGACTGCTGGGATCAGTCCAGAGCTTTGGCATTCTATTGGCCCTGGTAATATTGGCGGGCGAATTCGCTCCTTTGCTTTTGACCCAGATGACAGCAATCGTATTTATGCCGGCGCTGTAGCCGGCGGTGTTTGGCTTACCGAAAATGGCGGAGTAAGCTGGGCTCCGACAGATGATTTTATGGCTAACCTATCGGTCTCGACACTGATTTTTGATCCGACCGATAGCGACGTTATCTATGCCGGAACCGGAGAAGGAACCTTTAATATTGATAATGTTCGAGGGCTTGGCGTTTTTAAGTCAACGGATAAAGGTGAATCTTGGCAGAGTCTAGCCAGTACCGCTGACAACTTCGATTTTTATTGGGTCAATCGACTCGCGATAGCCAGTGATGCTAGTCGAGTTTTTGCCGCAACTCATACCGGAATTTGGTATAGCGAGAATGGTGGAACTGTATGGAATTTAGCCTCCTCGGGCAGAACTTATGATGTTGATATTAACCCCAATAATAATGCCCTACTGGTTGCTGGCAAAAGAGGTTCCGCTTACTACTCGACCGATAGTGGCTTGACTTGGAATCAAGCAAGCGGGCTATCAATAGCAACATCTAGCCGAGTAGAAATTACTTATTCGCGCTCAAACCCAGATGTGGTATTTGTTTCGGCTGATAATAATTCTGGCGAAATATGGAAGAGTACCGATGGTGGACAAAACTACAGCTTGATCAACACCGGAGATTCCTATTTAGGCGGTCAAGGTTGGTACGATAATGCTCTTTGGGTTGACCCACTCGATTCCGATCACGTCATTGTTGGTGGTATCGATTTATGGCGAAGTACCGATGGCGGGGTTACTTTAAATAAAATTAGTACTTGGTGGCAAGCACCTAATTCAGCGCATGCCGATCATCACTTTATTATGGAGCATCCTGATTACGACGGCATTGACAACAAACGCGTTTACTTTGCTAATGACGGCGGTATGTATGAAACCCCTGATATAACAATCGCTCAAGATTCAGTTGGCTGGCAAGAGCTGAATAATAGTTTAACGATCACTCAATTTTACGGTATTGGTGTTAGTCCCGATGGAACGGTAGTCGGTGGTACCCAAGATAACGGTACACTGGTCTACAAGAATGACAGCGAAAATTGGACCGCGACTTTTGGTGGTGATGGTGGCTTCTCTGCAGCTGATCCCACTGATTCCAATTACCTGTATGGTGAATACGTCTATCTTCAAATTCATCGAAGCACCAACGGCGGCATTAACTCAAGCTATATTTACGACAGTCAAATGGAGTCAGACGGTGCTAACTTTATAGCCCCTTTTATTCTTGATCCAAACAATGAAAATCGTTTACTTGGGGGTGCCGATCGTCTTTGGCAAACTAATAATGCTAAAGCGGCCTCTCCCACTTGGAATACTATCAAAGATGAAATTGCATCTAGCTCACCAATCAGTGCCATCGCGGTAGCTCCAGGTAATAGCAATATCATTTATGTGGGTCACAATGATGGCTCTTTATACAAAACGACTGACGGACAAGCTGCAACCCCGACTTGGCAACAAGTGGCCAGTGTTGCCATGCCCGGCAGATACCTAATGCGAATAGCCATTGACCCAATTGATAATGATATTGTTTATGCGTCATTTGGAGGATATGAAGCCAATAACTTATGGAAGTCGATTGACGGTGGCGCAACATGGCTTGCTTCTGCGGGTGTCGCGCCTAATAATATTCCACCAGCGCCGATTCGCGCCATTGCCATTCATCCCACTCAACCGAACCTTGTCTACGTTGGTACTGAAGTCGGAATATTCAGCAGTGAGGATTCAGGAGTCACTTGGGACTTAGGAAATAATGGTCCCGCCAATGTATCGGTTGACGAACTTGTTTGGGGTGAAGAAGATATTCTATACGCCGCAACTCATGGCCGAGGAGTGTTTTGGGCTGATGTTTTTGATGACTCACCCGATAGCATTTCATTTGCTACGCAAACCGATGTTGAACTATCCACCTTGATTGAATCAGAACAACAAACCATCAATGGTTTAGGTGTAGAAGTAGACGTAACCATTTCCGGCGGTGAATATTCGCTAGGTTGTACTGGTACCTATACTTCGCAAGCCGGTCGCGCTAACAATGGCGATATTATTTGTGTTAGCCATACTAGCTCTGCGAACCACTGGGAAAGTGTAATCACGGAATTAAACATCGGTTCTTCAACCAGCAATTTTGAATCAAGAACTATAGCCGATATTACGCCAGATGAATTTAGCTTTGATGCCTTAACAGACGTTGATATTGGAACCACACAAACATCAAACACCGTGACTATTACCGGTATTTCTAATCAAGTAGATGTCAGTATTGAATTTGGAGAATATTCCATTGGTTGTGATGCAAACTCGTTTACCAGCGAAAATGGAACCATTCTAGTTGATCAAACTATTTGTGTGAGACATACAGCTTCTGCTGAAAATTTTGTCCAGACCACAACAACACTTACGGTAGGAGATTTTTCACAGAACTTCCTAACAACAACTCTACCAGACACTGAACCAGATGCGTTTAGTTTTGCTGCTGTCGATGAAGTTAGCTTATCAACGACACAAACGTCTGAAGCAATAACCGCGGCAGGATTTCAGGTGGATATTCCAATTTCCGTCACCAATGGTGAATATTCTTTAGACTGTGCAACGAATGGATTTACTCAAACGGCAGGCGTAATTTCACCCAATCAGACCGTGTGTGTTAGGCATACATCATCGGCTAACTATTTAACCGCTGTTAATACAACGTTGAATATCAATGGGGTTACAGCCAGCTACGTCTCAACGACTTCTCCGGATAGAGAGCCCGATGATTTCAATTTCACTTCTGCCACTAATGTTGCACTTTCTTCGCTACAAACTTCAAACACTATTACCATTACCGGATTAGGTGTTGATGTGGAAATTAGTGTTAGTGGCGGTGAATTCTCAATTGGTTGCTCTAATTCGTTTTCATCAACAACGACGACCATTTCAAACCAACAAACGGTTTGCGTTAGACACACTAGTTCAAGTTCGAACAGTGTATCAACAACCACTAACTTAACGGTTGGGACTAAATCAGCTAGCTTTACTTCAACCACAGAAGCCGCAGCAAGTAGCTCTGGTGGTGGAGGCTCTACCAGCTGGCTGGCAATTTTCGGTCTTTTGTTCTTGTTCTTAGGGCGAACGGGTTTAACGGACACAAAGGTTTTGCTAAGTCGAAATGATGTTTAGTTAACGCAAGGCAACAACCAATTTCAATTTGAGATAGGTGTGAATTTGTCATAGTTTTTAAACTAAATTCTATTTAGGCTTTAACCATACGATAAAACAAGGATGTTTAAGTATGAAAAATCTCATCATTAGTGTTACGACACTGCTCCAGTTTATTCTTCTTATATTTCTCTCCGTAAATTATTATTCAACAAATAGTAAAGTCGAGTTGCTCATTAATAAATTATCCGAATTAACACTTGAGCAAGATCAAAACAGTACTATTCCACAACCGACCAATCACTTGGACTCAGCTCTAAGCTTGACCGCCAAACATGACTCAAAGACTGCTTCCGATGTAATGGATGAATTAAAGGAACTCAAATATACAGTTTTAGATACTGAACAACTTGCAAAACGATTGAAAAAAATGATTGAAGAAGCACTTCTTACCGATCAAACGTCAGTTTCTTCTGCCTATCAAATTGCCAATTCAAACATCCAAAAACCAGAGGAAAACCAAGCGTACCTAGAATTAAATGAGCAAGTTTCGGACTATATTACTGCGGGAACTATCTCAGAGCAGGCCTTTATATCGCTTTCTCATAAAATGTTTGACTTACATCCACAACAACGCGAACAACTACTATTGCGCCTGGCCAGGGAACTTAATCGGCAATAGTTATTTATTCAGCGATTAATTATTGATTGAACCATTTTCATCAACGACAAGGAGATCTTATGAAAATCAATAAAATAGCACTCGTCAGCTTTTTGGCGGTCTTTTCACTTTCTACTCAAGCTGTCACTATCGTCAAGAATGCTGATAACAGCGGCTATGCCTATGGCATCTTAGACCCTACGCAACCCGGCTCAATCACCTGCGCTCGCTCTCAAGGCGTTGCCTACGATGGCTATTCTGCCTATAGCAGTTCTTGGTGTTCTGCCTACAACAGTACCGGCGAAAGTGCTTTTTGCTTTAGTAGCAACCCAGACTTTGCTAAGGCCATTCAAGGATTAAGCGACTCAGGTCGGCTATTATTTCGGTGGTCAAGTACTGGGGAGTGCGGCGCCATGCAGCTAGTTAATTCTACTAGCTACTTACCAGCTCCCTAGTTTGGGTGTGATTAACTAGGCGAGTAGAGACTGCTTAAATTGGTTTCGACTCGCCTCAAGTCCGCTTGACGATGTTTTTGTCAATTGACGGTCAATAAGTTGTCAACTTTGTGTCATAAATGATTTGTACTCTCAATTCAAAATTAGAGCTTAACCGGATAACACGATGAATAACTGGCAAAATGATGAGAATATCTTAGAAGAAATTTTTCCCCGTGCAAAATATTTCGATCGAACTTCTAAGAACTCTCGTAAAAAGAAATATCAATGGCGAGATGTAGAAATAGCCAAAGAGAAACTTAAACTTAAGAATGAACTATTGGCACTGAGAAACTACCACTAGCATTAATTTATTGAAATAAAATGGAGAAGTCATTATGACCCATATTCAACCCAATGAAGGCGAATTGGATAGCCAATTTCGAAAGTTAATTAGAAAAAAATTACGCAGAAAATAATTCTGAAAAACCTAAGTCCTTTTGTTGTTTTATCAATTCGCTAACGAAGATGACTAATACGTTGAGAAAAAAGGACTAACACCTGATTTTAACTCTATAAATAATTATATTGTCGCACTAATTATTGCTGCTTTCCGTTTAATATACTCAATATCTTCGTCATTGAATGAATGTGACTTAATCTCTAAAGAACTGAAATTAAGCGTCCCCCAAATTTCCCCATTGTAATACAGCGGAGTACTTATATAAGCTTCTAATGCGGCGCCTTCAGAATAAAGTGGATGCAAGCATAAGCCGGGTACACCGCCTTGTTCGGTCAGTGCAATGGTCGCTCCTTTCTCTACGACTTCTCGACAAAAGGTATCCTTAAGTTGAAATGATTCGCCAACAACAAAAACAACGGGTTTAGACGATACGGCGACAATCTCATATAGGTCCTGCTTAATTCGGCTAACAATTCCCATAGTCATACCAAGTTTTTCCAAGCCTTCAGCAATGACTTCATCGCAAAGCTTTTTAATATGTTGGTATGACATAAATTTTCTCCTAGGAACTTTTTATCGCTTTCTGTGACACACTCAGGCCTATCGAAACTAGAATGATAAACTGACTCTGCATCTAATCTTCAGCAAACTAGTTTGACTTTGAAACAAGCGCAATCACTAAGTGGTTGCGCCTTTAGCTCTGAGATGATGTGCACTTATACTTATTGAGCTTAATCGTTATAAACCCAAAATTAACCTTTCGGGTTCTTCCAATAATTGTTTAATAGTGACCAAGAATCCAACGGCTTCTTTACCATCAATTAATCGATGATCATAAGACAAAGCTAAATACATCATGGGTAATATAGCAACTTCTCCATTGACGGCCATTGGTCTATCTTGTATTTTATGCATTCCCAAAATGGCGGTTTGTGGTGGGTTTACAATTGGAGTCGACATTAACGAACCAAACACACCACCGTTAGATACCGTAAAAGTACCACCGATCATGTCCTCCATTGCCAGCTTTCCGTCTCGAGCTTGTACGCCATAATGACGTATTCCACTTTCAATTTCTGCCAAACTCATTTGATCAACATCTCGCAAAACCGGAACCACTAATCCTCGAGGAGAAGATACGGCCACGCCGACATCTTGATAACTGTGGTAAATAATATCGTTACCGTCAATTGATGCATTAACCGCCGGAAATCTTTTTAGTGCTTCAACAGACGCGCGCACAAAGAAAGACATAAAGCCGAGTTTAACATCATGATGCTTTTCAAAATCGTCATTGTACTTCGCTCTAAGGTCCATTATTGGCTTCATATTAACTTCATTAAAAGTAGTTAACATGGCCATATTTTGTTGCGCTTCAACTAATCGATTGGCGATTTTAGCGCGTAAACGAGACATGGGTTCTCGTCGTTCGGTTCTTTCAAATATCGCAGTACTTTTTTCTGGGCCAGCGTTTGGCGATTCTGCGGGAGAAGGTTTTGAACGGTTTTCTATATGAGCCTGAACATCTTCCTTGGTAATTCTGCCATTCTTACCAGTGCCCTTAATCAGCTCAGGGTTTATATCGTAGCTGCTGATTAGTTTTCTAATCGATGGACTTAAGGCCAAATCAGAGTTTGACTCAGACTCTGTGCTTGTCTCAGCTTCTTTTGTTTGAGTTTCATTTGCTGTGGTATCACTTGATGTACCTGTTCCACTGCCCTTCTCAAACTCACCGATGACTTCATCACTTAAAACGGTCGAGTCTTCTGGTTTCGTAATACTGGTTAATACACCATCATCTGTCGCTGCGACTTCAATAATAACTTTATCGGTCTCGACTTCGACTAATATCTCGTCCCGCACAAACGATTCGCCGATGCTCTTATGCCAGGTAGCGATCGTTCCGTCGGCGATAGATTCAGGAAATGTCGGTGCTTTAATTTCAGTTGCCATGGTGGCTCCTTTAATGTTTTGTCTAAATTTTGTAAAGATTAATAGTTAACAATAAGCAAAACGCTAGTGGTTAAAAAACTCAACCACTTATTGCTTGATTAATAAATTCTTCTAACTGTTTTAAATGCAGTGCCATGTATCCAGCGGCCGGAGCGGCAGACGCCTCACGTCCAGCGAACTCCAGATAAAGCTTGTTATCATGTCGATTGATAACTTCGCGCAAGTGATGCTGAGTACAATACCAAGCGCCCTGGTTCTTTGGTTCTTCTTGACACCAAATAACTTTGGAAACATTTTTATACGGCGCAATCGCCTCAGCTAATTCTTGTTCAGGAAATGGGTATAATTGTTCGACTCGAACAATTGCAATATTGGATGCTTCTAACTGTTCGCGTCTTTCAATCAAATCATAATAAACACGACCACTACAGATAATTAAACGGTCGACATCTTCGGGCGATATCGATTCTGTTTCTGCGATCACATTTTTAAATTCTCCGGTCGCAAGTTCTTGCATGCTTGAAACCGCGAGTTTGTGACGCAGTAAACTTTTTGGTGACATTACGATCAATGGTTTTCTTAATGGTCGAATAATTTGCCGTCGCAATAAATGGTATATTTGAGCTGGGGTTGTCGGTACACAAACTTGTATGTTGCTTTCAGCACACATTTGTAAAAAACGTTCTAAGCGTGCTGATGAATGTTCTGGTCCCTGCCCCTCATAACCATGGGGTAACAGCATTGTTAATCCACACAGCCTTCCCCATTTGTGCTCGCCACTGGTGATAAATTGATCAATAATCATTTGCGCGCCGTTAGCAAAATCTCCAAATTGGGCTTCCCAAATCACCAAAGTATTAGGGTTAGTTGTGGCATAGCCGTATTCGAAACCAAGTACAGCTAATTCAGAAAGCAACGAGTCATACAAATTGAATCGTCGATCGACTCCGTTAATATGTTTCAAAGGAATATGACTTTCACCAGTCTTCTGATCGTGTAACACCGCATGGCGATGCGAAAAAGTCCCACGGCCAACATCTTGTCCGGTGATTCTCACTGAGTGACCTTGTTTTAAAATAGTTGCATAAGCGAGTGTTTCAGCAAACCCCCAATTGATGGGTAGCTCACCTTTGGCCATTAACAATCGATCCGAGATCACTTTTTTAACTTGTCGCTGTAACGATAAACTTTCAGGTAATTGATTAAACTCTGTTGCCAACTCGACTAACGCGGCCTGATCATATGTTGTGTCAGCTTTACTTGTCCAATCATGTCCTAAATAAGGTGTCCAATCGAAATGTAAACCAACGTCAGGATTTGCAACTAAATTTTTGACTACATTATCACCGGCAACCAATTTTTCACGATATTCATCAGCCAGCCGTTTGACTTGCTCTTCACTCACGTCCCCCTGCTGAATCAATTGTTGGCTGTACTGGCTAAGCACACTTGGCAAACTCTTAATAGTTTTATACATAAGCGGCTGAGTGCCAGAAGGCTCATCAGCTTCATTATGACCTCGCCGACGATAACAAACTAAATCAATCACCACATCCTTGTGAAATTTATTACGATAATCGATAGCTAATTGACTGACATAAAAAACGGCTTCAGGGTTATCCGCGTTAACATGTAAAATTGGCGCTTCGACAACCTTGGCGACGTCGCTACAATACTCAGTAGAACGAGCATCTTCCTTTTTGCTAGTGGTAAAGCCTACTTGGTTATTTATAATAATATGAATGGTTCCGCCGGTTTTATAGGCGCGGGTCTGTGACATTTGCAAGGTTTCCATAACAACACCTTGACCCGAGAATGCCGCATCACCATGAATGCTGATTGGTAAAACAGTATCGCCAACCTGATCACTGCGTTTGTCCTGACGAGCCCGAACCGATCCTTGTACTACCGGAGCAACAATTTCTAAATGACTTGGATTAAACGCCAAAGCAAGATGAACCTCGCCACCACTAGTCATCAAGTTACTCGAAAAGCCTTGATGGTATTTAACATCGCCAGACCCCATGGCGTACTCAGCCGTACCATCAAATTCTTCAATCAATCCTGAAGACTTTTTACCTAGAATATTAACGAGTACATTTAATCGACCGCGATGAGCCATACCAATCACTATCTCTTTGGTTTGATGGACACCGGCTTTTTCAATCAATTGGTCAAGAATGGGAATAAGGCTTTCACCGCCTTCTAACCCAAAGCGCTTAGTGCCCGGGTATTTCACCCCCAGGTACTTTTCTAAGCCTTCAGCCGCAGTTAGGCGCTCGAGAATATGATGCTTTGTGGTCTGGTCAATTTCAGGATGTGACTGAGTGGATTCCAGTCTCTGCTGAAACCAACGAGTCTCTTCACTATCCACTATATGCATAAACTCAGCACCAATGGAAGCACAGTAAGTTTTTTCCAAAGCTTCGACAATATTTTTCAACGAGGCATTCGGTTTTTCATGAAACATTGGTTTGGTTTGAAATTCAGTCTCTAAGTCGCTGTTGGATAACCCATGAAACTCGAGCTGCAAATCAGCTACTTCCGTTCGCTCAAGTAATCCCAATGGGTCGATAAGCGCCTTTTGATGACCTCTAACTCGATAGGCGTCAATTAGCTCAGTCACTGCGATTTGTTTACTTTCGTGTACCAACGACACGCTATCTGCTGGTTGGGCAGTTTGACTGCTTGCATAAACCGGTCTTGAATTAGCCAGTTTTAGAAACTCGGCTCTAATCAAAGAATGGCTGGGTTCATTGGCGGTTGGCTTAGAATCTAAGTTAGCTTCAAAGTACTCTCGCCACTCTTCTGGCACTGATGACTTGTCAGCAACAAATTGCTCATACAAGTCCTCGACATAATTAGCGCTCGCACCAGAAAGGTGACTGGTGTGTTGCATACGCTGACGGTAATTTTCGGACATATTCAGTTCCAATTATTCGCTATTTAATCTGTTGAATGGTTTCGGCTTTCAAATTCCGAACGACGCAATTATATCGAATATTGCTGGCAGTTGAATGACTGATCGCCATTTATTATTGCAGTTCTTAGATATATTCTAACCTAGCAAGGATAGATTAAGTCCAAGGCCCGTTTTGGACAGTTGGCACCAATTTCGATAATTGCTGAAAATAACTACTTATAGTGTAGTCTGAAAAGCAGTGAAAATGGTGTAAATATCGAATTTCGGACCGCTTTCTTCAATCCTAGCGGCGATTTAATCCAGTTGACGAGAATTGGCTCAGTCAGCTCTAATGCTCCCAATCCAATTTGATTAATGAAAATGTCTAGTTATTGCAGACGGCTGTTTAGCCAAATCATTTTAAAGCCGTCTAATAAAGTTTGTTCTCGATTGGTCAAACCATAGCTGAAACACAGTATGAGTGGACAAAGATTGTGCAAGATTAAAGATTAGAGATTAGAGATTAGAATTTGTCGACTTTCCAAACTTAAACACAAATCGACTGGTCTGCCAGCGAATACTTGGATCAAAAACGGATGTATCCAATGTATCACTCGGATTTCTCAAGTAAAAAGCTTCTTCAAGTAGATCAAATCCAACTTGCTGCAACTCAAACAAAACGATATTGGGGTCGATTCTATGGAGAGTATTGGCTGCCTGATAACCCGATCCAGGTTTCGCCATATGATCAATTACTACTAGAACACCATCATCTTTAAGCGCCCTCTTAACATTTTTAAAAGCAGCCATAAAATCGACATTTTTATTCCGTAGTGTTTCTAGTTTTCCTTTTCTAGTTCGATGGGTGAAATAGAGGTCATGATAGTTAATACCCATAAAAGCAACGTCCAAGGTTTTTTCAGGTATCTGTATATCGGCGATCTCCACTTTATCAATGCGGTTAACGTTTTTAAGACGGTTATTTTTGGTTCTCTCGGATAGCTCCTTGCCACCAAAATACCAAGTTAGTTCGTCGTTGTGAGCATAGACTAAACCATCATCGCCAATTAGACTGGAAAAAAGTTCTGTGTACCAGCCACCACCTGCATAAATATCCAGAACATGATCACCCTTTGATAAATTTATAAAGGCTAGTATCTTATCCGGCCTACGTCCTAAATCGTTCGATCTGTCTCCAACAAAACGTGTAGCACTCTCAAGCGTTGCTTGGATTTGTTGTTCGGTTATTTTCTCGGACGTTTTACTACTTGACTGTTCGCTGAGGAATAGAAGAAGTACAGATAGCGAGTAATAAATATATTTGTGCATGGCTCTTTCTCTTAATTAAGTTGAGAGCCATACTAACTTTAGTTTAATGGTCGCTTAGGATTAATCGACGAATTAGTGATATTTGGAGACTAAATGGTGTTTTGAGTATCTTTCAAATATAGCCCACTAACAATATTTTAGATAGCCATAAAAACTCGAAGCAAGCCCCCCCTACCTCAGTCCAAAACACTTAGACTAAACATTTCATCCAAATATTTTTCATCTAGAGTATGATGCCAAAGGCCCATTTTTTGACCTTAAGTCAATGGGGTCAGAAATCAAATACCCTGATCCCATTGATTCGTAGTGATGTGGTTCAGATTGTTACTGATCTCGACAGCCATGACCTGCGTTACGTTGATCTAAACCAAGTCCATGAAAATCGATTCTCTACATTATATTTTGATAATTGCGAAAGCTTATGCAACCCATTCGAAGCTTCATTGACCTTAGCGAAAGCTTAACTCTACTAGACGTTCCCTAACGTCGTTTTTGCTCGAGTTTATTCTCGTATTTTTTATTAAAAATAAAAATTTGATTTCATCTTATTTTGAGATATTAATTGCTTTTTGTTAACCCATTTACATTATTTTATTGACCTCGTACTATTTATCCGCTTAGAGTGTTCGAGATCCTGTGTAGTTATTTATACAGTGGTACATAAATTTCAGGGTTGAAATTAATATATAAAATCAATCAAAAGGAATTACTATGAAACATTATTTCTCCAAAGCTAAAAGCCTTCTTTTTTCGCTCTTATTAGTTTCCGGCAGTGTGTTTGCGGTTGACCCAATCAACACAGTAACTGCGGGGCCTTGTTTTTTGTGTGTCAATATTGATGGTTCTGTCGACGAAGATTTTACGCAACAATTCATTGCTGAAAGATTTGGGGTTGGTAATCTTGATACTAGCCCTCAAGGTGGTGCTGTTGTCATTATTACCATCCCCACTCAGTCTAATGGAGATGATCAACTTCGCTCTCAAGTTTATGTGAATAGCGAAGGCAATAATATAAAACATTCGTCAACCACTAGGCAAAATAGCAACCCTCCCTCTGGTGGCGGTGGCGGTCACCATCAACAAAAATAGAGGAAAGGTACTGGGCTTATGATACCCAATAAGCCCTTTAATGTTCACTTCTGATAAAGGACATTTAAATGAAAAAAAAACATACTATATATCTTGTAGCTGGACTCAGCGTAATAACCGGGGGAAGTCTCTATTTCTTTGACAACAATGAAGTTATTCCCGATAAAGCGCATCTCCAAACCGAAACCTCCATTATTTCTGAAGAAACAGCTCAAAGTCGTCTCGACGAAGAAGTCGTTAAGGTCAAACTAACAGAACAAGAGAAACTACAAGCCAAATACGCTGACTATTCAACTTTAATAATCACACCAGACGGCCGTGAACAACTAGAGGAAACTAAAATTGAAGAAGGACTTTATCGAGTTGTTGCTCGAGAACCCGACGGAACAATAACAGTCAGTCATAGAGGAGCCATTGATGGACGAAAGGGCGGGTATAACCGAAATATGGCTGAGCATCCCTATTCTAGCTATGATATCCCAACGCTATTAACATTGGCAGAAGGTGGTGACAAAAACTCTTATCGATTATTAGCCAAGAAATATCAATCAGAGCGTAATTATGATGCAGCAGAAAAATGGTTTTTTAAAGCGGCTAAGAGCGGTGAAACTGTTGGCTATTTCGACCTTTTCCATCAGCAAGATCTAATCAATGGCGATAAAGATAAACGATTGGCTTATCTTATTCTTGCAGGTCGCGCTGATAACGCTCCTAGTTTTGTACAAAGAGTTATGGACGGAGAACTCTCTAATATTAGTGAAGAAAAACTTAAGAGTATTGAAGAACTTATCCAATCATTAACGAGTGGTTAATGCTCATTGAAATACGGTTAATTATGGTTATGTGTGAATTATGCTTTAATTTACCTGTTCATGAAATGATCATAAGCGGCATATCGATACATCATCCAGAGTATGTTGAAATGCTTTCTTCAAGGTATTCAGCTACATCCTTATCACCTTCGTGTTCCAACCAGGAATCTAAAATGGGTAATAGTTTTGAAGACTCTGATGGAAAGCAACCGAATGCTTCTGCAATAGCTCTTCTTACCTCGGAAGACTCATGATCAATGTATGGAATCAATAAGTCTATCGTATCAATTGAGATTTCTCTTATTTTATTTACAATTTGACGTTCTTTCTCTAACAACTCTTCAAGATTTTCAGGTTGATTAAGCTTCTCATTCGTAAATGGATTTATCACTTCGACTTTACTATGCACTTGGTAATAACCTTGACCGCTCGCAATATAGGCGACTAAAGTAGCTAAGTAAGAGTTGTCGATAGTCTTTCCTTTTCTAAGAATATCAATAAGAAATGGGAGAGCATAAGTCGTCGCTTCATACACCGTACCTTGATGCCAAATGTTTCCAAACAACTCATCTAGAGTTTCATCAAACAGTTCTGAGTCGCTGGTAGAAAGGTTTTTTATTAGTTCAGGAACATCTTCTGAAGAACCATATGCATGATTAAGCGCTTTCCAAGGTACATCATCGATATTCAAAGTTTCTTTCTCATAATATTTGTATTAGCGGTTCACTGATCGCCAAATTTGGATATTCGCTTTTATTGATACCAACCCGAATTTTCTTAGTTGACTTCAATATTATCACAGAAATTCACATTCCTTCCGTAGGTCTGGTAGACGTAGGAATACCCAATATGCTGCGCGGGGCACACTGACCCGACGCAGTGGATAAATAGAAAGAAATCATTTTTTTTATGATAGTTTAATGTCGGTTTTCGCTGAATGCTCTACACCGACCTACCGCCAACCCGACTTAAACGTTTTAGAGAGTCCATTAAACACCCACAAAATGCTACAATCGTTTGGCGTCGCCCTTTTGAATTTATTATATAACTTATAACTTAGGCTTTAAATTCTCAATCACCTGAGTATCCACCCAATACCTTTTTCCCACGTAGTAACGCTCTCCATCTTCTTTTACTTTCCACTCTCCCCTAGTAAAAAATAGATATTTACCATCATGTGTAAGTTGTGGCGCACTTTCCGACATTTCAGTATTGATTTTTGAGCCCATATTTATTGCGGGTAACCAAGAGCCATCTTCCTGTTTAAAGCTGATATACAAGTCCGAATCCCCATACCCATCTTCTCGATTCATATACCAAATTAAAAAAGATTCATCTGGGGCAATAGTAGAGCCACCAACAAATTTTGCTGAATTAATCCCAAGACCACTGATTTTTACCGACGGGGCGTATTTTCCATCTATAAGGCGAGAATAATGGATAGTGCCATTTTCAATATGTTCTCCCTTTTTATAAACAGTAATATAATAAGTTCTGTTGGACGAAATTGACATTCCATGCGCCATTTCATTTATGAACTCTCCTGGGCTTTTGGGTTCTGACCAGCCAGTACTAGTTCGTTCCCAATACTTCTTTCCCATATACATAAAATTACCGTCAGCGGAGAATTGCGGCCACCTTATATTAGTCTCAGATTCCGGTCCCCAAGTATTGTTTTCATGTTTAATAACAAAAAATGCGCGTTTCTTATATTTCCCGTGCTTCCTAGTGAAGTAGAACTCCTTCATATCTGGTGTAAACGAACCATGGTCAAACCTCCCATCAGGAGAGACTATTTTAGGGTCAAAAAGCTTAGGTATTAGGCCCGGTGGTTTTTCTCCAAAATAGGGACTTTCTCCGGTTGGCGATTTATTTTTACTATAACTTAGGCCACTCATAGTTATAGTAGAAAACAGTAATACAATTGAAATACAAATTCGATTCATAATCTACTTTTCCTTTAAATCAACGCGTTATTCAACTCTCGTATTGAAGTCGCTTTCATTGATATAACGCTTAAATGTAATTGAAGAAGCGATCACTTTAACTAAAGCAGCTTTAGAATACCTGACGTTCCTATGACTTTTAGATGATGTTGTTCTGAAGAAGACAAGTAACTTGTTAGAAATAAGTAAAGATTGACAGATAGTAACCAAATTTCATAATTGCTATACCTCAACTTAAAACTGGCTATGAGTGAATGGCTCTCACCACTAAATAGCGTAAATTCATGGATGAAATTTGCGCGCGAAAACCAGTAGTCGGAATATCAAGTTGATCTGCCCCAGTTTTTTTCAAGTTAGCTGGGCTAAGCTGACTTTAGCATGGAAGTTACTAGTTTAGTCAAGAGGTATAAATTTTCGCCTATAGGACTAAAGCTTAAGGCGGGTAATCAACGGCAAGTGATCTGAACCAATGCTCTCTCCGGAGTATAAATTGATGACATTGATGTCCACAGAAACCATTATATGATCAATTGGTATCGATAGCGGATAGAAGCTAGATGGCCAGGTAGGAGTCACACCATTCCCCTTTCGGGCATTAACTAGCCCGGTATTATTTCTCAGAGGTTGGTAGAATGCAGACCAAGGAGTGATATTTAAATCTCCGACGAGTATGCGAGGGCCTTTTGTTGATTTGATTAGGTTTGAAATATCGTCAATTTGCGCATTTCTTATTCGAAAGTACTCTGGACTAATCGGCGGTAAGGTGTGACTAGTAACGATGGTTAATTGTTTATTCTGAAGGGCAATCAATGCTTTTATCGATGGAACGGTAGACTCTCCAAGGTACAAGAACTCTGAACTCGTAATGGGCAGTTTGCTATAAACAGCGATACCGAAGTTGTCTTCCCTTGAACGAACCACTTGATGAGGATACTCAGCACTCAAAGAGGAAATATCTTGAATCCAACGTTGATTAACTTCTTGCAAAACTAAGATGTCAGGCGACTCTTCTAATACTTGCTTTAACAATAGTTCCGAATTCGGATTACTCGATTGAACATTGCTATGAAAAACCTTCAATTCCACACCGGTCAATTGGTCAACCTTACTCGTATCGCTAAAATAGATAGGCCCAACAAAAATAGCGTTCAAGAATGCAGCGCTAAATGCTAGAGCTGCCCAAAATAATTCTTTTTTTAATAGGTAAATAGAACAAAATAATAATGATAATATTAAATACTGAAAGCGAAAATGGACAAAGAGTTCGAAGTACAGACTATATAAATCAAATAAGCCAATAGTGCTAGAGATGGCGACTAGTAAAGTAAAGAGTTTTGATAGTCGAATGAGCGAGAATTCTCCGGTGTTGGCCTTCATAGTTTTAGTTGCCGTTTAATTGCAAATCAATTGGGTCAGAATGATACTCCCTGAGTTTATCGGACGCAGTTATTAGGTGTATTAGTTTGGACTTCATCAGACACTTCAGTCATACTATGCAGTGATTGCTGAATAGTTAATCAGCACCACACCCTTCAACGATCACAATATCAATATCAGCTCCACCCAGCCGTTGTTGTCTAGCGGATTGGTATTCTTCCGAGCGATAACAAGCCATAGCTTTCTCGTAGGAAGGAAACTCAATTATCGAGTTTCTACTGCGTGTCTTGCCCTCTACTACTTCATATTTGCCGGCTCTTGCCAAAAACTTCGCATTAAATGCCTCAAGACTGCAGGAGTCTTAGAGATATAGTGCTTAAACTTTTCAGTGTCGGTGATATCCGCTCTGACTATCCAATAGGCTTTATTCATAGTTTTCTATTCTTCGTTTTGTTTTCTTGCTAACTAGCTTTAAGACCTTAACTTATACCCAGATCTAAATAACCACCAAATAACAGTTAAGCAAATCAGCATAAATAAAAAGGTCATTCCCACACTAACCCCAATATGAACATCGGACTTTCCAACAAAACTCCAGCGGAATCCACTGATTAGATAGACAACCGGATTAAACAAAGTAATTTTCTGCCAGATTGGAGGTAACATACTGATCGAATAAAAACTGCCGCCCAGAAAGGTCAAAGGGGTGACTATCATTAATGGGACCACTTGAAGCTGTTGAAAGTTATCCGCCCAGATACCAATAATAAATCCAAACAAGCTAAAAGTGATTGCCGTTAAGACTAAAAAGCCCACCATCCAAAATGGGTGGGCGATTTCATAATCAACAAATATCGTTGCTGTCGCTAAAATCAAACAGCCAAGCACAATCGACTTACTTGCGGCGGCACCAACATAGCCCATCACAATTTCAACAAATGAAATGGGTGCTGATAACACTTCATAAATAGTACCAGAAAATTTAGGGAAGAATATCCCAAATGATGCGTTAGAAATACTTTCACTTAATAGCGCTAACATCACTAAACCTGGAATAATAAATGCGCCATAACTAACGCCATTGATATCCCCCATTCTGGAACCGATTGCTGCACCAAAAACCACAAAATAGAGTGACGTTGAAAGCACCGGAGATGCAATACTTTGCATTAGAGTTCTTGCTGTTCTCGCCATTTCAAACATATAAATCGCTTTTATCGCATAGAAATTCATGAGCGAGACCTCACTAAGTTAACGAAAATATCTTCAAGTGAATTTTGAGTCGAGTTAAGATCTTTAAAATCGATGCCATGACTACTGAGCTTTTTGAGTAGATCTGCAATCCCAGTCTGTTCTTGCTGAGTATCAAAACTATAAATTAAGTCAAACCCGTCATTACTTAGCTCTAATGGCAAGTCCGTCAGTTCTTTGGGAATTTCTTTGAGCGGTGCTTGTAAGTGTAAGGTTAGTTGACGCTTACCTAACTTTCTCATTAGGTCGGCTTTTTCCTCGACTAAAATTAGCTGCCCTTTATTTATCACGCCAATTCGATCAGCCATTTCTTCAGCTTCTTCGATATAATGCGTGGTTAAAATAATGGTTGCGCCACTATCTCTTAAGCCTCTCACCATTTCCCACATATCTCGACGCAGATCGACATCGACACCAGCGGTCGGCTCATCTAAAAAAAGGATATCCGGCTCGTGAGACAACGCTTTAGCAATCATCACTCTGCGTTTCATTCCGCCCGATAGTGCCATCATTTTGGAATCTTTTTTATCCCACAAAGAAAGCTGTTTAAGTATTTTTTCGATATGAGCAGGACTCGCCGGCTTTCCAAACAGTCCGCGGCTAAAGGTGACAGTATTAATGACTGTCTCAAAAGCGTCTGTGGTTAGCTCTTGCGGTACTAGTCCAATTTTGGCACGAGCTTTACGATAGTCTGATACTACGTCGTATCCATCCGCTAAAATTTGACCATCGGAGGGATTAACAATGCCGCAGATTGCGCTGATTAAAGTCGTCTTGCCTGCTCCATTGGGCCCAAGCAAGGCGAAGATTTCTCCCCGTTTTATTTCCAAATTTATATTATCAAGGGCTTTGAGACCTGAAGCATAAACTTTGTTTAAACTGTTTATTTGAATAATGGATGGCATTTAATTTCCTAGGTGGAAGCACCTTTTGCTAATACTCTGCTTTGACAAAAGCAACTGTTTTATTCGATGACAAATTAGAACATACCAGTTGGTCTGTATCAATAGCTATGGCAATAGCCAAATCGCATAACCGACAAAGTAACCGACAAAGTAATCGACACTTCGACTCCGCTCAGTGAACTTTATTCTCGCAACTAGCTCCTAGCTCCTAGCTCCTAGCTCCTAGCTCCTAGCTCCTAGCTCCTAGCTCCTAATGTTTTCTTCGCAACTCATAACTACTACAAAATTAGTATCAAGATAATTCAACACCTGATTCAGTCTTTCTTATCAGCCAAAATACCAGTAGACTCAATCCAGAATTAATGACAACTATAAATTGAAGAGATACCGCTGGTAATGAGCGATCATTTAATACAACTCGATGACTTACAGATCGATTTAGAAAAACAATTGGTCACTCGAGCGCAGCAAACTGTCGCTTTGCCCAAACTGAGTTATCAGCTGCTCATTTTCTTTATACAAAACCCATCGAAAACCAACTCTATCGATGATATCGCAGACCAAGTCTGGCAAGGCCGGGAAGTCAGCAATGAAACGGTCATTCAACGCATACGGCTGCTTCGTCAGGGATTAAGCGATGATCCTAAATCGCCTCGTTACATAAAGTCAGTCAGAGGATTTGGCTACCAATTGATCCCAACCCCCAACCAACCTCATGTTGATAGTGGCCCACAAAATAATAATCCATACTCGCCAACACTATCAATCCGTATGCAAGTGTTCGCGCTACTCGCGATAATAGTGGTTATTGGAACTTTAGTTTCATTCAAAATGCTAGTCTCTCAAAACGCGGGTGACTCTGATTTTCGCCCCATTAAAGAAAAGTCAAAAGCGAGTTCGACAAAAACCAACCGCTCTGCAATCCTCGCGCGAGCCGACTACTACTTCCGTATTGGTCAGCAGGATGATTTACGCCGAGCTGAAGAGTTCTATCGCAAAGCCCTTTCTGAACCAGAATCAAAAACACGCGCGACTTTAGGCTTAGCGAATACATTGAGCGCCCTAGTTTGTCGTTATTCACAATCATTAGAATTAGCTAAGGAATCTAATCATCTGGTGGAACAACTATTGACCAATCCTACGCTAAATCAACAAACTAGAGCCGATGTTTGGGCAGCAAAAGGTTACGCTGTCGATTGTTTAGGCAACTTAAAGCTAGCGCTACAAAGTTACCAAAAAGCAGTAGAACTTAACCCTAAAGATTTTTCATCGCGCTCTTCGGCAGCTCACCTATTGGAGAAAAGTGGTCAAATTATAAAGGCCATTGAATGGAATCTGGATGTCATTGAACAGGTAGGAGAAAGTCCGCTTACACAGTTGCAGTTGGCGAGAAATTTAGAGTTACTCGGTTTTGTAGAGAAAGCGAGAAGAATCTATCAAACCAACTTTGAGCTTTATCCTGATAACGTGTTTATCAATGAAGCTTATCCACAATTTATATTTGCTCGCGGCGGGTTGGTATTAGCCGAAGATGTTGCGTTAAAAGCAATTGAGCGCGGAATCTTTAGAAGAGACATATACCGCCTTCTTGGAGAAATTGCATTGCTCAATCAAAATAGAAATCATGCGATTAAGTGGTTTGAGCAATCAAAAGCCGCCAATTTAAATTCGTCTTATAATCACACGGTCCATGAAATTTATACCGATACTTTAACTAAAGAATCCGCACAAAAAAGAATTGAAACTATCAATAACGCAATCACTGAAGGCGATACTTGGCCAGATAATTTTCTAGAGCTTTTTATGATGTATCAATATATTCTTAATGACCAAGCTAAAGCAATGGCTTCGTTAGAACGATTGGTTGATAATGGTTTTTTGGATATTGACTATTTAAAGCGCAGCCCATTTTTTGATGAACTACGTGGCCATCAACCCTTCATTCAGTTATTAGAAAAGTTAAAGCAAAAAAGACATTCTCTCAAACAGCAACTTTTCCAACAACCTTGGTTTACCGAGGACATATTAGAGTAGATTAGGATCGATTAAATTCATCCCATTATTATTAAATTCATCCTATTATTAATTTCATCCCATTTTTGATAGTGAGTTATTCACTAACTTGAGTATTATCTTTAGTGTTTTCAGAATCCCTGCTCTGAGTATTAAAATGCCGCGGATGAGCCGCCAATATGTAATCGCTATAGATTGACTGTGATTGTTGATGCCCTTGTCTAGAGTTATAAAACTCACTAGTAATTAAAGTCACTAGCTCTAACTCAGGTTGAACAAATAAATAATTTCCACCATTTCCTGAAGCCGCGAAACTCCAATATTCTTTGCCATCGACTTGGTAAGCAAATTTCCACCAAAAATAACCGTATTCAACATTAGGTCTTACATCAACTCGACTCTTCACGGATTCCGCCACCCAGTCGGCACTAATGACTTGTTGGCCATTCCACTTTCCAGCATTCCTAAACAGCTCACCAAACTTGAGAAAATCTCGACTTTTATAGCGAGTCCCACCAGCACCAGACGTTATCCCATGATTCGAATAATTCCATTTGACTGAGTCAATTCCCAGCGGCTTATCAAGGTATTGTTTCGCGTATGCGTCCATTTTTAATCCGGATGTTTTTTCGACAATAGCCCCAAGTAAGAACGAACCTGCCGTACAATAGGAAAAAGCTCGATTGAATGGACTGTCTTCGGGTCTTTTCTCCCAAGGAGCAAATCCCCTCAAAGGAATGTTCTTGACAAATTCAACCCAGTCGTAAGAAATATACATTCTCTCTTCGTTTCCCATGGAATAAGGTGTGTCGTCATTACATCCGAGTATTGAGCTCATACTCAGCAAATCTTGTAGGGTGATCGCTTGCTTAAGCGGGTGCATTTTTTTGTATTCTTTGTCTGCGGTGATCAAGGAAAATGCTTTTTGCTCGACCGATTTGAGATGCCCGTGCTCTATGGCTAACCCCACCATGATAGAGGTAATTGACTTGGTAGCAGAGCGAAGATCATTCATATAATCGACATGCCCGTTGTTATAATATTTCTCGTGTATCAACTTTCCTTTATGAGCAATTAACACACTAGTCAATTTTTTGAATTCATCCTGCTCGACTTTTTCAGTAATCTGAGCCAGTTTTTGGGTATTCCAACCTAGCTGTTGGGCATCACCGATTTTCCAGCCGGAGTGACTCTTTCGGGTTTCCTCGCTCATTAACGGATTGATGCCAACAAGCGTTAGCAGCAAAATGGCAAAATATCCCATTCTCGTCGGTTTAGTGATTCGCATAAATATTCTCTCTGTTATTTAAGATGAGCAGCCATTGAGCCCCAATCACCACCAAAATGGCTGAATTTAACCTAAAAATTGCATGAAGATTCGATGAAGCCTAATAAAAACAAACAGTTAGCTATCGGCATTTTTTAAGACGAGATAATATTCTATCCAGGATAGTCCTTTGCGTTCCCCAGCCCTGTGCCCTCTCCCTAGTCCTTGGCTTTGGCTTCCTGCGTTGCTCTACCTTCTCCGTCCTTGGAGTCGTCTCCCGAAGAGATAAGCAACTGACATACCAAGCGTTTTTCTTCCTCTGATCTTTTGCTGCCTTCAAAAATATCTAAACAATGTTAGATTAATGTGATATTTCAGTGATTAATTGACGTTTATTTTCGTACATAATAAAAACTCAGCGATAAACCGCTCACCTAATCAACCAATTTGTAGGATTAAGAAGTATGAAGAAGCTCTTTAGTTTAATCACTCTCAGTTTAATTTCTGTGATAGCTCTGTTAGCGCTATGTCCTAGCTCTGCAGAGCAAAATAGCTCGACTAATTCTCAACAACGGTCAAAAGTGGTTAAATCACTAAATGCCGACCAGATCGCCACCACCCACTTAGATTCTGTGGTTTTGGGTGCCGGGTGTTTTTGGGGAGCTGAAAAGCGTTACCAAGCAATTCCTGGTGTAGTTGATGCCGTCTCTGGCTATGCAGATGGTAACGGGGTCAAAGCCGATTACCGCACCATTACTCAACGCAAAAATCGTTTTAATGAAAATAACCATGCCGAAGTGGTTGAAGTGACCTTTAACCGTTCCATGGTCAGCCTAGAAACCATTTTAAGAGTGTATTTTGAAACCCACGACCCAACTCAGCTTAATCGTCAAGGCAACGACATTGGTACGCAATACCGCTCAACTATCTTAACCAACAGTGCACAGCAACTCGCTATCGCCAAGCAAGTTTCAGACGAGTTTCAGGTTTTGTTAACCAAAGCAAAAATGGGAGCTATTACCACTAAAATAAAACCTCTTGAAACTTTTTATCCTGCGGAAGAGTATCATCAGGATTATCTCGTGAAAAATCCGAATGGCTACTGTCCCGATCATTCCACTGGGGTGAAATTTGATGCTAGTCATGCCAAAACGCAAGTGGTTGATAATCAAAAATTGATGCAAGGAAAACAAATCGTTGTTATCGACTCAGATGATTACTGTCCATACTGTGAGAAATTTAAAACGAATGTCGCTAAGGATTATCAAGGCAGTATTCCAATGACCTTTAGATTGGCGTCACAGCTTGACGGGCTTACAATCAAAACCCCCACTTGGGCGACCCCAACGGTTTTATTCTTAGAGGATGGCAAAGAAGTTTATGGGCGACAAGGTTATATGTCTGCCAAAGACTTTTACAAAGCACTTGGCGCATTCAAACTAGGCGACAGCGAAGCCTATGATGTTGCATTTGATAAAGGAACTGATAATCGCTATTGCAAACAATACGAAATCTTTAAAAACACGCCCGATGGCATTTTTGTTGATAAACTCAGTGGCGCTCCACTGTTTGATACACGCGACCGATTCAACTCGCGAACTGGCTGGTTATCTTTTACCAAAGCAGTTGATGACTCCACCATCGAAAGGCCCGACTACTCCTATGGAATGACCCGTGTTGAAGTTCGTTCAAAATCTTCCAATATTCATTTAGGTCATGTTTTTCCAGATGGGCCAAATGGTCAACCGAGGTTTTGTATTAATGCCACGGTGTTGGAGTTTGTTCCGAGGGAGTCGGTTAATAGTTAGTATTGGTTTCTTTGCTAGCTAGATAAATGTAGGCTGGGGTTGTAGTTTGCACATATACTATTTTAGAGTCCCTCATGAAGATCAAGTTTAAATGTGTTTCGCAGCGCTGACGCTTGTGAACAAAAAAAACACCTCCCAAACGACTAATAACTCCCTCCTCCTCTCTCAACACAGGTATAATACAGCAGACTCCTCAATTGACCTCCAATATGACAAACTTCACAAAGCTTGGCCTCAACAAAACTCTCCAAGCCAATCTCAAACCCTTGGGTTACAAAACGCCCACCGATATTCAGCAACAATCTATCGGTGCAGTATTATCAGGATCGGATACCTATGCGATAGCGCCAACTGGTACCGGCAAAACCGCCGCTTATTTATTGCCGCTACTCCAAGAGCTTAGTCAAACCGATCATTCAGTGGATCAGATCCGTCCGACTCGAGCACTTTTCTTATTACCTACCAGAGAGCTCGCACAACAAGTGGAGCAGTCGATTGCAGAGTATGGTAAAGGATTAAATTTGCGTACCATTGCATTATTCGGTGGTGTACGAATCGAATCTCAAGCCAAGCGATTTAAGCGTGGTGCCGATATCATTGTGTCAACTCCTAAACGACTAATCGATCTACTTAAAACGAAAGCATTTACATTAGATGGTGTGGAACATTTTGTTATGGACGAAGCTGATCGTTTAGTGAGTATGGGGATTCAACCTATACTAGAAAAAATACTAAAAGCGCTGCCTAAAAAGAAACAAATGATTTTATTTTCTGCCACCGACTCCAAAGCGCTTACTTCATTTAGTCAAGAGCATTTGAAAAATCAAAAGTTTGTAAAAACTGAACAAAATCAGCCAGCATTAGAAAAAATAATTCATACGATGTATCGCAGCACTCGTAAGGATAAAACTAAGAACTTATGCAAGCTGTTACTGATGCTAAATTGCGAACGTGCATTAATCTTTGTTCGCACTAAACACGATGTCAATGTTTTAGTAGAGCGCGTGCAAGACCAAGGCTACTCCTGCCAAGGCATTCATAATGAGATCCCGCAGAAGAAACGACTCGAACGTTTGAACGCCTTTAAGAACAAAGATTTTAAATTCTTAATTGCCACCGATATTGCATCGCGGGGAATTGACATTGATGACCTTTATTATGTGATCAATTACGATCTACCGGTCAATAGTAATGACTATATTCACCGCGTTGGTCGCACAGCTAGAACCGGTGCCACTTCAAAAAATGCGGTTAAAGAAGTGGCTAGGCAATCAACCGGAAAGCTCAAATCAAAAGCCTCGCAACGAAATTTTCAAAATCGAACGCTCGATCAATCCAGAGAAATCCCCACCGCAAAACAAGTCAAAGTTGCGAATGTGTTAGGCCATGCTTTTTCGCTGGTGAGTCCAGAGCAAGAAAGGTTAGTTGAAAAAATCGCCAAGGCGGTTGGCAAAGACATCAAACTAGCGCGTATGCCGGTTTTGAATAAATCATCTTAATAAGGTTGCTTGAAAACAGTTATTCTAAGAAAAATTGTCTTAAAATAGCTGTCTTAAAAAAGATCACAATAAAAATCGGCTAGCGGCCCCCAAAAAGATTAAAAATCCAACCGCATCGGTAATGGTGGTAAGCACTACCCCGCCAGCAATCGCGGGATCAACGCCCATTCTTTTTAAACCGAGTGGGATCAAAGCACCAGAAACCGTCCCCGCAAGACTAACCGCAAACAAAGCCACTGCAAACACTAAGCCAAGCTGCCAATCTTGATACCAAAATAAAGCAACCAGAAAAACCACCGCAGACCATAATAAACCATTTAACGCTGACACTTTGAGTTCGTGTCGGGTTAAATGGCCGATGTTGTCAGATCCGACTTGTTGAAGGGCAATCCCGCGTGTTACCAAAGTTAAAGTTTGACTACCAGTAATACCTCCCATACTGGCAACGACCGGCATCAAGACCGCGAGTGCCACCAACTGTTCGATGGAAGCTTCAAAAAGACCTATCACACCGGCAGCAATAAACGCGGTCACTAAATTGGTACCCAGCCAAATCGCTCGTTTAAATGCACTCTTAACCACCGGCGCAAACATATCGGAATCTTTACTTAAACCGGCTTTACCATATATCTCGCTTTCAGCTTCATCTCTCAGTACATCAATCACATCATCAACCGTAATCCGTCCCAGCATTCGTTTTTCATCATCAACCACAATGGCGGAGACTAAATCGCGATCTTCAAACAACTGGGCAACATCACTAGCGGGTGTTAAGGATTTAATTAAGGGATCTTTAGAATTCATCACCTCTGAAACTAGGCGACTATTATCGATTGAGACTAAATCACTGAGTTTTAAACTGCCTTGCACTTGATTATTTCGATTTACCACCACCAAACTATTTAAATGCTCAGGCAAATCACCAAACTTACGGCGCATTTGACAAAGGTAACGATAAACGGCCTTCAGGCTTACATCGGCTCTAATGGCAATGGCATCTGTATCCATCAAACCGCCGGCGGTATCGTCTGGGAAATCTTTCAGCAAGTTATAGCGTTGCAAACGCTGGTTATCCATTGCGCCGACCATGCTGCCAACAACCGATTCAGGCAAATCCTCGTCAATGTCCGCTAACTCATCAATTTGCATCGACGTTAGGCAGTCGACCAAATGATCATCAGGCGTTTGCTGAATTAACCGACGACGAATATCACGGTGTAAATCGAGCAATACTTCTCCTTTTTGATCGGAGGGTAAATTTATCCAAAGCGACTTCCTAAATTCAGTCGGTAAGGACTCGATCAATCGTGCGATTTCTGAAGGTGAAAGCCCTTCAATCAAAGAAGAGGCATTAAAGTTCTCGTCGTTCTCTTTCTTATTAGCGATTTTGGCTGCGAGTTTATGTAATGTGGCTTTCATAACTGGTAGTCCTCGAGTCTTCAATTGTTGCAACGGCTTACAAAATAAGGTTGCACTAACGATTCTAATTGGCCGAATTTGCTTAACAATAATCTACGCTTAAATCAGAATGAGGTACATCATTCATTTGCAATACAGCGACTTTTCCATTTGTGAGTTTTTATAAATGGCCGAGCCCTGAACTAGTTGTCTGTTAAAGACTAGAAGGCTATAGTGTTGATTGCTAAATCAAAGGAACCATTAATGGATAACCTTTCAACTTCAAACCTATTGCAAATATTCTGTGAAGCCCAGCTCATTGATCCAAACGCTTTCTCTAGAAACTATCAAAATTGCTATCAAAAGTTAATAGAATGTTTACTGGAACAAGCCGCATTGTCCCGCTCAACCCATTCATTATTGGTTGGAATAAGCGCCCCACAAGGTGCGGGAAAATCAACCCTAGTTCAGTTTTTCAAACTAATTTTAGAAAATACTTACGGCTTAAAAGTCCTCACAGTGTCTCTCGATGACTTTTACAAAACTCGCACCCAAAGGCAAACCATGGCCGCAAACATCCACCCACTTTTTAGGACTCGAGGTGTGCCAGGAACCCATGATACACAACTAGCTATATCAACTCTCACTGCGCTTAAGAATTGGACAAGCGCCTCGAGCGTCACCGTGCCTTGGTTTAACAAAGCTCTCGATGATCGGGGAGCTAGCCAACAAAACCAAGTTATCAATGCACCTATCGATATCATCTTATTCGAAGGTTGGTGTTTAAACACTAAGCCGCAATCAAATACGGCACTAAAAACCCCCGTCAATACCCTTGAGAGGGAATATGACCCTAAGGCTATTTGGCGTACCTACGTCAATAATGAGCTAGGTGGTAGCTATCAAGATTTGTTTCAGCTAATTGATTTCTCAATCACTTTGTACCCACCTTCCTTCGAAACGATTTGCCAGTGGCGACTCGAGCAAGAGTTGCGACTAATTAACTCTTTAAACCAACAAAAGTTAACAACAAACAGGACTATGGGAGCGGACGAAATTAACCATTTTATGATGCATTTTGAACGTATATCTCGCCACCATTATGTTGATCCTGTCGCTAATCCAGTGGGCTCGTCAACCGATTCTCAAAGAATTCAGTTAGACGAAAGTCGAAATACAATATTAATGCTATAGACTAAGCTCAGACAATTAGTCTAGTCTTAATGAGAAGTTAGTCATAGCAGTTAAAAAAAGTGCAATTCAGCGCTAAAAATGAGCTATATTTGCTAAGGACAAATCAATTAAAGGACAGTGAACATTAGTAATGCAAGAATCTAGCGACAGGGACTTCTACTCCGATAATTTAGTTACGATCAATAAAGATAACAAGGCGGTCGCTAAAGAGAATATCTACAATGCCGCAGGTGCCCTACTTTTACCTGCGGGGGCGGAGATCCATTCAGATAATGCACAAAAAATTGTGCAGCATAAATTACAAAAGCCCCTCGAAGAAAGTGTCGCTTTAGATAAGCTCTTAAATAAACCCATTCTGATTGAACAATTGAAAGCCATGCCAACTCACCCCGAGATGGTCGATATTTTCAATAATAAGCTCTCAATCGATCGATTTTCCCAGCAGTGTGACCAATTAAAAAAACACCCACTGATTATTCAGAAATTAACCGTTTTCTCAATGCGTTATCCAGAGCAATACAAAAAGACCTTATTCGGCGTGTACCTAGGTTTGCTGATTTGCGAAGAACGAAATCTCGACGAGAAGACTTGGAATAATGTCTTCATAGCGGCTTTATGTCGAGACATAGGATTAGTCCATATTGACCCAAAGATAGTCGATAAAAAAACTGCACTGACTGGCGCTGAGTGGAAATTATTACAAGGCCATGTTGCAATTGGCTATCAATTCTTATCTCATTTACCTAATGTTAGCAAAAATATAGCGACCGCCGTTTTAGAACATCATGAGCGCACAGATGGTTTTGGTTACCCTCGGCATCTCTCTCAGGATAAATTAGGCGTTGAAGGTCAAATCCTTGCTTTTTCAGATATGTTTATCGCGCTTTTTTATAAATATGTGTTTGGTCATGGATTTTCGCTGATAGATCTTGCTGCCATTGTTCAAATAAATGCCGGTATTCATATGCAGGAAAATACCGAAGCAGCCATGCGACTAATGCGAGCGTTAGCAGAAAACAAAACTCGAAAACCGGTTTTTAAAGATCTCAGAGAACAATTAGAAAGAATACTAGCTTGCCAGCCGAAAGCTTATGAATGGATTAGGCTAGCTGATCTACTAAACAAACAACTGTTCCAAATCGAAAAATCACCCAAGTTAAAACAAAATATTCAAATGATGACACGTGTCAAATCAGTCATGAGAACTTCTGGTGTTTTTGATGAAACTTTATTGGATTGGATTAAATCTCTCGACCCTATTAGTCTAACCAGTAGCGATATTGCAGAAATCGAACACTTTACCATGATGCTCAATGAGTCAATTTGGCAATTGAGTACGCTGCAAAAATCCTTTTCAGTCATTATCCAGCAGTTACAAAAAAAGGGTGTAGACCTAAAGGATGCCGGTCCAACCAAATTAGTTCTTGACGCTCTACATGAAGAACTGGCAAAAGGACTGCTTGTTGAAGCGCAATTAACAAAATCTAAAGCGAGTTAGTTGATTGTATCCTGTCGAGCTAAGAACTCGATTCACTTATCAAAATGTCCGAATCGCATAAGCTCTGCAATACTTCGTTTTATCGCTAACGTTAACTAAGAGAACCCCTCTAAAAAAAAGAGTTAAGCACTCCCGTCCAATAAACCATTTAACCTAAATAGCACTCAATGACCTTTTATGTTTTCAAACAAAACACCTTAACCAAAAAATACCGCTGGCTATAGATAATGTGCCCGATTTTATCTGCCCTTCAGATTGGATTAAAGGTGAGACAATGGCTCCGCCCATCCAAAATGGCGAAACGCTTCGGCTCGACCTATCGCCAACCAGTGGCCAATTTAAGAGTGGAATAATTGATGGATTATTAACGCTTTATCATTATCGCCTCTATGATGTACTGCTTGAATTTGGTATTAATAATATCCAGAGCTTTCCAGTGACTCTACTCAACAAGCAATCAGATGAGGCCATCTTAGTTATAGGCTGGTTAATATCATTGGACTGTTAGATTGTTTAGACTTTGACAAGAGTAAGACAAGAGAATGGCCTAGTGGAAGAGGCTTTGACTTTCTTTCCATGGCAATTGATAAAAGCAAAGTCAATAATCTAGCCATATTCAGATTGAAGGATGATCCGTCTAAGGTGATCATTAATGAAGACTTAAAACACTATTTAAAGTCAAAAAAATTAACCGCTGGAATTAAATTTATCGACACGGAAGTTTATTCTGATTGGTGATTAATTATTACTCAGAGTTGTTTCTTGTTAACTTTTGTCATCAATCAAAACTTTATTCTAGTTTATTGTTTGCTAGAATATTTAGATTGGCTACCTTCAAACAGTGCTCGGTAATCTTCTACAGTTTGCTGCAAAAACTCTTTACACGCTCTCACTCTAGCAGTCGTCCTAAGATCCACATGATTGAGTAACCAAATTCCCCATTTAGACTTTTCCAAATCAAAATCCAACCTCACCAAACCCGGCTGAGTATCACCGATAAAACATGGAAGCTTAACCACACCATGTCCTTGAGCAGCAGCCACGGCCATTGAGCCTACATCATCGATTCGGTACGCGACTTTGCTATCAGAAAAATATTGTTTCATCCATGCTGGTGGACTTAGTTCTGAGGTAAATAATATGACTGGTGTGTGTTTGGGAAATTGTTTCAACAATCTCTCGCTGGCATATAAACCATGATTTATTTTGATAAGCTCTCGTCCGATTAAATTTTCAGGCGGACTCGCTGTCATTCTCAGTGCTAAGTCAGCATCCAAACGAGCTAGGTCGACTAACCCCTTAGTCATCATCAACTGTAATTCGATTCGTGGATACATTTGATAAAATCGATCGAGCTTTGACAGCATAATTCGATTTGCCAGTTCAAAAGCGACTGTTAGTTTGAGAGGACCTGCCAACGCTGAATCAGAGTGACTTGCCTGTCGGTCGATTAGTGTTACCTTTTCTTCGATTAAAGATACGTTATCTAACAGATTCTCCGCCGTTTGAGTCATCACATAACCTGCTGGCGTTCGGTCAAACAAGCGCGCATCCATATCAGTTTCTAGTGCCTGAATCCGCCTAGCCACAGTGGTATGCTTTACCCCTAATTCACGGCCAGCAGCACTGATTGAGCCTTGCCTAGCCACCGCTAAAAAAAAGCGTAAATCATCCCAATTCAATGGTCTCTCCCAAGTCAAAGTTATAATATTTTAACGATTTGACATGTTTATATTTGCACACCTATTGCTAATATTAGCTCATTTACACCCATGTTTGAACATCTTATATTAACTGTGTAATCTAACATCAGCAATTAGGAGCAAACCATGACATCCGCTACATTACAAAAACTGGCCGCTTTTACCGCTAACCCAAAAGGCGGAAACCCCGCAGGGGTTTGGATTGGCAGCGAATTACCCTCGCCGAGCGAAATGCAAACAATCGCCACACAGGTCGGCTTTTCGGAAACCGCATTTGTTGCGCCGACTCAGGGAACCAATAGAAAAGTCAGATACTACAGCCCAGAAGCGGAAGTGGCCTTTTGTGGACACGCCACGGTTGCCACAGGCGTCGCACTGGGTCAAAAATCGGGCGCAGGTTTGTATCAATTTGAAACCACCGTGGGCGCTATTCCAGTGAGTGTGTCTGAGCAGAATGGTGAAATTCTGGCCACTCTAACATCGGTCGAACCAAAATATCAGCCTGCGCCAGACGAGCTTTTAAACAATGCGTTGGAGGCTCTGGGTTGGAATAAAGAAGAGCTTGATCCTAGTATTCCGCCCGCGCGTGCATACGCTGGAAATTGGCATTTAGTGATTGCGGTAAAATCAAAATCTCGATTGGATAATTTGAATTATGATTTCGAAAGGTTAAAAGCCCTAATGCTCGAGGATGAGTTAATCACTTTGCAGTTAATCTGGAAAGAAAACCAAAAGCTCATCCACTCTCGCAATCCTTTTCCGGTGGGTGGTGTCGTTGAAGATTCGGCAACCGGCGCAGCGGCTGTTGCATTGGGTGGTTACTTGCGCGAGGCAAATCTTATCGATGCTCCCAAGGAAATTAATATTCTACAAGGTGAAATCATGGGGCGACCTAGTCAATTGAAATTATCTATTCCTAAGCAAGGTGGAATTAGTGTTTCTGGGTCGGCAGTCGAGTTGCCTTAAAGATTAATCATGGTGCCGTTGATGTAGCGAAGAAGTTATTTGCTAAAGATAGAATTATCCCCGATTAACAACCGTCATAAGTTCTATAAACCGTTCATTATCACGAAGCATTTTCAGCTCATCAAACGCCCAAGCCGTCGGCACCATGGGATTTTTTTGTTCGATAGCATTTTCTAAAGCGTCCAGGGCTTTTTCTGGTTGACCTATTTCACCGTAAGCTAAAGCTAATTTAAAGGGATCGGACTGATTCTCAATCAATAAATCGATATACCATTGATTAAAAACACTTGGATTGCCTTTCTCAATTTCGGTCATCACATTTTCAATAGTCGCAGAAGGTGCTTCAAATAATCCCATAAACTCTTTAAGATAATGTTTTGCCGTTTGTGTCAATTCAAGCTTTAGTGCAGAGCGCCCAGCACAAAGCAAACTAAAATGATAGTCCGGTTCAATTTCTAAACTCTGAACACATTGACGCAAAGCCATATCATATTTACCGGCAACCTGATAAAACCAACCTGCATGGTAATGCTCCTGGAATCGCCCGGGATCAATATCCAAGGCTTTTTCAATACTGGCTTCTGCAACAGCGTAATCCCCTTGAATAGTTGCAACAACGGCTAAATCATGTAATGCAGGAATTAAAGCGGGTGCTAGTTGAGATGCTTTTGAGAAGTACCTTCTAGCGGTCACAATATCCCAGTCATAATATAGGCTCACTTTGGCTTTTGCTAAATTTGCCTGTGCGCTTTCGGGATCTAATTCCATCGCTTTCGCCACTTGAGTTTTAACCGCATTTCTACCATCGACGTCAGCAACTTGAAACAATCGGATTAATGCGACTCCTGCATGAGCATCGGCAAGTTGAGGTTCCAACGAAATGGCTTTTTCAAATAATCGCTGTGCACGCTGATAGTTTTGTTGACCGCCTTGATCAAATAAGTAAAACCCACGAGTAATCGCTTGCTCGGCTTCGGAACTTGAAAAGTAATGCCGTTCATTCGGCTCTGGTGAATCATAAGACAACCAAACTATAACCGGAGTTAGCAAGCAAAAGAGTACTGCAGCGGCAGCCCAAAAAAACCGCTTGCTACTCTCTAATTTTTCAAGCGGCTGATAGTCAGCGATAAATCGATAACCTTTTTTAGGGACGGTCTCAATAAACTTTGCGGCTCTGGGATCATCATCTAAAACTTGTCTAATTTGTTTGATACAGAAATTGATATTTTGATCGAAATCGACCACTTGATCAGCCCAAACCGTTTCAATGATCTGCTCTCTGGTAACTAATTCTCCAGGACGATTCAGTAATAACGATAAGATTTCACATGGTTTAGGAGGTAGATCTTTATCTTTAGCGAGGCCGGATAATGACTGTGTGTTGAAATCGAAGACAAAGTTTTCGAAACGAATTTTCTTATATTTATCAATAAGTTGATTATCACTCATAAGTTACTCATGGGTATATCAGTGCTTCTCACTGGCGATATTATTATCACTGACTGACTATTTGGCTGTCCACTCAATTATTGAATATAAAGGCGATTAAATGAAATTGAATTTTTTAACACGGTTAGTATGCTTGCTCATAGTTTCCCTATCAGTTCCCAATCTGGTTATTGCTAAGACAGACAAAAGCACGCAAGCATCAAAACAACAAAGCGTGAAATCACTATCCCTACTGATGGACTTTATCGAACAGGGAGACCTAGCGCAAACCAACCAATTAATTAAATCCCTAGCGTTATCCGATAGTAGATTACTGAACAAAGAAGTGTTGGGTGAAACGCCCTTGAGTAAGTCCGCTAAAAAAGGCCATTTAGCCATTGTTAAACTGTTACTCGAAGCCGGTGTCAATGTCGACAAAGCCCCCTCCTCAACCATTACACCACTTATGAAAGCCGCTTATTATGGTCACCTGGATGTTGTAGAACTGCTTATTCGACACGGCGCTGATATCCGCTTAGAACACCAAGGCGGTTATGAGGCTTTTGACTGGGCTTTAGAGAGTGGTCAAAAACAAATAATGAAAGTACTTATCCAGCAAATCATTCAACAGACGGCAGACTTAGACAAGGCTCGAACAAATAGTAAACAAGCAAACAGTCATCAGCCAAAAAATATTCCCTCCTCCCGCTCAACTCTATGGGCTAACCCGGAGTTAGTGGATATTGAACATACCACTCTGCCTGCGAAAGAGGTTCAATCCTTAGTCTTTTTAAGTGCAATTCTGCAAGACAATTTAAGCTTAATCGGTAAACTTCTCAAACGCGGTTTTAATCCAAACTTTCATAATGTCACTGGTTACGCCGCACTCCCCTTTTCCGTTCGATTGAATAAGGAGAAGGTGATCAACATGCTTCTCAATGCCAAAGCGGATATCAACATCGGCAATAATGGAAACGACGAAGCAAGTCCAATCAACCAAGCTGCTCGCGCAGGTAACGTAGCGCTTTTAAAAAAATTAATCGCCAATGGAGCCAATGTTAATAAACCGAACGCGAGAGGTTACACTGCCCTTCATTTAGCAGCGATGATTCAGTCCAGCGAAACGGTAAGGTTGCTATTGCAAAAGGGCGCTAACCCTAATTTTCCAATGAGAGATGGCTACACGCCATTTGATTTCGCTTATCAAACAGGGAATAAAAAAGTACTCACGGAATTTTTATTGGCGGATCTTTCTCCTAGAAATAGAAATATAGCGGAGCAATCAATCAAGGATAAAAAATTTCCTAAGCAAAAGTTTTTTCGAGAACATCCAGGATTTTTCGCTGCGACTCTGATCAATCAATTTCCAATTGAACAAATTTCCACGCTGTCTAAATCAACCACCTCGCAAACCTCCTTTGGCTACTACCCACTCAATTATGCCGCTCGCTTTGGACAGGTCAGGGTGGCTAAATTGTTAATCAAACGAGGAGCAAAAGTCGACCAAACATCTCAATCGGGCTATCAAACCTCACCTTTAACCGATGCACTTAGACAAACCGCTCACTTGGAGCTAGTGCAGCTGCTATTAGATAATCATGCAAATATTCGGCTCACCGACAAAAATGGCGATCCTGCGATTAACTGGGCGACGTTATATGGCCACGCCAAAGCGGTTAAATATTTATTATCTCGCGGGGCCGATCCAATGCAAGCAAACAAGGAAGAATACACAGCTTTGCGAACCGCTAATGAACGAGGGCACAAAGATATTATTGTGCTAATAGAGCAGTTTATTGCAGACCGAAATAAAGCAGACGCTGCCGCTCAACTAATAAAACAAAAATTAATCGAACAAGCTAAGCAGGCAATCACTAAAATATCCGACCCTAATATATTTCTAAAAGACGGTTCTACATTATTATTTGAAACGATAAAAATCGGTGATTCTCAACTGATTAAAACCCTAATAAACCGTGGTGCAAACGTCAACCAATCCAATATCATCGGATACTTTAGCACCCCACTGATGCAAGCAGTTAGTGCCAACCAGCCTGAAGTTACCGAAATGCTACTTCACACCGGAGCCGATATTAATGACACGGATGTACTGGGTGACCCTGCGGTGAATTGGGCGAGCTATTTAGGAAGGACAGAGATTGTTAAGCTATTAATTGCCAGCGGTGCCGATGTTAAAGTCACTACGATTCATGGTAACGCCTTGGATATCGCTATGCGTCAGGGGCATCATCGTATCGTTGATAATTTACTAGCTAGTTTCAATAAAGCCCCTGAATCCAAGCTAGTCACCAGTTTATTCGCGGCAATAGCCAAACAAGACTTTGTAAGTCTCAAAGAATTAATCAAGCAAACCACAAACAAAGATATTTATGATGGTTATCAAAACGCAATTTTAACCTATGCCGCCAACAAAAAATGCTTGGCTTGTGTTGAGTTGTTACTTCAAGCTGGGCAAACGATTGATCAAACAGATCGAATCGGATTTAGCGCACTAATGATTGCCGCAAGAAACGGTGATTCCTCAATGGTCGAGCTACTACTTAACTACGGCGCAGCCGTTAATTTAAAAGCAAAATCGAATGGCATGGAAGCAACCCCTCTAATTCTCGCAGCGGCTCACAGTCACAGTGAAATTATTCGAATGCTGCACAAAGCTGGCGCAAAACTCAATCTAACCGATGTGATGGGAAACACCGCTCTCCATTGGACTCTGGGCGCTTCAAATAACGAAGCCACTCAACTGCTTCTATCTTTAGGTGCAGATGCCAACATCGTAAATCAATACGGAATAAGTGCTAAGTCTATTCTTAAAAATATTTAGTTTAATCGTCAACTGAGCCTTGGAGAAAATAATGAGCCACCAACCACTCTACCTAACTAACAATCACTCGGGAAATGTTCCTTTCACATTGGACACCAATAACAGAAAATTATGTTCAACAAAAGGAGAAATAAAATTGCGGCCAAAACTTTGGAAAGTATTACTGGTGCTGCTTCAAAATGAAAGTCAATTGATTGAACGAGAAACGTTGATTGATTTAGTTTGGAAAGGTAACCATTTTACTGGGCCACAAGGGGTTAGCCATACTATTTGCATACTAAGAAGTATGATTGAAAAACTCGAACTTCCACTGCTGATTATCACGCTTCCAAAACGTGGCTATATTTTGCAGCGAGCTTCAATTTCTCCAACCCAACCCCATGTATCAGAATTTGATGTTATAAAATATGATCAATCTTATGGTTAAATTAAAAGTGTTCCGACTAATGACTTAATAAAAGTAATTGAATGTTTGAATTACAAATACACGCGTCGGAACATTTTATTTAATACTATAATTATTGCGGTGCGCACTGGTAAATCCATTCCAGCATATCTCGGTCAGCCGCGTTATTGAAATTAACGCTAAATAGTCCACCGGTATGGCTTTGTGAACCATTTCCTTTTGTAAATATTGTGCTATTTTCTGGGTCAGCTAATGATACGTTATCACGCAATATGCTTAATACATTAACCCAGTCAGGATAAACCGCTGCATTGGTTCCGTGGCAAGAATCACATCGACTTCCACCATTAGTGGTTTTAGCACCATAAGCCGCTGCAACCGATGAAAATGATAACGAAGTGCTTAAGCTCACCGATACATTTCTTGCAACAGGCACATCTGGAGCATCCGAGCCATCATCCGCAAGCAACTGGAAAACGCCATTCTGTTGCCCATTGAACACTCCAAAGTTAGAACATAAGTTTGTATTCTCGCCAATATCTCGCGCACTGTTAGCGGTAAATTCGTACTCGTAAGTCGTAGAAGTGCTAGTCGAAGATATTTCGTCAAGGGTTACGTTTCCGAGAGACGATTGAACTATCGACAGCGACACCTCATCACCGTCCGCGTCAGTAACCACAAAAGTATTTGAGCTAAATAACTCCGAGAACTCGGCGCTAGCGTTTTGAACGGTACCAAATACCGGACTATTATCACTGACGGGATTAATCAAAAGCTCTGCATTGGTCGAAGCTAATTCTGCGACTAACACGCCATCGTCAAAAACATCTAAAACCAATCGCTCATTAGCTGCTTCCGCCCCTACTTCATCCACTGTCGCTTGATAACTAATGACATTGCCTTGTAATAAATCAGTTAAGTTAAAACTTGTGGAAGATAAATTACCAAACGAAAGTGTATTGGTTAATTCAAATGAAATAATTGATTGAGGATCGAGTCCATCAATAATATCTTGGTCAATCACATGAACCAGCGTATTAACGTTGTTACAGACGTTGCTAGGATCTAAATTACAGTCTGGCTGTGTAAAGGCTAAAGGTTCTTCTTGGATACTCGCTGAAAGCGAAATAATTGAACTTGCAACATCTGAATTAACTTCAGAAACCGATAAACAAAGCTCACTAGAATCGCACTGGCTAGTAAAAGCAATTTCCGGCAATCGATTATCAACGGCCTGAACAAAAATAATTGGAGCCGATTTGCTGGCTAAATCATTATTTGCGGTTAACTGCAGGCAATAGTATTGAGCCGAAGTATTAGCAGTCATAGGCGTTAATTTTGCGGTAGCTCCATCAATAGATAAGGCTTCAGAATCTGCTAGGCAATTTTCAAATCCTTGGATGCTTGTACTTTCTAACAGCTGCCAATCGAAACTATCGGTAAAACTAGAATCACTAGCATCAAACTCTATCGTTCGGCCCACTTTAGTTAACAGATATTCTCGCTCATTGGCTTCCCGAATGACCGAGTGATTCAATTGAGCCTGATAATCTACCGTCGGTGTTGGTGAACCCGGAGGCACAACTGCACCAGTTTCCAGTAAGCTATCCCACAAAATTTGACTCGGCGTCGCATTAGAGTCCGTCCCCCCCCAAAGTCGATCCATTGTTAAACGAGCTAACGGCATCGTTCCTTGTTGAAAAACTAAATTCCTAACTTTAGTGGCATGCTCTTCTGCTAAAAAGTCTGCAGCAGTAGCCATTTGGAATAAAGCTGGTACTTCATCGGATCCTTGTTGCACCAAATGACAACCGCGACAATGACGCGCCACTACATCTAAATAAAGCTCGCTATTGTCTTGCCATCCTTCTGGCACAGCCTCACCATTAAATTCCCCTTCGAGACACCCTCGAGTTCGGCTGTTGCTCGGACAGTCAACTTGGGTGTACCAGCCTGTCGCATTATCAGTCCCTCCCATAAGCTGTGTTACCGCATCAAAACGAGCATTCTCTTCAGAGTTATAAATATGGAATACCGATTGATTTAATTTTCTAAACTGCTCTTGTTGCGCTGCTCGGCTGTAAACTAAATTACTAGCGTCAGCTTCTACTTCCGCAATATCAGTAATAGCAGGGTCAGTGTCTGTGTATAAAAATGAGTCAAGATCCCAAGGCAAAAACGATGCCTGAATGTTACCGGTATAATTGACAATGTCCTCTTCTATGCTTTTTGGGGTTCCACCATGACAGGCGGTACAAACACCCGGCATGTACTTTTGGCCTCGACCGTCAAAATCAAAATCGGTGGTTCGAATTTGCTCTCCACTTTCATCGGGAATATAGGTATAAAACTTAACAAACCTTGGCTCGGTACCATCACCTTTAGCGGGACGGGTATATTCCATAACCACAGTTGCAATGGGTGATATTTTTTTGGCCGCAGCTTCTAGTGTCGCATAGTTAGTAACATATGAATAAACATTTCCCTCATCGTCCACTCTTACATACATGTCTCGACCAAAGCCCAAGTCAAAGTTGTTGGTATATAACGCGTGGGCAAAGTCTGACTCTGCGGTATCTTCACCGACCAACCCTTGCTCTAATAAGGTGATGGAACCATCTAAGTTTTGAGTAGCAAAACCCGCGGACACCAACCATTTATTTAAAGTGTCAGCTTCTTGAAATGGGTCTATAGCGTCATAATATTGTTGCGCTGTTTGCTTCGACTCAATCAAACCAACGCCACTATTTCGAATTTGCTCCACCGTTAACGTTAGTGGGGAGCTATGGCTTAATAAAACAGTTCCAGTGATATCCACCACGCCAACCGGTTGGCCGCCATTAACACCATTAACAACCAACGTCGCATTAGCGGTCGAGTTAAGGGTATAAGTCACTTCTATTTCAATATCGTCGGCCTTCCACGCATCAAGCAATTCAACTCTATCTGCGCCACTATCTAACAATGATTGATTAAAACGACTTAATATAAATTCAGGTAATTGAAGTTCAAAAGTTGTATCCATTGCATGATTGTCATCATTGACGTTCCAACTTCCCTGCAAAGTTTGGTTACTCTCTGTAAGCACAACACTCGCATTATTATTATAATTTAAACAAACCGTACCGCTTGAATCAAAACCATCAAATCGGCAACTTGCGTCGCGGTTTGGATAATTCAGTAAAACTTCAATCTCGAGATTAAGTTGACGGTTCGTTTCATCGATGACTTGATTCGCTTCTGGTTGAAGCGTAATTTGATAAGTTTGATGTTTAGCATCGGAAATCGCGTCGTACGATAAAAATTTGTTTTGATCCCTTCCTGGAACAACCGTTACTGTAACAATATCGGTTGCAATACCTCCGTCAGCGTCAACGACCTCAAGATTAAAATCGATTTCCGTTGGTGCGGTTACTTTTGGTGCTGCAACAGAGACAGAGTTAACACTGAGTTCTTTGAGCTGAAGTTGCTGAGCAAACCCAGAACCTACGCTCCAATTAAATTCGAACAATGGTGAATCAACACCATCACTATCTTTTCCAGATAGTATAAATTCCTGACCTTCTCTCACTTGATTATTGGCGCCGACACCTATAGCTATTCCTTTTGCTATCGGTGGCTCGTCGGGTTGATTTCCGACGTCACTGTTGGAACCGCAAGCCATCATACCCAGACTAATTGTGGCCGCGAAAATTATATTTGCTAGCTTATTATTTATTGGTAAAGATTTCATTGAACTTGTTCCATGTAGATTAAATGACTAGACTCATTTTTAGAGCAATTACACTGTTTAGAACTACCCTCTATTTCTCAGCCGCTAATATCGACGCACAACTTAAGTTTACTAACGTTCCGCTAGCCGACTAAAAACCATACCTAACACCGACGGAAATAGTTTCTTCACTATAATTCTTGATCCCTTCAATTGAGCGATAGTTAATAAATCCTTGAATACTGCCAGAAGAGTTTCCATTTTCATCGATAAATGACTCACCGCGAAGCACGACTGAAACTCCGAGACTGTAAGAATAATAACTACTATCAATTTCCGCAGTTGGTAAATTAAAATCAATACTGTCAAGTTGTCCTGCCGGTAAATTGAGGTAAGTTGAAGAAATATTTCGGCTATCATCTTCTTGCTGGTGATGAGACTGCACATCAAGATAGGGAACAAGCACTCCCCAATTAGGTGTTAATGCATACTGAAACTTCACCCCATAAGACAACTCTAATGAATCTATTTTCTGCTTATCAACGGTTAGATCAAATGCCAAATCATTGATATCTCTTTCGTTAAAACCGTCAATCGTTGTCGATGAATTGGCTAAGCTAACAAAAGGCTCAATAACAAGCGCTGCATTATTGTATGAGTAACCGGCTTCAACAAAAAATGAGGTAGTAGAACTATCGGTTGAACTAACAGAAATAGTATTCACACCCGCTACATTGGGATTTAAGGATGGATATGTAATATATCGAGCCATATCAATCGACTGACTTTGCAATCCCAAAGAAAAGCTGGCGTACATATTATCAGTTTGGTACATAGCATAAGGCATAAAGCTATAGCCTTCCGTTTCGATTCCACCATCAACAATACTTTTACTCGAATCAAAATCAATTTCTTGTTCGGTTAAACCGCCGGTCACGCCAAACACCCAGTTTAAATCGTAACGATAATCCGCACCAAAACTAATTTTAGTACCATCAAAATCGTAGGCATCTTCAAAAACAGAAGCCCCTTTTTTACCAAAGCCTAAATCGACGTTGAAAAATCCGCCCCACCGGCTGGAGGTAATCCCTTGATCGGCACTGGCTCCCCCACCGGTTTGCTGTCCATAGTTTTGATTTAAAGCAATTTGTTGAGACGGGTCATTAAGATTAAAATAACTGACGCCAAACCCTTTTGCACCGCGTCTAAGTGCTTTTAAACGAGAGCTTAAGTTGGCAACTTGATCGGCTACAAACTCACCATTCAAACTGCCCTGTGAAGAGAACTCTTCCCCTGCGGTCCAACGAAGTGCATTGCCAAGCCCTTCCACATCTAAATTTAAGCTATATTCAGTTGGCCCACCATTTCGCGTCAGCGCATTGGCAGTATGTACCAACTCTCTAACATTTTCGAATAAATTGAACATATCTTCTGTACAAGTCTGTTCAACTGGTTCTTCTTGCCCTTCACCGAAACTAGGTTCTTGTCCACAGCCAGCCTCAAGTAAACTCAAGTAAGTGGCTTGATTAGCTACAGCGGCGGCAAGCTCTAAGTCATTGCTAAAATCGATCTCTGTTAAGTCAGCCTTGGCTAGAGTCGGCAACACCAAAAGTAAGGATATTGAAAATAATTTAAATGGTACTTTTTTATTCACTAAATTTGTTCGCAGACGCATGATTGAATTCCTTGTTCTAGCATTTTTTTATACAGTGTAATTATTTTTGTAAAGCTGCATTAGATAGCGGAACAAAAAAGAAGCTACCGGCCTCATGTCCCGCTCCTTTAATCGCTTTAAATTCTGGTGTTTGATCAACACCAATTGATTCCGCGGTTTTACTGACGTTTTCCCTAATATTTAAAAACAACGAAGATCCCGAAAGAATATCTTGGTTATTTTCTAACTTGTCCAACAGCGCTCGAGCAAAAACTGAATGACCATTCCCCAAATTATCCAATACTGGCTGGTCACCACCCGAAGTCATTAGTAAGCGAGATTTTTTTGGCAAAACATAATCTAAATATGCACCGTTGTAATTGGCATTTTTATTAGCAAATACAAATCCTGGTGCCGATGAAAGCAAACCGGCATAGCAGGAATCAGCCATTACGAGCACCCGTTTGGCTTTAATTCTTGATAGATGCCTAGTTACCGACTCGTTGGATACCCATCGAGAGTCATTAGGCGGTAGATCAGCGTTTACGGGTAACCAATAACCAGACTCCCAATCACCACTTTTGATTCGACTACCGTGCCCAGCATAAAAGATGAGTAAGTTATCCTCTTCAGTTAACACTTCGTTTAACTGATTAAGTGCTTGCATAATTTCTAAATTACTTACATTCATCAATAGCTCGACGTCAAAGCCATAGCGTGTTTTTAAAATATCTGCGGCTCTAGCTGCATCGTTAACCGGCGAATCAAGTCGCTCTAAATGTTGATAGTCTTGATTACCGATGACTAAAGCGAAGTAACGACCATATTTGGTATCAGAAACAGAGTCCTTGTTCTTCGCAAAAAGCTTTTCAACGTCAGCTGGTTTCGGCTCTCTAAATTTAGGTAACGAGTTTAGTGTTTCTTGGCTGGCTACTTTTTTCTCTTCTAATTCTGCGATCAATTGTTTGAGTTCGTTCAGTTCACTCTTTAACTCGGTATTTTCGGTGGACTGTCCGGCTGATTTTTGCAATTGATTGATTTGCTTTTTAAGCAGATTGATTTGTCGAGATTTGCTTTTGATCTCTTTTTCCATTTGAGATTTGATTTGCTTGATCTCTGAACTTGCCTCCGATTGAAACACTAGAGAATCTTCACTCATCCCCCATGCTTTGCGATACCAATTCAGAGATTCTAGTTTACTTTTTTCTACCCCTAACCCCTGCTCATACAACGTACCGAGATTAAATTGCGCTCGAGAGTTTCCCTGTTTAGCCGCTTTTTCATACCAAAACGCAGCGACCTTATAATTAGGTTCTCCATTAAGACCTCTTTCGTAAATTTCGCCAACATTGGTTTGAGCTTCTGGATCACCAGCTTCGGCAGATGGCATCCAAACCTTCAGTGCTGTTTTATAGTTTGCACGATCAAATTCAACGTACTCTCCTCCCCTGACTCGGCAGTCGGCAGCCGTTGTTTTAGTTGGTTGGCGCTGAGAGATAAAACTGGTTGAGCCTAAGCGTCGGTGTTGCCCAGGCAAAAGGCAGTCCACCACTTCTAAATCAGACACTTTTTGTGCATTTGAAACGGGAGTGGTCGATTGTTCAGGGGTACTTTGACACCCCAGTAGTGAGGCTAAACCAAGAGATAATAAAACTGCCGCAGAGGAGTTACTAGAAGACATAGAGCTGATTCCTTTTGACTTGTCTGGCTAGAAGCGAATATGCTTATCGCTTACATATAGAGATTAAACTATCACCGGCTAAACACCTTGTCAACGAAATGTAAGCGCAATGAGAATCATGCGGCAAAAAATGATTAAACTTAAACTTATTATCTCAAATTGCAATTAACGAGGGATTAAATTGAGGTACTCACTGACTGTTTTAGGACTGATTTTATTGGTTGGTTGTCAAACAATAAAAAGAGCAAACTTATCCCAGCTTAGCTTAAAGAATGGATTATCAAAGCATTCGATCAACGCGAATGACTTTGAGCTTAGCTACTTAGCCAACAATCAAAGCGGTTCGACACTACACATCTATATTGAAGGTGACGGTTTACCTTGGCTGAATAGATTCACTATATCAGCCGATCCAAGTCCAAGAAATCCGCTGGCGCTATCATTAATGAGTCAAGATCCAAGCAAAGCAATTTATATCACTCGTCCTTGCTATTTTCTTGCAGCTCCCGATAAAAAATGTAATTCAAGTTTATGGACCGATGCCCGCTATGGTGAATTAGTTATTGACACCATGCAATCGGCTATTGAGCAAATAATTGAACAACAACAAGTCGAGCAAATCATTTTAATTGGTTATAGCGGAGGTGGCGTGGTCGCTTCGCTGCTGGCAGAGCGGCTCGAAATATTAAACCTTTATGTCACAATCGCTGCCAATTTAGATATTAAGAAATGGACTGAACATCATCAATATAGTGAGCTGAGGAAGTCAATCAATCCGTTTGAAGTTGAACCAGCCAAATTTCCCCTAGGTATTCATTTTATCGGAGGAGCAGACCAAGTCGTCCCGCAAAAAATATCTGAACAATTTATTAAGCAAACCAACAGTCAATCGATTGTAATAAAACAAAATGATCATACCTGTTGCTGGGTGAGCCAATGGCCTGAGTTGCTGGAGCAAGTCAATACTCTAAGCGATAGAGATTAAACCTCGGGCATCGAAAGCGAGGCCAATTAAAGCCCATGCCCGATTAACGCATGCCTCATTTAGAGTCTAGCGCGACTCGCTCTTTATACTCGGCTAGTTCAGGGTGCTCAGCTAACGATTGGTATTTTTGTAATTCACTAATAAACAAAAGTTTTTCTTTTTTACTTAAGGCGGGGCTCGCCCCTTCTAGCTGCTCAATAATATTGCTGACTGTTAAGCTCAAGCTCTCTTGAGTAATGCTGTGTTGCGGAAGTATCTTATAGGCCTGATCATAGAAAGAAAGCGCATTGTTTAGGTCACCAAAACCTCTCAGCGTATCGCCCTCTTTAATTAATTCATCAAACTTAAGTCGTTGGTCTTCAGCCAATTCATCATATAAGTGGTCGGTATTTTGACCTCTAGGAATACTGATAGAAATTGCGAGAATAATCGAGACAACCACCAAACCAATACTAAGGTTTCTTACCGTTCTGCCTTTAGCGGTAAATTGATCATGAAATTCTGTGGCATTTTTAAAACGCTTATCCTGCTCAAAACTTAGCGCTTTGGCAATCGCTTTCCATTGATATCCTTTTAGCTGTTTGAGCTTGGAAACAGTCTTATTTTCTTTAAACGCTTCTTTCGCTGACAGTTTTAAAAAGGGATGATCCCCAGTGAGCACTTCGTAACATATTGCGCCAAGAGCATATAGATCATCTGATGGAATAGCGGCTTTATGATTGAGCATTTCCAAGCTAGCGTATGCTGGAGTCAGTCCGACTATTTCATCATCATCATATTGACGAATATAGTTCCCTTCTTCATCTAGTTGAGTCAAAATTCTTGCGATACCAAAATCGATTAACTTAACTTCACCTTCTTTAGTCACAAATACATTTTCGGGTTTTAGGTCAGCATGGACCACGTTTTTTTGGTGTGCATAGGCCAACCCACTGCTAATACCCCGAATAACATTTAGCGCTAATTCCAAAGGCAGTCCGCCTGGGTTATCTTTAATCAGTCGGTCAAGAGGTTTTCCTTTGAGTTCTTCCATCGTCAAATAGACAAGGTCACCGTCTCTATCAAAATCGTACACTTTGATAATGTTAGGGTGCGACAAAAGCTGGCTCTTTTTAGCTTCTCTTTGTAAAGAAACAAAGGCTTGCGGATGTTCATTAAATTCGCTGGTTAAAATCTTGATGGCAATATAGGGTTCATTGTCACCGGTCTCTTCTTTACGAAGATCCAATGCTCTAAAAACCATTCCCATACCACCAACCCCCAAAGATTCTTTTAAAACAAATCGACGATTGATAATGCGTTCGCCGGCATTGGGATTCAGAAGATCTTCTTGGCTGAGTGAGGAAGTTTCTGCAGAGCCTTTAACCCCACCTTGACTCGGGAGTGGGTTAGCTCGACTAGATTGCCGAGTATTAGGCTGTACTTTGGTCGCTTGTTGTCTTTTAGGAGCCAATTTCGTTTTATCATCAACTGACTCGGTATCATCAAGAGGCTCGATCGACGAATTAGTGCGAGGCCTTTTACGAGGTTGTATTACGGTTTGATTATCTAAATTCGAATTCTCTGGGGTCCCTTTTGGTTTGAGAATGCGAGTTTTATCATCATGATCCGTTTTTTTGGGCACTTCATCATCCATTGGTATTCCAGTCTGTTACCTGTTTCGCGATTCTGATAATAATACGTTACTATCACTCGAATGCCCATATCCTATACCAACAAAATAACTAATCTACATTTTTTCGCTATCCCCTCCTGTTTGTTTACTGACTCTTGTGGGGCAGTCTATTGATCGATTGTCGTGGCCCATAGCTGCACTTTTTAGAATGTTTACTTCACGCTTTTTAGCTGCTTTGGCATTGCACCACGAGTCTCTCACTGATTCTTTTTGACGAGTTATTGACTTAACGTCATTGAAAACTAGCGGCTCTGAATCATGAAATGAAAACCGAACGTCAGCAAATAATAACAAAATAAGGCTAACCAAAATGAGTAGTATAGGCATTTTTCTAGCCGCCTATTAAGCCGACTTCTCTCGGTAAACTTCAAAGTCAATGCCTTCAACTTGATAAGCCTGATAGCTAACCGATGCTATCGCCAGAAAATATAAACTCATAAAAGGGTCTAGTAAATGTCGTGATTCGGTAGCACTCATCACCAACTCAAGACTAACAAATGCAATCATTAAATTACTCGTAATCAGCATCACTTTGACCAATTTCCTAATTTGTTTGTCTCTATCTTCCGCAGCCAAATAAGGATTCTTCTTTTTACCTTTAATATTCCATAAAAGAATACCGATAAAAATACAATCGGCAAAAGCGATTCCGACGAGATTTGCGACACCTCCGAATCCTTCAAAAGGGTTGTAAATAAAGTAAACAACAACCGCAACAAAAACTAATTGCATAAAAATGGTGAAGGCTAGTGCGGGCTTAGAAACATAATTCAGAAGACCTCTAGGTTTTAACTCAGCACTACGCTTTGGACTCGTGTTGGCCATTCTCATTAGTTTTAAATACTGAAGCCCTGAAAGCTCCATAATTAATAAGGGTATCCACTGCAACAAAAAATAGACCAAGATGACAGCCATGCTATCTGCGTGTAAAAGCTCTTCACTCTGAGTCATTAACCCATGTATGACGATTGCAATTCCGACGAGAGCAATTGCAAAGTTAAAGCGTTTAAAATTAGAAATTTTCAAAACCGCAGCGTCTTTAGAAATGGGGTACAATTTGGGGTATTCTTCCGGTTAATACTTGTCTAAAATTCTACGAGTTTGCCTAACTAACTTTATTGGGAAGTAGTAAGACACAAAAAATATCTGTGCGATAAAAACGATATAAAGTAAATTATTACTCCACATATTAAACTCCTTGAACCGGTTGGTTACTCATTATCTGGGTAAATGCGATCCTGATTTCAGAATCTGTAATATTGGCATTCCTTAATTCTTTAATAACGCTGGCTAGTTTTTCGTTAGCCCACTCACTTAAATTAACTTCACAATTTTGTTTTGCTTCAGGGTGAACAAAAGTTCCGCGATAGCCTTTTGTTTCTATCACTGCATCTCGTTCGAGTAAACGATAAGCCTTAGCCACAGTTTTGTTGTTGATTTCAAGATCATTAGCAAGTTGCCTTATCGACGGCAATGGGTCGCCAACTTTCAATTGGTCGGTACTCACCGCTTGCTTGATTTGATTGACCAATTGAGAAAACAATGGCATTGAATCTTCAATATCTATCACTATTTCCATGGTGCCTATTTACCTCTTAATCAGAAAGGATACGAGAAAATATACCCTGTACCACTTGTACCCTATGCACCCATGGTACATATAGATCATATTCTAATCAACTGTTTTTGTCATTGAAAATGTAAGATAATCGTTTTAGCAAGTGGAATTCGCTAGTAAGTTTGCACACTAACCAATTGATTTTATTAGGTATAAGAGGGTTATCATGGACCATAAAACGAGGACAATATTAATTCTATTCTTGGGGTTAAGTTTGTTAGAGGGAACCCCCAGCAAAGCAGATACTGCGACCTGTGAGAACCAATTAACTGGTGAGCTAAGCGCTGCTTCCACCGAAATCAAGCAGGTTTTACAATCAGTCAGTCGAGAATTTTGTCTCCAACAAACAAACGCCAACAAGTCCTGGAAGACATTAAAGATCACTAGTATTCAAAGAACCATCGAAGCACAAGCTGGGTATATGTTAAATTGCTTAGCCAGTGGTTGTAAGGTCTACGAAAACCAACCAGCGGTTGCTGAATATCAAGCCCTTCCGATAAAAAACAAACAAACCATCGCCGCCCAAATACGCGACCAGATCAGACGAAACTGCTATATTTCCAAACATTTATCAAATCGAGCGGTAGACATCGGCACGGCAGGCCACTCCAAAATAGAGGTGGAGCGGCTGAAGAAGCTCATCAAATCAACGCCATATCAAATCAACGGTATCAGTTATACTGCTTGGATAGAGGATAGAAGCCATGGAACTGGACCCCATCTGCATTTAAATTTTGAACCCTATGGCTTTATTCCAGACCAATGTCCTAGAAGCCGCTAATCAAATAAGTCACATAAGTTCAGCACCGATTCATTTTGTTTCAGTAAAATTAGGTTTACTCACTCAGTAAGCAGAAAACAATTACGCGGAAAACAAGAATGAACAATACGCAATGGGACCAATTAAAACTCGCGCACTATCAATCCAGCATCAATGATAATGCTAGTTCAGCTAACTCGCATCAATGCAAGTTCGTCGGCCCCAATAATCAGCTATTATCACTGGCTCCGGAACTTTGTTCTAGTCACAAAGTGATCCGCAACCTGCGCATCTACAGCAAATCGACCTTCGAGTTTGTTGAAGAAATTCCCCTTGAAGAGACCAACAAAAAATACCTTTGCCGTATTTTCAACCTAACAGCAGATGATGAATTATTACTTAGTTACCGAGTCAAAAACTGCCAGAAAAAATACATGCAAGTTTTGGCGGGTAGAGAATTGGACTTAGATAACTTTGACTACTTTATGGAAGTACCTTTGTCGGTCTAGCTCTTTGTTTGATCGCTCTATACCCCAGCATCTCAGCTGATTTGGTTATAAAATACACTGGTCATAAACTCTAAATCTTTTCGTCATTTAACCTTAACAAATTGAACTTAAGCTAAACCCACTCTAACTAAGTGGGAGCTCAATCATGCTTAACAAAGTTAATCTAATAACATCTGTCGTTTTTTCTACTACATTATTATTTACCTCCAATAGTGGTGCCACCGAAACAGAATCAATTAGCGACATTTCCAAGCCTCGTTCAATTCAATTCGGCCCGAGACCTTTCTATTTAGTAGAGGATATGGACTTAGGTGAATTAAAAAATAAAATGCAATACTGCGCTGACAACAAAAAGGCTTTCAAAAAAACAAGCTTTTCAATTGGTCATCGTGGTGCGCCAATGCAATTTCCAGAGCATACCAAAGAGTCTTATGTTGCAGCCGCTAGAATGGGTGCTGGAATACTAGAGTGTGATGTCACCTTCACTAAAGATCGCGAACTAGTTTGCCGACACTCTCAATGTGATTTACACACCACTACCAATATTCTTGCGACCCCATTGGCAGCGAAATGCTCGGTACCATTTTCTCCAGCCACATTTGACCCTGATGGAAAGATGCTAAGTCCGGCAAGCGCAAAGTGTTGTACCAGTGATATTACCGTTGAAGAGTTTAAAACGCTTAGCGGTAAAATGGATGCTTCCGACCAAACTGCAACAACAGTAGAGGATTACTTAGGTGGAACCGCAAACTGGCGAACCGATCTTTATACTCAGGAAGGTACATTGCTCACTCATGCAGAAAGCATTGAGTTATTTAAAGCCCTAGATGTGAAAATGACGCCAGAACTAAAATCGCCAAGCGTTGCAATGCCTTTTGAAGGTGAATACAGCCAGCAAGACTATGCACAACAAATGATTAACGAATACAAACAAGCAGGCGTTTCTCCACGAGATGTATTTGCTCAATCATTTAACTTAGATGACGTAAAATACTGGATAGCCAATGAACCAAGATTTGGTCGACAGTCTGTCTACTTAGATGACCGTTACAGCAACCCTAATTTTAACTTTAAAGCCCCATCAACATGGACACCAACCATGCCGCAACTGGTCGCTCAAGGCGTGCAAATAATCGCACCGCCAATGTGGATGCTAGTCGACTTAGACACTGAAGGTAAAATTATTCCTTCAATCTACGCCATAGAAGCTAGAGCGGCAGGATTAAAGATAATCACTTGGACTTTAGAGCGCTCTGGTCCATTAGCCGATGGAGGTGGTTGGTATTTTCAATCGACGACTAACGCAATAAACAACGACGGAGATGTACTCTCATTATTAGACGTTTTAGCAAAAGAGGTAGGCGTTATTGGAGTGTTTTCTGACTGGCCCGCAACGGTTTCGTTTTATGCGAACTGTAATCGTTTAAAATAGTAGTAACTCGATAGGTTGACTTACACTACTGGTATTTTCGAGTGTAAGTCAATCCAAAAATCTAAGCTTGCTAAGTATTCACGCCCAGATCAAAGGTTTAATAACCTACCATATAACTCATCATTTCTCTGACAGTCGATAGCCGTTGAGGATTATCTTTTAACATAAAATCAACGGACTTTACTGAGTTCTTATCATTTAAACGATCTAAGAAAAAAATACCATCCAAGTGATCGACTTCATGTTGTGCGATACCAGCATCCTCCCCTTGCAACTGAATAGATTTCAACTGAGCTTTTTCATCCATATAATCGACTCTAATATTCGAGTATCGAGTCACTTTAGCTCTTAAGTTATAAAAACTAAAGCACTCTTCATCAAGTTCAAACGTGTCATCAGATAATTTTGTAAAACTTGGATTAATCATTGGAACAAATTTTTGATTTAGCCTGAGTAAAATAATTCGAACCGAATGACCGACTTGGGGCGCGGCAATTGCATTACCATTTTCATTGGAAATCGCCTTAATTCCATTCAGAATTTCTTTCATCTTATTGATCGTAACTTGAATTTCCGTGGTAGCGATCTCTTGCGCCTCCACAGGACGGCACACTTTACGAAGAATAGGATCTCCGATTTGATTAATACGCATAATAACCTTCTGACAAATTCTATTGGCTGAAATTAAAAATATGACTCATTAAAACCCAATCAATTTTTTATATCAATCTGCTTTTACTTTTCACCCCAGCTTATTCTCCTTATAATTCCATTTTTAATAGATTGCGTTACATCATGCGAAAATTTCATAAAATTATTGGACTCATTATGGTCCTACCTTTTATTGCTTGGACTATCACCGGCATATTTTTCTTCGTTAAGCCAGGCTATAAAGAAGCTTACCAAGCTTTGGAGGTTAAGACTTATTCTTTACAAACCCCCATTTCTGTTCAGCCGAGATCGGATTGGTTAGCTTTTGAATGGCGACGTTCGATTCTCGGGGACCATTTACTAGTAAAAACAGACGCAGGCTGGCAACAGCTTGATCCCATAACATTGGACAACAGAGATTTACCCACTCAAAAGGAAGTTGAATTACTCGTTAATGATGCAATGAATACCGACAAGTCGCGCTATGGGAAAATTATTAGTATAAAAGATAACCAAATCATGACAGAAAACGACGTTGCTATTAACTTAAACTGGCAACGTCTTTCACTCAGTCAGAAGGGTCGCGATACAGATTTTATCAACCAGATGTATAAAATCCATTACCTACAGTGGACCGGAGTCGACTCTATCGATCGAATCATGGGCGTGGTCGGTCTCGCAATGGTATTAATGCTTGCGCTCATAGGCGTTAAGTTAGCGTTTGCTCGAGTGAGATTTATTAACCGATAATCATAACTCTTTGTTATTAAACCAAAAAGTGAAGTTCGTTACTATTTTGTAACACCTAGGTAATATCCTGTTCGTCATTTTGACTAGGGTTCCGGTATAATGCCCGGCTAATCTAGATATCGCATGGCGAACGCTATGCAGTAGAGCGCATTTAATCTAAGATTTTTTGCGCATACCAACAAAGAAAAAATAAAGTAGAGTCCTCCTATGTTTGATGATATTCGTCCGTACCGCGATGATGAAGTTGTTGAAGTCATAAAAAAACTAGCAAACGACAAAGAATTATTGTCGTCAGTGGCTATCTATACCATGCGCTGGCTCTACCGCCCATTGCCTGGAATAGCGCGAGCGCTGGTGAGATATTCTCTTGTTCGAAAAATTAGAAACATTACCAGTGTCGAAGCTGTACAAAATGAAGTCGCTAAGTATTTATTTAAACTGATCAAAAAAAGCACCGACGGCTTCACTTACTCTGGCCTAAAGGAATTAGACCTGAATAAACCTAGCTTATTTATTAGCAACCACCGAGATATCGTACTCGATCCCGCATTGGTTAATTATGCGCTATTCGATATTGGCGCCAAAACTGTAGAAATTGCAGTCGGCGATAATCTACTGACTAAACAATGGATCTCTGATCTAATGCGGGTCAACAAAAGCTTTATCGTAAAACGAAACGAAAAAACCAAACGAGCCATGTTAACGGCTTCGAAAAATCTATCCGCCTATATTCATCACGCACTCACCGAAAAACAGCAACCCATTTGGATTGCACAGAAAGAGGGTCGCGCTAAAGATGGCATTGATAAAACGAACTCAGCGTTAATATCCATGCTGCTGTTAAACAAACCAAAACCCATGGCAATTAAAGACTACTTAGATGAGCTCAATATTGTTCCGGTGTCTATCGCCTATCAATACGATCCCTGTGATCAAGATAAAGCTAAAGAACTGGCGATTATCGAAACCGAAGGGAAGTATGAAAAATCAGAACATGAAGACATTAACAGTATTACCAAAGGATTGATAGGTCACAAAGGAAAGATTCATTTAACTTTTGGCACCCCGATTAAAGGTGACTTTGCAGATAGCAAAGAGATAGCCGCAGCGATCGATCACCAAATTATCGGTAACTACCAATTGTTTGATAGTAATCAAGTCGCTTATGAGCGAACCAAAGATCCTAAGTCTAAAGTTAACCATGATTGTTTAATTGAAAAACGTTTAACGGAGTTAAATGAAGTTCAGAAAAAATGGTTGCTGGCGATGTATGCTAATCCGGTTGTGGCCAAAGAAGGATTATGATCAGACAGTCAAAAGACATAAGACTATTCACCACAGAGGCACAGAGAACACAGAGAAAGAAATTGCTTTGTTGCTTTTGTAGGTCAGCCTTCAGGCTGACACTGAACGGTGGGAATACTGGAAGCTTCGCATAAGATTAAGAGACTAATCACTTATGAAGCCAGGAGATTAGAAAGCCACAGGAATGCAAAACGCTTTCGATTAAAAGAAGAAAACTCCCCTCGCCTTAATCCTCGGCTTTGGCCTCCTGCGTCGCTCTATCTTCTCCGTCCTTGGAGTCGTCTCCCTCTGGAGAGGAAACTAGAAAAAAGCAGCTCGCTCTAAAACAACTTTTTATATTGATGACAATAAGGCGCTTGGCCATTCTTCTGATAATAATCCTGATGATAGTCTTCAGCTTTCCAAAACTCTGCTTTTGGCAATAACTGAGTCGCAATTGACATGCCCTTACCTTCTAAAATTTCTATTAAGCTTTGCGCAACTTCTCTTTCACTATCTTCGGTATAAAAAATAGCCGACAAATACTGGCTACCAATATCTGGCCCTTGGCCATCGGTTTGGGTGGGGTCATGTATTTCAAAAAATAATTTGGTCAATGTTTCAAAACTAACTTCCTCTGGCCGGTAAGCCACTTTAACAACTTCTAAATGGCCGGTCGATTTGCTACAAACTTGCTCATAGGTTGGGTTTTCAACTTCCCCTCCCATGTAACCAGATTCAACGCTGAGCACCCCAGCTTGTTGTTGCATTAAGTGTTCTACGCCCCAAAAACAACCACCGGCGTAATAAGCTTCTTTAATCGAACTATCTTGTTTTTTCATATCGTCAGAACTCACAAATTTCATCGACACAGAATTCACACAGTGTCGAATGTTTTTCTCGGTTAACATTTCGCCTTCAAACACATGCCCCAAATGACCATCACAATTGGCACATAATATCTCAGTACGGCGACCATCGGCATCGACTTCTCGCTTGACTGCTCCGGCTATTTCATCATCAAAACTCGGCCAGCCACAAGTTGATTGAAACTTATGCTGCGAAAGATAAAGCGGTGCATCACACTGTTTACACACGTACATACCGCCCTCGATAAAGTCGTTGTATTCTCCAGTAAAAGGACGTTCGGTTCCTTTTCCTAAAATAACTCTTTTTTCTTCTTCATTAAGTTCATTGTATTTAGACATTGTTGTCCTCGACTGATATTTTGCTCAATGTAAGCAAGTCTACGTTCGCTTTTATTTAGAGAGATACTCACTAGCGGCCAGAGTCATTTAGACTCATTTATGGAGGCAAAATTACAAAATACTAGGCCTATTTAGTTTTATCTAAAGATTCCAGCGCTTTGATTAACATTTGCTCTACTTGATTGACTATTTTTTCTATTTTTTCGGGTTTAAATCCTTGATATCTCGGCGTATGAATATGGCCTACCGGCAAGCCCGCTTGATACTTGTCTCGCAACAATAGACTGCGATAAGAAATCTCATTAGATAAATAGCCGCCGCCAGAGCCTTCTACTGACACCTCGCCAGTCAATTCCGCCAATGTTTTCGGATGGAACGATTTACTCGTTGTAGTCACCTTGTGGTTATCATTAATTTTAAAAGCCCCTTCGGCGAGTTTCATGGCTGAAGCTGGTAAGCTAAATTGCTTAAATTCGGGACCTTCAAGTGGCTTACCGTCATAAAGTGGGATCAGTGGATTCTCAGCGCTAGCACCTGTGAAAACATTTAAATTGTCGGGCGCTTTTGCACTTCGGCGCAATCCCGGAAACCGTTCTAAGTCAAAATTTTCTCTTCCCATACTAACGGTAACGATCATATCAACTTGCTTGTTTTTAAGGCGCGGTGTCAGCATTGTTTCAATCATGCCTTTGTCAAAATCCTCAAACCTTACAGGAACAATCAAAGTCTCTACTTCAACGGCCTGACCACCAACATACAAAATCTTATTATCAAAGGCAGTGGCCACCACACCAGAAGGGTTACTCTGGTCAATATTTCGATCTAAGAAAAATGGGTCGAATCCGGTTAACAAAATCTTGAATTTAACTTTTTGATCAAAATCGACATCTGAATTTCCACGAGTCGCCAGTTCAGAGATCCATAGTAGCTGTTGTTGTTCTGCTTCAGAAAGTTGGGAAAATAGTTTGGTTTTCTTAATGATGGTGTTGAACTTTAATCTTGCCCAATAAAGCGGTCTATCATCAAAATCCTTGCGTTTAGCGTAGTCTCCGATCGCAGTTCTCCATAACTGGTTTCCTTCATGGGCTACTAATCGACTGGCGTCGGCAAACGAATTGACAGAATAGATTAATTTAGAAAAGCGATTAAGCCGAGAACCGAACTTAGTAGCCGCATCAGGCATGGCTTGTACCGCTTTGCCCAGTCTCGATTCTTCAACATTTAATTGGCCTGATTCTGCTTTTACACAGCCACAGGCTAAACCCATAATAATACCACCACTAATCAATAAGTTTTTCATCGTTCTTCCATTATTTGTTTTATTGAGAATCTAAAAGATCAATCGACCAAACTCTGCTGTCAGCCATTAGTTTATCCAGTTGTCGTTGCGCCGTCTTCGGCCTAATAAGATCCGCTGGTTCAAGCATTTGACAATGGTCTTGCCGCATTTGATTAATGCTCACCGGATATTGCCGACAGTCAGCAGGTCGGTACTCATAAATACGACACGAGTAGATCGACTGATCACTATGAGCGGAATTACTTTGCTGTAACCAAGGGCAACGGTTTAGCGGTTTATGAGATTTTGGTTCATACCAAATCCGTCCTTGATATACATAGCTAGCTATCTCTGGATGATGTTTCGTCCAATAATCAACCTCTGACTGAGTTGCTACCAAACCACCATCACTATAGGCTTCACAACACTTTCCACACTGGTTACATGATTTCATAGTGACATCTTAATATAACTAGAAGCCTTCCGACAAATAATCCATAATGCTTCAACCTTTTAGGTCACCCCCTTATTATCAAGAGGAAACCGATGACAACGCTAATTCTCGGCGCCAGTGACAACCCGACTCGCTTTTCAAACCGCGCGCAACGCAAATTACTTCAGTATGGTCATGCTGCTATATTGGTTAATCCAAAAGGCGGCGAAATTGATGGGTTGAAGGTTTACCCACAACTCGCCGATGTCGATCAAATGATTGAAACGGTTACTGTCTATATCAATCCAAGTTATCTCACTAATGAGATTGATAACATCATCAAACTTAATCCTAAACGAGTGATATTTAACCCTGGAAGCGAATCAGCCGAGGCTGCAAAGGCTTTTTCTGAGCAAGGTATTCAAGTTATTGAGGATTGTACTCTGTTGATGTTAGATGGTGGAAGATATTAAGTTCAGTTACTAGGCGGTGTCCTGAGCGTAGTCGAAGGATGCTAGTTGCGAGGCGGTTTCCTGAGCGGAGTCGAAGGATGCGAGTTGCGAAAAATTATTCGATCATTAGTTATTTTCAGCGAGAAATGTTTTGCGGCTCAAAACTAAAAACAAAGCGGCGCAAATCACCGAAGCGGCAAATACCATACACATCACCATAATTTGATACCTAACAGCTATCAAAGGTGAGACGCCGGAAAGAATTTGGCCAGTCATCATGCCTGGTAAAGAAACTAAACCCACAGCTAATAATGAGTTTATGGCTGGGATAAGCGACGCTTCAATTGCCGAACGTCTCGCCTCAATAAACGCCTCTCCTAGCTTTAATTCTGAGCTCAATCTTTCTGCGGCTAAACTAACACTATTCATTGCAGTTGCGAAAATCATTCCGGCCAGCGGGATCATATAATGTGGCAAGAACCACGGCTTTAATTGCAAGACTAATTGACTAATCACAAGCAAAGTTCCGCCCCCGCCAACAACAACCGATAGTAAGGCAAATCTAAATAATTGTAGTCGCTGATTTTCAACCGTCCTTAGAGCTATCCAACTAGAAGAAAACACCATCACGGATAAAACTAGCAGCACAATCAGTGAACTTTCCGATTCAAAAATAAAGCTTAGAAAATAACCTATCAAAAGTAATTGCCCTAGCATTCTGGTTAAGGCATATATCGCATTCTTTGCATTCAAAGACCATTTAATCAAAATAAACAAAGCAATTACGACAGGTATAAAAGCCAGTGCTAGATTAGTCAGTGGGATTGTTTGAATGCTTGTCTGCAACGTATTAATCCCTAATAACGATCAGACTTAAAAATCCAAGCACCAGCCAGTCCAAGGTAAAAATTATCTTTTGCCGTGACTAAGGGACTGTCTGCAAAACTAGCCTCGTGCAGGTTTCGGTATCTAGCAAAAGCACCTAACCAGAATTTACCTTTTCTTCTATTCAGCCCAAAAGTTAACTTATATCCACCGTAGCCTGAATCCGCCTGATAAGACTCGCGACTGGCTGTCTGGTATTCTGGCGCAACAGAATAGTAATAGCTGTTGTAATCGGCACTGCCGTACTCTAATCCAAACGAGCTTATGACATTCCAGGCTGCCGACTGCTGAAAAATCCGATATCGCCATTGAATACTAGGGGCCAAGTCCCAACCGACCGATTCAAAGCCGCTAAAATCAGTCGCAACACCAAATCTCAGCGGTACGCTGACTTTAACCCGATGATTCTTGTCATTATAGAGTCGATAATTATAGGCTGGCCCAGCCAGCCCAACCCAATCAAGATCGGGCATACCTCTCCGCGCTCTATTCTTATCACTGTCGACGGGGATGGTTCCGGAAAAGCTAATATCTAAATCCCAATTCTCTGATTTAAGTAAGTAACGTTTTAGACCATCGCGGTTAAGTGAGACTTTTTTACTTTCATATTTGAAATAAGGGAAGGGTAAGGCGTAGTTTTCGCTCTGTTCACTACCCGCATAGTGGGGAATATCGACTACAGATACACCAGCGCCAATTTCTAGAAGCGTTTGGTAATCATCTAACTCATCGTTACCGAGTGCTACAGTGCTGCCAAATCCTAGCAAGCATAAAAATGCCAATCTTGTCATTTCAGTCCCAACTAATGTTCGCTTTCGCTTTAATATTTTCTGGGAATAATAACGTTATTCCTTTCAATTCCCAAGTCAAAGCTTGTCTACCCGTGCCGGTGAGCGGTGTAACTGACCTTTAAAAGCCACGACTTAACCACTAACCCAGTCTATTTTTAACTTAGATGGGATATTTTCAACTTTCAGATCACTACTCTTATGATAAAGCCAAAAAGCAATCTTTATGAGGATACTCAAATGGACTCTGACATCCAACAAGACGAAGGTGTATGTATTTTATCAATCTGCGCGTGCTTATTAATACTTGGCATTCTGGCAATTTTTGTTTGGCCAGTGGTCTAATCAAAGAGTAGATCAGCAGCTTTAACCCGTGATTCAAGTATTTCACATTCATTTGACATACCTTTGGTTAAACTTTATGCCTAGCGCGATAATCTTGCGTTCATCAAGTTAGTTAACCATTAGGTATGAGTTTATGAAGTTACGACGAACAATCGGCACCTTTGTGCTACTTACTTTTCTTTCAGGCTGCACCTTGGTCAATCAGTTAAGGCTGAGGAACGCCAACGACCATTTAGAACCAATATGGAATGGCAACGCCACACTGTCGTCGCTTAAAACCGAATACGATGGGGAAAAACCTTACATTTATGTATCGATTAATGGCATTGAAGATTTCAAAATGCTAGTCGACACAGGTGCATCGATTACTATCTTGCAAGATACCGATAAGGTGAAAGCGCTCGGACTAAAGCGAGGTTACGATTTAGCCCTTAGCGGATGGGGTGACGAAGAAGATTCACCCGCATACCAATCCGAATTATCTAACATTGCTTTAGGGCAAGCTAAATTCAACAAAGTTAATATCGCCTTCATGCCAACAAGCTTAACTAAATATTTCTTACGCGCGGATGAAGCCGTTTATGATGGTGTGATTGGGCATGACTTAATGAAGCACTTTAATTGGAAATTTGACAAGCGTGAAAATCACATCCAAATAAGCAGTACTCAATTTGAGGTTTCTGAGTCAGCGGTGACTTTGCCGATAGATATCTTTTTTAGCAAACTCTATATCGAATCAACGATCGACATGGGAAACAACCAAATTTTAGATCGCGAATTAATTATTGATACCGGTAGTCGTCATTACCTAAAACTGAATAATACTTATATACAAGATAACAACATTCAACTGCCAGACGCATCTATTACCGCAGTTGATTTTGGATTAAGTGGGCGAGCAACTCACCAACGAATTACGGTTCCGAGCTTGTCCTTAGCAGAGCTCAACATCGATCATGTAAAAGCTAATGTTATCAAGAGTGATGACGATGATGATTTTTGGATTGTTGGTAGCGCACTGCTCAATCAATACGTCAGTATTGTCGACTACCAGAATGAACAACTTCATCTAATCGCTTACCCCAACCACCAATTCAAAACACGTTATAACTTGTTAGGCTTGGAACTTAGAAAAATTACTAGTGGTGAGTTTGTTGTTCGATATCTTTTTCCGGATATTGTGAATCCAAGTATCGATATTAGAGAAGGTGATTTAATTACTCGTATAAATGGTAAGAATAGCCAAGAAATCAGCCTAGAAGACTGGCTGGGTATTACTAATACTGTTGGAAACCATGAAATTTGTTGGCAGAAAGATACAGTTATTTGTGAGGTTTTTGTGGCGAAGCCGGTTATTGGGTATTCGGACTAAGCCGCATAGGTACTATCCTACCCACTGTTTTTTGAACGTTTGCAGCGCTCTGAACAATACTTGACCGATGGCCAGTTATTTTTCCAGCGCTTTCTCCAATTAAACGGCAGCCCGCAATGAGCACAGATTTTACTCGGTAAATTTAGTTTTTTATGCGCCAAAATAGACCCGACTATTTTTGTTTATATTGAGTTGCACAATATCCGCGAGAAACTTCTGGGGAACGCCGCGTTAGGTGCTTTGTTTTTCTACCAGAAACTCGCTCTCGCCAGACTTTGAATGAACGTGGCTTTAGCTGATTTCGCATTAATCGAATAACCATGGTTTCATTCATGGCATACAGACTTTCAATCGCATCAAATGGTGTTCTGTCTTCCCAAGCCATTTCAATGACTCGCGAAATATCGGCCTCATCTAGGTTATCTGATTGTTTCTTGATGTTAATCATTTTATTCGTTGCGCTCTTCAATTTTTGACCGGCCAATCGACCATATCGACCGAATCGAAAGAATCGACCAAATCAATCATTGTCGAACTAGCAGAATGGCCAGTCCCGCTCCCGTGATGCTCGCCCAACCATCGTTGGCGATACTCATTATTCGGATCATAAGTTTCGGTTTGCTTTTGTAAATTAAAATGTCGGCCGCCTCTTGGGTCGGCTCCCACACCGGCAATATACTGCCAATTTCCCCAATTACTGGCAACATCATAATCTACCAGCTGTTGCTCAAAGTAAGCCGCTCCGCAACGCCAATCTAAACTCAACTCATTAACCAAACAACTGGCGACAATTTGTCGACCTCTGTTAGACAAATAGCCCGTCTGTTTAAGCTCTTGCATACAGGCATTAACGATTGGCCAGGCGGTCATTCCTTCAACCCATTGTTTAAATCGTTGCGGATAAAAACTAGTTAAAGGTTTTCGCTGACTTATACCTTGGAAAGTAAATAGCTGATGCTTAAAGTGCATTGCATACCATTGAAAATACTCACGCCAAAGCAATTCAAAGTAAATCCAATAAGTAGAGTCATTGGCTCCATTTTCAGCTTCGTAATGTTTTAATGTTTGCAATAAATAACGCGCCGATAAACTCCCGTTGGCAAGCCACGCAGAAAACTTTGTTGAATGAGTCCAGCCCATCAAGGCATTGCGGGTTTCTTTGTAACAACTCGCGGCATTACTATTAAAATAATCTTTTAAGTGAGCAATCGCTGCTAATTCGCCACCGGAAAAAACAGCAGGCTGACTACTGTCCACGCTAGGACCAGTCCCCAGTAATGAATCATGCAATTTTAAATAGGGTGGCAACTCGACCGGACAATCAACTGGGGATGATACTTCGATTTTTTCAACTTGCCGTCGAAATTGGGAAAAGGAGAGTGGGAAATCGCTGACTGATTGTAACTGTTCCGGTTCAAATAACGTGAACGAATGAGGTTGCAAAAATCTAAGGTCAGCATACTGCTTTTTAGCCTTCATCCACTGCTGTTGTTCGTTGAGTCCCGATTGATATTGAGCGACTACGCAATTGACATCATAATCTTTAATAATCTTGCCTAACATTGTAATTGGCTCGCCGTAACTAACATACAAACGCTGCCCAACGGATGCCAACTGCTGGTCAAACACTTGCAATGATTCTATTAAAAAACGCCAACGGTGCGACCCCATTGACAACAGGCCAAACTGGTCGCTTTTAAACCAAGCAGGATCGATACAATACCAACAAATCAGCGGTTGCTGTGTTTCCGATGCTATCTTGAACACATGGTTATCATGTAGTCGAAGATTTTGATTAAACCATATTAGAGTTGAGGCCATACCAGCGATTAATTTACTTGGAATAATCGTTATACGTAGTATTGGGGTAAATTAGATGGTCAAATGTAAAATTTATTGCAATTTGAGTCTAATCACTTCTGTATAGAAACTGAGGATTTAGGAGGGGATTAAGGCGAAGGGAGTTTTTTTCATTGTTGCAAAAAACACCTTGATACCAAAGTAGCTAGATTATCGATAAGAAAACCATCTATAAATACCTAGCTAACTTCCACTCGAAGCCGCCGCATTAGAATTAATTGCATTAATCGTAGCGATGGATTGCTGATTTTCTTGCGAAGCAATAATACAGTGACTATGTCCTAACCCACTTAAACCGTTCTCCCATTTAATCGCACCTGTTTCTGGGTCCAGGCAAAACAAGTAGCCACTGGCATAAGCGTAAACATTATTTTCATCAAAACAAATATTGGTGACGCTTGCCATACTCTTGAGTTTAGTTCGCCAAACTTCCTCACCATCTTCTTTTGATATACAAACAGCATGACCTTTGATTCCGATAAAAAGGTTGTTCATGTTATCGCTCCGCTTTAGTTTGGTGACCGCCTCTATCGAAGCGGTATTTATTCTCTATGCAATACTCTTCGTCCAATGACTAGTTTTCTATTCCTAACTGACGCTCCGGAAAATGTTGATAGGCAATGCCCAGCAAGCAAGCCACCAGTAGCACACTATACTCCATGCCATTGCGGCCTAAACCAACAACAAACCAACCCTCAGGTGCATGTACTAAAATAATCCCAACAATGTAAATGGCAGAATACAACAAGCAAATAGCGACAGTGAAACGACCAATAGCAAGTAAAGGTGTACCCAAAATCTCAATCATCGTTATGAGATAGGCAATCGCTAAACCAAATGGAAAGCCCAGGCCGTCAAGCCATGCACCAAAAGGTTCAACAGCATCCGATAACCAACGAGCCCATCCATGAGCGGCGATGAAACAACTGAGCATGATTCGTTGTACCAAGAGAGCTGTTTCGGCTCGATGTTTGTTAGATGGCATAAGAACTCCCTTTTTGGCGCTTATTTAAATTGTACATTTCAATTCTGATCGGAGCTATATCTAATCCGAGTGATTGGCCGTTTGATCTACATCGTTTGACACCGCGTTGCTAATATTTGCCCTTGCTGGGTTACATCAATCAACGCTGCTTGTGGCGTAGCATATATATTTTCACTCATTGTATTTTACTTTCCGTAAGATGGTTTTAGTTTGAATAGATCGAAAATCTACGTGTGAATTTTTCGGGAAACTCAACGTTTACAACAGCCGAAATAAAACAGCGAGCGAAGTGCGCTGTTTTTGGAAAACGGCTTGTTTTGGCTAAAGGCTGATAGCTAGATAACTTCAAGATAACTACCTACCGACTCTCTCAATATCTCTATTAATTCTTCATCCATAAATTTGTAATCATCTGGAATGTCTAATACCTGAATATCTTTATAATCTAACAGCCGAGTGAACTCTGCCCGAAGTCGATCTTTATGTTTTTGTTCCATCGCAAAGATTATGTCAGCCCACTGTATATCTTTTGCATTTACAGTTCTCTTAGCTCTGGGACTCGTGCCTGCGGATCTGGCATTTATCTCAGGATGCTTTTGCCAAATTTTTTCACCCGTAGGGCTCCTCCATTGGTTACGACTACAAATAAAAAGAATGTTAGTTTGTTCTGATTCAGCCTCAGGCATTTCATCATCCAGTTTTTGTATTAAAGTTGTACGAGGATATTCTTGGCCTAGCTGCTTCGCTCTATGAACTTTGCAAGAACGAGTATACATAAGCTTCCAATTCTTTTCTGGAATCCATTGCTTTTCAATATCATTAGCTCTTTTCTTTTCCTTGCACTTTGCTTTCGCTTGTCTCCAAGCTTTGTTTCTATTCTCAGTCATGGTGTTTCCTCATCAATTTATCGGGTTCAGCAGCCGCGATAATACTGCGAGGTTATTTATTTGAAACCTGTAACGTCACTCTTGAGCGCTTTGTTAGAGTTCACTTGTTAGCTTATCCCTTGCCCACTTTTCTAGTTGCTGCATTTGTGGAAATGAAAGACACCTTTTTGGAATTGGTGCCATGCCTTTTTGATTGCCTACCAAAATATAAAAGTGCTCTCTGACGACTAGTTTACCTACCTCCGTCCATTCAAGCTTGCTACTGCCGGAGTTTGATTGGCGTTCAAAACCCGCTTCTGAAAATACAAAATGACATTTACCTTCCTTGAGCATTTTTAGAACGAATACAGCAAACCAAATGGGATAAGCCAGTATTTTAAAATACCACTTACGCACTACTTTATCACCGAATTCAAAACTGCATATATCGGTTAAAAAGACAAAATATTCTGTTAGTTTGTATTGAATGATTATCGTATACATCCGTGAACGCTGCGCTATACCGCAGCTTTGCATTTGATTGATTTGTGGCATTCTTTTTCGCCACAAAGTCAAGCGACGAAAAAGCTGTCAGTATGAGCGCTTTGTTCTGTGTAGATCTGCCTAATAACACTGCCAAGATAAGGTCCACTCACCTTCTTTACCTTCTGCTGTACCTTTACCAAAATATCCTACTCCATTATCGACCCACATCCAGTTTCCTTTTTCAGTGGTGTCAATTTGAAATACATACTCTGGGCAAGCTTCGTGTTTATTCCATGGAGCCCAAAATATCTCCGCTTGAACCAATGTAGGCCAGCCGCCAAATTTAAAGCCATTTACATTATCGAATAGATCATAATAATCGTCTTCGATCTCTTCCGGACACTCGACTGGGACATCTTCCCAGCATGGATAGTCTTCTTCGACAACACGTGACTTCATTGGAAATGGCTTAATCCAACTGCCCGTGTCCAATTGGTTTAAAGGAATCAGATCGGACAGATTTTCATAAGTACGTATTTCCCAATTATTACCGTTGGGGGTATCAACCGGTAATTCTCTAGGTCCAATAAAGACTGTAATAAACTCGATCTTTTCGAGGCCCTTGGGTTTAAACGGAAAATCTGTCAGATTTATTTGAGCCAAAGCATGCATCGGCTTACCATCTTGCATTGGCCAATCTTCATCGGACTTACAGAAAGAGACTTTTCCAAACCAAGAGTAAAAGGGGTCTTCTGGCGGCCTAAACCCACCAATATCAAGAACGACGGCCTTACGTTTAACTTCTCTTTTGAACTCTTCGATTAATTCATCCATGCTCGAATCTCGTTGCCACAGAACGCCTTGCTAAGGGGCGTTTTTGTTATACGCTGCGTGACAGATATTTTAAAATCCGACGCTCTTTTTCGCTTATTACTATAGAGCTATATTTTTTAGCCCAAGCACCAAATTTAATAAAATTTTCTCTCGCTTCTTTTAGTGTACAGTTATCATTTAGTTCAGAGGAGACTTCCCATTGCGGGCTCTCAGGATTTTCACAATCGTCTTCCCAGAAACAGACAGGGCATACAAGACACTTACCACGCTCGGCCAACGAAAAGTAATCACAACAAGGGCATTGCTGCATATTATTACTAGTAGGAAATTCACTTAGCTTCATTTGTATTAACTCGATTTCCAGTTACGTATAACGCCTTTGTCACAGGCTTAATTGTAGTGAAACCTTTTGCCGTTTAATTGCGAAGCAATGGCAAAAGGTGTAGCGGAAATTAAGTCCTGCGCACAAACCTGTTATAACTATATATCATCGACATTCACAATAGCTTCATACTCTTCACTATAAACATACTTTTTATTTTCTATATCTTGAATATACGTTGAAAACCAATCTTTGAAAGACCTTCCTTTCACTTCTCTTTCATCATCATCGTGCCACATCGTAATAACTTGACCTACCTTGCCACCATTAGCAGGATCAAGGTCAATGCATAGGTGATTACCACCACCGTCATATGTAAAAGGAATCCACTTTGCATTCCACCAGTCGGACTTTACTCCATTTCCTCTCTCTTCCTCACTATCTTCGAAGTCATCAAAGTCCCCTCCATCTAAAAGTCCCTTCCAGACACTCCATTCATCTAGAATTCTTTCAGTAGATAAAAGTTCTTGCCCATCAATTAGCCATCCAGCCTCACCAGCTTGCCCATTATGTATCTTCAAAAACTTTTTGAAATCCTCAGGTAGTGAAACAGAAAGCTTCGATTCCAAATTAGAGATCTTTTCATCTGATGCTGGCTCATTTAAATCATCGAGTCCTTGTTGAAAGTTCGAGCTCAACCATTCTTTAAACTTTTCCCATTCTTGCTTCATTCTAATAGTTCCTTCTTTTGTCATAACTATTTAATAGTGCTCCTAGGGAGCCATATGTCCTTGGGAGCAATAATTCTTAAACCTAGTAGTGAAGTTACTTTATTATTCTTTAAATTACAATGGGTTAGTTGTTTGCAGACATTTTGCTTTTGGAAATGTGAACCGCAGGAGCAATAATTCGGCAACAATCTAGCTTAAGAGCCGAAATGTGGATTTAAGATATTCTTTTATAAACAATAAGATAGCTTAAACTCATCCGACATATGGCTACTGAGGAGCCATATCTAGGCCAACAGGAATGTTTAGGCGTTGCATTCTTGACTGATTAACGATATTTGTTCGGTCGTTTGGTGAGGCTTCGACTACGCTCAACCGCTTGGGGTTGGGTAATGGGATTTTTAGATTTTGATATCTGTAATAAAAGTCCTTCGGTTGAGACTACCATTTAAACGAACCACTAAGAAAAATTTGAAATAAACACTTTGTTCATGCGTTAAAGTGTTTCGACTTAAGGGAATAATCACTAATGACTGTAGAAAATTCAGCAACGGACGCAGCACCAACGACTCCCCCAAAGCAACCGGCTGCTATCTGGTTTGCAGTTGATTTAGTCATTTATATCTCTGTGATGTTCTTAATTAGAGAAATCTACTTCTCACAATTTAACTTTATCACCAACGGCCTTTTCTGGTCCTTTACGACTTTGCTCACAGCATCCATATTGGTTCGTATTCGTCATTTATCGTGGAAAGAGCTTGGTCTGTCGATGCCAAAGAATTACAAACAACCACTAATCGCAACGGTTTTTATATTATTAGCGGTTCCCGCATTGATCATCACTTTTAATCTACTGAAAGATAGTATCGGGTTAGAGCTAGCAGCTGATCAATCGAATGAGGCAGCTCCTGCAAAGTTTGGTGAACTTGCGGGAAATTGGATGTTGTTTATCTCAATCATTCCATTTATTTGGATTCAGTCTATGTTGGAGGAAGTGCTGGATAGAGGCTTTATGATCAACTGGATTGAGAGAGCTTTATCGAGCAATCTTTTTGCCACTATTATGGCGGTACTTATTCAGGCATTAATCTTTGGTTTTAGGCATTCTTATGATATTTCTGAACGCTCGATTACCGTTGCGTTAATCGGCTTGGCTATGGGAATTGGCTATGTCGCTTTTGGTCGAAATTTGTGGCCGTTAATTATTGCCCATTGTATTTTTAATACTATGTCGATGGCTGGCCGAGTTTAATTTTTTTAAAACGTTTAACCCTTGTTGTAAATTCCTCGCGTTAATCATTCTGACTTTAACTGAATAAGGAAATAACAATGCAGCAAGTTCTATTAATCATTCAAAAAGCGATATTAGTCGTAATGTTTTTAGGGGTTGTATCTACACCAAGTCTCAACGCTAAAAGTAAAAACAATGATTCAGATAATTCCCCACTGCTACAGGTGCTAGTTGAACAAGCTAAAGCACAATCGCTCAATCTTGTCATCTCACCAGAAATGAATTTAAGACACACTTTAAGCCTAAACAATTCTGTCTATCTGAATAATTCGATTACAGATTTACGTGATCGCAAAAATTTAATTGAATTAAACAATCTCTTAAACACCTTGAATATTCACGCGTTAATCAATGAACAATCATTGCGACTGATACCGCTCACAGAATTGAAAAACATGCCTGGAAAGCTTTATTCAGAAGGCTCGGAAATTCAAGATTCAGAATGGGTTTACGCGAACTTTAAAGTAAACGAGAAAGTCTGCGTTGGAAAACTAGTTCCGATGCTCAGAACGCTTATGCCTAAATATGCGCATTTAGCTCAAAATCAACAGCAAAATTCGATGATAATATTTGATAGAAAAGCGAACATAGAAAAAATTAAAGCCTTGATAAAATCGATGGAATCCTTAGCAGGAAAAAAACAGCCTAATTGTTATCACTCCTCAAAAAAGAGCTCATAATGCATCAAAAACCTAGCTAGCCATGGATCGTGTTTTGCGCTAACTCAGCTATAAAACTACCCAAAGACTCTGCGCAATAATTCCGTTACTCTTGCTGCAGGGTCTTTTCTGATTTTCGATTCTTCTTTTGCGAGCATTGTAAACAAACCATCAAGCGTTTGCTGTAATAAGTAGCTTTCGATATTTAAATCTGGCTTCTTGGTAAACGGGATCGCATCATAAGTTTTAAGCATTTTTTTATAATCATCATAAAAACCGATTCTTGACATCGACTGAGTGATAATGGGTTTAAACTTTTTCGATAACTCTTGGGTCGAAGTCTTTCTAAAAAACTGAGTGGCTGCATCATCTGGCCCTTGCAAAATATTAAGTCCATCTCGTAAACTCATGTTAGAAATACTATTAAAGAAAACTTGCTGGGCTTCGGCCGAGGCAGTTTCTGCCGCTCGATTCATTTGTAACTCAAAACTGTCTACATATCGACTCAAACCCAGTTTGTTCAGAGTGTTAACAAGTTTATCAAGTTCTTTAGGGGTATTAATTCGAATTAACGAATTATCACTAAATCCACCTTTTTGACTGGTTAGATTGACACTATTTTTTGTACCAACTTCAAGCGCTTGTTTAAGACCTGCAACTATGGTCTTGTTATCTAACGGGCGAGCACTGCTCAACTGTTCGTTAAGTTCTTTTAGATCGACACTTTGACAACTCATTAAAAACGACATCAAAACAAGTGCTTGAACAGTAGAAAAGATTACCGATAAACTACGACTAAACATTGGCTTAACCTTCGGACTTTTAGAGTTTTAGATTGTTCGATAAATCTCGTTCCAGACTAACTAGAACGAGATTTATCAACATTATTATTGACGTAGATAAGTTGCCGCGAGCGCAAGTACCGGTGAAGCGGTCGGCTTGCCATGCTGCCAATCTAACCCTTCAACACCACTTCCGGCAATATCAACATGCACATAAGCAATCGGCTGTTCGCTGTGCTTGGAATGCGCTTCAAGCCCAGAGGCTTCGGATAAAAACGCCATCGGGAATTGATGACCACGCGGAACTGAAACAGACGGGCCATTATTTGATGAGAGTACATCATCCGCTTTAGTACGAGGTTTGATGATATCCCAGTCTTCACGGCGTGAAAGACTGATCTGACAACCGTCTCCCCAAGCTTCACCATGCTTAGCAATTGCATTGCCCACACCATTTTGTCTAGCTGTACCGTTTTCTACCAAAATAGTATAGGGTCCAGCAGCAAGCAGCGCGTGACCAGTGAGAGTTGCAACAGTGAATAAACATGGGTTCACTTCATTAACGGCTTGTTGTCTAAAGTGCGATAACGAATCAATCATTGCTAAACGCCCTTCTGCATCGGTATTACCAATGCGCACTCTTTTGCCCGAATGACCTGTAATAATCTCATCAGCTACGTAGGCATCTGCTCCAATGGAATTACGCACCGCCGCAATTTTAGCCACTACTTTAATGCCTCCTGGCTGTAACATGGCTAAGGTCTTCATAAATCCTGCAACCGCCGCACCGCCCCCTTTATCTCGGCTCATTCCAGCCATATGGCCACCGGTTTTAACATCAGCTCCACCGGTATCATAAGTAACCGCTTTGCCGACCAGCATTAAGGTTTTACTAATTGGCCCTTTGCCTTGATAGCTCAGTTCTATAATTCTAGGGTGATGTCGTTCAACCGCATAAGATGCTCTGGCAACCGCTTCAAATAATGGATATTCCTTAGCGATTTGTTCTCGATCGGCGATCACGTTGATATCAACCGCCGAATCGGCGAATTCATTAGCACAATATCCGGCAAACCCTATAGGAGCCATTCTTTCAGGCTCCGTCCCGCATAAATCTCTGGCCACTCTACGACCCGCTTCCGCGGCATTTAAATAGTCGCAATCAACGCTATTATCGGCATCGAATAAGCCAATGGTCTGTACCGGTTCTATTTCCGCCTCTGAAAGGCTCTGACGAGCCTCCAATGGTTGCCATAATGCTTGGCAAGCGCCCATAAAACATGACTCTAACGCAAACTGATAATCGCTAGAACTAGGAACTCCCGAGGCAACCATCAACAGATTTCTCGCGCCAGAATCTTTAGCGATGGTTGCGGCTTTTTTAGCTGCGTCATAAAAATTTCTTACATCGTCGTAATCTTTTATAAGACTTCCGGTCGGCGAATGAATTAAGCGGCCTCCAGCGATGTCGCTACCATGGATCAGCACTGCTTGATTGCCAAGTCGTTGATCAATTTTGGCAGCGTCAGTTAATATACTCTGCAACGCGTTATTGCCCGGATAGCTGGCATCAGGTGAAATCACAATCACCGCGTCAAACTCGCTGTCACTAGAAATAGCCTGGTTAAGATCTTGAATACTTTTTGCACTAGGGTGTGCCATTGCGACTCCTTATTGTTATGGTATTGACTCCCTTCTAAGAAAAGGAGCTCTATAATTTGTGGACATTGTGTGCTGATTTTACTACTTGTAGTTAATTAGGATAAAGCTATTGGAATTAGATGTAAAACAAACTAAATCTAAGAGAAAGGTCAAAAGACACAAGACTATTCACTAAAGCTTGCACTGCGCAGCGCATTGGGTACGGAGGCACAGCTTGTCCCGTGAAACGTTTTGGGTACCGAGAGCACGCTGAGAAGAGAGAAGGTTAGGTCCTTATCGCCCAGTGGCTACGAGCAATTCGACATCCCCATGTCCATCGGATTAGTGGAAAAACTGTTTGAGCCTTCGGCGAGTTCTTTTCCACCCGATGGGCGCTATGAGCCAATACTTATCTATTTAGGTCATCTCAACGTTCAATAAATTCGGTCGCGCTCGTTTCAACGAAAGAAGCTTTTGCATACTTTTGTCTTCTAACAAAAGTATGTCGCGGTCAGAGCTTTAGCGCTGCGAAACGCTCTTGACCTTGATCTTTATCTGTTCTATTCACAACTAGGGCAAAAACTAATCAACGAACAGAAAGCAAATAATCCAACCCACCAACAACCGCCGCCACTTGCGCGCGATTACAATCTTTATCCGTCACTTTTGGGCTATCAGGATAAACTTCCGTGGTAGTGGTATAGGCTGCATCGGTCATACCTGCACATAAACCAAGGGATTGAGTCGGATAATTGATCACACCTTTTTGCTCTAACTCTTTTCCAATAATTTTGCCTTCATCATCCGGTGGTGCAATATGAGTGACTTTTTCAACCGATTGAATGACTGCCGTTTGAAATTCGGCAACAGGCTTTTCACTATTTCCAACCACATAAAAACCGTCTGGAATATTCCAAACCGTTTGCTCAATGCCATCTCTCGCTGCTAGTGCTGGCCTAAATACCGTGTTATCAGTATCAGTGGTTTCGTGCAGATCAAAATGCGCCAATATTTCGCCTTTTAAAGTGGCGACAGCTTTCATTAAAAAAGATGACTCTTCCGCTGGACTATCTTTAATAAATGAGCGATTCGGATCAACGGCATAAGGGTTCCAACGATTGATTGATTCGTATCCCCAAGGGCTGACACATGGGGCTACGGCAATATTGAATTGGTTGAGGTAATTTTTAGCTGGACCTTGCAAGAAAGCTAAAGCACCATGAACGCCACTGGTTTCATACCCATGCACCCCTCCGGTCACAAGAATGAATGGCTTTTCAGCATCCCATTGCTTACTTTTTATAAGGAAAAGTGGATATTTTTCAGCATCAAATGATAATGCGCCGTACTGCTCGATATCATATGATTCAGATAGTGAATGAATGACCGTGACAACTTGCTCTGCGTAGCTTCGCTTAATTGACTGCTCAGCAAGCCATTGCTGTTTTTCGGTCTCACCCCAAGTTGGATTTTTTAGAGACATAGCATTCTCTCCTATCACTGAATTTCTTAATTGCGAATGGCTGTAAAAATATTGAATTAATATTGTGCGACTTTCCGAAAAGATTATCAATAGTCGATCCCAGCTTCCTTCGACTCCGCTCAGGACCCCCCTAGCTTCCTTCGGCTCCGCTCAGGACACCACCTAGCTTCGGCTCCGCTCAGGACACCGCCTAGCTTCCATCTCTTCTCGCCACTCGGCCACTCGCAACCCGATACTGCCTTTTCGTCTAAAATAATCCCATCTGCGCATCCACAATCTGCTGAAAAGTTAATCCAACAAAGGGCAATATTGCATCGGCGACAGGCTCGATTTGTCGGTCAATGTAAAACTGATAGTCAATTGGCGCGGTTAAATACTCAATGGGTTGCGGTCCTTGCAAGGTCATTAGGTAAGAAATCCAACCTTTATTTTGATAATTTAATGGCTTACCTAATTTTTGGTTTTGCTCATCAGCCAATCTTGCCGCTTTAACATGGGGAGGTACATTTTTCACGTAACTAGCTAAGTTGCGACGCAACCGCTTTCTAAACACAAGCTGTTGGTCCCTTTCCCCAGCCAGCGTTTGCAGCACGGTTTGTTTAACAAATTCTTGCGGATCTTGGTCATGAAAAATCATTTGATAAAGTTGTTCTTGAAAATCTTTGGCAAGTTGCGTCCAATCGGTCCTTACATTTTCTAACCCTTTGAACACCAATTTTTCTCCACGGCTATTTTTTAACAACCCAGCATATCGCTTTTTGCTTCCATGCTCTGAACCTCGAATCGTTGGCATTAAAAACTTACTGAAATGGGTCTCAAATTCTATCTCTAACTGACAATCGATTTGGTGCTCCTCCGCTAAATCCAAATGCCATTGCGCATTAATAAACTCGGCTAACGACTCTCCCACTTCATTGGCTTGCTCGGCAGTAAATTCGTCACCTAATAAAACAAAGGTTGAGTCAGTATCACCATAAATTACCTGTAATCCTTTTTGTTCAATCCAACTAGAGGTTCGTTGCATTATTTCATGGCCACGCAAAGTGATTGAGCTGGCCAAGCGAGTATCATAAAAAGGGCACCCTCCCGAACCAAGTACACCATAAAATGAATTCATGATAATTTTAATGGCTTGCGAACGCGCCTGATCGTTATCTTTTTTAGCCTGGTCTCGTTGCGCCCATAGATCAGTGATAATTGCTGGTAACAAATGATTGTCCCGAGAAAAATAGGCCCCTTTGAATCCTTCGATGGCATCTTCTGGATTTTTTAGCCCTTCCACTAACCCGAGTGGATCAATTTTGAAGGTTCTAATGATCGAAGGATAAAGACTCTTAAAATCAAGCACTAATACGTTGTTATATAAACCAGGTTTAGAACTCATCACATAGCCACCAGGACTGGCTAACCCACCACCTTCTGGCAAATTGGGCGACACATAACCTTTTCGATGAAGCTTGGGCAAATACAAATTGACAAAAGCAGCCACAGAACCGCCCGCTCGGTCTAACTCTAATCCTGTCAACTGGCTTCTTAAAATTAAATACTCAAGTAGTTTGGCTTGTTCAAATATTTCTGTGACCAGAACGCAATCTTGTAAGTTGTATTTGGCAAGCTTAACTTTGTTATGTTTGAAGTCATGGTTAATAGTCTCCATGCGATTATCAACATTATCAGTCAATTTGCTCTTACCCAAGAAATGCTCAGCCATGGCCTGCAAACTAAAGCTAGGAAAACTATAGGCTTCTGCTTTTAAAGCCGCAATGCCATCGATGACCAGCCGGCCCTCAATGGAAATAAATCCTTGATTCTTCTCAGTTGGACTGTCGCGCCAACGCATAGCGGAACGATCGCGGCCTAAATTAAGGGATAACCCGTATCGCGCTGCTCGCTTATTTAATAATCGAAAGTCGAAATTAATTACATTCCAGCCAATGATGATATCGGGATCGAGCTGCAGTACTAAATTTTCAAATTCACTCAGTAACGTTTTTTCATCAATGACCCATTGTATAAATTCACTGCCTGAATGAGTTTCATTTGATGGCCGCGGGTTGATCATGATGACTTTCGAGTAGTCTCGCGGCTCAGCTCTCATGTGCAAACCAATGCTATAAAGTTCACCGTATTCCGAACATTCAATATCAACGGACAAACAACTGAGCTTGGGAATAAAGGATGATGGTTTAATTCGAACTTGATCATATTCGAGATAATTCGGCTTTCCATTCGAACCGATCAAAGCCCTTGGTTGGCCAATAAATTCTAAGCTACCACAAACAAACCTTTCCATTAGATATCTTTCTTCTAGCCTAATATGACTTTCAAAGGTTTCGATTTCTGCCGCAGCGAGAATTTTCCTTGCTTGATAGAAACTAGCAAGGTTTTGAAAATAAATCCCACATACTGGCTGATGTTGAAAGGTCTTAAGTGCAAGCGGCTTGAAACTAACTTGCTGCTTAAATGATTCGAGTAATTCTTGTACCGCTAATAACTGCTCTTGAACAACAAATAATATCGCCGGCTCTCCAGCAATATTGAGTTTAGCCACGCCATCAGTCGTAGCAACCCAAAAGCAAATTTGCGACTGACCATTTCGGTCAAAACTTGTTCTACTAAGTAGGAAGCCTTGTTGTGAGTTTGAGATTTCGATGGGAAATTCCGAACGATGTTGATTGCGATATTATACCTGTTCTGGTCGAAGATAATCTATTGGGAAGACTGAAACAAAATCCAAAACCTGAAAGACTATTCAGCAAAGCTTGCCCCGCGCAGCGCATTGGATACGGAGTAAACAGAGAAAAGATACTCGAATTTATGTCTTGGATGTAGGTCAGCCTTCAGGCTGACACTGAACAATAGAGTATGTGAGATTTCAAAAGTACCTCCCCTCTCCCTACCCCCTCCAGCAGTCATTAATCCTTAGTAACATTTGTGAATAACTTCATTAGTATCTTACCTCCATAATACACCATCACTGTTAAAATCTTTCGACACAATTTGGGGCAACGCATTGAACATTTCAAACACACTCACTCGAAAACCTTGGATCATTGCCGTATCGATCGTGATGCTACTGAGCTTATGGATGCTAAGCGGTGCAACGACTCAAGCGGAAGATTCGCCTTCAGTGGATAAACTGGAAAATAAAACATTAACCAAAGTTCGGGTAGAAAAAAGACAAGCCAGAAAAATTGCCGGTGTGATCGAATTACATGGGCGTACAGAAGCCGATCGCAAAGCGAAACTCAGTGCGGAAACCTCTGGGCGGGTTGAATCAATTCTTGCTGAGAGAGGACAATTTGTTGAGAAAGATCAAGTATTGGTCAAACTGGCTGTAAAAGATAAATCCCTTAGACTTCAACAAGCGAAAGCAACATTAAATCAACGTAAATTGGAATATCAAGCGGCAAAAAAACTTGGCAAAAGTGGTCTCACCGCGCAAACTCAAATGGCAGAACGCGAAGCTAACCTTGAACTTGCCAAAGCAGAGGTGGAACAAGCAAAACTAGATATTGCGTATACAGAAATTCGCGCGCCTTTTGCTGGAATATTTAATGAACGGCTTGTCGAAGTTGGTGACTTATTATCCGTGGGTACACAAGTAGGTGAAATTCTAGATGTTTCCCCAATTGTAGTGCGAGGCAATATACCAGAATTATCTGTTGCCGAAGTTTCCATTGGACAAGCCGGTACTGCAAACTTAATCACCAATCAATCAGCCGAAGGCAAAGTACGTTATTTGTCGGCATCATCAGACGACTCAACTCATACTTTTAAAGTTGAACTGGCAATTGAAAATCCTGACAATAAAATCCCTGTTGGTGTAAGCGCGACGATCAAATTACAAACCACCCAAGTGGTCGCCCACAAATTATCACCAGCAGCACTATCACTGAGTAAGAATGGCGGTCTTGGAGTTAAAGTAATTGATGCCGACAATAAGGTCATATTTAAGTCGGTAGAAATCGTGCGCTCTGAAGCCGATGGTGTGTGGTTGAGCGGGTTAGAAACTCAAGAAAATATTATTACGGTTGGGCAAGGATTTGTTGACCATGGTGATGAAGTCGAACCTGAATTTGTGCTTTCTGAATTTGTCGACAATCAACTCCCGGAATCCGGCTCGTCTAACTCAGAAACCCCAGAAGCAAAAACACCTGCCAAAAAAGCATTCGCAAGTAATACACCTGGAGTGCACTAATTATGAATAATATGATCGGTGGATTACTGAGTAAATCTCGTGCGGTATTGCTTGTCTTTTTGTTGATCTTGATTGCGGGTGCTAGCTTACTTTCTTCGATTCCCAAAGAAGCTAATCCCGACGTTCCTATTCCCTATATTTATGTGTCGCTAGTGCATGAAGGCATTTCCCCTGAAGATGCTGAACGAATGCTGATCCGACCGATGGAGAACGAGTTAAGTAGCCTAGAGGGCGTAAAGAAAATGACCTCGCGCGCTAGCGAAGGTTCTGCCTCAGTCACCATGGAATTTTACCCAGAAGTCGATGGCGAGAAGGCCCTTGCCGATGTTCGCGATGCGGTTACTTTAGCCAAAGCAAAACTACCCAGCGAATCTGAAGAGCCAAGCATTCATGAAATTACAATGGCTGAAGAAAATCCAGCAATTTCGGTGATCCTTTCAGGACGCATGCCGGAATACACTTTAGCCGCATTAAGTCGAAATTTGCGTGATCAATTAGAAAGCCTAACCGAAGTCATTGAAGTTAAGATCGATGGCGCGCGCGAAGACATGTTGGAAGTGGTTGTCAATCCGCAAATAATGGAAAGCTACAACATTACTCCAAGCGAATTGTTTAACTTGGTCGGTAACAATAATCGTTTGGTTGCGGCTGGTACACTCGATACGGGTAGCGGACGATTCGCGGTAAAAATTCCGGGGTTAGTCAAAGATCTGCAAGATATGTTAAGCATGCCAGTCAAAGTAGTCGGCGATAAAGTGGTTACTTTTTCTGACATCGCCACCATTAGAAGAACTTACAAAGATGCGCGTTCATTCGCTCGCTTGGATGGCACAAAAGCCATCACCTTGCAGGTGATAAAACGTCCTGGTGAAAATACCATTGAGACAGTTGATAAAGTCAAATCCATTGTGGCCAGCAGTCATGAAAAATGGCCCGCTGGTGTAACCATTAACTTTACTGGTGACTCATCAAAAGACGTCAAGAGTATGCTCGGCGATTTAGGAAATAACGTATTGTCTGCCATTCTATTGGTGAGTATTGTTATTATCGCGGTACTTGGCTTTCGCTCTGCCGCATTGGTTAGTCTTTCCATTCCCGGCGCATTTCTGGCAGGCATCGCCGTACTAGCCGCGTTTGGAGTAACACTCAATAATGTGGTGCTTTTCGCCTTAATCATGGCAGTAGGCATGTTGGTTGATGGCGCGATTGTAGTGATCGAATACGCCGATCGAAAAATGGGCGAAGGTGTGCCTAAAAAACAGGCTTACTTGCAAGCCTCACAACGTATGAGTTGGCCCATCATCGCTTCAACTGCGACAACCCTTGCTGCGTTCGCGCCGCTATTATTTTGGCCCGATATTATGGGCGAATTTATGAAGTACCTACCAATGACCTTAATTGCAGTATTAGGTGCATCTTTGCTAATGGCGCTAGTCTTTGTTCCGACACTAGGTTCAGTTTTTGGTAAACCGCGATATATCAGTGAAAAAGCCAAACAAAACTTAATTGAAGCGGAACAAGGCGACCTAGATAAAGTCTCGGGCTACACCGGCAAGTACATAAAGTTTCTTCGAGTAGCCACCAACCGACCTGGCCGAGTGCTTTCTGTAGCCATATTCGTTCTAATCGGTGCAATCGCTAGCTACGGGATCTTTGGAAATGGAGTTGAATTTTTTCCTAATACTGAACCAAGCGGAACCACAGTTTTAATTAAAGCTCGCGGTGATTTGTCGATCAGCGAAAAGAATATTCTGGTCAAGCAGGTAGAAGACCGATTGTTAGATATGACCGACAACGTCAACACTTTTGTAACACGCGGTGGTGGTGAAGATGTTATTGGACGTATAAGACTCAATTTTAAAAACTGGGATGAGCGAGAAAAAGCAACCGAAATCTATAAAGAAATTACTCAACGAACCAAAGATATTTACGGGATCCAAGTGTCCATCAGACAACAGCAAAATGGTCCAGGTGGAGGACGCGCTTTTGATCTGGAGTTAAGCTCTAAGATACCCTCACTGGTTGATGAAACCATCGAAAAAGTACAGCAAAAGATGGAAGATATTGGCGGTTTTGTAGATATTGATGACGACCGTTCTTTGGCTGGTATTGAGTGGCGCTTGCAAGTTGACCGAGAGAAAGCAGCGCGTTTTGGCGCTAGCGTACAAGCAGTCGGTAATGTTGTTCAACTAGTCACTAACGGGATTAAAGTCGCCGAATATCGCCCCGATGATGCCGATGAAGAAGTTGATATTAGAATACGATACCCACTAGATACCAGAAATATACAACAGTTAGATAACCTACGAATTTCTACCAATCAAGGATTGATCCCGGTTGGCAATTTTGTGGAACGGGTGGCCGCGCAAAAAGTAGATACCATTCGTCGTATTGAGGGTAAACGAGCTAATCGAATTACAGCTGATATGGCTCCAGGAGCAAACTTTGCGGCAAAACTTGAAGAGCTGCAAGCCGCTCTACCAGAAATGAATATCGATCCAAGAGTTGAGTTTAGCTTTAGAGGACAACAAGAGCAGCAGCAAAATTCGCAAAACTTTTTGCAGAATGCCTTTATGATTGCTTTGGCGGTTATCTTTATTATTTTAGTCGCACAGTTTAACAGTTTATATCAATCGTTCTTAATACTCACTGCGATACTTTTTTCGACGGCTGGTGTGTTTATTGGGTTACTGGTAATGAATCAGCCTTTCGGGATAGTGATGTCAGGAATAGGCGTTATTTCACTAGCCGGAATTGTCGTCAATAATAATATCGTGTTGATTGATACTTTCAACTATTTACGCAAACAAGGGATGCCCGTACAAGAAGCAATTCTAAGAACCGGAGCACAAAGATTACGTCCGGTTATGTTGACTACAATGACGACTATTCTAGGTTTAATGCCAATGGTGCTACAGGTGAATATTGACCTATTAGGACGTGATGTTTCTTATGGGGCACCATCTACTGAATGGTGGGTACAGCTTTCTTCAGCGGTTGCAGGTGGTTTGGCTTTTTCTACTTTGCTAACTCTAATTGTGACACCAAGTATGTTGATGATTGGTCATAAGACGTCGGAGTTTTTTAAAAGAAAGTTTTCGAAGTCAAATAGAAAAAATGATTTGACGCTTGAGCCAGAAGGAACATAGATAAGCTGAAACTAAAGTTTATCTCGTACATGTAGGTCAGCCTTTGGGCTGACACCGCATACTGGGGTATCAGATAATTCTAAGTAGAAAAACTAAATCTGATCCTTGGTCAAATTCTCTACAACCCACTGCTGTAATTCAGGCAAAGCAACGCCACCCGTTCGACGGGCTATCTCTTTGCCATGCAACATCAAGGACAAAGTGGGAATTGAGCGAATATTAAAATTAATAGCCGCCTGTTGATTGGCTTCGGTATCGACTTTTAACAGTCTTAATTGATTACCCACTCGATTGGCAAATTCTTCAAACAGCGGTGCAAAGTTCAAACAGGGCCCACACCAAGGCGCCCAAAAATCGATCAGCACTGGGATGCCTGAATTTTCAATATGTTTAATCATTCGCTCGGCGCTTACCGAAATGGGCTTGCCACTAAAAAGCGGCTGACTGCAAATTCCACATTTAGGTGTGTCGTCCAATCTTTCAACCGAAAATTGATTAATGGTGCCGCATTCGCAGACTAGTTTTATTTTTTGATTCATAAATAGTGTTTTCTAATAGAGTATGTTTTAAGTTTTCAACAAAGCGACTTTCAATTATCTTTTTTCTTATCGCTATAATGCACCTTACCATTTTCATCGACCCAGCGATAAACTTTTTTGGGTGCGGTTGGTAAATTATCGCTAGTTAACCCATTAGAATTAAATTCGATATTACCAACATCGGTATTCGACATTATTTTAAATAGTTGCGAAATTTTTTCATTATTAAGAAGGTTAAACAAATTGCCACTTTCAAGGTTTCGTCTCACAAACGGATCGTCGATAATAGCAAGGTACTCAGGATTAGTTTGCAATTGTTGAACTTGAGCCCATACCTTGGTTATTTGAACCGCCAATTTTTGATTAGTTTCGTCTGGATCGTCAGAAAGACTTAGCATGCTGGCTAGCTGGCTGAAGTCATTGTTACTGGTTAATCTCTTAAATTCTGACGTACTATAAAGTGCGGCGGGATTTCTGTTTTCTAGCGCTTGCCTGACAGCATAGCTATTAAAAAATCGACTTAACTCACCGCTCTGCGCAAGTTGTTTATAGTGTTTTACATTCTTGCTCGGATCACTCAATAATTTAACCGCTCCGCCCGAAAGCTCAGAATCCCCCAGTCCTTGTTCGGCTATTTTTTCTATTGCACCACCAGTAATATCTTGAGCGACTTTTTCAAATGCCGTTGGTTCGTTTACCGGTTTGTTGGACTTGAGCTGAATCAATCCGTAAAAAGTCGAAAAGAACCAAACAGCGATAATTCCGACAACACAGCCAAGCGTCCCACCCAAAATTGCACCACCAATTGCGGAACCGGAGCTGACACCATCTTTCGATGAAAATAATGTTTTTGTCACTAGTGAAAATAGTGACGAAAAAATAATGCTCGCTCCTACAAACAAAATCATTCCGGCAGCAAAATAGGAAAGTAGGCCTTTTAATGGGCTGATGGTTTGAATCCAATCACCCAGCTTTTCGGCAAATAAAAAGGCCGCAGCATAGGCTAATGCCAGACTTAGAATCCGAGAAATAATTACAGCGGCGCCACTTCGATATCCGCGATAAACAGAGACAGCGACTACGACCAAGAAAATGATTAGAGAATATTCCACATTAACTCCATTATTCTCATCGTTCGAGAGCACAATAAGCACTCGAGCTTGCTAGAGAAGGTATTAATTATGATGGAAGACTAACCAAGGTCAGTTAAGTTTGCAATTACCAATACGCTGACTGGTGACAATGCAACTATGCAACACGCGCTAATTTAGCCAGATTACTTATTGATTTTCTAGCACAGTATTCACTATCCAAATAAGCGAAAAGACGAAACAAGCCACGAATAAGATCCCAATAACAATAAACTGGGTTGGGTCACCTTGCTCAAAATCTCTTTCGTGACGTTTGTGGTTTTGTACCCCTATCATAGCGGCTAACACGCTATAGACCACTTGCAGTATGCCTAATTTAGGTTTGTTTGATGGTTGCTTCTCAGAATTTGAATCACTCATATCCACTCACTCACAAAATCTCCGGTGGTACCAGCGAGATGACCTTGCCACCGAGTCACTAAAATCTTTAACCAAGTGCCAATTATAAAACAGCATAAAAACGGTTACAGAGACAATTAAATGAATTAATATGGGTACAGATTAACTCATATAGAATCTGATATCGGCCTAATCAATTAGAGAGAGTTCCACTATTTCCCGTTTTCGTTATTTAGATTTAGTCAACAAACTGCAAACGGCCATTGAAAAGGGCAAGTGGCTTGCTGGCGAAAAAATCCCCTCTATTAGAACGCTGGCCATAGCTCACAACTGTTCAAAGAATACCGTGATTAGAGCATTACAAGCTCTCGAGGCTAGTGGTTTTATTACGGCAAAAGAAAAAGTGGGATATTTCGTTACCCAAATATCAATCACCGAGAACACTCTGTCGTCTCCACTCCAATATAAGATCGACAAACCACAAGAAGTCACCGTGCCTAAGCTCTTCATGGAAATCATGAATCAAGGTGCCGCTTTCGATATTTATCCTTCAGCGCCTAATAAACCAATCAGCAATCACTTGGTTGAACTGAATCGTCATATCAGCAGTGCCATGCGAGTTAATGCCAGCATCAATGCTAATTACTACGACTCTCCATTAGGACACCAGCCCTTAAGAAGCGAACTCGCTAAACATTATCGCCAACTAGATTTAACCGTCACAGCTGACTCTATCTGCATAACTTCAGGTTGCCAGCACTCGCTATTTTTGGCATTAATGGCCACTTGTGAACCGGGTGACATAGTGGCGGTTGAAAGCCCTGCTTTTTACGGCGCGTTACAACTACTAGAACAGTTAAAACTGCATATTATTGAGATCCCTAGCCATATGAGTAATGGCGTTTCGGTGACGGCTGTTGAGGAAATTCTTAAGCGTTGGTCTGTCAAAGCGATATTAGTAACACCCGCTTTTGCCACTCCAACGGGCGCTAGCATTCCAGATGTTGAAAAACCGAGACTAGTCGCGTTAGCTAATAAATATAACGTCACAATCATTGAAGATGATATTTATGGCGACCTTTGTTTTGATAAAAGACCTCGCCCCCTAAAAAGTTTTGAATCAACCGATCGAGTCATACTTTGTAGCTCGTTTTCAAAATCGATTTCAAGAGATTTAAGAGTTGGCTGGATCATAACGTCCAAATTTATGCAAAAAGTTATAAATTTAAAAATGGTTTCACAACTTGCCTGTAATCGCTCAACCCAACAAGGTCTGGCTAGTTTCCTAGCGCAAGGTGGTTACCGTAGACATTTAAATCAATATAGAATTCAGCTGCGTAAGCAGTGCGCGCAACTTGCCAATTTACTATCCAGTCAGTGGCCGAAAACCAGCCACTTTAAAATTCCCACTGGGGGGCTTGCTCTATGGGTTGAATTACCACAACAAATTGATACGAGAGTGCTTTATCATTCGGCAAAGCAGCACGACATTCTGATCATGCCAGGAATGTTATTTTCCGTTTCTGATCGATTTAATCATTTTTTGAGGTTGAGCTTTTCACTTCCAATTGAAAATAAAAGATTAGAAGCCCTTACTAAACTGCCCAATCTTTTCCAGTAAATTAATGCAGAGAATGGTTACACTTAATCTATTTAATAATGGATAGTTAATTAGATTATAGGCAAATTACTCAACCTTGAGTTGACATTCCAATTGAACACAACTAATTTTAACCCATAATCATAACTATCTACTCAGGTTGCAGTATTGAAAGAGTCAGCCCACTCCTATTACGCGTTTATATCTTATCGTCACGCCGACAACAAAATCCCCGGACGGCAATGGGCTACTTGGCTACACCAAGCAATTGAAACCTATGAAGTTCCAGCAGATCTTGTCGGTACAAAAAATGAACGAGGAGAAGTCATTCCAGAGCGCATTTTTCCAATATTCCGGGATGAAGAAGAATTACCAATTGATGCCAATCTGGGAAATGCCATTCAACGCGCACTTGATGGAACTAATTTATTAATCGTCTTGTGTTCACCTCGTGCGGTTGAGTCACAATATGTGGCAGATGAAATTGATTACTTCAAATCTCTTGGCCGCTCCAGTCGAATACTCGCAGCTATTATCGATGGTGAACCAAATACTTCTATTGATCCTAGTAAAGAGTCACTCGGCTTTAAACCATCGGATGAATGTTTTCCTTCACCAATCCAATGGGAATATGACGAACAACATAAACCGACTGATATCCGTGCTGAACCGCTAGCCGCCGATTTTAGAATTAATATTGACGGAAAAGCTCACCAAGGTTGGACTAATGCACAAGCCGTTAATCAGTATCTAAAACAACAAAATCTCGATAAGCCCACAGCCAACAAAATAGCAAAGCAATATAAAGAGCAGCAACACTTAATGTTGCTCAAAATTATTGCTGGAATTCTAGGTGTTCCGCTTGGTCAACTGACTAAGCGCGACAAAGAGTATCAGCTGGAGCAGGCACGACTAAAAGCTAAAAAGTTAAGACAATGGTTATTTGCAGTGGCGCTTTTAGCAGTGTTAGCGGTTGGCGCTGGAATCGTTGCATATTTTCAAAAAGAACAAGCCGACCAGCAAAAACAAGTTGCTGAAGAACAGCGAGGAATCGCTGAATTAAACGAAGCCAAGGCTGTTGAGCAACGAGATCAAGCACTACTCAATCAAAGTCGATTCTTATTAGAACAGGCACGCCTTGCCAATAAAGAAGCCGATTACGAGCTAGCTATTTTATTAGGGATGAATGCGATTCCAGGTGAATACGGCGGCGAACGGCCGATGCCCAGTTCTCTAGCCGCATTAAGACAAGCAGTTTTATCCATGGATAAACAGATATCAATTAGAACACCAGAAATAATTCGTAAAGCCATTTATTCTGCAGATGGTAAGTATCTTTTAGTTGCGACTGAATCCAGCAATTTAGATATTTATGACGCTGATAGTGGCGAGCTGTTCAAGCAACTATCACTAGAAGAAAAAGTGAAGGACTTTTATGTTGATCGGCAGAGTAAACTTGTTGCTGTAGCTTTTGGATATAATAAGCTAGCCGTTTACCAATTTCCCGAACTAAAGCTAGTCAATGAGTTTAGTTCGTCATCACCTCATAGGTTCAGCTCAAATAGCCACGCCATGCAATTTAACAATGAAAACGATACCCTTTATGCTGCAATAGGAAAGCATCTACAAGGTTGGAATTTAACCAATAACGAAAAAGTGCTAGACATCGAAAAAGATGAGGCTGACTTTTCTTTTATTCAAGTTTCCAAGGATAAAAAGTGGCTCATTGCTTCAGAAGCTTTTAAATCGCCCATACTTTTGTACTCTCTGAATAATAATCAACTGGTAAAGCAGCTGGAAGGTGTTTTTCTGCAACAACCACGCACTATCCCTTTTATCACGGGTGACAATAATTCGGTGATCTACTTTAACGATTTAGGTACCCATTTACTAAAATTGGAGTCTCTGGAATCTAACTTATTGGCTAAACAAACTCACGCCGTATTTGGTCGAAAAGGTGAACATCTTTTGAGCTTACCAGCCAATAACCAAATACAAGGTACCGCCGATGAAATCCATGCCATTGAAGGGTTAAGAAGAGCCCCCTATTTATATAATATAAAATCGCAAACAGGCATAAATCTAAATCATTATACTGATGTAACAAAAGCAAAATTCACCAACGATGAAAAAAAACTGGTCACTATCGCCTATCAAACAGCGAAAGTATGGGATACCGAAACGAATCGCTTAATTAAGGAATTTCAATTGCCATTCACTCCTGAAAAAATTGAATTATCGAATGATGGCCATTGGATGTTGGCTATGGAGTCACGAGAGAACTACCTGGGAGCTTGGTCAATCGTACCTAATGAGTCGTTGCAGCCCTATGATCGTTCGGCCAATGTTTACTCGACAAAGCTCAGCAGCAGTGGGAATTACTTATTTTTGGCTTCGTCTGAAGAGTCAAAAAGTTCGGCAATCTACTCTATTGAAAAGAACAAGGTCATTGTCGAATTTGCCGAAGAGTGTTCTTCGCCTAAAAAGGTAACGTTTTCTAACAATGATAAGTTTGCCCAAGTTGTTTGTTTTCAACATGAACAGAGCTTCATATTAGATCTCGAAACTCTCGAACAGCTGCCTCTACTTCAACGCGAATCAATCTATTCACTAGATTCAATAAAGCTAAGTGGCAGCGGTAAATACTCTGTGGGGTTTAACTACTTTGACTATAAAATATTAATACAAGATAACTTCGGTTCTAACCAGCCTATTTTAGAATTTAAACTAGAGAAAAAAGCTCGCCCCTTGAGAATACACATCGATCACAACGAGAAATTAGCTTCAGTCGTTCTGCGCGATAATTCGACTCTGTTTATAGATTTAAAATCTGCCAAACTTATCGCTCAAGTTCCATCCAGCAAAAAAATTAAGGCATTTGAGTTTGGCCCGAATTCTGAATCATATTTTGTACATCACGATGACAATACAACAGGTCACTACAAAATTAGCAATGGAGAATTGATTAGAAACTTCCCAAACAATGAAAATATTGAAAGAATCATCTACTCGTCTAAATTCGACCAAGTACTATTAATCGCTAAAAGCGGACAACTATCTGTGTGGGATAGGCAGACCGGAGCATTTATCTATCGACTTGCGACGGAGGCTGATGGTAAATTTTATCAGTTGTCACAAGATGGTAAGTATCTAAAATCGGCCAGTAGCAAACCAATCATTATCGACCTGGAATCGAGAGGCATTTATCTAGAGTCTAACGATTTAAATTCTTATGATATGGGATTTATTGGCAATACCGACAACATTGCGATTCTTAGACCTCAGGGTGTGCGAATCATTCCAGCTCTTGGAGACGATCTTGTTGATAAAGCCTTGTCCAAACTGAGCCCTAATAGAAGGTGCTTGACTGCCGAAGAACGAGAAAAGTTCTATCTACCAGCATTGGGAACTGAAGATAAAAAAGCAAGACAGTGTGCTTATTAAGGTTTTATCAAGTGTTTTGAGCGATTTTCATAATTTGATACATCTCAATAAGCCCGCGAATTGCGCTAACCGCAAGCCAATGATAGTCTTTCTGTTGCTAAATTAAATTTTGCTTTTGAAAAAGAAAGATTAGGAGTTTTTATTCAACCACTCCAGCCATTAACTTTCATCTTTGTAGCTAAGCAACCTAGCACCCAAACTCGGGTAAATAACTCAAATAACAATAGGAATAGCCATGAATAGAATATTAATACTAAGCTTATCGATACTGCTAATTGCATGTTCAAATACTAGCACGGCTGCCAATAAACCAAGCAAAGATCAAAAAACCGTATTGGTCACGGGTGCGACGAGTGGGATCGGATTGCGCATTACCGAGCACCTATCCAGCAAGGGCTATTTTATTTATGCCGGTGCAAGAAAGGATTCCGACATGCTACGTCTAAACAAGATGAAAAATGTAATGGCCGTTCGACTCGATGTTAACAAACAAGATCAAATTGATGCCGCTGTGAAGACCATTGCTAGTCACGATGCCGGGCTTTATGCTCTAGTTAATAATGCTGGCGTGGTTATCCTCTCACCACTTATTGAAACCAACGAAAGTGATTTCAATTTTCAGATGCAAGTTAACTTATATGGCCCTTACCGAATCACTAAAGCCTTTGCTCCTTTAATCATCGAGAGCAAAGGGCGAATTTCTACCATCAGTTCTATTTCCGGAATACTATCAGGTAGACTTTTTGGCCCTTACAGTATGAGCAAGCATGCTATGGAAGCCTTCTCAGATTCATTGGCAACAGAAATGAAAAAATTTGATGTGAAGGTCAGTGTCGTGGAGCCTGGAAACTTTGAATCCAAAATTGGTGATAGCTTTATCAAACGATTTAACAAGCAAGGTGGAATGGAAGGTACTAGCCGCTACAAAGAAGAATGGAAAGGGATGTTAGGCTTTTTCGAGAATCGTCCCAAAGGGGCCGACCCAATCGCGGTTGCGAAAGCGGTAGAGCACGCACTGTTTAATGAAAAGCCAAAGATGCGCTATATGGTTGTCCCTAATCAGCGCGAAGGGGATATCACAATTCGAAAGCAAATCGCAGAATTGGTGCAACTCAATCAAAAGCACGAGTTTTCAGTTTCACGCGAAGCGTTAATTAAGATGCTAGATGAAGAGATTGCCAAAAATAAGGAATAATTTTGGGGGCGTTTGAGGGAACGCCTTAGCCAGTGGGGTTTCTGCTTTTTATCTATAGCGGACAATTTTTTGTTGTTCTTTTTTAAGAACCAAATTCAAATTCCAGATCAAAGTCAAAAGCGTTTCGCAGCGCTGCGCTCTGACTGCGACATTCTTTTGTCAAGAGCAACAAAAGAATGCAAAAGTGCCCTTTACGTTGCGCACTGGGCGACCGAAATTAACCTAATGTTTTGTCTTAAGGGTCTGTGGGTCGCCCACCTCCTGTTCGTCTTTATGGCCCATCCCGGTGTTCCTTACTTCGAACGTTCCTTGATCACACGTAATCGGTGACGTGAATATCATTATTGAAGGTTTACCCGCCTAGCGGCTTATAACGGACTGGTGACTCTCGGTCAACTAATAGTCGGGTTGCTCGTAGCCAATGGGCGAATTCAAAACCAAGCTCTTACGGACTCCGGTGGTATTCGGAAGGTAAACGCAAAGCACCCTATTTCAAGCGTGTAAAACCACTAATCGCGGTGCCCAGTGCGAACGTCAAAAAGACTTTTTGGTTCCTTTTGTGGCTTTGGACAAAAGGGACTCGCAGTCAGAGCGCAGCGCTGCGAAACGCTTTTGACTTAGACCTTAATTTCTGTTCTTTCCAAAAGAACAAAAAAAATGTCCCCTTTGGAAACATTACAGTCCCAATTCAAATCAGAAAGACTTACCCCCCCTTAAAACTTACTACTAAGCAAGTTCCTCGCCCTCTCACCTCACAGCTATTCTGACTCAAATTATTACATTATTATTCGCCGCCGCAGTTGAATTAGTTTATTCTTCCCCCAGTTAAACTAAAGCCTGACACACCTTAAAGGATTTGACTTTATGTCAACCGAAACTTCGGAACAAAATACCTCAGAGCCACAATCTGAGAATAAGCCTGAAAAGAAATCCCTAAAAAACCTAACACCGATCTTTGCGTTGGTGCTTCCCTATAAAAAAATGGCATTCGCCGCGCTGCTTGCTCTACTGGTCACCTCTGCAGTCAGTTTGTCATTGGGACATGGGGTTAAACTGATTATTGACGAAGGTTTTACTTCCGGCTCGGCTGAACAACTGACGGCTGCGATTAAGTTTGTGGTCATTCTAATCGCTATTCTTGCTGTAGGAACTTTCTGCCGATTTTATTTAATGTCTTGGTTGGGCGAACGAGTCAGTGCTGATATTAGAAAGAAAACATTTAACCAGTTGCTTAACTTGCATCCAAGTTATTTTGAAGAGAATCGTAGTGGTGAATTAATGTCAAGGTTGACGACTGATACCACCTTACTTCAATCCATTATCGGCTCATCTTTTTCGATGGCCCTAAGAAGTTCGCTGATGCTCGTGGGTGGATTGTTTATGATGTTGATTACCAACCTCTATCTTACTTTGATTGTTTTGGCTGTTGTTCCGGTCGTTTTTTTGCCGATGATATTCTTTGGCAAAAAAGTACGAGACCTAGCACGCAAGAGCCAAGATAGTATCGCCGATATAGGAACCTACGCAGGCGAGATCATTCAAAATATTAAAGTAGTACAAAGCTACACACGTGAATCACAAGAAAAAAACGCTTTTTCATCGGAAGTGGAAACTGCTTTTAATATTGCTAAGCAAAGGATCAAGCAACGTTCGGTATTAATCGCCACCGTTATATTTTTATCTTTTAGCGCCATCAGCGTGATGTTATGGGTGGGCGGTATGGATGTGCTCGAAGGAAACATTACCGGCGGCGATCTAGGAGCATTCTTATTTTACGCGGTTATGGTCGCCGGATCGGTTGCTACCGTTTCAGAAGTCTATGGTGAATTACAACGAGCAGCCGGAGCGGCAGAGCGATTGTTGGAGTTGATGTCAGTGGAAAGTGAAATCACCATTCCAACGAATACCGAACAGCTTGATACTAATACAAAAAACGTTATCGAGTTCGATAGTGTCCATTTCAACTACCCTTCACGCCCTGACTCAGCCGCCTTAAACGATATCAGTTTAAGTGTTAAGCGCGGCGACGTGGTTGCTTTAGTTGGTTCATCAGGTGCAGGGAAGACAACCTTATTTGAGCTACTACAACGGTTTTACGATCCTCAAAAAGGTGAGATTCGTTTTGAAGAAGCGCCAGTACGCTCGCTCGACCCTACCACGCTTCGAACTCAAATGGGCATGGTGCCACAAAACCCAGTGTTATTTAGTACCGACGTGTGGCATAACATTCGTTATGGTCGACCAGATGCTTCCGACCAAGAGGTGATTAATGCCGCCAAACGAGCACATGCTCATGACTTTATTGAGCAGCTACCAAATGGCTATGCCAGTTTTCTTGGTGAACAAGGCGTCCGATTGTCGGGAGGACAAAAACAACGTATTGCCTTAGCTCGAGCAATCTTAAAGGATCCGAAAGTGTTACTGCTGGATGAAGCAACCAGCGCGCTCGACGCGGAAAGTGAGCACCACGTTCAGGCCGCACTCAAGGAACTTATGAAAGATCGTACAACATTGATCATTGCTCATCGACTCGCTACCGTTATTCATGCTGATAAAATAGTGCTCATGGACAATGGAAAAATTATTGATACTGGTTCACATTCCGACTTGATAAAATCCTCTAAGTTGTATCAAAGGCTCTGTGAATTGCAGTTTGATAAGGCTGAAAAACAGTCAAAACCAATTAACCCTTGAGCTTAATTATCAGGCTGATTCGCCTTTTCGGGCATGTTAAACTATAGCAATCCCTTAGATACACTCATTCTTGTATTTCGGAATATCGAAAAGAAGGACATCATGTTTAAAACTCTACATACAAAAATTGTTTTTGGTTTACTCACTATGAGCTTACTGTCCGCTTGCGCAACCAATATCGCAGGCCGCAAACAGGTGATGCTGGTTTCAGAAGATTCAGCTATTGCAGCTTCCAAGCAAGCCTATGTTCAAACACTTGAGCCATTCGACAAGGCAGGCAAACTAGATAACAACAAAGCGATGGTAGACAGAGTTAATCGCATTACCGATAAACTCATCCAGCAGGCAATTATTATGCGTCCTAAGACAAAAGACTGGCAATGGAGCGTTAAAGTAATCGACGAACCAGAAACAGTTAACGCTTGGTGTATGGCCGGTGGCAAAATGGCCATTTATACAGGACTGATTAATAAGTTATCTGCCACAGATGATGAAATTGCTCAAGTAATGGGACATGAAATCTCTCACGCCCTAGCTAATCATTCAGCGGAAAGAATGTCAGTCGCTATGGCGACCGGTTTAGCATTACAAGTGATGCAGGCAACTACCGAAGCGACTGAGACCCAACTCGGCTTAACCGCAGCGGCGGCACAAGTGGCTTTGACGCTGCCTAATAGTCGCACTTCGGAATCTGAAGCCGATGAAATTGGAATTGAGTTAGCAGCAAAAGCGGGTTTTAATCCTGAAGCCGCAGTGACACTTTGGCAGAAAATGGCGAAGGTTAGCGGTAGTGCAGGATTCGAATTTATGAGTACACACCCCTCGCCGGAAAATCGACAAAAAGCGCTAAAGAAATTGATTCCGAAGATGATGCCTTTTTATAAGGCAGCTAAATAATATTAATAACTAGATCACTTCGCTATTCGCGGTGACACCCGAGTCTGTCATCGCCTAATAGCGCCTAAATTTTGGTGCGAGCCCAGCGCGGCAAATCTTTCACTTACGTCTAAAAAACTAATACCAAAACTCTAGGTTGCTTCGATTCCACGTAATGATATTCTTTAAGGATACTTAGGTACATAACGATAGAAGATTATTCTATATAACGCCTACTTGACTTCGATAAACCTAGCAGGCTTGTACTATCGAGAGTATCAAAAAGAAGTCACCCGAGCGACCAACAAGGGTAAGCATTAGAAGCGTTTTTTGTTTCCATTCCAGAGGAAGAAGACTATTCCGTTACAACTATATCCATTTCACCCATAAAATGCCCAAATATTTTCCAAGTCAGAATGCTGAATACTCCGGGCGCAAAGAGTGTTGCACTTTCCTTGTCAACTTGTTTATTCAGAAATCGATTGTCGGAGGTAACCACAAAATAATGCGGCTTTGAGTCTCTAAACTCTCCTTCCCATTCGCCTATCATTCTATAGGGACCTACAGCGGGCAAAGTACCTGAAAGTGAAGTCGGTTTTAAATTGATTACTTTATGTTTAGTAGTAACGAGGCGTAACTCTGGAACAGCAACATAGTGCTCTTTACCCCGAGAAACAAAGCTTTGAATTTCAATCTTATATTTAGTTCCTTTTTTCCCCTGTACCGCAAACGACTTAAAGTAGGAACCATCTTTATCTTTTAGAATCATGCTCGACTCATTAAGCTCAAATTTAATCTTCTCTCCAAAACCTAACTTCTGACTCTTGTTTACTAGTTGAGCGTCCCATAGACTAACTTGCTGCTCTTTCTTCTCATTCATTTTCTTTGTGTAAAGCTCTACACTCGGATATCTATTTGCACACCCCATTGCCAATATTGAAAAAGTAAAAATAATTAAAATTCTTATAATTAACAAAGCCTTTCTCCTATGAATTAACCAACAGTGTTCGCTTAGTGTTTAAACTAGCGACGAAGTAAAAAGATGGAGTCTTCTATTGAGATTTTCGAGTACATCGTAATTATACTTAATATTAATACATCAAAGTCTCGTGTACCTCGTTATCAACACAAGGATAAAGTAAGTATTTATGAACGGTTTCTCGAGTTTCTTAGAGAATAAAAGGCTTCGGTCACTTCCTTGTATTTTAGATAAAGACATTCCAACTTTCACAGAGATTGCCACAATTTCTAAAGAACTACAAGTACCAGAGAAACTTCCGCTACATACGGTCATCTTTTTGAAGCAAAGAAAAACAAAAATGTGGAAGTTCTTAGGTAGAGCAGCATCTAATTTATTTATCACTCAACCAGCCCCAGAAAATCGGCAAAAAGCACTGAAAAAATTGATACCAAAAATGATGCCGTTTTATCAGTTGGCCAAGCAGTAAGAGAGACGGGATAGCTTCAATCCAAACCTAAAACCCTGAGATTGCTTTATACCCCACAATGACAAGTTGGAGATTGCCACTATTCATTTTTTATCTAATCAATCGTTGACGATGTGTTGACTGCCAAAACCGGAAATTTACTTTCCCCAAATGATACAGTGAAGGTTTATACTTCCTTCCCTTTAAAACTGAGAGGCAAAATTTTTTGGGCTTTTTCGTTCACCATTCGCAGACAACACTACGATATGTTGCTGCTCTAATGAACGATTGCCTGATGAGCTATTTTTTAAAGTGATGGTTGCCTACCTTTCACCCGACTCACTGCTCATTAGTACATAATTAATGATTTCGGAATCGCTCTTAGAGGGGTAAATATTATCGTCATTTGGAAAGGGTAATTGGAGATTTCTGGTGATACTTCTATCCAAGGATAGAATTTCTTCTTCTGCGGCAATTGACTCATTGTTGACTAACAGAAAGCTAGCAAAAAGGATTATAGAAAAGCTTGGTTTGGACATTTTGGAAACCTGCTGAATTGACTTAATAGTGATACGGTATTGGCATAAAGAAGGGTTAAATATCCTTTCTATTCCGCAATTTATTTCGCGTAGTAACTAGCTTGAGCATACGTGCACCTGCTAATACCATAATAATCGCGCCAACAGCAATCAACCCGTTGACGACCATTTCGTCAGCCAACATTGGATGCACAGGTTTATCATTAGAAACAAACTTGGCATACAACCCAATACCCAAAGCAATTACGCCAGGAAAATCGGTCAAGCCGGCAAATTTTATTTTTCGATCGAGTCTGGCAATTTCTTTATCGATGTTATCGCTCATTAGTCTTTTCTCTCTTAATTCCGCCTGTTTATTATTAAACCACACCCTATCTGTGACAATACCAGATCAATAATTTTTATTTTAAGTTAAGGTCTGCGAAGAGTACTTGATAAAGTTTTTTGAAGAGCTTCAGCAAGAATATGATCACTCGCATAAACCACACCACAATGGTTCATAAATGTATTGCCACGCTTGTTTAATTGCAACGGCTTTCCGAATACATCGGTTACAACAAGACCTAGCTCGTTAAAAATTGCCGATGTTGCGGCAAAGTCCCAACTACTCCCGCCGCCTTCAGACGCTTTGGGAAGTTTAAAATAGACCGCTGGATGATTCTCCAACACTCTGCAAGCATTTATTACGGCCCCTCCTCCTTGCTTTAACTCAATTTCATTCCACGGCAAACTGATATCGGTCTGACTCAATGCACTTCGAATACTGGTGAAAGACGGATGCTCAAGTAGGCTAGGTTCAGTAAAGATAGTTAGTTTGTGAGAGTTCAGTTGGTCAGAGTTTTCTTGATTGGATTTAGTCAGTACAAAAGCTGAACCGTTTTTACAAACTCCAGCCCCTTGTGTGCTAGAAATTAAGGTGTGCGTCGAAGGGTCGTAAATGACGCCGATTAATGGTTCACCCTTTTTTGAAACTAGCGCAATTGAGATCGAAAAGCCCGGTCTAGATTCTGTAAAAGCCAATGTGCCATCAAGTGGATCGATACACCAAAAATAATCCCTAACAAATCGAGAACTATCATCGATAGTTTCCTCACTTAATAAAGCTAATTCATATTGTTGCAGACTTGGTTGCAAAATATCTAAGATGATTTTTTCACTTTTCAAGTCGACTTCTGTCACCACTTGAGACGCAGGACTAGAACCAGATTGTTTTTTGCTAATAGAGACTTGCTGAAGTCGAGGGTCATTCTCAATAATCGATTCGATCATTGAGCCCGCTCGCTTAGCTGCTTTTTCAGCCAGCCGCGTCAATTCTACTAATTGCAATTGGGTCAGTTTCATCTTAGCTATGCTGTCCACTTAAACTTTCAATCACTCGTTGAGTAATTCGTTCACTATAGCCATTAATCTTCCAATGGCCTGGGCTCCAACCTTTTAAGAATCGATGGAAGTCCGCCCAAGCGAAATAGAATAACTCTCGCCATTCCAATTCTAGCGCTTCAATATCAACATCAACAAGCGTATTTTTCTTGAGCAAAGATTGGGTTAAGGATTGAAAGTAATCATCAAGCAACTCGCTTTCATATTTTTCGCAATCCTCTTCATACAAACAACTTCCAATAAAATAGGCAACATCCTTCATTCCACAACCGCCTCCGATATATTGAAAATCAACCGCCGCAACATCATCACCTCTGTCGGAAAAACAAAAGTTAGCTAACTTAGCATCGCCATGCACTAGTGTCTTAAACTGACAAGTATTAAGCTTTTGATCGATTAGAGCGGCAGCATGTTTAAGTGCCTTGTCTTCTAGCGCATGGAATTCATCAGGTCGAGTTTCTAGATGCCAATAAGTCCCTATTGGCCAAAGCTGAGTTTCAAAACTCAAACTCTCTCGACTCTCTTCATTAAAGAGAAATTTAGCGTGAAAATTCGCCAGCCAATTTAGGCAATTTTTCATATCTTGTAAGGTCGCACGACCTTTACGAATAGAGTAGCCCGAAGCATCCAGGTCTTCTAGTAACATGAAAAATTCTGTCTCACTGGATTCAACCGCATAACACTTTGGTACTCGGCAGGACTGGTCACATTGTGACGACCAATTTTGATACCAGTTCGATTCGACTTGGTAGGATTTTATTTTTCGTTGGTGTGAAATGTCGGTATTCCAACCTCTAGGATGCTCGGCAGCGTTTGGCAATTTGACATGCTTAACTACGACCGATTGAAACTGTGCGCCCTCCAGAGAGTAACGCACAATTTGTCCATAGCCACTCCACAAAGACTGGATTTGCTGAGCGTCTGTTATGCTAGACGCTCCGAGTTTCTTGAGGATCAGATTTTCTAGTGCTTTTGACATTGCTTGATGCAAATTTATATAGGTTTGCAATAGGCTAACATAGTTTGTACTTTACACCACACTAACAAAATATCTCAGCTGCTATTCCCCAGCTCCGATTGACGAAGGAAACGCTTCGACTCCGCTCAGCGAGCTTTATGAATTTTGCATCTCCTAGCTCCCAGCTCCCAACTCCTGTCAACAAAGGTAGCGCTTCGACTCCGCTTAGCGAGCTTAATTAAGTTCTCCCAGCTCCCAGCTAGTCTAAAACGCATCCCCACCGGCGACAAACCTAACCGCTTTAAGCGTTTTCTTCCCAACTTTTCCATCACCCCCAAATTTAAAATCCACAATCCAAGCAAGTGGCCCGCTGCCTCGGACATCGGGTGAAGAAGTCCAATAATGACCTTCTGTCGCGGGGAATACGCTTTCGTTGATAGCAGGTTCAAAACACGCTTTTTCGGTGAGAGACGCTAGCTCTTTAAGATTAGGCAGTCGCCAGTCGATTCGATTTCCACCTTCAAATCGAGTGGATTCATCCAATGCATCCTTCCAATTAAGTAAACTCGGAGTGCCTTCGCAAGGCTCGTCGCCAAGAGGTTTAAACACTTGCCCTACTGCACATCGAGACCAAATTAATCCTGTCTTATTGTCGGTAACGATTCCCTCACCGACTGAATATCGTTCGTCTGGTGCGGTCAATTGGATTTCTTCCTGGCAAGTCTGCGCTGAGAGATTTGCTTGAAGCAACATCAATGCGAGAAGGTTACCAATGGCAAACAGTGTTTTATTCACGCGCTTTTTACCTTTTAAGTTTTTATATTTCATCATCATCTACTCTTATTAATAGTGTGTGTTAAACGTTCTACTCTTCGGCGAATCGAACCAAGCGCACAGCCCGTTGACTATTTTTGGAAGCTGTTAGATCGCTACCATCAAAATAGCTAAATACCCATGCGCCGATACTTCGATTCGCTTCTGGCGTTGATGACCAATAAACATCGGAAGAATTGGGGAAAAAATTGCTATCAATCGTTAATCCAGGACTCAAAACACTGTAATCGGCAATGGATCGCAGCTGCTCTAAGCTAGGTAATGACCAATCTCCACCTCCGCAAAAACGTGCTTCATTTATCGCGTCAACGTAAGAGGCTGTATCGCAATTACTACCAGCGCAACTACCACCGTTCTCAGTACCTGCGTCACCACCATTATTAGTTTCATCAAAGTGTAGCCAAGTATAAGTATTGGTGGTGTCATGTAAGCCACCCACTCGCTGTTTTACCTGCCAAATCATGCCGGTATTATTGTCTCTAACACAGGACCATTCAGTCGCTGAATTGGCTAGCTCTAGGCCTTGCTCATCCAGTTTGGTGAAATTAAATCCCGCATGGCCATCCTCATCATTTCCCTCATTAAGATCCAACCCATGATGACCATCTTGCCCACCGGGAATAGGATCAACTTCACCATCCGTTTGATCCTGACAGTTTTCTCGATTGCCGTGAATGTTACTAGCCCCCGAAGCGAAGTCTCCACAAGTAGTGATGCCGGTATCATTAAGTTTGGCAACAAAGTGTTTTACTTCCACCTCTAATGTATCGCTGGTTGAGGCGCCTTGGTTATCAACGACTATTAGCTCAAACTCTAAAATGTCATCGACATCGACAAAGGGTGCGGTAAAAACTAGTTGCTCAGTATCAGCTCCGCGCAATTCTATATCGCGCTCGTCCAGTAATGACCAAGCGAAACTTACAATTGTGCCATCAGGATCCTCCGCTTGTGCAATGATCGTAAGCTCCAAACCTTCTTGCACTACTCGCCTCTCTCCTAATTCAAGATTGGGAGGTCGATTGGAAGATTCGACTAACACATCAACCCTATCGGTACCGCTAGCACCGTCATCATCGACCACCTCAAGTTCAAAAGTAAGGGTTTCATCAATTTCAATATCAGGAGCCTCAAAACTCGCACTAGCCGAGTTCGAGTCTACTAAAGTCACACTGGTCCCCTCAGTTTGCCGCCAACTAAAGCTTGCAATTGAACCGTCTGTGTCGCTACCAGAGCCAGACAACTCTACATTATCCAGCGCAGAGACTGTCTGATCGTTTCCGGCATTAGCCTTTGGAGCTTGATTGACCGGAGGTGGTGGTGGATTACTCCCGCCTCCCGAACCGCCGCCGCAACCAATAAAGAAAATCATCAACACCCAACTGACTAGGGTTCTTAATATCGAAGGAGGCCGCACAATAATATTGTCTCGATTATTTAAATACTGCATATTCATTTCCGTTATGAAAGAAGATTGAGATTGCTACTATGCTGGAATACGCCCAACCCAACTTGTTTTAAAACTATTGATTAGGTATTTATTTCATATTGATTAGCTAATAGTGGTCAAAGTTAGCGAGAGAATCGCGCTATACTTCGCACTGCGAGATTATTTGACGATGATTAATCAACTATTTTTAAATCTCATGAGTTTGAATATTCACTATGACACAACCACACACAGCGATAGGTTTAGGTTGCCAAAATTATCAATTGGCAGTATTCATTGGTAACCGGCCTGAAATGCCTGAATATCAAGAACTTGATAGCATCCAACCAGTATCGAAGGGTGAAATTACGAATATTGGACAACAATGTGGAAATGGTTGGCGCAAGGTATTTAATGTCTATGCCAAATTAATGTTTAGTTTGGCCGATAAAGAGTTTGATTGGGTTGGAAATTACCAGAGCTGGCAAGCCTATCGTGATAGTTTGCTATTGCAACCTGAAAGTCGAACCGCTTTAATCTTTGGAGCCGCGAGAACGACACCACAATCACGTGTTGTGAATATCATTTGTGGCAAGGCTCATGCTGTTAATCTCATGAAGTCAAACCAAATCGATAAGCAGTTTCAGTGGCTCGACTCGGAGTTCGCAGTTAACCATCTTAGTAGGAGTATTATCTGCCCATATTTTGATTACAGACAACTGTCTAATGTGAAAATTGACCGGCTAGTGGCATTAATTAGAAATCTTTAATCTCAATATGCGGTTTAACCCGCTTTAAATTGCTACAGATCAAGAAATATACTGGTTACATTGCCACCGCAAGCCAGATTCCTGTTAAGATCTGCCCAATTCAAGATCATTCATATTAATAGAGAAAACGTTATGTCATCAAACTTTTTAAAAATGGTTGCTGCAGCAGAAGCGCAAGACCAACCTCAGCGCCTTTTGATTATGCTCGCCAAGTCAGAAATTGAATCCAATGATGAAGAAAAAGGTGCGTCTGGCACAATTACTCCGGTAATTTGCGTGGATAAAACACCCGATGAAATTACCACTTTTGAAGACTTTGTAGCAGAAGCCGATCAAATCGACTCTAGCTGGGATATGATGTTTATTGCCGGCCTTGCTGGCGAAAACAATGAAATGCCAACCCCGGAAGAAGCCGATCCTATTTTGAATAAAATGGTGAATGACTTGATGAGTGGTCAGGATTTATCTCGTTACTTAGTGCTTGATAGAAATGAAGACCCAGTCGATATATTTACTTCTATTCATTAGTTTTTGTGAGTCGCTTTAACGCCAGTTTTAGGAAAGCCCCCTCTCCCCAGCGCTCTCCCACCGGAGAGGGTTTGACTCAGTAATAACTCATCAATCTACTATTTTGTAACTTTCTATTTTATGTTTAGCCTGCCGACTTTTGTAGGTCGGGTAGACGAAGGAAACCCGACGCAATACTTTCAAACAAAAACGAGTTTTCAAGTCAGCCAACCGTTACTCATGGGTTAAATCAGACGGTCTATTTATCTCTTAACGTTGATTCCCGGGTTTCGCTACAAGCTCTACCCGGCCTACTTATTAGTTTATCAATCTAGTATCTTGTAACCTTCTATTTTATAGACAGCTTGCCACTCTTTGGTTTTAGCATCCTGTTTTTCCATTTTCCAAGAAAAATGTTTATCGGTAATATCAAAAAAAGTAATTCGAGTGGGTTGATTATTATAAATGCCATTCATAGTCATTGATTCCTCGCTACTCGTTGCCTCAAAGGTATCGATTTTCTTACCGCTGTTAGATGCCCAAGCCATATCCCACTTTTCTGTTTTAGGATTAAATATTGGGTATCCGGATTAAGTGGTTGACGTTCTCTTCTGATCCACCAAAACCTTATTCTTCCCAGAAGGTTGATAGATCGACGCCGTAGTTCTTCTCGACCGGGGGTAGGCTCTTGCTGTAGGTCATGGTGGCCCTGCCCAGAAAAGGGGATTCCTTGGTCTGCGGCGGCTTCTTTTTGTGCTTGGTTGTGTAGAGCATCCGAGCGCGCATCACCTCGAACGAATAGCCCCGGCCATCGCGGTTCTTGTCCTTGGCCAGTCGGTTGATCGACTCCGTGAAGGCGTTGGTGATCGGGATGTCGGTCTCGAAGTAGGTCAGCATCTCCTCGCGCCAGTTGCTGACAGCCTTGACGAGATCCTTCCAGACCTCCTTCTGCCCCCGCGGGATGTCGTCAATCCATTGAGCCAGCGCCTTCTCGGCATCACGCCGGTTGGTGCAGTCCCAGATGTGGAAGAACCGCTCCTTGTGCTCGTGTGCCGCCAGGAGCTGAGGGAAGGCCCCGGTCCATGTCTCCATGATGAGCCGTTCGCGGTCTGAGATGTCGTGAGCGCGTTTCAGCAGGATCTTGCGGTCACCCTTGAGGGTTCGGCGCTGATTGGTCGTCAGCTCCTTCCTGAGGCCCTTGCGGATGCTGTCCATGGCTTCGTTGGCCATGCGCACGACGTGGAACTTATCGACCACGATACGGGCCTGTGGCAGCGCCGCCTGGACCGCCGCCCGGTAGGGCTTCCACATGTCCATGCTGACGATCTCCACCTTGTGGCGGTCGGTCAGGTTCATGAGGCGCCTGGTCACCGCATCCTGTTGGCGACCAGGGAGCAGGTCCAGCAGGGTGCGCTCCTCCAGGTTAGTCAGGATGCAGCGATAACGGCGGTTCAGGTACAGCTCGTCGATGCCCAGGCAGTGCGGCGTCTCGAAGCGGTGCCAGGCCGCCAGGAACTCGGCCTTCTTCTTGAAGATCTCGCGGACGGTCTTCTCGTCGAGGCCCGTGGTATCGGCCACGTAGGCGTAGGGGTGGTTGAAGGCTTCCTTCTCGACATGAGTGTGAAGCCGGCGAGTCATGCGGTAACCGTCCACGATCTCGGGCAGGCGAGGCCGGAAGGTCTTGTCGCAGGCACGGCAGATATAGCGGCGGCGGATCACCCACAGGGTGACCCGCTTACCGTGCATCGGCAGGTCGCGGTAGGCGCTCTGCTTCTTGCCGAACCGGACGAACTCGCCCTCAACTCCGCACTCCTCGCAGGCGACGGGGGCGGGAGCTTCTAGCTGGAAGTGGAAATCGTGCTCCTCTTCCTTGGAGTCCAGGAGGTGGTACTCCGGTAGGTGAAGGATGTTGTTGGGCAGGCTGGTCACGCAGCCCTCGCCTATAAAGCTGAATTTATTCGCGAGGAGCTGATGCCAGCCTCACTTTTTTAATGATCAGACCGTAACTACAATCTTTCCGATCTGTTGATTGGCTTCCAGAAACCTATGGGCGTCTTGAATGTCGTCTAGCGCAAAGGTTTTTGCTATGAGTGGTCGGAGACCTCCAGATTCCAAACCCTCTAGAATAAATGCTTTGGCTCGCGCGAGAGCTTCAGGGTCAGAAACGATTTCTGCGTAAAGGTAACCCTTGAGAGTCAGGCTCTTCCCCAGAACAGTAAATAGTGGGTACGGGGTTGGCTCTGTGCTCAGTGCGCCATATTGCAGAAGAATACCGCCTGGGGCCATGCTCTGTGTCAGCGGCTCGAAAGATGGGCCTCCAACAGGATCGAACACTACGCGGGCGCCTTGACCGTTAGTCAACGCCATGACTCGCTCAACGATATCTTCTTCATCGCTAACGATGACGTGAGCGGCTCCAGCATCCAGAAGCGCTTGTTTCTTTGCACGAGTACGCGTAATCGCTATTGGCGTAGCGCCAACCATGCGAGCAACCTGGAAGGCAGCCAAGCCGACACTGCTGGATGCGGCGGTCACGAGAACAAAATCGTCTTCCCGCAGATTCGCCTGCTCAATAAGGGCGCCCCAAGCCGTAACGTACTGCATCCAAGATGCAGCTGCCTCTTCAAAGGACAGGTTCGCTGGGTTCTTAACCACAAGGTGGGCCGGCACATTGGCCAATTCTCCGTATGTACCCCAACGGGCAATATCCAGTGGGGGAATCAGGGCGACGGAATCTCCCACTTTAATATCCGTTACCTCGCTACCAACAGCCGTTACAAGGCCGGCGGCCTCGTAGCCAAGGCGACTAGGGAAGTCCGCCTCTTGCAGGTAAGCATGATTACGAAACATCACTTCGGCACGGTTCAAGCCAATGGCTTTAACGCCAATTTGTACCTCGTCTGCTGCCGGTGCATTTACATCCAATTCTTCCAACTTTAGGACGCTAGCGTCACCGTATTCATGGATTCTTACAATTTTAGCCATAGTGGTTACCTCTATATGTCGTTAGGGCCTAGTAATGAGGGTATATTGGATGCCGTGATGAGAATGTTTCTCATATCCTCACCTCCAATTCGGCATGCCCTCAAGGCGTAACTGATAATTTAGGGGTTGTGAGCCTATGGATAAAGACCTATATTGGCTCAAGATTAGAAACATAAGGTTTGTAATGGGTCGTTTATCTCAGATGACTATTTTCGTCAAAGCAGTGGAGCTAGGATCGTTCAGTGCCGCTGCTGATGACCTCAATATGTCCCCTCAACTGGTTGGCAAGCAGGTAAAAATGCTTGAGCAGCACCTGGGAGTCTCTCTGCTGAATAGAACGACACGTCGGCAGAGCCTGACTGACTTCGGCCGGACATTTTACCAGCGCGCGAAGATGATCCTGGCAGACGTGCATGCTGCAGAGAGTTTAGCGGCTGAGGCTCGTGGCGTACCCAGCGGTCGCTTGCGCATTAACGCTCCCGTCACCTTTGGCATGCACGCCCTGTCCCCACGACTTCTTGAGTACATGGTCAAGTACCCCCAGGTGTCACTGGACCTGACGTTATCGAACGAACTGGTCGATGTGGTTGATGACGGTTACGATGCCGTATTTCGGATCGGTGCACTGCAAGACAGCGGCCTAAAGGCAATTCCGCTCTTACCCTATCAGCTGGTTTTGTGTGCCGCTCCGTCCTATCTGGAGCGGAGGCTACCCATCAAAACACCATGGGATCTCCAGCAACATGAATGCCTTGGCTTTGGTTACTCCGATGGTCGTTCGAACTGGTGCTTTGAGGGTCCTGAAGGACGAATAGATGTACCAATTACAAGCAGACTGACTATTAATCAGGGTGATCCGCTTCTCGCGGCCGCCGTAGCTGGGGTGGGTGTAATTCTGCAGCCATTAGAATTGGTCGGGGATGCGCTACGAAATGGGACTCTTGTACGACTACTTAGTCAATATGAGGTACCTGCGACACCTATGCATATTTTATACACTCCAGACTGCCGGATGACTCCTAAACTACGCAGCTTCCTGGATTTCTCCATAGCGACATTTGGAAATAGAAGTAAATGATACTGATCTGCATTGATTTTTCTTGGGCTGGCCGGCGTTAATCCAACTTTCAGAATCCTGATCTGGTCGGCAGCAGCCTTTAAAGGCGCTGTATCCGGGCTAGGAAAAAAGTAGGGCATTATTGCCAGCTTTCCTTGTAAGGACTGAGCCAGTCAATCTTCTCATAGCGATACAAAAAGATCCTGACAACTAGTTAACCCAGAACATGGCGGGGCCAGCGCCGCAAATGGGAAATATCAACCAATTGTTCCGGATACCCTAAATATTCTAATATTGGTTCCAAACTGCCTTCCTTTTTCTGGTGCTGGGGTTTTGTAGCCGGGAGAAATCCAATCGTCTTGAATCGCACTACCACCTAGTATCCAATAGAAATTCCAGTTTGCTCCTGGGCCGTCCACCCACTTTCCATCTTTACCTAAACTTTGATCTTTAATTTCCCAATGACCAACTAAGCGACCATAGTGCATAGTTTGCACGGGAGCGGACTTTGACATTTGCTGAATATTAATCGGTGTCTCGGCTGCCCCCTTACTGGCAGACACAGTAAGACTAAATAACGCTGAAATAGCAATGCCACAATAAATGAGCGAATCTAATAGAATCGAAAAACCAGTTTTATCTGATAGACATTTAACCTTTATTTTCATTATTATCTCCTAAGAAAAAAGCAGAATTTTAAACTCAAGCTCTATCATAAATGACTGTTTACTCTCGACACCACTACCATTTGCACAGTAAATATTGAAATTAGCGACAGTTTGTTACTTTTTAATCGAAATAAATGATTTAGGATAATAATTTGATGCCCAACTACTCAATGACAGCACTTGACTGGATGATCTTAGAAAAATTACAACAAGATGGCCGAACAAGCGTATCTGAATTGGCTAAAAGTTTGAAGCGTTCAAGAAGCAATATTTCGGAACATATCGAACAGCTATTATCTCACGGTATTCTTAAACAATTTAGTATTACCATTGATCCAGAAAAGCTCGGTTTTGGCGTTAGCGCGTTTGTTCGACTGCAAGCATCCTCTAAAGAACATCGCAAAATTATTCAACAAGTTTGCGATTTACCTGAAGTAGCTGAGTGTCATGTGATGACTGGTTCTGAGCTATTAGTGATGCGAGTTATCTGTAAGGACATGCCCCATTTAAGACATTTAGTGGATAGCTTAACTCAATTTGGCGCCACTCAAACCGATGTGATTTTTGCGACGGTTAAAAGTGAGCTCAAAGTGATTCCAACCTCCAGCAGAGCTTAAGCAACTAATCACAGGACAATCCATGAGTCATCAAGGTCAATACTATAAACCTCAAGTATCGCACACTAGGTAGAGTTAGGTCGTGGGTAATAAGCTTATGGAGTGGCTTGTTTTTATTAGAGAATTTAGGTAACTTGAGTCTTGAATTAATCGAATTCTTGTTAGAGCAAAGAGCTGATCCGGCACTACGAGATTGGATGGGGTTAAACGCTATAGATAAAGTAAAACAAAGAACTTAAGCTAAGGAAAATGAAGTTCTGGCCTTGCTGAACAAAAAGAAATAACGGAAGTTTGCGGTAGATTAATACTCGCGCACTCCTATTAATTACTGATGCAGACGTTAAAACCCTATTAGATTGCACATTAAAAAATAGAAGGGAAGTGATTTGAGCAAAATTAATTACTGTTTCACATTATTCTTTATAATCTTATCAAGCCAGCTTTCTTGTGGAGGCAATGAGAAGTCACAAGAATCAAATGAAGTATCTTCAGGCGATTTTGAAACCTTAGAAGCAACCATCAAAATGAAGGAAATTCCTGAAATGCTCCGAACAAAGGATGTTTCCGGACCCAATTTGGTTTTCGTATCTATTTGGTTAGATTCAGACAATAACAGCGAGTTCTCAGAAGGAGATATTTCACTTCGGCTGGCGGTTATAAAATCAACAGAAAACGGGGAGGAGAGTATTAGGTCTACTTTAGAAAGAGGATACGGGGCTACGGTAGTTTTGGCGGATATAGAGTATAACGTTATTGGTGACGAGTTAACTTTTACGGTCGAAAAGAATCAATCTGAATTGCTCGAACCTATTTCAAGCCAAACTCAAATCTATGTGAATGTAGGCTATTTTGACAGGGCGTCAACTTGGGCTTCAGCCGACTACCTTCCCTCAGAGTTAGCTTATACACAAGTCCAGAACAATACTCGTATACTCGACGACAAGCAAGACTCCTCGGGTACTGATGACTTTATAGATATACACGAATTTAGATTGGATTTTATTAAATAAAGTCTTTTGTGTAATGCAGTTTTTATACAGGCAATAAAAAAATTAATAGTCGAATCAAATAAAGTTCTTGCACTCGAACCCTCTAGTTGTGAGAGTTAATAACGTTAGCTTAACCATTAAGTCGTTTAAATCACTCACATAATATTTTTTTTCTATTTATTCTCAACGTAATATTTTCACCTAATCGGTAATTTTTACAAACCTATTCACCTTGGATTGAAACATCTACAAGATCACCAAGCTGACATTAAAACCCTATATTTCAAACACTTGCAACAACACCAACCTTACAAATCGAATTGGCACGCATATTGAAACAGCAATAATGTAACTGAGTGGAGGGTTAAATTTTCTGTACTCAATCTCAATCAATCACTAGGGAGATTAACATGACGCAATTAACTAAACCCATAGCAATATCGGCTACATTATTAATTCTATCGGCGTGCAGTACGACCGGGGCAGACTATTCTAGTATCGCTCGGTCGGAGCAAGCCTTGAAACAAGCGAAAGAGGTAGACGCTCCAACCCATTCACCACGTTGGTATAACGAAGCCGAAAAGAATTTAGAGTTAGCGAAAGAGGCCATGTCAAAGGAAAATTATCGAGTAGCAAAAATGCGGGCCCACGAAGCTGCAACGGCGGCAGAGTTGGCGGATGTAAGTACTCGAAACAAAAAGGCGCAAATGGCTGTGGAAGAGGTTAAAGCTAGTATTTCGGCACTTCAAGAGCAACTTAATAATAAGTAATTGACGACTTACTTATAACTGCCACGTAATAACACCGAATTAAAATCAATTATTAAGGAGTTTCAAATGTTAAATTATAATCATTTAAAACCGCTATTTATCGCAACTTCTGCATTATTAGTTACGGCATGTGCATCGACTAAAATCGATAGCCCATTAGTCACCGAGTCTGAACAGCATTTTTCTAAGGTGGCCGATTCTGAAATGGTAAAATCCAATGCACCGGTAGCTTATGACGATGCTGAAAAAGCATTAGATAAACTCAAGAAGCGTGCTAAGGCTGATGCTGAAGAAACGGAACTCAAACATTTAGCCTATGTGAGTCAAAGAGAAAGTAGTATCGCTCAACAACAAGCTGAGTTGTCTCTTGCTGAAAAGAAAATTTCAGAAGCAGAAGTCAACCGCAAAGATATGATCATTGCTCTGAAGTCGCAAGAAGCAGAGGAAGCTAGACGCTTAGCTAGTCAATACGCTAATCAGGCAATTGATGCGAGAAGGCAACTACAACTGACAAAGGAAGAAAAAGCGCGAATGGAATCATTGCTTGCAGAGTTTAAAGCAAAAGAAACTGAACGAGGCTTAGTATTAACTTTAGATAATATTTTGTTTGATCTAAATAAAGCAACTCTAAAGCCCGGCTCAGAACGAAGCGTTGAAAAACTTGCTGATTTCTTGCGTGAGTACCCGGAACGTAATTTACTAATTGAGGGGTTCACCGATAGTACCGGCGAAGCGAGCTACAATAAGGAACTATCGAATGAACGAGCGGAAACGATTAAAGTTGCTTTACAAACGCTTGGTATAGATAGTGATCGAATTGGCGTTAAAGGTTACGGAGAACAATTTCCGGTAGCTACTAACGAAACCAAAGCAGGTCGTCAGTTAAACCGACGTGTTGAAATAATCATTGCTAAAAAAGGTGATGAAGTTATTTCGAGAAATTAGATGAGTATTATTTAAATTTGGTAAAGATTTTTTTACCAAATGAGCTTAAGATTAAAAGGACGGCATTGCCGTCCTTTTTTCATTTGGTCATATTTAAGTATTCATTGATACTTTTAGTTTATCAGCACGACTTAATTATATTATTAGTATTTCGGCTATTTTCCATAGGGGACTATGTGTTAGTCCCCGCTCCTTGGAAGGAGAGGGTTAGGGAGAGGTCGAAAGCTTTCGGATAAAAGTTTAATTAATTCATGTAATTTAATTTTCTTTAAGAGCGGTTTCGCAGCGCTGCGCTCTGACTGCGACAGTTAGCTGCTCCTGCACTAGCTTAATACCGTCCATCCATGGACATAAGTTCCTTTTGGCCAAAGCACCACCAAAAGTAGGCGTTTTTAGACGAAAGTAACCAAAAGTGCTTTTTGACGTTCGCACTGGGCACCGCGATTAGTGGCTTTACGTGCTTGAAATAGGGTACTTTGCGTTTACCCTAAGAATATCACCGGAGTCCGCAAGAGCTTGGTTTTGAATTCACCCGATGGCTGTAGCAACCCGACGTATCCATGTCCATCGAATCAATTGACAATATATTTCAAGTCTCAACACTTATTATTGATTCACCCAAAGTCACAAGTTCGTTATAAGCCGCTAGGCGGGTATATCTTCGGCAAAGTCATTCACCTCACCGATTACGTGTGATAAATGAGCGTTCGAAGTAAGGAGCAAAGGGATGGGCCATAAGGGCAAACAGGAGGTGGGCGACCCACAGACAGTTATGATTAAACATTAGGTCAATCTCGGTCGCCCAGTGCGCAACGTAAAGGCATTTTTGCGTTCTTTTGTTGCCAGACAAAAGAATGTCGCAGTCAGAGCGCAGCGCTGCGAAACGCTTTTGACCTTAACAAAGACAAGAAACTAAATCGGTTGCTGAGCGCAGTCGAAGCATAAACTTTGGTTCTTTAAAAAGAACATCCCATAGCTTCCGCTATAGATAAAAACCAGCCCTATTCCCCCAAACCATCAACTCAACTCCAAATGAATCAAATCGAAACAATAACCAACTCTACTCATCATCCTCAACCATCGTCATCAGAGAAGTATTCCCTCCCGAAGCTGTGGTATCAATACTAATGGTCTTTTCCGTTAACAACCGTTGCACAAGATTATCTAAATACTCTGCGGTAATTACGGGGAGTATCGCCCCAGTTCTATCGGCTAGTCTGGCAGAAATATAGGCACTTCGATCGGTCTCACTATCAACCACCACACCCGCTAAATGTTCATCCATTAACAGTGTGTCCAAATGCTTTAGTCTGGCAACTTGCAATACATGCTTCGGTGCACCGGTGGCGACGAATTTATCTCTGAACGCCAACGCTTCTTTATAAAAAACATCAGATACAACCGACACAACCGTGTTACCGGTTGCCAAAGCCGTTACGATAGATTGAGTCCAGTACTCAAAAGTTACATCTTTATCGGCAAAACAAACCAACACACCGCGCGGTTCATAATACAAAACATTAGACTCACCAGTTGGACCTGGTAATTGAATGGGATTTTTGAGTTTTCGTTCGATAAAAGTAATCTGTGAACGCGCATTTGCAAGGGTTCGATTTAAATCGTCCGCCAATTCATCAACAATTTCTACCGTAGCAATTTTTGCTAACAATTGACGCACCGAACTGATTCGATCGTTTAACTCGGTTAGTCGCCACTGGTTCTCAACTGCGATTGAATTTAGCATGATTTGTTGCGCTTCTTTTTCAGAAGCTGCATCAGTTTCCATTGCCGCATCATCAGTAATGTTATCGTGCAGAACTTCTTTCGGTGTTGCTTTTTCCTTAGTCAGTCTGAGTAGATAATTCGGCCCACCAGCTTTTGGTCCAGTCCCCGATAATCCGCGGCCACCAAAAGGTTGTACACCAACAATCGCCCCAATCATATTTCGGTTAATATAAATATTTCCAGCGCGAGATTGTTTAGCCAGTTCATACGCGCGTTCTTCAATTCGAGAATGAATTCCCATGGTCAATCCAAATCCAGTGGCGTTAATTCGATCAACGACTTTATCGATGTCTGAACCTTTAAACCTTACTATGTGAACACAAGGCCCAAACACTTCCTCTTGCAATACATCGATGCTGTCAATTTGATACAAACGTGGCATAAAATAAGTGCCTTTACTAACATCGCCAGTTGGTTCACAACAGTACAATAACTCGCCATGATCCTTCATATATTCAACATGTCGCTCTAAAGTTTCCAACGCGCGTTGGTCAATCACTGGCCCAATATCTGTTGATAATAAACTCGGATCGCCAACTGTCAGTTCCTTCATCGCGCCAATCAACATTTTAGTCACATCATCAGCGATATCTTCTTGTACAAATAAAACTCGTAATGCTGAGCAACGTTGTCCTGCACTTTGAAAACCAGAAGCAATCACATCGTCAACGACTTGTTCTGGCAGTGCCGTTGAGTCAACCACCATACAATTTTGGCCACCCGTTTCAGCGATGAGTGGCACTTGTTCCCCACCACGCTCCGCTAGGATTTGCGAAATTAAAGTTCCGGTTGCCGTTGAGCCAGTAAACATTACCGCGCGCACTCTTTCATCCGGCAAAATACATTTACCAACTTGAGAACCTCGTGCTATTAATAGCTGAACAACATGTTCTGGTAAACCAACCGATTGCATTAACTCAATTGCTCGAGTTGCAATTAAACTAGTTTGTTCTGCGGGCTTTGCTAACACAGTATTACCAGTCACAATAGCTGCCGCCACCTGACCTAAAAAGATTGCTAATGGGAAATTCCATGGACTAATACAAACAATCACTCCACGCGGAGTCATTCGCTCGTCTTCAAATAACTCTTCGGCTCGTGCCGCGTAGTAACGACAAAAGTCCACCGCTTCACGTACTTCATCAATACCATCTTGAGCAACTTTACCTGCTTCTTTGATACAAATGGCAATCAACTCATCCATATGCCGCTCTAAAATATCAGCAGTCCGGCGAAGTAACTCAGCTCTTTCATTGACATCGGTTGCAGACCACTCTTGATAGGCATTTTCTGCATTACTTAGCATTTGAACCATTTGTGATTCGTCATGCATTGGTTGATAACCAATTACTTCTTGCAAGTTAGCTGGGTTAGTCACATTAAATTTAGGATCGGCCTGATCCGGTCGTTCAACCGTTAACTCGCTAAACCATTTATCGCAGTTAAGTTTTAAGTTTTCTAAGGCAATAATGTCGGTCAAATCCAAACCTTTCGAATTGCTTCGTTCTTTGCCATAAAGCTCAGACGGTTTAGTGATTTGAACATTGAATTTGGTTTTTAATCGTTGTGTCTTTTCAACCGGGTCTTCAAGCAGCGCTTCTACCGGTTGTGAGTCATCAACGATTGCATTAACAAATGAAGAGTTGGCACCATTTTCTAATAAGCGACGAACGAGATAAGCCAGTAAATCTTCATGCTCACCAACCGGTGCGTAGATCCGACATTGAATCGCTTCTTGTTCAACCACTTGGTCATACAGTGTGTCGCCCATGCCGTGTAAACATTGAAATTCAAACCCTTCCTTGTCATCGCCAGCCAGTTCGACGATTGTGGCCGCCGTGTAGGCATTGTGTGTAGCAAACTGAGGGTACATCGTATCGCGATAAGCTAGCAATTTATTGGCGCAGGCGTGATAACTTACATCGGTTGACGATTTACGCGTGAACACAGGAAAACTGTCAAGACCATCACTTTGAGTATTTTTGATTTCTGTATCCCAATAGGCTCCTTTAACCAAACGCACCATCATTTTTCGACCCACACGGTCAGTTAGTTGCTTAAGCCAATCAATCACCCAAATAGCTCGTTTCTGATAAGCTTGTACTGCTAATCCAAAACCGGTCCAGTCGCCTAAATCGTCATCGGCAAACACTTTTTCAATAATATCTAAAGAAATATCCAGTCGTTCAGATTCTTCTGCATCAACGGTTAGACCAATATCATATTGTTTGGCAAGCATACAAAGCTGCTTGAGTTTGGCTGGAATGTGCTCCAGAACCGCATCTCGATGATGAGGTTCATAGCGCGGATAAATGGCCGATAATTTCACTGAAATGCCCGGACTTTTTCTCGGCCCTTTGTTTTTTGCAGCGACACCAATCACTTTTATGGCATCTTCATAAGCCTTAAAGTAACGATCGGCATCGTCCATCGTGCGAGCACCTTCACCAAGCATGTCGTAAGAATAGACATACCCTTTAGTTTCTTTTTGTTTGGCTCGTTCCACCGCATCTTCGATGGTTTCTCCCATCACAAACTGCCGTCCCATGATTTTCATGGCGATATTCATCGCTCTTCTGATCACAGGCTCACCAAGACGACCTAGAGTTTTCTTTAAAATTCCAAACTGATGGGTTTTACGCTCATTGGCATAATCCACCATATTTCCGGTAAATAGCAGCCCCCAAGAAGAAGCATTAACAAACAGCGAGTCACTATTGCCCAAATGAGGTGTCCAGTGGCCTTTCGATAACTTGTCTCTAATGAGTTCGTCTTGAGTTTTTTTATCCGGCACTCGCAACAAGGCCTCGGCTAAACACATCAGTGCGACACCTTCTTCCGTTGAAAGTGAGTACTCATTTAATAGTGCGTCCACACCACCGTGTCCCGACTGTTCACGACGAATCTGCAGCACCATTTTACGAGCGCGATCCCACGCACGACTTCGAGCACGCATGTTCACTTCTGCCTCTGGAAGGATGAGATCAATCGCTTGACTCTCATCAATTCGATAAAACTCGCGAATCTTTTGTCTTATTAAATCATCGCTACTAAATTTTTCATTAAATAACATACACTTAACTCTCTTAATTAGTGCCCGAAAAATAATCTCATCCTGAGGGTGGCTATATTTCGCAACGATACATATTTGTATACGGGAATACTAGTGATTTTTGAGGAAAAATGAACGGAATATTGGCTTGATGATTAGCGCGTCGCCACAAGCGGCAGAACAGCTATCATAACGCCTGAGAGCGAATTAGCCGCCGCTTCAGCCAGCAGTTAATTTAAAGAATAAAAAATTATTAAGAATATCGGCGCGAAAGTGATGTGCGAATCGGAAGAGGTGGAACCCTAGTTTAAGCTTTGCTTGGCTACTTATTCCTTTGTTTTAACTTGTGGCCAACCTTAACAATTGCATCAATGGCTGGAAGTAATTCCTTTCCTAACTCAGTCAAAGAATACTCAACAGAAGGCGGAGAAGTTGCTTTGACTTGGCGGCTAATAATTCCCTGCTGCTCTAACGTTTTAAGCCTTACCGTTAAAACTTTTGCCGATATTGGCGGAATATCCACTCTTAATTCGTTAAACCTTCGTACACCACCACTGAGACTCCAAATGACATTAGGAGTCCAGGCACCACCTAAAACCGACATACACTCCGATAAAGGACAATTGTGTGGGACAGGCGGACTTTGATTTTTTCTAACTTTTAATCCCATAGTTGTCTTCACTCATTTGAAATCATTAGTCACTATAGGTTACCTATTGGTAACTTATTAATCAAGTTTACTTATGATATATAGTTTACTTTGGTAACCATTGAAATTATTCTTCTTTCGCGATGAGCAAATGCTCATTAAGTTTTACTTAAAAATACTTGGAGATACCGCTATGAAACTATATTACAAACCAGGAGCCTGCTCCCTCGCCTCGCATATCCTTCTTGAAGAAAGTGATTCGACTTTCGAATTAGAAAAAGTCGACACCGATACTAAATTGACAGAACATCATGCTGACTACCTGAAAATCAATCCGAAAGGATACGTACCCGCCCTAAAGCTTTCTGACGGCGTTATCTTGACAGAGGGACCCGCGATACTTCAGTTCTTGGCTGATAAGTTTTCGAATAATTCCTTGCTTCCAGCCACGACTTCTCTAGAAAGAGCGCGGGTGATTGAAAGCCTCACTTATACAAGCTCTGAACTACATAAAGCATTCAGCCCGCTATTTAAATCCGATGCGACGGACGATGAAAAATCTCGAGCTAAATCAAATGTTGCCAAAAAATTTGATTTTATTGAACAACAGTTAGCGGATAGCAGAGAGTTTATTGTCGGTGCCCATTTCAGTATTGCCGATGCTTATTTATTTGTGGTTAGTAACTGGTCTAACTTTGTTGGAATCACATTAAACAGTTGGCCTAATTTATCCAATTACATGACAAGACTTTCTCAACGCCCTTCAGTTCAAAGAGCGATGAAGACTGAAGGATTATTCTAAAATGCCTTCCAATAATGTATTCGAAGATATAACAGAGTTAATGGCAGACTACTTGGAGGGGTTATACCAAGCGAGCAGTATTAAGTTAGCAAAAGTATTTCATCCCGATGCCCGATATATCAATACGGTAAGTGGAGAATACTTAAACCTTTCAGTAAAAGAATACTTTGAAATAGTTGACCAACGAACCGCCCCGAGCGCGCTTAACCAGCCACGTCACGAACAGATAATATCCATTGAAAACGACGGTCAGAATATGGCATTCGTTAGCCTGTCCATGCAAATGTACGAGAGGCAATATTTGGATTATCTCACTTTGTTTAATAGCAACAATCGCTGGCAAATCATGAGCAAAGTATTTTCTTTTAAACCAATGACAGGAGGCGAGTAATGCCCTACGTTAATATCAAAATCACTCAAGAAGGTGGACCGGATAATTCAGGTGTAACTTCCCAACAAAAAGCTGAATTGATTCAAGGAGTCACTCAAGTTTTAGAAACAGTTTTAAATAAAGATCCGAAAACGACTTTTGTAGTTGTTGACGAAGTTCCGCTTGAAAATTGGGGGATAGGGGGACTGCCAGTAACCGAGTATAGAGAATCTATGAAGTAGAATTATTAGCTCTTTGCTATGCTGGTGTAGTTTTTAACAGCACCAGCACTTAGAGTGTGTCATGAACGAGTTTTTGGAGTCCGATTGCACCCCTACTCCCTTTCAGTCACCGCTTCAGAGAGCCTTTCCATCATCGCTTCAAACGACTCGCCAGGTTGCTGCTTTTTACGTAAATCATATTCACACCAAACCCAGCCATCATGCTGATCTTCGGGCAAGTCGGTAGGTGGTGGCGCAGGCACGTCGGTTAAATAACTCCATTTTGGAGAATTTTGCCCCATAGCATCTTCACCGCCACCACTCCAGAAGACTTCCAATATAGTGGTTTCTGTTCCCCACAAGTGCTTGGCAGATGGGTGCGGGGGTTGCAAAATAGCAACTTCACCAACACTAAAATAAGGGGGACGTCTTTCACTCATTATTATTCTTCGACTGGTTATACTTTTCCGCTTGGTTGTCTCTATTCAATTGATTACCTAACCAAGCTTTTGCGAAACGCAGATCTCGATCGAGTGTACTTCGTGAAAGGTTTAGGACTTCAGACATTTCCTCATAGGTTAAACCGCCAAAAAACTGTAGTTCAAGCATTTCAGCTTTTCTTGGGTCTCGTTCTGCCAATAAGTTAAGCGCCTCATGTAAGTCTAAGATTTCGTCACCGACTTCTGGGGTGACTACAATTACATCATCTAAAGGTAATGCTTTGCCTCCTTCGCCTCTTCGTTTAGCACCTTTTGATTTGGCATGGTCAACCAGAATTCGACGCATTAATCGCGCGGCGAGTGCAAAGAAATGGCTACGATCTTGCCAATCAATATCGATATCAATTAATTTGGCATAAGCCTCGTGAACTAAAGCCGTGGTTTGAAGCGTATGATCAGCTCGTTCGCCTCGAAAGGCATTGGCCGCGATCTTGTGAAGGTGTTGATAAACCATAGGTGTCAGACGGTCTAAGCTCGCAGAATCACCTGCCACCCAGTTTTGTAGGAGCCTAGTAATCTCTTGTTCAGCCAAATGCAGCACCTCCAGTTCAACTTGACATCATATCGTATCCGACCGCGATTTCAAGCAACTGGCGCGCAAAATCGGTTAACTGAGTAGGCTTATTGAAAAATGAGATTATTCTTCAGATTGGTTTTCCTGCAAAAGTTTACTAAATTCTTCAACTTGATTTGATTTCCCAGTTGCTTTGTAGAGCTCTATCAATTTACGTAAAGCCCTAAGGGTACGGCCGTCTCTTTTGCCTCTGGTTTCAAGAGATTGTTGATAACTTTCTTGCAGAAGCTTTTCGGCTTCTAAATAGTCTTCAAGTCCAGTGAGCGCTCCACCAAGGCTGGTCTTAGCATCAATAATGGTTTTGTGATCTTCAGACAGCGATTCACGTCTCAATGCCAGTACCCGTCGATAGAGCTCTGACGCCTCTGTAAAATTCTTTTGGCTCACATAAACACCGGCAATCCCTTCGAGTGGGAATGCTCGATGAACATGCTTCTCTGGTAAGCCAATAACATCTTGAGTTTCTAGCGCTAACCGATAGTACTTAATCGCTTCTGGGTATCGCTGTAAATCCCGTAGCATACTGGCTTGATTATGATAGGCCGCGGCCAAGCTGGGAGTCGGATCTGAATAGGCACGTTTAAGCAATTCAATAAAGTGGATATTGGCGGCTAGCGCTCCCTCAAAATCTCCCATTTTGGCAAGTAATAAACTATAACTATTCCAAGTATTCCCCAATTCCACATGGTCCGGCCCAAGTATTTTGGTCCTTGATTCGATGACTTCGTTATAAAGCTTTTTGGACTCTTCGAATTGTTCCATGTCTCGTAGCAACGCTGCTAATTCTCGTTTAGTGCTATTAATGTCTGGGTGAGGACCTCCTTGATAAAGCCTATTTTGCATCGCTAAAGCTTTTCGCAGTAGAGGCTCAGCATCGCTATTGCGGTCTAAGTAACGGTAAAAACCTCCTAGTTGCTTAGTCAATTTGGCTAAGTAAACGTTATCTCCCGCAGCAAGCTGTTCGCTGATCGTTAACCCCTGCTGAAAATAAATTTCCGCTTGTTTAAAATCGCCGCGCATCTGCTCAAAAAAAGCGAAAACACTGAGTACTTCAGCCACATCGAAATGCTGCTCTCCTAACAATTTTTTTTTGGTATGCAAGGCTTGCGATAGCAGCTGGGCACCAACATCATAGTCTCCTCTATCTTGATGGACCATCGCTAAAACTAACTTAGTGGTGGCTACGTCTAAATGGTTTTCACCTAATAATTCGCGTTGTTTGGCAAGCGCTTCGGTCAACAGGTCTAGGGCTTTTTGTTCTTGACCAAGTTTATAATAAACCTCCCCTAAGACCTGTCGAAGTTTTTGTTGGACTAGCGGTTGCTCTACCAATTCGAACTGGATTCTATTAGCCCCCTCATCCAATAGATCCTTAGCGGTAATTTCTTGCCCGAGTCGCCGCGATGGTTTGGAATACTCAAATAAGCCAGTCACAAAATCCACCACTTCATCTGACTTTTGCCTTTCTTTAATTGCAATATCTCGTTGCAGTTTAAGTTGACTGGTATAAAAAATGGTGAGCAGAATAATCGACAATACAGCCAGTGAAGCAATAGACACCGACGCTTTGTTTCTTTTGATGAATTTATTAAGCCGATAAATTCTGGAGTCAGGTCTTGCACTGACCGGTAAGCCGTCAAGGTGGCGTTGAATATCTGAAGCAAATTCACTGGCAGAGGTATATCGCCTGTCCGCTTCTCGGTGCATTGCCATCATACAGATAGTATCAAGATCGCCTGCTAAAGTTCGTTTTAACCCCTGAACACGTGTACTTCTGCACTGACTAATCGTCTCGGCAGTTTGGGTTTCATTGGTATTTGAGACAATCTCAGTTACTGCATCGCTTGGTTTTACCGGTTGTCCCGTTAGCACCAGCTCTCTAAACTCTTGTTCTGACCGTTTGATTTCAAATGGACGTCGACCGGTTAGTAGCTCATAGAACAAGATACCCAACGCGTAAATGTCTGATGCGGTAGTGATAGTGTCGTTGATGAGTTGTTCGGGCGAGGCATAGGCTGGTGTATGCAATTGCATTCCGGTTCGTGTAAATTGTTGATTCTCAGAATCGTCTAATAACTTAGCAATACCAAAATCAAGGAGCTTCAAATCGCCAGAGTGAGTCACAATAATATTTGAGGGTTTAAGGTCTCGATGAACAATTAAATTTTTATGAGCGTGATGAACCGCAGAACAAACGGCCCTAAACAAATTTAGCCGTTGACTAATGTTAAGTCGATGTTGATCGCAATATTGGGTGATTGGTAATCCATCCACATGCTCCATGACAAAATAAGGCCGACCATCTTGAGTCATACCGCCGTCTAATAATTTCGCGATATTCTTGTGATTTAACGAGGCTAGTATTTTTCTTTCTTGTTGAAACCTTTGGACGACAGCTTCCGAGTCCATGCCTTTTTTTACTAACTTGAGTGCTGCCGATTGCTGAAAATCTGCCGAATGTCGATGAGCTAAAAAAACCGAGCCCATGCCGCCTACTCCGATTTGTCGGACAATTTTCCAATCATCAATCAAAGAACCAACAAGCTTACTATCGACATTGGCCACTTCAATGTTCAACGAACGGTGACCAGATAACTGATTTTGGTCGGCAATTAAGAGTGCTTCTATTTCATTGCGTAAGGCAATGTTGTCGCCACAAGCATTATCTAAGAATGCCTTTCTTTCTTCTTGCTGAAGCGACACTGCTTGTTGAAATAATGATTGCAACTCCTGCCAATCTACTCGATCCATAGTCTATGTTCTCGGCTTTTTTATGCTGGGTCGGCTTTTCCCATCCCGTTACTCTGGAGTTGGTATTGGCCCTTCTACAACTTAAGCGAAAAAATCCACACCATTTACCCATATATTTATAGAATTCTTCTCTGTTTGCGCTTTAGTCTTAGCGCTACGCTGGACCACATCACTTTATATTAACTAAAGCAATCAGCGAGGCCTTGCTGCAAAAAATGTATATTAATTAACCAGCTTGTTCAACACATAATCAAGGTTGGTACCTAAAAAGGTTTCAGTTTACTGTCAAATGCCGGTGTTGGTCTAAAAAACGACGTCGGATACTGTGACTCAAGCCTATGAATATTGTACTATTGCGAGTAATTATTGGGTTTATTTAAGTTTTGTATGAAAAAAACACTTATCGCTGCTGCTGTCGCCTTTTTATTGCTCTATTTTACTGGGCTGGGGGACTCGTTTATTCAGCTTTTTAAAGATGAACAAGGCAAAACCAATTGGCAATACGTGGCCAACTGGTCAAGCGGAATTTTGATTATTCTGCTTTCCATTACCGCTACCGTACTGTTTTTTAGCCGACAAGAGAAAGACAAGGCAAACGCAGAATTAAATGCCATCAAAGAGGACCTTGAACTACGCGTAAAAGAGAGAACGGCGACTCTCGATGAATCCAATCGAAAATTAAAAGAAGAGGTAGAGCGCCATTTATCGACTACCGAACAGCTACATGCTTCAGAACACTATATTCATAGTATTTTGACTTCAATGCCATCCATGTTGGTTGGTTTAAATCCTCAGGGTGAAATCACTCAGTGGAATAAGAAAGCCGAACAATATACCGGCGTTAAGGCCAAAGATGCTATCAGCCGCAACCTTTGGGAAGCCTACCCGATTATTACGGTGACACCGACTCAAGTCAGGGAAGCACTGACTAAAACGGAACCAACGACCATTCGCCAAAATCAACGTGGGTTGTTTCATTTTGATATTACCATCTATCCGTTACACGGTACGGGTGAGTCGGGAGTGGTACTGCTGCTCGATGACGTCTCCAAACAGGTTAAATCAGAAAACAAGTTAATCCAACGAGATAAAATTTCTTCCATGGGCGAATTAGCTTCCTCCATGGCACATGATATGAATGTCCCATTGCAAGGGTTACTTAATGATATTGAGTTGATAGACTCAAAAATCAACCAGCTGCCATTGAATGAAGATGGCTTAGCGCAAATTAGAGATGGCATTGCAGATGCTGTAGCTCAAGGAAAACAAGCAAGTGCCATTATTCAAAACTTGTTGGATTTTGCAAGCTCGCAACGCCACGACAAACAACCAGCAGATATGACTGAGGTAATGGATCACTCAATTGAGCTGGCTGAAAACGTTTTATCTTTGCCACAAGGGCTGAATTTTTCAGATGTTAGCGTGGAGCGTGATTACGATAACAACTTACCGAAAGTGAGCTGCCATGTATCTGAAATCCAACAGGTATTTTTAAGCTTGTTACGGCACTGCTTCTACTCAATTGGAAAAATAAATCGTGAAGGTTTCAAGCCAGCCATTAAAGTCAGAATGCTCGAATGCTACGGCGCACTGTGGCTAAAGATTTCGCATAATGGACTTGGTTTGACCGGCGAAGAGCAACAATCTATCTTTGAACCCTTCTTTAGCAATCTTCCTCTCGATTCAGAATATGATGCGGATAAGCGATTGTCCTTTTCACATTTTGTAATTACAGAGCATCATCAAGGCCAAATGGCAGTCACTTCCGATGTAAATGTTGGCACCACTTTCCACATTCAGTTTGATTAAAATCACTTTAAAAAATAAAGCTGCGCCTAACCAATCAACTCACGCTATTTGTTAGCTAAGTGTGAGTTGTTAGTTTTTTACCTTGGATCTAACTTCTCCTGGACTAACCCCCGACACCCGCTTAAATGCTTTTGAGAATGAAGACTCGTTGTCGTAGCCTACTTGCTGGGCAACTGATAACGTTGTTTCTGATGGATCTGTTAACAAATTATAAGCAACTGAAACCCGCCACTGAGTGACATATTCCATCACCGGAACGCCTACCACTTTTTTAAACAGTTCTGAATAACTCGAACGGGACATATGACTTAATTCAGCCAGTTTAGCCAACGACCATTTATCGGCGGGCTGCTTAATTATCGCTTTAATAGATGGGTTTAATCGCTCATTGACAAGTGCCGCGAACAGACCTTTTTCTAAAGATAAATACTCACGAAGCAAACTAGCCAAAATACACTCGGAAAGTTTTTCAAGAATAAATGTAGACCCCTTATTGGCGTTTAACGACTCTTCAACGAGCAATTTTACAAAGGTGGATAAGCTGCCACTTTTATCATTTTGCTTTTTTATTACAATGGATATTGGTAAATAGTCTGTCATTTGCTTGATCAGCGGATGTTGATGAACGAAATACCCGCAAACTAACCCAGTGGCATTGTCAACAACTCCACCCTTGAAGTCAGTCGAATTGGAACGATTAACCTCGGAAGCAAAACTCGGCTCGTTGCTAATGCAGTGCTTAGCATCGTGTGGAAACAAAACAAGATCACCTTGGTTTAGCTCAGTAATTTCTGGCTCCATTCCCTCCACCGTCAAATAGCATCTGCCATGAGTAACAATATGAAAACTCAAGTAATTAGCACCGGAGGTATCAATAGACCAACTGCCACAATATTGCCCATTGTGAAAAACTTGTGCTGAGACGTTAAAGGTTGAAAAAATCTTATTTAGAACATCTTCGGACATTCGGACATAAACCTCGTTATTTGAAACATAGTTGTGCCAGATAGTTTGTCATAAGCTAGCGACTGTCGATTAAGACTCAACCAAGGAATAATATTATGTTTAATTATACACATTTGAAAACTAACTTGATTAAATCAATTGCTGCAATGCTTGCACTGCTGTTTTCCACTTTTAGCTTTGCTGGTGTCGATACTGAAACTGACGATAATGGCGTTATTCTTGCTGGCCACGATGCTGTCGCCTATTTTACCGAGGGTAAACCAGTTGAAGGGAATGCTTCAATCACAGCCGTGTACAATGACGCAATTTATCGATTTAGCAGCGAAGAAAATAGGAATGCATTTCTGAAGAATCCAACAAAATATGCACCAGCTTATGGCGGTTTTTGTGCCTATGGGATGACCTTTGGTAAAAAGTTTGAAATTGACGGAAAAGCTTTTGAAGTAGTCGATGGAGTGCTTTATGTCAACAAGAACCCTGATGTCTACAAAGCGTGGAAAAAAGATGTTCCAAAGCACCTTAAAGAGGCAAATGCTGAATGGCCAAAAGTTAAAGCAGTTGCTGCCAATAAACTTTAGCCCAAAATACGCTTTAAGCATTAGAATTTTTTGTTCACCACTTGATTAAAAGGTAGTCTCCTTCGTTGGTTCGAATGTTTTAACCTTCAAGTGGTGAAAAATTTCATAGTAAATCTAGTTGCTCAGTCAAATCTTCTAATAGCTGATCAACTTGTAGCTTATGAGTTCTAAAAGACAGTACACAGGTTCGAATAACAAACTCACCTTTTATTGAGGTACCCGACAAATTAACTCTGCCTTTATGGTTTACATTTTCAATAATCTGACGATTAATTAAGTTCAGTTGGTCTTTGGATAAATCGGCATTAATGTACTTAAATACGGTCAATGAAAGTTCTGGATGAGCATCTACTTTCCAGCGACTATCTAACAAAAGCTGCTCACAAAAATAATTCGCTAAATTAAGCTTTTCTCGCAGAGCTTGTCTAAATGCTTGAACACCATACATTTTAAATGGCAACCAAATTGCCAAGCCTCTCGACGGGCGTGTTAGCTCAAGAGACAATTCAGAAAAATCCCATAAAGTCTGCTCTTGAACTTTTTCTGGAATGTAGTCAGCTTGATGAGAGAAAGTGTTTTTTAGATCATCACTATTTTTAACGATAATAGCGCCAGTTCCGTAGGGCAAAAATAATCCTTTGTGAGGATCCAAGGTAATCGAGTCTGCAAGTTGAATGCCTGCTAGCTTTTTCTTTCCGGCTTCAGTAAAACAAAAGAATCCACCGTAAGCCGCATCGATGTGATACCAGGCAGAATGAAGTTTGCATAAACTAGCAACTTGCTGCAGCGGATCAATGGTTCCAGTATTGGTGCTTCCTGCAGTGGCAACCACCATCATAGGTTTTAATCCCTCCGCAAGATCTTGCTTCATTTGTTTAGCTAATTTTTCAACATCGAGCCGGAAATTTTTATCAACATCAATCACGCGTATTCGCCGGCCGCTTATGCCTGCGGCATGAAAAGCCTTCCACATAGAGTGATGAACAAATTCACTGGCATAGACCACTCCTGATGCAAAATCATCACCCATCACCTTGTTTCGCGCGCAGATCACAGCTGTAAGATTTGCAATGGAACCTCCGGAGGTTAAGGTTCCAGCGGAATTTTCATCATAGCCAACCATCTGACAAAACCACTTAAGAACATCAGTTTCAATTTGACTTAAAAGCGGAGCGGTGGCGTCAATCCCGATATAGCGATTGGTGACTTTAGTTATAAGATCAGCGATCCCCGCGTGAACGAGTCCACCTCCTGGAATATACGCCATAAACCCAGGGTGCGCTGTTGGTAAGGCGTTGGGGAAAACCTGAGAAAATAGGTCGTCCAAAATTTCTTCCAAGGTCGTCGGGATGTCAGGCAAATGCTCTTGCCGACCGCTTGCTATTGCTTGCGCTCGCTCAACTTTATAATTTGCGGGTTGATGGTTTGTTTGAAGAAACTCCACAAGCTTGTTGGTCACTAAGTCAAGCATACCGCGAACTTGCTCTGGTGAAGGTTCCAGTGGGAAATTCAAATCGTCACTCTATACTACTTTATGAATATGAAAGAGTAACTTAACACTAAAGTTGAGTGATGTTAACCGTCCAGTGGAGTATTAACCATCAAACATCGATTGGGAACATGAACTAGCCAGCATTAATGTAAATTGAACAAAGGCATACCAAACGCAAAAAAATAGGATCACTCTATTTTCTGTACCACTTGAGAGCTCAAGCTCTCGACCTTTTTGATATCCCACACCAACAGTCAATGGGTAGTCATCTAATTCCAGCGCGAATGTCACTGAAGGCACTATGATTTCATCTAAATCAAAGTCTTCCTCGATATCATTTAGCTTAAGAATAACAGGGTGACCAAAGTCGACTGGGTTAAACATGATTGACGCCGATCGAATAGAACCACCAAACCAATCGACACCTCGCGAATACTCCAAACCAATGGGAACTAATAATCATTATTACTTTCTTATGACTGACTATTTTCATCAGTATTGTAGGAAATACCTAAGTACGAAGATACCATAAAGTGATTACCTTCCTTTCTTTTTACAAAAAAACTGACAGAAGGCAAAGTGTAATTGGTTGGAGTGGACTTCACTTCAGCAACAGAATTTGCATCAGCAACACTCGCAAAAAACAATAGATGGCGAGTACCTTGGAAGTCTCATTGGTTTCACCTAAAGTTCACGTTCTGATGAGGTATGATTATAGTCAGCCCAAGAGTCAATTGTAACAGCTATATTAACTCGACGTTTAATTCAATACCGACTAATTAACAAAACTCTAGAAAATTTCTCTCTAGCTTAGAGCGACATTGATTACTGACTAACTCTCGCCGTCTGAGATCGTATTCCTCACAATGCTGGCTACTACTCCCTGCGCCACTTTTTCTGATTTCAATATCCAGCGCATTTAGCCGTTGGCTTGTCCAACGACACAATTCACTTTGATTTTCTTCGGTGGGCTTGGGTAATATTTTGAAATTAGCTTGACTGCCAACGCTTTCAACAGCTCTAGATAAATCAGGCTTACGACTTGCAGACAATCGCTCCGTATATTCGCCAGAATCTAAACTCACGTCTGCATAAATATGGGAATTGTCAGGTAGCGAGTCGGAAATTAGATAAACGCCTGACCGATGATTAAAGTGCTTAACAACCCAAAATGCAACAATACTCAAAATAATAAACATTATTATGAAATAAAGGATTTTCGTTCTGCTCATCGGAATATCTCCTTTTCCTGTAGACTTTCTGCTTGCTTTAAAAGCAACTCCATGCAGCACTGATTAATCAATAAGGAATGTTCAAATAGAAATGTTTGAAGCGGTAGCACTCCAAAATCAATATTTAGATTATAAGGTAATCGAACACTAAAAATGAAGCTTTTAAAGGCTTAAATTTCATTTTGCTTATTTAGACTTTAGATATTGTTTCAATCCCATTAATCGCATAGGCCCTAACATCTCCCGAAGCGATAAAAACTAAGAGACTAGCGCAAAAGTATCGAGCTACGAGATATTGTTTTGCCAAGTATCGCGGTTATGGATTTACTGTGAGATATATCTTACAAAGATTACCGAGCTTGGCGCCTACTCAAATAACCCAATGCTGTCTATAATTTCAATATTCTGATTGAGAGGTACGGACACATGCAACTACAAGGACGAGCGAGCGGGTATTTACCGGCGAGTGCATTCACTAGAACCAATCGCATTGTTATTGGTGACCGAGGTTACTATTTCAAATCGAGAGATTCACAAATCAATGGCCCCTACCCTACCGAAGCCAAAGCCAAGTTTGAGCTAAATCTATTTATTGAGATAAAACGAATAGAAGAAGAGTTTGCTTGTTCAGATTCTTCCAATGCTGCTTGATTGTCAGTACAATGACGCCCAACAACAAGAACAACTCAAACTGGGAAGCAAACATGCCTAAGTCGAATGATTCAGAAAATCATGTCGAATCGCTAAGTAATTCTGAACTAGGGACTGAAAACTATCACTCAACTAAACACGAACTTTCGCAACTTAAAAGAATGCGATCGATAATAGAAAACGAGTGTTTTATGCTTGATATTGAGCCGGAATTTGTTTCCAAGGGCTGTGAATTCGCTAGTTATGAATTTCAGCAAAATTTTGATTTTGCGAAGAGTGTCGATGCAGGTATAGCGGTGGCTAAGAAGTGCCAGCACAATGTAAAATTTTCCGGTGAACTTTCTCTCGATACATCACTGGTCATTCACAAAACGCCTAAGGCTTTTAAATCTATCTAATAAAAGCTCTCTCAACCTATCCTAAACCCAACTGATTTAGTTTTTTGATTTAAGATCGCCGACCCGCTTTCAACATTGAGGCTATCATGCAAGCAGGTTTAGACTTTGGTACTTCCAATTCAGCTGTTGGTGTTAGTACGGAAAACAAGGTGCGCTTACTAGAACTAGAGAACGGGCAACCATTCCTACCCTCGACTCTCTTTACCTATGATCGGAGCTATGTCTGCGATTATATTCATAAAAATATTCCCGACTCGCAAAAACAACAATACCAAGATCTACGAGATATACAGCTAAAAAGAGCTATCACTCAAAAGCAGTCAGAAGGTTTTGCGACAACCGATAATACAGTATTTTTTGGTAATCAGGCATTTGAACTCTATATCGAAGCGCCAGAAGAAGGTACGTTTGTAAAATCCCCCAAGTCATTTCTTGGTGCAACCGGCCTTTCTGACAAACAGGTCAATTATTTTGAGGACTTAGTAACGGCTAAAATGCTAAATATAAAACGCCTCGCAGAATCCCAATTAAACCAAAGCATTACTAAAGTTGTGATTGGAAGGCCAGTCAATTTTCAGGGAGTTGATAGCGCGACAAGTAATTCCCAAGCAATTCGAATAATGACTCAGGCTGCTCAGCGATGCGGATATCAGCAGATTGAATTTCTTTACGAGCCTCTTGCAGCCGGAATCGACTTTGAAACTAAACTGCAAAACGACGCTATAGTACTGGTTGTGGATATAGGCGGCGGAACGACCGATTGTTCTATGGTTAAAATGGGCCCTTCATTTATCCAAAAAGAAGATAGAAGTCAGGATTTTATCGCACATAGCGGACGTAGAGTTGGTGGAAACGATCTAGACATCGCTCTCACTTTCCATCAATTAATGCCTTTGTTTGGACTAGATAGCACGCGTAAGAACGGACTACCGATTCCCTCTGCGCCATATTGGAGCGCAGCAGCAATCAACCATGTAGCAGAACAAACGCGTTTCTATAGTAAGCAAACTGAAGTCGCTATCGCTAAATTAATTCGGGAAGCTTGCCATCCGAAACTAATCGAACGTTTTGCGTATCTGCAGCAATACAAATTAAACCAGCGACTGGTTAAATCAGCCGAAATGGCAAAGGTTGCCTTAAGTGAAGAGCAAAATTACCTTGTTGCTCTTTCTTACCTTGAGCCTCACTTAGAAAAGCTCATTACACAAACTGATTTTAAATTGTCGGTCGAAAAGCAGATTAAACATATTATTGAGTTAGTGAAAGACTGCATTCGTCAAGCACAAACCAATCCCTCGCACCTATACATTACGGGTGGGAGCGCAAAGTCGTCATTGATACGCAATGCGCTTTCTAAAGTGATGCCACAAGCGCGACTGGTTGATGGCGACTACTTTGGAAGCGTCGCCACCGGTTTAACTAATTGGGCTAACAAGATCTGGCGTTAACCTAGATACTAATCGAGCGGAATTCGGATGACTAATCCGCCCATCATATCGCCAATCTTGAAATCTTTTTTTGGGCTATCAATATGATCATTGTGGCAAGAAACGCAGGCTTTTGAGACCGCCACATCGGGATAAACCGCGGTATAATATTTCTTACCTCCTAATGTTTCGCTGCCGTAAACATTTTTTCCATCTTTGTTGAGCGACTCAAGTGCCTTCCTTTCGAATTCTGAGCGCGGCTTATTCTGCTTATTGATCGCCCATAAACTTAACAGCGCATAGCTAAACCCTGACTTTTTCTCATTAACTCGCTCTGCTCCCATGCGCAGCATTTGTGCCGGTAAAGGTAACGCACTCTCTTCCTGCCAGTGTTCTTCTGCGGTGATCACTTCATCTTCATTTTGCAGGCGTTGAACAACTTTTTTGGTGTAGACCGCTCTATCAGCCTCTATTACAGAGAAAATAGCATCGGCCATTTTCTTAACACTGACATCTTGCGCTTGTGCGGGAGCCGACAATAAAAGTCCCATAGTTACGACAGAACCCGCTAGTAAAACATTTAGTTTTTTCATCATCATTTTCTCCGAGGTTATTGTGATTCGTTCAATTTCTTTTTTTCTAAAATACGCTGCTCAATTAGTTCAAAAGTTGGATGGACTTCCGTTGGACTGCTAGAAAAATTATTTTGAATAATTTCATCGCTCGCCAAAGAAGAAAGTGAAAACTTTAAACCATGACAACTCATACAGACTTTCTTGAGCATTTTGGTATTAGGTCTTAAGTTGAAGTTTTGGTTGTGCATTATAGTGACCCGCTTACCTTTCTTGATTCTTGGTAAATGGCAACTAGCGCAACTCACCCCACTGCCTGGAATTGCATTACCGGCTAACTCATCTTGCCACAAAGCATAATGCTTTGATTGCTTGTAGTTACGGCTGTGTTGGTCTTGATGACAGCTTAAGCAAGCTTCCACCGCAGCCACTTGAACATCAAGGCTATGTGGGTCGTGACAACTAATACAAGTGAGGGCTTCGGAATTAGAGTGATCAACTTCCAAACGCGACTGCTCAGCAGACATTGGTTCCAAATTCAGGGAGTGACGCATTCCGTGCTTACCAAGAAGAAAAGTAGATTGCTGCTTTTGATGACAGTCAGCGCATTGCTCACTTGGCGACTCAAAATCAACACTTAGTTTTTCATGCTGCTCAGAGTCTAAATGACAGTGACTACAATTGGCATTAACTTTAGAATGGATACTAGCCTGCCACTGCTTGGTAACGTTGGAGACAATCGTGCTTTGCGATTCGGCCTCTTTGGTACGATTTTTTTCATCATCATTTTTAGCATGATATTGATCTAAATGAGGCCGACGCCCTTTATGCTCAAGCTCAATGGCTAATAAATTCTCTTGAATATCAGCTTTTACTTCCTCCAACGGAAGTGATTGTTTATTTTTCTTAAGCCATCGCTTTAACCCCGTGGGTGCCGGGAGAGTTGGCTTATCCAAAACATCCGGTTTATTAATATGCCTGATTAGAAATTTTTCATACAGCATTGAATTATCATGAAAATTATGACACCCAGACGTTGTACAGTCCTTAAACTCCATTCCCTGATGAGACTCTCGCTCTTCTGCAATATCTTTATGACAATGAAAACAAAAGTCGTTAGCTAAGGTTACTCCGTAGTTTCTAGTAATTTCTGGTTTATGTTCTCGGTGGCACGTAATACAGTAACGCGCATCAAGTTGTGAAAGCAGTTCAGCGTTTCGGGGATCGGAAAATACAGATTTTGGATGACTATCGTTTATTTTTTCAAGTTCATCAGCATGACACGACTCGCACGCTCCTTGCATTACATCTTCATCAGCAAAGGCTTCAATATGGCAAGCATTACATTCGACTTCAAATTGATAATGACCATGGGTGGTATCACCAGATAAGAAATGAGTTTTGTCTCCTGACAAAAGATGAAACGTCAGATAACTACCAATAATAATAGTTAAGGAAACACCAATATAAAAAACACTGTTCTTAGGAGCTTTCATTTAAATACATCTTTATTCATTACTAAAACATCCACTAAAAATAATAAGCGGATAGTATGTGAAATCCCAATAGCGGAGGTAGCATCCATAAAAGTGTATGATGCACACGTGACCACCACAAACGGTGTTTCGCTAGCTTAATATCGCTCCAGTGATGGTTTTTGGCCATAAACACTCCGACTAAAGAGCCGGTGGTTGTAGCCGCCAAAAATACCATCATAAGGATCAGATTTAAATTTTCCCCCATTCTCATTCCTGTGTGTATCATCAGCATAATTAGTGCCACCACACCGACAATTGAATGAACATATCGCCATTGGTCAACATGACCAAAATTAAATCGCTTCCAACGTTTTCGCAGTCCTAGTGCCGCGGCAATAATACATAAGCCTAATAAACTAAACCCACTAACTTTTTTCCAAAAACCATCAAACCAAATTTTTTCGATATGCCAATTCATTTGAACCGTCTGGGTAATCTCAAGGGGTTCAAAAATTACCGTTAATACAATCAACAGGATTGATAGAATTGATGTGACTAAAATTGCTGTCTGATGCCGCATCACTAAATTAGGGGCAGGCTCATCTAAAAGGTTAGCAAGTAGAGGTTGGCAAGAGCCGCAGGTTACCCCAGCTTTAGTTTTTTCACCTAAAGTTTCAACGGTACGACATCCGGCTTTGATTGCAGCACTTAATTCGCCGCGCGAGACACTTTGACATAAGCAGACCAAATAATCTTCTGGTAACTCTTTAACACTTGGTTGCTTAACATTCTCAAACAAATAGCCTGAGTCTACAAACTTTGCAAGCTGCTTATCAGTCACTGTTAGTTGACTATCAACCGCTTGCTTAATTTTATTTTGTTCATCCCAGTTACCTACGAGGACCGCACCAACGACTTTATGCTCATCGACAATCAGCTTTCGATAGGTTCCTTTTAACCGATTAGTATACTCGTAGGCCTTAAGATCCTGACCCAACAGTCGCCCAAAATGCGCGGTAGCGTAATCACCAAATTTAACTTGAATGTGATCGACATGAATTGGCTTTCGTTGTTTTTCACCAATGATATGATTAACGCAATTGTGCGCTTGAGCCAGACCGGGTGCAACAATCCCATGTGTCATTCCTTCAAATTCGCTACACTCTCCAATAGCATATATATTGTTATCATTAGTTAGACCATGTTTATCGACGACTATTCCCTGCCGGGTAACCAGCCCAGCACCAGTCGCTAATTCAACATTGGGTGTGATGCCGCTACAGAGAATTAGACTTTCACACGGCACCCTTGTACCATCTTTGAGCTCTGCCGCTTCAATTTTGACTCGCCCTATTAATTTAACAATCGGGTTCTTTGAAACCAAACTAATTCCAGTTGCTTTCAAATAATCAGATAAAACGAGCTGAGCGCCTGTTCCGATATCATGGCTAAGCAACTTCTCTCGAACCTGTAACTTAACTTGATTGGTCGGTTGTTTTAAAGCTACTGCAGTTTCTAAACCTAGTGGGCCACTTCCAACTACAAAGATATGCCGACATTGATCTTTAAGAGCCAATAAACGGTCAGCGTCTTGCAGAGTTCTAAATTGATAAACCCCTTGTAGTTCGATGTTCGATATTTTTGGAATTCTAGGGGACGAACCTAAAGCAAGAATTAATTTCGAGTAATCAAAATGTTGTCCGGACTCAGTTTCAATGAATTTATTTTGGCAATCGATACGAGTGACTTTATGGCCGACATATTCGGTCAGTCTACCATTCTGATCAGCATCGATTCGATTAGATAGTTGTGACTTAGGGATACCGCCAGCCAAATAAACAGAAAGTTGCACTCGATTATAAGCTTGGCAACTCTCTTCTCCGAATAAAACTACATTCGCATGCCGAGTCTTTTCTAATATTAATTCCGCCGCTCTGACTCCTACAGGCCCATTGCCAATAATGATAATTGGGGCTTGCTTTCCGTCAGTTTTTTGTTGTTTTGCGGAGTAATTTAAGTCAGTGTTTGACACCTAAACAACTCGATTAGGTTAACTTGGCTGATATAAAACGTAGAGCGATTTCTCTTCCAAAGAAACTCGTCTAGTTAGGACTTCCCCTATCGCTTTATAATCGTCTTCAAACTTATGAATCATTTCCGAGTTAAACTTACCTTGGTAGGTTTTGCAAAATTTAACGGCAGTGTTAGCAATCTCGTTCATATCCGTTCGAAATTCTTTAACAATTCTTAGGTTGTGCGGGTCATTAGCTAGAGTTTGTTCTAAGTAAACATAAAACTTGACATTTTCAGTTAGTAAATGAGCCTGAAACATACTTTTGAATTGACTGATTAAAGTTGAAGTTTGAGAAAAATTCGACTCCTTAAAACCTTCAGTCCATATTCGTTCATAAATAGCAACTAATTTAGCGTGATCGCTTTCCAGTTCGTCGATCAAATTGGGATCGTACTTTATCGAAAAGTTATCTTGCTTACTTGATTTTAAGACAGGCTTTACTTTTTTATCGTTAGCCTTTTTACTCTTAAAATATTCGCCTAAAAATCCAAACACAAATACCACCTCATTCCAGTAGTATCAAGCGCTTAATTAGGTTAACCCAGTTGCAATCCGTTGTACTGAACTCAACATTTAATTCGCGTTGATTCTAAGTTCAAAATATAACCATTAAAAACGGACAATTGCTTGCCCGAAGAATAATTCTCATCAGAAAAAATCTAGCCGAGAAAGATGGCAGATTAATTTTATCCAAAATTTTGAATAAGTTTGATCTGCACACTCTTGATAAAGTATAGCAGGATGCAATAAGAGAAAATAAATATCTCGAGAAATATCTCAGATCTGAGAATATTTTTTATAAATTATAAAAAACAATTTTAAATATAATTTTTTGAGATTTTTATCAATTAAATTGTTCTTAAAAAATGAAAGTTTAAAACTATTTAATTAAATAATTTCTTAGTGAGATTTTTTAATTCGAGCACCGCTGACTAGAATATCTCGCTGTGAAATTAAAAAACTAATTAGAAGTAAAAACCAACAAGAAAAACTACCACCTCCCGAACTAGAGCTTGACGTTTCAACAATTGTGATTACCAACTGGGTAGTTGTGGTCAATTCACCATCGGAAGCGGTAATCGAAACATTGGTACTACCAATGGCGTTACTACTTCCTGATAATAAACCGTTCTCTGAAAGGCTCAATCCTGCCGGTAAACTACTCGCTGAAAAACTTAAACGATCGCCATTTTGATCCGCAAAATTTTCGTTCACTAAATAATGGACGGTTTCATCTTTTTCTAAGGTCAAGGATGGCGAACTGTTGGTGACATGTGGGGCGAAGTTCTCGATATTATTTAGTTGCGACTTAAAAGTACCTCGTCCATAAGTAAACGCAATTAAGCTAGACTGTAGATTGTTTCGGACATAGACTAATTTTTCAACGGCCACATTGGGCATTCCGGTGGTTAGCGGAAACCATGTCAAACCATTATTAGAACTGTTATAAACTCCCACATCTGTCGCCGCATACAATGTATTAGTATCGTGAGGCGCAACGATAATATCATGGGTCGGAACATCCGGTAGTCCCGCACTTGAAGGATCATCAATCGTCTCCCAGCTTATCCCAGAGTCTAAACTCATCCACGCATGTGGCTGCCCAAAGGTTGATACTGTCGCAACCACTTTATTGGGGTTATTTTGATCAAAATTAACCGATGAAATATAGCCGTCTGCAATTTTAATTGACTCCATATTTGTCGAGCCCGTTCCAGTCAAAGCCGACGTGTGTCTATAAATCGTTCCATCAGTTCCTCCCAAAATGACTAGATCTGAATTGCCTGGCGCAACCGCTAACGCAGATAAACCATCGATAAAATTCATTGTATATTCATCGCTGCTGGCTTTGGTCCAAACATCACCGCGGTTATCACTTCGCCAAAGTGCCAACCCTGCTAGCCAAAGGCGGCTTGTATCATTTTGGTCAAGCGCAAAAGGAGTAATAAACAAACCTGGTTCACTAATTCCCTCGCTAATCGAGGTACGAACATTTCCAGATGATTGAATATTTATTCGAACTAAGTTTGCGTATTGCGACGACACGTAAACTAAATTTGGATCATTTGGGTCAATCGCCGAATAGGAACCATCGCCTCCATTGATTCGTTGCCATTCGCCCGTTTCTGATCGCCAGATAGTTCCATTATCTTGTGAGCCACCAATCATCGTTAGTCCATCTTGCGCAACTGAGCCATGATAAAACTGAGTGACGGCATAGTTATTATTAAGAGGCTGCCAATCGATCTGCACCGTGTTGGGATCACAATTATTGCTCGCTAAACGAGCTGTCGAGTTAGTTGTTTGCCAAATGCCGCCATCATTTGAAGCAAACATTCGCATTTCTGTCACGCCGTCATAATTTGGATGGTAAACGATGGAATGGTGGTCTCCATGTATATACGCATTGTGTTGGTCATTCGCCCACCAAAACGAAGCTAAAGAGAAATTTTCACCGGCGTCATCAGAGCGCCACAAATCTAAACCACCGGTCCAGATTCTATTTTCGTCGGTTGGGTCTACCGTGATTAAATTATAATACCAACCGCCTCCCGCTAGTCGGCCCTCCTGATAAGTCCCAGAACCACCGCAATCAAATACATAATTAGTGGTTGCCAATAGCGCTCTGTTATTCAAGTTACTGGCTTGATAGTCGCTAACTAAAGTCCAGCTATCTCCGCCATCATCCGAACGATAAAGGCCATTGACACCATAAGGGTATGGGCCAAACTGATTTTGCGCACTTAAGGCATAAACCCTCGCAGAATTGGAAGGAGCATAAGCAATAGTTGTTCGCCCTTGGTTTGTGGTTTCGATCACCGAAATCCATGTCGTTCCATTATCATTACTTTTGTAGACTGCCGCAGTCTCAAAACTTCCACAGGAAACGAGTATTTGATTTGGGCTAACACCTGGCCGAATCTCTATTTCATGACAGCCGCCGACGCGGCCAGACTGATCGAGTACCAACTCCCAATTTTCACCCAAATCAGCGGAGCGCCAAATTCCTTTTCCCGTTGCAGCAAAAGCGGTGTTGTCAGCTGTGGTTCGAATTTTGTTCACAAACTGAAAGTCAGGATTATTAAGTGTTTGCTCAATAGCCTGCCAAGATTGTCCATCATCCGTACTTTTAAAAATACCATTACCTTCAACCCCGCGACTTCTAACAATCGGACGGCCGATATAAACCCCTTCCCCAGTACCAGCTAACAATATTTGCGGCGAATTTTCATATAAAGCTAAACTGACCACCGCTAAATTTTCAATATCATCCGCTACTGCAACCCAATCTGCGCCACCATCGACCGACTTCCAAACCCCACCGGACACACCCGCAGAATATATAGTCTCTGGATTATCAGGATGAAATATAAAGCTACGAGTTCTACCACCGACGTTTTGAGGTCCTAGATTAATCCACGGCTGGGCCACTAGGAGTTTGTTTTGATTGAAATAACGACGCTTCTCACGAATCGCATTAACGATATTTTCTGAAGGGAATCGACTAGTGCCTTTAGCTAATCGTTTATTAGAAAAGTACTGAGCGGCACCGTTTGGTGACTGGCTCAATCCATTTATTTTAGCGGCCTGTTTTTGAAGACTCTTAGTCAGTGCAAGGCTTTCTTTTTTAGTCGGAGTATATTGCCTCGAGGAATCTGAAAAGTTTAACGCCAAACCAAGTATTAAAATGACAAAACCTATGATTAACAGCCAATTAAACTTCATTTTTTATTCCTCCAAGCAATTTTTCCTTATAACATCATATTAAGAATGCCGCTTCTCTTTATCAACGTGCTTTTTTCCTTGTCACTAACAACAGCAACATGATTACCAAATAATTTAAGGCCCCCCCGCCACTACTGGACTCCGCTTCTGGCTCAGGATCAGGTTGAGTCGCCGCTTCAGCCTTAATAGTCACGGTCATAGAGTTAGTCGCTCCTAACTCACTTCCCTCGGGGTTAGACAGGGCAATCGTAAAATCTTTATCCACATCGACGCTATTTACCTGAACAGCAATTGTTTTTTCAGCATTATCAGAAGCTTCCCAACTTAAAGTGCCTGATGAAGCTTGATAATCAGTCCCGGCAATCGCGCTACCATCAGCCGTTTGAAAATCGACAGACGCCGCCACCTGATTTGGCCCAACTCTCCTAACAGCAATAGTAATGGTTGAATTGGTTTCAGCTTCTAACTCTGCTTGAGAAAATAAAAGACTACTTAGGGCCGTTGGAATCTCGGTTGTTCCCTTTGCAAGCTCGGCTGCGTAGATGACCGACAGCTTCGCAAAATTAATCGCATGAGCCGGGTCAAACACACTGTCTTCTGATGTATGAATTCGACTATTACTATTTCTAAAGTTGGCCTCAAACGGAAACGACGAGGCAAAACCATGTCGCGTCCAGCTCGCGTGATCGGAGCAACCATAACCACAAAGATCAAAATCGTAGGAAAGGTCGGTTAAATAAGCATCGACGAGATCGGCCATATATTGGTTTTGACCAGCGTTGGTAAAATCAGTAATAAAAGTAAAGTCTTGTCCAGTCGTACCACGAAACCCGGTCATATCAAACTGTGCGGCACCAACCACATCAATATTGTCTTGGGCAAACTCCGCTGCTATTTCATCTGAGCCTCTTAAGCCTACTTCTTCAGCCGCGTATCCCATTAACTTAATCGATCTTGCGGGTTTAAAACCGCTCGCGACAATCGCATTAAGGGTTTCAGTGACTACCGCGATACCTGAGGCATTATCATCCGCACCAGGCGCTCGGCCATTCGCCGGACTTCCACCGTTAATCGAATCTAAATGCCCTCCGATCACGACTACTTCGCTAGCAAGAGAACTGCCTTCTATAGTCGCGATTACCGAAGGTTGAGCCCAACCTGTATGCTGGTATAGCTCCACGCTAATATCATCGCGAGAATTTGAAATGAGTTCCCATTCACCTTTTAACCAGTTTGAGGCTTCAACACCGCTTTGCGCTGTGTAATAGCGGTTATTAAAGTTACTCATATTAGTGACTGTCGAGGTTAAATTACTTTGTTGAAGTTGACTGAGCATTTCTGCCACCACTTCAGGGTTATCAATTGAGTACTCTACCGCCATAGTCGTTGCTTGAGTTGAATATTGTGCGGCAGATTTAGCGCTTTCGATATCGGAATGTGCAATGAATCCTGCGCAACGATGAAAGTCTTGATGCATAATTTTGCTTAACTTATTTAACTGTGATGCCTTAACTTGAAGCACCATTGGAGTACTCATCAATTGCTCTTGCTGCTCCGCCTTATGAAAAACTTGCTTTTGCTCCTTAGAAACCCTCAATTCCTGCTCGCTATGGTATTTGTCTGAAAGGGTTTTATAGGCATCACTACCGATAGTAATCCATACATACCCAGCACTATCTGCGTATTTATCAATTTGGGCGTGCGCCGGTTCTGCAATGACTTTGGGCATGCCCAATGAGAGTGTGATTGCGGCCAACATAGGAATTAGTTTTACCCGAGATTTAAAAATCATGGTGATACCTTAATTACGAAACATTTCGTTTTATACTCTATTAGTTAGATTCTGGCGCCGCAAGTAAAAATTTCACAGTATCATAAATATTTCGATATAATCACCGATTAACTCAGTGATATTGGCTGAGTTATCGACTGCTGACCCTACAAGACTAGGAAGTTACAAGATGGAATTATCAACAAACCAACTTCGAGTAATTGGCTGCTTGGTTGAGAAATCTCTTACCACACCCGATCAATACCCCTTATCACTGAATGCTCTTACCAACGCTTGCAACCAAAAAAGTAATCGCGATCCAGTCATGTCTATGACAGAAATGGAGGTGCAAAATACTATCGATGAGCTGTCGTCCAAAGGGCTAGTCATGAATCAGTCAGGAGCGTCAAGCCGAGTGGCAAAATACAAACACCGATTTTGTAATACGGAGTTTGGTCAATTGCAACTGAGTCCTCAAGAATTAGCTATCATTTGCGTGTTATTTTTGCGTGGCCCTCAAACACCGGGGGAGCTGCGAACTAGAACCAATCGATTGTGTGAATTTAGCGATGTCCATGAGACCGAGCAAGTACTTAATCAACTTTGCCAGCCCGATGAAAATGGCAAGCCTGCAAAGGTGATTAAACTAGACAGAGAACCCGGTAAACGAGAATCTCGCTATGCTCACTGTTTTGCAGAGAAAGTAGTAACCTCAGAATTTCAAACTGACAACGCTAGCCACACGCACAGCGTTTCAGATAACCTACAAACTGATACTACAAACTCTCAAGACAATCATGCCATGGAAAAGAGAGTCGCTTTATTAGAAGAACAAGTCGAGCTATTGCAACTTGAGTTAGAAGAGCTTAGGGCCTCTATGGAATAAGCCTTCGACGTATTTTAGCCCGTTAATAACTCACGATTGAGTTGGAAACCGGCAAGCTTCAAATAGCATCACTAAAATTAATTTACCGACTAAACAGAGATCTTACTATGCGGAATCAAAATCGTATTCTAACCAAATTTTTTACCATATTGACAGTATTAATAACCATTTCGGCTTGTTCCGATACTGATCCTCAAACAACTTCGAGTGCGGCAGAACCTCAACATAAAACACCTTCCGATAACACTGAAACTAACCAACCAAGTCAAGATCTTAATTCAGTACCTGAGGGAGCACTTCCGGAACTAGCTTATCCACTTTATTACACCTTGGACCTGACGATTGATCCAAATCAGGATTCGTTTACCGGACATGCGAAACTGGATATAGAATTAAAACAAGCGAGCGATGGTATTTGGTTACACGGTCAAGACTTAAGCGTCACCTCCGTGATTAGCGCGACCGAAGACGGACAAGTTTATCCCGCAGAGTATTTGCAACGTTCTGACTCTGGGGTCGCTTGGGTTGACTTAGGTAAACAATTTCCTAAAGGCAAGCTTTCACTTATTTTTGATTATCAAGCTAAATTTGACCGAAACCTTTCTGGCTTGTTTAAGGTAGAAGAACAGGGTGATGCCTATGTGTTAGCTAAATCTGAATCAATTCAAGCTAGAAAATTCTTACCTGGCTTTGATCAGCCAGGGTTTAAATCGCCTTACTTGATTTCAATGACCATTCCTAAAGACATGACTGCGATTTCAAATACCAGAGAACAATCAGTTGAAATCGTCGACCAAAACATGGTTAAGTTTCAGTTTGCTGAAACACGTTCTATGCCGACTTATCTTTTGTCGGTAGCCGTTGGTCCATTTGATATCCTCGAGTTTGATCCTATTCCAACCAATGCTGTAAGAGATTTTGAAATTCCGCTGCGAGCAGTTGCCAGACGTGGGCGAGCAAAAGACATGAGTTTTGTCATGGGGATTACCGCCAAGTACATGGAACTATTTGAGACAGCTCTGGTACAACCTTACCCTTTTAAAAAGCTCGATATAGTTGCAGCTCCCCAGTGGCCAAGTGGTGCGACTGAACTCTCTTCTGCAATTACCTATAGAGAACAACGAGTGTTATTAGGTGATAACCCAGCACCAGGGGCAAAGCTCGCTATAATGAACACCCATGCTCATGAAATCGCACATATGTGGTTTGGTAACTTAGTCACTCCACCTTGGTGGGATGATTTATGGTTGAAAGAAGGATTTTCAACTTGGGCAACTCCGGTTATCCTTGACCAATTTGAACCAGGTGCTGGTCACGATCTAAATGCCATTCGCTCCAATTTTAATACCATGCGCTCCGACTCGCTAGCCAGCACACGTGCGATTCGTGAACCCATCTTAAAAAACGCCAATATTAGAAATGCTTATGACGCCATCACCTACCGGAAGAGTCAAGCGGTCATTCATATGATTGACAGTTATTTTGGCCCGGAAAAGTTCCGCAAGGCGCTAGGTAGTTATATTGCAGAATATGCCGATGGCGTTGCCGATTCGCCGCAGTTCTATCAAAGTATTGGAGAGCAAACTGGCGAGCCCGCACTGACAGAAACTTTTAAACAGTTTGTAGAACAAAAAGGGGTTCCATTTTTCAATATTGAGATCTCATGCGAGACTGACACAAACACAAACTTAGAATTTAGCCAGTCAAGATACAAACCACTTGGTTCTCCGATTAACTCGAATTCACAATGGAATGTTCCCATGTGTGTTCACTATAAAATTGCCGGTCAGGTAGAGAAAGCTTGCGATTTGATCAGTCCTAGTAATAATAAAATGACATTAGCAAGCAAACAATGTCCAACTTGGATTATGCCCAACGCCAATGGTGCGGGCTATTATCGCTGGAAAATGAATGATTCTGAACTAGGTGCTCTAATAAAGCACTTTGGTGAGTTAAACAATGCTGAAAAAATAGCCGTCTTAGACAGTATCTTCGCAGGGTTTGAAGCCGGAGAAGTAGGACTTGATTTGATGAAAGAAAGTCTAAAAATCTCTTCTCAGTCAGATTTAAGACAGCTTGTAGAATTACCTTTGCCAAAAATTAATTATTACATCGACCGAGTTTTCTCTGAGCAGCAAGGCAAGCAATTGGTTAAAACGATTAAACCTTGGTATTTAAATAAAATTGAGGCGCTCCAGTCTAAGCGCTCAAATCTAACTGATAGCCAACTTTTATTGCTTAATAACTTAACTAAATTTGCAGCCGATACCCTAAAAGAGCCATCAACCCGAAAAGAACTACAATTGCTAGCAGACGAATTTCTTGCCAACAGCCAATCAAGTAAGCCGTCGAAATTATCCAGTGATTTATATACTTCAGCATTTACCGTGGCTGTTGAAGATGGTGGTGCCAATTATTTTGAAAAGCTAATTGAAGCGCGAAAGCATGTCGATGACCCATTATTTGACAACGCCAGTGCTTATGCGTTGGGAACAATTACTGATACTGCATTGTTGGAATCCGTTCAGCAATACGCCTTAAGCAACAATATTGGCGCTAGAGAAAGTTTTGGCATCATAACGGCCATGTTATCTAACAAGCAACTTGGCGCTAAACACTGGCAATGGTTCAAAGCAAATATGGCAAAAATTCTCGAGAAAATACCGGCACAATGGCGACGCAGAAGTCCTCGTTTTGTTAGTAACGTCTGTAGCCAAGAGAGACTCAATGAACTCGACGCCCTATTTGAAAAATATGGTAACCAAGCACCCGGCCATGAGTTGGCTCTGGCTCAAACCAAAGAGTCAGTTTTACTCTGTGTTGCTTTAAAAAAGCATCTTGCGCAATAAAATCTTAAAGACTGAGAAATAAAATGACTCGCGTCGTTTGCTTTATTCCTTCAATCACCGAAACGCTCATCGATTGTGGCGTTGAGGTGGTTGGCCGAACTCGATTCTGTATTCACCCCAAAGAGAAAGTTAAGTACATCAAAGTGGTTGGAGGAACCAAAGATGCGAAGTGGGATAAGCTAGATAAACTTAAGCCGGATCTAGTCATATTAGATAAAGAAGAAAACACTTTAGCCATGGCCGATCAGTGTCCTTACCCATACTTTGCACTACACATCACCGATCTAAACAATATTTCTAGTGAACTTTTTCGTTTAGCCGAAAAGCTCGAAAATGAACAGCTTATCTCGGTAGCAAGCGACTGGCAGCAAGTGGCCGAAACTAACAACTTAGTCAGAGAAAACATTGATCAAATCCCAGGAGCAATCAACCATTTGGCCGACAATAATGCACCCACTGTTCAAACCAATCACCGTGCAATTAAGTACATCGATTACATGATCTGGAAAGATCCCTGGATGGCCATAGGACCGGATACTTTTATTTGGTCGGTACTGTGTAAGCTAGGTTTCGAAGAATTTTTAATTCATCGCAACGAAAAGTATCCTAATATTGACGCGGAAGAAATACCAAGAAAAAATTGCTACTATTTGTTTTCGAGTGAGCCGTTTCCTTTTGACAAGCATATCGAAGCATTGAAAGAACTTAAGTTTCAAGGAGCTGTCATTGATGGTGAATTTTATTCTTGGTATGGCACCCGCAGTCTTCGCTTTTTGCAACAGCAACTGCAATTGAACTAATAATCAAAAAAGATAAACCAGAGCTAAGCAGGTTCAGTCTCTTTTACTTCGTAAATTTCTAACCAGTCTGCCGTTTCAGATTGCATAATCAATGCCGTTTCCTGACAAATATCATGTAGTTTTCGGTAGCTTATTGAATCACCTAATTCTCGAAACTGCTCAAGCTGCCAATTTAACTTTTTTAACATTGTCTGAGAACGTTGTGAAGATATATCAAACTCTGCGTGATTTCTAATTGCAAAGGCCGCAGAACCTAACATTGGACAAACCGCGGCTAAAAAACCCAAATAATGTCCAATATGATGAAGTTCCATCGGGTCAAGCCCCAAATCCAGTCCGTTTAAAAATTTTGTTAATAACTTACCACTTACGAAAAGAAAGGCTAACACAAAAAGTATGTAACTAAACTTGCCGAGACTATGCCCGGCGTAGTGCATACGATGAGCATTTTTGAAATGATAGTTAGTTTGACCAACAATTAGCTTTTCCGTTAAAAACGCTCGACCTTGCTGAAGTGAGTTTTGAGTCAGTGTGATATTACTAAAATCTAACCAGCGTTTAATACTTTCAGAATAAATAATTAGCCAAGTCCTACCAACACTATGCGCCGACAAATTAGCGCCATCTTCTTTTACACGATGTCGCTCTAACCCTGTGGTTGTAAAAACCATACCCAAACTATTTAGATGTGGGGAAACTCTCAGAATTTCAGCCAGTGAGCGATATTCCAACCACTTTATGTGATATCGTTTTTTATGGTCATTTCGATAAATTAGAAAGATTGCAACTAATGCAAAGAATTCTGCTAACGCCGAGCTCAAGGCTAACCAACCAATGTCAGAGAAACCAATGGCAATAGCGGCGTTTATCAACGCAAATGCACCCAAACAATAGATGAGTATAAAGGAACTTCGATGAGCATTAGCATATTGAATGGCAAGCTGATCAGCGCGCATAAAAAGCGCATACAAATAATGACAAGATTTAGAGCGGCTCATTGCTAGCAATGTCTGCTCGGAACTCTCAGAGCTATCTGGAATACTATCCGGTGAATCCGACTGATGTTTTTTAAGGGTTATTGATTGATTATTTATCGGAGATAAAAAGTTGATAAACCGAGTAAAAACATTTCGCCAACTTAATATTGAACTCTTGACTTTAATGGGCCCCTGAAAATCGAAATCAGCTTGCTGGTTATTGAGTTCTAAAGAATCTTCCGCGACAAAATCAGCAATGCGTTGAAGACTGTGAGACTTAAGAACCGAATTCGAAACTTCATCACTCGCTGGTAAAGCACTCAACAAAGAATCAAACAGCAGAATTTCAGATAAACAATCTGATAATTGCCCACTAGTGGAGCGCAGAAAAGTTATCTCAAGCCCCTTTGAACCATGGGTCGATAGTTTCAATTCAATAACCAAAGGCACGGCTTTACTATTCGATTGGTCATTGATGATTTCAGCGAGCATACTCTCGCTGTCGTTTGTTTCGTCTACCACGAGCAACGCCACATCAGAGTGAGCCATCACTTGTTTGGCTACAAACTGGTCATCACTGCTGGTCTCATGAATACTTGAATCAAAGCCAACTTGATGATGGTCATTTGCAACGACTTGCGAGTTGCTGGAAGCGCTTTTATCAACCCGTAGGTACTCACTCCCGACTAGTTCGCTTTCGGGTAACCTTATTTCGAGTTTAGAGACTAGCCGCAATAGCGGTTGTTCAGTATTGTAGACCTGCTTAGCAACTGGCCTACTCGCAAGCTCGGATACAATTTGAGAAATTTCGCGCAGTAATGGCTCTACTCCAAATTGAACTTGCTTCTGATTAATAGTTGAACTTAAATTAACCAACCCGACACGAAGTACCATGGGTGCTAATGGTTGCTTAATAATCGCTTCATAGACAAGCTGCTGGCTAGTCGACTCGGACTCTAAAATACTGGTTTCTTTCTGTCCCAAAGCGATACATTCCTCTCGAGCTTATCTCGACAATGACAAGATTAAATTTTTGTCACCTTACCCAGTCTTGTTTATTAGGTCAAATTATCCACTGAGCTCTTATTAAATATGACGATAAAAACTTCAATAAAATCAAGATTTTTGCCCCATTTTAGCCTAGACTAAGACTTACCCAAATAATAATTATCAATCACTATGGTTATCTCTCGGAATCATTCAATCAAACTATATTTTCCTTATACATTTGAATCATCAGCGAGTTCAAGCGCCTATCAAGATTTTCTTAAACAAAAACAAGCATTACAAGTTAAAGATCTATTCCAAGCTGCCGAATTTTTAACCAATCAACCGCATCAGCAGCAATCACAAGCTTCACTCTGGCAGATTTCTACCAATAAATTAGACAAACGATTTCATGAATTTGCTGCAGATATAATCAACGGTGCGCAAGACTCAGATTTCACTCATGGCTTTTTTGGGATGCCGCCCCTATGCCTGACACAAGAAGCGCTGCGTTCGCTGAATAACGGTAGTCCTAATCAATTAGGTAATGGCATAGGATTAACCTTAAAAAAGGCTGCGATTCAGCGACTTGAATCCCTGGGTATCACTCCACCTCTTGGAAATAACCAATGGCCACTGATGTTTAACGACATCAGTTTTTTTGGTCTAACTATGGGCGTGGGTCTTCTGGTTGTTGATTTATCCTTTAGACAACCAATTAAAAATGGTGCCACAATTACTGAACTGCAAGAGTTGCTGGAAATTAATTACGCCGTATCCAGAAATAGCAATGACCACCAATCTGTTGCGCTCAATTGGGGAGACGAGTCTCCAGAGTCAGCCAATTCAAAGGCTATCACCAAAGGATTGTCACCTTTGGTTGATTTGCTGATACCTACCGATAGTTTTTCGGCGCTAAATCTAAAAGCCTGTAAAGATAGAAATAATACCTACAGTTATACTTTTTTAACCAATGACAAAACGCTGGACTCGAAAGAAAAAAATAATTGCATTTTCAGAATGGCTCGAAAATATAACGATTTATATTTACCAGAAAACCCTCAGCAGCAGATTAGCTACTTTGAGCCCTTTAAGACTATAACCCATGCTTTTAGTCTAGAGGGTAGTTGCAGTTATGTCGACTTATCACCCTATCAAGACCAAGTACCAGAATCCATTAAAAATTTTGGTAAAACCGCGATAAAGCAAGCCTATGCGCCGTTGATATTATTAACCTATGCAGAGTATATATTTCTTCGAGAAATGGCCGGAAGTTCTCACCAAAAACAAATAAATATGAGTAACCCTACTAGCAATAATTTGCAACGCTTACGAAATTATCGAAGTAAGCTTTATGACTTCCGGTTAAATTTTCGTTTTACTCAAATTAGTAGCAATACCAATCACAATTTGTTCTGCCAAGCTAATAAAAAGGCGCTGGAAATTGAGCAGTTGCTGACTGACACCACCAATGATGTTGATGAAGTAGAGCAATATATTGCCGACCATGTTAGCCAACAAAATGAAGCTCGCTTGAAAAAGTTTGGCATACTCGGTTCGCTATTTGCGGCTATTATCGGCTGGGTCGATTTATGGGGGCTCAACCTAAATGATATTATCTATAGTCCTGAAAAGGTCGAATCATCCTCTATCGTCATTTTTATTTTAGTTTTATTGGGACTCACAACCACCATATTGCTGACCAGCCGTACTCCCAAAATTGACAGAGCTAAGCCAGCTCCAAGCAATTTGCTGAATAAAGATAAAGAAAGCTGACGGATGACCAATTCTGAATCAAATGACAAAGCTACGTCAAATCAGTTTGCTCTAATTCATTATTGTGGGCATATGATTTCGGCGGATGAACGCGGTCGCTTTCCTAACTCGCATGAATCAGCACTTCACCAGGCCGTTGATGCTTTTTTTGAACAGCACTACACACCCGCCGTGTTTGGTTCGCTCGCCGCAGGCGCTGATATTTTAATCGCTGAATTAGCGATTAAAAAAGGAGCGGAGCTGCACTTAGTTTTTCCTTATTCGATAGACACGTTTATTGAAAACTCAGTATTACCTTCTGGCAACCAATGGCTGGTTCGATTTGACAGTGTTTTAGAACGCGCAGATACAATAACCACTCTGTATCAACAGTCTCCTAAAGACGAAATATTAAGTTACGCGCAATGTACCGAAGTTGCCATGGGCTTAGGTTTATTGTTCGCGGCAAAATCTGACTCAATTGATAAAGCAAAGCAGCTAACTTTATGGGATAAAAACGTAACAAATGGCATAGCCGGCACTTTTCCGGATATGCTACGATGGCATTCACTTGGTCTAGAAAGCTTTTACTTTGAGACTAAGTTTAACTTCAATAGCGAGCGCGGGACTCATCAATTACCGTTAACAAACTTTTCCAACCCTGCTCTACAACAAATTCCCTCTCAGCCACCGGAGATGGTCGCCTATCAACAACAGAAAAGAATTGCATCGGCAATACAACCAGAAGCAGCTTTTAGACTTTTACAAGAAAGTTCCAATGATGATTCTATTACTTGGGATTTAGACCGTGACGTTTTCGGACTTGATCAAAATCAAGAAACGTCAACCATCACAAATCGTGGTGCAGGCATGTTAGCATTTCAACTTATGAAGCACTCTCAGAATGCTAATCATGAAAAACAATTAAACGATAGCTTTTCAGGCAAGTTGTTAGACATATTTAAATCCATTAATAACAAGCGAATAAAAGGTTGAGCTAGTATGAATTCTCATAAAAGTTCCGTTTTGGATTCAAATAACTTCTGTTTAAGAACGGACTTGGAACAACTTACAAAAGTAGCCAAAATTCAAGCCACTGAAGCGATGGTGTTTTACTGTGGCCGCATACTAGAAGCGACTTCAAATTATTGTGTTGTACAACTGGGTGACAAAGCCAAATCCAATGTGTTTGCCAATATTGAATATATTAACGACTTTAACTTGCTAGACGAAAACACTCGGCACTGGGCGCATGCTCTACGCCGACTTGCTAATCAGTTTAGGCACATCCTGAAACCTACGGAAGACAATGACGGTGATATATCGGTCATCTTGCTCGACATGTGGATGAATTGGCTTTTAAATCACTCTCAATTAGTCGACAACGAGTCAAACCAATACACTCCCATTAGTAATCAGCAACAACAGTTGTTTTATCAGTTTAATGCGCTTCGCTCTTGGTTAGAGCACAAAAAACTCGATAAATTGCTTGAAGGTAACGCGACCGATTATTTAAAACAACCGGTATTTGCTTCGGTTATCTGCGAAGAGCTAATCAATCAGCAAAACTACTCAACCGCAAGAGACTTTTTAACCGAAGCACTGCAAGAACATCCAAATGATCTCCGCTTGCAACAGCTTTTTGGGTTGTTGCTAAGTCGTACCGGAGAATTAAAAAAGGCAGAGGCCGACCTTCGAAGACTATTGAAACGTTTCCCAAACGATGATGAAACCATTGGAATACTAGCAGGCGTTATTAAAAAACTTTGGCAAGGTGGTGAACAAAACAAGTTGTCTCAGTGGGGAAAACTTTACCTTAAAGGATGGCAGCAATCCAAAAACCGCAATACTTATTTAGGAATTAATGCGGCAACCTATTCGTTATGGTCTGGCGATAAAGCAACTAGCCAAACTACCGCCTTGTCGATTATAGAAACCTACACGACTCGAGAAACCATTTTACGGGAACGCTTACAAAGGTCTAGCCATCAAATGGATTATTGGGACCTGGCCACTTTAGCTGAATCCTATTTGTTGGCAGGTCAAATAAAAGAGGCCGAAAAGCACTACCAACAATTATTTCAGCTACCCATCTACAAAGATAAGCCACATCAAGTACCAGCCAATCAATTGGCTCACCATTTGAATATTTGTGTTGAAATCAACAGTGAAGTTCTGTCACAATTTATTTCAACCTATCAATAATCATCGCTTTCGTTAAAGCCACAATCTGCGAGTAAATAATGTCTAACCCACTCGACTGGCAAACTAGTCAAACCGAATCAATTCACCCTTCAAGCGCTAATAGTAAAAATATCACTCACTCAACTGTGTCCAATACTTCACTAACCAATGGATTTGAATCAGTAATCAATCGCTGTATCGATAAAGCCACCAGTCTACTATCAGAAAATATCACCGACGACTCTCGATATTTTTTATTCGAATGGGATAAATCAAAACAGGCGTTAAGTATAGTGGTGACTGATGATAGTAAAACCAAAGATAGTATTCATATCGTTAGTTGCCAGTTTACAAATCCTCTAAGCGGAGCAAATGATGAAATATATAAAAGCAAAGCTGAAGCTATACCTGAGTGTTTTTCAGAAAGATTGCGGGAGTGCATTCACAACTATATGACCACCTGTCAAGATTTCATGCAATATTCGTTAATCGCGGTCTATCATGATAGTGATAGAAATAATACCCGATTAGTTTAATTTAGGTTTCTCGCTCAAATAGCGCAGCCCCTTTAAAGAGCGGGGTAAAAAGATTTAAACCTTTTTGAAATAAACAATCGATTCACTTCGCGAATTAGCTACGCTGATTAGTTGAATCCAAGACGCGCTGGTTGGATTGTCACATCGGTGATCGTTCAGGACAATAGGGTGTGTCGAACTTAAATTCCGTTGGTTTCTATTCCTCAGCACCCTTGTCGCGAGTATCTCTTTTGACTGTTGAGAGCCCCGCAACAAATCACCTAAAAAGTTATCTCACAAAGTAGTCACTACCAAAGCTAATAGATCGGCTGTAAATCCAACCGAACTTCATCATACTCCTCTCTCATCAATCGATTAAAATTGAGCTGAATATTATTTTCAATCAATTTACCATCATGATAGAGCAGAACCGGTGAAAATGGTCCTTCGCCATTAGCTTTTTCGCCAACATGATCGGGCGAAATAGTATAACGACCAGCCGTTTTTGCCACCGGCCACTGATAATCATCGTAAGCAACAAACGCTAATTCTGAACACACGATCTTTTTGTCAGTTTCAACATCAAAGTTAAAATCGTATTCTTTGCCTATTTGTTCAAACGCTCTAATTACATAACGTTTAAGAGCCGCTTTATCGACATTTTCATCTCTTAATACAGCCATATCATCAATATTTAGAAAATGCTCTAAGGTGTTGATTTGTACACCCGGCCTTAGCGCTTCAACAATTTTATGACCTGAACGGATTTTCTCTTGAAACGAAGGACCTTGATAACCTAATCGCTGTTGCGCTTTTTCATATAACTCAGGTAGTAAATCCCAGACGCCCAAGTCTCTCAATTGTTCTTCTGAACCAACCCATATTGCAACATGCCCCCAATGCCCCGGAATAAATCGGTCAGTCAACCTAAAAGGAGTCTTTTCTAATAATATATCCCCAGGCTTCATTTCAGCTTCTAGTTTTTCTTTATGGCTTTTGGGAATGTTTTTTAAGTAGCCTTCTCTCGATGAAACCAATCCCATCGTATTCCCAAAAATTTTACTCACCAGGTTCATCGATTCGTTACCCACATCGAACAGAATGTCGCGCAAGATACGCCTAAAACGAACCGTTCTAAACGCCAATCGATCCATCATGTTAATTTCTTTAATTCGTTTATTGGTATAACTACCAGTAATTAGCACATTAAAATAATCGTTATCTTTCCCTAGCGCCATTGCTTGTTTAGGATTAGCCGTTTCCCAATTACGGGCTGCATCAATAAATTCGACCACTCTCAAGGTATCTTTATAGTTATCTAACCTTCTGAAGTTGCCAGATATCTTCTCGATAATTTTTTCATTATCGATATTGTCATAATTAATTTTCCGCCTAAAATGACCATTTTCTTGATAAGGCATAATCGCAATAATAAAGTTATCGTAGAGCGTTAAGGTAGCTGCCAATCCAAGTTTTATTACTGTTAAGTACTGTTTACCCTTTTTATCTGTTGGGTTAACGTAAAGCACATTACCTGCCCCTATTCCCAAAAACTGACTACCCATCACTAGCCCGCTAGTTTTTTCTAGTGAAAATTTTAGTTCGACATTTTCTATTAGTTTACGATACCGGTAGGCGATGTCATTTAATAAAACTTGGCGGTTTCGATCATACTCTCTAACGGTCGTTTGAATTCGTGTGATATCAGCAGAGTCAAAATATTGCTGCTCTCCCTCTAACCTTTCTTGGGTAAAAAATGCAACAGAACGTTTTCGTAAAACCAGAGATTGGTTTATCTCAGAGTTAAACTTTTGTAAATTTGGCTCATAGTCCTGATAAAAGTTTTGATGAACTGAAGCAAGCGTTTGTTGCTTAACGGAAAGGCTGCTACAGGCACTTAGCATTAGGCAGCCGATTAGCAGAATTGCACGCTTTAAGTAGCAATTATATTGCTCGGTAGTCAGCTTTTTAAAGTTAGATAGACCGTAGTTTGGAAACATTTGAATCATTATTCTTCTCATTTTAATACTCATTGATTGTTTAACGGGTCAGATGGTATGACTAATGCCAATTCCTTTGCAAATAATAGCCTAGTATAGGAAAAATTTAACGATTTGGGCAACTAGCTTTATTAGTGATAACAAAAGCAACGTTTACTAATTTCGTTAAAATGATTTACTGCTTGCGCTAGGCGACAGATATTAATAGTATTAATCAAAATAATAATCAAAAACTTTTTGACCTTTATGACCCAAAAAAAGATTCTAACTATTGATGGCGGCGGAATTCGGGGCCTGCTAGCGCTTGGCATGCTAGAACAAATAGAAACTCACCTTCGCCAACTTTCAAGTGATCCTGAGTTGAGGCTTTGCCAATACTTTGACTATATTGCTGGAACGAGCACCGGCGCAATACTTGCGACAGCACTTTCAACCGGAATGAGCACTGCGGAAATCAGGCCTTTTTATTTAGAGTGTAGCCAAGAAATTTTTAAAAAAGCCGCTCTCAAAAAGCGTTTGTACTTTAAATATCAGTCGGAAGCCATTACTCGAATATTAAAAGAAACCTTTGGAGAAGACACTACGCTTGGCAGTGATAAAATCAAAACCTTATTGATGATCGTGTTGCGGAATGCCTCAACGGGCTCTCCTTGGTTGATGAGCAATAACCCTAAGGCAATGTTCAATGACCGTTCACTACCTGATTGCAATTTAGACCTTCCACTATGGCAAGTTGTTAGAGCAAGTACCGCAGCACCAACATTTTTCGAGCCTGAAAGCATTACCTTAGGAACAACTCAGTTCCATTTTGTTGACGGTGGCGTTACTCCCTATAATAATCCATCATTTCAAACATTCCTTATGGCAACCTTAGAGCCGTATCGCGTTCAATGGCAAACTGGCGCAGACAAAATGTTGCTAGTTTCAGTGGGTACCGGCAATGTCCCCCAAGTCAAGAAAAAACTAGAAACCAAAGATATGCACATAGGCTACACAGCCACTCAAACACCGCAAGCATTAATGTCAGCAGCTAGTGCAGAACAAGATATTCTGTGCCGCTCTTTTGGCAATTGTTTAGCGGGTGATGAGATTGATATGGAAATTGGTGATTTAACTAACATACAGGGGCCAACAAACGATAAGTTATTTACTTATATGCGATATAACACAGAGCTGACCGAAAAGGGCTTAGCCTCAGTCGGAATAACTGATGTAGAACCAAAGCATTTATGGGCAATGGATAATATAGAACATATTCAAGCGCTAGATCGAGTAGGTCAAACAGCGGCTAAATGTAAAGTCAAAGCAGTGCATTTCAAAGGGTTCGTTTAGTGAAAAGGGGGTCAGTCGCTACCCTCTCAACTAGCTTAAGTACTAACCCTTAGTATCTTGTTGACAATTCAACTCAGCATCTCGTTAGAACAGCTTTGACCTGAATAGAAGGTTTTAATTTTATTATTACGCGATTATAAAACTATCAATCTCGACCAACATCCCTTTGAGCTTTCTGCTGGGCAAACTCTTAAAAACTGAGCTAAACTCAGTGTTGTGTTTCGGTAATTTTTGCCGAACTATTGGCTGTATTTCTCAATGAGTTTCCGATATGATTTGCGGCCGACAAAAACTAACAATAAATTAAAACCGTAAGGAATTTTTTCAATGCTAAAACCTAAGCTTTCTATTTCCCTAAACCTCGTATTTGTTTCGCTTTTGGCGCTCTTAACCGGCTGTGCAAGCTATGAATACAAACCATCAGTCTACCCTTTGGCACAAGATCGTATCCCTGCGTTTGAAATGAAAGGTACTTTAGCATTGGAAAACGTGCAGAGTTCAACCACGCTAGAAGAATCCAGTAATTCAGGTGTATCTCACAGCTACAACTATCAGCAGATCACCGATGGGTTTAACGCTCAATTTGATGTTGAAGTAAAAAAACACGCCAAAGTTGCCTCAACGTCTGCTCAAAAAACAATCAAAACCTCAATCAATCACTTCTTATGTGAAACTCGTGGCTTAAATACTTGGGTTTATCGTTGTGAAATAAAGGGCACACTAACGACCGGTGACGGCACTAAGCTTAATATGGATTACAGCCACGGTGCACCAGTCACCGCAGGGATACAAGCAGGTTTTGATAGCATGATTGCGATTGCTGTTGAAAATGCTTTAGAAAACCAAAAGATCTTAGCTTACTTGGCTAAATAGTAGGCCGTTGGTATAGAGGGGCTACCCTCTATACCATCCAACTCTCGGCAAAATTTTCCCAGCTCCCAGCTCCCAGCTCCCAGCTCCCAGCTCCCAGCTCCCAGCTCCCAGCTCCCAGCTCCCAAAACATTCTCGCAACTAACAACTCAAATCATTTCATTCCGTGACTAACTAGTCAGTATTCCGTAATATGAGTTTTGTATAATCAATAGACAGCCTGAGACAAGATCGATATCTACTTGTAGTAAACACTAAATCGGCACTCACGACTGTAACATTAACGAACGGAGACTCGACATGTACAACCATCGAATTAAAACATTAGCTGGATTATTTTTCTCTCTACTTTCCTTAAATACTTTTGCTGGAACTAAAATAGTCATTCAAGGTAATGAAAATGGTCAGAATAGCAATGAATCAACCATGCTTATTCAAGGTGATAAGTTAAGAATGACTTTCTTTGATAGCAATGAAAATACCGATAATGACATTATTTTTAACCATCAATCTCAGTCCATGCTAGCCATTGACTCTCAACAAAAGAGCTACATGCAATTTGAATCCTCTCAGTTGGAAAGTATTAAATCTAAGATGGACGCAGTCAAACAACAAATGGAAGCGCAACTAGCAAAAATGCCAGCCGAGCAGCAAAAAATGATGCGCGAAATGATGGCGGGAAAACTCGGTATCGGTAAGCCAAAAACTAAACCGACAAAAAGGATTGTGAAAACTGACAATAAGGGAGCCGCTGCGGGCTACGACTGTAAATTTGTAGAAGTATATTCAAATGATGTAAAGAAAAGAGAGCTTTGTATTACGCCTTGGTCAAAACTTAAAAATGGTAGTGAAGTTAAAACCGCAATGCTAGGAATGATGACCTTTTTCGAAAAAGTAATGGACTCAGTAGGACAGTTTGCACAGGACGACGATATGCCATTCTCCGAAATCAATCAGCTAGGCGGCTTTCCTATCATTTATAAAGAATATAAAAATGGAAAAATAACCGAGCAATCAAAACTTCAATCGATTGAAGATAAGTCACTAAGTGAAGAATTGTTTAACCCACCAAAGGGCTATAAAAAGCAGTCGCTCAATGACATGATGTAACACCCTTTAACTTCGCTCAGAGCGCTTGCTTTGCTAAAAAGCCCGCTGAGCGAAGTTAACTCTCAACAATTAAGCTCACTGAGCGCAGTCGAAGTGAAACCTTCAGCCCTCAGCCGCCTTCCAAAAAGGCCACTCCAATTTGTCAATATTCATTGATGAAGAAATACAACATTCAAGCTATAATATCAACCACTCAAACAACTTAAGACTTATCTAAGAATCTTTTTATCAGGGAAGAATTTATGAAACCGATTAACATCATTCTTGCACTTTTACTTGTCATCGTTACCGACACAGCAATAGCGAATCAAAAACAACCCAAAGAATCAGCTCCTATCAATAGCTTTGATTATAGCGGCTGGACATTTGCGCTCGGCTACTCTAGCCTTGAAAAGGAAAACGCGAGAAACGAGTTTATTGGAACTAATGCGACGTTTTTTAAGATGGGATGGGAAGGACAAAGCAATAATTTTGCTTATGGGGCAGGTATCAATGGATACCTCCTTAAAGACAATGATTCATTTGAAGTGATTGTCGAAGATGCCTTTGGTGATCGCTCGAGAGAGTCGTCAAGTGCCAACGCGTTTGGACTCTACGGTGAAGTCGGCATGAGCTATTCATTTGGAACTAACAACAAAATCGACCTGATGGGCGGCGTTGACCTTCTATGGGCTGAACGAAGTATCAGCAACTGCTCAGACTGCCCTTCTGAAGATATTAATCTAGATGGTGGCTTTTACCTTGAGCCTCGAATTCGTATGATGAGTGACAACCACTTTATTTTTACACTGGGCTATCGCCAATATGTAAGTGGTGACATCGATGGTGGATTCAGTTTAGGTTTTACTTGGGCGCATTAAATCAACTCTCGGTTATCTGCTTAGGCGCTAATTCTTAGAGCACATTAATCAGTTTTACCGATTAGCGCTCCTAAAAGTTGAATAAGTTACTGGAGTTAGCTCTCTAAGCTCAGCTTGACAAAACGTTCCCCGAATTAATTAGTTGGTATTTCGCGCTTTATATGTCGATTGACAGCACTATCGACTAGAATTTCTGCTATTATCTAGTACATGAACAAATCTAGTTTAAGAGCGCTACAAGGTGCATTTCTGTCTTTGGGCGCGCCCCTAGGCTGGTTAATCATTCAGTACTTTTCTGGCTTTGGAATCGTTGCCGAGTTGTCCAATAACCTCGCTCTTTACTCATACATGTTATTGGCTACCATGGGCGTCTTTATTTTGTTTGGTCGTTACGTCGGTCACAAAGAAGATCTTATTCTAAAACTTTCATTTATTGATTCATTAACAGGAATCTATAACCTTCGTTTTTACTTGGAGAGAATGCAACAAGAAATCTCCTATTCACACCGCACCAAGACTCCTCTCTCGTTGATTTATTTTGATTTAGATCATTTCAAAAATATTAATGACTCTTACGGCCACCCATTTGGAGATAAAGTCCTAAAAAAAGTCTGTGCTACGATTAAAAACGATATTCGAGCACACGACATATTTGCTCGAATTGGTGGAGAGGAATTTTCAATTCTTCTACCAAATTGTCCTCTTTCAGAAGCGAAAATTAATGCCGAGAGGATAAGACAATCAGTTGAGCAATATCAGTTCTTAAACCAAGACCAAGAGCCAGTTAAAGTCACCATTTCGCTGGGCGTCGCCGCTTTAAGGGAAGAGGAAGACTATGAATCTTTTTATAAACGAGCCGATAAACATTTATATTTTGCGAAAAACCAAGGACGAAATAGGGTGTTTGCTTAATTCTGTAAACCACTTAGAAAGGTCGTTTGTTTATAAAATAGGAGGGACATCTATATCCTGCTATTGCCAACTATAAACCGATGAAATTGTAGTGAGGTGACCATTCGACGACACTACAAATTCGTATTTTTATTAATTCCTAATTCAACCTATAGGAACTGGTTTACTTTAACCGCTATTCGCCGACTATCAAGGTCCAATAAATCTTTTAGGATAGCCGTATGCCCTTGGCCTGCTATCGCGATTACGCGTTCACCCGGTTGAGCAGCTTTTTGGATATTGGCATACATGCGAAAGTTACGGTGCCACCAACTTGCCGCAGCATCGGCGCCAGAATAATGACCATCAGCCTCTACTTCATTGGTTAATAGGTAGAAAGACTTATTAAGCCTGTCAAACGCCTCTGAGTTATTATGAATCAAGTTTTCTGCTAATGAAGCGGTCTGTTGCATATGATTTATTTCAGCAGTAATTTTATTAATAAACTCATCAACCGTTTTTTTTATCTCTGGTGCACTCTCTGGCAAAACTTCAAATAGACGTTTGGAATTCCATTGAATTTCACGTTCGTCATAACAGGTTACTTTATTCAACCCTGCTTTTTTTGCCACTCGAAACCCAATTTGATCATTTTCATTGACCGATAACTGGTATTTTCCCGCCAAATACTGACGATAGCTTAGGTTAATTTTATCTGCATTTTTCTTGCTACATTCAATCAAGACTTGAGTGGGTTTAAATCCTTGGCTAATTCTATTTGCCAAAGCTTTGAGGTAATCTTGGTTTTCTGCCGTTAGCACATCTAAAGTATCAGTTTTCACCTTATCAAGCCCTGGACTAGCGAAATGAAAGGTACCAAATAACATGACTTGCGCCTTTTCTGGTGGCTTCGCGTATGAGTCAAAGAATAGAAAGGCGAACATTATAGTTAAAATCTTTTTTAGCATAACCACTCCCGAGAGTTAATCAATATATCGCTAATTGCATAGCATAACTTGATATTACCTATTCTATTAGCACAATGCGAATCTGGCAGACAACTCACTTGCACTCACTAAATACAGCCCTTCTCAAGATTGAAGCTCAGCCGATTATTTAACTCTCTCCAACACTTTTTCGGACAATAATAAACTGACGCTCGCTCCCCAACTCTCATCATATAACCCGTTTTTAACATCACGATGAAACGATGAGAAAGCCCAATCTTTCACCTTGTCAACATAACCATGTTTAACCGGGTTGAAGTAACAATAATCCATATGATTTTTATAGTCACTTTCATCACGAATTTGATGTTCCCAGAACCGATGCTGCCAAACTCCACGTTCGGATTTTTTCTTTCTTGCAGGATTAATTCGTTCCGTTTTTGGAAGTGCGCGAGAAAAACCCGATTTGATTAATCGCCAGCGTGTAGAATAATCAGAATCGTGCTCAGGCAAAGTCCAAATTGCATGAAGATGCTCCGGTAGAATAACCATTGCATCAATAATAAAAGGGTGATTGGTTTGAGTGTCTTTCACCGAATGTCGCAATAGGTCGACATGGTCAATCAACAAAGTGTTGTTTCTTTCGGCCAAATTAACCGTAAAGAAAAATGTTCCACCAGCAGTCCTTGCTCGTCGATATTGCATCATTGGTTCCGTTAATGATTAAAGTTATTTCCAATGTTATCACAGAAATTCTCATTTCTCCCGTAGGTCGGGTAGACGAAGGAAACCCGATGCGATGGTTGAATCAAAGAACAATGTACTTGCTTGACAGTGTATTGTCGGGTTTCCTTCGTCTACCCGACCTACCAGTTAACCTGACTTACGAGTTACGATTAATCCGACTTACGTGTTTACGTGTTACTCTTTGCAACACATACCAAAAATTAAGATACGATACAGATTAAGAACTCCTAACTCAGATTTGCAAAATGGGCACAATAACAAAGAAAATAATATAGTCATAATTGGCGCCATCAAGAATAAAAGCAACCAAAATGCTTGGTGTATTTCACTTAATTCTCTTATTAGCAATAAACAAAAAAGTAGGCCAGTGACAATCACCACAAATCTGAATCTAAATTTATTAACTGAACCCATTACTATTCCGAAAAGCCTATTCTCCACAATGGCAGGACTCTCTGATCTTATCTTTTACAAATTCGATAAGGTCTCGCCAACCTTTTCTTGCTGAGTACGTATCGGTATACACTCTAGAAACGCTTGAGCCAATACTTGGGCCTAAATCGATACCACCACCAACAAAGCCACGATTACGGACTATATTAACATCAATTCCTGCCGGTCCGGCGGACATTCCGGTTTCTAAAGTTTCACCTAAGAAATCATTCATACTTGTTGTCACATCAAGAGTAGCGACTAGTCCGAATTCGATACCGGCGGAATCAATAGCACTGTGTGGTAAATCTGTGTATATTCCAAAATCAAATGTGTCGCTATCATAATACAACCCACATTTAGCTTTCCCGCCCAATATGCCCAAAATTGCTGTAGCTTCACCACCCAATGTATAGACTTCTAACCCAAAAGGATCAACATATTTTATAGGGTTACCTAGTACATACCCATAAGTATTAATCCCCCCATTCAACCCAATCGGGTCACTCTGAATATACCGTCCAATCTCTGGGTCATAATCTCTAAAGTAGTTATAATGCAATCCACTTTCTGAGTCAAAATACTGTCCCGGGAATCGGATGTTTTGAGTGAGGTTATTCACCTCAGCAATGGCTTTTCCAAAAGGAGTGTAATGGGCTTTCCATTGAACCGTTCCGGTTTATTGTCGGGTTTCGCAAAGCTCTACACCGACCTACAGTGAACCCGACTTACGAGTTTCGTGGGATATCGGCAGCTAAGTTGCTTTATGAAAAACAAATTTAATCAATCTTCTTAATTCTTTAAAAAACGCTTCTCTACCCTTCAATGGGGCTTTAGTGCTGTCTGAAATAGTCTCGTTATCGCTTTAAGTGATAGAAATCGACGTCAACTTGTATGTATTCTCAGAAAAAGTCGAGTAACTATGCTTCGTATCTATCAAGATGGCTGATTGGTACTTCTATTAAATGGACTGTCTATTTATTTCCTTTATATTTTTTCAAGAGGAATAAAGAATTTGCCAATAAAAAATACTGCTATCGGAATTAATCCAGCAACAACAAAGCCGTATGTTCCAAGTAAATTTATAAAACCTAGAGAAGCTATCGCCACAAATACGACAACTACTGACAAAGCAAAAACCCAAATAGAGTGACTTCTCAATTTAGAACGGCATTTCTTACATTTACATTTGAAACCAAATAACAAGCTAAATCTTGCGCCTTTACTTAGTTCTGCATGACACTGTGGACATTTTTTAGTCATTACTCAAACTCTCTTATCTCTGATGATTCCTGCATATCCAGGTTGCACCTACTAATGCATACATATTTGCAGCTTGTGACATTTGCTCCATAGCCATAGATGTCGCAGGCTTAATCAAGAGGCTATAAGTATTTCTCGCCAAAAATGCATAGTAGCCACCCGGATGTGGTATAGCAGGTGTAGATATCGGAATCCAATATTCGAGCCATTCTTGCGCACCACCACTTACTTCCCAAGAGTCCTCAGAACACTCCTCCGATTCTGTACATTTAACCCTCCAATTGAATCCAGCTTGAACTAAAACACGATGCTCCATAGCTTTATATGTTCCTAGATTTCCCCATATTTTCCACCAATCTTTAGGACGACGAGCATTACCTTCACCAAACTCTATTCCCATATTTGATATATAAGGTGTAGGTCTTTTTATCCATTCTCCAGTAATTTCTAAACCATAGATATCAGTATATCTAATGGGGTTACCCATTACATACCCATAAGTATTAATCCCCCCATTCAACCCAATCGGGTCACTCTGAATATACCGTCCAATCTCTGGGTCATAATCTCTAAAGTAGTTATAATGCAATCCACTTTCTGAGTCAAAATACTGTCCCGGGAATCGGATGTTTTGAGTGAGGTTGTTGACCTCGACAATCGCTTTTCCAAAAGGTGTGTAATGGGCTTTCCATTGAACCGTTCCGGTTTATTGTCGGGTTTCGCAGAGCTCTACACCGACCTACAGTTAACTCGACTTACGAGTTAAATTAACCGTAAAGAAAAATGTTCCACCAGCAGTCCTTGCTCGTCGATATTGCATCATTGGTTCCGTTAATGATTAAAGTTATCACAGAAATTCTCATTTCTCCCGTAGGTCGGGTAGACGCAGGAAACCCGACGCGATGGTTGAATCAAAGAACAATGTACTTGCTTGACAGTATATTGTCGGGTCAGTGTGCCCCGTGGAGCGTTGTGGGTATTCGCAGAAGCTCTACCCGACCTACTTTTGACCCGACTTACGTGTTGCCGTTAACCCGACTTACGAGTTTGTAATAAACAGGCCATACATTCTTTCAATATTTAAATATTTTTATGCTCTCGAACAACGAATGACCAATCAACTATAAACTCTTTTTTCGAAAATTCAATCCCTCACACTCCAAAACTCTCCCCTGCAAAAACCTCAACTGAAACTCACTCTCAGTATTCCGCAAAGCCTTTTGATAATAAACCAATGCATTCTTAAAATCCTTATTCTCAAAGTACAATCCTGCCAATGCCGAATAATAATAAGGATAATTCTCAAGCTGAGATTGCAGTTCTAATATTTGATTTATGGCTTTTTCAAATTTCCCACATTTAGCTAATGCCACCATAGAGTTCAGTCGAATGACGGCATTGTCTTGCTGTTCGAGCAACTTAACATATAAACCATAAATTTGCGGCCAATCAGTTTCATCGGACTTTCCTGGATGGTTATGTAGCGCCGCGATTGCCGCCTGTAAAGCGTAAGGTGTCCCGCCACCGGTTCTAAGCGATTTGTAGACCAATGAATTAGCTTCTTGAATATTCCTTTGTTTCCACAATTTTTTATCTTGATGTTCTAATAAAACCATATCACCATTTTTATCGAATCGCGCCGGTCGTCTTGCATCTTGATGTAAGAGTAAGGCTAACAATCCTAAGATTTCTGAATTATCTCTGATACCAATATGCAATAAGCGAGTTAGGCGAATGGCTTCTTTACAAAGATCCGTTCGAATAGGATTTTTATGTTGTGTTGATAAATAACCTTCATTAAACAGCAAATAGATCGTTTTTAACACGCCATCCAAGCGCATACCCCAACTCGACTTTGCGGGAACTTCGTATTGAATATGGTTACCAATAATTTTTTTCTTAGCTCTCAGTAGTCGTTGTTGAAGTGTTTTAGTAGGTATCAGTAGAGCGCTGGCTATTTCATGAATACTTAATCCTAGTACATGCTTTAACGACAGAATAATTTGAGTTTGTTGATTAAGTGCGGGATGACAACTTGTAAAAATAAGCCTCAATAAATCATCATTGTAACTGAGTAGTAACGCCTCTTCGCTTAAATCGAGTTCGACGTTTTGTTCTTGAACGGATTGATCTGAGACGTGTCTTTTTTGCCGACGATAAAAATCGATGTACTGATTACGTGCAACTTGAACCAACCAGGCGACTGGGTTCTCTGGAAGTTGGTCTTGCCATTTTACCAACGCTTTTTCTACCGCTGACTGAAGATAATCCTCAGCATCCTGAATATTGTTTAGCACGATGAGCAATTTAGCCAATGCCTGTGGATAGGCTGTTTGAATCTGTGAGTGCAGTAATTTTGATCGCTCGGACAAATGGAGTTTCCTTTTAAAAACTAAAGCGTATTGAGTAACGTCAAAATGCTTGTATTGAGCGTAGTCGAAATGCCTACATTCAGATTATCGTTTAAGCTCTCAAGGCTTCGACTGCGCTCAGCCTGCTTGTAAAAAGCTCCGAATTCTAACGCTCATAAAAACAAAGCCCATTGAGCGGAGTCGAAATGCCTACATTCAGATTATCGTTTAAGCTCTCGAGGCTTCGACTGCGCTCAGCCGGCTTGTAATGAGATCTGAAATTCACCTATAAAAAAATAAAAGCCCATTGAGCGGAGTCGAAATGATTTCATTCAGATTATCGTTTAAGCTCTCCAGGCTTCGACTGCGTTCAGCCGGCTATCAAAAAGCTCCGAATTCTAACGCTCAAAAAAACAAAGCCCATTGAGTGGCGTCGAAATGCTTGCATTCAGATTATCGTTTAAGCTCTCGAGGCTTCGACTGCGCTCAGCCGGCTTGTAATGAGATCTGAAATTCACCTATAAAAAAAATAAAAGCCCATTGAGCGTAGTCGAAATGCTTGTATTGAGCGTAGTCGAAATGCTTGCCTTACTATTCAAAAACCATGATTGGGCGCACTTCAATACTACCGTAAGTTGCCGATGGAATCTTAGCCGCTTTTTCAATGGCTTCATCGAGAGATTCGCATTCTAACAAGTAATAGCCACCAAGTTGCTCCTTGGTCTCGGCAAATGGACCATCGGTTAATAATGTTTTGCCGTCTCTCACTCTAACGGTTGTTGCGGTATCGGTGGGTTGCAAAGCGTCACCGGCAACTAAATTTCCAGCTTGTTTGACTTCTTCGGTAAAGGCCATATAGTCTTCAAAAATTTTACCGTTTTCTTGATCACTTCGAGTTGCCATTAATGATTCGTTTTCGTAGATTAAACATAAGAATTGCATGGGGTTATCCTTTTTAGAATTGATTGATTATTTACCATTTACTTTAGACTAACCAACTAAAGTCTAGAATCTATGTATACATCATTTTCGCTAGACACCGATTGGTACTACTTGGTCTTTAGTCATTTAATTAGACGAACCAAACAATCGAGAATCGACATTAGTTTAAATTTATTTTGGCTTATCATCAAAAACCGATGGCTTAACCCAAATCCTGCGACACCTTAGTCCGAGCGCAGCCTCCTGGAGAACTGCCAAAGTCCCACTCTATAATTTTTACCGATTGATCGGAAACAATTTCAACTAAAGTTTCAAAAACTAAAAAAATAAGTCCTTGTGCTCGTCGTATCAAACCAAAACAAGATACTGTAAGCCATTGTATTAATTGACATTATCATTTCTTTATAAAAAGTTGGCACACATTTGGCTATGTTGTAAACCAAACGAGTGAATTAAGCCGCATCACTTTGGTTAACTTAAATAAATGGGGAGGTATCGATGTTATCTTGGGCAATTACATTTTTAATCATTGCACTGATTGCAGCATTATTTGGATTTTCGGGAATCGCCGGTGCAGCAACAGGTATCGCAAAGGTTTTATTCTTTTTGTTTATCGTTCTATTCGTAGTTTCTTTAGTTGTAAGAAGCTTAAAGGGTAAAAGCCCGCCATTTTAATCACCGAAAACAAAATTAATAACTCGATTATTTTATCAATATAACTAACTTAACGGAGAGAAACATGAAATACGCATATTTGTTAGCTTTAACTTTTACCCTACTATTAACAGCATGTGAAGAAAAAGGCCCGGCAGAAAAAGCGGGAGAAAAAGTCGACGAAGTGGTCGAAAAAACTGAGGACAAAATAGACGAAATCGCTGATAACGGTAATGACCTTGTCGATGATGCAAAAGACAAAGCCGAAGAGTTGGGCAACGAGATTGAAGATGCCTGCGAAGCGGCAAAAGAAGCTGCCGACGCTAAAGATACAGACTGTTAATCAGACTAACGGTAGACATAAAAAAACGCGGGCTTCGGTCCGCGTTTTTGTTTTTATGGATCGCAACATCGGTGCTTAACTGACTTCTTCAGAATTATACTTATCCAGTTTGTTATATAAGGTTTTTACACTGATACCTAATTGTTCTGCGGTTTCTGATTTATTGCCCTCATTTTCAACTAAGGTTTTTTCTATCGCTTTTCGCTCGATCTCTTCGAGAGGTACCCCTGCGGGGACAGTCGCATTTGACTCTACAGCAGGTTGCATGTTTTCTTGCTCAAGGATTAAATGCTCAGGTTCAATATTAGCTTCCGCCAATATATAGGCTCGCTCTATTGCATGTTTGAGCTCTCTAACATTACCTGGCCAAGCATATTCAGCCACTTTTTTCAGCCCTTCCTCACTAATCCCTTTATTGGTTTCCTCTTCCGAATTTCGATAGGCTAAAAAGTGCTTCGCTAGACCGGTGATATCTTCCCCCCGTTCTCTAAGCGGCGGCACTCTAATCGGAAAGTGAGCTAGTCGGAAATAAAGATCTTCACGGAATAATTCATTTTTAATCGCTTCAGAGGCATCGCGATTAGTAGCCGCAATCACTCTTACATTCGCCATCTTAATCGTGTCACTACCTACTGGCCGATACTCATTAGATTCTAGTACACGCAGTAACTTGACCTGATGCTCAATGGGCATCTCCGTTACTTCGTCTAGAAAAAGAGTCCCGCCTTCTGCTTGCTCAAAAACACCACTTCGATCTTTGTTTGCCCCTGTAAACGAACCTTTCTTGTGGCCAAACAGCTCACTTTCTATTAATTCAGGGCTTAAAGCTCCGCAGTTAACCGCTACAAAAGGGTTATCCGCTCGGTTACTGGCTAAATGAATGGTGTTGGCAACCAGCTCTTTTCCCGCGCCACTTTCACCGACAACAAATACGTTGGTATTCGCTTCTGCGGCTTTTCTAATCACACGATAGAGTCTTCGCATAACTTTTGACGAGCCAACCAGTAATCCAAATTGATCGAGGTTGCTGGTAACGTTTTGCACATTAGTGGTTTTGGTTTGGCTGAGTTCTTGAAATAGCTCATCCATTAGTTCAGTTAGGACCTGTGGATCGAGGGGCAACCTAAAATGATAACTGACACCGCGCAGCATTGCCTTATCGACGGCTTCATTGGGCTCGCCGTTGCTGATAAAAATCACATCGAGCTTTGAAAGCACTTTACTGTCAATTAGCGCTTGATAATCAGCCTCAGAAAATTGATCGACCTGAACAACCGCTAGATCAAATTGCTCTGCATTGGATTGGTTATCCGCAGACTGCTGAGCTAAGTGTCGCAACCAATCAGCCGATGAGACCTGAGTGATTTGGTATTGTTTGATGCAACGATGGTCGGTTAACTCATCTGATAAGCAAGCATCTTCAATAGACAATAATAAGCTGGGTTTAATCACAGTTGAAACTCTTCTGTTAGAGCGAAGCAAGAATGCCAATCTAATTCATCCATGTAATTTTAACAAGCAGCATTGTAATTACTACATCAATATTTAGGTATTCGCCTCTGATTTTTCAAGCTTGAACCAGCTAAAGGCCTCTAACTCTTTGTATTTTAACGTTTTGTTATGATTGGCACGGCGTTTGCTCTACTTAGAGTGAGAATTGAGAAAGTGAATTGCTAACAAGTCACTATCTCAATGTTCTTTTTATCAACAAGGAGACTTAGTATGAATATATCAATGAAAAAATCTTTATTGTCTGTTGTTATCGCATCGGCTCTTTCACTGCCGGTAATGGCTGGAACCGATAAGCAAAGCAGCGCTATGAGCGACGCTTGGCTAGATGGCAAACTCGATACTATTGTCCTTCTTAACGAGCATCTAAACCCGCTTAAAATAGAAACTGATGTCACCAATGGTGTCGCCGTGATTACTGGTAAGGTGGACAACGAGGTTGAAAAAGACCTGGCGACGGAACTTGCTAAGAGTGTCGAAGGTATTACAGATGTAGAAAACCGATTAATCGTTGAAGAAAAGAAAAAGGAAAACTCAGAGTCACTGACTTCTGACATCACCGATGCTTCAATTACAACCGCAATTTCTACCAAGCTATTGCTCAACACTGAAATTGATAGCACCGAAATCGACATCGATACCGACAACCGAAAAGTTGTTATCAATGGTACGGTGGAAACGGAAGCTGAAAAGGACTTAGTGGTTCAAATTGCTAAAAATACCTTTGAAGTAGAAAAAGTAGAAGACCGTCTTGCAGTGAAATAACAGGCTGTGTTGTCGGTGCAAAATAACCCGCTCATGCGGGTTATTTTTTCTCTGCAGTATTAATTCCATCAGCAGCAAACCGCATTCTTTTTTTGGGCCAAACACTCGGCTCATGTTAACAAAGTCAGTAGTTTGCTCTAGATAAATTAGGAGACAGTAATGGGTGACATTCAACCAATCAACAAGCGAAACTCTCGGCCGCTCTCATCTAACTTAGTTGTAAAGATGAAACTCTTAACAAAAGCGAGTTTAGACTTTTTTGAGTCAATTTCTGAGAGAGTTCATTTGAAAACGCTTAGGTATTTAATATCAAAAATGTCTCAACAACGAAAAAAGCTCTTAGGTACATTAAACGCGTATCAGACTGAAACAGCCCCGTCGCAGCAACACAAGATCGCTCAAGACGTCACTCATATTTCGGCAGACGAAGTATTTTTTGAAGAGAGCGAACAGGATAGTATTCAAGCGATAAAATGGTATAACAGAAATCAAGACCGTGATATCAACAATCATACCAATACATTTCTAAATGAGTTAGAGGAAAACGAGCGCAAATTCCTTGCGTTTAACCGCAACAATATTGGCCGATTAAAGAACCACCGATTAGTCATTGTGATCGCTTCTAATTTGGCTTCTATTCAAATTACGTTTGATAAAATGCGCTCGACCCGATTACGCTTTTCTGGTGAGACAAACGCGTTGACAGAACAAAAAAATCCCGAGACTCTACCATCAAAGCCTCGGGATGCTGCGCAAAACAGAAACAATGGTTAGGAAAGTATTATTCTGGTAACAGTTTATTTAACTCTTTTGATAGTCACTTTTAGAACTGGGTTATTCCAAGAGTACTGACTCGCACTGAGATCACCGATTCCGTGAATACCAGAGTGAACATACACAAAGCCTTCGCCACTGTCGTTTGGAGAAAAAGGTTCACCCCCACACTGCGGCCCAGGAATACTTGAACAGAGTTCATCATTTGTCTCAGTTCCTGCATCATAAGCTCTCAAGTAGTAGGTGTTAGCACCGCGCCTTGGGGCCTTAACTGATTGAGCCGCTACAAATGCATCGTTGGTTGGCAATAGCATGGAAGCCAGCGTGAATCGAGCGTGTCGCCCAAGCCCTTCAAAACTAACCGTTGCAGATTGTCCAGCCATTAATAACCCCGCGGTAGAACTAACTTGATCGTAGGGGTGAGTGAACATGGCAGCTATACCGCTGGTATCGCCACCTTCGGCAACCGCAGACACAGCGTCGGAAGCTTCACTACCTAGTTGGAATAGAGGCACCTTTTTATGATGTGCAGCGACCATTATTGGAGTAAATGCAACAGACTTAGTTAGGTTTGTTACCGTCACTTCGTATTTGGCACCTCCAGCATATGCTGATGTAGTGAACACGCTTGCGAATACTAGTAATGAAATAGTTTTAAACAGTGATCTTAATTTATTCATGTCGTTCTCCATTTAAGGTTGATAATCGTTGTTTTTTTAAAGCCCGTTAACAATAGAGAATCCTTCAATCGCATTCCTCACGAATTTATAACGAAAATTTAACAAAAATTGTTTTATCTCAAAAATCAATTTAAACGACTGATTTTCCTCAGCTTTATAGCGATTCCATTCCCTCAAGTCTCTAATCCAACCGCTCGTTGGAAAAAATCCCTTTGCAAACATACCAACCAGTATGTATTATAAACATACCAACCGGTATGTATTTAAAAAATCCATCTTAATAGGAAGCTAAAAAATGTCTGAATTTATTGCCAACCAAGTCATTCGATTTCGTTGGTTTTTACTTGTTTTATGTATAGCCGCCATCGGTAGCGCTGGCATGGGTGGCTCAAAAATAGCCTTTACAAGTGATTACCGCGTATTTTTTGACAAGGAAAATGAACAACTAGAAGCCTATGAGAAACTGCAGGCTAGCTATGAAAAATCTGACAATGTCTTGTATGTCTTAAAACCCAAACATGGCGATGTCTTTAACCAACAAACACTTAAAGCCATTCAATGGTTAACGGACCAAGCTTGGCAAACGCCCTACTCGACGCGAGTTGATTCAATCAGCAATTACCAACATACTCGCGCAGAAGAAGACGACTTAATCGTGGCCGACTTAGTTGACGAAGAGCTAGCACTTACTAACGATGAAATAGCTTACATCAAGTCAGTTTCACTTGCAGATCCGCTATTGGTTCACCGATTAATTTCCGAATCGGGTCACGTTGCCGCAGTTAATGTGACGGTCAAATTGCCGGGGCTCGCGCTCGACGAAAACGGCAATGTCGCTAATTTTTCTCGAGAGTTGCGCAGCCAATTAGCAGAAAAATTTCCTGATATCGAAATCTATATGTCAGGTTTTATAATGCTTAATGAAGCTTTCCAAAGTTCTTCTCAAAACGATATGGCTACTTTAGTGCCGTTGATGTTTTTGGTGGTTTTAGTCACCCTCGGAATTCTATTACGAAGCGTTTCTGCAATATTTGCCACTTTAGTCGTGATCGTTGCTTCAATTATGACTGCCATGGGGTTAACCGGTTGGTTTGGCATTCAACTGACACCGCCGTCGGCCTCAGCACCCACCATTATTTTGACCATGGCAGTTGCGGATACGGTGCATGTGCTGGTTGCTTTTTTACAAAACTATCACGCTGGCGCTCACAAAATAGAAGCAATGCGGGAAAGTATTCGAGTTAATTTACAACCGATCTTCTTAACCACAGTGACAACAGTTATCGGTTTCTTAAGTATGAATTTTAGTGAAGTACCGCCATTTCATGATTTAGGAAACATTGTCTCCCTAGGTGTGACTGCAGCTTTTGTCTATTCAATCACACTATTGCCCGCACTTGTTTTGGCCCTCCCCATCAAGCAAAAACGGCCGAATAAAAAGAGCGATTCGCAGCATCAATCCATGCAAGGTCTGGCTAATTTTGTAATTAACAATCGTAAGCGCCTACTATGGAGTATGAGCCTGTTTGCTGTGGTCACCATTGCTTTCTTACCCAAGAATGAGCTGAATGATGAATGGGTGCAGTACTTTGATACTTCCACTGAATTTAGACAAGACACTGACTTTATTTTAGAAAACCTAACCGGCTTGTACACTTTAGAATTTTCCATCGATGCTGGTGACGGCGGTTCGGTCAGCGACCCCAAATTTTTAAAAGTCGTCGAAGGTTTTGCTATTTTTGCAAATCAACAATCCGAAGTTATTCATGTTAATACCTTTACCGATATTATGAAGCGGTTAAACAAAAACATGCATGCTGATGACACGTCTTACTATCGCCTACCCAAAGAACGAGATCTCGCGGCACAATATTTATTGTTGTACGAAATGTCGCTTCCTTATGGTTTAGATCTGAATAATCAGATCAACGTTAATAAGACCAGTACTCGAATTATTATTACGGCTAAGAACCTATCAACCAAAGAAACCATTGCATTAGAGAGGAACCTAGGCGCTTGGTTGGTGCGCAACGGTCAAGGGTTTGAGTTTTACGCTGCCAGTCCTTCCCTTATGTTTGCCCACATCGGCGAACGCAATGTTGTCAGTATGTTAGGTGGAACGGCCATCGCTTTAGTTTTGATTTCAATACTACTCATTTTTGCACTTAAGTCTTTCAGAATTGGTGCCATATCACTAATCCCTAATATGGTTCCGGCGTTGATAGCTTTTGGAGTATGGGGGATTTTTGTCTCACAAATCGGGATGTCGCTTGCCATTGTTGCAGGCATGACTCTCGGTATTGTGGTTGACGACTCGGTTCATTTTTTGAGCAAGTACCTTCGTGCAAGACGAGAAAAGAACTTGGATCCTACCGAAGCAGTAAGGTATGCCTTTTCACAAGTTGGAAAGGCGCTGGTTGTCACAACCATTGTGTTAGCAGCGGGTTTTAGCGTGTTAACTTTCTCTACTTTTACCATGAATTCCGATATGGGAATTCTCACGGCGGTCACCATTGTGATTGCTCTAATCACCGATTTCTTATTATTACCTGCAATTTTAATTACCTATGAAAAGGAGCAAAAGAATGTACAAGTTACTCACCGTCTTGCTACTGACTCTGCCAGTTAGTAGCTTTGCGCAAACCCCCGAAGAAAAAGGATTAGCGATAGCAATCGAAGCCGACAAAAGAGATTTGGGTTGGCAAGACTCCAGTGCAAATATGCAAATGATTCTAACCAATAAGCTTGGAGAAAGCAGCACTCGCCATATTCGTCTTAAATCGATGGAAACTGGAGGAGAAGATAATGGTGATAAAAGTTTGACGGTCTTTGATAGTCCTAACGACGTCAAAGGGACTGCGTTTCTCTCTTATTCGCATATTGTGACTCCCGATGACCAGTGGCTTTATCTGCCTGCTCTTAAACGGGTAAAACGAATTTCGTCATCTAACAAGTCTGGACCTTTTATGGGTAGCGAATTTGCGTTTGAAGACTTGAGTTCTTTTGAGGTGGGTAAATACCGCTATAAATATCTCGGCGATGAAAAGGTTAACGGCCAAGATACTTTTAAGGTCGAATACTACCCAACCTATAAGCACTCAGGTTACAAAAAAATGATATCTTGGATAGACCAGCAAGAGTATCGAGTTTTAAAAACCGATTTTTATGACCGCAAAGGTTCACTCCTGAAGTCCTTGTCCTATGATGATTACACCCAATACCTAGGCCAATACTGGCGAGCTCATAAAATGACCATGGTTAATCATCAAAGTGAAAAGACTACCGAGCTAGTGTGGTCTGAGTATCAGTTTAGGGTAGGTCTTTCGGAAGCAGACTTTAACCGAAACAGCTTAAAGCGAGTTCGCTAAGGCTTATTTTTCGAGCCCAAAGCGACTAGCTAATGATGAGATACCTTGCGATAAGACGAGGTATCTCATAAACTAGATGGTCTTACTTACAGATGAACACAGCTTCGATAATAGAAAATTTAATGGTCCGTAAAAATAACCCAACACAAACTCGCAAAGAAATCCTAGAAATGGCCGCTACCTTGATCCACCAGCATGGCTATAAAGGCATGCGGGTGGATGAAGTGGTTGAAAAAACCGGACTCACTAAAGGCGCTATTTATTACCATTTTCCGAATAAGCAAGCGCTTGGCTATGCCGTAGTCGATGATATTTTAGGCTGCCAATTTAAAGAGTTTTGGAGCGAATCCTTAGCTCAACCAGGAAACGTCATTGATGTTTTAGCCCAGTCCTTTCAAAACATGTGCGAAGGTTTGGAACAATGTGATTTAGAAGTCGGCTGTCCATTAACCAACATCGGTTCAGAGATGTCGTTTGAAGATGAAGGATTTAGATTACGGATCATTCAAATATTTGACGACTGGACGGATGGCATTGAAGAGTTAATTTCGAAAGGTATTGAATCTGGTGAAGTTAGGCCCGATGTTGATGCCAAGAAAACCGCACAATTTCTTGTGGCGTCATTTCAAGGTATCCAATGTTGTGCCAAACAAACCAAAGATCAATCTCGATTTGATGATGGCATTCACTATTTAGTTGGGATAGTGCGTAATTTGGCTATGTAGATTGATAGCGATAGTCCAAGTACTTTTTAAAACATCTTATCACCAAAGATTCATTTCTGCTTTCGCGTTCGCTTTCGCTTTCATAGTAAGGAGATATTCTAAAAGCTCGAAGTTAAAAAATATGAGCAACAGAATAAAGTCCGACCTACAACACACGAACCTGTATTCAATCTAGGTCAGTCTTCAGGTTGAAAACGCACTCAAAGTAAATTGCAAATTTTTGGAGTAGCAACCAGCCTCGTGACGAACTGCAGCCTGACCCACGTCAAACCTAATTACCCCTATAGATTTTTCTTTGGTGCTTCGTGCTTCTTGCTTCGTGGTGATAATCATTTTAATTTTTCAAACGGCTTCCAGCAAGGTCAAACACTGCCTTAAATCTCGGCTTTTGGTGTCTTTCTAAGTAGTAAATAAATTGCTTACTGTCATTGTCGATCGTTAGGTGCCAAACATTTGTTTTACCTTTTGGCACTAACACTTTGGTCGCTTCATCTGCAGGAAAACTTTGGGTCCACGGAGAGCCTTGGGAATTTGCATAACCACCATACATGGTCAATTTATCAGGCGTTCCATCTTTATGACGATGATCGTGCTTGAATAGTAACCCCTTTTCAGTGCGCGTTAAGATCCACGTTCTTGAGTGATCTTCACCGACACTGAACGGAATTCTTAATTCCTTGTCCGAGCAAGACTCTACTTTCATCACTAGTTTTTTGCCATAAAAAGAGTCTTGCTTATTCGCCGGAAAAACGCTCTTACCTTGAATTGTTTTTCCACACAACTGTTTTAAGTTATCGAAGAATTGCTCACTAGTTTGATTTGCGATTACCGGTGATGCCACTAGCATTAAGCTTAAAATAGTGACTAATTTAACCATTTCCTATATTCCTTTTTGATTGATAAAACCTTGATTCACATATTCTCATAAAACATCGAATACGACTAGTTTGTTGTTAATCCTGCTGTTTACCTAGCAGTTCCTTGAGTATCCTATTACCAATCGATTAAAGCCCGTTGCAATAGGCTATTCGATAAGAATCCGTTACTCCATTTTAAGTCGCTCGTCTAAATCCCTTGAAAACCGAAGATTTCTCCTTTAGAGTTGATGGTATGTGCTATAGATTGAGCACAAACTTTTAGGGTGATCCATGCTAGAGTTGAACTCAAATAAGCAGAGTATGACAAACCACTCGCCAGAGCAGGACACCTCTATTTTGTTTAAGAAACACTGCACCCAAATTTCTCGCTTGGTTAGCAAACTTAACTCCCTAGACTCAGAGCTGACTTTTAGAAACAGTTATTCTCAGCAATTTAACTTCTTAGAGAAACAGGCGGCGCTCTGTGTATTACTCAATACCAATGCTGAGATTATCTATTTGAATTCCTACGGTTGTGAGTTACTGGGTACTAGCTTCCCAAACTATTTTGGTCAATGCTGGTTAACTAATTACATTCTGCCCGAACAACGGACTGAAATAGCAATCGTTTTTGAACAGATGATGAAAGGCTTCGGAGAGTCGTTTTCAGAATACTGCAATGAAATCCACACTAATCACAAGAGCAATATTACCTTAGAGTGGCAAAACCATATTTTGCGAAATCGTCACAGTGTTATCTTAGGTAGCTTTAGTGTCGGTCACCAGCTGGGAACTTCCTGCGAAATTTAAGCTTAAGCGAAATATCTAAGTCATTTCAGATTTATTCGCTCACTTTAAAGTATTCCATAAAAAATTTTCCACCCTCTCAAACCTTCTAGTGATAAAATACGACTTAATAGTATTCAAACCTAATAGCCTATCACTGAGTTCTAGAATGTCGATCACTTACCAACTTAAGCTATCGTTGTTACAAGCCTTAACATCGCTTCGTTTTTTTAACCGAAACGCGCTCACTTGGGGAGTCGTTTATTCACTAGCGACCATTTTAATTTTCGGTTTATTTATATGGTTTTTAACCCACTACCAAGACCCGATTAAGGCTGCAATACTCGATTATCTATTCCCTAAGTCTTGGCAAAGTCTATCTGAGCAGTTGGCGAATTTTTTATTCGAATCACAAACTAAAGTGGTTTTAGGCAATCTGATCTTATCTGGTTCATTGGTGCTAGCTTCTATTACACTGTTTCCAGTAAAAGAAAAATTCTCAGCAGAGTTTGAGAAAAATCTGGGGCATGCTAACGGACCAACATCTGAGTTTCCTTTACATCTACAAGCATTGGAAGAGGTCAAATTGTTCTTACTTTACTTGACCGCACAATCAGTCATATTATGGATTGGCTATTATCCATTCGTTTGGACGACCATATTATCAAACACTTTAAGTTTTTTATTTTTGTTCGCTACGTTTGGTTTAGATTTTATCGCCCCCACATTGCAGCGACACAGAGTTAACTATTCTTTAATGATTAAGTTTCTGGTTAAACATCCGATGATCGCGCTAAGCTTTGGAACGCTGTTTAGCTTACCACTGGTGCTAGTCAGCCCTCATATCTTTGCCATTCAAGAACTAAACTTTATTGAAATTACTGGTATATTGCTCTTTCTCAATATTTTTTTCTTAGTCTTGGCAGTGCCTTCAGGCACTTTTATTGCCAGTCAATTACTGCCTACAATCAAGCAGACTAAACCCGCCAAACGAAAGAGTGTCAGGATTGCTTATATAGTCATGACTCTGCTGCTGGTTTCTACTTTGTACTTGCATTCACAACTAGTCATTTCACTCCATCATAAAAGCCAGTTACTTAAAGCTAACTATGATTTGGATTGGTCGAGTATAAAATTTGAGCTTCCCTCATTGACTGAGCTTTCCAGCGGTAAGGCATTGAGTAATTTTTCGATGGATATTGTCATCAGTAACCCAACCGAATTCGATATCATCATCGAACCCAGCGAACTATTTATTGAGCAAAAGAAGAATCTAATTGCCAAGCTCAAGATCAACGGTTTTGCCTTAGTAAGTGGGGAGACAAAACGAATTACTTTGAACATGGATTCGGATTCGGATTTAAGTAAACTGAGTGAATTTGGCGAGCTAACAAATGACTGGAATATCGATATGCATATCGATATTTGGCCAGGTATTCCCTTTATGCTGAACATATTTAAATCAGAATAGATTTTGTTGTCCAGCAGTGTTTAAAAAGTTTGCGTATTTAGTCAATATTTTGCTGAACATCTGTCTTATATTAGATAGAATCTATTTCACAGAAACGAACTTGTAGTCAAGCTAGAAACAACCAGCCAAAATAGGTTGTTTTATCATCAGATTGTTAGTTCAACAAGAATTGGAAATAAGTAACTTGTCAAAATTTGAAATCACCAATAAAGGAGCTTTCTTCCATTTAAAATTTGTGTCGCAAGTTGAACTTGAAACCATTCGAACCGCTTATCCGGCACTTTTAACTCAAAAGGATTTCACGCCTGAATCTCATACTTTATGGGATTTTGAAGGCGCAATTGTCCTTTTGTCAATTGCTGATATGCATGTCATTGCAGAGGCTGTCATTGCAGCTGCCGATAAACGAGCAGAATCAGCGAAGTCAGCTTTTTTTGTACCTGACCCACACGATGCAGCATTACTAGAGAACTACATTACCTTGGTTGCTCAATATCCGGTTGAATTTAGGATATTTGACGACTGGCAACAATCAATCGATTGGTTAACCGAATAATCCCTTGGTTTTATGAGAAAGATTGCTAACCCATTCAAAATGGCACTAAATTTGTTAACTATTTTTTGATTTTTGCCGAATCGATTTAATCTCAGCTGAATCTAACCCTAATGATGCTAAAAATTTATGATGCTCTAGTGGTGCTCTTTGTTCGAACTGGCGGTGCCACTCTTGCATCCCTCGCTCATTGAGTCCTGCTTGTCTTAACATTTCGCTCCACAAATGTTTGTCCATTTTTTTTCCTAAGCCGGTTGCACGACCAGAGTGTAGCAAATCAATTAAAACTCGCTGTTGCGCCCTCAAATCGTCGATATCAGCATTTATCTGACTCAAGCGTTGCTCTAATATTTGCTGTGAGGGTTTATTCTCGGCTTGATTAGGTTTTGCTTGAACAAATCGTTTAAGTTGCTTCAGCGTAAGTCCAGTCGAACGATACAAAAGAATACTTTCTAATCTGCTAGCATCTTCTGCAGAGTAAAGCCGATATCCAGCGGTGGTTCGACTTGAAGCAACCAACAATCCAATTCTTTCATAATAGAGTAATGTGCTACGCGAAAGATTATACTGTTTAGCGAGTTGACCAATCGAAATATTATTGTGCTTAGGCATTATCAAAATCTCGCTTATCGGGTTTTAAATATTCTACTCGAGCAGATTCACGCCCTATCAGGTTTGAACTATAGTAATTTGCTAGCAACTGTTTAGCGTCAACAAGTAAGTCTTGGTTTACTTCAACAAAGTCTTCCCAACTCAAAGCTTTATACTTGTTGATCCTACTGGCAATAATCTGCGCTAATGCAATGGTGATCGTCATATGAAATTTCTCTGGTGCGCCAAGAGCGGTTGCGTAGCGATTAATTCCCGCTGCGATTTTTTTTATCGCTTGCTCTGTAGGGTATTGCTTTAAATAGATCCAAGCAATACGCAGATGGCCTAGATGATTAAAATAACGAGGGTCTAAACTTGTGTTTTCAAACTTGGTTAAAAATTGTTGTTCTGGTAGCACTGCAAACCTCGGCATGATCGATGTTAAATGGATAGAAGCTCTAATAGTCATTCATAGTGACTGATAGATTATTCTAAACCCTACACCTGTAGTCAGGTCAAGCACTCCAGTTAATTTGCAAACTCAGCTAATACAAGCCGCTCAACTTAGCTGTTTTTGATAGTAGACAACTTCTTCGTCACCGAGTGGATCTTTATGTAAAGTAGTCTTAAGGTATCGCAACCCCAACTTTTTCATCACCGCAATAGAGGCTTTGTTACCAGGCATTGCAATAGCACTTACTTTATTTATGCGGGAGATAGTGTGATTTTCGCTTGCCTCAGTGATGGCACTTAGTAACCACGAAGCGGCCTCCGTGGCATAGCCTTTTCCCCAAGCCTGTTTAAAGAAACGCCAACCTATCTCTAAATTATCATACTCAGGGTGTTCTGAGAAAAATAGCATGGGCCGAATCAGCACCCATCCTAAATATTGTTCATTCTGACTGAGTGACACTTTCCATAACCCCCAACCTTGCTCAGGATTTCTATAACTTAGAAGGCGGGGGATAAATTTTTGCTCAATATCTTCACGAGAAGTTTTTATTCCTCCATTAATGTAGCGCATCACTTCTTTATCTTGGTCTAGCTGATAAAGCAGATCAGCGTCTGATTCATCCATTAATGAATAGTTAAGCCTTGTTGATGCCGGCACTTGCATATAAATTCCAAGTCGTTTTATATCCTTAGCATGATTGTAGGTCTAAAAGTTTTTGCTGTAAATATAAAACCGCATGCGCCTGAGAGATGCTTTTTCTGTTAACGAGGACTTAGTGGGAATAAACAATTCTTAAGGTTAGTGCAGTAGCTTTAAAATAATGAAGAACTACTGCACTGATTTATCACCTTGGACTATTCTACAGTAACGTAGACGATTCTCTCAGGGTTAGACTCATTTTCCTTAAAGCGTTTTTTGTTCTCGCTAATTTCTCGACGAATTTTGACATTGTGCTTACTATAGCGGTCTAAAAACTTAACTGTTTTGTTTGCATCGTATTGAAATGCAAAATCGGCAAGTGATTTATCATTGCAGGTCAAATTATTAGCAACCTTCCGATAAATACCAGCATTACGAGATAACGCTTGCGCCTTGTTCTTAAATTTTGATAGGTTATTCTCCGCAGCGGCTATGCAAATCTGGGTTTCGATGCGATCATTACCAGGTACAAAAACATATTGTGCGGCACTAAGTGGTAAAGCTGATGCTGCAATAGCGGATAGCAGCAGGTATTTAATTTTTTTCATCGTCGTTCTCCTATCGAATTGATAATTAGTATTTCACTACTCTCTAAAGCGAAACTAAGCTAAGACCTGCTTTAATTGATCTCCATTTTATATTTTTTAATGCCACTTCGAGTAGTTAACTAATAATTTAGCAGAACAACGAGTCTCTGTGTTTTTCCGAATGTAACAGTAATTATACTTATTGAATTAAGGTTTAAAAACACACCGTTTTACCGCTAATTACAACAATTAGATACTTTCTGACAATACTAGAAAACTTGCATAAACTTTTATTCAAGGTTAATTAAATATTATTGATATGTGGGCAAAAAAAACGGCCAACTCGATGAGTTAACCGTTAAGAAAGTTTATTTTACAGGGAAGTATTTATTTTTCGATAGGACTCTAGTTTTCAGTATAAGCGCTTCTACTCGCATTATAAGTATCGACTAAGTAATCAATATCGTCCTGAGCATAAGGCCGAAGCCCGCTCATGATAATTTGTTTTTCACCGGTTCCAATTGACACATCATCAGCTCTGATATCAAAGTTCATAGTGACCATACCGCGTTTTCCGGTGACTTCAAAATCACAATCTTTAAGTAAGACTTCTGGCGCACTTTCGGAAAACGACTGAAGCGATAGTTTCATTTGATCATAAATTACCATTGGTTTTTTGGTATTGATCATGGCATTTTCTTTTTTCATTAGCTCAATAATTATGTGCGGAAATGTTTTACCAGAAAATGCCACATACGATCGAATTAAACCTTCCACAAATTGTTCCTGGTTACAGACCTCTCCATCCTTCTCGACAGAAAGTACAACTTTATTTTTGTCGTTCTCTGCGACAATAGAATGTTTAGTTTCGCTCAATGAAATAGGCATCTCACCGGCAATCATTCCCTGAAAGTCAAAGGTCATATTTTTGCTAACCCCAAACTTACTTAATATAACACTAAATAGGAGATCGCCTGGGACACAAAATCTTGAGTTATCGATATCATGTAAAGGGTTAAAATCTCCCGCGATCCGTTTCGCGAAATCACTACCTTGTTGGCGAGAAAAAACGTATTGATGGTCTTTTATGGTATAGAACTTTTGAGTAAACATGGGCTTGTCCTGACACTGCTAGTTTGTGTAATCTTTAACCAATAGCTAATTTTAGCGCGCACTATACAGACCTTTGTGTTCGAATACCATCGACAAAGCACCAATATAGCCTCCGACCAGTCAAAAAATTGGGTTTCATCGTTACCGGAAGCGAGGTAAAATAGCCGCATTTTTATCAGTATAAGAGATTACATCATGGGAAGAGCCTACCAAAACCGCAAAGAGTCGATGGCAAAAACATCCGATGCGAATGCCAAGATATACAGCAAATATAGCCGTGAGATCTATGTTTGTGCCAAATCTGGCGGGCACGAGCCGGACAGTAATTTAGCCCTAAGAGGATTAATCGACCGCGCAAAGAAAGACCAAGTACCGAGTCATGTGATTGAAAAAGCAATTGATAAGGCTCAAGGCGGCGCTGGTGAAGACTTTGCAGTCGCTCGGTATGAAGGTTATGGTCCCGGAAATTGTATGGTGATTGTGGACTGTTTAACGGACAATCCGAACCGAACATTTGGGGATGTTAGAGTTTGTTTTACCAAAACCAACTGCAAGATAGGAACACAAGGTAGTGTCAGTCATATGTTTGATCACAGTGCAATTTTAGTCTTTAAAGGTGATGATGAAGAAGCGGCTCTCGATGCGTTAATGATGGCTGATGTTGACGTGACGGATATTGAAAATGAAAATGGAATGATCACCGTTTTTGCTCCACACAATGAATATTTTAAAGCCAAACAAGCTTTAATAGAAACTTTTAACGGCATAGAGTTCGAAGTCGATGAAATTCAATTTATTCCGCAAAACATGTCCCCTGTTAGCGGTGATGATGTTGAGATGTTTGATAAGTTCCTAGCGATGCTGAATGATTTGGATGATGTTCAGAACGTTTATCATAACGCGGAGATCGACTAACTATTGAGTTTTCATTAACTCCAGAAGCTAAAGTTTAGAGTTTTTTACTCATTGTTAAATTAGCGTAGTGTATGGCTGCAAAGTTCCCAAAGGGGATATTCTTATTTGTTCTTTTTTAAGAACCAAATTTAAAGTCAAACTCAAAAGCGTTTCGCAGCGCTGCGCTCTCACTGCGACATACTTTTGTTAGAAGACAAAAGTATGCAAAAGCTTCTTTCGTTGAAACGAGCGAGGTTCGAATGTTTTTGATGTTTCGATGACTTAAAGTATATCGGGTCTGTTAATAGCGCCCATCGGGTGGAAAAGACCTCGCTGCGCTCAAGCAACTTTTCCACTGATCCGATGGACATGGGGATGTCGGGTTGCTCGAACCCACTGGGCAAAGTCAAAACCAAGCTCTTACGAATTGTGCTGTTATTCGCAGGGTAAACGCAATGTACTTTATTTCAGGTATATAATGCGCTTAATCGCGGTGCCCAGTGCGAACGTCACTGGCATTTTTGGTTACTTTTTTTGCTATTGAAAAAAGTAACTCGCAGTCAGAGCGCAGCGCTGCGAAACGCTTTTGACTTTGAACTTAATTTTTTTGGTTCATTAAAAAAACAACCTATAACTTCCGCTATAGATAAAAATCAGACTAAAAAAATAAAATTAACTATTCTTATATAGTAGGGTCAAGACCACGCTAGTGCAAATCATCCCGCTATGGCCTCAACGCACTTGAGCCCCTCGCAATAGCAACACTCCCCGACCTAACTATTTCAACAATATCACTCTGCCGCCGAATTGATCTTAAAAAGGCATTCAACTTATCTTTCTTTCCGGTCAACTGAACCGTATATAGTTGGTTGGTGCTATCAACAATTTGTCCTCTGAAAATTTCGCTCGTTCGTTTAATTTCTTCTCGGGCTTCAGAAGTTTGAGCATTCAATTTGACAAACATTAGTTCTCGTTCGAGGTGTTCTTTACTTGAAAGTTCGGATACTTTTAACACATCCACCAATTTGTTAACTTGTTTAGTGATCTGTTCTATTTTTTTCTGGTCGCCGGATGTTTCAATGGTGATACGAGAAAGACTTTTGTCCTCGGTGGCCGCGACGGTAAGGCTTTCAATATTAAATGCACGCTGAGAAAATAGCCCAACAATTCGCGATAACGACCCAGGTTCGTTTTCTAATAAGATAGATAATATAGATTGCATCAGTGATCGACTCCTTTTCCTAACCACATTTCATCGATCGCACCGAATCTTTTCTGCATAGGATAAACATGCTCGTGCTCTTCAACTTTAATATTAATAAAAACTAACTTGTCTTTCATTGCAAAGGCTCTGTCTAATTCGCTTTGCAATTCATCGGGGGTGTCGATGTCAACGCCAACATGACCATAGGCTTCGGTCAGTCGTTTAAAATCAGGCAACGACTGCATATAAGAATGTGAATGTCGTCCTTGATAAATCATATCTTGCCATTGTTTTACCATGCCCAAGTTGCCATTATTCAGTAGTACAATTTTGATCGGTAAACCGTATTGCATGCAAGTTGAAAGCTCTTGTATATTCATTTGAATCGAACCATCACCAGATATGCAAACAACTTCAGCTTGGGGATGCGCAACTTTTACTCCCATTGCCGCGGGTAATCCAAATCCCATGGTGCCGAGTCCGCCAGAATTAATCCATTGTTTAGGGCGTTTAAACGGATAATAGAGTGCCGCGAACATCTGATGTTGACCAACATCGGACGTAATAAAAGCCTCACCACCGGTTGTTTTATAGAGAGCTTGTATCACTTGTTGCGGTTTGATGGTTTGACTATCGTTTTCAAATTCTAAACACTGACGCTGACGCCACTGGTTAATAGAATTCCACCAACTTGTATTGGCTTGCTGATTTATTTCAAATTGTTGCTGTTGCAAACTGTCGAGCAGTTGCTGAATGACAAAATCTGCCGAACCGACAACCGGTATATCTGCGTGAATGTTCTTAGAGATTGAGGTTGGGTCAATATCCACATGAATAATTGTTGAACCGGGGCAAAACTTACTGGTGTTGTTGGTGACTCGGTCATCAAACCTCGCACCAATCGCAATAATCAAATCAGCGTTACCCATTGCCTTATTGGCTTCATAAGTTCCGTGCATACCAAGCATTCCAACAAACAGCGAATGGTCACCGGCAATGCTACCGAGCCCCATAAGAGTATTAGTAACCGGAGCATTCAGTCGTTCAGCGAGCGCGGTTAACAACTCGCAAGCATTGGCACTGATCACTCCGCCACCGGTATAAATGACAGGTTTTTCTGCGTTTTTTATTGCAAGTGCAGCTTTCTTAATTTGTTTAGTGTGACCTTTAATGGTTGGATTGTATGACCGCAAACTAATTGTTTGTGGCATTGTATAATTAAATTTAAGATTAGGATTTAAATTATCTTTTGGAAGGTCAACCACTACCGGTCCAGGACGACCAGATTTAGCCAAGTGAAAAGCCTTCGCAATCAAACTAGGGATTTCTTCGGTATTTCGGCAAGAATAACTATGTTTGACGATCGGCCTAGAGCAACCGAGCATGTCAGTTTCTTGGAAAGCGTCATCACCAATCAAATGAGTCGCCACTTGCCCAGATAGAATGACCATGGGGATCGAATCCATATAAGCGGTGGCAATTCCCGTCACACAATTGGTCGCTCCCGGCCCGGAGGTCACTAAGACCACCCCGACTTCATTGGTTGAACGGCTATACGCATCCGCCATATGAGTCGCGGCTTGTTCGTGTCTTACTAAAAGATGCTTAACATCAGACTGTTGAAACAGCGCATCATAAATATCAAGTACTGATCCACCCGGATAGCCGAACACATGCTTTACCCCCAAATCTTGCAATGACTGCACAACCATTTGAGCGCCCGATAATTTAAGTTGTTCCACTTTTTACCTCGGAGTTATTATTCACTAAGTCCACTGACAAAAAAAAACCCGCCTCTTTCGAAACGGGTTTTTGATATTTTTTTATTTGGTCACACAATCAATCCCGTTTTGAATTTACATTCACCACGAGGACCAGGACTGATACTAAAACTCGGTTAACCATAATAGTTTTATATTTACTAGATTATTTTTATTACTAAATTGTTTTATCTATTTAATCAGCGAGTCATTTTATACAACGACTCAAATAACTCAGCTTTGATTATCGCCAGTTTTAATCAGGTTGGTCTAGTAACTTTTTGATCTATGCAGCCATCGATTGCTCAAACTTTCCAGTGTTTTTGTGGATTGTAGATTAACTTGCTGACGTTTTTATCCAATGGGAAATACGCATACTGGTAACCATCACTAATAAAAAAACTAATATCTTTGGATCGAGATTTGAAATATTGGCAACTGCAGGCCCCGGACATAAGCCTGTAATCCCCCAACCAAGACCAAATAATATTGAACCAATGACTAATTTTTTATCGACCACATTGGATATGCTTTGGTTAATCGCGCCTCCAAAAATAGCGAGCTTATTGTTTTTGGTAAAAACGATTCGAGTAATCGCAAATACTCCAATCGCTCCTATCATGACAAATGCTAAACTAGGATCCCAAGACTCTGTCACGCTTAAAAAATTCAAAACTTTCATTGGGTCAACCATTTGAGAAACCGTTAGACCAACACCAAACAGAATCCCTGCCAACAAATACACTAAAAGTTTCATAATAACTCTCCGAGTCCATTGCGCATTAACCAAACGGTCACCATGGCAACCAGCATAAATATAAGTGTTGCCATTATCGAGCGTGAAGATAATCGACCGATACCACAGACGCCATGACCACTCGTGCAACCATTTGCCATATTGGTACCAACTCCCACTAATACCCCTCCCAATATTACTTGAGGCCATGTCAAACTAATGCTCGAAGGAAGTGAATAACTGAATTGAGCGGCTATAAGCGGCCCCAAAATTAGTCCAGCGATAAAAGTGCCACGCCACACTATTTCGGTTTTACTCTGACTAAAAAGGCCATTAACAATTCCGGAAATTCCTGCAATTCGCCCAGTAAAAATCAGTAACACAGCCGCAGACAGGCCAATCAGCAACCCGCCAATCAATCCTGCTATGGGAGTAAATTCAGTCATAATAGCTCCAAAATGAATGTAAATATGTTTAATGTCAATTCGCTAGTTACTTTTTTAATCCTGCATAAGCCGGCGCTGCAATCGCTATGATTTAATCGATTGCTTACTGGCCACAGGCAAAAAGCTTGAAATTTTCAATGAGATCAAATAACCTAGCATCCAATATTAGCAATATCTAATATACAAATCTAGCGTTTAGCACTTGTCCTCCCTTGAATAAGTGATTGGGTTTAACAAGTAATAAGTCCTAATGATTAATTTGTCCGAACGAGAAATAGGTCCTAATGAGTAAAATACAAATAGATGCATTTTTTGATCCTACAACTTATACCGTGAGTTATGTGGTATTTGACAAAGGGACAAACTCTGCGGCAATCATCGACTCAGTATTAGATTATGATGCCGCCTCCGGACGAACTAACAAGGATTCTGCTAACAAGCTTATTCAGCACGTTAAAAATAATCAACTTTCAGTCGAATGGATTTTGGAATCCCATGCTCATGCCGATCATCTCTCAGCGGCCCCCTACCTAAAGCAGCGACTCGGCGGAGCGATTGCTATTGGTGCTTTAATTACTGATGTGCAATTAACTTTTAGCAAAATCTACAACTTTGAGCCGGAGTTTAAAGCGGATGGTAAACAGTTTGACCGACTTTTAAACGAAGGTGATGTAATACCGTTAGGTGACTCGAGTATTCGAGTATTACACACCCCTGGACACACCCCCGCTTGTCTGACTTATGTTATCGATGATGCTGCTTTTGTTGGCGATACTCTGTTTATGCCTGACTTTGGAACAGCAAGAACAGATTTTCCCGGGGGAGATGCCGGGACGCTTTATGACTCTATTCAAAAAATATTGAGCTTACCTGATTCAACGCGAATATTTACCGGTCACGACTATATGGCGGAAGGTCGAGAGTTTTACGCTTGGGAGTCGACTGTGGCCGAGCAAAAACAAAATAATATCCACATTAATCAATCGATATCGAAAGAGCAATTTATCGCCTTTCGAGAAAAAAGAGATGCAGGCTTAAACCTGCCTAAACTTATCTTACCGTCAGTCCAAGTGAATATTAGAGCGGGTCACTTTCCCCCTGAAGAAGATAATGGCGTCTGCTACCTTAAAATACCTGTTGATGTGGTCTAAGGCATAATGTTTGGGTTGAGTATTTTCGCTTTACTTGGTGCTTGCGCCATTGGCTTAAGTCTTGGTTTAATGGGTTCCGGTGGCTCTATTCTCACCGTACCAGTGCTAGTTTATTTAGTCGATCAACCAGAAAGAGTTGCGATTGCAGGCTCTCTGTTTATCGTCGGCTCCATCGCCCTGTTGGGCTCATTCCCATATATGAAACAAAAGCAAGTCGACTGGACAACGGTGTGGTTGTTCGGCATTCCGGGAATGATTGGCACCTATGCTGGAGCATGGGTCGCTTCTTATATGTCAGGACTTTTGCAATTAGCGATCTTTGCAGTGGTGATGCTATTGGCCAGCTATTTTATGCTGCGACCAAAGTCTGACATTGAAAAAAAGTCCGACCACCAACGACATATCTTTAAGATTTTGGTCGATGGACTGATCGTTGGCATCATCACGGGTATCGTTGGAGTTGGCGGTGGCTTTTTAATCGTCCCAGCGTTGGTACTGCTCGGCGGTTTAACGATGAGAACGGCAATTGCCAGTAGTCTTGTAATCATTGCGTTAAAATCCTTCAGTGGCTTTATAAAATACCTTGAAGTGCTCGATCAAGAGTCCCTTAGTTTAGATTGGACGGTGATTGCAGTAATGATTGTAATTGGCGGAATCGGTAGTACCTTAGGTAACAACATAGCCAACAAAGTACCACAGGACAAACTAAAAAAAATGTTCGGTATTTTTCTTATTATTATGGGGATCTATATTCTAGCTCGATCCCTTCCGCAAATTATTTAATTAAACCAACTCTTAGGTAACTCACTATGAAGCTTTTACAGATAGATGACAGATTAAGTATTTCAGAACAGATTACTCAGCAAGATGTTAAACAATTAGCTGACCAAGGGGTCAAAACGATTATTTGCAATCGCCCTGACGGGGAAGAGCCCAATCAAATTAGTTGTCAAACGATTAAGGAGGCGGCTGAGCAAAATGGCATTAGATTCGTACACATTCCAGTCCCGGGCCGCGAAATTCCAATACCAGCACTGAATGAATTTATCGACTGTATCGAATCGACTAACCAGAAAGTTCATGCCTATTGTCGCACTGGTACTCGTTGTTCAATATTTTGGGGGTTATCACAAGCACGTCATATTCCAGCGGAGTCGGTATTGGAAAAAGCACAAGCCAAGGGTTTAAACTTATCCCCCGTGTTACCGCAACTTGAATCGGTATATCAAGCGAACCACTCTGATTAATCGGCCTTGAGTCAATCAATGAACTGTCGATAAATATGCCTGATACTCAAGTTATTCAGGCGCATATTTTTCGACAGAGTTTAGTCTTCACAATTCAAGCGTCATGCCTTCTCTGGCAAACTTAAACCCTTTTTTAATGACTTGCTGCTGTCCGCTACTATTTTCAATGAGTAATGGATTGCTATGATTAAAATGAATAAAAACAACTTTGCTTTTATCTTTACTCGACAACTGACTTAGAAGCATCATGCTTTCTTCTACAAAGGGATGCGGCACTTCACTCATATCACGATTTGGCAGTTCACCATTTGCAAAAAAAGTCGCATCCAATAAGGCGAAATCGACCTGTTTAATTTGTTCAACAATGTCCAGGTGCCATTTTTGCCACTTATCAATATCAGGAATAAAAAGCGCTGATTTATTAGGACCGATAATTTTATATCCAACGGTTTCGGAATATTCGTCCCTATGGGGTACCACCATCGGAATAACGGAGAGCAGCGGGGATAGTCGAGTGGGCTGAGCGTTTTTAAGTGGCTTAAGCGTTATATTTTCTAGTTTAACTAACTGTTCCCAGGGCCCATTGCTATTAAGAAATGAGGTCATTTTAGGCATAGCATAAACCGGTAAACCTTTACTGCCCATCGCCTCTCGACCAAAGTGCATTAATCCGGCGTAATGCCCCATGTGTGCATGGGTTAAAAATACACCCTTTAATGAATAGTTTGTATCTGGTGCTAGTTGATGAAGTCGAAATAACTGAGTTTTAATATCAGGCGTGGCTTCAAATAAATATTTAGTCTTATTTTGATGCTCTATGACGGCTAAAGAAGTCGCCAGACGCTGTTTACTCGGGTCGTGCCAAGCGGGCATACAATGTGGTTGATAACAACCTATTTGAGGATAACCTGCATCTTGAGCAATTCCAAGGATGACTAGCTGAACTTTTGGCTCGCTATTAGTCACATCGGCTGAACTTGATTCAGCCACAAATAATATAGCCAGCCCCACGAGCAAAATTGAACTAACCCCTAAAGACAAATACTTATTAATATTGTTTAGCAGGTGTTTCATTGATTTTTCCTCAGCGCTTATTGATTAAAACTACTATCGGTCCCGATTTAGCCACATAACCACTAGACTAACGATTTTTAACAGTTTTTCGTCGCTAGCTTGATTACAATCAACTAACTAGCAGATAATGCCAACCGCAGTTTAAATACTAACACCCTATTCACCGATAAAACGAGCCAAAGTTGTACAATGAAAATAAATAAAACTCTTGCGATAGGTCTTACTTTTTTAATCGCTTCAATCGCCACTCATGCTAATGCCACCATTGTGTTGTTAACCACCAATTTTGGCGACATTCGAATCAACCTCTATGATCAAAGCACGCCTATCACAGTCGATAATTTTCTCCAATATGTTGAAGATGGTGATTATTCCAATGTAATTTTTCACCGAACAGCGACTAATTTTGTGCTTCAAGGTGGTGGTTTTATTTATGATGAAACGGGCGATATCAATGGTATTCCTGTGGTAGAAGCTAATAGTAACGGCAGCATCACCAACGAGCCACTGTTCTCAAATGTGCGCGGAACAATCGCAATGGCAAAGCTTGCGGGTAATCCAAACAGTGCCAGTAATCAGTGGTTTATCAATTTGACGGACAACAATGCCCTGACTAATCCTGATAATCTCGACCGACAAAACGGGGGATTTACCGTATTCGGAGAAGTCATTGCTGAAGACATGTCGACAGTTGATAGCATCGCAGGCATTCAACAATACAATTTTGGAGGAGCCTTTACCAATATCCCACTTGATGGATATACCATTACAGATCCAGTAACAACGCCAAGCAACAACAACTTGGTGATTATCTCCAGTATCACCATTGTCGACCCAGCAGAAGATACAGCCGCAGATTTAAGCCCGATGGCTAATGTTGGGCCTTTTGTCGCGCCAGAGCAAACAGAAAGTTCAGGTGGCGGTACACTGGGTCTCCTCTCATTAATGCTTTTATTATCGGTTAGACGCTCTAATCGTCGTTGCTAATTAATGTTAATAATACCAACAACTTGTGTTCAATATTACTAGCAGTTGGTAGAACTTCCTGAGTTTGTTAGACTGCCCTTTTGATTTTACGCACCGCTAATCAATTAGGAACAGACTAATGATAAAACCTTTAAGCATATTAGGAGCAGCACTTGTGTTAGGTGCTTGCTCTCAAGAACCGGCCCCTTCTGAAACCCCACAATCTGTTAAGCCCGCAATGGACAATCAAGCGACTCAGCTAAATTATCCTAAAACTAAGAAAGGCACCGTAGTAGACAGCTATTTCGATACTCAAGTCGCCGATCCTTACCGCTGGCTCGAAGACGATTTGAGTCTAGAAACAGGTGAGTGGGTTAAGGCTCAAAACAAAGTCACTTTTAGCTATTTAGAAAATATTCCTTATCGAAACCAATTAAAAAAACGACTTGAAACGCTTTGGAATTATGAAAAAGTCGGGGCACCGTTTAAAGAAGGCGATTATACCTATTTTTCTAAAAACGATGGCTTACAAAACCAATATGTTTACTATCGACAAAAACAAGGTGGCGAAGTAGAAGTATTTTTAGACCCAAATAAATTTAGCCAAGACGGTACCACATCTTTGTCTCAGTTAAGCTTTTCGAAAAATGGAAAAGTTGCGGCTTATTCTATTTCAGAAGGTGGCAGTGATTGGCGAAAAATTATTGTTATCGATGTGGAAAGTAAACAGCAAATTGAAGAGACCTTAATCGATGTTAAATTCTCAGGAATTTCATGGAAAGGAAATGAAGGCTTTTATTATTCCAGTTACGACAAGCCGAAAGGCAGCGAACTATCGGCAAAAACGGATCAACATAAACTTTATTATCACAAGCTTGGCCAACCACAATCGCAAGATGAATTGGTTTATGGTGGTACCGACGAACAAAAGCATCGTTATATCTTTGGCAGTGTTACAGAAGACGATCGTTATTTAATCATTAGCGGAGCAAACTCGACTTCAGGCAATGATCTTTACATCAAAGATCTTACTAAACCTGACTCAGAGCTAGTGACGATTGTTGGGCACTTCGATTTCGAAACCTCCGTTTTAGATAATCAAGGCTCTAAATTATTTTTGGTCACCAACTATAATGCTCCGAACCAAAGAATCGTCACTGTTGATGCGGCAAATCCGACACCTGAAAACTGGGTCGATTTAATTCCCGAAACAGAACATGTTTTAAGTCCTTCGACAGGAGGAGGCTATATCTTTGCCGAGTATATGGCAGATGCGATTTCAATCGCTTATCAATATGACTACCAAGGTAAAAAAATAAGAGAAATAAAACTTCCAGGTGTAGGCACTTTGAGTTCATTAGGAGGTAAGCGAGAAGAGACAAAACTGTATTACTCTTTTACTAATTATAAAACACCAGCAACCATTTACTCTTATGATGTCAATTCTGGTGAGTCCGAGATTTACCGCAAATCAGGTGCTCAGTTTAATCCAGACGAATATGTTTCTGAGCAAGTTTTTTATGAGTCAAAAGATGGCACTAAAGTGCCGATGATTATTACTCATAAAAAAGGCATCAAACTAGACGGCAAGAATCCGACAATTCTATATGGATACGGTGGATTTAACGTCAGCTTAACTCCACGCTTTAGTATTGCTAATGCTGTTTGGTTTGAAAATGGTGGGGTTTATGCTGTTCCAAACCTGCGCGGCGGAGGTGAATACGGGCAAAAATGGCATATTGCGGGAACTCAGTTGAATAAACAAAATGTATTTGATGATTTTATTGCTGCCGCAGAGTATTTGATTGAGAAGCAGTACACCTCTAGCGACTACTTGGCGATTAGAGGTGGTTCTAATGGCGGGTTATTAGTCGGTGCAGTTATGACACAGCGTCCAGACCTAATGAAAGTCGCGCTACCAGCAGTCGGCGTGTTAGACATGCTGCGATATCATACTTTCACAGCTGGCGCGGGTTGGGCTTATGACTACGGAACCGCAGAGCAAAGCAAAGAAATGTTTGAGTACTTAAAAGCTTACTCACCCGTGCACAATGTAAAGGCCGGCGTTCAATACCCAGCGACTATGGTTACAACCGGTGATCACGATGATCGGGTTGTGCCTGCACATTCATTTAAGTTCGCAGCGGAGCTTCAAGATAAGCAATCTGGCAACGCCCCTACTTTGATTAGAATTGAAACCAATGCTGGACATGGAGCTGGAACGCCTGTTTCCAAAACCATTGAGCAATATGCTGATATTTTTGGATTTACCCTGTTTAACATGGGCTACGAAAGTTTACCTCAGTAAATATCACTCGAAGGTAATTTCCTTTTCAGTTAATTCGGCGTTCTAAGATTCCAACTTAGACGCCTAATATAACTAAACCGACCAGCACAAATTGACTTTATTAAGCCTTTCATGCGCGGTAGAATCCGCTCTAATCGTGATTATTAAATTTAGTCCTTCAAAATAGGAATCTTATCCATGGTCATAAAACCAAAAGTACGCGGATTTATCTGTACCAATGCCCACCCTGTTGGATGTGCAGCAAGCGTAAAAGAACAAATTGAATATGTGAAACAACAAGGCGAGTTAACAATTAAGCCCAAAAATGTCTTAGTAATCGGTTGCTCAACAGGATATGGCTTAGCATCACGAATAACCTCAGCTTTTGCTGGTGGTGCAAAAACCTTAGGAATTTGCTTTGAAAAACCACCGACAGAACGCAAGACAGCGACTGCCGGTTGGTATAATACTGCGGCATTTCACCAACAAGCGGAAGCAGCTGGTTTGTATGCTAAAACGATTAATGGCGATGCTTTTTCTCATGCCATCAAAGATCAAACCATTGAAATGATCAAGCAAGACTTGGGCAAAATCGATCTAGTAATCTACAGTTTGGCATCACCTAGACGAACCGACCCAGACTCTGGAGAAGCTTACGTATCGACACTTAAGCCCGTTGGAGAGCCTGTCGTATCAAAGACCTTTGATACCAATAAAAAAGTGGTTCACGATATTTCGCTTGAACCCGCTAGCCAAGAAGAAATCGACAACACCGTCAAGGTGATGGGTGGAGAAGACTGGGAAATTTGGATAAAAAGACTCAGTGAGGCTGGCGTGCTTGCCGAAGGTTGCGTGACTTCGTCGTACACTTACATTGGTAAAGAACTGACTCAGCCTATATACGGTCATGCGACTATTGGTAAAGCCAAAGAAGATTTGGACCGGGCTTCAGCAGCACTCAATGCAGAATACAAATCACTGGGTTTAAAAGCCTATGTGACCTCGTTAAAAGCGGTTGTTACCCAAGCTAGCTCGGCCATTCCAGTGATGCCACTCTATATTTCCCTAATGTACCAAGTGATGAAAGATCAAGGGTGCCATGAGGGAGTAATCGAACAGATATATGGATTATTTAACAACCTATTGCTTGCAGACAATCCAGCTGTCGACGAGGCTAAACGGTTAAGAATGGATGGTGTAGAGACCAACGATGATATTCAAGGGAAAATCAAAGCAATATGGTCAGAAGTCACTACCGAAAACTTCCCAGAACTTGGTGATTACCAAGGTTACCACCAAGACTTTTTGAAACTGTTCGGTTTTGAATTTGACGGCGTTGACTATGATGAAGACGTTAGTCCATTAGTAGAATGGTAAGTTAACCAATCTCAATATCATTCCAATCAATCCAATAGAACCTGCTGGTCGAGCGAACCACTCGCTCGACCGACCTCCCCAGCAAACCTTCAGCGCACGATTTCTCGATAAGTCTGCAAAATTGTCTAGTTTGTCCGTAAAATGAACAGCTCATTCAGCTATAGTTAAGCAAACAACGCGGATAATTAGCCTATATTGGCGACATTTGCCGATGCTTTATCCAAAGGTGAGTAGATAATGAAGAATCTTAAAACGCTTTTAACCATGTTTGCCGCAGTTTTAATGACTGTAAACCAAGCAACCGCTGAACAACCCGAAGACTTAGAGCCATTTAGCGACGGTGAGCTGGAACAAATTCTTGCCCCCATCGCGTTGTACCCCGATACGGTGCTTTCACATATATTAGTTGCAGCAACCTACCCTTTAGAAGTCATTCAAGCCGAACGCTGGACCAAAAAGAATTCTGACTTAAGCGGCTCGGAGGCAGTTGAAGCTGTCGAGGAAAAAGAGTGGGATCCCAGCGTTAAGGCGCTAGTAGCATTTCCGCAGGTATTACAAAGACTAAGTGAAAATCTTGAATGGACCCAAAAACTGGGTGATGCCTTTTTACAAGACGAAGAACGCTTACTTGCTAGTGTGCAATCACTGCGTCAAAGGGCATACCGTGAAGGTAACTTAGATAAAATGGACAAACTTTCCGTAACTCATGAAGATGACTCCATTGTTATCGAGCCCATCGAGCGAGAAATAGTTTATGTCCCTTACTATGATACCCGCGTGGTTTATGGTCCGTGGTATTGGTCTCATTACCCTCCGGTTTACTGGAGACATTCTCACTATTCACATCATCATGGTCCATTTTATTGGGGACACAGTGTGCATGTTGGATTTGGTTTCTATTTCAGCTCATTTCATTGGCATAACCATCATATAATTAGGATACCGCGCAGACACTATCGTCCGCATTATTATTATGACCGACGACAAATCGTTCGACACGAGCATGCAAGACGTTGGCAACATAACCCAATCCATCGTCGCGGGGTTTCTTATCGAAGTGTAACCGTTAGAGATAGATACCATAGCAATCGGGCTAGCCGAGCCGAAATTAGACAATACCGTGAAGAAAACAGACGCGGGCAAAACCAACGAACAAGTCGAGTCAATCGAGCGCCAAGAGAGGATACTCGAATTGCTACACCTCGTCGCATACGAGAAGAGTTAAATGATGGCCGAATTAGTGTCGAAGAGAGAAACACACGCCCACGTGGCGACGATTCTTACGTTCCAAGAAACCAAAATAATCGCACTACTAACCGTGGTAGCTCTAATAGAAACACGAGAGAGCCTGTCAAAGAAAGAGCTGGTAATGATGGCTTGAGCTCTCCAACTCAAACAGTTAAAACACCCCGTCCTAAACCACGTAAGGAGCAAAACTCTCGTTCACGAGAGCCAAAACAGCCGAGCTCTAGTCGCAGCAATCGCTCGTCTCGAGAATCATCGCCGAGGCGCTCAAACAGAGATTCGTCATCGAGCAATCGCTCAACGAGAAGTCGCTCGTCGGAAAAACGATCGTCCAATCGTTCTTCCGGAAACCGTTCTCGAAGAAGCCGAGACAATTAGACAATCAGTCCCATCATTGTTTGAGAACGTTGGTTTTAATTCTAATTTCAGGCTGATTTAATTAGCCAGTGGATTGTTCCTGAGACGCAGACTCTTCTGCCACAGGTTCAACCTTTGGCTCTAAACTCAACCCTCCTCCCGTCGGTGGATTAGCTTTGGAGATAGGTTTAGGAGCTGTTGGCTGAGTGGTTGCAGCGTTTGCAGGCCGATTATTTGCCGATGGATTTGCAGCCTTAGCCGGCGGTTGTTTCTTTCCAGATAATTTAATTTTTAACGCTAAGTTATTCTTAGAATCAGCATTTTTTAGCGCTTCTTCGTAAGATATTTTGCCTTCGTTGTAGAGGTTGAGCAAGGCCGTATCAAAGGTCATCATGCCTGCCGTTTCAGACTTTAGCATGACTTCTTTTATTTCATCAATTGCACCTTTTTTAATCAAATCGCACACTCTCGGAGAGCCCAATAAAATTTCAATGGCGGCACACCGTTTTCCATCGACCGTAGGGATTAGCCGCTGAGAGATGAAGGCTTGTAGGTTTAACGAAAGGTCCAAGAATAGTTGCTTGTGTCTTTCTTCTGGAAAAAAATTAATCACTCGATCAAGCGCTTGGTTTGCGTTGTTTGCATGCAAAGTAGATATACATAAATGGCCCGTTTCAGCAAATGCTAGGGCATGCTCCATTGTTTCCTGATCTCTAATTTCACCAATCAAAATTACATCGGGAGCTTGTCGCAAAGTGTTTTTTAAAGCGTCTTCATAACTATCTGTATCAACTCCCACTTCACGCTGATTAACAATAGATTTTTTATGCTGATGAACAAATTCCACTGGGTCTTCTATGGTAATAATATGTCCGGACGAGTTAGAATTTCGATAATCGATTAGCGCGGCGAGAGAGGTTGATTTACCAGATCCAGTTCCTCCAACAAACAAAATCAAGCCTCGTTTTTGCATCACCAACTTAGGCAAAATATCTGGCAGGTTAAGCGATCGCCAATTTGGAATATCAACCTTTATAGCGCGGATCACCATTGAAACTTGATTGCGCTGCTTAAAAATATTGACTCGAAAACGACCAACATTAGTTTGTGATATTGCCAAGTTCATTTCGGGTTTACGCTCGAACTCAGCTTTTTGTTCTTCATCCATGATTCGGCTGGCGATTGCCTCAACTTCACCTGGATGCATTATTTTCCGGTCAATCGCCATCAATTTGCCGTGAAACTTAGCACTTGGCGGAGCCCCAGTAGACAGAAATAAGTCGGATCCATCTTTCTCAGCCAATATTCTTAAATAGTCCTCAAATTCCATCGATACTCCTAACTACGGGTCACAAGTTTTAATGATAGAAAATAAGTATAGTCAGAATTTTAGGACAAAATCGGGATAATTCACTGATGACTGGAATTTTTCTAAACTGAAATTAAAGTAACTTCTAGCATTCTATAACTAAGCAATTGATTCAGCATAAAAATACAGAAAAAGAATTGCTGCCAACAATATGGCAGTAAAAACCCAAAGCCGTTTCATTGAGTCGTCTTTCTTACCAACCCCACTTTGTTGCTCCATTTGTTGAGCCGCAATCAACGCTTGAGCGCGAGCGATTCTTTTTTGCATATCTTCATCATACTCTTGCTGACTGCCAGCAATATTTTCATTGCGAGAGTGATTTTCCGTGGGGCCCGAAGCGCTATTTTCAGGACCATTTGAATTGGCCGCTGATACTTGAACTGGGCTAGAGCCAGAGTTTTCTTCAAATAAAGAAGCTGTTTTGGGCTGGTATTTCGGCTTGTTAATTTGCTCGGCATTAAGAGCAGGCACTAAAACGATTTCTGCACCAATTTTGAGTAGTTTTTGTTGCCACTGTTCAGCTTTTTCTTTGGCAATTGCTTTCTTTAGAGTGACTCGTCTACCAGTAAACAACTTATCAACTTTGCCCTCTGAGAGCTTGAGGTGCTTAGCGAAGTTGACCTTTACTTGCTCTTCCGAAAAGCCATCTAAAACTGCTCCCGCGTAGACTAAATCGAATAGTTGTGATGATGCCACAGGTTGTTCTCCCTTCGAATACGAATAGTGCTTTTCTAAATACCTGCAGAAGCTAATAAATCTGAAATTCTGCCGATAATGGTCGTGAGTTGCGGATGATTGATCTCAAAGTCGTCTATCGACTGTTTCACTTTATTAATCAGAAATTCGTCAGCGGCTAGATTCTCTTCTTTTTTCTCGAGTAATTCTGAAATCGTCTGACTTAATTTTGCTGCTTTATTCTGATGATATTCATCTAACGGGTGCTCACTAGCTAGCTGTTCATCTAATTGCTTTTGTAGTTCAATCAACTCTAATCGATTCATCACTTTAGCTCCGCAAAATTAAATTATTAGAGCAAATACTACATGGTTTGCACGAATCCATCTAGCCCTACAATTGCGTCTAGAAGGTTCGACTAAAAAAATCGCTGATTGATCGAAATTAGAGTAGTTTGAAAACAAATGATCGCTTTCAAGTTTTTGCGCTGGAAGATTAGCTCGAGCCCTGTTATCCTGCGGACTTCATTTTGTCAACTGAACCCCTTTAATGATTAACCGCTGTACCGTTATTGCCTTAATTTATAGTCTATCGCTACTCAACACTTCAACCACGCTAGCTCAAAATATCGAATCAATTAACTGTCAAGTTGATGCGACTCAAGCTGAAGGTGAATGCACTGAAGGTAGTAACGAAGTGTTGGTAATTACCCAGCGAAAATCTCCTTTGGCAGGGCTCAGTCCGACCAGCCAAGCAACCACACAAATTGCTCCTTCAGAAAGCATTGCTTTACCAACAACATTGACGGAACTTATTCAAGGTACGCCGGGGGTCGCGGAAAATAGTCAACCGGGTCTGTTTCAAGTCGTGTCAATTAGGGGTGTCTCACGACAAAGAATCCTTACTTTAGTTGAAGGGATAAGAATCGCTAACGATCGACGAGCTGGCGTGGCAGCTTCATTTATTGATCCATTGTTACTCAGTAATGTGCAAGTCACCAGAGGTCCAATTTCTAGCTACTATGGCTCCGGCGCCATTGGTGGAGTGAGCAATTTAAGCTTTACTCGAACTCAGGGCATGATGGCGGCGGCGGGAATCGAACAGTCAGGAAACCAAAATTATCAGATGCTAGGCTATGGTAAAGATTCTGCTAGCGCAGCAATGGTTCATCGACAATCCGACAACAGCGAGGATATTGCCGGGAATTCACTCAACACTCACTTTGAACAGACCTCAGGGTTTGTTCAAAAAGCTTGGAGTATGGGCACCACTGGGATAGACCACTGGTTATTTGCCTCTAAAGGTAATAATTTGGGACGCTCGAATAGTCGCTTTCCATCAAGAGTGGTCAACATACCCAATGAAAAACATGTGCTATTTAAAACCGCTCTCAGTGATCAAAATCAATGGTCTTTGGATTTCGCAATTCACGACCAAACCATTACAACTAACACGCTTCGTCCTCAAGAATCGCTAGCCAGTGTCACCAACAGCTCTCTTGACTCCGCCATCAGTTGGCAAAAAGCTTGGGAGTTTTCGAAAGAGTCGATTTTAGTCGGAATTGACTATGATGCTCGAAGGCAAGTGACGATTGAAGAGCAAAATATCAGTTTTTCTAACGATGAAACGATCTACGCTAATACCCTCGACGGTGGGCAATCAGACGAAATAGCTGGGTTCTATGCGCACCATCTTAATTTACAAAATTACCGCCTTCAATACGGGGGTCGATTTACCTATCAAACAAATGGCCAGCCTGGCAGTCGGTCCGCATCTGATAATGCATTTACCGCCTTCGCAGGTTTGGCATATAAAGTCTCAGATAAATGGGATTTAAGTGCTAATTTTGGTAACTCCTTTCGCTTTGCATCTTTGACCGAACGTTTTTTTAGTGGAACGACCGCTCGAGGGACTGTGCAAGGCAACCCAAATTTAAAACCAGAACGAGCAACTACTTTTGACTTTGGAATAGAATGGAAAATAAGAGATAAGCGCTTTTTGGCCTCAATCTTTAAAACCCACTTTAAAGACTATATTGACCGAATAGAAACGGCCCCAGAGCAACTCACCTTCGTCAATAAAGAAGATGGCGTTATTGAGGGGGTTGAAGGCGAATACCATTGGGATATTTCGCAACAATTAGAATTCGACTTAGTTGCAACCTTTATAAATGGTAAGAATACTGACAAAGAGCCAATTAGTGATATTCCAAGTGATCGTGTGGGCATTTCTTTGAAATACCATCTTGAGCTATTGACGACTAAATTTGGACTTCAACATCGACTAAAAAAATCTAACCCAGGCAGTGGTGAGCTAAGAACAGAAGCAGCGACTATCGGCGAATTATCATTTACCTACCAGCCCAACCACCAATGGCAAATCAGTCTATATGCTAAAAATTTGTTCGATGAGCGCTATGTTTCATCGGCTGATGACTTAGCCACCCTAGCCGAAGGCCGGAATTTTGGCGTCAACATACTCTGGCGTGAATAACGGATTATTAAGAACCATTGTCCGCAGCTCTAAAATAGATGCTATTTGACAGTGGTAAATTACAGAATATGGGCTATTCTTAATTCATGTGGTCGACAGATAGTCATTGGCGCTGACTCAGTTCCTATTTTGACTAATAAAATCAAACCTTAGTAAAAACTGTCTCACGAATAAGAAGGTAATATGCATGGGCAAGCCGCTCGTTTCAAAAGAAGTCACTAAAGATCTATTATTTGCACGACAACCTATCTTCGATAGCAAGAAAAAGCTATATGGTTTTGAGCTGCTCTATCGTGATAATGACCCCAACTCTGCGGTTTTTGATGATGGTGATAAGGCCACTGCATCGCTAATTATGAATTATTGTGGAAGTATTTTGGAAGACGAGGTTAACTCTTATGTCAAAATATTCATAAACCTAACCAAAAGCCTTATTCTCTCAGACTTATTTTTCCCACTCGATCCTAGACGAATAGTGATCGAAATATTAGAAGACACCATAATTGACCAGGAGCTTATTGATAGGATCATATTATTAAAGCAGCAAGGCTATCATTTCGCTCTAGACGATTTTGCTTTTTGTGAATCATTTGAACCAATCCTTCCGTTAATGAGCTACATCAAGGTCGAAGTACTCGATGTGCCTGCCGACAAACTCACTGATAAGCTAGCCAGGCTTAACCAAGAAGTCTTTAGTAAAATGCAAGACAAGCCCGTTCTACTTGCCGAAAAAGTTGAAGACCAGACGGTATATACTCAGTGCAGTAAACTCGGCTTTCAATTGTTTCAGGGGTATTTTTTGGAGCGGCCTCTACCGGTATACGGAACAAAAATCGATAACAACTCTGAGACTGCGATCCAAATATTGTCTCAATTGCAAAATCCCGACATAAACATAGATGACTTAAGTCATTCCATTTCACGAGATGCCAAACTGAGTTATCAAATATTAAAAATAGTAAACAGCCCACTTTGCCGACTGCCTAAAAAGGTAAGTAGTTTGCACGAAGCCGTTGTTTTCTTGGGCTTACAGCAAGTAAAGAAGTGGGCAATGGCAATGGCGTTGGCGGGCTCAGGCAATACCAACAAAGAGTTGTTTATGCTGTTACTCACAAGAGCTAGATGTTGCGAACTTGTCTCAAGCAAGTTAAGCATCGGTGATCCTGAAAGCTGTTTTACCATAGGGCTATTTTCTGGGATTGATGCAGTATTGCTGGCCGATAAGAAGTGGCTTTTAGAAAAGCTGGATTTAACCGAAGATATCAACGAAGCAATTCTTAAATTTAATGGCAAAAAAGGCGAAATATTAAAATTAATCATCGAATTAGAGCATCAAGATTTGGAGAATATTGTCAGCTTGGATGCCGCTACTCAAAAAATTTACTATGAAAGCCTTGAAGAAGCTCTAAAGTGGACTCAGTTAACTTTTAAGAATTTATAGACAATCCCCTTCCGCTTTAAAGTTATACAACCTTGCGGTGTTTACCGAGGGTGGTTGTTTTATTTAAGTTTGTTAACAAATACTTACATTCACCATTTAAACGTTTTCTAACCTCGCTTCGTCTCCCTTGTATGAGCGCTACGTCGTTTTATGGGTAAACAGTAAAACAGTAGCTCTAGCGGTATAATCATTGATAAACAATAGAAGCGGAGATCCCATGAAAACTAACAAATATATGCAAATGTTAGCGGCAAGCCTACTAGTATTCACTGGCGCTGTTAACGCGGATATTACCGACGTTATCGAGAAAACTTATGACTTTGATGAAAAAGGTCGAATTTCCTTATCAAATGTTAATGGCAACGTTACTGTATCTGCTTGTGATTGCAGCCAAGTGCATTTAACTGCAACGATCACGGCCTCCGACCAAGAAACCCGCGACAGGATTGACGTAAAGATAAATGCCTCAAATAAAAAATTATCGATCGAAACTAAATATGCCAAGAAAGAAGGTCGATACTCAAGGAATAGCCATTCTGAAGTGATTTACACGCTAACCGTGCCAAATAAAGTACAGCTTGACGAGCTACAACTGGTGAATGGAGACCTAAGAATTTCCGGTGTTTCCGGAAAACTAAGCGCCGATTTAGTCAATGGAGATTTAATCTCTGATGCTAGTATGGCGGATACCGAAGTCAGTATGGTTAATGGCGATATGAAAATCAGTTTTCAGGATCTATCTTCAGTCGACCGAATTAAACTTGAGTCAGTAAACGGCGATATCGTTGTACGCATGCCTAGTAATGCTGGTTTAGATGTCTCAGCTGAAACAGTCAGCGGTAATATCAGTAACGAATTTGGTATCACCGTTCATAAAGGGCGGTATGTTGGTTCAGATATGCATGGTACGGTTGGAGATGGCTCCGTCAATCTATCCATGGAAAATGTAAACGGCAAGATTAGACTAAATACGCTTTAATGATTGCAAATGATGCAAACAAACGGGCCCTTTTTTAGGGCCTTTTTTACAAGCAAAATAGACTTCAAACAAAAATTTTAACTCACTCCTTTTTCTGCTGCTACTACGCATTTAATCACACCATAACTAAACTCGTCTCCTAGCAGCTCTCTTACTTCTTTTAAGCTGACGTGATCGTCGTCTGCTATCTGATCCAGCGTCTGACTGATTAAATGATAATCGCTTTCATCAATAGGTAAGATATCCAACGGATCTAACATACCCGCGGCAATCGCTTCCGATAAATGACTGTAAATGGTATTTTCAGTCAGCTCCCGTTTGGCGGCAACTTCCTCAACCGTTAGTTGTTGCGCAAAAAGCACCAAGGTATCATTTACAGTGTCACTAAATTGCCGGTTAACTTCTTTGGGGAGCGGAAATGCTTTAATCACGTTTAGGAAAGCGTCACCGTATTGATTCAGTTTCTTCTCGCCAACGCCGGGAATAAACTGAAGCTCAGACAACTTACTTGGCCTTCTCTCACACATCTCGATTAAAGTCGCGTCATGAAAAATCACATAGGGAGGAACACCATTTTCATCAGCAAATCGCATACGTAAAGCTTTGAGTTCTGCAAATAATTCCTGATGAATGGAAGCAACTTTGCTTTTTTTACTTTTTGATGCTTTTGCTACCGCCACCATTTTTCTAGCTTGTATGGTTTGTTCTCCGCGCAATAATGGCCGACTGGTTTCGGTTAATCGAACACTGCCATAACTTTCGTGATCGACAAATAAATACCCTTGGGCTATTAATTGTCGAAACAGGCTGCGCCACTCAGCAATCGATAAATCTTCTCCAATTCCATAAGTTGAAAGTTGATCATGTTTATTTTTTAATATTCTTGCATCTTGCTTACCTAACATGACGTCTATCACATAACCAACTCCAAACCGCTGCCCAGTTCGATAAACACATGACAAAGCTTGTCTTGCTCTCAAGGTGGCATCCCAAGTTTCTGGCGGAGCCAAACAGTTATCACAGTTTCCACAAGGTTCGGCTAAATGCTCGCCAAAATAACTCAGCAATAGTTGCCGACGACAGCTCGACGCTTCACAGAGCCCTAACATGGCGTCAAGTTTTTGCTGGGAAATTAGTTTGTAATTGTCGGTTGCTTGGCTTTGTTGCATCATTTGTCGGAGTGTAATGACATCTTGCAAACCATAAGCCATCCAAGCACTGGAAGGCTGTCCATCTCGACCCGCACGGCCGGTTTCTTGATAATAGGCTTCAATACTTTTAGGTAAACTGAGGTGAGCGACAAATCGAACGTCAGGTTTATCAATTCCCATACCAAACGCGATAGTAGCGACAATAATCACTCCCTCCTCTCTCAAGAAACGATGTTGATTTTCTTGTCTAGTCTCCACACTTAATCCAGCGTGATATGGCAGTGCGACTCGACCTTTTTTGGCAAGCCATTCGGCAGTCGCTTCAACCTTTTTACGCGATAAACAATAAACAATTCCAGCATCGTTTGAAAAGTTGCTTTCAATAAATTGCCAGAGTTGCTCACGACTATTTTGCCCTTCAGAAATGGCGTATCGAATATTAGGACGATCGAAACTGTTGATAAAATGAGCTGCATTTTGTAGTTCAAGTTGCTGAATGATCTCCTGCTGAGTGCGAGGGTCAGCCGTTGCTGTTAAAGCAATCCGAGGAACTGATGGGAAATAACTGTGTAATACTGAAAGTTGCTGATACTCGGGGCGAAAGTCATGTCCCCATTGGGATACGCAGTGTGCTTCATCTATTGCGAACAAAGCGATAGTCAATTGCTTAAGTAGTGATAAGAATTGTGGCATTAACAATCGTTCAGGCGCAACGTAAACTAGGTCAAGTTCTCCCGACAGTAGTTGTTGTTCAATGGTTTGAATTTGATTGGGTTTTAAACTTGAGTTAATAAACGCCGCTTTAACGCCGACCAATTTCAGTGCATCAACTTGATCTTGCATTAATGCTATCAAGGGCGACACAATGATACCGACGCCATCTCGAGTAATTGCTGGAATTTGATAACAAATTGATTTGCCGCCACCCGTAGGCATTAGCGCTAAAACATCTCGGCCATCAATTAAGCTTGAAATGATTTGCTCTTGGTTAAGCCGGAAATCATCGTAACCGAATGTTTTCTTTAGAAGTTCATGAGCTCGATGCATTGTGCACTTTTTTATATTAGACAAAAAAGTTCATTATATAGTGCATCAAATTAAAGAGTATAGGCATTCTCTCAAGTGAGTGACGGAAATTGCCTTCAAATTGAGTCCTCAATAATCCTTCAGTCGCTTCCAGGAGTGAACCTCAAGGTCTTTAACTGCGATTTATTTTGTCAACCCAAGCCATGCCGATGGCAGATGCAACAAATGTAAGATGAATAATCACGTACCACATTAGCTGAGTTTCGAAACTCTCCGGAAACTTATTAAACGACTCCGAGACATTCATAAACTTCTGTAGCAAGTGAATTGAGGAGATTGCAACAATCGACGCCGCCACTTTCTGTTTGAGAGAGCCTGAATCAAGCTTACCCAACCACGAAAGCTTTTCTGCATCGTCATCTATATTTAAGCGCGATACGAAGTTTTCGTAACCAGAGAACATCACCATCACAATTAACCCGCCTACCAAAGCAATATCAACCATGGAAAGGATGAACAATATGAGATCGGTTTCTCGAATATCTAAAACATTAGGTAAGGTATGGAAAACTTCTTGAAAGAACTTAATCCCTAATAACAATAAGGCAAAACTTAAGCCAATATAAACCGGTGCTAAAAACCAACGGCTGGCATACATTAATCGTTCAAAGGTTTTTTCAAGCATTTAGTGTCCTAGATGAGTTAAATGACGTTGCATTGCATAAACGGATATTATTATATCCTTATCTGAATCATTGAAAAGAGCTAATAATAATTTTCTGTGTCGAGCAACGGTTTGCTTGGTTAATACTGCACAGAATCGCTAAAAACTTGATGTTTCTGTCAGCATAACTGCTAGAATAGCCTAAATAGCAATAATGAATGATTTTCAATGACTTCAACGAGACGCTAGATTGCGCCTCTTTTGATGAGAGAATCACAGTCATTTGAAATTAAAGGAACTGAGCAGTTAAATTCAGGGAATTAGTTAAAGCGCCTAGTATCGCGTTTGTATTGAATATTATGAAGTTAATTAAACTTACACCAATTGCACTAGTTGGCGTCTATCGACCTTTAAGCAGCCTGTTACCCAGCAGAGCCAAGCAAGCTCGTTTATTACTGTCTGGGCTGATCTTAATGCTCCTGAGTGCCTGTGCAGAGCCGTCGGTTGAAGTAACACTCAACAATAACTCGCCCAGCCAAGGAAAATCTTCTCCTCCTTCTGTTTACGGACGCGACGCAACCTTTAGCTACCCAAGTTTTTCAGGAAACCATGCGGTTGCCTCAACCTCACTTGTTTTGACTGATTATGCACGTGTCGAAACCTTCAAATCTAACAGCATCGACAAACGAAAACTGCAAGTACGCTTTTTCTATCCTAGCAATAACCAAAGAAAAAATGTCGAATTTGACAAGCTTCCAGTCATTAATAAAGTTAGTTGGCAATATTTAGTGGGGCACCAAGAGCTATCAGGAAAGCGGCTAAGATACTCCAATTACGAAAAAGCTTATTGGGATGTCTCTCTTAATACTCCAATATCATCCGAGCGGCCAAACTATCCGGTACTCATTTTTTCACACGGCTACGGCTACAATACAGAGTCTTATACCGCGCTACTGGCAGAGCTGGCCAGTAAAGGCTACATCGTGGCAGCAATAAATCATAGTTATGGTGCTAACCCTTCAGATTTAGGTGTTATATCACCCAATTCCACCGAGGAATTAAGCTCAGATAGTGACGCTGATCAGCCTAATCAAAATACAACTAAAAATAGGTACATTTGGGCTAAGCCCTTGATTTATAATGTAGTTGAACAATATTTACCAATTTGGTCTGACGACCAGTCTTTTGTGATTGAACAGTTAGTGAGACTAAATAGTGATAGCCGCTCAATGTTCTATCAAAAGCTAGATATAGCGAATTTAGGTCTATTTGGCCATTCTTATGGTGGAGCAGCTGCCTATCATACCGCGGCTAGAGACAGCCGTGTAAAAGCGTTGATCGATATCGATGGCACCGTTTTCAACCACAATCGTCAAACGATAATTCAACCATTCGCCTTTTTAGTTTCTAGTCTGCACCAACCAAAATTTGACTTTAGTGATGCAACTCACAACAGTTATTTAGTGAGATTCAATCAATTTAGCCATTCAACCTTTACCGATCATATTTTATGGTGGCAATGGGATCATGATGATTCAGTTTCAGAGCTAGGAGAGATAGAAGCCTTGACGGCTGTTGAACTAACCAGTGAGCTAATTGATGATTTCTTTAGTCACTACCTTCTTGAACAACCGACACAATGGTTTTTAGCTGACAATTCTCAGTCTGAAAACATCACTATCCAAAGAATGTAAAAACAGTTTTAACTACCAGAGGGTAATTAACTCAAAATATTCAAGAGCCACAATCGCACCAAAAATAGCGACAAGGGTAATAGTCGCAATGACTGGCATATTGGATTTCTCCGCGTGCATTTGCTTGTGAGCCTTTTTCATTTTATCCGTCACCGCAATTGCCTTCATCGGTTTCATATTTCGAATACGCTCAAAAAACAAATTGCCACCAGAAGGCTCTTGGTGTTGTAAAATGCTATTAATAGCCTTAGCTCTTTCCAAAGTGGTTCGCGGCTTTCTCTTGCCGAACTCGCTCGCAATGCTTGAAAGGCTCGTTGATTCGTAACCCAAGGCTCGCCATGGAATATCTTTTTGCGACGAATACCATTGCGCATTTGCAATTTCAGGTACAAGTGTCACTAAATGCTGCCTTTCAATATTCGGATTATTGTGACTGATCACGTAGTCTGCTTCTTGAAAAAGTTCAATCACTTCTTCAGCGACAAACGGGTTAGTTATGTGATCGTCTGGCTTGATGTTAAATTTACTATATACTCGCTCTGGCACTTTAATGGTTGGTTTTCTGGTGCCCAAAAATGTCTTTAAAACGTGAAATGCAGGCGTCTCTTCGGTATTATACTCGGACAGCACCATCGCAAGTTGAACCACTTCATCAGTCTCTTTTTTGCCGGTATAGGCCGCGCACAGGGTCAAGTACTTAATCGTGCTTAAATGGTTTTCTGGTTGGGGTGAGATGAGTGTTAAGTTAACTTTCGCTTTTGAATCAAGCTCAACAATGTCAGGTTCAGATTCAATCGCTATCAATGAAAGTTCTTCATCTTCTTTTTCTAACGCTTTTTCAATTAATGAGTCTTGTAACCGGTGACGCGTTTTTTGCAAAAGCTCAATTCGCTCTAAAATATCAGGAAGTTCATCTTGACGCGCATTTGGAAACTCAGCAAAGCGATTTAAAACGTCATATTCTTTATCAAAAGCCTTATGAAAATGATGTAAATCAGCTAACTTAAGATAATTTTCCGCAATTAATTCTGATTGATTATTTCGAGAATCGGCCTCCTGAGACTCAATCACGGAGAGTAACTTCTGTTCAACGAGTTTGGTTAGATTTGGCGTCGGTTTATCGGTCATATTTTGATTATTCTAATAATTTTAACCTGATGGTTGTCATTGAGCGTTATCATTAACCCGTTCAATGAATTAATCCAATAGGTTAAACTATAGCCTAAAATCCGCTAAGATACCACGGAAACAGGACCGTCTAGTTACTCTAAACTATTAATATCACTACATTTAAACTCTTTAATCAGTGCCGCGATAAACTCTGCGAGTGCGGCTGTCATTAAGGCAAAGTCGGCATCAAATTTAACCAACTCATTTTCTCCCTTGAGTTCATCATTGTCCTTTAATAATTCCTCATTAAACTTAATACCTTTTATTTGTAAGTCATCTTGAATTGCAGCAGAGAGCCTATCCTTAAAATTCACACCGAGTCGTTTAAAGCTATATCCGTCTTCTAATAAGCTCTCAACATAAGGGTTTTCAGCATCATAATCTTTAAATTTAGCGGTTTTATCTTCTTGGTGATCTTGTAACTGGTAGTCGCCAGTCAGTGTCCAACCAGCAGGTAATTCAGTACTAACCCATTTTTTCATAACTTCCGATGGATTTTCTTCTGGCATTAACTGCATTGCGCCAAATGAACCGATAGATTCTGTTAGCAGTTCATAAAACTCATCAACTTGTGCGGGGCTAGACGCGTTAATCACCAACAGTTTTCGCAAGCTATCAAAATAAGCAGTTATATGACTAGAGCGCGCAAATGCTTTGGGTAGCATAGCGCTTATTAGGTCTTCTTTCATAGTTTGTTTTTCTTTGCGGTAAACTTTTCGACCTAACTCTTCCTCAATGGACGCCACTTTTTCTTCTAAGGCTTCCTTGACGGTACTGGCGGGAATTATTTTTTGTTCTTTACGCATACAAAACAAAATACAACCACCAGCGGCATGCACTAGATACTCTTTGTTTCGATGGATTGGAGACACCCAGCCCACTGTTTTATCCGCTTGACGCGCGCAGGCTTGAAATCTTCGTTCTTCTAATTTATCAGCGAGCTCATCAGCAGATAATGAAAAATGCTCGGGCAATCGATAAACATGTAAATTCTTGAACCACATAAAATGACTTCTTAACCGGATAAAAAATGGGGCGCTATTATTGCAACTTTGCTGATCAGTTAAAAGTCATTTTCAGCGAGTTTCAAGAATAGCTTGCTTTGAGGGTTATCTGATAAACTATGGTTTTGCAACCAAGCATTGGTGAAATTTTGACCATTGAAACATTTTCGTTAGAAGGACGACCACATATCACCCTTGATAACCTATTAAAATTTGAGGGCTGGTGTGAAAGCGGCGGTGTCGCAAAACAAGTGATAGCAGCTGGAATGGTCGAAGTTGATGGTCAAGTTGAGCTGAGGAAGCGCTGTAAAATTAAACCTGGTCAGGTGGTTTGTTTTAACGGTCAGCAAATAAAAATTTGCGAAGAATAGATCGCGCTATTAAATGAAATAGTCGACTCATAATATGAGCCGACTTAATGATATATTCGAGGTTATAATCTCGTATTACAAGAAAGAAAACGATTCTTCATCAAGACGAGTTAGACTTTTAGGATTAGCCATCATCGTGGTTGCCAAAGTCTTTATTCTTGGAAAGATACGTTCAAAATAAAACTCTGCTGTTCTAACTTTAGCTTTGTAAAACTCGATATTTTCAGGCTTCTCTGCAATTCGTTCATTGGCTTTTTGCGCCATCATTGCCCACATATACCCCATCGTTATGTAGCCAGAATACATCAGATAATCGACCGAAGCCGAACCGACTATATCTCGATTTTTTCGCGCTTTAAGAGCTAATCGCAATGAGTATTGTTGCCAGTTAACGACTGCCTTACTCAGCGGCCAAATAAACTTATTCATACGTCTCTTATGTTCGTTATCTGACAACATGCTGTTGTCCTTACAAAACGAAAGGATCTCTTTAGCAAACGCTTTCAAACTTTTTCCACGTTGCATTAATATTTTTCGACCGAGTAAATCCAATCCTTGAATACCGGTGGTACCTTCATATAAAGTCGAAATCCTTGCATCTCGAACAATTTGCTCTAAGCCCCATTCTTTAATATAGCCATGCCCTCCAAATACTTGTAGTCCTAAGTTGGATGACTCTAGTCCAAGTTCAGTTAAAAAAGCTTTTAGAATTGGTGTTAAAAAGCCTAACTGATCATCGAGTGCTGCTTTTTCTTTTTCATCTTTTGCTTGCTCAAGTTGATCCACTATTTTTCCAGCGTAAAAAATCATCGCGCGACCACCTTCAGAAATCGCCTTCTGAGTGAGTAACATTCTTCTCACATCGGGATGCACAATGATTGGATCAGCTACTTTATCGGGATATTTAGTACCTGAAAGTGAGCGCATAGACATTCGCTCTTTGGCATAAGGTAATGATATTTGATAGGCCAGCTCAGCCGAGCATACACCCTGCATTGCAGTTCCGATTCTCGCAGTATTCATAAAGGTAAACATATACTCTAGACCTTTATTAAGTTCACCGATTAGATAGCCTTTCGCACCATCAAAATTTATAACTGCCGTGGAGGACGCTTTGATCCCCATTTTGTCTTCAATGGAACCACAAGTCACATTATTATGTTCACCAACAGTTCCGTCTTGATTCACTTTAAATTTAGGTACGATGAACAGAGAAATTCCCTTCGTTCCTTTGGGAGCATCGGGCAGTTTAGCCAACACAATATGAATAATATTCTCGGTGAGGTCGTGCTCACCTGCTGATATAAAAATCTTACTACCAGTCACATCATAATTGCCTTCATCATCAGGCACAGCTTTAGTTCGTACTTGTCCTAAGTCAGAACCACATTGTGCCTCAGTTAAGCACATCGTGCCGCTCCACTCACCGGAAGTTAGCTTGTGTAAGTAAGTTTCTTTTTGTTCTTCACTTGCGTGTTCGATTAAAGTATTCATAGCGCCGAGGCTTAGGCCGGGGTACATTGCCCAGGCCCAGTTAGCCGTGCCAATCATCTCGGTTCTAATGAGTCCAACTGACTGCGGTAACCCCTGACCACCATATTCCACAGGATGAGATAAACCGTGCCAGCCACCTTCAATGTATTGCTGATAGGCCTCTTTAAAGCCCTTTGGTGTAGTGACTTCGCCATTATTAAAGTGACAACCTTCTTTATCTCCACTTTGATATAGCGGGGCTAACTCAGACTCACATAACTTATTGCACTCAATCATTATCATATCGACAAGATCGGGAGTGGCTTCTTCAAATGCTGGGTATTGTTTGTAATGGCTATAAAAATCGAAAACTTCTTCGAAAACGAACTTCATATCTGCAATGGGGGCGGTGTAGTCTGTCATTGTAAATGCCTTTAAATTTGATAAAACTGCCAATTACTTAGGCTGATAGAACTATTCTGGCAGCTTTCTAGGGCTATTACAACTGGTCGGATGAGATAAAATTACCATATCACGTAGATTGGACTGTTAATTTTAGGATCTTGGAGTGAGTTTGTATAAAATAGACTTTAATCCAAGAATTCGAATCCACTCTGCTAATAATAAGCATAAACATAAGAAAACCAATAAGTTATGACTAATAAAGCCGTATTGCTTGCAAACCTTGGTTCGCCTGACGATTGTAAAGAACAACCCGTTCGCGAGTACCTTAATCAATTTTTGATGGATCCTTACGTGATCCAACTACCTTGGTTGCTGAGGCGACTGATTGTCAGTTTGTTTGTTTTACCGAAACGACCTAAAGATTCAGCCGAGGCCTACGCTAAAGTCTGGACCAAAGAAGGTTCACCTTTAGTGGTCTTTTCAAAACATCAACAAGCACTTTTACAACAAAAAACTAATGCTCCAGTTCATTTGGCAATGCGCTACGGAAATCCGAGTATTGAAAGCCAGCTGTTAGAAATAGCCAAAGATGAAACAATTGATACAGTGGTTTTCATTCCACTCTACCCGCATTATGCTGACAGTACGGTGACCACCTCGATTGTAGAAGCCGAGCGAATTATTAAAGCGCATTCGCTGAGGTTAAAACTTGAAGTGAAAAAGGTGTTTTATGATGACCAAAACTACATCAATGCGCTCGTTGAAAGTGCTAAGCCACTCACCCAAACAATGGAATCGGAATCAGCAAACCAACCGCATTTGTTATTCAGCTATCATGGCTTACCGGAATTACATTTAACCAAAGCCGATCCAACGGGAAGTCATTGTCTGAAAGTAGAAAATTGTTGTAGCAAGCCATCGCCAGCCCATGCTACATGCTACCGGCATCAAGTGTTAGAAACCACTCGGCTATTTGCCGAAAAAGCGGGGTTAACGTCTTCCCAATACACTATCTGTTTTCAATCTCGACTCGGCCGAGCTAAATGGCTGGAGCCTAGTACAGAAGACACCCTGGTCAAATTAGCAAAACAGGGAATTAAAGATGTACTTGTGATTTGCCCTGCCTTTGTTACTGATTGCTTGGAGACCCTTGAAGAAATCGCTGTGGCTGGCGAAGAAACATTTGTAGAAGCCGGTGGTCATTCATTAAAATTAATCCCTTGCTTGAACGATCATCCCGCATGGATAGAGACTATGGCATCTTGGATAAAGGATTAACCAATGGCGAAATACAAAACGAGCCCTTCCAAAGAATCCGAACAAGCTGCACTAAAAGTAGCCAAAGCTACTCAGCGGCCGGGTCAAACCAAAGAACAAACCAAACTTATTGCCCAAGGGATCCAAAAAGGGATTGAGCAGTATAAAAAGCAGCAAAAGTCGAAGTCTCGCGATCTGAACAAAAAGCTAAAAACGGTTGAAAAGGCTAAGCAACAACTCCTAGAGATTGATCAATTAGAGTCAAACAACCCAAGCTCTGACGATAAACCGAAACTAACTTGGCTCCCTTGGAGTTTGCTGGTCATTTCTTGGCTATTATTTTTGATTTATCTATCACTAAACTAACCGTCCTCTTGACGCTACGGAATGAAGGGCTAACTCCATGCCCTAGCGCTATTGATGCTACTTTGTCTTACACACGCCGTCTGATTTATGCAAAATCAGTGGTTTTATTAGCTGCTCGGATTTCGCCTTAGCCCCTTGTTTTGCTATAATGCGCGCCAAATTTGTCCCGTTTAGAACCCTATTGACCAGTCTACTCAGACTGGGGTATTTGAACGACTCTTATCGATTAATCCAGGATCTTTAAATATGTCTGACGCAACTCCATACAAAAGCACTAACAAAATTCGCATGGTGACTGCCGCTTCATTATTTGATGGCCACGATGCCGCTATCAACATTATGCGCCGAATTATTCAAGCGACAGGCTGTGAGGTGATTCATTTAGGCCATAACCGAAGTGTTCAAGAAGTAGTCAATTGCGCCATACAGGAAGATGTTCAAGCGATAGCAATGACCTCTTATCAAGGTGGTCATGTCGAATATTTAAAATACATGGTCGACCTGCTCAATGAAAATGGTTGTGGCCACATCAAAGTATTTGCTGGTGGTGGTGGTGTTATTCTTCCCGATGAAATTACAGAATTACATGAGCATGGTGTTGCCCGAGTCTATTCTCCAGATGATGGCAGAGATTTAGGTTTACAAGGCATGATCAACGATTTGGTGAAGTCTTCAGATTTTCCAACCGGCGATTTGAGCGATGGAAAACCTGCACCAACAGACGTTCCCAGTTACCAACAACCGAGAGAAATTGGCCGGTTGATTTCCGCGGCTGAAAACTTCCCTGAAGCAACTCAAGATTTGCTAACCAAAGTTAAACAAAAAGCCGAAGCATCTTCAACTCCAGTACTAGGGATTACCGGTACGGGTGGCGCAGGTAAATCGTCATTGGTGGATGAGCTGGTTCGTCGTTTTTTAATGGATTTTGAAGATAAGAATATCGCCATTATTTCAGTCGATCCTTCAAAGCGTAAAACCGGTGGTGCATTGTTAGGCGATCGAATTCGTATGAATGCAATCAATAACGACCGCGTTTATATGCGTTCATTAGCAACCAGGCAATCTAACTTAGCGCTTTCTCCGCATATTCAGGATGCGGTTAATATTGTTAAAGCAGCTGATTTTGATCTAGTGATACTAGAGACTTCAGGAATCGGCCAATCCGATACAGAAATTGAAGAGCATTCTGATGTGTCCATGTATGTGATGACGCCAGAATACGGTGCTGCAACTCAGTTAGAAAAAATCGACATGCTCGATTTTGCCGATATTATCGCTATCAACAAATTTGATAAGCGCGGCGCACAAGATGCTCTGCGTGATGTACAAAAACAATTTCAGCGTAATCATACTCGCTTTGATGAACCAACTGAAAACATGCCAGTGCATGGAACCATTGCGAGTCAATTTAATGACCCTGGAACTAATCGTTTATACAAACGACTCATGCAAGTCATCCAAGAAAAAACCGACACAGAATTAGTCTCTAGTTTTGATTCTAGCGAAGAAATTTCAGAAAAGTTATTTATTATTCCACCGAAAAGAAATCGCTATTTGGCAGAGATTGCAGAAAATAATCGTAGTTATGATGAGTGGGCAGAAGCACAAGCCAATCAAGCTCAAAAATATCAAAGCGTTTCTGAAACTTTAAAAATTGCCGAAGAGTCTGAAAACACTGACCTTCAATCTTCGGTCAAGGCAATGTTAGAACAAACAGAATTAAAGCTTGATCGAGAGAATAGTAAATTACTCGAGCAATGGGATGATGAGTGTCAGCAATATCAAAATGAAGTCTTTAGCTACAAAGTAAGAGACAAAGAAATTAAAGTCGATACTCATAGTTTATCGCTATCTAATCAAAAAATACCGAAAATATCAGTTCCCAAATTTAAAGGTTGGGGCGACCGACTAAAATGGAAACTACAAGAAAATTTTCCGGGTCAATTCCCCTATACCGCCGGAGTTTTTCCTTTCAAACGAGAAGGTGAAGATCCTACCAGAATGTTTGCAGGAGAAGGCGGACCAGAAAGAACCAATCGACGATTCCATTATGTCAGTAAAGGTATGCCCGCTGCACGACTTTCTACGGCGTTTGACTCTGTCACTTTATATGGTGATGATCCTGATTATCGTCCCGACATTTTCGGAAAAATAGGCAACGCAGGTGTATCAATTTGCTGTTTAGATGATGCCAAGAAACTTTATTCTGGTTTCCAGCTAACAAAACCCACCACCTCAGTGTCTATGACCATTAATGGTCCAGCGCCAATTTTGGTTGGCTTTTTTATGAATGCGGCAATCGATCAAGAGTGTGAGTTGTATATTAAAGAAAATGGATTAGAGTCTGAAGTTCGTCAAAAAATTGCCGATATCTATGCCGCGAAAAACCTACCGGTACCAACTTATCAAGGCGAAATTCCTGAAGGCAATGATGGTTTAGGTTTAATGCTATTGGGAGTCACTGGCGATCAAGTATTACCACTCGATGTTTACAACAAGATTAAATTTGACACTATTCAAAAAGTCCGCGGCACGGTACAAGCGGATATTCTAAAAGAAGACCAAGCTCAGAATACTTGTATTTTCTCAACCGAATTTGCCCTGCGTTTGATGGGTGATGTACAAGAGTACTTTATCGAGAAAAATGTTAGAAACTTCTACTCTGTTTCTATTTCGGGATACCACATTGCCGAAGCAGGTGCCAATCCGATTTCTCAGTTGGCCTTTACCTTGGCCAATGGCTTTACCTTTGTCGAATATTATTTAGCACGTGGTATGGACATTAATAAATTTGCTCCGAACTTTAGTTTCTTCTTCTCAAATGGAGTTGATCCAGAATATGCCGTGATAGGCCGAGTTGCTAGAAGAATTTGGGCAAAAGCGATGAAGCACAAATATAAAGCTAATTCTCGTGCACAAATGCTCAAGTACCATATTCAAACGTCAGGTCGCTCGTTGCATGCTCAAGAAATTGACTTCAATGATATTAGAACGACTCTGCAAGCGTTATATGCAATTTATGATAATTGTAATTCATTACACACTAATGCCTATGATGAAGCGATTACCACACCGACAGAGGCCTCCGTGCGTCGAGCGATGGCAATCCAATTAATCATTAATCGTGAATTAGGTTTAAACAAAAACCAAAACCCATTGCAAGGTTCGTTTATCATTGAAGAGCTAACCGATTTAGTTGAAGAAGCGATTTTAATGGAGTTTGAACGCATCAGTGAGCGAGGCGGTGTGTTAGGAGCTATGGAAACCATGTACCAGCGTTCTAAGATCCAAGAAGAATCAATGCACTATGAAATGCTCAAACATACCGGCGAGTATCCAATCATTGGAGTAAATACTTTCTTATCGGCTGAAGGCTCACCAACGGTTATCCCAGGTGAAGTGATTCGTTCAACCACCGAAGAAAAAGAATACCAAATTGAAATGTTAGGTCGATTAAATCAAGCCTATAGTGAAAAGATTGATGAGCAAGTTAAAGCGATTCAAACAGCGGCACTCGAAAATAAGAATATTTTTGAAGTTCTGATGGAAGCAACTAAGTATTGTTCGTTAGGAAAGATTTCTAATACGCTTTATGAGGTTGGTGGGCAGTATCGTAGGAGTATGTAAGGTTTAAGCGTTGCTCGCTTAGACTTTTTGTTTTAGATTCTAAAGCGTTTCGCAGTGCTAAAGCTTGCCTGCGAGATTCTTTTATAAGAAGATAAAAAACCAAAAGCTTCTTTCGACGGACATGGGGATGTCAGATTGCTCGCAGCCACTGGGCGTAAAACCACTAAAACTCCCTTCTTCCTCTGGAGAGGGTTTTAAACTAATCTTAATAGTCTTTTATTTTGTGTTCTCTGTGCCTCTGTGCTCTCGGCGGTGAATCAATTGACCTTTAAAAACTTCATCGAAACTTATTATAATCATCCAAAATCCGCTGATACATCCCAGGATCAACCTTCGCCTTCTTCTGAAAATGTCTAATGGTTTTATCAAGATACTCTGAGTGGTCAACCTCGCCCCAATCCCACATCAAATCCCCAGTTTTACTGATCTCTCTTTGGCTCGTTCGAGAAACATAAATCAATTCATAAAATCGTTTATTCTCTTTAATAATTGCCTCGTTGAGTAATTTAAAACCGAGTTCGATCAATGTTTCTCTGACTCGATAATTTCCATGAACCGAACAAATAAGAAAATCAATATCAAGGTGCTTTGACTTTTGGTAAATGCTTTGAATAAACTCAGTCGTTTTATCACCGCCAACACCTGCAATAATGAACAGTTGCTTTTGTTTATTCGGTATATCAATCAACTTAACATCGGTACAAAAGACCTTCCATTGATATTCCGGGAGTGGAAAACGTTCTTCTAGCGTAAGCGACAACCGCTTCATGGGATTCTGAAGAACATCAACAAAATAAATGCTATCAGCTGCATGTCTTTTTAGCAAAGCCATCCCCAATAAACCATGATCGCAACAACAATCCCAAATAATGCGGTAATTTTTTGTGATGACTTGATTGAGTGATGACAGTCTTTTTCCTAGCCTCACACTAAAGAGCCTCGAAATGTAATAGAAATATAGAGGATAACAGGATAGATGTAATTTGGGGATATTCGTCCTAAATAACTATCGGTGAATTGTTATTTAGGACAGTTTTAGAGCTTACCGGGACTTTATCTTTCGTTACTCAAGGGCTAACGGCGAATTTCAGACACCAAGCCTTTATCATTAAATACGACTTGCATGGTTTTAAATCGATTAACCCAATAGATCCACTCATTACCATCAAGGCTAGGAGTTCGGTGCTGTGGTGGGTGGCCAGCCGCAAGAATGACTGCATCTTTGCTCATTCCTACCAGAATCTTACCTTGCTTTATACCTTTCTGGTCGATTTCACTCATGCCTTTTACTTTTTCACTATCGCATGAAGTGCCAAAGTAATCTTTAAGGTAAACGCTTAAATCAGCTGTAGAGCGATGTCGGTCGAGATAGTATTGTTTGCTAGTGTTTTTGTCCTTAAATACCAAACGCTTGCCACCAAGTTCCACTAGCTCAACCGGCGTACACATTGGAATTAATCCGCTTTGTTGATAGTTAACCGTATAAAGTTTGGCTCGGTTTGGGTCTGGGTGAAGGTTGGTTTTTAGTACCACATTGGATGCTTTCATTAAGTCTTGACCCGATGAGTCAATTAAGGCTGTGGAGGCACAACCGCTGAGAATTACTGCGGAACATGCGAGAATAAGTTTTTTCATAATAGAGATTCCTTAAATTTTAATTTCGTCCCAATACGAATGGTAAATTCCATTCTAGTCGGATTGTAACACCGCCAATCTGGCAGTTGCAATTTGGCCTTCTACCCAATTTTCTCATTCGAGTATGACGGCTAAATTACTAGAATATTTACGGCATAAATATGAACCATGTCTAATTTGGATAAGAATCTCTGATTAGCGTAGAATATATTGAATTTATTTTAATAACTGAAACCATGATTAAGAAGTTCATTCCAAATACACTAATAAGAACTCTCGTCTACTTATTATTGATAGCTCCCACAGGGTTATTTCTGCTGGTCACTTTTAGCTATTTTATTTATCTATTTTGGCCGCGCGACGTTTCCAATATTATCGACTTTCCGTTAGACAAAGATACTCAACACGTTATTCTTACCGCCCATGGGGTTAAGGACTCACCCGAGAATTGGGGAATACCGCTGTCGCAAATCACGAGCATGAATTACCCAGCTAATCATCAGCAAGTGAATATTGACTGGCGACCTTACTCGAACAGTCCGCTAATATGCTCAGTTGTAGCAAAACGCATAGGAGCAGCTATCGCCAACCGCATTACTGCGGAAACTAAAATTAAATCTATTCATGCCATTGGGCATAGCTGTGGCGCATTTATTGTTTATGGAATAAGTCAGCAATTAAATTCGCTGCAAAGTGAAATTTCTGTGCATGTGACTTATTTAGATCCCGTTGCCATCTATGCGGGTATTTTTTGGGATTATGGAACTGAAAATTTTGGCCGTTACGCAGACTTTAGCGATGCTTATATTGATACTGAAGATGGAGTACCAGGAAGCAATAACCCATTAAGTCACTCGGTAACTTTTGACGTCACAAAAATCAAACATGTTCGAGGAGTGAAGATGGCACCACATAACTGGCCGCCACATTATTACATAAACGCCATTAAGAATGGTCGAGCCCCGCTGCTAATTAGCGATAAACGAGCACTTTTTCAACTACCCAAAGGTGAACTCATTGAACCAGAAGATAGTTAATTCAAAGACTGATTTAGATTCTCAATTTCCCAGCGAGTGCGTTGACCTATGTAAAAACTGCAGTACGCCAAACATCGCAGCTTTTTGTCCTAATTGTGGTCAATCGGCAAACACACACATCATTACCCTGTCTGGCGCTTTTAGTAATTTAATCTCTCATCTCACCGATCTTGATAACAAACTCTTTTTTACATTACGTCAGATGTTTCTCAGACCGGGCCAATCAAGCTTAAAGTATGTCGAGGGTCAACGCATACGTTTTATACATCCGGTAAAATATTTTATCGTCACTATGGGTTTACATATCTTGATTTTGACTACGCTTCAGGCTGAGGGTGCCATTGAAGACTCTCGAGTCATTCTACCTAATTTCATCAACATACCAGAAAAAGATACACAAGCGATTGCTATATGGGCGACCCAGTTTGGTCACTTACTCATGATGGCATTACTGCCAATTTACGGTTTTTTTCTAAAGCTGTTTTTCAAAAACAAACACAACACTGGGGAGAACACCGTATTGTTATTTTACCTATGGGGAAATCTCGCTATTGTTTCGATGATTTTTATGCTTTTAAATTATTGGCAAAAGCTAGAATACACAGAGTACCTTCGAACACTTATTTTTGCGATTTATAGTTGGTGGGCGATTTCAGAATTTAATAGAACTAGATATCTTAGTGGGCTTTGGCGAGCAGCATTAAGTTACTTTTGCTACTCAATATCAATCCTATTGGTCGCTTTAGGATTATTCAAAGGTTATGAAATTTGGTTGGACTTGGGCTAATAGCTTATTTAGCGCAACTAGTTTTTACTCTTTGCAATTTCGCCCTGATAAACTTTCTGCTCTTCACGGTGCGCCACATAAACAGCCCAATACTCAACGTGAGGTGAGTCTGTTTTTTGATAAAATCCAACTCCAATTTCATTCTGCAGACGATAAAATTCATGTTCGGCCAATAAATGCATTCTATGGTCATCAGAGTTCTTGAAAATTGTCCAAACCTCTTGCGCTGTTTTCATTCCGCCGGCAACGGCTTCAACGTTATTTTCGACTGTTCGAGGATAAATTTTGGACAGTGGATAGCCGGCTTCAATGAGCCGGCGATTGGGCATTGCATGGCGAACTCTACCGTTACTCGACATTTATTTGGCTTTTCCCAAGGCGATCTTTGACAATAGTCGACTGCATCGCAACTCACTTCTTTGTTGTAATGGATCGTTGATTATCAATTGCGCTAAGCGTTTAGCCTTTTGATTATTACCACAAGCATCCTTATGAGTCCTGTCAGTATCATCTGCAGCCGCATAAAAATTAACGGACCCACCAAGTGCTATGCTTAAATAGACAAACAAACTTTTACATCGAGTACTCATAAAGTCTTTATCCTAACCATTTAAGGTGAACCTACTAATCCTTTTTAGTCGAACTGGATTTTCGTAAAGCGGGCATCTTAATTTTTGCCACAGATTGATTGAACTGCTGTACCTGAACTTTTTCCATATTCGCAAATTGGTTAAGCTGTTCATCAATCTTAGCAAATATTTCAGCTTTCAATTCTACCACTTGGTCCGTAGGGGGATAATCACCTACTTCGACTTGAGATTTAATTCCCATTAAAGAATTCAATAGTCGTCCAGGAAAGTTAAGGGGATCTTGTCGACTTTGATTCTTGGTTTGGTACAGCGCTTGCTCTACCTTTTCAAATTGTTCTTTTAAACGTCTCCCCTGCTCAATCATTTCATTTTGTTGTGGGACTTTTGCGTCTAATGAATTAGTCACTTGTTTTATTTGCGCATAATAGTCCCTTATGGCCTTAATAGTATCCGTGACTTGATTGATTTTAGCGCTTACTTCAAGTAAAAAATCTAACTGCTGTTGAAAGCCCTTGGCCGATAGCTCGCTTCTAGGATCTTTATCAATACTAAAATTGACTGTTTGAGTCAATTTACCAAATTTAAACTCTGCAGAATAATTGCCTGGTATTGCTTTAGGTCCTCCAACACCTCCGGCCCACACTATCATTCCTTCAAAATCCTTAGCATCTTGGTAGTACATATCCCAAACAATTCGATTAAACCCTTCCTCTAGGGACAATCGATGGTCCGCTTCTTTAGCATCCGATGAAAAACGTTTGATCACATTGCCATTGGAATCTTTAATCACCATGCTCATAGCGGGTTGTTGGTTGTTTTCAGACTTTTTGCGCTTTGATTTCGACTTCACAGTGCTGGACGATTTATCGTTTGTCTGCTTTGAATCTGTTTTTTTATCTTCAAATGATCGAGGTTTATTTTTTAGCAGTAAATCGAAAATGACACCGTTCGGTGCATTAGTCCCAGCAGTACCGGGATTGTCACTTACCCCTCCTCGCAGACGATAACTTTTGCCCGGTGTATACGCATGAAACTCTGCTCGATTATGCTGCGGTCGATACTGTCGAATCCAACTGACATCATCATACAGCCAAAAAGATCTTCCTTGTGTGGCAATGATTAAGTCGTCATCTTTAAGCGCGATATCGGTAATTGGAACAATCGGTAAGTTTTGCTGGAATTGTTGCCAATTCTTTCCATCATTAATCGATAAATATAAACTTGATTCGGTGCCAGCCCATAGCATGCCTTTACGACGTTTGTCTGCGCGGATCACTCGAGTAAAATGTTGTTGGTCTATTCCTTTAACAATTTTTTTCCAACTTTTACCGTAATTCTCAGTCTTGTATAAATAAGGTTCGAAATCATCTAACTTATAACGTGTCCCTGCGATATAAAGCCCAGCCTTATTAAATGGGTCAATTTCAATACTATTTATTTGCATCCACTCTGGAAGCCCTCTGGGAGTAACATCCTTCCAAGTCTTGCCGTGGTCGCGAGAGATATGAATTAGACCATCATCACTGCCAGTCCACAGCACTCCTTTTTCATGGTAAGACTCAACGGCAGCAAAGATCGTGGAGTAGTATTCTACCGAGGTGTTGTCTTGGGTGATGGGGCCACCTGATGATCCTTGTTTTGATTTATCATTACGCGTCAAATCAGGACTAATTTTTTCCCAACTCTGTCCTTGATTAGTTGTTTTGAATAAATGATTAGCAGCGGTATATAAAATGTTTGAGTCATGAGGGCTAAAAAAGATAGGGAAATTCCACTGAAAGCGGTACTTCAGAGTAGCGGCTCCTTTTCCCATTGGGTTATCAGGCCAAACATCAATTAATCGAACACTTTCTTTTCGATGGTCTACTCGCGTCAAATAGCCATCGTACGAACCACCATATACAATTTCAGGGTCATCAGGATTAGGCGCCAGATGACCACTTTCACCACCGGCCGTTGGCTCCCAATTTGATTCAGTGATTCGATAACCCGAACTTCGATGATCAATTCTCACTGTAGAGTTATCTTGTTGCGCCCCGTAAATTCGATACGGAAAATGATTATCTGTTGTTACTCGGTAAAATTGAGCGGTTGGTTGGTTCATATAAGTTGAGAAAGACTCACCGCCATCTCGAGTCACTTGAGCTCCACCATCATCACCAATTACCATCACCTTGGGATTGTGGGGATTAATCCATAAATCATGGTGATCGCCATGTGGGGTGGCGATACTATTAAAACTTTTGCCCCCATCTTTTGACTTCCAAAATCGTACGTTTAACACAAACACCGTATCACTGTCAGTTGGGTGCGCGTATAACCGAGTGTAGTACCAAGCTCGCTGTCTCAGTTTTCTCTCTTGATTAACCCGGGTCCAAGTTTTACCTGCGTCATCAGAGCGAAATAACCCACCCTCTTTCGCTTCAATCATTGCCCATAGTCGATCACTATTCGCAGGCGAAACGGTAATACCATTAATACCAATAGTGCCTTCGGGCAGGCCTGTGTGTTCTATGATGTTTGTCCATGTATCTCCACCATCGGTGCTTTTCCATAGCGCAGATCCTTGGCCACCACTTTCCAGACTATAAGGCGTTCTAATTACTCGCCATGAGCTGGCATATAATACCCTTGAATTATTCGGATCCATGGTTAAATCAACAAAACCTACTTCATCATTCACATAGAGAATTTTTTCCCAAGTATCTCCACCATCTTTAGAACGAAAGATTCCGCGCTGTTTATTGGGTCCTGATAAATGACCCATTGAGGCCACGTAAACTAGGTCAGGATTCTTTGGGTGAATACTGATTCGCGGAATACGATGGCTATCTTTAAGCCCGATAGACTTCCAAGTTTTACCTTTGTCGACCGATTTCCACATGCCATCGCCGTGCGAAACATTGCCCCTAACGGTTTTTTCACCACCACCGACATAAATAACATTGGGATCCCACTCACTGACCGCGACAGCACCAATTGAACCACCAAAGAAACCATCGCTGATATTTCGCCAATTGCCACCACTATCATCAGTTTGCCAAACACCACCACCTGCTGCACCAAAATAAAAAGTATTGGGTGAACTAGTCACACCGGTGACAGCTGCTGAACGCCCACCTCTGAAAGGGCCAAGTTGTCGAAATTCTGCATTCTCTAATCGCTCTAAGTCAAACGGTTGTGACGAGGAGGTTTTAGCAATCGTTGAATGACTGAAAACCAAGCCAATAGCAATAATTAAAAAGCCGACGAGTTTACTAAGCTTATCGGATAGTGTTGTCGTCTGGCTTAACAACAAGAAAGGTAATGGCTTGAACATGGAAATCTCTCCAATCGAATTAATTCTAATTATTTTTGCAAGGCTACAGTTAGCTGTATTTTATACGCTGTTCTACCACAATGATCAAATACTAGCGCTTGACACGTTGATAAGTGAGAGGCTGTTCTTTAACACTGCCATCTTTATATTTCATCACAATATATCCATCTATTTTGTCCGCGCCTCGCTGGTAGAAACTTAAACCCGAAAAGTGAACGGCGTTGGGTTCTATTTTTACTAGCTTAAACTTTATAAAATCCTTCTTTTCTTCCCATGCAGTAAAGTCCGCACTAAAGTGTTTAACTAATAAAGATAAGCTATCGTTTTCTTCGATCAATAACATGAGCTCATAAAACGAAACTCCCTTCTGTTCATCAAATAGTTTAAACATACCCACCATTGAATTTGCTGATTCAGGATTCCAAACTTCTTCGAACTGACTGCCGAATGCGGTACCAGTCCATGAGCCCACTAACCATTTAACATCTTGCAAATTGGCTTGCGGTTGTTTTGCTCCTTGCGAGAGTTTGTAGGTATGTTGTGTGTGTTTAACAACGGATGGCACCTGCCGCTCGTTGGCTGCACAGGTAGGGGTGAAGTTCGCAATAACAAGCGAGATAAAAGAAATAGTCCAAATTATTTTCATGCTTTCCTCCTCAGATACTAACGATCAGGTGACTCATTGTTTTATTTATTTTCTTGTAGGTATATCTAAGACGAATCAGCTCCGCGATAATCGACAGCGACGACGAAAATTAATCTACATTTACAACTAAATCCATTGCTTAATAGAGACCGCTCAGCTAGCGAGGTTTAGCTTGGCAAAGGTTGCTGCAACAGAACTCTATCAACAAATCGTTGTAAAAGCTTATTGGAGTCTGGAGTCTCAACCGCAGACTGCAATACTCTCTCAAGTACCTTTTTATTTTCAGTGTAATTGTCTTGATAAACCGTTAATCGCTGTTTTAGGATTTCTAAATCTACCTCTGGATGAAACTGAAAAGCCCAAAAGGGCTTTCCGTTAACCTTAAATCCATGCACACAAGTTTCAGTGTAAGCAAGTAGTTGAGTATTCGGTGGCGCTTTCAGTGCTTTTTGTTTATGCACAGAAACGGCCATAAAAGGATTGGCCGTATCCTTTAGCAATGGATCCTTTTTACTGTTAAATGCTAAAGAAATCGGTATTGTCCCAATCTCAAAATGGCCGTTAGAATCCTCAACAACACCACCCAAAGCTTGCACCGCCAGTTGAAACCCAAAACAAGACGCAAAGACTGGAAGGTTTCGATGGCAACACTCTAAAAGCAACTGTTTCGCACTTTGCACAAAGGGGTATTTTTCGGGTTGTAAAACATTGGCGTCACTGGCACCACCGACCCAGAGAGAATCATATCCCTCTAGGGCTGAACTATCGAAACTAGGCTGCTTAAAGACGTCGAGTACATCGATTTGTTCGGCATCTAAACCAGAATACGTGGCAAAACTTTGCAACTCCTCTTGCGCGACTGCCGGATCTTGCCTTATCTGCATCAACAATATTTTGAGTTCCGTTTTGTTATAATCTGCTTTCTTATGTTCGGCATGGTTGTACTCTGATTTTTTATGATCGGTATGATTGCTAGGCATGTTTAAAGTCACTTATTACACTAAATTCCAATAGGGTACGTCGCCAAAATAATCGGCAAAGAAATCAACCAGTCTTCTAACACGTTTCGATAAATGCCGAGTTTGCGGATAAACCGCATAAGCATTAAGTTTACGATCCTTTACATAGTCTTGCAGTATCGAGACTAACTCGCCACTTCGAATGGCTTGATAACAAATAAAATCTGGCGAGTTGAGAATCCCCCTTCCCGCAATTGCCTCTTCACACAAGTAATCACCATTATTGGCACTAATCGCAGTCTTAAACTTTAAACTTAAATCTTTTCCATTTTCATCAATAAAGCTCCAAGCTTCTGGAATTAAGTTATAACGTAGTCGCACATGACCTTGCATCAAATCTTGTGGTGTCTTTGGCTCGCCATACTTTTGTAAATAGCTTGGGCTTGCGCAAACGACTGGTTTAATGGTGGTTATTTTTCTAGCGATGAGAGTTGAATCCGATAAATTGGCAATTCGAATGGCAATATCAAAGCCTTCCTCAATGAGATCGATCTTTCGATCGTTAAAATCCACATCAAAATGAATTTGAGGGTGTTCCTCACTAAACTGACGAAGTGCCGGCGCTAAATGTCGCAATCCAAATGAAAGGGGTGCCGCTATTTTTATTTTTCCAGCTAAAGCACAGTGTTCATTCTTAATACCAGCCTCAATCTCTGCAAGATCATCGATTATTCTCATAGATTGTTCATAGTAAACCTTTCCCGACTCAGTTAAAGCTTGGCTACGCGTGGTACGAGTTAGCAGGGTTACCCCCAACCTTTTCTCTAGCTCGGTTAAACGACGGCTCACAGCCGATTTAACCGTATCCATCTGCTCTGCCGCTCTGGTAATACTACCGGCGTCGACAATTCGAACAAAAGTCTGCATTTCTTCAAATGGGTTCATTGCATTTCCTCTACACAAGCATTGTTCTTATATTAGCAACAATCAATTCATTTTTACACTGTTTAACTATTTTATTGCAACTATATACTGACCCCATCGATTAATCATTTTCAAACCATTATTAGGATTAAGACAATGCAAGAGCACACGTTAAATACCCAACCAAAAGCTAATAAGAGTGTACTGATCGTTAATTCCAGTGGCCGCTATGAGGGCTCAGTCACTCGGGCGGCCTCAGAGCACGTTTTAACAGAACTCGCAGCGAGTAATTCTACGCTTGAGGTGGTTCGCCGAGATTTAGCGGTCGGACTTCCTTTTATTGATGAACAGTGGATCGCGGCCAACTTTACCGATCCAAGCGAACGACAAGCAGCTCAAAAAGAGAGTTTGGAATTATCCGACAACTTAGTGAAAGAGTTACAGCGAGCAGACAATATTATTATTGCCTCACCAATCTATAATTTTAGCATTCCAGCGGTTTTGAAAGCTTGGATTGATTTAATCGCTCGCGCCAGACTTACTTTTCAATACACCGAAAATGGCCCACAAGGATTATTAACCGGTAAAAAGGCTTATTTAGTGATGGCGTCGGGCGGCGTTCCGATCGGAAGCGAAGCCGATTTAGCCACACAATATTTGATACAAGTATTAGGCTTTGTTGGCATCACCGACATCCAAGTGATCGATGCGACTCAACTAGAGTTAGCTGTCGAATAATCTCACTCAAAAATCAACAAGCAGACGTTAAAAGTTCGGCTTAAGTAAAAGGAGCAATCACCTTGAAAACCATTAGAAAAATAGACCAAGTCTTTCCAGGAGTTCCCGCGTCTGATGGGGCGGGTGTTCAACTCACTCGAGTGATTGGATCACCCTATTTAAACCGTCTTGATCCTTTCTTGTTATTGGATGCATTTGGCTCAGATAAACCACAAGATTACATTGCAGGATTTCCGCCCCATCCACATCGAGGGTTTGAAACAGTCACTTATATGTTAGCCGGAAAGATGAGGCACCAAGATAGTGCCGGTAACTCGGGTGTTATTGAGTCGGGCGGCGTGCAATGGATGACAGCAGGTAAAGGTATTATCCATTCCGAAATGCCAGAGCAAGAACAAGGTTTATTATCTGGTTTTCAACTTTGGGTTAATCTCCCAGCGGCGCACAAGATGACAGCCCCTAAGTATCAAGAAAAAACTGCGGATGAAATCGCTGTAGAGCAATATGACGAAAAAACGACCATCAAAGTGATTGCGGGATTAACTCGCAACGGAACCAAAGGTGTCATAGAAAACCAATTTGTTAATCCGATTTATTTTGATATCGAACAACAAAAAGGCGGCATCTTTAGCGAACAAGTTCCGGCGGAACACAATGCATTTATTTATGTGTACCAAGGCAGCGTTAGCATCGCTGATTCATCTCAAGCGATCGAAAAGGGACAGCTTGTGGTACTCAAAGAGGGTGACAGTATCACTGTCAGCAGCCTTGATGATTCAAAATACTTATTAATTGCGGGTAAGCCGCTTAACGAACCGGTAGCAAGAGGGGGCCCGTTTGTTATGAACACACGTGAAGAAATCAACCAAGCATTTGCTGACTATCAGTCAGGTAATTTTGCATAACCAATACAGATTTTAACTGATTAGAAGATTTAAATAGGAGAATCAACATGGGATTACTAGTCGAAGGACAATGGAAAGATCAATGGTATGACACCAAATCAACCGGTGGAAAATTCGTTAGAAAAGAATCTAGCTTTAGAAACTGGATTGGTGATGAAGATTTTCCTGCAGAGAAACATCGATATCATTTGTATGTATCGCTGGCCTGTCCGTGGGCGCATAGAACATTGATTTTTAGAAAACTAAAAGGACTAGAGGATTTTATTTCTGTTTCTGTCGTTGACCCGGGCATGCACGAAAATGGCTGGGAGTTTTCTCAAGACCTTCCTGATCATTTATATGGAAATGACTATGCTCATCAACTTTATACTAAAGCTGATAAAAATTATACTGGTCGAGTCACCGTGCCAATTTTGTGGGATAAGAAAAAGCAAACTATTGTGAGTAACGAGTCGTCGGAAATCATAAGAATGTTCAACTCTGCCTTTGATGAACTCGGAGCAAAACAAGGCGACTTTTATCCTGACGCACTTCAACAAAAAATTGATGGCATAAATAAACGCGTTTATTCGGAAATTAACAATGGCGTCTATAAGTCTGGCTTTGCAACCGAACAATCCGTCTATGAAGAAAACGTCGAACAACTATTCAAAGCGCTGGACTGGGTAGAAACAATCTTATCCGAACAACGTTATTTAGTGGGTGATCTAATCACCGAAGCAGACTGGCGATTATTTACCACCTTAGTTCGGTTTGACGCCGTGTACGTTGGTCACTTTAAATGTAATTTAAAGCGAATTGAAGACTATCCGAACCTTTCAAATTACTTGCGAGAATTATATCAGTATCCAGGAGTCGCTGAGACAGTCAACATGACTCATATCAAACGGCATTATTACGAAAGCCATGGAACCATTAATCCAACTGGAATTGTTCCGAAGGGACCGGAATTGGATTTTGAGCGGAAGCATAACCGAGCTTAAGAAAAAAGCTAAAATACTTCACCACGGAGGCACGAAGAAAAAAATTAAATCTTGGGTAATGTTAAAACCCTCTCCGAAGGGTGAGGGTCGTCTTTTTGAAAGTTTAGAACCGACCATTAGCCGAGCAGTGTCCTGAAGTCCAACCTACGCAAGGACCGAACAACCTAAAGTTTCCTCCTCTGTGTTCTCCGTGCCTCTGTGGTGAATAATCTTTTCAGTTTTTCAGTCTTTGTCTTTCTCATCTTTAACTTGGCCAATCACTTTAAGCGCCAAGAATGTCATCACCGCCAAAACAATCGCAATTTCAATTCGCCCCAAGCCAACCGCAATCCCGATAGCTCCAGTAGCCCAAATTGCCGCTGCGGTAGAAGTACCACTCACTTTAGAAGAGTCTTTTAAAATCGCACCACCACCGATAAATCCAATTCCAGTGACTATCCCAGCAATCACTTTTCCTTGCGCACCTTGATCAGAAAACGAATAAAGCGCCAGTATGGTAAAAGTACAAGCGGCCATTGAAACTAACGGGAAGGTTCTTAATCCTGCCGAGCGGCTAGATTCCTCGCGATCCCAAGCGATTAACATGGGTAACACGAGCGCGGTGGCTATTTGCGTGAGGTTTCGGGTTAATTCATCAGCGTTAATATGAAATAAATCCATGGGATATCGATCTCGGTTAATTAAGTTTCGGTGAAGTTTGCTGAAATATCTTTATTTACAATCCATTAAACAATGCTAGCTGCGACAATGCAAGCCTCAGCAAATTCGCAGCGGTAAGCACTAAGTAGTGATCAGTGGTTTCCACTTACACCTAGATGACAAATGTCATATTTAATTGATGACATCCCTCAATTACCGACGAAGTAAATAATGAGCATAATAAAACCCAACAATCTACAAACTCATGTCAATCAAAGGAACCGTTTATGGATGCTAATCAATTAGCCAGTGACAATCGAACCTTTCAAGCTAAGGCTATCGCTTCAATTCAAAGCGTTTGTAAGAGTTTTGATGATAAACAAGTGCTATCTAATATCAATCTAAACCTTCACCAAGCAGAGGTTTTATCAGTATTGGGACCCAATGGTGCCGGAAAAACCACATTAATTAATACTATGTTAGGCCGTTTAAGTTTAGATTCCGGTGAAATCAGTTTATTCGGTCATCCGCCCGGCTCAATGCTAGTCAGACGCCAGTCCGGCGCGATGCTGCAAGTAGCAGGTTTACCGGACATGTCCACGGTTAAAGAGCATATTGAGCTGTTTAGAAGTTATTATGCCGAGCCCATGAGTTATGACGAAGTAATGGAGTATGCAGGACTTAAGGACATAGAAAACCAATACAGCAAAACTTTATCGGGAGGACAGAAACAGCGACTCTTGTTTGCCTTAGCAATTTGTGGCAACCCTAAACTATTATTTTTGGACGAGCCCACCGTTGGCATGGATATCACCGCGCGTAAGTCACTTTGGAAAGCGATTGAAGCTTTAAAAGCCAAAGGGACCAGTATTCTATTAACCACCCACTATTTGGAAGAGGCCGATCGGTTGTCCGATAGAATTGTGATGCTGAGTCGAGGAAAAATAGTTCGAGAAGGCTCACCTGCGGAAATTAAATCGCAAATCAATACCAAGAAAATTCGCTTCCAATCCAATGTTGATATCGCTCGCTTAATTGCTTTGAAACATATTGATAAAGCCACTCAGCCGGCCGCTGATAATGGTTACTTTGAACTCGAATCAGCCAACGCCGAGCTGGCCTTGCAAGCACTATTTGAACAGCAGATTTCGATTAAGGATCTAACTATTGTCGGTGCCGCTTTAGAGGATGCCTTTGAACTGATTAACGATCAAACCATCAACCCGCAACAAACCACACAGAGTGTAAGTGAGTAACTCATGATGACTAATTCTTTAACAGATTCTAACCTAACTAAAAAACCGAGCTTACTAAAAATATTCTATCTAGAAGCAAAAACAGAAACAATTAGACTATTTAGAACACCGGGATTTAGCATCCCCACTCTACTCTTTCCTGTAATGTTCTATATCTTTTTTGGGATCGTGTTCTCGATGAACCCAGCCACCATGCCAACTTATCTTATGATTACCTATGCAGTATTTGGCGTTATTGGTCCTGCGTTATTTTCATTTGGAGTTGGTATTGCCATAGAGCGAGGTCAAGGCTGGTTCGATTTAAAAGAAGTCTCACCCATGCCGGCGTCGGCTTATATCGTTTCGAGAGTTACTTTAACCTTTATCTTCTCAACGGCCATTATCATTCTTTTGTTTGGGGTAGGTGCGGCTTTTGGGGAAGTAAGACTGTTTCGTAGTCAATGGATTGCATTAGCCGCAATATTTATCTTCGGCTCACTGCCTTTTTGTGCCATCGGTATGACTTTAGGTCTCTATTTAAAAGCGAGTAGCGCACCAGCGACAGTCAACCTTATTTACTTACCGATGGGTTTCCTTTCTGGGTTGTGGTTGCCGATCAATTTCTTACCAGAGTTTATGCAGCAATTTGCTAACTTACTCCCGCCCTATCATCTCGCACAACTGGCATTAAAAGTCACTGATATGGATCTTGGATTTCCAATCATTCTGCATCTTGGTGTGTTAACAGCCTATACCTTGTTATTTGTATTTTTAGCCGTTAAGGCCTACCACAAAAAGGATAAACAATAATGAAGCCCAAATTCTTACTAATAATCCCGATTGTATTAATCGCATTTTTTATGCTGTTACCTGAGCCTGATGAGAATTCAATCAACAGCGGTTCAAAGAGTCAATCAGCAGATGATAAAGCTGCTTCCAATAATAAATCGCTTATCAATAGCAATTTTATTATTCGAAATGTAAACTTCTATGATGGCTTCAATCGATTACAGAATGTCGACGTTTTGGTCAGCGACAATCGAGTGAAAAAAATTACGGCGAACTATGTATCAGATAAACAACTGATTGAAATAGACGGCACAGGAAAAACTCTGCTTCCCGGACTAATCGATTCACACACTCATGCCTATATGGATGCGTTAACCGAAGCACTTAACTTTGGTGTAACCACCGAGCTTGATATGTTTACCATGCCTGAGTTTGCCAATAGTCACCAAGCTAAGCGCGAGCAATCGAATCATACTAATAGTGCCGATTTATTCTCAGCGACCATTCTTGCAACGGCACCTGGTGGCCATGGGACTGAGTATGGCTTTGATATTCCAGTGTTAGAAAATAGTCAGCAAGTGGAAACCTTTGTCAAACAGCGAATCAACCAAGGTGCTGACTATATCAAAGCTGTTTATAACTCTAAGAAAGCCAAGCGACAACACTTTCCTTCTATCGATTACGAAACCATCGCGGCGCTAATAAAGTCAGCTCATCAACATGACCGGTTATTAGTCGTGCATATTGATAATTTAGTTTCTGCTAGAGAAGTGATCGAATTGGGTGCTGACGGTATTATCCATAGTTTTATGGACACATTAGTCGATGACCAATTCATTCAATTGATGTTAGAAAAGCAAGCGTTTATTATTCCAACACTTGCAGTACAAGCCTCGGTCACTCAGCAGTCGACGGGTGATAAGCTAATGAAAAACACTCACAACCTTGAGTTTCTTTCAAAGCCTCAAAGCCAGCAATTAAAAGCATCCTTCCCCGATTTTGGCATACCCTCACAAGCATTAAATATTGCGATGCAAAGTGTTGCGAAATTAGCCAAAGCTGGCGTGCCCATTTTAGCCGGAAGCGACGCACCTAATCCTGGAACCACTCATGGATTAAGTTTACATGCAGAATTAGAGCTTCTAGTTGAGGCTGGACTGAGTAATCAACAAGCGCTTCATGCGGCAACTGGTGCGGCTGGCAAACAGTTCCCTATCGGTAATCGAGGTAAACTAGCTGAAGACCAGTTGGCAACAATGGTATTGGTCGACGGTAATCCATTCGATAAGATTAGTGATACTCAAAAGATTGTTCGTATCTGGAAGAACGGCATTGAGTTTAAACGAATAAAAACGGCAAGTAAGAGCCAAAATCCAGCGTTTGCTGTAGGAATGATTAACGATTTTAATCAGCAAATCTATTCTACCGAAATGGGCACTGGCATTGGTGAAAGCACCGACCAGTTTGCAGGTGGCAAATCAACCGTAGAGCTAACTCTAATCAAAGATCATCAAGCTACCGCTAACCAGTATTTGAAAGTGAATGGTGAAGTCAAAAGTGGTTTTATGTTTCCGTGGTCTGGTTTTTCTTATTTGCTTGGTGCAACACAAAAATCTGGAGTAGACTTATCAAAAGTTACATCATTAAAATTTAGGGCTAAGGGTGACTCGCAAACGAATCAGTTATCTGTGTTAATATTTCAGACAGGAAGTTTCCGCCCTATACAAAAAGATTTAAAATTATCTGAATCTTGGCAAGACTTTGAATTAGTATTGTCTGAAGTTAAAAATTTGGATACAACCGATATTGCCAACATATCAATTGTTCGCGCTCAGTCTATTGGAAAGTTCGAATTTATGCTTGACGATCTGCGGTTTGAATAGGCGCTGCTAGTTGCTAGTTGCTAGTTGCTTGGAAATGATAATCACAAAAATATAATAAACGAATTACTCGATATGCTTAACATGTTAAAAAAGCTCGACTACTTTCTTCTGCCTCGGCAAGATGAGATGCAATATGCCCCCTACATTTGGCTATTGTATCTTTTCATCTTTTTTGTCAGCCTATCGCAATATCATCCGGTCGAGAATAGTTTTCTCTACGCGAGCATTGGCACACTCACTTTTCTTGCCGCCTACTTCAACGGGTATTGGGCAAATTCTAAACAAGTGCATTGGAATATTCTCGCAATACTTATCATCGGAACGTTAATGACCTATTTGTCTGCCGGTGCTAGCGTATTTTTTGTTTATGCTGGCGCATTTTGTTGCCGCTTGGGTAGTACTCGCAAAGCGGTTATCGGACTTGCATTAATCGCCGTTTGGATTGCGGCTCTAGCGTGGTTAGCCGACTATGGTAGCTATTTTTATATTCCGGGCATCTTATTCACTTTTTTAATTGGTGGGGTCAACATTTATCAACATGATTTATCCTTAAAACGAAAAGAATTAATATTAACCCAGCAAGAAGTCCGACATTTAGCAAGAACTTCTGAGAGAGAACGGATTGCTCGTGACTTACATGACTTGATCGGTCACACGTTTTCGGTCATTACCTTAAAAGCCGAACTCGCTAACAAGTTAATGGATAAAGACATTGAAAAGGCTAAACAGGAAATTTCCAGCTTAGAAAACCTATCCAGAGACGCTTTGTCGCAAGTCAGAGAAGTTGTCACAGGCTATCGGACCAGTGACTTAAATACAGAGTTAGCCCACGCAAAATATGTGCTAGAAAGTAATGAAATACATTTTGAGTACCAGCAAGATGAGGTTGAACTCAGCGATGTCAGTAACAAGGAATTGGCCATTATTCTTAAAGAACTAGTGACCAATATTTTAAAGCACTCCAAAGCAACAAAAGTAACGGCCAAAGTCGAAACTTTAAACGAACAAGTGCAACTAACCGTCAATGATAATGGCGTCGGATTTAATTCAACAGCGGACAAATCAAATGCTACAGCGAACGGGAGTTTTGGTTTACAAGGCATTAGTGAGCGAGTAAAAAAACTCAATGGTAAATTTTCCATTCAATCCGATCAAGGGACACAAATAAAGATAGATGTCCCAATTAATGCTGAACCACCGTCTAGTCAATGGAACCATAGAAATGATTAATCTATTAATCGCCGAAGACCAAGCGATGCTATTAACGACCCTGGCAACCCTTTTAGATTTAGAAGATGATATCTGTGTGGTTCACCAATCAAAAGACGGCCAAGATGCTCTGGATTTTATCAATTCCAGCGAGCGCCCTGAGATTGATATTTTGATCAGTGATATTGAAATGCCGCGAATGACCGGTATAGAGCTGATTCAGGCTATCAAAGAGAAATCGTTGCCGATCAAGCCGATGATCCTCACAACATTTTCTCGCGCAGGTTATTTACGTCGAGCCATGGATGCTGGTGTTAAAGGTTATTTGCTAAAAGACTCACCGTCACAAGAGCTACTAACAGCAATTCGTAAAATTGCCGATGGTGGCAAAGTGATCGCACCTGAGTTACTACAAGATGCCTGGATGGAAATGGACCCATTAACGGATAAAGAACGTAAAGCCTTGCAGCTGGCTAAGACAGGTGCTAGCACCGAGGAAATTGCTGAAACTCTACATCTTTCTGCTGGAACCGTGAGGAACTATTTATCTTCGGCTTGCAGTAAACTAGATGCAAAAAATCGAGTTGAAGCTGCAAGAATTGCTCATCAGAATGGCTGGTTGTGAAATAATAGACGCGACTTTGGGTAAGTATTTATAGGTCAGTTTTCAGGCCTATCCCTATTCCTCACAACCCATAATCTCGCGCCACCTAAAACCGAAACGACATTGAGAACAGATAAAAGTACATCTTCAATAATCGCAGATGATTCCTCGATCATAAAAATGCCAAAAATAAAAGAAGCAGCACTAACAATTCCAGCTGCTATATAGGCTTTTCCGCCAGAGTATTTAGCTGATAAGTAACCTGCAAATAATGAAACTAACATTCCTATCAATATAATAGAAACGCCAAAAAACGAAAGCATATCAAAATTAATTAACTCTTCGGAAAATTGCTCATCTGAAGCGCCATGACTTGTAAGCATCAAGTAATAACCAATTCCAAACAACATGCCTAGAAGCGTTGACCCACCAAAATCAACCAGCAAACCAATTAAAGCGCCTTTAAGAATAGAACCAGAACGAACAAATTGAGTCTTAATCTCAGAAGTTGGTGGTTGATAAACGGTGTTATTCATGATCGATACATTACTTAAAAAAGTTAATAATCATTAGCTGATTTTATCTTCTACTTTTTTAAGCATTGCTTGCATTTCACTATCCACTTCATGGGGTTCTATTCTTGAAATGATATTTCGTAAAACTCGAATTTCATTTTGATCAATTTCTCCATCTTGCTCAGCGATCTTCAAAATACTCGCTAGCTCTTGAGCATCCAATTTACCGTCATTTGAAAAACACTCAATTGAGCGAAAAGACATTTCTAAATAATCTCTTGATTCTGCCATGGTTACTTCCTTTTATGTTGTTGTTAAAACTATCTGTCATCTTTATCTAGACAATAGAATGGGTTATTAAACACTAGTGGCTCTAGTTAGGTCAACAGCATTTTGATCTAGCCGTTGATTATAAACAACTACAATCCCTGTTGATCCATTTTCCTAATTTTATGAGCTTTTTTAAAATGGTCCAATTTAAGAGTTTGAATCCACCAAGCTGCGGCTTCCATTAATAGCTCAGGATTATCATTCTTATTCGCAAAAAATGCATAGAATGACAATCCAACATTATTGCCCTTGCTTGCGATCTTTTTATCACAAATTTCAATAATTTTTTCTCTTAGTTTATCTCTCATTTACTACCCGATTATTAAGAACTGTGAAATACTTTGAAGGCTTCACTCACATGCTAGGGACTTCACAGGTATATGTCCCTTTGAGCTGATCATGTTGCACATCACCTTTGCTTATTCTTTATGGTTGTTTTAATGAGCTTGCCAAAATTCTTATCTTTCGTTCTTTTTTCCAAATAAGACATTTGGTTGAATTCGGACTCTCTTTTCATCTTAAGATAATTTTGATAGCGTTGTTCGGACAAATCACCGACCGTAATAGCCGCCTGGATTGCACAGCCCTTTTCATTAGTGTGAGAACAATTACTAAACTTACAGCTTTGGGACAGCTCTAGTATTTCTGAGAATGTCTCTTCCAATCCTTCATCTACCGACAGGCTTCCAAGCTCTCTCATTCCCGGGGTGTCAATTATCATTGCTCCATTTTCTAAGCGAACTAATTGACGGCTTGTTGTAGTATGTCGGCCTTTATTTTGTATTTTACTGACTGACTGCGTTTCAAATTCTTCATTACCTGTTATGTTGTTAAGCAGAGTAGTTTTACCAACACCTGACGACCCTAACAAACAATAGGTAGCACCACTCTTTAATGTGGATGTAATTGAATTAATACTCTCTCGGTTTAGATTACTAAACTCAGTTACGGTGACTTGAGGAGCGATACTGTGAACACTCTCTATGATTTCATCAACCTCTTCTTTAGACTTAAGATCGCACTTACTCAATAGAATAACGGGTTCAATTCCGCTTTCATTGACCATAACTAAATAGCGTTCCAGTCTTCGTAGGTTAAAATTATCATTCAAAGATTGAATAATGAAAGCAACATCAATATTGGCGGCTATCAATTGATAGTCAACTAGCTTTCCAGCCGCCTTTCTTTTAAGAAGTGTTTTTCTTGGAAAGACTCCGTAGATAATTGCGTGGGTATCATCATCGAAAAAGTCAGCGTACACCCAGTCTCCGGTAGTAGGAAGGTCACTGGTCGCCTCAACAGAATAAAGTAGATTTCCTGATAACTCGCCGAAAACCTCACCACCTCCTTTTATAAGAGTGTAACTTTCTTTATGGACAGAAACGACTCGAGCAATCCCATGAGCGGCGAGCTTTTCATCGACACGACTCTTAAACCAATCACTATACCCTATTTCTTCGAGTTCATTCATAATTCAATTTAAGATTTATATTTTTTTCCAATGCTCTGACTCTGCCAATTTCTCTCGTGTTTCGCTTGATGCCATTAGTCTAATATTACCACAGTCTCCCCACACAAATGGGCATATTGCTGCTACGCCAAACATCCCTTTACCCAGTTTAGGAAGCAGCTCTTCTCCCAACCCACTATATTGGAAGTATTCTTTATATTGGTATATCTCATCCGATTTACAAATAGGACAGGGTTTCATGATATTTTCCTCAAAATCGAGGTCTTGAATACTAATGTCTAGTGCTGAAGCAAGCGCCTTCTTCGATTGCAGCGAAGCTGATGCTTCCGATTCAACTCGCTGAATCGTTCTTACGTTTAAGCCGGAAGCAATTGCTAGCTCTTCCTGCGACCAAGGTTTTTCTTTTCTTAATCTAACCACTAAATCAGCATTTATCTTCATCTATATTCTCGACTAAATTATGGAAGCGCTTGAAGTATCCACCAAAATTCTAGAAACCTTTACGATAATCCTACGACGCTTACACGACAATTCCACGACATTTTCGGTATTGGATTCTAACGCCAGTAGCTGGCGAATTTTTTTGTTGTGGAGTTTGTGCTATAAAGGGCGTAGCCCAGCACAAACGGAGCGACGCAAAAAATGTCGCTTGCCTACTTTTGTTAGGCCTTTTGCAGCACATACTTAGCCTTTAACTCAGAGCCCATTTTCAGCATAAATGTAAGCGTACTCTCACCAAATACGAGTGAAATACCCATGCTTACATCTCGCTCGGAAAATTCGACCGAAACTTCGTCTTCTGTTTCTTCAAGCGCGAAAGGCCAGGAAAACGTTATTATATTTGGCAGACCGACGCTTGCATGTAGTTCCAAATTTTCACCAGCCCCCCCAATAACACCATATATCTGGCTGCGATTACTACTGCCATTCGTAAGTAGCAAAAAATCGTACCCGTTTTTTCTAATTTCTAACTCGAAATTTCCATCTATTTCTTTATAGCACCCAGACGCTTTGTATAAGTACTCTAAAATCGGGTATCTCTGGAGCATATTTTGGTGCCTAACGTTTTTGTTTTGGGACGAACGGTAGTGAGTCCATAGCCCGCCGCTTTAGCGGAAATATGCGGGCTAGTTCCAACAACTTTTTGTTACTTGTCGCTCGCAATTGTGCCACCTACTTCTAATTTCAATTCTTCAAGGAAGCTAATAATTTTTCTACTTTTATGACCACAACCACCTTTTATATCTACAACAACGGTTATTCCGTCAAAATCTTCGCAATCCTCAGAGATATAAACATATCCGATTGGGTCAGTTCCATCACTAACTAACCATGGATCAGTTTGCCCTGGCAAAATTCGAGAAATGATGCCTTCCAATCCCTTACGTTTAGTTATGTTCTCTAAAAAATGGGTATTCATTTCTAGCCTACAAGTAACGCCTAATTGTGTTGCGCGTTTTTCGCGTCAACCACCTATTTCTGGTTAAATGCCGAACCATAATGCTCAGCTAACTTTTTCATACCCTCTGCGGCAGGGCCTTCCTCTTCTGGGCTACAGTGTATAGCTATTAGCTGAACAGCAGCGTCTACAGCATTTTTGTCGTCGATAGACTCCAATCCATATATTCGGGCAATAGTGCAAAGTATTGGAGCGGGCAAGCTATAGTAAGGCTCTTCCCAGGCAGTTTTCACAAATTCACCTAAGTCCTCTTTGCTCGAAGTAACAATTCTCCAAAGGCAATCATCATAGGCAGGCTGAAACACTTCCTTTGAGTCCTTTAACTGTTGGAGTAAATTCTCAACTCCTTCCTGAAGCGATTTATTCATAATGTGCATTTAACTCTTAAGTATTTATGTTGATTTTTAATCAATATAAATCTCTGTTGTGCTGTGCCGCGTTAGGCACAACGCTTAATACTATTTAATGGTTTTTGTTCGCTAAGTGACAAGAGGGAGGACGGCGTTGGATGGAAGCTTTTTAAGTTCTCAGTCCTAATTATCGTCCGTTGATGTCGAGGTCCCATTAATTATAGTGCTTTAATAATGTCTAAGATTGCCCCATTTTAGGTTTGGATGCAAGTGAGCCTCCACAGGTCATGCCCGAATGTGGCTCCTTTGCTGTAAACCACCCACGCTTTACTCATCAGTTGAGCTAAGGTGTCATCGAAGGCGTTTTAAAGTGTTAATTAAGCCTTCTTAATTCGAGTAAACCTAACCAACAATATCAAGGCAATTAACGCCCACCAGCCAAAACTTCCTCCGCCTCCAGAACCATAATATTTCTTATCATACTCAACTTTTACCTCCTCACCTTTTTTAGCTCGCTCCTTAAACTTGAGTAGTTCGGTTGATAGGTTTTCAGTCATTTGTTCTGAGGCGACTTTAAAACTGTTAGCTCGCATTTCTCGATTGCCTTTTTCAAACCCGACAGCGGTATGGTTGCGTGAGTCTTTATGAATACCCGGTGCTCTAAACAGCATCTTTCTGGTTTTTACATCGAACACGGCGGTATCAACAAAGGTTTGGAACTCAGTCGACTCACCCTTGACAATATAGGCGCCCACAATGGTCCAATAGGCCAACGATGATTTTCTGATTTCATGAATAGAAACTTGGTCGTAAGAAACTAGTGCCATCACATCCACATTATAAAGTGCAGCAACTTGTTCCACCGTAACAAAACCTTTGCCTTGTTTAAGATAAATTTCTGGAATGATTTGAATGTGTTTGACACTATCATCGGAGCGGAAACGTTCTGCGACGTTTTCTAACAAGCGCTGTTTTTCAAACTCTGTAAGAGTAAAAGTATGGTCATAAGTCGACTCAGGGATAAATGCTATCCCGACTCTTAATGGTAACTTTAACAAAGGCATTTGGTCTTGCGAATGAGAAATCGTTTCTCCTTTAGGGTATAAATACCCAACCAAGTTGCTTGAGACGCCCCGCTTTTGGTGATTAGTCATACAGCCGGACAATAATACTAAGATGACAACACTAGTAAGTAATTTGAGTGTAAGCTTCATAAGATTAACCTCTTGCTGTTTTCTTGTTCGAGTTTTTTATTGATAAGAAAAGCTCATCTTAGTCCATTCTTTGTTCTCGCCTAGTTAATCATCAGAAGTACAACATATTGGCGTTTAAAGTATCAAAATTTACTACTAATGCCCTTAGTGGAACTTTCATTTAGCATTGTTAACACTCAATTTGCAGCGATTCGCAACCTAAAAAGGCTCACCTAACAATACTGCATTAACTAATTAGTAGTTCTCTAACCTATTGATAAATATCACTTTCAAGTTAACTCAAACTCTCTCAAGCTATTTTCAAGCTTTGAATTCATCGATAGATAGAATCAGTCTCAAGATTTTCGAATAACAACCATTTAAAAATTCATTAAATACAAAGGAAGGACCACGTTATGAAAAATAGAGACTCAAAACCTGCTGGGCAAATTGGCTCATACAGCAATCTTAGACGCCTAGTTCTACCCATCATATCGATTGTAGGGCTTGGACTTTTTTCTAGTTCAAGCTGGGCGGCTAATGAATGTCGACTCAAATACAAATCTGGTAGTGCAGGGTTTCGATATCAAAATGTTGACCAGGGTAGATCCAGCAACTTAACTCGAAGTAATTTTAAAGAAGCATACAATGTTGGTCGCAATGATATGCAACTGACCCTTGAATATGTCGACGTATTAGGCCGCACCCAATCCGAGAAGTTGACTTTAATTAAATCAGGCTCTGCAACCATTCCATTGCCTCCGATACCACTGATTAATAAAAAACTAAAATCTATTAAGTGTCAGCGCGTTGCCACTGTCACAGACACCTTAAACTATACCCAGCGGCTAGGAGCATCTGCTACCAATGTAGTTAGTAAGGCCACCAGAGAAGCGACTACAGCAATCAATACCGCAGCGCAAAACACGGCAAATTTATTTAGCGTACAAAATGCCAATCAGCTAAAAGCTAAATCGGAAAAAGCGATTAGCGATGTTCGTAGTGCTTTAGCGGCAGCTAAGCGCGGAGCAAATAGTGCTGCCAATAATGTGCGTACTAATATGGCTCGTCACTTTCCAGAAGTTAATACCGCGGTAACAGCCACCGGAAAATATTCGTGGCAGGTTAGAGATGCGATTGTTTCTCAAGGACGTCAAAACATTGAAGCAACCCTTGCTAAACTTAACCAGCTGGATCGAAAATACAAAGTATCGCAAACCGCTTCTCAACTTATCTCAATTAACTTAGCGAAAGATTTTCCAGAACTCAATGCGTTAAAATCGGTAGAGTGTAGAATATCTAACTCGCCTTTAGTTCAGTTTAACAGTGGCCTTAATAAGCTACAGCGGGAACTTAACAAGCTGGATCAGAAATATAAATTTAGTCAGGGCGTAAAGGAAGTATCAAAGGCGCTAATTACTATTCCCTCGGCCTCTCAGCGTATCTTGAAGACGCCTGTTGACTTTTCCAAGTGCCAAAAAGCGCTGAACGCTTTAAAAAAGGAAATCGCTTCTGATTATAAGCTCCTCAATCGTTATCTAAATTCAGTGTTGCGTGAACTTAAGCGGCTGAAATCATCACAATTCAGAGGACAACAAGCAAAATTCTTTCAACAAGTTAGAAAGCTTATAACCACAACCGAACAACTGCTTCGCGAACTCAAGGCCCAAGAAAAACGAGAAGCCGACATGGAAGCGGCTGAAAAGGCACATGCTAAGGCGTTTGAGCGAATTAAAAATGACCTAGGCCCAATTCAAGATGACTTAGAGAAGTTTCCAGGTGGGTCTTTATTAGTCACCGTTGGACTAGAACTAAAATCATTTGTTCCAGAATGGCTAACTGACAACCCACGAAGAACTCAACAGTTATTGCGAGCTGAAATTAAAGCAGCCGAAGCCTATCACAAAGCAATTGAGGAGCACGAAAATGGAAAGCTGAAAGTAAAACGAAAATTTGACCAATGGGTTAAAGAGTCGGGTGAAACTTTAAAACTAGCGACACAGCTTAAGATTAAGTTTCCTAGAAACAGCCAATTGCTCAAAGTTCTTAAGGCGATGCCCAAACTGAAAACCATGGAGAGAGCGATTGATGGTTCAGTAAAATGTATAAAGGATGCATTAGTTCACGCAGTTAATGTCGCCAAAATTGTGCTAGATGCGATTGACCAATATCAAAAAAATGTCGGTTCGACAGTAATGAAATCTCTACCTTCTGATATCGCCGCGGCGTTAGTCGAACTGAATGCATCAGCTAAAGCATTAAGCACCACCGACGCATCAAAATTAGCGTTTGATGGTGTTAACAAGGCAAATAAGAAACTAAGTTCAACGCTCAACTTATTGTGGAGAAAGCTCAGCCAAGATCCTAGTGCTAGCAACTTTGCCAATGAAGTAGACCGTTTATTCAAAAGCCTGCGAGCTGACGTGATTGAGCTACGCAAATCTGGACTTGCCATTGACAGCAAGGTTTCTAATTCACAAACCGCTGCAATTCGATTTGCTAGCGCTGTTAGCAAACTAAACCAGCTGAGTAAAAAATACAGAAGACAACTTGCTCAAGATGTCATGGGGTTAGTTCGCTCCGCCGTTGGGGTTGAGGTAAACTGGAAAAACCTGCAAGCAATACCCAAGCAAGTAGCTGATTGCGCTGATAAATATGCAACACCGCTTGAGCGAGCGATCAAGAGTTTTACTTCTCGCTTAACAAAGCTATTGCAAAGCAAAGCCGAGATTGTCGGCAACCTAGTTCCAAAGCCTGTAAAAGACAAGCTAGCTGCAACGATTGCAGGCTTCAGGGAAATCCAGTCTAAATTTGTCAGTTTACAACGGTCGGTAGCTTCTTCAAAAGCGGCTTTTGATCAATTTAGTAGCGCTCAACAACTGGCTGTTGGATCACTCATACCCGTTCCAAAAAGTGATGCGGTCAACCGAACCCAAGAGTCCGTGAATAAATTGAACAATCTAAACCAGAAGCTGGCTAAGACCAATGATGATTGGGCGAAGCTAAACAGCGCTCAACAACGAGTCATAAGACAGTTAGCGGAACTAGTGAATACTTTGAATCGACAATCTGCCGAGTTAAGAAAAGACGCTCAACAACTCAAATACACAGCGTTTAACGGGAGTCTTATAGCAAGCCAAGCGTCTGGAGCGAACAACTTAGTTGGCTTATGGGCGAGAGCTGCGCAATCCTTACCTAACCGTCTAGCGGCTTTAGCAACTGGTGGTTTATCCTCTCAATTGGAAGCGCAAATTAATCAAGGGATTAATTGGATGAATAGTAAACAGTCAGCACTGTTAAGCTGTATCTCAACAGCCGCGAGTAAACGGAGTTCAATAACCAGTAACTCACAAAAAGTAGCGGCGGTTAATCGAACTATTGCTGGCTTGAATGCTGAAGCATTGGCAGTGATTAATAGCCTTAAAACCTTGGTACCTCCAAGACCGAATGTACTCAGCCAAGTCAATGGGATTCTTAATAATGCTAAGAACCTTATTACTAGACTTGATGGCATCAAAAACCAAGCAGCTAACAACTTTACTTCACAAGTTGCCAGTTTGAGAAATCAACTCAATCAAGCGAAGAGCTGTGTGGTTAATAATTCAAACCAAGTGGATTCTAAAAAATCTGAATTATTGGGTTTATTGAATCAGACCAGCAACAGCACACGCTCACGCTCACGAAGAAGAGGTTAGTAGAGTTCTGAAAAAATCCCCCTCTCCCTCTGGAGAGGGGATTAAAAACACTAAGACTCCTTTTCTTCGTGTTCTTCGTGTTCTTCATGCCTACGTACCCATTGCGCTTTCCCTAAGGGACCTACTTTTGGCGCGGGGGAGCCTTGGTGAATAGTCTAGTAACTCTTTAACCTTAATCATTACTCCACTTAATTTGAAATTCTATTTCTTCTTCATTATCTTCCCGCTCATGCTCGATATTGTAAACCGCTCTGACTGGTACATAAATTCTTTCACCGGCGATTTGAATTTCGAACTTCTCACCAGTTTCTAATGCATCCGCAAGTCTTCTTAGCTTAGCGACAAACTCAGATGTTGAATAACTCTTCTCTATATCTCTATCTTTTTTTTCACTCATCAAAACTACTCCTGTCAATTGTTATTAATTCGTTTAGCGAATAAAAATTATCGGAATGATTATAGGCTATAACCTCTACAATAAATAATTCACGCCGAATTAGCAACGAAACATAGTCTAAACAATTCCATACTTTTTCGAATGCCAAAAAAATGCGAAACCCCCAACCTTTTGCTGTCAAGAGTTTCGCAAGTAGCAATTCTGAAAAAGAAAGTTGCTAGGCTTTACGCCTAGCAAAAAAGTCATCTGCCTTTTTTGCAGATGCAGAGAGAATACTTTGAAATTTGCGCAGCCATTTGCGCGCGCCAGGATACTCTAGCGCTAAGATGCCTAAACCGACTACGACTAACAGAAAACCAGGGCCTGGCAACACAAACATCACCAACCCCAATAGAGTGATACAAACACCAACAACGGTAATAATTGCCTTTTTAGCTGGACGACCAACCGGATTATCAAACACTTCAGTAAACGCACTTTTTACTCTTCGTTTGAATGAATCGATAAATTGTTGTTGTTTTGTGGTTCTCATCGAATAACCTCCCTCTGGGCTGACTAAGGTTGATTTTACCGATGATCCACGTATCTAGGTTTGACAGAATGTAACAAGAATTGAATCACTTAAGCTCAGGCCAGTCTCAGCAAGGCTTGGGCTTAAGTAGAATTAATTAGAACTACGCTCAAGTTCGAACAGCTGGGCCGCTATTCGTTCTCAGGTCCCAACATTATCGCAATCCATTGAGTACTTGGGTTGGTTTCTAGCGCAATTTTAATGGTCATGGTTAAAGGCACTGATAAAAACATACCAACTGAGCCAAAGATCCAACCCCAAAAGATTAATGACAAAAACACCACAAAGGTCGAAAGTCCGAGCATTTTACCCATGAATTTTGGCTCGAGGAAATTACCGACAATCATATTGGCGGCAGTAAAGGTAATTGCTGTCCAGAGTACTTCGGCGGGTCCTAGCTGCACAAAAGCCAGGATTAATGGTGGTATGGCCGCTATTATCGAACCAATATTGGGGATATAGTTAAGCAAAAATGCCAACATACCCCAAAGAAATGGAAAATCAACCCCAATAAAATAAAGTGACATAGAAACAATAAAACCAGTAAATAAACTGGCAACTGTTTTTATAGCAAGATAGTGTCTAATCTTGCCTAACACCTTGTTAACGTGAATCATTTTATCTTTACTGTCGGAAAAGGCGCGTGCAAATTTATCTGGAAAACTCGACATTTCTGCCAAAATAAAAATCACACTTAAGAAAATAATAAAGAACTCTTGGAAAATCACGTTTAAACCACCAACGACTCGGCTTACCAAGGCAATCCCATATTGGTCAATTAGCGCTGCAAGCTCCATTCCTTCTATCGGTACACCTTTATCAGCCAGCCACTGAAAAGCGCCTCCTAAACTGTTATCCAATTTTTCAGAATAGAGGTCTTTGTTCGCACTAAATGATTGAATGGAGTCACCAACTAAATAGCCAACAAACCCCAAAAAAGCTAACACCCCGGTAAGCACAATAAGAATAGATATGCCTTGCGGAATTTTTTTACTGGAAAGCCATTTAATGGGTGGAACGCATACCACTGCGATAAACAACGCCAATAAAAACTCGGCTAAAATAGGGGCTGCTACTTTAAGGCCAGCAACCACAATAACAAAGGCTGCCAAACTTACCATTAAAGAAGTTGTTGTCACGCCAGAATTGTCATGCTCCATTGGATTGCTCATAGTGTATTTCCTAGACTCTAAAAACCTTGATTATATAAGCAGGGCAAAAGTCGCCTATTACTTACCTAACATTCGATTAAGGGTATTGTCTTTTTTAACAAAGTGATGATACAAAGCACCCGCAATATGTAAACCAACAATGATCGATATGGCGTAACCCCCTAAGCTATGGAGTTTTCCAAAAATTCGACCGATGGTCTTATTCTCTGTTAATAATGACGGAAGCTCAATGAGACCATAAAGATCAATTCCGTGACCATGCAACATCACCATCAGTATTCCAGACATCGGCATACCGACAATCGCCAGCATTAGAAGCCATTTAGTCGCATGAGCCATCGCAATTTCTGCTCGGCTGACGCCATCGACTGGGTGTGGTCTTTTGTTACTTAGCATCCAGTACCAACGAAACAGCGCTAACAACAAGATTAGAAATCCAGTTGATTTATGTAACGATGCGATGAGATCTCGAGTGTCGCCTTTGCCCATATTTTCCATTAGAAATCCGCCAGCAATCATGCAAATGATCAAGACCGACATCAACCAATGAAGAATAATTGACAACTTACCATAGCTAATTTCTGTATTTCTTAAACCCATATACCGCTCCTTTGTAGTTTTTATAATAGGCGATTCAATATACTGTCGAGCTTAGCTCGTTTAGCAAACTTTAAAAGTTTTTGAGCTTCTTCTCTATATTGGTCGGGCATTTCAATTTCATTAAAGTGATTAATACGAGTACAGTGTTTCATGATTTGCTTTAATTCATGATCAAACTTAGACTTTAATTGCAGTTCAGGATCTTGGATCAATACACCATTTTCAATATCCAATTGCCATGCTCTAGGATTAATGTTGTGTCCGGTGATCAAGTATTTATTACTATCACTGCTGATACCTTTTAAATGAAAACTATTACCTGGATCTAACCATAAGCAAACATCTAAGATTCCTTTATCAACAAACTGCTGATTAGCTTTAACAAACCGACGAAGGCTGGTTTCGTAGATATAAGGCAAAATGCCGACTCGATTGAAGGGCTGATCTTCCGGAATATAAAAATCGTTAGCGGTTTTATCGCCAACTATAATTTTGACTTTTTTATTATTCTTAAGAATTTTTCTAACTGTCTTGTTTATTTTTCCAGGAAAGTTAAAGTAAGGTGTAAAAATAACCACTTCTTTTTCCGTTTGATTAACCAATTGAAAAATAGTTTTGTTTAGTTTGTTTTTTCTACCACCAAAACCAAGCAACGGAGTTAGTTTCACATTTTGCTCGGCAGCTTCCTCTCGGCCTAATTTATTCGTTTTTTCTTCACTTCTAAAATAATATCCTGAACGTCTTAAGCAAGATTTCAAACGGCGAATAGCGGGTTTCAATTTCTTGGCAGTTGGTATCGGATCGTTAGTCAATAATTGAACTGCGCTACTTTTTACAAAATTATCACGCAAAAACCTCACAAATGAGTTGGCCAATAAGTGGTTATCAATTAAATGATAGCGGTCGTATCGATAACGATCTGTCTGCTGCAAATATATATTGTTAATACTGGCGCCACTGTAAAAAACCGTATCATCAAATACAAAGCCTTTTATATGCAACACCCCTAAGAATTCCTTACTTTTAACAGGTACGCCATAGATTTTAATGGGGTGTTCATATTTTCGATGAAGCTCACGATATAAAGCCACATTGCCAATACTTTTTGCATGCCCCATTAATCCCCGTTGCGCCCGTAAAAAGTCAACAAAAATAAATACTTCGAGTTTGGGATTGTTTTGTTTTGCTTGATAAAGTGCTTCTAGAACTTCGCGACCAGCTTCATCATCTTGTAAGTACAATGCGGTGAGATAAATTCGCTTTTTTGCGGAGTTAATAAGTTCCAATAATTTGTTTCGATATTCTCGTGTGCTATCGACAATTTCAATGGCATCTGGTGAAACTTTTATTGAAGGCAGTGAATCAATAAATGAGCGACGTTTGGATTTTAAAGTTAGCTTCAATCTGCACGCCCCATAAATTTCCGATCACCTGTATTTATTTTCACTTTTTCATCACTAGAAATATACTCTGGAACTTGAATGGTCAATCCTGTTGCAAATCGGGCAGGTTTAGTTCTCGAAGCCGCCGACGCCCCCTTAATCGAAGGATCGGTCTCAACAATAACCATATCAACTGATTGAGGTAGCTCTAAGCCAATTGGCTTATCATCCACCTCTAACACCACAAGACCTTGAGTTTCTTCATCGATAAACAACAATTCTTCTTCTATTTCAGCTTTATTAAATGGGATCTGCGTGTAATCTTGATTATCCATAAATATATAATCATCGCCATCAATGTAGGAAAACACCACATCCCGTCGATTTAAGTCCACAGCCGTAAGCATATCGTCGCCCTTAAAGGTATGCTCAACTTTGGAACCGGTTCCAATCTCCGCAAACCGAGTTTTATATAATGTGGCAGCCCCTCTAGCACTGGGACTGTGTACGTCTACGGTTTTAACCAACAGCAATTTACCGTTAAATTCAACGGCAATACCGCGCTTTAGTTCACTCGCTTTTGGCATTACTTCCTCATTATTCGATTTATTTCGACTTTCGCCACGGCCTTAACCATCGCTCTAATTTACCCAGCAACGAATATTAGCACAGCCACGAAAATACCAGAAATACTGGCCAGAACCAAGACTTATTGCCGGCTAAAAATTCATACAAGTGTTTGTAATTAAACAATAAGTAAACCAACAATACAGATCAGTTGTAGACAATTAGCTGTTCGTTTCTAACATTTGATGGATAATTTGTATCGACCGTCCATAGTGATATTGAATTTGTTCAAGAGGATATTGATGCTGTGCAGCCACCGGACATGCCATTCGTGCAATACAGCGGTCATCACACAGGGATTGTGCGGAAGCGCGGTATCCACTACAGCGGTTTAAATCAAATTCGGTTTGACTGACCGCGTTAGCTGGACATTGGCTAATGCAAGGTTGGTCGCTACAAGAATCGCACGGCGGATTAGAGCTGATGGTCTCTGTAGGATTAAACTGACCATCACAAACCAGTAAGACTCGATAAGCAAACCAAGTTCCCCAAGTTTGATTAATCCCGACTTTAAGTGGCGAATCATGGTGCCAGCCTGCAAGCTTTCCTAATTGCTGCAAGCCAATCGGTTGGGAAAAGTCTTGTCCAGATGGATAAAGAATTTGGAAATTAAGATTGGGGTAAGTGCGCTCAAGGTGCTGGCTAACTTGTTCAATCGAATAGTCATCAATCGGATGTTGGCTGTTTTCAATCATGCCTCTCGGACCAGAATTAGCAGCAGAGTTAGAATTAGAGCCTGCGCGAATAACAAACTGAGATGATTTTAGTTTTCGCCAGAATCGATTGCCGGCATGTGCAAACAACACTAACTGTTTGGATTTGGGTAGATTTTTAGCGACTGCATTGATTTGACTATAAAGAGATTCTGGTAGTTCCGACAGATTGAACACCACCGAGAGATTGATCCCAACTTCGATTAATGGCGCTGCATTAAAATCATTATCAGTATGCAATGGACTCTCCGTCATGATTTATATCTTACTGGCCGCTATAAATGAATTAGCAACAATCAAGTGTAAAGCCTCAGCCAGCCGCTCAAGCCCTTGGTCGTCGCTCACCCCAAACCTTAATCCTGATTGATCATCTAATAGCCTAACATAGATCCCTGTTCGACAGAGTTCATCAAAATACCGAGGTGCGTTATCAATCAACACCACTCTAAATAGAATCGTTCCAAGCGCCTTGGTTTTGAAATGCGCCTCGAGTAAATCTGCCAACTTTTGACTTTGTTGCTTTAACTTTTGAAATTGCAGCGCTTGCCAATCAGTATCTTTTAGTGCTCTTTCAGTGACCCAAAGTGCTGGCCCAGAGATGGGCCATTGCCCCATAGCGAGCTCAAATAACCGGAGCCATTTGGTGGTAGAAAAAACAAATCCTACTCTCGCTCCAGCCAACCCGAAAAATTTTCCTATTGAACGCAGCACAATCACATTATCAAACCCTTTGGCGTGAGGCGTTATACTCTGCTCGATACTTGATTCGATAAAGGCTTCATCCACGACTAACAGTCCAGTCTTTTTCTCGAGCTGAGCAGCCAATGTTAAGAGTTGTTTTTTAGAATAACATTTAGCCGATGGATTATTAGGATTAATGACGACCACAACCGCTTGTTCTTCTAGTTCGTGCGGGTCTGGCAATTCGGAATAAAAGTAGCAATCAAAGTTAGCCTGCTGCCAATACTTTTGATGTTCTTTATAACCGACCTTCGGTAACCAAACTTTTGAACGACGTTGACCGACCTGAGCCCAAAGTGTTGGGATCAATTGAATGGCAGCTTGAGAACCATGGCAAACAACAAAATGTTCCGATTGATAATATTCAGCCACTGCGGCATTAAATTCTTCTTGGCATTCGGGTAAATGCTGCCAAAACTCTTTTGGAATATCAGCCGCTGGATAACTAAAAGGGCTAATGCCTGTCGACAAATCTAACCACCTATCTCTAGGTATATTGTATCTGAGTCGTTGTTGGTTTAGCTGGCCGCCATGAATCAATTCCGATGAGCTATTTTGATCAACATTCACTTTAATTAAGCCTCAAGCTTTAAAAAAACCAATGACACAAAAATGATAACAGCAAGCCAAGTAGCGACCGCGCGATTCATCAAAACGATCGCTTTTTTAATATGCCGAACATTGAGTTGGCTTTTACTCGTATTAGATTCTCCCAGCACACCTGAAGAGTGACAGACTCCCTGATAGCTTGCCTCGCCACCGAGCTGAATCCCTAGCACGGTGGCTCCTGCAGCCATTACAAAACCACCATTTCGACTCTTATAATGACGACACTGAGTATGAGCATTTCGAATCGCGTTACATAATACCTGGCGGCTCAAACCTTGTAATGCGAATAAGAATCCGGTGATTTTGGCCGTCGGCCATGCCAAAATATCATCGAGTTTTGCAGCTGCCCAACCAAAACAGCGATAGCGCTCGCTTTTATACCCCCACATTGCATCCAAGGTATTGCTCAATCGATGAGCTATCGCAAAAGGAATCCCACCAATCGCGTACCAGAATAAACTAGCGATCACTGCATCGTTAGTATTTTCTATGGTCGACTCAACGGCTGCTTTGCACATTTGCTCAGTCGTCAAATTTTCAACATCTCGACTAACAATCATGCCGCAGTTCTTTCGAGCCAATTCAAATTGTTGTTGTTCAATGGGTTTAGCTATCGCCAGAACATGCTGACGCATACTTCTTAGACCAATACAAAAATACAGAATAACACTATCGAAAACTAACCAACTAAACCAATTCACACTCACCATCAATGTGGCTAATGATGCAATAACACCGAACGATAGAATCAAACTGATGCAACAAAACAGTCCGAGTCGTTTAGTTTTTTTATGAACATTGAATTCGGTCAATTTTGAGGGTGGTGGAGTTTGGTGATATGGATTGACGATTCTTTCGATCTTAGCAGCCACTCGACCAAAAGCGGACAACGGATGAAATCGACTTAGTTCGGAAAAAAATAGATCCAATAAAACCGCGGAGATTGAAACCAAACTTAAATGGTAAATAAAAAAATGAAATGGGAGTTCCATTTCGGAACTGGGAGCGCCAATTGCTAGCCAATAGCTGAGCACTAGAAATTCACTTTAAACTGTTCTAGGTCGTTCAAATAATGAACTTCAAAAACTTTACCGTTTTTGAACAACTCGTAGGCACTGCCATCGACACTATTTTCTAATCCGCTTAAAAAACAACGCAACAGTTCCCCATGAGTCACAATTAAAAGTTTCTGCTTTGGATGCCGTTGTCCTAATTCTTTTAAACCCTGAGACATTCGTTTTCTTGCTTGTACTGCCGACTCACCTTGAGGAATTGGCGTATCATTGACCTTAAAAAAAACATCGGCAAAGTCTTGGTCTTGTTTAATATCATCAAATAACCGGCCTTGCCAAATTCCAAAACTTCGCTCTTTTAAAAAGTCGGCGTGTTGAATTGGCTTTTCAATCTGTTTTTGCAATAAGCTTGCACTGTGTTTGGCTCGCCCCAAAGGCGAACAAAAAATTTGTTCGATAGGCTGATTGGCATGAGAGGACGATAGTATTGTTGCAAGCTGCTGTATTTGTTGAATACCGGTCGAAGTGAGTGGGCTATCCAGCTGCCCTTGTAAACGTTGCTTGAGATTCCACTCAGTTTCACCATGCCTTACTAACAAAAAAGTAGTATAAACGTCATTCTCGAATAGGTTATTTGGTGTTGCAGATTTGATAGCAGAAACCTCAATGAAGACAGGCGAATCTAATGATTCGCCGGTCTTATAAAATAATTAGCAAATCACTAGCCGCTAAAAATTGGTATATTGTAATGTCACAAATACTTGCTGACCGACGTTATTATAGCCAATGATAGTTTGTGGATTAGACTCAGTAAAGTCTGATATTTTCACCTTTAAATCCCAATGATAGGCTAACTGATAACCCGCGCCGATATTAACTTGCAAATAGCTTTCGAGTCGACGCTCAGGGCTGCCAAATACAGCGTCAAAGCGAGAGCCAACATAGTTAAACTGAGCAAATAGAGACAGCTCACCTAAGTTGGCCGTGGCTTCGTAGCCATAATGGTTCTTAGCACGACGGAGTAACTGACTATTTTTAGCTTGTCCGGTCACGGCATCAATACTCACATCCGTTGGGTCAACATAACTTGCCGATAGCTTGTGAGTGATTTTGTCGTCAACTAATTGATACACCACTTCATAGCCAGAAAGCTCAGCCTTATTAATATTTTCCGAACAGAAACAAGCCGGATTGTAAGCAATTAATTGATCGATTTTGTTGTCGTAATAGGCAACCAATAGAGAACTGTTCTGCCAATTAGCTTTAACTAACAGCTCATTGTTGTACGAGATTTCACTTTGCAGTTCTGGATTACCAAACCCAGGATAGTAGAGATCATTAAAGGTAGGTGCTTTGAATCCTTTAGAGCGATTGATACTAACAAGCACATTATCATTTATTCGATAACCTAAACTAGCGTTAAAGGTGTTATCGCTCTTGACGGCTTCAACATCATCATAACGGCCAGTCAATTCGCCAATAAAATCAGCTAACTTAAACTGACTGGAAACATAAGCGGATTCTGTTACCCGTTCAACGACTTCATAATTATTAATGGACCCATCAAATGCGACAACGTCGCTGTGATCGACATCATCCACCAAACGATCAATTCCGCCAAGTAAAGTAAACGATTCTGAAAAATCATATTGCGCTAACCCGTTAAATTGTAATCGTCTTGTTTCAAACACCGAGCCATCTTCTTTTAGAGTACCATTTCCATAAGAGATCGATTGATCACGGTTTTGCTTAACACTAAACTGAGCGAAAACATCTTCTAATTGATAAGAGTATCGAATATTCCACAAGTGATTATTATAGTCAGTTTCATCGCCACCAAATGAGCTATCAAATTCACTGTTGCCTTGATCAAATTGAACCACCCAATCGAGCTGTGTGGTATTGGATAGTTCATAGTCGCCTCGCAAAGCGGCAGAAATTCTTAAATAACCATCATCATCTGGTTGTGTATCTGCGGTGGTTTCGGTGGAATTGTCAAACACGTCATACCCGTCTGACTTTTCATAACTAATGGTGGCCGTGTTATTAATTTTTTCGTTACCGAAACCGGCACTAAAATCCATGCTTGCTTTATTGTCAGAACCAAGGGTCACCGACATGGCAACGTCCCCTGTGGTCAGTTTACGAGTAAAAATTTGAATCACTCCACCAATCGCATCACTGCCCCAGAGTGCCGCGCGAGGGCCTTTGACAACCTCAATTCGTTCAATTTGGGCAACAGGGATACTGGCAAAGTTTTTATTACCCAGTGTTGCAGAACCCACTCTCACACCGTCCACTAAGACTAAAGTGTGATCGGAATTAGTTCCACGGGTATATAACGAAGAAGATTGTCCTGCCCCACCATTTTGCACAAAATCTAATCCTGCTAATGTACGCAGTAAATCAGTAATTGATTCTGGTTGAGTTCTTTCGATATCTTGACGTGTGATAACTTCAACCGCAGCTAACGTATCATTAATATTTTGTTCAACTCGGTTAGCAGTGACAACAATGAGTTTGTCATCATTAGGCTTATCGGAATCTTGTGCAACACTAATTGAGGGCGATACCGCTGCAGAAATTGCTAGCAGAATGTTTATTTTAGATCGGATTTTCATTGGTTTAATACCTGTGAAGTTAGCGCCCGCCGCGCTTTAAAATGCTCAATCAGAAATTTAAGAGATTTCTTTTTACTGAGCGAAAAATTGATAACTGCCAAATCAACTTCGGCGCGCCATCCCAAATTGTCAATCAAGCCGGTCTCCGGACTTAACTAAGCTTTCGATCATTTGATATCACTCAATAACCTGCTCAGTATCACCGTTGCGGGGGCAGTGTTGGATTTTCACCAACTTCCCGAATATCCGATTCTTACTCGGAACACTCGATTGTTTTGACTTCCTTTTCAATCAATAGCTTTCACTATTCTAGTTTCTCGCTTTATCGATTTTTTGACATAGCGTGTCGAGCCCATCCAAAGCCCGAGGAGTAAAGCGATGCAGCAAGTCACCATTTAGAACATAAATCTGTTGCGACTTTACCGCGTCTATTTCAGGCCAGTCACCCCAGTGCTCAGTTTTAGCACCTTCGTTACCTGAATGGTGCGGTATGATAATCACTTGAGGATTTTTTACAAGTACCGATTCAAAAGAAACTTGCGGGTATGGTGCTGAAGCCTCCGAAAACAAGTTACTTGCGTTACAGTCTTTAAGCAAAGACTCGATCCAACTATCCGGACCGATTGTTCTAAGTGGCTTATGCCACAATTGATAAAATACTCTAACCGGCTTTTTAACTGCATAAGTTTGGGTAATCTGACGATACTTTTTTTGCATATTTTCGATCACTAACTCAGCATTCTCTTGCAACCCAGTCAATTCGCCTAGCCGCCTTAGCTCAGCACTAATCTGAGAGATTTTAGTAATTTGGCTCTGATGAATATTAACCCCTAAAGTCTTTAGCTTATCCAAATCGGACTGTTTATTTCCTCCCCTCCAAGCAATTATCAAGTCGGGTTTGAGAGCTAAAGCCTGCTCAATCTGAATACCTGCAAAGTTACCTATGCGAGGTATTTTTTTGGCCGCCTCAGGATAATCTGCATACTCTACTGTACCAACAATTCGATCGCCCGCGCCAATGGCGTATAGCTGCTCAACTGTAGACGGTGATAACGCAATAATTCGCTGTGCGGGAGTATTAGTCTCAGCGTAAACGGCTGCCCCCCACACAAAGAAGATAATTAGTAAAATTAGCGGGCGTAATTTACTGTGCAAAACTATCACCAATCGATTCCTTTGCGCGCTTTAATACCCGCTTTGTAGGCATGTTTGATATCTTTGATTTCACTAACCGTATCAGCAATATCTCGAAGTTCGGCAATAGCACCTCGGCCGGTAATAACCACGGACTGTTCTTCAGGTCGATTAGCAATGGCATCAAGCACTTCTTGTTTGTCCAAATATTTATAACCAAGCATGTAAGTCAACTCATCCAGTAAGACCACATGATATTGCGGATCAGCTAGATACTTTTTGGCCTCCTGCCATACTTCAGTGGCGGCGGCGATATCAGATTCTCGGTCTTGCGTATCCCAGGTAAAGCCCGTCGCCATCACTGAAAATGGCACACCGTTTTGCTCAAGCAAATTTCGTTCGCCACAATCCCAAGTACCTTTAATAAACTGAACTACCGCTGCTTTATAACCATGGCCAACACTGCGTGAGACCACACCAAATCCCGCGGTACTTTTCCCTTTACCGTTCCCTGTGATCAATAAAACAATGCCTCGTTCTTCTTGAGCGCGTGCAATGCCAGCATCAACTTTTTCTTTGTGTTTTTGCGATTTGATTTTGTGCTTTTCTTTGTCATCTGTCATGTTCATTACCTCATTAAAATTTGTTTAATTACTTACTGTTTGTTCTAATTTAAGATTTTCGATTAATCGATCGATATCTAAGTATTGTTCAAAGGTATCAGCCAACCGTTCCAATTCACTTTCTCTTACGGCTTGCCAATCCAAAGCGTCGATAGTTTTACCACTAACCCAACGTAAAAGAGATTCTGTAAACGCCTTGTTTTCAAATAGTCCATGAAGATAAGTGCCAATGATCTGCTGGTCGTTTGAAATCGCACCATCAGGATATTGACAATTATTTTGATCTTTTAAAAAACAAAAAGGTTGTTCTAATGCTTCCCCTTTAGACTGACCGCAATGAATTTCGTAGCCGGTAAGTTTGCCGGCTTCATCAGCTAAATGATATTCACCAGAGACTCGTTTTAAATTTTTATGTTGTTGCAACTCAGTCGTCATTGCCAGTAAGTGCAAACCAGCCGTTATTCCTGGTGCACTTTCAATCCCTTGGCTGTCGGTAATTTGCTCTCCTAGCATTTGAAAACCGCCGCAAATTCCAAGCAACTTGCCGCCATATCGACAATGCTTTTTAATAGCTGTACTCCATCCATTATGATGAATAAATTCAAGATCATCCCGCACGTTTTTACTTCCCGGAATGATGATTAAATCAGCGCCGCCTAACTGGCTTGGCTCTCTGACATATTCAAAATTAATCTTTGGGTTAGCAGACAATGGTTCAAAATCAGTATGATTACTAATCCGCGGTAACACGATCACCTTAATGGTTACTCCCCCCTCTTGAGTAGAGGTTAGTCGAGGTACGGCATCCTCAGCATCCAATTTAAGATCTTGAATATAGGGTAGTACGCCTACTACGGGCTTACCTGTGTTTTCCTCAAGCCAATCCAATCCGCCTTGGAGCAAGTTTAAGTGCCCTCTAAATTTGTTGATTACAAAACCCTTGATTCGGTTTTGCTCACTAGCTGACAAAATATTTAGAGTTCCTGTGAGATGCGCAAAAACGCCGCCTCGATCAATGTCACTGACTAAAATCACAGGGCAATCCACTGCCTGAGCGAATCCCATATTGGCAATGTCATTCTTACGCAAATTAACTTCGGCTGGACTACCTGCCCCTTCGATTAAAATCACATCGTACTGTTTAGTCAGTCGATAGTAAGCATCTAACACTGATTGAAAAGCCAAAGCCTTAATATTTCCAAACTCTTTTGCAGTTAGCTGAGATACAGCTTTACCATTAATAATCACTTGAGAATTCATATCGCTGCTAGGCTTTAGCAACACCGGATTAAAATCAGTATGTAACTCTAATCCACAGGCTGCCGCTTGAAGCGCTTGCGCTCTCCCAATTTCTCCCCCATCTAAAGTGACCGCACTATTTAACGCCATATTTTGCGGCTTAAATGGCGCAACAGAGTAACCTCGTCGTTTAAAAACTCGACAAAGACCAGCGACTAAAATGCTTTTACCGGCGTCAGACGTAGTGCCTTGGATCATTAAGCTAGCCATTAACGACGACTCGCTGTCTGATTAAATGAAACCAACTGCGGTAATAACCCGCCTTCATTCCAAACATTAATTTGTGTCACACTGGCGTAATCGACTTGCAACCGTTGAAAAGGAACGCTCGCTAATGAGTTTTGGTTGAGGAAGTCTATTCCTAAACACCATGCCATGGCACAGCGGATCACTCCGCCGTGAGTCACAATTAAGAGTTTTTTTTCTGGATAGTTGTCTACCAGTTGATGAATGCCACTAACCACTCGATGGTAAAAACTAGCAACTTTTTCACCTGATGGCGGTGGATTTTTAATTGGATTGGCTAAAAATAGCGAGTACTCATTGGAATATCGAGAAGCCAACTGTTCATACTCTAGTCCGTCCCAATCGCCAAAATCACATTCAGACCAGCAACTTTGAGTATCACAATGAAGTTGATTATCAAAAGCATATTCATGGGCGAATTTTGCGGCTCTTTGTAGCGGACTAGAAATCACTTTGCTGACATTTTTTAATCGCCCAGCAGACATACGGAGCTGCGCGAATCCATCGAGAGACAACTCCGCATTGGTTCGGCCTAACAAACAATTAGGTTGCTCTGTTTGCCCATGTCTTAGAAACACCAATTGGGTGAGCATTAACAATCCCCCTTAAACTTTGAAGATTGTTGCGAGGCGTCTTTTAAGTTGACTGGCAAACCTGCCACCACCAAAGTAACTTGGTCCGCCACGTTGGCAATCGCTTGATTGAGCCAACCGGCTTGGTCAACAAATTGTCGAGATAGCTCACCCATAGGAACGATCCCACTACCCACTTCGTTGCTGACTATAACAATGGGAAAAGGCGAGTCCACCAGTTGTTGGATAAATTGATCCTTTTCAATATTCCATTCTTCTATACTTGCCAATTTAGCCTCGATACGACATAGCCAATTGGACAGCCATAAAGTCAAACAATCAATCAGCATGACATTGCCATTTTTTTGTGTCATTGGATCAGAGTCAGCAAGATTACTTTTTAAGACCGAGCTCAATAAATATTTTTCTTCGATTAATTTCCAGTGTTGAGGTCGGCTTGCTTGATGATGTGCTATGCGCTGTTGCATTTCCGAATCATCGGCCGTTGCAGTCGCAACATAGGTAACCTTTTCAGCCAGGTCACCAGCCAAAGATTCTGCAAATGAGCTCTTACCTGAGCGAGCCCCTCCGATAACAAGTTGAATCATACAGTCACCACCGAGACCTGTACTGAAACGAACACTAGATAAATTGCGACTTCTGAAATCTGCTGAGCGGCGCCTAAAGTATCACCGGTAAAACCACCGATTTGTTTTAAATAGAGAGTCCGCAAAGAAATAAAAATTGCCAACAGCAGCAGTAGAAGTGGAAAAATCAATTCTGGAACCAACAGCAAACTTAAAGCTGCAATCCCTAGATTAATGAGCAGCTCTTTGGCAGATAATAGTTCTGCTAGAGGTTTCACTTTAGAAGTTTCTTCATCGCTGACGTAGGGTAAGTTAAAAATCAAAGCGGTAGCCAAGGCTCGACTCGATACGTGTGCAACCAACAAAGCGATCACAAGGGATTCAATTTGCACTAGAATCATGTACTTAACAGTTAACACCATCCAGATCGCAACTGCGCCATAGGTTCCAAGGCGGGAGTCTTTCATAATGCTAAGTTTTTGCTGCTTTTCCCAGCCGCCCCCCAATCCGTCACAAGTATCGGCTAATCCATCCTCGTGGAAACAGCCCGTTAAAAGGACGCTAAAAAGCATCGAACCAAGGATGGCAATATTATCAGGTACAATCAAACTTAATAACCAGAAACAAAGCGCGCAAAGTCCGCCAACTAGCCATCCGACTAGTGAAAAATAGCGACTCGCCTGATTTAATTTTTTTTGACTAAAATCCAGTGTCATCGGAACGGGAATTCTAGTAAAAAAGCCAATTGCAATTAATAGCAACTCGAACTGCTGTTTAACTAATTGCGTATAAAAATTGGAATTGCTCATATTAGACCGCAGTAATCCCCGCGGTTTCAAAACTCGCCATATCATTATAAAAACTTGCAACTGCCCGCACCAGCGGTACAGCCAGCGCGGCACCAGTTCCTTCGCCAAGCCTCATCCCCAAATTAAGTAGCGGTTCAACATCTAATTCTCGTAGCATTAATTGATGACCGCGTTCGCCAGACTCGTGACAAAACACCATATAGTCTTTACAATTTTCATTCATTTTGATGGCCAGCATAGCAGCGGCAGTGGCGATATACCCATCGACTAAAATAATTTTTTGATGCTCTGCGGTCGTGAGCATTGCTCCTACCATTTGCACAATTTCAAAGCCAGCAAATGAAGCCATAATCTCCAGTGGTTTTGTATCCAACTGTTTGACCCTAGCATTGTGGAAAGCTAATGCCTTATTGATTAGATAAACTTTCTTCTCGAACTGTTTATCATCAATTCCTGTTCCTCTTCCAACACAGGCTTCCGCTAACAAACTCATTAAACAACATTGAATAGCGGCAGCTGAAGAGGTATTACCTATCCCCATTTCACCAAACCCTAATACGTTACTGCCAAGCTTGATATTTCGCTCTGCGGCAAGCCGCCCCAACAGTAAACCGCGTTCAACTTGTTCAACCGGCATGCAACAATCTTCAACCATATTATTCGTGCCTTGCCCGAGTGATTGATGCTTTATATTTTCATGCTCAACTGGACAAAGCATTCCGGCGTCAATAACCTCTAAATGAATTTCATTGGTCCGACAAAAACAGTTGATTGCCGCTCCCCCTTGCAAGAAATTAACGACCATTTGTTGGGTAACTTCTGATGGCGCAATGCTAATACCTTCTCTGGCTATTCCGTGATCACCCGCAAAAACTAACATAGCTGGTCGTTCGATCTGCACAGGATCATGCACAGCAAGTATTCCTTTTTGCTTTTCTTGGCTAGTTTGGTCTAAAACCAGTGCAAGTTGAAGGGCTAATGCTTCAAGTCGCCCCAACGCTCCAGGTGGTTTGGTTTTATTGTCAATTTTTGACTGTAGCTTTTGACAGTTTTTAAGATCAAGCGGTTTAACTTCAAACATTGTACTTCCTAAAAAAATTAATCTTAAAACGACTGGGTTCGACTTCTTGTTTTTAAGATCACAAAGAAAAATAAACTACCTATTGCAGAGGTTACTATACCAACTGGTAACACTTGAGATGTTAAAATAGTGTGCGCAATCACATCCACCCATATCATAAAGCTTCCCCCTAACGTTACGCACATGAACAAAACTTTGTGTAATTGTGAGCCAACAATAAATCGACAAATATGTGGGATCATCAATCCCACAAATCCAATCCCTCCAACTTGCGCGACTAATACTGCAGTAATAATTGAGCACAGCACTAACATGGCTAATCGCAATTGGCTAACTGGAATTCCGAGAGTAAAAGCACCTTCATCTCCGGCTTGAATTGCGCCAATCCAACGTCTAAATACTATGAATGAAAATAACCCTAAAATAATCGCAATTAAGGGTAATGGCAGGTCGCCCCAGTCACTATTGGAAAAACTGCCCATCATCCAAAACAATAAAGTACTGGCGGTCTCGGGATCAGAGTAATAAACAATTAAACTGGTAAAAGCACTAAGCATAAATGAAACTGCGACTCCCGATAATAATAAGCGCTCGACTTGAACCGCCGAGCGGCCGGCCAAGGTTAGCATCAATATTACCGATAGCGCGCCTCCCGCAAGAGCGCCAAAGGTGATGGAAATCAGAGCGCCAGAAATCGTGGAAATAACCACCACCGCCCCTAAGGCCGAACCGGCTGAAATTCCAAATAAATAGGGATCGGCGAGTGGATTGCGAGTCACAGATTGCAAAATTGCACCAGTGATTGACAAGCCAATTCCTGTGAGTAGCGCCATCAGTATTCTAGGAAGTCTTATTTCCCAAACTATTTTTTGATAGACCGAGTCGACTCCGCAATCAGTGCTAACAATGTTACCCGTATGTGAGCAAACAAAAACACTGTTGAAAACTTTTTCTAGCGGCACTTCAACACTACCGATAGAAGTAGCGACAACAATACTGAGCAAGGTAAATAACACTGACGCAAATGCGATCACGGAAAAATTTATTTTCATTTTTCCACTCCAGAATCGGTAAAAGTTTGCTCGCGTAAGCTGGATGATTGGTTATTAGAATCCGGTGAAAAATCATAGGTAATTCGCTTACCGCAATGGAACGGATGACTATCTACTTGCGCTCTAATACTGAAGACATATTCTAGGTTTTGTTGAGTTAGAACACTATCGGGTGGCCCACTGGTAATTATTCGACCATCTTTCATTAGAATTAATCGATCACAAAAAGCCGCTGCCATATTTAAATCATGGATACTTAGTAGCACTGTAATATTCATTTCTTTAGCGAGTTGTAACACCTCAATTTGGTGCTGAATATCTAAATGGTTGGTTGGCTCATCTAATATTAAAACTTTGGGTGCTTGGACGATTGCTCTGGCGACCATTACCCGTTGTTTTTCACCACCGGAAAGAGTATTGAACGCATTTTGCGATTTACTGAGAAGCTCAACTTTCTCGAGTGCGTTGGTAATTGTTTGTTTATCCTCAAGATTGCTAAACGAAAACAATGGTCTGTTTGGAATTAATCCCATGGCAACCACCTCAAACACTGACATTTCAAATTGTGTCGGAGGCTCTTGAATTAAAACCGCCACTTGTTGAGCTAGTTCTCGGCGCGAATATTCACTAATGGCACGTTGATTAAAGTTTAAAGTTCCTGAATCAATCTGATTCTTACCATACAAACATCGTAATAAAGATGATTTTCCCGCACCGTTCGGACCAATAAAGCCAATAAACTCATTGCGTCGAACTTCAAAGGAAAGATTATCTAGTATTCGCTGTTCACCAACTTGCCATTTAATTTGATCGGCAGAAAAAACCACATCGGTCGATTGCGATAAGTTTTTTTGAGCAGATGAATTTTCGGCTTGTTGGGACAATCTGATTGCCTCGAGTAAAAATAAAGTGTAACTCCGAGGTCAAACGTTGCAATAAAATGCCGTCTTTGAGGTAGCAAAAGAGGAAAGTGCAGGGCAATAATTTGCCAATCTACAACGCTCCACCGAGTTACCCGCTCGGAAAAGTAATCGTTTAAGGCTATCCGCCAGATAGTCTTTGCAATGATTTATTCGGTGTCCTGGCTTGCAAAATCAATCACATAGACGCAATTTTGCTTACAGTTGCGGGCACAGCCGTGGACTTTAACCACGTTCCCCTCTTTAAATCAGCTGATGATTGTATCATATCCAATTGACTTAACGAGCCGTTATTTATTCTTGTATTTTTGCTATCGAGATGCAATCTATTAGCGGTTTTTGCCCAAATTAAGCGGGTTCAAAGGGTTGCTTACTCATCAATTTACTGCCTATTCTTTAAGTTGAGGCAATATAACGCTTAAATAGGTCAATATTTAACCAATAGCGCTAGTCTATTGAGCCAATTTCTGAGAAAATACGCGCCCTCTCGATTGGAGCGATTGTTTTAAGATGTCTAAATTGAACGAAAATTTGTTTGCTTACCCCAAATATTGGGCAGAATGCTATGGGCGGGCAAAATTTCTTCCGATGTCTAGAGCCGAGATGGATGAACTAGGCTGGGATAGTTGCGATATTATCATCGTCTCTGGCGATGCCTATGTCGATCACCCTAGCTTTGGAATGGCTGTGATTGGCCGCTTTTTAGAATCTCAAGGTTTCCGAGTGGGTATTATTGCGCAACCTGACTGGAACGACCCCGAAGCCTTTAAAGCCCTAGGTGAGCCCAATTTATTTTTCGGTATTACCGCCGGCAATATGGACTCGATGATCAATCGCTATACCGCCGATAAAAAGATTAGAAACGATGATGCCTATACCCCACACGGAGTGGCCGGTAAACGGCCAGACCGAGCGGTTATTGTTTATACCCAAAAATGTCGCGAAGCTTACCCTCAAGTCCCTACGGTGATTGGTGGAATAGAAGCGAGCCTTAGACGGATTGCACAATACGATTATTGGAGCGATGAGATAAGACGCTCGGTTCTGATTGATTCTGCCGCAGATATTCTTCTCTATGGCAATGCTGAAAGAGCCATGGCTGAAATCGCTCACCAGGTATCTTTGGGTCGCTCAATTAGTGAACTAACTGAAATTCCAGGAACTGCAATCGTTCGAGACTGTATTCCAGAGGGCTGGACAGAAGTTGACTCCACTCGGATTGATTGGCCTTCGGATAAAGAATTACTAAAAGACATGGGGAAATCAAACCCCTACGAATACAAAGAACCAAGTTCTGAGTCTTGCCAAAGTAAGCAATCAGAAGCCAAAGCTAAAGCAAACTCTGATGAAGTTCCAATTACATTTACTCCAACCACCGTCATTCCAATGCCGCTGATGGGCAAAGCCGGTCTAAAAAATGAATCGACGGTTATTCGGCTGCCATCATTTGAAAAAATCAAAGGTGATTCCGCACTTTATGCTCACGCTTCTCGAATTTTACATTTAGAGTCTAACCCTCATAATGCTCGAGTGTTAGTGCAAAAACACGGTAGTAAAGAAGTCTGGGTTAATACCCCACCAATCCCGCTTGAGACCGATGAAATAGACGGTGTTTTTGATTTAGAATATGAACGAGTTCCTCATCCTAGCTATGAAGACGCTAGGATCCCTGCTTATGAGATGATCCGTTTCTCGGTCAATATTATGCGCGGTTGTTTCGGTGGTTGTACTTTTTGTTCAATCACTGAGCATGAAGGACGAGTCATCCAAAGTCGCTCACAAGAATCTGTGATCAAAGAAATCGAAGATATGCGCGATAAAGTGCCTGGCTTTACCGGTACGGTTTCTGACCTAGGTGGACCCACCTCAAACATGTATCACCTGAATTGCAAAGATGACGAAATTCAGAAAAACTGTCGGAAATTATCTTGTGTTTACCCAGTCATCTGTAAAAATCTGATCACTGATCATAGTCAAACCACCCAACTGTATCGTAAAGCACGATCAGTACCCGGTGTTAAGCGTGTCGCGATAGCATCTGGTTTACGCTATGACTTAGCAGTCGAAGATCCTGAGTATGTTCGTGAACTAGTGACACATCATGTCGGTGGTTACTTAAAAATTGCGCCAGAGCATAGCGAAAAAAACACCCTTGAAAAAATGATGAAGCCTGAGATGGATCGTTATGATGATTTCAAAAACATGTTTGAAAAATTCTCAAAAGAAGCTGGAAAAAAACAGTATCTAATTCCTTATTTTATCGCCGCCCATCCTGGCTGCGACGATACCGATATGCTTAATCTAGCTTTATGGTTAAAGCGAAATAAATTTCGTCTTGATCAAGTGCAAAATTTCTACCCATCACCAATGTCGTTAGCCACCGCGATGTATCACTCTGAGAAAAATCCGCTCAGCAAAGTCACATACAAAAGCGAATCAGTTTATACCGAAAAAGATTTGGAACGCCGAAGAATTCACAAAGGTTTTTTACGCTTCCATGACGAGAAAAACTGGCCAATGCTAAGAGAAGCCCTTAAAGAAATGAATCGAACTGACTTAATTGGTGATGGCCCTAATCATTTAATACCTGCAGAAGCAAAAGCCAAGAAGTATAAGTCGACAAAAACTCGCCTTAACAAGAAATCCAATCACAAAGCGCGGCGCTAAGCTCTAAAGTGGTGGAGAGGGTTGTTTGTAGCGTTGATTAAACTGTTAGCTAGCGGAGAGCTTTAATTTGATTAAGGCCAGCTTGCTAGCTACCAATCATAGCGTGCACCTTCGTGTTTAAAGGTCTCGGTACTTATCAAAACATCACAGGCATAGTTCTCAATTCCATTTGATTTAACAATGTTATTCAGCTCGGTGAGCACGTCATGCTTAGTTTTACCGTGGATCATGGTAAATAAATTATACGGCCAATCTGGCAACTGTCTTTGACGTCGGTAACACAAACTGATTTTTTCTTGCAACCCCAACAAAGCGCCCACTTGATCGACTTCATCGTCAGGAATATCCCAAACAACAATTGCATTTTCTACGTATCCGACTGACTCTGGGTCAATCACCATACCAAAACGACTTATCACATTAGAATCAACTAGTTCTTGAATAAAACCAAATAGTGTTGGTTCACTCACACCACAAAGCTCGGCTAGTTCTTTATAAGGCTCATCACATATCGGCAAACCACTCGACAAGTGCTTCAAGATTTTTCTTTGCTGGTTAATATCCATCATAAGGTGATCACCATATCACTATGGTAAGACTCGAGTATAGGCAAGTTAAGCATTGGAAAATCCATATGTAACCTTAAGTCAGCTAACGCAGCGTCTAACTTCTTGGCCGAGCTACTTTGCACCACAAACCATAGATTATACTCGTGTTCTCGTAAATAATTATGGGTCACTTCGTCATAAGTACTAACAAGGTGAGCAATATCGTTCACTCTTTCTGGTGGGACTTTAAGCGCAGCTAAGGTACTAAAGCTATCATTTTTGCGGATGGCAACCGAACCAAATCGGCTTACAATATGATTATCTTTTAGTTCATTGAGCCGTTTAATCACCCAATCTTTATCCAGATTTAGTTCTTTCGCTATTTTTGCAAATGGGTCTTTGCACAGCGGAAAGTTTCTTTGGACTCGATTAATCAACTTAATGTCGTCTTCACTTATATCCATGGGCATCCCAAGGTATAGACCTGTTTAATACGTGCTCATTTGTAAATATAGTATAAATTCATTCCCATCGTAAGCCAAATACAATCAAAGACCAATTCCTTCGAAGCCCTTCAGAGTTGCACCAGTTCGCAATAGTAAGCGCGAAACAGCTAACAGCAACTGCGACAAATGCTCACAATTGCTTAAGAAACAACCACTTTTGTTGCTTCTTGTTAATGATTATTATTCGGTCTTAGCGTCTTAACAACTGCTGGTTCAGCAGTTTAACGATGTTGCAACGCTATATAGAAATTTTTTTACTGCGCTATTTTGCGGGCCAAGTTGAAAAATTGCCAATACCTATTTGTCAGCTTTTTTTACCCATGTTAGTCTTAAACGGCTGACATAATGAACAAAGGATTATGTGACATGATAAAAGAGAATAACGCCATGACTTTCACTAAACGTCTTAATTATTCAGTGACCGAGGTCACGAGAGAAGAGTTTCTAGCAGCACTTTCAAAATATGGTAAAACAGAAGAAGATAAAAATCATGCTGAAAAAATCGAGAGTAAGTTTCTCAAGATAGACTAATCTAAACTGTTCTAATCACTTGATTCAATTGATAACACTGTTTTTCCATACAACTTGAAAGAAAAATACAAATTACATGACTCAACTGCGGCTATTAAGCCGTCTTAGGTAACTAATGTCGCGCTCTGACGCAGAACAACAGCTAAGTTCTCTTGTTAATAACTTTAAACGTGTTAGACAAGCCAGTTTAGATCTTGCAGGCTCCCTCAGCGAAGAGGATATGCAAATACAGTCGATGCCTGATGCCTCCCCGACCAAATGGCATTTAGCCCATACCAGTTGGGCATTTGAGACCTTTGTATTAAAACCTCATCAGCCGAATTATCAAGTTTTTCATCCTGATTTCGAGTATTTATTTAATTCTTATTACAACGCTATTGGCAAACAGTTTCCTAGACCGCAACGAGGGTTATTAAGCCGCCCCTCTCTTGAGCAGGTCTACTCTTACCGAAGTTACGTTGATCAACAAATGCAAGAGTTTTTAGTTGCTGCAAGCAACGATTTGGTGCCGTTAGTTCAATTAATGATTAATCATGAACAACAACACCAAGAGCTAATTTTAACTGACATTTTACATGGCTTGTCTTTCAACCCGTTGTTTCCTCAGTATGGCCAACAACAGCCAATGAACTACCAATCTGTGTCGCAAGGCTGGACTAAGTTTAAGCCCGGCTTATATCAAATAGGACATAATAATGAAGACTTTTATTTTGACAATGAGAGCCCTCAACACCAATTTTATTTGGAACCGTTTCAATTAGCTAACCGACTAATCAGTTGTGGTGAGTATATTGAGTTTATTGAGCGAGGCGGTTATCAAGAACCGTCGTTGTGGCTTTCAGAAGCTTGGTATCAGTTGCAGGAGAGTGACTGTAAATCGCCGCTGTACTGGCTCAAAAGAGATAATCAATGGTTTCATTTCACCTTAGCAGGCTTAGTACCATTGGACTTGAATGCTCCAGTTTCTAATATAAGTTATTTTGAAGCCAATGCGTATGCCGCCAGTGTCGGTAAACGATTACCCACCGAGCAAGAGTGGGAAGTGGCCGCGCGCAGTGTTAGTTCGGCAATAACCTCTGAGCGCGAATCTCTAACCCAAGCAGTCCCATTGTTACCGGCCGGTTGCTCAACCACTCACGGGTTGCAGCAGATGTTTGGTGAACTATGGCAGTGGACTTCCAGTAGTTATAATGCCTACCCAGGGTTTGCCACCGAACATGGCGCAATAGGTGAGTACAATGGTAAGTTTATGGTAAACCAATACGTACTTAGAGGTGGTTCTTTCGTAACACCTAATGGACATATTCGTCCTTCATATCGTAACTTCTTTTACCCTGATGCTAAATGGCAGTTTTCAGGGATTCGATTAGCGGAGAGTATTTGATGGATGATCAATCGTCTAGCGCAGCCTATGTTGGTGAAATGAAAGAGTCCAATAGCGACAATTCGCGCGTTAATGGGTCACTAAACCCTGCACAAAAACAGTTTCTTAGCGAAGTAAAACAGGGATTGCGAAAGCGCCAAAAAGCTTTACCTTGCAAATATTTTTATGATCAAACCGGTTCAGAACTATTTGAAGAAATTTGCGATCTTGATGAGTACTATATTACTCGTACTGAGCTGGCACTTTTGCAGTCAATCGAAATAGAGTTAGCCGAATTAATTGGTAAAAATTCGGTCATCATCGAGCCGGGTGCGGGGGCAGGAATCAAAATCAGACGGCTACTAAATGCCTTAGACTCTCCATTGACTTATGTACCGATGGATATATCAGAAGACTTTTTATTTTACAGTGCGGATATTATTCAAAAACAATTTCCCGAGATTGAAATTTTACCTATTCAAGGCGATTTTACTCAGCCTGTAAAATGGCTTGGGACAGAACAACACAGTAACCGAGTGGTGTTTTTTCCGGGCTCTACAATTGGTAATTTTGAAAAACAAGAAGCGATTGAGTTTTTACACAACATGAACGAACTAATAGGCGATAGCGGTTCACTTATCGTTGGAGCCGATTTGCTTAAAGAAAAAGAAATCCTAGAGGCCGCCTATGATGATAAAAAAGGGGTCACGGCAAAGTTTAATAAAAATTTGCTGGCAAGGATTAATCAAGAGCTCAATGGAAATTTCGAACTCAAACACTTCACTCACGAAGCAAGACTTAATAATGAACAACAGCGAATCGAGATGCACCTAGTCAGCAATAGACAGCAGACGGTTACTATCGACGACGAAACTTTCAAGTTTTCTAACGGTGAATCAATTCATACTGAAAACTCTCACAAATACTCCGTGCAAAGCTTTGCCAAGATTGCCAAAGAAGCCGGCCTAAAAACCGTTAAAACTTGGACCGATAAAGATAAGCTCTTCAGCATTCATTATTTGGTTCGAGATTAGTTTGCCTTTGCCCAAGCCTATTACTTGCGGACGTAAGACTTATTAAATAACATCACTAGCTAACCAGATCTTATTTCATCCGTGTAAATCTAGAATGGCCAAATTTAAGTCTGTACGCCCTAGGAGTAAGCTTTGCCAGACGCTTAAATATCCTTCTAAAAGAGGTGCACCCTCGTATCCGACAATATCGTCTGGTAAACGTTGTCGGTGATAAATTGGCGTGTTCAATCATTGCAGCGACTAGATTCGCCTCGTGAAAGCGCTCTGCTCAGGAATCACCCAAAATTTTGCCGCTTGATTTGTCGCGTCCTCCGCGATTTTCTGCGAATAACAAAACTGAAATCAAAGCCATCGTGTAGCAAATATATAAAGATAGCTCTACATACCGATTAACTCTCGCAATCAAATTATATCCAATCATTATCAAATCATTACCTTTTACTCAGGTTTGTCCATGCACTTTTAGGTAGTCTTAGTTTTTGACGCTATGTCCGAATCTACTTACTTGAAATTTTTGAATCTCAAGAGGATGCTTATTTTGAAAACAAATAGAAATTGCGGGTACCGTTCGAACGCATTAAAACTTTTGCTTTTAATTCTTTATTCATTTTGCATGATGAGCTGCGGTGGCGGTGGAAGCAGTGCAAATACAGTAGAACCTCCTCCTGTAGAAAATGCAGAATGGGATAGTATCACCTGGGATAGCAATAACTGGCAATAAAATCGAATGACATTTGTACTCTCATGCACTAAAACAAATTACGACTAAGGAATTTATTATGAAATCCCAACTAATTTCAATCAATATTGCGATCGCTAGCCTGTTTAGCAACTTTTTAGTTGCGGGTGAACTCGATATTCCCAATAAGTTTACTGCGGGCACAAAAGCTGTCGCAGCTGAAGTGAATGACAATTTTACTGCGGTCGAGGAAGCTGTGGATGGAAATGCTTCTGACATTGCCACGCTGGTGGAAAGTCTTGCACTGTTAACTGAGAGAATCACGTCATTAGAAAACGAGAATTTGGAATTAAATGAGAGCGTGACAGCACTACAACAAGACAATTCATTGATGCAAAACTTCATTACAGAAGTTCTACCATATATAGAAGGCACTCTCGACGAACAAGGACACTCGACAATCGTTTTTTCCGACGTAAATGTTCATATTAATAACGGTCAGGATTCGGTCAACCAAATAAATGGAAGAGGAAACTTAATTGTCGGCTACAATCAACGAATAGGTTCAAGCCGCGCTTTCTGCACCACAATGGATAATTTAGAGTCTGCTTACACCACGCAAAATGACTGCGAAGCTAATGCTGGAATATGGGGAACGGCAGCCCAAAAACTGGGCTCGCATAATCTATTGATCGGCGATGGACATAGCTATACGCAATTCGGCGCACTCATCTCAGGTTTTAACAATGTCGCAGCCGGAGCCTATACCACAATTAGTGGCGGCGAAAGAAACCTTGCGAATGGCGTGTATAGTAGTATTAGCGGTGGTTTAGTTAATATAACAAATGGTGAACATTCTTCAGTAAGTGGTGGGCAAGCGAATAAAGCAACCGGAGGGCAGAGCAGTATCTCTGGAGGATTTGGAAACTCAAGTACAGGAGATACTAGTAGCATCGCCGGCGGACAAAGTAATGTAGCTAGCGGATTTCTTTCTAGTGTTACAGCAGGCCGTTTTAATATTGCAAGCGGTACAGAAAGCTCCGTAACTGGTGGGCGCTCGAATACCGCCAGCGGCCCACATAGTAGTGTTAGCGGAGGTTTTCGCAGAGCATCAGAAGCTTCGGACAATTGGCGAGGAGGCAGCCTACTTGAGCAGAATTAAACTTATAAGAACTCGGCAACTCAAATATAAAAAGTTCGAGGATGGCTTAATCAATAAGCCATCTTAATCGGCCAGAAAGACCAAACAATCAATCTAAATTAGATCAAAAACGGATCTCTGCGCACAATGGTCTCGACGCGGTCGGGACCAGTGGAAACAATATCGACAGGAACACCAACAATCTCTTCGATCTTTGCAATATAATCTTTAGCGGCCTGCGGCAACTCTTCCCAAGACTGAACACCAAAAGTGTTTTCACTCCATCCTGGCATTTCAATATATTGCGGTTTAACTCGTGCATAACCTTCCGCACCCACAGGGGTGGTACTCAGTTCGCCGGCTTCTGGACAAAGGTATTGAGTACAGATTTTGACAGTTTCTAAACCATCCAATACGTCTAATTTAGTTAAACAAATACCCGTTACACTATTCACTTGAATCGCTCGGCTTAACGCCACAGCATCCAACCAACCACAACGACGAGGACGACCGGTAGTCGCACCAAACTCATGACCTTTCTCTCCAAGATACTGACCAATATCATCAAATAATTCAGTGGGGAATGGGCCGCCACCAACACGAGTGGTATATGCTTTAGTGATACCTAATACATAATCGAGATACAAAGGACCAAAGCCTGAACCAGTTGCTGTTCCACCTGCAGTGGTATTAGAAGAGGTAACATAAGGAAATGTACCATGGTCAATATCTAACAATGTTCCTTGGGCACCTTCAAAAAGTAGTGACTCCCCATTCTCTCGAGCTTGGTGCAATGTATGAGGAATGTCTTCGATTAGATCCTTTAATAAATCGGCATAGCCGAGACACTCTTGGTAAACACTTTCCAAAGAGATTTCTGGCTGTTTAAAATAATTTACTAAGATAAAGTTGTGGTATTCCAAAATCTCAGTCAGTTTTTCTTTTAAACGCTCTGGATAAAATAAATCATCAACACGAAGACCACGGCGTGCAACTTTATCTTCGTAAGCAGGCCCAATACCTCGTCCCGTAGTACCGATCTTTTTAACTTCACACTTTGCCGCTTCACGCGCTTGGTCTAGCGCAATGTGATAAGGCAAAATCAAAGTACAAGCAGGGCTAATACGCAAGCGTTCATTAACTGGAACACCAGTCTCCTCAAGCATTTTCATTTCTTTAGCTAACGCTTCGGGAGACAACACAACGCCATTACCAATTAGACATTTTACGTTGCTTCGCAGGATCCCAGATGGGATCAAATGTAATACGGTTTTCTTGCCGTCAATGACCAAAGTATGGCCGGCGTTATGGCCACCTTGGAAACGGACAACCGCACTCACGCGATCGGTTAAAAGGTCGACAATTTTGCCTTTACCTTCGTCACCCCATTGAGTGCCTAGTACTACCAGATTCTTAGCTGTGCTTGTCTTATTTGTCATAACGATTTGAAAATTACTAAGTTTTGCAGGAAACCGCGAATTGTACTCTCATCGCGCGATAATTTCTGCTTTTTTTGCTGTTTTTTTAGACTATTTTGGGCTTGCGAAACGTGTAATCGATAAAACCAACAAGGGAGCCGAAGCTCCCTTGTTGGTTATCTAATGAAGTATAATTTGCGAGTGCTTACTTACTTTTTTCCTTGGGCATTTTTCAAGTACTTGAAGAAATCGCTATCTGGGCTAACCACCAAGATATCGCCTTTGTTCTCAAAGGATGCCTTATAAGCATCAATACTTCTCAAGAATGCGTAAAACTCAGGATCTTTATTGTAGGTATCCGCATATATTTTGGCCGCATCAGCATCAGCCTGACCTTGTACGGTTCTCGCATACTCGTCCGCTTCAGCTAAGGTTCTTAAAACATTTGCATCAGTTTTCGCTTTGACGATATTACCTTGTTGTAAGCCCTCACTTCGAATTAGTTTCGCTTGAGCGCCACGTTCAGAAACAATTTGTTCGTAAACATTTTTAAGAACTCGCGATGTGTAGTTAACTTTTTTGACTCGAATATCAACGACTTCTAGACCATACTCAGGCACTTTAGAATTAACAAAGGTTCGTATATCACCCATCAATTCTTCTCGCTCACCAGATATAGCTTGTTCAATAGTTCGCTTACCAAACTGGTTTCGCAATCCGTTATCAACAAAGCCTTCGATAAAACCTTCGGCCGTTCTAAAGTTACCGTTAGTTCTAATGTAGAACTTTGCAAAATCCGTAACCTTCCATTGAACATAGGTATCGACATCTAAGAATTCTTTGTTAGAAGTGGTAAACACATCTGGGCTTCCGTCCATTAATTGAACTCTTGTATCAATTAATACCACTTTGTCAGCAAAAGGCCACTTAAAATGCAGCCCTGGCGCATAAACCACCGGTAAGTCACCTGCATCTCTTAATACTTTTCCAAACCTTAGAATTAACCCTCGATCCGTTTCTTCTACAATGTAAATCGATTTTGACGCAACTATGACCGTTGCGAGTGCTAATATTATTCCTAGGAGACCTTTAGTAGACATTAGTTGTTCCCCTTATTTTGCTTCATGATTTGATCCAGCGGAAGGTAGATCATATTGTTACCACCTTCAGTATCCAGCATCACTTTACTTGAGTTGGACATCACTTCTTCGACGGCTTCTAAATACAATCGAGTACGAGTTACTTCCGGCGCTGCGGTGTATTGAGGAAGCAATTGTTTGAATCTAGCAACTTCACCGTTAGCACGTGCAAGTACCGTCGCACGATAAGCATCGGCCTGTTGCTTGATTTTTTCAGCATCTGCAATGGCCAGCGGTAATTTTTCATTTTGATAAGCTTCTGCATTTTGAATTTCACGCTTAGCGTCTTGTGCAGCTCGGTTGACCTCTTCAAAGGCTTCATTAACTTCTCTAGGTGGTTTTACACTTTTGAGTGTCACTGTTCGAACATCCAAACCTGAACGGTATTGAGCCAACACTTCAACAATTTCCATTTTTAGCTCGTCTTGAATACGTTCTTTATCGGTGGTTAAAATAGCATCAACATTTGAATTACCAACCACTTGCCTCAACGCACTTTCGGAAGCTTGCTCTAACGTTGATTCGACATTCCCCAATTTAAATAAGTAATCTTCTGGATTTTTGACTTGGTATTGAATACCAACATCAACTTCAACAATATTGATATCTTTGGTTAACATAACACCATTAATGGATGCATTTCGCATCTCATCGGTATTCACTTTAATGATTTTTTCCACGCCTGTTGGAAGCCAACCGAGTCCAGCTCCCACGGTTCGATCATACTGACCGAAATGCAGAATGACTCCGCGCTGTGCTTCACCGATTGAATAGAAGCCTGAACCGGCCCACAACACCGCTAGTACCACAGCTCCTACGATAAAAAAGGATTTACCTGAACCGGAATTGTTGTTGCTACCTTTACTGCCTCCACCAAAAATTCCTGAGACCTTTTTGACTAGTTCGTCAAGATCAGGTGGTCCATCTTGGTTTTTTCGTTTACCCCAAGGGTCTTTATCATTGTTATTACCTGGTTCATTCCAAGGCATATTTATCTCCCGTCGTACGGATAATTAATAGTAATTACGATTTATCAGTTGTTTAAAGCGAGGTTTCAAACTTTATTAAAATCAGTCTCGCGCACTAACTAAACTTATATACGCTGCAGATTCTAAATGGTTCACCAATCCCTTGAACTCTAACGAGTGTTGCTACAAATAATCTAAATATTAATGGCTCACTCTTCGACTAACCAATCGTCCTCTTCAACAAAGCTTGGAATATCTCCAATACAACATTTTTCTAGTCGATTCTGGCTTTGCCGATTTAAACGCCGCCAGTCACCTGCATCTATTCGAATTTGTACGTTCATATCACCGTTATCTTCAACCTTTTCATCAACAATGACATGCAAATTATAAAGCTCACTTCGAATATCTAAATCTTGGGGTGAAATCAATAAATTCAAGTCTAACCATTCAATTTCTAGTTGCTCGCTGAGAGTTTTCAGAATTAACTCAACCCCTTCCCCAGTCTTGGCAGAACACCAAACCTTATGGCTAACTTCATTACTTCCCATATTAGGCACAGCAATGACTTCACCAGAATCATCGATCTCCGCAACAACCCCTTCAGATACTTTGTCTAGCTGGTCTATCTTATTATAAATTTCTATCACAGGTACATCACCTGCGCCTATAGAATCAAGCACTTGATAGACTTGTTCAATATTGTCTTCTTTTCTGATGTCAGAAGCATCAATGATATGTAACAAAATGTCAGCCTGTCGACTTTCTTGTAACGTTGCTTTGAATGCCGCAACTAAATCATGGGGTAAGTGACGAATAAACCCAACGGTATCTGAAAGAATGACTCGCTGTCCGGGAACAAGTTCAATTTGCCGGTGGGTCGGATCGAGGGTCGCAAAAAGTTGATCCGCAGCATAAACTTTGGCTTCGGTTAGGCGATTAAACAAGGTCGACTTACCTGCATTGGTATAACCGACCAACGCCACCGTTTGTATGTTTCCTCGCTTCCGCGCTCGCCGACTTTGCTCGCGTTGCTTTTCTACTTTGTCTAAGCGTTTTCGAATGGTTTTAATCCGATCACCTAATAAACGTCGATCGGTTTCTAACTGGGTTTCACCGGGTCCACGTAATCCGATTCCACCTTTTTGTCTTTCTAAATGAGTCCAACCTCGAACTAGCCGCGTGGATAAATGTTTCAATTGGGCAAGTTCAACTTGTAATTTACCTTCGTGGGTTTGCGCTCGTTGAGCAAAGATATCTAATATTAACCCTGTTCTGTCAATTACCCGGCAACACACCAACCTTTCGATATTTCGTTCTTGCGCAGGAGTGAGCCGATGGTTAAATAAAACTACGTCCGCTTTGTGCTCTTCAACAATTTGTTGAATTTCTTCGGCTTTGCCTGTCCCAATAAAGTAACGGGCATGCGGAGACTGCCGGCTGCCGCCAACCATTGCTTTTATCTTTAATCCTGCGGACACCACCAGATCGACAAATTCATCTTTGTCTTCTTTGTTGTGGGCATCAGGTAATTCAATATGTACTAAGACGGCATTTTCGCCGCCGGAATGTCGGTCAAACAATAGTGGGTTAACCCTTAGGTGTTAGTTTGATGATGAGCAGCAGTATAAACCAATCCAATCATTTTGTATTCGAATGACTCTTTCAATTCATACCCGATCAGAGGCTTTTAGCTAGGTTTGCTAGCGAAAAACTATGTCAGTGAAGTGGCTGGCCGAGATGTAATACCACTACCCCCTCAACTGGCAAGGGAGTAGTACTTTTGTCGACCAAAACAGTCAGAAGGCAAATAATGGCCTGAAACAATAGCTTGCAATAACTTTAGAAGTTACCGGCACCATCATTATTGGAATTATTTTGCTCTGAATCATTGTGTGGCAGCTTAACATTCTTAGCTGGCACTACTGTCGAAATAGCGTGCTTGTAGACCATTTGGCTGACAGTATTTTTGAGTAGAACAACAAACTGATCAAACGATTCGATTTGTCCCTGTAGCTTTATCCCATTCACTAAAAAGATGGATACGGGGATATGATCCCGACGTAGCGCATTTAAGTAAGGGTCTTGTAGTGATTGCCCTTTTGACATAATAGTCTCCTTATTCTTGTTTTTGGTATCGACAATAACGGGCTACAAACTAGCGCTTTAAAAGAGCAAAACTCATTATTGTTGTTTTTTAATTTTGTCGTTTTTATTCGCTATAAATTCAACAATTGTATTAAGGAAAGCCTGCAGACTGATTAGCAAACTTCGTTAAACACTTTCCGTGTATTTGCTTTAAAACTACTCACCTATACGATGAGCAGGCCAAAATAGTTCAATCAATCATTTTTTAGCTGCAATTCCGAAAAATACTTCGATTGATCTATTATAAGTTTAGCAGTAAAAAATAATTTCTACCAAAAATCAAAAGCTATATCAAAACAATCTAACTTATTGATAAATAATGACAAATATTATTTTCGACCTGTTTTTTGGCGCAAATTCAAGAATATTTCGATTGAAATCTCTAAAAATAGGCCTTGCTAACCCTTACGATCCTATTAGTGGGGACATTAAGTTGGAAGTTCAATCTTTTATCGAAAAAAATAAAAAATTGTGTAGGAGTTCTCTAAACAACCCCGTGACAAGTCGCGAATTGGTTAATTAATTGCTTACATTGAGCCATCGCTTGCTGATCGGTGGAATCAAACCAATGCACGTCTGGCCAACTTCTAAGCCAAGTATACTGCCTTTTAGCAAGCTGACGAGTGGCAATGATCGCTCTTTCTATCGCCTCTTCAAGTGACAATTCTCCTTCTAAATATTGCCAAATTTGTCGATAACCAACACATCGCATGGAGGGCAACTCTAGATTCAAGTCGCCACGCCGATGCAACGCCTCAACTTCTTCTAACAAACCTGCTTTTACCATCAGCTTAAAGCGCTGCTCAATTCGTTGATGAAGAACCGTGCGATCTGAGGGCGCTAGTGCAATCGATAGCAATGGGTTGGCTAACGATTGCAGCTTTTGCTCAGCATGCCAGGCCGATAATGGTTTATCGGTCATTAAATAAACTTCGTAGGCGCGAGTGACCCGCTGAGTATCATTAATATGTAAACGAGAGGCTGTTTCAGGATCGACTTGCTCAAGTTGCTGGTGTAACCACTCTAGCCCCTGTTGATTAACCAAGCTTCTGACTTGCTGCCGCACCGATTCACTAGTACTTGGCATATCAGCAAGCCCGTCTTTGAGCGCTTTGTAATACATCATGGTTCCCCCGACTAGCAGCGGAACACGATTTCTTTGATGTATTTGATTGATCAAAGTTATTGCGTCTTGACGGAAATTAGCCACCGAATAACTATCCGCTGGATCGACAAAATCAATTAAATGATGAGGCGCTAAGGCAAGTTCACTGGCATCCGGTTTCGCACTACCAATATCCATTTGGATAAATACCATAGCGGAGTCGACACTAATTATTTCGTATTGAGATAAATCATTGGGCTGCTGATACAGATCGATTGCAAGTGCAGTCTTTCCACTCGCGGTAGGTCCCATAACAAAAACGATAGGCGCATTTTGATGGGTCACTTTCATGGTGCTTTCACCATTATTTGAACATTGCAGCAATTGTAGCGGTATTAAGAGCAACCACGCTAGTTTTGTCTGTTAAGCTGTCGCTTAAAACTGTCTCTAAGCTAAAGATCGTGTCTACAATTTTGACAGAATTCGAAGCCAAAGGTTGCGCCATCTCCAGCACAACAGACTCTAAATCATTGGCTTGTGGTTCGCTTTGAAAATACTTACTTAAAATTTCAGCCCAAGCGACCAAAAGACTGGTTACCCGCTCGTTCGAGAGTTGTTGTAACCACTTAGGTGCTTTCATTAGCATGATCATTTGAGCATCTTTGGGTGAAAAGTAAAATCCTAAACGCTGCAACAGCTCGACAACCTCCAGCTGTTCCAACCAAGAGCAGTCGATTGACACTTCCTTAGGAAACAATAGTGGCTGTGTAGCCAGTTTTTGTTGAGCGTCAATTTGTGAACTCAACCATTCCTTTAGGTAGCCATATGAGTCGACTATAAACCACTGATTTGAGCGATTGATCAATAAATAGTTTTGGTCAATGACATTAGTTAAAGAGCCCTCAGAGAAGGATTGATCGGTCAAATCACTTTTTGCCTTTAGCTTTGTCTGCGAAGCAGCCGATTGATTCAGCTTGGAGAACTTGTTTGAATTAAATATTTCATCTAATTTATTTTCGATTATAGACTCTTGATTACTGCTCCCTGTTTGATGATTATACCTAACTTGGCTATAACCAACTCCAGCTTGCTGTTCTCTGCCGCTCGAGTTCGATCTTGTATTAGGGTATAACCTAGTGCTGCAAACCTTATCTTCTTCCTGTGACACCAAGGGCAGCTGGTTTTCAGATAGAGACTCCATGATGGAATGAACAATGAGGTCATGGATCATTCGCTGATGGTCGAATCGAATTTCATGTTTAGTTGGATGAACATTAACATCGATACTAGCTGGGTCGATTTCGATAAACATCACAAATGTAGGCATCCGTCCTACTGGTAGCTGATCTTGAAATGCCTGCCTAATTGCGTGATTAAGCATTTTATCTTTTACTGGACGGTTATTAACAAACACATATTGAATATCCGACTCACTGCGATGGTATGCCGTTCCGCCAGTCCATCCTTTTAGGTTGACTAATTCATGCTGACAATTGAATGGAAGCGCGTGTTCGGCAAATGGCTTTCCACAGATTGCCTCTATTCGAGACAACATATTGGTTGAAAGATTGACTGCAGGAATTCGACGAACGACCTTGTGATTATGCTTTAAGATAAATGCGGTTGAATGATTTGCCAATGCGTGCCGTTTGAATATTTCTTCTATATGAGAAAATTCTGTTTTTTCAGCTCTTAAGAATTTTTGCCTTGCAGGGGTATTATAAAATAGATCTCTAACTTCGATTCTTGTGCCGACCGTGGCAGATGCGGGTTGAACTTTCACTGACATATTCCTTCCCTCTGCAATGGCTTGCCATGCAAATTCGGCGTCTGAAGTTCTCGAGGTTAGAACCAGTCGTGAAACTGAGGCAATACTTGCCAGCGCCTCGCCGCGAAAGCCCAAAGAATTAATTGCGCCTAAGTCGTCGCTGCAAGCTATTTTACTGGTAGCATGTCTTGCAAGGGCAAGCTCAAGGTCTTCTTTACAAATGCCGCAACCGTTATCTGTAACCCTGATCAGTCGAGTTCCGCCTCGCTCGATATCCACTTCAATCCGAGAAGCACCTGCGTCTATGGCATTTTCTAGTAGTTCTTTTACAACAGAGGCTGGTCGTTCAACCACTTCACCGGCGGCAATTTGATTAGCTAAACGGTTATCTAGTTGCTGGATTCTAGATTGAATGAGATTTTCTGTTTGCAAATCGATTACGCCGCTGGAATTTTAATAATTTGACCAATTCGAATTCTATCACTTTTCAGACGGTTATAAGCCTTTAGTCGAGTGGTTGAAACGCCATACCTCAGCGCTATTTCTGAAAGCGTATCTCCGGTTTTCACCTTGTGCGATTTAGCTTTTTTAGAATTAGACTGGGTACGCTTAGCCTTTTTGGCAACCTTTTTAGCCGGTAGGGTTGGCTGTAATTTTCGACCATTTTTTTTGCTATACATAGCCGCATATAAAGAGCCATCAGGAGGATTGGTTTTGAAATAGGTCTTAACCCCAGAAAAAACTGAGTTGGCGATTTTATGTTGATGCTTACTCGACTTTAACTGATTTCTTTCTTGTCGATTTGAAATGAACCCCATTTCAACCAACATAGCGGGAATATCCGGCATTCGTAATACCACAAATGCGGCTTTCTTTATGCCTTTACCATGCATTTTTGGCATGCTACCAGCTAGCTTTTTTCTTACTAAGTCTGCCGCTTTCAGACTTTCACCAACCGAATAATTCATTGATAAATCTAACAGCACAGCCGCAACTAAAGGATCTTGATGAGAAATATCGACACCACCAGCCAAGTTCGATGCATTCTCCTTTTGCTCTAACCAACGCCCCATTTCTGAAGTCGCCCCTTTGGGAGATAAAACCCACACAGAGGTTCCTCTTACCCGTTTGTCAGAAAATCCATCGGCATGCAACGATATAAATAGATCAGCCTTGTTACTACGGGCAATTTCAGTTCTTTTTAATAAATCGACAAAATAGTCTCCGGTTCTGGTCAAAACCGCCTTCATTCCTTTTTCTTTGTTGATTAAGTTAGCCAGCTTTTTTGCCACAGCTAAACAGATTTCTTTTTCACCACCTGGAGCACCAGGATCTTCACCACCATGACCAGCATCAATCGCGATGATGATATCGCGCTGTTGATTAGCATTATGGTCATTGGCAGTTTTTACAACTTTTTTGCGACTATCTTTAGGGACCAAGTCGATCACTAAACGGTGACCGTATTTTTGATACGGTTTTAGGGTAAAATCTTTAGTTGTCACCGATTTCTTTAAGTCAATGACCACCCGCATATCGCCATTTTTCGAGCTACTACGAATTCCTCCGACCAAACTCTTAGGTAAATCGATCTGATTGACATCGGTTTTTAAGGTCGATTGGCTAATATCTACGACTAAACGCGATGGGTTTGATAAAGTAAACAGTTTGTAATCTATTTTTTCACTAAGGTCGAAGACCACACGGGTCTTTTCTGGGTCTTGCCAAAATCGAATGCCGTTAATATCGGAAGCGTTTAGATCAAGCGCAAACAACATACCGACTATTATCGTACTGAGCCACTTCAATGGGTTTCTCACTTAACTACCACCATTCTAACGTTTATTATTTGCTCAACATGACTAACTAGCATTAGTTCTCACCGCTTATTTTAAACTTTTGAAAATACCATAGATTCTATAGTCGATAGGTTTATTGACTCTTGCCAGTCATGGTTGTTCAAATTAAGTTTAATACTTCTGGCTTCCCCTTCATAGGCTAAACTCAGCTCCATATCGGCTTGTGGTAAAAACTCAGCTCCTTTTTCAGGCCATTCAATTAGACAAAGACACTCTTCCGCTAAGTAATCCCGAAATCCTAAATATTCTAGTTCTTCAGGATCGGCGATGCGATATAGGTCAAAATGGTAGACTTTTCGACTAGTGAGCTCATAAGGCTCTACGATGGTGTAAGTGGGGCTTTTGGTACTGCCAGTGTGCCCCATAGCGCGCAATATACCTCTTACCAGTGTCGTTTTACCGGCCCCCAATGGGCCGTGCAAGAATACGACCCCCTTGTTGGGCAGAACTTCAGCGAGGGAAGCCCCCGTAGCAAGCGTTGCATTTTCGTCTTGGAGTTGAATTTTCAATGTTGAGTTTGCGAGTTCTTTAGTAATAGAGCGATTCTATCACTTAACTCTATCGGCCTTCTAGCCTCTGCGCTGCGACGAGGCCAAGCTTAGCTAAAACGATTTTGATTGCTGCTAAGTTAACACTTACTGAATCCAAGTTCAGACAGCCTAATTTTACTAAGATCTTGATTAATATTAGCTTTTTGGGCTAGAAATAGCTCCGCTGTAGAAATAGCATCTTCTAAAGCGTTATGCGCTTTATAATTTGGCAGATTCATTTGTGTTCTCAAATTAAACAAGCGAAGAGTATTAGGCTGAACTGGCTTATTTAACCTGTGTGCTTGTTTTTCAGCGATAGAGAAGGTATCCACAAACCGTAAAGGCAATTTGCTTCCCAATAGAGTTAGCGCCAAGCTTTGAGTAAATCTCTCTTCGATTCCGTGATAATGAGCAATGATCACTTTTCCTTGGGTATAGCGCATAAACACATCCAACGCTTCTTGTTGCGAGACTCCCCTTTCAAGCGCATCATCAGTCAAACCGTGAATGGTGACGTTTTGCCCCATCAGCTTTTGATCAATTTTTAGTACTAAGTGTAAACAATCAGCTAACCGTATTACGTCATTTTTAAGTGGACAAAAGCCCATACTGATTATGCTATCAGTTTTAAAATTCAACCCAGTTGTTTCAAAATCTACCGCTACAAACTCGCAACTGTCAGCAAAGGTTTTTTTGTCGGCCGTAGCCATCAATTGATAACGAGAGAGTTTAGATTCAGACTCAGAATCCAAAGCGATGTTGGCGTTTTTTTTACTAAAAAAACTTTTTAGAGATTCCAGCATTAGTTATCTCAACAATCCCGCTGAATAACTAGACTCCAAAGCATTTTGATAGGTTCTTATTATTTCAAATGTATCTTTAAGATGCCTTTTTTCTAACGAGGAAAGTTCCGCAGGAGAGAGGTGATTGTTTGGCGCAACACGGTTTTCTATTTGCTTAGCCTGATGATTTATTCTGACCATGCTTAAAAATTCAAAACCATCCAGCAAATCCATATAGCCGGTCTTGCTGAGAGCCCCGGCTTCATTGGCAGCCAGTAACCTTTCTTGAGTATTGATAGCCGTTACCCCGCAAGACAAAGCGTAAACGCGTGCGAGATCAGTAATAGGGACTACACCTCGTTTTTTGAGATTCAGTGTTTTTTCTTCTGAGCCTGATTTTTCCAAAACGAAACTTCTAAATAAACCGAGAGGCGGTGTATTATGCAGAGCATTGGCTGCCATGTAGTTAAGAAAAATTTTATTGTCTTTTACTATTTCACGTACCATCTCATTTAAATGAGTTAGAAATCCAGACTCACCATAAATACAATTTAGATCGAAGAAAATGGAAGCATACATTAGGGCTTTCGGTTCTGGTGTTAAGATCCAATTTCTAAAATACTCTTTCCACTTTCTAAGCGGTTGACGCCATTTATCATTAGTCGCCATCACATCACCAGGGCAATAAACATAACCGCAAGCGTTAAGGCCATCGCAAACAAATTGGCTGAGTTGTGCAAAATATTCTCCATGGACTTGCGGTTCGTAGTCATCATCTAAAATGATGCCATTATCTTGGTCGGAATGAGCCGTCTGGTCATTTCTTGCCAAAGACCCTGCGATAATCCAGGCGTATTTTATAGGTGGCGGGCCTAAAGCCTGCTCCGCTAACTTTATTAATCGAACGTTAATAGCTCTGCCGATCGAGCTGATCGTGTAGGCAATTTCCTTAGCATTATGTCCATTCCTGACCATTTGGCTCAAAGTTGAGGATAGTTGTTTAGCCTGTTCCGCAATTTTTTCTACGGTATTAGTCTTATGTATCTGATTAATTAAATAGATAGGGTTATTACTTTGTCGATGAATTAAGTCTGTCGCTGTTAAGACCCCTAAGACTTGTCCACTAGCGAGAACAGGCAGGTGACGAATATTGTTTCTAGCCATCAATAACATCGCCTCTGCTGCCGAAGTATGTTCATTGATAGTTAAGAGCTTATCACTCATAATCAAGCCAACAGGCGATTCATGTGAAAGACTTTCGGCAACCACCTTAGTGCAAAAGGCTCTGTCTGTAACAATCCCTTTGATACTTTCATTTTGAGTAATTAATAAATAGGTTGCGTTTTCTTGCTGCATTTTTTTTGCACAGAAAACAACGCTTTCCTTATGATCAACGAGATGTGGTTTATCACTGAGAAGGTCTTTTGCGCTTAACTGACTTAAATTGAGTGCGCTCGGAGAATGAGCCTGATTATAAGATTTCTTCTTTTTCGGCTGGAAGTAAAATTCAAAATAGGGACTTGACTCTATGTAGTAGTCGTATACTTCTTTTGGTATTCGATACAATAAGCAATCTTCAATTGCCACTACTCGCCTTTTTATATCACCGCCTCGACCAAGCGACGCTTGGCCAAAAATATCGCCCTCAGCAAACTTCGCCACTACCGAACCATCAGCTTCTGAGCGTTCAACCGCACCACTTCGAATAATATATAACCATTGATTTACTTCGCGCGGTTTAAGGATTTCGCTACCTCGTCGAAAATAGACAATTTCGACTTGTTGGGTAATCGATTTTTGTTGCTTTTGAGTAAGCTTAGAGATCGGTTCGCATTGTGCTAAGAATTGGAAAATTTCTAGACTTTCAATTTCCATGGACCTTCCTAATTATTGATTCAATTAGTTCTTGGAAGAATACAGCATTTTGGTTGTTGGTGTGTAATTAGTTGATTATCAGCCTGATACATTTAGTTCCTGCTAATTCATCCGCTTCGAAAATAGTTCTCAATGCATCAATAACTGCTGAAGTAACATCACGGCGCTAAAATTAGCAAGCTCTAGAATTATAACTTGCTAATCATTGCGGAATTAAATAGCACCCTAGAAGCCGTATTTTGCGGTGAATATCGTTCGGAACATATCACCACTAGCACCGCTTTCAAGTTCCCTTTCAGCACTTAGAAATCCAAACCCTAATGTTAATTTAGGTACCGGGCTATGCAGTAAATTAACTTGAAAACTATTTACTGTTTTAGTCACCCCCGTACCAGTCAGAGCGGTATTGTTGTCAATATTCATTCCTGAAAAAATAAAGTTTGAACGCCATTGACTACTCCAATGATGTCGGAAAGATATCGCAGCTAAAGAAGAATCAATGGCATCTAAATTCCCAGTAGCATCGATGACAGCCCCGTTAGCGGTATTTAATCCAACATAACGTCCCATCCCAGACCCCGTCGCTAAGTTAAAACGGAAGTCGTTCTTTGAACCGACTTTGATTTTACCTGTCACGCTAACACCGGTTGAACTGGTGGACTCGTCATCATTACCATTGTTGTAGGCTAATTGCCTAAACAGCCCTGACACTGTCAAATGTCCCCAGTTAGCCTTATAATTATAACGCGCGACAAAATCGGGTAACCCGTTATCATCAGCAACAATTCGCCCTCCTCCACCAAAAGGGGTAACGGTTGTTTCAGGGTTCTCAATTGCAAATTGCCATGCGCCATTGGTGTATCTCACCATGGGTTGTCGATTAAAAACAATTCCATCGGGAGCACCTAAGAAATCGACTGACTCAGGAAGTGCACCAACATCTTGAAAGGTTGACCAGGTTTGACCAAATAGCCAATTATTATAGGTCAAATAAGCATGCCTTAATCGTGGGTTATAAGAGTTACTGACCCTCTCGTTTCCACCAGGTGGCAACAAAAAGTCCATTTCGATATTGGTTGTCAGTTTATCTCCACTGGCTAGTAAGTGAGTGGACTTAAATCCAATTCGAGTTTCTTTCGCGCTAAAATCAAAATCTTGACTCTCACCAGTACCACCAACAGGAATGGCACCAGGAATATAGAAATCTCTAAGTCCGCTATTGGCTGCAAGATCCCCATCACTATAATCGCTGAAAGTTGCCGTTGCTTTAATAAAACCACCGAATTTATAACTGTGTTTTTCTTTAGAATTCTTTTCTACTTTAGCTTCAGCCTTGGAGCTTTTGAGTTCTTTTACCAACGCCTCCAATTTCTGAATTCGCTGGTCGATAGTTTCAGCTGAAAAGCTAGGTGTTGCCAGTAGCAGCACTGGTAAAGTCAACATGGATAGCCCCATCGATTTAGTTAGTTTTTTTATAGGTCGTTTCATTTTCCCCACTCTCAGTATCTGATGTTTGAGTTGGCAGTTTGCCTCCATCAAGGGAACAATGACCATTAGCCATTAGTCTAATGAAGGCTACGCAACATCTAAACAGGCCAAAATTAAGCCGTTATACCCAGCGGTATAGACCAAAGTCTAATAGTCATTTGATAGTCAAAGTGAGGCGGTTTACATAGAATGGATTGGTAAAAAAAATTTACTAAGTCACTATAAATCGAAACAGGAACTTTCCATGTCACAGACCTATCCAGTGAGCGATGCTTTTGCAAAAAGCTCCCATCTAACTGAGTCAGAATATTTCGAGATGTACCAGCGTTCGCTAAATGAACCAGAACAATTTTGGCGCGAACAAGCGAACAGAATCGACTGGATAACCCCCTTTACCAAAGTAAGTGACTATTCGTTTTCGAAGAAAGACCTCCATATTAACTGGTATAGCGACGGCAGTCTTAACGTTTGTTTTAATTGCGTCGATAGACACCTCGCTGATAAGGCCGATCAACCCGCCATTATTTGGGAGGGCGATAACCCTGATAGTTCAATCACTGTTAGCTATCGCGAACTTCATAGAGAGGTTTGCAAATTTGCGAATATTTTAAAAAAATTGGGCGTCGAAAAAGGAGACAGAGTCACTCTATACATGCCAATGATTCTTGAAGCTAGCTATGCGATGCTAGCTTGCGCCCGAATTGGTGCAATCCACTCGGTAGTATTTGGAGGCTTTAGCGCTGATGCATTAGCCGGTAGGATCATTGATTGTAAAAGTAAACTGGTTATTACAGCCGATTTTAGTCATCGCGGTGGTAAAGATATTCCACTAAAGAAAAACGTGGATGACGCTGCTGGTAAACCTGGAGTTAAAGACTATTTGGAATCTGTTTTAGTGATTAAAAATGCAGATCAACCCGTTGATTGGGTTGAAGAAACGGATCATTGGTATCATCAACTAGCAGCCGAAGTTTCTGAAGATTGCCCAGTCGAAGAAATGAATGCAGAAGATCCACTCTTCATTCTATACACCTCAGGTTCAACAGGGCAACCCAAAGGGGTCTTGCATACTTGTGGAGGCTATATTGTTTATGCCTCGTTAACTCATCAATATGTGTTTGACTATCACCCAGGCGATATTTACTGGTGTACTGCAGATGTTGGCTGGATTACAGGACATAGTTATATAGTCTATGGCCCTCTGGCAAATGGCGCGACCACTTTAATGTTTGAGGGCGTCCCCAATTACCCCAATTGCAGTCGCTTTTGGCAAATCTGTGATAAACATCAAGTTAACATTTGTTACACCGCTCCAACCGCTATTAGGTCGCTGATGCGAGAAGGGGACGAGTTGGTTAAGTCTACATCAAGACAATCATTGAAATTACTCGGTAGTGTCGGAGAACCCATAAACCCAGAAGCCTGGCAATGGTATTATGAGGTCGTCGGCGAACAAAAATGTCCAATTGTCGATACTTGGTGGCAAACCGAAACAGGCGGAATCTTGATTTCTCCATTACCAGGAGCAACACCACTCAAGCCCGGTTCAGCCACTCGCCCATTTTTTGGTATTGAACCAGCTTTAGTTGATGGCGATGGAGTGGAATTAGACGGAGCAACCAACGGCAATCTAGTTATAAAGCGCAGCTGGCCGGGTCAAATGAGATCAGTCTATGGCGATCACGAGCGCTTTGCCAATACCTATTTTAGCGCATTTGAGGGGATGTATTTTACAGGGGATGGTGCCCGTAGAGATAAAGATGGTTACTACTGGATCACCGGTCGAGTGGATGATGTACTCAGCGTCTCAGGTCATCGCATGGGAACAGCTGAGATCGAAAGTGCTCTAGTAGCACATCCCGATGTGGCAGAAGCAGCAGTTGTAGGGTACCCTCATGATATTAAAGGTGAGGGAATATACACTTTTGTAACCTTAAACGCTGGAATTAACGGAAGTGAAAGTCTAGAGAAAAATTTAAGTATGTGGGTAAGAAAAGAAATAGGGCCTATTGCAACCCCTGATTTTGTTCAGTTTACTCCAGGCCTTCCGAAAACTCGCTCTGGAAAAATAATGCGTCGCATTCTTAGAAAAATCGCGGAGAATGACTTCTCAAACCTTGGCGATACTTCGACTCTTGCGGAACCCAAAGTGGTCGATGAATTAATTAACAATAGAAAAAATAGAGGCTAATGAATAGTCCAGATAATAGTAGTACGATTATCATTGCGGATGACCACCCGTTATTTCGCAATGCATTAAAGCAAGCATTGACCTCCTCAATGGTTGGCTCTTCGTTTATTGAAGCATCAAGTATCTCTGATCTGGAAACCGTACTGTCAGAACATAATGAACCCGACCTATTGCTGATGGATTTGCATATGCCTGGAGCCAATGGGTTTGTCGGTTTAACTCATATTGTTCAACAATACCCACAACTACCTATTGTTATGATCTCAGCCAACGAATCATTAGAGATAGCCGCCAATGCAAGGCAGTACGGAGCATTAGGATTTGTCGCTAAGTCAGCTTCAATTGAGACCATTTTGACCAGTATTGAATTGGTACTTGCGGGAGAACTTAGTTTTCCTGCAGGGATACAGGAAGTTAGTAAAAAAGATCCGGAAACACAAGTTTCTCTAGTAAAAAAGATAGCTGAGTTAACCCCCAAGCAGCTAGAGGTATTTAATCTATTGGCCGATGGACTATTGAATAAGCAAATTGCCTACGAGCAAAACGTCACGGAAGCAACCGTCAAAGCGCATGTCACAGCGATTATGCGAAAACTTGACGTATACAATCGTACGCAAGTGGTATTAATAGCGAATAAAGTCAATGTTAACCAACAATTTGGTGAAGCGACACAATAAGCGCCAACCTTCATCTGGGAAGCCTATTCAAATATCAATTGGTTAACGACTTGCTTGGTTTGCTTGATTTACTCAGCAGATATTTAAAACTGTATTCATTGTTACTCTCAATATTGCCGGTTTTAAAGGCTTGTGTAGTAACTTAAATCCACGATGCTCAGCTTCATCTTCCAAATCCTTAGAGTGATCGGCAGAAACGATTACGGCTGGGATCTCTATTCCTGTTTTCTTTCGAATGCGTTGAATAAACTCTATCCCCGTTTTACCTCTATCCAGTTGATAATCAACTAGTAAAATATCGGGAATAAACCCTTTACCAATAATTTCGGCTATTTGTGAATCTTGCTGAGCCGTTTCTACATTGCAACGCCAGCGTTTAAGTAACATCGACATAGCTTCAGTAATCTGCACTTCGTTATCAACACACAATACGTTAATACCAGCAAATGGGTAATCAGACGAGTGACTAGGCATAACCACAGACTGTTTTTGTTCAATAGTTTTTTCAACCAGCGGTATGGCTAAATGAAAAACGGTCCCTTTGCGAAAAGCAGATCGCACTTCTATTTTTAAACCAAGAATTGCAGCGATCCGCTCACTGATCGCAAGTCCCAAACCGAGCCCTGCACCGGCAGTTGGGGCGAGTGGATCCGACAACTGTTTAAACTCTTCAAAAATATTTTGTAGGGACTCTTCTGGTATTCCGATCCCAGTATCCCAGACTGAAATTACAACCTGCTCACGACGTTTTCTCGCGCTAACTAGCACTCGGCCTTTATCGGTATAGCGAATGGCATTACTAACAAAATTTTGCAAAACTCGGTAAAGTAGCTCCGAGTCAGTTTCCACATAAAAATCTTTGAGCTGAAATTTTAAGCCAAGGGATTGTTGTTTAGCAAAATCTGAAAACTGAGTTTTCAGCGATTCAAAAACCTCTCTGATATTAAAAACTCGAATAGCCGGATGAATTTTTCCATTGTCCAGTTTTGAAATATCGATGAGCGAGTGAATAATACTTTCCGCCATTGCCAAACTCTGGTCTGATTTATCAACTAGTTCAGCATGAGATGGCTTCATTTGATTTTTTTCTGACTTTAAAATTTCTCCAAACAATCTAGCTGCATTAAATGGTTGTAAAAGATCATGACTTGCTGCGGCTAGAAAACGAGATTTACTTTGGTTGGCTTTTTCCGCCTCCGCCTTTGCAATTTCCAATGCGTTAACGGTTGCATGTAGCTCATCAGTACGCAATGCGACTCTTTGCTCTAAAGTTGCATTGACTTCCTTTAGTTTAAGTTCAGCTTTTCTACGATTTGAAATGTCTTGTGAAATAGAATAAATACCGCGAATCTTGCCGCTGCTATCGGAGTCCGGAATATAGGTGACCAAATAATACGGTGAATCCCCGTGCTCATCCGAGTACTCAAATTGTTGTTTATTGTTTTTCAATGCCTGCTCAATAAATGGTCGTTTGAAAGCTAATTCCTTGCTATTCAAAACTTGCTCAATTTTCTTTCCGATAATACTGTCTTTTTCCATATGGCTGTTTCGAGCAAACGTTTTATTGGCAAACCTAAAAATCAACTGGTCGTCAAGATACGCTAATGCAGCAGGAGAATTGTCGGTATAAACCGCAATATTCCTTTCATTTTCTATCAGCGCTGCCTCGATTTTTTTGTACTCAGAAATGTCGGTATAGGTGGTAACGTACCCCCCTTGTGGTAGTGGATTTCCGACAATTTCAAGCACAATACCGTCGTTTCGTTGGCGCTCAAAGCGATAACTCAATCCAGAATCTAAATGTCGAAGCCGCCTTTTAATCTGCTGTTCAATATCACCCGGCCCACAATAACCTCTCTCGGCATTAAACCGTATAAGTTGACTAATAGGTTTGCCTGGAGTCAATAAGCCTTTGGGGTAGTTCATTAACTCTTCATATCGGCTGTTCCAGGCGACAATATTTTTATCTATATCACTTACACTAACCCCTTGACTAATATTATCCATGGTGATTTCAGTTAAACGACGATTAAATTTTAGGGCTTGCGAAGTGGAACTAAGTAGGCTGATAACATCATCAACATGAATGCCTTTTTCTTTGAACGCGGAAAGAATCACCACCCTCGCCGACGAAGCTCCAATCGATGCAGAAAGTAATTTTTCAGTTGCTGTAAGTAACTCTTTATCCGCTAAATCGCTATCCCGATAGTCTCGTGCATATTGCTCGAAGGTTGCTATCATTCGTTCGGTACCAACAATCGCTGCACATAGTGATTTTAAGTCCTTGACTAAAACATCCGACTCAGGTTTATAACTTCCCTTTGGGGTGGTCGATTCAACCAGCTCACGTGTGTATGCATAAGCTTGTACTTTTTCTGTTAGTGATTGTTGTGAAAAAAGTGAAAAGAAATAGGTAAAAGCAAAATTAAAGCCCGACGAAATTAGCAGTGATTCTGTCAGCAATGAATAGCCAAAAAGACTATCACTAGATGAGAGCAGATTCTTTCCTTGGATACTTGGAATCCAAGTCAACAAAAACCAAAAAAATGTTCCAATAAGCAAACCAGCAATCGCTCCACTTTTAGTGGCTCGATTCCAAAAAAGCCCCAATAATAAAGCCGGTATAAATTGAAATACTGCTGAGAAAGATAAATAGCCAATAGAGGCAAGTGACTGGCTCTTATCAAATAGTCGGTAGAAGCCGTAAGATAAAATCAAACAAGAAGTAATCGCAATTCGACGTGTGAGCAACATCCTTTGATTAAACTTTTTGTCTTTAAACTGTTTAGAACCGGTATTGTGCAAAATCACGGGTAAAACGAGGTCGTTGCTGATCATAGTACTCAAGGCTACAGTTGCGACGATCACCATACCGGTGGCCGCAGATAAACCACCGATAAAAACTAATGCACTTAAAAACCGTTGCTCTTCAAAAATCGGTAAAGCCAATATGTAAGTATCAGCATTAATTGCTTGACTAGAGAAGTATTGATTACCGGCAATCACAATAGGAATAACAAAAAGAGAGATTAATAATAAGTAACTAGGAAATATCCATCGAGACCATCTCAAATCTTTTTCCTGATGATATTCTACAACCGATACATGAAACTGCCTTGGTAGACAAAAAATCACTGCGGCAGCTAAAATAGTCTGAGTAATAAAATTCTCGGTATTGGTGGCATCAAACCAAGATTGCCTGAGCTCGCCGTCGTTTAACATTGCGCTTACCATGTCAGCCGGGCTATCGAAAACCAAATAGAGTGCGAATAATCCAACCGCACAAAATGCAACTAATTTGACTATTGATTCGAATGCAATCGCATTCATCATACCGTATTGATGTTCTGTAACATCTAAGTTTCTGGTTCCAAACAAGATCGAAAACACAATGAGCAAAATGGTAATAAAAAGCGAGTTAATTGAGCGATCTGACAAGTAATGTTGCTGAGCATCAAACACTCCAATGCTCATTGTGATGGCTTTTAGCTGAAGAGCGATATACGGAATGATGGCAATGACTGCAACGACCGTAACAATGGCCGCTATTGTTTGTGATTTACCGTACCGAGAAGCAATAAAATCGGAGATCGATGTGGTATTTTGTTCATGCCCGACCTTGATGAATTTCTTGAGTAAGGGCCATCCAAGGGTATAAACCAAGATTGGTCCGAAATAGATAGGAAAGTATCCCCAACCAGATTTGACAGCACTTCCAACAGCGCCGTAGAAAGTCCAAGAGGTACAATAAATGGCTAATGAAAAACTATAGACTAACGCTTTTCTTGTTGGAGAAATCTCGTGAGGCTTGGTTTTGTCACTGATATAAGCAATAAAGAATAGTAAACAGACATAAGTGAATGCAATGACGATTATTTGCGGAGTAGAAAGCATTTATACCCTTTCAATATTGACTAGCCTAACATGAACTTAGGTTCTCCAAAGTTCAACCTTAAGTTTAATTAGTGACAGAGTCAATTGGGCAAGCGCCTATCGCTTCAAAATATCTTCCTTAGTAGACCAAAGTCGAACTGTTAAGCTGACTCAAATAAGGTATTTTTAGTCACCAATAATCTAATTGCACTCGCATTTAAAAGAGTTTTATATGACTTCTTCTAGTATCAAAGTGACTCATCAAAAGTCTATAACCACACCGAACCAGTTTTGGCTTGATGCTGCTAAAGATGTTCACTGGCAACAATTTCCGCACACCGCATACAACCCAAACACCTTCGGGGAAAATTTGGAAAATTGGTTTGCCGGAGGAAAAATAAATAGTTGCTACAATGCTTTAGATATCCATATCGAAGCAGGTTTTGGTGAACAAATCGCTATTGCCTATGAAAGCCCAGTGACCAATCGGTCAGAGCTAATTAATTACAACCAATTATTAGATCAAGTGAGTCATTTCGCTGGCGCACTATCTGCTCGTGGATTGGAAAAAGGTGACCGAGCGGTTATTTATATGCCAATGATCCCACAAGCAGTTGTGGCGATGCTTGCGTGTGCTCGAATCGGGGTAATCCATTCAGTTGTTTTTGGCGGATTTGCCGCCAAAGAACTTGCGGTGAGGATTGATGACGCAACCCCAAAAGCCATCATCAGTGCTTCTTGTGGAGTAGAAGTCAATCGCATTATTGACTATAAAGTTTTACTTGATAAAGCTCTTGAGCAAGCATCACATCGACCAGACATGCAGATCATTTACCAGCGCCCAGAGCACAGCGCTCTACTCAATTCAGCAAATGATATTGACTGGCAAAAATTCGTTTTAGATGCGCCAGAAGCAGAATGCGTGTCGCTTGATGCCACCGACCCGCTTTATATACTGTACACATCAGGCACTACTGGAAAACCTAAAGGTGTCATAAGAGACAATGGCGGTCATTGCGTCGCACTAAAATGGAGTATGAAAAATATTTATAACGTAAAACCGGGCGATGTCTATTGGGCCGCTTCTGACATCGGCTGGGTAGTTGGTCACTCTTATATTGTTTATGGTCCGCTATTTAATCGAAACACCACTGTATTATATGAGGGCAAACCGATAGGTACACCCGATGCAAGCGCATTTTGGCGAGTCGTCGAAAAGTATAAAGTGAAGGCTTTATTCACTGCTCCAACAGCAATTAGAGCTATCAAGAAAGAAGATCCAAAAGGAGAACTAGTGGTCAATGGAGGATTTAATCTAAAGTCTTTATCGGCACTGTTTTTGGCGGGAGAGCGCTCAGATCCAGACACGATTGATTGGGCACAGAAACAACTCAAAGTACCTGTAATCGATCATTGGTGGCAAACCGAAACAGGATGGTCGATTTGTGCTAACTGCCTTGGGATAGAAGCGCTGCCCGTAGTTCAGGGATCACCGACCATGCCTGTACCTGGCTATGATCTTAAAGTAGTAGACAGTCACGCCAAAGAGTTGGCGGCTGGTGAAGTTGGCGCTCTAGTGATCAAAACACCGCTTCCTCCGGGCAACTTTACTGGGCTCTGGAACGACAAAGAACGCTTCCAATCTAGTTATTTTTCTAACTTCCCAGGTTATTACGAAACAGGTGATGCTGGTTATATTGATGAGCAGGGCTACGTTTTTGTGATGGCTAGAACCGATGATATTATCAATGTCGCAGGTCACCGACTTTCAACTGGTGCAATCGAAGAAGTTATCGCTAGTCATCGTGACATTGCGGAATGTGCGGTAATCGGAGTGCCTTGTCCGTTAAAAGGAGAGGTCCCTGTTTCGCTTGTAGTACTCAATAACGAAACCTCTGAAACTCTAGATGCCATTCAGGCCTCGTCCGTCAAAATGGTTCGAGAACAGCTCGGCGCGGTCTACAGCTACAAAGCATCAGTTGTGGTCAAAGCGTTACCCAAAACGCGATCAGGAAAAGTATTACGAGCGACTATGAAAAAGATTGCACAAGGTCAACCCTATACCATTCCCGCGACCATTGATGACCCCAACATTCTTATTCAAATAGAGAGTGCTTTAGCGACGCTTTAGGTTCAATAAAACAATTTCTGTATTGGTCAACGCTACAAAAAGAATCAAGAATTTGTGTAAAAACAAAAAGTCAGTTTAATTAATTAGATTCCTGCTTTGGCATTAAATTCACTGATATATTGCCCACCTTTTACTCGAGCAATGACTCTTAGTTTTAGTGGCAACGTAGAATTGCCAATCATGTTACGCACTGGCGTTTTAGCATCCCAGTAATAAGCCGTTTGTTGTTGCTTTAAACCATAAGGTGTTGCTATAGATTTTTCATCAACAATAAATAAGGTTACGGCATCGAGTGGGAACGTCGAATTGATGGTGGTCCGCCCTTCGACATCAAAAACACTGAGTTTAAACTCTCCACTACTCAGCACGCATTGTTTATTTAACACATCGCATTCACCCTCAGTTTGCAAAACAAACAGTTTCGATTCCTGCGCTTGGCTTTCTATATAATAGTCCGAAGCGATATAACCAATAATCATTAATAAGGGAGCAATAAAAAGAGCAAGTTTTTGGTGTTTATTCATCGGGACTCTCTATTAAGGTTTATTGTGAAGCTGCTGTTTCTTATCAATCATATGGCTTCACTACATTATCATATATAAAAAGAAAGGCTCCAATTAATTGGAGCCTTTAATCACAAACTAATCTTATCGATTAGTGGTCATGAGCGGCACCCGCACCTTTTGGAATTCGAAAATTCTCTACCAACTGTTGGATATGTTCAGGCGCTGGTCCGGTAACTTTACCGACCGCAAAAGCAACCCCGAAGTTAACTAACGCTCCAACAGCGCCAAAAGCATTCGGCGAAATGCCGAAGAACCAATTTGGCTCCATCCCGCCAAGGAAGGTCGTGCCAGGAATAAACATGATTCCTTTGTGTTGGAACACATATAACATGGTAATTCCAATACCGGATACCATTCCCCAAACGGCTGCTTTACCACTCATTTTCTTTGCAAATATACCCATCATTAATGCTGGGAATATGGACGATGCAGCAAGCCCAAAAGCAAGCGCCACCGTCCCCGCGGCAAAGCCAGGCGGATTTAAACCAAGATAGCCAGCGACAAAAATTGACAGCGTCATTACCACACGTCCTGCAAGTAACTCATCTTTTTCCGACAAGTCCGGTTTAAACACCCCTTTCATTAAATCATGAGAAATTGAGGATGAAATTGCTAACAATAATCCTGCTGCAGTAGATAACGCCGCAGCTAAACCACCCGCTGCCACCAGTGCGATCACCCAGTTAGGTAAGTTTGCAATTGCTGGATTCGCTAAAACCATGATATCTCTATCAACTTTTACCATCTCATTGGTTTCAGCGTCAGCAACATATTGAATTTTGCCATCACCGTTTTTATCTTCAAACTTGAGTAACCCAGTTTTTTCCCAATCTTTAAACCATTGTGGTCGCTCAGAATAAGTAAGACTCTCACCAGCCGCAGGTGTGATGGTATTAATCAGGTTAAATCGAGCCATTGCACCCACCGCTGGAGCTACGGTATAAAGTAGTGCGATAAAGACTAGGGCATAACCGGCCGAAGCTCTGGCCGCTTTCACATTAGGAACTGTGAAGAAACGCATAATGACATGAGGTAATCCAGCGGTACCGATCATAAGAGACAAAGTATAAGCGAACATGTTAAGCGAGCCGCCCATGTTGTCGGTAGTGTATTCTTTAAAACCTAAGTCAGTTACCACCATATCGAGCTTATCTAGTAAATAAACGCCACTGCCATCCGCTAAAGTACTTCCTAAACCAAGTTGTGGAATTGGATTACCTGTTAATTGCAACGAGATAAATACTGCTGGAATAGTGTAAGCAAAAATCAAAACACAGTATTGCGCAATTTGAGTATAGGTAATTCCCTTCATTCCGCCAAGAACAGCGTAAAACCAAACAACAGCCATGCCGTAATAAATTCCGCTGTCATAATCAACTTCAAGGAAACGAGAAAATGCAACACCCACCCCTTTCATTTGACCAATAATATAAGTCAGCGACGCGATAATTAAACAAACCACAGCAACCACTCGCGCTGTTTTTGAATAATAGCGGTCGTAAATAAATTCAGGCACCGTAAACTTACCATGTTTACGCATATAGGGCGCAAGCAACATGGCTAACAACACATAACCACCTGTCCACCCCATTAGAAAAACTGAACCGCCGTAACCTAAAAATGCGATCAAGCCCGCCATCGAAATAAACGAAGCAGCACTCATCCAGTCTGCGCCGATGGCCATCCCGTTTTGAACCGGAGTAATGCCGCCACCAGCAACATAAAAATCGCTGGTTGAATTGGCTCGAGCCCACCAAGCTATCGCAAAATACAATCCAAACGAGCCAAAAACGGCAATGTAGGTATAGATTTTTAGTTCTTCCATTGTCTATTCCTCCACGTCATATTTTTTGTCGAGTTTGTTCATTTGCGCTGAATACCAAAATATTAAGCCGACAAACACGTATATTGAGCCTTGCTGTGCAAACCAAAAGCCTAGTTTATATCCACCTATTCGAATGGCATTGAGTTGCTCAACCAGTATCACGCCAAAACCATAGGAAACAACAAACCAGATGGCAAGGCATATGAAAATTAAGCGAAGATTCTCTCGCCAATAGGAACTATTATTTTCCACACTATCCTCCCGGATGTAATTATTGTTATCTGTTAAGAAAAGTTTCCAGCTTTTATCGAAGGTTGACGCTTAACAGGTCTATTCCATCGGTAAATGTAGCTGTGCTCACGGTATCAACAAATGATTTTACATCCTATTAAACTTTAGTCTATAAGCCTTGAATACTAGCCAGCTCGTCCAATATGATTTAGATAAACCAATCATACCAATACACATTTAGTAGGAAAAATGAGGGGGTTAGATGCCTTTATTTTTCACTCAATAGATAAGCTTTGGAGTCTAGGTCGGTTGATTCGAGCTTACTTTTTTACTGCGAGGGAGACAAAAAAATGTCTATTCGAACGAAACTATCCTTAGCATCGATTATCTTATTGCTGGTAATTAACGGCTTAGTCCTCTATTTCAGTGCAACTTCAATAAAAGCGCTCATTGTCTTTTCTCTAAGTGGCATTATTTCATTAAGTCTCTTTTGGGTAACGATGAATAGCTTTGTATTAAAGCCGGTTGTGAGGTTGCAAGAGTTATCAGAACGGAGAGCGAGACTATCACCACTTGAACGTGATGAATGTCAGGCGATTAAACAACGTTTCGAAAAAGATCCTTTTTTGAAGAAAATCCTCGCTTCAAAATCCACGAGTGATGCCAATTTTTCAGAAATCGCTGAACAACTCACGGACTCCTCTAGCAGGGCGGCAATATCCGCTGCTGAAGTCTCTTTTTCAGTTTCACAACTTAGGAAAAAACTTGAAAATCAGTCCTACCAAGTGAATGCCACATTCCGTTCCGCTGAAGATATTGCCGCCATCGCAGAACAAATAGCGATCATTACTAATGAGTCAAAGGAAATTACTAACAAAGCGAAAAACAACACCTTGCAGGGTGGCGACTACCTAAATATTGCCTACAAAAAAATATCCAGTATTCTTGCGCACACTGAAACGGCCAACCAACAAATCAACGGCCTAAGTGCCAATTCAAATGACATAAAAGAAGTGACTCAAGTCATATCTGACATTGCCAATCAAACCAATTTATTATCTTTGAATGCAGCAATAGAAGCCGCCCGAGCCGGCGAGTTAGGCAGAGGGTTTGCAGTGGTGGCAGACGAAGTCCGCGGACTTGCAGCAAGAACGTCCGATGCCACCAGAGAAGTGGCCAAAATCATCGACAAGAACTTTCAAGAAACTAACGATGTGGTTACGTTGTTTAATGAGTTAGTCAATGAAGTGAGAGAGGGGGCTGACTATATACATCAAATTGAAGGAGTATTGAGCGCCATTTCCAGTGAAATTTTAATATTAGAAGAGCAATCCAATAAGCTCGCAGAAAACGCTCACCAGAATCATCATCATCTAGAAGAAATAAGAATTTCAATTGGTGGACTGGACTCCGAGTTAGAATCCAGCAAACAAGATATCGTACTGCTAGATTCAGAAGCCAATAAATTCACAAATACTACTGAACAGACAAACGCAATTCTTTCTGAAATTAGCACCGCGGGAATCCATAGAAAAGTTTTCGAAATAGCTAGAGATGCCGCGAAAAAAATTGGGGTCGAATTTGAGGACTCGATTCGAAGGGGCTTGATTTCTCGAGACGATCTTTTTGACAGAAATTACCAAAAAATAGATCACAGCAATCCTGAGAAGTTTCACACTCGATTTGACAAATTTGCAGATAAGCTATTACCGACTATCCAAGAACCGATTCTTCAATCAAATGACTTCTTAATTTATGCTATTACTACTGATGAAAACGGTTATGTCCCGACTCATAATAATCAGTTTTGCCAACCTCTTACTGGGGAATTTGAAGTTGACATGATCGGCAATAGAACCAAACGGATTTTTAATGACCCAACCGGTATTCGTTGCGGAAGTCATACCAAAGAATTACTTTTACAAACCTATAAAAGAGATACCGGCGAAGTTATGCATGATTTGTCTGTCCCAATTTACATTAACGGTAATCATTGGGGAGGCTTTCGCATAGGCTACTCTAGCTAAGAAACTAAACTACATTGGTTATATTTGACAGCTCTTACGGGTTTAACAACGCCGCAAAATGATTTAGTAGATCTTTAGCCAACAACCCGCGATAGCGCATTTTCGGTCCCGCAGCTCTATCTGCCGCCTCGCCATGAATAGAAACTGCTAAAACGGCCGCATCCATCAACGAGTATTTTTGCGCTAACAATCCACCGACGAGTCCTGCCAGCACATCTCCCATTCCCCCCGAAGCCATACCTGGATTACCAACAGCACAAACGACTTGAAAGCCCTTCTCGTCTGAAATAATGGTCCCTGCTCCTTTTAAGATACAAACACCACCATAACGCGTGGCAATAGAATGAGCCGCGTCAAATCGATCTCTAGCAATATTATCCACTGTAGTATTTAGCAGTCTTGCTGCTTCACCGGGGTGAGGGGTTAGGATTCGATGAGAATTATATAAGTTGGGATGACTACTATCTAACTCCGCCAACAGATTTAACGCATCCGCATCCCAAATTTGGTTTGCTTCGCAAAGCCTTGGTCTCGCTGAAATAGAATCAACCCAGTGCTGTGCCCAATCATTTTTGCCTAGCCCGGGACCAACCACCAGAGTTACTTCTTTTTCTGCTATTTGGTTAAGTTGCTCTTCAATATCGGAAACTTCTGTCGCTTTGGCCATCACTTCTGGGGTGATATGGTTTAACGCAGCTGCAGCGTTTTCACCAGTCCAAGCCGAAGTAAGCCCACTACCGCTTTTCGCGGCCGAAGTAGATGCTAAAACGGCAGCTCCTGCCATACCTTCAGAACCTCCTATGATGATGGTATGACCGAAATTCCCCTTATGTGCAACAACACTTCGAGGCTTCAATTTGTGCATGGTTGAATGCCAATTCTGTGAGGATAAATGAAATGTATGTTGGTCAAATATCGTCTCGGGAATTTGTAAAGAGTCTAACCATACTTGTCCTCGATACAATGCCGCATCACCAGTATACATTCCACGTTTATGTCCAACAAAAGTAACGGTGCTAGTTGCTTTGACAGCTTCACTATTAACAAATCCTGTATCCGCTTCCACCCCTGTAGGAATATCTAAGGCTAAAACTGGGACCCTATTACCATTGATATGTTTGATGACAGAATGAAATGGCTCTCGTAATGGCCCTTTGATACCGGTACCGAGCATCGCATCAACAATTAAATCAAATTCTGAAAAACGTAGTTGATTGACAGGAACCCGATGAATTGCTCGATGCGGAATTTCATGCCAAGCGGTCAGTGCGTCACCAGAAGTCTCTAATGGATCGACTAAGGTACAGAGCGTCACTTTAAACCTAGATTCAATCGCCAAACGAGCAAGTACAAAACCGTCTCCTGCGTTGTTACCTTTTCCTGTAACGATTAGAATTTTCTTTGCTTCAGGCCAACTCCTTTGCAATAGATTAAATGCAGCCTTGCCTGCTCGCTGCATTAACGGGAAGGTACTTCCAGAAATGCTTTTAGCGTAGCTTTGCTCTATTTCGGTGATTTGCTGAGTGCTATAAAGCGCAACTGAGCTAGGTAGCGACAACAATATTTGGCTCCTGTCATAGTAGGGAGAATCTGAATCGTTACTGCTTGTACAATCTAATTCAGAATATTCATTATTATCTTATAACTTAATAAAGTGTTCTCTATAATAAGCTAGCTCTTCAATCGACTCTCTGATGTCATCCAAAGCAAGATGCTTATTAAGTTTCTTAAATCCTGGCAGAATATCAGGCTTCCACCTTACCGCCAATTCTTTTAACGAGCTAACATCAATATTCCGATAGTGAAAGTATTCTGAAAGCGTTGGCATGTACCTCACCAAAAAGCGACGATCTTGCCCGACACTATTGCCACACATTGGTGAAAGCCCCGGTTCGATCCATTGTTGTAAGAACTCAATCGTCTGTTGCTCAGCTTGCTTTTCAGTAATCTGAGATTGCTTAACTCGCTCGGTAAGACCAGAATCCCCGTGATGGGTTGTACACCACTCATCCATATCATTAAGCAAGGAGTCTGGCTGATGGATAGCCAGCATCGGACCTTCGGCTAGTATATTTAGATCCTTGTCAGTAACAATGGTAGCAATTTCGATGATACGTTCTTTATCCGGATCCAGACCGGTCATTTCTAAATCGATCCAAATTAAGTTGCTTGCATGTTTCAATGGATTGTCCTTTTTCATAAAAAAGTTGCGATAACCTGATACTAAACTCTTCTGTAAGCATTAGGCTGAAATAGTTTTCCCTTAGTTTAGCAGCAAATACGCTACTTTTTCGAGTCGAAACCTGTGTTAAAATACCGTCTTTATCAATTAATAACCTTTTAATCTATTCGGGTATCTTTTGGCTAAACGAGATAAGCTCACACAAAAGCAAAAACGACAAATTGTCAAAACGCGAGATCGAAAGAAGAAAAAACAGCAAGATCTCGAGTTGCTTGGCGAGTTAGGTGACCTTCGTCAAGGGCTTCTAATCTCTCGTTTTGGAGAGCAAGCTGACGTCATGGAACTTGAATCAGGCAAGGTCCATCGCTGTTATCTCCGTCAAAACTTGGGCGCTCCGGTGCCCGGCGACCAGCTGCAGTTTAGACTCGATAACAACCAACAAGGGGTTATCGAAGCGATTAGTGAAAGAAAAACACTACTAGAACGCCCATCGTTTCACCAAGGTCTCAAACCGGTTGTTGCGAATATCGACAGAATTTTTATCATTGTTGCACCATTGCCGGACTTTTCATCAGTGTTATTAGACCGTTACATTGTGGCCATTGAACAGACTGGTATAGAGTTCTTAATCATTGCCAATAAGTGCGATCTCATCGAGGAGTATCAGGCTCAAAATATTGACCACCAACTAGCTGTTTACCAAGCGCTTGGTTATCGCGTCATAAGGGTCAGCACAAAACAAAGTGAATCAAAAGATACGCTCACTGAAGCCATGAAAAATCGTTCTAGCATTTTAGTCGGCCAATCTGGCGTTGGTAAATCGTCCATAATCAATTGGTTGTTTCCAGAGGTTAGCTTAACCACCAAAGTCATTTCTGAAAACTCACGACTTGGTCAACATACTACAACCGCATCACAACTATTTTGCTTAGACCAACAGAATCCTGAGAATGGTTTTATAATTGATTCTCCCGGTATTAGAGAGTTCGGACTTTGGCATCTATCAGACCAAGCCATCGCTGAAGGGTATACTGAGTTTTCTAGTTTTCTTGGAACCTGTAAATTTAGAGATTGCAAGCATATTAATGAGCCGGGGTGTGAAGTCATAAAAGCGGTTAAGGAAGGTATAATTAATCAAAGCCGCTGGAATAACTACACCAAAATAATTGCCAATAAATCACCTAACGAATGATTTTATCCCACGTCATATAGAATTATTCATGCTGCATAAATTGTTCGAAAGATAACGGCTTTGAAAAGTAATAACCCTGACCGTACTGATAATCGAATTGGTTGAGTTGGGCAAGTTGCTGCTTAGTTTCTACCCCCTCAGCAACAATTTTCATATTTAAGTTATTGGCCATTGCCGCGATGGACTCCACAATCGCCAGTTTTCTTTCTCCACCGTCCATAGCATTAATAAAGGATTTATCGAGCTTAATGACGTCAAAAGGAAATTGATGTAGGTAGCTTAAGGATGAAAAACCGGTGCCAAAGTCATCGAGGTATACTTTTACCCCGATCGACTTTAACTCACGTACAAAATTAATTGCTGCGGTGTAATCTTCAATCAATATACTTTCGGTTATTTCAATATTCAGATACTCAGGCTTAATACCCGAGCGTGTGATTAGTTCTCGCAAGAATGAATCAAATGTTCTAGACAGTATTTGCATCGCGGAAACATTCATATTAACAAAGTAGTCTTGTTTAGCATTATCTTGTGTAAAGCTTTTCAAAGCCCTAACGGCTTGTTCAGCGACAAACTCTCCTAACGGCATTATAAGCCCTGTTTCTTCGGCAATCGGGATGAATTGATCAGGAGGAATAAACCCCTTGCTTGGGTGATTCCAACGAACTAAAGCCTCACAACCAATGGTTTTTTGCGATTTTAAATCAACAATGGGTTGGAAATTAAGGTGCAGCTGTTGTTTGGAAATCGCTTCGCGCAGATCATTTTCAATTTGCATTCGTTCGCTGACTATTTGCTTGATTTCCGAGTCAAACAAACAAAAACAATTTTTGCCTTGATGTTTGGCTTGATACATTGCGGCGTCGGCGTCACTCATTATTTCGCTCGCTTGAGAATTGCCATATTTGGAAAATCGGATGCCAATACTGGCACTGGTGATTAGCGAATGATTATCGATAACCACATTTTTCTGTAACTCTTTTAATATGCGTCCGGCTAATTGAATCGATACTTTTTGACCTTCTATGTTTCGCATAAGAATACAAAACTCATCACCGCCTAATCGAGCCACAACATCTTGCTCTCTCAAACAACCAGTCAGCCTTGCTGCAATTTCTTTTAAAAATAAATCACCAACATGATGACCAAGGCTATCATTTATTAATTTAAATCGATCTAAATCTAAAAATAATACCGCGAATGACTGTTGCTTTTTTGCAACCTGCTCACCAAGTAGATTTGAAAAATACAGTCTGTTAGGCAACCCTGTTAAGGCGTCATGTAATGAATCATGCTCAAGCTGTCTTTCTATCTTTCGCCGCTTAACAATCGTTTTTTCCAGTTCCGATGTTCTTTCTCTAACTCTCTTCTCTAAATGTTCATGAGCAGCTCGTAGTGAATCACTATCTTTCTTTCGAAGAATTGCCGTCGCTACTTGTTTTCCAATGGTGACTAAAACATTTTGATTAACTTCATCATACTTGATATCTTGTCGATAGCTTTGTACCGCGAGCACACCAAACACTTTATTTTTATCTTTTAGAGGTACCCCTAAAAACGACGCACATTTAGAACCGGTTAACGACTCCCCAACATTTTCTTTTCTGTCAAAGCGGATTAATTCACCTTCCAACAGGATCCTTTCTGTCAAACCATTTTGCCGACCATCTTCAGTCATTTTCCGTCTTTGAGGATTTTTATCTTGCTGGTCAACATGGTAGAGAAAATCTACGTAATTCTCGTCTTCTGATAATAGTGCGATGTATAAATTTTCAGCATACATTAATTCGGAAATAACAAAATGCGCCTGAGTAAAGAAGTCATCCAAGCTCCGAGTTGTGCTTACCAAGTCAGTAATTCGAAAGAGAGCCGATTGAATTTTTTCGCTCTTTTTACGTTCTTCGATTTCGACACTGAGGGTTTTATTAATTTCGTTAAGTGACTCAGTCCTTTCGTGAACTCTTTGCTCCAAAGTTCTGTTGGCATCCTTTAGCTCTTGCTCGGCGAGTTTTCCTTTGATTAACAAGGCAATTTGGCGTGAAACAAACTGCATAATGTCCTCTTCTTTCTTGCCGAACATGATGTTCTTATCATAACTTTGGATCACCATCGCACCGAGCATTTCATCTTTATACTTGAGCGGCACGCCTAACCAGTCTGCGGAGGCACTCCCTTGACTACTAAAGGCACCGGAATCTGTAAGCGCTTGAAATTGCTGATTGTCTAAATGCACTAATTCAGCCTGCTGGAACAAATACCCCGTCGCCGATCGACGCAAGTCGGCTTGTTTTAGGATGCCGATTTTTTCTACCGTGAGATCAGTATCGACTTCGTCAACAAAATAAACAAACTCCATACGGTCATGAATTTCATCATAAAGTACAATAAAAAAATTCTTGGCATAAATTAAGCGCCCCATAATTTGATGAAGCTGCTCATAATAATCATTCATCGACTCACATGAAATTCCGAGCTCAGTGATCTCGTATAACGCAGACTCGACGTCTGTTGAACCAGCGGAAATAGCGGGTGAGATAGAATTCACTTAAGCCGCTCCTCCAATCGACAGCTGCAAATAACCGTTTCGAAAGACAGGCTCACAGTCTCCTCCGTAACTAGCTAAGTAAGCTAATTCTCTGGATGAACAAGTCTGGTATGCAGCAATAGTGCTAGTAATGACGGTCATTTGGTTGAATACTTCCACGGTAGTGTTTTATTTCATGCAATGCATGTCCCTAAATATAGTAAAGAAAACAGCTATTTGCTCAAAAAATCGAGCTAGCCTGCCTAAAGTCGTAGGAACTTGAAAAAGTTAAAGGTGCTAGTGGATTTGAATTAAGTTAAAATCTCGGTTTATTTGCTTCTAACAGTCAGAGTTTCTCTCAATAATGGATAGTCTAAAAATATTCTTTCAATATGTTTTACCCAAGCACCTTGTGTCGGTTTTAGCTGGCAAACTAGCAGATGTAAAAAAACCTTGGGTAAAAAATACCTTTATTAAAAAGTTTGCAAAGGCTTACAACATCGACATGAGCAATGCGGTGCAACCCGAACTAACCGAATACCCCTGTTTTAACGACTTTTTTACTCGGGCAATTCACTTAGATAGTCGCCCGATAGACTCCGATGCCAATAGTTTTTGTTCACCGGTTGATGGTGCTATGAGTCAGTTTGGAAAAATTAATGACGGTAAAATCATTCAGGCGAAAAATCATAGTTATTCAGCGCTAGAGCTACTTGGCGGGAATAGCCAACATGCGGAAATTTTTGAGCAGGGAGAATTTTGTACCATCTATCTCGCGCCTAAGGATTACCACCGCATCCACATGCCCTGTGATGGTAAACTGGAAGAAATGATTCATGTACCTGGCCAGCTTTTCTCTGTCAATCCGTTAACTGCTCAAAATGTACCCAAGTTATTTGCTAGAAACGAGCGAGTGGTATGTATGTTCGACACTAAATTTGGCAAAATGGCCATGGTGCTAGTGGGCGCGACCATTGTTGGTAGCATTGAGACTGTTTGGCAGGGTAATATCACTCCCCCGACTCGCAAACAGATAAAACAATGGCAATATCAAGAAGGAGACGTCACTCTCGCTAAAGGTGAAGAAATGGGTCGTTTTAAGTTGGGTTCCACAGTGGTATTGCTAATGGAAAATAAAAATTGGCAATGGGACCAAGCGATTCAGCTAGAAAAAGGGTTAGTGCTAGGTCAAAAACTTGTCACCGAGTTATAAGGGTTAAATACCGAATGAAAATATCGGTATGCTAGTCAAGCACCCACTCAGGAAAAAGCGTTTCATTTGGTCTGTTTTCTTTCCAAAGTGGGTACTTCTTCATAACGCAAATAAACTCATCACTCTCAAGCCAACGCTTTAACCAGTTTTGCAAATAAATGTAAGGGCTAGAATCAAACCAACGCCTATCAACTCCAGCAAACTGCCTAATAAATGGAAATATACCAATATCCGCCACACTCATTTTATCCCCACATAAGAAAGCGTGTTGTGCTAATCGATGCTCCAACTTCGCTAAAAACACTTCGCAGTCTTGTCGGTATTGTTGTTCGGTTTTTTCAGGGTAACGGATGGAATATTTGTAGCGGTCGAGGTTTATCTTAAATTGCTCATCATTTTCTTTGATCAGCCGGTTGGCTTGAGTTAAATAATTAGTATCCATTAGCTGTTGTGCTTTAACGGTCGCGGGAGATTTTGTTAACGCCCAAAACATTATGTCTAAACTTTCTTGCAACACTTTGCCGTTGTTTAATTGCAATACTGGAACTGTGGCCTTTGGAGATATAGCTAACATTTCTTTCGGTTTATCTCGTAGTAGGATCTCTCTAATTTCGACAGCTACTTCCCCCATCACTAAACCTAACCGCGCGCGCATCGCGTAGGGACAACGTCTAAAACTATATAAAACAGGTAGTTGGTTTTCGTTATTCATTAGATAATATTTCCTTGTTCGATATCGGAACTATTGAGTGATAACGTGATCAATGGATGGATGATTTAGCGCGATCATCATCAAACGGTCTAGTCCTAAAGCAACACCAGCGCAGTCTGGTAAACCTTTTCTTAATGCCTCAATCAGGTCCATATCGATTTCAATTTCTGGTAACTTCATCTGTCGTCTAAGTTGATTATCTTGCTTAAACCTTGCGAGCTGAAGGTTTGCATCGGTCAATTCATTAAAGCCATTTGCGAGCTCAACACCTGATAGATACACTTCAAACCTGTCTGCCACCTCTCTACCTTGAATCAATCGCGTTTTAGCTAAGCTGGCCTGGCTCGCAGGAAAGTCATAAACCACAGTCATTAAATTAGGATCAAACCGTTTTTCTATTTGGTCCGCAAAGAGTAGTGTGAGTAAGTTATCAAAGGTTAGGTCATTAGGGATCTCCCCGACCAACTCTCGACACTTAGCATGCAACTCCGACTGAGTAATTTCAAACGGATCGATATTCAAAGTCCGAATAAACGCTTGTTGATAAGTTAATAACTCACGTTTTTTGTCACCAACCATAGCGACAATAAACTCACAAACTTGTTTAATTAATTGATGATGATCAATGCCCACGCGATACCACTCTAGCATGGTAAATTCAGTGGCGTGCATGGGTCCATTTTCATTGGCTCTAAACATTTTACTTAATTGAAAAATATCACCCGAGCCATTGCATAAAAGTTTTTTCATGGCGTATTCTGGCGAAGTTTGCAGATACCCACAAAACTTGCCTTGAGGATCAGAAACCTTGAATGCCGACATATAGGGGTCAGTCACGCTGTGCGATTGTATTAACCTAGTATCCACTTCAACCACTGAACGACTCGAGAAAAAGTCGCGTGTTTTTTGCAGAAATTCGGCTCGCAGGATTAATCGTCGTTTTAGTGGTGAGGTCATTTAACTGTTTAGATAACCGCGATGCATTCAACTTCTACTCGAGCCGACAAGGCTAAACCGCTACCAGCAACCGCACTTCGGGCTGGAAAATTATCTTTAAAAAACGTGACATACACTTGATTAAATTTTGACCACTCGTTGATATCTGCAAGAAACACTGTGCATTTGGCGACTTTACTTAAATCAGAGCCAAACAGTTTTAGCGTGCGGGCAATGTTTTCCATCACTTGTCGAGATTCTGCGGTAATTCCGCCTTTAACCAGAGCCTTCGTTTTAGGATCAATTCCTAATTCGCCGGACAAAAACAATAAATTTCCTACTTGAGTTGCTTTAGAAAATGGTAACCCTGATTGTTCGGTTTCGGGTTCATTTAAAAATTTCACCTCGGTTGCTAATAATGGTTGAGCTAAAAGAATTATTAAACTGTAAATAATCGGTTTCATTTTAATCTCCAGGTTGTATTTTATTTGGTCTGATTTAACCAACTTAAAAGGCTGAATTACAACTTATACGTGAAAAAAAACCGCCAAATGACGGTTTTAATTAGCACATAACAAAAAGACTTCTAAGCTCTAGAAACGTACTCACCTGAGCGCGTATCAACTTTGATTTTCTCTCCAATTTGTACAAATAATGGTACTCTGACAACCGCGCCCGAAGCCAAAGTGGCTGGTTTCCCGCCGCTTCCTGAGGTGTCCCCTTTTAAGCCTGGGTCGGTATCGGTCACTTCTTGGATGACAAAATTGGGCGGTGAAACTAAGATTGGCGTGCCGTTAAATAACGTCAACATACAAGAATCTTGTTCAGTTAGCCACTTTGCATTATCGCCAACGGCTTTTTCATCGGCGGCCACTTGCTCGAAACTGGCAGGATCCATAAAATGCCAAAACTCGCCATCGGTATACAAGTACTCCATATCGGTTTCCAGCACATCAGCGGCTTCAAAACTCTCACCTGACTTAAAAGTCTTTTCAACCATTCGTCCCGTCAGCAAAAATAGCACTTTAGTTTTTGCAAACGCTTGTCCTTTTCCTGGTCGAACAAAATTATTTTCTACAATCGATACCGGCTCGCCATCTAGCATGAATTTTAGCCCAGATCGAAAGTCATTAGTGGTGTAAGATGCCATACAAATACTCTCTTTAAATCTATGATTCTTTGGAAAATCTAACTCAATGAAAAATTCTGCGCCAATAATACCTGTTTCTAGTGACGATTGTCAGGTCAATTCATGGAAATCCCAGCTAAAATCGGCTTTCTCTAGCGCAGAATCTTTACTAACTTACCTTCAAATTCCGTTTGAAGATTATGCGGCGCTAATCGATAGTAAGCCAAACTTTGCGGTGCGGGTACCAATTGCATTTGCCAACAAAATGAAGAAAGGCGATATAAATGACCCGCTACTCCAGCAAGCGCTATCGTTACAAAAAGAAAACCAAGATATCGCGGGCTATTCCACTGATCCTCTCGAAGAACAGCGACACCAGCAACCTGGCTTATTACACAAGTATCATGGCAGAGTATTGCTAATACTAACCGGAAGTTGTGCTATTAACTGTCGTTACTGCTTTAGAAGACATTTTCCTTATGAGTCAAGCAGCAAAGAGCAAAATAACCTTGCGCTGAATCTCAACTATATTGCAGAAAACAAAGATATAAAGGAAGTGATATTAAGTGGCGGCGACCCACTATTGCTCAGCGATAACCAGTTGGCCAAGCTAATGGAACAACTAGAAGCAATAGAGCATGTTGAATATTTGAGGATCCATACGCGATTGCCGGTGGTGATCCCTGATAGAGTTAGCAAAAGCCTGGTTAACCGACTGAGCGAGTCTCGACTGACCACAAGCCTCGTTATGCATGCCAACCACCCCAATGAAATCGACGCATATACGGGCGCTCGGCTAAAACCATTAGTCCAAGCGGGTACCATGCTATTCAACCAATCAGTCTTGCTCAAAGGGATTAATGATAGTGTTGAGGTGCTGCAACAATTGAGCGAGCGGCTCTTTCAATATCAAATTGTGCCTTATTACTTGCATCTGCTGGATCCGGTAAAAGGCGCCGCTCATTTCGAAATATCCCAACCATCAGCCATCCAACTAATACAGCAAATGAGCTCACAGATGCCAGGTTATTTAATTCCTCGATTAGCTCGAGAGGAACCCAACAAACCCGCCAAAACCATCATATTTTCCTAAGTTGTAACGAATAGCGACTGAGTGGAGTTCGTAATTCAACTAATTTCTTGATTTTATTCCGTAAGTCCGTGACTTTTAACAAAAATTGGACTATCTATAAAGATAGGTATGTCTTGCTAATTAGACTTCTTTTATGACCGACAGTTAGATATTATCTAGAAATGAGATGGGATGCCTGAAATCGTTTGTGCACAAGCTAGCTAGTTAACAATAAGCAAATGATTTTCAGCTTGAAATTCTATAAGGAAAAGCGTCAATGAAACTAGGCTCTACAGGTTTAACGGTAAGAGAACTACAGGTCACTAAACGATCTGGGATGGAACTCAACCCTAAACAAGTAGCTGCATGGATAGAGCAATTGCCTGCGGCAAATCTTGGCGAGAGCTCACAAAACATATATCGCATGCTGGTTGATGCAAACAAAACTATTCTAGATCCAGAAGTAAGATTAAATATTTTAAATATCATTGAGCCAGTGGCCCTCAAGCTGGTGGACTCATTAGAAAGACAGTTCATTAATAACCACATTTCTCTATCTGATAAGCAACGAAAAATAGCGGCCCTAGTACAAGCCTTACAAACAGAGTTATCTTTTGGCTACCACGCAGTCATTGAGTCAATAACCAGTGAAGGCGTTAGACGCTCCACCAAAAAAGTACTCAATCAAGCCATTTGTTATGCCATTAAATATCACGGCTTAGTGATCTTAAGGTGTTATCAACTTTACGCTTCGGTGCCCGGCAGAGTGTGGCGAGAATTATATAGTTTGTACAAGTTAGCTAAACAAAACCAACTAGAAAACCAAAAAATTATTACGGTTGAATCGGGTCAAACTTGGTCAGCAAAAAACTTTTTCACTCAAATATTGTTATTGGGTATTTCCAGTCCTTATCAATTACGACAAAGCGAAATAGAGCTAGTTTGGAGCTTGTTACCTGATTACGTTGAGTTTTGCAGCTTAGAAGCGCATTCTTATAGTAAAAACCCATTTCTACTGAACTTAAATTCTAATCGACCACCGGTTCAAAAATCGCTTTATCTAAGTGATGATTCAGAAAGTAAACTCAAAATATCGGTGGTTGCAGTAGTCGACAAAATCAAAGTTGATCTTGCTCAAGTCACTGAAAAGGCAAAGTATTCTGCCCGAAAAACCATGGTGTTCAAGCATCTAATTCACTGTTGGAGTCACGGCACGCAAAGAAGCTTTGCTCGAACCGCTTGCGAAGACGAAATGTACGTGACCATCGGACTAGGAGCAACCCACTTTTTATTGACCGAAAGTCTGATGAAACGCAAAGCCCAAGCACAAATGGAATCCGGCGAAGAAACCGAATATAGCGAACAAACCCTCGAAGCGATGGAAGGAAGTTTAAGAGATGCAACCATCGCTTCTGTTTCAGAAGATCGAGGCAATTTAAGAATTACTGCAGATAGGAACTATCTTAGTACCTCGGCGATAACCAGTAATGATGTTTGGGCCAAACTCTATCGCCCCGATCAAGCCGTTGCGGAAGAAGATTCCGAACACAAAGTCGAGCAGCGAACTAGAGACTCAATTGTACGTGATAGTTATAAAATTCAGAAAAGCGCCTTAATTAACATGAGCCCCGGTGGATACTGTATCCAAGTATCTACCCTCGATTTGCCAAAGCATGCTCAAACCGGTGAGATTATTGGGTTTATAGAGGGTGATCAAGATTCTCATCATTGGAGTTTAGGTATTGTTCGATGGGTTAGGAGACAAATTAAAGGCGATTTTGTGCAAATGGGAGTCCAGTTACTTGCGCCTGACGTATTGCCAATTAGTGTTCAGTTGAAAAATAATCGCAACGAGGCAAGCAGTCCACAGCGAGCTTTGCTATTGCCAGCTTTGACTGGGGTTGGACAAGCAGCCACAATTATCACTAACCCGCTGGCATTTACTATCAACAATAAATTAAAAGTGATGGAAATCAGCAAGGAATATGATGTTCGGCTAACAAAAGAAATTAGTTCTTCGGGTAGTTCCAAGCAGTTTAGCTTTGAAAGAATTTCATCTAATCGCGACAAATTACCAAAGGATGAACCAAAAAAACCATCCGAACCTGAAGATATGGATGGCATATGGGATTTGATCTAGGTCTCAAAGAGACCCAGTAAATTAAACTCGCTGATTAATATGTGAGACAATCATAATTGGCGAATTAACACAAAATAATAATAAGTCTAACGAAAATGTTTGGCTTAGCGTTTTAACTTAAGGACTAAAACAAACACGATGACTACTGACATCAAGACTGTTCACTTACTATTGTTGGAACCGTCTTCAAATCACGCAGAAAAAATCATCAACGCGCTGCGTAACAAAGGCTATGCGGTAAGGGCGACTCAAATTCTTAATACCGAAGATTTAGCCGCGATTTTAGAAAAGCAGGTTTCTGATCTGTTATTAGCGATCCCTGATCACCCGGATCTTCCTGCGAAACAGGCGATTGAACAAATTTCTCAGTACGGTCGAGATATACCGACGGTGGTGATGTTAGATGATATGAGTGAGGAAAATGTTCTAAACGCACTAAAAGATGGTGCGGCCAATACCGTCAGCCACAACAATATGGACATGCTTTGCATTCTAACCGAAAAGGAAATCGGTCATTTAGAGACTCGTCGCAATAAAACCCAAGCTGAATTAGCACTTAGAACCAGTGAAAAGCGTTGCACCCTCTTACTCGATAGCTCTCAAGACGCAATCGCTTACATCCATGATGGAATGCATGTTTATGCTAACCGAGCTTATCTCGAGTTATTTGATTATTCTGACCATGATGAAATCATGTGTGTGCCAGCCTTAGATATGATAGCTAAGCAAAATCAAGAAGAATTCAAACAGCATCTGAAAGACATAGCGGTAAATAATGATCAGCAGAATTTTACTTTTTCGGGCGCGCGCTCTGATATGAGCACATTTGAAGCCATTATGACCCTCTCACCAGCAAACTATGATAATGAAAACTGCACTCAAATTTTAATCCGATCGGCTAACGACAATTCCGAACTAGAAGAGAAGCTTAAAGAAATTAGCTCCCTTGATACGCTCACTGATTTATATAACAAAGTCTACTTTGTTGAACAATTGGAAAAAGCTCAAACCGATGCCATTGAAAACAGCGGGACTTATAATTTACTTTATATTGAGTATGACCAACATAACCAAATTAAAGGCGAATACGGAATTGCAGGAATTGAAAAAGTTACTCAAGAAACTGCCAAATGGTTAGCCTCACGGGTGGATGAAAAATACATACTGGCTCGGTTAAGTGACCACTCTTTTGGTATTTTGATTAATGAAAAATCAAGCCAAATTCCAAAGCAGTTGGCAGAAAAATTGTGCAAAGATATTAAAGAGCACCTATTTGATATAGAAGGCCACACGGTAAAAACAACCTTTAGTATTGGCATTTGCCCAATTAGTGAGAATAATTCTAAACTCGACCAATACATCACTGATGCTCATAGCGCGGCGGCAAGACTAGAGAATGGTGATGGCTACAAGGTGTATAATAAAGCCATCCAATCCATGAGCGAAGAAGTCGACCCGCAGTTAGTTGATACCATTCAAGATGCTATCGAAAGCGGTCGAATCGAATTGTTATTCCAACCCATTGTAAAATTACACGGCGAAGAAAAACCGCTCTATCAAGCTCTACTCAAATTGACAGATGCAAAAGGCAATACGATTAGTTCTGATCAAGTTTTTCCTGTGGCGAAGGTTGCTGGATTAGGGGTCAAACTAGATAAATGGATAATCGCTCAAGCCTTGCGATCGATTCGAACCAGTAAGCAAGAAAATGATGCTCAAATATTTGTCCACTTGACCGGTGTTTCTCTAATTGATGACAGTATTGTGCAGTTTATTGAGAAAACGATTATTGCAAGTAAATTAGACAAACGCAGACTTGTTTTTCAATTTGATGAGGCCGATGCGGCCAACCATTTGAAAAGAGTCATTACTTTATCCGCGGAATTAAAATCAAAAGGAATGGTCACTTGTTTATCGCAGTTTGGTTCCGATCCAGAGCAGGTCACTTTGATTGATCAACTTGACGTTGACTATGTCAAAATCGCCGACTCTATCTCTGATAACTTACATTTGAAAGCAGAATCTGCTGCCCATGTTCAGCATTTGTTAGATGAAATACACAACAGAGACAAACTAAGCATCATTCCTCGTGTCGAAGAAGCTGCAATGCTAGCAGCCCTTTGGCCAATGAATGTTCGTTATATTCAAGGATACTATCTACAACGTCCCAGTGAGAAAATGGAATACGACTTCTCGTCGAGTGGCTTCTAAAGTTAACGAGCCACTCGCTAGAAATGTCAGGAATGATGGTTCATCAACGCTTTAGCCATGTTGATTAGCGACAACAATGCCGACTTACCAACCAAATATTTCTGCTAAGTGATTTAAGTTTGTTTTGTTCATAATTCCACCTGCTTGATTTTGAACTGCAGGCTTGGCTCGATAAGCTAAACTAAAGCCACTGACTTCCATCATTTTTAAATCATTAGCACCATCACCAATCGCCATAATTTTACTCAATGGCAGCTGTAACGACTCAGCAAGCGACCTAACGAATTCGGCTTTTGCTTGTGCATCAACAATCTCGCCCTTCACTTTTCCAGTTAACTCACCGGCACTAATTTCTAAATCATTGGCTTTAACTTGAAACAGTCCCATTCGCTCTTTCAAATGAGCAACAAACGGGGTAAAACCACCGGAAACGATTGCGATTTTAACACCTGCATGGTGACAGCATTTCACCAGACTGGAAACTCCTTCTGAAAGCGGTAAGTTTTCACAAATTTTCGTTATCACCGACTCAGGTAACCCCTTTAAGCAAGCCACTCGAGAAATTAAACTTTCAGCGAAATCAAGTTCTCCTCGCATCGCCGCTTCCGTCACCGAAGAAACGGACTCTCCAACCCCATGTTGTTTCGCAAGCTCGTCGATAACTTCAATTTGAATAAAAGTCGAATCCATATCAAACACTAGTAATTCGGGTTTGGCGTTTTCGGCGGGCCATATCTGGTAATCGGCCCCACTCAGTTTAACGATAGACTCAAGCCCATTTGCAAACGCCGCTTGTTCAAAATACAAATCCAAGACTAATAAGTTAGTCGTCACTCTAAAGCAGCAATAAACTATCGACTCCTGCACAAAAGATTTAAGTAGCGTCAACCATTGGTTTGGGATACTGGTGCAGTTTAACGGAGCTTGCTGGAACACACTGACTCTAGTCGTGCCCCTAGCAATTTCTTTCACTTCAGAGAGTTCGCCGCGGTAAAGCTGATATAGATAGTTTTCTTGCATATTCAGTAACAAAGTAGCTCAAAAGTTTAATGCGACTAACTGTACACCAAAGTGAGCAATGTTCAAACGAATACCTAGGTATAAACAAGTCCAAAAATCACAGTACTTATGAGCATTTGCCACAGAGAATAGAATTGATACAATGCAGTATGCAAGCCAATAACAAATACCCCGGTCCACCTAATTTATTGCGTGGCATTGTAATAACCGTCATATTAACAATTGTTGCAATTGTTTCTATCACTTGGCTGATCATAAATAGCCAAGTAGAGCAATTAGTGACTAATCGCACTTCAGAATACGCGCATAGTATTGCTCGCATAGCTGCCGATTCTAGCTCTGAGGCCCTGCTGGCAGACGATGTTCTGCAACTCAATTTATTGGTCGAAAATGTCGCTAGAGATCCCTATATTCGTCAAGCCACAATCTATTCAGAAGACGGAACCGTTGTAAGTCAATTTCCAACCGAAGCGCCGACGCTTTCGAAACCACAAGTCATGTTAAATACACAGCAGCAAGTTGCTGGAGAAATCGAAGCTAAATCTGCACAAACCGAACAATCAAAACTAATTAAGCCTACCCGCTCTGAGCAATTCATCCAACGGCAAAAAAATATTCCCTTTGTCGAACCCATTGTCTATCAAGACATTACCGCAGGTTGGTTCAAAATAGAAATCGACTCATATTTGCTCGGGCAAAAATTTAGAGATGCCTACTTTGAAATTCAAGTGTTTTCTGCTGCTATTGCTGTCGCACTATTCCTATTGTTACTGGTTGTTTTGTACCGTTTGGAAGAATCAATTAAACGGGTGGTTTCGAGCTGTCACCACTTGTTGATTCAAAATAAAATAAAACCGTCTGCTAATAAAAAAGAATGGATTAAGTCGATCGCGGAGCTCTCTGAGCAACACCCTCAGCAGTTAAAAGAGCATACAATTTTGCCGGCTAATCAGATCCAATGGCAACGCCACTCCAAAATATCCAAAGCATTAGTATGCGTGTTTGAGTTTGAAATCAATCACCGAGAAAACGTTGCTATGGCCGAAAGTCTGTCACTCGCGGAACTGCATCTCAATAAAGCAGTACAAGCCTATGGTGTTCAATCACAGGGCGACCTATTAACTGGCTGTACTGTTCCATTTGATCTCAGTCACGTTGATGAAACCAATTCCACACAACAAATTGCCTCGGCAGTGAGCTTAATTGCGCTCGTTAAGTCCTTGATGACGCCATTTGACCAACAAATTCAGTTAAAAGCATGTCTAACTTACGCCCCTATATTGTTACTTGAAGATGACCATGAGCTAATCTCTGGTGTGGCAATACTTGACGGTTACTCAGAAGTGATTAAAAAAAGCTTACAGAACATTGAATTTGGAGAAACAGTTAGCTTATACCTAAAAGACTCCCAATTAAGCCCATTGATCAACATTCATCCTTTGCAAGTTACCGAAACTCAATCGGGCGCTTTACCGGAAAGCTATCTATTGGGCGAATTAAACCCAGAGCTGTTACAGTCAATCAATCGAAAGCGACAATATATCAGCGGACAGCATTGATATGAACCACAGCCAGTTTGCCCAAAAACTTAGCCGAGAGTCTAACTTTTAGATAAGTTTTTGCCGACAATACCTACTGAGTACCCACCTTTTCAAGCTTTCAGCCAGTCTGATAGAACAATTGTTAAGTTTTTCCGGATAAACCACATTCTTACTGGCATTATCGGGCTGGTTTGCTATGTTTATTAAGTGCACTAACTAATAGTTTGACTGGCACATAACAATAACAAGAGTTTTAAATTGGCAAATGAATCTATGACCACAAAAATTCTAATATGCGATGATTCTAGAATGGCTAGAAAACAGCTTGCTCGTAGCTTGCCAGCAGACTGGGACGTCGAAATACTATTTGCTGAAGATGGTCGAAATGCCCTAGAAGTAATAGTCCAAGAGTCGCCGACCTTAATGTTCTTAGATTTGAACATGCCAGTCATGGATGGTTATGAGACTTTAGAAGAAATTAATGCTCAAACTCTCGACGTGACTGTCATCGTGGTTTCAGGTGATATTCAACCCGCAGCTCAAGAAAGAGTACTAGGCTTGGGTGCTTTAGACTTTATCAAAAAGCCAAGTAGTAAAGAAGCCCTTTTAGACACGCTCATATCCACGGGGTTGTATGAAGGTGAGCTCACGGTGACTGAGTCTCAACCCAAACAAATCGAACAACCTGCACTTGATACCTTTGCCAACGATGATATCTTAAAAGACGATAAAATATTTTTAGATGCGTGCCAAGAAGTGGCTAATGTTGCTATGGGTCGCGCTGGCGACCTGCTGGCGCGGTTCTTAAATGCATTTATAGAACTACCGATCCCCAAAGTGAATCATATCGAACTGGCTGAGCTTAATATGGCCTTGCAGTTCGCCGATCAAGACCAAGCGGTTTCGTCAGTTTGCCAAGGTTTTATTGGCCCTGGAATCGCCGGAGAGGCATTGTTGATATTCAATGATTCGAGCTTCAAGAATATTGCTAAATTAATTAAATTTAGAGGCGAAATCAACGACAACACACAACTTGAGTTGCTCATGGATATTGCCAATATCATTGTTGGTGCGTGTTTAAAAGGAATTTCGGACCAACTTAATTTGAATATAAGTCAAGGTCACCCTGTGGTGCTTGGTCAGCATGTAAAAGTACCGGATCTAATTTCAGACAACGTAAAGCATTGGAATAAAACATTGTCCATTGAAATTAATTACAAAATAGAAAATGAAGCGATTAACTGTGATCTGTTATTACTATTTACTGAAGACAGTATTAGTCCACTCCGTGAAAGATTAAGTTATATAGTTGGGTAACATGAGTAATCAAATCGATGAATTAAAAGAACTCCATTGGATGATGGACATGTTGCAAAACATCGATGTCGGCTTGGTGGTGCTCGATAAGAAAAATGAAATTCAATTATGGAATTCCTTTATGGAAAACCATAGTGGCATGATTGCAAGTAACACACGCGGCAGAAATTTGTTTCACTTATTTCCAGAAATAGATAAAGCTTGGTTTTTGCACAAAGTCGAATCAGTGTTTCAGCTTAAATCGCGAGCATTTAGTATTTGGGAACAGCGTCCTTATGTTTTCAAATTCAAAAATTATCGCCCCATTACTGGTATTGCTGAATTCATGTACCAAAACATATCAATTTTTCCGATAGTTTCAACCACCGGTGAAGTTGAAAATATTTGCATTATTGTTTATGACGTCACCGATGTGGCGACTAACCGAAATGCACTCAGTCAAGCTAACATCCAACTTGAACAATTAAGCCGAACTGATCGACTGACTGGGCTAAATAATCGAGGTTATTGGCAAGAACGCCAAGAAGAAGAATTTGGGAAATACCAACGCTATAAAAACACCATTAGTTTAGTTATTTTTGATATCGACCATTTCAAAAATGTTAATGATACTCACGGTCATGCCGCTGGAGATGATGTTATCAGGCAGTGTTCTAACGCGCTGATGAGTTGCGCAAGAGATGTCGATGTTTGTGGCCGTTACGGTGGCGAAGAATTTGTAGTATTGCTCAACGAAGCGGATGCTAAGCAAGCCAAAGTGTTTGCAGAAAGGTTAAGAAAGCATATTGAATCAATGACCGTCAATTATCAAGGAATCGAGATTAAGTTTACGGTTAGTCTTGGAATCTGTGAACTCACTGAAGCAATCGAAACACCACAACAATGGTTAGAAAAAGCCGACGAAGCTCTTTATAAATCCAAAGAAGGTGGCAGAAATATGACAAGTATTGCTGATTAAAAAACTATTCTAGCTCTTCACCTATAGTAATTCGCACCGCATCTCGCAGGTCATCATAGTCATATTCTGAAATTCCGATAAATTCGAGAACTTTAGAACCAACATTCTGCCATTCATAATCAATGTCACACTGGGCTAGTTTTTCGGGTAAATTAACCATATTTTCAGCCATTTTAAGAACACACAGCAAAGTTTTTAAAGTGGGATTTTCAATCGAATGATCATCCAAGATCCGACCTACAGCATGATGATTTTTAACCGCTAAACAAATCACTTTAGGTAAATTCCAAACCCGAGCAACTCGATAACCGGCCGCGGCATGGTGTACCCCAAAACTCTTGAACTCTTCTTTAGTAACCTGCCCATCTTCTCTTTCGTATGCCAGCTCCATAACTTGTTGGTAGTTATCAAACTTCGAAGCCAAAATTGGCACACCACAATTGTGAAATAAACCTAAACTATACGCCTCGTCTGCAACAGCTAAGTTTAATTGGCGACAAATAGTTGATGCAACGTTTGCTACAGCCGAAGAAGCATGCCAAAACATATTCATATCTAGCCTAGTTTCTAGGTGAGCAATACTTTCTCTCAATAGTAATGTTTTAAGAATGCTGACAACTCGTTCAATACCCAGCATCGTAACAGCTTGTGGTATGGATGAAATTTGGTTTGATAGTCCAAATGCAGGTGAATTGACAACTTTGATCACCGCAGCACTAACCCCAGGGTCGACAGAAATAACCCTGGCTATTTTTTTTATATCAGCTCCACAGTCTTGAATTTGAGCAAATAAACCAGGCTGGGGCGGAATAAAAACCCCCGACACAGACGACGTTTTTGAATCTGCAGTCTCTTTTTGTGTTGATGAATTCAAGTCGTCTCCTTAAGACTTTTCTAATTAGCACTCCACAGCCTAGGCAGAGAAGTTTCAATTCAAATATTGCCGGAATAACGCAACTAACAATTTCAATCACAAGCGTGACGCGTCAACCGTTTATTCGCTAGCTGGTTTTGTCTCAACTTCCAAATAATCCACTTTTTGAAAACCGCGGGGAAGCTTATTACCTCGACGGCCCCGCTCGCCTCTATAATGCTCCAAATCTGATGGTTTCAGGCGTAAATACCGCTTCCCAGAATAAACTAACAAAGATTGCTCAGAAGAAACCACAGCAGTAGAAGCCATAAACTCTTCTCTAAGTTTTAATTTTGCCGCGGGGATCCCAATAATTTTATTTCCTTTGCCTTTAGCCAGTTTAGGCAAATCACTAATAGGAAAAACTAACATGCGACCTTCATTAGAAACACTCACACAATATTGGTTTTCATAATCTTCAACGGGCTGAGCCGGTAAAACTTTCGCCCCTGAGGGTAGGCTTAGCAGGGCTTTTCCATTTTTGTTACGAGTAATGGTATCGCTAAACGTCCCAACAAATCCGTAACCGGCGTCTGAGGCAAACAAAAACTGTTGCTGGTCGGCAGCCATTAAAGTGTCTAAAAAGACAGAACCAGCGATTGGATTAAATCGCCCAGTTAGCGGCTCCCCTTGCCCACGTGCGGAAGGCAAGCTATGAGCTAAAACTGAAAAACTTCGCCCACTCGAGTCAATAAATACCACAGACTGATTGCTTTTACCTTTCGCTGAGCTACCGTAAGCATCACCAGATTTATAATTTAATCCAGCCGCATCAACATCGTGGCCTTTGGCGCAACGCACCCACCCCATTTTAGACACTACCACGGTCACCGCTTCGCTCGGCATTAGATCGGCTTCGGTTAGTGCTTTAGCCTCTTCTCTCAAGGTGATTGGCGACATTCTCTCATCGGCAAATTCTTGCGCTGTCGCTTTTATTTCTTTCTTAACCAACGTTTTCAAACGCTGTGCTGAACTAAGAGTTAACTCCAAGCTCGCTTTTTCTTTTGCTAGTTCATCCTGCTCACCTCGGATTTTCATCTCTTCTAAGCGAGCTAAATGCCTTAACTTAAGCTCCAAAATAGCTTCAGCTTGAATATCTGTAATACCAAAATGTGACATTAATACTGGCTTTGGCTTATCCTCCTCTCGAATGATGCGGATAACCTCATCAATGTTTAAAAAGGCAATTAACAATCCATCCAGCACATGCAATCTTTCATCAACTTTCTTAAGTCTTGATTCTAGTCTGCGTCGAGTGGTTTGAGTTCTAAAAGTTAACCATTCTTGAATAAACTCAACTAAGCCTTTGACCTTAGGGTTACCATCAATTCCAATGACATTCATATTGATTCGATAGTTTCTTTCAAGGTCAGTTGTGGCAAATAAATGCTTCATTAAAACTTCGATATCAACTCGATTAGAGCGAGGCACAATCACTAATCGCGTGGGATTTTCATGATCGGACTCATCTCTTAAATCCACCACCATCGGTAATTTTTTCGCCTGCATTTGCGACGCAATTTGTTCTAAAATTTTTGCCCCAGAAACCTGATGGGGCAGATGATTGATGACAACTTCACCATCCTCGACTTCAAATACCGCTCGCATTTTGATACTGCCTCGGCCAGTGCGATAAGTTTTTGCAATATCATCTTTGGGTGTAATGATTTCAGCTCTTGTCGGGTAGTCCGGCGCAGGAATGTGCTCCATCAACTCTTCTAAACCGGACTTAGGATTATCAAGCAAGTGGATGCAACCATTGGCAACTTCTTGAATATTGTGCGGCGGAATATCTGTCGCCATTCCAACCGCAATCCCGGTGGTACCGTTTAGTAATAAATTGGGTAATCTGGCAGGAAGTACTTTAGGCTCTTTTAAAGTCCCGTCAAAATTAGGTACCCACTCAACCGTTCCCAGACCTAACTCAGAAAGTAATGTGCTCGAATAAGCCGATAACCGTGATTCGGTATAACGCATGGCTGCAAATGATTTAGGATCATCGGGGGCCCCCCAGTTTCCTTGACCATCGACCAATGGATAACGATATGAAAACGGTTGCGCCATCAACACCATCGCTTCATAACAGGCACTATCGCCATGGGGATGGAATTTACCTAATACATCACCAACGGTTCTTGCCGACTTTTTAAACTTAGCAGTCGACTTAAGACCAAGTTCACTCATCGCATAAACGATCCTTCGTTGGACCGGTTTTAAACCGTCACCAATATGCGGTAGTGCACGATCCATGATCACGTACATGGAATAATTTAGATAAGATTTCTCGGTAAAGTCAGCGAGCGTTTGTTGCTCGATACCATCAAAAGTTAAGTCCATAAATTGTCTTATATTCTGTCGTTTAAAGTTTAATGTTAACTATCGTTAGTGTGATATTGAACCAACGGATAACCAATAACAGTGATTATTTAAAATCGAGCCAATCAGAGCTGATCGATTTCTACCATGCCACCTTTTTCTTCAAGCCACGATTTGCGATCTGCTGCTCGCTTTTTATTTAATAACATATCCATAATTTCAAAAGTTTGTTCTTCAGAATCGATGGTTAACTGCACCAGTCGGCGAGTATCCGGATCCATGGTGGTTTCCCTAAGTTGCTTCGGGTTCATTTCACCAAGTCCTTTGAACCGCTGGATGTTGACCTTGCCACGTTTCTTTTCGGCAGTGATTCTATCGAGTACACCACGCCGCTCATCTTCGTCGAGAGCGTAATAAACTTCTTTACCCACATCAATTCGATACAGCGGTGGCATGGCAATATAAACATGTCCGGCTTCAACCAGCGCCTTAAAATGGCGAATAAATAATGCGCACAACAATGTAGCTATATGCAGTCCATCAGAATCAGCATCAGCTAAGACACATATTTTGCCATACCTAAGCCCGCTCAGGTCGTCACTTCCGGGGTCGAGTCCGAGTGCCACAGAAATATCGTGAACTTCTTGAGAGCCTAAAATTTCTCCGGAATCAACTTCCCAAGTATTTAGAATTTTTCCTCTTAGCGGCATGATCGCTTGAAACTCTTTATCGCGTGCTTGCTTTGCCGAACCACCCGCAGAATCACCTTCCACTAGAAATAATTCACCGGCCATAATATCTTGACCCGAACAGTCTGATAACTTGCCGGGTAACGCAGGCCCACTGGTGACTTTTTTACGCGCAATTTTTTTGCGTGAACGCATTCGTTTGTGGGCATTGCTAATAGCCAGCTCAGTGAGGGCATCGCCATAGGTTGGATTTTGGTTTAACCACAATGAAAATGCATCTTTTACCACACCCGAAACAAATGCGGCACACTGGCGAGAAGACAACCGCTCCTTAGTTTGCCCAGAGAATTGCGGGTCTTGCATTTTTACCGAGAGAACAAAGCTCAAACCGTTCCATATATCATCAGCGGTTAACTTAACACCGCGCGGTAAACTATTTCGAAAATCACAAAATTCTTTCATTGCGTCAAGCAACCCCGTTCTCATGCCGTTAACATGAGTTCCGCCTTGCACCGTAGGGATCAAGTTGACATAGCTCTCATTGACGACTTCACCACCTTCGGGCAACCAAAATAGCGCCCAATCGACAGCTTCTGTTTCAGCTTTAAAACTGCCGGTAAATGGTGTATCGGGCAAAGTCTCATAATCAACTGCAGTAATCTTTAAATAGTCCGTAAGACCATCTTGATAAAACCATTCATCTTTATTGCCAGTATTATTATCGATTAGCGTGACTTTAAGCCCAGGGCATAAAACGGCTTTAGCTCGCAGTAAATGCTTCAGTTTAGAAACAGAATATTTAGGTGAGTCAAAATACTTAGGATCTGGCCAAAAAATAACATTGGTTCCGGTGTTTCGCTTACCCACATCACCAACCACTTCTAGTGGAGACTTTAGCTCGCCATTAGCAAACGTAATTTGATGTTTTTTGCCATCTCGCTTTACATGCACTTCTACTTTGGTCGAAAGCGCGTTAACCACCGAAATACCAACTCCGTGTAAGCCGCCTGAAAACTCATAGTTTTTATTAGAAAACTTACCGCCAGCATGCAACTTGGTCAAAATTAGCTCAACACCGCTGACCCCTTCCTCAGGATGGATATCAACTGGCATCCCTCGTCCATCATCTTGGACTTCAAGAGCACCATCTTTATGAATTAATACTGTAATGCTCTTACAGTATCCCGCAAGCGCCTCATCGACACTATTATCAATCACTTCTTGAGCGAGGTGATTAGGACGGGCAGTGTCTGTGTACATTCCCGGACGTTTTTTAACCGGATCAAGGCCGCTGAGAACTTCAATAGAGTCCGAATTATAAGAGCTGGACATTGGTTTCCTTAGAGTTTTGTTCTTATATCAATTGGTTCTAAAATCGGGGGTTGGCGGTTTTATCAGAGTCCACCAGGCCGATAATTCTGAATTTTGCAAACACAGGCTATCATCGCGTCAAACTTAGGTAAAGGCAAGAGCCAAACAACAATATTAACGATTTCTTTATGGCCAAAACGTGAATATTTACCATTTTTATATCGCGCAAAGTACTTTGTGATATTAATTGGTTCACGTACTATTAATCACTGGTAGTTCGAAACTTCAAGACCTATCTGTACAGGGACTTAAGGACTGATGTAGATGAATTTACTTCAGAGCTATTATATAACGTGACTGGCTAAGTTGTTGTTACCAAGGAACCTAGCAAAGAAATTCCTAGTACCTTCACTTTCAATAATTCCCTCAGTAGAAGATATTAGATTTGTATTCGGTGCTCGCCATCAGAAATCTAGATGTTAATAATATCAATAATATTAGTCTGGAAAGGAGGAATCCATGGATTCAAATCACACACCCAAGCGGCTGAAGTTCGGCCTTAAAATATCGGCGTTAGCGCTAAGTTGCGTAATGGCTGGGCCAGTTTTAGCCGAACCCGCACAGCGCTTTATCGTAAAGTACAAAGATGCGACTCAAGCCAAATCCCCGCAAGCGAAAAAAATTAAGAAAATGATGGAACGATTGTCCGCCAAGAGTGGGCTTTCACTTTCTCATATTCGCGCAATGGCTCTAGAAAATCGCCATGTGATCAACATACCGGAGGGTGTTGATCGCTCCAAATTTATCACTATGATGAATAAATTACGCCAAGATTCTAATGTATTGGCTATCGAAGAAGATGCGTTGATGCAACCTAACTTCGTGCCCAATGATGAGTTTTACAACTTACAATGGCATTATCATGAGGCCACTGGCGGAATGAACGCTGAAGCGGCATGGGATACCAATGATGGTACTGGCGTTGTGGTTGCAGTTTTAGATACTGGGATCACCGATCATTCAGATCTAAATGCCAATGTTCTTCCTGGATATGATTTTATCGAAGACTTAAGTGTCTCAAATGATGGCGACGGGCGTGATGCCGACGCTAGTGACCCAGGAGATTGGGTTGCCGCATTTGAATGTGGATTTAACTTTGCTCAAAACTCTAGCTGGCATGGAACCCACGTTTCGGGAACCATTGCAGCCGTAACAGACAACGAGCAAGGTGTCGCAGGTGTCGCTTACGGTGCTCAAATATTACCAGTAAGGGTACTCGGAAAATGTGGCGGATTTTTGTCTGATATCGCCGATGCGATTGTTTGGGCCTCGGGTGGCTCGGTGGATGGTGTGCCCGACAATAACACGCCAGCGCAGGTTATTAATATGAGTTTAGGCGGTAGTGGTGCATGTGACGCAACCTATCAAGATGCCATAGATATTGCGGTGGCAAATGGAACGACGGTCGTTGTTTCCGCCGGTAACTCAACGGCTGACTCCTCAGGATTCAGACCAGCTAGTTGTAATCAAGTTATTAATGTTGCTGCCAATGATCGTCAAGGAAATATAGCTGACTACTCCAATTTTGGCTCCTTAGTTGACGTCACAGCCCCTGGCGGCGAAACCAGTGTGGTAGGCGAAGATGGCGTCGCTTCAACACTTAATGATGGTACCGAAGGTCCTGCCAACGAGACCTATGTTTATTACCAAGGCACCAGCATGGCTGCGCCTCATGTAGCGGGTACAGTGGCCTTGATGTACCAAGCTAATCCCAGCATAACCCCTGCCGAAGTAGAACAAGCATTAAAAGATACGGCTAGAGCAATGCCAGGCAGTTGTCCTGACGGCTGTGGTGCAGGCATTATCGATGCTCGTGCAGCGCTGGACTCTCTTGGTTCCACCAACGCCGCTCCAACGGCCGGCTTTAGCGTATCGATAACCGGTTCAGATGCCACATTCACTGATACCAGTACCGACAATGACGGCACGGTTGATTCTTGGAGTTGGGATTTTGGTGACGGCAATAGTTCTGCCGCTCAAAACCCAGTGCATACTTATGCGGCGGATGGTAATTACACAGTTACGTTAACGGTTACCGATAATGAAGGTGCAACCGATGACAGTAGCCAAGATATTGTCATTAATGAGAATAATATTGCACCAAGCTCAAGCTTCACTTTTACGGTTAGCGATTTACAAGCGACTTTTACTGATGCTTCTAGCGATTCTGACGGCACCGTGACAGATTGGAGCTGGGACTTTGGCGATGGAAACACTTCCACCAGTCAAAATCCGGTTCACAATTATGCAGCAGAAGGAACCTACACTGTTGCACTAACCGTAACCGATAACCTAGGCGCGACTGATGTTAGTTCACAGTCTGTTAGCGTGGTAGCACCGAATGTAGCGCCTACTGCTGATTTCACCTTCACGGCTAATTTACTTGATGTCGACTTTGTAGACACCAGCTCTGATAGTGACGGCTCGGTTGATTCGTGGAGCTGGGACTTTGGTGATGGAAATAGCTCAACGGCACAAAATCCATCGCATAGTTATGCTGCGGCAGGCACTTACAGTGTAAACCTAACCGTCACCGATAATGAAGGCGCGACCAACACATCCACTCAGTCAGTTACCGTTAGTGATGGTTCAGTCACCACCGGTGGATTTACTGAAACAGGGCTTGCTCCAGCAGCCGGACAAAACTTGTCTTACACCATTGATGTACCCGCGGGGGCCACTTTGCTTGAAGTTGATACATCGGGTGGAACAGGAAATGCGGACTTAGTCATCAACTTCGGTTCAGCACCAACCCGAACCAATAATGACTGTTTACAGCAAGGCGCGGGTAACACTCATAATTGCACTATCACCAATCCTGATGAAGGCACTTGGTTTATTATTGTGAGAGGAACGGCCGCGGCTAGTGGTGTTCAATTAGATGCGTACTGGACGGCAGAAGCCGTTGGCAACATTGCACCAACAGCTGGTTTTAGCGTCGCCACGGCTGACTTAGAGGCCACCTTCACTGATTCTAGCAGTGATAGTGACGGCAGTATCAGCAGTTATAGTTGGGACTTTGGCGACGGTAACGCTTCAACCGATGCTAATCCAGTGCATAACTATGCAGCAGCTGGAACCTATTCGGTTTCACTCACGGTTACCGATAATGAAGGTGCCAGTGATACCGAAACTCAATCAGTGACGGTCACTGAGGGGGGTGGAAATTCTGGTGGATTCACTGAAACGGGACTAAGCCCAGCTCAAGGTCAAAACCTGTCTTACACCATTGAGGTACCAGCCGGAGCAACTTCTCTAGTAGTTGATACGTCAGGCGGTACTGGCAATGCTGATTTAGTCATCAACTTTGGTTCGGCGCCAACCCGAACCAATAATGACTGCCTGCAACAAGGCGCTGGAAACACTCATAATTGTACTATCACCAATCCTGATGCAGGCACTTGGTTTATCATTGTGAGAGGAACGGCAGCTGCCAGCGGTGTTCAGTTAGATGCCTACTGGTTTGATTAAATATCAAGCCAGCTAGTCTCTAGCTTCAATAAAAAAGCCAGCATCCTTTTGCTGGCTTTTTTGTTTTTAGCATTTCGTCCTGAAATAAGTTTACACTCTAAGGACTTATTTTTATGACAAACTTATTCGAACTTAACAGCAATGAATTGCTTGGCTAATAACCCTTAATAGAATAATCGACAGTAAACTCAATATTATCAATTCGATGAACGACCGACTCAATTCTGCCGTCTGAAAATAGATTCAAGTAGCGATAACCAGGTGCTTTAGTGTCCGCTGAAAAATCCTCAGAGCCTGGAGTAAACTGAACACAGCTAGACGGGCTAGCAATCCATTGTACACCATCAATCGACTTATCAAACTCTTGATGCACATGTCCCCACAAAACCCCTCTAACGTGCTTATGTTGGGCAATAATTTCTCTAAATTGTTCGCGGTTATTCAGCCCAATGCCATCGAGCCATTTACTTCCAACTTCTACTGGCTGATGGTGTAAAACCACAAGCGTGTGTTTGTCAGAGTATCTCGATAATGTCTTTTGTAAGAAATCTAATTCTTGCTGATCAAGCTCGCCGTAAACTTTTCCACTGACAGACGAGTCTAGTAAGATCACTTGCCAATGGCCAATAATAAGATGTTTAGCAGGAGAAACCTTGCCATTTGAAAGATACATCTCCATGGTTTCTGAATTATCATGATTTCCAGCAACCCAGAAACTCGGAATATTCATACCGTAGAAGTAGTCAGCAAGGTATTTGTATGACTCTGGCGACGAATCCTGAGCTAAATCACCTGTTGCTAATAACGCGTCAGGACGCCACTCTTCTTTAGCCACTCTCTCGCAGACGGCTTCAAAACTTTCTCTGGTATTTAAACCCAACAAACAACCGTCTGGGTCTGCAAATATATGACTGTCTGTTACTTGCACAAGTCTAATCACATCCATGCGAGACGGTGTTATGTCATAAGGCAAATTTTCAACGTTGTTTTTATCCATTTCATTCTCTCAGCGACATTCGTCTGACATCATTCCATCAGTTTTGTAGACAAGCTTTTAAACTTTCACCTAAAAAACGGTTAAGTTGTCTTTTTTCATCGGTTTGTGCGTTAGCTAAACTTTTTCCCTTTAACACCGGTTTTAGCGCTTTTGGTCCTACTTTATCCATCACCTCTAACATTTTGGCATCATGATAAAGCCTTACCAGCAAGTCCATCCCAATTTTGGCAGCACTGTCTTTCGAATTAAGCCTTAGTTGAAGCGTAGTCGTATATTTCGCTTTTTCAACCATTTTAAAGTCAATATTACTCCCCTTTACAGGCTGGTAGCGGTGAGATTCAGCAATATTGGACTCAAGATTGTCATTTCTCGAGACATTCAAAAATGGCATTAATCGAACCATTAAGTAGTAATTTAGCTCACACTGAGTAATAAACTCGTCTAAACACGGCTTATAACGTGAACTTACTTGTTGACCAATTTGCAATTCTATTAACCTTAATTTAGTCGAATGGTCGATCGTTTCAATAACAACCCCTTCTCTCGAAGTTTTAACGGCTTGTTAACTCGGTTTGAAGCTAGTTTTAAGCCGAACACAGCAGCTCCTAAAAGGCTTTGCAACTACTCTAATAGTAGAACAAATCGGAATTAATAAGTGTTAACCCATTATTAATTCACAGTAATTCTGAGGATTATCGCTCATTTTGTGACCAAATCCTAATTTTTAGCTCCAAAGAGTTGATTTGGTTAGAATTTTTAATTTTAGCCATTGGAGTGCAATGATCGACATAGCGTTATTAAGTTGACCATTATCTAACGCCTCAAAAGCCTCGGCAATAGGTACTTGGTGCACCTTAATATCTTCGTGTTCACACTCTAGCCCAGCAAATTCGGGCAGTTGAGAACTATCTATCTCACCCAAATAGAGCCATATTTTCTCACTAGTACCACCAGGACTAACCCAATAATCACAAATTTTAGTTAATCGAGTAATTTCGCAGCCCGCTTCCTCAACAGACTCTCTGCGAACAACGTCACTCGGAGACTCGTCGGTCTCGATAATTCCAGCAACCAGTTCCATCAACCAAGGTGACCCGTCTCCATTGATGGCTCCGGGTCTAAACTGTTCAACAAAAACCACCTGTTGTTTTTGCGGGTCGTAAAGTAACACTGCCGCGGCGTTACCACGTTCAAAGACTTCTCTGGTGTATTCTTCACTCCAACCACCTTGAAACAATTGATTGGAAAGCGTGTATTTATTCATGCTAAAAAAACCTTTGTAAAGGCTTTCGATAGCGATGATTTTAAATTCCATCATAGATTACTTTTACTTTGTCATGTTAAGCATTGATTCTCCCAAAAAAAATAGGATAAATATAGTTGGATTATTGGCAATATTTACCGACCTGAGGCAAAATGATTGCAAAGTACAATCAAGGGTATCTAATAACAATGAATATTGAACAAGCTCGCTTTAATATGATTGAACAACAAGTAAAACCTTGGAAAGTCTTTGATAGTCGTTTACTAGGAGCTATGTCGGTTTTACCTCGTGAGCTTTTCGTTCCTCAAGATCAGCAAGGGTTAGCTTACGCCGACATACATATTCAGCTAGGTCACCAACAAACCATGCTCGCACCTCGTGAAATTGCACGGTTAATTCAGGCTCTTAACTTAACCGAAAATGATAAAGTTTTGGATATAGGCACAGGCAGTGGATATTCGTCAGTGTTAATGGCGAAACTCGTGAGACAAGTTTTTAGTGTTGAAATTATCGCTGAGTTTGTTAAACACGCTGTTAAACGTCAAAAAAAGTTGGCTATTGATAATTTGGTTATTGAAGAAGGTGATGCGTGCGATGGTTGGTTGACCCACGCGCCTTATGATGCAGTTCTTATTACTTCAGCAATGGCAAAGCTAACTGACAGCATCAAACGTAGCCTTTCAAAGCGAGGCCGAGTCGTCTGTATTCTGGAACACCAAGGTGGGCATATGGCAACCCTTGCTCAAGTAGATGAACAAGGCGAATGGCAATACGAATACCTTTTTCCTATCGAGTCAAATAAAATGATCAACTCTGAAATAACCAACCAATTTGTTTTTTAGTGATTTAGCGACAGACATCAACCTAAATCGTAATAAATTGTAGTGTTGATGGACTAAAATCATTTGCAAGACGTTACTGAAGTTACATATCCATTTACAAATTGTGGGACTTTATAATAATTTACCTAAATGAATTTACGTTTAGGTGAGTTACAATACTAACACACCCAGTCATCTTTTCACTGTGGTTTAGAATCTAGCATAAGAAAAGCTAGGGATTAGCAACCAGTGTTTTTATTAATAGGTAAAAAAATGAAAAAACCATTTAAAATTGCAGTCAGCGTATTAGCTGTAGCGCTTTCTACCAATGTATTTGCTGACAATTTATTAGATGTATATCGGTTAGCAAAAGATGGCGACCCTACTTTTCTCGCCAGTGAAGCTGGAACTTTAGCAAGTAGTGAGCGCGTTAATCAAAGCATGGCAGGGTTGTTGCCACAGATTTCCGGTAGCTTAAGCTACAGCAAAAGCTCAAGTGATTCTGCCAGTGAAACCACGACTCGTAGTGCAGAAGATGACCCCACTACCCCGATTGATGAAACTCTACCGCGGACTAATGCTAGCTCAGGTAACTCAGACTCTACCTCAAATGGTTATTCGATCAACCTGCGGCAAGAACTATACAACCATTCCACTTGGCTTGGTTTAAGACAGTCTGAAAAACGAGAACTTCAAGCCAAAATTAACCACGAAGGTAGCAAACAAGATCTGATTGTTAGAGCCGCGGAAGCTTACTTTAACGTGCTTGCAGCTCAGGACAGTGTTGCTTTTTCTAAAGCAGAAACTGAAGCGGTTTCTAAAGAACTAGCGCAAACTAAGCAGCGTTTTGATGTAGGGCTAATTGCCATCACTGATGTTCACGAAGCTCAATCTCGCTATGATTTAGCAATCGCTAACCAAATTGCTGCGCAAAATGGTTTAGATAATGCCCATGAGCTATTGCAACAAATTACCGGTCAATACCACTACGATTTACTGACTCTAAAAGACGACATTCCACTTAGAAATCCAGAGCCTGAAAATATCAAAGAATGGGTGAAACGAGCTGAGTCGAATAACATTTCACTGAAAGCTTCGAAAGTTGGAATGGAAATCGCTAAACAGAGCATTTCAATCTCCCAAGCAGGTCACTATCCGACTTTAGATTTAAGTGCCTCCTATTCTGATGGAAGTAATGAATCAGATTCTGAAGGTTCACAAGTCTTCGGTGGTGTGCTTTTCCCTACCAGTACTAACAATAGCGATGGTGACCAAGAGTCAACTTCTATTAGCCTTAATTTAAACGTACCGATTTACTCAGGTGGACGCACCAACTCACAAGTAGAAGAGGCTCAACACCTATATCTTCAAGCATCGCATAGTTTAGAAGCGGAAAGACGACGAGCTGTCAGCTTAACCAGAAGTTCGTATTTGGGCACGGTTGCCGCGGTCAGCTCTGTAAAGGCTCTTAAACAAGCGGTAGTATCTGCAGAAAAATCCTTAGAAGCCACTCAAGCGGGTTTTGAAGTAGGTACCAGAACAATTGTTGACGTTTTACAACAAACACAGATTTTGTTTAATTCAAAGCGCCAATACGCTCGAGCAAGATATGACTATGTTCTAAATATTCTTCGCCTAAAACAAGCTACCGGCCTGTTGACCGAAGACGATTTAGCTGCAGTGAATAAGCTGCTTCGATAGTCTAATCAAACGATTTAAACGTGCCGGCCTAGTTGCCGGCTTTTTTGTGGGTATCAACTAGACACTATAGCGCTATACAACTTACCTGATAGACTCCCCTAGTATCTGTATTTTGATTCACCTATAATTCCCCTCCAAGTTGTATTCTGGTAGTGCCCCGCAAAAAGGCTAGATAATGGCAAAAAAGAAAAAAACACCTGACAATACCATTGCGCAGAACCGCAAAGCTCGCCACGATTATCTAATTGAGGAAACGTTCGAGGCGGGATTAGCCTTGCAAGGGTGGGAAGTCAAATCAATGCGAGAGTCAAAAGTTACTCTGGTTGATGCATACATACAACTGCATCAAGGCGAAGCTTGGCTCTACGGTTGCCATATATCACCACTCAAAACAGCTTCCACTCACAATGTCATTGAGCCAACTCGCAACCGAAAATTACTATTACACGCCAACGAATTAGTAAAGCTTCATGATGCACAACAAAAAGGCGGTTATACCATTGTTGCCCTTTCACTCTATTGGATCAGAAACCTCGTTAAGATAAAAATTGCCACCGCTAAAGGTAAAAAACTGCACGATAAACGCGCGGCGGATAAAGCAAAAGAATGGGCAAAAGATAAAAGCAGAATTTTAAAAGAGAGCCGCTAAATGAGGACTTTCGGCCTGTTACATGTAACTCGACTGTTAATGATATTGTTAACAGTCTCAGTACTATTTGGTTGCCAGCTGCTAAACCGACCGACTAACGGAAAAATAGTCGTTGATGATTTACAACTTCACTCCCCAAGTAAACAAGATCAGGCAATTGATATTGCAATTAATAAACTTGAGCAAGGTGAAACTCAGTTAGCGAGAGAAATCATCGACCGAGTATTGCGCATGAACCCACAACACCAAACGGCTCAACTCTTAGTAAAGTTGCTCGACCAACCTGTGCAAACATTTTTCCAAACCAAACGGATTACTAGCTATATCATTAAATCAGGCGATACACTCGGGAGCATTGCAAATACTTGGTTGGGTAATTCACTTTACTTTATCAGCTTGGCAAAGCTAAATAATATAGATCAGCCTACCAGAATTAAACCCGGAGCCACTTTACGTATTCCGGTTATCGAAATGAGTCCTTTAGTACAAAAAGAAATCAGGCGCTCTAATGCGAACTTAAGACTAATTAGAGATTTAATTGAAGAAAAAGATCACTTTCAAGCATTAAACAAAATTAACACGCTTTTTGTATTGGACAGGCAGTTAACTAAACTAATACAGCTACACCAGCAATTGCTAGCAAATATAGCCCGGTCCAACGTTTCCATCAGTGATCGCTACATGATGCTTGATAAAGTAGAGAAGAGCGCAAAGAATAATCCGCGAGCGATTCTGAAGAATTCCTACCAACGTTTTATCGAACAACAAACCCAAAAAGTCTTGCTAGATGAATTTAATTTATTACTCGATGATCAAAGCTATTTAGATTCAGCTGATAAATTAATCGCAGCTCAATCTTATACTCCTCAAGAGTGGCGAGAAGAGTATAGTCACCGCGTTGAGCTACTGATTGAAAAGCTCCACGAAGAAGCGATCATCTATCGAAAAAACCAAGACTTTGGACAGGCAATGAAGCGTTGGGAAAAAATTCTAACAATTGCCCCTGACAATGAATTAGCAAGAAAATATCATACTCGTACGAGTAAGCTCTTGGCTAAACTTGAACAGCTTAACTAGCTTCAAACAGATCCAGAAGAACTAATTTATGCAACAAATTTTTCGAAGCGCTCTGGTCCCCTACTCAGACCAACAGATGTATCAATTAATCGATGACATTGAAAGTTATAATCAGTTTGTCCCTTATTGCCAATCAGCTAAAATCATTCAAAGAACAGACACTCAAGTCACCGCCGAATTAGTTGTTGCCAAAAGTGGATTTGCAAAATCATTTACGACTAAAAACACTTTAGTCGCTCCAAGTTCCATTCGAATGGATTTAGTCGATGGACCTTTCAAACATTTGTCTGGAGATTGGAAGCTTACTAAACTTTCGGATTCAGCTTGCAAAATTGAGTTAGATATTCAATTTGAATTTTCCAACAAATTGGCATCTTTGGCTTTTTCTAGTATGTTCAACCAATTAGTTCAATCAATGGTCACTGCCTTTACTGAACGTGCCGAAAAAGTGTATGGTCAAGCGTAAATGAAACAACAAGATAAATTAAAAATTGAACTTATCTATGCGCTTCCAGATGAGCAAAAACTTTATCTAATTGAAGTTGACTCAAATACCACTGTTGGTGAGGCGATAGAAATTTCAGGAATTTTAGATGACTATCCTACAATTGATTTGCAGAAAAACAAAGTGGGTATTTTTAGTAAAGTCTGCAAACTATCGGACGGCTTAAATGATCTCGACCGAATTGAGATTTATCGCCCATTGTTAGCCGATCCTAAAGAAGCCCGAAAGAAGAGAGCCGGCACCCCTAGCTAACACAATCCAGATTACAGTTTGTGTCTCAGTAGCAAACCATCAGTGGTAACAAACAATTGATACACCCTACTTTGCGTGGCATCAACATAGCTTGCCGAACCATGCTCTACATCGACCAAAAATGACAGGTGTTGAAAGTCAGTTCGCCACTCGGCTATATCGCTTTCATCTGCTGGAAAAATTTGGTAGACCGTTGGACTATATAATTGCTCTTGTTCAATACGCTTAAATCGTCCTCTAATTCTGTCTAGTCGATAAGCTGTTTTTAAGCCAAGGATATTTGACCAAGGTTTCCACTTTAAAATATTTGCTTCTAACATCACTTCATCGCCTCGCAGACTATAGGACTCAGAATAACCATCGGGATAGACCACTCTAGCAATAAATTTTTGCTCGCTCATTGGGGTAATCGTAATGGTTGCCGCTAGAATTTCATGAGTCAGCGCTTTATACCCTTGAGTTCCAATTACAATTAAGGAAAAAAAGCCGGTGGTGATAGAAAATATTAATAAGCCAATAAGTTTTCGAAACGACTTTATCAACTGTTTGCTTTTCAACTTCAAACATAAACTTGAAAAGTAATACAGGGAAATTCCCCCAGTCACTATTGCCGCTATAAGCAAATAGTTTATATACGCACTCACTGTAGAACTTTCCATCATTAACTCTCTTAATTCATTATTAAAAGTTTAGTCCTTGTCTTCGATTGCAATTTCGACTGTATCAATATCTTCCTGTAATTCAGAATGCTCAGTTTTTACTGAGACTAAATTAAACTCTCGTGTATCACCTATATCTGATTTGTTCATGGAGTCAGATAATCGCTCTAAGTATGCCGCTAACTGATTAAACGCAGCAAATAGACTACTTGCCTCATCGTTTCTTTCTGACAATATCCTAGCGTCCACTCGACCTATTGCCATTTTCTTCAGTCCCAAGGTTACTCTCTTATAATCTTGTGAGGTTTGCTTTGCTAGAATTAAAGTCGCAATGGATACCACCACCAAAGTCACTAACATTACCATCAACATGGTCACTAAAGTGGTATTAGAAGCTCGATAAATTGCGTCTGATGAGTAAGAAACGAATAACCGACCAACCTTTCTCTCACCCACATAAATGGGCATAAAAACGTCAAAAAATACTCGTTGATTTTCTAGTTCTCGTTTATAGATTACTGTTGAATCAATCATTTTAACAGGCTCACCTGCCTCGGGCGCTTTAAACACCTGCCCACTAAAACCGGCCTTACTTGAAGCCATTATTTGATCTTTAAGGTCAAGAATGAAAATAGACTCTAGCTGTTCGTTTTTGACGCTCTCTTTAACTAACGCTGTTAGTCCAATTGAGTCCTCAAGAATAATTGCTTCGCTACTCTGGTAGGCAATCATTTTTCCGACAGTATGTCCATAGTCGTAGGCAATCGCCGAAAGCGCTCTATACTGCATCATATAAACAACGATTAAACCAATACACATTGATACAAACACCGAACCCGCCATAGCAATGGTCCATCGAGTAGTCAATGATGTAAAAAAAGAATTAGCGGGTTTAGGCTTTGATAGTTTTCTAGAAATATAACGAATATCTTGCAGCAGTTGCTCGGCAGACTGGTATCTTTTCTCCGGTTTTTTTTGTAGTAGTTTCCTGAGCAAGTCGTTGATGTCGTCTTTGACTTCGTTATTCTCTATCATCAAAATGGGTTGCTTGCTCTTGATAATTTGTTTGAACAATTCGCCTAAATCATCGGCAATAAATGGCGGTAATCCAGAAAGCATTTTATAAATTAGTACACCGGTAGAATAAAGATCAGAGCGCCTATCAAGCGCCTTCCCTAAAATCTGCTCAGGCGACATGTATTCAGGTGTACCTAAAACCTTATCGCTAGCCTTATTGGATTGAGATAGGCTCTCGTCAATTTGTGCGATTCCAAAGTCTGTCAGCTTAGCCGTTTTACGATCCTTTAAAATCAAAATATTACCCGGTTTAATATCTCGATGAACAACACCATGATTGTGTGCATAAGCTAACGCTGCGGCCAACTGTCTAACAATAGAGAGCACAGTATTTAAGGAAAGTTTATTAGACTTTTTTAGGATAGACTCAAGAGTAGCCCCTTCCATTAACTCCATAGCAATGTAAGGTTTTTTATCCGAAATTCCGACATCAAAAATGGTGACAATGTTAGGATGAGTTAACTGCGCAGCGAGTCTGGCTTCGCGAATGAAACCATCGCGATAATTTTCATCTTTGGCTAACTGCTCTCTCAGTACCTTGATGGCGATAAAACGATCAAGTTGCGGATCATAGGCTCTATAGACAAGCGCGGTCGCACCTCGTCCAACCTCGTCGAGGATTCTATAGCGACCTAGTTTGGTAGGTTGTTCTACTTTTGATTTAGTCTCAGTGTTTTCTTTTTCAATCGCTTTACGAACTGCGTTTAAAGGATCGTCAGCCATATTACATAATGAAATAGATCAATGCAGAAATGGCAACAGCCAAAACAACACCAACAATCAGTAAGTTATTACTGGTAGATTTTGGTTTGTTTTTAGGCTCGTCGTCTTCCACTAACGAAAAAACAAATTCAGAACCTGCAAATGCGATCATATCACCAGGAACAATCGGTTGATCAACAACCTTCTCACCATTAACAAAAGTACCATTAGAAGACAATAAATTAAGCACGCGCCATTCACCATCATCTTGAATAATTTGAGCATGCATAGACGATACACTCGCTTCGTTTAGTACAATATCGCTAGTTGGTCTGCGGCCAATTTCAATTTTGTCCTTGCGGAAAATATATTGCTGTCCAACAACATCATTACTTATTCCGATCAGTGCTGGCTTGTCGGCACTCTCAGAACGAGAATCCAAAATTTCTTTGGCAATCATTTTATTGATTTCACTAACCTCAAAAACTTGAGTACCTTGTGGACCAGTTTTACCAGGTTGATTTTCATTTTCTGTCATGATTTATTCCCTCTCGTGGGCATTCTTAAGTTTGCAAAGCCTGACATTTTTTACCGCCCCAATAATTTTTTAATTCGGTCGAAAAATGAAGGTGGTTTGTTCACCGGCGAATCGATAATGATCAAACTGATATTATCTCGTCCACCAGCACTCTTTGCGCTCTTAATTAATGTTGTTGTTTTTTCTTGTATATTCATGTGTGAAGCCATTACTTCACTAATCATTCTATCTGAAACCTCATCAGTAAGACCATCACTACATAAAATGATTTGTTGATCTTTGTCCCATTCTCCGTCAAATTGGTCGACTGTAACCGAAGCGATTTCAGTGGAACCTAAACATTGAGTAATCATGTGACGTTGAGGATGAGTGAGTGCATCTTGTTTGGTGATCAGACCCGCGTTAATTAACCGCACCATCAAAGAATGATCTTCTGATAGTTGGAGTAGCTTGCCCAAACGCTTGTCCCATAGGTAAGCGCGGCTATCACCAACCCAAGCTAAGTGATATTGACTGCCTTGACAGGTCATTGCCACTACCGTGGTCCCCATACCGGCGCGGGCAATGTTCTCCCTACCGGAATCCACGATTTTTAAATGTGCGTTTTGAATGGCGTCTTCTAGCGAGCCATGTTCAGTATAGCCGCTTGTTATCGCTTCGATTGCCATTGCAGAAGCAACTTCACCACAAGCGTGACCGCCCATTCCATCAGCGACTATCCAAAGGCCCTGTTCCGAATAAATCGCATCCTCATTAAGCTCCCTCACACAGCCAACATCAGTAGCTTGTGCATAATTAAAGCGATTTTCAGAGTTAGGCTCTGTCATTTGATTCAATAATCGTCCAAAAGTCCGTTGCAACCGTCATTCTTGTAAAATTCTATAGCCAGAATGTCACTTTGGAATAGTTTAGTTAAATTAAGTGTGTCATAATTCTAGTGTACTTTCGAGTATTAATCCCCTACAAAATCAAGATTTTAGCGTGTTGTGAACTAATTCAGCTCCTTCACGGTCTAAATCGAGACAATGTAGTATTTGGGGGCGACATGGCTTCGACGAGGATTACAAAACTCAAGGTGCATGCCGAGGTGTCAGCGAACCTCGTACCCACTAGCTGAAACACTATAGTTGCAAACGATAACAACTACGCTTTAGCCGCTTAAGGCTAACTGTTGCTACTGAGCGTCACCGGTAGGTAGTTCAACAGTCATATACGGAGACTCGCGGGTAAGGATGTTTGTTCCCCAACCGTTAAAACTAAACAAACTCGTTTCTAGCATCCTGTTAGCCGGATCTGTTAGAGATTAAGATATAGACTAACTAAGCATGTAGTACCAAGAGCAGCGGATTCGCGGACGGGGGTTCGATCCCCCCCGCCTCCACCATTCTACGTTCCCTCTAAATCGTTTCTCGATTTAGAGGGAACTTCGCCTTGGCAAGCCATTACAATAACCGACTTGATCACTAGAGTAGAATGTCACGGCATAGCTTGTCAGGGCGTAGTATCACGAAGACCGATAGCGACGCCGGACTCCAATAAATAAAAAATACAGCATTTATCCTACTGCTCTAAAACTCTCGTAACTAAATCGTTTCTCGATTTAGTAGGAACTTCTCTTTCCGCAGCACTATAGACCTTAGTAAATCTAATAATCCTCTAGACAACTTCCACACAACGAAATATCCTAGTATTGTCATATCGTTTGGGCTTGCCCCGGCGAAGTCACACGAAGCCGGGACCATTCAAAGGACTGAATCAATGCAACCAACAAACTTCCATTACGTCTACATTCTTTCCAGTATTTCCAATCCAGAACGGCATTACACAGGTATAACTCAAGACCTTAAGTCTCGATTGATCAAACATAATTCAGGACAAGTTCCCCACACCTCAAAATTTTGTCCTTGGCAAATAGAAACCGCTATTTCATTTCGGTGTAGAGAAAAGGCCGCCTCATTTGAAAAATATTTGAAGACTCATTCAGGTAGGGCGTTTGCTAGTAAGCGGTTTTAGCTTATTGTTATCAGTCTCGCTTTCAATGGGTTAGTTTTAGCCTGATAATTCTAATAAATTCAAAATGCTCACCCTCTAAGCCATATTTGCGAGTTTTATGAATTAGACAAGTTCGACAGCATGCAATTTTCATTTTTATTCACCGTGAAATGCGGCAACGAAAGACGCGACGCCATTAATTCCGGAATTCTGGTCGCTCATGGAATGCGGTCTATTGCTAGTACCGCTTTAAATGAGCAAGGATTTGATCCTGACGTGATTGAAGCGGCTTTGGCGCATGTGGGTAAGGATGACGTGAGAAACGCTTACAATCGTGCTGAGTATCTTGAGAGGCGTAAGAAGTTAATGATTCATTGGTCAAATTATATTGATAAAGCTACAACAAAACGGGCGAAGCAAGTAAACAACATTCGTAAAATAAAAATGTAAATTAATAGAATTTAAAGTACAAAAAAGCCGCAGTTAAGCGGGAGACTATAAATAAATCTGTGTAATTGTCTATCATTAGAACCAGAAATGGTTAAGGATAGACATTATGAATAGAAAAGAACTCGAAGCCTTTGCGCGAGAAGCAGCGAAAGGCATGAAAACCGAACAAGATCTGAATGACTTCAGGAAGATCCTCACTAAAGTGACGGTCGAAGCAGCCCTCAACGCTGAACTCGATCACCATCTCGGTTATGGTAAGAATGAGCCCTCTCAATCAGACAATTATCGTAATGGTTCAATGAGTAAAACGCTGAGAACCGAAGATGGTCAGTTTGAAGTCGATACCCCTCGAGATAGAAACGGTGATTTTGAACCTCAACTGGTCAAGAAGAATCAGACTCGATTTACATCGATGGATGATAAGATTCTTTACCTCTATGCTAAGGGGATGACCACTCGTGAAATCGTCGCAACGTTTAAAGAAATGTACGACGCAGAGATATCTCCTACGCTCATATCCAAGGTAACCAATGCCGTCATAGAAGAAGTCATTGAGTGGCAATCTCGGCCGTTAGAGCCGGTTTACCCAATTGTTTACTTGGACTGTATAGTCGTCAAAATCCGACAAGATAAGCGAATCATTAATAAATCATTTTACTTGGCACTCGGGGTTAACATGGATGGCCATAAGGATTTACTCGGCATATGGCTATCGGAGAACGAAGGAGCCAAGTTCTGGCTTAACGTCCTGACAGAGCTTCAAAATCGTGGTGTTAAAGACATATTAATCGCCTGTGTTGATGGCTTGAAAGGATTCCCTGATGCCATTAATTCGGTATTTCCTGAAACACAAATTCAATTGTGTATTGTTCATATGGTTCGTAATTCGTTGAAGTATGTTGTCTGGAAAGACTATAAGGCCGTCACCAGAGATTTAAAGCGAATTTACCAATCCATTACAGAAGAAGAGGCTCTGCTTGCCCTAGACGAGTTCTCTGGACGTTGGGATGATAAATACCCTCAAATCAGTCGCTCCTGGAAAGCGCACTGGGATAACTTGAATACCTTGTTTATTTATCCTGAAGAAATACGCAAAGCGATTTACACAACCAATGCCATCGAATCACTTAACAGCGTGATCCGAAACGCATTGAAAAAACGAAAACTATTTCCAACTGATGACTCTGCAAAGAAAGTGATTTATCTAGCGATTCAAGATGCTAGTAAGAAGTGGACAATGCCGATCAGAAATTGGAAATTAGCCCTCAATCGATTTATGATTGAATTTGAAGCCCGCTTAGCGGACTATATTTAAAAATGACAATTACACAGAATCGTTTACAGGCTCTTAAGCGGCTTATACCCGAAAAAGACTAATGTACTTTCAATTAATGAATTGCATGCTTAAAATCAACCGAAGACACATCTGAAGCTGCAAATTGGATAATTTCTTTCGTTTCATCATAATCAGAAACAGCAACCCCTAGATCTTTCATTTCTATAATCACTTCATTAAAAGCCTTTTCTAATTTACCACCAGTTCTTTCAGGAGCCTCAACTGTAAACATAATATGATCGGGAGCAACACTTCCACTTTTTATTAATCGATTAATACGGCCAATCCATGTTTCACCGTGCTCGAGCAATGTCAATGCTTTAGACTGTTGGAAGGTCATTGGTTTGATTGCTCTTATATTAGCTCCGACTTCAGCGACTAAAGGCATCTTCACAGATAAGTAGTCTGCTTGAAGCTCTTTTTCTTTGTACTTTACTGGCAATTGAGTATTTAGCGTTTGCTTCAATGCACTGACCATTTGTGCTTCTCGGTACTGCTTAGTAACAAACTGCCGGCCAACATAACGCTCATAAAGCTGGTTTAGAGCCTCTTGTGGGTTATCACATAAAAGCGTGTGCATTTCACTAAAATGAATGACTGATTCCCTAAACCGCGTGACCTCTTTAAAGTACTCTATATGCAGCTCACCTTTCAATTCTTGAGCAAATGCTTGCACTCGTTGTAACTCACCTGCAAACCGATTAACCGCATTTTTATACAGTTGACCATCGAGGTCTTCAAAGAATTTGGTGACTCTTGCAAAACGAGTGGGGGCAAGCTTATAGAGGATAAACCCTTGTTTTGGAACAGAAAGCACAATACCAACATTGGCAAACTCTTGAGTTTCAGCATATGGCATAAAACGCAAAACTGCATATTTACATAATATTTTCATTTTATAGCCTCCCAAAAGCTGTCTGATTGATAAGATTGCAATAGTACCTTGATTTGCGCTAAAAAGTCATCACTTGAAGAAATATGCTCTAGCCAGTCTTCAGGAATATCTTGAATAATTTGGTCAAATGATTTGAATGCTGTTGCTATCTTCGCTGTATATTCATCTTTTGCAAACATGTCATGATTTTCTCCCCACGCATTGGCTCCTACATGAAGCTTCTTAAAAGAAGCAATATTAAACTCTTTATCAAAGGCCATATTATGGTCTAGCACAACTAGTTCGCTCGTTTGTTGTTGTAGAAATAAATTAGGATTCCCGCCTTTTGCCGATAAATTGCGGTCATCATTTTTTATCCAGTAATCAAAAATGAATAAATCTCTTAGCAACTTTTGATCTGACTTAGTTATATCAGTATAGGTTATTTCCTGAAGTGTTTCGCAATATTCAGACGCAAATACCATTCCATGGCCTAGATCAAAACGAAGATTTCGATCGAACTCTATTAACGAACTATCAACGTAGGCTAACTCAAAATCAGGAATAGGTAACCCGAATGCCACTCCCAGCTCCCCTGCAACCCATTCCCCAATAAGTCCTTCATAAGTCGCTCTAGCACCTTTAATAATATATTTCCTTTGATTATCAGCCACCGCAAGATACGGCTGAGTTTGCCCTTGCTGCATTTGACGAATAATTTCTACAATTGAAATCATATGATTTACCTGTTGGAAGGTTTGTTACTGTTAAGCACTTCTTATTATTATGTAGAAAATGGTACCGAGTATAAGTAGTTTAGTTAAACCGCTTAACATCTCTACAATGAATATTTTAACTATTAATAATAAGCTAAAAGCACTCTATTTCCGCGTTATAAAAAATCTTTTACCCTGTTTCACCATCTAGAACGAACTTGTTGTTGCATTCAGTAGTAAAGGTAAGTAAACCTTGTGAATGCAATAAACCATGCATCAATATAGACTCCCAATTATTTGGTGTTCCTGTCCGTTCATCATTGCGCTCAAGACAGTCACGGATGCACTCTTCTACTTGCATCTCTGTAACGGTTGAATTTCTTGGTAAAGTTTGAATAACATTGGAAGGTCTAACTTTCAACTTACTTATTTGTCCCCTGAGCCAGTTTTCTAGGCCTGAAGGAATAACAATTTTTTGCGTATGATACTTTATAGACGCAATATCGGGATGTGTAGGATTCACATAATCTACTTTCACATCTAACCATCTGAAATTTTTTCTTCCTACGATCGAACATGTTAACTGACGGTCTAACATCAAATCATCAAAATAGGGGTGCAAAACTCTTGCCTTTAGCACTGGGTCTCCTTTTAATGCTGTTCCCCTTTTATTATTACAATCACAGGCGGGTACTAGGTTTTTAGAATAGATTGCCCAAGATTGATAATCATTTTGCGGTAGAATGTGATCTAAAGTAAAAGGTTTGAATGCTCCACACATAGGACATATATCAGGTGATGATTTTCGTAGCCTTGCCAAATAATCTAATTCTCTGGGAGGAGAATTGTAGTGAGCTTTAATACCGTTCTTGAGTTCATTAGTTACTGCGGGTTTATTAATTAACCAAGCGTTGCCAGAAACAGCATCGTAGTGATTGTAACTATCCTCTATCAAACGTAACTGCCTCTGCAAATGCGGATAGCTTGTTTTACTGAGTTTGGTATTTCGAGCCAAAATTCTCAAGTAGCCGAAATCATCTATGCGTGGTGGTGTCAACTTTTTCATTTAACCGTTCAACCTCGCTCGCAAGTCCATTAGCGCTGAAAGAGAAAGCTCCTTGCTCAGCTCTTCTTCGATCGACTCAAATGTCTTTCCCTTGATTTTTTCATATACTTTGTCTGTCAATCTGTTATCGATGTCTTCTTCAAAAACGAACTGAGAAATTGAATCAATATCGGCACCAAATGTCCGAAGCCTAGGAGGTGTAATTGAAATATTCCCATTTTTACTCCTCTTAAATACATGTACTTGCTCTCTGCTCACTTCTCTAACCAAATATGCAGAGTGTGTTGCTATTATGGCGTGCGACCCAGTAGCTTCCAGTAATCCATCAAGCATTGCAACAAAGTCGGAGATCATGTTTGGATGGAGGTGAGTTTCAGGCTCGTCCATCATGACGAATGATCCCTTTTCTATATAATGACAACAAAGTAAAGCGAATTTAAAAAAAGTTAGTTGTCCACTACTTAAAGGGAAAGGTTTGTCATCAATTTTTCTCAATGGATCTGCGTTAGTATCCGCTCTTGACCATAGATCGAGCAAGCTTGTCTCTCTCCCTCGTCTTCCCAACTCAGCTAATGGCGCTATGCTTTTATCCGTTAAGCGAATATACATTTCTTCGAAAGAAATCATATTCTCAATTGCAGCCCTAAAAATATCCCAACGCCTATTTTGACCTATATCATTATCATTTCTTGAAAGTTCGGTTAGCAAAAGTCCTATATTTCTATTCTTAGCGGCCCGACCTTTTCTAGTGACATTTAGTCTACGATAAAGCAATTTCTGATCTGTTCGTTCGTTGGGAAAAGTAGTAGATGTTTCTCCGGGAGTTCCAATAGCCAATATACGACTAATCATAGGCCTACCGTTCAAAGTAGTTCCATCAGTGAGGTTGTTTTTATCACCCTCATATTGGAGAGCTGCGCGACAAAATTTATTTAGAGCTTGGCTTTTTCCAAGCCCATTCTTGCCTATCAATATATTTATACGCTTCGGGATTACATGATTTGAGTCGAATAAAAAGTTAATGTCATGTTTATTAGCAAATGAATCTAATTGGAAAGTTAGAGTCAAGCTTTTAGATATAGAATCCAACTCTTCGAACTCAGCACCATTCAAAACAGTTTCAGCATTATGAAATGCAAAGAAAGGCTCTGAGTCTCTCATGAATTTGCGTCGAAATATCGGTGAACTGGTCGCTCGCTTGAACCACTCAAAAGTGGTATCCGCTTGCTTAGCTATAACAAGATCATTAATTGCTAGTAAGAATTTTTTTGATAGCCCTACACCCAACTGACGTACTACTCCCCTATAGTCTTGAATGCTAGGAAGAAGTGAATAAAAAATTGGTTTTCCTTTTGACTCAAGGTAAATACCTTGACTATTCTTTGCAGCTAGATAGTGCTCTAACGTAAGTTCTTCCGTGAATAGTTCATCTATAAAACCTTGACTAGCATCCTCGACTGATAAAAAACTGAGGTAAAGTTCACCAACAAGAGTTTCTTCAGAATTCGGTAATAAGACACAGAGACTACACAGGAATTCTTTCTTCGAGGAATAAGCTGGGGTAATGAATATTTCCCCCTGTTTAGGACGCTCCATTTCCGTTTTAAATACAACTTTAAAAGCTTCGAATTCCGTTTCTTTCATATTATTCCTTTCATCTACCCAACAGCCCGCTCAACAATCGCATCAGCAAGATGAAGTTGAGTATTTTGAGCATCACTAAGTTGAGCTTTGAGTTGGTCACACAATGCCATTAGTTCATCGACTTTATTTACAATACGTTTCTGTTCTGCAAGTGGAGGTATAACCAAAACAGTATTTGATATTTTTCCAACATTTAAATTCGGTTGAGCACCTCCAGCAGCATGGCTTCTGAGCTCGACATATGCTTTTCTAAAGTAAAGTTTTACATAATCCTTATGCCAATGAGATTTTTCAACTAATCTAATAGCTGCACATGCTTGGTTAGTTCCTGCTTCTTCTTGTAATTCTGACACCTGACCTCTCGTCTTTCCTTGACCATACTCGGCTTGAGCAAATTAAATTGGGAATTAACTCCCAATTCTGACTCGCATATTGTGTGAATAATACACGTAAAAAATTACTAAGGCTGCGTCGTTTGAAAAGTATTTGAAGACTCATTCAGGTAGGGCTTTTGCTGTGAAGCGATTTTAGTTTTAATTAAAGCCATTAATCTTAGCACTCTAGAATCAAACTCTATCATTTAGATTTTCTAATCAGGCTAAACCTATATATAATGCAAAATGTGCCTGAACCGTTTTTCTGATTGTAGGACAAGTAGGTAAGTTTATCAGCTCATTAAACATATAATTTATTGCCCACCAACTCCCAAATAAAAAGTAACTATTTTGGCATAAGCAAACCCAATGCTGGAAACATCGGCAGTGGCCAGGCTAATTTCACTATTCTCATTTGCTAGTTTTATTTTGTCATCAAGCGATATTGATTCACTGGCACCGCTTTTTTCTTGATTCATAAATCCATCCAAAATCGTTTTCTCAATGGGTTGCTTAGCAAATTTTTCTCTCCATGTAGGTGTAACCAAAAGCAATTTTGCGAGACGACTGCTAATAAGACTAGATTCGACATCGTCTCCAACTAATAACGAAGCCGACAAGTTACTCATCACGCAATGCTTTTGTTCCAGAATTCCCAGCATACCGTCTTGGTACAAAAGCGAGTATCGATAAATAGGTTCTTCACTATAAGGGTCCAGTAGCTTTATTTTATTGACTGATTCAACACCTTCTAGCTGAGACAGCTCTGCCGATAGATCAACTAGTTTTATTTGACACTCACTTGCGCAAGCACCTAGACACATCACCAATCCAAGAAGCATGAAAGTCGATTTTATTAATTTCATTATATGTTTTCTCTATCAATTCAAATTAGTTTAGCCGTTATCAGTTTCTTGTTAGGTTTCACTTCAATATGCCAACAAGTATTACTTTTTTTAGTTTCATCAATTACTTTTTCAATGTAACCTTCGGTAGCCAAATTATTCAACGATTTAGTAAAAGCCTCCAACTTAAAGGAGCTTCCAGCTGCAGCTTTGGTTGAGTTAACACCAATATCGATAATGTTAAGATTCTTATAGCTTTCACTAGTTGCACAATGATTCGATGTTCGTTTACCTTGCTTTAGCAGGCTATTGATTTTATCAGTCATCAGCTTAACGACTTCCGATTCGCTACTTGAAGCATTTTTCTTATAAACCTTTAAGACCTCATCTCCAGTAGAGCCATAAAGTCTAAATTGGTTTACTAGATTCTTTTTGGCATTCCTATACATTATTTGAGCTTGCTGCTCTGGAGTTCTTAAAGTACTGGTGATCACTGCTTGCTCCATACCAACTTCAGTCAGCGCCATCTTAACCACTTTTATTGCGTATTCGGATACAAGTTGTTTTTCTTTTGGCAAAGAACTCGAATAGCTTACCTTTACCTTGCTACTTATAGTCCTGAGGCTTTGTTGCTTAGCTTTTTGTCTTAAAATGGCTATAGTGCGCCCATTGGCGTCTATCACACCATCCGGTTTAAACATTTTAACTACTTTTTTCTGAAATATATTTATTGCAGCAACTGTCTTTGATTTTTCAGGCTGTCTACCCAACGACCCATCTACAGCTAATTTTCTTGTAGGCTTAATAATATCAAGTATTTGATTGAGCGCTGATTGAACAGTTTTTATATCAGCCTTATTGTTCTTTCCATTGACCCCAACGGAGCCCGTCAGTGTTATTTGACTCATATGGCATTCCTTTCATTTGATCATTAAGCTCTAAATACTAATAGACATACACTTTAGTATCAATTGATTGCTATATATCAATGATTTTTTTAAACAAATTGAGAAGTGTTCTAGATATCGATAGGGTTTATATATTTAATTTTCATCAATAGAAGAATACACAGCCCAATTTAATTATTAAATCAAATACTCCGCAATATCCATACTTTGATGAGGAATGCCTATGATGTCTATATGGTCTTCTTTAATTTTATAGAAAATGACGTGCATCCCTTCGGGAAAACAATAATAATCTTCCTTTATATCATCTCGATGCTTACTCTGTGATGGATTATCGACTAACCACTGGAATCGACTTATTATGGACTCCAAATAGCGATTGGCTTGCTCGCGCCCCCACTGTTCAAGAGTATAAAGCCAGATGGATTCAAGATCAGATTGCGCTGAGGTTCTAAGGCGGTAGTTAGTAATCACTTGCCTTGCTTTTCATTTAAGTGGTTCTCATTAAGCTTGGCAATAAAGTCAGCACCATCAAAATATTCAACCAACGGACTATTTTCACCGGCTTTCAGTTTTGCTCTTAATAGTTCTAGTTTTGTTTCATCATCTTCAAGCTTTCGCAAACCGGCACGAACAACTTCACTGACAGAATGAAAACGACCGGTATTAATTTTTTCCGAGACAAACTCATCAAAATGATCACCGAGTGTTACCGACGTATTTCTAGCCATAACTTTAACCTCACTATGGGTATGTATTAATAATTAATATAGCATAAAAAGGGGGGTAAAGTTGACACATTAATTGATTAAACTGCGCAAAGACTAATAGAGAGTTTAATTAATAGTAGTACCAGAACTAGTGCTGCTAATTATTGGAATAATCTATAGCCTTATATTTCAAATAGTGAGATTTTCCGCAAAAATAAGGCTATGCAAAACTTCGCCCACTAACTCGACCTCTCAAGCCTAAACAAATAAATAAAGCTCGTCAGACTCAGAATCAAAAATATCACGCTGCCTAACATCAACGCTTGCTGAATAGAATACAGATCCGCCACCACCCCAAACCCTGGCGAAATAACTGAAAATATAATACGAGTGACAAAACTTCTTAATGACATAACCGTCGCACGCATATTAGATGGCGTATGCCGATTCATATAATCCCTTAAAACAGGTGTTGCAACGCCTCGTGCAATATAAAAAACACCGAGGAAAATCAAAACCCATTGACTGTCATAAAAACCCAATAAGAAATAACAGCCGACAATCAGCATTAGAATCGCTAACAAGAGATTAGAAGTTTTAAAACGGTATTCAATTTTGTAGGCGTAAAAAGAAACGACCGCGACTATTAAATTTAAAATTGCCCCAATAACACCAAAATAAAAAGCACTCTCAATGCCGATAGATACATAAAGCGGCTGACTAAACCAGGCAATACTTAGCGTTGCAGCACCAATGATGGCGGAATAAAGTAAATAGTGCCTTAGAGTTTTATTTTCGACTATGGCAAACCGAATAATTGACCGTATATTGGACCACGCGCTGTTTTTACCTTTTGTTCCTTCTTCCAGTTTTGGTTCGACTAATAACAACGCCGTTAGAAAGCCAATAAGAGCTATAAACACTTGAACATAAAAGGGAGTTCTTAAACTAATTTCGGCGAGCAAGCCACCAATCACAAATGCGGATGCTTCAGCAATATTTCCCGCGGATACAATCCTTCCCTCGAGCTTGATAAACTCATTTTGCCTTTTTAGTTTAACAAGCGAGTCATACATTAAAGCCGTATCAGAACCAGAAATAAAACTTTGTCCAACTCCTAAGCAAAGCGCCGCTAGCAGGAACCCACCAAATCCGTACGAAAGTGAATAAGCAATCATCCCAAGTAATCCAAAGAAAGTCCCTAGAACAATGGATTTTTTGCGTCCCATTCTATCGGCCAAATAGCCAGACGGGATTTCAATAATGGCGATGACTAGTGAATAGATGCCCTGAATAATGAAAAGGTCACTAATTGACAAGCCATTCTCTGCGTAAAATAGCCAAATAATAGGCATAAATAGCATTAACCATTTTGAAGCCTTAATAATGGTTAGTTTTACTATGTTTGATTCTAAATTCGAACTTGAATTTAACTGAAGAGACATGTCTATTAATGGTCTGTATCGACAGGGGTGAAGCTAAAGATGCGGGCACTATGCCAGAATTGGAGCTAATTTTCTATTGGTTAAGCTAGTTAAAACCTCACACTGTCAGTCACTAAGGTTCGCTAGTTCAAAAAAAAATCTAGATAATCTGATTATCAGGACTTAGCCTTGGTTAATATATGTACTATAAAAGCGCCCCGATGATTTGCGACTGGTTATCTCTTCGAGAACTCGTGCTCCTTTTCAAGCCATCTCAACTCCGCAATGGGCATCAATAACGCTTTTAGAATGCTCACAAGGAGTATTCGTCTATCACCATCAATTTTAACCAAACCAGAATTTATTATTTTTCTGATTAGTGCTTATTTAAAATTCATTTTCTAGAAAAACGTTCTTACTTGGGTAGGATCAATCTGTCGTATCACAACATCACCAATACTCTCTCCAACAAGCTTATATTTATATCGGCAAACTTCGTATGAACTCTGCAAAGAAAATGTACCATATATAGAATTACCATTTCTAAAATCGACTTTAGCTTTGCCACCATTTTCTTGCGCAGTTGTATTGGAACCGACCGCATAACCATCACCTAAAGAAATTCCCCAATGACAAGTTGATGGCGACTTTTTAGCATGGAAATTAAACATGTAGCCTTTTGGCATTTTTGGTAGCTGCTCAGGGGTAATTTCTTTTCCAGAACCGAGAATAGTATTACAGGTATTAGCATCTAACCCATAACCTTCTGAAGCAAGCCAACGCAAAGAAACAAAGCCTGCCTTAAACAACCATAACCTAACCGCGTTAAAACAAACAGGGTTTCGGCCTAACGAATTTTCGGAGCGTGTACGAGTTGCAAACACAAAATCACCATCGGTTCCATTTGTTGTCTTAGCGACATCGGCAAGTCCCTCTCTTGTAAGCCCCTTTTTCACGGTGTAGGATTTAATAGCTTCCTTTACTTGTGCTTCTGATTTACCTTTAAAAAAAGTTTTAGCGGTATTACCTGCGGTACTTTGCGTTGCTTTAAGAAAGTTATGCGCGCCACTTCCTAAAAGATAAGCTTGCTGACAAAGCAAAAGCGATCTCAGCGCCCAATGATGCTGCTGACTCCCCGAAAAACTAAAGCCGCCACCACTCAATGAAATAGCGGTCCCTGCTTTAGTTTTATTGGTTATTTCTTGGCTATATCTTTAGCTAAACCCGAATCAATATTTTTGTTAATGTATTCTATCGCGCCGTCATATCGCTGCTGGGCAGTTCTTGCCATTGTTGCTCTCCAATCTATTAATGTCACTAAGCTATGTATCGAAAGTAATACTTGCAAGCGAGTATTACTGTTAACAGCAATTATTCTATCCTAGCAAAATGAGATATAGTAGTTATTTAAAAATGAATTAAGAATTGATTCATTCGCTAATTTCTTATTTTCTCCAAGTATTGAAAAATCCGAGTCTAATAATGCTTTATATCTACTGTTCTTTTTTTTCTCCACTCACTATTCACGTTACAATTTTATTCATTGGGTTCAACTAAAATCCAATGCACGTTTCCGTAAAGGTTCGCCGCTGTCCCAGTTGCGTGATACTTCATGTACTCCCAGATCTCCTGAATATCAACAACGGCTCCTCGTTCTAAAATCCTTTCTTGCAAAAAATAATTGATATTATTTTTTACACCTTTCAGCTGCTCATCACTTAGCCAAGTCGCGTCCATCTATTCAACATGAAAACAATGATTTCCAAGACCGATTCGGGCGACCTTTGTTAAGGATTCATCATTAGCGAAATCACCATATCTAATTTCGAAATATGGACCACCAGTAAAAAGAATATGATTCAAATTACCGATATTATTCAGGTAAGGGTGAAATATCAGCGCCTGAATGATAAGAAAGTAGATGAAGAGCTCTTAAGTTTTGACGATTAGTATTTTCTTAAGCGCTATCATTGTGGTTACGCTTTAGCAGGACAATATTGTTACTCATGCCCCCTGTTTTTCTAGATTTAAGATCAAGTTAGTTTGTCTGGATAAGAGGAAAAAAATCAATTCTCACCAGAATCTATGATACCAATTATCTTATGTTCTATAACTGTAGGGTGCATTACCGAAAATATGAGTAAACCGTTTGCAGTGGAGAATCTGAAAGATACTCGCTAAAATCTTACCCAATTTATTCAAACAACCCGACTTATTTACTACTAGTTCTTAATATTTTTGCCTATAATTAATTGAGCACACAAAACCTGCAGGTTTACACCAATGCAAAATGTGTCACCACTACCTCGTCCTCGTCCGGTCAATTTGCGACAAGCCGTCGCACTGTTCATTTGGGTTTCGTTTTCAGGCTTTACCTCAGCCGCTGAGATGCAAGAACTATTAAATATGTCACTCGAAGAGTTGCTTCAAGTCAAAGTCAGCTCAGGCTCTCGGACAGAAAATAGGCAAAAATATCAACCCTCGTCAATCACCATCATTTACCGTGAAGACATTGAGCAGGCCTACGCTAGAACCTTAAACGACTTACTGAATATGTATGTGCCTGGTTATTTCAAGTCAGAAGATAAGGACGACACCATCGCGGCATTTAGAGGACTAGCACCAGATAATAATAGTAAGGTCTTATTTTTAATCAACGGGGTAAAAGTGAATGCCGATTGGTTTTGGGGGCCTGCGGATAATATTTTAAATGGTATCGATTTAGATTACATTGAAAGAATTGAAGTGGTGCGCGGACCAGGAAGTGTGACATTAGGTCAAGGTGCACAACTCGGAGTCATCAATATAATCACTCGTAAAGAGTCAGCTAGCCAGCTCATAGTGAGTGCCGGTGACGCTGGATGGCAACAACTCGCAACCTTAGGAGGTCACACGGTCGAGCAACATCAATTTAACTGGTACGCCTCTAAACAATCTCTTGATGGATTCACATTACCTGCACGAGGCTGGGCAGCGGAGGTAGTTGAAAGCGACTCATCTCACCCAAGTACGCCATCAGCTAGAGGTAACCGGTTAAATCGCAGCGAGGCCATGCGTTTACTCCTTGATTATCAATACAACGCGCTGACTGTTTCACTACAACACCATCAGCAAATGAGAGACCTTTATAATTGGACCAAAGATCGTGACCAAGTCGAGCAACGATTAACAGTATTTGCAGCTAAATATGGTCAACCACTCAATCAACAGTGGCGTTACGATTTAACCGCAGATTGGCAACAAGACGATTACGCCTTGTATGACCATACTTTTAACCTAACAACAGGTGGTGCGCGTGAAGTGCGTTTGAGCAGCACCAGCAGCGCTACCTGGCAATCAGTCAATCACGATACAACTTGGACTACCGGATTTGAATTAACACGAATTAAAACAGGAGACGCTAACTGGCAAGGCGATAACTTTATTGTCAATCAAACAACCGATGTCAACGCGCAAAACAATCGCTTAAATACCTGGGTATTTGATAATAGCTTTGATACAAAAGCGATGTTTACTGAGCTAAGTACCGAATTGATTGAGCACTGGGTATTCAATCTTGGAGCACGTTTTGACGACCACCCCAACTGGGGTGAGCAAGTCAGCCCTAGAATCAGCGCTATCTATAAATCTCAGGAAAGCGAGAGATATTACCGGCTGACCTACTCTGAAGGTTTTCGAGGTGCTCCAGGCGTACACTACTCAGGTGGTTTTCTTAGAGACGGGTTGTTATCAGAAAGCAATTTTTCAGAACTCGGAGGAACCGGAATGACCTCCTCGACAACCGGTGAGCTACTAATGTCTTTACCAACCACTCAACCTGAACAGCTGAATGTTTTTGAGTTAGGTGTTCGAGGCGAGCTGAACAATCGTTGGTCTTACGATTTCGTCTATTATAGTTCGAAGATCGATAATATTATTGTTACCCAATCGACCCGTAATGGCACGCCAGAAGCACCAGTTGGTACTGATATCGTCGGTTTATGGGGAGGCGTTTTTTATTATACCAACACACCCGAAGTCTTAGAGATAGATGGAATCGAGGTATCAGCACGATATCGCACAAAAACCACCCAACATAACCTGTCCTACAGCCAGAGTAAAATAATATCAGCCGACGGATTTTCCTTTGGTCAAAAATCTCCAGTTGCCGGAGATCCCGACTCAATTCATTCTAATGGAATGCCGGAACAATTTTTGCGCTATCAAGGCAACCTGCAGATAGATTCAAACTGGCAAGTTGCTTATCAACATATCTTTATAGGCGATTGGTACTCCCCCTGGACCAATGAGAAGGCGCAAGGGTTTGGCTGGGGAAATGCGACATTGACTTGGCAATCAGAAAGACAACATCAACTAACGCTTAAAATCGCTAATATCTGGCAACAAAACAACCTTTACCCCATTAGAGAGCGAGGTAGAAATAACAACACTGCTGGCACGCCGACGCTTGAGGAAAGAAGCTTCAAATTAAACTATATTTTTACTTTCTGAAACCCACCATAGCTAGAGCTTACCGAAGCTGAGTCAACAACAACCACTTAGCTACTGCATTAACCCTTCTTCAAACCCTATTTTGCCCCGTCGCCCAGCGAGTCAGCCCCCGCTAGAATCTATGGTTCAACCAATGGACAAACTTGTTGCTAGAAACTACCTCGCTAAATAACCAATGAATTGCTTGGCAATCCTTTTAAGCGTTCAACACCTATTAGCAATTTGCTCACACTTAAATAGGTTACTCTAATCTAGACACAATCACTGCTTTAATACGTTTTAAGTCACTGTTGCAATAATCACTATTAAAACGTTTTTTGATATCAAACTCTGTGAGAGTAAAATGCCATGTTGGCTCTAGCTGATGCCTAGCCAAAGTTTGTTTAACGCAATGCAATTGACATCCGTCCACAGCAATTATCGGCTTCCCTGAACGCGCCTTCTTGATCAATGGTTTAACATCGCCTCCTAAGCCAGCGATGCAAGACATTTCAGCATGACCCTCTCTATTTAAATCCACTGCAACCTGATTAGCCAGTTGAGCATTATTTGAACAACCCGAGCAAGAGTAGATTAGCGGAAACCTTTCGTCATTATTCATATTACACCAACCTTTTAAATAGCATTACTTTTAAGTTATCGAAATAACCTGTCTTGCGCGAGTCAACAGCTGACGGTATCAAACTTACAAATATAACATGCATTTATTTTACATCTTTAAAATTAAGGTGTAAAATCTCAATTAAAGATGTATTTTATTTGCATGTTTTAAATTAAGGAGTAAACAATGCCCTACTTAAACCGAACCGTTGGTCAGCTCGCAGTCGAAATAACTGGTGCTACAGCCATTTTCTTTCAACATAAAATCAACTTTTGTTGCGATGGCGACAAAAAGCTTTCGCAAGCTATTGCGGCAAAGTCTCTTGATGAGTCATCCATCACTAATGCTTTAGAGCAATTAAGCCTAAGACAACAAATTCCGCCCAACTTAGAAGAACTATCAAATCAGGAGATTATCGATTACGTATTAAACCGCTTTCATGAAGTGCACCGTGAACAATTGCCTGAGTTAATACGACTTGCCAAAAGAGTAGAGTTAGTTCACAAGAATCACCCTTTATGCCCCAAAGGGCTAGCCGAACATCTAACCAACATGCAAGCTGAACTAGCTCAACACATGCAAAAAGAAGAAGATATTCTATTTCCACTACTGGCCAAAAGCCGTTCCACTATGGTGGCAGGCCCGATTAGCGTTATGAAGCATGAACATCAAGAGCACCTCACTCAAATTAACACTATCTATAAGCTAACCAATGATGTCATTCCGCAACAAGATGCCTGCAATACTTGGCAAGCTCTTTACGTAGGGTTGCAACAATTTATTAGCGATCTGAATCAACACATTCATACAGAAAACAACTTACTTTTTAACCGAGCAGTCGCTTAAAAAACGGAGAAAAATAATGAGAGAGTACAAGAAATTATGGTGGACTCTAATTGGTGTTTTAGCATTCACCTTTGCCATTTTAGGCTACTTCGGCACCGAAATTTATCGTGTAGCACCGCCAATTCCCAACCACTTCAAGTCGCAAGATGGGCAAATTTTTACCACACAGGAACACATACTCGATGGCCAAACTGCTTGGCAATCTGTTGGCGGTATGCAGCTCGGTTCAATTTGGGGGCATGGTGCCTATCAGGCTCCAGATTGGACCGCAGATTGGTTGCACCGTGAACTATTACACTGGCTAGAACTGAGTGCTCAACAACAGTTTCAAAAAAGCTATCAACAACTCAGTGAAAAACAACAGCATGCCTTGCAGTTTGACTTGAAAAAGGAATACCGAACCAACACCTATGATGCTCAACAAAAAGTGGTTACGCTTTCGAATAAGCGATTAAAGGCAATGCAATTAACGGCACAATATTACGACGACCTGTTTGGCGGAGAGAAGTCTTTACAACAAACACGTGATCACTACGCAATGAAAGAAGTCACTCTGCCCGACCCAGAGCGCCGTGCGCGAATGACTGAATTCTTTTTTTGGACTGCATGGGCAGCATCAACCGAACGACCCGAAGGTGGCTCAACTTACACTAATAACTGGCCTCATGAACCATTAATCGATAACAAACCGACCACCGAAAATATCGTATGGTCAATTGCCAGCGTTGTACTGCTGATCGCGGGAATTGGAGCTTTAGTTTGGGCCTGGTCTTTCTTACGCAAAGAAGACGAGCCACCCAAAGCGGCAGATAAAGATCCAATTACCAGCTTTAAGTTAACCGCCTCACAAAAAGCACTGGGTAAGTATTTACTGGTGGTAGTCGGACTGTTTACATTACAAGTGCTGTTAGGTGGATTTACCGCTCACTACACTGTCGAAGGTCAAAGTTTTTATGGTATTCAAACTTCTGAGTGGTTTCCTTACAGCTTAGTCAGAACATGGCACATCCAAGCCGCTATGTTCTGGATAGCCACGGGCTTTTTAGCTGCTGGGCTTTTTTTAGCGCCAATCATTAACGGAGGTGACGATCCCAAATACCAAAAACTAGGTGTCAATATATTATTTTGGGCCTTAATTATTGTTGTTGTTGGCTCATTTGTCGGTAACTTTTTAGCCATTGCTCAAATCATGCCCGCAGAATGGAATTTTTGGTTAGGCCATCAGGGTTACGAGTTTGTCGATTTAGGTCGTCTTTGGCAAATCGGCAAATTTATAGGTGTGGTATTCTGGTTAGGTCTAATGCTCAGATGTATTGTTCCCGCGCTTAATCAAAAAGGGGACAAAAACCTATTAGCGCTGTTTACAGCCTCAGTAGTTGCGATTGGGTTATTTTATGGTGCCGGTTTTTTCTATGGCGAACGAACCCATATATCGGTCATGGAATACTGGCGCTGGTGGATAGTTCACTTATGGGTAGAAGGCTTTTTTGAAGTCTTTGCCACTACCGCGCTAGCCTTTATATTCTATAACATGGGGCTAGTTAGTAAGCGCATTGCAACAGTCGCCTCGTTGGCTTCAGCGTCACTCTTTTTGCTGGGTGGAGTACCGGGAACTTTTCATCATTTATATTTTTCTGGAACAACAACTCCCATAATGGCGGTAGGTGCAACCTTTAGTGCTCTAGAGGTCGTCCCTCTCATTGTATTGGGCTATGAAGCTTGGGAGCACTATAGCTTGAAAAATAGAGCCCCTTGGATGGCTAACATAAAATGGCCGCTGATGTTTTTTGTGGCGGTTGCTTTTTGGAATATGTTGGGCGCTGGGGTGCTTGGTTTTTCAATTAACCCACCATTGGCGCTATATTATTTACAAGGCCTGAATACCACAGCCACTCATGCACATGCCGCTCTATTTGGAGTATACGGATTCTTAGCACTTGGTTTTACTTTGCTAGTTTTAAGGTACATACGCCCAAAAATGCAGTTTGATGAAAGGTTGATGAAAACCAGTTTTTGGTGGCTCAATGGCGGTCTTGTATTGATGCTATTTACCAGCCTACTTCCTGTTGGGATTATCCAATTTGTTGCTAGTGCATCGGAAGGTTTATGGTATGCCCGCAGTGAAGCATTTCTTCAAAGCGATTTATTGGTCACCTTACGTTGGGTGCGAACGATTGGCGATGTGGTTTTCATCATTGGAGCTGTGGCTGTCGCTTGGCAAGTCGTAAAAGGTGTTTTCAACTTAACCACAACGACTGACAACAAACCCTTAGTTAGTGGATTATCGGAAGCGGCAATGGAGCCGAGCTCGAGCAAAGTACATGGTGCGGATTACTGTTGTGGGTCATGTACTAGCGAACCGAGCTAGTATCAGGTTAATTTGCTTTACAAGCAATTAAAACTAAGTGTGTTTAATTTATTACTCACTCCCAGAGAGTAACCTAATTATTCTCTGGGGGTGAGTGAATGTCAAAGCTAAACGTTTTCAACCTATTATTTTTTTCATCGGTTGATTTTCAGCCGCCACTGTCTATCCTCTAATCTTCCATTAACCCACCATTCCAAATATCGCAAATCGCTTTAACTTCATTGATTGTGTGTTGAACATTTATGTCACTAACAGTAAGCTCAAACGTGTCTCCTCGTTCGAGGATCCCTTCAAAGCCTGTGACCAGTGACAACCGTTGAAAAAAAATGAGCTCATCATGTTGGCATTTAAAAATAGGACGAATAAGTTTGATTTTCATGACGGTTTGAGTGAAATGAATGACATCTGTATGAGATTATAGCTCACCGTCACAGTGTAAGTTTTCAGAACCGGCTAAGTGGTGTTAATTTCTACCTCCCCTTTCTCATCCAATCATCCCAGCGACTCACTCAACATACTCTATTAAACCAACCACTTCGGCAACTCTTTTCCCAGTATTACTCAATCCATCTTGCAGCTAAGTATCAACTCACACGATCAACACCGCTCTATTTGCTAGTTAAACCCAAGTTGTGACATTCGATTTCGAATACTTTAAGCCCATAAAACTACGCGAATAGCCAGTTAGGAGAACCCAAAATGCTGAACAAGAGAAATCAAATCCTTGAATGGGCCCAACCAAATCAATGTGAAAATCAAAATATTTAACAGGCCCCAGAAGCTTTAAAAAAATTAAAGGCTATTTTAGATAGTCATGGAGTTGAATGCCGTCGAGTACAGTTTGAAATAACGGAGACCACCCACATTACACCTCGTTTATCTATGTATAATTGCCATAAATTATTACTCGACAATGAATCATCAATTAATTCGTTGTGATAGAAATTCTTAAAAGAATACCCGTCATAACGAGATAAACCGTAGGCTGTAGCAAACCAAATGAAACCATCTTGATCCTGTGCTATCTCCCGGACTAATTGTCCAGCCAGCCCATCTTCTGTAGAAAGACTGTTGAATCGATTCACTGAATGGGCTACCAAGGTCAAATTAAGCAGCATCAATAACAAAATTGAAATTGAAAGAATTTTACGCATAAACAGATGTAGGCAGTTAGAAAGGAGGTAATCTCAAGCCCTTAACTATATCGTCAATAGTTGCAGTTCACAATCTCTGCTTTCGTGCCAGTTGCTTGACAAATCCTGGGGTATTTATCCCGCGACCGTCATTTAAGAGTGAAAGAGTGTTGACTCCCTTCTGTCACATCAGAAATTGCCCCTACACATCTGTATTTATTGCCAGTTTTGGTCTAGGGTATAACTATGCAATTTCATTAGGAGAAATATAGGTTAAGTGGCCTTAAATGAAAAACTGAAACGCATATTGTTAACCGTTAATGGGGGTGAACAGAGTGAGCAATTAAAATTTGCTCAATTCAATGAGCTGATCACCAAAGTCCCTTTGCTTTATTTTATACTTTTAGTTAACTCACTAATTCTTTCTTATACCCATTATCATGTCGCTCCCAAGCATTTAACTGTCTATGTTGCCGCTTTCTTAAGCGTTGCATGCATTGCTCGCTCTTTAAAATGGTATAGCTATCGTAAGCACACTTTCACTCTCTCACAAGTTGAACACCAAATCCGAATGACCGTGCTCTTTTCCATTTTTATGGGAATTGGTTTTAGCACATGGGCATTCACCTTATATCAATATGGTGACGTCGGACATCAATTGCATATTGCGTACTATATGTCGGTCACAGTATTCGGAATAATTGTCTGTTTAATCCATCTACCTGCCGCTGTATGGTCTACGACTGTTACCGTTGGATTACCTTTTATGGTCTTTTTTATCACAAGTGGAAACTCTATTTTTGTTTCAATTGCGATTAACTTTACTATCGTTGTGGCTGTATTAATATTAGTTGCCCTAAGCTATTACCGTGCTTTTTCAAAAGTTATTGCGGCTCAACACGATTTGCAGTTACAACACGAAAGTACCCAGCAGCTTAATATTGAAAACGAACTATTAGCAAATCAAGATGGCCTAACCAAACTAGCTAACCGACGTAGTTTTGCGAGTTATTTGCAACAAAAATTAGCAGCACAAACTAAGCACTCTAGCTTTATCGTTGGATTAGTTGATTTAGATGGATTTAAACCAGTCAACGACATTCACGGCCATGCGGCTGGCGATAGAGTTCTCAAGGAAGTGAGCCAGCGTTTAACCAGCGTGTTACACGGTGAATGTTTGTTAGCGAGGATTGGAGGTGATGAATTTGCATTGGTTATCGATCATGATCATAGTGATAGTGAGTTAAATCATTTAGCAACTCAAATAACCGAAATTCTAAAGAAGCCATTTGCGATGCGCTCTGGCTCAGTCAATATTTCCGGGTCTTGTGGATTCGCAGTGTACCCCGAAGCTGGCAATACAGTTGATAAGTTAATGGAACGCGCTGATTTTGCGCTCTACCGAGCCAAAGCAGAATCTCGCGGTAGCTCCATTGTTTTTTCTAAAGAGCATGAACGACAAATAAAGCAACAATCACAGATAGAACTGGCGCTAAACCAGAGTATAAAAAAGAAGGAGCTCAGTCTGCATTACCAACCCATCGTAAATGGGTCAAATGGAAAAATTAAAGGACTTGAGGCGCTTGCGCGTTGGTATAATTCAGAACTAGGTCATGTATCGCCGGCAGAATTTATTACGGTAGCCGAAAAAACCGGAATTATCAGTGATTTATCTTTACATTTATTTGACCAAGCCATTGCAGATTTAAAGCAATGGCCAAACCATCTATATTTATCGTTTAACCTTTCCGCGCATGATGTGGTCAATGCAGAAACTTTACAAAAATTAAAGGCTATTTTAGATAGTCATGGCGTTGAAAGCCGTCGAGTGCAGTTTGAAATAACAGAGACCACCATAATGAGCGATCTTGAATCTTGTGCAGCAACCACACGCGCACTTCAAGACCAAGGCTTTATGATCGCTTTGGATGATTTCGGCTCTGGTTATTCGAGCTTAAGCTATCTACATAAACTGGCATTCAACAATTTAAAAATAGACAGAAGTTTCGTTGAAAATCTACTCGATGACCCACGTAGTCAAGGTGTGGTTAAAACCATTCTAGAACTGTGTGCCAGTTTTGAAGCGAACTGCGTTGTTGAAGGGGTTGAGACAATTGAACAAAAAGAATTATTACTTTCCCTTGGTTGCGAAGATATGCAAGGTTATTATTTCTATCGACCTGACAAAATTGAAAATTTAAAACTAGATTAGTATTTATCCTCATTCGTTAAAAGAAATCGAAAATTCTATTTAGCCTCGCTCCGGCTACCCTAATGCCGCATTTTATTCAAAAAGATCAATAGTTTGAGATATTTATCTCACAACAAAATAATGCGGCGAATAAAAAATCTCGCTGCGAAATTTTTATGAAAAAAGTTGAATTTTTCAACATGGAAGTGTGAGCTCACTCACAGTTGACCTGCAAAAACCACACTAGTCTTAGTTTTCTCGACATGAACTTTTAGAATGTTTTATTAATAACTAACCTGTAAGGAATTGATATGAGTAATCAAAAGCATCAGTGGGCAATTTTTCAAAAAGGTCGACTTCGAATTAAAGCTTGTTCGTGTTGTGGCGAAATGAATCTACCGAGTAATAATGAAAGCATTTGTGACATGCGAAATATACTAACAAGCCCAATTGTTCGAGCTGGATATGTTCTAGCGACAGATGTTCCGAGCAGTGATACCGACTCACAACAAGTTGCGTGAGTTAAACTAAATAGTTTGTCAACGGACTTTCGCGCATTTTAGATTTTTGAAACATCTAAAATGCATTCTATATTTTTCAGTTCATACAAGCTTTCGAATTACTATCTGTAAGAATCAATTATCTAAGATAAAAATCTCTTGATTCATTCTTAAAGCCGTCAAATATAGTGTGCCGTTTAGATAGTTCAGGATTGATTAATTGCTGGCTACTAGAAAATTCTCTATAGTAAACTTCGATTAAAGATTCAGTAAATTCATTAGATCGCATTCCACTAATTAAGTCGTTAAACCGTCTTGTGGTCAACGCGTCACTAAAGTTAGTGGCATCATTAACACGAACATATGATGACAGCCTAAGCGCCCTGCCGTTATGCCCCTCTAGGAACTCCGATTCAAACGGCTCTTCTAACGACGGCAAATTTATTTGGTGGTTATTTGGGGAGTAGATAAACCACCTAAAAAATTCACCGTTAGGGCGGACATTGCGAATGTAAGTGTAGTTAAGGTGAGCTTCGCTAATAGGACCATCAGATACAACAGTTACACGGCGATTTTCGACATCGTATTCCATATCGATGAATTGCGCGCTGGGAGCTCTTTCCATCATCTCAATAGTATTTTCTTCTGTCGAAGCTCTACTCATGCTCGAACCCTCAGAAAAGGAGTTAGCATTTGATGGCTCACCATTAAACGTAGCTGGGAAATATTGTGTAATATCAAACTGTGACTTTCCTGGCAAAAAATTGGGAAATGTTTTATAGCTAGTTTCTTCAGCAGTGCTCAACGAGTAAAAATATTCATAACCATTAACGACCTTCCAAGAATCCACTTGATATTCCTCTCCAATTTCAGGTTTATTCTGAACAACAACTGTTGAGTCAATACTGACAGGTAGTGAATAGTCCTGAGCATCGCTTGCAGTCTTATATCCGTAGTATTCCGTATCGTCTACTGTTGAGGAAACCTTGACTGCAACGGGAAGTTGCTCATGCTCTGTCCCGCATATTTCAACTTCGGTAAAATGGATTTTATCTGAAGTTGATGTTGCGAAACTAGCTAATCCCCCCCAGTAGAGTCGCTCATTGCCGACGTCACTCAGGTTGGCTCCGGTATTGAGTTCAGCATCAAAAGCAACCTGTTGACAGCTGCACTCGGCTTGCAGTGGTGACTCTTCGAAAAACAGAACCGTAAGATCGTAGTGCCCAGTTTCTAACTCATTAAATGTGTACACCTTGCTGCCTAGAGAGGCCGTTTTAACATTAATGGAAAATGAAACGTTGCTTGTTGCAGGGACATCCAACTCCATAAAACCATTCGAGTCTGTCTTGTATATTTCAAAAGGCGAATCGCGGTTTACAAGTGGTGACTGTTCATAGACTAGTACTGAAACATTTGGCAAATATGCGTTGGCCTGACAAGTTGTTTGTTGACGCAAAGTTAAACTAAAAGCTGGCTTCGATTCGGCAACGGGTGGTTCGGACTCTGGGCTTGGTTCACTTCCACCACCACAAGCAATAGAAAATGCGATTGTGGGTAAGATAATTAACTGAGCGAAAAATTTTCTAAATAAATACACAGACTGAACTCCATTTCATAACGTAAAACACCAAAAGATCACCATGATACCCTAAATAGAAGACAGATTCCTATTGATTTTGCTTTACCCTTGAGCACACTACTTTTTAATATCTAGCCTAGGTCTAACTTGACTTCCACGTCATTAAAACTAGACTTAAATCAAGTAACTAGCTGCTTAGCGGCCATCAAACAACCAGTTATCCAATAACCTATGAAAGAACAATTACCCTTTGAGTTTGCCCGATTTTGCCAGAGGCACTGCCGCTAATGGGTAAAGACGACCAGGAATATATCAACTTTCTTCAATTTCAGATCTTTAAAGATGTTGATGAGCGCAGTATTAACGGGATTTACGTCTATTTTGCTGCCTGGATGCTAATTGGACTCCCGACGGGCTTTTATCAACAGCATTTGGTGTTTTTTTGGCTAATTAGTAGCGTATTATTCGCCTTAGGCCTCGTTCGCTTTTCTGTTTATAGGTATTACTTAAAAAATCCAGAGGCTAACCAAAACATTCGACGCATCTGGCTATATTTTAATGTTTTAGTACCGGCTGGGATCTACAGCCTGCTATTTTCTCTTTCGATGCTAATTCCATCGTTTGAACATATATTCATTTACTTACTGATGGCAATTTTTGCGCTAGTTAGCACTGGGTCGGTCATTTTTGCGCCTATGAAGAAATTGTCACTAGGGTTTCTCACGGTATTGACTCCCTTTCCCTTTGTAAGCGCAGTTTTCATAAGTGGCGAGCGATTTGTAGAAGGGATGATGTTATTACTTTATTCAACCTATATGTTTTTTCAGGCGATCCAACTTAACAAAGAATATCTACTCAACTTAAAACAACGTTTCAAATTGGATAAACTCAATCAGCAAGATAGCCTCACTGGTATCGCCAACAGACGGCGGTTTGATAGCGCCTTTGAAGGTGCCTGGAAGTCAGCACTACGCTCGAAAGTTAGTTTAAGTTTAATTCTAATAGACATAGATTTTTTTAAAAAAGTTAACGACCAATATGGCCACTCTGCTGGGGATGAAGTCATTAAATCCATTGCTCAAGTAATTCAATCTAATTGTCAGCGAGAAACCGATGTTGTCGCTAGAATTGGTGGTGAGGAATATGCAGTATTGCTAAAGAATTACGATGTTAACAAATTAGATAACTTCGCGGAAAAAATTCGCCAATCAATAGAATCCTCCGAAACACAATCCGATAAAAATAAAATCACGGTGACAGCCAGTTTAGGGGTCGCACATACAATCGCCGATCTGAATAAATCAGCCGATGGATTATTTAAAGTTGCAGATAAAAACCTTTATTCGGCCAAGGAGCAAGGTAGAAACCAAGTAGTTTCTTCTGAATATTAAAGTGTTAAATTTAGATTAAGATTGGCTCGGTTATCAACACCTTGGTTATAAATACCTAGGATATAAATGCTTAGGCTACCAATCATTTGGTGGTTGGTGCTTGGGTCGAAATTATTTTTAGTAAGTAACCCTTTAAGCAAGAACCTCGCGCTCACCTCGGTTGACTTTAGTTCGATTTCGACCACTCTCCTTTGCTAAATATAGGGCGTCGTCGGCACGCTTAAATAATTCCTCCCATTCTGAAGCCCCCTGAAAATCTGCCACACCAAGAGAAACGCTAATAGGTGGTAATTGAGTATTATTTGATTTAATAACCAGCTGAAGGGAGTCTATTTTCTTTCTAAGGGTCTCTGCGACTCGCTCCGCACCTTTAATTGGAGTATCAATTAACAATATAGCGAACTCTTCACCACCAAACCTCACCGCTAAATCTCGTCCTCTGATATGAAGTTCTATTTCCTTAGCCACTCGCTTGATAATTCGATCGCCTACCGGATGCCCATAGGTATCGTTGATCGATTTAAAGTGATCGATATCGACAATAATACAGGCGGTTTTTTCAGGCGTCTCAATAGCTTTTAAACGTTGCTCTAATCCTCTCCGATTGAGTAAGCCGGTTAAAGGATCCGTATTTGCCTCTTTTTCAGATTCTGCTAACTTATTTTTTAACTGGCTAATTTCTTCCTGCGCGGTATTGAGTTCTTGGAAGAGCGCTTGGTGTTCCTGTTTAGCTTTTAGCGTTATGCCACCAAGATCGGCAATCAGTTTTTCAACTTCAAGTTTTCCATCTATCGAAGACAGTTGGACCTCTACAGTATTCAGTGCATCTACCACACCTTCTTCCGACTTCACTTGCTCGCCTACTTGGGCTATGACTTTTTCTATCATGTCTCCAAACGGCCGAATCAACTCATCCTGAAATCTCGTTTGCGCTAACAGATGTTGATCAAATAGCTGTCTTAGGATTAGATTGTTTAATGGTTGACCAGTAGCCAGATAGCTTTTCAGCGCTAGGGTTAATTCTTTTTCTCTTTGAGCGACATGAGAATATAAAACAGAATAGTTAACCGGCGTGAAAGGGAGTTTTTGAGATTCTAGTACCGCAACCGCTTTCTTATGAAGCTGGCTAGCATATTCAATATCATCTTCAGAATACACGAAATATCTTTCCATTTTTTAATATTATTATTATCAATATAATATATCTAAATGGACTAATTGGGTTAATTTTTATGCGTAAAAAAGAATTTAGATCAATAAAGCGATCAAAATTGTGAACTCCATTCGCTGGTAGCCAATAGCAAACTGCTGTTTTATAGGGTTAATCGACTGCGCGCATAATTTTAACTAACATGTCGGACTCTTCAATAGGCTTGGCTATGTGCCCGTTCATTCCGCTTTTTAAACACTTTTCAACATCGCTTTCCATGGCATTTGCTGTCATGGCCAAAATAGGAAGTTCGGTTAACTTAAGGTCCTCTCGAATGACTCGGGTTGCTTCATAACCGTCCATATTTGGCATTTGAATATCCATCAACACCAGGCTAAAGTCTTGCTTATTCTGTAAATAAGAAATCGCTTCCACTCCGTCGCAAGCTTCTATGACGCTAGCGCCATACTCTTGCACTATTTCCTTGGCAAGTAGCCGGTTTAACTCGATATCTTCGACCAGTAAAATCTTCACTCCATCTAATTGCCGCTGAGTAGTACTGCTACTTGGCCCGCTCTCAACCTTAGTAACAGCCTTTTCTGGTTGTTCAAGCTGAAAAACTTTTGTTAGTTCTTGTTCCTTCAAGAATGAAGTATCTTTTGCCGTTGCTATAACAAGGCTGACAATAAAGCTGGTTCCTTTATTAACTTCGCTGGAAACCGAAATTTCACCACCCATCAGATCGATCAGCTGTTTACAAATGGTTAGTCCAAGGCCTGTGCCACCAAATTGCCGGGTCATAGAGTTGTCCGCTTGCCGATAAGACTCAAACAAGTAAGGTAAATGCTCACTTGGAATACCAATTCCAGTGTCAGCAACTGTAAACCGAAAGTTGCATTTTGAATTAATATTGCTATCAATTTCGATCTTAAACGTTATGCTTCCTTTTTGAGTAAACTTTAGCGCGTTACTAAACAAATTAATAAAAACTTGTTGCAAGCGAAGACGATCACCAATCAAATCTTTTGGCGTGGACTCAGGAATTTCAACTCTTAACTCTAAACCTTTTTCCTTTAGCTGAAAATAAAACAAAGAAAAGATAGGCTCGATAAGCTCTATAAAAGTAAACGCCGAATGCTCTATATCAAGCTTACCGGACTCTATTTTGGAGAAATCTAAAGTCTGATTGATAAGCCCCAACAAAGTTTCAGAAGCTGACTTCGATTTTTTCAGATAGTCACTTTGCTGCGCAGTCAGAGAAGTCTTTTGACATAAATTAATAAAACCAATAATCGCATTTAGCGGTGTTCTTATTTCATGACTCATGTTGGCAGTAAACTCTGATTTGGCAATGTTCGCTTCTTCAGCTTGCTTTTTCGCCATTAACAAATCATGGGTTTTCTCTTTAATTTTTCGCTCGGTATTTTCTGCATTACCCGTAATCGTCAAAATAAATGACTGTAATAACGCTACCACGAAGAAACCGATGGTCAAAATAGTCCAACTACTCCAATCCCTCAATGCCAACTGAAAATGCTTAGTGGCATAATAGTCAAATTGCAATGTTCTGCCACCAAAATCAATTGAGTAATTTTGCTGGCTAACCCCCGCTACCGGTGGTTCGGCTGAATGATAGAGCTCAACCGAGTTTGATGGTTCGGTATGGTCTATAATTGCAACGCCATCACCATTCGCTTCAATCTGTTCTACCAAATTTCCAAAGAGACCGGTGACTTGAAATACCCCACTGACAAACCCCAAAAACTCCGGCTCAGTTTGTTCGATGGATGAATTAATATCAAAAACGGGTAAATACAAGATATAACTATATTGTTGTTCTTTTTCTTGCACTAAAACAATCGGTTTGGTAGAAACGGAAGTCTTCGTTCTTTTTGCAGACATTAATGCACTTAAGCGCTCAGGATTAGCGCCCAGATTCAATCCAAATGCCCGTTGATTGCTAACGTAGGGATAAATATATAAGACTGGATAATAAGTATCTCTATAAGGCGCTTTTACTAAGTTTCCGTTTTGGTCGACTTCGGTAAACGAGAAATAAGGGTGACCATTATTGCGAATCATTGATTCATAGTGTTGTCGCTGTTCCGCTTCGACGATTTCAGTCCACCCAATGCCAAGAAAAACATCATCATTTCCCAGTAGAAGTTCTGAGAATATTTTAAATTCGTCTTGTTCTACTTTTTCTGAAGCGTTAAAAAAAGCCCTATATGAGCTTAATTTATTTTGAGAAACTGCTATTTTTTCCGTGAGTGATTGCAGAAAGTGCAAACCACGTTCTTCAATTTCATTGTTTAGTCTTTGGCTGTTATATTTTGATGACTGAAAAAATAACGCTAACACACCAATAAAAATAATCAATGAAGGCAGGCAAACTTGTACTTTACGTTTATTGGAAATTTGTTGATTGTTCGAGAATAAGGTTAATAAAAGTGGCGTAAACAACATTACACCAATCGAATCACCAGCCCACCAAGTTAACCAACTGAACCAGAAATTGTCGGGTGAAATAACATTTAGAAAGTGAAGGGTATTTATGCCAACGGTCGCTGCGACTAAACAGCCGCCTATGCTGACGATTAACATAAAATAGGCTAAATCCTTAGGTGAATCGATTATCAGTTTATTGCCAACCAATCGGCGAAAAAGATAACCACCTAACGCGGCTTGAAGTATCGCCCCTACGGCAATCCCCAGAGCCGGTAAGGTGGAAGACCAAGAAAGCGACTCATACCATTGGCTTGCGACGCCTAAGTTGATCGCAAAAGAACCTAAGCCGATACCTAACAACGCAGCGGGACGGTTTAACAACAACAAACAAGCCAAAGCGACTCCAGAAGCGGGCCAAACTGCAGAAGCAAAGCCTGGTGGAATCGCTAATTTGAGTCCAAAGTAGCCTGCACAAAAATAGCCCAAGCTAGCAATAACACATGAAAATAGCGCTCTTCTCAAAGAATAATCCTAAACATGCTGTCTATCTATTCAAGTCTAGTACAGATATATTTGTTTTTTTGACCAATGCCAAGAATATTTGGCAGAGGTAAAAAGCTGCCACCAATTTAATGGTGTTGTTGAAAATAATTCTCAATATGGCATTATCAATCCTAGCGTTTGAGACAATCGACTGGTTAATAATTAAATGATAAGCGTCGATTTGACTAAATTCTGGGATTAAGTGGAACCACAGCGACGGGCTAAAAACTGCCCGATAAAATATAAAAACTTCAGCTTGTGCGGTGTTAGCCGTAAAAACCACTTCTAAACTTCACATAAAAACAATTTTTAGGATGTCATTATGCAAGATGCCAGCAAACCCTCCCTGCTCATGCGCGCTCTTAATGCAATTGAGCGCGGCGGCAATAAATTACCCGATCCAGCGATGATTTTTTTAATCGCAATGCTAATCATATGGGGGCTATCCTACATATTCTCGCAAATGACCTTTGATGCGATAGACCCAAGAACAGGCGAAGCGATTGTGGTCAATAATCTACTCACAGGAGGCTCGTTAGCGTCCTTTTTATCAGGAATGGTAAAAACCTTTACCGGATTTGCTCCTCTCGGAGTGGTTTTGGTTGCAATGTTGGGGGTTGGAGTCGCAGAGCACTCAGGCTTCATCAATGCGGGTTTAAAACTATTACTCAAAGTTACACCACAAGCGTTATTAACGCCCTCGATCATATTAATTGCCATTGTCAGCCATACCGCCACCGATGCAGGCTATGTACTGGTTATTCCGTTGGCAGGTATCATCTATTTTGCCATGGGACGTCATCCGGTTGCCGGAATTGCGGCAGCTTTTGCGGGTGTCTCGGGCGGCTTCGGCGCTAACTTTGTACCTTCCGGAATTGATCCTTTACTGCAAAGTTTTACTCAAAGTGGTGCTCAAATTATTCAGCCGGATATTCAAATTAACCCGTTGAATAACTGGTTTTTCACTTCAGCGTCTAGCTTATTTATTGTGCTACTCGGTTGGTATATTACCGATAAAATCATTGAGCCCCGCTTAAAAGATACTAAGGTAGAAACGGCAGAAGGTGATGAACTACCGCAATTTGATGAAATCACCTCAAAAGATAAAAAAAGTTTTATGATTGCTTCTTTAGTGATGGTACTGGGATTAGTGCTATTGTACTTTTCTGCCAGTGCCGAAAATTCACCGCTAAGAGCGCCCGATGGCCAATTGTCTAGTTTTTCAGCACCACTAATGCAGTCAATTGTTCCGTTGATCTTTTTACTATTTATTATCCCAGGAGCGGTTTACGGCTTTTTGTCTGGCACTTTTAAATCATCCAAAGACATGATTGATGCAATGACCAAAGCCATGAACTCCATGGCCTATTATATTGTGATGGCGTTCTTCTGTGCGTTGTTCATCGACGCATTTAGTAAGTCTAATATCGGGGCTCTAATGGCCATCGAGGGCGCTGAAATGTTGAAAGCAGCGGCTTTACCTTCTTGGTTAACGATTATCGGCATTATCATTTTGACAGGTATTGTTAATCTGTTTGTTGGTTCAAGCTCAGCAAAGTGGGGATTATTAGCCCCTATATTCGTACCAATGCTGATGCAATTAGGTATTTCACCCGACCTAACTCAGGCCGCCTATCGTGTCGGTGATTCAACCTCTAATATTGTCACCCCCTTAATGCCTTACTTCCCACTAGTAGTGGTTTACTGCCAACGCTACGTCAAGTCTACCGGTATTGGTACTCTGATTTCGATTATGCTGCCTTATAGTATTGCCTTAATGATAGGCTGGACATTATTTCTGCTTGCTTATTGGGCGCTAGGGATTCCGTTGGGACTTCAGGCTAGCTATACCTATCCTGGCTAAAGCTTTTTTTAACTTAGCGATTCAGCTAAGTTAATCAAGCAAGTTCAACTCAAAACTCCAGCCATTGCTGGAGTTTTTTTGTTGCGGCCATGAATTCCAATCAAAATCGTAATTGCAAGGAATATAGATTGATTATGGCTCGTTGTTTAGTTTGACTAAATTGGCGCTAATTGGCTAGCAACTGGTGAAATCGACTAACAACCAATAGTATAAGGGCCAATAAAATCAACAATTTAAAGATTGGTATACTAATTGCTGATCTTATTAAGCTAATCACTATTTATTAACTGAACTACTTATTTTAAGATTTTTGTCGAGATAAATTGAGGGAGTCACCATTTGATAATCCGACCCAAAGCAGAAGCCACCGCAAACCTAGCCGAGTACCCTGCCAGCCAAATTTCAGAAAAACATCGCCAAGCTTTTCAGTCAAACCAACAAGCTCAGTCCGAGCCTGACTCTAACGCTCATTCTGGCGACAGTCTCGGCAATAATCCCGATTTTGCTCCCAATTCTAAAAGCGTTCAGGCGCCTTTGATTGACCCTCACTGTTATCAGCGAGCCGAAAAGCTTGCCTGTTGGTATTTAAAAGATTTAGAAAAGATTGCTTCAAACAATCACTACCTAACGCAACTGACTGCCGACTATACTGAATGGCAATCAAACAACTGTAAAATCAACAGCGATATTTCAAAAAACCAGTTTAATCTCTCAGCATTTGAAGCCGAGCAGCAGCTATCTGAACAACTTGACTCCTGGAACTTTTTAGAAAAGCTAGCAGCAGAAAAAAAACTGAAAGCTTACCTTACTAAGTCAATCACTTATATTTTTATGCGTGACTTAGGAAAATCCATTAATGATAAGTCTTCTGCAAAAAAAATTGCGAAAACGGTGTCGCAAATACAAAGTTGGATTCGAAAACAATCGAGCCGCGCAACTGCCCCAACAAACCAACAACTATCCACCACTTGGCTTTTTAAAAAAGCACAAGCTTATGGAGTTGAAGACACCTTTATTTGGCTAATGAGCAAACTTTCACTGGTTCAAAAAAACATGCCAACCGAAATCGACCAAACCAATGGTATGCGAAAACTGGTAAAGATTATTGCCGGAGTTGTTTTACATCAAACGATTGATCTGCCAGAAAATACCAGCCCAGCTCGACGAGCAGAGTTACTCGATCAAGCCATTCGGCTAGGCTACAGCTACGGATTAACCTATCCCTTTATTGATGATTTACAGGATTCATGCTCAGCGCTTAATGAACAAGAAAAAGCCTTATTTAACCAAGCAATAAGAACCAGTTTGCTGCAAGGTAAAGTTGTCACTTGCCCCCAATTTAGTCAGAAGAATCAGGCCAAAATGGGATTTATTTATCAAGAACTTCATCAAGCCTTTGAAACCATCAAATCCTTTCGGTCAACAACTCAGAGCCAACAATTTTTTGAGCAAGCATTTATATTTTTTGAAGCACAAGACATTGATCGTCAGCGTAAACTTGAAGGGAATAACTATTCAACAGAAGAATTGTTTTTGCCTATTATTTTAAAGTCATCCGGCTGTCGTCTAATCGCAAAAGACATTCTTAATAACCAATCAGATGAAAGCTTTAACCATCACACTTTTTGTTTCGGTATCTACAATCAATTTAATGATGACATTAAAGATATATTTGAGGATCTCTCGGAAGACAATGTGACACCCTATACTTATTATTTAAAGCGAGCTAAATTAAAGCAGGCCGGTTTTAGCAACAGCCAGCGAATCAATCCTTATCGCATTTATTGGGCGGTGGTTTATTATTTAATTTATAAGGTCTACGGCAATAATCCTAAAAGTAAGACACTTATTTTAGAACGAAGCATTAATGCTCATAAAAGTCTAAAGGCCGCCATAGGCGATCAAAAATATAATCAGTTAACCAAGGGGTTACTGTGTTCGGGAACGCCAAGTTTCGATCGACTTATCGATCAATTGGTTAAGCAGCCCAACGATATTGCCTGGTTTGATAAACTGATTAGTCGTCATGTTGCTGCTCACTTTGAGCAAAAAAAGACCCTACAACAGCAATTTGAGCAACGCTATCAATCCATCAAGCAATTTGTACAACGGTCACTGCCAATACCTTCTCATCAAAGAATTGTTAGCGCGAAACAGCGCCGCAATATCACTCAAGATTTAAGCTTAAGTGATTGCGCTAATTACAGTTTAACCGCTGGTGGTAAAAATCTCAGAGCGGCTCTGGCTTATGTCATGTGTGTCGACCGATATAAAAACCTTAAAGATAATACGATTCCTATCTTACAACTACTCGAATATATGCACACAGCATCAATTATTTTTGACGATAAACCGTCGCAAGATAATAGTGATTTTCGTCGCGGCCAGCCAACTTTACATAAAAAATACCAAAGCGAAGCTACAGCCGAATTGACAGGTGTTTTTATGATGATGCGAGCCGTCGAAGTACAAAGCGAAATGAAAGGGTATCCCGCGCAAAACGTTTTAGATTCGCTAGCTTACGCAGCTAGTACGACGCAATCCATTTGTGAAGGCCAACTAATGGACTTAAGATCAAAAAGCCAGGCTCTAAAGCTGCAACAATTAGAATTAATGAGTGAACTTAAAACTGGCTTAGCAATCGAAGCATCCCTGATGATTCCCGCGATTCTAAATAATGAAAACGATATAGAGAAAGGTCATATCAAACAATTTGCCAAACATCTTGGTTTAGCATTTCAAATTAAAGACGATTTATTAGATCATCTCGGAAGCGACTCCAAGCTCGGTAAACCGACACAGCAAGACAGTAACCTAAATAAAGCCTCATTTGTCACTTGCCTAGGTGAAAAGCAAGCGCAAAAAAAGCTTTATCATCATTATTTACGCGCCAACCACTATTTAGAGTATATGGGCGAGGCTCAACCATTTATGGCGCAAGTTCTTGAGTTTGTGGTGCATAGAGACCAATAAATCTTCCCTATTTACCCTCGTAACCATTGACTCGTGTTAGTCAATTCAGTGCGAGGGATATGTTTTGGGATACCGGGCGACCGCCTGTTTGTGCCCGCTAGTTATTTCAAATAAAAATACAACTAGACGAACAAGACCAAGCGATTGTTAAAGCTATTTTACAAATGGCAAAGAGCCTTGATTTAGAAGTAGTCGCTGAGGGAGTAGAAGATGAGACAACCGCAGAACTGCTGCGTGAACTGAACTGTCAATATGCACAAGGGTACTTTTGGTCTCAGCCATTAACGGCGGAAAGCTTTAAAGAGTTTGTAAACTGCAAATTAATCTCTCTCACTTAAACAAATCCTTCCTATATCCTGATATATTATAAGGTATTCAATCATCGATACTGTCACCTAATGTAAAGCCATGCAATCAAACCACTCAAAAATACTAGATATGCCAAGAGAAAGACATTATATTCTCGGCCACGAGGCCTTTCGCCAATTGTGTGAATACGACCCTCATCAATTCTTTGAGCGAATGGTATCAGATGCTCGTCGCCCTTTTGTTGCTGAGTTAGTACGGCAGGTTGAGGCTAATTGCCCAAACGACCCGACTAAATTAGATCCCGAATCAATTAAAGCCACGCCCTCAATCATTGGCAAACGACCTTTGCTGATTATTGAAATGCCACCCGTTGCAGCCTATGCTGAATGTATTTTAGTGGGGATTGTTTTAGAAATTGATGTTAATCAACCCGACGCTATTGAGAAACCCGAAATTCATTATTTCACTTTAGAGCTTGGTGAAGGTGAGCAAGACAGCTGCAAAATGTTTTGCCAATGGCAACAAGATACTCATTACAACTTAGGTGAGCTAAATAATGATGCTGGATGGCAAGAGTTTGCCTTAGTCATTCAACAACGACTGGGAGAAGATCTTCACTAGACGACCTTTGTATAAAAGTTCAACTCAGGAGTTTATGAGTATGCAACCGCTCTCAAACAAAGCGCTTGAATGGAATCAATAAGCTGTGCTTTTTGCTTGACTGACAGTCTGCTTTTTTTGGGTGACAAAGGCCCCACTAGAGTTTCTGAAATAATCCCTACCAGCGCCGCGGCACTGATTTTTGTTTGCTGCGACGCAAACTCTTTTCGTTTTATTCCTTTTGTAATAAGCCGAGCAAATACGCTTGCATAATCTTGCCTTAGTTTGATCCGCTCACCATCAACTGATGGATCGACAGGTTCGGCAATTAACGCATAGGCAAGGCATGGTTGCTTGATTGCTCTTTCTGCAAAACCTTTGACCGTTTCTTTTAAGCACTCTATTGAAGAATCTCCACGCAAACTTTGCGCTTTCACTCTAGCTAATTCAGCTTCTGAGGCCAACCGAAACACATAAGAACATAACTCCGCTTTTGAAGCGAAATGTTTATAAACTGATCCAGTGGCTAATCCCGCTTGCTTCGCCACAGCGCGAATAGAAACGGCGGCAAACCCCTTGTTACTTATAAGCTCTAAGGTTGCATCAACAATTGCTTGGCGCATTTGCAGCTGGCGAGCTCTGGTTTTCTCAGTCTGACGATAAGCCATATTTATAGCCAAAAATATTATAAATCAGCGGTTAGATTACGCTATCAAATCACAGTCCTAAAAAGATCGCAAGCGCCACCATACAAATGAACCATTGTTCACTTTATTGATTTTAACTCTGATTCGGGTCATACTGAGCTATGAAGTCGACCTTCATTTACCCTGTTAATCGAGAGCAGATACTATGACTATGCATCAAAACTACCTTGCGGAAACTCATAAAGTTGAAAACCAACCAACTCCTTTAACCGACTACAATTTGTTTGAGCAAGACCAAGCGCTGCAAGATTCAATAATTAACAACAATGCTAGTTGGTCCTTAGACGAGCTAAATCAATTTGGTAAAATGCTAGGTTCGCAAGAAGTTATCGAGTTAGGCTTTCATGCGAATCAGAACAAACCTGAACTATTTACTCATGATCAATATGGGAATCGAATTGACGAAGTAAGATTCCACCCCGCTTACCATCAACTAATGCAGCTTTCTATCGAGCAAGGATTGCACTCTTCCCATTGGACTGACCCAAAACCAGGCGCACACGTGGCAAGAGCAGCAGGCTTATATTTAATGAGTCAAATAGAGGCCGCACATATCTGCCCTATCACTATGACAAGCGCAGCGATCCCGGCGCTTGCCGCTCAGCCCGAGATTTCAGCAGCTTGGTCAGAAAAGATTATGCGCTGTGAATATGACCCGCGAAATATGCCTGACCAGCAAAAACATAGCCTAACCATTGGTATGGCCATGACAGAAAAACAAGGCGGCTCAGATGTAAGAGCCAACACCACGCGAGCTTACCCTATCGCAGAAGCTGGTTCGGGCAAAGCCTATGAATTAGTGGGACATAAATATTTTGTTTCGGCACCAATGAGCGATGCATTCTTAGTATTGGCGCAAACCGAGCAAGGCTTGTCCTGCTTTTTACTTCCTCGCTGGCGACCAGACGGAACAAAGAACCCGATGCAAATCCAGCGGCTGAAAAACAAAATGGGCAATGTTGCCAATGCTTCAAGCGAGACAGAACTTCGTGGAGCTTACGCCTTGATGATTGGTGAAGATGGTCGCGGAGTAGCAACCATAATAGAAATGGTTAATATGACTCGGTTTGATTGCATGATTGGTTCAACCGCAGGCATGCGAGCGGCAGTGGCACAAGCGACCCATCATTGCAGAATGCGCTCGGCATTTGGTAAAAAGCTTCAGCAACAATCTTTGATGCAAAATGTACTTACCGATCTGATCATTGAGCATGAAGCGGCGCTGGCATTAACCATGCGAATAGGAAAAGCACTCGACCAAAAAGATCACCAAAATTCTGAAAAAATGTTAGCCCGAATTGGCACTGCAATTGGCAAGTATTGGATCTGCAAACGCACTCCGGCTCATGCTTACGAAGCGATGGAGTGTATTGGCGGAAGTGGAGTGATGGAAGATTCAATAATGCCAAGGCTGTTTCGTGAATCACCAATTAACTCTATTTGGGAAGGCAGCGGTAATGTTCAGTGCTTAGACATATTAAGAGCCTGCCAAAAAAGTCCCGCTGTTTTAGATGCATTGATAACGGAATTGCAAAAAACTAAGAACGAGCACCCGTTACTTAAACAGTTTATTCAAAATTTAAATTCCGAACTTGCACAAACTGATAACATGGAATACCGCGCCCGGAATATCGCAGAACGAATGGCACTCGCACTTCAGGGCACAACACTTGCGCAAGTAGGTAGCAGCGAGATTTTCGACGCATTCTGCCGCTCTCGATTAGATCCAGCGATTAGTGGCCGACACTTTGGTGGTTTAACCTCAGGAATAAACTGTCGCACTATTATCCAACGCGCGACCCCCGAATCTTAATCACCAAACTAAAATTAGAGTATTCATTATCGACTAGGATAGATTGAATTAAAACAGTTTTCATAGATTTTAACGATGGTCGGTGTTAAGTTAGTTATCTCACAAAGCTAGTTTGTTAGCTTTTCATTTTAAAGCCCTGTATAAAACTAATACCAAATAGGCTTTAGATAAAATTAGGAAATGACTATGTATCAATCCAACCACCGATTATTTCAAATAATAACCATCGCAATCCTTGTTATCACCCAATCATTTCCTCTAGTAAATGCGGTAAACAATGACAAGTCGACCATTTTAATTACTGGTGCTAATCGCGGAATTGGACTTGCACTAGCCGCAAAATTCAAGCAACAAGGCTATCATGTGATAGCCACCGCAAGAAAACCAAATAAAGCCCTCGAGCTACACAAACTAGGTGTTCAAGTAGAGCAACTTGATATAACGAGTAGCAAAAGCGTGAGCGCCTTAAAACGAAAACTGGCAAATCAACCAATTAATATCCTACTCAACAACGCTGGTATTGGCGGTCATAGTACCGCTAAATTTGAAGACTTAGAGATAGATCGGCTTGCTAAAGTGATGGATGTGAATAGCTTGGGTGCACTTAGGGTGACTCAAGGCTTGCTGCCGAATTTAAACAAGGCAGATACAAAAATTGTCGCCAGTATTAGTAGTCGCATGGGCAGTATTGAGGAAAATAGTTCCGGTGGCGTACTTGGCTACCGCGCAAGCAAAACCGCGTTGAACAGCTTTAACAAGTCATTATCTATAGAGTTTGCTCAGAAGGGGTTTACTTTTGTTGTTTTACATCCAGGGTGGGTCAGAACTGATATGACAAGTGAACGGGCAACTTACTCTACTTCTGAAAGCGCCGATCGGCTTTATCAAGTGATTAGCAAACTTAAGCCAGCAGATAACGGCAAGTTTTACGACCTACATGGTAAAACCATTCGTTGGTAATTTTAATTAATTAGTTATTCCAATTAACCAGGACTGCTGAAAAGCCTCCGTTGTTTTCGCTTTGGCCAATACTTGGTTAAATGCTTCAACAATTTCTGGGCTCACTGATTTTTTGCTGAACATAAAGGAAATATTAGCGCGAAAAACTTCATTCGGCATAGCGACTACATCGTTAGACATGTTCAGTGTTCTCAACTCATATCCGGCAATTAACGAGTCTTCCATAAAGCCATCAATTTCGTCTTGTAGTAACGCTGGATAGTTCTCAATATTAGAGTCAACAAAAACAAAATTTTTGCGGTATTTCTTTTGTTTTTTGAGCGTTTCTATTTCATCATTATAAATATATCCGCGAGTTACACCGAGACGAAAACCAAGATCAAACATTTGTTGCATGCTTTTGTCATGGTAAAGATCATATTGTTGCTTTCTCACATACATTGAGAAGGTTTCTTGTCGATAGCTATCTGAAAAATAGCCAAACTCTGCTCTTTCTTCAGTGATGGTAATGTCAGCCATAAAATCGACTTCGCCCTGTCGCAATTGCTCAAGCAATTCATGCCAAACAAGTTGACGTAATTCAACTTTACAATCGAAATCTTTGATAATTGCTTTTATCAAATCTATTTGAAACCCCTCTGCTTGGCCGTCCGCGTTTAAATATTGATAGGGTTTCACAACATCCCAGCCAAATACAAGCTGGCAATCGTCTAACTTTTTCTTATTGAACGCTGTTAGATCCACCAATTTATTTTGCGCACTGACTAAACCCGATACCCCCGCGATCAATAGTAGACTTAAACTAAAGCTTACGATGCACTTAGCAATTTTAAACATGTATGTCTCTCAAATATATAACTCCCAATAAGCGGTTTTAAACTTCATACTCTTAGCAACCCTTTCTGTTTACAGCCAAAACACCTATTAAAAAATGGTTACTCACTCTTCGCTGTCTTTTGCTATCGCTTCCCATTGCAGTCTACCAACTGCCTACTGCCTACCGCCATTTGCCGAGCGATGATTGGTTGATTCCAGCACTTTAAGCACAACCCTGCTAAGAAAGATCTAATCATTCTAAGCAAGCAGGGTCAGATTGTCTATAACTCGCCGACCAGCGGTCACTCTCACAGAAAAAAAGCATAATTGACTAAATAAAAGCTCGAAAAATTTAATCATTATAGTGACTTAGCGAAGAATAAGGTGAATTTTTGAACTCTTTCCCGATCTGTTCCCTGAAGGAGTCCGTATAGCTTACTTAACAATTGGTAAAAGTTAGGGCTAACACAGTGAATACTCAAGTGATGTTGAAGAATGAAAAAATGCTAAAAATGGTCAACACAGGCAATGTTTATGTTGATGAAAGCGCTATACAACGATTCGATAAAGAGCGCACTATTACTTTAATCAGCTCTGAGTCACACGCCAAAGCGCAACTGAAAGCGCTGGTTGAAGACTATGGTCTAGACTTCCGCAATTTTCCAAAGCTACAAATCTCGACTAACAGGACCAGTGAGAACTCAATCAAGCGATTTGACGATCTCGATTTCACTTGCCGATACCAGCACCGCTTTGGAATCCTAGATGGCACCATTCATTTAGCTTATATTCCTCGGAATAAACTCATCAGCTTAACTGACATACAGGCAGTTATAGAGTTCTTTTGTCAAATTCAAAATGATGAACGCAGCCTAACCGATAATATCTTTCAGAGTTTGCAGATTCTATTGCAGACTAAAGATGTCATGATCAGCACTGAAGCCGCTTTCTTTGGCGTTCACGCTCCAAAGGAGTTAAATTCTATTTCAGTCAAAAAGTCGATCGCACTTGACGGTGTGTTCAAATCTGACAGTAATGCGACAACTCAGTTTAAGAATTAAGCACTCAATTAGTCGACACAGCAAAAAGCAACTACTGTCTTAAGCACTAGCCAGTTAAACTGGCGAATTGTTATTTGAGTAACTCGCAATTAACAAAACACTAGAAATACTGGCCAAAGGCTAACACTATTTTACTAAAGGCCAAGTTCTTCCGGCTTATGCAAATGGTACCCTTGTAGCCAGTCAATATTAATATCCTGAAGAATCTGAGAAATGGATTCACTCTCAACAAACTCAGCCACCACTTGCATGTCTAGTGAATGGGCGACTTTGATGATCGCTTCAACCATCACTTTATCAGACTCGTTGATTCCAAGATCCTTAATAAACATCCCGTCTATTTTAAGGTAATCGAACTCCAGTTGCTTGAGATAAGCATAGCTAGCGAGTCCGGTACCAAAGTCATCTAAGGCGAATTGGCAGCCAAACGGCTTTAGAGTGTTAATAAAAACCTTCATTGATTCAATGTTTGAAATAGTTGACGTCTCGGTTATTTCGAAACAAAGTTTGCTAGCTAGGTTTTTCTGACTAACAAAAAGCTTATGAACATATTCTAAAAAGGATGGTTTACAAATGGTTTCTCCAGAGACATTAATTGACAGTTGTTCAAATTCATCTGGATTATCAGTTATGAAGGAAACGGTTTTATTAAAAACCCAAAGATCGATATCACTGATTAGGTGATATTTTTCTGCAATCGCAATAAAATGCCCCGGTAGTGCAACTCCGCCCCGATAAGGCAAACGGATCAGCACCTCGGCTTTTTGTACGTCTTTGTCGTAAGGATCATAGATTCTTTGAAAATGAAGCCTAAACTTATCGTTACTCAGCGCACTATTAATCTCTGGTACCCAAGCCATTTCCAGCCGGCTACTTTTTTGTTTATCATTAGCTGAATTATAAAAGTGTAAATCACTACCACCTTGATTTTTAATTGAAAAGCAAGCACTTTCAATTTCGCTTATTAGGTGACCACCCGACTCAAACCCTGTTACTTCGGCAACAACGGCACTTAATGATAGATTAAACTGCTGCTCGTCCCATTTAAAACTCTCAGCACAGATGCTATCAACCAAATCGCGCACTTCCCTCTCTACGGTATCCTCGCTAGCCTTAAAGATAATCGAAAACTCATCACCACCGAGCCTTGAAATGTAGGCATCTTCCGGTGATATATAAACAAGCACATCACTTAACCACCGCAGAAACTCATCACCGACAAAATGCCCGTGTACATCGTTGATAACCTTAAATTGGTCAATATCAAACATTAAGTAATAGTATTTTAAATCTTGCGACTCTCCTAAACTTTCTTCAGAACTCTCTGCCAAAATAGAATTTAATCGTTCTTCAGTCGCAAGGCGGTTATTGAGCCGCGAAAGAAAGTCATGCCTATCCAGAAAAGCCAACTTTTCCTGTAAAAAACGACGTTCGTTTACTTCTTCTCTTAATTTGTTATTGGCTAATATTAGATCTCTTGTTCGTTGAGCCACCTTAAACTGTAATGTGGCATTGAGCTTCTCTAATTGTCGATTAGATTCTGCCAATTCAACTTGCTTCTGATGCAGCGACTCATTTAGAAATTTGCGATCTTGGTGTAATGCAACTCGAGAGAACAGTTCCAACGGTTCAATCGGCTTTTGAATATAATCGGTTCCTCCTACATCAAATGCATTGCCAATTTCATCTTTACTCGAAGTAATAAAGATTATGGGCTGTTGTAAGTAAAGTTTGCTTTCTTTAATTCGTTTACAGGCTTGTAATCCATCGAGATTAGGCATTTGGATATCAAGAAGAATAAGATCAGGCTGATTTTTTTCTAGGGATTGGATGGCAGCTTCTGCATCAAGGTAACTATGTACCGTATGCCCCTGACTTTCCATCAGTTCAGTAATGACCTTTAAAGATACTGGATCGTCATCAACAGCAAGAATGTCAAAAACTTTAGGTTTTTCGATTCGTTTTCGCACTTCCATCCTATAAACAACTCCGTAAATTGGCTTTCAGTGAATCACCGACTCTTAACGTTCGCTTTCCTCTCTAATGAGTTTAGCAAAAAATTGCTGGGTTCTCCTAACTTCGTTACATTTAGGCTTTATCTTAGGTTGAAATTCAATTATAAATTGCAAATTGAGATATTATTACCAGCACCACTAAAGCCTAACCACTAAAGTATTAAATACTTGCCTCAAGAAGAATGTCGATTTTGGCATTCTTAAAAAAAATTCACCTATGCGGAAATTCCGCCTAGAGTTGAATATCAAGTCACTCCTTTTGGTGTAAGTTTTTCGCGGTTTTAGGTCAATTAGAGCAACGGCAAGGTGAAGAGAAGACCGAGATAGAACCCGCTATAAATAGCCAGTCCCACTCGGCCTATAACAGAGCCAGGCGTGGTTTAATTTTCTGGCTTTTGTTCTGCTGGCTCTATTTCAGTTTGTGGCTCCGATTGCTCATCAGATGATTCGTTTGATGGCGCGTCTACGTCATCTTGCGTACTTTCAAGGTCTTTTAAAAACTGCTCAGCAGAAGCTTCTACAAAGGCTTTATAGTCCGTTGAAGAGACAGTAAACAAAGTTTTTATATCATCACGTTTTACCCAATAGTCACTGTCTTTTTTATAAAAAGTTAGCTGATAATTTTTATCCGCTTCAATTTTAATAATATAGGAATCGGCAGAATCTAAATGAGTGCTATCTTCGGCAACACCAGTAACATTTAAGCTCGCTAGTTTATTCACAATCGACTCCACTTGAGCAGAGTCTAATTGCTTGTCGTCAGAAACTAGTGTCGTGGGCAAAAGCTGCCATTGGTCATCTTTATTTTGCAAACTAAAGTCATTAAAACTAATTTTATTCGGACTTTCTATTTGCAATAGCCCTTTATCCAGCCAATCGTTGGCATCATTTGAAAACTCGTAACTATTCAGTTCTAGACTATAGACTTCATCAAAACCTGACTTTCTAAGGTGAACCTTCTTAAAGCCTGGTGACGTCCCCAAGAATAGCTCTGCAACCGTTTTATCGGCAGTAAAAATTTGAACTTTCTTTTGGAATTTATCCGATGCAACTTCAAATCGAGAATGACTTTCGTTAGTGGTCGCTACAGGCCAGTTAGTTTTTAACCCCATCAATTTACCGATTGCAAGATCGAACTTGACTTGATTCACAGGCAAATCATTGAGCTGTGGAAGTACCCACTTGCCGCCTTGTTTAGATAACACGAGGGTTGAATTGTCAGCGGCTTCTTGCTCATCAGCTTGGCTAATTTCTAGTTTAGTCAATTCAGACTTCTCAAAAGCCAGTAGCGGAACTGCTTCAAAATTGCTGTCACCATTTTCGTTGACTAGGTAAATGGTAGCCGCCGCGATTAGTTGAGCTGCAAGCAGTACTAGCAGCCAACGATTTAGTTTACTTATCATTTTTTATCCTCCCTTTCTATTGGCCAAGTATCTGTGCGTAGAAACGCTGTTTACGGTTGCGCAGAATGCGTTGGAAAACGCCAACTAGAACTAATAATAATGCTGCGAGTCCATAGTTTAGATACTCCCAAAACATTTGGGTTGATTGCTCCATCGGTGGTAATGTTCGATTAAAATGCCCTCTTGAACGAATAGTTAGCAACCCAGAATCTTCAAGCGACCAATCGATAGCGTTAGCAGCCATTTGTAGCGTATTAAGATACTCTGATTGTTGAGAGCTTCCAGCCAACCTTAAAACTTGATCTCTTAGGAAGTCATTAGAGCTAAATAAAATAATTCTTGCCGATTCTGCAGAGCGGTTAATCACACTTGAAACTAGCAACTCTTCCTGTTGGCTTTCTTCAGAGGACGGTTTTTGGCCACTGGAAACTACTTTGTCATCCTCGCTTGCAAGTTCTGTATTTTGTTCCGCATCCGCTTGTTGAGGTTCAACTAACAGTGGTGACTTTTTATCCGTAAAAAAGCTCTCAAACTGTCCGGCTAATACCACCCCGAGTAATTGTTTGGCTTGCTCTCCGACTGGTACGAATTCACTTAATCCATTACCACTCACTTTAGGCATAATATCCACAGAGTTTGACAGCCAAGCGTTTTGTGAACTGTGTAGTAGAGGAATTAGCTGACGCTGTTGGTTTTTTTCCTTATTGATATCAATTGGCGAAGCCCAAACCATTGTGGCTTGTGGAAGCTCTGAAGTAATGAGGTTTTCCTGATTCAACCCCTCACCTCTTACGTCAATAAAATAGGGGTAATCAAGCATTCGCATTTCTTGAAACTGAAAGCCTCCCATACTGCGACTGACGGGAATCGGAAAAGCGGAGTTTTGCGTATCCAATACCAACTGTTGATCTATTTTAACGCCATGGTGCTCAAGCCATTTTTCCAAGCCACTATGTTGTTTTTGTATACTCAAACTTCGATTGCTAAAGCTAGAAGAGTAAGGCGACGTTGCAGCAACAACCGTCCCACCTTTCATCAAAAACTGATCAACCGCAAATACCGCTTTTTCATCCAAGGCTTTTGGTGCGGCTAGCACCAAAATATCCGCATTCCCTGATACCACACCATCACTTAAGTCTTCGTCAATCACGTTAAGCTCTTGCGATAAAAAGTTTTTCAATTGAGAAAACTGTGCTCCCTGTTGGCCGTATGGTGCATAAGGTGAACCCGCGACCTTTGGCGCGACAAATGCGACGGTTTTAGTAAAGCCACTGGCAAATCGTTTGATACCCGCTTCAAGATTTCGTTGGAAGTTATCTTCTGTCAAATCACCAATCGGAATTTGCACGATTTGCGCTTGTGATGTCAGGGTTAAATAGAAATAGAACCTGTCCTGACTCAACAAACTGGTCGCCATAGGTTGAAAACCAAACTCTTCGCTGATGCGCTGGCCAATTTCGCCGTTATTAGCATCAGGGTCATGTAAATTAACGGTTAACCTTCCTGCCGATTGTTGCTTAAATTTATCAAGGACATCGAGCACACTTTGTTTGAACTCATTTAACTGGGACGGTAGCAATGAGTCTTCTGAAATATAAGCATCTAAAGTAAGGTTCTGCTTAACCGTCGCAAACAAGTTTCCTCCAGATTGATAACTTTGCAAGACTTTCTTAATGGTTCTAGTTAAGTCATGTTCTGGATTGCGCAGCTGAACATCTATATCCGACTCATTTCGAGCTTGAATTTCGATTAGCTCTCTAAAACCCAACACTTGATGCTCATCACCATATTCTACTAATACATTAAAATAGCTACTCACAATAGAAGACTGATATCGGTCTGCCATTTGAAAGGGGACCGGCTGAATGCCGTACTTTTGATTCGCTTGTTGTTCCATTTCTGGCGAAGTGAGTGGGTCAACAAACTCGACTCTGACTTTATTACCCCCAGCGATTTCATATTCACTCATCAGATCTTTCATTTGAGGAACCAGAGGAGCAAGCAGCGGATGAGTTTTGCTACTAAAGTATCCGCGGATCAACAAGGGCTCTTGCAACTGCTCTAAATACCCTAGCGTGGCATCAGAAATTGAATATTGGTCCCCTTCAGTAACATCAACTCGCAAATGATTTAATTGCCCTAACCACAAATTGCCTGCCATTCCATTAATTACCAATAGCAATGTAGCCACTTGCCACCCCAGATGCTTGGGTGTTTCAGACTGACTAGCCCAACGTTCTTTTTCTAAGGCATAAGTGTTCAAGGATAAAAAGACAATGATGATGCTTAAATAATAATACAGGTCGCGAATATCGATTACACCGCGGTTAATCGATTCAAAGCGAGTACCGGTGCCAAGCAAGCGAAACCACTCGCCAACATTGGTGGTAAACAAACTTGTAATTGTGGATGTGCCGACAACATAAAAGAGTCCACACACTACCGATGCGCTAATTAAACTCACAATTTGATTCTCGCTTCGAGCCGAGACAAACAAGCCAACACTTAAATAGGCGGCGCCCATTAATAGCGTTGCAAGATAACCAGCAAAAACAGGTCCCCAGTCTAATTCACCGAGTATTGAAGTGGTTATGGGCAGCGGCAATGTAATCGCCAAAGCGATAGCCAATAAAAACAAACAGCCTAAAAACTTTCCAACGACAAAGTGCCACAGAGGTACACCTTGGGTGAAAACATATTCTAAGGTTCCACTGCGTCTTTCTTCACTCCAAAGCCTCATAGTTAAGGTTGCTGCCAAGAAAATTAGCAGTATAGGCATCCACTCAAATAATGGTCGAACATCTGCAATATTTCGAGCAAAGAAGGACTCTCCCCAAAAAAATACGAATAAGGTGATTGCCGCAAATGTTGCTAGAAAAACATATGCGATCGGTGAGGCAAAAAATAATGTAATTTCTTTTCTTGCCACTCGAGTAACGCTAACACTAGGGTTAATTTTAGGCTGCATGGCTTACCTCCCGTTTATCGAAAATGCCCTCGTTAACTTCTTTAAACAGCGTTTCCAAATCTCGTCTTTCAGTTTTCAACGTGTAGAGTTGATAGCCCGATTGAACAATTCTATCGGCAACGGTCGCGCATACCATTCGGCTTGTCGCTGCTTGACCGATTTCAATGCGGTAAGTAAAACAGTCTTGCTCTGGGTTATTGGGCTGTTCCCCTTGATTCATTGGAACAACTTTTTCCACATTAATAAGACCACTAAGCTCTTTAATACTAGAAACTGGGAAATTGGTTTCCAGTAGTAAATGGTTACTTTGAGTCAATTCATTTATTTTCTCATCTACCACTAAACCGCCCGTTCTTAGCATCAGTACTCGACTACACAGGGCTTCAACTTCTTGCATAATATGTGTGGATAAAATAACCGTGGCGTTTTGTGCAATGTCTTTAATCAACGCTCGCATTAACTGAGTTTGTTCTGGGTCGAGACCATTGGTCGGTTCATCAAGGATAAGTAGCTTGGGTTGCCCTAAAATAGCTTGAGCGACTCCTACCCGTTGCTTAAACCCACGTGACAGAGTGGCAATGGGCGATAGTAATTTACTGGCAATATCGGTTGCCTTAATAGCCCTTCTGACTTCTGCAAACTTCGTTTCACCGACCAATCCTTTTAAATCAGCCGCATAGTCAAGGTAATCTGCAACGATCATCTCTGGATAGACGGGTAGGCTTTCAGGAAGATAACCCAGTTGACGTTGAATTTGTTCGGCGTCACGATGAATACTTAAACCGTCGACCAAAACATCCCCCTGATTTGGTTCTAAATATCCACTGATCATTTTCATGATGGTGGTTTTACCGGCGCCATTGTGTCCAAGCAAACCGACGATTTCTCCTTTACCAATCGAAAAATTAACATTATCGACGGCTTTAAACTGACCATAAGATCGTGTTAACTGGTTAACTTCCAGCATTGGGTCCTCCTGATGTAAGAGCTATTTATTCTAATTAGATAGTGAGCGCTAAGTAGCGCAGCTTAGACTAGAGGTTTATCTCGGTGGGGAGCGAGCTATGGCAAGCAGCCAATCGTCCGAAAATATCATTGTTTTGTTCTCCAAGTTACACGGGAAAATTCCCTAAAACAAAGCGTTTGCGAAAGACATCTATCAAAGTGGGGACAAAATTTATAAGTTCAATATTTTTAGCTGTAAAATTTTTATATCGGCTAATAATCTCTACTTTCAACTACTAGCGTTGTTTGATATGTTTAGCAAAACCAAGGAGTGATGCATGACCCAAAGACGAGATTTTATAAAAGCAACCATAGCAACTTCATTACTAAGCACCCTACCACTCAGTTATCAAGCTGTTAGTGCAACAGGACCAAAGATTAAACCAAAACGCCTCAAACCAGGCGATACCCTTGGCTTAATCGCCCCAAGCAGCAATACTTGGGAAAATGAAGAAATAGATTTTGCAATGGATGTGCTTCGTTCGTTTGGTTTTAAGGTCAAGCCGGGTGACCACCTGTACAAACGCCATGGTTATCTTGCAGGAGAAGATAAAGACAGAGCCGCAGACGTTAACAAAATGTTTGCCGACAAGGGAGTCGATGCGGTGTATTGTTTACGCGGCGGTTATGGCTCACCAAGGATTTTACCCTACCTTGATTTCGACCTAATTAAAAAGAACCCCAAAGTGCTTGTGGGTTATTCAGACGTAACCGCGTTACTCAATGCCATTTATAGTAAAACCAAATTAATTACTTTTCATGGCCCTATCGCAAAACAGAACTTCACCGACTACACCCTAGAAAACTTTAAAAAAGTATTATTCACTCCCAAGGCCAATATCGATCTGGCGACGCCACCTGTTTTCGAAGCGAAAGAAGGTCAGGCAGAAAAAGATAATCGGCTGATTACCGTAACACCTGGCAAAGCCACTGGGCAATTGATTGGTGGCAATCTTTCATTAATGGTGAAGTTAGTTGGCACGCCATTTGAGCCGAGTTACAAAAATAAAATCTTATTCTTAGAGGATATCGAAGAGCAACCTTACCGAGTCGATGGCATGTTAACTCACCTCTTAATTGCGGGTCGGCTCAATCAACTTGCTGGCATTGTGTTTGGAAAATGTACTGATTGTGATGCCAAAGGAGCATCTTTGAGTTTGGAGCAAGTCATTGAAGATCGTTTAGGAAATCTTAATATTCCAGTACTTAAAGGTGTGATGATAGGTCATATTGATGACATGGCAACCATACCGGTTGGCGCAATAGCGACTTTAGATGCATCGAGAAAGCGACTCACTCTAAACGAAACGGCTGTTAGTTAACGATGAATATTCTAGCTGCCTTGTTGACCTATACGCTTACCTTTCCTGCGCAACAGGATATCAGCGTTAACATTGTTGAAAATCCAGATTCGCTCGGCAACTTAGTATTCATAGCTCCCCATGAAAATGAATCCGTTGCCAATGACTATTTGAGACAACAGATAGAGGCCAAGGGCGGCAAATTCATAGAACTTCGCCAACACGGAAAACGGTTGATCGAGTTGAAAGTTAAAAACGCTGTAATAAAAATAGATCCTAATCGAATCTTCACTCAAAAAGGTCGTCAGGGGACTCTATTGACCTTAAATCCAAGTTTGGCTAAACAGCCAGAAACCTTCCAACAAGCACTGGCAAGAACTCAACATCTCGCTGAGTTTTTACTAAAACAACTCGGCAAAGACTCAGCAGAACCCGTTATTTGGGTCGCCATGCATAATAATACCAATGGCTATTCTGGGGATAATAAAAACGGAGAAGGAACCATTTCGATCGTTAGGTATAAAGATAAACTAGCCAACGGCTCCAAATTTTTGATCAAAGTAAACCAAGCAGCACAAGATGAAGATGATTTATTTTATGTGACTAGTTTGACTGATTTTGAACGGATGAAAAAAGACGGTTGGAATGCCGTGTTAGAAAACCCGATAGTTAAGACTGATGTGAGTGAGGATGATGGCTCGTTATCAGTCTTTGCGAATCAATCGGGTATTCGATATATCAATATTGAAGCTGAAAGAAAAAGTGATGCGGGTGGTGAAGATCATACCGCTGAAAAGCAAAAGATGATTGATTATATTTTTTCACTTGCTGGTAATTAGTTGGCAATCAAACGTTAGGCAAATTCGATTTTGCTTGGCCACTCTTCGACGGCTTGCAGAGTTCTTTAATGTGGGTTTTAAATAAACGACATTGAGCCGAGTCGAAATGTCCACACTTCAAATATTTACTTAGGTAATTGCGTCAAACCAATATCTGACAGCCCGCTTCTCACCTGCTCAATAAAATCAACCCCCGGATCCGTTTTCTCAGTAAGATACCCCGGGTCAACTTCTTTCCAAAGTGGGTGTCCAATAAAGCGCTTATACTCGTAATGTCCAATCACATACTCTATTGAATATTTTTTTGATAGCTTTTTTATCAGCTTAATATTTGACTCCAGTTGTTTCTCAGTCAATGGGTGGCTATTTCCATCCCCCACATTTTCAATTCCAATTGCACTATGATTAAGCCCAATCACATGCCGAGCGAATGTGGTTTCTGGCAACAATTGATAAATACTGCCATCCCTGTCCACCAAAAAGTGAGCGGATACATTTAGCGCACTGGCGCTACTAATTTTTTCTCGTGATGCGGGAAGTCGTGGGGAGTTAAACACCTTAAACGAGTTTTCTAAGCTATTAATTGCTGTCCAATGAACCACCACCATTTTAGGAATGATGGTGGCTTTAGATTGAGTTATTGCATAACGTTGTTGTAAATATTCTAGAGAAAGCCTTTCTCGCTCTTGATCGAATATAATTGGCCTTTGAATAATCTTCACTTCGGCGTCATTAGCAACAGCCTCAGCAGAAAAACACAAAAAATTTACCAGCAGAACAACAGCCGCCCCTTTGAAGAAACTCCGCATCTGTGCCAATTTATGCTCCCTCACAACCGATTAAGGCTTTTTGAATTTTAAGGTCATGCGTGAAGATTCACCAATCGCTTCATATTGCTTTTTTAGTTCTGGATTGTCACGACTGCTGGCAAATGTTGGCGGTAATCTCCAGACAAAATCTTTTTCTGTTGGCTGATCTTTCGGGTTGATGTTGATATCACTTTCACCCACAAATTCGAAACCAACTTCTGCCATTTTAGCTTTAACAAAAGAAGCTTTTAAATAGCCATTAGAACCATTTGCCCAGTCATCAGATGCCTCTTCTGGGGCTTTATGCTGCACTACGCCAACCATTCCGCCTGATTTTAAAACATTAAACGTATCGGTTAATGCTTTAGTTAAAAATTCGCCATCACTTTCAAATCTTGCCAGGTTATGTAAAGCGCGAATAAATAGCACTCTATCTGCTGTCCCCTTCATTGCTTCGGGCATGCTACCAAATTGAAATGCACTAATTGAGGCGTCGTTTTCAGCTCGCCAAGTATTGGCTTGCTCAGTCCATGACTCAACCCAAGTCTTCTTTTTTTCAATGTCTTCCGCACTAAAGAATCCAAATTTAGGGTACATATCCGCCGCGTAATCAGCACCAACGACTTGACCATCGCTTCCTAGGACAGGCAATATCAGCTTGGTGTACCATCCGCCACCAGGCAACGCCTCAACGACAGTTTGGCCAGACTGAATTTCAAAGAACTCGAGGGTTTCCTTTGGGTGTCGAGCGGAATAGCGAGCCTGAACTTTTTCTGGCTGTTTCGCTAAAACGCCTTCAATGCTTTGGGCGCTAGATTCATTTGTAAGCACCTTTTTGACTTCTTTTTTGACGATTTTTTGTTGAGCCTCAGCTTTTGCTTCGACATTAGCGGGTTCGCTAGTTTTTATTTCGTTTTGTTGATTACAGCCAGCGAGAGCAAATATTGCGAGGACAAATGAAGACAACCAATAAGTGTTTTTTCTTGTTTTGTTCATGTTTTTCTCCATAGATTTATCGTTTAGAGTGTCCATATCCTAAGTGATCGAGCGAGGCTTATCAAAGTTTTAACCCTCATTTTAAAACAATTCAATAAGTTATAACTAATTTAAACAGGATTTAGAATTTAAAGGCTCATCGAACAGCCCGCTAAAATGCTTGGCAGAAAAGGTTTACTTGGTAGGGCTGACTCGAGTCAACCAACTAATCACTTTGGATTTTGGAATTTTACCACTGACCGCAATTCGAGAATGCTTTTGGTCATAAAAGTAAGCCCGAGGTAATTCACCATACCAGTTTGAATCTAACGCATACCGCAGTTTAGCTGAATTAGTTTCGGCAAATGCCCAGTTATCTTCTTTAACTAATTGATGCTGGCTTAATATCTGTAAAAGCTGTGGTACATCCTGAACACTTTCAGTGGCAACAATCGACAGGTTTAGCTGCGGATATTGATTTTTTATCTCGCGCAGCATGTCAAACTCTTGTCGACAAGGAAGGCAGTCTACCGACCAAACCACTAGAATAAATGGACTGCCGGCATGGTGTTTTTTTATCTTGTTGAGAGAGTCAACTTCAAAGACCTTTAATAAACGGTTAGCGGCAACGCTTGGCGAGAAGGCAATGACTGAGGGAAACGCCATTAACATCACTAGCCAAAAAGCTTTTAATCTAACAGGGGAGCTTAAATGGCTTTTAATAAAAAGTAACTTAGGTTTCATTGCTTCACTGAATACTCTCTAGTCGAAAGCCTTCATTAGTTGTTAACCAGCTAAGCCACAGTTGCTGTTGATTACTCACTATAAACGGATGGTCCGATTTTCCCGTGGTTTTAGCAATCACTTGTTTTTTAGCCCAAGATAATCCTAAGTCATTCGATTGAGCTTTTATAATGTTAGTTTTCTCTCCATCAAACTCTTTCCAAACAACCACAATTTTCTTGTCTTGAATAAAGATATAAGGGTGACTCGCACTCGGCGCATTAGACAAATTAGTCAGGTTATCGGCCTCATTAACATTTGAATTCAATCGGCCATAGAAAATCCCTTTGCGAGTATCACTGGCGGTAAACCAAACTAGATGCAGCTGCGTCTGATCGTCTTCAGCAATGGAAGGCCCGTGGTGAGGGCACGCATTAATTTTCCAATTGTCCATTGAAACACGAGTGGGCGCTTGTTTAATTCCGTCAGTATCAATGACTGCATAGGCATGATCTCGCATACTGCCCGGGTAGACATGTCGCCAAGAAACAGCGACCCCACCGTCAGACACGGGTGTCATGGCTAAGCGACAACAAACACAACTACTTAATGCCAGTTTTTGGTTTTGACTAAAGGTTTTACCTGAGTCAGTTGAGTAACTAGTATAAATTCCACCATGTAAGTTCTTCGCTTTTTTCTTAGTCACCACACCGTTAGTATCAATATTAAAATTATCGCGTTTATCGATCCAGGCGATAAAGATAGTGCCATCATTTGCCACTTTCATGCTCTCAAAACGATGACTGGTTAAGAGTCCATCGTCATTCACAGTGACCGGATCAGAAAACGTTTTACCGCCATCAAGGCTGCGACTAAAACGAATATCGCCGGTAAACCGCCCTGCTGTTTTTTTAGTCCAGGAAATATAAATCTCTTCCTTTTTACCAAAGACTATTTTGGGTCGATTTTCACCATTAGTATAAATTGCTTCTGGAACGACATTCACTTTGGTTGCAGATGAAAAGCGTTTGCCTAAATCTTGACTGTAGCTGACATACAAATGCTTTTGATGCTCAAACACCACCCATAAATGACCTTTTGAATCAAAAGCGCTCGAAGGTGTTTTACCACAATGGATGATAATTTCGTTGGCGGACAAACAATCCCTTTTCTGCTCAACAGCAGTTCCATTTGAACTTGACAGCATCATGCCGCAGGCCAGCAGGGTACAAAAGATGCTATTGAGCTCTTGACTTATTCGCTGCGACATCGTGCGACTTTCCTATAGGTCTAGTGAGGCTTCTACGTAATAGGTGCGTTGTGGCCAGGGATGATGAACGAACGCAGCCTCATTGTTTACATTATCAACGCCAAAACTTATCTTGGTTGTTTCATTGATATTGAAATTGGTTTTTAGATCGATAAAGAGATAGCCGTCTTGCGCACCAAATACATTATCCACGGTATCGGCATTATCTAAATCACCAAAGTTAGAAGTTGCAAATCGAACCCCTGTACCGATATCCCAGTCCTCAGTAAGATGATAGTTAGCTGTTAAGTTAGCTCGCCAGTCTGGCATTCTTGGAAAATCCTTGCCTTCCAATTCAGTGTTGGCACTATTCTCTTCGATCTTCGAATCCAGGTAAGTGGCGTTAAAACGAATATCCAATGCGTTGTTTAAAAGGCCAACTTGATTGTAGATAAATTCTATGCCGCTAGTATCAACCTCATCGATCGGAATAAAAGTATTGATGGCTCGGTTATCAACAACCGTTGTTTGGGCAAAAATGGCGTCGTTAATTTGCTCTGTAAAATAATTAACCCTTAAATATCCGTCTTGGATAGTTCTTTGCAGCATTAAGTTTTGATGGAAACCATCTTCCGGTTCTAAGTTGGCATTGGCTAACGAGGTCCCTTGAGTTCTGCGCTCGTTTTGAAATAACTCTTCAACAATGGCAAAACGATAGGCTTTAGCAACAGAGTACCGAAATAACCAATCCTGATCTGGGTTATAGGAAACCGAAAGCTTAGGAGAAAACCGATCTTCATCTCTATCCGTATGCAGCTGATCACCAAAGTATCCGTTATCACTACTCCATGATTCGTAGCGACCACCAATGACCGTATTCCATTGTTGATTAATATCCCAAGTTATTTGGGCATAAAATGAGGCGAGAGTGGTATCCCCACCACTTGTCCCGGTTAGCTCTGTTCTAACACCTGCCCGATGGTCGTCAGAATTATAGTTATTGATCCCTAACTCGTAGTTTTCATATTCTGTTCCTAACACTAGACTAAGGTCTTCGTTACCCATCAATTTATCATTTTGGATACTTAACTTAGCAGTTTGCCAGCCTGTATCATCATAGGCGCGAATGGTTCCAGCGGGGGCGTAAGCGGGTGAATCAACATGTTGTCTTGCGGAGCGAGTTTCATCTTCTAGCACTTTAAAGGAGCTTAAACTGGCTTCGAGCAACCATTGGTCATTTAAATTTCCTTGAACGCGTAGTCCAGTTAGCAAGCTTCTTCGATCTAACTCGTTGCCTGCAAAATTGCGTTCACTTAGGCTAAAATATTGGCCATCTTGCACTACATCTCCATTCCAAACGGTTTCACCACTACTGTCGGTTAAGTATGAGTTAGCAAAAGTTGTATTGGCCGTTCGGTCTTCATAGGCCATATTAAGCAGTGCAAACCATTCACCAAACTCGTAACCTAGCTTCATCTTAAAATTATCGGTCTCAGCTTTTGCTATGCCATTATCACCAAAGTAAATTGTGTTATTACCGTATTCATCAAGACCTACTACACCACCAGAGACTTCAATAACATCCGATGTATCACTCGGTACCTCAGAGGTGACATTTCTGTCAAACCGAAAGGTTTGAGGATGACCATCGTTTTTCAGATGGTTGTAGGAAAAATAAAAAGTAAAATCTTCAATCTTATCTTCGTAGGAGAGAAACTGCTTGTTGCCGTTTAATCGATCGTCATAACCTAGTTCAGAATAATTATGAGAAAAGAACCCCGCTTCTAAATGCACTCTTCTTTCTGTTGGAATCGAAGTTTCAATGTTTATCACTCCGCCCATGGCGTTACCACCATACTCTGCTGAGAACGGGCCATAAATCACTTCAACCTGTGCAATTTCATCGGCAGAGACCAGTGACCAACGAGGCGCACCAGACCAACGCGTTTGCAATAAATAATGTAATGGAACACCATCAGCAAACACCATAGAGCGTGATGTCTGGAACATATTGGAACCACGTATTCCAATGGTGCCATTTGAGTCACCAATAAACCTTTTTCGAATCACCAAGCTAGGTTCATGTTTAACTAAATCTTCAGTCGTCGTCGCGTTAATCGATAACATATCTTCTGGAGTGAGAAGACTACGTGGGCTAGCCGTGTCCGTTCGCTTGCGTTCCTTTGATTCACCCCAGATAACTAACTTTTGCGATTCATCACTATCTGGTGCTTGCAAGAGTTGCTGCGACTCGCTACTCGCGACGGCTGAAATAGAAGCCAATCCTAAAGAACTGGTGGCAATTAATTTAGAGAGAAATATTTTATAAGTTGCTCGGTTTGATGCTCGTTGCATGCCTTAGACTCTATGCTAGTTTCGATAAAAGCGGGATTATGGCCGATCTCCCAACAAATTGTAATGCGACCATTTGTCACACCGACAACTTATCCTATACCAGTAGTCCTCGACACACCAGCAGCAAACCGACCTTCGTCTAAAACTGTCAAACCTAAAGCCGGTTTTGAATCTTTAATAATTATTGCTGGCTTATCTCAATCGATACGCTTAATGCATATTTATCTCGTGTAAAGTCTGCGTGATTAGCAAGCTGCTCGAGTTCAACCTCGATTAGAGATAGACCGACATAACTCAACGGAATTGTCGCCTTACCTAAGTGATCCGTTTTGAATTCTCGCGTATTTCGCTGGTTCCTATAACGCGTGCCGGCCGCTGTGATTTTTATGACCGTACCTTCGGATACAGGCTTCCCATGCAGATAAATTTGTACCGAAGCAGTCTCACCAATAAACAACTCGTTGGGGTGAGTTTCAAATAGAATATCAAGACCACTCGTCGCAGGCTTTAAATTTGACCGAGTCACGTTGTTACGAGTGACGTAGGTTTTGACCCGATTAGTCAGTTTACTACTCACTATTTTATCGGCTCCCTTGGGTAGTTTGTTTTTAATTTGAGTAAGCTTGCCAAACATTCTTGAGCGTTTGTTTTGAGCATTTTGATAAGTCACATAGTGAATCGGTTGATGAGCGACTTCGATTGCATAAGTGCCATTTTGTTTCATGGTATAGCCCGCGACACTCTTTCTACCAAAATCAACAATCGGAGTGGTGGTGTGAATACTTCCGTCGGGTCGAGTCACTTTTAAACGTGTCCACCGGTTTCTCTGGTTAATGGTAAGCTCACTGAAAGAAGTATTGTCGTCACTTGTAAATAACAATTCGAGCTGTTCTGAAGGTATACCGCCATATCCATTGTCTGGGTGAAATATGTCATTGGTAATACTAAAATCAAAAGTCACAACTTCTGGTCTCTCCCCCGATAAAATGGAATGACTTGGTAGTATCCAACGTCCATGAGCATGAGCAGTGCCAGTAAGCGATAACAAGAATATCGTTAAAAGGCGTTTCATTATTGACTCTCCAATTTGATGGTAATTTCGCCAAACTCATGTTCAGCAGGAATAATAATCGTTTGTTGTTTTAGTGAAGGATCTAAGCTAAACGGCAGTCTATGAAATGTTCGCCCGCCTTCTTCTCTGGCCGCTTCGAAATTAATAAAATAGTTTTTTGCTGTTAATAGCACTGATTGGCCATGCCAAACTATTTTGTATTGACCCGGCCTGCGAGTAGCGCCAGTAACACTGTCATATTTGGCCTGCTCGTTTCGGCCGATTTTCCGCCACCATTGACGAAGATCTTTAAGCCATTTGCCACCATCCTCTTGCATGGCTAATGACTCCGTTTGGTACCATAACGCCAAGGTTTGGATCGGCTCACGTTGTTCCGACTCGAGCCATACAGCAACATAAGGTCTAAAATAGGCGTCCGTTTCTATTCGAGGAATTTCTAATTCAATCTTAAAGGTCACCGCTTGAACTTTGCTCAAATTCGCAGGTTCTGCCGTTACCATCCTATGTGTTGAGATCATCAGGGTGAAAGTAACCAATAAAACGTTACTAATAAATCGTTTCAATTCAAACTCCAATTAACGGTACAAAAAATAAATAGATAAAATAGGGTGTTAAGGTCCCAAGTAAAAAAGAAAATACACCTCCTCGACGATATTTTTTTCCTTGGAATAAAATGATCAAGCCGGTGATCGAAAACAGCACAATCAATCCAGCGCTTAGGTCAATTAACCATGACCAACTTTTACCACTGTGACGTCCTTTGTGTAGGTCGTTTAAGATCCCCAATAAACTGCCTTTTTCCTGTTCGAATATCAAAGTTTGCTCTTCAAAAGATAAGGTCACGGTTGCAAAGCCTGCAGGCACTTTGAAATCTAAAATAATTTCCTTAAACTCTGGCTCTAAATCAATCCGAGTTGGTACTGGCAGTGAATAGGCTTGACGTAGATCATTGGTTATTTTAGTGATATCAGGATTCCAGTTAATCTGTTGCGGTTTTACCATTGGGAGTTCCGAACTATTTTCTAAGGTCGTTCCTCTCTTTATAGATCCGCGGGCTTGCGCAGGAACCCATTTCGCCAATTGTTCGGTAGAAATGACTTTCTCTATTTTTATTTCTTGATTGCTTTCACTATCATACCAACGGTGATTAAGTGTTACCCCAGTCACTGAAAAGAAAATCAACAAACTAAACAGAAAGGTCGATAAATAGACATGCAAAAGCCTTGAAAAAGAGAAAATCTCTTTCTTCAAAGCTTTCTTCTTAAAGGCTTTTGTCATGGACTAAAACTGATAGGCGATGGTCGCTTTGATATTTCGGCCGGGCTCATAATCGAGCAAATAAAGCGGTCCAAAAAACGGATGAAAACTAGTGCCTGTTCGGGAAGACTGAGAAGCATAAAATTCGTCAAATAAGTTGTCCGCCCCAAGCGTCACAATCAATCCTTGAACAGACTGCGGTGTCCATTGTGCGGAAATATTATGAACGGTAAACCCGTCTTTAGAATTATCCAAAGTAGCACCATCAAGGTCTAAACCAGCATCCACATCACCAACATTTAGAATGTCCCAATGTAACGCTAAGTCAAACCGATCGAGACTATAGTCTACGTTTAGACTGAGAGTATCGCCCTGTTGTCGGTCAATCCGCGCACCATCTAATTCAGCATATGTATCGAATGCGTCAAGTTCACTTTCAGCACTTGAATAGCTCAGCAGTAAATTGACTGCGTGAATATCATAACCAAGATAAAACTCGAATCCATCGATACTCAGATCACCCACATTATCTTTCCAAGAGCGCCCGCCGACTTCGGGAGGAGGCGTTGCGTAGTCATAAATATGATCGTTAATATTGGTTTGGAATAGCGTTAGGCCTGTTGAAAATCGACTGTGTTTTGCTAAGGAGTTAGCATAAGCCACAGAGAGTTCTGAGTTTAATCCAGTTTCAGGTTTGATCTGGTCATTCTCGGTATCCCTCAAGCCAGCGCCAATAAAAACCTCGCCAATTTCAGGCGCTTTAAATAATTGAGTTGAACTGATCTTTGCCACTAAATCCTTATTAAATTGATACTCAAAAGCCAGTGCCCCAGTTATTTCAGTATACCGCTTATCAACCACTGCTGAGTCTAAGTCGACACTGTCATACCGGATTCCTGGAATGATAGCTAACTGACCAAATTCAATCCTATCCTGTAGATACAATGCCGTGTTAATCGCTTGTTCCTCACTGGCGTTGACACCATCCGCGCGATACTCAGTCTCAAAACGAATGTAGTCCATTCCGTAGGTGAAGCGATGAGTGCTACCGAACTCTACGACTGAGCTATTTAAAAGGTTTAAACCAGTATTATTAGCCGTGCCTTGCACCAGTGCTGGTGAACCATCAAATACCTCTGCGACAGAGGATTCATCTCTCCAAAGAGTGCTCTCATTACTAAATACCGTTGCGCTCAATTCGTTTTGCCGCCCCCAACTTAATTCGTAACCGAGCCTGCCAGTATCCCGAGAGAATTCCGTTGGGTAGGTCAACGGCAGTCCTAAGGTATTACCAATCGATAGGTCGGTTGCCAACCCCATATCGGGACGATAACTATATTGCCCCTTATCTTTATACGACTCATAACCCAGCTCAAATCGTTGATTGCTGCTTGCATCCCAGCCCAACTTAATTAATGTATCGGTAATCTTTCCATCAAGCCCGCGCACGTGGCCATCAGTACCAGAAATTAAATCACCGTTACTATCGAGTATTTCACCACCACCGACTTTATAGTTTCCGCGATTAACTTGGTTGTGATAGAGCAACATATCCATAGACTCCGACAACTGACCATAGGTAGTAAAAGAAGCAGTGTCCCCTTTGTTGTTTGAATAACCGAATTGCACTCTCCCACCAAAATCATCCCCCGCTAAAAGAAGATCCTTTGCATCTTTAGTCTTAAACCTAACCGCACCGCCCAGACCGCCATCAATCACGGAGTTAGTCCCGACTTGAATTTCTATAGACTGTAATATATCTGCATGAATTTGCAGATTTCCCATGTGGTGATACATATAGGTATTCTGATTGGCACCATCGATGGAGACGACTAAGTTCTTGTCTTCAAGACTTCGAATCGTAATTCTTTGATTCAAAGAATGAGCCCCACCAACATCGACACCAGGAATCGTGCGCATTAAGTCACTTAAATGATCGGCTTGCTTCATCGTCATTTCTGTTTCGCCTAAATAGACCGAACTACTTTGAACTTTGGTGCCCCAAATTTTCAGTGTCTGCCCCCCCTCTATGTCTTCTGACTCATTGGGTGGCTGGCTCTCTTGTTGCTGTTCTAGTGGCACCGAAGAAGGCTCTTGAGAGAATGATGTTGTTGAGAAAACCATACTTGTGAGGATTAGCCCCAATTGGCGGTTGATATTGATGTTCATAGTGATAAAGCTAGATCCTGTTCTAAATGAGAATTATTTGCATTTGAGAAGTCTACTCGATAAACTTGCGACAAAACTGCTAAAAAGTTATGCGTTATCGTCAAATTGTTATGATAAATAACCAATTAGCCGAACTTGAACAAATAACTATCTCTAATAGAGCCAATTAATGTGAAACGTCGGTATTGAATAAGCTAATGAAGGTCTCTAAATCTGAGTTAAATCACGCTGCTAGCGCCGCTTATTTGGGCAATATGCTGTTAGATACCACTTATTCTAAGCTGCATTACCATTGTTCTGACGTGGTTGAACTCACCTCCCAAAAAATAGAAAGCGAATGCTCCCCAAGCGTATCTATTGGAGTTCTCTTAAAAGGAAGGCTAGAATTTTGGTTGGATAATCACTATTTTGATCTAGATACCAGCAAAACCGGTGAACCTCTATGCTTTGCCTATAGTTTGCTTAGGCCCACAAGATGGTGCAGACAACTAATAAAGAATAATCATGTTAGGAAGGCGGTATTAACTTTACCCCAACAATGGCTTACCCAAATATCTGAAAAGTCCTATGACATCGACCAGCTTATGACAGCTTTGCATTTGTCACATGCTAACCTTTTTAGTTCCAAAGCTTCTGTTCGGCAAATTAAACTTGTTGAACAATTGATACAAAACAGCAATCGCACAACCTCTTTATTAGAAGTTGAAAGTATTAGTTTGCAAATCGTAATTGAAGGATTGAAGCAACTAAAACCAAGCATTAACGCCTTCAATAGCAAAAAGTTGCTAGCAATTGATACTTCTAAAGAATCCATACAAATAAAGGCATTCATCGACAGTTGGATCGATACTCAAGACCCTATGCAATTGCTAAGTCTGACAATGATGGCAAACAAGCTAGGAGCAAGTGTCAGTACCATGCAAAGACAGTTTCAACGCTCATTCAATAAGTCGATTATGGAGTATATCCGTAGTCGCAAACTTAGTATTGCTTATGATAACTTGGTCAAAGGGTTAAATATTGGAGAAGTGGCCTATTTATCTGGCTATATACACACTTCAAACTTCACTACTGCTTTTAAGCGTCAATTTGGAAAAACGCCTAAGCAAGTCGTGTCGGAAAAATCCAAAAGTTAGAATTTTTCACCAAACCCCGTCATCCGCTTAAAAAAGTGACTGTTTGATTAAAACAATTTGGGTTCAGGAGGTTAAGCTACTATACTTACCAACTAGTTTATGACTATCGCAAACTAGTTGGTTACGACATCTAAAATATTAATAAATCGTTTTCTGTTATTTTACAGAAACAGTGGAGCACCCTTCGTTTAAAATATGGATATTGAATCAATAAATAGTCGTAAAAACCTTACTTCTCGAGTAATGTTCGACTCTCTAAAGCAATCGAGTGATTCGAGTTCATCAATTAATTCCGTTCCAAAAAATCCTACTATTCTATCGTCTTGGTTAATCCAATTAGCTCGCTATTGGTCAGTTGATGAAATAGAAGTGTGCTTTAAGCTTAATACAAAAAAAGATAGTAGCCTGTTCACCAATGTTCAGCTTATCGAAACCACCAATAAGCAGCTAATTAGCTTGATTCAAGGGCAAATTTCGGTAGAATCCGAGCAATCCACACAAGATTTAAAGCCTCAAACTAACTTACATCACTACTGTATCGTTTGTCCGGTTGACGCAATCGTTGAAGAGCAACATTTATTACAAACCTGGCAACACCCTAACAGCGAATACAAATTATTAATTTGTGGTGATCCGAGTGTTTTTCCATTACTAGAAAGCTCACGCATCAAAGCCCACTTTGAGAAAATATACCAGCAAATTTCGGACTCAAACGCACAACAACTGGATCGAGTTGAGTGTTTGCCTGCGGCTGAAAAAACAACACTATTAGAACATTGGAATAAAACTGAACGGAATTTTCCAATCGACTTGCGAGTCGATCAGCTGTTTGATCAACAAGCGCTTAAAACGCCCGATAATTTGGCTATTCGTTTTAAGAATGAACCAATAACCTACCAACAACTCTCTGAAAAAATTAATCAATTTGCACAGTTTCTAATTCAGCAAGGTGTTTCTCCAGGACAAGTGGTTGGCCTGTGTCTTACACGCTCTCCACTGTGGCCAATTGGCATGTTAGCGATTTGGAAAGTGGGTGCAATCTTCCTACCATTAGAAGCTGAGCTACCTGATGAGAGACTTAGTTATATCTTAAGCGATAGTCATTGTGAACTAGTAGTGACCGAGGAATCTTTGGTTACTCGATTTAAAGATACCTCTTCTCAAGTAACTTCGATTAGTCTGTCACAGCTACAAGGACTCAAGCAGTACTCTAAAAGCTCCGATACCCTTGTCGATACCCTTGCCTATATTATTTACACGTCAGGGACCACAGGTCTACCTAAAGGGGTCAAAGTAAATCATCGGGGGTTAAGCAACTTAGCCTATTGTCAATTTGAACGAATGAGCTTTGAGCCAAACCAAAGGATATTGCAGGCCGTGTCTTTTAACTTCGATGCGTCGCTGCACGATGTCACCTTTGCACTTTTATCTGGAAGTACTTTGTGTATTGCTGATGAAAATGAGCGACTCCCCGGCCCTGCCATGGTCGAGTTTTTACGCAACGAAAAAATTAATTTTATTACTCTGCCTCCTTCTGCATTAGAGACTTTACCCTTTGAAAACCTGCCAGAATTACACACTATCTTAGCGGTTGGTGAAGTCTGTAGTTCAAACTTAGTTAACCGATGGGCAGGAATCAAAAAGTTCTTTAATGGGTATGGCCCCACTGAAACGACGGTGGGCGCTTTAATCGGAGAATGTTTTTCAAATGAAACAAAACCGACCATTGGCACCGCACTAGCGAATGTAAAAATATATATTCTAGACCATAGGATGAGGCCGGTACCGATAGGAGTGATCGGGGAAATTTATGTTGGTGGTGTTGGTGTAGCTCAAGGTTACATGAATAAACCGGAGCGAACAGCACAAACCTTTGTGGTTAACCCTTTCTCCAAAGACAGCGCATCTAAGCTATACAAAACCGGTGACAAGGCAAGATTTCTGGAAGATGGGCGAGTTGATTTTATTGGTCGAATCGACGACCAAGTTAAAATCGCTGGACGTCGTATTGAAATTGAAGAAATTGAAGCTCGTTGTAAACGGTTTGATGAAATTAACAACGCCGCTGTGATTGTTCACCAAGACGATTCTGGTAGCAAGCTACTCAGAGCATTTCTCTTAATAGACGACGCTAAACAAGCTCATCAAAAAGTAGCTGCGTTAAGGCAATATTTAGTCAAATACTTACCGAGCTACATGTTACCAGTGCAATATTATTTATTGAAAGAATTTCCAGCGAGCATCAACGGAAAGCTAGATCGAAAACGACTTGAAAATATCGAAGCCGAATCCAATACTTTGGTTGCTTCTGTTCAACAAGAATTGGCTATACAAAATATTCAAATGGTTTTCAAAGGAATTGGACATAATATTTATTTGCCAATCTGTTATTTTGGTAACCCTGAGAACGCCATATCCAAACAACATGTTGCTGACCAATTGGACTCCAGACTACCTAGTTTTATACAACCATTTACTCTTTTTTCACTTGGACATTTACCGAAAATTGACTCGTTACAGGCTATTGAGCGGTTACCTACTCCAACCGAGTATGAAAACCGTTGGCAAAATCTAAAATCTCGTCCAAGCACAGAGACTCAAAAAATTCTAGAAACAGTTTGGCTCAAGGAGCTAAATACCAATGAGGTGTTTCTGGACGACAGCTTTGTTGATTCGGGTGGTGACTCTTTAAAAGCGGTTAAAATCATTCTGGAGGTTAAAAAGAAAACCGGTGTCGAATTATCAGGTGCTGACTTATTTGGTAGTGATTTTGGTTATTGTGCCGCTCGACTGGAAAGTGAGATAACCGGAAAGCCCATGGCACTGATGCTAACCGATATTGCAGAAATTCCTGAAACGGTTAAAGCAGTCTATTACCCAAGTGGAAAGCATCTACTATACGGAGTGTATCATCCAACGCTTGCAAAATATCAACCCAAAACAGCGGTGTTAATTTGTTCAGGGTTAACCAACGACTACCAGCGCGCCAGACCAATGCTGCAGAAATTAGCTTCTCGATTATGTGCTAGCGGTTTTCCTAGTATGCGCTTCGATTATTTTGGGTGTGGTGACTCACAAGGTAATGCGGAAGAAATTACCTTGTCCACGCTTCAGAAAAATATCCTATCGTCTATCAAGCAAATTAAGCAACTGTCTGGTTGTAATCAGGTGGTCATCTTTGGTGTGAGGCTCGCGTCCACTATTATCTCTAACATGCAACTTGCTCCCGAAATAAATCAGGTTATCATGTTTGACCCGAGCCCTAGTGGAGCTGTATTTCTAAACAAGCAGCGTGAAATACATAATTCTATACTAAACGACACAAACTACTTTCAATGGCGAAAAAAAGCACGTACTTACAGCGAATATGAAGAAATATTGGGCCAACCTCTGAGTCATGATTTCTTACAGGAAATAGAAGATGTTGAGTTGAACCTTAAATGTTTAGGCTCGCTACGACGTGTTGATTTTATATACTCTGAACAACCACAAGACTTATTGCCAAACATTAAGCAAGAAGACAAACCAAATAATTTACACCTTTGGAATGTTTCTGATGACTGTGGTTGGCAAGCCACAGATAAAATTGATACGACTATCATTGCCAAGAATTTATTTCCACAAGTGCTGACTTGTTTGCAAGGGGAATTAAAATGAATGAAGTCGTACATCAGTTTGGAGAACAGCAACGACTAGTTGGAATTGCTTGCAAACCTCAAACTAATCAGCAAGACACCGGCTTTATCATACTAAACTCGGGCTTACTTTCCAAAGCGGGCGCTTTTCGATTTAGCGTCGAGCTTGCTAGAAACTTACAAGAAAAAGATTTTCTTTCGTTTCGTTTTGATTTTGGGGGTATCGGCGATAGTGAAACCGGACTATCTTCTGAAACATTTATCGAGCGTTCCAATACTGAAATACTACTAGCCATGGATCTGATGCAAAAAGAATATGGCATTAACAAATTTGTTGTTGGCGGATTATGTTCAGCAGCTGATTGCGCCTTGCAGGTCGCGGCGATTGATCGAAGAGTAAAAGGATTACTATTAATCGACCCTCCGGCATACAAAACGCCGAAATATTATTTCTATCATCAGATTAATCGAGTATTAAGAACAATCTATGCGTTTGACCTTAAACGCTGGCTAAATGTATTTACTAAAATTGGAAAAACAGCGTCTTCTAATAAAGCAACCTTAAATTTTAGGATATTTCCCTCACAACAAGATATGTCACATAAGTTAAGACAATATCTAGAAGAAGATATTCAAATGTTCTTTGCATATACTGGCGGTTCGTCTAGCTATTTCAACCACCGAAATCAATTTTTTGATATGTTTCCAGAGATTAACTTTGGAGAAAATGCGACTATTTTTCACCTAGCAAAGTCCGATCATTTGAGCATATTAAAGCGCGACAGGGAAAAATTAGTAAACCTTATTTGTAATTGGTCTATTGATAAATTAGCATCAAGCTAAGCCTTATAGGCTGAATATCAAAAGGTTGTCCTAGAGTTAAGAATTAAATCCTATGAATAAAACCAACCATGATAGTTCTAATAATATTTATACTTCTAGGTTATTTTATTTGTCTATATTTATTCTAATTATCCTGCCTTTGGTAATAAATTATCAATACAAATACGCTTCCCTCTCACAGTTGAATACAACACATTCGAGTCAAATAGAAACTTTTAACTCGGAGCGAGCATTTAACCATCTTACGGAAGTTTTATCTGACATAGAGTCGCACCCGGTTGATAGTCCGCAGAATCACATTGTCGCTAATAGAATTATCTCTAAACTTGAAGGAATGAACTATCGCGTTCAGAAACAACAGGTCCCTTCTTGTGTTGATTCAGCGAATGGAACTGCCCACTGTACGATAGTGAACAATATTTTTGTTTATATAAAAGGAAGCCAACCGCAAAGAACCATTTTGATGTCTGCACATTATGATTCAGTTGCCACCGCGCCCGGAGCCAGTGACGCAGGAACGGCGGTTGCTAGTCTGTTAACGATAGCCGAGTTGCTTGAAAACAAAAACGACTTTAAAAACTCGCTAGTACTTCTCTTTAACGACGGTGAAGAGTATGGGCTGCTTGGCGCTCGAGCCTTTATGGCAGAGAGCCGTTTAAAACCTATCATTACGGATGTGATCAACCTAGATGCTATTGGTAGCAGCGGACCGAGTCTATTAATTGAAACCGCTAATACGTCATATCAATTGCTGGATCGATTTGCTAAGACTAGCCAGACTCCAGTTGCCAGTTCATTTATTAGTAATATTTGGTCACGAATTCCCAGTGATACTGATATGACCATTTATAAGCGCAATGGACTTTCTGGATATAATTTTATTAATTTGGAGACCGACCCTCATTACCATACACCGCAAGATAACCTTAAGAATGTTTCATTAAGTAGCCTACAACAACATGGCAATAATGCTTGGTACTTACTCAATGAACTGTTGGATTCACCAACAGAACCGAAGTCAAAACAACAAAAGATTGTGTATTCCGATGTTTTAGCAATCGCTTTTGTCATTTTCACATTAAACCAAGTGCACTTGATAGCCGGTCTGTGTCTATTACTATGGGTTGTCTCGGTAAGGCGTTTACACAAATGCAAGAAAATTAATATAAAAACTAGTTTGCGAACCCATTCTTTAGTTTTGCTGGTGATATTAAGTGGTGCGATTAGCGCCGTAGTCTTTAAAAAAGCGAGTCAATTAATAGTAGGAACCCATGAACCATGGAATCAATATTTTGATTTAATGCAATTATTTTTATTTCTCTCGGTGTTTGCGGTAATTATACTAGCCGGTCACTGCTGGAGTATTTTTAGTAGCAAGGTCGAAAAACTGCTCGGCATTTGTAGCGTTTATACTGCTGGCCTGTTAATAAGCGCTCTGTTCTACCCTGATTTTTCAATACTATTTTTGATTATTACTTTGTTTTGTAACATTGTTTTATTACTCAGCACACGGCGAATTTCGACAAAGCATTTTTCAACAATCGTCTTGTTGCTATCTATTTTGGCAGGTATCAGTTTTGTTCCTGCTGTCTACCATATACAAACAATGATGAAATTTTTTCTTTCTCCTGCAATGGGTGTATTGATAACTCTAGCAGTACTTCCATGCTTAATCCTCATCGTTACTTCTAAAAATAAATCAAACAATCGATTTCTATTTGGCTTGCCAACACTTACAACCTCTTCTGTTTGTATGATCCTGTCGCTTGTGATTTTTACTTATATAGCTCTCAACCCAACCTATTCGACACTGATGCCAAAAGACCTCAACCTAAGCGCGGTATTAAAAGAAGGTAGCCGTCCGGTCATTGCTTTTCCGAATGACTTAGACTTCAAGCAGCTTAATCATTTAAAAATTACCACCCCTGAGAAAATTAAAATCCTTCCATGGTCAAATACAGCTCAATCAAGCTATCAAATCAAAGAGTTTAATGAGTCTAATAATCGTATTTTCTCTGCAAAAAATAAAATAGAAGTCAAAGTTTTCTCAGACAAAACGCTACTTAACATCAACAGCAAGAAAGATAAGCTAGCGGGACTCAAGTTATACATCCCAACGTCTTCACAATTAAACTCAATAAGCTATCATACAAAAGCAGTAAGTTATTTAGATGAAAAAAGTAAATATCCAGACTTTTACGAATTTCATTGTATTGGTGAGCGCTGTTCAAAACTAAGTCTTAAACTGGATTTCTTAGAGCCCTTTGATGGGAAGATTTGGATTAACCGGATTTATCATCAATTACCAACTAATCTTTCATACTTATCAAAATTACGCGATGAGTTTGCCAGTCCTAAAGCAAAGGGTGATCAAACGTTTATAATCAATTCATACTCTTTAAGAGAATACGCTTTAAATCAGATCTCTCCAAAACAGTAACTAGTTATACCAGCTAAATTCTCACTTTATGCAACAATGCGTAGAGCACTGGAACCACGCCTAACGTTAGTAAAGTTGAAAATAGTAGTCCACCGATAATGGCTAAAGCCATGGGCTCCCACATTTCCCCACCGCCAAGATAAAGCGGAATTAAACCTAAAACAGTTGTCGCTGTTGTTAAGAGAATTGGTCTCACTCGCTTTTGGCTTGCCTGAATGATCGCCTCACTTTGATCTTGTGGGTGTTCGCTAAGTTCAGTTTGTATTTTTTCAAGCAACACAATCGCATTATTTATAACAATACCTGCCAGAGAAATGATTCCGAGCAATGTCATAAAGCCGAAGAAAGACTGTCCAACGAATAAACCAAACACCACCCCAATAATCCCCAATGGAATAGTCGATAAAACGATTGCCGACTTTCTAATCGAGTTAAATTGAGCCACTAATAGTAAAATAATGATAAACACTGCGATTGGTAGCTTCTCAGAGATGGAACGATTAGCTTTTTGCGAAGACTCAGCCTCACCTCCAAATTCATAATCATATCCAAAAGGCCAATTCGTTTTCTCTTCGTCTAGCCACTTTCTTAATTCGAGAAAAGCTTCGCTAGCTGTTGTTGTAGAGTCAATCTGTGCGCCAACCGTCACTGTTTTGGCGCGATCTCTCCGTAAAATAAGCGCAGGCTCCCAAATAACTTTTATATCTGCGACTTGTTTGAGTGGTACTGAGACTCCACTGGCTTGTGAGTAAACAGAAAGCGATTCTAACTTACTGAGGTTCTTGCGATCATTTTCGACGGTTCTCATAATCACCGGAATAACGTCATTGCCTTCTCGATACTGGGTAAGTTCAAGTCCAGATAGTCCTGTTTGTAAAGAGATAGCAATATCTTTACTAGAAACACCGGCTCTTCTCGCACGCGTTTGATTGATCTCAATCTGCAATTTTTTGATCGGCATACCCCAATTATCGCTAATTGCTTTTAGTCCACTTATATTAGCCATTTTTTCTTTTACTGTTTCAACAATCGTAAATAGCTGACCTGTTTGCTTGCCTTTAATTCTAACTTCAACCGGATTTGCAATCGGCGAACCGTTTTCAATTTTTCTTAGTTTAATCAAAAGATCAGGAAATTCGTTAAACGCGAAAGTCTCTATCTTTGACATTAATTTTTCGATAATTTTATGAGATGTAACATTAATAATCATCAAAGAGTAATTAGAGCTGATAGGCTTTGGATTATGGGTTAATAAAAATCTAGGTCCACCGCTACCAACATAAGTAACCCATGAAGTGACACCGTTGTTTCGTTGGTCATTGACTGCTAATTCTCCCGCTATATAGGCTTCTATCTGTTTAGCAACCTTTTCGGTTGCTTCTATGCGAGTTCCAACGGGTAGCTCAAGTTCAACTTTAAAATAGGCACGATCTGAGGGTGGAAAAAACAACTTGGGTATAGTTTGTAAACCTACAATCGATATCGAAAATAGTAGCAACGTTGCGCCAATAGTTTTCCATCGATTCTTGAGTAAAACACCCAGTAAGTCTCGATAGTTTTTGTAAAAGCTTGAGTTAAAATCTTGCTTAGCCGCTTTTACTTTCAGGAAGTACACGCATAACAACGGAATAATGGTCAAAGAAAGCAACCAAGAGCAAAGTAAGGTAATTGCTACGACTTTAAACAGCGATGCGGTGTACTCTCCTGTGGAAGACTCAGCTAAAAAGATGGGTAGAAATGCTGCTGCCGTAGTGAGTGATGAAGTCAGCAGAGGTATCTTAAGCTCATTGGCCGAATCAATGGCGGCATCGATAGGCTTCTTTCCATCCGCCATTTGTACCATAATATTTTCAGACATAACGATACCATTATCAACTAGCATTCCAAGCGCAATGATGAGAGCAGCTAAAGAAATTTGATCGATACTGATATTAAAAACAGACATGATCAATATGCCAAAAATCATACTAGCGGGAATTAAAGAAGCAACAATAAGCCCAGTTCTTAGCCCCAAGAAAAACAACATCACAATGGTCACTATGACAACGGCTTGGATTAAATTTGCAGCAAAATCGTCGACCTTCTCTTCTACTTCCTTTGGTAAAAAGGATAAAAATGAAAACTCAACGCCTATCGGATAGATGCTAGTAAGACGATTTACAGTTTGTGTTATTTGCGTTCCCAAGAGTAAGTTATTACCACCCTCTCTCATTGAAACTGCAATGGTAAGGCCGCGTTCGCCAGACACGTTAAGCTTTGAGGATATTGGATCAACGTAGCCACGACGTACCATTGCAATCTCGTTCAAATAGAGGACTTGATCACTTCCTGGGATCTGAATAATAGTTTTAGCTATTTCTTCAATTGACTCAAAGTTACCGGTGGGCTCTAATGAGATTTTTTCATCGGCTAAATCAATGCTTCCGCCAGGTATCACTATATTACGACTAGCTAATTGGTCACTTAGTTGAGAAGGTGATAATCCGAGCTCCGACAGACGAGCGTTGTTATATTCAATAAAAACTCTTTCTTCTTGTTCACCAAAAATATCGACCTTACCTACTTCCGCCAGTGTCAATAACTCATCCTTTACTTCGTCGGTAATTTTTTTAAGTTCTCTATAGCTGAAGTTTTCTGCAGTGACTCCAATTACGATCCCAAAAACGTCACCAAACTCATCATTAATGATCGGCTTTTGAGCTTCACTAGGCAGCTCGTTTTCTATTGCCTCGATCTTGCGACGCAGATTGTCCCATATAGGCCGCATTTTTTTATAGCGCTCTTTAATATTTGCGCTGACTATCGAGATACCCGTTCTAGATTCACTCTTAACATAATCTAATTCTGGTATTTCTTGAATGGCTTTTTCTATTTTGTCACTGACTAAAGACTCTACTCTTGCAGGACTGGCACCAGGGAAATAGGTAATCACTTGAGCGGTTCGTATTATAAATCCGGGATCGTAATCCTTGGGCATACTTTGGTAGGCGCTAATACCAGCTAATAGTATAACTATCATTAGCACGATTGAAGTTCGATTATTGGTGATTGCTAGTTTGGTAATATTCATTATGACCTCTTAGTTTTTATCGAACTTTACCAACATGCCATCTGTGACTTTACTAACGCCGGCAACAACCAATTCTTGACCAGCGTTTACTCCAGAAAAAACTTCGATCCCTTGCACGGTAATATCGCCTATCGTAATTTGAACGCGTTTGATCTTACCAACGCCAGCTTCTTGAGGCTCGACTATCCAAACGAAGTTACCCAGAGCGTCTTTTAAAACCGCATGACTAGGTAAGTAAAACCTTTCAGCCTCATCTGTTGTGCTTAATCGCTTAGTGCCCTTCAGTATGGCAGTCATACCAGGCAAAATTGTATGCTCTGGAGGTGACTGCATCGTGAAAGTCGCTTCATAAGTTTTAGTGACATCATCCGCTTGTGTTGCAATCTCTTTAAACTGTACAGGAAATTCTTGGCCTGGAATCTCGTCAAAAATGGCGACGATTTCTCGACTCTTATCGTTTCTAGGTATTTGAATCATAACGCTTTCGGGCACATCAATTTTTAGATCAACTTTCTTAATATTATGCAGTGCTAAAATTGGCTGTTTAGCGTTAACTTCTTGAAAGTTTTCTGTATATTTTTTGGCGACAATACCTGAAAAAGATGCGACTAATTTAGTGTAAGACAAATTGTTCTTAGCACTTTCTAATTTAGCACTACTACTTAGATATTCAGAGTTAAGTTTATCGAAATCTGCTTTTGAAATGACATTAGACTCTATTAAGTTGCTTCCTCGATCAAAATCAGATTTTGCTTTTTGATAAGCCGCCCTAGCTTCTTCGAGACTCAGTTTATAATCAGTATCATCAAGTTCAGCGAGTATATCGCCTTTGCTAACTTCATCTCCCTGATTAACATTCATCCTGACAATTTCACCAGGCACTTTGAATGCGAGATCGGCTTTTTGAGAGGCGTCGACTACCGCTGTATATTCCATTACTCGACCCGATTGTGGAAGTTCAATCGTTATTGACTTTACTGGGCGAAGCGGCTTTTCCACTTGATTAGCATTTTCGCCATCCGAACAACCACTGATAATCAAACAGCTAAAAAATAAGGACGTTAAAGGTTTGATTTTGCTAAATAGACTCATTTGGAAACCTCGAAGTACGAGTTAATAATTTTATAAGAGCTACTATATAGCGAGATAGCCGCGAGTGCACTAAAACAAAGTTTTCTGAACGCAACAAAAAAGGCCCTTCCTTTCGGAAGAGCCTTTCTTTTGGAATAAGAGCCTGGCAATGACCTACTTTCACATGGGGAAACCCCACACTATCATCGGCGCTGAACGTTTTCACTTCTGAGTTCGAGATGGGATCAGGTGGTTCCCGTTCGCTAATGTCACCAGGCAAAACTGGAAGATTAATTGAGGATGAGTCAATCAATCATTAATAATTTAGGTAACTCGACTCGTTTGAGTCGGTGAGTAACACTCTTTAGCAGAGGTTTTTTCAATCGTCGGATGAGTTATTCAGTAATTTAGTCAATCATACATAACAATCAACCAGTAAAAACTGCTTGGGTGTTATATGGTCAAGCCTCTCGGATCATTAGTACAAGTTAGCTCAATACGTTACCGCACTTACACACCTTGCCTATCAACGTCGTAGTCTTCAACGTTCCTTATGTGAGCTTAAAGCTCAAGGGAAATCTTATCTTGGAGGGGGCTTCCCGCTTAGATGCTTTCAGCGGTTATCCTGTCCGAATGTAGCTACCGGGCAATGCCACTGGCGTGACAACCCGAACACCAGAGATTCGTCCACTTCGGTCCTCTCGTACTAGAAGCAGCTCTCCTCAAATTTCCAACGCCCACGGCAGATAGGGACCGAACTGTCTCACGACGTTCTAAACCCAGCTCGCGTACCACTTTAAATGGCGAACAGCCATACCCTTGGGACCGGCTACAGCCCCAGGATGTGATGAGCCGACATCGAGGTGCCAAACACCGCCGTCGATATGAACTCTTGGGCGGTATCAGCCTGTTATCCCCGGAGTACCTTTTATCCGTTGAGCGATGGCCCTTCCATACAGAACCACCGGATCACTATGACCTACTTTCGTACCTGCTCGACGTGTCTGTCTCGCAGTCAAGCACCCTTATGCCATTGCACTAAACTCCCGATTTCCGACCGGGATTAGGGTACCTTCGTGCTCCTCCGTTACTCTTTGGGAGGAGACCGCCCCAGTCAAACTACCCACCACACAATGTCCTCGCCCCAGATAATGGGGCTGAGTTAGAACTCAAAAACTACCAGGCTGGTATTTCAAGGTTGACTCCAACACGACTGGCGTCGCATCTTCAAAGTCTCCCAGCTATCCTACACAAGCAGGTTCTAAGTCCACTGTGAAGCTATAGTAAAGGTTCACGGGGTCTTTCCGTCTAGCCGCGGGTATACGGCATCTTCACCGCAAATTCAATTTCACTGAGTCTCGGGTGGAGACAGTATGGCCGTCGTTACGCCATTCGTGCAGGTCGGAACTTACCCGACAAGGAATTTCGCTACCTTAGGACCGTTATAGTTACGGCCGCCGTTTACCGGGGCTTCGATCATGAGCTTCTCCGAAGATAACCCAATCAATTAACCTTCCGGCACCGGGCAGGCGTCACACCCTATACGTCCACTTTCGTGTTTGCAGAGTGCTATGTTTTTAATAAACAGTCGCAGCCATCTGGTTTCTTAGACCGACCTCAGCTTAGGGAGCAAGTCCCATCACCAAAATCGGTGTACCTTCTCCCGAAGTTACGGTACCATTTTGCCTAGTTCCTTCACCCGAGTTCTCTCAAGCGCCTTGGTATTCTCTACCTTCCCACCTGTGTCGGTTTGGGGTACGGTCTCATATTATCTGAAGCTTAGAAGATTTTCCTGGAAGCAGGGCATCAACAACTTCCGAACCTTGGTTCGTCGTCATCAGCTCTCAGCATTGAAAGCCCGGATTTACCTAAGCTCTCTGCCTACAGCCTTAAACCAGGACAACCATCGCCTGGCTTGTATAGCCTTCTCCGTCTCTCCATCGCAATAATATCAGGTACAGGAATATTAACCTGTTTCCCATCGACTACGCATTTCTGCCTCGCCTTAGGGGCCGACTCACCCTGCTCTGATTAGCATAGAACAGGAAACCTTGGGTTTTCGGCGTGGGGGTTTTTCACCCCCATTATCGTTACTCATGTCAGCATTCGCACTTCTGATACCTCCAGCAAACCTCTCGGTTCACCTTCGCAGGCTTACAGAACGCTCCTCTACCACGCGCAATAAATTACGCGTCCGCAGCTTCGGTGTATGGTTTTAGCCCCGTTACATCTTCCGCGCAGGCCGACTCGACTAGTGAGCTATTACGCTTTCTTTAAAGGGTGGCTGCTTCTAAGCCAACCTCCTAGCTGTCTATGCCTTCCCACATCGTTTCCCACTTAACCATAACTTAGGGACCTTAGCTGGCGGTCTGGGTTGTTTCCCTTTCCACGACGGACGTTAGCACCCGCCGTGTGTCTCCCATGATTGCACTCACTGGTATTCGGAGTTTGCATCGGGTTGGTAAGTCGGGATGACCCCCTAGCCGAAACAGTGCTCTACCCCCAGCGGTGATACATGAGGCACTACCTAAATAGTTTTCGAGGAGAACCAGCTATCTCCGGGCTTGATTAGCCTTTCACTCCGAGCCACAGCTCATCCCCGCATTTTTCAACATACGTGGGTTCGGTCCTCCAGTTGGTGTTACCCAACCTTCAACCTGGCCATGGCTAGATCGCCCGGTTTCGGGTCTACTGCCTGAGACTAAACGCCCTATTAAGACTCGCTTTCGCTACGGCTCCCCTAAACGGTTAGCCTTGCCACAGACAAGTAAGTCGCTGACCCATTATACAAAAGGTACGCAGTCACATGACTAAATCATGCTCCCACAGCTTGTATGCACACGGTTTCAGGTTCTATTTCACTCCCCTCACAGGGGTTCTTTTCGCCTTTCCCTCACGGTACTGGTTCACTATCGGTCGGTAGAGAGTATTTAGCCTTGGAGGATGGTCCCCCCATGTTCAATCAGGATATCACGTGTCCCGACCTACTCAGATTCATCTATAACGTGCTTTCGTGTACGGGGCTATCACCCTCTATCGCTGAACTTTCCAGAACATTCCACTAGCACGAAACAAACTTTTGGGCTAACCCCCTTTCGCTCGCCGCTACTCAGGGGATCTCGGTTGATTTCTTTTCCTCCGGGTACTTAGATGTTTCAGTTCTCCGGGTTCGCTCCTGCAACCTATGTATTCAGTTACAGGTAATCTTCTTATGAAGACTGGGTTCCCCCATTCGGAAATCCTCGGTTATAACGCTTGTTTGTCAGCTTACCGAGGCTTATCGCAGACTTCCACGTCCTTCATCGCCTTCTACCGCCTAGGCATCCACCGTATGCACTTAGTCACTTGACCATATAACCCCAAAAAGTTTCGTTGGTCTTTTTTATCCGCAGACTGCGTTGCACTGGTCGCTCAACTCGTTGCATACTGATGTATGCGCCTCATTTCGCTCCGGCGTGCGCCTTGCTGCAAATAAAAAATCCTGCGCGAAATCTTGCTCACTCGTTGGTATTCTCGGTGGGCTAACACCTCAAATGAATG
>OZ246006.1:0-2927500 GCA_965230505.1 Kangiellaceae bacterium | reverse complement strand
TAATTTCAACGACTCATTCCCTTGCGTCAATCTCTCGCTCATTTCCCTCAGAGCGGACGCGCATTATACAGCGCAACTTTACCCTGTCAACACTTTAAAATCATTTATTTCAATTCTTTTTAAAGCCTTGCCAGAACTCGCTTCAGAGCAATTCAATATCCCTCAAGCGAGGCGCGCATTATAGGCACTTAATTTGCCTTGGCAACTGTTTTATTGGTTTTTTTTGAAATAACTTAATGTTGCTTATTTTTCATACAAAAGTTGATTAAAATTTGGCTAAAATTGAACACCAATTAACCAACGCAGCTTGGCAATCAGTTTTTCCACAATTTAACGGTGACAATAACAATTATTTGTCTATCTAAATTGGTTTGCTTTGATGAGCTTAGATTACAAACTCTAGGCGATAATCAATAAATATTCCATAAAACCCCCACCTTTTCTTAGATACCCTAGGTAGTCATCAGAATTATTCGATTTTAAGGAACAAACAAATGCTGAGAATCTATTTACCATTCGTTTTTGGTTTATTAATGACCGCTTGTGCCAATAACCCAACCCAAGAGCATGCCCAGCAACTTAAGGTAGACCCTCAAACTTTAGAACAAGCAAAGAAAATAGCTGGTTATGAATGTAGAGCGATTAAACAAACAGGCTCTAGAATTGGCAAGAAAGTATGCACTACACGGGCTCAACGAGAAGCCGCCAAAAAACGATCAAAAATGTTTGTGGAAGATTATAGAGACAATAACGTTGCGGTACCTAAAGTGGATGGTCAATAGCGATTGCTAGGGACCACCCATCAGGTACTTGTTCTATTCTATTCTATCTCCAGCGAATGAGATGAAAGATCTTCTTGCCCCGCTTAACGATATGAAATTGCCCAAAATAACCAGAAGATTCATCCAAAGTAGCTTCAATATCGTTGATTTTCTTACCATTGATACTGATCGCGTTATCTTTGATAAATTTTCTCGCTTGACCGACGGTGACCTCACCACGAGGGGTGAGCGCTAAACCGGTTTCCACCAACAAATCAACAAGACTCTTTTCACCTTTAGCAACTTCAGTAGTGTCTAAGCCATCAAGTGCTAATTGAGATAAATCCTCAACTGACAAACTGGAATAGTCACCTTTAAATAGCGCTTGGCTAATTCGCTCGGCCGCTTCAAGCCCTTGCTCTCCATGCACTAGACGAGTCACTTCTTGCGCCAAGATCCCTTGTGCAGCAGGCCTACCTTGAGCAGCTTCATCTTCCTTTTCAATTTGTAAGATTGTCGCTTCATCAAGAAAGGTGAAGTATCGCAAGAATTTGTAAACGTCGGCATCTGCCGTATTTAGCCAAAACTGGTAAAACGCATACTGGCTGGTTTTACTTGGATCCAACCAAACTGTCCCCGATTCGGTTTTACCAAACTTAGTGCCATCCGCTTTAGTGACTAACGGCAAAGTAATTCCGTAAACCTGCTGGCGGTTCATTCGCCTTGTCAGATCGGTACCACCAGTAATATTTCCCCACTGGTCACTACCGCCTATCTGTAGGGTGCAATTATAACGACGATTTAATTCCGCAAAATCGTATGACTGTAAAATCATATAAGTGAATTCAGTAAATGAAATTCCTTCACCTTCGCGATCAATGCGTTGTTTGACGGACTCTTTTTGAATCATTGAATTAATCGAAAAATGCTTACCGACGTCTCTCAGGAAAGAGAGAACATCAAGATCTTTAGTCCAGTCCAAATTATTGGCGACTATGGCTGAGTTTTCGCCACAATCAAAGTCTACAAATTGGCTGACCTGATTCTTTAATTGTTCAACCCAATTTTCGACTACTTCTTGCGAGTTAAGTTTGCGCTCACTACTCTTGAAGGAAGGATCTCCTATAAGTCCGGTCGCTCCGCCAACCAGTGCAATTGGTTTGTGTCCATATTCTTGAAAACGTTTCAATGCCAGCAATGGAACCAGACTTCCAATATGTAGACTGTCGGCAGTTGGGTCGAAACCACAATAAACCACCTTCATACCCGAATTAAGGTGTTGCTTCAGCTCATCGTCAGCGGTCATTTGCTGAATCATTCCTCGCCAACCGAGGTCTTGTATTAAGTCTTGCTCTGCCATATTTAAACCAGTTTGATATCTATTATTGAGATTACGTTGTTTGTCTTTCTTGCTGAACAAAAAAAGGCTAAAATCAGCCGATATCCAGAAAGATGAACTCTGTGACTAATTAGTTGTCGTTGAACTGACCAACAAATGAACGCGCATTTTATACGGAACTGATTGAAAGTTGTATGATTAAACACGATTACAAGCCACAAAATAGCAAAAGAATCTTTAAGAAAAGCTTTTTCGATCGACTTCCGCCTTGGGCGACCCACCCTTATATAATTCTATCGACTGCTGCATTTTTTATGGTTTTGGCTTATCTGTTATCCGCGGAGAGTGAGCAAACCGTTAATAACCCAATTGAATTCACTAAAAGTCAACTCCCTGCTAATCAAAGTAATACTGAAAGCGGTGATATCCCACTCAATGTTGATCCCCCCGTTGCAAAGCTACTTAATAGTTCTACGGCAGTCTCGGTGCAGTCTCACCAAACGACTGACAGTAATTACAGTGATCCGGTCGAGATTCCGTTACAACTTAACTCGGTTGTTTCGGCTGAAGCGGATCTCAGTCCTTTAAACTCTGAAGCCCAATGGCGCTCTGAACCCGTTAAGAATGGTGATAACCTCTCTAAAATTTTTAAGCGAATCGGATTGTCGCCTCAGCTGTTGTATAAGATCGTTAATCTCGATGACAACACTTCTATCCTGACTAAACTAAAGCCTGGAGAAATAATTCAGTATCAATTGAATCAGGATAATCAGCTAACCGCTTTAAAATATATTATTGACTTGCAAAACACGCTTTATATTAATCAACTCAGTCCTGAAGATGAATCAGGCAAGGAATTCGCAAGCAATATCGTCAACAAAACCATCGATACCAGAACGGCATACGTGAGCGGTGAGATTACTGATTCGTTATTTATGGCAGGAAAAAGAGCCGGTTTAACGGATACCTTGGTGATTAATTTAGCCAACATATTCGCCTGGGACATCGACTTTATTCTCGACATAAGAAAAGGCGATAGCTTTTCCTTACTCTATGAAGAGAAATACCTCGACGGCGAAAAAATTGGTGATGGCGACATTTTGGCGGCTGAATTTATCAACCGAGGTGAGGCTTTTCGAGCAATTCGATATACCGACTCAAAAGATAATACCAGCTATTTCTCAGATGAAGGGCGCAGTATGCGTAAGGCATTTCTTCGCGCACCGGTCAATTTTAAGTATATCTCCGACAGCTTCAATCCAAGACGATTTCACCCGGTACAAAAGCGTATAAAGCCTCATCGAGGAATCGATTATGCAGCCAAGGTAGGAACGCCGGTAAGAGCTGCAGGAGGTGGAAAAGTCATTGCATCGGGTTATAACAAATACAACGGCAAATATATTTTTATCCAACACGGCAATAACATAGTCACTAAGTACCTTCACTTATCCAAACGCATGGTCAGCCGCGGCAAACGAGTCAAACAAGGGCAAACCATTGGAAAAGTAGGCAGAACCGGAATGGTCACTGGACCGCATCTCCATTATGAATTTGTGGTTAATGGCGTGCACCGAAACCCACGTACCGTCAAACTACCCAAAGCGGAACCAATTTCCAAGAAAGAAAGATCAAATTTTATGGTGACAAGTCAGGCCTTAATTAGTCAGTTAGAAGCTCGAAAGAATATTCAATCTAGCGCCCAAGTGGCGCGATAATGACAACAAGCACCCGGCAAGACTCAAAGCTCTATATCGGACTGATGTCCGGCACTAGTATTGATGGCGTTGACGTCGCTTTAGTTGACTTTAATAATGACTCTTGTGAGTTGTTGGGCTGTTACCTTCATCCAATATCTAATGATATAAGGCTAGAGTTAATAGACCTTGCCACACCAAGAACAAGCAGTTCCCCTTCAAACAATCGAATAGAACAATTAGCAAAGCTCGATGTGATAATGGGAAATATATTTGCCGATTCAGTCAATTCAGCGCTTTCCTCGTTTAAGTTGTCAGCAAAACAAATAGTGGCTATTGGCAGCCATGGACAAACCATTCGCCATAGAGCGGAATATCAACCACCTTTTACTCTGCAAATTGGTGACCCAAGTGTTATAGCGGAAAAAACGGGGATCAAAACAATTGCTGATTTTCGACGCATGGATATTGCCGCGGGTGGGCAAGGGGCACCACTAGCACCGGCATTTCACAATGCCGTATTACGAAGTAACCAACAGAGCAGAATCATTCTAAATTTAGGTGGAATCGCTAATATTACAGTGCTAGCCAAAGCTCCGGATGTCCCTGTCACTGGCTTTGATACTGGTCCTGCCAATGCTTTATTAGATGCCTGGTTCTGTCTTCATCACCCGAGGGCTGATCAACCATTCGATAAAGATTCAAACTTTGCCTCCCAAGGAAACGTCCATCAAGACCTACTCAATGCATTATTGAGCGATAGTTATTTCGGGTTAAGCTTTCCAAAGAGTACCGGTAAAGAATATTTCAATTTAGATTGGCTACAAAAACACATTGCTCAATTTGCCCAACCAATTTCCGCAGCTGATGTGCAAAGAACCTTGTTACAACTTACCGTAAAAACAGTCGCTGATGCTATATTGATTGTCTGTAACACATTCCTAAAGCAAGAGACTGTATCGGTCCTTAGTTGTGGTGGAGGTATGCATAACAAACGACTACTGCAGCTATTACAGCGAGCACTGCAAACAACGAAAAGTCGAATCTCCGTCGGGCAAACTAATGATGTGGAAATTGATGGTGACTACCTTGAAGCTATGACTTTCGCATGGCTCGCTAAGCAGCGTGTAGAGCAACTCCCGGGAAATTTACCCTCAGTGACCGGCGCCCGTCAAAGTAAAATATTAGGAGCAGAATATCTGCCTTAATTCTTGTTTTTGGTTCTTGGCTTTAAACACTTTAGTCAAATTAGTCGCTGACTAACCAGCGCTTGGCCCTGGGTGAGTTTTGCTTGCAGGCAGCAAATCATAGCCAGGTAGTTCAAATTTAACTTTGCGCTTATCAATTGGACAGTTAAAAGTTAACAGGCAAGCGCGAAGCATCAAATGCCTACTTGCCGCCTTATCTTTATCTTTTTGATTACCATATAAAGAATCATTTTTTATTGGGAATCCAACCCCTGCCAAATGTTTGCGGATTTGGTGCTTACGTCCAGTTTCTAATTGAACTCGTAAGACGCTTTGCTGAGCCCCTTCACTGTAATCAGCAGACAGTATATGAGTTAGAGCGGGACGTTCATCAATTGAGCTGTCAAATTTTGACCATTTGTCAAAGGGGAATTGACCATCGACGACCGCACTATATTGTTTTATCACCTTTCTTGCTTCAAACATCGCAGCTAGTTTTTGTACCATTGATTTAGTATGCGCAATAACAATTAATCCATTGGTCGCTCGATCAAGACGATGCACAATATAAGAATCTCTTTGGCTAAGTGATTCTCGTTGTAACCCAAACAGTTCAACCCATCGACCAATGGCGCTGTGATCTCCCCATTTTGTCCCTTGCGAAAACATACCGCTGGGTTTATTCCATACGCTGTACTCACCTCGGTCAGAAACCAATTGAGCCGGCGCAATCTCGTTAAATAATACCGCTTGGTTAAAATAGATAAAAAGTGAAGAGCCTTTAGATACAGGGCGTTTGGCGCGCCTCAATCGTTGGGGTTTGTTTTTTCCGGCACCATCTGATATCCAAACCGCACCATATTTCATAGCCAGTTTTAATTTTTGCTTAGAAATTTCTGGACAACCTAGAGACAACAATTGAATCGCTGATTGTTGGTCTTGTTCTGCTAGAATTTGCCTTTCAAAAACTAGCGTTGACTCTGACATCGATATTTTAAGAATTTAAATAGAAAAAGACGAACCGCAGCCACAAGTGGTAGTAGCATTGGGGTTTTCGACCACAAAACGTGATCCTTCTAAGTCTTCTCGGTAGTCGACTTTCGATCCAACCAAGTATTGAAAACTAAGCGCATCCACTAACAAGCTGACACCATCTTTCTCAATAATCATATCATCTTCATTTTGCTCTTCTTCAAAGCTAAAGCCGTATTGAAAGCCCGAACACCCACCGCCAGTCACAAACGCTCGCAACTTCAAACTTGGGTTTTCTTCTTCGGTAATCAACTCTTTGGCTTTGGCACTAGCTGCCTGAGTGAAGATGATTGGACTGACTTTCGCAACTCCTGTGCTGCTGGTGGAGCTTGAGGACATGTTATTTCTCTATCAAAGTTAGGTTTCGGCGACCAAAGGTCATTCTTCGGCCATTTTATCATTCTCTGATTCTGAAGTGTTATCTTTCTTTAAATCAGTTTTATTATGATGGGATAGAAGTTTCTGTTTTTCAACCGTATGAAGCATTTGTCCGTTAACTTCAGCCCCCATCGACATTTCAATTAGTTGATAATAGACATCACCTTCAACTCGCGACTCGGCCATCAGCTCAACATGTTCAAGTGCATGCACATCACCTTTCACTCGACCCAAAATCATAATATGAGGAACTCTTACCTCACCTTCAACATATCCATTTACACCAATCGTCAACAGGGAATTCTCTAGCTCCTCTGAAGTAATATTGCCCTGTACGTGACCATCCACATACAAAACGCCATTGAAGCTAATGTCACCTATAATCTTTGTCTGCTTGCAGATAAGGGTGTCCGCCGCACCAGCTTTGGCTCTAGGGGTGCTCTTTTTATTACTACCAAACATATTATTGGCTCTCCTCAGGCCGCCAAGAAACTTTTAAATTTGTTCTTTGATTCTTCCGCAATCCTTTGGTTTGTGCGCGAACATCAATACTCATCGCTTTGAAGCCGCCCGGTAATTCAATCGTTCCTTGAATGTTTTGGAAATATTTAAATTGAAACTGAAAATCTTTATTTTTGAAAGTACCCAGTTCACGAATATCAAATTCCCTAGACTGACCATCTAATTCTCCAGTTACTTTGATAAGTATAGACCCCTTAAGAAATTGTAACTGTTTTCCTGCTTGAATTAATGTTGTTCTTATTTGGTACACATTAGGGTTGTCTGTTTTAAGCACTTTGATTGAGTCGATAACTAACCCATCTTTGTCGAGTTCCGGTGCCATTATTTTTCGATAAAAAGTCAGCTCTTCAACTAACTTCTTATTAGTTTGTTGTAAGCTTTTCACACTATTGACCAGTTCTTGATTAGATAAATTGTCTACTTGAGCAGACTGTGCTTGCATCACCAATCGTTCGTTTAGTGCGTCAAGCGCTGAACTGGTTTCCATCAGTTCTTGCTCAACCGACGCAAGTTGTAATTTGGTTTCCGACAAATCACTAATTGCTAAATAACGACCGGTAAAATAGGTCGCGCTAAACAACAGTACCACAAGGCTAGCAACCCCTATGTACCATGGTTTGCTCTTTTGTTGTTTGATCACTAAGTTAGAATGCATATGGCGTTATTAATTCACTTTATTCTAGATGGTTAATTATATTGACGGCTTCAACCGACTAAAGCCTACACAACCAGTGTAGCTTATATTGTTTTGGTTCCTTGCAAAGTCTAGTCGAATGCCACAGCAAATTCATAAATTAAAACCTTGACTATCACGTATCAAGAAAACCCAATTTTTCGGTAAGATGCTCCGTATCCGCTATACTTAATAGCACTCTGTTTTTTATCTTGGTTGTCTAATGTTGTATCGCTCTGTCACTAAACGCTTTTTTTACTTGCTCGCTTTCGTTACTGGTTTGCTTTCGACTTCAGGCGCCGCTTTTACCTCCGACCATGTTAGCAAGGCAATGGCTCAAGCCAACTTTTGTCAAAAAGCCACCCAAGAACTCGTTTTCATTGAATGCATGCGTCGAAATAATGAATATATTCGAACCACAATTAAACAAAAGTCTAAAAATGCAACAAGCCGTTTCTCTTCTGTCAAAAAGAAAAAGATTAATCAGGGTATCGAACACAGCATAAAATCGAAAATCGAGATTTGCATGAACGAACAGTCTCGTCTTTCAAGCCATTCAGGTAGCAACCGAAGGCAAGAGTATTGCCTTTACGAAAACATGCTTGAAGTCCTAATCAATATAGACAGAAACATAGAGATTTTCGGACACTAGCAAGTCTCGACAACCCTATATGGCCAACATTACTCCCTATTTACCTAGGTGAGTTCTTATTATGCCCAGAATGTGCGCTTTTTTGCACTTATTATATCTATTTATTTGGCTTTTTTATCAATAGGTTATATCCTATTCTTAAAGTAATTTAAAACAGTAAGCGCACTGCCGCTGTTAAAGTGGTGGTTTTTTCTTCAAAACACTTGTTTTAAATGACTTAGCCAATTGCAATTGAGCCATTAACTAAACAGACCAATGAACCATAAATAATGCCATTTTTTGAATCGATACGACTAAGATTAGGAAGCCTCGATGCGCTTCCTGCTTTAGCGGCGCTCGGTTTTGTCAGTGGTATTCTGGCCGGTGGCGTGATCGTTTTATTCCGCTTGTTCATCGAAAGCAGTTTTGTGCTTTGGCATACCGACGATGCGGTCGGTGATTTTGAGACTGCACCTTGGTGGTTTCGTCTGGTATTACCGACTCTTGGTGGCATTTTAGTCGGTTATATTTTACATAAAGTCGGTAAACATTATCGTCAAGTGGGTGTCGGCCACGTTATTGAAAGAATGACTTTTCACCAAGGTTATCTTAACTGGCGGAATGCACTCGTTCAGTTCTTAATTGGTGGGTTAACACTCGCTACCGGTCAATCGGTCGGCCGGGAAGGCCCAGCGATTCATCTTGGCTCTGCATCCGGTAGCTGGCTTGGCCAACAAATGAAATTGCCCAACAACAGTATTCGCATACTTGTTGGCTGTGGTACCGCAGCTGCGATCTCTGCAAGCTTTAACACGCCACTCGCAGGTGTAATATTTGCGATGGAGGTGGTAATGATGGAATACACTGTCAGTAGCTTTATTCCACTTATTCTTTCTTCAGTTTCTGCGGCAATTTTATCAAGAATTGTCTTCGGTAATGATATAGCGTTTATCGTTCCTTCCCTCGATCTAAATTCTTTATGGGAAATCCCCTATTTTATTTTGCTGGGATTCATTATTGGAGTTGTTGCAGCCTTCTTTATTAAGGGCACGATGGTGGTCGGCGAAACCGCAAAAAAATGGTCCGCCTGGCTCAAATGTTCTGTGGCCGGCACATCAGTAGGTATTTTGGCCTTAGCCGCACCACAAATCATGGGGATCGGCTATGATACGGTCAATGCCGCGCTACATGGCAATCTGACGTTACAAATATTGATCATCGCTTTTGTCGGAAAGTTATTTGCCACAATTATATGTTCAGGTCTGTCATTACCCGGGGGAGCCATTGGACCAAGCATGTTTATTGGCGCCATGGCGGGCGGAATCTTAGGCTCTATAGGGGCAATGTTGCTGCCGGATTATGCTTCTGAATATGCCTTCTATTCAATGGTGGGCATGGCGACCATGATGAGTGCCATACTCCAAGCTCCGTTAGCTGCATTAATGGCACTACTAGAACTAACTAACAACCCCAACGTATTATTACCCGGTATGATCGCGGTGGTTGTCAGTAACTTAGTTGTTACCCAAGTTTTTAAACAAACTTCTATTTTTCACTCGCAACTACGCGCTAAGGGACTTGAATTGCGGGTTAATCCACTATCGCAATTCTTGCGAAGCGTCGGAGTTGCGGGGTTAATGGAGCGCAAACTCTCAGTGCAAGAAAAAATGATCAGTTATGCCGATGCGGAAAAACTCTTAGAAACCGTTCCACGCTGGATACTGGTGCGCCAAGACCAAGTTCCAACTTCACTATTGGCTGCAAATGATTTAGCACGTTACTTGTTGGAGCTCAAAGAAAGGCAAGCAGAAAAGGATCAAGAAGAAAATGATGGCGTCCCAAGACCCATAGAAAAAGAAATTGATCTACTAGCCATTCCTGCTGATCGTCAAGATGTGGCTTCTGTTTATTTGCAAGCCAATTTAGAAGAAGCATTAGATACAATGGAGCGTGAAAATGTTGAAGCAGTTTATATTTTTAGAACGACAACCGCGACTTCCGACAAGATCTACGGAATACTCACAAAAGAAAAAATTGAATCGCACTATAGCTACAAGTCCAAATAATCCTAGTTGGTGAGTTTCAATCTGTTTAGCTGATCACCGCTGCTGCTTGGTTATTTTTCTCAGTTTCAAAGACTTGCTCAAGTGAACGACTCCTGAAACTAGCGTCTAATAACTATTAGTTAGGGGATATAACTTAAGATTAATAGTTATTTCCCTATAAATAACCTCTAATGACAGCTTAGCTCGACTCGAATTTTTTCTACATTCTTTTATAAGAGGCATCTTTGATAGTGTCACATAATCAACCCAACTCTGAACAACTCATCTTCCATAATATTAGTGAACAAATAGGTCGTACCGATCTACTTAAAATTGACTCACTTTCGGAACTTACTGGCTGTGAAATTTTGGTTAAATGCGAACACCAAAATCCCGGCGGGAGTATTAAAGACAGAGCGGCTTATCAAATGGTCAGTGATGCGATTGAAAACGGCACATTAAAAAAAGGAATGACCATCGTCGAAGGAACCGCTGGAAATACAGGCATTGGCCTAGCATTAGTAGCAAAGGCACTCGGGTTTAAATTAATTGTGGTTATGCCGAAAGGACAAACCCCAGAAAAAGAGAGACTAATTGAGCTTCACGGGGCAAAACTAAAGCTAGTTGATGCCTGTCCCTTTGCCAACCCCAACCATTTTTACCACACGGCACGCCGTATCGCAGAAGACAATCCGGATTATTGGTGGGCTGATCAATTTGAGAATACTAGTAATTATCGGGCTCACTATTTAAATACTGGACCTGAAATTTGGCAGCAAACGGGAGGTAGAATCGATGCATTGGTATCAGTCTGCGGCACAGGAGGAACCATTGCAGGAAATTCAAAGTACTTATCAGAGAAGAATCCCGCAATCCAAAATTGGTTAGTCGACCCAGATGGTTCAGGCATTCACAATTTCTTAAAGTCGGGAGAGTATATTGCTAGTGAAGGCGCTTCGTTTACTGAAGGAATTGCAATTATGCGATTGGTGGAAAACTTTAAGGCCGCCAAAATTCATCGTTCGGTCAATCTACCCGATAAAGATTTAGTAGCAATCTCTCGCTATGTTCGCGACCGAGATGGCGTGGTACTCGGTTCTAGCTCGGCACTTAACTTAGCCGGTGCTTTGTTCGCCGCGGCCAAGTTAGGAGCGGGTAAACAGATCGTCACCTTTTCTTGTGACTTAGGCGAGCGCTCTTATTCCAAACTTTGGAACAATGAATTTCTCACAAGCAAACAAATTAAACCAGATTCTTTAGCAATTGAGGACTTATTCAGTCAATACCAACAATCTAGCGACTACTTTAAGGTCGATCAGTCACTCTGACCAGCGGTGGATTAATCTAATTTTTAAGGGGCAATTCCGCCATAATTCCGATCAGATTGTCATCGGGATCGCGGATAAAACCTTGCCAAAGTTCGTGGTCGGGCATTTTCGCTGTCATTTGAGGTTCTTGGATAAAGTGAATACCACTAAGTTTAATTTGCTCAACGGCTGCGGAAAGATCAGGGACTCTATAATAAATGACTGAGGTTTTATGATCTTTGGGATCGCCTTGTAGCTTGGTCAACATTAGTCGAACATCACCACAAGTTAAAAATGCCATATTGGGTGGCACTTCAAATAACACCGGCAACCCTAATTTATCTCGATAAAAGATTAAAGACTGTTCTAAATCACTGATTGCTATAGCAATCTGACCGATTGAAGAAATAATTGAATTGGCTGCCATAATCATGCTCCGGTAAAGTTGTTAAAATATCAGCTCAATTAACTTCCCACAAACCTGATTTAAATAAGTTAACTGCCACTTAATTGTTTTTACGGTTTTAGCCAGATTATCTTAGCATCCTCCTCAAAACGATACAAAACACTATAAAATACGGCATAGGACAAAGATCTTACAATAAAACTAATGCTATAATCGCGCCCCCAAATCTTGACCTAATTGAAAACACTTAGAACGAATATGACTGAATTTGCTGTAGGCCAACGTTGGCTTAGTGAAAACGAGACAGAATTAGGTCTCGGTATTATTGAACGCATCGATCACCGCCTAGTCACTATCTACTTTCCTGCTACGGAAGAACAACGTACTTATGCCAGCAATAACGCTCCTCTATCACGAATGAGTTTTGAAGTAGGTGATGAAATAGAAACGGCTCATGGAGAAAGCTTTAAAGTCGAACAGGTGTTGCCGCACAACGACACTTTAGTTTATATGGTGAAGGCAGAGCCAGATAGCGACAAACTTTTGCCGATTCCTGAAACCCAGCTAAACCACTTTCTCGATCTTGAACGAGCAACCGATCGACTTTTTTCAGGACAGATCGATTCGTTAAAATGGTTTGAGCTTCGCTATTCTGCAATGAAAGCCAAAGAAAAACAGCAAAGCTCCTCGATCATCGGCCTGCAAGGCCCCCGTGTCGACCTGATTGGTCACCAGTTGCATATTGCTTCGGAAGTTGGAACACGTTTTGCACCAAGAGTTTTGTTGTCAGACGAAGTTGGATTAGGTAAAACCATAGAAGCAGGCATGATTATTCATCAGCAATTGATTAGCCAGCGAGCTCAACGTGTTTTGATTATCGTACCTCAAACTCTGATCCATCAGTGGTTTGTTGAAATGGTTAGACGATTTAATCTACATTTTAATATTTTTGATCAATCGCGTATTGACTCGTTGACCGAAATCGATGCCGAAGAGCTAGAACACCTAGGTCTTGACGACGCAGCCGGTTTAGAAGGTATCGAATTAGATAATCCGTATTTAAGCGAACAATTAGTCCTCTGTTCTACCGAGTTTATGGCCAGTTGCGATATCCAAAGCATGGCTGGCGGTGAGTGGGATTTATTAATTGTTGATGAAGCGCACCATTTAGAATGGCATCCTGAAAAAGCCAGTAACGAATACTTGCGAGTCGAACAAATAGCCGCTAAAACGCCAGGACTTTTATTACTTTCTGCAACTCCCGAGCAATTAGGACAAGATGGACATTTTGCTCGTTTAAGATTACTCGATCCCGATAGGTTTTATGATTTACAAGGCTTCATTCAAGAACAACAAGATTACTTACCCATCGCTGAATTGATTACCCAGCTTTCTGAGAACGACATTTGGCCTGAATCACTTAAGAAAAATGCCGCCGACTATATTTCCGATTGTGAAACCTGTGAGAGCAACCGTGACCTCATTCTTAATGAACTGCTTGATAGAAATGGTACAGGGCGAGTTGTTTACCGCAATACTCGAAAAAATATCAAGGGTTTTCCTAATAGAATACTAGTACCACATCCATTAGAGAACTCCCCAGAATATCAAGCCATGCAGCTTGATTTACCTGAACAAAAAGAGCTCGCCATTCAACAGTTAATTCATCCGGAAACTCAACTCACTGATGATAGCTGGTGTAGCTTTGATCCGAGAGTTGCTTGGCTTAAAGATTTCCTAAAAGCACATCGTTCTGAAAAAATAGTTATTATTTGCGCCAGCAAAGATACTGCAATTAATCTCGATCTTTATTGTCGATTTAAGCTTGGGATCAATTGTTGTACATTCCATGAAGATCTCGATTTAATTAGCCGAGATCGGGCTGCTGCTCACTTCGCCGATATGGAAGATGGTGCACAGGCAATGTTCTGTTCAGAAATTGGAAGTGAAGGAAGAAATTTTCAATTTAGCCATCATCTAGTCTTAATGGATTTACCGCTAAATCCAGATTTACTTGAACAACGAATTGGACGATTAGATAGAATTGGTCAAGCAGAAGATATTCAGATTCATGTGCCTTATATGCAGCAAACAGCGCAGCAGGTACTGTTTAACTGGTATCACCAAGGAATGCACGCGTTTGAAAAAACCAATGCTGCGGGTGGAAAAATATTTGTGGAAACCCAAGGACTATTGGAACAGGCCCTATTCAATCCCAATGACATGAGCAAACAGCAAACACTACTAGAGCAAACAGAATCGCTGGCCAAACAAATTAATCATGATTTAGAACAAGGTAAAGACAAACTACTAGAACTCTCATCTCATAATCCTGAAAATGCCGCTCGGTTGATTGAGTTAGTCGATCAAATGGATGCTAAATCACCGCAAGAGTTTATGCAGAAAACATGGCATCGTTTTGGTGTCGACTATGAAGACCATTCCGAAAAGGCATTAGTCATTAGACCCGGTGACCATATGTTTGTGGGTGCATTTCCGGGACTTCCTGATGATGGTTTAACGGCTACCTTTGATCGAGCAACAGCACTTAGCCGCGATGATATGCATTTTCTTACCTGGGAACATCCGATGATTAGCGGGTCAATCGACCTAATTCTGAGCGAAAACAAAGGTAACGCGAGTGTTTGTATTTTGAAAAATAAAGCAATTAAAGCTGGCACACTTTTGGTAGAAACCCTCTATAAACTAGAATGTATTGCACCAAAATACCTGCAAGCTCAGCGCTTTTTACCTTACCAATGCTTCCGTTTTTTAACCGATATTAATGGCTCTAACTTAGCTCCTAAGGTGAGCCATGCCGCGTTGAGCAAACAATGTTCTAAATTAGATAAAAGAAATGCTCGACTAGTTTTAAAAAGCGAAGAAAAAACCCTTAAATCCATTATTGAAAAGACCGATAGTATAGCGGCGAAGCAAGCAAACCAAGTTTTAGACAATGTCGTCGAAAAAATGCAAGCCGAGCAAAATGCAGAACTAAAACGATTAAAATCTTTGCAACAAAAGAACCCAAGCATTCGGGATGATGAATTAGGATTTATTGAGAAACAAACTAAATTATTAGAAAAATATCTTAACGATACTCAACTTCAGTTAGACTCAGTCAGAGTCATTGTTGCGGTATAAAAACACATTTTTGCCTTCGACATAAAAAAGGCCATGCAAACTACGCATGGCCAAAATTAATATTGAGTAATTTATTATTAAGGCAAATCGAGCGATGTTATATTAGAAACTATAACCCGCTTTTAGGTAGTAGTATCCACCGTTATAATCAAATGGCCCACTTTCATAATAAACAGCACCTAAAGCACCTAAAGTACCATCTTTTAACTTCTGCGCTTCTTGATCAAACAGGTTATTAGCGCCTAATGAAAGTGTCACATTGTCGTTTAGGAAATAACTGACTTCCGCGTCAAAAGTAAATGCAGAGTCGGCAATTTCAGAACCCCAATCAGAAGTATCATCAGCATGCGTCGCATAATATTCACCATAGTAATTGGCTCTTAGGAACATACTGACATTATCCCAGCTTTGCGCCATGGTAAATGTTGCACGATGCTCCGGCATACCTCTTTCTAAACGGCGAACTTTACCTTCATCGGTGGTGTCAGGATTAAACTCATCAACCGTCGTTTCGTTGTAGTTATAAGCCGCACTTAAAGTTGATATACCGCCAAACATGTCCATTGAATAGTTAGCAACAATATCTAAACCAGACGTTGTGGTATCAAAGTCATTGGCATAATAAGTAACCGCAGAAATTAACTCTGGGTTTTGTACACCAGCCGCTTCAAGTTCCGCATAATCTGCAGGGTCCACTGAAATCTGACTTGATTGTGCCAAACGATCTGTTACTTCAATAGTGTAATAATCTATGGTCATAAAGAACTCGCCGCTTTCAAACACCGCACCGACAGCAAAACTCTCAGACTCTTCCGGTGTTAACTCTTGGCCACCATAAAAAGATGCGAGCGGATCCGTTGGAGGCGCGATAAAGGTTTGAATGAGGTCACCATTAACGATAGATGTCTGAGTATTAACGACATTAGCCTGTCCAACGGTTGGCGCTCTAAACCCTGTGCTGTGAGAGCCCCGCAAAGAAAACTCATCACTGATAGCCCATTGGAAAGTTAATTTATAATCAAGAGTGTCTCCAAAAGAAGAGAAATCTTCGTAACGCAATGCGGTACCGATTAATAAATCATCTGTAAGATAAGCTTCCAAGTCAACATATGCACCGATGTTTCGTCGAGTACTAACCCCTTGAGACTCAGGACCAAACCCTTTGAAGCCGTGAGAGCCGATATTAAAGCCTTGGTCTGCGTATGGCCCAGCTTCCCATGAAGCTTGCTCACCAGAAATAATTTCAAAACTCTCTTCGCGCCACTCGATACCGGTCGCTACATTAACGGGTTCAGAAAAACCAAAGTCAACTTCTTTAACTAAGTCAAAGTTAAAAGTCTTTTCTAGTTGAATGTACGCACCCGTATCAAAATCAGAAGGTGTCGCCAGACCTAATGAAGGATTTAAAGTGTTTTTAAGGTTAAAACGAGACTCACTTCGTCCAACTGCGCCACTTAAATCAAATAACCAATCCTTTAAGAATCCGGATCTTATTTCACCTGTTGTTCCAATAGTTGCTGCCGTGTCTGTAATATTTCCACCAAATTGCGGGGTATAACCACCAGCATATCCAGGAACCATATTCATTGAGAAACAGTTTGGATCAGCTGCCATCTGTTGATATTCCATAGTACTCAAAACGTTTGGCACATTAGCAGGTACATTTGACGGAACCCCTGCTCCATTAGACCATGGACAGCTCGCAACGCCAGTCGTCGCTAGGCCCACATCTCCAACCAATAAAGTATCACCGTCGTCAATCGAATAAACGTTTCCACGGTTATGTGGGTTTCGATAATAGAAACCACCGGTCACATCTCTCTCAGAGTAGTTACCAAATAAGTAGAATTCTTTACTATCACCTAAATCTAGACCGATGTTGGCAAACAAAGTAATATCGTCTTTTATTTCAGGATTACCCCAAATCTGAGCAGGATCTTGAATGTCAGAATTCCCAGCATCAAAAATCGCTTGTGCGTCCGGACGTTGAACACTTCGGCTAGTCGCGTCAGCATTTTTTAGTTGAAAACTAAAGTTGGCGAAACCAGCACTCGTTAATGGAAGTCCAATGTTGCCATCAATAATGGTTGATGTTCCGTCACCTTCATAATACTCGCCCTGCTTGATAGAAAGTGAACCACCTTCCGAATCATCTTTAAGTACAAAGTTCATAACCCCAGCGATTGCATCAGAGCCATATTGGGCCGCTGCACCATCACGCAAAACTTCTACTTGCTTAAGTGCCACACTTGGAATGACTGAAATATCGGCACCTTGTGCGCCATCATTTACTCCGCCTCCCTGAAACGCGATAACGGATGCACGATGACGTCGTTTACCATTGACTAAAATCAAAGTACTGTCGGAAGGCAATCCACGTAGATTCACTGGACGTATTAAGGTTGCCGCATCACTAATTGGTTGTGCTCTTACATTAAACGAAGGTACTGAAGATGCAAGCATATCTAGAGTATCTATCGCCCCAGACTTACCAAGCTCATCTGCTGAAATGACATCAACGGGAACTGGCGAATCGCCAACGGAACGAGGGGCGGCGCGGGAACCTACCACCACCATAACTTGTCCTTCATCTTCACTTGCAGCAATTTCTTCTGCGCTCACATTCGTTGCGCCGAATATCGACATAAAGGCTGCCGCTATTCCTGTCAGCGCAGGTGCTTTTTTATTTGAAATGTTCATATTATCCTCAGGCTGTTTTATTGTTATTGGTGCTTTTCTAGAGATAGTAATTACTCTAGCTTTGGTAAAGCCGCCTGTAAGATTGGTACCTTCTAAGAGAATATCTAGCGCTTGTGTTAGCGTAAATTGTCCCTTAACTGCGTTGGTATTAACGGAATCAATTTCTGTATTTTGGAATAACAGGGAATGTGATGTTTGCCGTGCTAAGTGCTTTAATGCTTCACTTGCAGTAGAGGCTGGAATATCAAATGAATAAAATTCTTCCTCGGATACAGCACCTACCCTTACGGCAAAGAATAATAAGCTCGCAAACAGAAGCCATCGCGTAGAACGGTTCTGGCGGTGAGCAAAATTCTTCTCCCTAAATACTGAAATTGAAGCCATTTTATTCATCATTATAATTGCGGCTTCTTAGGTTAAGTACCTCTAAAACCAAAAAACCACCATCTAGCTTGTAAAATAATTTTGTTCGATTGGAATAAAGTAATTGTGAGAGGTGAGCAACCTCATTATTTGCCTGCCGTAATCGACTAGCCAACAAGTTAACTATTGCTCATTTTTTTGCGACTGAGCCTAACATGTTGTTCGCTAAGCTTCTCTATCTCTATATCAAAAGTCATTTCCAAAGCGTCAAAAAGCGCTTGAAGTTCATTGGTTCTAAATAAACCACCAAATTTCAAATCTCTCAACTCCGGATCTTGAATTTCAATTTTCATGGTTGTGTAACGACTTAGATCTTCAATCACCTCTACTAGTGGCGTTTCAGAAAAATCTAACAATCCATCCTGCCAAGACAATTTTCTGAGTATTTCGCGCTCGGACACAGAATCGACGACCTCGGTATTTAAATCAACCTCTACCTGAGGGTTATAAATGACTGACTCACCCGCGCTCATATAGATAGAATCAGTACTAAGTTCTTGCTTGAGTAATTGTTGAGAAGTTTGCTGCGATGTGAGGTTTAACGATTCTAATTCATCAACTCTGACCGTTTTTGATAGTTCAACTTTACCTTCGGTCACAGTAACTTCAAATGATTTAGGTAACAAGCTGACCACAAATGCGGTTCCTACGGCGCGCACCGAACGTTCACCTGCATATACAATAAAGGGTCTTTTCTTGCTGTGGGCGACTTGGAAAAAAGCTTCTCCATTAATTAGCCTCACTTTGCGTCGCGTGGCAGTGTAGTCCACTTCAACTTCACTATCGGTGTTCAGTTCAAGCAAAGTACCATCAGTGAGCATTATTTTCCGATAAGAGCCAACAGCGGTTTTATATAAAACCGGTCCATCAAGTGCTTCTTCATTTTGCACGACCCATTGAGTGCCAAACAACACCACAAACAGTAAAACCGCACATCCGGCAGCAAAATTGACTGTTTTCCAAACAGGCGAGTTAGTTTTGGCTGAGAGCTGCCTCTTATTGTTGCCAGCTTCCCTTAGCGGGTCCGCCATTTCCGTGAGCAGATTAAGCTCACTGGAGAATTGAGCAAATCGCAAAATTTCTGCGCGGTGAGCGGGACTGCGACCAAGCCACTCTTCAAACGCGATATGATCGCACGCAGTCATGCTTTCACTCTCTATTTGAGCGATCCATGCACAGGCTTCTTGAGCCAGTTCGGAATTATTTGAGTGAGTGTCGCTCATTATCTTACTTTCTATAACCTAATTTACTTCTTAGCACTGAGTGCTGAGTGTTTGTTTTCTTTAATCACACCAAGCTCTACGACTTCCCCAGCTTGGTCACTTTGTTGTGCTTCAACATATTCCGCACATTTTAATAAACCAGCAGCAGCGTGTTTTTCGACAGTACTTATAGAGATATCAAGATATTTGGCGATTTGCTTGTGGCTATATCCGTGAACTTTCTTTAGTACAAAGACTTTCTGACATTGAGGTGGCAACTTAGCGACAGCTTCCCAAAACACCAATAGTTTTTTTCGTCCATCCAATTCCGCTTCAACAGAAGGTTCATCAGATAAGTACTCTTTGTCGCCAAAATCCTCTATAAAATCAATTAAAGACTTCGATTTCTTGTCTAATGATTTTCTCGCGATGTTCTTAGCGACCCCAAAAAGGAAAGCCTTTGGCTCTAGTATTTCTTTTTGCTGCTCAGCTCTTAGCGCTCTAGTAATCGTTTCTTGGCTAATATCCTCGATGTCGTGTGAGCTCGAGGCATACCGACGCAAAAAACGTTTAATCATTAACTCATTTTCAATGAAAGCTCGCATGATCTTTGACTTAAACGCATTTAAGCCTCGATTCTTTTTATTCAGCGTCATTTAGTACCCCACAGCGCGCAGATTCGAAAGAATATAGCGATTTAGCGATATCTTTGTCAACCGATCCGGGTAAATAGCTTGGTTTTACTGACAGTTGCCAACTTATAGAATATGCGGGTTGGGGTCATGCTACTGAAACTTGCTGCTAGGGCCGGTCGCTCAAACCAGCCATTTTAACACCAGCTAGCTCGGTTTGGATTGGCTTCAGTTAGTAACTCGGAAACATTCGCTTCAATGATGCGGTATCCTACATTACCAAACAGTTTTTGACGGCTTTCATTTAAAACGTAGGTTGGACTTCCTTCCAGTTTATATTTTTCTCGCATAGCAAGTTCTCGACAAAACAGCGCGACTGCTGAGCCATTGTTTAACTGAGTATTAATTGATTCTTTAGCCAATTTAAATTGCTGGGCAATATCGTAAAGCACTTTAAAATCTGAAATGTCACGACCATCTCTAAAAAAAGCCAGGCGAATTGCCCACTCCATTTGTTTAAGCAGCTGCAACTCATCTTGTTCATTTGATGATTGAGTATCGCTTGTTGCGACTTGAACAGCCTTCAGAAATAAATGAGCATTACCAGAACTCTTTGGTGGATTGCTTAGCCAAACCTTTGGGTTAAGATCGACGTGGGGAAACTGCTCTCCCACCTGAATGACATGTCGATTAAACCCCGCGTACCCGCCCCTGTCTTTCCATCCCTGGGCAATACGCTGCTCACAGTCTCCAAACAAGGTCACATGGTATGGCGTAATAATAATGTTTTGGCCGAATTTTTGTTTTAAGGCTTCGAGTCTGGCTTGAGCGACATACGCCCAAACACATAAGACATCTGAAAAATAGGAAATCTTGACTGGCGAGGTAGTCATGTTTGAATGCAACCCATACTAAATATAACTTAACGGACAAACAGTTTGTCATAAAACAAATTCTAGTGGCTGATCTAGGACAATTTCAGAGGGAGAAATCTTTGCTGCATAAGTGACCACTTGAACGCCTTTATCGATCGCTTCAGCTAACAGTTCGGCATACGCTGGATCAATATGTGAAGCTGCGGACACTGACTTAATCCCTGTGTGCTGCACCATAAAAAGCAACATCGCTTTATGCCCCTGTTCCACACAATGCAGCAACTCTCTGATGTGCTTTTGCCCGCGAGTGGTCACCGCATCAGGGAAACAGCCGTTAACACCCTTCTTTCCAACCAACTTCAGCCCATCGGGATCTTTGAGAGTAACGCTTTTGACTTCAACATAAGTCTTAGAATCATCGGTATGCGTTACCAACAAGTCAATTCGGCTATTTTCTTCGCCATATTTCACTTCTTTTTCGATAGTAGCGATATCATTTATCTGTGTTACCAAGCCTTGTTTGATCCCGTCATAAGCCAGTTGATTCGCTATTTGAGTATTAACACCAATCAACTCGCCCAATTCATTTTCTGCTAATACCCATGAATATCGGTACTTTCGCTTAGGATTGTTGCTGTCTTGCAGCCAAACTTGCCAACCTTCTTGCCAACAATTTTTCATTGAGCCGGTGTTGGGACAGTGCGCTGTTATCTCGCCTAAACTAGGGTGGATGACGTCAGCTAAAAAGCGTTTATATCGTTTGCGCAAAATCGCAGGTTCTAAAGATGGTTGAAATTTCATGCTGATCTCAGTTTTAGAATTTCAGAGTATTTTACAAACATCTACTCATTAAGCGAGTCGTTTTAACAGCATTTTATCCAATTGGTAAGTTTATATAATGCGACAATCGAACTGAGATAAATATCTCGATTATCAATAGTTTCGAGTTCTTGACCTTGCTGCGCTGCGACGAATCGCTGGTAATCGCCTTCCCATGACTAATCCTTGTTGATTAAAATAACCGCGTAATGAATATCAAACGAAATAATTTTTAGTCAGAAATGAAACAATACCTAGCTACAAAGAGATCGGACCAGAACAAGGTAATCTCTGGCTTCTCATCCACAGCGATGAAAAACCGTCATCTTTTGCCTACTTACCAAAACGACTAACTTCCAGGTTAGCACTGAATACTGGTAAGTCCTCTGACCTCGGATGTTCTCTTTGACCGACTCAAAATGCTGATATAGCGTGATTCAAGCCTATTTGATTGCTCGTTGAACATTGACCCACTCATAATCAAGTTGTTTGGCGTTTTTTTACTTCAATAATAATTTTAATTAAACCAGGTAAGGAAAAATCAAAATGACTCAAATCAAGCGCTACCGAAAACGAAATCTGTTACTCGCCAGTTCGCTCGCGATAATGATACCTAATTTATTCGCTGCTGAACCAAAGCATGTGGCTGTCGCCCCAGAACAAATGGCCGCACAACAACTAAGTCACCCAAGTCGAACTGGCGTTTTTAGCCACTCCACCATGCTACCTATCGATTTTAATCGAGCCGTTCAAACTAGAGATAGCAATGGCGCTCCTGTCGAGCAGTTGACCCAAACAATCTATTTAGATAATCCAGAGAGCTCTCCGGTTTTATTTTTAGGACCGCAGGCGGACAGCTGGCAAATATCGGTCTCTGATCCCAGTGGGGTGATGCTGTTAAACGAACAACAAGATCGTACTGCCCATCTACCGATTCAAACCTTTAATATTGGCCAACAGAACTTTACTGGCAAACAATTACAACTAAACAGTGCAGCCAGTGGCGAATACCAAATTACCCTGACGCGCAATAGCGCAGCCGTCCAGCAGCGAGCCTCACAATCACAAGCCGATGGCTTTTTGATGTTTAAAGGTGATCCGAGCTATAAAGTCTATTCTCACTTTAATCAAAGTATGACCTTGCAAAACAAACCGCTACAGTTGATTGCCTACGCCATTGAAGATGGTTTAAAAACCGCCGAGCGCCAATCAATGTTAACTCAACAAGCCATGGCAGGGACAATCACTCACGCTCAAGTAACGATCACTTCGCCAAGTCTTCAACAGCGAACTATTTTACTGAATGACCAAGGGCTACAAGGTGACAAACTAGCCGGGGATGGGAAATTCTCTGTTAGCCTTCCCACCAATGAAGTGGGCACCTACACCAGCCAGCTTCAAGTTCAAGGTGTTCGTCCCGATGGAATCCCATTTAGTCGAACTGTCACTGAGCTTTACCCAATTGAAGCAAAAAGCTATCAATTAAAATCAACCAGCGCACAACTTTCGCTTAACCAAGGTTTCAGAGCCAAGTTGTCTTTACCGGTAATACGAACCGCAGACGCTGATTCCGTTTACCTTGCAGCTGAACTTTGGGGAACAAACCAGTCGGGTGAAAGAAAAGCTGCCGCATGGATTGGTGGAGTGGTATCCCCAACCGGTGATCGGGCGGACGCTCGTTTGGAAATAGGATTCGATACTCGCTGGCTAACAAGACAAGGCTTACAAGCGCCATTCGCTTTAAAATCGATACGCCTGCAAACACTTAACACCAATGTGCCGATTGCGAGTTTAGATAAACTGAAGATATCGGCTAACAAAAATCAGGTTGAGCAAATGTATGCTCGAGTTACCAGTACTAAATCACTCGAAGCTGGTGTTTTAAACCACGCTGGCATCACACCTAAAATGTTAATGGGTTCTGCTCCAACAAATTTAGATGCCACTATTAAAGCTGCAAACAACCCAAAATTAATGTTAGTTCATGGCTATTGCTCTGGCGATGCTTGGCAAAACAACCAGTTTTCCAATGCCGTTGAGTTCCAAGACTTTAACCAAAACCGTTCACATGAAGAATTCGCACAATTAATTTTAAGTTTTGGTTCAGCTTATTCTTCCTACGGCATCATCGCTCATAGCCAAGGAGGTGCTGCGGCATTGCATTTATACAGTCGCTATTGGAGCGGATTGGATTATGCCAATGGTGGACGAATTATTCAGTCAGTAGGCACGCCCTATCAAGGAACTGCATTAGCAGGAAACTTAGCCGCTCTTGGCGCTATTTTTGGAGCCGGTTGTGGTACCAATACTGACCTTACTTATAGTGGTGCATCTAATTGGCTTGCCACTATTCCTAGCTGGGCACGCTCGGAAGTGGACTATTACACTACATCATTCAATACCAAATGGTGGCGATACGACTATTGCCATTTAGCCACCGATCTCTTTCTAAATGATCCAGAAGATGGCACCACTGAAAAATGGTCAGGACAACTCTCAGGCGCAGTCAATAAGGGACATAAAAAAGGATGGTGTCACACCGGTGGCATGCGAGATCCCGCACAAACTACCGACTCGAGTCGCAATGCTTCAATGAACTCAAGAGCTGCCCGATAAAACAATAACTCTGCCGCTTTCTCCCCTCCCTCGTCTATCGACTGCCTAACAAATGATAGGCGAGGATTTTACCCCACGAGTAATATTGATATTTCATCACATTTAGATCCAAATCTTCTGCCAGCACGTAAAAATGGGGGTGTAATAATGAGGAAAGAAACGATACAATCCCTCGCTATAAGCATTCCATCCTTGTTTGACACTGAATACCTGCTCAAATCAGGTATTACTATACGGACAGGACCATTCGCAAAGGATAAATTAAAAAATGGCTGAATATACAACCTTTACTTCAGAGTCAGTCTCTGAAGGGCATCCGGACAAAATTGCCGATCAAATCTCAGACGCAGTTTTAGATGCAATCCTTACTCAAGATAAACATGCTAGAGTGGCCGTGGAAACCATGGTTAAAACCGGAATGGCAATTATCGCTGGAGAGGTGACGACTTCCGCTTGGGTTGATTTAGAAGATATTGTTAGAACAACAATTAGCGATATTGGCTACACGAGTTCTGAAATGGGATTCGATGGACAAACTTGTGCCGTTATCAACGCCATTGGTAAGCAATCACCGGATATTAATCAGGGTGTTGATCGTTCAGAAAAAGAAAGTCAAGGTGCTGGTGACCAAGGTTTAATGTTTGGATACGCGACCAATGAAACATCAGTATTAATGCCAGCGGCAATCACATGGTCACATCAGTTAGTGGCTAAGCAAGCCGAAATTAGAAAAAATAATACCGTTTCATGGTTACGACCCGATGCAAAAAGCCAAGTGACCTTGCGATACGAAAACGGTAAGCCCGTTGCCATTGATGCGGTGGTGTTATCAACCCAACATCACCCAGACGTCAGTCAAAAAGATTTACAGGATTCAGTGAGAGAGCTCATTATCGATCCCGTTTTACCGAGAGAATTGATTCATGCCGACACTAAATTCCATATTAATCCAACCGGTAATTTTGTGATTGGCGGACCAGTGGGTGATTGTGGTCTGACAGGTCGAAAAATAATAGTTGATACCTATGGTGGTGCCGCTCATCACGGTGGCGGCGCATTCTCGGGGAAAGATCCTTCTAAAGTGGATCGCTCCGCAGCTTACGCTGGCCGATACGTGGCTAAAAATATTGTCGCCGCAGGGCTGGCTGATCGTTGTGAAATTCAAATTTCCTATGCAATTGGTGTAGCTGAACCGACCAGCATTAGCCTTAATACATTTGGAACCGCTAAAGTTTCAGAAGCAAAACTGGAAGAACTCGTTAAAACACATTTTGATTTAACCCCTTACGGCCTAATTAACATGCTTAATTTAATTCGACCTATTTATCAAAAAACCGCAGCTTACGGACATTTTGGCCGCGAAGATGCCGATTTCACTTGGGAAGCTACTGATAAAGCGGCACTACTAAGAGCTGACGCGGGGCTCTAGGCAAAGAAATTTTTATTACGACGCCAATTGAGGGGCGCTGCAGCAGAAGGTTCAATCAATTCAAGATTGAAACTATCTGTCACGCTCAATTGGTTCACTCATTTTTTAAAGGGCGCTCATTCTAAACTGAAAGTTAACCTTAGAATGGAGACAACCTATGTCTGATACAAACAACTCAACATTTGATCACGATGGTGATTACTACATCCGCGACCTGTCCTTGGCAGATTGGGGACTCAAAGAAATCGCTATCGCAGAAACAGAAATGCCTGGCCTAATGTATATGCGTGAAGAATTTGGCGATTCAAAACCGCTAAAAGGCGCTCGCATTGCTGGCTCATTACACATGACCATTCAAACCGCAGTATTAATGGAAACCTTGATCGCATTGGGTGCTGAAGTACGTTGGGTGTCATGTAATATTTACTCAACTCAAGATCACGCAGCGGCTGCAATGGTAAAACGCGGTATTCCGGTTTTTGCCTATAAAGGCGAAACCTTAAAAGAATACTGGGAGTTTACTCACAAAATTTTAGATTGGGGCAACGGTGAAGTGGCAAACATGATCTTAGATGATGGTGGCGATGCAACCTCGGCGGTTGTACTTGGTGCTAAAGCCGCTAAAGATATTAGTGTTTTAGATAACCCTGGCAGTGAAGAAGAAATTGAAATGTTCAATGCGATTAAAGCGCAACTGGCAAAAGATCCTTCACTTTATCAGCGCTGTGCTGAAACCATCCAAGGTGTCACCGAAGAAACCACCACTGGTGTTAAGCGCCTGTACGAAATGCAACAACAAGGTGGTTTACCATTCTCAGCCATTAACGTTAATGACTCAGTCACTAAATCTAAATTCGATAACTTATACGGTTGTCGTGAAAGTTTACTCGATGGTATTAAGCGTGCAACCGATGTAATGATTGCTGGTAAAGTGGCACTTGTTTGTGGCTATGGCGACGTTGGTAAAGGCAGCGCTCAATCACTTCGCGCACAAGGTGCAACGGTAATGGTCACTGAAATTGATCCTATCTGTGCACTACAAGCGGCAATGGAAGGTTATCGTGTAGTAAGAACCGAAGACGTTTGTCATGATGTGGATATTTTTGTAACCACAACGGGTAACTTTGACATTATTACTGAAGAACATATGTTAAAAATGAAAGACCAAGCCATCGTTTGTAACATTGGTCATTTCGATAATGAAATTCAAATTGCAGCCATGCAAAAATACCAATGGGAAAATATCAAACCACAAGTTGACCACATTGTTCTGCCTAATGGTAAGAAGATTATCATGTTGGCCGAAGGCCGCTTGGTAAACTTAGGTTGTGCGACAGGTCATCCAAGTTTTGTAATGTCTAATTCATTTACTAATCAAGTGTTAGCACAAATCGAATTATGGCAAAACGGTGATAACTATGGTGATGAAGTTTATGTTTTACCAAAGCATCTTGATGAAAAAGTGGCACGATTACATTTAGAAAAAATCGGAGCAAAATTAACCGTAATGTCTCAAGCTCAAGCGGACTATATCGGTGTTCCGGTAGAAGGCCCTTACAAGCCAGATCACTACCGTTACTAGCCCTACCAAAAAGCTTGTTGGTCTCGGCCAACGAGCTTTTATTTTGCTAATTTCCTGATGAGGATTAATCATGCGAAGTCACCGCTTTTTTGCTGACATTTCTCTCACACCAGGTACCACAGTTACACTGCCTCCCGACGCTGCTCATCATTGTAGCCAAGTTCTTCGATACCAAGTTTCAGATCCGCTGACTGTTTTCAATGGAGATGGTTTTGATTATCCCTCAGTCATTAAAAGTATCAGCAAGAAAAACTGCCAAGTTGAAGTGCTCGAAAAAATATCGCTCGACAACGAATCTCCACTGATCATTCATTTAATTCAGGGGATAGCTCGCGGTGATAAAATGGATTTTATCATTCAAAAGGCTGTCGAGTTAGGTGTACATGAAATTACGCCACTTTTTAGCGAGCGTTGTAATGTCAAATTAGATGCCAAGAGGCTCGCTAAAAAAATGCAGCATTGGCAAAAAGTTGTCATTAGCGCTTGCGAGCAATCAGGCAGAGCTAAGCTGCCAATTTTGAATCAGCCGGTTAATCTAGAAAACCTTTTATTAACCGACTCCACCACTAGCATCATGCTAGAGCCGAGCGCTTCTGAAGGGCTGTCTAGCTTGCCACTCAAATATCCAATCAACTTGCTCATTGGTCCCGAAGGTGGTTTTTCTGAACGTGATTTAGCTACCGCTGAACAATTAAATATTAAAGGGGTTAAGATGGGCCCAAGAATTTTAAGAACTGAAACAGCTGGATTAACAGCACTCGCTATATTACAAAGCCACTTAGGGGACTTAGGCTAGTCAAACGCAAGGGTATTATTAGGAATTTCGAACAGCTGGTGGAGTGCGATTGGTTTATAGAAGTAGTAGCCTTGAATTAAATCAACATTTAAATTATCCAGATACTCTAGTTGTTCAATTCGTTCAACCCCTTCCGCGACAATTCGTAATCCCAATTTGTGTGCTAACGACACGATATGTTCAACCACATAACCAGAGCGCACATCCTGAGGAATATTTTTTACGAATGAATGATCTAATTTGACAATGTTTACTGGCAAATTTTGAATATAGGACAGAGAGGAATAGCCCGTACCAAAGTCATCGAGCGAAACATGAAAGCCCGCGGACTGTAGTTCTTTACTGATACTAATGGCAACATTTAGATCTTCTAGCATAGAGCTTTCAGTCAGCTCTATATCAATATGCTCAGGTCTTACTGCATGTCTTTTACACTTGGTAAGCAAGTACTCAAGTAGAGCCGGTCGGTTAAATTGCATTGATGATAAATTAATCGATACTCTAAAGCCGGTACCTGCGCCAAAATGATGAACAATAGATTCAACCTGAGAAAATATTAACTCCAAAATACAATCTTCTAACTGCTCCATTAACTCCGGAAAGTTTTCAACTGTCGGTAAAAAATGAAAAGGCGTTAACAGACCATCCTCTGGATGTTGCCAACGCATTAATGCCTCGACACCTTCAACTTTGGTGGTTGTTGCATTAACTTTAGGTTGGTAGTAAACCACAAACTCGTTATAGACAATCGCTGCCCTTACTCGTTTATAAAGCTCTTCTCGTCGCTCAATGTTTTCCGCGATTAACTTGTTAAAAAAAACTAACCTTGGAGCGTTCATTGTTTTGGCATGTTGCAAGGCTAGTTCCGCTCGAATGGTTAGGCTTGAATTATCTAAATCAAAATCCAATTCGATTCCACCGGAATGTAATTTAGTCAGTTTCAGAATTTTTAATAATTCTGAAATAATCTGATTCATTCTTTGTTCAAACTTAGCCCGATCGTTTGCTTGTCCTACAATCGCAAACTTTCCACCATATAAACTATAGCATCGGTCTTTACTGGCCTTATGTTGGTTGAGCATATCGCCGACTTGCTTGATTAACTCATCCGCTTTTTGAAAGCCTTGGGTCTTATTAACTTTTTGCAAATTAGCAATATCAAAAATTGTCAGGTAACGATCCGTCAAATTCTGTTTCCGACACTCTTCAAAATAGAGCAACATCGCGGAGCGATTTGGTAATAACGTGAGTTTATCTTCAAACGCGATTTTATCTAAATGTGCCACGGCTCTATTTAACTTAATCCTTAAAGTCCTATTCCATGAGTACATCACAATTAGTATTGCGAGAACTAAGCCAATAATAAACAGCAGTTGTCGCTGCCATAATTGATCAGCGTGTGTCGGGTCGTACACATAATCTTGGGTAAATCTAGCTTGCCCCCCCTGAAAATTATTAAAGGTATCAAACATCGTTGCCCAACGATCAGCACTGGTACTTCCTATTGGAATATTAGTCGCATCAATGAGTCGAATGGTTTCCTTCGCTTCAAATTGTTGATGGCTTAAATCATAAGGAATTGGGTTGGCGGTATTCAGCTGTAAAATATAGTCAATAATTTCTTGCGGGTGTTCTATCGCATAATTCCAACCTCTTACTACAGCGCGTCTAACTGCTGCCACTCGGTCGGGATGGTTAGCCAACTCAGTTCGAGTGGTCAACAAGGTATCTCCATAAAAATCAAAGCCATAATCTCGTGGTGAAAACACATCAACTTGATAGCCTAGTTGCTGCAACTGATAGGGCTCATTACTGACATATCCATACATTGCTGCCACGGTTTGGTCTGCAAGCAATTTTATATTGCCATCATATTCATACACCTGATAATCGCCATGCCTTAAACCGTTCTTGTAAAGCATCGCCATTATTTGACCGGCGACACCTTCACTATTAAGCATGATCGCTTTGCCTCGAAGATCTTCAATTCCACTGATTTGGGATTTTTTTAGAGTGATTAATACTTCTGGGGAATGTTGAAAAATTGAAGTGACAATCACAAATGGCGCGCCAACAGCCAACGATTTGACCGCTTCACTGCCTATCACAGAATATTGAGCTTGATTATTAATTAATTGATGTTGGTGATTGATACTAGGACCACCCTCAACTAATTTGACCGCCAACTGCTCCTGTTCAAAATAGCCTTGCATTTGAGCAGCGTAATAACCCGCAAATTGGAATTTGTGATACCACTTGAGTTGTATGGTGATCTTATCAGCTGCGACAACGGGCGCAGAAATGCTTAAACAGCACAAAATCAATAAGAAACGAGTGATTATCAAACAGACCTCAATTAACAGGCAACAACCTCTTAAAAGTATAGTTTAAGATTGGGGACTTTCAACATAACTGGTCATAAAATGGAGAAAATTATGAGATGTTGATTGTTTGGTACCAAGGTGCGTTTGCTAACCGTTCACGCTCAACATAGGGTTCCGGTACTACAAGCCTTAAATATCGAGGCGATACACCCTTGGGTTGGAATAAAAAGATCACAGAGTATCAGAGGGTAAATAAGTGAAAAACTAGCACCAGCTAGATCTACTCTTGTGCTGGTGCCAATTAAAGAAGGCTAAAAACACCGACTACATTTGTTTTTGAATATAGTTTTGCAAGCCAATCTTATCAATCAAGCCTAGTTGCTGCTCTAACCAATACATATGATCTTCTTCGGTATCTTCTAGCAACTTAAGTAAGATTTGGCGACTCTGAAAATCACTTTCTTGTTCGCAAACCGCAATGGCTTTTTTCAGTTTATCGGCCACTTCATATTCATAGTCCAAATCGTTTTTTAACATCGAGGGTACGTCTGTACCGATTTTGAGTTCAGTTCTTTTTGAGATGTCTGGAGTTGCTTCTAAGAATAGAATTCTGTCTATTAACAATTGTGCATGTAGTCTTTCTTCTTCGGCCTCATGGGTGATGCGCTCATCAAGCGCGGAGAGTCCCCAATCGGCATACATTCTTGCATGAATAAAATATTGATCAAACGCGCTGAGTTCAGACTCTAATAACATTTGAAGTTGCTCAATAACCTTTGCACTACCTTTCATAATTTTCACCGATAAATTTGTTAGGTTTAATCTTGTTTAAATCGTTTTTTTTATCAATTTGTGCTTATCTAAATTCTTTTATTATCTAACTATTTTGAACAGCTAAAAGAAATTAGATCGCCGATTGAAGATAATTTTGCAGACCTGATTTTTCAATTAAGAACTGCTGAGTCTCTATCCAATCAATTTGTTCTTCACATTCATCCAGAATCTTAGTTAGACAATCACGACTAATATAATCTTGAACACTTTCACAGTACTCGATGGTCTCAACCAACGAATCTCTCAGTTCGGTTTCAAAACGCATATTTCCAGATAAAGACTCAGGGACATCTTCACCAATATAGAGTTTGCCTAAATCTTGTAAATTGGCGAGCCCTTCGAGGAACAGGATCCGTTTAATGACATCATCAGATTCTTTCATTAATTCAATCGAGTACTTGTAATTACTTGATTTAAGTTGGTCAAACCCCCAGTTTTCGCACATTCTGGAGTGCAAAAAATATTGGTTTATCCCTGTTAGCAGCAACTTAAGTACCTGATTAAGCTTGGCATTTACTTGTTTTTCAGCTTTCATCGCTAACCTTTTTTGGTCAATTTGTAAGAAATAAACGCTTACTATACTTGAATTATTTTCCTATCGAAAGCAATTTCGAGTGCTTTATGCACCCGTATCTCTTTGTTTTTAAAGGAAATACGAATCATTATCAAAATCAATAACGACTAGTTGACCTAAGTCAAATCGGATAAAACAAACATGGTTAAACTATAAAATAAAACTTGACGCAAATGAGAATGATTCCTATAATCATTACCAATTAGTTTGAGGTATCCCATGTATATTTGTATTTGCAACGCAGTAACTGACAAACAGATCCTAGAGGCACAGCAAGATGGCTGTCGTTCTATCGATGAAATCACTAAAGCATTAGGTGTTGGTGACTGTTGTGGCAGTTGTATCGATCAAGCTGAAGACTTACTAGTTCAAAATGCCGGTGTGCAAAAATTTAATCCTGTGACTGCGGGTGTTGCATTCGCTCGATAGCCCTATTCTAACTTTCATTTGTTAGTCTATAACTTGCTCTATCCATTATTCGACTAAGACTAAAAAGCCAATCCGATCAGTCCTTTACCTTTTAACTAGCATTATTCTCTATCAACCATCACCTTGCTTTATAAAAGCCTATTTAAGCTTAATGTGATTGAGCAACACTTTTGGGGTTGCCCACTGGAAAATTAACTCATCAACTTGGCTGCCACAAGGCGCATTCCAAACCGTTTTAGCAAGCTCCTTGCCACCCAGTGATTTATAAAAACCGATCGCGGCAGAATTTTTACTTAACACCTCCAAGTAGATCGCAGAGCTCGATTTATTTTGCATTACCCACTCAACAGCTTTTTTCATGAGCTTGGTTCCAACCCCTTGGCCTTTGAAGTTTGAATCGACATGTAAATTGTCAATAAGCGTTCCATATTCAGCGTGATTATCTTGATACAAACAAATAAAACCAACTAACGCTTCGTTGGATTTAACTAACAGTATCCATTGATTTTCTCTAGGATTAGTTAAGCGCTCTGTCCAAATTTTTAATCGCTCCGCATCAACCCGTTTTTCTAGATAATCATCAGCAACACAACCTTTATAATTCTCACGCCAGCTTTGCGCATGCAACGAAGCAATGCTTTGTATGTCTTTTTGATCGGCTTGAGAAAAGTGAAGTTTGTTCATAATAGTTTCTGCCAGTAACCCACATCGAGCCATTGCTCGAACTTGTCATCCACTCAATAAAATAAACAACTTAAGATCGGCTGTTATTTTCGTGCCGTTTCAGCTAAATCGTTTAATCTCAAATTATCAATTATGGCGCTAAGCCCATATCATCTAGACGCATTAAAATTTCTTCCTTGTCCTTCTTTGCTACATCCTGCCAATGGCGATCTTGCTGCGCACCGATTATGGCATAAATAGAATTAAGCCCTGTTCCCTTTACTTCTCGTTTAAGATCGGCATAGAGTGAAAACGGATCACACTGCAAAAACTGCTGCACCGATGTAACTCCTACCTTTGCCAAAATATCTTCACTTTTAGGACCAAAACCTTTTAAATCACTGAGTCGTTTTCTGTTTTTCATAGTATTTATGAATGCTTATATCAAAAATAATCAATACTTAAATTAGCAGCCTACAATAAAGACTACTTATACAGATAGTTCTTGTCAATCGTGGTAGATTAGGTTGCTTTAAACTCCCTTTTTTTTGAACTAACTCATTGAATAGTAGCAACTATCTCTTATTGCTATTGGAATGTTTCTCTAGTCAGCGTTAGATAAACATTCCGTTGCAAAGCTACTCAATGAATGTATGATGTTGATTTAACTAAATAATAATCAAAAAGGCGAGATTGAAGCGGCAGCCTAGGTTGAAATACTGCATTCAATCAGCTGTTGAACTAAGCCGCTTCGCGGAGCTTGTTTAGCTCGTTTTTTATTTCCAATATTCCTCATCAAAGCGCACACTTTTTGTTGGTCAATTCAGACCAATGAAAAGGAGAATGATGATGTCTATTTTACGTCAACGAATGATTGAGTTGATGGTGCTGAAAGGCTTTGCCCCGAATACTCAAAAAACTTACTTACACCATGTCACACAGCTGGCTAAATACTTCCACCAAAGTCCCGATACAATCAAAGAAAGTCAAATTAAACAGTACTTGCTGCATTGCCATCAAGTGAAGCAGTGGTCAGCGAGCAGCTGTCGTCAGTTTGTTCATGCGATCCGATTCTTGTTCGATAAGGTGCTTGAGCGGCCGCTCTCAAATACTAAATTACCGGTTCCCAAGCGAGACGAGAAGATCCCCGAGTTACTCAGTCATGGCGAGGTCGCTCGAATCATCGAACATTGCCCTGTTCTCAAGTATCAAACGGGACTCAAGTTGGCTTACGGAACAGGCATGCGAGTGAGTGAAATTGTTGCACTCAGGGTTCGCGATTTGGATGGCGAGCGAAGTGTGATCCGGGTCTTACAAGGCAAAGGTAAAAAAGACCGCGAGATTGATTTTTCACTCGGTGTTAGAGAGACCCTACGAACCTACTGGCGAGAATACCACCCGATTAATTGGTTATTTTACTCACGAACCCCTCAAACCCCAATGGCGCGTACCTCACTGCAAAAAGCATTTACTGCGGCGAAGCTAAAAGCCGAAGTGCATAAGGTCGGTGGTATTCATGGTTTAAGACATGCGTTTGCGACTCACCAGTTAGAAGGGGGGATGCCGTTGCCTCAACTTCAACATGAGCTGGGTCATTCAAACGTCAGTACCACCTTGCGTTACACCCGTTGGATTAAATGTCAGTTTAATGGCAAAGGAGATACGTTTGATTTACTCAAACGCAACCAACTGACATGAGTCAGTCGTTGTGGAAGGTCGCGCTGAATGAAGGCCTCACGCAAACTAAACAAAGGTTTAACAGCCAGCAACTGAAAGTCTTTTCGCATTTAACGCGTTGTCGGACCGAAGCGGCCGGTGTTGAGGTGTATGCGTGTGATGATTGCGGTTATCAAATGCAAGCACTGCGCTCATGTCGAGACCGGCATTGTCCGAGTTGCCAGTATCGTTCAACGGTCAAGTGGTGTGAGGCCAGAAGACAGGATATCTTGCCGGTGATTTATCACCACCTAGTGTTTACGCTGCCGAGTGAAATCAATGGGTGGGTAAGTTGTCATCCGGCCATTATTTATCGATTGTTATTTGAAAGTGTCTGGCACACCTTATCCACCTTTGGACAGGCCAAAAATCGATTGAATGGTCAGCTGGGGATGCTGAGTGTGCTGCATACTTGGGGGCAAACCTTGGTTCGGCATATCCATTTACACTGTTTGGTGCCTGGCGGTGCCTTGGCGGATAATGGAGATTGGCATCCCGCCAAAAGCAATTACCTGTTTCCAGTGAAAGCCTTGTCGCGCCATTATCGTGGGATATTTGTGAGTCGCCTAAGACAAGCGAAACGGCAAGGGTTGCTTGACAAAGTGCCAGCCAAAGCCTTCGATGAAACCTTAAATCAACTGATGAGCAAAGCGTGGGTGGTTTACAGTAAAGCAGCCACATACGGGCACGATAAACTGATTGATTACCTCGGACGTTACACGCGTCGAATAGCATTAACCCCCAGTCGACTGCTCAGTGTTAATCAAAATGAAGTCCAACTGAGCTATCGAGATTATCGAGACGGCCAGCAAAAGGAACTTCGCTTAACGCCTTCGGAACTACTCAGACGCTATGCGCTCCATGTATTACCCAAGGGGTTTATGCGAGTTCGCTATCATGGTTTTTTCGCCAATGCGGTAAGAGCAACCAAGCTGAACGAAATACGTCATGCGTTAAAAGTGGTTGTCATGCCATCGACTGAAGATAACCAATCTCGACATGAAACACCGAGCTGCCCTGACTGTGGTCAACATCATTGGCATTACGTGGGAGTTTACCATCGCCAGCACTGGCTACCTGGATGACGATTGAGTGAGTGAAGTAAGCGGCATCAATGACACGGGCATGACCTGTGGAGGTTCACTTGCATCCAAACCTAAAATGGGGCAATCTTAGACATTATTAAACCACTATAATTAATGGGATCTCGACATCAACGGACGATAATTAGGACTGAGAACTTAAAAAGCTTCCAGCCAACGCCGTCCTCCCTCTTGTCACTTAGCGAACAAAAACCATTAAATAGTATTAAGCGTTGTGCCTAACGCGGCACAGCACAACAGAGATTTATATTGATTAAAAATCAACATAAATACTTAAGAGTTAAGTGAGTAAGTAAAACATGGAAAGCACTACTCTTTATATTTTGTTGTTCTTTTTGCTTTATATTGATGTATTGGCAATATATTACGCGCATAAATCAGGTATGTATGAGAGAACTCAACTGATAATGCAAGCATTGATAGTAGTTCTTATTCCATTTATAGGTGGTATGTTTGTGTTAATGTTTGCTTTGTCGCAAATTAATAAACAGCCAACTGGAAAGCCACAGGAAAAATCAAGGGCTAGAATTCTTCACTACTTGTTCTTGTCTTTTATATTAGTAAATAATTCTACTTCACAAGACTATGGAACATCAGAATCTGGTGGAGATTACACTGGTAGTGATGGCGGTTCAGGAGATTAATAGAATGCTGAACAATTCATCACTTAACAAAAAAATGCATGCGAAGAAAATCGCTCGCATGATTTGAGCGTTAACCCACATATTGAATCATACGAATACTTATATGTTTAAAGGGAAAAAAGAGATTGCACGTGGTTTTGATGTTCAAGTTGAGGCGGATTCAGTTCTTAGCCCAACCGTAGTTTATGGGGAGCCGATGACAGCAATATACTTTGAGGATGAAAACGAAAAGAATTGCCGTATCACTTTCGAAAGACTAGATTCGATTAGGGTTTGTCGTGGGGAATATTGTCCCTACGATGACGACTGGAAAGAGAATGCTCCAAATTATTGGGTTTCAAAAGTTGAAAACTCATCATGGCTCAACGAGAGACATCAATATGAAGCCAGGCACTATAAAAATGCCTATGGATTCGGAGGTGACGTGGATGAGATGTTATCCGAATTTTCCCACTATCTATTTAGCTTTCACGATCAGTATGTCGAAGTTCTTGCGGCTGGAATATGGATTGAAGAATCGGAGGAGCCTCTAGATAGCGCTGAGCTTAGTGCTGGCCATCCCTTTTTGCCGTTATCCCACGATCAAACAGAGATAATTACAGCTCATGGTTTAAAATGTCACATTTGGAAGAACCCTGCTGATATTGGTCGTCTCACCAAAAACGCTAAGTTCTGTTCACAGACTCTTATGGAGTTTGCGCCTGAATTGGATGGTTCTATAACAACAAGTATTCACCTTTATCTAAGGTATCGGAACGGCGAACTCTGTAGCGTTCTAACTCAGGGGTTTGGTGGGGAAATAGCTTTTTTTAGAGAGGTTGCAGGTGTTGATTCAGTCCGCCCTTATATAGAGAAGTGGTTAGGCGAAGTTAGTGAGCGGCGCAGAGAAATGGGAAAGTAGAATGGGTTCTTGGGTTAACAAAGCCATCAATTTGACCGCCTTATGCTACGCTTCAGTCAGCAAATTATGGCGACGTAAAGAGGTCAAGCTCTGAATAAACTAATCGAAAAACTCTTAGAATGGTGGAAATTGCCCAGTTCAGTCTCTACCGAAGACATATTTCATGATGAGTTCAATTTCAAAAGCTGCGTTCTTGGTAATGCAAAAGATATATTTCTCGGAGCCCTCGACCCGGAGACTCAATCAGATCTAACTTTACTAAAATCGTTCTGCGATAATGAAGAGGGGTTGGTGGTTTTCGAAGAAACTGACGAAATTACGAATCTATTTTATCGCCACTCTTTGTATTTGAGATTTAAAGAAGAACGAATAATTGAAGTTGTAGCGACAAAAGAGTTAGTCGCCAATGAAAAAAGCTATAACCAATCGTAAAAAGATGAAGAGCGTAAAGGCATATTCGTTTAAACTTGGCGTTAAAGGCGACTGCTATACATGGTTAAGATTACCTGAGGATTGTGATTAATGGTTAACCACTTAACGGAATTTTCGCTAAGTTCATGAATCGAAAATAGGCATAAACAAAAAATGAAAAAACTAGTAATTAGTATCTTTTTCTTAGCATTAGCGGGCTGTAATTTCCAAGACGCAGCCAATCAAAAATTTGGCGATCAGCATTTTAAAACTGCAATTTCCTTAATTGAGCTTCATAAAGTTCGCACAGATGAATACCCCGAAAAACTAAGCGACCTACAATTCTTAGGAGATTGGGATCAAATCGCTTTGCAATCAGTCAAATACAATAAACTAGGCGACGGGTATACATTATCGGTCACGAATGGTTGGATTGGCAAGCCAAACCTAGAGTATCCAGCTAACTTTTGGGTTGGCCTTGGAATTAAGCACACTAAAAAGGAATTGGAAAGTAAAGCACCCCAAAGTACTTCTAACAATTGATGTGATAACCAATGGAAAAAGAACTTTGAATCATGTGATGTTTGATATTGATGGAACTCTAATCGAATCATATGATTTTGATTCTGAATGTTTCACTGAAGCGGTAAGAGACGTCACTGGCTACGCGATCAATTCTGACTGGTCACGCTATAACCACGTAACAGACTCAGGAATTCTTAATCAATTTTTCGAGGAAAAATGTATTGAGAATACTCATCAGGTTGCAGAGCAAATCAAAAAGATGTTCTTAGTCAAAATACGAGCGCGACTTGACAAAGAGCCAATTAACGAAGTCAGCGGCGCCTCTAAATTCATCTCTCAATTAAAACAATTAGATAATGTTATCATTTCATTGGCAACTGGAGGTTGGCTTGAAAGCGCAATTTTGAAATTAGAATCTGCTGGTATTGATATTTCTGGTATTCCAATAGCCTCGTCTAATGATCATCACTCAAGAATTGAGATCATGAAGATTGCAGCACTAAGAGCTACAAATTCATCACGCTTATCATTTACCTATTTTGGCGATGGAAGTTGGGATTTAAAAGCATGTAAAGCGTTAGGTGTTAACTTTGTACTGGTTGGTGATAAAGTTGAACATAGCCAGTCAATCACGAGCTATAAACAGATGGAAAAAGCTCAAGCATTTATTGGCCTATAGTAATTTAACCAGTAAACCTAATCCCATCAAACCTCTAATCTCTAATCTCTAATCTCTAATCTCTAATCTCTAATCTCTAATCTCTAATCTCTAATCTCTAATCTCTAATCTCTAATCTCTAATCTCTAATCTCTAATCTCTAATCTCAAATAAATTATCGTCTAACTCTCGCTCAATAAAAAGGTGGTCAGGATCAATTACCACTTTCGACGGTTTTTTAGAAACAATCATTTTAAATTGATTTGTTACAGAGTCGAATTGATGAGGCTCTATTTTTAGAAGCGCTGCGCTATTGATACTCGCAATCGAGTTAGAATGGCTATAAAGTGCAACCTCTACCGAATCTAAAAATGGCTGCTCGCTTTCCTCGCCAAATGGATTAGCATAAAACTTACGAGTTTCCACTTCGACACTCACTTCATATTGACCATCATTTAAAGTTCTAACTGACGCGTCTGTCACCTTGAAATCATAGAGACTAATCTTCTCAAAGAGGTCGACTATGAAAGGATGATGCTCTTGAGCCGTTTCACTTTTTAATAAGTTAATAAAATCGATTGATGTTGCATAAGGTTCACTACTATAGGCTCGCATTTTAAAGAACTGTTTAAAAATATCGTTGAGCCGTTCCTCTCCTATTTTCTCCTTGAGAGCATAAAAGGCTAACGCGCCTTTACCGTAGTGAATGTGCTTTTGACTGGCAACCTTTACTAGTGGATTTTCACCTCTTGGATCCTTTGCGCGCCCTTTTAAGTATCGTTCAAGTTCAAACTTTAAAAACTCTCGCAGCTTGTCTTTTCCGAATCTTTGCTCCATTATCATCAACGCTGAATATTGGGCAAACGATTCATGAATAAAACCGTCTCCCTCTACGTTTGCAGCAATCACTTGATTACCCCACCATTGGTGAGCCATTTCATGCGCGATAATGTAATAAGGCATATCCAAGACTTCATCCGTGACATCCGCTGAGAAGCCAAACGATTCAGAGAAAGCAATAGTACTTGGAAATGCTTTTGCAAATGTTTGATAACCGGGAAACTCTACCACTCTAATTTGTTGGTGAGGGTAAGGCCCAAATGCGTTTGTATAATAGGCAAGGCTGTCTCGAACACTTTTTATAATGCGATTAATATTTTGATGATGTTCCGGATAGTGAAAGACTTGGATTGCTATGTCGTTCCAAGTTTCTTCAACCAATCGATAGTCGGCCGAGAGGTATCCCGCAAAGTTAACCAATGGTACCTTAGACCGGTATTGAAAATATCCTCGCTCCCCTTTTGTCCACTGATTAACTAAGTCACCTTGTGCAATGGCCGTTTGACCTTTTAGGGTAGACACAATAGTTTCAAACTCGACAAAATCACTGTCGCTTCGTATAACGTTATGATTAAATTGTGTCGCGTCCATCCAGTCGGCCCGACGATCAATATCTTTAAGCCCGTAGTTTTTTCTGATACGGTTTTCTTTAAGTAAATAATCCGTCTGTAGTCCGACCGTAGGTTGAGTATGAGTCGTCATCACAAAACTACCATTCCTAACCACGCTGGTTGATTGATGACCGCCGCTAAACCCTAGCGGTTGGGTTGTCAGAGAATACTGAAACTTTGTGCTTTCACCGGGTTGTAAGGCGCTGTCTAAATCGTAAATATGGTATTTGTATTTAGTATCAGCCGATTTCAAAGTCGCATTTTCTAATGTTGACTCTGTGACTGTCGCTTCAACAGGAAATGAAAAGTGAATGGTATTAATCGCTTGTTGGGTTCTGTTAGTTAATACCAACTCACTTGTGACCATGAGCTTTCTTTTGTCTGGATATAAATCGACATTCGATGAGACTTTGGTTACTTTTGGCATCGGGAGTTTAGAATAGCCTATGTATTTTTTCTCGTAGTCTGCTTGCACTTGTTCTTTTTCTGACTTACTTAAGAAGTGATTTAAATGATTCGTGTTGTAATAAATAAACCCTCCAGAGCTAAACCAAATAACTAGCAGTGTCCCAAACTTCCAATAGCTAGTCACCTGATTCGTTTTAACCATTGACTTAATTTTAGTGATTACCCCCTGCTCCACGCCTCTTGACCAAAGAAAGAAAATTGCCAATAGCATTAATCCTGCCATCGCGAGCCAATAAACCCGCATCCAAGCGCCTAAGGCGATAAACTCATAATTTCCATTCATATCAGACATGGGAGCTGAAACCGCAGGAATACCAAAACTCAGTAATGGATGCTCCCAACCAAGCATATCCCGGCTTATGGCTATCATTGCGATAAATGCACCAAATAACATCATACCCACCAACCGATTTTTAGCGACCACGTGAAAAAAACACGCAAGGATTGCTAAACAAATAAATGGAATAAGCTCAAATATAAACTCTCTAACAAGATAAAGGTTAAACTCAAATAAATAGTAGTTGTTAGCTAACTGGACCGCTATGGACAGTATGATCCCTGCTAGTTTAATAATGATCAAAATTGAAACTAGTGCCAAAAGTTTGCTAACGACAAAGACCCAATTAGTCACCGGAATGGCATCGATAACCTGCCCCGCTGAAGTACCACGCTCTCGCCACATAATTTCAGCACTATAAAAAACAATCACCCCTAGCATCGCTGGAGTCAGATTAGAAAAACTGCTTAACAATACAGAGGTTAAAGGTAATGAATAAACACCATGTACAATCTCTCGATGGCTCAAATTAATCAATAGGATACTAAAACTGATAGCAAGCAAGATTATAAACGGGATGCTCTTCAAGACCGAAGCAATCTCGAAGCGACTTAAGGTCTTCAATTGATAAAGTTCAGTTTGTCTCCCCCACTTAGGTTGCCATTGACTTTTTCTGTTATTTTTATGGTCATCTGGCAGTATCAAGTTTTTACTTAGGTTTGTTGCTTTTATTGATTGGCCGATTAGACTATTTTTCTTACGTTTTCTTTCAGATTTTTCACTGAACTTATCGAACCTAAAATTTAACGTCGCAAAACAATAGAGTGCTAGACTGATAATAATCCAGCCAATTCGGTTATTCAAAATGGCACCTTTCAGTGGCGCTAATTGATAGTTGAGTTCCGTACTGGTCAGAAATTGCGTTTCTTCGAGATATCGGTCTAACATGAACGGATCGAGATCAACGGGAAACGTCTGACTAAAAGACGCAACAAAAAATAGACCAAGCAAAAATATCGCGGCAATATAGCTAAACGTCAAACTTCTAGTTATCACAGCGACCGAAAAAATCACAAATGAAACCACAAGCAGGCTCGGTAGCAAAATGCTAAGGTACACCAACGCATAGATTGAGGCTTGATTTTCTCCCAACAAACTTTGGTCAGCCCACGGCCAATAAGCACCAAGATACATGCCTACGGGGGCAGCAAAAAAACAAACTGAAAAGCCGATAAAACTACCGATGAACCGCCCGTGTAAATAGTCTTTTTCATTGATTGGTGTACTAAATAGAATAGAGCCGAACCGACACTCACAATCTTTTAATACCGAATTAGCAATCAATGTTGGTGCAATAAATGCTGACAACATGCTCAATCTAATCAACATGTGGGTAATAGTGAACGGCGAATTTGCAAGAACAACTTCGCCCCCAGAAAAAGTAAGGAATTCACCCGCATTGGCGGTTAATAAAAATCCAAGTCCAAAAAACATCAACGCCGCTAAGATGAAATGTATGGAAGTAACAACATACTTCATTTCAAAAAGAGCTATCTTAAACAGTCGCACAACCGCTCTCCTCTTGATTCTTTGTACGCGGTTTCGCTGCTATTGAGTCCTGGGTCGAGGCGAAATATACATCTTCCAAATTTGCGTCTACCAATTGAAAGCCATTCCCAGGGTCGGTATCACTACAAATTCTGATCTGAAGCTTTCCTTCAAAACGATGAGCTGAAACCACGTTATAAGAAGATCGGTTTAGAGCTAACTCGCGCTGCTCAATATTCTTAGTCCAAATTCGTCCGTGAAAATTTGAAATCAGATTCGAAGGTGAACCTTTTGAAACCACATGACCGTTCGACATGATTGCCATTTTTGAACAAAGTTGCGAAACGTCCTCGACGATGTGAGTTGAGAGTATGACTATTACATCTTCGCTAATTTCAGCCAATAAGTTATGGAATCGATTACGTTCTTCGGGATCTAAACCTGCTGTCGGTTCATCAACAATGATTAATTTGGGTTGTCCTAACAATGCTTGAGCAATACCAAATCTTTGCTTCATTCCGCCAGAATAGCTTGATACCCTTCTCTTCCTATCTTTAAAAAGGTTGGTCTCAACTAATAATGCTTCCACCATTCGCTTACGAGCCTTTGGTTCGATCACTCCTTTTAGGATGGCTAAATGGTCGAGCAATTCTAACGCTGAACCTCTGGGGTAAACACCAAAATCTTGTGGTAGGTAACCTAGGACTTGACGTACTTTTTCGGGATTCTCAAGTAAATTAGTGTGATTAAATAAAACTTTGCCAGCCGTCGGTCTTTGTAAGGTCGCTAATATTCTCATTAGCGAAGACTTGCCCGCACCATTTGGCCCAAGTAACCCGAACATCCCTTTATTGATTGTTAGATTGATTTCATTCAAAGCTTTTACGTTATTTGCGTAAGTGTGATTCAGTTTTTTAATACTTAACATATCTCTCTCCCTAGTTCTTTTTGAATATCTAGCAGACGTAAGAATGCCTAGCAATTATTCACTATAATTTTTAAAGATGATTTTTTATGGTTTGAGGGTTAGTAGGTTGGGCTGGTAAGCCCAACAGCAGAGCTTAAATTAAAAGTCGGAATTGGGGACTAATCCTGAATGGCTTACATCAAAACCAGCGGTATTTGTCTATTCCGTTGCCGTTGAGTTTCTCAACCCAACCTACGAGTTCTGTTGTTAGCCTGAGCTAGCAAGGCTAACTAACAACGGATTGGATTTTACTTTTTGCAAGTGTTCTAAATACTGATGAAATTCGTTTTTGACTGGGTACTCGATACTGATTGAGTTAACCAACTTGAGCATCTCAGCTAAGTTCATAACAAACAAACTTCGGTCAGTCTGCATAAATTCTCTTAGTTGATTAATAGTATTAATATCATTTTCAAAGGCTCTATCAAATCGACTATTAGATTTCACGTCTTGTCGAATAATATAGTCACAACTCCAAGACTCAGCAATAAAATACTCTGCACAAAATTTATCACTCAAGACCTTAATTTCATTGTCGCTCAATTTATTGACATAATCTTTGTCTAGCTCATGAAGAAACTCACCATTCACATAATAGTCTAAAGTCTCTTTTTGCCAATAGCTTGCCCAATATTGATACTCACCACCTTCTTTAATAATATTGAGTCGTCTAGAACTTATCACTTTTACATTCTGGGGGACTACAATCGTGACGTTAACTGATTGCCCTCGATTGTAAGCGTTATCTTTTAATGTCCAATACTTCTTAAGAGTTAATCGGTCTTTTTGAAAGGTAAAGAAAAAATCGATTGCATGTGCGTTTTTAACGGCGTCAGCTTCGTCACTTCCGCTGCTAGAATAATCAATTAGTAGACTAACGTTTCTCGCTGTCGAATTAGTTTTTACTCTAAACTTGGCTTCTTTGGCATACCCCTCTTTTGGGTAAGTTTCATCGAAATCGATCATGACTTGGCGGTTTTCAATCACAAATTGTTTTTCTGCTATTTCATGCCCATGTTCACCTTGAGTTTTAAGCATGAACGAGAAGGCCATAATCAGCATGATGATCGGAATTAGCGCTCCTACCTTAAGTCGCTTATCGACTTTTCTAAGTGAGTTAGTCATATAGTATTCTCTAATATAAATAGCGAAAGCTAACACTAGCAAGTAAAGAACACTAAAACTTAACAAAGAAGTAATGAATTTAGGAAAAACATGACTGACGTAAAACTCAGCAGTACCAATAACAATCAAAATACTAAAGAAAAGTAATACTGCCGCGAATATATTTTTGAAAATAGCGGCATATCCAGCTTTTCGATTTATAAAATGATTGCCTACCACAGAAACTAATGTTCCAACAATGGAAAACGGTAGAAAGATGATCCGCTGTAGTTGAACTAAGGTCGAATCTTTCGGCGCTTCAAAAGTCGCGATTTGACGAGCGGTCTTTGCTTTACCATGAGCTTCCAAAGTAGAGTTTCGATCACTGCTGGTATCAAGCGATATCCAAAAGATTAGATAGAGCGCAACTCCAATCCCAAATAAAGCGGTTAAACCTAAAAATGCAATTCGAATGATAAAGGCTGGAACTCCCCAGCGGATAGCTAAGCCTGCACACACGCCACCTAGGATTTTATTTCTCGGGTCTCTAAAGCTCTTGCGCGGCATATCAATGTCTTGCTTTTGTTCAGCATCATCGATAAAGCCAACTTGCTCTAGTACTTCGTCCAGTTGAGTTAGCACAATAGCTTTTTGTTGATCACTATTAAGAGCAAATAATAATTCGGCGATTCGAAGTTCGATATCCTGAAAAATTTCTTCAGCACACTCATCATCGGATAATTGGATTTTAATTTTTTTAAGATAATCGCGAAGCGCGTCATAGGCTTCTTCTTCAATCCAGAAGACTTGTCCTGCGATTTCAATACTGACCACTTTATTCACTTTGATTCCCTCTGCGGATGGTTTGAACTGAACTGGTAATATCTTGCCAAGCTTTGTCCAATTCGTTTAAGTAAGTTAACCCCTTGTCGGTTAATGAGTAGTACTTTCTGGGAGGTCCAGATTCTGACTCTGCCCAGTGATACTCCAATAACTCACCTTTCTGCAGCCGATTAAGCATGGGATACAAGGTACCATCCGTTACAATTAAGTTAGCCGCCTTTAAGCGGTCGATTAGTTCTGCGGTGTAAATTTTTTCATCGGCTAATAAGCTGACAATGCAGAACTCCAATATGCCACGCCTCATTTGCGTGATTGTGTTTTTAGCTTCCATGGCAAAACTATATCGCATGCTACCTTGTAACGCAAGGTAGCATGCGATAATAATTTCTAAGCCTATGAGAATTCACCTAGTTAAGAAAGATTTATTGTTTTAAATTAGAGAGTTAGTAAAGATGTTAGCAAATATTAAATTGGTTTGAGAGTGGCTCTTGTCAGCTCACACAGACCGATTTACGATTGTTTTTGACTTCGAAACCCAAAAAGAAACTAAGGTAAAACAAGATATTCCGAAAAAATCAGCTATCAGATCTTGGCCGTCAAGCGTTCTATTATCGATCCATCCCTGGCTGATTTCTTCGATAACTGCAAAACTTGTCACTAACACGGTTCCCCAATAGCAATGGATTTTTTGATAGCGAAGCCCGCTTTTAGCATAACGCAACAGGGTGAACGATTTGAAGCCGCTTGCCATATTAAACAATAGAGTTAGCACGCCATACAATCCAAAGTGGCCGAGTTTATCGCCATAAGGAATGCCACCAATTAACTCAAAAAAGATACTTGAACCGCCGGTATTGGCCAGATAAATAATCCACAGAATAAACCCAAAGAACGAAATGGCTGCAATTTGAACGAGCTTGCTTTGCATAAGAATTACCGATCAATTAGTTGACGGTGTGGGTTTAAGTAGAACATCTTTTTCCAGCCCTGCGGGTCAAGATCAACACGCCAAAGATAGGGTAATAAACTAACAATAGAATAGTGAACATGCGGTTGCTTGCCCGCCGCATTGCCGGAATCGCCTACGGTACCTATTTGCTCTCCGGCACTGACCAAGGAAAAGCTGTCGCTTGAAATACTTTCTAAATGGGCATAATAATGAAGCCGCCATTTAGGGCCTAGTACCACTACGACTTTGCCACCTAGCTTTACATCGCCTGTAAATAGCACAACGCCTTTGGTCGAAGATAACAGCGAGGTATGCCTTTTGGCGAAAATATCAATTCCTTTGTGCACACCAGAAGCTCCCCATGGCTCATACCAAAACGAACGATGATTCCAGTCAGATGTAGTGGCCCCAGCCACGGGAATTTGTGGGCGCTCAGGGATCAGAAAACCGACTATTAATAGGATCAACAGAATCACTGAGATTCGCTTTAACAAACTTCGTTTGGCTTTTATGGTCGGTTCGTCTAACCGTTCAAGGGGCGTTTTCATCATCTTTCTTTCACTTTTTGGTACGCTTTTTCCAGCTAAATTGTTTCGTATTGGAATTCTACTTTAACAACAACTAATGACTTACCAATGTCCAAATCTGTTCGAATTATGGCAATGAATGCGAAGGTTATACGATTAAAGACAACTGCAAAAAAATTCTTTAACACAATCACGCTATTGAGTTCAGATACTTAAATCCTCGAAAATCGTTTTTCTTTGGTGTTTCAAGGTTATCCTTTATTGGAGCTATCTAACCGCCGCAATAACATTTTTTTGAGCTGGTCATTAGGTGCCAAATCAAGCGCTTGTTTTTGATATTGAGCCGCCACATTTTCGTCCCCGTTTTGCTTATGAAGATCAGCCAACACCGCACTCCACATAAAAGAGCTCGGTGACCAGCTGGGTGGCTTGTGCTCACTTAAAAAATCGAGTGCGGCCTGAGAGCCTTTCCATTCAGCGATTGCGACGGCATGATTTAATCGGTGTATCGCGGAAGGTGACTTCTTTTCAAGCAAAACATAAATTTCTACAATTTGTTTCCAGCTGGTTTCTGCATAAGTCTTTGCGAGGCAGTGCTCAGCCGCGATCCCCGCTTCGGCATGATATCTAGAAAAGTGAGTTCCAATCGATGACCTCTCTAACCATTGGAATCCACTAAAGATGTTGTTTTTATCCCATAAAGAACGATCTTGTTCTTGCAGTAAAAGTAATCCTCCAGCGTGATTCTGCCTGGCAGTTAATCTAGCCAAATGAAAGTACATTAGTGCGACCAAGGCAAAGGTTTGCGAAGTGTTGGTTAATAAATTTAAGTCTGTGATTTTGCCTGATTGTTTTGATAAGAACTCGGCGACTAACAAGCATAATCTTAAAGCTTCACAGCATAATTCTTTACGGATACTTTGGCTGTGACATGTGGACAAATAGCCTTCGGTAAATAATAAATAAAGCACTCTGTTTACCGCCAAGACCCGATCTACAAGCTCTACGATTGAAAGCTCTTGAGTGGAGGGATAAACTTCCTCTAGCTTTTTGCGGGCTCTAGAAAAACGTTTATAAGCATTTTCTTCACTAATAAATAATCGAAAAGCAATTTCTTTATTGCTAAAACCACAAACCAGCTTTAAGGCAAACACTAGCTGCGATTCAATTGGCATTTCTGGGTGACAACACCTAAACAACAAATCTAATAGCTCATCGTTAAACTGACCAGATTTAGCAACACTATTTGAATTTTCTAGTTTATCGATGAGCAGTTGCGAATTTTCATTTAATAGCCGCTCTCGATTACTCTTTTGCCTTAACTCATCTAATAGATGATTAGTAGCCACTTTAAACAACCATGCAGAGGGATTGTCTGGAATCGACGGTTTAGACCCATGTTTAGTTTTACCCTGCTCGACAGTCCATCGTTCTAAGCCTTTTAGTAAGGCGGATTGAGCGGCATCCTCAATCCTATCTAAAAACTCTATTCCTACACGCTTAGTTAAGGCAGCAACTAACTTACCGTACTGGTGTCGGAAAAAGTTTTCTGTTTCGAACGGCTCAATCAAGGTTGGCTTATTTCGCGAACTTCGACACTCGAACCTGGAAAGACTCCGGGGCTTTCTTGTGCGACTAGCACGGCTTCTTCCATAGTTGCGGCTGAAACTATCATGTAACCACCAACCACTTCCTTCACCTCCATAAACGGCCCATCGGTAGCGCCTGCTGTGGTAACCACTTTGCCTTCTCCTAACTTCCCACCCATATCGATAATATTTTCTTTAAACTTATCTTTCCAAGCATTAAATTTGGCGTACATTTGTTCCATTTGATCGGGTGATGGCGGTTCACATTTTTGATTTTCACCTTCAGGTTTGCGCATAATGCACATATACGTTTTGTTTGGCATATTCTTTCCTCTTTACGGATTAAAGTAAGTTTTTGTTGAACATTAATCATTTCAACAATTATAGAACGATTAACCAGCAACTAATTGGACAAGCAAAGCCATTAAATTGTCGATTGCAAATGTAATATGGCTATTCCACAAGTTTGACAATATCAACTCGGCGATTCAAAGCTCTTCCTAGTGGACTTTCATTACTTTCCACAGGACTTTCCTCACCAAAGCCTACAGCCTTGAGTTGAGCCCGCTTTATTCCTTTCTCTATAAGGTAGTTCATCACTGCAGTGGCACGTTTTTCTGAAAGTATTTGGTTGTAAGCTTGGTCGCCTTGCGAATCAGTATGCCCCTCGATTGAAATGGCTAACTGATTATTCTGCTGGAGCATTATCGTAAGTTGTTCCAACAAAGGAAACGAAGAGTCTTTAAGAGTAGCCTTATCGAGATCAAAATATATTCCGTAAAGCGACACCCTTCCTTTTGAATCGAGCGTGTTTTTGATCGATTGCGCATCAATATCGTTTTCGACTTCAAAGCTGACATGACGAACTTCGTTACCGAATTCAGTATCATGTAAGCGAAAATCAAACTGACCTTGTTTTGATGGTGCTATGAATACAAATTTTCCTTCTGACTTACCTGACAAATAACGATAATCGATATCGTGCTGGTCGTTAGTTTTAGCATCGCCATGTGGAACCTTTGAAGGGATAATTCCTAGCCATGCTTTCTCTGAAAACTCCTTTGTCCCAGCGAAAGTAACCGTAATTTGCTCGCCAGCACTAAATTTATTTTTTTCTAGGGTTAATCTAACATTTGACGAATCAATAGAGCTCACTAAAAATGACTTTGATAGCAACTCACGACCGTTTTTGTTAGTACTGACTAGTCGAATATCGTAACTGCCCGACTTTTCAGGCACCGTTAACGTGTAGGTTTGATTAGGATTTTCTCCGAGATATACATAAGTAATATCATGTTGGTCAATAATGCTTCCGTCTCCGTGTTCCACACTAGAAGGAACTAGCCCTAACCAAGCTTCTGACGAAAGACTTGTCTCAGCAACTAGGGTAATTTTTAACTCGGTTCCGGGGCGAACACTTTGTTCAGATAACATCATCGATAGCTTCGACGCATCAATGGCCTGAACAGAGAATCCATAGCTCACAAGCTCCTTACCTGCATCGCTAATTCTTAAATCATAGTTGCCTGGTTTACTCGGAAGTTGCAGGGTAACTTCTCCAGATGCGCCTTTTGGAATATAGGCATAATTAATATCATGCGCGTCGTTAATCGATTCGGAACCATGCTCAATATTAGAAGGTATTATTCCAACCCAAGCAGATTCCGATAATGAGCCGACACCGGCATAAGAAATGCGAATCGACTCGCCGGCATTATAGGTCTTTTTATCTGAATACAACTCGATAGCATTGGCTAAAGACGCCCACGTAAGGTAAACAACACCTAGGGCAATTTGTGTTAGATTCTTCATTTTCACTCCCTGAACAAAGTTTTTAGGTTGGCTATATCACAAGCATTACATGTTAACCATTTTAAAACCATAAAGGCTTGGCGGCAATCTTATGAAAGCTCCTCAGCCAAAAAATCATAAACTGTTTTTACTCGAAGGTTCATTCGCAATTCGCGATGGGCAACTAACCAAACATCGCCCTTGTAGGGCTTTTCATTGGGAAGCACTTTAACGATACTCGGCTCAGCGTTTCCAGCTTCATCAGCAAAAATGCCAATACACAAACCCTTTTTGACCAACTCCCAATGGACTAATCGGTTTTTGCTATACAATGGAAAATTTTCATGCGTCAGATGAATCCCTAATTCAGATAACCACTTAATCATCTCTTCATTTCTTTCAAAGCCAACAAAATCTGCATTTTTAAGTTGCTGATAACTAGTGGGATGACCAATGCTTTCGATATATTCTGGGGTAGCGTAAAAGCTGGCTGTTACCGGCTTTACTTTTCTCGCTATCAAGTCGTTTTGAGTCGGTCTAAATCCGCGAATCGCGATGTCTGCTTCATGTCTTAACAGGTCAGTTTCTTCATTAGCAGCAATAATTTCAACCTCTATCCCAGGGTGAATTTGCCGAAGTTTTTTGACGATTGCAGGTAATACAAATATTGCTGCATCTTCCGTTGCAGCAATGCTAATACTTCCTTCAATATTTTGTGACTTACCAGACGCGATCAAAGACATTCGATTAGCCGCTTCTCCCATTGTGCGAGCATATTCTAGTAACTCTCCACCATTTGCCGTTAAACTCAATCCTCTACCCTTACGGACAAATAACGCGACTCCCAGTTCGTTCTCCAGCTGAGTAACTTGACGCCCTAAGGTAGGTTGACTCATATTCAAAGCTTTAGCCGCGGCCGATAGCGAACCTTCTTCGGCAGTCACTAAGAACGCTCTTACCCTATTCCAATCAAATTTAACCGTTCGCCAATCCATACATATATGCATACTTTAAATACAATTGTGGCTATTTTAACCCAGTTTAAGCCAGCATATAATGCATAAAAGCATATATTTAAACTGGTAGGCTTCTATTTAAGATGCTTGTCTAGCTTGTCGTCATCATCAAACATAAGGGTCACTTAGTGAAAATAAATTTCAAAAGGACGCTACTTTGCGGGTTATTGCTACTATTTGCTACGCCGACATTAGCCAACGATTTAAACTTCTCGTTGGGGGGTGGCTATCCATTTGTTGCGGTACCCGAAGTTTCCATTATTAACACCGAACAACACAGTCGATGGCATGTTAATTATAAAGTCGGGCTAGACGATGGCTTTAGCCTTGGGTTTGAGCAAGCCATTTCCGAAAATAACAAGCATGCGGTAGGCGTTTTTTTAGGAGCGATTGGCGTTCATGAAGAAGACTCACCTTGCTCCGATCAAGCACAGGCTATCGACTGCCTGATTGGGAATCTGTTCGATGAGGAAGTAACCAACGGGCTAGGGCTAAGCTATGCATACTACTTTAGCGCCATTAACAACGACGGATGGCATGTAAAACTAGAGGCTGGATACGGCGAAGGCCAGAAAAGCGAAACCAGAAGAAACGATGCTTCAATTCGAATTAGTTATCAATTTTAAAGGAAAATATTCAATGAATCGTGCAGCAAAATTCTGGAACCGATGGGCCGAACGCTACTCAAAACAGCCAGTCGCTAACCAGGAAGTTTATCAAGTCAAATTAAAACGAACTCAAGCTTATTTTGAGCCGTCAATGAACCTGCTGGAGTTTGGTTGCGGAACAGGTTCTACCGCAATCACTCACTCGCCTTTTGTGAAGAACATTCGCGCAATCGATATCTCCCATAAAATGATTGAGATCGCTAAAGCAAAAGCCGCTAAGTCAAACATTCAGAACATCGATTTTGAGGTGACTACTCTTGAAGATGTGGTTTGTAACGATCAGAGTTTAGACGCAGTTTTAGCACTTAGCATCTTACACTTATTACCCAACTGGCAAGAGTCAATTAGTAAAACTCATCAGCTACTAAAGCCCAATGGCATCTTTGTATCTAGTACCCCTTGCATGAAAAATATTTGGTGGCTACGTCTTTTGGCACCAATAGGACGAGCAGTTGGTTTAATTCCTCCCCTTAGTTTTTTCAGTACCCAAGAGCTTAAACAGAGTTTGATTAATAATGGGTTCGAAGTAGAGCACTTTTGGCAGCCAGGCAAAAATACGGGTGTATTTATTATCGCGAGAAAAAAACAAGTTGAGCGCCAAAGCTAATAGCAACTATAAATCGCGAGCGCTTGCCCACTTCACTTTGCAGTCTAATCGACAGTATATTTAGTAAATAATGGCAGTGATCCAACTCTAATAATCTGCTACTCTAACGCGAACTAGCCAATGAGCATCAAGGTCGATGCCATGCTAACTATCAACAAAGGTCAAACGGAATGAAAAAACTAAAAACGATTATACTACTATTAACCCTTGGCACAGTTTTAAGCTGTAGTGAAAGCTCGCAACAAAGTTCAGAAAAAATGAATTCAACTAAATCTAGTGATACCCCTCCAATCGCCAAAAAAGTCGACCATGTTATGACCATGCATGGACATCAACGAAATGACCCTTATTACTGGCTTCGAAGTGACGACCGTAAAAACAATGATGTTTTAGAATATTTAGAAGCAGAAAATGCCTACACCGAAAAGAAATTAGCTCACACCAAAGAATTGCAGGAAAAGCTGTATCAAGAAATGACCGGCCGTCTGGAGCCCAATGAAGAATCAGTGCCAGTGTTTGAAAAAGGCTATTGGTATTCTAGTATTTATAAAGAAGGTAAGGACTATCCAATTCATATTCGCCAGAAAGGTAACCTATCCGCTCCACAGGAAATATTGATTGATGAAAACCTTCGAGCCAAAGGCTTCGAATACTATCGCCTAGCCGAAGCCGAGCTAAGTTCCAATTTGAATCTATTGGCGATTTCAGAAGATACCGTTAGTCGACGACTCTACGAAGTAAGAATAAAAGACCTGACCACGGGAGAGTTTTATCCTGATGTTTTAACCAATACTTCGGGGCAGGTTGTTTGGGCTAACGACAACCAAACTTTGTTTTATGTAAAAAAGAACGCTACGACTTTGTTACCCTTTCAAGTTTATAGACATCAACTAGGAACATCACAACAAGAAGACGTGTTGGTCTATCAAGAAAACGACGCTGAATATTATACTTCCATCTACAAAACTCGTTCTGAAAAGTTTATTGCAATTGGTAACTACGCAACAGATAGTACTGAAATCCGTGTTGTTTCGGCAGATACTCCCAAGCAAGACTTTCAATTATTCTTAACCAGAGAAGACGAGCACGCCTTTGAAGTTGATCATATTGGATCGCACTTCTATGTGCTTTCCGACTTCCAAGCTCCAAATGAAAGAATTTGGAAAGTAAAAGAAAGCAAAATTGGCAACAAGCAGCATTGGACTATATTACTTGAACATCGTGAGGACACGCTTGTTCAATCTTTTGAATTGTTTAATAATCATATGGTCACTAGCGAGCGAGTTAACGGAGTTGAAAAGTTAAGAATAAGAGATCTAGATGGAAAACTATTAGATGAAATTAAATTTAACGATGCCGCATATAATGTCAGTTTTGGCGACAATCCTGAGCCTTCATCTCAGCAATTTAGGTATCGTTATTCTAGCCTAACAACTCCTAATTCAACATACGATTATGACACTAAAACTAAGACCAGTCAGTTAAAGAAACAAGACAAAGTCATCGGAGATTTTCTCCCTGAAAATTACTTCTCAGAAAGGATCATGATTACTGCAAGCGACGGTAAGCAAGTTCCAGTCTCCATTGTCTACAGAAAGGACTTATTTAAAAAAGATGGCAGCAATCCATTACTCAATTACGCCTATGGCTCCTATGGGGCAACAATCGATCCGAGCTTTAGTAGTGCTCGCTTAAGTATTCTTGATAGAGGTTTTGTTTTTGCGATATCACATATTAGGGGCGGAAAAATGTTGGGTCGCCAGTGGTATGAGGACGGTAAAAAGCTAAACAAAATGAATACCTTTACCGACTTTAATGATGCTACGGTTGCATTGGTTAAGCAAGGTTACGGGGACCCTAAAAAAGTGTACGCTCTTGGCGGTTCTGCAGGCGGAATGTTAATGGGCGGAATAATCAACATGCAGCCAGAGCTTTACCACGGTGTGATTGCCGCAGTCCCTTTTGTCGATGTTGTAACGACTATGTTGGACGAATCTATTCCTCTAACCACTGGTGAGTTTAATGAGTGGGGCAATCCACAAGATAAACAATACTACGATTACTTACTGGCTTACTCACCTTACGATCAAGTTAAACGACAAGACTATCCTCACCTATTAGTCACCACGGGGTTACATGACTCTCAAGTACAATACTGGGAGCCGGCAAAATGGGTGGCTAAACTTAGAGATATGAAAACTGATAGCAACTTGCTGCTACTCGATACAGATATGGAAGTTGGACATGGCGGTAAGTCAGGTCGGTATAAGCGCTACGAAGATGAAGCAAAACGTTACGCTTTTTTCCTAAGCCTCGCTAATATCAAAGAGTAAAAATTTGGAAAAAAACGCTTTGCTCTTTTGCTTGCAGCATCATCAGCTAGATATAAAGAACAAAGTGTTTTCTCTGCTTATCGACTTAAATAACTCGAATGGGAGCTAAATAAGCTCCCGCTACCAGTCTAATTTTTGCCCATTATTTCTACCAAGACCACACGCCTAAGATGACTCCGTAGATCAAAAACTGTAGTGTATGATATCCGCCGTCAATAAAAAGTGCACGAATTGGGCGATTAGCGAATTGATAATTAATTCCAAAACTACAGAAGACAAAGCCAAGGCCAACTTTCAATCCAAGGATCGCACCCGCCTCAACACCGCCACCGACCATCATAAAACTCGACATGACAATACAACCGATGGTGCTAAATATAAATGCTAAGCCAAACACTTTTGCCGGGTGGCCGGCTTTATCTGCATCAACATTCATATCAGAGAGCCACGCATTCAAAAATAATGCGGGGGAATACCAAAGTCCACCTAAAATAAATGATGAAATTGACGCGGCCAGAATAGCTAGCCAGTTAATGGATTCAAACATAAGATTCTCCTTGTTATTATTAATGTTATGGAATGACTAAACGTTGATAATCACTATCAATCTTTTTGTACAATAAAAACCGTATGTAGCTCGGGATATTGATCAAATTCAAAATGCTTTAGTTGGCAATTAGAATCGGCTATAACGCGTAAAAAACCAGTAACACCTAGAGATGAATAATAAACCCTTGGTCCCATAGCTTCGTTCTCGTGCTCTCCTGCTTGCGATACACCACCAGCCGAAAAGATACACACCCCACCTTTTTCTAATCCCAAAAATAATTTTTTTAGTAACGCTTCCTGACTTGATAAAGGAACATGCCAGATACTATCCCAAGCAGTGATAAAACGATATTTTTTCGGCAGTTGCCACTGACAAATATCTTGCTGATAAAAGGCTACCTCAGGGTGGCGCGCTCTGGCTAACTCCAACATTTTTTCCGATATATCGACTCCATCAGGTTGAAAACCTGACTCAAGAAGTAAGTCTATAAAGCGCCCGGTACAACCACAACCGACATCAAGTGCGGTACCTGGAGTTTCAACAAAGGTGAGTGCTTTTTTATGTGCTGAAATACCGTTTTCTCGGTTAAACGCTTGACGTTCCCAAAGATGAGTAATTTGGTCATAAGCCTGTCCGATTTCTTCGGGCGTCATAAACGATTAAACCTCTTATCTTTAGTGATTAAGTTAAAGTTAGCCTAACTCTCTGGTGGAATCGCTACTGAAGAGTTAAACACATACTCACCATGACTAACCTCGACGTTAGGTGGAACTTTATGTACTTCAAAAAAATCATAACCCGCTTTTAGGTTTAACCAAAAGCTATACCATTTATTTTGACGATACTTAGCTAAGCTTTCATCATTAAGCCTAAATGGAAATGCATGGACTCTAAAAAAGGGTTGGCCGTTTTTAAGGGCGGCCACACTTAAGGCATAAATCTCATTGATAAACGGATCAGTCATGGCATAGCAACCGATTGACACGCAATTTCCGTGAACCATCAAAGCGCTTCCGGTTCTGCCGTGAAACCTTTCGTAGGAATTAGGGTAACCAAGATTAAAAGACAAATGGAATTTACTCCACGGATTGAGCCGCGATGAATTTACAAAATAAAACCCTTCTGGACTTTGCAGGTCACCTTGTCGTAATTTCGGACCTAATTCTCCTGAGAATGTACAAATCGGGTAGGTTTTAAATAGCTGATATTTGCCACTATCGTTTTCCAACCAAACTTCTAACTCGCTCGATTGCTTAAAAATTCGAATGAAGATAGGTGCCCCGTATTTTAGAGCTTTTTGACTGAGTTGTTGCTTAAGTGAGCCTTCAACCGAGGCAATTGATTTTTCCGCGCGTTTACTGGTAGGAAAATCTTGGGCCATGGACAACGTACTCACAAATAAAATTAGTAAAGTGATTGCGCTTTTTTTAGTCAATTTTTTTCTCTTTTTTAGAACACAGGAAGTTGCCGAGGAACTGAGTAAATAATTTTTCTACTTCGATAATAGAACTATTAAGGCGATGATCACCGGGAATTAAATGCAGAAAACAATCGCGCTCTTGCGCAAACCGGACGGAGTGCGCAAATGGGATAATATTGTCATTCCAACCATGCACCACTTCAACACGAACATTTGAATCAAGGGTTTGGCAATATTGTTGTACCTGATATTCTGGAATGTACAGCGCGGGAGCTAATAGAAAGATTCCCCTGGGTGGAGTTTGCTCCGCCGCCACCACAGAAACATAGCCCCCCATACTTGAACCGACTAAAAGAAATGGCTGAGTTTCATATTTAAGCAAATCGACTAGTTTGTTTGCTCGTACATCGGGGTCGGTTGAATCAGTGTAATCGATACTATCAACTGAAAAGCCTAGGGAGCTCGCTTTGTCAGCTAGCCTTTTTATTTTTGAGCCCCATGGACCGCTTTCTTTACCGTGGGAAAAATAGACTTTCATGGTATTCCTTGTATCAGTAAACGCTAAGTTGTTAAATTCGAACAGACTCTAGTAGTTTACTCCGAAAGGAATGAATTGGGTAATTAATGTTTTTCAGCCACCACCGGACATCTAAACTCCGAAATCCTCTCGCGGTGTTAATAGCACTAAAGCAAATGGAAGCCTGCAATAAACGGTGAAATACCACCTAAATCACAATTAACATAATAAGATTCAAAGACTTAACCAGAATAAACCTATATACTTTATCGGCTTTTCTGTTGCTACATCGCAGTTGCTCAGCTCAGTTTAGGAGGCAGTAAATAAGACCTGTCATTCAGTCAAAAGTTAGGAGGATCCATTGAAATTTAGTCGCGCAATATCAATAATTATTTTGTTAATCGCCAACCCAGCTTATAGTGAAACAGCCATCAAGAACCTAAAGTCTAAAGCTACGGTCAACACCGAGATATTAGTGCTTGGCAGCCCTCATTTAAATGCGATAGAAACGCAATTAGACCAACAGTCACTCGCGCCCATCATTGAACGGCTAGCTGATTTTAAACCCGATGCCATAGCGGTAGAATCTCTAAGGCCTCAAGATATCGTCACCATGCTCAACGGTTCCGATGAATATCAAGTCGTATTAAAACAGTTTGTGGGTGAGGCGTTGCTAAGTTTGGCAAAACAGCAGCAACAAGCGCTTAGGGTTAGCGCAAAACAAGCTATTAGCAGCTTAGAGTCCTTATTAGAACAACCTGAGCGGAGTAACGCTCAAAGAATTAAAATAATTCAAATGGCTATTGCCGGCTACTACATCGATACCGCGATTCTGCAATGGAAATATTTGGCTAAGCAACCGGAAAAATCCAAGGTGTCAGCTGAATTAAAACGCTACTTGGATGCTCTGCTAGCAAGCAACAATGAAACAATTCAGATAGCCGTTGAACTCGCCTCTCAGCTTAACTTGGAGCGAATCTATGCCTTTGATGACCACCTAGATAAGGATGTCTACGCGCAAATGCAGCGTCAGTTAATGCCCTCTTTTGCAAAGTCAAAAGATGGTGCCGCATTTGCTCAGAGTGATTACTTCAAGAAACTTCAAAGGATGCAAGAACAAGCATTGAAAAATGGTAACTGGCTTCCCTATTACCATTGGGTTAATAGCAACGAATATATGAACCAAGTGATCAACACGGAGTGGAAGCTTTTCATAGATAGTGATATTGACGCCAAAGCAGGCGCGGCAAGAATTGCTTTATGGGAAGTTAGAAACTTAAATATGGTTTCAAATATTATGCGCTTAGCAGCAGGTTATCCCGGGGGAAAAATTGTGGTCGTGGTGGGTTCTAACCATAAAGTATTCATTGAACAATACTTATCTAATATGCTTAATATAAAGCTAATTCAATTTAACCAATTGGCTAACAATAATTAAGTTTTAATTAGCCAGGCAAGTGTTAAATTGTCAGAATTTCGCAGTAGTCACTTCAACAATAGACCTCAGTGACTGCTGCCATCAACTAACCCAATTGCGGCTAACTCTCAACAAAAGCCCGTTCAACAACATAGTCACCTTGCACGCCTTTTTTACGGCTTTCTTCAAAACCTTGCTCATCTAAAATTGCACAAGTATCGGCTAACATGGAAGGACTACCACATAACATTACTCGATCGTGTTTAGGGTCAAGAACAGGTAAGCCCACATCTTGGCAGAGCTTTCCAGTTTTTAGTAGGTCGGTAATTCGCCCTTGGTTTTGGTAACGCTCTCGAGTCACACACGGGTAGTAGATGAGTTGCTCCGAAATCATCTCACCTAAGTATTCATGATTCTTAAGGTCTTCGCTGAGCATTTTATGGTAAGCCACTTCGTTAACAAACCGAACGCCATGGAATAAAACAACTTTTTCAAAACGCTCGTAGGTTTCTGGATCTTTAATAATACTGAGAAAAGGCGCTAATCCAGTACCGGTTCCGATAAGAACAAGGTTACGGCCATCTCTTAGGTCGTCAATCACCAATGTTCCAGTGGGCTTGCTGCCAATTAACACTTCATCACCTTTTTGAAGGTGCTGCAATTTTGAGGTTAACGCACCGTCTTGTACTTTGATACTGAAGAACTCTATATGTTCTTCATAGTTTGCACTGGCAATACTGTAAGCTCTCATAATCGGCTTTTCATCACCTTGCGCTAGACCAATCATTATGAATTCACCATTCCTAAATCTTAACCCTGGGCTTCTTGTGGTTTTAAAAGAAAACAAGGTATCGTTCCAGTGAATCACTTCGAGAACGGTTTCGGTATTATGCTTTTTACTCATGATAACTGCGCTTTTTGCTAATTGTAGTGTTACTTATTTAATGGAGGCCGAATACTTCAATTCAACCATTAGACTTTGAACAAATTCATTGAATCAATTTCAATTACTAGGGACTAGGAAATCCTAATGTTCAAAGCTCAATGATTGGCGGCGATTATACCCGAAATGAATGGCTCCGATACACAAAACACCGCTAAAAATCAGTAAAGCGAACGGAAATGCCGTTCCGTCGAACAATAAAGTTAACAAAGGTCCGGCGAGTGAGCCGCTGCCGAAGCGCAAAGTACCGATGACGGCCGTCGCAGTACCTGTTTGTTGGCCGAATCTTATCAAGATTAAAGAGTCTGCATTAACAATAATTCCCATCAGGCCCCCCATAATCGGCAATAAGCTAACGACCACAACCCATAGGTCAGCGTCAAGCAACACTGCAGTGCCCAATGACACTGCCGAAAGGAAAGCGACAATCCAAATCAATCCCATCATCCTGATTGCCCCCAACCGACCAGAGAACTTAGAGTTAGCTAAGTTAGCGGCTATTAACACCAACACATTTAAGCCAAATAAAATGCCGAAGGTCATTTCAGCCACATTGAACAAAGTGATATAAATAAATGAAATTCCGGTCACATAAGTAAAAAAAGTAAACGAACCTATCATGGAAACCAGCAGTAACCCACGGGTTTCACGGCACGAGAGAATGGTTTGATAGCTGGTCAAATAAAGCTTTTTAAAGCCATTCACTTTTGCTGTAGTTGGCTCGAGGTTAGGGAATGCCTTTAAACTGACCAACAATACAACCAAAGAGTAAGCAAACAAAAAGAAGAATATTAAACGCCAATCAGATAATTCTAGCAGTGCACCTCCAATCGTTGGTGCTAGCATTGGCGCGATCATCATAATGGAAGATACGTAAGACAAGCCTTTCACAGTGTCTTTACCAAATAACAGCCTAATGCTGCCTGGGATCACTAAGGTGGCAGCCCCACCAAACATCGCCTGCAAGCTTCGGAATAACAGGAATAGCTCGATGTCATTGGTGAGTGCCAGCAGCAAACTAAATAAGCTATAGCCTGATAGGCCTATGATTAGCATGTTTTTTCGGCCAAACCGATCGGCCAAAGGGCCGAATAGAAACATTCCTAAGGCATAGAAAAAGAGGTAAAGGCTAAGGCTATTCTGCAACGTGGTTATGTCAGTAAACAGATTGCCAGCTATTTGCGGCATCGCTGGTAAATACATATCAATCGCTAACGGAGTGACCGCGGTGATAGCAGCAAACAAAGGTAAATAATGATTGTTCGAATTGCGACTGGTTGTTGAATCTTGTGACATCTTTAAATTCTCAGCAATAAAACGCTTCAACTAATAGGCAGCTAATTTTAGTGGAACTTACAGATATGAGTAAATGCTATATAATGAATAGCAAGTATTCTCATTAGGAATAATTCAACTTTAAATGCTAACTGATTTCAACTTACTCAAACACTTACATGCACTGCTAAGCGAACGCAATGTTTCTAGAGCGGCCGAAAAAATGGCGATGACTCAGTCTGCAATGAGTCGCTCCTTTGCAAAACTAAAGGGCGAGCTACAAGATCCATTAATGGTTCGAGTGAATAATCAGTACACCTTGACTGAACGCGCAACCAATTTAAAAATACAGCTTGATCAGCTGATGCCACAACTCAATCAATTTGGTGTGCCAGAAAACTTTGATTTAGCTTCCATTGAAAGAGAGGTGCATATTGCTGGTACCGATTTAGATATCTTGTACGTTGAAAAAGGGATAAAACAAATACAACAAATGGCCCCTAACTTACGCTTATCGATTCGAAGCAACAGTTTGAGAATGATTGATGAGTTGATAACCGGTGAGATTGATTTTTTGATGACGGCGGTCGAAGATCAGCGTTCGGGTTTGTATCGGCGAACAGTTGCAAAAGATGACTATGTTGCTGTGACAGGCAAAAATAATCAATTTACAGCTGACAACTTTAATTTAGATAGTTACTTACAACATCGCCATGGAATGTTTTCTTTTGCTGAAAAAAGCCGAGTCAAAGTCGATGATGCATTGGCAAAAATCGGTAAAAAACGTCAAGTTACTTTGTCCCTTCCCTCTTTTTCTCAGATCCCACCTTTTCTGGAAGATGGCAAACTGGTTTTCTCTGTTCCTAGCGGGTTTGCCAAACACCTTGAGCAACATTTGCCGATTAAGATCCTCCCTCTACCATTTAAAGTTAAACCGTTACAGATCTATTTGTATTGGCATGAAAGACATCAATCCAGTCAGTTGCATCAGTGGTTAAAAAACTGTCTATTAAGCGAACTTTAATTGAATGAGATTATTGCATGATAGCTTGAGCGTAAGAGTTAGCGGCTAATTCGACCCGCCCCGATTTTGATGATGTATTTTTAGGCAAGCTCACCCCTAACTCAGACAAAGTCGACTGATAATCTGGAAACTCAACACTATTCGAAACCTTCAAATAGGACTCCAAGAAAATTTTGCTCTGAGAAAGTTCGTCCAATTTTTTCGCGAGCTCAACACCGGTCCAAATTTTTTCTGCAGGAATACAACATTGATTTAGTTTAAGGAGAACATCGTTTAAGCCAACTTTACCATTTGACTGTTTTCTCAATTGCAGATCGGCATTCATAAAATATGCGGCCCCGCTCCAATAAATACGCATAGTTCTTCCAGCTCTATCACCTCGACGTCGGCGCTCAGCGGTATATTTCAACTTCTCATCGCGAACATTCTCAGTCCCCTTTTCTCCGCGCTTTAAGCCTTTATAAATTCTATACCAAGCTTTGTCTTTTTCGAGTGTGCCAGACTGCGCCATTAACACATATTGTAAATAAGACGAAAGTCCTTCAGACAACCAAATATCACTATAATCCAGTTTAGGTAATAGCTGATGACTAAACTCATGGGTGGCTGTCCAATCAGCATAAAACTGTTTAATATCGTAACTGGGGACAATGACAAATCGTATTCCATATCCATTGCCTCGACTAAAATCTCCCCAAGGTACTGGGCCATGCTTTTTCTTGGCTTTTTCAATGACAATGATTTGCGTTTGTTTAACCGGATATTCTCCTAAATAACGCTCTACGGCTTTAGCGGTATCCACAAGCCAAGCAACAATATTTTCTTTATTGGATAATCCCCTTAACGTGGCTATATTCAGGTAATGTCCTTTGGATACTGGGTAGAGTTTTTGGCTGAAGTCTCCAATCAATAAAGTGTAGCCCCAATCCTGTGGTTGATGACCGATCAAGAACTTATAGCTTTTTAAATCAATTTGATGCCAGGGCGCGGAAATAGAAGCCCAGTTAGGTAAACTAAAATCGACCTTAATATCGTCATATTTAGATTGAGCCTCTGGTAGCCATAACCAAGTGTTGGACTCTATGTAGGCGATATTCTTTCGTTGTTTGCCTGTTTTTTTAGCCCGTTTGGCATGGTGCCGCTCAATGTTGACTCGATAAGTTAGACAAGCATTGTTAGGTAAATATTTGGTTTTCCAATAACGGCCTTGAATTTCTATTAACCCCTGCTCCGATTCTGGCAGTTTGACCAAATCTCGGTTGGCAAACTTGCTGTCTACGGTTAAAAAATCGGGAGCCTTTCCATCAAAGCAAATTTTTACTGAGGCAATAGATATTTCTTCATCAATATCAATGTTATATTGATGTGTGGCCGCACGAGCAGAATAGCTATTGCCTACAACTAGCGCACAAAAAAGTGACAAAACTAACAATTTAAATGATTTCAACATAAGTGTTTGCCGTTAATACGCGACAATTTCAACCTTCAGTTTATAAATACAAAGACGCTGTGGTAAACATTAGATGAGTCATATTAATAAGTCGACTTGAGAATTGTAAGCAATTTATTCCGCGATCATTTGACCATAAAACGAATCAATATCGGCATTAGAATAAGGCAGAAATTATTGATTGAAGATCGCCCACTGGCTTTTGAGAAACTAGCTTTTTGCAGGCTAAATGGAGCTCTTTCGATTGAGACTTTTGCATTCCGTCAATTTTGCTTTTTAAGTTTGCATCAGACATCTGAATGGCGCTTCTATCGGCATGATTTTTTGCTTTGAGTTGTTCAAATAAATAAAGAAAGCGTCCAATCACCACGTAAGGAAAGTTTAAGTTTTTAATCGGCCCAAAACAAGCTTGGTAGCCGCCCAAGGGCAATCCCTTAACAGCAGTATTAGCTATTTTATCGGCACCTAACCATGCACCGGCAAAGCCTAATACACCACCTCCAATCGCACCTAACATAAAACTATGTCCAGCCACTGCTGCATCAACAACCGCGCCGGTAAATGCACCAGTCATGGTGCTAACGGTGGTTAATTGTTTTTTGTTCAACCCCCATGCATACCATTGCTCACTATCAAATAGATCGGGTGGCAATTCTATTTGCGTCTTTTCAAGTACACACTGATGATGTGAGAATAGTTCACTTAATTCTTTAAAACTCTGCTGCTCTCGGTCTCGCATCCAACGGTGATACTTTTTTTCAAGTAGCGGACGCATCGTTTTGGCTTGCTCTTCCGTTAGTACCTTCTGTTGAACTTGGTAGCTGCATAAATCCACTAATAACTCAGACAACAACCACTGGCTTTTTAGTATTCTATTTTGTTGATGCTGTTTTAAATCGACTACCACTTGATTTAAGGTGTTTTTCCAACTCGGTTCTAAATGGGCAAATGCTTCAAGCAATTCTAGCTGTTTAGTAAAGTCCGCTTGCATCGGATTAAAGACACGAACAATTTTGAAAAATTGTTGCAAAGCATTTTGCCAAGAGTCTACATGACTCTGATCTTCGATCGGATTAATTAGCGCCATACTGGGTCGACCGGTCCAACGCAGAATTTCCATTTCGGCTTCATATTCCATTCCATACGGCCGAGAACCATCCACCACATATAGAATCGCAGCGCCATTAACCAGGGGGGTTAACAATTGAACTTCGTCTGGAAATTTTTTGGCGCAATCTGAATCTTGTACAAACTTTTTTACGGCTTCGGCTCGTTGGTCAGCACTTTGCGCATGCTGATTTAACCATTGGAGTACTTTTCGAGGTCGCTGAAATCCTGGAGTATCAATTAACTCAAAGCCGGCATTTCCGGTATCAATTTTGAAATGATCGGAATGGGTAGTGGTTCCACTTTGTTGAGAAATAGCAATAGAGTCGTCCCGAGCCAAGGTAGATACGATGGATGATTTTCCTTTATTAGGGTGTCCAACGACCGCAAAGGATGCTCGTGACTGACTGAGTTTCATAATTTAACCTTTTAACTGAAGCACTTGCCAATGTTGTATCGAATTTACAAATCGTCGCCATTCATTAAGATGGTTTTCCGAAAGCGGTTGTATTGTTCCACGACTCCAGTCTAACGGCAGTATATAACCGCGTCCATTTTGCATGTAATCTAACAACTCACCCAGTGGTGGCTCCCAGCCTTTGACCACTAATAGTTGAGGCTCTTGCCAACGCTCAGCGACTAATTGTTCGGAGAATGACGCTAAAGGCCCTGCATTTAACTCGGCAATCGACTGATGACTGAGCTTTGATAATATACCAGTTAACGCTTTTGAATCGAGCCCCCCCCAGTTAGTGGTCGCAAAATCAGATTGAGTATCACTGACTAGCTCATCGAGTGGTTGCTCTTGTTCGATAACCGCCGCAGATTTTCTCTGGGTGACTAGTTGAATATCTTGTTGAGCTGCTTTTGAGCGATAAAAGATAAGTTGGCAGATGGCGATTGCGATACCTCTCAAGGCGAATGCATAAACGATTTGCGTTGCTAAGATAAATTGCCACCAATGTCCCAACTGAGTGCTGGTTGAATTTTGCGTTAGTCGCGAGTCTTGGGTGGCCACTAATAATGTTAGATCAGGTTGGGCTGACGACCAAAACTGCCACGGCCATGCTAATAGAGAAAGAGTCGGATAAATATCTTCAGCGGTTAAAATTGTACTTCGCCAAATAAAATTAACATCCGTAGTTAACAACAAAATAACTAAGACTAGTATGCTAGCGACACTAAAACTTAAAGCCGCTAGTTGGCTTTGGTAAAAAAAACTAAGCTTAGACAGCGGGGTTTGCTTTTGTCGAAGAAATGCCATTTGCAACGGTTTTGACCAAATTGGCAAAGCACTCGTTAATTTAGCAAGGTTAATCCCCCCTCCCATCACTAACGATAAACTCGACACTAACAAACTAAAAATTGGCAACCCAACATAGATAAGGAGCAAAAAAAGAATATTAACTTGTCCTTGCTGATCACCAGAGAGCAGCCCCCAACTTGTTATTGCCCCAACGAAAAAACCAATCCAGAGGATTGGTTTGGTGGTACTTTTCTCTATGGCCTTTGGCATTTTAATTGAAACGCTGCCTGTCTATTTGGAGTTTATGAAGCATTGAATTCTATAACCTATCGATGCATTAGTTAAGCAGCTTGATTGGCTGCAACAACCATTGCTTCTAATTTATCTAAATCTGGAATCGACGCTGCCACAGCATCCACCTCGACTCGCATTTTTTCGGCTTCTGACAAATTCTCATCAGCAACAAAGCTAATGTTATCTTCTCTTACATGGGATAAACGTGGAATTCCTTGTACAACCAATGCCAAATAGGGAAGCTCTCTATTTTCATTTAAGGTGTGAGTAATTGCAACACGAGAACGTTTGTTGGCTTGCGCGTCAGTTTCTCCTTTAATTAAGTCAATTGAGATAAGCGGAATGTTGATACCTCGCCATAACAAATGTCCTAGGTACCACGATGGCTTACCCTGACTACCATCAAATAATTCAACATTACTGAAAGGTACAACTTCGGCTACGTTGGTATTTGGTAGCAAAATATTACTGTTAACTGTTGGGATCATTAAACTATAAATTTCTTGATTTTGCTCAGCCATAATCTTGTCTCGTTTTAAGTCGTAAGTGAAAACTCAGTGATTTATCCCCTGAGTTGTTTTAACTCGCTAAATGTGCAGCGAGTTGCTCGGCTAACATCTCCGGTGACGCAACAACATCAGTCAGTTGCTCGCTGATGACTGCATCGGGCATTGATGGATTAGCGCAAGTATCTACTGATTGCGCCCATATCTGCCCTCCTAGTGCTTTCATTTTCTTGGCACCATTTAAACCGTCCTGGCCCATTCCGCTAAAAATAATTGCGCCACTTTTTTCTTTATACACGGCAGAAAGCGATTCAATGACATCGTCAATGCAAGGCGAATAAGGTTCACTCCATTTTTGTGATCGATCAACCAACATGGATCCATCTTGTAAAAATATAGTTTTACCGTTTAGTGGTGCTAAATATATTTGACCTGCGGTCATCGCATTGCTGCCATTGGCAACTTTAACTTCAAACTGACTACTCGATGTTAAAATGTCTGCTAGTACTGGTAAGAAATTCTCGTCAATATGCTGAGTAATAATAAAACTTGCATTAATATCTTTTGGTAAGCTTTGTAAAAAGCGTTTTACCGCAGCAGGCCCACCCAGTGACGCACCAATAACCCAACACGGGCATAACTCAGTTTTCTTGACGACTGGTTGACTTGGTTCCTCAAAGTCCAAGCCCGTAGCAGCATCATCCAGCATCGGGATTTCAAATGACTCTGGCTCTTCTTGGTCAAGCACCTCATGATCTAGATCGATTAGTCCGTCCGATAACTCAGTTGCATCGTCGGTCATTGTCAAGTCAGCATGAGGCTCATCGTTATCAGCTTCTGGCTGACCTACCTCACTGCTAACAGATTCTTGAGAATCTGGTGTTATCTCTTGGCTTTGACTGCTATCGTTTTGCTCAAGACTGTCGTTAGTTTCGACCGACGCTGGAGATTGCGAGTCAGTTTCGCTGGCCGGCTGTTTAAGCTGAATATCTGTTTCTTTAACTTCTTCGTCAATCACAAATTGAGCTCTACCAGTGGTTGGTTGCGGATCATCGCCGATAGATTCAAGCGTTAACCCACCATCTGAAGGAAGTTCAAATTGTTCTTCTGTTTCTGATTCGTTATTTGGTGCAGCTGGCTCCGATTCTTCTTGCTCTTCAATAAAAACAGCTCGGCCGGTTATTTTCTCTTGAGAATTCTCATCTATCGATTCAAGCTCTAATCCACCAGTAGTAAATTCTGCTTCTAGACTCTCTGATTCAGCTTCAAATGTAGTTTCAGATTCAGCAGAGAGTTCTGGATCTAACTGCGATTCTGCATCGGAAAGCGCTAGTTCTAATTCACCTTCCGAGGCAAATTCGAGTTCTGTATTTAGCTCAGACTCTATCTGTGGCTCTGTATTTTGCGCTTGACTAGACTCTGAATCGGTTTCCAACATAAACTCAATTTCAGTTTCAGTTTCATTCAATTCACTTAGTTCAATATCAGCCTCATTAGCTTCACTTGAAGTGGCGGTGCTATTGGTGGCCGAGTCGAAATCCGACAAAAACTCAATTGCTTGCTCACTATCTTGTACGGCGTTATTCGAATCCTCAGCTTGCTGTTGAGTCGCATCATCTTGAGACCCAAAAACAGAATTCGCTGTTTGATTACTACTTTCCCTGACAGACTCTAATATCGGGTTAACCTCGGCAGACAAATCAATTTGTTCGAACGATGGACTTTGATTCGAGTCTGTTGGTTGGGCCTGGTTATCAGTTTCCGCAAGTTGCATTATTTCGTCAGAGATATCAGCGGTTTCTGATTCTATCTCTTCTGACTCCAACTCATCATGGTTGACTGACTCTTCAGGACTCGCATTTTCGCTTGTGACAAGCACATCGGACTCGGCATCATCTAACAGCGGCTCGTTGGTTTGAAGTTGAGTCTCATTTTCGAGCTCAAACTCATCAAAGTCTAAATCAGAATCATCTAATCCAACCGAGTCAAAATCATCTAGTAGATCAATTTGCTCATCGGGGCTGCTTTCTAACGAGGTGTCAGTTGCGTTGGTTGGCGCATCCTCAAGTGATTCTTCTTGTGTTGCTGTGTCATCAAGTAATAGGTCATCGTCTAACGCTAGCTCAGTATTCTCAAGTTCTATTTCGACCTCTTCCACCGCTTGATTAACTTGTTCCATTTCTGCAAGATCTTCTTCAGCTAACGATTTGTCTTCAGGCTTTGATGCTGGCTCTGAGTCAACAATTTCAGGCTCGACAATATCAATAATTTCAATAGCTTCCGAGTCCGGAGAGATAGTTTCGTTGTGAACTTTTTTTAACCCGACATCTAACGCTGAAGACTCTTCAATACTTGCTTCTAATTCCGGTGAAATAGTTTCTAACTCAGAGACCAAATCCGCCGCGATTTCACTTGGTATCCCAGCTGAATTTGTTTCTAATTCATCCAACGCAGAAGTTAAACTATCACCCTGATGCTCTACATTATTTTCTTGTGGAATGTTTTCTGAGGGAGTGTTTTCTTGACTACTCGCAGACTCAGCGGATGACCCGTCACTGGCTAAAGAGTCTGCCGCGGGGCCATTTGATGCTTCTGGTATCGGTTCTGATTTTGATTCATCAATTCCTGTCAACTCATACAATCGACTGACAAGATTCTTACACCAATACTGTGGGTGAGATTGCTTAGATAAATTGCCAGGTTCATTAAAGTAAATCGAGGCTTCCGATTCATCTAATAATTGATCGATGTTGTCATGCCAATCGTCATCATTAACATTCAATAACCAAACACTAAGGTTTTCCGCTTGAATATGTGCTGTCTCGATTTCGACTGGGGATATATGGTAGGTAATTTCTATCCCCAGTTCCTGCAACAGTTCTATTAACTGATCACTCTCCTCGCTTGGTGACGTCACCAGGCCAATTGATAATTTGCTCACTTGCTTCCTCAGGAATTATCAGTTAATAAACCGTTAATAGTTTCCAATAAATCGACCTCGTTATAAGGTTTACCCATATAACGATTAACACCAATTGCTTCTGCTCTCTCACGATGTTTTTCACCGGTACGAGAAGTAATCATGATAATAGGTATCTGTTTCAAACGTTCATCATGCCTAATTATGGTTGCTAATTCAAATCCATCCATCCGCGGCATTTCTATGTCTAACAGCATGACATCCGGTACGGTGTCAGCCAGCACTGTGACAGCATCGACACCATCTTTAGCCGTAATCACTTCAAAGTCATATCGTTCAAGCAAACGAGTCGTAACTTTTCTTACAGTAATCGAATCATCGACCACCATTACGGTAGGCACTTTCTCTTCTTCGACCACCTCTTCGACACTGGCAGTGTCAATAATATGGGCATCCACTCGACGAATTAATGCTGGCATATCGAGGATAAGTACCACTCGACCGTCACCTTGTATGGTAGCTCCGGACAGTCCACTCACAGAACTTAATTGACTGCCGATGGATTTCACAACAATCTCTCGAGAACCTAATAAGTCGTCAACTTGAAGGGCTGTCGGATGATCCGCTCCGTGCAACAACAACACCGGCAATGGTTGAGACACTCCAGCCAAGCTTGCTCGACTTGAGTGGTTTAACATCTGGCCTAGATAATACATCGAATAATCGATCCCTGCATAGGCAAACTTTGATTCAGGGTTAGAATAATACTCTTCTAATTCAAACGGGCTTACTCGCACAATACCTTCAATGTTTGATAACGGAATTGCATAAACCTCTTCACCAATCTGTACCATCAGTGCATGATTAACAGAAACCGTAAATGGTAGTCTGACCGTAAATGTAGAACCTAGTCCCTGCTCAGAGTTGATATCGATTACTCCACCGAGCTGTTTAATTTCGCTATTCACCACATCCATTCCAACACCACGACCTGAGATCTGGGTTACTTTTTCTGCGGTACTAAATCCGGCTTCCAAAATCAATTGATGTAGCTCGTGGCGATTCAAGTCTGTTTCTTCGGTAATCAGACCACGCTCAATCGCTTTCTTACGAATCGCATCTAGATTTAAGCCACGACCATCATCTTTGATTTTTACGAAAACTTCTCCACCTTCTCGATAAAGTGAAATAGTGATTTTTCCAGTTTCAGGCTTGTTAGCACTTTTTCTGTCTTGAGGGGACTCAATACCATGATCCATAGCGTTTCTTAACATATGCTCTAAGGGCGCTATTAATCGCTCTAGAACACTTCGATCCATCTCACCATCGGCACTGATAGATAACTCGATTGTTTTGCCTAGTTCAGTACTAATTTGACGAACCATTCGTCTTAATCTTGGAACAAGGCTTTCAAATGGCGTCATACGAGTTTGCATTAAACTTTCTTGCATTTCCGTATTAACTCGCCCTTGCTGAAGTAGCAACGTTTCTGAATCTGAAGTTAAAAAGTCGAGCGTTTCTTTTAAGTTCATCAAATCCACGGCACTTTCGCCAAGACCACGGGTCAACTCTTGTTGACGGGTATATCGGTCCATTTCTAATGGGTCAAAGTCATCGTATTCCGTACCACCACTAATTTCTCGACGATATGAAATTTGAGCTTCTGTTTCAATATCGAGATTTCTTAACTGGTCTCTTAAACGCTCTACCGTGGAACTCATTTCATCCAAGTTATAACGCAGCACACTCATTTGTTGTTCTAAGCGCGATCTGAAAATAGACGTTTCACCGGCAAGGTTTACTAAGTTTTCCAACTGGTTTGAATTAACTCGAACAGTATCAACCGCTTGTTGCGCTGGCTTACGGCGATCTTCTTCTTGCTTCGCTTTACGTTTTTCGAAAGAAACGATTTCAGCAGATTTTTCTTCTTTGGCAGCTTCAATCGGTTTATCTTCTGATACTGCTGGCGCTTCCTTAACCGGTTGAGCTTTTTCTGTTGAACCCGCTTGTTGAATATCTTTACCTGCAATCAAATCTTTTAATTGTTGGAAATATTCGACCGGTAGAGTCATCTGGTTTTGTTCTTTCACTTCTTTTACTAGACTTTCGATCACATCATAGCCACGAAGCATAAAGTTAACATGTTCAGGTTTGGTTTGAATGGAGCCATCATTAACCTTTTCGAAGTAAGTCTCCATTTCATGGGTCAGATCGCCAAGAACAACTAAATCAGCTAAACGAGCACCACCTTTGAATGTATGGAAATTTCTCTGCATGGTATCAATCGCGTCGCTATCGCTTTGATCTTCACTCCATGCATGCATCGCCTCATCGAGTGAAATTAACAGCTCGTCGGCTTCTTCCAAATAAATTTCTAAGACTTCTTGTCCATCTTCATCTAAATCAATCGGGTATACATTGCCGGTTGCAACAACTGGAGCAGCAGGTGCAATGGTATTTTCCACCACAACCGCTTCACTACTTGGTGTTGACTCTTTTTCAATTAATGCTTCTAGTATTTCGTCGGTCTGAGATTCTTGCGCGGAGTCTTCGCCACTGGCTTCTTCAGCAACTTGCTGTTCCATTGCCGAATCGTCTTCAGTTGAACCGCTAGTTTGCTCTAGTTCGTTTGATTCTTGAGCCTGTACTTCGTCAGATTCAACAGGGCTGTCTTCTTCTGGCAAGTCAAATACAATTTCAGATTCTTCAACACTTTCTTCAGTGGTCACTTCGTGCTTAGAAGTTGAATCAAATGATTCTGTTTCAGAAGTATCTTCTATTACAGAGTCTAACTCCGAAGCTTCAGTGGCAACCTCTTCAGAAGACGCTTCCTCGGCGAAAAATTCAGAACCAAAGTCTATATCATCGGAAGCAGTTTGCTCAGCCACCTCTGACTGGTCGTCCTCAGATTGGGCCTGCTCAGAAGATTCAAGCGTCAGTTCAGTCGCTTCACCGACTTCATCTAGAGTTGGAATTTGATCCGCTGTAAATTCAGAATCTTCAAGCGTTGCGGATTGTTCATCAGTCTCATTAACCTGAACCTCTTTCGGTAATTCATATTCGGTCTCTTGCGCTGAGGCTGGCTCTTGGGTATCAGCCGAGACAGGTTCAACTGGATCGACCGTGTCAGCAAGTTTTGTTGTAACATCTTCTAATGCAGCATTTGGATTAATATGAATTTCTAGCAGGTTAATCTCATCATCAGCCGCTACAGGCCATTGATAAGCTCTTAATACGTTGACCATTTCAATTAATTTTTGGGTCGCTGAACTGACTAATGAATGGTCTGTGTCAGAAAGTTTTCTACCAAAATCTAAATGGGTATTGAAAATATTTTCAACAGCCATGGCTAAATCACCAATAGACATGGCTCCGGCCATTCTCGAGCTACCTTTGAAGGTATGGTAGATTCGACGAAGTTCTTTGGTAATTTGCGGGCTTTCCAAATTGTCTACCCAGCGAGATAACAACCCTTCTGCTGACTCAATTAATTCGTCAGCTTCCTCGACAAACAATTCAACCAGCTCTTGATCCATGTCTTCTGGGGCGCTCTCTTTAGAGGCTTCAGCAATCCAACCTAAAATTTCTTGGTTAAGTGCAACCGGAGAATGAATATCTTCTTCAGAAACTAAATGGCTTAGCATTTGCGATAGTTCATGGACACCTGCTGAAAGCAATCGTTTATATTGTTGACGACCATCATCAGTCGATACTTCGACACTTGCTAATTGTTCGCAGGTAGATGCAAAACTCTGAATATCCTGAATTCCAACCATTTCACTACCACGCATAAACGCATGTAATTCAGAAGTAATTTGCTGGCGATTAATCGGCTCATCAGCTTCGAGTAGCGATTGTACTTCAGCTAGAATGTCAGAACCTTCTGTCAAAAAGATTGAAACTAATTGTTGATCTCTTTGTTGAACTGCACCATCTACTTGCTCGCCACTTGGCTTGCTGCCAGCAATGTTATTTAAACGAGTCAACAGATCATCAAGAGGTGTAGAGTCAACTGTTTGAGTTTGTTTTAATTGCTCAACCACGTCAGTCAAAAAAGCAGCGCAGTCGCTTAAGAAAGAAATGGTATCTGCGTCAAACCGTCGATTGCTCCCCTTGGTCATTCGAGCAAACTTTTCGATAGGCCCGGTTAACTTAGCAATGGCTTCAACCTTAGCCATATGGGCACTGCCTTTAAGCGTATGTAGGGCTCGAATCAATCCATCGCTAACTACAACACTCACATTATTTGCATTTTCGCTAACAAATTCGTTAACCGCTTTTAAATGAACTTGTGCTTCTGTAACGAAAATTTCGAGCAGTACCGGATCTATAGATTCTTCTTCAGACTCAGTTGACAACTCTTCTGAGAGGGTCGGTATTTCCTGCAAGCTATCTTGCGTCTCCGCAGGTTCTTCTTCAGATGCAAACCTAAAGTCAGCTAAACTCAGGCCTTTAGCAACATGCTCGGCTCTCGCGATTAACTCATCAATATCTTGCCCTTGATGGGCTTGATTGTTAGAAAATTCTTTAACCAGAATTGGTAGTTTACCGAGAGTATCATTCAGCACACCAAGAACAGCTTGCTCAGCAGGAATTGACTCCTCAATCACCTTGTTGAGCATATTTTCAACAGCCCAGCTAAGTTCACCAATCGTCGCTGCACCCACTAACCGACCACTTCCCTTAAGCGTATGAAATGAACGACGAATAGTTGTTAGAGCCTCAGCATTATTGGTATCGTTAATCCATTGCGGCAAAGTGTTTTCAATAACTTCAATTTCTTCTTCAGCTTCTTCTAAGAAAATTTCTAATACTTCGTCATCGATTAATGATTCGTCGACCACCTTTTCGGCGGAAGCTTGGTTGATAGGAACAACCACTGCCGAACTCGTTGGTTCGGTAGAAACTTCTTGTGCTTTTGTTTCAACCTCAGGCTCTTCACTAACCGGCGCAACCGGTTGTGACTCTGCACTTTCAACAGCAGCGGTTAACAAATCTATACTTGATTGAGCACTCTTAAGAATAGAAACAATAGCCTTGCTATTTCCTTCTTCGGTCCCTTCCAAGTAATAATCAACACTGGTGACTATATCAGCTAATGCATCCAAATATTCTTCTGTTGGTGTAGTAGAAACACCTAGCAAACAATTTGCTACATAGGATTCTGCAACTTCTAAAACTTTGGCCGCGTCGCGGTATTCAACAATTCGCATAGCGCCCAGCACTTCGGTCAATAACTCTGGAACAACCTCTAGTTCTGCGGGATTAAATGACGAAGCAATGTAGTTGATCATGCCATCTTTGGCCAACTGCAGATTCTTTCTTGCGACACTAACTAAGGCAACTGTCGCATCATCGACTTGGCTCTCTATTGAACGCTGTTCGCCAACTTCTGTAGCACTCTCTGCCGACTCACCTTCCGCGGCAAATCGTTCTATATCAAAATTACTTAAATTAGCATCAACAAATAATAGCGCTCCGGCAATATCCATAATAGCGGCGTCCGTCGGTAACTCGCCGCTCTTGATGGCTTTTTTGAGTGTCTTAGTTTGCTCTCTAATGACATCTCTTGGAATTGGCAATTCTAATACCGTTAGCGTGTCAGCTATTTTATCAAGTGAGTCATTTAATGATGTTAATTGACTCTGTTCTTTAGTGCCCGCTCGAACGTATAAGTCGAGTTGGTCTTTAACCGAAGCAAGCTCTTCACCAATAGCTTGTATAACGCTTTCCATTGCTGCAGAGTCGGGACGAGCTAATTGCTGTTGTTGCTTTTTGATAGTCTCACTTTCAGGTAACGACTCTTCTAAGTTGAATTCTTTTTTGAGCGAAGCGACTCGAGCATTTTTTGAGTTTGATTTCGCTACAAAATAGAGTAATTTGGATAACAATTGAGATGGGATCTCATCATTAAGTGCTGGCTCTCCTTCATCAGCCAATCGTTTAATTTGTCTATCGACTTGAGCAAGAAGTGCATGCACTTCTTTCATTTTATATAAGCCTTTTTCCGCAATGGAAAAAATAAACCCGTCGGCGACCCACCATAGGCGAGAAACAGGTGTTCCTTCAGTCAAAGCTTCTAGTCGAACCAAAACTTTATGAATTCTTGCCAAGCTCTCTTTTACACTCTTGCTTCTGATAACCCCAGTAAGTCCTTTCTGAAAATGAGCTCTAAGCTTCTTACAGTTGTCTTGAAATGAAACCGTTTTTTCTTGCTCAGTAACTTGCTCATTAGGTTTTGGAGGTTCGACACTGGTAGTGTCAGCAGAGAAAAACTCATTTTCATTGACTGGCGGTAAATTAGAAGAAGAACGAAGTTCATTAATTAACGGAAGGAGAATGACTGGTATATCTTTTTGTCCACTTTCAACTCTTTCTAGATATCCTGGCATCTGCATTAAAGCACGCATTAACACTTCAAAAGAAGACTCTTGAACAGGGCCGTCTTGTTTAGCCATTTTTTCTGCAAGAACTTCCATTTCAGAAGCCAGTCTAGCTGCACCGTCAAACCCAAGCATTTGTAATGTCCCTTGCACTTGGTGAAGGCAATTAATACAAAACTGAATTTGAGTCTTATCTTGATTATCTTCGACATAGGTTTCTAACCCTTGTCGAGCTTGCTCAAGCGTATTGTTTATTTCTTTTCTGACCCAACTTAAAGCCAATTGGTCATAATTGTCAGTCATGCCAGCTCCGAATTCTTAGTTATATTATGTTCACGTTTTATAAACGCCAAACAATGTTTGTTATCTACTCTGGTCAAATTTTCATTGTCCACGTTAGTTACCTCACCGTGGCCAAGAATTAAGATCCCACCAGGTTTTAGCCTTTGCTCAAAATCTTTGATAATGGCTGATTTTCTTTCTTGCCTAAAATAAATCATGACATTTTGGCAATAGATGACGTCGAAAAGTTGTTTAGGCTCCTTATTCAGCTCAAGAATATTAGCCTGCATAAAACATGTTCTTTTTCGAATTTCATCTTTAACTCGAATGTGATTGTCTACCAGTTGGTCGAAAAAATTATTAAACGATGTCGACGGTAAAAAATCTGAATTTTTATTGGAGTAAATTCCTTCTCTCGCAACTGCTAAAGATGGGTAACTTACATCAATCCCTGTTACTCCGTAATACATTAGATCTTTCTGGTTAGGAGTTAAGTTGGCGCTCAACTTTTCCATTTCCATGGCTAATGTATAAGTTTCTTCTCCGGTGGAGCAACCTACACTCCACAACTGAATATCTTGGACTTTAGTTGGATTTAATCTGAAGCCTTGCGAAATACGGTTACGACAAAATCCTGTGACTAAATTTAAGGAATCTAAATCTCGATAAAAACAGGTTTCATGAACAGTTAACGAGTCCACCAACCTTGCCCAATCTAAATTTGAGACCTGACCGCTATCTAGCAAATCATAAAAATCTTGATAACGTTTAATGCCTTTCTCTCTCATATGCCGATTCAAACTAGTTACCAAAAACGCTTTGCGAGTTTCTGGCAACCATAGTCCAGTTCGTCTCTCTAACATTGATTGCCAAAGGATAAACTCCTTTGGTTCCATTTCTGGAATCATAAAAGCAGACATTTAATTCCTTAGCACTTAGGCTTCGTCTGGCAATTTAAATCCGGCGATTGAGTCATTCAATTCATCTGCTAACTCTGCTAGTTTACCGATAGAGTTTGCTGTATTTGCAGTACCTTCAGATGTTTGGTTAGTAATTTCCTGGATGACGTTCATCGTATTAGATACATGACCTGCTGATGCAGCCTGTTGGCGCGCCGCGTTGGAAATGTTCTGGATTAAGTCAGCCAAACTGGTAGATACTCGCTCGATTTCCTCCAGCGCCACACCCGCATCTTGTGCCAGTCTTGCTCCGTGTACCACCTCTGCGGTACTTGATTCCATCGAAATTACCGCTTCGTTTGTATCTGTTTGGATTGCTTTTACTAGCGCCTCAATTTGGTCAGTCGCATTACCCGATCTTTCCGCAAGTCGCTGTACCTCATCCGCAACAACCGCGAAACCACGACCGGCTTCACCAGCCATCGATGCTTGGATTGCAGCGTTAAGTGCCAGAATGTTCGTTTGATCCGAGATATCATTGATAAGCGATACGATATCCCCGATTTCTTGTGATGATTCACCCAGTCGTTTAATCCGCTTAGAGGTTTCTTGGATTTGCTCACGAATCGTGTCCATCCCTTGGATTGTATTTCGTACAACCTCTCCACCTTTCTTCGCGATTTCAACCGACTTTTCCGCAACCGTGGTAGATTCCGATGCGTTTGCAGATACTTGTTCAATCGAAACAGCCATCTCGTTGATCGCCGCTGAAGCTCCAGTAATCTCCTGTGCTTGGTTACGCGATGCTTGTGCAAGTTCTATCGAGATACTTTGCGTTTCTGTCGTTGCGTTGGATAGCTTACCAACCGAGTCTTTGATTGTTGCAACCAGATTTCTCAATTGGTCAATGGTAAAGTTCATCGCATCGGCAATCGCACCTGTGAAGTCCTCGGTTACGGTTGCGTTTGCAGTCAAGTCACCATCTGCCAGTCCTTCCATCTCATCAAGAAGTCGAATGATTGCTTGTTGGTTTCTTTCATTTTGACGTTTCTCTTGATCGGCCGTGACACGCGCTTTTTGAGTTCGAACTTCATCATCACCACGCTGACGTCTATAAAGCAATATTAGTAAGATGATGACAAATCCACCGGCAACCGCTGAGTACAACCAGTGACCTGGGCCTGTAATATTGGTTTGTCGTGAGTAAGCGTTCTGTAAGTTTTCTGTTAAATCAAGCATCGCGCTCGCTTGTAAAAAGATTTCATCTGATGCTTCATGAACTTTAAATAATTCATTTTTAGACCCGATTACAAAGGTCACATTGTTTTTCAACGAGTCGTACAGTCCGGAAATTTCATTTAACGAGTCAACAGCTTCGGGGGAAGTAATTTTTCTAACTCCCAACATTTCATCGCCTTCGAGCATACCAGTCAAAATCTCACCAAATAAGTCCACATCTTGTCCAAAGTTTTCTGATGCGATTTCGGCGTCTTCACCACCAACCAAAACCTTTTGGAAACTTCTGATGATTCTTTCTAAGTAGGTTGATTGTCGCGTTGCGTACATTACTTGCTCGGCAGGAGCGCGAGCGTCTAATAATATATCTTGAACATTGGTGTATAAAAATTCCATTTGAGGTACTGATGAGGATAACTCAGTAGAGATTTGATACAGCCTAACAACTGTTTCTCGACCGGATGAAATTTCATCAGCATTTGCTTGCATGTCATTCCAAAGGTCACCCACTTTTTTAACTTCGTTATTGAGGATTTGCTCTGGTGAAATAGGCAGGCCTTCAGATTCATTTCCTCGAGCGAGATGATTATATTGGGCTTGGAATTCTTTTACCCGTTCATCCAACAAATCAAACGCTGCAGGGTTTCCTGTCGATGCCTCCGCCGCATTTTTCGCGACCTGTTGCGAAAGAACCCTTAAGTTACCCGCTTTAGTTAAGCGTTGTTGATTCTGCTGGCCTACGATAACTCCGTAAGCAAGATTTAGGGCACCAATCAGTATTGCCAAAAATAACAGCGCGATATATCTACCGGTGTTAGATTTTGTACCTACCTGTTTGTCATTTTTTTCTGCTGCGCTCATAGTTGATTTCCTGAAAGCATAATTTTATAAAAATGTGATAGCGACTTCGCTTAATCTGAAACCGATATCATTTATAGAGCAACTTGTCGAAAAGTTGGGGTATCAGCCAAAGTATAGAGGCTAAATACATTCCATAACTTTTCTTCATTGTAAAAACCACCTTTTAAATATGGTTTCATCGCCTCGTCTGGAATGGCGACGTCTTCAACCCAGTCTTCATCTTCAAAGTGATTCAGGCCTAAAATTTCATCGACAATCACGCCACAATGGACGCCCGCATGGTTAACAACTAATAATCGTTGTCTTCGCAGCGACGATGAAGCTTTTTGTCCCAAGAAACCGTGAAGGTCCATAATGGGTAACAAAGTTCCACGTATGTTTGCTAATCCTTTTACCCAAGATTTTGCACCTGGAACTTTTGTATGTTGTGGAATCGACAATATTTCAGCGACCTCATTGAGGTTTACCAAATAGTCGTTTCCTGCCATTCGAAAGCCTACGCCTGTCCAAAACCGGCTAAGATCTTGTTCTCTAGTCGACAGTTGCGCATTTTCAAAGCTACGCTTCTCTACATCTCGTAGAAATTCGAATGCCTGTAAATTAGTATAGTCAGCCATAGCTAAAACTAACTTCCTAAGATTGCTTGAATTGTATTAATTAGGTTGCCTTCATCAACTGGCTTAGTTAGATAATCTTTCGCCCCCTGTCGCATACCCCAAATTTTGTCAGTTTCTTGATCTTTGGTGGTCACAATAACGACTGGTATATGTGCTGTGGTTGGCTCTTTCTTAAGCTGCCGTGTTGCTTGAAAGCCATTCAATCCAGGCATTACCACATCCATTAAGACTAAATCTGGCATTTCTACTTTGGCGACTTCTACGCCTTGCTTGCCGCTTTCAGCAGTCACCACTTGGTAACTATTTTTCTCTAGAATCGTAGTCAATACGTGGGTTTCTGTTGGCGAGTCATCGACAATCAAAATTTTAGACATTTAAGTTCTTCCTCATTTATCACTTAAGTGAAGTTTAATTACAATCTGGTTTACGATTCATTAACTAGGCTTTCGCTACATGCTGCGAAATAGCACCTAATAACTCGTCACGGCTAAAAGGCTTGGTTAAATATTGGTCAGAACCAACGATTCGCCCTTTTGCTCGATCAAATAACCCATCTTTACTCGACAACATAATGACTGGTGTGGTTTTAAATTCTTTATTGTTTTTGATTAATGCACAGGTTTGATACCCATCCAGTCGCGGCATCATAATGTCGACAAAAATTATATCGGGCTTGTTATCAGCGATTTTGGCTAACGCATCAAAACCGTCAGTCGCTGTTACTACCTCACAGCCCACTTTTTTGAGTAAAGTTTCGGCGGTCCGTCGGATAGTCTTACTATCGTCTATTACCATTGCCTTTAGGCCTTCAAAACTGTTTTCCATTCAACTGGTCCTCATCGAACGATTTGTCGTTCGTTCATACTTAATTTGCGTTACGGGTCCCACACTTTAGTGTGCCATTCAATCTGTGGGGTTTTTATCACAAAAGGCCGCTATCTACCACACAGATATCCCGAATTTGCCAACCTATCGTTTTTTTGTACTCATTGAGATATTAGAAAATAAAATGATAAGAATCAAACTTTTAAACTGCTTGTTAATTGTAAGACTTTAAAAAGAACACCTAAGCTGTTGATTATTATGATTTTATAGTTGTATATTTAATTCGGTATCCTATAATAGGATGAACGAGTAAAATACAATTCCTACCTAACTATAGTAGATTTCTGAGATGACGCACAAAATTGCAATATTAATGGACCCAATTGGCAAAATTAACATCAAAAAAGACTCTAGTTTTGCGATGTTGGTCGAAGCAAAGCGAAGAAAACACCATTTATACTATTTAGAACAGTCAGATTTGATTCTAAAAGATGGTTGCGTCTATGCCCAAGTTCGAAAATTAGATGTATTTGAAGATCCAAAGCATTGGTTCGAGCTCGAAGAGCCAGAGATAGTCCCTCTGCATAGCATGGATAGTTTGTTGATGCGCAAAGATCCTCCATTTGATATGGAGTTTGTGTACACCACATATTTGTTAGAGTTAGCGCAAGCGCAAGGACTTTTGGTAGTCAATAACCCAAGTAGCTTGCGAGATCACAACGAAAAACTTTTCACTGCGCTATTTCCACAATGTTGTACCGACATGCTGGTCACTCGAAAAGAATCAGAACTTCGTCAATTTATTAAGCAACACAAAGACGTGATACTGAAACCACTTGACGGTATGGGCGGAAGTTCTATTTTTAGAGTGAAAGAAAATGATCCGAATATAGGTGTGATCATTGAGACATTGACCAAAATGGGTCAAGAAACGACTATGGCACAAAAGTTTATCCCAGACATCACTAATGGTGATAAACGAGTATTAATGGTCGATGGCGAACCGATCCCCTATTGCCTTGCCAGAATACCGGCTCAGGGAGAAACTCGGGGTAATTTAGCCGCAGGGGGGCGTGGCGAGGCCAGACCTTTAACCGAACGTGATCATTGGATAGCTCAGCAAATTGGTCCTACACTTAAAAGCAAAGGGCTGATTTTTGTCGGACTGGACATCATTGGCGATTATGTCACCGAAATCAATGTCACCAGTCCAACTTGTATCAAGGAAATTGACGCAGCCTATGGAACCAATATTGCGGCAACATTGTTTGATGCCATTGAAGACAAATTAGCAAACATGTAATTAAAGACAGTAAGAGAAGTAAACCTTATGCAAAACCATGATGGAACCATCTCTTTGGATTCCCAACCTAAAATCAGTCAAAACGACAAGCTATTATTTTGTCTTTTCTTAGCGGTGGCTTTTCATGCACTACTGTTTTTTGGTGTTGGATTTAAGGTACCTGACATGTCTAGTAGTCCACTTAACAAGACCTTTAATGTGGTATTAGCGCAATTTGAAAGTGAAACTAAACCAGAAAAAGCAGATTTTATTGGCCAAGCAAATCAAGAAGGGGGCGGAGAATCACAAGAAACACTTGCTCCTAGTGCGGTTGAAAAAGCCCAGTTTGATGATCCAAATAAAATTTCAAGTGAACCGCAACTTCCGCCTCAACAACCAGCTGAACTAAAAACCAATCCCGATTTGATTGCTAGCACCTCGGGCAATCAAAGCACCAGTCAAAACGTCGAGCAGCAAGCTGAGAAAAGAGAAGCGCTTCCGGATACCAATTCGTTATTACAAAAAAGCTATGAGCTGTCAGGTCTTATTGCCAACTTAGACAATGAACAAATCAATCAAGCCAAAAAATCCAATCGGCGACAAGTTTCTGCAGCAATCCACCGCTCATCTGACGCGCTTTATTTGGATACATGGCGTCGTAAAATTGAAAGAATTGGGAACCAAAATTATCCTGAAAGAGCGAAGGTAGAAAAAATCTATGGCAACCTCACTTTAAAGGTCGCAATAAATCAAAATGGCACCATCAATGAAGTCACAATAATGAAGAGTTCAGGCAAAAAAATGCTAGATGATGCGGCAATTCGAATTGTTCGACTAGCGGCCCCTTTTAGTCCTCTCAGTGAAGAGATGAAAAAAGATACTGAAATTCTTGAGATTATTAGAGTGTGGCGATTTGAAGAAGATAATCGTATGCATACCAGTTAAATTAATGATGATTATTGCATGTGTTATACCATCATTAAGCCAATTATTTGCTCACATAGAAAACTCGAAAACCTCCGGTAGTAGGCAAATACTATCACTGCAAACTTGAACCGGTAATTGCATAATCTTTCTTAAATTGTCACCTTTAGAACGCTGTAAAATAATCTGAAACTTGCCTTCATAAAGGCTCTTTTTTTCAGCTTGGAATGACAGTGTTTTTTCCACTGGCTTAGGATAGTTAACTTGCCAGTTTTTGGGTTGCTTAATCTCGGTGGCTACTAGGTGAGACTGCAGTGGTTTATTAGAGTTCAAATGCCACCCCTCTTTTACGGTAATTTCGATTTGCAGTGTTTGGCACAGCCCTACACCAATTTCACTGCAGTAAAATTCAACCTTTGCTTTACCTCTCGAAGTAAATCTGATCGGTCTAGTGCTTTGATAAATTTCGGCCAAGGTTTTGGCTGCAAATAGGTGTTCTAATGGTGATTTTACAACCGCACTTTTTAGATTGTTTAGTTGTCGTTCAAGTCGCTTAATGACCCGTGGTTGTTCCAATCGTTTTGCTATTTTGACGCTATTTTCAAGGTGAATTGCTACCGCAGTAAATACTTCACCATCAGAAAGATTGCTAGCGTTATGTAACTGCGTTTTAGCAACGGACGAATTGATCATACCTGTAGAACTTACGAAAAAATTATTCGCTGCTTTATTTAGCTCATTTGCCCGTTCCAACCAGTCTCGGTTTCCACTCACATCATATAAAGAGATAAATGCTGAGCCTAGAAAAGCATAGTCGTCAAGATAAATTGACTCCGCTTTTTCATCCCACTCGACCCTTTGTAGGCGTCCCGAAGATCGTTTATATCGCTCATGCCATAAAGCCTTAGCGACTTGGCTCGCCACTTGATAATAGCGACCGTTATCTGTCACCCTCGCTAAATCCACTAACGCTTTGATTGCTAATCCATTCCATCCGGTTAAAACTTTGCTGTCTAAATAAAGTTCGCCCATGGCTCGTTTATAGTTTTGTAGTTTTAATCGCAGTTGATTCACATTGACTGAATCTTTTTCTTGTGAAATGTTATCTAACAATATTCCATAAAGCTCAGCGCTAGCCGAATAAAGATATTGCGAGTCGATATCGCTAACTAAGCTTTCCAATTCTGTTTTATCCCACAAATAATACCCACCTTCTTGTCCTTTGAAGTCGGCATCTAATGCGGTAATAAATCCAACTGACTTCGGTTTGTTGGAGTTTGGTTTTAAGAATATATCTAACATTGCGTTGGCAGTATCCTCTGCAACTCTTAAATAAGACTTATCATGAAAAACCAGATACGCAGTGGTGTATATTTGGGTCAGCTGTGCTTGGTTATAGAGCATCTTTTCGTAGTGAGGTACCATCCAATCTTGAGTGGTTGAATAGCGATGAAAGCCGCCAAAAATATGATCACGAATTCCAGATTGCGACATACTCTTAAGTTGGCGCTTAACTAGTTTTTCTAATGATTTATCCTCAACTCGAGTCAATTGATCAAGGGCATAAGCTAACATCGGTTCTGCTGGAAATTTTTGTAGACCTATATAGCCTCCGTACTTTCTATCAAGACTACTTTTTAACTTCTCATTAATCGCATAATAATCAATTTGCAATTTTTCTGTATCAACAATCGGCGTTTGTTGTTTGACCAACTGGTCAATTCGCTGAGCTGATTGGATTAAAAAATCGGGTTTTTGTTGCCATACCTGATTGACTTTTTTTAAAAGCGTTAATAGTCCTTTTTTAGTCAAATAAGATTCGACAAAAATTGGCAAACCATCACTATTGATAATTGCTGTAATGGGCCAACCAGCTTCTCCTTTTATTTGTTCTAGCACGGACATGTAATAGTTATCCACGTCGGGCGAGAGTTCTCTATCGACCTTGATTGCTAAGAAATTGGCGTTAACAAACTCAGCGACTTCAAGGCTAGCAAAACTTTCCTTATTCATCACATGACACCAATGGCAGGTTGAATAGCCTATAGACAATAAAACCAACTTGTTCTGGCGTTTCGCTTGCTTTAAAACTTTATCGGACCAAGGCTTCCAATTTATCGGATTGAAAGCATGCTGTCTTAAATAGGGAGAGTTGCTGCCAACAAGTTCATTGACATATTCAGCTGTGCCGCTGTTAGGTAGATCAGTACTTCTTTGCTGAAAAGTCGCAAGCCAACCTTTGTATTGTTGCAACTCTTCCGAGCTAATATTTGGCGGAGCCTTAATATTGTTTGCAAAAGTAAGAAAGCAAACTAAGTATAGGGAAACTCCCCATGTAATTTGAATTAGTGGTTTGATAGATTTTTTCCCTTTTATAAAAACAACTAAACTCACTTTGCCTGCAATACAATATGACGTTGATTAACTGACAAACTATCCACCTTTTGCCTTTGCCCGTTAGGCCATTGAATATCAACAAAATCAATCGTTTCGTTACCTAAACCAAAATACAGAACTTTGGGATGGCCAGTCATATAACCAACCGAGCTATGAACTTCGCGCCAAAGCTTTTTACCACTTTTGGTAGTCAGGATAACTCGTGCACCAATCGCATCACGATTAACATTATTGGCGGTGTCACCGACTAATTTTATTGCTATCCAATGATGCTTGGACTGCAAATTATTTCTAAATAAGTTAGCCGGTTCATTAAAATTATTGACCGCAATATCGAGGTCTCCATCATTGTCAAAGTCCAAATAAGCCGCACTTCTTGAGTTTCCAAAAAAACCTAAACCCGAATTTTCTGACTGGTTTTCAAATTGTCCATTTTGGTTTACGAAAAACAGGTTTTGTTCTTTTTCGGCGACCGGAATATGCACGTTGCGTTTTTGGTTTGAACTATCGGTAAAATACGGATTGTCACTTGTGTATAGGTTATACTCATTCATCCCATTTAATACATAAAGATCATTATCAGTATCGTTATCAAAATCAAAAAAGTCCGCTCCCCACGACCATCCGGTCGAAGAGTAACCTCTGCCTACTGCATTACTCAGGGAATACCTTTGTTTGCCATTGCTTAGCTCTGACAGAAAAAGGTCATTTGCTTCAATCACTCTCATGGTAGCGAGCTTGTTTGAATCAAACTTCATTGGAGTGTCTTCATTGGGCAACACATATTTCTCATCTTTGTTCATCACCACAATATTAGAAATATAAAAGTCGGGCAACAAGTCTTGGTTAAGATCTGCTATACCGATATTCATTGAGTAAGAGGCTTTATCGGTGCCAAATTCTTCGGCTAGATCTGTAAACTTGAAGCTTCCGTCATTGCGATAATAAGCGTTAATGCCAAAGTCATTGCCCAGAATAATGTCTTGATCACCATCATTATCAAAATCCGAATGACTCACGGCTTGTGACCAACCTTTGTTATCGACACCACTATTTTTGGTGACATTTTTAAACTGAAACCCACCTAAGTTTTTGAAAATTTGATTTGGCGTCGCATTGTTATTATTACGTTTTAAGGTGGGTAAGATCCCCTTAGTAAAAGGACCAAAATAAGTAATATATAAATCAATATTTCCATCATTATCAAAATCCGCTGCGGTTGCAGGTCCACCAATTAATCCTAACCCTCCTAGATTTGCCAGTTCAGTCATATCTTTGAATTTAAAATTCCCCAAGTTTTTATAAATACGGTGCTGGTCACCGGCATAACTTATAAAAATATCTTGTAAACCGTCGTTATCGAAATCAGCAATGAGTGGCTGACGTGGCTCTCCTGGCATATTATCTTGTTGGCGAAGCCAATTTAACCCCGCGGTTTCTGTTATATTGGAAAAGCCATTCCCCTGTTCATTCTTTAGTAAATAGTTTCCTTTTCCACTAAGAAATAGTAGGTCAACATAACCATCGTTGTTAATGTCTTCCGCGGCCACTCCGCCACCGCCAAACGCTGGAGGGATAAAAACAACACCCACATTTTCCCCTTTTTGCAGATAACTTCTTAACAGCCGGCTTAACCAATCTGAAGTACGGTGTTGCACTTTTTCATTCAATAAACGAGTAACATCTGAAAAATAGTCTTGCGGTCCTCTTTGCTGAGCAGGTTTAGCAGTCTCACTAGAATAAATTCTATCTGTTTTTTCAACAGGTTTAGCAGCTAGACGGTTCTGCTCTAAACGTTCTGATAGGCTTAACAATCCCTGACGATAATGTTCTGGCATTAGGTATTTTGAATCGCTTTGCTTGCCGACAATACCCGACATTTTGAGAGTTAGTACCGCAAATAAGGCGATATTTTCAGCCATTAATTCAAGTGCGAATGGGTCGGGTTGCAATTGTGGTTTTAAATGACTCGAATTAATCGCGTTTTGTAGAAATCGCCAATGAGATGAATTATCTCGAAACGCGTCAGCATCATAAGATTCAATCACTAACTGCTGTTCTTTTGCAAGATTAGTAAAAAATAACGTATCTTCGAATTCATCAACTTTATGTGGAATGAATTGTTGAATTAATTCACTCACGTCTTGCTCACTAATGGTTTTGTTGTTGTTTGCTAGTGCAATTTTTTCGGATTCCTTGTAAACATCAAACGCAAATTGAATCATGGTGTTATTAAATAACCTTGAAAACTCTTGCTGTTGTTTTGGGTCTTTGGTCAAGTTCATCCGTGCGAAATAAACCTGCAAGTTCCGGTTAAATATTTTGCTCGATAATTCATTGTACGATTTGTAAGAGCTAATTTTTTGTCTGATTATTTTTTTGAGCAAGGATAGATCAATTGGTTTTTTATTGACCCGCTGATTGTCGGCAACTTGCTTTTTGTTGCGGGGTGAAAATTTTGAACGATCATACTGTAATACGGCTGCCCAAACCTTAATTAGATCTTGCTGTGCGATTTGTTGCTGATTGTTATTGCGAGCTTGCCTGTCACTTAGCTTAAGTACAGCCAAATTAAGAATATCCAAATGTTCCGTAAGGGTCTGCAGTGCTAGTTTGTCGAGTGGGAATAGCTCAATTTCAAAGTCCAACAATGACTCCTGTTGAACCGCCAACACTGCTCTTAAAGAATATGCGATGGTTGAATATTGCCGTTTATCGGTTTGATTGATAACAATCGAGTTATTTTTAGAGAATTGAATTTTCCAGTGCTGCTCTGCGGTTCGCATAATACTGAATTGGCGATTGATTACTTCGCGAATTCGCTCAGCTGAAATTAGTGATTCTCCATTATCAGAAGCAAGCTGAGTCGCTTGCTGCCAAACAAATTTGACCCAATCACTTTGCAATTTATTTTTCGAAAAGCGAGCTTGATCCGATAACGGCGTACCAAACATAAAGTCTTCAAGACGAGATGCTGTGGCATAACATTTAGGATCCCTCTCGCTTTCTAAGAGTTTGATCTCATTAACTATTTCATCTAAATAGCTATCCGCAGACAGACCAGCTGAAAGGCTTAAAAGACTACAAAATAGAATACTTTTGATAAATTTCACGAAATGGCCAAAGTGACTTTAGTTATCTCAGAATTATAGTAAGCAACCAATAAAACCACAATAAAAGGCGTATTTTAGCTATACTTATAACCAGCTAGGCTGACCAGAGAGCCGCCCGGTTATTCGTTCAGAAAAATACAGCAACGACTTGAATTACTCTCCGCGACTCCCAATTGTAAGAATATGAATGAGTTTCCAAGTTTAAAAAACCAATTGCTCATTGCAATGCCGTCACTTCAGGATGCTGACTTTAGTCAAAGCGTCACTTTAATCTGTGAACATAACGAAGACGGCGCAATGGGAATTGTTATCAATCATCCTCTGCAGATTTCTACACTAGACTTGCTGGAGCATATGGAAATACCCTGTGAAAAAAGCCACAATGTCAATCCAGTTCTAGCCGGTGGCCCGGTACAAACCGATCGAGGTTTTGTTATTCATCGAGCCGATAAGCTCTGGAAATCCAGTATTTACCTCGATAATGACGTCGCAATCACAACTTCCCCTGATATTTTACACGCCATGGGTCGACAGGAAGTATCCAATGAAGCCTTTGTTGCTCTTGGATATGCCGGTTGGGGGCCGGGTCAATTAGAAGATGAATTACGGTCTAACAGTTGGTTAAACACACCCCTTGCTGCAGAATTGCTATTTGAAACCGACATTGAAGTTCGCTGGAAAAAAGCCGCGAACTCACTCGGTTTTAATATCGAACAATTAAGCTACTTTAGCGGAAACGCGTAATTCTCTTATGTCACAAACTCTAGCATTTGATTTTGGCCTTGCTCGGATTGGCGTGGCCGTCGGACAGTCTATCACTGGAACCGCCAACCCTCTCGAAACATTATTAGCCAAGGACGGAATTCCTAACTGGGATAAAGTTGAAAAGCTCATCAAAGATTGGCAACCCGATTTACTACTAATTGGTGAACCATTCAACATGGACGACTCTGATCAAACCATTACCAAGTTAGCCAGAAAGTTTGCTAATCGACTGCATGGCCGATTTGGACTCCCCATTCAAATGGTTGATGAACGCCTTTCTAGCGCCAGTGCCAGAGAAGAAATATTTGAATATGGCGGTTATAAAAAATTAAAGAAAACTCAGATTGATAGTATTGCGGCAGCGCTTATTTTAGAAAGCTGGTTTGCCTCCCAGTTGAGTTAATTTCAACCCTACATTTGTAACAGCAGGTTCATTGGTATATACTTTGTCGAATAACACTTCACAAAGAGACAAGCCAAGGAGGCCAAAGTATGTATAGAGCGAACGCCTTACTACTGCAGGTCAAAAAATTTGTTAAGCCAAGTATTTATGCGTTCCTCGCCAGCTTGAGCTTTAATTCTGTGCTTGCCGGCCAAAGTGAACACTCACCAGCAATCTTTTTAAAGTCTTGTAAAATCGACATTCGAGCCGATAAAGTCTACAACCGCTCAGGCTATACTGACTATTATGGAAATGTGCAATTTTTATATGGATTAGCCAACGTGCGCACCGATAGAGTCACCTTAATCAAAAACAAAGATGGTAGTTGCAAACTAGTGGCCAACCATTGGGGCGCAAAAAGCAGTAATCAGTAACTGTAGCAATAACCGTAACAAAAATAACCGCTTGATTTCTTCATAATCACTAAACTCTTCTCACCCAATGCCTTCCAGCTCATTCTGGGCTGAGCTTACGCGACCTGGCAAACCAAAAAATGACCATTAACATCACTAACAGAATTGGAAAGATGATATAGATTAACCGATCCCAGCCAAAATTAAATAACATCCAACCGGCAGAGAGCGAAGCGGTCGCTTGAGTAAAAAAGATGGTAAAATCATTAAAAGCCTGTGCTTTAAACCGCTCATTTGACTGGTAAGATTCTGGCAGCAATACCGTTCCACTGGTAAACAAGAAATTCCAACCCACACCTAACAAAACCATCGCCCACCAATAATGCATCACTTGTTGTCCAGATAAGGCAATTGCCGTAACCACAAAATAAATTAGGGTGCCAATGGACATCAGTTTCACTAGCCCAAACTGTCGAATTAAGAACGCGGAAAATAAAGATGGTAGGTACATTGCAATAATATGGCTTTGAACCACCCATTTAGTATGTTCCAACCCGTGACCTTCGATTTTATGCATACTTAAAGGCGATGCTGTCATCACATAACTCATCACCGCATAACCGATAGCTCCAGCGCACACAGAAATAATAAAAGTCGGTTGTTTTATGATTTGCGACAAGGGTCTCGCTGACTCATCAGAATTCTGCTCGGCCACCCCAATCGGTTTTAAACTAAGCACTAGCCCTATTGCGACAAGCAACATCACGGTAAGCCCTAGAAACGAGCCTGCGAACCCAAAGGGTGACTCTACCCAATCCTTTCCAACGGCAGCCACTTCAGGTCCCATAATTGCGGCAAACATGCTGCCTATCATTAATACCGAGATCGCAGCAGGAATATCTTTCGGGCTGGCTAAACTTTCAATCACCGCAAATCGCATCTGAGCAACAAAAGCCATGCTAAATCCAAGAAACCCGGCGGCTACAATCAATAGATTAAAATTTGCTTGGATCGCTGAGTAAGAAGCAATCAAACTACCTAACACGGCCATACTCAATCCCATGGCAGTACCAACGCGCCGACCAAACCGCTTCATCGCCATGGCCGCTGGAACAACGCCACCCGCAGTCATCAGTATCATAAAAGTTAAAGGCAGAGTTGCCCATTGTGGATTGGGGGCGATTTGCGCACCGAGCAAACTACCAGCTAAAACCACCAGTGAAGCTGAAGACAATCCCAGTGGTTGAGCAATAAAAAGGATCCAAACATTTGATGGTAACTTAGACACACGATTACCAATCAGCGCCACCACGAGCAGAGTCATCAACGTTATAATAAGAGTGGTTGGCATCATTAGCCTATCGCCTGAAAAAATTAACAAGCTGCATTATGCCACTTTTAAACGGCAATGCTATAGGCAGGCTAAACGGATATCAGAATTTATAGTTTGGTATGGGTTGCATAGATGAATAGATATTGAAAACAAAAAGCTTTCTAGTGACCAAGAAAGCTTAACCAATAACCTAAGACTTTTACTAACTAGCGGGGATCTTGTTCTTCCAGTGACATGCCACCAATACCTGAATCAAACACCGGCTCACCATTTTCAGAGGAATCGAGTTTAATCATTAAGCGTAAGTCGTTTGGAGAGTCAGCATGATGCAATGCGTCTTCGTAGGTCACTTCACCGGATTTAAACAGTGTAAATAATGATTGATCAAAAGTTTGCATACCTTGCTCATTAGATTTGCTCATTAGATCTTTCAGTAAATGAAGTTCACCTTTACGAATATGATCCGAAACTAGCGGAGAATTGATCATTATTTCAATTGCCGGCCGTCGACCTTTTCCATCGGGTGTTGGAATTAATTGTTGAGCAACAATCGCTCTTAAGTTTAATGATAAATCCATTAAAACTTGATTGTGCTTTTCTTTTGGGAAGAAATGCAAAATTCTATCTAATGCTTGGTTGGCGTTGTTGGCATGCAAAGTACACATACATAAATGACCGGTTTCCGCAAATGCAACCGCGTAATCCATGGTTTCGCTGGTACGAACCTCACCAATCAAAATGACGTCAGGTGCTTGTCGTAAAGTATTTTTTAGTGCGGTATCAAATGATTCAGTATCAATACCCACTTCACGTTGAGTGATTATGCATTTGTCATGGTTATGCACAAATTCAATCGGGTCCTCAATTGAAATAATATGGCCGGTGGTTGAACGGTTTCGATAACCAATCATTGAAGCAAGCGAAGTCGACTTACCCGTACCAGTAGCACCAACAAAAATAACTAAGCCCCGTTTGGTGAGTGACAACTTTTTAAGGATATTAGGTAAACGTAATTCTTCAATGGTAGGAATGGTGGTTTCAATTCTTCTCAAAACCATACCCACATGATTTCGTTGTTGAAATGCACTAACACGATAACGACCTATTCCGGCTGCACTGATTGCAAAATTACATTCATGCGCTCTTGCAAATTCACGCCGTTGTTCTTCATTCATGACACTCAAAACCACTTCACGTGCTTTTTCGGGAGTTAATGCTCGCTGTGTAACGGGCATTACCTTACCGTGAATTTTAATACTGGGCGGCACTCCGGCGGTGATAAAAAGATCCGACGCCTTTTTGGTGACCATTAATTTTAAGAGACCTTCAAAATCCATTAAAATTCTTCCTTATTCTTGGCTGAGTGGCGAGCATCTTCTCGGCTGATTAAGCCTTTACCCAGCAAATCTTTTAGACATTGATCGAGGGTCTGCATTCCAACCCCTAACCCAGTTTGAATCGCACTGTACATTTGTGCCACTTTATCTTCTCGGATTAAGTTTCTGATTGCTGGTGTGCCGATCATAATTTCATGGGCAGCAACTCGGCCACCACCATTTTTCTTTAAAAGCGTTTGTGAAACTACCGCTTGGAGCGACTCTGACAACATTGAGCGAGTCATATCTTTTTCAGCGGCCGGGAATACATCGATAATTCTGTCAATGGTTTTAGCGGCTGATGAAGTATGTAGCGTACCGAAAACTAAATGCCCTGTTTCAGCCGCCGTAAGCGCCAGTCGAATGGTTTCCAAATCACGAAGCTCACCGATTAATATGATATCGGGGTCTTCACGAAGCGCTGAGCGCAGAGCTTCACTAAAGCCTAAAGTATCACGATGGACTTCACGCTGGTTCATTAAACATTTTTTACTCTCATGAACAAATTCAATCGGATCTTCGATGGTCAATACATGGCCATAATGATTGTCATTAATGTAATCAATCATCGCTGCAAGTGTGGTACTTTTTCCAGACCCCGTGGGTCCAGTTACCAAAACTAATCCTCTTGGATGCATACACATTTCTTTGAAAATGGAGGGTGCCGCTAATTCTTCTAAAGTGAGTACTTGAGAGGGGATAGTACGAAATACTGCCGATGCACCTCGGTTTTGATTAAAAGCATTGACACGAAAACGAGCTATTCCAGGCAAGGCAAATGAGAAATCCGTTTCTAGAAACTCCTCAAAGTCCTTTCGCTGTTTATCGTTCATGATATCGTAAACTAAGCTATGCACCATTTTGTGGTCCATTGGCGGTACATTAATTCGTCTTACATCACCATCAACACGGATCATCGGAGGTAACCCCGCCGATAGATGTAAATCCGAAGCTTTGTTCTTAACACTAAACGCTAGTAATTCTGTTATGTCCATTCGGTCTCACCCAAAGAAGTTTTCTTTTTTGTTTTAAAAATTCATCCAATGTTAAAATACTAGTAGAAAACTCTGAAGAATGAGCAGAGATTTTGTATTAAACGCGATAGTTTTGGTGATTTTTGACCTATTCCTACTAATTTGGTCAAAAAATGCCCTAAAAGAGTGATAAAAACACCATGAGCATAGCCAATCGAATCACCGAAATTCGTTCAACAATGGAGCGCCACGCTGCCAAATATCGCATTAACATCAATGAGTTAAAACTATTAGCCGTGAGTAAAACACATCCAGCAGATGCAATTCAAGCGGCTTATGATGCAGGTATCACAGAATTCGGAGAAAGCTATCTACAGGAAGCACTGGACAAAATATCCCTGTTAAGTTCCTTGCCGCTCACTTGGCACTTTATAGGCCCTATTCAAAGTAATAAAACCAAAGATATCGCTGCGCATTTTGATTGGGTACAAAGCGTTGATCGGTTGAAATTACTTCACAGACTTTCTTCACAAAGACCATCAAACAAACCACCTCTACAGATCTGTATTCAGCTCAACTATTTTGAAGAACCGCAAAAGAAAGGTGCTAATCTGGTTGAGCTACCGGAACTGCTTGAATTAGCTGCAAATCTGCCCAATATAAAGCTAAGAGGTATTATGGCAATCCCACCTAAAACCGATGACTTTGAGCAACAATTTGCTCAATTTCACAAAGTTGCGGCCTGCTTTAACGAATATCGAAAGTCTTATCCCAGCATGGATACTCTCTCTATAGGTATGAGTAACGACTTGGAAGCCGCGATAGCTGCGGGTACTAATATGGTAAGAGTTGGGACAGCACTATTTGGACCAAGAAATTAATTAAATCGATCAACGGAAACGCTTAATGACAATTAATAAGCAAAACAATTTTTCGCAAACCGACATCGCATTTATCGGTGCTGGCAATATGTCCGCGGCGATAATCCAGGGTCTAGTGAGTAGTGGTGTGGATGCCACTAAAATTAGCGCGAGTAATCCTAGCCAGGCAAAGCTCGATCTGCTTAAACAGCAATGCGAAATACAAACAACTAATGATAATTTAGAAGCGGCGAAGCGAGCTGAGGTAATCGTATTAGGAGTTAAACCGCAGAAGCTATCAGGTGTTTGCAAGCACTTGAGCCAACTGGACTTGACCGGAAAACTAATTATTTCGGTTGCTGCTGGAGTGACAGTCAACGCGATCGCAAATGACCTTAATCAAACACTGGCGATTGTCAGGGCAATGCCAAATACTCCGGCAACGGTGTCTGCCGCTGCCACAGGTATGTATGCCAACGGCGCGACCACTGAGTCACAAAAGCAGATTACTGAATCAATCTTTGCATCAATCGGAGTGACCGAGTGGGTTGAAACTGAATCACTGATAGACGTCGTCACCGGAATTGCTGGCAGTGCTCCAGCCTACATTTTCCAGTTTATCCAATCAATGGTCGAACAAGCTATTTCGGAAGGCTTGCCAGCGGAAAGCGCTAGGAATTTAGCGACGCAGGCAGTTCTTGGAGCGGCCAAATTAGCTCAAGCTAAGCCAGAATCAACGTTGGAGGAGCTCAGAATAGCAGTTACTTCTCCCGGAGGAACCACCGCTGCAGCACTCAACAGTTTTGCCGATGATGGTTTTTCCAATATAATTCAAAAAGCTGTTGCAGCAGCTATCAATCGCGGACGAGAACTTGGAGAGCAAGCTTAGATGAATCCCTTTGCGCAAATTATCGATATATTAATTGGTTTTTATATCACAATCATTTTGCTACGTTTTTTCCTGCAATATTTCCGTGCTGACTTTTATAACCCACTTAGTCAATTTGTAGTGAAAGCTACCGATCCATTAGTCAAGCCAATAAGGAAAGTGGTTCCAGGACTTGGTGGTATCGATGTTTCTACCATGTTGTTGGCTTATTTAGTGACTCTGCTTAAATTTGTGTTTATCTACATTTTAATGGGGCAATTTGCTTTCAATATTGTTACTTTGGCGCTGTTTTGCGTACTCGAGCTAGTCAAAAGTATTCTGATGCTATTTATATTCTTAATATTAATTAGGGTTATCCTTAGCTGGGTCGCACCGGGCGGACATAATCCAATATTGTCTGTTTTAGGCCAAATCAGTGAGCCCATTGTGAACAAGTTTCGCAAGTTTTTACCCGCAACATCAGGACTAGATCTCGCGCCAATGGCGGCAACTCTGGTACTGTTTTTTGTTTACTCTTCCATCAATTATTGGGTGGTTCCAGTGATCCTTTAACTTGCTTAGGCCAACCATCCAAATTGACCGATAAAGCCTATCAACTGACGGCGTTGTAATAGATGCTCAATCATCTCAAATAGTTATAACGCAAGGCTTTTAGCCCATATTCGGGCAAATTCCTTGTTGCATTTCACTAACAAAAACTGACCATTAGTCGAAAAGTCAGTGTTTAAATGAGAATTATCTCTAATTTTGAGACCTAGGGTACGGATTTTTCTAGCTTTTCTGCTAATCTTTTTCTAACGATTGCCGATAAGACTAGACTGGCTCCCCCTGTCTTCTATGGTTTTGGGGATAACATAACAACAAAAACGACGACTTATGACTAATAATTTTTCAGAGAATATTGATCAATTTAGCGCTTGGAAAGCTGATATCGGAAAAACTATCAGCAAATTCCGCATGTGGCTACGCCGTAATGATTTATTCAATGACGAAATCGACAATCGACTATTTCGGCTGCAAGACTCGTTAAGAGAAGAATACTTGACCATTGGGTTTGTTGGTGAGTTCTCGCGAGGTAAAACCGAATTAATCAATGCACTATTTTTTGCAGAATACGGTCAGAGAATTCTGCCTTCCGAAGCTGGGCGCACCACTATGTGCCCGACTGAATTGTTTTACGACAAAAAAGAAAACCGTCCCTATTTACGCCTACTGCCAATTGAAACCCGATTAGATCACACCACGCTGACAGAATTTAGAGACCTTCCAAACCTATGGACTGAAGTACCTTTAATGACTAGTTCAGCTCATGAGATGACTTTAGCACTCCACACCATCACTCAAACCAAACAAGTGTCTATTGAAGAAGCGAAATTATTGGGCTTTGATCCTGAAGTTCTAGAAAAGAATGGCGATGCAGATAACATGGTAGAAATTCCAGCGTGGCGTCATGCGATTGTTAGCTTTCCCCATCCTCTACTTAAGCAAGGTCTTAGAATTTTAGACACCCCTGGATTAAATGCGCTTGGTAGCGAGCCAGAATTAACGTTAAAACTACTTCCTCAAGTACAGGCGATTGTATTTTTACTTTCTGCCGACACAGGTGTCACCGCGTCAGACATGGCAGTTTGGGAAGACTACATCCAAAACATTGATGGCGGTAAGGACTTAGGATTATTTGCTGTTTTAAATAAAATCGACACGCTATGGGACGAATTAACCAGTCGTAAAAAGATAGAAAAAGCCGTGGTTAAAATGGTCAATACCACCGCAAGACAATTACAGATTGACCCAAGAAATGTTTTACCGGTCTCTGCTCAGAAAGGATTAGTGGCTAAAGTCCGTAAAGACAAGCCATTATTAGTCCGTAGTCATTTGGAAGAGCTCGAACATGTATTATCGAACAAGCTTCTAGAAAACAAAGAAAGATTACTCACAGGCTCCTTACTAGAAGAAATCAAAACCCTCATTCATCAGTCTTTGCAAGTGCTAAATAACAAGCACGATCAATTGACAACTCAAGAAAAAGAATTGAACTCCCTGACTGGAGTCAACAAAGATAAAATCCACGAATTAATCGAAAATAACCGCGTTGCCATGATTGAATTTCAAAAGAAATCATTATCGGTTAAGCCAAGTCAACGGCTGTTGGAAAGACAAACGAAAATTTTACTTTCGGTGGTTAGTTCTGATGCATTAGCAACCGAAGTTGAAACGACTCTCGATGAATTGGTTAATAGTAAAACCACCATCGGATTGTTTAGGCAAATGAAACTTTTCTTTGTTGCAATAAAAACAATCATGACTGAATTAAGTCGCGAAGCCGAACTGACCAACAAAATGGCCGCTTCACTGTACAAGAAGTTTTCCAAGGACTTTGGTGTTGAACTATTTGAACCAAAGCCTTTCCCAATTGTGAGACTAAACCGAGAACTCAACGAAATTATCAGGCGCTCAGATAAGCTCGATAAAAATGTATTTACTACCTTTACAGAGCATTCGGTTGCGGTAAAACGCTTTTTCTCCGGTACGGTTACAGACGTAATGAACTTCTTCAAAAGCTCACGTAAGGAAATGATTGATTGGAGCCAAAGCATCATCAATCCTCTTAATCAGCAATTAAGAATTCATCATCACATGATTATTACTCACCGAACAGAGTTAGACTCTCTCAGGAAATCTGAGTCTAATATTGTCGGTAAACTAAAAGCAGTCAATACTTTGCTCGGTGATCTCGAGAATGAAAGACAAAAAGCACTTGAGCTTTCACACTCTCTTGAAAACGCCAAGTTAATTGATGAAGATCTCGGCCAGCCGGACAATATCGTGCCACTTTCTGCGGCCTCTAGAAGAAAATATTAGGCAAGCATCCGGCTAAAACTAAAGTTGGTCATACTCCACTAGACCAGCTTTAGGCGACTTATGACTAGCAATAAGATTGCGATAGTTCTAAAATATCCCTCTACCTGTCGCATCAACTACCAATTCTAGAACTCAGTTGATGCCTGCTCAAATCATCTGGAGGAAACTAATGATGCCTCGCTCTACGCTAATCCTAACTTTTTTGTTGTCCCTGTTGCTATCCATTGCTTTACCCATTCAAGCTGAACAACACACCGTGGGTGATTTCACTGTACATTACAGTTTAATTAACTCATCTTTTTTACAACCTGAAGTTGCCACCCAATATGGAATTAAGCGAAGTAAAAACATTGGCATGCTCAATATCAGTGTGATTAAGAAATCTGATAGCGAAATGGGAACGCCAGTTATCAGCAATGTGTTTGGAAGTGGAAAAAGTCTATCTGGTCAATTTAAAGAGCTAGCATTTAAGGAAATCAAAGAAGAAAATGCCATCTACTACATTGCAACATTTGCCATAGGCAATGGAGAAAGACTTAGTTTTGATTTAAAAGTACAACCAGAAAAACAGGGCAAACTGATCCCAATAAAGTTTAAACAACAAGTCTATACTAACTAGTCGTCAAGAATTGACTGTCAGGATTTGACTAGACCAAACGCTCTAACAGGGAATGTGCCCATTCCCTTCATTTTAACTGGCACAGCAAAGAACTTAAATCCTGATTCTGGCAACTCACTCAAGTTGGTCATATGTTCGCAAATTGGAATATCTTCAGCCAGCAAAATACTATGGCACGGTCGATTGTTAGCACTGGTGTCATCAATATTATGACTATCAATTCCAACAAAAATCACCGCTTGCTTTTTTAGGTAATTTGCAGCGGCTTCACTAACAAAAGGATGGTTCTCAAAATAGCCATCGGTTCGCCAATGTTTTGACCAGCCAGTGTTTAATAGAACTGCTTTATTTTTTAAATCAAAGTTTTCTAGGTGTTCTATTTCAATGGACTTTACTGATTCTGCAATATCAATTTTAACAGCATCAAGATTAGCCAGTCGATTGAGTTGAAACTCCGACAAATCCTTACCATCCTCATAGCGATGGAATGGAACGTCGACATAGGTTCCAGTATTTGAAGGCATCGTGACGGTGCCAATCTGAAAACTAGTCCCGTCTTGATAGTGCGTTTGGGATGCCTCTCGACTCAAATAATCACAGATTATCGGTGCAGGCAATCCTTTATAAGTAATCATCCCGTGCTCAACGCTATGACTTACATCAATTAATGTACAGTCGGCTTGCTTATAACTGGTCATCTCGACTTCCCCGTTTGATTCTGACTAACATAGCGCAACCAATGACGATCCACACTAAATTTACCGCAACTGAGGGTAATGCTCCATAGTAAAGTGAATTCACAATTAGCAAAAAACTCCCAGCAAGATTACTTATTTGGAAAGAAACTGAGTTACCTTTTATCTTTCCGATTGAGACAAAGAAATAAGGTGTAAGCAGTGCTAACGCACCAACCCAGCCGAGGATATCAACCAACAGCTCTATTTTCATAAAATCACTCACCTTTACTCTATTATCAGTCGTTTGCCAACCGTTGGCAGCGATTTTACACTGGCTTTATATTCGAATATATTGAATAATATTGAATCAATACTTCATCTTTTTCGAACACAGCTAACCCAACCTCGTTATGAAACTAGCAGCCGTCAGAAGCTTTTTAGAAATTGTGAGCTTAGAAAGCTTTAGTAAAGCCGCAATGAGTTTGCACTACGCTCATTCCACCGTTACTACCCAGATCAAGTCGCTTGAGAGTGAGTTAGGCGAGCAACTATTCTATCGAGATAATAAAAAAGTAATTATCAGTGAAGCTGGTAAGCGGTTTTTGCCCTATGCCCGAAAGCTGATCGACCTAGAAAGAGATGCAAAATTAGCGACCCATAACTCGCCAGTACTTCACGGCCAACTTAAAATCGCCGCAGTCGAAACCATTAGTACTTACCGGCTTCCAAGGTGGTTAAAACAACTTCAACAAGCTGCGCCAGACATCAAAGTTTCATTTCAAGTTATGCGCGATCAAGAAATTCTTGAGAGTGTCAGAGCAGGTACTCTCGACTTTGGCTTTATGGTTGAAGAAAAAATTCAAGTTAAGGATGTTGAAGTTGCTAAACTCTACAAAGAGGAAGTATCACTCTATGCAAACCCTGACAATCCGCTCACAAAAAAACCAAAGGTAACAGCCAAAGATTTAGCAAGTCAGTTTCACCTGCTATGGAGTTTAGGATGTAGCTATAGCAATGTCTTCAATGAGTTAATGCAAAAAGCTGGTTTCCATGACTTCCGCTATATGGAGTTTAGCAATACCGAATCCATGAAACAGTGTGTTTTACAAAATATTGGTATCGCTACCTTAACCGACATTACTGTAGCAAAAGAAGTTGCGGAAGGGACAATCAAACGCCTTAATTTTGAATTTCCGCAACGATTTAATTCTAAGATGTTAATTAATACTCATCGGAAAAATAGACCATTAGTGAAGTATTTTCGTAATTTAATAATCGAAGATATCAGCTAAAATCTCATAAAGATAAAATTGCTGATATGCTAAGAAAATTCGATTATTTTTCTTCTACCACTTTAATGGCGTTTTTACAGCCTTTGCGATAATACATTTTATTGCGATAAGTTAAGAATTTTTCTGGCACTTCAAACTTGAAACTCTCAGCCCAAGTTAGCGTATGTGCCAACATCACATCGGCCATGGTAAAATCTTCTCCAACGACAAATCCTTCGCCATCGAACAAATGTTCAAGGGTAGCCATGGCTTTATTAAACTCAAATGTTGCCGTATTCAGCATTTCTTTAATTCGAAATTCTTCAGGCAAAGCAAAACGATGTTTTCCGTTACTCCACAATGCTTGTTCCAATTCAGTTTGAACAAAGAACATAATTTCGTCGTATCTCGCTCGACGAACTAAAGAATTTGATGGAATGAGGGTTAAATCGGCACTGTTTCCGGCTATATAGTTAAGGATAGCACCACTTTCAGTGAGCACGATATCACCATCAACCAATGTGGGTACTTTACCTTGAAAGTTTAGTTTTCTATAAGCGTCACTCAGTGCACCATTTTCTCCACTACTAGCAAACTCAACCGCCACGTATTCATATTCCAAGCCCGCCTCTTCAAGCGCCCACAACGCTCTAAATGAGCGTGACTTTCCCATACCGTACAATTTCATAGCAATCGCCTTAATTTATCTGCTAAATGAGCTGTTATTTCAATTGCTGTTTAAAACAGCTAAAATCTTAACCTCACACATTAAACTAGATTTGAACAGATGCCAACCTTCGAACCAACAAATCTCAATAACGACATAATCGTCCTTGCTAGCGGCAATCAAAAGAAGCTCAAAGAGCTTTCCGAAATCCTAGTTCAATTTGAAAAAAAATTGTGTCCACAATCTCAATACCAAGTAGAAGACGCCATCGAAGACGGTTTAACCTTTGTTGAAAATGCGATCATTAAGGCTCGACATGCTTGCCAAAAAACGGGACTACCCTCGATTGCAGATGATTCAGGGATCGAAGTTGACCATTTAAAGGGAAAACCTGGTATTTACTCCGCTCGATTTGCAGGAGAAAACGCAAGCGACCAAAAAAATCTCGATAAACTTCTCAGCCAACTACAAGGTGTGCCGGACTTTCAACGAACCGCTCGCTACCAATGTGTCATCGTATTTATGCGACATGCCGAAGACCCAACTCCAATAATCAGTCAGGCCAGTTGGGAAGGCATTATTTTAGATGCCCCCATCGGCGAAGGTGGCTTTGGATACGATCCTATTTTTTATTGCCCTCAGGCGAAAAAATCAGCCGCGCAAATGCAGCCTTTAGAAAAGGCTAGTATTAGCCATCGCGGTAAAGCATTAAAAGAATTCGAGCAAAAATATCGACAGCAAGGCCAAAGCTAGTGGCTATTACAGAGTTACCACCGCTGTCGCTTTACGTTCATTTTCCCTGGTGTGTGCAAAAATGCCCCTATTGCGATTTCAATTCTCACTCTGTCAAACAGGCCATCCCCGAAGCTGAATATATCCAGGCGCTACTAGCCGATTTAGAACAACACTTGCCCACAATTTGGGGGCGCTCGTTAACCAGTATTTTTATTGGGGGAGGTACACCTAGTTTAATAAGCGTCCAAGGCATGGATCAATTGTTGAGTGGTATTCGTGCCAGACTACCCTTTTTAGCTGATACGGAAGTCACCATGGAGGCTAACCCTGGCACCGTGGAAGCCGAAAAATTTGACGGTTTTTTTCAAGCCGGGGTTAACCGCATTTCGATTGGCGTTCAAAGTTTTAACGATCACTTTTTAAAAACGCTTGGTCGAATACACCAAGCCGATGAGGCCGAGCGAGCCTTTGAAATAGCACGACAAGCCGGCTTTAGAAATATCAATATCGACCTCATGTATGCTCTACCAGAACAATCCATTGAGCAAGCGATCAGCGACTTAACCATCGCGACGGATCTACAACCAGAACATCTAAGTTGGTACCAGCTGACATTAGAACCAAACACCGCATTTTATCATACCCCACCTAGAAATATGGCCGATGATGATCTGCTGGCGGATATTGGTGAAGCAGGCTTGCAATTTTTAACAAAAAAAAATTACCAAAGATATGAAATATCAGCATTTAGTCTAAACGGACATTACCCGTCTTGGCACAATACTAATTATTGGCAGTTTGGTGATTATTTGGGGATTGGTGCAGGTGCTCATGGCAAAATTACTCGTGCAGATACTCAAGAGATTATAAGAACCAGCAAACGGCGTAGTCCAAAAGATTTTTTGAATCCAGAAAAATCATTTATCGACAAAACTCGGAGCGTTTCCAATCAAGAATTACCGCTTGAATTTATGATGAATGCCATGAGACTAAAGGAAGGAGTCCCTTTAAAATCATTTCACTCTCGAACGGGCATTTTAAACAAAGAAATTGAATCGGCAATTGAACGATGTCAGCAACGTGGTCTAATCGAACAAACGCAAGATTCGATTAAACCATCGACTACCGGTTTTGTCTTTCTCAATGAAATTTTAAATGAGTTTCTGCCAGAGAAATTTCCAAACCTTCATTCTCCAGAAAAAATTCTGTTTAAAGAGGTCGATTAATTATGTATGGCTTTTTTAAACCACTTCCCCATAAAGAACCTTCTGCAAACCAATCGATCGATGCCGATTACAAACGCCTCCGCTGGCAGGTATTTGTGGGCATATTTATCGGCTATGCAGCCTATTATTTAGTCCGTAAAAACTTCTCCTTGGCAATGCCTTATTTGATAGAAGAGCAAGGCTATTCTCGTGGAGAACTCGGCACCGCTCTGTCGGCAGTTTCGATTGCTTACGGGTTAAGTAAATTCTTAATGGGTAGCGTTTCGGACCGCAGTAACCCCAAGTATTTCTTAACCTTCGGTTTGCTATGTTCTGCTGCAATAATGTTTACCTTTGGATTTGCCCCCTGGGCGACCGGCAGCGTCACTATCATGTTTGTATTATTGTTTTTAAACGGTTGGTTTCAAGGTATGGGATGGCCGGCTTGTGGAAGAACAATGGTGCATTGGTTCTCCAGCAATGAACGTGGAAAAACTGTATCTTTCTGGAATATAGCCCACAATGTAGGGGGTGGTCTGATCGGCCCTATATTTATTTTAGGAATGGCTTGGACTAATGACTGGCATGCGGCATTTTATTTGCCGGCGGCATTTGCCACCTTTATTGCGATTATAGTTTTCTTACTGATGAAAGACACCCCGCAATCTTGCGGTTTGCCTTCAATAGAGTCCTATCGAAATGACTACCCCAATGACTATGATGCATCTCACGAGCAAGAGTTTTCAGCCAAACAAATTTTTATGGCTTACGTACTTAATAACAAATTATTGTGGCTGATAGCCATTGCCAACGCCTTTGTATATTTAATTCGCTATGGAGTTTTAGACTGGGCACCAGTATACCTTTCAGAAGTAAAGGATTTCACTGTCAATAAAAGCTCTTGGGCGTATTTTTTCTATGAGTGGGCTGGTATTCCAGGCACACTATTGTGCGGTTGGATTAGCGACAAATGGTTTAAAGGCCGTCGAGCACCAGCGGCCATTTTGTATATGGGATTAGTGTTAGTCGCAGTCATCATTTATTGGTTAAATCCAGCAGGTTATCCCAATATCGATATTGCAGCATTAATGGCTATTGGTTTCCTAATTTATGGTCCAGTAATGCTAATTGGGCTTTATGCATTGGAACTGGTTCCCAAAAAGGCCGCCGGAACGGCCGCTGGCCTAACTGGGTTGTTTGGATATTTAGGTGGTGCGGTTGTCGCTAATATTGCACTCGGCTACACCGTCGACTATTTTGGTTGGGATGGTGGTTTTGTTTTACTGACTGGTGGCTGTGTTGCCGCAATTATTTTAATCAGTTTAACTATCAAACATGAGATTGAACACAAGCGAAAAAATGATGCCCTATAAAAAATATTTAGCTAAATCAGTATTAGTTTTAAATTTATTGTTGGTCACTCTACTCAGTGGCTGTAAACTTTCACCGACCACTGAGAAAGGCACAATGACACAATCCACTTTCTTTACCGCTAAAAATAGACCTTTAGTAATTGCTCACCGTGGCGCCAGTGGATATGCCCCCGAACACTCATTAGTTTCTAAGGCAATGGCTCATACCATGGGCGTTGATTATATTGAACAAGATGTGGTGATGACCAAGGATGATCATTTAGTGGTATTGCACGACCCCTACCTAGATCGCGTCACCAATGTTATGACTGAATTTCCAAATCGATTTAGAGAAGTGTTCGGCCAAAAACGCTGGTTAGCAATTGACTTTACTTTGGCCGAAATCAAATCCCTAACAATGAGTGAAGGTTTTGATTATGATGAAAAAACTCAAACAACCACGCCGCTCTACCCTAACCGATTTCCTTTATTTAAATCGAGCTTTCAAGTCTCTACTTTGCAAGAAGAAATTGAACTTATTCAAGGATTAAATCATAGCACTGGTAAAGATATCGGTATTTATGTTGAAGTCAAAGCGCCATGGTTACATCTAATGGAAGGTAAAGATATTAGTTTAGCAACTTTAAAAGTTTTAAAACAGTATGGCTACACAGGCAAACAAGACAGAGTCTACTTTCAATGTTTTGATCCCGAAGAAACTAAGCGGGTTCATGATGAGTTGTTACCGAGTATGCAAATGGATATTAAGCTGGTGCAACTCATTGCCCATACCGCTTGGAACGAAACCATGCGGTTAAAAAATGGTGAACTAATTCCCTATAATTATGATTGGATATTTGAACAAGGCGCTATGCAAAAAGTTTCTCAATATGCTGATGGAATAGGCCCTTGGATGCCAATGTTAGTGAGCAAAGATTCAACAAGTGACAAGATCAAAGAGAGCACTTTGCTGTTAGAGGCTCGTAACAACAAGCTACCGATTCACCCTTACACATTTAGAGCTGAGAAAGAGAAAATACCAGCGTTCGCCAAGGACTTTGATGAACTGTTAGAGATTTTTCTAGTAAAGCTCAATGTCGATGGCGTTTTCTCAGATCACCCTGATAAAGTCATCGACTTTATTGAGAATAGAGCAACTCAATAATCAATCTTAGGACTATTCTTCTCCTTGAATCGTTATTTGTTGATGTAATCGAGCTAACCACAAGGTAACAGCATGGAAACAACCGCAAAAAGCACCAAAACGATACTGACCATAGGAAAGATCTTGGTGTTTGTTCCTCTATTGATTGTTACCCTGTTCTCTAATATGCCAGACTTGGTAAACAGTCATCAATTTCTAGGTCTAATCTTCAGTTACCTTCCCTTGATGGTAGTAGTCGGTGTCTTAGTCCATCTTCCTGTTTGGTACAAGACCGCTAGTCTCAGAATCAAGCAAATTAGAACTCATGGTTTGACCAATCTACTTAATGAATTTATAAAGAATGAACGAATTATCCAAGAGAAAGAGCGAGCAAAAGCAAAATTAGAGAACATCAACCCAAAATTTGCCAAGTTGCGCCGTAACGACCCACTCGCGAAGTTAATTAAATGGCATCCAATTAACTTGGGAGGTAGTTCCTATCGATCCGCTAATTTAGTCAAAACTAAGAACTCTCTCATCGTTTGCCCGACAAAGTTCACCTATTTGACCTATGCTTTAGTGATTCTCTTTACAGCTTTGTTTTTACACAAACTTCCGTTGCTCATTCTAGGACTACCTATTGACTCTAATATTAGTTGGTTATTCCTAATATTATTGATTGCAGGGTTTGTTTTTATAGTAGAGAGAAAGATTAGTTATACGAGTTTCGATGAATCAACGAAAAAGTGCCAATTTCTAAGAGGCAAGCTATCTCCAAATTGCATCAATGAAGTGAACTTCTCTTCGATAGTTGCTCTGCAAGTTATCAGTGAAAAAATTGAAAACTCAAGTGAACATTTGAATTCTCAGAGTTACCAAAGTTTCGAATTAAACCTTATCTTAGATTCAGGTAAAAGGATCAATATTCTCGATCATGGCGACTTAAACAAAATGATTAAGGAGGCACATCTTCTCAGTGAGTTCTTAAAAGTGCCCGCTTGGAAACTTATCTATAAACATTAGCGAATGATAATTACCTCCATTGAGTTAACCGATGCAAATATTTACTCGCTATGTTATGGTGGAATTAAAAAAATAATAAACTTTATCAATCTCATCGGAGATGAATATGAACAGTATCAATCCATTCAACCGTTTTTTATTGGCAATATTTTTTCTTGCTTCGCTACTCAATGGCAATATTAGTGCTAAACCTCTCGACGAAAAGGAAGTCCAAAAAGGAATTGAACTCTGGAAAGTCCCTGCACTTGCCGTATCGGTAGTCAATGATAAAGAAATTGAGTTTCAACAGGGATTTGGAAAAACAAAGCTAAAGAACGGAAGTAAAGTCACCGAACACACATTGTTCGGAATTATGTCAACGACTAAAGCAATGGTAGCCGCAGGAATAATGGTGCTGGTTGATCAAGATAAACTCAGTTTAGATGATGCTGTCATTAAACATATTCCAGAATTGCACCTTAAAGATTCAAGTCTTACTCAGCAAATTACCATTCGCGATCTACTCGCTCATCGAACCGGAATGCCATCTACTGATTTTTGGGCTTTTCTACTGAAAATGCCTCTCACTACTCAGATAGAAAAGCTCAAGACTGTCGAAGCCAGTGTTCCACCAAGAAGCCAATTTATTTATCAAAACACCATGTACGAGCTTGCTGGCGAAATAATAAAGCGCGTTACTGGTAAACGCTGGGATCATTTTTTAACTGAAGCGCTGTGGCATCCAATCGGAATGAAAGAGACCTTTGGTACTCGTAAACAAATAGCTAAGCGTTTAAAGCATGTTTATCCTTATTTTATCGTTGATGATCAAGCGAAAGAGACCGCTTGGAATTTTGATGATGATGAATCAAATGCTGCCGGCAGTGTTTGGTCATCGATTCACGATATGAGTTTGTGGGCACAGTTTTTACTAAATAAAGGTAAAACAACTAAGGGTAAGCAACTAATTTCCGACGCCAGTATTGCAGAAATGTTTACCCCTCAGATGTTGGTAGCAAAGCGTGATTTTTATCCGACAACTCAATTGACAAAACCTAACTGGACAACTTACGGATTAGGTTGGTTTCAACAAGACTTCCAAGGTCGAAAAATTGACTATCACACAGGTAGTTTATCGGGACTCATTGCGATTATTGGACTAGATAGAGGTAACAATAAGGCAATGGTTGTTTTAGGTAATCTAGACCATGCAGAAGTTCGCCATGCATTATTATGGCATGTGATGGATAATCAGAATGGTAACGATGCAACCGATTGGAACCAAGCGGTTTATGATTTATTTAATAAAAAAGGTTCTGAAAACCAAGAAGATAAATCAAATGACTCTCACCTTGCTAACAAGCCACACTCTCTACCACTAAAACAATACGCTGGAAGCTATACCCATGAAAGCTATGGCGAAATGAAAGTATCACTCAAAGATAACAAATTGACGTTAGTCTCGGGTCGTTTAGATTTTGGATTGACTCATAAGCACTTCGATACTTTTGAAATGAAGTCAGACACACTGCATTTTAGTGCGCCATTGAACTTTAATCTTGGTTCGGATGGAATAGTGAAAAGTATGCAATTCTTTGGACTGGATTTCGAGAAAACAACCGATTAGAGCCTAACTAAATAAACTAGCGAGTCTCCATTCGAAGGTGCCAAATTTTGTTAGCAACTGAGCAATTAACTCGAAAAGGCTTGCTCGAACTTATTGATCTCTTATATAAACAGGAAGAAAGACTAATACTTACCTATGAATCGACCAGTCAATAAGCGATACTATGCATTTATCTCTTATCGCCATGCCGATAATAAAATCCCAGGAAGGCAATGGGCAACATGGCTTCATCAAGCTATTGAAACATACGAGGTTCCAGAAGAACTAGTTGGTCAAGCCAACTCCCGTGGAGAGACTATTCCGAGCCGAATTTTTCCCATTTTTAGAGATGAAGAAGAACTCCCAGCCGATGCGGATCTAGGAAACACAATTGCGAGAGCATTGGACGAAACTCACTTATTGATAGTTCTATGCTCACCCAACGCGGTTGCGTCAACTTATGTCGCTGACGAAATCGATTACTTTAAAAAACTTGGTCACTCCAATCGAATTATTGCCGCATTGATCAATGGTGAACCCAACACTAGCTGGGATAATTCGAAACATACGGATGAGATTTCGGAACAGGATGAATGCTTTCCACTTCCATTGCAGTTTGAATACGACGACAAAGGTGAACCCTCGGACAAACGAGCTGAACCGATCGCTGCAGACTTTCGACTTAATATTGACGGCAAAGTCGGTGAAGGATGGACTACTCCAGAGGCACTCAAACAAGCGCTAAAGGAACAAGGTCATTTATCCAATCAACAAATCCAAGAAAAGGTAGAGGATTATAAGCAACAACAGCACTTGATGTTGTTAAAAGTTATCTCTGGTATATTGGGGTTACCGCTTGGCGAGCTTACTCAAAGGGATAAAGCCTATCAACTTGAACGTGAAAGAAAAAAGACAAGGCGCCTTCGACAATGGTTGGCTGGAGTGATGCTCTTGGCATTTATCGCTGTAGGCTTAGGCATTGTGGCTTACTGGAATCAAAAAGAAGCTGAGAAACAGCAATCAATTGCCCAGGAGCAACAAGCAATTGCGGAAGACAAAGAACGAGTAGCCCAACAAGAAAAAGAAAAAGCGCAAATTAGTCAGAGTAACTTTCTTATGGGACTGGCGAAGCAAGAAAGCGATCAAGGCTACTATGATACGGGGTTGCTATTGGCATTAAATGCGATGCCTGGACCTTACGGTGGTGTGCGTCCTGAGATAGAAAATCAATTTGAATTAATACGCGCTACTGAAAAAAACCTTAAATATGCCGAATTGGGAGTGGATACCTTCAACGGATTCGATTTGGTCGAATTTAGTGCAGACGGAAAAATGGTACTAACGGTTGGGAATTATGAAGCCTCAGTTTTTGAGCTAAGCTCGGGTAAAAAGCTGGCCACCTTCAAACACCAAGATAACATAAGCCACGCAGCATTTAGTCCTGATGGTAAAAAAGTCGCCACCTCACACTCAAATTTTTCCGCTGCGTTATGGGATATAGAAAAGCAAACTCTTGTAAATGAGTTTGGATATCACAGCAACTTTACACCTTATATAGAGTTTAGCCCTAGAGGAAGCATGATTGCGACGGCGTCCGCCGATAGTACGGTTAAAATCTGGGATGCTAATAGCTTGAAAGAAAAGTTTACTTTAAAACATCGATTTAAGCTCAATTTCGCTCATTTTAGTGCAGACGAAAAGTTACTGCTCTCGGGAAGTGGACACTATGATAACTTTGGTGAGGCTGCTCTTTGGTCAACTGAGACCGGAGAAAAACTGCTAGATTTAAGTCATGGTAACTCGCCAGTAGTGAGCGCTGGTTTTTGGCATGATAAAGGTCATATTGTAACTTCATCAGCAAACGGTAGCATTATTGTGTGGGGTTTAAAAAATGGAAAGAAGCTAGTTCAATTCGACACTGAACGACTGAACAACATCAGCCTTCATCCAGATGGAGATTTAATTATATCGTCTCACCAAAATCAAAAAGCCATACTATGGTCAATTAAGCAAAAAAGATCGATACACGAATTTGATCATGATAATAATGTTACCTATGTGGACTTTTCGCCGGATGGCGATACTTTTGTATCTGCCGATTACGATGGTAATGCCTATTTGTGGTCATTAAAGTCTAAAAAGAAAATTCAATCTTTTAGACATCCGTCGCAGGTGAATGCCATTCGATTTAGTCCTTCTGGAGATTATCTAGCAAGCATTAGCGGCCGAACAAGTGATATAGACAGTCGCGCTACCATTTGGTTGACGCGTTCAAACTATCAACCGATTGAGCTAGATAATGGATTATTCATAGCTCGTGCGGGATATCAGATCCAACAAGACCTAAATGATGAAGAAGAGATAGAAGGCTCTTTGTTTACATTGGTAAACAACACTAGAGTTGAAACTTGGTTGATGAAATCGAACCCAGTTACTTTTAATAAGTTGAAAGAATTTCAAACAAATGAAAAATTCAGTGGAGTACATATAAGTCCGTCCGGTAAGTATGTTGTCACCACAAGTCTTAAAAGTGGAGTATCACTTTGGAATAATGCTACTGGAGAACTTATTCATCAATACTCGTATAAAGGAGAGCTAGATTTCATAAGGTTTAGTAAAAATGAAGATGTACTTTACCTAAGCTCTGACTATAACAGTGCGACTGGCTGGTCCATCGAATCGGGTGAAAAATTGTTTGAACTAAAACATAGTGATGGTGCCCATGCAGAATTTGTAGACATTAGTAAGAATGAAAAAATAGCCGCTACTTTGTCAACCAAGTTTGGAAGTGAATCAATTATAGTTTGGGATTTGCAATCATACACGAGAGTTTATTCACTGGAGCACCCCGCTTATAGTAATGTGTATAGGGCTACATTTAGTCCTGACTCGCAATTTTTGCTAACCGAGTCGAGCAATACCAAAATAGATACCCGAGCGCATCTATGGTCTATGAAAGATGGTAAGTTAGTCAAATCTTGGAAGCATAAAGATTTCGTAAACTTGCTCTTGTTTTCACCGGACAGTCAATATTTGATTACCAATGATCGAAAAGGGCGAGATCTCATTTTAAGAAATGCTAAGACAGGAGAATCAATTCACGATATCAAAATTCCTGGGTCTAGCTATGAAAAAATTGAACAGGTTCTTTTTCATCCGAATGGAGAATGGCTGTTAACCGTATCAAGAGCGATTGATAAGAAAGTGATTGTTTGGTCGATAGCTAAAGGTAAACCAATTTATTCGTTACCTATCAAAGAGTATGTAAAAACGATTCGCTTTAGTCCGGATGGTAGTATATTGTTGACTGCCGGTTATACTAATGACATTAATCTTTGGCAGCTGAATGCAGAAGCGGCATTCAAGATTTCAAGTTTCCAAGATAGTTATTTTAAAAATGTTGACTTCTCGGAGGATAGTCATCAACTTATAATCTCGTCCTCAGATGGGACAAGAATCTATCCCATTATCAAAGATGACTTGATAACAAAAGCAATGGAACGGTTGCCAAAAAATAGAACCTGTCTTACAGATAGTGAAAGGCTGCGATTCTACTTACCAACGAGAATGGAGTCGAAGCTTGGCCATGGTTTAAGTTGCCAGTGATAGTTGTTGGGGTTAACCATCCCACCTACGCGCCTACGCGCGAGATTTTTGTCCGAACATTCCGCTATTACGTGTCGTGGCCCGAACGCTATCACGACTTTATAAGGGATAAAGCTGAAAATGTTGTCACAGTGCCAATTAGTGCACTTTTTCGCGAAAACGAACAATGGTCTGTTTTTAAAGTCGTTGATGATATTGCTCAACTAACCAAAGTCGAAATTGGATTAAGAAACGATAGAATTGCTCAGGTTACCAACGGACTTATTGAAGGAGATTTAATTATTGTTCATCCAGGTAACGATGTTGGTGATGGGTTTAAAGTAACGGCTCGGTAAAATCTGGACTAGTGAGTCCGAGCGACGTGGCTATCTCGTTTACCTCAACCGGATTGCCGCGCTTGGCTCGCAATGACAATTCAGTGCATGTCATAGCGAGGAGGCACGACGACGCTATTTGGTAGCACCTCAACTCGACACTCGCAATCCGCGACTCGCAATTCTCCACTAATACTCCAACTTCATCAACATCTCTGCCAAATCCGGCTGCCAGCCAAAATCTTTAAGCTTCACTCGATTATTAAAAACCACCACATTTTCTTGCTGTAATAACCCTTTTTGTTTCTCAGCTTGAGCACTGCCCTTTTCAAAAGCCAGTTGGCCGCTGCTTTTTAAAATTCGGTACCAGGGAAGTTGCATAGATTTGGGTGCAAGGCCAAGGGATTTTCCGACCAGCCTGGCTCTACCCGGCAGTCCAGCTAAGTCGGCAATTTGACCGTAACTGGCAACTTTACCAAAAGGAACCACTTGCACCGTTTTCCAGATTCGTTTTACTTTATCACTGGGTTCATTAGACATAGAGTCGCATCAACCAACTTTAAATTATCGAATTACAAATCGATTATCAATCCTCAAAACTTGATGCTCGAGATTAAAACGCATCGCATAAAGCGCATTGATTTGTTTTAAGAAGGGTTCAATATCTTTCTTTTCTTGTGCGGTTAACGAGTGGTAAAGATTAAGTGGTCTTTGCATCATCCACTGCACTTGCGGTAATACACCACGTTCATCTTCAACACCATTTATGGTGAAATTATGGGAGCCTAACTTTCTCGGAACTTTGATAGGTTCAGAAACTTCAATACCATTAGTTTCGCGTTCATACCATTCCGCCAATTGATTCGCTGTATGCTCGAGTACGGGCCATTGGTATTCAAATAAGTTGTTCAGAATGGGATATAAGGTTTCGGGCACTTCATCATCATCCAACCACTTTCCATCGCAAGAAGAAGCATCATGCATTCTTTCAATCCAACTAACCACATTAGGTGCTATCTGTTGCAGGATATCACAGGAATTCGGTTCACGAGAAAAGTGCACATATAACGGCCCGTAAAAAGCAAAATCAGCAACGCAAGGTGCCCCGCCTAATAAATATTCATGTTGTGAAAAATGCTTATCTAAATCAACCAAAAACTGTTGTTCAAACCACTGTTTAATTGCAGGAATGGTTTTCTCTGTAATTCCCAATACCTTGGTCATTCCTTTAAATCGGTCTCCGATCTTTTTTCCCATCATGCCACGAATAAAACCAGGAAGCTTAGGGCTAATCACTTTTCCGAATTCTCGGTAAGTAAAGCTTAAGTCAGGATTGTTCCAGCGATAATACATGGCAGGGATCAATAACCATTCATCACCGTATAGTTCGAGTAATAGAGAAACAAGTCGTTGTTTAGGTGTGGTTGGATAAACCGGCCGATCGGGAACTTGCATTTCCAATTGATCAATAATATTGGTGGTATCTTGCAGGTATTCACCCTCTGGCGTTTTAACAACAGGAATAAATTTCACACCAGTCTTGGGCACAATAATGTCTTTGTAGACTTTTAAGGTCGAGAGTACTTCATCAAAAGGAATTTTCTTATAGTTTAAATAAGTTCTCGCCTTACCCGTATAAAGCGAAAACTCGGTACCATAGAGAGTGTAGTTTGACATCATTCCATAACCCTATATTATTTCTGTTCAACTAAGTTTATACCAAAACCCCACAAAGCACCGTAATTTCTCCAAGAATGTGAATTGGAACAAAGAGTTAGGTCACAAGTTGTAGGAGCACCATGAAGCATAAATGGATAGATATCGGCGTTAACCTAACCAATAGTCGTTTCGACAAAGATCGCCAGCAAGTCATACAACAAGCGGAATCCGTTGGTGTAGTCGCTCAAGTTGTCACCGGTACTAATTTACAGGAAAGTCAGCAAGCTCTAAGACTGTGCAAAGAATACCCCCAACAGCTCTTTTCAACGGCCGGCTGTCATCCCCACGATGCAAAGAATTTTACCCAGCAGCATCTGCAGCAAATTCGTCATCTATTGGCTAATGAGAGTGTGGTCGCCGTAGGCGAATGCGGTCTTGATTTCAATCGTGACTTCTCCCCCAGAGACACCCAACTTGAAGTGTTTGAACAACAGCTTATTTTGGCCACAGAATGCAACAAACCGTTATTTTTGCATGAACGCGATGCATTTGAGCAGCAAATCGCCTTGCTCACTCAATATCGCGATAAATTCAAAGGTGGTGTGGTGCATTGTTTTACCGGAAATAAAAAACAGCTATTGGCTTATTTGGATCTCGACTTGCATATTGGTATAACTGGCTGGATCTGCGATGAAAGACGCGGCCAAGAATTACAACAAATAGTGCATTTAATTCCCGATGATAAACTCATGTTGGAAACTGATGCTCCGTATCTCACTCCGCGAAATATGCGTCCACGACCTAAATCGAGTCGTAACTTGCCGCAATATTTGCCGCATATAGCCGGCGATGTCGCTAAAGCTCGAAAAACAGAATTGCCAAGACTAAGCGAACAGTGTTTTAAAAATACCATGCTGTTTTTTGGACTAGACTTAGCACCATATGACGAACCCGTTAATGAATGATTCGAACAAGCAAGATCAAACAACGACCAATCAACAAGTCGTACTTTTGCACGGTCTTGGGCGCTCACCTCGGAGCATGCGAAAGCTTGAGAAAGAATTATCTCGGCAAGGCTATCGAGTGTTAAATGCAGGTTATATCGGTTTGGTAGGTGATTACCAAGCCATATTAGATAAATTAATAACCGAGCTAAAAAGCTGGATAGCGTCTGATAAGGTCGTTCATTTTGTAGGCCACTCGTTTGGTGGTATTTTAATTCGCGGGTTATTAAATCAGTGCGGATCGCTTTGGACATTGGGTCGATGCGTTATGCTCGGCACACCGAACCAAGGCACCTCTACCGCTTCTTATATGTCCAATCACCCGCTACTAAGATTTTTCACTCCTGCGGTCGCTAAACAGCTGACTCCTGAAAGCAAACTCATTAGAGAATTACCAGAGCCTAATATCGAAACCGGCATTATTGCCGGTAATAAAAGCAGTAGTATTCTCGTTCCGGTGACTTGGTTCTATACCGCAGCGACCAATCATTCACCCGGTGACGGCGTGGTAGAAATAAATAATACTCAATGTCGCAATATGTCAGACTTCCTAATCATGCCCTTGCATCACTCTTTTATGATGTGGGATAGTCGACTTATTCAACAAGTCATACACTTCCTAAAACTTGCTCGTTTCGAGCATGTGCAAGATTTGACTGACAGCTCAACGAAACAAGTCAATCAATAGGCCAAGGCTAACAGTAAAAGGTATTGGATTAATGTCGAATAAACAATCAGTACATGACAGCGAACCACATCAATTTGCCCTTTTAAAACAAAGGCGATTTCTGCCTTTTTTTCTCACTCAGGCATTAGGTGCGTTAAACGACAATATTTTCAAAAATGCTTTAGTGATTATTATAGGCTTTCGGGGAATTAGCGCTTTAGGCATGGACTCAAAATTACTGGTCACAGCGGCTGCGGTAATCTTTATTTTGCCTTTCTTTTTATTCTCAGCGACAGTTGGTCAATTTGCCGATAAATTTGAGAAATCGCGTTCGATTCGTTTTATTAAAATTGCCGAAATCGCCATTATGACTCTCGCGACTCTAGGCCTGTACTTTGATAGCCCAATCATGCTGCTTGGAGTGCTGTTTTTGATGGGATTACAATCGACCGTTTTTGGGCCTATAAAATATGGCTTGCTGCCACAGCATTTAAGCGAAGATGAATTGGTTGGTGGTAACGCTTTAGTAGAGTCAGGCACTTTCCTAGCTATCTTAATTGGTACCATAATCGGTGGAGCAATTGCATCATTAGAAGCTGACGTCGGATTATGGTTATCGGTTGCCGTTCTGAGCGCTTCAATACTTGGTTACGTCACAAGCCGACAAATTCCACTTACACCTTCGGTTGATCCTGAGTTAAAAATTAATTGGAATCCAGTTTCTGAAACGGTTAGAAATCTAAAATTTTTAACGACTAACAAGGTGGTTTTTTTAGCGATCCTTGGGATTAGTTGGTTTTGGTTTTATGGTGCGGTATTTTTAGCGCAAATCGCAACTTATACTCAATATACGCTGGCTGGAAAAGAAACCGTAGCAACATTAATATTGGCAGTGTTTTCAGTTGGTATTGGTGTCGGTTCAGTGCTTTGTGAAAAACTTTCTAATGGCCGAGTCGAGATTGGATTGGTCCCAATAGGAGCCATTGGATTAAGTGTATTCGCAATTGACCTTTACTACGCGAATCCAGCAACAGGACTTGAAGCGATTTACAGCTGGAAAGATTTTATTGCTAATAGCACTAACTGGCGAATCCTTATCGATATCGGTTTTATCGGAATTTTTGGTGGAATCTATACCGTCCCGCTTTATTCGTTAGTTCAGCAAAGAAGTGATGAAAGACACCTCTCTCGAGTCATCGCTGGCAATAACATTTTGAATGCACTGTTTATGGTGATTTCTGGATTGTTTTCGATGATTTTATTGTCTAACAATTTCTCTATTCCGCAACTATTCCTAATCACTGGTTTAATTAATATTTTGGTGGCAATATATGTTTTCACCAAGGCGCCAGAATTTATCGCTCGTTTTATTACATGGTGTTTAATCAATAGTATTTATCGAATTCGCCAATTGAACTTAAGTTCAATCCCTAAGAAAGGTGGTTGTGTTTTAGCCTGTAATCATGTGAGTTTTGTCGATGCATTAATCATCGGTGGTTACTGCAAACGCAATGTAAAGTTTGTAATGGACTACAAAATTTTTAGAATGCCTATCGTCGGTCAATTCTTCAAACTGGTTGGAGCGATTCCAATTGCGCCAGCAAGAGAAAACCAACGCCTGATGGATGAAGCTTTTGACAAGATCGCTCATGCTCTAGAAAGTGGTGAAGTCGTTTGTATTTTTCCAGAAGGCAAACTCACTGCTGATGGTCAACTTGGCGAGTTTAAACAAGGTATCGAAAAAATCATTAAGCGTACACCTGTTCCGGTCGTTCCAATGGCACTTAAAGGGCTATGGGGAAGCTGGTTTAGTCGAAAAAATGGTGCTGCTATGACAGGACTTCCTCGAATGTTTATGGCTAAAATTGACTTAGTGGTCGGTGAGCTTATACCGGCGGAACAAGTAGATAGGCATACTCTACGAGAAAAAGTTTTGGCTTTACATGGCTAATATTTTCAAATTAGACTCTATTAGCCTCTAAAAAAACGCTATTCGCCCTAAAAAAGCGACCCATTTGGCATGCTTAGCAAGCAATGGTTGCTATTTATCTCAGAAGCTCCCTACAATGGCCCGTTGCATAAACCAAAAGCAATCGGCCTGAAAAAGACCACGGCTAATCATTTTAGGCAACAATTCTGTATAAGATAAATATTAAAATGGGGACATAACAATGAAAAAATACTACGCTTTACTACTTCTTACTTTCGCTTTAGTTACTGGTTGCGACAGCAACGATGGGCCTGCTGAAAAAGCTGGCGAAAAAGTTGATGAAAAAGTAGAACAAGTTCAAGAAGCTACCGAGGACGCAGTTGAACAAGCCAAAGATGCAACTGACGATGCAATGGATAAAGCAAAGGAATTAAAAGATGATACAATGGATGCGGTAGATGATGCTAAGAAAAAAGCTGAAGATGCCGTTGAGAAGGCAGAAGAAGCCGTTGATAATACTGAAAATGGCGGCGATCAATAAGCATCTTTTTAGCTAAATAATTAAGTAGGTTTATTGGAGCTATTCAATAAACCTATTTAACTGATCAATTAAATTCAGTTGTGCCAAGTGTGATCGATTTTTTCCAAAAGCCAATTCTTGTTATGTTTATTAAAATAGCATCATAAACATAATTATTTTTTATAGCTTATCGCGTAACTCCAAGTAAATATCAACCCTCTTTTTTTGGGTTCTATTACTTGCGTTACTATATATAATTTGTGACGGATTCTGCCAACCAAGAATGTCTGAGGCCTCAAGTGAACTGCCTTCATTTAGTTCGATCGCCACTCGACAAACTGTCGTTTTACACTGTATAAAGTCTAAAACCCCTTTATCAAGAAACGCTGCTTGTTGATAAAACGTATATTCTAAATCCGACTGTTTTTTTAATGACCAAACCGGATCAACGGCCTCACTAGCAAAACGCTTCTTTGGCTGGAGTTGAGTTAATTCGCTGATAGTTGCATGAAGCGCCGCAATTTGGTTGTTATCTAACCCATCTATTTTCTCGAATAGGCTTTCTTTTTGAGATAGTTTACTCAATTTAAAATCAGGTATTGATTCTTGGTTAGAAGTTTGAAATGTTTTTTCTTCATCCAAAGGGAAATTGACTTCTTTTTGATGTATATGGCTATTATCTGTAACCAATTTTGATTTAGAGTTGAGTGTGCTAGTCATTGGTACTACCAGCTCGTTGTTCACTCTGTCGATTCTTACTAACTTATATGACCCTTGTACAAAATATCCAGCCGAAATTAAGAGCCCAGCAATTAGGGCACCTTGTATAGTTTTGTTCATAGTTCTCAACGCGAAAAATTCTTGCTTTAGACTCGTGACTATATCACTTTAAATAGCCTAGTTTAAGTGATAGACTCTCGGAAAATAACTAAAAATAACAATCACTGGGGTTCCAATGCTAATTCGAAACAAGAAAAGCTTTGCTCTCATAATAGCTATATTATCTATATTTGTATTCAAGACTTCTATAACAAATGCGGTCACCTATGCAACTGCCAAGCAATGTACTAGCTACCACTATGAGAATATAAAAGGACCTGCAACGGAATTATTTGAAATTCTGATCATCCCTCTTTGGGAAACATGTCCTCCTCCGAGTGACTTTAACGGAACGGAGCTTATTTTGGAGTTTGATCGCCGAATTGGAAATACAACCTACTACAATAATTTGACACATGGCAACAAAGACTGTGTTATTGAACAAACTACAACCTACATTGAGAACGGTGGTGTGCTTAATCCCTACGAATAGTTCTTTAATGTGAATAGAAGCTTTTTAGTCGCTCTCTATGTTTGGGGGCTGTTCTTTTTTATCCCGTATGCGACTGCTGACAAATTAAAGTTTAGGTCATTGAAAATTGAAGATGGCCTTCCCTACAATGCCGTGCGCTCAATCACATCTGATCACCAAGGATATATTTGGATTGGCACGGAGCTAGGGCTTGCCAGGTACGATGGCCTGTCCGTTACCTCATACTTATCTGATGCACAAAATCCAAACTCACTCACGGCCAATTATATCAAACAGCTGACTACTGATGACAGCGGACAGTTATGGCTATCAAGTGGCAAAGGTATAAGCCGGTACCAATTGGACAGCAATAACTTTCAGCATTGGCAGAAAGAAAATGGAAAAGCCAATAGTTTAAGTAGCAATCGCGTGCAGTCGTTTGTTGAGGACCAGAAAGGTAATTTCTGGATAGCCACTGACAAAGGACTCGATAAGTTTGATCCGGTAAGCGGCAACTTTGAACATTACTCTTATTCAAATTCAATTCTTAGTGATTTAACTATTCGCTCTCTTTTAGTCGAGCAAGACCAACTTTATATCGGAACAAACAAAGGCTTATTTATTCGTAGTAATGATGGCGAAGTTCGCTCTGTTCAAATTGTTGATGGGAGGCAACCAGTCGTAAGAACACTGATAAAATCTGACTCAGGTGAAATTTGGTTCGGTACACATGAGGGACTCTTCGCATTTCAACCAAAATCGGAAATGACTCGACGAATTAAACTCAATGGAAAAGTTAAGTACATTTTATCGCTATTGCGAGACGATCAAAATAATATTTGGGTAGGTACTTTTGATTGGGGGTTATTTCGAGTTGATAAAAACGAAACCATTCTAAATTTTAGGCCCGATAAAAGTGATGCAATGTCGCTAGCCGATAAAACCGTTTTAAGCCTTCATCAAGATCCATCGGGGATAATTTGGGCCGGAACTTATAATCATGGTTTAAGCTATTTTGACCCCCTCCAGTTGACTTTTGGTTCTCACGATAACTCTCTAAACAGTTTGCCATGTTTATCATCGTCCGATATACGTAGTGCTAAAGCCTTAGATAACGAAACGGTTATGTTGGGAACTCTACAAGGCGCAACTTTGTTTAACCTTTCAACAAAACAATGTCAGCATTTTAACCATGAGGAAAACCAAGAGAATACGCTTTCAGATAATGAGGTGTTTGCAATCGAAACCTATGACGCCGATACGGTTTGGCTAGGAACCGGACGAGGGCTCGATAAGCTTTCTCTAAAAGACGGGGTAATCGTAGGTTTTGGAAATTTAATAGAAAACTCGCTAGTTTTTGATATTGTTCAAGACGAGAACTTTCTCTACCTAGCAACTAATCGAGGTGTTTATCAGCTTGATCTAAATACTGAAAAATCTCAGAAAATGACTTCACCTGCTACAAGCAGCTTAGTTGCATCGGTGCTCACTAAAGTTTCAACGGGTTTGATATATGTCGGTACCAACAAAGGATTGTTTAAAATTGACAAACAACAGAATGAATTAGAAGCTGTCGAATTTGGCGACAATTTCGGACTTTCCAAATCTGTCTATAGCCTTTCGATCGCTGAGAAGTCTGATATTTATTTTACCGTCGAAGAGGAAGGGTTATTTCATTGGAATCCCGATAGCAAGGCCTTATCAGACTTAACTAAGCGATGGAAAATACCTGTTACGGAAGGGTTTACAGGAATATATAAATCCAATAGCGAAGGGCTGTGGATCACCACGGTGCAAAAAGGGATCTATTATCGCGATCTTAAACAAAATACCACAACGAATTATCGTAGCGTTGATGGACTTGTCAGTGATGTATTTAATTTGGGGGCAGTCGCTCAATTTCCTGATGGTCGTTGGTTATTTGGTAATCGAGAAGGATTCAATTTATTTGACCCGAACTTGATAAAGGTGAACTTAAATCCTCCTTTGGTTAGCCTAAGCGACATGACGCTTAATGGGAAGCAAGTTAGTTACTCAAAATCCGAAAGCAGATTTAGTTTAGATACTCATATATCTAAAAGCCATGAGCTAAATTTGAGCTTCCGAGAACCCGTATTCGGTTTCGATATCTTAGCGACACATTATGTAGAGCCATCCAAGCTGGAGTACAAATACAGATTGCTAGGACTTAATTCTGACTGGATAACACTAACATCACAACAACGGTCTGTCGCTTTTTCTAATCTAGCACCTGGTGAGTACAAGTTTGAGTTAACCGCGATTACTAGTAAAGGAGTCGAAAGCCAGAGGTCAGTAGAACTTTCAATTTCTGTGGCAACTCCTCCATGGAAGACTTGGTGGGCCTATACTCTGTACGTTGTGTTGTTGCTTGCAGTTTTAATTTCCACTTATTGGATTCGCACTCGTTCGTTGCGAAATCAAGCGTTACTTTTACAGAAAAAGGTCGATAGTAGAACCAAGCAACTTAATCAAGAAAAGGAAAAAATTGAAGAAATATTAGATAAGAAAAAGGATGAGATCGCCAATGTTTCACATGAATTTCGCACACCGTTAACTCTTATTTTAGGCCCACTGAAAAGAGTGTCTGAAAGCATGTCAGATGAAAGTTTAAAACCACAGCTTAGTTTAATTCAAAGAAATGCTTACCGTTTGTTAAGAATGGTTGAACAACTTCTGAGCTTAGAAACCTTTCGCGTACGGTCCGTCGTAGAAAAAAGAAAACAACCAGTTAGTCAGTCTATCTCACTAATTGCTAACTCTTTCGTTGATTTATGTCGTAATAAAAACGTAACTATGATTATAGACTCCATTGACGAAGCAGAGTTTGATTTCGCAGACGATGGAATCGAACGGATAATTCTTAACCTCCTTTCAAATGCATACAAATATACCAATGATGGTGATAGGATTTCGCTAGCTGCAATTAAACGACCAAATAACCAATATCAAATATCTATCGAAGATACAGGTATGGGAATTCCTGAGAAAGATCAAGCTCGAGTATTTGAACGGTATGCCAGAGCCAATGAACAAATGGATAATATCGTAAGAGGAACAGGGATCGGCTTAGCCCTAGTGAAAGCGTTGGTAGAACTACATCAAGGAAGTATTGCACTTACAAGTGAGCTTGGTAAAGGTACATCCGTCGTTGTGTCGTTACCAATGACAAATAAGTCCACTGTGGATTCGTTGAAGCGGGAAACTATTATGACAAACGAATTAGTTGATTTGGAATTAATAGCGATAAATTCTAGACAAACTAGCTCCGAGTTTCCAACTGAGACGAGTCAAACAGTTGATAAACCGACTGTTTTAGTAGTTGAGGACGAACCCGACATGCTTGAGTATATTAGAGGTTGCTTGTCAGAAAATTTTCTAGTATTAGTGGCGACGAACGGTTCTGAAGGTATCAATATAGCTCAAAAGGAAGTTCCTGACTTAGTTGTTTCGGATGTCATGATGCCAGTGATGGATGGATACAATTTAACAAGAGCCATAAGGGAGTCAGCGGCTACAGATCACATACCAGTTGTTTTACTAACGGCAAAAAGCGATATAGATAGTCGCATGAAGGGTTGGCAATATAATGCTGATGAGTATTTATCGAAGCCTTTTAACAAACAAGAACTAATTCTAAGACTTCAAAACTTGCTAGACATAAGGGAGCTTCTAAGGAGCGCTTTTAGAGAAAAATTATATTCCTCGCGACTGAAAATCGAGTTCGCTGAACAAGAAAATCGAGGCGATTTAAGTGCCAAATTTTCTAATAGCAACCGACAATTTTTGAAGAACATAAACTCCAAGCTAGAATTTTCTTATAGCATGCAAGGGTTCAAAATATCTCAACTTGCTAAAATGGTTGATTTGAGCGAAAGGCAGCTCGCTAGGAAGATCAGGGCTCTATTGGGTATCACTCCTACCGAATATCTACGTCGCTTTAGGCTTGAAAAAGCAAAATCTATGTTACAACAAGGAAAGCCGCCAAGCAGCGTCTGGTTTGAAGTAGGATTCTCATCTCATAGTCATTTTACTCAATGTTTTAAAACTCTTTTCGATTGCACACCAACAAATATATCATAAATAAAACCCTACAAATCAGTTAGTTACATTCTCAATGTCCGATAGACGACAGTCATGTCTTAAATTTGATACTACCTTCTATTTCTTCTGTTGCTTAATTTAACGGTGCATTTAGCAAGCTCCACATGCTAGCTAATAGTGATTTCTCTATACGATCGGCAATATTACTTTGCATAGAAGAAAACTAATGCATTTTTTGATACCAATAATTCAAACCGGAGAAATAAAATGAAAAAACTGATCTTTCTATCGATCGCAACTTCAGCCAGCTTATTGAGCTATGAAGCTCATGCAGTCCAACCGGCAACTAAAGCACTATTTTGTGAAAGCTGTACTAATACCACATCAGCTAGACAAGTAGCATTAGCAAACCCTGCACCAATGGTTTGCACCAAACCGCCTAAACTTGAACCTATGTTAGGTTTTAACTCGGTCTCTAGCTCAATTACTTGTACTCGTGAAGCACAAAAAGTAATTTTGCTTAACCCAAACACCAATCAAAAATGGGCATATGTAGTTAGGCCCAGCAATGACTATCAGTCGATTTATTTAGAGGATTCATACCTAAGCAGCAGCGAAACAGAAGCTTATCAGGTTGCGATCGATACTCGAAATGCTTGGATAACGGCTATTGAAATAACAACATCAGAACTAAACAACGGCAACGCTGCGAACTTTCAATCAAGCTCAAAAGCTACTGCCTATTCAAAATCAACGATAAAAAGCCAAACGAGTTCTTGTCCTGAGGAGTCGGCGCTAGATGTGCTCAGAAATCCATACAAAATAGCGATCGAGGAGACCCGCGCTTCAGACACTTTGGAGACAAGTCTTAACGGGCTCTTCGCAACTTTAGGACTAGGTAATGGAGAATGTGGGACCGTTGTTAATGAGACAATACAAGTTACTGTTGGTGGAGTCACCTCAAGTGTTTCTACTCACGATGGCGAACAAATAGTCAGTCTTGTCACGAGGGATTATGACAGCGAATTAAATGGAAATGATCAATTAGTATATTCATTAGCTGGCCTTGCTCAATGCGGAACCAATGGAAACTGGCAGGTGCAAATGAGTTTGGATTTAGGTAAAAGTAAGATTCTAGGATTTCAAAATGTTCAAAGCCCCGCCCATGCAATTGATCTAGCAACACAAGGTGGTGAGATTCCACTCAATGATTGTCTGATTGAAGATGTTGAGGCATTAGAAGGCACGGCAGGGGTTGAAGTCGATTATTGGATCGAGCAAGGAGTTGAGTACGATGACGATCAATTTGGTGGAGGAGGAGTTATTCTTCCATGGGAAATTTGCCATGTTGATTTTTACCAATCGGGCAAAAAATTGTACAGTTGGACCGAACCATGTTAGTTTGTATTGTGTACGTGTGGTCTTGATTAGTTACGAATAGGAAATTAATCCAGTGTGAGATAAAAAAGCCGTCGCTCTACCGAGAGTGATGGCTTTTTTATAAATAATTGAAAACAACCTGGAAGGCACGTTATCAACAGTCTGGCTATTTTTCAATCTAATTCCTGATGTTGGACTTCTTAGAATAGGTCCAACTAAGAAACCCAAATTTGTTTGTCTGTACTTTATGTTTTATAAAATGAACCTGATCCCAAACGTTTTACCCTATAATTCTTTTTCCTCAGAACTAAGAGTAAGAGCTTAAAAAGAAATCCTATGTAAACGCTATGTAGCGTTGTTCAATCTACTTTACTTCGAAACTATCTTGGCAGTATTTCGCCCACAAATAGTATCAATCTATCATCTGAGACAATTTGCCACATTGACCCGACAGAATTGAGCGTTTATCGTGTTTCGCTAACACCAACTCGCTCAAGCATTCAAATCTCATGCATAAACTAATTATTCTTTTCCTAGTTTTTCTACCAGCGCAGCTTATAAGCGCAAAAATAATCAAGATTGAAAATGTCCAAATCAAAAAGCACTATCAAGAACTATCCCAATTCGAAAAATGGTATTACCCAGAACCTCTTTATAGTGAAGCAAAAAACACTCGAGAATTTCAATATCAAGTTTTGGAATATGAAAGTGATGAGCATAGAGTAAAGGCATTCTTAGTCAAACCAAAAGACCCAGCTATTACAAATCGACCGACCATCATATGGAACAGAGGTGGAACAGGTAACTATGGCAAATTTAGTGAAAATGATCTTGTAGAATTCTATGCATTGGCCAAAAGAGGATTCAATGTAATTGCATCCAATCTCAGGTATGTAGATGAACTAGCTCAATTTGATAAACTAGGAGGAGATGAAATTAACGACATTCTAAATTTAATTCCAATTATCCGCTCTTTTTCATTTACGGATCCAAAGAATATTTTTATGCTTGGGTTTTCAAGGGGTGGACAACTGACTTACAAAGCGATTGCCAACCAAGCCGAGATTCGTGCCGCAGCAATTGTAGCCGGTGTATCTAACTATGAACTTGTAGCCAATTCTAGACCGGAGTTTATCAATGGTTGGAAAGAGCATGGTGGGTTTAACGGGTTAGCTAGAAACTTACCTAACTTTGAACTCAATAAAGAACAATACCTAATTGAACGTTCCGCAGTAAAATGGGCCGATAAGCTCAACACTCCCCTTTTAATATTGCATGCTAGAACCGATAAGTTAGTCCCAGTGAAACATGCTCTCCAAATTGCTACAGAACTAGATCTGAATAACAAAGTATTCAGCCTCGTCATTTATGAGGATGACGGACACTCTCTTCCCATTAATAGAGATGATAGAAACAATCGAATCGTGAGCTGGTTTAATCAATTTAGAGTTTCTTTCCCTTAAATGACTATTGCTTTTTAGCAGGCGTAAATTTAATTGAACATTCGTCCGTTAAGCAGAATTCTCGTCTGCTCCATTAGTCTATTTAAGAATAAAAAAATAGTCTCGAGCAGTCATCCACATCTCACGCATATTTCAATTTGAGATATATACTTGAATACATCACAGATAGCTTACTAGTCGCTTTCATCGCAAACCTAAAATGCGGTATTCTTTATGAATACATAAATACAATAAGTTGCGGTAAACAGCATCGAGCTTTTAAGGCTATCCATCCCAATCATTCTTTCGCTTTCGGTCCCATTGGCCGTTAAGGCAAGCTCGTCTGTAGCCAAGCAAAACCAAACAAGCATTCTAAGCTCCCAAACCAGCTATTCGAGCAATGGTATTATTGGTGATTTGAATACTTATTCTTTTGAAGTTTCTAAAAACCAAGCAGTATTAATCGATGTGGCTCGGCTTAATACCGAATTTAAGTTGACCTTAACAGATAGCGCTAAACAGCAATCAATCTACTCAGTGAGTTTCCCAACTCAAGACTGGCTATCAGAGCGCATTTTAGTGACTCAAAAAGATTGTTCAAAGTGCCGAGTTATTATTGAACCGCTGGAGCAAGGTGACCGTTCTGGAAGTTACCAACTCAATGCCAGCAAATTACAATTAGATGAACACAGCCAACAAATCGAATTTGAAAATTTAATGACCCGCGCTTCTGTGCTTTGGTTTAATTCTAATCAATCGGGTAAAGACCTCACCCCGGTATTTGCCATTTATCAACAAGCCATCAAATCAGCAGAAAAGTGGAATTCAACGGATGCGCTTCAACGAAGTCGCTATTTGGCGGCTCAGGCAGCACATTATAATGATGACTATGACACCCTAGAAAAATTCGCGACGCAGGTTGCAAGCGGATCAACTAACGACGAGTATCAACTAAGAGCCAGTTATCTATTAGGTATGTTTAACTATGAGGAGAACCTGTTAGATACTGCCAATAAACATCTTGCTCATGCACGCCAAGTTTCGAAGCAACTACAAAATAAGCATTTTTTGGCCTCAACAAACAACCTGCTCGGACTTATTGCAGCTAAACAAGGTCGACTCGAACAAGCATCTAAGCTGTTCCAGTCATCTTATGAGGAGTTTGTACTTCTAGGTGACTGGCGCCAAGCGGTCGACGGGTTAATCAATCGAGGTTGGTCTCAATATCGACAAGGAGAGTACTCACTCGCCTTAAATAATTACCGTCAAGCTTTGTCGCTGGCTAAAACCACAAACTTGCCTGAACGATTAATTGATGCCACCTATAAAATAGGTGAAGTTTATGCGCGTTCCGGTGATACCAGTCAAGCAAACTCCTTTTTAGACTCAGCATTAGCGCTAGCGGACAGGCAAAAAAAGCCCATTTGGCGAGCCAGAGTTTTACAAGTAAAGGCAAAGCTACTGTTTGATGCCGGTACATTTTTACTGGCTAAGGTTTTATTTGAAGACGCCCGCAAAGCCTATCAAGCGATTGACGACAAAGTTGGTGAAATAAACTGTATTTATTATCTCGCCAGAATTCACAGTAGCTTAGATGACTTTGAAAGAGCCTATCAATATTTTGGCGAAGTACTTAAGTTTGATCAGCAATCCAATGACCAAACCAATCTTGGACAAAGTTATTTTAGGCTTGCTGAAGTTGCTTTTAAAAAACAAAATTATCAACAAGCTAAACGGGATATCGATGAAGCGATTACTATTCTCGATAAGGTAGATGATGATTTTGTAAAAGGTCAGCTCTACAGCTTGGCTGGGTCTATTTATTATAATAACCAGCAGCCCAACAAGGCTTTTAACTTCATTCAACAAGCAGATACTATTCAATCAAGAATAGAAGATCACCGTGGACAAATTGAAACGGGGTATCGATTAGCTGAAATTCATGCCGCTCGCTCGGAGCATTCCAAAGCACTCACCCAACTTGAATCGGTAATGACCAAAATAGAATTATTAAGAAGTAAGATTGGACGTGTTGACCTCAAGCAAAGCTATTTAGCATTACATCAGAAAGTGGCGGCATTACAAATAAAACTCCTGATGCAACAGCCAGCGGGAGCATTGCCCAGTCTCAAAATTGCAGAAAGCTTTCGTTCAGAAACATTGGAAGAAAGTCTTTACAAACTTAAAGCTAATACCGATATCCCTGCCGAGCTTGCCCAAAGTAGAACCGAACTACAACAACAATTACAAACTGAAGTCATCGACTATCTGCAATTATCCGAACCTGACGCTCGCAAAGATATTCTCGATAAGACCAGAAAGCTCGCTGCCAAACTGCAACAAATTGAACTACAAATTGATTTATCGACAGATAAAAAAGATTCCGAAATCGAAGCGAGAACTCCCAACAATTTTTCGATTTCTAAATTTCAAGCACAACTTAGACAAGACAGTATCGTTCTATATTTCGATACTAATCAGTCACAAAGTTATTTGTGGACAATCGATAATCAATCGGTGAAAGGTTTTAAACGAGCCCCTGTTAACCAAATATCGCAACAAGTCGAGCAAGCGCTAAATCTAATCAGGATTCGTCCCGATTCAAATAAAAACCGAAGAAAACAACAGGCTGAACTATTTGGCAAATTGTCTAATACGCTTTTTTCAGACACAAAAATTGATTGGAATAAGTACTCTCAGTTAATCATTGTTAGTGATGGACCGCTCAATTATTTGCCTTTTTCTATGTTGACCTTACCCGGTTCTAAGCGGTCGATACTGCAGCAACAACGAATCAGCTACATCCCCTCGTTGAATGTTTACTCTCAACTCAAACAAAAAGTGAGTTCCCAAAATACTGACCTAAAAGTGACAGAAAATAATCTATTACTTTTAGCCAATCCCAGTTTCGGTGGTGACACTCAATCGATAAATGACAAAACTAGTAGCAAAAATAAAGTCGCCAAGCGTCGTTCCGGATTTGAAATGAGCGAGTTGCCTTATAGCCAAAAGGAAGCCGAATCTATTGCTAAAATCGCGCTAAACACAAGGTTGTTAAACCAACACAATGCCAGTAAACATAATCTTTACCAACAGAATCTAGAAAGCTACCAAATGATCCATTTTGCCACCCATGGACTGGCTAACAGTGAGTTACCTTCATTGGGTGGGTTAGTTTTATCAAATATTGATTCAAGTGATAATCTATTGTTAGCTCCAGAAATTTCTAACTTAACTCTCAATGCTGAGCTAGTGGTATTAAGTGGCTGCGAAACAGCCCTTGGCCGATTGATTGACGGTGAAGGCTTGCAAGGGCTAAGTCGCTCATTTTTTGAAGCTGGCACCAAACGTGTTGTCGCCAGCTTATGGTCCGTTCAAGACGACGCAACTGCAGAATTAATGAGTGCGTTTTATAAAGGACTATTAATTGATAAACTATCAGCAGCGGAGTCATTACGCTTAGCAAAACTACATGTAAAAAATTATCGCCGGAAAAATAATAGTAGGCCTTGGCGTGACCCGTTTTATTGGGCTGGATTTGTTTTACAGGGTATTGGAGAATCTTGGATTGAATAAAATGACTGAAGCGCAAGTCGCTGAGTCGCTGGTAGAACGGATTCTTAAGGGTGACCAAGCGGCCGAACATGAAATGGTCGAGCGATACAATCGAGGTGTATTGTTTATGCTTCGTCATCGCTCAAAAAACCAGGCTTTAGCCGAAGATGTTAGTCAAGAAACTTGGCGCATAGTGTTGCAAAAGGTTCGTGCTGGTGATCTGAAGGATCATTCAAAATTGTCAGCGTTCATCGTTCAAATCGCTAAAAACCAGTTGCTGATGTACTACCGAAGCAGTCATCAAACCAAAGTGACTCTGGATGAGAACATTGAAGATTCACTGGATATATCTGACCAACCCCAGCAGGTTTTAGAGAAATATAACCTTGCGCAAGTAGTTAAAAAACTAGTATCCGAATTAAAAACACCCAGAGATCGAGAGCTGATCATGCGATTTTATCTGCAAGAAGAGGATAAAAAAAGCATATGCCAAGACTTTCAATTGAGCGAATTGCACTTTAATCGAGTGCTGTTTAGAGCAAGAAAACGCTTTAAAGAGTTGTGGGTCGAACACATTGGTGAACATCGCTAAATTAACTATATTGTCGAAAGTGAGATATTTTTATTCTAACGCGCACTAACTAACTACATCTAACTAAGGTTTAACGGATATGGATAATATGGCGGAAAATCAAAAAATTGAGCGATACTTGCTTAGACAAATGGATGAGCAAGAGGCATCTGAATTTGAAGCTTTTTATTTATCTAATAACGAATGTATTAACCAGCTCGAGATGGCAGAGCGATTGCTTGAAGGCCTTCGGTTTGCTAAAAATACGCAAGAGCCTCTAAATCCAGCCAAAATCTCGACCAACAGTGCAGCAAATGATAATCGTTGGTGGCAAAAAGGCTTACCGGTCTGGGCTAGCGCAGCAATGGTTGTTATGACCTTATTACCTTCCGCTTTTATGTATCAAGAACTAAAACAACAAAGCAGTCCAAATGCCGAGCTTTCTGTCGTTAGCTTACCGTTAACTGAAACTCGCTCAGCCAATCAATCAGATTTTAGCGTCCCTCATACAAAACAAAGAATGATCCTGTCAATGTTTGTGGATACCGAGCTAGAGCAAATGATTCATTCCAGTTATGCATTTGAGTTAATCCCTATTCAAGAGTCGCCAAACAAAAGCACAACGGCGTTGCTAATTGATCGTCTGACACTTGATAGCAATGACATGTTGTATGTTGACTTGGGTAAATCGGTCATATCACCCGGTCGTTATCGCTATTCGCTCAAGGGACTAACCGAAAAAAACCAACCGCAAGAAATTAGCAGTGGAGTAGTCACTTTTGAAGCCCAAAGATAAACGGTGGGCTAGATAATAGTCTAATAAAAGTAAAAATTCTAAGAGGATAACAAAATGTCTTTAGCTGATAAATCGACCCCGGTCGACGACAAGACTAACGCTGAGTCAAAAAGCAAAACTAAGAATAGCCAGGCCAGTGAGCATCCGCATGATGATCATGGGCACGAGCATGAGCATGATGCTCCTCACCATGATAATGATCCAGAGACACCAGCCAAAACCCGTAAAGACTTATTTGAACTGGTAAGGAATTATCAAGGCGATCGCTTTAAACCGGTTGATAGCGACACTCGAAAGTTGTTTTACCAATCCATGGTCGGCCAATCATTTAGAGTCGAAAAATCTGATTTTATTAGTTTAGATAATAGTCAATTTGAATTTCACTTTATTCCCGAACGCCCCAGTCAGCATCATGAACAAGAGCACGAACATAATCATAATCACGGGCATGATCAGGAAAATGACTGTGACCTTAACATAATTATCACTCACCCAAAACGCAATTCAATACCATTTACCGCATTTGACCGATCAGAGTTGACCTTTTTAAGCGAAAATAATTTTGTGATTAAATCTTTTGTCAAACTCAATGACGATAAAGTTAACAGTAAATTTTATGCAATGACCATAAGCGTTGTCGAAATCCAACCAGACTCCCAATATGTGTTTTCATTTTCATACACAAACCTTGAAGATGATGACGAAAAAATTCGAGTTTATGTGAACCATAAACAGCCTGCGACTGCTGGTGTTGGTCGAGAATAATGGACAAAACCGCTCAAGTGCATTTAAGGAGATTCTTATCATGTTAAATCTATTTATGTTGTTTTTATTAAAGCTACTCAATTTTTTCGGATTCACTAATCACAAAATAACTTACCGGTTAAACCCCAGCGATAACACTGACTTAGATAACAAAGTGCTGCAACAAGCTGCAGACTTGGCAACCAAAACATGGAACCAATACGTTTCACCTAAAACCAATATAGAGTTTGAATTATCCGCGATTAATATATTTGAAAATACAGCCGCCAGAGCATTTCAACCCAATGGCCCTTCTTGTGAATTGTTTGATAAGAGCTGGCATGTTGAAGTGAATGTCGCTTTTATCGATCGTTACGCTAAACTTGAAGATCGAGGCGTCAATATAATCGCTTCATTTATCATGCACGAAATTGCACACATTTATGGCTTTGGGAGCCCTCTTTGGAGAAGTTTGTTCGATAAGAACAGAGTCATCAGGGAAAAGTATGCGCAAAAGTATCCTGTGTTAAGGGGCAAAAAGGTAAGTCACGATGGCGACCACTGGGATCACCATGGTACCTTGTTATCTGAGCATGTCGATGAAGATGGCCATTTCGCACCAGAAACAATCGTTGTAATGGCCCTATTGGGACACAGAGTAAAAATGAAGCCAGCAGAACATATTGAATTAAATCAATTTCTTGCAGACGCACATACTCATTCAGCCTAAATATCCTCAAAATAAAATTATAATCTAATGAGATAATTAATAAGATCGCCACACTAGTTTACAAGATAACTAAACTAGTGAGCGACTATGACTGCCAATATAAGATATTCTGCAAAGGATTCTCAACATCTTCTGTTCCAGTTTTTATCCCGCAATATAGCGATAAAACCCGGACACAAACTACCCAAAGAGTTTGGCGATTCTATTCGTGTAGAGATTGACAAAACTAATAGAAAAGAAATCAATCTACTATTAATCAAAGGGAATAATGTCCGACGTTTAAATCGAGCCAATATACCGTCCAAGATCAGTATTCATCGAAGTGGGGTGATGGAATTGATTTTCCACTTTACTGAAATTGGATTTGGTGCTGAACCTCCCTTTGATCAATATCAATTTACTTTCAAGCTTAGCTTACACCTTTCATTAACTGGAACGAGTGCTGCATTCCTTTTTCTTGTCGAGCCAATCGAAGAGCACCTTCCACCAGACGAGATTTATTTGGGTCGATTATTACTACAACCCAATATCATTCATTTACATACCAAAAATAAAAACTACAAAGTAGTGGGATAATTTACATCCAAGCTGCACTAGCTTGCTGTAGGTCTTCTGGTTAATTTACTCCAGCGCCTAGCAGCACTTTCAAAAATTGGTGGCAAGGAACAGGAGTTTTAATTAACTCAGTGGACTGAAGTTTTTTAAATTCAAAAACTAAACATATGGAGATGAACGATGAAAAAGAACAATTCCAGTCGAGCAAAAACCTTTAAAGTAAGTACTTCTGAACGTCCAGATTATTGCGCGACTACCAGTGCAGTTATTTTTGACTCTGCAGGTAACTTACTTGAAAGTTCGGCCATTAAAGATGGCAAATTAACCACCAAGCTCCCCGAGTCCAAATTAAAGCGTGCAAGCATGTTTATTGTCCCGGTGGCAGCAAAGGAAGCGTCTAACATTAGTTTGAAATCGATGAACCGCTTAAATGCTTATCAAGCAGTTATTTCAATCAATGGGCAGTTAAAAGACCTTATTCAAATTCCGGGCAATATTCTTGATCTATGGTTATTCTGCAGTTGCTATGTTCATGGAAGAGTTATCCGGCAAAGCGACCATTCTGCAATTTGTGGAGCGAAGGTTCATATTTGCGAAGTCGACAAAGTAACGCTTTGGATAAGAAGACTTCCCGATTATGACTTATTTAAAATCCGAGAAGACTTATTGGACGTGATCTACAATCCTCCTAAGATCGGACCTAAGGGTCCAGTACCTGATCCACCACCATTTGTCGAAGTCCCTCCGACACCACTGCCAGTCAACCCGCTATTTCGATTTAATCAATTACCTGTAACAACGAAGATAGCAAGTCGTCAACTTTCTTCAATCGACAGCCAACAAATTACTCATTCAAAGCAAATTCAAACCAAACTAGATAAATCGGTTCTGAGTGCAGAGTTATTGACAGGTTTACAAACTCAATCAGCGAATGTACTTAGAGATCTGTTAGCCAGTCACTGGAAACTGCTCTATCCTTGGTTTTGTATCTGGCCATGGTGGCGCTTGCGTTGTGATGAAATAGCAACAGTCACTACTGATGCCAATGGACGATTTGAGAAAACCATTTATTACCCCTGTGCAGGTGACAAACCCGATCTTTATTTTTGGGTCGAATATGATCTAGGAAACGGCTACGAAACTGTCTATCGACCGTTAATAGGATGTCATACCTATTGGAATTATCAATGTGGTAGTGAAGTAACCCTGCGTGTGGCCGACCCTCGAGTACCGGGTTGCACTGACGAACCCGATCTTCCTGGATGCCAAGTCTTGATCAAATCGATTGGCAACAATGTGGCGGTAAAAGAAGTTCATGCGACTGACGGTTTGCTTGCTAACGGCGATGCTTTTGGTGGTACTCTAGAACCACGAGTTGGGTTTAGTCGTCATTGTCTGATCGAGGAAAAAGAGATCCCCTATTATCGTTGGTCCTACCGTCGACTTAGTGGCCCAGATGGTTCATCAACTACTGCATCGACTCCAGCCTCGGAAAAAATTTCAACTTTTGCTAACCCCGCGGATGCGCCTGCCAGTGACTGGACCATTTTATCTCGTGAAGTGGTTAGGCATTACAAAGATGGCAATAGCTATCCAGCAGATGTAATGGGCCCTATGCCAACTTCTGGGGCAAATGGTGCACCAATAGAAAACTTGTTCAGGATCCGTCCCACGGATTCGCCATCTGGCGAAGAATGGCATACCTTTAATCAACATGTTGATTTAGCGACAGGCTATTTTGAAACCAATAAATTATTAGGTAGTCCGGAAAGTGGTCCGCAGCATAATAGCCCCGCGCCCGAAGATTTAGCCGCTGGTCGTTACGAGCTCAAGCTAGAACTGTTTGATAAAGATGGCAATTTAGTCAACTGGACTGACAGTAATATTGATCTGAGGATCACTGACAACGATGCTCCTTTTGGCACCTCCACTATCGAAACTATTTCCGCTCCTAATAGCAATCGAATAATGGATAGTAGTGGAGATACCATCGGATTTAAAATGATCTTAAGAGTTGATAATAACCACTGCTTCGCCGAAGTATTACCGGTTGAAGGTGATGTTACCCCTGATCCAGTTTGTGGGTTCCATACTTACCAACCAGGTGATCAAGTTAGATTGAAGTTTGTGGCACAACACCCAAATAATTTAGCAACCTACACCTTTAACGCATTTAGAGCGAGCGGACCAGGTTTAGCAATTGCGAATACTTCGGGGATTGCAGGCGAAGCGGGTGCCAGTGGGTACTTAAACACCGGTAATTTTAATTATCAAAAAGATATCGCGGTAGCTAGTTTGCTGGGAAGTTGCGCAAACGCGGCATACGCTGAACGCCTTGATGTGGAACCTATGGTACAAAATGGCTACAGCAGATTGCATGGCTTGCGTCACTCAGATACCGCAGCTTTTGCGTTAGCTCAACCTTGCGAACCTTGCGACTGTGAAGACGCCTAAGTCATAGTGCCCCTGGTTATCAAAAGTCTAGGTCAATTCTTCGACCTAGGCTTTTGATTTTTTTAGCTTAAATTTGATTCCAATGATAAAAGATTACCACTTAACAACACTCGCCCTGCCTCTCAGCTTTAGTTTTTTAGCTTTTTAAGTTCGAAGCTTCAATCGACTCATGGTAAAAAATTTCATTCGACATTTTCAATTCATTAAACCCTAATTTCTATACCTATAATAGCGAATTACTATGTCACTAGGTTGCTGTAACATTATCAGCTATAGTAAGGTCATTATCTAATGCCCAACAGTGATAAATAAGCCATGAAAAAAAGACTCCCAGCGATATTTACCATAATTTTTTTCACTTTAATGATCGCCTACCTCCAATGGCCCGATAGTCAGCAAAGTGACCAACAAAAAAATAGAGTCACAAAAATAAGAGCAGCTGACGCTCAACTCGCAGAGTTTAAAGATACTGTTGAAGCACTAGCGACTACCCGAGCCAATGAACAAATTCTAGTCACAACTAAGTACGCTGATGTGGTTAAAAGTCTGTCGTTTGAAGATGGTCAATCGGTCAAAAAAGGCGACATACTTGTTCAATTAGATAGGCAGGAAGAACAAGCGAAAGTGAGGGAGCTTGAGGCCAACCTTGAAGAGGCAGTGGTGCAACTCAATCGATTACAAGACCTACTCAAAAACCGAGCAACCTCTAAATCCCAAGTTGATCAGCAAGAAGCAACGACTAAAGCTATTCGTGCTCAACTTACCAATGCACGCATCCGACTTAACGATACCACCATTAAAGCCCCTTTTGCCGGAATTCTTGGGTTTAGACAAGTTAGCGTGGGTGCCTATTTAGTCCCTGGCAACGTCATCACAAGCCTAGATGATATTAGTCAAATGAAACTCGACTTCTCGGTTCCCGAACGATTTTTACCGACCCTCGCTGTTGGTCAGACGATCAATGCGACCAGTGACGCTTACGGTGAAAAACTATTCACTGGTAAAATAACCTCAATCTCCCCTCGTATTGACCCAATTACTCGAACTCTAGCGGTGCGTGCCGAGATTGCTAATCAACAAGCACTATTGCGACCCGGTATGCTGTTGAAATTAAAAATCGTTAGACAGATTGAGTCTGTATTGCAAATTCCTGAAAGTGCGTTAATACCAATTGAAGACCGCCATTATGTTTTTTTAGTCAACCAAGGCAAGGTAAAGCGTCATGAGATTAAAATTGGACGTCGACAACCGGGATTTGTCGAAGTTATTTCTGGCTTGTCCCCTTCACAAAAGGTGGTCACCGAAGGAACCCTAAAAATTCGAGACGGTTCACAAGTCACAGTGTTGGAGGACTAGGCGATGATACTGTCTGATCTGTCGGTCAAACGACCAGTTTTTGCCACTGTGATTAATCTTATTTTAGTAACCTTTGGCGTGGTTGCTTTTTTACAGCTTCCCTTACGAGAGTACCCCGATATTGACCCGCCGGTCGTCAGTATAAATACCAATTATTCTGGCGCCTCCGCTGCAATTGTTGAAACTAAAATCACACAAATACTGGAAGACAGGATTAGCGGTGTTGAAGGGGTTAAAAATATTACTTCGACCAGTCGAGTTGGTCGCTCTAGTATCACTATTGAATTTAATCTGGATAGAGATATTGATGCGGCTACCAATGATGTGAGAGATAGAATTTCGAGAGCCCTTAACAACCTACCAGAACAAGCCGACCCGCCAGAAGTTTTCAAAGCCAACGACGACGAAAATGTGATTGTTTGGTTTGTTTTACAAAGTACTAGCCTCTCTACTTTGGAACTAACCGATTATGCCGAGCGATATATTGTTGATCGGTTTGCTGTGGTCGATGGCGTTGCACGAGTAAGAGTCGGGGGCGGCCGTACTTATGCAATGAAAATTCTACTAAACCGTTCTGCAATGGCGGCGAGGAATGTAACTGTTGGCGATATCGAGTCCACCTTGCGCGATGAAAATGTTGAGCTTCCGGCTGGACAAGTCGAATCAATTGATCGTGATTTTTCCATTCGGGTAGAACGCAGCTATTTAAACAGTCAAGATTTCGCTGCGATGGTAATAAAACGTTCAAGCGATAATCGTTTAGTGCGATTAGGCGATATAGCCCAAGTGGAAGTTGCCGCAGAAGATGATGAAAACATGTTCCGCGGTAATGGTAACGATATGGTGGGACTAGGCATAGTCAAACAATCTAAAGCTAACACCCTCGACGTAGTGAAACTGGCGAGGAAAGAAATGGAGGCTATCCGCGAATCACTGCCAATTGGTACTAGTATTACTAATAGCTATGACTCCTCAGTTTTTATTCAAGGCTCAATCGATGAAGTCTACAATACTTTGATGATCGCTATGATTATGGTGGTGCTAGTTATCTTTTTATTTTTAGGTAATTTGCGGGTAACTTTAATCCCAGCGGTGACAGTGCCAGTCGCTTTAGTTGCCTCAATGATGGCGCTTTCATGGTTTGGCTTCTCAATTAATTTACTGACACTGCTTGCGCTGGTGCTAGCCATAGGTTTAGTGGTGGACGATGCGATTGTGGTGCTAGAAAATATCTACCGTCGCATAGAAAAAGGCCAGACACCCTTGATGGCTGCTTATGAAGGAGGTCGAGAAGTTGCTTTTGCGGTAGTTGCAACCACACTTGTTTTAGTCGCGGTATTTATTCCGTTAATATTTCTTTCTGGAAACGTAGGACGTCTGTTTACTGAGTTTGCCATTGCTATCGCGTCAGCGGTTATATTTTCGAGTTTAACCGCACTATCGTTAACCCCCATGCTATGTTCAAAAATGCTAACACACCGTTCTCGTAGTTCCTCCTTTGGTCAACTACTTGATAAAAATTTCGCTAAGCTAGAGCGTTTTTATGGCAAACAATTAGCAAACGCTATTCATCAGCCATTTTTAATTATGCTAATAGTCGCTCTAGCGCTTGTCAGCATTTATTTACTTGTCACCAAGTTACCCTCTGAATATACCCCGAAAGAAGATCGCGGTAATTTATTTATAATGATGCAAGGTGCCGAGGGTGCAAGCTATGAAAGTAACGTCGCTAATATGCAGAAAATAGAAAAGATGCTTTTGTCCTACCAAGAACGTGGTGAGTTGGATCGGGTTATTGTCAGAGTTCCAGGATTTGGCGGCTCAGGTGGTATTGCCGTGATTGGAATGCCACCTTGGAAAGAAAGAGCCTTCGGCACATTTGAATTTATCGATAGAATTAATAAAGAATTACAAAGTGTCCCGGACGTACGGGCATTTGCCATTATGCGAAGCGGTATTAGAAGTGGTGGTGCGGGAAGTACTCCGGTTGAATTTGTGCTACAAGGAAATACCTATGAAGAACTCGCAAGGTGGCGAGATATCCTACTAGAAAAAGCACAAGCCAACCCCAATTTATCGGCAGTAAATAGTGACTATAGAGAAACCTTCCCACAATTATTGGTCAACATTGATCGTAAAAGAGCCTACGATTTAGGTGTGACCGTTGGCGATATTGGTAAGACTTTAGAGACCATGCTTGGGCAACGACGTGTGACAACCTTTGCCGACCGAGGAGAAGAGTACGATGTGATAGTTGAAGGCGATAAAAGCGATTTTCAAAAACCGAGTGATATCGAGAATATATATGTCCGATCGATTACCACTGGCGAGTTAATCCCACTATCTAATTTAATCACCTTCAAAGAAGATGCCACCTCCTCTCGTTTGAATCGATACAATCGATTACGTAGCGTCACCATTAGTGCTAACTTAGCGCAAGGATATACCTTAGGTGAAGCACTCAGTTTCCTCAATGAGGTCGTCACGGATTACCTTCCTGAAACAGCTCAAGTCGATTACAAAGGCCAATCTCTATTGCTAAAAGAGTCAGGAGACTCAATCCTATTCATTTTTGCCTTGGCATTACTACTGACTTATTTAATTTTGGCTGCGCAATTTGAAAGCTTTGTTCATCCGTTTGTGATTTTGTTAACCGTACCTCTTGCCTTAGTTGGTGCTCTAGCGGGATTAGAGTTTATGGGAATGAGCTTAAATATTTACAGTCAGATCGGAATTGTTATGCTGATTGGCCTAGCAGCAAAAAATGGCATACTGATCGTCGAGTTTGCAAATCAACTAAGGGACCGAGGCGAAAAATTTGAAACCGCTTTAATTCATGCGGCGCAGCAGCGCTTGAGACCAATTATTATGACCACTTTTACGACAGTCATGAGCTCAGTACCGTTAGTCTTAGCAACTGGTCCAGGGGCAGAAAATAGAATGGTCATTGGAGTCGTTATTTTTGCAGGTGTTTCATTAGCCAGCTTATTTACCCTATTTGTCGTTCCCGGAGCTTACTACTGGCTTTGTCGAAATACCGGCTCACCACAAAAAATAGCCCAGCAAATTGAAAAATTAGAGCAGGCCAATTAAACTTTCGAAATACTTTGAATTTAATTAGTTAGTTATTTCAGCAGACTATGGAGAACATTATGAAATATTTACTCGCTACCTTGAGTTTGTTAATTGTAGGAACCTCCTGCGCAGAAGCTCCAAAAATTGTTGAAAGTAAGTCTTCCGCCGCTTATCGTGCAGAGTCATTGGTCAGCGGAATTGACATCCCATGGGGTATGGCTTGGCTAGATCAAAACACCATTATAGTGACCGATCGAAAGGGTGAACTTAGAATCGTCAAAAATGGAAAACTCGAAACCCAAAAAATTGCTGGGCTTCCGGAGATCATTGCTTCAGGACAGGGCGGATTGCTTGATGTAGAAGTTGATCCCGATTTTGCTAACAACAAATTCATTTATTTTTCTTACTCGGGAACTGAAGGAAAAGCCAAAGGTAACAACACTTCAGTAATGAAAGCAAAACTTGATGGCTTTAAGCTGACTGCGCAGCAAGTAATTTTTAATGGAGAACCTAATACCGATAAACGCCATCACTACGGTAGTCGACTCGAATTTGGTGGCGATGGCAAACTGTATATATCAGTGGGTGATCGAGGACAACGAGATATCAACCCACAACGACTCGACCTAGACGCTGGAAAAATCCATCGAATTAATAGTGACGGGACAATTCCTTCCGATAATCCTTATGTCGGCAACGATAACGCTAACTCTACGATTTATTCATACGGACACAGAAACCCACAAGGCATGGCTAAGCACCCTATTACAGGGAAAATCTGGACTCATGAACACGGCCCCAAAGGTGGCGATGAAATTAATATTATTCAACCAGCAAAAAACTATGGCTGGCCAGTGATAACTTACGGTGTAAATTATAGCGGTACGTCAATCACCGACAAAACAGCAATGGAAGGAATGATGCAACCGAGTTGGTATTGGGTACCTTCCATCGCACCATCGGGAATGACTTTTGTTACCAGCGATAACTATCCAGAATGGAAAGGCAAGCTTTTAGTTGGCTCGTTAAAATTTGACTACTTAGTCCTTCTTACTTTGGATGGTGATAAAGTTACTAAACAAGAAACAGTGCTATCGGGAATTGGTCGAGTCAGAAGCGTTAAGCAAGGTGCGGATGGGTTTATTTATGTGGGAGTCGATGGCCGAGGAATTTTAAAAGTTTCTCAACAGAAAGCTAATTAATATTAGCTTTCTGACTGTGCTCCTAAAACTCGAAGAATTTCACCGGGCGAAACCAACCCCTGCTTGGCTTTAGTAAGTGCATCATCTATCAGAGACTTTAAACCGTGTTGCTTAGCGATCTTTTCTATTTCTAGGAAACTTTGTTGACTAGTAATTGCTCTACGTATTTTTTCATCAAGAATCAAGACTTCATAAAGCCCCAAACGTCCACTTAAACCGGTCCCTTGGCAGCGGTCACAACCTTCTGCATCATAGAACTGATCAACACATTGGGTGTACGTCTCGCCTAAAAGCGCTAACACCCTGTCGCCGGGTTTGCACAATGTTTTACAATCTTGGCAAAGCTTTCTCACCAATCGCTGTGCCACTATTGCTTCTAAAGCAGATGCAACAATATAGGGTCTAAGTCCTAGATCAAAAAGACGAGCTAAGGTTGCGAGAGCCGAGTTAGTATGTAAAGTCGAATAAACGACGTGCCCTGTTAACGCAGCTTGAAATGCTATATTAGCCGTTTCTGCATCTCTAATTTCTCCGAGTAGAATAGTATCAGGATCTTGTCTTAGTACAGCTCTAAGTACAGCCGAAAAATCTAATCCTATTTTTTCCTTTACCATAACCTGACCTGCGATATCCATATAGTATTCGACTGGGTCTTCAATGGTTATATAGTTTTTCTCCGAAGTGGAATTGCTTTTCAAAAGTGAATAAAGCGTGGTCGTTTTACCGCTACCCGTAGGCCCCGTGGTCAATATCATTCCTTGTGGTTTAGTATTGACAAAATCTAATTTTTTTAGCTGCTCTTTACTAAACCCTAAATCACTTAGCGGAATCATTGAAGAGTTACGATCAAGTAAACGCATGACTATCTTCTCACCATTTATGGTGGGCATAGTTGACAGTCTAAGGTCGACAATTTTTAGCGGTGATTTAACCGTTAGCCGGCCATCTTGAGGGCGACGGCGCTCTGTAATATCTAATTCTGCCATGATCTTAATTCTCGAAACCAAGGCCATTAACAGCGATAAAGGAGCCTGTATTTTATCGTGTAGAACACCATCAATTCTGTATCGAATTAGGATACATTTAGCCGTTGGCTGTATATGGATATCGCTCGCACCGAGCCTGATAGCTTCTAATATGATGGCATTCGCAAGTCGAATTGCGGGTGGTTCTGTTGTCCCTTCAAGCAATTCCGAAAGCTCAAGGCTCTCGTCATCTTCGATAATAATTTCAATGGAATCGACCGGATCGTTAATAGAACTAAGCGATTCTATCCCGTCTAACTCTGCACCTTCACCAAACAACTCTTCTAGCTTATGCTCAATATCAGCGCAATTAGCCATCACAATATTAAAATCGAGTCCGCTACTAAAACGCAGATTTTCTATAATGCCTTCATCCAAAGGGTCGGCCATAACCAAGGTGACATGAGCACCTTGTTGGCGTATTGGTAACAGTAATTGTTGCCGACAAAAATTGGTAGGAATTAAACTAGCAATTGCGGGGTCTACTTGAAATTCATTAAGAAGTACTGACTCTATAAAGAACTGTTTATTAAGAACTTCCCTGATTTTCTTTTCAGTCACCCAGCCTTGCTTAAGTAACAGTTTTATTTGCGGTAGCTTAGAGCTCATTTGCTTAGACAAAAGTTTTTGAACTTGTTCGTCTGTTAATAGCTTTTTCTTATTGAGCACCATTAGCAACTGGCTCCGGTTGACCGAAGCCATTTTTGATAAAGTGGTTAGTTCTTTTCGATGTTTTTCATTTTCCTTTTGAAGTTGTTGATTTTTACGCTGTAACTCATACTGCTCTAAAGCCAATGAAACAGTGACACGCAGATCATCATCATTCCAAGGCTTAAGAATAAATTTATAGACCGCCCCTTCTTTAATTGCCGTCATTACGGCTTGAGTATCAGCATGCCCAGTCAGCATAATTCTGATAGTGTCAGGAAATCTATTTTTTACTTCCTTTAGTAATTCGGCACCATTCATTTCCGGCATTTTAAAATCACTGATAATAAGATGAAATTGTTGCTCGTTGAGTAGTTCTAGAGCTTGCTTGGGTCTATCACAAGTATCTATCTCATAGTTCTCCTTGCGAAAGCAACGCACTAATGATTTAAGCACCTGCTTTTCATCATCGACTATCAAGATGCGATAAGGGTCACTCGCCTCAAAATTTGCTTTTTCAGCCTCTCCACTTGAATCTTTTTTTGCAGAGAATAAGGAGTCGTAATTACTCATATCTTGCTAGGCTCTGATTTCAAAGGTAAAAATATTTCCACTTTCGTACCTTTATTTAATTTACTTGTTACACAGATTTCACCATCGTGTGCATTAACAATATCTCGACTGACAGTTAAACCCAATCCCGTCCCAGAACCAACTTGTCGTGTGGTATAAAAAGGTTCAAACGCTTTGCGCAATGTTTCTTCATCCATACCAGCCCCATTATCTTCAACGCGCAAAACAATTTTGTCATTCTGCATTCGACAACCTAAGGTTACTTGTTCATCCTCGCTAATTGCTTCTGCAGCATTGTGTAATAAGTTAAGCAGCAGTTGATTAATATGTCCTGGCTTACACCAGGTTTTTCTCAGCTTTGTAATGTCACAGTTCAAATTGACTTTTGAACCGACTGAAGCAAGAAATACTCTTGCGACTTGTTCAATACTTTCACTCAGACAGATTAATGCTTCTTCTGATTGATCGACATTGGAAAATGCTTTGAGATCAGCAACAATAGTGGCGACCCGTTTGGTACCATTGCTTGATTCTTGTAATAGCGATTTGAAATCGTCAAAAATTTCATTGACTTCTGACTTATTGTAGCTATCCAGATTGTCAAGCTTGCCCGACTGTTGCAGAGTGCAATGGAGTTCTTGCAAGTCGTCGACATACTCTTTGGCTGCATTTAGATTGCTAGCAATAAAACCAATTGGGTTATTAATTTCATGCGCCACTCCGGCAGCCAACTGACCCACTGATGCCATTTTTTCCGCTTCGTACAGCTGTCGCTGAGAATCCTCAATTTGCTTTAGTTGACTATCCACTCTTTCTTCTAAGTGCTCAGAAAGTTCTTTGTATTTTTTCTCCGATTCGGCCAATTGTTGATGCTTTTCTTTTAGATCATGAAAGTCTTGCTGGGAGACTTGCAGGTGGATACCTGAAGCCATTTGATAGCGCCAGTTAGTTTGTAATAACTCTAGCAAAAAATTAACTGCTGACTGGGCTAACTCAACTTTTTCGGGTTCAAACATAAAAAAGCCGACCGGCTCTAACTCTGGTGAAAGCTCGATTTTCATTAGATTATCGTGCTGTTTGCCAGACTCAAACACGACGTCGTTGGCTATATTAACGATCTTAAAGTTAGCCATCCCCATTTGTTCTAGTGCTTTCTTGATTCTCGGAAAGCTGCGCTTAGGTAGCAGCTCTTCAAGACTGAAGTTGCGCTCGAAATCTTGCATAGTCTAATCGACTCCTTGAATCAGCTGTTTTACAAAGCTATCCTCAGAAAGTTCATGCGTACTTGATAACTCAAACTCAGTATCAATGTTTTGGTATATTTCACCGAGCACTTTTTCAAAAGTCTGCTTCACTCCCTGATTTTTAAGTGCACTCGCATAAAATAGCGGCCAAGGCGTTTGACTCCAACGAGCTTCTATATCTTCTTCCGCCTCAATTTGAGGTAGATCTCTCTTATTAAACTGAACCACTAATGGCGTAGTTTCTAGGCTTTGCCCAAGCAGCTTGATATTTTCCGCTAGGTTATTGAATGACTCGGCGTTGTTTTCAGATTGGTTGGTTTGTGAGTCTGCGACAAACACTATCCCATCACAGCGAGACAAAACTGCCTTACGGGTACTGTTATGGACCACTTGACCGGGAACTGTATAGACTTTTAGTTTAATTAGGGTGTTTTTCTTTGTCCGTAACCCAATCGGCAATAAATCGAAAAACAATGTACGATCGTCCTTAGTTTCTAAGACCTGCATGTCCCCCTTAAGGCTCGATTGTAAAATATCGTGCAAACCAATTAGGTTGGTCGTCTTACCACTTAGCGCTGGGCCATAGTAGACCAGTTTTAAGGTCAATGTGTTGCTTGAGGAATTCCAATCCGCCACCGAAATTTAGCTCCAAAACACTAAACAAAAGAGTTTGCTATCAGTATTAGTTATAGTACAAAATTCATGTATTTACACTGTAAAGCCTGTAAATATTAGGCTTTACAGTTTGCTGTTATTTGTCATCAGCCCTCGCTCGGTTTAGACTAAGCGACTGTCTTAAGAACTCAGAGCTTAGTTTATGAAATTTTTAGTTTTAATTTGTTTATACTCTTTTAGCACACTTCTTGTAGCTAGCCCCGATAGAGTTACAGGCGATACATCTGCAACTCGCTCAGAAGTCATCGCACAAAACGGCATGGTAGCGACCAGTCAACCTCTAGCCACCCAAATAGGCCTAGATATCCTTAAGCAAGGCGGCAATGCAATTGACGCAGCGATAGCTGCAAACGCAGCACTCGGCCTTATGGAGCCAACTGGAAATGGTATTGGTGGCGACTTGTATGCGATTGTTTGGGATGAAAAAAGCCAAAAGCTTTATGGGCTAAATGCCAGTGGTCGCTCTCCAAAAGGGCTTTCATTAAAAACCTTGAACAAAGAAATAGAGAAATTAGGTCGAAAAGATATTCCACCGTATGGGATGTTACCGATCTCAGTGCCCGGTACGGTCGATGGTTGGTTCGAACTACATAATAAATTTGGCAAAATGCCAATGTCTAAGATACTGCAACCTACTGTTGATTATGCCAATAATGGTTTTCCAGTCAGCGAATTAATATCCTACTACTGGCAACGTAGCGTACCGCGACTATCGCCTCAGCCTGGTGATTTTAAAAAGGTGTTTACAATCAACGGTAAGGGACCAACCAAGGGACAAATCTTTAAAAACCCTGCTCTGGCAAATACTCTTTCAGCGATAGGCAAAGAAGGTAGGGAGGTGTTTTATAAAGGTACAATTGCTAAGAAAATTGACACTTTTATGAAGGCCAATGGTGGCTATATACGCTATCGCGATATGGCTGAGCATACCTCTACTTGGGTTGAACCATTATCCACCAATTACCGTGGTTACGATGTGTATGAGTTGCCACCTAATGGACAAGGTATCGCAGCTTTGCAAATGCTTAATCTATTAGAAATGTATGACTTAAAGAAAATGGGCCACTTATCCGCAGAAACATTGCACCTGATGGTGGAAGCAAAAAAATTAGTCTTTGAAGACCGCGCAAAATATTATGCCGATATGGATTTTTATGATGCGCCGTTGAAAGGTCTACTCTCAAAAGACTATGCCAAAAAGCGCAACCAGTTAATCACCGAAAAGGCCGCGAGAACCATTGATGCCGGTAATCCAGCACTATATCAAGGCGACACTATTTATCTCACCACCGCCGACAAAGATGGCAATATGGTGTCGCTTATTCAAAGTAACTATCGTGGCATGGGATCGGGCGTCACTGTTCCGGGTTTAGGGTTTATTTTCCAAGACCGAGGTCAATTATTTTCATTGGATAAAGATCACGCCAATGTTTACGCGCCAGGAAAGCGTCCGTTTCATACCATTATTCCGGCTTTTGTGATGAAAGATGGTAAACCCTGGCTCAGTTTTGGCTTAATGGGTGGCGCTATGCAACCACAGGGTCATGTTCAAATAATTACTAACCTAATTGACTTTGGAATGAACCTTCAAGAAGCGGGTGATGCAGCTCGCTGGCAACACTTTGGCTCCACTGAACCAACTGAATCAAATCAGTTGACGGCTTCTCATGTTGGGCAACTAGCGCTCGAGTCAGATATACCTTATCAAACGGTAAGAGAATTGATGGCCAAAGGTCACAAAGTTATATTTGACCGAGGCGGCTACGGTGGGTATCAAGCTATTCTCAAGGACCCTAAAACGGGTGTTTATTACGGTGCTTCAGAAAGCCGAAAAGATGGCCAGGCAGCGGGCTATTAGGTCCGAGAACTTCCATTATTTTACGCAACAAACTATCAACTATAAGCGACTGACTTTTAGATTGGATTAATCAACCCTTAAGGAAAATTATGCTAGCAGTAATAAAAAGATTTAGCCTAATCGGTTTACTTGTGATGCAATGTTCTTATCTGCAAGCCAAACAAGCACCATCGGCGAAAACATTTGATATAAAGGACTATCAAGGAAAGGTTGTTTATTTGGATTTTTGGGCATCTTGGTGCATTCCGTGTAGAAAGTCATTTCCTTGGATGAATAAAATCAGACAAGAATATTCGCAAGACGACTTAGTCATAATAGCAATTAATTTAGATAAAGAGTGGCAGTTAGCGCAGCGCTTTTTAGAGGAATATCCGGCAAACTTTGAAATACTTTTCGACCCAAAAGGTAGTCTAGCAAAAAAATATCAAATAAAAGGGATGCCTAGCTCGATAATCTTCAATCGAGAAGGAAAACCGGTGAGTGCCCATACTGGTTTTTTCTTAGAGAAAATAGAACAGTACGATACGGAAATAAAACAATTGATAAGCCCGTCTGATCAAAAATCTATTAACTAGGAATTATTCATGAATAAGGTTAACTTCCGCTACCTTTTGATCCTCGCGTTAACGGTACTTTTTTCTGGTTGCTCTTCTTGGGGCGTGGATCCTTGGGATCGTGATTTACTCGCTAAACCTGAAATGGCCATCAACTCTTCACCACTCGATCAATCCATTGACGATCATATTTATTTTAGCAAAGAAGCCTCTAGCGGTGGCAGAAGTTTTGCCGGAGGTGGCTGCGGATGCAACTAAAGCGCCCCTCTGTTTGCGATGGCTCGAATAAGATATCCTTGACGGATAAGTTAACCATGGCAACTACTGCTTTGTTGGGCGCAAGTGCTAATGCTCAGCAGGTCGATGCGGAATGGAATTACTCGACTTCTTTATTAGCTTACTCGGAACCTGAACGAGTCAGTGCAACTGAGTTAATCGTTACAGCCGATAAAGCTTATGGCGATGCCGCAAGACTAGATATGAAACTAGTATTGGATAGTTTAACAGGTGCATCTGCCAACGGTGCTATTCAACAAAATAATCTACAAACATTCACTCGGCCTTCGGGTAAAGGTCAATATCAAATTCAGTCTAATTCCACGCCTCTGGATGATACGTTTAAAGATACACGATTGCAGATAGCCGCCAGTTGGACGGACTCAATTTCAGAACAGTCTCGTTACACAATCGCAACTAACTTGTCGCGTGAATACGATTATCGCTCGGTTGGATTAAGTAGTGAATTAGCTTGGGACTTTAATCAAAAAAATACCACACTTTCTGCGGGATTATCATTTGCCTATGACGAAATCCTTCCAGAAGGAAAAATCCCATTAGCATTTTCTTCCATGGTTATTGATCAAGGACAGTTCGCCTCACGAGACGATTACTGGGAAGCTTTTGACGCGACTCGCACAAAAGGCTCTGACAAAGTAGAAACCTCTGAATTATTATTGGGGTGGACTCAAGTGATTAGTCGTCGAATGTTATTGCAACTTAATTACGGCTATGCGGATATGCAAGGTTACTTAACTGACCCTTTTAAAGTACTCAGCGTGGTTGACAATACTGCGACGACTCAAGATCTTATTTACGAGAAGCGTCCGGACTCCCGAACTCAGCAATCTTTATTTGCGCTGACAAAATATCATTTTGAAAACTCCATATTTGATATTTCCTATCGCTACCTAAGTGATGATTGGAAAATGAACTCCCACACAATCGATACTCATTGGCGATTTTTATCCTCACAAAGTAGTTTCTGGGAGCCTCATATTCGAATTTATCGACAAGGTGCCGCTGAGTTTTACCAACCTTTTATTGCCCAAACGGAAACTATACCTGACTACGCTAGTGCGGATTACAGAGTTGGTGATATGACTGCGATTACCCTCGGAATAAAGTATGGGTTTCAACTAGAAGGTGGCAACAGTGCAGAAGTGAGGGTTGAGTATTACCAACAATCCCCGAAAAAAGTGAATCAACCCATCATCAATATTGGATTGGAAAATATCGACCTTTATCCCAAAGTAGATGCATTTATTCTACAGTTCAACTACTATTTTTAGACAAAGACATGATTGCAGCGATATTGACCTGTACCGGCTAAGTTCTCAGTTAATAAGGCGCTAATGGCAAATTTTGAAGTCAGTCATCATCAGAATTTTTCTCGAATTGCTTTTTCCGCGATGGCTAGCCCCTGTGAAATTCTCATTCGAAATATGGATCCAGCCTTTTGTCATAATATTGGCAAATTGGCTGTGAGCGAAGTCAATCGAATAGAACAAAAATATAGCCGCTATGTTCGTGGTAACTTGGTAGACCAAATGAATAACAGCCAAGGTAAAAAAGTCATTATCGATGAAGAAACATTCAAACTGTTAGAGTATGCCAGAGACCTTTTTGAAGTTAGCCATGGCTTGTTTGACATTTCCTCAGGCGTCTTGAGAAAAATATGGAAATTCGTAAGTGGCGCTACCCCCCCCACCCCAAAACAAATATCAAAGTATCTAAAGAAAATTGGATTCGACAAAATAGATTATGATCAGACTAGTTTTTACTTGAACAAAGGAATGGAAATCGACTTTGGCGGCATTGGCAAAGAATACGCCGTCGACCAAGTGGCGGACTTAATTCAAAACGTCTGTACTGACTCTGGAACGAGCTTTTTAGTGAATTTGGGTGGCGATATTTCAGCTAGAAAATTGGCGCCCGATGCTCAGCCTTGGACAGTTGGAATTGAGTCAGTAGGCTGTCAAAATGACCTCGCTGTTCAAGAGTGGCCAAACTCATTTATTACGATTAGCCAAGGAGCGGTGGCGACTAGTGGTACTGCAAATCGATTCTTCGACCACCAAGGCAAGCGTTACGGCCACCTATTAAATCCCAAAACAGGCTATCCGGTTGAAAATTCTCCTCTGTCTGTAACCACCTTTGCCAACAACTGCGTACTGGCTGGAAGTTTTTGCAGTTTAGCCATGTTGATGGGTTCTCAAGCTGAGGAGTTCCTTAGCGAACAATCCATTAAACATCTATGTTTTTGGTGACTCTGGAGTTCACACCACCCTTCATACTGACAAAACAATCCATTGTAATTACTTGCTATTCGGGGCACAATGTCCACGACTTTTAACGAGGTATTAGCGCCAAAATGAACCCTAAACTAATCAACATATTATTATTATTAGCACTCGCAGCAATCGCGTTTCTTGTATTAAAGCCTGCGCCTTTGGAACCTATCTCTGAAAAAGAAATGGCAAATATATCGAATGGCATTTCCAAAGAATTCTCACGTGCCGCAGCCCAAAGAAAACCTAAGACCATTCCAATGGATGAACAATCAGAAACAAACAGTGCACAACAAGCTATTATTGGCGCAATTTATAAAAAATCGAACACTACTTGGTTCTTTAAAGCTAAAGATAACGCTACCAAGATAGAAGGGATAAGTGCTACTTTCAAAAATTATTTTGTCGACCAATTAAAGTTTGATGATGATGAACAACCCATACTTTCCCATATTCCCGAGTCCATGCATGCGGCCAATGTATCGTCAATGCGGGTGGCCACTTTTCGCATAGCGGGAGTCGAAGTTTCGGTTACTCAACTAGCAGGCAATCAGGACGTATTGGCTAATGTAAGTCGCTGGATGAAACAAATTGGTTTAAGCGAAGACTCGCCCATTCAAATTGACTATAGAGACAACAAAAATACTATCTTAGTTAAGATGCCTCAATAACTTAACCAAGATAAACTAAAAACAACTAGGCTAAAATTATCCATAACAGTTTAGGTAAAAGCTTTGCTGGTCATCGGTTAGCCAGTACTTAAAGCACCACTTAGCTTTTAATATGAAAAGTCACCGGCCCATCATTACACAAACTCACTTGCATATCAGCTGAAAACTGACCTGTTTGAACCTGCGAACATTGACTTCTAGCTTGTTCAACGAGGTAATCAAAAAGCTGTTCTCCGAGCTCTGGCGGAGCCGCGCTCGAGAAGGATGGCCTCATTCCTTTTTTGGTATCTGCTGCTAAAGTAAATTGCGGAACTAACAATAAGCCGCCACCACTATCCAACAGACTAAGATTCATTTTGCCATCATCATCAGAAAAAATTCGATAACCTAATAATCGTCGAATTAATTTATTGGCGTTTTCATGAGAATCATTTTTTTCAACCCCAATCAGTGCCATAATTCCTTTGTCTATTTGACCAATCACTTGGTCATTCACTCGAACGTTGGCACTAGTCACTCGCTGGATCAAGGCAATCATTTTGCAGTTCCTGATACATGGATTTAGTGGCTCTAATCAAACCATCAATAATGCCCGCCTCTGTGGCAGAATGTCCAGCATCACGAATAATTCTAACTTCGGCATCTTTCCAAACAGCTTGCAATGACCAAGCATTTTCTAACGGACATAACATATCGTAACGACCATGTACGATTATCCCGGGAATACCGTCGAGCTTATCGGCATTGTCAATTAATTGATTTTCTTTGAGAAAGCAATTGTTGGCAAAATAATGAGCACTTATTTTTGCCATGGCGACAGCCAGATGTGGTTTTTGAAAAGTATCCACTAGGTTATTGTTAGGTTCTAAGGTCGCGACTCTCGCTTCCCAAGTTGACCAGGCTTTAGCGGCGGCCATTTTTGCTAGTTCGTTTTCGCCTGTTAGCATTTTATAATAGGCCGCAACGATATCCCCTCTCTCACTTTCTGGAATCGGGTGAACAAAATCTTTCCAATAGTCAGGGTAAACACGGCGAGTACCATCTCTGTATAGCCAATCGATGTCTTGTTGCCGACCCAAGAAAACTCCTCTAAGAATTAATCCAGAAACACATTCAGGATGAGATTGTGCATAAGCAAGCGCTAAGGTGACTCCCCAAGAACCGCCCAACAATACCCACTTACGAATACCAAGAGCTAAACGGATTTGTTCTAAGTCGTTAATTAAATCTTGAGTAGTATTGTTTTTTAATTCTGCGTGAGGATTAGAGCGACCACTACCTCGTTGATCGACTAAAATAATTCGGTATTTTTCTGGGTCGCAGTAACGCCGGTAAGTAGGACTGCATCCACCACCGGGACCACCATGCAATACGACCAACGGAATTCCATCAACCGAACCTGACTCTTCATAATAGATCTGGTGGCCGTCATCGGTCTCAAGAGTAAACGTTTGATTTGGCTTTATTTCTGGAAATAGTGGCTGCATCGTCCGACCAGTCTTAAATAGATGTCCTTTAAGACTAGCACAATTTTAAACAGCTGCCATTTGAAGATGGTGCTTTCATTTAGAAAGTGACCACAAAACTGCCGACTAACCAAGATTGACTATATTTTGGTAAATAGCTCGTCTGTGGGCACTCTTATAACTATCGATTCTCTTTATTGTCGATGTTATCGTTAGGATGGTCTACACCGCGCTCTTTTTTTGGTGGAGGTGTTTTAACATCACCCTCTAAGATAATAACCACCCCCTTGGGTACCTTTCTCGGCTCCAGCCCTTTTACTTTGCGAACAGTATCAAATGCGATTTGCGCACAATTTCTATCTTTGTTTATTTTTTCACAGCGAGCAAACTCAAGCTGCAGCTCTTCACTCACGGTTGTTTCTTCCGGTGGCGGGATGTATCCAAAAATATGCCGAACAAATCCACAGGAACTAAGAAATAAAACTAAGAAAAGTACTAACAGAATCTTCATTTAGGGGCAGCTTTATAAATTGGTGAAGTATATATAGAGGGTAGCAGCTAATAATAGTTCAAACTAGCCTAATATTCATAGACGAATGAGATGACTTGCAAACAAATTCGCCATTTGAATTAATAATAATTAGCTAAAAAAAAAGCGCCCTCTGGGCGCTTTTAAAATGTTACTTATCTTCTTTGGGTAAACGAGAGGCTCTTTTTCGCTCATTTTCCGTTAAGTATTTCTTTCTAATTCGAATACTTTCTGGGGTAACTTCAACTAGCTCGTCATCGTCAATAAACTCTAAGCTTTGCTCTAGAGTCATTTGAATCGGTGGCGATAGTTGGATATTTTCATCGGTTCCGGATGCACGAACATTAGTTAATTGCTTACCTTTTAACGGGTTAACAGTAAGATCGTTATCTCTTGCGTGAATTCCGATCACCATCCCTTCATACACTTCAACACCGTGACCAATGAATAGTCTTCCGCGTTCTTGGAAGTTAAATAATGCGTAGCCGAGTGCTTTACCAGTTCCGTTAGAAATCAGTACACCACTATGGCGTTGCGCCAATTTTCCTTTAAAAGCAGGACCGTAAGCGTCAAAGGTATGATAGATCAAACCCGATCCTGACGTTGCAGTCATAAACTCAGTTTGAAAGCCTATTAAGCCACGCGAAGGGATATAAAAGTCAATTCGAACACGACCAGCCCCATCAAGTTGCATGTCTCGCATTTCAGCTTTACGCTCTCCAAGGCGCTCCATAATGGTACCCTGATGTGCTTCTTCAATATCCACGGTCACATTTTCGTAGGGTTCCATCATAACCCCATCGACTTCCTTCATGATAACTTCTGGGCGCGATACCGCCATTTCAAAGCCTTCACGACGCATTGTTTCGATCAAAACCGAAAGATGCAGCTCGCCACGCCCCGAAACTTTAAATTTATCAGCATCGTCTAACTGCTCAACTCGAAGCGCTACGTTATGAATTAGTTCTTTTTCTAAACGCTCTAAAATCTGACGAGAAGTAACAAACTTTCCTTCTTTACCCGCAAATGGTGAGGTATTAACTTGAAAGGTCATGTTAACCGTTGGTTCGTCAACCGTTAAAGGAGTTCTTGCTTCAACATGCTCAGGGTCACAAAGCGTATCCGAAATATTTGGCTCTCCGATACCGGTGATCGCGATAATATCACCAGCCGTCGCTTCTTCGACTTCGGTTCTATCGAGCCCCATATAACCTAGCACCTGACCAACTTTAACTTTACGAGTATTACCTTCAGTATCAATACTGATTAATTGCTGGTTCTTGCTAATTTTACCGCGCGATACTCTTCCAACCGCTATCGCTCCAACATAACTTGAGTAGTCAAGTGAAGTCACCTGCATTTGAGTTGGACCTTCAATTTCAACATCGGGATGTTCAACATGCTCAATAATCGCCTTGAATAGCGGCTCCATGTCGCCTTCTCTTACCGAATCATCTTCAGAGGCATAGCCGTTCAGAGCTGAAGCATAAATAACCGGAAAGTCGAGCTGTTCATCGGTCGCACCTAATTTGTCGAATAAATCGAAGATTTGGTCAATAACCCAGTCAGGACGCGCGCCAGGACGATCTATTTTATTCACCACAACAACCGGCTTTAAACCTTGGGCAAAGGCTTTTTGAGTGACAAATCGAGTTTGAGGCATCGGTCCATCAACGGCATCAACCAATAATAGAACCGAGTCTACCATCGACATTATTCGCTCAACTTCTCCACCAAAATCGGCATGCCCCGGAGTGTCAACAATATTAATTCGATAGTCGTTCCATTTAATTGCTGTATTCTTAGAAAGAATGGTGATCCCCCTCTCTTTCTCAAGATCATTTGAATCCATAATTCGCTCTGCAGCCTCACCGCGTTGCACAAGGGTTCCTGATTGTTGTAATAACTCGTCAACAAGAGTCGTTTTTCCATGGTCTACGTGCGCAATAATGGCAATGTTTCTTAACTTAGTAATCACTGGCTGAGTGCCTCAAATTTATAGCAAATCATCGACCGAAAAGTGGCCGAACAAAATAAAGGCGCGTATTCTACGCTTTATCCTGCTGGAAAGCACCGTTTTTGGCGACTTTTTGTTCAAAAACGCACCTCGGTTAGTCATTTATTTTGCTCAGCTTGAATAAATACCGCCTATCAATCTACTAACTAATGCAGACTCTTGCGCAAAAGCAGCGCGTCAATAACGGCCCAATCACCCTGTTAAGCCCTTTTTTTATTGACCTGCTATTCGAAAAACCGATTATAAATTGATATAGTCTGTGATCATGGCGGGTTGTATTCAAAGAACAAAAGCAGACGAGAGTGTGACTTATGAACTACCAACAACATATTGATGTTAATTTGAGTAGAGACAAATTCATCGAACTTTTTAATAGTACTGAGAATTTAAAGGAATGGCAGCCGGGCTTGGTCAGCTTTGAGCATTTAAGTGGAGAGCCTGGTGAAGTCGGGGCAAAATCCCAGATTGTCTATCAAATGGGCAAACGTGAGTGCTCAATGGTTGAAACGATCATCAGTAATCATTTTCCTGAAGAATTTGTTGCTGAGTACCACTCAAAAGGAGTGCACAACAAAGTGATTAACAAATTTGAGATTATTGATGAAAAAACCACACGTTGGATATCACATAATGAATTCACCTTTGACGGCTTTATGATGAAGCTAGTAGGTTGGTTGATGCCCGGCATGTTCAAAAAAGAGTCGTTTAAGTTTATGCAAAATTTTAAAGACTTTGCTGAGCAGAAACCAAATCAGACAAAATAACTAGAATTGTTTATACGTGCTCAACCTTTAACTCACTGATACAGTATACTTCAGCCACTAACCTACGAGCTCTTTTGCTTAATTAAAATACATAAGAATATAACATGTCAGAAAAATCGCTTTTGAAACAACTTATTGATAGAAGAGTTCCACAAATTGTTGGTCTTTATATTGCGGCAACTTGGATGATGATCGAGATGGGTGATTGGATGACCGAACGCTTCAATACTCCCGAAAACATCACTTCTTACATTTTTATTGGCATGTTATGTTTTATTCCTTCAGTCTTTGTTCTCGCATATCAATACGGCAAACCAGGAAAAGATCCGCTTAAAAAAACCACCTTTATATTGGTGCCGAGTAATTTGGCGATCGCGGTAGTCGCGATGTTTTATCTGGTTTCACCGGTGGCTGCCACGGAAACCAAAGTGATCATTGACGAAAAAGGCAACAGCAAAACTTATGAAGTCTCCAAGCAAGAGTACCGAAGTCAATTGGTGGGTTTCTTTTGGAAGAATAAAAGTCAACGCGCAGAGTTAGATTGGTTGCGCTACGGATTAGCGTGGTTGCTTAGCCGTGATTTAGATCGCAGTTTGTTCGTAAGTTCAATGACTCCTTTCGCTTCAAACACCATTTTATCGGGCATTCAAAAAGCCGGTTTTGATGATGCCACTAATGAACCAAAGTCTTTACAACTTGAATTAGCTAGAAAAAGATTTCTTAAGTATATGCTGGAAGGACAATTTGATTTTAGTAATGACAATTACACTTTAGAAGTTAACATTTATAATGTTGCTTCAGGAAAACTTCATGCGTCACATTCAGCATCTGGTAAAGAACTGTTTTCACTGATTGACGATTTAACCATTAACATCAAAGAGTCAATTGGAGTACCAATTGATATTAATGAGCAGACGACTGACCTGCCTGTAAAAGAACACACCAGCGAATCAATATCAGCGATCAAAGATTTGATTGAAGCCAAGGTCGCTCGAGAATTAAACAATGATTATGTTCAGGCGAAAAACTTTTTAGAGCAAGCGGTTACCAAAGATTTTAGTTTCACTAATGCCTATACTCATTTGGCGCGAACTAATCAATTGATGGGCAACGCCGAAGAAGCAGCCAAAGCGTTATCAAAAGCGCTGAAACACGAATACAAATTAACCATCGAAGAAAAATTCCTTTATCGCGGTATGGTTTACGGGTTACGAGGCGACTACACCTCGCAAGTGAAAGTCTACGATATGTGGTTAGAATTGTTCCCTACTGATATTGATGCTCACAAGACCATGGCGCGTTTAATGTTAGTTACCGGACTCGACCTTGATAAAGCGCTCACCAGTCTAAAACAGCTACGCGAACTTTCACCATCTGATGACTCAGTCATTAGAAATATGACTAACTTATATGTTTTAAGGGGAGAGCTAGAAAAAGCTTTAAGAACACAACAAGAATACACTCGGCTCAATCCTCAAGATAATAATGGGCTTTTAGAGTTAGCGAGTATCTACGAGAGAACTTCACAGTTTGAGCTAGCTAAGCAGACTTACAACCGAATCCTGTTATTAGAAATGGATAATCTAACCGCAGCAATTCGACTAGCCCAGCTGGATTTAAAAACAGGCGATTTTGAATCGGCTGAAAACAAGCTGGCGAATTTACTGGCCAATGCGACCACGGATCAACAAAAATTTGAAATTTTACAAAGTTATGTTTTGTTTTTCACAACAACCGGTCAAATCAATAAAGTGCTCGAAACAATTGCTAAAATGAAAAATCATGCTCAGCACTTACCCCCAATTATGAGAATTTTCAGCTTAGATTTTAGTGAGAGTTTATTTTTGGCGAACCTAGGTCGTTTTGAGCAATCCTTAGCGTCACTTGAAAATGTAAAGAAGCAACTGCAACCACCACTCGATGGCATTATAGAAATGGGAGCACTTTCAGCGCATATTCTTGCTAAAGATATTCCCAAGGCAAAAGACTCCATGGCAAAGCTTTTGGAATATATCAAGACTTATCCTAATCCCATGCTCACTAGCTCTTTAGACAGTTCAAAAGCACAAATCTTAGAACTAGAAAATGATTTTGTGCAAGCAGTCCATTTACACCAAAAAGCACTTGATGCTATTTCAGGTAATATTGTAAACACTCAAAGCGAATCAAACGTATTGGGCCAACAAGTACTGTTAGCCAACGCGAAGCGCGAAGCTGGTTTACTGACTGAAGCAAAAGCCGATCTAGTGGAAGTAATAAAGATTTTCCCTTCCTTACCGCATGCCCACTTTCGCCTTGCACAATGTTATCTACAAGAAGGAAATATTGAAGGTTTTAACGACGCGCTAACAAAAGCTGAACAATATTGGGCTCTTGCTGACAAGGAGTTTATTGAATATAAAAAGATGTTGCGATTTAAGCAAAAATCCTTAAACAAGAATAACGGACTATAGTCTTGCTATATACTCATTAGCGCCCGTCTACCAATTCCATTGTTTTTGATACCTAGTGGTTTCTTGAACTACTCGAATCGCTCGATTGAATCGCTCGACCATTTCGGGCGATACAGACTTCTTGCTAAACATCAGCGACACTGGTGAAGTAGAAATTTGAATAGGACAAGATTTTAAGATCCCACTTCGTTCAGGATTGAGCGTTGAGCGATACGAAACAACAACCGGATCATCAATTATGCCATCAAGATCTTCGCTTTCAACGAGGTCAACGTGTTGAACATTACTCTCAACATAATGCAACAATCGGTCTAATTCTGGCGATTGTTGTATCAATCTAAGCTCCTCCCCATAATGGAGCTGGTACTGAATACCTAGTCTGAAGCCATCTCTTATTAGTTCTTCCAACGACATCTTATGACATTTCGCCAAATATCTCTTAGTGGAATAGAGCAATAAAAACTCGTTTCGATAAGGGATACTGAAATGCGCAATTTTTGCCCTCTCAGCAGATGGCGTCGCGTTGACCATAAAATCAACGGTGCCCATTTCTAGCTCTTTTAATCCCGCTTGGAAAGTCATCGAACGATAGTTAATTTTACATTGAGCTTGTTCAGCTATTTGTTCAATCAACTCAACCTGCAATCCATGCGGCTTTCCATCAGCTGATATCGCTTGATAGGGAAGCCAATTAGACATTCCTAAAGTCAAATTACATGCCGCCGCCCCCAGTGAGTTGGAAAACAGCGAACTTAAGCCAAGTAAAGCAATAGCGAATATTCGATATCTAATAATTTCGATGTTCATTTAGAGTTCGAGTGAAGGACTACTAGATTAAGTCTAGTTGCAAATTGATGCTTTTACTCAATAAATAAGCGTCATCAGATTTAGAATTTAAATAATTAGGGATAAACTCAGCAATGGTTGGCATTAAGTAATACTAATCAGCCAAATTATTATTTACCAGTTCCAACGCTTTTTGTATTCCGAAGTTGATTGAATGGTACGAATTGCTTGATTGAATCGATTAACTATATGAGCAGGAACACTTTTCTTACTAAACATAAACGAAACTGGAGAAGATGATATCTTGATAGGACACGACTTGAGAGAATTGCCTGTTTTATTAATGCTAGACAAGTAAGCCACAACTACAGGGTCATCGATTATGCCATCTACATTTAGCTTTTTTACAAGATCGACATGGGGTGAATCGTTGTTGATATATATTAGTTTTTGATTAAGTTCTGGGTCGGTTTGAATTTCTTGTAGCTCTTTGCCAAACACCACATCTTTTTGCACGGCTAACCGAAAGCCTCGCTGTACTAATTCTCTTAAGCCTAATTTTTGACACCTTGCTAACCATTCTGGATTGGAATATAGCAACATGAATTCATTTCGATAAGGAATACTAAAATAAGCGAACCCTTGGCGCTCTTCAGAGATCGTAGCGTTCATCATTACGTCTAGCTTTCCTGCGGCAAGTGCTTTTATTCCATCTGAGAACTTAACAGATTGATAGCTAAGCTGACAATCTGCTTCACTGATAATTTGCTTAAGCAACTCTATTTGAAAGCCAAAAGGCTCGCCGGAATCAGAAATTGATTGATAAGGTAACCATTCAGAAAGGCCTAAGGTAAGTTTGCAAGTCTCTGATTGCACTGCAGAAAGTGACCGTTGTTTTAATTGTGAGTCAGCAAGAGCATGGCCTGAAAATAGCAGAAAGCTATTTGATAACAAGCAGACGGCAAGGCAAGTGATCATCGATGCAAATTTCATCATGTTTGAAATCATCCTTCAATCGTTTGTCCAGTGTACTCGACTACGGCCAAATGTATATCTTTTTGATTCTTTTTTACATTGAATTTAGAGGGTTCACTTCGTCCAAGGTGAGCTCCACCGCGCCCTATAATTATGAAAAATCCCGTAACACATCTATTATTCATATGGTAAAGTGACCAATACCATTCGATAATTAGATAAAACATTGATTCTATGAAACTCGACCTAGACTCGGTGAGAGTATTGGACACAATTGTTCAAAAAGGCAGCTTTTCAGGTGCAGCCAAGACTCTTCACCGTGCCCAATCAGCCGTTAGTTATCAAATCCGCAAACTAGAAAGCAATCTGGACATTGCGATATTCGATCGAAGCCAATATCGTGCGGAGCTAACGGAAGCCGGAAAAGTCATACTAGCCGAGGGCCGTAGACTCTTGGCCCAAGCCGAAAATATTGAGCAACTAGCTAGGCAACTAGGGGAAGAGTGGGAGCCCAGTTTTGAAGTGGTGGTCGATGGCATTTTAGAGATTTCTTCCATCATGTCGGTAATTAGAACCTTAATCGCGGAAGATGTACCTACAAAAATATCGCTGACAATGGAGTACCTTGGCGGAGTTCAACATCGCTTCGAACAAAACAAAGCCGACTTGATGATTGTAAAAGAGTATCAAGCCTCGACTCAATTGTTATCTCAAGCGCTGCCAGAAGTCGAATGCTTGCTGTGCGTATCACATAGCCACCCCTTAGCAGACTTAGCGCAAGTCGACCTCAACAATTTACAACAACACATTGAATTGAGTGTGCACGACTCTAGTGATCAAGAATTGTATGAAGTCGAGCACATGCACTTCGGTGGCGAGAAAATGTTTTATCTGAGTGATTTTCAAAGTAAAAAACAGGCGTTGTTAGCAGGAATAGGGTTTGGCTGGATGCCTCTCTACTTGGTTGAGAAAACGCTTAAAACCGGACAATTAGTTGAAGTAAAATACCAACATGGTTCTCGATTTAGCTTTACTCCTCATTTAGTTTGGCGGGCTGATAATCCACTAGGAAAAACCGGCCAAAAGTTTATCGATAGATTGCTGGCTCCGGCCGAATCCAATCCGACAGATTAGTTGAATTAGTATTGTTTAACGCCCACTCTAGACTCAGTCACTAAATTGCTTGTTTAGCCTCACACACTTTATTTCTACCAGAGTTTTTAGCTCGGTATAGTGCTTCATCCGCTCTATTTAGCCATGAATCACTGGTCTCACCATCTATATATTGCGCGACACCCAGTGAAATAGTGACAGGCTTTTCAGTCACTAACTCATGGTTTTCAACCAAAATTCTGAGCTGCTCTGCTAGCCTTGCTGCGTGTTTTAAATCAAGCTCTAACGGAACAATAACAAACTCTTCCCCACCAAACCGATACAAAGCATCGGTCACTCTAATACGACCGTCAATTATCTCAGCTACCCGAGTTAAAATTTGGTCTCCGACAATATGACCAAACTCATCATTAATTTTCTTAAAATGATCCAAATCCAATAAGATCAACGAAAGATCAGCGGGCCTTCTTGCATGTGCACTTAATAATTCGACCAACTTATGATCGAGCGCTCTTCGATTTCCCATGCCGGTAAGGGAGTCTTTTGTCGCCATTTCAGAAAGCTGTTCATGCTGTTCTAAAACACTCTTGGAAAAAATATATCCGAATAAACAGGTCATAAACAAAGTGGTGATGGTGCTAATAAATTGAAGATGAGAAAAGCCTTCAAAAAGCACGGGTGAAAGCAACACAAGCGTCGCCAAACTGAGCAAAATTGCTCGTTTAGGAGAAAGTAAATAAAACGCGGAAACAAGCGCAGGGTAGGCCCAAGAAATGTTTTCAATTCCTTTCATATGAACAGTCATAACAGCCGCTATGCAGGTTGTGACAGCCAGCACAACACTTGGTAAAGCTACTTTTTGGGTGGTGTACACATAATACGCGATGAGTAACATTCCCACGCTCACAACCGCGTCAAAAAGACCTATTAGCCATTCAAAATTCGCCAACCGTAATATAGAAAATCCACCGATACTAACCGCAGCAACCAAGCTAAGACCTAAAAGCAATATTTCTTTATTGGTTCGCTTCATCTAATACCACTATGCTTTATTCGCTTTTTCCAATTATTACTCCACTGAGATAACTCTTCTAATTAATGATTCTAGTCCACAGTGGACGAAATTCCGAATAATTCGCTTTGTGAGTTACTCGAATGGATAATTCTCTGCTAATTACTTGCGGCATTTCCACCGACATTGAAAAGAAAATCATTTATACTGCTTTCTTACAATCTTATCACTTTGACTTAAGAAACTGATGTCTATAAAACACTGTATTATTCATTCAATTTCGTTACCTGCCGAAAACGAAGAAGTAAAAATCAACCTTAGAAATGAAGAAAACTCCTTAGAAGGTCCGGCTGTATCCCTTTTTGTACAGTTAAAGCAAGCGCTGCAACGAAGTGCGACACGACAGTATGGTTTATTTGACCCAGAAATGGGAGATAACCCGCTACCGGCCTGGTTAACTAAACTACAACAGCAGGAAATGGGATTCGTTTCAGTCACTCAAAAAATGACCGAGCAACTTAAAATACAACTGTCAGAGCATAAGGAGCCTTTCTCAGGGCATTTATTGTTTGTGATTGAGGAGTTAATGGAACACCAATACTTTTACCTTTATTGGTTAACTCACACCGATGCCCAATATGTGGACTCTGAATTGGATGTTGTCGACCTTTCCTATGTAAACGCCAGCAAAATAAATTATGTTCTAAAAGTTGATTTTTCTCAGTGGCAGGTCAAAGATTGGCAGCAATATTTAACTTTCCAAATTAGTCGCGGAAACAATGACTTAGCTCATGCTTTTACTCAGTTTAGCGGTTTTATTGCAGGGGTAAATTTACAGCAGCAAACGAATGAGTTTCTAGAAATTGTGGATCAATATGCAAATACCTTAGAAAAAGAGGAAAGTAACTTAGCCAAAAACACCATCGTTAATTACTGCGTTGATCAAGATATGAACGGTAACCCGATCAATTTTGATTCGCTCTCTCAAGTATTAGACGAAAAAGAGCCAGATAAATTTTCTAGTTTTGTGGCGGACAATCTCGAGTCCCCAAAAGAAGAAATTTACGCACATCGTAATAGTCTAAAAAAGTACGTCCGCTTTTATGGTAGGGAAAAAGACCTCAGTATCAGCTTTTCCTCTGATCGAATGGAAGACAGCATCTCCTATGATCCTGCCACCGGAAGCCTTACCTTCAATCAAGTTCCAAAATCGTTACAAGCTCAATTGTCCAAGTATTTAAAAAAGCAGCAAGATTAACTTAGCGAAAAGAGCACAGGGTCTATTTTTATCAATAGGCCTTGAAAAAGCATAATTTCGTACCCAAAAAGGTGCGATGCGCTACTAAACTTTCTTAACCTATCGGAGCAAAACTTGGAACAATATCGTGGAACAACCATTCTTTCAGTTCGTCGCAATGGCAAAGTAGTTATTGGCGGTGACGGACAAGTCTCCATGGGAAACACTGTTATGAAAGGCAACGCTCGCAAAGTTCGTCGCTTGTATCATAATCAAGTGATTGCTGGATTTGCCGGTGGAACGGCAGATGCCTTTACTCTATTCGAACGCTTTGAAGCCAAACTTGAGAAATACCAGGGCAAATTAATGCGCTCGGCTGTCGAATTGGCGAAAGACTGGCGAACCGATCGCATGCTGAGAAAACTGGAAGCATTATTGGCGGTTGCCGATAAAGAGCACTCTTTAATTATTACCGGAAATGGCGATGTCATTGAACCTGAGGATAGTTTAATGGCCATAGGTTCGGGTGGCCCTTTCGCTCAGTCCGCAGCACGAGCACTTCTCGACAAGACAGAACTAGAAGCCCGAGAAATCGTTGAGTCAGGATTACAAATTGCTGGTGATATCTGTGTTTATACTAATCACAACCACACCATTGAAGAACTCGACTGCAATTAAAGGCTCACTAACACTGGGCAAGTAACAAATTTTATTATTGACTTGATACATCGCCATTTCACTGGCAAAAATTATATTGGAACAAAAACATGTCACAAATGACTCCCCGTGAAATAGTTCACGAACTAGATAAACACATCATCGGCCAAAACGATGCTAAAAAATCAGTGGCTATCGCGTTAAGAAACCGCTGGCGAAGAATGCAGGTTAAAGATGACTTGCGCAACGAAATTACACCAAAGAATATTTTGATGATCGGTCCAACCGGTGTTGGTAAAACTGAAATCGCTCGACGTTTGGCAAAACTCGCCAATGCCCCATTTATAAAGATTGAAGCAACCAAGTTTACTGAAGTCGGGTATGTCGGTAGAGATGTCGACTCGATCATTAGAGATCTGGTCGATTCATCTTTTAAAATGCTAAGAGAACAAGAGCATGACAAAGTGAAAATTAGAGCGGAAGAAGCCGCAGAAGAGAGAATTTTAGATGCTTTATTACCACCGGCTAGAGGCTTTGAAAACGAACCCGCGGAACGCGATGATTCGGCGGCTCGACAAATGTTTCGCAAGAAATTGCGAGAAGGTACTATCGATGATCAAGAAATTGAAATTGATATTACCGGCCCAAGTGTCGGTATTGAGATTATGGCTCCGCCAGGCATGGAGGATATGACCAGTCAACTACAAGACATGTTTCAAAATTCTGCGCCAAGTAAGTCTAAAAAACGCAAGATTAAAATTAAAAATGCATTTAAATTATTAACTGAAGAAGAAGCTGAAAAGCTCGTTAATAAAGATGAGTTAAAAGCAAAAGCGGTTGAGGCGGTAGAAAATAATGGCATCGTTTTTCTCGATGAGATCGACAAGGTTGCTAAAGGTGATCGCGGCAGCAGTGGTGAAGTTTCTCGAGAGGGTGTCCAGCGCGACCTACTCCCGCTAGTTGAAGGTTGTACGGTGTCAACTAAGTACGGCATGATCAAGACCGATCATATTTTGTTTGTCGCATCCGGCGCTTTTCATTTATCAAAACCCTCTGATCTTATTCCAGAGTTGCAAGGGCGATTACCGATTCGAGTAGAGCTGAGTTCGCTTACAGCAGAAGACTTTAAACGGATATTAACCGAGCCAGATGCCGCACTAACCAAACAATATATCGCACTGCTGGCAACCGAAAACCAAGCCATCGAGTTTACCGAAGACGCGATTGAAACGATTGCAGAAGTCGCTTGGCAAGTGAATGAAACAACTGAGAATATCGGTGCAAGGCGATTACATACAGTGGTTGAAAAACTAATGGAAGAAATTTCATTTAACGCTTCAGATAGTAACGACAAACTAGTGATTGATGCGGACTATGTAAAACAACAATTAGGTGAATTGGCTCAAGATGAAGACTTAACTCGCTTCATTTTATAAACGCTCGATATCCATTTAAACTAAAAACGGGAGCTAAATGCTCCCGTTTTTGTTATCGGTAAATCGTTTGTTTTACTCTATCTAAAGGAATATACCTTTTAGCATAAAGAAGAACATCATCGATAAAATTGCACCTGCCGGTAATGTAACAACCCAAGACACTGCGATATTTTTTAATACGCCTAAGTTTAATGCGGCGATACCGCGAGCCATCCCCACACCGAGTACAGCACCGACCAAGGTATGTGTAGTTGATACTGGAATGCCAGTTCCTGAAGCGACAACAACGGTAGTTGCAGCGGCTAGTTCAGCAGCAAAACCACGGCTAGGGGTAAGCTCTGTGATTCGTTTACCAATTGTTCTCATGACCGGTGCTCCAAAAAGCGCTAAACCAATCACAATTCCGCCACCACCCAGTAACAAAATCCACATAGGCAATTCCGACTTTGCTCCAATGGTACCACCACTCTCAACCACGCTGACTACAGCAGCCAAAGGTCCAATCGCATTAGCGACGTCATTAGAACCATGCGCAAATGCCATACCACAAGCCGTTACAATCATCAGAATAGCAAAGACCTTTTCAACACTGGTGTAGTTAAAGTCTTTATCGTCATTCTTATCGATCTTGAGTCGACTAATAAATATTTTGCCGATTAACAAAACCAAAACTCCAAAGCCCATTGCAATCAATAGTGACTGGCCAAATGATAGGTCTATTCCGACATGTTTTAGCCCTTTCAGTAGTGTGACAAGCGCGATCATAAAACCCGCCAAGAACATATAAAACGGTACGTATTTACGCGCATTTTTTAGCGGGTCGTCCGTATTTAAAATCAACTTCTGTACACTGGTAAACAATGCAAAAGCCATGGTTCCTGATAACAAAGGAGACACCACCCAACTAGCAACAATTGAGCCTACTTTAGACCACTGAACAACTTCGACCCCAATACCGACTGCCGCAAAGCCAACAATTGCCCCTACGATTGAATGAGTCGTTGATACTGGCCAACCAAAGTAAGAAGCAATAATCAACCAGATTCCAGCGGCCAACAACGACGCCATCATGCCGAACACCAGTAACTCTGGGGTGTCCACCATACTGGATGGATCGATGATGCCTTTTCGTATGGTAGAGGTAACCTCCCCGCCTGCTAGAAAAGCCCCTGCAAACTCAAAAATCATTGCGATGATTATCGCTTGTTTTACCGTCAACGCTTTTGCACCAACCGAAGTTCCCATCGCATTGGCAACATCGTTGGCTCCAATACCAAAAGCCATCAGAAGCCCAAAGACTCCGGCAAGGCCGATCAGTATCATTTGATATTCGCTAAAAAATTCGCCCATTGTATTACTCTCTAATCGTTTGTTTTATTGTTGTGTAGCGTTAGCAATTAGCGAGCTAACAATAACTCTAATCTTGAACCAACTTGCTGTGAAAGATCAGCTAAATCACCGACCCACTCAATCACTTTATAGAAGAAGATAACGTCGACCGCTGGTAAAGTGTCCTCAATATCAAATAACTGACGACGCATTTTAATTTGTAAAACATCAACGTCATTCTCAATCTGATCGAGTTCAGTGATCATTTCTTCTGCAATGGTTACTTCTTTACCTTTAAAGCCCGACTCAAGTAATTCATCTAGCTGACGAATCGCTTTACCTGCTTGCTTTGCCGCATCAATACTCCTGTTCAGATAAGCTTTAAGATCTGCTTGAGTTGATTCAGGAAACTTCATTTTACGGCCGGTGATTAATCCAGCAATATCTTTTGCTTTGTTAGCAATTTTATCCTGAGAGGAAAGTAGATTTAGGAGGTCTATTCGAGAAACGGGCATAAAGAGCCCTTTGGGTAAATTCAGTCTCAAAGCTTTCTTTAACTCGTCAGCTTCGTTTTCAAGCGCTCTGGTGCGCTTTTGCATCACCATCATCTCGTCCCAGTTTTGAGCAAATACTGCGTCAAGAAAACCCGGTAGAATATCGACACACTCTTCCACTTTCTGCATGTGGGTTTGCATCGGCTTCATTGGAGACTCTGCGAAAAGGTCTAGAATTGGGTTCATACTGTCATTATCCCTCGTAAAATTTTGCTAGGGATCCTAAATGTTGAGGGCAAATTAGTCCAGCGAAAACTCCCCTCGCGATATCGGAATTAGTACAAAAATTGCTCAAATGATTAACTAAAAAGCTGCTATGGTGCCAAACGTTGGATTTCCCAGTTACCTTGCTCATCCGGAATGTAGCTAAAGCTATCGTGTAATCGAGCTCCACCGCCTTGCCAAAACTCGAATCGAGTTGGTTTGATAATATAGCCCCCCCAAAAGTCAGGTAGGGGGATTTTTCCGTCCTTAAATTTAGCTTTGATTTGAGCAAATGCCTGATTTAACACTTGACGAGATTTAATCGGGTGACTTTGATTAGATGCCCAAGCTGCCATTTGGCTATCCTTTGGTCGCGACGAGAAATATGCAAAACTCTCTGCAGCCGATAAACGGCTTGCAACTCCCTGTATTTTTACTTGTCGCTCAACCTGCAACCAAGCAAAGTTAGCGCTTACTTTATTATTATCCTTAATGTCGTTAGCCTTACGACTTTTTAAGTTGGTATAAAAAACTAGGCCTCGTTGATCGAGTCGTTTCAGTAATACGACTCTTTGACTTGGTTGTCCTTGTGAATCAACAGTTGCTAAAGTCATAGCCGTAGCATCGATCAGCTCTACATCCGTGGCTTGTTTCAACCAAGTTTGTAGCTGAATGGTCGGGTCGGGATTGAGCTGATGTCGATTCAATCCACCGCGCAAATACTCTCTTCTGACTTGTTCTAAGTTCATTTTTTGCTGTTACCAATAAAAAGACCTCAAAACGAATCGCTTACGCGCCGTATTGAGGTCTGTAGTTTACCAAGTTAAAAGCAGCGACTTGGATTAAGGCTGTTCTGCAGGCCCGCCAATTTTAGCTTCATTAGAAACATCTGTTTTCTTCTTTTCAGCTTTAGGCGGCTCTGAACTATCACTGTCATCCCACCCCGCTGGAGGTCTTGGGTTGTTTCCAGCCATAATGTCATCAATTTGGTCTGCATCAATCGTTTCATATTTCATTAATGCTTCAGCCATTATTTTTAACTTGTCTTCGTTTTCTTTTAATATTTTCTCTGCACGTGCATAGTTTTTATCGATAAGTGACTTGATTTCTTCTTCGATCAACTTCGCGGTATGCCCGGACACTCCTTTCTTTTGAGTCACCGAATGGCCTAGAAACACTTCTCCATCGTCTTCAGCGTATGACAACGGACCCAACTTTTCAGAGAATCCCCAATGTGTCACCATATTGCGAGCAATTTCAGTCGCTCTCTGGATATCATTAGACGCTCCGGTAGTAACCTTTTCTGGGCCATTAAGCATTTCTTCCGCGATTCGTCCTCCGTAAAGAGAGGACAAGTTACTCTCTAAACCTTCTTTACTCGCGCTGAATCGGTCTTTCTCAGGCAAAAACATCGTTACACCAAGCGCTCTGCCTCTTGGAATAATCGACACTTTGTAAACAGGGTCGTGACTTGGAACGAGCCGACCAACAATTGCATGACCCGCTTCGTGCCAAGCTGTATTCAGCTTTTCTTCTTCGTCCATCACCATGGAGCGACGTTCGGCCCCCATAATGAGCTTATCTTTGGCTTTTTCTAAGTACTCTTGGGTAACCGTTCGTGAATTGGCTTTAGCGGCAAACAACGCGGCTTCATTGACCAAATTGGCAAGGTCAGCGCCTGAGAAACCTGGAGTACCTCTAGCAATCACTGCAGCATCCGCATCATCTCCTAAAGGAACTTTGCGCATGTGAACTTTTAGAATCTGCTCTCTACCTTTAATATCTGGCAGCCCAACCGTCACTTGACGATCAAAGCGGCCTGGTCTTAATAAGGCCGGATCCAGTACATCGGGTCTATTTGTCGCAGCAATGATGATCACGCCTTCATCGCCGTCAAAACCATCCATTTCTACCAACAACTGGTTCAGTGTCTGTTCTCGCTCATCATGCCCGCCTCCGAGACCGGCACCACGATGGCGACCTACTGCATCAATTTCGTCTATAAAAATAATACAAGGCGATTGCTTTTTGGCTTCAGCAAACATATCTCTTACCCGCGATGCACCAACACCGACAAACATTTCAACAAAATCCGAACCTGAAATGGTAAAAAACGGCACCTTCGCCTCACCGGAAATTGCTTTTGCTAACAATGTTTTACCTGTTCCTGGAGGACCAACCATCAAAATACCACGTGGTATTTGACCACCTAACTTTTGAAACTTAGAAGGCTCCCTAAGGAAATCCACCAATTCCGAAACTTCTTCTTTGGCTTCCTCACAACCCGCTACATCAGCAAAGGTTGTTTTAATCTGGTCTTCACTGAGCAACCTCGCTTTACTCTTACCAAAGCTCATGGCTCCGCCTTTTCCGCCACCCTGCATCTGGCGCATAAAATAAATCCAAACAGCAATCAGCAGTAAAATAGGGCCAAACGACATAAAGAAAGTAAAAATACCGCTATTTCCTTCTGGGTCTGCACCGGAATAGATGATTTTATTTTCTCGAGCAATTTTAGACAGCTCTTCACTTGAACCATACGGAATTTTAGTGGTGACTTTATCGTTATTGTTCATTATCGCTTCTGCATCTAAACCAGCCACAGTAACGCTTCTAACCTTGCCACGTTCGATGTCTTCAATCAGTTCTGAGTATTCTATTTCACCAGACTTTTGCTGAGCAGTCTCAAATTGATTAAAGGTCACCACCAGCACAAGGCCAATCACTAACCATAAAAAGAGATGTTTGGTTGTATCGTTCAAAGGGTTATCCTCGTTATTCCTAATATCTGTTCTTTCAGATTAAAATCGATTCGTTCGTCTTAGATCGTATATTAGTTATACGTCATTTTCTGCAGTATTGATCATAAAAACTGCTTATTAAGTGTATCGCCATATTTCAATAAAAGTTCAATTGATTCTGACTATCGCCTCTATCTACTACTAATATCCTTAATTTTTCAGCCCTTGGGCAAAAATATAAACTTCTCGAGAGCGGGCTCTCGACGCCTTTGGCTTACGGATTTTAACTTGATTAAAGCTTTCTTTAACCGACTTGAGGTATTCATCAAAGCCGCTTCCTTGAAAGACTTTTACCAAGAATCGGCCATTCTTAGTCAATGTTTGTTGGGCAAAATCGAGAGCTAGCTCCACTAAATAAATAGATGATGGCTGATCAATTGAGTCTACACCGGTTATATTGGGGGCCATATCTGATAAAACAAGGTCTACCTGGTTATTTTCTAGTTGGGCTAATATCTCGTTGAGCACTGATTCTTCTCGAAAATCGCCTTGAATAAAAGTTACCCCAGCTAAATGATCCATCGGCAATATATCGGTCGCGACGATAGCCCCTTTACTATCCAACTTTTTCGCCACATATTCAGACCAACCACCTGGTGCTGCGCCAAGATCCACCACATTCAGACCAGGTAGAATTAATTTATCTTTTTCATCCATTTCTTGTAGCTTGTAGACGGCTCTGGATCGAACACCATCTTCTTGGGACATCTTTACATATTGGTCGTCAAAATGCTCTTTTAGCCAACCTTTGCTACTTTTACTTTTTGCCATTTGCGGGCCCTAACCTTTTATATTTACTTGCTGAAACCAACAAAACATCACTCAACTTGAGCTACTCCAGCGAATAATTGTGCATAATACAACAATTACTATCTTAGAATCAGGCAAACAATGCTAAAATTGCGGCATAACGAACTTTAAAATTAGATAAATCATGGCAAAACTCAGTAATTCTCAAATTAAGCACCTAAAAGGGCTCGCCCATGCCCTCAAGCCCGTCGTGATGATCGGTGATAAAGGCTTAACCGATTCGGTAATGGAAGAAGTTAAAATCGCCTTAGATGCGCATGAATTGATAAAAATTAATGTGCGTGCAGAAAACCGCGAAGAGCGCCAACAAATGATTGATAGGATCATTAGAAAGACCCAGTCGGCAAAAGTACAAACTATCGGTAGCAAACTGGTCATATTTAAACGCAGTAAAGAAGCGAAAGTAGAAATCCCTAAGTAAACCTCATGAAAAAAGCAGCCAAATTGAACGGCCTATTTTTAGCGGGTTACTTAAGTTGAGCAATAATCAACTCGTTAAATGATCCGTTTAGCCATGACTTATTCGAAATACAATTTTCTTCTTTATGTGCTTTCCCCAATTGTTTGGTTCTATTTCTTTTACCGTGGCATAAAGGATGCGCGTTATTGGAAAAATCTTTCCGAACGACTTGGGATGGTCCAGCAATCAAATCTACCCGCGACCATCCACTTGCATTGCGCCTCGGTAGGCGAAAGTATCGCAGCAATTCCGCTAATTCTTCAGTTAAAAGCTGATTTTCCACAGCTCGCCCTTTGGATTACCACTACCAGCCCAACTGGCCGAGCGGAAGTTAAAAAAATTATCAATACGCACGACTTAAAAACGATTCATATCAGTTATTTACCTATCGACTGGCTTGGCTCGGTTAATCGATTTATTAAGCGGGTCAAACCCTCTGCTTGTATATTAATGGAAACGGAAATTTGGCCTAACCTAACGCGCCAAATGAGGCGCAACAATATTCCAGTGATTTTAGCCAATGCGCGGCTATCAGATAAATCACTAAAAAAGTATTTAAAGCGATCATCTTTTTCCAAGCAGCTTTTTTCTAATCTCTCAATGGTGGCAGCTCAGTACCCGTCAGACTCAGCAAACTTTGCTCAATTAGAAGTCGCTGCCAACAACCTAAAAGTCGTCGGTAGTACAAAGTTTGATATTCAAATCAACCAAAGCACCCTGACTGCACAACAAGAATTTGCTCAGACTTATAAAAACAGCCGACCAAGCTGGATTGCAGCAAGTATTCATCCTGGCGAGTTTGAAGACATTCTTAACTGTCATCGCTCGCTACTAAAAAAAATTCCTAACTTATTATTGATCGCTGTTCCTCGACACCCTGAAGCATTTAATCAACTCAAATTGGCTTGTTCAAAATTCAACCTTGCTTTCGTCAATAAAAGTGAAAACACATTACCCACAGAGCATACCCAGGTGATTGTTGGCGACACCATGGGCGAAATGACCGTCATGTGCGGAGGTGCAGACCTAGCTTTTGTTGGCGGTAGCCTCATTGAAAGAGGTGGTCATAATCCACTTGAACCAGCAGTTTGCGGCATTCCCGTCGCCATCGGGCCGAGTACTTATAATTTCTCAGAAGTCTGTCAAATAATGGAGTCGTTTGAAACCTTAACAAAGGTAGAAAACTCCCAGCAGTTAGAACAGTTTATTTTAACGACTTTGACCGATGAGCAAATTCAAACAAACTTTCAACAAAGCTGCCAAGGGTTATTTGAACAAAACCGCGGTAGCGCAATCAAAATTAGTCAATTAATCGCCGCATTAATTTCAAATAGTCGACACTAAGTGAGCTGTTGGCGATAACCCGCGGTCAACCATTGCCAACATTGGCTATCAAAGGCTAAGACTGAGTTGATTGCCTTTTCTTTGAGTAAAGATCGTTGCAGTCGTTGGATATTTTGCTGCTGCCAACTAGACTGCGGTTTTTTAAATCCACAGCGATCAAAGTCAATCAGCCAAACTTTCTGCTGTTGATCAATCATAATATTGTGAGCATTTAGGTCGGCATGGAAAACACCTTGTGAGTGAAACGCCCCTATCACTTCTCCTATATTGCGCCATTGAGACTGAGACAACTGACCGTTTGCTAAGTGCTTTACTAAATCGTCAGCCGATAGTTTTTCCATCAGCAGGTCGGCAGAATAACTAAAACCCCGTCTAACCACTCTTGCAGCGACGCCATTTGGCACTGGTAAACCTAGCCGCTTCATCTTCATTAACAACAGTAATTCTTTATACGGGCGAGTGCGCTCGACTCCAGTATAAAAGAACTGATCGCGAGAAATCTTAGCGACCATGCCTCCGCGGTAGTAGTGCCTTAAAACCCAATCACAAGATTCCACATGACGACCAACTTGATTTTTCTCTGGACGAATAAACCATGTGGTATTTCGCCCATATGATTTTCCAATAAGTCGTTCACGAGTCTGCCAGTATTCAGGGCTAAACCATTGGTTCTCTACTCGAGTCTCGGCGTTTTCACTGTCGAGCGGCACTAAAAGCAGGCTATTTTCTGTAGTTTCAACGTTAATTTTCAAACAGTTACTCTTAAACCTAAAAAGTCGATACCGGTATTCTAACTCAGAATGTTCAAATTATACCTGCTTCAGGTTTATCTAAATCAACAAAAATCCGACTAATTAAGCAAATCACGACTATATTTATACAAAGCTCGTTGTTATTAGATTACGGATTACGAACTGCATCTGATAGTAAAACAAATAATAAAAAACCAAGTTTTCAGGATTACGCGGTGCATATGGATCTCCGCTCACAAAATAACGACACGACTACCTTTGACTTTATGAATAGATATGACATTGATTCGCAGCAGAGTAAAGTAGCGCTTGAAGCGTTATTGGACTTTGTTGAACATGTTAATCAAATTGATTCTATAGAAGATGCTTGTTGGCACCTTGCACAACACACCATTAAGTCGCTTGGTTTTGTTGATTGTGTGGTTTACTTACTCGATTCCAAATCAAATTCTTTAGTTCAAGTTGCAGCCTATGGGCCTAAAAATCCGCATCAACGTCAGGTAGTCAATGCGATCTCTTTGAAATTTGGAGAAGGAATTGTCGGATTAGCTGCTCAACAAGTAAAAAGCATGCTAATAAATGATACTCGCACTGAACCCAACTATATCGTTGATGATGAATCGCGACTTTCAGAGTTATCGGTACCGATCTGCCATGATAACAAAGTGCTTGGTGTAATTGATTCCGAACATCCGGAAGCTGGTTTTTTTAATGAATTTCATTGTCGCTACTTAGAAATCTTAGGTGGGATCATCGCATCAAAGATTTCCTATAATTCAGCGATAGAAAAACTTGAACAAACCAATGAAACCATCAACAAAGCCAAAAGTCTTTCAGATACTTTATTGCTAATCTCAGAATTAAGCTATAACTCTAGCTCAATTGAAGATTTCTATTTGGGTCTGCATAAGATTATAGAAAAGCAAGTTGCAACACATAGTTTTTTTGTTGTTATTTATGACAAAATAAAACGAGAGTATTCTTGTCCTTACTTGTTCGATAAGCAGCAAGGTGGTGAATTTGATGCCAGTATCGATCACACCAAAATGCCCGAAACTTTAGTGGCGGAAGTGATTACCAAACAAGAATCCAGAATTGCAAATTTTACTGAATTGGAAAAAAGGCGCAAAAAGGGCAATGCTCGCTCACAAGGGCCAAGCGTTCATAGCTGGCTTGCGGTGCCATTTGTAATAGATTCCAGCACCCAAGGCGCAATCGCTTTACAAAGTTATGACCCTGACATTATTTTTAATACCGATAACCTGCATTTTCTAACGTTCTTAGCACAGCACATTAGCACCTCGATTGAAAAGAAAATTCGAGAACAAAAGCTGCATTTTCAAGCGTTACACGACTCTGTTACAGGCTTAACCAATCGCTCCTTATTTCTTGATCGACTTGAACATGCTTTTTTGCGAGCTAAGCGTTCTAAAAACGTCGACTTGGCGGTTCTTTTTATTGATTTTGATGATTTTAAATCGATCAATGATAATTTTGGACACCAAGCGGGTGATGACATTCTCAAAGAAGCCGCTAAACGCATGCAACAACAACTACGAAGTTCGGATACTCTTGCTCGGTTAGGTGGTGATGAGTATGCTATTTTGTTAGAGGATTTAGAAAATGAGTCTTTGGTATTATCCATTTCTCAACGAATTCTAGCTGCCATGGAAAAACCAATTGAAAGTGGTAACAATCGTATTAACTGCTCTATTAGTATTGGAATCTGTTTACTCGATAAAAATGTTTCACATTTTGAAGACTTATTAAAAAATGCCGACCATGCGATGTACCATGCAAAAAGCAAGGGCAAGAATAATATTCAACTTTATGAAGAAAAACTTCACCAATCAGTACTAAAAGAGCGAACACTACTTCAAGAACTACGAGAGGCCGTAAAGAAAAAACAACTAACTTTTTATTACCAACCCATCGTTAATTTAGTTGAGCAAAAGGTGGTTGGATTTGAAGCTCTTATGCGTTGGGTTCATCCAGAGCGGGGAATTATTGAACCTGACCACTTTATTCATCTCGCCGAGACTCATGACTTGATGAAAGAAATTGATACACAACTTCTGGCCAACATCGCTGAGCAAATCACTCGCTGGCGATTAATTAGCAAAGATAACTTCTACATTAGTATTAATATTTCAGCGCAACGATTTATTGACTCCCGACTGGTCAATGAAATTTCAGAAATAATTCAAAAATATAACATTCCCAAGCACACTTTAGTGGTGGAGTTAACCGAAAGAATATTAATGAAGAATGTTGCCAAGGCGAGAAATATGTTTTACCAACTTCAGCAACTCGGTGTAAAAACATCACTGGATGATTTTGGTACAGGCTATTCCTCCCTTAGCTACATACACCAACTTCCATTCGATGTGATCAAGATTGATCGTACATTTGTTTCTAACCTGGGCAGTGGTCGAAATAATTATCCCATTATTAGTATTATCATCGCACTGGCTGAAACATTGGATATTGAGCTTGTTGCAGAAGGTGTTGAGTCGCAAAAGCAACTTGCAGTCCTGGTCGAAATGGGATGTCATTTAGGCCAAGGTTTTTACCTCGCTAAACCCCTTCGTTCTGACCAAACGGATGAAATTATAAAACAGCCTTCGCTAACTTTTGAGTCAACCGCACAAGCTGGCTGATGCTAAAAGGCCGATCTACAAACTAAAATGGATACTGGTGAAGGCGAATTGAATCGATTAGAATACCAAAAAGTGCGCTTTCAATAACGCTAGATTCACGCCAAAGAGATCCCTAAATCAACAGTATGCTTTCCGAAAACCAACCAGTAAAATCAATTTGCATATTAAGACTATCTGCAATTGGCGATGTTTGCCATGCCGTGGCAACCGTGCAAGCAATTCAAAAAAGCTGGCCAGAATGCAAAATAACCTGGGTGATTGGCAAGGTCGAAGCCCAGCTATTAGTCAATTTGAAAAATGTTGAGTTTGTGATTTTTGACAAAAAGGCTGGCATAAAGGGCTATCGTGATCTTTATCAAGCACTGAGGGGGCGAACATTCGATCACTTACTGCATATGCAAGTAGCATTAAGAGCTAGTTTAGCGACTTTGTGTATTTCAGCAAAAAAGAAATGGGGGTTTGACTCCAGTAGAGCGAAGGAAGGCCAATGGTTGTTTACCAATCATCGGGTTTCAGCTCAAAAACAACCACATGTTGCCGAAGGCTTTTGGGGCTTTGCTCAAGCAATCGGAGCTAGCCGACAAAACAAACCTATTTGGCATATGCCCATTAGTGACGCAGATAAAGAATGGAGCAGACAGTTAACAGGTTCAAAAGACTATTTTGTTATTTCCCCTGCTGCGAGTAAAGCAGAACGAAATTGGTTAACACAAAACTACGCGATAATCGCAGAATATGTTGCGAGTAAAGGCCTAACAGTGGTTTTGTCAGGGGGGCCTTCCACAACCGAATTACAGTTAGGCAACGAGATTCAGCAACTAGCAAAAGTTTCTATGATCAATCTAATTGGCAAAACTAACTTACCTCAACTGCTAGCATTACTCGATCAAGCCACATTAGTTTTAGCGCCAGACTCAGGACCTGCACACATGGCCTCAAGTGTTAATACTCCAGTCATCGGCCTCTACGCCCACAGTAATCCAATGCGTACCGGCCCCTACAATTCGAAATCATTAACCGTCTCTATCTATTCTCAATTATTAGAAAAGCAAACAGGTCAATCTATCGAAACCGCCCCATGGGGAAAACGGGTTAAAGGCGAAAACTTGATGTCCCAAATAACAATTGAATCGGTGAAAGAAAAGGTGGATCTGGTATTAACTGATAATAACTAATCTTATTATAGATTGGTTACTTTTTCAGCGGGATGCTCAGACAAACTAAAGACACTTTAATATCGATTGATATTCATCTTAGTTCAACCAATGTGATTGCAATAGAAAATCTGAAGCAACAACTCAAACCACTTTAAAACAAGTGTTACTGTTAATTCTTTGCTTCCCATTTTAATTTCACCTATAATCCGCGCTCAACCTGAGGGGCGGTCATAAAATAACCATTCATGGCCTGAGATTTGTACCCTTTGAACCTGATCCGGTTAGTGCCGGCGTAGGAACAGGTGGAAGTGAATAAAGGTTATTAGTAAATCCTAGAGAGTCGACAGCTTAACAATTCGAATCCATCACTTCCTTCTTGACCACCGTCTTACCGGATCTCCATTTTAAGCCTCTAGCATTGGTCGCTAGAGTAGTATTGGAGATCATCTTAGTGAAAACCAACCATTTAAACCACACCATAAAGTGCGCTGCACTTGGAACGATCAGCCTAGTTAGTTTTAGCTTCGCGAATGTCGCATTCGCTGAAAACTCGAATGACTCTGCTGAACCACAAGGTGAAGTTTTAATCGTAACCGCTGAATTAGAAGATACCAATGTTTTAGAGTTACCCAGCAGTGTTACTGTGATTAGTCAGGTGAATATTGAAAAGCGCAATGCCAACCAACTCACTGATTTATTAAACCTAGCACCAAATGTAAATTTTTCTACTGGTGCTTCGCGTGGCCGCTTTATACAAATTCGAGGGGTTGGTGAGCGCAGTGAATTCGTTGATCCTGTTAATCCTTCCGTTGGAGTAATGCTAGACGGTATTGACTTAACAGGAATATCGACAGCAGCTACCACACTTGATCTACAGCAAGTAGAAGTACTTCGTGGCCCACAAGGCACATTATATGGTGCTAACGGATTAGCAGGGTTAATCAATCTTGTTTCAAACAATCCAACAGAAAATTTCTATAGTAAACTTTCCGCTACATTTGAATCGTTTTCAGGAAGAGAACTAGCTGCCGTTGTAAGTGGTAGCGCCACTGATAACTTAGGCTATCGCTTTGCAGTTAAACAATTTCAAAGTGACGGTTACATGAATAACATTTTTCTAAACCAAGATGACACTAACGATTTAGACGAATTAAGCTTTCGTGGAAAATTTGTTTGGCAAGCAAGCGACCGAGCAAGTTTAACGACCAGTTTATTTTATGCCGATATCGACAATGGATACGATGCCTTTAGTTTAGACTCAAACCGAGACACCTACTCTGACCAACCCGGGCATGATAGACAAAAAACCAAAGCGGTTGCGTTTAATTTAGACTGGATTTTCAACGACCGACTTTGGTTAGAAACCAACTTAAGCGTGGCGGATTCTGACCTTGAATACGGCTACGATGAAGACTGGAGTCATGTCGGAATCTGTGATGGGACGCCATGCGACTCTGCCGACTGGGGGTTTGATTGGTGGTACTCATCATTTGATAACTACTTAAGAGAAAATGATAATCAAAGTCTCGATGTAAAACTCCATTCGTCTAATGCGAACAATCAGCTCAATTGGGTTCTCGGATTTTACCATCGCGATCAGGCTGTCGATCTACAACGTCAGTACACTTATGCAGCAAGCGATTTTTTCAGTCAATTTGATACAAACAACACTGCGATTTATGGCCAGATTGTAAACCCATTAACGGAAAAGCTTAGCTTGACGACGGGAGTTCGCTTTGAGCAACGCTCTGCGGACTATTTAGACAGTAACGCGGCGACCTTTGATCCCAATGAGTCTTTATGGGGCGGCAAACTAGCACTGGAATATCAGCTTAATGATAGTCAGATGATTTATGGATTAATCTCTAGAGGATACAAAGCTGGTGGTTTTAATACTGATCCTTCCATAGCATCTGAGGATCGCGAGTTTGATACCGAGTTTATGTGGAACTATGAAGCGGGAATGAAAGGAACCATGCTTGATAACAAACTAGTTTTACAAGCCTCTGTTTTTTACCAAGAAAGAGAAGATATACAAACCAAACAATCCATTGTGCGTTCGATTGATAGCGGATTATTAGTCCAACAAGGTGGCGAGTGCCCGTGCGACTTCACTGACTTATTGACCAATGCCACGTCAGGTAATAGCTATGGAGTGGAGTTAGAATCAACTTGGTATCTCAATGACTCACTAAGCCTTTATTCAACTTTAGGGCTAATCAAAAGCCAATTTGAAGGATACTTGAACTTTACTCACGTAGATGCAAATCTAGAAAGCATTCCGCCGGTTCCGTTTGACCTTGATGGCAGAGCATTTGCACATACACCTGAATATCAATTCACCTTAGGCGCGGACTTCTACATCACCGATCGCTGGACATTCAATTTGGAATTAGAAGGTAAAGATGAATTTTTCTTTTCCGATCGCCATGAAGAAAAGTCAAATAGTTATGAATTAGTAAACTTACGCCTCACTTATCAACAACACGACTGGAAGCTGAATCTTTACGCTAATAATGTAACCGACGAAGACATCCAAACAAGAGCGTTTGGTAGCTTCGGAAACGACCCACGAAAATTCTATGAAACCGAACCCTATTACCAATTCGCAGCTCCAAGAGTTATTGGTTTTTCGTTAGTCAAAGAATTTGAATAAGGAGTTTTTAAAATGAATATTTCAATTGAATTGAGTCTGTATCCTTTAGATGATCAATTTTTGTCAATCATTCAAGACATCGTTCAAAGATTGAATGATGACGAACGAGTCGATTGTTATACCAACACTATGAGTACACAGATATTCGGCGAAATGAATAATGCAATGGCGGTATTAAAAGATATCGTCAGCTACTCATTTGAACACTACGGAAAACAAGTTTTTGTCGCCAAAATACTCAACAGCGATGTTCGACCAGCAACTAGCAGCCATTTAAACTGATTCAACAGCCAGAGCCATCAACGTGACGGATTTTTATCAACAATTTATCAGCGATCTTCAGGCTACTTCTTCTTGGGAGTGGCTGGCTGTGATATTGGCTCTGGCTTATCTAATTTTGGCGATAAAAGAAAGCTTATGGTGTTGGCCAGCAGCCTTTGTTAGCACGGCAATTTATAGTGTGTTGTTTTTTGATGTGAGCTTGTATATGGAATCATCGCTCAATTTATACTATTTGGCAATGGCAGTTTATGGCTGGTTTCAATGGCGTAACACCGGCCCGCATCAAGACAAACGCGCAATTGTTATTTGGTCCATTAAGACTCATGTCTATTGGATTATATTACTGACCTCGGTTGTTTTTTTATCCGCTTATTTACTGGATAATTTTACCGACCAAGACTTACCGCTATTAGATTCATTTACAACTTGGTTTGCCGTATTCACGACCTATTTGGTTGCTAAAAAAGTATTAGAGAATTGGTTATACTGGTTTGTGATCAATGCAGCTTCTATTTATTTATTCTTGTCCAAAGGTTTTGCTTTAACTTCAATGCTTTTTGTAATTTATATTGTGCTTGCCTTTTACGGATGGTTAACTTGGAAACGCGCTTATGAATTACAAGCCCCTAAGCCAGCCTGACTGGTGGCTTCATTCCGCCGCCGCATGGCTCGATATTGCGAATTTCTTCGCTAGATTTACTGGCGCCGAAAGCCTCTTACAAACAGCTTCAAATTGGACGCTGATTCCAGCGGGAAAATCCCATACAAACTACCACTTAAAACTACCCAAACAACAATTTTTTGTACAAATATATAGCCAAAAATGCTCGCAACTACAACCCGCCAAAAGCTATATGGCACTTTACAAAACAATCGCAAACTTTGAGCCTATTCAGCCATGGCTCGTATCCTGTTATTTCGAAAGTAATCAAGTCAAGATCGATGAATGGTTTATCAATGATGGCTATAATCGTCTCTCTGCCGGTAACTCATATTTTATAGATTCACTGAGTGAATTCTTAGCCAAACTACACCAGTATAATCTTTCAAGAAATTATCCAAAACATCAGGAGCAACAGCTCTCCACCTTTAAACAATCGCTCAATGAATATAGTCTGCCGACCATTGATATCTATGAATATATTGAACGTTATAAACACTTAGCTTTAGAGAATAACTACCAACAATCAGAGCAAATTAACAACTTATATCAAGAGGCCAAAACGCTTGCTGAAAGTTTTAAAGCCGATACTTTTTGTCATAATGACCTCGGTTTTAATAACATTTTGTGGTCAAACGATCGCCAACTAAAAATTATTGATTGGGAATATTGTGGAATTTCCGATCGCTACATCGAGCTGGCAAACCTAATTAGTGAATGTAATATGGACCGAACCCAAGAAGCCGAGTTTTTACAAGCTTACTCGATAAAAACGAGTGTTATCATAGACCTAGAGAAACTCAGCCGAATAAAACTACTCTCCTCCTGCATCAATCAACTTTGGTTTATAGCAACTGATTGACCCTTAATTAAGATTTAGTAACATTTGTTGACTGAAAAAATTCAATACTTTTTGCAACTTTTATCATGCATTTCTAATCTATAGTTAAACTAGTAGTCCTAAAAAAGAGAGCGCATTATGAGAAGTTCTAATTATTTGCGTCAGGCGAAAAGACGACACACTAAGTCAATTGTCGACGACTCAGCAGTATTTACCAGCAACGATCAAATCGTGGGTAAAGACACACTGGCCAGTCTCATGGATGTGACTATTACCAGCATCGAACGTTGGATTCGAGACGGCATGCCAGTTGAACAGCGCGGCGATAAATTCAAAGAATGGATTTTTGATTTTAGTGCTGTGAAGCAATGGAAGAGTGATAAAGGGAACTAGCCTACTTGCGACTCGTTGGTTTGTGGACTTCAGTTAATTATCTATAGCGGACAATTTTTATTGTCCTTTAATAAGAGCGAAAACCAATGCTTCGACTGCGCTCAGCAACCTGTTTTGTACCTTGTCTTTGTCAAGGTCAAAGGCGTTTCGCAGCGCTAAAGCTTTCCTGCTACAGCTAGCTGCTCCTGCACTAGCTTAATACCGTCCATCCATGGACATAACATACTTTTGTTAAAAGACACCAAAAGTAGGCGTTTTTAGACGAAAGTATACAAAAGCTTTTTCGCTGAAAATAACTGGTTGGTTACTTGTTGAAATTTAGTTCAAGCCTAAAAGGTCCTTATTCGCTGGGAGCGAGCCAGCGGAAGAAAAGAGGTTATGTCCATGGATGGACTGTATGCAGTTTTTGCTAGGAGCGAAAAACTGTCGCTGGCGGTTATTTACATGGATGTAATGTATTCAGAAAATGCAGGAGCAATTTTCTGTCATTTACTTTTCTTGTCTACCCGCTGCCTCATGAATTTCACCAGTCCGTTATAAGCCGCTAGGCGGGTATATCTTCGGTTAAGTTATTCACCTCACCGATTACGTATGATAAATGAGCGTTCGAAGTAAGGAGCATCGGGATGGGCCATAAAGACGAACAGGTGTTGGGCGACCCACAGCCTCTTAGGACAAACATTAGGTCAATCTCGGTCGCCCAGTGCGCAACGTAAGGGCATTTTTGACTACTTTCGCCTAAAAGCGCCTACTGTTGGTTTTGCTCTTGAAAAAAGTAGCTCGCAGTCAGAGCGTAGCGCTGCGAAACCGCTCTTAAAAAAGTTAAAGCACATGAATAAGTTAAACTTTTATCCGAAAGTTTTCGACCTCTCCCTAACCCTCTCCTTCCAAGGTGAGGGGACTAACACTTAGTCCCCTTTGGAAAATTAGCAACAAGGCTACTCACCTTCAACCGGAGCCTCTAACCCTACTCCAACGACATCCCCTTCAGGCTGCTCACCTTGAACAATAATCACCTCAACTCGACGGTTAGTCGCTCGCCCTTCAACCGTAGAATTATCAGCAATCGGCTTGGTATCCGCATAACCTGTTATCACAAAGCGACCTTTTTTGAGACGTCCACTCTTGAGTAATTCGCGCGTTACAGAACCAGCGCGCCCACCAGAAAGCTCCCAGTTTGACTTAAAATATTCATTATCGATTGGAAGGTTATCAGTGTGTCCTGCAACCCGAATTTCGCCATCAGTTTCTGCCAAAATATCTTCTATTTTTCGCACAACCGGAATGAACTCGCTCTCAAGGGTATCGGAAGCTGAAGCAAAAGATCCTTTTTCTCGAATTCGAATAACCACATAAGCGCCTTTCGCTAACAACTCGACCTGCCCATCAGAAATTTCTTCTGACATTTTTAACGCGATTTCTTGAGCAAGGGCTTCAGCTTGCGCTGCAGCTTCTTCCGCGGCCTTGGCGGCTTGTTGAGCCTCTTTAATAATTTCAGCATCGCTTTTCTCTTCTTTAGCGGTAGCGTCTTTATCTTGTGGCCCGATCCCAGTATCTTTTTCGGTACCTTCGCCCTCATCCGGATCGTCTTCATCCGGTTCATCGAACTCCAGAGTTTCTTTGGTAATATCAATAGTTTGCTGCATTACCGCTTCAATAACGGTTGGCTGTGGTTTTCCTGGAGAGAATTCTTTGGCAATAATGCTGGTTCCTTTGGGAATATCTCGGACTCGAACTTTGTCCTGAACACCAAAGGCAAACTTCATTGAACCGGCAATTTGTTTAAACTTTAGTACATCCATTTCTGCAAAAGAAAGTAACAGTACAAAGAAGCACATCAACAACGCCATTAAATCGGCGAATGTTCCCATGTAAGCTGGAAGTCCCTCGGGGGGACAGTCGCATTCCGCTTCTTCGCTCATGATCTAGTCTTCTGCCGTCGGACGCTTACCTTCAGCAAGATAACCGTGCAGTACTTGTTCGATGACTCGAGGGTTTTGACCCGCTTGAATGCCTAACAAACCATCGATCATTAAGGTTTTAGACATTTTTTCTTCTTTGTCGCGAAGTGCTAGTTTATCAGCGATCGGAATTCCCACCATATTCGCCATAATTGCACCATATAAAGTCGTTAACAAAGCGACCGCCATCGCGGGCCCTATGGACTTTGGGTCATCCATGTTAGATAACATGGCGACCAAACCTATCAATGTACCAATCATTCCCATTGCTGGTGCAACGTCAGCCATTGTTTTGAACACAGAACCGGCTAGATTGTGTCGCTCCGAAGCCATTCTTACATCTTTTTCGAGGATCCCTTTGACCACATCACCATCATGCCCATCAACTAACAGCCCAATGCCTTTCTTGAGAAAATCTTGCTCAATCGTCGCGCCTTCAAGTGCCAATAGACCGCTCTTTCTTGCCATGTCGGCCAACTCGACAATTTGAGTAATTAACTCTTCATTGTCCATAGCCTTAAAGGTCAGCACTTTCATGCCCGCTTTTGCAGCACCAAGGAAATCCCCAAGACTAAAGGTCATCATGACCACAAAGTGAGTACCCACTACCACAATTAATATCGAGGGTGCATCAATAAACGTTACAATGGAGCCACCGAGTACCATTGCCATGACAACCATGGCAATGGCACCTAATAGGCCAACGAGAGTACCTAAATCCAAGCTAATTTACCCCTATTCAGAGAGCGTAAAAACGTCTCATAAAAACCAATCTTTTTATTGCCTTAAACAAAGAATAGGCAAGATCTCAGACAATTCCAGTCCACTCAGGAAATTCTTGATAAAAATCAGCAAAGAATTCCTTTCAAAGCAAAAATGCGAGACAATACACCATTAAATACAGCCTTTATACGTTTATCTCGGTCTCGTTTATGAACAGTAAGAAAAAACCTTCCTTTGAAGCCCAAATTGCAGCGCTAGAAGAAATAGTCGGACACCTTGAAAAAGGCGATTTATCACTGGATGAATCACTCTCACAGTTCGAAAAAGGCGTGAAATTGACTAAGGAATGCCAAAACATACTCAGTGAGGCAGAGCAAAAAGTAATGATACTAAGCGATGACGGAGAGTCGCTGGAAGAGTTTGAGTAAGTTCTCCCTATGCCACATCGCGAATTCTTGAGCAATATACAAGCTCGAACTAACAGTGTTTTAGATAAAGTTTTACCGGCTGCGGACCTTGCACCACAAAGACTGCACCAAGCCATGCGTTACTCGGCGCTAAATCCCGGAAAGCGGATCAGACCGGCTTTAGTCTATGCTACCGGTGAAATGCTAGCCGCCGAGCCTGAGAACTTAGATGTTGCGGCTGTCGCAGTAGAGCTGATACATGCCTATTCATTAATTCATGACGACTTACCATGCATGGATGATGATGATTTAAGACGAGGCATTCCAACTTGTCATATAAAATTTGATGAAGCAACCGCAGTGCTAGCAGGCGATGCTCTGCAAACCTTGGCGTTTGAGTTATTAAGCCAACCGACAGGATTAAACCAGGCAAAGCAAACCATCAAATTTAATTTATCCGATCATCAAAAATTGTTGATGCTGCATGAATTAACCAAAGCGAGTGGTTCTTTAGGGATGGGTGGAGGCCAGGCGATTGATCTTGAGATGACTAATACTAAGAGCGATTTAGTCACTTTAGAGTCAATGCACCAAATGAAAACCGGTGCACTGATCAATGCCTCGGTTAGAATGGGCTTCATTGCAAGCGACTGTCAGGATCAAGTCATTCTGACTCACTTAGATACTTATAGTCACTGTCTCGGACTTGCGTTCCAAATTAGAGATGACATTCTCGATATCGAGAGCGACACTGAAACACTTGGCAAGCCACAAGGTTCGGATTTAGAAAAAAACAAGCTAACTTTTCCTTCTTTGTTAGGAATGGATGGTGCCAAACAACGAGCGGCAGAGCTAGTAGAGCGAGCTCTAGAAGCCTTAGACAGGATCCCGCTCAATAGCGATAAGTTGAGTAATTTTGCCAACTTTATTTTGACCCGAAATAGCTAGTCTATGTAAACAAAACTAGTCAATTATCAACACAGCGAAAACCACGATAATGTTATGTGACCCTAAAATTTATCCACTACTCAGCAAAATTGAAAAACCAGAAGACTTGCGTCTATTGGAAGTTGACCAGTTACAACCGCTAAATGACGAGTTGCGTGAATTTCTGATCAATAGTATTGCTCATTGCGGTGGCCATTTTGCTGCTGGGCTAGGCACGGTAGAGCTGACAGTTGCGTTACACTACTTATTCGAAACACCAACCGACAAGATTATTTGGGATGTCGGCCATCAAGCTTATCCTCATAAAGTATTAACAGGACGTAAAGATAACTTACGCTCAATTCGACAAACAAACGGTTTGCACCCCTTCCCTAGCCGCTTCGAAAGTCAATACGATGCTTTCGGGGTTGGCCACTCGAGTACTTCCATTAGCGCGGCATTAGGTATGGCAGTCGCAGCAAAAGCTCGCGGTGATGACCGCCGATTTGTTGCCGTCATTGGTGACGGTGCAATGACTGCTGGAATGGCATTTGAAGCGCTTAATCACGCCGCTGATCTCGATGTCAATTTAACCGTTATTCTAAACGACAATGACATGTCAATTTCTGAAAACGTTGGTGGGCTAAATAATTACTTAGCCAAAGTACTCTCTGGAAAGTTCTATTCCAGCATTAAGGAAGGCGGCAAAAAAGTTTTACAAAACATGCCAAAAATTTCCAATTGGGCACACCGCGTTGAAGAACATATGAAAGGTATGGTGCTACCAGGTACTTTGTTTGAAGAATTGGGTTTTAATTATATCGGCCCAATCGATGGTCATGACTTACCTACCTTGTTAACCACCATAGGCAACATTAAAAAACTATCCGGCCCACAGTTACTCCACGCGGTTACTCGCAAAGGTAAAGGATTTGCTCCCGCAGAGCGCGATCCAATTGCTTATCACGCGGTACCCATTTTTGACCCGAAGCAAACCCAACTGCCAAAGATCAAAAAGAAAGTCACGTATTCCAATATTTTCGGCCAATGGTTGTGTGATATGGCAGCGACGGACGAAAAGTTAATGGGCATCACGCCAGCCATGCGTGAAGGCTCCGATTTAATAGCATTTTCTCGAGAGTACAAAGAGCGTTACTTCGATGTTGGAATTGCTGAACAACACGCAGTTACATTAGCTGCTGGCATGGCTTGCGAGGGTTCTAAACCGGTTTGTGCCATTTACAGTTCCTTTTTACAGCGAGGTTACGATCAATTGATCCATGACGTCGCATTACAAAAACTCGATGTGCTGTTTGCCATTGATCGTAGTGGCTTAGTCGGTGGCGATGGCGCAACTCATCACGGAAGTTTCGATCTAAGTTATCTGCGTTGCATACCTAATATTGTGATCATGGCACCAAGTGACGAGCGAGAATGTCGATTAATGCTAACCACAGGATATAACCACCCTGGCTGTGCCGCGGTGAGATACCCTCGAGGCTCAGGCACCGGAATTGATGCAGGTAGAGATTTACAAGCACTTGAAATCGGTAAAGCGAATGTTTGTCGCGAAGGCAAAAAAATTGCCATTCTTTCATTTGGTAGTATGTTACAAAACTCAATGAAAGCCGCCGAAGAACTAGACGCTACCCTGGTCGATATGCGTTTTGTCAAACCCCTCGATGAAGAATTACTCACCAAGCTCAGTAAGTCCCATGAAAAATTTGTAACGGTTGAAGAAAATGCGATTGCTGGTGGTGCGGGTAGCGCAGTCAGTGAATTCTTAGCTCGCGCTAACCTTCAAATTTCTATTCAACATTTAGGCATCAAAGACGTCTTTATTGAGCATGGTGACCCAAACGATTTAATCGAAAAGTGCCAGCTTAATGGGCAAGGAATTATTGATCAAATAAATCAAGTTGAATAAAAATAGCCACAACACTGGATCACTTAAATATTAATTACAAGCTGAGAAATTAAACACATCGCAAGGAGATTGAATGTACCAACTGATTAATAATCGAGATTTGGAGTTTCAGCTCTATGAGCTTTTTGATTTCAACTCACTTTTTTCTCGCGATAAATTTTCAGAACATAGCAAAGAAACCTTTGATGCGGTACTGCAAACTGCAGAAAAAATAGCCACCAAACACTTCCTTCCACATAATCACCTTGCTGATCAGAACGAACCAAAGTTTATCGATGGTAAGGTTGAAATGATCGAACCAGTTAAGACCGCTTTTGATGCTTTTCGAGAGGCCGGATTTATCGCCGGTGGAATGGAATATGAACTTGGTGGGATGCAGTTACCTTTTTTAATTACCCTAGCTGCTTCAGGCTATTTTACCTCGGCTAATCCTTCAACCACTGGATATGGATTCCTTACGACCGGCGCCGCTAACTTAATTCGCACCTTTGGAAGCGAACAACAAAAATCGGACTTTTTACCACCAATGTTAACCGGAGATTTTTCTGGCACAATGGCGTTAACCGAACCAAGTGCTGGTTCATCATTATCTGACATTACCACCCAAGCCATTCCACGAGAAGATGGTCACTACAATATCAAGGGGCAAAAAATTTATATCTCTGGTGGCGATCACCAACTCACGGATAATATTGTTCACTTAGTTTTAGCGAAAATCAAGGGTGCTCCGGCAGGCGTAAAAGGCATTTCACTTTTTATAGTACCAAAGTTTCGATTGGACCAATCAGGAAAACCAGCAGAGTCAAACGATGTTAATTTATCAGGCTTATTCCATAAAATGGGTTATCGCGGAACCACATCAACGGTATTAAGCTTTGGTGAAAAAGACGACTGTATTGGCTATTTAGTGGGTGAGCCTCATAATGGACTCAAATATATGTTCCAAATGATGAACGAAGCTCGATTGTCTGTTGGATTTGGCGCAGTGATGATTGGTTATCGTGGGTATTTAGAATCACTAAACTATGCCAAAGAACGTCCGCAAGGTCGAAAGCCGACAGAAAAAGATCCCACTAGTCCGCAAATTAATATCATCGAACACGCCGATGTAAAACGTATGCTGTTAGCGCAAAAATCTTTCGTAGAAGGTGGTATGGCGTTATGCTTTTATTCTGCCGGATTAGTCGATGACGCTAATACTTTAAAAGGTGAAGAAAAACAACATGCCGAAAAACTCCTCGACCTTTTAATGCCAGTTGTGAAAGCAACTAATTCAGAATACGGACTAAAGGCCAATGAACTAGCCATTCAAGTTTTGGGAGGCGCGGGTTACACCAATGAATATCCAGTCGAGCAATGCTACCGAGACAATCGTTTGAATCCAATCCATGAGGGAACTAATGGTATTCAAGCACTCGATCTATTGGGTAGAAAAGTCTGGTCTCATCAAGGTGAAGCGATTAACCTGCTTTCAGAAAGAGTGATGCAAGATATCGAAAATGCCAATCAATTTGTGCGCTCAAGAGAACTGGGGCAACAAGTCGCCAAAGCATTAAAAATTTGTGCTGAAGTTACCAAAGTGATTGGCTCAGAAATGAGAAATAGTGGCCCCGAAAAAGCGTTGGCCAATGCCGAATGTTACTTGTCTTTATTTGGAAAACTCACTTTCGCTTGGATGTGGCTCCGCCAGGCGATTGTCGCCGAAAATGAATTGAATAAGCGCTCTGAGAAAACTGATTCTGATTTTTATCAAGGTAAAATTCAAGCGGCGCAGTATTTTATTCGCTGGGAACTACCAAAAATTGAGCTCGATGCAGCGTTATTAAAAGAACTCGACGACACCTGTTTAACGATGGAACCCAACTGGTTCTAAAATAATTAGTAAGAATAGAATTAATAGGAAAAATTCATGAATTTAAATTTAGAAAATAAACATGCACTGGTCTGTGGAAGCTCTCAAGGCATGGGTAAAGCCATCGCAGTGCAACTTGCCGAAATGGGCGCAAATGTCACTTTGTTCGCAAGAAATCTTGACACCTTAAACCAAGTTAAAGCCGAGCTTGCCAATAACGGTTCACAACAACACTTTGCCATTTGTGCTGACTTTAGCCAACCTGACGAAGTAGCTAGAGCCCTTGATGAACATTTAACAGTTGTTCCTGAGTTTCAAATTCTAATTAACAATACGGGAGGTCCGGCTCCGGGTCCCGCCAACACCGCTGATGCCAGCGCGTTTCTAGCTGCGTTTAATCAACATTTAATTAATAATCATCAAATCGCGCAAAGGCTATTGAGTGGAATGAAAGCACAAGGTTATGGAAGAATAATCAATGTGATTTCTACCAGCGTTAAACAACCGCTACCCAACCTCGGGGTATCAAATACGGTTCGAGGTGCGGTTGCCAGCTGGGCAAAAACCATGTCAAATGAATTAGGTCCATTCGGAATAACGGTTAATAATGTTTTACCGGGTGCAACTAACACGGTTCGCTTAGAAGCCATCATCAAAAATAAAGCCGCCAAAAAAGGCGTCAGTATTGAAGAGATGGAAGAAGAAGAAAAATCAATTATTCCACTGCGACGATTTGGTGAAGCGGAAGAATTTGCCAATGTGTGTGCGTTTCTTGCTTCACCTGCAGCGGGATATGTTACTGGTGTTAGTATTCCAGTTGATGGCGGTCGCACCAGCAGTTTATAAGACCCGATAATTTATGCGACCAAGAATTTAAAGGATGCTCATTCCAGCTTATGATGAGCATTATTCCAATTAACAGGGTAAGCAATGCTAACAATTGAAAACTATATCAACGGCGAATTAGTCGCTCCGGTTAATCAGAACTACTTGGATAACTATGAGCCTGCTACTGGAAAAGTTTACTCGAAACTACCTGAGTCTGACTCTGCGGATTTGGAATTAGCCGTTACAGCGGCAACTAAGGCGAAACAAGATTGGGCAAACATGCCTTCAGAGCAACGCTCAATTGTATTGATGAAACTAGCTGATGCCATCGAAGACGCCAGCGAAGAATTAGCCAGAGCAGAGGCAATTGATAATGGTAAACCAATTGCGTTTGCTAGAGCGGTCGACAGTTATCGTAGTGCCGCCAATATTCGATTTTTCGCTAACGCCGCGACTCAGTTTTCTAGCGAATCCCATGATATGGGTCAGGTTGGCATAAACTACACGCTACGCCAACCGATAGGTATTGTTGGCTGCATTTCGCCCTGGAATTTACCGCTGTATTTATTCACTTGGAAGATAGCTCCCGCATTAGCCAGTGGCAATGTGGTGATCGCTAAACCATCAGAAATTACTCCAATGACGGCTTACATTTTCTCTCGTTTATGTATTGAAGCTGGCATCCCAAAAGGTGTGATTAATATTTTACACGGTACCGGCCAGTCCATAGGCGCACCTTTAGTTGAACACAAAAAGATAAAGGCGATCAGCTTTACCGGTGGCAGCGCGACAGGTCGCTCCATCGCCAGTAAGATTGCACCCATGTTAAAAAAGTATTCTCTTGAGCTTGGCGGAAAAAATCCGACCTTAGTTTTTGCGGATTCATGCGCCACACCCGAAGATTTAAAAAAAACGGTAAGCGAAGTAGCCCGCTCAGCATTTTCCAATCAAGGTCAAATATGTTTATGTGGCTCACGCATTTATATTGAGCGAGAAATTTATCAAAGCTTTAAACAAGCACTCGTTGAAAAGACTAGCCAATTACGAATTGGCGATCCCTTGGATGAAGAAACCCAACACGGTGCATTAGTTTCAAAAGCCCATTTAGATAAAGTCTATTCTTATATCGAACTAGCCAAGCAGGAAGGTGGTGAAATTATTCTGGGAGGACAAAAAGTCAATCCTGAAGGCCGCTGCCAACAAGGATACTTTTTGCTGCCAACTATCGTTGAAGGGTTAACTGCTGAATGTCGAGTCAACCAAGAAGAAATTTTCGGACCGGTTTGTACTATCCAACCCTTTGATAGCGATGAAGAGGTACTAGGCTATGCAAACGGAACAGAATATGGGCTAGCAGCTTCAGTTTGGAGTAGTGATGTTTCTCGATGTCATCGTATGGCTAGTCAGTTAGATTTTGGTATAGTTTGGATTAATAGTTGGTTACTCAGAGATTTAAGAACTCCATTCGGTGGCATGAAGTCATCCGGCGTTGGTCGAGAAGGTGGATTAGAAGCGATGAGATTTTTTACCGAGCCTAAAAATGTCTGTTTAAAGTATTAATTATGGTCACAAAAAGGCTTGATTAATCATTTAACTTTCAAAAAGGGAAATCATGAAATGCAAAAACTAAGCTATTTATTGAGTTCTTTGATTGTTTGCATTGGGCTACTCGCTTGCAGTAGCTCAAGAGATAAAGACGATCGTGAGATAGTCAATTGTGTTTCCAACCTAGGCTTTAATTTACCAGCTAGCGCTGCTGAACTTGATCCCGCCGCATTTCAAACGGATGCCCCAACGACTTTTCATCATTCGATTTCGTATAGTGTTTTTGATATTTACGGTAATAGCTATCTGCATGAGGTTTATTTTATTAAAACCGCCGCGGATACTTGGCTAGCGCTTTTCTATCATGATGCGACTCCACTAAGAATTCAGTCTCCCACCAGCAATAGTTTATTAGAGGGTGTTGAATTCTATTTCGATCAGCAGGGCAGTTTAGAACGTACTTTTCCAGAGACTATTCGCTCAGAAAGACTCATTCTAAGTGATGATGACTTTGAGCACATTTTTGAATTTAGGTTTTCGACCAACTTCAATACTCAATTGGACTCGCCTTTCTCGACCAATATTCTGGATTGGAGTAACTGCACTATCACTCAATAATATCGAAAGCAGTCTGAAGCTCGTATAAGTTAGTAAACGGCTATACTAAAAACGGATTCAATGAATAGTTATACAACAAGATTGATAAAATAAGCGGAGAATAAACAATGTATGCAGAAATAATTGGTTGGGGAAAATGCGCTCCCCCTGCGATTTTAACCAACGCCGACCTAGCAACGTTTATGGATACCTCCGATGAATGGATCTTTACACGAACCGGAATTAAGCAACGACATATTAGCCATGTGCCTGGTTCGGAAATGGCAAAGGTCGCTAGCGAGCGCGCAATCGCTTGTGCTGACATTGATCCAAAAGAAATCGATTTAGTCATTTATGGCAGTAATAGTCCCGACGAAATGATCCCAAACAGTGCCAGCACAATAGTCAATTCAGTGGGTGCAGTGAATGCCACTGGCTTTGATTTAAATTCGGCTTGCACTAGTTTTGTTTACGCGCTTAATGTGGCTACCGATATGATAAAAGCGGGATCTATCAGAACCGCTTTAGTGATCGGCGTTGAAAAAACTTCAACGATTATGGACTGGGGACGACGGGACTCATCGGTGTTATTTGGTGATGGCGGTGGCGCAGTTGTTATCCAAGCAAGCGAGGAAAAATTAGGCCTATTAGACGCAAAATTAAGTATCGTTCCAGACACTCAAGAGATGATCCAAATGCCAAGAATGGGTATGGATCAATCCCATGAAGAGTTGAAAAATTATTATTATTCAATGAACTTTAAAGGCCAAGATATATTTAAACATGCGGTTAAAGGAATGAATGAAGCCTGTGATGCAATTTTGGCAAAGACCGGCATTGATAAAAGTGAAATAGATTTTTTTGTTCCTCATCAAGCCAACGTTCGTATCATTCAAACCCTAGCAAAGCGTATGGATTTTGATATGGAAAACGTCATGGTGTGTGTTGATCGTTATGGTAATACCTCAGCGGCAACCATTCCACTAGCGCTTTGTGATGCCCTTGAAGCCGGTCGAATTAAACCTGGCATGACCATTTTGACGGCTACTTTTGGTGCGGGATTAACTTGCGGTGCGGGGTTAATTAAGTGGGGCGATAGAGTCACCCCGTTAAAAACTAGCGATGCGGAATTACCACCTTGTGATAAAACCGCATTACAGATTATTCAACCGGCAATTGACGCCGCCAAAGCTCATTATTCAAACAAAAATGATTCCTAAAATAAGTCGGGTATAGCTTATAGCAAATACCCGAAACGCTCGCGGGGCAAGTTGCCCCGTCACTAGACTAATAGCCCACTTTAATCCCCACTAGACTCCGATGCCTCAAGTAGACGGACTCTCCACCTTCGTTTTCAGGCAAGAACGTAAGCAATAGTTCTTCGTTATCAATCGCCGCAGCGAAAGTCGTGTCACCAACTGGATAAAGAGTGTTTTCATAAGGAATGTCATTAGCATCCAATTCTGGCATAGAGATTGTCAATCGATCATTTTCTTGGTTCACGGTAATTGTCAGGCTATCAGCAATATAAGTTCCTAAGTGTTTCCCATACTCATTAGGGTTTGATGGAGTAAATGGGATGTCTTGCGGCACTGCTAAATCCGTTACCGACTTTAAGGCTTCAATCATACTTGCCTCAAAATCGTTAGCGTGCCCGCTACTCATTATGGAAACCGCAATATCTTTTTCGGGTAATATCCAAAACAAACTGGTGTGCGCGTATGTACCGCCAGCATGTTGCCATACCTTCTCGGGATACCATAAATCGTTATACATAAACCCTTCATCGGTATATATTCCGTACCCATAATTTTGCGGTAAACCTGCAAATTCGATATCAATTTGAGGCTTAGTGATTTCTGAACGTAACTGTTCCGATAAAATATTAGAGTTTCCATTGAGTAAAAACTCCGCCATTTTTAACTGTTCGGTTGGGGTTGACCAAGTCTCTGAACCTGCAGGTAAGATGCTAGGAGTCTCAGCGATTTGACTAATATCTTCTAAGAAAACGCCTTCGCCATCAATGTCTTGAAAACCTATGGCGTAGTCACCATCTGAAACGACCTCAGCGCGGCCCATCGTAGTTCTGGACATTCCAAGCGCTTCAAACACATTGCTTTTCATGTACTCTGTATACGGACTTTGACTAAGATATTCAATTATGGCGCCCAAATAGGACCAATTCGGATTACTATAGTTATAGAAAATTCCTGGTGGATTCATTTGTGGATTTTGCTGCGGATAGGTAAAGTTCATATATTCAACCAGTGAACTATCAGCATCGGCACCAACATAAGAATCACGAAATCCTCCCTGATGGGTCAGCAAATGGTGAATATTAATAGCTTGCCAATCTAACATTTGCTCATCGGGATATTGAATGTCAGGAAGAATATGGACTAATTTATCCTCAAGGTTAAGTTGACCTTGTTGTACTAGTTGCATAGTTGCCAGAGCCGTGTGCATCTTAGTCGTAGACCCCAGTTGGAATAGTGTATCCGTGGTCGCTTGCTCTCCACTACCTTTAACTTTTTCTCCAAAGGCCTCGGCGTAAACAATTTTTCCTTGGTGGTAAATTGCAATAGAAACTGCAACGGCATTATTTTGTTCCAGGTCCGACTCAATCACTTGTTGCAGCGCTTTAAATTGATTCGGGTCAGCAACAGGTGGCGGAGTCTCTTTGTCTGAGTCAGAACTACTACAAGCCAATAGCCCAAAAACAAGAAACAGTGTAGACATATACTTCAACATTTTTACTTCCTCAATTTAGATAAGTGCCAAAAAGTATATCTTCCACTCACTCTTAAGACTGTCGAAATGTGTAGCTAAAATGTATATTCAATGTACTAACTGTAGAAATTAAACCCAAACAAAAGTGAGTCAATATAATTGAAGGATGATAACTTCGCTTGTTTTTCTCACTGCTAATTCGTTGCTGCTAGTACATTGCTAGCTTACAGAAACTCGGAAAAACTAGGAGACTCTGGCAGTCTTTTCTTACAAGCTTGAGAGTGGTTGCAATAAAATATGAACGATTTTCTGCGAATTGAGTCAATAGCAAGAACATTAAAAAATAGCAAATAATATAAAGATTATTAGTTAGGCTTTTGTTCGCTTGCCGTCAATGTATAACCGCTCGTTTTGCGCGACTAAGAGCGCAACTCTTGCAAATAAAAACTATCACCTCATATGCTGGGAATGAAATAATGTATCAAACTACTCGAACGAAATTGATAAAGACCAAGATTTCGATTTCAACACATTCTGCGTTTAAGCTATTCTTAATTTACTGCACGTTAATTTCTAGTGCGAATGCTATTGTTTTTCGCCATGATGTGCCGGCCGAAAATTTTGTCGCAAAAGAAAGCGATTTTCCAGCAGTTTTTGCGGTCTATGATGATGGCAAAATTAAAGACTGTGTTGCAACACTTGTCGCGCCAGCATGGGCTTTAACAGCCGCACATTGCACTGCCTACCTTGATAAGGAACAGCTTGCCAACAAACCTCATTTGGTAAAAATATCGGGAACCAATCACCAAGTAGTTAACTTATTTTATCCGAAACAGTTTGGCGGTTATAAAATGGTTCGCGATGATAAAGGTAAGGTCATTGATATTACGGTCCCCAAAGCGCTCAACTATCAATATGATATCGCGCTGCTTAAACTTTCTAACCCTGTTAAAAATGTAACCCCAATCACTATTTATTCAGGAGAAGAAGAAAAAGGCAAAGACGTTTTATTTTTGGGTTGGGGAGATTATTCCACCGGAGATGTTGGCGTTAATAATGATAGCCCAAAGAATGATAGAAAGTTTCGTATGGCTTGGAACCAAGTGGATTCGATCAGTGAAACTCAATTGTTTTTCGATTTTGATGATCCAACTGCCACCAATAGCGATGCTCTACCGCTAGAAGGCGTCAGTGGACCGGGCGACAGTGGAGGTCCCGCATTACTTAAAACTGACACCGGTTATCAAGTTCTGGGGATCAGTTCCGCCGGAGCATATAGCGAAACCCTCTCGCCTCAACCCAAGAATACTGGCAAATATGGTTGGTTGGAGTATTACACTAGAGTGTCAAACGTTTCTAAGTGGCTTAACGATATAATGAATCGGCATTAGTTATTTCTTCAATGTTAATCGTTAATTTATTTAAAGCTTAAGCCAAATTTAAGTGAACGCTGAAGTCGAGTTGCGAGTTGCGAGTTGCGAGTTGCGAGTTGCGAGTTGCGAGTTGCGAGTTGCGAGTTGCGAGTTGCGAAATTAAAAATTATTTAGTTTAACTATCAACAATAAAAGTGAGAACAGCCTGTTAGCACTTAACCTGCAGACTATGTGAAAGTTTTCTGCTGTTCTCACTCATTTTCATCTTTTGATTCTAATTAGTCTGCTGCAAGTTGTTGCGAACTAGTTTCTTCAGCGCTACTTAGCTTTGCTAGTTTTAACTTTAGGAAAGCTAGGTTTTCCGATACTAATTTATTGTCATCAATTGATGCTGCCGTTTCTAAGTCGCTAACCGCAGACTCAAAGTGGCCTAGTTTATAGTGCGCAACCGCTCTGTTGCTATAAGCGACTGATGTTAAGTAACGGTATTGAGACCCCTTTTTTGATTTATAAACCTCTACGGCTTCGCTGCAGTTTTCCGCCGCTAAAGTCAGTTCCTTAATCATTAGGTTTGCAACGCAGGCTCCCATTGCCGTGTCATACTTTTGAGCGAGAACCGACGACTTTTTATTTAGTTTTTCTAAGCCAAGTCGATACCGGCCTTTCATAATTTCTTTAGTGCCAGCGGCATCTTCGACCACTGCTACTTTAAATAACAAGTCGCTATTTTTGGCGTGAAGGTTTAAACAACAAAAAGTAGCGATAAGTACAATAAATGCTTTTTTAGATTTAGTCGTCATTTTTAAATTCCTCTGGAAACGGTTTTTGATTAATTAGTTTTGGTTAAATAGCTTTATTAGTTTCAAGCTCATTTGTCACCGACAACTTTAATTTAGTCTTTACCCGACTCCCTGACAAACGATAAGAATCTAAGCGATAGGTGAATTATTTTCATCCAAGCCGCTAAGCCCTGCGATATCGGAATCTTAGACTGTATTCTCATTGCTACTGAAGGTTTGTTTGACCCAACCAGAAAATGATTCCAGTGCAGGGTTTTGTATTGCGCTGTCATTTTGAACGAGGAAGTATCGGTCATTGGTTTCCAGATTATCGGGAAAAATCCTAAACAGTAGTTCATCATCAAACCAGGATTGACTAATGGGCATTGGGATCAAGGCGATCCCCATGCCCTTTTGCGCCGCTCTCGCCACCGAAAACATCGAGTCCAATTGGATCAGTTGTACTGGCTCAAAGTTGTCAATTAACGCGCGGTCCGCCCATTGATGCCACGCCCAAGGTCTTGCTTGATGGAGGATCAGCGGCACTGAGTCTAGTGCCTGATAGCCCTTATCACACCAAATCTTATAGGTTGCACGGTTGCAGGCCGGCACGTAGTTAAGTGAAAACAATTCGTCGACGACACTGCTTGCCGGCATTCCGTTGGCTAACACCACAGAGAGATCACAAGGTTTACTAGTCGCTTGGTTGGACTTAACCGTTTCTAACTGCAAGTTAATATCTTGATGTTGTTCCGACCATTCAGGAAGCTTAGTGACAAAATATTCACTGGCAAAAAACTCCGGCATGCTAATCGACAGCGTGGCTTTTTCTTGGCTTTTAGAAAAATCGGTAATTGCTTGTTCCAACTCAGATAATATTGGTCGCACCGTTTTATAAAATTGTTGCCCAGTCAAGGTTAACTCAATCGCTCGAGTTTGGCGCTTAAACAAGTTAACCCCCAATTGTTGTTCTAACTGTTTAACCTGATGACTAATAGCCGATGGTGTCAAATAAAGCTGCTCGGCGGCTTTCTTAAAACTAAGGCACTGGGCAGCAACACAAAATGAACGTAATCCGCGGATTGGGGCGAGTGTAGACATATCAATAATTCCAGTTTTAGAATACGGGTATAAATTGCAAATTAAAGCCGTTGCAATTTAGATGCCTGAACTGAGCACTATCGAGAAGCGGTTTTAAACAGGTATATTGCTAGCCCTTGGCATAGGTCAAAGCTCTAGAACCATTGGCAGAGATGGGTAACGCACCATTTTGGTTCATACTTTTTACGTTACGGAGTAAATGAGCTCCTCTTTTGCTAGTGCCTCCCAACTTGATTTAAAAATAGCTTTGACTTACCCATGTAACCTACTCATTTGATGGCCACGTTATATACAGAACAAAATCATCTAAAAGTCATAAAGACGTCAGGTATTTTGGTGCAAAGCAGATTAATTTGACCGCTCATTCAATCAATTTCAGGCGATGTCCAATTATTCGCTGGTTTATAATTAAGGAAAACTGATGAAATCTATTTGCGCTTCAAGAGTTCTGCTACTTTCTCTGTTAATCATTAGCTGGGGAAGTCATGCCCAAGATGACTCTCCTGTATTCGATAGCGCCTATTCAATTGCCTACACATCAAAGGAAATAATTAAAATTTATTCAGGCAATAAAAGGGGAAAACCGAATACTAAAATTATCAATAGGAAGGGTGATTACTTAGCCTTGTCTCCTGATAAAAAAACCTATGCTTATCGCGTATATCATGATGGTGGTAAAACTTGGTCTATTCATACAATGAATAATGACGGTACCAATAGCAAGCGACTTACTCATGCGAAAAATAAGTGGGATAGCGCACCTGCATGGACCCCCGATGGGAAAAAAATTGCTTTTGCTAGAGAATATAAAAATTCAAAAGGCGCATGGCAGGCGGAAATTTGGATGATGAATCCGGATGGTAGCGACAAGAAGCAAATAAACGCACTAAAAGGAAGTAATCCTTATTTTACGCCCAAAGGGAAAATAGTTTTTTCTTCAGAACAGAAGAACAAAAAAAGCGAAATAAGCATCGCTGACAGTGATGGTAATAACATTATCCATTTGACAGATAATGAAGCTGAAGAATGGCATCCTGACGTTTCACCTGATGGCAAGCGAATCGCTTTTATGTCAAATAGAGATGGCAACTATGAAATTTATGTAATGAATATAAATGGTTCTAATCAGAAACGATTAACATTTAGTGATGAAGATAAGTGGCACCCTTCCTGGTCTCCTGACGGTTCTAAAATAATTTTTTCATCGTTCAACAAGAAAAGAGAATCGCATATTTATATAATGAACAAAGATGGTTCTTCAGTAAAAAAGGTTTTCTCTCATGGCAGAAAAGCGATATTTTTGCATTAGTCAGAATCAGGCAGCGGTAAGTAAAGACCCGGCCCGGTATATTGCATTTGTTTCAACTCGATTTATAGCGCTGCCTTATTCGAAATCAAAACAACTAATTGCAGAAGTCTATTTCGAATGTCGACTATCGCGACAAACCAGCCAGTCAGAGTTACTAAGTTAACGGAGTAGTTCTTCTTGAAAGCAGCCGGTCAACCCCTAATTCAAAAATTCAGGCGTTGATCTTGCCTGAATGTTTTGCAATGTATGGTTATATTTTTTATTCGACACTGACAAGCTTGCCATCCCTATAATTGAAAAATAGAAGCCCTATTTGAACATGATTTTCTTGCATTTCTAGTTCCGATAACTCGCGTAGCTCACCATACTTCTTGAGAAGATCTTGTTTAGATAGATGTTTGTTTGACGCCAAGAGAAAGCCACTGTACTTTTCTGCTCGCATATACAGATGATGACTTTCTTCCTCAAGTGTAGCTTTGCCAATCTTCATCGAAAAATATAATCCAAAGCACAAAAATGCTGTAGCTATGTTAGTCAGAACTAATGTCGAAATTATAACGTTCTTCATTTTCATATTAAATATAACGACCAACTTTGGGGCGAGCGACGCAAGGAGAGAGTCCCTTAGCCCGCCGCGAAGCGGTTTTTGGCGGGACAACTTGCAACAGTGCCTTGTTATGAAGCTGTTGCCCCGAATTAAATTTTAACTTCACAATATCGCATATTTTTTAAATAGCCCTGATATTGCAAAGCACCTTCACTAATATATTCCCGAATTCTATCGGCAATAAAGACATCGGGAAGTCTATAGCCATGGTGCGCATTTACCTCGGCACAGATCTTCGCGATTTTCTTATACTTTCCTGAACAGCAAGACAAAACTACTTCGTCAATCTCCCGAAGTTCCTCACTAGATAGCGCATTCACTAAAACCAATTGCTCTGAAGTGAGTTTTTTATCTGGTTCTATATCTAGCAATGATCGTCCTTAGTTTCATAACGAGGCTGTAGGAAAACCTCGACCTCTTTTTTTTGATTAAAAAACACACCAAAAAGCGTGTTCCTACGTGAATATTATCTTAGATCACCTCAATTAATCTTATTTGAGGCAACTCTCCGCACCAAAAGATTCTAGCGATAAATTTATTCTACCTTTTTCTAAAGCCTCAACGCCGCAAACTGCAGCTATTTAAAGAGGGTTTAAGCAAAGCGAAAAGGCGCTTTAAATAGTCTGACAGATTTTCCTTGTTAGGCATTTTGGGAACCCCTCTCAAAACGCTCAAGCATGTAACGACCACCGTAGCCCGTATGTGCGTTATTATAAGCTTCTTCGAAACTTTCAGCTGGATTACCTAAGTTTGTAAATAAATCTGTCTCTACATCATGCAATCGGGCGGAGTAATCATATCGCTCTAATTCATGCGCATTATCAGCCAGGTACATTAAAGAGTCCCCACCCAATACCACTATAATTTTTTGAAATAACTTCCTCCAAATCTTACGCCATTCGTTTCTACCTTCTTCTTCAGCTAAACACCATGTCCGATACCTGATCGCAACTATAAATTCACACAGATACTTATCTACATTCAGATCTATTACGCCCGAAATTGATAGGTAAGCTTCGGTATTTTCTGAAATATTTCCTTCAACATATTCAGAACTATGAGAGAATAATGGTATAGGTATATTCGCCCCACCTAGAACAGAGAATTCATCTTCTTCAATCTCTATATCGTTCAGTTTATTTACGATTTCTTCTGCTACAGCTGAAAGATCTCTTCCCTCAAATATTATTCGATGATTTCCTTTTACTATAACATCTGTGCCCATTACTGAACCTCTGATTATTGCCTAACAGTTTATTCCTGCGTAGGACGCGCAGGATGTAATTTCGCAACGGCAAAAAACATAAAGGAGTAATTTAACTAGATTTGCCCCCTCAACACAAGGGAAATAGCGTGATTCGTTATTCAGCAGCTAGGCTTTTACTAGATTAAGGTGATCGCCTTTGACCAAATTTCTCGCAATGAGATATCTGTTAATTTTCAATGTGTTAAAAATCATTCTAAACTGTTGCGCGGACTCGCGCGCAGAAACCGACAGATTGCTGCTTGACAAGCCCCCCAAATAAGGATGCCAAGGGGGCGGCTGATCAGTTGGTTCATAAATGTCGGCTTTTGATAATATAGGGTCTAAAAATTGTATGTAACGACGGGCTGCAATGTTGCAAAAGTTGTCTATCGAGCAAGCCCTCTCAAAGTCTATTTTAAGACAATGACAGAAATCGTAGTTTTTAATTCTAGGAAAGCTGTTCACTGTATGGGAAAGTCAAAACCAGCTTTCCAATGAGTTAGTTTTAGTTCGAGTCGATACATATTATGTTTACGCAGTTAATTTTTTTGCTTGTTTTTGCATTCCTTCAAAAATTTTATTTGTCATATTCGTCGGAAATTGCTCAGGTAATACTGAGGTTACTTTGTCTATTACACGGTCTACTTTATCAGTGATTTGAGAAATTATATTTTCTGCTTCTACCGCTGAAATCCCTACTTGTGTTGCTTGATTCACGAAATGTCTGCGTTGGATAAGATCAATCGAATAATAGTTTCGACTCCCGCTTATTGCCATCGCCAACTTCGCTTTTTGCCGCGCAATTTGATCGTTTCTTTTTCCGATCACAGGGAGTGCCGACAAAATATCATAGAGAGGTGTTAACCTATATTCATCTCTAGAGAGATGACGAATACTAAAATTCTTTGCGTGGCCATCAGTTGCAAACAACAGCCAAAAAATAATCTGTGCCTTGAAAAAAACCACTTTGTCGTTAGCCGCTTCAACAGAGCCGTCCAGTATTCTCATGCAATCAACAATACTAGGACCGCCGTCAGCTTGGTATTTAAATAGTGGTGATATTCCTTTTGCCTGACACATATCTTCTTGAGGCAGGCGCAAAATCCACGTTTTGTCTGATGATAATTGTCGGTCAAATCGCTCTACCACAAGTGTTTTTTGGTCTTCGAATTGGCGTATATCACAATGCGCGACAGGTAAGCCAAATGCCTCTTCAATTTTTGAGCATAACCATTCGTTTTCTACTGACTCGTTCATGTTAGCTTTCATATCACCGACGAGCCCTAGTGGTAATTTGAAAATATGCGTGGTTGGTGTTGCACCTTGAGGAATGCACCATTGATTATCGTGCCATAGTAAAGCCGTCTTTTCTTGTGCACCAGCAAGCGATAATCTCAAGTCTTCTTCTTCACCGCCGTGTCCAAGCGAGTTACTGGAAACAGTCTTTCGCAGTATCTTGACGATGTCGGCATCCGATAATGGTTTGTATTTGATTTCGTCGACACCTATTGGTGTTTCTTCAGGTGGTAGTAGCTGTATTGCACCAACACAGTCTCTGCCAATCTCGACTAACAAGTCGAATGGAGATGCACTATTGGTTTTAAATTTAGTTGCTAGACGCTCACGGATATCACGGCTATCGGGTAGCAAGTTATCAAAAAAGAACCGAACCGAGTCACCTTGGTGGGGTTGGTTACCAGGAACAAATGGGAGCGATAGTGAGAGTGGGCGGCTAAGTTCACTAGTGAGCCAGGCTTCGTCGTACTGCAATTGCTCTCGACCGGCTTTGTTACTCCAGGTTCCTACAAATTCGTTGTTCAGCCAAATATTGAGAGTGTTGAGTCGCCTAGCCATCACCACGCTACCTTTTTATTGCCAGGGTCGCTGTCCTTTTGTTGAGTTTGCCTCTTTGTCGAGGTGTTTATAGGTTTTGAGTCGAACAATATCAGTTTAACGCCCATTATTGATAAAACCCGTAATAAACGGTCAACTGTGACTTTATGAGGGTTGGCTTCCAAAGCTTGATAGCTTTGCTGGGTAATACCGAGCTTATCGGCTATTGCTTTTTGAGAAAGGCCTTGAGCTTTTCGAAAGCCTTTTAATATTGGCTTTAGCTGATCGCTAGTATTGATTGTATAGTGCATTGCCGCCTCCGAAAAACAACCTATGAGCTGTATCGTAAAATTACAGTATATATGCTGTATTTTATAATAACAACCTATAAGCTGTAATTAGTTCAAAACAACTATAGCTATCATTTGAATAGTGTGACGAATGAATGGTGTGACGAACTGGTCTTTATTGAAACCAACCTACAACTTAGTTCGACTTATCAGAAACAAGCATAACTTCTGGGTCATCTGTTTTATAGTTCGCCACTGGCTATGGTAGACTCACCGCTTGGTGCTCTCATTAACAAGACACAAACAATGTTACTTTGGATAGCTATCGCCGTTTTTGGGTTTTCTATTGCGTTGACTTGGTACAATGCATCAAAGAAAAAGAATGATAGAAAGAACAAGCTAGACTCTATCAGAAAACAAATTGAGGAAAATGAAAAAGCGAAAGAGCGGGAAAAAAATAAGTAGATTTAAGTCAAGGTCAAAAGCCCCCTCTCCCTAGCCCTCTCCCAAAGAGAGAGGGAACTGATATTTAAGACATCAAGTTTTCTATGTGTTTTTCCTCCGTGTTCTCCGCGCCTCCGTACCCACAGCGCTCCCTTAATGAAACTACTTTCGGTCACGGGGCAAGCTTTGGTGAATATCTTTTAATTATTTAATCTTTTAAGCTACTAAGAAAAATACCGCATAGCCACATTACACCTTTCATACTTACTGCCATATTTCTTCATGGTATCAAGGTCATGTTTAAACCCAGCCTTTAAATACAAATGAATTGCCGGGGCACATTTTTTATTAGTAAGTAAAAATAGATTCTCGGTTTCCATTTTGGCCGCTTGCTCAACGACATAGGCCAATAATGTTTCACCAATCTTTTCACCTCGCGCTTTTGCCAATACACCCATTTTAGTCAGCTCAAAACTACCATCGTCTTTTTTCAATAAGGCGCAAGTTCCTACAATTCCCAATTTAGGATGCTTAGCGAAATAAATTTTTCCACCCTTATCAATCACAATTTCTTGCGGATGATTAAGGATCTCTTTATCGCTATCCTCCATTTCAAACATGGCTTCAATCCATTCAGAATTAATGCTCTTAAAGTGCTTAGCAAGCTCCGATGTATATTCCAGAATTTCAACCTTTGGATTAATGCTTTGTGATTTTAAGATTTGACTGGTTCGTTCAGCCAAAGAGCGTTTCGACAACGCCTGTTCAAACTTTTTAATGCCCGCAAAAAAATCGATTCCGGTTTCCTCACATAATTCTTTTGCGGCTTTATCGACCGCATGCCACATCAATTGCATATTCTGTACTCTGATTTCGCCTTGAGTGGTGAGCTTTAGAAACTTCTTGCGCGAGTCTTTTTTGGATGGCTGGCTAATAATCAGTTTTTCTTTGCTGAGCTCTTTCACAAATTGACTGACCGCCGGTTGGCTTAAGCCTAACAACTCAGAAGCCTCTACAATGCTAACCGAGCCACGCCGATACAATAAAGCTAATAACGCAAACCATTTGGGCTGTATATTCAAACCAAAGCTTTTATAAACGGAAGCCGCATCCGTCATCATACTATCACTCAGCCGCTTTAACCGGCTTCCAAGCGCTAGTTCACCCAAATCGTCTAAAAAATCAGTTGATTGCATAATTGCCTCTTTCCAAAAAACATTTCACTAAAAAAGCTAAAGTTAAATCCAAACGTCGTTATCTGCAGTTAACTCGCCACTTGCATCACCGGTGTTTACGACTCCACGCGGCTCAATTAACATGATTTGGCACTCTCGCTCAGCAAAAGGTTTATGCTCAACCCCTTTGGGGACCACAAACATTTCTCCAGCCTTGAGTTTTACTTCACCATCTCTAAACAAAATACTTAAATTGCCTTCGATAACTATAAATACCTCGTCGGTATCTGGATGATCATGCCAAATGAACTCTCCCTTCACTTTGGCCAATTTAAACTGGTAATCATTCATTTCAGCGATCACTTTAGGTGACCAGTGCTCTGAAAATAATGAAAATTTATTGGCTAAGTTAATACCTTGATAATCCATAAGACTCGCTCCAATCCTGACGCCTAGAGTTTATACATAAGTACTAATATAATGACTTATATTATATTTTCAAGCCTTTTTTAGTTTTTCGAGAATAAACCTGGTGACCGTGCCGTCACCTTACTGAACTCATTAAAAAAGGTAATCACCATGAAAAAGCTAAACACTAAAACTCATTATCTTTCACCTATTGCGGCGCTAGTCGCTACTCTGTTGCTATCTAGCACGAACCTGCAAGCGCAGGCAGAAGTTGATATGAACATCGACTTTCATACTCATACCGAAGCTCAAGCTTCGTCAAATAGCGATTCACAACAATCAAACGCTAGCATCGAATCGGGATCTCAAATAAACGCTAGTGCTGATGCAAACGCATCTAGTGACTCTGAATCGGAACAGCCTTCGCAAGATACCCGTCCGCCAGCGAGAGAAGGCCGAGAAACTGCTCAGCCAAGGGCAAATAATCAAACTTCGAATGATAATGACTCTAGCTCAGCCATGAGCGAAATGAAGTTATATTCAAGTGTTAATAGCTTGGCATCTTCAGCGTTATCAGCATCATTTGCATCAGCAGAGCAACCCGTTGCAGCTATTGGTACCAACCTATCTCAGGTTTCTGAGCTAGCTATGAATGGCAGTGGCCGATTGGCAATACCGGATGCTCCAGAGCAGCCAGAAACTCCAGAGACACCAGAAATTGCAGAGCAAGATCCTGGCTCAGAAGAGACTCTTGAAGCGTCTGGCGAACAGTTAGTATCTGCTCAAGCCGTTGTAAGCTCGGCAATTAATGCCACCAGCGATATCGCGGTCGGACAAATGCTTGCAAAGCCAGCGGGTTCAAGTGATGCCGCCGCCAAATTGCGATCAGCAACGGGTCTAGTAAGCGGCACAAAACTGAATGCGGGAGATGGTATTGGCGGTGCAAGCAACCAAAACCAATTCAGTAACGTGAGTAATGCAGTTTCCTCAGTTCAACTTGATGATGCGACGAGTGCTATGGCTCAAGTCGATGCTATGGGTCAAGTTGATGCATTAACACAAGTGGCGACCGTCACAGAAATAGGTACTGACTCACTGGTTGCAGGTGCGGTTGATTCAACCATTAACTCCGCGGTCGATGGAACTATTAACGGTGTTGTTGCGGGGACCGTTAATAGCACGGTTGAAACAGCAATCGACGCAGCCGTTGAGAGCACCCTTGACTCTACTTTAGAAAGTGCCCTTGGCGACATTATTAATCCTTAACCGCCAACTCAATTGCACTTTATATCACTGAGGTTGCAACAACTTGGAGCTCCCAATATGGGGGCTCCTGCTGCCCCAAACTAACCAGACCTAACTCCCATTAAAAAACGACTACCAGCTCGAGGATTTATTATGAAACAAAATACTCAATCAACCACTTGGTTACTTGCTTTAATCACTTTACAAAGCATTACTTTTTCAGTGACGGCTGAAAACAAATCGAGTCAATCCAATAAATTCAATTTGTCCGGTGAAGCGGAACTAGGTAGCTTTTATAACAGTCATTTACGAATAGACGAAATCGATCAAAACAACACTTCTGGTGATCGCGCCAACACCTATAAACTAAAGCCGAAAGGCGAACTTAAGCCGACCGACCGATTAACTCTTGCTGCATCGTATCGATATACCAACAACGACTATGACAAGGCCAATGAATACGATCAGCAGTTGAACCATTTAGCCATGGATGTCAGTTACAAACTTGATTTTGCCAAATTATCATTTAATCACAATATAATTGATGTTCAAGTGGATCAAAGCGCGCTATTTGAACTCGAACGAACGGCCTATTCAATCGGTAAATTGTTTAATCAAAAAACCTTCTTGAAACTATCGGCCATTCAACAAAGCAAATCTTTTCAGGAGCTAACCGATCGAAATGCACAAAGTGATGGCTACTCTGTGGACGCATTCGTTTTTTACAATCAAGCTAAAAGCCATCTTCATATGAATTTTGAACAGTTTGATGAAAGTGCAATCCTATCTGAGTATGATTTTTCGCACTCTCAATATTCAATCAGATATTCCGCTGGCTTTGAATTTCTTTCAAAAGATAATCGAATCGATCTAGGTTGGAAGCACACTGCGCGTGATTACCCACAACAGCTGAACCAACAATCACGATTAAGAAGTGATTCTCGAAATTCATTAGACCTAAAATGGAACTTTGCCTTAGACCAACATTTTAGTCTTATCGGCCAATTGGAGAAAACATTTTCTAACTCTAATGTAACTGAGAATGATTTCGAAAAGGATAAAGCTTCGTTAACCATCAGAGCCAGTTTTTAGTGATTCGATTGGTTTAATAAGCAGATTAATCCTTAGTTACATTATATTCATCTAATAGATAACAAGGATGTTTACAAGGAAAGTATAAGTTTGCGGGGGAATTCCAGTCAGTAATCACTAACTTCGACTAGAGCTTAGAGTGGCTGTCAAAAAGAACAAATTGGAAGCAATCTATAATTAGGCGTATTATAGCGCCTGATTATGTGTATCCAATTTGTCAAAGGAAGCCCAATGAATAGAAACTCTCTCATTTCGCGCTCGGTTAAATGTGTTGCAGCATTTGCATTAAGCGTCGCAGTGGTTAGCTGCGCACAAACCGGCCAAAAAACATCAGAACAAAACTCAGTTGCTCAGTCCACTAGCAGCAAGAGTAGCAACGATAAAATTTTCAACCTACCCTATCACATGGAAACACTTGATAACGGTTTGAAAGTTATATTAGTTAAGACCGATTACCCCGATCTAGTTTCGTTACAAATTCCAATGCAAACCGGCTCTCGTAATGAGGTTGAACCAGGCAAATCTGGGTTTGCTCACTTTTTTGAGCATATGATGTTTAAAGGTACACCCAATGTTAGTCAGCTTGAGTATGGCAATCGTCAAAAGAATGCCGGAGTTGATGGCAATGCTTATACCAGCGACGATTTAACTAACTACTACATTTCATTTCCAAAAGAATACCTAGAAGAAATGTTAATGTTAGAAGCGGATCGTTTTCAGAATCTTTCCTATACCGAAGCCGAATTTAGAACCGAAGCACTGGCTGTGAAAGGCGAGTATTTAAAAAACTCTTCTAACCCATTTAGAAAAATGTTTGAAGCGATCCGTGAAATAGCTTTCAAAAAGCACACATACCAACATACTACCATGGGCTTTTTAAGAGATATCGAGCAAATGCCTGAGCAGTTCGAATACTCGAAAACCTTTTTTAAACGATGGTATACACCTAACTATGCCAGTGTGATTGTTGTTGGTGATATCGATATTGAGAAAACAAAAAAATGGGTTAAACAATATTGGGGAGTCTGGAAGTCACATAAAAATGACATTACTATTCCAGAAGAACCACCACAAGAAAAACAACAGTACAAACATGTTGAATTTAAAAAAACGCCCAATACTTATTTGACTATGGCTTTTAGAGGGCCAGAGTTAAATGAAGAGAAGAAAGATAAGCCGGCTTTAGATATTTTATCAGAAGCCTATTTCTCAAATTCCTCGGCACTCTACAAAGAGCTGGTTTTAGATAAACAATGGGTACAAGCGTTTGGTGGCTATTTCCCGAACACCAAGGATCCACAACTATTTTATATCTACGCCCAACTCAAAGATGAAAAATTTGCGGAGCAAGTCAAACAAGCAATTACTAAAACCTTAGTCAAAGCAAGAACTGAACAAGTTGAGCAACAGCGAATTGATGAAATCAAAAATAACTTAAAATATTCGTTTGCCCAAACTCTTAACTCGACGTCTAGTATTGCCTCAACCTTGGCTCGATACACCCATTTTGAGCGCGATCCTGAATTTTTAAATCGCTTATATCAAACCTTTGAAACGATTACAGCGGACGATATTCAAAAATATGCTAATCAATACTTTATTGATAGCAACTTAACCATGATTACCATGTCTCCTAAAACTAAGCTCGACAATTTTGTTGGCAAAGTAGAAATTAATCGTGCTACCAAGACGACTAAAGTAGCGAGTAAAAAGTCGAACATAAAAACTTTATTGTTGCCTGGAAAAGCCGATTTGATTGATATCACTTGGTGGTTTGACACAGGTTCAGCGGTAGACCCAGCCGATATGAAGGGATTAGCAACACTGACGGCTATGATGGTGAGTAATGGCGGTAGTCAAGCACAAACAGTCACCGAGATCCAACAAGCAATGTATCCATTGGCGGCCGGTTTTAGTTCTCGAGTAGACAAAGAAATTCTGGTTTTCCGCGGTAATGTCCATCGTGATAATTTAACCGAGTGGTACGACATTGTGAGTCAACAATTGTTGACTCCAGGCTGGAGAGAAGACGACTTTAAACGGATTAAAGACCAATTAGTCAACCAAATTGAAAACGGTTTGAAATCAAGTAATGATGAAGAGCTTGGCAAAGAAGTTCTTTATGAGGCGCTTTATTCAAATCATCCTTACGGTAGCTTAAACGCAGGGCATATATCTGATATCAAAAAATTAACCATAGATGATGTTAAAAATTTCTATCAAAAAAACCTGACTCAAAACAACCTAACGGTTGCCATTGCGGGTAACTATTATGACAAGTTTAAGCAGCGCGTACTCAAAGACATGCGACAGCTACCAAGTCATTCACCAGCTAAAGTGAGCATTCCGCCCGCTCCTGAGTTAAAAGGTCGGCATGCGACCATTGTTGAAAAGAACACTTTGTCTACAGCTGTCTCGTTTGGCTTTCCAATCGAATTAAAACGCGGTGATAAAGACTGGTTGGCACTTTGGCTAGTGCGCTCATGGTTAGGCGAACATAGAAATAGCAACTCCTATTTGTATCAACGAATTCGTCAAGAACGTGGGATGAACTATGGTGACTACGCCTATATCGAATATTTCCCATCGGGCATGTTTACCACCAAGCCTGCGATTAACGTACCTCGTTCAGAACAGATTTTTCAAGTTTGGATCCGTCCTCTAAGAACCGTTAATGATGCACACTTTGCTACTCGTACAGCGGTTTGGGAAATGCAAAAGCTAATTGAAAACGGTCTTAGCCAAGAACAGTTTGAATCAACCCGTAATTTCTTAAAAAATTACGTTCCACAGTTAGTCGATAGCCAAGGAAGAATTCTAGGGTACGCCATTGATTCGCAGTTTTATGGCACTGATAGTTTTGTAGACTATGTTAGAAACGGTTTGGAAACGCTGACTCTGGAAGATGTTACCCGTGTTATCAAAGCGAACTTGCAACTAAATAATGTTCACTATGTTTTCATTACTAAAGATGCTAAAGATCTGCAAAACAGATTAAGTAAAAACACGGAATCACCAATGAAATACAACAGTGAAAAAGCGCAAGAGTTATTAGCAGAAGATAAAATAATTCAAAAATATAATCTAAACATTCCTGCTAAGAATATTAAAGTAAAGTCTATTGAAACTGTTTTTAAGTAGTTTTGCTTTAAACGGCTAGTGATAGACTAGCCTGTGCTTTAATTAAAAACGAGCTATTCTCAGATAGCTCGTTTTTTTTGCAATCGATATTTAAGTGAGCTTCTCTTTTTTCCAAAAAGAACATTTTTTTTGTGATCTTTTTAATAACCACTTATACACTCACTGAATAACGCCATGCCCAAACTGACTATCATGACCAGACTCACCTAAATCGATCGCTTGTTTTATCAAGTTTTTTTTCGCTTGAGCATGGGATTGAGAATGATTAAACCGCTCACAGGCAATCTTTGCCGCAACCACTGGCGATGCCAACGAGGTACCACTTTCTTCGCCAATTGATTGATTGGCTTGAGTAGTCATCACTTCGACACCGAGCGCAGCAAAATCAATATAATCACCTTGGTTTGCCCATCGATAAATTTGGTTTTGTTGGTCTATTGCAGTAACAGCAACAACCCCGGGATAAGCCGCAGGATAAAGTGGCGGTGAGGCAGGTCCTTGATTACCAGCCGCCGCAACTAATGAAAAGCCTTTTTCGATTAGCTGTGAAATAACCGTTAAAAGTATTTTATTGTCAGGTCCGGTTAGACTTAAGTTAATCACCTTAATTTTTTGCGCAGCCAACCAATTGAGTCCATTAATCAAATTAATAACTGTGGCACCTTGGGTAGAATCAGTACGATGGTAAAAAACCGATGCCGCATATATTTTCGCTTTTGGTACAACACCAATGGCTGAGTGATGACTAGCAATAAAACGTCCCGCTACGGCGGTCGCATGATCCGTCGGCACAACATACTCTTCCGCTAAAAAATTGTGAGTGACAAGCTGATTGGCTGACAAATACGGATGGTTCAATTCAATGGCAGTATCAATCATTCCTATTGAAATAGGCTGATGACAAATAGCCGCAGAGCCAGTTGGCGCAGATGAACGAGTCGATTCTGAAGAATGGATTGAAGCAGTTTTTACTGTCTTATATTTTTTCGCTACTGATTGCTTTGTATCTACTTGAGGTGCAAACACATGATTACGATCCAGTTTTTGCATCACCTCAAGTGGTAATAATTCTGCCAATTTACTCGAGCTATCTAACTCGCTGGGTACCATGAAACTAACTAAAACCAAATTGAGGCTAACATAGTCATGTTGTCGCAATTGTGTCACTGGCAGTTGTTTAATTAAATCTACCTGCGAGGTGGTTAATAAACCGACCCATTGGTTGGCGATAGCAAGGTGACCGCCCTCCACTCTTTTTTCAACATTCGCACTTAGGCCAGTGCTTAATACCACTGGTGCAATCTCGGCTAACTCGATTAATTGACCAGTTAGTGGGTCCGTTTGTTCAACTAGCTGATTGACTTTATCCTTTAAGGGAGTCTTAGACAGTGCCTTATTGGGTAGGCGCTTTGCCTTTTCTATTAGCTTTTTATTGTTTTGGATTGGCTTAACTTTCATCGTAGAAACTGCATGTACACTAGTATTGCCACTAGCTAGAGCCATCATAAAGGCTAAACTTAAAGCAATATTTTTCATTTTTTAACACCTAATTTATAATATTATCAATAAGTTAACGGCTCAGAAAAAAAATAATTCTCAATTAGGAGAATAAAGCAGCTTTTTATCCCGTCTTCCTAATATAAGAGAGGGAAAATAAATATGAAAGAAGAAATTACTAAATTATTACCGGTTATTAGGCGTTTTGCCTACTCACTTACAGGTTCGACTGCCGATGCCGACGATTTGGTACAAAACACTGTAGAGCGTGTTTTAACCAGAGACTTACCGGAAGATGTTGACTTGACCAAGTGGGTATTTAGAGTCTGTCGAAATTTATGGATAGATGAATATCGCTCAAGGAAGGTGCGTCAAAATGCGACTCAAAATCCAGAACTGCAAGAACAGCAATCAGTAGACGGGGAAACAAGAATCCATCGACAAATGGAGCTTGAACAAGTTAATAAGGCAATGAATAGCTTAGTAGATGATGAGCGCTGCTTGATTGCCCTAATCGCATTACAAGGCATGTCATACAAAGAAGCAGCACAAACACTTAAGATTCCCATTGGAACCGTTATGAGTCGTCTGGCAAGAGCCAGAAGAAATATTGTTAGCTGGTTGCAAGACAACCCATTGTCAGTTGCCAACGGAGAATTATCATGAAGATAAACGATCAAGTGTTGTCTGCTTTTTTAGACAATGAACTAAGCGAAGCTGAAATGGAAGCGGTTAGAGAAGCCATTATTTTGGACGAGTCGATTGCTGAACAATTAGCCGAACTTGCCAGCGCAGACGCAGCAATTGTCAATACCTATAGCCAAATTGATCAAGTGCCATTACCCAACTCGGTCAAGGCGCTACTGGACGAAGATGATAAGTCAGCGAGCAAGATTAGCGAGAACAATGTTGTCATTTTTCCATTATGGAAGAGAACGCTTAACAAGGTATCAGAAGTAAAGTCGTTAGCTGCGGCCGCCGCAGTCGCAGCCATCATAGTGACCAGTAATCTGGTTCCATTTGGCTCGCAGCCTGGTGACGACAAGCTGCAACAGTTTGCATTTATCAATCAAGTGCTAGATGTTCACACCAGTGGCATGCCAATAAAAACAGATGATAATGAAATTCTTATTAGAGCTAGTTTTAAGAGCAACACTGGAGATTATTGCCGACAGTTTAAATTAACACAGACCAATAGCACCGATGAAACCATTGCAACTGAGAAAATTGCTTGTAAACAACAAAACACTTGGCAAGTAGTGGCTAGTAGTCAACCGCAACCGGTTAGTGATACGCAAACTAATCAGTACCAAACAGCGACCGATATGAAAGCTTTAGATACAGAGATTGACCGTTTGATCGATGGAAATTTTTTAAATCAGCAGCAAGAGAAAAATTTAATTAACCAAGACTGGAAAATCCAGTAACGACTAGAGGAGTAAACTATTATGAAAATTTTATCTTTAATCACGATTATAATTTTGTTGTCATCATGTGCCTCACAATCACCTTACCGACAAGCAACAAGAAATGGCTATGGATTTCAGGAAACTAAACTAAGCGATACGCAATACAATATTCGTTTTAAGCTTAGAGGGGATAATGTAGCAAAAGCCAAAGATTTGGCACTACTTAGAGCAGCGGAATTAACTCTTGAACACGGCTATAGTTGGTTTCAGGTACTCGATAAGGAGAGCGTGGTTGAAAAAAATAACGACTCTAATTTTCAAGCGGGCGTGTCACGACAAACGGAAACGACAACTCACTGCGGCCTACTTACTTGTCAGTCAACTACTCGACCAACCACGGGCTATCATGCCTCGGCAGAACTTGGAGCGCACTCTGAGAAAACCGAACGAATGATTGAAATTAGAATGGGCAAAGGTGTTCAGCCGCAAGATGGGCGAAGCTATAATGCTAAGCAACTTAAAAGCAACTTAAGCCGTCGTTATCAACTTGATAGTTAAGTAGTTAATTAAGCGGATAGTCAAATAAAGGTCGAAGGGATAATTAGACCGCTTCGGCCTTTATTTAACTGACTTCTACACTCAATAATATCTTACTATTTTAAAGCTGTTTTTCCTTTGAGCTATTTGACTCCACAGAATTTAGCGAATACTTAAAAGCAAAGTACAACATGATTAAAGGTAATAAAGAGAAAACAGCAAAACCAAGCTGCCCCGCTATTAAAATCATTATTGTCGAAGACAAAAATGTCACCGCAAGGGTTGCAATACCAAATAAACGGACTTGATTAAAGATTAGCAAAACAGCCGCTAGCACTTGTATCACACCAAACACCAACAAGACCGATTCAGACAGGCCAAGCTGCTGGAAAAAACTTAGTTCTTCAGGTGTCTTAGCGATCTTAGCACTACCTGCCGCCACACCTAATACGACCAATAAAAACAAATTTAACAATTTGAGTTTATTCATTTTTTCAAATTTTATTCGCATGATTTTTATTCCATAAGTATTCTTAGACGATGACTATCGCTAAAAAAGCTTGATGATGCAATAAGATTTTCAGTAACCATGCTGTTTACCATGACTCAATTTGTAGGTTGGTGCTATTGATTCATTGAATAGAACAAAAGAAAAAGTTCTGTTATCAGTCAGACTATAATCGATCACTTTGAATCGAGGGTACTAAATTTTACTCCCATGTGTTACAAAGTAGTTAGTCGTACAACCTGCTGCGACTAAAGTACACATTGATTATACGGTACCCAATAAGAGGATCATTAAGTGAAAAGAATCAGCAGACGCACTTTTATAAAGTCAACCGGACTTGCTCTTAGCGCAGCCGGAAGTGCCGCCTTTGCAAGCACTAATTCAAATAGTAAAGCTAGCAATCCGCCCTTTGATTCTTCATTAAACCAAATGCTCGAGCTGCCACCAACGCCAACACTAACTTCGATCGCAACAGATGAATCCTATTGGAGGAAAGTTGCCCGCCACTACGACACCACTGATGATATTATTAACTTAGAAAATGGTTACTGGGGAATTATGGCCAAGCCTGTCCTCAAAGACTACCTTACTCACTCTAAAACAATTAACAATCGAAATACTTTGTTTGCCAGATCCGAGTGGTGGCAAGAGTTTATAGGAATTCATCAGCATGTAGCGGATTTTCTAAATGTAAAACAATCAGAAATTGCCTTAACACGTGGTGCAACCGAAGCGCTGCAAGCATTAATAGGCGGATACAACAAACTAAAACCGGGTGATAAAGTTTTATACGCTGATTTAGATTACTCAGAAATGAAAAATGCCTTTCGTTGGTTAGAACAACGTCGCGGCGTTGAAGTCATTAAGATTAATTTTCCGGAACCCGCCAATTGGGAAAACGTACTAGCACTTTATCAAAAGACATTTGAGCAGCATCCAGAAATAAAGTTAATGCTACTGACTCATCTCAATAATTGGACCGGATTAATTAGTCCGGTAAAGGAAATCGCCAAGCTGGCTAAAACGAAAGGAATCGATATTATTTTGGATGCAGCACACTCGGTCGGTCATGTCGATTTTAATATCAATGATCTCGGTTGCGATTTTGTCGGAGTAAATCTACACAAGTGGGTTGGAGCACCAATTGGTTGTGGTGCAATGATTATTAATGAAAACCGAATTGCCGACATTGATACCTATATGGGTAAAAATCATTCGTCATCAGCGACTGACAGTAAATCGAATATTCTAGACAGAATTGATACCGGAACGGCTAACTTTGCTGCTTACATGACTATTCCCAGCGCTATTAAGTTTCACAGCCTCATCTCAACAAAAGCAAAACAACTGAGATTGAAGTATTTACGCGATATTTGGGTCGAGCAAGTCAGAAAAGTCAAAGGGATCCAAATATTAACCCCCGACGATCAACAAATGGTCGCGGCATTAACCTCTTTTAGGCTTAATCAACAAACTACGACCAAGGCTAACAATGCCATCACAAAACTGTTAGCAGAAAGATATGGCATCTTGACGGTAAGACGCACCGGACCGGCATTAGGGGATTGCGTGCGGGTAACGCCCTCTATTTATAACACCCCAGAGCAAATGCTAAAATTGGCAGATGCCCTAAAAGCGATGGTTTGATTTTTTGCCGACTACTTAGCTTTAATAAGCAACACTTTCATCAAGATCATACTGATTAGAAGAATAACCGATGAGAGTGCCAAAACAGGATCTAATGTTTCAAGCGACATAAAGCCACCATAGAGCAAAAATAATCCAGTGAGCAATCCCAGCGAACCAAGCTGATGCAAATAGAACTGTGCTTTAGCTAGTTTATTGTCAGTGTTGTTTAACCAAAGTTTAAAACAAAGTGCGTAAATAAATGAAACCACAAAACCGACTAACATGATGTGAGCATGACTGACCATATGGCCATTATTTTTAGTTGCCGCCATATAGATACCCAGTATCAACCCGAGGATCCCATAGCCTAAGCTAGTCATAAGATATTTTCTGTCCATCGTTCCCTCCAGTTCTTATTGTTATAGACAAACTTGTATTGTTATAGACGAACTTGCGTAAAATCCGCTGGTAAAAATACAACTTTACCGCCGGGACTGTCAAATCCGCCTGGAGAAAACATAGGAAAGGGTAACGAAGAAGGACTTGGTGAAAGGTTAATGCCCCATAAAGTTATCGATTAGAGTCGCCAACTTATCACTTAAATGCCCTTCTAGTTCATCAAGATCTTTTTCGAATCCAGCTAAGTATTTGCTGGCTTGCGCTTCGGTCAGCATTTTCCCCAATACATGAAATTGCATTTCCGGAAGCGATTTATCATGCCTCGCGACAATATTCCAAATGACACAGTCAGCATCAAGAGACTTAAACTCTTGTTGAGCAACAGCGCAAAACTCATCAGCCACGTTGACCCCATCAGGCCCTAAACAACCAGGCTCAACTCGGTAAGTGATAGAAAGCTTTTGATGATCAGATAAATTAAGTGAACCACTCATATCAGCTCCAAAGAAACTGGTGAATCTATAACTATTGAGTGTAGCAGTTTTTCAAAAATTAACGGCTACTTTTGATTTTGCACCTCAGAGAGTTTCTTACTGAGCCAAATGGCTGACTCAACTCGATTATCTCCACAGATGATAAAATAAGGCTTACCGCTCATGCTACTTTGAGTTGCGGTTAATTCGATAAATTTGCTCGCGCTATCAATTTCATCTTCAAAATGTTTATGTTTTCGGTTGATGTGTTTAAGTGCCTTTTTGGCATTGTATCGCTTACCATTTCGTTCGAAAGAGCAATTAGAATTAGCCAACTCCGTTTTCAAGAATTCGATTTTTTGTTGCTCACCGTTGGAGATAGATTGAGCGAAACCGGCAAAACCTATAGAGTAAAGTAAAAGAAATGCGATCCATTTTAGTGTCTTCAATAGATATCCTCGAGTAGTGACTCTTGCTGATGTGGTTGAATGTTAGAACAAAGAACGTGTCAAAAAGTTCGTTATGACCGCTTAATATATTGAGATTTTCCTACAGCCGCTTCTCCGACCAGCCCAAACTGACCTCCCTGTTCAGTTCAATATCACTTTTATGGTTTGTTTTAGAGTATTATTAGCAGAGAAAACATCAGTTATGATCACGAGCGAAGTCTATGCTTAACAACACGATAACAATCAATCGATTCTTGGTTCAACCTAAGTCATTTAAATTGACAGAAGACACTATTGCCGTCGAAGAGCCGCTGCAAATAAGCCTCTCACAGGGTAATTATAATGAAGTATTTAGCCTTACTATGAGAACGCCTGGCGATGATAAACAGCTTGTCTACGGGTTACTGTTTACCGAAGGAGTGATTGATGCAGCTAGTGACATAATGAAACTTAGCAACTCGCAGAACGACCAAGTACTCGAAGCCAATTTAATCAATATAGAACTTAACCCTAAGCTTGAATTAGACCTATCAGATAAGACTCGACGCCATGCGAGCTATTCGGGATGTGGCCTGTGTGGCAAAACGAGCCTATCAGCCTTGGAACTCAGAGCCTGTAGGCCGCTCAAACCAGTTAAGCAGCTACTGGATAGCGAGTTAGTAAAAACCTTAAAGTCATTGCTGGCTGCTCAACCATTATTCTCAGAAACAGGCGGTGTGCATGCCGCAGGGCTGATATACGAACAATCTGGAAAACTCGACTTAGACAGCTCACCATTTTTTGAAGACGTTGGCCGACATAATGCTCTGGACAAATTAATTGGTCATGAATTAATCACCAATGATCTGCAACAAGCAGGGATCTTGGTGCTATCTGGCAGGATTGGCTTCGAACTGGTTCAAAAAGCTGTAATGGCCGGCTTCTCAACCATAGTAGCATTAGGCGCACCGAGCAACTTGGCAGTACAAGCGGCTAATCAATTTGATATAGTATTAGTAGGCTTTGCAAAAGATGAACGTTTTAATTTGTATACGTCTCATGCGGAGAAACTAGCAACAAAGTAAACAATCGTCTTAATATTAATGACTGGCTACTGTTCGTGAGTCGTATTTAAGTAGGAAGTTAAATGTCCGAAAACCTAACCCAATTATCAGCACGTAAAGGCTTACAAGAAAACTTGTTCGAAGAAATTATTCGTGCGAAAGGCGATCCGATTCGCTTAAAGGATATTGCTAAGGACTACAAAGTTGGTGAGGCTAATATTTATGGCGCTTCGACCGCTTACGACTTTATCCAAGGTAATAATGCCAATAAGAAAGCCTATGTTTGTAATGGCTCTTCGTGTTTATGTGCCGGAACTCAAGATTCCGTTAAACAACAACTCAAACAACATTTCCAAGACGACGAAATAGGCCATGTCACCTGTTTGGGGCGATGTCATGAGAATAGCTCTTTTCAGCTAGCTGGCGAAAATTTTTCTGGCGATGATATTAATCATTTAGCGGAAATCATTAACCAACAAAGCGACTCTAGCGAAAGTTACCATGTTGAATGTCGGCTGGAAAAACCATTGTTAACCGAACTGATTGAGGACGTTGATCAGTATTACCAGCTGATTAATCAATTAGCCAAGCAATATGACCGCTCGCAACTACTCCAACAAATTGTTGACTCAGGGTTAAGAGGACGAGGTGGTGCTGGTTTTCCTACTGGATTTAAGTGGCAATCTTGTGCCAACGAAAAGGCTGAAGAGAAATACATTGTTTGTAATGCAGATGAGGGCGACCCAGGGGCGTTTAGCGATCGTTATCTGTTAGAAGAACGGCCACATGCCGTGTTGTTTGGAATGTTAGTTGCGGGTTATCTAGCTGGCGCACAATGGGGCGTTCTCTATATACGCGACGAATACCCTGACTCAGTCTCACAAATTCAATCAGCCATTGAAGAATTTGAAAGCCTCGAGATACTTAAAGAATTAGACTTTAATTTTCATTTTAAAATTGTACGCGGCGCAGGTGCCTACATTTGCGGAGAAGAAACCGCTTTACTTCGCTCAATAGAAGGTCAAAGACCCATGGTTTCGGTTCGCCCTCCTTTTCCAACAGTTAAGGGATTATTCGGAAAACCAACCATATTAAATAACGTCGAAACCTTCGCTGCCATTCATTGGATTTTGGCTAATTCTCCAGAACAATATGCCTCTTTAGGTAACGGACGTTCCACTGGTTCAAAATTACTTTCGTTGGATAGTAGTTTCAAGCGACCTGGTATTTATGAAGTCACCATGGGCGAGCCGTTATCTTCGGTAATAGAGCAGGCAGGTGGATTCGCTAAACCAATTAAGGCACTGCATATTGGTGGCCCATTGGGAGGGCTTGTTCCCGGAGAAAAGTTTAAAGATTTAACCATCGACTTTGAATCCTTTGCTGAGCATGGATTTTTATTAGGACACGGCAGTATTATTGGCATTCCCGAATCACAAAGCATTGCAGAATATATTGAACATTTATTTGAATTTACCGAAGTTGAATCGTGCGGAAAGTGCTTTCCTTGTCGAATTGGTTCAGTCAGAGGTAAAGAGATGTTTGCTCAGGCCATTAACGGTGAGAATTTATTAGACAAAGAGCTTGTCGAAGACTTACTAGATACCATGGAACAAGGTTCATTATGCGCTTTGGGTGGTGGTGTTCCATTGCCGGTCAAAAACGCGCTGCGATATTTTATGCCAGAGATGCAGCACTTATTTGATGCAAATTCATTGCAAAAAATTTCTGTGGCGGAGGTTTAGAGATGAGTAGAGACGACCCAAAAGATGCTGTCGATACCGTTGCTTTTATCAATGGTCAGCCCTATCAAATTGAATCTGGTGAATCGATTTTACAATTTGCCACGCGCAACCATTTCTCTATACCGACTCTGTGTGATGACTCTCGTCTAGAAGCTTTTGGCGCTTGTCGAGTTTGTTCAGTAGATGTGGCGTTAAAAGCTGACGGCCCAACCAAAGTAATGGCTTCTTGTCACACCCCAATATCTGAAGGAATGCACATTCAAACTGATTCGCCTTCCATTCAAAAATTACGAAAGAATATCGTCGAATTAGTTCTTACTGATCACCCACTCGAATGTTTAACTTGTGAAGTGAATGGCAATTGTGAATTGCAAGATGTCGCAGCGGATGTCGGTATTCGTGATGTTCGCTATAAGAACGCCGCCAATCACGCTCATTATGAAAAAGATACATCCCACCCTTACATGCGCAGTGACTTGGCGAAATGCATCAATTGTTATCGCTGTGTTAGAGCCTGCGATGAAATTCAGGGTGAATTTGTTTTAGGTATTGAGGGGCGAGGTTTTGCCAGCAAAATTATTAAAGGTGGCAACTTGTCTTTTGACGAATCTGCCTGTGTTTCCTGCGGTGCCTGTGCACAAACTTGCCCTACCTCTGCAATCAGTGATGTGTTTGAAAGCAAATCAGTACAAGCCGAAGAAAAAGTTAGAACCATTTGTTCTTATTGCGGTGTCGGTTGTAATTTAGAAGTTTCTGTTAAGAACAATGAAGTACTTTCAATTCGTGCCCCTAATGACGCTGAAGTCAATCAAGGCCATACCTGTTTAAAAGGCCGTTATGCGTGGCGTTTTTATAATCATCCAGACAGGCTGACTTCACCTTTAATCAAAAAGAATGGCGAATTCGTAAAAGCCAGTTGGCAAGAAGCTTATTCTTTGATCGAGTCTAAACTAACAGAACTAAAACAAACTCATGGTGGCGATAGCATTGCAGGAATTTCTTCAGCCCGTTGTACTAATGAAGAAAACTACCTAATGCAAAAGCTATTACGGGCAGTCATCAATACCAATAATATCGACTGTTGCGCTCGAGTTTGTCATTCGCCCACTGCCTATGGGATGCAACAATCATTTGGCACAGGTGCTGCGACCAACTCTATTAAAGATATCGAACAAACCGGATTTATTATGGTGATTGGCGCCAATCCTACTTCGGCACATCCGGTTACTGGCGCAAAGATCAAACAAAAACTAATGAAAGGTTTACCTTCCATCGTAATTGATCCAGTGCGAACCGAGGTTGCTCGTTATGCAACCTACCATTTGCAGCTACGTCCAGGCACCAATGTTGCTCTGTTGAATATGATGAGCTATTTCATTATCGAAGCTGGAATGGTCGCTCAAGATTTTATTGAGCAACGTTGTGAAGATTGGGATGACTTTAAGCAAAGTATATTGGAATTAGATGTCAATCAGCTAGAAGCAATCACTGGTGTCGACCAAGACCTTGTTAAACAAGCCGCGCTCGCCTACGCAAAAGCCGAACGTGCTATGAGCTTCCATGGATTAGGTGTTACCGAACATTCTCAAGGCAGCCGCACTGTAATGAACATTGCCAATCTAGCCATGATGACCGGAAATATTGGTCGAGTTGGCGTTGGAGTCAATCCACTGCGCGGACAAAACAACGTGCAAGGTGCTGCCGATATGGGTTGCCAACCTCATCAAGGAGCGGGTTATTTACCTGTCGATATCGCTGAAAACCAAAAAAAATATGAAGTTCATTACGGGGTAGCCATGCCAACCACCGATGGCCTAAAAATACCGCAAATGTTTAATGCTGCGATTGAAGGAAAGCTGAAAGCACTATGGGTACTCGGTGAAGATATTGCGCAAACCGACCCCAACCAACAACACGTATTACAAGCGCTAGAAAATTTAGATTTTTTAATTGTACAAGAAATATTTATGTCAGAAACGGCTAAGCTAGCCGACGTGGTATTACCTGGCTCATCATTCCTAGAAAAGTCGGGAACTTTTACCAATGGTGAAAGAAGAATTCAAGCAGTTAATGCTGCGGTAAAACCATTAGCGGGATGCAAAACAGACGGTCAAATCTTAGCAGATATGATTGAACGAATGAGTGGTAAACCTCAAAGCGCAGAGCCAGCTGAATTACTCGAAGAAATTTCTCAAATTGTTCCTTTCTTTGCTGGCGTGAAATGGCGCGAACTTGGAGAACAAGGAAAACAGTGGCCAGTGTTAGATGATGGTCATGGAACCGACATATTGCACATGACAGAGTTTCGACGCGGTAAAGGTAAATTCCACTATTATCCATGGCATGAAACTCAAGAAATGCTCGATAACAGCCAAGCATTTCCTTTTATTCTAACTACAAGCCGAATACTCGAACATTACAATGCTGCCACCATGACTCGACGCACCGGCAATGGTGAACTGGTTGATAAGGATATTTTGTTAATTCATCCAAACGATGCACAACAAAAAAATATTCAGAACCATCAACAAGTCAAACTAAGTAGCCATCGTGGTGAAATTGAAATGATTGCCGAACTAAGTGAAAAAGTGAAGCCCGGTGTTTTATTTACCACTTTTCATTTTCCAGAGTTAATGGTGAATCGGTTAACGGGCGATGTTTGTGATACTGAAACGATGTGTCCAGAATATAAAGTTGTGGCGGTGGATGTAGAAAGGGTTTAACTTATTCTTTTATTTTTCGAATTTATTTCTTAAAACTAAAAATAGAATTATATTGACAAAAAAAGAGCCTAGAAAGGCTCTTTTCCGTGATTCCAACTTTAATGATCCCACACACTAGAAATTAAAATCCCAGCAACAACGGCTCCTAACAAAGGCGTCTTAATATGCCCACAATGTCGACTATGATAGTGTGGATGATATCGACCACGTCGGTCATAGTATCCGTAATCATAAGCATGATAGTTACCATATACATCATAGTATCCATAAAACGTTCCATAGTAATCAGAATGACTCGCTACGTGTCGACCATTATAGTGGTAATGACCATGTCCTCGATGCCACTTACGTCCATGTGAATGATGCTTGTGTGAACGGTAGCGCTTTTTATGTTTCCAGTGGCCATGATGATGATGTCCTCGGTTTGCATGACGTCGATGCTTTTTCTCATGACGACGTTCATGACGGTTTTCCCTTCTAGTTTCTCTGCGACTCTCACGACGCTCTTCTCTTCGTGCTTGCCGACGATCTTTGGCTTTATCACGACGCTCACTTCTTTTTTCATGGCGCTTTTCTTTGCGCTTTTCGTCCGCTTTGGCTAAACGATATTCCGGCTTGTAGTAACCTGTTAGATTTCGCTTTTCGCGCCGCATATTAGCTTCTTTTTGAGACGCTTTAGCTTGTGGACTTTGTTGTGTTTCAAAACGGTCTGCCGCTTGAGTGACGTTGGTCAGTGAAACTGAACTCAACATTAATAGTCCTGAAAAGAATAACTTAGTCATGGTAGTTCTCCTACATAGTTTGACATGTTAAGTACAGTTTATGACTAACTAGATGAATGAAAACTGAAGAAATTTAAGATATTTATGGTACTAGTTCACAAATGAATTTACCTAGCTAAGAAAGGCGAATTAACTAAATAGGATTGCTCGGAGGCTGATAATGACTACGTTTAATAATGATAGAACTTTATAACTACATGGGTTTATTTCGACATAGATTTATAACTACATCCGTTTAAAATAAGAAGCTAACAGAGCAATAGCCTTGAACATAAAAATGCTGACTAGCATTATGATGGCGACAGCGCCCCATGAAGTGGCTGAGTTAAATTCAATCTCATTAGCTAACTCAAGAGTCAGTATTCCTGAACTATCTATGAGTGACAGGGAAATAGAAAAAACTAATACTAGTATCGCCATTTTATTGCTCGCTTTGTGTTGTCTTATTGGTCATTATCCACACTTGTTATTATTGCCTTTGCTAATAGAAGCATTGCTGGCAAACCAAAGCGCGATTAAAAAATTATTGACCAAAATACCTTCTGTTTTACTGGTCGCCCAATAAGCGGCAACGAGCATTGCAGCAGCAAAAAACAACGCGTTTAAGATGACTAATGTTGTTGAGTTTTTCATTAATGTTTCCTACCTTTATTACTATTAAATTAATGCTCGTCTTCAAAAATTTCTTCTATTGGCATTTCGAATAATCTTGCCGCTTTAAAGGCGAGCGGTAAACTGGGATCAAACTTTCCTTTCTCGATTGCATTAACTGTTTGCCTTGAGACATTTAGCGCTTTGGCCAAATCAGCTTGAGTCCAGTCCCGTTCAGCTCTTAGAACTTTTAAGCGATTTTTCATTGGTATCGCCTCTGACCAATAATGACCCCTAAGAGGTAAGTCACACCAATCAGCATCACCAAATGCGAGATTTCTGCATCAAATGAAATGACATTAATCACATCAAGTGTTGAGTAACTCAACCCTCCGATTAAGCCAATGCCTAGTGCGAGCGCCATAGCATCGAGCTGGATCTTTTGTTGTAGTTCATCCAGCCCTTGTAAATGACGCTTATTCGCAATGATTACTCCGATACCAACCAAGAAGTTAATCAAAACACTAACAACTTTGAGCCACACAATGTCCGACCATAGCAAAATTGAGCCGAATGTAGCCAAAGCCATTGTTAACAGCCACGCTCCAGTCCATTTAGCCAAGCTTATGGTGTTTTTCTTAGTTTCGCTGGTCCAGTCAGAACATTGCTCTTCGTTAGGGCTATTTTTACCGTTTTGGGTCATTTGTATACCTTGCCTTACATAATGTAAAACATACTTTACACCAAATAAAACAACCAAGTCAAGTATACTTTACATAAAGTAATGAATATCATACTTATTGTTCAAATGGTCTACTCGATGCAAAACAGTCATTTCTTAAGTTTTCAGGTCTTAATAGCCTCTTGCCATCTGAGTTAGCATGCACGAAACCCTTGATGCTAGATTTAAAGACTGTAGACTCAAGGCTAAATGACTGACACCCTTAACTAATTCTATCTAAAGACTAGCTAGAGGACGCACTATGAAACAACTGCTTGTATTGATAACGGCCGTTACTATCAGTTTTACAGCTGGATTATTAGCATCTGGAAATCGAGATTTAATATTTGACGCAAACGCTGCTGAAACAATGCGTGAGATGGCTCCTTCCGATTTATCGCAACAAGGAAATTCTCCACTCAGATATCTTGGTTCCAGTCAGCAATGGCACATTTTCGGCGAGACCTTAACCTCGACCGAGGGAGGTCGTCCATTTGATAATACGTTCACTTATAAAGTTTCTAGAGAAAATATCAAGATTGTTAATGGGTGGACTTTAAACGGAATTGACAACCAGTATCGTATTAACGTTCCTTCCTGCCCGACTATCTCGATTAAAAAAACAGAGAACATGATAGAAATATCCTTGCTCAAACAATCTGCTAATCAGTGTATTCATCGTTTAAGCAAAGACAAGCCTTAGCAGGATTAAATGGCGTTCAAAAAATAGCAAAACTGAAATAGTATTCCATCCCAAGGGACCAGCATCATGTCAAAACTCTTTGCAATTAAAACTCACCAAACCTTTTTGCTCGCTCTTGCCGCTATCGTTGTTTTAGCAATACTGACTAAATGGCAAACCTCACCAATTCAGCCATTGTCAAGTGAAGCGTCAAAAGAGGTTTTCTCAGCAGGAAGAGCCTTTCAGTTAATAGAACATCTAACTAATGAGCAAGTTCCTCACGTCGTTGATATGCCAGCCAATCGACTGGTTGAAGAACGAATTATTCAACATTTAGAAAGCCTAGGTTATCAACCAAGCATCCAACAAGCTGAAGTCTGTCGCTCGCGAAACGGCTCAGGTCGATGTACTCAAGTTCGAAATATCATTGTTAAAGTCCAAGGCTCAAGTCCAAGTAAAGGAATTCTACTATCAGCTCATTATGACTCTGTACCAGCCGGCCCTGGAGTAAGCGACGCAATTACCGCTGTTGGCACTCTTTTGGAAACGGCACGTTTGTTATCGCGATCAGACCAACCCAAAAATACCATTGTGTTTTTGTTTAACGAGGGTGAAGAATATGGTTTGATGGGAGCAAAAGCGTTTATGGATCAACATCCTTTAGCAAAAGAAGTTCACATCGCTTTAAACATCGAGGCGCGAGGAACCACCGGTAAAAGTGTAATGTTTGAAACTGGTGAAGATAGCGGCTGGTTGGTTGATATTTATGCTAAAACAACGCCGTCGGCTCTCACTAGTTCGTTATTCTACGAAGCCTATAAAGTACTCCCCAATGACACCGACCTAACTATTTTCAAACAAGGTGACTTACAAGGTTTAAATTTTGCTCATGCAGAAAACTTACCACACTACCACACGCCCTTAGATAACTTAGAACAATTGAATTTAGGCAGCTTACAACATCATGGTGATAATGTTTGGGGCGTTTTAAAAACCATAAAAGATCTAGATTTAACCAATACTGATGCAGGTAATTTGGTTTACACCGATATTCTCAGTTTATTGGTGATTAGTTGGCCGGAAAGTTTTAACTTAGCGCTCACATTATTAATGATCGGTCTATTCATAGTGATTCGAATGCTTGTCATTAAGCAGTTTAATATAACTCGAGGTTCGATTTTTTTCTCGCTTTTTGTAATTCTAATCTCCGTTATCGCGGGAGCCGCTATTTCTTTTGGACTACAAAACCTAGTCCAAGTGCTGAGTGGAAATAACACACCATGGCTTAGCAATGAGCTATCCATGCGCTTTGCTTTATGGTTTGGCATTCTGGCCGCCATGGTTTATATCGGACGCTACGGCTTAGCTAAACGAACTCAAATGGAAGTACTGGCCGCACTTGGAAGTTTATGGGTGCTCCTCAGTATAATTTCGGCAATCGTCGTTCCGGGCATCACTTTTCTATTCTTAATTCCATTAATAATTAGCACAGCCGGAATTGCATTTATTTATGCTAATAAAGCCTCCAACTCATTAAATGCTTTAATTGAGAAAACAATCATTGCGGTCGCGCTGGCAAGCGCCGTGACTTTTGTTGCCGTGGCGTTTGTTTTGGAAATTATGGTGACTTTCAGAATGTCTATCGCCGTTGGAATCATGTTAAGTTTTTGTTTGGCGAACTTGCTTCCGACATTAGCCAACCAACAAAATAACTCTTCTGAAAACTCTATTCATCCTATAGGTCTAACAACGATAGGGCTTTTAATAGTTTGTATTGGGTGGACCAGCTTTCAGTCGCCCTATTCTGCGCTCAACCCGCAGCATCTCAACATTGTTTACTTACAAAATCAAAATGGCGAAAGCTATATCAATATGGGCAATCAAAATACCCAGATTCCTGCAGCTCTAAAAGCAACGCTGAATAAAGAAGTTAAGCTAAACAAAATTTATCCGTGGAGTGATTACAAAAGGCAGTCAGTTAATATTGAAAATAAACAGTTCTTACCACCAGCCGAAATAGCTGTATCTACTAACGAGACAAATACCAATATTAAGACTCTAAAAGTTAATGCCGAGTTTTCTGGTTTTATGGAAATCAGTTTATACATTCCAAAGAGTTTTGATTTAAAGAAAATCACTAAGGGTAGCGAAACGGTTAGCTATCGAAGAACTTCCGCCTACTATCCGAATTATTATGAATTTAGGTGTCGCGGTAAGTCATGTGCTAATCAAGAATTGGTTTTGGAAGTTGGCAATAACAGCGATGAAAAAATCTTTGTGATGACAACTTATGACCATTTACCTGCAGAGTTTGCTAGTTTACAAAAGGCTCGAGGGGAATTAGCGGTTCCGGTGCATGATGGCGACAAGTCTCAGGTGATTAGTTTGATTCAATTAAATTAGAGTGGGGCTCTTACGTTATTAGTATTCGTTCTTCATGGGTAGCGAATAAATTCTTTCTGTTCCCTTAAAGCGAAAGCAAGGATTGATCCTTTCGGATGTAGGTGCCAGATTTTAACCCACTTCAAAAAATATTTTTGCTAGGGTAGTTTTTAGTTTGGACTAGGAAATGGAATGTCATTCACCCGTCGTTGGTAAACGGATATTAGACTCTAACTTTCCAATATCAAGCGATTGAATTTTGTCTACTTATCACCATATTTATTAGAATACTAAAAGTATAGGATTCACTCTTATGAGCCAGATCACCACGTTAAATGCCATCAATAACGCAATGAGCGATAAAGTTCGCTGTTTTTCTATCACAGGCGGGTGGGGAGAAGGAAAGTCCTATCTAATAGAAAAGGCGCTCCCAAGTGATACTCTTAATGTCATTGAAATTAGTTTATTTGGGATCGAGTCGGCTGATGAGTTAAAAAAAACTATAGCCACCGACCTCTTCCTTAAAAAAGCAGGTGGAAGCAATAAACTAGGTTACTTCAAGCGAATTTGTAGCATTCTACGGGAAAAAGTTCTAGGCTCAAATTCGGAGCTTTCAAAGCTTGCTATAGAGAGAGCTAAACGGTTTATGAACGAGAAATTTAATAAATTGCTCACGCCAACCACCGAAACCATCGGCAGCTTGCTGTCAGCCGACGACATTCTACTATTTGAAGATATAGAAAGGGCTTCAAAAATTCACATGCCATCTTTTTTGGGCATTGTTGAAGATCTGCGAAAGAAGACTAATTCAACACTCATTTTAGTACTAAATGATAAAGAGCTAGACAAGGAAAATAAAAAATATTGGGGAGCATTCCGGGAAAAGATACTAGACCGAGAAATCCCATTGAAATGTGAGAGCGTTGAATCAGCTGGAATAGCAAGCCAATCACTCCTAAGCCGTTACCAACCTTATTTTATTGAATGTGCAGAAGCCTTTGGTCTTGCCAACATTCGTATATTGAATAAAATTTCTGAAGATATTCATAACATCGTAAAGCTGATACCGGAGTCAATCGATGATGGATTAATCCAAAACTGTATTAAAGGAGCATTTATTTTTTCTGGGCTTCATTGGAATGCGAATAAATTATTTAGCAAAGTAGATATAAAAGAATTTTTTGTCGTCGTTGAGAGACTGGCGTATGGTCCAATAAGCGATTCTGATGAAAAATTACCAGACGATCAAGAAGAGTGGAATACAATTTTAAAATCATTGAATTTTACCTTCCTTAGCGACTTTGAAAGGAAATTTACAGCACAATATTTTCGCTGTGGTTATTTGTGTGAAGATGAACTCAAATCCTTTTTCGCTAAAAACGAATCACTGTACAAAATTAATGCTCAGCACGATAAGTTATATACATACCTAGACAAGTTTTATTGGGACCGAACCATATCAAGTAAGGAGCTTAAAGTCTTGGCTCAAAGCCTTATCAATGAAGTCTACTTATTAAGTCCTAAAGAGGCAACCCGATTTATCAAACATATCGAAGATGTTTACACCAAAACGATGGCACAATCAGCTCGAATTCGTTGGGTTAGAAACTCAGAAAAACACTGCCAAAATGTTGATGATGACCTTGAGGACTATCGGGATAACATCGACCCTGTGATTTACGACGTCTTAGAAGCAGCTTTAATTCAAAGGAATTCCGAGTGGACGTTGATGCGCTCAGTACTAGAGGTAGGCAGAAGTAATGGATGGTCGAAGCACGTGACTAATGTGATTGCCAAAGCATCTGCGAGGGATTTTGTCGAAGCAATCAAGAGTGTACCACCAGCGGACCTCAGAAAATTTATGCTGACCATGCATAAATATCACCAAAAGGAGAGCTACCAACCGTTCGAGAACTCAGTCAAGAACTTTCGATTAGCCGTGAACCAAATCAGGAAGGAGAAAAGCCGGCTTGGACAAATAATAAGGCGAATCTACCCTAAAGACATTTAACTTTAAATCGATAACAAATAGTGACAGGAAAGCTGCAGGAAAGCTGGGTCAGGAAAGCTGGGTCAGGAAAGCTGGGTCAGGAAAGCTGGGTCAGGAAAGCTGGGTCAGATCAACTTGAAAGTTGGAATAGCACTCTCTCGTACATCAATTTCTTTAATGACTTTACCACCATCTAGCGATGAAAGTAATATTCTTTATGCTAGTTTTAAGTTGAGCTGACCAAACTGTTTCCCAACTGTTTCAATACGTTATAAAATCAAACTATTACGAGTGCCATTTGATTTGTGATCAATCAAATCATTAAGCAGGTTTTCATTTAAACCCTTTGCATCTAATTTCAGTCTATAAAGTAGACTCAATGAAATAAGACAATGGATTGATGAACTATAAAATAATAACTATCGTAAGTCTCAAAATTAAACTCGCTTTAGTTTTGTTTTTTCTCATATCGACCAATACACTAGCAACTTCCAAATTTACGACTGAAGAATTTACCTTTAATACTTCAGGGTTGACTCTAAACGGAATTATTAGCCGCCCTCAAAATATGCAAGCCAACGCCATCGCTATTATTGTGCATGGTTATGGCCGCACTAATGTTGTCAAGGATAACTGGTATCAAGAGATCCGTTCCAAGTTAACGTCAAAGGGAATTTCGGTACTCGTATGGGATAAACCCGGTTGCGGTAAAAGCCAAGGTAATTTTGATATCAATCAGTCTGTTGACAGTAGCGCTGACGAAGTAGTGTCAGCCATTAATGCACTAAGAAAGAAAAAGGAAGCGGGTTCGGATCAAATTGGTTTATGGGGAACTAGCCGTGCGGGATGGATTGCACCACTTGCCATTAAGCAGGAGCCGAGCGTTAAGTTTTGGATTTCAATTAGTGGAACGGATGGGTTTGAAAATTGGGGTTACCTACTTCGGTCTAATCTGAAATTGGCTGGGCATTCACAGTCCGAAATAGACTCCCTACACAAAGGCTGGATTGATGCAAACAGGATCTTTAATTCGGGTGGAGGTTATGAAGACTACACCGCCGCGACTAATAACTTCTGGCGTAATGAAGTAGTTCAAAAGCTCACCGGGAGAAAATATATAGAGCACACACCTGGGAGCAAAGAGTATATAAAGGCTAGAGAGCTGTATCTTAAAAATCAGAAGGATTATATCGCCGAAGGGCATGTGTTTGATGAAGAAAGCGGATTGGAAGTTGTCGTCAAGGATTTTGATCAGGTTCTTAAATCGATTTCAATCCCGGTACTAGCTATATTTGGTGGCAATGATAAACATGTCGACTGGAGGAAAACCAAAAAGCTCTACGAGAGCACCTTAGGTCTAGGCAAAAATTCTGAGTTATCGATTAAGGTGTTTCCAAATGCTGACCACAATTTGAGACTGAGTAAAACCGGTGGTTATTTTGAATCTCAAACCCCAGACTATTGGAAATTACCTTATGCGGATGGGTACTACGAGGCGATGACCGAGTGGTTATGCTCGAATGGATTTTGTTCTAAAAAATAGAACTCACTAACCATCAATTAACTCATCTGCATCTTCAATGAATACCGCTGTTCCATAAACAATAACTCAACCCGTAAGTTGGGTTAACTGTAGGTCGGTGTAGAGCCTTCAGCGAAACCCGACAATACATTATCATGCGAAAACGATTTCTTTTTGTTCAGACATCGCGTCGGGTTTCCTTCGTCTACCCGACCTACCGACTAACTTTCAATACCACGGAAGTTTTATTGATAGTTCCGCTCTAACAAATCAACACGATTCTAATTTTCCCAACTTATGCCGTTGGGGTTCCTTCGTCACCCAGAACCTATATAACGGTAAGTTGGGAGTGAAAATCACTCTTGTAGGATTGGGTGATTACGTTTCAAGTTCTATTTTAAAACTCCGGATTCTTCAAGCTGCTTCTTGAGTGCATCATGTTCTTTCCTCAATTGAGACAGAGTAGTAAATGCCATCACCCCGAATATAAACCCCATAGTACCCATAGACATGCCAATAATCCCAAAAACTTCCATCTTGATTTCCTATTTTTTATATTAAGTGATTTTCAATTTAGCTATCACCACGTAAGTCGAATAAAGTGCCACTCGTAAGTCGGGCCCACTGTAAGTCGGCGTAGAGCTTGTAGCGAAACCCGACGCGATGGTTGAATCAAATAACTATGTACACGCTTGAGACGATGCTGTCGGCTCTACACGACTTACGTGTTGCAAAGAACAACGCCTTTAGCTGATGGATGAACCAGAAAACTTTAGTTAAAACCTACCTCTAAGCTTGTCTATCAATCTTCGAATTACAATAAAAACAAACATCAGCGCGACAAACCCTGCTGTGAGTATCCATCCTAATTTACTACTAACACCAAGAGAGAATTCTCCATTAGAAGTTTGCACTCCACTAGGTTCAAATTCGAAATACTCAATTCCTAAGTAACTAATTCCAGCGATTAGGAATAAACTAGCGATCAATAATAGAATTATAAGGAAGGGTGATTTCTGTTTCATTCTTCGCCTCGTTTAGTCATAACTATTCATCAATTAACTCATCAGCATCCTCAATAAATACAGCCGTACCGTAAACCATTAATTCAGCTGCTCCTGCGGCAATTTGTGAAGTCGAAAACCGAATACCTACAATACCGTTTCCACCAAGCTCTCTAGCATCATCCATTAAGCGATCTAATACTTGTTCCCTACTTTCAGCCATAAGCTTGGTATATTCATGAATTTCTCCACCTACCAATCCTCGTAGACTAGCAAGAATATCGTGACCAAGATGACGCGTCCGAATACTCGAGCCGCGAACTAAGCCTAAGTGCCGAGTGATTTTCTTGCCATGAATCATATCCGTGGTCGATAAAACAACTTTGCTCATAGACTAACCTTTTGGTTTTATTGATTTACTGAATAAATGACACACGGTTACATTTTCACCCGATTATATTTGTCATTTTTAGACACCATCATTCGCTGCCTAAGAACACTGTATAAGAGGAATAAGCCGCCAACACTCAGAAACCCAATGGCAGCCTTAAGCCAAAGACTAATGGCGGTATTAATGATGACCGCATACATAATGAAAGCAACTAAAATAAATGCACTAATCGCAAGCAAGGCAAAACCAAAAATTCGTGAAGTCTTGGCGACAGGTTCTTTAAATAGTTTATCTAAATGCTCCAGCTCACTATCTTGTAAGCTCAGCGATTGAATTTCTTGTCGCATAGCCTGCATTTCGTCATGCAGTTGACGATAACTTTCATCGTCTTCTAACATCAGCATAACTTTTTGTGCTTCTTGTTGCGTTAGCTCTTCATCTAAATATCCGGTTAAGAGCTCATATTTACTATTTTGCATACTAAGACTTTGGATACTCTCATGTGACAAATTAGCGTCTTCTTTATGTTGTTTATTTTGCGACACAGATTGTTGGTAAGTTGATTTTGGCGGCTCTTTTTCGATCATGACTGACCTCCTAGAGTGACTCCTCGGTCAATCAGTATTTCTCTTAGTGCCATTCGAGCACGATGTAACCTAGACATAACAGAACCTTTTGCAATACCAAGGATCTTGGCAATTTCTGCGTAACTAAAATTGTGATAATCGCGTAGTAATACGATCTCTCGTTGTTGCGTATTAAGTAACTCAAGCGCTTGCTCAATGGTTTCTTTCAGCTGCATTTGCTGCAATGAACGATCGGGCTCATGCTTTTGTGGCGCTGCAGAGTGGTATTCTTCATGCTCGACATGGGGCAAGTTCTTCTTGCGTCGCAATATATCAATCGATTTATTACGCACCACGGTAAATAGCCAAGGTTTAAACTCAGCATGATCTAATGCTGGCGCATTAGGATGGTTAAGGCCTTTTTCTATCGAAGTCTGGACTACTTCAAGCGCATCATCTTGGTTATTAAGTAACCGCAATGCGAGCGAGTAGGCCTGACGTCGGCATTGTTCAAATTCGTCTGACACCTGCATGGTGTAATCCCTTAAAGTCTCATTATTAGATTGTATTGGAGGCATTTTGTCTAAAACCATCAAATATTACGCCATTTACCGATTAATTTGTACGCCGTTTGAGCTTAACGAGCGCTATTTGGCAATATTCCAACATTTTGAAACTATTTAGCTTATTTTTTCGTTTGTTGAGCGACCCTTTACAACCAGTGGTCTTGGTGATTAAAATAGCCCTAGAATAATTTGCTGCTACTAAATTTAGTCAAACATATGTTTTTCAACCACAGCCAAAAAACATCTCTTAATATTTTTGCCAGTCTTGGTGGCTGCAAATTCATCCTAAATTAGCCATTCTTTAGGGGATTGAGCGTCGTACTCTTATCTTTAGAGCTGCTCATAAAGGTTCAATCATTATTGAAGCCCTCCTCCCCACAATAGTATTTAAACTTAGTGCCAAGCGTTCCAATTAAAGTAGTACTAGACAGCGACAAATCGATCAACACCTAGTGACTTATTTGGAATGATTTAAATTCTAAAAGAGAGAAGATTTATGCAAGACGATCCGTCTAAAATTAGCACCGATAAAGCGCCGCCACCGGTAGGTGCCTATCCACATGCCCGCAAAGTGGGCAATTTATTGTTCTTATCTGGCGTGGGCCCAAGACAAGCCGGCACTAAAGAGATACCTGGTGTCACCTTGGACGCGGATGGAAAAATTGTTGATTACGATATTGAAAAGCAATGTCGAAGTGTTTTTGACAATATCAAAACTATTTTAGAAGAATCCGGTTCAAGCTGGATGAACCTGGTTGACGTCACGGTTTTTCTAACCAATATGGCGGACGATTTCAAAACCTACAACAAAATCTATGCCGAGTATTTTGCGGACAACCAACCCTGTCGCACCACACTCGAGATCAACTGCTTACCAACGCCTATCGCAATTGAACTGAAGTGCATTGCTACCATCGATTAAGAGGATAGAAATATGAGCGCTCCGATGCAAATAATCGACTTCAAACAATGGATTGAAGACAACCGAGATAAGTTGAAACCGCCCGTTTGTAATAAAGAAGTTTATCGCGAGGGCGACATGATCATTATGGTGGTTGGTGGTCCTAACGGCCGCAAAGACTTTCACTATAACGAGGGCCCTGAGTTCTTTTATCAACTAGAAGGTGAGCTTTTACTTAGAACTCAACAAAATAGCGAAGTAGTAGAGTATCGATTAGGTGCTGGTGATATCTTTTTATTGCCACCTAAAATCCCTCACTCACCGGTGCGATTTGAAAATTCAATTGGTTTAGTGATTGAACAAGTTAGAAGGCCGGAAGAAACTGATGCGCTGATGTGGTTTTGCGAAAAGTGTAACCATAAGTTGTATGAGGAATATTTTCCGCTGCGCGATATTGAAAATGATTTTGGTGCGGTATTCAATCGATTTTTATCCAGTGAAGAATTGAGAACCTGCGATAAATGCGGCGATGTTATGGCGCATAATAAGTATGAGTTTGAGTGATGCTTTCATTCTTATGCTAATGGGAAACTTCAAATATTTCGACCTCTCCCGAACCCTCTCCCTCATAGAGAGGGCCGAACCAAACAACCCCCTCTCCCTCAGGGAGAGGGTTAGGGAAAGGGATGTTTTAAACCTACTTTGGAAAACCACATGCTAACCATCGATATCCATACTCACATCTTGCCCAAAGAATGGCCAAACCTAAAAGAAAAATATGGCTATGGGGGCTGGATCCATCTCGATCATCATAAATGCGGATGCGCTCGCATGATGAAAGAAGATCACTTCTTTCGAGAAATCGAATCAAACTGTTGGGACGCCGAAGTTCGCATGAAAGAATGCGACCATCACAACGTTGATGTGCAAGTTCTCTCAACTGTTCCAGTGATGTTTAGCTACTGGGCTAAAGCGGCCGATGCACTGGATATTTCCAAACTATTGAATGATCACATTGCAGGGATTTGCGACAAGTATCCAAGCCGCTTTGCCGGTTTAGGTACTATTCCATTGCAAAGTCCGGATCTAGCTATTAAGGAATTAGAACGATGCGTTAATGAGTTAGGTTTATCGGGTGTGCAAATTGGCTCCCATGTCAATGAGTGGAACCTAAATGCACCAGAACTTTTTGCGGTATTTGAAGCAGCACAAGATTTAAATGCATCGATATTTGTTCACCCGTGGGACATGATGGGTAAAGAGCAAATGAAGGATTACTGGCTTCCTTGGTTGGTTGGCATGCCCGCAGAAACCTCATTAGCAATGTGCTCGATGATTTTTGGTGGCGTGTTTGAACGGCTACCGCAACTAAAAGTCGCTTTTGCTCACGGCGGTGGCTCTTTCCCGTCTACCATTGGGCGCATTGAACATGGTTTTGATTGTCGCCCTGATCTAGTCGCCGTCGATAACCCAGTTAATCCGCGAGAATATTTAGATCGTATCTATTTGGATACCTTAGTCCATGACCCACAGATGTTGAAATATTTGGTTGATTTGATGGGCGCGGACAAACTGGCACTAGGAACTGACTACCCTTTTCCACTGGGCGAATTAGAACCAGGCAAACTGATTAACCAATCAAGTTATGATGAGAACATAAAAGCCCGTCTACTGCATGGCACTGCACTTGAGTGGCTTGGTTTAGATAAAAAACGCTTTGAGTAGCTGAAGATGATTTTTCAAATTACTATCGATAACAAAACTTATCACTCGAATTTGTCTAAAGGTAAAAGCATTGCCATTACATTGTTGCCTAATGGCAGCCAGCCGAATCATTTTGCTGCCCCCGAGTGTAAGAGTGAAACTTTAATTGCTGGTGATTTTATTGGCGATACAAAACGCGGTGGCAGTTGCAATGTTAACCAGCTCACCATTATTCCTCATTGCAATGGCACTCACACTGAGTCAATTTCACATTTAATAGATGATTTAGTTCCTGTTTATAAAGCAGTTAAACAATCGATCTTTCCTTGCGTATTAATCACTGTCGAGCCGATTTCTGGCGCCAAAAATAATGACGCATATCAACCTAGTGTTGATGAAACCAATCGAGTGATTACCAGACAGGCATTGGAACTTGCACTGGCTGATTATTCGAATCAGCAACTTCAAGGTGTTGTCATTAGAACGCTACCCAATTCAAATGATAAAAAGTCAATTTGTTACGATCAAGACAACTATCCGACTTATTTAACCAATGATGCAATGGCTTATCTAGTCGAAAGAAATGTCTCTCATCTATTAGTTGACTTTCCATCAGTGGACAAAATGTACGACCAAGGCATGCTAAGCAATCACCGAATATTTTGGAATATAAAACCGTCGCAAAAAACACTCGATAAAGAATGTCGAGTGAGTCGTACTATCACCGAAATGGTATACGCTAACAACCAATTAGATGACGGTTTTTATCTGTGTAATTTGCAGTTACCAGAAATTGAAACGGATGCCGTGCCATCACAACCCCAATTATTTTCGCTGACAGAAAGTTAGGCGAATTAAACCGCTAGAATTTAAAAGAGAAGCATACGATGCAACTTCAAGACATGCAATTTCAAGACAGCCAAGAGTTCGCTACCAAACTGGATCAACAAGATCCGATAGCAGCGTTAAGAGACGATTTTTCCATCCCTAAAACTCAAGCAGGAAACGAGGAAATTTATTTGTGCGGGAACTCTCTAGGATTACAACCTAAATTAGCTGCAGAATATGTTCGTCGAGAACTAGACCAATGGGCCGAGCTAGGTGTAAAAGGTCATTTTAGTGGTGACTTTCCTTGGATGCCCTATCACGAATTTTTAGCCGAGGGTTTTGCCGAGATTGTTGGCGCGAGAAACAATGAAGTGGTTTCAATGAACACCTTAACGGCGAATTTACACTTTATGATGGTTAGCTTTTATCGTCCGACAAAAACTCGCCACAAAATACTCATTGAAGAGCACGCGTTTCCATCCGACCATTATGCAGTTGAATCACAAATTAAGTTCCACGGTTTGGATCCAAAAGAATCAATGTTATTCATAAGTCCGCGCCAAGGAGAAGAAACCATCCGTGATGAGGATATTATCCAGCTAATTGAAGAGCAAGGCGAATCAATTGCATTAGTCATGCTACCCGGCGTTCAGTATTACACCGGACAAGTGTTTGACATGCAGCAGATTACCAAGGCTGCTCAAGCTAAAGGTTGCCATGTCGGATTCGATTTAGCCCATGCGGCGGGAAATATCCCGATGCAACTACACGACTGGAATGTAGACTTTGCCTGCTGGTGTACTTATAAATACCTAAATTCAGGCCCCGGTTCGGTCGCAGGTTGTTTTGTACATTCTAACCATCATAAAAATGAATCACTACCGCGATTTGCCGGATGGTGGGGGCACGATAAAATGTCGCGCTTTAAAATGGAAAATAATTTTAAACCAATGCAGTCGGCAGAAGCATGGCAACTGTCAAATCCTCCGGTATTGTCATTGGCCGCTATTCGTGGCTCCCTTGATACCATTAAAAAAGCCGGAGGTATTAATATTCTAAGAGAAAAATCTCTTAAACTAACCAGCTTTTTGCGTTTCTTATTAGAAAGCCGATTAGCCGAACAAGTTAGTATTCTCACTCCGAGCGCTACTAAAAGCTCTGGTAGCCAGCTTTCACTAGCCGTTAATTTGAAAGCGGGTGATTCTGACGAACGTGGAAAACAAGTTTTTGATGCCATAGAGCGAGATGGCGTTACTTGCGATTGGCGCTACCCCAATGTCATTCGCGTTGCCCCTGTCCCTTTATACAATAATTTCTCAGAAGTTTTTCGATTTGTAGGGTTACTCGAAAATGCAATTAAGGAAACCGAGTAATGAGCGATAAAAGATTGGATAAACTAGAGCACCCCATTACTTTAATCGGCGCCGGCCTGGTCGGCTCATTGCTTGCGGTTTTGCTTGCAAAAAGAGGGTTCAAAGTTGAGGTCTTCGAACGTCGCCCCGATATGCGTCGAACAGATATTAGCGCCGGGCGTTCTATCAATTTAGCATTAGCCAACCGTGGTATTTATCCACTTGAGCAAGCAGGACTCATGGATAAAGTGAAGCCTACACTCACTACGATGAAAGGTCGCATGGTGCACGATTTGGCAGGCAAACAAAACTTTCAAAGTTATGGTCAAAAAGAACAAGAAGTGATCTATTCTGTTTCTCGTGGAGACTTGAATAAAATTTGTCTGGATGCAGCGGAACAAACTGGGCTCGTTAATATTCACTTTGAAAAAAAATGTAGTAATGTTGACTTTGACAATAATCAGCTGACGTTAGTTGACGAAAAAACCGGTGAACAAACGTTGCACCAATTCAAACGAGTAATCGGTACCGATGGCAGCGCTAGCGCAGTGCGAGACGCGATTCACCGCAAAGCATCTACTCAACTAGATATTTTACCGCTCGGTCATAGTTACAAAGAACTACGCATTCCACCGGGAGAAAATGGATCCTTCTTGATTGATAAGCACTCATTACATATTTGGCCGCGCGGTGGTTTTATGCTAATCGCATTGCCCAATGAAGACGGTTCTTTTACCGTCACTTTATTTATGCCAAGCGAGGGCGAGATAAGCTTTAGTTCATTAGACAATAAAGATAAAGTGTTAGACTTTTTCAAAGCTCACTTTCCTAATACTCTACCGTTACTTCCTAACCTGGTTGAAGAATTTTTCGAAAATCCAACGGGCAAGTTAGCAACCGTCAAATGCACACCTTGGCACTACCGAGACCTAGCGTTAATTTTAGGAGACGCCGCCCATGCGATTGTACCTTTCCATGGTCAAGGGATGAATTGTGGATTTGAAGATGCCGTCGCCCTAGCTGAAATTATTGATAGTGATTTAAACGACTCGAGTGCTTTCAACTGGCAAGCTATTTTTGCTAAAACTGATAAGCAACGTAAGGAAAACGGTGATGCAATTGCGGACATGGCGATCGAAAATTACATCACAATGCGAGACTCAGTTCGAGATGAAAAATTTCTATTGAAAAGCGCTTTAGCATTTGAACTAGAAAATCGATTTCCCGAGCGATTTTGCCCTCGATATTCAATGGTAATGTTTCATCGTTTACCTTATGCACAAGCTAAGTCGAGAGGTATTATTCAAGAAGACATACTGACTCAATTAACGACACAGGCGAGTTCACTAGAAGAGGTTGATTTTGTACTCGCCAAGCAGTTGGTTGAAGATAAATTATCGACGGTAAAACTAAACCCTTAAATTTTAATTCGATGCGGGAGAATTCACATCATAGTCCGCCATTAAGGTGGCGTGACTCACTGAAGGCGTAAAGAATTTTTCTTTGATAGCTAGGTATTCTGGGTCAGAGAAAAATAGCTCTTTATTGGCTCGATCAGCAAAGATAATAGTAAATACTCGATTGATTGGATCAAGGGTCTCTGACCGAAGCATTTCTGCGACGGTCAGATCATAGCCAAATTTTCCACCGAAGTTTTTCAATATCGGCTTCATTGCTTTTCGATATTCGCTGTAAAGTTTAGAATCAGTCACGTTTAAACCAACTAACATTTGATAAGACATAAATAACCTAATAAGAAAAATCAGAATTCAAAAATAATAAAAGTTGGACTATAGTATGTTAAAACGTAGTCCAGAGCATGTTTGATTTAGTTAAAAGTTGTTTCATTCAACGAGCTGCTCAATATATACCGAGATAATCATAATGAGTTCATTTAACTGTAGCCGATGTAACGTCCCAAATGCTAGTAACGCAAAGTTTTGTACCAATTGCGGTGCCAGCTTGATGCAAACGCACGAGTCCCCCTACCAATCACCAACTTCCAATAATGAAGGGGCAATGATTTCCGAATATGCCTTTGCGGGTTTTTGGAAGCGATTTATTGCCTATATTGTCGATGGAATACTTTTTTTCGTGTTATTTAGTATTGTTGTCAGTCTGTTAGGTGGCTCAATGTTTTCCGTAGTAACCAGTCCCGAAGCGGCATTCGCTGCGGCAGGGATTTATTTATTTTACTATCCAGGATGGTGGTTATATTTTGCCTTAATGGAAAGCTCTTCCGCGCAAGCCACAATTGGTAAAAAAGTGATGGGTATCAAAGTCACCGATAAGTTTGGCCAACCGCTTTCTTTTGCTCACGCTACCGGGCGTCACTTTTCAGCCTTTGTTACTCAATTTACCTTAACTATCGGTTATATGATGGCCGGTTTTACCGCTCGCAAGCAAGCACTGCACGATATGATTGCCGGAACATTAGTGGTTAACAAACGCTATGGCGCATCTCAGATCAGAACTGCGAGTGAAAACCCTGGTTCGGGAATGTCTGTCGGTGGAATTATCGCTATAGTTTTTTTCGTATTACTGATCCCTGTTGGTGGAATATTAGCCGCAATAGCAATTCCGGCCTATCATGATTACACCATGCGAGCTCAAGTTTCAAAAGCGGTTACAGAAACAATATCCATACAAACCACCATTGAAGAATATGCAGCAACAAGTGGTTATTGGCCAAACAATTTAGAACAAGCAGGCATTCAACCCAATCAATCGGATACTACCGACTATCAGATTTTGTTAGCCGCTGAAGGATCCTATTATATTGTTTTTAAACGACCGGAAACTTTGGCTCAAGGCAGAGTCCGCTTTGTACCGGAATTGAGTAGCAACGGAAGTTATGTTTGGAGTTGTTCGGGTCAGGATATTCGAGATACCCACCTTCCACTAGCTTGCCGTGAATAGCGCTTGACTCTATTGGTGGGGAGTGTCGCTCGCTGCTTAATTTTAAATCAGTGGCGATTATTCTAAGGACAAAAACTCAGACTTTTGGTTAAACCAACGCTTGCTCATCAACTCAAGCAATTCCATGTTGATGGGTTTACAAATGACATCATCCATTCCGGCGCTAATGCAACGCTGCTTAATCCCAGAAACCATATTAGCGGTTAAAGCAACTATAGGGGTTGATTGATTTGGGCCAGAGTTAAGTCTAAGCTGCCTAGACGCTTCAAAACCATCTATCGTTGGCATTTGGCAATCCATATAGATCAAACCGTATTTGGTTTGCGCTGCAAGCTCAATGGCTTGTTGTCCATTTATCGCAATATCGGTTTGATAGCCGAATCGCTTTAGAAAGAGTGTTGCGACCTGTTGATTGGCAAAATCATCTTCAACCACCAGTATTTTGGGTTCCATATTACAAGCCTCCGTTGAATTTCAATCTCACTTCTATTGCTTTAAAGTGTAGGCTCTACACTAGTGGTTAGTTTTGAAAGTAGCACACCGACAAAAATAACAAAACCAACCCAATTGTTATTAAGAAACGCTTTAAAGCACGCCTCAGGTGTGCGTTTCTGACAATCAAAAATTTGCTTAGCGATTAATCCGGCCGCCAGAGCTAAACTTATAAAATAGAAGTAATTTAGCCCAAATTTAGTGCCCACTAAAAACATGCCAAATAAAAACATACCTTGAATCGTGGCAGTTATCTGTAAGTCGGCTTCCCCGAAAAAAATGGCTGTCGATTTTACTCCGATTTTTAAATCGTCTTTTTTATCAACCATCCCATACAAGGTGTCATAAGCCAACACCCACAATAAGTTAGCGACATAGAGTAACCAAGCTGTGGTTGGAATTTCATCTTGTACTGCAGCAAAAGCCATAGGAATGGCCATTGAAAAAGCCATTCCCAGCACGACTTGTGGAAAGTAGGTGACTCGCTTCATAAAAGGATAAATGGTTGCGATGGCCAATGCCACGAATGACAAAATGATAGACAGTTGATTCAACATTAACACCAATCCAAACGCCAATAATGCCAACACAATAAACAAGATTAATGCTTCTTTTTGGCTGACTGTACCTCGCGCCATTGGTCGTAACTTAGTTCGAGCAACCCCACCATCAATATCACGATCCGCATAATCATTGATCACACAACCAGCCGAACGCATTAAGAATACGCCCACGGTAAAAATGGCAATGTGTCCCACATCAGGAAAATTAGACGACGCCAGCCAAAGAGCCCAAAGTGTAGGCCAAAGTAAGAGTAGCGTCCCAATAGGCTTATCTACTCTCATTAACAAGCCATATTCTCTCAGCCGATCTGTCCAATGGGGCCCGATAAAACTGACTAATTTCGCTTGGAGAAGAGGGATTTGCTGCTTGAACTGAGCATAGGTATATTTTACAACTTTCCAAAAGCTGACTTTATTTCGATTCTTATTATTAGATTGCTGGTTACTCATAAACCGGGCATTCCGGTAAGAAAACTTCGCTTATCAGCAGTCTACCGGTATTTAGTTGAAAAATGGATCGTCTCTGCCAAAGTGGAAAATCCGGAGCAATATCAAAATTCTGCAAATTAACTTCTTCGGCAAACACCAAATCTAATCGCATTTGTGTTCTTTGTGCTTTGAGCTGCCCGAAAAGAACCTTTCCCAAAGGCATTGTTCGCATTCTAGATAAGCGATTTGCCTCTCGAGCCAAGGTGCCTTTGGGGATCACTGTACGTGCGAACAACCACTGGCATTGAGGCGTTCCCATAGTGATCTCCCTAACATGAGCTAGTTGCCTAGGTGGTATACCCAGTAGCAGCCTTTCATCTCGGCTAACTTTAGCTCTACCCTCAAACAGGCAGTCTAGAGTCGGTGGAGAGCCGATTAGCGATTTCATAAGCTCTGTTAAGCTGTCTTGCTCAGTTAAAAGGGCTAAAGAATTGGCCTTCAATAGAAAACTCTTATTGGTTCGGTTTAATTGCGGGCAAGTATATCAAATCCAATCTAGGTTCGAGCTGAATATTTTGAATTTTTTGTTTTAAAAGTGCCAGTTGTAGTAAAATGCGCGATTCGGTATTTGATGTGCAAAAAATAACCAAAGAGCAATAGTATGAAAAAGTGGGAATGTATCGTTTGCGGATGGATTTACGACGAAGAAAAGGGCTGGCCGGAAGACGGTATAGCGCCTGGTACAAAATGGGATGATGTTCCGGAAGATTGGCTTTGCCCTGATTGTGGCGTAGGCAAAGAAGATTTTGAAATGATTGAGATCTAGCTCAATTAACAACCAACAAGTAATTCTAAATTTTTAACCAAAGGAAATAAGATGAGTCTTGCAGATAGAGTTTTAGACGTAAATGATGATTTACCTATTAGAACGGAACTGCCCGTGCACAGTGGTAAAGTGCGATCGGTTTATTGGTTAACTGAAGCTGATAGCGCACGTTTAATAAAAGAAAAAGGCTACGATGTTGCCGCCGATTCTCCATTAGCGATTATGGTCATCAGTGATCGAATCTCCGCATTTGACTGTGTTTGGCACGGTGAAGGTGGAATGAATGGCGTTCCAGGAAAAGGCGCTGCGCTAAACGCCATTTCGAACCACTGGTTTAAAATGTTTAAACAGCAAGGATTGGCAGATAGCCATATTCTTGATATTCCCCATCCGCTAGTTTGGATTGTTCAAAAAGCTAAGCCAGTCATGATTGAGGCAATCTGCCGTCAGTATATCACTGGTTCGATGTGGCGCTCTTATGCAAAAGGCGAAAGAGAGTTTTGTGGCATTGAAATCGCAGATAACCTAGAAAAAGATCAACGATTACCAGAACTGCTGATCACTCCTTCTACCAAAGGCATTTTAAAAGGGATTCCAGGGGTACCGGAAGCTGATGACGTCAATATCACTCGCCAAAATATTGATGATAACTACCAAGCTTTTAACTTTAGAAGCAGAGATGATATCGACACTTACGAAAAGCTGTTGAAAGAGGGTTTTGATTTAATCAGTAATGCGCTGGCTGAAATAGACCAAATCTTTGTCGATACTAAGTTTGAATTCGGTTACGTTAAAGACAAACAAGGTGTTGAAAAGCTAATCTATATGGATGAAGTTGGTACACCCGATTCATCACGAATCTGGGATGCCAAGGCCTATAAAGAAGGAAAGGTTGTAGAAAATTCTAAAGAAGACTTTAGACAATTACTGCTCAATCATTTTCCTGATCCAGATATTCTGCTTAACAAGGATAGAATGACAGAACGACAAGCGCTTGCTCGGGACAACGACTTACCCGAAGAAGTCCTAATGAAAATCTCTTCTACCTACGTGGGAATTGCTGAAAAGATTATTGGTGAGAAAGTGACTATTTCTGAACGACCTAAAGCTGAGATTATTGAAGTACTAAAAAATCAGTACCAGCTAATTGACTAAATATTGGTTGTGGTTGTGAGAGTGGTAGCCAGTTGCTTGCATAGAGCAATTGGTTACCAGCAAATCATTTTTCAAGGTGCTCGAACTCTTGGGTAACTATAAGTTAAACCAACTAATTCGATATTCTGGCCGCTTTTTAACTTTGTTAAGCGCGCTATTAAATTTTTCAATGAAACTGATGCTGATTCGCTTTTTGCTGAACATAAAACACGAATGATGTGATTGGATGGGCAGAGGCAAAGTTGTCATTATCTTTTTTACCTTTGCACTTCTAAATAAGTAAGCCATTACGTAGGGGTCTTCAACAAACCCATCAATCTCCTCGGAAAACAACTTATCAAAGTTTTGTTCGGTGTTATCTGAGTAAATTATAGATTGGTTGTATTTTTCATCTGACTGCCAAGCTTCAATTTCATTTCCGTACAAAAAGTTTCGATTAATCGCTAATCGAAATCGCGACTCTTTCAAGCTTTGAATATCTTGTTCTTTATAATTATTGATGTCTTTTTTTCTAACATAAATAGCAAAGGTATCTTTACGGTACGGAATAGAAAAATTAGCAAACTGTTCTCTTTCTAGTGTTTTGGTTGCATCTGGAACAAAGTCAATAGTCCCTTCTTTTAGACCGTCTATTATTTCTTTCCAGTCCCCAACAATAAAACTTAGGCTGCAGCCCAGCTCGTCAGCAATCGCTCTAACGAGCCCAACTTGAAAACCTTGAGCCTCTCCATTTTCATCAATATATTGAAGTGGTCGCCAATCAGCTAAGCCAAAATTTAAATGACATTGGCTATTTCTCACTTTAGGTTCAGATATTCGTTTTTCAGCAATCGCAGGCGTTGCTAAGCACCCCCATAAAAGCAGAGAAAAAAATGCTATCAGTTGCTTACGATAAGTCACTTAGTTTTGGTTATCCAATTGAGTTGGTACACTTTAATTCTAGCCCCAATTAGCCCTGTTTTAGCAGTTGCTGCCATTTAAGAAACCAGCTCACTGACTTTGGCATTCAACGAAATAATTTTCTCCGCCAGACTAGTTAGAATATTTAAGAACAACTTTGGATGAGATTTGACCATTTTGGAAAACTCATCCTTATGCACCATCAATACAATACAGTCCGTTTTGGCAATAACACTCGCTGTTCGTTTTTGCTCGGTTAACACCGCGATCGCACCAAATATTTCGTCCTTGCGGATCACTCCAACCTCTATCCCATTATGTACCGCTACCGCTGTGCCTTCACTGATGGAATAAACAAAATCCGCTTCTTCACCTTCATTAATTATTGCCATACCGGCTTTATAACGCCCAAATCCTGGGTTTGCTCTTTCTTCTTTTTCAGTCAGGACACCAATCATTTGATTTAACTGTAATTGGTTGAGCGCGGAAATAGTCATCCACTGGCCAACTAGTTCAACATTTGTGGCCAACACTTGCTGAAGCTTTTGTATTGGAATACTTTCAACAACAACTTCCGATTTAACCGAATAATACAAGCCAGTTTCTTCAACGTCTTGTATAGTGGGGTGCAGTATCACATCACCTTTTTCAAACAAGTAGAGCTCTTTGCCGTCGTATTCTGCCGAAATATTACCCTCGACAATGTAGTAAAACCGGTCAGGCCAAATACCTTTATTTTGCACGTCCGCAGTACCCAATCGAGTAAACTCTGCATCTGTTTCGGCTAACTCTGCCATAAACGCCGCTGACTTAGTATGAATCTCATGATTTACGAAGGTAAATACTTCTTCCTGCTCGTTGATACTGATCATTAGCCGTCACTCCCGCTAAATTAATTATTTGCTATAAGTGTAGGTCGATATTAGCAATAGATCGAGTTGAGATGCTTGAAAAAGTCTCGGTTTGTAAACAATTCAATCAATTGAAGAAAATCAGCTTGCCAATGGTCGTATTTTCAAGGGTCTAAGCTAATGTTGTAGGTCGAAAAAGCGCTTTACAAAGTCATGCTCACCTTAAATAGCAGATGAAGTAGCCTTTTCCAATCAGCGGGTGGTGTTCTTTTGGCTCGTAGCACCTTTAACTCAATTAAAGAGCCTGATACTCATTGGGTATAGCAGCGTTATGCTGGTTTTTAATCTTTTTTATTCAGTTGATCTTTACGATACTTCAATAGTGTCACTCCCAGAAAAATAAGGATGAAAGATACCATTCCACTATAGTTACCTAGGTATTCAAAAAATATAGGATAGATATAACTGACAACTCCGACTAGCAGCAGGAAACAATAAAACAGCTTCAGTAGTGAGTCTTTCATTATAAGGGAATAATCAATCAAAACAGTGATTGCTTGCTAGTATAAGCTAATTTAAGACAGGAGTAACCTTGTCATTGATTGACTATTCATTGGCTTGTAATAATAAAAGCCCTGAATAAAATCACAATTCTTGCGAGCAAGATATTCAACAATATTTTGAGCCTCTACTCCTTCAGCAACAACCGTTAATTTAAGATTATGTGCTAGAGAAATAATTCCACTAACTAAAGATTCTTCTGAAGGATTGTCGCCAAGCTCTAAAATAAAGGAACGATCTATTTTTAAGGTATCGACTGGTAGTTTTTGTAAGTATTGCAGAGAAGAATATCCGGTGCCAAAATCGTCGATAGAAATCGTTGAACCCAACTCTTTTAGCGCCACCAAAACTTCACTCACGGCATTCAGATCCTCGAGCAAAATAGACTCAGTAATTTCCCATTCTATATTTTTGCCGGATAACCCATACTCATCAAGTATTTGCTTAACTTTTTCGACAAAGTTTGGCTCTTTAAATTGTTGGGCAGAAAGATTAATGCTGACTCGGTTAGAGTCGATTCCCAAGGATTTCCAGTGTTTGATCTGTCTAGAAACTTCTTCAATAACCCAATACCCTAAAGCAACAATTAGCCCCACTTGTTCAGCCAGTGGAATAAACTTTGATGGTGGTATCTGTTGGCCATCTTCAGTCGTCCAGCGTAATAATGCCTCAGCTTCTGAATGCTCACCATTACTCACTCTAACTTTGGGTTGATAAAAAACGTCTAATTGGCCAGCATTGATTGCTTGCCTTAACTTGCCCTCGAGATCAAGGTTGTAATGAGCGATCCGCTCAAGTGCACTGTCAAAATAATGAAAGCAACCTCCGCCGGACTTTTTGGCATAGTACATTGCTAAGTCAGACTTTCTTATCAATTCTTCACTACTTTCTCCGTCTTGTGGATAAAAGCTAATACCCACGCTACTAGAGATAAAATATTTTTTGGAATTCATCTCAAAAGCAGACTGCAACCCGTCAATAATTCGATTACTGGTTTTTGCGGCAAATTTGTGGCCCGTCTGCTCACCAAGCACGACAACAAACTCATCCCCACCTAGGCGAGCTAAAGTATCAGACTCACGCAGACATCCTCTAATTCTATCGGCAACCTCAACCAATAATTGATCACCTCGCTGATGACCAAGTGTATCGTTAATTTTTTTAAAATGGTCTAAATCGATGAATAGAACTCCGACTTTAAGATTGTCTCGCTTAGCGTGGTAAATGTGTTGCTCTAACCTATCGAGTAGTAGAAGTCTGTTAGGTAAATCTGTTAGCGCATCGTGATAAGCTCGATGTTTCAATAGCATTTCATTTTGTTTTGCGGCGGTTACATTTCTAAAGCACCATACTCGACCAATTATTTCCTGATTTACCAGTTGCGCCGAAGAGTGAAACTCTAAGGTTTCATTATTCAACATCTCTAATGTTCCGGATAAGTTTACCGAAGGTTGCTCTTTTAGCTTTTTCAATTCTTTAATTAAGTAAGTGGGACGACTTACCTTTTTCAACAATTCTCTAATCAATAAGAACTGCGATATGTTGGAGTGCTCATCAGTCAGTCCAAACATTTCACTGGCCATATGATTATTGCGTAGCAGCTTACCGTTACGCTCAAAACCAAGTATTGCTTCTCCCGTTGAGTTAAAAATACTATTTAAAACGGATAAAGAGTCTTCTAATTTATTATGCGTGGTTTCAAGTAAAGCTAGCTTTGAACGTAACGCTTGATTCCGCTCATTTAACTCATCAGAAGTTAGCTCGAGTGAGCGTTCTATAATATTCCGCTCTTGGTCATGATCTTTATAAGCAAGATCGATATCACCCAACAAACAAGAAAATTTATCGACATCTGGTTGAGTAAGTTTGTGTCGTTTAATTTGACGAGCCAAAAGCCGATGCATTTATTTTTCCGACAGTGCTGTAATAGTCATGGTTTGATTGTGCAAATGACAACCTTCGCCGCTCACCAATGGTGATATTTCACCATAGGAATAAAATCCACATTTGACAGTATTATCACTAAAAATCTCACTGACGCATTCTAGTTCATCATCAACTCTTTGTTTCAAAACCAATCGCCTGCCGACACAGGAGACTAGAATAGCTAACTCAGCATCGAGTTTTAGCTTGTCTAGCGCATTTTCAGCGGCACCTTGCGCACCGTCGACCAAACGTTCGAAGTTAGCTTTCATCAGTTTTGCGCTGAAACCTTCCGGTATGTCTCCAGCAAAGGTCATACTTTGGTCGTCTTCATTGATGTTTAGAATAGTTCTCACCACAGCTTCTGAGCTCTCGTTTTCCCTGATACACAATGGAAACAAGAGTGCAGATGAAGGCAAGTCCTTACTTACTTCACCTAAATAAGATTTATAAAGCTCTAAAGCCGGCCGACCATCAAGCTCATATAAAACATTCTTTGTTGCTTTCGTCACAACTCTGCTGGGTCCAAACGAATCCCAACCACCGAGTGAGCCATGCCCTACTTGCAAGCTATCTCCATACAGTCCACAAACTGCAATTAGACCACTTTCTTTGCGTTCATCGTGCCACACAATGGTCTCTTCAAAGCGTGCATCATCACCTGCCAAGCCACCAGAAATAGCCACACCTTGAGGTAGCCCTTCGGTCAAACCGGCAACTAACTCCGTGCCATTAATTTTCTGACCATCTGAGAGAACCAAAACACACTTTAATTCGTCTTTCGTAAGCTTCTGTGCCAATGCTTTGCCCGCAGCATGGCTGTCACTATAGTTGTCTATCGATACGCTTTGAGTATCAATTTTAGTATTATCAAATTGGATTACCGTAAGAACGAGGCTTTTATCGTGGACCCTTGAGCCTATTATTTCACCGCTTGTAGTGCAACCAATCATACTAGCGTTAGGATAGGATCTGTTTAAATCTTGGGTAATGCTCTTCGACTGAGCAAGCTCCCGATCTCCAAATAATAAAATTAAGTCGGCATCTTTAAGTGCTGGCAGATTTGGCTGCCAAGTTCCGTTCAAGTAATGGGATTGTAGTACTCTCATATTATCTACCCTCTGAATACCTTTGCTTTTTAATCAGTAGTTTAAGCAAAGCATTATATTATTGGTGGAGCAATGGGCATCGCGCTTATGCCCTTCATAAATAGTAGTACAAATTAGACTTTCTGACGCGTTTTGCGAGAAGAAAATGAAACAACTGGAGAAACAAAAAAGGGCTCTGATAGAGCCCTTAAACTATTCTAAATGCTTAAAATCAATATTCTAGAGAACGCCACGCTTCTCTTGATCACGTTCAATTGATTCAAATAGAGCTTGGAAATTACCCTCTCCAAACCCTCGATCGCCCTCTCTTTGAATCATTTCAATAAATATAGGGCCAAATAAGTTCTTAGTAAAAATTTGTAATAAGTAGGTATTATCAGCCTGACTGTCCACCAAGATTTGGTGCTGTTTGATCTTCTCTTTATCTTCTTTTACCCAAGGTACTCGATCCCAAATGGTTTCATAGTATTCAGGAATAATATCTAAGGTTTCTATGTATGAATCTTTAAGCATATCGCAAGAGCGAACTAAATCTTCAGTTCTAAACGCTAAATGCTGAACACCTGGCCCATCATAGATCTCCAAGTATTCATCAATTTGGTTGTTGTTATCATCTTTGCCTTCGTTGATTGGAATACAAAAAGTGCCACAGGGACTAGCCAACGCATATGAGAGCAGTGCAGTCTTGACTCCTTTGATATCAAAATAGCGAACTTCACTAAAGCCAAATACATCTTTATAAAAGTTCGCCCATTTTTCCATGGTGCCTTTGTAAACATTATTAGTTAAGTGATCAATTTCGATGAACCCTTTACTTTCTTGAGTAACTGGCTGCTCTAAGTTCTCAAAATCAGTCTCCCAAATGGTGTTAGCACCCTCATAGCGATCAACAAAATAAATTAAACTATCGCCTATTCCATAAATGGCCGGATACGGAAAATCCGTTTGTTCAGCAGCCTTTGCACCACGACGCACGGCTTCTTTTTGAGCAAACTCCGCATCCTTTACACGCCAACCCATTGATGAAATTGCTGGTCCATGAGTCTTAGTAAAGCCTGCTGAAAATCCTGTTTTCTCTTTATTTAACAGGAAGTGAATTCGGTTTTGTACAAAATGAATGATGTCTTTTCCAACAAACTTCTGTGTTTTTGAAAATCCAAAATCCATAAAGACGTTTTCCATGAATTCACTATCTGCCGATGCAAATTCAGTAAACTCAATCCCAGTAAGCCCGAGCGGATTATTTGATTCTGACATGTTATTTCTCCAATTTTTTAATTCATCAATTCGCTTTAAAATTTATTCTAGCCAGCTATGGTGATAGCCTTCTTCCATACAAGATTGAAAGTGATTAGTCACTTTAAGTGGTGCGAAGGTATCCACCATCACCGCATATTCATAGGTTTCTTTTTTACCAATCGACGCTTCTGTTTTACCGGGTTGTGGCCCGTGTGGCACTCCCATTGGGTGTAATGTCATTGAACCCGCTTCGATCCCCGTGCGACTCATGAAATCGCCATGCACGTAATAAAGCACTTCATCACTATCAACATTAGAGTGATAGTAAGGTGCAGGAATAGATTCGGGATGGAAGTCATACAGTCTTGGAACAAAATTACAAACTACAAAATTGTTGGCGCTAAAGACCTGGTGCGCGCTCGGTGGTAAATGTATTTTTCCAACTAAGGGAGCGAAGTCGTCAATATTAAAAGCCCATGGATAACAGGCACCATCCCATCCGACTAAGTCATACGGGTGCCATTCAAGAACCGTTTTTTGATATCGATTACCGTATTTGATAAGCAAATCAAATTCACCTTTTTCGACAATTGCTTGTTGTAGTTTGGGCGTTCTAATATCTCTTTCACAATAAGGGGCTGTTTCGAGCAGCTGACCGGTCTCGGTACGGTAGTGCTTAGGAATGGTCACCATGGTCGCAGACTCAATCACAAACAACCGAACATCTTCATAGCAATCAAACTTTAGTTGATAAGTTGTGCCTTTTGGGATGACTAGATAGTCCCATTTTTTAACTTCAATATTTCCATATTCGGAACAAAGCGTACCAGTCCCTTCATGAACAAAAACGATCTCGTCGGCGTAAGCATTTCGATAAAATTGCTCAGTATCTTCGGTCACTCGCGCGGTGTACATTGCAACATCTGCATTAAACATGTGTTGCTTTCGAGCGCTGAAAAAGTTACCTGAACTCTCTAATTGAGCGGTGTGTATTTTGTAGTTTTGAAGAATTCTATCTTGCCACTCTCGACCGTGCTCCAAACGATATGGCTCAACTTTGGTCACTTTGGTTGGCATGTTGTTGTGATATTTATTTGAATATATGTTGGAAAATCCGTGGGTCGAAAATAATTCCTCACGGTAAAGTTCACCGTTGGCTTTTTTAAATGCAATATGCCGTTTTGAAGGAATTTCGCCTTGTTGGATATAAAAAGGCATATAAATACCCCTATTCTGATTAAGTTTAATAGCAAAAGTACAATATTAGTGGCGGCAACCAACTAATAAAAGGATAAAGATTAGCTAGTCCTAATCAATAAATTAGATTAAGCCAAAGTGAGGATTCAGCCAGAGAAAAAGCGACTTTATGATAAGAATGGGTTCTATTTCAGTTACAATTAGCGCTAAAGAAACACTGGTTAGCGGATAGTCTGAGTCACTAGAAAATGTTAGCATAACGACTGATTCAGCATTTTATATAGAAGTACACCTTATGTCAGACAAATCATCGCAGAAAACCGGCCTATTTAGCTGGTTCGGTGGTAAAAAAGATAAACAACAATCTACTGATGACGCAACATCGAACAATCATGCTAAGCACACTAATAATGATCTCGAAGTCGCAGAAACAGCTTCTTCAGTAGCAAAGACAGAAGAAACTCCATTTTCCTTGGACAATAATTCGGCTACCGAGCAAACCCAGGGCGACCTCGAAAGCTCATCGAATCAAATTCAACAGGTAGAAGAAAAACAGTCTTTCTTTCAACGCTTGAAAAGCGGTCTTTCAAAAACTCGTTCGCAGTTTTCCGAAGGCATAGCTAATTTAGTTCTTGGCCAAAAAGAAATTGACGAAGATCTTTTAGAGGAAGTCGAAACTTTACTATTAATGGCAGATGTCGGTGTCGACACAACCAACCAAATTATCGAAACTCTAACCGAGAAGGCTGCTAGAAAAGAGTTAAAAGACACCCAAGCATTGTTAGCTAAATTAAAGGAATTATTGTTAGAGATTGTAGAGCCCGTTCAAGCGCCACTGGTTATCGATAAAGACAAACAACCGTTCGTTATTCTTATGGTTGGCGTCAATGGTGTCGGAAAAACAACCACCATTGGAAAATTGGCCCATCAGTTTATAGCTGAAGGTAAAAGCGTTATGCTGGCTGCGGGCGATACTTTCAGAGCGGCAGCCGTCGAACAGCTAAAGACCTGGGGTGAACGTAACAATGTTCCGGTTGTCGCCCAACATACCGGCGCTGATAGTGCATCGGTTATATTTGACGCCGTTGAGCGAGGTAGAGCTCGAAATACAGACATTATTATTGCCGATACGGCGGGCCGTTTGCATAACAAAAGCAATCTAATGGATGAACTGGCAAAAATAAAACGGGTAATGTCTAAAATCGATCAAAGTGCTCCGCATGAAGTCATGCTAGTGGTCGATGCCGGAACCGGTCAAAATGCCCTAGTTCAAGCCCACGAATTTAATAAAGTTGTCGATTTAGATAGTGTCACCATCACTAAACTTGATGGAACTGCTAAAGGCGGGGTGATATTTGCGCTGGCCGATAAAATGAAATTACCAATCCGATATATCGGTGTTGGCGAAGCTAAACAAGATCTCAGAACCTTTAATGCCAAAGATTATATTGAGGCCTTATTTGATCAAGAATAATAAGGCCAGTTTAGACAATTTGAACAGAGCCGCTATTTAGGACCCGCTATTTATGATTCAATTTGCGCAAGTTTCGAAAAGATACCCTAATGGGCAGGATGCGCTGCGCAATGTTGATTTAGAAATTAAGTCGGGTGAAATGGCTTTCCTTACGGGCCACTCTGGTGCCGGTAAGAGCACCATGTTAAAACTCATCTCTTTAATGGAAAGAGCCACTTCGGGCCAAGTCATCATCAACGGCAAAAACCTCAACAAAGTTAAACGGCGTAAGATTCCAGCAGTAAGGCGTGATATTGGAATGATTTTTCAAGATCACAGGCTTCTATTTGATCGAAGTGTTTTTGATAATGTAGCACTGCCGTTAATGATCGCCGGTTATGACCATCGTGAAATAGGTCGGAGAGTGCGTGCTGCTTTGGATAAGGTGGGGCTATTGTCAAAAGAAAAAAACACCCCAATTATGCTCTCTGGTGGTGAACAACAAAGAGTTGGAATTGCAAGAGCAGTCGTCAACAAGCCGCCGCTATTACTGGCTGATGAGCCAACCGGTAATCTCGATCCAGAACTTTCAGCGGAAATTATGAAACTGTTTGAGCAATTTAATCAAGTCGGGGTCAGCCTTCTTATAGCATCACATGATTTAAGCTTATTAGCTCAGATGCATTATCGCACTTTAGTAATGAAGGAAGGTCGATTGGTTCAAGACCAAATCGACGATTCGGCAGATTTTAGTGACGATAATGAATTTCAGCAAAACCATTCTGACTTAGGCTTTGCTTCGGACAGCAATGACGATTTAACGGGCGAACCGTCGAGACCTAACGATGAGTATTGATTCGCCAACAGGCGCTAGTTTAAACGAAGGCGCAAGCTTCTCAGCGCGATTTAAGATGCTACTTCGTCTGCATAAAATTGAAGCCAAGCGAGGGCTAAACGACTTACTTGATAATCCATTTTCTAACTTTATGACGGTACTAGTGATCGCAATTGCGCTGGCGCTTCCAGCTGGGTTACAAATATTATTGGACAACGGTAAAACGCTTTCGCAAAGTTGGGATGGTGCAAGTCGAATTTCACTCTATCTCGATATTAACTCAAGCCAAACTGAAACTGAGCAACTGGCCGAAACCTTAAAGAGTCACCCAGCGGTTGAATTGGTTGATATTATTCACCCTGATCAAGCTCTTAAAGATTTTAGCGCTAGCTCAGGCTTTGCGGATGCACTAGCGGAATTAGACAGTAACCCATTACCACCCACTTTAGTGATTCAGCCTAAGTCGACTCACACTAGCCCAGAAGTTTCAGAGAAACTACTCATTGAATTCAAGGCCTTAACCCGAGTGGAAAAGGCCCAGCTTGATTTAGATTGGGTTAGAAAACTTCATGCTCTCATTGAGCTCGCCGAAAAAGCAGCTTCTGCGCTAGGTTTAGCTCTTGGTTTGGCAGTGCTGCTAATTGTCGGAAATACCATTCGATTATCAGTCCAAAATCGTCGAGAAGAAATTGAGGTGGTTAAACTGGTCGGGGCCACCGACGCCTTTATTCGGCGTCCTTTTTTATATACCGGCTTTTGGTATGGCTTATGTGCCGGCGTGCTCTGTTGGTTAATTCTGGAAGTTTCGCTGATTTGGCTTGACGACCCGGTGACTAAGCTAGCGGGCTTGTATCAAAGTGAATTTTCAATCAATGGGCTCTCGCTTACCCAAAGTTTCCAACTTATCTGCTTAAGCTGTGGTTTAGGTTTGTTAGGGTCTTGGCTAAGCGTTGGTCGCCATATTCGAAACATTGAGCCACGTTAAGCATCCAATCTACTTTAGCTTACGTAGCTATTACTGCGGCTTACGTCGCTATTAAAAGAATGAGTTTGTTGAACAAGAAACTCATTAAACTTCGGGTAGACGCAAATATTTACAGTTTGAATGGAATTTTTCCCATAAATTACTGTCATATTTATCAGTAACTCATTGAATTTTATACATTAGTCACTATATTTTGAGTTGATCATTTTACAACCAAAAATATTAGCACTCTCCTTGCAAGAGTGCTAAACTAAGCAGCAATGAATGATTAATATTCCCATTGATGCCTTATATTGCGGGCTTTTTAAATGTACCGCACTTCTCGCATAACGCTTGAGAAACTGGCAAGAGGAGAAAGATTATGAAAAAACAAACGACAAAAGCATTACAACCAATGAATTTATTGCTTCCACAAGGCAATATTGAATCATACGTTACCGCTATCCACGCGATTCCGGTACTTTCAGCAGAGGAAGAACGAACCCTAGCACTTCAATACAAAGAAACTGGTGATCTTGATGCCGTTCGGGGTCTTATTATGTCCCATTTGAGATTTGTTGCTCATATCGCTAGAAGTTATAGCGGTTATGGACTTCCTCAAGCTGATCTAATCCAAGAAGGAAATGTCGGGCTTATGAAAGCAGTAAAACGCTTCGATCCTGAAGTCGGTGTTCGACTAATCTCATTTGCTGTTCATTGGATTAAAGCCGAAATACATGAGTTTGTACTTAAAAATTGGCGAGTCGTTAAAGTCGCCACCACTAAAGCACAACGAAAACTGTTCTTTAATTTGCGTAGTGCCAAAAAATCTCAAAACTGGCTAACCAACGATGAAGTCAAAGCTGTTGCGGATGATTTAGGTGTCGCTGAAATTGAAGTTCGCCGAATGGAAAGCCGACTTAATTCTAGAGACACAGCATTTGACTTGCCTTCTGATGCTGACGACGAAACTAGTTTTGCTCCAGCAGCTTACTTAGAAAGTGCTAATAGTGATCCAGCTGAAACTTTTGAAGCTCAAGATTGGCAAGACCACCATCAGCAAAAACTGATGAATGCACTTAAAACGCTTGATGAAAGAAGCCAAGATATCTTGGCAGCTCGTTGGCTAAATGAAGACAAAGCAACACTACAGGACTTAGCTGATAAATACGGTGTTTCTGCTGAACGTATTAGACAACTTGAAAAAAATGCGATGAAAAAACTTAAATCAACTATGTCGTAATCTCATCAAGTTATATTCATAAGGATACTTTGCAGTAACCTTAAAAAAAGCGCCTTCTGGCGCTTTTTTTATACTTGGATAAAACCCTAGCTGCTCGCAAAATAACCAATAAGGGACTACACTTAGAAAAGGAACACTACTAGGAGGCTCTAAAATGAATAAGAAACTCTATCCGCTAGTGGTATTTGCATTCCTTTCCATTCTACTCTCATGTGATCAATCGTCTGTAGAACCCACAGAGGAACAAGCTACCAGTAGCCCCGCTAAAGCTGTAGAAAAAACTCCCTTACCAAAGAAAAAAGAATGTTCACTTACCATGGGCTGGGATCCGTGGGCACCCTACCAATATTTAACTCCCGATAATCAAGTCAATGGGCTGGACGTCGATCTCATTACTGCAATGGCTCGTGAAGCAGGATGCAATTTAAAATTTGCTCAAAATGATTGGATGAGTTTACTCTCCAAAGTTAGAGAAGGCTCAATTGATTTACTCGGAAGTGCAAGCCAAACAGCTGCCAGAGATAAATTTGCTTTGTTTTCCAGTCCGTACCGTAAAGAGTCCTTCGTACTTTATGTTAGAGCGGATCAAGTAGGCCAACATTCAGGAAAATCACTTGAACAACTGTTACAACAAAAGTTTCAACTTGGGCTAACTGAAGACTATATATACGGTGATGCAGTATCATCAATTCAAGATGATACTGAACTCGCAAAACAACTAACTTATGTACCGATTACAGAAGTTAATTATTACAATCTAACTCAAGCAAAAATTGATGGCTTTTTAGAAGATCCTTTTGTCGCAGCTTACAATATCAAAAGTAAAGGTCTTTCCAGTCAAATAGCCGCCACCGAAATCTCAGTTAACAGTGGCGATGTTGCAATAATGTTTAGTAAAAAGAGCGTCAAGCAAGAAACTGTAGACGCGTTTAATCAAGGATTAGAAAAAATCAAGGCGTCTGGGGAGTATCAAAAGATTTTAGATAAATACAACCTCTAAGACCCAAACCTAAGCGAGTTCGCTCTAAATTAAAAGGCCGGTTAATACCGGCCTTTTTGTTTAGTGTATTTCGATCCGTTTTTTATCCTGTTTGGCTTGAGCTTTAGGAATGGTCAGATAAAGCATTCCATTCTTACTTTCAGCTTTTATCTCGCTATCGTCAATATTGTCAGGTAATGAAAAACTGCGACTGAAACTTCCATAAGAACGCTCCACCCGGTGTTCTTTTTCATCCTTTTTTTCTATCGACCTTTCACCACTGATAGTCAGAATATTTTTATCAATATTGACGTCGATATTTTCCTTTTCTACCTCAGGAAGTTCCGCTTTAATCATGTAGGCATGATCGTTTTCAGTAATATCGACAGAAGGTATCCAGTCAGCGGAAAGCATCCCTTCTTGCACGGTTCGTTTAGCAATTGATTGATTTAAATTAGAGAATAAATCGTCAAAATTACGGATTGATTGCCAAGGTGTTAAGTTCATCATAGTATCTCCTCAAAATAAGCATTTTGCTGTCTTAATGTTTTTGAAAAAGAAACTATAAAACCGGTTTTAATGTTTTCCTTTTGTACCTTCTATATAAGGTCGTTAACCTATTTTTCAAGTGTTATATCCAGTTCCAGCTGATATCCTCGAAAACATTTACATATATCCTTCACTTCCAAACACCGAAATCCCTCTCTTGCCTGCAATTTACCTGGTTTTAGCCCACAAAATACAGATACTTGAAATAGACTCAACTGAAATGATTGCATTCCGTTAAAAGCACCTGTAAAATCGCGCATCCATTAAATGTGTATGGTATTTGACCAATTAGGGCTCATCTGGCGATGCACAGCGAAAGCGAGAAATAACATGAAAACTGATATTCACCCAAATTATGAGCAAATGACTGCAACTTGCAGTTGTGGCAACAAAATCGAAGTTGGTTCTACTCTTTGTAAAGATATTAATCTTGATATCTGTTCAGAGTGTCACCCATTTTATACCGGTAAGCAAAAATCAGCCGAGACTGGCGGACGTGTTGATAAGTTCAGAAAGCGTTTCGCAGCTCGTTCACTTAAGAAGTAATTTTTTAGAAACCTTCCGAAGTGGCTTACAAGCTATCAAAAAAGGCGCTAATCAGCGCCTTTTTTATTGCCATTTTATTCACCTGCCCAGCCGCAACAGCTTCTGTTTGTCCAAATCTATCAAAGTATTCAACAGCTCGAGGTGAGTCTGACTATGTGCAATGGGTTGTTGACGGTGACACCATTCACACTCGTAATGGCAGCAAACTTCGTTTACTTCATATCAATGCCCCAGAAATAAACCCCAAATCACAAAAGCCCGCCGAATACTATGCCATCAAATCTCGTGATAGTTTGGCTCAGCTAGCCCCTAAAAACTCAAAGATTTCCTGGTATTATGATCAAAAAACTAAGGACAAGTATGGGCGCAAGCTCGCTTTAGTCTTTAACACCAATGGTTCTTTAATCAACTTAGAACAAGTCTCTAGAGGAGCGGCATCCACCTTAGTTGTGCCTCCCAACCAATCTTTATGGCATTGCTTTGTCAAAGCCCAAGCAAATGCCGAGAAAAATCGTCTCGGAATCTGGAAATTCCAGAGTAAATTCGTAAAATCTGTTGATAAACTGAAAAGTGAAAAAGGGTTTCTTTGGCTAACAGGTAAGGTAACTCAAATAAAAGAGACTAAAAAGTATCGATGGGTGATTCTAGATGACAAGCTATGGGTCGGAATAAAACGAAATGACTTTCAGTATTTTTCTGCGGCCGAACTAAAGTTTAATAAAGGTAGCGCCATCAAAGTCGGAGGCTACCTTTATCATTCCTACGGAAAATTGCGGCTAAATTTAAGACACCCAGCCATGTTTTCGCGCAACTAAATACATTAGCTAATTTTAGAAAGATGTTCGACGATATTCTCGGTACTCTGGGCTCCAAAAGTTAGACTTAATTCTTTCAGCCAATTTCTCGTCATTGATGGTCTCAGCAACATTTTCTGCCATCGCTTGCTTAGCCACCGCAACCGCTATAATACGACTCACTTCTCTGATATCACTTAAGCTTGGCAGTAAATCCTGTCCATCTCCTTTGACTAACGGTGAGCAACTTGCCAAAGCTTCACTAGCCGCCATAAACATTTTTTCTGTCACTCGGTTTGATTTTGCCGCTATCACACCAAGCCCAATACCAGGGAATATATAACTATTGTTACATTGTGCGATACTGTGTTCACGACCATTGAGTTTAACCGGGTCAAACGGGCTTCCTGTAGCGACTATTGCATTACCTTCCGTCCATTTAAGTACATCGGCAGGATGAGCTTCGACTCTAGAAGTCGGGTTAGACAGTGGTAAAATAATTGGTTTATCGCAATCATCGTACATGGTTTTAATGATTTCTTCGCTCATTAACCCTGGCTGTCCAGAAACACCGACTAAGATGGTTGGTTTGGTCTCGCGAACCACATCCAGTAAAGTAATTTTACCTGAATCATCTCGGCTCCAATCAGCTACCTCGCTTTTCGATTTAACATAGTCCCTTTGGAAATCACGAAGGCTATCCATATCATCGGTCAATAGCCCCTTACTGCTGGTAAGATAGATCTGACTATGTGCGGAAGCTTCAGATAGCCCTTCTTGCTTCATATGCGCAACGATCTGATTGGCGATACCGCAACCGGCCGAACCCGCGCCAACAAAAACCACACGGTGATCTTTGAGCTGAGAGCCTTGTGCGTGACAAGCGGCTAATAGAGTACCAACCGTAACACAGGCAGTACCTTGAATATCATCATTGAAACAGCAAAGCTTATCTTGATATTTTTGTAACAACGGGGTCGCGTTGCCTTGTGCAAAATCTTCGAATTGCACTAGCGCATGAGGCCAACGATTTTTAACCACCGATAAAAACTCATCGACAAATTTAAAATATTCATCACCAGTGATTCGTTTATGCCGCCACCCCATATACATTGGATCACTCAACAATTCTTCATTATTGGTCCCAACATCTAGCGTTATTGGTAAGGTATATGCAGGGCTAATCCCACCGCAGGCAGAATAAAGTGCTAATTTACCGATAGGGATCCCCATTCCACCAATCCCTTGGTCACCCAAGCCTAAAATTCTTTCACTATCCGTCACCACAATCACTTTTACATTCTGCTTGGTGGAGTTATGTAACATGTACTCCATTCGTTCGCGGTCAGGATAGGAAAGAAAAACACCTCTTTTTCTTCGATAAATCTTAGAAAATAGCTGGCAAGCCAAGCCAACCGTTGGCGTATAAATAATCGGCATCATTTCTTCTAAATGATTAGTGATTAGGCTGTAGTATAGAGTTTCGTTAGTATCCTGAATATTTCTCAGATAAATATGCTTATCTAAATCTTCCTCAAACTGCGAATACTGTTGATAAGCTCGGTTAGTTTGTTCTTCAATGGTTTCAATTGAATGTGGCAACAGGCCTTCTAAGTTAAATTCTCTTCGTTCTCGTTCGGTAAAGGCGTTACCTTTGTTCAAAAGCGAGGTCTCCAAAAGTATTGGACCTGCATATCGCAAATAAAGCGGACGTCGTTGTTTTTTTGACTCTGTCATTTTAAGCTTCTTTTTTGTTTTGGTATGCAATTCATTGTAGTCTATCAATCGCAGTTGATACAGTATTGAAAGGGGCAATTCTGGTACTACCAGCACAATGCCAAATCCAGTTAACCCTTTTAATCGCAAAGAAATTATGTAACCTTTGACGCAAACGTTAGTTATTAACATTATCTAATTAATATCAATCAACGATGACGAAGAAAAATAACCAGGACCTTACCATTATGATTAAACTGTTTTCCAAATTAAGCCGAGTGACTTCAACGCTCGCGCTGATTGCTAGCCTTACGCTTGTTTCCATTTCAGCCAATGCTGAATTGAAAACAATCTCGGCCGGTCCAGAAATGGGTTCAAAAGTAGAAAACTTAAATTTACTTGACCAGTTTTCAGACAAACAACAACTTGCAAATATTATCGGTGACAAAGGCGCTATTATCGCGCTTTTTAGGTCAGCTGACTGGTGTCCCTTTTGTAAACGGCATTTATTAGAGTTAAATGCCGAAGCGGAATCGTTTAAACAAGCCGGATATGGCGTCGCGGCTATTTCTTACGACTCACCGGAAATTCTGCGAATATTTTCGCAAAACAACAAATTAAACTACTCATTGCTTTCAGACCAAAATGTAGAATCTTTTAAAGCTCTACAAGTGGTCAATGCGCAATACGCTCCAGGCGATAAGCATTACGGCATTCCTTACCCTGGGGTTATTGTTGTCAATGAAAATGCCGAAGTCATCCATAAGTATTTTTTCGAAGGCTATAAAAAGCGAGTGAAATTTAAGCAGCTGCTAAAACAACTCGCGGCAAAGTAAGCCGATTCAATCTATCCTTGATCTCACTTTAATCGGTGAGATCTGGTCATCTAAAAATCAGTTTGTTGATACTTGTGCTTAGTGCCAGCATGGTACAAAATAGCTTTTTCAACAAGACAAACAAAACTCTCTATTGAACTACTCTCAGTCACCCCAGACTAGCCACGAAGCTGCGCGACAAACTTGGTTTGTTAGTGTTGCAATTGCGGTCCCTATAAGAAAGACTTTTGAGTACAAATTGCCAAAAGATACCGCGACACCGCCAAAAGAAGGAGTAAGAGTAGAAGTAAAATTTGCTGGCCGGATTAAGATCGGTATCGTTGTGAATGTGAGTCAGCAAGCGACTTTTGATGAAAACAAGATTAAACCTATTGAGCGCGTTATCGATGAGCAACCTCTAATAGATCAGCGCTTAATCGCTCTTACGGGTTGGATGCAAAAATATTATCACGCACCGCTCGGAGAAGTCTGGCAAACAGTACTACCAAACGCTCTGCTTAAAGGTGAAGAATGTAATATCGCTAGAGAAAGCAAATGGCAGCTTACAGAACTGGGGCGAGAAGCCATCGAAAACCAACTAATCGCTAAAAATGCCGTCAAACAACAACAGGCCATGAAAGTCCTTGAGCTCAATCACAGCGTTGGCGGTATAGCTAATAATGGGCTGGCTAGCTTCGGTATTAATCGATCAACATTACAGAGTCTCGCAGGGAAAAAATGGGTCTCTCAAGATTTTCAAAGCGTAAAAGCGCCATTAAACATCACCACTGAAATTCCAGCAGATATTACGCTTAACCAACAACAGCAATCCGCAATTGATAAAGTTTGCCAATCTTTAAACACGTTTAAAAGTTGGTTACTTTTTGGGGTAACTGCCAGCGGAAAGACAGAAGTTTATTTAAGAATTATCCAAACAGTTATCGAGCAAGGACAACAGGCATTAATTTTAGTACCAGAGATTGGACTCACTCCGCAAACGGTCAAACGATTTCAACAGCGCTTTAATACTCCCATTGAAATGCTTCACTCTGGAATGAGCGAGCAACAGCGACTGCAAGTATGGCTTAAGGCTAAAGCTGGACTCAGCCGTATTATTATAGGCACTCGATCAGCATTGTTTGTACCGCTGAAAAACCCTGGAATTATCATCATTGATGAAGAGCACGATTCCTCGTTTAAGCAACAGCAAGGGCTGAGGTATTCAGCAAGAGATATTGCCATAGTGCGAGGCTCTCAAGAAAAATTCCCTGTTCTACTTGGTAGTGCTTCTCCTTCAGTCGATACATTAATGAACGTTAAGAAAGGCAAAATTAGTCAATTAAAACTTGACCACAAAGCCATGACTTCACAATCAATCAAGTTTAAAGTGATTGACCTGAAAAACCAACCAATGAAGCATGGCCTTTCATTCGCTTTGATTGAAAGTATCTCTCATCACCTCAAACAACATGGTCAAGTTTTGTTATTCTTGAACAGACGTGGCTACTCGCCGGTATTGCTTTGCCATCATTGCGGTTGGAGCAGTCAGTGTAAACGCTGCGATACTCATTTTACGTATCATGGTCACAGTCAGGGTAGCGCCAATTTACAATGTCATCATTGTGGGTCAAGTCGCAGAGCACCATCTCAATGTCCAGATTGTTTAACAGAAGAAATGATCCCAGTTGGGCTGGGCACTGAACGCCTAGAAGAAAGTATTCAGTTGTTATTTCCAAAGGCGAGAGTACGACGAATTGATCGGGACACTACGCGTAAAAAGCAAGCCATGAAGGACTTCATTGGGGAAATTAAAGCAGGACAAGTTGATATTTTGATTGGTACTCAGATGCTGGCAAAAGGGCATCATTTCCCCGATGTTACCTTGGTCGGCATGGTCGACATGGATGGTGCACTTTATAGTAGTGATTTTCGAGCACCTGAATATGCCGCACAGCTTATAACCCAAGTTTCCGGTCGAACAGGACGAGCTAATAAAGCAGGTGAAGTGGTCATTCAAACTCACTTAAGTGAGCACCCCATGTTACAGCAAGTTATTCAAAGTGGTTATGCGACTTTTGCTGACAGCGCTTTAACCGAGCGTGAAGACGCCAATCTTCCACCCGCCTGTTTTAATGCCCTTTTTCAAGCCGAGGCAAGCCAACTTGGAGCAGTAAAGCAGTTCTTACAAGATGTTAAGCAAGTGCTCGCTGGTTATCCTGAGTATGCAGTCGTTTTGTTAGGACCAGCACCAGCGGTATATACCAAGAAAGCCGGAAAGTATCGTTACCAACTGTATCTAGAGTCCAACACACGAATACATCTTCACCAACTGTTAGACGCAAGCTTGCCCAAAATAGAAAAATTAAAATCGGCTAATCGAGTGAAATGGCGAATGGAAGTCGACCCTATCGGCGACTAAATATTTTTACATGGCAAAAGAAAGGGCGATAAAAATCGCCCGTATCCGTTTTTTCATCCAATGAAAAATTTGCTCCCTGCTATGTCCCTACTTATCAGTTCCTTGATACGAGAATCCTATCTCGTTACTCCTTTTATTCCAGCGTCATCCTTGTCGCTTGATTGATAGAATACTTTCGACACATTTTATTACAACCCAGCAATTCAATTAAAAATCCAGTCATAAACAGCAATAACATGCTGGATTATCAAATAACCTTTTATTTTCAATAGGTTAAGCTAAAAAGCAGAATTTTCACCGGCAAAAGATTTCATAACAAATGGAGATTATTAGTCGCCTCATTAAGCGATATCTTACAAGCGGTGTAGGCGATCTCGCACAAATAATCATTCGAACTTAACAGTCAGTTACAACGATAGAGGCAATCCGCTTTATTTTTATTTAGAATTTGACATTAGCTACTTATATAAGTAGCATCAATACAAATAGTTCAACTTAAGGGTGACCAAGATGCTTCAATTAAATACCTTGATAGAACAGAGCTCTCCTCAAGTGGTAGAGCAACAACTCATTAAGCAGTATTTAGTCTTCGCTAAGCAGAATGGAGTATCGCAGTATACCGCTCATCAAAGCCTAGTTTGGGTTTTAAAGTTGATGCGCTTTCATAATGACGCCCACCCAGCTGACCTTAACCAGCATGACATTGAATCCTATCTTTCTGCACTTGCGATAGAACAGCATGTTTCAAAAAGCACTCAACAATTAGCCTTGAGTGCTATTAGCGCCTTTTATCGAGAATTTATCAATACTGACCTTCATCTTGAACGATTTGTTAAAAGCAAAACACGACGCGGTTTTTCTGATCGATTTTCAGCTTCAGCCTGTCAATCAATTATTCAAAACTTAAAAGGCCCTAGTCAGCTAATGGCAAAGCTTGCCTACCAATGCCAGCTTAGGCTCAGTCAAGTTGCAAGTTTAAAAATCTCAGATTTAGACTTAAAATCTGGCACATTAAGTATTTACGATAAAAACAATCAGCTAAAATTCAAAGTCACTATTCCACTCTCGCTACAGCTGGATCTAAGAATTCAAAGGATGCGCGCCAGTCAAATAAACAACCAACTAAAACGTCAAATGAAACAGCAATATTTATTAGCCAATAACAAAGGTAAACCAACTCAAATAGGACTATTTAAAACATATAATAGTTTGCTATTTATCTTGTCGGATATAAAAAGTACCTCTGATTTGCAACAACAACATCAAATTAATCCTGATTCACAGCTTGCCATTCTAAAAAGTGAAATCAGAATCATTCTAAATCGAAATAAATTGAGCAGCCTTTCGAAACTACCTACCAACCCGAATGACAAAGTTGCCGCAACTACACAAAAAAAACCAACTCTATTTAAACTAGCTAAAAACATGACTGCAACCAACCAACCTCTCAAAACTAAAGTAGCAGTCTCTTCGATACCCTCATCAACACTAAAAACTAAGCGACAAAAAGACTTTTTTGATTTAGGAGCCGCATAAATTTGTCGTTTACTTATGAAATCAATTACTTTAAATCAAGAGCAGCAACAAGCCGTCAGTTTTGGTCAACTTGACGACTCAGCCAACTTTGTTAGCTCTCCACTTCTTATAATTGCAGGAGCTGGTACCGGTAAAACAAACACCCTAGCCCACCGAGCTGCGCATTTACTTTTAAATAAAGTAGACCCTGAGCGAATTCTTCTTATGACTTTTTCTCGCAGGGCCGCTACTGAGTTATCCGATCGAACTAAACAAATTGTCATTCAAGCTCAAAAAACTAATGGCAAGCCCATCGCTAATTTAAATATTCCATGGATGGGTACTTTTCACTCCATCGCTAACCGATTGCTTCGAAAATACGGTCAAACGATGGGGATAGATACCAACTTTACTATTATTGATAAGAATGATGCCGCTGACTTTATTGATGTTCTTAGACATGATCTTGGACTTACGAGCCGGTCAAAAAGGTTTCCTAAAAAAATGACCTGCTTAAATATTTACTCTAGATGTGTCAACTCTCAATTAAGCATCACCGAAGTACTAAAACAAGATTTTCCTTGGTGTGAAGAATGGGAAAGTGAACTTACCAGCTTATTCAAACTTTATTCTGAGAAAAAACTGGAACAGCTAGCGCTCGATTATGATGATCTCTTACTCTATTGGTACTATTTAGTCGATGAACCAGAAATCGCAAAATTAATAAGCCAAAATTTCGATCATATCTTGGTAGATGAATATCAAGATACCAATCTGTTACAGGCCGGAATTTTAACTCGGCTATTTCCAAATGGTAGCGGATTGACGGTTGTAGGTGATGATGCTCAATCAATTTATAGCTTTAGAAGCGCAGAAGTTGAAAATATTATCAACTTCCCAAAACAATTTACCCCCGCTGCAAAAGTCATTTCGCTTAAAACTAATTACCGCTCAACTCAACCAATCTTAGATTTAGCCAACGGACTTCTTTCAGAAAGTAAGGTTGGTTACAACAAAGAACTAGTCTCATTTCAATCCCATAGTAGTTCAATGGTTTTTGAAAAACCTAAAATAGTCACCGTCGAAGACGATGTACAACAAGCCAAATACATTGTAGAGACTGTTCTACAAGAAAGAGAAAATGGCGTAGACCTAAGACAACAAGCCGTATTGTTCCGAAGCGGTCACCACAGTGATCGCCTTGAAGTTGAATTGATGAGGCATGATATTCCCTTTGTTAAATATGGCGGCTTAAAATTTCTAGAAGCCTCACACGTTAAAGATCTAATATCGATTATAAAATGGATAGATAATCCGAAGCACCAAATTTCGGCGTTTAGAGTTCTAAAGTTGTTACCAGGTATCGGACCTAACATTGCTAGAAAAGCCATCGACTTTTTAAAGCTATACGACCATCAATTTGAATCATTTAGCGATTTCAATATTCCACCATCGGCTGCCGAACACTGGCGTGGCTTGATTTCAATTTTAGTTAATTCACAATGTCAAAATTCAATATGGCCCTCAGAAATAGAAACCGTAAAAAAGTTCTATTTACCATTAATGGAAGAAATTTATGATGATGCCTATGTCCGCACAGGAGATTTAGAACAGCTAACGAATATCGCGCAACAATTTCCAACTCGTGAAAAATTTATCAGTGAGCTAACGCTGGAGCCGCCGGCGGCTAGTGGTGATTTAAATCACAACGCTCACAAAGATGATGACTTTCTAATACTTTCCACCATTCATAGTGCTAAGGGACAAGAATGGAAAAATGTTTTTGTATTAAATGTTGCCGATGGTAATTTCCCAAATGAGTACGCAACGGAATCTCCAAAGGCAATCGAAGAAGAAAGGCGGTTATTAAATGTCGCCATTACTCGAGCAAAGCAGTCTTTACACTTAATCCAACCACTTAAATATTGGATTCCAGAACAACCCAAGTATGGCAGCAAGCACGTATATGGTGCCAAAAGCCGCTTTTTAACTAGCTCCGTCTATCAGAAACTAGAGCCTTGTTTTTATCCTAAGACTCACCAGCAAGTCGCCGAAACGCAACCCAAATACCAAAAATTAAATTCGATTCATAGTAGAATTCGACAAATGTGGTAGCGCTTACAGGCAGTCTTTAGCTTTGCTCATAGCTCTCGCTATTTGGCTTAAATTAAACTACACTTTTAATTCTAATCATCAAGATAGATATACCTCTATCAAACAGAGCCCATTGACTCTAATCAAAGAGTCGTTAGAGAGTCGACCACTTTATGGATACAAATCTTCTAGAGGACAAAGCTTGTATTTTGTTAGTCGACGATGAGCCTGCCAATATTCAATTAATTGCCGGTTACATCAAAGATGACTACCAAATTAAGGTCGCGACCTCTGGAGAGCAAAGTTTAAAAATTGCCAATTCAAATGACAAACCAGATCTGATCCTATTAGATGTTGATATGCCGATTATGACTGGTTATGAAGTCTGTCGAAAGCTCAAAGAAAAACCAGAAACGAATACCATACCAATTATCTTTATTACCGCAATGCAAACCGAAGAAGATGAAGAAAAAGCACTTGAGCTTGGTGCAGTCGACTTTTTAACTAAACCCGTTAGACCTGCCATACTGATTGCTCGCATACGAACTCAGATTATATTAAAAAAACAGCATGACGCGCTGGTTAACCTGGCGATGAGAGACCAACTCACAGGCCTATATAACCGACATTATTTGATTGAAATGGCGAATCATAGACTAGCAAGAGCAATGAGACAAAAAGTCGCTGTGAGTGTATTAATTCTAGACGTTGATCACTTTAAGAGTATCAATGATAACCATGGTCACACCACTGGTGATATTGTACTAAAATCCTTAGCTGACTTACTCAAACAACAATGCCGACAGGAAGACATTCTAGCTCGCTTTGGTGGTGAGGAGTTTTTGATTGTATTTGACGAGTGTGACGAAAAAAATGCCACTCAAATCGCTGAAAGAATTAAGCAAAAAATTGAAGCCTTACAACCTGCCAATATGACCATTACCGCCAGTATTGGAATTGCCCAGTTAAACACAGGGAAAGAAGGCTTCACAGAATTAGTAAAACGAGCTGATGATTCGCTCTATCATGCCAAGAACACTGGTCGAAATCGAGTCGTTAACCATTCCAACCTGGTTAACCAATGAGCCCTAATAATTATTGCGCTTAAACTAACATTCGCCAGGCAATAAAAACCAAGAGTAGTCCCATCAGCCAATCAATAATATGCCCATTTGATTGATACCAAGCTAAAACTTTGGCTCGCGAAAAACACCAAGCGACAAAACTAAACCAAATAAAAGTATAAAGCGCTAACCATATGCCATAAATCGACTGAATCCAAAGAGCCGTTTGCTGACTGACAATACTGGTAAATAGCGCAATAAAAAATACTGTTACTTTTGGGTTTAATACATTGATCAAAAAACCTTGCTTAACTGCTTTTAGGTTGGATAACGACTCAACTTTGTTTTCAACCTGAGTAGAAGAAGACTTGGCTCTAGAACGAAAACAGTTAGCGGCTAGCCAAATAAGGTAACCTGCCCCTAAGTATTTTACTAGCTCAAACAAAAATGCCGATTGCGACAAAATGATCGCAACACCTAGTAAGGTATAAGCCACATGGACAAATATACCGAGTCCTATACCTAGAGCGGTAAAGGTGCCCGTCTTTTGACCCGAGCGCAGGGTATTTTTTAATACAACCGCAAAGTCTGCACCCGGACTAGCGACTGCAAACAAATGCGCAACTGCGAGTAACAAGAATTCATTAAGCAACCGACTTGTTATCCTTTTGCTTCAATTTTAGCCCAGCTATCTCGCAATGTAACCGTTCTGTTAAAGACTAGGTTATCTTGCGAGTGCAAGTACCTATCTGCACAAAAATACCCTTCTCGTTCAAACTGGAAAACCTCTTCTGGTTTTGCCGAGGCAAGTGACATTTCAACTCGCGCGTCAGAAATAATCTCTAGGCAATCGGGATTAATCGCCTTTAAAAAGTCTTCTTCCGCAGCCGGGTTAGCCACATTAAACAGCCGATCATAAAGCTTTACGGTTGCCACTTTGGAGTGAGATTCCGAAACCCAATGGATAACGCCTTTAGGCTTGTAACCTTCAGGATTTTTTCCCAGTGTATTTTCATCGTATTCACATATAAGCTCTATGATATTGCCTGCTTCATCTTTGACAATATCATTACAAGTAATTACATAGGCGTTTCTTAGCCTCACAGCTTTACCTAGTACCAATCGCTTATATTTTTTATTGGCGCTCTCTCTGAAATCGGCTTGATCGATAAATAAAGTTTTACTAAAAAAGATTGACCGCGAACCCATCGCTTCTTGTTGTGGGTGACGTGGTGCTTGAAGCTCTTCAACTTTATCTTCTGGATAATTAGTAATAGTCAGTTTTAGCGGTTTAAGCACAGCCATCGCTCGCGGTGCAATATCGCCTAAGTTTTCACGTACTGAGTTTTCGAGCAAACTCATTTCTACCGTGTGCACTTTTTTGGTGACCCCTGTCCGAGTAACAAAATCACGAATCGCTTCTGGCTGATAGCCTCTGCGGCGCATTCCAGAGATCGTCGGCATACGCGGGTCATCCCATCCGTCAACAATTCCTTCTGTCACTAACTGATTAAGTTTTCGCTTACTCGTTATAGTGTGTTCAAGGTTTAGTCTTGAAAATTCTATTTGCTGTGGATGACAGTCAATGGAAATGTTATCTAAGAACCAATCGTAAAGCGGTCGATGATCTTCAAATTCGAGAGTACATAAGGAGTGGGTAATTCCTTCTATCGCATCTGAAATACCGTGAGTGAAATCATAAGTAGGATAAATACACCACTTGTCTGCGGTTCGAATATGGTGTGCTTTTTTAATTCGATAAATGACTGGATCACGCATATTAATGTTAGCCGAACTCATGTCGATTTTAGCCCTTAAAGCGAGAGTTCCATCTTCAAACTCTCCCGCTCTCATTCGCCTAAATAGATCTAGATTTTCAGCAACACTGCGATCGCGAAAAGGGCTATTTTTGCCTGGTTCAGTTAAAGTCCCGCGATACTCCCGCATTTCGTCAATGTTAAGCTCACAGACGTAAGCAACGCCTTTTTCAATCAACTCTTCGGCGTAGCCATACAGCTTTTCAAAATAATCAGCGGAATGTCTAATTTCACCATCCCAACGATAGCCCAACCACTCAACGTCTTTAGCAATTGCTTCGGCATAAATAGATTCTTCTTTCGCTGGATTAGTGTCATCAAAGCGTAAATTACATTTTCCATTGTAGTCTTGAGCAATTCCAAAATTAATACAAATCGATTTCGCATGACCAATGTGCAGGAAGCCATTAGGCTCTGGGGGGAATCGAGTGCAAACACTAGAATGCTTACCAGACTCTAAGTCTTGGTTAATAATATTTCGAATAAAATTGCTTGGCGCATTCTCTGTTGATGTTTTATTGCTCGAATCTAATGCTTTATCACTCATAATTTGCCTTTTTAAACACTCATGTTTAAGTTCTTCAATTGAGATTGTTTATTTGCCGAACCATCTTTTATAATGGAAATAGTTTCACAATCGGAGAACTTATTGGTCGACGGATTAGCCGAACGGTCTTGAATTGCACGAATTTTACCCTAGATTGATGGCGTAACGTAGTTCTTATTGTTGAAATTATTTAGAACTAAATTTCATTAAAGCAAACCATAGAAAGTTCAAGTCAAAATAACTAGCTAGCAACACAGCTAAGGCTCTAATTTGAAAGCGAAAAGCGACATGAAAGTCACCAATATACAAGATTTCATTACATTATCTGCCAGTTCAAGAGGCGCTCAAGTGGCTTTGACTCACAAAGCTCAAAGCCTCAGCTACTGCGAGCTTTCGACAAGAATTCGTTCGTTAGCCACAGGCTTAATCGGGTCAAACCACGCCAATTTCAAGCCATCTGCTCCCAAATTAAATCCCGGTGACCGAATTGCGATCTATTTACCCAAACAAATTGAGTCAGTGATCAGCCTGTTTGCTGCAACAACCGCAGGTGGCGTTTTCGTTCCGATTAACTCGCTACTGAAACCAGCTCAAGTGAATTATATTCTCGACAACTGTCAAGTATCAGTACTTATCACTTCGCTGAGTCGATATCGACAGCTCAAGAAGAGCTTGAGCGAAACTCATACAATACGAATTCTGCTGACAGATTGTGCCCAAAGCGACTGCCCTGAAGAATGTGAACCTTGGGACGAGTTGTTATTAAACCACAACTCAACCGAGTGTAACTCGGAAAATATTTATCCTCAGCGGCAGCCTGATGACATCGCTGCAATATTGTATACCTCGGGCAGTACAGGGCTGCCTAAAGGAGTCGTTCTATCACATCGCAATCTTATTGAAGGGGCTAAAAGCGTCGCCCAATATCTGATCAACCAAGAAAATGACAAAATACTTGCGGTATTGCCTCTTAGTTTCGATTACGGGCTTAGTCAGTTAACCACCGCTTTCTTAGTCGGAGCCGAAGTCGTGTTGTTAGAATACCTTTTACCTCGCGATGTTATCAATGCCGTGGCAAAGTACCAAATAACCGGATTAGCCGCCGTACCGCCTTTATGGGTACAACTAGCAGATTTAGAGTGGCCCGAGTCATCGAAGCGCTGTTTGCGTTACATCACCAACAGCGGCGGCGCAATGCCGACGACCACCACTGAAAATCTGCAAGCTCAATTACCTAATACTCAAATTTATTTGATGTACGGCTTAACCGAAGCCTTTAGAAGTACTTATTTAGCTCCCAGTGAAATTGCCAATCGGCCTAACTCGATTGGTAAGGCGATCCCAAATGCTAATATTTTAGTGATTAATCAATCTGGCGAACTTTGCCAAGCCGATGAGCCTGGCGAACTGGTCCACATTGGGGTCCATGTTTCCCAAGGCTATTGGCGCAATCAACAAAAAACCGAGGAAAAATTTCGGCAACTCCCACGCCGATTGCAAGCGGAATATGGTTCTGATTTAGCGGTATGGTCCGGCGATATAGTGACTAGGGATCAACAAGGTTTTCTATATTTTGTCGGTCGCAATGACGATATGATTAAATCTTCTGGCTATCGCATTAGCCCTTCTGAACTTGAAGAAGTCGCCTATTCACACCCGTCGATTGAACATGTGGCCGCGTTGGGAATTAACCATCAACAGTTAGGACAAGCAATCTTGTTAGTCATTGCTATGACCTCAAACACACCGACAAGCAAGCAAGAAATAATGAAGTTTCTGAAGAAACAATTACCTAACTATATGCACCCACAATTTATAGAGTTTGTCGACTCGCTTCCAAGAAATCCGAATGGTAAAATTAATCGTCCGTTGTTACAGGAACAGTTTAGCTATTTAGCGAGTTAAACTGCAACTGATAAGTCACTGAGCGATCAACCATTGGGCCTTCCCTCATAGAATTAAGCTCATTCAGTCACTTTAGCGGGTCTAATCCATTATAATGATTGCGATTATCAAATAAAGAGCCCCAATTATGAAAGCAAAAGTTACCCATGCTCCTATGTCACAGTTCAAGAGCGAAAATAATGAGCTTTTAGTTAACCAGGTAAAGCTTTCAAACCTAAAGCATCGTGCCGGACAAACGCCTTTTTATGCTTATGATCGCAGTATTATCGCAGATAAGATAACAAGCTTTCGCGATAAAATGCCCAAAAAGTTAAAGCTACACTATGCAATAAAAGCGAATCCAATGCCTGCCCTAGTTGATTTTATAGCACCTTTAGTAGATGGATTAGACGTTGCGAGTGGCAATGAATTAAACATTGCTCTCAATAGCAGTCTGTCGGCAGCAGAAGTCAGCTTTGCAGGCCCAGGAAAGCGAGAAATAGAATTGGCAATGGCCATTTCAACGGGGGTCACAATTAATGTTGAATCCTTTACCGAATTAGATCGTATTCAAAGGCTGTCTGAATCCATTGGCATCAAAGCTAATGTAGCCGTTAGGGTCAATCCAGATTTTGAGCTCAAATCTTCAGGTATGAAAATGGGTGGAGGACCACAACAGTTTGGAATCGATGCAGAGCGAGTACCCGAAATACTGCAACAAATCCAAAATTTTGACCTAGAATATTGCGGACTGCATATATTTACAGGCTCTCAAAACCTGAACCAAGAATCTATTCAACTAGCCCACACCAACCTTTTCCAATTAGCCAACAAGCTTAGCCAAAACGCCCCTCAAGCAATTAAATCACTAAATATCGGTGGTGGTTTAGGGATCCCTTACTTTCCGGGCGAAAAACCACTTCAGTTAGAGGCTATTAGCGACTCCTTATCTCAACATATCGATTCATTTCATCGCCAGTTTGGCAATGTTGATATTGCAATGGAACTTGGCCGTTACTTAGTTGGTGAAGCAGGCATCTATGTCGCTCAGGTGGTCGATATTAAAGAGTCTCGTGGCGTCCAGTTTGCTGTTATTGATGGAGGGTTGCACCACCACCTTTCGGCTTCCGGTAATTTTGGCCAAGTAATTCGTAAAAACTACCCCGTTGCCTTAGGTAACAAGGTAGGACTTGCTAACAAACAGCCACTGCAAATCGTCGGTCCGCTATGTACCCCCCTTGATCTATTAGCTAATAAATATGAATTGCCAGAGTGCGAAGTTGGTGATTTAGTCGTAATATACCAATCTGGGGCCTACGGCTACAGCGCTAGCCCTAAAGACTTTCTCGACCACCCACTGCCAGTTCAGATGCTGGTTTAAGCGATATAGTCTGCTGCTTTGCTTAATTTTAATAATTTACTTAGAATAACCTGCTTACTCATAAATCGGGTATATAACGAATAACATTTTGGAACTTTATGCCTTTTAATAAGCTGTATCATAAAATTGTTTCAGTGCCGCTAAAACTGCTAGTTACCAGTAAAGTGATACCAGAGACACCTATCAAAGATCTCGACATTGATCTTTCGTCTCCTATTTATTACGTTTTACAGCGCCGCTCGACAAGTAGTTTTATGATGTTAAAACATAAAGCGAAACAACTGAATTTACCAGAACCAAAATTAATTAATTCAAAACAGTCTCAGATAGAAAATGGTTCGGTGTTTTTCTTACAGTCTAAAAGTTTTTTTGGCATGGGTGGTAAACCGGTCAAGAAATACCAAACGCTTTTTAATACTTTACTGCGAATTCAAAAAGAAGACGATAAACAAACCCATCAACTGATCCCCATTTCAATTTATTGGGGTCGAAACCCTGGAAAAGAAAACTCTTTGCTTCGTTTAATATTTACCGATACAGAGAGCGCCAACCCACTTAGAAAATTATTGCTTTTTATATTCCAAGGGCGAAATACATTTTTCCGAGTTGCCAAACCTATTGATCTAGGGCAGGTAGCCAATGCAGGGATCAATCCCGAGGTGCAAGTTACTAAATTGACACGAACCTTAAGAGTTCACTTTCATCGTTTACGTCAAGCAGCAATGGGGCCGCTCATTACTAATCGAGCCCAAGTTATCACTAACATTCTTGTTAGTGATAATGTCAAAGGTGCCATTGAAAAAGAAGCAAAGTCTAAGGATATTTCTTTAGCAAGATCCGCAAAACTCGCTGAAAAATACGCTAAAGAAATTGCCTCGGCTTATTCTTATAAAGCCGTTAGGTTTATGGAGTCAATGCTAACTCATTTGTGGAATAAAATTTATGATGGTGTCGTTGTACGTAATTCTGAAATGGTACGGGATCTAGCCTCGACGCATGAAATAGTCTATGTCCCCTGCCACCGAAGTCATATTGACTACTTGCTACTCTCTTACACTCTTTATCATGAAGGCTTGGTTCCTCCGCATATTGCTGCAGGCATTAATTTAAATTTTTGGCCGGCTGGCTCTCTGCTTAGGCGCGGTGGCGCTTTTTTCCTCAGAAGAAGTTTTGGCGGAAACAAACTTTATACTGCAGTATTTAATGAGTATATATTCCAATTGATGGATCGTGGAATTCCCTTAGAGTTTTTTCCCGAAGGTGGTAGAAGTCGAACTGGACGGTTGTTACCCCCTAAAACAGGGTTACTCGCGATGACCGTTCAATCATTGCTAAGAGGTACTCGAAAACCGGTAGCAATCATTCCAGTTTACATTGGTTATGAACGAATGTTTGAAGGTAAGAGTTATTTGAGTGAGCTACGGGGAGCGGAAAAAAAGAAAGAGTCATTCGGTCAGCTACTTGGTATTCGCAAAACTCTCAAACAGAACTTTGGTAAAGTTTATTTAAATTTCGCGGAACCGGTTTTTCTCAATAAGTATCTGGATCAAACCCAGCCAAATTGGCACGACTACCGTGGTCAAGTGGCAGCTAAGCCCAGCTGGTTGACACCGAGAGTGTCAGCACTAGCCGAGTTAGTAATGCAACGAATTAATGCTGCTTCTACGGTTAATGCGATAAGTATGGTGGCGTTAGTGATTCTTTCAACAGAACGTAGCGCTATCGGTATTAAAGAACTTGAACAACAATTAGACCTGTTACTAAAATTACTTAAAACAGCTCCCTATAGTAAAAACACCAGACTCCCAAAAGAAGACGGCGCAGCATTAATAGAACAAGCGAAATCCTTAGGGACTATTTTCACCGTAGAAAACCCAATGGGAGACATTGTCACTACTGACGAGCAAACGGCTATTCTATTGACCTATTATCGCAATAATATATTGCATGTATTTATCGCTTATTCATTAGTAGCTAGTTGTTTTGTTAATAATGAATCAGTGGATCGGGATGAATTATTAAAACGTTGTTCAGCAATTTTCCCTTTTATAAAACAAGAATTATTTATTGAATGGAATGAACAACAATTGCATCAGAATTTGAACAAAGCAATAGACTTTTTTGTACAAGAAAACTTACTAAAACAAGTTAATACCGAGCTGCACCGCCCTAATGGAACAGATGATAATTTTGAACAGCTTATGCTGATCGCACAGTTTGTTAGACCAACTCTTTTGCGCTACGGAATACTTTTAACCTTGCTGTCTTCGCAAGCTGGGCATGGACGAACTAGCCGACAAGAACTGGAGAAGCACAGTCAACAAGTCGCCCAAAGACTGGCTGCACTCTATAGCCTTAATGCCCCCGAATCGTTTGATAAAAACTTGTTTAAAACCACCATCAGTGTACTAAAAAACGCTAAATTAATAAGTATTTCAGAAGACAATTCGTTTGATATAGAACCTAAAGTGGCGTTACTAAATAAGCAAATTTTAGATAACGTTAACGCCTCGTCGAAGCAAATTATGCAAAAGACCGCTAATTGGGCTAAGAAACATTGGGAATGATCAACCTTTTCTAAGAGATTTAAGATTGATGTGGTAGGGGCGTTTATTTTTCAGGTGGCAGTGGCATTTCAAAGCAAGCTTTTAGACCACCTTCTGAGTGGTTTTCTAAAATAATGGTTCCACCATGCATCTCTGCTATACGTTGCACAATTGCCAAGCCCAATCCAGATCCTTTTCCTCCACGGGCTTTGTCACCTCGCGCAAAGGGTTGAAACAAACGGGCTTTGTCTAAATCGGGGATCCCTTTACCATGGTCACGCACAATAATTCGCAGCTTACCATCGTCAATAATAGATGTGACGATGACTGGTGCTTGACCATAACGAAATGCATTTTCTATTAAATTACTGACGAGTCGTTTCATTGCCATCGGTTTAAAAGCAAACGATGGAACCTCACTCAATTTGGTCTCAATTCCTTCATGTTGCTTGCCTGCAGCCTCAGTGACTTGTGTGATCAATTCGTTAATATCGCCAAGCTCCATTTTTTCTTCACTACCATAACGAACGTAGCCGATAAATTGATCAATAATATCATCCATATCTTGAGTATCAGCGATAAGTCCTTGTTTTAATTCTTCGTCTTGTTCAGACATGAATTCGACCGACAAACGAATTCGAGTAATAGGTGTTCTGAGATCATGTGAAATTCCAGCCAGAAGCAAGGTTCGATCTTCTTCTAGTTGATGTACATCTGCAGCCATCTGATTAAAGGCTGATGTAACCGCGACTAACTCTTGCGGACCTGTTTCTTTTAATTTGCCTGGGTAATCTCCACGCCCTATTTCTCTCGCTGCAAAGGCTAGGCGTTTCAACGGTCTGTGTAATTGATGTACCACTAGCCAAGCGCCGGCCAAACTTAAAAACAGCAACATTCCCGAGAAAATAATCATCGAAATCGGCATATCACTGTCATATTCTCCGATAGGCATTCGAATCCAATATTCGGGGTGGCTTGGCTCATTAACCCAAACATAGACTCGGTCTGATATTTCAACTTTTACCACGGTTCCTTCACCCAAAAACTCTTTGGCAACGTCCGTGTAAGCTTGATGAAATTCTGAAATTTCTAATCCTTCAGGTAGGCTGCCCCCTGTCAGCCAAAACAGTTCCAATTCGGTTGTTTCAGTGAAACCAACAGAAAGGTTTTTAGGAATTTCTGTTTCAGAGCCAATATATTGAAGCTTAATTTGGTTAGTCACCAAATACATGATGGTGCGATCTTTGGCTTCGACTACATAGTGCTCAATAGTGAGGTAAGAAATAAGGTGACTAATGACCAGCAGACTCGCGATCATTAAAGAGTTACGGCCAAAAAAACTTCTAGGTAGAATACTGATGCTGGGCTCTCTTACGGTATTTTACTTGCTAAACATTAACTGTTATTTGCTCTATTAGGGTAACGATAATACCTTCTTTACATTCAGCGGTAAAATAGAAGTCAATAATTCAACTTTTATTGAAAGGCTGCCACTAAAGGCGGCTCTCCTGATTCAGCGATGTTACCACTTCCTTAAATTGACCGACTAATTCGCTAGTAACGTTAACTCTTTGACAAGAATCGACTTATCGGGTGAGGCGATAGAACTGCTTTCCATAATCCCGTAGCGACGGGCCTCAGGACCTACAATAAATATTCGAGCTGAATGATCAACGGTATAAAATTCACCTTCTGCTTTATTAAGCGCATAGATACCGCCGAGTGCTTTTACCGTTTTATCTATTTGCGTTTTTTCACCACTAATACCAACAAAGTCTTGATGAAAATAATCCAAATATTTCTTCAGGTGCTCAGGGGTATCACGCTCTGGGTCGACAGATAATAAAATAAACTGAAACTTATTCTGAACTTCAGGATCGAGTAAATTATAGAGTTGGGTCATTTGATTCAAAGTATTTGGACATACATCGGGGCAATTTGTATAGCCAATGAAAATCAAGTTCCAGCGCTTCTTAAAGTTTTCATTGGTAAATGAACGATTGTTTTGATCGAGCAATTGAAAGTTAGGTAGGCTGTTTTTCTTTGGGTAAATTAATAAGGTCTTAAACCGATTATCAATTCTATTTTCGGTCTGGCTCTTAGCTGACTCACTTTCTTGCTGGTCAGCCTTATTAAAGGTGTGGTTTAAAATTATTCCTGCAATCGCAGCAATTACAATCAAAATATAAGGTAATAATTTATTCATCGCTAAAGCCACTTTAATATTTGAAATAATGGTCAACCAATAGGGCGACAAACATTAACAACAGATAGTTGACTGAATATTTAAACGTATCCATGGCAATTTTTCGCTCTTTGGATAATTTAAGTCGCACGGCATAAACCAAAAATATAACTCCTAAAATACTAGAAGAAACCAAATAGATCAGACCTGACATATGGGTCAAATAAGGCAACAATCCAGCAAAGAAAAGTAGAATCGTATATAAGATGATATTGGTTTTAGTAAAGTCGATACCGTGGGTTACAGGCAACATTGGAATATCTGCTTTGGCATATTCATCTCGCCTAAAGATCGCTAGCGCCCAAAAATGAGGAGGTGTCCAAACAAATACAATGAGCACTAATAATAGAGCATGTGGATGAATTTGACCGCCATATCCGTCAACGGCAGTCCAGCCTAACAAAGGCGGAATAGCGCCACTTAATCCACCAATAACGATATTTTGAGGAGTCGCTCGTTTTAGGTACATCGTATAAACAAACGCATAACCGACTAATCCAAAGAATGTCAGTAAAGCAGTTAATGGATTGATATAGAAATACAACATCACTAATGATGAAATTGACAAGAAAGCCGCGAAAATAATCGCCTGCTTGTCACTAATTTTGCCGCTAGCCACTGGACGTTTAAGTGTTCTCGCCATAATGGCATCAATTTTTTGATCGACCACATGATTGACTACCGCAGCTCCGCCAGAAGCAAATCCGATCCCAACGGTTGCGACTACCAAAATATCCCATGGGACCATGCCTGGTGTTGCTAAAAACATACCAACAACTGCCGTTATCAATATCAACAAAACGACTTTAGGCTTAGTTAGCTCCAGATAATCTTTCCAGGTGGTTTTTGTACCTGTTAATTGAGCTTGATTGGTGACTGGTTGGCTTTCTTCAGACATTACCTTTACCCTCTTTTTGCAGCTCAGGCAAATCAGAATTAGCAGCCTGCCGAGTAAATAATAATGTCAGCAAAATTCCCATCACCACCAATAAGATTGCCCCAACACCGTTATGCGCAACAGCATTGTATAGTGGTAATTGAAAAATGATATTAAATACACCAAGTGTTATTTGAACTAATAATAGGCCAGCAATTAGGATACCAATACGTTTCAGCAGTCTAGATTGTGTTTGAATCAATAATTTAAAGCTTAAAAAGGCTAAAATAAGGCTCGCAATTATTGCGCCGATTCTATGACTAGCATGTATTGCAATACGCGCTTCTGAATCAAGTATGCCAAACTCATAATTTTCTGCTTTTTGAGCAAACGGGTTAAAACCTGTAGCAAAATCACTGTGTTTAAACCACTCCCCTTGACAAATCGGCAGTTCATAACAAATCGTTGCTGCGTAATTTGCGGAAGTCCAGCCACCAAGCATTATTTGAAGGATCAATATCACAAGCGCTAGGACTGCCAATTTCTTATAAGGATGGCGAGTTTCTTCAGAAACCGGAGTAGCAAACTGATAATGATACCTAGCCGACAACATGGCCAGCAAAGTTAATGTAGCAAAACCACCCATTAAATGCGCCATAACAATTACCGGATGCAATTTCATTGTCACGGTCCACATACCTAATGCCGCTTGAAATATGACTAATACCAATAATCCAAATGAATGCCCTCTGACGGGCTTGTTGTTTTGTTTTAGGCTTAATAATGCAAGTGCCAAAACAAACAATCCGAGTGTTCCTGCAAAATAACGATGAACCATTTCCGGCCAAGCCTTATCAAATTCATAGGGTCTTTCTGGGAACGCCTGATTAGCCGCTTCGATATCAGCTTGTTGGGTTGGTATATGTTTAAAACCATAACATCCAGGCCAGTCTGGACAACCAAGCCCAGCGTGAGAAAGGCGAGTAAATGCGCCTAGTAGTACCACTACTAGCGCAAAAGCAGTTGCTGCGATAGCAAGTTTCTTTATTGCTGATTGACTCATTTAAAACGTTTTAACCTACATCTAAAATCATTGAATAAACTAACCAAGTCTCGAGTACTTGAATAAATGAAGAATATCCTTACGCAATTTTCGACTCATTAAAGGCGCGTTTTTTTCATCTTTGACTAATGGGTAACGCATAAAAATATTGCCTAAAGGATCTACTAAGTAAATAAAATTTGACTCCAATTCTAGCGACTTACCGCTATGAGTTTTTTCTCTTGGAATAACTCCAATAGAATTAAACTGACTTGTCGCCTTTGGAAAGAGGCCAACATCAACTCGATTATCAGTAGGTACCACGACCAATTGATTGATGCGGCTAGCTTCTTTGCCTAATCCGACATAAGTCTGATTAACCGTATTCAAGTTTAAATTCGCACAGGCTTGGTCACATTGTTGGGTATCTAAAGGAAGGATCCACCAATAAAGCGTCTCAAATTCTTTCCCTGTAATGATTTGAGTTTCATCTTTATAAAAATCATAATCTTCTATGTCAGTCAGTTTATCTTGCTCAATAAGCTCACCTTGAGCCCCAGAAGCACCCGAAAACCAATTACCAAAGTACGCAGCGTAAGCTAATGCTACGGGAGTAATAAACATCACAAATAACAGAATCAGGGTTTTTCGATTCTTAGTTACATTTTGATTGTGTGACTGATTTTTATTTTCATCAAAATCCACAAAAAGTACCTCTATTTTAAAACTAGATTAAGGCATCAAAAGCCTAATCAAACCTTAGTTCGTTTAATTATTTAGGAATTCGTTTAACCAATACAAATAAACTGATTATTAAAAACGCCAGTGATAATGCAAACCACTGAAACGCATAGGCCAAATGTTTTTCCGGCAACATACTAACCCACGCCCAATCAACATCAAGGGCATAGCTATCTTGTTGATCAATACGTAAAACATAGGGTTCTATATCAACCGATAACAACTTTTCTAAACCTTGTAAAACGCTCGCATCAAGTACTGGAATTCTTATGCTATTGCGGTACTCTTCGATCACTGCATCGCCAGATAAAACTTGCGAATTGACCGGGTAAATTCTGGCACTCAATTGCCAGTAACTCGCAGGCAAATCCACTGAAGGCATTTCAACTCGATTGGCTAGCCCTTCAACCCAACCTCGATTAACCAACAAATATTTATTACTTTCAGGGTCTTGCACTAGATTAACAACGTGATATCCAAGATTTCCATTTTGAATTTTGTTTTCAATCAGAATGTTTTTTCTAGACGCTAATTCGACTTCTAACTCGACTCTAGCAAACTGATTAATCTGCGTTTCACTGATAGTCGCTAAATTGGAAATAATACGATTTTCATTACTGGCTAAAACATCTAACCTTTGCTGCTTTTCGTGTGCTCGTGAAAGCTGCCAATAGCCCAGTTCATTGAGACCTGTTTGTACTAACAGGAAAATCATCAAGAACCAGAAATTGATGGTTAATTGATACTGCCCGATTTTATATTGGACTGACTGTCGCAATCGCCATTTTCCGCTAGTAAATAGACCTTAGGGCGCGTATTCTATCATTATTACAATGTATCAACCTAGGGAAACACACTTTAATGATTGTAAAAATAGTAATAATTATTTTTATGTTAGCGATTCTTTTTAGTCTATTTCGTGCGCTCTACTTTTTAGCGACTGGCGATAAGAATTCCAAAAAAACCGTCAATAACTTAAGTTGGAGAATTGGTTTATCAATTGGATTATTTTTACTCATAATTTTAGCCATGATGATGGGCTGGATTGAGCCCCACGGATTACCAATAGTCGAAGAGTAGTAAACCTTTAAAAAACAAATACTTCTTACAAAATAGCTTTATTGGAGACATAAAAAAACCGAAGCAAGCTTCGGTTTTTTTATTCTATATTTGACTAGATTAAGTAGACGAATATAAATAGGAATAACCATACTACGTCAACAAAATGCCAATACCAAGCACCAGCTTCATACGCAAAGTGATGTTTAGCGGTAAAGTGACCTTTGGCACAACGAATCGATAACACTATTAAGAAAATTGTCCCGATGGTAACGTGAAATCCATGAAAGCCAGTTAACATAAAGAAAGTCGAACCGTAAATACCGCTTCCTAATGTTAAGCCGAGGTCATTATAAGCATGGTAGTACTCGTAAACCTGTAATGCTAAGAAGATAATACCTAACAACGCAGTGATCGAAGTGTAGTTCAACAATGCTTGGCGGTTATTAGCTATCAACGCATGATGAGCAATCGTCAATGTCCAAGAGCTAGTAAGAAGAATGGCAGTATTGATGGCTGGTAATCCCATGGCTGGCATCGCCTGAGTTGTAGAACCATCTGGCATGTTTGTTAGAGGCCACTCAGGAATAAAGTTTGGCCATAATAAAGCATGAGTCATCACATTATTACCTTCACCACCAAGCCAAGGAATGATTAACTGTCTTACGTAAAGTAGCGCTCCGAAGAATGCTGCAAAGAACATTACTTCAGACATGATGAACCAAAGCATACCCTGTTTGAATGAACGGTCCATCTGAGCGCTGTATAGTCCACTCATTGACTCTTTGATGACATCTTTCCACCAGCCAAAAACCATGTAAATCATCACAGCCATAGCAGCCATAAAAACCAATCCACCCCAACCGGCATCACCGGTATCAACAACATCAGTCGATTGGTGAATAAAGTTAGCGCCGCCCCAAGCGATAAAAAATAACGCTACTGCGCCAATAATTGGCCAGGCACTTTGTTCGGGCACATAATAATTTTCGTACTTTTCTTCTGTTTCAGTGCTCATTGATTAATCTCCATTTAAGCGAGATAGTCGCTTTACTTGGTTGCACCTGTGGCAGCATTCACTGCCTCAGTCACATTAAATAATTGGTATGACAAAGTTAAACGAGTAATATCTTCCGGCAAATCTGCATCTATATAAAACTTCATCGGCATTTCTACCTCTTCACCAGCCACTAACTTTTGCTGGTCGAAGCAAAAACATTCTGTTTTATTTAAATACAAAGCGGCTTCACCGGGCGACACACTAGGGACTGTTTGGCCAATAATCTCAGATTTGGAAGGGTTTTTTGCATAAAAGATCACTTCGTTAAGCTCTCCAGGATGCACTTCCATCGATTTTACTTTTGAGCCAAATGCCCAAGGCATTCCGCGATTTACATTTGTCAAAAATTCGATTGTTACAACGCGCTTTTTATCAATTTCAACATCTTGATAAAGTGCTTGCCCGCGAGTCTTACCGTTAATTCCAGTAATATCACAAAACACGTTGTATAAAGGAATAAGAGCAAACGCAAACACAAACATTCCGCCGATGACTGCGACCAATCGCAATATAAGCTTTTTGTTTTGTTGTTGCATTTGCTCGTTCATTATCTTATTCCAGTCTAGTCAACTTTAGGTGGTGTGCTAAAGGTATGATAAGGAGCTGGTGATGGCAACGCATCCCATTCCAACCCGCTAGCACCTTCCCACTGCTTCTCTTCAGCTTTCTTACCATTTTTAAGCGTCAGAAGAACAATCACTAGGAAGTAGATTTGAGTTAGACCCAATCCGAATGCACCAATACTTGCCCACATATTAAAGTCAGCAAACATCATGTTGTAATCAGGAATACGACGAGGCATACCCGCTAATCCACTGAAATGCATTGGGAAGAAAGTTAAGTTAACGAAAATCATGGATAACCAAAAGTGAATCTTACCGGCTGTCTCGTTGTACATTTTACCAGCCCATTTTGGCAACCAGTAGTAAACAGCAGCAGTCGTTCCAAAAATTGCTCCAGGGAACAATACATAGTGGAAATGAGCAACAACAAAGTAAGTATCATGATATTGGAAATCAACTGGAGCCATCGCCAGCATCACACCAGAGAATCCACCTATTGTAAACAGGATTACAAACGCAATTGAGAACAGCATTGGTGTTTCAAACGTTAATGAGCCCTGCCACATAGTCGCAACCCAGTTAAACACTTTAACACCGGTCGGTACCGCAATTAACATGGTCGCAATCATAAAGAATAATTCACCGGCAACAGGCATACCTACTGCAAACATATGGTGAGCCCAAACGATGAAGGACAATAATGCGATAGATGCCGTTGCATAAACCATTGACGAGTAACCAAATAGCTTCTTGCGAGAGAAGGTTGGAATGATTTCAGAAACCACACCAAACGCTGGAAGAATCATGATGTAAACTTCAGGATGTCCAAAGAACCAGAAAATATGTTGGAACATCACTGGATCTCCACCACCGGCGGCATCAAAGAATGCTGTTCCGAAGTGACGGTCTGTTAACATCATAGTTACTGTACCGGCTAAAACTGGCATTACCATAATTAATAAGAATGCTGTGATTAACCATGTCCAAACAAACAATGGCATTTTCATCAAAGTCATTCCAGGTGCACGCATATTGAAAACAGTAACAATAACGTTAATCGCACCCATGATTGAGGAAATACCCATCATATGAACACCCAAGATAAAGAAGTCAGTACTTGGTGGTCCAAAAGTGGTCGAAAGTGGCGCGTAGAATGTCCAACCAAAGTTTGGTGCACCGCCTTCCATAAACAATGAAGAAAGTAACAAGAAGAAAGCAAAAGGAAGAATCCAGAAGCTCCAGTTGTTCATTCTAGGCAATGCCATATCTGGCGCACCAATCATCATTGGAATTAACCAGTTTGCTAGACCAACCATGCTCGGCATTACCGCACCGAATACCATGATTAATCCATGCATTGTTGTCATTTGATTAAAGAAATTAGGCTCTACAAACTGTAGACCCGGCTGGTAAAGCTCGGCACGGATAACCATTGCCATTGCTCCACCAATTAAAAACATTACAAAAGAGAACCACAAATACATTGAACCAATGTCTTTGTGATTTGTTGTGTATAACCAGCGAGTAAAGCCGGTTGGATGATGATCGCCCATTTTGATCGTCTCCTATTAGTTACCGGCTTTAAAAGCCTGAATGTCAGCAGGTTGAACTTTATCGCCGGTGTTATTTTCCCAAGCGTTTCGTTCGTATGTTATGACAGCTGCAAGCTCTGCATCTGTTAATTGTGGACCATAAGCAGCCATCCCTGTACCCGCCTTACCGTTCACAACAATATCAATATGCGCTTCAACAGGTCCCAATGCAATTGGACTGTCTTTTAGTGCAGGAAATGCTGGCGGAAGACCTAGACCATTAGCCTGATGACACATGCCACACTTGGCGTCATAAACTTCTTTACCTAATGTCATTAGCTTGTCCATATCCCAGCTTTGCGCAGCCGCTTCAGCAGCTGCTTTAGCAGCAGCAATCCGTTCTTGTTCTTTCTGCCCTAACCAAGCTTTAAAATCAGCTTTGCTTAAAACTTTAACCACTACCGGCATGAAACCGTGGTCTTTACCACATAATTCCGTACATTGACCGCGGAATATCTTGCCAGCTTGATCAGCTGGAATAGAAGTCCAAGTCTCATTGATAAAACCAGGAATAGCGTCTTTCTTAACCGCTAAATCAGGTACCCACCAAGAATGAATAACGTCTGATGCTGTCACTAAAAACCTAACTTTAGTATCGACCGGGATAACTAACGCATTATCAACTTCTAGCAAGTAGTTTTCGTCTTTTTCAGTTAGCGAGCGGTCTAAATTACTGAAAAACTCAATATCATGCTCTAAATACTTATATTGCCATTTCCATTGAGAGCCGGTCACTTGGATACTCATCTCTGGGTTCGACGCATCTTCCATTTTTATCAACAGTTTGACTGCTGGAATGGTCAAGTAGATAAGAATGATGATTGGAATGATGGTCCAAATCATCTCTACTTTGGTGCTGTGTGAAAACTTAGCAGGTGTAGGATGCTTAGATTTTCTATGAAAAATGAATGAAAATATCATTGCTCCGAAAACAACAACCGAAATAGCAACCATTACCCAAACAACCATCATATGGAGGTTGAATGCTTCGTTACTTGTTTCAGTCACTCCGGGGCGCATATTCAAATCAGATGCGGCCTGTACAACACCGTTAAACACAAAGGTTAACAATGAAGCAATGCCGGCAATCAACTTTCGTCGAATGGCCATTGAGGGATCTCCACTTTTATTGTTAAGACGACAATGCCGCCTTTTAGATTGAATTATTAGAAATAAGGAATCTAGGGTGATTTTTCGGTCGTTCAAAGGCAAATTCTTAATCGTACACCCATACCCCTCCTTATTGTGGTGGAATTATAAGGGACGAGAGGTAGGAATCAAGCAAAATAATCGCCAATTGCAAAGTGGCAAATTGTCGCAGAATTGATTTGGAGCAATAATTTGTTGTTTTTTTAGCTAATCTATAAGTATGTTTATTGAGTAAGCACCTTAATTTGCTCTTCAATGGGGTAATTTGGGTAGATTTTTTTAAACTCATTTAGCTCGTTTTTAGCCCTCAGCGCGTCACCGTCTCTTAATAATCCGATAATTTCACGTGCCCACGCCTCTTTTTCTGGAAAATCAGCTTTCTTTAACTCATTTCCAGTATAGATCCCTTGCTCTATCAGTCGCTCTTCTTCACTTTCCGTCATTTCAAAATCGATAGCGGATGAATTAGGTTCAGTGACAATTCTCTGTGGAATAGCTTCAGGGGCTTGCAGTTTTGGCAACGCTCTTTTTTCTCGTTTAGTTGGTTCACTCAAAGAAGCATTCGATTCCTCTGACGATTCAATGCTGATTATCGTAGAAGCGGATTCTTGAGTGTTGACCTCTTCACTAACCGGTTGTAGTAAGGTGTTGTAGGCTAGCACCGTAAAAATAAAGCCAGAGCCTATATAAAGGGGTAAAGAGAGCTTTCTCCAAAAAGAAAAACGATACTCAGCAGCTTTCCGAGGCAACTGAGATTCACGATAGGCTGCCGCCAATATTTGCTTATCAATGCTTGAATCCAAATCAATTGTTTCCGACTGCGTTAAAGCACTTTTTACACGGTCTAAATCATCCAGTAATGGTTGCTCGAGTTCCGAATGGTCTTTTGGATGAATAGAATTAGTCATATTAATTTTCTCCCAAAGAGTCATTTAATAACTCTCTAAGTTTGTTGGTTGCATACCTCAGTCGACTCTTTACAGTTTCTTTACCACATCCCATTATTTGAGCAATATCGTCAAGTGATAATCCACTGTCTAATTTAAGCAATAAAGTATTTCTTTGTTCAAATGGTAAAAGCGCTATTTGCTTTCTTAATTCGTTGCATTCTTTTTCTTGTTTCTGAAATGTCACTCGAGCCGATGCTTTAATCGCTTCACTAGGCAAAACCTCTTCTTCAAATTCGCAATCGTGAAGCCTTTTCTTCTCCCGACGATAGATATCGATCACATGATTTGTTGCAATGCGGTATAGATAGGTCGTAAATAATGCCTTGGGTTGATAATTTGTTCTATTTTTTATAATTTTCAGCCAAATTTCTTGAAAACATTCTTCCGCCACCGCTCGACTAGTAAATTGTCTTAGGCAATACCTTAGTAAACTATCCTTATGCCTAGCATATAGTTTTTCAAAGGCGCTCATTTCACCTTTTGCATATTTAAGAATTAACTGTTCATCACTAGTATTTTTTTGCATAGAACTAGTGAACTTTAAATTATCGTTTTTTGCAACTACTACATTTCTGTTATTGATGATACTTCCTGTCAAACTCATCTCACTCATTGGCAACTTAAAATCAAATAGCACTCGGTTATTAATTAAATATTATTGGTCTAATATTGACGTTTTTTACTATCTTGCTTACCTTCAAACTGATAAACGTTAGAGTATTACTAATGGGGTTAAACTTGAACAAAGAAGCTAAGGCTCAATTTATTTCTAAATATGCCATACTACTCTATCTAGAATGATTAAATTCAGGCAATTGATAAAACCTCAAGAATTACCCGTTCAGGCTCGTTGATACTATCAGGATGCGGAAAATGAAAATTACCTACCTTGTCAGATATTTCCTCGTTTTTATAATTCTAATTTTCAATTCAGCGGCTCTGACTCAACAGAGCGATCCTAATTTGCCACCTCCTGAGGCAAGTACTCCCGAAATAGCCTCTGCAAAAATACCTTTTGTTGCCGCTTCAAGTGACCTTGCTAAGGATACAAATAAAGACAATCTCGCCTGGATAAACATATTGGAAGAAGAACATTTAGTATTTCAACAGAATAATAGTGGGCGAGTATTTCGTGGAAACGTAATTTTATTCCACGCTAATGGAGAAAATCCAAAACACCAACGCTTCACTTACCCGCTTTCTACTCAATTATCTGAACTAGGCTGGAATACCTTTAGTCCAAATATCGGCTTTCCCGACTTTCCAAGAAAGCTAAAAGAGAGCAAATCGCCAGAGCAAGAACAACCTAGTCAGCAGAGCCCTTCTGAAAATAACTCACCAGTAAACTCTGAAGCCGAGCCAACTACCACAGATGACAATTCCCAAAGCGAACCCACCACACCGAAAGAAAATTCTACGACTGCAAAAAATGACCGTTTTTTTGAGACTCATGAAAGCTTTCAAGATTATTTTACCTCGATCTGCCAAGAAACGGTTAAGCTGGTTGCAATTAGTAAAGAACCAACAATAATTTTAGCGAATGGCGAAGCAAGTTTTTGGGCTTTAGATTGCCTGAAAAAACTCTCTCCACAAACACCGATTGTACTTGCTCAACCCAAATTGCCATCATTTGCGCTTGAGAATATCAATTCAGTACTCGATACCTTAGATAATCCTATGTTTATTTTTACTGAAAACGATAATAAAGATGATTTTGTTAGGCGACTTACACAACGAAAATCACAACAACAGAAACTTAGAATTAACCAATCGGCATTATTAACTTCAAAAGTGAATCAAGAAAACCCTAACATTGCAAAGTTGATCACTGGATGGGTGACAACAATAAACACAAATCCATAAAAACTTTCATTTAGCCAGAAAGTTAGAAGACGAATTTTTTCGTCATCTAATTTGCCTAATTTTTTAGTGTTTTAAACCTAAATCAACTTCCAAATCCACGATTAGTAGCCTAAAAGTACTAAAAACAAAAAATAACTGCATTTTTTCGCTAATTTATTTAATTTTTTTTTGTATTTTTTTCAATCTAGTTATACACTTCGAACTGAACTAACTACATTCAAAATAAGTGGAGATAATCATGGCCAAAGGCGGCGTAAAAAAGAAAACAGCTAAGGTAGCAGCAAAGAAAGCAGCTCCTAAGAAAAAAGTAGCAGCTAAGAAAGCAGCTCCTAAGAAAAAAGTAGCAGCTAAGAAAGCAGCTCCTAAGAAAAAAGCAGCAGCTAAGAAAGCAGCTCCTAAGAAAGTTGCAACTGGCGGCGTTGATAAAGCGATTGCAGCAGCGACTAAAGCGAGCGACAAAGCTTCAGCTGCAGCTAAGAAAGCTGAAACAACTTTAAAAGGCCTAGTTTCTAAAGTAGCAGCAGCAACTAAAGCGGTAGCTACTAAGAAATCTGTTGCAGCAAAGAAGAAAACTGCAGCGGCTAAGAAAGCGGTTAAATCTGCAATGGCAGCTAAAGCTAAAGCAGCAGCTAAAGTTAAAGATCAAAAAGCTAAAGTTAAAGCAGCTAACGATGCAGTTAAAGCAGCTAACGCTACTTTAAAAGCAATGCAAGGCGTTCAAACAAAAATGGCTTCAGCAGCTAAGAAAGATGCAGCAGCAGTTGCTCGTCTACAAGCTAAGCAAGCTAAAGCAGCAGCTAAGCTTGAAGCTAAGCTAGTAGCAGCAGCAGCTAAGCCAAAGAAAGCTAAGAAAAAAGCTAAGAAAAAGGCACCTGCTAAGAAAGCAGCTAAATAATTAGCTAATTCTTTTCAGGTAAAGAAAAAGGAGGCTTTCAGCCTCCTTTTTTTTGTTTGATGCGAATTGAAGTTTCTTTCCTATTTGTTAGCCTTTCAACAACTAAACTTCTGGCTTTAATACTCGCTCCAACAAGCGATTTATTTCTTGTTTTGCATCTCTCGCTCCATATACATCTTGCTGAAAAACCGTTTGACCATTGGTTAGGCTTCTCACATAGATGGACCGGTCTTTAACTAAATGCGCTCCATCCGCATAGAGTTTCATAGCCAGCATACGTTCATCATGCCTTCGAGTATCGACAGCATTGACACATTTTATGATTCTTTTGTCTCTCACTAACCGAGATGTTCTAGCAACAGCTTTCAAATCTAACATGCTAGCCCTCATGGGCAATATGATTGTTTCTTCAACTGGAACCTTGTCGAGAGAAGGCGAATAGTCACAAACCAACATGTCGACATTTGGCATGACTTGGGGCATATCTTTGACTACAGTGAATGGGAGTTTGTTTTCTGAAAAGACATCAACAGAAGACTGTTGAGGATCGAGATCGCACAAAATGACCTTAAGTCCCGAATAATAAGCCGCAGCTGCAAAATTGAGAGCTAATGTGGTTTTACCTACTCCCCCTTTTGGAGACCAAAATGCAATACGCCTCATATTAATGCCTTCATAGTTTTTCTCGATTTAATTTTGATACTTTATTTGAATTAGGTGGCTATTGGATTTGTGAGAGGGAACTCCAAGTGAAAGTAAGCTATTTTCTAACAATGGGAATTCTTCCCTTCTTAAGTAAAATTCTAGACCATTTTCAGGTTTAAGGTAGCAACCATTTGTAGAATGGTCGATTAAAACAAACTTCCCGCGATTATAACTAATATGACAGTGCTCTCTTGAAATTTGGGTATCATCCAAAACAAGCTGACAAGTCGAAAGGTTTCTTCCGATCATGAAAGGTGTCATTTTGGGATCGATCACGATTTCCTGATTTGAATACTCTAGGGTCAAAATTTGCTTGGTCACTTCTTCTAAAACTACATCCGTTGACAAGAATCGAGTCTCATTGTGTAAGTCTGTTTCATCTTGCCAGTAATATCGAAAAATTGGGCTGCTCTCTTTCGCTCCTTTAAGTTTGATCCAATCAAACTCTCTAGCTTTAGATTTTTGCTCTACAGTCAATTCGGCCAACATAGCTTCAGAAAACAGAATTTGGCTGCCTTTTGCTAACTTGGTTAAATGAGCCGCATCGTTAACCGTTTCCCCAAACAAGTCCCCCTTTTCTAGAAGGACGTCTCCATACGCAATACCAATACTGACCATTAAATGGTGCTGGGTGTAGCTTTCAGAAAAACTATCTTGAATCGCCACCGCTGTTTCTATGCTATTTTGTCCAGATAAAAAACTAACCATCACTTCATCGCCAATCGTTTTGACGACTCGGCCTTTGTGTTTCGCCGTTAATAGCTGTATTTCTTTAAGAAGGTGGCCAATAATTGCTTTCGCGTCGCTATTGCCTTTAGTTTTATATAACGCCGAGCTTCCTGAAATGTCAGCAAATAGTACCGCTCTCTGTTTTTCCTTTTTCAACATTTTGCTTCCAAAAACAACTTAAAGCTATTTTTTAATTATCAAACTCAAATGAGCACGTCTGAGTATAACAAGACCTTACTTCCAATATGATTATGGCAAACTAGTTTGCGTAGACCTAAGATAGTACAACAGTATCGGAAGCAATAATATCAGCTATTTAACAATCTTTTGAGCGATAAAGCTATTAACGGGTCTCCCATCGGTAAGATACTCTATCTCATCTAGAAGAATTTTGAAGCCAGAAAAAGTCGTGGCTAACTCGTTTTTTTGCAATAAAAAGCGAGGATTTTTTGGGCTTCCAAACTTTTCACAGCCTTGCATAAAAGTTTGATAAACAATATAGCCCGAGTCATTCAAAAGCTTAGGTAACAATGAAAGTAAAGGACGATGCAAATACCTTACAACAACAATCAGGTCAAAGTTTCGTCCTAGTGCCGTTAGTTCATGGATTTCTTTCTCGATATCCATGCGAATGCAGTCCACTTTAAGATTGGCTCGAACAGCCGAGCCATTAACTCTAGCGAGCGCATGTTCACTAGAGTCGACACTGGTCATTTGCCAACCTTTTAGTGCTAAAAAAATACTATCGCGACCTGCACCGCAAGCTAGGTCGAGACCTCTCTTAGAATCACCTTGTGCAACCACATTTTGACAAAACCACTCAACCACACTAGCGGGTTTCCAATATCGCTTAAATTCCAACCCAGTTGTCAGCTTAGATTGCGAAAATGACTCGATCAATATTTGATGTGTAATGAATAACGTTGCGCATATTGAATAGCCTTTCGATTCGAGTAAACTCGTTGCGCTATCAAGTTGTTTCAAATCGCCGACAAGGTTAATCGATATGCTTTTGTCAGGTAATTCATGAGTTCGATCATGCAACTCGTCAGCAGGAATATTAGCAGAATGAATTAGGTGGAGTCGGGCAAAGCTTTCGCTTGCTCTTAAGTCTATAATAGGGAACTCAAATTGAATCGAGTCAGGCATGCTATTGATTAATAATTGAATGTCTGAGTTGATGCCACTCTTGGTCAGCAATATCACCATTTTCGTCTAGCATAGGGCGCCTTATATTATGCTTTTCACAAAAACTTTTAACTTGCGGGTGTAACCATTCAAACCGAAGCCTTTCACAGTGTTCATCGGACAGTTGGCGTGAGTCATACATGCCAGCTTGTTCTCTTTGACGCTGAGCCTCATATAGAATAATGGCGGTTGCAACCGAAACATTCAAAGACTGAACCATCCCAAGCATTGGAATAAGCACATGTTCGTCAGCCAAATCTGCCGCTTCAGGACTCACACCAAACTTTTCTGAGCCCACCAGAACGACGGTGGGTTGAGTGTAATCAATACTTCTAAAATCAACGGCTTTGTCTGAAAAATGTGCCGCTAAAACTTGTTTTCCCTCAGCTTTTAATGGCTCGATGCCACTGGCAAGATTGGGGTAAGTGTTAGTTGTCACCCAACGGTTACTTCCCATGGCCGTTCCGTGACACTCACGAATTACGCTTTCTGGATAAACAGCGTGAACTTCACCAATCCCAATGGCATCGCAAGTTCGCACAATAGCGGCCAAATTATGAGGTTTATGAACTTCATCCATAAACACAGTAATGTCCTTTTGACGCCGGTTCAAAAGTTCAATAATTTTGTCATTACGTGGATTATTCAATCGCTTAATTCTATATTGTTGCAGTTTATTAAAGTATTAGTCACTTAACGGTGGGTTAATCTAAGCTAATAATCGCATCCATTTCGACGAGTGCACCTTTTGGCAATTCTCGCACGCCAACTGCCGCTCGTGCTGGATAGGGCTGCTCAAAGTACTCCGCCATGATTTCATTGACCAGTGGAAAACAACTTAAATCAGTTAAGAAGATATTTAACTTAGCAATCTGATTAAGACTTCCACCTGAAGCTTTTGCAACCGCCGACAGATTTTTAAAAACCTGGTGTATTTGAGGTTTTATCTCATCGGAGACAAATTCCATCGTTTTAGGGTCAAGCGGGATCTGGCCAGATACATAAACCGTATTACCAGTTTTTACTGCTTGAGAATAAGTGCCAATTGCAGCGGGGGCATCATCGGTATGAATAATCGTTTTACTCATGCTATTTTCCTTTTATTTAATGACCTAGAAAACTCTCAACTAATTACTTTTTGTGGAGTCGCTTGGCTCGAACAAGTTATCGCTTTCGAGAAACTTTAATCACAAAGTCAAACAGTCTAATTTTTCTGATTAAATTAGCTAGCTGCAAACGCCCTTTTAAGTCGAGGGCAAAGCTCAATAAATTAGTTGAACCATCCATTGCATCGATCGCAACATTGACGATATTAACCCCTTCATCAGCAATTAGGTTAGTGACCTTAGCTAAAACGCCATGACGATTCATCACTTCGACTTTTAGTTCAACTCTAAACAGACCTTCAACGTTCTTTTCCCATTGAACGGGAACATATTTATCCAATTTGGTGGAGTGGTCAGCAATATTTCGACAGTCTTGACGATGAAGAATAAATCCGCCGCCGCTACTAATGGTTCCAACAATCGAATCGCCTGGGATTGGATGACAACATTTGGCATATTCGATCATCATTCCTTCCGTTCCTTTAATCGCTAACGGCCGGTTACTATCATGATGTTTTTTAATTTCCGCTTCAGAGCTCGGCGATAAACGATGAGCTATAATCACACTAGCGGTTTGCCCTAAGCCAATTTCCGCCAAAATATCATCAAAACTCTCTTTATTAGTTTCTTGAGTTACTCGCTGCAAAATATCTTGGTCTATGGAGTCTATTGGTTGGTTACCCAGTGATTTTTCTAACAAGCGGCGACCAAGGTTGATTGCATCGTCCCTTCTTAAGTTCTTAATAAAGTGACGAATGTTGGTTCTCGCTTTACTGGTCGCCACAAAACTCAACCAACCAGGATTTGGCTTGGCTCCCGGAGCAGTAATTATTTCTACGGTTTGGCCATTTAAAAGTGGTCGAGATAAAGAAACAATTGTGCTATCGACTTTACAGGCTATACAACTATTACCCACATCGGTATGAATGGCATAGGCGAAATCGACCGGAGTAGCATTTTTTGGTAACTCAATAATATTACCGTTAGGCGTAAATACGTAAACTTCATCTGGAAATAAATCGACTTTAACACTCTCAATAAACTCAATTGAGTCGCCACTATTTTCCTGCAACTCCATTAAGTTGCTCATCCATTCCCGCGCTTTAACTTCCGCACGATTAACATCAGTAGGGTTCTTGTAGAGCCAATGAGCAGCAACGCCATTTTCTGCCATTTGATCCATTTCGGTGGTTCTTATTTGCACTTCAATATGCAGTCCGTGAGGTCCTTTTAAAGTGCTATGTAACGATTGGTATCCATTGGTTTTAGGAATTGCGATATAGTCTTTAAAGCGGCCAGGAACTGGACGATACAAATTATGTAGCTGACCTAAAATTCGATAACAACTGTCTTCAGTATCAGTGATGACCCTAAAGCCATAAACATCCATGACTTCCTCAAACACGCCCACTTTGTTCTGCATTTTTTTGTAGATACTATATACAGACTTTTCTCGTCCCAGAATATCTGCGCCTATACCTTCGGCATTAAGTCGCTGCTGAATATTGTTGGAAATACTGTTAATAATTTCTTTTCTGTTTCCGCGGGCTTTGCGGACCGACTCTTTGAGAACTCGACTGCGCATGGGATATTGTGCGGCAAAACACAACTCTTCTAATTCTTGACGGATTGCAAACATCCCTAAGCGGTTTGCAATTGGCGCGTAAATTTCCATGGTTTCTTTAGCAATTCGAGTGCGCTTTTCACTATTTAATGCACCCAACGTTCGCATATTGTGTAACCGATCTGCTAACTTGATCAAGACCACACGAAGGTCTTCAACCATGGCCATCATCATTTTACGAAAGTTTTCGGCCTGCGCTTCTTTACGAGAACGAAATTTAATTTGGGTTAATTTACTAACCCCTTCAACCAGTGCCGCAACTCGTTCTCCGAACTGTTCACTGAGTTGTTCCCGTGTGACTTCGCAATCCTCAATCACATCGTGCATTAACGCAGCCATAATAGTTTGAGAATCTAAATGGAGGGTTGCTAAGATTTTAGCAACGGCGACCGGATGGGTTATATAAGGATCGCCGCTTGAACGAAGCTGGCCTTCATGCGCATCGCGCGCAAATATGTAGGCCTGTTGAATTTTTTCAACTTGTGATGCGTCTAAATAGCTTAATAGTTGCTCTTTAAGCCCAGTAAATAGATACACATCAGTCTCCTAGGACAAAATTGAAGCTATCAAGAATTGATCTATTCTTCGATGTTTTCTTCAATCATTTCGTCGACAGGTGCAGCACCTAGCTTGTCGACATTTTCTGCAGATACTAAATTTTCTTCAATTTCTCTTAACGCAACCACAGTTGGTTTGTCATCATCCCAATCGACCATCGCTTCTTTGCCACCTGTTGCTAGTTGTCTAGCTCGCTTAGAAGCGACCATGATCAGGTCAAATCGGTTGCCGATTGCGTCTACTGCGTCTTCTACTGTTACTCTTGCCATTAATTAGTCCAACCTGTAAAACAAATAAATTCGGGTTTTTAGAGTAGATTTTTGACTGCTTTTTCCAAGCCCCTACTCAAAAAGGCCGGATAGTTTACCTTAAATTGCCCGCTACTCCAAAAGATTGCACAACAAATGAGCATGTTTTTTACTCTGAATCGCTAATTTTTGCCTTTCTGCGACAATTATTGCCTTAATTTCTGATACAGCTTGGTCAAAATCATCATTTATAACCACATAATCGTATTCATTATAGTGGGACATTTCGCTAATAGCGGCATCCATTCGGCCTTTAATAATAGCCTCATCATCTTGACCGCGCCCCTGCAAACGACTTTCCAGTTCCTGTTTACTCGGTGGCAGAATAAAAATGCTCAAACTCTCGGGTAATTGTTGTTTAATTTGGCGTGCCCCTTGCCAATCGATTTCCAATATCACATCAATACCTTTCTCACGTTGATCGGCAATCGATGACTTACTGGTTCCATAATGGTTACCAAAAACTTCCGCGTGCTCGTAAAAAGCGTCCTGTTCGATGAGCGTTTGAAATGCCGCCTGATCGACAAAATGATAGTCAACCCCGTCCACTTCCGCCGCTCGTTTTGCTCGAGTAGTGTGTGAAATAGAGGTTTGCACACCATCCAACTCACTACTAATCAGTTTTTTAAGTAAACTAGTCTTTCCTGCACCTGAAGGGGCAGAGACTACAAACAGGTTGGCTTTGGCTTGTTCCATATTATCTCGAATAATGCTGTAAGACGGTTTTATGGGAGAGGTTTAATTCTAGCAAGGGCTTTCAAATTGCGCCAGTATCAGAACTTAGTCTTCACGACTACTGACGCAGAATTGTCTATGGGTGATTAGAACTACTCAATATTTTGAATTTGCTCTCGCATTTGCTCAATTAATACTTTTAGTTCGACTGATGCGGCGGTAGTTTTAGCACTAATCGACTTGGAGCCAAGCGTATTCGCTTCCCGGTTTAGCTCTTGCATCAAAAAATCTAAACGGCGACCGACCACGCCCCCTTTTTTAACTAAGCGCTCGACTTCGGCAATATGGGCATCTAATCGGTCGAGCTCTTCATCGACGTCAATTTTTTGCGCTACCATCACCATTTCTTGCTCGATGCGAGTTTCTTCAAACTCTAGTTTGATTTCTTCAAAACGGCCAAGAATTTTCTCTCGTTGCCACTTGGCTATTGCCGGCATTTCTTCTCGTACATATTTAACTTGCTGGCCGATACCGTCAAGCCGCTGCTGGATCATTTCTGAGATGCTCTCACCTTCCCGTCCTCGCATGGTGATCAGCTGTTCAATGGCCTGGTCAAGACCCTCTAACAATTCCTTTTCCATTAGCTCGCTATCAATTTCCGATTTCTTGATAATCCCCGGCCAGTTTAATATTCGGGTTAAATCCAGAGGCTGTTCAACTCCAGAAATTTGTTGCAAGGATTGATGAGATTTTATTAGTGATTCGGCAAGCTCAGCATTGATTGATAAGTCGTCCCCGGTCTCCTGACCAATTTCAATTTTTAGGGTGCAGTCCAACTTTCCTCGATTGAGCTTTTTCCGCAGTTTTTCTCTAAGCTTAAATTCGAGATAACGGAGTGATTCAGGTAATCTAAAATTAGTTTCCAGATAACGACTATTCACTGAGCGTATTTCCCACGCGCCATTGCCCCATTCTTTCTCAATCGATTGTCGGGCAAATGCCGTCATGCTTTTTATCATATTTTATTCCTAGTCAATGGTAAGACTTTGCTGAACTCAGGACAGGTTCATCGCATCAAAGAGGCAAATTGTACCTTGAGTGGCCTATTTTTTGAATCAATCCGTTTAAATCAGGTTATTTATATTAAATTTGGCGCTTTTTAGTTAGAATTCTGGGCAATGTCAATTAAACCTTTTTGCGGAGAATCAGCATGCGACCCAGCGGCAGAACCAGTAATCAATTAAGACCTATCCAAATCACCCGCCAATTCACTAAACACGCCGAAGGTTCTGTGTTAATTGAAATGGGCGAAACTCGCGTTCTTTGTACTGCCTCTGTAGAAGAAGGTGTACCCCGTTTTCTTAAAGGTAAAAAACAGGGCTGGCTGACAGCCGAATACGGTATGCTGCCAAGAGCCACCCACACTCGCAATAATCGAGAAGCCGCTCGCGGCAAACAAAGTGGTCGCACTCAAGAAATTCAGCGTTTAATAGGCCGTTCACTTCGCGCGTGTATCGATCTTTCTTTACTAGGTGAATATACCATTATGATTGATTGCGATGTATTACAAGCCGATGGTGGCACCCGTACCGCGTCTATCTCTGGTGCTTGTATCGCATTGGTTGAAGCGGTTAATCACCTTATTCGAAATAAGAAGATAAAAACCAACCCGATTAAACATATGATTGCGGCGGTTTCTGTGGGTATTTATAAAGGAACTCCAGTTCTTGATTTAGATTATCCAGAAGATTCAGTGGCAGAAACCGATATGAATATTGTTATGAATGAAGAATCTGGCATTATCGAAATACAAGGAACGGCAGAAGGGGCTACTTTTACTCAAGATGAGCTTAGCGAAATGATGACATTGGGTAAGCAAGGCATCAAAGAAATCATTGAAGCACAAAAAGCGGCGCTGGCTTAGTTTTTATACTCACCGATAAAACGTAGGTCAACTTTTAGGCTGACATTATCCCATTAAGCAATTGTCACCCTGAAGGGTGACCTACAAAAATCATATGACTCAAGCTTTTCAATAAGCCTTATCTTGCAAACCCAAGCCGGCTGAGCGCGGTCGAAGCCTCACCGACTCGCAACTCGCAACTCGCAACTCGCAACTCGCAACTCGCAACTCGCAACTCAATTGTAAACAGCAAGTAAACTGCTCATTCGTTTCTTTACAAAAACGAGTCTTCAATAAAATTCTCCGCAAAGTTAAGCTTTAAATCATCAGATTTAAATGCCAGGAGAGTCATCATGTTTAAGCGAGCCGCTATCACTTTATCAATTATCGCTGCTATTGGAGTAACCCTTGTACCTGTGACCACGCAGGCCCATTCCAATCCGAATGTTAAAAAACACATTATTAAACCGACACCTCACCAGCAACCGAAAATCCAACTAGCCATACTTCTCGACACTAGCGGAAGCATGGATGGCTTAATCGATCAAACTCGCAATCAACTATGGCAAGTGGTTAACGAATTTTCGAGTGCTAAGCGTCATGGCGTAACCCCAACTTTAGAAGTCGCGTTATTTGAGTACGGAAACGATGGAAATTCAAGAGATACTGGTTTTGTTAGAATGCTAAACAACTTTACTAAAGAGCTAGACAAAGTCTCTGAAGGGTTATTTTCTTTAACTACCAATGGTGGCAGTGAATATTGTGGATTTGCAATTAAAACCGCAGTCCATAGCCTTAATTGGAGCCACAACAATAACGATATTAAAACAATTTTTATTGCGGGTAATGAACCGTTTTCTCAGGGGCCAGTAAACTATCGAGATGCTCTTAGACTAGCGAGCCAACATGGTATTGCAGTGAATACCATTCATGCCGGAGACCATCAGGTAGGAATAGACACAGGTTGGCAAAGTGGCGCTTTATTAGCTGGTGGTGATTATATGAGTATTGATTCTAATCGTCGAGCAGTACACGTGCTAGCCCCTCAAGATAAACGCATTGTTGAATTAAATGCGCAACTCAATGAAACCTATATTCCTTACGGACAACAGGGTCGAATCAAAGCACAAAGACAAAAGGAGCAGGATTCGCAAAGTGAAAGCATTTCTTCTAGCTTACTATCAAAACGAGCAATTACTAAATCATCGACCTACTACAAAAATTCTAAGTGGGATCTAGTTGACGCTTTAGAGGAAGGAGAGGTCACCGAAGAACAAGTCGCCAGCATGGATAAAGCAATGCTACCTCCTGAAATGCAAGCAATGTCTGCGGAAAAAAAGAAAAAATATATTGCGGAAAAGGCTGAAAAGCGAGCCAAACTAAAAGAAGAAATCAAGGGGCTTAGCGAAGCCAGAAAAGCTTATGTCGCTGAAATGAAAAAAAAGCAAATTGAATCTGCTCCGAGTATGAGTGATGCGCTGACAGCCGCCATTAAAAAACAAGCCGCTGAAAAAGAGTATAAATTGGAGGAATAATATTCGAAGGTAAAAACTTATCAGTCTGCAGTGTACTAGTCTTAATAAAAATATCGAGCTCGCTCGATATTTTTATTTATATTTTATCGATTAATACGATCGATAATATCGCAGCGTAGAAAAATATTATAACTAAAATAGAGCGGCCCAGATCCTTCAGCTAATCCAACTTAAGAGTTGCAGCCTGTTGGTATGAATTAGACAGATTATGCCATTCATGGCTACACCCATCCTTACATTCAGTTTCTCTCCGCCTTTGGTCGGCAACTAAAAATATGGAAACAAAAAGTAGAAAAGCGCGTTCACGGTCAATTCCCTTTAATCCCATAGCTTTTGCTCGCGCCTCATTAAAAGGTTTTCTAGTTACAATGACGCAAGGAGAATATGTAGGTTTTAAGCCGGATAGTAAAATTCCTTTTTCAATATCACTTTCGGTCGGGTGTGATTGAAAAACACATAAGTTTAGAGCCTTCATTATCTCTGTTTTATCAAGCTCTGAAGCGTTAGCGAACAGTTTAATGCCATCTTCGATAGGCATAAGCCCTTGGGCCAGTTTGTTAATGAGTCGCTCATTTTCTCTCATAAGAATTCATAACGCTCTAATAAAAAGAGCGTAGTTTTTGCTTCTTTTTTCATTTTCTGGTTATGCATTTAAACTATCACACCATGACCAGCCGAGATGGAAACAGAATTCCCGGATGGGTCGACAAGATTAACGCTATGAGCCATCATATTATCTTCTTCCTCGTACGGCACTCCATTTTCTTTAAGCCTATTTATAAGATCTAGCTTTTCATTGTCGTCATAGCACAATATAAACGATGATTTAGTATGAGTGTCCTGTTCGAATACATCTAAGTGTTCTTTCGTCCTTACTTCATATAAATCTATAATGAGCTTCGGCCCCGAATCGCAAACAAGTCGAGTCATAGTCACACCTGTAGAAAAAAGCCCAATCTTACTAGAGTAAAACTCTAGAGCTTCATTCACATCAATTACAGATAGATTCAAAAGAACCATTGAACATTCTCATTTGTTGCATAACATTGGGGTAAACGGACACAAAGGTCCGTATATGTATTTCTTGAAATATTACCACAATTCTATGCAACCGCCATAAAACAAGCGGTAAGGGGAAAGTTGGAGATTTATCGTGAAGAATAAAATACGGACCGAGTTTCGGGATAATGCCCTCAATGAATTATTCACACAATTTACTTTCACAGATTTCGATGTTTTATAAGGTCATTTAAACACAAGTTAATAAAGACAGACTGAAAAGAATATTTAATTATAGGATGAGACTAATTGGAACCGCTTTGGTGCTAATCTCTTATAACCGAATTAAGATATTTGTTGAGGTGGGCACTCTTAGGTTAATTTCAATCTTACGAATCCAAAAGAGCCACCTAGAACTAGACTAATCCATCAGCTCATCACCACGGCACAAAATATTGACTTTTTGCGACTTCGCATTAAACCTTTGTTTCAGTAACTCCACAGCTTCTTCCGGTTTGGATTCACCGCACATAAAAATATCAAATGCGGCGAAGCTTCGCTCTGGCCAAGTATGTACACTGATGTGTGACTCCTCCAACACAGCCACACCGGTTACACCGTCATTAGGGGTGAAGTGATGAAGATGTATGTGCAGTAAAGTTGCGCCACAGAGTTCCACACACTCGCGCATTACCGACTCAATAAAATCGATATTATCTAGATTTTCCGCATCGTAAAGATCGACGGTGATATGCATACCAGCGAAAACACTATCGCCTCGTTGCATTAATCCATCTAGTCTTTGATCGATATCGGCTCGACTCACGCAGTAGCTCCCATCGTGTTGAAGTCAACTTGCTCTAACCGCTTGGCACCCGCATAAAACAAGACCATTCCTGGCTTTACAACTAAATCGAAAGGCGGATTAACCAACACGTCTCGATCTTTTATTGCTATCAATGTCACTCCAGCTTTTTCTTTCATATTAATGAATAGGTCTTTATATGAAATTGTAAATCCCTCTTCGGCTTCTACATCTAGTCGATAGAGGTTATCACCCGATAAATTAGAGATTAGGTTTTGAATCACCGCACTGGATTCTTTGTCTTGTAATTCTTGAGCCATTAAATAGATATTAGCGGGCAACACCACTTGATTATTAGCTGTGTCATCGGCAGGTAAATTCTTTATTTTTTCGGCATGGTCTTCGTTTTGTAAACAACATACAAGGTGTGCCTTGGTATTAACCTCTCTCACCGCATAAGCGGTAAAAAATGTCTGATTATCATCTTTACCATGGATAAGAATATTCCTTGCTTTGGCAATATTGGAGCGTTTTAACACATCGACTGAGGACAATTCTCCTCTTACGAAGTGAATGTTGTCACCGCTAAAAGGGTTAAATTCTTGTGTGCTAGAACATAACACAATTATCTCTTCCGGATTATTGGATAATAATTCTTCTACCATTTTTTCAGTACTATTCTTACGATATCCAGCAATCACAATATGATTTTCAAAAGACATTTGACTTAATCCTTTCGCTCTTCTGTTAGTTATTTCAATAATTTGTTCCGCGAGTTTTCCGATAACGAGGCCAATAATGCCGATACCGAAAAACATCACTATGCCTGCGACCAATCGGCCTTCAGCGGTACTGGGGGCATAGTCACCATAACCCACAGTGGTTATAGTCACTGAAAACCACCAAGTATAGTTTTCAACAATTTGGCTCTCTCCAAATGCTCCCATACAAAGCCAGCCACCAATATATAAAACGGCTATTGAAATACCGACCACCCACCATGTTCTCTCAAATAAGCGGACTATAATTTTTTTGTACATGCCAGTGACTAAATTAAAAACCATTATTCACTAATCCAACTTTTATCAACATAATGATGCAGTAAGCACGGCTCCATAAGCGTGTTAATACAGGGTTGTTCCACTTCTAGCTCTCCTTTACCAAATGCAAGTGAAGCGACAAGCACTTCGGGGGTTATAAATTTGGTTTCAACTTCAAATCCTTTAACTTGTTTTAACGCTGTCTTCACTTGATCAACCGGTTGATGATTAATCCACGCTAAATAGTATCCCCAATCCCCGAAAGAAGGGATATTCATACGGTAAGGTAATACTGAAAAGCCAGCCGCCTTGAGCGTTTCGCCGATGGCGAGATAGGCCGGTTTAGCATGAAAAGGCGATGTTGATTGAATCGCAACAAACGCGTCATCGGCCAAGTGACGCTTGAGTGCTTGATAGAACTGTTTACTGTATAACTTGCTTAGTTCTATCGAGGATGGATCGGGCAAGTCGATGACCACCGCATCCCAACGCTTGCTTTGTTTATTCCTCAAAAACTGATCCGCATCTAAGTTATAAACATCAACACTTGCAACCCATTGTGGATTTTCTATTTCTTGATAAGGCTCTGCGATATACACGCCTTTTTTCCCAACAGAATCTTCCAACTTAAATTGCTCAGTCACTAAATTAGCCTTATTAAAAGCATTTTGATTGAGGCGAGTTAATCTTGGGTTAGTCGATGCCAACTTGACCATGCCAGGATCGAGGTCGACTAAGGTTATACTTTTTATACCTTGATACTTATTCACTTCTCTTAGTGCTAACCCATCTCCACCACCTAAGATAAGAACATGCTCCGGATTATCGGCAACCGCAAAGATTGGATGAACCAGCATATCGTGATATCGCGTCTCGTCTTTCGAAGAAAACTGAGTATTTCCGTTTATGTATAGTCGAGTATCATCCAATTCTTGGTTATGAGTAATCACAATATGTTGATAGCGAGTCGTTTCTTTATGGACGATAGGATCATCATAAAACCGCTGTTCGAGCAAATTGCTGATATCTCGGTTTTGTGAAAAGCCAAAGATAAGAAGCGCTGCGGTTAGGGTGAGCAAAGCGATATGAAACAGTTTATTCTTTATGATTCCAGTATTCATAAAATATAATATGGTAAACGTGGCCACTACAAAATTGAACCCTGCAACAATGAAGCTAATTTCCGTCAATGGAAAATTTTTTAACAAAAATTTGACCCAAATAATGGCTCCAATAAAAGCACCAACATAATCCATGGCGTAAACAATGGTTAAATTGGTTTTCAGTTTAATTTTATGTTGCTCAATAATGCGCATAACCAACGGAATTTCAAAACCAATTAAAAAGCCAACAGAGAGCACGAAAAAGTAGTGAACAAACTGAAAGTTATGTTCGAGATAGCCAAACGCCGCGTATATCGCTAGCGGGGCGAATCCTCCAAGTAGCGCCATTAAGACTTCAACGGCGATAAATTTTTGCAATAGATTGTTATCTGACATTTTGTTTTGCACAAAGCCAGATACTCCCATCATTAACATCATACAGGCGATTACCATGGAAAAATTTTCAATGGAATTACCAAGAATATAAGTGGTAATGGTGGCTAACACATATTCATTGACAAGCCCACTAGCGCCTGTTGAAAACATACAGAACGCCAGCAGGACAGGTAAAAAGCGAGGAGCCTTCATCTTAGTTTAGAGAATAGCAATACTTAGTAAAAGAGCCACACCCACTTTAGAAGCCGTCAACTGAATAATTGGAACTAACTCACCGTTTTCTAATATTTTTGACACCCTGTTGGTCGTGACAATCATCCAGTCAATGATGTATTCAAACACGTAAAGAAAAACCATTCCGACAATCGCTAGAGAAAGGTAATTGATTGCAATGTCTACTGCTCCAAGTTCAGGAGTGTTGCCCACAATGGCACTTTTTAAAATAAGTGCATAGGCTACTAGCTTACCAGCTAAGTACATACCGCAAGCGAGGTTGTTATGCTTGACCATCTCCAGTAAATTAGCTTTTCGGTGAGCTAGAAATTCATAAGCCAAAATTAAACCAACCAAGGTGAGTTGCCCGGCAAAAAAGTAGATAATACTAGAGAGAATCCCCCCCCCTTCACCAAGAATACTTGAATAGGCAATTATTCCGGTGGCGACTAGCATTCCAAACTCAACCATACCAACAGCCATATTGTTATCTTTAAGTGCTTGCATATTATTTATTTTTGGAAGTACTAATTTATCCGTTACCACCAATGAGCTAACAATAAAGGCGGTTGCTAGGCCGCCGTAAGTGGCTGTTGCAATTAGGTCATTGATTAATGTCTCAGCACTGCCGCTAGCCATAACGCCCATCATAGCAATCGCTAGTCCTAGTTGCGCACCAGCTCGTCGTAGGCCAACAGCAACATTGCCACTTCTAATTAAATCATCAGTTTTGTAATAGTTAGACGCCCTAAAATTAAGAACTAATTTCAATACGACAGCAAATGCGATGTAAATAAGCGTATATAAAAAGTAAATACCTGCGGTCTCAAAATTCATTTTTATTTCCTTGTGTTTTAATTATTTGCCAGATCGCGAAGGACCTTTACCTCTATTAGATGAACCTGCCCCTCTCACCGAACCGGTTACTGAAGAACGTTTGCCTAACATGGCGTTCTTACGAGTATTAGGGTTTCGCTTTGAAAATGAGCTGTCAGAGTAGCGGCTATTTTTATACGTGTTTTTACCAAATGTTCCGTATTGACCGCTAGAACCGTAATAAGGGCGTGACCGGTCTCGAGTTGAATAACCATACCAGTCATTGTAGCCATATCGCCCGTATCCAAAATCACCTAGAATTCGGTACATGCTGTAGTAAAACCAAAACGAATTACCACTACTGTCTCGGCGCCATTCTCCATATTGGTTAGAACCTGTCGGAACACCATTAACCATTTCTGGTTTAGCCACAGTAGCCAATCCAACTGGTTCGGGAGTCTGAATGGATTCTGATTCAAAATAGCCGATTGGTTTAGTCACCAACGCCATCCCTAAGTTTTCATAGTTATCCCAAAAATATCTGTTTGGCACTTCCAGCCAACTATCTTGGATAACCTTTCCATCTTCAATGGTGGTATAACGATGAAAGGTTTTTTCCTTAGTGCTATCTATCCAATATTCCGCATAAGGCTTGTTTGAACTCCATCTGAAATACTTGTCTATACCTAAAGCATTCCATCGGCTTTGAGGTATATTGAGCTTAAAGCTAGGCTTTCCCCAAAATCCTGAGAATTGAGCGATAGGAGAAATATTGGTATTGCTGAAAAAGCTCATAGTGTCTTCATCAACTTTTACCGCCGGATATCGCATTTGCGATCCTTCTCCACAATACTCACCTTCACACCAATTTGCGCGCCCCACAGTAATAAAATAATCTACTTTCTGATCGCTTAATATTTTGACGAAATTTCGATTTAAGTCATCTAATTGTTGCGACTTGGTTTTTAATAATTTGTTTAAATTAATCTCGGCTAACTTAGCTTGGTCAAATGCGTTACCGTATTCTAGAAAATCAGTCTCAGTCGCTTGGTACTGTTTGACCAACCGATTTACCGCACTCTGTTGCTCAATAAAAATAGCTTTTACTTCATCTGTATTTTTATTGATTATTTGAGCCTTCTTGGGAAACGAAGTAATTGCATCTTCGGATTTGCTAATAAACGCTTCGACTTTTTTATTGCTAGTTTTTAATTTATTAGTCGCATTGGAATGCAATTGTTCTTTATTTTTGATGCTCTCATTAATGAAGGCCAGCGTTTCTCTTGGCTTCTTAGCCATTTGCAACGCGATATCGGCTTCCTGCTTAATCTTATCAAGCGCGCTCTTAAGTTTAGGAGCATCATCTTCATGATTCCTATCTAATAGTTTCTCAACTTCGTCTTTATAATAAGTGCTTAGTTGCTTAATTTGAGTTCCGGCTTGTTCAGTTGACTGGTCCCATTGCTCTTTTCTGAAATACCGTTCCAACTGCTGCCAATTGCTGGACTGCTTTAGTCCTTGTATGTATTTAAGCTCGCCATTAATGGTATTTTGATACCTATCCAATAATGTTGAAACCGATTTCGCTTCTCTGACAATACTGCTCGGTAAACGCGTCGCTTCGCTATATATCCAGTAAATAACCAATAGAACAGCAATACCAAACAAGCCTTTTTTAATATTGTCCACTAATAACCTCCCTTAAAAGTCAGTGCTAGTTCTGTAACACAACTACTGATTGCGGTTTAACCGACTGGCTTAAAAAGGCCTCCCTTGAAGGTTTGTCGTCACCCTCTTCCCATGACTCAACGGTTAAATATTTTTCATCATCTGACTCGAAAGCATACATTCTTACCGGCAGGGGTTCAGAGTTTTCATTTCGATAATAAAGAGCCGCCCAGGTATCATCTTCGACATAGTGATATTTGGTACCATTAAAAGTCACTTCTCCATGCTCTTCCTCAGCAATGGCTTCTAACGCCTTTCGAGTAAGAGGCTTTTTACTAAATTCAATTTCTCGCATTTTAATTTCTGCAATAGTTTTATTAATCTCCATTTCATCATCCACTTCCCACTCGATAAATAAGATTTCACCAGAGACTAAATGAAGTAATTCTAATTCGGTTACCCAATAGTCCGATTGACGTTTTTTAAATCCTTCCCACTTGACATCTAAATAACGCGAAACACTGATCACCTGATAGGTTTCACCATCTAGATCTAAAAAGCTATTTACCGTCAGCTTCTCTATTCTAAGCACTTTAGGGTCAAAACTTTGATTAAGGTCAAGCTCCCTAATCGCTTTTAAGCGACTCTTTATATCAAGCATTCGGCTTATCCTCCTTTGATTTATCCGCATCAAGAGTAAACGCGTTACCATCCGCAGCGATAGACTCCTTAATCTCTTTGGATTCATCTCTAGCTTGCTTGGTCCCTGCGGCGATAGGCTCTAATTCTTTAGTCATATCAGCCAAACGATTACTCGCTTCTCTTGCTTTAACCGTACTATCTGCCATCGTTTGATTAGCAGTATTCACCGCTTGCATTAGTTGGTCGAAGCCCTCTTCTAACTTTTCTAGTCCAATCACAGGATTATTATAAAGCTCACCAACATTTTGTGCGGCCTGATTAACTGCCGCTGCATTTTGAGCCATCATGTCGCCCAATCCGTCTTGGAAGCCTTTAACCGCTTTTTCAACCGATTTTTGTTTAGCCAATGCAGCCTGAATTCTTAAGGCATTCTGCATCACCATAGGTCCAACGGTTAAAGCGCTGTCTATCTGTTCACTGAGCAATGAATTAGTTGCAATGGTTTGGTCAATACTAATAAAAAACTGAACGGCCGCCTGCTCCATGGTTCTTAGATCTCTAATTCTTCTCATGGCTTGGTTTTTTACCGTTGCAAGCTTTTGTTTTTCTTGAACATCATCTGCAGCAACATTAGCTTCTTCTTGCTCAATTTGCTCTATAAATAATTCTCCAACATAAATCTCAGATTCAATTTCTCGTTTAGCCGCTGTTATTTCATCGTACTGATGTTCCAGCTCAATACTGGTCTGTAGTAAGTCATCTTTGCCACTTCTTAAACCATTAAATATTTCTTGAACATGAGTTTGCATTGGCTGATATTGTTGGATAAATCGTGACACCGCTTTTCTTTTTATGGCCGTTGGCATCCAAGAAAACCACCAGCTATTATGCAGTGAGTGGGGGTTGAGTTCATCCATGGTTGAACGAAGTTCAAGTAGCTTTTCGCCGGTCGGTGACTTGCCATCTAAACCTTTTAATAGCGAATTAACACTGCCAGCCATTAAGTCATTCGCAGCCGACATTTTCTTTTTGGCTGGCGCGCCAATTCCATCGACCACTCTAGTCAGTGCTGGTCCCGCTTTTTCTTTGGTTGTAGTGACTAACTCAGATGCTCGTTGTTTTAAGTTGTCCAGTTTGCTTTGCTCAGCCCACTTAGGTGCAGTTGCTTTAGTCATTATGCGTCTCCATTTTGGTTAAATCGGTGCTTCAAGAAAGTCGCTTTCTTTTTAAATTCGTTTTCGTCTCTACTAGTCAATAATTTATCCACATCAAGCAACTCTTTGCTCAACGCGTTTAAATTCTCTAATACAGTGCTTATTTTTTCGGGTTGCGCCCGTAACTCCGGGCTCAAATTCAAGTACGGCCCGATACATTTATTCGGTAGGTATTCTGTCGCGATCTGATTGACAGTCCATTTTAGGTCGGTACCGGCCATTTCAGACTGATTGATTGCCGGTATAAGTTCAATAAGCTGATCGATAACATTTTCTGCTGATTCAGTAACCCCTTTATCCAACGCCGCTTTTCTAATTCGAAGGTTAAGCTTGACTAAATCTATTTGCGGTTCTTCATTCTTGGATTGTGGTTTTATATCGTCATTTCGACTGGGTGATTTGTCCGTACTCTTTGATTTTGAGAGGAAAAAGGCAATCACCAAACCTAACACAATTAAACAGATAATGAGCCATATTAAATCCATTCTTATCTCCTAGCTTCTTACAATTTTCTAGCGCATTGCTAATTCATTTAATCATAACCGTTTTGAGAACGAAAAACCGCCCTCCTTATTCCCAATTTGATTAAAAAGAGTGGCTATTGGTGTTTTTTACGGTGTTTGATTATTTATTAGACAACATTTGTAATATAAGTCGTTTGTCTGGCTCGATAGACTAGCAAAATGACTGGAGTATTCCGACCGTTAAGGGCGATCTTTGCTAGGCTCATCAGCGACTTACTTTGAAAATAGATCCAAGGTTTCTAACGCCAAGTTAAACACATTGGCAGTCGATTCGCCATTGACATTCTTAACAACGGCAGCAGAGTGATTATGATCGAGGCATAATATTAACATGGTGACTCCTCCCATGCTTCCACCGCTATGCATCACCGCATTCTTATGCCGGTTTATCATTTCTAAGTAGTTTTTATTCTTTACTTTATCTCGGTTTAGTCGATTTAAGTAGCGTTGCCAACCGACAAACCAACCAATGCCCGCATAAGAGCCATTTTCTTTTGCGGTTGGTGTAAACAGTTGCTGTATCGAGTCTTTAGGCAAAAAGTCACTTGTTGTATGGGCAACAGCCATTTTAACGATATCGGATGGTGTTGATAAAAAACCACCACCTGCGTACTTATAGCTGCTATTAACTTGCGGCGAGTTGATTAGTTTTCCATTAACATAGCTATAAGGTGTTTGTCGGTTGGCGATTATGGGTGCAACATCATCAAAAGTAGAATCGCTCATTTGTAACGGCTCAAAAACTTCCTGTTGAATAATTTGCTTAAAATTACGCTTTTGGTCGTGAGCTTCCATAGCCGCGCTTACCAATGTCCATGCATAAGTCGAATATCGGTATTTTGAACCTGGCGCAAACTGCAACGGATCAGTCTTAAAAATTTCAAGTGCAGCTAATCGCGAATCGTATTCTTTATTGGATAAGAATTCTTTACCTCGATAATGCCTGATCCCTGAAGTATGGTTTGTCAGCTGCCGCAATGAAATATCAGCATGCGTACTGGGCCATTGAGTCACTAAATTTCCAACGGGCGCATCAAAATCAATCGGCTTATTTCTGTCCAATCGCATTAGCCCTGCGGAAGTAATCACTTTGGCAATACTCCCAACCCTCAGCTTAGTTTTGGTTGTCATAGGCACACTGTTTTCTAGGTTGGAGTAGCCAAACCCTTGCGCCCAAATTATACCGGACTGATTTCCAACAGCGACGCTAATCCCAGGCACTGACTGAGAGCTCACTGCTTCAGAAAAAAGCTGTATGGCTTGTTGCTTGGTATTTGCTATTTCTTTTGACTGGTCAGCAATACTGGTTTGGCAAAAAACGACCAAACTAAGCGTTAAAAGAGATAAACAGACTTTAGTAGCTTGCATTGCCATATTATTTTCTTCCTTTAGATAGATTTATAAACTTTCGGTAAATAAGGCAACAATTTCTCCTAGGAGATAATAGCGGCACAGTTAAATAAAGTTACATTTTAACCAGTTTTTTACTTTACTAGGCCTGTGCTAGTATGTCGAGTTCTTATCTTTGGGGATGATTAAATATGAAATACAGAGGATGGCTGTTAATGGCCTTATTAGGTGCCGGTAGCGTGAGTGCAGGCGATAAAGAAGATTCTTATTTATGGCTGGAAGAAGTCGATGGTAAAAAGGCCATGCAATGGGTCACTGAGCAAAACAAAATCTCAGAAAGCGAACTAAGTAGCTCACCGCTCTATAAAGAGATTCACAAAACAACCTTAGATATTCTGAATGATAAGAACAAAATCAAGTATGTTTCTATTAGAGGCGACAAGGTTTATAACTTTTGGCGCGACGAAAAAAGTATTCGTGGCTTATACCGTGAAGCCAACCTCAAAGATTATTTAGCCAACAAACCTCAATGGGAAACAGTGTTTGACCTCGATCAGATTGCTAAGCAAGAAGATGAAAATTGGGTGTATAAAGGCATACGTTGTCTTTTCCCTGATTATGAGCTTTGCTTGCTTAATCTTTCTAGAGGTGGCGCTGACGCAACCGTCGTTAGAGAATTCAACATCAAGAAAAGAGAGTTTGTTGAAAAAGGCTTTTATTTACCCGAAGCAAAGTCTGGTGTTTCTTGGAAAGATAAAGACTCACTTTATGTCGGAACCGATTTTGGTGAAGGAAGCTTAACTGACTCAGGTTATCCTCGAATCTCAAAATTATGGAAACGTGGAACAACCATCGATCTTGCGGAGACTATTTTTGAAGGGGCTAAAAAATCTGTGTCTGCCGGTGTATACCGCAGCTTTAGTATCCACGGTAATACAGACTATGCCTATGAATCGACATCCTTTTACAGCAACAACGCCTTTCTATTAGACGACGGCCAACAAATCCCAATCACTAAACCCGAAAGCGCGGATATTGCTGGAATGTATAAGGACCAACTTTTCGTACAATTAAAAAAAGATTGGAAGTATAAAAATAACAACTTTAAACAAGGCAGTATTATTACAGCTAGTATAAAGTCGGTTAAAGCAGGTGCACCTGATTATTCAGTATTTGTTGAACCTAGCAACAAGAAAATTATCAATTCACTTAGTTTTTCAGAAAACTATATTTGGGTTTCTTGGCTAGATAATGTCAGAACCGTGGTGGAACGATTTGAAAAGCAGTCCAATGGAAAATGGACTACCGCTACAATACCGTTAGACTCGAAAGGCAGTATTAGTGTGTTCGGTATGCAAGAAGATAGTGATTCGTTTTTTGTTACTTATGAGAATTTCTTAAAGCCCGATACGCTTTATTTTATTGATGGCAAGTCCCTTGAACTGACAGAATTACAAAGTTTAGAAGCTAAATTTGACTCCTCTAAACTTAAAGTAGAGCAGCACTTTGCCAAGTCGAAAGACGGCACAAAGGTGCCTTACTTTTTAGTCATGAATAAAGAAACTAAACTAGATGGCAAGAATCCAACCCTTTTATATGGCTATGGCGGATTTGAAGTATCCTTAAGACCGAGCTATTCCTCGTTAAGAGGAACAGCATGGTTGTCACGCGGTGGTGTTTACGCACTTGCCAATATTCGTGGTGGTGGTGAGTATGGCCCAAGCTGGCATCAAGCAGCACTAAAGGAAAACCGCCAAAGAGCCTATGAGGATTTTGAAGCGGTCGCCAAAGATCTGATTGCAAACAAGGTGACCTCACCTCGGCATCTCGGCGCTCAAGGCGGAAGTAATGGTGGACTGTTAATGGGTAATATGATCACTCGAAGTCCAGAGCTTTTTAATGCCATTATTTGCCAAGTGCCACTGTTAGATATGAAACGCTATAACAAGCTATTAGCCGGTGCTAGCTGGATGGCAGAGTACGGAAACCCTGACATTGCTGAAGAGTGGGAATATATTAAACATTTTTCTCCTTATCATAATTTAAGTGCTGACAAAAAATATCCTCGAGTATTTTTTACCACATCAACCCGAGATGATCGTGTTCATCCTGGTCACGCACGAAAAATGGTGGCTAAAATGAAAGGTATGGGACATGATGTTTTATACTACGAAAACATTGAGGGTGGACATGGTGGTGCAGCGGATAACAATCAAACTGCACACCTTTACGCAATGTTGTATAGCTACTTATTTAACCAGCTAAAATAACCAGCAACTTAACAGATGAGTCTATCGACTGGCTCATCTGTTAAACTTTGATTCAATCCCTGCTTACTAATCGGTAATTTTATTCACTGCAAGCGAATTAATTGGCTAATGCTTGATAGTGCTTTTCTAAATAATGATTGGTCAACTCGTGCTGTTGATAATAAGCATTATGCCCACCGTCAGGATACCATTCAACTTCCGCTGCTGGATTTTCTATTATCATTTGTCTGACTAATTCAGGGTGAATTACTTCTTCTTTTTCGCCGTGCAAAGCAAGAATTGGCGTTTTCATTAACATTAGAGACTCTCTACAGTCGAAGTCACTTAGCGTAGTTAAGCTATATTGACTAGCCAAAGGATGGTTGCATTGGCGATTGACTAAACTTACCGCTTCATCGGTTAAATCTCTGTTGTCAAAGTAATCAAAAAAACGTTGGTTCTGAAAAAGAGAAAAAGCCGCTACTATGTATTCATTGAGGGCTTGGTCATACTCGGTAGCAATGGATTGTGAGAAATATTTTTTGTTATAAATGGCTGGATTAGCATCATAGCTTCCGCAAAGAATGAGTGATGCGCTATTTAAGTTGGCTCGTTCAATACTACCGGCTTGGATCATTCCGCCCAACGAGTGGCCACACAGTATTGGATTTTGTAACTTGTGCTTTTTAAGAAATGCTAAATTTAGGTCAATCAAATCAGTAAATTGATAATCATGATCTGGCATGGGTGAATTTCCATGCCCAGGTAAATCGTAACAATAAGTACTGTGCCCTATAGATTCAAAAAATTTTAGAACGCCATAACCACAGCTTCTGTTTTGACTATTACCGTGTAGAAAAACAAATGGACGCTTATCACAATCACCAAGTTTAACGACTTGCTCAATATTCGATAATTTAAGGCCCATTCTTGTTCTCTGTTAAACCAATTTATTTTCTAAAGTTTTTCCATCAAGATTGATTCAAATTTAACTTGGTCTTTAGCAAAATTTCGAATACCTTCAGCGGTCTTTTCGGTGACCATAGCATCTTCATTCATTGCCCATCTAAACTCATCTTCTGTAATTAGACTCGGCCGGGTTTCAGAAATACTCTGTGGAGATAGTTTGCGTTGTATCGGCTCATCGCTTTGACTTAACTCGGCCATCAGGTCAGGGCTAATGGTTAAGCGATCACATCCAGCAAGCTCTAAAATTTCACCGACATTTCTAAAACTAGCTCCCATCACTACGGTTGGGTAGCGGTATTGTTTATAGTATTGGTAAATTGACTGTACTGATAACACCCCTGGGTCTTCCGCTGATTCATAATGTTCTTTGCCGGTCGACTTTTTGTACCAATCTAAAATTCGTCCCACAAAAGGTGATATAAGGAAAACACCTGCTTCAGCAGCAGCTCTTGCTTGGGCAAATGAAAACAGCAACGTAAGATTGCAATTAATGCCTTCTTTTTCCAAAATCTCGGCCGCTTTGATACCTTCCCAAGTTGATGCAATTTTGATTAGAATACGCGATTTTTCATATCCTTGAGCTTGATAAAGTTCGATGATTCGTCTGGCTTTAGCCACTGTAGCATCAACACTAAATGACAGTCTGGCATCCACTTCCGTGGATACTCTACCGGGTACTAGAGTCAATAACTTGCAGCCAATCATCACATTTAACTGATCACTGGCAACAGAAAGCTGCTTGTCTTTGCTATCAGCGGCCTTCTTCGCATAATCAATCACTTCCTGAACTGTAGATTGATATTCAGGCAACGCCATTGCTTTTAGTATTAAAGATGGATTGGTCGTAGCATCTTCTGGAGAATACTCTGCAACCGCAGTGAAATCGCCAGTATCAGCCACCACTTTGGTCATAGTTTTTAATTGTTCGAGTTGATTTGGCATTGAATCTCTGTCACTCCGTTTGTTTAGAAATAAATGCTGGATAGATAGACCCTATAGACTAGTGACTCCCTTCGTCTAGGTCAACTAACTAAATAGACTATAAAAAAAGATCATTCTTGATTTAAATAGAATAAAATTTGCTCTCGATTTTGATGACCAGTCAGCCAATCTTTAAAGGTTCTAACTTTAGCTAGACCGTCCTCACCAACATACCTAAGTAGTCGTTTATCTCGCGCATCTTGAGTGGCTTGTTTTCTTAACTTCGTTTGCCACTGCTCGGTAAATACCAACGGCATCTTGGTACCTAATTCCAGCAACTTAAGCAAATGCCACTCGCCTTTATCAAGCCACGCTTCGTCACAGGAAGCACATAAGTCCAATTTATTATCACTTTCCCCAGATATTTTGTATTTCAACATCACTCGACTGCATTTAGGACATGACATCGCTGACTGCGATTCTTCTGCCGTGCCAATAAATGCTTTTAAGGTAGTTTCTTCATCGTCTGAACCTTCTAACTCGGATTGTGGAGTGCGCTCCGCCCAATCACGGTAATAGAGTAACGCAACCAACGCGCCTTCACATTCGCCACAACCCATGGCCGATAGCCCTTTTTCTAGTTTAGTAGGATGTAATTTCCTAGAATGACATTTTGGACATTGCATCTCATTTACCTCATTTTTGTTCTAAATGATTAGCTTAGCTTAATTGTGAGTTAACTTCCGAAACAATTCTTGATTCTATTTGTGAACGCATGGCTCGATACATTAATCCCAAGTTAAGAGATAACTCAAACTGAGAATCAGAAATACGGATTAGACCATTAGCCCCTTTGCGACGAAAGCTAAATTCCGACTCATTTTCCCATTCAGTATTAAAGCTTAACTTGTCTTGTAATGAAACCATCATGTGGTTAATTTTTTCTCTTAACAATTCCAAAGGGACGTTATGTTGCCTCGATATTTGAATGTGTGCCATGAACTACTTTTCCTTCCTACTTCTTTTTTTAACCGTGTTATATTCTTGTTCAATTTTCTCTAGCTTATCATTTATCTCCGTCATTTTTTGATGAGTGCCTAAATCAAGATCTAACTTTCCACTCATAATCCGCATCAGCGGTGCTAAACTTTGATTTAATGCCTCGGCGAGCTCCTTGCCGATTGTCTCAACCTGTAGCTTGGGTTGTTTGGTAGAAACCATCGATTTAGTGAGCTTATTAATGGCTATAACGACCTTCTCAACTGCTTCCGACTCGGCTTGGTTTGAGCTAGCTTGTTGCTCTTTACCATTTTCGGATAACTGCTTTTGTGAAAACGAGCTAGCCAGTTGATTCAATGACTGCTGTCCCTGCATCGATGCTTCTTTCCATGCATTCACACCCGTCACCAAGTCGCTCAGTTGAGCAACAATTTTGCTTCCTGCGTCGACATCATCACCACCAATCGACTGATTTCTAGCAAAATCCTGCTTTATTTTTTGCCAACGTTGTTGCTGTTCCTCTGTCATACAGTCTCGCAACTCAGCCAGTTTAAGTAAATTGGCCTCAGTACCGGTTGTTAATAGCTGTGATTCACCAAGGTAATGATCATCGATTAATCGAGTGATTTCTTCATCCGTCATAATAGCGGAGATCTTCTCTGCCATTTTGTTCATATTCCGATACGAGCCTTGCAACTTAAACGTCGGTTCGGTTCGATACTTATCATCTTGCGCGCTAGCGTCAATATATTCTCGATTAACTCGCCAAACGACTTGTTGTACTGCTTGCATTTTTTGCAGTACGCCAACAATTTCCTTAACCTCTGCGCCGCTATACTGATGCGATAGTTCTGTCGCCGCAATATTTTTGCCTTTTGCCATATCGATAAACTTATAGACGTCAGACATTTCTCGTGTGGCCAGTGGCGCTAGAACAGGATTAGAAGTTAAAGAGTTTTCAATATAGCTGAGAGCAAACACTTCTTCCTTTCCACCCAACACATCACCTAGGTTATAAATATCAGCACGATTAGCCAGCATATCTGGAATTTGGAATGCTTCGCCCGACTCGGTATAAGGATTTCCGGCCATAACCACACAAAATTTCTTGCCACGCATATCGTATGTTTTTGGTTGCTTTTTCCAAACACCTTCAATCCGTCTTGTGCCATCACATAGAGAAATAAATTTTTGTAGGAACTCACTATTGGTATGCTGAATATCATCCAAATAAAGCATTACATTATTACCCATTTCAAGCGCTAGATTGAGTTTTTCTAGCTCTTGCTTGGCGGCGCTATTATCGGCTTGTTCTGGGTCAATGGAAGTCACGTTGTGACCAATCACTGGGCAATTAATTTTCATAAAAATCAGGCCTAGTCGATCGGCTACGTATTCCATTAATGTTGTTTTACCGTAACCTGGTGGTGAGATCATCAATAATAATCCCATCAGATCAGTTCGCTTCTTATCTCCAACTGTGCCTACTTGCTTAGCTAAGTTGTCACCAATTAATGGTAAATAGACATCATTAATTAATTTATTTCTAACAAACGAAGATAAAGGTTTGGCCTTGAACTCATGCAGTCTTAATGATGCTCGTTGTTGCTCAACAACACTCGCTCTGATTTCGTGATATCGTCGATAACCCGGCAATACCACAGAGTGGTGATATTGATTCCTTTCTAAAAAGTCATCTAGCTGTAAATTTAACTTTCTATTCGAGATACGCTCATGGTTTCCTACCATACCTTCGATATTCATTTGAATATCGACTTGCCGGTCATTTCGGTCGATCCGTCTTTCGGCATTCAAAATACCGATAGATTCTCCAATAAAACTACTATAGTCTGATTTGTTTTTAGAGATTATAAACGCCGTTAACCAACTCTCTGTGATTGACCAACGCTTACCAACTTGGCCTTTTATATCTTCCAGAACTTTTTGGTAATCTCGCCAAGCATTGTTGCTTTCCAAATGCGTTTTAAACTCATCACAAAGTTGACGAGCGTATTTGCTAGTTGAAAAACTCGCGACTTGATTTGATAACTCCTCAACTAAGTATTCACTCGCATTGGATACTTGATGAAGCTCCATCGGCAATTCATTTTGCTCTACAAAATCCTTAATTTCTTTCTTAATTTCTGTTTTCAATAATCCTTTTGCTTTACTATCGCCAAACACAGACAGCATTTGGCTGGCAGAACGCGCTTTTTGTGTCCATAGTTTTTGAGTTTCGCCCTGCTGGTGATTAGCCCAATAAATACACGCTAAGCCTCTTGCAGTCGGTGAGTATTTAAATACATCAGCCACTTCGTAAACCGGTACCAAATTTTGTAGTATTTTAGCCGCATCGTGATCGTGAATACCTTTTTCATAGCCTTCTCTAAACCTAGGCGAGGCAAACTCACTAACCAACTTAGATAATGCTTTTGGATCGCCAATAGCTAAGCTTAACCTTTCCCAACTTAAGTCGTCAGTACCATTTTCAGCCGCCATTAAGATGGAGTATGCCAAATACTCGGAGCGATAGAGTTGATGGTTTTCTGATGGAACTTCCATTCCCCAATACTCTTTTAGCTCACTCAACTGCTCATTATTGAGTTTCTCAAAATAGTCGGTGCCGGTTAATCGAATATACAGCTGGTCATCTTTAGGCAGTATGGTTAGATCGAGAGCTTGCTTATTCACGGCGAACTTATGTCGTGGCCCTAACTTAATGACTTGGCCTCCGTCCTCATATAGGTCAGCCTTATCCCTTAAAGACCTGATTGATTGCTGCTTGGCAGCCTTAAGTTGAGAATCTAGATCTTCAGCTTTTAAGCTATCATCTAGTTCATTTAACTGCTCAATAATATCTCTAATTTTGGTAACGAGTCCATCAGAAGCAAAAAAAGTATTTACTTCATCTTGCTCAGAAAAACGCTTGACCCTTCGCTGAACACTTTGCAGTATTCGCTCTCCAGCACTGGCCAATGACTGAGCTTTTCTTTGGCGTTGTTCAATTAAACTTTGTTTGTGTTCTTCGAATGATTCAAATATTTCTTCACGCTTACTAATGACATCAGTCACAAAGTCATCATAGTCGCTAAACTCACCTTCTAGCTCTTCTAACTGAACCAGCAAGCGAGAAACTTGTTCATCGCACTTTTCAGGGGTACTGGCCAAACCTAATGCATTATGAATACTTTGGTTTAATAATTTTATACGAGCACCAAATTGAGCAGTCGCTTCCACGCTACCCATTGACTTACGTTGATGCTCTAACTCAGCTCGCTGCTGGTTTAATTTTGCGTACAATTCAGAAATCGAGTCAACGATTTTTGTTTGCAAGGTGGCATCATCGACTTGCAGGGTCGCCATCATTTCAGAAATTAGGTCTAAACCTTGAGCGAGTTGCTCAACCGTTTCTAAGTGCGGCTTTAGCTCTGCATTGGTTTTCGATTTCTCTGAATTCTTACTCGTCTCTTTCAGTGTTTTGTAATAACTCTCTAAGGCATCATCGGAAGACAAAAACTCAACCGTCTTGTGGCGCAAATCTGTCTCGAGCTCACTGATTGAATCATCAAGTTCAGCGATCTTTTGAGTATCAATATAACGATACTCTTTGATGGTCATTAAATGACCGCGGTATTTTCTAATCTGGTTAAGACCGTCAACAAATTCTTGCGGTGTATGCCAACTATCTGGTTCTATCGAACGCCGAATTTCTTTTTCACTGGCTTCCGCTTCACTCAGCGCTTGATCTGATTTTTTTCGAATACTTTCGACTTTCTCATATTCATCTATTACCGACTCAGCAGTTTGACCAACGGCTTTAATTAACTTATTAATGTCGGTCAATTCACTCGAATCTAACCAAAAGTACGAATCAAAAATACGCTGACATTGCTTGCTCAACAAATCATAGTGTTGGGCCGACACATCGGTCGAAGCGATACTTTTGGAAATACCATAGAGCTCTGAAATACCGCGGACTAACTCGGCGTTGCCAATCTTTGCATAAAAATTTTGTGAGACCGGTTGTGAGCTAGCGTAAAGCTCCGAACAATATGGCGTTTGCCAAATTTGGATAGGATGAACACGGTTAGGTTCATCATCCGCGTAGAAAATAATCATTCGACCATCTTCATAGAATCCATAACCATGGCCGAATAGCGGGTTTTGTAGTTTTCTTTCAATTAAGTTGTAGGCATATAAAGCGATTACATTGGTTTCGGGCTGATAGAACACATACAAAACATCTTCGCCATTCGGTGACTTAAGTGTCTTTTTGTAAACCAATCCGTCTAAGTTATCATCGAAACTTTTGTATTCACCAGTTGCTAGGTAATAACCGCCAGGAAATATAATCCCGTGATCTTCGGGTAGCGATAAACAAGCATCTCCAATTGCATCAATTCGTACAATTTTTTGAGTGTTCTTATTAAAAACTAAATAGCGATAATCTTCTTCTTGATAGGGCTTTATTTTTAAGAGAATGATAGTACCAAGATCAGTATAAAAGAAATCGCCATCATCAAGGGACTGAGTTTCATTAGAAACAGGTTCTGAATAAATACCTAAACCCACGTTAGTATTATCTTCAATTTTAATGGTGATATCACCACGCGAACTATCCACAAATAGCGTATCTAAAATATTAATATGTGGATTTCGACCATCAACCACGTCATCACGGGTACACTCAACCCATTCAAAGTCGTGACTCGAAGGCAGTTTTAAGTCTCGCTCGCCCCGATTATCGATATAATCTAACTTGGAACCATCAGATGATATCTGCCACCTAAAGACTCGAACATCTGATAGTTTTTCACCAATGCTAAAAGCGGCAAGCAAACGCCCCTCTTTAACCACTAGTTGGGATAATGAGGCGTTTTTGTAATAGGTATATAGCTCTTTAAATTCCGTTTGAAATCGTTGATCGGCTAAGAATGAATCTTTACTCGGTACACTGCGTAGTTCGAATTGACCATCAGTTTCCGATAAACTATATAATGACAATACATCACTGATTTGAGTTTCCTTTTTCAAACCAATAAAAACGTTGTAACCAAACAACACTTGGTTTCCGACAATGACTAAATCTTTAGCTTGGCAGTTGTTTTCCGTCCTTAAGCGCATACGTCCAAGCACTTTCATTTCTGTACTGCCAAACTCATTCTGTCTTGCTTGATTAATCTCAGCTATGTGAGTATCAAGCTTGCGTCCCTGCTCTTCAAGACGCTGACGAATGATGTCATAGGCACCACCTTCAGAAACAGCTTGCTCTACTTTATTACTAGACTCGCTCACGAATATTCCCTCTTAATCAATCGAGTGACCGCTCCCTGCAAAGGCAGGGAGTATTGACTATCAATAAAACTTAAATCGTTGTAATCAACTAGCTTAGATCTTTATTGTTAGCTCCATCGGACTCAATTTGAGGAGCGCTCGCACCGCCTAATAACTTTTCCATTAACGCTTGAATGACAGGGCTTTTTTCCATAAAGCCATTGACCGCATTACCGGCTCCCATGCCTTTAGCTAATTTATCGAAGTAGTCGCCCTGCCCACCGACGATATCGATATTGGCACTTTTAAGGGCGGCTCCTAAGACGTTTGCTTGGTCACTGGATATTTCTTTGTTAGCCTCGATAGATGCCAACACTTCCTTAAGTTGATATTCTAAGTTCAATCTGAACTCTTCAAACTCACGTGATGATGTATCCATGTTATTCATCGCAGCAAACTTATCAACTAACGCATCAGCTTCTGCCTTACCTTTTTCTCTTAATACTTCGGCAGTGCTAATACCAATTTCTTTAGTCGCTATCGCTTCTGCTTTACCCAGTTCTTCCTGGCCGCGCGCTTCTGCAGTCAGTTTTTCCTCTAGCACTTGAGCTTCTGCAATACCTTCTTTTTTCAAGGAGTCAGCTTTAGCTTCTTGTACTCTTGCTTCCGCTAAACCTTCTTTTTCTAGCGCATCAGCTTTGGCGATTAATACTTGCGCGTCTGCAAGACCACCGGCAGCCACTGTCGCTTGATGTCCTTCCGCGATTTTCTTTTCAGCTTCTGATTTCTTTGACGAGGCTTCTAACTCTGCTTGAGCAATCAAATTAATTTCTCGAGATTTATGAACCGCTTTTTGCTCTTCGGCCTCTGCTTGTTTCACCATTTGTACCAGGCTTTCTTGAGCAGTTGCTTCAGCGGCTAATATTTTAACTTGCTTAAGACGATCCGCTTCAGAAACTTCCTGTACTTCTTTGATTCGCTCTTCTTCTTCTGCGACTTTCTTTTCTACCGCAATTCTTTCACTAATGGTTTGAGCAATAACCTTCTTTTCTTCTTCCAATGCTTTGTCTTTATCGATAATAGAAAGATCTACTTCACGCTCTCGATTGACTGATTCCATTTGTTGCGCACGAATTACACGCTCTTTTTCGATAATAACCGCTTTTTCTCGATTTTGCTCAGCGACTTCAATTTGACGCAGTTTTACTTGATCACGAATTGCTAATTGTTCATCGGTTTCAATAGAGGCTTGCTCCGCTTTTAGTCGCTCTTCTTCTTGAACTTTTTTAGTTTCGGCTTCTTCTCTTGCTCGAACCGTTTCAATTTCGCGCTTCTGTTTAGATTCTGCATCAACTTCTTGGCGTTCTAGTGCCAACATTGCTTCTTTGGTTTCAACATTTTTCTTAGTAATCGCTAGGCTTTCGTCTTTTTCTAAGCGATTGGTTTCTACATTCTGAGCTGCGGTGATCTCAGTAATTTTTTTGATACCTTGAGAATCCAAAATATTGGTTGGATCAAGTTTAGATTTTGGCGTTTGCTCTAAGTAGTCAATCGCCACATCCTCTAATACATAACCATTCATATCATCGCCAATAACTTCGATAATTTTCTCACGGAACTGAATTCTGTTTTCAAATAGATCGAGGAACATCATATTCTTACCGACCGTTTTTAAGGCTTCAGAAAACTTCGCATTAAATAATTCATTGACCGCTTCTTTATCCGAGGCTCTATCGACTCCGATTGACTTTGCCACTCTGAGAACATCATCTCGTGTTTCATTAACACGTAAGTAGAAAGCAACGGTAATATCCGCTCTCAAGTTATCCTTACAAATCAAACCGTCATTAGCTCTACGGTCTATTTCTAAGGTAATCAACGAGATCTTCATGATTTCCATTTTGTGGATAACTGGCCAAACTAGCCCACCGGTAAAATGTACTTTTGGTTTTGATGTCATGTCATTGACAATCAACGCGTAACCTTGCGGTACTTTCTTATAGAAAGAACTAAAGATAAATACGAGTGCAAAAATTCCGAGTAAAATAAACCCGCCGTAGGTTAAAACTGGCATTAAGGTTTCCATGTTAATTTCTCTCCTAATTTGAAAGGTATTATGTGATTTTTTCTAATAAATAGTTTTCGAGTAATGGTTCTAATACTGACAAGAATATAGCCAACAAAACGATTTACTTGATAAAATATTTCCTAATTTTGATTTTTATTGAATTCGTCTTGCGTCACTACAAGATAAGAATCATCGTCTTTATTATGCTCTATGATCACGGCCATATCGCCAGTTTTAAGTACTAAATTTCCTGAGGTTCTAACTTTTACGATTAGGCTAGCACCGTAGTGTTCCGCCTCAGCTTGACCAAAAGAGTTATCAGCTCGACTTGAACGAATTCTACATGGATTTCCAAGTAAAGAAACTCTTAGTGGCTCTTGGTGAATTCGCTTAAAAATTCCCTTAAGTGGCTTAATCATGGTCGCAGTAATCGGAATAGCTACCATGAAACTCATAATAGCAATCCCAGTATTGATAATGAACTGGATAAAACTAATTAGTTCAGGAAATGTAGGAATAAGAGCAGAGGCAAAATAGCAAAGAAACCAACTGTTTAAAATCAGTAAGCTCAAAACCACAGTAATGGGTACACCCGTTAAGCCTAACGATGTTAGCAATCCCGCCACACCGCCTACTTGAGAAACATCTAGGTCTGTTTCGAACTCTAAATCAACACCCACATCAAAGGCATCAACATCAAACAGTCCAATTAGCGAAAGTAGCCAAAAGCCGCATATAACCACTAACCCAACTGAAAATATAATAGTGGGATAGCTGCTAATATTTAGTAAGAATGCGTCCATAGTTCATCCATTGTTATGTTCTTTTAATACAGGAGTAAGATTACCTTGAACTTTCGCTCTCACAATTGATAAATCTATTTTACTTCCTGTGTGATTATTCCGTACCATTTAAGTTAACAGCTAACTTGCTATATTATCTATTTTTAGCTTGAAGTGATAGCTGAGATTGCTGCAACTAAACTTCCTTCATCACAAAACTAATGATTTCTTTTGCTGCCAATTCCTTAATCGCAAGTTTGTCATCAGGCTCTACTTTGTAGTGCTCCGCCAAAATAGCATAATCCTCTTCCGACAATGAAATCGTCAATCTTGGCCTGACCGGCTTTTTGCTGGGTAAACCGAGGATCTTTCGCATTTGGTCAGATGGCGAGAGGTCATTTTGAATCGCGGTTAATTTCAATCGCTTTTGCGCTTCGGTTGATATATCAAAGGCTATTTGCGTTGCTTTAACCGCTTTACTCTCTTTCTTCCAACGTTCTGGCTGTTTGGATTTCATAGGTCACTCATACTAGTCATTCTGTAACTTAGATGACAAAGATAAAGGCGAGTCCCCCCGCCCTAGCGTTATTTTTTCTTTAATCTAGCTAACACATCTTCCGCTGAATGCTTGTCCTGTTTGATTCCAGAAGCCTTCAACTTTTGCTCTAAATCATCACCTTCAATATCTTTTCTTAATTGAATGCCTGCTTCAAGCTTGTCTTGCTCTGTCTGTTGCTTCTGCTTAATTCGCTCAAGTGATTCTCTTGCTGAACCAATCGCTGAATCGTTAGCTGTAACTGTTTGAGTCACTGATTTAGTTGCATTTTGTACAGATTCTCTGGTCTTAACCATGGCTAACTCACGCTCATGCTCGGCAATGATTTTCTCTGCCTCTTTAATCTGAGATTTTAAAATATCAGTATTACGGCTATAGCTTTCTAATTCGATGTTTCGCTCTTCAAGGTTTGCTTCTAGACCAGCAATTTTCTCCGCAACTTGCAAGGCTAATGCTTCATCGTCTTTTTCCAATGCTTTTACGGCATAGCCTTCGTTTTCAGCGATATCCGCTTTGGTCGATTCGATTCTTCTCTCTACAGCCATTTTTTTTGCTACGACTTCGGTTAAACCTTTTTTAGCTAACTCAAGGTTTTCTTTAGAATCATGAATTTCTTGTTCAAAGATTCTCAATGATTGAGTATCAACCACTGCCTCACCGATTTCTCTGGCACTTCCTCGAATGGCTGTTAATAATTTAGTCACTATGTTCATGTTTGGATCTCCTGTTTAAAACTGTTTCTATCGTTAATTGATAATGTCCGTTTTCTATTTAATAAATTCTTCTAATGCTTGTAGGCTGTCGGTTGAGTTAGCTGCTAAAGTAACCAGCTCATCAGCAATGCTTTCTAATGTTGAACCACATGATAATGCGCCGAAAATTGCGTAATAATCGTCAACAATAGCGAAGGCACTTAAAGGCATTGGCACACTTAGCTCTAATAAATACTGATTTAATTCAGCCAGCTTTTCTTGATGTATTTCACCTTTATTAAACAAATAAGAAATACAAAGAATTTGCGCTTCGGTGATGGTTAGGAAGATTGGCATTTCTTCTAAATCAGAGACTTCAACCCTTAGAACGTTGTACTCACCTTCTATGGTCAAACAACTAAATTGATGCCCTTTGTACTCAAAACTGGATATTTTGTTTGATAAGTCCTGAAGGTTATTCATTTGCTTCTCCCTTGCCTTAATATTTCACGTTTCGACATAATATGTCATACAGCTTACCAACGGTCGACATATTATGTCAAGCAAATTTGAACTAAGAATGGTCGATTGTTAAAACTAATGACGCCAATTAAACCCAAGCTCAGTTGAATCGAGCTATCTCTGGTGTTACCTTCTGATACCATCCAAGCATAAAATTCGCGTAACGAGCATAATGACGAGTCAATTCGTCTTTTAATCCATTTAGGAGAAAATTCATGAACAAGTTACAAAAGTGCGGTACAGCACTATCTTTGGCAATGCTTTGTTTTTCGTCGTTAGCAGAAGAAAAGAAGCCTGAAGTCAACTTTGCGACTGCCGAGGTCGCTCCAGGAATCTACATGATCAGTGGAGTTGGCGGTTTTACCGGTGGCAACATTGGTCTTTCCATTGGTGAAGATGGTGTGGTCATGATTGATGATTCTATGCCCCCGTTGCACGACAAGATGAAAAAGGCGATTGCTTCAATAACAGATAAACCGGTCGATTTTTTAGTCAACACCCACGTACATGGTGACCACACTGGCAATAATGAAAATATGGGAAAAGATGGTACTCGGATTGTCGCTCACGAAAACTTACGTATTAATATGCTGACCAAAGGCATCGCAACCCCAAAAGGAAGAGTGGACGCGCCTAAATATGCATTACCGGTCATCACTTTTTCACATTCAATGAGTTTTCATTTAAACGGTGAAGACGCGCGAATCTTTCATGTCGGGCATGCTCATACAGATGGCGATGCGGTAATTCATTATAAAAATGCTAATGTTATTCACATGGGAGATACATTCTTTAATGGTATGTTCCCCTATATAGATATTGCTAACGGTGGAAGCGTCAACGGCTATATTAAAGCACAAGAAAAAGTGCTTTCGTTAATTAACGCTGACACCAAGATTATTCCTGGGCATGGCCCGCTGGCCAAAAAAGCCGATCTTGAAGCGGCGGTGGCAATGCTTAAAGACGTTAAGAGCATCATCACAAAATCGATAAAAAGCGGAAAGTCAGAAGATGAAGTTGTGAAGATGAATCCACTGAAGAAGTATCACGATAAATGGAATTGGGGATTTATTACCACCGAAAGAATGACGCGGCAAGTTTACAAAAGTCTTAACCAGTAATTTAAAAAGCCTCTAGTCACTCACGACTAGAGGCTTTATTGTAAAACCTCATGATTGCTAAGCTAAACCTTCACTGCCAGTATGTCACACTCAACTTCATCTAAGATTTTTTCTACCGTACTTCCAATCAGCCCTGAGTGGTAGCTTGTTCCCATCACAATTAAGTCAATATTCTCCTTCTTAATAACGCTTGGCAAAATTTGCTCTGGGTAACCTTCTTCCAGGTGGAGGTTATCTGAAGGAAAGTCTACTTCAGCAATCCCTTCGTTAAATGTCTGTTGATTATCCTTTTTTAGTTGTTCAATGTATTGGTCGTAGTTTTCTTGTCCCATGCTAAAATCAGCAGGTCCCATTCCAACCCCCATTCCAACACCAATGTCAGTCCACATTTGAAAAGCAATTGGATCATAACAATGGATAGCATGCGGTTTAGCATTTAATACGTCGGAAAAGCTCTTGGTGGTTTCTAGTATTTTAGGATCGAGTTCTTCTGAATGTTCATGCCGATTACTTGGGTCTATTGCCGCCATAATATTTTTATAGTCAGTAACATCATTTTGTTTTGCTAGAATTAACGGTTTTTTACAACTCTTTAGCAACTGCCAATCATTAGGAGTAAAGAAAATTTTATTAATGCTAGGATGGCTATGAGTTGATTTGATAACGAGATCATAATTACCACTCTCGGCTTTGGCATTAATTGCTTCATAGATAGGCTTAGCCCAAACAATATCGATGTCAACTTTAACACCTTGAGCCACCGCCTCACTAAGATAGCTATTGACCCATTTTTTTTGACTATTGATATAGCCTCTTTTGGCCGCTTCTAATTGTTCAGAATCGAAAAACAGATTAGAGACTAAACCACGATTATAAGTCACTAAGAATAGAGTCAAGGAGGCATTAAATTGTTTAGCCAAGTATACCGCTCTGTTTAAAGCTGGTTGTTCTTCTTTTGTTGGGTCTAAATCGACTAGAATCTTTCTGATTGCGTTCATTGCTGTAGTCCTCTTTGCTCTTTAGTATTAGGTATAACCAAATACTCAATTAAAAATAATTTACTCTATTACTCCTCTTATCTTAAACCTTTGTAAATTTTAATGTTTTGACTCAAATCAATCAAAGTCACAGTGCCTTACTTTTTCCACCTTTCGCTTGATTTTCAGAATTACCAGGGAAAACTAATTCGCCACTAGAATAACTACTACCAAATGTCGCTGCAGCAGTAGCAACTTGTCGAATAGCGGATTCTAATTCACTTTTTGTGATTGAAGATAGTGGATGAATAAAAGCCGAATAAAGTACGCCATCACCAACGGCATAGCGCGCATCCAAAACGGAATGGTAGTTTGCTTGCATAGCGGCTTCCATCATTTGATCACTAATATCGCTTCGATTGGCAATAGGGCTTAATAAACGCATCCGATCGGCGTTAGCATCCCAAACACAATAAAGTTGAATTTGTTGATATTCAAACACTATGACATTACCCTGGACTTGGCTTTTATTAGAATAGTTTTCAATAACTTGGAAGAGTTTTTCCGGACTCATGGACTCAATCTCTTGAGCTCGTAATTGAGTGCTGGAAATAAGCAAAATGAAAACGAACAGCAGGTTAAAAAATGCTCTCGATAGATAAGTCATAATAAAATTCCTTTTAAACGTAAAAAATTAAGCTATAAAATAATCAGGTTCACTACTTTTGTTCGGCAATGTATTCCGATGCTTTCATGGGATAATAAGTTGCGAGGTCATAACCAATGTTGACAGGATTAGGGTCAACTATCTCAATTGGAATACGATTAACCGCAGCCGTTTGTAGTGCCATTTGAGTAATGTTGACGCTAAACGACGTTCCCATAAAAACAATCTTTTTGGCACTTTCTATTCGTTGTTGAGCTTCGCTGATTCGATATAAATCCGTGTAATACTCATCAAATAATAAAACAAATGGCTTAAAAGAATAATCGACTAGCGGATGTTCCTCAATCTTGAAAAGTTTTAGCAATTGCTGCTCTAATTCACAATCATCTAATTGTTTATCAATCCTGTCCCATGGAGCATCAAGAACTTCAACGTCATCTCCTTGGTGGTGAAACAAAGTCATTTTGTCGAGCCTGCCATGAATAGCGATATAATTTTTATTACCCGCTTTCCCATCTAAGCCATCAATATTCTGGGTAATCAGATTTTTGTCTGCTAACCAATAGTGAACATCATTGGGTCCATGATTCCGGTAAGTTGCGAAACGATGAAAATACCAACTCAAAAATTGTGCTGGATTATCCTGATACATTCGCCGTGTTGCCATTTCTTGAGGGGTGTAATTGACACTACCAATAGTCCAATAGCCGTCCTCTCCTCTAAATGTGGGAATTCCGCTTTCGGAACTAACCCCAGCACCGGTAATGTACAGAACATCCATATAATTAACCCCTATTTGAACTAGCTGACTCTATTTTGAAAAACGGCTCATCCACGTAATAAAGTCATTATAGGGTAACGGTTGAGAAAAATAAAAACCTTGCGCATAGTCACAACGAAGATTACAAATCTCATTTACAGATACTTTGCTCTCAACACCTTCTGCAACAACCTTTAGGCCAAATTGTTTTGCTAAAAAGATGATCAGTGCGACGATATTTCTATCTTGAGAATCGACTAGAATATTTTCGATAAACGATCTGTCAATTTTTATTTCTGTGGTTGGAATATGCTTGAAATAAGCTAACGATGAGTAGCCTGTGCCAAAATCATCGATTGATATATTCACGCCTAATTCGCGAATCTTTTCTAGCTGTTCAAGGGATGACTTTTGATCGCTCATTATGGCTGTTTCAGTGACTTCGATGGTTAGTTGCTGAGCTGGCACATTCCAAATTGATAGCGAGTCTTGCAACAAATAGACTAGATCAGGAGAGCTTAAATTATTAACTGAAACATTGATTGATAAGTTAAACTCCGGATCGTTTTCTAAAATCTCACTGAGGTGTTGAATGGCGGATTTTACCACCCAACTTGTAATGATTTGAATCTGTCCAGACTGTTCCGACAAAGGAATAAAATTATGCGGAGGGATCAAACCATGCCTAGGATGGTTCCAACGAATTAAAGCCTCTGCTCCAGAAACTTTCATGGTTTTTAGATCTATTTTGGCTTGGAAGTAGAGTTCAAACTGATTATCTCTAATGGCTGTTTCAATATCTTTCTTGAGATCCCAATCTCTCTTCATTTGCTCGCGAAATTTTCGTTCAAAAACAACACAATGGTTTCCCTCGATATCACATCGCTGCATTGCGATCAGCGCATTTTCATAGATAAGCTGCCCGCTATGCTCACTGTCTTCGCTCGAAGAAATTCCAATTGAAGGTTTTAATTCAATACTTTCACTTTCAATTTTTACAGCGCTTTTAATCACCCTAGACAGCGATTCGCCAACAATTTTTAGATGACCAATATTCAGCATCTTTGGAATAACCACGATAAAAGTATCTAAGGAGAGTTGAATAACAGAACGGTGATCTTTAGCAATACTTAATAATCTGGCTTGAATACGTTTTGAAATCAGTTCGAGTGCGACAAAGCCAACCACGGCTTCAAGGTCATTGAAGTCTAACAGTTTGATTAACAACACACCGACTTGACGATCATCCTGTAGCGCTTCATCGATTTGAACTTGAAGTGATTGATAGATTGCTAGTCGTTCACTGGTATTTTGAATGCTAATTTTCAAAATAATCAGCCGAGCAGTAGTTCGCTTGGATCAACACCATAGGATCCAGGTTCTAAACTTTGTTTGATGCTTATCGCTTCGCCATCTTCATTTTGTGTTATTTGATATAAATCGATGGTGGGAAATTCGGCTAACAAGCGCTTATCTTTGTCTAAAATCACCATCACCTTCGGCCTTAATCTTCTTGCTCGATATTCTGACATAACCACACCAACTTCGCCTGTCGAGAGCTCAACCATTGAACCTGCCGGATAAATTCCCAATGCTTGAATAAATACTTCGACTAGAGCGGCGTGAAAATCAACATCTCGCCATTCATAAAGTTTTCTGACAGCCTCAGCCGGAGAAATTGCTCTAGCGTATGAACGATTTGAGGAAATTGCATCATAACAATCGACTATTGCAGCAATTCGTCCAAACAATGGAATATCATTTCCTTTTAAGCCATTAGGATAGCCTTTACCATTAACTCGCTCGTGATGGTGAGCGATTAGGTCATAGACATCCTTACTAAGGTGACTGGTGTCCTCGATCAGGTTTAAACTCAAGCGTACATGATCTCTTATCATGTCGAATTCGTCTTCACATAGTTTCCCAGGCCTATTAAGTAGCGTTTTGGGAAGTTTCAATTTACCAATATCCATAAGTGCCGCACCAAGTGCCAAGTTATTGAGCTTATTGCTCGATAAACCAAGCTGCCTACCAAATGCGACTGCTAAGACTGAACATCTTACGGAGTGCTGATACAAGTAATCATCATTTTGCTTAAGGCGTGACAACCACAGAATGGCGTCTGGGTTCCGAATGACACTGTCGACCATTTGCTTTGTTGATTTTCTGAATTTCTTGATATCCAGAACTTGACCCTGTTTGAGCTGTTTTACTAAGAGTTCGGTGTTGATCGAGAAATCTTCGAAACTTGAGCTGGCGTCGGGAAGCTCAGCTTCCATCGGCCGAGAATCATGATATTTAGTCGTGTGAATGAGAAGCTTATCTTTATCGGAAAATTTAGAAGGTTTGTACTGGTTGATAGGGCTGTTGCTATGTTCTAGGGTTTTTTTAATGTCGATGTAAACAAACCCACAGTAATTATTTAACTCGTCTATTTCTTCTGATGTGCGAATGTAAAACCCTTGCAGGGGAAACGGAGACTCGAGCCAAGGTCGATCTAATTCACACACGAACATGCCAATTTCAAGACTGGCCACACTCACCTTTTCTTTAATTATGACATTCGACATCTAGCTGCTAATTAAACCACCTCAAAACCTGTGTAATAAGTATAGCAATGTTACGAGTGCCCCACCGAGTAATTTCACAAGAACACTTAGTTAGCACTCACTTTGGCTGAGAGTATAATAATTTTGCGGCGGTCTTGCTGCTCATCCTGTTTTCCATAGCGTACGATAATTTCATCTCGTTGGTCATTATTTAAGTCACTAGCCAACAGCATCGAGCCATCTTGAGGCAACAGGAGTCGATGCCTTTTTGCCCGAGATTCAAACATATCTTCGTCTGCCTTCCCGCGGTAAATTGCTAGACGACTCTCGTTAGCCGACAACAACATTTCATTAAGGCCATCACCATTCAAGTCGGCAGACAAAACAACTGGCTGGCCAGAGCGACCAGACGACAAGCTGAAGTTTAGATCGACTTCTTCTGAAAATAGTGGCTCTGATTTAAACTTGTCCTTGTCATCGAGTGTAAACAGAAAAACATCTTGGTCAATACTTCCTGACATGAGAGCTCCAATTATTTGTGATACTCCAATATCAAATGACGAAACCATAATTTCTTTGCGCTGATCATTGTTTACATCGATAACTTGCAATCCTGATAGTGTTCCTTCCGCTGAAATTCGAGTGTCGACATCGGTATTAAAGTTCAAAACACCTTGCATATTTTTACCGTAGTAAATTTCATAATTGTTTTGTCTGTCTAACACTCCTGAACTTTGAGTTTGCTTTACCATCAAGTCACTGATGCCATCACCATTGATATCCTCAATGGATTCTACCATTCGGTGCTCCAGCTGACTTTGATCTACCGACTCTCCATCCGCACCTCGAATAGACCACCAAGGCAAACCACTAATTTCGTTTGGTAAGGGGATAGTATTTGCGATTGAACTAAATAACCCATCCTTAGTTTGTTCATAGCTAACCATTTGATTATCCTTGATGATGACTAAGTCTTTGCGTTGGTCAAAATTGGTATCTACATTGAATACTGTTGGCTCTGAAAAGGAAATATCATCTTGACGCATATCCACAATGGCTTTTATCGGTAAGGAAACTTTTTCAAATTCACCATTGGCCGATTGAACAAAAATGGTTTGATTTGAGAAGTTAGTAACAACAATATCATCCAATTGATCACCATTAAGATCTTTAACCAATTTCTTTGCTGCAATGAACTGGGGAGTAGGATTTAAATAAATTGACTCGGTTTGAGCTAGCAGCTTAGTCGTTCTGGACTCAAAATTTAATAAGCTAATTTCTTCAGAACTTAGCAATAAAAGCTCAACAATTCCGCGCGGGTTAGTTAACAGATCAAATGCAACCGCTTTATCAGGTAGTACCATGGGTTCTAGCGAACGGTAGCTTTTAGTTTCTCCATCAAACTTTAGCACAGCAACTAATCGTTGGCCCTTTTCATCTTGCCCAATAATTAATAATTCTAAATGCTCGTCGCCAATAAAGTTAGCAGTCAAAATTGGATGAGTGGGGTCAAAAGGAGCGGCTAATTCGATTTGGTCAAAGTACTGCTTCTTCGCTTTTCTCTTGGCTAATGCCTCAAAACTTGTAAACAAAAAAACGATCATTCCCAATGCAACTAAAAGCGGCCTTGTCATTGTATTTTTTCCTTTTACTCAATAGGTATATTGCTAAAATATGATGGTAACCGAGTAATATTGCAGGGATTAAAATGAACCCGTGCTTAACCGAAGGTTTAAATTACTGACCATACTATATTTAATGGGCATGGTCGTGAGGTCATTGAATAGACGCCTATCTAGTCTCAAAGTTCCCTAACCACTCGACATAACTCTAGTCATCCTCGATGTTGTCTACTTGGCAATAGAAAGAGCGGAAAACGCCTGACAGGTCGGCATGATTTCCAACCGATTTATATTGACATGAGCCGGCTGAGAAGCGCACCAATAAATGCTCTCGGCTATATCTTTGGCCACCAAAGGTTGAAGTCCTTGATAAATAGAAGCTGCTTTTTGTCTATCGCCAGCAAAACGAACTTCAGAAAATTCTGTTTCCGCTAAACCCGGTTCTATATTAGTCACTCGAATTCCAGTACCGGATAGATCCGCTCTAAGATTAAGGCTAAACTGCTCAACAAAGGCTTTTGTCGCACCATAAACATTACCACCTGGATAAGGGTAGCTTCCTGCGATCGAGCCAAGATTGATTATATGCCCTGAGTTATTTTCGACCATATAAGGGAGTATTGCTCTGGTCATTTTGGCGAGACCTAGGACATTAGTTTCAATCATAGTTTGCCAGTCTTGCCAGTTTGCTTGGTGAGCCGGAGATAGGCCAAGAGCGAGGCCAGCATTGTTGACTAGCAAATCAATCGGCTGATTCAAATTGACCAGATAGGTTTCAAATTGTTTTATGGAATCAAAATCCGTTACATCAAGCGGATGAATTAAGCAGTTATCCTTACCCAAATCTTGTTGCAGCTGCTTTAACCTTGAGGTCCTTCGAGCGGCCGCCACAACTTTCCAACCTTCATTCACAAAGCGTTCCGCACAGGCCTTCCCAAAGCCTGAGCTTGCGCCAGTGATTACAACTAGTTTACGATTACTATCTTTCATAAATGATTCCAATAATGTAAGCCGAGTGCTTTAAACGATGTCGACCTATGTGATCGGTGATATTCAAGGATGTTACCAGAGTTTTCAAAAGCTTCTCAATAAAATCGAGTTTAATCCGCGTTATGATCAACTTTATCTCGCGGGCGATTTAATTAATCGTGGCCCTGAGTCTTTGGCAACGATGCAGTATATTCTTGAAAATCAAGATTCCATAAAGTGTGTACTGGGTAATCACGATCTACATTTTTTGGCGGTGGCGCACTATTGTCAGCCCGTCCATAACAAAGATACCTTCCAAGATATTCTAGATTCTACTTATCGTAACCCTATTGTAAGCTGGTTAAGCCAGCAGCCACTTGCCATCTATTTGAAATCGTTTGATAGCCTGTTAGTACACGCCGGCTTACCCTATTGTTGGTCAGCAAAACAGGCCGTCACATATTCTGATGAAGTTTCGCATGTTTTACAATCACCCGCCCGATATCAGTATTACGTATCAATGTATGGCGACCAACCTAATCAGTGGTGCCAAGATTTAGCAGGGGTTGACCGCCTTCGTTATATCACTAATGCGTTTACGCGAATGAGATTCTGCCAGCGCGATGGCCAGTTAGAGCTTAAAATAAAGAGCGCGGTCGGTCGGCAGCCATCTCATTTAGTTCCGTGGTACTCTATAGAGAACAAGCGATTCCTTGGCAATGTCATTTTTGGTCATTGGGCAGCGCTGCAAGGCAATGCTAACCATGCTAAGCGATATGCATTAGACACGGGCTGCGTTTGGGGGGCCAAATTGACCGCTTTACGCTTAGAGGATTTTAAAAGAATAAGTGTGAAGTCGATTGAAGCCTAAAAGGAATAACTGATGAGCTGATAAAGTTCACATATATCTGGCTTTTATCATGACAAATCCTATCATCAATACTACACTACAAGATTAAAACCGAACCTCGTAAAAAATATAGGGATAGCCGTGAAAACTCAATTAAAGCTCAGCATAGCAGCCACATTTTTATCTGGTATTTTTGGCATCAGTGCGGCCTCAGCCGTTGAATATAAAACCAAACCACCGCTAAAATTTGAAAATGAATTTCGTTTTTTTATGGAAGCCGCATTACATAAAGGATCCGATAACACCGAAAATATCCCACTGTATGCCAGAAATGGCGACTTTTTTTATAGTGGCGTCGAGGTAGCCGTGGTTGGTAACTACAATGGTGCAGCTAGCAATCAAATTTACCGAGATAAGATTGAAGCTGGGGGATATTTTAGAGGATCTTTTGGTGCTGAGTTTCCAGTTGCGAAAGACCTTACTTTCTCTGCTTCAGCAGGTTATTTATACGATGAAATCACAGGTAATTTACTCGACGGTTCTGGCGGCCAAGGGTATGCGAGTTTTAGAACAACCGTGGTTGATTTTCTTGGCTTTTACAACTTAGGCAGGCATCGTATCGGCATCGGCGGTAGTTTTCATTACAACCCAAAATTTGATTACAAAGAAACTGGAAGTGGCTTTCAAATGCATGCGGTGTATCGTTTTTCCAATGCTTTAGGCGCTTCAATTCAGTATGACTATCGAGTGAGTGAAAACACTACCATGGGTTTAAGATATACTGATATCGCCTATGATTTTGAAGATGTTACTATCGGCGATTTTGTCGGTACTACTGGTGACCAGTTTGTAGCTGCCTGCTTAGCTGACTGTGAGGACTTTATTGATGCTAGTAGCTTTAGTGGCCATCTAACTTACCGGTTCTAAAATAGACCTAAGGTCCTTCCCAAACAATGTCTTCGTCAATCTCTGTGTACGCTGGTAAAACAGCTCTCAAACAAATTAACCAAAATGGACTCTCTAGCCAACAAATTAAAGTGATGGCTGGAGCGTCTGGTGGGCCTAAGTGGTTTACACTTTTCGGATTAGATAAATATCTATTCGGTGAATTTTTTAAAGACCGCAAGGAAGCGCTTCACACCATCGGCTCTTCAGCTGGTTCTTGGCGATTAGCATGTTTGGCACAAAAAGACCCGGTTGCTGCCATTAACCGACTGGCTCATTTTTACTCAAACGAGCGTTATTCGAAACGAGCTTCAACCAATGAGATCAGTGATAAGGCCGATCTATTACTGCAAAAGGTTTTAGGGGAGTCTGGAGCACGCGAAATCGTAGAAAACCCAATCATTCAAAGTCATTTTATTGTCGCGCGCGCTAAGGGTTTTGCGGCTTCGGAGAATCGTTTATTACAGTTATTAGGATTATTATCCGCAGCTGGATTTAACGCGGCATCCGCAAATACCTTAAAACTATTTTTTGAAAGATATATTTTTCATACAGGTTTAAACTCAGAACAACCAGCCTCCCAATACTTTAATTACTCCGATAGAAACACCCAATATGTTGCATTAAATGAAGCCAACGTTCACTCAGTGCTAATGGCTTCAGGGGCTATTCCATTAATACTTCGCGGCATAAAAAATATTTCAGGTGCAGCACCCGGAACATTTAGAGATGGCGGAATTATCGACTATCATTTAGATATTAACTTTGGTGCCGAAGGATTGGTTTTATATCCACACTTTTTTCCAAAAATAAAGCCTGGATGGTTTGATAAAAACTTAAGTTATAGACGAGCAAAACTAGCGAATTTTGACCGTGTTGTTTTAGTCACTCCGTCACCCGATCACGTCGCTCAACTCCCTTTTGGCAAAATATCAGACCGTTCCGATTTTACTGCGCTAGAAACTGAACAGCGTATTGAATACTGGCAAACCATTTTAAAGGAAAGCGAAAAGTTAGCTGATGACTTTTCTAGACTCGTTGAAAATAATACAGGCATTGAACAAGTCAAGCCGATAGAGGACATGCTAGTAAAGTAGCCAATAGCGGGTAGGTTCTGACCTAGTATTACCCGCCATTGACAGCTGGGTGTTTTCTAACTGCTACTCTTCGGCACGTCGCTGTTTTCTTTTTGCTTTCATTTCTTGCAATTTCTGTAATTGAGATTGACTAAGTAATCCTTCAATTTTCTTTCGATTTTGCAAATTTGCTAGCATCATATCGGTTCTCAAGTTAGCAATACTAATTGCCGTCGCTCTGAGTGCTTGTTCATCGATGACCTCTGCATCCTTTAAATCTCTTATCTGTTCTCGAAGCGTATGGATCTCCTCTCGTTTAGGCTTATTGTCTTCAAATCCTTGCTTGAATACTGATTTAATTTCGGCCTTTTGCTCTTCACTTAGTTCTAAACGCGAGAAAGCTCTCATCATACGCTTCATATTTAAGCGCCTAGCATCAAATTGTGAATGTTGATCGTAGCCATGGGCGTGGCGATGCTTATGTTCATGATTTGGCCCGGCCAGCGCAGAATTAGAGATCGCAACCACCAATAAACCGGTTAATAAACTTGAAATAATGAAAGATTTTTTCATACTGTCGTCCTCTTTGATAAGTTTAAATATAACTAACACATTTGCCTTGTTAACCACGAGTACCAGTTTATCGACAACTAAGTAAATTTGCTCAAAGCCTTTGTAAAGGTTATGTAAAGAGCGTTAGCTAAATATTACTGGCATTTAAGCCTGTGCTAGAATATCAAAATGAATATTATTATCGCTGATGACGACATAGAGTTATGTCATCTCCTCAAACAATACCTTGAAAATGAAAACATGGCAGTTGAAATTTGCCATACGGGTCAACAGGCTATTGAAAAAATCAATCAACAACCTTTTGATTTGTTAATTCTAGATGTGATGATGCCTGTATTAAATGGTTTCGATACGCTTTCTAATTTAAGAAAGAATAATGATCTACCTGTCATCATGCTTACAGCCAAGGGAGAAAAAATTGACCGAATTGTTGGCTTAGAGATGGGAGCAGATGACTATGTTGCAAAACCCTGTGACCCAAGAGAGTTAGTCGCCAGAATTCGAGCCATTACTCGACGTACACAAAAACCCGTTTTAGGCAACCATAGCAATGATGAAACCTCTCATGGGGATATTCAATTAAGTCATTCAACTCGGATTGTTAAAGTCTCTGATAAAGTCATCGAATTAACCTCTACGGAGTTTGACTTTCTGGAACGATTACTTACTAATGCAGGTAGTATTGTTACTCGAGAACAACTCAGTCGTGAAGTATTAGGTAAACGATTACAAGCATTTGACCGCAGCATTGATATGCATATTAGTAATTTAAGAAAAAAACTAGGTGAACGCCAAGATGGTTTAGAAAGAATAAAAACCATTAGAGGCAATGGTTATCAACTTCTAAAATGATAATCGACCAACATGAGTTTTAGATTGTGATGAGAATTAGAATTTTTTGGAAGATACTGTTTTGGTTTTGGCTTGTTTTTGCCTCGGTATTTTCTTTCAATTTATTCCTAACTCAAGTCAGCAGTGAAAGTGCTCGCTTTCGTACACTGCCCCCTCATTTAGCTGATCAACTTTCAAATATTGAAGATAAACTCAATCATGTATTAGAAAAAAGCAACAAAGGCCACCGTAAACCTCGGCGTTTCCTAAGAAATGCGTATCTATTAGATACACAAGGCAACGATTACTTTGGCAAACGAACCCCCAAATTATTGCTGGCTCTCAACCAACAGGTAATTGAAGAACAACAACCGATGACTGTATTTAAAAAACGCTTTTTATACTTTGGTGGGTATGAAGTGCAACAGCAAGGTAAATCGTACCGACTCTATGTGTCACAACGATTTTCATTCTTGAGTCGAAGTTATTTGGGCTTTTTTATTAAAGAGTTTGCTCAGAACCTAATCATTTCGACGTTTTTTGTCAGCATTCCACTTAGCTTTCTTATGGCTTGGTTTTTTACTAGACCCATTAAGAAGCTACAATTGGCCATTTCGGAATTATCAAAAGACCTTAATGACAAAAACAGTTTAGAAAAGCTGACTTCTCGAGGAGATGAATTTGGCGACTTAGCCCAAGATTTCGAGAAAATGGCTCAGCATCTCGATGGCATCATTCGATCTAAAAACAGACTACTCGGTGACCTTTCCCACGAACTCAGAACTCCGTTGGCTCGACTGCAGCTAGCCATAGGAATCGCTAATCAAAAAACTTCCGAAAAGAATATCGAAGAATTAACTCGTATAAAGTTAGAAGCTGATCGTATGAATCAAATGATCACAAGTGTTTTGGAATATTCGCGAACTGATCGATTAAGTAGCGAGCCTCATATGAAGCAATTTGATCTGTCTGAACTAATTGAGTCAGTGATCACCGATGCTAAATTTGAAGCCGATAGTCGAAATATCGAACTGTTAAGTCGTTTGCAAAACCAGCTCCATTTTAAAGGTGATCGCTCATTAATTCTTAGCTGCATTGAAAACATCATTCGGAACGCACTGAGGTATGCCGCTTCTAAAATACAGATCGATTGTAGTATTAAGAATGGTTGGATGACGGACGACCCCGCTGCCGCTAGTAGTTTTGTAGAGATCATTATTAGCGACGATGGATCAGGTATTCCAGGTAATGAGCTCGATAAGGTTTTTGAAGCCTTTTATCGGCCTCAAGCGGATCGTTCTAGAGAATCCGGTGGTGCGGGACTAGGGTTGTCAATCGCTAAAAAGGCTGTGTTGGTTCACCAAGGCGAGATTTTCGCAAAGAATTTGCAACCCAACGGATTACAAGTCACTATTCGATTACCCTATCTAGGCCTATCTTGATTGAATGATTAGATCCAATAAACCGTTTTAGTCATGACTTTGGCCATGCCTTTCATTGCGATTTTGACGGGCATTGGCAATTCTACTCCACCAGCTTTAATAGCCGTGTCGGCATGATGCTGTTCGTCTTGTTCCATTTGTCTGATGACTTGGAGACTTTTCTTATCATTGGCAGGCAATTTTTCTAAGTGTTCTTGTAAATGTTTTACCACTTGATGTTCGGTTTCTGCAACGAAACCCAAGCTCCATTTATCACCAAGCTTGCCTGCTATTGCACCGATAGAAAGAGAACTAGCGTACCAAAGGGGGTTAAGTAAACTAGTATGGCTTTGCAATTGGCCCAACCTATCTGAGCACCATTGCAGATGATCATTCTCTTCTGCGGCAGCTTGTTCCATTTTTTGCCTCACTTGAGGAAGTTCAGCGGTCATTGCTTGGCCTTGATAAAGCGCCTGTGCGCAAACTTCGCCGCAGTGGTTAATTCTCATCAATCCGGCAGCATGTTTGCGCTCTTGCTCAGTCAGCTCAGCTTCAGCAATATCTGCAGATGGGTCGGCGCGACCAGTGACTTGGTAGCCACCGAATAATGTCCGCAAGGCGTTGTCAGCCGCACCAATTAACTTGTCTAAAGGAGAACTTGGATACATCAGAGTCCCTATTTTCAGTGATTTTTGCTAGAACTAGGCAATCATATTAAGTTATTATCCTCCAGATATTGATTTAGAGCAATGGACCGAGTCCTAAGCCACCTAATTCATAGCGTTAATCGGTTTGCAGTAGAAAATGGAACAATACCAATGAGTGGAATGACAGAATTAAATGATTTACGACTTTTAGTTAAATCCAAGAGCCCAATCATCACCATTGAAACTCATGAAGAAAATAGAGCGGTCGAATTAGTCACTCAATTAGCAATTCATTTTAATAAGCCCGTTTTCGGTTGGGATAGAGTGGATGGAATTACTCGCGTAGACTTGGCCCACGATTTAGCAGAAATAGAAGATAGCCGAGAGCCCCTGCAAGCCCTCAAACACATAAAGTCAGTCCAACGCCCAGGCATTTTTATTTTATGTGATTTCCATCCTTATTTCGAAAACGAGCCAAAAATAGTTCGGTTAGTTAAAGAAATAGCCATTGACTATCACTTAAAGAGCCACACTTTAATTTTCGTCTCTCACAAAATTGAGCTACCCGCTGAAGTAAAGCGATTCTCCGCCAAATTTCAACTTGCTTTACCAACGGAGACTCAACTAGAAAAACTGGTGCGCGAAGAAGCCAACATATGGTCAAAAGCCCATCATGGGCAAAAAGTTAAAACGGATTCTGAAACTCTCAAAAAACTCGTTCGCAATCTAAAAGGAATGACCTTTGCTGATGCTCGAACGCTCATTCGGAATGTCATTAGCGATGGCGCCATTACCGAAGAAGAGTTACCCCAAGTAAATCGGGCGAAGTTTGAGTTGCTCGATATGGATGGCGTGTTGAGTTTTGAATATGAAACCTCTAAATTTTCTGAAGTCGGCGGACTTTCCAACTTAAAGCGTTGGCTAAAGCAGCGTAAAGCAGTATTTCTTGATCAAAACATACCACTCGACCCACCAAAAGGTTTGATGTTATTAGGTATTCAGGGCGGTGGAAAGAGCTTAGCAGCCAAAGCCGTTGCAGGCATGTGGGGACTTGCTTTGCTTCGACTAGATTTTGGAACCTTATATAATAAATACCACGGTGAAACCGAGAAAAATTTGCGTGAATCGTTAAAAATGGCGGAGTTAATGGCTCCATGCGTACTTTGGCTGGATGAAATAGAAAAAGGACTATCAAGTGGTGAAAGTGATGGTGGAACTTCTCAGCGGCTGCTAGCAACCCTGCTCACTTGGATGGCAGAAAATACCCACCAAGTATTTATTGTAGCTACCGCCAACGACATTAGTAAATTGCCACCAGAGTTAATGCGCAAAGGTCGTCTAGATGAAATATTCTTTGTGGATCTTCCTGATCACCAAGCGCGACAAGCTATTTTTAAAATACACTTAGCCCGCAGAAAACAAAACAGTGAGTCCTTTGATTTATCGGCGTTAGCCGATGCCAGCAAAGGATTTACGGGTTCTGAAATTGAACAAGGTGTGGTGTCTGCACTTTATCATGCATACGGTAGTGGTGGATTGATGAATACTGAGTCGGTGGTAGAAACTCTCAATCAAACCAAACCTATCTCTATCGTGATGGCAGAAAAGGTTCAGGCTTTGCGAGATTGGGCTAAAGAAAGGACAGTTTCAGCAAACTAATGTTCAGCCTAAAAGTTAGCAAATATTGTTTTAACTTTCTTTAACCACCTTTGAATATCGAATAAAACCAATCGACTAGTCGATTTCGCCTTTTTCTCGCATAATGTTCAGCATATCGGAATGTATTTGAGATTTATCAACACCTTTGCTGGTCAATGCTTTATAGATTGCCGTTACCATAGGTCCTGAACCACTAATATAATAATCTTTAGCAAGTAGCTCTTGCTCTTCACAGTCCATCGCGGGCTCATGGGGGAACCCTTTCACACCCTGCCAGCCTTCTTCATCCCCTGAAATAACGGGGGTGTAACTAAAATTCTCGTATTGCTGTTCCCAAGATTTGATCAAATCGTCTTGATAAAGATCTCCGGTCACTTGAGCCCCCAAGTAGAGCTCAATTTTACGCTTAGTTTGTTGTGCGAACGCACTTTCAATCATGCTTTTCATTGGCGAGAAACCAGTGCCACCTGCAATGATTACTAAATTTCTTTCACTGTCATTTAAAAAGCACCCGCCATAGGCACCTTCTAATTGAAACTCGTCAGCCGTTTTAAACAATTCAATCATATCAGATGCCAGTGGGTGGCCTTCAATGAGTCTTACGTGCAACTCAATGAATTCGCGTTCTTCGGGGGCACTGGCAATGGAAAGAGGAACTCGCTTACCATCGGGCATATGTAATACAATATACTGACCACCTTTAAAATCAAAAAGCTTCTTATCATCCGGGACGATTCGAATGCGGTGGATTTGGTCATTCAGTTGAATCACTTCTTTAGTTCTACAGGTAAATTCCGTCATAAACCTAGTTCATTCCATATTTTATCTATTTTAGTTTTAACGCTTTGATCTCTTTCTATCGAAACGCCCCACTCACGATCCGTCTCTCCCGGCCATTTATTGGTGGCGTCGATCCCCATTTTAGACCCTAAACCAGAAACTGGCGAGGCAAAATCCAAATAATCAATGGGAGTTTGGTCAATCAAAGTGGTATCTCGGGTGGGATCAACTCGAGTTGTTAATGCCCAGATTACATCATTCCAGTCTCTGGCATTAACATCATCATCGGTCACTATCACGAATTTAGTGTACATAAACTGACGTAAAAAGCTCCAGACCCCCATCATGATTCTCTTGGCGTGGCCAGGATATTGTTTTTTAATGGTGACGACAGCCATGCGATACGAACACCCTTCTGGCGGAAGGTAAAAATCAACAATTTCTGGATACTGTTTTTGTAGCAAAGGGATAAACACTTCGTTTAACGCGACTCCCAACACCGCCGGTTCATCAGGTGGTCGTCCGGTGTAGGTTGAATGATATATCGGATCGGCTCTATGAGTAATTTTTTCGATGGTAAAGACTGGAAACGACTCAACTTCATTATAATAACCAGTGTGATCACCATAGGGTCCCTCTGGAGCAAACTCATCGGGATAGATATATCCTTCCAAAACAAATTCAGCGGACGCAGGAACCTGCAAGTCATTTGATAAACAATCCGCGACTTTGGTTTTTTCTCCACGTAGCAAACCGGCAAAAGCATATTCTGATAACTGGTCGGGAATAGGGGTAACAGCAGCCAAAATTGTTGCTGGGTCTGCGCCTAGGGCAACACTCACAGGAAAAGGTTTACCCGGATGCTGTTGTTGCCACTCTTTAAAATCAAGCGCTCCACCTCGGTGAGACAACCAACGCATTATGACTTTGTTTTTAGCAATCACTTGCTGACGATAAATGCCTAAATTTTGGCGTTTCTTTTCTGGGCCCTTGGTAACGACTAACCCCCAAGTAATCAGTGGCGCGACGTCGCCAGGCCAACAAGTCTGAATGGGTAACTGAGAAAGATCAACTTGATCACCTTCAATAACGACTGACTGGCAATTCGGCTTCTTAACTTCTTTAGCGGCCATATTAAGCACTTGCTTAAAAATTGGCGCTTTATTCCAAGCATCTTTTAACCCTGCTGGGGGCTCCGGTTCTTTGAGAAAAGCCAATAATTTTCCGACTTCGCGAAGTTCCGATACATCTTCACACCCCATTGCTGCAGCCACTCTTCGCGCAGAACCAAATAAATTGGTAAGAACAGGCGTTTTGAAACCCACAGGGTTTTCAAATAATAAAGCCGGCCCGTCGGCTCGCAGAACGCGATCAGAAATTTCGGTCATTTCAAGATTAGGATCAACCGGGTGTTGGATCCGCTTAAGATCGCCTTGCTGCTCAAGAAAGTCGATAAACTCTCGAAGATCTTTATATTTGACCGAAGGATTAAGGATCATGCTGCGATATTACCTAATGCTTGATTTACTATTACCAATGATGTCGTTGTTGAGCAACCGTTAACTAGCCTAAGAGGGAATAACGCTAACGGTCATGCTTTTCCCCTTCACATTAGGGAAAGCGACTCGTTCATCATAAACTCAAGAATGACAATCACTTAAAATAGAAACTAGTTTTTACCGCGCTGTTTCATAGAGTTAAAGAACTCATCATTAGTTTTGGTCATTGCCAGTTTATCGATAAGGAATTCCATCGCTTCGATTTCTTGCATTGGATGAAGAATTTTTCTCAATATCCACATTTTTTGAAGCTCTTCCGGTGTGGTCAACAGATCTTCTTTACGAGTACCGCTGCGGTTAAAGTTAATCGCTGGGAAAACTCGTTTTTCGGCAATTTTTCGGTCAAGGTGTAACTCTAAGTTACCCGTTCCTTTAAACTCTTCGTAAATCACCTCATCCATTTTAGAACCTGTATCAACGAGTGCCGTCGCTATAATGGTTAAACTACCACCTTCTTCGATATTTCTTGCCGCACCAAAGAATCGCTTAGGACGCTGTAATGCATTGGCATCGACACCACCGGTTAAGACTTTTCCCGACGAAGGAATGACGGTGTTGTAAGCTCGCGCTAAACGAGTAATGGAATCTAATAAAATAATAACGTCTTTCTTGTGCTCTACCAGGCGTTTAGCTTTTTCAATGACCATTTCCGCCACCTGTACGTGACGACTTGCAGGCTCATCAAAAGTCGATGCAACCACTTCACCGCGCACTGAGCGTTCCATTTCTGTTACTTCTTCAGGTCGCTCATCGATCAACAATACAATTAACAAACAATCGGGATGATTAGCGGTAATAGACTGAGCAATATTTTGCATCATCATTGTTTTACCAGCTTTTGGCGGAGACACTAATAAGCCACGCTGGCCTTTACCAATTGGCGAGGCTAAATCAATGATACGAGCTGTGATATCTTCACTAGAACCATTGCCTCTTTCCATGACCATTCTCTCGTCAGGGTGTAATGGGGTCAGATTTTCAAACAGGATTTTATTTTTTGCATTTTCTGGACTATCAAAATTGATTTCTCTAATTTTTAATAGCGCAAAATAACGTTCGCCATGTTTTGGCGGCCTAATTTTTCCAGAGATCGTATCACCCGTTCTTAAACTAAAACGTCTAATCTGACTCGGCGACACATAAATATCGTCAGGCCCCGCTAAATATGATGAGTTAGCATTTCTTAAGAAACCGAATCCATCGGGAAGGATTTCTAGAACTCCATCACCAAAAATATCTTCTCCGCTCTTGGCGTGCGCCTTGAGAATGGCGAAGATAATATCTTGCTTTCGCATACGAGCAACATCGTCAAGGCCAGCGTCTTTGGCCATTTGAGCAAGTTTAGTAACTGAGAGGAGTTTAATTTCGGATAAGTTCATAGGAGATACTTTAAGGTTAAGATGTTTGATTTATTACTTTAAAATGATAAGTACGTTAATTTGAATTTGGGAGTCTCAATTTAGAACTGATTAGGCAACTTTCTTATATGACTAAACCGTATGACCTACTTCAATTGTCAGGAGTAATTATTTGTCAGAACTAATCTAGATTTACCTATTCATTAGGTTTACAAGCGTTTAATACGGTTGTATTGAGTTAATTATTCGTTATTTTTGAAATTAGTTGCTTATTTAATCTGAACATCAGCCCGATCACACAATATCAAAGGTGTTGATTTTTAGGGAAATTATTCGGGTTGGAGGTTTGCTCGAAACAAGCGATTGAATGAAAAATAGCACTAAAACTATTTGTTGTCCAGTTTTTCGATGGTTTACCGACTAAATTGAAGAAAATCCACTAAAAATCAATCAGCTAGGCTATACCATTTTGACAAAGAACCAATTTTGCAGGCCTGTACTCACTAAATTGAGCAAAGGCCTGCAGCTGGTCTTCTAGCTAGATATTACTATCAATAAATGCCGCTAATTGAGACTTACTCACAGCACCCACTTGTTGTGCTTCAACGCTACCATTTTTAACCAAAATTAAAGTCGGGATACCACGAACACCGTATTGAGGCGCTGTTGCTTGGTTTTCATCAATATTCAATTTAGCTACTTTAATTTTACCTTGATACTCAGTCGCTAATTCATCCAATATTGGTGCAATCATTTTACATGGTCCGCACCATTCAGCCCAAAAATCGACTAATACTGGTAAATCAGACTGTAAAACTTCTGCTTCAAAACTATCATCAGTTAAATGAATAACTTGCTCGCCCATTTCTTTTAATCTCCGGTCAATGAATCGCTGAGAATACCGCCCTTTGTTGTGGTATCGATATCTCTACTTTAATGCTACTATCTATTTTTCTGGTCAAAAATCGACATATCGTCCAAGAATTTTAATTTGTTAATTTTTGAAGATAATCGCTCTATTTTGCAGCTTGCTAGACGAAGTTGCAACTACAGATGGCAAAAAGTCTAGTATTTTTGGCAGCAAGAGTTTACTCATCTAGTATTCGCAATACCTAAGGCAGATAACCAAGTATGGTCACCCACTTATCACAGACTCGTTTTGACTCAATGGGGTTACACCCTAGACTGATAAAATCTTTAAATAAACTCGGATATGAGTACGCCACCCCCATCCAAGCCGAAGCGATTCCGCTGTTAATGTCTGGAAAAGACGTTGCCGGACAAGCGCAAACAGGTACCGGCAAAACCAACGCATTTTTACTCGCCACGCTCAATGAACTACTGACATTGCCAGAAGTGGAAGATCGCCGAGTAAATGAGCCAAGAGCTTTTATCATTGCGCCAACTCGTGAACTGGTCATTCAAATTTATGAAGATGCAAAAGTACTGGCTAAATACACCGATCTAAAAATACGAGTCGCCTTTGGTGGCGCAGACTATGCAAAACAAAGAGATTCAATTAGCGCTGGTGTCGATGTTCTGATAGGGACTGTTGGTCGCTTAAAAGATTATCTCGATCAAAGTGTTTATAGTTTTTACGGCCTTGACTGCGTGGTACTAGATGAAGCGGATAGAATGTTTGATTTAGGGTTTATCGACGACATACGTTACTTTTTTAGGAGTATGCCTAAACCGAGCGAGCGATTGAATATGTTATTTTCTGCAACGCTTTCAAACAGAGTCAAAGAATTAGCTTACGAACATATGAATACACCCACTCATATTCATGTGGAGCCTGACGAAGTTACCGCCGGGAAAATTGAAGAATTTCTATACTATCCTAGCAACAAAGAAAAGTTACCCCTATTAGTAGGTTTGATGGAGCAACAGTCGCCTACAAAGTCGATCGTATTCACTAACACTAAGCGTAAGGCTGAACAAGTCTGGTTATGCTTAAAGGCCAATGGTTATAAGTCAGGATTGTTAACTGGTGACGTCCAACAGAAAAAAAGGATGCGGTTACTCGATGAGTTAAAGTCTGGACAAATCGACTGCTTAATCGCCACAGATGTAGCTGCTAGAGGCCTACATATTGACGCAGTGAGTCATGTATTTAATTTTGATTTACCGGATGATGCAGAAGACTATGTGCACCGAATTGGCAGAACGGCTCGCGCTGGCGCTAGTGGCGTTGCAATTTCATTTGCATGTGAAGATGCTGCCTTCAACTTACCGGCTATCGAAAAATACATCGAACATACTATTCCAACTAAGGAAGTAAACGCTGAGTTACTCCCGAGCATAAAAATCCCCGAAAATAGACCGAGGACATATAATAAAAATAGACCTAATAAGCGCCGAGATCGCCATTAAAGCAGAGTTAAGAGTTAATGATAATTGTTTTACAGGTAGTTGAATGATGGATAACAATGAAATTAAAGTTTCCCAAAGCATACAGCTGGAAGGACTTAGGTGCCCTGAACCCGTCATGATGATTCGAAAAACGATTAGAAGCATGAAGTCTGGAGAAGTTTTAGAGGTCTTCGCTGATGATCCGGCAACCAAACGCGATATTCCGACCTTTTGTGAGTTTATGGATCACTTTCTTTTAACCGCCAACACGCAAAATACACCTTATCAATACTGGATTAAAAAAGGCTGAACCATGGTTCAATCAAATACGTCTTTTGAATCGATAATGAGTTATCTTTCAACCCAAGAAAGCAAACTTCCACCGATTGAAAAGTGGGATCCAGCCTACTGTGGCGAGATGGATTTAGTAATAAAAGCCAATGGCGAATGGTGGCATGAACAATCGCCAATCGGCCGTAAAAAACTTTACAAGCTTTTTTCTACCATCATCAAAAAGACCGGCGATGAGTATTTCTTAGTGACTCCGGCAGAAAAAATAAAAATTCAAGTGGAATGGCAACCGTTTGTCATTATCGATTTTCAAACCGTCGAAGTAGAAGGTGTTACTTGCTATGAATTTGTGGATAATTGCGACAATAAACAATTATTAAGTCAAGCCGAACAGCTAGCTTTCTCCCAATATCAACAGCAATCACTGCCTATTATTAATATTAGACGCAATTTATTTGCCTCCTTTAGCCGTAGCTGCTATTACCGTTTAATCGAACAAGCAGATTCAGTCGAGCAAAAAGATGGCATGGTATTACAAATACAATCCAATGGACTCACCTTTGAGTTAGGCAAAATCCAAGAGGCTTAAAATGAAGTTGGTTTTCAAGCGAATTCCCAAAGCGTCAATCATTTGTTATTTAATTGGGTTCTTGATTATTGCTGTTGCCTTAATCAACTACTGGATGAGCGACCCATTTATTTCTGATGTTAGAATGTTACAAGTATTCTTGGCAGGCGCAATTGTGGTGGCAGTAGGTTCGGTACTAAATAGTTTATACCAGTTTAAGCGCAGCAAAGACTAACTGGCGCGGAGTTTACTAGTCTGGATATTTTAACTGACGAAAGCGCTTCTTATCGATATTTTCTTGGTATTCCTTTAATTTTTGATTGGCTAAGTCAATTTGTTGTTGGGTCATATCTAGCTCTAATGTAGCTACAACATCACGCGACAATTGGTTTACATGCTTAGCCACTGGACTAGGATTTAGGGAAGCTATTTTAAACCAAACGTAGGACTCTACGGTGTTTTGTTGAACTCCCAAGCCCTTATGCAGCATAAACGCAAAGTTATATTGAGCAGCCGCATTTTTTCGAATAGCCGATTGAAAGTAATATTCTGCTGACTTATTAAGGTTTTTCCGAAAACTACTGCCTCTTGGCGGTTTGAAATAGTAATTACCCAGCACGAATAATGCATCAGGATCACCCAGCTCTGCTTGATGCCGCAGCCTAGCCCATTCGGTAATATAAATGTTATTTTGGTTTCCAAACTCTTTCTGTCCTGCACTGACTGAAGCTGTTTTCAGCGATAGCAAGAACAAAACAAAGATCAAAAGAAACCAAATGTCGCCAAAACGTAGCAATTGATGTCCTTAACAATATGGTCAATGTCGCGAAGCTTATAATAGTTATAGTACTTGATATCGGCCACCTGAACGAACAAAGGCCACTAAAAACAAGAACTTACTCACACAACAAGACTCTGAGTACGACATAGTAACTTAATAAGGCGCAATATCACAAATTGAGAAGTCTGAATAACAGCTCAGACCTCTCTTTAAATTAAGTATAGGGTAAATGAATAGAGTAAAATGTAATTCCTAAGCATTATTTGTGTGAATTATTTACACCCTAGCAATAGCATAAATAATCCGAATTGACGTAAACTAGCAAATCATAAATCTCCGGGGGCTATAGTATGTTTGAATTATCTGAATTTGACCTTTTTAACTACTTGGAAAAACAAGAAGTTGAAAAAGTCTTGTCACATGTTCATTCACGCAACTTCCGTAAAAAAACACAAATCGTCACTGAGGGAGATGATTCCCATAGCTTGTATTTTTTACTAGAAGGACAGGTCAAAGTTTACCTCAATGACAATACCGGCAAAGAAATCATTATTAATACCCATAACCCAGGTGAATTTTTTGGAGAGTTGGGATTAATCAAATCAATACCTCGCACAGCATCAATTGTCACCATTACCGATTGCAAAATCGGGGTAATGCAAGAATTTGACTTTAAACACTGTTTAGCTTCCTACCCGGCATTTTCAATTGCTCTAATAGAAAACTTATCCACACGATTAATTGAAGCTACCGAAACCATAAGACAGCTTGGACTTATGGATGTTTATCAGCGAATTGCAGTCACCTTTTTAAACCTTTCGGAAGAGAAAGGCGATGTTAGGGTCATTCCGGAAAAACTCACTCAGCAAAATATTGCCAACCGAGTAGGCGCTTCCAGAGAGATGGTGGCAAGAATTTTGAAAGATTTACGCTCCGGAGGGTATATCACTCAAGATTCTAGTGGGATCACTATTCACAAAACCCTGCCTCATTCATGGTAAGGAATCACTCAGCGAGACAACGTTTAACAAGCCATTTGGTATTCACTGAGCATTTGCTGGGCACTGGCCAGATTAAAGTTTTCATCGTAGACAATTTTCCCTATCAAAATGCCAGTGAGTTTTCCTGTATATTCTCGCAGTAGCAACTCGATGTCCTCGAGTTTTTCTATGCCTCCATTGGCTAGAACTGGCAATTCGACATTCTGAGAAAAGTGACTCACACTTAACAAGTTACGAGTACTGACGTGACCAGACGCGGGAACCTCAGTAACGACAAGTCCTCCAACGCCTTCTTCTTCTAAGCGCTCAGCTAACTGGATTAGTTGCATATCGGCTTGTTGCTTCTCCCCGTTACTTTGGCGACTATCCATTTCAACTAGCACCTTGTTGGGAAACTCGACACAAATATCAGAGAGCAAGTCCTGATTTCGTATCGCTTTACTAGTCAAAACCAAGAAATCAGCACCGGCATCCACCCAAATAAAGGCTGAATCAATATCAACAATTCCACCAATGACTTGGACACATAGATCGGGATAGTTGCGTTTTATTTTGGTGAGTAAGTCAACATTACACGGCTCACGAGTTTCAATAGCGTCTACATCTACAAAATGAATTCTTCTAATACCCTGTGCGTACCAATGATTAACCGTTTCAATGGGATCATTTGAAACCACATGATCAACAAACGCATTTTTCTTTTCGGTGTGAACACTCTTACCGTGTCTAATTTCTAAAACTGGGACAAGCTGCATAATTAAATTCCAATTGTTAGAGTTATTTTTAAGGGGTCTATAATTAACTATAGATGAGAAAATCGAAAATGCTATGCTTCAATCTCGCAAAGGTGACCTGAATCATATAATCAGATCAACTAATATAAAAATGAAAATTCTTATAGCAAATTTGCAATGAGCAGCTGCCAAATGCTAAAGCTTTGGGTTAACATGTCGTTGCAACTTCAACAAGATTAATGGACACATGCCTCGCAAGAATTCAAACAGCAAACATCATAATCAAGGCAAAATTAATGCCTCTAAGGGCAAGAGCCAGCAACTTAGCAGCCTTCGAATAATTGGTGGCAGTATGCGAGGGAGAAAAATAAGTTTTGCAGCAGAAGAAGGATTGAGACCAACTTTAGATAGAATAAGAGAAACCTTGTTTAATTGGTTGACCGCAGATGTTGCAGGGGCTAATTGTTTAGATTTATTTGCGGGAAGCGGTGCGCTGGGATTTGAGTCACTTTCGCGAGGGGCAGCAACAGTCACTTTTGTCGATGCCAATAGCCGAGTGACCACGGTTCTCAAAAAAAACTTGGCCGAGTTAAAAATAGATAAGGCCAATGTGATCACTAGTACCGCTGAAGAATATCTCAGAAATAATCAACAAAAATTTGACCTTGTATTTTTAGACCCCCCCTTTGATAAAGGCTTTTTACCACAAACCTTAGATAACTTAGCCCCTCATTTATGCGATGAAGCAGTTATATATGTCGAGCAAGAAGCCAACGCGACTACTCCGAGTTATTCGGACCAGTGGCAAGTATTGAAGTCTAAGAAGACAAGTCGATTTGTGTATCAATTACTATGTTTAAAATCTTAAGTGAGACTAGAACTTGATGGAACATCTCCTGATAAACTAGCGTTTATCCATGGGCTCCCATGCGTCATCAGAAGATTCTATTCCTTCCATGTCTGGAACATCATTCTCTTCAGGTGGTGGGATATATTTAACGGCTTCGCCCGGAGGAAATTTTTCTCTGAGTAGTTCGATATGACTCTCCATCACCTCATCATTGGTTTCAGTAAGCCACTTTCCTTGCACCAGCGCTTTGACATCACTGGCTTGTTCGCTGAATTCAATTTGGAATTGATTGAATGTTGGGGTGGCTCGAGTTTCGTGAACGAAATCATTGAATTCGCGGGAAGAAATTTTAGATTTTTCGGGGGAATAGGTAAACCGGACTTCCAAAAATGATTCTCTACTCAGCGGCAATACATGAACCACTATACGTTCCCAATTCTGTCCGGATATGCCATAGCTTATCCATTTTGTTTGACCAATGATGTCATCTCTATATGACGTGGAATAATCATCCTTAAATCCTGAGAAAAGCGACGCTCCATGATACCCGAAATCTTCATTGCCACTAGAGATTGCTTGCTCATTATGCTCGTCATACATTTGGTGGAAGCGATCCGAGAGTGACAACATTAAATCGAGTCGATTGAGCAGATTATAGGGTTTATCATGAACATACTTCTTTTTATTCTGAGGAGCTTGGTGTACACCTATCGACATCATTAACATTCCAATGTTTTTTCCAAAGAAGCCCGACTCTTTGATATCCCACCAGCGTTGTAGAATCAATCCATTGTCTAATTGTTGAAGTGATTCTTTTTGACGAATATCTATTTTCTCAATCAAAGGTTCTGCCGGCATATCTTTGCTGAAGTCTTCCTGAAGAGAAAAGCTTAACTTGGCAACCCCTAAATCGATGGTTCGTTCTGCGCCAAAAGGAATACTTTTATTCGAAGAAAAAAAACCTAAAATTCCTGACATAACAATTCCCATTATTAGTTTCATTATTTATAGCTCATTTAAAAGCATTTTTGATGTAACGAACCGAGGAGCTAATTTTCTTTCCTGTCTGATTGTGCACTTTCTGTAAACGGCTACGCCCTTTTCCAGGGCCGTTATTCATATTTTCGTTCCATTTCTCCATCGATTGTGCCGTAGTGTGTGGACTTTGTGCGATAGAACCACCCGTCACGTGGTTAGCGTAGACCAAGGAACCTAATAGTTTACGCGGATTAAGTGTGTTGCTACCAATAATATTAGTTACAAAATCATAATCGTGGGCTTTTATGGCAACAACTTTCATCCCTGCCCTGTCGAACAATCTACCTGAACGCCAATTGTTGTTGGCATTGCCATGTAAAACAACGCTTTGCTTATCCAGTAGCTCACCTTTCTCAGCATTCTTTCTGCCATTAAGGCTCAATTTATTCAAGCTCCAGCTGCTTTGGTGATTAAGGAGATATCGAACGCCTTCTGAAATAATAACGCCTCCCTGGCTATGGCCCAACCAAGTTGTTTCATTACCCTGTTTTTGAGTTTCCGATATTATTTTAGCGAACTTTTTAGTAACCGGCGTGGTAAATCCAAATTTATCTTGAATGGACTCCCAAGTATCACCACGTCCTCCCACGCTCGGATTGTGATACAAGGTAAATTCATTAACTCCTTTTCCAAACTCAAAATCGAGATGCGCTCCCATTAGCCAACGAGCTTTAGCCAAATTATTCGATTGGCCATTTACCGCGGCGTAACGTGTAGTCACTTTTTGGGTCTTGCCAACGATACTCCAAACACCATTCTTTTTCATTATTTTATAGAGCGCTGGCTTTTCCAAACTATCCCGCATTCTTTGGTGACGATCGATTGGTTGAATGTTGAAAACTATCACCTGACCAGCGTGTATTTGATAATCCAATCTAAATAGTTCAAATTCTGTGCGAAAGGTCACTAGACTATTTCTAAGTTGTTCTGCTTTAGGGGACCGAGGATTTGACCTTAGACTATTAAGAGCTCTTTCAAGTGAAGCGAAGTCAAGTTTCTTTCTTTCTGATTCAAATATGAATCTTGTGTAACCTGTCAGAAAAACATCATTCCCATAGCGCGCACCTGGCATAAGTTCTATCGGTTTTTGATTTAATCTAGAAACCTCAAGAGGAGATACTTGAACGTCTCCATGTGTCAAAACCATTGCTGTGAACTTTTGATCACTCATTTTCTTCTACCTTCCTTGTAAGATTTATTTAGTTTAAATAAATATTGTTATCCCTAGAGGAACACGAAGAGTTTAACATTAGAGAATGACTAAATAAAAGGAACGAATTCCCATAAAAGCAATGGATATTATCTCAAGAATATTCGACAGAAATAAGATATAGCATTGCAATAGCTTTAACTTGAAAACGGTTTCTTACGATATAAGCATTGTATGTTTAGAACAGGTGGCTCTGCGCTTTGGATTGAGCAGAAACTGACTTAAGACTATAAGCTACTCGCTACCTTGCTTTTCCACCACCAAGATTCTTGCGACTCCTTTAGGATGTGCAACATGTTCCGTTCCTATTGAAGCATAGAAAATATCTCCCGCTTCAAGCAGCACTGAATGCTCTCGTGCATTCTGCTTGTAAAACATTTCGACCACTCCATCGAGAACGGTAAAGATTTCTTCTCCATCATTGGTATGCCAGTGGTAGGGTTTATCGGTCCAATGCAAGCGAGTGGTTACTCCGTTAATACAAGCAATATCTTGCGCTGCCCACGCTTTATCAGCAGTAAATTCTTTGGCTCTGAAAACCTTCATTGATCATTCCTTGTTGAAACTAATTCAGTACATTTCAGTTAACAGCTGCTCGACAACATCGAACAACATTTTCAATGGTTAGTTAGGGCTACGGCTAGCGGTTTACTCAATTGATTTTGAAATTTTAATATCCTGTTCGAGCAGCTAGTCGACTGCCAGCTCGCGCTTCCATGCTAGCTTCTTTTCAATTGAAGTTAACATCAGTCCGGCAATGTCTTTTCCGGTAGCGTTTTCAATTCCTTCTAGACCTGGGGAGGAGTTTACTTCAAGCAGTAATGGCCCGTTCTTAGAACGAATAATATCGACACCAGCTATTTTTAATCCAAGCACCTTAGCCGCTTTAATCGCTAGAGCCTTTTCTTCTGGTGTGATTTTCACAATTGAGGCTGTACCGCCCTGATGAATGTTGGCTCTAAATTCTCCTGGCGCCGCAGTTCTTTCAATCGATGCAACCACTTTTCCGCCGATGACAAAACATCTTAAATCTTTGCCATCCGCTTCTTTGATAAACTCTTGAACCAACAAGTTAGCTTTCAGTGCTTTAAATGCGTTAATCACACTTTCTGCCGCTTTTTTAGTTTCCGCAAGAACAACTCCGCGACCTTGTGTTCCTTCAAGCAACTTAATAATCAAAGGAGCGCCACCAACCATCTCAATCAAATCATTGGTATCGATTGGCGAATTAGCAAAACCCGATGTTGGAATATTGATCCCGTTTTTTAATAGTAATTGTAACGAAAATAATTTATCTCGTGATTGTGTAATAGCGGCCGAGGAATTAACTGCGTGAATGCCCATACTTTCAAAATGTCTCGTAAGTGCACAGCCATAGAATGTCATACTGGGTTTAACTCGAGTAATGACCGCATCTAGATGGCTTAGTATTTTGCCACCACGATAATGAACTTCAGGTTCTTCAGCGTCCAATTTTATATAGCATTGTTTAATATTGAGAAAGATCATTTCATGACCGCGCTCTTCCCCTGCTTCCATAATTCGTTTATTACTATAAAGATTAGGATTGCTCGCCAATAATCCGATTTTAAGTCCCGTTTTGCTAAACTCTCTTTCTTTGTACATTTTGTCGAGTGTTTTATCTTCGACCTTGCCAAGACAAAAGCTAAGTGACGGGTCAACTAATAGTTTTCCGTGCATTGCTTCTCGACCTAATAACATTCGATATCCCATTGAGTCGCGGTTAGTTAACGTCAGCTCTATATCCCACTCATCATCTCCGGCTTTTAGGCACGTACTGATTACATAGCGACGCTCAGCAGCACCACTCGAACTTTTAACGGTTCGCTTATCAACAATCGGTCTTTCACATCGAATCACGACTCGACGATTATTTTGAACCGGATGCACTTCAAAACTAACCCACCAATTACCATCTTTTTTGAATTTATTAATATTAAAAGCATGTAAAGAAGAGGTTTTTGCACCAGAGTCAATTCTAGCTTTAACGGCGGGAATACCCAGATCTGGAAAAGCACACCACTCTTCACAACCGATAACTCTTTTATTGCCTATTTGATCCACGGAATTACCTCAGATTTTATAATCGTTAGTCTGTTATTGCAGGTAAACATCAAATCGAAATTTCTTACCCACTATTTGATGACTCGGTTTTCTATTTGCCAGATTATCGGCACCTTTCGGTCTTTTTACAACAACTCTATTCGCCGAAGTTTCTAAAGCAGCGATTAAGAGGTCGTCAGCGTCGAGATCATCTCCAGCAATTCGCTTGAACAACCTCATTTCTTTTTTGACCAAAGCAGATTTTTTTCGTTCGGGAAACATTGGGTCAAGGTAAACCACTTCATATGATTGCTGGCCATTCATTGACTCGATACTGTTAGCGTTAGTCAATTGCAGTCGCTCAAATATGGATTGGTCGATTATTGGGTTTGCTCTTAACCGAGCTACCGCATTTTCGAGTAATCTGAAAATTGCGGGGTTACGCTCTTGCATAGTCACTTGGCAGCCAAGCATCAACATTATCAGTGAGTCTCGCCCCATACCGGCAGTTGCATCTAAAACGCTAGGTCTAAAATGAGGCTTACAGCCAATTGCTTTGGCAATCAATTCGTTGGACTTACTGACTTTGGCCGCGCGATTAGCAACCTCACCAGCGTCAAGACTAAATGCTAAACACTGCACTTTTTGATCCAGAGTAAGATGCAAGATAAGTTGCTCTTGCTGTTGAGAGAAAACTGCAATGCTATCGGTAATGTCAGAAAGTGCACAAACCTTTTTGATCCCAAGTGATTCGGCAAGGTCTTGATCTATTGCAGCTAATTCTAAGTTCAATCGCATACGTCCTTCAATATTAACAGGCTCTTGGATATTAACTATGCGTTAATACCCGAGTGTCGCAGTAATGCATCTACTTCTGGTTTTCGACCTCTAAAATTAACAAACAATGCCATTGGCTCTTGAGAACCACCTTTTTCTAGAATTTGATGCAAGAATTGTTGCCCCACTTCTGGATTCATTACACCTCGTTCTTCAAATAAAGAAAAAGCATCTGCTGAAAGCACTTCTGCCCATTTGTAGCTATAGTAGCCCGCCGCGTAGCCGCCAGAAAAAATGTGTGAAAAACCGTTTTGAAAACGATTAAATTTGGGGGGTATAACCACTGCTACTTGCTGCCTAGTCTCATCTAGTACCTGCTGAATTTGCGCTTCAGATAGTGGTTGACCATTGTGTATTTTCATATCAAATAAAGCGAATTCTATTTGTCTAACCATCATCATGGCGGATTGAAAATTTTTCGCCGCAATCAGTTTTTCAAGCAGCGGTTCGGGCAGTGATTCGCCAGTTTCATAATGACTACTTAATTTGGCGAGCACTTCAGGGTGATAACAAAAATTTTCCATAAATTGGCTCGGAAGCTCAACGGCATCCCAAGGAACATTTGCGATACCCGATGCAGATAATTCATCGACCTTTGTCAGCATATGATGCAAACCGTGTCCGAATTCATGAAACAAGGTAACCACTTCATCATGAGTTAAAAGAGCGGGTTTATTATCGACTGGCGGAGCAAAGTTACAGGTTAAATAGGCAATTGGATGCTGAGTTTTATGTGAGGATACTTTAAAGCGACTCTGATAATGATCCATCCAAGCGCCACCGCGTTTATGTTGGCGAGCATAAAGGTCAAGGTAGAACTCGGCAACAACTTGCTCATTTCTTTTGATTGCATAGTGACGAACATCAGGATGCCATTTTTTGCTATCTTCAACGGATTCAAAGCTGACCGCGAAATGATGCTGAGTCAGCTCAAATAGTCCTTCTATCACTTTGTCTACCACAAAATAACTTCTGAGCTCTGATTGTGAAATCTGAAAGCTCTTCTCCTTTAGTTTTTCACTAAAGTAGGCAACATCCCAAGCTTGTAATTCTTCAATACCTGCTTCACTCGCAAATTGAGACAATGCTTTAAACTCAACTTCGGCTTGCGCTTTCGCTTTTACATTTAAATCAGTTAGAAACTCAATGACTTGCTCTGGGCTTTCCGCCATTTTGCTTTCTAACGAAAGTTGCGCGTAGTTTTCAAAACCCAGCAATTTGGCTTTTTTATTTTTTAGATCCAACAGTTCAACCATAATACCGCTGTTATCAAATTGTTTATCTTGCGCTTGATCAGAAGCCCTAGTCGAGTAAGCCGTATAAACTTGCTCCCTTAACTCTCGATTATCGGCATAAGTCATAATGGCTAAATAGCTTGGAATTTCTAAGGTAATTAGATAACCAGAAAGTTCTCTACTCACAGCATTATCTCTAAGCATTGCCAGTTCAGTTTCTGGCAAACCTGAGAGCTGTTCTTCGCTTTCTATTGACTTAGTCCATACCATGGTCGCGTCTAACAAATTCTGTTCATATTTAGAGGAAAGCTCGGCCAACCTTTTTTGAATCTGGCTAAACTCGCTCTGTTGCTCTTTGTCTAAATGAAGCCCGGACAATTTAAAACCGATTAAAGAGTCTTTTAATATTTGCCGCTGCGACTGAGTGAGGTTTAATGCTTCTTTACTCGCGTAGAGCTTTTCTGTCGCATTAAATAATCCTTGGTGCTGCCCTAATAATGTCGAGTAGTCAGTCAATAACGCCATGGCTTGATCATAAGCCTGGCGAAGCTCTTTAGAGTTGCATACACTGTTTAAATGGGAAACCGGCGACCATGCTTTGGCCAGTCGATCTTCTAAAATCTCAAGGGGCAACATAAAGTTTTGCCAGTTAATGGCTTCCGGAGATTGCTCAGTCTTTAATACAATCGCATCAATTACCGACTGATTTTCTTTAATTATCTGTGAAATCGCTGGCTCAACGTGCTCAGGCAGAATTTGATCAACTGATTCTATAGGATTTTGTAATAATAAGGGGTTAGTTATAGTCATTGTTAAGTGGTCTTGCTTTAGAAATAAGGGCAAACTACCAGTATACAGGCAATCAATCAATTCATCACTGAGTTAAAAGGGTTAAACATGAGCAATCAAGACATTCAATACGACTATGACTACCTAGCAATTGGTGGTGGCAGCGGCGGAATCGCTTCGGCTAATCGAGCGTCCATGTATGGCCAACGATGTGCCATTGTAGAAGCGAAAGCGCTAGGTGGAACTTGTGTCAATGTGGGTTGCGTACCGAAAAAAGTGATGTGGTTTGCCGGACAAGTTGCTGATGCATTCAAATACGCACCAGATTACGGATTTACACCGAGTTTGGGGGAGCATTCTTGGCAAACTCTGATTGAAAATCGAGAAGCCTATATTGGTCGTATTCATGGCTCTTACGATAATGTTTTAAGCAAAAACAAAGTCGACGTCATCAAAGGTTGGGCTAGCTTTGTAGATAATCACACGGTTCAAGTGGGCGATCGAACAATCACTGCCAAACACATTACGATTGCCACCGGTGGCAAACCTTACATCCCCAGTATTCTAGGTAGCGAACATATACTAGATTCCGACGGGTTCTTTGCACTACAGAAACAACCTAAAAAAGTAGTGATTGTTGGAGCAGGTTATATTGCGGTTGAATTAGCCGGATTGTTAAATGCGCTCGGCAGCGAAACCCATTTAGTCGTAAGAAAAGCCGATCCATTGCGAGAGTTTGACAGCATGTTACAACAAACTCTGGTAGAGCAAATGGAGATCGAAGGCATAAAGATTCACCGACACACTCAAATTACGGCGGTTAATGAAGTAAGCGGTGCCGACCAACAATTTGAAATTCAGACTGACTCTAACGCCGATATTCCAGCCGTCGATGCAGTCATTTATGCGATAGGTCGCACACCAATCACCGATGGTATTGGGCTCGAAAACGTTGCCATTAAGCTGGATGATAAAGGCTATATCATCACCGATGAGTACCAAAACACCAACGTCGATAATATTTATGCGGTCGGTGACAACACCGGTAGAGCACAACTTACACCGGTAGCAGTGGCTGCTGGGCGTCGGCTTTCAGAAAGGCTATTCAACGGAAAGACCAACGAAAAGCTAGACTATGAAAACATTCCGACGGTAGTTTTTTCACACCCAGCCATTGGCACTATTGGCTTAACCGAAGCGCAGGCTCGCGAGCAATACGGTGACGAAGTTAAAGTTTATAACTCAAGCTTTACCGCCATGTACACTGCCCTCGCTAATCACCGTCAGCCGACAAAAATGAAGTTAGTTTGTGTTGGAGAGTCTGAGAAAGTGATCGGTATTCATATCATTGGTCTAGGAGCCGATGAAATGTTACAAGGGTTTGCTGTCGCGGTAAAAATGGGGGCGACTAAACAAGACTTTGATAATACCGTTGCCATTCATCCAACATCAGCAGAAGAACTGGTGACAATGCGATAGATCGCCAGAATCCATGCAAATGGCTGCAATCTGCAGCCACTCAATCAAAACACGTTTTCTTCAGCTAGACTTAAGTTTAGCCTGCCTAAGGTTTGAATCGCTTGGGGTTCAAACCAACTTGCGCTAAAATAAAAGCTTATTTCATCATTGCGACTTAACTATGAGTATTCGTTCATTTGAACACCATCACCCACAACTAGGCGACAAAGTCTTTGTTGATCCGACCGCTTTGGTATTAGGTCAAGTCATAATTGGCGATGACAGCTCAATTTGGCCGATGGCAACAGTTAGAGGCGATGTTCATTCAATTTCAATTGGAGCTCGCACTAGTATTCAAGATGGCTGTGTTTTGCATGTCACTCACGCAGGGCCCTATGATCCTGAGGGCCACGACCTTGTCATTGGTGATGATGTCACTATCGGCCACAAAGCAATGATCCATGGTTGTACCATTGAAGATCGCTGTTTAATTGGGATGGGGGCCGTGGTAATGGATAGTGCGATTATTCATTCAGAAGTGATATTAGGTGCAAATAGTTTAGTACCACCCGGTAGAGAGCTAGAAGGCGGATTCCTATGGGTTGGCTCGCCTGCCCGCAAAGTCAGGCCACTTACCGAAGAAGAAAAGGGTTTTTTTGAGTATTCCGCTGGCAACTACGTCAAACTAAAAGATCGCCATCTAGCAGGATAGATCTCAGATTCTTGTTAAACGGCTTCTGCCACCAAACGCTCTGTTTGGCAATTCCAGCAAACTTGAAACTGAGTTGGAACTTGCTCCTTACAATTTTCACATTGCCAAGGCACACTACTTTTTGAGTCTGTGTCTAAAAGCTCTAAAGCTTTAATATAATCTTGTTCGTTAACCCACAATTCTAGCCAGGCCTGGTGTCCAGGTACGGCACCGTCAGAACAATGCTCGTTCTTAATAACGACATTGATCCCCGCTTGCTCGAGAATATTCTTGCTATTCATGGCGAGTAAACGGTTTTCGTTAGTGAAAATTTGTTTCATCTTTTGGTCCCAGTGTAAGCTGCTATGAGTATTGTTGTGCCCTTACTCCAATGTTTGTACTTGATAACACTCAACCTGCAATTCATCACTCCAAAAGCTCGGCGATAAACCTAACCCCTGCTTTAACCGCGTAATGAATTCTGTGCCGTTATCAAGTTCATTCCATACTTCTGGAAGAAAAGTAGCCTTCTTTTTGGCCAATCTTAACACAACTCCACATTTTAACGGTTCAATTAATTCGATTAGCTGTTGTTCAGTGTCAACTGCTACTTCAACTAATTCAGAAATAACGCTGATAGCAATATGTACGACAGGTTCTTCAATATGGTTTATAGATGCGAAGCGAGAATCTTTAAATGCGGCAGCAAATGCATGGTTGGCAACATCTTGAACCAAGGGTAGATGAGCATCGACAGAGCCAATACAGCCTCTTAAGACATTAGATTCTCTTAACGTTACAAAACTGGATGCTTGCTGTTTTATTGAGTCGGGGTATTTTTCAAGTTCTAAGTAAGGGGGCGTATGATAGCTAAGGCCGTATTTAATCGCGTGTCGCGCAACTTCGAGCAAACGGCTCCAGTCTGGTTTGGAGAGCTTAATTTGAGAGGGTTGGAACTCTGTTGACAACATAATCATTCCTCGCTTCCGATCAGTTAAAACGAGACTACTTAGGTTAACCTAGTGACCAGTTTACTCCGGCGATGAATACTCAGCAAACAAAAGAGAATAGAATCACCTAAGCTGGCGATAAAATACTGCCTAGATTTCTATCGATGGTAACTTTCCGTGCCATATTTCGAACGATCTAGCCGCTTGCCCCAATAACATGCCATAGCCATCCGATACCTTGGTAATGCCAGCTTGACCACAATAGCTGTGTAGCTCGTCAGCTCTTTCTGCGTAGTTGAGATCGTACACAAACCCGTCTGATTTAAGCCGCTTGATAGCTCGCCCCAAAAGCCCTTTATTAAAAACACTTGTCGCAGATATAATGCCATCCAAAGGCTCATTCGAGGAATCGTCGAAACTAGTAATTGAGCCGAATGCTGCAAGTCGTTTTATTATATTAGTCACTTTGCTTTCGGTACGGTTTAGCACAGTTAAACCACACCCCTCACCCAGTAATGAAAGTGCCACCGGTATCGATGCACCGCCAGCACCGATAATCGCCAATTTCATTTTTTTAGATTGACTTGGTCGCTTCGACAAATAAGTTAATCGCTTCAAATCCATGACAATGCCAGGCCCGTCTGTTGAGTCTCCAACTAATTCACCAGCAGCGTTTTTAAATACTGTATTGACCGATTGACAAACTTCAGCCGCTTCTGAAAGCTTTGAAAGACACTCAATCACATCAGCTTTAAATGGTGCAGTAACGTTTAACCCTAAACCGCCTTGTGAAAAGAACTCTTGGACGAACTGACGCAGTTGTGGTTGCTCCAACTTAACTTTTGAGTACTTCAGGTTGATTCCGGTTTGCCTCGCGAAAGATTGGTGTATTTTCGGAGATAAACTATGACTGATTGGATTTCCAATAACCGCACAGTGAACGAGAGGTTTATTCATTTTCTATAGGGAGTGTTAGTTAGCTTGCCCTAAAGCTAACAGCTGAACGGGTAAAATAAAACGATTATTTTTGGTTGGTTTGAGAAAACTTCGATTGATACATCATTGACTCAGCATGAGTCATAAGGTCGTTACTATTAATGCCGTCTTGTGGAAAGTTGGCCATGCCCACACTAAAAGTAAAGCCATAAGGATACTGACTAATCGTGGTGCGTTTATCCATCACTTGCTGTAAACGAGAAATTAAATCATCCAATACCAGTTCGTTGGTATAGTCATCTAATAACACCGCAAAATTATCCTCACCCACACGAGCGACTATGTCAGTATCGCGGAAGAAACTCTGTAGTCTTTGAGAAAAATGGACTAAACACGCGTTACTTACTTGTTCACCAAACTGGCTTACAATCGAAGGCAGGTTTTGAAGACCAATGTAAAGAACCCACAAATGTGATTGATGTCGACGTGCGCTGCGAATGGATTTAGCTAAGTGCTCAGCAAAAGCTAATTGATTAATTAGCTTGGTTAGAGGATCTCTAATAATATCCAGACTGACTTTGTCGCTAACTGCCGACTTTACAGGAGTTTTACTGGCTATCACTTCTATGGCCAGTAACTCTCTATTTCTATCATACTTGGCATAGCTCGAGATAAACGAGCTAACTTGGCTACCGTCCTTACATTTGAAGCTAGCTTCGCTTTCAATTAAGTCACCTTTTTCTTGTATTACCGCCGCCAATGTTTGAGCATATTGTTCACCGTCGATATATAGATCTGTCATCGGAGTACCTATCAAGTCAGCAACTTGATAACCCAAAAGCTGGGCTGTATAACTCGAGGTTCGTGTAATTTTTCCTTCGCTGTTGGCTTGTAAATAGATACTAGGAAAATTTTCCACAAGTAATTGTAGTTCTCGTTCCGACTCTCTCAACGCTCGATTTAGCCTTTCTTCCAGCTGTTTTTGTCTTACATTGGCTATCTGGTAAAAATTGCCATTTTGATCAATAAAGTGCTGACTATTTAACTCTATTGGAGTATTTGTACCTGAGCTGTTAAGCAGTACCAGGTGGTAGGTTGGAGCATCAGGATTTAGCCTTTCCTTAACCAGTGAAGGCTGCAATCGAGTCACTGAGGATTCTTCATCTTTATCATCTAACGCGACAGGAATATTTTGTGGGAAAATAAAAGTATCAAATGGTTTGCCAATTAGCTCTCTGCTTGAAAACCCTGTCAACTTACAAAAGGCATGATTGACTAATTTAAAGCATTTCTTTTCTACGACAAAAGCACCATCAACTAATGTATCGATCATCGCTTGATAGAACTCAGCATCAAATTCTTTAATTTGACGCGGTTCATCATTATTGTCAGCGAAATCGTTCATTGTAGAGTTCAGAAGGTCACTTCCCATTTAGCTATGTTATTAAGGTGTTGCAATACAATCACTTATCCCGCAAAAACTCGCTGATTTTCGTGATCCAATTTGATTTATGGACTTTTTGCTGAGTTTAACTGCGAGATATTTCTATCTTTGCCGAATCAGTAGCGCATCCTCAATCCTCATTTCTCAACCCTCAATAAACAAGAACTAAACGACTCAACCAACAAAACATACTAGTTTGGCTGGTAAAGTCGCAGCAATTTATTGCAAATAAGGACAAAGTCGCCTGGAACTTCAAATTACTTCAGCTGGCTACAATTCTTTCTACTACAAAATACAGTCGGAAGGATGTAATTCATAGAGCAATATTTGACCATATTCGCATGACATGGCAATAATTCATAGCTCAAATAGAGATTTTTTTAACATTCACTGCTAATTTTAGTCGTAAATCAGCATTTGTGTTTTTATTTTGAGCAAAATGGACAATTTGTTTGTCGTTGGGTGCTAGTTAAGTAGGACTTATAAATACTCAACAGAGGTAATTTCATAATCAACATCGCCACTGGGTGCTTTAACAATGACGTCATCGCCTTCAGACTTACCAATCAGCGCTCTGGCAATCGGAGAGTTAACCGATATCTTATTCTTTTTAACATCGGCTTCATCGTCGCCAACAATTTGATAGGTGACTTCCTGATCCGTGTCTAAATTAATGATTGTAACGGTAGTACCAAAAATAACTTTTCCTGTTTTAGGTAGACTAGCAACGTCGATTATTTGCGCATTGCCTAACTTCGATTCAATATCTTGAACTCGTCCTTCGATAAACCCCTGCTGCTCTCTCGCAGCATGGTATTCAGCATTTTCTTTAAGATCGCCATGTTCGCGAGCTTCTGCAATAGCCGCTACCACTTTTGGACGTTGGTTTTGTTTTAGATCTTTTAACTCTTCTAGCAAGGCATCCGCACCTTGTTTGGTCATTGGAGTTTGATTCATTTTGGTTACCTTATAAAATTAGTTTAGTCGAGTGTTGTGGAACTAGGCTATTGGTCTAGCTCAACCACTCGTTGATGCAACTCTTGTACAGTGACAACTTTTTGGCGAGTTTGCTGCATTACGGCTTTTGCAGTCGCAAAACCGGCGGCCAATGTTGTTGTATACGCAACCTTATGCTGAAGCGCTGATCGGCGGATCATATAAGAATCAGCAACGGCTTGTTGACCTTCGGTGGTATTAACAATGTAATCGATTTCATCATTTTTAATCATATCAACTAAGTGAGGTCGGCCTTCATACACTTTATGAATTCGTTGACAGAAAACACCTTCTTTTATCAACGTTTTTGCCGTGCCATCGGTCGCATAAATTTCGTAGCCAACTTCAATAAGCGCACGAGCAGTTTCTGCTAACTTTGGTTTATCACTGTCCTTTACGCTTAAAATAGCTTTTCCGCCACGTGGTGCTTGAGAGCCTCCACCCAACTGAGCTTTGTAGTAGGCTTCACCAAAAGTATCACCAACCCCCATTGCTTCGCCGGTCGATTTCATTTCTGGCCCAAGAATGGGATCAGCGCCAGGAAACTTGTTGAATGGGAAAACGGGTTCCTTAACGGTAAAGAAATCAGTCTTAATTGGCTTAGTAAAGCCTTGTTCGATAAGCGACTTGCCAGCCATTACGCTAGCGGCTATTTTTGCCAATGGACGACCTGTTGCTTTGGATACAAAAGGGACGGTTCTGGATGCTCTGGGATTAACTTCTAATACATAGATCTCTTCGCCCTGAATTGCAAACTGGGTATTCATTAAGCCACGCACCTGCAATTCTTTTGCCATCGCTTCTATCTGTTTTTGCAATTTCGCTTGCATTTCTTTGCTCAAACTATGCGGCGGAATACAGCATGCAGAGTCACCCGAATGAACGCCCGCTTGTTCGATGTGCTCCATAATTCCGCCCACCAAACAAGTTTCGCCATCAAAGATGGCATCAATATCAACTTCAATCGCGTCATTTAAAAACCTATCTAGCAAGACCGGTGACTCGTTAGAAACCGAAACGGCTTCATTCATATAACGGCGCAATTCATCAGCGTTAAACACAATTTCCATTGCTCGACCACCTAATACATAAGAAGGTCTAACAACTAAAGGATAACCGATTTCATCTGCCAGCCTGACTCCATCTTCTATGTTTCTAGCGGTGCGATTAGGTGGCTGCTTTAAACCTAGCTTTTCTATGGCTCGCTGGAATCTTTCTCTGTCTTCGGAGCGATCGATGGCATCTGGCGATGTACCGATGATTGGCACGCCGGCGGCTTCTAGATCTCTCGCTAATTTAAGCGGCGTTTGACCACCATATTGAACGATCACCCCTTTTGGCTTTTCTTTATTTACTATTTCCAATACATCTTCTAAAGTCACAGGTTCAAAATATAACCTGTCTGATGTGTCATAGTCTGTCGATACGGTTTCTGGATTACAATTAACCATAATGGTTTCATAGCCATCGTCTCGCATCGCAAATGCAGCGTGGACACAGCAATAATCAAACTCAATACCTTGACCAATTCGATTAGGTCCACCACCTATGATCATTATTTTTTCTTTGTCTGAGGGAGCTGCTTCACATTCTTCCTCATAAGTGGAATACATATAGGCAGTATCCGTGGCAAATTCGGCCGCACAAGTATCGACTCGCTTGTAAACTGGGTGTATATCTAATTGATGACGGAGCTTTCTGATTTCTTTTTCACTAACATGCATAAGGGTTGAAAGTCGTCTGTCGGAGAAGCCTTTGCGTTTCATTTGCCATAAGATATCGTGACTCACATCACCTAAGCTTAATTTTGAAAAAGCCTTTTCATATTTAACAATCTCTTCAATTTGAACTAAAAACCAAGGGTCAATATTGGTGATATTAAATACTTCTTCGACACTATATTCTTGGCGGAATGCATCTGCCACATAATAGATACGCTCGGCGCCCGGCACTTGTAGACTATGCCGAAGTTTCTCTTTCCAGTTGTCACTTTTATCGTCTAACATTGGGTCAAAACCATCAGCGCCAGTTTCCAACCCTCGCAACGCCTTTTGCATTGACTCCTGGAATGTTCGACCGATTGCCATCACCTCACCAACTGATTTCATTTGGGTTGTTAGAGTGGCATCAGAATTAGGGAATTTCTCAAAATTGAATCGCGGAATTTTTGTCACCACATAGTCAATGCTCGGTTCGAAAGATGCAGGGGTTCTTCCACCCGTTATATCGTTGTGTAGTTCATCTAAGGTATATCCAACCGCTAGCTTAGCTGCGATTTTGGCAATTGGAAAACCGGTCGCTTTAGAAGCCAGCGCGGAAGACCTTGAAACTCTGGGATTCATTTCAATAACAATCATTCGTCCATTTTCAGGGTTTACCGAAAACTGAACATTGGAGCCACCAGTCTCAACCCCAACTTCTCGCAAAACGGCCAAAGATGCGTTCCGCATAATTTGGTACTCTTTATCCGTAAGCGTTTGTGCCGGCGCTACAGTAATTGAGTCACCAGTATGTACTCCCATTGGGTCAAAGTTTTCGATAGAACAAATAATAATACAATTGTCATTCTTATCTCTCACCACTTCCATTTCATATTCTTTCCAACCAATTAACGACTCATCGATTAGCAGTTCTGAGGTTGGTGACAGATCTAATCCTCGGGTACAAATTTCTTCAAATTCTTCGCGATTATATGCGATACCTCCGCCGGTTCCGCCCATTGTAAAAGATGGTCTTATAATACAAGGGAAGCCAACTTCTTCTTGTACTTTTCGAGCATCTTCCATTGAGTGAGCGATGCCTGCTTTTGGCATATCTAAACCAATTTTTCTCATCGCATCGGCAAATTTTTCTCTATCTTCCGCTTTATCAATCGCTTCTCGGTTAGCACCGATCATCTCTACGTTGTGTATTTCTAGAACACCGCGTGAGGCTAAATCTAAAGCACAATTAAGCGCCGTTTGTCCGCCCATAGTAGGTAATATAGCGTCGGGTTTCTCTTTCTCTATAATCTTTGCAACAACCTCCCAATGAATAGGCTCGATATAAGTCGCATCTGCCATTTCTGGATCAGTCATAATGGTGGCGGGGTTGGAGTTAACTAAAATAACTCGATAGCCTTCTTCTTTAAGCGCTTTACACGCCTGAGCGCCAGAATAGTCAAATTCACAAGCCTGACCAATGATAATTGGACCGGCGCCTAAGATGAGAATACTTTTAATGTCAGAACGTTTTGGCATTAGTGATTACCGTATTTTAAGATTGCTTTTTACTTAATTTCCATCGAAGTGCTTTTCTACACTTCGACATTAAATGTGCCTATTATGCAGTGAATGGTTTTGCTAATGAAGCCAACCATTTACTTTGCTCTTGAGCCTATTTGGCTTGTTCCATCAGTTCGATAAAGTGATCGAAAAGTGGTGCAGCGTCATGCGGTCCAGGGCTTGCTTCTGGGTGCCCTTGAAAGCCAAATGCAGACTTTTCTGTGTGTTCTATTCCTTGAAGACTGCCATCGAAAAGCGATTTATGAGTGGCTTTCATAGTGCTGGGCAAACTCGCTTCGTCCACCGCAAAACCGTGGTTTTGGCTAGTGATTAAAACTGTCTTATCTTGGATATTCTCAACGGGGTGATTAGCACCATGATGCCCAAACTTCATCTTTACCGATTTAGCACCGGCAGCAAGTGCCAGCAGCTGATGTCCTAAACAAATTCCAAATATCGGAATTTCCGTTGTAAGGAATTTTTGAATGGCGCTAATGGCGTAATCACAGGGCTCTGGATCACCGGGGCCATTTGAAAGAAAAATACCATCTGGATTAAGCGCAAGTACATCATCAGCTGATGTTTGAGCGGGAACAACCGTCAACTTACAGCCTCGATCGGCTAACATTCTTAAGATATTCTTTTTGACTCCGAAGTCATAGGCAACCACGTGATATTTTGTGCTAGCCTTATCTTGATTTGAATAACCATCAATTAAATCCCAAGATGTTTCAGTCCACTGGTAAGACTCTTTGACACAAACTTCTTTTGCCAAATCCAGCCCCTTAAGCCCCGCAAACGACTTAGCCTTTTCTAATGCGACAGACTCCGCATCAGCTTGATCTGCCAGTTCGCCAGCGATAATACATCCGGCGAGTGCACCTTTGGTTCTTAAAATACGCGTCAGCCTACGTGTGTCAATTTCAGCGATTGCTGGTATGTCATTTTCTGTTAAATATTCTGGCAAGGTTTGTTGATTTCGCCAGTTACTGGCTAATTTAGGAAGATCTCTAATGATCAACCCAGCAGCCCACACCTGCTCTGATTCAACATCTTCAGAATTTGTACCGGTATTACCAATATGAGGATAAGTTAAGGTGACCATCTGCTTGGCATAAGAGGGGTCAGTCAGTATTTCTTGATAGCCAGTCATCGCAGTGTTGAAAACCACTTCGGCAATGGATTCCCCATCGGCACCAATCGACTTGCCGCGAAAAATACTTCCATCTTCTAAGACTAGAATAGCCGTCTTAAATTGAGCTGAAGCAGCCGTTGAAAAGAGCTCATTAGGTTGGGAGTTTTCGGGTAAAGACAAATCAGCCTCCGACAAAATAGTCATTCTAATAAAAAGCGGAAAAGGTTTTAAAACCGCTTCCGCTTACTGAATTTTTAAAATTATGTTGCCATTACAGCAATTTTTTCTGCCCATTTGGCAAAACTGACGTATTTTACGCGATTTTTAATATTTATGTCTATTACTGAACGAAATTTAGGCATAAAAAAACCGCCTAAATTGGCGGTTTGGTATTTGGTGCCGAAGGCCGGACTTGAACCGGCACGACCGTAGGTCACTACCCCCTCAAGATAGCGTGTCTACCAATTCCACCACTTCGGCTAATCTTTTGTTCAAAATTCTGAAACCCTTTACAACAAACTACTGGTTATTGCCGTCTTTTTTCGGCTCTTCTTCAGTTGCTTGCTTGGCTTCGTCTACCTTTGCATCAGCCGCTTGCTTTGCTGCGTCCACGGTTTCAGTAGCTTTAGCGGAAGCTTGCTCTTCAACATTTTCTGTTGGCGGCAGTTCAGATTCTAACCCACCTGCTTCTTGCTCGGTTTTAGGAAGTTCAGATTCCAAGCTTGGCGCTTCAGTCGCAGGAACATCATCATAAATTTCATCAATTACGGCTTCCGGAGCTGAATTGATATAACTAATTGAAAGTGCTATTCCAAAAAACAAGATAGCTAATATAGTGGTTGCTTTAGTCAGCGCATTTCCGGAACCAGCAGCACCAAAAACGGTGTTTGCTCCGCCAGCACCAAAGGAAGCTCCCATTTCAGCCCCTTTACCTTGTTGCAGTAAGATAATTCCTACTAAGGCAATTGAGACTACTAAGTATATGATTAAAATTGTTTCTTGCATTTTTTTATCCTGCCGCAGAATAAATCTGTAAAAAGTCTTCGGCTTTGAGCGATGCTCCACCGATTAGGCCACCATCAATGTCGGTTTGAGCGAGTAATTCTTTCGCGTTACCGGCATTCATACTGCCTCCATATAAAATTTGTAACTCAGCCGCTATCGACTGATCTTTGCTTGCGAAAAATTCTCGCAAAGCTTGATGTACTTCTTGAGCTTGCTGTGGTGACGCAGTTTTGCCTGTCCCTATTGCCCAAATTGGCTCATAGGCCACACACGCGTTGGCAAACGCTTGAATACCAACTTGTTTAATTACAGACTCACACTGTGCAATGAGTACTTCTAGCGTATTACCTTGTTCGCGTTGCTCTAAAGATTCACCAATACATAGTATAGGCTTTAAACCATTTTTCAATGCTGACTCAAATTTCAGAGCGACTCTTTCTTCATTATCAGCAAAAAACTCTCGCCTTTCAGAGTGACCAACTAACAAATATTCAACTTGATAGTCTTTCAGCATTTGACTACTGATTTCACCAGTATAGGCGCCATTAGCCTGCCAATGACCATCTTGTGCTCCAAGATGAACTTTAGTCTCGGCGACTAACTCACTGACATCTGCCAAGTGAATTGTTGGAACACAGATCAATAGCTCACTTTCACTACTCGCTTCAAATGCTGCGATAATTTGGCTGGTTAATTGAGATGCCTCTTGACGAGAGCAATTCATCTTCCAGTTTCCAGCAATGAGTTTGGGTCTTTTTGTGCTCATATCTACCTTTTGTTTTTCATACAGAACGGGACTTTCAGCGTTTGAAAATCACAGCACGCGCAAAAGGGCGCAAATCTTACCTGACTGACTAGTCAGATTCAACTGATTTTTGCCGGTAAGCCTTGGATAAACTATGATCCCACCAATCCAAAGGGATAATCCTTATTACAACAGCGGTTCGCAAGCTAAACGGACAATAAACCAAGACTATTTTGCTCGCCTTAACTTAAGCTTCTATGGGTTTAGCTTGTTGGTAAAACTCGCTGATAAATTGCATGAATTGTTTTTCTTCGAGGGGTTTTGAAAAGTGATACCCTTGTATATCATCACAAGCATTTTCTCGCAAAAATTCCAACTGTTCTGCAGTCTCAACACCTTCGGCAACGACTTCTAATCGTAAGCTTTTGGCCATTGATAGTATGGCGAGGGTAATTGCCGTATCGTCATTGTCGACCACTAGCTCATCGACAAACGACTGGTCAATTTTTAGCGCGTCCAAGGGAAAGCGTCGTAAGTAGGAAAGCGAAGAATATCCCGTACCAAAATCATCAATTGCGATTCGAATTTGCATCTCTTTTATTTTTTCAAGAGCTTCTATGGCCTTGTGCACATCGCGCATTAACATACTTTCCGTGATTTCTACTTCAAGATGTCTTGGTGGAATTTTGTATTTTCTTAACACTCCGGCTATCTGTGCCGCTAAGTCAGCCTGTTTAAACTGCATTGCGGACAAATTGACCGCTAAGCGTATCTTAAGATCCTGTTGTAAACACTTGACCAGAGTCTTACAGGTATTTTCTAGCACCCAATCTCCAATATCTTTAATGAGCCCGGTACTTTCGGCAATTGGAATAAACTCACCGGGGCTAATATTTCCCAATACTGAACTATGCCAGCGAACCAAGACCTCCGCGCCGATGATGGTATTGTTGGTAAGATTCAACTGCGGCTGAAACACTAAATAAAGTTCATTATTTTTTACCGCACCACGCAGCTCATTTGCCAGTTGGTGTCTTCGATTTGCCAACTGGTTTAATTCTGATTGATAGAATTCGTAAGTATTGCGTCCGACTTCTTTGGCTTTGTACATCGCGGCATCGGCGGCTTTCATTAACGAGTCTACGTCGGAGCCATCGTTTGGATACATGCACACACCAATACTAACCGTTGTATTAACTTCGTAACTAGATAGTTTGAATGGGTCTTCAAAACTTTCGACGATTTTCTCGACCACATCAATCACGTTTTCGGTGTTTTGAATATGATTAAGTATAATGACAAACTCATCCCCACCCAGTCGAGCCAGCGTATCTTCGGACCGAATTCTTTCCATAAGCCTTTGACTAGTCGCTTTGAGCAATTGATCTCCCACCGCATGCCCCAAGGAATCATTAACATCTTTGAAGTGATCTAGGTCGAGAAATAATACTGCAACCGCTGAGTTTGCTCGAGACGCACTTTTAAGCGCATACTTAATTCTGTCCATGCAAAGTGCACGATTCGGTAGTTGAGTTAAAGAGTCATAATTTGCCAAGTATTGAAGATCTTTAACGGCTCTTTCGAGGCGTCGCCTATTTAAGTGTAGCGCTTCGTTTGCTTTATCACGTTCCAGTTGATTTTCTTCAATGGTTTCGAGCATTTGATTAAAAGACCGCGCTAAAGAGCCAATTTCATCGTCACCGTATCGAGGAACTCGAATCGAGTAATTACCACTTTGACTGACCTCATGGCTTAGCGTGTCTAATTCTACCAGTCGCTCAGATATTCCGCTTTGCATCCTAGAAGCTACGATATAAGTTAATACAAATAACACCACCAGAATCAGTAAACTGGAAAGAATGTAAGTTTGTATTGTTTCTTCAAATGGCTCGGTCGATGTTTTTAAATAGACCACACCCAACAAGTTTTCCGGATCACCCACCATCTGCCATACATACAGGTAATCGGGTCCCCAGTAGTACTCATTATTTTTCTTAAACTCTACTTCACTAATGTAACTTGAACCTTGGTCATCCCGCATTGCCAGCTTTTGCCCAATCGCATCAAATATTGCTGCGCTTGAGTTTTCAGACAGAGTAACCCCTCTTAAAATGGTACGGGCGGCCTCACGATTTTCAAATGCTGATGATCCTATGGCGTTTTCAGCGAGCATTCTTGCTTTGGCTAATGAATCTTGAATAAGTGCTTCTTTATAGTTGGTGTAATAATTAACCCCAATCACAAAAACTCCCAAACTGAGAGAACTGACACAGATGGTAAGAATAATCATTAACAGTTGATTCTTAATGGTTCCACGCCAACGCATCAACTCTGTACCTCATCACACCCAATGCGGTACTTTTTTGCCGGCTTTGATTCTTTCATCCCATAGCAATGCTTGACTGCTAGCCGAATGGCATTAGTCACACTGAATACTGAGGCAAATCCGTTAAGGTTTTTTGTAGGCTGCTTAAAAATAGTATTTTCCTTTATAAATCAAAGCACTAACTGTAAATCAATAGCTTACCCTTGTTGGGCAAACCATTATAATTGCTGCTGGCACAGTTTCAACTGCCACAATTTGCGACCGTGTAACAAATATAGTGCAATATTCTTATTTACACTCAATTTAGTTGTGTTGCTGCTTTGCTTTTATGAAGTGCCTAACATATGTTGCAAAAATTCGCCTCGTTAACACAGTATTGTTGCAAAATTCAGCCAAATATTAGCTTAGAATTTGTCTTAATTATTGTTTAAATCTGCTGGTCAAATATCCATCGTTCCCCGTATAATACGCGCGTCTAAATATCGGGCTCCAATTCAGTCTCCTCAAATGAGTGAATTTGGGCTCTCAGTATAGATATCTGAAATCGTCAAAATACCTATTTTTATAGGACTTTTCGACACACATTTTAAGCAAACTTGAACGTTCTCAACTATAGTATTTGGTTAGAACCTAAACACACGAAGCCGCTGAAAAATCTATGATTAAGATAAAAAAAGGCTTGGATCTCCCGATTACCGGGAAACCTAAGCAAGAAATTTCCGATGGTCCCCCATTGACTGAAGTCGCCGTTCTCGGTGAAGACTACCTTGGAATGAAACCTTCGATGCAAATCAAACTCGACCACAAAGTAAAATGTGGTGATGTTTTGTGGACTGATAAAAAGAATGAAGGAGTAAAATATACTTCTCCAGTCAGTGGAACGGTTAAAGCCATAAATCGCGGTGCAAAGCGAAAACTTTTATCAGTGGCGATAGAAATTCAAGGTGATGATTATGTGGAGTTTGAAAAATACTCCGCCGATCAACTTGACCAACTGACTCGCGAGCAAGTAGTCAACAACCTAGTAGAAAGTGGCATGTGGCCCACGCTGCGCAGTCGTCCTTTTAGCAAGGTACCTAAACTTGACGATAAACCTGCGGCCATATTTGTATCGGTTATGGATACTAACCCTCTTGCTGCCGACCCAACGGTCATAATCGCCGAAAAGAACGAACAATTTAATCAGGGCCTAAGTGTTCTCAAACACTTGACTGACGGTGAATTATTCGTCTGTCAAGATCCGAATTCTGAACACAAAGTTTCCCAAAATTCAGTTGCGATTTATCAAGATTTTAGTGGCATTCACCCTGCAGGGAATGTCGGCACTCATATTCATTTTTTGAAACCAGTTAGCGCCGATCGCAGTGCTTGGTACGTTGGTTACCAAGATGTGATCGCTATTGGCGAATTGTTTACAACGGGGCGTCTTAATTCACAAAGAGTCGTTTCAATAGCTGGCCCAGTGGTCAAAGAACCTCGACTAGTGCGAACAATTCAAGGGGCTAATTTAAGCCAGCTACTTGACGGACAAATAGATGCAACTGATGAACGCGTTATCTCGGGCTCTGTTTTTAACGGCCACATTGCAGTACATCACAGAGACTATTTAGGACGATATCACAACCAAGTCAGTGTGTTAGCTGAAGGACGAGAAAAAGAGTTATTTGGCTGGTTGCATATTGGTGTTGATAAATTCTCTGTGACTAAAGCCTTTATTTCACACATCAACTCTAATAAGCAGTTTGATATGACCACTTCAACCCACGGAAGTGAAAGAGCAATTATGCCAATTGGAAGTTACGAAAGAGTAATGCCTTGGGATATTTTGCCTACTCAGTTATTAAGAGCAATTGTGGTGGGCGACACTGACACAGCCCAACAATTAGGTTGCTTAGAATTTGACGAAGAAGATTTGGCTCTTTGCACATTTGCCTGCCCAGGTAAATATGAATACGGCCCCATCCTCCGCGATGTACTCAACACCATTGAGAAGGAAGGTTAATGAAAAGTTTACGTGAATATATTGATCACCTAGAACCTCATTTTGAGAAAGGTGGGAAATACGAAAAATGGTATGCGCTATATGAAGCAACTACCACAATTTTATATACCCCGGGTCATGTGACCAGAACGGCATCACATGTCAGAGACAGTATCGACCTCAAACGAATTATGATTTTTGTTTGGGCGTGCACATTCCCAGCAATGTTTTGGGGAATGTACAATATTGGCTACCAAACAGTCGACGCCATGGGCACCACTGGTGTAACTAGCCTAGAAGGTATGCGTGGCTGGATGATGAGCGCGTTTGGAGCCGAGTATTCTAAAGATGTCCTTAGCTCTATGTTTATTGGTGCACTTTATTTTGTGCCAATTTACGCTACCGCGTTTATTGTCGGTGGTTTCTGGGAGGTTTTGTTTGCTTCCGTTAGAGGGCACGAAATAAATGAAGGCTTCTTTGTTACTTCGATTCTGTTTGCTTTGATTCTTCCACCGGACATTCCGCTTTGGCAAGTTGCTTTAGGTATCAGCTTTGGAGTGGTCGTCGCCAAAGAAGTTTTCGGAGGAACCGGTAAAAACTTCCTTAATCCAGCTCTCGCAGGTCGCGCATTCTTATTCTTTGCTTATCCTACTGATATGTCTGGTCAAGTTTGGAATGTCGTTGATGGTTACTCAGGCGCGACACCTTTAGCCACTGGCGCTGCGGCTGCAGTCAACACGATTGATTGGGGGATCACCGAAGATTGGTGGAACGCATTCTACGGATTAATACCAGGTTCAATCGGTGAAGTATCAACCTTAATGATTTTGATTGGCGGCATACTTCTCGCGTACCTGAAAATCGCCTCTTTCCGGATTATTTTTGCGGTCTTTATTGGAATGGTTGCAACTTCATCATTATTAAATTGGATTGGTAGTGACACCAACGCAATGTTTGAAATGCCATGGCATTGGCATCTAGTCACCGGCGGCTTTGCCTTCGGTATGATGTTTATGGCCACCGACCCAGTATCCGCATCGCTGACTAATAAAGGTAAATGGTATTTTGGATTCTTGATCGGATTTATGTGTGTGATGATTCGTGTAGTAAACCCTGCCTACCCAGAAGGCATGATGTTAGCTATTTTATTTGCCAACTTATTTGCTCCATTGATTGACCATTTTGTAGTTCAATCAAATATTAAAAGGAGGGCCAAGCGTTATGTCAGCTAATCCTAATAAAGAGTCCTTTGCTCGAACGCTAATTGTAGCCGTTGCTTTGTGTTTAGTTTGTTCTGTGATCGTATCTAGTGCTGCAGTAGTACTTAAAGAGCAACAAGTCACTAATGCTTTGTTAGACAAGAAAAAGAACGTTTTAGTGGCTGCAAACCTGCTGGGTGAAAACACTGATATTGAAGCAGCCTTCGCTAACATAGAGCAGCGGTTTGTTGATCTATCTAGCGGACAGTTTGTCGAAATGGAAAACCCTCAAGCTTTTAACCAACGACAAGCCGCAAAAGATCCTCAAATGAGCGTTGCGATTGAAAACGACATCGCTCGAATAGGGCGAAGGTCAAAAATTATTCCTGTTTATTTGGTGAAAGAAAATGCTCAAGTAGAGAAAATTATATTGCCAATTCACGGTAAAGGACTTTTCTCCACTATGTATGGTTTCGTTGCACTAAAGTCAGACAAACAAACAGTAGTCGGCTTAAAGTTTTACGAACAAGGTGAAACCCCTGGACTGGGTGGCGAAGTTGAAAATCCACGTTGGTTAAAACTTTGGAACGGTAAAAAACTGCTCAATGACCAAGGCGAACCGGCTTTAAAATTAGTAAAAACTATTCCTCAAAACGACTATGAAGTAGATGCATTATCTGGTGCAACTATGACCACTCGAGGTATTCAAGATATGTTGGATTATTGGTTAGGTGACCAAGCTTTCGGCAAATTCCTTTCTCAGTTAGACGTTAAGAAAGGAGAAGCATAATGGCAATTGAAGCAAAAGAAATTAAGGAAGTATTAGTCAAGCCAATTTGGGATAACAATCCAATTGCACTGCAAGTATTAGGTGTTTGTAGCGCTTTGGCGGTCACTAGTAAATTAGAAACCGCTTTGGTCATGTGCTTAGCATTAACCGCGGTTTGCGCTTGTTCAAATCTAATCATTAGTTTAATCAGAACTCAAATACCATCTAGTATTCGAATTATCGTGCAAATGACAATTATTGCGTCACTCGTTATTGTTGTTGACCAGCTACTCAAGGCCTATGCTTTTGAGACCGCTAAACAGATGTCGGTATTTGTCGGACTAATTATTACCAACTGTATCGTCATGGGACGTGCGGAAGCTTATGCTATGAAGAACGGTCCGGTAATGAGCTTTTTCGACGGAATCGGAAATGGTTTAGGCTACTCGGTCATCTTAATTGCTGTTGCAGTAATTAGAGAATTATTTGGTTCTGGAAGTATCCTAGGTTACACCCTATTAACACCTGTTAAAGATGGTGGTTGGTATCAAACCAACGGATTGTTACTGCTACCACCTAGTGCGTTTTTTATCATCGGCTTTTTAATCTGGGCAATTCGAGCGTGGAAACCAGAGCAAGTAGAGGAATCTAACTAATGGAACATTATATTAGTTTATTTATACGCTCTGTTTTCGTAGAGAACATGGCTTTATCTGCCTTTTTAGGTATGTGTACTTTCTTGGCGGTTTCTAAGAAAGTTCAAACCGCTATTGGACTTGGTATCGCTGTAGTCGTAGTTCAGGCTATCACAGTACCCGTTAACAATTTGCTTTCGACTTACCTGTTAAAAGAAGGTGCTCTCGCTTGGGCTGGTTTACCGAATACAGATTTAAGCTTCTTAGGTCTTATTGTTTATATCGGAGTAATCGCAGCTCTAGTACAAATTCTAGAAATGACTCTGGACAAGTTCTTCCCCGCTCTCTACCAAGCTCTCGGAATATTCTTACCATTGATTACGGTAAACTGTGCGATTTTAGGTGGCAGTTTATTTATGATCCAACGTGAGTACGATCTTACCGAATCGGTAGTTTACGGTGTTGGTAGTGGGTTTGGTTGGGCACTGGCAATTGTAGCCTTGGCCGGGATCAGAGAAAAAATGAAATACAGTGACGTACCAGACGGTCTTAGGGGTCTTGGTATAACTTTTATTACAGTTGGCTTGATGGCATTAGCATTTATGTCATTCTCCGGCGTACAACTTTAATAGAAAGGAATTTAATTCATGTTAGAAACAATTATTGTTGGCGTATCAATGTTTACCTTAGTCATTGTGGCTTTGGTATTAATCATTTTATTCGCAAAAGCCAACTTAGTAAGTAGTGGCGCTGTTCGCATAGGTGTTAACGGTGACGAAGATAAAACCATTGAAACCAATGCTGGTGGAAAACTTCTAGGTGCATTAGCGGATGTAGGCGTATTTGTCCCCTCCGCTTGTGGCGGCGGTGGAACCTGCGGTCAGTGTAAATGTAAGATCAGTACTGGCGGCGGAACCTTATTGCCCACAGAAGAAGGTCACATTAACAAACGTGAAGCACGTGAAGGATACCGACTATCTTGCCAAGTAGCCGTTAAGCAAGATATGGAAATTGAATTGCCAGAGGAAGTTTTTGGTGTTCAGAAATGGGAATGTGAAGTTATTTCAAACGATAACAAAGCAACTTTTATTAAAGAGCTTAAATTAAAACTTCCAGAAGGTGAAAGTGTTCCATTTAGAGCAGGCGGCTATATTCAAATTGAATGCCCTCCTCACAAACTAAGCTATAAGGAATTTGATGTTGATCCTGAATATCATCCAGATTGGGATCATTTCAAAATTTGGGATGTTGTTTCTGAAGTTAAAGAGCCTGTAACTCGCGCTTACTCGATGGCTAACTACCCGGAAGAAAAGGGTATCATCATGCTTAATGTGCGGATCGCTTCACCACCGCCTCGAAATATGAGCCTACCAGCTGGAAAAATGTCGTCGTATATTTTTAATCTGAAGCCAGGTGATAAAGTCACAATTTCTGGTCCTTACGGTGAGTTTTTTGCGAAAGAAACCAAGAACGAAATGGTATTTATCGGTGGTGGTGCAGGAATGGCGCCAATGCGTTCTCACATTTTTGATCAGCTAAGACGAATAAAAACAGACCGTAAAATTTCTTTCTGGTATGGCGCAAGAAGCAAACGAGAAATGTTTTATACCGAAGAATATGACCAACTAGCAGCAGAAAATGATAACTTCGAATGGCATGTAGCGCTTTCTGACCCAATGCCAGAAGATAACTGGGATGGCTATACTGGCTTTATTCATAACGTTCTTCACGATGAGTACTTGAAGTACCATGAGGCTCCAGAAGATTGTGAATATTATATGTGTGGACCACCAATGATGAATGCTGCGGTCATTAAAATGCTAGAAGACTTAGGCGTTGAAAGAGAAAATATCTTCCTAGATGACTTTGGCGGATAATCATATATTAGTAAACTATATGACTAGTTAATACACAATAAAAAGGACAGTGATACTGTCCTTTTTTTGTTTGTGTTTCTAAATTGTTGAATGATTGAAAATTTAAGCGAATAATAAATGATGTTTGACAAAATTTTAAAGCTTAGTGTCGCTACATGTGTGCTATTGTTACTTGTCAGTTGTGAGAGAGCGACGGATTACGTAATAATTAATGGCTTCACCATGGGTACAAGTTACCAAGTCACTTTAGAAGACCCGAAACAACAAGCTGCCAAAATTCACCAACAGATTGAAACCGAATTACACTTAATTAACCAGCAAATGTCGACCTATATCGCTGACTCAAACCTTTCCTTATTTAATCAATCGGCTTCAACCAAATGTCAAAAGTTGCCCGCTTCCGTTATTCAAGTAATAGTGAACGCCGAAAAAGTCAGTGCAGAGACTCATGGGAAATTTGATGTAACCCTAAGCCCTCTCATTGAAGAATGGGGATTTGATAAAAAGCAAACTAATAACATCATTCCAAGCGAACAAATCATCTCTGACCTGCTTCAAACTATCGGTTACGACAAGTTAGAAATTAAAAATGATTGTGTCAGTAAAGCGCTTGGAAGTTTGTCAGTAAACCTATCTGCAATAGCCAAGGGTTATGGAGTCGATCGAGTTGCAGAAATAGTGAGTCGAAATGGAATAGAAAACTATTTGGTGGAAATCGGAGGGGAAACTGCTTCCAAGGGAGTTAATCCTTCTGCAAAACCTTGGAGACTAGCTGTTGAAGCCCCAATGCAGCAAAGAAAGATCCAACAAGTATTTTCTCCACTTGGTAAAGGCGTAGCGACTTCAGGTGATTATCGAAACTATTTTGAAAAAGATGGCATTCGATATTCACATACTATCGATCCAACCACTGGAAAACCGATTACCCACAATTTAGCATCGATTACTGTTTTGCACCCGCAAACGATGCTAGCAGACGCATACGCAACAGCTTTTATGGTGATGGGCGAATCACTCAGCTTAAAATTCGCCAATCAGAGAAATATTCCGGTATATTTGATTGTAAAAAAGGAAGGTGGCTTTGAGACGATAGCCAATGAAGCTTTTAAAACTCATATCGAAGCAGCCAAACACTAAAGGTGACTAAAACGATGACAACGCCAGAAAAACTAAAAGTTGCACTCGCTCAAATCGCACCTATCTGGTTTGACCGAGAAGCAACTCTAAAGAAAGTGACCAGCTATGTACAAAATGCGGCCAGCCGTGGTTGTGAGCTCGTTGTTTTTGGCGAGGCCCTTGTACCGGGCTATCCTTTTTGGTTAGACATGACGGGTGGCGCTAAATTTAATTGCGATAAACAAAAAACTATTCAAGCCGAATACTCCAAGCAAGCCGTACAAATTGAGCGCGGCGATCTCAACGAACTTTGTAAAACTTGCGAAGAAAATAATATTTCTGTTTATTTAGGAATCATTGAACGCCCTCAAGATCGAACTGGCCATAGCTTGTTCTGTAGCTTCGTTTATATCGATCAACAGGGCAACATCCAATCAGTACATAGAAAGTTAATGCCGACTTATGAAGAGCGTCTCAGTTGGTCACCCGGAGATGGTCACGGATTACGAACTCATAAAATATCGGCATTTACTGTTGGTGGGCTGAACTGTTGGGAAAATTGGATGCCACTGGCAAGAGCTTCACTTTATGCTCAAGGCGAAGACCTGCACGTTGCCTGCTGGCCAGGAAGTACTCGCAATACACAAGATCTGACTCCAGTCATTGCAAAGGAAGGGCGCTCTTATGTGATGTCTGTATCCGGCCTTATGCGGCCAAGTGACGCTAAGCAGTGCCTTGCTGAATTAGCCGAGGTTTATAATGATACCTCACCACTGATTGCAGATGGTGGCAGTTGTATTGCTGCTCCCGATGGCAGCTGGGTGATAGAGCCTCAAGTTGGAGAGGAAGGATTGTATGTGGCCGAATTGGATCATTCCAATGTTAGAAAAGAGCGACAAAATTTTGATCCAGCTGGCCATTATTCGCGACCAGATGTTACTCAGCTAGTGGTTGATCGAAGTCGACAGTCGACTGTAATTTTTAAGGATTAGCTAAGCCCTAGTTTAGCTAATATATATTTATATTTATTTGAGAAGTAGTTTTATGGAAGTTTTTATTATCGCTTTTATCCTAATGTTAGTCATTGTCGCTATCATGGCGATAGGTTATGTTTTTCAGAAAAAAGAAATCAAAGGTAGCTGTGGCGGGATCAGTGATCTTGGACTAGAAAAAGTTTGTGACTGTGATGAACCATGCGACAAACGTAAAGAAATGATCAAGCGCCTCGAGGAGCAAAAACGAGAAGAAGAATTAATTAACATAAGAATTGTAGAGGATTAAATCTCTTTTCGATCGCAACACAGCTGGTATTAACCTCTCTAGAATTTTGCTATTCAAGCCGCTTGTTTACAAAATCTGCTGTTTACCCTTAGAATGTTACTCAGCTATTCTAACAGTTGAGACTTACTAAACGGGGTATACTATGAGCGAAAACTCTAAGCTAAAAGTAAATTATCTCTCCATCTTCATCGAGTTTCTCTCTGTTTTTATTGGAGTACTCCTAGCATTTAGTGTTTCTGAGTGGCAAAACGACCGAGAAAAAGATGAAAAAGCAAAATACGCAATTAACAGCGTTTATTTCGAGATCAAGAACAACTTAGCCGTTATCAAATCACTTCATAAAAACAATCTAGCTTTCATAGAGACTATCGACAAACCAAAACAAGTCTCATCGGTACAAGCTTTTATCCCCGGCATTCAACTGCTTGAAACGTCTTGGCAAATAGCTCAATCTAAAGAGCTGGCAAACCATGTCGACTATAAAATACTGTCCAAGCTCTATGAAGCCTATGCTTTATTATCTGTCTATAAAAAGAGTGGTGATAAACTCACTGCGAGTTCATTAGATATAATGTCTTTAGCGACGGTAATGCAAAAACAGGTTGATACTAACGAATTTAAGAAAAACTATGCAGATTATTTTAAGATGATGACTTCGATAGAAAAAGATTTGATTGAAAAATTTTCATATTTGGAGCTGCATCTTAAAAACTAGTTCTCAACCTCGACAATGCCAGTGCTTTTTGTGAGCCCAACATTTTCTGCTTTTCTTTGGGGCAGCGTGAACCACCACTATCCCTTTACTAGAATGCTCTTGATCTAATACCACTAAGCTCTTTACCGGAGCAACTACCTTCACTCGATGGACTCTATGGCCCGGTCTTACAATACAGCCTGAAATAGCGAATAACGTCAATAATATCAAAATTAGCTTACCCTTCATCTAAACTTTCTCCCGTTGGTCAATTGGTATGTAACGACATCTTATAAACTTTAAACGCTTGGGATGGTATTCGGTTGACTATATCGGCCAAAAAGATACGAACATGAAATAGGAATGTCGAGAAAAAACGGCTAGGTGGAAAAGAATTCAAAATCTAAGCAATAAAAAAGCGGCGGTATCATCGATACCACCGCTTTTGGAGAGCTCTCATTTAAAGCTCAATACTTAAAACTATCTTGCTGAGTCGGTTATTTACCTGCAACAATATACATAGTTAAGTGGTAATCACCCGATCTTAGAGCGCCGTTTCCTGTCTCATCCAATGGGAACAAGATTGGCTCACCCGCTTCATCATATCCAAAACTAACATTGTTTGGAGCGCTAACTTCAATCACGTAGTCACCTTTCTTATCCAAAGGCGCATCAATTAAGAAAGCATCAAATCCTTCAAAGTTTTGGAAGTTTTGAGCAACTAGAGTCAAAGACCCATCTCTTTCAACATAGAATAATCTTAGTGCACCGATCACTGAGTCACCAACTGGAACATCAAAACCGTTGAATTCAGCACTTAGTGTTAAACCTGGCTTAGCGTTGTAAAAACGGTATAAGTCAGTCTCACCTACAACATCAATCGCACCTTCGATGATTCCAGCTTTGATGCGCAGGTCTTTACCCGCATTATCACCGGTTAAGATAGTGTTTGGCACATTAACATTTCTAAGACGTAGTCGAGTTTGAGCAGTTGATAAGTCGCCTTCTGGAGTTAATCTTCCTCGCTCAGCAGCTTTCAACTTAATCGCAGAACGCTCAGAGAAGAAACGAAGTCGAGTTGTGCTATCAGTTAAGCCTGAACCAACACTTGCACCTGATGCCATAGTGTGAAGAATCGCTTCATCACCTTCTTGCAATCCGTCAAATACTGGGAAGAACGCATCTGGGCTTGGTACACCCGTTGACGGTAAACCAGAACCTGGTGAACCGAATGAATCGTGATGACGAAGACCTAGGTTATGACCTAATTCATGAGCACCCGTGTTTGATGCTTGATTAACAATCGCAGTAGAAAGGGCAGCTTGAACGTCCCCATCAACAACTGGAATACCAGATACGCGAGAGAAGAATCCGCCAGTAGGGTCTAACTGAACGGTTACTTCCCATAGGTTAGCATCAACAAATGCTGTATCATTGCGGTTTGCGTTGCCTAAATCAATCGCTTGTGCACGACCGAATAAAATACCGCCACCAAAGTCGATACAGATTCCGCTTTCTACCTGACACTCAAAATTCAAAGTTGAGTAATCCCCTTCAGTTGGCTCTGTTTGGGTAAGCTGAATATTAAAGTCAGCGTAGGCTGCAGCAATATTAGCTTGAATCGCATCACGCTCTTCTTGGGTATATACGTGACTAACAAAAACTTCAGGTACACCTGCAAAAGCAACCGCTTGGAAAGTCGGAGAACTTTGTTCAAAGTTTAAGTAAACTAACTGAGGAACTTCATGGCCTACACCATAAAATAACTCGCTTGCATCAGCCGTTACTGCTTGAGCTGCTGAGTGAGTTTCACCGCTAGCTGCAGCAGATAACATTGACTGAAATTGCTCCATTGATAAATCTCGACGATCTGCGCAGCCTTCGCCACCACAATCATCAACAATCACAGGCAGTGTCGTTGTATCTTCGATACCAGCCGCCATTGCAGAGTTAACTGTTAAAGTTAACCCCGACAATACTAGGCCGGCTGCGCCTATTAATTTCATAGGGTTGGAATTTGTTTTGTTCATGTTTGCTCCGTTTCTTAATTTATTATTAACTTACTTATTCTTATTTGAATTTATCAAAGCAGTCCGTTTGACCAGTCTTATCGCTCGCTTTAAACGTACCGCTCAAAATTCAAATACTCCCACCATCTTAAACCGAAATATCATTTAAAAACCAATTGAATTGATGGGAATATTTACATTCAATATTTATTTGACTTTAATTTACGAAAGCACTTTCATATTGAATGGAGACGTTTAATTTTAGTCACAGATATTAATCACCTTTAAATGGTCTGCTGTGGGCTAAAAGTTGGTGTTACGTTACATTTGAACCGTCAGATTGTCACAAATTCACCTTATAAACTGACATTAATGAACATACTTTTTGAAAAGCCCTAAATTGCTCAGTACAAAATAGCCAAAAGGCCGACAATTTTGAATAAACAGTGACTGGATTGGCTATTTATTGGCCTACGATGGTTCTAAAGGTTAAATTGATCCGAGGCAAACTAACTTTGCTAGTTGGCGGCAGCCTGTGCAACCAGTTTGTTTGAGTTGTTCCTTTCATGACTAATAAACTGCCATGGCTCAATTCTAGCGATACTAACTCTTTATCTTGTTTGTGCTTAAATGAAAATTTTCGTTGTGCTCCAAAACTAACCGATGCTACAGCTCCATTTTTCTTCAAATCTTTTTCGGCGTCGCTATGCCAAGCCATACCTTCAGTACCATCATGATATAAGTTGAGCAGACATGAATTAAATGATTCTTTAGTAATTTCTTCCACTGATTGTTTGATGGCTAACAGTTGATTAGTCCATGGTTTGGCTTTCTTGGTGGTCTTGGAATAGGTATAAGTGAATTCTTGTTCACCATACCAAGCGACTTTTCGTTTAGTGGTAATGGTTTTACCATAAATAATTGCTTGGTCATTCTGCCAATCAATTTCATTCATAAGTCCGTTAAAATAATTGTCGGCGGCCGAGCAATCAAACAACTCTCCATAATAGACAACCAAGCCATCACGTTGAATAACGTTAATCGGTGTGTCTATCAATCCAACAAAGAGATCCACTTTACTATCCTTCTCCTATACTATTTTTAGGTTTGCGCATCGTGAAAAATTACGCCAAGCGCATAGCGAGTTCCCTGTGTCACTTCACTGACGCCATGTTTCATAGTCACTCGATAAAAACCTCTGGTTCCAAGCTGAGGTCTGAAATTAGTCGAGAATATTATCATATCGCCTTTATTGGGCCGCAAAACTTTAGCACAAGACTGTGCGCGCGGTATTTGTTCAGTGAGTACTAACTCTCCTCCCTGATAATCAATTCCCTCTTGGCTAAGATTAATGACAAGCTGTATTGGAAAATAAATAGGGCCATACAAATCTTGGTGTAAGGTATTGAATCCGCCTTGTTGGTATTTCAAGATAAGTGGTGTTGCTAAATGCTGTGCCTCCGCATGGCACAATTTTATAAATTCAGGATGCTGCATAGGGTATTCAAAATCTATTTTCAGCTGTTTCATCCAAGCGTTAGCAACCGGCGCCAAATATTGATAAATAGTTTCCCTGAGTTGTTGAACGTAATTGGGTAAAGGGTAATTAAAGTAACGATATTCTCCTTTGCCAAACCGAAAGCGCTGCATATTAACTGTCTTTCGATAACGAGCGTCAACTTGGTACAGCTCTTTCAATTGATCACATTGATGTTCATTCAAAACACTTTCGACTTGCGAATAACCGGTGGTTAATAATTGTTCTATAATTTCAGGCCAATTTAATGTGGTGATTTGTTGTTCGATAGAAGTCATCGTTGGCCCCCTACCTCAGCCGACTCCCAGCCGATTAGTGCGGACTTTCGTTGTTCCCCCCAACGATAGCCACCGATGCAACCAGAAGCCTGAATAACTCGATGACAAGGAATGATAAAAGCGATCGGATTCTTTCCTATGGCGGTACCAACCGCTCTTACCGCTTTAGGTTTGCCGATAGACTTAGCAATATTGGCATAGCTTGTTAAGTTAGCGTGCGGAACTTTTAACAAACTTTGCCAGACCTTCAGCTGAAACTCCGTACCAGCTAAATGCAGCTTAATGGCTTTTAGCTCACTCCAGTCTCGACTAAATATCGACAGAGCTTGCTGTTGAAAGTGGTCAACATACGAATTTAGTCTCGCCCGAGGAAAAAGCTCAGCCAGCTGCTGTAAAGCGAGCGCTTGGTCTTCTTGAAAAGATAAATGACAGACACCTTTTTCAGTCGACGCAACGATTACTTCACCAAAAAGTGTCTCCGCAAAACAATAGTTAATGCTAAGCCCCTCTCCTCCATTCCTGAATTCACCAGGTGTCATCCCTTCAATATTAACAAACAAATCGTGAAGACGGCTTGAACCAGACATTCCCAAATCGTAAGAAACATCCATCAATGAATGATCACTCGATTCAAGTAATTTTTTCGCGTGTTCTAGACTTAAGTATTGGATAAATTTTTTAGGACTAACACCAGCCCATTCCGTGAATGTTTTTTGGAAATGGTAACGGCTCATGCCGACGGAATCAGCAATTTGTTCTAGCGATGGTTGTTGCTGGTAGTGTTCTCGAATATACGCGATGGCTTTTTGGATTCTTTCGAAATTAATCGGTTTTCTATAAGTTTTCATCGTTTTGCCTCGATTGCAAATTACTGGATGGTGATAGTACTTATCACCATCTCACGCAAAATGTTATCAATCACTCAGCACTACCACGACCCGATTCTTGCGATCAAAATCAAATCTTAACTTTCAACTTCTCAAGTAGCTTATCATTGGATGACAACTGCTCTTTCCATTGATCAAAGTTCTGAGTATATTGATCAAGGTCGCCCAAGTCGCCAACCTTTGCCGAAATTTCTTCGCTAAACTTACCCTTGAGTTTTTCGGCCTGTTGCTTCAATTTCTTTCCAATGGCGTCTTTGAATAAATTTTCTATGCTTGAACGGATCTTAAACTGAGGTTCTTGCAAACTTCCTGTTACCGCAACATCAATACTTAACTGACTTTGTTGATTTAGACTTTCTGCTAAAGTTTTTTGCCAGCCAGAGAGGTTTGCTGGCGAGTTGATTTTTGGTTGGTTGAGTTTTAAAGACAAATTGATATCAACCGATTCAAGTGTCAATTGGCCATTTAGATTAGAATCTAATTGCCCTGAATTAACCATCCAAGCGCCGTCATTGGTTTCCATCAGTTGAAAATCATTCAACGGCCATTGAGCAACTTTGGAGTCAATTTTTGTGTTCATCATTTGGGCATTTTGCCACTCGCTATGCAGCGAAAGGTTCGCACTACCTTGACCAGACATGGCTAAATCTAATTTAGCCGGTTGCCCAACTAACCAAGGGAAATAACCTAAGTTGCTACCATCGCCGCTCAAGCTCCAGTTTTGATCTTTACCGCTTAAGTTTACTTTTTTGATCAAAACATCTGGGAATAGTTGTTCATCTTTAAACTGAACTCGTAAGCCTTTATCGGTCGAATACACCATGGCCTCTTCAGAGCTGCTAGGTTCAGCTTGCAGACCTGAAATCGCATCAAGGGCTTTTCTTAACCAAGGAGTCACTTCAGGCCCTAAAAATTTATCTGATAACCCATCAATGCCGTTACCTAATCCCATATTGTTCATGATTGCGTCTAGATCATCTTCAGGACCATTTCTCACTGCGCTAACTTGAGTCGCCAATAGCGCCTTGTCTTGCTTAAATTTATCGTTTAGCGCTTTAATGTTATCGCGTTCTTTATCGATGGCTTTGTTGAGCTTTTTCCAGTCTTTTCTATCAGCTATTAGGTTTAATTTATTGTCTTTCGCGCGCTCTGTCAGGCGCTTGAACTCATCTTCAAGTGCCTGCACACGCGCTTTGTTAGCCTCGCTGTCCAGAGCGGTTTTCCATTCTTGATTTAAGCGTTCTTGAGTCTCGTCTAAAGTGTTCAATCTTTTTACTGTCAGTAAATCGGCCTCGTTCACCATGGATTTAATATCTTGCTGAGACAGTTCCGGTAATTCGATAGTTGCAATCTCACCACCTAATTGTTCAGTGGCTCTTCCTTCGGGTAACGCACCTGAGTTTTCTCTAGCCGTCCCAAGCTCTATGTCAGTGATGTTTAGCTCGTCAATTTGAATTTTTTTCCACATCAATGCGTCACTATCGACCGCGAACTTGATTAATCCGACCTCAACCAGGTTGCTCATTGGGCTATCGGGATCGGCGGCTTGCAACTGTTTTATTTCAACTCCCAAAGGAAAGAGCGAAAGCTTCACGTCATCAATTTCAACTTTCGCACCGACAACTTCTGTTCCTGTTGCTTCTATTCCGCTTTTTATTAAACTTGGTGCTAAAAGGTACCATGCGGCGACAACTAACAACACCAAAACAAAAAACGCGATAACACCCCATAATCGAATGATTTTCATTTCTTATCCTTTTCTAATTCTTCTTTCATTGGTCTATCTTTTTAGAACGATGATGAGTGACATGCAGCGACTGAATTTAGTTTGAATATAATTGCCAAAATTTAGACGCTTTAAGCATTCGAGTAACTTGGAACTGCTCGAACTTTGCCAACCACTTTACTCGATATTGGGCGACCGCAATTCGTGTCGCAGGAAACAGCACAACCCCAGATGCTATTGCGATAATGAATGACCCAATCACTCCGCTAAAGTAGAAATTACTCCATCGGCCAATTACCGTATTAAAAAATGACTCCCACATGGGCACCAGTGCTTGCGTTTGAAGAATTGAAAGCCCTACCGACTCAAAAACTGGTGACAATAAATAACCGAATAGCGCAAACAATGGATAGCTAACAATCAGAATGCTTAAATTAACTCGGAACCAAAGCGCAATGAGTACAACAAAAATATTATGTAGTGACATTAAGGGAGTGAGCCCTAATATAGCCGCTAAACAAACCGCCATTGCTAATTGGTTTGGAGATTGTTCTGAGTTGAGCGCTTTTAGAAGTTTTGCTAATACCGTTAGCATAGATGCTCCTTATTTTAGTTCAGATGCTCGCCCGTTTAGGCTACCAACACACTGTTTGTTAGAGCAGTATGTTTTAGGTGGTGATAGGTGCTGACAGATACCAACCATTCCTTTTTTAGAATTACTTAGCTTTTGTTTACCATTAAAAATGGCAACCTGTGTTTTAAGCTTTTTCTCATCACTATCAGAAGTGGAATAAACAAGAAACTTTGCGAATCCCCCGCATGGTCTACTACCAACGCCTATTACTTTGCATTGGTTGTCACCGTCGCATTTGGTACCTATCATTTGCTGAATGTCTTCCAATGTGCTGACAAAAGATTCCTGTTGTTCACCTTTTTTACCATAGTGTTGTTCAACCACGTCGACACCCGATTGCGATAAGGCCGCTCTCGTATTGTTGTTAGCTGTGCTACTGTCTTGGTTTTGGCTGGTAGGGTTTGATTCATTCTGCGCACATGATGCCGCACCCATTACTAATAGACCCACCCAAACCATTGTTCGAATCGCTTTATTCATATTCCTAATACTCTCCATTGTTGAGTCTCTAATCTAACTGATTTGTTATCGAATAGCCAAACCATGCAAACCCCGATCGACCCATAACCACCAAACTGTCACATTTGTTTACATTTAGCGACGCTAGTTTTGCAACTTTTCGATTTAACCATCGTCATAACCTATAGATGCGAGATGCATCTCCCGCACCCCCTCCTAATTGACGCGGGATCGGGGTTTGGTTTCCCCAAGCCAAACCCCACATAGGCTCCAAGATTTAAGGTCTTGGGGTCTTTTTTTTATCTTAAATCCAGACCGAACCTATTTTATTGTTCATGCTGCACTTAAATTAGCATAGGCTAATACCAACCATTTGGTTCCGACACTATCAAAGTTCACTTGAACCCTTGCTTGGGCGCCATCGCCTTCGCAGTTTAAAATAACGCCAGTTCCGAATTTAGGATGTTCTACCAACTGCCCTAAAGCAAAACCTGTTTCGGATTCTGCGCTCGAATGATTGACACTGTTCGAAGAACTAAAAGACGGGGACGCCACTTGCGAATTTAAACGTACATCCTCTTTTAGTTCCGCCGGTATTTCTCTGATAAACCGCGACACCGCTGGATAGGTTTCCTTGCCATATAACCTGCGCTTTTCAGTATAAATTAAATACAATTTTTGCATCGCTCGAGTAATGCCAACATAGGCCAATCGGCGTTCTTCCTCGAGTTTATCTGGCTCTTCCATGGACATCATATGAGGAAAGAGTTTTTCCTCCATACCAGCAATAAACACCAAGGGAAACTCTAATCCTTTGGCCGAGTGCAACGTCATTAGCTGAACGCAGTCTTCATATTGCTCAGCTTGATTGTCACCGGCTTCCAACGAAGCGTGCGCTAAGAATGCAGTCATAGGCGATAAGTCTGGATAGTCATCATGATCAAACTCTCGTGCCGCATTAGCGAGTTCCGCCAAGTTTTCCTTTCTAGCAAGTGCTTTTTCGCCTTTTTCTTTGGCATAAAGCTGATCGAGACCGGCCGATTCAATAGTTAATTGAATCTGTTCCGACAGCGGTAATTCATTAAATTCTTCAAACCCGTGTTTGATCAATCCTAAAAACGCCCCCAAAGCCATTGTCGCTTTTGGAGCGAGCACTAAATTATCCACAATATATTTTGCCGACTCCCACAGAGTGACTTGATTCTCTCTCGCATATTGCCGAATTTGTTCAACGCTTTTTGGGCCTAGCCCTCTCGCTGGTACATTGACAATTCGCTCAAAAGCCGCGTCGTCCTGGTGGTTATACATCAGCCTAATGTAAGCCAAGGTCGTTTTAACTTCAGCACGTTCAAAGAACTTAAGACCGCCATAAATTCTGTAAGGAATCTGTCGCTGTAAAAGGAACTCCTCCAATACTCGAGATTGCGCATTGGAGCGATATAGCAATGCACAATCTTTATAGGCTCCGCCTTGTTGATACCAGTCAGTAATTCGACTCGCGATAAATCGAGCTTCTTCCTGTTCATTAAACGCAGCGTAAACGGAAATGGGGTCGCCTTGGTTACCATCGGTCCAAAGGTTTTTACCCATGCGCTCCTGATTATTGGCAATGACTGCGTTGGCGGCTTTTAAGATATTGCCGGTAGAACGATAGTTTTGTTCCAACCGGATAATTTTATTTTGCGAAAATTCACTTTCAAACCGCTGAATATTTTCTATCTTGGCACCCCGCCACCCATAAATTGATTGATCATCGTCACCAACAATGGATATTCGACAGTCTTTCGATGTAAGCAATCGAATCCAAGCATATTGAATACCGTTGGTATCTTGGAACTCGTCAACCAGTAAATGTTTAAACCTCTCTTGATAGTGTTCTCTCAAATGAGATTTATCTCGAATAAGCTCGTAGGCTTTAAATAACAATTCCGCAAAATCGACTAGTCCACCCACTTGGCAGGCATTTTGATATTGAAAATAAACTTTGGTGTGAATACTGGTAAATAAGTCACCTCGATGTTGAATATCGGCGGGTCGTTTACCTTCATCTTTTTGATGGTTGATAAACCATTGTGCTTGCTTGGCGGGCCATTCATTCTCATCCAAATTCATTTCTTTCATGACTCGCTTGATCACTCTCAATTGATCATCAGAATCTAAAATTTGAAAAGTGTCCGGCAGTTCGGCTTCTCTAGCATGAGCCCTCAATAAACGATGTGCCAAACCATGAAAAGTTCCTATCCACATATTAGTACTAGAACGGCCTAACAACTGTTCGACACGACCACGCATTTCATGGGCGGCTTTATTAGTAAAAGTCACGGCCATAATGGAATGAGGGGTTAACCTTTCCATCGCGATTAGCCACGCAATCCGATGCACTAACACTCGTGTTTTACCCGACCCAGCCCCCGCCAGCACCAATAAAGCTGGTACGTCCGCGGTTACCGCTTCTCGCTGGGCATCGTTTAAACTATCTAAAATTGGTGTGACATCCATAGGGGCTTTGTGTATCTTTAATAAATAAATGACAGAAATGTTAATTTGATGAAACTAAGCTTCAACAGCGCATTTTACCTATTTTTACTATCAGCTACAGTAAATGCTGAAATTAATTCGAATGGTTAAAAATCACTTAGTTATCTAGGCCTGAGGCAACTATAAGTGAAAAGAGTATTTGACCACATGCGCACTAACAATGCAGCCCCATTTCGAACCTGCATTGGTTAGATGGTTCCATCAATTAAAAACACAAGCAGTCGCTAGGAATAAACATGGATAATTCATATAAAACCAATCAGCCCATTAGCAGCCAGCCAAATATCGAGCACTCTCCGAGCTTACATGATGTTGAACAACAATTAAGCAAACTTCAAAGTGCTTTCCAGGCTGAGCCTTTTCCCAGTGAGACTTTGAGAAAACAACAACTTAAAGCGCTAAAAGCCGCTCTATTAAAACACAAAGAAAAGTTATTAAAAGCGGTGTCTGCAGATTTTGGAAGTCGTTCTGATGACGAAACTTTATTAGCTGACATTATGCCCGTGGTGATGTCTATCCAACACACCATTAAGCACTTACGAGATTGGATGAAGCCGGAGAAGCGTGGTGCTTCAATATTGTTTCAGCCGGTTTCTAATTACATTACCTATCAACCGCTTGGCGTTGTAGGGATCATGTCACCGTGGAATTATCCGGTTTTTCTCTCTCTTGGACCTTTAGTTGCAGCCATTGCAGCAGGTAACCGAGCCATGATCAAACCCAGTGAGTTTACGCCTTATAGTAATCGTGTGATCAGTGAAATAATTCGAGAAGCTTTTACACCAGACGAAGTTTGCATGGTTGAAGGTGATGCACAAATGGCTGCGCATTTCTCTTCATTAGCCTTTGACCATTTGATTTTTACTGGCTCGACTCAAGTAGGAAAAAAAGTCATGGCTGCGGCGGCCAAAAATTTAACCCCGCTGACTTTAGAGTTAGGTGGCAAATCACCAGCGATTATTGCGGATGATGTATCCGCAGAATTCGCTGTGGAACGAATGCTTTACGGTAAGTGTGTGAATGCAGGACAGACTTGTGTCGCTCCTGATTATATTCTATGCCCTGAAAACAAAGTAAAAGAATTGGTTGACTCATTTAAACAGCAGTTTTGCCAACTATATCCGTCGATGGCTAATGGCGAGTATAGCTCGATAATCAATCAACAGCAGTACCAACGCTTAAAAGATTGGTATGACGACGCAATCAACAAAGGCGCTATTGCTGTTCCTCTATCAGATGAAAATAGTGGTCCGTCGTCAAGAGTGATGCCCTTAACCCTATTGCTTAATGTCAATGACTCTATGAAAGTGATGCAAGATGAAATATTTGGCCCCTTGTTGCCGGTAGTTCCCTACCACTCTCTCAATGATGCCATTGAATACGTGCAACAAAGACCTAGACCATTGGCACTTTATTTGTTTTCACTCAACAAACAATCTCAGCATAAAATATTATCTCAGACTCATGCTGGTGGAATGTGCATCAATGATGCCGCCACTCACGTTATTCAAGAGGATCTGCCTTTTGGAGGTGTTGGCCCCTCTGGCATGGGTAAATACCATGCCATTGAAGGGTTTAGAACTTTCAGTGCGGCAAAATCAGTGCTAAAAAGAGGAAAAATCAATACCGCAAAGTTAGCACTGCCGCCTTATGGCAAGCCAATACATCAGTTGATTTACAAATTTTTACTCAAATAATCTGCAACAACTCGCGAATACATAGATTGCTGTCTATACTCTGAGTGTAGTATCCAGTCACAGCACTTTTGTAAGTTTAGAGTGTTGACGCAAGTTAAAAATCGATTGCTGTAAACAGCATCGAAAGCAACGTGCAGGGAAGATATGCTAAGAGTTCTGCTACTTGAGAAGAGTAAAAATGAAACTACTCGTGTTGCTGAATGGCTCTCAACATCCAACGATCAGCAATATGAGATATGCTGGCAGTCTGACTTTTGTCGTGAATATTTAGAAACCAATCCTTTAGACATCATCCTAATTATCGACCATTTAGGCTCATCGCAAGCCATAAAATCTATTCAAGAAATTGTTCATTTAGAATTACCCGTTCCAATTGTCTTTTTATCTAACAATCATGGTCAAGAGCTTGATGATAAGGTCATGCAGCTTGGGGCCAGTGATTGTTTGCCAATATCGGAGCTCACGCCGCTATTACTAGAGCGCAGTATCCGCCACGCGATTGGACGACAAAATACCGAAGCTCAACTAAGTTTTGTCGCAACACACGATCAATTAACAGGGCTAGCTAATCGTTATTTATTTCATGAACACTTAGCTCACTCTATTTCAGTTGCCAAAAGGCGCAGTAGTCAATTTGGATTATTGTTTTTGGATTTAGACAAATTCAAACGAATCAACGACTCGCTCGGCCACGATGTCGGTGACATGCTGATCATTGAAATCGCCAATCGTATTCGACAGGCAGTGAGACTAACCGATATCGTCGCTAGAATGGGTGGCGACGAATTTACTATACTCCTTGAGGACATCAAGACTAAAAAAGAGCTTTCCTTGGTTGCTGGCAAAATCCAAAAAGCAATTGAACCCGTTATTAAAATTCAAAATCAAGAGCTTTATGCAACGGTCAGTATTGGAATTGCTTCATTCCCTGATTGTGGGCTAGAAGTTCAAACTTTGATGAAAAGTGCTGATATCGCGCTAAATAAAGCAAAAGAAATTGGTCGTAATAAATTTCATTATTTCAGCGACGAGCTCAACCAACAAGCTCGCATGAAATTAGAGTTAGAGAAAAGTTTACGCCGAGCGTTAATTAAAGGCGAGTTTGAGGTGTATTATCAACCTCAAGTAAACGCCAATGACTACAAAGTCAGCGGCTTTGAAGCACTGCTTCGATGGAATCACCCGACCATTGGCTTAGTGTCTCCGGCAGATTTTATTCCGTTACTGGAAGAGTTGGGATTAATGGTTGGCGTAGAGCAGTGGGTCATCAAACAAGTTTGCCATGCTGCAAAATTGATTACCGACCAATACGGTCAACTTAGGTTCGCCATCAATATATCTGGCACACACTTTAAATTAGGGAATTTAAAACAAAGTATTTATATGGCGATCCAAGAAAGCTCATTGGATGCAGGTTGCTTAGAAATTGAGCTTACAGAAGATATCATGATTGAGCATGTTGAAAGGAATAACCATATTCTTAATGAGCTAGCGGAAGTGGGAGTTTCAATCGCGTTAGATGATTTTGGTAAAGGCTACTCATCATTGAGTTACCTGAAGAACTTCCCAGCTAACATTTTAAAAATAGATAAATCCTTTATTGACAGCATTCAATCCAGTGAACGCGAATGTTCCATTGTGGAAGCCATTATTGGACTTTCTCATAAACTCGGCATTAAAGTGGTCGCAGAGGGCGTTGAGGAGCTTCATCAGGCTGATATTCTGCAGTCGAAGCAATGTGACTATATTCAAGGCTATCATTTCGCAAAACCAATGCCGATTTCAAAAGTACATGGCTATCTATCTCAACAATTAGTTGATAAGCCGACAATACAGACTAATCAGCAAATTAATCAGTCTTTTTGACCTTTTCTAATTCGGCCACAACCTTTTCCAGTGCATCAATTTTGTCTCGAGTTCTTGCTAATACTTTTTGCTGTACGTCAAACTCTTCTCGCGTGACCAAATCCATTTTTGCCACCAAAGACTGCAAAACATCTTTAAAATTCTTTTCAATATCCTGCTGAAAAGCTTTCGCTCCGGGAGGTATTGATTGGCTAAATTTACTGGCAAACTCTTCAATTTTCTTGGGATCTAACATGTTGAATCATCTCTCAAAAGCAGCATCATTAAATAGTCAACACAGGTTGCAATAATGGTTCTAGGCTAACCTGTTAGTAATATTGATAAGTATATCATGCCCTTACAACCAGAAGATCGCTTTTCCTATGGCTAAATTTACTCTACGAATGAGCATCACGGTCTAATAGCTAAGCCCGATAATGATGTGTATAATACGTTCCCCCTAATATAGCAGCTCCCAATAAGTCTGTTTAAATCATTTAGGGTCGCTTTTACAAACTGTAATCGCACACTTTGAATCAATTAATTCCCAAATGGGGCTTTTTGTAGGAACACAATGAACGACTTAATTCAATTTGCACAAGGGCACTTATTATTATCCTCTGCTTGGGTAGCCGTTGCGGCATTACTAGCATTTACCCAAATCCGTATCATGGCATCTGGACCAAAAGCACTCAGTTCACAGATGCTTACCGACATGGTTAATCGCGAAAATGGTGTAGTGATCGATATCAGACCAAAAGCGGAATTTAAGAAAGGACATATTCACGGAGCGATTAATATTCCGCTTTCAACTTTAAAAGATAAAGTGAAAGACCTTGAAAAATACCAGAACATTCCCATCATAATGGTTTGCGCAAATGGGATCTCAGTTGCAGGTGCCTGCAGTACCTTGAAAAAATCAGGTTTACAGCAGGTTCATAAGTTAGCCGGTGGCATGAGTTCTTGGGTTGGGGATAATTTACCGGTGGTTAAATAGAGATAGCTTATCCACTATTTGGCTCGATAAATGAACCAAGAAGCAGACCAATCATGTTATCCGTAACGCGGTATAATTTGAATATTACAGTTTAATCAAGTACTTAAGTTGCCAACTAAGAGCAACCAATCAATTGATTAAGTAAACATTAAAACACTAAAAAGATAAGAGAAAGTAGTTATGACTGATCAAACAGATATCACACCTGAAGCCGCAGCTAACAATGAAGCGCAAAACTTGCCACAGGCTGCAATCCAAAAAATTTATGTTAAAGATGTTTCTTTCGAAGCACCAAACTTACCAGAAATGTTCTCGGTTGAGTACAAGCCTCAAGTAAAAATGGAAATGAACAGCAAATCTCGTAAGGTTGCTGATGATAACTACGAAGTTATTTTAACGATTTCGGTTAAATCAGAAATTGAAGAGAAAACCGTTTTCCTAGCCGAAGTACAACAAGCCTGTATCTTGTTTGTTAAAAACGTCAACGAAGAACAGCTACAACACACTTTAAGTGTTATGGGCCCAGAGACTCTTTATCCTTATATTAGAGAAACCATTGCGTCATTAATTGGCAAAACTGGCTTCCCGGCGGTTCAACTTGCACCAATTAACTTCCAAGTTCTTTACATGCAGAAGTTACAACAACAAGCACAAGGTGACGCTGCTGAAGGTGCATCTAGCGAAACAACGATTCAATAATCCTAGTTTGCGGCTAAAGTTCGCGACTTTATGACGGATATAAAATCAAATCCAATTGCTGTACTAGGAGCCGGTTCTTTTGGTACAGCGCTAGCCATTCTGCTTGCTAAGAATGGTAATAAGACCAGGCTGTGGGCAAGAAGTGCAGAGCACATTCAAGCCATGAATGAGTCTGGTTTTAATCAAACTTACTTGCCTGACACCCCTCTCCCTAGCAACTTAGAATTATTCGATGATTTTCAGAAAACCCTAGAAGATGTTGAAGACGTTCTAATTGTTACTCCTAGTCATGCATTTCAGCAAACTCTTAGGCAAATTAATCAATTTAAAACTCAAACGGTTCGCATTGTTTGGGCCTGTAAAGGTTTAGAACCAGAAACTGGCGCTTTTTTACATGATCAAGTGGTTAAAATGTTTGGCGAAAGCTGTGCCAAGGGAGTTTTGTCAGGGCCTACTTTCGCAAAAGAGCTTGCGTTAGGCTCACCAACGGCGATTACTCTCGCAGCCGATAATAGCCAGTTTGCGGCAGATATGACCAAACGCTTAGTCAACGAAACCTTTCGGGTATACCTCAGTGATGATCTAGCCGGTGTTCAATTTGGCGGAGCTATCAAAAATATCATTGCTATTGGCGCTGGTGTCGCCGACGGATTAGGGTTTGGCTCCAATGCTAGAACAGCCTTGATTACAAGGGGGTTAGCCGAAATGATGCGACTCGGTGAACCGCTAGGTGGAAAAGTAGAAACCTTTACCGGTATGGCGGGGTTAGGCGACTTAGTGCTGACCTGCACCGACGACCAATCTCGAAACAGGCGTTTTGGCCTAGCAATCGGCGGAGGTTCGAATATCGCTCAAGCAGCAAAAGACATTGGCCAAGTGGTTGAAGGAGTTAGAAACACTAAAGAGGTTTTTAATCTCGCTCAATCTAAAGGGATTGAAATGCCCATTTGCCAAGCTATTTTCAATATATTATACAAAGATCAAGACCCCAGAGTTGCAGCCAAAGAGCTGCTAACCCGCGATATGAAAGTCGAAGGTGACTAACTAATTCCGCGTCACACTTGTCAGTTAGCCAAGCTTACTATAAAATTCTTGACAAATACTTAGCCTAGCTAATTTGAACGATTGACCATGAAGCTATACCAACAACTCGATTTGTTATCTCGAAAACTTCGCCAAATAGAACAAAAGGACGATAAGAAGGAATTATCTGCGGCTAAACTCACCGTATTGCAAATGGTAAAGCGCTACAACCCTTCCACACTGAAAGAATTAGCCAAGCACCAAAATGTGGCTCTTCCCACTATGTCTAAAATAGTCGATGAACTACAAAAGCGCGCTTTAATCATCCGCGCACAATCAAAAGAAGATGCCCGCCAGCGTTGGATTGTACCAACTCAGAAAGGCATTCAACTGCTTGAACGAGCAGAATCTGAAAATGATGCATTTTGGCAGCAAAAATTTTCGAATATGTCCACCGAGCAACAACGACAACTCAGTGAATCATTAGATAGACTTTTGGAATCATTATGAATCAAAAGCGCCAACGATTATTGACACCCAGCAACGACACATTGAGCTCTTAATAGGAAGATTATGCCTTGGTTACAATTAAAACTAGATACTAACGATAAGTATTCAGATGAAATCGGTGAAGTCATGCTGGGTCTCGGGGCACTTTCCGTCACTCTAATGGACGCTAAAGATGTACCAATCTTAGAACCTGCTCCTGGCGAAACACCACTTTGGCATGAGCTTAGTATGATGATGTTATTTGAAGCAAACGTCGACACAAATCAAATTCTAACGCAGTGGCAAGCAAGTCCGCTGTCTGCCAAAACTAGCAATGTTAAATTTGAACAATTAGAAGATAAAGATTGGGAAAGAGAATGGATGGATCGGTTTGAGCCAATGCAGTTCGGTAAAAGGCTGTGGATTTGCCCAAGCTGGAAGCCTATCCCTGACGAACAAGCTGTCAATGTCATGCTGGATCCGGGATTGGCTTTTGGTACTGGTACTCACCCAACCACCGCGCTTTGTTTAGAATGGTTAGATTCAATTGAATTAGCAGGAAAGACGGTTATCGATTACGGTTGTGGCTCGGGTATATTAGCCATAGCGGCCTTAAAGCTTGGTGCTAAAAAAGTTTATGCCGTTGACATCGATCCACAAGCAATTTTAGCAACCAAAGAAAACGCTAAACGCAACCAAGTATTTGATGAAAGACTCGAGGTGGATTATCCTTCACTGTTAAAAGGACTATCGACCGATATTGTGATTGCCAATATTCTGGCGGGGCCGTTGGTTGAGCTTTCGCAAGAAATTTCTCAACACTGTAATTTAAGTGGGCAATTAGCCCTATCCGGCATATTAGATAGCCAAGCTGAAGAGACTCGAAACGCGTACTTAAATTGGTTTGATATGCAAGAACCTTTGTTTAAAGATGAATGGACTCGTCTTAACGGAATAAGAATCAAATAACAGTCTAGCTAATAATCGTATAATGATTAACTAAATACTTTTAAAGTCATTAGTTAAAAAGCGAATGGAGAAAAATAACAAAGTGGAAAATAACACCTTATACACTCGCTGCCCTACTTGCACTACCGCCTTTAAGGTGACTGAAAAGCTACTCAATGCCGCTGCTGGAAAAGTTCGCTGCGGTGCTTGTTTGGCCATTTTTCAGGCCACCGATTACATGCTCAAGCCGACTGAGCGAAAAAATACGCCTGAACCAGTCACCACCAAGCAAGCCGAAACATCTGCCAAGATTACTGAGACTCCTGACGACTCAGCGGATACCGTCGCTGACCAGCCACACAATCCCCAGACTCATTCAGAACCAAAAACTGAAACGGTTCCAGATACCCAATCACCCGAACCATCGACAAAGTCTGAACAATACAAGTCTGATCAATACAAATCTGATAAATACGAGTCTGAACCACAATTCGAATCGCCTAGCCAAGCAACAGAACCACTTGATTTTGAGACTGAGCCAGACTTTGAAGACCAATCACCAACCGAACTAGACCGAGACTCCATCGCTCTTCCTGAGCACGATGATTTAGCCATGACAGAGTCAGCAGCTGACCCTGAAATTGATATCGATGTTGTTACCGATGTTGAGCAAGAAGACTTCTCCACTCAGGAAGATCCGCTGGATGTGGTGATTGGATCAGACGAAATGGATAGTCATTCAGAAAAGATTAGCGATTTTGATTATAGAGGCCATTCCGATGAATTTGACGATGAACCAGCCGAATTCGATCAAGTCGTTGAACAAGATAGCTTAGCCAGTCCATTAGATTCAACGCTTGAATCTAAACATCACCGAGAACGCACAGAACCTTCTATCGATGAAACCGATAATATCGATCTAATAGAATCGGATTTAACCAGCGATAGTCGTGAAATATTGGAAGCGACCACAGAAGATTCAATGCTAGATGTCAACGAATCGGATTTAAGTCTTATCGATGAAAACCAACAATATGAATCCCCTCAACAAACTGATCCACCTATTTCTATCGAAGAACAAGATGATTTTGAGGTTGACGACCTTTCTGACCAATTGGCTGAGCAGATGCAAGATACCGATGCCGAACCCGATCCGCTGGATGAGTTTGAGAGTATCGTCGAAGAAAAAAACACAGATCTACGCCGAAATATTATCCTTGCAGCTGTCGCCATTTTGGTGTTTGTTGGTTTACAGCAAGTATGGTCAAACCGGCAAGCCTTAGCTTGGAGTGAGTCTTGGGGTGGAACCATTAAATCAGTCTGCCAGTATTTGCCTTGTGAACTAAAAGCTCGTCGAGATGTGAGTAAAATTAGACTGCTACAAAGACAGCTTTCGCCTGATGAAGAAGACGAAAACCAACTCGATGTTAAGGTATTACTAACGAATGAAGCAAGTTTTGACCAACCCTACCCGACCATAAAAATTGCTTTTAGTAATAAAAATGGTGAGCAAGTATCGGTTAAGTCTTTCACTCCGCGAGATTATTTAGAGCCTGACTCGCTAAACAAATTAATGCCCCATGGAACCGAAGTACATATTCACTTTAAAACCGAGCTAACTCATCCCGATGCACTAGGTTTTGAGTTTATCTTCGAGTAACCTAGTGAATTAAACTTTAGCCTTAATGCTAATTGCAGTTGAAGTTTTGTATTAGGTAAGTTTTTGTTAAAACGGTCCTTAGTTCTATGAAGGTTATATTCACAATCGCTTCTCAGAGTTACTCGCCGCTCTCTCTGATCTGTGGTTATACCAATAACACATAGATCATCTCGTTCTCGAGACCACTTCGGGTCTATACCCATAGTGTTTGGGGCTGTATAATCATTAACTACTGCCAATTTAGCTTTTAATCTAAACATGAACCAACAAGCTGCTGCTAAAAAGAAAACCACCGCACTGATCATCCTCGACGGATGGGGTTATAGTGAGTCTCCAGAATCCAATGCCATTATGGCTGCCAACACACCCACTTGGGATCACTTGTGGCAGACTTATCCAAAAACATTGATTTCCGGTTCCGGTGAAGACGTTGGATTACCCGATCAACAAATGGGAAACTCTGAGGTTGGGCATCTTAACTTGGGTTCAGGGCGAGTGGTTTACCAAGACTTTAGTCGCATCAGTAAAGCGATTGCGGATGACGAATTTTCAAAAAACCAAGTTCTCTGTAAAGCAATCGACAAGGCAGTCACTCAAGGCAAAGCGGTTCATATTATGGGACTGCTCTCTGATGGCGGCGTACATAGTCATATTGACCATATTAAAGCCGCCATGCAACTTGCGACCGAACGAGGCGCAACAAAAGTATTCGTTCATGCTTTCTTAGATGGACGAGACACTCCACCCCGCAGTGCTCAACAATATATTGAAGAAATAGATAGCTTAGACTGCGGCCGAATCGCCAGTTTAGTCGGGCGCTATTATGCAATGGACCGAGACCAACGTTGGGATCGTGTCGAGTTAGCCTATAAGATGTTAACTGAACAGGACGCCGAATTTCATTATGGAAATGCATCAGCAGGGTTGGCCGCAGCGTATCAACGTGACGAAAACGACGAGTTTGTAAAGCCGACCCTCATCGGCGAACGAGTGAACATTAATAAAGGTGACTCAGTCATCTTTATGAACTACCGCGCTGATAGAGCTCGTGAATTAACCAGAGCTTTTGTTGATGATGTATTCGAAGGTTTTGAGCGGCCCGAAAGATTAGCCCTATCTGACTTTGTGATGCTAACCCAATATGCCGATAGTATTGATACAAGCTGTGCCTACAAACCAGTCAAGCTTGAAAAAGTACTTGGAGAACATTTACAAGATCTTGGAAAAACACAACTAAGAATCGCTGAAACAGAAAAATACGCGCACGTTACCTTTTTCTTTAGTGGTGGTGTAGAACAACCTTTCAAAGGCGAAGATAGAGAATTGATTCCTTCCCCAGACGTAGCCACCTATGATTTACAACCGGAAATGAACGCCCCTTTGCTAACAGATAAATTCGTTTCTGCTATAGAAAGTGGACAGTACGATTTTATTATTTGTAACTTTGCCAATCCCGATATGGTCGGTCACACAGGAAAATTTGATGCAACCGTAAAAGCCATCGAAGCACTTGATGGTTGTCTAGCAAGAATAATAAAGTCGCTACAAGCAAATGGTGGTGAAGCTATGATTACTGCCGATCACGGCAATGCCGAAAAAATGTCAGACCATGAAACAGGCCAACCTCACACCGCTCATACTAACTTTTTAGTTCCTTTTATTTACGTTGGACGAAAAGCGGCCCCGACCACTGAGCGAGGTGTTTTATCTGATGTTGCGCCAAGTCTACTCTCAATTGCTGGATTACCGATCCCTAGTGAAATGACTGGTAAGCCATTAATGAAACTAGCGGAATAAGTTGCTCTAGTTTGTTCAGCCTTCAATCTAAAAATCACCGACATACTAGCGCGAGTGAGTCTTCCTTTTGCTCGCGACTACGATTAATTAGACCAGCTTTACTTCTGCTTGGGTTACTAACTACAACGACTAGTTACCCAATCGTTGCTGCCGAATCGAGCGAACAGCAAAAAGCGAATGCACAAAAAGAACTCAAAGAACTACAAGGGAAGATAAAATCACTACAAGGTAATTTATCAAAAAAAAGAAAACAACAATCAACCGCTCTCAAAAGACTGCGATCCGCAGAAAAACAAATAGCAACCGCCTCCAAAATTCTCAAATCAACCATTGGTCAACTAAATAAGAAAGAAAGCGAACTAAAAAAATTAAGAAAACAGCAGCTAACTTTAGAAGCTGATAAAAAGACTCAAAAAACCGCACTGGCGGAACAATTGCGTTCTGCTTATATGAATGGTCAACAAGAATATTTAAAACTACTATTAAACCAACAAGAGCCCGATAAGCTAGGTCGCACACTAGTTTATTACGACTATATGAACAAAGCTCGAGGAAAACAAGTTCGAGAATTACAACAAACTCTGAGTCGACTCAAAAATATCGATCTAGCCATTCAAAATGAAATCCGTGAACTTAATATTCTCAAAAAATCTAAACAAGATGAAACAAAAAGACTAACTTCGCTCAAAAACAAACGAAAAAAATTAGTGGATCAACTTGCCAAAGAAATAGCCTCAAAAAGTGACGAACTCACTGAACTTGAAATCAACGCTCAAGAGCTACAGCAATTAATTGACTCGGTAAGAGAAACCATCGAAAAGATGGACTTTTCCCAACCGCTAGAAGGTCTTAAAAAACTGAAAGGAAAAATGCGTTGGCCAACCAAAGGCAAACGACTTAGAAACTATGGTGCAATGAAAGATGGTCAACGTAGTAAAGGGGTTTTGATTGGCGGTGATGAAGGAAAAGAAATCAATGCGATTCACCATGGAAGAGTGGTTTACGCCGACTGGCTTCGAGGGTTTGGCTTATTAATGATTATTGACCATGGTAAAGGATATATGAGTCTTTACGGATACAATCAGGCGCTCTACAAAGAAGTGGGTGATTGGGTCGAAGCACGGGAAGCCATTGCCACATTGGGACAAAGTGGCGGGCAAAAACAGCCCGCACTATATTTTGAATTAAGGCATCAGGGAAAACCGATTAATCCTAGACGCTGGTTTAGGCGATAAATTTGTTTCACTTCATGTGCTTCTATATCCAGTAGCCTATAGTCAGATTCTTTTCTCATTTAAGATTAACTGCTTTCCTAATTGAGACTGTCATAACTTTTTTTGATTAAGCCATTTGCATTTTTTTATTTTTAAAGTACTATTTATTCCAAATTGCTCTCGGGGTGCCGGTGCTAGATTTAATCTAGACTGAATTTTATGCCAGTGCTGAGATGTTTTTGAGGTTCTTATTTTGAACCACCTAAACAAACCCGTAGAACCTGATCCGGTTAGTATCGGCGTAGGAATGAGCTAAAAGATGCCCCAGTTGCCTACCTTTAGGCACTCTAATTCTTTGTCTCTTTGCGCCTTGCTACCTACAATGCGCGAGGCGATAAAATGAATCAAACACACAAGTCCCCACTATCTAACAATTCGACTTCCACCACTGTAGAAAAACCCATGGCGGATAAAACTGTGGGGAAGATTACCTTAGACCCACTGCCAGCCAGTAGCAAGATCTATGTTCAGTCGACTCGGTATGACTCGGTTAATGTCCCAATGCGAGAAATAAGTCTAACCGACGGCAGCCATGTCACAGTCTACGATACGTCCGGCCCCTTTACCGATCCTAAAATTCCGATTAATGTGCATCATGGGTTAAAAGATGTACGTTCAAACTGGATCGAACAACGAGCGGACTCAACCTTGTATCAAGGTCGTCAATTGCAAGCATCTGATAACGGATATCACTCAACTCAAAAGGCATATGAGTTTTTTAATCCAAAACTACAACGCCAACCTAGGCGAGCGCTACCCGGTAGAAATATTACACAACTGCACTACGCCCGACAGGGCATTATCACACCAGAAATGGAATTTGTTGCAATCAGAGAAAATCAAACACGCGAGTCTTTAAACAATGAATTTAACTCGCCAGAACGAGATGAACGGTTAACCGGTAACTCTTGGGGTGCAAAATTACAACCAATCACTGCTGAATTTGTACGTTCGGAAATTGCCAGAGGGCGAGCAGTCATTCCAGCTAATGTCAATCACACTGAATTAGAACCAATGATTATTGGCCGAAATTTTTTGGTCAAAATCAATGCCAATATAGGAAACTCAGCGGTTACCTCTAGTATCGAAGATGAGGTCGAAAAGTTAGTCTGGTCTATTCGTTGGGGTGGCGATACCGTAATGGACTTATCCACTGGCAAAAATATTCATTCCACACGTGATTACATCGTAAGGAATTCACCAGTTCCCATTGGAACCGTTCCAATTTACCAAGCACTAGAAAAGGTCAATGGCGTTGCGGAGGATCTTACCTGGGAAGTATTTCGCGACACCTTAATTGAACAAGCCGAGCAAGGTGTTGATTATTTTACCATTCATGCAGGTGTGTTATTACGTTACGTTCCTATGACCGCAAACCGAGTGACCGGAATTGTTTCTCGCGGCGGTTCTATAATGGCAAAGTGGTGCATTTATCATCACAAAGAAAACTTTTTATACACTCACTTCGAAGAAATTTGCGAAATTATGAAAGCCTATGATGTGACGTTTTCCTTGGGGGATGGACTCCGCCCTGGCTCCTTAGCCGACGCAAATGATCAAGCCCAATTTAGTGAACTGGAAACTTTAGGCGAACTGACAAAAATAGCCTGGAAACACGATGTACAAGTTTTTATCGAAGGTCCCGGCCATGTACCTATGCATTTAATTAAAGAAAACATGGACAAGCAACTAGAATGTTGCGATGAAGCGCCATTCTATACCTTAGGGCCGCTGACTACCGATATTGCACCAGGTTACGATCATTTTACCAGTGGTATTGGTGCCGCCATGATCGGTTGGTTTGGCTGCGCCATGTTGTGTTATGTCACTCCTAAGGAACATCTTGGACTGCCAAATAGGGATGATGTTAAAGAAGGAATAATCACTTACAAAATTGCCGCGCATGCCGCAGACATTGCTAAAGGCCATCCCGGTGCGCGCTATCGTGACGACATGCTGTCCAAAGCACGTTTCGAGTTTCGATGGGAAGATCAGTTTAATCTTGGTCTTGATCCTGAACGCGCACGAGAATTTCATGATGAAACCTTGCCTAAAGATTCAGCTAAAGTCGCTCACTTTTGTTCGATGTGCGGTCCAAAGTTTTGTTCGATGAAAATTAGTCAAGAAGTCCGAGACTACGCTGAAAAGGGGATGCAAGAGAAGTCTGAAGAATTTAGAAAACAAGGTTCAGAAATTTACGTTTCTCAAATCTAAACGAGCTAATTCCATGACAACTCTAACGACTCGAGTGGGTATTGCTGGTGCTGGAATTATGGGCCGCCTACTCGCCTGGCAACTTGTTCAAAATGGATTTTCTGTCACTTTATTTGACAAAGATCCCATTGGCACGGGTTCGGCAGCAGCTTTTAGCGCTGCCGGTATGTTGTCACCATTTTCTGAAATCGAATCTGCTGAGTTAACCATTTTTAATATAGGAATTAACTCATTAGCCATTTGGCCAAAGATAATCCAACAACTTAATATTGACTCACAGTTTCAACAGCTCGGCAGTTTGGTGGTAAGTCATGTTAACGATCAACCCGAACTCAATCGATTTAATCAACGGCTTGAATATAAGCTAGCGATAAACACAAAAGGCATGACAAGCACTTCGCCGCAAATTCTTAACCAACAATCGCTTTATCAACTGGAACCAGAACTCGCTGATAACTTTTCGTGCGCCACATTTTTACCTCAAGAGGCATGGCTTAATCCTCAAAGTGTTATGGATGGTTTAGCCACTCAATTGTTAGAAGCAGGTGTCAGCTGGATTCCTCATAGCCAAGTCGATGAAATACTATCAGCTTCTATCACTGTCAACCGCCAACAATATCAGTTCGACTGGGTAATTGACTGTCGCGGTATGGGCGCAAAAAAAGATCGACAAAGTCTAAGAGCTGTGCGAGGTGAATTATTGGTATTACGTGCTCCCGATGTGCAGATTAACCGACAAGTCAGGTTGATGCACCCACGCTATCAATTATACCTCGCGCCTTGGGGAAATGACGACCTATATACCATTGGAGCAACACAGATTGAATGCGAAGACTACCAACCCATTAGAGTCCGTTCAAGTTTAGAATTACTGAGTGCAGCCTATAGCTTGCATCCTGGTTTTGCCGAAGCAAGCATCGTCGAAAGCAGAGCGAATTGCCGTCCAGCTTTCCCAAATAACCTTCCGAAAATTCAAGTGGAAGATAGACTAGTTAGCATCAATGGTCTATTCAGGCATGGCTTTTTGATTGCCCCAAGCTTGGCCCAAGAAGTCTGCGGCTTGTTGCAAAACGAACACCATTATTCGTCTAAATTTCCAGAACTCATTCAACGAGAAGTCAATTAATATGATCACCATAAAGGTTGATGGCATTACCATCGAATCTGAGTTTAACAACTTACAAGCGCTGCTCGAAAATTGTCATGAAGTTAACCATCTATTAGAGAAAAAATATGCCATCCTGCTCAATCAAAATTTCATTGCAAAATCTGAATATTCGTCAACGCCACTAAAGCACATGGATCACATCCAAGTTTTCGTACCAATCCAGGGTGGCTAATTTGGAAGTGTTTCACTCGATATCAATTAATCTAATTGGAGGATAACTATGTGGCAACTAGCAAATAAGCAACTGCAAAGCCGCTTTTTAATTGGCAGTGCACTTTACCCTTCTCCGGAATGCATGTTGCAATCTATTCGTGCCTCAGATGCTGATGTGATAACCGTTTCATTAACTAGGCAAGATCCTAGTCGTGCGGGTGGGGATGATTTTTGGAATCTAATTAAATCAACAAAAAAGCATTTACTGCCAAATACCGCAGGTTGTTACTCAGCAAAAGAGGCGATCACAATTGCACAAATGGCCCGCGAGCTATTTAATACAAACTGGATCAAACTTGAAGTGATTGGTGATGAATACAATCTTCAACCTGATCCCTTCGCACTGTTAGAAGCAACTAAAGAATTAATCAGTCAAGACTTCGAAGTTTTTCCCTACTGTACCGACGATTTAGTGCTATGCGAAAATCTTGTCGAAGCTGGCTGCAAAATATTAATGCCATGGGGAGCCCCGATTGGAACTGGTAAAGGATTAATTAACCCCTATGCACTAAAAGTTTTACGCGAAAGATTAACCGATACAACACTCATAGTCGATGCTGGCATTGGTGCGCCATCTCATGCTGTTCAAGCAATGCAATTAGGATTCGACGGAGTACTACTAAACACCGCGGTTGCACAAGCCTGCGATCCGATAAAAATGGCTGAGGGTTTTAAATACGCTATTCAGGCTGGTCGGTTAGCCTATGAGGCTGGGGTAATGCCAAGTCGTGAAATGGCAAAGCCGAGTACTCCGGTTTTGGGAAAACTTTTTTGGCATCAAACTTCATAGCTCAATGAAGTTAATTAGCAATCACAATCAATAATGACCACTATGAAACCAAATAAATTTAACTGCAAAAGTGGACCGTCACGCCCCTTAGTATTAACCATCGCTGCAAGTGATAGCGCTGGTTTGGCGGGCATAGCGGTCGATATTAAGACTCAAAATGCATTTGACGTCCATTCATTAACGGTAATTACAGCCAACACCGCGCAAAATAACAGTACCGTTATATCGATTAATCCTGTTGACGACAAAGTATTTGAAGATCAACTGCAAGCTATCAAACATTTTAAATTTAGTTTGGTCAAGGTAGGGCTAGTTGCCAACCTATCGCAAGCAAAAATAATCGCCAACTTCGTTCAAGACAACCAACTAACCATGGTTTTAGATCCGGTTTTTAGTGCTACAAGTCGTAGCATTTTTTTACACCCCAGTAAGCTATCCGATTACTTAAAAATTATGCTACCCATAAGCACTTTGCTAACCCCTAATCAAAAAGAAGCTTCGCAGCTTACCGGTTTAAGTGTCGGTAATCCTAGCGAAGTTGAACTAGCGGCATCAAAACTCGTACAACTAGGTGCCAAACATGTACTCATCAAAGGTGGAACGGATGATTCAGAAACGAGCAACTTGATAGCATCTTCACGCAATAAAACTTGCAATGATTTTTATCGCTCCCAGTCTCAGCAGTTTTGGCTATTTCAGGAAACTATCGAAACAGTGAATACCAGAGGAACAGGCTGTGCATTTTCTTCAAGTGCAACTGCCGCGATGGCTATAGGCTATTCTGTTGAAGATGCTGTGGTGATTGCGAAAATGGCAGTAAATCAAGGATTAAGAAATAGCTACCCAATCAGCAATGAAAAAGGCACGAACAAAATTAAAGAGTTTCCAAAATCCTTAAGCGATCTACCTTTATTAGCTCAGCGTCAGCCCAAAGCGGTTACAAAATCATCGTGCTTGCAAGGCAGCTTTCCAAAGATTAAGTTTGCTAGCTTAAACTCAGCAATCTTAGAAAAAACCAAGCGCTCACATAGCAAATCCTATTCACCTCCCCCCTTAGGCTTATATCCGGTGGTTGATAGCGCTGACTGGATTGAACGATTATCCGAGACCGGAATAACAACCATACAACTAAGAATTAAACAAGCACCATCGGATTACATTGAAGAGCAAGTGAAACTTGCTGTAAGCATCGCTCAAAAAAGCAGAATAAGACTATTCATAAATGATTACTGGCAATTAGCGATTAAATATAACGCCTATGGTGTTCACCTCGGTCAAGAAGATCTAAGCACTGCCAACCTTTTAGCGATTCATTCTGCAGGACTCAGATTGGGGATTAGCACACACTGTCATTATGAAGTTGCTAGAGCGCTTTTTTTCAATCCATCTTACATTGCTTGTGGCCCTATCTATCCAACAACCAGTAAACAAATGCCCTGGCGGCCCCATGGCCTAACGGGACTTAATTATTGGTTGGATATCTTGGACTGCCCCGTCGTCGCGATTGGTGGTATCAACCAATCTCGATTTAAGAAAATCGCGCAAACCAATGTGAATGGAATAGCAATGATTTCCGCTATTACCCTTGCTAAAAATCCAGAACAAGTTTGCTCTGACTTTATGCAGCAGTTTGAGCAATGCCAAACCATTGGTTAAAGATCGTTAATATTGTTTTGAGTCACAACACAACTAGTAAAAAAGCTCATTATCGGTTACATTTCGAACACATCAATAAAGCAAGCAAATTATCTTGACTTCAACTTCACACCTAACAGGCTTAATCTTTGATCTAGACGGTACACTCGCCGATACCGCTCTAGACTTTCCTCAAATGTGTCATGATGCGGGGTTGCCAGTTGGAACTAAGATTTTAGAACATTGCGAGCAATTAAATGATCCAACTAGAGTAGCTGAGATTTTAAGCGTCGTTGAACAACATGAATTGGCGGGGGCTAAACGAGCCCGCTGGATTTTGGATGCCGAGAAAGTTCTACATCAATTAAGCACTGCGGGCATTCCAATAGCCATTGTCACCCGAAATATGCGGCGCGCGGCGAAACTGACTATCGAACGACTAAACATTCCAATCGAGCTTGTTATAACCCGAGAGGATTGCCCCCCCCAAACCGTCACCTCAAGGATTGCTAGAAGTTGCGAAGCAATGGCAAATAGAGCCAAAACAATTAGCCTATGTTGGCGATTTTCAGTTTGATATAGAAGCGGCAAAGCGAGCCAATATGATGTCTATTCTACTAGCCAATCAAAGAAATCAACATTTATTTCATTCCGCCGATTTAGTCATAAACCAGTTTGAATCATTAACTAATATAATTAAATAATCCAATTTGATACTAAAGTCTAAAACTGAAATCCAACCACATTAAATTTAAGTGACCAAATAATTAGTAAGATTAAAAAGAAACTATTAAAGACTAACCAAGCTCTGGTTTTAGGATAACTCGCAAAATCATTACAAAACTGCTTTAAACTGGCCATCTGATAAACAAGCCCAGCGACTACCAGCGTTAAAGCAAGTTGACCTAGGATGGTCGATAAGTCAGGAAACTCAGCATAAATAGCTGGCACTAAAGAGCCTGATGCCGCAGTGATAGTAAATAGTAAGCAGCCAACAAAAATACTCCAAAATAATGCATTAATGTTCGACACAAAATAAAACTTTGTCATACCCTTATTTTCCGCTTTATCCATTACTTTTTGGGTAAAGCTAGTCATTAGAATAACGACTGAGAGCAGCAATCCAATAATAAAAAAAAGAATCAGATTGTTGGGGTTGGCTAAAAAACCAATTCGAGTAAATAACATGTCATGTGTTAACAATTGCATTTGGTTTTTATCATTTAATTGAAAGGCTATTTTCTCTCCGGTTAATTCATTAGCAAACACTCCGTCGCCCTGTGGAAGCCAGTTAGCTAAGTCAAACCCTATCCAAGCCTTAATGTGATCAACCTCCGGAATGACGCTAATGGAAGCCTTAGTCAAACTTTCAATGGTAGAATCGTTTCCCCAAGCCATTTGATAGTTTCCCGCATACTGTTGCAACTGATGCGTTGCTGGCTTGGCAACAACTTTAAAGTCCTTGTTAAAAAACTCGGTCAACAATTTTTGTTCAAACTGAGTGGTTAAGGTATGCCCAGTAACAGCATTAGTGGTTATAAAAACTCCTAAGTCGAGTTCCGGAAAAATACTTATTCGGGAAACAAAACCATTAAGCACACCGTCTTGTTCCAAAACCTGATAACCCTTCACTGTATTTTTCCAAAAACCATAAGTGACTCCGTCTAATTTCGGATGGTTTTTGAATAGTTCAGTACGCATTAAGTTAAGCGGTTTTGGATCTAAAAAGCTAAGCGCTTTAGCTAGCTTGCCATTAAGTTGCAATTGAATAAACCGCGCCATATCTTCTGCGGTGGTCAACAAACCAGCGGCTGGATACTGTCCCTTAGGCAAAAAGTAATCACGATTATCAACATATTTTTTACCGTTCCAATAATGAGCGACCGCTTTAATCGGGTTACCCGATCGGGGAACCTTAGCTGAATTGAAAGTCGAAGATAACATACCCAGAGGTTGCAATATATTAGTTTGCATATATCGCTCAAATGGCATACCAGAAACTTTTTCGATAATCGCGCCAATTAAGTTAATCGCATAATTACTATAAACAATCTGCTTACCATTTTCTCTAACGCGTTGTTCGCGGTGAACTTTAATATAATCGAGCAGTGTTAAATTTTCACTATCATTTGTGACTGCCGACGAGCCTAAAAAACTCTCTTCAAAACCCGCTGAATGACTGACTAGTTGGTTAACCGTGATCACAGCGTTATTTTGGCTAAGTGCATCGAATTCTAATAATTTGGCCACATCGTCCTCTAACTTTACTTTTCCCTGTTCAACGAGTTTTAGTAACGCGGTAACGGTTAGCACTTTACTCACAGAACCCACAGCAAATTGAGTCGTACTTTCATCGGTGTAAATATTGTTTTTAAAATCGGATAAACCATAAGCTTTGCTATAAACCATCGAATCGCCCTTAACGATGGAGACCGCTGCGCCTGGAATACTTAATATGCGTTGTGCTTTCATAATCGTTTTATCGGTAAAAGCTTTAAGGTTTTCTTGATTAAATTCTTTAGGCGACTTACTTTCAGCAACAGTCAGTGCTGGCAAGCATATGAAGAGAACAAGAAAGAGCTTACTCAACAGCAAATAATTTAGTCGCATTAGGGGGGAACCTTTTATTTTGTATGGAGCGATATTAACAGCAGTGCATTGTAACGTCAACGTTACACTTGTAGCGCTCTCGCAATCTCTATCAGATTTTATTATTTAACCTAAGTTAATACTCACCATTAGACAACAAAGAGTCTGATATAATATCGGAATCTCAAACCTTCGTCCTAGGCCTATTAACGTGCATTCTCATGACTTTTCCAGTCTATCACTAAACCCAGATCTATTATCAAATTTAGAAAGTCTCGGTTATCAACAAATGACTCCGATCCAAGCTCAAAGCTTGCCGTTAATCCTAGCTGGCCGAGACGTCATTGCTCAAGGCAAAACAGGCTCTGGTAAAACCGCCGCATTTGGCTTAGGGTTATTACAAAACTTAAATGTAAAACGTTTTCGTGTGCAGACTTTAGTACTTTGCCCGACTCGTGAATTAGCTGACCAAGTGGCTAAAGAAATTAGACGCCTCGCCAGAGCAATTCATAATATCAAAGTGCTTACTCTTTGCGGTGGAGTCGCGATGGGACCGCAAATAGGCTCCCTAGAACATGGCGCTCATATTATTGTAGGTACACCAGGACGAATAGAAGATCATTTAAACAAAGGCCGACTAAACCTAGATAACCTCAATACGCTGGTATTAGATGAAGCCGATCGCATGTTAGAAATGGGTTTTCAGTCTGCCTTAGATTTAATCTTTTCATTGTGTCCAGCCAAGCGACAAACCCTTTTATTTAGTGCAACCTTTCCCGACCAAATTAAACCAATTGCAGAAAAGATCTTAAACAATCCAGAAACCATTAAAGTCACTTCAACCCATGATAGCAGCAGTATTAATCAGCACTTTTTCCAAATTTCGGACAACTCACAACGAGTTAACGCCTTAAGAATCTTGCTACATAAATATCAACCTGAATCCTGCGTAGTTTTTTGTACCACTAAAGTTGAGACTCAATCCGTCGCCGACCAACTGGCTAGCTATGGAATGAATTGCTTAGCACTTCATGGCGATTTAGAACAAAAAGATCGAGACCGTACTTTAGTGATGTTTGCCAATAAAAGTATTTCGACCTTAGTGGCAACCGACGTCGCCGCGAGAGGATTAGATATTGATAATTTAGACGCAGTAATTAACTATCAAATTTCAAGAGATCCAGAAGTTCACGTTCACCGAATAGGTCGAACGGGTCGTGCTGGCAGTAAAGGCATTGCATGTTCGATCATTGCAGAAAATGAAATTCATCGTATTATTAAGTTAGAGGACTTTTTAAAGCAATCCATCAAAATGGAGGAACTTCCTGATCAAAGCTACTTGCAAAAGAAAATGAAGAAAGCCCCCATGGCAACTTTACAAATTGATGGTGGTCGCAAGCAAAAAGTCAGACCGGGTGATATTTTGGGGGCACTAACAGCCAAGAATAAACAAACTGGCAAGAGTGAAATTAGCGGCGACCAAATCGGTAAAATTCAAATTTTTGATTTAAAGGCCTATGTGGCGGTTAACAGAAACATTGCTGATGCGGCTTTGAAGAAAATTGTTAATGGAAAGTTAAAGGGGCGGAGTTTTAAGGCGCGCTACATAAGAAGTTAGCGTTTACGGGTTGTTTATCTTTTTAGAGTAAAATTCAAGGGCGTTTCGCACCGCAGGCAAGCTTCAGCGCTGCGAAACAAGAAAGTTTGCTGAGCGGAGTCGAAGCATTGACCTTTAAATACCACTAAATCATAAATCAAAAATTTATGAATCAGATCTCCCCCATTCACTCCAACTCCCATCATAAACAATGGTGTTCTGATATCCGACTTCATCAGCCGCCAATGCTAAAACGCAGGCCGTTACTCCCGAGCCACAACTAAACACTAATTGTTCTTGCTCCTCGGAGACAACAGCATCAAAAGCAGCCTTTAACGATTGTTGGTCTTTAAACAACCCATCTTGCAATAGCTCAGTAAAAGGTAAACAACTAGAGTTAGGAATATGACCTCGTTTAAGTTCAGCCCGTGGTTCCGGTTCTTGCCCAGTAAAGCGTGCATGAGAACGAGCGTCCAAAATTTGATAATCGGGGTTATTGATATTGTTTAATACTTGCTGCCTATTAAATACCTGCGACTCATCAAAATTAGCAACAAAATCGCCTGTTTTCTCTAAGATAATTGGCTCAAGATTTGACTCCGTCGCATAGCCTTTAGCTAACCATTGTGGCAACCCACCATCAAGCACATAAACACTTTGATGTCCCATCACCTTAAACATCCACCAAGCTCTAGGGGAAGAAAAAATCCCCATCATGTCATAAATGACTACTTTGCTTGTTCGGTTAATCCCAAGCTGTTGAACGGCCTGTTCAAAATGCTCTGGCGAGGGCAGCATGTGCGGAAGCGCTGACAGCTGATCACATATTTCAGTATCAAAGTTAAACGTTCTAGCGCCAACAATGCGACGCTCAGGGGTTGGGATCGCTTCACCATTTGGTTTCTTTTTCATGGTGGCATCTAGCACAATAAGCTCAGGATCCGATAGATTCTGATTAAGCCAGTCAACGGAAACTATATTTAAAGAATGCGGTTGCATTGAAACCTCCCTAAACGGCCAAAAAAGTTGATTGATAAGCTAAAGTAATCCATAAACAAGCACTCCTGACATAAGGTTGTCAGGATGTGTGCTCTAGAATACCATAAATACGATAACCACAAATCGAATCATTATAATGCCAGAACCACTAAAAAATTGTTACTCGGAAAACTTTGTTAGACAAGTTGCCGAACACTGCCAAAAGCACTATCCAAGTTTTAAACGTCAGAGATTTATCGATAATGTACTCATCGATGACTGGCAGTCTCTTGAGCTAAAGCAGCGTATGAGTCGAATCGCTGAAGTATTAGGTTATTACCTTCCTGAGGATTATGCTGAAGCTCTCGCTATTTTGTTACCGGTTGCTAAAAATTTTTCTGGCTTAGCTCATCTGTGTTTTGCTGATTTTGTTGAACAGCATGGTTTAGAGCATTTTGAACTTTCTATGCACGCACTTGAAGATTTAACAGAAAATTCGACAGCTGAATTTGCAATTCGACCGTTTATTCTCCAATCAACAGATAAAACTATGCAACAAATGGCTAAGTGGGCAAGCTCTTCCAATGAGCATGTGCGGCGATTAGCTTCGGAAGGATGTCGCCCTAGGTTGCCGTGGGCTATGGCACTCCCTGAATTTAAGCAAGACCCACAACCAGTGTTAAACATTATACTTCAACTAATCGACGATGATAGCTTGTATGTTCGTCGCAGTATCGCAAACAACCTCAACGATATCAGCAAAGATCATCCGAATAAGATTATTGAAATTGCTAGCCAGTATTTGGGTCAATCAAAAAATGTCGATTGGGTGATTAAACACGCTTGTCGTAGTTTGTTAAAACAAGGTCATGTCAAAGTTCTTTCGCTATTCGGATATGCTAAAGCTAGTCATATTACCATCGATAATTTTACTGCTGATCAAACAGTTCGTCTAGGAGAAAGGCTCAATTTTGAATTTGCTTTAAATTCTAGTCTGTCTACTTTAGGAAAACTTCGGTTAGAGTTTATGATCGATTTTATGAAGGCCAATGGTAAACAAGCGGGTAAAGTATTTAAAATTAGCGAAGGTGACTTTAAAGTTAAGCATAAAACTATCCAAAAATCATTTTCGTTTAAACCAATCACAACTCGAAAGTACTATCCCGGCGAACACAGAATCAGCTTAATCATTAACGGTGAAAAGGCAGCCACTAGAGAGTTTAATTTGGTTTAACGGATTTTATTTGTTCGCAATTATAGAAGTTCGATTTCACTAAAATTTGAACTATACCTTAATTCACTATAAAGTGTGGTTAACTAGAATAATTTGCATCAAACAATGAACTCGACTCTTACACCAATTGCTTTTTGTGCCTTTTTGTTAACTTTCTACTCAACGAGTTTGCTCGCAAAAACTGGTGGCAACTGCCGCTACACTGATTATCAAGAATTGGCAAAGGTGATCGATATATCAAATAAAACGATTACTCTGAACACCTCAGAAGAATCTAAAAACCCGTTTAAAATTGAATTATCTAAATTCGAACACTCTCCGAATAAAAATGACTTTGTGATGATTCATATCCGAAATCATTTTAGTGGTGGCTGCAATCCATTTGACATCCAGCGCATCAGCCAACTCAAGATAGCTAATGTTAACTTTAACCCAGAAGATGGGCGTTATTACCAAGCTGCTTTTGCTGCTGCAAAATTAAGTGGCTGCAGTAAGCAGCCACAGTGTGCTGAGAAAAACTCAACGATCAACCAATTATCGGACAAGGCTCTTGCTAAGCTTCAGACTTTACTGCCAAAAACCCTAAAGTCATGCCCTATTGAATTGCTGGAGAAACATTTAGAAAGTATCGATAAGTTTAATAGGGAGCAACGTATCATTGGTTGCGCTAACAATCAATCAAAGGGCAAAATAATGCTCGAGTTTATTATTTCAAAGTCAAAAACTAATGAGAACCCAATCGAACTAATGAGAATTTATTAAATCAATAAAAATCAACTCAAGCCTTTATCAGACCAAACTGCAAACTCATTGCCATTCGGATCAGCAAAATGGAAACGTCGGCCGCCAGGAAATTCAAAAATAGACTTAACGATTGTGCCGCCGCATTGCTGAATGGTTTGGCTGGTTGCTTCTAAGTCTTCACTATACAACACCACCAAAACCGATCCTTGTGAAGTCACACAACTTTGATCCGATTTAAAAAATCCACCATCTAATCCTGAACTAGAAAACGCGCAATACTCCTGTCCATAATCTTCAAATTGCCACTCAAAGGCCTTAGCAAAAAATAATTTTGTCTTATACATATCTTTTGCGGGAAATTCAACGTAGTCTATTTTATGGTGTTTACTCATCAATTACTCCATTTTGCTTTTAGTAAAATCGGCTTAGGTATTATATTAGGTTTAGGTTAAGCTATAATTAACTTAAAGCCAGATTAATTCAACTAGTTTAGTTAATAGAAAAGGATATTTAATGGATAGTATAAAGCGCGATGTGGTTTATCGAGTCAGTCCAGAAAGCTCACTAGAGCTTCTTTCAATCAACGAAATGCGATGGTTGATTGAGCAGTCCCAAGGCGAACAACACGAACTAATTAGGCGCTGCGTTCTGGCGGTGTTAAACAGCGGTTCGGATATTGATAACGCCAAAGAGGTTTTAGACAAATATCATGACTTTGATGTTAAACTGAGCTGGCAACGGCGCGGATTACGCTTTGAATTAATAAACCCACCAACGGCTGCCTTTGTTGATGGTGAAATGATTTACGGCATGCGCGAACATTTATCCGCAGTGGTTCGCGACCTACTTTATAGCCCTAACCTATATATTACCAATAACAATCAAGCACTTTCGGAAGGCTCTCGGATTACCGATTTTATTTTCCGCATTTTACGTAATGCCGAAACAGTTAGTCCAGGACGACGACCTAACTTAGTGGTTTGCTGGGGTGGTCACTCTATCTCGGAAATTGAATATCGTTACACCAAAAAAGTCGGTTACGAGATGGGGTTGCGTGGACTAGACATTTGTACCGGGTGCGGACCAGGCGTAATGAAAGGCCCAATGAAAGGTGCAACGATTTCTCATGCTAAACACCGAAATACCGAAGCCTTATATTTAGGCATTACCGAGCCCGGCATTATCGCCTCGGAAGCTCCCAATCCTATTGTGAATCATTTAGTCATTATGCCGGACATTGAGAAACGTTTAGAAGCATTTGTTAGATTGGCTCATTCCATTGTCGTGTTTCCGGGCGGAGTTGGCACAGCCGAAGAATTATTGTATTTGATCGGTATTCTATTACATCCAGACAACCAAGAAATTCCGTTAAAAGTTGTACTGACAGGTCCAGAATCAAGTGCAGACTACTTTCAACATATGGATCAATTTATAAAAGACACCTTAGGTGAAAAAGCGACTAAATACTATCAGATTATTATTGGTAATCCTCGTAAAGTGGCGCAAGTTGTCAAGCAAGGTGTAGAAGAGTTAACCGAATATCGCCTGACCAATAATGATTCATTTCATTTTAACTGGCGTCTAAAAGTAGACGAGAGCTGGCAACTGCCTTTTGACCCGACTCATGAATCAATGAGCAAATTAAACCTCTCTAAAGATCAACCCATCCACGAACTAGCGCAAAACCTAAGAAAGGCCTTTTCCGGGATTGTGGCCGGTAATGTAAAACCTGACGGTGTGGCTAGAATAGAACAGCGTGGACCTTTTGTTTTAAAAGGTAGTGAGCAAATCAGCCACTCACTAAATAATTTGCTAGAACGATTTGTTAAGGCCAAGCGAATGACTCTACCAACCCGAGAATATGTGCCTTGTTATCGGATTGAGTCCTAGCTGGGCAATGGCGTTAGTCATCCAGTTAAAACCATTTAGGCCCGTTTATCACTGTCCGAGCATCGGACAGTGAGTTGTCCATATGACCACTCTGTTGGTCATTCTTACCAACTGTTAGGCTTTGCCTTTTCGTTTTGCCTGACTGGGAGCCTAGCTGATAATCCCTATCGATCTTTCATTCTTTACCGAGCTATCTAACAACAATCTCTATTTAATTCAATACCTTAGCGACTACACACAAACCATTTTGATACAGTGACTTTTATCAATACATGATATCAGATTCATCATTAATTCAGTTTAGTTTAAGTACTCTAAACACTGGCACGAAACCTGCTAAATCACTTTGATGATTAAATTTAACAACCATGAACAAATTGATTTGATATTAATTTTGTTCAACATTGAAATTCGGAGTTTCTTAAAATGAAAATGATCTTTAATACCTTTGTGGCTATTTTACTTACCCTTAGTCTTTCCGGCTGTATTGTTGTTGGTGGGGGTGACTGGGACAACGACCGGCACGATAACTGGCGCGAGCACCAACGAGAAAACTTACGGATTATCAATCAACTAGAAATCAATGATTCAAGACAATCAGTAGTTGAACAACTGGGCGCGCCTGACTTTTCAGAAGCTTTTTCAAAAAAGGACGACAACTATCGAGTGTTGTTCTATCGTACTCAACACGAACATTCAGACGGTGAAACCACTAAAGACGAAACCACCCCATTAGTATTTAAAAATGACCGACTAATCGGCTGGGGACAGGACGCGTTAATGGCGTCACGCGGTTAACAAAAGTTTACTTTATAGCCGAGAGATTCAATCAATCACTCGGCTTTTTTATTTCCGTCTATTTTTAGTTTCCTGCCCGTTAATGGTTCTTCGAACCCACACCCTCGCATCTAACTCCAAGCCTAAAATTGTTTAGATCGCTTTAAACTTCCTTGTAATCAAGCTATCCATCTGATTTATAAATATTATCTCATTATCAGAATGCAAGCGGAAAATTATCCAGCGGTCGGTGAAAACAAACGAGAATCTCAGTAAACTTGTCAGCTCTGATTGAAGTCAATATCATTGGCATTACTTGATAGTTAACCATTGCCGGCATTGGCTACCTGAATGACGATTGAGTGAAAAATCGGTTTCAATGATACGGGCATGACCTGTGGAGGTTCACTTGCATCCAAACCTAAAATGGGGCAATCTTAGACATTATTAAGCTACTATAATTAATGGGACCTCGACATCAACGGACGATAATTACGACTGAAAACTTAAACAGCTTCCAGCCAACGCCATCCTCCCTCTTGTCAGTTAGCGAACATAAACCATTAAATAGTATTCAGCGTTATGCCTAACGCGGCACAGCACAACAGAGATTTATATTGATTAAAAATCAACATAAATACTCAAGAGTTAACTGAAGATAAATATGAAGAAAGACGTATATCGCGTTGAAGTAGAAGTCGCACCAATGGAAGGGACTCAATTGCCCGCTGATACTATAGGAGCATTTGTGAATGTTTATGCCGGTGCTGATAGTATTCGTGAAGCAATAGATGTAGTAGAGGAAGCTCTTCATTCTGATTGTTACAAGCCAATTGAAACTTATGCAGCTTATCAATTGGATCTTGAAGATATCGATTATGATACCGATGAAGAAGGCTACCCTGGAAACGATGATCTCATTAGATTGAAAGAAACTGGCGATGTTTGGTATGGACCTTTCAATCTATGGTGTAATGTTGACCAAGACAGTTAACCAGAAATTGCAAAATATTCAGGTTGAACTGCAACCGGAATTTTTGAATTAAGCATTATGCATAAAAGCGAGTAGGTTAGGTTCCAAAAACCAGCAATTTACTTAAAAGCACGAAAACAGTTTAAGATATGAAAAGGTAGAAAGCCATTTAGTAATCAATAAGAATATTTTTTATTCAAACACTGCCGTTGGGTTTTAGAACCCAACCTACTTTAAAAACTATTTAAAATAGACGATTATTAAGAAGATACCGATTACAACCAGCCAAGGAGAAAGCATGGTTTACAATCCAAAATGGATGCAGGCTTTATTCTATAGCGTAATAATAGGCTTACCATTTGCAGCTTGCTATTTCTTCTACTTAGCGTTTGATCTATATCTCAAATTTGCCTTTCCCAATGCAGCGCTGGTGGCACTTGTGGCACTACTTGTTTCCTATCTTTCTTATCAGGCCTTTACATTAGCAAAATTTGTAGATGCAAGAGTCGAATTTAATGATAATGAATTTAAAATAATATTTAGAAACGGAGTTAGTTATTACAAATGGACAGACATTGCCAAAGCTCAGGCTTCGATTAATTCACAATATTTAAGACTCTACGACTCTGCTGGTAAAACAATCTACATCGTTGATTTTATGAGCTCTGGCTATTCTGAGTTTGCAGAAAGGGTAAATAAAACCCTTGTTAATTAAATAGTTGATCAATTATCAAACAAGCAGGCCCCCTTAGCTACATTTCGACTCTCGCGCTTACACCTGCTAAACATCCATTTTATCCTGCTAGTTGAAGTCAATTCAGCGATACAGATTACTGCAATTCCTGACGGTAAGCCGAAGAGGGCTAAGCATGAACTCTAAACTAGATTAAAAATTTAACCCTTCTGCTATCAACGTGAATAAGGCCATTGTATTTCTTAAAAGTAAGCAAGAGTGAGAATGTTGTGGTATTTTTACAGTTGAGTTTAAATTTTTGTGAAATTCACAACCAGGATTTAAATACATACTAATTATGACTAGATCTTAATACGCCTTTACTCACTCCAAGGACTCTAATGGCAAAAATTTTCGTATCCTATCGTCGCACTGACAGCGACATAGCTGGCCGAATAGCGGATAGAATGATTGATACTTTCGGGGAAGAGTCGGTCTTTCTTGATGTTGAAAATATACCGATTGGCAAAGACTTTCGTAAAGTCATTGATGAAGCGATTACCTTTAGTGACTGTATCATCTTAGTCATTGGTGCAGGGTGGATACGAGCTTCAAAACCTGGCAGTGAAACATCCGGTGATCTCACTAAAGAAACCGATTTTGTCAGACTGGAAGTTAAAAGCGCTTTACAAGCCGACCTGACTATTATTCCGGTGTTGGTCAATGGTGTCGATATGCCTGACGCATCAGAACTACCGGAAGACATTAGAGATATCGCTTTTATCAACGCAACCACGGTGCGTTCGGGTAGGGATTTCCGGACTGACATAAATACCCTTATAGCTGGGATTAAAGCGTTAGTGAAAACCAATGAACAAGTTGATTCAATAACTACAAGTAATCCATCGCCTACGGGAACTACCAATCTAGCGCAAAGCGTACACAGCGATACTCAAACGACTAACTCCAACGCACTCACTTTCAACACTAACGAGCTGATTAACCAGCCCCAATCCTTAATCAACCAAACGGTTGGTCGGTATAAACTTAAACAGTTTATGGCGGCGGGTGGAGGTGGTGCAGTTTTTCGTGCCATCGACGTTAATTTATCCGTAGAACTGTGTATTAAAATTGCCTACCCGCTTAGGGAAAAAATAGCCAACCTTCGTCAGTTAATCAGTAAGAGCGTAAAAGGCCTGGTACGAATGCGCCATCCTAATGTGGTTCAAATTACCGATTTTGATTCGATTACTCTAATGGATGGCAATAAAGCTTTTTTTATTGTTATGGACCTAGAACAAGGTGATAACTTGTTAGAATGGGCAAACAAACTACCTAATGATGTTTCTGGCTTTCTCAAACGAATTGAATGTATAAAAACCATTTGCCAAACCCTTAGCGACGCTCACAATTTTTCCTATATCGATGATGATGGCATGGAGTGTATCGGTGTTTTACACGGCGACATCAAACCGAACAATGTAATCATGCGAAGTGATAAACCATTACTATTAGACTTTATGCTTGTTGATCTTCAACAGCTTCAAGCACCGCAGGTTCAACATAGAATCGATACGGATCAAGATATTACTATGGCATTTGGAACACCTAGCTTTATGGCTCCCGAGCAAGAAGATCTCGGTATCATTACTCGCAAAACCGATATCTACTCGCTAGGTAAAACTTTGGAGAAGCTATTTTCTATTAACCATTTAATTTCTGCAAACAAGCATAAATCGAGCACCGGTTGGGAACAGGCCCGTACCAAATTAATCGAAATTGCCAAACAATGTTGCGAGTTCGACCCTAATAATCGCCCTAAAGATATGGCGTCAATTATTCAGTTATTAGACAGTGTAGAAGATATTCTAAACAACAATAAGATTCAGCTTAAAGCCGAAATCGACGCAACCTCGCCACCGATACAAACATCAGAGATAGTACAACAGGAAAGCTATAACTCGACTCAAGAAAGCCATGCTGTGTTTTGTTGTTATTGTGGTAAATCAAATATTGAGATCGGTTCAGGGTTTATTTGTGCTTATTGTCATAAAGATAACGCGGCCGATTTAACGATGATAAAACACAGCTGCCAGTCATTTACTCCATATATAAACTATTGCAGAAAGTGTGGAGAAAAATTATTCACTAATTAACAGCAAAACGGAAGTCTATTGAGCAAAACACCGCTTAAATAACTCAGCGCCTAAACTGAAGCTTAACCTTTAAAAAACCTTCATCTGAGTAGGCCGTATTTAGTTGTGCAGACGAAAGTCTGCTATCTTGACCAAGGAACGCGGTTAGTGCAAGTTGTTGTTTCATTTTGATGTTTTTATCGAGTTCGACATTAGGAACAAAATTAATTTCACAAACCGTTTTTCGGCATTCGGCATCTGAATAATCTAATCCGCTTTCCGACAAGATAATAAAATTATCACCATCGGTAAAAATAGCAACAATCCTATCTTCTGTTTCACCTGCCCATGGCTGTTCGACCGGCTCACTCAGCAAAAGCTCATCGATAGATAAATGACTTTCAGCAACAATTTCGCGAACAGAATCGTCTAATTCAATCTCTTCGAGGTCGGTGAATGAGACGTCACTATCAAGCGACTCATCTTGTTCGCTGTCGTCATTATCAAAATTCTCTTCAGGTTCATCTATCTTATAGTCTTCAAATCCGTCACTTTCGGTGTTAGCTTCATCTTGACCTTGGGTAGCTTCACTTACCTCATGATCTTTTTGTTCCGAGTCAAATTCGTCAGCCTTTTGCGCAACATCGATTAAATCAGTCTCACCAACTTCTTGCTCTTTGTCACTGAATAATAAATAGCCACCAAAAACAACAACCACGAACAAAATTGCTATTTTTAATTTTTTCATATCTCATACCTATCAGCGAATAAAATATAGCGCTTAAGGCTTTACGTTAGGAATAGCGCCACCTCCAATATTACTACCTAAGTTTGATAATTAGCTAGCGGTATTTGCATATAAGGCGCGCTTAATGCCGTCATATTTAAAGGTCAGAAGTCTGTTATGGTCGCTAAGGTATTTCTATAAGTACTAGCCGTGATTATTTTCTTAAGTAGAATATTTAGATAGTAAAATGATAATCTAAGACATGATTGAAATGAACCTCATAAAAGACCTTACTCGGTTGCGTCGTTTAGCGCTTAGCGCTCAAGGACTTTGCAAATCATCTTGCTTTGGTTTAGGACTAACCGCCACAAATAGGGCCATCCAACATTTAGGATATATTCAATTAGACACTATCTCGGTGATTGAAAGAGCGCACCACCATGTGCTTTACACACGAGTCCCCAATTACAAGCCCGAAATGTTAGACAAGCTACTAGAGAAAAAACAGATTTTTGAATATTGGTCTCATGCTGCAGCCTTATTGCCCATCGAAGATTTTCGCTATTCACTGCCCTACAAACATGCCATAAAAAGCGGCCAAACCCACTGGTATAAGTCTCCCGATAAAAAACTAATGCGGTCACTTTTGGCTCGTATCACAACGGAAGGTCCTCTGCGTTCGAGAGACCTTGAAAATAACGCCAAAAATACAGCTGGCTGGTGGGATTGGAAGCCTGCTAAAAAGGCACTAGAGCAATTATATATGCAAGGCGACTTAATGGTTAGAGATCGGCAAGGCTTTCAGAAAACATACGATTTAACCGAACGAGTATTGCCTTCAAACGTCAACGCTAGTATGCCGACAACCGAAGAGTTTGCTGAGCATTTGATTACGCAACAGCTTCGCTGTCATGGTTTGGTTTCACTAAAGGGATTTACCTATTTGCGTCGTAATTCCGAGCTTAGAGCGAGTGTAAAGCGGATTATCGAAAATCAAATAGAAGGCTGTTTGTTACAACCAATAAAATTACCCAATGGCGAAGTATTTTTTATTGCAGCTAAGAGGTTTCAAAGCCCCCCTACCAAGGGTGACTAACCGAGTGGTGATTTTGTCTCCTTTTGACAACTTTGCGATCCAGCGAGAGCGACTTCGCTCACTTTTTAATTTTGACTATCAAATAGAGTGCTACCTACCTAAGGATAAAAGACGTTTTGGATATTTTTGCTTACCGCTACTTTTTAAGGATAGACTAATTGGTAGAATGGACTGCAAAGTTCACCGGAAACAACATCAGCTTGAGATTAAGTCACTTTATATTGAATATGAAAAATTGGATTGGGATAATTTTATTCCAGCCTTCGAGAAATCACTCAATCAATTTTCAATCTTTCAACAATGCCGAAATGTAGTCATAAAACGTTGTTATCCAAGCAAGTTTAAAACGGAGTTTAGTCGCATATCGAATCATGCTAATTCTACCGATTAGTCTTTAGTTCGGTGTGAATTCTAGACTTGGCATTACACTAGAGAGGAAGCTTAATAATGGCTTTTGTTCCTTTACCGATGGCCGATTCTATTTCTATGCTTGCCTTAAGAACATCTGCAATTTGCTTGGCTACGGTAAGACCTAACCCGAGCCCATCTACCGGTCTAGTATAGGAGGTATTGGCTTGAGAAAATGGAGAAAATAGTTTCTTTTGATGTTCTTCAGATATTCCGATCCCTGTATCTTCTATATTACAGACTAGAAATTTTCTTTTGTTATCTGTTTCCAATTGAGCGTTAATTGAAATTTTTCCTTCATCGGTAAATTTTATTGCATTGTCGACCACACAATCGACTAATCGTTTGAATAGATTCCAATCCATGTTAACGCTGCTAGGTAAATCACTCGCAATATTATGAGAAAAACTCAGTTTCTTTTCACTCGCTTTAGCAATGTACTCACCTAACAACGAGTGCAACGACGATTTAATATCAACATTTTGTGGGTTAATTTTTATTTTTGCGCTACCGGACTCTGTCACGAAAAGCATATTATCGATAATTTTCATCATATCTGCTGAACATTGCTCTGCGCTTCTAATATACTTTTGCATTTCATGACCCGTGTCTTTCATATGCATCAGTTGCAAATTACCCGTTATTCCATTCATTGGCGTGCGTAATTCATGATTAACCACACTTAAGAATTCGTCTTTCGCCTTGTTGTAACGTTCCGCGGCCTCTAATGACTCCGCCATTTTTTGATTTGAATCGATTAAAGCTTGTTGAGCTTTTTTATTAGCGATATCTCTTTCCGAAATTAACTTACGCATTCTAAATGCTAATGCAGAAGACAATAAAATTGCCTCAATGGCGGAACCGATGCTAACCGCTTTGGTAGTATAAAAGTTCGGTTCCATCACTCCTTTTACTGTCAGGTTGTAGATCAACAATCCGACAATCAAAAACACCCAAGAGGCAAGATAAAAATAGGCTGCAGTGTAGCGTCTAATGGCTGACTGAACGCCACAATAAATAACGGTGAAAATAAAGCTAATATTAACTAAAGTGAGTAACGAAACGGCTGTTGATTTTGAAATAAATAATGCGACTGGTATCGCAATATAGGCAGTATATTTAGAATAATTCATATAAACATGCATACGAGGCAAACGGTCCTTGGTCCTCAAGAACGACTGAGAAAACGCCAGGGCTCCGTGGAATAACATGCCTAACCATATAAAAATATTGATGTTCTGAAATGCGATAGCGTCACGCCAAAAATACTTGTATCCCATACCACTGGTATATAGCGCAAACCCGATCAAGCTGACAAGGTAGAAGCAGTAATAGGCATAGGTTTTGTCGCTGGTGGTATAAAAGATATAAAGATTGTTAAGACCAAGCGCAAACATAATACCGACTAAAAAGGTGATGAATATTTTTGAAATGCTTTCTTGTTGTTCAAGCTGCTGTTCGGTGGCTAAGAACACCGGTAGAAATAAAGTACTTTTACCGTAAGCCTTAATCAGCAAAGTAAAGTGTTGGTCTCTGTCGAGTTCAAACGCGGCACTTTGCGATAAGGTTTGTAATTTGCGCTCGGAAAATGGTCGCATATCGCCAAGCAAAGCGGAATCAACCAGTCGCCCTCGCTCGTTTATAAGAAAGATATCGATATAATCAATAGCCACATTATCAATTGAAAATGCCCATTTTAATGTGTCGGTACGGTTGACCAATTTTACCTTCAACCATAAGGGGGACTCTCTATAGCCAAAATTCAAAGTAGGCTTTTTTTGAGGTTGAAATTTACTAGACGCCTGGAACACTTGTTTCCAGGTTAATTGACTACCTTCCGGCTCCTCAAATAGATATAACTCTTGTAATAGCTCGACCGGCCGGTCTGTTTCAGTAATAGTAATTTCGCCTCTGACATCAAATGACATCAAAATAAGCAAAAATAACGTGATAATTCGAATAATGGCCAACTCTCTCTAAGTTAACAAGACCTATTAAATATAGTGTTGGAAACGCTAAAAATCTACTTATAGCCGGCTTTACAAAGGAAAAATGAAGGAATAATTGCAAAATCACTGACAGCCGTAAGCGGACAATAGAAGGGAGCCATATTTTTCGGTTTACAATCAATAACTTAATTGGTTTTATGTGATTGAGTAATCGCGACCGCTTAATCCTCAATTTTTAGAGGCTCAAAAAATCCGCAAGATAATTAATTGATCAATTAATTCACTTAAGGTTAAATGATTAGCAAAAACTAAAAATGAGGTTAACTTGGAACAATATCATTCCGCCCTTTTTGTCGCTGCAGCGCTCACTCTTATTATATTAGCCGCCGATAAACTATCGAAAATGCGTTACGGTAGACCATTGGGAACAGCGCTAATCTCTATTCTTCTTGGTGCACTCTTAGCTAACTTTAACATTATACCTAGCGCCTCTAATAGCATCCCCCTCTACAGTCACATTTTTCATTACATTGCGCCTATTTCTATTTTTTACCTCACTCTTGGCGTTAATTTAAATAAAATAAAAAAAGCTGGACTCCCCATGCTTATGCTATTTTTTGTTGGCTCTCTCGCAACAGTGGCTGGCGTGTTTATTGCGATGCTAATTATCAGTCCAGAGAATGTCTTAGGCGATTCAGCGCCTGCTATCGCTGGTATGATTGCCGGTACATACACCGGCGGTAGCGTTAATTTTAATGCCATTGCTTTGCACTATAAGGTGAATGAAGAAGGGATTTTATTTGCGGGAACCGTGGCAGCAGATAATATTATGACCACTATTTGGATTTTGGCGACCATCGCCATTCCTAAATTACTTCAACCAATTTGGCCGAGTGGTCAAATAACGGGGTCCAACGATAAACAGGGTGACTCAAATTCAACCCATACACAAAATGAATCAACCAACTTATCCAGTTTAATGGTACTAATCCCAACCGGACTACTGGCCCTAATTCTATCAGAGGCAATCGCCGCAATTTGGCCAGCAATTCCATCTATTTTAGTCATTACCACTATCGGTTTGTTATTAGCACAAACTAACTACTTTCATGAAATGCCAGGAAGCCATTTACTCGGGTTATATTTAGTTTATCTTTTCCTTGCAGTTATTGGCGCTTATTGTGAGTTTTCAGCAATTGGTAACTTAGGCAGTATCGGGATTACTTTATTACTGTTCGTCTCAGCGGTTGTTATATTTCATGGTCTCATTATTATTGTGATTGGAAAGTTTTTAGTCAATGATTGGCAAATGATAGCCATTGCCTCGCAAGCAAATGTTGGCGGCGGTACTACCGCAATGGCGTTGGCTGAAACATTTGGTAGGAGGGAGTTAATTGTTCCCGCCATTTTGATAGGCACCATCGGTAACGCCGCAGGAACTTATTTAGGGTTTATGGTTGCAGGATTGCTTTAGCGAGTTGCGTACCCAAAGCACTCGCTTCACTCGCGGGGCATGCTAAGTTGCGAGTTGCTTAATAGTTTACGGTGAACCTTAAAGGAGTCAAGGAATTTGAGAAAACTGATTATTATTATGAGCGTTCTTCTAAGCACTAATGCTTTGGCCGATCCCGCCTCAGAAATTAAACAAGCGATCGAAAATAACTTAAAACACACTCAGCAAGAAGATATTGAAGCACTGCAAGTGTTTAAGAAGGAAAATGGTCGTTGGAAGATTTGGACCCAATCTAATTTAAATATCATCTATTTATAGGTACTAAAGTGGCTACTAATCAAAAAACAAAAGCATTGCTTAAGCAAATGACTCAAGATGATATTAAGTTAGGCGACTTAAAAAAGCTCGCCAAGGAAATTAAAATTGATCATGAGGTAGCGCTAAGTCTTTGGGAAAGTAAAAACCATTACGCTCGATTACTCTCCGTATTAATTATGGATAAGAAATGCTTAACCGAGTCTGTGATCGAAGAACTAGCTAAAGACTTAATGCAAAGCAATGAACAACAACGAAATCAGATTGCAGAATGGTTAATGGCCAATCAACTCACCAAAGCGAAAGCGACCAAAGAGTTATTATTGCAATGGCAAGACCATTCCTCTCCAGTTTTAAGGCGACTTTTTTGGTATTACCAAGCACGACTCCGTTGGACCGGTCAGACGCCACCAGAAAATACCGACGAACTCGTTGAGTTACTTGAGGAAAACCTCGCTAAAGAACAGCCGGAAGTTCAATGGGCTATGAATTTTTGTGCTGGGCAAATTGGTGTTCACCAACCTGAGTATCGAAGCAGATGTATCAAGCTTGGCGAAAAAACCGGTTTATACAAAGACCAAAAGGTATCGCGAGGTTGCACCCCGAATTACCTCCCTAAGTTCATCGAGATTGAAGCTGGCAAACGTGCTTAGATGATTACCAAGTAATTTCTGAACCATCAAAGCTAAAGAATTTTCCAGAATCGGTTGAGTCTTTTTTTACGATTAAATTGACTAATGCTTCTGCGGTTACCGCCGACGAATGCAACTGCCCTTTAGGTAGCCGCTTTTGAAAAGGTTTAGAAAATGGGGTATCAGTTGTCCCAGGATGAAATAATAGTACGCAACAATTAGGTAATTTTGTTCTCCATTCAATTGCCAAAGTTTTCATCGCCATATTGACGGCTGCCTTCGACATTCGATAACTCAACCAACCTCCGCTGCGGTTATCACTGATGCTACCAATTCGAGCCGACAATACTACAAAGTGAGTTTCACTTTTCGAACGTAATGAGTTCATAAAATGTTTTGCGAGTAATAAGCTTGGAAGTGTGTTGAGCGAGATATTCAGCTGAAAGAAGTCACTATCAAACTGTTTTACCGACTTTTCTGGCATAACTCCATGAGCATGTAATACTCCGACAGCGTTAATCAGTATTTCGATTTGACCCAGCGATTTGGCGAGTTGAGCTATTTCACTTTCATCAGTAGCATCTAATTTGTACCACTTGAGTCTGGCGTGAACCCATAAATCGGTGCTATTTAAAAATGTTGCTGTAATGCTCGCTTGCGGATAGGTTATCAGCAATTGTTTAACCACCGAAAGTCCGATCCCACCGGAACCACCAACGACCAAGATTCTCATTAATTTGCCATTATGTTGCGTACCCTTGCTTAATCTACGTAAAGATGACAAAAGTGTATCAGGTGATTTTTCAGCTAATGCTTGTAACTCCCCCTATCCTCCTTAACTCAAGAGTAGCTAGTGACCTTCTAATCAGCGATTTTAACTATCAGTTTACCAACACTCTGTCGCTCAAATAAGCTTGCCAAATAATCGGGCAAGTGCTCAAATCCTTCGACTATGGTTTCGCGAAAAACTAATGATTGATCCTTAATCCAAGGTGACACTTGGGCTACCATTTCATCCATTCTGTGATTGAAATCTCTGGCCAAAATACCTTGGATAGTGGCTCGCTGATAAAGTATGTGGTGCAAAAACCTCGGGCCCATTTCAACTTGGTCGAGTTGACCGTTATATTGGCTCATTTGACCACAAATAACGATTCGAGCGCGTTTGCTAATCAATGGAATAACCGCATCAGTAATCATTCCACCCACATTATCAAAATAAACATCTACTTTTATTCCAAGTTGATTTAGATATTTTTGTAAATGGTGATAGTCTGCAAAATCTGTATAGTTTATAGCTTGATCGACCTTTAATGACTTAGTTAACCACTGACATTTTTGCTGGCTGCTAGCAAAACCAACCACTTTACAACCAGCCTTTTTGGCAAACTGGACGACTAATGAACCGACTGCACCTGCCGCACCTGAAACCACAACAGTGTCGCCAGGTTTGGGCCGGCCAGCTTCCATCAATCCGAACCAAGCTGTTCTTCCAGGCATTCCTAGAACACCTAAAGAACTTGTCACAGGTACTTCCGATGGTTGTAGTTTTTCCACTGCGATGGCATTAATTTTAGAGTAGATTTCCCAGCCACTATAGCAGCTCACCCAGTCACCAATTTGATACCCTTGGTGGTTAGAGGCGAGTACTTGGCTGACCACTCCCGCTTGCTGCAAACGATTCAAAGGATGTGGAGCCTCCCAAGAACGACTCTCTGCTTGCTGAATTCTCATATAAGGATCGACACTGACAAATTTATTCGCAAGCAATAATTCGCCACTAGCAAGCTGAGTAGAAAGCCTCTGGCATTTAAGCTGGTAATGGGCTGAACCAACATAGGATTCTGGCCGTTTGATATATATCCAACGTTTATTGATCAATGGTGAGGCGTTCATTATCGGATTCCCAGTGAATTTTGAATAACAATTTGGCTAATACTTTCAGTTGCAGAGATTTTGCGATAGCATTGATTCCAATTCAATTCCGAAATAGCGCCATCTAATTCCATATAGGAAATATATGAATATTCAGGACTTAGAGAAGTTTATAGTGATTGCCGCCACAGAGAACATGCAGCAAGCGGCAATGGAACTGGACACCAGTGCCAGTGTTTTGTCCAAATCCCTAAAAAGATTAGAAACGTTATTAAATACTCAATTGTTCGATCGAGTCGGTAAAAACATTCAGCTTAATCCTGCGGGAGAGTTATTGCGTCCCAAAGCAGCATTGTTAGTCGCCCAAGCAAAACAGACTCGCGCAGAGTTCAACGCCCTTGCCCACTCCCAGCAATACCGAATAGCTGGCCCTTCAATTCTTTTGTTTCGTTGGGCCTCCATACTGAGTCATCACTATGCTCAACGAGAAACCGATGCAGTACTCCGATTCGATACCGAATATGAGCAAGACACTCTAAACAGAGTGATAAAGGGCGAGGCTGATATTGGTCTAATCACCGGCGCGATTGCTAACCAGCTGCCTAAGGGAATGTTTGCAGTTGAACTAGAAAGTGTTGCGATGCAAGTGGCTGCATCGGAGTCTCATCCACTTGTAAAAAATAATTCAACGAGACCGCTTGAAGTAACTTTATCGCAATTACTTGAACATGCGTTTGCCGCACCGAATATATCGCCTTACTGTGGCGAGGCTCGCGGTATTGGTTGTGATGGTTGGCAGAATCAGCTTTACCCTCGCAAACTACAGATGATCGTAAACGATTACAGCATCCTGTCCCAATTGGTAAAGAGTGGTCAAGTGTTAGCTTACCTACCGGATTATTGTTTGGAAGAGTGGGATTTAGTTCAGCTTCAGGTGATTGATTGCCCTTACCGCTGCGTCGAGAAACTGTTATTGGTCAGCTGGCAAAAAGAATTATTAACCAGCCTAGTCAGCAAATCTAATAGCAATGCACTCCATCAATTTTAACCGTTTATCTTCAACAAGGAAAAACCTAGAAGTCAGCTCGGAGAGAAAGTCATTTTAAGTTTGATAGAATGATTCTCACTCCGAGTTGCTAGTTGCTAGTTATTGTCTTGGCCCGCCGTCTGATAACCTGCCGGAACTTCTAATTTAAATAACTGAAGATCAAGCGGCTGGTTAAACGTTAAACGACCTAACATTCGAAAACTAGAAGACGCTATGGTTTCACCATCATAGATTGATATTTCTTGTGGCAAATTAGTATCCGACGAACTCCAAAGCTCAATGGTAATCCCAGACTCTTTGATCAAATGTCCATTTAACAATTGACCGTCTAACATACGTTGCTCTAATTCAACCACTTCACCTTGATAGTCTTTAACCACATCAAACCAATGTAATGGGTTTTGTTTTGGGTCACTGGCAGCGCCAGCATCAAATTCAAATGGCATGGCTAACTTATTCCCAGGGAATAAAATGAGTCCTTTGCCTTGATCAGTGTCAATCAGGTTAATACTCTTCGCTTGTTCAGCATTAGCGGTTAGAGGTTGCGTCTCTACTCTGACATTTCCCGGTTGCTGAAACCATACCGAAATTTGCATGATGGGTTGTTGCTGGACGTACATTTTACTTTGATAAAAAAGATTCTCTACACTCACTAACTGTTCTTGTACTTTAGCAAATGCGCTTTGAGAGGTTCCGCCCATAATCACCATAAAGCCGATAAATCCAACTGCAAATGCACTACTACCCGCATAGACAAGTTTAGATTTCAGCCCACTTAGCATTTGAGCAAAGCTCGATTTCATTTTTTGCGGTTGCTGCTCTGCGTTTAATTTTTCTAAACGCTGTGCCTCTTGGGTAACCGCAATTTTAATTCGCTTTTGCAAGTTTAGCTCATCATGCGAGTCAATATCTTGCGCTTTCAATTGCTCGATACTCTCATTGAACCTTTGCTCTGTTGACTTGGAATTATTCATAACTGACTCCTAGAAAATTTGATTCGTCTAATAGACTGATTAGTTTCTTGTGAGCTCGGTGTAAGGTGACGCCGACTAGACTCTCTGAAATTTCTAATTGCTCGCTAATGGCTTGATAGCTAAAGTCTTCAATTAGACGTAACACGATTACCTGCGATTCTTGTTGCGACAGCTCGGCTAACGCTAGCCTCAATTGTTTGATGTCACGGGTAATATCTAGTTGTGCGGAAGGAGTATGATTTTTTGAAGCCAGATCAAACTCGCTTTCATCAATATTGATGTTTTGTTGATGTAACACTGAGCCTTTATCGCGTGATTGTTTTCGAATCAGATCGATGGCGGCGGTGCTAGACAATTTGACTAAGTAACCACGCCAAGATCTAATGCTGGCAAGTTTTTCAGTCGGTAGCTGCAATAGCTTAACAAAAACATTTTGAGCAACATCTTCCGCTTGAATGGCATCACCGAGTATTCGGTAGGCGGCTAGATGTACCTGTTTGGCATGTTGCTCAACTAATTGATTAATTAGCTCAGTTTGGTTTCCAGTTTTCAATGTGTGCTCCTTACGTCGGTCTCAATAGTAAAGACGCTGAAACTTTTCAAAATCTTACAAACTTAGCTAAAAAAGATTGATTTAAATAATAAATAGTAAAAAGTAGTGGTTTTGGAAGCGAGCCAAACATTCATCAATTAGCCAATTAATCATTTCGCCAATTAGATATTTAGCCAATAGGCCAAACTAATACCATAGGCTCGATAGTCAATCAGACGAGACTCTCGCCTGCCAAATACTTGAAAACTTTGATGACCGCCAACTCAAGGGATTTGCAAGCCGAATCAAAGTTTTTAACAAATTCATGCTCTGATTGATTATCTTGATCGACTAAATTAGTAATCGATTTAACCGCCGTCATAGGTACCTGATGCAACATAGCCACCCATGCGATGGCTGCGGCTTCCATTTCTTTAGCGACTACTTGATGTTGGTTTAATACGATTTGATCTTTCTGATTCTTTTGTAACGACGACCCAGTTGAAATGACTCCAGATTGGAAACCTAGATCGGCAATCATTGGCTTTAGGTTAGCGGCAGGAAAACGACCAATACCGGCTTGCTCAAATCCCGGCAAGGGTACGATTCGGTCATGAAACACAAAATAGTCATCGCCAATATAAATGGTTCCGATGTCCGCACCTAATGCTTCAAATCCACCGGCGGTTCCAGCACTGATTAATAAATCTGGCTTAAACAAGTTTATCCCTTGATAAGCCATTAAGGTTGCCGCTTCACAGCCAATATTGTCCACTTGATAACGCGAATCTTGTCCGCTGGTAATCAGAGTTATGGTTAAGTGTTTGAGTTCTGGAATAGTTTGTTTGCTGGATTGAAAACACCTAAAGGGCATTGCGCTAGGAATTTTATCTTTAACTTCTGATAAGCCTATAGATTTAATGATTGAATCGGCTTCAGCTTGCATTGCCATCAAAATCACAATGTTTTTGCTTGAGCTAACTTTAATCATCCTCACTCTTCCTCAACCACTCGAATATCGGCCGTGTTACGCCAGTAATGAGAATAATCCATACCAAATCCAAATACATATTGATCGGGAACGCTAAGCTCACAATAATCCGGCGTTTGATTGGAATAGGCTTTTCGATTATGTTGTTTTTCAACCAACACCAAGGTTTTAACTGAACGCGCTTGTTGCGCTAGGCAATAGTCTTGGATTAATTTAAGGGTGATGCCTTCATCTAATATATCATCCACTAGAATCACATCTCGCCCGGCTAAATTCGTTTGCGGTTTAGCTTTCCAAACAAGCTCCGCTCCTCGTTGTGCGCCTTGATAACGTGTCGCATGGCAATAATCAATTTCACAGAGCAAATCTAGTTTCGGTAATAATTGCCCTGCAAAGATTAACCCGCCGTTAAGTACCACAATAAATATTGGTGTTTTGTCGTGATAATCGGCAGCTAACTGCTTCGCGAGTTTATCGAGGGCATTATTGATTTGGCTTTGGCTAACAATTACTTTCGACTGGGCTTTTATATTCGACGGTTCGAGTTGATTCATCTTATTCTTTGATTTCGGTGATATTGATCAGGCTGGCATCTTTGTATTTAGCATTCTTTGGTGCAACGTTTTTGGCGGCAGTTTTTTTGTTGAGCTGCTTTTGCTCGGCAACTGAATCCGATTTTTTTGACTCTTGATCGCGCTGCTCACTTGTTTGGGTATAGTCGCAGCTAACACATTCAACACTTTGGTCATCAGCATACAGCACTAAGCTATCCATATCCGAACAGCTAGGACACACTGCTCCGGCAATAAATTGTTTTTTTCGCGATGTCATTCTAAATTCTCGACTGTTAACTTTCAAAAGACTCTAATTGCTCAGTCAACTCAAACCATTCTTCTTCCAGCTGGTCAAGTTGATTGGAAACTTCGTTAGAACGTTGCATGGATTCTGCCAGCAACGTCTTATTGTCCTCTTGATAAATATCACTGTCCGCAAGTTTCGTTTCAAGTTGCGACTTTTCTTGTTGCAAGTCTTGCATTAACAAGTCGACTTTTTTTAGTCGATTTGTAATGGGTGCTTTTTGTTTGCGTATTTCTGCTTCAATACGCTTTTGTTCTTTACGTGATTGTGACGATTGCGGAACAGCTTGGTCAGAGGTAATCGCACTTTTATCACTGGTTGAGTCTTTAGTCGTTCCCCAGCGATTATCGTTTAACCACTTTTGATAATCATTAAGGTCTCCTTTAAATGGGTTAGCCTTGCCATCATTGACTAACCAAAACTCGTCCACCACACTTTCAAGCAAGTTCTTATCATGCGCCACCAAAATCACCGCACCGTCATAATTTTGTAACGCCAGCGCCAAGGCTTCTCGCATTTCAATATCAAAATGGTTGGTTGGTTCATCAAGGAGCATCAAATTAGGTTCTTGCCAAGTAATCATAGCTAGCACCAGTCGAGCTTTTTCTCCGCCTGAAAAACCGGTGACTTTTTCTAAGGATTTATCTCCATTAAAGGCAAAACCACCAAGAAAATTTCTTGCTTCTTGCTCTGATATTCCTTCACCTAAAGACTGAATGTGCCATATGGGGGATTGGTCAAGGTTCAATTGTTCAACTTGATGTTGGGCAAAGTAACCCGCCTTAAAATGTTTATTGTGAGTCAGTTCGCCGGCTTGTTTTTCAAGTTCCCCACATATAACTTTAATGAGGGTCGACTTACCTTCTCCATTTCTACCTAACAGTCCGATCCTTTGTCCTGCCAGTATTCTCATAGTGACATCCTTGAGAACGACATTATCACCGTAGCCCGCTTGTACTTTTTCAAGTCCAACAAGCTCGGTGATATTTTTATTGATGGGCTTAAATTCAAAACCGAATTTTTGCCGAATTTGTACTGCACTCACCTTATCCATCTTGTCCAACGCTTTAACCCGACTCTGAGCTTGCGTCGCTTTACTTGCTTTTGCCTTAAATCGGTTAATAAAGCTTTCAAGATGAGCAATTTCTTTTTGTTGTTTTTCGAACTCAGCTTGCTGCAACACCTGCTTTTCATGTTTTTGTTTTTCAAATTGCGAATAGTTTCCGGTATAACAAGTAAGCCCTTGGTTTTCAAAATGTAAAATATGACTGCAAAAGCTATCCAAAAAATCGCGATCATGCGAGATGGTCAGTAACATTCCTTCATAACTTCTAAGAAAACCTTCTAACCAAAGCACCGCTTCTAGATCAAGATGGTTGGTCGGTTCATCCAGTAGCAGCAACTCTGCTGGTTGAATCAACGCTTGGGCTAAATTAAGTCTCATACGCCAACCACCGGAAAGCTCGCTGACGGTCGAGCTCATCTGCTCTTCAGAAAAACTAAGCCCGGTTAGCATCTTAGCCACCTGTGCAGGGAGCGACCACCCGTTAATTGCATCTAATTTGGCGTGCTGATTAGCAATTTCGATACCGTCTTCGTTAGATTCCGCAGTCGCGAGTGCTTTTTGGATGGCGGCATATTCAGAATGACCCGATAGTACGTAGTCTACCGCGGTCAGTGGACTCGCCGGCGTTTCTTGTCTGGCACTACTGACTCGCCATTTGGGCGGAAACTCTAGGACACCTTGCTCTGCGCTTAATTCATTTCGTAGCATTGAGAATAAGCTTGATTTACCACATCCATTTTTACCCACGACCCCAAGCTTTTGGTCTGGGTAGAGGGTCTGGTTTACATCCGTTAGCAGCGGTAAACTGCCTTGGAAGAGTGATAACTGCTTGAATCGAATCATTTTAAGTAAGAACTGCAACGCTAATTAGGCGCGGATTTTAACATAAAAGAATTTTCATTGGAGCTAACGACCACGAATGAGCTATATTTAGAGGGTTGCCAAAAAATAACAATCAAAAAAAGGCCATTCAGAGAGGTTTATGAGTAGTTCACCGGACAAAGAAATTGATTATCGCAAGCTCAGTATTATGCAGCAGGCTATTTTCGATGGCGCCAACTATAGCATTATAGCGACCGACACCAAGGGACTGATCCGCTTTTTTAATCGCGGAGCCTCTAAAATGCTTGGATATACTCCGGAAGAAATCATAAACCGTAAAACACCTTCTATTTTCCATAAACCGTCAGAAGTTATCAAACACGCTCAAGTTCTCTCCGAAGAGCTCGGTCGACCAATTGAGCCCGGCTTTGATGTCTTTGTAGAAAAAGCCAAAATGGGCACCCACGAAGAATTGGAGTGGACCTATATTCACAAATCCGGTCATGAAATCCCGATTATGCTCTCGGTGACTGCTCTGCATGATGAAGCCGGACAAATCGATGGCTTTTTAGGGATAGCTTTTGACATATCTGAAACAGTACTTACCAAAGCAGCCCTAGCGGAACAGGAAGAACGCTACCGACAACTGTTTGAAAGTTCAGGTGACGCTATTTTTCTGATGTGTAAAGACCGTTTTACCGATTGCAATCAATCAACCTTAAAATTATTTGAGTGCAGCCGAGAACAAATCGTAAATCAAACGCCTTATCGATTTTCGCCAGAGTTACAGTCAAATGGTAAACCTTCCAAGGATGAAGCACTAAGACATATTAATGCGGCCATCGCTGGGGAAACACAAATCTTTGAATGGACTCATATCAAACTGGACGGAACGCCATTCGAAGCGGAAGTCACTTTAAGCGCAATAGAAATCAAAGATGAGATGCAAATTCTCGCGAATGTGCGCAATATTACCGCGCGAAAACGAGCAGAGAGTGAGTTACTTATTTCTCAGAAAAGACTAGTCAATCAAAATGAAAGCTTGAGGCTGATCAATCGGCTTTCAGGTAAGCTTAACGGTGTAAACTCTCTGCAATCTATCGCCGATATCACGCTCGATAACCTACTAGGAGTCACAGAAACCGCTCATGTAGCGATTTATTTCGTCAATCACCAACTCCAGAGTCTTGAGCTATTTGCCACTAATGGATTTTCTCCCCAAATTAAAATGGCTCGTCATAACTCACTTGAAACAGGAATGAGTGGTGTCGCTTTAAGAACCAATGAGATTCAATTTAGTCCCGATTTTTCTAAGAATAGTATAGTCAACGCTGAGATTCGCGATTCACTAATTGATATCAATATTCTCTCAGGCGTAGCTATTCCTTTAAGTTATCAAGGTAAAAACTACGGTTGCATCAACTTAGGTTATAGTTCAATTGCTGGCTACGAGAATATTGAGAAAGATACCTTTGATATTATTGGGTATACAGTTTCGCAAGCTTTGGCCAATGCCCAGCAAATGATCGACCTCGACTATATGGCGCACCATGACTCATTGACTGGCTTATCTAACCGGCTACTATTTCATAATACATTTAAACAAAAAGCCGAGGACCCAGAATACAAGTCAGCGGCATTGTTACTTTTGGATTTAGACCGCTTTAAAGAAATTAACGATACCCTTGGTCACCACACGGGCGACGTATTGTTACAACAAATTGGGCCTAGATTAAACCAAGTTTTTGCTGGACATAAGATTTTGATTAGTCGGCTTGGTGGTGATGAGTTTACTGTCCTAATTGATCATGTAAACGATGATAGGGTGATTGATCTCTATGCTAGAACCCTGCTGTCCAGTTTACGTGAGCCCTTTAACATCGAATCGATGATGTTAGAAATAGATGCCAGTATTGGTATCGCAAAATATCCCGAAGATGGCAAAGATAGTCACGCTTTACTGCGCTCAGCAGACGTGGCTATGTATGAAGCCAAACGCAATGGTGGTGGAATTAAAGTTTACGATGTGAATGACGATAAGCACACCCCCGAAAGATTAGCATTAATTGCCGATTTGAATGGCTCCATAAGGGACAACCAGTTAGAACTTCATTTTCAACCTAAAATCGATCTAGCCTCTGGTAAAGCAAGTGGTTTTGAAGCGCTGGTACGCTGGCAACATAAAAAACTAGGTTTGCTTTATCCCGACAAATTTATCCCGTTAGCCGAAATGAGTGACTCTATTCATTTTATGACCGAAGCGGTGATTGACTTAGCGCTAAAACAGCAATCACAATGGTATAAAAAAGGCTTCCATTTACCCGTTGCGGTCAATCTTTCTGCACGTAATCTTATCGATGAACGTTGTTTACAGTTTATTCAACGATCGTTGGAAAGGTATCAAATTCAACCCGGAATGTTAGAATTGGAAATCACTGAAACAGCGCTAATGCAAGATCCTGAAACTGCGGTTGAAATCTTGAATAAGATTGCAAAATTAAACATTAAACTTTCGATTGATGATTTTGGAACAGGTTACTCTTCGCTCGCTTATTTGCGACGACTTCCTATAAATTTATTAAAGATCGATCGTGAATTTGTTTCGGCAATGCTATCGCGCACTCAAGACTCTATCATTATAAATTCGACCATCGCTTTAGCTCATAATTTACGACTTCAAGTAGTCGCTGAAGGCGTAGAAGATATTCCTACTTTAAAAAGGCTAAGAAAAATGGGTTGTGATTTTGCGCAAGGTTATTCCATCTGCAAGCCAAAATCTTGGTCAGAAATAGAAAATTGGTTAGAAGGTACTCCAGAATTTTTCACTTAATCCTACACTTTATTGTTCCAATCGTTATTGCACTGATTTTTTTCAAAAAGCAATGGAAATTTGCTGCCATGGTCATGTTAGCGACTATGATTGTTGATATCGATCATTTATTGGCCAATCCTATCTATCAAGCTAACCGATGCAGTATTGGTTTTCATCCACTTCATAGTATAATTTTAATGCCTGTCTATTTAATTGCGAGCATGATTCCTAAGACTCGTTATGTTGGTCTTGGTTTGGTAATTCATATGATTCTCGACTCAATCGATTGTCAAGTTAACACAGGCGTGTGGTACACCTAACCCATTAATTGGCAGGGTTTAGCAAATATTAAATGGTAGTAAAGAAAAGAGTGACTCCCTAATGAAAATTCAATTTTTAGGTCTTTTAGTAATCAGTCTGTTTTTGTTTGGCTGCGACGAACATTCGACCGATAAATATTTTTATCAATCAAAAGACTATGCAAACTTCAGCATTGTTGAACTTAAATGGAATGGCTTAGGGCTTTCGCAAGAAATTGCTAAGCATGCAAAAATCGCAAAGCAAAGAGAACAAAAAGTTTTTATCCAAATGACCGGTGAATGGTGCAGCCCCTGTAAACGCTTAAGGAAGAAAACTGAAGAAAGCCCGCTAAAAACTGCGTACGCTGGCACTTATATTATTCGCTTAGATTACGATGAATGGAAAGTTGACATGGCTCAATTAGGGTTAGTTAAAGCACCAGTCCCCAGCTTTTGGGAACTTGGGGATAATCATCAAGTCACAGACTATTTTATTAATGGCAACGGTTGGCCAGAAATAACTGCGGAGTCAATGGCGCCCATACTATCAGCTTATTTCTCAGGTGACGCTCGACCACATATTGAAGGGGCAGAAAAATTCTTGCTGCGGTCTAGTTCTAAAAAATAAACTTAATCAGCCGATTTTAGCAAAGTAGTCCGCCATCGACCGGTAAATTAACCCCAGTAATATAAGATGCTTCATTTGACGCTAGGAATAAAAAGGCTGGCGCTATTTCTTCCGGCTGGGCCATTCTAGCCATCGGGATCAATGGCAAAATTGACTTCAACATTTTTTCATTTTTGGTTAAAGCTGAAGCGAATTTGGTATCGGTTAATCCGGGAAGCACGGCATTGACTCTTATACCGTAACGAGCGGTTTCCTTTGCCATTGAAGCGGTCATAGAAATCACGGCCGCTTTAGTAATTGAATAGATCCCTTGCATTTGACCTGGGATCACTCCGTTGATTGATGCAGTATTTATAATACTGCCACCACCATTTTCTTTCATAATTTTCGCCACGGCCTGACTAATAGCAAGATAACCTTTGATATTAACATCAATAGTCTTATCTACCATAGATTCTGGGGTGTCAATCAGCTCTCCGAAAAAGGGATTGGTGGCTGCATTATTAACTAAAATATCAATTGTCGAAAAATCTTTGCTGACTTCTTGTAAAAAATTTGACACTGACGCTGAGTCGCCAATATGACAAGCCAACGGAAAAACATTCCCACTGTGCCCTTCTTCATTGATGGTTTCAGCTAGCTCGTTTAATGACTCTTGGCGTCGGCTAGAAATGATCACTTGCGCACCTTGCTGGGCAAAAAGGCGCGCCGTTGCTTCACCAATTCCACGACTAGCACCAGTAATAATAGCGGTTTTACCTTTTAGGCTAAATGCTTGTTGACTCATTAGAAATGTCCTTTTAAATTCGTTTATTTTTTCAAAGCTGAAATTTCTGAACCACACTGAGCGATTAAGATATTGACTAACTGCCCAAAGTGTTTAAATTTTGGATTATCGGTCTGTCCATGATAAAAACGGTAGTAAATTTGTTGAGCGATAGCCGCTAGTCTAAATAGCCCAAATACATAGTAGGGCCGCATATCGGTCTTAGGAATTTCACGCAACTGACAATAGTATTCAAAGACTTGCGCTCTAGTCATCATTCCAGCGAGATGCGTCGGCATCATTCTAATCGCTTGTAAATGCTGGCTATCTGATGCCTCAACCCAATAGGCTAATGAACAGCCTAAATCTAATAAAGGGTCACCTAAAGTTGTCATTTCCCAATCCAGCACACCAATTATTTTTTCTGGCTGCGCGCTATCAACGATCAAATTATCAAACTTAAAATCATTATGAACTAACGACTGATAGCCCGAACTCATGGGTAAATTAACCTCTAACCAAGTAGCAACCTCCTCTACCGAAGCGACATCGTCGGTTTTAGCTTGATTGTATCGTTGGTGCCACCCACTTAGTTGTCGCTCGACATAGCCTTCTGGTTTCCCAAGGCTGGCTAAGTTAGGTTGTGTGATATCTATCTGATGCAACTCAACGAGACTCTTAACAAAGTTTTCACATAATCGAAATTGTGCTTGCTGGTCAAGAGGTACCGGCAACTCTTTAGCAATACCCAACCCTTTAATTTCTTGCATTAGGAAAAACTGCTCACCAATAATTGATTTATCTTCACAGACTAAGATGGGTTGAGGAGACAAAGAGTAAACTGGCTGTAATTGTGTTAAGACGTTATGCTCACGCACCATGTCATGGGCTGATTTTGCTTTGGTACCATTGGGCGGGCGTCTGAGGATAACTGATTGTTCACCATTGCTAAGACGATAAGTGATGTTCGAAGCACCCGCTGAAAACTGTTCTAAGTGGATTTGCTGGGTGGTTACAAACTTAGGCAAATGTTGGAGTAAATATTCTGTCAATGCAAGCAAGGGCAATTCGTCAGAAGCTCTGCAATTTTGAGTCAATGACAGGCTATCAATATTCACGGATGGTTGCCGATTGTTCATGCTTTAACCTTTATTAACTGATTGATCATTTGTTCGATAAATTCTATATAAGCTTCGCAAGAAACATTGCCTTGACGATACTTACCGCGTTTAACATACCAGTTTTGTAGTAAGCTCTTGATCGATAATACGGTTAGAAAACGATCCGTTTTAATATATTCACCCGAAGTCTGGCCAGCAGCTAAAATTTGGTTAAACCAAGTTTCCGAGCGCTGTTCATTGTCCTTTGCTAGCTGCTTTGTTGAATCACTTAAGTGCTTTGTTTCCATGTAAGCAAAGAAAAACCATGCTTGTAATACTTCGGTAATAAAAATATGTCCTCGGACTAGTTTTTTCATTTGTAACTCGATCGAATCATCATCTGATAAATGATCAAGAATACACAGATCGAAAATATGCGGTAGGAATTGATGGATCATCTCGGCGAGTTGACCTTTACTCCCAATATAGGCGTAAAGACTTCCCATGCTCATATTGGTTTGCTGACTGAGATCTCTTAAACTCATTAAAGCAAAGCCTTTTTCGTTGACGAGTTTGAAAGTCGCTAAAACGATTTTCTTAAGCTTTTCTACCGCCACTTTCTCTTTTTTCACTTGAACCTTCGCTTTATGCAATTGATAAAAAGCAGACCAGATTTTCGGCTCACTAATTGGCATAGAGGATTTAAACAACTCGAAGTCATTTTCTCCTTGCCAATTATTCGCTGCAACTTTTTGAACCGAATTATTCATTTAAGTTCATCTCGCTAGTACTAATTTATGCCTTAGCTTGCTTTAGTAAGTTTCTGGCAACCACCATTTTATGTACTTCATCGGGACCGTCATAAATTCTAGCAGCGCGTTCATGGCGATAAAAATAAGCTAAAATCTTATCGTCGGTCATACCAAGTCCCCCCATACTTTGTATCGCTCTGTCGACCACTCGCTGCATAACATTAGCCGTATGATATTTAATCATCGAAACATCCGTTTTAGCCGACTCAAAACCGACATTTTCTATTCGCCATGCCGTTTGCAAAACAAGCGTTCGAGCAGCTTCTATTTCTGCCGCCGATTCTGCAATCCAATGTTGAATGGCTTGCATATCTGCTAACGTATTTTGCGAGCTTATTTTTCTACTTTTAACATAGCTAGTCATCTCATTAATTGCTCGGCGACAAACCCCAAGCCATCGCATACAGTGATGAATCCTGCCAGGCCCTAGGCGCTCTTGAGCCAAGGTAAAGCCACTCCCTACGCTACCAATTAGATTTTCCTCAGGCACTCTACAATTATCAAATTCAATTTCGGCATGCGAATAATAACCAGAGCCAGCCTCTCCCATGATAGAAATATTTCGAATAAACTTATAGCCAGGATTATCGGTTGGAACAATGATCATACTAGCTTTACGATACTTGACTTGTTTAGGGTCGGTAACCACCATGGCAATACAAAACTGAGCACCATCAGCCGACGACGTAAACCACTTGCGACCATTTAAGACCCATTCACCATTATCCAATTTTGCAGTTGCTTCTAACAACGTTGGGTTAGAGCCTGCGGTTTCTGGTTCGGTCATGCCAAAACAACTTCTGATCTCACCCGCAGCTAATGGAATCATCCATTGCTGCTTTTGTTGCTCGCTACCAAACTTATGTAATAGTTCGATGTTTCCCGCATCCGGAGCCTGGCAACCAAACACATAATGACCGAGCGGTGTTTGACCGAGAACTTCCGAAATAAGACCCAGTTGCACTAAACTTTTACCACACCCGCCAATCGATGCCGGAATATGCGGCGCCCAAAGTCCTTGCGCTTTGACTTTTTTTCGCAAATCTTTTAGTCGAGGTTCCACTTCAAAAAAATCGCTGAATATGATTTCTTGCTCTATCGGAATAAGATGTTGATCAACAAATTCTTGGATAGTCGTTAATTGTTCAGATATCCAACTGGGTGCTTCAAAATTCATAGCTATGCCTCATCATCGAGTGACTGTGCTTGGTAAAACCGTGTATTACTCTTCATCGACTTTACCACTTTACTTTTTGGTAATGAGTTGACTATTGTTAGCCAACAATAATGGACTAATATTATTAAAGCTTAATAGCTGTCCGTTTATCTGTTTATCGTGTAAGTTGTGGTCTAAATCTTGTTTGACGGTATCTGTATTATGTAATTTTACGTCTGTAAGACTAGCATTATTTACGCTAAGATTAATTTCTGTAAACTGCTCTTCAGGGAGCTTTAATAATGACATCAAAGCTACAGAGATGAGTCCGCCCGAAGTCGCAATTAATACTCGTCGGTTAGGGTGTCCATCCTCCACCACTTGCTGTAAAAAAGTCATAACACGGCTTCTAAATGACTGCCAAGACTCAAACCTACACTGTTGATCTTGTTGCCATATACGAATTAACTCGGAAAAAACCTGTTTAAAGTTTTTATCTGATTTAAACCAGTTATTATCACCATAAATCATCTCATGAAAGTCCACTGAACGATTAGCAAGCTGGGGTAAGTAGGCTTTAAGCAAGTTTTCACTATCAAATTCATCCGCACCTTTATGTTGCACCAAGGACCCAGAATAACCCATCGATTCAGCAATGATTGCAGCAGTATCCGATTGGCGACTCATTTCGCCATGTAGGATCAAGTCAAATTCGGTAGCACATTGCTTGAAATAATCGCCGACCCTTTGGGCTTGCAATCTGCCAATATCTGAGAGTTTATCGTAATGGTTGCTACCAAAACTCGCTTGGCCATGTCGCACTAAGGTAATTTTGCTCATATTAATTCGAGTATTCTCTAGGCTTATGCCGTTCAGATAGGTTTAAAAGAGTAAAGTCATATAAACCCTCTGTTTAATTGACTACTACCATACGTTAGCAGTGACCTCGCTGTCAATAACGAACGAACGTTCGTTTTATTTTTATTTCAAATGGTGTAGACTGGTCAAATTCTGGCTTTATTCCATTAATAAGAGGCGTTTTAAGTGCTCACACGATTTAAGCAAAAAAGAGTCATCATTACTGGTGGCGCTAGCGGGCTCGGTAAGGCCTTAGTAGAGGCCTTTGCTCAGCTAAAATGGAAGATAGCGGTGGCTGATATCAATACCCAAGGCGCCGAAGAAGTTGCCGAACAAGCTAATCGAGTTGGCGCTGATGCAATTGCCGTTTATTGTGATGTCGCTAAAGATGACGATTTTATCAAGATCGCCGAATTACTAAAAACACAGTGGGGTGGTGTCGACATCATTATCAACAATGCCGGCGTGGCCACCACCGGCATGATGGTTGATTGCACGCCAGCTCAATGGGAGCGCGCAATTAACTTGAACCTAAATAGTGTATTTCGCGGCTGCCACTACTGGCTTCCTTTATTACCCCAAAATGGCCCTGGGCATGTCGTCAATACCGCGTCATTTGCAGGCATAGCACAAGCTCCCACCATGATGTCATACAATGTTAGTAAAACCGGGGTAGTTTCCTTGAGCGAAACGCTGTGCGCTGAATTGGGCTATCGTAATATAGGCGTATCAGTTTTGTGTCCGGCATTTTTCAAAACTAATTTACTTGATTCTATGACACCTGCTGAGCAAGGTGTAAAACCTATCGTTCAAAAATGGATGGAACAATCTAAGATCTCAGCCGAAGATGTGGCTCGTGATGCACTAAACGCAATAGAAAAAAATAGACTGATGGTCATCAGCCACGACTATGCCCGAAAAGCTTATCGTATCAAACGCTTTTTCCCAAACTATTACCTAAAGCAATTGATCAAGAAGGTTCCAAGAATTCTTGCCAGCCAAACTAAACATAACCAATCATCCCAATAATTTTGCACACCGGAGCAGACCTAAATGAGCCACACTGATAAACAATTTATGATCTATGGTGCCAATGGATACACTGGCGAATTAATTGCTCGAGAAGCCGTTAAGCAGGGGTTGAAACCAATTCTAGCGGGACGAAATCAGGCAGCCGTTGAGAAACTTGCGACAGAATTAGCATTAAGCTATCGAGTCTTTGATCTAAGTTTTGTAAACCAGATTACAGAAGAGCTGAAATCGGTTGAATCAGTCATCCACTGTGCTGGGCCATTTTCTGCGACAGCGGAGCCGATGATGAAAGCCTGCATTGCCAGCAAGACGCATTATACTGACATAACCGGAGAGATTAGTGTATTTGAGTTAGCTCAGTCTATGTCGCAACAAGCAAAAGATGCGGGTATCATTTTGTGTCCTGGGGTCGGGTTTGATGTGGTCCCTACCGATTGTTTGGCCTCTTTATTAAAAGAAAAAATGCCAGATGCAACTCACTTAGCCCTAGGTTTCGATTCAGGCAGCAGCATGAGCCCTGGCACAGCAAAAACCTCCATTGAGGGAATTGCCAGTGGTGGACGAATTAGACAGAACGGCAAGATCAAACAAGTTCCTTTGGCCTACAAGCAACGTACTATCGATTTTGGTAATGGTGACAAAAACGCAGTCACCATTCCTTGGGGAGATATTTCAACAGCTTATTACTCAACCGAAATTCCGAATATTGAGGTCTATATTCCCATTTCACCAAAAGGTGCAAAAAACATGCGCAAGATGAACTGGTTTCGTTGGTTAGTAAAGTTTTCTTTCGTGCAAAATAAGATGAAAGAACAAGTCGAGAAAAAATCGAAAGGCCCTAATCAAGATCAACGTGAAAAACTCAAAACTTACCTTTGGGGTGAAGTAAAAAATTCTGCAGGAGAAACAATCACCGCTCGCATGGAAACCTGTAACGGATACCAGTTAACCTATCTTGCGGCACTGGCCGTTAATCGTTTTATATTAAATAATCCAGTTGAAGCAGGTGCGCAAACTCCGTCAAAATTGGTGAATAACCGTTTGGTGTTTGAAATTCCAGAAACCACAGAAGTCGCTTATTCCTAGTTACTTTTCACTACAATGAACTGCCGATTGTTTATTTTACTTGGTCGTTAACAATCGGCAAACTCGATGCTTATGATTGAACCCCTTAAATTGTACTTCTTCTAATTCAGAAAATTCGAAACGATCTCGACACTGTGCATAGATTGGATAACTCACAGAAATTTCCCCCGCACCCGAGTAATTTTCTAACCGAGATGCAAAGTTAACTCCGCTCCCTACCGCTCTAAAGGCGACAATGTCTTTTGAACCAAAGTTACCAACGGTAGCAAAATCTTGGTGAATGCCGATCCGCAGTTTAACATTATGGTCAAATCCAGCATCCAGCCATTGTGCCGAAAGCTCAGACATTGCTTGCTGCATTTTAAGGGCAAGTTCGGCTGCATTGTTGGCTTGCTCTATTTTTCCCATGCCATCAATAGCACCAAATAAAACTACTAATCCATCGCCCAAAATTTCGTTTAAAATTCCGTTGTGGGTTTCTATCAATTCACCCATTTTACCTAAAAAGCTATTTAAAATATCGGTAATCGCTTCTGGTTCGAAACGATCGGAGACACTGGTAAATCCAGCTAGGTCTGCAAACAAAACAGTAATTTGCTTGCGTTCTGCCACGAGTTGATTCTCACTACTGCTAGTGATGATTTGATTGACCATTTGCTTAGGAAAATATTTACCTAATCTTTCGCATGCCTGTTGTAATGTGTTGGCATGTTGTTTTTGCCTTTTGGCCTCGACTAAACCACCCAAAAGTCTCATCGTTTCAATTCTACTTAGCAAAACAGCACGCTCGATGGGTTTGGTGACATAATCATTTGCGCCCGCTTCAAAGCCAGTGGTTACGTCGCCAGGTTGATTTCGTGCAGACAGCAATAAGATGGGTAACTCGATTGCGTTATATTTCTTCCTTAACTCTTTAGTCACTTCATAGCCCGACATTCCTGGCATCATAATATCAAGGATTACCAAATCGAAATTTTCAGATAATCCTAATTTGACGGCTTGTAGACCGTCTTCCGCTTGCACCACTTGATAGTGATTCATTTGTAATAAATCACTTAAAACCTGCAAATTAATGGGGTCATCATCGGCAATTAGTATCTTGCCTTTGTTGCTCTCTGCGACGATTTTGGTATTACTTTTTGCGACTCGAGAGGTTGGTGTCGGATCCTCTGGAATAAAAGTCAACTTATCAGTTTGTTCGCTTATTTTATCTTCTAAGTGAAAATTTTCTAGCCAACAAGGTAATGTAAAATAAAATTTTGAACCTGTGCCTAAACGAGCGTCGACCCATATTTGCCCTTCATGTTGTTCTATCAATTGTCGAGTCACTGATAAGCCTAAGCCGGTACCTTTTTGTTCAAATTGATCGGGTAATTCAAGTTGTTCAAACGGTCTAAATATTTCTTCTATTTTTGATTGCTCTATACCTATCCCAGTGTCTGCCACACAAATTTCAATTTCATTGACATTGAGTCTCGCAGAAATAGTAATTTGGCCTTCACTGGTGTATTTGATAGCGTTACCAATTAAATTATGAAAAATCTGTTGTACTCGATCTTCATCAGCAAAAACAAGTGGTAAATCATTAGGCAGTTGATTGACTAATATCAGTGATTTCTTTGCAGCCAAAGGCTGCAATAAGCTTAGTACAACATTTAAAACCGATTGAATATCGGTCGCCTTGCGCTGTAATACCAATGTATGGTGAGTTAATTTTTTAAAGTCCAAAATATCATTAACTAACTGAGCTAATCGCTTGCCACCATCAATAATTAAATCTAAATGGCTTAGAGTTTTTTGATTTTGTAATCCGGCACTTCCAGCTCTTAAAGACTCTGCTATCCCAATAATTCCATTCAGTGGAGTACGAAGTTCATGCGAAGTGTTAGCCAAGAATTCATCTTTTAGCTGATCAACTTTACGAAGATGTTCGTTTATATTTTTTTGTTCTTGCAGTGTTTTTTTATGCTTAATTAAATACAGAGTAATTAACGCGGCGGTTGCAAGCCCATAAATTAAGAATGCCCACCATGTTTTCCAAAGCGGTGGAAGGATTGTCAGTTTCATTGTGGTGGTCTCTGTTGACCATTCACCAATTGAATTAGTGGCCTGAACTTCAAATGTGTATTGGTCGGGATCTAGGTTTGTAAACACCGCACGGTTAGGAAAACTGACTGAGTTCCAGTCTTTGTTATAAGGCAGCAAACGATAACGATATTGATTTCGATAGATATGCCTAAAATCGAGCGAGGCAAATTCAAACACAACGTCGTTTTGTTGATGGTTTAACTCTAATTCTTTCAGGTCAATCACAACGCCTTGTGGTTTTAGTTGCTCGCCTAAAACACTCAACGAAGTAAACACCAGATCCGGATCATAGTTTTTAGGTTGTTGCTCGGTTGAACTTACAATGGCAACACCATTAACACTTCCAAAGTATATTAAACCATCTGAAGAACGAATTACTGAGTTACCGTTAAATTCATTGGCAGGTAATCCATCTTCTAATGAGTAATTATCAAAGCGCTCAATATTTGGATCAAAACGCGATAAGCCATTATTAGTACTCACCCAAATATTACCGTTAATATCACCCGCAATACCATAAATGGCACTATTAGGTAATCCATCTTTTTCTAAATAACTTGTAAACTTTTTCTCACCTGAAGCAATAGCTTGAGCACTCAATTTATTTAGTCCGTTAAACGTTCCCACCCAAAGATTTCCTCGGTTATCGATGTAGAGAGAACGTACCGTATTATTAGACAATGACTGGGGATCATTGGAATCATTTTTATAGCTAACAATTCGATCAAATTCTGAGTCATATTTTTGAATACCATTATTCCAAGTTCCAAACCAAATATTCCCTTGATTATCTTGTAACATGGTCCTTATGGTCGAGTCGCCAAGTTGCCCATCTTCAGAAAAGTGATATTCATTTTCGATTTGCCGGCTGGAAGAATTTATTTTTAATAAGCCGTCATCCGTGCCTACCCAAATGAAACCATTTCGATCTTGATTGATCATTCTTATTCGATTGTAACTAACATAACCTGCTGGAAAGTTTTCTCGGTTGATTAGAACCGCCACCCCAGTCTTTTGTGAATAAACTCCGAGCTGCCCTTGCTGATTTCCAAACCAAATATCACCTAGGTCATCAATGGTAAATGCTAAAATACGATTACCGATCGCTTGTCGATCTGCGGTGACTAAATTCGAAATATGGGTAAATCGATCTTCTTTGGGCTCGTAACGATCAAGTCCACTTAAGGTAGCAAACCAAATGGCACCATCCTGATCTTCTTCAATATCCCAGACAAATTCATGCGATAACCCATTTTGATCGTATGGGGAATGAGTGAGTCGTGAGAATTGGGTGTCAAAAGATTGTGTGGTATTCAATCCGCCACCAGCAGTCCCAATCCACAATAATCCCGATCGGTCTTGGTAAATCGACCAAATATCATTGATACTGATACTATGGGGATCGGAAGAATTTCGCTTAAAGGCCAGAAATTTCTGATCCCCCTTTCGGCGAACATTTAATCCGCCTTCTTCGGTGGCAATCCATAGGTCACCATTTTCGGTTCTTAGAATTTTTCTGACATCATTGAAGCTCAGACTGGTTTCATCTCGTTTATCATGAAAGTAGTGCTCAAACTCCGTTGCATCGATGCGCAGATGAAAAAGCCCATCAAACCGAGTTCCCACCCACAAACTACCATCGGTATCTAAATATAGTGTGTTTAAGTGTGAAGGAAGGTTGCTCTTACCGTAGTAATTAAAGATTTGTTGTTCGATGTCAAAATGGGCGAGCACTTCATTGGTTGCTACCCATAAATTTCCTCGGTTGTCACCAACAATGTCAACGATTGAACCTGGCGGCAGTGAATTGGTATCTAGCGGGTTATTATAAAAATGAGCAAACGCTTTTTTCTCAGGGAGATACAAATTAAGTCCGCGATCCGTACCAATCCAAATTCTTTGTTGTTGGTCTTGATAAATAACATTAACCTGAGAATTACTTAAGCTATCAAAATCATCATTTTTTGACAGGAATCGCTCGAAAATACCGGTTTTAGGATCAAAACGATTTAATCCGTTATGAGCAGTTCCTACCCACAAATAACCTTGATGATCCTCAATGATAGAAACGACTATATTGTTTGAGATGGACTGTTCGTTATCAGGGTCATTCTTAAAATTAACAAACTGATAGCCATCATACCGGCTCAATCCATCATAGGTCCCAAACCACATGTATCCGCGACTGTCTTGGAAAATGGTGTTGACTGTGCTTTGAGGCAGTCCTTGCTTGGTACTGATGTGCTGGAAACTGATAGAGTCTCTAGCCGCCAAAAGTTCAACACTCCAGCTAAAGCTAGCAACTAGAGTGAGAAGGGTTCGTAACAATGTGGAAAGCGCTTTGTTCAAAATAACCTGTGAAAAAAACCGATTGAATTTATAATTGTAACCTATCATTGAAAAACTAACCCATAATACAAAGACTATTTTCAAATTTAAGTCAGTCAAGGTAAATCGCTCGACAGAGTGATTTACATTATAGCGAGTAACAGGCATGCCTCAACTGTCAGATACCCATATTACCGAGCAACGTTCACTCGATGCGATTCCAAATGCACCGGAAAGAACTAAACCAGTCGGATTTTTGTTACGGCTAGCCAAGGCACTCCACACATACGGCCTGCCAGCTTATGAGTTAGAACAAACCATGAACGGCTGCGCAGAAGCCATGGGATACGGCATTCAGGCCATGTCGGTGCCTACTTCAATTAGCATTACTGTGCTACCCCCTGACGCTCAACCACAGACCTACTTAATCAGAGTATCACCGGGTGAGGTTAATATCGAACGTTTGCGACAAACAACTCAGGTCGCTCGAGACGTTATTGCCGGAGAGATTAACTCCGAAGAAGGCGCTAATCGATTAAAGCAAATCTCTGAAAGCAAACCCGATTATCCTAACTGGGTCATCGTATTAGCCTTTGCAGTGGTGTCGGCTTGTATCGCTAGAATATTTTCCGGTGGTCTTAATGAAATGCTCGTTTCCTCGGGAATAGGCCTCACCGTAGGTTTAATTGCCGTGGCTTCTCGAACTCGCCCAATGCTAGACCATTTATTGCCTACTATTTGCGCCTTTGTAGCCACCTTCTTGGCGCTAGTTATCAATGATTATTTTGATGTCCACATGACTACCTCGGTGGTTATCATCTCGGGTTTAATTATTTTATTACCAGGCTTATCGCTAACCATTGCGCTGGCAGAATTAGCCACCCAAAACTTAGTCTCTGGAACGGCTAGACTTTCTGGGACCGTTACCATATTTATCCAACTAGCTTTTGGCAGCGCATTGGGGGCAGAACTATCTAAACGCCTTGGCTTTCGAATTAACGATGCCATTGTACACCCTGTCGAAACTTGGACTATTTGGCTGGCAGCGTCAATTGCTAGCTTAGCCTTAGTTCCGCTTTTTGCGGCACGTAAGAAAGATTTTGGTTGGTTCTTGTTGTCTGCGGTCAGTGCATTTACTACGGTTCATTTTGCCTCACAAGCACTTGGCTCATCTCTGGGTGCATTTGTAGGTGCGATTACCGTTGGAATTATTGCTAAGTTAGCCACTCGCTTTTTCGATATTCCTGGGGCAATGATTATGATGCCTGGTTTCATTATTTTAGTACCGGGTGCAGTTGGATATCGAAGTATTCTCGCGTTGGTAGAGCGAGACGTAGTAGGTGGGCTAACCACTGCGTTTGATGTTTCAGTGATTGGCATTTCGTTAGTAGCGGGATTCTTGTTATCTTCATTAGTCCCGCTGCCAAAAGATGTTTCCAAAGATCAATATTAAAAGTTTAAGGCCAATCACTCTAAAAAAGGAGAAGCAACATGTGTCGTTGGATGGCGTATAAAGGAAAACCTGTTTTTATCGATGAATGGCTTCTAAATAGTGAACACTCACTTATTGAGCAGAGTCTGTCTGCCGAAATGAGTATGTTTGAAGTCAACGGAGATGGCTTTGGCCTAGGATGGTATGGTGATAACCCCGAACCGGGCTTATTCAGAAGCATTCGGCCAGCGTGGAACAATGCTAACCTAAGAAGCTTGGCCGCCAATGTTAGTTCAGGTCTATTTATAGCCCATGTGCGAGCCGCAACGGGCACCCCAATTCAAGAAACTAATAGCCACCCTTTTCAATTTGAAAACTGGATATTAGTGCACAATGGAATTATCCATCACTTTTCCAAGCTTAAAAAAGATTTGATGGATTTGATTGATAGTCAATATTTCGGCCATATTTTGGGCTCGACTGACTCAGAACTATTATTCTTTTTGTTGTTAACTAACGGTCTGCAACACAATCAAATCGCGGCAATTGAGAAAACCATTGCTCAAATAGAGTCTATCGCAAAAAGCCAGCAAATTTTCCCAGCCCTGCGAATGACTTTAGGTATTAGTGATGGCAACTCACTCTGGTGTGTTCGCTACTCATCTAAAGCAGATTCTTGTTCATTGTTTTTCTCACCTAAAAAACCATCAAAAGGCGAGAATGTACTGATCGTTTCCGAACCCATTAACGATGGCAGCATCGACTGGCAACCAGTCGATGAAGATATCATTATGCATTTTGATCAGAATAACCAAATGAGTAGTTACAAGATAGAAAGGAGTGAATAGGATGGGATTTTGTTAGCCTGCTTGGAGTAGAGTACTGTTTATGCTCTTCGATAATATAAGGTCACTGAGCGCAGTCGAAGTGTCAGCACTATAAATACTCTAAATACTATAAATGTATGAGCTTGAGTCCAATTTTGGGGTCTGGGGACGTTTCGCAGCGCTAAAGTAAGACCTTCACAATTGAACCCCAATAACCAAACACCTTAATAGTCTTTTCTCGGTGTTTTCCGTGCCTTCGTGGTGAACAGTTTTTTAGCCCTTACACCCGCAAATGACTATCTATTAACCCTTGCGTAAATTTTGCTCTCAAATAGAACCCACGTGGGAGAGTCTGAGCATTTTCGCCTTTTTCATCGACCACTTTGGTAAGCGCTCTAGAATTGGCGGCCTTGGGTCTGACTTGCAAAATATCACCTAGTTTGGCATTTAATTGATGGACTTTACCCATGGAAACCAACTCCATAGCCCCTTCCCAATCGGTCCGGATTGTTGCTTCTTGCTGCGAAGTCATTTGCCAGAGAAAAGGAGTCGCTACCACGGATTGAGTGATAGGCTCGCCCGCTTGTTGAGCGATTGGCACCCAAAGCACATGCTTTAATTTGTGATAAACCGAGCTTTGGTGCCATTGCGCACCTAGGTTATTGCTTAAATCAACAACACAAACATAGGTAGATTCTTGAACTTTGCCCTGCAGATCAATCGGTAGCGTTTTTAGTTCAATGTCTAGCAAAGAAAAGTCAGGCCGCGACTCATTGCCCGCATCAGCACCTAAGCAGTGCTCAATAAACTGACCTTGCCAGCCTTTTTGAACACGCAAATCCAGCGGAATTTTAACCTGGTAAAACTCAGCCAGCTCACCGAGTGTTTTACCCGCAATTTTTGCTGTTCGTTGTTGCAATTGTTCAATAGTCGAAGGGGGATTAAGCATTGAAGATCAAAAAAAATTGATAGCGTTAAGTAAAATTAAATTCTATCGGTTTAGCAAAATTAATACCAAAGAAATTTGCTGAATGTCCAATTGTGTGGTTGAATAAGTAATAGAAAAAATTTATTTGGTAACCATAAGTGATTGATTCAGAGGGATTTCGATCCAATGTCGGCATCATTGTATGCAACGACTTTGGGAATCTGCTTTGGACCAGACGCATAGGACAAAACTCTTGGCAGTTCGCACAAGGCGGCGTTGACCCAGGGGAATCAGCTGAACAGGCCATGTTCAGAGAGCTCAATGAAGAATTGGGCTTAGCTAAAAAAGACGTCAGAATATTAGGCTCTACTAAAGAGTGGTTAAAGTATCGCTTGCCTAATCGCTATATTCGTCAAGGAAGCTTGCCACTATGCATCGGTCAAAAGCAAAAGTGGTTCATGTTGCGACTAACTAGCCATGAATCTGCAATACATTTTGATGCAACCGGCCATCCAGAGTTTGACCATTTTATGTGGGTAAATTACTGGTATCCACTTCGGCAGGTCATTGCGTTCAAACGAGACGTCTATCGCCAAGCATTAGTTGAATTGATGCCTTTTGTGATTGAACAACAAGCTCGCCAGCGAAAAAAACGCAAACGACCCCACCGAAACCATAAGAAAAAAGGTGAATCGAACGGATAGTTGATTGGGGAGGGATATATCGCTTGAGTAGCAATCTGGCTAGAATTACCCAAGCAGTTCTACTGGCGGAAAACCAGCAGCAAGCTTTAGACATCATCGTAACCAGTGTTTGCGATATGTTGGAAGTAGAAGTTTGCACCATCTATTTAGCCGATTACGACCTCAACCAATTCATTTTAATGGCCGCTACCGGCGTTGACCCGAGCCTTATCGGCCAGTTAAGCGTTGATTTTGACGCGGGTTTAGTTGGCTTAGTTGGTCAACGAGAAGAACCCATTCTGCTCACGGGTAGCGACTTACAGTCAACCCTTTCTGCGCTAGAACAATTTAATCAAGAGAAACTGTCCGCCTATTTGGGTGTTCCGATTATTCATCAACGCAAAGTGTTAGGCGTACTGTCCATTCAGCAGCAGCAAACTAGACGTTTTGAAATAGATGAAGAAACCTTTCTAATTACCCTAGCAGCGCAAGTTTCCTCAATCATATCAAATACTGAAAATGATGCGATCATCGAAGATGATCGCGACCATTTAGTCCGCTGTATTAGTGGTAGCCCAGCCTCTAGTGGTGTCGTCATAGGCCCTGCCAAAGTCGTTTTTCCTAGCCTTGATATTACGACTATTCCTAAACGCAAAACCGACGATATTGAAGGCGAACTAAAATCGCTCAGTAAAGCTGTCAAAAGAACTCACGTTCAGTTGGAAAAAATGTCCAGTCGTATGAAGGGGCTGGTTTCTGATCAAGAACGTTCATTATTTGACGCATACCAACAAATTTTGGGCTCAGCCGGTATTGAGCATGAAGTAGAACAACAAATAAAACGAGGCTATTGGGCTCCATACGCCCTTAAACTGGTTATTCTGCAGCATTTAAAAGCCTTTAAATCGATGGAAGACCCTTATTTACGTGAACGCGCTGATGATATTGAAGATCTCGCCAATCGCGTATTAGGAAATCTGCTAAGGCGAAGCTCTCGTAAAATATTTGCCGAACCGGGAACAGTCTTGATCACAGAATCCATTAGCGCTTCTATGATCGCGGAGTTACCAATAGCCAATATAAGCGCTATTGTGACTTTAAAAGGCTCTGCCACATCACATGCCGCCATCCTAACCAAGGCGCTCGGATTACCCGCCATCATGGGTTTAGATCCATGCCAAATAAATCGCTTAGATGGTAAAACAGTTATTGTTGATGGTTACAATGGGCAAATTTTTGTCTCTCCTCATCAAACGCTTATTCGCCAATTTGATCGTTTAATCAACGAAGAACGAGCCTTTTATCAAGACCTAGAGAAAGACCATCAAATCCCAAACACCACCCTAGACGGCGTGGCCATATCAATGATGGTTAATACTAGTCACCCAATGGATTTCGAAAAAGCTCAATATTCTGGCGCTAATGGCATTGGACTATTTCGCACCGAAATCCCGTTTATGAACCACCAACAGTTTCCATCCGAAAAAGATCAAGTTAATGACTACCAACAAGTCATTCAAGGTTTCAATGGCTTACCGGTAACCATAAGAACATTAGATATCGGCGGTGATAAACAATTACCTTATTTCGCCATTGAAGAAGACAATCCTTTCTTAGGCTGGCGTGGTATTCGAGTCACCTTGGATCATCCAGAAATTTTCTTGGTCCAACTAAGGGCTATTTTAAGAGCGAGTCACAACAACCAAAACTTGCGAATCGCAATTCCAATGATTGCCACTATTTCTGAGCTAGACGACGCCATGCGGTTGTTAGAACAGGCTTTCGCTGAGGTTGAACAAGAAACCAGCAAATTACCCGGCAAATTGTATCGGCCCAAAGTTGGAATCATAATTGAAGTTCCTTCAGTGGTGTTTCAATTGAAATCAATTATTAAGCGAGTAGATTTCGTGTCAGTGGGTACCAATGATTTGATCCAATATTTATTGGCTGTCGACCGCAACAACCTAAGATTACGAAATTTATACAGCCATTTTCAACCGTCAGTGCTAAAAATACTGAAGATGATTATTCAACAATGTGAGGGGGAGCAAATTGAAGTGCAAGTCTGTGGCGAAATGGCATCCGACCCACTCGCGGCCATTGTATTAGTTGGTATGGGCTATCGAGAGCTAAGTATGAACGCCAGTGCGATATCAAAAGTGAAACGAGCGATTAGTCGATTTAACAGTGGCGAACTAGAACAGCTGATCACACAAATCATGCAATATGAAACTGAACCAAAAATTAGATCGGAGCTAGTTAAGGCAATGGAAGCTAAGGGCCTTAGTGGTTTAATTAGAGCTGGAAATTAGTACAAGAAATTCACTTCAACTCAGAGTATCATCTGCGGTTTGTTTTACTTCACTAATCACAAGGTTCGCAGTTGGAAATTTGGCTAATCTTTGCCCTCACCGGAATAGTCGCTGGCTTTATGGCTGGTCTATTAGGTATCGGCGGTGGCTTTGTGGTTGTGCCTTTATTGCTGCTAATTCTACCCACCATCGGCATACAGGTTGAAAGCACTGGACACTTTGCTATCGGCACTTCGTTAGCCTGTATTTGCTTTACAGCATTGTCCTCAAGTTATAGTCATCACCGTAAACAAGCCATTGTCTGGCCATTATTGTTGCCACTGACTCCAGGATTAATCATTGGTGCGTTGCTCGGCGCTTATTTAGCCGGCTTATTAGCAGGACCAGTATTAATCCTATTTTTTGTGCTAGGCGCGTTGATTACCGCTGGTTATTTATTGTCTGGCCACAAAAGTCGTCACTCAGACTCCAAACCTAATCTTTGGGTGATGTTCATCTACGCGCAGTTTACCGGAGTCATTTCGGCGCTGATAGGCATTGGTGGTGGTTCTGTGCTGGTGCCATTTTTGGTTTATCGAGGTTTATCGATCGTGAAAGCAGTGGCTACCGCTGCTGCCTGTGGTTTTCCAATAGCGCTGTTTGGTACCTTGGGCTATATTTATTCGGGCTGGACACAAAACAACTCCGTCGACTATGCGTTTGGCTATATTTACTTACCAGCATTAACCGGTATTGTTGTTTTTTCTAGCTTAGCAGCGCCACTCGGTGCAAAACTCGCCCACCATCTGCAAGAAAAACGGCTTAAGCAAATTTTCGCTGTATTTTTAATTTTCACCAGCGCGCAAATCATTTATAGTCAATGGTTTTCAGCGGTATAGAACAGCGCATCAATGGAATTTCCCCAAATAGACCCCGTAATTTTTCAGATTTATGGCCCTATCGGCCTCAACTGGTATGGATTAACCTATTTAGCAGGTTTTGCCGGCGCTTGGTTATTGGGAACCTATCGAGCAAAGAAACCGCATAGTCCATTCACTCCAGAACAAGTGAGTGACTTTTTGTTTTATGCCTTTTTAGGTGTGGTGATTGGCGGTCGTGTCGGCTATGTACTTTTTTATAACTTCGGGCTGTTTATTGATGACCCAATGTACCTTTTCAAAATATATGACGGTGGAATGTCATTTCATGGCGGGCTGCTAGGGGTTGTCGCGTCGTTTTGGTATTTTGCGCGCAAAACAGGTAAAACCTTTGCCACTATTTCCGATTATTTTGCGCCCATGGCGCCTATCGGATTAGCCACTGGGCGAATCGGTAACTTTATCAACGGTGAACTTTGGGGTAAACCGACGGATGTCGAATCAGTGCCTTGGGCCATGATATTACCTAGCGCTCCGGGTGGCTTAGAAAGCGGGGTTTACAGGCACCCTTCGCAACTTTATGAGTTTGCACTGGAAGGTGTGGTGCTTTTTATCATTCTTTATTATTTCAGCAAAAAGCCAAGACCTGCACTGTCCGTTAGCGGGCTCTTTTTGTTAGGCTACGGAACCTTTCGATTTATTGTAGAATATTGGCGTGAGCCAGATGACCACCTTCGAGCAATGGCAGAGTATATTTCGATGGGGCAACTATTGTCGCTACCAATGGTGTTAGCTGGAATAGCGATGATCGTTTGGGGTTATAAATACAGTCCCGTCAAACAACCAGCAAAATAGAAATATTAAACAGGATTAATCAGTGAAACAATATTTAGAAATGCTACAACACGTTTTGGATAACGGCGAAGACAAAGGTGATAGAACGGGCACCGGCACTCGCAGTGTCTTTGGCTATCAAATGCGATTTGATCTGCAAAAAGGCTTTCCGTTAACCACCACCAAAAAACTTCACCTACGTTCGATTATGATCGAGTTGTTGTGGTTTCTAAATGGCGACACCAATATCAAATATTTAAAAGATAACGGCGTTAGAATTTGGGATGAGTGGGCTGATGAGAATGGAGATTTAGGTCCGGTCTACGGCGAGCAATGGCGTCGCTGGAAAAAGCCCGATGGCAGTACGGTTGATCAAATCCAGAATGTGGTTGATACCATTAAAACCAACCCCAATAGTCGACGCATTTTAGTAGTTGCATATAACCCTGGGGTCGCTGACGAAATGGCACTGCCACCGTGTCACTCACTATTTCAATTTTATGTCGCCAATGGCAAATTATCCTGCCAACTTTATCAACGCAGCTGCGATATTTTTTTAGGCGTACCTTTTAATATTGCTTCATACGCGTTACTCACTCATATGATCGCGCAACAATGTGATTTAGATGTGGGAGAATTTATTTGGAGTGGTGGTGATGTGCATTTGTATTCCAATCATTTTGAACAAGCTAAAGAGCAACTTTCACGCGATCCACTCCCTTTGCCAAAACTAAAAATCAAACGTAAGCCTGATGATTTATTTAGCTATGAGTATGAAGATTTCGAAATTGTCGATTATCAAGCGCACCCAAATATCAAAGCGCCGATTGCAGTTTAACTTCAGATTTATTTTCTCTTGATATCAAAAAAAAGCGAATTCAATATTCGCTTTTTTTGACTTAGATTTCCGGCTAATAGTTTGCTGCCTTTTGCGCTGCGGCTTGCATTGCTTGATCGACCACCGCCGAAATATCGTTACTGAGAAAAGACTCTATCGCTTGATGAGTTGTACCATTTGGCGAAGTCACTTGCCTGCGTAATTCAGTCACATCGAGATCAGAGTTAAGCGCCATGGTTAACGCACCAAGCCCAGACTGTAAAACAGAATTTTTAGCTTGTTGCTCGGAAAGTCCCATCGTTTTAGCTGACTCAATCATCGCCTCTAAGAACAAGAAAAAGTATGCCGGAGAACTACCTGCCGAAGCGACTAATGCGGCCATTTGGCTTTCGTTGTCTAACCATACTGCTCGTCCGATTGTTGAAAAGAGCGCCTCAGTCAGTTTTATTTCTGCTACTTCACATTGCTCGGCAGCAACTAATCCGATTACCCCCTGCTTGACTGCACATGGCAGGTTAGGCATGGCCGCAATCACTTTGGCGTTGCGACTCAGGCAAGCTTGCAACTGAGAAATTTTAATTCCTGCAGCAACACTAATAATAATTTTATTCGTTGTTTGTAACTTGATGGCCGAATCAAGTTCTTTAGCCACACCTTCGACTAAATTTGGTTTGACTGCAATTACGATCACATCAGCAAATTCAATCGCATCAAGATTATTTTGGCTAGTATTAATGGCAAACTGCTGTTGCTTAGTTTCTCTAGTTGATGATGATGGCGCGCAAGCTAAAATGTTGTTGGGTTTAAATCCGGCCTCCAACAGCCCAGTGATAATGGCTGTCGCCATATTGCCTGCACCAATAAATGCAAGCTTAGTATTTCTGACGTCTGTATTGAGCAACTCCATGGCCTACGCCCTTACCTGTCCGCTGCCATTTACCAAAAACTTTTCAGTGGTCAAGGATTCAATTCCCATGGGGCCATAAGCATGTAACTTAGTGGTGGCTATGCCAATTTCTGCACCTAATCCTAACTGCGAACCATCGGAGAATCGTGAAGATGCATTCACCATCACCACTGAAGCATCGACCACTCGCTGAAACAGTTCAGCAGTTTTCATATCTTCGGTGCAAATGACTTCGGTATGATTACTACCAAACTGATCAATGTGCTGAACGGCTTGATTAAAATCATCGACCACTCGAATAGCAATTTCCAAACTCAAATACTCTTCACCAAATCTATCTGTGGCGAGTTCTTCAGCGTTCTCAAAATAGTGAACGCTGTTGGCGCAAGCATTTATTTTAACTTTAAAGGCTTTAAGTCGTTCCGCCACTAAAGGCATAAAGGTCTTTGCGATGTCTTTGTGGACTAACAATCCTTCAAGTGCATTACAAACACCAGTACGTTGGGTTTTACCATTTAATAGCAAGCCCAGTGCTTTATCAAAGTCGGCCGCTTTATCCACGTATAAATGACACACTCCTTTGTAATGTTGGATCACTGGAATTTGACTGTTTTCACTGACAAAATTAATTAAGCCTTCACCACCACGGGGAATGACTAAGTCAATATAATCTTTTTGAAGTAACAACTCTTTCAACAAGCCTCTGTCAGGATCAGAGATCACGGTAATAATATCCTCTGGCAAATCGTTTTGTTTTAAAACTTTGCGCAACACGTTGGCAATCGCAAGACTACTCAATGACGCTTCTTTACCACCTCTTAACACCACACTATTACCCGATTTAATACATAATCCAGCGGCGTCTGCGGTAACGTTCGGACGTGCTTCATAGATCATGCAAATGACTCCAAGCGGGATCCTCATCTTTGAAATTTCTAGTCCATTGGGTCGAGTATTTTTGTCCTTAAGGGTACCGACTACATCGGGTAGTTCGGCGACAGTTTCTAACCCGACAGCCATATCTTCGATACGTTGTTCATTCAGTAATAACCTGTCTATCATTGCCTCGTCTAAGTGGCTTAACTTGGCAAATTTAATATCGTTTTTGTTGGCTTTAAGAATTTCCTCATGGTTACTTCTGAGCGCATCTGCCATGTCACGTAAAAGCTTTGATTTTGTGTCTGCTGATTGAATTGCCATAATTTTTGCAGCTTGTGCTGCTTTTAAAGAAAGCTCTGTGATTAAACTCATTTGGACTCCATTAATGCGAAATATTGTTTTGAAAGTATAGGGGCTTGGTTTTGTTCAAGCTGTTCGGAAATATCATCACTATCGTTACCTGCTATAAAATTTAACAAGCAACTACTGTAGTTAGTTTGTACCTTGGCCAACTTGCGGCCATTACGTTTTCTTAAAAGCACGACGTCTCCCGAAGAAAAATCTCCTTTAACACTGATTAGTTCATCCACGTCAAGTAGTTCATTATTTTCGGTCTCATCAATTTCAAACTTGTTAGATACGATCAACTCGCCTTGCGCCCGAGTGGTGTAACGCATCCAGTGGACACCATCTAACAGCGGTTTTTTGTGTGGACTAAAATAAGTACCAGGATTTTTACCTTTTAACAAAGCGTCAAAGCTTTGTGCTTTAAATCCGTTAATGATGTATGTTTCTACTCCATGTGACACGGCTTTTTCAGCGGCTTGAATTTTTGTTTTCATTCCACCGGTGCCAACATCACTCGTTGCGCCACCCGCCATTGCGTAAATTTCTTGGTCTATTTGAAAAACATCAGAAACCAAAGTGGCGTTACTATTAAGGTGCGGATTAGAATCGTATAATCCATCAATGTCTGAGCATATAATCAGTGCGTCGGCATTCGCCGCGGTTGCGACCATTGCCGATAAATTATCGTTATCACCCACCTTAAATTTATCAGTTGTGATGGTATCGTTTTCATTGATGATCGGTAGTATGCCGTTGTTTAAAAGTGCGTCGAGTGTGTCACGAAAACTTTCGTATCGTTCGCGATCGCGCAAATCGGCGTGAGTCAGTAAAACTTGCGCCGAATGAAAATCAAACAAGCTATCCCAGGTGGCCATCATCTCGGCTTGGCCGGTAGCCGCCATGGCTTTTTTAGCGACAATACGATCAAGCTTAGAATCTTCAAACAAATAGGCGCCAGCAGCTACTGAGCCAGAAGAAACAAGCACAACTTGAATATCTCTCGAGCGACACTGTCGTACAAATTTTGCAATCCCAGTAAGATGCCGACGACTACAACCATCTTGGGTCGGTGCAATTAATGCACTGCCAACTTTTATGACTATTCTTTGCCAACTTTTCGATTTCACAGCGGTTCCTTTCCTAGTTAATTAGGATTTATTTTTCATTTATTTGATGAGTCACTTGATCGAACCAATCCAAAGCAGATTGATTCGTTTTTTTGGTATTCAGACTGACGAACATAGCCACTAATGAGCTGACTAAAAAGCCTGGTAGCAGTTCATAAAACAATGAGCTTAGAGTTTGCTGCTCAGGTAACATTGGTAAATAAGCCCATATCATTACCGTGGCCGCGCCTGCAAGCATTCCTGAAACAGCGCCAGCATGAGTTAATGGTTTCCACCACAAACTTAATAAAATAAGCGGTCCAAACGCTGCACCGAATCCAGCCCAAGCATTTGACACTAAATCGAGTACACTGTTATCGCTATCCATTGCAATTAGCGAAGCCATCACAGCAACAATCACTACGCATAATCGACTCGCCACTAATAGTTTTTGCGAGGACGGTTTTTGTTTTGAGTATGCCTTGTAAATATCCTCAACTAAAGAACTCGACGAAACCAATAATTGCGATGAAATAGTACTCATAATCGCCGCTAAAATAGCTGCAAGTACCCAACCGGCAATCAGTGGATGAAAAAGCAGTTGCCCTAAATAAATAAAAATTGTTTCTGGGTCATCTAGATTCGCTTCACTCTGTGCAATAAATTTTGCGCCTAACCATCCGACCGCAAGCGCACCAATAATTGAAATTGTCATCCATGAGAGTCCAATTCGCCTCGCATTTGGTAAACTTTTGTGGCTATTGATGGCCATAAAGCGAACAATAATATGTGGCTGACCGAAGTAACCGAGCCCCCAAGTCATTAAGCTAATGGCGGCTACCAGCTCAAAGCTTGCTAGGGTGTTAGCAATATCGTTTGAGAACAGCCCAGGCTGGCTAAGGTCAAGCTCATTGAATGTAATCAAGGGCACCGCCACTAGTGCGATTAGCATAATAATCCCCTGCACAAAGTCGCTGATGCTAACTGCCAGGAACCCACCCATAACGGTGTAAATAACAACGATGCTAACAGTCGCTAAGATTCCAATGTGATAATGCAAATTAAATGCTGACTCAAATAATTTACCGCCCGCGACTAACCCTGAAGCAGTGTAGACTGTAAAAAATATGATGATAATCAGTGAGGCGACTAATCGAATCGAACCATTTTCTAATCCAAAACGCTTACTGAGAAACTCAGGGATCGTCAATGCGTCATTCGCAAGCTCCGTATAAACCCGCAACTTAGGCGCAACGATGAGGTAATTGACATATGCGCCGACGACTAGGCCGAAGGCTAGCCATATACTACTCAAGCCGCTGACATAAGCCGCGCCCGGCAACCCCATTAGCATCCAGCCACTCATATCCGAAGCGCCCGCCGAAAGCGCAGTTACTTTGGCGCTCACACGGCGCCCACCAAGCAAATACTCGCCATTGTTGGCGGTTGATTTTTTCATGGCATAAAAGCCAATAAAAATTAACAACGCGAAATAAGAAAAAATGGACACACTGGTATAACTAAACATATAAATACAGTACTAACTAATTACCTTAATGATTTGCGGAACGATTCAGGGGGTGGTCGTGATATCGTCAATCAACGAAACAGGTCTGGTTAGCTGCTAATAAACAGCCTTTAGGGATATTAAGAGGTTGAAAGGTATTTTCTGGCTGTTATCCATGTGACAACGACTGATTTTCATTATTTGAGCCTGGGTCAAATTATTAATTAGTGTACGAATGATGCGTATACTAATAATATCGATACAAAAGATCAAGTAATGATCAAAAATTGACCGAATTACTTTACTAGAATTGTCGCTTTTACAGACAAAATCCCTAATTAACTAGTTTTTAGCGACTTTTACCTATAATATTTGCGCAATTGAAAAGCCCCAGTATCGACACAAGAGTCACTAAAATGGAAAGATATGAAGAGTTATTCGTTTCTATACGAAAGATTATTCGCGCAATCGACTTACGCTCAAAAAAACTCGCCAAAGAAGCCGGAGTCACTGGTCCACAACTATTAATCTTGCAAGAATTAGCCAGAATAAAAGGCATTACCGCTAAAGATGTATCGACTAACATTAATCTTAGCCAACCCACAGTTACGAGCATTTTAGACAGACTTGAAGCCAAAGACTTTATCAAGCGAGTTAGAAGTGAAAGTGATCGCCGTCGAGTAGCGCTGTTTCTCACTGAGGAAGGACAAAAAGCCCTATTAAACGCTCCACAACCCATTGAGGATAGTTTTGTAGAAAAGTTTAGTGCACTAAAAGAATGGGAACAGTTTCAGTTACTCTCAAGCGTCGAGCGCATTGCTTGTATGATGGGTGCTTCCGAATTGGACGCCGCACCGGTTTTGGATATTGGTGAGTTAACTTCGCCCGATCAACTCCAAAAAAATTAAATCGTTTAGCTGAACTAATAGCCAATCAAGATTCTAATCTCTCGAGCAGCTATGATATTATTCGCGGTTAACAATATTGTATAAGAAATTTGTTAAGGGTCGTATGAATACTCCCAAAATTTCCATGGTTTGCGCCATGGCAAAAAACCGAGTCATCGGAAAAGACAACCAAATGCCTTGGCACTTACCTGCCGACCTTAAGCATTTTAAATCAGTCACTATGTCAAAACCGATTGTAATGGGAAGAAAAACTTATGAATCAATCGGTCGTCCATTACCAGGAAGACAAAACGTGGTGATCAGTCGCAATCAAGGTTACTCTGCTGAAGGTTGTGATGTGGTAGATTCAATTGATTCTGCGCTCGAATTATTAAATGAACAACCCGAAGTAATGATCATCGGTGGTGGTTTCTTATATTCACAAATGCTCGCACAAGCCGATCACTTATACCTTACTTTCATCGACCTCGAAGTAGACGGCGACACCCAGTTTCCTGAATTTGAACACTTAAATTTAGAACAAGGCTCCTCTGAATCACACCTTGCCGATGAAAAAAATCCTCACAATTATCGCTTTGTTGATTATCGAGTAATTAAAAACTAATGCTTATTCGAATTATCTTTGTTGTCTTGATCACCTGCACTAGTTTTGCCACTAATGCCGAAAAAGCTAGTGAAGCATCATTCGATGGTCGTTGGTGCGGAAAGTGGGATAAAATTTATTCCTTGTGCATTGAAATAAGCGATTTAAAAAATAACCCAATCGCTCAATATCAATGGCAAGAACAAACCAATGGGAAAATGCAAAAAGCGACTAAGCGGATCACCGTAGTGAATCAACATACCATTAAGTTAGAAAATATTTTTATGACTTTGGATAAGAATGATTTAACCAAAGCTAAAGTTATTGGATTGTTTACACAGCAGACGAGGTATGCTGAATTACAAAAACAAGTAGATTAGCTTCTCATGTAAGTCGGGGTGACGAAGGAACCCCAACGGCAGTGGTTGTGGGTAGATAGAGTACCGTTGACTTTTCCGAAGCGGATGAATCAATAAAATTCAGATGATGTTGAACGCTAGTTGTTAAGGTTAACCACCTCAACCTACCAATTATCCCAACTACCTAGCTGCTGAGTTTCCCAAAGCTTACTCTAATGATTTCATATTGAGTCGACAGTTCATAAAACGAACTGAAGAAAAAATAGTCATTTATATATTGAAATAAAAATGCCGAGTTTAACTCGGCATTTTGTTAAATTGACTTAGACGATAACTAAAAATTATATCGTACTGTCAAGTCAACTCGACGCGGAGCTTGAAACCCAGTTGGTGCTAAGAAATTAGGATTAACCTCGTTGTTATCTCTTGCTAGATCTTTCTGCTGATTAAACTCGGTAGGTGTGTCACGATCTAATAGATTAAACACATCTAATTGAAGAGTTAAGTTACTACCAGCCCATTCTGGCTTGTAGCTTAATCCCATATCTACCTGGAAAACCCAGTCAGTACGACCTTCACTACCGCGTTGGTTTAGAACCGAATTTCCATTTTCATCTTTACAATAGAAACTAGAAGCACTATATCGCTCAAAATTAGCATAATCATAAGCAGTGTCTCCGTTATCTATCATACCGTCTAATGGAATATAGCCAAAGCAACTTAAAGGTGAGCCTGAATAGGCACTAAAGCGACTCGTAAGGGTTAATTCTTCAGTCATAGTATATGCACCGTATGCTTTTAACTGATGCCTACGGTCGTTGGGAAGATAACCTTGCGAGCCATCTTGAAAACGACTGTGGTCGAAGTCTTGAGTGGCACCAGCATCTTCTTGCCCGAGTGATGAATTAACATATCCTTCAACATTCCCTTCACTGTAAGATAAAACATAAGATAGCGAGACAAAGAAATCGTCAGAAAATGATCTTTCTAGAGTTGCCTCCAAGCCTTTATAAGTTCTCTTATATTCGGGTAAATTAAAGTAACTATTTGGAACGGTTACTGGAGTCACGTTGCCATCGTCATTTAGGTCCATAAATAAACTAATATCGTTACCTGGGTTAACGATTAAACATCCAGCCATCGTATGCACATTAAAGTCATCGTAACCATTGTCCGCAGCCCAATTGACAAAACCATCATGAGCACAGAAATCATCCATACCGTCTCTAATTGTTCTATAAACAAGTTTCAATCCGCCAACCCACTCTTCAGTTAGCTCAGTTTGATAACCTAATATCAGCTCATCTTGATGCATTGGTTCAAGATCAGAAACTGCAATTACTCGCGGGTCAGGAACTTGGTTGTCAATAATTTCATTTCCAAACTGAGCTCCAAGACCTATCGGCTCACCAGTAGCACGGTCAAAATCATCTGTGAAAAAATATCGTTGGGTATAGTTTTCTGTACGTGTCGCTCGTATATTAGTATTCGATGCAATTGGAATAAAATATCGACCCAGGGTCCCATACAGTTTGTCTTTACCTTCACCACCTATGTCCCATGAAAAACCTAGCCGAGGTGCCAGTAAATCGTCCGCTTCTACAAAAACATCTCCGTTTGCAGCGTAGTTAGTAAAAGTTTCGTTCCGCAACCCTAAATAGAGCATTACATCATCATTAACCATCCAACTATCTTCAATATATAGCCCAGTATTTTCAACGCTAAAATTTCCTGATTGGGTAGCATAGGTGCGCTGCCTTACTGTTAAGGTTCCATCTCCTACATTGACCCCGTTGACTACCCCACCGTTTGCAGCGTTTCCTGAAATGTAGCGATAATAGTTTTCCCCAGAATAAGTTATCCCAGGTGAGAATGAGATGAATTCTTCTTCGTTATAACCACCTCTGATGGTGTGATCACCTAGAGTCCAGTCAAAGTCGACTTTAAAGCTTGTTCGCTCATCACCATCTGATCGAAAATTGAGATCAGTGACTGTGCTTTGAGCAGTGTTCCAACAACCAATATATTCTCGAGTTGTCCAGGTCAAATCTCCACTGGTATCCCAAGCGTACGCACAGTCCCCGCCTGGTAAAGCTCTCGGAACTCTATTGTTATCGTCATTAGTTAGTTTTCCATACATTCCTCTAATACTGAAATCATCTGTCAAATGGCCGGTATAATTGAAAATTGTAATCGAACCTCCATTTTCTTCAGTGTACCGAGCAGCCTCCTCTCCGTGTCGACCTGTGTAGACTTCATCAGCTGGATTATCATAACGAACAATCTCTTCATCGGTTTGGTTTTGTACGTAAGTTAATGAAAGTTGGTGATCATCAGTGACAAACCAATCTATGTTGGTTAGCAAGTTGGGTGTGGTGACTTCTTGATGGGTACTAGTAGATCGGTTGTACCAATCATTTTCATTTCGTCGACCTTCCAAATTTGCAAAGATGAAAAGTTTATCTTTAATGATTGGTCCGCCTACAGAAAGGTTAAACGACATTCTGTCGTTATAATCATCCGAATCATAAACCGTCAATGCGCTGCCATCAGCGACAGCTCTGTCTACTACGTCGCGTCTTGAAGATCTTAAACTATCGGGTGTGTAATACCACGCAGCACCAAACTCCCATTCATTCGTACCACTTTTAGTTACGATGTTAGTCACACCTCCTAAAGACCGGCCATATTCAGCGCCATAACCTCCAGCCTTTACTTGAGTTTGCGCAATAGCATCAAACGGAACAGTCGCATAATTTAAGAAGGTTCTAATATTAGTGACATCAAACCCATTAATGTAATAACCATTTTCCGCAACAGAAGCGCCCCCAAAGGACGCAAGATTACCGAAATCATCGTCGCCTTGAACGGTGCCGGGTGTCAATAATGCAACATCGACTATATTTCTTCCTACAGGCAAAAGCGCGATTTGCTCATCCGTAAATACCATAGTGGACTCTACAGATGTCATATCAATCGCAGATACTTTTCCACCGATTACGCTAATCACATTATTATCGGCATCCTCAAAATCAGCCGCAGAACCAGTTCCTATCTTGACTAAAACTTCAACAGACTTTCCATCGTTAGTCGTAACTGTGTATCGACCCGGCGGAACCCCTCTAAAATTGAAGCGTCCGGTTGCGTCAACAGTAATAGTTCGAGTCGCTCCAGTAGACGCGCTTTTATAAGTAACCTCTGTCCCCTGAATTGCCTCACCATAAATTGACCCAGCATTATTACTCGCCGCCCAACTCGGTGAGACACTAACCATAATTGCTGAAACCGCGGCAGCAACAAGTGATTTCCTAAACGTCTTTTTGTTATTAATCTCCATGATTAACCCCCTTTTGTCCTGACTTTTTATTCAACATCCGTAAACTAAGATGCAATTATTTTTTATTTTCGCTTTTTTGAGCGACAAAGAATATTGAACACAAAATAAACTATTTTCAATTACATTTAGTAACAAATATCAATATAAATTATATTTTTTTATCTTGATATGAGATTTAATTCCGTACAAACACCGCCATTCGAGACCTTAAGCCAGATAAAAAACAGAAAATAGTCATTTTTTCAAATAGATAATTTCAGACACAAATTGCTAATTGCGGTGCTGCACAATTCCTTTCCGATGCATTAGTAGATAAGTTTGGGTGCCACAATAAGCACATAGAGTTATTTAAACTCTAAGAAAACCCAGCTTTGAGTTATGGGTTTTTAGATTTCTAAAATATGAAAACTCAGCAATATCGCGGATAGAGCCGCTGTGAACTTTTAAATTAGTGCGGTAAAAAGGAATAATTAGTATTGACTATTAACGCTTTGAATAGCTCAGAATATATTGCAGACAAGAAACACTTCCTCTAATAATTGAACGAGGACGACAGAAACTCTCAACGCTAAGGTTTGGCGACAAATAGATTCTCTTCAACTCTCCCGGTTGATGATATCACTAGTATTTCGATAGTTCTGAATGTTAGTTGTTGGGTTTGGCCACGCCAAACTTAGAGTGATAATTGGTTACTCAGCAAAAATAAAGTGTTGATAGAAAAAAAGCTCTTCTCCAACTCGATATCGAAACTGTTTCATACCTTGAGTCTGAATTTTATATTGGTTGGAATAAAAATATTTGATTAATGAAATATATACTTCCATCCATTTACCACTAGTGATTTCTCTGACAAGCATTTCACATGTCAACTGTTTACAAGTAAGGCTCATCACTTCAATATCAAGAGCGTTTTGATGTTGACTGATTTCATTGTTAAAAATTTCTAACATTTTGTATGCCCACGCTTCGTCTCTATTTGAATCTTGGTTAACTTGAGGTTCATTAAGAAACGGGTTATCTTTTTCGATTAGCTCCATTAACTTTTCTGCATGCTCTACTGGCAAGTTATTATCTAACAAATCCTTTAAACTTTCTTTATGATTAGATGACCATACCTGCAAGTCAGCTAATAGTTGAGAGTTTTCAATAACTGTTTCTTGAGCGCCATAATCAGATTGTTCTTGAGAGTCTTCGACTACGTTGTTTTCTTGAATCAACTCTTCGTCATTGACGCCCTCTTTCGGCTTTCTAGTTAACTCATTAGACTTAACAGCTTGCTGGATTTTTGATGATTGCTTTTGCTCTACAGCTACCGAATTAGCTTGCTCAGCTAAACCTTGCTCCTGTATAACTTGCTCAATTAATGTAGGATCTTGCTTGGTATCATTGAAGATGGGATATAAGTAATAGCCCACAAATAACGAAATGACGACAGATATTATTAAGACGATATTGTTTTTCATAAAGATCCCTTTTCTTTTTTAATAACCAAACATGCTAGCCTAGCCAACACTACATAGGTAATGCGTCTATGACAAGTCTTTGATTGTTTTTTAAAAGACAAACAGCATTTTTATTCTCTGACTATCACTTTTCAGTACCATATATTAGTACTAGCATTTCGAAATGAAACCTAAACACTTCAGAGCACTCGAACAGGTATACGCTAGACCCATTAGCGGGAGCATAAAATCGGGCGATATTGAGTACAAGCTTTAATCAATGAGTGAACTACTCAAGCGTTTGGGATAAACACAATCGAATTGTTTAGCCCAAATATTGATATCGATTAAGTTTCGATTGTATTAAACGTTAGTTGTTACGGCTTGATAAACGCACTGAGCAATTTTTTTGCCTTCACAACCGCCCCATCCGCTTGCCAGCCTCTACCAACGTCTCATCAAACTTAGCAAAACACATTCGAATAATTTTATCTTGCGTTGGTGTTTCATAAAATGGACTGAGTGGCACAGCTACTACACCGATTTCTTTTGCCATCCAATAACAAAAATCATAATCATTTAGATCCGATATTTCACTGTAATCAACCAACAAGAAATAAGTGCCACTGGAAGGTAAAACTTTAAACCGCGAACCAGCTAAAGCGTTTACTAACACATCACGTTTGTTTTGATAAAAATCAGATAGCTCTTCAACATGTTGCGGCGATTCAGATAGCATTTTCGTGATTCCCGCTTGAAAAGGCGTTGAGCTGCTAAAGGTTACAAACTGATGGATTTTTCTAAATTCTTCGGTTAGATTTTTAGGTGCAATACAATAACCCATTTTCCAACCAGTACAATGGTAGGTTTTACCAAAACTTGAAATAACGAACGAGCGCGCAAAGAGCTCCGGGTAAAGTAACGCACTATAATGCTTAAGACCATCGAAGGTCATATATTCATAAACTTCATCACTAATTAGGAACAGTTGGTTATCAACCACGAGTTTTTGTAAGCAGTTCATGTCATCATCTGAAAGCAACGTTCCGGTTGGATTATGAGGCGAGTTAATCACTATTAATTTTGTATTCGAATTAATTTTGGATTCTACCAGTTGCCAATTAACGGCGTACTCTGGTGATTGCAGAGGAATATGAACACAACGACCACCGATTAATTCGATGACCGGTTTATAAGAATCGAACGCAGGATCAAAAATAATCACTTCATCGCCGGGATTAATCACGGCTTGAAAAGCGACAAACAAGGCTTCAGTGGCACCGGAGGTAATCGTTACCATTTCGCTTTCAGAAATATTAACATCATATTGCCGTTTAGTGAGCTTAGCTATTTCAGTCAATAAATCTGGAAGCCCTTGAGAAGGAGCATACTGATTTTTGTTCGCTAAAATGGCTTGGTGCACGCTTTCTTTTAAAAATGTGGGTGTTTCAAACTCAGGGAAGCCTTGGGACAAATTGAGTGCCGAAAGCTTATTAGCAAGTGCAGACATTTCGGAAAAAATGCTGGTGCCAACATTCGGTAGTTTAGAATCAATTGAAACACTGGAGGTCATTTTTGGGAATACCGAGATTTTATGTTCGTTACAATTAGGCTTTAGTCTACAGCGAGTGGCTGTGTTATTCTAGTCACTGTATTTATTAACGATTTAGTCCAAGTAAGCTTATCAACAGCTTCAGTTTAACTGATTTTAAAAATGACCTAATACAAAGAAAGAGGAATAATATAATGGCAGGACAAGGTTCAGGCGGTAACGTCATTGCGGCACTGGCTAGTTTTTTCATTCCAGGTTTAGGACAGCTCTTACAAGGAAGGCTGCTACTGGCCATTGTTCAATTTGTATTAGCTGGTGCTCTATGGATTATATGGATGGGATGGATTATCCATCTTTGGTCTATTTTAAGTGCTGCGATGTTTAAACCTAAGCATTAGCCTTTCATCTGTATCCTATAGTTAAAACATCCAATCAGCTTTTACTCCTGACACCAGGCTGTCAGGAGTAGCTCGGTAAACTAATCCGTTCTTGATTAACTCACTTAACGGATTATTTATGATTAAACTATTTAGCTTTGGCAGCAAGTTTGGCGTCGCCGACCCGAGCCCTTTTGTATTAAAAGTCGACTGCTACTATCGAATGGCTGGTATTAAATACACCACGGTAGTCAAAGATGATAACTTGCGCCGCGCGCCAAAAGGCAAACTTCCTTTTATAGAATTGGAAAACAATTTAATTCCGGACTCTCAATGGATTATCGAAAAAGCACAAAAGGACGGGGCGGATCTCGATGAACATTTGTCTGAACATCAAAAGGCTATCGCCTACTTGATCACTAAGTCCTTAGATGAAAATCTGTATTTCGTACTGGTTTATTCTCGCTGGGCAAAGGATGATACATGGCCGACTTTAAAAGAAGGCTTTTTTGGTAGCCTACCCATACCACTTAAATGGTTGCTTCCCAAGATCATTCGCAAACAAGTTCTAAAAATGTTAAAAGGACAAGGAATAGCCAAACACAGTGAGCAAGAAATTCAGCACGTATTACGCCGTTCGCTGGATTCGCTTTCTACCCTACTTGCTGAAAAAGACTTCCTATTTGGTGAACACCCTAGCTCTTTAGATGCCACAGCTTATGGGCTACTAGCAGAATTCATTAGTGTTGAGTTTGATAACCCATTTAATCAAATTGCTAAGAGTTACCCGTCACTTGTTTCATATTGTCAACGAATTGAAAAACGCTATTACTCATCTGCTCCCGCAGGAAAATAACAGCTCACCCCCAACGTATTTTGTTGGGCTTGCTACGTCACCAGTAACCTACTCGGACTTTCTTAACTTCTAAGCCAAACATTTTCAGCCCAATCCCATACGTCTTCCCAAGTTTCTTCTGCTTGCTCGCCATCTTGCCAAAGCACCACTTCGCCCTCTTGAGTAACACAGTAGAATCCATCAGCAAATTGGCATAGCACCATTAATTCTCGAGGTAGCCCAATAGCCCATGCATTGGCGGTGACTTCAGGAAGGTGGGTATGGGCACCTGGATCAGCGACTGTTACGGGCTCTAAACTTCCGTAGATAACATCGCTCACTTGCAATAAAAACGAACGCATTTCACGTGGAATGGGTAACAAGATTTCTTCTTCAACCAAAACCAAATCGTCTTCACTAGGTAATTCTAAAAAGCTAGCGGTTGTAACTGAGACTTCTCTTAATTGATCAACTACATCTTCCATTGGAAAATCCTTAGGCTTTGGTAACTAGAACTTTATCGTTAGGTTGAATTGGTTTAAGCGCTTTTGGCAGTGTCTTGTGTTTGCTCGGATGAACTCGCTTTGCCACTATTATCTGTTTTTTCAAACGGATACCAAGCGGCAATGGTTTCTATAAGTTCATCCACCCCTATTTTGTTGGTTGCGGATAATAGTTGGCTGGTAATCGTATCGGATATTCTGGCAAGCCGTTTGTTGGCATTTAATAATGCGGTTTTACGCGCTCCGCTTTTTAGTTTATCAGCCTTACTCAAAACAACATGAACAGGAATGTTGCCAGAAACGGCCCATTGCACCATTTGTTTATCGGTTTCTTTTAATGGATGACGAATATCCATAAATACCACCAAGGCTTTCAGACACTTTCTTTCTTGTAGGTAGCGGCTGAGCGTTTTTTGCCATTGCGCCTTTTGGTCTTTAGAGACTTTGGCAAATCCATAACCGGGTAAATCGGTTAAACGGTGAGACTCATCTATCATAAATAAATTAATTAGTTGAGTGCGGCCCGGGGTTTTACTAGTCTTTGCGAGGCTTTTTTGGTCAGTGATTGCATTTAAAGCAGTTGATTTACCGGCATTTGAGCGGCCCGCAAGCGCAACTTCAATCCCCACGTCAGGTGGTAATTGGTCAAGCTTGGCAGCGCCCATCAGATAGCGTGCATTTCGAAATGGATTGTCGGCTTTTTTAGTCATATTATTGGAATAGTCAATACGCCATTGTCTATCGCTAATCTACTAGGAAAACCTTGGCAATTAGGTATATAATTCACGCAATCTTGTAAACGGTCGTTAAGTATAAAGAGATTGAATGTTTCAAGGCAAGTTTAAATGTGCCGTAGGTTGCCAATTCAGCATTTAGTCATTTTATTTCAATATTTAAGAAAAGGTAAAATAATGAGAAAAATCATAGGCTTGGCGTTAGCCGTCTTATTTTCGAGCCAAATTCAGGCTGGTGATGCTGCTAAAGGTCAAGAAAAGTCAGTTGTGTGTGCAGCATGTCATGGTGCAGATGGGAATAGCCCATTGGGTATGAATCCAAAGCTTGCAGGACAAGCGGAAAAATACCTTGTTAAACAATTAAAAGATTTTAAAAGCAAAGCTCGCGACAATGCCGTAATGTACCCAATGGCAAGTAATTTAAGTGACGAAGATATGGCCGACTTAGCGGCTTTTTATTCATCGCAAAAGGTTCAACATACCGCAGTCGCCGAAAAATATATTGAATTAGCTCAAAAGCTTTACCGAGGCGGAGATGCCGATCGCGATGTGCCTGCTTGTATTGCTTGTCATGGCCCTCAAGGTAACGGCATGCCAGCTGCAGGATTCCCAGCGGTAGGTGGACAGCACCCTGAATATACCGTGACGACTCTTAAATCATTCCGCGATGGAAAACGAGCGAATGATGAAAACGGTATTATGCGAGATATTGTTGCTAAAATGAGCGACGAGCAAATTGAAGCATTGGCAAACTATTTAGCTGGATTACACTAATCAAACATTGAATTGACTGGTAGTTTGAGTAGTCTGTTAAAAAAGCGACCTAAGGTCGCTTTTTTATTGCTTGAAAACTAACCTAAACTCCCCAAAAAAGTTAATATGCTACTTAAACTTTTGATTCTAGGTAAACTCAATATGCAACTATCTCAGTTGATTTCGACGATTTGCGTCATTAGCCCGAAAACCCAACCTTCTAACATCAAATACTTATCAGCTTTGCTCATCATGTTCTTAGGGCTTACAAATTTATCCGTTAATGCCCAAGAAGCTAATAGTTCCTTCATAGAAAACACAGACTTCAGCAGAGTAGTAAAGGCTCACTCGCAAAATAAAACAGATTTAGACCAGTTAGAGTCAATTAGTAACATTGAAATATTCTACTGGTATGGATGTGAATCTTGTTATCAAGTTGAGCTAGCACTGCAACAATATTTGGATTTACACCCAGAAATTACGCTAAGAAGGACCCCTTTAATAGCGCGGCCCAGCTGGCGACTGCAAGCTAACCTTCAGGCGATTATGGAGCAGTTAACAGACCCCACGATATCCCTCCCACCCTCTAAGCTATACCAAGCTTGTTTACAAGACTGTCAGGTATTTAACGCCTTTGAAAACAATAAAGCTTGGTTGTCCCAGTCATTGCAACTCACTGAATTTCCAGTACTTGATTTGAGCCGCCTCTGGAACACGGAAAAAAACTACCAAAAACGAGCAGATTTATTTTCAATTACCCAAGTTCCGACTATTATTATTAATGAAACTTTTAAAATCGAAGCGAATCAAGCGAAAACCCCAGCTCGAATGGTAAAGATTGCCGACTATCTATTATCTTCAGTGCCGCAATGATCCGCTCAATAATGTTTGATTAGAATAAATGAAATAGCCAATCTGAGGCTACTAGAGAGGTTTTGCTATTAGTGTATTTAGACAAAATCAACGATTGAAGCTTTTGAGCTATAACCTTCAAGTTGGGATCGATAGCCACGGATATCGAGATTATGTGACTCAAAGCTGGCGGCACTTACTGCCAGATTCAAAACGAGCACATAACCTTCGTCAGGCGGCTGATTGGCTTTCTAGCTATGACATTGTCGCTTTACAAGAAGTAGACGGTGGCAGTTTGCGCACCCAATTTATCAATCAAGTCGCCTTTTTGGCTAGTGAAGGTGGATTTCCTCATTTTCACCAACAACAGAACCGACGGGTTGCAGGTTTAGCAGCTCACTCTAACGGACTTTTATCAAAGTTTGCTTCATCACACGCAATCCACCACAAGCTGCCAGGAAGAATTCCCGGACGCGGTGCATTGGAAGTCACTTTTGGTTCCGGTGATCAACAGGTTTTGGTTTTATCGGTTCACTTGTCTCTTAGCCATAGTGCGCGAAAACCTCAATTGGAATATATTGCCGAACTAGTCAAAGATATCCCTTATTTTATTATCATGGGCGACATGAACTGCCCAACCCATAAAGTTTCTGAAGAATTTAAACGGCTGGGTGTGAAGATAAAACAAGGCAAAAAAGCCACTCCTACTTTTCCTCGTTGGAATCCTAAGCATTGCTTTGATCAAATTTGGGTGAGCGACTCACTGAATATAATTAAGAGTGAAGTACTCCATCTTGGGGTTTCCGATCACCTGCCTGTTGCAATGGAAGTCGAGTTTCCGGCCGAGCCAAAAAAGCTTAATCAAAATGTTTTGAAAAGCGCTTCTATCCCTAAGAGCATGCTTAATTAATCACTATGAGCCATTCAAGTGACAATACAGAATACGATGTTGACCAACTATTGGCCACCTGCAATGAGTTAAAGCGGTGTATTTCTCGTTTAACTTATGTTGGAATCGGCCACTCAGACGATCTAGATTCCGCACTAAAACAGCTTAGAAAAAATATCAAGAAAGAAGAACCTATAGACACGATCAAGGTAGACGTCGATAAAATAAGTAACATTTTACGAACGCTGGACGACGACGAAGATCAATCAATAGAGGTTGCTAGTAATAAAATCGATTTGCTTAATATTTTATTGAAAAAACCACTGCCCAAAAATTTAAAACGAAGTCTTAAGTCAGTAAAAAATAAATCAAAGCCAGATGATGCTGCCGCCATTATGAGTTCAATAGCGGAGGTAATTGAAAAATATATTACTGAAGTAGAATCTAACTTAGCGACACCAACCACTGAGAAAAAAGGCGGCTTTTTTTCAGGGTTATTTGGTGGCAAGGGGAAACAGACAAACGATGAACTCCCCCAAGAAGAAAAACCACCAACGACTTCTGTGGTCGTTGAATTTGAGTTTCCTCAAAAAATAAAAGACTCCTTACAACACTTAATTGACCAGCTTTCTAGTATGGATGGCTACTCAACAATTGCTGACTCACTTAATCAAGAAATCAACAAAATTAATCGAATTGAACAACTGTCCTCAATTTTAGAAATGATCACCAATGCCTTCATTGAGGTTTCTGATCAAGAACATATTCAATTCGAAAAATTCTTGAAAACTTTAAATAGTCGAATCGTTCGAGTTAATGACTTTATTAATCAAACTTTAAAATTTAGTCAAGACAGTAGCAGTGATAGCAAACAGCTTAGCCTTGACTTAAATACCAATATTTCTGGAATGAGAGATAGTCTGACTAGCTCGCAAAATTTAGATGAAATAAAAACTGGTTTAGTTAGTCACATGGATAATATTGTCAATCAGCTTAATCAATATTGCATCAAGCAGGAAGCCAATAGCGAAGCACTGGTTTCACAAATGGATAAACTTCAAGAGCAACTTAGAGCAACCGAAGATGAAGCAACTCGCTTAAAAGATGATTTAGCCGAACAAAGAGTACGTGCTCAAACTGATCCATTAACAGGCTTACCTAACCGCTACTCATACAATGAAAGGCTTACACAAGAATATAATCGCTGGCGACGATATCGACACTCATTAACCTTGGTGGTTGGAGATATTGATCACTTTAAACAAGTGAATGATGAACACGGGCATGCATTTGGTGATATCGTACTCAACAAAATTGCTCACTTTCTTGGAAATGGCATCAGAGAATCTGACTTTGTCGCACGATACGGTGGCGAAGAGTTTGTGATTCTGCTGCCAGAAACGGCAATTGTTGATGCGACTCGAGCGATTAACAAACTACGCTCATCTATCTCCAAATTAGAATTTATCAATGAAGACAAGCCCGTACCGGTCACTATGTCATTTGGTATTTCAGAGTTTGAAAATGACGATACCACCAAAGCAGTTTTTGAAAGAGCCGATAAAGCCTTGTATAGAGCCAAAGAAAAAGGTCGAAATCTGGTTTGCTGCCAGCGCGCAAAAAGCACATAATATCCCAACACTCATCCACCACCACAAACTTTATGTTTGAGACCCATTTAGCTGACTCCAAACTGGAATCTAGCCTCTCAGCCATCGCTAGGTTAACTCAACAAGATGCTTCCGATGCCACCTTTCAGCAATTTCATAAAATAAATGAGACGGTTTACCAGCAATTGTTAGCCTTATCAGAGCAATCCATTTTCGCGCCAAGTGAGCAAATAACCGTTTTTAGAAAGCACTTTCTAAACTTACTCTATCGGCTTGATTTTGATCCGCTATTTGGTGGCCTGCTAGTACCTTGCCACCAGCAACAAAAAAGCACTTGTAATACAAAACCCATACTGATTAATAGTTTGCTAGCCGAGCTAATCTTACAGTCTGATCGACTTCTGTACACCGGCGAATTAACTCAAACTGCTCAATTGATTAATCAGTATTTACATCAGCGATTACAAGCCACTGGTGAAGATTGGCTAAATAACCAAATTGTCTTCTCCCAAAATCAATCTCCAAATACCTTTCAGCGCACCGAAATTGAATTATTACTAGATAGTCAAGAATGCTTGCTATTAAGCGCACTAATCGTTGATAACCATTCAGCTCTAGAAACTGTTTTAGAAAATGAACTAATTAGCGTGTTCTATAATCGCTCATTATTACAGGCAGCAAAATTAATCGATATGCCGTTCAAACAAGCTCAAATTTTAGAACACGCCATACAATTGAAACTAAAAAGTATCACTAAAGATAAATCTGTTTTATCCGAGACAATCGACCATCCCATATTAGCTAATTGTCAATTACTACGCTCTTTGTGCAGTGGGATGTTCTATTTAGAGCAATCAACCCAGCGCACGTTTTGGCAAACAAATGTCGATAATTTATTTGATGCTTTGCTAAAGTTTCTCGATGAAAATGATTTAAGTGTGCAAGATAGGATTCATATTCTGGCTGCTGGTTTCTATTATTTGCAAACAAAATTTAGCAGCGTTTATCTTGATAGATTGTTTTATCATCTTAACAAAATTAATTTTGATCAATTAGCTCAGCGGTTAACTCTCAATAAAGCGCTTGAATCAAGGCCAACACTTCAACAACTCGCTCTTTTAGCCTCCGTGACATCAACTTTCAACCAATCCGGTCAGCTAAAGGTGGCGCAAAATCAATTAGAGGCTTCTTTAGCGAACTATATGGACAATCAGTGGACTATCGTTTTATTGCAGAAAGACTCTGTTCAACTAGACCATCAATTGGTGCAAATTAAATCAGAGTTTAATCCTTATCGATTAGTTTTTTGTGCTTAGACATTCGCTTTTTATTGCTTTGGATTAGCAGATAATAAGTATTTTATAAATGAGTCGTTTTTTTTGAAAGGAGATTCTTTTTCGTTTAGTTGAGAGCAATGAGGTTGTTCGCTATAGATAAATTTTCAACTTTAAACCAACCGTCTCACATCCAAATCATGCAAAAAAGCAAGACCGTTTGATGACGCATCCAATTGAGAAATTAGCACTAAATGAATTATCTATTTCTCTATTTGTGTATTTTTTTATTTAACTATTCTGTCAATTTAATGATCCAACCACTCAGTAGTTAAAATCGCCATAACAATATCGTCACACCACTCTCCCTTAAAATAACAACTTTGCCGATGGTGAGCCTCTTGCCTAAATCCAACTCTGGCAAATAAGTTCAATGAAGATGTATTTCTAGGGTCAATAGAAACCCATATACGGTGCAAATTCTTTTGTTTAAATAAAAAATCACATATCGCACTGATTGCTTCAGTTGCAAATCCTTGCTTTTGCGATGCCGGTGAAAGTGCAATACCGAGCTCAGCTTGTTTTTCGGTATCGCTATCGATGCAAACAGCCAAATCACCTATGACCTGCCGAGATTGGTTGACTAGTACAATTTGTTCCCAAAAATCAGGCTGACAAATGCGATTGCTCGCCATCAAATGAGCATATTCAACAACTTCTTGAGTCGTTTTAGGAGTCCAGCCTTGGAACAATGCAACCTCAGGCAATTTACGATATTCAAAAACAGCCTCACCATCCGTTGCTATCAATCGTCTTAGAGTTAATCGTTCACTAGTAGTAATAATGCTTTGTTCTAGCTGTTCCAAGTTGTATCCCCTAATCTGTATAGCGTGACCAAATGCGACAACACTGAAGTATCGACATTCTAACTCACATTGTTCATTTGAACCCCTTGAGCATCGCATTCAAACCCAGTATGCTCGATGCTCTAATGCTAGACAAGGATCCCAAGATGAAAATGCCTAACTTTAAGAAAGTGTTTCCTTTAATTGGACTATTGCTTTGTAGCGGCCCAACAATCGCCGCAAACAATCATTTAACCCCATTGATTAATAAGGTTGAACCTAAAGTCATTGAATGGCGCCGGCATTTTCACCAATACCCCGAACTATCAAATAGAGAATTTGAAACCGCCAAGGTAGTCGCCAAACATTTAGAATCCCTAGGAATTGAAGTTCAAACCGGTATCGCACACACCGGTGTCGTTGGCATACTAAAAGGCGGTCTCCCGGGCAAGGTAGTTGCATTGAGAGCCGATATGGACGCACTACCAGTCACCGAATCCGTCGATTTACCATTTGCCTCCAAGGTAACGTCCACTTATGCGGGCCAAAAAGTTGGCGTAATGCATGCTTGTGGACACGATACTCATGTCGCCATGCTAATGGGCGTGGCTGAAGTGTTAGCAGAAGTCCGAGAAAGCATACCAGGAACTGTAAAGTTTATCTTTCAACCAGCTGAAGAAGGTGCCCCAGAGGGTGAAGAAGGTGGTGCAGAATTAATGGTCAAACAAGGCGTGCTTAAGTCTCCTGATGTTGATGCAATTTTTGGACTACATATTAGCTCGCGCACACCTGTTGGTGTGATCGGTTATCGACCTGCTGGCATCATGGCAGCGGTGGATGATTTTAGAATTCGAGTTCATGGCAAACAGGTGCATGGTTCAACCCCATGGAATGGTATCGATCCAGTGGTTGTTTCTGCGCAAATTATTAACAGTTTGCAAACCATCGTTTCGCGTCAACTACCACTAACCAAGCAAGCAGCTGTCGTCACCATCGGTAGTATTCATGGTGGCGTTCGATCGAACATTATACCTTCCGAGGTCGAACTAATAGGCACTATTCGCTCGCTCGATTCGCAAATGCGCAAAGATATTCATGCCAAAATAAGGAAAATAGCCACTAATGTAGCGGCAAGTATGGATGCGACCGTGGATATTGATATCCCTATGTCTACCTCTTATCCAGTGACTTACAACACCCCATCATTGGTAGAGCACATGTTACCGACCATGAAAAAGCAAGCGGGGGAAAACAACGTCGTACTGATTGATGCAATTACTGGTGCGGAAGACTTTTCTTTCTTTGCCCAAGAAGTACCTGGATTCTATTTCTTCTTGGGTGGCAAACCTAAAGATGTGAAAACTAAAGACGCACCGGCACATCACACTCCCGAGTTTTATATTGACGAAAGTGGTATGAAGTTAGGTGTCAAAACGCTATCCAATATGGCGCTAGATTATTTAAAGAATTAGCACGTATATGAATACTCAGTCTCCCACGCCAACCAGCAAAGGACCAAGTGCAACTTTAATGAATAGCAACCCAGCAAACACTTCTGAGCTACCCTCTGCTTGCGATTTGATTGACGACTTCTGGCGAAAGTCATGCGACTTCTATACTCACGCTCAAGTGCAAGGGTTGCTACTAGAATTGCAAAATAAGCACCGGTATAGCGTCAACCGTTTGCTATTTAGTTTGTGGTTTAGCCAAATGTTTCAACAACTGATTGATGCCAAGCTTATTAACCGCAGTCAAGATGAGCTAACTGAAGTTGAAAACGCAGTGTTTGAACTGAGAAACCAACGCCATCAATTCGATAATAACTTTGGCAAGCCTGCTTCTGGCAATTTGGGTAAGGCAAGAGAGCAAATATTACAAGCGGAATTGGCCATAGAAAAAGAAATTCAATTCCGCTTAGTTAATTGTTTATGCGATGGTAAATATCCGCCAATCAATCAGATCTCTGCGGAAACTCAAGCATTTTTGATTGATGAAAATATTTCATTACTCAATCAACATCGCTTACAAGCCGAAGAAAGCCTGCTGCAAAAGCTCTCTATGCTTTGGATTCAACAACAAGATTGTTATAATTCCGGCTAGCAAGACCTTATTTTGATGTCCCTAGCCTTTAGGCTACATATCGCTCCTAATAACCATCAAATGACCAAAGATTATTCAATGAATGAATTACAGCAAAGCTGGCAAGCCTTTAACTCTTCTGGCGACTTTCTCAGTTTCACTCGCCAATTCGAAAATGGTATTGATTGCCAATTTGAAACCAAACTAGACAACGGTTTATTCGTGCGGCTCTATGACATCGGAATTTTGCAAATCACACCGGTTCAAGCCAGTGATCAATATCTGCTAATTTCCAGTGGTATCCACGGTAACGAAACTGCCCCCATCGAAATTGTAAATCAAATAACCAAAGATATTTGGGCTAATCAATTAGACGTCAAGGTCAATTTAATGCTGATTATCGGCAATCCACCATCGATGAATATTGGCAAACGATTTTCAATTCAAAACCTAAATCGTTTATTTTCAGGTCGATGGAAAACCGCCAGTGAAGATGCCGAGCTAGATTACGAATGTCGCCGAGCTGAAATCATTGAAAATGCGGTAACCACTTTCTATACCGAAGATGTTGAAGATGAAAGCAAAGTCACCCGCTATCATTATGACCTACATACCGCAATAAGGCCGTCTAAGTTTGAAAAATTTGTACTTTATCCCTATCTTGATGGCAGACCATGGGATAAAAATCACATTGGCTTCTTTGGCGGCGCCGATATCACAACCGTATTACTTGGCAATCAGCCTGCAGGGACTTTTAGCTATTATTGCAGCAATCGCTTTAATGCCATGGCTGCAACAGTCGAGCTTGGCAAGGTAAAACCTTTTGGTGAAAATGATATGCAAAACTTTAGCGGAATCGACCAAAACCTTCGACGACTGATTCGAGCAGAACAACCCAAGATTGTAGAATTTAATAACGACGACTATATGGTTTTTCAGGTCAAACAAGAAATTATTAAAGCTAACGATAACTTCAAACTGTTGCTAGATGATGATGTCAAAAATTTCACTTCTTTTGACAAAGGGACACTATTAGCATCCGACGGTAACAATGAAGGTTATACTGTTGAAAATGATGGTGAAGCCATTGTCTTTCCGAATAACAATGTACCCGTCGGGCAAAGAGTCGGTGTGCTATTAGAACGCATAGAGCTTTAAATATCTGTTAACCACTAGAACATAATAATTAACTAGAAAACTGACACAAGGTGAATGATCATGAGTAAAACAAAAATATCGATTATTGGCGGCGCAGGTTATGGCGCGGCAGAAATTCTTCGACACATGCTGGTTAGAGATGATGTAGAAGTTTTGAGAGTTTCAAGTAAAGACTATATTGGTCAATCAGTCAGCCAAGTTCACCGCAACCTACCTGGCTATGATCATATCAAAATGCAAGATATAACGCCTCAGGAATGTGTTGAAGGTGCAGACATTGTTTTCCTAGCGATGCCACATATTATTACGGCTAAAGTTGCGATGGAACTATTTGATCTTGACGTTCGAATTATTGATTTATCGGGCGACTTCCGATTAGAAAACCTGACAGACTATACTCGCGACTACGCACCAGAGCATCCTTGCGCGGATCGCTTAGGTACTTTTGTTTACGGTATGCCAGAACTCAACAGTGAAGCCATTAAAACAGCAAAACACGTTGCCAGCCCAGGTTGTTTTGCTACGGGTATTGCGATGGGTCTATTACCATTAGCGAATGCAGGATTACTCTCCGATACAAATATTCGTACGGTTGCTATGACAGGCTCTTCTGGCTCGGGCGTAAAGCCTCAAGCAGGCACTCATCACGCAGTTCGAGTCAATAATTTAAAAGCCTACAAAGCATTACACCATCAACATCGAGCGGAGATAGTACAAACCTTATCTAAAGGTGGCGCTTCCGCAATCTCACTTGATTTTGTTCCGGTATCGGCGCCATTAGTTCGCGGAATTCTTGCTGTTTCTCAGTTAGACTTGGCTGAAGGACAAGACCAAGAAAGTATCCAAGCCATCTACGAAAAATACTATGCGGATCATTTACTCACCAACGTCCGCCCAAAAGGCGCAGCAGCAGAAGTGGTTGCGGTTTCTGGTACAGCGAGAGTTGAAATTAGTATTGAAACTCGCATCGATGAAGATACCGGTAAACGGACATTGTGTGTCACTAGCGCGATTGATAATTTAATTAAAGGTGGTGCTGGTCAAGCGGTACAAAGCTTTAATCTAATGACAGGTAAACCGGCGCACTATGGTTTAGATAATCCTGGACTGTGGCCATAACCGCTAGTTGCTAGAAAAGTTAAATCAGACTCCTTTTTTATAGGGAGTTTGATTTCAAATTTTTAACATTTTATTACTGATATGAATCGTATTTTATCCTCAGCAAATATTTAGAGCCTATTATGAATTCTGAAAAGAAAATCGCGGTTATTAAAGTCGGCGGTGATGTGTTACTCGATCAACAAGAAAGTTCTGGTCTGGCGGCTAATATAAAAGCGCTTAGAAAAGATGGTTGGTCAATCGTGGTGCTGCATGGCGGTGGTCCTCAAGTAAACAGACTGCAAGAATGTCACGGCTTAACACCGAATAAAGTCGCTGGTAGACGGATTACTTCTCAAGCCGATCTAACCGTGGTTAAGCAAGCGATAGTGGGCGAAGTGAATGTCGATCTAGTTTCAGCATTAAGTGCGCAAGGATTACCAGCCTTTGGTTGTCACGGTGCTTCTGCTGGACTTATTCAAGCAACTAAAAGACCACCCATTGTGGTTTCTGGCGGAGGTGATAAACCGATTGATTTTGGACGAGTCGGAGATGTAACTTCTATTAACGCTGAATTACTCAAGGGTTTATTGGATTTAGATGTGATTCCAGTCATCGCAACGTTAGGCATCTCAGAAGAAGCAGAAATTTTTAATATTAATGCCGATACAACAGTCGTTCAGATAGCAAAAGCGCTACAAGCGAAATTGTTATTACTCACCACACAGGTCGGTGGCGTTTTCAAAGAACTTAAAGATCCCGATTCACGAATCGCTCAAGTTAACCGGCAACAAGCTAAAGAACTGATCGAACAAGAAATAATTCAAGGTGGCATGATCCCAAAAGTCGAAGAAGCCATGACGTTATTGTCTGAAGGTGTTGAAACTATTGCCATAGTCAGTGGCAAACATCCCGGTGCGTTTATGGCGGTTGCCAATGGTACTGGAGAATATGGTACTCGAATTATTGCGTAGTCGTTTTACTCAGGCATAGGTTGGTGGCGAGCCTTGCGTCCCCCAACAACGATCCTTCAGCATGGTCTAGACCTTATTGATGTTTAGCCGCGAAAAAATCACACGTTTCCAATGTTTCCAACCACCTTCGTTGGGGTTCCTCCGTCACCCACAACCTACAAACCCGAAGAACAAAACTAAGAGCGAATTACTTCCTTCGAATAAACTGCTTGATTGGTTTAACCAAATATAAAGCTAAGCCAATCCAAATAAACACAAAACTAAGCAGTTGCTCAGTGCTTAAAGGCTCTTGATAATATTGAGTCGCCAATACAAAGGTAATTGAAGGTGCGATAAACTGTAAAAATCCCATTGCACTTAAGGGTATTTTTTTAGCCGCAGTCGCAAATAGAATCAATGGCACTGCGGTGATTATTCCACCGGAAATTAACAGCCAATCAGTAGACCAACTGGCGTGCAAAAACACCGCCTGGCCTGCGACTAATGTCCAAATAATATAGCCCGTTGCAATGGGTAAAGCGATGGTGGTTTCTAAAAGAAAACCATTCAGAGTATCTACTTGCAGTTGCTTTTTAATTAAACCATAAATACCAAAACTGGTTGCTAAACTCAGGGCAATCCAAGGGATCTCACCGTAGTTAAAAATTTGATTAGCCACTCCAATCAGTGCAAAAATAACCGCTGACCACTGAAGCTTGGTCAGTTTTTCAGAAAGTAAGATGACGCCCATCAAAATGGATAAAATGGGATTGATAAAATAACCTAGACTGGTTGCCAATATTTGATCATGAGTAACGGCCCAGGTAAACACATACCAATTAACCGAAATCAACAAACTACTGGCTAATAATCCCAATAGCACCTTACGGTCGGCAAAGATAATTTTAAACGCAATACGCTTACGCATAAATGCCAATAGTACTAGCGTAATAGGTACACTCCACGCGACTCGGTGCGCTAAAATCTCTAACGCACTGACATTATCAACCGCTTTAAAATAGATGGGTGCTAATCCCCACCATAAAAATGCACCAAGCGCCAAAAACCAGCCGGATAAATCAGTTCGCGAATCTGTCATAGTGGGAAATTTTCATTGTGAAAAGCGCTCTTTGAAAAGCAAACGGAATTATTTTTGGCTAAAGCGATTACGATACTAGTTTTAAAGAAATCAATTCGATTAAACCGCAGCATTAGTTGGAGCGTAAGATACGCTGTAATCATTGGGTTGTCTAATAGCTAATACCTATTTAATGGCTATCCCATCATATAGGTACCGGTACCTAGCGCTATAAGTGTATCTTGTTCATTGTGCAACTCCATTCGAACCACCGCCACCTTGCGTCCGCTTCTTAATAAACGCGCTTTGGCATAAAAGGACTCGCCTCGACCAGGCCGAACGTAATCGACCCTCAGATCAATAGTACCAATTCTCGCTAACCGCTTACCGAGTTCTTGCTCATCCGCATCTGGGTATTTATCCATCATACCGACGGCCGCCATGGTGCCACCTACAACATCAAGCGCTGTTGCAGTCACTCCTCCGTGAAGGATTTTTTGAATATAGTTGCCAATCAGCTCTGGGCGATTTTCAAATGAAAGGCGACATCCGTCAATTGAGAGTTGTTCGAAGGTAAAACCAATCACTTTATGAAAAGGTACCTGTTGACTGAATACCTCAGCAATTTTAGTGTACAGCGGCTGCCTTTGTTGGTCTGTCATGATTAATACCTTTTCCTACAAACTAGCTTTAGAAAGTCAATTTCACCAAGTATTGTGGAATTTTACCCGATAAAAGCCATTTCCTCCACCGACTAGGTCGAATCAATCGCTTAATGATCAATAACTTAACTGAATTTTGATGAGTGGCTAATCTATGGCAGGCAAATTGCTAGATCAACTCTGGGCTTAACAAAAATGAGATTGCTTAATGGATTTAAACACTATCCGTAAATGTTGTATGCTGGGGTTACCCTTACTTCTGACGAGCGCCAGTCTAATAAAATTCTGTTTTCCAGAATGGGTTTGGGGCTCGGCATTATATACCATCAGCTTAACAGCCAATATTGGCTACTTTACCAACTATGTGGCGATCAAAATGTTATTTAAACCGCATTTTAAAACCGCATTTGGGCGCCAAGGATTAATTCCAAAAAACCAAGACAAGCTAGCTGATAGTCTTTCACAAACTTTGATTGAAAACTTCCTGTCAAAACAGCAGTGGCGGAATTACTTAATTGAATCCAATCTGGTTAATACCGTCTTATTCGAGGCGCGCACCGGTAGTCAAAATTGGTTGTCCGATCGCAAGAACATTCAGCTCATCGAAAATTGGCTGAGTGATTACCTCAAACAAAATAGCCAGCAAATTAACGCAGTTATCGTAGACCTTCAAAGCCAACTTGTCGATGATTTTATTAGCGAACTCGAACCCCAAGAATTACTAGCCCAAGGGTTTGAATGGTTAGAGCTTCAGTTTGAGAATGATCCGGTCAAAATGCAAATGATGATTGAACCAATCATTAAAACCATTGCTGAAAACATACCGGATATTGCCACTGGATTATCGACCGCTTTAGACGCACACATTGAAGAACAAGATACCATTAAGCGAGGAATCGCTAAAATGGCAAAATGGTCAGCTGATTTTGATAGTGAAGATATAAAACGCTATCTTTTTAGGTTAGTAGCAAGTTTTGAGTTTAGAGAAACCTTGTTTAACGGTCTCAAAACCTTGATATCAGAATATAAGAATAAACCAATTTTCAATTCATCATTGCATCCAGAAACCTCTGAACAATCAACATCCTCGGATTTAGAACAGGTATTTAAGCAATTATTAACTAGCCAACTGGCTAAAATTAATTGGGCTCAAACCCTGCAATCTGAACTAATCGATTCCGGAAAGTGCTCCGCCCTATTTATTCAATTACACACTATTCTATTTGATAGAATTGAGAGCGAATTAAATGACGGAGCATTACATAGTTGGATCATTGAAGAATTGGTTTCAATGATTGAAAAGCTTGATTTACGTCAAATGGTCAAACAAAAAGCAAGCGCTTTTTCTCCTCAGAAAATGGAGTCTATTTTTGAAAACATGATCAGCGAACAGCTAGTTTTTATAGAGCTTTTGGGAGCTTTGCTTGGTGCTCTTTCAGGGTTGGCACTAGTGGATTTAAAGCTATTTGCTGGATTGAGTTTTACTGTGCTCATATTCTATTTTATCGACCATTTGTTGACTCGAAAGCAATCAGTCATTGTCGACTAGCCGTTTTAATCTAATGATAGTTTCAACGAAATTGATAATTAAAGTTTTAGGGATAGCTACCGCTTTAGGGACAGGTACCTAAGATGGTAGTCGCGCCATCTTCGTCTTGTTGCTCTAAAATGATCTTAAACCCCCATAACCGATGTAAATGTTTAAGGACTTCATCTTTGGTGTCTGCCAATGGAATATCATTACTTTGAGTGTATCTTAGAGTTAGACTCCGATTCCCTCTAATATCAACATTATGCACTTGTATATTTGGTTCATTCATACTCAGATTGTACTGCTCCGATAAGGTCTTGCGTATATGCCGATATCCTGCCTCATTATGAATAACTGACACTTCTAGCTCATTACTTTTATGATCATCTAGGATAGCAAACAGTCTAAATTCTCGAATCAACTTTGGCGATAAGAACTGGGCAACAAAGCTTTCGTCTTTAAAGTTTTTCATTGCAAACTCTAAGGTTTCTCGCCAATCACTACCAGCAATATCTGGAAAATAGTGTTGATCTTCTTCAGTCGGGTTTTCACAAATTCTTCGAATGTCAGTCATCATTGCATAACCGAGAGCATAGGGGTTAATTCCGTTGAAATATGGACTATCAAAAGACGGCTGTGCAACAACATTAGTATGCGACTGTAAAAACTCTAGTATAAATCCATCACCCACATGCCCACGGTTATACATTTCATTTAAGATGTTGTAATGCCAAAAACAAGCCCAACCTTCGTTCATAACTTGGGTCTGTCGTTGTGGATAGAAGTATTGTCCAATCTTTCTGACAATTCTAACAATTTCTCTTTGCCAAGGCTCAATGGTCGGTGAGTTTTTCTCGATGAAGTAAAGTATATTCTCTTGCGGTTCTTCTGGAAAATTCTTTTTCTTTTTTCGGCTTGCATCTTGTTCAGAAACTGGAATTGTTCGCCAAAGTTCGTTTATTTGTGATTGTCGAAATGCCTCACGATCTTTCTGTCGCTGTTTTTCTTCTCGCATAGAAATAGGGTAAGGTCGTTTATAACGATCAACTCCGTAATTCATGAGCGCATGACAGGAATCTAACGTATTTTCAACCGCTTCTAGCCCATGCAATTGTTCGCATTCTGCAATAAAATTTTTAGCAAAAACTAAATAATCGATTATTGCCTCTGCATCGGTCCATGTCTTAAACAGGTAGTTGCCTTTAAAAAATGAGTTATGCCCAAAACACGCATGCGCGATAACTAAGGCTTGCATCATCATACTATTTTCTTCCATAAGATAGGCAATGCAAGGATCTGAGTTGATCACAATTTCATAGGCTAAGCCCATATTACCGCGGCGGTACGATTGCTCATTGCTAATAAAATGCTTACCAAACGACCAATGATTATAACCAATAGGCATTCCAACAGAAGCATAGGCATCTAACATTTGTTCAGCACTTATAATTTCAAGCTGATTTGCATAAGTATCTAATTTAAAATCTGCGGCTATCTCTGCGATTTTATCGTAATGTTGTTGAACCAAATCAAAAGTCCAATCGGCTGAGTTCGATATTGGTGTTTGTATCACATGACTCATAGCTAGTACCGCCTCATACTGCCGACTGCTTTTTGAAGAATTCTCTAAAAACAGGATAAATATCTTCCTGCTGAGTAATTTTATTCATCGCAAAATTGCTACATATTTGCTGCACCTTAATATATTCATGCCAAAGGTTTTGCGGCTCACGTTCGGTAATTTCTACATAGGCGAAGTAACGTAGTTTTTTAAGTAATGTTTGTGTTAGCAACTTGTAACAGACTCTAGAATCGTCTGACCAATTATCACCATCTGAAGCTTGTGCTGCATACACGTTCCAATCAGTGGATGGAAACCTATCGATTATTATTTCATCCATCAATTTCAATGCACTAGACACAATAGTGCCACCGGTTTCTTGAGAATAGAAAAATTCCTGCTCGTCAACTTCTTTAGCATGGGTGTGGTGCCTGATATAAACGACTTCAACTTCCTTATAAGTTCTTTTAAGGAATAAATAAAGCAATATATAGAAACGCTTAGCCATTTCTTTGGTTTCTTGGCCCATGGAGCCAGATACATCCATCAAGCAAAACATCACGGCATTGGTGGTGGGTTGAGGAATACTTTCAAAATTTTTATAACGAAGATCATAATTATCAATATAAGGAATTCTCTTTAGGCGTTTTCTCAGTTTTTCCAAATCGAGTAACATTTGTTGCTTTTTTGGCTCTTCGTCACAATCAGCAAGCTGCTGTTCCAAAGTTTTTATCGCTTTACGAATTGGAGACTGACTCGCAATACGCCGAGATAAAGACGTTTTTAAAGAGCGCACTATATCAATGTTTGACGGAGTTCCGCTGGTATTAAAACCGGATCTTATTGGTTTATAATTTACCAGTTTCTTGAGCTTATTCTTCTTTAAGTTCGGAAGCTCTAAACCTTCGAACATAATTTCCATATACTCTTCGCTAGAAATTTCAAAAACAAAGTCTTCTTGACCTTCTCCTTGATCGCTTGCTCTTCTTCCAGCACCACCACTACCAGGAGGTGGACGAGCGATACGATCGCCTTGAGAAAATTCTTTATTACCAGGATAAACTCGTTCTTTCCTGCCACCGGGAGCTTGTCTAAAAGTTGGCTCTGAGAGATCCTTAGATGGAATAACCACGCGCTCACTCTTATCAAAGTCGGTAACGCTACGTTCTCCGATTTTATCGGCTATCACCTGCTTAATTTGCTGGCGATAACGCCTTAAAAAACGGCCACGATTGACTGTGCTTTTATTCTTTGGATTAAGACGCCGATCAATAATTTGCATGTAATCAACCGCCTAAGAGGACTTTCTAACTCTTAAGTACCATTCACAAAGTAATCTCACTTGTTTTTGGGTATAACCTTTTTCCATCATTCGGTTGACGAAATCGTCATGCTTTTGACTGTCTTCAGCCGATGATTTTGCATTGAATGAGATAACTGGTAATAGGTCCTCTGTGTTAGAAAACATTTTTTTCTCAATCACACTTCTTAATTTTTCATAACTTGTCCACTTAGTATTCTTACCTTGATTATTGGCTCTAGCTCGCAATACGAAGTTGACCACTTCGTTACGAAAATCCTTTGGATTCGAAATACCAGCTGGTTTTTCAATTTTTTCTAGCTCTTCATTTAACGAAGCACGATCAAAATTTTCACCGGTTTCGGGATCTCTAAAATCTTGATCTTGGATCCAAAAGTCTGCATAAGTGACGTATCGGTCAAAAATATTCTGGCCATAATCTGAATAGGATTCCAAATAGGCTGTTTGTATTTCTTTGCCTATAAAGTCGACATAGTTGGGAACTAACAGTTCTTTAATGTATGACAAGTATTCATCGTATACATCCTTAGGAAACTGCTCTTTTTCGATTTGTTTTTCCAGTACATAAAGCAGGTGTACGGGATTAGCCGCAATTTCGGTTTGATCATAATTAAACACTCGAGATAATATTTTGAAAGCAAATCTGGTAGAAAGACCATTCATACCTTCATCCACCCCGGCGAAATCACGATATTCTTGATAGGACTTAGCTTTTGGGTCGGTATCTTTTAGGCTTTCCCCATCATAAACTTTCATCTTTGAATAGATACTTGAATTTTCGGGCTTTAGAATTCTGGACAAAACCGTAAACTGAGAAAGCATCGATAGCGTATTAGGCGCGCAAGGCGCATTATGTAATGAAGAATGTGTTAGCAGCTTTTTATAGATCTTGACTTCTTCGCTAACTCTTAAGCAATAAGGCACTTTAACAATAAAGACTCGATCCAAAAACGCTTCATTATTTTTGTTATTTCGAAAAGTTGTCCACTCAGATTCATTGGAATGAGCCAAGATTATGCCCTGAAATGGAATAGCCGATAGGCCTTCAGTGGCGTTAAAGTTTCCCTCTTGAGTCGCTGTTAATAAAGGATGCAACACTTTAATCGGGGCCTTAAACATTTCCACGAATTCCATTACACCTTGGTTAGCACGACACAGCGCACCATCATAGCTGTATGCGTCAGGGTCATTTTGGGCAAAATCTTCAAGCTTTCGAATGTCCACTTTTCCCACTAGAGAAGAAATATCCTGATTATTTTCGTCACCCGGCTCGGTTTTACATATCGCGACTCGATCTAAGATTGATGGCAATAACTTGACCACTTTAAATTGAGAGATATCACCGCCATATTCATGCAAGCGTTTGACCGCCCAAGGTGACATGATCGTTCCAAGATGGCGTTTGGGTATACCGTACTCATTTTTAAGAATTTCCGCGTCTTCTTCCGGGCTAAACAAGCCAAGTGGCGATTCAAATACCGGTGAGCCTTTTAGCGCATATATCGGAAGCTTCTGCATCAAGCTCTTTAGCTTTTCCGCTAGCGATGATTTACCACCGCCAACAGGTCCCAATAGGTATAAAATTTGCTTGGTTTCTTCTAGTCCCTGAGCGGCATGGGTAAAATACGAAACAATTTGCTCAATCGCTTCTTCCATACCATAAAAGTCTTTAAAAGCCGGGTACCTGGAGATAACTTTATTTGAGAATATTCGACTGAGTCTGGGATCTTGCGAGGTATCAATTTTCTCAGGTTCACCAATTGCCTTAAGAATTCGTTCTGCGGCATTAGCATAGACGGTAGGGTCGTCTTTGCATAAGTTAAGGTATTCCGAAAGTGAATATTCTTCTTGTTGTAAACTTTCGTAGCGCTGTTGGTACTGATTAAAAATACTCATTACTTTCTCCAATATAATGCTAAATACCAATAAGATTAGAGGATTAGCAAATTAGTTCGCAATTTCAGCATTTGAGCTACAAGTTGTTTGGTTTGCGTTTGTCAGTTCTGTAAAAATTTCCTTGGTTGAGTGATAACTTTTGCTTACTTTAAGTTTAGACTTGATTCGACTTAATTGCTCGAATTCTTATTAGGCTAAATGTAACTATCCTTGAACAATCTAATAGCGACTAATTATTTAGGCTAACCTGAAGATATACTCCAACGCTGATTCAAGAGTTAGGCTTAGGCCGTTTAATCGTTAATGGCGGGCTGGCTACGCATTAAAGCATTGATATCATTGAACTAGCATTTTCCGTTTAGCTGGTCGCTACTAGAGTTGGAGATAATTAAAACGAGGCTTGCTGATTACTTGGAATTTGTGTCCTTTATTCGATTAAACAAGGCTAGTGAAAACCTTAAGAATTGGCTTTAACCGACTCCTCTAATACCTCTTCCTCAGCATATTGTTTTCCTAAAAACACTGCAACTGATGTCCAAATTGAAGCGATCCCTGCACCGATCAAGGAAACGGCCACCAATCCTAGGCCGACTCCCTCTGTTAAAAAGGCAAACAATGAGCTACTAACTGCATCACCACCACGATAGACCACAATATCAATCACTGGTTTAGCTTTAAAACGCTCTTCTTTGGTCACATGCGTGAACAACATTTCTCTGGCTGGGCGAGTCACAGAATAAGTGCCAGCCCGTCTAACAATTTGAATTCCTAACACTACGATGACTAGCGGGGCAAAGGCTAACACCAGCATTCCAAAAACCAACAGTACTGGTACCAAGGCTAATGAAAAAGCCATGCCCAAATTCTTTACGATTCTGCCTGTAACAAAAAATGCCATCACAAAGGTTAAAGTATTAATTATCCAATCGATACTTCCTAAGATTTGGGTTCGTTCAGCTCTTGAATATTCTGCCAATAGATTCTTCTGTTCAAAATAAACAAATGAGCCAATAAATACGTAGAGTAAGATAAACGCACTAATCCCCAATAGCTTGGGACTAGAAATCACCGAACGAAAGCCACTCCACCAGGCTCCGCCGAGCGCTTCTGCCGACAAGTCAGCTTTAACATCTTGATTATGCAATTCAGTCACTTTCAATCGATAGATGTAAAGAGAAATCGGTACGACACAGATTAAACAAGCCGCCGCAATTAGCATTAAGTTTTCTTGGCCTAATTGTTCGCTAAACAAAGCGGGAATTGCCGGTCCCGCAATCGCCCCTAAACTAGCACCCGCTCCAACCACTGAGAAAAGTCGCTTGCTTTGCTCGGAGGAAAAAGTATCGGCCATAAAGCTCCAAAACACCGATAAATGAAATAAGCTAAACGCACTTACCCAAACATAGAATGATTTTTCAGCTATCACTGGGTCGGTTAACTGAGGAACGAGAAAATAGAATGCAACAAAGCTAACAGCAAAAAAGCTGTAAACCACAGGTACTAATAATTTAAAACGAATTCTAGAGATCGCAAATCCGTAGATCGAAACTATCGCGGCACTGATAAAAAATTGAAGATTCCATAACATGCTAACTTCGGTATCGGTCCAATCACTAGCCATCGCATCTCTTACCGGGCGTAAGATGAAATAAGAGGCCATCAAAATAAACACCATCACAAAAGATGCGATTGCCGCCTTCAACTCATTAGGCTTAATTTGTGACATACCCTCAATGATCCTGAGTAGCAGCGGTGTCGACTTTTGATTCATAATAGGACCTCAATGCTCGATAGTGATTGTTCGACTGGAAATAGTACACCAATTAGCGTTTCGTCGCTTGTGCGGCTTGCAAACTAACTGTTACGTTTGATGTCAGCGAGCTATTTTGCGAGTAATTATACTTAGCTAACTCAACATCTAACCACTGAATTAATTGTTCGCGACTAAAGCGATAAGCGTGTGAGTGATTTAATTCAACCAGCTTAGCGATCGACTTTTTAATTGGATAAATTGCTTCTCGCTCACTCGGTACAACCATATAGCGAAGGAGTGGTTTTTGGCTTTCTAATGCTACAGTGACTGCGTTGGATACTTCGTCGGGATCTTTAAACCGGCTTCTATCCGGTTGAATAAATTTAGCCATTCTCTCATACTCTGCTTTAAACAAAGAATTTTTGGCTTTTCGCTCTATTTTCGCCTGTCGTTTGTTCAAATTACTCATCACTTTAGAGTTATAATTACCCGGCTCAATCAGACTAACAGCAACATTAAATTTAGCCATCTCTGAAGCCAGCGCTTCGCTAAAGGCCTCTAACCCAAATTTACTCATACTATAAGGGCCGAACATTGACCCCGTCGCGATTCCAGCCACCGAACTTATGTTGATCACTCGGCCCTGACTTTTTATCAGCAATGGTGCGAATGCCTTTGTCACCCGATACGGGCCATAAAGGTTTACATTCATTTGAAACGCCAAATCTTTTTCTGAAACTTCTATTAAAGGTTCAAACAGTGCAACTCCTGCATTGTTGATCAAACCATAAAGGCCATGACCAGATTGCTCAACAAAGGCCACGGCCTTTTCAATGTCCGTTTGCAAAGTGACATCTAACCGAACCGCAATAACGTTTTTAATAGTATTAAGTTCAGCCATATCTTTTTGCTTTCTTGCACCGGCATACACCAAATATCCTCGTGCAGCCAGATTTTCGGTTATGTTTCGGCCAATCCCACTACTTGCGCCAGTGACTAAAACGGCTTTAGCCTGTGCAGGGGCTCCATCCTTCATAGTACTAGCATTGGAATTGTTGGCCAAACAGATAAAAAATACGAATAGGGATAGTTTGGTTATTAAGAATTTCATGTTAGTGCTCCTTGCCTAAATAAGGAAAGTTGATACTAAGTGCTTGAATACGATCGGTAACAGGATGCTGAATCCTAGAAAAAATGCGCCATTGTCCATTTCTAAAATGAATCAAATAGGTACTACTAATGCGTTGCATAATCTCGCCTTGTTGATTGATTAGATTGGCGATATTACTGGCGATAAAGGTTTTTTCGCCAAGCGGTTGAAGACTAATCTGCTCCCAGTTGATTTTATCGACACCTTGTCGGCTAAGATATTTAGCAAAACTAGTATTACTTTTCATTAAAAAGCTTTCATCATTAGCAACCAATTGATTACCTTTTGCACTGATTAGAATACTTGGATAACTCATATCTTTCGCAGACTCTAATAAAGCATCTTTATTTTCTGGTTCACTGATTAATCGATTTAAGTTAATTAAGTACTGGGTGAAAAAATTATGAGCTCCCTTTGCATGATTTTCCGAAGTTTGCTTTTCTGCTTGAGTCAGGTTTGAAAAGCAAAATAAACTGATCACGAATATAAGTGTTTTTAGCCGAATAAAATTCTTAGTTTGCATAGTGTCTCCATTGGAACGCTTTTTGAACAAGTGGTGAGCGAGTTCTATAGGCTAACCAATAGCCTGGTGTCACAGTCAGTTAGTCGACCAAAGCTTTCAAATAGTCGACATAATGGCCTATCTCGTGATGAAACACCGCTAAGTTTGAATAGGGTCTAATTAGTCGACGAAAAGTACAGATTGGTCGACTTACTCGACCTAATCCATCGAGATAGGTTATAGTTTGCGTCAGTTATCCACCGAAATTGATCTCGCTCCAATATGACCTCCTCTCATAAAGTTTTGTTTGGCTATCTTGGTTTTTGGTCACTTGTATTCTTATTAGATACAGGGCCTCATTGGGAAAATTACGGGACAAGCGGAGAAATCCTGGAGACCATTGGTCCTCAAGTTCTGGTTCAAATGGCTATTGCGCTCATTGCTTTAAAATGGCTTATTCCAAATGTTCTAAACAAGAATAAAAAAGTTTTATTTTTTATCGCTATGACACTTTTATTATTGATTGGCTCAGAGCTGCTAATATTGGTCCGATACTTTTACTTAGAACCCACCTATCCCGATACCTATAAACGCTTCTTGGAGCTTTTTGGCGACTTTTCCTTGCAAAAGCGAACCACAAGTAGCTGGGCTTTTAAGTATATTTTTTACTCTAAATTTCCTTTATTGCTATATCCAACCGCAATATTGATTGCTTACAGTTTTTATAATAACCAAACCAAGCTCTTACAAATCAGCGAGCAGAAAAAACAAGCTGAACTTGCGGCATTAAAAAACCAACTAAATCCACACTTTATTTTTAACACGCTAAATAATCTATACTCCTTAACTTTGAGTAAATCAGACCTTGCGCCTGTGGTAATCGAAAAGCTATCCAATATACTCGACTATATGCTCTATCGATGCAGCGATCAGTTTGTTGCAATTAATCGTGAAATTAGCTTAATTGAGGACTACTTAGCGCTAGAGAAAATACGCTATGGTTCTCGCCTGCAAGTAAAACTAGTGAACGATATAAGTGACAATCAAGTGATTGCTCCACTCATTCTTTTGAATTTGGTTGAAAATGCTTGTAAACATAGCGCCGGTGAGGAAATTGATACTGCTCTGGTTGAGATACATCTAAAATCAGAGCCGCGAAAAGTTTGTATCATGGTTCACAATACTGTCCCGAGCAATCAAGCACAAAGCTCCTCGAATGAAGACGCGATTGGCTTAGAAAATTTACGACGTCAACTGGAGCTTCTTTACCCAGGTAGTCACTCGCTCTCAATCAGTGAAAAAAATCAAAGGTTTTGTGTCGATCTAGAGTTATTTGAACCCGATAAAGTAGTTAAGGAGTAAAAGTTTTGCAAAGCTATAAGTGCCTTATTGTAGATGACGAGCAACTCGCACGAGAGCTGATATGCACCCATTTAAAAAATATTCCGGAATTCGAGATTGTGGCTAGCTGCAGCAGTGCTATCGAAGCACAAAAACAGCTTCAACAACATCAGGTTGATCTAATGTTTCTTGATATAGAAATGCCAGTACTGAAAGGTACTGACTTTTATCAGAGCTTAATTCATAAACCTAAAGTAATATTTACTACAGCATACCGAGACTACGCGCTTGATGGATTTGAGCTGGATGCAGTTGACTACCTATTAAAGCCAATTGTATTTTCACGTTTTTTCAAATCAATTGAAAAATTTAGAGCAAGCTACTCTAACCTTTCTTGTCAGCGAGCCCAGCAACAACCTCCAACAAACTCTGAACAATTTATTTTCATTCGAGAAAACCGAAAACAAGTAAAACTGGTTCTTAACCAAATCCTCTACATTCAGGGACTAAAGGATTATTTAAAGATCTACACAATCACCGGCTCACACATTATCAAGAGCACTATGAGCGGTTTTGAAAAAACACTGCCTAGGCATTTTTTGCGTGTTCATCGCTCTTTTATCATTAATAAACACCATATCACCGCCTACTCAAACCATGATATTGAAATAGCAAAACATGAAATACCGATTGGAGAAAACTATAAGAAACGGATTCAATTGTCTTGAATACAGGCTAATTAGCAGGTTGCCTTCTTTTCAATCCAGCTCAAGCTAGAATAATGAACCGCAGCTGAACTCGATGATTAAAATAAAATTCAAATTATTTGAAATAAATTCTTACATCTCTCGTTAAGCACCTTATTGGACTACAGGGAATTGAATAAGTGAAGTATTTAGAGAACAACCTAAGACAAGCTGAGCAACGCTACACCTCGCGCCTATGGTACGAAATTCTGGTAGTTTTATCACTAATCTCTGGGCTTGCTGCTATTGGAGTAGCTATTATGCCGACATTTACTAGCAAGGCCGAGCTCTCAGAAGTTTTGACTTCTTTTCCCATCGTTAAAGAAAGAGTTTCACAATATTATATGGAAACAGGTCGCTGGCCTGAAAAATATACTTTAGATGACTCCCAGCACTATTCAAAAGAGGTGATAGAGCGCATCGAGTTTGATGGAAATGGCACCATCAATTACTTTTTAAGCCATAATATTTCCAATATGAGCGGTAAGATCGTTTCCTTTAGCGCCTCCACTAGTGAATCTGAGGGTTGGCAAAACCTAGTCTGGGTATGTGGCTATGCAAAGCCTATCGACGGTTATCAAATTCAAGGTAAGAACATGACCAATATTGACTCAAAATTCTTGCCTCAAAGCTGTAAAAATTAATTTAATTATTAAGCAAATAGATGATTCAAATTTATCAGCAAATATTAGTAATGATTCATCGTCGTGATGATTTAAAGTATTGATGATTTAAAGTTGTGATGTAAAAGCGGAGTTTAATTATGAATGAAAATCAAAAGGCTTTTATTCGAAGACATATTCAAAACCTTATAGAGAAAGAATATGTTGGCGAAGAAGCGCTGGAAAAATCTCTAACGGTGTTGCAAGACAGGCAGCGCTCAAAGGAGATTGTTAATTATTTTAAGAAGAATGGTAGTTTGACCAAAACCCTACATCATTTTTCGGTCATACAAATCGATCAGCCATTGGTGGATGTTTTAGAAAATTTAGAACAGAGAACAACAAATCAACAAACCAATATTCAGGCACTTTTGGATGCTGATGAAACCATTGCGAGCATTCTGTCATTGTTTAAAGTGAAACTGACAATGGGATTAAGCTACGCGCTTTGGTTGTCAATCATTGCTACGATTATTTTTAGTATTGTGCAGCTCAAGATTCTACCGCAATTTGAGGCCTTATTTATGGATTTTGGAGCTGAATTACCAGCCTTAACCCAAGCGGCTCTCGACTGGCAGAATAGCTTTTTTTCCCCAACGTTACTCGGTTTAATATTGGTCGTTGCGGTGGGCTATCTTCTTGCTCTCATACGAATGAAAGCGCTGCATAAATTACTGCTAGGGAACTCGCTTCATACAAAATTGATAAAAATATTTCCATTTGTAAAATCGGTTTTGGATTATTTACAAAGCATCAAATGGTTAAGTGCTTTAAAAACACTCGTAGCAAGTGGCCAGACTCTTTCTGAAAGTGAGAATTTACTTAGCAGCCAACCTAAACAGCTAGAAAAATATTTACCCGAAATCAACAATTCATTAGCTACTGCCGCTGAAATTGATAATGTAATGACAGAGATTGAGTACCAACAGAATCAACTTGAATTAATAGCAGAAGACCTCGTCAGTAAAGCGACCGCCAAACTCACTGCCAGCATCATGCTCATAGTGGTCGGTTACGTAGTATTCACCATTTTTGCCAGTTATTTACCCATTTTCCAATTAGGAGCTGTCGTATGAAACCTTTAACTCATTTAAAAACTAAATCACTCAAAGCATTTACCCTAATAGAGTTAATGATTGTGGTTGCGATCATTGGAATATTAGCAGCGATTGCTTTACCGGCTTACCAAGACTATACCATTCGCGCTCAAATGACCGAAGGGCTCACCATGACCAACGCACTAAAACCCAAGATCGGTGAATTCTATAAATACAAAGGGCGTTTTCCTAAAGACAATGCCGAAGCAGGCCTTCCTGACGCAAAATATCTACTCGGAAACTATGTGAAAAGTATGACGGTTGAAGATGGAGCCATCCATATCGAACTAGGCAACAAAATTAATTCGCGATTAGCGGGAAAAATTTTATCCTTACGACCACAATATGTTGAAGAAACAGATATTACTCCCTTAGCATGGTTATGCGGTGGTGGTAATGTTGTAGAGGGAATGACAGTCAGTGGCGAAAACAAGACTGACATAAAACCGGCTTATTTACCCGCGGCCTGTCGATAGAGTTAACAAGCCGTTTCGCAGCGCTAAATGGTTCTGCGAAACGCTCTTGATCTTATTGCATTAATAAAACAAATATAATCCAACCGGTAATATTGCATCACACCATTATTGTTATTTAATTAAAGCCTAAGAAGCGCTATCGATCTGACCTAGCGAGCTAATCCCCTAAGCTAACAAACACCCAACCTTCTTTTCCATTCAAAATGAAATTGAGATAATCGACACTGGTCAAAACTCTATGTTATACACTACCACTGACAAAACTCTAACATCCGTTTAATAGGGAGCCATGCCATGACCACCACCCGACCAGTCCAAATACTTTGCTATTTATTGATTGTTCTACTCTCACCCTTCTTACTTTCAACTCAAGTGTTTGCGAAGTCAGACTCTGTGATGAAATCAAAAACCTTCGATGGTCTTAAACTCAGAAATATCGGACCCGCATTAATGTCTGGTCGAATCGCAGATATCGATATTGATCCAAAAGACAAGAACGTATGGATTGTTGGTGTGGGTTCTGGTGGCGTATGGAAAACCACTAATGCAGGTGTCACTTGGAAACCAATTTTTGATGACCAAAGCGTCTATTCAATTGGCACGGTGGCAATCGATCCAAACAACTCTTCAACCATTTGGGTAGGTACAGGTGAAAACGTCAGCGGCCGGCATGTCGGTTTTGGAGACGGTGTTTATGTTAGTCATGATGGCGGTGCAACCTGGTTAGATAAGGGGCTAAAGGAATCAGAACATATTTCAGAAATAATCATACATCCCAAGGATTCGAATACTGTATGGGTTGCCGCACAGGGCCCCCTTTGGTCAAAAGGTGGGCAGCGAGGTTTATTTAAATCAACCGATGGCGGCGATACATGGAAACGAGTACTCGGCGATAATCAATGGGTTGGTGTTACCGACCTACAGATCGATCCGCGTAACCCTGATCGATTGTACGCAGCAACTTGGCAAAGACACCGAACCGTTGCAGCAGTCATGGACGGTGGTAAAGGAACAGGCATTCATCGCTCTGAAGATGGTGGTGAAACTTGGATTAAGTTGAGTCCCGATACAGAAAAAGCCGACTCCGATAAAAAGCGCTCAAATAAAAAGCGTCTGTCTAAAAACAGTGGGCTACCTTCTTCCAAAATGGGGAAAATAGGTCTCGCCATCTCACCAATTAATCCAGACGTATTGTACGCAGCAATCGAACTCGACCGACGAACCGGCGCAGTCTATAAGTCGACTAATCGAGGTGCTAGCTGGAGCAAACAATCTGACGCAGTAGGCGGTGGAACAGGTCCTCATTATTATCAAGAGCTTTACGCGAGCCCACATCATTTTGATCGCATTTATCTTGCCGGTCCGGGCATGCAGCAATCCAATGACGGTGGAAAAACTTTTTTCCCAATGAAAGAAGAACATAAGCATGGAGACAATCATTCGTTAACTTTTTCATCTAGCGATAAAGACTATTTACTAATGGGCTCCGATGGTGGAATTTATGAATCATTCGATGATGGCGATAACTGGCGATACATTCCTAATTTACCAATTACTCAATTCTATAAATTAGCTGTTGATGACGCATCACCATTTTATAATATATACGGTGGAACCCAAGATAACGGAACACAAGGTGGTCCATCACGCACTAATAACCGCAACGGTATTAGAAATTCCGACTGGGAAATGGTGTTATTTGCAGATGGTCACCAGCCAGCTACAGAGCCAGGTAATCCGAATATTATGTACGCCGAATGGCAGCAAGGTAATCTAGTCAGAGTTGATCGCACAAACGGAGAATTGGTGTTTATTCAACCACAACCCGCAGAAGGCGATCCTGAAGAGCGCTTTAATTGGGATGCACCTATTTTAGTGAGCCCACACCAGACTACCCGAATTTATTATGGCTCTCAACGGGTTTGGCGCTCTGATGATCGCGGTGATACTTGGACAGCAATATCCGGAGACTTAACTAAAAACCTTGATCGAATTGAGCAACCCATCATGGGTGGTAAACCAGGCTGGGATGCCCCCTGGGATATGTGGGCGATGTCCAACTACAGCACGATTACTTCATTGGCTGAGTCGCCTAAAAAAGAAGGCTTAATCTATGCAGGCAGCGATGACGGATTAATTCATGTGACTGAAAACGGTGGTAAAAGCTGGCGTAAAATTAAAGTCTCTAGTTTACCGGGCGTACCCGATTCAGCGTTTATCAATGATATAAGAGCAGATTTGTTTGACGCAGATACCGTTTACCTCGCATTAGATAATCATAAATTTGGTGACTATAAACCTTACCTATTAAAATCCACCAATCGAGGGAAGAGTTGGAAATCTATCGCTGGCGATTTACCGAAAAAACATTTAGTTTGGCGGGTCGTGCAAGATCATATTAAGCCGAACTTAATGTTTGCGGCAACTGAGTTTGGAGTATTTTTTACAGTTAACTCTGGCAAAAACTGGATTGAGCTAAATGGTGGCGTACCGACTATATCATTTAGAGATATAACTATTCAGCGTCGCGAAAATGATTTAGTGCTTGCTAGCTTTGGTCGCGGATTTTTTGTATTAGATGACTATAGTTCATTAAGAGATGTATCTGAAAAAAGTCTTTCTCAGTCAAAATTATTTAAACCACGAAAAGCATGGTGGTATATTGAGCAAGGACCATTATCTCGATTTGAATCTAAAGGGTATCAAGGAGCTAGCTTTTATAATGCGCCTAATCCAGATTTTGGCGCTACGTTTACTTATTACTTAAAAGATGAAGTGAAAACAAAAAAGCAAATTCGACAACAAAAAGAACGCCAATTAAAAAATCAAAACAACATTCCTTTCCCTGGCTGGCAAGCCGTTGAAGAAGAACGCCGACAACAACCGCCTAAAATTTGGTTAACCATCAGAAATAATGAGGGCAAAGTCGTTCGCCGAATTGCAGGTACCAATCAAAAGGGAATTAACCGAGTCAGCTGGGACCTAGGTATTCCAAATTCCGAGGCGGTTACAACCGCCACTCCAGGAGACGATCAAAGCTATATTCAAATTAGCTTCTTGGCCGCGCCGGGTAAGTATAGCGTCGAACTAAGTCAACAGCTCGATGGTGTAATAACTCAATTGGGTGAGGCCCAAACCTTTTTAGTCGAACCTATGTCCCCCGGTTCATTAAAAGGAGCACCAACTCAACAAGTGGTGGACTTCTGGCAGTCGATTAGCGATATCAAGGGCGATTCAAGCGCAACTCACTTCAGCCTGCAACAGACTCAAGAAAAAGTAAAAATGCTTGCAGTAGCAATTGAGCGGTCTAAGGCCGCACCTGGAAGTCTAGATAAAGAACTACATCAAATTCGTGCGGATTTACAGGATATTAATCACCAACTTAATGGTGACGTGTCTAAATTTGAAGTTTATTTGAATAATGTAAAAACCGTAAACAATTTAATTGGAGTCGCAGAGTTAGGAACTTCATTCTCAACCTATGGACCAACTCCCACTCATCGTCAGAGTTTAAAGTTAGCGAAGAAAAAACTTGATATCGAAAAAGCTAAACTAAAAGCGATTATCGAGTTAAGAATTCCTGCGTTAGAAAAACGCTTACGTGAAAATGGAGCGCCTTGGGTTAAGCAGCAGAGGTTGCCATAGTTTTCGCAACACATCGAAACGAAACATTTCGACTTATAATTTGAATAAAAGCTGGCTGAGTCTGTTGAAGCCTCAGCCAATCAAAACTTCGACTCCGCACAGTGAGCTTAGATCCAAGTTCAGTGAGCAGAGTCGAAATCATACATTATTTAATCAACACCACTATTGCAATTGAGTCAATTTGTAACCCGCTTTAGTTAACAAATCAACTAAGCCTTTTTCACCAACAATATGACCTGCACCAACCACAACAAACAAGCTTTTGTTTTCCACTAACATTGCTTTGATATTTTTCGCCATTTCAATATTTCGGTCGATAAACATCGCATCATAAATCGCTTTGGCACTCGCATTATCTAAGTCTCTAGTAAACATTTCTATCATCGCAGCATCATCACCAGTTTTCCATGCGGTAAAAAGTGACTCCATTTCTTCTTTGGTAGCTTCAAGGCTTTGTAACAACATCAACTCTTGTTCCTGTTGATTGAATCCACTTAACATTTTTAATTGTCCATCCGCAGTTTCTAGACTGACAACACTTTTGTTTGATTTATGAGCTAAATCTAAAAAATGCTTATCAATCCCCAGCTCTTCTTTATAGCCAAGTTGCTGAATCATCATTAGCTGTAGTTGTAGGCTCACAAACCATTTTTTCAATGGTGAGAACTGTGCGCACGGCAGTTGTTTTTCAGTACAAGCTTTTTTATAAACTGCGAGTGTTTCCGGCGTGAGTCTGCTTTCCAAAGTTGAAGTCATATCTACTCCAAGCTCTTGGATAATTGGAACTAGCTTTTGCTCATCGCCTGGCTTGAGATCAATTTCTACGACTAAATGTTCTGCTTGGTTATAAGCATCTTTTACCTTTTTTGATAAAGGATACATATCTTCAGAGCCTAGATGGATCGAACCAAATAGATAACTACTTTTATCACCTTTTTCTATTTTCCATAGGTCGGGCTTGCCATTGTCAGCGGAAACAGAAGCCGTTAATAAAACAATAGCGACTGAAAAAAAGCGGATGATGATATTCTTGTTCATAAATTTTCCTTAATGGGTTAAGTTTGCAATGAGTTAGTCTAATCTCATAAACAATAAATACAATGAATTCTTTTTAAAACTGATAACCTGTTTTTCAGATCAGTCAAAAATATCGAATTTCGCCATAGCATTCGAGTCATTCTTAACGTCTTATTTGTACTTATATTCCATTAAGGATATAGTCAAGACTCATTGAAACTATGGAGAATAATAATTATGACTGTTTCTATCTTTGATCTATGGCTCGCAATATTGCTAGCGGGGATATTTTGCTGGATAGCCAGCGCAATCATTCATATGGTAATTAAATATCATAATGCCGATATGAGTAGCCTTTCTAATGAAGAATCTGTTTCGAATGCTTTAAGAGAAGGTAAGCCTTCACCCGGACTTTATCACATGCCGTTTTGCGGAGATATGAGTGAAATGGGCAAACCAGAAGTCCAAGAAAAATTTAAAAAAGGACCAGTAGCAATGGTAACTATTTTTCCCGATGGGCTGCCGCCGATGGGAAAACTACTGATCCAACAATTCTTATTTTTTGTTTTGGTTTCAGCTTTACTGGCCTACGTAATGACTATGTCGATTTCTGTGGGTACAGATTATATGAATGTGTTTAGACTAGTTTTTGTTATGGCTTTTATTGCTTACGGTATGGGCGGTCTTCCATTTAGCATTTGGTACGGGCATCCCTGGTCCAACTGTTTACGATTCTTGATCGATGCTGCAATTTACGCCGGAGTTACCGCAGGAACTTTCGCTTGGCTGTGGCCGGCTGCTATTTAAAAGAAAATAGCTTGAATGGAGTCGAACTCGAGTACAACACAGTTCGAAACGATATCTGACTGTGATTTCGACTCCGCTCAATGGGCTTAATATTTAGGTCAACTCAAATTATTTCTTACTCTTTGCTCTCTGTGGTGAATCGTTTTTATCTTTTGCAAAAGAATATCCCGTTATTAGCATGCCCATCACGCGATTGATATACTCGGCAAAATCTCATTTTATTTGGACAACCACATGCCCGATAACGTCGAAATACTAGTCGCTGACTATCATAACCCTTACCATGCACAAGCCATCAGCTTTTTGTTAAACAGCTACGCCGAAGATCCTATGGGCGGAGGTAAACCGCTTTCCGAAGAAGTTAAATCGACTTTAGCTGCTAAATTAGCCGAGCAAGGCAATGCTTTTTCGGTGCTTTGTTACGTTGATAGTGAACCCACAGGGCTTATCAACTGCTTCTTTGGGTTTTCAACCTTTAAATGCAAACCACTGGTTTATATTCACGATGTGGTTGTTACCGGTAATCATCGGGGATTGGGTCTGAGCCAGAAGATGCTAGAGGAAGTTGAGCGAGTCGCCTCCCAAAAAGGCTGCTGCAAACTTACTCTTGAAGTGCTGGAAGGAAATAGGGTGGCTAAGAATGCTTATGTTAAATTTGGCTTTTCCGGCTACGAGTTAGATCCAGCCATGGGTAAGGCGCTTTTTTGGGAAAAAGCACTCTAATTTATAGATTTTACCTATAAATAAGCCGAAAACTGGATATTCTAAAACTAATTTAGCTGCAAAAATATGCAACGGTGCTTATATTTCAGTATAATGCGCGATTAATTTTTTCAATCACCTCAATCACTTTAAAGGTATAAAAATGAGCAAAGCATTTGTTGCGATTTTAATGGGTTCGGACTCTGACTGGCCATGTATGCAAAACACTCTAACTATTTTGAAGGATCTTGGGATCCGTGCAGAAGTTAAAGTCACTTCTGCACACAGAACACCAGCCGCGACTCACGAATATGTGAAAGATGCTGAGTCACGGGGATGTGCCGTGTTCATTTGTGCGGCTGGCCTAGCAGCCCATTTAGCGGGTGCGGTAGCAGGATTAACCACTCGTCCAGTCATTGGTGTACCAATGGACGGCGGCCCGCTTAAAGGTCAAGATGCATTATTGTCTACGGTCCAAATGCCAGCAGGCGTTCCAGTAGCAACCGTAGCGATCGGTAAAGCAGGTGCTAAAAACGCAGGTTATTTGGCGGCGCAAATGATTGGAATTGCTGATCCAGAAATCGCCAAAGCAGTTGCAGAAGATCGTGCTGCAAACGCTGCAGCCGTTATCGAAAAAGATAAGCAGCTTCAAGCGACACTTTAGAACACCTTAGCGCTTAACTCTTTAGTTGAGCGCAATGCGATTTTCTAACAGTGCATCAATGGCAATACCGAAAGGCAATCAAAACACTCAAACGCGGTGGTGTGATTGCCTACCCTTCTGAATCGGTTTATGGATTAGGTTGTGACCCTTACAATCTAGAAGCAGTTTCCGATCTTCTCAGTGTTAAACATCGTAGCTATAAAAAGGGCCTTATAATCTTGGTCAGCGATATAGAGCAGGCCTCTAGATTAATTGCACCACTATCGAATCAGCAAAAACAACGGATTCAAAATCACACTGGCCGAGCAACGACTTGGTTGGTCGATAAATCAGCGCGGACTTCACCCCTTTTGGCAGGTACACATGCCAAACTGGCAGTTAGGGTGACTACCAATCCTGTCGCTAAAAAGCTTTGTGAAATGATGCAAGGTCCCATCGTTTCTACCAGCTGTAACCGAAACGCCAAACCCACCAGTCAATCGGTAGCGATCATCCGTAATAAGTTTTATTTACCTTTAGCACAAATCGTTTCAGGTCCTTGTGGCGGGGAAGCCGCTTCACGAATTGTCGACCTTGAAAGCGGTCAGATCCTGCGCGCTTAGCTCAATTTAAGCCTATTTCTTGAATTTATAACTTCTTTGCAGCAAACAGTTGCAAATCCCAACTACTTGATCAATACTTGAGTTATCAACCATTAATCAAATAATAAACAAAAAGTTTTAGGTATTTACAATGCAACAGTTCACACCAGCAATGGAATTAGCTTTGAAATTAGCCGCAATGAGTGCACAGCTCAATAAACGCGTCGACTCACCCCTAAGTTTTCACGGAATCAGTTTTACCGAGTTTTTAGTGATGCACCACTTGAGCTTAGCGAGTCATCAATGCATGAGAAGGGTCGATTTAGCTAACAAAATCGGGCTCAGCGCTTCGGGGATCACCCGCTTAATCAGTCCAATGGAAAAAATTGGGTTAGTCCAAAAGCAGAAAAATCCGCGTGATGCTCGGGTTAGCTTAGTCAAATTAAGCGAAAGCGGAGAACGGGTTTATAGTGAAGCAAAAGCCACCTTTGAACAAAGTTGTGATTCTGCATTCGAGGTCTTGGATGATGCAGAAATAAAGCAGTTAGCTGATCTGGCTGGTAAATTAACTTAGTTGGGAAAGATTGCACTTATACAGTGAGGCTTAGACTGCGCTCAGCCGGCTTGTTTTTTAAAAGATGGCAAGTAGACTGAACGGTGCCGGTTTACACGACATAATGATCGTTCTTATTCAAAATAAGGTCAGATCCAGGCCATAAATTCCTCACTCAGAATACTTATCAATTCCTTCCTCTGTGTTCTCTGTGGTAAACCTGTTTTTAAGCCGTTCTTTATTGGTTAAAATTTCTTGAGATATTAAGTAGCTTGCGAAAGCTATGATCAATAGTTATTTGATCTCAAAGTGCTATTCGATTTATGCTTTGTACTCAATTAGTTAAAAGGAAAAACGGGATTTGCAAGACTCACCGAATGTATTTTACGAAGCCGCGACCTTAATGCTTGTCGGCATGCTATTTGTCTATGCGTTTTTAAGCATATTGATTGTTGTTATTAAAACGATCATTGCCCCCCTCGGAGAACGCTTTCCCGATCCTGTCAAAGTAAAAAAAACAACTGGTTCTATTAGCCCTGCACAAGGTCAAGACGATCAATCGATAGTCGCCGCAATATCTGCCGCTGTGACCCAATACAGAAATAACAACCAAGACAATAATAAATAAGAGAATCACTGTCGACAGCAACTCAATCCGTTGAGCTGATAGCTAGTCAATGAAACACCAAGGAAAAAACTATGTCCAATCCATCAAAGCCGCTAGGCATTACTGAAGTCGTTTTGCGAGACGCTCACCAGTCACTATTAGCCACCCGTTTTAGATTGGCCGATATGTTGCCGATTGCCCCGCTGCTAGACGAGGTCGGTTTTTGGTCAATTGAGTCTTGGGGTGGCGCAACTTTTGACTCTTGTATTCGATATCTCGGAGAAGATCCTTGGGAGCGAATTCGTGCACTCAAAAAAGCCATGCCAAAAACCAAACAACAAATGCTCTTCAGAGGCCAAAATATTCTTGGCTATCGGCATTATGCTGATGATTTAGTTGAGAAGTTTGTAGAGCGAGCGCATATCAACGGAGTCGACGTATTCAGAATTTTTGACGCCATGAATGATGTTCGAAATATGCAAGGCTCTATTAAAGCAGCCGTTAAAGTCGGTGCCCATGCACAAGGAACCTTAAGTTATACCGTGAGCCCAGTGCATGACCTACAAGGCTGGCTAACGATGGCCAAACAACTTGAAGACTTTGGTGCACACTCATTGTGTATTAAAGATATGGCCGGATTGCTTAAGCCTTATGTGGCTGAAGAATTAATTGGCGAACTAAAACAAACTGTTTCTCTGCCAATCGCATTACATTGCCATGCGACCACCGGCTTAAGTGTTGCAACTCATATGAAAGCGATTGATTCGGGAATCGATGTTATCGATACCGCAATTTCTTCCATGAGTATGACTTACGGTCACTCCCCGACTGAAACCATCGTTTCGATAGTTGAAGACTCACCACGTGACACTGGGTTAGATTTAAACAAATTAGCAGAAGTTGCCACTTACTTCCGTGACGTAAGAGAGAAATACGCAGCCTTTGAAGGCAGTTTAAAAGGTATTGATGCGCGCATTCTAACCGCTCAAGTGCCTGGTGGCATGTTAACCAATATGGAAAATCAATTAAGGGAGCAAGGTGCAGCGGATCGATTAGATGAAGTGCTCACAGAAATTCCCAAAGTAAGAAAAGACTTAGGTTATATTCCATTGGTCACACCAACCTCACAAATTGTTGGCACTCAAGCCGTGCTGAATGTTTTGACTGGGGAACGCTATAAATCAATTACCAAAGAAACAGCCGGAGTTCTAAAGGGTGAATATGGAACGACCGCAGCGCCAGTTAATGAAAAACTACAACAACGAGTACTAGAGGGTAACGCAGCAATAACCTGCCGACCTGCCGATCTAATTGAACCAGAAGTCGACAGCTTAACCGCCGAGTTAGAAAAACTGGCAGCTGAAAAAAGTATTACCCTTGCAGAGAATAAAATTGACGATGTACTGACCTATGCGCTATTCCCTCAAATAGGACTAAAGTTTTTAGAAAATCGAAATAACCCTGATGCATTTGAGCCAATCCCAGAAAAAGCAACCACCCCAGCAACAGCTAGTGCGTCACCAGCACCGAGCTCATCAGGTGGAATTGAAAACTATTCTGTAAGAGTTGATGGAAAGGTTTACGAAGTAATCGTTGCGCCTTCAGGAGAGATTCAAAATATTTCTTCGGGCACATCCCCCGCAGCATCGGAACCAGTACCGGCAGCGACAGGAGGCAGCTCTGTCGAAGCGCCACTGGCAGGTAATATTTTTAGACTGCAGGTCAATGTTGGTGATCAAGTCGGTGAAGGCGATGTACTGATCATTATGGAAGCGATGAAAATGGAAACGGAAATTCGCTCAACGGCTAGCGGAAAAGTTACCGCCATACATATTAAAGAGGGCGATGGTGTCAGCGTCGGCCAAGCGTTACTCAGCATAGGATAATTGATTAATGGAATCATTGACCATACTTTGGCAATCGACTGGGCTGGCTAACTTTGAGCTAGGACAGATTGTAATGATGCTAGTCGGCTGCGGATTGCTTTACTTAGCCATTGCCAAAAGTTTCGAGCCGTTATTACTTCTACCCATCGGTTTTGGTGCCATCCTTACCAATATTCCGTTAGCGGGTTTTACCGAAGTGGATGGCATGCTGCATTATATTTATTACGCTGGAATTGATACCGGAATTTTTCCGCTATTAATTTTTATGGGTGTCGGTGCAATGACCGATTTTGGCGCGTTGATCGCCAATCCAAAAATGTTGTTACTTGGTGCCGCTGCTCAGTTTGGGATCTTTGCCACTTTGTTTGGTGCGATTGCATTGAACGCTGTTCCAGGGATTGAGTTCACTCTAAAAGACGCATCGGCAATCGCTATTATCGGAGGTGCCGACGGACCAACCGCAATTTTCTTAGCATCAAAATTAGCACCAGAGTTGCTCGGAGCGATTGCTGTAGCAGCATATTCTTATATGGCATTAGTACCAATTATTCAGCCGCCAATTATGCGCGCGCTCACTTCCGAAGATGAAAGAAAGATTCAAATGGCTCAGCTTCGTCATGTCACTAAAATAGAAAAAATTGTTTTCCCATTGGGTGTATTACTGATGACGATTTTGTTCTTGCCTACCGCCACACCGCTGGTTGGAATGTTTTGTTTAGGAAACTTAATGCGAGAATCTGGAGTAGTTGATCGGTTAAGTTCAACGGCACAAAACGAATTGATTAATATTGTGACTATTTTCTTAGGCTTGGGGGTTGGTTCTAAATTAAGCGCTGAGGCTTTTCTGAACTTAAAGACTGTGGGAATTTTAGCGCTTGGTGCGGTCGCTTTTTCAATTGGAACAGCAACTGGTTTGTTAATGGCAAAACTAATGAATAAACTTTCAAAAGATCCAATCAATCCTCTAATCGGTGCCGCAGGCGTTTCTGCGGTCCCTATGGCGGCGCGTGTTGCTAATAAATTAGGATTAGAAGCCAACCCACATAACTTCTTGTTAATGCATGCTATGGGGCCAAATGTGGCAGGTGTGTTAGGCTCAGCGGTGGCCGCGGGGATTTTGTTAGCCTTGGTTGGGTAAGGAAAAAAACAATAACCATTAGGGGTTATGAGCTTGCGCTCTACCGACGTAAGCTTATTGCTCTTATCGCCACGACACCATTAGAGGCGTACCGTAATAATTGTTTATTTTAAGGCAATTACCCCAAAAGCGCGTTCTAAACAGCTACTGATACCTGCTCAACATAGCTGGGTGGCAACGCACCGAGATAATAATTTCATGTCCATTGATATTCGACTTAAATAGATGCTAACCTATTGATTTTCTCACTATTATCAAATTCGATACATTACTATCGAGCCTTAGGTCCATTCGCATGACAGAACAACAAACTCCTTTAAACTCCAATCGATTGAAAGATAGCATTAAAAAGTTAGATAATCAGGATCTCACACGTTCTGGTTTCTGGCTGGCACAACTATTCACCATTCTCGCCACTATCGTTGGCGTTTATCTAGCTGCGCAAGCGGGACTAAGGCAAGCGATAGAGTTTGATGATTTGCAAACTCGCCAAAATAACTATTATTTACGAAGTGCTTTATATGATGAAGTCAAGGACAACGAAGCTCGACTCAGACAATATAACGAAAATACTTTAAGCAAAAATCTTCCAACCACTACTTTAAAATTAAATAATCCAAAAATCGAAAAGTATATCTGGGAAACTATGAAGTTTTCAGAATCGACACTATCGACTCCTAGCTTTTATCTAACAGAGACTCGACGATTTTATAGCAACATTGAAGATATTATTACAAAAGTCGAAAGCGCTAATTTAGGGGCAAAATTTGCGTCTAAGCAATTAACCACCCAATTGGATCACCTTAAAAATCAAGTTCTACCAAAAATGAAACAGGATATCGAACTGCTGGCTGACTATCTTAAACAACAAGATATTGATGTTATTGAAATAAAAGGCAATATTGACCAGTAATTATGCTTCAAAGCATTTATCAAAACCTATTTCGAGACTGGAAACAATCATCGATTGACATACCAAAAGCTCGACTTGTCTATTATAAGCTTTGTCGTTATCGCTTTAATATGCGTCGGTTAAAATAAAATGTCTGAAGATTGAAAGTTCTTATAAAACGCTAAGGGGGTTAGTTATGACAATTTTGGGAGGTTCGTCAACTGAAGTAGCTAGATTAGCGCTCTATAGATTGCGGCTGGTATCATGCCTTCTTAACAAACTGCGCGGTGATCATCATTTCTCCGGCACCATCGACTTTGCAATCTAACTGATGGTCTTTTCCTTCAACAATTCTCCTTACTACAGCTTTGGTTCCAATTTTAAGTACCAACGAGCTACCTTTAACTTTTAGATCTTTCGCGAAAGTGATTTTGTCACCCTCAGACAAAAGGGTACCATTGGTATCTCTTACCGTTATTAGCTCTTCTTGAGCGACTTCTGCTGGATTCCACTCATGAGCACATTCTGGGCAAATGAGTTGTTCTTGATCTTGATAAACATATTCTGACTGGCAACTAGGACACGGAGGTAAAGACATAAGGATTCAGTAACAAATTATTTATCACCCTATAATACTTTACCTCTTCGAGCATTGCGAGTTTATCAGGAGACAGCATTCAAGCGACTAATTAACAATCTGATTGAGCGCACCAGCAGGCAAAGGCTGCTCATTCGAAACATCGCTTTGATAAAGCGCTGAGTTTGCCCCTAACAACCTCTTCGACTCAGCAAAGACAAATTTATTTCATGCCTTTTGACATAAATCCAATTTTCTAGATACTAACTATATAGCTTAGGCAATTAATCGACCTAAAATAGCGGTTAAAACGCCACCTAACAACGACGCAATATGTAATTAAGGGGATACATGCAAAAAGAATTTGAGCAGGTAATAGCAAATAATCAGGGGCGAATACGCTATATCGCCTCTCGTTATTGCCAGCATAATGATTTTGAAGATATGTATCAGGAGATCTTGATGCAGCTGTGGCGTAGCTTTGCCAGCTTTAAAGGCAAATCTTCGCGCGAAACTTGGCTTTATAAAGTTGCGTTGAATACCGCAACAACTTTTGTTAGCAAAAGCATTAAGCGTAGAGAGCTCAAACATGCTTTAGCCAAGGTTGCAACACAAGATTCGCAAGTAGGCCAAGAGAGCTGCCAAGCGGATATTTTAAATACTTTTATGAATACACTGTCCGATATAGAGGCAAGTATTCTAATGATGTATTTGGATGGATTATCCTCAGAGAGTATTGCCGAAGTTGTGGGTATCAGTGCCAATGCTGTCAGAGTCAGAGTTAAACGAATTAAATCGACATTTGAAGAGCAATATATAGGTGATGAATCATGAAGTTTGATGATTTAAAAACCGGTTGGAAAACCGAAGTAGAACAAGCTGGTGAACAGCAAGATCTAACTAGCCTAGTTGAGTCACTAGAAAAGGAAACGAATAAATTGGATAAATCAGTTAAACGAAGAGATTTTATGGAGATTTCTATTGCTCTATTATTAATTCCTGTTTGGGCATGGAAGTTATTCTCTTCCGCGAGCCTATTGCAAACCATTGGATTATGGGTTGCGATTATTGCTTGTCTTTATATTCCATACAAACTTCTAAAAGCAAGACAAGTTGAATCCGCCAAGGACGATAGTTTACTTTCATTTCTATTTGTAGAAAAAAGCAAGCTAGAAAAACAAAAGCAACTTCTAGAATCCGTGGCATCCTGGTATCTCGGGCCATTAACCCTGGCGATCATTTTGATTACCGCTGGAGCAAGAGTTGATGAAACAGGGCTACCGCAAATATCACAACAACTAGCGTTTTACTATTTATTTGTCGCAGTGCTCTATGTCGGTATTTATTTTATGAATAAAACAGCCGCTAAGAAAAAATTCGCGCCGTTGATAGATAAAGTTGATCAAAAAATCCGAGAATTAAAATCTCTCGAAAACGTGTGATAACCGCTTAATAACCAATTGAACCCTATAGGATAATAGATAAAATGTTTAAACGACTATTTATAATCAGCAGTTTGCTATTTTTAAATAATATTAATCTTGCAAAAGCTTCCAATAATAGCGGCTCTAGTAGCGAGACCATAAAGGCATTGATTAATCACAAGATCGAACAACAACAAAAAGCAGTTGGTGCGGTCGTTGTAGTCATTGAAGATGGCAAAACTGAATTTCTTAATTTTGGATTAATCAATAAAGAGAAAAAGATAGCATCCAGTTCTTCTGCGCTGTTTGAAATAGGATCTATTTCTAAAACCTTTACTTCGGTTGCGCTGGCTAGCATGGTTGCGGAAGAAAAGGTGAAGCTAGATGACCCAGTACAAAAATACTTGCCTAGTAAAGTTAAGCTTCCAACTAAAAATGGAAAATCTATCACTCTAAAAAGCTTAGCCAATCATACCTCGGGATTACCACGGCTTCCAACCAATATGCCCTACAGTGATCCCCTCAATCCTTACGCTGATTACACCGTTGAAATGATGTACGACTTTCTCAATGGATATGAACTGACTCGTGATATCGGTGAAAAATTAGAGTATTCCAATTTAGCGGTTGGTCTACTTGGACATACTTTGGCATTAATTGATGGTAAGAGCTACCAGCAGATGATAACCGATCGGGTGTTAAAACCGCTTTCAATGAACAACACATTTGTTGATGTTCCAGCGTTGCATACCGGTCAACAAAGTGACGGACATGACGCGAGTTTAAATAGGACTAAGCACTGGAAACTACCCTCGCTTGCCGGTGCGGGTGGCCTGAATTCAAACGCTAAAGATATGGCGCTGTATTTAAAGGCCAACTTGAATCCAAGCGAAACGTCGCACCAAACTTCTATAATTGAAGCAATCAACTTATCTCATCAAAAAACCACTGATGCTAAAAAGCACGGTGCTAGCGTTGGCTTGGGGTGGTTTATTGCTAAACACAAAAACGGTTCCTATTTATGGCATAACGGTGGTACCGGTGGATTTCGTTCGTTTATGGGATTCGATCAAGACAACCAAAGAGGAATCATTATTCTCGAAAACTCTGCCAATGGCATGGATAACATAGGTAACGCTTTTTTAACCGGTAAATTAGAGAAAATGAAGAGCGACACCTTTGATGTCCAAACTCTCAAGGAAGATCAATTAAACAAACTAGCAGGCTACTACGAACTAGCCCCCGGAATGATTATGACCGTGACACATAAGAATCAACAGTTATATATTCAGCTCACTGGACAAGCTAATTATCCGGTTTACGCAAAGTCAGACTTAGAATTTGTCTATCGCGTAGTAGAAGCAACTGTTAAGTTTGAACTCGATAGAAAAGGCGAAGCGACTTCATTAACCTTGTTCCAAGGAGGCGCTAAAACAAAAGCTAAAAAGCTTTCCAAAGAAGAAGCCGCTGCCAAGATTAAAAAAGTTGAATTGACCAAAGAGCAACTGGATAACTTGATAGGAAAATTTGAAATTATGCCAAATTTTGTAATCACCACTTCTCACGAAAATGGTCAACTTATCATTCAAGCTACTGGCCAGCCTAAGATCCCTTTTGAAACGAAATCGGAATCTGAATTTTTCAATGGCCAAGTACAAGCAAGGATTGTTTTTAAGTTAAATGAAAAAGGAAAAGCGACTGCGTTGACGCTTTATCAAGCGGGTCAGGAGTTAGAAGGAAAAAATATTCAATAGCACTTAATGCAAGTGATACCTAATAACTGTCGATTATACTGTTATTGACGAGTTCTTCTAAAAATTAAGGATTGCAGTATTCACTGGTGGAGACCTATCGCCTGTCAAGTAAGGTCCGTCTCCACCATTAAAACTTAAGTCGAAAAATTCATCAGAGATTGCTGAAACGTAAACCAGCGCATCTTTACTATCCATAGGACCAAATGGATTATGATCTGGAAAATCCCATTCCCAAAATAGTACGTAGTCTGCAAACGAATGAAGAGTGGATAAGTCGATTGTGAGTCACTAATGCTTGCATCTATTTCAGCAATCCATTTAACACTATGGTAATTTGAAACACGTAGTAATTTTTCGGGAATGGTACTGTCACCACCCACCCTTAGCCAAAATTTTAGAGGTAAAACAGGCAATAAATTTTCTGTATATTCTTGGTCTGTCGGTTAGAAAAGCCTTATTTCTACTTCTCTAAAATCTTCGTTAGTTCTAACGTTTAACAAATGCTTCTCAGCAGATTTTATTAGGTAACTGAGATAGAATAATACAATCGAAATGTTCGGTGAAACTAGCGTTAATCGATTCGAGTTAATCTGCTCGACTTGATAGCTCTTAGTTCGTTCAAAAGAGTTTTATTACTCACAATACTGATACTGGGGCTATCCATTATCTGGCCAACTCCATATAGGTTCATCGTACAACCCTTGGTCAATAACTTGAGTTTCTCCTAACTCTTTCTGGAGTTGAATTGAATTACACTCTGGGGATTGTTCAATGGCAGCAATAAGTCGTGTTGCATGAGATACCACCCATACTTGAGTGTTTTCAGAGGCTTTAATAATTAGCTTTGCCAAAGCCGGTAATAAATCGGGATGCAAGCTGGTTTCCGGCTCATTCAATACCATTAATGATGGTGGTCGAGGCGTTAGTAAAACAGCAACCCAAAGTAAATACCTAAGCGTTCCGTCAGATAGCTCTAAACCTGACAACGGTCGAAGCAAACCATATTGACTAAATTCAATAGAAAATCTGCCGTCTGGTTCAATTTTAATTCCTAATTTCGCCCCCGGAAAAGCATCACTTATCGCGTCATCCAACGCGTTAGCATCGCCAATTTCTTTAATTGTTTGCAAGGCCGCTGCGAGGTTATGACCATCGTTATGCAAAACGGGTGTTCGGGTTCCCAATTGAGGTAGTCGAGCTGGAGCGTCTGCATCCGTTCTAAAGTGATCATAAAACCGCCAATTTCTAATTCTTTCTCTTAGCGTTAGGACTTCTGGTGCTCTCATAGGATCGGCAATTTGACTAAACAAACTATCAAATGTATTGGTATGTTGACTAATTACTTCCCAACTTCTGCCAGAACGAACTTTAATCACCCCGCCTTCCCTATCTACCAATGTACTTGCTGGTCGATAAGTGCTGCCACTCCAGATTGTTTCCTTTTTTATTTCTGGGTCGAGAGAAAATGCGGAATTTGACGGTATGGGTAACCCCAGCGAAATTGAGTAGCCAAAATCGTCGCCAGAGAAGCCTAAACGCAAACGCGTTAACTTTTGTTTTGGCCCACCTTGAACCGGAACTTCTCTGCTTTTCATTCTATTAGACAGAGTTTCTGGACCGGCCCAAAACGTGGAGTCCAACCCACCTTCTTTGGCTAGAGCATTAACCACTCCACCTTGAGCGGTTTCAGCGAGGAGCCTGAGGGATTTTTAAAGATTAGACTTTCCGCTAGCATTAGCGCCTGTTACCAGATTTAGCTGACCAAGAGGAATTACTAAATTTAGTAGCGAGCGATAGTTACTGATTGATATTGTGTTAATCATATTTCAAAAGATGTTTGTTTAGATTCAAGTTGATCCGCCCCTGAGCGATGAGCGACCCTATTGGTCTTTGGCAATGTATTCACTCTTAAATAAAATCCTATCAACAGTTTGGAGTTTTCATCAGAAAGAAACAATGCCGGATTGATTAGCTCCTCCCAGTTTACCAATCTTAAACTATCGAATAAAACAACCGAGCGCAGCTTGTTGTTCGTTTTGTAGATCAGGAAGAAAGTACATCTTTCGTTCCTCTTCTGTTAAACATTTACGATTATTAGGTAGCTTTGCTTTGGCTTGGGACATAAGGTCATCTAGATCATCAAAAATACGCCATTGCTTAGCAAGCTTGTCACTCGCAGAGGTGACAACCCAACGATTCCCATCAACAAAATCGGCATGCAATACTTGTTGTTGATGATAAAAAACTTGGTGCATTCGGTAATTATTAAGATTCCAAAGAGTCGTGGTTTTGTCTCTAGATGATGTGAGTAACCATTGGCCGTCATCACTCAATTTGACATGGGTAATTTGACCGGCATGAGTAAATTTCTTTAACAGTTTTCCTGTTTTTAAATCCCACAAAGTCGCATCAAAGCTCTGATAGTTAGATGAAACCAATAGATTTTTGTTGGAATTCACATCATAGCTCTGAACAATCTTGTCATGAGCTAATCGAAATATCGGTTCTCCAGATTGACTATTCCATAAGACAATCTCATCATAGTCCTTACCAATTATTAGTTCTCCATTTGGGCTTGCACTGAGTTCGCCGCCTACTTTTTGTATGGGAATGGAATTCGTCACACTCTTATCATTTAGATCTATTAGGTCCACGACGCGCTTTTCGGACAGAACCGCAATTTTTTCCTGATGTGGAATAAGCGTCATACTCTTAATTTTACTATCGATTCTAATTTTTTCTTTTAACTGCCCCTCTTTTGAATCCCACAAGCCGATAAGACCTTTTTCAAGTAACGTAATCAGCTGCGAGCTATCCGCACTTATCGCGGACTTTACATAGCCATCATTAGTAAATTGACCAACTAAGTTGAGTTTATCTAAGTCCCAGACAGATGTTTTTTTAGCATAAGAATCAGTTATAAGTAGTCTTCCATTCGGCGAAATATAGGCATGAGTAATATCTTTATCATGCTCTAATGATTTGACTCTTTCTCCGGTTTTGGCATGGAACAGCTGTGCAGTTTTTTTACTAATTGTAATTAGGTAATCATAAAAAGGAACGTATAAAGATTTCGAAACGGCTGCGCCATGAATATATTCTCTTGTATAGTTACTTTTTCGTAAATCCCAAAGTACTACCGAAGCCGTGCTTCTTTCTGCCGGATTAATGGTTAACAGTTGTTCACTCGATTTATCGAAAATTAATGTGTATTTGAATTTTTCGCTGCGTAAATTGGCTCTAACTGATGATCCTGCTATATCCCAAATTGTAATAAATCCGTCTGGAGAGCTAGTTGCTAAGAGTTTGTTGTCGGGACTTATCGCAACATTATGTATCGGGTAATTGTGCGAGTATGTGACTAGTTTCTTACCATTTTCAGTCGACCAAAGGGTCACTTTTTTATCTCTAGAGGAAGTCACAACCCAGTTTTCCTTTGGGCTAAAAGCTGTGTCAAGAATTAACTCTTCATGGGGCAGAGAATAAAGCTTATTGCCATTGGTTGAGTCATACAAGGTTGCTATATTGTCAGACGATATGATGAATAAACTTCCGTCTTTATTAAATACTGGATCTGAATAGGATTTGCGAATCGTACGCTTAAAGAGTATTTGATTGCTTTGGAGATCAACCATAGCAACAAATCCCTCTGAAGACACCGCTAAGGTTTTTAATAATAGATATTTTTCACTCGGGTGAATGCTCATTCTATTGATAGCCTTTCCAAGCGGTAACCGTGTCAAAACTCTTCCAGTGAGTGCATCTATTCTCACCAACTGATTATTTGCCCCAACATAAATTGTAGAATTATCTTTAGAAAACTGTAGGTCAAATTGCGATTTGCCGATTCGCTTGCTATACCGTAGTTCTCCGTCCAGTAGCGACCACACCATTAAGTTTTGTCCGCTATCGATCGCAGCAATCAATTGACTATCGTGACTAAATCTTGCGTTATTCATCCACCGGTCATGCTTAAAAGTATATATGAGCTTTCCACTTTGCTTATGCCAAACATAGAGCTTATTGTCAGAGGGAATCGTCAGAATATAGCGTCCATCTGGCGATATCCTAGCCTTTTCCAATTGACTGTTATGGGGATAGATAGTTTTGCGGCGTGCCTCATAAACCGCAGTAGCGATCGGAGCGATAGTATCTGGCGTTGGTCGTTCGCCGCCGTATATTCCAGGAAATGCATTTAGGCCAAGTAACAACGCAGTATCGTAATTACCTTTTCTATTTTCCTGTTGTGCAGCACTAATAAGGAATTCACTCTGTGATTTTAGCGCTCTGTTTTTTTCTTTGATTGCGGTAGCTTCATTTGCTTTGGCAATTTTAGCTTGCTGCCAAGAATAGATCGAAAGTGCGGACAGGATAACAATAAGGCATACTGAAAAAAATGACCAAATAAATCGTTGTTTTCGCTTACGTTCTAGCTCTCTGTTTTTTAAATCGTCATAACTACACTTTAATAAAACGGCCAACAACCTAAACAATGCTCGTTGCTTGGTATCAGCATGACTTTCATCGGTTCGTGGTCGAATATCCGCTGCTAAGGGCTCTACTTCGGTGTAAGTTATTGAGGTGCTTCCATCGCTCTCTGTTCTTCTATTTTCAATTTTTCTAAGTAATTCGGGAAAGCTATCGCGAGGTTCACCTTGAATGAGCAGTGGAATAATTTTATCAGCCCTACCCAACTCATGAAATGTCTTAATTTCTTCGGCGACCCATTTAGATGAGGGAGTATCTGGTGAACACACAACGATAAGATATTCACTTTCTCTTAATGCCAAGTTTAATTGGTCACCTAAATCACTAGAAGCCGGTATTTCGTCGTCGTCTCTGAATAATTTACCTGTTTTTCTAAGGACGCCTTTATCGACAAGCTTTTGAGGTGTTCTATATGACTCAATTTTATTGATTAACCATTTAGCCCACTTTCTATCTAAATCTTTATGTCGATAACTAACGAAGGCTTTATATTTGAACGGAGTCTTTCCCATAAATTAATTCCCTGCTTTCTAAACTTTCTAATCGACTTGATTTTCTAACAAAAGGTATGATGACCGCAATACTAATAAGGCAGTGATATACGATAATAGTTCAGTTTTAAAATGAAGTGTTTCCTATTTACTCTTTTGATTCTCCTGCGCTAATTTGATGATTCCAATAGCATCAAGCACTCAGATACGATTAATGTCTCTCAGTTGAATAAACGCGAGATATGGTAAAGAAAGACTTGACCCAATACATTCGTAACCCTAAACATTCGGATACCTAATTTGGTGTTGAGGAGCGGGCCAGTATTTTTTGATACTTATCAAGTTTGTCTGCTTCTTCGGATTGTCGATATAGTTTTATCAATCGTTTCAGAGTCCCTATGGTATGGCGATCGTTTTCACCACGGGATTTAAGAAATTGTTGATAACACTCTAGTAAGACTTTTTCGGCTCGAGAGTATTCTTTCAAACCAATTAGCGAGGTTGCTAGATCTCTTTTTGCAGTTGTAACGAGAGTATGTGATTCGTCAAAAGCTTCTCGTCTAAGGGCTAACACCGCTAACAAAATTTCTTGAGCCTCAATATATTTTTCTTGCTCAATGAGCGTTAAGCCCATTCCTGCAAGCGGATACGAACGATTAATATGATTTTCTGGCAAGCCGATAGCATTTTGTACATCAATTGATAATTTAAAGTGCTTAACCGCGCCTTCATAATCACGATTATTCTTGAGCATGTAAGCACGATTATTGTATGCGGCTGCAAGAGCTGGATGTGGCCCAGAATAGGCTCTTTCTAAAATATCAATAAAGTTTTTGTTAGCTTCAATAGCTCCATCAATGTCTTTCATATCGGTTAATAGCATGCCGTAGCCATTCCAAGCGATACCAACACTTCGATGATCAGGCCCCAATATCTTGGTTAAGGATTCAATTACTGCCAAAAACAGCTCTTTAGATTCTTCATAACGCCCCATTTCTTTGAGCAGTATTGCAAGCTCCCTTTTTGATTCCGATATTTGCAGATGAGGACCGCTCTGGTACAGCCTATCATTCATTTGTAACGCGTCTCTGAGTAGTTTTTCCGCATTATCATATCTATCTAAAACGCGATAAATACCACCAAGATTCTCCAATAGTTCGGCGACTTGAGGGTGATCTAAACGGGTAATACGTTTTGCAATATCCAGTGCTTCTAAATAATTGCTTTCTGCTGCTTCAAAATTACTACGCGTTTGCTCGAAAGAACCAATGGCATTTATCGTTTTGACTAGTTCAAAATTTTCTACAGACAACAATTCCCGTTGAGTTTTTAGCGCTTTCTGAAATAGTATTTCAGCCTGCTCGTATTCGGCTCTTTCTTGATGTAGTACAGCCAATGCCTTTTGAGTCTTTGCCACATCGAGATGTTTTTCACCCAACAGTGCAACTTGCGATTCTAATGTTTCACTTAATAAGTGTTTAGCGCGACTTTCAATTCCCAGCTTGTAATAGACCTCTCCTAAAACGCGTTGCAAGGATTGTTGAACCTGGGGCTGTGAAGAGAGCTGTGATTGTATTTGCTTAGAGCCTGAATCAAGCAAATCTCTTGCAGTAACGGTCTCTCCTTTAGATTTGGAAGGATCAGAAACTTCAAATAATCCAATCAGAAAATCCATTACTTCTTCTGCTTTATGTCTCTCTAAAATAGCAAGATCCCTTTGCTCAGTTAATTGAATCGTATGAACCAAACTTAATGCAATTACTAGAATAATTCCAATACTACCAACTATGGCTGCCGCCTGATGACGTTTTAGAAATTTATTGAGACGATAAAGGCTCGAATCGGGTCTAGCCAAAATAGGCATTCCCGATAGGTGCCTGTTGATTTCTTCTGCCATCTCGTTAGCTGAAGCGTAACGCCTTTCGGGTTCACGATGCATTGCGGTTAAACAAATAGTATCGAGATCGCCCGTTAGGGTTTTTCTTAGTTTTTTTGCTTTAGAACTTCTTTCAGTAGTGATTTTTTCCAGAGTTACTAGTTCTGCTTGCTGTTGATAACGATTTGAAATAACGGATTTAGGTTCGACTGAAGCTTGTTTATCAAGGATCGCCGAAAGTGTAATGGTATCACTCGGTTTCAACGGTTGAGCTGTTAATACTAAATCTCGAAACTCTTTGGGTGACCGATTCAATTCAAACGGTCGTCTTCCAGAGAGTAGTTCATAAAACAAGATCCCCAGAGCATATATGTCAGATGCGGTAGTAATGGTTTTACCACATAACTGTTCTGGCGATGCATAAGCCGGTGTATGCAACTGAAAACCCGTAACTGTAAGTTCTGCAGATTGGGGTCCCGATAGCACTTTCGCGATCCCAAAATCTAAGAGTTTTAGCCGGCCTTGTTTATCAACAATAATATTTGATGGCTTAAGATCACGATGCACTACAAGATTCTTATGGGCATAATGTACTGCGTGGCATGCTTGTCTAAATAGTTTTAATCGCTCGGCAATGGTCAGTTTTTTTTCATCACAGTATGAATTAATGGGTATCCCTTCGACTAATTCCATTACAAAATACGGTCGTCCATCCGCAGTAACACCACCATCAAATAGTTTCGCAATATTGGGGTGGTTTAACTTAGCAAGGATTTGACGCTCCTGACGGAAACGACTCACGACACTATCACTATCTAGCCCCTTTTTGACTATTTTGAGTGCCGAAAATTGCTCAAAGTCCGACTGTTTTCTTTCTACTTTAAACACGCTCCCCATACCACCGCTACCGACTAACTTAATAATTTTCCAGCCATCGATAGTCGTTCCAATTAGCTTCTTTTCACTATCTACCAGTTCTAAGGACAAAAACTCACCTTCTCGCTCCTTACTTTCCACATCAGCTAAGAGTAGCCCTTGCACCCTTTTAAGAAGTTCGTCATCCCCTTCACACGCTTCATCAAGAAAATCGTTTCGCAACTCAACTGGGAGTTCGACGGCTTTTTCGAAAATCAATTGAAGCTTTCGCCAGCTCGATTCAGACACTCAACTCTCCTAGAAATAACTTTTGATTTATGACAAAACTAAGCATAAGTATTAGCTCTAATTAGAAATATTTTTATAGATAGAGTTTAAAACTAGCAGCTTCGTGATCATCAGGTGATCACTGCACGACTAGCTCTATATCATCAATAGCCCTGCGATAATATTGTTGGCGAGCGAAGGTCAAAGATCGATTGAACAAAGCCGCATATAGTAGCTGGTCATCCGAAACTCTACTTCTTGTATTTATGCGGATAATCTCAGTACATCCTCTAATAATAACCTGATAGCTTGCTTGCGATTCACAGTCTTTATAAGCTGTTAAATCCCTTCGACCCTGATTAGTCTCAGGGCTTTTTGCAGCACATGGTCCACTAGGTTGACCTGAACTTTTGTTATAGCTTACTTTGCCACAAGTAAACCACGGTTTCAAAGTATCTACACTGTCTCCTAACAAATCAACGTAGGAACCTGCACTCAATAAAGTTTCGAATACCGCCAGCCGAGAACTACAAAACATCGACGCTTACTTGTTGGCCTTTCATTTAATAAAGCGAAGTTTTTAGGCAAAATGTAGCAAAAACTTTTGAAAATGCGCCTCCTTACGACTCAGTGATTCTCGCAGGTAACCATATGACAGAGCTTTTCTTCCCAGAAAAGAGAATAAACGAAGGGAAGTCTAGCTGGAGAAAACCGCTATTCGCAGAGTAAATATCCTCGAGAATTAAAAACCTTCAATACTTTTTCTATGTCTTTCACTACTCAGATTGTAGCTTTGTCTGAAGAAATTATTAATCTTTAACTTTTAAGTGCTGATTGGAACATCATCGAGTGAACTGCTTTGCAAAATACTAAGCGCATGTTGCCGATTATCTCTTAATTCTTTCTTATCGACACCAACTAATGATTCGCTCATTCGTTTAGCCAGATTTTCCCATTGGCCAGAGCTACTTTTTCGATCATAATTCGATTGATATTCAAGCGACAACAATTCCGAGAGATTACCATCACAGATCATATTGAATTTCTTGTCATTTAAAATCCAACTTTTCTCGAAAAATGCAATACTCGCGTATGCAACCAATAACGATTCACTAATGACTTTACGATTTCGAATGGATTGATAACGTAAATGATTTAGGAAACGTTTAATCGCTCGTGGTGTTTCTTGTTTAATTTGGATCCAATGGGTCCAACGGTTAAGTGCTTCTCTAAAGTTATCCGAATCCTTTGAGAACTTTTGCTTTTGACGTTTAAAAATATAAAGTGAGAATGAGCTAAATAGTAAAATAAATAAGAGCAGAACCGATCCCGAACGCCGTGGAGTAGTATCCCTCTCCTCAGCTCTAAACGGAATAACGGTTTCGTCTATCTCTGTCTCACTTTCTTCTGAAGCAGCCGCCTCGGAGCGAATCGAATCATTTTTTCTGCTCTCTGACTCAGGATTTCTCCACGACTCTTTTGTTCTAGATTGATTATCTTCTGAAGGAATTGTTTTCATTTGGCTTCCCCTAAAGCGACGCTCGGAATTTACCGTCGAATTGTTCTCTGGGTCGCTCATGGACAAAATGAGATTTACTTTATCTTTACCGTTACCTAAACTCGCAACTTTTAAACCCTTTGAAACCAACTTTTGGTCTGCCTCTAACGACAGTTTAAAGTCTCTTTGTGGCATGCTGTCTGTATTAATTGCTAACTCGGGATGAGAGGCAATCAGATTAGCGAGAGACTCCGGATCAATTGTACCTAAACTCACAAGAGACGGTGGTGGAGGTGCTGGCTTTGGGGGGACAGACTTACCATAGTCCCAGCCAGCTTTTATCGCTACTACAATAAATATTAACGGCATCGCCCGATGCAGTTGGGTAAACAAGGGTTTTAAACTGGTAGCTAGACGCAGAAGCATAGGGCGATCTATTTCTTCTGTTTCTGACTGTTCACTTTGGTGCAGCAAACGCTCTATGCTGTTTTCTGTCATACTGGGAATGGCTATTTCAATATTAATCATTTTTTCTAGGTATTGATGTGCAAAAGAAAACTTATGTTTTTCTTTATTACTAACGGTGGCTATTTGGTCACGTTCCAATAATTTGCTTTCTTCAAAGCGTTCTTTTTCTGCGATATTTTGAGCCAAGGTTTCGTAGGCATTAGCAACACAGGCTTCAATATATTTAGGTGCCATACCAAGTAATAGGTAGCAATCACCTGAACTAGAGATAAAATTAATATTCTCTAAAATATCAATTAGATTTTCCTGTGAACAACGATCGAGGTCATCAATAAAAATAACCATCTTATTGTTTCCAAGGGCAGTGGTTACATCTGCAAACTCATCGGCAAACCTCGCTCTTGCACCGGGGTCGTAGCCTTTTTGGTCTTTATTGCGATGATCGACACTTACCAACTTTTCAGGGCTTATGCCAAAACCTCTAACGGATTTTAGAAAGGCGATTAATGGCGCAGCGATGCCCAATAAACTTGCCACCATTGGAATAATACCAACACCAGTGTTAGTTTGATTGCTTTGAACAGCGGTAGAACTATTGCCAAAAAGGCCAGCCCAAAACTGGTCCCAATTCATTCCTTGAATTTTACTTAACAAAGCCGTATTGCCATCATTAATTGCCCACGTCATAAATAGTAGAAACATCATTAAAGCAAAAATAAACCAATGACGCCGTCCACGAATTGCAACTAGTCTCGCTCTGAATATGACGCCATCAAAACTAAACCACGGTGGAATAGCTTGCTGAGTAATGTGCGCAAATAAACTGGCAAGTAATTGCTCTCCTTTTTGATGATGCCAAGCATTAAACCAAACGGGTAAGAATCCTCGCTCTTTTAAGTCAGCCCTAATTAAGTTCATTAGCGAACTTTTTCCACACCCCCAAGGTCCGGTGATAGCAAGTGTTAAAGGAGCGGTGGTTTTAGGGTTACTTAAAAAAGAAGTCACATCAGCGGCGATTTTACCTAAATTTAGTGCATCAGGATCCCCTGGTTGAAGTGGCTTATCAGAGGCAGCCATACCGGCGATCCCTTCTTCAGGACTAGGCCCATCATCGCGAGGCCATATAACTACCAATATTAAACCTGCGCAGAGAAGTGATATCAAATACCACCAAGGAGCGACGCTGACTGAATAACCGAGTGTGCTAGTTCCCTTTTTAGGAACAATGTTTGAAGTAAGCGGGTGCCATTGATTGGTTGCGAGGTTAAATCGACTGACGATACCTTGTTTACTCACAATAATCGCATCGGAATTATTGATTAACTTGACAGCAATTAGATCTAAGTTTGCCTTTGAGGCATAGCTCTGCCAATTCGTTCCTTGATCGATTGAAACTAAAAGCTGATTGTCTTGGGTAAGCGCAACCATTAGCCCAAATTCTAAATCCAGCGAAATGATTTTGGAGTTTAGTGATCCCGTCTCCACCTTGTCACTTTTTTCTTGAATGCTATGACTAATAAATGCGCTATTTAATTCATATGCATTTTCATGATTTGATGCTGTCCAACTTTCTTCATCCCAGCTAAATTGATAAGTTCGAAAATTATAATCGATAATTAGAATGTCGCCTTTTGAATCAATCGAAGCATTTAACAAATTATTATTCTGTTCACTTTTATAAGCTCGCCAATTCTCTCCACCATTTTCACTGATTAAAATGCTGCCATTATTTCCAACAGCCACAATCAAGTTTTGATTAGTCGATGGGTCATAATTAAATGCGACAGAATATAAATCGAATTCTGAATATTGTTTTGCAGGTGACCAGTTCTGACCGCCGTCTGTTGTTAACAATATAGTTCCTCTTTCACCAACAATAACGCCTCGGTTTTCATCGGCAAAAGCCACACTATGCAATACTGGAACAAAATTTTCGGGAAGATTTTCACCGCTTGAAAAAGGATTATCATAGAATGATATTGGTGAACGCCGGTAAGAACTTTGGTTTTGTGTCGAACTCACTATCAATTGTTCGTTAGGCTCGTTTTTATACTCTTGTTTTTGCGCCGCTAAATCTATGCGGTTCTGGCTACTTTGTTGCTCAAGCTCTTTATCATACTGCTGTTTAGTCACCGGCTTTTTATCACTGGAAGCATTCGCTTTCGGAAATAAAGATAGTTTACTCGGAAAATTAGAAGCCCAAGATGGAAATAGAGAAAACAGCCGCTCAGTACCAGATTGTTCTTTGCCGCAATCGGAAACAGAAGTTAGCGATAGTGTATCGTTACTAACTGGGGTCGTGCTGGTCGAGTCATCTTTTGCAACAACCCAAGGGCCTTGCGGTCGCCAACAATTGCCAGCATCTTCACTATGTAAAATAGTCCCTTGTGAACCGACGACCCATATTTTATTACCCGCTACAGCTAGACCTTTCAGCTCAGTGCCGACACCCGCAAGACGCAATTGGGGATTAGTTTCTTTTGGATAGAAAAAATAGTTCCAGCCATTTAATTGCGCTCCAGCTACAGGGTAAACAGGTTGATAAAGCGCAAGCGCTGTAGCTAAAACAAAGATAGTGGCGCAACTGAGAATGACTTGTTTTTTAAACTTAACCAACCAACTCATTAAGGGGAAAGTAGGTGAGCTCTGTATTATGTCACCCTGATATTTGCTCGCTTGCATCCTTATCTCCTTAGTATTATTTAGTCCTACAAGATAAAACCGCTAGGGAGCGACTAATAATGAGACCAAATAGTATCGCCATCAATACCTGCTGGTGGACAAATCCTTCAGCACTCCCTTTGCTTAAGGCAATATACTGATTAGACAATATTTTATACGCTCTTTAGATTATCAAATCAATTCTCAAGTTGAGATGGTCTAACTAGGGGTTAAGAAGATAAGAAATTTTTGTAGGTATTTAAGAGTTAGATTTTACCCGCATCGAGAAAAGCTCTACCCTCTATTTCTTTTATAAACTCTTTCGAGTTTAGCTGTGAAGAGACAGACGAACCGACTAAAAGGCAAAGATTAATATCATTTTAATTCAATTGAGGCCCATCTTTAGAAGCTGTTGATGGGCTTTTGTAAATACGTTAGATCCGCGGGTCGTTTGGAAACGGACTCCCTATTCCTTTCTCAAGTAAGCTCTTTAAACTCGCGGTAAAAAAGAAACCCCATTTAGAATTACAATGCCGGTAAAAATCATCAGCGCTCGGCCATCCTTCATGAGTAAACTTTAACACCGCGCCTCGCTCATCTTTCGCAATATCAAAAGTAAATTTACCAGTATCAACCCAAGGCCCTTGAACGCATTGCCAAACTACTTTTTTGCTGGGTACTAATTCTTTGATTGCCATAATGACATGATGTGTAGGATCATCGCCGAATCTGAAGTGGGCTTGTCCTCCTACTTTAGAATCCGTTTCAGTCTTGGTCCACCAATCCGATAATAATTGCTGCTCGGTGAGCGCCCGATAAAGTTTTTCTGGACTAGTTTCGATGATTAATCGATGCAGAATTGCTGCCATGTTGTTCTCCTTTAGTGTTTCTTGTTTATGTTTACCGTTTGGGTTTATGTTAATTGTCTAAATTATATGTTTACCATATGGTGTACTATTTATGCATGCAAAATAAAAGTGTTCACTTGCTACTTAAGAGTTTTGGTTTAGTTGGTTTAGTTTAAGAACGACTCGATAAAAAACGCTCAAGGCAATCCAACGAACTGACCCAACCAAATTGATGTCCGTCGTAAGCTTGCTGAGTTGGCAGCTTTTCATGCAACAGATTAAGTTCTGTTTTATTTCGACCAATTGCCATGAGGTTGATGGTGACAATCGTCGTCGTGGTTAACTGCTCACTGCCTTGACACTGTTGATTGTCAAGTTCCCAGGTAAAGATGAGACGGTTTGGCTGTGCAATTTCTAGATACTCGCCAAAATGTTTAATCTGATGACCATCCGGAGAGTGCATTTCAATCCGGTATTTGCCACCGACACTCAAGTCAATATCAGCCTTAGAGACTTCAAATCCTTCAGGTCCAAACCATTGACTGATGACTTCTGGACGAGTCCAGGCTTCAAAAACAGTTTCTATTTCAGCCGACAAGATCCGCTTAACCATTAGGCGCTCTCTGATTAAACCATCACTCATCCGCTTTTCCGCTTGAAAGGCTATCGGTCAAATAGCTTTCTAAATTGTCCAACTTTTTCTCCCAGAACTGCTTGTAGAAGCTGATCCATTCGCTGGCGTGTTCCAAAGGTTCAGGGTTCAAACGACAATGATGCACCCGCCCATCAATAGTTCGCCGCAATAAACCAGCGGTTTCTAAGACTTTTAAATGCTTGGTGATGGCAGACTTAGACAGATCAAATGGCTTTGATAATTCCGCCACCGAGACTTCTTCTTGCGCCAATCGCTGCAACATGGCACGACGAGTTGGATCGGATAGTGCCCCGAACAATTGATTTAATTTGGCTGAATCATTGTTTACCATGTGGTGTACTATATGGCATTAAAACGCACATGTCAAAGCTGATACTTTGTCAAAGTATTCTAGATTGAGCAGCTAATTAGTTTGAGGGCAAAATTGATTTAACGTATTGATCAACTTTCTCGAGCAAAGATTGGTCTTTGCTGGCGTCATTACGGAGCTCTTGCATCAACTCTAGGTAATCAGCATGAGCTAAAGAGTTTCCGGCTTCTTTATCTAATAGGAATGACTTTCTAAGTTTTTCCCAGCGGACTGATTCTGAAGGTTTAAGTGATTCAGGCGCATTTCTCGCGCGGTATCGAAATAGCAATTCTTCTAATCGGTTATCTGAAAACTGATAATTAGATTCTGCTAATACTTGCCAATCAGACTGCCTAATTTGCTCCATTTTGTTTTTGTCGGCAGCGTTAAAAAAGCCGCCAGAATAAAGGGCATGATCTGGGTTAGTGGTTTTTTCAAATGTTTTTTCACTGTATACCTGAGTCAGTTTAGTATTGAATTCAGCTAAGTTAGACTTGAGATATTCGGCTTTTTGCAAACACTCTTCGAGATCAATCAATAATCGTTGTTGACACTCGGCGTTAAGGACCCCTAACGGTGCTACCGCTGGACACTTGTTATAGTGAACTTCTTTAATAGCTAACCGTTCAACCCCTTCTGGCAATTCGTCTTGACGAGTAAAGATCCGCTGGCTAATTTGTTCTGCTGAAAGCTCGAGTATATCGTCAACAGAACGAGTCAAATCAAGGCAAATCACGCTATTCTTATTGCTCGGATGCATTGTCAGCGGCATCATCACTCCGGTATATTGATGTTGACTACCCAACATCCCCGAACAATGCACAAAAGGTTTATGACTGACTAAATCGATTTCTGCCATAACCAATCGCTTATTTCTAAGCGACAATAAATATTCAAACAGCTTAGGTTGTTTTTGTTTAACTAGCTTAGCCATATTAATGGTGGCATACACATCGGACAGCGCATCATGCGCATCTTCATGTTCAATATGGTTGGCTGCACTCAATAACTCAAGCCTAAAACTGACTACACCATCTTCATTGGTGGGCCACTCAATACCTTGCGGTCTAAGCGCATGGGTCATGCGAACCAGATCAATAATATCCCAACGCGAATTGCCGTTTTGCCATTCGCGCGCATAGGCATCGTAAAAATTTCGGTAAAGTCCATGACGGATGACTTCATCATCAAATCGAATACTGTTGTATCCAACAGTACAAGTGTTGGCTGCAGAAATTTGTAGGTGAATTTGCTGAAAAAACTCGCGTTCAATTAATCCTTTTTCTAAGGCCAACTGAGGTGATATTCCGGTAACTAAACACGCTTCTGGATTGGGAATAAAATCATTTGATGGTTTGCAGTAAATATTCAGAGGTTCGTCGATAATATTAAAATCGAAATCAGTTCTGATACCCGCAAATTGGCTGGGTTTATCTTTGGCGGGATTGACCCCAAAGGTTTCGAAATCGAACCAGTAGAAAGAATTCATTAAGCTGAATGTTTATAGTTATTGGGCTGTTTAAGCAACCAAGTTTTCGCATCATTTTGGGACTCAAAATAACTCACGTTAATTCCTTTGATATAGCCCATATGACAGGCTACTTGGGTATCAGTTGCTGATAAGTGATTCAAATCGACCACCGCCAAACTTAGATTTTCCGGAACTAACATAGCAATCACCGAGCGATAAATTTCAATGGCTTTAAACGGTTGATATTTACCCCGAAGGGCCATGGTAACTTGGACTTGAGAAAGGTTATGGTAATGGCATTGGTTAATCACTTCCGCCCAAATATCTAGAATAGACTCATCACTTCTTTCGCCGGTGATGAAACAGGCGACAATATCATTGTCTATATTAAACGAAAGCTTTGGTTGCATTTATATGGTCATTAAGTTTTGGGCAAGAAAGCCAATTGACACGTTTTTATAATCCTTACTATGCCAAGCAAATTTCCCTAATGACTCTATTCTATGTTACTCAAAAATTCCTTGCAAGGGGATAGCCGTTGGACTCGAAAGAACCAACCATCTAATTGCGGGTTTAAGTTTTTTCAACCAGTTTTAGGCGCTACATATAGTCGCTTTTTGATCTTTTAGGCGCCAGCCTTTTTGACCTTCTACAAAAATAGCGTAGGCCGTGCCACAACCGACTCTTGAACCACGGTTAGGCTCATCGGGAATAATGCATAACCCTACGCCATTGGCATTCGAACGGAACCACAAGGTCTGATAACTATTCGGGATCGCAAATTTTTGTTTATTAATTAACATATCTTTTTGCGACTCGGGAATCTGACTAACAGTCCAATTACCGTTAGTAAATCCTGGACAATGATAAGCCGGGTCGGATTCAGGAATGCCATTTCGTTTAAGCGCACAGGCATTCAGAAAGAAGATAAGAGATAATATAACAATTCGCATAATCAAAACGACTCTAAGTTGGTAGTGCAAATGCTTCAATCAAATACGAAAGCATTAGTAGTTGTGAATTATTAAGAAAAATGGGCATATTATCAACTAATACACCCATTAAATTGTTAAGACGTGTTTACTGAAAGAAAAGTTTGTTTCTTTGCTTGGGGTGATGGCCAATCTCATTCATAGTTTTAGAGTCATATAATCGGCCATTAATCATCACCATACTCACTTGATCAGTGGAATAGATGTCCTTCGTCGGATCTGTGTCTAATATGGCTAAATCTGCTAGTTTGCCAACTTCTATCGAGCCGATGAATTGATCCATACCAATATACTTTGCACCATCGAGGGTCGCCGCTCGTATCACTTCTAAGGGTGTCATACCACCTTGTGCAAACATCCACATTTCCCAATGTGCGCCTAATCCTTCGCGTTGACCATGAGCCCCCACTTGCACCCCAACACCAATATCTTGCAACTCAGCGGACACTCGAGCGTTGTTAAAGTGGTTATAATCATCTTCGGGAGCCATATCTCTACGAATTGCGCGCGGATAAAGAATATCTTTAGGCACATATTGGCTTAACAAAGGGTGCTTCCATACCTCACTTTGCTGATACCAATAGTTTTCACCCCAGATACCGCCAAATGCCACCACTAAGGTAGGTGTATAACCCGTTTCACTTTGCGACCATAGCTGTTTTACATCATCGTAAATTGCTGTCATTGGAATTGAATGTTCGATGCCAGTATGACCATCAACAATCATGGTTAAATTATGTTGAAATGTAGAACCTCCCTCAGGGACTACCATCATTTGATTCTGTCTGGCGGCCTCTAATACTTGTTGGCGTTGATCGCGGCGAGGTTGATTGTAGCTTTTTACTGAGAACGCACCTTGTTGTTTTAGCCGCTTAAGATGATTAGTCGCATCTTGCAGATTATTAATTTCTGCAGTGATGTAGGTTTCCGCCCCATATAAAATTCTTCCTGTCGAAAAAATTCTTGGCGCCACAGTTGCCCCTTTTCTAGCTAATTCTGCCGAAGAAAAAATTTCTGCCGTGTTATTTGAAGGATCGTGAATGGTGGTTACACCAAATGCCAAAGACGCTAAGTTCATCCAATTTTGTTGTGGTGTTAATTGATTGCTGCCCTGGCTGCCATGCCAATGCACATCGACAATTCCTGGAATAATCGTTTTTCCGTTAAGGGTAATTGTTAGTGCATTCGTGGGAACATCTAGACTCCCGACTTCTCCGACCGCTACAATTTTGTTGTCCTTGATTAAAATATCGCCCTGCTCTAAGACGAGGTCACCTTGCATCGTGATAATTTTTGCTCCGGTGAGTAAGGTGTTCCCTTTTGGTATATCACTTTTAACTTCAAAGCCTATGTCACTTACTTGAGGTGATAACGGCTCGTTGCTATTCCAATCTTTAACCGCCGGCAGCTTAAGTTGATTTAATTCAGAGCCCAAAGCCCAACGAATTGATTGGCTGTTTTCACTCCAAGATATATAGTTTCCACCCTCATTACTGACTTTTAACAGAGGTAGATTTTTAGCCTTGGGCGACAGGCTAATGGTTTTAGCTGCATAAGTGAATGGGATCACATATAGCTGATAGCGCTCGCGGAAACTTAAATATTGATTGTTGGGCGATAAACTGTATTCAGTTGCCCACTGACTGCTAGCATGAGTCACCGCATCTAACCCGTTCAAATTAACACTCACCAAATTGGTTTTACGGTTTTCAAATCGAGTTAAGTAGATTCGCTGTCCATCCGCAGAAAAATTCGGTGAACTACCGCTAGTAGTGACAAGTTTAGGTTCCCCTCCTTTGGCATTTACCAAGTAGATACCAGGATTAATATCATAGCTGGGTGGCAGTAATCTTCCATGGGTCACTTTACTATAAATAACTTGCTTACCGTCCGGCGAAAACTTCGGCGCAATGTATTTACCTGGCTGCTCAGTCAATTGTCGAGGGCTGCCACCTTTAGCTCTAATTTTTTTAACTGCTCCTTGTTTTTTATCACTCCAGGTTGTGTAAGTAATCCATTTACTATCACTTGAATATGATGGATAAAACGCAAATTCTCCCTTCTCTTTTGTGAGCAGTTTAGCCTTACCATTAGGCAAATTTCTGGTATACAGTTGACCAAGTGCTTGAAACACAACTTGCTTACCATTGGGGCTAACTTGCACCCAGCGAAGCATTTTGGTGTGGAATTTTTCTGGTCCAGGATTGACCTCAAAACGAACCGCTTTACGCATTTCTTTTTTAGTTTTAACTGCAAATGGGATCGCTTTAGCAACCTGAGTCACTCGATCGAGTTTATGAATTTTTCCACCGGCCCAAAAGATCAAATGTTCGCTATCTGGAGTCCATGCAATGTTAGGATAGACACCATGAATGGCCCAAGTTTCTTGCATGTCTCTTTCTAGCTTTTGATAAATTGGCGTTTCATTGCCAGTACTTAAGTCTTTAAGAAACAAGCTCGATTGGTTTCTAATTCGTTTTACAAAAGCTAAGTATTTACCATCGGGTGAAGGCGTGGGTCTTACCGCACCGCCCATACCAGAAACCTCTTTTCGAATATCGCCCTTATGACGATCGATTGAAAAAATTTCGTAGATGGTTCGATTAGAATCTTTACTGTATTCAAAAACCGCCCCCGGAGTGGAATCTCTAGAAAAATAAACGCGTTTACCATCTGCAGAAAACACTGGCTCACCAATATCTTTTTGATCGTTTGGTCGTTTGTTTAACTGCAACCCGGAGCCGCCACCAATATGGTAAAGCCAAATCTCACCTGCACCAAGAGATCGTTGTGAGGTAAAGTGTTTTTTCGCTGCAATATACTGACCGTCCGGACTCCACGTTGGGCTATTTAAAAGCCGAAACGACTCTTTGGTTATTTGACGTTGATTGGTGCCATCGATATCCATCACCCAAATGTTGTCTCCGCCACCTTGATCGGAAGTGTAGGCGATTTGTTTTCCATTAGGACTAAACTTAGCTTGCATTTCCCAAGCAATGGAATGAGTCAATGGTTTAGCGGTTCCTCCATCAATTGGCATAGTATATAAATCGCCTAACAGGTCAAACAAAATAGTTTTGCCATCTGGGCTCACATCAACATTCATCCAAGTGCCTTGGGTAACGTCAATTTCGGCATAATATTTTTCACCGGGCGGATGATTAACATCCCATGCAGCCGGCTTTTTATCATCCGATGGTATCACTGGTTTAGAAGGTGTCACTGGTTTATCAGCCGCATTGAGGCTAACGCTGTTCAGACCTAAGATTATGGTGATAAAGCCCAGCGTGGCTAGAGAAATTTTCATAAAACAATCCTATATAAACTATAACAATTAAGCTGTGGTCACTTTGACTGGAACACCGTTTAGTGCCGCATTTCCAGTTAACTGATCGACAAATTTTTCGTCGGTGAGTAAGTTAACACTGATTCCGGTATGCGCGTTTGCCACCGCTAATTTGGTATTACTAACACCATGCCCCCAACCGTGGGGGATCGAAATAACACCTCGTCGAATACTTTCGGTCACTTCGACAGGAATAGTAATTTCACCGACACGTGAACTTACTCGAATTAATTCGCCACTACCTATCTCCATGCTTGCAGCATCTTCGGGATTAATATGTGCGATGCATCCGGGCTTACCTTTGACTAACCGATAACTATTATGCATCCAAGAATTACATGTACGAGGGTCACGTCGACCAATCAGTAGCAATTGATTGGCTTGTTTTGGTTTTTCGTCTTGCGCTAGTCTGGCATTAATAAAACTAACATTTAAACGATTTAGATCATCTACGAATTCATCAGGTGCCAGCTGAATTTTCTTGCTCTCAGTTAAAATACCTTCAGGAAATCTCGGTTTCAACGGGCCAAGATCTAATCCGTGTTTACAACTTAATAGTTTCTTTATGGTCAAGCCACCGGCAAGTAATTGCGCATTTTCTTGATTGACTTCTTGATCTAAATTATTAGCACGATGCTTTCCATAAGGGCCCTTTCTTATCGCTTTATCGAGCATGCCTTTTGGGCCAAGCCATTTCATGGTAGTCAGTTTTAACCAGGTTTGAAAACGTGATTTAACATCGGGCTTAGCAAACGCTCGAATTAATTCAGAATATATTTCCGCTTCACTTAAACTCCCTGGCTCCGGTTGAAACAACGGTTCAGAGTAGCGAGCGTAATTTCTAATTGCCAGCTGGTTAAAAATTAAGTCGTAGTGGGGCCGTTCCAGCGGTGAAGGCGGCGGAAGAATAATGTCTGCATGTTTGCTTGTTTCATTGAGGTAGAAATCGATGCTCACCATAAAATCGAGTTGCTCAAATGCTTCAGTTAATTGCAGATTGTTTGGTGTTGATAGCAACGGATTACCGGCTGCGACAAACATGGCCTTTATTTGCCCTTTTCCCGGAGTCAGAATTTCCTCGGCCAATGCCACCACTGGTAACTCACTTATGGTTTCTGGGTAACCACTAATCCGACTTCGATAGCGTGCAAATTTTTTGACTTTAGCCGTTTTAGTTCCGACTATATCGACCGCGGCTTTAGCAAACATAGCGCCGCCAGGATTGTCTAAGTTGCCGGTTAGCAAGTTAAATACATTCACCAACCAATTAACAATAGAACCAAATTCATGAGTAGAAACGCCTATGCGAGCATATAAAACAGCACTTTCCGCTTGGCAGAAATCCGTGACTAGTTTAGCGATTTGATCTGCCGTTATTCCAACTATATTTGCGACGGCATCAGGCGTGTAATCAGCAACTAAGGGTTTGATTAGCTCCAAACCATCGATGTGGTTTTCCAAACCATTGCAATGAACCAGCTCATGCTCAAATAGGAAATTCAGCATCGCCATCAATAACAATGCGTCGGTACCGGGTTTTATCGCTAAATGTTGATTGGCTATTTGTGCCGTTTCGGTCAACCGAGGGTCAATAGTAATCAATTTGCCGCCGCGTTGTTGTATGGATTTTAGCCGCTTTTTGATATTGGGCGAAGACATAATGCTACCGTTTGATACGATAGGATTGGCCCCCATAATGACTAAATAATCAGTTCGATCAATATCCGGAACGGGTAACATCATAGGATGTCCAAACATCAACATGGCCGCAAGATGGTGAGGTAATTGGTCGACGGAGGTCGCGGAATATCTGTTTTTTGTCTTTAATTGACGGAAAAAGCTAGGCGCGTATAGCATTGCTTCAATATTGTGGACATTGGGATTTCCTTGATAAACACCAATCGCATCGTTGCCATGCTGTTGTTGAATTTCACCAATTCTTTCAGCCACTATGGAAAACGCTTCGTTCCAAGTAATTGGGGTCCAGCCTTGTTTGGTCTTGCGAATGGGTGACTTGAGTCGATCTTTGTCTGTATATAAATCTTGAAGTGCAACTGCTTTGGGACAGATATGACCTTGACTGAAGGGATCTTGCTTGTCGCCCTTGATACTGTGGACTTTATTACCGCTAAACTCTATTTTTAGTCCGCACATCGCTTCGCATAAGTTACATGTTCGATAATGACTTTCCAATCCCTTAGCAGGCATTTACTATGCTCCGAAGCGTATCTCGCGGTAAACCAAATGAATTAGCTATACTAAATCAATGAGTTGGCAAATGCCATTTTTTGCCAAACTTGTGAATTAGTCTATAAAATTCAACTAATTAGTGGCGTCAGCGATAACAAAATAAAGCCCATTTGAGTCACACTATGACTATACTAAGGATTAGCTGATTAGAAAGAGTAAATAGCACCTTGAACAAACGCTCATTACCAGAATTTTTCTTACCCGACTTCTGCCGGGTACAGTCTATTTTTCTTGTGGTGCTGATCGGCGAATTATTAGCCGTTATATTTACTATGATCACCGCCAACGCCTCGACAGACGGTTGGCAGTTGTTAGGGCTTTACTCAATCTCGCTGCAATGGATTAGCCTTAGCTCCGTCATGATATTGTGTCTGTTACGACCATCATTAGCGGGATTAAAAGATTTATTTGCTGGCATCATTAGCCTAATGATTATCCTCACCGCCACCTTTATCTATACTTTTGTCACCATTCGTTTTTATTTCGGTTTAAATTTTGATTTAACGGTCGCTTCCCAATCGCAGTTTTTACTTAAAAATTTAGTGGTCGCCGGATTAATTGGGTCGGTGCTTTTGAGGTACTTCTATTTACAACAACAATATCGTAAGCAGATTGGGCTGGAGTCAGCCGCTCGCCTAGAAGCATTGCAAGCTCGAATTAGACCGCATTTTCTTTTTAACAGTATGAACGTGATTGCTAGTTTAACCCGGATCGATCCTAAGAAAGCGGAAACCGCAATAGAAGACTTAAGCGACTTAATTCGGGCAACCCTCGACACCCATAGTGAGCTAATTCCGCTTAATACCGAATTAGAAAATGGTAAGCGGTATCTAGCAATTGAAAGTTTGAGGCTGGGTGAGCGATTAGCAATAGACTGGCAAGTGGAAGAGCAGTGTTTGAGTTGTCTAGTCCCTCCACTCTCAGTGCAACCGCTACTAGAAAATGCAGTTTACCATGGCATTCAAATGGTACCGGACGGCGGAGTGGTCACCGTTAGCATTGAAAAAGCCAATGATGATGTGATTATTCAAGTTAGCAACCCAAGGGCTGAAGAGAGCCAACATAAGGGGCACGGTATTGCGCTCAATAATATCATGCAACGACTAGATGTTCTTTTTAAGGGACATGCCAATCTAACCCAAGAAACCATTGGTGAAGTATTTCGAGTTACCATGAAAATACCAACCAAAATGCCAGTTAATCTAAATGACTAAATTACCCAGTAGCTATATACGCAAGGAATTACTATGAAATTACTCGTTGTCGATGATGAGCCATTAGCCCAGCAAAGACTAAAGCAGTTATTAGGTGAAATTGAATTAATAGAAAGCATTACACTTGCCAATAATGGCCTCAGAGCCATTGAAGCTTGCCAAAAGGATAAGCCGGATGTCGTGTTGATGGATATTAGAATGCCTGGAATGGATGGTTTGGAAGCTTCACAGCATATTTCTAAAATGGATGAGCCACCAGCCATCATATTTACCACAGCCTATGATGAGTATGCACTCGATGCATTTAAAGCCAATGCGGTTGACTACCTTCTTAAACCGGTTAGAGAGCAAGCGCTTAAAGATGCAATCAATAAAGCTTGCTCGCTCAATAGTGCGCAACTAGAAACCGTGCGCTCGCAGCACGAAGGCCGCACCAACATCACAGCAAAAATTAGCGGCAACATTAAGTTAATACCAGTCAAAGACATTATTTATTTTCAGGCGGAACAAAAGTATGTCACGGTTAAACACCTGAATGGCGAAACCATTATTGAAGATACTTTAAAGGAACTTCAAAATGAATTCTCGGAGACTTTTGTGCGAATTCATAGAAATGCGATTGTTTCAAAAAAATACATCACCGGTATTCATCGCGATAATAGTGGCCACTCATTTGTTGTTTTGGGTGAAGAGCAAAAGCATTTGGAAATTAGCCGACGACACCTGTCAGAAATAAAAAAGCTGATGTCGCAACTCTAGTGGTGTCACAACGATAGTTCTAGATAATGAGTCAAGCAATAAACTTAAATTCTAGAAACAAGTTGCAAGCTAAAAATCTATAGTAGAGTCAAATGGGCTTTTTTAACCGATGAACGCTTACTATTGTTGTCTTTAAGTTCTCGCATTTTGTACTCACCTGTATTCAAACTCAACTTGAGTCGAGTAGAAATCGCTTCACAGACTACCGATGAAATAGTATCTTGAAGAAAAAAAATATTCCGGCCAACAAGCTCGAGTGACTTACTAAAAACCATTTGTTGATTATTAATATCAATCAGTTCAACAAAGAATCGTGTTCGACCTTCAGATTCGACATAATTTCCAACCAATAGAAAGTCGAGTTTGTGCTTCTTGGCTTTCAAAATAATTTCGTTACTAGCTTGCTTATCGCTCATAAATAAATAGCTTGGATAAATCACTAGGTGAGAAAAATAGCAAAGCTCCGCCACCAAATGACTCGCTAAAGCGTTACCCAAATAATCAAATCCATCATCAACCGCAGAACAACGCGAATCATCTAAATTACTGATCGGTAACACTGCCACCTTATAGCAAGCGATTTCTTTCGCTGGACAAACAAATTGGTAACCTCGCCCATGGATGGTTTTAATCATCCTTTGTCGACCACCATCATCACCTAATACTTTTCGAGCGTTTTTAATATGATTAGTCAGCGCAGAATCTGATACGAAACGACTCGACCAAATTTGTGAGAACATTTGGTCTCTAGTTACCACCTTATTACGATTTTCAACCAAATAGGCGAGTACTCGTAACACCGCAGGTTCAGCTTCAACTAAGGTTCCGTTAGAAGTTAATTTCAATTCCTTAGTATCAATTCGATAATCATCAAATTCTAATATCATTACAAAACTCCATGCTTACCCAGTTTGCTAGAAGGAATCTCATCTAGCTGACACCAAAATCAAGTTGCTAAGTGGTGGCTGTGGGGCTTGCTAGAATAATGCAGGAATAGACAGACACACTCTAGTACAAAATGTGTACCAGAGAAATATGCGGATTGACTCAATGCGATTAGGGTCTACTGAGGCTCCGCTGGCGTCAACAAATCGATATCAGCATCGCCACTTTCAAGTCGAGAATACCAAATTTGCGGTTCTTGCTGATCGGCATTCGATTTAACCACACTAAGCCCAGAAAAATATAACAAGTCAGTTAATGGTTGCTGACTTTTCAGTTCAAAAGAATCAAGCGTTCGTTCGTTTAATATCGCGCCGGTGCTGGCAGAGCGGCTAACATAAAACAGACGCTGCTGACTAACCGTCCAATTATTCCAGTCGACCGGTTGCAGGTCTTCGACAATACGAATTGGGTTGTTTTTTTTCAGAGTCCAAATTCCTTTTTTATCGTGTTGGGTAAAAAATAATCGACCGTCTGAGGAAAGCTTGACGGCTTTAGCTGCTATTTCCGCGATTAGTGTGTGGTTGTTGCTGGCATAATCCCAACGCCAAACTTGATAGTGTTGCTGATAGTTTTTGGAGTAGTAAAGTTGTAGTTTCTCAGGATGCCAAAAAGGTGCCTCTGTGTGCTCCGTTTGCTCAATTTCACTAACCGTTTGACGATTAAAATCAAACAAATACAATCGATTTCCATTTGGCTGGTTGGTATTAAATGCTACCAGTTGACCATCAGCGGACCAACTCGGCGACATCAACCATGGCCCATTGAATTCAGTTAGCTGTCGTAAACGCTGTTTAGACTTTAGCCATAATTCAGCGTAACCACTTCGGTTAGATAGAAACACAATGTCTTGATTTTTCGGAGAGCGTATAGCACCCCAATTAATATTTTTTTCGCTAACAATTTTATTTAAGTGACCATATTGGCTCAGTCCGATCACGCTGCTTGACTCCGTCCATCGCTCTATTGCGATTTTGCCATCAACGCTAGTCGAAATTTCTGAAATATTCGAAACACTTTGCTTTATCAACACCGGTTTCCAATGAGATAAATCGGTCCGCCAAAGACGAAAAGTACCATTTCGATTAGAGCTATAAAACAGTGCTTGATCACTGGCATTAAATGCGAGCCCATGAATTTTAGTTTGCTCAAAGCTCAATCGCTTCCATTGAAACTTTTTTGCAAGCGGGCTGATATAAATATCTTCTACCCCCAACATCGGTGATAGGGTGACCGCGATATAATCAGCGTTGTGACTAATAGCAATATCATCAACTCCCAAACCGTTTAAATGGTCATCACCTATCTTGGCATTTAATGATAAATCTTTTGCAAAAACCTGAATCGGTTCGAGCTGGCCGGAGTTAGGATTAAGCCGATTCAGCCGTCCAGGTGCAATACTGGAAGATTTATCAATAAAGTAAATGGGAGACAGTTCACGGTTAGATTGCGGCTGAGTAAACTGGTCACGAGTCAAACCATCGCTAGGCCAAACCATGGCATAAACACCTTGAGCCTGACAGGCTGCTAGCTTTCTATCGGCTCCACCAATGATTGAAATTATACGAATTTCGCAATCATTGGCTTGGGTAATTCGCGCGAAAACAATTTGTTTAGCATCAGGCGAAAAAGTCGGTTGATGATCGTAGAATTCACCCGAAGTTATTTGTTGCATACCCAACCCGCTTAATGATTTTACCTGAATCGCCATACCTTTTTGTGTTGAAGTGGAATAAGTAATCCAACTCCCGTCAGCACTTAAATCTGGGTATCGCTCTTTTTGAGAAGTGGTGAGTAACACCTTTCTATGATAGTCGGAGCGATCTGCTGTAGCCGATAATGCCTTTTGCTCACTCGCGGCGAACCAAAACTTTCCAATCAGCCCTATCAGAATAAGTGATAGGACGAGACCAATGGCTATTTTGTAATGATTGGCGAGCCAGCGCTGTTGTCGCGAGTTTTGCTGCCGTTTGGCGGATTGCAAATCCGCGCTAGTATTGGATATCGATTCTGAAGCCACCTCAATAAGACAAAGCTTGTAACCTTTCTTGGCGACAGTGTCTATTTTTAAACCGAGTACCTGATTATTCTTAAAGTGCTTTCTTAATACAGAAATACAGCGAACCAGCGAATCATCAGATACGACTCGATTCTTCCACACCTCACTGATAAGCGCTTCCTTACTAACCACTTTATCAAGGTTATCTGCCAAACATTGCAGCACCTGAATGACTTTGGGTTCGAGTTTAATGGCGCAACGATCGAAATATAGATGGTTGTCAGAAATACTGACCCAGCATTGATTGAGGTAAAAACCCTCGCTCGGATCACGTGAATGATGATCTGACACTAACCCTAATTCCTCTTGTTTGATCGGAAAAAGATCGGATTTTGATCGGTCTTTTTCACTGTAAATTCAATATCTTAAAGATTCAATTTATTAGGAGCTTTTATATGAAAACCTCAATAATCATAAAACTAATACTAGCAATTTGTCTATATTTGGCCATTGGATTCAACCTTTGTCAGAGTAAAAGTAGTATAGACGATAGCCTTTCACGGGTTGCCGATTTAGGCTTTAGAACCAATATCGAAAATCAAAGGATAGTGGTTAATAAAGTGACCCCAGACTCTCCAGCAGCCCAAGCGGGCTTATTGGTTGGCGACATCATTGAGTCATTTGCCGATCAGTTTACTCATTCTCAAATGCCGCAATCCCTGTTGACCGCTCAATCTGACCTTTACAAGTGGCGCGGAGAAAAGCCAATAGCGTTAAAGGTGCTCCGAAATGATAAGGCAATCAGTCTTAGGTTTACCCCTTTAAAAAAACCCTTAGAAGCAATCGAAGGTATAAACAGTTACTATTCGAGCGTTAAGACGACGCAAGGGCATCAATTGAGAACCATTGTATCAGTCCCCGACGATAACAAAGCAGGGCCTCGACCGGCATTGTTTTTTGTCCAATGGGTGTCTTGCGGTTCGATCGAATACAACCCAAAGAGCCCAAGTCGACAACAATTAATCGAACTGCAACAACAAACCAATCGCGCCCTAATTAGAGTAGAACGCAGCAGTGATGGCGATAGTCTTGGACCTGCTTGCCATCAATTGGACTACAACACTGAACTTGACCACTATTTTCAAGCTTATTTAAAGCTAAGAAACCATCCACAAATCGATCCCAATAAAATAGTCATTTATGGCTCAAGTCTTGGTTCAACCATGGCACCATTATTAGCAGAAAAATTAATCGCCAAAGGTATCGACCTAGAAGGGTTAATGATCCAAGGCGGCGGTGGTTTAACTCATACGGAAAGAATGCTAGCTTTCGAACGTATTTATTTGGAGAGACGACCCGAAATCAATCCAGAAACCATTCATCAGCAAATGAATGATCGAATACAGTTTCAAGTGGAGTACTTAATAAAATCAAGACATCCAGATGCAATCGCTAAAGACTCAGCTGCAATGGCCAAGATCCGCAATGATATTTTAGGCATGGATCAATTAACTCATTACGGCAGACCTTATTCTTGGCACCAACAAGCGGCCAAACAAAACCTTCTAAAAGCTTGGCACCAAATAGCTAAGCCCGTTTTGGTAGTGTTTAATGAGTACGATCAATTTGAAACGCGTCATGGTCACCAAATAATTTCTCAAATGGTTAATCGTTGGCGACCCAACACGGCGCAATATGTAGAGCAAGCAAAAACCGGTCATGGAAACTATCAATATGAGAATATCGAATCAGCCTATCAATTCAAAGGTGGTACCAATGCGACGACGCAACTGGTTAAGATTATGGCGGATTGGACAAACTCTCTGAAATAATCCACGCTAAACCTATAATCGGTCCTATTAAATCACAACAAGCGAGAGTATAAGATGAAAAAGAGCGTTTTAATAATCATTATTATTAGTTTCATACTTTCGCCTATTTGTGCGCAAGCCTCATCAAATACCCAGTTAAGCAGAACTATCGCTCAACTAAAAAACTACGATGACTTAGCCCACTCCCAAGTGATGGTTGTGGCAACTTCGCATTTCGATCAATCGGTACTGACTCCCGTTAATCAAAGTAGTATTCAAAAGGTGCTGACCAAACTAAGTCACTACCAGCCAACCAAAATAATCCTTGAGTGGGAGCCATCACGTACGCAGGAAGTTAATAGTCGATATCGCGCTTTTTTAAATGGTCGATTTGCAATAGCTGATAAACCGAACGAGGTCTATCAGCTTGGCTTTCAACTAGCAAAAAAGTTTATCTCTTTGATAATCAAACTGAGTTTATAGGTTCGTTAGAGGGGTTTTCTTTTGAAAAATTGACTGAGTATGCAAAGACTCATGATGGCGGCTTTTTTGACCGACATGAGCAATTACTCATTCGTCGCTTTCAACAAAATCAAAAGCTCATTAACTCGCTACCCTTTGACTCGAGATTAGCACTGCTAAACTCTCCACAACATCAACACATTAATCAACAACGGATGCATCTGTATGAGGTAAAAGTAGGCATTCAAAAAAGTTGGATTGGGCCCGACTGGTTAGCACGCTGGTATCAGTGAAATATTCGTATGGCTGCAAATGTTATAAAAATTTCACAACCTAATGATCGTTTACTGATTAGGGTCTGTTGATCTTTCATAATTCAACACTGCCGAAGCGCATTTTTTGTTCAGCAAGATAGAATGAGCGTGGTGTAGTTGCTCTACATGAGCGAAATTCTAACGTGGCTGAACGAAAAATGAGTTCGGCCCTGTGGGTTGAGGCGAAAATAGCATCATTCGTTGTTGCTCGTCGTTTATTTGGAACGACCAAACAGCTCTCCTCGCGTCTAGACTGATGCTATTTTAGTCACAACAGTGATGAATTATGAAAGATCATCAGACCCTAGTGTCGGTGACAACCACAAGTGGGTGCTAGATGAATTATTTGTGAAGATCCCGGAATTGAGTTTAGTGGATAGTTGGCGATATTTATCAGATTAATCGTTGGTCAACAGATTGTGCAGAGACCAACATAGAAATAGTGACGCCTCATATTTCTAGCTTTTACTGCTCTTTCGTTTAGTTTAATTTGTTGTTATGGTTAACGCCTTTCATAATGAGCTTACTGGCGACCAACCCATGTTTCGAAAATTAATGATTACTGCCGCTTTTCTGGTTTTTACTTCTTCTTATTTGGCCGCTGATGCCAATCAACAAAAAGCGCCAACTCCGATGTGGCCTGGCTCCAACTATCAATCGAATATTCCGACATTCAAGCAAGTTTTAGGATATAAGGCCGGTGAACGGATCACTAACCATGCCGATATGATTCGGTATTTCGATGCACTCGCAAAAGCCGCTCCCAATCGAATTAAGGTGTTCGAATACGGACGAACTTGGCAAGGTCGACAATTAATTTACGCGGCCATCGGTTTGCCCGAGACGATTGCTGAATTACCTAAATTTGTCGATAACATGCAACGGTTAGCCGACCCTAGAAAAACCAGTGCTAAAATGGCTGACAACCTAATTAAACAAATGCCTAGCTCGGTTTGGCTTGAATATGGCGTTCATGGCAATGAAATTAGCAGTACCGATGCGGCCATGATGACCGCCTATCATTTACTAGCAGATCCTACTGAACCGACCAACCAAAAAATCTTAGCCAATAGCATAGTGTTTATTGACCCATTGCAAAACCCCGATGGTCGCGAGCGCTTCACCAGTCGTTATTACGCGACCGTGGGTTTACAACATAGTGCCGACCGATTAAGTGCGGAACATAATGAACCCTGGCCGCGAGGTCGCTCCAATCACTACTTATTTGATATGAATAGAGATTGGCTTGCGATCACTCAGCCAGAAACAGCAGGCCGAGTTAAAATTTTAAATCAATACAAACCTTTAGTTGTTATTGACCTGCACGAGATGGGGGGCGACCAAAGTTACTATTTTGCTCCCGCAGCACAGCCCTTTAATCCTCATATGACTAAAACCCAAATAGAGAATATGAATAGTATTGGTCGAAACCATGCTAAGCACTTCGACCGCATGGGGTTTGATTATTTTACCAGGGAAATCTTTGATGCTTTTTATCCGGGCTATGGCGATAGTTGGCCAACTTTTTACGGAGCGTCGGCATCAACTTATGAGGTCAGCTCCTCCCGAGGTGAAATTTACAAACGCAGCGATGGAACTAACTTAACTTATCGCAATACCGTGCATCGTCACTTTGTTGCGTCCATATCAACCGCTGAAGCAGTTGCCGATCACCGAGAAAAACTGCTTAGCGATTTTTACGCCTATCAGGTCAGCGCCATTAAACAAGGAAAAGACAATAAGCAACGCGTTTATATCATGCCAAATACTCGCGACCGCGCGGGTAATCATCGATTAGCCACTTTAATGGCACAACATGGTGTTGAAGTTTTTCAAGCGCAGCAAAACTTTAAAGCCTGTGGAAAAAACTACAATAAAGGTGCCTATTTTATCGATACAGCACAACCGCGAGGTCGTTTTGTCACAACCACTTTTAAGCAACAAGTGAATATGGACAAAGCCTTTATCAAAGAACAAGAACGTCGCAGACAAAGAAACCTCAATGATGAAATTTATGACGTTACCGGATGGTCATTACCTTTAATGTTTAATATTGACACTAATAGTTGTGACGACCCGGTTAAGGTTAAAAGCAAACTAGTAAATTTTGAACAACCACTGCAAGCTGAAATTGAGCCCGTCAATCATTCTGAACAACAGCCAGTTGCTTATATAATCCCTTGGGGTGATATGTCTGCAGGACGTTTTCTCACCGCGGCATTACAACAAGATTTGGTAATAAAAAGCGCCGATCAAGCCTTCCAATTGGAAGACAAGCGATCGTTTCCGGCCGGCTCATTAATTATTGAACGCCGAACCAATCCAAGCAATTTTGTGACGACTGTCGAAAGTATTGCTCAACAAACGGGTGCTAAAGTCACAGCCACTGATACCAGTTGGGTCATCGATGGGCCAAACTTTGGTAGTGGAAAAGTAGTCACTATGAGCGCGCCAAAAATCGCAATGGCTTGGGATAGTCCGGTTAGCTCACTTAGCGCGGGTAATACGCGTTTTGTGATTGAAAGACAGTTTAATTACCCAGTCACCGCCATTCGTTCCAATCGACTAGCCAGTGCCGATCTTTCAAATTACCAAGTCGTTATTTTACCTTCAGGACGCTATCATCGAGCCCTAGGTAAACAAGGCGCTGAAAACTTAAGGCAATGGATAAAACAAGGTGGCGTGTTAATTACACTTGGCAGTGCAACCCGGTTTGCCGCGGATAAAGAAATTAACTTACTCGATGTCAAACGCGAGCTTGCCTTCACCGAAAAAAAACGTTCAAAAGAGGATAAAAAGAAATCCACCACTAAGGGCAAATTATTCGACTCAAAACAAGACCTAATTAATGCCAGTGTTAATGCAGAAAATAGTCCTGATTTTGTGGCAGGTGTATTAGCCAACGTAGAAACAGATCAAGAACATTGGTTAACTGCGGGTATTAACGAAAAGCTGATTGCATTAGTTTACGGCAGTGATATTTACCAACCAATAAAACTTAACTCGGGAGACAATGTTGCTTGGTTTAGCGATGCAAAAAATGTTTTAGCGAGTGGCTATCTCTGGCAAGAAAATAAAAAACAGCTAGCGTATAAGCCTTACTTAATGGTTCAGCCGAATGGTCGAGGAATGGTTATAAGCTTTACTCAAGAACCAACGACACGTGCGTACTTGGATGGATTGAATGTGTTGTTAATGAATAGTATTTTTAGAGCAGCCGCTCACGCTAGTCCATTACAAAAATAGCAATCGACTTCACGGCCCAAAAGTGTCAACGGCTTTTGGGCCAGGTCGCTGCTGTCAATTATTCTTACACCTTAAAATAATAACTTCTCGCTATAAATTAATTAGGGTTAATTGATTAAACTGGCGAGAGTTCCAAACTTTGTCTATGTTTAAATCACCCTAAGGTTAAAAAGGTTTATTCCGTGAAAAAATCACTCTTAGCGTTTAGTATATCTCTGTGCGCCTGCGGCACAATGGCAAATCCACTTTCAGATAAAATAAGTGATGAAGTTTTGGATTCAATCATTGCCAATCACGAAAAGTTTATTAACAGTAATATTCTGTCTGAAATCTGTCGTCATCCAAAATACCTAGAACCAGACTATGCGTCTAGTACCTTACAACAGCAAATCACTGAAGAAGTACACACAATCGCCGCTCAGCGAGGTGTAAAAGATTATGACGCAGAGCAAATTAGGCAAATTGCTGAATTAGAATTTCAAGCATTTATTGACGGCTCTCGATATGGTGTATTTGTTGCAAAAAAATACCAAGAGACGATGGGGCTAGCGGAATGTTCGAATGAGATAAAAAAATCGATCAGTGACTCTCAAAATAACCTACTAAAAAACGGAGTGTATCGTTTAGTCTCTCGTAAATAGAATTGAGCGATTGGTTTCGACGAATTTAAATTTGGGATGTTAGATTAGTGATTAACATCCTAAAAGTGGTAGGGATTTTATTTTGTGGTATCTCAAGGCTAATTCAATGCAGTGGCAAAGCGCTGCCGTAGGTATGGGTTCATCAATAGCAAGACGCAACTCTCGCTTACCGATTAGTTGCAAACGGTCCGCGTAAATTTCTCGAAATGTTTCCACCAGAGTCGTATTACAATTAAAGTACAATGAAACACTGTTAGGCGACCGCTGCTTCCAATCCATTCTGATCGGACTACCACCTGCAACGGAATAGCTAGGCTCTCCCCACTTGAGAGTTTCAGATACTTCACCGAGTTGATGCTGCTTGGCGACCTCAAAAATTAAACTTCGTATGGAGTGAAGTTTTTTAGATACCCTGTTTGGGTAGGTATCGAATTTCTTTTTAAGTATTATCTCCATTCCGAGTAGTTTTGCCCGTTAGATATGAGCTGTCAAGTTGTCTGGTTGCTGCCAAGAACTAGTCGATAGCTAATAGTCAAATAACAATCGGCCTTTTGGCTGACATACGACTGTCTTTCGAGTAACTTATTGAAGTCCGGCCTAAAATTTCTGGTTAACACCCTTTGTTTTGTCCAGAGCCCCTGCATTTCATCAAACCACTATCCACTTTCATCACTCAGCATGATATTCTTAGCCCAATATAACAACAAAAAAGGGTTTCACATTGGCTAAACGTTGCTTGCGCTGTAAGAGAGAGATCGATGATGCTCAAAAACGCTGCTTAGCTTGTGGTGCTTCACAAAGCATTCTGTCCCACTATTTTGCCAGCGGAATGTTAATAATGGTTATTCTGGCAAGTGCGGCGCTCGTCAGTTATCACTTTATTGCAAAAGCCAATCACCAAATCGAGAAAAACCTAATTAAGCTTGAGTCAGCGCAACGACAAATTCAGCAAACAGAAAACAAAGCAACCGAGGCACTTAATCAACTCAAGGCATTTCAATCGGCAGCACAGCAAGAAAAAAGCCAAGATAAGCAAGATGAGGCGGCAACCGCCGAACTTAAAAACCAAATAGTAGCCGCTGAAAACAAAGCCGTTGAAGCGCAAAAAAACGTCAATTGGCTCGCCAAACAGAACAACCAGCTTAAAACAGAAGTGCAAACCTTAACTGAGCAACTTAACAATGCTCAACAAAATACCCAGTCTTCCAATCAATTAAGCGAAGCAGAAATTAACCAAAGAATCGAGCAAGCTAAACTAGCGGATGCACAGACCATTCAATCTTTAAGACAACAACTGCAACAATTACAGCAACAATTAGATGCGTCCCAAGCAACTGATAATTAGCTAGAGTAATTGCATGCGACGCTATTCGCATTATCTTCAAAGTGTTAGAATTTGGCCTCATCAGACTCAATTAGTTTAATAAGGTTATTCCATGAGCGACATTCTTCGAATCGCTACCCGTCAAAGCCCACTAGCCCTCTGGCAGGCTGAATTTGTTAAAGCCGAATTAGAGCGTATTCATACTGATCTCACAGTCGAATTAGTCCCCATGGTCACCCGCGGCGACAAGATATTAGATACACCACTAGCCAAAATAGGTGGTAAAGGCTTGTTCGTCAAAGAGCTCGAGCTCGCAATGCTCGAAAATCGAGCCGATATAGCCGTTCATTCGATGAAAGATGTGCCCATGGAATTTCCTGAAGGTCTTGGGTTAAGCGTAATTTGCGAACGAGAAGACCCTCGCGATGCCTTTGTTTCCAACCACTTCAAAGATATTGACTTGTTACCTCAAGGTGCTACCGTTGGAACCTGTAGCCTACGTCGGCAATGTCAGCTAAAAGCTAAGCGACCTGATATTAAAATTCTCGACCTGCGCGGTAATGTGGGTACCCGCTTATCCAAACTGGATGAAGGACAGTATGATGCAATCATTTTGGCATCAGCCGGACTAAAGCGCTTAGGACTTAGCCAACGGATTGCTCATGAAATCGAGCCTGACTGGATGCTGCCAGCTGGTGGCCAAGGCGCAGTAGGCATCGAGTGTCGTATCGATGACCAAAAAACATTAAATTATCTTGCACCGCTTAATCATCCGACGACAGCTAACCGAGTGATTGCCGAACGTACCGTGAACAACAAATTGCAAGGGGGTTGTCAGGTTCCTATCGGCGTATTTGCTACCATCAACCAACAAACGATTGAAATTAAAGGACTGGTAGGTGAAGTTGATGGAAGTCAAATTATTCAAGATCAAATCAGTGGCAGTGTCGAAGATGCTGAGACCTTAGGAATCCAACTAGCGGAAAAGCTATTGGACGCTGGCGCAGGGAAAATATTGCAAGCCATTGGCGCCCATTAACAGGCCATCTGCCATTACTTAATCATGACCAATGCCGAAATCCTCAATGTAGTCGCCACACGCCCCAATAATCGGGCGACTAATTTGTTGCAAGCCATTGGCAAGTTGAGCTCGAAAAACAAACCGATTCAAGTACATCATGTGCCGTTAATCGAGATCAGCCGCTATCATGATGACGAGTTTTTTGAGCAGCTAGACGAAGCTTCAGTGGTTCAAACTGACTTCCTAAGCTACCAGGGTGTTATTTTTATCAGCGGTAATGCTGTCGATTGGGCTCAGCGCTCATTGCCGGCAGATGTGTGGGACAGAATACTCAAAAACCCTGTTTTCGCCATTGGAGAGCAAACCGCCTCGGTACTGCAGGCAGAAGTCGACAAAACAAACATAAGTTGTAATTCCGATAAACTCAAAGCCAATCAACAAGTTATCCACCCCCAACAAATGAATAGCGAGGGCTTGCTTAGCCTGCCTGAACTGCAGCAAGTGCAAGGTCAACGCTGGTTAATAGTGAAAGGCAAAGGTGGTCGAGACAAACTTAGAACGGGTCTGCAAGGAGCTGGTGCCAAAGTACAGGAGCTGTCGGTCTATCAGCGGCTAATACCCGATCGCTTGACTTCTGAGCGAGCAAATCAATTGCAGAATTTAAATCCAATTTGGTTAATTTCAAGTATTCAGGCGTTAGACAACCTGACGCAAATGTTAAATCAGCCATTCCAAGACTGCCGAATTATCATCAGCAGTGATAGAATTGCTGAGCGCGCATCTGAATTGGGATTTACTATCGTAGCGCAAGCTAAAGATGCCAGTGACAAGCAGTTGCTACAATCTTTACGAGAAACTATTGGTAATTAGAATAAATTATCAACTTGATGTATTCGCAAGTAATTATAGGTAATTGAAATATGGCTGACGAAAAAGATCCGAACGATTCAAACAAATCGAGTGCCGATCAGCAAGACAAGCAAGTCAGAACTACGGACAAACCTGCTCCAGCACCGTCCAATGACAATCAGGCCAACAAAGCGACTGGGCAAGATTCCGCCCCCCATAGCTCACCATCGCAACTTTTTAATGCTAAACCATTACCCAAAATGCACGCCAAACCGAATAAAACGGATAAACTAATTCCTGCAATCATTGGCCTACTATTGTTAGCTGCGATTGTGATTTCTGCTTGGACCCTTTATCAACAGCATTTATTTTCGCAAGACTGGCAACAAATGCAGGGACGATTAGACACCCAGCTGAGCGATCAAACTAGCGCCATAAAGCAGACGCAAAATGCCTCTCAAGCCTCGTTACAAACCATTGGGCAAACCCAAAACCAAGTTAACCAACTCACTCAATCTAATCGCCAATTAAGTGAATCTCTGTTATCGACTCAAGAGCGCATAAAGGAACTTTCTGGTAGAAAAAAACAAGACTGGATGTTAGCTGAGGCAAGTTATCTTATTAAACTGGCTCAACTACAATTGACCCTACAAAAAGATAAAGTCACAGCCACTCAATTATTAAAAACAGCCGATAGCCGATTAATCGAAATCGCGGATAATAGTTTACTACCAATACGCCAAGCAATTGCAAAAGATTTATCCGACTTAAGTTTAGTATTACAACCCGATGTGGTCGGGCTAACTTATTCAATTGATGCGATCAGCAAACAAATACCCATGTTAGAAATTGCAGCTTTTCAATTTGATCCACTAGAACAGGAACACAGTGAGCCGCTGGTCGAAGAACAACAAGATGGCTTTGAGCTTAAGAAAGTCTATGAGAAATTTTTAAAAGACTTTGTTGTTATTAAAGATCATAGTGAACCCGTAAAACCCCTGATGGGAGCCGACCAAAGAGCTAACCTCAACAGTAATATTCAGTTAGCGCTGCAACAAGCTCAAATAGCCATTGCACAAGGTAATGAAGCTTTATACCAACTGCATATTGAAAATGCTATTAATTGGCTGAGCGAATTTTTCATCCAAAATGATAAAACAAAGGAATTAGTCTCTCAGCTAACTCAATTAAAAGCACAACCAATTGAAGTTAACTTTCCACAATCTTTGAATGCAAAAAAGGCATTGGATGAAATCAGTCAACAACAAGTTTACCAGTGGTTAGAAAATTCATTATCAAATGAAAAGCAGAACTTAGAATCATCACCTAGCAGCCAAGCTCAAGATAACAATACGCAAGCCGAACCATCTGAGCCAACTCAAGAACAAGGAGTCGACCAATGAAATGGAAGCTCGCTTTTGTTTTTGTTTTCGCCATAGTAGTCGGTGGCGTTGGTGGCTCATGGCTAAAAAATTTACCCGGCTTTGTCATTATTGCCTATGATAAAACTAGTTATGAAATGCGGCTTTGGATCGCGGTCTCTTTATTGATTTTATTATTAGTGACGCTGTACTTTATCGGAGTCATTATTCGTTCTTTTTTTTCTGGTGCACAACGAGTAAAACTTTGGCAAGGTGACCGTCATTGGCGAAAAGCCAGAAAACAAACCATTAAGGGCATGTTGTCTTTTATGGAAGGTCGATGGCAGCAAGCTGAGAATACTATGATTAATGCGGTTAAAAACTCCGATACCAAATTAATTAACTATTTAGTCGCTGCCCAATCCGCACAACATCAAAACTCGGAAGAACGAAGAGACGCTTATTTAAGGCTTGCCCACAAGGCAGAGCCCAATGCTCAAGTTGCAATTGGCCTAACTCAAGCCCAGTTGCAATTAGACAACCTCCAGTTTGAACAAGCATTAGCAACTCTAACAGACCTGCAAGCGAATCATAATCACCACCCTTTTATTCTAAAATTACTTTGCATGACCTATCGCAAATTGCAAGATTGGAAAGCGATCATCGAAATACTTCCTCGCTTGAAGAAACAGCAAGTATTTGATGATGAAAAGCTAGCCAAAATTGAAACAAAAGCTGTCTTAGGTGTTCTTGATTGTGAGGCGAAAAAAGCAGAGTTAGAAAATTTTAAAAATACATGGAGTAATTTTCCCTCGTCGAGTCGAAAAAAGACCATTCATATTATCAGCTATGCTAAATACCTAATTCAATTCGAGCAGATGGATGAAGCTGAAAAACTGCTAAAGCCATTGTTCAAAAAAGATCCTTGCGAAGAATTAATCTCACTCTATAGTGAAATAAAAAGTACCGATGGAAACAAGCAATTTGCCTTCTTAGAGAATTGGCTTAACAATCACCCCAAAGCACCGAATATTATTTATTTAACTTTAGGTAAAGTTGCATACAAATTGTCGTTATGGGGGAAAGCACGTTTCTATTTTGAACGTTGCTTAAGGGTCGCTCCTTCTGCAGAAGGATATTTTATGATGGCAAAGACTTTACAACAATTAGATGATGTTGAGTTAGCGTCGGAATGCTATCGGCAAGGACTTGAATTTGTTGTCGACCCAAAAACGCCAACAAAAACTTTGCTGCTAGAAAAGGGAACGGATGATTTAGTCTCGGCGAACATTTTGCCAAAATTTGAGAAGAGTTAGTAACGCCTACACTTCGACTCCAAACCCTAAGCAGGCTGAGCGGAGTCGAAGCCTCAATAAACAAAAAGCAACCTCAGAATGCACACACTTCGACTTCGCTCAGTGCGCTTTTTATTTTTATAGAGCTTAATATAAAAAATAAATCAAACTACTTATCAACACACCAGACCAAATTAAAATCACCGTACAATAGCCCATAATTTGGCGTAGATTTAACCCTGCAATCGCTAACAAAGGTAACGCCCAAAAAGGTTGGATCATATTGGTCCAAGCATCTCCCCAGGCCACAGCCATGGCTGCATGATTAATTGGAACACCAAGTTGGGTCGCTGCGGGTATCACTATTGGCGCTTGCACTGCCCATTGTCCACCACCCGATGGTACAAAGAAATTAACAATTCCCGCACTTAAAAAAGTAAAAACTGGAAAGCTGTCTTTAGTAGAAATTTCAACAAACCATTCCGACATGGATGCGGCTAACCCAGAACCGACCATCATACCCATGATCCCAGCATAGATAGGAAATTGAAGAATAATACCACTACTAGAACCGATAGCTTCTTTCATAGCAGCCAAATAGTTATGCGGGTTTAAATGCAGCGCTAATCCAAGCAATAGCAAACAAAGATTAATAGTATTTAAACTCAAGCCGTTACCTTGAGAAAAATGTTGCCATAAAAATACTAAACCTAGGGCGACTAACAAATAGTTTATGATTGGACTATGTTCTAATTTTTCTGCCGGAGTGAGCGACCCGTGGACTATCTCATCAGGTAGTGTTTCTTTAGCATTAAAACCAATTCGCTTGTTGCTATCGGGTAGCATTAACAAATTAAGCACTGGGACGCTAATCACAATTACGGTAATGATGGTGAGGTTTTGCCAAGCGAATATGGTTTGCGATAATTCAATGGTTTGGCCAGCAAGCAATTGACCTAAAGCATCATTACTTGGTGAAGCAATTTTTAATGGAATAGAAGCACTCAACCCACTATGCCAAATCAACATGCCGCTGTACCCGGATGCGATCAACAGTGGAAAATGAACACCCTTCACTAGCGTCGCCACTTCTCGTGCAACCAGTGCGCCAACCACTAAACCAAATCCCCAATTGATCCATGAAGCTAACATCGATACCAAGGTGACCAAAACGATCGACTGAGCTGGTGATTTCGCCAGTTTAGCAATGGCGACTAAGCCACGTTTTACCGGAACACTCATGGCTAGAATGCTGCCAAGTACTAAAATAAGAACCATCTGCATGGAGAAAGAAAGCAGCTTCCAAAAACCATTGCCCCAATGGTTTGCCATTTGTGTAACTGATTGTTGTTCGACCGCGAAGCCACAAACAAAGACTATAACCGTTAGAATAATTGCGATAATAAATGCGTCAGGTAACCATCGCTGCATGACGCCACTGAAAAAATCTGCACTGCGTTTTATCATTATTCTTAACCCCTAATTCTTATTATCGACGACTTTTATTTAAAAATTGCATAAGTTTACCTTAAAGTGAAGCAAAATTCTCAATTGAACTATGGTCGATCACTTACAACGCCTGTCTCAATTAACCACTTAAAGGACTCACCAATAACAGTTTATGATCTCGGTTTGTAGTCAATAATAAAACCAAGGAATGGTATGTCATTATCCATTATCTACACTCGCGCCGGTGTTGGTATTGAAGCACCGCTGGTCACCGTCGAGACCCATTTATCTAATGGGCTTCCAAGTATGTCAATTGTAGGGCTACCCGAAGCGGCAGTTAAAGAAAGCAAAGACAGAGTGCGAAGCGCATTAATCAATGCTAACTTTGAGTTTCCAACTCGCAGGATCACGATAAATCTTGCGCCAGCGGATCTTCCTAAGGATGGCGGGAGATTTGACCTGCCAATTGCCCTTGGAATTCTAACGGCCACTGGACAACTCAATGTGGATGATATTTTACAGTATGAGTTTATGGGGGAGCTGGCTCTTTCAGGAGAACTGAGAAAAGTAAATGGAATTCTGCCGGCCGTTTTAGCCGCCAAAAAAAACGATAGAAAACTAGTTATTCCAGAGCAAAACCTTGCAGAAGCACAGTTAGTTGGAACTAAGCATTCCGTGGGTGGAAATCATCTATTGCAAGTATGCGCTTACCTGCAAGGACAACGTGATCTCGATTTAGAGCCGACGCCTAATACTCTACAGGATAGTTTTTTAAAGCAACCCGATTTATTAGAAGTGAAGGGCCAATATGCTGCAAAACGCGCACTTGAAGTTGCAGCAGCTGGTCGACATAACCTGCTCTTTATAGGACCACCTGGAACGGGTAAAACTATGTTGGCCACTCGTTTAGCAGGAATTCTTCCTGAGTTGAGCGAACAAGAAGCAATTGAATCAGCCGCAATCACGAGCGTCAGCGATCACGGATTAGATACGCAAAACTGGAAACGCCGCCCCTTTAGAAGCCCTCATCATACAGCTTCTGCGGCGGCTATGGTTGGCGGAGGTAGCAACCCTAAACCCGGCGAGATATCACTCGCTCATCACGGCGTTCTATTTTTAGATGAATTGCCAGAATTTGAACGTCGTGTGTTAGAGGTATTAAGAGAACCATTAGAGTCAGGAACGGTGACCATTTCTCGTGCTACACGACGAGCCGAATACCCCGCTAAGTTTCAATTTTTAGCTGCAATGAACCCTTGCCCTTGTGGCCATTTTGGCAACCCACAAGGTGTATGTCGATGTACTTCCGATAAAATCAGGCGCTATTTATTAAAACTGTCTGGACCTTTCATCGATCGGATTGATATGCATGTCGATGTTCCCGCGATGACTCAAGATCAATTACGCAATATTCCTGACACTAGTTCTGAGTCCTCAGAAACGGTTCGTAAACGAGTGGTCGCCGCGATGCAGCACCAAATTGAAACCAGAGGAAAGTGCAATTCGTTTTTGAATCCAAAAGAGTTAGAAACTGCGATTAACTTTGAGCCCGGAGCCGAAGATTTCATTTTGGCGGTTTTGGAAAAGTTAAAATTCTCAGCGCGAGCTTATCATCGAATATTGCGAGTCTCTCGGACTATTGCCGATTTGGAAAAAAGCGAACAAGTTAAGCAAAGTCATTTAGCTGAGGCACTGAGTTATAGACGGCTAGAAAGGATGTTGATGCAGGTGGCGTGATGTTTTAAATTAAAACTCTCGAGCAGCTAAATGGGGCAACGAAGGACATGACGCCATAAAATTTCCATACTAGACAAGGCTGACTCTATAAACTCGTATATAAAAGTGTTACTCTAGCGTTTAGGGAATTACCTTGTTCATTCAAGAGCCATACAAAATGGCGGTTTGGTAATTTATATGAAATTATAAGCTACTAACGAATGTTCCTGAGAATCGATAATATTTAAAAATTAAAGGACTGTAAAATGAAAAAGAATATACTGTTATTAGTGATCGGAATAGTCTTATCTATCGGAAGTGTCGATATTGAATTAGATGATAAAAGAAATTCAGGTTTGCTTTTTTCTGATTGGCAACTGAACGTCAAGTTTGGTTTCAGCAGTGCCTATGCGTGTGGATTCGGTGGATTTGATGGAAATTATGTAGAACAAGGCGGTGAATGCATAGAGGAAAAGGAAGAGGAAGAGGAAGGAGAAATTATGTTGATTTGGGGAGAACGCATTGAATATGAAGATTATGATTGGTTTAGCAACTGGGTTGAGTCTAATATTGCAGCGCAAGACCTAGACGCAAACGATGAATATATACAGGATGTACTCTCCCCACTTCCTTCTCCTCCCGTTACAAAAGCTCAATGTTTAGCGACGTCGGCAAGTAATCATAATACATGTACTTCCCTTGCTAATGGAACTACCGTTGCTAATCTTGGTATATGTGCGGCTCTATGGGAAACTGGACCTGGTGCAGTAGCTTGTACTGTGGCTGCAGGTATTGGTAACGTGTTAACAACTACTGTTTGCAATGATATTAAGATCCAAGCTGATTTGGCTTGTGAAGAATTATGATTTGTTGTATCAACTAGGACAGGAAAGCTCAAAGTAAATGGTTACTCAAATACGGAAATCAAAAATCAACTTTCTCGTTGCTGCGTGCGTTGTAAGTTTAGCTTTTTTTGGACTTTACTATCTAAATGTTTTCTCCACTAGCAATCTGAACATTTCTCAACATAAAGATGGGTACGGTGCGAGGCAAAATAAGTCACGAATACAAAAAAATAGTATTCCGAACCCCAAGCCGTCTTTGGAAAAAGAAGAGAGATTGCAGGAAGAGATAGAACCGAACATCAGCGAGATATTGAGGTGGGAAAGAGAGCGGTTCGGGCATCATTATACTGCTCTTTTGCCCTCTGATTATGATAACTATGATTTAAAAAACCTTCTATTACTTTCACAACAAAAAGATTTAAAGGCTCTTGACGCTTTGGCTAATCGGTATAGAGAAAGTGGTGATGTAAAAAGTGCAATTAAGGTATATCGCCAAGCTGCGGTATTAGGTTCTACTCCAGCCCTTGTGCATTTAGGCGCTATGACAATGCCTGAAAATGCTACTTCCCACTCTAAACTAATAAATGAACTAGCTTTTTTAAAAGTCGCATTGATGCGTGGAGACCAAAGCGTCATGCCGATAGCAAAAATAAAACTAATCAAATACGGGTTACAATTAGAAGCTCTTGATAAGATTGAAATTGAAAAAAGAGCAAAAGCAATATATCGAGAACTTGAAACTGAACGCTTAGTTATAGGGTTGGCCGCATTTGACAACACCGTGCCTTCTTATATAGAAAAACACTATTCTCGCAGCAACTCCAAACTGTTTCTTGATGGAGAAAATCCGTTTCAGTAACTAGAGTATAAATACTTAGGAGCGCTTAGGACATTAACAAGAATATGAATGAATCAATTAAACGAACAATAATATTGGTGACTATAATACTAGGCCCAATTCTTCTTAGCACATACACATCGGTAAACAATTTACTAGGAGTTACTCAGTCCTTTTGGCTGATATTATCAACCATTTCTTTAGCGTTATATGTTTTATATCTTAGGTTGAAAACAAAAAAATAATACATTTTGGCATAGTAAATGATGCTCTCCAACATTGGTACCTGGATTCAATGAAAGTGTTCACAAAACTTGTTATTTTGTTTTGAGAATTCTTCTAAGAGACTACCTAGATTAATCCCTAAACAAGAACGTTTAGGCACATTGACTAGTTCAATATCTAAACGAGGAAGCTTGTATTTTTCAGAGCAATAGACCCTCAATAAGAACAAATCTTCTTTGCTTTCCAGTAGCAGCGTATAGCTAAATCGATCGATTTAGAGATTTGCGAAGGTCAGTTTGCCATAAGTCATTACTACTCTTTGAGATTGTATTCTTTGATTAGGTCTAGTCTAAGTTCTTCCGATCTCAATTTATCAAACCCAAGAATCATAAGCTCTCCGGCACAACAACCACTCTACTAGGCTTAATACACACAACTTGTTTTTATTGAGGCAAGCATATTTTTGGCTAAATACATAATAGAGTCATAGCTTTTTGAGAAGTTCACATTACCAAAAGATAATAGTCGTATATATTGCACATATTCCTGAGTTCTGTGAAAACGCATAATATTGAACGTCGTGTGTTAGGGGTATTAAGAGAACCATTAGAATTAGGAACGGTGACTATTTCTCGTGCTACACGACGAGCCGATAAACTATTCAGTAAAGTTAATAAAGTCTAAAAGCTTTTGAAATAGTGCATTAACTGGATAACACGATCTCTAATGATTGTGCATCTATATTGACCACGAGTCATTCCCGCAGAACTGCCAAAACTATCTCGGGTCCAAGTATTTTTGATTAATTCAAACTCAGCATCTCGATAAGCTAGCCATTGCCTTTGAGATAATTTTAGTTCGGATTTTTGTGCATCCGGTAGTTTCGACATCAATTTCTTATAGATTGTATTAAGTTCTTTATCGAGAAACGATTGATAATCATCGTATGCAACGAGGTAAGCTCTATTAGAATTTTTAGGGTTATCTACTTTTTCTAACAGCGATTTTTCTCGCTGTTCGAAATGATTAATCACGTCTTCTGAATCAGGGTTGTCGACCGCGCATGCACTAACCGATACGAGGCTAGTTAGCACAAGCATCACTTCTATAAACTTTTTTCGAATAGTGGTTTTGATCATGTTTACCATCTCATATAAATATTTTTGGAATAAATATTCCATTCAGCCCTGCGACGATTATCTAACCCTTTACTATGTTTTCCTTGTGATTTATTCCAAGCTTTCCAGGCCTGTTCCAGGTTATTATAAGCAGTCGTTGCAATAGGATCGTTTATTAACTTTAAAACCGATGATCGTGCGAATCCATTTTGCCCAATGTTAAACACTAGAATTACCATCGCATCATATTCATTTTGTGTAATAAGCGCTGAAACCGTCGTTTTCACTTTTTGCTCGAACGGCAATAAATCAGCTTTGAATAATTGGGTGGCTTGAGATTCAGTGATGCCATTCTTGTATTTTTCCCAATCACCTTTAGCAATCAAATGACCATAACCAATAGTCGCTCCTTCTACCCAACGACTAATATCGCGACCGGTTTGATCGTCGTAAGGTTTAGTGGATAACTCTTCAATAGATTTCAATAAATCGGTAGCCTTAATGCTCAAAGAAAAACTAGAGGCTTTCTTCGCTCCCGGTCGCTCAATTAATTTTTTAAATGTTCGACCATTAACATCGACTCGCCCATCGGGTTGAGCCATCATTAAAATTTTTTTCTGAAAATCTTCAATCCGAAAATAGGTTTTATTTCCTACAATGCCATCAACTTTTAAGGGAGCAGTCACCCCTGGAATCTTATATCGGTTTAATAAAAATTGAACAAGCTTCACATCCGAACTCTTATTGATACCACCTCTTCCTACCGAGCCAGTTATATTCATTTGCTTTTCTTCCTTTAAAGGATTGTCTTAACAGCCGAGGTTACTTAATTTAACATGTTACAAGTAAGTCTATCTAAAAGCTACAAAGTCGGTCACAGAATAATAAGCTATTTAAAGATGTTAAACAGACCCAAGCTACCTATGCTAATGAAATAGACTAGTCTCCCCCACAACCTCCGCCGCATCCCGAATCACTGGAGCTATCAGAGTCAAAACTAAACCAAGAATCACCCTCCCCAGCACATCCGCCACCACATCCCATATGCCCTGCGCAATAATCCCCAACATTGGAATTGTGCATACAATTCAATGAATAGTGAAAACCGTTTGCTATATTCAATGCTTTATCAATTCTAAATAATAGAGGCAGTTTGTGAGGAGTATTTAGCTTAATGTTTTCGTGTTTGCAAGCGCAGCGCCAAGCTCTTTTGATTCCATCGTGTCCGATTGTTGGTGTGGTCATCGCTTCGGCAGGTGTATGATGTAAAAAGCGACCTAGGGCTCTATCGCAAAACCTTTGGTATTCTCGAGTAAATAATATAAATTCATGCCAAGCATCATCAACGACTTGAGATGGCATTGAAACCATTCGCTTTCCTGCGATATTGCTGATATGAAAATAATCCTTTAGTCCTCTTATGACCATTCTGACCTGCGCGTCATCTAGGTGAGGATACTTAGCAGAAATTTTTTCGGAGATTGCTTTAGGAAAACGATAAGTCCTTATCATCTCCTTTCTTTTTAGAATTAACGAGTTTTTAGTCTGTTTCCAACCGGTGTACGCAATAGATACTATTACGGCTACGATGATGATAGTTGTCAGTTCCATTGATGTCCTTTTTATAGTTTTAAACTAGGTTATGTGCGCAATCTGAGCAAGCCTATTGTTTTCTGGGAGTATTTTCAAGTCGACACAGTCAATACACCACAACTAGCTAATTTTTTAAGTTTAATCGCTAGCGCTTTGTTCTTTAGGTGCTTTAAAGCTCTGTACAACAAATTGACGACTAGGCTCGCACATCCATTAACACAGGTGAGTCTATGAACGATATCCAGTGTTTTTAATTCAAAACACTATGTCTGCTAGCCACCTTTTTTACAACTAATGTCAGCGTCGATTCCTTAGAACGCCGGAATCCTTAGCAGATAGAGAATTATGTCGAAAGCGAACGGTTCGTAATTTATTGGGGACAAGGCATCGCAAATTCAGGTGTTTATGAATTACTGAAAATTCTGGCGTATTCTTGATAGCGAGCGGCTGATGTGAGGGGTTCGAGTCGCGGCTCGCTCGGTTTGTTGTTCGCTTTATTTGGATTACTAGGATTTCATTCAAGACTACTGCGTAAGATTGTCTGAATAAAATCCTAGAGTATCGAGTTTTAACTAGACCAAATCACGCTACCATTTCGATCAAGCGCCTGTACCATAAAGTATTTACCAGCAATACGCGACGCATTATTCAATGCCGACTGTTCACTACCATATGAGCCATGCGATGCCCAAGCTTGATTCGCATTCTGTGATTTGTATCTTACTTTATACATATAAACCTACTCCAAGTTTTAAAATATAGAACAACCAGTTCATTGATCTTCTGGTTACCCGACAGCTTATTATTATTGAGACTCTCTTAATCACCTTCATGATGAAAAACTATTTTGATTGTGCTCAATGAGTCTCATATTTTTAGTATAGATGCTTTTTTTGGAACTAATAGAAACTTTTATAACGTTAATCTTGGTTACAAGTATAAATGATGGTTCCCGCTAATTGACCTTAGGAACAACTCTCAGAACGCTTCCATCTCGTTCATCGGTCAGAAGGTAAATTTTGTTGTCTGGGCTGACTTTAACCGACCGAAGGCGTATTGGGCGATCAACGAATAGCGACTCTACAGCGATAACGGTTTCTCCACTCAGAGTGACTCGCGTTAGGCTACCTCTTGAAAGCCCGGCCACGAATAAGTTTCCTTTCCACTCAGGAAACTCATCTCCATAATAAAAGCTTAGCCCAGTTGGCGCGACGGTTTGAGCCCAGGAGTATACTGGCTTTTGATATATTCGATTCTCAAAAGTCGGCGGTTTAAACGATTTATTACGGAAGCTACCAGAAGTCTCAATTGGCCAACCATAGTTTTTTCCACTTTCAGCATGTTTAACTCATCGCCTTGCCTGGCCCCATGTTCGCTAAACCATATTTTACCGGTTTTCGGATTGCTGGTAAGTCCCTGAGCTGCTCGAATCCCTACGGCATAAACTCCGGGGATGCCATTGGCATCATATTAAATCCGCTGAATGGGAAATGACAAGCCATGATTCTGGGCTAGTTTTAATATCTGAGTAGAACTGAATACTCATCCATAGGTGTTCTGTTCAAATTGCTGCTGTATAGCCTCTACTTCATGCATGTTTTTGACAAATGCATTGACGCAATCTTGATCGAGTGACTCGCCCGCCATTTCTTTGAGTAATTTGATTGCTTTATCATTTGTCCAAGCCTTTTTATACGAGCGCTCACTTGTCAGTGCATCAAAAACATCTGCCACAGCAACGATTCTCGCCTCTAGCGGGATCGAGTCGCCCGTTAATCCTTTTGGATAACCACTACCATTTACCGCTTCGTGATGAAATTCTGCAATATTTCGCAACATATCTATGTGTTCAATGTTCTCAAAGCCAAAATTATCAAGTAAATCATCTATCATTACCCTCCCTTGACTTGCGTGGGTCTGCATTGTTTTTCGCTCTTTTTCGTCCAGCTTGGACGGCTTAAGCAATATATCGTCAGGTATGCCAATTTTTCCAATATCATGCAATGGAGAAAACATAAATATATGTTCAATATAACCATCATCCAAATGATATTTATCGGCTAATTCTCTCGCAATAATACGACTATAGCGTGACATTCTATCTAAGTGACTTCCCGTTTCTGGATCTCGAATATGAGTTATGTCGCCAGTTGTTTTAACCGCTGCCGTTAGAGCCCGAACTGTCGCGAGTTCATTTATTACCATTAAAGAAATTAGGTGGGCATAAACATCAACTTGGGTTAGAACTTTTTCATCGAATACATTTTTTTTGTCAGCATTGAAAAATAAAAATCCGAAAAATACACCTTCGTTAAACATTGGGACAGTGTAGCTCGCTGCATAGCCCTGACGACCAATTCGTCTTGTGTGTTCGTTTTCGCCATCTTCAAAGGTGAGCATATTATTGATCACTCTTGGCAGCCCCTTTTCTAGTATGCCTTTGAGCGAAGGAGCATCAGCTAGATCAGCTTGATAATTAGGCAATGGATTTTGTTCGCCACTACTATGCACGTAAGTTTTCAATACGCTAGTTTCTTCGTCATAAATAGCGACAGCGATTCGTACGATAAATGGAAATTGCGCTTTAATAGATTTATGAGTTTCGACTAATTTCGCTTTGAGTGGTATATGCTCATTAAGAGCCGACAATGAGTCGCTGTGGTCGGTCATTACGCCCTCTAAATAATTTAACAATAAAAGCTCGATGCCCTGTTATGAATAATAGACTTTGATAAGGCAGAACGCCAATGCTGGGTTAAACATACCATCAACAAAAAAATTCTATTCTAGTTCTATTGGCCTTAACGCTTTATATGGCAGCTAAAATAGCGTTTTGGGTTGTCGACTAAAGCACTTAGAGCATTCGAGGATGTATATATCCGTACTTTTTCTATAGCTTAGCGAAAGAGCATTTTATCATTACACTGCTTATCTCCTTCTTACTTTTCTTGCTCCACTAATTTTCGATAAGTCAAAAAGCACCTATTGCAATTCTCGAATAGACGTCTTTTGAAATGATGAATTTCTTCGTTTACTAAACATAAATTTACTCATTATTCTTATTTCATTAAAAACTCTAAACTCTTAATAGTGATTTACAGTAGGAGTAGTTAATGACAACCATTGAGTTTTTTCATGATGCGGTATGTGGCTGGTGCTACTTATTGTCTCCTCGTCTGCGTGAGTTAGCAAGCCGATATCAAATAAAAATCCTTCATAGAGCCTATGTATTACAACGAAATAAAGAAGAGATGATTACGAGATTTGGTTCGTTGGAACTCGCCAAAAAAGAAATTCTGGAACATTGGAAGCACTGTCAATTATACGCAGAAGAGCCGAATCGCTTCAATACTGAAGGTATGCGATGTGCCGATTTTCATTATCCAAGTGGATTTAACGCAGCTCTCGCGGCTAAGGCCGCTGAAACTTTAGCTGGCCAAACCGGCCATTGGAATTATTTCGATGCAGTTCAGACAGCCCATCTCAAAGAAGCTCGAAATATCGCCGATATAGAAACCTTACTAGACATTGCCGAACACTTAGGATTCATCCGTGGAAAGTTCGCAGATTTAATGTCCATGCCCCAAACCGAAGAAGCGATTGAACAAGATACCGTTCGTGCGCGCATATTTGGAATAACAAGCGTTCCTTCAATACTAATCGATGGTCAGCGTGTCATTTCGCAGACCCTGTCTACTGAACAACTCGAAACACTATTTAAAGAATTAAAAGCAAAACCAAGAGCTAAGGAGAATACCAATGTTTAATTATAAATCTACCAAATTATTTTTAATTATCTTCGGTTTTTTTTGTTCGCTTGCTCATGCGGAGATCCTTGAAAGCCAATCAGTAGGTACAAGCCCTTGGGGTAAAAATGACGAGCTTGGTCGTTTAAACTTGATGACAGACAAAAGCCGACAGAAAATTATGCAACGTGCTCAGTGGAGTAAGGTATACGATCTATCCGTTGAATACTATGTGGGAATGCCAAGCTGGCAAGAAGCCGGAGATCCCCAATACCAGTTTTGGATGACTCATACCCCAAAGGGAGCGGTTGTTGACAACGTTTTAAATTTTGGTGAGAAAATCAATCAACACGTCAGCTATTCGGGTAGTGCAGTTTCTATGTACACCCATACTGGAACACACATTGATGCGCTGAATCATTTCGGTTTAGACGGAGTTATTTATAACCATTTTAGTGCTGAACAACATTTGGGAGATAAAGGCTGGAAAAAAACTGGAGCAGAAACAATCCCACCAATAGTCGCACGTGGTATTTTGCTTGATATTCCAGCGGCAAAAAGCCTAAGTCATTTACCAGACAATTATCGAATTACTGCTGAAGATATAAAAACTACATTGAATTATCAACAAATAACACTAGAGCCTGGTGATGTTGTATTAATACGCACTGGAAAAATGCAGGAGTATGAAAGCTCTCATCGTTTTATGAGAAATTCCCCGGGGCTTGGAATGTCGGCTGCATCTTATCTTGCCAATCAAGCCGGCACCATGATTCTTGGCGCAGATAATTTAAGCTTGGAAGCGTTTCCGTCAGAAGTAAAAGGAAACTATGTCCCGGTTCATACTTATTTGTTGGCGCAACACGGAATTCCCATCATTGAACTTGCTTACTTAGAAGAATTATCGAATGACAGAATTTATGAATTTGCTTTCATCGGTGGTTCTTTAAAATTGCGAGGAGCCGATGCAGCTCCTTTAAGACCGATCGCTATCCCTTTATACAATAAGGAGTAATTAAAAATGAATATACTAGATAGTTTAAGTTGGCGCTACGCGGTGCGTCAGTTTAGCAAGCAAAAATTAGATTCAGAAGTAGTCAATGAACTTGTCGAGGCGGTACGTTTAACCCCTTCTTCCTATGGTCTGCAACCTTATAAACTGATTGTTGTTAGCAGTGACAAAGTAAAAGAACAGTTACTTCCCTTTGCAATGGGCCAAACAAAAGTACGTGATTGTTCGCACTTATTCGTATTGGCATCGCAAACTTCAATCACCGAAAGTTTGATCGACCAGTACTTTGATAAGTTAGAGTCGCTTAGGGATTTATCATCAGGTTCTACTGTAGGATTTAAGTCTCATGTAAAACAAGTGATGCTAGGTAAATCTAAACTAGAACAAGCTAACTGGGCTGAACAACAAGCTTACATCGCGTTAGGAAATCTTCTTACGGTAGCCGCAGCCAATAAGGTTGACGCATGTCCCATGGGAGGATTTGAAGCTGATGGCTTTAACAAGGTCTTGGGTTTAGACACTCTTAGCTTGCACACGAGCGTAATTTGCGCGCTAGGTTTTCGAGCACACAATGATTTATCAGCGGAAGCGGTTAAAGTGAGAGCGGACCTCCAAGAATTCTGCGTAAGAGTATGATGTCATGCTAGTGGCACTCTCAATTCTAGCCGGAGCGCTAATAGCTACTCAGGCGGGTATTAACAGTCAACTTGGAGTAATTTTAAAAAATTCTATGTTAGCAACTGTAGTTGCCTTTTTCGTTAGCACCTCCATTAGCTTACTGGGTCTCATAGTACTTTCAAAAAGCCTTCCAACAAACGAGGTCATAAAGAGCGTACCGTTACACCTTTGGTGTGGCGGTATAATTAGCGCTATTGGTGTTGCCCTCTTTTACTTTCTTATTCCTAGAATGGGAGTCGGTGCGATGATGTCGTTAGCTCTCACAGGCCAGCTCGTCACAGCAGTATTGATCTCGCATTTTGGCTGGTTTGGACTACCCGTAACCACTTTGAATTTATCCAAATATTTGGGGCTGGTTGCGATGGTTGTAGGGATTTTTCTTATTAACCGGTGACAAAAATGACTTCTATGAAAGAAGACAATATTAAAAATATGACCAGTCTTTGGCGAAACTATGGCGCAACACTAGAGCAGCCAATTGAAGCTCAGATATATACCAGCGATTATTGGCCTAACAAGTTGTGGGTGAATGCTTATAACAAGTCTTGCGGGCAAGATAGCTTAAGAAAATCTATCATCCGGTTACTCACAAAGTACCCAGACCACGTACTTGCCTCCTGGAGCAATCAGTTCGATGATTTAGTCACTAGCTGGACAACGGAAAATGACTCCAAAATAAAATACATTAATTCATTAATCGGAATGTCATTAGATTGCACTAACTTAATGATTCACAACAACGTGGAAAGTACAACTATGGTTACTGCTCATTTGATTGACAAGCAACAAGCAGAATTTTGGTGTAACCTTTGCAGTAAGGGTTTTGGATATAATTTAGATACTCGAGCGATTTTGTCGGCAATTGCGTATTCAAATAATAGATTGTATTGGTACTCTGTAGACGATAGGCCGGTTGGTACAGCGCTGACCAGTATGAATAAAAAAATCATGGGACTTCACCAAATATCAGTTTTGCCAGAGTGGCGTGGTAAAGGTATTGCATCAGCGATAGTTAATCACCTTTTGAAAAGCGCAAAACTTGCTGGTGCCCATAGAGTAATTTTGCAAGCCTCACCGATGGGTCTAGGGCTATACAAAAAGTTGGGATTCACCGAGGACTTTGAACTAAAGAGTTATAAGCTGGTAGTCTGACTCTAAAAATTAGGAGAAGAACAGTGAGCAAAATATCGATCGAACAATGGAGAATGTTTGTTTCTGTCGTTGATTGCGGAGGTTTTGCACAAGCAGGAGATGCCTTATATAAAACCCAATCAACCGTTAGTCATAGTATCAAGAAACTAGAAAGCACCCTAGACAACTCATTGTTCGATATGTCAGGGCGCAAAGCCGTATTGACACCATTTGGTAAAAGCTTACTGGATTCTGCTAGAACCTTAGTCAGCCATGCTGATTTGTTAGAACAAGAAGCTATTTCGCAAAAATGTGAAGTTAGGAATACCGTATCGATAGCTGCAGACACTCTGTTTCCACGCCCGGCTATTTATGAAATCATCGACAAATTCTTGTTAGCTTACCCCCACTGCAATATTCAAGTCTATGAAACAGCTTTGTCGAGGTGTGGCGAGTTAATGGAAGACGGGACCGTGGATATCGGAATTGCCAGTGCCATTCCAAAAGGGTTTATTAATAAACTTGCTATGACTGTTGATTTACAAGTAGTTGCTAGTGCCTCTCATCCACTTTCAAAATATCAGAATGTCGAGCTAGTCGATTTAGAGAAATATCGACAAGTGGTAATAAGAGACGCAGGTCTACGCAACAATATAAATTCAGGTTGGCTGGGTACTAATTCGAGAATTACTGTGTCAACGATGCAGGAGGCATACAACGCCGTGCAATCAGGGTTAGGTTTCGCATGGTTACCAACATGGTACCTAGATATGGCTCAACCATCGAACAACAGCGGACTACAAGTTCTACCTATTCAACACGGCCAATTAAGAACCGTTGCTCTGCAATGTAGTGTCCGCCCCGAAGTTACAGAACTACCTTGGGTGAAATTCTTTACTCAACTAATTGAAAATTTGGATTATTAATCCAATGCCTTGTTGAAAGAAAACAAAATTCCAATAATAATTGAGTAGTCCATTATCTATTCTTTGATTAGTCGAAAATACCTCCTCAAATTTACTGTCTCCAATTCGCTTAATTGTAGCTCAGACGTTTTTGAATTTCTGGGTCAACATTGATAAAAAACTAGATTGATGAAAAAAACTAGATTGATACATTCAAATTCATCATTAGACTGATCTTACCTATTATTTTATTGTATCTCACATAAATATTTCACACTGTCTTACTACCAACATGGGCCTTCTAGCTAGTAAGTCGTAACCAAAGGAAGTAAAGACAGGCAACGAGATAAAGTTACAATGAAGTACTATCGTCAAATTTAGAATTCAGATTATCTTTATAATCGAGGAGTATCCTTATTATGTTTCGAGTTATTTATCGCTGGTCCGTTGAGCCGGAAAACGTTGAGCAGTTTGAAAGGGTTTGGCTAAAAGCAACGAATACGATCTATAAAAATGTAAAAGGAGCAATGGGTAGTTTACTAATGCGTTCTGCGAACGATGAAAACATTATGATAGGCGTGGCTAGATGGCGCTCGTTAGAAGAATGGGAAGCTTTTTGGAATGACTCTAATCCCATACAAATGGAGAGTTTGAGTGATTATTCGAAGAGAATCTCGATAGAGAAGTTTGAAGAAATAAATGATCAAACCGTCTCGGAATAGGACCTTCATCAATGATATTTAGACCAGTAAAAACATAGTCCCTAGCTATAGACTGGTTTAATCCAAAACAAAAAGGAAAAATTGTGTTCAATTTAAAGTCCATCTTAATAACGTTGATTGGCGTTTTTATATACCAAATCTCGTTATTCAGTTTCGCTAATAGCTTTCAGGAGTTTGATTTACTTATCAAACAGGGAAAAGAACAGATTTCCGGAACGCTGTCCATACCCAATCAAAAGCGCACTACTTCACTAGTTATTATGATTTCCGGTAGTGGACCGCAAGATAGAAATGAAACCCTAGACGGCTTTAAAATATTCAAGACGATTTCTGACTATCTCTCTGTGGATGGAATCGCAAGCTTTCGATTCGATGACCGGGGTATAGGTAAAAGCAGCGGTAATTTTCAAGAAAGTACACTTGCGGATCATGTAGAGGATATAAAGAATATCATCGATTTCTTTAAGGAAAATAGCGACTATCAATTTAGTGATTTCGTCTTACTAGGCCATAGTCAAGGTGGTATTACTAGTGCAAGAGTTGCCTTAGAGCGCAACGAGGTAAGAAAGATAGTTTTAATGGCAGCCCCTTCAGTCCCATTAATAGAAATAGTTCTTTATCAATTACGCCAAGAATATGTTAGTACAGATATCGATACTAGATTGATCGAGGCTGAAGTTTCTTCTCATAATAAACTGATGAGGGCTATCTGGGACAGAAGCGAAATTAGCGTCGCCCTAAATCAACTGAAAGAGACTCACAAATCTCTATTAAGTGAGTTCTTAAAGTCTAATAGTAGTGATAATACTGGTATTGATACTAGAGCGGCGGTTAAAGCGAAAGAATTTAAAGCTATTTATTCTCTTCCTTCGCTTACGTCTTTTCTTTACCACGATACGTCACGGGACTTTGAGCAATTAAAAATACCGGTATTAAGTTTATTTGGTGGAAGAGATTCGCAAGTAACCATTACTCAGAATAAAGATAGAATGGAAAACGCTTTTCTAAAAGGAGGTGTTAAGTACAACTTCATCACCTATAGCAACGCTAATCACTACTTTCAAAAAGCTATTACCGGCAAGAGGAGCGAATACGGGAAACTAGAAGATAAATTTGTCGATGGTTTTCTAGATAAAATTTCATCCTGGATAATAGAGTAATTCAACATATTCTGACTTTCTAATTTCTTACAAATACTGATATATTCGGTTATCTTAACACCAAGATGATCTTAGACGTGAAAAAGGAGTAATACATGATAAAAAAAACCAGCAGTGTACTTTGCCTCATCCTATTCTCACTGAGTAATCAGGTATTCGCACAACAGCAAAGAGCTGATATTAGTCCGTCTATGATGAAAAAAATCGATGATCGAATAGAGCAAACCTACCAGGAATATCACCTACAGGGAGATTTTTTAATTGGGTTAGTCGGGCCAACTGGATTACTTTACTCTAAAGCGTTAAACAGATCATTGCTAGAAAATAAAGAAAGTAAGCTCGATAATAATACTCCTTTTTTTTTAGCCTCACATACCAAGGCGTTCACTGGAACACTGCTAAAGATATTGGAGGAAGAAGGAAAAGTTGATCTAAATAAATCAATCCACTATTACCTTCCTAATCTGGTAACCAGTGAAAAGATTGATCCACGAACTATTACCGTCAAGCAGCTACTAAACCACACATCGGGGTTCACCAGTGTTATGCATGCTTTTAAAACAGCTTTCTTGGGTTATGAAGAAAACACCGACGAATTACGACATGCACTAAACTACAAAATGCTTAGTGCCCCCCCGGGAAAGTTCCGTTACTCCAATACAGGTCCGATAATAGCAGGGATGATTGTAGAAAAAGTAACAGGAAATAGTTGGCAGACGGAAATGCAGGCTAGAATATTTTCTCCACTACTGATGTCAACGACTAGTTCAAAGGTTAGTAACTATAAAAGTAGCAGCATATTACCCTCTATCGAGACTACCGCAAATAACCGAGTGTTTCGTTCTGGTTTTTATAAAGACGATAACACAATGCATGCTGCCGGTGGCACTATATCAACGATTAACGATCTTGCACGGTGGTTGAAATTTAATATCAATCAAGAACAATCGATATTGAGAAATCAAGAATCGTTCACGGAACTCCATCAATCAACAACAGCGCAAAATAGGAGATACTTCTCATATCAACGTAGAGGTTATTCACTCGGATGGGATATTGCAGACTATAGAGGAGAAACAGTATTAACACGCTTTGGTGGTAATGGAGGTATAAGTTTTCATGCATCTTTTATTCCCTCAAAGAAACTAGGTATCATCGCATTTTTTAATGAGGAACGAGCTCATACATTTCCACATTTAATAGCGAACTATATATACAATACTTTGTTAGACAAAGAAAACTCTGAGCTAATCTATAAAGAAGAAAGAAACCTCTTCCAAAAATCCTATACTAGATTATCTAAGTTATCACTTTCATACTCAGACATCCTAGTGCAATCCAAAGAAAATGATAATTTTGTCGGTTTATATGAAAACAGAGAAGGCTGGCCTAAGCTTAGCATTAGCAAAGACTCTAATAGCTATTCAGTAAAGTGGGGTCGTCTTTCAGGACCGCTAATAAAGTTGGCAAATGATAGCAATAGTAATATTCTAGCTGCGTTAGGTCCGCTCAAAAGAAAAATAAAATTAGTTAAAGAGAACGATCAGATCGTACTGACGAATGGTAGTATTCGTTTTACTAAGAGTAAAGTAACCACCAAGAAATAGAATATTAAAGCAATAGATTTGTTACTTATAGTTCTGTTGAAATCATTGTATTGATTGATAATATGCATAAGCAGGCAAACATAGAAAATGAACATTCCAGAAATTGAAACTAAGCAATTTAAACTTATTCCACCATCGAAGGATTGTTTCGATGTCTATCAGCGCTTTTATACAGATGGAAATGCTTCAAAGATGTACGGCGGCCCTCTGACTAAAGAGCAAGCTTGGGCGAGGCTTAAAGCAGATCTCGGTTCATGGTATTTACTTGGCTACGGCGTTTGGGTAATTCAATCAAAGCTCGATCAGAAATACTTGGGTACTTGTGGATTTTGGAAAGGCAAAGACTGGCCAAGAGAACTAACTTGGTGGGTTGTTCCTGATGCTAGGGGCAAAGGTGTTGCCACCGAAGTTTCTATTGCAGCCATATATCATGCGTACAATAAATTTAATTGGCAGTCGGTAGAGACCTATATGAACGATGAAAACCTAGCCGCTCGCTCTTTAGTCTTAAAGTTAGGTGGTGTAAAGATTGATAGACAACAGTTTCCAGACGGGTTGGCTAGGGATATTTACAAAATACCTAACCCCGCTCATGGCAGTTAACGGTGCCTACTTAGCTGATACTATGTCTAAATATTGTAAGCTTTAGAATGTTTACAGCTACTACAAGTCGCAGTAGCTGTGCTAAAACTAAATTTAAGATCTATTCAGTTTTAGCTCCCGTCAGCAAGCATTTCCTCGGGTACTTGATCAACTCGCAAGTTCTTGATATTGACTACTCGCGGCATTTTCTCTCGCTTTGTTAGTCATTTTCACCAGTACTTTTCTTACTTCATCGCCAGTCATTACTAATTCACCAAACTCAATATACAATGGCTTTTTATTGTCAGCCCGTATAAAAAAACCATCTGGATTGATCGCAAGCATCTCGACTTTATTCGGATAGAATCCTCGTCGTTGAGAGCAAATAAGTTGCATCGCAATTTGGTGATCTTGATTCATATGGGTAATCATATCTTGCTCATTTTCTAACCATAAAGGTGTTTCTAGATCCCATTGCTCTTTACTGATCCAATTGATATCGCCGAAACCGCCGATATAACGGACTCGTTTAGTTTTTAATATATAAAAATTGAAGTCGTGCATTTTTTGATATTCTCGGCTATCCGGGTACAACGCAAAGAAACGCTGTTTAACCGATTCAATATCAGACTCATCAACCAGTTGTGCTTCTCCCATAATACTTAAACGAGCACCAGCGTTAGGATCATTTTCGTTACCTTCAAATACCGTTAAACACATTTTGGGATTATTTAAAATATTGCGAGTGTGTTGAGCTAGATTGCTAATATAGAATATCGTTTCACCATTAACATTTGATATATAAGTGGTCACTGATCCGAATGGATATTCCGGAGTACTTTTTGAATGAGTCGATAATACGGCAAGTTCTTGTTGACGAAGTAAATTTCTTGCTTGAGAGATTATCTTTTGATCTTTGTTGGTTTGATCTTTCATTGGTTAGTAGGCCTCTAAATTGATTGGTTAATCATTATGGGTGAACGAGAAGTTGGGTGATTGAGGATATGCACGTCGACTCCAAATCCTTGCTTGATATTGTGACCATTTAAAACTTCAACAGGCGTTCCAAATTTTAATAATCGTCCTTGTTGTAATAAAAGGATCCGGTCACAGTACATAGCGGCTAAATTGATATCATGCAGAATGATCAGCACGCCAATATTAAGTTGCCTAAGTGAACGCAACATTTTAAGTGTGTCGAACTGATGCTTCATATCCAATGCTGATGTCGGCTCATCGAGAAATAGATAACGTGGCAATTCACTGTCTAACGAAATTTGAGCTAAAACTCGAGCTAATTGCACTCGTTGCTTTTCACCGCCAGAAAGAGTGGTGTAGTCTCTGTCTTTTAGATGTAAGCCATCAACCATCCGCAAGCATTGCGTCACTATTGAGAGCTGTTGAGCTTGGCTTTGACATGACAGTGACAACCCGAGACGCACCACTTCTAAAACAGAAAATGGAAAGCTTAAATCATTTGATTGAGTTAACACGGCGCGCAAACTAGCGAGCTCAGTAAGAGAGTAAGACTCGACTGGAGCGCCATTCATGGTCACGCTATTTTGACTATCGCTTGCGCCCGTTAGACAATTCATTAAGGTCGTTTTTCCTGCGCCGTTTTCACCAACAACGGCGATCATTTCACCCGCTTTAAATTCGAAAGAAATATTGTCTAACAAGCACTTTCTTGAGACCGATACTGAAAGATTTTTAATCACAATACTCATAAGGCTAATACCAGTTTTCGCTTTTGTTGTAACAACAATAAAATAAAGAAAGGCGCTCCCAAAATGGCAGTCACTACACCAATTGGAAGCTCCGCAGGTGTGATTAGCATTCTAGAAATTAAGTCGGCAAGCACTAGTAGCTCTGCACCAAGTAACCCACTGTTTAAAATGAGATAGCGATAATCCGCACCGGTAGATACTCTTAAAATATGTGGAACCACTAGACCAATAAAACCAATAATGCCACTGCATGCGACAGCCACCCCGACAACAATCGCATTTAACCAAAGCAATTGATGTTTGACTTTATCCACATCGACTCCGACATAACGTGCATTGGCCTCGCCAAGTAGTAGTAAATTAATTTCAGTACGCTTGCGATAAATCAAACCCATTCCTATCAGCATTACAGGTGCACTAATGGCTAACATGGGCCAAGTTGCACTGGCTAAACTGCCCATCATCCAAAATGTCATTAACCGAAGCGATTGATCGTCAGCAACGTAACTATAGGCACCAATAATTGCCCCACCCATTGCATTGATGGCGACGCCAGCAAGTAACAGTGTCGCAATTTGAACCGCCCCATTGACTTGTGCCAAACGGTATATCGTAAAAGTGGTGATTGCCGCACCGATAAAAGCTGCTATTGGAATTAAATAAGGTTGAATAAATTCGGGTACTGAAAGTCGATTGGCGAATAGAATAATGGTGACGGCGCCAACTGCGGCACCAGAGGATATTCCTAATAATCCAGGATCCGCCAAAGGGTTACGACATACACCTTGTAAGCTAGCGCCACTCACCGCTAAAGCAGAACCAATCAAAACCGCCAATAGAACTCTTGGAAGTCGGATCTCAGAAACAATGGTGATAATCGAAGCATTTTCTTGAGTTAAACCAAGCCACTCGCTAATTAATTGAAATGGAAAGAGTAAATTTGATTGAGCTGCGCCTATCGAAATTGAACACCAACTAGCAATCACTAACACCAGCATTAATGTCGCCGTCTGAAACCGACGTCTATCAACCTTGGGTAACCAAGTATTATTGAGCTTTAAAACCTGAGTATTCATTGATTTAACAACGCTAAACGATTGGCAGAGTGAATTACTTTTTCAACAGCGAGATCGATGCGCGCGCCCATCCCCATCAGTAATAGGCCATCCATCACTACTAGATTACATCCCTTCCTAAGGGCCATCTTAATCAGAGAGTTATTGCAAATTGCACTTTTACCACCTAACGCTTTCTCCATATGCGAAGGAATAAAAATTAAATCGACTTTTTGGGTTATCAACGATTCGTTATTAATCGGTTTATAACCATCAACGGCCGCACCTAGATTGTTTAAGCCAGATTGCTCCAGTAAAAAATGAGGCATTGTGTTTTTACCTGCGACCATTGGACCTCGCTGGCCGATACTGAGTAATGAGACAGCATTAAATTGGTTGGCTTGATAGCTCTGTTTGGATTTAAGTCGATCAATTCGAGCAATAGTGGATTCGATTAAATGATTTGCTTGATCAAGCTTGTTAAAGAATTGTCCAATTTCTGTTAGCAAGGATTTCCAAGAATCTAGATCGTAGTTCAACTGATCAAACAATTTCACTTCCACCCCAACACTTTCGATTTGTTTTAATACCGCCGCTGGGCCAGCACCTTTAGCAGCGACTAACAAGTTGGGCTGCAAAGACAAAACGCCTTCCGCAGATAAATCCCTGAAATAGCCAACTTTTGGCAGTCGCTGAAGCTCTTCGGGATAAAGACTCGAAGTATCAATTGCAATTAATTGGTCTGATAACCCTAAGTGGTGCAAGATTTCGGTAATGCTTCCTCCAGCACTGATTGTTCTAGGGCTGTTAGTCTTTTCTGGCCGATTGGACCCATTAGGCTCTGCTTGTAACCCACTGGGCAAATTCAACAGTATCAAGCTTATGCATAGACAGAACTTTTTGCGAAAACCAATTGATAGTAGGTGTTTACTACCATTAAAAACTTTATAGAACATAACGGTTTTCCTAACCTCTATTTGATAATTAATCTTAATTGTAAATGAGAATCATTTGTATTTGATCATATTATCAATTATATTCTGCGACCTTGTCAACGTCATTCGAGATAAAAAACAATTATGAAACTTACTAAATTGAGCCTAAGTGTTGTGCTGGCTCTTCAACTATCGCCGCTTAATGCGGTCGAAAATAGCGACGATTCGGCTACAGACGAATCCGATTACCAAGTCATTACCATTACTTCTAGTCGTCTCGCACGCAATACTGATGAGGTATCTAATACCGTTTCGGTTATTAGTGCGGAGCAAATTGAAAAGCAGTCAGCCAAAAATATTAAAGATTTAGTGCGTTATGAGCCCGGTGTTTCTGTCGATGGTGGTGGACGATATGGTTTATCAGGATTTAAAATTCGCGGTATCGACGGTGATCGCGTATTAACTCTGATCGACGGCTCGCCAATTGCGGATGAGTTTTCCTTCGGGCCCAACCTTTCAGCGCGACGAGACTTTGTTGATCTTGATGCGTTAAAAGCGGTTGAAATTGTTAGAGGTTCTAGTTCCAGTCTCTATGGAAGTAATGCGGTCGGCGGAACGGTTAGTTTTATCACTAAAGATCCAGAGGATTTTTTTGCAAAGGATCGCAATCATTATATTTCCTATAAAGCTGGATTCAGCTCGGTTGACGAAGGCCAGCATCACACCTTAACCCTTGCTGCAGGTGATCATCAATTGCAAGGAATGTTGATTGGAACTTATAGAAACCTAACAGAAAGCGCGTCTTATTTTGATGACAACCTGTCTGGCAGCGAAAGAAAAGCCAGCGACCCAATGGATTCAAACGTTAGTAATTTCTATGCAAAAGTCATCTATCGGCCTTCTGACTTACACCAAATTAAGTTGATTGTTGAAAATTTTCAGGGCGAAAGTGAGAGCGATATTCTATCTTCTTCGGGCTCTATTGTTTTTGGTACTTTAAAGCGTTCGGTATCATCCGATGACCAACGAACTAGAGACAGAGTGAGCCTTCAGTATCTGTACCAAAATCCTTCAATGCTATTTGATCAATTCAATTTAAACCTATATCAACAAAATTCAGAGACCAAACAATTCACTTTAGAAGATAGGCTAGCACCGGGAAATATTAACCAAATTCGTCAACGCGATTCACTATTTGAACAACAAAACTTAGGGATCAAATTACAATTCGACAAAGAGCTTGTCTCTCAACAAAATATTCAGCAGTTTATCAGTTTCGGGATCGATTGGGATCGGAGCAAAAGCAACACTTTACGCACAGGCTCAACGATTAATAGCGATAGTGGTGAAACAATCCCAGAAGGTAGTAACTTTCCTACTCGAGACTTTCCAAATTCTAACTACACCAGTAGCGGTCTATTTGCGCAAAACGAAATTCACTTATTTAATGGCGATTGGCGTGTTATTCCATCTATTCGATATGACAAATTTGAGTTAGATCCTAAAGTGGATGCCATTTATCTCAATGGCAATACGGGCTCTCCGACACCAGCCCCTTACCAAGAATCAGAAGTTTCGGCTAAACTCGGCAGTGTTTACCAACTTTCTAAACAATGGTCTTGGTTTGCACAATATTCCGAAGGGTTTAAGGCTCCCCCCATGGATGCAGTTAATACCGGCTTCACCAATTTTTCTGGCGGATATACAACGCTTCCAAATCCTGACTTAAAAGCTGAAGTTAGCCAAAGTTTTGAAACGGGATTAAGACGTTATTCAGATCATGGTTTTTTTGAAGCAACAGTCTATCAAAATAACTATGATAATTTTATTGAAAGCCTATCAGTGAAAGGATTTAATCCAATGACTGGATTATTGGAATTTCAGGCGACCAACTTAGACGAAGCGACCATTGAAGGGTTGGAAATTAAAGGTCAACATCAGCTTTCGTCGTTATCCGAGTCATTCAAAAACATCAGCCTTCGATATGCTTACGCTTTTAGTCAAGGCGAGGAAGTAGCAACCAGTGCGCCATTAAATAGCATCGACCCACAACAGCTAGTTAGCGGTTTAAGCTATGAAGCCGATGATGCCAGCTGGGGCAGCAGTTTGATGTGGACTTTAACCAAAGCAAAACGACAAACTGATATTGACGCGAGCGGAATACAATCACGCACGCCAGGCGCTGACGCTATAGACTCATTTGAAACACCAAGCAGCAGTATAATTGATTGGATTGGTTATTATGACTTTAACCAAAATATTTATTTAACTTGGGGAATTTATAATTTAACCGATAAGAAATATTGGCAGTGGAGTGAAGGGTTAGTTCAAGATCCTTCCGCTTTCAATGCCGATAGACTTACTCAGCCGGGAAGAAACTATTCGGTTAATCTAAAGATTGAGTTTTAGTTTAGCTAGCTCAAGCTAACTATCGATTTAAGTTTTCCAAAACGTTCAAGACAATCAGAGCTGCTTAGTCATCTTAATGACATGATTATCAGCTCCGTTGGCCCCTGGAGTAATTTCTCGGCTAATTTCACGAAATCCCATGGCACGATACAAAGGCTCTCCGGGTAAGGTAGAGCCTAACTCTATAGTTTTAAAGCCTGCTTCTCTAGCTGCATCTTCACCTAGTTGAATTAACAGCTTTCCTATTCCGCGTCGTGTCCAATTGGGATGGGTATACATGGCGCGGATCCTTGCTGGCTCGCAGCTTGGGTCGCTAAACGAGTCATCTCGTCCAATCGTATGGTTGCCGCCATATAGAGTTCGTCGCTTCCCCCAACCTCCACAGCCGACCATCACCGGTTGCTCATCCACCAATGTTTCAATCACAAAATAGGTCCCATCATCAATTAACGTTTGGTCGACTCCCATGGTTTCTTTGGCCGCTTCAATTTCTTGTTTGCTGAGAAATGCTTTCATATTTTCAGCGATAGAGGCTTGCATCAGGCTTACAATATTCGGTATGTCAGCCTGTGTCGCTATTCGATGAGTGAATTCTTCTTTATCGTTCAAAATAACCGGTTCCCTAATTCTATAAATCGGTCTATCGCTTGGCTATTCGGGAATCCATAATAATTTGGATTGCCCTGTTGGCTTTTAGCGACGACTGTTTCTCCGCGTTCGATTTTTGCAATCACATTAGACATCATTCGAGTACCTGGAACATAAATCGCCAGTAGGTTTTCTAAATAACTCATGCTTGGGTCAGTTTTAACTGGCGACTGCTGAATAATATCACCAGCATCGATTTGGTTGTCTTGAATATAGTGGAGGCAACAGCCTATTTCGCTCTCACCATTTAGCATTGCCCAAAAAGTTGCCATCACCCCTTGATAACTTGGTAACAAACCAGAATGCAAGTTAACCACACCAAATTGTGGTATTTCGATCACGGGTTGTTGAAGAATTTTACCGAAACGTACAGATAGTATTAAGTCCGGTTGTATTTGTTTTACTTGCTCTATACCTTGTGGAGAATTAATTTGATTCATCAATTGAACAGGGTTACCGAACTCGCTAGCAAGTTCAACAAAACTGCGGATTTCTAGACCAGCCTGATTAAAAGGCAACTTTGCAAAGAAGTTTTTGGAGGTTTTCGCTGATAGTTCTGAAACCACAACCTTTTCAAACTCTATAAGCGCTTGAATTGGTTTAGGATAGGTTTGATTGGCACCAACATGACTAGATTGGCCGATGACAACCCGCTGCCCTAATAAGCTAGGACGCAATAAATTAAGTGCGAATAAGCTGGCTAGATCATTATTACACAAAAATAAGATTTTCATCTTTAGTTGCCATTCTTGTTGTCGCTTGATTAATGCGCTTAAAAATTAGAATCCGTTAGAATTTATCATTTTTTCAGTCGTTAGGATAGAATTAACCTATTCACTAGTTAGAGGAACTAATTTTCAGATGACTGAGTCAACCGACCCATCAGCTCTTAACATTGAAACGGAGCACAGCTCAGACATAGATTGTTTTAAGCCCATCCCATTCCAATCTCTGTCAGAACACTACCCTAAGTTGAATGCCTTTAGTAGCTTTGTAGGTTGGGCAATTATTCTTTTAATTATGCTAGTGGTCGACTTTGCCGTCGATAAAATAAGCTTACATTATTTGGTATTACCGGGCTTATTAATATTGTCACTGATATCGGGAGTGGTAGGCTACTTTTCCGCTAAGGCTTGTGGTTATTATCAAGATGAATTCGATATCTATTTCAAACAAGGGCTATGGTGGAAAAAGCAAGTCGCTCTTAATTACTCTCGAATTCAACATATTGATATTTCTCATGGCCCTCTCGAACGCCGCTATCAAATGGCGACCATTAAATTCTTTACTGCTGGCGGTGCAACCTCCGACCTTAGAATATCTGGCTTACCCAACGAACGAGCCGAAAAGTTGAGAACCGATATTCTCCGCTATGCGAAAGAAAATGTGATTACCGATGAATTAGCTCAAGTTGCAGAAGACTCCATTCAAGCAAAACAAAGCTCTCAACTTACGAACGATGAGCCAAAGACCTTAGAGCCTGATTTAATTGACGCGACTACAAAAATTCATTCCACCAAAACAGATGCTAAAAATGACTGAACCAGTTGAAAAGTTTGGGACGCAAGATTGGCAAAGGCTTTCACCTATGTCTATCGTATTTTTTATCGGAAAGTTTGTTACTCATTTACTGAAAGACTCATTACCCAGCTTAGCATCCGTTGCCATAGTGATTATCAATTCGGAGAATAAACTTTGGATAACCTCCTTAATAGCAATAGCGGTAGTCGTTTTGTTAGTAGGCGGTTCATTCTTACAATACTGGTACTTTAAATTTAAAGTAGAAGGCGAAAAGCTTTTAGTCAATGACGGAGTATTTAAGAAGAATCATCGAATCATTCAGTTTGACCGCATTCAAAATATCAATATTCTTCAACCGCTATATTTTAAACCGTTTAAGCTAGTCAATCTTCAAGTCGAAACAGCCGGTGCCAAAGGAAATGAGGCTGACTTAGCCGGTATTCCCAATCCGTTTGCTGAGTATTTGCGTGAGCATGTAATGCAAGCTAAGCAGCAGTCTAGTTCAAGCAACGCAGACAATGATGAGAATGATATTAATTCGCCACCGGAAATACTAGCCGAGGCATCAATGCGAGACTTAGTAAATTATGGAATGTCTAGCAATGGTATATTTTGGTTTTTTGTTTTAATCGCGCCTATCTTTAGCATGACCGATGAAATAATTGAAAAATGGATTACTAAGGAAGATATCAACCACCTGACAGAATTATTAGGTGGAGGAATGGCTGGAAATATAATTCTTTTGCTCTCTGCGATTTTATTAACATTGGCTCTTATGTTTAGTTTTTCGATATTAGGTGCGATTTTACGCTACTACCAATATCAGCTTACTCTTAATAGCCAAGAAAATGGTCGACTAAAGACTCTAGCTAAACAAACTTTAAAGCGTAGCAGCGGCTTATTGACCTCCTATCAGGAGTCATTAAAACTGCAAAAAATACAAGCCTTTATAAGTCAATCAAATTTTATAGGGCGCTGGTTAAAAGTAGAGAATATAACTTTAGGTCAGGTATCTAGCGGACAAAATAATCCCAAAAATAGAGCTAGCTTGTTTGTCATTCCTGCTCGAACGAGCGAGCAGTCCACACAGCTAAAATCCCAATTAATGGAAGCGGTACCAGAAAATATCGAAACCGTCGGTATCGATAAACGTTACGTCTACAAAACCTTAGCGTTAAAGTTTTTCATACCCTCATTGATTGTTTGCACTGTTATTTTTCTTAACATTGAACAGTGGATCATTTTTACTATTCCGGTATTGATCAGTTTAATATTTCTTCCATTAGTTCTAAAGCGATGGCGAGCTTATCAATTTGGTATGAGGGAAGGATACGCACGTTTTGAACGGGGTCTATTTGGCTTTAGGCATGTGACTTTTCCACTATTTAAAGTACAAAAGGTGGAAGTGAATCAATCACCATTGCAGCGTCGCCGTAATTTAGCCACACTAAAAATTTACTTGGCGTCTAACAAAATTCAAATGCAATATATACCAATGAAAACAGCACAACAATGGATGGCTATCATAATTCAACACATTCAGCAGACTAAAAAGGCTTGGTATTAATAATAATTAACTATTCAGCTCAACGCAGACTCGGTTTCTGCCTTCACGTTTAGCCTGATATAACGCTTTGTCTGCTTTTAGCACTAAACTTTCCTTGGTATCGCTAGGTTTCCATTCTGTGACACCAAAACTAGCAGTGATGCCTTGCGCTGGTGAAAAATCATGTAAATCAATTAACTTACGGAGCTTTTCCGCCAAAGAAACCGTCGAGGTAGCCCCAATTCCACTACAAATTATTAAAAACTCTTCTCCGCCCCAACGTCCCAGCACATCATTATCCCTAAGATTTTCTCGTAATAGTTTGGCGAACGCGACTAAGATCTCATCACCTGCGATATGACCGAACTCATCATTGATTCCTTTAAAGAAATCAATATCAAGCATGATCAGTGAAAGCTGGTTAGCATAGCGATCGGCCCTAGCTATTTCTTTATTGAGATCGCTATCAAGCTTGTGTCGATTGTAAGTATTAGTCAGAGCATCGGTGACTGAGAGCTTTTCAAGTTCTTTTGATTTTTGTCTTAATTTAGTTTGAATTCTAGCTAGTCGAGTGTTCAAGCCACGTAAATATTTAATCCACCATAAAAGCCCCATCACCACTAATAGCATTGAGACACCGACAAACCAATACTTTTTATAGTCCGTTTCTTGGCCGCCAATAAACACTGCGCTTCGGTTAAGAAAATCAGTAACTGCTCTTTGGTCCGTTGTTTTCACGGCCTTATTAAGGATGCTAGCTAAGGTGGTGTCAGACTTTCGAGTCGCAAGAGAGACAACATCATCAAACTCTGCTGGCAGCTGTCCTGCAATTTTCAGTTCGTTCGCTTCAGGGCGATTAAACAAATTTCCAACAGAGTATAGCGATGCGATACTAGCAAATGCTTTGCCTTCCGCAACAAGCTGTAAACCTTGAATGGTATGTTCGACTCTGACGGTAATTAAATTAGGGTATTGCTGTTTAAGCTGCTCAACAACGTGATTATTTTTTTCCGTTGCATACACTTTATCTAGGTAGTGAGTAATACTGCTTATATAGGGTTGCTCTATTCGAGTGACTAAAACCCTAACTAATCGCGCATAAGGCTGGGTAAAGCTCATGGTTTTCTGACGCTCAAGGGTTTCAGTGGCCCAGGGCAAAATATCACATTTACCCTCGGCTAGACCTTTCACCCCTTCTTCCCAGGCAAGGGGTTTACTTGCGACAACCTTTAAATTAGTTTGCCCAGTCAACATCTTTACTAAGTCAATTGACGCGTTAGACCCTACTGCTTGTGCGACGCTACACACAGTAAGACTGCCAATGTTTTCGATATATTGTTTTTCTGTGGCCGTTAAGAGTGAGGCAAAGGGTTGGAGTTCCTCGCGCTCTTGAGCAATTAAATTACTTGATAAGCAAAGTAGTAGAACTGAAAGGGTTCTTATTATTCGCATTCCTGTTGTCGTCCCTAAAGCATTAGTTCTTCGATATAACTTCTGCAGTTTAGATGAAACGACAGCAAAGCTTGCGATATAGGTCGCAAACTAAACGAATAAATCAATAATCTATCTGAGCCAACTTCTTTGTTGCCGGTTAACTCAGATAGGCTCGATTTAGTTGGTCATTTCATCCCAAAAAGTCTTAACACCATCCCACCAACTGCTGGATTTAGGGCTATGTTGCTTTTTGCTGCCGTTCAAGTAATCGTCAAATTCCTTGAGTTTGGATTTTTGTTCTTTATTAAGCTTCACTGGTGTTTCGACGACCACTCGACAAAGTAAATCACCTTTCATTCCACCACGCATTGGAGTTATACCTTTTCCGCGTAGTCTAAACATTCTACCTGTTTGAGTTTCTTCCGGTACTTTTAGCTTAACTTTTCCATCCAAGGTAGGTACTTCTAATTCGCCACCTAAACAGGCTGTTGCAAAACTGATTGGCATTTCACAATAAAGATTGTCGCCATCGCGCTCAAAAATAGCATGTTGCTTTACATGTGCCTGTACATATAAATCACCTGGAACCGCCCCTGGGCCTCCAGCTTCACCTTCACCGGTAAGTCGAATTCTATCACCGGTATCAACACCAGCCGGAATTTTAACCGATAATGTTTTCTCTTTTCTGACTCGCCCCTGACCTGAACAATGAGAACATGGATCTTTAATAACCGTACCCTGGCCATGACAACTTGGACAAGTTTGCTGTACTGAGAAAAATCCCTGTTGCATTCTAACTTGTCCCGCACCTTTACAGGTGTCACAAGTTGAAGAGCTTGAACCTTTTTTGGCACCGCTACCATCACATGGATCACAATCGACGTAAGTAGGAATCTTAATCGTCTTTTTGACCCCACGGACTGCGTCTTCTAAAGATAGCTCCATATTATATTGAAGATCGGCACCCCGCCTTTGTCGCTGTCGACCACCTCGGCCGCCACCGCCACCACCAAAAATATCTCCAAAAACATCACCAAAAATATCACTGAAATTTCCGGCACCCGCACTGTGCCCAAAACCACCTTGACTTGGATCCACGCCAGCATGACCATACTGATCATAAGCTTGTCTTTTTTGAGGATCATTAAGAATTTCGAATGCTTCTTTAGCTTCTTTAAAACTTTCTTCGGCGGCTTTAGAGTCGGGGTTTCTGTCCGGATGATACTTCATCGCGAGACGACGATAAGCCTTTTTCAGCTCTCTTTCATCAGCTGACTTATCAACACCCAGCACTTCATAATAATCTTTCTTTGACATTTTCTTTTCTCACCTACTTGGCAGGTTTTATGTTTAATGCGTCATTCCCATCAAATGAACTAACGACCCACTTTGTGATCCGGAAGTTGTGAATGTTTATCGACAACACCGTTTTTATTATTAAATAATTAACATCTGGCTAGATACAGCAACGCGGGGTAACCCCCGCGCTGCTTTGTTGCACCTTCTCAAATAGTATACAAACCATTTGAGCACTTCACCGACAATTACTTCTTGTCGTCTTTAACTTCTTCAAACTCAGCGTCTACAACATCGTCGTTGCCAGCTGAGTTTTCTTCAGCTTGAGGTTGCTCTGCAGCGCCTTCAGCTTGACCCGCCTCTGCTTGTGCAGCCGCATACATGCGTTCAGCCATCTTCTGTGATGCCTTAGTCAATGCTTCTGTTTTAGCGACAATATCATCTTTATTATCGCCTTTCATTGCTTCTTCTAAGTCAGTAATCGCTTGCTCAATCGCTTCTTTTTCACCGTCTTCGAAAGTGACGTTTTCTTCGCCCATGGTTTTCTTGGTCGCATGAATCAGTCCATCAGCTTGGTTGCGAATTTCAACCATTTCCTGGAACTTTTTATCATCTTCCGCATGAGCTTCAGCGTCGCGAATCATTTTTTCGACTTCTTCGTCAGATAAACCTGAAGAGGCTTTGATTACGATTGATTGCTCTTTTCCTGTAGCTTTATCTTTAGCTGAAACGTTTAAGATACCATTGGCATCAATGTCAAAGCTAACTTCGATTTGTGGCGTTCCACGTGCTGCTGGCGGAATATCTTGTAAATCAAACTTACCAAGTGATTTATTTTGCGCAGCCATTTTACGCTCACCTTGACAAACATGAACCGTTACCGCCGACTGATTATCTTCTGCAGTCGAGAAAACCTGACTCGCTTTAGTCGGTATAGTGGTATTTTTGTCAATCAAGTTAGTCATTACACCACCCATGGTTTCGATACCAAGAGATAACGGAGTAACGTCTAGAAGCAGAACGTCAGTTACGTCACCAGCAAGTACCGCACCTTGAATCGCAGCACCCATTGCAACCGCTTCATCTGGGTTAACATCTTTACGAGGTTCTTTACCAAAGAAGTCAGTCACAGCTTGCTGAACTTTAGGCATACGAGTTTGACCACCAACAAGAATAACGTCGTCAATTTCTGAAACACTTAAACCGGCGTCTTTTATTGCTGTTTGTAATGGTGCAATGGTTCTGTCAATTAAATCATCAACTAATGACTCTAATTTGGCACGAGTTAATTTAATATTTAAATGCTTAGGTCCTGACGCATCAGCTGTGATGTATGGCAAATTAACATCAGTTTGTGAACTAGATGAAAGTTCAACTTTCGCTTTTTCGCCAGCTTCTTTTAAACGCTGTAGTGCAAGAGGATCGTTGTTTAAATCGATACCACTATCCTTTTTGAATTCTTCAACCAAGAACTCAATGACACGCATATCGAAATCTTCACCACCTAAGAAAGTGTCACCGTTTGTAGCTAGTACTTCAAAGGTGTGCTCACCTTCAACTTCTGCAATTTCGATAATAGAGATATCAAATGTACCACCACCTAAATCATAAACGGCAATGGTTTTGTCACCTTTGCTCTTGTCCATGCCGTAAGCTAATGCTGCCGCTGTTGGCTCATTAATAATACGTTTTACTTCTAGACCGGCAATTTTACCTGCGTCTTTAGTTGCTTGACGTTGTGAATCATTGAAGTAAGCAGGAACCGTTACAACTGCTTCAGTGATTGTTTCACCTAAGAAGTCTTCGGCAGTTTTCTTCATTTTCTTAAGTACTTCAGCACTCACTTGAGGAGGCGCCATGGCTTTACCATTGCCTTCAACCCAAGCATCGCCATTGTCTGCTTTAACAATTTTGTACGGAACCATTGAAATGTCTTTTTGCACAACACTGTCATCGAACTGACGACCAATGAGTCGTTTAATCGCAAACAATGTGTTTTTAGGGTTAGTAACGGCTTGACGCTTTGCTGATTGACCAACTAACACCTCACCATCTTCCGCGTAGGCAACGATTGAAGGTGTAGTACGTGCACCTTCCGAGTTTTCAATGACTCGTGAATCTTTACCATCGAGTACTGAAACACACGAGTTGGTAGTACCTAAATCTATACCAATTATTTTACCCATTTTCTATTCTCCCAATTTCTTTTGTTCGAGTCTTATCGGCATTGGCTCGATGGATGACTCAAAATAAAACTATGTTAATTTGTTTCGATGCCCTTTATCTGGGGGCGCTTATTTTTAATTCAAGCTCGAATAATGACTATTTTTTAAACAATTTTTGTTGAGTTGACTTAAGCTTGCTCATCAATAGAAGCGGCTTTGCCTTTTGCCACAATCACTCTCGCAGGGCGAATCAGTCGGCCATTCAATTGATAGCCCGTCTGCACCACCATCATCACGCTATTTGGTTCATGCTCTTCACTTTCTTGCATTACCATCGCTTCGTGAAGCGCAGGATCAAAGCTTTCACCCATGGGTGAAACTTGTTCAATATTGAACTTTTTAAGTGTATCCAAGAATAATTTATGGGTTAATGAAATCCCCTCATGCATCGCCTTTTGGGTTTCATCGTCAGCCTTAGTTTCTAAGGCTTTTTCTAAACTATCTACCACTGCTAAGATTTCTTTAGCGAATCGCTCTAAAGCGAATTTGCTTGCGTTACTAACTTCGCGCTCGGCACGCCGACGAATATTGTCGGCTTCAGCCTTGGCTCTAAGGGCTGTATCTTTATGATTTTCAGCATCTTTTAAAGCGGTATCCAACTGCTCTGTAAGGGAAGCAACCTGTTGCTCCAAACTCAACTCTCCGGACTGTTGAGTCTCTTCAACTGATTCCACCTGCTCCTCAGGCTTTTGCTTTTCCTCATTATTACTCATACCGGTGCTCCTAAAATCGAATTACTTGGGTGATTAACCCTATATATTGTGTGTTTTATAAAAGATGGAGTGAATATGGGGCTTAGTCAAATAGATTCAAGCCTAAAAGGCTATTTTTTCACCGTTAAATAGAAATGTTTTTATCAAACAAGCAAGATTTATATCAATAAGTGAAGATTCGGAGGTTATACGAAAATAATCAGGTTCTTTGATTTTGATCTGTAAAGCACTATAAATAACCGTAAATAACATCAAACTTCGGCAAATGTGCCGAATTTTAAACCCTAAAGTTGACCGCGTTAGACAAATTAATGACCATTTAATTTGAAAAATATCTCAGTTAAGCACCGGAAATATAAGGGAAAAGGTTTGACTAAGGCATTCTAGAGTATATAATTCAAACAGCTAGAAAGTACGTTCGATATTTATGCACAAAATTTAGAAGATTCACCTTTGGTCCTTCATTCTGTTTTTCATAAGTAATAGCAACACTTCCAGCAAAACCGTTTTTTGATTAGCGAAAGCCAATTAAAGAGCATCAATTACTTTTTTAAAATAGGATATCAATATGTCTGATACTACTACTGGTACAGTTAAATGGTTTAACGAGTCTAAAGGTTTTGGTTTCATCGAGCAGGAAAACGGACCTGACGTTTTTGCACATTTCAGTGCTATCAACGGTTCTGGTTTCAAAACGCTTGCGGAAGGTCAAAAAGTTGAGTTCACAGTAACTCAAGGTCAAAAAGGCCCTCAAGCTGAAAACATCACTGCTGTATAATTAACTGTAGCGATGGGCTAGTAGTCTTCTACTGGCCAATCAAGAAAAAGCATTTCCAATGGAAGTGCTTTTTTTTTGCCTATTAGTTTTTTCAATTTCAACGCCTTTCAAGGGAATTCAATTGAATGATTGTGTTGGGAAGCGAGTTTATAAAATCAATCTATATCATTGCATTTTGCTTACAATTTGATTGGCCCTACTCACTCAACTTAGTAGGACTGGCTTAAAAAAGTGTGTTATTTTGCTTGCTCATTTTGATCTAATATCCACAAAGCAACGTTAAACTTGTATCAAAACCAGATTGAACGCTTTGAGTAAACCAGGCTTAGAGCGTCGCATTCTTTTTCGCAACCTAGAGAGGACACAATATGAACAATAAAAAAATACTAATAATGACTTTGCTGACTAGCTTAGTGAGTTTTGGCGCGAGTGCCGACGATAAATTACAACAAGCGCTTGATAAAGCCATGAAATCGGAACTAAGAACCGAAGCTGAGACCGATAGAGATCGAAATAGACTACCTAAGCAAACATTAAAGTTTTTTGGTTTAAAAAGCGACATGAAAGTCATCGAGTTATTACCTGGAAGCGGCTGGTACACTAAATTATTAGCACCAGTATTGGCAGAGCAAGGTAAACTTTCAGTAGCAATCGGAACTGGACGAGTCGAAAAAGCCGTTGTTGGCCAACCGGGAATGGAAAAAATTCATGTAATCGACGCAAAAACCAACATTCGCAGAGAAGAAGGCGCTCGCTTTTACACGCTCGACAAGTTTGATTTAGGCCAAAAAGATGTCGATATGATTTTCACCTTTAGAAATTATCATAACTTTGACCAAAAAGGTCGCATGAGAATTAATGATGCGGCGTTTAAAGCACTCAAATCCGGTGGCATTTATGCGGTTGTTGATCACACTCGTCGTCATATGGAAGAACTCAATAATGAAAATGGTCGTCGTATTGACCCAGTTTTAGCGATAAAAGAAATTCAAGCCGCAGGCTTTAAATTGGTTGATTATTCAGACTTACATTACCGTGCGGATGACGAACTTAGATTTGAAGTGGGCCGAAAATCAGTCACTGGAAACACTGACCGTTTTACCCTTAAGTTTGTTAAGCCATAGAGGTACAAGACTAAGGATAAATTCTAGTTAAACTTTATTCAGACGAAGTGGCTAGACAGTTTATAATAATTGTCTGGCCATTTACTTATAAGCCCCCTATAAACGCTCGCTAAATGCTTTAATTAAAAATTGAACCTCCGATTCTGGTACCTTATCAGCTCTGTTATCGATATCCAATAACTTAATAAAACCATCAACAAAGACATCTTCTGCATTAGAAAAGTTATCATAGGCCATCGACCATTTACCAAACATCCGTTGCTCAATACTTCGATAATGGAGTTTATTCACTAGCACGTGTCGCGGATCACTTCGAATATTAACCCACAACTGCTCAACCGCCGCGGCAGGCCCTTCAAATACCTGCAAAAAGCTTTGCTTGTAATAAATAAGTAACCCAGAAATACCATTCTTCTCGTTACTGCTTCGAAAATTAATCAACATATCGGCAAGATTAGCATCGCTAAAATTTCTGGTCCCGTTGCTGGTATAAACGATCTGCATCAGGTCGTTGGGCATGTTTCTCCCTCCTCCAGGTTTATATTTAATTAATCGATCGACTCCGAATTCGGGAGTTCCTCTAACATTAAAATGATCCCGGTAGACTTTTGTTTTCTATCAAAGCAGGGACTAATCACTACTTTCACTCGTTTGTTTTTATCACTGAGTAAATACGTCACTTTATCAACTCGCTGTTGTTTTTTATTGGCAGCTTCTAGCCACTCCTCCAAAAGTTTTTTGTCTATATCGCCGGAGATATCAAATAACGGTCTTGATATATCCACTGGTAGGAGTTTTATGTAGCGCCTAATTTCAGAAGTAAAACGTCTAATTCTAAGGTGATTATCAAGATACACCACTCCGACATTTGAGAGTCCTAAAATATTATCTAAATCGTTATTCGCTTCCTCAAGTTGAAGTATTTTTTCTTGTAGTTCCGCATTCACCGTATATAGCTCTTCGTTAACTGAATGTAACTCCTCATTGGTGGACTGTAATTCTTCATTGGAGGCGATTAGCTCCTCGTTACTTGATTGCAATTCTTCACCAAGATCGTTTAAATCACCCTGTTTTTCAGAAATAATTAACCTTGCATCAATGAGATCATCATCTCTTTGATCCAACAATGATTGTAATTCAATTTCGTTCAGCGTTTTCTTAGTTGAAGACTGCGTCGAAGCAACTTGTTTGTCATTAATAAAAATTGAAATAGTATAGTAATGCATGGTTGCATCATTCGGATGAGAAAAACAACGAATATCAATTTTCAAACTAGTAGACTGTTCGGGAATAATAACGTCTGATAAGCAAATTCGTTTTTTGCTTTCCACCACTTTTTGCAACACTGGTGAAATGACTTTGACTAATTCGTCGGGAAGAATCTTCGAATAATGTTGTGGAAATATTCCATCATGTTTCACCGAAGAAAATGATTTAAAGCTTCCAAAGCTATACAAGGATTCAAAGTTTTCATCGAGTACCAATGTCGCCGGTAGGAATGTTTCTAACAACCGCTCCTGAATACTTTGCTTTAAATCTCGAGAGATAGTCACAGACACCCGATTGGGCCGAGCCAAAATGTTTTTAGACTTATCTAAGGAATAAGCTCGCCCCGGTTGACTTATATCATGCCCTGAAGATATTGATTTTTTATATTCACGTGTTTTTTGAAAGAGTTTTTTGCTTCTGTCTATGCTGCTAAAATAATCTTTCAGGGAAGCAACACTTTCAGATAACCCCAGCATTAGGTAACCATTATTCTCGAGCGCAAATAGGAGATTTGACATAATTCTTTCTTGCGCACTTGGTTGAAAATAGATCAACATATTACGACAAACAATTAAATCTATCTTAGAAAATGGTGGATCTTCCAAGATGTTATGTCGAGTAAAAACCATGCGATCTCGAATATCGCTCTTGATACTGTATTCACCTTGATGAATATCAAAATATTGGCTTAAGTCTCTATTGCTTAAGGTATTCATTTTATTAACCGAATAGCGTCCTTCACTTGCCCGCTTTATTGCTCTTTGGTCAATATCAGTCGCAAATATTTTGTAATTCGTTTTCTTGCCAAGTGATTGTAGTGCTTTTTCAAAGCTAATCGCTATGGAGTATGCTTCTTCACCACTCGAGCAGCCGATACTCCAAATACGCAGTTGTTGCTCCTCAGAGTTCTCTAATAACATCGGCTTTATGATTTTTTCTGAGAGCGATTCCCATACTGCCATGTCTCTGAAAAATTCAGTCACTCCAATCAGTAAATCGTTTGCAAGCGCTTCAACTTCATCACTCTCTCTCGCAATATAGTCTCTATATTGCTCTAGTTTATCGATCCCCAAAACACTCATACGATGGGAAAACCGCCGTTCCAATGTACTGGTTTTATAAACGCTGAAGTCGACTTTGCTGTTAGCTTTTAACCAATTAAAAATGTCTGTCGCGACCGCCGCTGTGCGTTTTTCATTTAGAGAAAGTTTTGATTCGCTGCTACTAATAAAATATTGTTTAAGTTGTTCGCCCATCGCTTCCGGAGCAAGCACATAATCTGCACAATGAGCATCAATTACACTTTGTGGCATACTTGGAAAACTGCAGCTCGCTGGATCTTGCGCGATCACTAAACCACCAAGTTCATGAACATGGGTTGCGCCAACGGTACCGTCGGTTCCCGAACCCGATAAGACGACTGCAACACTGGTAGTCGCTCGGTCTTCAGCCATCGACTTAAAAAACTCATCGATTGGGTGAGTGCTTTCTTGGGGTTCTGAGTCTGATAATTGAAATACATTATTCACCAACTTTAAGGTCTGTCGTTTGCGCATGACATACACAGTGCCACCTTTGAGTGGCTGCATATGCTCTATAATTTCGACCTTGAGATTAGTTTCTTTTAATAGTATTTCGTGCATCACACTATCAAAATCGGGCGATAGATGCTGAATAATAATATAAGAGGCACTAAGCTCGGATGGCAAATGTTGTAAAAAAGCTTTTATTGCTTCCAATCCTCCGGCCGAAGCACCGATTGCGACTAAAAAGCTAGCTCTCTCTTGGGTAAGTTTAGAAAGCACGCCCCCGGCTAATTCAGTAATATTTTTTTTATTCATCTGTAGGCCTAATTATTTCAAAGTTTTCTAGCGGCATCGGCCGACCTAAGTAATACCCTTGAACGTAGTCACAGCCCATTTGAGTAAGATTTTCTAGCTGTTTTTTAGTTTCAATTCCTTCAGCAACCACCTTTAGGTTTAGGGTTCGACTTAGCGCAATGACTGCCTCGATTAATGCAGTTTGTTTTTCATCTAACTCGTCAAATACAATAAAGCTTCTGTCTAATTTTAAATAGTCAATTGGAAATCGAGTCAGATAGCTAAGCGAAGAATACCCCGTACCAAAATCGTCCAAGGCAAATCGAAAGCCCTTTTGTTTGAGGAAGTTCATATGCCCAAGCACATCATTACTTTCAATCACTAATACTTGCTCGGTAATTTCCAGCGTCACTTGTGCTGGGTCTATGTTTAATTCCTCAATTCGTTTAACAAAATTTTTCAGCATTCTTAAACTACATAATTGCTGACCACTCAGATTAATCGCCACTCTAAGATTTAAATTTCCACAAGCCTCACCGATACTGGCCAATTCTTTAGCAACTTCTTCAATGACGCACTCTTCAACACTTTCAATCAGTCCTTGTGATTCAGCGACCGCGATAAACTGGTCAGGCCCTACCATCCCTAATTCCGGGCTAGGCCAGCGTATTAAGGCTTCAGTCGATTCAACGGATAAATCTTTGGTATTAAAGATTGGTTGATAAAACACTCTAAATTGGCGTTCGGAAATCGCTTTAGGAAGCTCTTGCACAATTGAATATAGGGAGATTAATTCGTCACTTTGACTTGCGGTGTAGCGACAAATTCCTACTCGATGGTCTTGTTTAGCCGTTATCAAGGCAATATCGACTTGCCGAAAGATATCATTCATCAAATTAATAGGGTCGATATTATCTGTGGTTGGTGACCCCTTAAATGAAGTCACTCCCATACTAAATGAAATATTAACTTGATTACCGTTGAGGTTATAGGGCAGAGATAATTTTTCCATTAATGACTCTAACGTTTTCATTAATTTAAATTCAGACAAGTCACCTGGAATTAAAATAGCAAATTCATCGCCCGCTACTTTAGCGACAATATCGCTAGTTCTTATATGTGCTCTGATGATTTTCCCGACAGCGATTAGCAGTTCATCACCCGTTTGGTGACCATAGAAATCATTAAAACGCTTAAATGAATTGATTCCGATTAAGACAATATGAATATTTTGATAAAGTCTGGTAGCCACGTCCAAATATCGAGCCAGTTGTTCTCGAAGCGCGGCTCGATTATACAAGCCAGTATTTCTGTCGTAGGTAGCGAGTCGATAAATTTCTTCCTGCTTTTGTTCACGCTCAGTAACATCAATAAATGACCCAATAATATACTCGATTGACTCCCCTTTTTCTGGATAAGCCTGCATATCAAACTCGATATAACGCGCGTTTCGGCTCGGTAGGTGCAAGATAAACTCACTTTTAAAATTTCGTGAGCTAATTAGATTAGCGACCAGCTCTTTGAGTCTTTCTTCGCACTCGGAAAAAAGCGTGGTCCAACCGGTGCCGAGCAGCTCTTGACTCGAGAGCTCGCAAAGCAGGCTTAAATTCTGATTGGCATATTGGCAGTGCCAGTCGCCATCCAAATAAATGATGCCCGTTGGAGCTAATTCTAAAATTCGCTCAAACGGCGGTGCTTGAGTAAATTCGCTATCGTGACTGGTACTATCGTGACTGACAGGATTTTTCTCGGTCCAACAAAGGAATACTAGGCTTCCATCGGGCGAACTTTCTTGACTGAGAAGTAAGCAATTGAGTTGAATGGCTGAGATGGCGTTGCCAGGTTTTACTTGAAATGCAGTTTGAGTGCTTAAATTATCTGAGGTAATACTTTGCTGTAAAGCGGGAATAATCCGATTCAGGTCAAACGGGCACTGAGTCTTTTCAAGATCAAAAAGCTCTTTAACTTTGGGGTTTACGTAAGTGACAGTGCAGTTTTGACGATTGACCTTCAATAGCCCCAATTGTTGCTCAGCGACAAGCTGTGAAATCAATTCAATATCGATTTCATGTTTGTATTCAGTTTTAACTTCATTGGTTTCCACTACCTCATACACTCCATACTAGGAAAATATTTTAGTCGATCTTTGCACCAAGAATGTTTCTTTGAATATTGAACTTAGCCAGTATCTAAAGCCATAGTAGCTGAAAGTATTCTAAATAGTATGACATTTCAATAGAAAATTGTTTGTGAATAACAACTTAAAGCTTATAAAGATAAATTGAATCCCCCTCTCTTAGATTTGCTCTATATATTTGTATGCATGAGCTCGCCATGCCTTAATAAGCTTATAAGCGCTTCTTAAGTCTATAGGTGCGTTAGTTACCGAGCTGAAGAAGCAGCTGGTTACACAATTCTCTCATTTGTTGCAGTTGATCTTTATTTAAGCCCACTTTGCAAAGCAATTTTTCTGGAATAGTTTCTGCTCGTTGTTGCAGTGCTTTACCCGCGTTAGTAATAGAGATAATCCGAGCTCGCTCATCTGATTGACTGCGTTTTCTTGCTACCATGCCCTTTGACTCCAATCGCTTAAGTAGTGGCGTTAATGTGCCGGAATCTAAATTCAGACGCTGACCGAGTTGCTTAACGTTGAGACTAGATTCTTCCCAAAGCACCATTAGCACTATGTATTGCAGATAAGTCAGATCGATTTCTGCCAAATAAGGACGGTAGGCTCTAATTATTGCGTTAGAGGCGCTGTATAAAGGAAAGCAGATTTGATTTTTCAATCGCAATGACTCCGGCGGCTTGTCCGTCGGCACGCTCGAAGTTTGCTGTAAGGGTATTTCTTTATCCATTACTAATCTTGTTTTCTGAGCCAATTTAGCTGTAAAACTAACATAATCAAGAACACCACAAAAATACTCAAGAATGTTTTTTCCAATAATGGATCTTCAAATGAAGTGACAATCGGTGCGTTCATCGGGAAGCGAGTTAATATTTCGGTCGCTGTTGGGATCAAGTGAAATAGCATGGTGCTGGAATAGCAAAGACCCACGAAGTACTTATTCCAAGACTTTAGCATCCTCGTTTTTTCGCTCACAAAGCCCACCGCTAGTGCAAGCAAAGTTAATATCGCTAAACCGTGTGCGGCATTAAAGGTTCCAAACTTAAAAATTGTCAGTGCTGATGCGGCCGTGATTAGCGTGCCTATGAGGTAAATTTTGCCGGTCAGTGACTCCGAACTGATTTGCTTATTTTGCCAAAGCAGCTTAATACCGCTAAGCACCGCAATGGCTCCAATAATAGTATGCAATATTCCCATAGGGCTAAGAGGCATTTAAAACTCCTGAATGATGGCGATTTGACGAAGCAATAATAGCACTCAACTATATAGCGCACAATTTAAATCTAATGATCGACCGCTGCAATTATTAAGATTTCTAGTATCAGCGGTAGCGATGCAATAAGAATATATTTCTAGTGAGTATTTCTTGGTTTAGTTCTTTGCGGCTTGTAGGATCAAAAAAGCGAGCCAGCAGCTCGCTTAGGTATTAATTGGTAGTGCCTGAATCTAGCGATACTCATCCGGTGAAGGACAACTACAAATCAAGTTTCTATCACCGTAAACATCGTCAATTCGGTTAACCGTTGGCCAGAATTTATTAATCTCTTGACCAGCCACTGGAAACAGTCCGTCTTGAATTGAATAAGGTTTGTCCCAGTTTAATAAATCGACTTTAGTATGAGGAGCATTAGTCAGTGGATTATTGTCCGCTTGCCATTCACCGCTCTTAACTTTGTCGGTTTCTTTTTTAATCGCAATCATTGCATCTATAAATCGAGCGATTTCACACAGCGGTTCACTTTCGGTTGGCTCTATCATAAAAGTACCGGCAACTGGAAAAGACATGGTCGGAGCATGGAACCCATAGTCCATGAGGCGCTTTGCAAAATCCACTTCTGTGATCCCGGTTTCTGCCTTTATCGGACGTAAATCCACGATACATTCGTGCGCCACTTTATTATTTCTTCCACGGTATAAAATTGGATAGTGTTCACTCAATTTGTTGGTCAAATAGTTAGCATTTAACAATGCCATTTTAGTCGAGTTAGTCACGCCTTCACGACCTAGCATCGCGATATACATCCAGGTAATCGGAAGCACGCCAGCACTTCCATAAGGTGCTGCGGAAACAGCCCCGTTTGGTTTTTCAACGCCATCCACACTGGTCACAGTATGGTTAGGTAAAAACTCTGCTAGATGTTGTTTCACTCCAATGGGTCCGACACCTGGACCGCCACCACCGTGAGGAATTGAAAAAGTTTTATGCAGGTTTAGATGAGAAACATCGGACCCCATTAGCCCCGGTGAGGTGATACCAACCTGTGCATTCATATTGGCACCATCCATATAAACTTGGCCGCCGTGCTCATGGATCAAGTTACAAATATCGATAATAGATTCTTCAAAAACGCCATGAGTGGATGGATAGGTAATCATTAAACAAGATAGATTATCAGATACTTGTTCTGCTTTGGTTTTTAGATCTTCAAAATCGACATTGCCGTTTTCGTCACAATTGACAATGACGACTTTCATATTAGCCATTTGTGCACTAGCAGGATTGGTACCGTGAGCTGAGCTTGGGATCAAACAAATATTTCGGTGACCTTGCTCGCGCGACTCATGGTATTTTTGAATCGCTAACAATCCGGCGTACTCGCCTTGAGCACCTGAATTTGGTTGCAGTGAAACGGCGTCATAACCAGTAATCTCGGCTAACCATTGTTCCAAATCTTGAGTCATTTGTTGATAACCCTTGGTTTGGCTCTTTGGTGCAAATGGATGGATATTGGAAAATTCCGGCCAAGTAATGGGTAGCATTTCAGAGGTTGCATTCAATTTCATGGTGCAACTTCCAAGTGCGATCATTCCGTGAGCCAAAGAAAAATCCTTGTTTTCTAGCTGCTTTAAGTAACGCAACATTTCCGTTTCTGAATGATGCGTATTAAAAACGGGATGAGTTAAAATTTCATCCTTACGAACTAATTCACTCGGCAGAGAGCTCTCGGCTGCAGCTTGCTGATCTAATTTTTCAAAATCTAGCTCAGTAGAGTCGCCCGTAATAACACTGTAAAGCTTTTGAATATCGTGGTTACTGACCGTTTCATCAATCGATAGACCAAACTGTTGGTTGCTGTCGACTCGCAAGTTGATCATTGCAGCATTTGCGCGATTTATGATTTCGTCCGACAATCCCTCAAAAGTCAGCGTGTCAAAGTAACTTTGGTTAACTTGAGTGAATCCCTTCGCCGTTAGTGCGTTAGATAAAATTTGAGTGTAACGATTGATCCTGTCAGCAATTCGTTTTAATCCTTCCGGCCCATGATAGACCGCGTAAAAACCAGCAATATTGGCAAGTAGTACTTGCGCAGTACAAATATTGGAAGTGGCTTTTTCACGACGTATATGTTGCTCACGAGTTTGCATTGCCATTCTTAATGCGGGACGTTTGTTTGTATCAATGGATACGCCAATGATTCGTCCAGGAATCGAGCGTTTAAATTTATCTCGCGTTGCAAAATAAGCCGCATGTGGACCACCAAATCCCATCGGTACACCGAATCGTTGTGAGCACCCAAGTACAATGTCCGCGCCTAATGAGCCAGGCGAAGTAAGGGTTACTAAACTCATGATGTCTGCAGCAACCGCTACAATAGCATTGTTAGCTTGAAGTGCCGGGATAATCGAAGCTAAATCTAATATTTCACCCGTTCTGCTGGTGTATTGAACAAACGCACCGAAAACATCATGCTCTGCCGCTTTTGATGCTTCATCAATGATCAACTCAAAACCATAATGCTCTGCTCTGGTTTTAATCACATCAATGGTTTGCGGAAAAGCATTTTTGTCGACAAAGAATTGATTGGATTTTTTGTTTTTTGAAACTCGTTTGGCCATAGCCATTGCTTCGGCAGCAGCAGTGGCTTCATCTAACAAAGACGCACTGGCTAATTCCATACCAGTTAAATCGATGGTCATTTGCTGATAGTTGATGATGGCTTCTAGTCGGCCTTGGGCAATTTCTGGCTGATAAGGTGTATAAGCGGTATACCAACCTGGGTTTTCTAAAACATTTCTTAGGATTACTGTTGGAGTAATGGTTGGGTAATACCCCATGCCGATGTAATTTGAATAGAGTTCATTTTTTCCAGCAATATCAGCTAAATCTTGCAGTGCTTTTTGCTCTGACCGCGCCGAAGGAATATTTAACTCCTCTGGCAATCTTATTTTGTTAGGAACGGTTTCAACCAATAAATCATCTAGGCTAGCGACACCAAGCGATTCAAGCATGCTTTCGGTTTCTTGTTGATCAGGACCGATATGTCGCTGCTGGAATTCCTGAGGGTTTTGTAGTTGATCTAAAGTTGATTTCATCATCATTCTCAATGCAATAATAATAGTTAAAACTGGTTATACGGGCGCAATCTGTTTCACAGCCTAATAGCGCCTCGATTTTAGAAGCAATATTGGCACTGCTGACCGATTACTGAAACAAACAAAAAGCCCCAATCAATAATTGAGGCTTTTGAGCTGACTTGGACTTTATCGAGGGGTTAGTCTTCGATTTCGTTCTGGTAACTTTCTGCATCCATCAATCCTTCTAGCTCAGAAGGTTCAGACGGTTGCATTTTAAACATCCAGCCGTCGTCATAAGGAGAAGAGTTAACCGTTTCTGGCGCATCTTCAAGATCTTCATTAACAGCAATAATGGTTCCAGAAAGTGGCGCGTATATATCAGATGCGGCTTTTACAGACTCAACCACTGCAATTTCATCTTCTAGTGCCACTTCGCTGTCAACGTCTGGCAACTCAACGTAAACCACATCACCTAGTAATTCTTGTGCATGGTCAGTGATACCAATGGTTACGGTACCATCGTCTTCTTCTCTAACCCACTCATGTGAGCTGATGTATTTTAAATCACTAGGGACATTACTCATTTTCAATTCCTCAATAATCTGAACGATGCGTCGTATTTAAGCGCGGTATTTTACACCAAAGCCTTACCCATGCGAACAAAAGTCGCTTTAACCACCTTTGCAGGGACTAGTTTTTTCCTAATTTCTACCATCACAGTATCACCAGTGGCCTTTGGCACTCTGGCAATACCGATACTTTGCTTCAACGTTGGTGACATAGTGCCGCTAGTGGTCTCACCTTCACCAACGCCTTCAGCAATCACTTTCATATGTGAGCGAATGATACCTTTGCCCTCAAGTACCAAACCGACTAACTTGTTTTTAACACCAGCTTCTTTTTGAGCAAGCAACGCAGCCTTGCCAATGAAGTCTCTGTCCTCGGGCGCCCAAGTAATGGTCCAGCCCATATTAGCTTCTAGCGGCGAAACGGTTTCATCCATTTCGTTGCCGTACAAATTCATACCGGCTTCTAGTCTCAAAGTGTCTCGAGCACCTAGTCCACAGGGCTTTACTCCAGCATCAATTAATTTATTCCAGAACTCACCCGCTTGGTCAGCCGGAAGCATAATTTCATAGCCGTCTTCGCCGGTATATCCCGTTCGAGCAATAAAAAACCCTTCGCAATCTGCCGCAAAGAATACCCCAATTCCTTCGACCACTTTTTGCTGTTGATCAGTTAATACTGAATTAGTTTTTGAAATTGCGTTGGGGCCTTGTACCGCCAGCATTGCAAAATCGGTATTTTCAGCCACTGAAACGTCAAACTCAGCAGCTTGCTCTGCCATCCAAGCTAGATCTTTTTCACGGGTCGAGGCATTAACCACAACTCGGTAGTTAGTGGGGTCAATGTAATAAACGATTAAATCATCAATCACACCGCCTTCATGATTAAGCATACCGCTGTACAGCGCCTTGCCAGACTCTTGTAACTTCTCAACATCGTTCGCCAATAGGTAGCGAAGGTAGCTTTTTGCTGCAGGTCCCTTAACATCAACCACGGTCATATGAGAAACATCAAACATTCCCGCATCTTGACGAACAATATGATGTTCTTCCAACTGTGAACCGTAATGCAGTGGCATATCCCATCCACCAAAATCAACAATTTTGGCGTTGGCTTTTACATGACTATCATAAAATGGTGTTTTTAGACCCATGGGCAATGCTCTCCACAATTGCATTTAATCTTAATTTGGTTAACTAACCTTCGGTTAGTTGCGGATAATTTGCGCGAATTATACCCAGCATAGGGCTAGATTAGAATACTCTTAGTCATAATTTAGCTAAAAATATACGGATAAAAGCCTCTATTTTTGCAGTATAGACAACATAAATGCTTTTATTGGCTTTTAATCCGACTTAAATACTTATTGCCGGATTAAATTCGCTCCGATCTATTTACCAGCTGCCTACGCTCGGCATGCTCGCCCAAGGTTCTTTTTCAGGGAGTCTCTGACCAGCTTGAAGTAATTCGATTGATATGTTGTTGGGGTCTTTCACAAAAGCCATATGGCCATCCCTTGGCGGGCGATTAATGGTCACCCCCATAGACATTAAATGCTCACAAACCTTATATATATCCTCCACTTCATAAGCCAAATGACCAAATTGGTCACCACCAGTATATTCTCGATCTCCCCAATTGTGAGTCAATTCAACCATGGGTCCATCTTCTTTTTCACCAAGGAAATAAAGAGTAAATTTGCCCGCCTCCACTGTTTTTTCTTTAATCAGCTTAAGCCCTAACCCTTTGGTATAAAAATCAATGGAAGCTTGCGGTTGATTGGTCCGTATCATGGAATGTAAATAGCGCATTATGATTTATCCTCGTCTTGGTATTCCCCTTCGATGACTCTACCACCACGCACTTTAGTAGGGTCGTCATTGGCGGAGCTATTTGTATTCGTAAATTGATGAGTCGTTTGCGAATGGTAAAACCCTTGGCTTTGTTTGGCTTTAAACATGCCTTGAGCGATCAACATTCTGGCTAGATGCAATCTAACTTGCGGCACCATTAATAAGAATCCGACAACGTCAGTAACAAATCCTGGTGTAAGTAGCAGGCCGCCGGCAAATAGCAATTGAGCCGCAGCAGCCATTTCGACAGCCGGAATTTGCCCTTGTGCCAGACTTAATTGAATTTCCTGCCAAGCTTTAAAGCCCTGCTGTTTGAGTAAATTCACCCCGAGTATTGCAGTCGCAATCACCACCAACAAGGTCCAACTGAGGCCGATTTGCTCACCGACCTGAATAAATACCGCAATTTCTATAATAGGGACTAAAATAAATAGGACGAGAAGAATTCTGAACATCGATGCTCTCTTGCAGTGTTTGCTTGCTAGTTTGATGAGTGGAATTAGCTAATAACTTAATGTATTTGGGCTAATTGTGTCGAAAGCAAGAGAAATTGCTCTCGAAAGCCATATCCCGCTATGTTAGCGGCTGTTTAGGCTTTTTTAAAGTCAAATAGCTGTCAATTAGGCGTTAATTTATCTCGGCTAAATCACACTTCTCTGATGTTTATTTGATTTAGCAATAAGATCTTCGATAATTGATCTAGATAGTGATTAAAAAACAAGTAATAGGTTTTAAGGCTCCGCATGGTAGAAACGATAGAAAAAACTAATCAAATTCCACCTGAAGTACAGCGTCAGTTCTTTCGGCGAACGCCGATCAAACTCAAACAGTTCTCAAGACTATTGAACGACATGATCGATCAGCAGATCGACAGTTTGAGAGTTAAAGCGCTACTATCTCAAGTGACAAAAACACGCGAAGCCTGTGTAAAACAAGAATTTGAGTCTACTGGCCGACTTCTTCATCAACTAATGAAATTGCTCTCTATGAGCCAGGATGCGGTGGAATCGCAAAAACCACTACTTAAACGACTTTCTCGCAAATTATTGGAGCATGCTGAAAAACTAGAGCTTGGAGTAAAACCTCAAAAAGAAGCCCCTCCGGCGCCAGAACCTGAGGCCGAAAGCGTTCCCCAGGAAGCCGCTCAATCAGAGCCGTCTGAGGGCCCAGAGACTGAATCTACCGATGAAATAGACGAGGTAGAAGACAATCAATTTGGCATGTATCTTGACCGCGGGCAGTTAATTTTTGTTGCCGATAATAAACCAACTGTCGGTCTAAACAGTAACGAACTTTGCGAACAGTTTGATTCCATGGGAATTGATTCGAAACTGACAGATAGTTTAGCCAGTGCGATGGAAACAGCGAAAAGTGAACCTAATAGCATCGTCATCGCGCCGCTTTCCTGCGTTGATTCACTGGGTGTTAGAGATGATGAGGCCATTGAAGCAGAGCACACCCCATTAATTTTTATCGCCGATGAAGATAATCAAGAGAATAGAGCCAAAAGTATTAGAAATGGCGGTACTGGATTTGCGGTTGAGCCAGTTTCCTTATCTTTAATCTACAACCAAATTGAACGGGTGTATGATGTGCAAGCCGAAGCGCCTAAGCGTGTCTTGGTGATGGAAGACTCTAAAGCTCAAGCTAGGTATTATCAAAAAGTACTCAGTAAAGGTCCATTTGAAATTCGAGTAGTCAACGACCCAGCAGTATTTCTTGAAGCGCTGCGAGGCTTCGACCCAGAAACGGTATTGATGGACATGCAGATGCCTGACTCCTCTGGCATTGAACTTACACAAATGATCCGACAAATGCATCGTTACGCGCATTTACCGGTGATATTTTTATCCGCCGAAGAAAATCTGCGAAAGCAAAACCAAGCTTTAATGTCTGGTGGCACTGCGTTTATTGTTAAGCCAGTACAAAAAGAGCAGCTGATGTTTATGGCTAATTTATTTACCCAACGATATCGCGACCTAAATCCTCAGATTGAAATAAATCCAGATACCGGATTACATTATGCACCACAGTTTAAACAAGTTATCGCGTTGGAGTCAGCTAGAATGAGCCGGAACCCAGGCTCCATTGCATTAGCACTCATTTGTTTAGATAACGCCGAGGAATTAGCCAATAGTGCGCATTTTTCATTTATTAACAGCGCGATCCAACAACTAGCCACACTTTTGAAAAAGCGATTAAGAAAAACCGATGTGGTCGGTCATGTAGATAGTGACAAGCTTGGCGTTATTCTTACTTCGGGTAAACACCCAGATTGGGTCAATATTATGCGCTCAGTGCAACGACAGTTTGCTGAAATTCAATTCCACTTACAAAATGAAGATAGAAACCTAACCGTTAGCATAGGAATATCGACTCTAAGATCGAATTTCAACGCCCACCAATGGCTAGAACGCAGCCACAAGGCTCTAAGTGAAGCTATGGATTCAGGCGCTTCTAGCTTAGAATGCTATGATTCTGAAGACAGTTAGCGCTAAAATATCGATAAACTGCAAAAACCTTTCGACCGATGGTGAAACATACTGAGTTCTGCTTAGTCAAACACACTCTGAGGTTGCAAGCTAAAGCGACCACTATGCAATCACTAAACATAAATTTGAGTGGTTGACATTAAAATTAATCAAAAACTAGGTGCCATATAGTCGCGCCCAAATGAGAATGTAAATGAGAAATTTGTTATTAGCCTTTTCCGCTTTTTTGCTGTCGCTCAATGTGTTGGTTTCTGCCCCAGTCGCGGCAGAAGAGCAAGATTTTTCAAAGCTATTTGGAGGAAAATCAGAATTCTTAAAAGTTGATGAAGCATTTATACTCGACACTGAAATTGTCGATAATGAGATCATTGTAAGATTTGAAATTGCTGACGACTACTATATGTATCGCAGCCGTTTTCTATTTAATGCTAATGGTGCAACATTAGATAAGGCTTATATTCCTGACGGAAAGAAAAAGGTCGATGAATATCTTGGCAACGTTGAGGTTTACTATCACAATTTGGAAATAAGTATTCCTTTTGTGGCCCATCAAAAAGAATTTACGTTTATTATCGAATATCAAGGCTGTGCCGAAGCGGGTTTGTGTTATCCACCCGAGGAGAAACAAGTACTTCTCACAGCAAATTCTATTGAAAGTCTCGCTGGGCCTCAGTCAGGCGAAACCAATGCGACAAGAGACTCCGCAAGCCCCGCTGGTGACAGTACTAAACCTCAAAGCAACACTCCTGATACTGCTAAAACCAAGGTAGTATCTGATAAAAAAGAGTTTGTCCCAGAGCAAGAAAAGCTTTCCAATTTCTTATCCGATAAAAGCCTAGTAGAAATCGTGTTGTATATGATTTTATTGGGGGTTGGCCTAGCTTTCACTCCTTGTGTACTTCCAATGGTTCCTATCTTGTCGAGTATTATTGTTGGTCAAGGCGAAAACATTACTACGCGTAAGTCATTCTTTTTATCACTTTCCTATACTCAAGCAATGGCAATCCCATTTGCTGGTATTGGTTTATTAGTGGGTGGGGCGACTCAATTATTTGGTGTCGACATCAATAGCAATACCTTACAGGCCCCTTGGTTTGTTATCCCTGCTGCGGTTATTTTCCTACTGCTATCTTTGTCTATGTTTGGTTTTTATGAACTCCAACTACCGGCAGGCATGCGTAATAAACTAACTAATTTGTCTAATAGCCAAGAAGGTGGTACCTATGCCGGAGCGGCGGCGATGGGCGCTTTATCTGCGCTAGTCGTATCACCATGCGTTACCGTTCCTGTAGCAGGCGTGTTGCTTTATATCGCACAAACCGGTGATGCCACTATTGGCGGCGTTGCGCTTTACTCACTCGCAGTCGGAATGGGTATTCCATTACTCTTAGTCGGTGTCGGCGGTGGAAAATTATTGCCAAAAGCTGGCGCTTGGATGAACAATGTTAAGGCTGCGTTTGGCGTGGGTATGATTGCCATGGCGCTTTACATTACCAAACACATTATTCCTGACACTCTCAACTTAATTTTATGGTCGATTTTATTGATTGTTACTGCGACCTACATGGGCGCTTTTTCTGCAGTGGAAAATAATTTTGCCAAACTTTGGAAAGGCCTTGGCATTTTCGTCTTTATCTACGGATTACTTCTTCTTGTCGGTGCGGCGATTGGTAACGGTGAATTACTTAAACCCCTGAAAGGTTTGACGATTAGTCAATCATACAGTGGTCAACCACAAACAACGGCTCAAAGCCATACTCGCTTTATTAAAGTAAAAACCATTCAAGATGTGCAAGCCCAGGTGGCTGCTGCAAATGCAGAAGGAAAAACAGTCATGTTTGATTTCTTTGCTGAATACTGCACAGCCTGCTACGAGTTTGAAGAATTGGTTTTTCCAGAACCAGCGGTTGTTGAAGCCCTAGTCAATAGCGTATTAATTCAAGCCGATGTTACCGCTGATGATGAACATGATAGAGCATTGATGAAACACTTTGGTATTGTCGGTTTACCCAGCATTCTTTTCTTTGACAAAAATGGTTACGAAGATAAGCGTCTGCGCGCTACCGGTTTCGAAAATGCAGAAACGTTTGTTCAACGGATAGAAGCCGCTTATACCGTGAACCTCTAAAAAGAGTAAGCCGCTTAGCCAACTACTTGTAGTTGGCTAGGTTACAACCTGAGAATAAAAAATATTAAAATTGATCGCTAACTGAAATGGATTAGTACTGTTGATCTAACCTCACATAGTCTCCCTAATTAGCCCCTATTTCTCAGTCAAAGCTCACCGCAAAATAAATCATCTCAAACTATAATAGTTTCATTACAAATTCAATTTTAGTTCAATACGGATTGATTGAATCATGCCGATTCTAAACGGTATTATCATTTGATGAATCGACTGAACCACCTCACTAAGATTAAATATCATTTATTATCTGATGGCCGAATTCTTGCCTATCAGGAATTTGGTGATAGAGATGGTATCCCAACATTTTATTGTCATACAACTTCTGGCTCTAAAGTTGAGGGCGAGTTTTTTGACCAAGCCGCTCTCGATCATGGCATTCGCCTAATTTGTATTGACCGACCTGGCATCGGTGATTCTAGCTATTTACCAAAACGCACTTTGCGAGACTATTCAAACGATCTGCAGGAACTCGCTTGTGAATTGAACATTACTCAATTTGGATTAATCGGTTGGACTGGAGGGGCTGCTTATGCTTTAGCGGTTAGTCATGACATTCCGGAACAGGTTTGTTTTTGTATTATTATTGCCGGTTTTTGCGACTTTCGATCAAAACAAGATTTTTGTGACCATTTAGATTCCGGCATTGAAAAGCTAATTGCCTATTATCATCGCAAGTATCCCAAGATGGTTAGATTTTATTTAAATCTTGTTAACATTACGACACGCACTTTTTCTCAATTTAGCCTTAGAAATATGACCCGTAGTATTAGCACAACGGATCAACAAATCGTTTCGAAAGATCATATTCGCTCTATTATCCTACGCGCACAGCAAGAGTCTTTTAAAGAAGGCTCAATGGGGCCAACCAAAGAGATATTGATTCACTATTCCGATTGGGGATTTAACTTAAAAGACATTGAGGTATTTGTTGATATATTTCATGGTGCTGAAGATCAAATAGTACCACCGCTTTTTAGCCACCATATTAAAAACAACTTACTACAAAGCGAATTAAATATTGTGGCCAAACAAGGGCATTTTTTTCCCTGTATAAATCACCAGGAAATTTTTTCACTTGCGGCTAAAAGAGCCAATTATTACCAAACTGGCAAGGTACTTTCAAAAAAGGTCGGTTCAAAAATCGCTGCTGCCCAGAAGTATCACGACTGAAAGTAAGGTGCTTTTGCCTATTTAATCAATAGCGCCATTAGACTTTAGTAATTGATAAATATTTTCCGCTAGTTTTTGATAACCCGCTTGATTGAAATGGACTGAGTCTGATTTTAAAGAAGGTGTTTTAATGATTTTTGCTATTGACTCATCATCGAAAACTAATTGATATTCATCGGCTAACTCTTGGTAAAAACTTGCGGAAGATGAAAAAAGACTTTTTTTAGGTACTCCAATGAGCACCAATGGAATTTGCTTTTCATTGGCGTAAGTAATCATACTCGCCAAGTTGGCTTTTGTTTCACTTTCAGGAAAGTTTCTAAGAATATCATTTCCACCTTCAAGTAAGATAATTAAGCTAGGATAATGTTCATCCACTAACGCATTAAATCGTTCGACACCTTCTCTGGTGGTTTCGCCCGAGACACCTGCATTTATCACTTCAAAGTTAGTCAAGTTTGCAAGTACAGTCGGATAACTATCCTCTAACTTAACCCCAACGCCCGCGGTTAAACTATCACCGAATGCTAAAATAGTTTCACCTTGGTTTAATTTTGGCAGTTGCTGGTCAGAACAACCGGCTAAGATTAGAAGCAGCGAAAGGGAAAGAATTGAACGCAGATTGTTTAACATTTATTGATTTAACATCTCTTTAGCATGTGAAATTGTTTTATCAGAAATTGTTTTCCCACCTAACATGCGGGCTATTTCTTCAACCCGCTGAGCCTGATCGAGTTTAGTAATTTTGGTAGTCGTCGAATTCGCACCTTTCGTTTTACTAGCAACTAAATGTTGAGCGCCATACGCAGCAACCTGAGGTTGGTGAGTCACACATAACACTTGGCGTCCCTGTGCGAGTTGTTGTAATAATTGCCCCACCGTATCAGCCGTTGCTCCACCAATTCCAACATCAACTTCATCAAAAATAATGCAAGGAATCAACTGATGTTCTGAGGTAATTGTTGATATCGCCAAACTGATCCTCGACAACTCTCCACCTGAAGCAACTTTGTTCATCGGTTGTAATGGCTGACCGGGATTAGCAGACACGAGATATTCAACCTCCTCCATTCCAAGCGGTGAATAATTTTCTCGGGATTTGATCTGAATTGAAAACTGGCCACCTTCCATTGCAAGCGGTTGAATTTTTTTGCTGACTAGTCTTTCAAGTTTTCTAGCAACTTTAGTGCGGCTAGCCGTCAATAATTTAGCTTGACATAAATAGGTGGTCACCGCTTCGTTGTAATCATTTTGAATTCTTTCTAATGCAGCATCATCCGATTGTAACTGCTTTAGTTCACTCTTTAATGCTTGGAAGTGCTCTGGCAACTCGGTTAAATTAATATGATGTTTTCGCGCTAAATCATGAAATTGAGCTAATTGTTCATCCAATAATTCGAGCCTTTCTGGGTCGCAATCTAAACCTTCGCGATAGCTTTCTAGCTCATGGGCTGCGTCTTGTAAAAGAGATTCAGCGTCGGTCAAGGTTTCCGCTACCGCATGCAAAGTCGGATCAATGGTTAGCAGTTCACTAAGTCTAGAAATAACCACACTAAGAGAATCTAAGCTAGATTGCCCTTCACCATTTGCAAGTGCTTGAATCGCCGACGATGCGATCGATAATCTATCTTGAGATGTCGCGGCATTCTTGTGTTCTTGTTCCAACTTTTCGAGAACTGATTGTTCAGGGTTGGCGAGTTCTAACTCTTCGACTTGATAGGTCAGCAGTTCTCTTTGTGAATCTCTAGCTTGCTTCTCTTGTTCTAGTCTTAATTTTTTAGCTTTGATTTCAGCCAGCTGCTGGTGCGCTAGAGTGACGTTATTGACTAAGTCTTGATGATTAGCAAAACGATCGAGCAAACTTAATTGTTCTTTATTTTTAAGCAACGTTTGATGGGCATGTTGACCATGGATATCGACCAAATACCCACCAAGGCTTTTCATTTGAGCTAATGTGACTGTGCGACCATTAATATAACATTTAGAGCGACCGGCTTTAATGATGACGCGACGAACAATCACCTCACATTCCGCTTCTTCAGCATCTAGCAAGTCATTTTCGGCCAACCACAAATAAGCACCGCTATTTTCGGTCACCGCAAACACCGCGCTCACTTCTGCCTGATTGGCTCCAGCATAAACCACGGTTTGTTCTGCACGCTCTCCTAACGCCAGTCCTAAAGCGTCAATAACAATCGACTTTCCGGCGCCTGTTTCCCCGGTAATTACGGTCATACCGTCGCTCCAATCAAGTTGCAGCGACTTAATGATAGCAAAATTTCTAATGTCGATAGATAGCAGCATAACGATTTTTGATAGATCAAACAGCAATTTCTATAAGAGCAAATAGTTTAACTCAACACAAGGTCAAAAGCTACTTGTATGAATAGTAGTAAAGGCCTGTAGTATAAAGGATTAATCTAATAACTCGCTGCGAATATTTAGGTTTTCGAGGTATCGACTAATTCTGGCTAGCGAATTATTAATTACCGTTAAGCATAATATACAGTTTTATTATAACTTGTTCCTACAAAATTGAAGGAAAGCTTTAAATCAACGCTTTAACCAAGAAAGAGCAGATTTTTCAATTAATTCCGATATTTAGACTATAGTTAATAGAACCTCATCGATGTAATTTCACTGGAGTAACTGCATGTTAAAGCGCTGCCTATTATGGACAATGGCGACTTTTCAGCTAGCTTCTTCTGCGACTCTATCGGCCGACGATAGTGAATTAAATGTGCTCATTGTAACCGCGCAAAAGCGCCAACAATCGGTACAAGAAATCCCGATTGCAGTGACGGCTGTTGGTGCAGAAGCATTAGAGCAATTTAGCATTTCTAACTCCGATGATATTGCTGATTTAGTGCCAAATCTTAATGTATCGCGTTCATACAACGGTACTCTCAATTATTTTATACGCGGAATTGGTATGGATGACTTTAATTTATCCTCGGTGCCTGCCATTGGACTGTATCTTGATGATGTTGCTATTCATAATCCGCTTTTAGCCAACTTTGCTTTATACGATATCGATCGCGTTGAAGTTTTACGCGGCCCGCAAAACGCATTGTTTGGAAAAAACACAACCGGTGGTGCGATAAACTATATTAGTAACAATACTCGGCAAGCGGACAACCTCAACGGATACTCCAAGATAACTTTAGGCAATCACAATACTCGATATTTTGATGCCGCAAGTAATATCATCATCAATGACCAAAGTCATTTACGCGTTTCTGTGTTTAATCATCGGCGAGATGGCTTAGCCAGTAGTAGCGTGGAAAGTAACAATACGGAGTACGATGATGTATCTCGTTGGGGAGCACGAACCCAACTTATCCATCAATTTAACCCAAAAGTGCAATTACATGCTAGCTTGTATGGTGGTCAACAAGATCAAACCGCAGAAGTAAAAACCTTGCTATTACCCAGTGATGGAAACCTTTTCATTGATATAGACGACGCCGATTTAACCCAAAACGATTCCGAACTGATTAATCCACCTAATGATATTAAATCTTTGGGGGGCTATTTCAAAATCAAATGGCACTTCGATGACTTTGATGCAGCTTCTATAACTTCGTTTGAGCAGGTTGAGTCTGAACGAGCGGATGACTGGGGTTCTCAAACAGCTCCCTCTAATGTTGATCAAATTATTAGCTTTCATGCCACCGATACTCTCCACTATAGCCAAGAATTTCAGTTGGTTTCTAAGCACACTGCCTCGTTTAATTGGCTGGTAGGAGCGCTAATCGATTTTGAATCCGGTGATATTTTGCAAACCGCGTTCATCGATCCCGGTGGACCGGGAAGACCAGACGATGCGATCAATGATGCTGGGATCGGACCACTATTTGACCGCGGAGCATGGCTAGAATTAGATACTCACAGTTATTCCCTTTACGCACAAATTGGTTATGAGATAACTCCAAAAACAACTTTAACCGGCGGTTTGCGTTGGACGCGACAAGCACTTCAACCCACCGTTAACGCCGCCGGAATGATGATGGACTTACCCGATACTCCGTTTCCTCTGGGAAGTTTTGGTTGGTACAGTCTAGGTAACCCAGAATTTGATGTACTGCGCGATCATGCCGGTTTCTCTACCGTCGAAAACTTTGTAGAAGCCAATGGCGGGTTCCCAGCGAGTGTGGATATCGATGAAAGCTTTACCGAATGGGGTGGAAAAATAGCACTAGACTACCAATACAATGCCGATGTGCTTTTTTACGGCTACTGGGCAAGAGGGTTCAAAATGGGTTCGGTAAATTCAAACCCGACGACAGCTTCTTTTGTATCATTACTCGATAAAGTGGTGGAGCCGGAAACATTAGTGACTTATGAACTTGGTGCTAAATCTCAGTGGCTGTCAAATCGACTGAGGATCAATAGCGCAATATTCGACAATCAATGGCAAGATTACCAGTTTTATCAAGTTTATAATCCAGGTAATCCCGCTAATTTATTTGCGACCTTAGTTAACCTACCAGAAGCTAGTTCTTATGGAGCTGAAGTTGAATTGAATTGGCTGGCAACAGATAGTCTGAATTTAACTTTGGGCTTAGGTTGGTTGAACACAGAAGTTGTTGATGGAACGCTCGATACCAACGGCATCCCCGAGGCGGTGCAGGATGATTTTCAAAGCCAAGTTGTTGATGGTAACTCGCTTACTAATGCACCAGAGTGGGTTTATAACCTATCGATTGTTAAATCATTTTATTTCGAGCAAAGCGAATTAGACATTTTATTTCATTACGATTTTATGGATGAACATATTCATATTTTGGCCGGTGAAAACTCAGAAGCTTGGCAGCAAAATTTTTCTGAGAAGTCAGTAGGTTTATTAAATTTCAACGCCGCTCTTCATTTCGGAAAACTTCGCCAATATAAAATTGCATTATGGGCGAAGAACTTAACCGACGAAAAGTACTGTCGAGAACGCTCAACCGTTCCCGGGTCAAATACTGAAATCACTCGACTTTGCATACAAGGTGAACCTCAATCAATAGGACTGACGGTAAGTTACCAGTTTGACTAATAATTGTGACTAGATTCGATAAATCATTTTATTACGCGCTAAGCCTTTTCGTGCTGGGACTTATTGCCACTGCATTTATTTATTCTAGTCAACTTGAAGAAAATTTAAAGCTAGCAGAAACGGAGTTTGAACGCCACGCCACGCTAAGAGCGACAGACATTCAGTCCGAACTGAATCGTTCCTTTTATCAGATTGAATCAGTTGCAAATTTATTCGCCTCTTCCGATTGGGTTTCAAACCAAGAGTTTATTGGATTTGTTGAACGCGTCTTTCCAGAATTTCCTCAAGGGCGCAGAATTTCCTTTGTTAGTTATTCTACAGAAAGCGGTCTACAAAACATTATCTCATCACTGGAGAGCAACTCAGAAAGTGACTTTCAAGACTTTAAACTCTATGATTTTAATGCTGGTTCTAAACAGTACCCTGCAACATTAACAAATGGTCACTATGCGTTTATCCAATACTCATACCCTCCACCCAAAAACGATTCACTTCTAGGTAGAAATATTCGACCAAATTCTCCAATAGGGCCGCAATTATTTCATGTTATAGAAAACAAAAAACCTCGTGTGAGCTCGCTTCTCTCGCCAATTCCTAATGTAATTGAAAAGCCTTTTTTTCTCTATATGAGTCCTGTATTTACACAAGGAATAGAAAGCCCTGAAAAACTAATTGGAGCGGTATTGTCCAGTCAGTATATTGAAGACGTATTTTCTAACAGTGGGTTTGACCAATTCACAGAAGACTTTCGTTATATTATTGAAGATACCGAAGGAAACCAGTATCACTTTCCAGATCGGTCCTTGACGCTTGCCGAGAATAAGTCTCAACAAACTCTCGCTAATTATCAGTTTCAACAATCGATCAAAATGCTGGGTAATAGCTGGAAAGTAATCGTACTGCCCAGCAAAGCCTTTTCCGCTGGAAGCCAAGATTACCTTTATAGTATCGGTTTTGCCGGGGTTCTTATTTCCTTTTTGATTGCAATATTAACTAAGCAACTGCTATCACAACATATCACTCTCGAGTTAGAAGTGGCTAAGAAAACCAAAGCACTTAACCAAACTAATCGAAAGTTGGCAGAGAATAAAACTCAATTAAAACATCGTAACCAACAGCTAGAAAAAGCACTTGACTCGGCAAAGGCAGCTAGCAAAGCCAAATCAGAGTTTCTCGCGACCATGAGCCATGAAATAAGAACACCTATGAATGGCGTAATTGGTGCGCTAACTTTATTACTTAAGGGGCAACTTGAAAAACAACAAGCAAGCTACGCTCAACTAGCGCAAACTAGTGCGAAATCCTTACTTACGGTGATCAATGATATTCTCGATTTTTCTAAAATTGAGGCGGGTAAGCTCGAGTTTGAATCTATCGATTTTGATCTACAGGCGCTTGTAGAGTCTTTGACTGAGTCAATGGCGTTAAAGGCCTTTGACAAAAACATTGAGTTAATACTCGATATCAGCGAACTAGAAAACGTTTGGGTCAAAGGTGACCCGAACAGACTTCGTCAAATACTAGCTAATTTAATCTCCAATGCTATTAAATTTACTCACCATGGCGAAATATTGATTCGTGGAAAGCTAACTCACCAACAAAATGCTTCAATTTTTGAATGTTCTATAAAAGACACTGGGGTCGGAATTCCGTCCGATAAAATAGCCACACTGTTCGATTCGTTTACTCAAGTTGACGCTTCTACCACTCGTAAATATGGTGGGACTGGACTAGGTTTAGCCATTGTTAAGCAACTCTGTAAAATGATGAATGGCCAAGTTAATGTCTCTAGTTCCAAAGAAAGAGGAAGCGAATTTAGTTTTCAAGTTACTTTAGATAGGTCCGATAAAGTGGTTAATTTTGAGCCTCCAAAATTAGATAATAGCAAAGTCCTCATAGTCGAAAAAAACACCAGTACTGCTAAAGTTCTATCTAAGCTATTTGAAGTTTGGGGTGCGACAACAACTTTTATTGCAGATTTTTCGAACACTAATTTTGAGAGGTATTTAACTTCCGATCTCACTCATATCTTTTATCAGCCTTCAAACTTCAGTGGCGACAATATGAATTTCGTTAATCATTTAGAATCATATGCCGGCTACAACGGATGTCCCGTTTTTCTGCTACATCGTAGTGATCATGTTATTGAGAGTAGTGTGCTCACAAACCTTGGTTATGCAGGGGATGTCACCAAACCGATTACATCATCAAAATTGAAGTCTCTGATATTGAATCTTAAAGATAATTTAGTGAGCGAACCTGCAGCGCGACTAGCGAATCGCTTGCAAATATTAACCAAAAACGCTTCTTTCAGATTACTATTAGTAGAGGACAATTTAGTTAATCAAGTGGTCGCACAAGGTATTTTGGAAGAGTTTGGATTTTTAATCGATACAGCGGAAAATGGAAGAAGTGCTATAGAGCGACTGCAAGCTGTTGCAAACAACGCGCAATATGATCTGATTTTCATGGACTGTCAAATGCCCGAGCTTGATGGTTATGAAACCACAAAGCGAATTAGAGCGGGACAAGTTGAAGGATTAAGAAAAGATATACCAATTATTGCAATGACTGCCAATGCCATGAAAGGCGATAGGGAGAAGTGTTTAGACGCAGGAATGGATGACTATATGTCCAAACCTATCGAGCCCGAAATCATTTTGGAAAAGCTAAATCACTGGCTAACTAAGCCTAGACAAAAATCTAAGGGAAGCGACTCTCTAATATAATATTCGTCTTTTCTTCATAATTTTAACCTGACTTAATTTAGTACTGTGGCATGACTCCATCAGTCCCTAGATAATAACTCCATGAATATGCTTACTACTTTTAACATTTTACAAAATTTTTCTACATCTTACAGATTGATATTCTTCATTTAAATCGCTACCTTAGTAATGAAATAATTAGCTCTTACTAATCCACAGGAATATCAATGTCGCTGAAACACTTTCAATTCTTATTCAGTTTGCTGTTGTTACCACTAATAGGTTGCTATGAGAAATCCACCTCAGACGGTGACTCTATAGTCTGTACTGCTTTGGCGCTACCTGGGTTGACAGTAAATGTATTCGATCAGGAAACTGGATTTGCTAACGCTTGCGGGGCAACGGTACCATACAGGCTGGCAGCTTTGTTGAAGAAATTACCAATGACCAAGGTGACGCTTGCGACGATAGTTTTAGCTTCAATGGAGCGTATGAAAGAGCAGGTACTTATGATGTTAAAGTTAGCAAAGAAGGTTTTGTAGATTGGTATCAATACAATATTGAAGTAACAAAAGGAATATGTCACGTCAATACTATTTCTCTTCAAGCTTACCTTGAGAAACAGTAAGCCAGAAGAAAAATGCAGAAAGCAATTCATTCGCAAGTTCAAATTCAAACGGATCCAAACAAAAATTGAGTTGAGTGATAAGGCACTTGTTTGCTTTATTCTAATTACTGTTATTGTAGGGCATGCTCACGACTATTTTACAAACTATCACAATCAACATTTCTAACTGTCACTTTAATCGATTATTATTTAGTCGCTTCTATTTAAATCAAACTAGCTAAGCCTAAGAGGTCACGATCATGGGATACTGGAAGTTACTAATAATTACACTAGCAATTTGTTTTCAACAATCCGTATTAGCTCAACAGCAAGACAATAACAGTTGGTTACTTACTGATATAGCTTTGATTGACCTAGAATCGGGAAAGATTAGCAAAGACTCTAGTATTTTGATAGAAAATGGCACGATTAAAGCGATCAATCCGAATAGCACAACAAACGATATTCGCACAATCTCAGGTGGTGGGCGCTATGTAATCCCTGGTCTTAGTGAGATGCATGCCCACGTACCCAACGACCCAGACTATACCGATCGCGTGCTTAAGCTTTTTGTCGCTCACGGCGTTACTAATATTCGAGGAATGCTTGGTCAACCTAGCCATTTAGAATTAAGGCAGCAGCTCAACGCTGCGGGTAAGCTCGGCCCCTATCTAGTGACTTCTGGCCCTTCTATTAACGGTAATAGCGTACGCTCGCCTCAACAAGCGGTCAGTAAAATCAACCAACAGGTTAACGCAGGTTATGACTTTCATAAAATTCACCCTGGCCTATCAAAAGAGTCCTACCAAGCAGTGACTCAAACAGCGACAAAGCTAGGTTCATCTTGGGCTGGTCATATTTCAATGGAGGTTGGAATCCTTGATACCATCAAAGCGGGACAGGCAACCATCGACCATTTAGATGGCTTTATTGAAGAACTAGCCATTAGAAATGGTGGCGATATTGCGAACCGCGGCTTTTTTGGCTTCTCATTAGTTCATAAAGTAACAGATGACTCAATCGCAAATTTAGTCGAGCAACTCAAACCTTATCGATACACAGTCGTGCCAACAGAAACGCTAATGCAAAATCTTGCCGGAAGCGGCTCAACCGAATTTTTAATGAAAAACCCAGCTCATCGCTGGATGCCCAAGAATGTTGTGGATAGATGGAAAAAGGCTCGAAATAATTTTTGGAGCGATGATTCCATCACCAAACAACAAGCCAAGCGATTTATACAAGTTAGGCGCAAACTTCTTTCCGAGCTCAATAAACAAAATGTGATGATTCTTTTAGGTTCTGATGCACCGCAATGGTTTAATGTACCTGGTGACTCGCTGCATAAGGAGCTTGGTTTGATGGTTGATGCTGGACTGACACCGCTTCAAGCACTTAAATCAGGAACCCGGAATGTTTATGATTTCTATCAGGGCAAGCATTCGATCGGAAAAATAGCTCCCGGCCTGCGAGCTGATTTAGTATTACTGAATAAAAATCCACTGGAGAATATCCAAAATACTCGAACGATTAATGCGGTCGTGATTGCGGGAAAGTTGCTAGATCGAGGTCAACTGGACTCGATATTAAAGACCTTAGAATAAACAGCCAAGCCTCTTAAAAATTTTTAGCCGCTGTTGTTCAACAATTCGGATTAGCTCTCAACTCAATTGGATCGAGCAAGAACTGCCAATATACCTATGCTAATATTGGTACTTGACTCTAATCAAGCCCTCTCCAAAAGACATGACTATTGAACTTTCCGAGAAAATTGATATCGTTACAATCAGTGAAGATAGCGGTAGGATATACCTAAACATCCTCAGTCGATTCGACTCAACCCATTTATCAAGCTGATATGTTTACATCCGCCGCAACCAAATGTTTTAAGTTTCTTGACTCAACTTACTGAAATCATTGAGGAAGCAGGTTAAAGTTTTGGCTGGCAGCGCTTCGACTCAAAACATAGCCGAATGAGTTAAAACTAGGATTTTCTCAATGACAGAAATACTCAAAGCAATTTTTATCGCCGGTTTACCTGTTGGTCTTATTGGATTTAGTTTGGTTCTTTGGTCGATCAAGAAAAATTACCTAAGTGCCGAAGACAACATAAGCATCCTCAAAGAAAAGAAAAAACAAAGCGATGACAAAGAGTCTGATTTCAAATTGAATCCAATTCATCAGAAATGGCTATTTTTTGGCGGGGGCTACTATGGCACCATGGCATTTATCACTTACATTCATATTGAGGTGTTGGAAGTTGCGGAGTTTTTCTCTAATTTCTCTTCATTATCCAATCTTATCGATCAAATCTCTTTTGCCGCGGTAATCAGTCTAATTGTCGAAAGTTTTCTAAATATTATCCCTGCATTTGTTTGGTTCTCATATTGGCCTGACGTGTTTGCTATTGGCAATGGCTGGTATTGGTTAGTGGCCAGTTTCCTAGGGTTTGAACTGGGAAGTTACATGGCAAAGCGTTATGCTAATAACAACTTTAAAGTCGAGTCCCTATGAATTATTACTTAAAATATTTTTCAATTGTTATTGTCATTGCCTTAGGGGCTTTTTATTCCCTCAGCGGCCTTGCTGAATCAGCCAATACCCTCGACTCTTTAACTCATCCTGAACAATCCAGCAAGAGCGATATTTCGGAAAAACATCAAGCCTATTTAGGCTTATGGCAAACTATCGATGATGATACTAAGCAACCTCGTTCATTAGTTTTAATAACTATAAAGAATCAGCAATTATCTGCCGAGATCACAAAAGTTTATCCGGCGACCGGCGAGTCTGATGATCCAATTTGTAAAAAATGTAAAGGCAAACTAAAGAATGCCAAGATTATTGGATTGAACATTCTTAAAGACATGGATTTCGAAAAAGGGGTTTGGCAAGGCGGTGAAATACTCGATCCTAGCAACGGTAAGTTCTATGACGCCAAGATTTGGATAGAAAAAGACCAGTTGCAAGTACGAGGCTACATTGGGTTCTTTTATCGGACTCAGCAATGGCTAAGATTTTCTGAGTAAGACTAGAACCCCCCATACGATTAAGAGCAATTAAAGCGCTGTCATTTAGAATGTTACAACTTAAATGATAATCCGAATTGACATTCTTTGCTCAGTTCAGATAATGGTTATTTGCCATATGGAGTCAATTTAATGAAGTTCCTAAAACTAGTTTTACTGTCACTCTTAATGATTTCGATCCAATCTGCGCATACTCACGAAAAACTAGCTCCAGTTAGTTCATTAGAGGAAATAAAGAACTTTCATTTTGTCTCAAGTAAGCTAGCCAGTTCTGGATTATTACATCTCGATGATTATAACCATATCACCCAATATGGTTTTAAACATGTGATAAACCTTATACCGGGGGATCAAGCTGAAGAAAGAGCACGCGTAGAATCATTAGGTCTGAGCTATCAACAAATTGAGGTAATTTGGGATGAGCCTACCTTGGCAAATTTTGAGACTTTCGTGAAATGGATGAAAAGCTATCAGCAAAACAAGGTTTATGTTCATTGTCAGCTCAACTGGCGCGCATCCACTTTTCTGTATTTATACCGGGTCACACAACTCGGTATTAGTAAGCAAAAAGCAATTAAAGATTTACACAAAATTTGGACACCTTCAGAAACATGGCAAGACTACATTAATAAGGTCGAATTTGCCTATTCTAAATAGTGTTAGAGCAAATGAGTTATTAGATCTACCTTTTTCAACACATTCAAATATTAAACGATATGAACTAATTTAAATTAATGAGGAACTATTTTGAACAGATTACCTAAGTTTGTACTGTCAACAGCTTTAACAGCTATATTAGCGAGCTGTGGCCAACAAGAACAACAACCAGCGCCAACCAGTGATGTACCAGCAGCAACCAAAGCGACTGAAACTACGATGACTGAGTCGGAAAAAGCCAATGCTTTGTTTGAAGAAATATTTATGCAAGGTGTGATGCGAAGTCCAATCTTTCAATCTTTTTTAGGTATTAAGAAAGATCAAGATAAATGGGATGACTTGTCAGATGAGAGAGCACAGCAAGATTTAAAAATTGCCAAGGAAAACTTAGAAAAGGTAAACAAAATTGACGAGTCAAAACTAGACGCTCAAACAAAAGTTAGCTTAGATATTATGAAACTGAACTTAGAACAGCAAATCGCAGATTTTAAGTGGCGCTTTCATAATTACCCGCTCAATCAAATGTTTGGTATTCACTCTCAAGTCCCGTCTCTATTGATTAACCAACACACCATTTCTGAGTTATCCGATGCTGAAGCTTATATCTCTCGGTTGGAAAAAGTTGCTGCAATGTTTGATCAGGTGATTGACGGGATCAATCTACGCGCTGAAAAAGGGATTATAGCGCCCAAATTTGTTTACCCATACATTATCAGCGATAGTCAAAACATCATCAAAGGCGCACCTTTTACTGAAGGCGACGACAGTACTTTATTAGCCGACTTCAGTGGAAAAGTAGCAAAATTAGAGATAGCCGATAATGAAAAACAAGTTTTAATAGAAAAAGCTAAAGCAGCCTTAAAAACAAGTGTAAAACCCGGTTATGAAAAGCTAATTGGAGCGGTTGAAGTGATTCAAGCCAAAGCCAATGATACTGATGGTGCTTGGAAATTCCCAGATGGTGAAGCATTCTATAATAACGCGCTCGCTCGCACCACGACAACGGACTTAACCGCCAAAGAAATTCACCAAATCGGACTTGACGAAGTTGCTCGAATTCATAAAGAAATGAATGCGATTAAAGATAAGGTAGGCTTTGAAGGTGACTTGCCAGCGTTTTTCGAATTTATGCGCCATGACCCGCAATTCTACTATCCTGAGACTGAACAAGGTCGTCAACGCTACCTAACCGAAGCCACTCAACTTATCGATACCATGAAGTCGCGTTTGGATGAATTGTTTATCGTGAAACCGAAAGCTGATTTGACAGTAAAAGCAGTAGAAGCCTTTAGAGAAAAATCAGCGGGTAAAGCTTTTTATCAGAGCCCGACTTTAGATGGTAAACGTCCGGGAATCTATTACGCTAATCTTTATCGCATGAGCGATATGCCAACTTATCAAATGGAAGCCTTGGCTTATCATGAAGGTATACCAGGCCACCATATGCAACGTGCAATTTCTGTAGAACTTCAAGGGCTACCAAAGTTTAGAAAATTCTCTCGCTTCACTGCTTATACCGAAGGTTGGGGACTTTATTCTGAGCTTCTTCCTAAAGAAATTGGAATGTACAGCGACCCTTATTCCGACTTTGGTCGCTTAGCGATGGAGTTATGGCGCGCCTGCCGTTTAGTTGTTGATACGGGCATTCATGCAATGAAATGGGACAGAGAGAAAGGCATTGAATATTATGTAACCAACACACCTAACCCACAGCCAGATGCGGTAAAAATGGTTGAAAGGCATATTGTGATGCCTTCACAAGCGACTGCTTACAAGATCGGAATGCTAAAAATTCTTGAGCTTCGCGCTAAAGCAAAAAATGAAATGGGCGAGAAGTTTGATATTAGAGAATTTCATGACGTGGTGCTAAAAAATGGTCCAGTCCCACTCAGTGTATTGGCACAATATGTAGACGACTATATCGCCAGCAAATAATTATATACAACCTAGAATTAAAGGTTAGTCATTCGCTAGCCTTTATTTTTGCATTTTTACTTCGGAGAATACCGAGCAATGAAATTTACAGGCACCGATCAATATATTGCCACGGAAGAGTTACAAATGGCTGTTAATGCGGCCAAAACTCTGGAAAGACCGCTACTAATAAAAGGCGAGCCGGGCACAGGAAAAACCATGCTTGCGGAGCAAGTGGCTGAGTCCTTAGACATGCCTTTGATCCAATGGCATATCAAGTCAACCACTAAAGCTCACCAAGGGCTTTATGAATATGATGCGGTTTCGCGTTTACGAGATTCTCAACTCGGTAATGAAAAAGTTAATGACATAGCCAACTATATCAAAAAAGGTAAACTTTGGGAGGCGTTTGCATCCAAGCAACAAGTCGTCTTATTGATTGACGAAATTGACAAAGCAGACATAGAGTTTCCAAACGATTTATTGCAAGAGTTAGATAAAATGGAATTTTTCGTTTACGAGACCGGCGAGACCATTAAAGCACAAAATAGGCCAATTATAATTATAACCAGTAACAATGAAAAAGAGTTACCCGATGCATTTTTGCGTCGTTGTTTCTTTCACTACATCAATTTTCCCGATCGGGAAACCATGCAAAAAATTGTCGCGGTTCATCATCCAGATATTAAAGCAAATTTGTTAAAAGAGGCATTAGATATTTTCTTTCAGGTCAGAGAGGTACCTGGTCTAAAGAAAAAGCCTTCCACCTCAGAATTAATTGACTGGTTAAAGCTATTACTAGCTGACGATATTCCCGACGAAGTTTTAAAAGGCAAGGACCCTTCTAAGGCGATCCCACCACTCTATGGTGCGCTCCTTAAAAATGAGCAAGACGTTCATATGCTAGAAAAATTAGCATTTATGATTAGACGAGAAAACCGCTAGCTCAATGTTAATTAATTTCTTCTATCTGTTAAAGCAAGTTGGTATTCCTGTTTCCATTAAGGAATTAATGACATTGCTAGAAGCGCTTGAAAAAAAGCTAGCCTTTTGTAGTCTCGATGACTTTTATTTACTAGCTAGGCTCTGCTTAGTAAAGGATGAAAAGTATTTTGATCGCTACGATCGCGCTTTTACAGCACACTTTAAAGAACTGGACAGCCTTGAAGATATTCTTGAAGCACTGATACCGGAAGATTGGTTGCGTTCGGAATTTATGAAAACCTTAACCGAGGAAGAAAAAGCGCAAATAGAATCCCTAGGTGGATTAGAAAAACTCCTCGAAACCTTTAAGCAAAGATTAGAAGAACAAAAGAAACGGCATGCTGGTGGCAATAAATGGATTGGCACCGGCGGTACTTCTCCATTTGGTCATAGCGGTTATCATCCGGAGGGGATTCGAGTCGGTGGAGAAAGTAGAAATAAAAGCGCTGTTAAAGTTTGGGAGAAACGAGAATTTCGAGATTTAGATGACTCCATTGAATTAGGTACTAGAAATCTAAAAGTCGCGCTACGAAAATTACGCAAATTTGCTCGCAGCGGTGCTGAAGAAGAATTAGATTTAGACGATACCATTTCAAGCACCGCCAAAAATGCGGGAATGCTCGATATAAAGATGGTACCCGAAAAGCACAATGCGGTTAAAGTACTTATCTTTTTCGATGTAGGCGGTTCGATGGATCCCTACGTGCAAACCTGTGAAGAATTATTCTCAGCCTGTAAAACAGAATTTAAACATTTAGAATACTATTATTTCCACAACTTTATATACGATAGTGTTTGGCAAGATAATTCCAGACGATACAGTGAGAAAACGCCATTAACTGAAGTTTTACATACCTACAACAAAGAATATAAAGTCATCTTTGTTGGCGATGCATCCATGGCTTCCTATGAGATTTCTCATGTCGGTGGTAGCGTCGAATATATGAATGATGAACCCGGTTACGTTTGGATGCAAAGACTTAAGGCAGTTTACGATAAAGTTGTTTGGTTAAATCCTGTCGACCCCCGTTACTGGGATTACACGCATAGTATCGGTATGGTGAAACAACTAGTCGATGATAAAATGTATCCCTTAACCTTAAAGGGGTTAGAACAAGCAATAAAACAACTAAGCTGATAGCTTTTTAGTTAGCTCCTCTATTACAGAAAAATACAGCATTAAATTGGAGAGTTCTTATGTCGGATCAACCTCAAATAGGTAAAGTTGAATGGTGCGATTTAACCGTCGACAATGCGGTGGAAGTGAGAGACTTTTACACTAAAGTCGTTGGTTGGAAACATCAAGCCGTCTCAATGGGAGACTATGACGATTTCAGTATTAATTTACCAGAGAATGATGAAACCGTTGCTGGAGTTTGTCATGCCAGAGGCCCTAACAAAAATATGCCCGCTCAATGGCTAATGTATGTAAGAGTTGCTGACGTAGAGGCCAGTGCTAAAGAATGCATAAAGTCTGGTGGCCAAGTGATTGAAGGCCCTCGACCGATGGGCTCTAGTAATTTATGCGTTATAAAAGATCCTGCGGGTGCGGTATTAGCGCTGATTTCCAATTAAAGATATCCGATTTAAGACACAGAATAACATGATCCCTTTTATTAGCCGAAAGCCCCTCGATTACCAATTCACTTGGTTAGAACGATTTAAGCAACTATTGCCTGATGAACAAGTAATCCTTGCCACAGATATTGACGAACACGACAAACAAGATTGTGATCTGGCCATCGTATTGGATCCCGATCCTGAAGTTGTGGCAAGTTTTACTCAATTAAAATGGATCCAAAGTTTATGGGCAGGTGTAGAAAGTTTGATTGATTTGGCTAAGCAGCAAAACATAAAATTAGTCAGGATGGTCGATCCTAAGCTTGCAGATACCATGGCCGAAGCGGTGCTTACTTGGACACTTTATATACACCGTCAAATGCCGAGTTACGCTGCTCAGCAACATAATAAAGTTTGGTTACAACTTCCTTATCAACCCGCTGAAAAGTGCAACGTCGGAATTTTAGGTTTAGGTGAGTTAGGAATAACTAGCGCTAACAAGCTTATGTCTAACGGGTTCAATTTATTAGGTTGGAGTAGAACTGAAAAAAGCATCGATGGTATTCAATGTTTTAGTGGTGAAACAGGCTTAAAAAAATTGGTCAGTCAATCGAACATTCTAATTTGCTTACTACCACTGACCAAAGAAACACAAGGGATCATCGACAAAGCTTTACTGCAAAGGCTTCCCAAGAATGCATCACTTATTAATTTTGCTCGTGGCGCTCACCTAATAGAGCAAGATTTACTAGAAGTTTTGTCTACCGAACATTTATATCATGCCGTTTTAGATGTTTACCAACAAGAGCCATTACCACAAAAAAGCCCAATTTGGCAGCATCCTAAAATTACCGCATTACCACATATAGCTGCTACCAGTTATCCGCAAACTGCAGCAGAGATTGCAGCCAATAATATTCGACATTATCGACAGACTGGTCAACTATCTTCCGTTGTGGACTTGACGCGCGGTTATTGAGTTAGCATTATTTAGGCGTATTAATTGAAATAGAAATTTTAGAGGAACAAGCAACACAACAAAGTAGCACAAATTTGTTCAACAACTTAAAAACCAGCAGCACACTGTTGTAATTATTCATTTCACAATAACGAGAATACTCAATGAATCATTTAGTGATCGGCAATAAAAATTATTCTTCGTGGTCACTCAGACCATGGATACTTCTTAAAGAAAAAGGAATTGAATTTGAAGAAACAAAAATTCCGCTCTATCTTGAAAATTCTCGTGAACAAATTCTTAAGTATTCGCCTGCGGCGAAAGTACCGGTCTATTTTTATAAAGAAACACCCGTTTGGGATTCACTAGCCATTTGCGAAACCATTGCAGAAATTTATCCCGAGAAACACTGTTGGCCTCAAATTTTTGATATGAGGGCCATCGCTCGCTCGGTTAGCTTTGAAATGCATTCGGGCTTTCATAATATTCGCGAAACACTTCCTATGAACTGCAGAGCAAAAATGAAATTTTCTCCAATAAAACCTGAACTGCAAATAGAAATAGATCGAATTTGCGACATTTGGAAAACTTGCCGTAAACAAAACCCCAGTGAAGGCGAGTTTTTATTTGGAGAGTTCTCTATTGCCGATGCGATGTATGCGCCCATCGCTATTCGATTTGACCACTATGGGATTGAGGTTGGCCCAGTAGAAAAACAATATATTAAGACCATGCTTTCACTCACATCAATGCAAGAATGGATTGCAGAAGCACAGAATGAGCGCGAAATAATCGAACAGTGTGAAATGGGTTAAGTCTACTCAATTTTTAGAAATGCAACTCTTCGACTTTTATGTCAAGGTTTCACACTCTAAAAACAACTAAAGTTCACTAAGCCGCCCTATTTAAACACAAAAATTACACAATCATTACCTACTCCATAGGTTTATTACCTTAGTTCTCCTTAACATTGGTGCTAATTAGCATCGTGTTGTCTGTTATTTTAAGACAAGAAGGGGTAGGTCAATTGCACAATCTCACACACTCAACCAATTTAGCAAAGCTGTCTGTATATTTACTTGCTGGTATATTATTTAGCAGCCCCAGCTACTCAGATATCATTCCTATCATTGACTCTGATCGGGACGGATTAGCTGATGATTTTGAAGATGCCAATGGCAATGGATTGGTGGATTCTAATGAAACTAATTTTTTGCAGGCAGATACTGACAGAGATGGATTTGATGATGGCATGGAAGTCACCCATGGTAGTGATCCGCTGGATGCGGACAGCATTCCAGCTCATGGAGATCAGAGTAAACAGGCTTGTTTAGCCGATTTTCCCCAAGGCTCAGAGAGTGTGACAGACTCTCCAATAAAACTACCTAGCACGCTAATTCCTATGGTCTATTTTGCCAATGTCTCCGATCTTAAACTAGAAGGCTTTAACGAAATACCTTTTGCCATTGGAGCTAATTTTAGCATTAAGAATATTGAATCATTTAATGAGCCTTCGTCGAGTGGTGTCACTGGGAGTACTATTAACGGAATTTCACCTTTAGTGATGCTTGATGATGGTGAACAATATTTGTTTACTACCAATCAAGATGGCCGCATTAGAAAATACACAAGAGCTGCAACCCTTGAGTGGGCTGTCGATATAAGGCGAGTTGCTGATGATTCACTATCTGCTGAACCCATGGTTCAGTTGAGACGGTTTTCAAATCAAGCATTTCAAGATAGATATAGTTCTGACCTCGTCTATGTGGCCACCTCGTATAGCAGTGCTACCAGAAATCGAATTTATGCTATTAATACGGACACTGGTGCCATTATTTGGGTGCTTAATTTAAACGGAAATTTGGATATTGATGTTACTCGCCAGGGACTAGCCCTAGACTATCAGAACAATCGGCTATTTGTTGCAACTGATCGAACCAATAGTACCAGTCAATCATCACTGTGGGCTATTAATACTCTAAACGGCACAGTGGACTGGTCAGCCAATGTCGGACAAAATTATGGTCGTCCGTTATTTAAAAACGGACGAGTCTATACCAGCAACCTGTTTGGTGAGTTAAACGCGATAGATGCAGAAACAGGCGAAATCATTTGGACGACTTCAAGTGGTAGTCCTCATCTATTAGGTGCCGAAATTAAACAAATGATAACTGGTGAAATATTTATTGCGAGAAAAGATTTTGATGGGCAAATTCGACTTTTCCGAGATAATGGGGAGATTGGAAATTTGGTATGGCAGACAACTCTACCCATCAGCGAAGGAGCCAGCGATGCAGTTCCTGTATTTGGCTTAGGCGACCAGTATCTCTATGTTGGAGGAAACGACGGCAGAGTTTATCAACTCTCGGTTGTTACGGGGGAAGCGATTTCCGCACGAACCGTCAGTGAAACTGGTGCAATCAATGATATTGCAATTGTTGATACTGATCATACTCGGCGAAAACCCACTCTTTATGCAGCGACTCAAAATGGATTCATCACTCAGAATTGTTTTCCATTTAAAACTCATCAAGCCGCTGAGGATTTTGATTTAGACGGTGTGACCGATGGTGCAGATAACTGTCCTGAGATTGAAAACCCCATTCAAGCTGATGCAGATTTTGATGGGTTGGGGGATCTTTGCGATTTGGACCAAGACAATGATTTTCTCACAACGGAGAAAGAACAAGAGATTGGAACTAATCCTTTACTGTTTGATACTGACGGCGATCTCATTCCTGATAATTTAGATTCTTGTCCATTGTCTATACGTGCTCCCATTGATAGCAATGGTGATGGTGCACCAGATACTTGCGAATTGGGACAATTTAGCATGGGGGGAAGTATAACGGGCCTACTAGCAAATCAGAGCTTAGTCCTGCAGCTCGACGTTTTCCCCACTAACAACCCTAACAGGCAACAAATCCTGACGATTTTAAGTTCAGGCTCGTTTGAGTTCGATGAGCTTTATTTTGAGGGTGATTTCTATCAGGTGACATTAGTATCTTCGACTCAACAAGACTGTGTTTTATCCAATGGCACTGGCAACATACAAACCGATAATGTGAATAATGTCACCATTACCTGTAGAGAACAAGATCCTGTGGATCAAGAACCACCCGAAGAAGTTGACTCCTCAGGTGGCGGTGCAGTCACATCTATCCACTTACTCTGCTGTTGGTTGATTTTTTTACTCGGGCGACGCAATAACCAGATAACCGGGTTTATTTAAATGTCGCTTGATAGGTATTCAAATCACAATTTATATTATTTCCAAAAAACCGCTACTTAAACTTTAGTAAATAAGTTTGCTATTATGTTGCCATCTACTCATAAGGAAAAACCATGCAACAGAAGCAACGACTAGTTTGGGATCTGCCGACTCGATTATTTCATTGGCTATTTGCTTTCAGTATTTTAGGTTCTTGGTACACCGCAGAACAAGAAGGCGAATTGATCGATCTGCATATGAAGCTAGGCTACTTTATTTTGGGTCTGGTTATCTTTCGAATTATCTGGGGATTTGTGGGCACCAAACATGCCCGATTTGGCAGTTTTTTTCCCACCCCGAAAAGAATTAAAGACTATTTAAGCACCAGCCGGTCATCTGAAAACAATCAATACGCAGGTCATAATCCTTTAGGGAGTTTGATGGTTTTTCTTATGCTTTCATTGATATTTTTACAAGCTGTTAGTGGTCTATTTATAGACGATGATATTTTTTCATCAGGCCCTTATTACGGCCAATTGGGTAACCAAGTTGGCGAGGTCATGAGTTTTATCCATCACAATGCCTTCGACGTTATGATATTTGCAATAGCGCTGCATATTGCCGCAATTCTTTACTATCGTTTGGCTAAGCAAACCGATTTAGTGACCCCTATGATCACTGGAAAAAAGCCCGAAGATTCAGTAAAAGAGAGGGACGCTATCACTCATTCCAAAATTTGGTTAGCGTTATTGCTAGGATTGATTGTAGCTGGGTTTGTTTATTGGTTGGTTGTCATCAATGTTCCGATTGAAGAAGAGTATTTTTACTAGTTGGTATCGAAAATACTCCTTCAAATTGTTAAATAAAAGTCGAAGCTGAATCAAGAACCTAATTCAAAAGTGCAAATAGAGACTCGCAACTATGATTCACTTCGACTCCGCTCAGTGAGCTTTTTTTCATCCTAGCTCCTAGCTCCTAGCTCCTTAGATTTTTTAGCAAATAGCAACCAAATATAGCCTAGTCAGCTTTATAATCGTCGTGACAGCTACCACAGCTACCACCGACCTTTTTGATCCCCATTTTAATCGCTTTTTCGTCACCAGACTTTGCTGCGAGATACAAAGCATCAGAAGACTTTGTTAGCGCTTCAATTTTACCGGCAAATTTTTCTTGCTCAGACCATATTTTATCCAGCGCATCGGTTTTGAGCTTAAATTTGGACGTATCGGTTTTTAAGTAGTCTGCCATCATTAGCGAAAGTTGATTAATTCTTAAGGCGTTCTTTTCTACAACTTCTTTATTCAATGGAATTTTGCCCTTAGCCATTGCTCCCATTGGCCCCATATTACTGCCTAATAGTGAGAACACCGCTTTACGCATCTTCAGTGCATTGTCAGCATGCTTTTGAGATTTAGCGCTGTCAGCCACAGTAGATAATGCGGTTAATGACAGTCCGATGGATATGGCTAGTTTATTGATTAGTTTCATTTTAGCTCCTCACACGCTTTAACTGATTGTTTTGTTTAAAATTCTAGATTTGTTTATATCGAAAATATCACCTAGTTACAATCCTTTATAAGGTTTTTTGGCCTAGGTATCTCATGTTTATTAATTTAAAATAGATTTTAACTATCTATTAAACTGGTTTATTGCCCTCGTTAACTTGCAAAAGAACTACTGGTCCTTTTAATTTGTTTATGCAAAAACACTTTAGGCATAAAACCGATTCTTGCTATTAATAGTACTTACTGGGAATATGACCTTTCCAACCAACTTTCTCAGAATAACGCTAATGAAAGCTGCCATTTACACCGAATTCGCAAAGCCAATTACGATTGAATCAGTCCCTACACCAGTCGCTGAAAGCGCTGGAGTCGTCATCGAGGTGGGCGCGACAGGCCTATGTCGTAGTGATTGGCATGGCTGGATGGGACATGATCCAGACATTCAATTACCACATGTTCCGGGGCACGAATTAGCAGGAACGGTGGTTGAAGTGGGTTCTACCGTAGCCAATTGGCAGGTCGGTGACAGAGTCACCATGCCATTTGTTTGTGGGTGTGGTCAATGCGGTCAATGTGTCACCGGTAACCAACAGGTGTGTGATGCTCAATTTCAGCCGGGGTTTACCCACTGGGGTTCCTTTGCCGAATACGTCGCCATTCAATTTGCTGATACCAACTTAGTCAAACTGCCGGACGAAATCGATTTTGTCACTGCAGCAAGTTTAGGGTGCCGTTTTGCAACTTCCTATCGAGGGATTGTCGACCAAGGAAAAATTCAGCCTAATCAATGGGTTGTCATTCACGGCTGCGGTGGGGTTGGGTTATCTGCAATAATGATTGCGCTCGCTTTTGGTGCTAAAGTGATAGCGGTTGATATTGACTCTCATAAGTTAGAATTCGCTAAATCGCTTGGCGCAACGGCCACTATTAATGGTCATGAAAATACTCACTTAGTCGAACAAATAGTAAGCCTTAGCGATGGTGGCGCACATCTTTCTGTTGATGCTCTCGGTAGTCAAACGACCTGCTTTAACTCGGTCTCTTGCTTACGCAAACGGGGTAAGCACATTCAAATCGGTTTAATGGTTAATCAAGAGGCAAATGCACAACTGCCAATGGCTAAAGTGATTGCCAATGAATTAGAGGTTATTGGTAGCCACGGTATGCAAGCTTATCGATATTCAGATATGCTGAAGATGATTGTTGATGGTCAATTATCACCTCAGAAACTGATTGGCGAAACAATTAGCCTTGAGGAATCTGCCATTAAGCTTACACAAATGGATCAGTTCTCTGGCATCGGTATGACTGTGATTGATAGATTTTGATCCAACTGAATTTACTTTAAAGGCAACACAATAGTTACTTTTAGACCACCACTTTTTCGATTAGCGATTGAAATTTTGCCGCCATGTGCTTCAACTATTTCTCGGCACAGAGGTAACCCTAGCCCAGTACCTTCAGCCTTAGTCGAATAAAAAGGCAATAAGGCATTAGTAAGATTGGTCTCGCTCATTCCCTTACCTCGGTCTTTTATGGTGATGTTAAAACTCTGCACCGAAACCGACAGTGATAACACCACTTTATTTTCAACTTCCGAACCTTCTATGGAAGCTTCATTAGCATTTTTGGCGAGGTTAATAATCACTTGTTGCAACTGCGCGGGGTCGCCATATATGGGGCGTTCATCTGGCTTACAATCTAACTCAAATTCCTGCATTTGTTGCAAACTACTTAGAAATCTATAGCTATCAATGGACTGACACTGTGGATTAGGTAATCTGGCGAACTTAGCATAGCCCTCAATAAAAGATTGTAAATATCTCGCTCTTTCACCCATGGTCGAAAAGATTCCAGCTAGTTTGTCAGCATGTTGGCGCTGACTTAATAACTCACCTGAATGGGCCAATGAAGTAATGGGCGCTAATGAATTATTCAATTCGTGACTGATCAATCGAATTACTTTTTTCCAGGTATTCACTTCCTGACGATTAATTTCTTTGGTTAAACTTTTGAATAAATAAAGTTGATGCTTTCTTCCATTAAGTAGAAATTGACTTTGCGTAAGATGGTAGGTTTCTGACCCTTCTTCTTTTGGAATGGTAAATAGCCCACTAAGACCGGATTGCACCGCTTCAATAAATGGCTTGGATTTATTTTTGAGCAATTTAGCAAATGATAAACCATTAATCGCCTTACCATTAAGAACCAGCTGTTTCGCGGCACTATTGCTATAAATAATCGCCCCAGAATCATCAACTAATACTAATGCAAGTGGCGTTGTTTGAATCACTGTATCTAATAGCAACTCCCGTTGATAGAGATTAAGTCGCTCATCTCTAAGAACACCACCAACCTTATTGTAAACTTCGACTAAATCTCCTAGTTCATCATTTCGAGTATTAGCCAATGACACACTAAAGTCGTTATCAAGGAAGTTATGGAAACCGTCGTTTAATGCGCTTAGAATTCGATTCACTGGTGCCATAAAGTAACGAATTAGGATAACTGATATTGGAAATACGATAGCCGCAGAGACTAATAAGGAGATCCAAACATCTTCCAGCCAATAGATTAGTAGCCCAATGATAGCCAATAAGACTATGATTAATAGACTAATAAAAATAGTGAGCTTTGCTTCTAAGCTTAGATTAATAATTGGTTGGTTCATTTTGATCTTGGTATCTTATATTTTAACTCATGCAAGAGTGATTAAACAGCTTTGTGATTTTCTAGTGGGACTGATATGATCACTGGAGCATCAGACTTATGCTGATTATAGTATTATCTGCATAGCCCGTTAGCCTAAAGTTCACAAATCATATGGCCGAATCCAACATGGCATCAACAAAATATCTTTTTTATGTCACTTTATCTTATTCCTTTAGTATATTGCGACCAATTGCTGAAGAAGTTGTAAAACGATCGGGCCAGGTGGCTTGGTTTATCCCTAAAGGTTCTGAGGCTGAAAACTTTCTAGAGTCTAATGACCAGCGACTAAAAACCGTTGAACAAGTTATTCAATTTCAACCCGATGCCGTGTTGGCTCCCGGAAACTATATTCCAGATTTTTTTCCCGGTGTTAAAGTTCAAGTTTTTCACGGGTTTGACTCTGGCAAAAAAAATAAATTTAATGTCCGCGGTTTTTTTGATCTTTATTGTACTCAAGGTCCTAACATCACTGAAGCATTCAATAACTTGCAGGATGGAACATTTGAAGTCGCTGAAACGGGATGGTCAAAGTTAGATGCTCTTTTTACGCCACATGATGATGTTGCAAAATATAAAACGGAAAATCCTTTAATTTTTTATGCACCGACCTTTTCACCCAAGTTAACCAGTACCTACGCCTTACTTCCGTTTATAAAGAAACTCAGCCAGTCTAGAGATTGGCAATGGATAGTAAAATTACATCCTAAAGCAACCCAAGAAGAAGCACAAATGTATCAATCTTTAGTTGGAGACAACCTAAGGTTTATCGAAACGGCGGATATTATTCCACTATTACAAGCAGCTGATGTTTTGTTGTCCGATACCTCTTCAATCTTGGCAGAATTTGCATTACAACAAAAGCCTGTCATTGCACTCAATAATAGAAGACCAGAAGATTGGATGATCAATTTCCAGCAAGCGGATCAACTTGAACACAAAATTGATCTAGCGCTTAATATTTCTTCTGAACAACTAGACAAAATTAAACAACACTGTAATGCAATTCATCCCTATAAAGACGGATTATCTAGCTCGAGAGTGGTTGATGCGGTTAACCATTTAATCGTCAATGGAATATCCCATTTGAAAAGAAAGCCACTTAACTTAGTTAGAAAAATAAAAATGCGAAAAAAACTAAAATACTACCGATGGTAAATCGATTATCCAAAGTGACAAGTTCTAATTATTGATTATCTAGGAATTCCATACTTATCCATTCTTCGATAAAGAGATTGCCGACTCAGTCCAAGCTCTCTTGCTGTTTGAGATATATTGCGCTTATTTTTATTCAGAGTGGCAAGTAAACTTTCTTTATCAGGTTCTTGTGAAATGACCGATTCAACTCGAGGTTTAGATGGTTGAGGCAGACCTAAATCTAACACTTCGATATGTCCATTTTTAGCTAATAAGCTTGCACGCTTAATAACATTTTCGAGCTCTCTTACATTGCCGGGCCAGTCATGTTGCTGTAATGCAACTTCGGCCTCATTTGAGAGAGTAATATCTGCAGGCATAAAATAAAGCGCTAATGGCAATATATCTTCAACTCTTTCCGCTAAAGGAGCAACTTTAATTTCGATAACGTTTAATCGATAGTATAAATCCTCTCGGAATCGTCCTTCTTTAATATCGTTTAACAAATTAGCATTGGTCGCGCTAATTACTCGCACATTAACCGTTTTTGTTTCCGAGCTACCGAGTCTTTCAAACTGACCAGTTTGCAAGACTCTTAATAATTTTACCTGCCCTGATAAAGGAAGATTTCCAATTTCATCTAAGAATAGCGTTCCCCCGTCGGCGGCTTCGAATCGTCCGACTCGTTTTTTTTTAGCGCCGGTATAAGCTCCTGCTTCCGCGCCAAAGAGTTCAGCTTCCAACAGCTCCATAGGAAGAGCTCCGACATTGACTCTAATAAAAGGTTTATCCTTAACACTTGAGTTGGCTTGAATGGTTTCAGCTATTTTTTCTTTTCCACAACCGTTAGGACCGGTTATAAGAACCGGAATATCAGAATGGGCTACTTGCGTTGCCATGGTCATTGTCTGCAACATCGCAGGGCTATTAAATACCGTATTGCACAGGTCAAAGTCTTGAGCCAAATTTCTGGCGAGACTGGATTCTTGACTGAGCATTCGATTTGTTTGCTGACGCAGTTGGCCTAACTCCATCAAGTTAGTCACGGTTGTGATTAACTTAGTGTCATCCCAGGGTTTGGTTAGATAGTCACTTGCACCTGCTCTAACCAGCTCAACAGCAGTTTCCAGATTGCCCCAAGCGGTTAGTAAAATAACCGGCAAATCGGGAAATTCACTATGGATCTGTTTAAACAACTTGATCCCCTCTTCACCGGAGGTCGTGTCTTCGGTAAAGTTCATATCTTGGATAACCAAATCAATCTGATTCGAGTGGATAAAACGTAGACCTTCTTGCGGATTACAAGCATGCAATGTGTTTATATCGTAGATTGAAAATAACACCTCAAGCGCGGTGGCAATTCCTTTATTATCATCAATCACTAGAACTTGATTCATGGTACGTTTTTACTTCCTAATTTTTTATATGGATAGTTTAATCTAGCTAGGGTTAAAAAGTAACAGTGTCAGGTGAGTAAAACCTGACACTCTTCAATAACGACTTAAATGCTTTGTGTCGCAATAGCCGGTGATACCTTAGATGCGCGACGCGCGGGTAACCAAACTGAAGTAATTCCAATCGCAAACATAATGACGATCCCCAGAGGAATAAGGCTCCAATTAAATTCAGGCATTTCAAATTGTTCCGCTAAAAAGATGTTAAAACCAACGGTCATCATTATTCCTAAAAACAGACCCAATGAGGTGATCAAAATATTCTCTGTGACGAAATAACGTAAGATATCTATTTTAGTTGCGCCTAATGCCCTTCGCGTACCAATCTGCTTAACACGCTGATTGACATTAAAGCTAACAATACCAACAATTCCTAACGCGGTAATTAGCACTAGTAAAACGATGACAACCCACAGAATGGTTGTCATTGCGGCATCATCTGAGTAAATTCTTTCAATCATTTCATCCATTGATCTCACATTAGTAATCACTCTTTGCCTATTACGATCGATGAGCAATTTTTCGACTTCTCCAAGTAATCTTTTCACTGTTGCGGGATCTTCCGCTTGAATAAGATAACGTTGAAAGTCCCTTAATGGCACAAATGGGGTAAGCACATTGTAGTTAAAATTTGACCAGCTTGGCCATGAACCAGACATATGTTCAACGATACCGACAATTGTCATTTTCAGCTCGCCCCCCATAAACAAGGTACTTCCTAAGGCATTACCTTTGGGATAAATTTGGTCCGCCAGCGCCTGTGTGATGATCACAGATTTTACGTCTGCTCTTCCTCTGGAATAAGTTATTTCTTCTGGAGTAAACAAACGCCCTGCGGCCAATTTTACCCCTAAAGTGTTGATCATATGACTGTCACCATGAAACATACCTGTGCCCGTCATTTCTAAATTATCAACTGCTTCTTGTGAGCCCGCCACACCACTAGAGTCGCCACTACCACTGAGCGGAATTTGATTCATCGGGGCAACCGATACCACGCCGGGTAATCCTCTAAGCAATTCTAGGTCAGCTCTTAAATTAGACTCATGGTCATAGTCCTCACCAAACGCATTAACATTAAAAGTGATTAACCGGTCATTTACCAATCCGGTATCTCGCGACATCAGCTCAATTCTTTCTTTAATAATACTGGTCGAATTAACAACCACCGCAAAAGTCAGCGCAATTTGGAGAATGATTAATAAAGTACTACTCTTATGCCTTAACAGTGCACTTAAAATCGGTTTTATTTCTAACATGACACTCTCCTATTGAATTTTTAAGTAGACCGATGGATTGGTTCTACAAATAAGCCACGCTGGATACATGCCAGCTATCACGCTAGACCCCAATGCTATTCCGATGGCTAATATAATTAGCGTTAAATCCATGTGGACTAATTGGCTATAAGATGAATAGAGGGTCTTCACTCCCAGCAAGCCAAGTTGCCCAAGCAACAGTCCAAGAACCCCTCCCAAAATTCCGATGAAGGCAACATCGACCAAGTGTTGAATAAAGATTTCAGAACGACTTGCACCTAATGCTCTTCGTACACCGACTTCTGGCGCTCGTCTCAAGAATTTTGCCAGCAACAAGCCAATGGTATTAATCATACAAACCGCTAAGAACATAAATGATAATCCAACTAGAATTGAGTTATCACTCGGCACCACTTGATTAACCTTCATCCACTGAATAACATTTTTGAGCGATGCACCGGCTTTTTCATTTTCGAACCGACCCAGCTTTTGTTGCTCACTGATATAACCCTCAAGCCATTGTTGGTATTCTTCTTTTACTTCTTTATTGGGTAGTTCAACCCAGTACTGATTCCACATTTGTTCTGAGGCTAATTTTTCTTGATAGTTGTTGATTTTTTCAGACTTCCATCCATTATTATTTCCCCAACTTGGAAATTCATGAACAGGCAATAAAGAAAATGGTACGAAAATAGATTCACTTTCATTAAAGTTGCCATTGTTAAGATCATAAAATCTAGGCGCAGGCTGCCATGTCTCTATCACCCCGACAACAGTGTAACTAACAGTTCCAAGATTAATGTTTTTACCAACACTGTTTTCGCCGTTAAATAATCGATTATTAAGCTCTTTATCAATGACAACCACCTCTCTTGGTGACTGATCAATTTGCTCATTCCAAGTGCTACCAAATAAAAACGGCACGTTAAACATATCGAAGAATTGGTGGTCAATGGCACGTGCCGATTGCATAAAAGGTGGCGTATCAGCAGATTCAGGAATAACCGTAAAACCGGTCGCTAGACTTCTAGTTTTTCGCAGTGGAACTTCTGAGCGATGAATATTCATTGCATCTGGGTAGGTGACCTGCATCGGAAACTCATCTTCAGTTTGAGGATTCGAATGTCCCTTACCATAACTAAAGAGTTGTACATGATAAAGTTGATGACTTTTCTCGGGAATGGGATCTTTGTCCATCATGTAATTTACTGTGAGCACCGTCATGCTAACACCAATTCCCAACCCTATCGCAACGATCATTAAGCTAGTTAAAATAGGAGTCCGTTTAATGCTTAGCCACGACAATTTCATATAATATGAGAGCATTGGTATCTCCTAGGCTTCTGCAGCATCAAGTACAGGTTGTAATTGTTGATAGTCGCTAACTTGACCATCGACAATATGAATATTTCTTTCCGCTCTTCGCGCCAGTTCCGCATCATGGGTTACCATAATAATGGTAGTGCCTTGTTGATTAATCTCTTCAAGTAACTGCATCACTTGGCGAGCCATTAGTGAGTCTAAGTTTCCGGTTGGCTCATCTGCCAGCAGGAATAATGGTTCACCGGCTAACGCTCTGGCAATGGCGACACGTTGTTGCTGCCCGCCTGAAAGTTGTGAGGGAAGGTGTTTCATTCTGGCTGACAGACCAACTCTTTCTAGTGAATTTTCGATTCGTTGCTTGCGCTCTTTGGCATTAAAGCCACGATACCTCAGCGGCACATCAACGTTATCGAATAAGTTGAGATCGGGAATAAGATTGAAACTTTGAAATATGAATCCAATTTTTTCATTTCTTAACTTCGAACGTTGATTATCGTTTAATTGACTAACATCTTTTCCGTCCAACATATAGCTACCACTATTAAATGTTTCTAACATACCAGTAATATTTAAGAAGGTTGTTTTACCTGATCCAGAAGGCCCTGTTACAGCGACAAACTCACCTTCATTGACCTCTAAACTAAAATCCCGTAACGCATGTGTTTCGACTAGGTCGGTTCTAAAGATTTTTTTGATATTGTTCATTCTTAGCATGTGATAGTTCCTATAAAGATAAGTTAATTCGTTACGCTGTAATTAGTAGTAAGTCTGTGTTTAATTAAGATTTAGAATTTTCGCGTCACCCACAAAATCCGTATTAGAAATAATGACCGTTTGACCTTTTTCTAATCCCGCCACCACTTCAATTTTATCGATACTTCTTGCCCCTAAGGTGATATCAGTTAAAGTGGCAATTTCACCCTCGATAACAAATGCTTTTAAACCACCATGATGTTGAACAAAAGAGCCGCGAGGAAGATAAAGCACACTGTCTTTTTGTTCGATAATCACTCGGCTAGAAACACGTTGATTCTGTTTGATACCTGGAGGAGGCTCTGCTGAAAAAGCCACCCTTCCTTTTATCACGTTATTAGTCACTTCAGGCGAGATGCTAATAAGCGATGCATCATATTCTTTTGCGTTGTAATTCACTTTGACCGACATGCCAATACCCACTGAATCGGCATAAGATTCAGGAATGTCCACTTCTACTTGAAATGCTGATAGGTCGACTACGGTTAAAATAGGCTGATTAAGCGAAACAGCCGATTTTTGTTCTACGGACCAAGAGCCGATAATGCCTGAGACAGGTGCGGTCATATTTAATTCGTTCACTAGTCTTTCGGTATTTCCTACAAGTAATTTGTATTGGTTGTATTCAGACTCTTTGGTCTTTAACTCAAACGCTAAGTTCTCTTGTTCTAGTTCCGCTTGCTCGATAGCAAAGCGATATTTAAGCTCTGAGCGTTTTAAATCATCGATGGCTTTCTCATAGTCTATTTGACTTACCGCCTGAATTTTGACTGATTGTTCGGCTCTTCTTTTCTCTCTTTCTGCTGCATCCAATACCACTTTTTCTAATTGAATTTGTTGACGACTCTTAATTCGAGCTTGTTTAGTCGCTATCTTTTGACGCTCCAATTCAATTTGAAGACTTTCAAGCCTTGAGCGTTCTTGCTGCAAACGATTGGTTAGTTCAGGACTGCTGACAAGTGCCACCGTGTCGCCTTTTTCAACCTCCTCCCCAGGATTGACAAGTAAGGTGACGGTGCCAACTGCTGGAGCGTAAAGTTTAGGGCTATTAGCCGCTACAATATTGCCTTGTAAGGAGAGATCTCGAATAAACATACCTCGCTCAACCTCTGCGACTCGAATTCGAGACTGACTGACCGAGCGATCAGATGAAGACCAATTTGAAATGCTAGGGTAAACAATAAAACTGAGGAGCAAAATAACTGTACTAACGGCAGCAATTACCCAAATCTTTTTACTTTTTGGTTGGGTCAAGATGACGTCTTGTGATGAGGTGTCTTGTATCATTGTTCGCTCTATTTATGTTAACGTTCAAATTTAATAGAGCTAGTTTTGTGCCAACTTGTTGAAACCCTTCTACCTTGTTGATTTTAAAAGATTAAATTATTTTGTCGTATAATAAATGCGATTGATAAAAAGGGATGGACACTGTCCGAATTCAATAATCGGACAGCTTCGGACAGGAATTAGAGAGAGCTTTGATTTTATGCTTATCAAAAAAATCAGAGCTAAGGACAATCCTCACTAGCTCTGATTTAGATTGGTCACGCCGTTAATACGATATTAAGGTGCAGTAAATTGTTTTTGTTAAGGATGAGAGTCAGGATCGTTGGGATCAAACCCTCCAGTACTGCTAGTCGATGTATAGCAAGCCACAATGAGTTTTCCATCGCTTCCATCGTAACTGTTTGGCCCCTGATCATCATAGTAATTGCTTGCAACCCCACCATAACCAGAATCACCAGCTTCAGCAGCATTACCAGGTGCTCGTCCATCACCTGCGATAGTGGTTACCCCGTAGCTGGAGCCACCGCCACCGCCATCGCCATAATCGGTAGCACGTAATCCCCCGCTATATCCGCCTCCACCAGCACCAGCATGGGCGGAGTAACCATCACCAATCTGGTCTTGACCATTTGGGTTGAGACCCGTGAGCCCGCCGCCCGCGCCACCGTCTGCTCCACCACCGTCAACACCGGTTGCACCACCCCCAGCTCCACCGTGTCCATTACTACTGTTCCCAGAGCCACCACCAGCTCCAGCAACAACTAACCTTTGATTATTAAATCGAACTTCAGTACTTCCGCCGCCACCGCCACCAAAATGACGAGTGTCGCCTCCGGTCGCACCGCCGAATGCATTGTGGCTCATACCTGATCCACGGCCTCCTTCGCCAACAAAGAGTTGCATCGTGTCTGATTCGTTAACGGCAATTGGGCTTTCAGCGTAGCCTCCACCGCCACCAACGCTAGAATTACCGCCACTGCGCCAGTTTTGACCGCCTCCAGCGCCCCAAGCTTTGACCAATAACGCATTACAACTAGCGGGGATCACATAGCTATATTCTCCGAAGCTATCATGGGTGACTGTGTCTAACGCCGTCGCATCAGGATCGATAATAGGTCTTACAATCACTTCTTCGCCATCGCTAAACCCGTCTCCATCGGAATCCGAATCGTTAGGATCCGTCGAGTGTATCGTTAGTTCACTCCCGTCAGTGAGTCCGTCTGAATCTGTATCTGGATTCATTGGGTCAGTCATGTGGGTATTAATTTCAGCATTGTCGTCTAACCCATCCGCATCACTGTCTGCCAGCAGCGGGTTAGTCCCATGAACTACAACTTCATCATCATTAAGCCCGTCTTCGTCGGTATCGAGCAAATTAGGGTCAGTACCGTAAAGGTTAACTTCATCGCCATCACTTAGATTATCACCATCACTATCGGCTACATTTGGGTCGGTTTCGTGGTCATTGACTTCCGAACCATCCGTAAGACCATCTTCGTCTGTGTCTGCTACGTTAGGGTCAGTTTCATGAGTGACCACTTCTTGATAATCATTTAGGCCGTCACCATCGGTGTCAGACTTGTTGGGATCCGTGTTATGTGTAACTAATTCATCGTTGTCATTCAGCCCATCTTCATCGGTGTCAGCTTGCGTTGGGTCGGTGAAATACACCAAGAGCTCATCTCTATCGGTCAAGCCATCGTCATCCGTATCGTTTTTTGTTGGATCAGTGCCAAAATGGTCCAACTCTGCTGAATCTAAAATACCATCGCCATCCACATCGGGATCTTGTTGGGTAGGAATTTGACAATATAATGTTAACCTTCCATCACTACCGCTGGTAGTGTTTGGCCCTTGCTCATCGTAATATGAATTACCGATCCCACCATAACCTGACATCCCCGCTATGCTGACATTACCCGGTGCTCTGCCGTTACCGGCCACAGTCGTTTGTCCATAACTAGAACCGCCACCGCCACCTTGGCCATAAGAGGTACCACGACCTCCGCCGGTGTAGCCACCGCCGCCAGCACCACTGTGCGCAGAATCATTTTGATCTTCACCATTTGGATTTTCACCGCTGCTATCTCCGCCAGCACCGCCATTTTCACCACCACCAGGAAAGCCAGTCTCGCCGCCTCCAGCACCTCCATTGCCAACTGAGTAGTTACCAGAACCGCCACCACCGCCAGCTACAATAATTCGCTGATCATTAAACCTAAGCTCGGAGCTTCCTCCGCCTCCACCACCGAAATGGTATGTCGAACCGCCGGTGGCTCCGCCAAAGGCATTACTCCCAGAACCTGAACCACCTGCTCCTCCTTGACCAACGTAGATCTGCATCTGCTCGAAAGGGATCATGGTGACTAAACTAGAGGCATAACCACCGCCCCCACCATAAGTTGAGTTACCGTTATTTGACCAATTTTGGCCACCACCACCACCAATGGCATCGCCTGTAACCTGATAGCAGTAATCTGGGACGCGCATTTCGGCATAACCAAAACTATTTTGGTCAAAAATAAGTAGCGGATCGGAAAACTCCAAATGCTCAAGAGGGTTAGTTCGATTAGCTATCTCATCACCATCGTTGATACCATCTGTGTCACTATCGGCAACCAAAGGATCTGTTCCATACCGGCGTGTTTCATGGGCATCGGCGATGCCGTCTAAGTCACTGTCCTGAAGTTCTACCGTGGTCACACTAAAAGTATCGCTAACACTGCCAATGGTTAGGGTCGTTTGCGTCTCAGTTAACGATTCAAATGAAGATGTTTGCCTTACTCTAACCAATTGCCCATTAGTCACAGTGCCTTCTTGAGCGGTAAACTCACCGTCATCGATTGAATACTCACCACCTACCACGGTGATAGCAGTCGCTGAATTAATTCCCGCCACTATAGCTGGATTAGATGTGATGATTTGTTCAATTTCAACATCAATTTGATCGGAAAATTGAAATGCATCTGGCTCGAGATCCATCGCTTCAGTGGTCACATTAAAATCGGCGTCCACGTTTCCAACCGTCAAGGTTGTACTGACTAGAGTCGAGAATTCTGCTGACGCAGCTAGTCTGACTTTAACCACTTGATCAGCCGAAACGGTTCCATCTTCGGAAGTGTAATCGGCATCATCGATAGAGTATTCACCACTACCAGAAATACTGATGGTTGCCGGAACGTTAATACCGCTTATCGTTACCTCATCTGAAACATTGACAGACTCTAAAACGACTTCAGTCTTTTCAGAAAAACTAAAGGTGTCAGGATTAGCATCGATTTCGACCGTAGTACTGGTAAAAGATGCACTCACTCCACCAATACTTAAAATTGTTTCGGTTTGTGTATCAAACTCCGCGGAAGCAGTATGTCTTACTGAGATTGACTGGCCGTTATTGATGGTCCCAGCTGCACTAGTAAAGTTACCGCTGTCAATCGAGTACTCTCCACCAGTAACACTGATGCTTGCGGCCATATTAATCCCAGAAATGGTTACCGCGTTAGACTCGACAACAGCAGACAGTTCGACTCTGTCTGGTGCGGCAAATGAAAAAGCATTCGGCACACTATCAGGTTCAGGCTCATCTGAACCACCACCGCCACCACCACAGGCGGAAAACAAGACCAACAGGAGTACTGAAATTGATATTTTGTAAACGTAATTGATTGCTGAACTAGCGAATGAAGGAACTCCCATACCGCAACTTCTCCTTTAAACAACAGTGAAAATCTTGGCAAAATCTAGCTATCCATAGCGCACATTCAACAAACGTTGCAGACAGGTTTTTTTTGCTCTAGTAAATCCGAAATAGTATATCTGACTTTTATAAAATTACCGCGTAAAAAATACCAACCCAATAGTTCGACTAATGAAACAGTTTTCATTGAGAACTAGTTCACATAAGCAATTGAAACTAAGCTTTTATCACACGCCCAAAGCTAACTTCGGGATGCTCTAACTGGGATTCACAGTCACCAGTTGTCTCGTCGAGCCCGCAACGACAAAAATACATTTTTAGGATTGGCATCTAATGGAAGTTCAAGACTCTGCTTAAGCGCAGGATTATCCAGCCTTAGAAATGTATTAAAGCTTTTTTCATCTCCAATGGTGGTACGAACATCACCTGGGTTGTAATCCGAAGAAAGCACTTTTTCTAACCAAGCCAATGCCTGTTGATTGTGAGGTTCAAATTGCAGAGTAAACCGCAGATTATTCTCTAAATAATCGTGCCCCGGTAATACAATAATATCGTCATCCATGGTTTGAAATTGTTCAGAAATCGTTTTATACAAGACTTCCTCGTTGCCGCTACGGCAATGTCCTACACCGGCGTTAAAAAGCGTATCGCCGGTAAATACGGCTTTCGGCCTTTGATTTTCAATCACCAAAAAGCAAAGGTGCGCAAATGTATGACCGGGGGTATCTAGCACTAACAACGAAGCCTCAGATTCGAGTTGTATTTTTTCTCCCGCACTAAGAGTTTTACTAAGCCCAGGTATTTTGCCGTGGCCATTTGAATGGGCCCAAACTTCACACTGATGAGATTCAATGAGTGCTTCATTCCCCCTAGTATGATCCCAATGTTCGTGCGTATTGATTATGGCTTTTAAGCGCAACTGCCGACCACTGAGTTCCTGCTCGATGACGGATTCGTCCCAAGGGTCAATAACAATCGCTTCGCCACTATCAAGCTCAATAATATAGGTGAAATTTCTTAATTCATTATGAGTATAAAACTGATGTATTTTCATAAAGATAGATGCATGTTGGTGTAATGGGAATGAGTCTAACATTGTTGTGTTGGGGAATTGAATTAATCAACGCTAATTGAGATGTTAATCAAGTTTAAGAAACGCTAGAATAGTCCATTGTAGTGAGATTCTCATTTTGGCGCGGTTGTTTAGTATCGATGAAAAAGCTTCTTGTAATTGGATATGTATGGCCTGAGCCAAAGTCGTCTGCGGCGGGTTCTCATATGATGTCGTTAATACGATTATTCGCCAAAAACCACTGGCAAGTCACTTTCGCTACACCCGCTCAATCGACTGATTACAATCACGATCTCACCACCGAAGGTATACAAGTTCGGAAGATTTCTATCAACGATTCTACATTTGACTCTTTTGTTGCTCAGCTAAACCCAACAGCTGTCCTCTATGATCGCTTTATGATGGAAGAGCAATTTGGCTGGCGCGTTGCAGAGACTGTACCAACTGCGTTACAAATTCTAGATACTGAGGATTTGCAATGTTTACGCAACGCTCGGCATAGCGCTCTCAAAGAAGGCCGAGAATTCAGTCTTAACGATCTTAATAGCGAGCTTGCTCGGCGTGAAATAGCTAGTATTTATCGTTGCGACTTATCTTTAATCATATCTGACTTTGAAATAGAGTTATTGCAGCAGCATTTTAAACTGGATCCACAACTTCTAATCCATATCCCCTTTATGCTCGATATAGAATCGCTCAAGAAGAACCCTATAGAATTTTCACAGCGAGCTCATTTTGTCACCATTGGTAATTTGCGACATGCGCCTAATTGGGATTCTTTACTCTATTTACAGAAAATATGGCCACTAATTCGCCAACAGTTACCACAAGCCGAACTACATATATATGGCGCTTACACACCTCCCAAAGCGACCGCTCTGAATAACCCCTCGAGCGGATTTTTAATTAAGGATAGGGCGGACGATGTCGATCAGGTTATGAAACACGCGAAAGTTTGCTTGTCCCCGTTAAGATTTGGCGCAGGTATCAAGGGAAAATTTATTGATGCTATGCGCTCTCAAACTCCAAGTGTTACAACGGATATTGGAGCCGAAGGAATGCATACCGGTTTTCAATGGCCTGGCGCTGTCTGTCAAACAACTGAACAGATCGCCAAGTCGGCAATTGAGCTATACCAAAATGAATCGACATGGAACAGTGCTCGAGATAACTGTCACTCTTTGCTTTCTAATCGATATAACGGCGAAGACATTGGTGCCAGACTAATCAGCAAAATAGATAAGCTACTTACCAACATAGATAGACATAGAAACCAAAATTTTATTGGTAGTATGCTTAACCACCACAGTATGCGATCAACCAAATTTATGTCTAAGTGGATAGAGGAAAAAAATAAGTTATCTAAAAGGAACATCAACTGATGATGCGAAATGGCAAATTAAACTTTATTAGGAAGTGGGGATTGGCTCGCTTTGTCTATGCTTATTTTATGCTGAAGTTGAGAAGGTATTTAGGTTTTAGGATCTCAGTGATTAGAGCGAAAGCAATTGAGAATTCTCCGATCGAAGAACTGCAAGAAAAGGCAATCACTTATCGTACACTAGGCACTAGAGATTTCTCAGATGAAAAGCATAACCAAGCACTAGACATCAATTTAGCTTTTGTCGAAAAAGCGATCGCTAGAGGTGATCATTGTGTTGGTGCTGTGGTTGAAAATAAGGTTGTTGGTTACACTTGGCGAACCATTCAACCAGTTGAAGTTGATTATCCAATCAAAATGCGGTTCGGGAAGAAATTGTACTACCGGTATAAAGGGTTTGTTTTGCCAGAGTATCGCGGTAAAAATGTTTTTAATCAGATTAAGCGTGTTGCAGAAGCCAAACAAATCGAGCTTGGAAGAACTCATGCTTTCGGTTGTATAGAAACTCACAATTATCCTTCTCTTAGAGCTTCACATAAACACGAAGATATTACTATTGGCTATTCAGCCTACATCGATAATCGATTCTTTTTTGTTGCTTGGAGTTCTAGAACAGCCAAACGCTGGGGCGTGGCAGTCTATAAGCCCCACTGAGCAATCAGCCTACTCACTCTTGCCTATATTTAATTTTTGCTTTAACACAGTCGAACTAACATTGGGTGTATAATCGAAGTAAACCATATCACAAGTAACAGGGGGATATTTCCCCTTCCAATCGGATCCCACAGAAATCGCATCAATATTATATTGGTCAACGATTGCCTGTTTATTTTTACTAATTTGTGGAATAACTTCATCAACGTAACGGTTGGCTTCAAGAATAGAAATTCTCTCTTCAAAAGGAATGAGAGGCGGCCGACCTTTAGATTGGATTATAACTTCATCAGTAGAAACACCGACAATAAGGTAGTCACATAACTCTTTTGTCTTCTTTAGTATGTTTAAGTGCCCTTGATGAAAAATATCGAAACATCCAGAGGTATACATTCGAGCATATTTTTTACTACCCGACTCAAGCTGAGAACTCGATTCTGCTGAATCCAATGTAGTAAAATCATTCCTTAACGTTTTAAGTAGTTCTTGTTGATATATGTCGTCTAATTCTAAATCAAAACCTACATCTGGAGCACCAGGCCAAGCTGAATCTACAAAAGATTGATCACAAAACTCTACTGGGTGTTGGTAACGAGGTAAAACATGGAAGTGTACCGCTGGGTCAACCATCATCAACATTAGATAGTTTATTTTTGAGTAGCTAAATCGTTTCGCTAGAACCGCCTCAATATCACTTATTACTCGATGTTTTTCTTGCATTGCTGATTCGGATATATCCGAATAGCGGCTAACATTCTCTTTACAGATAAGCACCAAAGACCCTAAGGTAGGTTGCGCTGGCCTTAGCAAAACGTGCCAATGTTGGTATGATTTGACTAAAGATTCTGGATAACCAAACTTAGTGAGAGTCGCTTGCATTAGAATTAACTTTTCGAAAAAGAATTAATGAACTCAATTTTAAGTAATTAACTCTGCTTCGTCTAGCCAATTGATTGATATACAGGCATTAGGTAAGTTAATATTACTTTTTTGGTTCTTAGGGCGCCTCATGTTAGTTGTTTTTGACACAGTCAATGTCTACTATTTGCCGCAATTCACACCAATAATTGAAGTTCTTCAAAACCAAGGCCATCAAGTTAAGCTTGTCTGTTACCAAAACAAAAACCGAAAAGCGACATTTGAACAGGTTGTTGCTCAATTGGGATTAGAGTGCCAATGGGTAGGAAGTGAGAAAGAAGCACTTGATGCTTATCTTAAACTTCAGCCAGATTGGATAATATTTGGTAATGCTTTCAACTATGTCAAAGAGCTGCCAGAGCAAACTCGTACTGCTCAACTAGGGCATGGTGTGGGACCTAAGCCGAGTTATTACCATAAATCAAAAACCCCAATGAGCGTTCGCTTTATGGAAGGTCGGCTGCGTTTAAACACTATTCGAGAGTTATACCCCAATGACCGCTTCGAACAAGTAGGCTTTAGTAAGCTGGACCCGATATTTAATCAAACAGAACCTGGTATAGACCTTAAATCCTGCGGGCTAGATCCGGCAAAGCCAAGCATACTCTACGCACCAACATTTAACCCGAGTTCACTCGAACGCTTCCCAGATAATTGGCCAAGCGACTTTAAAGGTTATAACGTTTTAATTAAGCCCCATACTTTTACTTATACTCGAGCACAGTACAAGAAGCAGCGGCAAAAATTAAGCCTCTGGGCAAAATTTGAAAATACCTATGTCGCCTGCGAGCAAGATCTTTCGTTATTACCCTTTATGAAGCAGGCAGACTTGTTGATTAGCGAAGCGTCGAGTACTTTGTTTGAATTTGCAGCACTCGACAAGCCAGTCGTGGTGTGCAATTTCTTTAAACTCAAATGGTCTTATAGAGGACCTTTTAAGTTTCGATTTGACAAAAGATTTGGTAAAGATAATGTGGTCTATGAAGACATAGGTAAGCATGTTGAATCCTACGCGGATCTGAAGAAGGCGATTCCTCAGCAATTGGCAAACCCTGAGGAATTCTCGGCAGCACGAAAACAGTTTACCGAAGATCACGTTGGCCCAACCGATGGTGGCGCATCTAAAAGAATTGTCGATTATTTAGTAAGTTTTTCTGACTAATAGCATTCTGCCTAGTACGCCGGCATTTAATTATTCAGTCAACAAAGACTCGATACCTAAAAGCGCCTGAGAGACACCGTCTGTTGGGTTAAGCTGGCGCATACAATTAACTAGTTTTTCGGCCTTTTCTGTCTGAGTTAGACTTAATGTCTTTGTTGCAATCTCGCTGTCAATACACTCGGCAGATATAACTAATCCAAGCTCGCTGCATTTCTCTAATCGGACCGGCTGGTCTTTTGAAACCGCAACCGCAACCGCAGGTTTACGCATTTCAATCACTTGTAATAAGGTCGACCCAGCTGAAAGAACACGAATTTTAGCTTGATTGAGCAACACCAAAAACTCGTTAGAAGGCAAAGAAAGAATGTTCATGGTTTTTTCAGAAGCGGGTAGTTCTTTGGGATAGTTTGAACCAAAAGCAACAACCACCTCTAGTTTAGTTTGTTGAGCTACTTTGATTGCTGCTCGATAAAAAGTATCAGATGCTAGCTCACCGTTGAGCTCGTGGCCTCCTGAGCCAGCACTAAAAAGTATATATTGATTTGCCGTCAGCGAGTATTTATTCAGTACACTGTCTGCATCAGCGGCTGTCGGTAAAATGGCACCGATATTTTTGGGGGCTTGTTTACCGGATAATTTTAACTTTAGTTTTTCAATCGTTGTTAATGGTTGAATAGCGAAATCGGGTTGTACTACCCACTGAAGGTCGCAAAAAAGTAACCTTCTAAAGCTTAAACCTCTGGCTCGCTTCTTTTTATGTTGAGAGATAAATATCACTTTCGCACCCGTTCGTTTGGCATGAGCAAATTGTTTTGCTCTGCCTGCACAGTCAAAAATCACCAAATCAGGCTTTAGTTTGGAGATAATCCGATTAACTAACGGCGTGTCTTTGGTGGCAGAATAATCTGATAAGTGAGTGATATATCGACAGCTAGAAGCCAGCTTCATATTACGATTAAGGATAAAATGAATTTTTGCTTGAGGGTACTTTTCCTGCACGGCATCAGCGATTATCGCTGATCGAGTGTATTCTCCTACTCCTTTATCGGAAGACACTGGCACGAAAAGTATAACTGGATTGATCATCTATGATTATTCAGCAGCAAAATAAAGCCTAATTCTATCTTAACTAGCGAAAATTAGTTATTAAAAATTGTAAAACTCTCAACTTGGTTAACCATTGCACAGTTTAACCAATTATTCGACTTATCGTCTTGGTAAAACAATTTGAGTGGTAGAGAATTATCAGTTTTAATTAGTACCCTTCAATAGGCCTAAATAACGCCTGCCAGTCTTCTGGCGTCAGATTCATGGTGTCGAGTGACTCTTGGTCGTACAGCCCTTGTGCTAGCTTGTGTTTTTGCTGCTGCATCTGTTGAATTTTTTCTTCAACAGTCCCTTTAGTGATTAGTTTATAAACAAACACGGGCTTGTCTTGACCAATTCGATAGGCACGGTCATTAGCTTGTTGTTCTGCCGCTGGATTCCACCAAGGATCATAGTGAATCACAGTATCAGCTGCGGTTAAGTTTAACCCGACCCCACCCGCTTTTAGGCTAATCAGGAAAATCGGTATCTCCGATTTTTGGAATTGCTCTACCATTTTTCCGCGGTGCTTACTTTTACCTGTCAGCATTAGAAAAGGCAAAGAAAGTTCTTCGAGCTCTTCCGCGATTATATCTAACATGCTGGTAAATGATGAAAATAGCAATATACGACGCCCTTGCGCCACCATTGTTGGCAATCGATCTTTTAACCAAGCAATTTTTGCTGATGAATTGGTTTTTTGCGCTGACTCAAGTTTAATCAATTTAGAATGACAACAGACTTGCCTAAGTTTTAATAGCGCATTACCAATTAAGAACTGATTTCTATTTTTGGTTTCAAGTGACATCGCCTTATCCACTTGTTCCATCATAGAAATTCTAATCGTTTCATAAAGATCAGCTTGCGCTTGTTCTAGTTCGATTAAAGTTACCATTTCGGTCTTGCTGGGAAGTTCCTTAGCAACTTCATTTTTGGTACGCCTTAACATCAGAGGAGCTACTCGCTTAGCCAATAAAGTCTGACGATGGTAATCTTGATTCTTTTCAATTGGTTGACGATAAAGCTGATTAAATTGATATTCACTACCTAAAAAGCCCGGCATTAAAAATTGGAATAGTGACCAAAGCTCACCTAAGTGATTTTCCATTGGTGTACCAGTTAAACAAATTCTTTGGTCTGAACGTAGATCGTTGACCGCAGTGGTAATCTTACTTCGAGTATTTTTTATAACTTGTGCTTCATCTAAAATAACAATACTAAAGCGAAATTTTTGAAGTTTATTGATATCACGAAGAACCAAACCATAACTGGTTACTATAAGATCCATGTTTGGGATTTTTGAATAAAGCTCCTGTCGTTTTCCACCAGCCAGTTTCATAAATTTTAAGGATGGTGCGAATTTTCTTGCCTCTTGTTCCCAATTGGAAAGTAGAGTGGTAGGCGCGATAACTAAGCAAGGTGACTTGAGTCGACCTTCCTTTTTTTCAACCAAGACATGAGTGATGGTCTGAATAGTTTTACCGAGCCCCATGTCATCCGCTAAAATCCCACCCAACTGATGTTTTTTTAGAAACTGCAACCAGTTCAACCCAGAGTGTTGATAATCTCTTAACTCAGCGATCAATTCTCTGGGGATGGTGATCGTTTTGATACCTTTGTCGTTGGCAAGCTGTTTAGCTTTTTTGGCTAAATGTTTACCGCTTACCCAGTCAAACTTAGGAAGCTTCTGTTCAGCTTTCTTGCCACGACCACTTCCTTTTATTTCTAATAAAGGTACTAGTCGACCAAATTGACTTTTTGGTAATCTTAAACGGCTATCAGCATTTAAGCTTTTCTCATCATTTAATTCCACAAAGGATGAAAAAATAGAGTGTACTCTCTGCTTTTCTAAAGCAAGTGTTTCGCCACTATCAAGCTTTATGTTTACCTTTTGCTCTTTATTATCATCGAGTGGCGAGTTGAAATCTAACTCCTCTCTCTGGATGAGTGAAACAATGTAAGGCATTAAGTTAATTGAGCGGTCTTTAACCTTTACTCCGACCTCTAAATCAAACCAATCATAATCTTGTTGTTCTTCTGAATCTGGTTTATTTTCAACCGTCGACAATAAATCAAGTTGCGTTGGTTGACTTCGGTTATCTGGTGTTTTCTTATTGACTCGACGTTTTGTTTTCCTAATCGAGTCTGTTCCCTCATTAATCTCTATATACCAATCCACTGTTGATATTTGATTGAGTCGAAAGCCTCGATCGATTTCTATTTTCCAACCAAGCTCAAACATACCATTTAATATTGGCAACATATGGCTTAGATGACTATCAAACTCTCGATCACCGAAGTGAAATTTTTCGATTAGTGGTAATTCATATCTTGCTTCTAAGACTTCTAAGTTTTCTATTTGCAGAAGATAATTTGCAAGTTGTTCGCTAAACTCTTTTTTGGCCTCTCTTTCCATCACTAGCGGCAATAAGTTTTTTAAAGAAAACTCTTCGCCATTAACCATAAATGCAATCTTTGCGACATCAAATGATTTAACTTCTTCGGGTCTCCAAGGTACGACAGTCTCGGTACTTGTGACTTTCATTATTGGCTGAATTTCAAATTTCCGCTTATTCATTAATTGACGAAATAATTTTTTACTTTTTTCCGCAGCTTCGTCAAATATCTCTATGACCGAATTATGTTTCAAATCCAAAAAATAGTTTTTACTAATTTTCTCTAAATCAGTTGATTGAGTATCACTCCAAAAGTTAGGATTACGTGCAGAAAGATTAAGCGCCGCGCGATGACTTGATTGCCAAAATAATCGCTCCGTATTTGCTAGAGCACGAATGATTTTATTGCCGCTTTGATCAAAGTTAATCGCAAATTGATTGTTAGCTAGATCAACTTTACTGCCGTCAGAGGTGGTAATTCCATTACTCGGTCTACTACACCCATCATCCTTGCTAACGTAGTACAGAATTTGTTGATCTGCCAAACTAAAGAACTTAGTCTGTTTTTTACCAAAGATTTCTGAATCAATCGCTTCTTGGATGTTGATGGGACCTTTGGGTTGAAACTCTAGCTCTTTGGTGAGATAAGCTTTTACAACTTCAACTATCCAGTCGTCCGATTCCTTGTGTAATAAATAGATGACCCGATGCCTTGCCATGGCCGGAAACGGATCGAGTTTCTGCTTGCTTAACCAACGTTTAATATAGCGCTTACCAGATTCTTGTTTCATCTGCTGATTCGTAGAAGGTGGTAATCGGTGTAGTCGCGTTTTAGATTCAATGGCCAGCGCTGCTAGATGTGCGCATGGAAACGCTTCCAAATTAGTGAGTGATTGCGACTCCTCACAACTACAGCTGCCAACCGCTTCAGTCATTGGCCAATAGAGGATTTGTTTAGTGAATTGGCCATCACATAAGCAGGTCCCCTTTATGTATTTTTCATCGGTAATATTTTGCCAATTGACTAAATTGGTGTCGAGCAGAATTGACAAACCTTGAATAAGGCTTTTCTCAGAAAAAAAATGCGTTAAATGATCGACTGGCCCTTTATAAGCCAGCGGTCGATTGATCATGAAAGTATCCGCGTATTGTTTTAATTATTATAAAGCATTCCAGTCTACCAAAAATATCACTCTAAATAAAAGTACTTTATGATTATTTTGTAGCGATGAATTAATCGCAGTATGCAATTTCATGCCCAGCAATGAATTGGAGAAACTTTATTAGATCGATGGCAACTCGCGGAGATTATTTGCTAATGATGATTGCTTTGTTGAGAATAATGAACCCTGTTGGTACATTTTCCCAAAGCAATTTAGGGTGAGTATGCACAGGTGTTTCAGCAATTCGTAGCAAAACCTCCTCTCCTTCGAGCACCGTCCCGAATACGGCATAACCCCAGGTCTTGCCTGGATCTAATCCTTCATTGTCTGCGAGATTAAAATAGAATTGGCGTTCCGCTGAGTGCGGCTCATCATCTCGAGCCATAGCAATGGTAAACATTTCGTTTTTTAATCCGTTGCCTGACTCATTAAATATAGCGGCTATTCGATCGCGCTCTTTAAAGGCTGAATCATACCCCCCACCTTGAATAACAAAGTCTTTTTCTACACGATGAAAAATAGTGCCATCGTAAGAACCATTTTTCACATAAAAAAGAAAGTTATTCACAGTGATTGGGGCTCTCATTCGATCGAGTTCAACTTTTATTTTTCCTGCCGTCGTTTGTAACTCAACAATGGGAAATAATTCATTCGGTAAAATATCGGATCCTGGTTGCTTTGCCGACAATAAACCTGATAACAAGCAACAACAAAGACCAATAATTATTTTATTTAACATGCTTTTTTTATTCCAGTTTTTCTAAATCAATTATCAATGTAGATAAGGGGTGACTTTATCCAAGTCCTGATATGGCTTTTACTTCAAGATAATCTTCAAAACCATAGGCTCCCCATTCGCGTCCATTGCCTGACTGTTTGAAACCACCAAAAGGCGTCATGATGTCGCCACCTTGCCCGTTTACACTAATATTACCCGCTCTAATTTTTGCTGCGACCTGTTTTATCAACTCTATATCAGATCCTTGCACATAACCCGCAAGTCCGTAAGGCGAATCATTGGCAATTTCAATAGCCTGATCGACTGATTGATACGGAATTATAGAAAGTACCGGCCCAAAGATTTCTTCTCTTGCGATAGTCATTTGGTTAGTGACGTTTGAGAAAATGGTCGGCTTAACAAAATAGCCTTTGCTTAAACCTTCTGGTTTACCTAGCCCACCGCAAACTAATTTAGCATTTTCATCCAAACCTTTTTGAATTAAATCTTGAATTTTGTTGTACTGCGCTTCACTCACAACCGGACCCATGGTGGTTGCTTCATGATCAGCAGGCCCTACTTGGGTTTTACTTGCTACTTTTGCGGCGATTTCTTCTGCAAGGGCTAGTTTGTCATCAGGAACCAACATACGAGTCGGTGCATTGCAGGATTGACCTGAATTAGAAAATACTGCATGGGTACCTTGTTTCACGGCTTTTTCAAAATCGGCATCAGGCAAAATAATGTTTGGCGATTTACCACCTAATTCTTGAGTTACTCGCTTTACCGTTGGCGCGGCATTTTGAGCCACCAAGGATCCTGCTCGAGTCGATCCAGTAAAAGAAACCATATCAATTAATGGATGCTGACTTAGCGCAGTCCCCACTCCGGCACCGTCACCATTGATCATATTAAACACCCCAGCAGGTACCCCTGCTTGATGCATAACTTCGGTAAAAACGTAAGCCGATAATGGTGCCACTTCTGAAGGTTTTAATATGACACTGCAACCCACAGCAACTGCTGGAGCAACCTTACAGGTGATTTGATTAACCGGCCAATTCCACGGAGTAATTAATGCGCATACTCCAATCGGCTCTTTAACGATTCTGCTAACGCCTTGAGACGTTTCGAATGAGAAGTCATCTAATAGTTTATAAGCAGCTTTTAAATGAGCTAATCCTGCGCCAGTTTGAGCTTTTACCGCTAACTGTGTGGGTGCCCCCATTTCAAGTGAAATAGCTTCTGCAATGTCGTTATATCGTTTTTTATATTGATCGATAATCTCCCCTAGCAATTCTTTTCGTTGCGCCGTGGGCAATTCTGAAAAACTGGGAAATGCCGCTGAAGCTGCTTTCGCTGCTAGCTCAACATCTGCTTCGCTACCCAACGAAATTAACCCGCAAACTGATTCATCTGATGGATTAATCACCTCTAATGAATTCGATTGAATAGGGTTGACCCAATGGCCATTAATATAAAATTGTTCGAATTGTTTCAAAATCGATCTCCAAAATTTATTTTAGATAACTGAGGGTGACTCAAAATATTTAATTTATAAACCCATCGCTTTTTTAATGATAACCTGTTTTGCCATGGGAATATTATTCAATGTCGACATGGCCAAATTTCTGATCAGAGTCACTGGCATAGACTGATTAGCAAACAGATGTTTGAAACCACTCATCGCATTTTGCATAACTAAGTTTTCGGTTTTTCTTTCTCTTTCAAACGGGCGTAGATTTTCAATTAACGAGTAATCTCGCCCTTTTTCTAGTAGTCCTGTTATTTGTTTGGTTAAACATATAACATCTTGGAAACCAATATTGACTCCTTGGCCTGCTAAAGGGTGAATGGTGTGTGCGGCATCTCCAATCAATGCAACGTGTGGCGAAAGATATCGCTCAGCGTGACGTTTAATCAAAGGAAAGCCTTGGAATTTTGAAACTAGTTCAACAGCGCCTAATTTAGACTCAAAAGCATGCTGTAATTTTTCGGCGAACTCTTGTCGGTTGAGCTTTTCCATTCTTTCTGCTTTAGTTTTATCAAGTGACCACACTATTGAGCAATGATGACTTTCCGGTAACGGCAGGAAAGCCACTGGACCAAACGGGGTAAATCGTTGCCAGGCAGTATTTTGATGCGCAAGCTCAGTTTTTACATTCGCGACAAAGGCAATCTGTTGATAGTCATTTTGCTTTGACTGGATACCGAGTTTTTCTCTAACAACTGACGATGCACCGTCTGCACCAATTACTAGTCTCGAATGGTATTGCTCATCATTTTCAAGCAGTAATTCGACATGATTATCTGTGGCCGCAATATTATTTAAGCTTTCTCCGCTTACTATGGTTACGTTTCCGAAGGATTGAATTCTTTTGAGTAAGGCTGCTTGTATCATACGGTTTTCAACGATGACTCCCAGATCCGGATGGGCCATATCTTCAGCTGAAAACTCGATATATCCGGTACCATCGCCATCCCAAACTTTCATCCAGTCATAACTTGCTAACGCTTGTTTTGGGATCTGTTGCCACACTTGCAGCTCAGTCAAAAACTGTCTGTTAGCAGGACTGATAGCACTCACGCGCAAGTCAATATCGCTAGCATCAAATGATTTGGCTCTTAGCTGATTGTCAATTCCATCAAAATCGATGGTATGCTTTTCAAGCAATAAAATCTTTAGCCCTGTGTCAGCAAGCGCGGCAACGGCTGATAGTCCAACCATGCCACCGCCAACCACAGTAATATCAAACTTTCTAGACAATTTTTAATCCTTCTATTTAGATGTCTGCTGATTAACTCGAGTCAATCCACGAGTAAGCTTAGCTGATTGGTTGGCCATTCCCATAGCAGAATACGCAAGTTGACGTTTTAAGAAAGGTAACTTATCCAGCAAGTTAAGAGCTTTATCACGAGCGACTACCACTGGTAAAAAATCTTGGCTAAAAATTCGCACCAACCAATCTGTCGCTGAAATGGTCATTTGCCAATCTTTCTCTCGACTGTTTTGATAATTTTGCAGAAATTCTGGGCTGCCAAAATCACTTCTTTTATTAGCGATGGCTTGCTCAATATGATCCGCAAGGGCAGCGACATCTCTAATCCCTATATTAAATCCTTGTCCGGCAATCGGATGCAAGGTATGCGCCGCATTGCCTAACAAAAGCACTCGTTTGGCAAAAGGTTTTGTGGCAACTCTCAAAGACAGCGGGTATTGCGAGCGAACACCCACTTTGCTGATTGCACCGAGACGATAGCCAAACTCCAATTGCAGTCTACGACGAAACTCCTCATCGTCACAGGCCATTAAAGCCTCAACTTGGTCAGCCTGATTACACCATACTAGCGACGAGCGATTTTGAGTCAGCGGCAATAAAGCCAGTGGTCCATTGGAAGTAAACCGCTCAAACGCTTTGTTTTCATGCGCTTTTTGAGTTGAAATATTGGCAATAATGGCATGTTGCTGATAGTCAGTACTGCTAACGTCGATTTTAGCTAATTCCGCCACGCTGGAAAACGTGCCATCTGCGCCTAACAGTAACTTTGCTGATAAACCATGCTCTTGCTCGGTATTTTTATTATTTAACGTAACTCTAATTACTTCAGCCGCCTTCTGCTCACGGGCTTGCCCCTTCGACTCACTCGCTATATTGACTAATTCATGGGATGCAAATAATTCAATGTTTTCAATTTGCGCTATCGCTTGCCATAAAACGGGTCCAGTTTGGTCGAGTGGAATGACTTCTCCAAGGGCTTCCATTGCATAATCATCGGCATTAATTCGAGCAAAACCAAAATGCCCTTGATCGGACACATGGATATTTTTGATTGGTTCAGCTAACGGTTTAACGGCGCTCCAAATTCCAAGCGATTTAAATATCGACACTGAAGCAGCGGACAAGGCCACCGCTCTTTGGTCAAAGCTTGAAGGACTCGATTGGCTTGGAGGATTTGATTCAACTAGAGCAATTTTTAGCCCTAGCTGTGACAAAGCGATCGCGGCACTTGCGCCGACCATCCCGCCACCAGCAATGATGAGATCGAAAGTTTTCATTTTAAGTTTTCACTCTATATTGTTTGAAACTAGTCATCATTCACCTGAGTGACGCACATCATTGAATCTTTAACTATTTAACAGCCATTAGTTTTTCGATCGCTTTAGCCTCTTTAACTGCAGATTTTGACAAAACTTCGTGGCCTTTTTTTGTCACCAAAACATCGTCTTCTATTCTGATCCCAATTCCCCACCATTTTTTGTCCAAACCCTTGGTTTTTGGCGCAAAGTAAAGTCCAGGTTCGACCGTGAGTAGCATACCCGCCTCAAGGATTCTTGGTTCTTTATCAATCAAATAGTCACCAACATCATGCACATCCAAACCAATCCAATGCCCTGTTTTATGCATATAGAAAGGTTTATAAGCTTCTTGATCGACCAGCTCGTCTACTTCTCCTTCAAGAATACCCATTGCCACTAAACCCTCGGTTAACACCTTGACCGCGGTATCATGTGGCGCAGTCCAAGGGCTTCCCGGTTGCACCGCTTTTATCGCCTGCTTGTTGGCTTTTAGCACCCATTTGTATGCTTCTAATTGCAAATCAGTGAATTTGCCATTCACTGGAAAAGTTCGAGTGATATCGGATGCATACCCGTGCAGTTCACCACCTGCATCAATCAGTAGTAAATCACCATCGTTGAGTGGTTGGTCATTCTCAACGTAATGTAATATACAGGCATTTTCACCGCCTGCCACAATTGAGTTATAAGCTTCGTTGCGTGCCCCTCGAATACCGAATTGATATTTTAGCTCAGCCTCAATCTGATACTCATTCATACCCGGCTTACACTTTTGCATGGCGATCATATGTGCCTTTGCGGAAATTTCAGTGGCTTCACGCATGATGGCAATTTCTGCTGGACTTTTAAAAAGCCTCATATCATGCAGCACATGACTGAGATCGATTAACTCACCAGGAGGATGAGCACCACTTTTAACTTGAGAGCGGAGCGAATTGATCCAACTCATAATTTGATTATCAAACTCAGCGTGATTCCCAAATTCATAATAGATTCTTTCACGGCCTTCCATTAAGCCAGGCAAAATATCGTCTATATCATCAATCGGAAACGCGTCATCGCACCCAAAGTTTTTGATCGCTCCTGGTTGACCGTGACGTCTTCCATGCCAAGTTTCCATAACAGGGTCATTTTCACGACAAAATAAGATGTACTCTCCTTGTTGTCGGCCCGGCAGCAACACAATCACAGAATCGGGCTCTGGAAACCCTGAGAGATATTCAAAGTCACTGTGTTGCCGAAACCGAAAATCAGTATCTCGACTTCTGATCACTTCGGAGTTTGAGGGTAAAATCGCAATCGAATTATTCCCCATAAAACTCATTAATTTTTTACGACGACGGGTATATTCTGCTTTCTTGATCATTAAAACTACTTTTTCACTCACGAATGGACGTTTATCCCAAAACTGAACAGCTTCTAGTGGACTGTTTGGTTGCCGGTTTGACTACTTTTGGCCTGATTCTGTTGTTTGAAAACAATTTCAAGGTAGATTACTTTTACAGCAACTTTAATATGCTCGGTAACAGTGAGTAGCGCTGATTGAGATTCCTCACTTTCATCACCTTCTATTTCTAACTGAGAGATCTCACTGATATCTTGCAATGACTCGGCTACTTCTTTGTTATCGGTTGCTTGATTGCCAAACTGCAATCCGAAACCTAACAAAAATCCCTGACACCACAGTGATAAAGCCTCTAACCGGTCAACCAACGGATATTCATCACTGGGCAGTAAGATGGGTGCTAAGGCATCTTGTTGGGTAAAAGCGAGCTGGCTCTGCTTAAACAACTCTATCAACTGGTCACGAGCCTCACTCGGCAAGGAATTAGCATCATTGGCAACCTCTAATAGAGTCACCAGCCACTGATGGTTACTACCATCGGCCCCAGCTGAAATCATGCCCGACAGAATACCTTGAAATTCCGAAGCGCTCAGTTCACAGTCTGCTTCTGCTAAGGATTCTTCAAAAGATTCGTACCACTCGGCGGATTTTTCTTCAAATTCACTCATTTATACTGCTCAAATACTCAATATTGACTAAATTATTTAAATTTTACGCATTATATCATTGACCATTGCTTGGATGCGCTCTATATTAAAATCATACTAAAAAACAATAGTTTGCCATGACAACCTCAAATCTTTCGCAACTTGAAGGCAGTGTTTCTAAGCTTTTGGAGACCTGCGATACATTAAAAAATGAGAATCGACAACTCAAGCTCGATCGGCAAAACCTGCTCGAAAAGAATAAATTGGCCAGCTCTAAGATTGAGGCTATGATAGAAAAACTCAAGGAAATCAGCTAATGCCGGAGAGTAAACCTGTCAGCATTCATATTATGGGCAATGAATATCATGTGGCTAGTCCCGCTGACGAAGTTGAAAAATTGGAACAAGCAGCAAAAGCCCTCGATAAACGAATGCGAGAAATAAAAGAAGGTGGTCGCATTATGGGACTTGAGAGAGTGGCAGTGATGGCCGCTCTCAACCTTTCTTACGAGCTTATGCACGGAGAAAGTACCTCCGCAGAAGAAACTAACGAAATTAATCAAAGAATCAAGTCACTACAAGAAAAAGTTGATAGCGCGCTTGCCAGTACAGCGCAATCAGAATTAATCTAAAAACAACTAAACCCTTCTTAATAACAGTTTCTATCCAACACTACACCTTGCTGTCGAAGGGGTATATAATTCAGACTCTGCCTGCCTTGTTCGCCAAGCTGTTGTAGTCCTTGAGCCGATAATCTCTTCCCAGGGTGTTCTTGTTGATTTTTGGTGAGCATGTCCGAGCAAGTCGCAAGGCTTGGGTCGGAAAGCCTAAATTAAATCGCGGAACTCCCACCTGAACCTTCGGGTTCATGGGCGAGACCAGCAAACGGCAAGGTGGGTAGACTCTCCTTAATGAATAACAAAATCACAAAGTCTCAAATTAGACAACGCATTCGGTCAGATCGAAATCGATTATCTGAACTTGATGCGGCTGGTGCAGGAGAACAGCTTTCAGCTCAATTAGATAAACATCATATCATTCAGCAAGAAAAGAAGATCGGTTGCTTTCTATCTTTCGATGGCGAGATTTGCACCAAACAGACGCTCTCATTAATCAACCAATTGGAGGCACACTGTTATCTTCCAAAACTGAGACCATATAAACCGAACCGATTATGGTTTATGCCCTATCGACCGGGTGCACCGATGACAAACAACCGATTTGGTATTGCAGAAGTTAATCTACCAGTAAGCGAAGCGATTGCGGTTTCCAAACTCGATCTGGTGTTACTACCTTTGGTCGCGTTTGACTTAAAGGGCAACCGGCTTGGTATGGGGGGCGGGTTTTACGACGCAACTTTCAGTCACTTAAGGTCAAACAAAAACAGACCAGTCTTTATAGGACTTGCATACGAACTACAAAAATTAGAATCGCTCCCTAGCGATCGTTGGGATTTACCCTTAGACGGAGTTTGCACTGAATCTGATTTCTACCAATTTACTCATTAGAATAGTTGAAGTTAGAATGGTCGACTTTTCCAATCGAGCGAGCACAAAAAAGCCCTCATAAATGAAGGCCTTTTAAATCAGATGCAAACTAATCTGTTGTTCAATTTGTCTGATGTACTACATGTCCCACTTAGTGTGGCTTCTTGCTTGTTATTTGGTTCTAGTAATCTTTACTTCTTGTTCCGCATCAGCCGCATTTACGCCGCTAAAACTAGAGAGAATCATACCAAGTCCCAATAACGCTGCCAGAACAACTAAAATATCTGGTTTACGTTTCATTGTGGTTCTCCAATTTCGCACCAATATAATTAAAGGTAGCTCTTTTTATTATTAGCTGGAGTCCATAGCCCTACTTTAGTCTTCCCTGTTCCAATCATTCAAACCAAAATTTAAACGAGAGGGTCAGCTACCATACTACCATTATAGTCTGTGATCAATACTAGCAAGTAAGAAAACGGCTAAATAATACTCAGTTCACATTAAACCCAATTATTCTTCGCTAATTAACCTCACACGCCCACCTTTGGGAATGAATTGAGAACCAATTCATGGTTTAATATTGCCACTCTTAAAAATTCCCTACGAAAAGTCATGGATAAACAACAACAGTTAAAAATTGAAGCCGCGAAGGCCGCTATAAAATATATTGTAGACGACGAAATTATTGGAATTGGGACAGGCTCAACGGTTAACTGTTTTATAGACTTGCTAGTCGATCATAAGCATCGAATCAAAGCTGCTGTTTCTAGTAGTGTGGCTTCAACCGAAAAACTGAAGTCAATCGGAATTGATGTGATTGACTTGAATGACGCTGCTGATATCCCAGTTTACATCGATGGTGCTGATGAATCGAATCACCAGCTAGAATTGATCAAAGGTGGCGGTGCAGCATTAAGCAGAGAAAAAATCATCGCTGCTGTGGCTGATAAATTTGTCTGTATTGCAGATGAATCCAAATATGTGGAGACACTCGGAAGTTTTCCGTTACCAATTGAAGTGCTTCCAATGGCGCGAAGTCATGTTGCGAGGGAACTAGTAAAACTTGGCGGCGACCCTGTCTATCGTCAAGGCGTTGTGACCGACAATGGAAATGTCATTCTAGACGTTCATAATATGGAAATCACTCAGCCAAAAGTACTTGAGATGAAGATCAATCAAATTACTGGCGTCGTTACCAATGGGTTATTTGCCGAGAGAGCCGCAGACCATTTGATCCTCGCTACTAGCCAAGGTATCAAAGAGTTTTAAATCTCCCACTATTTTTCGTTGAGAGCGCTCGAGACTCGTTCTTTGAACTCAATATGACATGATTGACAGCCTTGGTACATACCAAGGTATTTGACAGTTATTAGCTGAATATCCTTTGATTTAGCAAGATTAACCATTTCACTGGCCGCTTGATGAACGGCGCTGTCGTAACTTTTAAATAATGGCATTTCTTTGGCTAACTGCCGTTTGATTGCCTGTAATGTCTTTTTCGAAGGTTTTGGGTGATCAGCGATATTTGCCGCGGCTTTTTCAATCTGAACAAAATCTTGCAACAAAATAGCTTTATTCAACGATTGAGAGTCATTCATCAACTGGTTCATTATTTGTTGTAAGTCGTTTTTCTTAACCTCCTGATTATTAGCAGCGACACTCGCTGTGAACATGCAACAAAACACCAACATATATCTTTTCATGTACTCACCTCATTAGTCGCTCAAATGATCGAATGCCGTATATTAAGTTAAAACCAGCCTCTGGAACCTAACTCAGATCAATGATTGAATCTTAAACTTGCAAAAACGCCATAAAAAACGGGGCCGAAGCCCCGTTTTTTCTAACATCAATAATTATCGATAAAAATTATAGATAATTACCATTTTCATCAACGCCATTTAAACGCATAGAATCAGGGTTAGTATCACTCGCATCTGGGATCCATTTTGCAAGACATGCTCTGTCTTCAACACACGGATCAGTCAGAGTCTTCAAAAACTCAACTAACTGCAGCACTTGAGTATCAGACAAAGTCACATTTTCGAGACTTGTGACACCTGCCAAGCGGTTTGCTTCAAGTTGATCAATCGCTTTTTGAGTATTTTCAACCATATCAACGGCCTGAATATTTGGCGCTAATTGGCTAAAGTCAAAATTGTCTAAAGCAACTTGAGGATTTAGATGATGACGAACAACCGCTTCTAAGCTAGTGTATCCGCCCGCATGTCCCCAAGGACCCGTCGCGGTAGTATTTAAAAGAGTAGGCGTTCTAAATGCATACATATCAACATCTTCACCTGTTTCTCTAAATCGTCCAAAATCATCGTTACCATTTGGCCCATCACCCTTACCGCGACCAATTTGAGGCATACCTACGACATGGAAACCTTCATCAGTAAAGAAATCGCCTGAGTGACATGAAGCACAATTTGCGCCACCGTCAGCAACTGATTTGAAGAATAACTGAGCACCAGCTGCAGCAGCAGGGCTGATTGCATTGTCATCACCTTCAACAAACGCTTTCCAAGGTGTATTTACAAATACTTGTGAATTTTCGTAAGTTGCAATTGCATCTACCATGTTATCAAAAGTTACTAACTCTTCAGCTGTACCTTCTTGATCTTCAAAGCCATCTCTGAATTCGTCTAACCAGTTGTTGACTACTAATGCGCCTCCAAGAGGAGCACCATAACCGCCTAATCGTTGTTGCAAGTTATCTCTAACTTCATCATTAGTTGTGCCATCAAAGTTAGCAAAATCTTTCATTTCCTCAGGAGAAGTGACTGGGAAACGCGCTTGTGCGACGGATAGATTAGCTCCCGCGTTAGGATCTGCTACCCCAAGTGCTGATTCAGGCGTTCTGATCCCTTCACCATCTGCACCATTCATACCTGCAGTGCCACCGATGCTTTCTACACGACCATCATGAAACAAAACTTGGTCCCACATTGCAAGGTTGAAAGTTGAAGGCGCATTTCTTGGAACCGTTGGACCACCATCAAAGTGTTCACCTGAAGGACTATGAAAGCGACCAGGCCCTAACAAATCATCCGCTACCGCGTCGACACCAACCGGTAAAGACAAATCATCACCACCACCAAGCGTAGGATGGTGACACGTTACACAGGCTGCATTCATATCACCGCCAAGGGCTTTGGAGAAAAAAAGCTTCATTCCAAGCTGTGCTTTTGGGTCATCGATGCTCGGCAAATCTCTGCCGGTAGATGGATCGCCTGTTAATCCTAAGCCCGCAATTGCTTCTCGTGCTTTAGTTGCTTCTGAGATTACTGGTGGCGGATCAATGATATCTTCTTCCTTATCATTGTCACTGCTACAACCCGCAAAAACTAAAGCCATAGCAACTGCTGCCGCGGTTCCATTTATTTTCTTTAATAATTCCAATTTATTGGTATTCACTTTTCACTCCTGAGTTTTTTATAGAATAATTTGAATAGCTTCTGCCGGTCTAATTCAAATAATACTAATTTTTATTGCTGTACTGTGTAACATTCAAGTGATTCTATTGTCACTGTCTTAGTGCTATCCGTTATTAAATATAATAACTTGTCCAATTTAACAACTTGAACCAATCTTAGTCTAGTAAAAATTTACGTTTTTACAGGTTTTTTGGCGAGTTTTCTTTGTAAAGTCCTTCGATGCATTCCCAATGCCCTTGCTGAAGCAGAAATATTACCCTCGTTATCAGTTAATACTTTTTGTATATGCTCCCATTCTAAGCGGTCGACAGACATTGGCTTATCGCTAATTTGGGTTTCTGTACCGCGACTCTCTTGTCGCTCTATATGCTGCACGATTTGCCGAGCGGTGACTGGCTTCGCCAAATAGTCATCTGCGCCCAGCTTGATTGCTTCGACTGCAGTGGAAATACTAGCGTACCCAGTTAATAAAATAAGATAACAGCTTTTGTTACTCCTCCTAAGCCTTTCGATCCAGCGAAGCCCAGAGTCATCATTTAACTTCAAGTCAAGTAAAATCAATGGGTTAGTGGTCTGTTGCACCACCGGAAGCGCACTTTCAGGACAACTAAAATGGACAGCGTGCTTACCTAATTTTTGCAGGCTTCGCGCCAGCACCTGACAATAAGTCTGGTCGTCGTCAATGATGATAAAGTTAGTAAAAATCATTTTAATGCCCAATCGGAATGATGATACGAGTGAGCGTACCAGCGTGCTCGCTATCAATAAGTTGAATATTGCCACCAACCCGCTCAATACTAACGTTGGAAAGAAACATCCCCCAACCCAAACCATCTTGCTTATCTGTATCTTGGATTGCCACACCAAGGTTTTGCTGTTTTTCCAAAGAAATTCCTTTTCCGTAATCAAGTATTTCAATAACAGCTTCTTGATTGTCGCAATCGATCTTAATGTCTACTTGGGACTGGTTATTCTCAATACTTGCATCGGCAGCATTATCTAACAAGTTAGTAATCGCTTGCTCCACACTTATCCTAAAACATGAAGCGCCTTTATCAAGCTCACAATTCCAAGTTTGTCGTACCCTAATATTAGGACGATAAACTAACCAGTTTTCAATAATTTGCTTTATCTGCTGGTTCAAATCTAGATTAGAACCATTTGACGGCAACGTATCGGCTTGTTTAAGCTGTAATTTAGCATTATGGCTCTTATCATTTAGGGAGCCGATAATCCCTTTACAGACAGCAATTTGTTTAGCGAGTAGTTGCAGATCTTCTGAAATATCATCTCTAACTTGGTCATGAGCTAAGTCGTCAATGATTATTGCCATGGTCGCCAAAGGTGTACCTAACTCATGAGCCGCACCCGCAGCCATAATGCCTAACCCAAGAACCTGTTCATCTTGCAACTGCTGTTCTCGCAACGACTGTAATTGTTTCTCTTTGCGTAGCATGGCGTAACGAGTCACCAAACCGAAAAAAGCGAGAAGCGCTACTGTCAGGAAGAAGTTGACCCACATGCCTGCCAAGTGCAAATGGAATGAAGCTAACGGACTTTGTTCGCCAAGTTCTAACGGTCGTTGATAGATGTTAAGAAGAGAGTAAAGAGCCAACTCTAAGATAGATATGAAAACCAAAGCTTTAGGCCTAAGCATAAACGAACCTAAAGCGACAAATAATAAGAGTAAATAGATAAACGGATTATTTGCACCACCAGTAAAATAGACCAGTAAACCAAGAATCAAAGAATCGATCGCGATATGGATAAATAGCTCAGCCTCAGAAATGGAGCCTTTCGAACGGATTGCCCATTCGCAATAGATTTGAAAGAGAACCTCTGCAAACAAGATGGCTAATAGTATTGCCATCGGAAATAAGATTTCTAAGTAAAAAACCGCAAACAAGATCATTGAGGTCTGGCCAACAATTGCGACCAATCTCACCTTGCTCAAAATCTTGACATTATCCATTGGAGTGGCACTCGAAAGCCCAATGGAAGACTGCGATAAATTTTTAGATTCCGACATTATTTGCTATTTGCATTCCTACATTCTCACCTGACGATTGTGTTTAGAAAAAGCACAAAGGACAGCCTGTACTGATCGCGAGTTTAACAAAAATTATGACGCGCAACACTGCGACAATTGGTCACATGTTATCTTAATCAGCAAAGCTTTATCATTGCCAATTAAAGCCAATCGAAAGTTATTTAACTAAAATGAATAGAAAATTCAAAGGGAATTTTTTGTCCTTAGTCGTTTTATCGAGCTTAATCGGTCAACTTTCTGCTGATGAAAAGGACAACAGCCCTGTACTTTTAATCACGGGTTCTCCGATTCAACAAAGTATCGAAGGTTCGACCGAACAATTGGATGAGTACGATAATGAAGCCATAATTGATGCTGGTGATTTAGTCTCCCGATTCGCAGGGTTCTCTTCAGTGAGGTCGGGAGGTCATGCCCTTGATCCTGTGCTCAGAGGACAAAGTGAAACTCGAATTAATTTGCTTCATCAAGGTAGCTTCCTGCATGGAGCGGGTCCCAATAGAATGGATTCTCCCGGTTCTTATACCGAACCTTTTGGTTGGGATGAGTTACAGATTATTAAGGGTGTTGAGAGTTTAGTTTTCGGCGCTGGTGGTCCTGCAGGTACTCTTAATTTTAAACGCTATAAACCTTACTTTGATACCGGCTCGATCAGTGGAAAACTGATGGCTGCGTACTCTGGTGACTACTATAAAATTGGAGCTGATATCGCGGCCGGAAATGAAACCGGCTATATCAGGGTTATCAGCCAATATTTGGATCAAGATAGCTACCAAGATGGTGACGGCAATTCCACCAGAACCGCATTTAAAACAGCTTCCAACACAATGGTAGCCGGTTATACACCTAACGATGAAACCGAGTGGCGATTAACCATGATGGCCAATAGAGGCACCGACGCGCTATTTGCTGGCACTATGATGGATGGTCCAACGACTGATATGGATGCCATTCAAATTATGTTCTTAGACGGCGAGCAACATTCCAATGATTATAGTGAATACCAAGTCTACTGGAACGATGCTCACCACGTCATGGACAACTATAGTTTACGAACTCAAACCGCGCCTATGCGTATGCTAACCGACGCAAGCGCCACCACAACTGGCGCTAAATGGCTGAAACGCTGGAAAAATGACCAAACCATTTGGCAAATGGCCGCTGATTGGCAGAATGTTGAGAGAGAAGCAGGGCGTTTTATGGGTATGATGGGAACTCCAGAAATGCTGCAGTCTAGAATTTGGCCTGATAACGAGCTTGATATTATGGGGGTGGCTCTCGAAGCGGAATATCGGATGAGCGATCGTCAACGCCTTAAATCTGGTGTGAGATTTGATAAAGTTGAAGCTGAATTTTCGCAAACCACCATGTTAGACAACTTACCCTTGTATCAAAGTTATTATGCGGAAGCGCCAACTCATTCAACTGAAAACAACCTCAGTGCTTTTTCTCGATTTTACCAGCAAACAGATAACAACCTATATTGGCTCGGCTTGAGTTCTACGGTTAGAACAGCCGATGCGACTGAACGTTATATTGGTGCAAGAAACAACACAACGATGATGCGCTGGATCGGCAACCCAGATATTCAGCCGGAAAGGCACAACCAACTGGAATTAGGTGCTAAATGGAATTTTGAGGCTGGCTGGCATGAACTTTCGGTCTACTATGATCAAGTCGACGACTTTATTTTAAGAGATCGCGCGAGAAATCAGTCAGGGATATTGCTCATGGACATGGCAACAATCTATCGAAACGTCGACGCCACTTTGCAAGGCTTTGAGTGGGCTCTGAGCAAAGACATTGGAAATGCTTGGAACTTTTACACTAACCTAGCCTATGTTAAGGGAGAAAACAAAGACACTGGCAGACCTCTTTATCAAATACCTCCGTTAGAAGGGTTACTTCAGTTCAGCTACTCGAGTGATCAATTTGGTGCAAAAATCGATCTCAAATGGGCACTTTCACAAAAGGATGTTGACGATAACATGATGACCGGAAGCGCGCTGGATGCTGGAGAAACAGACGGTTGGATCTCGACTGATTTGAAAATGCATTACCAACTAAGCCAGAACTGGAAGCTTGGGTTTGGTGTGAATAACATTTTCGATGAAACTTACGCTTACCATGTTAGCCGTGCAAACTTAGATCCGTTTAACCCCGAGCCTGCTTTGGTTAACGAACCAGGACGTCAGTTCTGGATTTCTATCCTTAGCAAATTATAAAGATGAGTAGTCGATCAAAGGTTAAAGAATAAAGTCATTGGAGCTTCTCGATAAACTCCAACTTTTTAGCCCTAGTCTAACTCCTAGCTAGGGCTTTTTTTTATCTATCGATTAATGCAATGGAGTCTCGAGCAATAAACTCCGGCTCGAAAAGATTTTGGATCTCTGCCAGATTCTTTTGCTTATAAACATTTTTTAAGACCCAATGGGCAGTCGCTCTCGCCATTCGCCCCAAAGGGTAATTAATTGTCGATAACTTGGGATATAAATGTGCAGCAAAAATAATATTATCAAAACCTACAATCGAAAGGTCTTCTGGCAGTAACATTTTCTTTTCTCTGGCCATGGTCATTGCACCTGAGGCCATTGAGTCATTGGCACAGGCTAGCCCACTAAAAGGTATATTTTGTTTTAATAGATGCAAAAGTCCTTGTTCACCGGAAGTTTCAATAAAATCACCCTCGTAAAAAAGCTGCTCCTTATATTCAACACCGTACTCTTTTAACGCTCGACGATGTCCTTTAAACCGCTCACTGGCATCAACTTTCCACAAAGGACCAGATATATAAGCAATATCGCGATGGCCCTTCTTCAATAGTGCTTCAGCCGCCATATAACCGCCCAGTTCGTTATCCAAACTAATACATCGATCGGCCAGTTGAGGGATATGGCGATTGATCAGTACCACTGGAATAGAACCTGAGCAAAGATCAATTAAGTACTCATCAGAAACCGATTCAACATGCAAAATTAGCGCATCACATCGCCGACTAATTAAAAATTCGATGGCGTCTTTTTCTTCTGCTTCTTCGCTATGACCCGCCGCGATGATGACATGCTTTTCCGATGCTCTTAGCACGTCTTCAATACCGCTCATCATTTGGCTGTAAAAAAGTCCGCGTAATTCTGAGACTAAAATGCCAACACTATCGGAGCGGTTAGAAGCCAACGAGCGAGCTATAGTGTTTGGTCTATAGCCTAACTCTTTCATGGCTGCGAGCACTTTATCGCGAGTTTTCTCACTGACTCGAGCATTTTTGTTCATCACCCTAGAAACCGTCGCTAAGGAAACGCCGGCGAGTTCAGAAACTTCGTAAATGGTAGCCATAACTGTCCTAGTTGATTAAAACATAGTACCTAAATCCAGTAATCACTCTAACACAAAACCTACCCCAAATCGGCGGTTTTTCGCCGCTCAATCAGGTCAGTTTCAATTTGAAGCATTTTATTATCATGCAAAGGATACCAAAGCATCAGAGCGGCTGCGACTAAAGCAAACACACCAGGAATCCAGCTCATTAAAGACTTGAGCGCCGGTAGCGCTAATTGAATGGTTGACTCATCGGTGCCGACATAACCATAGGCCGCCAACACGATCACGATCGTGGCGCCGGCAAAACCACCGCCTGTTTTATTAATAAATGTTCCCGCTGAAAAGACTAAGCCAGTTGCTCGCCGATGATTTTTCCACTCAGAATAGTCGGCGGAATCACCGAGCATCGCGAAAAAAAGTACCGGCATAATGGCCGCGAAAAACTCAGAGGCTATTCCCAGTCCAAACAATAAGCCGAGATCTTCGGGCCCAATAAAAAAGATCAAAGAAGTTAAAAGTCCGCCACCAGTGAGAATGCTAATAAATAAATTCTTTTTACCAATCAACCTAACTAGAAAACCCGTCGACAACGCCGCAATCACTGATACCGTTAAAAGAGCCGCAAAATAGAAACTCAGTAACGCTTCTTTTCCTTCAATATTAATCCAGTGGGTCGGCCACCAACTAATTAACTGTGTAATGGATATTGTTTCACCCACATAATGTTTAAAATAATAAGCAGCTGCTCCTATTTTGATGCCATTAGACATCATAAATAAAAAACCGATACCCAGTAACACCAGCCAAGGTGCATTGGTTAATAGATCGACGATATCTCTTTCTTCATCTGATTTGTTCTGATCGGGTTTACGCAATAGCTTTCGAATAATCAACGCTGACACCGCAAACACTATGGCAAAAATCACCCCCGTCAGTAAGTTTCTATAGTAGAAAAATAGGGTAACAGAAATAAGCGGGATCGAGCCTAGCAGTACATTAATTGTAAACCTTGTCCAATTAGTTTGCTTTTCGTTCAATTGTGCAATGGGTGGTTTCACTCGCTCTTCAGTGGTTAAGAAGGTCATGATCAATAAAATTACGAGTAAGATCGAAAATAAATACATCGTGTATTGGTAACCTAATTGCTCATTGCCACCGCCAAAATAACTCACTAATACAGGCGTGCCTACCATCACTGCAAAGCCCCCCATAAACGCACCGGCAAATCGCCAAGCCGACAAGTGTGTTCTTTCGGTATTACTCGGTGTCATCACTCCCATTAATGCCGAGTAAGGAACATTATTCATAGTGTAAGCAAGGGTTAAACAAATATAAGTAATATAGGCATAAATCAATTTACCCGTTGGGCCCAAATTCGGGGTGGTAAAGGTGAGTGCCATAAAAATACCGAGTAATGGCGCCGAAAACAAAATCCAAGGTCTAAATTTTCCCCACCGAGTATTAGTTCTGTCAGCAACCATCCCCATAATGATATCGGTCACTCCATCAGATAGTCGAACCACCAGTAACAAAGCGGCAACCGCTAAAGTCTCTAGTCCAAATGTGTCAGTGTAAAAAACCGCTAGAAAAGCGAGCGCTCCACGCCAAACCAAGTTAGCGGCGGCATCACCAAGGGAATAGCCTATTTTTTCTAGAAAAGGTAGTTGATGTGATTGTTGAGACATGGGCAAACTCTTTTATTTTTTATTGATTGCTCGGCCAAGCTAGTGCGCCTGTTATGAGCTGATTTTCTAAGACAAATCTCATCCACGCTTACGAAGCTTTAGAAATTCTCGATAAGCTAACCCACTTTGTTTAATGGTACGCTGTTGAGTTTGGTAATCCACGAAAACTACGCCAAAACGCTTAGTATAACCTTCAGCCCATTCAAAGTTATCCATAAGGCTCCACGCAAAATAGCCTCTCACATCAACGCCTTGCAAAATCGCATCATTAACCGCATTTAAATGTTTTTGCAAATAATCGACTCGCAAGGGATCTTTAACTTTGTCATTTTCCAACTTGTCAGCATCAGCCATACCATTTTCAGTAATGTAAATAGGTGGCAACCGATAGAGTTTATTCAGTGAAACCAGCAATTCAGTAAAAGCCTGAGGGTAAATTTGCCAGCCAATATCAGTCAGTGGCGGCTGCGCTGGCAGCTCTTCAAAACCGTACTCGTTATCAGCTGCCGCATAAACTGCACGAGTGTAAAAATTAATTCCTAAATAATCAATTTTGGTCGAGATAATATCTAAATCACCCTCCAGAATCTCCGGTTGATAGTCTTGTGGTAATTGATTGATTAACTCTGGATACTGACCATCAAATATTGGTTTAATGTACCACTGATTGAAATGATCGTCCGCTTTGCTCGCGGCGATTCGATCAGCTTTTGAATCACTGTTGGGATAAGCGGGTGTAAAATTAAGCACTATGCCCTTTTTAATCTGCGGGCAGTTTTGATTGAGCACCTGTATTGCTAATCCATGAGCAAGCAACAGATGGTGCGCCGCTTTTTTACCGAATGTTTTACTTTTGTGGCCAGGCGCATGAATGCCTGCTTCATATCCTAGGTACGCGCTACAAAAAGGTTCGTTAAGCGTTGCGTAGCAATAAACTCTGTCCCCAAGTGCTTTTGAGACTTGATCAACATAGTTTTTAAATTGATAGGCTGTTTCTCGGTTAAGCCAACCACCTTGCTCCTCCAAATGTAAAGGTAAATCCCAGTGGTAAAATGTGACAAAAGGCTTAATATTTCTGCTGTTTAGCTCATCGAGTAATTCGATGTAAAAAGCCAAACCTGAAGCTCTCAGCTGGCCTTCTTGGTTTACTAATCTTGGCCAAGATAGTGACAAACGATATGCATCGACGCCAAGTGATTCGATCAAATCAACATCGTCTTTCCAGCGATTGAAATGATCACATGCCACGTCGCCATTGGAACTGTCGGCGATCTTATCTGGTTGATTGCAAAAATGGTCCCAAATACAGGGTAACCTATCCTCCACACCACCTTCTATTTGAAAGGAAGCTGTGGCGACTCCATAGATAAATTCGGCTGAAGTCATGATAGACGGTTTTTCGATGTTCAGATTCATAGTTCTTATCTTTTGCTATTTCGTTTTCCAAATCATTGCTGCTGAAAGTGATATCTTTCGATATTAAAAAAAACGCCCCAAGGCCCTAAATTTGGCGATGGGACGACCAATGACAGAGTTCTTTTCAGTCCTCAACTCTTCAATGACAATCAACAGAAGCGCCCAAAATTTTAGTAAAAGCATTGATCTTAGACTCAAATATGATATAAATGAAAGCGCTTACATACAGATTAGATGTTTCTCATTTAAAGGTCAACACATTTAAACAAGAGAATTTCAAATCGTGTTTTTAACTCGAAGACAGACTTCCCATTGAAGCGGAAGTCTTGCTTAAGCGACCAGCAAGGGGCAGAAATCTGCATAATCTACCTCTTTAATTTCTGGTTACTCAACCCTATTGGGGAGAATGATATGGCCGGTCCAACGGCAGCTATTCCACAAAATTCGGCAGAAAATCAGCCATCCGGCAAATATAATTTTGCTTTGGTATCACTGACATCGCTATTTTTTATGTGGGGGTTTATCACTGCACTCAATGATGTGCTTATCCCTTATCTAAAGGGCATGTTTGAACTTAACTTCGCCCAAGCCATGTTGGTACAATTTTGCTTCTTCGGCGCCTACTTTATCGTCTCTATGCCGGCCGGTGTTTTAGTAAAAAAGCTTGGCTATCAAAAAGGCATTGTTATCGGGCTTGCCTTAGCCAGTAGCGGATGCTTATTGTTTTATCCAGCGGCAGCCCTAAAAGTGTATTGGATATTTTTAGCGGCCTTATTCGTACTCGCATCCGGAATTACCATCTTACAAGTCGCTGCTAATCCTTACGTGAGTATTCTAGGCGATCCGAAAACATCCTCGTCACGACTTAATTTGACACAAGCGTTCAATTCTTTAGGAACGACTATTGCCCCTATTTGGGTCGGCCCCATTATTTTAGCCAGCTTTGTGTTTGCTGAAGGTTCCGACGTCACTCCAGAAATACTCGGCGAATCAGTTCAAACCCCTTATCTTTTGTTGGCATTTAGCTTAATTGCATTGGCAGTTATTTTTGCCTTGATCAAACTACCCAAAATTGACCAATCACCTGCCACCAACGAAGCAGCGGTTGAAGGTTCCGCTTGGCAGCATAAACACCTTGTTTTAGGTGCGGTTGGAATTTTTGTTTATGTGGGGGCAGAAGTTGGCATTGGCAGCTTTATTGTCAATTTTCTTGCACTCGACAGTATTGCCTCGATGGCTGAAGCTGAGGCATCTCGGTACATTGGTTATTATTTTGGTGGTGCCATGATCGGTCGATTTATCGGCGCGGGTATTATGCAAAAAGTTTCCGCCAATAAGGTCTTAGCTGCCAATGCACTTGGTGCATGTTTACTCTTAATATTAACGATCATGAGTTCCGGCGCAGTTGCCATGTGGGCTATTTTATTGGTGGGATTATGTAACTCAATCATGTTCCCCACCATTTTCACCTTAGCCATTAATGGGCTTAAACAGCATACTAGTCAGGGCTCTGGGATCTTATGTCTGGCCATTGTCGGTGGCGCTATTCTTCCGCTATTGCAAGGCTTCCTTGCCGACTTGGTCGGTATTCAACTGTCCTTGTTCATTCCACTTGTTTGCTATTTTTTCATCGTCTATTACGGCCTTATAGGCTGCATACCAAAACCGATTGAACAAAACTAATCATTATTTTCTAGGAACAAAATAAGATGATGAACCACTGCAAAACCGAATTAAATAAAAGGCTTCGTTGGCTAAGTTCCAGTCGAACAAAAACCACACGCTTGGTCTGCTTTGCACTAGCGAGTTGTTTAGGGCTTAGTTCTTGCGAACAACAGACCAACGTCGCCGACGAAGCTAATACTCGCTCATTAGCAGAGACCAAAAATGCCGCTGCAATCTGGCCAAAGTTGAAAAGCCAAGTGGCCAAAGATCCCGCTATTGAAAAGAGGATTGATTCAATTCTGTCTAAAATGACACTAGAGCAAAAAATTGCACAAATGATCCAACCGGAAATAAAAGATTTTACCCTTGAGGATATGCGCCGTTATGGTTTTGGTTCCTACTTAAATGGTGGTGGCTCCTTTCCTAACGGTAATAAACATGCCACTCCTCAAGAATGGATAGGTTATGCAGAAGCCATGTATCAAGCCTCTATCGACGATTCGTTAGACGGTTCTAAAATCCCCACCATGTGGGGAACTGACGCAGTTCATGGACATAACAATGTCATTGGCGCGACTCTATTTCCGCATAATATTGGCTTGGGCGCGGCCAACAATCCTGAACTGATTGAAAAAATTGCCGAAGCAACTGCCAAAGAAGTGGTGGCAACAGGCATTGAATGGATTTTCGCACCGACAGTCGCCGTCGTTAGAGACGACCGCTGGGGCCGAACTTATGAGGGGTATTCAGAAGATCCCAGAATTGTCAGAGAGTATTCGGCAGCGATTGTTAAGGGATTGCAAGGTGCGGCCTCTGAAGATTTTTTGAGCCAACAACGAGTCATTGCGACAGTTAAACACTTTGTCGGTGATGGCGGAACCGAGGGTGGTGATGATCAAGGTAATAATATCGCTTCGGAAAAAGAATTATTTGAAATCCACGCTCAAGGCTACGTCAGTGGGTTGGCAGCAGGTGCGCAAACAGTGATGGCCTCTTTTAATAGCTGGCACGGCAAAAAGAATCACGGCAATCATTATTTGCTCACTCAAGTTTTAAAACAACGTATGGGATTTGATGGCTTTGTAGTTGGCGACTGGAATGGTCACGGGCAAGTAAAAGGTTGTAGTAATGAGAGTTGTCCCCAAGCAATTAATGCTGGATTAGATGTGTTTATGGTGCCGACATCGGCCTGGAAACCATTGTTAGAAAACACTATTAAACAGGTTCAAAACGGTGAGATTTCTATGCAACGGGTCGACGACGCTGTCAGTCGAGTCCTTCGAGTAAAAATCAGAGCGGGCTTGTTTGATAGACCCAGTCCAGCCAATCGACAACTCTCGGGCAAGGTCGAATTAATTGGTTCAGAGTCCCATCGAGCCATAGCTCGCCAAGCTGTCAGAGAATCACTCGTATTACTCAAAAATAAACGAAATATTTTGCCATTATCTCAACACCAAAATATTTTGATCACAGGTGATGCTGCCGATAATATCGGAAAGCAATCCGGTGGTTGGAGTATCACTTGGCAAGGGACCGGAAACGAAAATAGCGACTTTCCAGGAGCAACATCTGTACTAAAGGGTATCAAACAAAAGCTATCTAATTCGGACGGTAGCATAGAGTTTAGTATCGATGGCAGCTATCAACAAAAGCCCGATGTGGCGATCGTGGTTTATGGCGAAGAACCTTACGCCGAAGGTAATGGCGATTTAGACAATTTAGAATATCAACGCAACGCTAAACGCGACCTCAAACTACTTCATTCGCTAAAATCGCAAGGCATTCCGGTGGTGTCGGTGTTTATCAGTGGTCGTCCTATGTGGGTCAATCCAGAACTAAACGCATCAGATGCTTTCGTGGCTGCTTGGTTGCCTGGAACGGAAGGTGCAGGTATTGCAGATGTTTTATTTAAGGATAGCACTGGGAAAGTAGAACACGACTTTGTCGGTAAACTTTCTTATTCTTGGCCAGCTTCACCCACTCAAACAAAAGTCAATCACAATGACGAAGACTACTCACCACTTTTCCCGTATGGTTTTGGTTTAACTTATGGCGATGTCGATAAACTGAATGATAAGTTGCAAACCGAATTTTCTTCGACTAGTCATGATTTACAAATCTTGCGTTTATTACAATCGCCTTGGCGACCAGCCTTTAGTATTGAACCAGGGGCAAAGCTCATTATGAGTAGCTCAGCAGAAAATGAGTTCGTTAAATATCGCACCAGTGATAAAGAGGTACAAGAAGATGCTCGAACTATCACCTTTAAAGGACTTGCATTTTCTGGAATCGAATTTAACGATAATTTCCCATTTGACTTGCGCGGTTACTACGAGCAAGACGCGGTGTTATCGTTTGAAATTAAGTTAGAAGAAAAACTAACTCAAGCACTGATCGTTTCCATGAGATGCGAAGCAGATTGCGATACCAAGGTCGATATCAGCAACTTGGTTAACCTTTCTGAACCAGAAGTATGGCAGCGTTATTCAATTGATTTAGAATGCTTCGCTAAATTAGGAGCTACCATGGATAAAATTGTAGCACCCTTTGTTCTAAGAACTACTGAAGCAACAAAATTGAGTATTGCCAATGTTAACATTGAACCCAATTCCGCGGACAAAGCATCCATTAATTGCCATTAGACAAAACCCCAGTTGGGAGTATGATTAGCTAAAACAGATATTAATTTTCAATAACAAAACTAACGATAAGTTCTTACGAGAGAGATTAGTTTTAATGAGACAGATTGTTACTTATGAGTAGTGGGATAAAAAATATCATTATTGTTGGGGGCGGATCAGCTGGCTGGATCACCGCTGGGGTAATAGCGGCAGAGCATCACAGCAACTCAGAAAGCGGTGTGCAAATTACTTTAATCGAATCACCCGATGTCGGTCCCATTGGTGTTGGTGAAGGAACTTGGCCGACCATGCGCGAAACGCTCGATAAAATTGGGGTAAGAGAAACGGATTTGTTTAAGCACTGTGATGCGTCTTTTAAGCAAGGTGCCAAATTCGCTCGATGGGTCACCGGGGCAAAAGACGATTTTTATTATCACCCTTTGGTCATCCCTACTGGCTATACGAAAACCGATTTAGTTTATACGTGGCAAAAGTATCGCGACAAAGTATCCTTTGCCGATGCTGTGAGTTTTCAAGGACATCTTTGCGAAAAGCATCTCGCTCCTAAGCAGATTACTACGCCTGAATTTGCTGCGGTAGCCAATTATGCCTACCATTTAAATGCGCCTAAACTCGGTATGTTTTTGAGGGATCATTGCATTGAGAAGCTAGGCGTTAAACATATTTTAGATCATGTCACCCAAGTTAACTCTTTACCCTGTGGTGATATAAAATCAGTTTCTACTAAAAACAGTGGCGAGATCAACGGTGACTTGTTTATTGATTGCACGGGCTTTTCTAGTTTACTTCTTGGTAAACACTACCAAATTCCTTTTATCAGTAAGAAACACATTTTATTTAACGACAGCGCATTAGCCACTCATGTTCCGTATCTTGATGAAAATGATCCTATCACTTCGCACACTATTTCAACCGCACAAAGTGCCGGTTGGATTTGGGATATTGCCTTACCAGTAAGACGTGGTGTTGGTTATGCATATTCCAGCGAATATTCTTCTCAAGAAAATGCAGAAGCAGAATTAAGAGCTTACATTGCTGAATCGATCGGTGAACAAAAAGCCAGCCAACTACCGATAAAAAAGATTCCAATTAATCCAGGCCATCGAGAAAAATTTTGGCATCGTAATTGTGTTGCGATTGGTATGGCCGCCGGATTTCTTGAACCATTAGAAGCATCTGCATTGGTACTGATCGAATTAGCGGCGTCTAAAATTAGCAAAGAGTTACCCGCCAATCGCGAAATTATGGATATCACCGCTAAGCGCTACAATCAGCAGTTCTTATATCGTTGGGATCGAATTATTGATTTCCTTAAGCTCCATTACATCTTAACTAAACGAACTGATTCAGATTATTGGATAGACAATTGCGACCCTAAAACCATTCCCGAGAGCTTACAAGAGATGCTCAAATTGTGGAAATACCAACCGCCAACAACCGCTGATTTTACCCAAAACGATGAAGTGTTTCCCTCTGCTAGTTGGCAATATATTTTATACGGAATGGGATTTCATACTGAACCACGCGAAACGACTCGAAGCTATATGGATGATAAAGTTGCGGAAAGTTTTTTTGATGAGAACCTAGCTAAAACTAATCAGTATATTCAAGCACTGCCGACCAACCGAGATCTAATCAATAAGATTCTGCAATATGGAATGCAGAAAGTTTAGTTAGGACTGAATAGAGACAGTCACTTTATTGATCGTACCGAACTTCACTATGATTTATTCGAACTCTTTAAAGAATTTCAAACGACGGATATTTGTAGAAGTGCCTATTTCGATAGTTGATAGGATGACCTGCGATTAGGATAAATTTAGAACGGCAGCCCATCTCTCAAATAACAAGATAAGCAGACGGTCTACTTTTGGTGGAGTGAATAGAGACAGTCACTTTATTGATTGTACCGTACTTCACTATGATTTATTCGAACTCTTTAAAGAATTTCAAACGACGGATATTTGTAGAAGTGCCTATTTCGATAGTTGATAGGTTGATCTGCGATTTGGACGAATTTAGAACGACAGCCCATCTCTCAAATAACAAGATAAGAAGACGGTATACTTTTGGTGAACTAGCCGTCGACTAAATAGAGTTGCTGGACCTGTTTGAGACCTTTCAACCACTGTTGCCCCAATGATTTAGTTTTGGCTTTTAGTTTTTCAATACTGCCCACAAAGCGATAATAGCTGCGACCGTAAGTCTGCATTTGACTCAACCAGTTTTCTTGCCTTAGATTAAGACGTTTAAAAGTCGAGGCTAAATCGGGTGTTAGCTTGGCTTTGTCTGGATAAACGATGGCTTGCGCCGTCCACTCCACTAGTTCTATGTAGTCTCTTAACGGCATTACCATGGTTCGATTTTTAACTTGTCCAGCAATCGCCTTAAGCGAGCTATCCAGTTGATCTTCGGTAAGTTTTTTAAGGCGCTTTTTGATGCTGGTATGTAGGCTATCTTCCAAGGTTTTAGCCATATTAGCCCGAACCGGATTTAAATCAACATAGGCCATGCAGGTCAGTGCAGCTGCTTCATCCAATAAGGCTTGAGATCTAAACCGAGATTCCCAGAAATGACCTTTGCAAAGGTCTTCTTTGTTAGCTTGCTTGGCAAGGGGTTCGTTAATTCGTCGCATTAACCACGATAGACTGCCTAAGCGTTCTCGATAGGTCGCAAGCAGATCCGGATCTTTTTGTATAGCTTGCAATCGTAATTCGCGCTGAGTCTTGAACTTGGGGTTATTTAGTTTGCCAGGAAACACGTTAAGCCACCGCTCTGCAACTTCCAAGTCAGACCATGATTGAGGTGCTTTTGGGTCAGAGTAAACCACCAAGTGATAGTGATTATTCATCACGGCATAACTATAAACTTCTATAGCAAAGTACTTCGCAAGTTCTAAAATTCGATCTTCAATCCATTGCCGTCGATAGTCGTAGTCTTTGTTGGTTTCAGGATCGATCCCGCAAAGGAATGCTTGTCTTACACATCGACTGATTAAATGGTAGTAGCCTGCATTTTCTGGATCAATAAGTTCGCTGCGTCTAATGGCCATGTTTCATCCTTGAAATCGATTCGTAGAGTAATTATCTGATAACACATAGTTTAATGAAAGCGTTCAATACCTCGCGCGATGTAGGAAAGTCCCAGTTGTGTCTGTAGGAGATTGGCTTTATAGTGACTGTCACATAATTGCTTCCAAGGGAGAAAACAACATCGTATACACTCACCTAATTCAGTGGGGCGCAATTGTAATTGAGCTTGTTGGCTTAGTATTAATTTCTGTTGAGCTCTACTTCCCAAAGTTATCAGAAAGCCTTGAGGATACGTTTGAAGAGACAAAACCTAAATTCATGAAGAATCCAAAAGTATGGATCGGAGGTTATATTTTAATTTGGATTGCCGCAGTGTTTGGACTATCAGTTTGGGATCCGTCAATGATCTTGATTTCTAATATATTCTTTAGTGTTGTTACAACGTTAGTTCTTTTCATAATTGGTGTTAGTAAAGTACTTGTGCGACTCGGTGTTGTCCTTGGTAGGGGAAATTCTGTAGGAGGTGTCGGCTTAGTATTGGCACTAATCGGATTTTCATTAGAAGTTGTTCAATTAATATAAATTGGGCTTTTGGTATTAAGACACCAGCCTCAATTGGATGCTAATCATTCTGAATTAGTTGATCGTCGCTGTCATCACAACATCAGATAAAAATCATAAGAACATCAGGTATTTCCATTTCGATTCAGTTAAGATTTAAATACCTAATCGGTCTGCACTACCGGAACCGAGCCGAATTGATAAATGAATTGATAACCAATTAATGGAACCATCGATGCCCGAATCGCGTAACTTGTTTAATGATTGTTTAATTCTCTCACTCTTTATACTGGCGACCAATGCCTTTCAATTGAAAGCAGAAGAATATGAATACTCTCGAATGGGGCCCCCTCGAGAACTCACCGCAGAACAAGCACAAGTAGCCGAAGTCAACTACAAAAAATACTGCGTACTATGCCATGGTGAAAACCGACAAGGCCATGTCAATGATCATGCTCCATCTTTGAAAAGCAAAAGCCTATTTGAATCTGGCATTCCACATGCTGTCCTCAGGCCACTTTCTTATGGCCGTGAAGGTACGGCAATGGGTGGCTATTTAGATGAAGTGGGTGGCCCCATGACATTGGATGAAGTCTGGGATTTAACCTACTGGTTGTTTTGGCAATCTGGCGCCGAGCGCGTTCGATTGTCTACCAAAGCGGTTGTGGGTGATATTCAGCGAGGCGAGCAAGTTTATCAAAAAGAATGTTCAGCATGCCATGGAAAAAAAGGTGAAGGCATTACTGGCCCAGCCTTAGCAAACCCATCAGCATTGGCTCATAACACCGATGAAGTTATCCGCTACGCGATTAGACATGGTCGCCAAGATACACCGATGCCGGCATTCGCCGATAAATTGTCTTCCAAAGATATTGATAATGTCACTGCATTTTTGCGGAGTAAGGCCAGTGGTTGGGAACAAACTAAGCCGGTATTAAGGTCCTTACCTACGCCTGATCAATATATTGTTAATCCCAATGGTGACGCCCCAAAATTCAGTTTAAAAGATGGGATGTACGTTTTATCAAAAGATCTTCATCAAGCGTTAGTTGAAAAAAAGAAGATCGTTATGCTAGACACACGAGTCACTTCCGTTTGGCAAACCGCGCATATTGAAGGCTCGATTCCATTTCCCTACTATTCCGATCTGGATGAAACCGTAAAAGACCTGCCAAAAGACGTACAAATAATCGCGTATTGTTCCTGCCCGCGAGCGGCCGCAGATGATGTTGTCCATAAATTGCGCCGCCGAGGCTTTAAGAATACCGCGGTACTTTGGGAAGGGATTTTTGGCTGGATGAATCAAGGCTACCCTGTCATGCGAGGTGAAATTCGATAAAATACTAGTGGCAACTCTAACTAACGAGAGAACCAATGAAAGTTGACGACATCAGAGTATTTATACCCAGTAAAAATTATGAGGTATCACAGTCTTTTTATCAGGCGTTGGGATTCAAAAAGAGTCGCGTTTCCGATGACCTCTGTTTGTTTGAAAATGGAGAGTGCACTTTCTTTTTACAGAATTATTATAATCAGCAATTTGCCGAAAACTTGATGTTTCAACTTTCGGTTTTAGATATCGAGGAAGCCTATCAAGTCATCTCGAGGTTAGAAGGTTTCGATATTAGATTTGAACCCATCAAACAAGAGCGTTGGGGTAAGGTTGTTTACCTTTGGGGACCGTCGGGTGAGCTTTGGCATGTGACTGAATTTTGTAATTAGTTCGAAGAGCTTAAATAGATATCTTGCAACCTAAAGTACCGAAATGACTAGCTCATATTTATTTGTTAGCCAAGAATAATCCCCGCTCATTTAGGCTAGACTCAAATCGATGCCACTTTCTATTGATCTTTGACCGAGCTAAAAATAGGAAATAACTGCTCACAGGAATAAACTCCGTGTTTCCAATATCGTCCACAATGACGCAACTTTCGATAAGCTTGTCTTTTTTAATACAAACAATATTCCTCGGCTTTAACTCGGTAGTGACTATAGCGAATTGTAGCAAGTAGGCTTTGAGTCTTAGCAATGACTTGATAGTACCTTCCGGAATCTGTCTTTCCAAATAGTACTCAAGCGTTTTAGAGGGCTGAAGATTGGAGTCGACGACTAAGTCAAAAATATACCCAAGGCCTATATTCGTAGATATAGTACCATAATAGCGAGTTAGGTAATCCCAACTAATACCCCGCTTGGTCAAATGTTGATAGTAGGACACTTCTCGAACTTGGTCTTTCTGATTGTTGCGATGATTGACCTTAACACAAAGATTATGTTTTTTGGGATGGCGATAGCACGTCCTATGAGAGCCTTGTCCGACAATCAACTCATCGTTTAACTTTATCAAAATAAATACTTGTTTAGGGTCAATATAATATCGGCATATTAAATGCTAAAGACGCACATAACAATACGGAAGCCTAAATTTTAGTTACATAGACTCTCGATTTGACTCGGTGTTTGAGTTAACCAACATAATCTTCCCAAACACGCTTGCATCGATATATCCGCGATTCTTATCACCATTGACCGCTTGAATATCTTTTGAGCCGATAAAGCTTTCTCGGGCTTTGCTCCCATCATTATCACAGTATGCCATCATAAACCCTAGCTGTTTACCAGCGTGCAAATCGACCGGTTTATTTGTTGCTTTGTTTGGTCTAAATTGATCATCATAAACCGACAAAGCGACTTCCCAGATTATTTTTGTGGGGTCAGTTTCACTTCGCTTCCAACGATTTGTCGCATGGCTATTTAAAACTAAAAATTGAGGGTTTCCTTGGCTATCTTTTTCACCAATATCCACCACTTGGTTATCAAGAGCAAGATGATAGGCAAACGCATTAAAGTTAAACTGATGGTTACCACCAGATGCGTCTTCATCGATAAATATCTCTAAACAATCATCATCCCAATAAAAATCGATCGGATTAGGGTGACCGTCAAACAGTTTATCGTCAATTATCTCGGCGAGTATATAAATATACTGTTGGTCCCAAAGCAATTTATAACGACCACTAAAATCGGAAGTCTCGGGTAATGCACCAATGATCGGATGATTAATCATTTGCCAATCAGTTTTAGACCAACTTTTTTCTTTGGCTAGTCCGTCAATTACAATCGACTCATTACTGTAGGGGATCTCTGCCGCCATGATTAAGGGTGTTAAAATAAACAAAGTGAGGCCAAAGGTAAGTTGATAGATTATTCTCAATGATTTTTCCTGTTTTAGCTTGTTCTTAGGTCTATTAGCGCTTAGTTAAATGACATATTCTCTAATACTATTTTTTGAGCCGACATGACTGTTTCGTCAATTCCGTCCATTATTTCGATGGTGAATACATCTGCTTCACTTTCTGGTTGTTGCATTGCTTCAAACTGACTATTCAATAAGCTTGGTTGAAAAAAATGCGAACGCCTATTTTCTAAATTTTTTTGCAATTGTTCTAGTGTGCCCGAAAGATGAATAAAGGTCACCCTATATCCAAGAGAACGAAATTGTTGCCGATGCTCTCTTCGTAATCCGGAATAGGCAAGGCAACAATGAATATTTGATTTTGCCAAAATCTCTAAACTAATACACAAACTATTGATCCATGGGGTTCGATCGTCATCGCTCAACGCTTCGCCATTTCTCATTTTTAGCTTGGCAGTTTCGCTGTGGTAATCATCAGCTTCGAGAAAATGAAAGCTATTTAGCCTTGCTAGCCGATGGGCGATAGTCGACTTACCACTACCACTAACTCCCATTACAATAAATAACAAAGGTAAATCGGTATCGCTTCTACTAATATTTTCAATCATGACAGTCCAGGGTAGTTCACTACCACATCATAGTGCTTACCTGAGGCAATCTTTGTTATTTTGTTGCCTGCTAGAATCAGACCGTCCACGACTATGACTGTTTTTGTAAGATTATCAACTCGATTAAACTCAAAGTTAAAACTCGCCCCCATAAATCTTCTTTCAATCGTCGATTGCTGCCATTCGGAGGGTAAATTAGGCTGAATGACTAGATCCCCCTGCTCGCCATAAACACCAAATAAACCTTCAATAATACATCGATAATACCAACTGATAGTCCCAGTATTAAATAACTGACTTGATCGACCTGCATGTTCAGGGAATTGATAGTAGGCTCCGCGATAATAGTTGGGAATAAAGTTAGCTAACTGGCCTCTTCTTAACACATCTTCACTGGTCGGTAACATTTGCTTAAGAACCTTAAATGCTTTGTCCGACTGACCGGCTTGATACAATGCAAAGGCATAGAATATCGCTGCATGGTTATACACCGACCCATTTTCGGCAACACCAGGTGACTTTTGTGTCACTCGCCCAATGTCTTGCTGCATTCTGGTGTAGGCTGGTGCAAGCATCATCACTCCGTAGGGGGTTTGTAATTTTTCTTCGATTACTTGAAGGATTTTCTGTAAATTTTCAGGCAATAAAGCGCCACATAAAATCGACCAGCTTTGTGGGTTTAAAAAAAGCTGTCCTTGTTGATCTGTGTTTGTACCAAATAATCGTCCATCATCCGTAATACCACGAGCAAACCATTCGTCATGCCAAAAATGTTGGTTTATCCGTTGATTAAGTTTTAGATGAGCATCAAAATACCTTTTACTCTGTTCATTCCGCTGCAACCACACACATATTTCTGACCAAGTTTTTAACGCATAGGAGGTTGCCATGCTTAGCCAAGCGGAGACCCCCTTGCCTTTGTGACCCACCATATTCATTGGGTCACACCAATCTCCCTGAGCTATCAAACTCAAACCTCTTTGGTCTCTTCCGCTCAATAAAAAATCCATCGCACGATCAACATGTTCAAACATTGTTGAGTCTTGCTCGCAATCGGCCCAGCTTATCGACTGATTTAGCATGTCTAAATCATTAGTTTCTTTCAAATAAGCCGCAATGCATATCGGCAACCAAACATTATGATCCGCATGAGGAATTTGGTTAATGTATTTTAATTTTGCATCTGGATGAAGCAAGATACCATCGGGCATTTCTCCATTTATTTTTTGCTGTTTAAGTGCTTTTAGAAATGAAGCTTTAGCCAGTGGTGGATTGATATAACTCATGCCCATATGGTCTTGTAAAAAGTTTCGAGTCTGCGGATCATTGGTTAGTCGATTAACATCACCATGATAGAAAAGCTGTCTAGCGAGCCAGTGATTAACAAAATGATTAAACGCGGGCTCTGGCGTATTTATTTTAATACAACCTTTGGCTCGCTCAATATAGTCTTGGTATTCCTGCCGGACCCTTTTTTTGTTATCAATGCGTCGATTTTGATTTTTTAAAAAGTTATTACGAATAGTTTTGAGTTCGCTTTCTATTCTTATTGGGCCAAACAGCAGCCTGTTCGAATAATTCTCGTCCGCTAGTAATTTTATTCGAAATTGAAAAACCGCAGAGGGAGTTTCATATTGTGCCGTGCTGTTGGATAGAATTTCCGATTGAATTTGCTCAGGATTAACAAGCCCACCCTCACCTTCAAATAGTTCTTGGTTGGCACAAAAAGAAGTAATAGGCTGCTCGGAGGTTAAAAAGGTTTTGTCCTTAAAATCTTTCTGTTTAGAATAATCTTCCAGCTTTTGATAGGGCGTGATACAACTTGCAACTATCGCATTGAGATCGGGATGATAGTTAGACGATTGATTCATCCATGACATATAACCAATAGTAAAGTAGCTGTATATTGACAGCTTTCTTTTTAGGGTACCTAAATTAGTTACTTTTATATCCCAAATTTCGATTGCTTGCTCTTTCGGTATTGATAGGCTGAGCTCGACTTTAATGGCTAACTTTTTAATCTTCCATGCAATTTCCGTCTTACTGACTCTGAACTCAAAATAGTCTAATTTCTTTCTGACTGGCTCATAGGGTGCAGAAAACATCTCACCAGTTTCTTCATCTTTGATATAAAAAAATCGCCCCGGATGATGGGCATAATAATTAGGCTCTGGTTGCATAAAGCTGGTCGCTTCTAAACAAGGTCCTTTTGAATACTTAGCAGGCTCAGGCTGAGTAAATTGAGAGTTAACAAATCCTCTGCAGGTCGCTTGCACTAAGAGATTTTTATTCCACAAAAATCCGCTCGCCTTGGGCATCTTAACTGGCGAGAATAATTTTATTTCACCACTCTCTTGATCAAGGCGATAGAGTTTTTCATTATTCATCGACTAGTTTTTCACCTGATGCAGTTTTAGATTGAAATAGATCAGCTTGAATTTGGTTTAGCTTTTGGTCATGCAATGGATATAGTTTGACGATTAGTACCGCTAACAATGCAAATATGCCTGGAATCATTGTCATGAGTAACACTATCCCATGCTCTGAAGCATTAGACTGCACTTGGTTTGCCACGTAGCCCAAACTGGCTAAAAGCCAACCCATTATTGCACCGGCAAGAGCTCCTCCTAATTTTTGAGCAAAAGAGGCAGCTGAAAAAATCATGGCCGTCGCTCGCCGTCCGTTTTTCCACTCCGAGTAATCAGCAGTATCGGCATACATGGAGAACACCAAAGGCGATTTGGGACCCAATGAAATACCAATCAGAATTTGTAATACAAACATTGTCCCTATGTTTTCTTTTGGTACAAAATAAAATGTCATTGAGAGCACAGCCACAATGGACATCAAAATCACTAATAACTTTCGTTTATTGATAAATTTAGTTAACAAAGGCGTAATGGCCGCGCCAATCATGAGCGATAGCATATACGCCGTAGTAAACTTTCCAATTAGGTCTTCTCTACCCGCAAAATATTTAAGGTAGAAGGTTCCACTGCTTCCTCTAAGCGTGATAGTCAGCATTATCACTAAAGCCAATGTAAATAGTACCAACCAAGGTTTGTTATTTTTGAGATCATCAAGATCTTGTAGAATGCTACTATTTTGTTGAACAATTGGTTGTATTCTTTCTTTTGTTGTCAGGAATGAAATAGCAAATAAAACCGCTGCAATTAACCCATATACTGTCATTGTGAGTTGCCAACCTAACTGTTCATCGCCAGCGCCTAACCATGAAACAAGATCTAATGTGAAATAAGCAACTAAAGTACCGCCAGTAAAAGCACCGATAAATCTAAAACTAGTTAAGGTGGTTCTTTGCTGTGAATCACCGGTGATGACGCCGAGTAATGCGCCATAAGGAACATTAATAAAGGTGTAAGCTAACATCATAAAAATATAAGTGGCAAAAGCCCATATTATTTTTCCGTCTTGATCCAAATCCGGTACAGTAAAGGTAAGAATACCGGCGGCGGTGATTGGAACAATTCCCCACAATAAATAGGGCCGAAATTTACCAAATTTCGTTTTAGTTCTATCCGCGAGTGCTCCCATTAACGGGTCGCTAAACGCATCGATTAGGCGAGTAACTAAAAACATGGTGCCAACAATTTCCGCCGGTATACCGAACACATCGGTATAGAAAATAAACAGAAAAACATCGAACATTCGCCAGTAGAAATTAGACGCGACATCACCACAAGCGTAACCGAGTTTTTCAAACAAAGAGAGTTTCATGGTGTTAAGCGATTTATTCATTTTGTTCTTTCTTCTTGTTATTAATTAGATAGATCATGTATGCGCTTACATTTTTATAAAATAAACCCTTAGGTCGGTTGTCAGCAAAGATCGGGTTAATTACACGACTATAAAAAACTAGAAAGGTTGCGCTTTACAATATTGATTTATAAATTCTTGATGAGTTGGCATTTGAGCGACTTTTCTTGCAACATTATTTTTAAGTCCAGAGAGAAATCGATTAAGCTCTTCATCACTCATCATATCGACGATCTGATGATAGTTTTCAGGGATAATTCGTTGACCGATCATCACTTGAGTCCACGAATCGATCCTAAATAATTCGGTATCGGTGATACATACTCGCGCTGTATCTTTAAATAGTTTAATCCTGTGAGCGAGGGTATCTGGAATGTCCATTTTTTTGCAATGAGACCAAAATGGAGTGTCTTCTCGTTCGGTCGCTTTATAATGCAAAATAATAAAGTCTCTAATTCTTTCCATTTCATTATCGTATTGGCGGTTGTACTCATCTATATTAGTCTGGGAAATCGCTTGGTGAGGAAATAATCGCATTAGCCTAAGAACCGCAGACATAATTAAGTGAATGGCAGTGGATTCAACGGGCTCCAAAAATCCACTGGCTAAACCAATAGCTACACAGTTTTTATTCCAGCCTTTACGCCGCTTTCCAGTATTATATTTAAACACTTTAGGATCGGTGATGGGTTTACTTTCAAGATTATTCATCAAGCTATCAATGGCTTGCTGGTTACTTCCAAAGCGACTGCAAAATACCAAGCCATTGCCAACTCGATGTTGCAAAGGAATGCGCCATTGCCAACCAAAGTCGTGAGCAATGGATTGAGTGTAGGGTCTTGGTTCACCGAACTTTTCAGTTTGCACAGCAACCGCCGAATCACATGGAAGCAGGTCGGCATAACTTTCAAAGCCGGTGTTTAAAGTTCCCTCAATTAGTCGAGCAGCAAAGCCGGTGCAGTCGATAAATAGATCGCCTTCAATCACCTGCCCATCAGCTAATGTTAAAGTTTCAATAAAACCTGATTGTGAATTGGTCGTGACATCAGTAATGATTCCTTCAATTCGTTTTAATCCATGCTTTATGGCAAATTTTTTCAAAAACTCGGCATACAATCCTGCATCTAAATGGTAGGCGTAGTTGAGTTGGGAATCTTTGCTGTGACCAAATCTACCGGCTTCAGCGGCTTTAAGTTCCAGGCAGTAGTCACCAAACTTTTCTGATCTGCCTTTATTTTTACCGGCTAACCAAAAATGCTGGAATTCGCCGGCCCAACAAATTTTACCCGTTTCACCAAATGAATGGATATAACTATCGCCAAGCTCTCCCCAATTTTTAAATTCAATGCCAAGCTTAAAAGTGGCCTGGCAACTAGACATAAACTCTTGATCATTAATACCGAGTAGTTGATTAAATACTCGCAACGGAGGAATGGTCGCTTCACCAACACCAATGCGACCAATTTCTTCAGACTCGATTAAACTAATTTGCAAGTTCTTGCCTAGTAACTTAGTTAAGGCTGCTGCCACCATCCAACCGGCACTACCACCCCCAGCAATTACGACTTTTTGTATTTTCTGTTTTGTTGTTTTTTTGTGGCTCACTTCTTACGTTCCAAGTTACATCAAATTTTGAGGATAGTTTTTAGGACTGCTGTGTAATCAACTTATTTTTTCTATTAATCAGTCGTTTCAGATTATTGATCGACGCGATAATAATATAAGCGGCTTGCAAAAGTCCGGATTTGTTAAGTCGCTCCAGAGGCTCTCCAGAAAGCTCTTTTAAACGCTCTTCGTGAATACTATAACAACTGTCAATTTTTACTTTTTCACCATTAATAAATTCAACATCAATGGTTATCGGCTCTATTAAGTTGAGTTCCGAAAACTCTGAAAACATCAGTTTTGAATATTCCACTCCTTTATGAATTCCCACCAATATTCTTTGAATGTTATCGAAGTAAGGTGTCTTGTTACCTTCATCGTCAAATATTCTTTCGCCACCATCTGATGTCACTCGAGGGGAATCCATATCAATATTGATTATCGGTTCCTGCGCGCTTTTACCTTGACTTTCTTGATTTTGAAAACCAATTAAAAATGGCCCCCGCGCGATTGCAGCCGGAATGTAATCAGCATCCCACCCCTTTTCTGACAAATACAGGTTCTCACCATTTTCAAAGCCCAACATTACAAATGCGCCAAACTCTCCAGTCTCAGGATGTTTACGAAACAAGATTGGGTATTCATTTTGAATGTTGCCAAATTCTGTTGGAAATGTAGTTACATTTGACACTTTGTCACCAAAGCTTAGGGAATAGTCTGTGCGAATGGTCAGTTCTTTATGGGACTCGGTATTTAATACTTGATAATCAGTCATATTACTTCTCTTTGTTGGAATTACGCTATTAAAGTTAGATAGCAATCACCCCATATTTCCATAATTTTTGTAGCGAGTAAACCCAATAAAAAACCGCTTAACCAAGATTATCGATTAAGCGGTTTTTAACAACATCATAAGTTCAAAATTATCTAAGATTAGAAAGTATAACGAGCGCCTAAGCTAAAGCGCTTACCAAACTGCTCCATTCTCCATAATTGAACATCGGTTCGTCCGTGAGTTCGTCGGTTCTCTTCAGTTAGGTTAATGATTTCAAAGCTAAAGGATAAGTCATCATTAAATTGATACCCTGCGCTAAAATCAATTTGCGAGTACTCTTCAACGAACTCTGGTTCTGAATTATAGAACGCAGCGTTGTTTAAGAATTTATCACGCCAGTTATAACTCAGCCTGCCATGCCATTGATCTTTTTCGTACATAAAGACAAGGTTTGCAGAATCACTAACTCCAACAAGCGCAAACTGAGTGACATCTGGCGCAGCTGATAAATCAAACTCAGCATCTGAATCGACCAAAGTGATATTGGCCTGAATCCCGAAGCCCGACTCACCAAAGAAATGCTGAGCCGCGAGCTCCCAGCCGTCAATGGTTGCAGTCTTATTATTGACTGGCGCTTGGAACAAGAACTGCATCAGCGGGTCATCACTATTGGGTACTATATCTACCGCTGCTTCATATTCGTTTGCAGTCATTGAGTCAAAAGCGACACCCAGTTGGTTGGCCGCCATCATAGAGAAGAGGTTAGTCTCATTCACACTAACCCCTAAGTCGTTCAGATCGGCAATGGCTTGTTGTGCTCTTGGACCGGCACTCGCATCTCGCAGTCCATAGAAGTTTTGAACAATGGGACCGGTGCCGATAAAATTCTCAACATCCTTTTGAAAATAGCCAGCAGACACATAGCTCGCGTCATCAAAGTACCATTCCAATGAAATGTCGTAGTTAGTTGATTCTAAAGGAACCAAATTAGGATTACCGCTAGAAGCACTACCTGGTAATCCGCTACCTAGAATACTTGGTGCTGGCGGTCCACCTGTTACTGTCGCTGCGGCACTCAGGTTTCCAAAGGTAGGTCGAGCGATGGTTTTGCTGTACGAGAATCGACCGATCAAATCATCTTGCAATTCGATATTAAAGTCCAAGCTGGGTAAAAAATGATCATAGTCGTTTTCTACGGTAAAGTTGGTTTTATCATCCGGTGAGCCATTAATCACTCTGAAATCATTATTACTTTCCCACAATACATGTACTGGGAAAGCCACATTAGCGGTTGATTTAGAAGTCGTATCTTCATATCTAAATCCAACCACCAAATTGTATGGCATTTGACTAAAGTCACCAGTTAATTCAAAAGACGCATAAATGGCATTGACGTCCTCTTCAATGAGTCGATTAGTTTGTTCATTTGGATTTCGGTTGAACGCAAAATTATATAAATTAGCAGCCCAAGCTCCAATAGTTTCAGCATCACCTCTAAATCCTTGTGTCCAAGCTCCTGCAGTGCTGTAATCATCAAATTGAGATGCGAAATCTACCGGAGTTAAGAATCCGGCAGGCAGCTCACCAGGGTTTTCAACCCCCCAGTTACCCATAGTATCGTTAATATTTGACTGAATGGTATGGTTAGTCATTGAGCGAGACTCAACCCCAAAATCGATACTAAAATCATCAAATTCATACGACCCATCTATCTTAGCTTGGGTAATTTCGCTCAGATTTTCCGAGTAAGCTCTTTGCTGAATTGACGTTCCAACATCATCTTGATCAAAGGTGTTGTTACAATTCAAACCAATGTCCGTATTACAATCATCAAAACGCACATTCATAATAGGCAAGCTAGTATTATAATCCGCACCTTGCGCAGCGATGATATTCGCGCCCATGCCAACTTTTAAGAAATTTCCGTATCCTTTAGTTGGCGTTGTCTCTGAAGATGAATCATGTAAATCAAATGACAAACCAAAGTTATCACTGACTTCCCAATCCAAATTAAAGCCAATTGAATCATTATCGGTTTCAAAATTTTGATTAATCTGAGCAACCGCGATATCTCTTGGCGCTAACGCATTCCTTTCTTCTCGATATCGAACTGGCGTCTGACTAACACCATTATCAAAAGTGAGTGAATCTTTATATTCTGCATACCAAATTGAGAGTTCCGAACGCTCTTCGTTTTGGTAAAGATTTGAATAGGTATAGTCTAACGTCGCTGTCATGTTACTTGCGGGCTTAAATTGAAAAGTTAACTGCGCATTTTTACGCTCTCTTTCTCTATCAGCCATGTAGTAAATGAGGTTAGAAGGCAATGCATAGGTTGCCCCCGCCGCCGGCTCGTTGTTAAATACGGTTGGGTTCAAAGGATCCATGTCTGGTACAGTTCCATCCCACGATCCCGAGCGCCATTGATCAACCGATGCGCCGACAACGCCGCTATCTCGTTTAGATACATTAGCGTTAATAGAAAAACCAAACTTCTCGTTCGGGTCAGTCCAACTAACAATACCTGAAAGTTCTGGAGTGATATTTGAACCCTCAATGACAGTACTATCATTCAATAACTTGCCACCAAAACTCGCCCTAAAACCAGGCTCACCCAGCGGCTTAGCAGTGTTAATATTAACCGTAGCCCCCAGGCCACCAGACGAAATATGAGCTTTACCCGTTTTATAGACTTCGAGCGATTTTACCGCGTCTGATGAGAGATTTTCGAAGCTGTAGGCTCTGGTATCAGAAGCTCCGCCACCTAAGGGGAGAGAGGAACTGGGCATCGTTCGACCGTTTAAAGTAATCATATTGAACTGAGGATCGATTCCTCTAACGGTTACTTGACTTCCTTCGCCATTTTGACGGTCAATTGAAACCCCGGTAATTCGTTGTAACGATTCTGCTAAGTTGGTATCAGGAAACTTACCGATGTCTTCTGCGGTAATTGCGTCTACCACGCCAATCGCATCGCGCTTACGATTCATTGAGCTAATTAAACTGCCTCGAATTCCGGTAATTACAACAACCTGCTCTTCTTCTGCGTTGCTAGCTTCATCCTCTGCTGCATAAATTGGACTGCCTGCAAGCGAACCTAATATCAACGACAAACTAGCCGCTATAGGTGTTTTATTAAACTTTTTATTTTTCATATGGTTCCGCTCCCACGATTTTCTACCCCGTTTTATAACTATACTATTTTAATTAGGAAAATGTAAGCGCTTTCACGAGAAGCCAAAAAAAAGAACAGGCAAATCGCGCCTTTTGTAAGCGCTTACATTAAACTAAGTGATTTGCGATTTAAGGTCAACTATAAATTTGAATTTTCTGCGACCCTAGCGTGGCTGGCGGTGTAAAGAAAACATTCATTATTTTCAATAAGAAAATATATATTTCAATAAAAACAATAGGATAGAAAAGATTGAAGGGTCGCCTTTAAGGTAAAACAATCGGTCAATAATTATTGACCGATGTAACCCGTTAATGCCAAATATTTAATGATTTAGAGTGAACTGCTAACTTTTTGCGTTGATCTCTTAGCTCCAAATAGTCGATCTCTCACAAAGATAGACTCACTCTGCTTACTGACGAAATTAAATGGGATCCGTAAAATCCGCCTCCACATTGAGTCAGACAAAATTAGGATTAACATCAAATGGATTCAGTTAACCGCAAAGATGGTTATTTCCCAGGAACATTTTTTAAACGCTCCAATCGAATTGTGGTGGCCTCGGAAGGGGTATACATTAGGATACGAGACAATAAAACCATTGGCCCATTTTCAACTTTTAGAGAAGCAGAAATGAACCTGCGAGACTTCCTGAGAAAGGTAGACAGCAATGCCACAATGGCGGCCTATCACAATGTATCAAACCGCTTATATTCGCGCACTTAGCGGGCTATGGAACGTCCCTTACGGCAATTAGGCTAGTTACTGCGCGCCAATATCTTTTGATGCTTTTCGGCGAGCAGTGTTTTCTAAAATTTGTTTTTTTTGATTGAGATCGGCACTGTGCCAGCCGGTGATTTCGTCAATATGCCTAAAACAGCCCATACAAATATCGTCATGATCTAAACAACAATTACTAATGCACGGTGAACGCACCGTGCTTTGCTCTGACTGGTTGACATTATTCGACATATTGACGCTTCAGATTATTTTAAGGTTGATGGCAATCGCGGTGAAGATAGCAATTGAGAAAAGCGTTTCCATCGCCCCTCTATCGATTGGTCTTTTCCAGACTCTACCCACTGTTTAACAAGATCCTTACCCCAATTGTAGTTAATCACATAAGCGCCGTAGGCGTCATAAAAGTCTACTCTTTGGTTGGCTTTTTGGGCACTTGATAGGGTATATTTTTGCAATAACTCTACCGCCTCATTTCGTTCAATTTCTTTATTTAAATAGCGACGTGCTATTTCATTGCCAGCATAACTGAGTTTAGAAGTTAGTCGAGTAAACTCAGAAAACTGTTCTGCTAAACTAGGATCGATTCCGGCAACCGGAAATAGTGCCTGCTTCTCAAACTCAACTTTTTCGTTGCCAGGAAAAGCCATTTCAATCCCATAATTTGCGGTCCCCTCAGCTATAACCGACTGCGGTGAAAAAAGCGGATAAACACTAAACTCAATCCAGCCACGTTGCTTCACCAAATTCGCTTCTAACAATGCATTGTAGGTGTGGTGGCCGGGATAACCTTCATGGCAGCCAAGATCAACCGCCCTAGAAATATAAATTGGTAATTCAGTGTTAACCTGAATTAACGAAAAAGAATTACCTTTATACCAGTTATAGCCGCTCCACGGTTTATCAGAAACAAATTCTAATTTAAAGTTTTCTTCGGGTAGTAATTTGACAAATTTTTGAGTTCTTTTTCGACATTCCGCAATCGCGAGATCGAACACTTGTTTGAGCTTTTCTTTAGGGATCACAAACTGAGACTTAAACGCATCGGCTTTTTCAGTCAAAGGCCCAGAACCTGGGAGCATTTTATCTAGCTCGGCTAAGGTATCGTCAAAATCACTTAATTGATGGGCTGGTGCTTGGGTGTTGTATAAAACTTTGCTTTCTTGATCGAAATCCAGTCTGATGCCGTTTTTAAGCATAATTGCTTTTGAGTGCAAGGCAGACAACTGCACATCTAAATATTTTAAGCGTAAATTAATCTGCTCATCTTCTGCGTAGGCACCTTCTAGGTTGTCAATCAAAAAACGCGAAGCAAGAATAATATTTTTCAGAGGAATTTTTTTCTCTTTCGCTTCTTTCGCCCAGTTTTCAGGTCCGTAGTACGCGTCCACATAAGCAGGGTCATGAACCCCCATGGCTAATACTAATTTTACGTACTGCTCAGAAATCTCTTTTAGTACTAAATCTTCTTCCGCAGCAATATTAAAACTCATCAGTATAAAAATTATTGCAAAAATTGTTTTCATTATCTAACTCCCATTCGATAGCACTCAATTGTAATTGATTGCAATATTAACTCCGCCAAAAATCAGGTGAAAATAACACCAGCAGCGTAAAAATTTCTAGACGCCCAAATAACATCGCCAAACTAAGCACCCATTTAGACAGATCACTTAATCCAGAATAATTTTGCGCAACCTCTCCTAAACCAGGCCCAAGGTTGTTCATACAGGCTGCAACTGCTGAATAGGCAGTGATTTGGTCATGCCCATCGGCCATTAGAATTAACATGAAAATAAAAAACAGTACGATATAGGTGGCAAAAAACCCCCAAACTGACTCAGCAATTTTTTCAGGTACTGCTGTTCCACTAATCCTTATCTTAAAGATAGCATTTGGATGAATTAGCCGCTTGATTTCTCGAGTACCTTGTTTAAATAGTAACAAAACCCGAATCACTTTCATTCCACCACCGGTAGAACCCGCACAACCACCGATAAAACTGACAAAAATTAGTAGCACCGGGAGAAAAATTGGCCATTGAGTAAAGTTATCTGTGGCAAACCCGGTGGTAGTGCCAATAGAAACCGTATGAAATATTGCTTTAACAACCGCCTCAGAAAAATCATAGTACTCATGATAAACCAGTATTCCCACCGCAAGCACTGTGACCGCTATTAAGATCGATAGATAAACTTTAAACTCGGTATCATTAAAATAGGATGCAAGGCTGAGTCGGCGTACTGCGATAAAATGCAACGAAAAATTGACTCCGGCAATGAGCATAAAGGCGCTGCAAATGAGCTCAATTTCAGTGCTGTTAAACCAACCGATGCTTTTATCGTGAGTTGAAAAGCCTCCAATCGCAATGGTTGAAAAGCTGTGGCTAATAGCATCAAATAAAGTCATTCCTGCAAACCAATAACTGAGTGCGCAGGCAACGGTTAAGCCAAAATAGATATACCAAAGTGCTTTTGCTGTGCCGGCGATTCTGGGGGTTAATTTTGCATCCTTGACCGGCCCCGGAGTTTCGGCGCGATAAAGCTGCATTCCACCAATGCCTAACATAGGCAAAACGGCCACCGCTAACACGATGATCCCCATTCCTCCCATCCATTGTAATTGTTGGCGGTAAAATAGGATTGAGTGAGAAAGGCTATCTAAACCAGATATGACCGTTGCTCCGGTAGTCGTTAACCCAGAAAAAGACTCAAACACCGCATCGGAAATACCAAAGTTGGGGATATCGCCCAAATACAGCGGAACCGCCCCCATAAAACTAAGAACGCCCCAAAATAAGATGACCACTAAAAAGCCGTCACGTGTTCGTAATTCTCCGCGCACATTTTTGCGCGGTAAAAACAGGATTAATCCCAGAAACAAACTGATCACAAATGCGGTGAAAAATGCTAATCCGCCACCATCTCCAAATTGAAATGAGACGATAATAGGCGGCACCATGGCCAAGCTAAAAATCATTAGCAGGATGCCCAAAATTCTTATGATTAGTTGAGTTTGCATTTAGTTAATATGGGAGCCTATTAGCAGGTGTTATTTATACATCGCAATCAATTAGAAAAAGGTCAAGTCAACTTGGAACAATCGCTCAACTTCACCAACATATTTTTTATCAACCAAAAATAAAATCACATGGTCATCCGATTGAATAACAATATTATGGTGTGCAATGATCACTTTCTCTCCTCGAACAATCGCACCAATAGTGGTGCCCTTGGGTAAGTCGATTTCACCGATTGCTCGACCTACGACTTTAGAGGTGTCTTCGGTGCCATGCGCAACCGCTTCCATTGCTTCGGCAGCCCCCCTTCTTAAGGTATAAACATTGGCAACATCACCCCGCCGTATATGGGTTAGTAGAATACTCGTGGTGGTTGATTGAGGAGAAACTGCAATGTCGATCTCATTACCTTGCAGTAAGTCGGTGTAAGCCGGTCGATTAATCAATACCATGGTTTTACGCGCACCAAGTCGTTTCGCTAGCATCGCGGACATGATGTTGGCTTCATCTTTGTTGGTCACTGCGATAAACACATCCATCTGGTCAATATTTTCGTCGACCAACAGCTGCTGATTACTGGCATCCCCATGTAAAACAATGGTGTCATCCAAGTCATCACTGATCGCCATGGCTTGTTTGGCGTTCATTTCAAGCAGTTTTACGTAATACTTATCTTGCAACGCTCTAGCAAGGCCTCGACCGATATTTCCACCGCCGGCAATCATGATTTTTTTGTAAGGATTCTCTAACTTTTGAAGCTCACCCATGATTTGTCTAATATGGTGGCTTGCAGCAATAAAGAATACTTCGTCATCGGCTTCAATAACCGTGTCACCGGTCGGCATAATCGCTTTGCCTCGACGAAAAATAGCAGCCACCCGGGCTTCAATGTTGGGCATGTGTGAGCGCAAGGTCGACAGGGTGTTGCCAACCAACAAACCACCATAATAAGCTCTTACAGCCACTAGTCGAAGTAACCCTTCAGCGAAGTCCATGACCTGTAGCGCTCCCGGATTTTCAATTAACCGATGAATATGTTTCACCACTAACTGCTCCGGGCTGATGACGACATCAACCGGTAAATTATCGGAATTAAATAAGGTCTTTTCTTTTAGATAATGAGGTGAACGAATACGAGCGATTTTGGTCGGTGTATTAAACACTGAATAAGCCACTTGGCAAGCGATCATATTGGTTTCATCGCTATTGGTTACCGCGATCACCATATCGGCGTCTTCTGCGCCCGCTTGTCTTAAAATATGCGGGTGTGAGCCATAGCCTACAATGGTTCGCAAATCGAGTTGATCTTGCAAGGCTCTTAATTTTTTGGGGTTGGTATCCACTAAGGTAATATCATTGTCTTCACCCGCCAAGCTCACTGCCAGGGTTCCACCAACTTGTCCCGCCCCTAAAATAATTATTTTCATACTATTTTAATATCCACTAACTTACTGGGTAACCATACACCCAAATACCACTTTTTGCCTAATAATCCTGTTCAGTCTGGCTTTACTAATGCGCACAAGTAAAAGCCATCCATCTGAAAGTCACTTGGAAAGATTTGCAAACCGTGACTGCTGGGGCTTTGCATCTTACAACTGATAGATTTTGGTAGTTCGACTACGGCCGCTTCATGTTCAGATAAAAAACTCTCTATTTGTGTTTGATTCTCTGACTTAAAAATTGAGCAAGTGGCATACACCAATCGGCCTCCAGGTTTGAGAAGTTGCCATGTTTTTCTCAAAATTTGCGATTGTAACTCGACCAAATTGGCAATATCGGTTTTCTTACGATGAATTTTAATATCAGGATTGCGCCGGATCACGCCGCTGGCTGAACAAGGCACGTCAATCAAGATGCGATCGAATAATTCGCCATCCCACCAATTGGCCTGCGCTAAAATGTCTGAGCATCTTAATTCGCACTGCATTCCTAACCGCGTTAGCGTTTGTTCTATTCTTGCTAAACGGGTTTCGGACATTTCCACAGAAACTAGCCGACTGCTCGGTTGGCGTTGCAAAATATGGGTAGTTTTTCCGCCCGGTGCTGCACAACCATCTAAAACTCGTTGTCCTGGCTTAAGGTCAAGCCAATCAACCACTAATTGCGCAGCCGCATCCTGGACTGTTACTTGGCCCGATTCAAACCCTGGCAAATTATAAACGTCGCATGGTGTTGCTAGCACCACAGCGTCACTGGCCAACGGATGAGGTTCAGCTTTGATTGATTGTTGATTAAGCAGGCAGAGGTAATCGTCGCGAGACAATTTCAAGGTGTTCACTCGAATAGTCATCGGCGCGCGTTGGTTGTTAGCCGATAAAATAGCTTTCGCCTGCTCAGGCCAGTCGTTTTCCAATTGTTGAATGATCCAATTGGGATGTGAGGTTTTAAAGGTCTTCGCTTTGCTCAGTTTCGCTTCAATATCTGCAACACGGCGTAAATAGTTTCTAAGACAGGCATTAATTAAACCCGAGGCCCACGGCTTTTTTATCCGTTTACTTAGTTCGACCGTTTCGGAAATGGCCGCGTGATCGGGTACCGACATGTATCTTAGTTGGTAAATTCCCATCACGAGTATCACCCACACATCTTGATCTTTCTGCTTAAGCGGTTTTTCTAAAAGCTGCTCGAGAATGGCTTTAATTTGATGAAAATATCGCAAGCTACCGAACAGGATCTGTTTCGCAAAGGAAATATCCTTTGCAAGGACACCCTCTGAAACTTCTGTTCTCGATAATATATCATTAACTGAGCGACCATCATTGACCACCGACGCAAGCCATTGAAATGCCAGTCGGCGGGATGATTTAGTATGGTTTGCCGACTTCTCTTGCATTTTAATCACGGTCCGGATTTGGTTTTCCCAGAAATGGGTTTTCAGTAAACCAAGCGCGTTTAGAATTGAGCACTTCAGCCACTGACATGGCTCGGCTTCCATCCGTTTGTAACTGTTGCAAGCCAAGGTGTTGGCCGTCGCCACATTCAACAACTATCTGTTGTTTATTAACCTCAATGATTTTTCCTGGCTGCGGCGCGACCGAACCTGCAGAGCCAGATGATAATAACTGCGCTTGCCAAACTCTTAAACGATTTGACCCAACGTAGGTAAAGCTAACCGGCCATGCGTTAAACGCTCTAATTTTTCGCTCAATCGCAATCGCTGATTCATTCCAGTCGATTTCGGCTTCGACTTTGCTGAGTTTGTGCGCATAGCATGCCTGATCATCTTGTTGTTGTTCGCCGGGGGCAAGCGGTGAACCCGTTTGTGGATCAAAATTAGCTAAAAACTGATTAATCGATTGGCAACCTTGCTTAGCTAGGTGATCGTGCAAACTCGAGCCAGTTTCCGTCGATTCAATTTTACAATTAGATTTTAACAGCATATTGCCAGTATCTAACCCTTGGTCCATTTGCATGATGGTGATTCCGGTCGTTTCATCTCCCGCTTGAATAGCACGCTGTATCGGCGCTGCACCGCGCCACCGAGGTAATAGCGAGGCATGAATATTAACGCAACCATGTTTCGGCGTTTGCAATACATCGCTTGGTAAAATTAGACCATAAGCAACCACAATCATTAGATCGGCGTTATAAGAAGCCAGCTTTTCAATAGGCGTTTGGCCTGTTTCATCGACTTGTTGATTAAAGCGAAGCGGTTGTTCTACGGGAATATTATGAGATTGAGCGAGCTTTTTAACGGGGCCAGCGGCTAACTTTTTACCACGGCCAACACGCCTATCCGGCTGACAATACACTGCACATATTTGATGACCGTGCGCCAACAGAGATTCTAATATATTTGCCGAAAAATCGGGAGTACCGGCAAAAACGATGCGTAATGGTTGGCTTGATGACATAAAATCTTTGAATCCAGGATGACAAAAGCCAGCTTCACACTGGCAGAAAACACTCAACTCACTCTTAAGACAAGTCAGCAGCTCGGCTGGATACGGAGTAAATAGTCGCTTGCCCGCCGCTGAATATCAAAGTACCCGTTACATACTACTGGTAGACTTAATCTTTTGTTCTTTTTCTAATTTCTTTTTGATCCGTTGACGTTTTAAGGCTGATAAATAATCAACAAATAGCTTTCCTTGAAGGTGATCCAGTTCATGTTGGATACAGACCGCCAATAAGCCATCGGCATCCATGGTAAATTCTTTGCCATGCCGATCTAACGCTTTAATCGTCAAAGCGTCCGCTCTTTCTACCTTGGCGTAAACCCCTGGAAAAGACAAACAGCCCTCTTCCATTTCTTCTACACCACGTAATTCGATGATCTCGGGATTAATGAAAACCAATGGGTTGTCTTTGTTTTCAGACACATCAACAATAAATAACTGGTAATGATAATCCACCTGAGTCGCTGCCAATCCGATGCCTGGCGCAGCATACATGGTCTCAAACATGTTATCTATTTGAGTTTCAAGTGGTTTTGCAAAGCTAGTAATAGGGACCGCTTTGGTTCTAAGTCGTGGATCTGGGTATTCGAGAATTTTTAATAAAGACATAGTGTGTGACGCAAGTTATAGTAAAAACATAAGAAATACTGCTAAGATTATGATCATACTGGAAAATTTGTAGAGTTTATACTGGGTTTTGTGACTTATTTTGCGCTAAAATGGATGCAACGCTCAAAAATTCATCTATTATTTAAGCAATAACACAAGTAATTGCGAAGGAATCGGAGAATGAAAAAGTTAACCATTAGTCTCATTTCAGCTGCGCTGAGCTTTTCAGCACTATTCAGCAGCGCTGCAGAACTGCGAGATGATCACCCTGAGTTTCATGTGGTCCAGCCTGGAGAAACCCTTTGGGACATTTCTCAGTCCTTTTTGAGGTCACCTTGGAAATGGCCTGAAATTTGGCATGTTAACGAACAAGTTGATAACCCCCATCTTATTTTTCCGGGTGACGTACTTTCATTGGTTTATGTTGATGGCCAGCCGAGAATCACAAAATCGAATAAGTTACCCAATGGCACCATCAAGCTCACTCCCAGAGCCCGTGAGTTAAGCGCTGATCAAGCCATTACCACCATTCCTTTGGATGCGATATTACCTTTCTTGACTTCAGCAAGAGTGTTAGATGAAAACGAACTCGATATGGCTCCTTACTTAGTCGGTAGTGACAGTGAACGATTACTGGCGGCTCAAGACCACAAAGTTTATGTGCGTGGCATACAAGATCAAGTGACCGATAACTTCTCTTTTTTCAGAATTGGTGATAACTATATCGACCCTCAAACGGGTGAATACTTGGGTACCGAAGCTATCCACTTAGGTGAAGGCTTAAAAATTCAATCAGGTGACCCTTCGGTAATTCGTGTGAAGCGCTCTATTGAAGAACTAAGGGCTGGCGATAGAGTTTGGCCAACCAATGATGATCAAATCCGTCCTGTATATTTCCCACGCGCACCAGAAAACTTCGCCGGTGGTCAAATCATTTCTGTTTACGGCGGTGTCGAGCAAATTGGTCAGTTTGATATTGTAGTCATTAACCGTGGTGAGCGAGAAAACATCGAAGTAGGCCATGTGCTTGATATCTATCAACGAGGAAAAACTATCGTCGATAAGATTGCCACAGAACGTCGTCTTGAAAGTGATGAAGTTGGCGTGTTCACCAAAATTAAAGAAAGTATCACCAATGAGAAACAACAAGTGACTCTACCTGACGAACAAGCAGGCCGCTTAATCGTATTTAGAACCTTTGAAAAAGTAAGCTTAGCCTTAGTTTTAAAAGCTAATCGAACCATTCATACCATGGACAATGTAAAAACCCCGTTATAAACTGAGGATCCGCTTATTTAGCAATTATCCCAAGGAGTGGGATTTATGGCCTCACAGCAAAAATCACCCCCCACAGACAGCGGTTGTGATGGCAACATCGATAGCCAAATCGATAATTCAATATCATCAACCGCTCGGTTTGGCCAAACAAATCTTGTCCAATCCAGTAATACTGCAAAAGCCTCTTGCTCAAATAGTTATGAAGAATTAGCCCACCTATTTGCATTACGCTCTATTAATGGGGTTGGACCAATCGGTGCAAGTAACCTACTTTCACATTTTGGCTCTGCCTCCGCCGTTATGACGGCGAGTGATAAAGAGCTATCCGTTGCCGGCCTTCGTCTGAAACTTATTCAGGCGCTTCGAGAAGTCAATTATGAGCAATTTGATGACACCTTTGAGTGGCTAGAAAAGCCCAATCGCTCCGTGGTTCCTATAGGATCTAGTCTGTATCCTGCTCTTTTGGCACAAACTGCAACCCCTCCTCTGTTTTTATTTGCGATTGGCGATGTGGAGCATTTATTAACACCGCAAATTGCTGTTGTGGGTAGTCGCTCACCCACCCAGCATGGCATAACCAATACCCAACATTTATGCCAACAACTCGTTGCTGAAGGATTAACCGTTACCAGTGGTCTAGCACTCGGGATCGATGGCGAAGCCCATCGCACAGCCTTAGCAAACAAGGGTTACACTGTGGCTGTGACCGGCACAGGTTTAGCCAGAGTTTATCCGGCGTGCCACAAGAAACTAGCTCATATGATTGCTGACAAAGGCGTCATGGTTTCCGAGTGCTTCCCGCATGAAGGTATCTCAAGTGGTAGTTTTCCAAAGCGGAATCGAATCATTGCCGGGCTGAGCCTAGGGACCTTAGTGGTCGAAGCTGCAAAAAAAAGCGGCTCCCTGATCACAGCAAATATCGCCATGGAAGAGTCTAGAGAGGTATTTGCAGTACCAGGTTATATCAACAACCCGCTTGCAGCCGGTTGTCACTGGCTTATCCGTCAAGGTGCTAAATTGGTCGAAAATAGCAAAGATATCGTCGAGGAGTTGCCTGCTTTAGTAACCGCTCAACGACAGTCATCAGCAACCGACACTCGAACCGCATTAACTCAAGAGGCAGCGGATTTCCTGCAACATGTCGATTATGAAACCACCAGTTTGGATATGATTGTGCTGAGAACACAATTACCCCTAGAATCCGTAACAAATATGCTGTTATTATTGGAGCTAGACGGCTGGGTCACCAATACTACTGGTGGCTACATGAGGATTTAACATCGATAAGAATGCAAAATTCCTCACTAGTGCAAGTCGCAACCTGTCGGTTGACATTAAAAATTGACAGTATGAATTGGTCGCTTAGTTTTTGGGGAATTAAATGAAAACTGAATTGATGGATGTATTACAGTACATTTTCGAACGTTTTCAAGAAGACGCTTTTGTCGCCATTGATGAAACCCACTCTCTGGTTTCAGAGCTTAAAGAAGTTGGCTTTAAATCAGGCGAAATCGATTTTGCCTTAGATTGGCTAGATGGTTTAATTGATGCCAGCTCTGAGTCCTTTGCTCCGGTCAGTGGAAATCTTACCCAAACAAGAATATTTCATCCCCTAGAGCTTAAGTACTTTTCAGTCGAAGCCCGCGGCTTCCTTTATTTCCTCGAACAAGTTGGCGTACTTGACAGTCACAGTCGAGAAGCGGTCATTGATCGAGTGCTCGCCCTAGAATCACCTCAACAGATCGATTTAGATCAACTCAAATGGGTGATCAGTATGGTTTTGTTTAATATCCCTGGCAAAGAAGAAGCCGCCATCTGGCTGGAAAATATCGACGCCTGCTTTCATTAACCGTCTAATTCCCCCTATTGATTGACATTTAGATTAATCATCGCCACCTTTTTGATACAAGCGTGCGCCATCAGGTTGCGCTTTGAATCGTTTATAATCCCACACGTATTGCTCCGGATAAGCTTTAATCGTTTGTTCTATTTGCTGATTAAGTCCGGCATTAAACACCTCAACTTGCTTTTCTTGATCATCAAATTGAGGCAATTCAATATTAATACTAAACCCTGAGCGATTTGGATTACGTATACAGTGAGCAAAAAGTAACTTAGCCCCGGTTTTCTGCACCATTTTATGCAGCAAGGTCATGGTATAGGCAGTTTGACCAAAAAATGGTACGTGTACCCCAGCACCTTTTTGGGGGACTTGATCAGGCAAAATCACCATCAATCCACCTTGCTTTAACTTGCGCAATAAATTTAATACGCCGCGATTATCGGCCGCAAACGGCTGACAACCAAATTGACTACGCGCTTTATAAAGTAATCGGTCGAGTTGCGGAATCGGTGAGGCACTGTAAAGCCCAAACATTGGATAATTAATTTGCACCCACTGAACCAAGAATTCCCAGTTGCCAATGTGCGGTGTTACTAAAATTACAGGTTGGTTATGACGACTTAAATCATCGATAAGCGATTGCTGATTAACCTGTGTAATTTGCTGTTCTATTTCTTTCTGACTGGCTAACCATGCTTTGGCGAATTCTGGTAAAAGTTTTCCGCTGGCAGCGCTGGCTTGTTTAGCCAATATCTTTCTTTCATCTGCTGTTTTTTCGGGAAACGCTATCTTAAGGTTAGTCAAAATCACTCGTCGTCGCTTTTCTGATAAATGATAGGCGAGCAATCCTAACTGACCACCAAGAAAATGAGTGAAACGATCTGGCAACCAATTCAACAACTTCAATAGACTAACAATTAAAAACCCTTTGAGTGGAAACACATTATTTTTAATTTTTGTCCATATGTTCATAATGGTTTTATTGATTTAACAAATTGGCCGGTGAAAACTGATCCGTAAGTGGCTCGACGGTTTCATCCCAATCAACCTTTGCATTAATACGTGAAAGGGCTTTGTACAAATTGACACCGTAGGGTGCTAGTTTTTTGGCGAGTTCTTCGTCCATCTTAAATCGTTGATCAATGGCTGAACAGTTACAGCCAAAAATAATTCGATTACCTTTAGATGGCGACTTTAAAATTCTTACTTCATCAAACACCCTTTGATAGGTAACCGATTCAAAATCATAAAGCTTACTTCCGTTAAAAGTATTGGCGGATAATAACCCTCCTTCACTGAGTAAACTTTTAGTCTCATTCAAAAATTCAACGGTTAATAAATGTTCGGGAATATAATCACCATTGAACGCATCCAAAATAATCCAATCAAATTCTTGCTTGTTCTTGAGAGCTCGTTTTACATAAACTCTTCCATCAATAATTTTGGTTTTAATTTTGTCGCTTTCTTGATAATCAAAATAACTCTTAGCCAGCTTTGCCACCGCTGGGTCAATTTCTACCGACACAACTTCTGTGTCAGGCAAAATTTCTGCAAAAGCCTTTGGTAAACTCCCGCCACCTAAGCCAATAATAAGAATACGTTTTGGCTGCTGGTTGAAGGCCAGACCGGCCATAATGGATTGAGTATATTCAAAAACAAGTCGTTGTTTATTAGTTAAGTCGATGCAAGCTTGATTCGAGATAGCCCGTCTTCTTGTTTCAAATCGCATACATCGCTGTTGATTGTTTTCGGTAATAACAACATTGCGATAAATAGAACGTTCTTTATGAACTGTTTTTGCAAAAGTAGCAGTAGCAACAGGCAGTAATAGCAGAACAAAAAATAAGTTCATAGTTAGTCTGTTTATCATGTTAATTCCTAAAAGTTCTATTTGGTAATGGCTATAAGCTAATTTCAAATGGTAGCGGAGGCTTCATCAGAATCTTGTTTTTCTGAAAAACTAATTGCCAAGGCCAAAGCCCCAGCAAAAAACATAATACCCGATGTTAACCACAGGATCTGGTTCATTTCAAACCACAGCACGAAATAGAATGAGGTCATAATGGTTCCGATAGCACTACCAAAGGTAGAAACAAAATATAAAAAACCAGCGGTATGGCCTGACGAGGCTTTCGATTCAGTCAGTATTCTGACCGAATAAGGTGCAATCATACCCATAATAATGGTCGGTATTAAGAACATAATGGTCGATGCTAATAGTGACCCATATCGGGGGTCCTCAACCAGCGAGAATACAAAATCCATGATGGGCTCAGAAAACCATATCGTCGGAATAATGGCGATTGCAGCACAAATATAAATGACTCCGTATTTAGTCACATTGGGTTGATAGAGTGAATATTTACCGCCAATTAAATAACCGATTGATAACGCCAACATAAAAATAGTAATAATGCTTCCCCAAACATACACACTACTCCCAAAATAAGGCGCTAGTAATTTTCCCCCGATTATCTCGAAGCACATAATTGAAAAACCCGCACAAAATGCTAGTAATAAAATAGTTACTTTCTTCATACCAATCCAAGCAATCTAAAATCAATGCTTAAAGATACAGATGTTCAAAGAGCACAGCAACCACTGATGAATTCGGCCCGCTAGGATTGTTCTTTAAATCACATTGGCTTAAGATTGAAGCCTTAAACCTATTAACCCTCTGATTGTTATGCGACGAGCCGATCGACTATTTCAAATTACCCAGATCCTGAGAAATCGCAGAATGGTCACAGCAAAACAGCTTGCCGAAAGACTGGAAGTTTCAGAACGGACTATCTATCGGGATATTCAGGACTTAAGCTTATCCGGCGTTCCGGTAGAGGGTGAAGCGGGCGTCGGCTATATGCTGAGACATAGTCTAGACATACCACCAATCATGTTTAACCAAGATGAAATAGAAGCCTTGGTTCTTGGTGTTCGCATGCTAAAAACCTGGTCAGGCAATGAGTTAGCTCAATCCGCACAAAGTGCTTTAGATAAAATTGAAGCCGTTTTGCCGCAAGAGCTGCGCACTAAGCTGGGTCAACAAAAGCTATTTGCACCTGATTTTTCCGTCAGTCAACACCAACGCGATAATTTTGAAATCTTGCGTCAAGCGATCAATCATCAATATTGTCTGACCATCGATTATCAATCAGTTGCGGGCGACCATTCCACCCGACAAATTGAACCACTCGGTTTATATTATTGGGGGCGGGTTTGGACGTTAGTGGCTTGGTGCCAATTGCGGGAAAACTTTCGCGTATTTCGAGTCGATCTAATTAAGTCCATCAATAATCAAAAACGCCAGTTTAATTCTACTCACGGTCAATCACTGGATGATTATGTTGCCATTCAAAAAGCACGATTTGCGGATTGCGACATTAATTAAGTTGCTTAGAAGTTAGCTCTTGTTTTACTTCAATTTAGAGATAATCGAGAATGCTCTCGCCACCCCACTTTGATTAACTCGCTTGTTACCCTCTTCAATGGTTGGCTCTTCAACAAACCGAGTCTGGGCTAACCTTTCTGCAATAGAGGCTTGTTCAATGATCGATTCCGAATTACGGTCACTACTTTGTACAACGATTGATTCTAAATCAGCCAAAAATTTAGGATCACTGTCACACAGCTTCTCTAATTTTTTCAATAACTTATTAGTTCGATATTCTCTCGTTTTATCACTACTGGCTTTGCGATCAAAAAATTGTCCGATTTGGGATAACCAACTGTCAAAGGTTTCGGTTTCTGAATCATTGCGGATAAACTTAGGAATAGCCGGTATAGCTTCGACACTGATTACTTCCGAAGGCTCGGTAGAGTCAGCATTTTCGCTACTCGATGAACTGACTTGCTCTGACCCTAAAGTCGATTCGGATGACGAACTGCCAGCCGGTTTTACTTCGGCTTGTGGGGCCTCAGGTTGAGCTTCAAAATGATGACTCGGCTGAACCTCCTCGGCTTGATCGGTTTGAGCTACATCTAACAGGTTTCTTGCCAGCGTTCGGACTATTCTGCGTAGGCATTGACTCGCTAAGCAGCTAGGACTATAGCTGACTACCGGAGTTTGGCTTAGCACTGCAGCTGACATAAAGGAATCTTCACTGATATAACCAATGGCAGTGACTTGGGCTCCGATATATTTTCGCACCGCACCGGCAAAGCGTTTGTAGATACTCGTTGCGCTAGCGGCATTATTGACTCGATTGATTAATACATTATAAAAAGGCTGGACATCCTTCATGCGACGAATCAAACCGAAAGCATCTGTTAGCGATGTCGGCTCCGAGTTGATCACCAATAACGCATGATCCGCGAGAGACAAATAATTGTGGACACCCTCGTCTATTCCAGCAGCCGTATCGATTAAAATGACATCATAATGCGGTCTGAGCTTGTTCAAGAGTAAACTGATTTGGGTTTTATTGGGAGGTGCCAGGGATTCCTGTTGGCTAATACCCGATGCCGAGGGAAGCACGTCGATTCCATGCTCTGATTGAATCATTATCGACAGCGGATCAAAGTTGGGCTCAAATAGGTCTTTCGGTTGATTAGAGGCTGGTATACCGAGGATTAAATTGATATTAGCTAAACCGTGGTCTGCATCAATGACACATACTCTACGTCCAGTTTTGGCGAATAGTACCCCCAAGTTGGCCGAAATATGAGTCTTACCTACCCCACCCTTTCCACTGGTAACTGCAATAATGCGTGCGTTTCTTGTCATTCGTACTAATCAGCCGGCATACAACACATTTTAATCACGTTGTTTAAGCCAACAGTCCCTAAATTAATTGATAGGTTAAAAGAGTAGTTATTCGAACACGTTAGCTCTTTTGGCTAATATTCGTACTATTCTAAAACGGCCATTGATAATTAGCAATCAGCAAACCACTACTTTTATCGCTATTTTTAGATAGTTTAATGCTCACTTACATTTGATCCATAGTAATCCTTGAATTCTCGCGCTAATATCAATCGAAAATAATAAGGAGCTCAAAATATGAACAGTACAACCTTGGCTAATTCAAAAGCCCTCAACGGATCAGTGGCAACTGGAAGAATGAGTCCGTCAAATCAATTCAATTGGGTTAAGGTCTGTTTGTTAGGGTTTGGGTTATTATTATCCCAGTTACTAAGCCCCTTTAGTTATGCAGAAAGCGACATTTATCTGGTTCGTCATGCGGAAAAACAAGCTGATGGTACGAAAAACCCACACCTAACAAAGCAAGGCTCGCATAGAGCGGAGCTTTTAGCGGAACAACTTCAGGATAAGGGCATTACCGCAATATATTCCACTGATTATCATCGAACTCAACAAACAGCAAAGCCACTGGCAAAAAAGTTAGGTATTGACGTCAGTATTTATGATCCAAGAAAACTACAAGAATTTGCGAATCGTCTAAAAACTAGCAAAGCCAACATTTTGGTGGTTGGTCATAGTAATACGACACCCGCACTTTCTTATTACTTGGGGGGAGATACCTTCGGTGATATCGATGAATCAGAATACGATAGACTTTATCACTTGCAAATCAATGGTGGCCAAGTGAAATCGACCTTATTACGGTCCCAACCAATAAAACAATACGCGCCCATCGACGCTGTCAAAATAAATGATAAACGGTTTACGCCAACACAGAACACTTATCAAATGAGCTTTCGCGGTAAACCCGTTGGAAAAGCCATTCACACGCTAAAAAGCATTGATAGCAACTATCAGTTACATGAAAAAACCGAGATCGAGAGTTTTAAGATTAATGCGGATATTGAACTGACGGTTAATCAAACCAACCTACAACCTGTTTCTATGAGCATGACTGGGTCGATGGGCGAGCCAGTTGATATTGCTCTAAATTGGAAAGATAGTCGAGTTTCAGGGCACTCACTGATGGCACGTGCAGCTCATAAACCAAAAGGGCAAATTGCCGTCAACAGACAACTGAACCCAATGAGTGTTGAACGAAGTTCAGCCTTAATGCTAGCTCACTTGTTTGAGCTAAAACCGGGAGAGGTAAACACATTTCAATGGTACAACGGCTACGACAATTCGGTTAGAACCATAGAAGGACGTTATTTAGGGGATAAGAAAATCACTGTACCAGCGGGCACATTTGAAACAGAAATGATCCAGTTTTTGGGAGGTGCACCTTCGCAGATTTATTATATTTCAAAAGAGGCCAAACCCAAGGTTATTCAAATAGACGTGATCGCCAGTCCTTGGCAATACCAGCTAATAGCGACAAAGGCAATTTGACCTACGCAGCGGCTTAATCTGACTCGCTCTCATAGGCAATGATCTCGGTAACCACTTCAGTTTTTACCGAGTTTGCGATAAAACATTGCTGATGAGACTGATGATGCATTTTTTCTAATTGTTGTAAGTTAGGTTGGCGCTCGCCGGAAAATTTAACTCTCGGTTTGAGTGTGACCTTAGTCATAGAAACGCTTCCCGTTTTGTCTTTTTCCATAATCCCCACAGCTTGGTCAATATATACGTCCACCACAAATTTTCGTTTCGCTGCAATTGATAAAAAGAACAACATATGACAGCTTGACAAAGACGCTACAAAAGCTTCCTCCGGATCAACATTCGCTTCTACCGAATAAGGCAAAGGTACCACATGGGGCGACGATGACGCTGCGACCGTAGCACCCCCATCAAACTGCCATTGATGGCCGCGACTATATTGATGGTCAAGGTAGTTTTCTTGAGGCTGGCGAGCCCAGATAATATCTGCAAAATACTCCGACATAACATCACTCCCTATTGAATGTGAATGTGAATCTAATAGTGTTTCTACTTATTGATAAGCCGCAAGGTCAATGCCTTCTACCTCACACACTCGAACGATCGATTCTCTTTTTGACATAACCTGCAGGAAACGTTTTAAGTTTTCAAATTTAAGCGGTGGTGTATCTACTTCGTCAGCCCAAATAAGCAGCATCAGTAGAAAGTGGTCGCAAACGGTAAGTTGATCGCCTATCAAGTACTGCTGGTTTTCGAGTGCCTGATTTAAGGTGTTTAAACAGTCGGCAATCCTGGATTGTTGATTTTGTAAAATACTCTCTACTGCAGACGACTCTGAAGAAAGTTTTTCTGGGTAGAAATAGACCATCAACTCGGCTTGTAAAGTATTGGTTAAGTACATCAGCCATTGGTGAAATTTTGCTCTATCAGGTTGGTCTAAATTAGGGATTAATTTAGCACTGGGATGACTCTCTGCTAGGTATAAACAAATTGCCGCACTTTCAAACATGACTAGCGGTTGTTTAACGAGCGTTGGAATTTTGCCAGTAGGATTCAGTCGAGTATAAGCTGAGGATTTTTGTGCGTTGGATTTTCTATCGACTAAACAAAGTTGATACTCTACACCCAACTCTTCAAGTACAAAGTGAGGTGCTAAACTTGCGTTCAATGGATAATAGTAGAGTTCATACATAGAAATATCCTTTGGGTTCACGGGGCGTAATATAAACCCAAAGAGATACTCGGCCAAGTAAAATATTGGTCTTCTTTCTAAAACCTAGAAACCACTATTATCGACTGGCTATCCAATCAATCGCCGCACTTAAACCTAAGTCTTGCTCATTTTGACGCTGCTCAAGCGTGAAGAATGCTTGGGGCTGATCGACAGGCACTCCCACCCCTTCCCATTCGTCGCCCTCAACACTCAAATAAAACTCATTCGATAGCGTATAGTTGAGACCATGTGGCAACGACAAAGGTAGAATATCAGATAAACCACCCGCGCTATCCTCACCAATCAGTTGGCTGTTGAGGCGCGCTTTTATTGCAATTGCAAATGTTTCAGCAGCACTTGACGTCGAAGAACTAATCAACATGGCTACAGGACCATTAAATCGATTATTGCTTGCAGGTTTAGCCACCACCTGTTGAATCTTGGTTCGTCCAGCACCCAATCTAGCCTGTTTACTATACACATGCAGATCGGACTCAATTAAGTGACTAACCACCAATCTCCCAACAAAGTCATCACCACCACCATTTGTTCTAACATCAATAATGACACCATCAACACCGGAAAAATCACTAAATACTTGATTAAGATCTGACTGAATCAATAGAGTGTTTTGTTGGACAGAATTATTTTCTAAGCCTAACTCTTCCGCCTCCATGGTTGTCATTAATAAGTACCCAATATTTTCAGGCAATACGCCCCAATACATCGTGTCTGAATCGTTTGCGTTAATATCATCTTCACTATCAAAGAAGCCAACAATGATTTGGTTAACCAATGACAATTGTTGTTCATAGTATTCGACAAACGCATTTGCATCTTCTTGAGTGTAAGGTTCAGTAATTTCATAGATCTCCAAAAACTCTTCAAGGGCAATATCACTCAAGTCTGGCTTGCGATTCACACTAAAGTCTTGATCAAGATTTTCATTTTCCAAACTCACGTGAAAATCTTGCAGTGGCTCAACCATTGCCGCTAGCACCGAAAACAATTCTTCTTCGGTGGTCGACTCATTAACCACTTGATCAGCCTGGCTGTATATTGAAGCCCAATCAACCTCTTCGATATGAAAGAAAGCATAATGCTGATTAAAGGTTTGCCAAAAAATATCTAATTCTTGTTGAGGGTTAAACTGATAGTTAGCATCACCGACTTGAGCCAATACACCATGACTACAACTCGCCGGTAATGCCTCTTGTCGTTGCATAATAATACCCGGCTGCTTCGCATCAGCAAAAGTTACCTCAATAGAATTTAAATCGTCACTCATCAAACTACTATCCACAAATGCCTGATAGCTAATTTCAAGGTCCCATGTTTGACAATAGTCTGACGTGGTTTGATAAAGCTCAATCTTATCTTTTTCCAGTGAGGCTGTAATACCATATGCAGCAGAATGCCAAATAGCATTAATACTTGCCTCTTTAACGACTTCTTTTACATCGCTACTCTTACAACCAACCATTAATAGACTTAATAGTCCTGCCGTTGTTATCACTAAACTAAAAGGTTTCATGCTTCTCTCCGATTCAATCAATTTGAGTAGCAGTAGATTACAAAAAGTGGGATAACAACTCAGTGAGTAAATTGTTCAGATTATGTAGTAAGTGTAGATTAATGTAGAAAGGTACTTTTAGATGCTAAGGATTGGCTCTTACCAGTGGAATGGTTTATTTCTTGCTTTTCGCTTTATTAGCTAGTTGAATAGTGTGACTGAGCAACGATTGATCACCAATCGCACCATGCCCGGGAACCACTAACTTTATGTCCTCAAATTTTTTCTGAATCTTGCTGACAGATTTCCCCCAATCATTAATGGAACCATCAGCGGTATAACCCATTCCTCGCGAAGCTGCACTTCGAATAAGACACCCGCCTACTAATATTTTTTGCTCGGCAAGCCACACAACAAGATTATCCATACTGTGTCCAGCACCAGGATAATAAGCTTGAATTTTATCTTTTAACAGCCAATAGTCATCGCCTTTAAATGCAACTTTTGCGAGAGCCTTATTTTCTTTTTTTAATAGTTGGTTAGTCAATTTAGAAGCGACGGTTTTGACGCCTATTTTGTTAAGGAACTCTATACCTGATGAACGATCATCATGAAAGTGAGTAGAGAGGCTGGCTTGTAATTTAAAGCCGTTTTGTTGGATCCATTGGACTAACTTTTGAGTGTCTTGTTTACGCCACGGGGTATCAATAATGTAGGCATTACCTTGATCTATAAAAACAATACCATTTGAAGGAGTAAACTTTTTTTTCCATAAATTATAAGAAATATGCTGATAAATATTATCGCTTATTTGGACGATCTCCATTTCGCCATTGTTAGCATCTGCAACCACTAGATTGGAAAATAGGCTTAAGTAAAAGATTAATATTGAGCGGAAAAAATATTGCTTTTTCATGGTTAGTATCGGAGAGTTATTGATAATCAATTGCAATCAATGGTTTGCTATTGATTTAATTTATCGGAACGCAAACGGGCTCGGTACTTACCACGAGCTAATTCTTGCATATCTTCAACGGTGTCACTTTCATCAACAATTTCTCGTCCGAGTAATGTTTCAATCGCATCCTCTAGAGTAACAATACCAGCGGTTTGGCCGAACTCATCTTCAACTAAAAACAAATGTGCTCGTTGCTTAATAAATAAATCAATCAATTGTTGCACTGGGAGTCTTTCAGCCACTCTAGTGATTGACTTGACATGATTCTTAAGCGGTTCATCGCCTTTACCTTGACGCTCCAATAAAAACAGATCGCGTTTGATCACTTTACCAACAATATCGTCAATACTTTTACCATAAACGGGCATACGGCTAAATTGTTGGGTCTGAGGTAAATCTAATGCTTGGGTAACGGTTAATTCTTGATCTAACATATGAACCACACTACGCGGGGTTAATACATGCTCGGTCGGTATTTCGCGCAAACTTAAAATATTAGTTAAATACTCATTTTCTTGAGAAATTAAGTTACCATCCCGATGTCCCAATGAAGCCAATGCTAAAATCTCTTCTCGAGTAATTTCATGGCCCTCGCCACTACTAAACATTCGAGTTAATCGCGACGATATCCAAACTAATGGATAAACCAATTTTACCAACCAAGAAATCATAAAGGCCGAAGGCACGGCTAATTTACGCCAAAAAGTAGCGCCTAGGGTTTTAGGAATAATCTCCGAGAAATACAAAATGGCTAAAGTTAACACCACCGCAATTAAGGTTTCCCATTGCGCTCCAAAAACCTTTGCCGCTTGCGCGCCTACTCCTGCAGCCCCCATAGTATGGGCAAAGGTATTTAATATCAGGATGCTGGATAAGGATTGATCGAGGTTTTCTTTAACTTTTATAAGGCTTTTACCGGCTCGCGGGCGGGAGTTATTGGTTTGCTCCACAAAACTTGGGGTAATTGACAATAAAACCGCTTCAAGAATGGAGCAAAGAAATGAAACTCCTATGGCTATAGCCAAATATATCAACAACAATGTCATGTGGGTCAATAATTTCCATTAATCTCAATTAGAAGAGCTAGCAGTCATACCATTTGCTAGTCCCTCTAATATACAACGAACCGAATGAGGTTCAAAGTTATGATTTACCTGTTATCGACTAATTCAACTAAAAATAGCTAATAAATTCAAAGACCTTAACGATGTTCACCTAAATGACGAATTTTTGGCTTAGCGGGTATTTCAACAATCACTTCTATTTCTATCACTTGCTCAGGATTAAACAACCTTTCCACTTGCACCCAGCTTGAGGCCGGATATAGACCATTTTTGAAAAAAGATTTTCGCGATACGGTGGCTGTTTTGAGTTTTTCAATATCTGTGGTGTATATAACTTCTTTCACTATATGGTCCATATTAAGCTGATACTCAGCTAGGATTTTTTCAATATTTTGATAAATATCAACTAGTTGGCCTTTTAATGTCTTTTCGGAACTAGTTATCCCCGATAAGTACAAGGTGTTGCCCACTTTCACCACTTGGCTATATCCTACTTGCTTTTCCCAAGGAAAAATGTGCTTTCGATCAGTGCTAACATCAGCTCTAGCTGACAATGAGAGAAGCAAAAAGACGTAAATTGATAGTCGAATAGCGACCGGCATATTATTCTCCTTAATCATGTTTTTGACAGTGGGGATAGTTTTAGAAATGCTTTATTCTGAATGGTTCCCAAAAAACAGCTTAATGCTCGACCTTTCATTTGCTGGAGTCAATCGCAATTAAGCTCTAATAAACTCGTTTAGTCAGGTTTATTGTTTGACCAAACGATGGCCATCAACTGTCATATGCCACCGGCCATCAATTAGTAGTGGTGGCTCGCTCACTTTAAAAACTGTTGTAAACCAACCGATACCCACTTCAATATCATTACCGACAAATGATTTAATCGGTGCATCTATCGTTGTCGTGATTCCATCAATGACTTTTTTATATGAAACAGTACCGTCTCGATTAATCACCAGTCGAATATAAGCATTTTGCCAATCACCTTGATAATCCAGTTTATCCACTGGCAGCGGTTCGCTACAACCAGTCAGTAGTAACACAGCAAAAACCAGTGCTAGCCATTTACAGTTAATTAATTTGCTTGAAATATTAGGCCGTGTATTGGTTAATTCCATCATGATTAGTCAACTAATGAAGCCAATTCTGGCTCGGGTCGTTGTTCACCTTTTTGACCGGATACAAACAAGTCATTGAGTTTAGCCCACAAGGACTCTTGCGGAAAATAACCATTATTAATTGAAACAGAGAGACTCAAATATTTATTACCATCTTTAAGCATGACTTTATGCTTCATTAAATCTTTTAAGATTAACTGCAGTTGTGCTTGTTTTTCATCTTGAGTCCCGACTAACCCCAGTAAATCGAAAAGAAAATTCTCTCCTCGAATTTGATCGCAGGCAGTATAAACAATGCGCTGCTGTTCAGATAGCCGATGAATATGTTTCAGAGCAATTGGTCGATGGTCCACTATTACCAATTGTTCTTCAATTTCTAAATGGAAAAGTGCAGATTGCGAAAAATCCGTATTCCATTGATCAATCGCCTCAGTCACTTCAGGAGCGTAATCTTTCATATTTTCTTTAGCGTCAAAGTCTGCTAAGAAATAATAGGCAAGGCGTTCTCTCTGCTGGCTGTCTAGTTTAGGATAAAGGTATTTGAAACTTCCAAAAGGACGCACATTGGTAATACCAAACTCTTCTGGGGTTGAATGAAAGGGACTATAACGATCAATTCTTACCCAACTAATGTCTGGTGGATAATAGTGACTGATGGTTTGCATTAGGCTCAATTGATGGAGGTGATCACTATAATGTTCTCCCGGAAACCCTACCATATAATTCCAAATTGGTCTCAGCCCGTATTCTCGACACCACTTAAGAAATTGAATATTCTGTAAACCGGTTATGCCTTTTCTCATACGCTTTAGCAATCGATTGCTAAAACTTTCAACACCTGGTTGAATACTTGTCAAACCGGCTTCTTTGTAGAGTTTGATATGATCTTTTTTAAGATTAGCTTTTGTCTCGTAAAAAATATCCAAATCCAAATCACTATCTCGCAACTCAACCAAAAATCCTTTTAGGTATTCCATAGGAATAATGTTATCAACCACCGCAATCGTCTTAGTGATGTGTCCATACCTTTCAACTAAATGTTCAAACTCTGCCATGGCTTTCTTGGAAGACTTATGTTTAAAATTCATCGAGTCCGCGTTTAGGCCACAAAATGTACAATGTTGTTTTTGACCCCACCAACAGCCTCGGGACGTTTCCACCATCATCGATAGCTTTTCTTCGGGAAGGTTGGCTTGATAGCGCTGAATAAAGAAATCGTCAAAATCGGGAAATAATAAATCTTCCATATCTTTGCTGGTCGACTTGGGGTTAGGTAAGCTATTAAGTGAACTTCGAATCAGTAAATCTTTGCTGTGGCTCGGTGCTCGTCCAAATAACACATCACTTACAAATCTTGGAAAAACGGTTTCACCCATACCGGTACAAACCACATCAACAAATGAAAAGTTGTCAATAAGCGCCTGCCCCATATCATCATTGCAATTCGCTCCACCAAAAACTATCAGTATCTCAGGGTATTTTTGTTTAATCTTTTTAGCCAATGCCAATGCAGCAATATGCTGTTGGAACAAACTAGTAAAGCCGACGATTTTATACTGAGACCAGTCGATTGAGGTTAAACAATCGTCAATAAACTCATTCACCGCTTCACGGCAACGGAGAATGTCATTGATTTGTTGTTCTGTACGTTTTCTATTTTCATGAAATTGATGCTCCAAGGACTGATCCCTTAGAATTTGATCAATGTATTGTTGGTCTCTATCCTCGTCGCTACCCCATAAGGCTTCAGCAAAAATCCAATCGCCAACCAGTTGAGCGGTTGGAATTAGCTCAATATCCTCTAGCACCTTCAATCCAACACGTTCAGCATAGAGCATGTTTAGATAGAAGAGATCGGACTCTATATTAATATGGGAAAGTTCTGACTTTAAAATGCTTAATCCAAGTGAAGGAGACTGGGTTGCAGCAATTGGCATGTTGACCAAAGCAACTTCAGCCGCAGATTTTTTGGAACTCGTAGTGCGATGATCGAAATTTGTCATTCAAACTTCCAGAGTGCTAATCCAATTAATTGCTTTTGGAAAATTCTTGGAATATCAGTTCATCATTTATAACGGCTGAAGAGTGGCTGCTTTAAAGGATGAACTGAATAAAGGCAGGTTAAACGAGAATTAGCCTCGCCGAGTTTTAAACTGAGTTTCGTCAAACGTATCTAGCTTTTTCTGGATCATTTCAAGATCTTTTAGCTCTTCGGCAGTCAATCCTTTTAGTGTGTCAATTTGAGCTTCGTTTAGTTTGGCTTTTTTACCATACTTTGCGATAGCTTCTTTCATATTGCCACTGGACATGGCGTAAGCTAACAATTCCTTCAGTGCAGCCACATCAACATTACTGGTCTTTAGCTCATTTTCGTCACCCTTCTCTTTAAGATCGTCGGCTACCGCATTCGGGGTAAGAATTGTATTACTGACACCTAACACCGCTAGCATCGCACTGAATTTTGCTGCGGTGGCTAACAAACGAATGCGAGTCGCTGGGTCTTTAGATAGTTCTTTATTGCTAATTTGATCAGTCATATAGGGTCTCCGCGGGATCAGTGAGGATCTTTCGAATTATTATAATTAGAGCCTTTTTATCGTTAATTTTAATAGCTAGCTCTGTCGCGATACAAAAAAATATAGCAGAGCACTGTCTTTTTGGCAAACATTAGAGCACCCAAACATCAGCAATATCGGTGGTTTGCTTTTTTATTTCTGACGCACTTTCTTTCCAAGCACTCGCGTCATTTTCACCGCATAGCACGTGATTACTCACACTTTTAGATAAGCTTGCAAGATAACGCCACTCACCGTTTTGAAGTTGAACAAAGGTTGGTCCTCCAGAATCACCATAACAAGCCGCTTTGCCGGGTTTACCAATACCCACTCGAATGCCTTGCTTAGTATTAAAAACAGTATTAATCGGCAACGAGACTAGATACTTTTTATCCATCAATTCGCGTAATTGCTTTTTCGCTTGTGCGTCATTTTTGGCTGCTTCCTCTATAAGGTCAGGATCTTTAATATAACCAAAACCGACCTGAATAGCTTGAGCGTATTGCTGCTGTTTGATCGCCTCCAACTCCTGACCCGTCACTATCTCTGGTATATCAATATTCTTAAATGAGCGGCTAAGTCGCAAAATCGCCTTATCGGAAACGCTATTGCTGGTATGACGCATATTTCGTTTTCCGGTTAAATAGTAATTTGCTACGTCTGCATTCCACTCGGTCCAAGAAGGGCTTGCGGAAACTAACTCAACGACATCAAAATAATTTTTACCTGCTACTCTAATATGGATATTGTGTTTGTTGTTGTCGACTACCACTTCAATATTCTGAGTTAATTGATTTAAATCCAAAGTCTCCTGATTAGGTAATAATTTTTTCAATCGTTTGAAGTCTGTTGATGTTTGTTGAAATAAATTAAGTACACAATGTCCTGCTGTGGCAACAAGATTTGGCGCTATCAAATTACCACTACAGAATGTACGCCCTGCCTTATCAACTAAAGCGACCACCGATGGAAACTCTTGGTGACTCGCTTTGCGGCCTCCTATAATAAAATTTGAGCCAGTGTGAGTAGCATTTTTGTCATGGTACTGCTTCGCTTGCTTCCACAAACGATTGAATCGATTGGACTTACTATTTAGTTGGTTATCGAAGATAAACGGCGCTGAGTTATCTTTGTTGTGTGACGAACTGCTAAACAAACTTTTCTTTTTAGTTGACGAATTTTGCAATTCCGACGAATTGCTAGTAGCAGCATAAACACTGAGGCTAAAACCAATAAAAACCAAAAAATAAATGCCAACAGATTTCATAAAAATTCTCGCTTTAATGATTGTTTAACCAATAAATAATCAGCAAACTATTTAGTCCGTTAGCTGATAAATCAGCCAAAGATTTGGCTCTTGATAAGTGGCAATGTTTTTAGTCCAATCGACAATGAGAGGAACCAAACCCGCCTCAATATTAAGCTGCGGTTGCTGATTAAACTTAATTGCCAATATTTGCTCCCACCAATCAATGGAGCCTATTACCTCTATCGATCGCCAACAGATATTTCTCACGCTTGCTCCTAAACTGAGATGCAAGGCAATCCAAGGGTCAACCGGTCTATTTGTATTTTTATACTTAACCTGATTATTTAAAACCTGATTATTCGTTGCTAATTTGATACCACTTGATACTAAATAGTCTTCAAAACTCATCTCTGGATAACGATGTTTTTCTGAAGGTCTCGCCGGTACAACAGCATGGTCATAGCCTAATGAAATTGCTAGTTGTTTAGCGGATTCAATCATCGCTTTAGCTAACCCATTTGCCCGCTCAGAAGTTGAAACTGTCGCAGAAAGTAAACACAGACAGTTCACCGCTTCCGATAAAATACTATTTTGTTTTGCCCATTGCCAGCCTTGTTGGTCAAGTAAATTCTCAGGCTTTTCAAGATAGACGCTGGCACAGCTTAAGCAAGCCACTAACTGTTGGTCTTGCTGACGACGAATTCCCCATAGAAAATATCGCTGGTTGTAATAGCGTTGATAATCGGCTGTATCGTAAGGAACTAGTATGTCAATGTCAGGTTGTTGGGTAAGATATTTAGGCCAGATACCATGAATAAATGTTATCACTTCATCAGAGTCTCTATCGAGATTACAATCCCACATATAGCCTTGGGGTAATGTATGAGAAAATTCAGGAAAGAGGAAGTTGGTATTCATAATTAACTATTTTAATAGCGGTACAATTCGACCGACTTCTAGTATAAGCTAATTGAGTAAGTTGTTTTAAAAATTAATTAGCTAAAAAAACTTGTGTAGCCCTTTTACAACTTATCCAGATAACATGCTTACAGCTTATATTCTCGTCGAACATCGTTTATCAGCCGCTGCCTAGAGCTTTTTTCTCTTTCGTGAGGTGCAAACAAGGCGCTCGCAGAGTCTAATAATCCCACCGCACTATTTAACTGCTTTAGTTGTTTATCATCTAAAATTTCAAGGCTGGTAAGTTCATTAATCTGGCTTATGGCAAATTCTTTAGCAGCAATATCTTCTGGCAACCCAGAGCGGGTGCAAAGGCCGTAGGTACCATCCAAAAAGTGTTGCCACTCATCTTTAATGTGGTTGTCTAACTGATTGCCGAGTTTAGGGTCGTTAGTACAGTGACCTTGTGTCTTAAGTTCTGCAATAGTCGATTGGTAACGTTTGCAAAATATTTGATAAACCGATTGAGGAGTATGATTAATTTGTAGAAGACCAAGCCAAGATAAATAACCTTTAGGATAGTACTCAATAGCATGTTGCTCGGTATGCTTTCCAAAAAAGGAATTTGCGTCAATTGTCATTTTTAACTGATAGGAAGGCCTAGGCATTATGCCTCTATCTTGATAGTCGGCAAGTTCATTCGTGGAGACTTTTGAGCCTTCGACTAATTGCTGTGTGGTTAGAAAGTACCGACTTAAATAATCGACCAGTTCCATCTTTTAATGACTCCTAATGATCATGCTCATGGGCTAGCATTTAGGTATCCAATCCAATTAATCGCCAGTGAGAAAGACTCATTTAAATTATTGTGACTTCGCTCTGAATGCAAAACATAACCATATTGAGCACTCTTATCAATATTTTTTTGACTAGTCAGTAAGATTGGCACCAATCTAATTTATTTTTTGATTATCGCTAGGGAATGAATTCTTCGCAGGTGAACCTCTGTTGTTACTGTTAGAGGTTAGAGGTTAGAGGTTAAAGTTTAGAGTATAGAGATTGGCTTAGAGTTTTTTAGTGCCATAGCCCCTTGAAGCCTTCAACAATTAACATCGCTGACTATTTTTAAGCAAAAGCTGATTAACAAGCAAAAAGGCTATTCAAATCATTGAATGGCCTTTTTGCTTTAATCGAACCCTAATGGTTACTTAACGACGCCTTAGAGACAGCATTAATAATCCCAATATCAATAACAATGGCAGGCTGCCACCGCCACCTGAGCTACTTTCTTGCTCAACCGGTGCCGTAACGGTGACACTACGGGTCCTAGTATCACTACCACTTTGACTATCGGTAACAGTTAACTCGACACTGTAAGTACCTGCTGAACTGTAGGTGTGACTAGGTGATTGAGAAGTCGAAGTTGTACCATCGCCAAAATTCCAAGCGTAGCTTAAAGTGCCTTGTCCACCGCTAGAAGAATTGGTAAACGAAACCGTCAAATCATTAACACTAGAACTAAAATCAGCGGTCAGCACACTAGTGGCTGAAGGGCGACTGATCATAAATGAATGACTTCCTAAAAAGTCTGGATCCGAGGCATTGCCTAAAGCCGCTACCCCAAGCCACTTGCCACCTTGCTGAGTCAATCCAGTCCATTCTAAATCCATGTTGAAGTTGGTGTTGCCATCTAGAGATGTCGGTGCGGTCAAAGTAATATCATTACTCACAGTATTGCCAACAATACCGTAACTCAAATCAACATTGTCGGTTGACCCAGTGCCCCCCTCCCAGTTTTGCACCATGATCCAATAAGTGCCAGCGGCAGGAAAGTTAATCAAAATCTCTTCATTTGCATCGGGAGAGGTACTGCTTTCTAACTCCTCAAATTCTTCGGGCTGGCCATTGCCATTTTGGTCGAGCCCAACAAAGAGGTCCATATCATTGGCGCTTGAATTATCGGTTTTGGCTACTAACAATTTTGTGCCTGCAGTCACGGTAATTGTTCTAAAAGCCACCCCATCTTCAGTGTCGTCATAGACTTCGCTGTTGTCGGAGTCGGCCGCTAAATTTAGAGTTTCCACAGTCGCTTGAGACGCATAAACAGTTGTTGTTGCATTCGCTTGGGCGATACTACTCACATCAGTAAACTGATGGCTTCCAGACGTGTCATTACTGACCAGCTCAATATGTCCGCTAAACGAACTATTAACATTCTTTGCCACCACGGGTAAACGGGTTGAAGTAAATCCACCACCAGTGGGTACTAATGTCACAGCCCCCATCAACCACTCATTTTGAGCTGCACCACTAGTGCTAAGATCAACATTAAGGCTAATCGATTCACCAGCAGCTAGGGTAAAACTGCTTTGCGAAACAGCAATGGTGCCATTGGATGGCTGAGTAATATTAACGTTCCAAGTGGTGCCACCCACGGCAGTTAGTGTACGTGTCCAAGAACAGCTAGACGCACAGTTATCATCCGCCATGGAAGGTAAGTTTAGTTCTTTTGGCTCAAGTGCGGGGTTACTAGAGTCTGGGTCTGCGCTACGGAAATTAGCACCGGTCTCACTAATTAACAGTCCAGCGTTTAATGCCGACGGTATATCGATTCGACCACCGCCAATATCAAATGAGTCGGCTGTCGTGACCCCGTCTTCTTTTGTTAAAGCAATGGAACCCGAAGTTGAAAGTGCGGAATGAATTTGCGAAGGGCTCCAGTCAGGTTGTAACTGCACCAACAGCGCTGCCGCGCCAGCAGCATGGGGACTGGCCATCGAAGTACCATTTTTAAATCCATAGTCAACCGGTAATAAATCAGCGGCTAATATCGAGACACCGGGAGCTGCCAACGAGGGTGCTAAAATTGATGCCGGGTTGGGGTTAGGTCCGCGAGAACTAAAGCCAGCAACTCTATCGCTAGCAGCAGGATCAACACCAACGGCACCATTGGTTCCAGTAATGGTTGCCATATGGTCAGTGCCTCCGCCAGTTAACCAATTTCGAACATTGGTTCCATCCGTTGCATTAATATGGATGCCTGGAATCACATAGATATCATCAGCTAAATTGCTCGCTCCGCCAGATACATTTGCCAAAATATACCCGCCAGCTCCGCCATCGGCTACATTCTTAGCTTTTTCGACTCGAGCAATTTCACCACGGTCACACAGTACAATTTGACCACTAAAGGTGTTAGCCGGAAAAGGTGAAAGACATTGTTCTGGATTAGTATCGCCATTGTCATAATCACCAGCATAAACGATTGAAGCGGTAATACTTCCGGTTAAACTGGTACCGGCAATATCAGCAGGTGGTGTGGTCGTGCCACCAGTCATTGAGGTTAAATTTTTATCCGGAAAAGCCCCTCTGTCATGGGTGGTTGCTGCGACACTGGTTAACCAGGGTGCACCTGCGGGCGCTCCAACGGTTTCCGCAAAGGGACCGCTATTTCCCGCGGAAGTCATAACGACGATGCCGGCCTCTCTGGCGGATAAGTAAGCTAATGCAGTTGAATGATCCCAAGGTGAAATAACTGACTCTGATCCAAAGGAATAATTAATCACATCAACGCCATCCAAAATAGCCTGCTCAATTGCAGCGGTTGACGCACCACCAGTTGAAGCCCCTTCCGCGTCGGCAATTTTGTATGAAATCACATTGGCTCTTGGGGCAACACCAGACAACTGCATGCTATTACCACCACCTAGGTCAAATTCCAGTGTATTACCTATCGCAGTGCCTGCGACATGGGTTCCGTGACTGCTTTCATCGCCCGGTTCAGTACTACCCTCGACAAAATTATGACTGCCGATCAGCTTACTGTTACACAAGCTAGGCTGGGCTACACAGTCTCCTAAATAAACGCCATTTCCCAAAGGGTTAATGTGGGTATAGCCGTCTGAGGGCGATACTTCGGCAAACGAAGGATGATCATGTCGTATTCCGGTATCAATAATACCAACCACAACCCCCTCACCGCGTGCTTGAGTACTGTTAAAAATACCACCCCACACATCGGGCGCTTTTATCATAGTGGGGCCACGGTCTGTATGCGCTTTATAGGTTAGTGTCGGCTGAACGGACTTTACCCCTTCAATTTCTTGTAGGCGCTTTGCTTGTTTAGCGGTCAATTCCAAAGTAAAGCCGTTTAAGGCAGCGGAATAGCGACGCTTTGGTTGTAATGTCGTTTTTAACGCATTGTTAGCGGTTTTAAGCAAGTTATCTTGCTTAGTCTTAAGAAAAGATAGGTAAGCCTTGGACTGGGACGACTTGGCATTTAGCTTACGTTGACCAGTCACCGAGATACTGGTGGCTTTGAAATTTCCAATGGTTCCCTTGTATTGGGCAAGTGGTGGATTCTCCAGAAGCACCATATAAGTAGTTGTTTTATTGCCGCTTTTCTGGTCTTTTCCTATTACACTAGAAATGTTACCGAGCACTAACACCAGAAATAATCCAGCAAAAACAAGTGATTTTATCCGCATAAAGCTTTCCTAAGTTAAGTTAATACACCTTTAAACTTAGCAGATTAGCCGGTTTTTAACCTGTATAAAATTCACACTATCTAGTCATAATAACTAGGCACTTAGCTCATAATCACTAACGCCTTGTCTTCTCTAATCAAATCACAAGGAAAATTTTCACCAGCAACTTCCTTCGATTTGTTAATTGCTGGTTGTTTAGCCCTCATCGAGCAAAACCTTTCGCAAATGCCTTTCACTGCGCATAATATAAAAAATAAACACTTCGTTATCGCCAATTCTCTAGAAAATGCGACACGAGCCAACGATGACTCCATACATAGCAAGAGTTCTTGGGTAGTTCAGATGGTTTGCTACCAGACTTTGGAAATTCTTAAAGTTGGTCGATTCTTACAAAAACCTGCTCAACTAAATTTTTAGCAGCTGGTTACTTATCCAGTGCTATATAGTCGGTGATTTCTTCTCGATCACTTAGAGCTGGTTTGCTCCAAACTATTTGAGCTATCGGCTCATTTTGTCTTTGGCTTGAGTATTTGAAAATGTGCGGCACTCTAGAACAGCGGTTTCTCCACGAGCTATTCCTTTGAGAATGCTCATACGATTTTGCATCATCTCATAGTCATCAACATCTAGGAGGTATGCCGAAGGTTGACCATGCTCGGTTATCGGCACAGGCTCCTTCGCTTGATGTAGTTCTGAGAGGATTTTGGCGGCTTGTCGTTTTAGAGTGGTTATTAATTCTATTTTTATAAAGTGATACTCTTCTATCACTCTTGATTTGACAAGTATTCGAATAATTAACGCCTTGCTAAGCCGTCAATCCACCACAATCCGACTTGAACAACTTGATATGGGGTAGTACCATAAAGTACCAATTAATAATATACAAGGTGATTTTATGCCAAAAAATACCAGTATGACGCTTGGTGAACACTTTGATGGATTTATTGCCAACCAAATTAATGAAGGTCGCTTCGCCTCGGCAAGTGAAGTTGTTCGAGCTGCTCTTAGAATGTTTGAAGATAACGAAATAAAAATAGTCGCTCTTAGAAAACTGCTCGAAGAAGGAGAACTAAGTGGTACAGCAGAATACAGCTATGAAAGCCTGATGAATGAACTTGATGAAGAGCTTGGTTAATGGCGTCATTTACGCTTACGACCAAAGCTAAAGCTGACTTAAAATCGATTGCTATTTATACCCAGCGTAAATCGGGTAAAGAGCAACGTAAAATATATATACGACAATTTGATGAAACTTTTCATATGTTGTCAGAAAGCCCAAAAGCTGGAACTGATTGTAATTATATTAAAACCGATTACAGAAAATTCCAAGTTACCCGTCATATTATTTTTTACCCTAGTACGAGCAAAACAGATATTGAAATTGTTCGTATATTACATAAAAACATGGATGCTAAAGAAAGACTTTCATACCCATAACGCTTTGCTTTTTGGGCTGAGCAAAGCGAAGATCTGCAACAATAATTGATTAAGAGGTTCTGTTCCATTGAATATCAATCTTTCGATGTTGAGTTGCACAATCACGTAAATACAAGTTAATCAAACTTTGATAAGGAACACCTGATTCTTCGGACATTTCTTTAAAAAAAGCGATTACATCCTCACTTAAACGGATAGTCACGGGTTTCTTTAATTTGGACGCATATGGGTTTTTACGCGATTTCATTTTAGAAAAATCATATTCAGATTTCATGACGAGCCACCTTGGTAAAATTTACGTTCTTTTTTTGTCGCCTTGCGGGCAGAAATAATTCTAATGATCTCGCCTTCCTGGCGTTCGCAATGGCAGACAGTGAGAACATTTAGCTCTTTACTTATTCCCAGCATGATAAATCTATCTTCTGACTCAGAGTTATCATTATCGTAGAATTGAATTGCTAATTCGTCGTAAAAGATCGACTTAGCTTCCTCAAAGGAGACACCATGCTTCTTGAGATTAGATTGAGCTTTGGTTGGATTCCATTCGAATTTAATCATAAATACATTGTATGTACGATATAGCTGTTAGTCAATAGCCTGCTGATTAGCCTTTTAACGCCCGCGTAATAGGCGCGAGCTTGCGATCGTCCTAATTGACGCATTTGTTAACTGTTTACTCCGCTTCTTCATCGTATATTCGAGTGTAATTTTCGAACTCCGTGCCCTTTAGTTCGTTTTCTATAACGAGCTTGGCAACTTCAAAATCTACAACAAAGTTACAAACTTCCATTGTACCGCTACCGATGCTGCCTCCATCACAGTGACCTAAACCAGTCCAACCCAAAATTTCATTCATCCGATCTTGAAGGCGATGACGTTTTTCCACATCACCTTTCGTACCCATGCCTTCAACTTCATATTCGATGAGAAGTGTGTATTCATCATCTATGGGCCTAAACCCATTTGATACCATTTCATCGACTTCTTTCTGGATGATTTTTTCTGGCTTCTTTAAAAGAGAACCTTTAACTTCTTTGGATTAACCTGTCGTTCCTATCTCACCCCAATGAACTGTATGGGAACCATCATCGTTATCCCATGTTTCCCAGTATTCTTTTTTCGAATCCGTAAATTTATATAGTTTTAGCACTGAGACTCCATTTGACAGTTAACGAGGCTGTAGGAAAACCTCGACCTCTTTTTTTTGATTAAAAAACACGCCAAAACCCGCGTTCCTACGTGAATATTATCTTAGTTCACCTTAATTAATCTTATTTGAGGCAACTCTCCGCACCAAAAGATTCTAGCGAGAAATTTATTCTACCTTTTTCTACAGCCTCAACGCCCTGTTAATGAGCCAAATTTGGTTGGCTAAAATTAGCGACAAAGGAGCAAAAATCCACTGAATTTTGTCCCGATTTAACAGTTTGTTATGAGTAAATTTACTCAACTCTTTGAGCTGGTGCGGTTGAATTCTGAAGTTCGGCTATTAGCACCCGTGCAATAGACTCTTGAACCTCTTCTATATTGCCACCATGTTTTTCCACATGCGCTACAGCAATATTTTTTACTATATCAGCGAGCGCTATTCCCCATACTGCTGGCTCTTCCCATTTAGGGTCAATAATGAATTGACTAGAATAATTATGATCAGACCAAACACGAAGGATTTCAAAAGAATTTTTAATTTCTTTTGCCATCGGTGGAGGAGTTAACTCATTTTTATTTTTTCCAAACACACTCGTACTCCCTAAAGCTAAGAAAACAGAAAATAACAGAACAATAAGATAGAATTTCACAATGCATCCCTTTACACATAACTCTTAAGTATTTATGTTGATTTTTAATCAATATAAATCTCTGTTGTGCTGTGCCGCGTTAGGCACAACGCTTAATACTATTTAATGGTTTTTGTTCGCTAAGTGACAAGAGGGAGGACGGCGTTGGATGGAAGCTTTTTAAGTTCTCAGTCCTAATTATCGTCCGTTGATGTCGAGGTCCCATTAATTATAGTGGTTTAATAATGTCTAAGATTGCCCCATTTTAGGTTTGGATGCAAGTGAGCCTCCACAGGTCATGCCCGTGTCATTGATGCCGCTTACTTCACTCACTCAATCGTCATCCAGGTAGCCAGTGCTGGCGATGGTAAACTCCCACGTAATGCCAATGATGTTGACCACAATCAGGGCAGCTCGGTGTTTCATGTCGAGATTGGTTATCTTCAGTCGATGGCATGACAACCACTTTTAACGCATGACGTATTTCGTTCAGCTTGGTTGCTCTTACCGCATTGGCTAAAAAACCATGATAGCGAACTCGCATAAACCCCTTGGGTAATACATGGAGCGCATAGCGTCTGAGTAGTTCCGAAGGCATTAAGCGAAGTTCCTTTTGCTGGCCGTCTCGATAATCTCGGTAGCTCAGTTGGACTTCATTTTGATTAACACTGAGCAGTCGACTGGGGGTTAATGCTATTCGACGCGTGTAACGCTTGCCTCAATTGAGGCGTCTTTTGTTTATGCCTTCAATTAAAGGCTCTTGTTAAGTACTTATTTTTATTGTCGACTTACAAGAAGCAGCCGAAACATATGGTGTCACTCGCTTTAACTTCGTTTGAATAACTATCGGGAATTCACCTTCGATTTCAATTGTAACAATGCCATGAGCTATGCTTAGTTTAATATTTACTTCCGATGAAAGGCTAAATTGCTTCAATGGGTTCCACTTTACTACTTCACCATTTTCGAGGAGTCGGTAGCCAGCGACCAAGAAATCATCGCTTGGGTGGTTCTTGATTATGATAGATTGAAAACTGTTCTTTGCGCCACCTTCACCATAAAAGCCAACATAAGATGAAGATGGCCACTTTACTTCTTCTGTATAATTTATGATCTTTAGTTTTGCAGATAGATTAGAGTTCTCAGAAACACTACCTACATCGTATCTACTATATTTTCCAGGTTCTGAGGAAATTATATATTCTTTAGTATAAACTTCAGAGACATCTATTTTTTGTTTAATCGACTGACAGCCAGACACGGTAATTAAAACAAAAACACACAAAATCAAATATTTAAGATTATTCAATATCATTCCCTTTACTATCGTTTTTCTTTGAGGCTAGTCGTGTACTTAACGAAGCTGTAGGAAAACCTCGACCTCTTTTTTTTGATTAAAAAACACGCCAAAACCCGCGTTCCTACGTGAATATTATTTTAGTTCACCTTAATTAATCTTATTTGAGGCAACTCTCCGCACCAAAAGATTCTAGCGAGAAATTTATTCTACCTTTTTCTACAGCCTCAACGCCCGCATAACGGGCAATAACACGTAGGCTAAAATTGGAGCGAAGCGACTGAGCCTACGTGTTATTGTCCCAGCGAGCCCGCGAGCGAGTTTATGCGCTTGTTAGGTGATTCCATTCTCAATAGTTTCGACTAACAATTTAAGGTTAGGTAACCCATCACTAAAATAAGCTACCGTTTCACCATTTTTACATTTAATTTGAGTAGTCGTCGCGAATGCATACTCTTTAACCTCTAAGTTGCTCCAAGTATATTCTTTAACTCTTCCATTTGTGTAGGAATCAACTCCAGTGTCGTGTAAAACCAAAACGGTACTGAAATATTTAAAACATCTGAAACCAATAGTGCATTGATAAAGAGTAGCAATACCCATAATAGGAAATAAGATAATCTGGGTGTCTGTTAAGCCTGTTTCCCATAGTGGACGCAAACCCAACCAAATCGCCACACCGGCTAAAATTGGAAGAAATACTATCCCTAATACCTTCATCCAAGTAGGGTAAAAAACCTGAATTTCATCACTATCCATGAGGAACACCTAACGCCGTACTAAGCGGCATTTCTGTAGTTGATTGTTTTGTGCTAATTTAGCACAAAACGAGCGACGGAAAAAATGTCGGCTTGAGTGCTTTGATAATCATTGAGCCTTCTCCCTAGTTTAACCATCTCGGCTAAACTAAAGGCAACCAAACCAAAAGGAGAAGCCCAATGAACTTTTATAATAACATGCACCCATATTACTGCGGAATTGATTTACATGCTAGATCACTTTATGTCTGCATAATCCATCAAGATGGCAAGACCTGCATACACAAAGAAATAAAAGCGGATCCAAACACTCTATTATCGCTTCTTGAACCCTATATTGGTCAGGTTGTCGTTGGGGTTGAATGCATGCATTGCTGGTATTGGGTTGCCGACTTTTGCGAAGATCACTCAATAGACTTTATTCTTGGTCATGCTCTCTATATGAAAGCCATTCATGGTGGTAAGGCAAAGAACGATCGTATTGATTCATTTAAGATCGCCAATTTGATCAGGGGTGGAAATTTTCCATTAGCTTATGTTTACCCAAAAGAGAAAAGAGCGACACGAGACTTGCTTCGTCGCAGAATGAAAATAGTGCGCCATGGAGCACATCTAAAAGCACATGTAGTTAATACAACAAGCCAATATAATTTACCGCCCAACAAGGTTAATTTAAAAAATATCTGTGCTCGTCAAACGTTAATGTCAACGTTTGACGATCCCGTAGTACAACGAAATATCGACTTGGATATGGCGGTGCTTGATTGCTATGCAAAACAATTGAGTAAAATTGAGTGGTTTATTGAACAACAAGCTAAACAGCATAATCCTGTCCACTTACATGTCTTAAGAAGCGTATCAGGAATTGGAAGGATTCTTGCGCTCACAATTATCTATGAAGTCGGTAATATTAATCGCTTTCAGTCTGTACAGAAATTTGCTTCCTACTGCAGGTTAGTAAAATGTAAAGCTGAATCTGCGGGTAAAACCTATGGAACACAAGGGAACAAGATAGGTAATGCTCATCTTAAATGGGCATTCTCAGAAGCGGCCGTTTTATACTTGAGAGGCAATAAAAAGGCACAAGGTTATTTGCTTAAATTACAACGAAGAATGTCTAAAGCAAAAGCTCTCTCCGCTCTTGCTCATAAACTAGGGCGTTGCGTTTATTTTATGCTAAAAAATGAAACGGTATTTGATGAAAAGAAATTTCTAAAGAGTTAGTCACGCAATGAGATGAGTGCAACGCCTAACTGGACGTATGCGGAGTGTTACTAAAATTGATGTCTGCTGACTAGTTTAAAACGACTCTTTCAATTTTATACACCACAAGCTAGAGCCAAATCGCCTTGATTAACCATCTCATTGGCGTGCATTTTTAATTTAATGAGTAAGATTGTTTACACCTTAACTGAGCCTGGTAATAACTGGATAAGATAATTAAGCCCGCACCTTGAATAGTGCCTTTATAAGGTTAACCGATGAATGTCTAGTGCCCCTGCTAAACTCTAGGGATAGAACTCAGCAGGCATTGTTGAGAACAAAATAAGAGAGCCTCTATATGTGTTTGCTGTAAGCAATTGACTTCACAGCTCATAAGACAGACGAAGTAGATGATATTACTAATTAATTGATATTTGGTCACAGAAGTGACCGAAAATAATTACTTTTGCTTATTGACTAGAGAACGGCTCATATGTGTTAGGCCTTGATTGGCAATTTACCATATACCGTTTCCCACGCTTTAGATAATAAAGCTATCTCATCACTTGAGTATTTTTCCTGATTTGCAATGGCCATAGCAGCGCACAAATAACTGTTACATGTTCTTGACCACTCATCATCTAGTGATAGGTTGCCTTCATCATCAGACAGTATGGCTTTACCATCTGTAATCTTATTGGCTTGATCGAATACTTGGGAATAGATAATTTTGAACGCACTATTTACAGGAGAGCAACCTTCATCACCGGGCATTGCGATTGTATTTTGATGGTTACGGCCGTAAAAGGGAGGTTGATCGTTCTTAGTGCCTCCAAAAATATTCCAACCTTTGGAATAAAGCTCCAAAGCTTCATCAGGGAAGGCACTTGCCAATTTATTAGCTAAATCAATATCAATGCCACTGGTTGATTCAATAATCTTTAAAACTCCAACCCCGAAACCTCCAAATAGAACGCTAAGTGGTAGTCTCTCAATAATCTTTACGCCATTGGCTCGTGTATATTTTGCGTATTCACGAAGGCCTGTATTCTTTGCCTCATCTATGACTTCTGCTCGCCAAAGCGACCCAGGCCACTTGGCAATAGTCATATTTTCGAATCCGTGATTCACCACAATCCAAGGTGGCCCCTTCTTCTTGTTCTTGATGGTTTGGCCTTCACGGGCATTTTTTAGTAAACCTTCATCGCTATCTGCGACATAAATGTATCCAATAATGCTTTGTTCTTTTTTGCCAAATAACTTCGATAACATCTCGATCTCTTAAAGAGGCCTAACGCCTTGTGCAGTCGCAAAATTGCGTAGCGCCGTTTTTTATCGATTGCCGCAACTGGTTAGGCTTCTTCATCGAGAATGTCATCGAAACTTCCTTCGACTCTCTCGTGGCATGTTTCAAACCCAAGAATATCTTCTTCACTCCATTCATCCAATTGGTCATAAATAGCATCAAAGTTAGCACCTTCTCTAATATTTACGGATAAGTACGTGTCATCCCATCTTTCAAGAGAGCAATCCAATTCTTTGATAGTGTTAATATAGTTATCTTGGCTTTTTCGTTCTACTGTTTTGTCGAAGACTATTCTAATCGTTTTATTACCGCTTGGTTTAACTACTTTCGATACTTCAAGAATATCATCTTTATCAGGGTAAGCCTCTACCTCATCTTTGAAATTCAATCCGTAAGAGAAAAAAGGCACGTTCTCAAGTTTATAAACATTATTTCCTAGAGATTGTGCCCACATTGACTCACCAGCGATCATCCAATGGTTTGGTAAAGAAACATGAACTTTGACTAGACCTTCATTACTCATCTTTGTTGCCTAACAGCTGATTGAATGCAGTAAATCAACCTAAACTGCCGCTTCAATGTCGCTCTTTTGATTATTATTAAGTTAAATCAACATCATACATTTATTGATTTGGTTTGCAACGGAATGTTTATCTAACTCTGACTAGAGAAACATTCCTATCTCAATATAAGATATCACAAACAAATCAATTAGTTCGATCCAAGAAAAGGAAATTTAAATCAACCTAACCCGCTAGAGTTGACAACAACTACTCATACAAGTAGTATGAATTACTCACAAATCTAAAAGGGAATTGATATGCAAACTACTCAGAAGCCAAAAGTTCTGCAGCAATTACGAATTGCCATTCGAAGCCTTAACTACGCATTAGCAACTGAAAAAACTTACGTGTACTGGGTGTATAGTTTTATTATTTTTAATAATAAACGCCACCCCAAGTCAATGGGTTCAAGAGAAGTTAGTGATTTTTTATCCTATTTGGCAGTGTCAAAAAACGTCGCTCCTGCGACTCAGAACCAAGCATTGTGTGCCTTGGTATTTTTTTATAAGCATGTCATCAAGATTCCGCTCGACGACAATATTTGTGGTGTTAGAGCTAAACGGCAGCGAAATATTCCGGTTGTTCTAACAGAAAAAGAGGTTCTAACGATACTTGAGTACCTCTATGGCCTACCAAAGCTTATGGCTGCTTTATGCTACGGAGCCGGACTTCGGAAAATGGAATGCCACCGGTTGAGAGTAAAAGACATAGACCTGCAAAGACTAGAAATAACTGTTCGCAAGGGAAAAGGAAATAAAGACAGACGCGTTCCTTTGCCTAGTTCTTGTAAAAAGCTATTAGAAGTACAATTAGAATTTGTTAAGTCATTGTATGAGAAAGATCGACAAGAAAATATTCCTGGAGTTGAATTACCTTATGCTTTCAATCAAAAGTGCCCTAACGCTGGCATCAGTCTAATTTGGCAGTGGGTATTTCCTAGTTTGCAACTGAGTACCTGCCCTAGAACTTTAATCAGAAGACGCCATCATGTGCATCCGACTGTTCTAACGAAACACCTAAAAACTGCGGTAGAGAAATCAAAAGTCAACAAGCATGTCACCCTACATGTGTTAAGACACTCTTTCGCAACCCACTTACTGGAATCAGGTGCAGACAGATTTTTTGCTCCTGCAAAATCTGCATACATTACTTCCATGTAAATAATCTACGAACGGTCCAGGAATTACTAGGACACTCGGATGTTAAAACCACCCAAATTTATACCCACGTACTAAACCGCAATAAATCAGGTTCATTAAGCCCATTAGATAAGATTATCGCCAACAGAAATAAGGTTAGAGAACCAGCGCCAGCTTACGCTTAGTTCATCACCCTTTTAAATGCCGCCCACCATCCAAGTGAATTGTACGGCCAGTGATATAACGACTATTCATTAACCATTCAACGGTATTAATCGCCTCCTCAAACGAACCTTCTGTTTGTAGTAATGATTTATTGCGAGCGTTGGCTTTGTAGTTATCATCATCATGTTCATTAAAAGCTAACAACGCGGGAGCAATTGAATTTACTTTAATATGGGGGGCATAACGTTGCGCAAATGATAAGGTTAAATTTTCTAACGCGGCTTTACTAGCGGCGTAAGCGACATGTTTTTTACTGCCTTTAAACGCCACATAATCGCTAATATGAATAATGTCAGAATACTGCCTTGCAGAATTAGCAGAAGCATTCGAAGAAGATGATTTGTTCGCTAATAGCAATGATTTAAATGCTAAATTCAGTTGATAAGGCACTTCCGCATGAATAGTCATCATGTTAGAGAATATTTGATGATAATCAGAAAAACCTAAATCATCCTTATCATCGTGCCAGTCAGACGCATTGTGAATTAAACACTCAATCGCAGTATAGTTGCTCATCACCGAACTGATAAATTGCTTGGTTTGTTGGGGCTGGTAAAAGTCAACTTGATACAGTTTTGCACCGTTAGTTCTCAACAATTCAATTGACGAACGCTCAGTACGGAAAGTCCCAATGACTTCATATTTTTTGGCGAGAAAATACTCTGCCAAGCAAAAACCCAGGCGTTGACCAACCCCAGTAATAACAACAACCGGCATCTATCTTAAAAACTCTTGTCGAGTAATTGCGTTGTCTTTAAAGCTACCACCCAATGCCGTAGTGGTGGTGTGCGAGTTAGCATCCATCACACCGCGTGACTTAACGCAGTAATGGGTAGCATCAATTGAAACCGCAACATTGTCGGTATTCAGTAATGTTTGTAGCGCAACTAAAATTTGTTGGGTCAACCGCTCTTGCACTTGAGGACGTTGCGCAAAAAACCGAACAATGCGATTAATTTTTGATAAGCCAATAATGCTATCGTTTGGTATGTAAGCCACTCGCGCGGTGCCATCGATAGTCACAAAATGATGTTCGCAAGTGCTGGTTAAACTAATGCTATCCACCTTGACCATTTCATCAACATTCATCTTATTTTCGATCGCGGTAACTTTAGGAAACGACTTGTAGTCCAATCCTGAAAATATTTCATTGACATACATTTTGGCAAGACGATGAGGGGTTTCACATAAGCTGTCATCCGCTAAATCTAAACCCAGGGTAGTAACAATATCGGTAAAGCTGCGTTTAATTTGATCGTACTTTTGTTGGTCGGTTAGTTGATTGTCGAGCATCGGCGTTTCTAAACCACGTTTGATCAACGCATTACGCACCATTAAGGCTTCTTTGCTAATCGGATTAGCAGGTTGGTTTTCAGTGGCAACACTCAAGGTAGCAGTTTGTGGTGTCATGATTATTTCTCCTTATTGGTGTTGCTATGTATATCGAGAGATAGGGATACCGAATCGGCAAAACGCAGTGCGTGAGGTTTGTCTATTTTCACTTTGGCATACACCACATCACTATGTTCGCTACAAATACCAAGCACATCAGCGACAAGTTTTTCTAACAATAAAAAACGGCCCGATTCGACATGCTTGATGATCGCCTTAGTGATAGTTTTGTAATTCAATGCATCAGAAACTTGATCTTCCAAACAACCATGACTGAGTGGGTAGTGAATTTCGGCATTGATCACAATATCCTGTTGTTTGGTTTTTTCTTCATCGTTAAAACCAATAAAGGTTCTCAAACGTAAGTTGGTTATCTCAATAATCGCATTCATTAATTGAGTCGATTTTTTTGATAACTGATGAACCGAGTTATTGTTTAAGGCAACTGCAGGAGAATTCATTATTCCTTCCTAGTTAATCTATTATTTTTGTATTGGTATGAATAATACGAAGAAATATAAGGAATGGATTAACTAGAAGGGCGACCTACAATTTGGCCCGACTTCAAAGCTTCAATTTAAGCGGATTGAGCGGAGTCGAAATCCCACCTTAACCAACCGATGTAGGTCTGCCTTTAGGCTGACAATTTACCTTCAGTAACCTGACGCCCTGAAGGGCGACCTACAATTTTGACCGCCTACAAAGCTTTAATTTAAGCGGATTGAGCGGAGTCGAAATCCCACCTTAACCAACCGATGTAGGTCTGCCTTTAGGCTGACAATTAACCTTCAGCAACCTGACGCCCTGAAAGGCGACCTACAATTTGGCCCGACTTCAAATCTCCAATTTAAGCAGATTAAGCTGAGTCGAAATCCCACCTTAACCAAACAATGTCGGTTCGGCTTTAGGCTGACAATTAACCTTCAGCAACCTGACGCCCTGAAAGGCGACCTACAATTTGGCCCGACTTCAAATCTCCAATTTAAGCAGATTAAGCTGAGTCGAAATCCCACCTTAACCAAACAATGTCGGTTCGGCTTTAGGCTGACAATTAACCTTCAGCAACGTGACGCCCTGAAGGGCGACCTACAATTTAGCCCGCCTTCAAATCTCCAATTTAAGCGGATTGAGCGGAGTCGAAATCCCACCTTAACCAAACAATGTCGGTTGGGCTTTAGGCTGACAATTTACCTTCAGCAACGTGACGCCCTGAAGGGCGACCTACAATTTGGCCCGCCTTCAAATCTCCAATTTAAGCGGATTGAGCGGAGTCGAAATCCGACCTTAACCAACCGATGTAGGTCTACCTTTAGGCTGACAATTAACCTTCAGCAACGTGAAGGGCGACCTACAATTTTGACCGCCTACAAAGCCTTAACAATATTATCCACACTGGCCTTGGCATCACCAAATAACATGCTGGTGTTTTCTTTAAAAAATAAAGGATTTTGCACACCGGCATAACCAGGATTCATTGAACGTTTAAATGCGATCACTTGCTTGGCATTCCAAACTTTTAATACTGGCATTCCGGCAATCGGACTATTGGGATCTTCCATGGCGGACGGGTTAACAGTGTCATTAGCGCCAATCACCAACACCACATCAGTTTCGTCAAAATCATCATTTAACTCATCCATTTCTAATACTATGTCATAAGGCACTTTGGCTTCGGCTAACAGCACATTCATATGACCAGGTAAACGTCCGGCTACAGGGTGAATACCAAAACGAACCTCAATCCCTTTATCACGCAATTTCTTAGTCATTTCATAGACTGGATATTGCGCTTGCGCTACTGCCATTCCATAGCCTGGTGTAATGATCACCGACTTAGCATTTTTTAATAGTTCGGCAACATCTTCCGCTTGAATTTCAACATGTTCTCCATAGTCTTGATCCGTATCAACCACGACATCGGTACCAAAGCCACCAGCGATTACGCTAATAAAAGATCGGTTCATGGCTTTGCACATAATGTAACTTAAAATAGCACCGGATGAGCCAACTAAGGCGCCAGTGACAATTAACAAATCATTGCCCAATAAGAAACCAGCGGCGGCGGCGGCCCACCCAGAATAAGAGTTCAACATGGAAACCACTACCGGCATATCGGCACCGCCAATGGAGGCGACTAAATGCCAACCAAACACCAAAGCAATTACGGTCATGATTAAAAGTGACGTCATATGCCCTTGTTGCTGAACGAAATAAATCATCAAAGCAAAACTGACCATTCCGGCGATTAAATTTAATTTGTGACGGTGCGGTAACATCAAAGACTTGCTACTAATAATCCCTTTTAGTTTTCCAAAGGCCACTACAGAACCGGTAAAAGTGACGGCTCCTATAAACACCCCAAGAAACACTTCTACTAAGTGGATATTCAGCATAATACCCTGCATTGGTTCATGCTCTAAAAAGCTATTAAAACCAACTGCAACAGCAGCCAGCCCGACAAAACTATGTAGCATGGCGACCAGCTCTGGCATTTGGGTCATTTCAACTCGCAGTGCAAACCAAGTTCCAATTAAGCCACCAATCACCATGGCAATCATAATGGTTTGAACGTTGGTCACTGTTGGATTAGCGATAGTGGCTATTAACGCTATAGCCATACCAATCATGCCATACCAAACACCATGCTCAGCGGACTCTTGTTTACTTAAACCAACCAAACTAAAAATAAACAAAATCGCAGCAACAAAATACGCGCCATTAATGAGTGGCATATTATTGGCTACTGGTTCTATCAAACCCAATTTTTCACCGGCCTGCTGTGCAACTTGCGCTGCTTTATCAGTTAACGATTCGCTGGCTTGAACGGCTTGCGAACCAAGTGGATGGGAATTCAAAAAGTTAAACATATTGAGATTAAAAACACTCATGATTAATCCTCCTTCCTAAACATCTTCAACATGCGTTTGGTGACCACAAAGCCCCCCACTACATTGATAAAGGCAATTAATACTGCGAATGTTGAAATCCACATCACTAAGGTATTACTACTCGAAATTTGCAATAAAGCGCCCACCACAATAATACCGCTGATCGCGTTAGTAACACTCATTAACGGTGTATGTAATGCATGAGTAACATTCCAAACCACGTAGTAACCTATGATGCAGGCGAGAATAAATACGGTAAAGTGCTGCATAAAATCAGGCGGTGCTACCATTGACATCCAACCGAAAAATAGCCCCCCAATTAACAACATTAAATGTTTGCCCATGCCGGAAGATTTTTTCTCTGGTGGCTTCACTGGCTCGGGTGCAGCAGCCGCTTTTGCCGGAGGCGCAGCACTTACTTGCACCGGTGGTGGTGGCCAAGTGATTTCGCCTTGTTTGGTGACTGTGACATTCCGAATAATTTCATCGTCGAAATTCAGCACGATTTGACCGTCTTTTTCTGGGCAAAGTAATTTAATTAAATTAAGAATATTATTGGAATACAAATTACTGGACTGAGTCGGTAGCCTCGACGGCATATCGGTGTAACCAATAATCGTCACACCATCCAGTTCAACCGCTTTGTCCATTTCGGTTAACTCACAGTTGCCGCCACCCAATGCGGCAAGGTCAACCACCACACTGCCCGGCTTCATTGACTTAACCATTTCCGTAGTAATTAATTTGGGGGCTGGTTTTCCCGGGATCATGGCGGTGGTAATAATAATATCGACTTCTTTGGCTTGCTCGGCAAACAGTGCCATTTCGGCGGCGATAAATTCTTTACTCATGACTTTGGCATAGCCATCACCACTGCCTGCTTCTTCTTCAAAATCTAACTCTAAAAACTCCGCCCCCATACTTTCAATTTGTTCTTTGACCTCGGGCCTTGTATCAAACGCCCTAACAATAGCACCCAAACTTCCAGCGGTACCTAATGCCGCAAGGCCCGCGACCCCAGCGCCGATAATCATGACTTTTGCCGGTGGTACCTTGCCTGCCGCGGTGATTTGTCCGGTGAAAAAACTACCAAAGGTATGTGAAGCTTCAACAACTGCCCGATAGCCAGCAATGTTAGCCATTGAACTCAGTGCATCCATGGATTGAGCTCGCGATATTCGAGGCACTGAATCCATCGCTAATACATTGATCAATTTATCCGCCATCAGCTTCATCAGCGCTTCATTTTGCGCAGGCCAAAAAAATCCAATCACTGTCGCACCGGACTTTATTTTGGCCACTTCTTGTTCGCTAGGCGGGTTAACCTTAAATAAAATGTCAGATTGCCAAACCTCTTGCGACGATAAAATACTGGCTCCTGCTTGTTCATATGCTTCATCTGAAAAACTGGCTGCCAGGCCGGCATTCGATTCTACTGCGACGCTAAAATTAAGTTTGAGTAATTGAGAAATACTGGATGGGGAAGCTGCTACACGAGATTCATTAGCAACCGTTTCTTTGACGATACCTATTTGCATAAACGTGACCCTACTTTAATGAATACCAAGGCCATTAGTTCAGACTAAGTCCAAACTGATTGACCCAAAAACGGACTAGCACTTGAACAACGGCTGCTGGTAAAAGCCGCTCAATCAAGCGATTCTATCGGTCTTCATTTTTTATAGTGTCTATTTAACAAATTAAGCGTAGAAGCTAACTTCGTAAGTTTGAGGTCATTGAGTCGCGATGAGTTTATTGTTCTATTTAATCGACCCTGTCATTTAGTCGATCATGTGATTTAGGCGACCCTGTCATTTAATCGATCATGTCATTTAGCCGACCATACACTTTGTACGACATTACGTTTAAGTAAATTATATAGTTTATATCGCATCAACAGTGCCACTTGTCGTTTAGCTTGTCGACCTCAAAATACTAACATCTAGGCTGAAAGACGGTAATGAATAACCGAACTTCGTAGAAATTAGTGTGCGCAACCAATGTACGACGTATCAAGTTGAAAAGCAATCATCTGCTGATATAACTTTTGTGTAGGTTAAAGAATCGCCTTACCAAATAAGTTTAGTGGTGAACAAATTAAATCTCAGGGCCAGAAAAATTCAATCGCATGATGCAAACAGCTAAATTCAGCAGGAGTTTCTCCCAACACTTCACCATCGGGGATAAGCTGAGTGGGCTGAGCTTCGGTCACTTTAATTGACTTGGCTTGCAAGTATTCAATCTCGGGGTAGTCTATATGTGAACCGTCATAAATACTGGTAAATAGCCGGAGCAGTTTTAACCGGGAAATTTTATTCAGGATCACAACATCGAGTAAACCATCATCTAATTTAGCTTTTGGTGCCATCAAAAAATTGGTGCCGGTATAGCGAGAATTAGCCACCTCGACAAACACACCCTGTCGTTTTATCGTTTTACCATCAATTTCTAGGGTCAATGATTGAGCTTTAAGCATGATCAATTTTTGTAAAGTTGCCGCGGTATAGGCCGCGGTACCCATCCACTTTAACGGAATCGCAGCTTGAGCGACATTGGATACAAACCCCATACCGACGATATTGATAAAATAATGTGTCATTCCTTGGCATTGTAATTTGCCAATATCCAACGGCTTTTTCTGCTTTTGTAGAATAATATCAATCGCTTTTCGCCAATCATGCTGCTTTAATCCAAGGTCCTTCATAAAAGCATTTCCGGTACCGTTAGGAATTAAGCCTAAGGGCGGCCTATTTTGGCTTTGGTTAAGCATATAACCATTTAAAACCTCAAATAGTGTACCATCCCCCCCCGAAGCAATTAGCCCATCATAATCCGTTAAATCAGTGTTTTGAGCTAAATGAATGGCATGCCCACTATGTTCGGTCAATAAAATGGTCGCTAACGCTTGTGAGTGTTTTAAGTATTGCTGGATTGAATTAAGCAATCCGGCAGCTCGACCACCGCCCGCTTGAGGATTGTAAATAATTAATAATTTCATCGAAATGGTGCTTAGATCTGAGGGTTGGGTCTAAAATCTCTAGTTGAGAACCGATTATAAATCGCTGTCACTCTAGGCGCTTATTGGGTAATTGTCAAAAGCGGCCTAGCGGTACACGCAATTTTGCATTATTCTGACTGATATTGCTGAAGCGAAAACTCGGCATTGTAAGAAGCAAAGTTCAAGTGATAGACCCTAATATTGAAAGGATCCCCATGGCTCAAACCAGTTTAATTATTAAGGCGCTTAAGTCGAGTCTAAAAGAAAATAATCTAACTTACGTGGATGTCGCTGAAGCGTTGGAATTAAGCGAGGCCAGCGTCAAACGGATTTTTTCCGAAGAAAATATCTCATTACAACGATTAGATACAGTTTGCCGTATGATGAATATGGAAATTTGTGATCTGACTCGAATTGCCGAACAACAACATCAGGAAATCACCGAGCTCACTGAAGAACAAGAAGCAGAGTTTGTAAAACAGCCAAAATTACTATTTGTTGCGTATATGCTTTTAAATGATTTCGATTTTAAGTCGATCACCGAATATTATGAAATAGAAGAGTTAGAAGGCATTCGACTGCTGGCACATCTTGATCGAATTAAGTTTATCGACCTCTTACCCGGAAATAGAGTAAAACTGCTAACTTCTAGAAATTTTCGTTGGCGAAAAAATGGCGCCATAGAGCGGCTATTTAACCAACAAATTCGCAAAGAGTTTTTTCAGTCTAACTTTACTAAGCCACAAGAAACGATGAAATTTTCTGGTTCGATGTTATCCCGTTCCAGTATTCTAATTATGCATCGAAAAATAGAAAAATTGGTTAATGAATTTAACGAACTGGCTAAACAAGATTCCAAACTGCCTTTTGAAGAGCGCCTAGGTTGTAGTGTGGTAGGAGCCATTAGACCTTGGGAATTTAGTTTGTTTGCCCAATATAGAAAATAGCGACTAGCAACTAATTTTAAAAAATAGGTGAAACGATGGAAAACAATACACTTAGCGACTTACTGGATTTATTAAGTCTAGAAAAAATCGAAGAAGGTATTTACCGCGGAAATAGTCAAAACCTCGGCCTTCCTCAGGTGTTTGGTGGCCAAGTCATTGGACAAGCATTATCTGCGACCAAAGCGACCCTAAAAGATCACCGCCCAGTGCACTCACTACATTCCTATTTTTTAAGGCCTGGCGATGCCTCTCGACCGATTATTTATGATGTAGAAAACTTGCGTGATGGTCGCAGCATATCGACCCGACGCGTTAAAGCCATTCAGCATGGTAAACCCATCTTTTTTATGACAGCATCGTTTCATGTGGAAGCTGATGGACTTGAACATCAGGCGGTGATGCCCGAAGTGGAAGGCCCAGAAAACTTAACCACCACGCGTGAAAGAATTAGGAAACTGGCGCTAGAAGAAAATATGCCGTTACCCGAAAGGTTTGAACAACAAAGCCCAATCATCATTAAACCAGTGGAGTCATTTAATCCACTAAAACCCGAAGCCACTTCTCCGGTTAGGCATGTCTGGATGAAAACCAATGGCGAGTTGCCCGATGACCCAAGAGTGCACAAGTATATGTTAGCTTATGCCTCTGATATGGCTTTTTTACCGGTTGCAGGACAACCACATGGTATTTCATTTTTTACCAAAAATTTTCAAATGGCTACCATCGACCATAGTATGTGGTTTCATCGTGATTTTCGGTTTGATGATTGGCTGCTCTATCAAATTGATAGCCCTTCTGCGACTAATCAACGAGGGTTTGTGCTTGGTAAGTTTTTTGACCGTAAAGGCCGTTTAGTGGCGAGTACCGCGCAAGAAGGCGTGATGCGCGAAAGTAAAAAGAAATCCACTTAAACAGTTATTCTTAGCTAAAGCAAAAACACCGGCTGCTACACTTTGTTACAGACTGATTTGAGCTGTTACGTCTAAAATACCTAGACGCGGATAACATTGTGACTCTATTAATTATTACAGGTCAAACAGGATGTATTTAAATCAACTTAAATTTCTTTTACCCACCCTGACTTTAGCATGTGTTTCTAATATCGCACTTGCAAGTGGTATTTCTCGGGATGTGCGCGAATCAGCCAACATTGAGCAATCTGAACAAAATGGCGGCTATTTCGAGTTGGGTGTTGGGGTCACTTCTCAAAATAAAATTATCTTCAAAGGCAATGAAGATGAAAATAAAACCTTTCTAGGCGCTAGGATTAATCTCGGCTATCAGTGGAACGGCTTATTCCTCGATCTAAATGACGACGATGGTTTTTCATTTGGTTATAACGCGATTAATACTGAGCACTGGAGTTACGATTTGATTGGAGGTCGACTCGTCGGTATCGATAAAGATAACAGTGATAGTTTTGAAGTCTTAAGAAAAAGAGAAAGCACTGCTACCTTTGGCCTGAGGGCAACCGGTTACTACGATAGCAACATTTTTCAGTTCGAGGTCCGTCAAGCACATCATGATGACTTTGATGGCACTCAGGCTTCTGTTCTTGCTGGTACAAGCTGGCAATACCGCAATCTAAACACTCACTTAATTGCCGGAATTCATTATTCATCCAGTGGAATTAACAATTACTATTGGGGAGTAACCCCTGAAGAAGCGACAGCTGAATTCAACGAATACCAACTGGATGACTCTGTGAGTTTTTCGACCGAATTGGGAATGACCTATCCAATTTCAGAAAGCTGGATTGTAAAAGGCAAACTCAACTATGCCTATGGCTCGGAAGAATTCGCTAACAGTCCGTTAAGAGCCGATGACTCGCAACATTTCGTTTCCGCATCTGCTGCCATCATTTACGTTTTTTAGCGTTATTTTAGGAGCAACTAAAATGACTAAAATAAAACTAAAAAAGACGAGTGGTAAATGGCTAGTTAGCGGTGTGCTACTGTTTCTACAAGGCGTGTTGAATATCGCTAATGCAGAGCAAGCAAAATCAACTGAGAGCCTAACTAAGCTTAGAATTTCACCGGAGCAATGTATTGCTCTAAGAGAAGGTCAAGTTTGTTATCAAAACGTGATCATTGAATGGCAATCCCAAAAGCCAGGTGATTTTTGTCTTTACGCTAATGCCGAAAACGAGTCACTCGAATGTTGGCAAAATAGTTATAGCGGGCGGTTAGCGTTTGATTTTCAATCGCAACAGTCAGTCACTTATCGACTGCGTGCTGTTGATTCGAATATCGATCTGGCAACGGTTCAAATGACCGTTGCTTGGGTTTATGGTAATAAAAAGCGGCGACGCGCTAGTTGGCGATTGTTTTAAAGCAACAATCGTCTCACAACAACAAACGATAATAAATCTTGTCAACAGTATAGCGATGGAATATGACCTCTCAAGAAAGCTCTAACGATAAACCGCACATTTTAGTGGTTGAAGATGACACATCATTGGCGGAATGGATTATTGACTATTTAGCTTCCCAAGGGTTTTCCGTTAGTTTTGCCAATCGAGGGGATACAGCGATAGAGCTGATTCAATCGGACTCTCCCGATTTAGTCTTGTTAGATATTAATTTACCGAAAAAAGACGGCTTTGATATCTGTCGTGAAGTGAGGTCTTTTTATCACAAACCGATCTTAATGATGACCGCTCGAGACGACGAAATGGATGAAGTGCTAGGCCTAGAACTAGGCGCAGACGATTACATCACTAAACCCTTAAGAGCCAGAGCGTTATTAGCCAGAGTTCGTAGATTGCTGCGCAGAAAAAGTTCTGAAGAACCAACTAATAGTAACTCAGATATTTTAACTATCGGTCAAGTGCGCATCGATCGAAAGTCTCGCACCACAAAAATTGCTGATCAAGTGATTAACATATCTTCAAACGAGTTTGAGGTGTTGTGGCTTCTCGCGCAGCACGCCGGAGAAGTTGTGAGTCGAGAATTTTTGATCCAGCAGTTGCGAGGAATAGAATATGATGGCTTCGATCGTTCGACCGATATATTGGTTTCTAGAATTAGGAAAAAGCTCGGTAATGATTCCAGTGGTCAACAGAGAATCAAGACAATTTGGGGAAAAGGCTACTTATTTTCGGTAGCACAATAGCGGGCTCAATAAAGCGAAAAAATATGAAGAAACTCTCTCTTTCACTGATAATAATGATTGTCTGTGCCATTTTTGCACTGGGCTGGGTGATTGATCAATTTTTTGAAAACTATTCAGAGGAAAATACCAGCGATGTCATTAGCCACTATAAGACTTTAGGAAAACAATTAGCAATAACCCTCGACGGTACCAATGAACCGCAAACATTGATTTCGAAATGGAACTCAAATGGCACCAATAAAGTAGCTATTGTAAAGTCAAAGAGCTTTCCAATCCCTGCGGAATTACAACATAGCTTTTTTTCTGGCGAAGCGCTAATTCTAAATAACGGAGAAGCTTTATCTTTTCATTACTTTTTGAAGAACAATAATTCTGTTTTAACTTTTTCTCCTGATGAGCTCGCGGTTAAATCGTCAAGTTCAAAATTAAGTCTTATTTTGACCGCACTTTTTTACTTAGGGATCGTTGCAATTATTGCACTTTGGCTATTTCCACTGGTCAACCGATTAAACCGATTAACTAGAACTGCCATTGCGTTTGGTAAAGGCGAACTAGAACGAAGAGTGGTTATTAGTAAGACCTCCTACATTGGTGAGCTTGAAACAGAGTTCAATCGAATGGCGGAGAAAATAGAAACCTTGATTGCCGATAACAAACTAATTAGTAGTGCAGTCTCACATGATCTAAAAACACCACTGGCAAGACTGAGGTTAGGGTTGGATGTCATCGTAGATAATGACGATCAACAAATACAAAAAAAATATATAACACGTTTAAGTAAAGACATCGACGAAATGCAAATGCTCATTACAGTGTTAATCGATTATGCCAGGCTCGAACAAGCACTGATCAAAATCTCTAAAAACCCAATCCAGTTGGAACAACTTCTAGATCGGTTAAGGTTAGACTACAGTGAAAGAGGTTTTGACTTCGAGTTAAGCATTAAGACAAAGCAATCTCTTATTGTTGGTGATAGAAGTTATTTAAATATGCTATTTCATAACCTATTAGATAATGGCTTTAGGTATTGTAAAAACACTCTAGTGGTAGAGCTCTTAGAGCATTCCCATAGTCTATTGGTTAGAGTTCATGATGATGGTGAAGGAATTGCAAAGTCCCAACATAAAGAATTTCTAAAACCCTTTATCAAACAAGATAGTTCTGGGCATGGTCTGGGTTTAGCAATTGCGGAGCGGATTGCCCATTGGCATCAAGCGGAATTAAGAATTGATGATTCTGAAATGTTGGGTGGAGCGATGTTTGAAGTAAAGTTTAGTTACTCTGTTTAGTTCGAAGATTTCAACAACGTGTAATCAGTTGACGCTAAGCCTGTTAATCCAGATTCAAAAGGTAACTAGCGATAAACGCTGCACCCACCAAAGTAAAACCCATTTAAGATGCTTTTATTCTCTTGATTGATGTTTTTGCCGTTTAAGCAATCGATGTTTCGGCAGCGCTCAACCGGCTTTGAACGAAGTAAAAGTGAGAGCATCGTCGAGAGATTTCTATCAACCAATCCTATCAATACTAGTTTTAAAAATTTTACGTCACTTAACTATTTTAATAAGTTAAAAAAAAGGGAGGCACCAATCAAAGAGCCTCCCTTTTTAAATTGATAGAATTGGTTTTATTTAACCGATTCTACCTTACTCATATCACCAGCTTTAATGATTGAGAAGTTTTCAAGCTTGATGTATTTGTTCATCACTCGCTTAACGTCTTCAGCGGTTAGGCTAGCCATTTTCTTTTCATAATCTTTATGCCATTGCATGTTTCGATCGAGATCAAGATTAGCGACTAATCGCCCAACTAACTCTCGGTCTTGCGAACGACTGACTTTCTTACCTTGAAGTAATCCAGTTTTAGCATTTTTGATTTCGTCTTCAGTAAACCCATCATCAAGAAGACGTTGTAATTCTTCTTTGAATCCAAGTTCAACTTTGGCTAGATTTTGAGGTGCACAAATCGCATAAGCTCCCATGGAAGTTTTGTCATCATATCCACTTTGACCAATAAACGACCCAGCGCCATAACTTAGGCCATCTTTTTGTCTCAGTCGAGTTGCTAGTCGGCTGTTTAGGAACCCACCACCTAAAATATAGTTTCCAAGTTCAATTGCCGCTGCGTCTTCATGGTTTTCACCAATCGGTAAGCTTGTTACCGCAACAAATACCGCATTTTCCTTATCCGGTGTATTGAACTCTTGGTCACGTACTTCTAGCTTCGTGTAAGGATTGGCTACCCGTTTAAAGTTAACCTCTGATTCCCAGTTACCGTATAGCTTTTCTAACTCTCCCGATACAACGCCTTCATTAAAGTCACCAACAACAGAGATCTGCATGTTTGAAGCACCGTAAAATCGCTCATGGAACTTCTTTAGATCTTTGTGTTTCAAATCGTCTAATCGTTCTAATTGCTCTTTAATAGTTGGAACGTATCTCGGATGATCTTTTGGAAATGGGTTTAATCGGCGAGAGTACTCATTAAATGCAATTGCTTGAGGATCTTGCAGATTAGTTTCTAGGTCAACTTTTAAAGTGCTCTTATACAGTTCAAATTCTTTCTTAGAAAAAGAAGGCTGTTGAAGAACCTCTGTCATCAGTCGAATCACCGGTACTAAGTTTTCTTTGGTCGTGGTTACACTGGCATAAGCGCCTCTCGCAGACCCACCAATTTGAACCGTTGCTTTGAGTTTATCAAACTCTTCTTGTAACTCTTCTCGATCAAACTTTTTAGTTCCTCGCATTAGCATCGAACCAACTGCGGAACCGGTTGTACTTAATCCTTTAAGGCTTTCCTCGGTTCCCATGTCGATACTAAAAGTAGCAACCACTGACTCTCCACGGGTTTTCTTGGAAAGCAGTGCCATTTCAACACCGTTACTTAAAGTGGTAATACGAGTTCGAGAGTCGATATTATCAAAAGATGGTTCAAAAGCCTCACCCGCGGCAATCGCTTCTTTTCCTTTGTAACCGGCAACCATTTTCGCCACACTGTCGACTTGTGGAATTTCGACACGTTCTGGTGTTTTAGTCGGAATAAAGCGACCTATGGTTCGATTGTTGCGCTGTAAATAGGCTTCAGCCACTCGTTGAACATCTTTGGTAGTGACTTTTTCAAGACGATCACGGTGAAGGAAATATAAACGCCAATCACCCATGGCTAACCATTCACTAAGGTTTAATGCGATACGCTCTGAAGAGTTAAACGAAAGCTCAATATTTTTCAGTAAATTTCTTTTCGCCTTTTCAACTTCAGCATCGGTGATTGGTTGTTTTTTAATGTTTTCAATGACTTCTAACATCGCTGATTCTGTGGTCGCAAGATCAAACTCTTGGTCTGCTTGCGCTCCATAAATGGCCAAACCAGGTTCCGCCCACTGAAATCCAAAGCCAAAAGTTCGGCTGGCTTTTTTACCTTCTACCACTTGCTTATGAAGTCTTCCTGATGGAGTGTCACCTAAAATTTGATTGAGTACATCAATGGCGGCGTAATCTTCATGAGGTCCCGCTGGTATATGGTAAAGAGCAAGTAATAATTGCGCATCGCCAACACGACGAACATTAACTTCTCTTTCGCCATCTTGGGCTGGTTCTTGAGTATACAGAGGCTGTATTTTTCGGTTCGGTTTGGGGATCGGCGCAAAGTACTTTGTGACTCGCTTGATCATGTCTTTATTTTCAAACTTACCAGCAACAATCAATGTTGCATTGTCGGGCTGATAGTATTTCTTGTAGAAAGCTTTTAATCGCTCAATTGGCACATTCTCTAAATCTGACCGTGCACCGATAGTCGACTTACCGTAATTATGCCAAGAAAATGCGGCCGCAGTGGCTCGCTGTAAGGTAACGCGGAACGGGTTATTTTCTCCTCGCTCAAACTCATTTCTTACCACAGTCATTTCGCTATCGAGATCTTTTTTAGCAATATACGAGTCGACCATTCTTGAAGCTTCCATACTTAAAGCCCAGTTGATGTTCTCGTCGGTTGCGGCAAAAGTCTCAAAATAGTTGGTTCTATCTGTCCAAGTAGTCCCATTTGGCCGAGCACCATGGGAACTAAGTTCCGCTGGTATATCTTTATGTTTTGGAGTGCCTTTAAAGACTAAATGCTCAAGCAAATGAGCCATACCGGTTTCACCATAGTTCTCATGCTTTGAGCCAACGTTATAGGTGATGTTAACTGTCACCGTTTCTTTGGTTTGGTCCGGAAACAATAAAACCCGTAAACCATTATCTAAACGATATTCTGTGATCCCTTCAACTACGGTGATTTTTTTAGCACTTTTTTTAGCTGAAACTTGAGCACCAGAAACCGCCACTATCAAACAGCATAAGAATACCGACAACTTGGCCGTTCTTTGTGAGGTAAAGCTCTTAAGAGCTGAAATAAACATTGAGTATATTCTCCTTGTGGTGAATCTGACTTTGATTTTGCCTTGAATTTACTACATTCGCAGGGTTAAAGCTGGAATTTTTCAGAGGACGAAAGGTATCATACTTAATAATTAGCAAACTTGGTAATATTGCAAGTTTGCTGTTTGAATCTCATCCGAACCATCTAAAAACTGTTACAAAATATGATAATCTGATGTTTTTGGCAGTTTCGGTTAAAAGCTGACTTCTTTAGTGCTTTGGACGCCCATGAAGCAGGAAACTATGAATAAACCTCATATCAAAGTGCTGAAGCAAATCGAATAGCAAATCAACGTTAAGCCAGAAGCTGAGAATCTTAGGGCCGATATTGAGACTATTAAGACTCGATTAGCGAGCTACCAACAAAACAAAACCTGGTTTTAGATCACAAGGCCACGTCTAAACCTACAAAGCGAGCCAACATTTCTTTACCGAATTCTGAGAGCACTGATTCGGGGTGAAACTGAATACCTTCTAGGGAATAATCCTTATGTTTTATTCCCATAATCGCCTCCATTTGTCCGTTAGTGTTATTGGCCCAAGCTGTTGTCTCTAATTCGACGGGCAAAGACTGTGGAGCGATCACTAAGGAATGATATCGCGTGGCGAGAAATCCTTGAGGCACCCCCTTAAATACACCTTTGTTACTGTGATGAATGCGAGAGGTTTTACCATGCATGATTTTTATTGCTTGAATAATTTGAGCACCAAAAGATTGGGCGATTACTTGGTGTCCTAAACAAACACCAAGGATAGGAATTGCTGCTTTAAAGGTATCTACTACCTGCAAGCAAATACCAGCTTCATTAGGTGTGCAAGGCCCAGGTGACAAGACGATATGAGACGGCGACAATCGTTCGATATCAGTTAAACTTAGTTGGTCGTTCTTTTTTACGACCACCTCAACTCCTAAACCGTCTAAATAGTGAACCAGGTTAAAAGTAAACGAATCATAATTATCGATCATTAATACACGGATCGATTTATTCCTCAAAATGTTCACTATGGCAGATAAAAATAATTAACGCTTAAGCCATCATCGCTTTAGCAATATTATCCCGCATTGCAGAGATAGTGGCTTTATAATCATCTGTATTAAAAATTGCAGAACCTGCGACAAACGCATCCGCTCCAGCTTTTGCAATTTCTTCAATATTATCGATTTTTACTCCACCGTCGACTTCCAGTCGAATATCGTGACCACTTTCTGAAATCATTCGTCTCGCTTCGGTAAGCTTGTTTAACGTATTGGGTATAAATGACTGTCCACCAAACCCCGGATTAACTGACATCAGCAAAATAACATCCAGTTTATCCATAACGTGCTCTAAACAATTTAAACTTGTTGCCGGGTTAATCACTAACCCGGCTTTGCAACCAGACTGTTTAATTAATTGTAAACTACGGTCAACATGCTCACTTGCTTCCGGATGAAAGGTAATAATCGAAGCCCCCGCTTCAGCAAAATCTCCAATTATTCGATCGACAGGCTTAACCATAAGGTGAACATCGATAGGCGCAGTAATCCCATACTTTCTAAGGGCGCTGCACACCATGGGACCTATAGTTAGGTTTGGCACATAGTGATTATCCATTACATCAAAGTGTACCCAATCTGCACCAGCATCAATAACTGCATCAACATCTTGGCCAAGTCGAGCAAAATCTGCTGATAAAATAGAAGGAGCGATAATGGGTGGTTTCATGATTTAATTTCCAAAATAGGTTGATTAGCTGTATTTTATAATGATGTCGGCAAAATATCATGGAATAATCCTGTTATCTTTTGCTTAAAACCCATCTAATAATCATTTTAGAATTGATAGAGTGACAGTAACTAAATTGAAAGCCCTTGGTATCGCTACTAATAACCTCATTGTGACCTTACTCGTTTTGCTGTTTAGCCCCTGCAAATCAAATGCTGCGGTTTTAATTAAAGACAAACAATGGTCAAATAACTCGCAAATTAATGTGGTGTTCTTAGATGGTCCGGCTGTGGCCCACCAACAAATTAGCCGTATCGCTCCGATTTGGCTAAAGGACACCGGTTTAAGTTTTTTAGTGACCCTCGTTCCTTTCCTGCTGATAAACATATTCGAATCAGTTTTGCTTCTCACTCTGGTTCTATTTTGGGTAACCACGCCGACTATCAATCTGATCACGCCACCATGAACTTGAAAGGGTTGCTCCAACCTCACTTGGGAGAACGAGAAATCAAACGATTAATTTTGCATGAGTTTGGGCATGCTTTAGGATTTGAACACGAGTATCGGAGCAAGTTTTGGCCCTATGGAAATGCTGCTCTACAGCAAATTAGGGAACGGTGTTATCCGCAAATGGAGTCAATTGGTTATGATGAATCGTCGGCCCGCTCACATTGTGACAAGATTAACAGCCCACTCAACAACCGAAACGCACTAACCACCGCTTATGATGAACGCTCAATTATGAATTACGCTATGAGTTTTACTCAAAATGACGGTAAGGTTAAAACGATTCCAGCCAACTTTGAATTATCCTTGTTAGATAAATATGCGATTAAGCGCTGGTATCCAAAATAAGGCTTGGCTTGATGGCCGTGCGACGACATCGCTGAAACCTGAGCGGCACTTAGGTTATTCAATTTTCAATTAACTGAAACAAAAATCAATAATAGACGTCAGTTAATCACACATTAGGGAGCTATCTATGAATTTAGTACAAAAGTATTACCAACTGCATCGTTTTCTATTTGAAAATAACATTTTAAGTGGGCTCGGCCCTCTGGCACTGCGACTTTTCTTGTTTCCGGTATTCTGGGTGGCCGGAATGAACAAGCTGAATGGCTTTGAAAATATTGTGGAGTGGTTTGGTAACTCCGACTGGGGACTTGGTCTTCCAATGCCGACTGTAATGGCGTTTTTAGCAACCGCGACTGAAGTAATTGGTGCTGTATTACTGCTACTGGGACTGGCCACTCGATGGATAGCTGTACCTCTGATGATCACGATGTTAGTCGCTATTTTTGCGGTTCATTGGCCTAACGGCTGGCAAGCAACCCATGACTTACAAAGTTGGGGGGCTAATGAGAATACCGAGGAAGCCCTAAGACGCTTGGGCATTGCAAAGGACATTTTAAGAGAGCATGGAAATTATGAATGGTTAACCGAAAAAGGGTCAATTACTAGCGGTAATAATGGTATTGAATTTGGGGTCACCTATTTTGTGATGTTGCTAGCACTGTTTTTTAGTGGCGGCGGTCGGTTATTTAGTGTGGACTACTATTTAAATAAACACTTTTCCAAACAAGCCTAGTCAGCTTGACCGCAATAAGACTCATCAAACCCGAACCAATAAAAAAGCCTTGTATGAACAAGGCTTTTTTAGTTTCGGTCACTTCTTAGTGGGAGCACTAAAGATTAAGAAAATCTTTCATAGAATAAAGTCCGTTGGGTTGTTTAGCTAACCAACAGGCCGCTTTTACAGCGCCTTCGGCGAAACACTGCCTGGACTGGGCTTTGTGCTCAATACTGATCAATTCATTTTCTAAGGCAAACATAACCTTATGTTCACCCACCACCGAACCCGCTCTAACCACTGAAATTCCAATTTCAGATGGCGAGCGTTCGCCATTGCGCTTGGTTCGGTCATAAACGGCAGTTTCGGAAAGTTTGGTGTCTAAGGTATCGCAAATCACCTCACCAATTTTTAATGCCGTTCCCGAAGGTGCATCTAATTTGTGTTTATGATGAGTTTCAATGATCTCTACATCTGCCGATTGACCCAATAGCTGGGTGGCTTTTTCAATTAATGACAAAGTAGTATTGACCCCAATACTGGTATTGGGAGCGAGTAGCACAGGAATTTGTTTACTGGCTTTGTCAATGAGTTGCAGTTCTTGCTGGCTAAAGCCGGTGGTTCCTATCAGTACGGGCGTCTTGGTAGAAATGGCTTTTTCTAACAAGGCGATGGAAACACTGGGTAAACTAAAATCAATCAAAACCTGACTTACAAATAGTCCAGCATCAATATCATTGGAGTATTTTACTTTATGACCGCCACGAACACTTTTCCCGCGGTACGGATGAGCCGAGCGACAAAGAGCCGCTGACAATTCGCAATTGGAAGATTCAACTATTTGATGAATGATCTGCTGCCCCATTCGACCGGTGGCAGCATTCACACATATTTGAGTTTCAAGCGTTTTCTTAGACTTCACGGCATTAACGTAGCGATTCGTTGATCGCCTCTAGAGTTTCAGCACCGGGACAAAGCTCTTGTTTACCCATGGCGCTAAGCGGTTGGTCCGCGGTATTAATAATTTCATGAGTATTTTTTGAGTCAGTGTTTAAATACAGCAAACCGGTTAAGACTTGCTCTTTTAATCTTGCTTCTTCTAACGCGATAAGAACGGACTCTCGACTCTGAATATCTAACGAATTAGGTTGTCTATGTAAGTTTAAATGAGTTCCGTCATGCAACTTAATCGTTTCGAGCACTTTATCTGGTTGCTGTACGGTAATTTCTTGCTCCTCTGGCACTAGATCGATAGTACCAGTCGCTTCCTTATGATCTCTTACCCACTCATAACTTTTAGTTGACGAGCCAGTGTTATTAAAAGTAACACAAGGTGAAATACAATCGATTAAGGCAAAACCGTTATGTTTTATCGCCCCTTCTATTAGCGGTACTAACTGATCTTTATCACCAGAGAAGCTTCGCGCTACATAACCCGAACCGAGAGAAATTGCTAACTCACAAAGATCCATTGGCTCATACATATTAGGAACACCTTTTTTACTGGCACTGCCGATGTCGGCAGTAGCAGAATCCTGCCCCTTAGTTAAACCGTAAACACCGTTGTTCATGCAGATATAAACCATGTTTAGGTTACGACGAACCAAATGCATAAATTGACCCATTCCAATCGAAGCAGTATCGCCATCACCCGAAATCCCAATATAGGTAAGGTCACGATTCGCCATATTGGCTCCGGTGGTCACTGATGGCATTCTGCCATGAACTGAATTAAACCCGTGAGAGCTTCTCAGAAAATAAGCCGGCGTTTTAGAAGAACAACCAATGCCTGACATTTTGGCAATCTTATGAGGCTCGAGTGAAAGCTCAAAACAGGCTTTAATGATTGAGTTACTCACCGAATCATGGCCACAACCTGCGCACAAGGTAGAAAGTGCTCCTTCGTAAACCGCTTCGGTATAACCTAATTTATTTTTAGGAGACTCTGGATGACGGAATGTCGACTTTAAATAACTCATGATTAAGCTCCCTCAACGCTACTGTTGGCTGTGGTAAACGGACTGACTTTTTCACCATTTAACATGCGTTCGATTTTTCGTTTAATTCGACGAGCTCGAATTGGCATACCATCGATGTTGAGAATAGACTGCATTTTTTCTGTTCCCATATTGAATTCACTAATTAACAACGATCTCATTTGGCCATCTCGATTTTGTTCAATCACAAAAATCTTATCGTGTTCTTGGATAAACTTGCCGATATCTGGATGGAATGGGAAAGACTTAATTCGGCAGGTGTTAATCTTAATCCCTTCCTCTTCAAGACCATCTAACGCTTCATAGCTGGCTTGCGCCGAAGTACCATAGAAGATAGCTGCAACCTTAGAGTCTTTATCACGATATTTAATTTGTGGGTGAGGCGCAACTTCTTTTGCGGTTTCCCACTTAAGTACCAAACGTTCCATATTTTCTTCATAGACGCTGCTGTCTTCAGTATAGGCAGCGTACTCATCATGAGATGAGCCGCGAGTAAAATATGAACCTTTAGTCGGGTGAGTCCCTGGGTAAGTTCTGTAGCCTACACCGTCACCATCGATGTCTTTATATCGTCCCCAACGCTCTTTCATATTGTCGAGGTCTTCGGCGGTTAAAACTTTTCCGCGATCGTATTCTCTATTGTTATCCCACTCAAATGGCCGACTCATATGATCGTTCATTCCTAGGTCGAGATCGGATAATACAATTACAGGTGTTTGCAAACGATCAGCAACATCAAATGCTTTTGCCATCATTTCAAAACAATCTGCCGGGTCACAAGGAATAAGAACCACTTGTTTAGTATCACCGTGAGATGCGTAAGCACATGAAAACACGTCTGATTGCTGAGTTCTTGTTGGCATACCGGTACTCGGTCCACTTCTTTGAACATCAACTAAAACAACCGGGATTTCGGCAAAATAAGCTAATCCTAAAAACTCACTCATCAGTGAAACACCAGGACCGGAAGTGGCAGTAAACCCTCTTGCACCCATCCAGTTTGCACCGATTGCCATTCCGATCGCGGACAACTCATCTTCAGCTTGGAGTAAGGCGTATTTATTCTTTCCGTTTTCATCAACTCGGAATTTCTTAGCGTATTTTTCAAAGCCTTCAACAACAGAAGTCGATGGTGTAATAGGGTACCAACCACACACCGTAGCACCACCATAAATTGCACCTAACCCTGTTGCACTATTGCCATCGATCATAATCGCGTTACCTACATTATCTCTGCGTTGAACAGACAATCCACAGGTATCAGCAAAATGTTCTTTAGCATAGTTATAACCAAGTTCCAGTGCGCCAATGTTGGGTGGTATCAGTTTTTCTTTCTTGGCAAACTGGTCTTTAACCATATTGGTAAGTACTTCGAATTCCATATCAAAAAGATAGGCTAATGCACCGACATAAATTATGTTTTTAAATAGCTGACGCTGTCTCGGGTTAGTGTAATTATCAATACACATTTGAGTGAGCGGAATTCCAATTTCGATCACGTCATCTCGTTTAAAGTCTCTGGGTAACGACTTGGTTGAGTCATATAAAAAATAACCGCCCGGCACCAATGTGTCGTAATCGCTGCGCATGGTTTGACCGTTGATAGCCACCACAAAATCGACGTCACCTCGACTACCTAAATAACCTTTTTCTGTGACTCGAACTTCAAACCAAGTTGGAAGTCCTTGAATGTTTGATGGGAAAATATTTTTTGGGCTAACCGGTACTCCCATTCGGAATACCGCTTTGGAAAACATATTATTGGCACTAGCAGAACCAGTTCCGTTGACATTCGCAAATCGAATTACGAAATCATTGATAGCTTCAAGACGCATTTTTATCCTGCCTTAGTCACTGTATAGGTAAATTTTTGCATGTCCCAAGCTGCGGTAGGACATCGTTCAGCACACAAACCGCAATGCAAACAAACATTCTCATCTTTTACCATGACCCGGGTGGTTGGCAACTCGCCAGAAACATAAAGATCTTGGTCTTTATTGTTGGATGGAGCATTTAAGCGAGTCCGAAGATCATCTTCTTCGCCGTTGTCAATAAAGTTGATACATTGTGTCGGACAAACATCTGTACAAGCATCACACTCAATACATAAGTTATCAGTAAACACTGTTTGCACATCACAATTTAGACAACGCATCGCTTCCTCGTATCCGAGGTCTTTGTCGAAGCCTTTTTCAACTTCCATTTTTAGATTTTTAAGGGCTATTTCTTTGTCAACATGTGGTACTAAATGGCGTTTATCGTGGTCGATATGATTATCGTAAGTCCACTCATGGAAGCCCATTTTTTGGCTCATCAGATTCACCCCAGGGTCGGGTCTATCTGAAACAGACTCTCCTTGGCAAAATTTGTGAATTGAAATGGCGGCTTGATGCCCATGAGCAACGGCAGTAATAATGTTAGATGGCCCAAATGCAGCATCACCACCGAAAAATACTTTTTCGTTTGTTGACTGGAAGGTTGTCTCATCAACCACCGGCATATCCCACTTGCCAAATTCTAGGCCAATATCTCTCTCTATCCATGGGAATGAGTTATCTTGTCCAATGGCAATTAATACTTCATCGGCTTCGATAAACACCGGCTCTTCGCCGGTCGAGATTAAACTACGTTTACCATTTTCGTCATATTCGGCACGTACTTTATCGAATTTCATTCCAACCAACTTGCCATTTTCGACCACAAACTCCATCGGGGTGTGGTTTTCATAAATTGGAATATCTTCACGAACTGCGTCTTCGATTTCCCAATCCGACGCTTTCATATCTGCTTGAGGGCTTCTTACAATCACTTTTACATCGGTTCCACCGAGTCGTCGAGCTGTTCGACAACAGTCCATTGCCGTATTACCACCACCTAAAACAATGACCTTCTTGCCAATCGCTTTGGTATGTTCAAAAGCAACGCTTTCTAACCAGTTAATCCCTAAATGAATAGAAGCATCACCTTCTTGACGACCGGGCAATTTTGCTAAATCTCGACCATTAGGAGCACCTGAACCAACAAAGATTGCATCATAATCTTTTTCTAATAACCCCTTTAAACTATCTACATAATGTTTAAAGTGAGTACTAACCCCCATGTCTAGAATATAATTTACTTCTTCATCTAGCACCGTCGCAGGTAATCGGAAGGATGGTATTTGGCTTCGCATAAACCCGCCACCCACTTCTTGCTCATCAAATAAGTCAACTTCATAGCCGAGTGGCGCTAAACCTCGAGCAACCGTTAAAGACGCTGGACCAGCTCCAACGAGCGCAACTTTTTTGCCATTTTTAGGTTGTACTTTAGGTAACCGATCACTGATGTCATCTTTATTGTCCGCTGCGACACGCTTTAATCGGCAAATGGCCACTGGCTCTTCTTCAACCCGATCTCGTCGACAAGCTGGCTCGCAAGGTCGATCACAAACTCGACCTAATACTCCCGGAAAAACGTTGGATTCCCAATTGACCATATAGGCATCGCTATACCGCCCTTCGGCAATTAATCGAATATATTCTGGTACTGGTGTATGGGCTGGACAGGCATACTGACAATCAACCACTTTATGAAAATACTCAGGATCTTTTATATTTGTTGGCTTCACACCAAACTCCCGTTTTGTATGGTTTGTTTTTGAATAAAAACATTATTAAAGAGTTGTCTTGAATAGGACAAAATCACTAACCGTTAATGAATTACTATAATCATAGGCTAAATTCTTGAATAAGAAGGCGAATTATACTTTTTTTTGCGCGTTTGTATCTATTTATTGGCTTAATTCTGACGCATTTTGGGGAATTTCTCTAGATAACCCCAAATCCCCCTTATAATCCTACTTTTGACTCTAATTTGGCTACTTTTTTAAGGCTGCAGGATACCGCAACCAACGCGCAATTGCTAATAACCTATCTTTCTACACGACCAAAGTACAACTCTTTCCAAATCAAGCAAAAAGTCCTGTGGCTGACACCAATTAATGATATTATATAAACAAAACACTTTACATAATAAATAGAGACCGAGCGCATGAACCCCCTAAGAGCCAAAGCTGCACTAGCCACCGTCATGCTTGTTAGCTTGCTCGGTACTGCAGGAATCGCTCTACCTTACCCGATTTTAGCACCCTATTTTGTTGATTCAGCTCACTCTAGCAGCCAACTTGTAAACTTTATGGGTTGGCCGCCTAAGTTATTGTTAGGAATCTCTCTAGCAACCTATCCATTAGGTTTACTAGTGGGTAGTAATGTTATTGGCGCTCTATCGGATCGGTATGGTCGCAAGGAGGTGTTAACTTATACCTTGATTGGAAGTGTGCTTGGATATATCGCCACTGCAATAGCAATCCAAAATGAAAACTTTGTTTTCTTTATTATGGCGCGAATAATTACTGGCTTTTTCGAAGGCAACATTTCCATTGCAAGAGCAATTACCGTCGAATTACATCCACATATTGATCGAACTCGAGCCTTATCATTGTTGTACGCCACCACTTATGCTGGATGGTTAGTCGGGCCATTGGCCGGAGGCTATTTAATGGAATATGGCGTGGCTACAGTATTTTACATTGCCGGAGTGGCGGTATTATCGTCACTGGTTATGGTGGTGTTGATATTGAAAAAGACGCCTCCGCAAAAGCCATCCACAGAAACCTTGATGACTGAACTGGTCAACAACCATTCTGCCACTTTATTGGTCCATAAAGGGCTGCGTCGGTTTATTGGGTTTTACTTTGTTTTTACCTTGGGAATCAACACTTTCTATGAGTTTTACCCATTATGGCTTGTTGAAGATCTTCAATTTAATAGCAAAAAAATTGGCTGGGCAACGGTTGTAATCACCCTTTGCATGGTCATTGTCAGCAGCACCTTTGGGGATATTATCTGTCGTCGATTTGGACAAAAAAACTCATTATTGTTTGGAACCGGATTATTCGCAATCACAGTTTTTGTGATCACTTTTTTAACTGATCCATTAGTTTACTTTCCATTCGCTCTATCCGGAGCAACAATAGCCGTTATTAACGTGGTATTTCCTAGCATGTTATCCGAACATTTTGGTCATTTGGGACAGGGAAAGGTGATGGGGTTACAGGTCAGTATTTTTTGCTTCACCAATGTGGTGGTGGCTGTGTTTGGAAGCTTTGTGTCGTTAATCAGTGCGGATATGACCCTTTGGCTAGCTGCTGTGTTTATCGCAAGCTCTTTATTTTTATTCAAAATGCCAAACGAGCCAGTTAATCGCAAAGATAGTTGATAGCAAACCCAGTCACGACCAGCCATAGTGAATAACATCGAAGACCAAAAGCCAACCAATTAACTCAAGGACTGGTCGGCTCGCTGTTGAATCTTTTCTATAGGGGCTATCGCTCTGACAATTTTTCCTGCACCGGTTTTAGCAACTTTATCAAAGGACTCTACTTCAAAAGTATAAAGCCCCCACTTGTGTTCCTTTAAAGTGGCAGAAATTGAATATTCGGCTCCTACACCGGTCGCCGCTAGGTGTCGAATATCAATATGCGCACCAACGGAGACTTGATTTTCACTAAGCAGAGGTTTAATGATGTCTGCGCAGACGCGCTCCATTTCTGCAATTAAAAAAGGTGTTCCCAAAACCTCAGCATAGGACTCACCTTCTTGACTGGCAAATGATGCGGCGGTTTGATTGGGTAATACTGTTTTCTGCTGGGTGTGAGTTTGGTCAATTAGTGACTCAATAAGACTTTTCAAAATAGTTTAAATTCTCTAAATAAGAAACGCTGCAAGTTACACGATTGAGGGCTTTAGCCTCAACAAACACTAGTCTTTACCGGATAGCGCCCCTTGTTTGGCTGATAAAATAAACTGACAAATTGGTTGAGCCGGCTTTAGACCTTGTTTCACCTGTTCAACAGCCTTTTGCAGCGTTTCCGCATCGCAATCAAAGTGATAATTAAGCTTTCCTTTGGACTGTAACTCTATTTGAACTTCTTGCCATTGCTCATCTCGCGGTTGATATTCAATAGATACCACTTGATCGAGCGCTATCGGTGAATATTTTGCGCCACCAACAAATTGAATTGTTCCATCTTCGAGAGAAAGGCACTGCTGTTTGCTTGAACTCTCGTTAGCTCCAAATATTTTAGAGAACAAACTCATATCGTCTCCTACTTTAGATTTTAAGGTAAAGCAAAACCACTAAACTAGACTGAACACCCTAGATTGTTTAGTAATTTCTTACAGCAATATTTCAAAATAATAGCCTTTTTAGGCTCACAGTCCAACCAAATTCTAGTTCCTAGCAATCTAGCCGCTCCCCTTTAGTTTAGCTCATTAACTTAGATCATAGGGGTTTGCTTGATTACGGGCGAAAAAAAACCCGGAAAAATCCGGGTTTAATCGTCGCTTGTTAATAGCAAGTTCTTGCAGCAGTTTACCTGCCACCTACACGCTAACTACTTACTATTTTCTAACATATATTTAACAGTTTCAGCAATTTCGTCGGTTGAACAAGTCGCGCAAGTTCCCATTGCAGGCATGGCGTTAATTCCATTTATTGCATTTTGAATCAATGTTTCTTCGCCTTTACCAATTCTTGACGCCCATGATTCTGGGTTGCCAAACATAGGCGCTCCAATTGCATCAGTGGCATGGCAGGCAGCACAACTCACTTTGTAAATATCTTCTGGGCTGCGCGGTCCGGTTGAAGCAACAACCGCTGGTTTAGATACTGGCACATCGTCCCCTTCTAGGTAGACACTGCCACTTGGCTTAATTCGTTTCTCTACGGTATGACTCTCAAGGTGATCCGCTGACACCGTCCATACTAAACTTGCAACTAGAATCACAATAATCGATTTGATCACGTTCACTTTAAATATCTCCTAAACTCGGTTTTTTGGCTGAGATTCTACGACAGCCGAGAATTGCGCAGATTATAGCCGAGAATTCCTTCCGGATCCTAGAAAAAAGCTGTAAATCCATGATTTCGTTTGTTCAGGTGAAATAATTAATCAAGTTTCTAGTAGAAATTCAGCGGCTTGGCTGATTTATTTAAAATAATGCTCAAAAAGCGAGCAGTTTTCACAGTTTAAATTGCTAAATTAGCTAATAATTCAAATATTTACTACTTTTTAGAAGGTTCTTTACTACAATTAGCAGAGACCCTTCTTGGTTATTTGTTGTCCTTAAGTCACTCAATCGAGAAGGTGACAGGATAGAGCACGGAATATTTTAGGAAATCTTGATTACATGATGTGGGGATCCAAAAACAAACTCGACACTAAGCGAGTACTAATATCACTGACCGAAAGTGACGCCCGACTGTTTTTGTTGGAAAACCGCTCTGGCAAGATAACAATCTTAAACAGCGCCTCGGCTAGTTATTCGTCGATTCAAGAGTTAGAGAGTGTTTGCGGTGGTTGGCTAAAACCGCTGAAAGCTAAAAGTATTGCCTGCGAGTGGTTACTATCGAGAAGTTTATATAAGACTTTTTCAGTGTCCTCCCCTAAGGTGCCTGACAGCGAACTTGCTACAACCGTTCAGTGGTTAGTCAAAGATCAACTAGAGCAATCGCTAGATAGCGTTTTAGTTTCCTATTATCGGCCTTATGCAATTGAAAGCGAAGCCGAGAAAATTGTTGCTGTTGCTGTTGAACGAGAGCTTGTAGAACACATCATTAACCTCACGGCTAATTTACAGCTACAGCTAAATAGCATTCAAATAGATGAATTGTCCTCGACTGCCGCGCTCGACCAGCTGTCAGATAAAAAGCAGATTGTCGGCTTAATTGATGAAGACCATCAAGGGCTTATCTATAATTTTTACGTTGATCGAACCCTTGCATTTACACGCCATATTAGAGGGCGCTTTTTCCCTAACCAATCTGATAGTTCATTTACTCTCGACTCGGACAACAATGAGGAGCAAACGGACCGGTTTTTACTCGAAACCCAACGGACGCTCGACTACTGTATCAGTCAGTTTTTTAGAGCCCCAGTCAACCGATTAACTTTAAACGCCGTTAAAGCCACCAACAATAATCTTGTTGAGTCTTTGGAACAGATAGCCGAGTTACCGGTTGATTTAGTTGAATTGTCCGAAACACTACCTGATAGTGACGAGCAACAAATAACACTGACAATTGCTGAGGCTGGAGCGGCTCTTGGTGCCGCCGAGAGACCTCAACAATGGATCGATTTTTACTTGCCTCAATATCGCCCCAAACCACTGGAATTTGGGTTTAACTATGCCGCTGGTATTTGTTTTGTCGCCTTTTTAGGCTTTATTGGTTACGGAATGCTTCAATCGTCTGAAATAAGCCAACTTGAAAACCAGCTGGCACAAAGCAAACAAAAAGTTAATCAAACACAAGCTTCACTAGAGCAACTCAGCAAGCGATTGGGGGTGCAAACCAGCCTTAAAGATTTGGACTCGACCATCAACCAAAGACAAGCAGAATTGGCGGCGAGTAGAAAACTACTCAACAAAGTTGAGCAAACAGCCCCGAGCGAACCGATTTTATATAGCCAGATTCTGGCGGCTTTATCCAAACAACCAGCGAAGTCTTTATGGTTAACACAAATAAGGTTGACTCCAACCACAATTGATCTCGCAGGCCAAACAACATTACCCGAATCAATTCCAAGCTATATTAATGAAATGAGTAAGAGCGCGGTGCTTGCAAGTCGATTTGATGACTTAAAAATAGAACGAAATAGCGAAAATACTAAATTAGTAAAGTTTGAAATGACAAATGGACGCTACAACAATGCAAACTAAATTAGCCGCAACTATTGAGAAATTTGATGCGCTAGCCTTGCGCTTGAGAGTGCTGTTCACCTTTGTTTTGATTGTGATTCTCTATATGTTATTTGATCTCTTTTGGTATAGCGCAACAGCTCAGCAATCGAAAAACTTGCGTTTAGAGATCGAAAATAATCAACGCCAAGTCACAGAGTTAATCGATATTCAAAACACACTGAATAGCAGTGTCAGTAAAAGTAGAAACAATCCAAAAACGCAAAAAATAGCGGTTTTGGAGAATGAGATTGACAAAGTTAAGAAACAATTAACCGAAAGAACCATTAACCTTATTCCTTCAGACGAAATGGCTGCGGTGTTAGAACAAATTATAGAATCTAGTCAAACTCTGAAATTAATATCCCTGAACAAAAATGCATCAGTTAAGCTCTCTGATAGCAACGAAACCGATACCGACCTCTCTGAAAGAGCAATAAACCTTTATCGGCATTCCGTAGAGATCGTTTTAGAGGGAAATTATGGTGCAACCTATCAATTTTTAAAGAATCTCGAAAATATGGACCGAAAAGTTGCTTTTGAAAGCTTCAGTTACGATGTTGAAAACTACCCCAAAGCAAAAGTAAGACTGGTAGTATCTACCTTAAGTCTTAACAAGGAATGGATAGGTGGATAAGATGAAGAAGATTATCTGCTGGTTAGGTGCATTTTGGCTTGGTTCGGGTTTACTGCAAGCACAAGAAAAAATTACCGATCCAACTCGACCTATTTTTGGCGCAGCACCTAAAGTTACAGAAGCAACTCCGGCTAAACAGTCTATTACCTTATCTGCAATCTTTGTTAAACAAGGCAAGCGAAGTGCAATCATTAGCAATAATTTATACCAAGTAGGAGACACTTTTTCTGGAAATAAAGTGATTTCCATTGATAGCACCAGTGTTTTACTACAAAACAGCGACGGCTATCGTCGACTAAACCTCATTAATAAATTTAAGAAACTGAAGAAATAATCGAATGAAAGATCAATTATTAAAACTATCCTGTGTATCCATTATGGTTACACTTTTGGCGTCTTGCGAAACCCTATCCACTCAACCAGAAAAGAAATCTCGACTGGCAGTTGAAGCAATTTCTGAGGGGCAAGCTCAAAACTCCAAAGTCGCTCAACAAGGTGCTATATCTGCAGATCAAGCGCTATCAACCTTGGTGATTGAAGAGCCACCTAAACCCACTATTATTGAAGATCGATTTGACGTATCTGTGAAAGATGTTGATGTGAAAGGTTTTTTGCTTGGACTAGTGGACTCGACCGACTACAACCTTATAGTCAGTCCAGAATTAACCATGGACATTTCGCTACAACTTAAGAATGTCACTGTTTCAGAGGTTTTACATGCATTAACTCAAATTTATCCGATTACAGTTAAACAGGAAAATAATCTTTTTCTTGTTTCCTCTGCCGAGACAATGACCGCTGTTTATACTTTGGACTACCTCAACATTAAGCGTAGCGGCGATTCTAATACCAGTGTCGCCGGCCAATCAGTACCAAGCGGACAAAATCAGAATAATCGCGCCGCCGATTCTAGTGGTGGACGTTCTAGCGGCCAGGGCGGAGGCAATAATATTCAGCAGGTTAAATCAAGTAACGTTAAAACCAAAAGTGAAACTGATTTTTGGTCTGAGCTGTCTACCAGCCTAAACCTTATTGTTCAAAATGAACCCAAAGCCAGTGTTGTCGTTAGCCCGCATGCCGGAATTGTTGTCGTTAGAGCTTTACCTCAAACTCACAATCTAATTAAGAAATACTTAAACAGCACTCAAATGAGTCTTGATAGACAAGTGATTATTGAGGCTAAAATTATTGAAGTTAGCTTAAATGACGGTTACCAAGCAGGAATTGACTGGTCAAAAATGGGTACCACCAGCGGTGACTCTTTCACTATTAGCCAACAAGGCCAAGTTATCCAACAAGCGGTGTCAGAAAACCCTTTAAATGGTATTTTTTCTATGCTTTATCAAGGGGACAACTTCGCTGCCGCGATTGACCTTTTGAAATCACAGGGAGATGTTCAAGTTCTATCGTCTCCAAGAGTTTCTACGGTAAACAACCAAAAAGCCGTTATAAAAGTGGGTAGCGATGAGTTTTTTGTCACCGACATATCAACAACAACAGTAACAGGCACCAGTACAGCCACTACGCCCAATGTTACCTTAACGCCATTCTTTTCTGGAATTTCTTTGGATGTAACACCACAAGTTAATATTGACGGAGATATCGTTTTACATATCCATCCTATTGTAAGTGAAGTCGCTGATCAGCCTAAAACTTTAAGCTTAGGTGCCGACAACTTCGTTTTACCATTAGCACTAACCAATGTTAGAGAGTCCGATAGTATCGTTCGAACTCGAAATGGCAGAGTGGTTGTTATTGGCGGGTTAATGCAAAACAAAATAACTGAAGAAGATAATTCAACGCCGCTTCTTGGTGACATTCCACTGTTAGGAAACTTGTTCAAACAAACACGTCAGTTTCAAGTTAAAAGTGAACTCGTTATTCTTTTAAAGGCTCATGTGGTTGATAACAACCAATCTGATTTACAGTTAGATCAAGTTAAGAGTCGTTTTAATCAATTTTAATAACTATGTACCTTTACCACTACGCAATGAAAAAGATCCCGTTTGGGCATACTCCAGACACGGAACTTTTTTGTCATACAGAAACTCATATTGAAGCGCTCAATGTATTACTCTTTTCCATTAATAGCGGAGAGGCTTTCTGTAAAATAATCGGCGAAGTGGGCTGTGGTAAAACCATGCTATGCCGGGTACTTATTCGAACACTTGAATCAAAAAGAAAGCTAGCTTATATCCCTAACCCAAACCTAGATGCAAATTCACTACGTTACACTTTGGCCAAAGAATTAGGACTTAAAGTCAAGGCAAATTGTCGCGAAGATCAACTCACTCAAAGTATTCAAACACGACTAATTAAGTTAAACAAAACACATGGACCCGTGGTTCTTATTATCGATGAAGCGCAAGCGATGTCTGATGAAGCTTTAGAGACTTTACGATTATTTACTAATATTGAAACTGAGCAACAAAAATTATTGCAAATCGTTTTATTTGCACAACCTGAGCTGAATAAAAAACTAGAGAAAAATCATCTACGTCAGCTTAATCAGCGCATTACCTTTTCTTACCAATTGAAAAAACTCAGCTCTAAGCAAGTGCTTCACTACATTAGACATCGACTAAAAACCGTTTGCGTGGGAAATGAAGTGAGCTTATCGCCGTTGGCCGCTTATGTGATTCGATATTTCTCTCGAGGAACGCCTCGAATAGTTAATACCCTGTGTCATAAAGCTTTACTGTTGGGATATGCAAAAAAACACAACAGTCTTTCAGTCACGAATATCTACAAAGCAGCTAAAGATACCGATGGCGTTGATCGATTCTTGATCAAGCATCTTAAAGCAGTCATTACTATTGGTCTGTTAGGAGCAAGTACGACGGCCCTGGCTTATTTGGGGGTTGCATGAGCTTAGTCAATGAAATGCTCAATGAGCTTCAAAAAGAAAAATCTAAAGGTAATCATTTAGATGGCATGGTGGCTGTCAAAGAATCATCGTCGTCGTCAACTTGGGCTAAAACAACCACAACATTTTTTTTCATTATCTTAGCAATTATCGCGATTTGGCTGTTAGCAACCAATAACACTAACAACACCAATACCAACAACCTGTTGGCAGATAACCTTTCAACTAATGGTAATCCTAGAACGACTCAACCAAATAATGATGCTTCCGAAATTAAACCAGCGACTGCCGGAGAGGCTCAGCCCAAAATCGCGTTGATGCAAGTCAACAAAGTTGCAAAAACTAATGTCGATAAAGCAAATCAAACTAACTCGCTGCCCATAGCGCCAAAAGCTCTTAAACAAGCGAAGAGTCCGGCCGCAGCTCAACGCAATAATAAAGAGTCAATTAGTAAAAAGGTTAGTTCAAATAAAAGAACGACTCTTGCCGATAGCAAGCCGGCGAAAAAAACGATCAATACCACCGCAAAAGATGATTACAGCAAAAAAGCGGTAGCTGGTCAGCGTTTGGTTGACAATAACGCTAATACGATTGCGGCAAGACCAAACAACAAACCCATGATTAAAGTTTCTAGAAAAAGCCAAGCCGAAAAACAGCTTCGACTGATAGATAATCAATGGCGCTTTCAAACAGCCGCTGAAAATAAAAGCTCGCTTAGTCTATTTTTGGATAAATTCTCGGAACTAGACACAGCTTGGCTCGGTGCGATTAACTTAGTCGATGGTAAAGAAATTAACTATCACCAGCAGCTATTGGAAAAAGCTTTAGATAAGTTTCCTGAGAATCCCGAGTTTAGAATGATTGTGGTAAAACAACAAATAGCACAAAATAACTTTACTGGTGCTCTTTCAGAAATAAAAAAAATTGAGCGTAAACTCTGGCAACAAAACCAATATAAAATCGCTGGCTATTTGGCTCAAAAGGTTAACGATCACATCGCTGCCATTCGATTCTATAATCAATTATTAAAGAGCAAACCAAATCAAGGCGATATTAATATGGCCATTGCAATATCTCTTGAGGCGCTCAACGAAAATAGTTTGGCCATAGCAAAATTTCAACGTGCTTTGGAAGATACTAATTTACAACCAATCCAAAGACAATTCATTGCACAGCGTATTGCTGTGTTAAAAGGTTAACCCATGCTGTTAAAGAAAGTAAGACTCGGCGACATGCTAGTCGAGAACAATGTCATCACTACCAAGCAGCTTGATGACGCACTAAAAGAACAAAAAAGTAACCGCCAACGTCTTGGAAAATTGTTGGTGAATTTAGGCTACGTGGAAGAAAAGCAATTACTGCAACTACTTGCCCAACAGTTAAACATCCAGTTTATTGACCTGGTCGGATTCAAAGTTAATACACAGGCTGTACAAAAATTAAATGAAATGACCGCGCGTCGACTACGCGCATTAGTTATTGACGAAAAACCTGATCATTTTTTAGTGGTAATGGCTGATCCTACGGATTTGGGCAAGTATGATCAATTACAAGAAAAGCTATCAAAACCATTAGAAATTTGTGTCGCTATCGAGTCGGAAATTATTTCTAACATTGATGATTTCTATCGCAGCGGTGATGAGATTCTCGATCTAGCCGGCGCGCTAGACGAGGATCTCAGTGAAGAAAGCTTTGATCTCCCTACATTGAACGAAAACGTTTCTAATGACGAGGCTCCCGTTGCTAAGTTCCTGCAAAGTCTTTTTGAACAAGCAATACAAATTAAAGCCTCTGATATTCATATTGAGCCAGACTCCCATGTATTGAGAGTAAGAATGCGGGTCGATGGTCAATTACAGGAACAAGTTATAAAAGAAAGCCGGATTGTAGCCGCATTAGTTTTAAGATTAAAACTAATGTGTGGTCTCGATATTTCAGAGAAAAGAATTCCGCAAGATGGCCGATTCAGAATTCGAGCTAAAGATCATGAAGTCGATATTCGACTTTCTACTATGCCTATTCAACATGGTGAGTCGGTTGTAATGAGGCTGCTCGATCAAAGCGCAGGTTTACTTAAACTAGAACACACCGGAATAGAGCCAAAACTACTCAAAGAAGTGAGAACTTTATTATCTTTCCCACACGGTCTAATTTTGGTCACTGGCCCAACAGGTAGTGGTAAAACAACAACACTTTATGCGGCCCTTTCTGAACTTAATCACCCCGAAAAGAAAATAATAACCATTGAAGATCCGGTGGAATATAAACTTTCTCGAGTTAACCAAGTTCAAGTTAATTCAAAAATAGATCTTAGCTTTGCAAAAGTGCTAAGAGCCGTATTAAGACAAGATCCCGACATCATACTAATCGGAGAAATGCGAGATCAAGAAACTGCAGAGATAGGGTTACGTGCGGCGGTTACTGGCCATTTAGTTTTATCGACCTTACATACCAACGACAGCTTATCTGCTGCGGTTAGACTTTCCGATATGGGGGCGGAACCTTACTTATTAGCGAGTGGCTTACGGGGGGTGATTGCGCAACGGTTAGTGCGAAGAATTTGTAATTTTTGCGAAGAAGACCATCAACCAAATGAACAAGAAACTACCTGGTTAAATAAATATCTAAAAGAGGAGCATAATGTTCCACAATGGCGACAGGGAAAAGGTTGCGTGCAATGTCACAATACTGGCTATCGAGGACGAGCTGCGATCTTTGAAATTCTTATCCCCAACCTTGATATGCTTGAAGCCATCAGAACTCAAGATTACGCAGGTTTTGTAAAGTTAGCTCATCAGAGTGATACTTTTACCCCTTTATCCACCTCAGCAATAAGCTTAGCTCGACAAGGGATCACAAGTATCGAAGAAGTGCTTCGTGTTTGTGAATCTATCGAAGATATTACAAGGAATAATTAATGGCTGTTTTTTCCTATGTAGCACGACAAAAAGATGGTAAGTCCGTGTCGGGAGAGATGGAAGCTGTCAGCCAAGAAGCCGCTGCCGATAATTTAATGGCTCGAGGCATGCTACCGGTTTCGTTAAGCGAATCTGAGCAGGAAAGTAGTTGGGCCAATATCGATATTAAAGAGATTTTCACCTCTAAAACCGTCGACATCCAAGACTTAGTTATGTTTAGTCGACAAATGCACAGCTTAACACGCGCAGGCATTCCTCTAACCAGAGCGATTAACGGTTTACTAGAAACAACTAACTCAACAGTACTAAGAAATGCGCTGGAAACCATTAATACCGATTTAAGTGGCGGTATTAACTTAGCAACAGCCTTCAAGAAACATGATCATATTTTTGCCCCTCTTTATGTGAGTCTTATTCATGTTGGAGAAAATACTGGACGATTAGAACAGTCATTTCAACAAATAGCTAATTACCTAGAGTTAGAACAAAAAACTCGTCAAAGAATTAAAAGCGCAACTCGATACCCAACGTTTGTGTCAATTGCCATCGTACTAGCGGTGATTATTATAAATGTTTTAGTGATGCCTCAATTTACTAAAATGTTTGAGGCTTTCGATGCCGGAGCACTCCCATTACCAACTAGAATACTAATGGCAACCAGTACATTTTTTATCGATTACTGGCCTTACTTAATCATAATTAGTGCAGCGATTTTTTTCGCCTTTAACCGCTATATCAATACTCAAGCAGGCCGTTTTTGGTGGGATAAGCTTAAATTAAAATTCCCCATCATCGGCGATATCATTTACCGCGCCCTGTTAGCTCGATTTTCACGTACTTTTTCCATGATGATCCAATCCGGAGTACCGTTAATTAACACGCTTAATATTGTGGCTGATGTCGTTGACAATGCCTGGGTATCTGAAAAAGTTTTAGAAATGCGCGATGGTATCGAAAAAGGTGAATCGATTCTAATGGTTGCTGGAAAAACTAAAATGTTTTCGCCATTAGTGATGCAAATGATTGCGGTTGGTGAAGAAACCGGTCAACTCGATGAAATGTTAATCCAAGTTGCAGATTTCTATGAAGAACAAGTCGACTATGATCTAAAGAAACTTTCAGATTATATCGAACCAATTTTAATCGTATTTATCGGAGTCATTGTATTGGTACTAATGCTAGCTATCTATCTACCTATGTGGGAATTAACATCGGCTACTAGGAATGGCTAGTGCATTAACTTCGACCAGCTCTAAGAGTGGTTATTTATATTTAATATTGCTCGGGATGGTAATCTTGGGTGTGGTTTATTTGTTTGCGTTTAAAAAACCATCTGTCGCGAAAAACTGGCAACAACAAGCGTTTAATCTGAACGCCGCAGCATTTACCAATGGAATTCATTTAGCAAACGCTCGATTCTTAACCAATAATTCAAGGCAAAAGCGAATCGATTGGTGGATTGATGGCGGCATCGGTTTAGATTACAACAAAGCTGGGTACCCAATCGGGACTGATATATCCGATAGCCAATTAGGAGCTCCGATTAATGCTGAAAACTGTGCTCAAATTTGGCGATTTGTTTTAGGCCCTTTACAACCACAAATTCATTCTAGCAAAGTCAAAAATGGGTACTGGGTCGAACTTACAAAGGATAAAACCTGCATTTTTCGAGCGTTTGAGCTAGAAAAAATGCAGCTTAGTTACCATTCTCAAACAGGAACGGTCACATTAACCGAATAATTCAATAAAATTGTGGAAAAACAATGATATTGGACTAAACTTTGATCATTAACTTAACTTTAAAATTTTATATTTGCACCACTAAGAGGAAAATATTGTGAATAAATCTTTAACTAAAACTGGCGGTTTTACTTTAATTGAATTGATCGTCGTTATTGTCATTTTGGGTATTATGGCTGCGATTGCTGGTCCAAAATTTATCAACTTACAAACAGATGCACGAGTTTCCGTTATTAGAGGTGTCGAAGGTTCGTTACGTAGTGCCGCTACACTAGTTTATTCTCGCGCTCTAATTGATGGTACTGAAGCAGATGCGACTGGAACCGTAACAACATCGGATGGTCCTGTTGACACCGTTTTTGGTTACCCAGCGGCAACGGCTGCCGGAATTGGCGCAGCGCTTGATTTATCTGGTGATGTCACTCATGACGGCTCTGGTGTATTTTCTTTAAGAACTAACTGTTCTGTCACCTACACAGCTGCTGCTTCTGCAACAGCAGGTGCGACTGTTGCTGCTCCAGTAACCACTGGCTGCTAGATTACAAGTCGTTAACTCTTGATGAAACACCCAAAGCCACCTCAATTGCAGGTGGCTTTTACGTTAATAGAACTAATAGTTGTCGTCATTTTATTAGCGATAGTAAGTGCATACGCATTTACAAAATTTTCCTCTTCCGCGGGCTATCGATTAGATTCCGCAGCTGAAAATATAGTCGCCGCTGGTCAGCTTACTCAGCAACTTGCTATGAATGACTCGCAGCGCCTGTTTTCTCTTTCGATACAAGCTAATCAAATAGATTTGCTAGAAAATGGCAGTAGTTTTTCTGGTAGCCAAGACTTCCCAATCCAATTCGATAGTTCAATTACAGTTTCACCGGTAACTAACATCACCTTTGATAGCTTAGGCCAAACCACTGCCACCACTATCACAGTCTCGTCGGGTAGCAGCGTGTCAGTCTGTTTTGAAGCGAGTGGTTTAATAAGACGATGTTAAGCGCTTCGCTAAAAGCAAATCAAGGCTACTCACTAATCGAGCTGATCGTAACCATAGTGGTTACCAGCATTGTTATGATTATCTTTTATTCTATTTTTGCACCCAATCAGAAAAACTCGGTTTCTTCGGTTATACAGACCAAGGCCGCTGAATTAGGCCAAGCTTATTTAGAAGAAATTACATTAAAACGATTTGATGAAAACTCCCCCGCTGGTAATGCGGTTCGATGCAACCAACCTGCCGCAGTATTATGTGGCGCCATTGGTCCAGAGGAAGGTGCGGGAAATAGGGCTTTATTTGATGATGTTGATGACTATGATGGTTTAGACGATCAGCCAGCGAAAGACGCCTTAGGCAATGATAGAGTTGGATTTAATAGTTTTAGGGTGACTGTCTCCGTCGCCTATGCTGGTGGCGATTTTGGTTTAGCGGTGCAAGATTTAAAAAAAGTGACAGTGACCGTATTTACACCAGAAGGGAATAGCTTGGAGTTTAGTCGTTATAAAGGAAATTTTTAATGGCTATTTTTTCATTTAACAAGTTTCGCCCTGAGAACTTTGCCACCGCTAACAAACAGTCGGGGTTCTCGCTACTTGAGCTAATTATTGTCATTGTGTTAATTGGAATATTAGCGATTTCACTTAGCAAACTAACCTCAAATTCGGTGGTTGGCTATATCGATGCAAAAGATAGAAATCGACTCAGTCAATCAACGAAATGGGTGATTGAGCGGATTAGCCGTGATTTACGAGAAGCGATTCCACAAAGTGTGAGAGCTGGCACCAGTGGAAATTTCCACTGCGTCGAGTTTATCCCTATAGAGAATTCCTCAACCTACTTTAATATACCAGCGACCGGCGCGGTCACTAGTTTTACAGCAGCCAACTTCGATGTAAGCACCAGCACAGCGGGCTTTATTACTATAATGCCTATTAATACCGCCAATTTATACGCTGGAACGGGAAGCATAGGCAGCGTGGCTTCAATCGCCAATTCCGGTACCCCGAATGAAGTATTAATCACCTTATCCGGACCAACAACTTTTAATGGGCGCTCTCCTCATCGCCGGTTCTTTTTATTCAATGGGCCAGCTTCCTATTGTTTAAATGACGCTAATGGACAAATGACTCGATACTCAGGCTATGGATTATCAGCCAGTCAACCTTTTCCACCAGCGAGCGGTGGTCAATTGGTCGGCGAAAATTTTTCAGCCACCTCCACCGTGTTTAACTACCAAGCCAATACGTTGGCTCGTTCGGGGTTATTACAAATTAACCTGCACGCTCAAAATAGAAACCGCTCATTAAGCGGCAATCAGGAGTCGTTTGATATTTTTCATGAGGTACATATAAGAAATGTTCCTTAATCATTTAACCTCAGCTTTAAACTCCCCCAAGATAGGGTTTAACAAAAGAAAACAATCTGGGGTTAGTATGGCATTCTTATTGTTTACCATTGTGATAGTAAGTTTATTAGCTGCTGCGTTAATGAAACTAAATTCTCAATCAGGTTTGTCGGTGGCTCATCAGGTCGTTTCTACACGAGCTTTCTTTGCCGCCGAATCCGCAGCTCAGTTACAAGCATTGTCTATCTTTCCGGTCAATGGCGGTGCTGCTAATTGTTCAAACCAAGCATTCAACTTTAACACGCCAGGTCTAGAAGGTTGCAGCGCGACCACCACTTGTGATGCTCGGACTGTTAATACGGTTACCTTTTATCGAGTTCGAAGCCAAGGAGTTTGCAATGCTGGTCAACCATTGCAAGCCACTCGAACAATTGAGGTCCGTTTAAAAGATATTATTGCCCCTTAATCAACCAGAACTGAATAACCTAAATGCCTTCCATTGAATCCCATTGTCATTGCGGCAACCCAAAACCATTTACCCAGTGCTGTTTACCGTTGATTGATGGGAAAGCCTTAGCAAAGAATGCTGAACAATTAATGCGCTCTCGGTTTACCGCATTTAAGTTACGACACCATCAATATATTATTGATACTCAACGCCTCGAAGGTAAACAAACCAGCCTAGATAGCTTTGACCTGAATATTGACTGGCTTGGGCTCTACCTGCTTAAGCACCAAGAAAATCTAGCAAATGCTACTCAACAAGTAGAGTTTGCCGCCTTTTTTACGAGCAAACAAACTAACCAAGTTGAGCAGCTACATGAACTCTCTGTTTTCCATTGCCATCAAGGGCGTTGGGTTTATACCAGTGGTAAACCTCTCGCGGACTTCAAGATTCCGCGAAATACCCCCTGTTTTTGCTTAAGCGGCAAAAAATACAAGAAATGCCATGCCCTAGTCTAGGTTTAGACACACAAAACATAGGATCAAAAAGGTTTTGATTGATATAATCCGTGCTTTGTTAAATCTGGCTCTACTGGAGCCAATTAAGTAATCGAGATTCGGAGACAATTGTTTTGTCCAAAACTAAATCTGGCACTAGTCAGCCATCAGGCAACCATAAAGGAATAGAAGGTGCTCCACCGACATTTCAAGGGCTGATCATGAAGCTCCAAGAGTATTGGTCGGATCAAGGATGTGTTATCGTGCAACCGCTTGATATCGAAGTCGGCGCAGGTACTTTTCATCCGGCAACCTTTTTACGTTCAATCGGACCAGAGCCTTGGAATGCGGCATACGTGCAACCATGTCGACGTCCAACCGATGGACGATATGGTGAAAATCCAAATCGTTTACAGCACTATTATCAATACCAGGTAATACTAAAACCATCGCCAAAAAATATTCAGGAATTGTATTTAGATTCCCTAAAAATGTTAGGAATAGACCCTCTCGAGCATGATATTCGGTTTGTAGAAGATAATTGGGAATCCCCTACTTTAGGTGCTTGGGGTTTAGGTTGGGAAATTTGGCTAAACGGCATGGAAGTCACTCAGTTTACCTACTTTCAACAAGTTGGCGGTTTAGAGTGTAAGCCAGTCACCGGCGAACTCACTTATGGCTTAGAGCGAATTGCCATGTACTTACAAGGTGTCGACAGCATATTTGATTTAGTTTGGACCGAAGGACCACAAGGTAAAGTCACTTACCGCGATGTCTTCCATCAAAATGAAGTAGAGCAATCCGGTTACAATTTTGAACACGCCGATGTTGATTATTTATTTGGTTTTTTCGATTATTGCGAACAACAAAGCCAGCAATTAATTGAGAAAGGGCTACCCCTTCCCGCTTATGAAATGGTTTTAAAGGCCTCCCATGCCTTTAACCTACTGGACGCTCGCCATGCAATTTCAGTGACCGAGCGGCAACGCTTTATTTTGCGAGTAAGAACGCTCTCTAGAGCCGTTGCTCAAGCTTACTATGATTCACGTGAAGCATTAGGTTTTCCTATTTGTAAAAAGGAACACTTGTCATGAATGAACAATCCATCAATAAACACGACTTTTTGTTTGAGCTAGGTTGTGAAGAACTGCCGCCAAAGGCACTGCCCAAGTTAGGTAAGGCGCTATTAAATTCTGTGGCAGAATCGTTTGACGGGCTGGGGCTTAATTATCAAGAAAGTCGCTGGTTTGGCACACCACGGCGGATCGCCATTCTTTTTAGTCAGCTAGATGCAGCTCAACAAGACAAACAAGTAGAAAAACTGGGGCCAGCCGTCGCTGCAGCTTTTGATGCAGAGGGTAATCCTAAACCTGCGGCGCTAGGGTTTGCTAAGTCTAACGGTGTTGAGGTCACGGATCTACAACGAAAGCAAACAGACAAAGGCGAAAGGCTAGCCTACATTGCAAACGTTAAGGGCCAACAGACCAGCCAACTACTACAAGACATTTTACAAAAGGCCGTATCACAGCTGCCAGTCCCGAAGGCCATGAAATGGGGAGACACGCCTTTTCAGTTTAGTCGACCGGTGCATTGGTTAGTCACGCTACTGGATAACCAAGTGGTTGAGGTGGAATTATTAGGCGTTAAATCGAGCAATACTAGTTATGGACATCGTTTCCACGCGCCACAAGAAGTTGTTATTACGTCTCCAGCCAAGTACCAAGAAATAATGACTAATGCGTATGTAAGTGCTTGCTTCGATACTCGAAAATCAGAAATTAAGCAACAAGTTGAAAAAATCGCTACCGATTTAGCAGCCGAAGCGGTTGTTTCAGAGCCCTTGTTAGAAGAAGTGACGGCTCTGGTTGAATGGCCTCTAGCGCTATTAGGTAATTTTGAAGCAGAGTTTTTGCAAGTTCCTGCCGAAGCTTTAATTTCTTCAATGGCCGAACACCAAAAGTATTTTCACTTGTTAGATAAGCAAGGTAATTTGTTACCTAACTTTATAACGGTTTCCAATATCGAAAGTAAGAACCCTCATTCTGTTATCGATGGAAATGAGAAAGTCATTAGGCCTAGGTTAGCGGATGCAAAATTTTTCTATGATTCTGACCGAAAGCGCAGTCTGTCTGATTTTTCGGAACGACTGACTAAAGTTGTCTTTCAAACAAAACTAGGGACTATTTATGATAAGACCCAAAGAATTAAAGGTTTAGCGAGCAAAATTGCACAAAAAATAGCTGGCGACGAGCAACACGTTTCTCGCGCAGCCGATTTATGTAAATGCGATCTAATGACCGACATGGTTGGCGAATTTAGCGATTTACAGGGGATCATGGGTCGTTATTATGCGGATAAAGACGGTGAAGCGAAAGAAGTTGCTGCGGCGATGGATGAAGTCTATATGCCACGGTTTGCCGGTGATCAATTACCAGAAACAAAAACCGGTACCATTTTAGCGTTGGCTGATCGTATCGACACGATGGTCGGAATTTTCGGCATCGGTCAAGTGCCCACAGGCGCTAAAGATCCATTTGCTTTACGACGAGCATCACTTGGGGTGCTACGCTTAATAACTGAGAATAAACTAACGCTAGATCTTGCGGAGCTGATCGACTGGTCATTATCAATCTATGCTTCCACCGAACTAGAGGCCTTATCCAAAGACACCAAACAAGGCTTATTAGATTTCTTTGCCGCTCGAACGACCTCTATGTATCAAGATAAAGGGATTGCTGTACCTGTCATAAAGTCGGTGCAAGCGTTAGCCATTACCTTACCTACCGAGTTTGCCCAGCGAGTTAACGCTGTCGCTAGTTTTAGTGAAACACCGGAAAGCAGTGATTTAGCCGAAGCCAATAAGCGAGTTAAAAATATATTGGATAAGTCTGACTTTAAGCATAGCAACCAATCACTCAATAGCGCTTTGTTTGAGCAAGAGGAACTTGAGCTATTCGAAAAAATTGAATCTATTCGAGATGGCGTCAATCAAGATGTTTTAAAGTCCGACTATTCTCAAGCGTTGGATAAGCTGGCAACCCTCAAAGATCCGGTTAATCAGTTTTTTGATAAAGTAATGATCAACGCTGAAGATAAGTCAATCAGGGAAAATCGATTAACCCTTATCAGTCAACTGAGACAGATGTTTATCGGCATAGCTGACATATCCCTATTGCAAAAGTAATGCGCAAACTAAATCCAATTAATAAGTTAATCATTCTTGATAGAGATGGCGTGATTAACTTAGATTCGGACGATTATATCAAGTCGCCTGAAGAGTGGATCCCAATCGAATCCAGCTTAAAGGCAATTTCTAGGTTAAATAAAGCAGGTTATTGGGTCGCCATTGCCACAAACCAATCGGGGATAGCGAGAGGTTACTTTGACCACACGACTTTGGCGTTAATGCATAAGAAAATGGAATTGGCGCTTGCACATGTCGGAGGGCATATTGATGCTATCGAATATTGTCCTGATCATCCTGATAACCCGAGCCATAATAGAAAGCCAAATCCAGGTATGCTAGAAAAGCTACTGCAACAGTTCTCAGTTGAACCAAGCGAAACCTGGTTTGTCGGCGATAGTGCTTCTGACTTAGAATGCGCCATCAATGCGAACTGCAAGCCTGCATTGGTAATGACAGGAAAAGGCAAAAGAACTTTATCTAAATCTAAAGGGAAATTACCAGAGCAGGTAAAATGTTTTGACGATTTACATGCTTTTGTTGAACACTTGCAGGCTCACTAGTCGTTCAAACGAACAGTGAGCCTTCACTGTTTATTTTAGGCTAGCGTAATAAGCCGCTAAATTTTCAATATCTTCATCAGTTAAACTTGATGCCATTGGCGTCATAACAGGATCCTTTCGAGTTTTATCTCTAAAGGCCTTTAGTTGCTTTGCGGTATAGGCTGCTTTTTGACCATTAAGGTTAGGGTAAGTCGGAATCGTACTGACACCGTCCACCCCATGACAACCAACACAGGTAACAGCCTTGGCTTTACCGGCAGCAATATCAGCTGCAAAGCTTTGTTGTGCAACAGCAAGTGAAACAACAACGACGATACTTTGTACTGCTTGTTTTAACATTTAAACGTTTCTCCAATTAGATATCAATATGTTACTTTGCTGGTTAAACATCCAGGTTAGCAACGGCTAAAGCGTTAGACTCAATAAAGTCTCTTCGAGGTTCTACATCATCCCCCATAAGCGTAGCAAAAAGTTGATCTGCAGCAACAGCGTCTTCAATAGTCACCTGAAGCATTCGTCTTGAATCGGGATCCATCGTGGTATCCCATAATTGTTCAGGGTTCATTTCACCAAGACCTTTGTAACGTTGAATAGCGATCCCTCTTCTTGATTGCTGCATTAACCAATCTAGCGCCTCTTTAAAGGATTCAACCTCTTGTTTCTTACCACCACGCTGTATGTAAGCGCCCACTTCTATCAAGTCACTTGTATTTTCGCCTAAGGTTGTTATTTTTTTGTATTCTCCTGAAGCAAAGAATGACTTATCTAAGACATACTTCTTTTCATTTCCATGGTGAATAACATTGACTTGAGGATTGAATTCATTTCTTTCCTCATCCTTAATCACTTCAAACTCAAATCGAGTAGCGCCAATTTTTCCATCGCCTACCAGCTCAGACTCTAAATTCGCTAACCATGCCTTAACTTTTTCAGAATCTTTAAGCTCTTCCACTGCCAACCTTGGTAAATCGACAATCGTATTAAGAATTCGCGAATCATAAAGCTGAGCTAAGCGCTTAATATCAGCTTGAACTTCTCTGTAATCTTTTACCAATTGCTCTAAACCAGCGCCAGACACAGCTGGTGCATCAGGATTTACATGTAAAGAAGCCTCATCAAGCGCCATACTAGTCAGATATTCTTGCAAACTAATATCGTCTTTAACATAGGTTTCTTGCTTACCTTTCTTTATTTTATAAAGCGGTGGTTGCGCGATATAAACATAGCCTAACTCTACAAGTTCTAGCATTTGTCGGTAGAAGAAGGTCAATAGTAATGTACGTATATGAGCTCCATCCACGTCAGCATCAGTCATAATAATTATTCGATGGTAGCGAGTTTTCTCTGGGTTAAATTCGTCACGGCCTATACCGCAGCCCAGAGCGGTAATTAACGTACCCACTTCCGCCGATGAAAGCATTTTATCGAAACGAGCTTTTTCAACGTTAAGGATCTTACCTTTCAATGGTAATATTGCTTGGTTCTTTCTGTTTCGACCTTGTTTTGCTGAGCCACCCGCAGAGTCACCCTCCACTATGTATAGCTCGGATTGGGCTGGATCTTTTTCTTGGCAGTCGGCTAATTTACCTGGCAAACCAGCTATATCAAGCACCCCTTTCCTTCTAGTCATATCTCTCGCTTTTCTAGCCGCTTCCCTTGCTCTAGCAGCATCTAACATTTTACCAACAATAATTTTGGCTTCTTGAGGATTCTCTAAAAGATAGTCAGAGAGCTCTTTCCCCATAGTTTGTTCTACCGCAGTTTTAACTTCCGAGGACACAAGCTTATCTTTGGTTTGCGATGAAAATTTAGGATCAGGAACTTTGACTGAGATAACAGCAGTAAGGCCTTCGCGAGCATCGTCGCCCGTCGTTTGGGTTTTACCTTTCGCATTAGCTGGAACTTCTTTTTCCATGTAATTATTTAAAGTACGGGTTAGTGCACCTCTAAAACCTGCGAGGTGAGTACCACCGTCGCGTTGCGGAATGTTATTAGTAAAACAAAAAATATTCTCTTGAAAGCTATCATTCCACTGCATGGCAACTTCAACCCCTATTCCATCTTCCCTAGAGAAGGAAAAGTGAAACATCTTTTGGTTTATGGCTGTCTTAGCTCTATTTAAATAGTCAACAAACGCTTGAATACCACCTTCATATTGAAAATGATCTTCTTTACCACTGCGCTCGTCTTTTAGTTTTATGCACACACCAGAGTTTAAGAAAGAAAGCTCTCTTAATCGCTTTGCTAGAATGTCGTAGTGAAAATTGGTATCGGTAAATATTTCAGGGCTTGGATGAAATCGAAGGTCTGTGCCTGTTCGCTTGGTTTCACCGATAACGGCAAGTGGTGCCTGTGGTTCACCGAGTACATATGACTGCTCATGTACTTTGCCCTCTCTTCTGATAGTAATCGTTAATTCATCAGATAATGCATTAACAACAGAAATACCAACCCCATGTAAACCACCAGAAACTTTATAAGAGTTATCGTCAAATTTACCACCAGCATGTAGTACCGTCATAATGACTTCAGCGGCGGATACCCCCTCTTCTTCGTGAATACCAACCGGGATGCCTCGACCATCATCGGTTACCGTGATCGAATTGTCAGTGTGAATGATGACATTAATTTCAGAGCAATGCCCTGCCAGCGCTTCATCAATTGAATTATCAACCACCTCGAAAACCATGTGGTGAAGACCCGTACCGTCATCGGTATCACCGATATACATTCCAGGTCGCTTACGAACCGCATCAAGTCCTTTTAGAACTTTAATACTGGAGGAATCATACTCATTGTTTTCAGTTTCATTATTATCTGACATTCTTAAACATTTTCCTTTTATATCTTCTAATTCTCTAGATGAACATTCTGGGGTTTTACAACACCATGTTCCACGTGAAACATCTTGACGCTATTATACTCTTTTATCAGTGGTTTTATCATATCAGGTTGCAAACAAGACATGATTATTTGCACATTATTTTGTGCACACAAAGCTCTGACTAATGACATTTGATTAGACTCATCGAGCTCAGATGAAAAGTCATCGATCACAAATAAACTATCCTTATCTGTCTTGGATTTTAGCAAACGAGTTTGGGCTAAGAACATGCAATTAATGAGTAACTTCTTCTGCCCTCTAGACAAAACATCCTTTGCTAGCAGACCATTAATAGTAATTTTAAGGTCGGCTTTATGGGGGCCATATTGTGTCGTTCCGTTCCGCTTGTCTCTTTCTACTGAGCTGATAAGCTTTTCGACAAGTTCGCCAGTATAACCCGAATAATAATTAAGTCTTATATCCTTGGCAAAGGTGACATTGAGCTCTTTGAGCACCTCCGACAACACCTCGCACAGCTCTTTCGCCATATTGGTTCGAAAACGATCTAGCTGTTTTGCAGCTTCAACAAATTGACTATTCCAGCTACCGAATTCTTCTGAATCAAAGGAAGTACTATTCCTTAACAACGCATTTCGTTGCTTTAACATTCTGTTAAAGTCAGACCAAGCTTTTTGATAACTATGTTCCACGTGGAACAATATCCAATCTAAAAACTTTCTACGTTCATTAGGTCCCGAATCAATTAAATGGTAGGACTCTGGACTGAGTGACTGAACAGGGTATAGATTAACAACTTCGACTAAAGACTTAACCGCCTCACCATTTAACTTCACTATTTTGGTTTTGTCTCTATTGGTATACATGACCCCCAACTTACTACTGTCAGAAAACTGCCCAAAAATAGTAAAACTTTCGGCAGTATAGTTAGTAAAGGTGGCTTGTTTAGAAGAACGAAATGACCGCGCACTAATCAGATAGGTTATCGCTTCAAGAAAACTACTCTTTCCAGCAGCATTATTACCGTAAATAACGTTTAGGTCAGAGGACAACTCAACAGAAATAGCTTCAAGGTTTCTAAAGTTATTGGCCTTAAGGCTTTGCAAGTGCATTATTATAGTAGCTAAAAACGGTTTATAACCTCATTGGCATCACTACGTACAGACTGTCACTGTTTTCGGCGCTTTCAATGAGTACACTACTATTAGCATCTCCAAGGTTAAAACGAACCGAGTCAGTCTTAATTACATTCAGCGCATCAACCAAATAGTTTACGTTAAATCCTATTTCCATAGCTTCACTTGAATACTCTACATCTAACTCTATTTCTGCTTCTTCTTGTTCTGGATTGTTCGCGTGAATGGTGAGTTTATTTTCATCTAATAATAGTCGAACGCCTCTAAACTTCTCATTACACAATATGGAAGCTCTAGAAAATGCGTCTTTTATTCTGTCCCGATTACTGACTAATTCTCTTTGAACATTTTTAGGCAGCACTTTGTCATAATCAGGAAAACGGCCATCGACTAATTTTGACGTAAACACGTACTCAGCTAAGGAAATTCTAATATGATTACTATTTAACTCTATTTTACAAGCCGCATCAGAACTGGATAATAATTTAGCAGCCTCCATTACCCCCTTTCTCGGGACAATTGCTTGAACCAAATCAGAGGTTATCTCATCATCCAATTCTATTTTTGACAGTGCTAATCGATGCCCATCTGTTGCTACGGTCAATAGCTTTTTACCATCTAGTTCAAACAACATTCCATTTAAATAGTAACGTACATCCTGTTGTGCCATCGCAAATTGGGTCTTATCAATCAAACCTTTAAGCGTTTGGCTGGGTAGCTCTAGTTTAGTAGAGAAAAGTGTATCTTCAATATTCGGGAATTCTTGAGCTGAAATAGTAGAAAGAGAAAAGCGATTGCGACCTGATTTAACCTTTAAACGATTCTCTTCAACAGTGACATCAATGGGTTTCTCACCAGATAAACTGCGACAAATATCAACCAGTTTCCTAGCGGGAACCGTTATATCTCCCTCGAGATACTCGCCCTCTAAAGCAATATTTACCGACATTTCTATTTCTAAATCAGTCGCCGTGATGGATAGAATGCCTTTATCAACTTTCAAAAGTAGATTTGCTAAAACTGGCAGTGTTTGACGTTTCTCTACGGCACCAGAGACTAACTGTAGTGGCGGTACTAGCGCACTCTGCTCTATCGTAAATTTCATATCAGTAAGCTCCTAAACCCTACCTAAACCTAATTTAGCTGGACAATATACGCAGCAAATTAGTGTAATCCTCGTTAATGTCTTCTATTTCTTCTTTAAGTTCTTTAATTTTTCTACACGCATGGAGTACCGTAGTGTGATCTTTACCACCAAAGGCCTCACCTATTTCGGGCAAGCTTCGACTTGTTAACTCTTTAGATAACGCCATTGCTATTTGTCTAGGTCTAGCTATTGAGCGATTTCTACGTTTTGAAAGTAAGTCAGAAACCTTAATTTTGTAATATTCAGAGACGGTTTTTTGTATATTTTCTATTCTAACTTGTTTGTCCTGCGCCGCAAGTAAATCTCTTAGAGCATCCTTTACAAACTCTACAGTAATCTCTTTGCCAGTAAATTGAGCATTTGCAATTACTCGTTTTAAAGCTCCTTCTAGCTCACGAACATTAGAACGGATGCGCTTTGCTATAAAGAACGCCACTTCATGCGGCAATTCAATTGCCGATTCTTCGGCTTTTGACATCAGAATCGCTACTCTTGTTTCTAGTTCTGGTGGCTCAATAAATACTGTTAACCCCCACCCCATTCTGGATTTTAATCGTTCTTCTACACCGTCTATCTCTTTAGGATATCGGTCACAGGTTAATATAACTTGTTGATTTCCCTCAAGTAATGCATTAAATGTATGAAAAAACTCTTCTTGAGATCGTTCCTTATTTGCAAAAAACTGAATATCATCTATCAATAATGCGTCAACAGACCGGTAAAACTTTTTGAATTTTTCAATGGTATTGGTTTGCAATGCTTTCACCATATCGGCAACAAACCGTTCTGAGTGTAAATAAACCACTTTACCATTAGGCTTGTTCTCAAGAATTTGATTACCGATTGCATGCATTAGATGGGTTTTACCTAAGCCCACCCCGCCGTATATAAACAAAGGATTATAAGCAGTCCCAGGGTTCACAGAGACCTGCTTAGCTGCAGCCATGGCTAATTGATTACTTTTACCCTGTACGAAACTATCAAATACAAAATTATTATTAAGACTACTTTTCTTTTTCTCAAATTCTTTATTTTTATTATTCGACTTGGATGGTACTTTATTTGTTTTAGTCGGTTTCTTAGGTTGTTCTTGGTGTGACTCATAGATTGCTTTTTTACTGATAATATCAAGCGAGATATCAACACTTTTATTTTCAGTTTTATTGAGTATTTCTCTTATTCGCGGTAAATAATTTTCTTTTACCCAATCTAACACGAACCGGTTCGGTGCCTGAATGGATAATCGATCCGCATCGAACGAAGCTTTTAATGGGCGGATCCAAGTACTGAACTCTGTTGGAGGGAGCTCATCTTGGAGATGCTTTTGACAATTAACCCACATAAATTTTGATACTTAGGATTTTTATTATTTGAATTAACAATTTTCCACAGCAAAATGGCTGAAAGAAGATGCTAGTTGTGAATGAACGGGCTAGTTTAGATCGAATTAATAAAATGATCCACAGTTAAAATAAAAAAATAAATATATTGTTGGATTGTATTGAAATTGATGGATGATTAAATAACCCCCGATTAAGAATTAAAATAGATCGATAAGGCTAAATATCTTGAATAAAATGCCTAGTAAACTTGTTAATAACCGTAATAGTGAAATAATATTGAGTTTAGTACATTTTAATACAACAATTAAACAAGGATTATTGGTCACTTTAACACACACTTATCATTGATATAGTTTATTGTTTTTTAACGATTAAATAGAGTTATCAACAGATTTCGTTGATCATTAATAATAATAGTTATTAGATCTTTTTTAATTATTATTATTAGTAGCTTGTGGTTAACTTTCTAATAATAAACTCAGAGTTATGTTGCAAAAAATATGTCAAAAAACGATTTTTGATTAAAAACCACAAAAATTATAATTTAACAGGTTGCCATGAAGAAATATTTTTATCCACATTAAAAATAAATTTAGAATGGGTTAATAGCTATATTTGGTATTATTTACCGCATACCACTACTACATCTAGTTAAATCTAGGTCTAAATTACCCTTGTTAACAATTGTTAGGGGTTAAAGGTTCAAAATATATCCACAAAAGCGATTGACAGTATATTATCTATACAATAAAATTTGCGCCCCTTTGAGGAACCCAAGCTGGTTATCACTTGATAATTAGCACCTTTAGCAATAAAAGTAACGGATAGAACGATGAAACGTACATTTCAGCCAAGTAACATCAAGCGTAAGCGCCGTCACGGTTTTCGTGCTCGTATGGCAACTAAAAACGGTCGATTAATTATCAATCGTAGAAGAGCCAAAGGTCGCAAAAAATTAAGCGCCTAAGTATTTCTTTGGTTAGAATTATCTAACCAAAATTAGACGCTCTTGGTGGAAGATGTAGGTGGGTACTCAATCTTATAACTTTCTTCGAGAGCATCGACTCCTCAATAGCAAAGACTATAGCCACGTTTTCGATAAAGCCTTCAAAGTTCATAACAAAGCATTCACCCTTCTAGCTAGAGCTAATAATTTAGAGACCGCCAGACTCGGTCTTGTGATTGCTAAGAAAAACCTCAAATTTGCTCATCAAAGAAATCGTGTTAAACGACTATTGAGAGAATCATTCAGACAGCAGCGCCCTGAGCTAGCAAATTTTGATTTAGTACTGTTAACCAGAAGAGATATTGCTGTATTGAGTAAAAGCGATATAATCCGTTATCGAGATGATATATTCGCCCGCTTTAACAAACGTTGCGCTAAACCATGAAACAGTTTTTGATCGGATTAATCAAAATATACAAGCGAACGCTTAGTTTATGGATTGGCAATAGTTGTCGGTTTTACCCGAGTTGCTCCAGTTACGGGATGGAAGCAATAGAAGTCCATGGAAGTCTTAAAGGAAGTTGGCTAACTATAAAGCGCATTGGTAAATGTCACCCTTTGCACCCAGGTGGAATCGATCCTGTTCCAGGTTGCACTCACACTCATTCAAACAACGAATCTTGCTACTCTCAAAAGCAGCATAAGCACTCTATATAAGAGACTTTTTTACTATGGAATCAGCCAGAACCTTTTTATTTATCCTATTCGCTTTTCTTACATTCTTGCTTTACCAAGAGTGGCAAAAGGAACATGCACCAGAAAAAATAGAAAAAGCTCCTATTGAGTCTTCTATCGAGTCCAGCTCACCAACGACTAATGTTGTATCCAATACTTTGCCATCGGCTAATCAAGAGTCCAAAGAAAACAGTGACGATTTATCCAGTCAAGTCCCAGAACAACTATCACAACAACAACCCGTACAGGCAGACTCTGTAAAACCTATAATTGTAGAAACTGATGTATTAAGGGTAATGATCACTCCTGCTGGAGGAAATTTACTTTCAGCTGAATTATTAGAATTTAAAGAAAGTCTTGATAAAGATGCTCGACCTATCAATATTCTCGAAAACCGAAATGGGCGTGTTTTTCAGGCGCTTTCAGGTCTATTTGGTCAAAATGCACCAGAGTTTAAAAACAATGTTGCTATTTATCAAACTAGCAAATATCAATACAGTCTGGCTGAGAATGAAGACAATTTACAAGTCGATCTCACTTGGACTAACTCCGATGGTGTTAACTACATAAAACGGTTCACTTTTCATCGTGAACAATACCTAATTGATGTGGAGTACATTGTTAGCAATCAGTCGGATAGTAAAATAGCCAATCGAATGTTCACCGCACTAAAACGAGACACTGGACCGGTAGATGGTCAAGAAACTACCGGTTTAGGAATGCAGTCCTTTATTGGGCCAGCTTTTTCTACTGACCAAGAAAAGTATCAGAAGTACGATTTTGAAGATCTTCAAGAAGCCGACTTAAATATCAAAACGAAAGACGGTTGGGTAGCTATTTTACAGCACTACTTTGTCACCGCATGGGTGCCTGTTTCTGAAAAGACTAACATAATAGATACTGCAGAAGTGTCTCAAGGAAACCAAGACTTAGCTCAAATTAGAATAACTCAAGATTGGAAGTGGGTAGAGCCTGGTAATACCGAGACTTTTTCAGCGAAGCTTTACGTTGGCCCAAAAATTCAATCCAAACTAGAGCAAATAGCGGATGGCTTAGACTTAACCATCGACTATGGGTGGTTATGGTGGATTGGCCAACCTATCTTCTACATGCTTATTTTCTTTCAAAGTTTTGTGATTAATTGGGGCTTAGCGATTATTCTTGTCACCATTGCTATCAAGACTTTGTTATACCCATTGGCTAGAGCTCAATATCGCTCATTTGCCAAAATGCGTTTACTGCAGCCTAAAATGACCGCGATGAAAGAGCAATATGGCGATGATCGGCAAAAAATGTCGATGAAAATGATGGAGCTCTACAAAAAAGAAAAAGTAAATCCTTTAGGTGGTTGTTTTCCTCTGCTGATTCAAATGCCAGTATTTATCGCCTTGTATTGGGTATTAATGGAAAGTGTAGAACTAAGGCATGCGCCGTTTATGCTTTGGATTGATGATCTATCTGTTATGGACCCCTACTATGTCTTACCATTGTTAATGGGGGCTAGTATGTATTTAATGCAAAAAATGCAGCCTATGTCACCAACCATGGATCCAATGCAGCAAAAAATGATGCAATTAATGCCCGTGTTTATGACTGTATTTTTTGTGTTCTTCCCTGCTGGCTTAGTACTTTACTGGTTAATGAACAACTTAATTTCCATTGCTCAGCAGTTATACATCACTAAACAGTTTAATAATGAGCAAGAAGCTAAGAAAAAATAGTCCATCGATGGTTAACGATCGGAAGCTGTATTAGACTATTTTTAAAGTAAATGCTTAGAGAAAGATGGTTTGGACAATTTATTGCAAAACCTTACACAAAGCACAATTGCAGCTGTCGCTACTCCACCTGGAAAAGGTGGTGTAGCGGTAATTAGAGTGTCCGGTCCTCTCTGCACACGAGTTGCCAACACAATTCTCAAGAAAGAAATTAAACCTCGTCAAGCTCACTACCTCCCCTTCTTCGATCATCAAAACCAAGTGATTGATCAAGGTATCGCAATATTTTTCCAAGGGCCTAATTCATTTACCGGCGAAGACGTTTTAGAACTGCAAGGACATGGTGGACCGGTCATCATGGATATGTTGCTAGAAGCGGTGCTAAATTGTGGCGTTTATATGGCTAAGCCAGGGGAGTTTTCAGAAAGAGCGTTTCATAATGATAAGCTGGATCTAGCCCAAGCAGAAGCAATTGCCGATTTAATTGAAAGCGGCTCAAGACAAGCGGCAAAAAGCGCTTTACGCTCGCTAAATGGTGAGTTTTCGCAACAAGTTAATCAACTACTCGAAAAAATCATTCACCTACGAATCTATGTTGAGGCCGCCATTGATTTTCCAGAAGAAGAAATCGATTTTTTGAAAGATGATAAAGTGATTGAACAGGTTGAGTCGATTAGGAGTTCGATGAGTCATCTGCTTAAAAATGCAGAGCAAGGTAGTTTGTTAAGAGAAGGGATGAAAGTAGTTATTGCTGGTAAACCAAATGCGGGTAAATCAAGTTTGTTAAATGCCCTAGCTGGAAAACAATCGGCGATAGTGACAGATATAGAAGGAACCACACGAGATGTTCTTACTGAACAAATTAGTATCGACGGACTACCTTTGCACATAGTTGATACGGCTGGACTCAGGGATGCTAAAGATCAAGTTGAAAAGATTGGTATAGAGCGAGCAACTAAAGAAATTGAATCAGCGGATCGAATTTTACTGGTGGTTGACGCAAGTGAAGATATTCCAAACAATTTGTCTGCAGAGTTAGCTAAATACATTAGTCCTGATGTAGAGCTTCCGGTTATTTCATTAGTAAAGAATAAAATCGATTTAACCGGACAATCCGCTAAAGTCGAGCCGGGCTCAGTTGAAACGATCTCTTTATCAGCCTATACCGGTGAAGGCATTTCCTTACTTAAAACACATTTAAAGGAGTCTGTAGGTTTCGAAGCTAGTGAGTCTGGGACTTTTATGGCTAGGCGGCGGCACATTAATGCTTTGAATAACACTCAACATCATGTTGAAACAGGTTTCCAACTGCTGGAACAACACAGTGCCGGTGAATTGTTAGCTGAAGAATTAAAATTGGCGCAAGACAACCTTAATGAAATCACCGGCGAGTTTACTTCCGATGATTTGCTAGGAAAAATATTTACTAGTTTTTGTATTGGTAAGTAACCGCACTAGAATTCATTATTTTTCTGGGTTGATGAGAGTTATTTTTTTTATATCGTTAAACGCAAATGGTGCAACCGTTTTACCCTTGAACTTTCGTTGCAACAAAATAAGCGAGCTGCTGTTAACCGACTGAACGTATCCCTCGACAGTTTTACCATTCCTTAGATCTAAGGAGACTTTGGCTCCAATATGTTGCTTTAATTGATACTTTTGTAAGACTTTATTTTCTATCGGCTTATTTGAAGTCGCAACACTTTCGTCTGCTCTAACGGCAATGAGTTCTGTATTGGTTTGCTCTTGTGAAGCTAGCGCCTCACTTTTTACCTGATCAAAGATTACGTTTACAGGTTGGTTATTTAAGACTAAAGCGAGCCCCAGCTTTTCTGGAACTTGGTATATTGGCTGCATTGGAATCTGGCTAAACTTTTTTCCCTCTTCTATATCAAAAGCAATATCAATTTTTTGTGGAACAAATAGAAATTTCGCCACCGCATTAGGTGCATTTTCTTCAAGTACTAAAAGCTGTTCAGACGCTTTGTCTATTTGTTGAGAGATAGAGCTTTGCAAAAAGCGTTGTTTATCCATGTCCAGCTCGGCTAAACATTTTTGTGTGTTTTGTTGTAGTAGCGAAATATCTGAAAGGGTTAGTGCAAAATCACTGACAAAACTACCGCCAGTCATTCCTTCTGAAAAGTTATTTACCTTGAGAGAACCTTCAAAATTCGCTAAGTCTAAACTTTTAATCAAAAAGCTGACTTCGCTAACATCGGCTGTTCGCTGGATAGCAAAATTGGCAACCCCATTAAAACGTAGTGGCTTAACGTCTTTTTGAAGGGCTGCTAAACACTGCTTAGGATAAACATAGTCCAAATAATCGGGCTGATAATTAATCCCCAAAACCTCAGCTAGTTTTTCAGTGGTGTTAGTCTTACCTTCGACCATTTCGACAGTGATATAGGCAGGATATTCGTTATGAATGACGGCGTCTTTTGCACCGAGTAAATCAAAAACACTAGTAGGAATAATGTTAACTCTAGCCGCGGTAAAAATCGGTTCTTGACGGTGCTCCCCCATTTCTACCTCAAGTAACACTATGCTGCCGCTGTGATCGAGCAAAATCCACTCATATTTTATTTCCGAGCCAAAGTCGTGAGAAAGCAAGAATGCGTCAACTCCTTGCTTGGCTTGCCAAACTAAATAGCTGTAAGGTAACAATAGCAATATCGACAAATATAGGAGGGTCTTTCCGAGTAGCTTTTTCATTGTTTGCTCTAAAATTGCGATCTTGGTTAATAGGACTCAGTTAAAAGACTAGTTTAAGAAATTCAAAATATCACCTTTTTTCAACTACTTAACACTGTATTTAAAGGTTTTATTTGATATTTGAGTAATAACTCTCCTTTTATTGCTGTGAAAACTAATTAAAACAACGGAATTAAACATGATTCTTGTTCATTTTTTATCCAGTTTTAGGTAAGATCGCCCTCCTTTTTTCTGTGCGAGAATTTGAGCACTGATGTTATTTGATGAATGCTTTGACGTAATTGTGGTTGGCGGAGGCCATGCTGGGACTGAAGCTGCTTTGGCGGCTGCCAGAATGCAGGCCAATACCTTGTTAATCACCCACAATATAGAAACACTAGGACAAATGAGCTGTAACCCTGCGATTGGTGGGATTGGTAAAGGTCATTTGGTTAAAGAAATCGATGCAATGGGTGGCATTATGGCAACCGCTATCGATCATTCAGGTATTCATTTTAAAAAGCTTAATGCCAGTAAAGGTCCGGCAGTGAGAGCGACTCGAGCTCAAGCCGACCGAACTTTATACAAAGGGTTTGTAAGGGAGTATTTAGAAAACCAAGAAAACCTTAAAATATTCCAACAATCCGTTGATGATTTATTGGTCGAATCCGGCCGAGTGACCGGTGTTGTCACTGAAATGGGATTAACATTTAAGGCTAAGACAATTGTCCTAACCGCAGGAACCTTTTTGGCCGGAAAAATACATATTGGTCAATCAAACTATGCTGGCGGTCGAGCGGGTGATCCACCGTCAATGGGGTTGGCGGCAAAACTACGCGAGTTACCTTTTAATATCCAAAGGCTGAAAACGGGTACGCCACCGAGACTCGATAGTCGTTCAATTGATTTTTCGGAGCTCGAAGCGCAGCATGGCGATAATCCTGTTCCGGTGTTTTCATTTACCGGTAAAGCGTCGCAGCATCCGCAGCAAATTCCTTGCTATATAACCAATACCAATCAATTAACTCACGAAATCATTCAACAAGGAATGGATCGCTCGCCATTATTTACTGGCGAGATTGAAGGCGTTGGGCCGCGTTACTGCCCTTCTATTGAAGACAAAGTAGTTCGATTTGCAGAAAGAGAGAGCCATCAAATTTTTATCGAGCCGGAAGGGTTAAACACTCACGAGCTCTATCCCAATGGAATTTCAACCAGTTTGCCGTTTGATGTGCAGCTAAAATTAGTTCGCTCAATTAAAGGGTTTGAAAATGCTCATATTACCAGGCCTGGGTATGCGATTGAATATGACTATTTTGATCCAAGAGAGCTTAAGAGTTCATTAGAAAGTAAACATGTTGACGATTTATTTATGGCCGGACAAATCAATGGAACCACAGGCTATGAAGAAGCTGCAGCGCAAGGGCTAATCGCTGGCCTAAATGCAGCACTTAAAACACAAGGTAAGCCCGCATGGTCACCAGGTAGAGAGCAAGCTTATATCGGTGTGATGATTGATGACTTAATTACACGTGGAACGCAAGAACCTTACCGCATGTTTACCTCTCGTGCTGAATACCGATTAATGTTGCGAGAAGATAACGCCGATTTAAGGTTGTCTGAAATTGCATATGAATTAGGTTTAATCGATGAGCAACGCTGGCAACAAGTTAACCAAAAGCGAGAGCAGATAGAACAGGAGCTCACAAGATTGAAAACGAGTTGGGTTCAGCCTGGCTCTAATTCAGCTAACCAGTTAGTAGAAAAACTTAACAAACCGCTAGCTAGAGAATTTAGCCAGCTCGACTTATTAAAGCGTCCGGAATTAACTTATTCCAGTCTTGCTGAGTTAGTCGAAGGTTTTGAGCAAAATTTAGAGGCCAGTGTTGCTGAACAAGTAGAAATTCAAGCGAAGTATTCGGGTTATATTGATCGCCAAAGAGATGAAATAGAGCGCAATAAAAAACAACAAAATGTGAAGCTACCTATGGACATTGATTACGCAGCTATTGGTGGGTTATCTTCAGAGATTGTGCAAAAACTTAATACTCATAAGCCTGAGACGATTGGTCAAGCGAGCCGTATTTCGGGGATTACTCCCGCAGCAATCTCGTTACTTTTAATTACTTTGAAAAAGAAAAACTATAAGAAAGTGATGGCTGCCAATTTAGGAACCGGTAATTAAGATGCAAGATCTTTCTTCGCAGTTAGTACGAAGTCTTAACGCTTTAAATATTTCGGCCACCGAACCACAGCAAACACAATTATTAAAGCTATTGGAACAGTTATTAAAGTGGAACAAAGCCTATAATTTAACAGCGATCACCGAGGCAGACCAAGCGCTTAAACTTCATATTTTAGATAGTTTGGCGGTCGCCCCATTAATAGCGCAAGATGAATTGATTGATGTTGGCACCGGGCCCGGTTTTCCGGGGCTGCCATTAGCAATCTTATTGCCTGCAAAGCGATTTACCTTGCTCGATAGTAATAGTAAAAAAATTCGTTTCATTTTACAGATCAAGCATGAATTAGGGCTTGAAAATGTCGAAGCGATTCATTCGCGTGTTCAGGATTATTCGAGTAAACAATTTCCAGCGGTTATTTCAAGAGCGTTTGCATCAATTGAAGATATGGTAGGGATGACTCGCCACTTACTTACCTCTAATGGTCGTTGGCTGGCTATGAAAGCCCAATACCAAAACGAAGAAGTGGATTATAATCGTTTAGCTGTTAAGGAAGTGGCCAATCACGCGTTAGATATTCCAGGGGTAAGTGCTCAACGATGTTTGGTTGAATTAAAGCCAAACTAATCTTTAGTAGAGATTACCGACCTGATTATGCCGCAGATCACTGCTAGATATTGATCATCTTAAAGATCAATCTATAATGCTTGGTTCGCCAAAAGGGTTTAGGGTCAGTCTTTAAGCGTAAGTGTGGTCGATAGTGGCAGGCTTTCGGTACAAATAAACATATTAAAAACAATAAGATAAAGCCGAAAGGTATAACAAAGAGGCAGTTGTGGGAAAAATCATAGCAGTAACCAATCAAAAAGGTGGGGTCGGTAAAACGACTAGTACCATCAATATTGCAGCCTCTTTGGCGGCGACCAAACGAACGGTACTTTTGGTCGATTTAGACCCACAAGGCAATGCGACCAGCGGATGTGGTATCGACAAAGATGAAATTGAATATCATGTTTTCGATGTTTTGCTCGGTGAGAAGCCTGCGAGAGAATGTCTGGTGAATGCAGAACAAGCTGGTTTCTATGTCCTGCCGACTAATTCAGACCTAGCCGCGGCAGAAGCTCATCTACTGAATGAAGAGAACAAAGAAAATCGCTTAAAACAAGCACTTGCAGAGTTAACCGACGAATTCGATTATATTTTTATTGATTGCCCTCCATCGTTGAGTATCTTAACAGTTAATGCGCTAGTCGCTGCAGACAGTGTGATGATTCCAATGCAGTGCGAGTATTATGCACTTGAGGGACTGAAAGCGTTACTGAATACCATCGAACAAATCACTGAGCACGTTAACCCCAAGTTAGAAATTGAAGGGTTACTTAGAACCATGTATGACCCACGCAATCGTTTAGCAGTAGAAGTTTCTAATCAGTTACATGATCATTTTGGCGATAAAGTTTATCGCACCGCTATCCCTCGCAATGTTAGGTTGGCCGAAGCCCCCAGTTATGGAATGCCGGCATTGATGTACGATCGTTTGTCGAGAGGTGCAAAAGCCTACTTAGCCTTGGCTGGAGAAATGTTGCGTCGAGAAGAGACTGTCGCATAGTCCGACAACTTGGCATTTCCAGCTATCTGAGCGATTGGTTTAAAAAATCGCCATAAAGAATATTGAAAATAGAGTAAATAAAAAATGAAAAAGAAATTAGGCCGTTCACCATTAGATGCTTTTTTAAGTAAACCCAAAAAGGCTGATTCAGCAGAAACTGAGGTGGCCGAATCTATTGTACCCGGTGGTGAACTAAGAAAATTACCGGTTGAATTTCTGCAGCCCGGGCAATATCAACCCCGTAAAATAATGACCGATGAAGCCTTAGAAGAGCTAGCAAGTTCGATCAAAGCACAAGGTGTTATTCAACCGGTTGTTGTTAGAGAGCTCAGTAAGAATAAATTTGAAATTATTGCTGGAGAACGTCGCTGGCGCGCTTCGCAAATCGCTGGACTTGATGAAATCCCGTGTTTAGTCAAAGACATACCTGATGAAGCAGCCATCGCAATGGCGTTGATCGAGAATATTCAACGTGAAGATCTTAATGCGATGGAAGAAGCGGTAGCATTGCAAAGGCTAATGCAAGAGTTTGAACTGACTCACCAACAAACCGCCGATGCGGTTGGCAAGAGCCGAACTACGGTGACCAATCTACTACGTCTTCTGACTCTTTCGGAAGTTTGCCGCACTATGCTAGAGCGTGGTGATTTAGAAATGGGCCACGCAAGAGCACTATTATCTTTGCCAAGCGATGAGCAAACGTCGATAGCTCGAGTGGTTGTTGCGAAAGGACTAACCGTCAGAGATACAGAAAAGTTAGTTCGAAATGCCAATTCTCCAGTGAAAACTAAGCAAGATAGTAAGCCAGATCCTCATATTGCACAGTTAGAGCGCTCTTTATCCGATAAAGTGGGCGCTCCAATCAAGATTCAACATGGCGCTAAAGGTAAAGGAAAAATCATAATCCAATACAATAGTTTAGATGAGTTAGATGGCGTGTTAAATCATATGGGCGTCGAGCAGCAGTAAAAAACAATTTAGAACGAAAGCGTTAATTAATATCAATTGACAGAGTCGTTAGTTTATTTGACGGCTCTAACCACTCAAAGAAAACCTGTATTTATGTCTATTAAATCCATAGAGCAAATGATTGAACTACCCGCCTGGACTAGCAGAAAAACACCTGTTAAATGTGTGGGGGTTATTCAAGAAACTCATAATGTTAAAACCTTCCAGTTTGAAGCGGTGGAACCTCAAAGGTTCCTGTTTAAGCCAGGCCAGTTTGTCGGAATCATGTTGGAAATTGATGGTGAGCGACACAATCGCTCCTACACTATTGCCTCCTCACCTACTCGACCCCATTTATTGCAGTTAACTATTAAGAGAGAAGATGGCGGTGCTGTTTCTCCTTGGTTACACCAAAATATTAAAGTAGGAACAACAATAGAGCTTCGCGGCCCAGCAGGCCGTTTTAATAATATGGATATAGATTCGGACAAAGTATTATTAATTTCCGCCGGATCAGGTATTACGCCTATGATGTCCATGGCTCGCTTTTGGAATGATACTAACCCAAGCAAAGATGTTAAGTTTTTAAATTGGGTGCGCTCGGTACAGGATATTATTTTTAGACGAGAACTTGCACTACTTGATGCGAATAACCCTTCGTTTGATTTAGAAGTGATTTGTACTCAGCCAGGACTGACAGAAAACTGGTTGGGTCGTCGTGGACGAATTAATACGACTACTTTGCAAGACATGGCAGCCGACCTAAAAGATAGAGTGGTGTTTTGTTGTGGACCAGAAGGGTTTATGCAGCAAGTAAAAAGTTGCTTGGCTGAGCTAGATTTCGATATGAGTAATTATCATGATGAATCATTCGATCCTGGTGGTAAAAAGAAGGCAAAACTAGCCGAATTAGCAAAATCGACCGCTAGGGCGGAAGTTGTAGAAGATGCTACTCACGTAATAACGTTAACTCGATCCAACCGGCAGATAGATATAAAAGAATCTGAACTTTTACTAGAAAAGCTCGAAGCTGAGGGTGTGTTAATGGAGTCGGCTTGTCGCGCAGGTAATTGCGGAGCCTGCCGAGTTCATAAAGTGTCTGGTGCCACTAAAACGAAAAATGAAACAGGCTTGTTAGAATCGGATAAAGCGAATGGTGATATTCTAACCTGCACCACCCAGGTGCTGAGTAACATCAGTTTAGATTTATAGTGACTGCCGAAGCCGTCCAAGTTATTAACCAACTAAAGTCCTTAGCGGATCCTAAGATAGCCGAGCATTCCGCTAGGTTTTTTAAATCTGGGCCGGGTGAGTACGGTGAAGGTGATTTGTTTTTAGGGATTAGAGTTCCTGTGATTAGAAAACAAGTTAAATCTTACCAAAACCTCCCCCTGAATATCTGCGTTGAACTATTACAAAACACGTTTCACGAGGTAAGGCTTTTTGCGGTGTTGATGCTGGTTAGCCGCTATCAAAGCGCCAATTCAGAACAACAAGCGGTCATTTATGAGACTTATCTTAGCAATTCAAATCGGGTCAATAATTGGGACTTAGTCGATAGTTCCGCTCACAAAATCGTTGGTGTTCATCTGCAACAAGCTAATCGGAGTAAACTCTATGAGTTAGCCCAGTCTGAACTTCTCTGGGATCGCCGTATTGCCATGATCGCTTGTTATCATTTTATTAAAAATGATGACTTTGTGGATACTTTAAAACTCGCCAAGCTATTTCTAAACGATCAACACGATCTTATGCATAAAGCGGTCGGCTGGATGCTTCGAGAGGTTGGCAAACGAAATTTTGACACCGAGAACGAGTTCTTAATAAAACACTATCAAAAAATGCCTCGAACCATGTTGCGCTATGCCATTGAAAAATTCCCTTCAGCATTAAGACAAGCCTATCTTAAATCCGAAGTTTAGCCGGATTTATCTGTTGCGAGCCGGCAGTGCAGGCTAAAAATAGAATTAAATCTTTAATCCATCAAAAAACTTTGGTTTTTAATTGTTGTTGGGTTTTACTAATTGATTGGTTAATAAATCAACAGAGATTGTGTTGTTTATGGAACAATTCCTTAAATAACATAGAGTTATATAAGCCAAACCGATAAATTGAGATTTATTGTCGGTTAAAGCAAAAAAAGCAACCGATTTATAAGCTAAATTTGCTGGAGAATTAGACTAATTAACTGCGTTGTAGGGTTGCTAATGCAGGCGTGGATCTCTATAATTTCGGCCGCATTTGGAAGGTTGTTGGTAAACACGCTTTTTTATTGAAACTAAGCATAAACAACCTGATGGTATAAAACGTTAGATTAGAGCGAAATATTAATGAGTCATGCTTTAGTCAAGCGAGGATATCAACAAGCCAAACAGCTATTGCTGATTCAAGCACTACTGTTACTCGCAATCGCGGGACTTGGCTTGATAAAAGATTTATCGGTAGCAATTGCATTGTTATCGGGCGAAATGTCGGTGTTCATTGCAAACCTATATTTCGTTTATAAGGTTTTTTCTAAATCAGGTGCACAAGCCAGTAAGCAAGTGGTTAGAGCGTTTTATTTAGGCGAAACAGTAAAAATTATGATTTCCGTTGGCCTGTTGATAACAGCCTTTATCTGGCTACCGGGAAAAGAGCTTTTTGTATTAGTTGGTTATATTGCGGCGTTATTAACCCAGTGGTTGACCCCAGCAATTGTTAAGACCCATTAATTTCAGGACTATTGAGTTTATGAGTGCAGAAACAAGTAGCGGTTATATAAAGCATCACCTTCAGAATTTGCAGGTTTGTCCTACGCAAGAAGGATGGCAGTTTAACACCGCCGAGAACCCTACTTTATGTAAAGGGAATATGGCCGCCATCAATGTTGATAGCATGTTCTTTTCGCTCCTTCTTGGTGTGCTATTTCTTTGGATGTTCCGCTCAGCGGCCAAAAAAGCGACTACGGGCGTTCCTGGAAAGTTTCAAGCCTTTATCGAGTTAATTATCGATTTTGTTGGTTCTAATGTAAAAGATACCTTCCATGGCAAGAACCGATTAATCGCTCCCTTAGGTCTAACGATCTTTGTTTGGGTTTATATGATGAACCTAATGGATCTAATTCCAGTTGATTGGATCCCCAGTTTAGCGCATGCAATTGGCATCCCCTTCTTAAAAGTGGTTCCAAGTACCGATGTGAATGTGACATTTGCGATGTCAATTTCAGTATTTATCCTAATTATTTTCTATAGCCTCAAAATTAAAGGAGTTGGTGGGTTCACTAAAGAGTTAACTCTAAACCCTTTTAATCATTGGGCTGCTATACCAATCAATTTGATTCTCGAAGGGGCTGCGTTAATCGCAAAACCTATTTCTTTATCTTTGCGTTTATTCGGAAATATGTATGCTGGTGAGCTTATTTATATTCTTATAGCGCTTATGGGGCTTTATCAGCTTCCATTGCATTTTGGTTGGTCGCTACTTCACGTATTAGTGACATTCCTGCAAGCTTTCATTTTCATGATGTTAACTGTGGTTTACCTCAGTTTGGCTAATGAAGATCATTAATTTACACTTTTAATTTTAAACTTAACTATTCCTTACTAGGAGAAAACAATGGAAACAGTAATCGGCTTTACCGCAATCGCAGTAGCTATCTTAATCGGTCTTGGTGCATTAGGTGTTGGTATCGGTATGGGTCTTTTAGGTGGTAAATTCTTAGAGAGCGCTGCTCGTCAACCAGAATTAGCCCCTATGCTTCAAGTTAAAATGTTCATCGTTGTTGGTCTATTGGATGCTGTTGCAATGATCGGTGTTGGTATCGCATTGTTCTTCACTTTCGCAAACCCATTTGTAGAGCAATTTCTAACAGCTACTGCAGGTTAATCACACTCGAGTCATTAATTTAACCGACATTTGAGGAGATTCCCGTGGATTTTAATTTAACACTGATAGGCCAAACAATTGCGATGATCGTGTTTGTTTGGTTTACCATGAAAAACATCTGGCCAATGCTTGATGCTGCTATTGTAGAGCGCCAAGAGAAAATCGCTGAAGGTCTAGCGGCTGCCGATAGAAGTCAACAAGATCTAGAGCTAGCACAAAAAAGTGCCGCTGAAACTATGCGTGAAGCAAAAGAAAAAGCAGCTGAGTTGCTTGATCAAGCTAAAAAGCGACATGCAGAGATTGTTGATTCAGCCAAAGACGATGCTCGTCAAGAAGCTGACAAAATCAAAGCTGGCGCTGAAGCTGAAATTGAACAAGAAGTTCACCGTGCTCGTGAAGAGCTTCGTAAGCAAGTATCTGTTCTAGCGGTTGCTGGCGCTGAAAAAATTCTACAACGTAGCATTGATGCATCTGCCCAGGCAGATATTCTCGATAGCTTAGTTGCTGAACTGTAGATGAAGGTGGCCCATGGCTGAATTAACTACATTAGCAAGACCATACGCCAAAGCGGCGTTTGAGTTTGCGATCGACGCAAAGCAACTACCAGAATGGTCTGAGATGCTCGCATTTGCATCTCAAATAGTTGCTGATGAGGCCATGCAAGAACTTTTGACGAGCCCTCATTTTACTAAAGAAGATCAACAAGCTGCGATGCTGAAAGTTTGTGAAGGCAAGCTTAGTGATAAAGCCTCAAACTTTATCAAATTGCTTGCGCAAAATGGTCGCTTAGTAGCGTTGCCGGAAATTGAAGTGCTATTCAACTTTTTACGAAGCGAATTCGAAAAGACAGTTGATGCAACAATCACTTCAGCAACAGCATTAGATGAAAATCAAATTGCCCAAATTAAAGAAAAACTGGCTGCCAAGTTAGGCCGCCAAGTAGAAGCAAGCGTTGAAATCGACGCTGAGCTATTAGGTGGTTTGATTATTCAAGCAGAAGATTTAGTAATTGATGGTTCGGTTCGCGGTAAGTTAGCCAAATTGTCGGATACTTTAAACGTATAAAATGAACGTAATAGACGTCTATTAATAAAGGAAATCTGAGCATGAGTATGCAACTGAATCCATCAGAAATAAGCGAGTTAATTAGACAACGGATTAACGACTTTGAAGTTGTTTCTGAAGCTCGAAACGAAGGTACTATCGTCAGTGTTTCTGACGGTATCTTAAAAATTCACGGCCTAGCAGAAGTCATGCAAGGTGAAATGATTGAGCTGCCAGGCGGTAAATACGGTCTAGCACTTAACCTTGAGCGCGATTCAGTTGGTGCGGTTGTTCTAGGTGATTACTCTGACATCGTTGAAGGCCAAAAAGCTAAATGTACAGGTCGAATCTTAGAGGTTCCTACTGGTGAAGCAATGCTTGGTCGCGTTGTTGACGCTTTAGGTAATCCTATTGACGGAAAAGGTCCAATTGAAAATGTGACCAATGCACCAGTAGAAAAAGTTGCACCCGGTGTAATCTCTCGTCAATCAGTTGACCAACCAGTACAAACTGGATACAAGTCAGTTGATGCAATGATTCCGGTTGGCCGTGGTCAGCGTGAGTTAATTATCGGTGATAGACAAACTGGTAAAACAGCCCTAGCAATCGATGCCATTATCAATCAAAAAGGCACAGGCATTAAATGTGTGTATGTAGCGATTGGTCAAAAAGCATCAACGATTGCAAATATCGTACGTAAGTTAGAAGAACATGGCGCAATGGCTCATACGGTAATCGTTGCAGCTTCTGCTTCAGATTCTGCAGCACTTCAATTTATCGCTCCTTTCGCTGGTTGTACAATGGGTGAATACTTCCGAGATAAAGGTGAAGATGCATTAATCGTTTATGATGATTTAACTAAGCAAGCTTGGGCATATCGTCAAATCTCATTACTACTTCGTCGTCCTCCAGGTCGTGAAGCATACCCTGGTGACGTATTCTACTTGCATTCACGTTTGTTAGAACGTGCAGCTCGAATCAACGCTGATCATGTAGAAAAGCTAACAAACGGTGAAGTAAAAGGTAAAACCGGTTCTTTAACTGCATTACCTATTATCGAAACTCAAGCAGGTGACGTATCTGCTTTCGTACCAACCAATGTAATCTCTATTACTGATGGTCAAATCTTCCTAGAAACTGATTTGTTTAATGCTGGTATTCGTCCTGCGGTAAACGCTGGTCTTTCAGTATCTCGTGTAGGTGGTGCGGCACAAACTAAAATCGTTAAAAAATTAGGTGGTGGTGTTCGTTTAGCACTAGCACAATATCGTGAACTAGCAGCGTTTGCTCAATTCGCATCTGACTTAGATGATGCAACGCGAGAGCAGTTAGAACACGGTCAGCGCGTTACAGAATTGATGAAGCAAAACCAGTATGCACCGATGTCAGTTGCAACTATGGCTGTTTCTCTTTATGCCGCTGAAAAAGGTCATTTACAAAACGTTGAATTAAACAAAATCTCTGACTTTGAAGCAGCGCTTCAAGATCACATGAGCAACAATGAAAAAGCGCTTATGGATAAGATCAACGAGTCTGGTGATTACAACAAAGATATTGAAGCTGAGCTAGAAGCAGCAATCAATAAGTTTAAAGACACGGCTACTTGGTAGCATTTACTGCCCTCTTCACTTGTTGAGGGCATTAATTAACTTAATTCTGGAATCGGTGTATGGCGGTCGGAAAAGAAATTCGTACCAAGATTGGTAGTATTAAAAATACTCAGAAAATCACCAGTGCTATGGAAATGGTTGCTGCGAGTAAAATGCGTAAAGCACAAGATCGCATGGAAGCTACCAAACCATACGCGGAAAAGATCCGTGGTGTGATAGGCCATTTGGCAATGGGTAACACTGAATACAAACACCCTTATATTATCGAGCGTGATGTAAAACGGGTTGGTTTTATCGTTATATCTACCGACCGTGGTTTGTGTGGTGGTTTAAATACCAACTTGTTCAAACTTGGTCTAACGGCAATGCAAGAATGGCAAGAAAAAGATGTTGAAATCGATCTTTGTCTTGTTGGTTCAAAGGCTGCTGGTTTTTTCAATCGGTTTGGTGGCAATGTTATCGCTAAAACCTCGGGTTTAGGTGATACGCCTAACGTTACTGATTTAATCGGTACCGTTAAGGTTATGCTTGATGCTTTTGACGAAGGGCGAATCGACAGACTTTATCTTGTTAACAACGACTTTGTTAATACTATGACTCAGCAACCAACGGTTAGTCAGTTGTTACCAGTTGCCAAGCAAGAAGATGACGAGTTAAAACATCATTGGGATTATATCTATGAGCCCGATGCTAAAGAATTATTAGATGTATTGTTAGTAAGATACATCGAGTCACAGGTTTATCAAGGTGTTGTTGATAACATTGCTTGTGAGCAAGCTTCAAGAATGGTGGCGATGAAAGCTGCTACGGATAATGCTGGTGATATTATTGATGACTTACAACTTGTTTATAACAAGGCTCGTCAAGCAGCAATTACCCAAGAGATTTCAGAAATTATTAGTGGTGCAGCAGCGGTTTAATCTGCTGTTGCATTGAGAGCTGTTAAACGAGTTAACAGCCTGATTACAAATTTTATATTTTACTTAATAGAGGAATAAACAATGAGTAACGGTAGCATTGTTGAGATCATCGGCGCGGTCATCGACGTGGAATTCCCACGAACAGATGTTCCAAAAGTATATGACGCACTCGATATCGAAGGCAGCGAGTTAGTACTAGAAGTACAACAACAGCTTGGAGACGGTGTGGTACGTTGTATCGCGATGGGATCCTCAGAAGGTATGAGCCGCGGCATGAAAGTGACAAACACGGGTGCAGCGATTCAAGTACCAGTTGGTCAAGAGACTTTAGGACGTATTATGGACGTTCTTGGTAATCCAATTGACGAAAAAGGTCCAATTGGTGAGCAAGAAAGAATGTCTATTCACCGTGAAGCGCCCTCTTATGAAGATCAAGCGGCCGCGAACGAATTATTAGAAACTGGTATCAAAGTAATCGACTTAGTTTGTCCATTTGCGAAAGGTGGTAAAGTTGGTCTGTTTGGTGGTGCTGGTGTTGGTAAAACCGTTAACATGATGGAGCTTATCCGTAACATCGCGACTGAGCATAGTGGTTTCTCAGTATTTGCTGGTGTTGGTGAGCGTACTCGTGAAGGAAACGATTTCTACCACGAAATGACAGATTCAAACGTAATCGACAAAGTATCATTAGTATACGGTCAGATGAATGAGCCTCCAGGAAACAGACTACGTGTTGCTTTAACTGGACTAACTATGGCTGAAAAATTCCGTGACGAAGGCCGTGACGTATTATTATTCGTTGATAACATCTACCGATACACACTTGCTGGAACTGAAGTATCTGCACTACTAGGCCGTATGCCTTCTGCGGTTGGATATCAGCCAACACTTGCTGAAGAGATGGGTAAGCTTCAAGAGCGTATCACTTCGACTAAAACTGGTTCGATCACATCGGTACAAGCAGTTTATGTACCTGCGGATGACTTAACGGATCCATCACCAGCGACTACTTTCGCGCATTTGGATGCAACGGTTGTACTTTCTCGTCAAATCGCTGAGCTAGGTATTTACCCTGCTGTTGACCCATTAGATTCGACGTCACGTCAGCTTGATCCATTGGTTATCGGTCAAGAGCACTATGATACGGCGCGTGGCGTTCAATCCGTGCTTCAACGTTACAAAGAGCTTAAAGATATCATCGCGATTTTAGGTATGGATGAGCTTTCTGAAGAAGATAAGCAAACCGTAACTCGTGCACGTAAAATCCAACGTTTCTTATCACAACCTTTCTTCGTTGCTGAAGTTTTCACTGGTTCACCAGGTAAGTATGTATCACTGAAAGATACTATTGCTGGTTTCCAAGGAATCCTTAATGGTGAGTACGATCACCTTCCAGAGCAAGCGTTCTACATGGTTGGAACTATTGAAGAAGCCGTTGAAAAAGCCAAATCTATCTAATTTAACGATTAGATAGATTTCAAAGGAAACTATTATGCCAATTACATTTCAACTCGATATTGTTAGCGCAGAAAAGTCAATCTTTTCGGGTACTGTTGATTCATTAGTAGCTACTGGTGAGCTCGGTGAATTAGGTATTAACGCTGGGCATGCTCCTTTACTGACTTCACTAAAGCCAGGTACTGTAAGAGTTACGGACACAGAAGGTACTGAGGAAACATTCTACGTTTCTGGTGGGATGTTGGAAGTTCAACCCCATGTCACAACGATACTAGCCGATACCGCTGCTAGAGCAGATGATGTTGATGAAGCCGCTGCTATCGCAGCAAAAGAAGCTGCTGAAGCTGCAATGGCAGACCAAAACTCTGAAATCGAGTACTCTCGTGCTGCAGTTGAGTTAGCGGAAGCGGTTGCTCAACTTAGAACACTGCAATCGATTAGGAAAAAAGCTGGAAAGTAAGTTAATACTGCTGGCTACTAAAAAGCGCCGTTTGGCGCTTTTTTTATGCATGTTTATCGCCCTTCTGCTTAATTGTAACTGTTATAGGTTTATCTCTTAATCTATTAACAGTAAAATGACTGGCTTAGCACATTCTCTTTGGATCTTAGTGACTTATGGATATACAAACTATTATTCTAGCTGCCGGAAAAGGCAGTCGCATGAAATCAGAATTACCTAAAGTTTTACACCAAATCGCCGGGAAACCTCTCGTCCAACATGTCGTCGATAGTTGCCAATCATTGGGTGCGACTGAGTGTCATTTAGTCATTGGACATGGTGGTGAGCTTGTGAAAAATAGTGTGACCGGCGGAAGAGTAAAGCTTAACTTCGCTGAGCAAAAAGAACAACTCGGTACAGGGCACGCAGTTAAAATGGCGTTACCTGAGTTGTCAGATAATGCCGCAACACTCATTTTATACGGTGATGTTCCTTTAACTCATCATAATACGCTTCAAGAGTTGGTTGAATTACATAAAGCAAACCCAACCGGCATAGCGCTTATGACTTGTACGTTGGATGACTCCACCGGATACGGTCGAATTGTCCGCGATCAAACAGGCCAAGTGACTGGAATTGTTGAGCATAAAGACGCTAATGAGGCACAGAAAGAAATTAAAGAAATTAACACTGGAATTTTATGCTGCAACTCCCACCAACTTAAAGACTGGATTTCGCGATTAAATAATAATAACGCCCAAGGTGAATATTACCTTACCGACATTATTGCCATGGCTGTTGCCGACGGAGAAACCGTCGAAACCGCTCAACCGGTTAATTTTTATGAGGTTGAAGGGATCAATACCCTACGCCAATTAGCCGATTTAGAGCGAGTTTGGCAAAGAGAGTTGGCTAATCAGTTGATGGATGGCGGTGTGACTTTTAGAGACCCAAACCGTTTTGATTTGCGCGGCAGTTTAACTTGCGAGGAAAGCGTTGTTATTGATGTCAATTGTGTGTTTGAAGGCCGAGTTCGTCTTAAGCAAGGGGCTCAAATTGGTGCTAATGTATACCTAAAGGATTGCACCATCGGCCCCAATAGTGTGGTTAAACCAAATTCTGTGATTGAAGACTCTATCATCGAAGATCACTGTAGCGTTGGTCCCTTTGCCAGAATTAGACCTGGGACTGTGATGAAGAGCGATACTCATGTCGGTAATTTTGTAGAAGTAAAAAAATCTGTTATCGAGCAAGGATCTAAAGCTGGCCATTTGTCTTACATTGGTGATTCTGAAATCGGCAAGAATGTTAATATCGGTGCTGGCACCATTACCTGCAATTATGATGGTGCCAATAAACACAAAACCATCATAGAAGATGACGCTTTTATCGGTTCTGATACTCAACTGGTAGCACCGGTTAGGGTTGGCAAAGGCGCAACAGTTGGCGCCGGTACCACGGTGACTGTGGACGTTCTCCCTGAAGCGTTAACAATCTCAAGAGCTAAACAGAAACAAATTGAGTCTTGGAAAAGACCTCAAAAGAAAAAATAATCGGAGTAACAAAGCAATGTGTGGAATAGTTGGAGCCGTAGCGCAAAGGAACATCGCAGAAATTTTGATTGAAGGGCTTAGAAGACTCGAATACCGAGGGTATGATTCTGCTGGACTCGCTGTCATTTCTGACTTCAAAATATCTAGACTTCGTCGTGTTGGCAAGGTATCTGAGCTGCAAAAAGCGATAGAAGAAAATCCAATCGATGGTAATATAGGAATTGCTCATACCCGATGGGCGACTCATGGTGAGCCTAATGAAAGCAACGCCCACCCCCACTTCTCTAATGACACAATTGCGGTTGTCCATAATGGGATTATCGAAAACTATGAGTCCTTAAGTGAAGAGCTAAAACTACAAGGTTATATATTCACGTCCGATACTGACACTGAAGTGATGGCGCACCTTATCGAAAGAGAAAGAAAGTCTTCCGACTCATTGCTTTCTGCGGTGCTTAAAGCCACCAAATTATTAGAAGGTGCCTATGGAACGGTGGTGATGGAGTTGGCTAACCCCGATTGTCTAGTCGTGGCTCGTTCTGGAAGTCCATTGGTATTAGGAAAAGGTATTGGCGAGATGTTTATTGCTTCTGACCAACTTGCGCTACTCCCAGTGACTCGACAATTTATGTTTTTAGAAGAAGGTGAAGTTGCCGAGGTGACTCGTCGTGAAGTCAAAATTCTTGCACCAGACGGCTCCAAGATCGAAAGAGAGTTTGAAGAAACTTCAGTGCAGCATGATGCTGGTGATAAAGGTCAATTCAGACACTTTATGATGAAGGAAATTTACGAACAACCTGACTCAATCAACAGTACATTAGAAGGTCGTTTAGCTCAGGACTCGGTGATTATTGAATCCTTCGGTAATCGCGCACCTGAACTTTTAGATAAAGTAGAGTTCGTGCAAATTATTGCCTGTGGCACCAGTTATCACTCAGCAATGGTTGCGAAGTATTGGATAGAGTCAATGGTAGGGATACCTTGCCAAGTTGAGATTGCCAGTGAATACCGCTACCGAAAAACGGTTGTTTGCAAAAACTCTCTTTTTATTAGTATTTCTCAATCGGGTGAAACTGCCGACACTTTAGCAGCATTACGTATTGCCAAAGAGCAAGGCTTTTTAGCCAGTTTGACGATTTGTAATGTGCCGGGATCCTCTTTAGTTCGAGAGTCTGATATGGCGTTTATGACTCGAGCGGGCGCTGAAATTGGTGTAGCATCAACCAAGGCCTTTACCACTCAGCTAACAGGTTTGCTAATGCTGGCAGTTGCACTTGCGCAAACTAAGAAATCACTACCGCAAGAAGAGATTTCTCATATTATTCAGGAGCTTAGAACGCTTCCTAATGATATTAAACATGCCTTAGAAATGGACGCGACTATCGAAACTATGGCAGAAGAGTTTAACGAAAAAGAGCACTGCTTATTTTTAGGTCGTGGCGAGCAATACCCCATTGCTATGGAAGGTGCACTTAAATTAAAAGAGATTTCCTACATACATGCAGAAGCCTATGCAGCTGGCGAGTTAAAGCATGGCCCTTTGGCGCTAATCGATCAAGATATGCCGGTCGTGGTTGTTGCACCAAATAATGAACTTATTGAGAAATTGAAATCTAATATGGAAGAAGTGAGAGCCCGGGGTGGTCAGCTCTACGTTTTTGCTGACAAAGATAGTGAAATCGTAGAAAACCAAGGCATTAAGCTTGTAAGGTGTGATGTTAAAGGTCGCTATACAGCGCCAATTGTTTTCACTGTGCCATTACAACTATTGTCCTACCATGTGGCTGTTATTCGAGGTACCGATGTTGATCAACCTCGAAATTTAGCTAAGTCGGTAACTGTAGAATAACTATTTTGTAATTTAATGATCGTCAAATAAATCATATTTTTAGATACTAAGAGGTTCTAATGAAAAATAAAATAATCGCTGTCGCAGTAATAGCGTTTAGTTTGCTGGGTTATAACTCTTTATCATATGCTGCGGAGCGAGCTTTGGTAGAAGGCTCTGATTATGAAGTCGTCTCTCCCAAAGGCACTAAATCCCCAGAGGTTTACGAATTCTTTAGTTATGCATGTGGTGCTTGTTACAGCATGGAGTCATTTGTCACGCAGTTTAAAAAAGACAACCCAGGGACTAAAGTTATTCCTGTACCCACCGATCTAGGGCACGCTCAATGGAAAATTTACATTAAAGCCTATTATTTAGGTGAGTTGCTTGGGGTTCTAGAGCAAAGTCATAGCAAAATATTTCATCGAGTCAATATTGAAAAGAAACACATTTTTAATGATGAAGGCTTAAAAGAGTTCTTTGTTGGGTTAGGGGTTGACCCAGCAAAGTTCGATTCAGCGAATAAGTCGTTTTCATTAAACGCTAAGATTCGTAAAGCTAAACAGTTAATAAAAACATATAGAATAAGTGCCACACCAACTTTTGTTGTTAACCAGCAGTACAAGCTAGACAACAGAGCACTTGGTACGACTGAAATGATCAACAAAGCAATCAAAGAGCTGTCTAGCGTCAATTAGTTTTTTTCTTTTCGCGGGAAAGCATCCTCGCTTTCCCGTTTTTGCCTCTCAATACACACATTTGCTTACATTCCTGGTTGCCGAAGTTAGAACTATTTTTAGGGTTCGATCGACTTACTAAAAAACTGTTCAGAATAACCGGAGAAAGTAATGAAAAAAGTCCTAATTGGAACGTTAGTCACCACGTTATGCCTACCATTGGCCGCTCACGATAACCAAGTATGTGAATATGGTCTTGATTACAATGTTAACATTTCAAGCAACACCATTAAGTTTTCCAATAAGGACACCAACACAGTTGAGTTTTCTGGTTCGTCGATTAGGGTTGATGGTAAGAAACTTGAATTAAATTCCGAGCAACAAGTTTATAGTCAAAAATTTCAAAAAGGAACTCGACAAGTGGTACCCAAAATTGCCGATATTGCGATTGAGGGCGCTGAGATTGGTTTGAAAGCCGCTACGCTTGCTGTAACGGCTCTTTTTGGAGAAGATCAACAAGTTCATCAAGACTTGATTTTACCCATTGAAAACATCTCTAACAAAATAAAGGCTAATGTGAACGATAAGATGCTTAATGCTCAAACCATTGAAAACTCTTTTGAGCAAGAATTAGAGCAAGAAATAGAAGGCCTGGTGGCGAAAGCTTTGAGTAAATATTCAGGAAAGGTACTTGGTCAGGTGCTAAGTTCAGTATTTTCAGGAGATAGTGAAGAAATTAAGGACTTTGAGTTCAGAATGGAAAATTTAGAGCACGACATTGAGACTTATGTGGACTCACAAGCGATTGCGCTAGAAGAAAAAGCTGAAACTATTTGTGAAGATATTAAAGTTTTATATGAAATCGACCAAAACTTAATCGCAGTAGATGGCTACCCCAGTAAAGGGTTAATTAGTTTAGGTAACGATCACAGTAAAAAACTCTCCAGTATTAAATTCGACTTTAATCATTAAACCACCCTAAAGAACTAATCGTATAATAGACCGTATTCTTATAAGAAAACGGTCTACATATTACATCTTGTTTTGTCGTTTTGTCAGCAAAGAATATAGTCTGAGCGCCCTTTCCTCCCATTAATTGCTATTAACCTCAATGATAATAAGGGCTTGCAATTAAAAAATAGATAACTTATAACCATTTATCAATGCCTGTTGTCGGAAACGCATGGACGGTTTCGAATTCTTCAGAAGGCGTTTGAAAATCATAATAAAACAACTAACTATCGAGAATAGGAAATTAATCATGACAAACAACTTTAAAGTTAAGAGCTTAATCTTAGCAATGGGGGTGACGTTAACGTCAGCGCCTGTATATGCTGAAGAAGAAGCGGCAGCAGAAGATGAAGGCCAAGTAATGGTAGTGGTTGGTTCCCGTGCAGCCCCTCGTTCAGTCGGGGATTCACCGGTACCAGTGGATGTAATATCAGCGGAAGAAATGATGGCCAACGGTACATCCGACATGACATCCCTCTTAGCCCAAGTAGCCCCATCGTTTAACGTTGGCGCGCAACCGATTTCAGACGCTGCGACCATGGTACGTCCAGCCAATTTACGTGGTCTATCACCAGACTCTACGTTAATACTGGTTAACGGCAAGCGACGTCATCGCTCTGCTGTTATCGCTTTTCTAGGTGGTGGTATATCTGATGGTGCTCAAGGTCCCGATACTACTGTTATTCCTGCAATCGCACTTAAGCAAGTTGAAGTACTGCGTGATGGTGCATCGGCGCAATACGGTTCAGACGCTATCGCAGGGGTTATCAACTTTGTCCTAAAAGATAATAGCGACGGTGGTGTTGTTGAATTAAAAGCCGGTGAATATTCCGAAGGTGACGGTGACCAATTAACCTTTGCGGGAAATATTGGTATGCCTTTATCAGAAAGAGGCTTTGCTAACTTCAGTTTTGAATTTAATGAGCAAGATGCGACCAGTCGTAGTGTTCAACGAGCTGACGCGGCAGCCTTTGCAGAAGCGGGTCTGCCTGTCGCCGATCCAGCGCAAATCTGGGGTTCTCCAGAAGTCACTGACGATATGAAACTGTTCATGAACGTTGGATTAGAGTTGGATAATTCAAGTGAAGCTTATATGTTTGGTAACTGGGCGGAAAGAACCGTTGACGGTGGATTCTTCTACCGAAATCCTAACACCCGTTCTGGTGTTTACGGTGGTCCAACATTACCCGATGGCACGCAAACCATATTAGTGGGTGATTTAACACCGGGTGCTCAAGACAACTCAAACTGCCCAATCGTTGCAATCGGTCCAGACGGCATTCCAGATCAAGCCGCTCTAGCGTCTTTGCCAGCCGCTAACTGTTTTGCCTTTAACTTAATGTTCCCTGGCGGATTCACCCCACGATTTGGTGGTGATGTGACGGATGTATCGATTGTGATGGGAACTCGAGGCGAGTTTTCTGATGGTACAGCCTATGACTTTAGCGCGGGGGTTGGTATGAACCGAGCTGAATTCCGGATCAGAAACACAATCAACGCTAACTTGGGGCCATTGACACCGACAGAGTTTGAGCCTGGTGCTTACGAACAACTTGAAAAATCCGCGAATGCTGATTTCTCTAAAGATTTAGAAACCGATCTTTCTTCATTAGCCGTTTCCTATGGTTTCGAGTTTAGAGAAGAGTCATTTGAAATCACCAATGGTGATTCAGCCTCTTTTACAAACACCTTAGGTAGTGAAGTGGACTTAGCGGTTCAAGGATTCAGTTTGGGATCTAACGGTTTCCAAGGGTTTAATCCTTCAATTGCTGGCACTTTCTCTCGTCGAAGTAAAGCGGCTTATTTTGATGTTGAAACTTACTTCACAGACAGCTGGATGGTCGATTTTGCGGCTCGCTATGAAGACTTCTCAGATTTTGGTTCAACTTTCGATTGGAAGTTATCGTCTAAATTAGACATTACAGACGGTATTGGGATCCGAGGCTCGGTAAGTACTGGTTTTAGAGCACCGACTATTGGTCAGTCTAGCGTGCAAAACGTGAGTACAAGCTTCAGTCCTTCCGGTGGATTACAAGAAATTGCAACGGTTCCACCAACTTCTGATACTGGTCGTTTGTTGGGCGGCCGCGCATTGCAACCCGAAGAGTCTCAAAGTTTCACATTTGGTGGGGTCTACGAAAATGGTGACTTCTTCTTAACGATCGATTATTTTGATATCGACGTAGAAGGACGGATCAGTCAAACCTCTGATATCACTTTAACTGATGCAGACAGAGCCTTCTTGGTTGAAAATGGCAATCCAGATGCGATCAACTTAGCGGCGATTCGTTATTTCACTAATGACTTCGATACCAACACTCGTGGTGTTGATTTAGTGGCTAACTACTCGCATGAGCTAGGGGCTGGTGAACTGAAGTACGCATTCACCTATAACTGGACTGATACTGAAGTCACCTTTGCCGGTGACTTTGTAGGGTCAGGCAAAATCACTCAATTAGAAGATAACTTACCCAACAACCGAGCTAATTTATCGTTAAATTACAGTCAAGATGACTGGCGTTTAGTGACCAAGGTTAGTTATTACGGTTCATTCACTGAGCTTCATCTAGATAGTGAAGACTTACCGATATTTGCTGGTAACTCTATTTTGGTAGATGCAGAGTTTGCTTATGATGTGAACGATGCACTCACCTTATCACTTGGTTCAAACAACTTGTTTGATGAGTATCCAGATGAAAACCCACACCAACTTGGATGGGGTGCGAAATACCCAACCACTTCACCATTTGGATTTAATGGTCGATTTGTTTACGGTAAAGCAACTTATCGTTTCTAAGATGGTATAAAACTAAAAAACCCAGCTTCGGCTGGGTTTTTTTATTCTGTGGGTTTATTAGTCAGTGATTGTAGATAGGACTGCCAAGCTTTTGCTATTTGCTCTTTTTCCCTCTTAGATAGTTCGCCATAACCTTTCGGATACTCCCAGCCATATCCCCAGCGAAACTTTGTTGGCCAATAAGGAGACCCTCCTACTCTTACCCCCGCTAGCATTAAATCGGCAATTCGCGGCTTGCCGACCGACTGGACGCATTGTTTGAGGGCAACATCAGCATCAAGTCTTTGTTGTTTAGTCCCGCCCTGCCAATAGGCTTTATCATGTTTGACACAACATTGCCGCCAAAGATCTTTTTGTGCCAGAGTACCATCTGGAAATGAGGAGCAACCATCACTTGTGAATGGCTTGATAGCTTCAAACGATTGCGCGTGAACGGAGCTAACTACAACTAATAATCCAACAGATAATGTTTTTAGACAACGAACCAATCTCATTTTATGTCACCTATACCTGCATGAGTGAAACGGAATATGCTAAATTTACCACCAAGATTGACCGTATTGAACTAGAATAAGGGAATATTTTCCTAGACTAAACGTTACTTATTGCTGATATTCCTGCAGATTAGTATCGAACGCAACCTAGCAAACAAATAACAAATACTTAAATATATCTCATCAATTGATGATACAAGGAGTCATTATGTCTGAATTAACCACAAAGCTAAAACCCTCTGGGGGTTCGATAGTTAAAGCATCGATTGTGGTGGTTATCATCGCTTTAACCATTGGTGTTTTAGCTAACTCTTTTTTCTATGCCGAACCTGGATACATTTATCATGTAAGAACGGTGACAGGGGATGAAGAGGTTGTAACAGAGGTTGGTTACAAGTTCTATCCTTTTGGTCGTTATAATTCTTGGAAAAGAGCTATGACTGTCCAGTCTTTGAGTGGTTCAGGAAGTAATTCGATCCGGGCGGAAAAAGACTCAGATAATACTTCTGCTAGTTTGCCCCCAATGAGTATCATGTTTTTAGACCAAGTTGACGCGCATGCCGAGGCAACGGTTCGATTTTCAATACCTTCTGATCAAGAGTCATTCTTAAAGCTTGCACATGAGTATCGGTCGCCTGAAAATCTTTTAAGAACCGCACTTATGCCTGCTTTTAAGGAAACACTTCAAGCGAATGCTTCTTTAATGACTGCTGAAGAGTACTATGCCGGTGGTAGAACAGAGTTTAATTCAGAGTTCGAGAATCAAATGAACTCAGGTATTTTCTTAGTAAAACGAGAAGAAGTTGAAGTAAAGTCTTCGAGACAATCAAAGGCTTCTGCGAATGCTTCACTGGGTACAGAACAAGAAGAGTATGGTGAAGACTCAAAAACAATATTTGTAGTTCAAAAAGTACTTGATTCTGATGGCCAACCAAAACGTAAAAAGCAACGTTTTATTGAATTTGGAATTACTGTTGTTTCTGCGTTAGTTACAGATATGCGCCCAAACAAGAAATTTGTTGAAAGAATGCAGTTAAAACAGCAAGCGTCTGCCGATAGAGCGATTGCGAGAGAGCAGCGAGTTCAGGAAGAGGAACAACGACTACTAGCAATTGCCAGAGGTGAAAGAGAAGTGGCAGAACGTCAAGCTAAGGCCAAGGTTGAGCAAATTCAAAAGACAACTGAGGCAGAAACAGATAAGCAACTAGCGATTACTCGCGCTGAAAAGTTTAAAGCGGAGGCCACTATTTCAAAAGAAACGGCACAAATTAACTTCGAAAAAGCTAAAATTGACGCCAATACCAAGCGAACATTAGCGGAAGCTGAAGCTTACCAGAAAAAAGTTATTCTAGAAGCTGATAACGCGCTAGCTCAAAAATTGGATGCTGAAATTCAAATTCAAAAGTTATGGGCGGCTGCTTTTGCACAACGTAAGGTACCAAGTACTGTGTTTGGGAGTGGACAATCCGGCGCACCGGTCGGAAGTGATGCAGAAGTGAAGGCATTCATGCAAATGCTCACATTAGATGCTGCTAAGCGACTTAACTATGACCGAGATGTACAAACAAATAAACGCTAACGTTCCTAGCACAGGGGGAAATATCTCCCCTTGTGCTCTATTCTACCCTTCTCCATCTTGCAATAGCGCTCAATCCGGCAGTTAACCGAGTTATCTATGAGCTTATAAAATATTGTCGAATCTCTAAGAATTTGAGTTATACTAATTAAAATAATAGTTAAATCAAACGCTTAAATAACGAAAAATCATTGTGAGTGACAAAGTCGATTTCGAAAGAATAAAGCAAAGAGCTACTGTCATGTTTAATGATGGTAAGCGGAAATTTGCTTATTTGGTTGAATGCATTGATCGATTCGGCCTTTCTGGGTTTTCATGGTGGATAAAAACCCATCAACAAAAAGACGAGTTTGAAATCGCACTTGAAGATTTAAGAGTGGAATTAGCAAAAGAAGATGCTAGCCTTCTAGCTATGGAGCGAGTTTTTAGTGACTTTATAATCCCAGAGGACGATTTGGGGCATGTATTTTGGTACACAGACGCTCATAATAAGCTTTTAAAGTTTGAGAAAGAGCTAGAAGAGAAAAAAAGCTTTAGCGTTAAATTATTACAGCAAGCCATGAACGAACTAAAATTTATTGGCCAGTCAGACGAATTTCATCAAAGATACCAGCTAGAGGCGATTCAACAGAGGGTTAAAGATATGTATCAAGATCTCCAGCAAAAAATCGTTGAACAACAATCCATTGAGAGAGAAAGGGTCGAAGCTGACAAGCAAAAGCATTCAGCGGAATTAGCAAGACTAGAAGCGGAAAAAGCGGCGGATGTTGCTAAAGCCAAAATGATGGAAAGTGTCAAAATCAAAGAAAAGCGTCTTGCTATTATTGAAGAAAAAAAACGAGCTATTGCTGAAAAGGAAGCATCTGAGATAAAACTTCAGGAACAAAATGAGCTAGCTGAAATAAAAGCAAAAGAAGCAGAACGCGAACGTCAGGCGAAATTGCAAGACTCCTATCGAGAGTTAGAACTTAAAGAAAAAATCAAAGAAATGCCATTGGAAGAAATAATTGAAATGGCTAACAATCAAATTGCAAATAAGAAAATTTTGACCTTCATCCAGCTAGATCAATTATCTAAACTAAAACAAACGATCGAAGACAAAAAAGCAGAGTAGTTAAAGCCGTTTAATCGCTTTTAACCTAATTTCGCACCGTTTTCTATCGGTTTATCAGGAACTGCCAGTACTACCCCACCATCTTTATCATAAAATCCAGTGACTAGGCACTGCGACATAATAGGCCCAATTTGTTTGTCTGGAAAGTTGATCACAGCAATCACCTGTTTGCCAACCAAGTCTTTGGCTTGATAGTGAGCTGTGATTTGAGCGCTGGACTTCTTTATTCCCAGTTCAGCACCAAAATCAACCTGTAAAATATAGGCTGGACGTCGGGCTTCAGGGAATTCTTCCGCTTGAACAATGGTACCCACCCGCAATTCAACTTTTTCGAACTCACTCCAGCTAATATTGGCCATTTATTTCCCTGAGCAATTTGAAGGCATGGCTAGAGTTTGATCAACCACGTCGAAAACCTTGTCGTAGCCACCGGCTTTGGTCACATCAAACTTATAGCGGTGATTCACGAGTATGGTCGGAACCCCGGCTATTTTGTATTTAGCCAACAATCTAAAATTATCATCAAGGGCATTTTTAGCATTTTCTTGGTCTTGCAAAGCTGTTAGTGCTTCCTCTTTGGAAACTCCTAGAGTGACTAAGAACTCTGCTGCTTCGTCTTCAGAGCCAAATGCTTTCTTTTCTTCGTGTAAACGGCTAAACATTTTTGGCATTGCCTTATCCAAAATTCCCAGCACACTAGCGGCCTGGTGAACAATTAAAAACGCGCCAAATTGCTGGTTTCCAAGGTGAGTCGGAATAGCTACAAATTTTACCTTGCCTGCATTTTTTTCTTTCCACTTTTTCGCGTGTTCTTCTAAGGTAAAACAGTGTGGACATTGATAAGCAAAAAATTCTATAACAATTGGCTCGCTGCAGCTCTCATCTGACTCTACGATATCATAGGGTAAGCCGTTATCAGAGCCCATCTCTGCTGCGTGTTCGGCATGTGAATGTCCCTTATGATCATCCGTTGGTGCTTGCTGTTTTGTTTCTGTTTTAGCTGTGGATTGTACTGCTGGTTCTGTTTTAGCTGAGTCATCAGATGCCGGCTGGCAGGCACTTAAAAGAAGAGCTAATAAAGCTATTTTGGTTAATTTCACGATTTTACCTTTGCTAGAGTTAAAGTCTTTAATAGAGCTATTTTATCGGTTTTGGGATTGTAGCAGAGATATTTAAATGCTGCAGGTGGTCTATACAGCGACCTTAGAAGTGTTTGGTAATAGAAAACATTAATTCAGCCTTACGCTGAACCCCTTTCTTAGCTCGCTCGAGACTCCACATGGTAGTTTGATTGCCTGAGTTTTCGTAAAGACATCGCCCTTTTAGGGTTAACATATAAATTACTGGCTTGGTATTCGATTGTCTATCTAAGCCTGGCCCAATCCTTTTAGTCGAAGAATAGGGTGTACTTTTGCGTCTACTTTCGGATGAATAAAGTGAAATTTGCGGTTCGAATTGATACTCATAATGGTTGGCAAATAGCGGTTGTTTGGCGTTGAATAATGAAAACTGAATGCTTGCAATATCTTTAAAATCTCGATTGAGGGAAACCAGGTGGTCTTGATCACCCGTAAAGTAAAATTCTTTGGAATGACTCTCAACAGGCTTTGCAAGTAAGCTGATGTCTTGAGTGTTAGCTAAGGAGTCTATTGAGTATGCGCTTTTTACACTTTGCCGCTCTTCAGCGATTAAGCTGCTAGGCGGTACCGCCAGCGCAATACTACCAGCCAGTATCCTTAACCACTTTTGTCTTCTAAGAATTTTGGATATTTGTGATGAGCTAACAAACTCAAGATCAGTCAGTGCTTGGCCCAGCTTAACTTTGTTCTGAGCTTGATAGGCAAGAGCTTGAGATAATTGGTTTTGAGATAGCAAATTCCTTTTGACAAGCAAGTGCCCGATACGGGTATTTGAATTGTCTAGGGAATAAGTCAAACGCTCACCTCTCAGATGCCGACGGCCAAGAATGGAAGGATACAAATAGAATAAGTTTTTTATCGGCAGAAAGGTGATTTTCTTGAGTAATAATTAACCAACTGAGCAACTATTCATGAGTATTATTTAGATGTTTTTCTAGTTCGGCAACAAGGTTTTCCCTTGCTCGTTTAAGTAAGCGATTACTATCGTCGTGTTTCTTCCAATATGCGCTGCCAAATACGATGTGATAGCGAATTTTACTTGATAGACCCATTAATTGCCCTTTAACAGCGGTTGAAATTTTACCTTTGAGCTGCTCCAAGGCGCTATTCGGGGTTTCTGGAAGGACCATCAAAAAGCTTCCGCGGCTCGTATTTCCGATCATGTCAGCCCACCTTAACTCATCTTGCAGGGTGTCTTTGATTGCTTGTTTAATTTCATCTTCCTCTAACTCTTCGGGACAATGGTCAATAATAATATGCAGTTTGAGAACACATAGCGGGTTGTCATAGCGTCGACTTCGACTGACTTCATAGTCAAGAAACTCAACCCAGCTTGGTCGTTTAGGGATTTTCGCCATAGCCAATTTACTGGGCTTAGAGGTGGCGTCTCTATCTAATGTGAAGAAATGCAGTGTTCCTGAGTTAGGAGCGACTAGTTCTTTTCGCCAATATTGAAATTTAAGCGCTGAAGAACTTTCTTTATCAAACAATTGCACTAAATGAGTATTCTTATCAATGGTCTCCATAGGGAGAGCTGCTAGCAAGTGACCGACGACACTTTCGCGTGACAGCTTGGTTTCATTTAAGAATCGCTCATTACACCAAGTAATACGTTGTTCAGAATCTGCTAACAAAATTCCAAGTGGTGACAAGTCAAGAATTTCATTGTGGTCTATGTGCATATTGTTTTCCTAATCTTCGAAATTTTCGACTTTTATCTCAATTTAGAATTCTATAAGAGCTGGGGTCGTTTCTCTAAAATTGTTCGGCTTACTAGTAGAAATAGCCTGCCAATTCAAAAATCATACTACAATTAAGTATATACCAAAAACCGAGTGTATTCGTAGTTTCAAGCTTTTATCAAATCTGAGACCTGTTGCGCTTAATTAACTAGCAAATGTGACACCAAACTAGTGAAAGATACTGAAATAGACCGTAAAACGATCGCTAAAATAAAGAAAGATTTTATCAGGCTAAGCCAACGACGCTATCGCCGAATGGAATCGAGTTTAAGTGGTGTTCAAGCCGATAAACTAAAACTGATCCCACTACTATTTCACGTTAACCACCCGATGTTACCCGGTTATGTAGACAAGTTTACACCTTGCGGAATACCCAACTACACACCAACCCATGTAGAAAAACAAATTGCCAAAACAGTAAGCCAAAGCTTTGAGTACAAACCAAGAGCTCATTTAAAATATCGAATCGCATCTTTATTTTTGATGGGAAGTATGGGAACTCTAGGCCAGTCTAACTCCAGTGATATCGATCTATGGGTTTGTTTGGACGAGGTGCTAGACGAAAAGCTGAAAGAAAAGCTTTTACTAAAAGCAAAGGGCATTAAACAATGGTTGGCTGAGTTTGGTATTGAGCTTAACTCCTATATTGTGACCAACACTGAATTCAGTGAGAAAAAATCGAAAAAAATAGAGCGTGATAATTGCGGAAATACTCAAAACTATTTGTTGCTCGATGAGTTTTACCGTACAGCTGTTTGGATTTCGGGAAGGTGGCCACTCTGGTGGATTATTCCTAATCACGAATCATACGGTGATTATTCCAAGCGGCTTTTATTGCATAAGCATATAGATCCAGCTGACTGGATCGATTTTGGAGAAGTCAAAAACATACCTGCACCAGAGTACTTTAGTGCCGCGTTATGGCAACTATACAAAGCAATAGAATCACCCTACAAATCTTCCGTTAAGTTGTTGGTATTAGAGGTTTACGCCAAATTATTTCCTTGTGCCGGAGTATTATCCGAAGAATTTAAACAGCTGGTATATGATGGGCGTGCAGCGGAAGAAAATATTGATCCCTATTTACTGACTCTAACATTTGCTGAGAAAGCTTTAGAAAGTAATCCTCATCGATTAGAGTTTTTACGGCGAGCTTTCTATTTGAAAGCGAACATAAAAGTCAGCTATAAAAAAGATAGAAAAAATAATTGGCAGTACCAAACAGTAAAGCAATTGGCTCTCAACTGGGGGTGGACACAATCAAAGCTAGATTATCTCAATGGAAGAAACTTATGGACGATTAAAGAGGTTAAAGAAGAACGAAAAAATTTAGTTCGTGAATTAACGAACTCTTATCATTTCTTAAGTAATTTCTCTCGAGTTCATGGTGTCATTAACCGGGTGGCAAAAAACGACCTTCTATCATTAGGGCGAAAGCTCTATTCAGCTTTTGAACGACGAAGTGGAAAAATTGAAATACTAAATAATGGAATTGCCAAAGATATTTTTGAATCATCAATAACCATCAATAGAGAATCCGACAATAAATGGCTGATCTATATTGGACATATTGAAAGCAAAAAGTTATCGAGAAGTGTTCAGGCCCATACTGCAGAATCACTATTTGAGTGTTTATTTTGGGGCTGTGCCAATCATATTATTTCAAGTAAAACTCGACTACATATTTTTGGATCTTCTGACTACCTTAACTTAAAGCTAGCCAACGAAATGCTCAGAGATATTGAATCTTTGATCAAACAATTCAGGTCGTGTGAAGGAATAAACCAATTCGAAACAGAGGCTAGAGTTGTTAAAATCGGCATATTTGTCAATACTCGAAACGACCCACTTGCGGAAGAAAAGAAAAGTAATTTGTATCGTATTGGTGAAGGTAATGATTGTTTTTCATGGGCAGATAATAAAATTAATCTTGCCAGTCATTTTGATGTTGTGCTGTTTAATAGTTGGGGAGAAATTTCCACGTTGCATTACAGCGGGGAATTTGCGTGGGTTAAATTTTATCAAGAACACGCTCAAATAGTTGCCGAAAATAACGGTACTTTCCCAGTGTTTTGTCGGGGACTTGCTCAACGAGATCAAATTGTCCAGCGAATTAAAAATTTGTTAGAGAGGTTAAATGGCTTGAGGGCAAATAGCCTACGAACGGACTATGCTCATCGATATATAATGATTGTGTCAGGTAAACCACAAATCATCGATCTGTATAAAGACCAAGTGGCTTACACGCGATATTCCTCGATGCCTAAGTTATATGATGGATTAAGTGAGAATACTTATTCTGACCAACCAGAAGTAAAGATAAAATTTACCGTTGATGATAATGTAGCACTCAATCCATTTATTGTTTCAGTCACCAAGCGGCGATTTAGTGATAGTTTGGATTTCTTTGTTTCTTGCAAGAGTAAACAACTGGTAGAAGTCATCATTCGCTCTGCCAACGGCTCTCTTTATTTTCAAGCGCATAAAAATATTAACATTACGCAAGTAGTTAACCACTACCAACAATTTTTCGAAAAAATTCAAAACAGAAACCTTTTGAATAGTGGTTTATTAGAAACAGTTAATTATTACCAGCTAATCGGTAGTGAACAAGCAGAGAATCAGCGTTTCAAACCGATTTCTCCTAAATATACCAATCAATTTTTAGACTTTTCTCAAGTGCAAGCGATCGCGACACAAAAACATGTGCATTCAGCAGGATTTGACCTTTATACCGCCAATTCTTGCTTTCTTTACTCTGAACATGGCGAAGGTGTTTATAAAAAACTTAGGAAAGAGATACTAGCACTAAGAAAAGATACGACTAACTACCCCATCTTTTTAACAGATATCGACTTATCAGCTATTGACAGTGATGTTTCGATTGTGGAGTCATTGATTTACAAAAAGACAATAGAAACTAAATTAAATAAGTTGAGATAATCTTACACAAATTTTCTTGGATGAATTCAACATTAATTGTACACTCAGCCAACGATAAATTGCCATTGCAGAGTTGCAAGCTGAAAAAATGGTAAAAAATTGGGAATGCATTTGATATGAAATTAATCACAAGCTTTTTAATTATTACTAGTATTTTTAGTGTTAGTTTAGCATTAAGGGCTCAACAACCGGTCGCTAAAGGCCAATTTCCACCAGAAGAAATTCAACAAAAAGTACGTCCATTATTAAAAGATATCCGTGCAGCGCAACTGGCAAAAAATGAAGCGCTAATTACTGAGATCACCAACCAAATAGTGCAGCACTTAGGACCATGGGCAGCCAATCCTAGTCAAGCCCCCAGTTATCATGCCCCAATTAAGACTTCGACCCCTGGCACTCAACAACTATTCAAACTGTGGGATATGATCAGTCCAAAAGTTAAAAATAATGCACTTTGGGTGGCGGTACCCGACGGGAATCCTGACGCCATGACAGGCGGTCTTCGCCAAGCGGCTCGACCAATTATTTCCCATGTAGCTATGCATACTTATATGGGTAATAGGCAATCGAAAAACTTAGAGTTTGTAGTGCGTGGTGCAAATTACTTGCTCAAACTACAACGAAAAAATGGGTTATTTCCTGCGCCAGACTTACGTGGGGATGACCAAACTTACACATCATTTAACAAACGAGCACTAAGAAAAAACCCTGACGCTTTGGTTGAGGGGTGGTTTATTGACGATTTTCGAGGCGAGTTACAACTGGATCATGCTGTAAGTGGGATAGCAATGTTAAAGGCGTTTAATCTTACCAAGGATCAAAAATATTTAGACAGTGCCGTAGCGGCTGCCGATTGGGCTATTGCTAAGGGGCTGGATACTAATTGGTCCTATAACGCATATAGTGCTTGGCTTTTAGCTGAAACTTATGAAGTTACCAAGAAACCTATTTATCTATTCCACAGTATTGAAAAATTAAAGTTTGGCGTTTTACCCGGTTTATTAGATTCTGGGCGATGGTTTGATCCCGTTAATGCACGTTTACTTTATCACTCAGCAAATGTGCGTGGAATGATTGCGGTTTATAGAAATTTACCTAAAGAAGATCCGTTTAAACTTACCCTAGGAAAAAAAGTGGTTGCAGCTCTTAATAATGCGAGCCAGCAAATTATTACCCATGGCGCGTCGTCAACCACAACTTCCACCGAGATGCTGGTTGAAGCGCTTAGAGAGCTAGGCGAAAATGAAACATGGCGAAAAGCATTAAATATCAATATTAATGCAGCATTAGATAGTTCAAAAGGAAAAGGTGAGTCGAATATTGGTGTATTCTTGCCAAGCTATATAGAGTTTGCGATCGTTAAAGAGTAACAGGACTAATTTTGTTCAAATAACCAAGGTTTAAGCTCAGCCTTATTATCAATGACAACTTGTTGCGCCTTGGGATCTGGTTTGATTGCTTTAGTATTTATCCGCAAAAACTGCAGAACATACTCCACCATTGCTCCTCGAGTTTGGATCAGTAATTGGCCGTTTTGCATTCCGTAGTCTGTTGAGATTACAGCTTGTTGTTGAGCAGATAAACGAGGGTCGGGTTTGATAATTATTTGTACCTCACAGTTCCAAGCATCATCATATTCTAGGGTTTTATCGGAGGATCCTACAAAGTCATAAATGTTGGTAATTCTGGATAATACAAAATCCCGATATTCTTGACTCTTTTCACAATAAGCTCGCACGTGCCAGCGATATCCGTTAAAAACGAGGGTGTGCGGCACTATATTCCGGTATTCCTTGTCCGATGTTAGTGAACTGTATTCCACTTCAATTCTTTGATGTTCTTTACAGGCAATAATTATTGGTCGGACGATTGCTGCGTTAACGGCCCTAAATAGTGGCGATATAATTTCTGAATGTGCTTGAGGTAAATCCAAATTAGCAAAATGAGTCATTAGATCGCTTTGACTATTTAGCATATGTAAGTACTCGTTTATTTCACCTTTAGTTAGTACCGGCAAAAATTGCTCACTGGGCGTATACCCTTTGAGTTTTTTATCAAACACTAGATTATCAGGCGCAATATTATTCTTATATTCGTTAATATCTTTACTTGCTTGTTGGCGACCAATTCCAAATGCGCTTTGTAAATGTTTGCTAGTTAACCGCCCTTCCCAAAGCGTGATAATTTCTATCATGCGGTAGCGCAATAGCCTGTCCCAACGATAAGGCCATGAATGGTCAGAAGATGATTTATTCTGATTATTGGACATTAATTGGTTCCAGCCTTAAGGAACGTTATGGCCAGTGGAAGCAACCCATATTCGATACCACTGCTCTCGAGAAAGCGATAGGGTTTGAGCATTTAACGCGGATTGCACTCGATCGATTTTGCCACTTCCGACGATAACGATGGGTTTACTGGGTAATCTAAGAATCCATTGGTAAACGACCTGATCGATAGAGCTCGCTCCAATTTCCTCAGCAATATCAGAAATAACCTGTGTAAGGCGCTTCAATTGGGGCGTTTTCCCAGAAAAAATTTGGCCGCCAGCTAAAGCCGACCAAGCCATCGGTCGAGTTCTCAATTGTTGCATCTGGTCAAGGGTACCATCATGGATAGTGTGCATATTAAGCGGATTTATTTCAATTTGATTAGTTGCCAACGGAAATTTTAAGCGAGACTGTAATAGTGAAAATTGTGACGGCGAGTAATTTGAAACACCAAAATGTCGTACCTTACCTTGAGTCAGTAGGGTATTAAATGCTTCAGCGACTTGATCGGCTTGCATTAAAAAGTCAGGCCGATGGAGCAATAATAAATCGATATAATCTGTTTTAAGCCGCGATAAGGATTGTTCTACTGACTGCAAAATCTGTCCCTTACTACTGGTATAGTGTGAAACAGTCTTAGCCTGGCTATCTGATTCCAGATGGATCCCACATTTTGTGATGATTTCAAGATCTTCCCGCAAAGAGGGTTGTAAAGCGAGCGCTTCCCCAAATAAGATTTCGCAAGAAGGTGAGCCGTAGATACTAGCGTGGTCAACACTACTAATCCCTAAATCAAGGTGTTGTTTCAAGAATTCTAATCGTTGTTGTTTGGTCATTTGCCAGTCTGCCAAACGCCAATAACCTTGCACGAAAGATGAAACAGACATTCCATTAGGTGTTAGATTCACTGGGTGAGCTTTTGATTGTATTTCTTGACCCATTAAAGACCCTTGCTTGCAATTGTTAGATTGATGACCGATAGTTTGGCTAATATACCAATAAAAAATTGATTTCCTTAGGAAAATTGTTGAAAATCAATGGCGATAATGCAATTAGTTATATCAGGTACTTATTTTGCAAAAAATATTATTCATTGTTGGTCTGCTGATCATACTGCCTGGCTGCGGCGCCAAGGGTGATCTGTACCTGGCTAAGCCCGCTTCAGAGCCTAAAAGCGAACCGAGCTCTCAAACAGACTCGCAAGTGACCGAGCCGAATGACAATAGTAATGATAAAGCTGCAAAAACACTTCATTTGGAGCAACCCAGTAAATGATGGTTAGCTTTGCCAAAATGCACGGTCTCGGCAATGATTTTATGGTTGTTGATACCATCTCGCAAAATGTTTACTTTAACGAGGGGCAAATAAGGCGGCTTTCCGATAGAAACAAAGGAATTGGTTTTGACCAGTTATTGTTAGTTGAACCTCCGCCGCAACCCGATGTCGACTTCCATTACCGAATTTTTAACGCCGATGGTACCGAAGTAGGCCAGTGCGGTAACGGTGTAAGGTGTTTAGCCAAATTTGTACGGCAAATGGGATTAACTTGGAAGCAAAAAATTCGCGTAAGTACTGTGAACGGCATAATGGATTTACAGTTTATGCGCAATGGATTGGTCAGTGTGGACATGGGAGTACCTCAATTAGAGCCTAGTAAGATCCCACTCAATGTGGAACAAGAGTCTGTTGACTATCAATTGCATGTGGCTGATCAGCAGCTATCATTTGGTTCCGTTTCTATGGGGAACCCCCATTGCGTGCTAACCGTTGAAGATGTTGAGTCGGCCAAAGTGGATGCATTAGGCGAAGCGATCAACAATCACGAATTATTTCCAGATGGCGTAAATGTTGGCTTTATGCAAGTGGTTTCTGATAGTGAGGTTAAATTAAGAGTGTTTGAACGAGGAGCAGGCGAAACGCTTGCTTGTGGTTCGGGTGCTTGTGCAAGTATGGTCGTCGGCCGGCTGCAACAAAAATTACAACAGCGAATAAAAGTCTTTTTACCCGGTGGGCATTTACATATTGATTGGCAAGGTAAAGGTCAATCTTTAAAAATGGTCGGCCCAGCAGAGTTTGTTTATCACGGATATATCGAAGTATGAAATTATCACAAAACCAAGTATTAGAGCTTAATAAATCGAATGAAAACTTAGCCCGCATTTATGAAATGATGGATGAGGCTAAAGTAAGGCAATATTTATTGGATAATCCAAGCTTTTTAGTCAAAAATCCTGAGCTGTTGAGCCATATCGAATTACAATATGGCGAGCAAGAAACCTTTTCTTTGGTTGAAAGACAAGTAAAAACTTTAAGAGACAAAAACAGTAAACTGCAGGGTCAACAGATTGAAATGTTGCAAACGGCTCACGCCAATGAAGAACTCTTGATCCTCTGTAACCAATTTATGCTCGATTTAGTTGAGTGTCAAAATTTGCAAGCATTGACAGCAACCATTGTTTCTCAACTAAAGTCTAGTTTCAATTTAGATGGCGCGGCAATAATTTTAGTCGGTGATTATGAACCTTGCGCACCGGCACAAGTTTTTGAAACGCCAGAGCAAATCAAAGAGCTTTTGAATTGTCAATTTCCAGACAATCAACCGTTATGTGGTCGACTAGGCCAAACGCCGAAAGAATTATTGTTTGGAGAGCTTTCCTATAACTACCAATCCTGCGCACTCATTCCGCTTGGCGAAGGCTGTCAAAAAGGATTGTTGGCACTAGCTAGCAAAGATGTCGCCCGCTTTGACCCAGAGATGGGGACACTTTTTGTTGAATTGTTAGCCAAGTTCGTTACTGCTGTCATCACGCCTTATGAGCGAAATTAACCGTTCAATTCATCTTGAGGGAAGTAAAGGATTCACATTTGTTGAGAGTTATATCTCTGTTTTAAAAATACAAAAACAGTATTCAGAGCACACATGTAATAATTATCGACGACAACTCATTAAGTTAGGCGAGTTCTTAAAAAAATTATCGATTAATGAGTGGAGTAATATCAAGCCAATCCATATTCGACAAATGTCTGCTCAGCTAAATCGTAAAGGATTTTCGTCGCGATCCATCGCACTATTTCTTTCTAGTTGTCGTAGTTTCTTTCACTATTTAATCTCGCAGGGTGTGCTTCAACTAAACCCTGCGAAGAATGTCAGACCTCCAAAAGGCAAAAAAACTTTGCCAAAATCAATGGATGTCGATCAAGTGACTTTATTGCTTGAATCAATACCTGAAGATACTCAAATTGGTATTAGAGACAAAGCGATTGCGGAATTGTTTTATTCCAGTGGACTAAGGCTAGCCGAGCTCGCGGGGGTCAATGTTAACGATCTAGACCTAAAACAAAGAATGGTTAAGGTCGTAGGAAAAGGCAATAAGACTCGAGTCGCACCGGTTGGAGATAAAGCGATTAAAGCTCTAAACAAATGGCTTTTAGTCAGAGCGAATTGGCAAGATGATGATCAAGAAATTGCGCTTTTTCTCAGCCAAAAACGAACACGACTATCACATAGAAGCATTCAAAAGCGATTAGAATATTGGGGAAAGCGTATTGGATTAAATGCTAGTTTACATCCCCATAAATTTAGGCACTCTTGCGCTACCCACATTTTGGAGTCTTCAGGTAATATCAGAGCGGTTCAAGAATTGTTGGGCCACTCTAATATTTCGAGCACACAAATTTATACTCATCTAGATTTTCAAAAACTTGCGCAGGTTTACGATCAATCTCACCCACGAGCTAAAAAGTAAATGAACCGTGCAGCAATTAAGCTATTGAGTTTTGATCTCGACAATACCCTCTATGACAACGGTCCGGTAATCGAAATAGCCGAAACCAAGAATAGGGACTATTTAGCGCAAGTATTTAAGGAACAAAATATTGAGTTTGATTTTAGCCAGTTCATGTCTATTCGTAATGAACTAATGAAACTCAAAGCGCAGAGCGAGCACTGTCAAAATATAGAGTTAGAGAACCTTACCCATCTTCGGTATCAAGTCTTAAAAAGGTTTTGTAAGCCACTCAATAATTGTGAGCAGGTTTGTCAACAAGCATTGGCTATCTTTTTAGAGTATCGATCGCGAATATCGGTTCCAAATGAAATAATGCAGTTGCTAAGCTTTATGAAAGAACGCTTTATTGTGGTTAGCGTGAGCAACGGTAATTGCGACCCTTATTTAACAACTATGGGTGATTATTTAGAGAAACACTACGCACCTCATCACGGCTTTCGCGCCAAACCTCACAAGCACATGTTAGAAGAAATTAAACGGGACTTTCACTTAGAGTCTGAGAATATCTTGCATATAGGTGACCAATGGGACACCGACGGAAAAGCAGCCGAAAATGCAAATTGTCCGTTCTATCATTTTGCACCCTTTGAACAACCTCACACGGTCTCTGAAAGTTGTGAACAATTAAAAGACTATCTAGATCGATAAGAAAGGAATTTCCTATTAAAAACCAGAATGCCGAATTAGTTGTGGTAGGTTGTGGCATCTTAACACCAGCTCACCTTACCCAAGAAGCTATCGCAAAGATCAGTTCTGCTGACATTGTTTATGCCTTAGTGCCCGACCCACTAGGTATAAGTACTATCCAAAAACTAAACTCAAAAATATTTAATTTAGCCGATTACTATTTTGATCCAAACAGTGAACGTAATGGAAAAAACCGATTAGAAGCCTACGACAAGATGGTCGAGGTTGTTTTGAATTCAGTTAGGAAAAACCAGAAGGTGGTCTGTGTTTTTTACGGTCACCCAGGAATATTTGTGTATCCCTCTCATCGAATGATCGATAAAGCGAGAGCAGAAGACATCAAAGCCAATATGCTTCCAGCAATTTCTGCGGAAGACTGTTTATTTAGTGATTTAGGGATTGATCCTGCTAGTACTGGTTGTGTGAGTTTTGAAGCGTCTCAATATCTTTTCTTTAATCATCCTTCTAATCCCTGTTCTACCATGATTCTGTGGCAAATTGGAGTCGTTGGAGATGAGTTTCTAACCCGATTATCGCCATCGCAACAGGGGTTGGAGATGTTGCTTGATCGCTTAACTGAGGATTATCCAGCTGATCATAAAGTTATTCTATACGAAGCGAACACCTTGCCCATTATGTCGCATCGTCAAGAAGAAATATCTTTAAACGAGATACTGCGAGCGGATATTTCTACGATTACTACATTGGTCGTTCCTCCGGTCAAAGCCTTAACCATAAATCATGAGTTTTGTAGCAGATGGAATGTCGACACCCAAGCGTTAAAATAGTGCACTATAAGAGTCAATGAGAGCGTAAGAATATTGATGTTTTAGAGTATTGGCTGTATAAAGGTCACACTCGCGCAAACCAAACAGGAAAATTATAATGAGTCAGGAATTGACAGATTTTTTAACTGCTTTAGCAACTGATCAAGATCTAGTAGATGCATTCAATAATGATGCTGAAGGAACAATGGTGACTCATAATGTTCCCGAACACCATCGGCAGTTAGTTCATGACAAGAACTATTCCGAAATTCAAAATGTGCTTGGGGCAAACTACAGTATAACCACCAACCATGTTATAAGAGCTTTTAAGGATTAGTTTTCCTTCGGCTCTAACTCCCTTTTTCAGATGTTCAGTCGACTAATTGTTAGGTTACTTCTAGCTACACAGGTTTTCACAGTAACCCTGTTGGTTGCTGCAGAACTGTCTCCTATGGAATTGAATGAGAGAGCGTATGCTCAATTTCAACAGGGGGAATATGAAGCTTCGTATCGACTTTCTAACAAAGCATTAATTCTTGCAGAGAAGCAGCAGGATACACAGCAGAAATCAAGAGCTCTGAGTAATATGGCTTCCAATCTGAGATACTTTGGTCAAGCCGAAAAAGCACTCGAACTCTATACTAAATCATTGCAAGAAAGCCGCGCTATTGAAGATCTTCATGGAGAGTATCGAGCCCTCAATAACTTAGCCAGTATTTATTCGGATATTGGAGATCATTCGGTTGAAAAGAAATTTAGGCAACAACAGTTGGAGATTAGTCTAAAGACCGAAAACATTGTTGATCAAATTACCGCTTACATTGGACTAGCTCAACACCAAATATCGACTAATAATCTGGAGTCAGCAAAACAGTATATTGACTTTGCAAAAAATATTTCCGTTAAAGAGTTTGATCCTTTTATAGAAATTTATGTTTTACTAACTGAGGGTGATATTTTTAAAGCCACCGGTGAGTTTGCTAATGCAATTGATTTATATAATCAAGCAATTTCGCTGGCTAAAAAATATGACTACCAAGGATTACAGATTAGTAGTGCAACGAATATAGTTGAGCTTTGGCTAGAAGAGAAAAAGTTTCAGAAGGTGATAGACCGAGCAAAAGATTTATTATCACAATCTAAAGCCATTAGACTACAAAATAAATCGCTTCAGTTACATAATATCCTAAAACGAGCCTATGAGGCGATTGAAGATTATAAAAACTCCCTTCAGCATGAACGGCTTGCTAACCAAATTCAACAGCAACTTTCTGGCCAAAAAGTTAGATTTTTAGGTGAGATTACCAAAATAGATAGACAGGTTTTACAACAGCAAGAAAAATTAGTTGAGCTAGAAAAAGATCAACAAATCATGGCTTTAAAACTCGAGCAACAGAAACAAAATCAAATCATCTGGATTGGCATTGCGATACTTATTTTTAGTTTGTCTTTTTTTATCTATTATCGCTATTCTTATCGCAAAGAAATTCAGAGACAAAAAAAGGTTAATCAACGATTAGAAGAGCTAGATAAAGTAAAAGATCGAGTATTAACCAATACATCTCATGAGCTAAGAACGCCCCTTAATGGAATCATTGGTCTGTCAGATGTAATAATTAAAGATGAAGAAAACCAATTTTCTGAATCTACATTAAATTGTTTAAAACTCATACGTTCTTCTGGAGAGCAATTATCATTAGTTGTTAATGATATTTTGGAGTTATCTAAACTTAAAAATAGCACCATTACACTGGTTAAAAGTCGGTTTGATCTGCAAGACGTTGTTAAAGATGTGATAGCGGTCTGTCAGCCTAATCTGAGTGGAAAAAATATTAGAATCATCAATAGAAATGATGGAGAGAGAACTTTAGTTCATTTAGATAGAGGCAGAATACAACAAATACTATTTAACATTATTGGTAACGCAATAAAGTTTACCGAAACGGGTAAAATAGAAATTATTAGTTCACTCACGAATAGTCAATTAGAAATTCAAGTGAAGGATACTGGTAAAGGTATTCCAACAGAAAATTTAGAAAGAATTTTTGCAGGATTTGAACAAGTTGATGCCGGAAACTCTAGGGAGCAACCCGGTACTGGATTAGGGTTGGCGATTTCTAAAGGGATCGCTGAGGCAATGGGAGGTAATATTAAGCTTACTTCCGAGTTGGGGGTTGGAACTCGAGTATATATTGTATTACCCCAGTAAAAAATGATGTTTTAAAAACGCTTTCGTCATTTAAGATAAATCTGATAATTTGTAATTGATAAATTGAACTAAATGTCTATTGTCGTTTGAGGTAGAGAAATCTTATACCTGAGGTAACAGTTAGTGTAGTTAACCGAGCGGTTAAACGTTTTTTGACCATCGCCAATAGATAGTACTTGAGATACTTGTAATAATTAAACCGTATGCAAGCACAAGGCCCCAAATAGTAAGAAATGAAACGAGATCGACTGCACCTCCTAACATGACGCTTATAATCAAAGATCCTATAGTCATAGGAATTACCGCCGATAAAAAAACAGAAATAAATATATTTATAAATTCATTGAAAAAACCAAACTTCAAAATTAGAGTCTTAAACAACGGGTAGCCCAATAGCGCGGTGGCGAGAGCAATTGGAAATGCAAATATCGACATGACGAGTACCATATTTACCGAACGAGATTCATTCAGCCAAAGAGCACCCATTATAAAAAGCCAAAATAGCAAGTTTCCTATGATTGCGGAAATAGCGAACATCTTAAATGTTGGTTTTTGCATATTTATTCCTAATCATGAAGTGACCAGTCGTTTAGGTCGGTTTACTTGGTTTTCAAAATTAATCTTTGGAAAATAATTAAAACCTCAATGATAAACAACTCAAACCACCATCGACTTTCTGAAACTCTGACACATCGACTTCTCTAATTTTATATCCCGCATCACTAATGATTGCTTTGGTTTTTGGGAATCCTTTTGGGGTTAATACAGTCCCATTGATCCAAACACTGTTGGCGGCATAAGCTTCTTCCGTTGGTACCTCTAAAAGATTATATTTTTTAAATTCTGGCTTGCTTAAAAATTCACCGCATGCGAGTAGATTATTATTTTCTAAATATCCCAGTCCCGTTTTCAAATGCAGTACCTCAGCTAAAGAAACAATCGAACCGGATTGATCATGTTGCAGCAAAATTTCTATCATTTGTTTGGCCCCTTCTTCATTGGTTCTTTGTGAAAGTCCAATGTAATAATGAGAACCCACCATCATAATGTCGCCCGCTTCAACGGTGCCGGGATTTTGTATTTTTGCGAGTTGCTCATAAAAGCCCTTAATGATTGGCTCTATCGATTGAACTTCACCCTGTCGAGAGGCTGCCCCGGGGTTAGTGATAATGGCACAGTTAGTTGTAAGCAAGGCTACATCTTCGACAAAGGTAGAGTCTGGATACTCTTCTATGGCTGGCAAACAAGTGACTTCTAGCCCACAGTCTTGAAGAGCACCTATATAATCTTTGTGTTGAGCCAAGGCTTTTTGGTAATCCGGTTTGCCTAAATCAACGCTAGTTAGACCATTAACGATTGAACGGCTTGGCGTTCTAACAATTGCTTTACTAAACATTTTTTGACCCTTTAGGCTGCTGATTGTTAATGTTGGTAGTTAAGTTTTAGTGACTTGTTGTGCCAACTTTATTTCTAACGCTAGCGCGTACTAGATTTTGAAAATGTAAAACACCACTCTCTCTTTTCATGCACAGTGGGCCAGTTTGATAACTGCCCGAATTAAGTCCTACTTGGACTTGCTCGCAGATGGTAATATCCTCTTGTTGAACTTCATCGCTAAAGTTTTTATCTTGATCGATCAGCCGCTGAGTTTCTTTTGAACCCATATTCGCGTAATAGTAATCGAATATTACTTTGGTTTTAGTCTGCTCAATCGGCACGATCACATTAGTCTGTAGTCGGCCAGGTAAAATATTCAACATGAGATTAGGAAAAGCACAATAATAATGTGCACTGCCCTCTCCGTAGTAGATTTCCGCTTGATTTTCTTCTGCATTTTCTAATGGACTATATTGGTAGCTATACCAAGGGTGTAGCTCTGTAGTGTACTGTCGATAGTCTAGCAGTTTATTTAGGCCTGGATGAACATGTGGTAAATGATAACCTTCTAAATAGTTATCCATATACACCTTCCAATTGCAATTGACCCAATACTCATCTCGATGACTAAATTCAAGTTGAGTTAAGTCGATGGGCTTTATGCGATCGACTATTCCTTCTAGCAGTAGATCAATACTAACTGCGGGTTTATTAATTGCGGCAAATACAAACCCTTGCCACTCGCATACAAATGCAGCTGGCAGTTGATATTGACAAAGCTCAAAGTTCTTGGTTGTTTGCATCTCGGGTGCCGATTTCAATTGGCCATCTAGTTGGTAGGTCCAGCCATGGTATTTACAACGAAGAACTTTACTATTGCCGTTTTTAGTTGCTAGTGGCCCGCCGCGGTGCCGACAAACGTTGTGAAATGCGACAAGTTGATCATGCTCATTTCTTAGCACAATAATCGGTACTTTAGCTAACTGACAAACGATAAAATCACCGCAATCTTTTAACTCGCTGATATGAGCAACCAGTTGCCATTGGTTTTCGAAGAGGCTGTTTAGTTCTAGATTGTAGAAGTCCCGACAAGTATAGGCATCAGCATGCAATGCGTAGGGATTATCTTCGTTAGCATTATTTAAAAGCGCGCTTAAATCTTTCATCTTGTCGCCTCGCATCATTGTTTTTATTGGTTTGCAAGAATAAAACTATCTTCTATTTAACCTGATTGCAACGCTAAATTGTTTTTAACGGAAGTAAAATTGACTTGTTATTGATTAGCGCGTAAAACTAATAGCTTGAATTCTGACTATTGGTACATTCTTGCTAAAAAGCTCAAGCCTAAACAATAACAATAAAAAAGTAGGTATTTGGATCTGCGTTGCACTCGTTGTTGGCAACATGATCGGCTCGGGAATATTTCTGTTACCCGCGTCACTTGCTCCCTATGGTGGCGTCAGCATTTTAGGTTGGGGATTAACTACCTTAGGCGCAGTAATGACCGCTCTGGTTTTTGTGCGACTTAGTCGTAAGTTTCCTAAGCAAGGTGGTCCGTACCGCTATGCCTTTGATAATATTAGTCCCTTAGCTGGCTTTTCGGTAGCTTGGTCTTATTGGGTTTCGATCTGGTGTGGTAATGCTGCTATTTCTGTCGCTGCAGTGACTTATCTTGGTTTCTTTTTTCCTCAACTAAGCGCAAGCCCTGGTATTTCAGTGATAGTTACACTAACCATTCTTTGGTCTATTACCTTTCTTAATACGCGAGGAGTTAAGCAAGTTGGTGTTTTTCAATTAGCGGCAACCTTTCTCAAATTATTGCCGATAGTAGCAATTGGTGTCATGTGCTTGGTTGTGTTTGAACCAAAGTCTTTTCAACCGTTTAATTTATCAGAGCAACCGATCTCGAGTGCTATTGTAGCTACAGCCGCGCTTACACTATGGGCCTTTTTAGGCTTGGAGTCAGCCACCATTCCAGCTGATAATGTAAAGGAGCCACAAAAAACCATCCCAAAAGCAACAATTATTGGCGTTATTGTGGTTGCAGTAGTGTATTTGACTAGCCAAATAACCATTATGAGTGTGGTTGATAATAAGGCGTTACAAGCGTCAGGTGCGCCATTTGCTGATGCAGCGGTTATTCTATGGGGAGAATGGGCTGGCAATTTTATTGCTGCGGGAGCCGTTGTAAGCTGTTTAGGTGCACTAAATGGCTGGGTTTTACTTCAGGGACAGGTGCCTATGTCCGCCGCCAGAGATAAACTACTTCCAACCTTTTTTAGCGACCGAGACGGAAGTGGGTTATCAATTGGTGCATTAGTCTTTTCCAGTATTATTATTTCGATCTTAATCATTGCTAACTACACCGACGGTATGGTTTCTCTTTACACCTTTGCTATCCTCGTTTCGACTCTGGGCATTTTTATCCCCTACCTACTTTCTATTTTTGTTGATTTAAAAATGATTGTTAATCACTGGCAGCAACAGCAAGACTATTGGTCTGTCGTTTCATCCTTATTTGCGCTGTTGTATTGCTTATGGGCGATTAGCGGAATTGGTGCTAAAGCAACTCTATGGGGCGTTTTGTTAATTGCTAGCGGCTTACCTATTTATGTTTTGATGCAACGAAAAAATAACAAGATTATTAGCTAGTAAACAGTTTGTAACTTTAAACTATTGAATATGAGTACGAGTAGTCAACCTTCCACATTATTAAAAAACTTGATCTTAAATGATTCGATTCGAATGTCAGCGTTGCAAGCGGTTCATCAGCTAGATCTAACTGATTGTTGGGTTGCTGCTGGGTTTGTAAGAAATTTGGTCTGGGATTATTTGCATAAAATAGCTACCCCGCTAAATGATATTGATGTCATTTTTTACTGCTTAAAGGATGTCACTTTAGATCGAGAAAAACAGTTACTAGAAAGATTAAATTGCTTAGAGCCCGAGTTACCTTGGTCAATTAAAAATCAAGCGCGGATGCATTTGAGAAATGCTGATCCGCCCTACCAAAATTGTTTGCATGCGATGAGTCATTGGCCAGAAAAGCAAACTGCGATTGCCGCTCGAATGAGTTTGAGCAATCAAATAGAGTTAGCACATTGCTTTAGCTTAGATGATTTATTTTCATTTAAAATAAGCCATAACCCGAAAACAGATAGAGCAATTTTTGAGCAACGGATTAAAGCAAAAGAATGGTTAAAAATTTGGCCGAGACTATCTCTCGACTAAACTTGCTTTTATGTTGTGTCAGCGGAGTTTAAAGTTTTTGACCCCAGCCCAGCTTTGTTCTCAACACTTCAAAATAATCATAATCCAATGGATGAACTAAGCACATCTCAATGGGATAAGGTTTGATCCTAATTCTATCCCCAGGTTGCAATGAGATAATGACCTGACCATCGCAACTGAGCTGAGGGTTGTGGCGATTGGTTTCACTGATCACAATATCAATCACTTTCTCTTTATTAACGGCAATAGGCCGACTAGTTAAGGTGTGAGGACACATCGGTACTAGTACGATGGTATCAGTTTGCGGAGCAAGAATTGGTCCCCCACCCGATAGCGAATAGGCGGTAGACCCGGTTGGGGTGGATACGATAAGCCCGTCAGATCGTTGGCTGTATACAAACTTTTGGTCCATATATAACTCAAAGTGGATCATTCGAGCAATTTCACCGGGGTAAAGCACGACATCGTTTACCGCATTTGATGAACCAACGGATTTTTCTTTACGAAATACTTCGGCATGTAACAGAAAGCGATTTTCTAAGGTGTATTGCCCCTCCAATATTGGTGGTACTCGAGTATCCACTTCGGTTGGCCTAATATCGGTTAAAAAACCCAAATGACCACGGTTTATCCCGAGCATGGGAACGCCACTATCAATTAAATCGCGGGCCGTTTTTAGCATACTCCCATCGCCGCCGACCACGATCGCTAAGTCACAGCGTTCTTCAATCTGCTCGAAAGATATTTTTTGAGCATTTCCGGTAGGAAAATCATAAGTATCGGATTGAGGAAGGTAAACATCTAATCCTAAGTTTTGGATTTGTTCGCACAACACATCCACGGTTTCTTGAGCCGCTTGGCTACCGGGCTTTCCAATAAGGGCAATTTTCTTAAATGGTTTTAGAGTAGACATGAATTTTCCATGTTAGATTAAACAACCCGTTCATCATTGCTAAAGGGATTGATTTTCTGGCTACTGCCCCAATCATAAAAACAAAGAGACAGGTACACTTATAACAATCTTTATACGATCATATTCTATGTTTTTCTATTGATTATCAATAATATAGTTACAATATAATTAAAAAGTTGGAAAAAACACCCAAAAAGCTATGAAAGAACGCGATCTTATCTTAATGAAGTCCTTGATTGAGTCTTATGTCAAACAGGGCACCCCCATCGGTTCGAAAGCGTTACTCCAGTCCTCTCACCTTTCAGTCAGTCCAGCAACCGTAAGGAATATTATGGCTGACCTAGAACGACAAGGTCTGTTATTGTCACCGCATACTTCTGCTGGGCGTATCCCGACGACCCAAGGACTAAGAATCTTTGTTGACCGTTTAATTAAAGTTCGCTCTCTTCGCTCTGATGTAATCCAGCATGTAAAACAAAATCTAAATCCGCAGCAAGAAACCAAGGCCTTATTAGGTAATGCATCTCAGTTACTCTCAGAAATGACTAAAATGGCAAGCTTGGTACAAATACCCTGTTCACCGGTTAACAAAATTCAGCACATTGATTTCATTCCTTTATCCAGTCAACGTTTGCTAGTGGTGTTAGTCTTAGAGAATGATGAAATTCAAAATAGAGTCATTTCTGTTGATAGAGACTACCAACGAGACGAATTAGCACAAATGTCGAATTTTCTTAACCAACAGCTAGTAGGAAAAGATGTCAGTAGTGTGAGACAAGACCTATTTGGGCAGCTGCTCAAAGAAAAACAGAAATTAGATGTATTAATGCAAAGAGCGATAGATTTTGCTGCCCAAGGTATTCAACAAGGCGATAATTCCAATGGTGATAACCAACAGCCGTTTCACTTATCTGGAAAGACTAATTTAGTGTCAATGGCATCTCATGGACAGCTTGACAATATAGAACAGGTTTTCTCTGCATTTAAGCAAAAGCAGCAGATTATGGGTCTATTAGACCGCTCGTTAGCCGCTGAAGGTGTCAAAATATTTATTGGTGAAGAGTCGGGCTCGCAAGCGTTAAGTGGTTGCAGCATAGTTTCTGCTCCCTACAAACAAAAGGGAAAATCGGTTGGTGTACTCGCCGTGGTTGGGCCTACGCGAATGCAATATGATAAAGTGATCCCTATCGTAGATGTAACGGCAAAAATGCTTTCTTCTGCACTTGATTTCAAAGCCAGTTAAATTTAAATTGAGTCAATTAACTGATTCAATTTAGCCAAGAATTATAAGTTCAACACACAGGCAACTCTATGAAAAAGCTACTCGCCACGCTACTGGTTTTACTCGTTGTTTCCCCCAGCTTACAAGCCAATCAATCTGATGAACAACAAATTATCGCCAACATTAATGCGATGTGGAAGGCGGTTGAAACTGATAATCTAAAGGCCTATTTAAAACACATCCATCCCGATTATTCGGTATTTGGCGAGAGTGATGCGTACTTGCATAAAGGTAAGGATATGGAAGCGATTGATTATGCTGACTATATGCGTCGGTCTGACGGGGTGAGGACGTTTATGCATCAACCGAGTGTGACAGTAAAAGGTGATACGGCTTGGATTACCTATTATTGGAGTGATGCTGGCTATATTTCAGGCGAGCGGTTTACTTCAAGAGGTAAATCTACACGCATTTTTGTGAAAGAAAATGGTGAGTGGCTTTGTATCCATTCTCATTTTACTCAACTGCCGTAGATTGGTTAGTTTTGGCTAAAGGTTTTCTTATATTTTGCTACGTTAAAGCCATTCATTCGTTTGCGTCCGTAAATAATTAGGGGAACACCTTTACCGCCGATCTCGTTAAACTCTTGACGATACTGTTTGGAAAGGTCAATGTTCTTTTCCTTAAACTCAATTCCTTCAGAAGCAAAGAATTCTCTTGCTTTTGCACAATATCCACAACGGGTGGTTGAGTACATTATCGGCATGTTGACTTGACGATTAACACCAAAGTCGATCGGCTCAATTTTAACAGTAACATTGGTAAAGCTACTGATTTGATTAGCTAATTGTTGTTCGTCTAATTTTTTTGAATGTTGATCTTTGGGCGGTTTATCGGTGAAATGAAGCTTACCTTCCTTATCACGCCACTTGTATACTTCTCCTGAGGATACTGATGGGTACAGAAGAAAAATAAAGATTATTAATAGATTGTGAGTTCGCATCCTGCCTTCCTTTACTCAATTCGAATCCGTATTTTACAACGTAGGTCAGCTCATCTTCACTGACGAGCGTTATCGAGGGATAGGGTTTATATCATTTAGGACTTATCTTACAGCAACTGCATATCGTTTAACAATGCTGGTGTTCAAGCACTTCTAGCTTATAGATAATCTAGTAGTGCTAATCTGGTATTGTATTTGACTGAATACGGGAGTCTTCACTCAGAATCAAGAAACCATTCTTGTATTCAAAATTCATCATTGCCAAGAATATTTGATCTACTTGTAGGCATCACCGCAATCTAGACTGAGAGCTGATTCAAAAATTGATGGGTAATACCGCGAATTTCTTTGAGATTGAGCTATTATTAAGGCTTAGTAATTTCTTTGTAGGCTGGATCTTAACTAGTTCGTTACTCTATACGGCTGTTTCGATACATTAATCGAAAAACGACAAACCATTTTCATATGAAAAACAATTCCCTGCTAATATCTGGGTGGTTCTACTTTTGGCTACTGATAACGTCGTTGTTAGTGTGGGCCGATCAGTCTGGCTACTTGGACCAGCTTGAAGCGCTAAATCTGCGACTTGCTAGTCTAATCAAGCAAGAGTCAGGCAGTGAAGACCTAGTTCATCGAGTGGCGATATCCAGAAAAAACGCCAACGATATAGCCACACTTCAATCGATTATTAGTCAATACCCCAATAGTGTGGTGGTTATTGTCGCTAATCTGACTTCGAATGATATTGCGCAACTTAACCGCTCTATTTTGAATAAAGGCAAAATCTTGGTTCTGTCCGACCATTTAGTTAATTCTAATCGACTGGATAAAGCTAGTTTTGTTGAGCAATTATTGGTTTCCGAACAGGGTGATAATATTTGGTCTGCGCAAGCAAATATTGAGCTCGCACTTCAACCCGCCCCGAGCAAAAATTCAGTTCAACTAGTCTATTTAAAGGAGGCTAATCTCTATCCAACACTGGTCACATCGAGCATTAACCGGTTCCATCTTCAAGCTAATGGACAACTTAGCATTGATGGTTCAGAGATTGTTTTTAAGTCGGCCAAGGCCGCTTTTAGTCAGGTAAAATTTGGGCTTCAAGGTTCAATTTATCCGATTAACTATACGAGAAAACCAATAACAGTGACTCAACTTTTTGATCAGATAAGCCCAGAGTTTGATGGCATTTTATTACTTGATGATCTTTCTAATCCTATAGCAAGTAAAGTACAACAAACACTATTGAGCTTACAAAATAAAAATTACTTATTGATTACTAGTGTTAGCTATTTAAGTTACTTTTTATTATTGTTCTTACTCGGTTTAGTAAACTTTTCATTTAGGGATTATTCGCTGGTGAAAAAGAATAGTTTAATCGGCCTCCTTGTATTGCTTAGCTTTGTTGTACAAGCTGCTCTTATCAGTTTGTCAGTTTGGTTGCCAATACAGTCTTTGCTTTGTTGTTATGTGTTGTCAGTATTCATTAATATAGGGTTAAATAAAGAGCGACAATTATTGCGTATTAGTCAAGATAATCTGAATACAGTTTTAACCGGAACGGCGCTAAATTTTTTAAGAAATCAAAAGGCTGAACAACTAATTAATTTATTGCAAAATACTCAACCAAATAGCCTATTAATTAAAACAATCCAAGAAACAGCAACCGAAGCCGAAGCGCATAAGAATATTGCGATTGCCAGCCAGCTCTACGATTGGGTTTTAACTCATGACAAAAATAATGCTTACTGCAAAAAACGTCTCGTTGAAATTGAACAACTTAATGAACCGGAAGACCTCGAACAAACTATTGTAATTGATGGTAATAAAAATACCCAACCAGCAACAGTCAATAATTTATTAGCAATAAAGAGTTTTGGTCGTTATCAAGTTGAAGGAATATTAGGTAAAGGAGCGATGGGAGTGGTATTTCAGGGAGTCGATCCTAAAATCAATCGCCACGTTGCGATTAAAACGCTACAACTAAATGAAGATCTTGACGACGAGTTGTTTCTCGAGAAAAAACAGCGGTTTTTTAGGGAGGCCGAAACTGCCGGTAATTTGAGCCATGCCAATATAGTCACTATCTATGATGTTGGTGAACAAACGCATGAAAGTTCTGGTCAATCTTTAGGTTATATTGCAATGGATTTGTTGACTGGCGCACCACTCTCAGAGTTTGCTAAAAAAGAAAAACTTTTACCACCGTCGTTGGTTTATCAATTAATGATTCAAATGACTGATGCGCTTGACTATGCTCATCGACAAAAAGTGATCCATAGAGATATTAAACCAGCGAATATCATTTTTGATGATGATTTACAGCGCGGTACGCTGACTGATTTTGGCATTGCTTATATGTCAGACCACAGTAAGACAAAAACGGGAACAATCATGGGAAGCCCTTATTACATGTCACCGGAACAAGTGATGGGACAGGCTGTTGATGGTCGCTCTGATATTTTTAGTTTAGGCGTTACATTTTATCAGTTATTAAGTGGTCACCTTCCCTTTAATGGAGAGTCAATAGCAACGGTGGCTTTTCATATCACAAAAACTAAACATGAATCCGTTAGAAACTTAAACAAAAAGCTACTTACCAGTTCAACCAGAATTACCAATAAAGCAATGCAGAAAGACCCAACAAAAAGATATCAGTCGATGCAGGAGTTTAGGCAAGCTTTGATCAACGCTTTAAAGAGAGATTACAAAAAATCACCCCTATAATGAAAACTCAAATCTATTCAATTTCCGATAAAGGTGCATTTCGTCCTAACAATGAGGACAACTTTAGGTATGGAGAATGTTTTTCGGGAGATTTAGTTTGGGTGGCAATTGCCGATGGAATGGGCGGGCACTTAGCTGGAGAGGTAGCTAGCCAAATGCTCGTTGATGAAATCGAAAAATCTATGAGCGCAATTGAACACCCGCAAGATGTTGATTGGTTATGTTGGTTAGAGATAGAGATAAATAGAGCCAATAACAAGATACTAATTAACTCTCAGAGAAACTCTCAGCAAAAGGGAATGGGAACCACTGGTGTGGTGGCTGTGATTTACGCTAATCAGTGTTATCTCGGCTGGGTTGGTGATTCTCGTTGTTACCTCTATAAAGCTAACAGCAATCAACTTTCTCAGCTTACGGTCGATCATACGATGGTTCAGGCCTTGCTAGATAAAGGTGCTATTACTCAAAAAGAAGCTGATACCTCTAATAACAAAAATATGCTGTCCAGGGCCATAGGTATTAGAAAAGGTGTTGAAGTGGATGTTAAGTCACTACCGATTCACAACTCTGAGAGCTTGTTATTATCAACAGATGGATTACATGATAGTCTTAGCCCAAAAGAACTAACCAAATTTATGCAAAGCCTTTCTGATGGGGATGACGTTTGTCAGAATATGGTTGCCCAGGCAATCGAAAATGGCAGCAAAGATAATATCACCTTGGTTAGCTTAAAATTTTTAGCAGAATAGAATTTAATCAAAAAAATAGTGTGGAATTAAAATGGCCTACTTAGCTTTAATTGTTGAAGATGTAATTATTAATAAATGGGAGCTGATTGAAGAAATCACAATTTTAGGTCGTGCTAAAGATTGTGATATACAGATCGACGATCAATCGGTCAGTTCAAAACATGCAAGAATCGTTTCGGAACCGGATCCATTTCTTGACGGAAACCGAATCTCGTTTATTGAAGATCTTAAAAGTACAAACGGAACTAAATTAAATGGTACTCCGGTGAGTAAACAAAAATTAACCGATGGTGACTCTCTAAAAATAGGCTTTACTGATTTTCAATTTATAGAAAATCAAAATGATAATTTAGATGAAACGACCATGATTTTGTCCTAGCGGCTCAAGGGAATTTCTGTTTTGTTTGAATAACAAGCTGACAACAAAACGCCGACTGAAAGAGTCGGCGAGACTGATATAGTGTAATCGTGTCATTGAGTTAGCTAATTCACCTTTTTGCAACGACCTTAAACACCCCGACTTCAACTGATGAAACTACCACTTGCTCACCTTGTAGTAGAGATTTTTTTTCCGATGTGTTATCTAACTCAACTCGCCAATTAACCCCACTATAACTTATATTACTGCTAGTATTTTGATCGAGGTTACTGGTCAGTTCGAATTGGTGACCGACCAAATCGCTACTATTGTCTTTTTCTAGAGTTTTAGAACCCTGTAATTTCTTTAAAGGTTTCCACAACAAGGCAACACTCAGGCCGCTAGCAATACCGGTGCTGGAAATACCCGCTATCCAAGATTCGGGTAATATACCGAGCATCATTAACAGACCGGTTATGATTGCCCCGATGCCCGCAAATAAAAATACTCCGGTGACAAAACCTGTAGATACTTCGACAATCAAAAACAAAAAACCCAGTAGCATCCAAAATTCTGCTTGATGATTAACTATGTAATCATTGATCATATTGATACCTCTTATGAAGCGCCTTTGCCGGCATTTAATTTGTTGATAATGGTCATGGCTTCAGCAACCATACTTGCTGCACCGCTTTTCTCATCCGGTAGTAAAACTACTGTAGAGTCTTTGGCAATGGCTTTTTTCGCATCAATGGCTTCACTCGCTAGTTCAAGTTGAATTGCCTTTTGGCCCTCGCCAGTTATCGCTACTTCACCAACTGTTTTAATTGCCTCCGATTTTGCGTTAGCTACTGCAATGATTGCTTGAGCCTCACCTTCAGCTTTTAGTATTTGCTCTGCTTTTTCAGCTTCAGCCGATAAAACTTGGGCTCGCTTTGCGCCTTCTGCAACATTGATGGCTGATTGGCGATGACCTTCCGATTCTAAAATAGTGGCTCGTTTCTCTCGCTCAGCTTTCATCTGCTGTTCCATTGCGTCTAAAATGGTTTTAGGAGGCTCAATATCTTTAATTTCGTATCGCAATACCTGAATACCCCAGGGCTCGGCAGCCATGTTGATGGCTTCTACAATATTAGCATTCAGAGATTCTCTCTCTTCAAAAGTCTTGTCCAGATCGATCTTTCCGATTTCACTTCTCATTGTCGTTTGTGCCAATTGAGTGACAGCGAATACATAAGCATCAACACCATAAGATGCTTTATAGGGATCCAATACTTTGATATATAAAACGCCATCAACCACCAGTGAGATGTTGTCTTTAGTAATTGCTGATTGGCTAGGCACATCAAAAGCGTGCTCTTTTAGAGATTGGTCGTATGCCACTTTATCAATGATAGGAAATAAAATGTTTAGTCCCGCGACCATGGTTTTATTGTATTTACCAAAACGTTCTACAACAAAAGCTCTGTTTTGCGGAACAAATTTCACCGAGAATTTGACCAGGACTATGAATAATAACGCCAACCCGGTCCAAAAATTAAATAGGGTGTTCATGATTTCTTCTGCAGGCATATTGAATTCCTTGTTTGCTGAGGTAAATGTGCTTGGGTAAAGGTTTGCGCTCCTCATGGAACGATTCATTAATCATTTTATTCCCTTTAGCATACAGCGTTTTAAGGTTTAAACCATAATCCAAAGTAATATTTTGAGGTAATCCAAAGTTGCATTAATTATGCGGTGTTTATTACTGAGATTTAGCGGTTTTAGCGGTATAATCCGCGAAATTGTTAGTATTAGTCGCGAAACAGAGAATATCTAAAGCTATGCCTAAATTGTTAATAGGTTCATTTTCATTTCTATTGCATGTGGTTAACACCTTATTTTGGGTAATACCCATCTTAATTTTTGCATTGTTAAAGGTGTTACTGCCGATACCTGTGGCCAAAAAGTTTCTCGATAAAATGTTGAATGGTTGTGCGAGTTTATGGATATCTTGTAACGGCATTATTTTGCGCTCAACCAAAACCATAGAGTGGGATGTTGAGTTACCGAACAATTTATCCACTAAAGATTGGTACTTAGTGATGGCTAATCATCAAAGTTGGGTTGACATTTTGGTACTGCAGAAAGTCTTTAATGGTCAGGTGCCATTTCTTAAATTCTTTTTAAAACAACAGCTTATTTGGGTGCCGGTACTGGGGCTGGCGTGGTGGGCGTTAGATTTTCCATTTATGCGCCGGTATTCCAAATCTTATATTAAAAAGAACCCTCATAAGAAAGGAAAGGATTTTGAGACAACCAAAAAAGCGTGTGAAAAATTTAAAACCATTCCTATTTCTATTATGAATTTCTCTGAAGGAACTCGCTTCACTGAGGAAAAGCATCGACGTCAGGGCTCACCATTCAACCATTTATTAAAGCCTAAGGCTGGCGGGATTGGTTATGTTTTGACCTTGATGGGTAATGAAATTACTAAAATTCTTGATGTCACCATTGACTACCCTAATCACCACTCCCCTAGCTTTTGGGATTTAATGACGGGTAGGCTTGATAAAGTCATTGTGCATGCTGCTTTATTGGATATTCCACCTGAGGTTCAAGGTAGCTATATTGAAAGTCCTGAGCAACGTCGTAAGGTGCAAAAATGGGTGAACGAGTTGTGGTTGCAAAAGGATGAAAAGCTGACTCAAATTCGTGCCAAAGAAGTCAGCTAACCAATTAACTTCAGAAGCTTTTTTTTCAGGAATCAATCAACTTATCTACCAATAGATTGGACGAACGATTGCATGAACGAAAATTAAACTGACTGAGATTATCGCAATCACAAAAGCGGCGACTCTTGTTTGAGTGCTCTTACCTGGTTTTAAGGCAATTGTTCCAGCGATTATATAGCTAACGAGCAGAATGACTTTTACCCCCAACCAACTTTGTTGAAACGGATAAAGTCCGCTCATTAACGAAAGGTATATTGCAGCGGCTAATAAAAAGCTATCGTTGATATGCGGGAATACTTTGACTAGCTTGTGTTGCATCAGAGGACTTTGTTGATAAGTCCACCACCCCCTAATAACAAAGCCAAGCATGGATAACACGGCGGTAATAATGTGAATTTTCTTAACAATTAGATAGGTTTCCATTTAACTTGACCTCTGAATTTGTTTTCTACAGCTTGTTTAAACTGTGCTTTTTGTTCTGATGATATTTCTAAATTGACTAATAGTGTCGATTGATAATCGACTACCAAATTTTGAGTTTGGAAATCTTTAACTAAGTGTTCAAAGTCCGGCAGCTGCGAATATTCAAGGTGGCAGCATAACCGGCTATAGTGGATTTTATCTTTTATGGCCAAGCGCTCCAAAGCAAGCTTTGTTCCGCCACCGTACGCTCTGGCTAGGCCGCCTGTGCCCAGCTTTGTTCCACCAAAATACCGAGTACATACAGCGACAATATCACCCAATCCGGAATGTTGCAGGACATGTAGCATCGGTTTTCCGGCGGTTCCAGAAGGTTCACCATCATCGCTGCATCCCAGTAAGGTTGTTGATTGGGGGTTACCAACAATATACGCCCAGCAGTTATGTGAGGCATCGGCATATTGCTGACTGGTTAATTTAATAAACGCTCTGGCTTGCTCAACGCTGATCACATTGCGCACTCGCGTGATAAATTGGCTATTTTTTATAACCTCTTCCACATCGAGCGCATCAGCGGGAACCTTGTAGCTTGAAGTTGTCATCAGCAGGTTAGATTGGTTGGCAACTAATTAATCTGAGCGAAAGCGTCTCGAGTTAGATTAATCACCTTATCACTTTTGATCACGATATCATCTTCAATCCTGATCCCACCGTAAGGTTTAAAAGATTCGATTTTTTGCCAATTAAAGGTTTGAGAATGCTCTCCGTTACGGTGCTTTTTGAGTAGTGATTCAATAAAGTAGAGACCAGGTTCTATAGTGTAGGCCATATTAGCTTCCATTTTTCTAGTGGCTCTTAAAAATGGGTGTTGGCTCGGTGGCGGGTTGGCTTTTCCACTGGGATCAGCAAATTGACCGCCAACATCATGGACTTGTAAACCGATTAAGTGGCCAAGACCGTGTGGGAAAAAAGTGTTCGATATTCCTGTTTCGAGCATTGACTCTGGCTCCAAATCAACAAATCCAAATTGCTTAATGATCTTGGCAATTTCGAGATGAGCAGCAACATGCAAATCCTGGTAGCTTTGATTGAGACTAATCGATCCAATACAGTCGAGCTGCATGGTATCCATAGCTTGAATCAGTTCAGCAAATTCATCGTTGGCGAAAGAATAGGTTCGTGTAATATCCGAATGGTAGCCGTGCGCCGTCACTCCCGCATCAATTAAAAATGATTTAGGCTGAGCCGGTTTGACCGATTGACATTCCATGTAATGTAATATTGAACAATGCTCGTTGAGCGCCACAATATTGCCATAAGGCATTTGGTGCTCCATCATACCGGTGGCTTCTACATAAGCTAGATGAATTTGCTGCTCACTTTTACCCGCTCTAAAAGCGTCTTCTGCGGCGCTATGTGCCACTGCGGCTTTTTCATTGGCAAGTTTAAGACATGCAATTTCATAGTCACTTTTGTAGGCTCGTTGCCAGTAAATTGCATTAATTAATGCAGTGGGATTTTCCTGAACATTGGTTAACTTTTGAGTCAATCGAGTATGTTCACCCAATAAAGCGGTTCGTTGATTGTTTTGGGGAAAAAAGCGAATAGCTTGCTCAAACTCAGTAATAATTTGAATATCAAATACGTTCGACCAAAAACCGGTGGGATCTTCCGCTGGCGTGTGCCAAAAATCAACGGGCTGATAATAAACTAAAGTGGGCTTGCCATTGTGCCCGATGATCAAATAGCTATCCGGTAACTCGGTTAAAGGAACATAGGTTCTAAATAAAAAACTCGATTTAAAGGGATAGTCCATATCGTCTTGATAAATCCGTATTGGTGCTCCAGAAGGCACTACCAAATAATCTAAATCGTTTTGTTGCATCAATTGGCGATGGCGGGAAAGTAGGTCTTGGAAATGATTTTCAAATAATATTTTTAGCGAGGACATAGATTAACCGATGCAAAATAAACTAGGGCGGCTATTCTAGCATAGCTACTAGTCAATTCTAGCGGCATAAAAAAACCCGCTAAAGAACTCGTCTTTGGCGGGTTTTTAGACTGATTTAACTTAGACTAGAAACGGTAGCTCGCACTAACATAAGTAAATCGACCTTGACCACTATGAGTAGAATTTACGAATCCCATAAAGTCATGGTGACTGAATGGAGGCTCTTCGTTAAACAAGTTGGTTGCTCCAAATGTAAGCGTCGTATTTTCCAAACCTAAATAGCTGATTGAGAAATCAACGGTTGTCATAGAATCAACAGTTCGGTCTTCAAATCCACCATCGGCATCGCCATTAAACGAGTCGATAAAGTTGATCGCTGCGCTAGCAGTCAAATCGTCTTTAGACCAACCACTGGCTAGTGTCCAACGCATTTCAGGTTGCTCAAAGTCGCCTTCTACTTTGTTAACACGTTTGCCACCAGCTCCATCTGGACGAAGCTCTTCATAATCTAATACATAGTTAAGAATGTACGAGAAATCGAACTTACCCATATCAGTGTCCATACCATACTGAACATCTATATCCAGTCCGGATGTATTTAAATCACCGATGTTTTGGAACGAGTCGAATACATTGGCAATTTCACCTGGGTCGCCTGAGATAGTAGACGGCAAACGCTCAACAACATTGGGATCGAGTCCAAATGTATTCAGAACAAATTGGGTGTCTGAATCAATGACATCTTCGATTTCATAGTTGTAATAATCGACGCTAACGCTTAAGTCGTCAGTGAGCTCATAAATAACACCAAAGTTATAACTGGTTGACTCTTCTGGGCCTAGGTCCGGGTTACCTTCAAACACCGCAGTATATTCCCATGGACCACAAGCTATATCACGAGCATTAACAACTTCTGGAGAGTTTCCTGCTCCCTCTAATGCATCACAACGAAGATTATCTACCAAGCTTGGTGACTCATCGGTTCGACCTAGTCCAACTTGGTGCAATGATGGTGCTCTAAAGGCTGTTCCGAAAGAACCACGAACTACCATTTCATCCATTGGCGCCCAGCGGAATGCGACTTTAGGGTTAGTCGTTGTTCCAAAGTCACTATAATCCTCATAACGCATTGCAAGCTGCAGTTCAAAAGATTCTAATACTGGGATAGCGATTTCAGCAAATATCGATTTATTATCGCGGGCACCATTGGCTTGAGTTGCTTCTGTACCGAAGACATCACCACGTAGGAATTGATCATCTGGGTTATCGCTGATAGTTTCTTCTCGATATTCTGCACCAACGGCGAGTAACAATGGGCCATGCTCCATTTCAGTGATCGCACCGGAAATCTTTCCGTCAATAGTACGGTTGGTGGATTTACCAACTCGAGTGGTATTGGTCTCCATGTAGTCCAACGCTTCTTGAGTGTTGGTAGAAGGCTCAAAGGGGTTCCATAAGCCGCTATCTATGGCTTCTTGCACACGACGTGAGTTAGGGAATCCGTTCACACCTCTTTCAATCGAATGGCTTCGAATATAGTTAGCGGCTACTTCCCAATCCCACTCTCCAAATACACCATTTAAACCAACAACCGCACGATAGTAGTTAGTGTCGGCAACTTTTTCACGGTTACCAATCTCTACTAGACGTCGACGCATTGTGAGATCTTCTTGATAGAATGGATGAGCTGGGTCGGTTGCAAAGGGGTGGTTTATGTTATCACCGTCCATAAATAACTCATTAAAACTAGGACTTGCCGCACCTTTGATATTAGACTTTGCGCTCTGACCGTTTAACTCGGTGAATATGTTGAGGTCTTGATTAATTTGGTGTTCACCCATGTAGTTAAAACTAAAACGTTCAGTCGAAGGTACCATCGTCATAACGGGCGCGTAATCATAACGACATAGATCACCGACAATTTCTTCATCCGAACAAACATCGTTGCCAAAAGTGTCAGGCATTCGAACAGAAGGGTCTGAACGTAATGCGATTGTTCCTGGAATACCTGCGGAACTTCTAAAGTCGTCTGCGTCCGGGTCGTTAGGACGACGAGCGGCTTGATTAGCTGACTTAGAATAGTCTCTATCAGCATACAAAATCTCATCGCGTTGATAATAATCAAGGATAAAAGTATGACTAGTAGTCGCGTTTGAACTACCCCACACCATGCTGAAGTTTTGTTCTTCGCCGCCACCATCGGCAGTGGTGCCTACCTTGCCAGAGACTTCTACTCCTTCAAACCCTTTTTTAAGGATGATATTGATAACACCAGCGATTGCATCAGAACCGTAAGTTGCTGATGCACCATCTTTTAGGATATCGACTCTTTCGATAGCCGCTAATGGAATATTGTTTAAGTCAACAAATGCAGTATCAATGCCTTTTGCAAACGGCGATACAGAAACACGTCGACCATTGATCAAAATAAGTGTTGAATCCGCTCCTAAGCCACGCAAAGAAACACTTGAACCACCGTTTGCTGTGTCATCACTTGAGTTACCTTGGGTTGAGAACGTGCCTTGCCCAGAAATAGGTAGCTTAGTGAAAAGTCCGATAATGTCGGTGACACCAGTTTGGGCAATTTCTTCAGCAGAGATAGTACTGATGGGAGAAGGGCCTTCCATATCAGAACGTTTAATATGTGAGCCTGTAATGGTAATTCGATTATCTTCGTCTTCACCTTCTTCCTCAGCTACTGCAGTCATTGGGATAGTGATCACACTGGCCAGTGCAACGCGGAGAAGATGGTATTTAAATGGAGTTTTTGCCATCGTTTTAAGTCCTGTTGGTTATGTTGTCAGTTTCAGAACTACGGCTTAATTGGTTTTATATAATCGCCGCTTTCCCGAATTGTTTTTATTGATTTGTTTACCCGAATTTATTGACTCGGATTCTTCCCTTGTATCAATAAATGTGGCTCCAAGGCAAATGTGTGAATATTCACAAATAACTAATTACATTAAAATGCTCAAAGATCTCGGCGGACACCGTTAATTTGTAGGAAATATTGAATTGTTGATGAATGTTAATGAAAAACGCAATATTGCATTGCAGCAAGCATTAATACGAGGGGGGGAGATAAAAATATCTCACTACGGAATATATCTTGAATTTGGCGGGTGCTAATCGATGTTTTATGGTTCAAAATTTAACGTCGAGTCGCCAATTTCGTTAGCCTAGTGCGCCTTGATTTGTCTTTTTTGTTCAAAAGCTCGCCGCTTGTCGATTGCCATGGGGGTGATTTGTTGTTCCAGTTTTTTTAGACCACCTAATGCAAAAATTAATTCGGCTAGCAGAAATAACGGTCCTATAAGCAGTTGGTTGAAATCATCAACAAAAGCCGGTTTAGCTTTTTCAAAGTGGTGCCCGACAAATTGAATGATCCAGGCTATCACAAAAACTACAATCGCAATCCAAATAGCAGCGTCCATCTGAGCGACTATTAACGCACTGTAAAGCACTGGGGCGAGTAGTAAAATCGCGGCGACTGCTAAACTAAGGTTTAACATAAAGTAATAAGCTAACACAAAAACAAAGAAAGCCATGGAGGCACTGATGGGGAAGCCTAATAATGTTGCTTGCAAAGGTAACGGAATAAGGCTCAGTAATACTAAAAGAGACCATACAATAAAGGGAACACCGACAAAGTGAGTCATTACATTCTTTTTATTTAGGTGGACACTCTTATAGGTAGAGAGTTGGTCTTGTATGGTTTTCATAGGATAGCTCCCTGTGTAATTGCTAACTATCAGGGTAACTAAACCGATGAAGAGCTGCAACTGACAACCCAATTAAATTCAAACAAGTGTTTGAATTATTCTATAAACTCGCTATACTCAGTGCCATCAATTTCGATCATTCCCATTAAAATTCAGTGATCTGACCGGTTTTAGCCTAGGTTAAGGCTGTAGTTCACTTGAATAAAACCAATGTACGGAGCAAAACATGATATATGAAGGTCAGTCACTTCGCTGTGAGATGCTTGATAACGGCATCGCCGAAGTCATTTTTGATAGTCAAACCGGCTCAGTTAATAAATTTGATAAAGATACCTTAGCGGAACTCAAAGCCGTGATTGATGCACTGAATAATGCTGATGGTGTTCGTGGTGCAATTGTCACCAGTGCAAAAGGCGTTTTCATCGTCGGTGCTGATATCACCGAATTCTTGGGGATGTTCAAAGAGTCTCGCGAGCAAATGATCGCATGGTGCGAGCAAGCTAATGCTATCTTTAGTGGTTTCGAAGACTTACCTTTCCCAACGGCTGTAGCATTAAATGGTTTTGCGCTAGGTGGCGGTATGGAAATGGCTCTGTCTTGTGACTTTAGAGTCGCATCCGCAGCCGCACGAGTGGGACTACCTGAGACTCAGCTGGGAATTATTCCTGGATTCGGTGGAACGACGCGACTACCTCGCCTAATTGGCTTTGATAACGCGATTGAGTGGATAGCGACAGCAAAGCCTCAGAAACCAGACGCAGCTTTAAAAGTGGGCGCTATTGATGCCGTAGTAGAGCAAGATGCGCTAAAAACAATCGCGATTCAGATGGTCACAGATGCAGCAGATGGCAAACTTGATTGGAAAGCGCGCAGAAAGCTAAAACAAGATCCGCTTAAATTGAATAAACTGGAAAGCATGATGGCATTTAATGTCGCAAAAGGTGTTGTCGGTGCAAAAGCCTTACCTCACTACCCTGCTCCAATGGAAGCCATTCGAGTGATGGAAGAAAGTGCTCAAATGTCACGAGATGATGCACTAAAAGTTGAACATGACGGATTTGTTAATGTTTGCCAAACCTCCCAAGCGCGTGCCATGGTGCAAATTTTCTTAAGTGACCAACTTCTTAAGGCAAAAGCTAAAAAAGCCGCGAAAACGGCGACCAAAGAAGTAAAGCAGGCAGCCGTTTTAGGGGCTGGAATCATGGGAGGCGGAATCGCTTATCAATCTGCCAGCAAAGGTATACCTGTGGTAATGAAAGATATTAATCAGGCTGCTCTCGATTTAGGCATGAATGAAGCGATTAAGATATTAAACAAAGGTGTAAAGCTAGGTAAAGTGACGACGGATAAAATGGCCAAAGCGGTCGCGTCAATTACTCCAACTCTCGATTATGCCAGTGTAAAACATGCTGATTTAGTGGTTGAAGCGGTAGTAGAGAATCCAAAAGTAAAAGATTCAGTCTTGCAAGAAGTCGAGTCAATAATTGCTGAAGATGCAATCCTTACTTCGAATACGTCAACCATTTCGATTGACCTGCTAGCGACTAACCTAAAACGTCCAGAATTATTCTGTGGAATGCACTTTTTTAATCCAGTGCACAAAATGCCATTAGTAGAAGTGATTCGTGGTTCTAAAACATCGGATGAAACAGTCGCTGCAACCGTAGCTTATGCAAGTGCTATGGGCAAATCCGCAGTGGTGGTTGAAGACTGTCCCGGTTTTTATGTTAATCGTGTTTTATTCCCTTACTTCCGAGGTTTTAGTTTATTAGTCAACGAAGGTGCTGACTTTAGACAAGTCGATAAAGTCATGACTAAGTTTGGGTGGCCAATGGGACCTGCTTATTTGATGGATGTTGTTGGCATTGATACTGGTTATCATTGTGCAGGAGTGCTTGCGGAAGGTTATCCCGATCGCATGTCGATGATTGAAGGTGATGTGATTGAAAAACTTTATCAAGATAAAAAGTATGGACAAAAAACAGGCTCAGGATTTTATACCTACGGAATCGATAAAAAAGGTAAACCGAAAAAAGAATTTGTTGAAGATGTATTTGGATTGATTGGTACACCAGACAAACAGTATGAAGATCAAGAAATCGTAGAAAGAATGATGTTGCCATTAATTTTTGAAGTTGCTCGCTGCTTAGACGAGGGTATTGTTGCCACTGCTGAAGAAGCTGATATGGCTTTACTTTACGGAATTGGCTTCCCTCCATTTAGAGGTGGCGCACTAAAATATGCAGATGAAATTGGGCTAGCAAACATTGTCGCTATGGCTGAAAAATATCAGTCTCTAGGAACTTGTTATGAAGTACCAGAAAGCTTCAAAGCAATGGCTGCTAATAACCAAACCTTTTATAACGCTTAATTAGAATTCGGGAGATATTAAAATGAAAGACGTCGTCGTAGTAGATGCAATCAGAACCCCGATGGGGCGTTCAAAAGGTGGAATGTTTAGAAATACTCGCGCTGAAGTTTTAAGCGCTAGGTTAATTCAAGCACTATTGGATAGAAATGCGGCACTTGATCCTGCCGAAGTAGAAGATGTCATTTGGGGTTGTGTGCAACAAACGTTAGAGCAAGGTTTTAATATTGCTAAAAATGCTTCCTTAATGACTGACCTACCACATTCAGTTGCGGGTCAAACCATTAACCGTTTGTGTGGCTCGTCAATGCAGTCAATTCATGCTGCTACTCAATCCATTCAAACCGGTAATGGAGATATCTTTATCGTCGGTGGTGTCGAGCATATGGGGCATGTGCCAATGATGCATGGTGTTGATTTTGCACCGCAAATCGCAAAACACTCTGCAAAAGGATCGGGCATGATGGGGTTAACTGCAGAGCTGCTTGGAAAAATGCACGGCTTTGATCGTGAAACTCAAGATAAGTTTGCTTATAACTCACATCAACGTGCTCACGCAGCGACTCAAAATGGTGCCTTCAAAAAAGAAATCATTGCGATGGAAGGTCATGATGCTAATGGTGCACTAAAGACTTTCGATTACGATGAAGTGATTCGTCCAGAAACTAGTCTTGAAGGATTAGCGAGTCTTCGACCAGTGTTCGATCCTCGCGGAACGGTTACTGCTGGAAATGCATCAGCTCTATCTGATGGTGCATCTGCGATGTTAGTGATGAGTGCCGATAAAGCTAAAGAATTAGGCTTGGAGCCAATTGCTAAAATTCGAAGCATGGGAGTTGCCGGTTGCGATCCCGCTATTATGGGATATGGTCCAGTTCCAGCGGTTAAAAAAGCGCTTAAACGTGCTGGTTTAACAGCGAATGATATTGATCTTTGGGAATTAAACGAAGCCTTTGCAGCACAATCGTTACCAGTGCTTAAAGACATTGGCATTCTTGATGTGATGGATGAAAAAGTTAACTTAAACGGCGGTGCAATTGCATTAGGCCATCCACTGGGTTGTTCTGGTACGCGGATTAGTGGCACACTGCTTAGATTGATGGAAAGTAAGCAAGCGACTTTAGGTGTTGCGACTATGTGTATTGGTCTAGGGCAAGGGATAGCGACTGTGTTTGAGAAAGTTTAATGTAGCAAAGCTGTTCGTTTATTCAAAGGCGACCAATGGTCGCCTTTATTGTTTCAACGAGTTAATAAGAGTAACTGGACTCTTCAAAAATTATTATGTAATAACCAAAAGCAATTATTAACCAATATAGACTTCCAAATCCAATCCATAAGTAGTTGGCTACTGTAAGCTTTGAATTTGAAGGGCCATGAATATTACCCATAGCTAGATTAGCCATTTTTTGTACCTTATAAAGTATCATCCCAATAGTTGGTAAAATGGCAAAGCCGATCAGATCAGTAACTGGCGATCCTATTTCCTTAAAAGCAGCTCGATTAGCGGATGTTTCGATAATGCTGAGAATTACAAAACCGGTGGCTAGACCGGAGGGAGACCAAGACAACTCAAGGCCTTTATCACGCAGTCTTATATCTATTTTTTCAAATAACGAATGCGCGAAAAATATTTGAAATATTGACCTTGGAACTGGCCAAATATTTTCTTTGTGTTTGATTTTGTATAACGACCAATTTTGATAAAACCAATAAATTGAATATAGGCCTAAAGTACTGAAAAACAAAATAAGGAATTTTTTGGGTGAAACTATATAGAATTCCGATAGTGTCTCGTTTTCAACAACTATATCTGATTGTGGTGTCTGGTAGAGGTTTTCTTGCATATATATTTCCCTATTAATCAATTAATATTTTGTATCAGTTTATCTCGATAATCATTTTCCGATAAATGTTCTAATATCCCATAGCGACTTCTTGAGCATGGCATGCTCAGGCACCAGAGCATTTTCTACAGGATAAACCACCACCAATAAAATATAGACCTAATACGGTTGAGAAAGGTGTGGTTTCATATTTATTCTGGCAACTTCTCTGGCTCTTCAACTTCATAAAGACTATCCGCATCATCCTCATAACTAAACGCACCTAGCAAAGTAAGATACTCATCTGCCTCTACTCCGGAAAGTTTGGCGCTATATTCATAATCAAATAACAGTACAATCCAGGTGATTTCAGAAATGTTTTTCTTTTTGGCTTTACTTAATAAGGGTGAAATAAAAGAGCTAGAAAAGGAACATTGACCGGCGGCTTTTTCGATATTGATTGTGCCTTCCATAGAACCATTAGTTTCCATGTCTTCCGGTTTGAAATAGCGCATTTTAAAATTATCTGACCATTGGTTTCTAGCACGAGTATTGTTTTTACTAAATGACTCTTCAAAATATTCGTCTGGAATATTTGCATAGGGTTGGGTTGAGACCCAAACTGACACTTTATTTTTCTTATTGAAAAGCAGGCCTTTGTCATTAGCGGGTATTTTTTTCATAATACAAATTCCTATCGGTGCGGTTTCATACTTAAGCACTTAAATTGGTTGGTCTTCTTTCATGCGTTCAAGTCGCGCTTGCTCTTCTTCAAATGCTGCTTTAATTTGTAATAGCACATCGTCAACGTCTGCTTCAACTACTGTCTCTTCAAACAGTCCGGTTAACTCAACATCGCGAGACAGCTCAGCGGTTTCATATAGATTCCAAATTTCTTTGGCGTACTGACTAATTTTTAATTGCGGAGCGAATTGGGCGTAGTAATTTGTCATGTTTTCGATATCTCGTTCTAACATGGCTTTGGCATTATTGTTTCCCGACGCATCAACTGCCTGCGGTAAATCGATAATGACTGGCCCGTATTCATCCAACAGTACGTTAAATTCAGAAAGATCACCATGCACAATACCAACATTAAGCATTTTCGCGACATCATGCATAATCACTGCATGGTCTTCGAGTGCTTGTTGCTCACTGAGGGCGACATCGTTAAGACGCGGAGCGACATCACCATCATCGCCGATAATTAACTCCATTAATAGCACGCCATCAAAACATCCATAGGGCTGTGGCACTCTAACGCCACCCTCGGCTAGTCGATAAAGAGCATCAACTTCGGCATTTTGCCAGGCCTCTTCTTGTTGTTTGCGACCAAAGCTAGATTTCTTTTCCATTGCTCGCGCGCGCCGGCTATTGCGACTTTTGCGGCCTTCTTGATATTGCACCGCTTTTTTGAAGCTGCGTTTTTGTGCTTCTTTGTAAACTTTGGCACAGCGAATGTCCTCCCCACAGCGCACAATGTAAACGGTCGCTTCTTTACCGCTCATTAATTGGCTCAAGCATTCGTCAACAATTCCGTCCTCGTATAGAGGTTTAATTCGTTTTGGCATTTTCATGGCGACTTTATACATTACCCAGTATTCAAAGGGAAAGAAAATTCCATTTTTCAAGTCTCGAATCTCATTTCAATTGTGGTACTCTTCTAGGCATTCATAAAGAAATAGCATAACAAACAATAATAATTGATATGAAAAAGGGGGTTCTACTTTGACCGACTTGCTGCCATTAGCTCAATTCTGTGCAAATGTTCAACAAAAACCGGATGCAAACTATCTTCATCAACCCGTTGATGGCGAGCTTAAGTCTTTCACTTGGTCTGAGGTCGATCAACAAGCTCGTTCTATCGCTTCCGCACTTTTAAAACTTGATGTTGCTACCGGAGATCGAATCGGGATCCTGTCGAAAAACTGTGCGGAGTGGTTTATTGCCGACTTAGCGATAATGATGGCCGGATTAATTTCTGTGCCGATTTATCATACCGCCAATCGCGATACGATTAGCTATATACTGGAAGACAGCGATTGTAAGGCGGTTTTCGTTGGCAAGTTAGACGGTATGCAAGAAGCAGAGGCAGCTTTAAGTGACACCATTCCACGGATCATATTCCCCTATCCCAGCCTAAGCGGCCAATATGCATGGCAAGATCTACTCAGCAATCCGCCATTAGAAGAGATTCATCAAGCGGATGAGCAAGATATGATGAGTATCGTTTACACCTCGGGTAGTACGGGCAATCCAAAGGGGGTGGTTTTAGAGCAACAAAACTTTAGAGCCGCCGCTTCATCAGCTGTTAGTTTGTTGGATGTGACTAGCGAACAACGGTTAATGTCCTATTTACCGCTAGCTCATATCACTGAGAGAGCATTAATTGAGGCATTGTCTTTTTATGCCGGTTGCCAAATATTCTTTGTTGAATCATTAGAAAGCTTTATTACTGATGTTAAGCGTTGCGACCCTAATTCTTTTATTTCGGTACCTCGACTTTGGAACAAGTTTCAAAGTGAAATCTTGACAAAGATCCCCGATAAAAAGCTACAGATCCTGTTAAAAATACCATTCCTTGGGAAAATGGTAGCCAAAAAAATTCGAGCAGGATTGGGCTTGAGTAGCACTACCCTATTTGGTTCTGGAACCGCACCTATTTCTCCTAGTGTGTTGCGCTGGTATGAACGTATTGGCGTACCCATTTCAGAAGGCTGGGGAATGACTGAAACCACTGGACTCTCTTGTAGTAACCAGCCATTTAATAGTCAGTCCGTAGGCACCATTGGCAGACCACTTGATTGTGTGGAAATGAAAATTGGTGAAAACAGCGAAATCATGATTCGGGGAGAAGCAGTCTTCAAAGAATATTATAAAAATCCCGTGGCAACCGCAAAAAGCTTTACTGATGGCTGGTTCCATACCGGTGACATGGGTGAGGTGACATCCGATGGTGATTATAAAATCATCGGTCGAGTCAAAGAACAGTTTAAAAGTGCAAAAGGAAAATACGTAGCGCCTGCGCCCATTGAAAATTATCTAGGCCGCAATAACGATATCGAACAAGTCTGCGTCATGGGAGAAGGTCGTAAACAGCCAATCGCCTTAGTGGTGTTAGGTCAGCAAAGCGTCCGCGGTTCGTCAGAATTAAACAATAGTCTTAGTAAGACATTACACATTGTTAATAAAAAGCTCGAAAAGCACCAAAAGATCGACCATATCATCGTGTTGAAAGAAGAATGGAGCGTGGAAAATAATCTTCTAACTCCAACATTAAAAATTAAGCGCTCGGATATTGAACGAAAATTTAAACATTTCTTAGAAATGGATATTGAGACGCCTATCCACTGGGAAGAATAAAAATGGATCAATTTAAGTTATTTTCAATGTAGGTCAGCTTTTAAGCTGACACAGAAGGCTGGGGTAAGTAATTTATCTCAGCTTCTTCCTAGTGCCGCGACTAACTGAAACCCGTCCTACAGGCAGATCAGTCCTTAACAGCATATAGCCATCCTCGTGTGCTTCCCGTGCTAACAAATCGTTTCGATTTGTTAATATTACTTAAGATCCCAAGTTTTTACATTGACATCCTTTTTAGAGCGAGTAGGGTTTATTAATCTAATAAAAATCGCTTTTAAATAACAAAAGGAAGGTCGAAATGCCCTATTCAATCAAACGATTCGCCGCCCTCATCAGCATTGCTCCCCTGCTCTTCGCTTGTGAAGAGCAGCAACAGGAGGTAAAAACGACAACGTCCGAATCAACCGTAAAAACAGAATCGTCCAAAAAGTCTTCGACCGATTTTGATATTAATTATCAACAATACGAATTAGCCAACGGCTTGAAAGTAATTCTTCATCAAGATAAATCAGATCCCATCGTAGCGATGGCCACAGTTGTTCATGTCGGTTCCAACAGGGAAAAGCCTGGACGTACCGGTTTTGCACACTTTTTTGAGCATATGTCATTTAATGATTCTGAGAATGTGCCTAAGGGCGCTAATCGTAAAATGATTCCAGAGTTAGGTGGTACAAGAAATGGTGGTACATGGAGCGACGGCACTATTTATTATGAGGTGGTTCCAAAAGATGCGTTTGATAAGCTGCTTTGGATTGATTCTGACCGACTTGGTTTTATGATTAACACGGTCGATCAGGGAACTCTAGAGCGTGAAAAACAAGTGGTCAAAAATGAAAAGCGCCAACGGGTTGATAACCGACCTTATGGTCATACTGGTCACGTGATTAAAAAAGCCTTGTATCCAAAAGATCATCCTTACAACTGGACAGTAATTGGCGACTTAGAAGACTTACAGGCCGCCACCTTGGATGATGTAAGAGAGTTTTATCATAAGTTTTACGTTCCTTCTAATGCTACATTAGTCATTGCTGGGGACATTGATATTGCCGAAACTAAAAAGAAAGTAGAACGATGGTTTGGGGAAATTAAAGCTGGTGAAGCAATGGAGAATATGCAGCCTCAACCAGTGACGATAGAAAAAGATATTAAATTATTCCACTTAGATAACTTTGCAAAGTTACCCGAATTGCGTCTTACCTTCCCGACGATTGAGCAGTATCATAAAGATTCGTATGCGCTCAATGTACTAGCGGAAATCTTATCCAATGGCAAAGAAGCGACGTTGTACAAAACCATTGTTGAGGAGCAAAAGCTAGCACCTGCGGTTGCTGCTTGGAATCGCTCTGAAGAAATTGCAGGTACATTTACCATCCGTGTTAGAGCCAATGCTGGCACCAAGCTAGATATGGTAAAAAATGCGATAGATCAATCACTAAACCAATTCGAAAAACAAGGGTTCTCCGATAACCAACTGACTAAAATTAAAGCCAAGTTAGAGACCGATTTTTATTACGGTATCGAAAGTATTTTAGACAAAGCATTACAGATGGGCATTTACAATGAATATGCCGGCTCGCCAGATTTTATCAAACAAGATATTAAAAATATTACTGCTGTGACTCGAGAAGATATTATGCGGGTTTACAAACAGTATATTAAAAATAAGCCGGCAATTATTACCAGCTTTGTACCAAAAGATGCCCAAGAGTTGGTCGTTGCAGGCTCAAGTGTTGCCGATGTGGTTGAAGAAGAAATTAAACAAGGTGCAGAAACTAACTTTGTAGAAAACGACGCCATTGAATATCAGAAGACCGCGACTAAACATGATCGCAGTGAGCCACCTTTAACTGAATTACCGAAATTAAAAGTCCCCTCGGTTTGGCGTTCGGCAAGTGAAAATGGAATTAAGCTTTACGGCATTGAAAGTACCGAATTACCAGTAGTTAATTTTAGTTTACGGATTGACGGTGGTCAGAGCCTTGATCAACCTGCTAAATTGGGAACGGCTTTCCTATTAGCGGAATCAATGAACGAAGGTACCTCTAGCAAAACACCGCAACAATTAGAAGAAGCGATTGGTTTATTAGGTGCCAGTTTATCGGTTGATGCTGGAAAAGAAGCCATTACTATTACCGGAAGAAGTTTAGCTAAGAATTTTCCGGCAACAGTGAATTTGCTTGCAGAAATGTTGCTCGAACCACGTTTTGATCAAGCAGAATTTGATCGATTAAAAGCAACTCGATTAACCAGAATTCAACAAGCTAAAGGTAATGCTTCTCGGATTGCCGCCAATGCATTTATGAAACTTGTTTACGGTACTGATCATGTTTTGGGTATGCCGACCGGCGGGGTAGCGGAAACGGTTAATGCGATTAATCTGAATGACCTAAAGGCATACTATAAAGCTAATCTCTCGCCCGCCAATGCTAGTTTTCATGTGGTTGGATCAGTAAAACAAGCTGCTGTAGAGGAAGCGCTGAAGGCTCTGAAGGCTTGGAAAGGTGAAGCGATTGCGATGCCAAAACAGCCCACGATAAAAACGGTTGAAAAACCGGTGCTTTATTTTATCGACCTACCCAACGCAAAGCAGTCGGTGATTTATGTGGGTAAACCAGTAGTGAGCGGTTTTGAAGATGATTTCTATCCCATTCAATTTGCTAACAACCGGCTTGGTGGCGGAATAAGTGGGCGCTTGGCTCAAACCTTAAGAATACAAAAAGGATACACTTATGGTGCTTATTCCTATCTGCGCCCTAGTCATTATCAATCACCTTTTATTGCCGCTTCTCAAGTCAGAACCAACGTCACTTTAGAGTCGTTAGAAATCTTCAAAGATCTTATTGGCAACTATCAATCGACTTATTTGCCGGAAGACCTAGCAGTGGCTAAGAACATGACAATTAAAGGAAACTCAAGACGGTTTGAAACCTTGTCTCAATTATTAGGTATGTTGCAGAATATTAGTTTATATCAATTGCCTGATAATTACGTTGAGCAACAACAAGACTATGTTTCAAAAGTTGAACTAGCCGAAGTTCATAAAGTGATCAACGAATATATCAATGAGCAACAAATGATTTATTTGGTGGTTGGTGATGCCAAAACCCAGTTAGAGCGCATGAAAGGTCTCGGCTACGGAGAACCTGTTGTTTTAAATATAGATGGCGATACCATTGAATAACGAGTATTTACAAACTAAGCTATATACAACAGGAATCCAACATTCAAGCGGTATTCTAGATAGGAGTACCGCTTAAGTGTGGTTTTTAGAATGAATCATTGTTCGTCAACAATTATAATTGTTCGACAATAAAAAATGATTCCTGATATCCTATTAGGACTCGCCATATTAATTTTTCTCGTTTAGGAGGGCTTATGAGTAACCGAGATAAAAAATTTGTTACCCAAGAAATTCTTAGTGCTATTAGCTCTAGTACCAAAACGGGAAAAACCACTCAGGTCGCTTTTGAGTTGTCGGATGAAGGTTACAAAAAGCTCAAGATTGATGCTGCTATGGATGATATAACACCCGCAGAAAAAGCCAGAGAAGTTATCGGGTTAGGTGTAAGAACTAAGAAAGCCAAAGCGAAACTGATCGTTAGATTATCAGAAAGAGACTTTACCTATCTCGCTTTACGTTACGCTGTTGACCCTGAAGATAAATTAACCATTAGAAATATGGCGGCCGACGAAATCGCAAGAAATTATCCTGATGACCTAGAGCCAGAAGATAATCGCCCCGATTATCAGTGGCCTGATTGAGCCCGGTCGATTAAACCTAACGAATCTTTCCAAAGTACTTTGAATTCTCTCCATATTTTGCTTTCAAAATAGTTTGTTGTGACTCAGTTAATTGCTCAAGCGACTGAAACTCTTCAATTTCTGTATTGGCCATTGGTACTTGAAGATAAATGGTTTTCTTTGAAATTCCGGCAGCTCTAGTATGGTAATAACCCTTCTCTGGCTCTGAAGTAACCTTACCATCAATCACCAACCAAACGTTCATACCAGAAAAACCATTATGGGTAATAACGTAATCCCCATCAAAATAGGAAACGCCCAACCGCTTTGCTCTATTTTCAGTATCACCGGGTAGCGCAAAATAAATTAAAACGGCTGCCACAATTAGCCCAATAACAACATAAATTAATTTTTTCATAATGTTCCAACAAATTCGAACCGCTAGGTTGTTTCAGATTAACACGGTTATATGGCGTTTAGAAGCATCGGCCGAAGGCCTTAAGATTATTCATTGCCAGTTGGGATTGAGTCATTCTTAGGGTTGAATGGTATCCCGATAGTTTTGATGCTTAGATTCAGTGAATAATTAGCATAAGGACAGACGTAGATTTTAGTTAGGCAATTTCACCGGTAATGAATTGGTGTGTTTAACTTCCTGCAATACAAATAATGTTTGTGCATCTTTAACTTCAGGAAAGGATCTAAGGGTTTTTAGTATAAAATGAGACATTTCCTTGTTGTCTCTAGCGACCACTTTCATTAGGTGATCATAAGGGCCTGATAAGGAATAACATTCCAAAATTAAAGGATGGTACTTTACCGCCATTTTGAATTTATCAAATGCCGCTTCATTACTTTGGTTAATACTAACCTGAATAAATGCGGTTACTCCAAAGCCTGCCTCCTCGGCATTGAGCATCGCGCTATATCCTTTAATGACTCCCCGCTCTTCTAGGCTTTTTGTTCGTCGTAAACAAGTGGATTCAGACATGTTAGTCGCTTTGGCAAGCTCAACCATCGGCATACGGCCATTTTCTTGTAGTTGAATCAGTATTTCTTGGTCTTGTTGACTTAACATGGGGGTTATCACCATAAAATTAATTTAGAGTGAAGGATATCACCGTTTTAGACCGAATCGAAGGAGATTTTGGGGAGTTCCGTCATGAGCTTTGCGGTAAAATTAAGCCAATTTAAAGATACTAGATTACCTTAAAAACACTAAAGCGAGGAATACAGATGGCATCAGAAAAGTTTTATCATGTGGGTGAGTTGAGTTCAGAGCAACCAGAAAAAACTCAATACGAGTCAACTAAATTTTCTAAAGCGCGACACCCGGAACCTTATCGATTTGAAGTCAACTTGAGTGCGGAAGCTGGCACCAAACAAAGCAAAACCGGGGTGGTTTCTGTCAACATTCCAGGGTTTAGTCCTGTGAAGCTCTATTGTGATGAACAGCCACCTGTGGGTGAAGATACTGCGCCGCCGCCACTCGCGTTTTTCTCAGCAGGCATCGGCTTTTGTCTAATGACCCACTTAACCGATATATTAACGGCCCGAAAAATTCAAGTGGATAGCTTAAAGCTAGAACAACGAATCGTATTTAGAACCAATTTAGGCCATATGCGTGATCATGGTTATATGACCAATGGCGGTTGTGATGTAGTGGAAACTCACGTGATTATCGAAAGCCCAGAGCCAGAAGAAAACATTAAGGACTTACTTGATGAAGCAGAAAATGGTTGTATGGCGCATTACGCGTTAAGAAATCCGATCCCTTGGTCGACTCGTCTGGTTTACAACGGTAAAGAGTCTATTAATCGTTCAGGAAACTAAGTGTACGAGAAACGCTAAATAGCCGTCAAAATTGACGGCTATTAGCTTTCTCAGGCACCCCCCACGAGTAAAATCTTTAAGTTGTTAAAACTAATTCTAAAATGTGATCCCATTTCTTAACGCCCTTGTTTGCAAGTTGGTTTCATTGAGTTGGTGGGCTGTTTTAATCAGAATGTCTTCCGTTGTTTGCCAATCGATACAAGCATCGGTAATCGATACTCCATATTCAAGCTGGGATAACTCGTCTTTGATCTTTTGATTACCCGAATTCAAATGACTCTCGAGCATAAAGCCGATGATAGATTGGTTTCCATCAACAATTTGGCCGATTACATTTTCCAGAACCTCAGGTTGCTTTGAAGGATCCTTATTGCTGTTGCCATGACTACAGTCCACCATAATATTGTTGGGCAGTTTATTGGACTTTAGTTTTCCTTCATATTGGGCAATATCTTCTGGATGGTAGTTTGGTTTATTGCCACCTCTTAAAATAACGTGACCATGTCGATTACCAGTGGTATTTAATAAAGTGACTTGTCCTAAATTATTGATCCCCATAAAACTATGTCCAGAAGCGGCGGCTTTCATAGCATTAAGCGCCGCGCCAGATGAACCACTGGTTCCATTTTTGAATCCAATTGGCATGGATAATCCGCTAGCCATTTCACGATGAGTTTGAGATTCGCTGGTCCTCGCGCCAATTGCCGTCCATGAGATTAACTCCGATAAATACTGAGGACTAATGGGATCCAACATTTCAGTAGCGACTGGAATTTCATTTTCGGCCAGCCATAAAAGCAGTTCTCGAGCAATTCCTAAGCCTTTTTCTACATCAAAACTATTATTCAAATTAGGATCATTAATCAACCCTTTCCAGCCTACCGTTGTGCGTGGCTTTTCAAAATAAACGCGCATTACTAGGTAGATTTCATTTTTGACTTCTTTGGCTAGTTGTTTCAATTTAAGCGCATATTCTTTCGCGGATTTAATATCATGGATAGAACACGGTCCAACTATCGCTATCTTACGAGGATCCTTTCTATCAAGAATTGCTTCGATTTGCTGTCGCGAGCGTGAAACAAACGCTGCACTCGATGGCGGTAACGGTAGCTTCTCTTTTAGTTCTCTGGGTGTGATCAGTACTTTTTCTGATTCGATATTTAAGTTATTAACTTTATTAATTTGTGCCAGTGTTTCGAAGGTCATAATATTTCTCTATATAAATTTAGGCATCGAGAGCAATAGTCTCGAATTAAGTCATCGGTTTGTAATGGCTAAAAAAAAGGATTCTTTTTGAGCTTGGTCTCAGCGATTTCACCAATCGAACTAACTGGCAAACGCATGAAAATGGGCTTTAGTATTTAGTGACTAAAATAATAATAGAGTTGACGAGAAGAGTGATAAGACGAGAAACACGATTGAAAAACAGAGGCATTTTTCTGGATGAGTGAAGTTGCTGTTAAGTTACTCGGCTGCTGAGCAACTACCTGGGAACGCATGAACTGCGGTTCCTGTACAAGGCCTTGTGTTTGAGACACGGTCTTCTCCGTTTGAGGTATTTTGGGGTTAGTTTGTTTAAGTATTGAACAGTTAGCTAGTCGAAGGGAAATAACTTTTTGTCATGTGGTGGACAAAGCCAGTCTATTATAAGTTTTCAGTCACGATTGGTTTGCAATAGAAGACGGTAGCTAACCTTACTAAGTTGTACTAGCATGTATTACAAACGAATACACTAAGGAGTGAGCTATGGGTATTACCAGTATAAGATTTTCCGATGATGTGGAAAAGCCACTAGAATCCCTTTCGAAACAATTAGATAGAAGTAAAAATTACATCATAAACCAGGCTGTTAAAGAGTATTTAGCTAGGAGGGCTTTGGATGATTCTAGGTGGCAAGATACTCTTGAAGCTCTGAATTCCCTAGAGTCTGGAGATGCTATCGACGAGAATGAGGTTAATGCTTGGTTAAATACTTGGGGTACTAATAAGCGCTCATCAGCTCCCAAACCATGAAAGTCACTTATTCACCTGAATCAATTGGTGATTTGCAGAGAGTTGTAGAGTTCATTGAACCAAAGAACCCCTTTGCTGCTCGTCGAATAGCCATCGATATTCAGGAGGGAATTGAAAAACTCAAAAAATTTCCCTTGGTGGGTTTGCCGGTTATCAGCGCTTTTGAGCCTGAAAAAATACGTGATTTATACATTGGCAACTATACAGTTCGCTATCTTGTTGAAAACCAAAGAATTCATATCTTAAGGGTGTGGCATAATGAAGAGAATGAGAAAAATTCGTAGTCTCTAAATCACTTAGCTAGAGCCCACTGAAGTTATTGATAGAGTTGCCTCAAAATTTTGAAAAGACTAATCGAAGCTTTTGATGGAATTAGATGCTCATTTTGATCTAATTGCTGCTTTTTATTCTCGATCCACATTTAGAAAAAACATGGTCGATTGGTTTTTTACTCATTCAAGCTAGACTAGTTGAGACCATGCCCACCAACTGGCTCAGTCTCAAACCGCTCGCCAAATCCTGCGATAAGCGGTTTGCCTTTTGCAATTGCACTTTGCACAGACTGGAGCTGTAACGAAGCAGTGTGACTTTCTTTACTATCCCAAACTTCATTGATCCAGAGAGCATTCTCATCGGCCAAATCTTTAGAAATAATGTAACTTCTACAGCCGGGCATGTTTTGTGTGCCGGCAAGTAGTATTGCTATTAATTCATCTCGTTTTCCCGGATGAGCGAGCATCTTGCCGATTATTCCATACATAGGTTTAGTCTCTGTTTTAGTGTTTGTGTAACCGATCATTGGCAAGCTCATTAAACCGGTTGCAATAGCTGATTGATGTTTGAGAAATTCACGTCGTTTCAATTAAGCGCCACTCGTATTGGTTAAATTTTATCACGCAAATATTCTTCGGCTTTTTCATACCCTAGCTTAATCATCTCATCTGCTCGATTAAGTTCTAAAATACCGCACGCATTTCGTGCTATTTCGACGGAGTAGTCCGGCGGGTAAGTCGCTAATTTATGCCTCGCTATGGTACTTTGCATTGCATCAAACGCTTGGTTAGCAACATCGTAAACTCCCCAGTTATTATGGGTACCATTATCCGATGAGCTTTTTAGTGATTCAATAAAGCTATTAATTTTTTGGGTAAAAGCAGAGGGTTTCTTATCGCGATTTTTGCTTGGTTTTTTATTTTGAGTTGTCTCAGGATGGTGAGTATCGTCAACCTCTACTTGACCACCTAAATTAACGGCAATGGTGATATCATTACCATCGCCAAAAGTTGGTGCAATAGGAACAGGGTTTAACACACCACCATCGATTAAATCGACACCACGATAAGGAAAGGGTGTAAAAAAAAGCGGTAATGAAATAGATGCGCGAATAGCATCAAATAATTTCCCTGAATTCATCCAGACCTCTTTTTCATTTAAAATATCAGAAGCCACGGCGGTAAATCTAATAGGAAGTTCATCAATGGTTAGATCACCGACTAACTCTTTTAAAGTATTGATGACTTTTTCACCTTTGACTAGGCCACTCTTGCGCCAAGAAATATCTAAAAGAGTAATAATATCTAATTTGGTAATTGCCCTCACCCACTCTTCAAACTCGTCCAGTTTACCTGCGGCATAAACGCCGCCAACCATGGCTCCCACCGAACTACCGGAGATAGATTTAATTACTACATTGTTTTCTTCAAGCCAACGGATTACGCCGATATGGGCTAAGCCTCTCGCACCGCCGCTACCTAATACTAGCGAAATTGTCTTTTTGTTTTCTGAAGTCATTACTATTTAGAATTTAGGTTTATGTGATAGTCACTACCCTACCATTATTTCAATATTTTCAAAGTCGTAGAGCGCAATTTTATTTATAACAAACCAATATTTGATGGTTGGCTTGGTTCTACTAGTAGCACCATTTGCAATATTAAGTTATATGTGTAATTATAATGTTACAAATGTAATATTTGGCGGGAGCGCTTATGAAATTACTAATTTTGCTTTTTGGAATGTTGTATGTTGGCCTAAGCGATGCCTGCATACATTCCCCCTTCACATACGACTCAACTCGAATCAAACAGTTGGCTGAGCAAGCAGACAGGATCGTATGGGTTGAATTGCTTGATAAACAAGTCAGCTATCCGCCTAGCTTACCCAAATCCGAATCAACAACACTCGCTTCAACCCTAGAAGAACTATTAGCGCTCGTAGAAAGAGATAAAGCTGCCCGTAAGCATCCTACTTTTTCGATGATATTTAACGAGCTTCATCTGATTAAAGGTCAATCACTGTCAGTTAGCGCTCAGTGTTCTAATTGCGACCCTTCAAGCTCAAGGCTCTATCGGCGTATGAGGACAGGCGAAAAATATGTTTTATACTATCTAGACGATCAACTGATAGGTGCTTCACCCGCAGATACCACCGCAAGGTATCAGGCGCAATTAAAAACTATTAGCGATCCACTAACTCTAGTGGGTCACAAAGAGCAATAAGTATTCAAGCTCAATAAATGATCTAGTCTAGTGCTTTATGGATTCTATGGCCTCGAAATCAAATGGACGAAAAATTGTTAGCGGCAAAAATACTAATTTAAAGTGTGGTTTTACTAATGGTCATAACTAATGACTCTGCTGATAGTCCATTGGCCATTAGTATTTTTCCAAATATGAACAAACTTAAACGTGCCGCAATCATTTTTACCGTTTTCCATATGGCAGAATTGATGTCGTCCCTCTTGGATAGCACCATAATCACCAGCTGGAAAAATCGCATTATATTCAGACAACAAAGTACGAGTTAAACCAAGTTTGTTATCGCAGTTATTTTTAGCCGAGCGGATGGTTTGGGAATGGTCAGTTAGACCACTTTTATCGTGATAAAACTCTAGATCTTGGTCTAAAACCTCACTCATCACTTTAATGTTGCAAGCGTTAAAAGCATCAAATAATACTTTATCCATTGCTAGAATTTTCTTTGCTAACTCTTGCGGTGTCTGGGCACATAGTGTGTTCGAAAATACTAGCGCTACGAAAAGAGCAAAAATAGAACGAGCGATTTTGGTCATAAAAGTTTTCCTATTGATCGGTAAACCTTATGTTCAGCAAAAATTAGACCAGAAAGAAAAAAATCTCATTTTAGTGAATTTAGCAACTAGCTAAAACAACGCCTATTTTATTAACTTATTCACAAAAGTGTTTTGTACAGCCCGCCTTATTTGGTCTAAGATCTAAGATTAACGTGTGCTATTTAATTTAACATTATTTGCGCAAGCTTAAGTTTCTGCCAAGACCGTGTAAAGGAAAATACGAATTGCTGCAAATCAACAACCACACTCCGTTTTGTGCGGAGCTACATCCCTATGAAGACGTTCATGGTAGAGATTATGCAATTGTTATTATCAAGGGAACTTTTAACCCCTGTGATAACAGCTTAGGGCTGACTCTATCGGATGAACAAGTAGCCGTTCAGCATGCCGACGAATTCTACGGGGAACCAGGCGAATCAAGTATTAAATATGGAACGGATCTCGCGCTGGTAAAAAAAGCAACCGATGTCATAATGTTAGGCCATGGCTATGCGCCGGGAGGACAGGCGGCCAGTCAGTTCGATGTGACTTTAACTGTTGGAGAGACTCAACAGAGCGTTAGAGTGTTTGGTGATCGCCACTGGTATAAAGAGGGGCTTGTTTGGCAAATTAGCCGGCCCGAAAGTTTTCATAGGCTCCCGCTAATCTATGAAAATGCATTCGGTGGAAGTGATCCTAGAGCTGAGCACCAGGACAGCGGAGAGTACCAATTTGAGCCGCTAAATCCCATTGGAAAAGGGTTTATTCCCCCAAAAAGCAATCCCATTGAAGGACTTGCATTACCTAACATTGAAAATCCGCATGAGTTAATTAGTGAGATTGATGACCACCCCAGTCCGGTCGGATTTGGAGTGATTTCAAGAGATTGGCAACCGCGTCTCGCACTGGCTGGAAGCTATGATGAAAAATGGCAAAAAGAGCGTATGCCTTTACTACCATTGGACTTTGATCCTCAATTTTTTAATGGCGCACACTCTAATTTGTGCATTTCACCTGAGCTTGGTGGTGACGAGCTAGTGACGGTCAATAATGCGACTGAGTCAGGACTATTGTCTTTTCAATTACCGAATCAGCAACTCACTGTAACTGCCAGTATGCGAAGACAGCAAGCCGACTTTGTTGCAAAGCTTGATACCGTGGTGGTCGAGCCTGACGAAAACCGAGTTATGTTGACTTGGAGAGCTACAATTCCAACTAAACGAAAGTTTCTATATTTAGACTCAATCACGATCAAAAGGCGTCACTAGAATGACTAACCAAGCGAATGGAGCCAATAATTCCATTGTTATAACCGCCATGGGGGCAGTTACAGCGGTTGGTGGTAATGTTGAACAAAGCAATGCAGCAATTTCCGCTGGCATCACACCCTTTGTAGAGCACAGCTATTATGAGTGCACGCCAGATGACCCTGAATGGGATGAAGATTTACCCGCATATGTCGCTGCTGCACCTTTTATAGAGTTTCATGTGGATGATCACGAGCGTTTTAATCAATTAACCATTCCAGCTCTAAAAGAACTGTTTGCTCAAAGTAAGATAAAACGACAACAACTCGCTAAAACAGGACTGTTGGTGGCGTTACCGGGAGCAGAAAGCGGATTACAACACCTAGTATTAGATGATCAATGGCTCACCGAAATACGGCGCCATATGGGCTTAGTGGGAATTAAAAATACCCGTGCCAGCCGAGATGCACATATCGGCGTTTTTAGTGCAGTCAATGAGGCGGTAGCATTGTTGCAAAGCGGAGAACTTGAGCAGTGTATTGTCGGCGGTGTCGATAGCTATCTGTTGCAAGCTAGAATGGCTCATTTTGATCAACACTGGCGGTTAAAAAGTAGCCGAAATGTAGACGGGTTCATACCTGGGGAGGCCGCGACAATGTTAATGTTAGAGACCCAACAGCACGCCAACGCAAGAGGCGCAGATATATTGGCTACCATTGGCGGTGTTGGATTTGGTGTTGAACCCAATCATATATACTCAGAGCGAGCGAGCAGTGGCAAAGGCTTAACTGAAGCCATTCGAGCTGCACTTGATGCAGATTCAAGTAATGGAAATATTGGTGTGATTGGTTGCGATCTTAATGGGGAGAGCTACGCCAGCCAAGAGCTAGGGATTATTAGTACTCGACTGGGAGCGCGCTTTGATGCCAACACGGAAATTAGCCATCCGGCTGATTGTTGCGGAGAAGTTGGTGCGGCTTCGGGCGGGTTATTAATAGTGAATGCAGTAGAGCGCATTCAACAAACTGATACAAAGAGCATTTTATTAACTACCGCTAATGATGACGGTCGACGCGGAGCGCTATTAGTTAAAAGCGCTTAAGGATGAAGTAAAGGAAGTAGTATGGCTGCAACAATTAATGTAAATAATAGAACTGTTGTGCACAAATCCAGTGATGGGATTGTCACGGTTTTTCCTGATGTTTGTAAAACTCCCACTCCCGGTGGACCGGTACCGATTCCCTACCCTAACATTGCGATGTCATCTGATACCGCTAAAGGTAGCAAATCAGTCAAGATGGATGGCAACCCAATCATGCTAAAAGGCTCCAATTTCAAAACCAGTACCGGCGATGAGCCTGGGTCTTTAAAAGGAATTGTGAGTAGTAAAATTAAAGGTAAAGCGGAATTTGTTAATTATTCTTTTGATGTTAAAGTCGAAGGAAAAAACGTACCACGCCTTGCTGATATGATGATCCAGAATAAAGGTGGTGCGCCTAACACAGCTCCCATTCCTGAGGTGCAACCACCCATCGTTGTTCCTCCCCCGCCAAGCATAGAAGAAAACAAAATTACCAAAATAGAGATCATTTAAAGGAGTAGACAATGGCTTTGGTGCAATGGGTGAATTTGGAGAAGAAAGATATTTATGCGAAAGATAGTGACATTGATAGTAAAGATCGATGTGGAAAACTAACCATAAAAGCTACTTTCGATAAGGATAAAGTTCCACTAAATTTCAAAGCAAAGGTAACCCCGGTTGGCAGCAAAAACGCCGTTTATACCGCGGATGAAGAGAAGCGGAATCCAAATTTCAAAATGACCCGTGGCGCGGTAGGTCAGTCGGGAACAAAACAAGTCGAAATAGAAGAAAGTATTCAGCTACCTGCCGCTGGCGGCAATAAATATAAGATTGAAGCGCAAGACGCTAATGGTAAGGTGGTTAGTAGCATTGAAGTCGAAACCATGAGAAAGCTCTACTATCAAGAAATGACCATGAACGACTCAAATGGAAGCGTTGCTGCGACTTCACTCAGTCCGATGGAAAGCCACAGTTTAAAGCACTTTATTAAATTAGAAAAAGTGGGTACTGCTGCTAAGATCCCTTACAAAAAAACCATCACAATGCATACTAGTGGAAATATCTCTTCTTTTGGAAGTGATGTCAGTGCTGCATTTAACATTGATGCTGATCACAAGAAAGTAGGCATTGCTGCGGTTTTTTCAGACTATATCAGTTCAATGGGGCCTGCAGTATTTAGGCAAACCATGACAATAGGAACTGCCATTCCCCAATTAGCCATTTCACCAAGTGATGTTGTTGTTATGGGCACTCAGTTTCTTTGGTATGGGCTAGATGATGCGGACGATCTGGCCAAAGTGTGGTTTCGTGGTGGTCAGGTTAAACACACCGATCCTAAAACGGGAGCGACTTTATCTCACTCAATAACTAAGGCCAATGTAGAAATTACTGGAACCAAATATTTCACTTATGGCGGACACCACCAAATAAAAATAAAGCGAGACAGTGGTCTTAATGCTTTGCTAAGTAAAACCTCAGGAACGTTAGAGTTTGTTATATTGGTTAATATAGCAAGCGGTTGGACTAATGGCTTTAGTTGGAATCCCGGTGGAGTCGATCTCATTACCACAGCAAAACGTGTTGCTTGGGCCGATATGCCGGCAAATACCACTGAGTATACTTGGAATCATGAGGTTGGACATCGGTTTGGAATGGTTGCTTACGGCAACAAAAAGGGAATTGCGGGCTATCAAAAATTGCCGGATGGCCCATCAACTTTGTATGGTGAAAACCGTGGGGTAAATGATAAAACCCATGCTGGACCACACTGCGAAAAAGGTGCAACATACAGTGCAGTTTCTGGTTGGTCAGGGACGCCTGCCTGCGTAATGTTTGGTGCCAATGGAATTGGAAGTAATCATGCACCAAAAGAATATTGCTCAGAGTGTGAGCCCATTGTTCGAAAACTCGACCTATCATAGAGTGTTATGATAGGTCTTCGTCAAATAACAGCAATTTTACTAATTTTTGCTTTATCCAATTGTACCAGTGTTGATACAGGTAGAGATATGACAGCGCCATTATACGACTTACCACAAGATTGCGATTTCTCGAAAGCGGGAAATAATTCAACCCAAAGCTTTGATTGCAGTCCGCAATTAAAAGATCCTTTTTTTAGTGAATTCCAAGGCATACTAGTCAATGGTCCTAAAGACACGGAGTGGCCAAAAAGTTTGGCGGATGAAACACCTGTGGTATTACCGAATGGTGATACTCAGGGAAAGTTAAAACTAGTTATCTCGGGATTAGTAAAACTTCCCTATGAAACCTTAGATTTAGATGGGGAGCTTGCAAAGCATGTATTGTTGGTGGCGGTTAATCAAGAATCTGCAGAAAGCTACAGTGGAAAGTTGATACCTTTTGGTTTTACAGCGAAACCCAACGTGCCAGGACTTGCTGAATCGCAACAAGGTTTAGATACCACAGAATACTTTAATATCGATCTCGTTAAAAACTTAGAAATACCTTTTAGTTCGGCTAAATACAAAGTGTATGCAACGCTTGGCGAATACAAATCAAATGTAATTGATGTCAATATTTCGGTAAAGTAACAGTAGTTAAGAATATGAGTGATCAAAAAGCATCTATTCAAATTGAAAGAGTTTATCCACCTGGAAAAGACGACCCCAATAAAATTCAGTTACATGGAAAATTCAATATTGTATATGGTGAGGATAGCCCACTAGCTCGCGGTGCTGATATTTTAAAACACATCATACTAGTTGTTACTCGAACCTCAAACTATCAAGCGGTAACACCGTTTAAAGACGTGATAGTATTTGAAGATGATATTGTTGATAGTGAACAAGAATGTTCGGGAGTCTTTAATATTGATGTCTTTAATAAAATACAATTTGACGGCGAAGGTGATTATTATATTCTTTGTTCTATCGGATCGGTTACTTCTAATGTATTGAGAATAACAATATAGTTTAGGCCTTGTTTTTCTAAAACCCTCTCAACTTTAAGTTCGAACCTTTCACATAGATACTATTTGAAGTATATCCAAAGTATTTCGCGGTTATTTCAACATCTTCCAGACGATCCTCGGGTACGTTGATAAAGTATATATCTTCAACAAAAACAGAGAAATCTTCGTTCACTATTTGATCGCATGGCTCTGTTGAATATTCTTCATATACACTATTCCCGTCCCAAGAAATTGAAAGCTCATTGTTAATTGACTCATAAACTGTGCCTGTTTTTAGGTCTTTGATGGAATACATTATTGTCTGTGGAAATTGAAACCAAGTCGCATATTGACTGCCGCAAGTGACGAAGGTTGAAAAGCGGCCGCTAATTTTAACTTTATCCTGATCGACACTGGCATCCTCAACTAATCTAATTTTTAATCCTTGAAATTCGCTCATTTGTGCCATCGCTATTGGTAATTTTAAACTAAAGAAAAACAGGAATATTGAGAAACTAATCCCTAGTTTATAAGTTTTTAGATTATGAATACGTGCCATATTCATTACTTTAGTTTCTCCTAAATCAATACTTTATCGTATTGATCATCATTTTTCATCCAACGAAGAATTCCCATCGTAGATCGGACTTAAGTAGATCGCCGGGTTAATTGATAACCCCTATGTTTAGAATTTATATTGAGTCTATTGTCAGCCAGAAGGCTGACCTACATAGAACGAAGGTATTGCGTTGTAGGTCGAAGATATTTCATTGTAGGTCGGCCTTTAGGCCGTCGAAGGGCTACTTGATATCCGCAATGCCTAGAATGCCATGCTACTTGATTTTCAATTATTCGCCACAATTAAAGATCTGTCTACTGTTGCGAGATTCTTCATGTCCCCACTATTCATCATAAGCATTGCCATTATTGGTCTGATTGGGTTTATTCTGCTTAAGCCTAAATGGGTTGCGTACCAACGTAATAAAATTAAATCTCAACCTTTTCCGAAACAATGGAGAGCTATTCTCAAGCGAAACGTGCCGTTTTTCTATTCCATGCCGGCAGATGTGCAACTACAGCTGAAGCAACACGTTCTAATATTTTTAAATGAAAAAGCTTTCTTTGGATTTGAAGGTGTTGAGATTAACGATGAAATACGAGTTACTATCGCGGCTCAAGCTTGTCTTTTACTATTAAATAGAGAAACTAATTATTACCCTAAACTTAAGTCAATTTATGTTTATCCTGCTGCCTTTGTTACTCGCCACGCGACTAAGGATGCAGCGGGTGTGTTGCAAAATAATCCTAGAGTATTAAGCGGAGAATCTTGGGAACTAGGTAAAGTGATCCTATCTTGGAAGGACAGTAAGCATGGTGCACAAGTGTTTAATGACGGACACAATGTTATTATTCATGAATTTGCCCATCAACTCGATCAAGAGACCGGCGTCGCTAATGGTGCTCCCTTCTTAAAACACAAAAACAAGAAATGTTGGTCTCAAGTCTTATCGAAAGAATTTGAAGCACTTCAGCGAAAAGCCAGTCGTGGTGAGGAAACATTGCTTGATCATTATGGGGCAACCAATCCTGCCGAGTTTTTCGCGGTCGCTAGCGAGGTCTTTTTCGAACGACCACAAGCCCTTAAGCGAGAGCATTCAGCTCTTTATTCTCAACTAATGGGTTTTTACCATATCAATCCAGCCATTTGGTAACGCTTGTTTACATTCCTTCATACTCTGTAACGAATATAATTTGAATCTAATCGTTGTTAGCCGGTACACTGAATAATGCGCTAATGATAAGGTCTGTTAGCGTTTAACCATTAGGTTTTGAGGGGGCTTTCCATGCGATCATTTTCTATTCCAATTAAATTAGCCGATAGTTTTGAAGGATTTGCTGAGTCTAAAGGGCTTTTACTGCTTAAAGATGAAAGTATTCTAATCCAATATCAAACTAAGGACGCTATCCTAGGTGTGGTTAAGTCTGGTTTAACCGAAGTTGTTATTCCGTTGGCCAACCTATTAGAGCTCAGTTACAAAAAGAGCTTATTCGGTAATAAGCTAATATTGAAAGTCGACGACTTAAGAATTATCACCAAACTACCTGAATGCGACAACAATGAAGTTTGCTTGTCAATTGCTAGAAAGGATATTGATGAAGCGATTGATTTTGTGAGAGCAATTAAATTAGATATGTCAGAAAAAGAATATCAGCAAGCGCTCAAACAAGCCTAGCTAGAAACGCACAATTCCCTACGTTTATTAGGCTCTTTGTTTAAAAGAGTCTAATGTTGACTTGAGTCAATTCTTAGTTGTTATTCTCTCCTAAAATAGCTGGCTAACTCAGACTTTCAGATAATGAAATATTATGGATTTAGTATGTCCGGCGGGTAACTATCAATCACTCATTAAAGCGGTTGATGGCGGTGCTGACGCAGTTTATATTGGCCTAAAAAATGAAACGAATGCGAGACATTTTGCGGGTTTAAATTTTACCGATAAGCAAATTATTAAAGCCATTGACTATGCACACCAGCGAAACTGTCAAGTTTATTGCGCCATAAATACTTATCCTCGCGAAGCTCATTGGCAACGTTGGACTGATTCGGTCGACCAAGCGATGGATTTAGGTATCGATACTTTGATAGTAGCCGATATTGGCGTAATGGATTATATCAGGAGTCGATCAAGTGACTTTCCTATTCATCTTTCGGTACAAGCATCAGCGACCAATTTACAGGCGCTTAATTTCTACTATCAAAACTTTGGTATCTTGAGAGCCGTATTACCACGAGTCCTATCTTTAAAACAAGTCTCACAGCTGGCCAAAACTGCTCCGTGCGAAATAGAGGTTTTTGGTTTCGGAAGTTTATGTATCATGGCTGAAGGCCGCTGCTATTTATCTTCCTATATGACCGGTGAGTCTCCAAATACTAAAGGAGTCTGCTCTCCTGCTGCGTATGTTGATTGGCAGGAACAGGATGGTATGCTGGAATCGCGATTGAATAACTTACTGATTGACCGATTTTCGGAAGGAGAAAATGCAGGATATCCGACGCTCTGTAAAGGTCGATTCGATGTTGAAGGAAGAGTCGAACATGCGCTAGAAGAGCCAACTAGTCTAAATACCATGGACATATTACCAGAGCTTTTATCAGCTGGAGTTGCGGCAATTAAAATTGAGGGACGGCAACGAAGCCCTGCTTATGTTAGTCAAGTGACTACTGCTTGGCGTAGCGCGATTGATAAAGTTTTACATTCCGGAGCGCGAGTCGAACCAAGAGAAATTGAAAATTTGGCAGCGCTTGCCGAAGGGAAACAAACGACGATTGGCGCGTACGAACGCACATGGCAATAGTTGAATAATATTGATAAATGTCATGGATAAATATAATCGAAAATACGACTAGGTAGATAAATGATGAATCGTCTAAACCAAACTAAGATTTCCTTAGCAGCTGTCCCCTACTTTTGGTCGAAAGATAAATATGTGGATTTTTATCAACAAGTCGCTAGCTTACCGGTTGATATTGTTTATTTGGGCGAAACCGTCTGTTCGAAACGACGCTCGATGAAAATGAGCGATTGGATAGGTATTGCAAATTTATTAAGTGCCGCTGGAAAACAAGTAGTGCTATCAACATTAACCTTATTAGAAGCGGAGTCCGAATTAGGATACCTCAGCAAAATAGCGGCCCAAAAAGATTTTTGGGTTGAAGCCAATGATTTAGCTGCGATTCAAGTGGCAAGTGAACATCAAAGTGAATTTGTTGCAGGTTGCGCTATCAATATTTACAACAATAGCAGCTTAAGTCAATTTCATAAAATGGGTATGAAACGCTGGGTTGTACCCGTTGAGTTAGGGAGAGACGACTTAGCACCGATGATTGAATATGCTCACCATCTTTCAATTGAATTGGAGTATCAAGTGTTCGGTCGAATGCCGCTGGCCTACTCTGCGCGTTGTTTTACAGCGCGCCACCATCAGTTGACCAAAGATCAATGCCAATTCAAGTGTTTACACGATGAACAAGGAATTTTAGTCAAAACTCAAGAAGGTGCAGCTTTTGCTCAAATTAATGGCATCCAAACTCAATCGGCCAAGGTAAGTAATTTGCTGAATCAAACTAGTCAGCTCATTGAACAAGGTATTGATATTTTACGCGTCGTTCCTGTTTCAGCAGAAGATACACTGGAAGTAGTTAAGCAACTCAAGCAAATTTTAGAGCAACAAAACACCGTTCAGTTCAATTCTCATCGACTTTCTAATGACTATCAATTTTGTAATGGCTATTGGTTCCAAATTGAAGGAATGAGTCAAGTCGATTGATACAACTATTGCGAGATTAATAGAGACTTAAGTTGCTAAGGTAACTCGCTGCTTGTAAAAACTGATTAACTTTAATAGAGCGCTTGGGATACGATTTTGATCGAGAGTATCAATGGTGTTTTTTGCTTGGTGAGCCAGTTCAGTGTCACCGCTAATTTTTAATTTCCGTTGAAAAAACAATGTATCAGGATCAACGGATTGCTCAATCAACTGTATAGCATCAAAAGTATTTATTGATAGTGTTGCATTAGATTGAGTTGGTACTGAGTCAAAATAGTCACAAACTAACTGGTCCGGCTGATAACTAATGCCTACGAAACACTCAGCATCAATAATTTCTATAAGCAAATTGTTTCCTTGTAAGAACTTGAAATCACCATCGGCTACTTGTTCGGCAAACGCATAGTTTAATACAAGGCTGATAAGTTTCTTGTTGAAACCAAAGGGGCACATATTGGCAATCTTACCAAGCCTTCTCGGTGACAGAAGAGGTGTTGCCCTTTTAGCTAGTTGCTTATCAATTGATTGTTTTAAAGCGAGTAGTTGCATAGTGTCAGATTGAATGTAAACAATTTAGAGAGTCGAGACTGCTATATTCGATCAATGACAATATTAAAAACATGATTTAGATCAGATTCGAGTAAATTTTAAGCTAATTGATCCGATGGCGCATATCCGGCTAGTATTGTCAGGTTCTATCTTCAGATATTTGAAAGTAAAAGACGAAAACTAATATGCGGCCCCTAATAAGCCTACTTATACTATTTCTCACCAGTTGCTCAAGTGAGGAGTATCCCGACACCCTTATTGTTGATACTAAGATCTTGACTGTCGATCAAAATAACTCGTCGGCCGAAGCCATGGCTATTAAAAATGGGAGCATAGTCGCCATTGGAAATAATCATGAAATAAAATCGTTGGCGGGCTCCACGACCAAGATATTCTCTTTCAAGCAGCAAGTGCTAGTACCGGGTTTTATCGGAGCTCATGAACACCCAGCTCTTAGTGCTGTTTTTTTAGATAGCGTCGATCTAAGTGGTTTTACTTTTGATTCATCAGAAGCAATGTGGAAGCATTTAGAGCAACAAGTAATCGCGGCTGAAAACGGCGACTGGGTTTACGGTATGGGGTTAGATCCAGTGTTAATGCCAGACTTAATCTTGCCCAACAGGCAGTTCTTAGATGAAATAGCACCAAATAACCCTCTCGTTATTATCTCTCAAACAATGCATTCGTTTTGGGCTAACTCCAAGGCTTTCGAGCGAGCTGGAATTGATCACAACACCCCTGATCCCGGAAACGGTAGCTATTATGGGCGGGATCAATTAGGAGAACTTAACGGATTCGTTGCAGAATCCGATGCCGCTTCACCATTACTGGCCGAACTAAAATCGCCATTAGCAGTCGTGAAACGTTACCAGCAAACTTTGCAGTCTTTGGTCGAGGCAGGTTTCACTTCAGTGGTATCTGCGGGATATAATATACCGCCAATGGCAGCTAGATATGCAGCATCTGATTGGTTTGAGCCTCGAATTCGCCAGTTTATTTACCTCACCGAAGATGAGCTTGAATATCTACCTGATTCCCCTACTCAAGAAAACCAATATTATCAAGTTTTGGGTATTAAACTTTGGCACGATGGTTCGCCTTATACCGGTAGCATGGCACTCGAACAGCCATATCTAAATAATCAAATAACCGAAGCAATGGGGATTTATAAGGGGCACAAGGGAAGTTTTCGGTTATCTCAAGAGTCTTTCAATGAAGCAATTATCAAATACAATCAATCAGGCTGGCAACTAGCAATACACAGTCAGGGAGATTTATCCAACGAGTCCGCGGCGAATACTTTTGAAACTCTTTTAGGTAGTACTAGTAATGGACGAAGGCATCGGTTTGAGCATTGCCTATTAGTTAAACCAACGACACTACTTAAGTTTAAGCAATTAGGGATCTCCCCGAGCTTTCACATTAACCATATTCTTTATTATGGTGATGCTTTGTCAAATAAGATTATAGGTGAACAAAGAGCACAAAGTGTTCTACCCGTTAGAACAGCTTTTGAATTAGAGTTATACCCTACACTGCATGCCGATTCACCGATGTTTCCAGCAGACCCCATCAGTCTGATGAAAACGGCGGTTACCCGTCAGACATCATCTGGCAAAATTTTAGGAAAGAAGCAGGCGCTTACTCCACAGCAAGCATTACGCACAATGACGATTAACGGTGCTTGGCAGCTTAATATGGAGGACCGTATCGGTAGTCTTGAGGTAGGCAAATTAGCCGACTTCATAGTGCTTAGTGAAGACCTCTATTTGTTAGCGCCAAGTGATTGGGATAAAACTCGTGTACAACAAGTTTGGTTAGCGGGTAAACGCAAGTATTGAAATTGTCACTTTAATAGAATTAATTATCAAAATCCGTTACATTATATCGGTTAATCTAAGATTAAAAGACTCTAGCTGCAGTATTGTCATAATAAAAATAATCTATTCGATGGAGCTTACTAATGAAATCAACTCGTTACTTATGGATACTGGGATCGCTTATATCTCTATTAATTACAGGATGTGAACAGTCCACCCAAGACTCTTCTCCGATCACCGATGCAGCAAAAGGATCTAAGAAGACCTATCGAGTAGCTAAGTCTACTCCCTTTAAAAAATACTCAGCAGAAGACTTCTTTAAAACCACTACGGTGTTTGGTTCGTCAATTAATCATGATGCAACTGCAGTCCTCGTATCTAGTGATCAGTCTGGGGTCTTCAATGCGTATCGTTATCCACTAGATGGTACTCCTGCCACTCAACTGACTAATTCCAAAACCGATGCCATTTATGGGGTGAGTTGGTTCCCTGCAGATGAACGAATTTTGTATACCGCCGATCAAGGGGGTAATGAACTTAATCATCTTTACGTACGAGAGAAAGATGGTACGGTAAAAGATTTAACCCCTGGAGAAAAGCTCAAAGCAAGCTTTTATGGGTGGTTAGATGATAATAGTGGTTTTTTTGTGGCCACCAACGAAAGGGACCCTAAAGCATTTGATTTGTATCGCTACTCCATCAATGACTACAGTCGTCAAATGGTTTATCAGAATAATGAAAATTTGTCGCTTAGCGAAGTCAGTCCTAATGGACAGTGGTTAGTTCTTAACAAGAACATTAGCAATGCCGACTCTAACTTATATTTAGTTGATCTCAATAGTAAAGACAAGGCCGCAGAGTTAATTACCGAACATGAAGGTAATGTTAGCCATGGCAGTTACACTTTTACGCCAGACAACCAACAATTAATTTATGCTACCAATGAGTTTGGTGAATATAACCAAGCTTGGAGCTTAAAATTAGCTGACAAAAGTAAATCGATGTTCTTTCAAGCAAACTGGGATGTCTCTTTTGTCGATTTTTCTGATGACGGAAAGTACCGTGTTGTTGGGGTTAATGATGATGGTCAAACCAAATTAGATATTGCAGAAGTAGCGACGGGTAAGAGCATCGCTTTGCCAGACTTACCCGAAGGTGACTTGCGAGGTGTTAATTTCTCTGATGATAGCCAGCACATGGTCTTTTATATTAATTCCGACACTTCTCCTTCCAATTTATATAGCTATAAAATTGGTTCGGCTACGGCTAAGCGATTAACTTCAACTTTGAATCCTGATATGGACGAATCTCATTTGGTTGCCAGTGACGTCAGAAGATTTAAAAGCTTTGACGGGTTAGAAGTACCGGGTATTTTGTATAAACCTAAACAGGCGACTGATGCTAAAAAAGTCCCGGCTTTAGTTTGGGTACACGGAGGACCCGGAGGTCAATCTCGTAAAGGTTATCGAGCAGCGATCCAGCATTTAGTTAATCAAGGTTATGCCATATTTGCAGTGAATAATCGTGGCTCTTCTGGCTATGGAAAAACGTTTTTTCATTTAGACGACAAAAAACATGGCGAAGATGACTTACAAGATATTGTGTATGGTAAAAAATATCTACAAACCTTAAACTGGGTAAATCCAGAAAAAATCGGGATTATCGGTGGAAGCTACGGTGGCTATATGACCATGGCTGGAATGGCATTTACCGACGAATTTGAAGTAGGTATCAATATTTTCGGTGTCACCAATTGGAAAAGAACATTAGAGAGTATTCCACCATGGTGGGAAGCGTTTAAAAAGGCTCTTTACGATGAAATGGGTGATCCTGCAACTGATGCCGATCGTCACTACGCAATTTCTCCATTATTTCATGCGGATAAAATCAAAAATCCAGTATTGATCGTTCAAGGTGCTAATGACCCACGAGTACTTCAGGTTGAAAGCGACGAAATGGTCGAAGCCATCCGCAAGAACGGCGTTGAAGTTGAATACGTTTTATTCCCCGATGAAGGCCATGGCTTTAGAAAGAAAGTAAATCGCATTACAGCTTCTAAAGCGTATGTGGAGTTTCTAAATAAATTTTTGAGGTAAGAAATTTCAGTGATCAATGCAAGGTTTCTGTTAATTAGGAACCTTGCGTAACTCAGTTCAAATTCAAGGAAAAAAGAAAGGTTCTGACTTATTATGAAAATTGTATTCTTCCTACTACTATTTATTTGTCACCATAACCCAATTGTCGCTGCAGAAAAACTGAGTGCAGATTTAGCGTTTGAAAAACTAAAGACTCTACAAGGAACTTGGTTGAAAAAAAATGCCAAGAATGATGACTTTAAGGTCACTTTCGAATTAACAGCTAATAATAGTGTTTTAGTAGAATCTTGGTTATATCAGGGAAAAACTCACTCGCTCACTTTGTATCATAGAAATCTTGGTGAGCTTATGGCTACTCATTACTGCCCACAAGGAAATCAGCCAAGAATGACCTTGCGCTCTGATTCGACTAAAAATAAAGTCAGTTTTAGCTTTTTTGATGCAACCAACTTAAAGAGTATTGATGATTCTCATCAACATACTCTAGGCTTCGAATTAATGGAGCTGCCCAAAGAATTAAAACGAATAGAAACCTATAAGAGTAAGTCGGGTTTAGAACCATCGGAACTTCGTCTTATAAGAAAACATTAAATTACCAAAACGAGAGTCGTATGAAGAATCAAAAGTTCGAAATACCTTATCTATGCTTAATTTTTTTTATTATTTGCCCAAGTTATGTGTTTGCTAGTGACTACAAGGAATTAACAAGTTTATTTCAAGAATGGCGAGAATTTGAAAAGCCACCGCTTATTAATGGCGTGCCTGACTATCGAGCAAAAACATTTAGTAGTCGATACCAAGAATTTAAAATAATCAGATCTAAGCTTAATAAAATTGACAAGCAACGCTGGCCGATTGAACAGCAAGTCGATTGGTATATTTTATGGGCCGAATTAAATGGTTATGAGTTTAATCACAAAATACTCAAACCATGGCAAAGAGACCCAGCATTTTATAAATCGGTTTGGACTTATCGTAGTGATGTTCCTGCACATGAAGGACCGACTCATCACGGAGTGACTGAGTTATGGACTTATCAGTTCCCACTTTCTAAAAAAGAGCAAGTGCGATTAATTTCTGATCTAAAGAAAATTGCGCCAATAAATGAACAAGCTAAATTAAACCTAACCGGCAATGCTGCCGAGTTATGGGAAGCTGGTATTCGTGATATTCAAACGCAAGTAAAAGTATTAACCGGATTGAGAGAAAAGGTCGCCAACTTAAAAAATAAAGCGCTCAATCAAGTCATTGAACAAGCGACTAAGTCCAGTGATGAGTTAGCTCTCTGGTTGAAAAAAGAATCGACTAACAAGACAGGACCTTCCGGTATTGGTCGCGAGCAATACACTTGGTATATGAACAACGTACATTTAGTGCCTATGAACTGGCAGGAAGAAGTATCTCTGTTAAAGCGAGAACTCGATCGCTCTTGGTCAACACTAAAATTGGAAGAGCATAGAAATCGAAAATTGCCAGAATTGATCCCTGCCAGTAATGAACAAGAATATAATGCACTGGCAAAGCGCTCGGCAAAGAATTTTATCGCGTTTTTACGCGATCAAGAAATCGTTACAGTTGCTGACTATTTTGAGCCTGCGCTTAATGAGCACTTGGGTAAATTTGTACCCGCAAACAAGCGCAACTTCTTTTGGATTGGTGCGCATTTAGATCCCACGCCACTTTACTCGCATTTTTACCATTGGTTTGAGTTGGCGCGCATGGATAACACGCCACATAAAAGTTTAATTAGGCGAGAAGCATTACTTTATAATATTTTTGATAGTCGAAATGAAGGAACTGCAACTGCGGTTGAAGAAATGTTTATGCATGCCGGTCTTTATGATGATAATCCGCGAGTTAGAGAAATAGTTTGGATTATGATCGCGCAACGAGCAGCAAGAGGACTAGGATCTCTATATGCCCACGCGAATCAAATGACCATGGAACAGGCCGGTCAAATTCATGCTGATAAAACACCACGTGGTTGGATGAAAGTGGAACAAGATTTACTTATTTTTGAACAGCACTTGTACATGCGTCAACCTGGTTACGGTAGCAGTTATATTACCGGAAAATACCTTCTCGAGAGAACGATGGCCGATTATGCTATTTTGTTGGAAGCTCAAGGTAAAAAGTTTCATTTAAGGGAGTTTTTTGACAAACTAAATTCTATAGGCAGCATTCCGATTGCGCTGGGGCGTTGGGAAATGACTGGCTTAGATGATGAAATAAAATCGATTGTGAAGCGTTATAAGCCTTTAGACAGTCTTGGTCAAAAATAGACAGGGTGTAAGTTGGACTTGTGGGTCTGACTTTAGTCCTTCGCAGGGCTGATTGTTATCCCCAACGGTGTGAATTGACTTGGAGTTTATTGTACATCTAAAAACTGACCTATATTAAGTGATTGGATTATTGGTTTGTAGGTCAGACTTCAACCCATTATCGATCTGGTTGGTTTTCCCGATGTTAGGTGTTGATAATTTGCTTAAAGCTTTTCGCAAACAACACCCTTAAAGGTATTTACTTAAATGGAAATATTTAGATGTATCCTCGCTATGTTAAGCTTCTTACTAGGTTGCTATCTTATTTTTGATCTTGTCACCATAGGATTTAATTGGATGGTACTAATCGGTGTATTCGTTTCATTTATTCTAAGTAATTATTTATGGCCAAAAGATAGAAAGGACAAAGATTCGCTAGAAAATTCATGGGAATTTATCGATTGGATCGAATTTATTATTACCCTGCCCTTTCGGGCGATAGCGATGTTTTTAAGAGCGGTTGGAAGGGTTGGTAAAGAGGCTGATAGTTTTGATTTATAGTTCTAGATATACTTATCTTGGCGTTAAAAATTATTTGGCTCTCTGTAATGTGGGTTTTTATTTATTTTTTAATAAGAAAATCAAAAATAACTTCTAGCCCTAGTTTCAGGCTTTCTGTTTGCATACCTGCAAACCCTAAACGAATAAATCGATCTTGATTATTAGTTTTATCTAGATGAAATTGGTGTTCTGTCTGTAAATAAACATCATTAAATAAACAATGCTTTTCAAGTGCCATTGCGTTACGTTTTATATCTAACCAAATTGCCATTCCTCCAGCCGGTAAATGAAAATCAAGATCAAATTTTTGTTGTTGGTATCGATTCAGTAACTCAACCAAGTTTTCTCTTCTTTGCCGATATATTTTGGTCATCCTTCTAAGATGACGTTCAAATCCGCCATCTTTCATCCAAAGCGCAATAGCATCTTGAATTAAACTATTAGGCTTATGATTTATTGTTGCCCTATAGTCAAGGAGAGCTGGTACAAGCGAAGGGTCTACTGCCATGCAACCAATTCGAGTGCCTGGAAACATTATTTTGGAAAATGAAGCCAGGTAAATTACCTGACCATTTGGGTCGTTAGCAGCTAGTGGTGCTAGTGGTTGACTATCGTAGTGAAACTCATGATCATAATCATCTTCAACAATAATAACTCCGTGTTCGACGGCTAAAGAATAAATAGCCATCCGCTCTTCAACCGGAAGCGTTATTGTCGTAGGGTATTGATGCAGGGGAGTCAAATAGATTAATTTAACTTTTTTGTTCTTAATTAAATCTTCTAGATGCTCGACATCGATACCTTTCGAATGTTGTTTAATTGAGATCAGCTCTGCTCCGGCGCTTCTAAATGCATTCCATGCCGGACGATAACCAAGAGGCTCGACTGCTACCCTTTCCCCCTGTTTGATTAGTAGTTGAGCGATTAAAAAAAGCGCTTCTTGAGTGCCATTAACTGCAATAATTTCTTTGTTGGTAATTGAACGAATACGTCTAAGGTAAGTGCTTAGTTGTTGGAGGAATGCGTTTGAACCTTGATTGTTTCCATAACCTAAATTATTAAAGTTAGGCAGCAGCAAGCTCTGATTCATATGGTATTTAAACTCTTTGAACGGAAACAGACGCATATCAGGCATGCCACCCGCAAAGTTATATCGAAACTCATGGGTTGGTTTTGTTATGGTGGTGGTCTCGAATGCTTTTTTTATTGGCCACTGAAATTGACTAGACTCTTTTTTTCCTACTGTTGTTGTTTGGCTTGCCTCAATTGGTAAAAAAGAAACCACACGATAATGTTTGCGTTCTACTGATTCTAGCCAGCCCTGAGCAATGAGCTCCTGATAAGCTGACATGACTGTATGACGATTAATTCTTAAATTTTTCGCTAGTTCGCGAGCCGAAGGCAAGGTCTCTTTCGGTTTTAGTTGACCCGCCTTTATTGCCGAACGAACCCCCGCTGCGACGCGTAAATAGACCGACGGAATACTTTGATCTAGTTCGAAAGCTAATCGATTCATCTATCTGGTATAACATAAATGTTTAAACTGGTTGTTTTAAATATACCAAAAAGCGCCAAAATAGCTACTTCGTTGAACTGCATAGCGCCAAAGCTGGCTGGATTGAAGGGGTTTTGTTGCCAATGTTGATGATAAGTTTTATTAGGAGTCAATTGTGACTAAGAGACCAAAGTTCGCACCAAAACCAACTGTACTGCAAACCAATAAGGTTACTCTTAGACCGTTAACCGAAGCAGATGCAGAGGCTTTTTATTTGGCTGGAAACTATCCCCAACTTTGGCAATGGGTAGCCCCTAATCATTGTCTTTCATTAGAGGTATCGAAAAGCTGGATTAATGAATCACTCGAACAGCAACGTCAGGGAAACCATGTCCCCTATGTGATTATAGATCGAGACTCCGATCGAATCATTGGCTCTACTCGCTATTGTTCAATTCGAAGGCAAGACCGAGGCATCGAAATTGGATTTACTTTTATTTCCCCTAGCCATCAGCGGACTCATGTTAATACTCACGCAAAGTTTTTACTGCTTGAACATGCTTTTGAGTCGTTGGGGGCGGTGCGGGTTGAGTTTAAAACTCATGAAAAAAATGATAAATCTAGAAATGCGATCCAACGGATTGGTGCGACCTTTGAAGGGATATTAAGAAATCTCAGAATTCTCCCTAACGGTAATTTAAGGAATACTGCAATTTTTAGCATCACTGAAGAAGAATGGCCAACCATAAAGCAATCGTTAAAGGGTAAGATAGCAAGCAGTTAAATAGGAGGTTTTATTTTGTATATTCCAAATAGTTTAAAGATGGAACCGGACAGTTCTGTTGAGCAGTTCTTGCATGATTATGGTTTTGGGGTTCTAGTTTCTGAACCGCTTCAAGGAACCCATTTACCGTTTTTATATCACGCTAAAATTGGGGAGCATGGTGAACTAAATAGCCATATGGCAAGAGCGAATCCTCATTGGAATGAGTTAGATGGTCAATCGGTCATGGTGGTATTTAATGGTCCACATAGCTATATCTCGCCAACTTGGTATGCCAAAGGACCAGCAGTTCCGACTTGGAATTATGCAGCTGTGCACGCATATGGAAAATTCGAATTACTGAGTGATGATCAAACTATTCAAGTAGTACAAGACACAGTGAAAAAGTACGAACCCAATTTGTTGGATGATTCACAGACCATGCCTTCTGACTATCAGCAGAAACTCGCCAAAGCAATTGTTTCATTTAGAATCAAGATCACAAAAATTGAAGCTAAACATAAGTTAGGCCAACAGCGAAGCGCAGATGATCGAAGCGGTGTACTCGATGGGCTTGAAAACTCTAACAATATCGACTCAGTGGGTTTGTCCCAGTACATGCGGAAAGTCAATATTGGTGTAGGTTGATTTATTAATTATATTCTTTAGGTAGGTCGGCCTTCAGGCCGTCACAGAGTTTGAGGTTAACTTTATAGCCTAGGTTGTTCCCTCACCCAAAGTTATCAGCCTAAAGTCAGACCTACATCGATCGAAAGCATTTCGTTGTAGGTCGGCCTTCAGGCCGTCACAGAGTTTGAGGTTAGCTTCATAGCTTGTTCCCTCACCCAAAGTTATCAGCCTGAAGGCAGACCTACATAGATCGAAAGCATTTCGTCGTAGGTCGGCCTTCAGGCCGTCATAGAGTTTGAGGTTAGCTTCATAGCTTGTTCCCTCACCCAAAGTTATCAGCCTAAAGGCAGACCTATCATAGGTCGAAAGCATTTCGTCGTAGGTCGGCCTTCAGGCCGTCACAGAGTTTGAGGTTAGCTTCATAGCTTGTTCCCTCACCCAAAGTTATCAGCCTAAAGGCAGACCTACATAGGTCGAAAGCATTTCGTTGTAGGTCGGCCTTTAGGCCGTCACAGGGTGTGTTGATATCCTCGATGTTCAAAATTTAAATTGAGTATATTGTCAGTCTGAAAACTGACCTAGATATTTTCAGACTGTTCTTCCACCGCTCTGACTAATTCAATTGGAATTTGCAAACCATTAGCTAGACTATCTAAATAATTCCTACCACTTTGCAAATTTTCATCAACAGCAAAATGCGAAGCGGTATAAACCTCTAGTGCTAATTGAGGACAATCACAGTTTGCAATAACCTGCTCCAATGTCATTGGGTTAGCCATTTCCGACAACAACAAATTCTTTTCTTCTAACGACAAACCAATTTCATCCGCTTTACCCAATATCTTTTGATATTCAGTCGCGTCCACATGGCCGTCGGCCATCGCTGCGGCAACCATCGATTTAATCACAAACTGTGCTTGCTCTTGGGCGTTGTTGGCAACCTCTAAGTTTCTAAAGTTACTTGCTTGCAATCCTTGCCAGTTTTGATCGTCTTGTATTTGCGGCTGCTGTTGCAAAGCCGCTGAGCCATTCGCTTGGTACTGTTGTTGATCGAATTGCTTATTTGTGGAGTATTGCTTATAGGCTTTCCAAGCGATAGCGCCTACTGCTGCTACACCGCCATACTTTAGAAGCTTGGTAGCGCCTTTTCTACCCTTCTTAGAAGTTAACGCACTAGTCGCAGCGCCACCCGCAATGCCCCCTAAAAAACCTTTTGCTGCAGGACTTGAAGTTAATTTTTTCAGCATATTATTCACGTCGATCATATTCCAACTCCCAATATTAAATCTAAAAAACTATAAGCTTTGTATGGTAATTCTAACTAAGCCGTTGCTGGTGATTCAGATGACGCGCTTTCACTCGCCTGTGCTTTATCTTGCCGCGCTTGATAGCTTTTATTGACTTGTGAAATAACAAAAGCACCCAACGCCGCTGAGCATAAAGAGCCCATTAGTACGCCAACCTTGACACTCTCTTGTAAGAACAATCCATTATGTTCAAAAGCTAAAGTTCCGATAAATAAACTCATGGTGAAACCGATACCACATAGTAAGCAAACACCGTAAAGCTGTGGCCAAGTAACGTCTTGTGGCAACTTGGTTAGGCGGCATTGAACGGCCAACCAACACGCGCCAAAAATACCGATTTGTTTGCCAACAAAAAGCCCAAGCGCGATACCAATGGTTACCGGATTAAGTAACGTATCCATTGTCGCACCGGTCAAATTAACACCTGCATTGGCAAACGCGAACACAGGTAAAATAAAGAAGGTTACCCATGGGTGTAAAGAGTGCTCTATTCCTTCAAGCATCGATTCTTTGTCACCTTCCTTTTTGGTCATTAGTGGGATAAACCAAGCGACTGCAAATCCTGCTAAAGTAGCATGTACTCCAGACTTTAAAACGGCAGCCCAAACGACTAAACCAATAAGAATATAAGCGGCTTTGATTTGAAGATTAAAATAGTTGAGAATGAATAAACCGCCAATTCCGATAGAAGCAACCAAAATAGAAACCATTGATAAGTCTTCTGAATAAAACAGTGCAATAATAACCACAGCTGCAATGTCATCGAAAATTGCCACGGCTAATAAGAATAGTTTTAGAGCTAATGGCAAATACTTACCAAAGATGACAAACACACCTAGAGCAAACGCAATATCGGTTGCAGAAGGGATCGCCCAACCGTTAGCTGCGATAGGATCGTCAGAATTAAAGCTGAGATAAATTAGTGCTGGCACCGCTATACCGGCGACAGCGGCAATCAATGGTAAGACTAATTCTTTGGCATCAGATAATTGACCGTTGAGCACTTCTCTTTTGATTTCTAGACCTACTAGAAAAAAGAATAGTGCCATCAAACCATCATTAACCCAAAGTAGTAATCCTTTATCAATTACAAAAGTGCCAATGCTAAAAACCACTGGAATTTCCAGTAACGAATTGTACCAATCTGTTAGTGGTGAGTTAGCAATTAGCATGGCCAAAACGGCCGCTATTACCAAAAGTATGCCACCTGAAGCCTCGCTTCTAAACAAATATAAAACTTTATTGACCACAACTTTTCTTCCTTATTTTATTGAGCTTCGAACTGACAACTGAACCGCATGAAGACTTGTTACTTCAGTTGATCAGTTATAACCCACTCGAGCCTCCCGTGAATTGTTTTTGCAACCGAACAGTCTCGGTTGTATAACTGTTTAGTTTCTTGCCAAATAAATGTATACGTTAGCTAGCTTCGCACGGATACTTTTTCTTTAACATTCTTTGCATCGCCTTTAGAGCCGTTTGATTTTGATACTCATCAGAATTGATCTTGGTCGCAACTGTCTTAATCACATCCGCGATAGTAACTGGCTCACCCAGGCAAAACTCTCCGGAAATTCGATCGCCTAAAGTTAAATGGGTGACGCGATTTCCGATTCGGTTTTGAATTGCTCTTTCTTTAAAAGACGATATAGAACGTTCTGAAGCGGCCTGACCATTGGCTAATTCGGCATCGGCGGCAATAGCACCATCAATAAAGCCTTTGATGTAACGTGCACATTGCAAACTCAGTGATGAGCTAGGCTGTGCCAAGAAATCTTTGCAAAGCGTTCCCAGCTGTTGTGACGTTAAAGGATCAAAAGGTTTAGCATGAACTGGAAAGAGACCCAGCATGAATATAAATATTGATACGGCGAGTGTTCTAACAAACATAATTAACTCCTTGGCTAATTAAAAATTAACTTAACGCAACGAAATATGTCGATGCAAACTTCAGTGAATAGAGCTATTATGCTAGAAAATTTACATTTATAATAATATATTTAAATTACCAATAATATTTATTAATATAAATGTGTTGGTTTTTCAGAATAGAAGAGAGATAAGTCCATGCCATTGCCTCACTCTAGATTTCACGCACGATTAGGAACGTTTAGACAGCTAGAAATTTTCGTCAAATTTGCAGAAACGGGCAGTATTAGTCAAACAGCGCAAGATCTTCACTTAGCGCAACCTTCTGTTTCTATTCAGTTAAAAAAACTGGCCGATAATCTTGATGTTTCCCTATTAGAGCAAGTCGGAAGAAAGCTCTATTTAACTGACGCAGGTCGAGAGCTCTACGCTAGTGCTTTAGAAATCTTTGATGCGGTTGGTCGATTAGAAAGTAGATTGGGTAGCTTGTCGGGTTTGCAAGCAGGATTATTAAAGCTTTCGGTAGTGACCACGGCAAAGTATTTTTTCCCTCATTTACTAGGGCCGTTTTGTAATATGTACCCTAATATTGAAGTCACGTTTAACATCGGAAATCGAGGGGCTATGATCCAACGATTGCGAGACAATAAAGATGATTTTTACGTATTTAGTCATCCGCCAGAAGATATTGACATAGAAAAACTAGAATTCGTTAATAATCCATTAGTTGTAGTTGCGCCAGCTGACCACAAATTGGCGAATAAGAAGAATATTAAGTTTTCTCAACTTTCTGATGAGCCGTTTATTATGCGCGAGCCAGGTTCAGGTACACGTCACTCGGTTGAAAAGTATCTACTCGATAATAACCAAAAGATAAACGAGAAAATGACGATTGAAAGTAATGAAGCAATTAAGCATTCGGTTATGTCAGGGTTAGGCCTATCGATTTTATCGGTGCATACTTTATCGCAAGAGCGAAGTGAAGACATTGCTATACTCGACGTAAAAGGTTTCCCGATGCAAAATCACTGGTATTTAGTGTATTTACGTAATAAACAACTATCCGACATAGCTAGAACTTTCTTAAACTTTTTGAAAAGCGATGGCAGTGATATTGCCGCCGAGTTATTACAAAACTCAACGGCAAAAGACTACATTAAGAATCTTCAAGTTTAAATATCGTCCTCAAAATTATAGTTTGCATAGCTAACTAATTGTCATTGAGACCCTTATATTCCGCGGTACGGCAACTGGAATTTTTATAATATATAGACAAATATAAATAATATCGCCTGATAATATCTATTTTTATCTATGTTATTCCTGTGACAAAATTTACTCATTGAATCAACTTTCAGATTAATTAGAGGTTGTTATGAGTCAGTCCCAATTTATCTTTTGTATTTTTTCTGGCGGCCTATTGCTAGCCATTGGTTTGTTAACAACAACGCTGTTATCGACCCATTGGTTTTTCATTGCAATAGGCAGCTCCCTATGCATTTTAAGTACTCTTCAGTTCAAACGCTGTCGACCAAACATGCTTCCGTTTGATAAACCTAAAACTTTAGTCCAGCAAAAATAACTCATTGGTTGATGCGATTTAACTAGGAGAAACACTGATGCAACTCGACATAATGATTCTATTTTTCATGCTAGGAATCGCTGCCAGATTGATCGGTTCAGAATTGAGATTACCCAAAGGGCTCTATCAAGCGATCAGCCTTTTCTTAATGTTAGCGATTGGACTTAAAGGTGGAATGGCTCTGGCAGAACATGTTTCATTGGAACTTATAACTCAATCATTAACCATTATGATGTTGGGACTGTTGTTCCCTTTAATTGCCTTTCCCATCTTAAACAAGGTGGGCGCATTTTCTAAGAATGATTCGGCGGCAATTGCAGCACATTTTGGTTCCGTCAGCATTGGTACTTTTGCGGTGGCTATCGCATTGCTAGAGTCTCAAAACATTGCCTATGAAACTTACTTTCCGCTGTTTGTGGTGCTACTTGAATTTCCCGCTGTCATTGTTGGATTTATGTTAGCAAAAGATAAGAATTCTGATGTTTCTATGTCTGAATGGGGCAAAGAAATTATCAGCAACCAGAGTATGGTTCTAATGTTTGGTGGGCTAATTATTGGTCTATCTGCCGGTGAGCAAACAGTCAAGGTGATGCCATTATTTAGTGATTTATTTTACGGTGTGTTGGCTTTGTTCTTACTAGAAATGGGAATTGTTGCTGCGGAGAGAATTAAAGATTTAAAACAAAATGGCTTGTTCTTGACCGCTTTTTCAATGGTAATGCCAATCATTAACGGAGCGCTTGGTGGGGCTGTCGGTACATTTTTAGGATTCTCTGCAGGTGGAATTTTCTTAACCATTGTTTTAAGCGCAAGCGTTTCTTACATCGCAGTTCCAGTTGCCATGAGAAGTTTATTGCCCACGGCTAACCATTCTCTTGGACTGACTGCCTCTTTAGGAGTCGCCTTTCCATTTAACATTGTAGTCGGCTTGCCGCTCTATTGGTTAATGGCAACTTGGTATTTTAATTTCGTTTAATGGTATGAATTTAGACTCCTATCGATTTAGTTTGTTTTTAGTTAGGACGTTTTTAGTCAGTTATTTTATTCGTTTGATTTTTTAGTTTGGAGTCATTGTTATGTCAAAACCTTTAGTCAGTATTATCATGGGCTCTCAATCTGATTGGGAAACAATGCAAGAAGCAACAGTGCTACTCGAAGCATTAAATATACCCTATGAAACCAAAGTAGTTTCAGCTCACCGAACTCCGCAAAGATTATTTGAATTTTCTCAGTCAGCGCAAGCTCGCGGCATTCAAATTATTATTGCCGGGGCCGGTGGTTCTGCCCATTTACCGGGTATGGTGGCGGCATTAACCACGCTGCCTGTCGTTGCGGTTCCGGTGCAAAGCAAAGCGCTTAAAGGCATGGATAGTTTGTTATCCATCGTACAAATGCCACGTGGCGTTTGTGTAGCCACTCAAGCGATTGGTGCTGCTGGCGCTTTTAATGCAGGCCTAATGGCCTCACAAATCTTAGCACTAGCAGACTCTCAAATTTCTCAGAATTTACAACAATGGCGTAGTAAACAATCCAGCGAAATTGCTGAGGAGGTAGCATAATGCATGTTGCAATTATAGGTTGCGGTCAACTCGCAAGATTGCTCGCACAAGCGGGCAAGAATTTAGGTATCAAAACCTCATTTATCGCATTGGAAAATGAATCAACTCAATGTGTTAGAGGTTTAGGTCGCATTGTTCATTGGCATCGACCCATGAGTATTCAAGGATTACTCGCGGCGTTAGATAATCCTGACGTGATAACGGTTGAGAGGGAAAATGTGGATGTGCGTTTAATGTTAGAACTATCGATGCATGTTAAAGTTTATCCTTCACCCGAATGTGTGGCGACTTGCAAGAATCGCCTCAAAGAAAAACTCGCTTTGTCTAAATTAAACATTGCTGCTACGCCTTGGTTGTCAGTTGATAGCGTAGAGTCGGTGAAAAGCGCCGTAAATACGTTTGGCTTGCCAGTGGTTATCAAAGCGCTAGAAGACGGCTATGATGGAAAGAATCAATGGCATATAAAAACTCGTTTACAGTTGAACAAATTGTTAAATGAAAATAATAAAATCAACTGGATTGTAGAACCTAAAATAGATTTTATTAAAGAAGTTTCTTTGATTGGTGCTCGTTCTAATTCGGGAGAATGCAAATTTTACCCACTCACTGAAAACCGCCACCAAAAAGGTATTTTGCGGTCGTCGATCGCCCCCGATCATTCTGTAGACGAAAAGCTTCTAAAGTTGATTGAAAACGATCTACGAAAACTCTTTAATCATTGGCAATATGTTGGTGTGATGGCGATGGAACTATTCATTGTTCAAGATGGCTTTTATGTGAATGAGTTGGCACCACGAGTGCACAATAGTGGACATTGGACTGGCAATATTCGATGGACCGGTGAACAAAATGTGACTAGCCAATTTGAAAATCATTTAAGAGCTATTCTTGGCTTGCCTTTAGGCTTGACGGATTTTAAAGGATTTGCAGGCATGGTTAATATTTTAGGTAGCAAAGAAATATACCAAGCTAATTTACACATGGATCATTCGGCATTTGAAGCCACTGATCAAAAAGTCAGTGTCGAAACACGTAAGCTAGCTTCGGGAGAAGTATTTATGTATAACAAAACGCCTAGGCCAAATCGTAAGTTAGGACACGTTAATCTACTGGACCAAGATCGACAAAGTTTGATGAGAAGAATCAAACAGACTGAAATGGAAATTTATGGACCGGGTTTAATTAAAGGACACTCAAAAGCACCACTGAATATTGGTCATTAAACTAAACTGTCACTCATTCAACTGAATCAAATGCGCTAATAAATGTTTTAAGTGCATTTGATTCCGATGAGTTAAACAATTGCCTTTCTGGTTGCTCGCTGGATAATTTTGAAAGACTTCCCCGCCAATGAATATCAACTGTAAGCGAAGGCTTATTAAATTGAAATAAAAATTTGCTGTCTTGAATGATCACCCAGGCCGATTGAATTGATTTAGCTCTGTTGATTGAGTCGGCATTTTTTTGAGCGACGGTTGAAGAAAAATCTATTTCCATACAAAGCGCTATCCCGACGCTTTTTGAAGGATTAAACAACGATTTCATTGCTAATAAATCCCATTCTGGTCTATGCAGGTAGTCGGGAGCCGATAAGCTCTCACTAAACTGAAATCCCCAACGAATCAAACCCAAAACTGCAGATTCTAATGATTGGCCTATTGAGGTTAATTGGTAACAACTTTGTTGTTTCTCTATTAGTTGAAGCGCGGTGAGCTCTTTAAGCCTTGCAGCTAACAAGTTGGTGCCCATGCCTGTCAGATTGTGTAAAAGCTCTCCATAGCGGCTTGGCTTGAGCAATAATTCTCGGATTATCAAAAGCGTCCAACGTTCAGCAAGAATATCTGCAGCGAAGGCTAATGAGCAGTTTTGTTTATGGCTTCGTTTTATCATTAAACGAAAGGTAACATTTTACTATAGATTTTTAAAGCATAACGAATTACTATATGATTTTAAAGTAAGTTCATTCGGTGTGTTTAAAGCCAATGCCTAGTAGTCAACAAATGATGGATTGATGCAAACATTGTGAGGTCACGAGTATGTCAATTAACCAAAAACTTAAGTCAGCATTTAGATTTAATGCTTTATTTTCGGCAATTTGCGCCGTTTTGTTACTTTCTGCTGCCAATTGGTGGGCAAGCCAGTTCGGTTTGACAGAGGCGATTTGGGTGCAAGCCGGTGCCATAGGATTAATTTTATTCGCTGGTTATTTGGTTTGGATTTCATCTACTCAGCAGCAACCAAAAGCCTCAATTGGTAGTATTATTGTTTCTGATTGGGCTTATGTGGTCGGTGCAATTGGTGCGATAGTTGTTGGCTGGAGCGGAATTAGCCCTATTGGGGTGAGCTTTTTGCTGATAACCGCCTTAGTCGTTGCAATTGCGGCGGAGTGGCAGCGGCGAGCGGCTTTCTTTAATTAATTGCTTAGTTTTTTAGCTCGCGACTGAACACAGATAGAAGAAATTTGATCGGTTTTAAGTTATGGTTGACCCTCTTTAATTTACTGGATTTAGAGGGACACTATGAAAGGCTTGTTACTCATTCGTGCTTTCACGCAATCTTCGACTAAGTTATTAATATCTTTGCTTGCTTTAATCTTAATTAGTTGTGGTCAACAAGAACAAGCGGCCGAAAAAACTGAGTCACAACCAGAAACTAAAAAAACGGCTCAACTGGTGCTTAAAAACGCTAAAGTCTATAGTTTTCGCTGGCCCGATCCTAACCCAGACGGCACTCCCAACGCCCACGCTCCGTATGATGGCGGTTGGCACCCAGACGCTTCAACCATTGCGATTCGAGATGGAAAGATCATTTTTATCGGCTCTCCAAAGCAGCTGACTGCTTTAGTGGACGAATCCACCCAGCAACTCGATATGCAAGGCGCAACCGTCATACCAGGTCTAGTCGATTCTCATGTGCATGTCGAAGAGCTCGGTGAAATGTTAAGACGGGTAAATTTGGTGGATGTTAAAAACCCTCAAGAAGCCGTTGAACGAGCTCAACAATTTGAAAAACAATTAGCCAAAGATGAATGGCTAATTGGGCAAGGTTGGGATGAGGGCGCTTGGGCAACTAACTACCCTACTCGACAAGTTTTAGACGCTGCATTTCCTAATCGACCAGTGGTTTTTAAAAGTTTGCACGGATTTGCTATTTGGACCAACAGTAAAGCGTTACAACTGATTGGTATCACTGACAAAACTGAAGCACCGGTTGGGGGCGAAATTGTTCGTGATGAGCAATTTCAGCCCACCGGAATTTTCCTTAATAATGCGACCAACTTGATCAAAGATGGTGTGCCAAAGCCAACTGATTCTGAATTTAAACAATTTGTTTATGACGGATTAGCACAACTCGCAAAAGACGGTTATGTGTCGGTCCACCAAGCTGGAGCAGCAACCGCTCACATGAAAGCGTTTGAAAGTTTACGCGCGGACGAGCAATTACCGATTCGTGTTTATGCCATGCTGTCGGCCAGAGACAAACCTCTTTCCGAAAAGTGGATTAAAAAAGGACCTTACAGCGATCCCAAAGGTTGGTTAGATATTCGATCCGTTAAGGCCTATTACGATGGCGCTTTAGGCAGTCGCGGCGCTCGATTGCTGGAACCTTATTCCGATTTACCGGACCATAAAGGCGTTAGTGGTGATGGCTACGGCTTTGATGGTGATATTGTTAAAGATTTATTAAAAGCGGGATTTCAGGTTGGCATTCATGCTATTGGTGATGCTGGTAATCGTGAAACATTGGATTACTTAGCCGCAATCTATAAAGAAAACCCCTTGGTTAAAAATCAACGAAACCGAATTGAGCACGCGCAAATTCTAAGTCCGCAAGATATTCCGCGATTAGCAAAAATGTCAATTATCGCTTCCATGGAACCACCCCACGCGGTCGAAGATAAAACTTGGGCGGAAACTCGAATAGGTAGCGAAAGAATCAAAGGGGCTTATGCATGGCGTAGTTTGCGAGAGGCCAATGTAGCACTGACATTTAATTCTGATCTGCCAGGTTCGGATCACGATATTTTTTATGGACTTCACTCTGCGATTACTCGCCAAGATAAACAGTCGCAACCGGAAAATGGCTGGTATCCTGAGCAATCGATGACGGCGGAAGAAGCGTTGCGAGGCTACACTGTTTGGGCGGCCTACTCAGCTTTTAGAGAAGAACAAACAGGCGTGCTAGACGTTGGTCGATGGGCTGATATTACCGTGTTAGATATTGACCCGTTACAAGTTGGTGAAACAGCACCTAGCAAATTGTTAGACGGTAATGTTTTGATGACCATTGTTAATGGAAAAATTGTTTATCAAAACGAGAAAATGGAAAAAACGAGCAAATAAAATGGACCATGCGCAAGCCAAAACTTATCTATTAGAAAAGCCTTTTTCCGAAGAAACATTTCCTTTTGGACCCGAAGTATCCGTATTCAAAGTGAAGGGAAAAATGTTTGCTACCTTAGCGTTAGGAAAAATGGGAAAAGGTGATGATGAGGGTAATCTTGATTGGTGGATGAACCTAAAATGCGATCCCGATGAAGCCTCTGCATTGCGGGATATTTTTAAGTCGGTTATTCCGGGTTATCATATGAATAAACGACTTTGGAACACGATTATTTTGGATGGTACCATTCCGCGTGGTGAGATAGAACGGATGATCGATAATTCGTTTCAGCTAGTGGTTGCTAAGCTACCCAAAAAGCAACAACTCGGTTTAGTTTAGTTCGGCTTAGTTATTAGCAATTATTCGAATTAAAATTTTTCTAGCCAATTAATGGTATGCTGCCACAGACGTTGCGATCGTTGACTGAAAAATTTCATATGACCTATCTCTTTGAGATTATATGATTTCGGATCAAGCGTCAGTGTTTCAAATTCAATTTTAGGAAACACAGATATCATATCTTGCACATTAGCATCGTTGGCTATTGGATCATCAACCGCATTAACCCACATGGAAGGAAATGTTAATTCATTATAAAAGTGTCTATCAATGGATTTGCCAAAAGCGGTCTTAACATATCCACTACCGTTGCACCACTCTCGCCACTGCTGTGCAACCCTTTTAGGCAGTGGCTCTCCCATGCCGACTAATTCGCTCCGTGTGTGACCAAATATCAAGTTACTCAGTGGAATAAACAGATTCATAAAAAAGTGAGCCTGAATCAGAAAAGGCATTTTCATATTTCGTAAACTACCGGAAGAACAGGCTACATTAAATACGGAAGTTAAGTTCGAAGCATTAGGCATTAATCCTATTAACTGGCCGCCGGCGCTATGTCCTACTAAGTGATAATTGGTATTTGGAAAGCTGGATTTGAGTTGTTCCAAAGCCGCAGGCATATCTTGTTCACCCCAACACTGAATGCTAGCGTTATTTTGTTTGACAGAATCAGTTAACGATTGACCAATGCCGCGATTATCAAAAGTTAAAACAGCAAAACCTTGTTGGCTAAGGAATTTAGCAAAGTTAGAATAGAACTGTCTCTTAATACCGGTTGCCGAAGCAATTAAAATCGCGCCTTTTGGCTGGATGGCCGGATTAAATATAGACCCGCAAATGTCTACGCCGTCGTTACAGCTGATGGTCACTTGCAGGGGATTAGGATCATTCATAAAGCCGGCCTATTGTTAGTTCATTGAACTAAAATACATGTGGTCAAACCAGTTTGCAAGCTTAATATGACAGGTTATTTGCGGCTATAGCTCACATGACTTCGTAAAGCAGATGAATTAACTAAGTCAGTATACGGCTACTTTGGTTGGCATTGTTTAGCGTGACAATTAGTCGCTTTAATATTTAGCGCTTTAGCAAGTATTGAAGATAATGGATGCCGAAATCTCGCTACCAATAAATAGATCCAGTGACTAATCGTTTTAACAACGGGCCAATTTAGGGGCGCTACCCAAAAACCTTTGCCGATTAATGTCCAAGCACGATGAGTCACTTGTAATCCACGCAGAACTTGACCGTTATAGTTAGCGTGAAGAATTCGCATGGCAGCGTCAACATTTATTTCCGGATATTGCTGTGCAAATACATCGCTATGTAGATCGACTAACTGTATTTTATTCTGTTGGTCATGTCTTTTTAGGCTTCGCATTTCGGCACTGCATAGTGGACAGTTGCCATCATAAAAAATCGTTAACATCATTTTCCTCCTATGGGGGTAGTCGCTTTGGGTTATCCAGACCAAAAGAAAAGGGCCAGTAAATGTAGCACGACAACGATACTGGTAAGCATAAATCTCATGTTTAAATACTTCCTTTCACTCCTATCGCGTTGCGCAATAAACTCTTCATATTGGAATAAACCAAGATAACCCAATGCAAGAATGATCAGTGAGGCTAGTTGCGTCGTCAATAAAGCGAGAAACGCAATCAAACAAAAAATATTGCTGGCTATATGCTGTTGACTGTTGTCCGGCTTAAGTCTTACTTGCCATAATGTACCCGCCATAAAACTCAAAATTATGGCGCTATAGAAAATAAAGAATTCTGTGGCTCTTGCATGCCAGTGATTGATTAAAAGACTAATCAGTAAACTCGTTATGAAAGGAATCAACCCTAAGTAACCTAGCCACTGCCAAGTAGTGATGGTTGCATGATCTTGAGAAGAGTTACTGTTAGGCTTCATAAATAGTTACCAATCATACTGTTCATGTCGAATTTTCTTTTAGCTCAGTCGGCTGATTGGGCGTCGCGTATTTTAGTCTGCCTAAAGGTTGGGTGTTATGATAGCTATCCAATCCTGAATTAGCGACGGTACCCAGTGAATCTAAATCAATATAACCGTCATCCGTAATCGAATTGGGTTGGCAAATTATGTCGGTAATTTCTCCAATAATAAATGCTGTTTGATTTAGTGATATTGGAATGATTTCCTTCAATGTGACTGCATATTTCAGTTTACTTTCCTTTACAAAAGGCGGCTTAATGGGAGCTTGGAAGGCTGGTGTTAATCCAGTTGATTGGAACTCACATTGCTTCTTGGAATACTTTGCCGAAGTTTGATGAGCTGCTTGCCAAAAGTCCTTACTGACTTGATTAATGGTATATTCTTTCGTCTGTTTGATATTAGTTAAAGTATGTCTCTCCACGGTATTTGGTCTCATCACAAACCCGACTAACGCTGGTGATGCCCCCAGATGAACCACAGAGCTAAAAATAGCTAAATTAGTGTGACCGTCATTATCGATGGTACCAATTAGGTTGGTGCTTTTAAACCCAGATAAACTATTAACCAGATGAGCGCGGAAACGGCTGGCCATTTTATTTAATTGATTGGTATTGATGTGTTGCATTGTCATCTGAATTAGAAGTCGTTTTGAGCATAAACCTTTACAAATCTATACGAAAAATCTGAGTGGAAGGATCAATCACTAAAAATGTCGATCTATCTTCTATCCTCTTCCGTAAATTTACTATTAGAGACAACTAATTGGGAATAGCTCATTTGAAAATTATGTTTCAAGGCATCAATACTCGAATTAGATACAAGCTATTCTTTTTCGGAGGTTTATTAGCAGTGGCTTTTTTGGGTAATTTGGCGTACAGCCAAAATCAAGAAGTGAATTTTAACCAACAGCTCATCATTGATCTTGGTCAACCGAAAGAACCGAGCCGGTGGTTTGTGGTTAATGATGGGGTGATGGGCGGTCGTTCATTCGGCATGTTTCAGTCATTTCAGCAAAATGCGAAATTTAGTGGAGAAATTTCACTCGACAACAACGGTGGATTTAGCTCAGTTTACAGACCGTTGAATAACTTTAACCGAGCCTACGACAAAGTAACCATCGACATTATTGGTGATGGTCAAACCTACCAACTGAGAACCGCCAGCAATATACAAGGTTATAGAGTCGCTTATAAGCATGAATTTACAACGCGTGTTGCTGAGCGCCAAACGCTTGAATTTCAACTCGATGACTTTGAAGCGACTTTTCGAGGCCGGTTGATTTCTAACGCGCCTAAGTTAACCGAAACTGAAATTAGAGAAGTTGGTTTTTTAATGACAAAAAAGCAACCAGGCGAATTTGCTCTGCAAATTAATCAAATTATATTTCATAAGTAATCCAACAAAACATGGTGAATTAAAGAGGTGATGATGAATCAAGTCCACCCGAAATCGCTGCTAAATAGTAAATGGACTAAAGTTGATGTAGTCAACAAGGAAAAACATTTTACTGTGACAAAGATAGAATTTGATGAAAATCAGAATGTGATTGATTGCGTACTGGAAGCGGTCATCAATTGTCGAGAATATCCGCTTGACTGGAGGGAGCTAAAAGATGCTAAACATTGGAGAATTGGGTGGCAGTAATCAGGAATACCTGCTTAAACTCACTTAGGTTGGTTAAAATATTAAAACGGACGATGTTCAACAGCTCGACTAAAATCAAATTCAAGTGAGTCATGGGGCTCTTCAATATATTGGCCTTGAAAGAAGCGAACCCCCCAATCCCATAGTAACGCCATGGTTAAAGGATTCTCTACGGAGCCTGCTATTATCTTAATTCCTTTAGCTTGAATAGCTTCAATCAGCAATTTGAGCTCGTCTTTAGCGCTTTCATTTTTTTCTAACAGACTAATTTTTTGTTCACTCAGTTTGACATAATCAATATTCAGCTGATTAAGCAAACCAATACTGCGCTCAGTGCTACCAAAGTCATTAATCACAAAACCGCAATTCAGTTCTTTTAATGCAGCACAAAATTTTGTGACTTCGCTAATTCGAGTGAAAATACTTGGTTCTGACATTTCAAACAAAAATTGTTTTTGCCCTCTTGTTTTAGAGCTAGATAAACAATTACTTAACCAAGCAGTAAAAGATGGTTTAGTTATCGTGTCAACTGAAACTTGAATTAAAAAATTGGTTTGAGTGCGAGTTCGAATATTTTCGTTAATGCGTATCACTGATTGATTTATTGTCCAGCGATCGATTTCTTGGTGTAATTTAAGCTGTTCAACAATAGGAATAAACTGATCGGGTAAAATTACCTTGTTATTATCATCTATTAATCGGCAAAGCACTTCGTAAAACTCGAATTCGTTATCTTCCACGTTTAAAATTGGCTGAAATACCAGCCGAAGTGATTTTTCATTAATTGCCTGCCTTACTGTGTTTTCGAATTGCTTTCTATCAAAATCAGCAGACTCTTTACTATCGGATGTTTCAGATTGTCGGATCTGATTAACTCCTTTTTTACTAGCTTTGGTAGCGGCATTTTCAGCGTCCGCTAACAATGCAGTTACGTCAGTCAAATCCTGGTTTAAATAGGAAAAACCAATACTGCACTGAATATCAATTTTGTGTTGGTTTAAGGTCAAGCTGTCTTGCGTGAGACTTTGCATAATCGCTTTAGATAGCTTCGGAATCTCATTCTTATCAGGTGTTTTGACTAGAACTACGTAAACAGATTCTGCGAGTTGGCTAGCTTTAGCATTGTTGCCAATTGATTGTAATATTCGTTTTGCTAACTTAGTGGCTAGCGGATCTAATTCGGCCAAACCAATTTGCGTTCTGATAGCATCGAATGATTCGATAGTTATATAAATTAATGCACTCGCTGGTTGCTCTGTATTACTTAGTGCAATTGCGTGTTCAAGATCTGATAGAAACGATTTACGATGAATAAGACCAGACAGTGGGTCTTTTCGACTAACTTGTTTAATGGTGCGTTTCACGCGACGCGATTTAGATAACCCTCTATTGACCGCGTCTAATAATCCATCGTCAGTGACAGGTTTGTTTAAGAATTCGTCACCACCTATACTTAAAGCACGAGCCTTTATTTCCGGCGCCGTTGCAGCAGAAATGAATATAATCGGAAGGCCAATAAAGCGACCTTCTTGGTTGATTAAGGTGGCTAAGTCTAAACCGCTTACTCCCGGCATGTTAATGTCCATTAGCACCAAATTAGGTAGAAACTCTTCTAGTTCCTGAATGGTATGCATCGGCTTAGTAACTACCCTTACTTCCTTTCCGGCTTTTTGCAACACCATTTGATAATGTTGCGCTTGGTCTTCATCATCTTCTATTAAAAGTATTCGTTCAGCATCTGCGGAATGACAGAGCATTATCTCTTCAAGTTTTTGGATCAATGGTTCTATAGCAATTGGTTTACTATAGTAAGCATCACCACCGGCGTGAACAGCTTGTAGGCGTGCAGTCACATCGCTGCGCGCCGACATAAATAAGATAGGAGTACGTTTTCCAGTTGTTTGTCTTATTTTGTCAACCGCTTCAATGCCAGCCAAGCTACCTTCTGGGAATATAATATCTAGGAGAACAGCATCCGGAGGACGACTTTCAATCGCAGTATATAGCTTTTTAAGGCTATGGTAGATAATGACCTGAAAACCACTATTGCTCAGTTGTTGCGCTAAATACTCCGCGGAGTGTACATCGTCGTCAACTAGATAGATCACATATTGTGAGTGACTAGAAATGCTTTGTTCATCGAGAGATTCCAACTTAGAAGAGGCTTCAGATACTACCTTTGTTTTATCGGGATTTTCGATAGCTTTGCCTAATGCTTGGATCAATTCTGAGATCTCTTGGTACTCTGATTCATTAGGCTGCTTTGCAGACTGGATCTTAATCTTTAAATAACGTTCTAACTTTCTTGCGTTATCACTTAGTTCAGTGAATCCGAAGGTTTTGCCACTACCGTGTAGATTGTGGGCGAGCAGATGGAGAGTCTGAAAAGCTTCATCGCTCCAGTTAAAGTAGCGAAGCTTTTGCCAAAGTTGTTCTATGCGGGCTATCTTGGAAGGTAAATTTTTGCAGTAATCTTTTTTTAGTTCGGCCAGCTTTTCGGCATATTTTTGACGAAGGCTTTGCTTTGGTGTTTTATCGCTGTTGGTCATAGATGGTAATAATCCTATAGCTTTTTAATCGATGCTGAGAATTACGTACTTTGATCTGATAGTTTTAGTCACGCTGGATTAATTACAAATTAATCCAGTCTCAATAGTATCCGCACTTAAGCTAATTATAAACCACTAATTCAGTTGTCGTTGATTAAATAAGAGAAGTGAGGGGTTGTTCACGCAAGCTATTCTGTTGCCTATTTTGCCATTAGTCAAAGAGCAATCAGTTTATCTCAAACAGTGATGCTGACTTTATGTGAAATGGTAAAAATGGCTTTCGGTGGTCACTATATTTGAACCTATAGACCAGAAAACCCTCTCCCGCAAGAAAGGTCCGTGCACAAGATTTTCAATGAAAGTAATCAAAGGTAAAAGTAGCGATGTAATATATCTTCTACTAACAGCAAGTTGGTAATCAACCGCGTAGGGTGTTGTTTAGCGGAATGTTTGAGTTGGTCAAGCGCCACCTCCGCAACCCACTGCCCATTTTTAATCACGGCGCTAGGCATTTTTAGATGTTCGATATCCTCACTAGGGTTTTCCTGAGTAATCACCAAATCGGCAACATTACCTACTTTGATACTGCCATACTGGTCGGCAATTTTGAGAGCCTTCGCCGGATTAATGGTTGCCGCTTTAATCACATCAAAATCATTTAAACCAGATTGCTTAAGCAACGCCATTTCATTATGGGTTGAAACTCCTGCTGCCATATACATCATGCCGGAATCGGAACCCACTAGTAGATCCACTTGTTGACGATGTAATTCCTTGACGATTTGTTTAAGGAAGTTTCCCTTTTCGATATGAAACGCGCTTTGTTCCGGTTTATCAGCCAGCCACCTTGCGATAGCATGTTCTTCCTCTAGACTAACTCGCGCTGGATTAAGATAATCTAAGTCGAGGGAGTTGATATAGTCTTGTTTGCTATTGCTTAAATTAGTTAAATGATCAAACACCGCTAGTGTTGGTGTAACCGGAACACCGGTCTGTTTTATCTTAGCGACTGCCAGTTTTAATTCATCTTGGTCAAATTGATAATCCAGTGGACCTTGGTATATATCTTCAACATGCTCCAACGATTGTAAGCCTTCTAAAAACTGCCAGTCGGAGTCTTTGGCGGGATGAGGCCCGTGTTTTGCGACTGGTATGCCTAGTTGATTAGCACGTTTGATAATCGCTTCGAACGGTGCCGCATCTTGGTAGCCATATAGTTTAATTAAGTCAAAGCCGTCCGCATGAACTTTCTTAACCAAATCTGCAGCGTGCTCTGGAGAAGTTACCGGTTGATTGAGAGCGTGAGTATTTGGGCTGGAAAATACCGGTGAACTTAGGTAAAGATTACTGCCAAGCCACTCCCCTTCCTTCAGCTCATCCCGCCAAAGTAAATGCATTCGATAGCCGCGCATCATTCTTACCGAAGTGACACCGTGCGCTAAACTCAGTGCCAGCGCCTTCCGTTCTAAATGATGCACATGCATATCAAATAGTCCTGGAGTGACATAGGCGTTGTTACCGTCACGATATTCATAACCTTTAGGCGCTGGGCTGCCAGCATCAGAAATGCTTTCGATGATGCCATTGCGAATGGTGAGTTGTTGATTTTTCTGGATTGTCTGCTGTCCAACCATCACCAAATGAACGTTATCGAGCACATATTGATGATTGCTTTGAACTTGGCGAAGCCCACTAGGTTGAATAAACTTTGCATTAAAAATAACTAGTAAACTAACAAATATTATTAGAAAAATCGATGCGAAGGAGCGCCTAACGTATTTAATTAACCGAGCTTTAGAAGTCATTGGATTGATACTTTCCGTTAAATGAGAAAGCGCTTATTTTGAGTAATCACTGCAGAATATGCGTGCAGAATCTTGATCTTGCACTTCTACAGGCTAGAAATCCTGGTATTAAGAGTTGTTTTTTATAAATTGACTGGGTGTCATGCTGGTCGCACGTTTGAAAGCAGCGTTAAAGGATGACTTGGAATTAAATCCCGATTCAAGTGCTACTTCAAGAATGGTTTTATCGGTTTGAGGAAGTTGCTTGATCACTGAGTCGACTCTAAGTTGGTTTATAAACTCACAGAAGTTAGTTTTACCCACCAAATTGATGGCTCTTGAGATATCTCTTTCCAAAAACGAAGTCGCCTTAGAAACATCGGCGAGACTAAGTCTTGGTATCACATAAAGCTTTTCTTCTAATAATACCTTCTTTAGTTCATCAAAAATTACCTGTTCTGATCCTAGGTCGTCAGTTAAAGACTCTGATGGTTCGGATTGAACGCTGGTATTCTGGTCAGTCAACTCAGTGCTGTTGGTGGTATTTAATTGAGATTCCTCAAACTCAGAAAGCCCGCGAAAAAACTCTGCTTGATGGAGTAGTTTTAACGCCAATAGTGCCAGCAGTAAAAAGCTGATTAAGCTCATTACCATCTGCCCTATTACGTTACTCTCTAAGGAAATATAGGGCTGTGAGTTCAAACGGATTAAATCAACCACTTCAATGACCAAGAACCCAGCCAAGATCACCAGAATCCAATTAATGCTCATTGAAAACGCATTGGACTGGGTGGCGTAAGAAGCATCGTGATAGCGTTTTATCAATGAGTAAGTTAAAGCGGCATAGATTAACTGACTGATCGTGCCAACGGCTATCACCATTTGTGGCCATTGAGTAAAAGGAATAGCGAGCAGCATAGGAACAAAATGCAAAAGTGCACTTCTGTCGATAATTGGTTGTCGGTAGATAAGCTTTTGAACAAAAAGATAAAAGGCTGGGCCTTTTGCCAAGAGGAAAATAGGAGTAATCAAATAGTAACCACGAGTAATATTCAGCTCTTCTAACAAGTTAAAGCTCATCGCGACGATCACTAACACCAATAAATAGTTAATGCTTCTAAGTCTTTTATGAGGCCATACCGCAAAAATGATGAACACGCATATGGCAATGTAAATACATTGTAAGAGATTGGTGAGTGATAGGGTTAAAATCATCTATTCTAATTATTAGTCGACTCAGTTTTACAAAGAGCGTAATTTGTTTATTTCTCAAAGTCTATTAATTCAGAAAATGCTCGTTGAAACCGAGTCAACTTGTTCTGAAATTTGTATAGGTTGCCAAAATTTATACCAAAAGAATTTTAAGTGATTGATAAATAACTACTATCTCCGGCCAAGATAATCTGTATATGTGCGTTTAGTGTCGATTTTGCGGGTTGCAATTTGGTGGTTCTCATGTAACTCTTTGAAACTAAATAATAATATGAAGTTTGGTAAGAATTACATGGGTGTATATGTGTCTTTACTGAACATAATCAGCGTTGAACTAAGCCGCTTCGCGGAGCTTGTTTAGCTCGTTTTTTATTTCCAATATTCCTCATCAAAGCGCACACTTTTTGTTGGTCAATTCAGACCAATGAAAAGGAGAATGATGATGTCTATTTTACGTCAACGAATGATTGAGTTGATGGTGCTGAAAGGCTTTGCCCCGAATACTCAAAAAACTTACTTACACCATGTCACACAGCTGGCTAAATACTTCCACCAAAGTCCCGATACAATCAAAGAAAGTCAAATTAAACAGTACTTGCTGCATTGCCATCAAGTGAAGCAGTGGTCAGCGAGCAGCTGTCGTCAGTTTGTTCATGCGATCCGATTCTTGTTCGATAAGGTGCTTGAGCGGCCGCTCTCAAATACTAAATTACCGGTTCCCAAGCGAGACGAGAAGATCCCCGAGTTACTCAGTCATGGCGAGGTCGCTCGAATCATCGAACATTGCCCTGTTCTCAAGTATCAAACGGGACTCAAGTTGGCTTACGGAACAGGCATGCGAGTGAGTGAAATTGTTGCACTCAGGGTTCGCGATTTGGATGGCGAGCGAAGTGTGATCCGGGTCTTACAAGGCAAAGGTAAAAAAGACCGCGAGATTGATTTTTCACTCGGTGTTAGAGAGACCCTACGAACCTACTGGCGAGAATACCACCCGATTAATTGGTTATTTTACTCACGAACCCCTCAAACCCCAATGGCGCGTACCTCACTGCAAAAAGCATTTACTGCGGCGAAGCTAAAAGCCGAAGTGCATAAGGTCGGTGGTATTCATGGTTTAAGACATGCGTTTGCGACTCACCAGTTAGAAGGGGGGATGCCGTTGCCTCAACTTCAACATGAGCTGGGTCATTCAAACGTCAGTACCACCTTGCGTTACACCCGTTGGATTAAATGTCAGTTTAATGGCAAAGGAGATACGTTTGATTTACTCAAACGCAACCAACTGACATGAGTCAGTCGTTGTGGAAGGTCGCGCTGAATGAAGGCCTCACGCAAACTAAACAAAGGTTTAACAGCCAGCAACTGAAAGTCTTTTCGCATTTAACGCGTTGTCGGACCGAAGCGGCCGGTGTTGAGGTGTATGCGTGTGATGATTGCGGTTATCAAATGCAAGCACTGCGCTCATGTCGAGACCGGCATTGTCCGAGTTGCCAGTATCGTTCAACGGTCAAGTGGTGTGAGGCCAGAAGACAGGATATCTTGCCGGTGATTTATCACCACCTAGTGTTTACGCTGCCGAGTGAAATCAATGGGTGGGTAAGTTGTCATCCGGCCATTATTTATCGATTGTTATTTGAAAGTGTCTGGCACACCTTATCCACCTTTGGACAGGCCAAAAATCGATTGAATGGTCAGCTGGGGATGCTGAGTGTGCTGCATACTTGGGGGCAAACCTTGGTTCGGCATATCCATTTACACTGTTTGGTGCCTGGCGGTGCCTTGGCGGATAATGGAGATTGGCATCCCGCCAAAAGCAATTACCTGTTTCCAGTGAAAGCCTTGTCGCGCCATTATCGTGGGATATTTGTGAGTCGCCTAAGACAAGCGAAACGGCAAGGGTTGCTTGACAAAGTGCCAGCCAAAGCCTTCGATGAAACCTTAAATCAACTGATGAGCAAAGCGTGGGTGGTTTACAGTAAAGCAGCCACATACGGGCACGATAAACTGATTGATTACCTCGGACGTTACACGCGTCGAATAGCATTAACCCCCAGTCGACTGCTCAGTGTTAATCAAAATGAAGTCCAACTGAGCTATCGAGATTATCGAGACGGCCAGCAAAAGGAACTTCGCTTAACGCCTTCGGAACTACTCAGACGCTATGCGCTCCATGTATTACCCAAGGGGTTTATGCGAGTTCGCTATCATGGTTTTTTCGCCAATGCGGTAAGAGCAACCAAGCTGAACGAAATACGTCATGCGTTAAAAGTGGTTGTCATGCCATCGACTGAAGATAACCAATCTCGACATGAAACACCGAGCTGCCCTGACTGTGGTCAACATCATTGGCATTACGTGGGAGTTTACCATCGCCAGCACTGGCTACCTGGATGACGATTGAGTGAGTGAAGTAAGCGGCATCAATGACACGGGCATGACCTGTGGAGGTTCACTTGCATCCAAACCTAAAATGGGGCAATCTTAGACATTATTAAACCACTATAATTAATGGGATCTCGACATCAACGGACGATAATTAGGACTGAGAACTTAAAAAGCTTCCAGCCAACGCCGTCCTCCCTCTTGTCACTTAGCGAACAAAAACCATTAAATAGTATTAAGCGTTGTGCCTAACGCGGCACAGCACAACAGAGATTTATATTGATTAAAAATCAACATAAATACTTAAGAGTTAAGTGCCACTACTTCAGGAGTGTAGATGTCAGATGGTAGATAAAAATGCAATTTAGAATATTTTCAGCCTTTTTGATCTTTATTGGCTCGTATCTACCTCTCGCTTTAATACTGGCCGTCCAAGACATACCGATGTCGTGGTGGGAACGGCCATTCTGTGATTTTTCAAACATGAGCGAATGTTACTTTAATCCATTCGCCAACCCCTACCTTTCTTTAGTATTTCTTCTTCTAACTATTCTATCGGTTGTTTTGTCAAATATATCTCTTAAAAAAATATCTTTTCCGTTCAAAGCCAAGGTCACAAAGGTAAAGCCAATACCAAACGATATTATTAATTATGTGTTTCCGTATGTTGTATCGTTTATGGGAATCAGCTATGAGCATCCCGAAAAGCTCTTGGGTTTCGCCGTTTTCCTATTTTGGATGTTCGCAATAACCTATAAGTCAGGCCAAATAATAATGAATCCGCTTTTGCTCATGTTTGGCTGGAAACTATACGAAGCAGAGGCGGAAATAAATGGAAACGAGAGAAGTGTAAGGGTTTTATTTAAAGGAAATCTGACCCCAGGCGAATATGACGCACAAACAATACAAGATTTCTATATTGCAAGAGGTAGCTAATGTCTGTTGACTTTCAAACTTTAAAAAACTTTGACTTTGATAACTCAAATCCGCTTCTCTGGATTTTTAAAGATAGTACTAGGACTTCAAGGTTTCGCACATTTTACGTTCAAACTGAAGACGAATTAAATACAAAGCTTAAAGAGTTCGTTAAAAATGAGATTGATAGGATAACGGAGCATAGCCCATACACGTACATATCGCAAAATAACGAAAACAGCTGCCTTACTTTAGACCCGTCTTCAACAAATTTTAATAGCCTAAAAGCTCTAGTAGATCGCCTTGAAAGCGAACATAGGGTATCAGACTCAAAGGACTTAAAAGGAGCTAAAGGGTATGTGGTTAAATTTACATTGCATGGCCAAACGGTTTATGCCGTAAAGCGTTCTACGTCGTCATGGAAAACCTCGTATCCTAAGAAGTATATAAACATGATATTTTCTAACGGCGAACTGTCGGCCGTTGAGAATAATAGTTTTTCTATTGAGAAAAGTTTTGACTTTTATGTTTTTGGCAATACAGCATTTATTGCGAATAAACGGGGTTTTGAGTCTGCAATGAAATATCGTGAGGAGTATGTTCAAGCTTTTTCACAGCTTCAGCAGTCGCCCTCATTTAGAGGACTATTTTCTGATTTGTCGCCAATAGTAAAATATGTTGGTAGTAATTCTATACAGTTGAGGAGAATGGCTGTCATTGAAGATAAAGGGATTTATAACCGACCAAGTTTTATCCAAACCCTACAAAGAGTTAATAGTAGTCGAGGGTGGGGCATAAATTTTGATCATTCCAACAACACAATAGTTCCGTGCTCCCAGACTGTGAAGGTTATTATGCAGGTGTTACTAGATCATCGGCTGATGAGCGAAATTACAGATAATATCTATGATGTTCCAGATGCTACGGAGATATAAGTTCACACTTAACAATCGGCTGCACCGCGACCGATTTTCCGCCGTTTTGCGGCTCCAAACCGGCGCGTGAGCCCGGCGTTCTGTGTCATAAATTATGAGTGTCGGATATACGTTAGTTAACATTTCTAGGAAGGAGCAGATCATGTTCCTTCACTTGCCAGTAAGCACTATGAGAGAAATCTTAGGCAATCCAGTGTCTAGTTACATAGTGGACTGGTATAAGGAGCAACATCAATCTGATGATATAGATTTCGTGTCTGATACTTATGATGACTGGCCCTTTGATACTGGATATCGCGACGACCTTAAAGAGTACGATGAAGTCACTGATGCTGTTGTTTCCTCTCTTGTTAAGAAGGGGGCAATAATTGATAATGGATTAGCTTGGCAAGAAATAATCTGACAGTCACCTTATAGTCAATTTCTTACACACACTTGAGACTTTTATCCCTAAATTTGATGGTAGATAAACTAAGAGAAGAATAGGCAGCTTTACCCATAGGACACTGAAAATGTGAGACTTAGTTGAGTGAGTTTGTAAGTGATTGTTCATTGCCTGGCTGTCTATTAAATCTTTGATTAAGACACCCTAACCAACAGAAAAGACTCATTGATCTACTAACAACCAAACACAAAATAACAATTATGAACCCCTATGAAACACCAAAACATACGATTGATAAATCAGAATCTAATCTTAGAATTGAAAAATTTGAAAATAGCACCTGGGGCACAAGACTAAAAATATTTACTCGAACTACCTGGTCACTAGTATTAGTTAACACACTAATTATCGCGGTGATTAAGGCGACTGCTTCACGTTGCTATATTGTTTTTCCTGCAACCAATGCAGAATGTTTTGTAAACGGTATCAATATGGGAAAGTATGTAGCTTACTCCTTGGTATATTTGATTCCTGTGGTGGTTGGTCTGGTTGTCTTAAATTGGCTATTAAGACAAATAGTATCGTTTGTTTTCGTTTTGAAGCATTAACTCTTGATTGACTTACATCAAATTGAAAGTAAAAAGATGCGAATTTTTAGAAGTCAATAGCTTAATAAAACATTAATCTCATTATTAAAACTTTATGAAAGGATAGTCATTGAATTGTTTATTAATCAAAAAAAACAACTAGTAAAAACTCTGAGCCAGGTGCTTATTATATCAAGTTGTATGTTTTCAATACTCCAAGCAAAACAAGACGAGTTAGCGCAGCAATATTCTTGCGATTTAGCCAAGGAATATATCGAAGCGGTAAAACAATATTGTGTATTTGAAAATGGCATGTATAGAAAGCCTAAAGGAGCTGGGTTTGATAATCACTGTGAAAGGTTAATCGAAGAAGCTATTTCGCCAGTGCAATTGGCCAGAAATTCTCAATTAATCTCTATTCGAATGAAGAAGGAACTAATACAAGCCGTTGAGTTTCTAAAAAAAGAACAACAAGAGACACTTAAAATAGTTAATACGCTAAAACAAAGAATTTCCAGTGCGAGCCGCTACGAAAACCAAGATGATAAAGATGCATTAAAAAGAGATCTCGAAATCAAAGAAATTCGTGCCGAAGAGATTAAGGGTAAAATTGAGCTTGCTCAACAAAGAATGAAAGCTTGCGGAGTAAATGCTCGATAATCTGAGTCAATAAAATCTGATAACTTAAGGAGTATTATGCCCATCGGTGAAATTGCAGGAGAATTGCTTGGCGGAATATTCAAGCTTATTGGACGATTCTTCACTGAATTTATATTTGAAATGGTGATCAAGGGCTCAGGGTATTTCATCTGTAGGTCTTTTTCTAAGCAAGTTGATCCTGATGGGATACTAGTGGTGTTAGTTGGTCTAACATTTCTTGGTATAGTCAGCGTTGGATTTTTTATCGCCTATGATTTTATCCAACTTCAACTTATCATTAATCATTGTTCTGAGGCCGGAGGCGAGTTTGATTACCAGTCTGAAACTTGCCAAATCATTGAGTCGGCAAGCCGTACCAACTAATAATAAGTTTTAAAGCTTAGTTTGGGCGATTTTGTTGCTAATAACGAATTTGAAATAAAAATTGGAAATCAACGGGCAATAGCAATATCATAGACGATTAATTTTCTCTCGAACTAATACCGTCGAGCGGCAACATTAACTAACAAAAACAATAATTAGGATCTAAATATGGCCAAAGGCACTATTAAACGTTACGACTTCCGCAAAGGATTCGGCTTTATCGCTGATGATAAAACAGGCGAGGATTTATTCTTTCATAAAAGCGAGTGGCAAGGTGATGGACCTATTCGTAAGGGTATATCGGTAAAGTTTAATGATCGCGATTCAGAAAAAGGCCCGCAAGCCGAATCTGTAACTCCATTAGAAGGTAGTGCTAAAAAGTCTTCTAGCAAGAAAAAGGCGCCAGCTAAACCACTGTCATTGGAAGATAGAGTTTCATCATTAGAAAGTGCTGTTGGAACATGGAAATTAGTAAGCCTTATTTCAATAGTGGCTTTAATCGCACTTGCGGTTGATAGATTTATTGGCTAACTGCTTACAGAAGTTATAGAGCTGATGATTTGTAGGTTAGCTTTTTGAGAATTGGCGAGTTAAATCCTAGTTGACCGAATAATAGAAACGGAGTATTCAATGCCGGGTCAGTATCCTAAACGAATTAAACAACTACCACTCTACGATGGTCGTTTTGATGCCTACAAATTGGAAGCGAAAGACAGTGATGTGTTGTTCGCGTCTTACCCCGCTGGCACGTCTATTCCGCCACATACTCATGATACCGATAACCATGGAGTAATAACTCGTGGCGAACTAATTCTTACAATGAATGGAACAACAACCCGTATTGGGACTGGTGAATGGTATCATGTGCCCGCCAATGTCGAGCATGCTGCTAAGTTCGAGGTCGAAACTGATGAAGTCGAATTTTGGTTTCGAGGCGATGATCGACTAATATAGTCGAGAGCTGTTAAATCGAAAAAGCACTTATAACAATTATCAAGGACGAATCTTATGAAGTTTCTACGAAAATTATCATTTAGAGAATGCCGCTACTCAAGTTTACTTTTTATTTTTTTAGCGCTTACTTCGATTGGTTGTGGAGGCGGAGGCAGTGGGGGCTCAGTTGTTGAACCTTCAGATTCAACCCCAAACCAATTTTCCTTCAGTCCGCAAACGGATGTTGCTCTTGACGTTGAAATCATATCGGAGTCAATTACCATTAATGGAATAGACGTCGCAACTAGCGTTTCTATAACGGGTGGCGAGTATTCGATTGATGGCGGAGCGTTTTCTAGCGAGCCTGCAACTTTAACTAATGGTCAAAGTGCCAGGCTAAGATTAAAATCATCTTCCCTGAACTCAACAACGACCGAAGCAATTCTATCTGTTGGTGGAATATCTGGAAGTTTCATTGTTACTACTTTAGATGATTTGACTCCAAACGGTTTTACCTTTGTCGATGTGGTTGAGTCAGCACTAGGAGTTCAGGTCTTATCCAATGAAATTCTTGTAAGTGGTATTAGTGCAGAAACGAGTATTGAGATAGAAGGTGGTGAGTATTCAATAGATGGTGGTGATTTTGTAAGTGATGAAGGAATTATTGAAGAAGGTCAATCAGTGATTGTCAGAGTAGAGTCAGCGAGCGCTTTTTCTACAACTCGTGAAGCTGTTCTGACCATCGGTGATATAAGTGATGTTTTTAGTGTGACAACTCTAGATGATTTGGTCCCCGACTCCTTTACATTTATTGACCAAGTAGATGTGCCATTGAACTCCTTTATAGAGTCTAATCAGATAACTGTCACAGGAATCAGCGCCCCTACTACTGTATCAATCACTGGTGGTGAATACTCAATAGATGGAATGGAATATGTCAGCACCGAAGGGTTGGTGAATGAAGGTCAAACACTGATCGTAAGGTTAACTTCCGCGAGTGACGCATTGGGGATTCAAAATGCAACTCTAACCATTGGTGGTGTGAGCGACACGTTTAGTGTCACAACTGAGATCGATACTACTCCAGATAAATTTACTTTTATTGCTAAGTTAGGGATAGATATCACCACATTGACGGAGTCTAATGAAATTGTGGTAGAAGGAATTAATGCACCCACGGAAATCAGTATTTCAAATGGAGAGTATTCAATAGATGGTGGTGATTTTACTCAACTCGACGGAACGGTTACCAATCAACAGACAGTTGTTGCTAGACTAACCTCATCCGAAAGTCCTGCGACAACGGATAGTGCTATTTTAACAATTGGAGGGGTGAATAGTACTTTTGAAGTAACTACAATGGATATCGATTTTTCTGTTTCATTACTAGATATTGAGAACAATCCCACAAGTTATATCACTCGTAAGAATCCAGGTTTTCTTGAAGCGAAGTTGACGATAGGCAATGCTTCGGCCATTGGCGTGCCCATAACCTTTAATTTAAATAATGAATTCGGTGAATTTGACTCAAATAGCAATACCGTTTTGACAGATGAAAATGGTATAGCCCGAATTAGGCTGTTGTCAGGTGCTACCGCCGGTGATGGAGTCGTGAGTGGAACGATAGAAGGTGATATTACACGCAGTGTCGATTTTTCGACTGGTTTTCCTACTGTAAGTCTTGAAATGAATGAGCCAACCTTGACTCCGTCTAATATCAGTTGGCACGGAAGCGCGATAATTGAAGCAACCATTCTCGAAATGCCGCAAGGTGGTTCAACTGCACCTGTAAAGGAGAATGTTGCGTTTGAAATAACCTCCGATTGTATCGAGCAGGGAAAAGCAATCATCGAATCAGACTTTTTGACGAAAGACGGGGTTGTTAGAGCAATCTACAAAGATCAGGGGTGTGCTGCTGCCGATGCCCTTCAAATTATTTCTGTCGTAGACCAAACGGAACTAAATAAAACAACGGAGTTGCAGATAGAGTCTGCTTTAGTGGGCAGCATAAGTTATCAAGATTCTTCTGCTACCCATATCGCACTAAAAGGCAGTGGAGCAATAGATAGACCAGAAGAATCCACACTGACTTTTACAATAAATGACTCTAATGGTAATCCAGTACAAAATGCTGGCGTGAATTTCTCATTGCAAACTGAAATAGGTGGGATTACTTTAGAACCAGACACTTACGAGGGAGGTGCAGCTTTAACCGATGAGTTGGGACAGGTAGAAGTAACCATTAAATCGGGAGACACTGCTACTTCAGTCAGAGTCATCGCGAGTCTTGAATCAAACTCCTCAGTCGCTAGCGTATCGGACGAGATAATTATTTCGTCGATAGTTGCTAACTCCTACTTTTTTAAGCTATCTGCATCATCTTTTGCTCCAGAAGGTTGGTCGATTAACGGCGTGGAGTCGATAATTACCGCAACTGTACTTGATCGGTTCGAATATCCAGTTCCCGATGGTACCAATATCTCTTTTATAACCGAGTTTGGTAGCATCATTCCATCATGTACAACAGTAGATGGTGAGTGTTCTGTCGTTTGGTCGAGTGGCTCTCCTAGAGTGCCTGTTCCGGAATTTCGAGACGAAACAGCCGTTATTCGTAAAATAGGCGATATTCAAATAAGCGAATGCTTAAGCAATGATCAGACTCAAACAAATCTAAACGCAGCTTCGTTGCCTTGTTTTTACGAGAATGCTAAAGAGTCTAGTATGAGCGAACCAAAATTTTTTGGTGGCTTAGGGCAAGTTTATGGAAATCGAGTGACAATACGAGCTAGTGTAATTGGAGAAGAAGCTTTTATAGATCGCAACGAAAATAATCAGTTCGATATTAGCGAATCATTTACCGATCTTTCAGAGCCATTTGCTGACTTCAATGAGGACAAAATATTCAATGGTAAAACTTCAGATGGTCAGCCTGCTCCTGGTGCTTCGGACCCTTCAATTATAGATCCAAGCTTGGATGCCTACGATGGTCGATGTTATCAAGATCAAAACCTTTATTGCTATCAAGTTGGTGGAGATAATGAGGAATTTATAGACTCTAACAACAACGGAGAATTTGATTTAGGCAATAATCTTTATAACGGTTTAAGCTGCTCAATAGAAGATGAAGCGTCCAATAACTGTAGTCGAAATCTCGTGGATCTATGGAAAGAGTTAGTTTTGCTTCAAGCGGGTTCGACCGCAAATGTTGGCATTATTGAGCAAAAACTTGAAAACGACAATAGTGGTAATTACTTTTTATCAGCTTCATTACCTGCCGCTTTCGATGCACACATCAGTGACTTACATAATGGCTCTTTACCAAACGGTACATTGATATCATTTGAAGCTGGTAACGGTTTAATCGTAGGGCCAAGTCAATGTGTGGTCCTTAATTCAAGCGATTACAGAACTAACCGTTGCTCTATCTCGATCATTCCCGATAGCGTCAGTAGTAGTGGACCGTTAGTTGTACGTATTCAAACGCCTAATGGAAGTGTAACAACTAGTTCGACAATTATTACAGACTAGATAGCTTTCTCATTATTAGTGATGTCAATTTGTCATGTAGTTCTAAAGGAGCATAAGCAATAGATTTAAGGTTAACTATCTAAATAAGCGAACTAGCATTCGAAAGAAAACTTTAGGTAGCTATTTTGTTAACGGATTAATTCCGGTCTCAAATCCATATAGATCTGCATCCAGTATAGTTGTTACCAGTGAAGTGAATTGTTTGAAGATTGATTGGAGCCCTTCAAAAACTGGCTACTAGTAAATGAGGATTTCCTTGAGAGAATTAAAACAACTATTTCCTCAAACGAAATATTGAGCTGACAAATTAGGAATATGCTAGCTGACTTTTATGTTCTAATAGAAGCGAGAATAGGTTAATGGCGCTGCGTGTAAATAATTGAAATGAAAAAACGACAAAAAACAAAAGTTTGGATTATCAGATTATTGGCGGCAACTGTGACGGTTGGCAGCATTTATCTGTTCGCACCTTGGCAAGCGGGTCTTGCGTGGTTAAAGCCACTTCCTGAAACAGTGCAAGAGCAAGTTGATGATGCCATTGGTTATCAACTGGACGGGATAATCGTTTATATTGATAAGGCTGATCAGCCGCCAGAAATTTTTACCGCAGGCTGGAATGACCGACAACTTAAGTTGCCCACAGATCCACATTCTCTATTTAAGATAGCTAGCATTAGTAAGCTATATATCGCAGCCGCAACGGCAAAGCTCATAGACGATAAGTTGCTCAATTTAGATGATACTGTTGCAGATTTCTTTCCTAACTTGCTTGGAAAAATTAAAAACGCTGAGCAAATAACACTAAGGATGTTACTACAACATCGAAGCGGCATACCTAATTGGGTCGAGGATCCGGATCGATGGAATGTCAATTCCACAGAGGTTAATGATTATTTAGCACTTGTGTTTGATGATCCTGCTAACTTTGAACCTGATGAAAAGTATCAATATTCAAATACCAATTATCTTTTAATAGGTAATATTCTTGATCAAACTTTGGGTTATCCACACCAGCAATTTATTCAAAATGAGATACTTAATCCACTTGGGCTCAAACAAACTTTCGCGTCTGTCAGTGATGTTGATGCGAACCAGCTGATGAGTGGTTATGACATGGGCTATGATATGGATTTTAAAGGTCGAGTACACATAGTGCCTGGTGGAACCATGGTGGCCACGGCTCAAGATACTGGAAAGTTTCTTAGAGCTCTGAATGATGGCACCCTATTAAGTGATTCAGAACAAGCCATTTATTCTTCTATCTATGCTTATGAACATACCGGTTTGGTCGCAGGCTATTCAAGTATTGCGCGTTATCATAAAGATATAGACACAGTCGTGATTCAGTTTGTTAACACTAGTGGCGGTAATTCTTGGATCATGACGGAAGTTAACTACAGTCGAATTATCGACATTTTGCATAGTCGATCTAAGTGAGCACATCGCAGCAGGCTAGGGAACCAAACATACGGAACTTAACGAAATGAAAACAATTTTTCTAACCGGGGCGACCGATGGCATTGGTTTCGAAACAGCCAAAGTATTGGTAACACAAGGCCACCATTTATTGTTGCATGGCCGTAGTGAAGCCAAGTTGAAGGATGCGGTAAACGCTTTATCGGCGATCGATTCAGAAGCTAAAACTCAAACTTACTGTACTGATCTTTCAAACTTTCAAGACACTAACTCAATGCTGGATGAAATCGTAAAACAACACCAGCAAATTGATGTGATCATCAACAACGCTGGCGTGCTTAAAGCGCCAAAATCCATTACAACGGATGGCCTAGATCTCCGTTTTGTAGTAAATACCTTGGCGCCATATATTATCTCCAAAAAACTATTACCCCTGCTTGCTAAAGATGGTCGTATTGTTAACTTATCTTCAGCGGCCCAAGCACCCATTGATTTAGATGCTATGGTTGGAAAAAGCTCAATCGATGAGGACTTTCAAGCCTACGCGCAGAGTAAACTAGCGATTACAATTTGGTCGCAGCAAATGGCTAAACAACTTAAACCCAATCAGGTGATCGTGGCGGTTAACCCAGGTTCAATGCTTGGGTCAAAAATGGTCAAGGAGGGATTTGGAGTGCAAGGCAATGACCTTAAAATTGGAGCAGATATTCTAATAAAAGCAGCGCTCTCTGAAGAGTTTGCCAACGCCTCTGGTCGGTACTTTGATAATGATTCGCAGCGCTTTGCTCTGTCACATTTAGAAGCGCAGGACGAAGCTAAATGTCGAAAAGTTATGACAGCGATTAAGTCAATCATTGAAAGATTTTCTTAAAGACTGAAACTGCCCCCCTAATTATTACAGGGGGCAATTAAATCTATTCCCAAGGCTTAATCGGAATATTAATCTCCGAATCATTAAACCATGTTATCACTAACGGTTGTTTACCATCCGCGGCCGTTTCGTCGCTAACATCTTTACCCGTTCCCATATTAACTTGTGCATCAGGTTTTTTATTAACGTTCAATACAATGGCTAAACGACTTCCCTTTTGTAACAATTTTGCGGTCATTCGAGCATTAACAATAGGAATAACGGTTTTTTGGTTAGGTACCAATAATTCACGTTTTCCCATATCTTTGGCATAACTGGCTCGGCTCTGATAGTGAGTTAAAAAAGTGACTTTTCCGCTCTCGGCTATTTCAAAAAAGTTGTAGCCAATATCCACATCTTTTTTATTAATGGCAATTGAGAAATGACCAGTGATTGCACCGGCTAGTTGTTGTTTAGACTGAAATGGTTGGGTGATAAATATTAGCCCATTGTCATCGACCAATTTATCTTGAATAACCGGCCACGGAGAAACATTTCGTAGTATCTTTCTATTCGCCAGATCGACCACTTGTTGATGGCTTTCTAATTTGGTTGGCTTATTTGAAAGTAACGAATATTCACCATTCTTGTTTTGTGAACCCAGATAAAAAGTTTGAGACTCTTTATTGAGTTGTTCAAACGAAGAATGATGTTGCCAGGTATTGCTACCCATTAATTGATAGTTGACTTTATCTTTGATCAACTTAGGTTTTGGCAAACCAAATAAAACATGATTAAACCATTCAAAAGTGATTTCGGCTGTGTCCTTTTCAAGTGCGACTGGGTCTAGTTTATAATTACTATGATGCGAGCGAGGGACACCTTGCGCGGTACCATGATTGTATGGGCCAATGAGTAGCGTGTGATTGGCTTCAGGATTGTACTGATAATGGCGCTTAAGAAAATCAACCGCTGATATTTGTCCACCATCAAAATAACCCGTAATGCTTAATACTGGAATATTGATTTTTTTATAGTCGTTTCTATAAGGAAGCATGGCTTGGTAGTATTCATCGAAATCAGGATGATTTAGCCATTTTTGGAACCAAGGATTGGGCGTCCCCTCCACTTTGTCGATATCGCGAAAAGCTCGGCCACTTTCAAATAGCCTTTGTTTGGCCGATTGCCAATGTTGCCAATCGGCATATACCTCGTGATCGACGGTCTTGTTATTGGTGACATGAAACGCCCACTGATAGTTTGGCGTGATAAAAATATTATTTTCTATCGGTAGGCCAGTTAGTGGATTGGCGGCCGCATAAGGCACCATGGTTTTTAATGCGGGATGCATGTATTTGGCAGCGGCCCACTGAGTAAAGCCATTATAGCTGCCACCATACATGGCCACTCGACCATCGCTCCAAGCTTGTTGACTGATCCAATCAATGACCGCGGTGGCATCTTTGCCCTCGTGTTCCCATGGAATGATTTGGTCCGGACTGTGGCGTTTACCACGGGTATTGGCTATTACTCCAACATAACCATGGGCTGCCGCATGGATGGCTTCTTTAATATGCCAAGCTTCATCAGCATAAATTGTAAATTGAAAAGCCGCTGGTTGTTTACCCAGCATATCTCGCCGTCTAACCACCACTGCCGACAATTTAACGCCTTCCGGGGTTTCAATAAGAACATTCGGCTCGATGATAAAGCGTTTTTCTTGCTCACTCGATAACACAGCTTTGCTGGCTTCCAAAACTTGCTCATAGACATGATAAACCTGGTAATTGTTAATTAACTTGAGGGCATCAGCCAAATTTATTTTGTCACTAGATTGGGCGCGTTGAAATAAGAACATCAAATAGTCTTGACCTCTGGTCAATGACCAGCCCAAACTAAAACTGGCATGGTAAAAGGACTCATCCGACATTTTGGCCAATGATTCGGCAGCAACAGCTTGAGCTTGTTGCTTAAATGGGGTTTTGTGTTTGTTCGACTTTGGTTTTAGATGGGCAGAACTGAATACAGAATAGTGGAATTGGCTAGAGGGCTTAATACTGGTCTGAATAAAATCCAGTGCTTTGTCATGTTGTCCCAGAATTGAGGCTAGATTGAGCTGATCATTATTGGTTAAATCAGCCGATGGAGCCTTATTTAAAATTTGAAGCGCAATTGATTTTAGATGCTCTCGCAATGGATCTGAGTTGATCAAAGCCAACACATCTTGCCTACCTTCAATCTTTGCCTCGAGCAAAAGCTTAGGGACTACAAAAGACAGGTTTGATTCGGACGAGCTGGAGTCTGAGTTACTTTTGCTAGCAAGGGTAGATCCAGCCGCTAAAATCGCAGCCAAACAAAGCATGGCTAAAAGTAAGTATTTTCTAATTGGGGATGATCTATTTAGAGAATAGAGCACATTTTGATTTGAAGTATTCATAGTAAATGACTGTTCCTGTTAAAAGTTAGTTTTACTGGTTAATTGGATGAACAAAGCTTAACCATGGGAGCAGAAAGAGTAGTGAGCAGCCGGTGATTTGTTGTGACTAATGGTGACCGAGCAGTGCTTTTATGCTAATTTTCAAAAACTTATGTATTTTTACGGCCTTTAGTCAATGCGTTGGCAAATTGAGCATTGGGTCTTTTGCGATCTACAGCAAACCCTGACAGCAGATCAAAATATTCAACAACTTGAACCCATGGTGGTTGAGTTGTTGAGTTATTTTTGCCAAAACCCTGGGCGAATTATCAGTAGAGATGAATTGGTTGAACAGGTGTGGCTTGGCAGAATGATTACCGATAATGCGGTTAATCGAGTCGTCACTAAATTAAGAAAAGCACTGGCGGATAACCCAAAGCATCCAAAGTTCGTCGCAACCTTTCCTAAAAAGGGCTATAAATTCATTATTTCGCCGGTCGCTTTGGATGAAGGTATCGAAGGTTCTGCTGAGCCGATTCTAGAAAACATATCTAAATCGGCAACGGCCCAACCGAAGTTTAAAGGTAACAAAATCAGCTATTTACCGATTTTTGTGTCGCTAGTAGTGGTATTTTTTGGTCTATTTTGGATGACGACTTCAGAGCAAAGTAAACGTCAAATCCACCCTCCCATCACCCAAATTAAAGCCCTCACTCGCGGTCCAGAGCGAGAATCTCAACCAAGAATTTCTCCCGATGGAAGGTTTTTAGCTTACGTGGAGTTTAACGGTCAAAAAATGAGAACCAAGATTAAGTCTTTGGTCACCTCACAAGAAATAGAAATTAAGCATGGTGAAAAAAAGAGTACCTGGGTGGGGTCATTATCTTGGAATAAGGATGGAAGCCAAGTCGTCTATCTTGTCACAACCCCTAAGACTTGCCAGTATTTTATACGCAAGTTCAAAGGGTTTAGTCAGTCGAAGTCAATTAAGTCAGAAACACCCTTCTCGGAGAAAATCTTATCTGAGCCGAAGTTAATCTATAACTGTTCGAAGGGTAGCTACGGTAAAATTGCCTTCACTCATGATAATAACCGCCTCGTTTTTTCTGAATCAGAAGGTCGTAATAAGCCCTTTTCATTGTTTGAGTTGAACCTTGCTAGCGGGGATAAGCGTCGACTCAATCAACCTGAAATTTTTATTGGTGGTAATAGCCAATTCGACCTTCATCCCACTGAAAATAAGTTGCTAATATCATCACCTGATAAGCAACAATGGGAAGGTTTTTATTCTCTCGACCTAGAATCAGATCAACTCGAGTTGCTATTTAAGCAAGACGCTTATATTTGTTGTGGAATTTGGGACCATTCTGGTGAAAGAGTGGTATTAATGGGTGAGCACCCGGCTTATCAATTAGTCAGTTATGACCTTTCGGGCAAAGATCGACAGCTAATCTATGCAGGTGGTCAGCAAATTGGGCCGCCGCAGCGACATAGTAATGGCATAGATTACTTGTTAACGGCCGGTGGCTCCGATATGAACGTGCTTTATTATCAACGAACTTTTGGTAATGAAATGGATCAATATGGTCAAACAGCGCAACCCTATCAAGGCGATCAAAAGGTCGCCAATTTGATAGCAAATTCTTCAGTTGATGACCGGCTGGCACGATTTGATTATCAATCAGAAAAAATCGCCTATATTAGCTTGGCCTCTGGAAATGAAGAAGTCTGGTTAACTGATGTTAAGGGTTCCCAACCGCAAAAACTAACCCAGTTCGAAGATCATCGCCACTATATCGACCTACTTTGGTCCTACAATGGAGAATTCTTAGTCGCTCTTGCATTGAATGAAATCCACATAATAAATAGCCAAAACGGAGAAACCTACAAACTGAATTTACCGCAATTTGAAATTAGAGGTGTTTCGTTAAAAGATAATCAAACGATTTCGTTTAGCAGCAAAGTCAATAATCAATGGCGAGTGACTCATTATGACCTTTCGACCAGTGAAATCAGCTATCTAGAACCGCAATGGCGTTACGTTAGATATGCGTATCACCCTGAAGACAGTTGGTGGGTGGACCAACAAGAAAATCTATTTGTAGGCTTGTCAAAAATACCCGTTACTGGTGCCGAATTAGGTCAATATGACCCTTTAGTGGGTCGTATCTTTAATCTGACAAAGCTAGCCAACTATTGGTATTGGCAAGTTTCGAGTGAGTTTGGCTATAAGTTATTAAGTCGCTCTGTTACTGGATTAAAGGAAGATGACAATCAACTTATTTTGCAAAATCATAGCCATTCTTTTGACATTTCTAAGCAGGGAGTTTTATATCATCAAGTTGACCGTAGCAATCGAGATATTTTTACGACCGTGAGCCAATAGTCAAAAAGTCAATTAACTTGACTCCAGAATGTCTTCGAGGAAAGCATTCATGTCACATTAAACTCTTGACTTTACTGGTATTATTCAACTGATTAGGCTACATTTACTGAGTAGAATAAGGCCTAATTAGTAATCAATTCTATCCATACTTGGTACATCTCAGTTTAAAAAGTCTGTTGTTGGGTGTTAAAGGATTAGATTGGTCTAGTGAAAGTTTCGGCCAAATACCTATAAAAAGGAGTGAGGAATGAGTAAGGCAAAGACTTCTCGAGGGTCAAAGTCGGCTAATACCGCGGACAAAAACGAATCCAAAACACCGTCACCAAATCCTAAATCTCAGTTATTAGAAATACGAGAATTATTGTTTGGCGAGCAGGTCAGTTCTCTGCAACAAACTATTCAGCAACATAACGAAGAAACTAAAGCTCGGTTAGATGCCCTAGAAAGTATGATTAATCAATATAGTGCTGATACGGCCAAAAAGATTGACCAGTTGAGTGCAAAAATCGCTGAAGATATCGAATCCAATCGCTTGGAGCACGTTAGTCAGGAAGCTGTGCTAGAAGATAAATTAGAGGGACTTGGTGGGAACTTAGATAATTATCAACAGACGACCGAAAAAGAATTTAAACAAACTCATGAGCTAATCTCTAAACAACACGCTGAAATGAGTAAGGCGCTTCAAGGTGAGACTGAAAAACTTTCAACTCAAATTGAAACCGTAGCCGAAGAACTAACCACTAACAAGGCGGATAGAAAAACGCTAGCCAACTTACTAGAAAGTATGGCGACTAATCTAACGGAAACCCAGGCTTAACAATGCAAGAGCAAGAGTCGGAACTCATTGATAAAGGGAAGACTCCATCGCAATCAAAAGAGTTTTTGCGATTGCGCTCTTTAGTATTAGGTGAAGACTACGAGGGTGTCATTCAGAATAGGGTTGGTAAAGAAAATATTGAACGTGTTTCCGATGTTGTATCGGAAGCGTTAGTCAAAAGAAACTCACAAGATGACTCTGTGATTGATGCAATATCTCCTATTGTTGAGTCATCTATAGATACCTCCATTAAGCATCACCCCGAACGAATTACCAATGTCTTCTTCCCGATCATTGGACCCTTAGTTCGAAAAGCCGTTGCTAATGCTTTATCTGATTTAGTTCATTCACTAAATTATATACTTCACCAAGGTTTGACAGCTCGAGCACTGGTTTGGCGGTATAAAGCCTGGCGCACCGGAGTGCCATATGGTGAATATGTACTATTACAAACAGTGCATTATCAAGTTGAGCAAGTCTTCCTAATTCATAAAGATTCAGGGCTTTTAATTCAATCAGCACAGGCCGAAGGAGTCACCTATCAAGACCCAGATCTTGTGTCATCCATGCTCTCAGCGATTACAGATTTTGCCAATGACTCTTTTAAACAAAGTAGTCATGGGCTAGAAACGATTCAGTTTGGCGATTTAAGCTTGATCATTGAAACCGGTCCTTATGCCGTCTTAGCTTTCGCTATTCGTGGCACGGTACATAATGAAATAAAACAAAATTTAACTGAACTTAATGAGCGTATTCATGCGAGGTATTCAGAACGGCTTAGATTGTTTGATGGTGATACTTCACAATTTGAGCGTTGCAAATCATGGCTTGAAAGCGCCTTAATAAAAAAACAAAAGAAAGATATTAAGAGCCGCCCTTGGCTTGCTATGTTCGCAATGTTATTAATGGTTTTCGCAGCTGGTTATTGGTTTTATTACCAACACCAAGTGAGTAAAAATATTGATACTGCTATACAAACTGCGAACCAAAATGGATTTCAAGTCATTAATCATGATTATAAAGATAACAAGTTACATCTTGATGTGATCAAATCTCCCCTATCAGTAACGGACAACGAGTTAGCTGAGAAATTAACTAAAATTGCAATCAATTACACTATCAATGAGATTTTGGTATATCAAGACCTATCCCAGCTTTACCTCCCCTACTTAGCCAATAAATATAACGCTAATTTATCTTTTGATTCGACTAAATCGAGCGAGGTTATTTTAATTTCTGGAACAATTTCCGAAGAAAACTTAGACGCTTTAAAGACCGACCCTATTGTTTTAAATCAATTTAGGTTAAAACATTCGCCGCAATTGGTGATCACGCCTAGGCTTAGCGAATTGCAAATTGCGCGCAATCGAATGACCAGTATTATTGATGAAATCAACAGTCAGTTTTTTTACTTTGAAGTGGCCTCCGAGTTTTTAACGGAAACCAGCCAAAAACAGTTAAAAAATTCCATAGAAAAAATAAAAGCGGTGCTCGAATTGCAGTCTAAAGCTGACGCCATAATTACCCAAATCACTGTTTCTGGATTCGCCGATCACCAGGGAAGTAAACAAAAAAATATTGAATTAAGCGAGAAGCGGGCTGATTATGTTAAGCAAATTTTGGTTCAGAATAATATTGATAACGATTTAATAGTCAGTTGGGGTGGCGGGGTTCGAGACCTTAATAGCGTCCCAAGCGCCGTGCAACGAAGAGTGAAAATAGAAGTTTTCTATTCGCACAATGGAGTAGAAATAAATGATCAATAAAAAGATCTGTATGGTCGGTGCTTTTGCCGTTGGCAAAACTAGTTTAGTAAAGCAATTTGTCGAAGGTATTTTTGATGACAAATACCATACTACGATTGGGGTTAAAATTGATAAGAAAATAATCGAAAAAGATAGCGATACTGAAACAGTTCAATTAATGATTTGGGACATTGAAGGGGTTGATGTATTTACCAATCTTAAGCCAACCTACTTAAGAGGTTCTAGTGGAATCGTTTTAGTAGTTGATGGGACTCGACGAAAAACGCTTGAGCCTGCTGAAGAAATTATTAATATTGTTCAGGAGCATTTAGGAGATATCCCAATTATACTACTTATTAATAAATCTGATCTCGAAAGGAGTTGGCAGTTTACCGTTGACGACACTCTTAAATTAGGTCTAAAAGAACATAACATATTTAAAACAAGCGCTAAAAATGATGAGAATGTGGAAGCCGCATTTGAAAGACTTGTTGAATTAATTACTAAATAAGCGAGCAACTTAGCAAGAGGGCAGTTATTTGAAAAATGAAATTGTCGTACTGAAAACTATTTTGCAACAAATGGGAGTTGCCGGATTCCGCCTTAAAGACGATGGATTCTTTGTACCTTTATTCGATTTACCAGAATGGTTTTTGCAGCTTTACAAAACAAAATTCTCAGCCTTTCCAGAAAATGACAACTATTTTTTAGGTGTAGCATTTCCATTTATCGAAAACTTTTTATTTGACGCAGAATTAGTTTGGTCAAAAATTGAGTCCGATAATTTATATTCGGGACTCTGGACTGAAGAGCTGCAGGACGGTACTGAAATATATCTTGAAGCCGAGGCAATTAATGCCGACGGGCAAGCTGTCTTATTGTTTACCAATGAAACCACTCATTTTGATGTTAGGCATAAAGTTTTTCAGGCCGCTAGAGACCTGGCATTAAAAACAGAGCAATTGGAAAATACCGTTCAACTGCATCAACGACAACTACAACAGCAATTAGAAGGTTATTGTAGTCAATCGTCAACACTAAGAGAGCTGCCTAAAGAAATTGATAAAGAATCTTCAGCAGTGCTTATCTGTCGCCAAGATGGTGGCGTGGAAGTATACAATAAGGCCTTAATTGATATCTATTCTTTGAACAATAAGTCAGCAATGCAAAAGGAGTCATTGTTGGAAAAATGGGTAAAAGAGGCGGAGCGCATTTATCCAGAAATTCATCGAGTATTAGAAGTCGGAGAACATTGGGAAGGCGAGTTTGAGAGTACCGATAATCAAAACAACAAAAAGTGGATAAGGCTGATGATCGCTCCCATTGTCGATGATGAGCGAAATGTTTTACATTATATTTGTATTGCTAACGACATCAGTGAAAGCAGAATTTCATTGAGCGAGTTACAGCGAATTACCCAAGTCGACGCAAATACGAAGCTTCCAAATCGAAGAAGTTTTTGGACTTATCTGAGTGAGCAAATTGAACAAAAGCGATTGGTAGGCGGGCAACTTGGATTATTCTATGTTGATCTAGACCATTTTAAACAAATTAACGATAACTTGGGGCCGGAGCAAGCTGACTTTTTACTCAATACAGTAGCGACTCGACTAAAACGAAATTTGAAGAAGAAAGATTTCGTTGCCCATCTTGGCGCAGATGAATTTGCAGTAGTTACTACTGATTATCGAGATAATGATTGCCTGAAAAAAATAGCAGAGCGAATTGTGTTAGGAATTTATAGAGAAGTTTCATTTAATGAAATGACTTTAAATGTTTCTGCCAGTGTAGGCATTGCAATTTATCCTCAACATGGTAATAGCGCCAGACAAGTTGTTAAGAGCGCGGACTATGCAATGTACCACGCCAAAGAGATGGGAAGAAATCAATTCCAGTTATTTGGTCCTAATAACATTACCGAAAGTATACCGAAGCTGCATATTGAACAAGGCATTCGAAAAGCGATAAAAAATCAAGAGTTTGAATTACTATTTCAGCCCCAAATCTGTATTGGTGAGAATGATATTTATCGAGCAGAAGCCCTGATAAGATGGAATCATCCTACTTTAGGTACGCTCAAACCGAATAACTTTATCCCAGTCGCTGAAGAATCTGGTTTGATTATTGAAATAGGTCGCTGGGTTATATATGAAGCTTGTAGGGCATTAAGCACTTTTGCCGATAATAAACTTAACGTTAAAATAGGCATAAACGTTTCTCCAAAACAATTTAAATTTTCTAATATTGCTAATGACATAGTTGAAGGACTATCCAAGTATTCTGTCAATCCTAGTCAACTAGAGCTAGAGGTGACAGAAAGTGCGTTTATGGAAGATATGGATGACGTAGTAAAGCAATTGGAAGAGGTTAGAAAGTTAGGTGTTTCGATTTCACTTGATGACTTTGGTACGGGGTATTCGTCTTTAAGTTATTTAAAAAACTTACCAGCAGACCTGCTAAAAATTGATAGAAGTTTTATCAGCGAGCTACCAGCTAATAAGCAAAGCAAAACCATTGTCGATTCATTAATTCATTTAGCACATGAGTTGTCTATTGAAGTGATAGCCGAAGGTGTAGAAACTGAACAACAGCTCAACTATTTAAAAGGTTTAGGTTGTGATTACTTCCAGGGTTTTTTATTTCACTACCCGCTTCACTCAGAACGGTTGCTTGAGCTATACCAAAACCTAACTAAGGTTGATGCGTCTTAGAAAAAATTTTCGTATCGACACTGCTATAAAATCACTCACCCAAATTTGACTCGCCTCGGTATTTACAAATTATTTACTTGAAGTGGTGCCCGCTTAAGGTGTTTAATTAATCTAAAACAATCTAGCGGCTATTGATTTAGGATATAGCTGTTTCTAAATATCAAAGGAATTAGATATGTTTACTCGACTACTTTTCGTATTGGGCCTAGCCTTCTCGATGTTTAGCACGGCTGAAGGAAATTCGAAGCAGCTGCCGGAACCATTAAAAGACTGGCAAGCTTGGGTGCAATACCAACAAGAATTTCGTAATTGCCCGTTAGTCAATGGACAAGCCGCTAATCAAAAACAAAACTACTTGTGCGCTTGGCCTGCCAAGTTAGATTTAGCCACATCCCCTGCTGGTATCAAATTTTCTCAGCAGTGGTTAGTCGAACAAGAAAGTAAAATTCCGTTGCCCGGTGAGCCAACGGCTTGGCCTCAAACAGTGACTGTTAATTCGCAGCCAGCATTGGTTTTAGAAAGTCATGGTCGACCCTATTTAATCCTACCTAAGGGGCGTTATGTTATTCGCGGAGAGATTAATTGGAAATTGCAACCAGACTCTATTTTGATACCGTCGCAAGTCGCACTAGTTAGTCTAACCCTTGATGGTAAAACGCAATCTTTTGTCGAAAAACGCGCTAATCGAGTTTGGCTTGGGCAAGATAATAACCAACAAGTTGAACAACAAAGCTTTGTAAGGGTTTGGGTTAATCGTCTAATTTCTGACAATCATCCAATGGAAATGACGGTTGCAATTAAATTAGATGTTGGCGGTGCAGCGAGACAAGTAAAATTGACCCAATTCGACTTGAAAAAAGTTCAACTAAAGTCAATCAGTTCCAACCTGAATACGCGAGTGGATAGCCAAGGCAATCTTTTAATTCAAGTAAAACCGGGCAGTCACCAACTGCAGTTGGATTTTAAGATCCACGGTTTTCCAGACTCAATCGAGTTGACCGAGGGCGGAGATTTTTGGCCACAGCAAGAAATTTGGGCTTATAGAAGCAACGAACGTTTGCGTTCCACTCAAGTAGAACAAGCTTCGCCAATTGATGCGGCTCAAGGGTTTATGCCTAGTTGGTCACAATATCCGCATTATGTGCTAAATCAGGGTGAAGTGTTAAAAATCAAACAACGCAATCGCGGCTTGTCACATAATGCAGATAGCTTGTCATTAGAAAGGGAAATTTGGCTGAGTTTTGATAACAGTGCTTACTATTTTTTCGACAACATTCGAGGCTCCAAGTCCAAAGATTGGCGAGTTAACACGTTGCCAGAATACCGCTTAACTCAACTCAGTAATCATGGAAAAGAGCGACTTATAACCTATGATGATATTCGCCGCACTGGCGCAGAGATAAGAACGCCTACTATTAATATTCAGGCTAGTGGAGAAGTTAATTCAAAAGATATGCAACATGCCTCTGGATGGGATATAGAATTTGCAAGCTCTAACGTGACGATTAATATCCCTCCAGGGCGTAAACTGATATCAATTAGCGGTGCGGATAGCAGTTCTGGTGATTGGATGAGCCAATGGAATCTAATTGATTTGTTCTTTGTATTGATTACAGTCGCCTTGGTTTTCAAAGTGTTTGGACTAGTTCCCAGTATTTTTGCAACGCTGACTTTAGTGTTAAGTTATCACGAACTAAATATGCCAATGTTTTTATGGTTTAATTTTACCGTCGCGATTAGTTTAGCCAGTAAAATTAGTCGTCCTAGTCTTAGTAAGGTGTTGGCAATCTACAAGTGGACATCTACAGTCTTACTTCTGCTAGCCCTTTTACCTTTTTTAGCGGAACAAATTCGATTTACTCTTTATCCCCAATTGGAGATGAGTAAGCCCCTGTCATATAGTGAAAGCAATGCACATACTATGTCTTCGCTAGCGGATGAAAGACAAAATGACTCTTTTCTTTCCAAAAGAGTTGCGAAAACAGCTCCCGTCATTGAGATGATGGAGAAAGAAGTCAGAGGTTCAAGAATTCAACGCAACCCCCTCGAAAGCAGTTACGAACAAGGAGCGGTTATTCAAGCCGGTAAAGGTCGACCCAACTGGGATTGGCAGTCTGCCTACTATAGCTGGAACGGTCCGGTCAAAGGAGACGAGAGCTTTCGCATTTTTGTTTTACCTGAACTCGCTGTCAAACTGCTACGAATTTTGATGATTGTTTTTTCAGTATTATGGTTAGTTTCAGTATTTAACAAAGATTCGGGAGTAACTAATAGGCTAATCGAAACACTGAAGCAAGCGAGCAAAAATAAAACAACGGCTGCTTTGTTCGCTATATGTTTAGTGCTGCCCCTCAGTTCTCAGCTGAAGGCTAATGAAATTCCTGATCCTAATCTTTTGAAAGAATTACAAAATAGACTTTATCCTGTCCCAGAATGCTTACCAGATTGTATTAATATTTCCAATGCAAACATTGAGATATCGGGTGCAAAGCTAGTCATGAAAATGGATATTCATAGTGGTGCCAAAATGGCATCTACTATTCCTAGTTCAACCGATTGGCAGATTGAAAGTATGCAACTTAATGGCCAGCCGCTTCGGCATGTCTGGAAAAATAAAGTCGGCGCTTGGATTAATCTTGCCAAAGGTCACTCGGTACTTGAAATCAATGCCCGATTAAAAAACAAATCCAATATTACGATTCAATTTTCAGAAAGTCCAAAAGAGCTCGTTCATCAATTAGCAGGTTGGGATATATCCGGCGTTAATGCGAATCGAATGGTGAGTGATAGCATTCAGTTAACTCGAAAGACTAACGGACTTGCGACTACCCAAGTAGCCCGCAGTCTTGATGGCAAATTTTTAACTGTCACTCCACAAGAACAATCAATTGAAGATCTTTTGTTTGTCACCAGACGATTAACATTTGCCACTCAATGGACCATGGATACTTATGTACTTCGTCAGGCGCCATTACAAGGTGCGATCACTGCAGATATTCCACTATTAAGTTTTGAGCAACCGCTAGAGATGACTGAGCAAATTAAAGATAACCAAATGAAAGTGGTGATCGGTAATAATTCACAAAGTGTTTCTTGGCGTTCTAGTATTCAGTCTACAGCGGATCATTCGGAAGCGTCTAAATTTGTACTTGAAGCCTTATCTGAAGCGTCGATAACCGAGTCGTGGCAAATTCAAGTTTACCCCAATTGGAATATTGAAATTCAAGGCGTGCCCGCTGTTGTGCCGGTCAGCGTGAGTCCTACTGATTTTTGGATTTATGAATATTTTCCAAGAGCTGGAGAAAAATTAAATTTAACCTTAACTAAACCTCCGGCAGCGGAAGGTGCTTCGGTCGCGATTGCTAAGATTCAGCAAAATCATACCATTAGCAAACGAAAAACCGCCACACAATTACAACTAGATTATAGGGCGACAAGAGCAGAGACAATTTCGATTGATATTGGGCTAGCAGAGTTAAAAAGCCTCAAACATGATGGTGCAGCAGTTAACCTCGATTCCGAACAAGGGATTGTCTCAATAGCTCTAAAGCCGGGTAAACATCAACTCGAGTTAATCTTGGAATCGGCGAAAGAGATTGGTTTCGATTTTTCGATTGATGATATTAAAATTGACCAGCCATTTAGTAATTTGTATACCAGCGTTTCAGTACCAAGTAATCGATGGTTATTGTCAGCTGCGGGTCCAGGTTATGGACCAGCGATTGTCTATTGGGGGGAGTTGATATTTTTCATCATACTGGCGTTTGGGTTAAGTAAATTACCTTTTTCGCCGTTAAACTATATTCAGTGGTTAATTCTGGGACTCGGAATGAGTACCTTTTCTTGGACCGCGTTAGCGCTGGTCGCTGGGTGGCTATTAGCCAGTGAATGGCGAAGACAAAACAAACAGGCACTTTCTAAACATCAAATTGCAATCAGTTGGTTAACTACCTTTTCCACAGTTATTGCGGTGGCATCATTGGTACTCGCGGTACCCTATGGACTATTGCAGTCACCCGATATGGGGGTGATGGGTAATAGCTCCTACGGTAATCAATTGAATTGGTTTTTAGACCAAGGCGGTCAATCACTAGGCAACATCACTGTCTATACGCTTCCGCTGTGGGCTTATAAAGGCATGATGCTGTTATGGTCAACTTGGTTAAGTGTGACTTTGATTAAATGGTTGGGATGGATCTGGAATGATTTAGCCGATGCGCCTTTTCGTCGAAGTCCAATTGTCAAAGGAGAAACTATTAATAAAAAACAGGCTTCAGAAAACGAACAGAAAGTGACCAAGAGTCAGGACTAGAGGTTTGATTATCTGATTAAAAATAAAAGCTGAGTTTGTGATAGTAGAAAAGACTTCAATTATTGCTTAGGTTGAAGTCTTTTTCTGACACCAAAATTGATACATTTTACCAAAAGAATTCGGGTGCTTTTGCTCGGCTTTTGCCCAAGCTTTGAGACAATTCATGGATTCGTTTTGGGGTTCTAATTTTTGGTATTCTCGAGATATTTCTTTATTGGTTTGACAGAAACCTAGAAACTCTAAGTTAAGCTTTTCTAGCGTCTGCTTAATTTGTATGCAATCAAATTGGTGCTCTTGCACATGAAAAAACAAATCTCTACAGCCACTCATGCTGTAAAAGTCGATTGAGTTGCATGCGAGGTCTCTAATCGCTTCTCCATATTCACCGATCATTGCAGCCTTTCGAAATTGACGAATCGCTAGATTGCTGGTTTCGATCTTATTGTCTGCGATAATTTCTCTTGCTTCGCTAATATGTCTTCTAGCGAGTTTACTGTACAGGCCAATTTTTATAATTCCATTTGGTGCGAGTTGATTAGTCAATATTTTCCAGCCTTGCTCTGGCTCTTCCAGATGATGCAAGACCCCAACCGACTCGATAACATCGAAGGTACGTCCTAGGGCCTCAAGGTCGAGAATATCTGCTTGTAAAAACTCTACGTTAGTCACCTCATACTCCTCACACTTGAGCATTGCGTAAGCGATACTATTTTGGCTTAAGTCGATAGCTAAAATAGTTGATAATGGATAGCTTTTGGCTAGTTCAATGACTTGTTTTCCTGTACCACAACCGGCAACAAGAATCTTAATCTGATCGTCTTTGATTGAATTAGGGGGGGTATAATGAGATAAAGTCTTGGTTACATCTTTTAAGTAGTTGTTTGAAGCGACAAAATTAGCTGAGTGCCAGCGAGGATAGGGATTTTGTTCATATTGAGTTTGAACCTGAGTCGATACTGAATCCTCAATCGGCTTTAGTCGTGATACCTGAGATAAACAGCGAGCTTCTCGATACGGAATGATTATTTGCAAAGATACTAGTCCTCTCACTATTTCTGGCCAGTGCTCAAGCGGAACTTTTGCGAGAGTTTCGTTAGCGCTTAGTTTGCATAACGGACAGTACATTGAAATAAGGATTAATGGGGCGAGGATGGTATCTATTTTGGTATTGGGATCGCTCGATATCTTTTCAAGAAAAATAATTAGCTGGTTTATGGCTAGTTGTTCGGCGTCTGTGTCTAAATAAGTATATTCACACATAAACTGCTGCATCGACAAAGCAATGGCAAGGTCTACTTCCTGAATATCAACTTGTGAAGTTTCCATCATGGTTTTTAAAAGAGACGCCCGAATTCCTGTTAAGAACATCTCCACAAAAGGATTAGCTAGTATCAATTTGTGCATGGCTAACTTCAATAAATGATCTCCGGCAACATTGGCTAATTCTATTGGCAAACTACCGTTTCTTAAGTCGTATTTCAGTTCTAGTAATTTACCAACATAGGGAGATAAATCATTGTGATTTACACCTTCGAAGGAAAGATAAGTCACTACATCTTCTTCCGCTTGCTTGGTGTATTTAGTCGGTAGAGACTGCTTCAAACAAATAAATTACTTATCGCTTGTTGGTTAGTAGGATCAACATTTAACAACTTATTGTATAAGGGAATGGCTTGATGAAATTTTCCGAGGTTCCGGTAACAATCTGCGAGTAGAGCGTGGCGTTCTTTTGCATTTCTCTTTTCTGGTATCGAGCTCTCGAGGATCACAGAGGCATCCCGATATCGACCTTTGCCGAAAAGTGATTTAGCTCTTTCTAAATGAGCCTTACAATTTCGAGTTTTTCTTGGGCTCACGATTTAAGTCCTCAACAGGTAGTCCAAACTTCAGACTATAGTGAAAATTTGATGGTGACAAGTCATGTTTCACCGTATTTTCATAAAGTTGATATCGCTACCAACTCAATATTTGGTTTATTAGTGATTAACCTGCGGTTAGCGCTATAGATGAGCAGTTGAATAGGGTTTTGGATGATCATCTAGATATGGTACTTGAACAGTTAAGAGGTTATTTGTGGTTGGTTAGGTGGGGGAGTTGCATGTAGGTTATGTCATTGATGTAAACATGACTAGTCAAGCACATCGAATAACCGACTATTAAATGCATCGGAGCGATTTGAATCGGTTGAAATACTAAAAAAAGATGCAGTCGCTCATCGATGTTTTTCCGAGATAAAGGGGATATCTACCAGCATTCCGAATGAAGCTAATTTAATTAACATTTTAAAATTGATTTTGTGATGAAAGACTTAGGAGTTAGCAGGATTACCGTGACTAAGTATTTAGAATTGTTGGAGGAGCATGATTTTTTGGTAAAAAAGAAAGTTGGTTGGGTTAATTCTTATATTAATCAACCACTCTTTGAGCTCTTTATTAGTCCTTAAGACGGCTCTATTGGTCGAGTAAAATAGATTCGCTAGCTAAGGATTGTTTAGCGACTCTAACCCCAAACAAAAAAGGGTTAGCAACGTGTAGCTGCTAACCCTTTCTATGTCCTTGATAAACAAGGTAAATAATGGTGGCCCGGACCAGAGTTGAACTGGTGACACAAGGATTTTCAGTCCTCTGCTCTACCAACTGAGCTACCAGGCCACAAATCTTAATTCTCTTGATAACAACTGCCTAAAAAGCTCTGTGTCGTCAAGAGCGCGCTATTAAACTAGGATCGGGATTTAAAGTCAAGCGGCATCAGGTAAATTTGTTGGAATTTATGGTTTATTGTTGAGGTGCTGTGGAAATCATCCTTCAAAAGCTACTCCCCCTCCGGAACATACCCTTCGACTTCATCATAATCCCCACCAAATAAAAATTTCTCCATCTCGCCTTTGAGGTAATTACGACTCTCTGCATCGGCCAAGCTAAGGTGCTTTTCATTGATCAGCATGGTTTGATGCTTAATCCATAGTTGCCAACCTTCTTGGCTGATATTTTCTAAGATCCGTTGGCCTAGTTCTCCCGGAACTGGGGCAAAGCTCATTGGGGCTGCTTCTTTTTGTAATTTCTGACAAAAAACCATTCTAAACTCACTGTTGTTTGGTTGGGCTCGACCTATCTTGCTTCAGCTAATACTAAAGTGCTTGGTCAAAAACTTGTTGATCGGTGTTGGTAAAGCCAAGCTTTGTAATTGCTCAATATTATGCCATGCTGTATTGGAGTTTTCCTCTACTGCTTGTTTTTTCGGTTTACCCGAAACCACTTTTACTTCAAGATGATAATGACTAAAAGTATGCTTAAAGTCATCAATGTGCTTCATTTGCTTAGACTCCGTGGCTAGCTCGGGCAAGCTCCACAAGCCACCCCAAATGCCAGTAGGAGGTCTTTTTATCAGTAGAATTTGTCCAGCGTCATTCAGCTGCAGCAACATGGTTGCTTGTTTTGTCGGGATCTTTTTCTTTGGTTTACGATGAGGAAATTCGGCAGTCTTGTCTTGTAGGTGAGCCAAACAACTTTTTTTTAATGGACATTCACTGCAAACTGGCTGATTACGGCTGCACAAACTGGCACCTAAATCCATCATCGCTTGATTAAAGTCGCCAGTTCTAGTTTTAGGTGTATATTGGCGAGATAGTTGCCATAGCGTTTTACTGACACTACTAACACCATACCAGCCTTCCACTAAGAACACTCGTGCAAGCACTCTTTTTACATTGCCGTCGAGAATAGCCTCAGGTAATCCGTAGGCTAAAGACAAAATCGCCCCACCCGTTGATTCTCCAATGCCTGGCAATTTGATGATTTGGTCAAGCGTTCGAGGAAATTCACCTTGATATTGGTCGACTACCATTTTGGCGCACTGGTGCAAATTTCTGGCTCGTGAGTAATACCCAAGGCCTGCCCAATGCTGCAACACCTGATCGACATCGGCACTTGCCAGAGCCTGAACATTGGGAAAACTTTTAAGGAATTTTAGGTAATAAGGGATCACGGTTTTAACTTGGGTCTGCTGCAACATAATTTCAGAAACCCAAACGCTATAGGCGGTTTTGTTTTGTTGCCAAGGCAAATCTTTACGACCCATCTGGTCGTAAAATTTCAGCATCTTGCTGGCGAAAGATCGAGGGCTAATCATGGCTGGTTAATGACTAGATTAGGTCGTAATAAAATGGGATAAAGAATGAAAGGGTTATCCACATGATTAATACTAGAGGTATTCCAATTCGCATAAAGTCAGAGAAGTGATAGCCACCAGCATTCATAACCAAGAGGTTTGTTTTATATGCCATCGGCGTTGCGTAACTAAAGTTGGCACCAAATAATACCGCGATTACAAACGGCTCTGGAGGAAGTCCCAATTGAGCTGCAACGCTGATTGCTATTGGGGTTCCTATAACCGCAGCGGCATTATTCGAAACAATATTGGTGAGGATTGCGAGTAGTAACATCAGTGCACTGATAATCAATGCGGGATGAAGACCAGATGTGGAAAAAAGGAATACTTCAGCCAAGTAGTTAGCACCACCGGTCTTAAGCAAAGCTTCACCTAAGGCTAAACTAGCAACGACTATGAGAATGACCTGAGTACTTAATGAGCGTCCTGCATCACTCCAGTTCAGGCATTTAGTCATTAATAAAGCGAGTACTCCGACTAAGGCACTGATAGCGATAGGCAGAATTCCAAATGCTGCTACCCCGACAATTCCGAGCATAATGGCTAACGCCATAGGGGCTTTCGAGGTGTGAGGCAAGTCGGTAGTGGCATCTAAAATTAGAAAGTCACCCTTCTTTTTCATTTCCGCAATTTTTTCCCGAGAGCCTTGAACTAATAAAATGTCGCCTACATGCAAAGAAACGTTGCCGAGCTTTTTAAACAAGTCGACCTCTTTTCCTTCGCGATGCAGAGCAACTGCAACCAGTGAGTATTGATCAACGAATCGAATATTCTTAAGCGTTGAGCCGGCTAAAGGAGAACCAGGGGCGACAATGACTTCGACTAATTGCTGATCTTCAGCGGTTAAGGGGTGTTCTTCGTCAATCTGTTGTTTCCCAACGAATAATTTGGCTCCAAGAATTTTTTCATAGTCTTTAAGGTTTTCTGCGGTATCTGAAACCCTAACCTTGTCACCGGCCTGTAAGATTACGTCGGGCATCGGCATTATTCTGACATCCGAACTAGTCCCAGATCGCTGTACCCTGTCGACCTTTAGTGCGCCGTCGGTCATTTCAATAACGTCTGCTAAGGTTTTCCCCACTGAGGCGCCATCTTCGTCAATGGTTAAATGAGCGGTGAAGATTCGCGGAGCTTCATTATCCAGTGCTGACTGTCTTTCGGGCAGCATTCGAGGTGCAATTAACCACAAATACACGATGGCAACACTACCGGCGACTAATGCAGGTACTAGAAAGTCGAATAGACCCATGCGTTGCATGCCTTGTTCAGCCGCTACTGCAACGACCAATAAATTGGTTGAAGTGCCAACGGTGGTTGACATCCCACCCACCAAAGTCGCAAAACCCATCGGCATTAATAAGCCAGATGCAGAGGTGTTGGTTCTAACCGCCACACTGATTAAAATAGGTAACATTAAAACAACAATTGGGGTGTTGTTCATAAAGGCTGACAATATGCCTGAGACAACCAAAGTAATTAGCAAAGAGAATGTGGGGCTAATCCGCCACAGTTTACCCAACATACGGCCAACGGGTTCTAATGCTCCGGTTCTAACTAGACCTTGACCGGCAATCATTAAGGCACAGACCGCAACTAACGCTTCATGACCAAAGCCAAAAAAGAAATCAATTGCTTCAAGATGCTTCCCTGAACCATCCACAAACGGCACCATTTCAAAGCCAACAGCGAGTAAAATCAATACTCCCAGACAGCTAGATTCCAGCCGAATATCCTCTCGTCTGAATAAATATAACGCCACCACGGTCAGTAACAATACCGCTAGTGCGTGATAATTGGGGATTGAGGGAAACATTAAATCGGAGTAGTCCATGATTTATAAGAAGTTTATAAGAGTTAAAGCTAACACTTTTTGACAAATGGTCAATAGATTATTTTGAATTTGCTAGATTCATGAAATTAATCGAAATGGTAGATAACTTAAGGTATTCGTAGGCTAAAACACGCGAAGTTGTTGGGAATTGGGGATGAAGTTGCTATAATTCGCGGCCTTTAAATGATAAACCAGCTGAAGTTATCTGTGCAGGATATAAAACGTAAAATTCGAAGTTTTGTGCGTCGTGAAGGACGTATGACGCCAGGTCAAGCTCACGCTTATGAATCCATGATGCCATCTTTCGGGATTGAGTATCAAAAGCAAATGCTTGATATGTCGTCGCTTTTTGGCAACGCTAACCCTGTTGCGCTAGAAATAGGCTTTGGCATGGGGGCGTCTTTGGTTGAGCAAGCGAAACTATATCCCAATAGAAACTATATTGGGATTGAGGTTCACCGACCTGGCGTTGGTTCGCTATTAGTCCGAATGAAAGAAATGGACGTTACTAATATTCGAGTAATATCCCATGATGCGGTTGAAGTGCTGGCCGACATGATCCCCAATGAATCTTTAGAACTCTTGCAATTGTTTTTTCCTGATCCTTGGCATAAGAAGCGCCACCATAAGCGACGAATAGTTAATCCAGCGTTCGTCGATTTAGTCAGACAAAAACTAGAGAATAGCGGACACCTACATATGGCCACCGATTGGCAAAACTATGCAGAGCATATGCTAGAAGTGATGTTAGAGGCTAAGGGTTGGAAAAATTGCTCAATGAATAATGATTACATTCCCAAACCAGATGACCGACCTGTAACAAAGTTTCAAAAACGAGGTGAAGGACTAGGCCATGGTGTCTGGGACTTAATGTTTGAGAAGGTCTAAACCTTAAATTGGCCAGTTGTATACCCAAAAGCCAGATAATCTGAATCAGTGCGGAGCGCTATTAATGATTAAACAAATCAGTGTTGGACAAGCACAGCAAATGATTGAGCAACAACAAGCTCTGATTGTGGATATAAGAGACCCGGCAAGTTTTGCTAATGGTCATATCGAAGGGGCGGTTCGGATCGATAATGGCAACATTCAGACATTTGTAGAAAAAGCAGACAAAAGCAAGCCATTAATCGTGGTTTGCTATCACGGAAACTCAAGCCAACCAGCGACTCAGGTGTTTAATGAGCAAGGATTTGAGGGACATAGTCTGATTGGCGGCATGGCTGAATGGTCAATTAACCAGCCGGTGGTTCAATCTTAGGGGCTTTCAGCCCAAAATCTTGGCTGTTTTTGTTTGGTATTGCGAGCGCTTACTATCAAAAAATAATCTTAAAAATAAGGCTTAGTCAATCTTGGTTTTTATTTTTAGCACTAACCGAATATGTCAAGTGATTAAAATTTGCGCAAAATGGGTAAATTGATTGCTTCATTGCGAGTGTTTTGAGAAAATACCGCCCGTTCAAAATACCCCCCACAATTCAGAGTTTTAACCCTTAGGAGTATTTATGTCATCTCGTTTTCAGCTAGCTAACGCGATTCGTGCGTTAAGCATGGACGCAGTTCAAAAGGCCAATTCAGGCCACCCAGGAGCGCCGATGGGAATGGCTGATATTGCGCAAGTCGTCTGGGGAGATCACTTAAAACATAATCCAAACAACCCTGAGTGGGCAAACCGAGATCGATTTATCTTGTCGAATGGACATGGCTCCATGTTGATTTACTCGCTGCTTCACCTTACCGGTTATGCAGTATCGATTGATGATCTTAAAGATTTTCGCCAATTACATTCTAAGACGCCGGGTCATCCAGAATATGGATATGCACCCGGTGTGGAAACCACTACCGGTCCACTGGGACAAGGTATTGCTAACGCTGTTGGCATGGCAATCGCGGAAAAAACCTTAGCGGCTCAATTTAACCGACCTGGCTTTGATGTCGTCGATCACAATACTTATGCATTTGTTGGAGACGGCTGTTTAATGGAAGGTATCTCTCATGAAGTATGTTCTTTAGCTGGAACTTTAGGCTTAGGCAAACTGAATGTATTTTACGATGACAATGGCATTTCGATTGACGGTGAAGTTGAAGGCTGGTTTACCGATGACACAGTTAAACGTTTTCAATCTTATGGTTGGCATGTGATTGCCAGTGTTGACGGTCATGATCCAGAAGCAATTGAAAAAGCAATGCAACAGGCTAAAGCCGAAACCAATCGTCCCAGCTTAATTTGTTGCAAAACAACTATCGGTTTTGGTTCACCTAACAAAGGTGGTAAAGAAGACTGTCACGGAGCGCCGCTTGGTGAGGAAGAAATTGCATTAGTTAGAAACCAGCTTGACTGGCCGCATCCAGCTTTTGAAATACCTGAAGAGATCCAGAAAGGTTGGGATGCTCGTGAAAAAGGTTCTCAGTTAGAAAGCGAGTGGAACGATAAATTTGTAGCCTACACAGAAGCACATCCAGAACTTGCCGCAGAGCTGGGTCGAAGACTGAATGGACGACTTCATGCTAATTTCAATACGATTGCCAAAGCTTATATTGACCAAACTCAAAAATCGGCCGACAAAATAGCCACTCGCAAGGCTTCGCAAAATGCCATTCAAGCATACTCAGCTGCCATGCCAGAATTCTTAGGCGGTTCTGCTGATCTTGCAGGTTCTAATTTAACTCGTTGGAATGAATGTAAAGTTATCGATGCGAGTGATTCAAGCGGTAACTATATCAATTATGGTGTTCGAGAATTTGGCATGTGCGCAATTATGAACGGCATTAAATTACATGGTGGATTCGTACCATTCGGTGGCACTTTCTTAATGTTTATGGAATATGCGCGAAATGCTATTCGCATGGCTGCTTTAATGAAACAGCAAGTCATCTATGTTTTCACTCATGATTCTATTGGTCTTGGTGAAGATGGTCCGACTCATCAACCCGTTGAGCAAATTGCTTCAATGAGAAGTACCCCTAATTTAATTAACTGGCGCCCTTGTGACGCAACTGAAACAGCGGTTGCCTGGAAAATGGGAATCGAGCATAAGAGCGGTCCTACCGCTATGATTTTGACTCGCCAAGGTTTGCCAACTCAAGATAGAAATGATGCTCAAGTCGCCATGATCGAAAAAGGTGGTTATTTGCTAGTGGATGCTGGTGAGAATCCAGACCTTACTATTATTGCGACAGGTTCAGAAGTTGATCTCGCTGTTAAAGCCGCGGCTGAATTAAAAGATAAGAAAGTGAATGTTGTATCTATGCCAAGTTGTGAAGTCTTTGATCAGCAAGACGCAGCTTATAAGGCAAAAGTTTTGCCAACCTCTGGTAAACGAATGGCGGTAGAAGCCGCGACCGGTGATCTTTGGTACAAGTATGTTGGTTTGGAAGGCAAAGTGATTTCGATGGATCAATTTGGTGAGTCCGCACCGGCAGACCAGCTGTTTAAAGAATTTGGTTTTACCGTTGAAAACGTTGTGAGCCAAGCGAAAGAATTATTGGGTTAAATGACTATATTGAGTAAACCCTAGTGATTTGAAGATGGCCGATTTTAGTTACACAGTCGGCTATCGTTTTTAAAGTTAGACTATTTATTAGCAGGAAAATGTAATGACAGTAAAAGTAGCAATCAACGGTTATGGACGAATCGGCCGTATGGTTCTTAGAGCAATCTATGAATACAATCGCGAAGACGAAATTAAAGTAGTCGCGATCAACTCTTCCCACCCCATTCCGACAAACGTGCACTTAACAAAGTACGATTCAACACACGGTCGTTTCGAAGCAAACGTTACCGGTGACGATGAAAACATGTACGTTAATGATGACAAGATCGCGATGTTAGCCGATCGTAATCCTGAAAATCTAAAATGGAGCGATTACGATGTTGATATCGTTTTAGAGTGTACTGGACATTTTAAAGATCGCGAAGGTGCTTCTAAGCATTTTGTTGGCGGTGCGAAAAAAGTTCTTATCTCTGCCCCTGGTGGAAATGATATTGATGCAACGGTTGTTTATGGTGTTAATGAAGACGTTTTAAAAGCCGAGCACACAATCGTTTCAAATGCGTCTTGTACCACTAACTGTTTGGCACCGGTTGCTAAAGCTTTGCACAAAAGTGTTGGGATCAAAAAAGGATTGGTAAACACCATCCATGCTTACACTAACGATCAAAATATTATTGATAATCAGCACAAAGATTTACATCGCGCTAGAGCGGCAGCGACATCAATTATTCCAACTAAAACCGGCGCGGCAAAAGCGGTTGGTTTGGTACTTCCAGAATTACAAGGTAAGTTAGATGGGTTTGCTCTTCGAGTTCCGACTTTAAATGTTTCTGTAGTCGATTTAACTTTTGAAGCAGAGCGTGAAACGAGTGTCGAAGAAATCAATGAAATCATGAAAGAAGCGGCTGATGGTGTTGTGCTGGACTATAACGTTGAACCTTTAGTGTCTGTTGATTTTAATCATATGCCTGCGTCTTCAACCTTTGATGCGACTCAAACACGAGTGAATAAAAATCTAGTGAAAGTTTTAACTTGGTATGACAATGAGTGGGGCTTTAGCTGTCGAATGATCGATACAGCACTCGCTATGATGGCAGCTAAATAAGTTTAGATTGTTTTTTCAATCCATAAACTTAGTTTAACGCAATCACTTAATTTGATTTTACTAATCAAGTTTTAAAAATAGCCGCTGTGAAAATCATAGCTGCTATTTTTTTATTTTTAGCTTTTCAAAAACGTTTACAAGGAAACATCAATGTCAGTGTTAAGAATGTCAGATTTGGATTTAAATGGTAAGAGAGTCCTTATTCGTGAAGATCTCAACGTACCCTTTAAAGATGGCAAAATAACGTCCGACGTAAGAATCCAAGCTGCATTACCAACCATTAAATTAGCACTTGAAAAAGGTGCCAAAGTAATGGTGATGTCACATCGAGGTCGACCAACTGAAGGTGAATTAACAGCAGAAGACTCGATGGCAGCTGTTGTTGACTACATTAAACCACTAATCGATGCGCCAGTTTCTTTAGCTGCAAATTATTTAGATGGTGTTGAAGTCAATCAAGGTGAAGTCGTTGTTTTTGAAAACGTACGTTGTAACAAAGGTGAAAAAGCAAACGATGAAGCTTTATCCAAAGCTTATGCCAATTTATGTGACGTGTTTGTAATGGATGCTTTTGGAACAGCACATAGAGCTCAAGCGTCGACTCATGGTGTTGCAAAGTACGCGCCTATCGCGTGCGCAGGACCTTTGCTAGCTGGTGAGCTCGATGCGTTGGGCAAAGCATTAGATAATCCTGCTCGACCGATGGTTGCAATAGTGGGCGGTTCAAAAGTATCAACTAAGTTAACTGTTTTGGAGTCTTTATCAGGGATTGTCGATCAGTTAATTGTGGGGGGCGGTATCGCAAATACTTTTATTGCGTCTGAAGGTCACCCCGTTGGAAACTCATTAGTCGAAATGGATTTAGTTGAAGAAGCTAAAAAACTCAGCGCTGCCGCGATTGCTAATAATGGCGAGATTCCAAAGACCACCGACGTTGTGGTTGGAAAAGAGTTTTCAGAGTCGACTACAGCTACTTTAAAGCAAGTTTCAGAAGTTAGTGATGATGATATGATCTTCGATATCGGCCCTGATACAGCTGATTACCTGTGTGATATTTTAGCCAAAGCCGGAACCATTGTCTGGAATGGGCCAGTCGGGGTGTTTGAGTTTGAACAATTTTCCAAAGGTACCGAGAAAATTGCTAACGCAATCGCTGAAAGTAGTGCCTTTTCAATCGCTGGTGGCGGTGACACCTTAGCAGCGGTAGACAAATTTGGGATCAAAGAGAAAGTTTCCTATATCTCAACCGGTGGTGGCGCTTTCCTGGAGTTTTTGGAAGGTAAAAAGTTACCGGCGGTAGAAATTTTAGAACAACGAGCTGCTCAATAACTGAGTGGTTAGCAAATAGTTTAGTTAAGAAATAAACAGTTTCCTTAATACCTCAATTTATTAAAGTGATGATTGAGTTAAAAAGCAGAAACTTAACAGCTTAGAAATATGGAGAAAACAAAATGGCGTTAATTTCAATGAGACAAATGTTGGATCATGCTGCTGAACATCAATATGGCGTTCCGGCATTCAACGTAAATAATCTAGAGCAGATGCGCGCAATTATGGAAGCCGCTAACCAGACTGATAGTCCTGTAATCGTGCAAGCTTCAGCCGGTGCACGTAAATATGCTGGAGCGCCATTTCTTCGCCACTTAATCTTAGCGGCAATTGAAGAATTTCCCCACATTCCGGTTGCGATGCACCAAGATCACGGTACCAGCCCATCGGTTTGTCAGCGTTCGATTCAATTAGGCTTCTCATCCGTAATGATGGACGGCTCGCTAATGGAAGATGGCAAAACACCAGCGAGCTATGAATACAATGTTGATGTGACTCGTCGTACCGTAGAAATGGCGCATGCCTGTGGTGTTTCCGTTGAAGGTGAGTTAGGTTGCTTAGGATCTTTAGAAACCGGTGAAGCGGGTGAAGAAGATGGCATTGGCGCTGAAGGTGTTCTGACTATGGATCAAATGTTAACAGACCCAGAAGAAGCGGCAGATTTTGTTAACAAAACTCAAGTTGATGCACTTGCTATCGCCATTGGAACATCACACGGAGCTTACAAATTTACTCGCCCACCGACTGGCGATGTATTAGCTATCAGCAGAATCAAAGAAATTCACAAGCGACTTCCAAATACTCATTTAGTAATGCATGGTTCTTCTTCAGTACCACAAGATTGGTTAGCAGTGATTAATGAATTTGGCGGCGAAATTCCAGAAACTTACGGTGTTCCAGTTGAAGAAATCTGTGAAGGTATTAAGCATGGTGTTCGTAAAGTAAACATCGATACCGATTTGCGATTGGCTTCAACCGGTGCGATTCGTAGAGCGCTTGCTGCTAATCCTTCAAACTTTGACCCAAGAAAATACTTACAAGCTTCTACCGATGCTATGAAAGATATTGTAGTCGCACGTTATGAAGCATTTGGAACTGCTGGCAACGCAAGCAAAATTAAACCAGTTTCTTTGGAGACTATGTTTGAACGTTACAGTTCAGGCGAATTGGATGCTAAGGTTAATTAGACTGCCTTGTATCAATATTTGAATAAACTGGGTTACTAAGTTAAATTAGACTTTGGTAACCTAGTTTGTCGATGAGAGTATCTTGAACACTAAAAGTCAGACCCCCCTTCTGAGGTAATCGCTATAACAGGCTGTAAAGATTTAAAAAGGATTAGTATGGTAGTAAGAAGTAACACGGAATGTTAGACACCACTCGGGAAATAGAAGTCCCTGAAGGGGTTGAGCTATCTTTAGCGGTTGCCGGTCTGGTTAGCCGTTCCTTGGCATTTATGATCGACCTATTGGTGCGTTGGGCGGTTTTAGCCGCTGTGGCAAGTTTTATCGGCTATTTGGGAAACTTTGGTGGTGGCTTGTTTCTCATTATCGTTTTTTTAGTTGAATGGTTCTATCCTGTCCTTTTTGAAGTCTTCAATCATGGTCAAACAATTGGCAAAAAGTCGATGGGCATTATGGTCATTAATGATGACGGAACCCCTATTGATTGGTCCTCTTCGATTGTTCGAAACCTATTAAGATTTGCCGACTTCTTGCCAGCTTTCTTTGGTTTTGGGGTGTTGTCCATGTTAATCAATAAGGATTTTAAACGATTGGGTGATTTGGCGGCGGGCACTCTAGTGGTGCACAAACGAAAACTTAATCAATCAGAACTAAAATTTGAAGAAGAAGGTGTCGCGCCTAAACTGCCACTAACGCTTGCTGAGCAAAGTGCCATTATTGGATTTGCAGAGCGAAGTGCCCAAATGTCCGAATCTCGAGCTAATGAATTAGCTAGTTATCTACGCCCCTGGATCGACCAAGATCAAACCAAGCCTAATAATGATCACACTGCTCTTACTATAAAGCGCCTCGCTAAGTGGCTGAGAGGTCACCAATGAGGCAAGAGGAATTTGAAGAGCGTTATTCAGAACAATGGAAACAGTTTGAAACGCAAATTAACTTAGTTGAAGCGATCAAACTTAATAAGAGCAAGGGTGAAAATAAACTGACAGATTTTGCTGCCAATTATCGTCATCTTTGTTATTGCTTAGCATTGGCGAGAGAACGGCATTATAGCCCACTTTTGATAAACCGTTTGGAAGCGCTAGCGTTTAGAGGGCATCAATCTTTTTATCAAAAAAGATTAGGTATTTTTCAAAATATCTACCACTTTATTTTACATGGCTTTCCTAGTGCGGTTAGGCAGCATGCAAAATTCTTTTGGACTGCAACCGCGCTGTTTTATCTTCCATTAGTCGTCGTTTTTTTTCTAACACTTGTATTCCCTGACATGATTTACATGATAGTCGATCCGCGAATGGTTTCGTCTATAGAGAGCATGTATGACCCAGCTGCTGCCCGTTTTGGTACAGAGCGGTCTTCAGATAACGACTTCTATATGTTTGGCTATTACATTAAGAACAATATCGGAATCGCATTTCAAACTTTTGCTGGCGGTATCCTTGTCACCATTGGTAGTCAGTTTTTCTTATTGTTCAATGGCTTTTTATTTGGTGCAATTGCCGGTCATATTCACAACATTGGCTACAATGAAACTTTCTTTTCTTTTGTTATTGGTCATGGTGCTTTTGAATTAACTGGTATTGTTATTTCCGGTGCGGCTGGTTTGATGCTCGGGTGGGCTGTTTTATCTCCCGGAGTTTATACTCGAAAACAAGCACTCGTTAACGCAGGTCGTTCAGCCATTCAACTTGTTTATGGTGCCATATTTCTACTCTTACTGGCAGCATTTGTAGAAGCATTTTGGTCTTCTACCCATATGGTAACTCCCAACACCAAATATTGGGTTGGTTCTATATTTTGGCTAATTGTTATTTGCTACTTTACATTTTTGGGTCGTCCTAAATTAGTTAGCAAGTCAGGGTCTAAGTATGGATCTTGAAAAAGTAACCGCTAAAATTAGACCTCGGAAAGGTTGGGAAGCGATAGATTTAGGGATATCGTTAGTCCAGCAGCATGCAAGTGTGCTCTATAAGATTTGGTTTCTTATTAGCTTGCCAATTTTAATATTGGTGTCTGTTCTGCTTTATCAGTCGCCCTTATGGGTTTTTATAGTAATCTGGTTGATCAAACCACTACTAGAGAGACCCTTGTTACATTATCTGAGCCGTGTGTTGTTTGGCGAAGCGCTAACAACTAAACAGTGCTTAAAAGCATTTTTTAGTGTTGCCAAAATTCAATTTTTTGCCAGCCTAACTTGGCGTCGTCTGAGTTTCACTCGTTCGTTGGATCTACCACTGATTCAACTAGAGGGGTTGAAAGGTTCGAAGCGATCCAACCGCCTAAAGACTTTGCACTCTGGGGACTCGGGAAGCGCGGTGTGGCTCACCGTCGTTTTCTTTCTTGTAGAATTTATATTCTTTAGCTCGATTCTTTCGTTGATTTATCTTTTAGTCCCAGAAATATACCTCGAAGATTTTAATATTTTCGAAGCTATTTTTGATGGAAATGCTAGCTCGTTAGAGTACTTTATCTACATTTTCTTCTACTATCTTGGAATGAGTTTAATAGCGCCTTTATATGTCGCCTGTGGTTTTGCTCTCTATCTAAACCAAAGAACCCATTTAGAAGCTTGGGACATAGAGTTAGCGTTTAAGCGGCTTGCGGCAAGGCTAAAAGAAAAATCTGAGAATCTAAATGTAAGACTAGCAAGTTTATTTTTTGGTCTTGTCTTATCTTCCATCATCGCAATCCAACCAAATGTAAGTGTGGCTCAAACAAACAATGAGAAACAAGCCGCTGCTGAAGAAATTATATTTTCAGAGCCTTTAAATATAGAAGATATTGATACTCAGCAATTGGTTAAAGCAGAATTTGAAGTAGAAAATACACAACCAGAAGAGCGTGACTCAGAGGTTTCTAGGAATAGCCTCGACCACCAACAAATTAAGGACCTAATTACCGAAATAAAACAAGGTGAACATTTTAATCAAAAAGAAATACGAGAGACTAATCGCTATCGAAGTTCTGAGGATAAAAGTTGGTTTGACAGTGATGGAGAGCAAAACTCAATCTCACCCGGTTTGGTTATTTTTGCCAAATTATTTGCGTTAGTCGTTGAGTTTGCTCTTTGGATATTTGTTGTGGTTCTAATTTTGTTCTTGATCATTAAGTATAAGCATTTACTTGGTGGAACTTCCTTTGAACGAAAAACAAAACATAAACGGCCTAAAAAACTATTTGGATTGGATCTTGAAAGCGACTCATTACCTGACAAACCTTGGGAAGTTGCTCGTGATTTGGTCGAGACTGAACAATATCGACAAGCATTAAGTTTACTTTATCGCGCGAGCTTAATTTGGTATATCGACCATAAAAATGTCCTTATCAAGGAAGGGTATACCGAACTGGAGTGTCTGCAACAAATAGTTAAAAATGTCGGTGCAGTTAGTCAAGGATACATTAAAAAACTGACTAATACTTGGCGAGGTTTAGCCTACGCGCATATCACCCCCGATAAATCCATACTATTGGATCTGTGTGAAAATTGGCCCAAAGTAATGGAGGTAGGTTTAAATAGCAATCATACCAATGCTAATCAAACCAAGGGAGCGCTAGATGAAGCCTAAGTTATCTATTTCTCCCGCCACTTGGGTAATAGTCATTGCTAGCATTATTATCGGTGGTTATTCCTATTGGTTTTATACTCATTTTGACCTTATCGTTGAAGAAGTTAATTTGGGACCCACTAAAGAAGTTAAATCTAACCCATTTTTCGCAGCAGAAGAATTATTAGCCAGAGCCAACAAATCTGCGGCGAGTCAAAAGAACTTTTCAGTACTCGATAGTGGGATTGAAAACCAAGATACTCTAATTATTGAAAGTACACGTGTAGGACTAAGTGAGAATAAGCGAAAAACGATTAAACAATGGATCACTAATGGCGGCCATCTAATCCTATTAGCGACGGAGCTCTACGATGATGAATTAGGCACTAGCCGCGACTCGTTATTAGATGAGTTAGGAGTTCGTTTGTACGAGAATCCTGAGTATTCATGGAGTTACGAAGGAGAAGAACATTTAACCCGCGTCACATTTCAAGGAACAGAAGCTGTCACCAAAATTGATTTCAGACAAACTTATTACCTTCAAGATTCTAAAGGAGAAGCAACTTTTATTGGTGGTAATGAATATTCTGACTCATTTGCTCAGTATCAAGTTGGTGAAGGTATGGTGACTGTTGTAACTGATATGAGTATTTGGAAAAACTACTTAATTGATGAATACGATCACGCTATGTTTCTTTATCAATTGGTGGGAGCTGGACAAACCGTATTGTTTTTATACAACACGGTTCAACCCTCTTTGTGGTCGACAATGAATCAACTTATTCCAAAAGTAATTATTTCATTTTTCGTCTTGATTGCCGTTTTACTTTTCTCTGCGAGCTGGCGAAAAGGGGCACCGCGAAAAGATGATCAAAGAATACAAAGAGAGCTGATGCAGCATATTGAAGCGGCCGGTGAATTTAACTATCGCAATGATTCGGGATTAACATTGCTTAAAAAATTACGCGACTCACTAGATTCGCGACTAAGAAAATCAATTCATCAATATGCCACATTGAGCGATGCTAAAAAAATTGACAAGCTATCTCATTTGGTCGGTATTGAAAAACAAAAGTTAGAGCTTTTATGGCAGCCGCCCGAACAAACTCAAGAAGATTTTTTGGCTAGAGTCGTGTTAATTCAAAAAATTAAACGACAACTCTAACCATAACTTATGCCAAACAAATAGTTTATATGACGGGAATAATCAAATGAACGACGAATCGAATAATCAACAATCTACGCAACAGCAAGCCAAATTAGAGACATCGGATGCTAACCAGAGTAAACCTGATCTACCTATGAGTGAATCGGGTTCTAGTGATCAAGATTTCTCGTCTGGTTCATCGGAAATGACCATTGAGCAAGGCCATAAGATTATTCAAGAATTGAGTAAAAATATAAATTCAACTTTGATTGGCCAACATTCAATTGTTGAAATGACATTAACTTGCTTATTTGCAGGTGGGCATTTGTTGATTGAAGGTGTGCCAGGCTTGGGAAAAACACTTTTAGTACGTTCTATTGCCAAGAGTTTTGCCGGTGATTTTTCTAGAATCCAATTTACTCCCGATTTAATGCCGAGCGATGTCACTGGCCATGCCATGTTTGACCAAAAGTCAGAACGTTTTCGAATTCGAAAAGGTCCCGCATTTACTAATTTGCTATTAGCCGATGAAATAAATCGTGCTCCGGCCAAAACCCAATCGGCACTGTTAGAAGTGATGCAAGAAAAGCACATTACCATTGAGGGCAAATCACACGCTGTAAGTGATCCGTTTATGGTGCTGGCTACTCAAAATCCGTTGGAACAAGAAGGTACTTATCCTTTGCCAGAAGCAGAGCTAGATCGGTTCTTAATGAATATCCTTATCGATTACCCGTCAGTAGAGGATGAGATTAGCTTAGTCAAAGCCATTACCGTCGACACAGTTGATGATTCTAATTTAATGGGTGAGCTTAAAGCCGTGACATCTGCAGAGACAATTATGTCGCTTCAAAAACTAGCGGCTTCTATTAGAGTCGATGATTCGATATTTGAATATGCGGTTCGGTTGGTTGTAGCCACACGTGAATGGTCGGGTGTTCAAATGGGAGCGAGTCCGAGAGCTTCTATTGCGATTATTCGAGCAGCTAAAGCGTTAGCGCTAGTAAGAGGCAGTCAATTTGTTACACCAGATGAAATCAAAGCGGTTGCATTAGCTGTTATGAGGCATCGAATCGTTTTGTCGGCAGAGCTAGAGATCGAAGGCATCAGTGTTGAGCAAGTTATCGCAGATTTTTTAGCGCAAATTCCAGCACCTCGCCAGTAGACCGGTTAAAATTTTTGCGTGACTATCGGGACAATAGAAAAGACTAATGAAGTTTTCTCGCCTCAGTATTTATTTAATCATCGCATGGTTTATTCTTGCGTTAAGTGATGCATTGCTACGTCTTTGGGATTATACCCAAACCTCAGGTCGTTATGATGCAATGGCTACTCAAGACACCTTGTTAGCAAAAGTATGGTTTATCTATGCGGTGATTTTGATTGCTGCGCTTATCGTTGATCGAATATCGTTGGTCGGATTAAATCGGATAAAGCTGCACAGAAAAATAGCGAACACGTTACCTGTCAATAGTTATAGTCAAGTGAGTTTAGAAGTTAGTCTTCCTAATAGAAATAATAATGATGACGAGACAATTAAAAATTCGAGAACATTAAATATTGAAGTCTTTGAGCACTTACCCGAGAGCTGTGACTCAAAAGGTTTACCCGCCAAAATACAAATAAAAGATAATCAGAGTGTTAGTTTAAAGTATCAAATCAAGTCTAGAGAGCGTGGTGATTTGCTAATTGAAAAATCTGAACTGTGGATCAATTCACTATTAGGATTACTCAGTAAGCGTTTTGAAATAGATTGTAAGACTAAGTCAAAAGTTTATCCCAACTTTCGTTCCATTCATAACTACGTACTCTTAGCTACTGAGCAGCGAACCCGTCAACTGGGGATCCGGCAAAGACAAAAGCGAGGTCAAGGATTAGATTTTCATCAGTTACGTGAGTATCGCATGGGAGATAGTCTGCGCCAGATTGATTGGCGTTCAACATCACGCCTGAGAAAAATAATCTCTAAAGAATACCAGCAGGAGCGCGATCAAAATATAATTTTCTTGGTCGACTCGGGACGAAGAATGCGAACCAAAGACGGTGAGCTTTCGCATTTTGATCAAGCTTTAAATGCAACTCTATTAGTTTCACATATAGCGCTTAAACAAGGTGATGCTGTCGGTCTAAAGATCTTTGGCAATGCTAATCGTTTTGTACCGCCAAAGAAGGGCCCAACGACTATTAGTGCTATGTTAAATCAAGTTTATGATTTGCAACCAGCAAACACAGCATCGGATATAATTCGAGCTGCGGAAGAATTAAATCGATCTTTCAAGAAACGTTCGCTTATTGTTATCGTGTCCAATATTCGCTCTGAAGATAAATCGGAACTAGTTACCGCGGTTAAGATGCTAAAGAAACATCATCTTGTTCTGCTCACTAATTTAAAAGAGCAAGCGATTGAAGATTGTATTAATAGTGATGTTCAAGATATGCGCGATTCGCTAAGATATTCTCAGACAGTTAATTATTTACAGCAGCGAGAAAAGCTTCACCAAACACTCACTCATAGCGGTGTGATTGCGGTGGACTCTTTACCAAAACATTTAGCTATTAATATGGCCAACCAATATTTCGATATAAAGCGAAGTGGGCGACTTTAATTTTTTTATTGATTCACCACTTCGTTAATATTTTGTTACTTCTCACTACCCAACCTATCTCGATCCGTTTCTAAAAAGCTCCCGTATCAGTATTTAATCGCGGTCATTGTGCTTGTTCAAGCTAAGGAAATAGTTGGAACACACAGAACTTATTTATTTAAACACTTTAATCTAAACTTAAGACGGGAAAAACCATGAACACTTTAAAAAAAATCTTAGTACGAATTATTTCACCATTAATGCTAATCGGCGCGTTCACAGCATCAGCCGGTAACTACGCGGCCAAAAAAGACATTGTTGATGTTGCTGCTTCTAATAGCGATTTTTCAACCCTAGTTGCTGCGGTGAAAGCCGCGGGTTTAGTCGACACATTGAAAGGTGATGGCCCTTTCACCGTTTTTGCGCCAACCAACGAAGCGTTCGCGAAACTCCCTGCGGGTACAGTCGAAAGCTTATTGAAGCCAGAAAATAAAGACAAATTGACCGCAATTTTGACCTATCATGTGGTTTCCGGGAAAGTCTATGCCAAGCAAGTAGTCAATATTGACTCAGCTAAATCAGTGCAAGGTTCTCAGATTGATATTTCGGCAGCTAATGGTAAAGTTAAAGTAAACGATGCCACAGTGGTGATGACTGATATCAAAGCGTCAAACGGTGTAATCCATGTGATTGACAGTGTCATTCTACCAACTGAAAAGACCTCTTCAGCCGCTCACTAAATGTTGAACCAAATTGAGCCCGCTATATAGCGGGCTTTAACAAGCGACTGTTAGCAATGGATATTTGATTTAGCTGATTATTGCTGGATTTTTAATAAGCTTGCAGTTGCAACTATAAACTTGCATAAGAAATGAGTGTTATCCTATAATTACCGCAATATTATTCAATATAAATTTGTTGTATTTTAGGAATTCTCATGACCTCAACAACTCAGAATGACTCAAAACTTGAGTTTGATTGGAAAAAAGTCAGTTATTTCATGTTCTTATCAAGAGCTATGGATGACATTGAAGAACAAGAGCTGGTTCCGGCCAAACTTGTTTTTAATCAATTTTCTGCTCGTGGCCACGATTTAGCCCAAATCTTATTGGGCTCCCTACTCACTCATCCCCACGATGGTGCGACTGGATACTATCGTTCTCGACCTTTCGTACTATCTTTAGGCTTAGATATTGAAGACGCTGTGGCTTCTCCCATGGCAAAGTCTGGTGGTTACTCTGATGGTCGTGATATAGGTGTGGTATGTAACTACCCTAATGTTGAAAGAAAGGGGGCTATGTTATTTCCAATGTGCGGTGGTGTTGGCGCCCAGTACACTCCGATTTCTGGCTGGGCTCAGTCCATTGTGTACAACCAACAACAACTAAAAGATGACAGCTATTTAGGTGCGATTGGTGTTTCGATGGGGGGCGACTCTTCCATGTCAACCAGTGGTTTTTGGTCAGCGTTAAATATTTCTACTACCAACAACTTACCTCATTTGTTTTATATTGAAGACAATGGTTACGGAATTTCGGTACCTCAAGAAGTGCAAACGCCTGGTGGAGACCAAGTAGCTAATTTGGCCGCCTATAAAAACTTAAAAATAATTGATGGAGATGGCACTGACCCGTTGGAAGCCTCTACTCTCATTCGAGAAGCGGTTGAACACTCTCGTTCAGGCGCTGGTACTTGTTTGTTGAGACTTAAAGTACCTCGTTTATGTGGTCACACATTCCAAGACACCCAAACCTATAAACCGGAAACGATGATTGCCGAAGAGCAGGCTAATGATCCGTTACCGAAACTTAAGCAGTTTGTCGTTGATCAAGGGGTTATGACTGAACAACAGTGGTCTGAGTTAGAGGCTAAAGCCTATCAAGATGTAAAACAAGCGGTAGAAAAAGCGAAGCAGCGCCCAGAACCAGACACTGAAAAATTAACCAAATATGTTTTTTCAGAGCAAGATCGATACGGTAATCCAGAAATTCAATTACGCGGCGGTTTGCACGGTGATGGCTATCAGCCACCTAAATCAACTGAGCAACCTAACCCAGAGGGTCCGCGACTAAATATGCTGACCGCGATTCGAAATGTGTTGGACCATGAGCTAAGTATAAACCCTAAAGTGTTAGTGTTTGGTGAAGATGTCGGACCTAAAGGTGGAGTGCACGCAGCTACTTTAGGTTTAAATCAAAAATACGGCAATCATCGAGTATTTGATACTAGCTTATCGGAAGAAGGAATTATTGGACGATCCGTTGGCATGGCTTTGTCAGGATTAATGCCAGTGCCAGAGATTCAGTTCCGAAAATATGCTGAGCCTGCCGCCGAACAACTAACCGACACTGGCATCATGCGTTGGCGTACCAATAACCAATTTGCAGCGCCTATGGTTGTAAGAATTCCCGGTGGTTTCGCCGGACGTGGTGATCCTTGGCACTCAATGTGTGATGAGGTTGAATGGGCACACAAAACAGGTTGGCAAGTCGTCATGCCGTCTAATGCGGAAGACGCGGTTGGCTTATTGCGTTATGCGCTTAGAGATAACAATCCAACCATCTTTTTTGAGCATCGTTCTTTATTGGATGGACGTTGGTCGCGTCGACCTTACCCTGGTAATGATTTTGTCATACCCTTTGGTAAAGCTAAGATGCTTACACATGGTCACAAACTGACTGTGGTGACTTGGGGGGCGATGGTTGAGCGCTGTGAAGCCGCAGCATTGGAAATTGCCAATGGAGTTGAAGTGATTGACCTAAGAACCATTCAGCCTTGGGATAAAGAAATGGTATTGGAAAGCGTCAAAAAAACTGGCCGTTGTTTAATTGTCCATGAAGATAATTTAACGGCTGGATTTGGCGCTGAAATTGCGGCGGTGTTAGCAAAAGAAGCCTTCTTTGATTTAGATGCGCCTATTGAACGGATTACTATGCCGGATACGCCTAACCCACATAATATTCATTTGATGAATACCGCGGTGCCTAGTCAGGAAAAAATTAAGCAAGCCATGTTACAGCAGCTAGAAATCTAATAGATTAAAAGACTAAGAATACTCATCACGGAGGCAAAGCTTGCCCCGCGAAGCGCAGTGGGTACAGAGAACACAGAGAAAAACATTTGGGTGTTTAAGTAAGGGAATTACAATTGTAGGTCTGCCTTTAGGCTGACAATATACTTAAGGTAAGGTATTAACCTTATTGCCTAACAAAGCAGTTTTATGACGGAGCAAAACTAAGCTACCGGATTTGAGAGAAAAATATGAGTCACATTACAGATATCACTTTACCAGCGGATCAGCTTGAAGGTACTGAAGCGGCATTTTCAGCATGGTTAGTCAATAAAGGCGATCGAGTCACTAAAGGTCAGCCGATCGCAGAGCTTGAAACTGACAAAGTGGCCATGGAAGTTTGCGCGCCGGTTGATGGGGTTATTGAATCTTTAACGGCTGTGGTAGGTGAAAGTGTTGAGCCTGAACAATCATTGGGGACGATTTCAGATTCTGCTGAAGAAAGTGCTGCGCAGGTGGAACCACCTGCCACTAAAGCGGCACCCGCTGAACAGCCTGCAAACGTCACTGATCAATCAGCTGATGAGACGGTTACAGTTGACCACAAAAATTTGATCAGCCCTGCGGTAAGACGATTAATCCATCAGCATAATTTATCGTTAGATAATATTGCTGGCAGTGGTAGGCGCGGTCGAGTCACCCGTGATGATGTCATCGCGTTCGTTAAGTCAGGTGCTAAGACTATTACTAAGGATGGTGCCTCGGCGCAATCCGAAAAAGTCGTTTCACCGCAAGCTAGCTCGCCCTACTCTATCGAACTTCCGTCAGCTCGCCCTTTAGCTGGCGAAATGCTACCCCATTCGAATATGCGTAAATCAATTGCTAGCCATATGGTGAGTAGTTTGTTGGAAACATCACCACACGTAACCAGCGTGTTTGAAATGGATATGGGCAATATCATTGAGCATCGCAAGTGGCACAAAAAAGAATTTGAAGAACTAGGTGTTAAGCTAACCTTTACTGCTTATTTCTTGTCGGCAATGGCTAAAGCGGTGGCTAAAGTTCCGCAAGTGAATGCTCGTTTCCATGAAGATGCGTTGGAGATTTTTAGCGATGTTAATATTGGTGTGGGCACCGCGTTAGGCGATGACGGGTTAGTCGTTCCGGTAGTACAACAAGTACAAGCGATGAATTTATTTCAGATTGCTCAATCGCTTAACTTACAAACAGAAAAAGCGCGCACAGGTAAACTAACCCCTGCGGATATGAAAAATGGTACTCTGACAATTTCTAACCACGGTGTCAGTGGTAGCCTCTTTGCAACTCCAATTATAATCAATCAACCACAGGTTGCTATATTGGGAGTTGGTAAGCTAGAAAAGCGAGTCGTTGTTGAGCAAGTAAACGGGATCGATAAAATGGTGATTCGACCTAAATGTTATGTATCGCTTTCTATTGATCACCGAGCTTTAGATGCCCATCAAACTAACTTATTTTTAGCGGATTTTGTGAATACAATAGAAACCTGGGGCGAATAAGCTAGAAACTAGCGTAATGAACGAAAAGGAGGCTCGCTGTGAAACTAAATTGGTACTTTGATTTTATTTCTCCTTTTGCTTATTTGCAGCATTGCCATTTTGATCGACTTCCAGCGAATGTTGAAGTTTGTTACAAGCCCATTCTTTTTGCTGGACTATTAAACCATTGGCAAAATATTGGTCCTGCGGAAATCCCACCCAAGCGAATTTTCACTTACAAACACTGTTATTGGTATGCTCGAAAACACCAAATCGAATTTAATATGCCTCCGGCTCACCCGTTTAATTCTCTCAGCGGATTGCGTTTAGCGATTGCATGCAATAATCAAGCAGTTGCGGTACAAACAATTTTTGAAGCAATCTGGAAGCATGGATTCGATTTGCAATCTCAGCAAGCGATTGAATGGTTAGAATCTCAGCTGAAAATAAAAAATATACTCGAACTAATCGCTAATCAATCGGTTAAAGATCAATTAAAAATTAACACTCAACAGGCAGCTTCTCGTAATGTCTTTGGTGTGCCCACATTTTCCATTGAAACTGAACAACAGCAATATGAAAACTTTTGGGGGCTGGATGCATTCGATATGATGCTTGACTATATCGCTTCGCCTAACAGCTTTAATGACGAACAAATGAAACGGATTGAAAAACTGCCCGAAGGCATACAAAGGAAGCGATAATTGCGGTTGTTCTTTGTCTCTAATAGATTCTTACAATAAACCCATAGCCTTATAGCTATAAAGCACTAACTGGCCATTGCAATCAATGGTTGAACTATCCTACACTCCGCGTCGTTAAACCAATCGATTAAATTGAATTACTAGGAGAGCAAAATGTCAATTGAACTACCGGCGCTACCTTATGCTATGGATGCACTTGAGCCAGTGATCTCAAAAGAGACGTTAGAATTTCACTACGGCAAGCATCACCAAGCTTACGTGACTAAACTAAATGACGCTATCAAAGGGACCGACTTAGAAAATGTCGATTTAGAAGAAATCGTTAAATCCTCAGAAGGCGGCATTTTTAATAACGCAGCACAAGTTTGGAACCATACTTTCTACTGGAATTGTATGGCACCTAATGCAGGTGGCGAGCCAACTGGAAAAATTGCCGAGGCAATCAACGATTCTTTTGGCAGCTTTGAAGCATTTAAAGAGCAGTTTTCGCAATCCGCGGCAACCTTGTTTGGTTCTGGCTGGGCTTGGCTTGTACAGAATAAGGAAGGTAAATTAGAGATCACTCAAGAAGTAAATGCTGGAAACCCAATGACATCAGGCCTTAAGCCGCTGTTAACTTGCGATGTTTGGGAGCATGCTTATTATGTTGACTACCGTAATGCTCGCCCGACATACATCGAGTCATTTTGGAAGTTAGTTAATTGGGAATTTGTTAACCAGCAATTAGGTTAATTAACTTTCAATTTGGTCAACCTTACGAGCTGGCCAATTAAAGAACTAGAAGTCCCTATCGAGATTGTTCGGTAGGGATTTTTTTTTATAAAATATTCAAGTTAGCATTCAGCTTTGTACTAAACTTAACCTTTTGGTACCAGAGCCACGATAAACGAAGAGGTTTAAATATGCTTAAGACGTTCAGAATTGTCAGTTTAATGGAAGGAATCTCCTTTCTTATTATTTTGAGCGTGACATTGGGGGTCATTAGCCGAGAGTTTGTCTACCCACTTGGAATGGCTCATGGCATATTATTCGTTATTTATTTGGTTTTTTCCTTGGTGGTTTCTAGTAAGCAAGGATGGTCATTGCTAGTTTGGCTTGGTCTATTCTTGGCCGCACTTGTTCCTTTAGCATTCATACCTGTGGAGTTATTTTTGCGAAAGAAACAAAACGCTTCTTTAGAATTACAGAGCGCTCTTAATTGAATCACGATAACGCCGCGATAGCTTTAGCGATGTACCGTCAATTAACTCCATTTGGAAATCACCAGAATCCAAGGGTTCGATTTGCTTAATGCGATCGATATTTACCATGGTTGAACGATGAATCCGAGCGAATTGATTTGGGTCTAATTTGCCTTCTAGGTTTGCCATGGTCTCTCTTAGAGGATAAACCCTATCCTTTGAGTGAAGGTTCATATAGTTTCCCGATGCTTCAACCCAGTCGATATCTTCGGTTCTTAAGATAAACTCTTTGCCGATTTTTTTAACTAGAATGCGTCGAGTATGCTCTTGTTCTTGGTTATCTTCACCTTCTGAAATCATTTTGGCTTCTCCTCGAAGCCGAGAAATAATAAAGCCATAACAATAGATTATCACCAGCAATTCTGCATAAGCGTAGCCATCTTTTCGATACTCATAAATAAGCTCCGTACCCCAATTACCAAAGTCGTAACTACTGCTCATTGCCAAATAAGTCACCTTCCTAATCAGCACCATTCCTATGACATGTAATAAAGAATAAAGCACGCTGATAATTATATGAATAGAGACCGCCCGTACCAGGCGTTGAGTGGTTAGCGGAACGCAGCGGTTGAACCAAATGATCAAAGGGATTAGTAGTAGGCTGACAATATGGCTAGAAAACTCCCATGTGTAGATTTCCCACGGCTGTGTGCTGAGACTAGCCCGCTGATGATCATCGATGACCGATTCCGCATTAAGCCATGCACTGGCTAAACTAGTAGTTACCCAGAAGAGTACTATATAGATTATTTCATGGCGGTCATAATGCTTAGTATTCAATTGTTAGTCCCTGAATGATAGCAATTGATAATGATCGGTTTAGGTTCGTCACAGTATATTGCCGGTTATCCCAACTATTTATAAATCAATCACTTAGGAATTGTGTAGTTAGTGTGCGCTTGCCAGTATAGCAATTATTAAATGACCTTTGGCTATCAAATTGACTTCAGATAGCTACCCAATAAAAGGAATACATGATTTGACTTTGATTCACATTATCACTGATTTATACAAGCTTGATCGAAAGCATATTCCAACTCGACGATTTGATTTGGATTGGCTAAGGGTTATCGCTTTTGGTCTTTTGATTTTCTATCACGTCGGTATGCTGTATGTCGAAAACTGGGGATATCATATCAAAAGCCAATATTTAAGCAGTCAGTTAGAAAGCTTAATGTTGCTGCTTAACCCTTGGAGAATGCCTATTCTTTGGATGATTTCAGGAATAGCCATTCGCTTTGTGATGGCCAAGGTGGAGGTTTTTCACTTTATTAAATGGCGCTCGTACCGACTTTTATTGCCTTTGCTTTTCGGTATTTTGGTTGTGGTGCCGCCGCAACTTTATTATGAGATGAGCTTCAAAGACGGGGGGAGTTTTAGTTATTGGGAGTTCTATTCAGCTTTTTGGCAGTTAGACCACCCTATGTTTGAAAATTATCAGCCTGGGATCTGGCCACATATTGATGTTAATCATTTGTGGTACTTACGAGAGCTTTGGACTTTCTCGTTATATTTATTGGCGCTGATCCCAATATTTAATAGCAAGCCAGTCATTTCTGCAATCGATTGGATAGCTCAGCGCTCAGGCTGGTTGCTGTTGTTGGCTATGTTGCTGCCCATTGTTGCGATTCAATTTAGTTTGCAAGAAACACGTGAAGCGCTCGGCTTTCTATTTCTTTGTTATGGTTTCTTGCTCGGTTGGCATCCTATTCTTTGGGACAAACTAAAAAACAACGCCTTCCGCCTATTGATCACGGGTTTGGTGTGCTATCTGGCAGTTGTCTATTTTTACAATACCTATTGGATGACTCAAAATGAAAACACCGACGCCTTTGCGCTAATCATGGGCAGAATCATTTATAGCCTGGATAGACTAGTGTGGGTGCTAGCGATTTTGGGACTGGGCTTTCGGTTCTTGAATAAACCTTCATCAAAACTAAGCTACTTAAATGATGCGGTCTATCCTTTTTATATTCTTCACCAAACTGTGATTATTGCGCTTGCTTTTGAGCTGTCGAGTTTCAAACTTGGAGGTGCGATAGAGTCGTTATTAGTTATTTTAATGACTTTTGTCATGCTCTTGCTTAGTTACGAGCTGATAAGACGGACCAACCTACTCAGACCTTTGTTTGGCTTAAAACTGACTGACATTGAAAAGCCTTGGTCACTTGGTCGACTATTTAGTCACCGATTCACTATCTACATTACTTCAATCATTATAGTGCTGTTTGGTTTAGAGATCCTAATTTGATGGTGTTGGTCCGTAAGTTGAAAGGCCGACTAATAACAAATATTTTGGCTAAAGCATTACAAAATATCTTCAATTAGTTACAATTGTGTATCAATTTTTCGGCTTGGCCGTCTGTTGTATAGCATGCCCTTGTTAAAGCGTCCGCTCACAACAGATTTCGTGCCTACTCAACTAATGCTAGGAAAACATAATGAAGATACAAAGTTACGTGAATGGTGAATGGTGCAGCGGTAATGGCCGTGTTGATACGTTAGTCAATTCGGTGAATGACGAGGTGATTGGTGAAGTTCACTCGCTTGATTCTGGGTTTGAGCAAATTCTGGATTATGGCCGAACGGTCGCTGGTCCAGAGCTTCGAAAACTAACCATTCACGACCGAGCCGAGCTGATAAAACTGCTAGCTAAATATCTTTTAGACCGCAAAAACGACTTTTATCGCATCTCCTATATGACTGGAGCGACCAAAGCAGACTCGTGGGTGGATATCGAAGGTGGTATTGGCACCATGTTTAGCTATACCGGCATCGCTCGTCGCGAAATGAACAATGATACTTTTGCGGTGGAGGGTCCCGTTGAACCTTTATCTGCTAACGGCACATTTGTTGGTCAGCACATACTTACTTCCAAAGAAGGTATTTCTCTACATATTAACGCTTTTAATTTCCCAGTTTGGGGGATGTTAGAAAAGATAACGCCAAGCATTATTGCGGGTGTTCCTGTGGTAGTTAAACCGGGAACCGTTAGTTGTTATTTAACCGAAGCCGTAGTTAAAGCAATAGTTGAATCTGAAATTCTTCCTAAAGGCACAGTGCAATTAATTAGCGGAAGTGTTGGTGACATTCTTGATCATGTTAACGAGCAAGATGTGGTGACATTTACCGGCTCTGCCTCAACTGGTCAAAAACTCAAAGCTCATCCCAATATCATCGCCAAAAGTGTGCCCTTTACCATGGAAGCCGATTCACTTAACTGCTGTATCTTGGCGCCCGATGTTAGCGCCGAAGACCCTGAATTTGATTTATACATCAAAGAAGTGGCGCGAGAAATGACCACTAAAGCGGGGCAAAAATGTACAGCTATTCGTCGCGCGATTGTGCCTGAAAATATGATAGAAGCGGTTGGTGAAGCACTAACCGCAAGACTACAAAGTACTGTTGTCGGTGACCCGTCATTAAAAGACACCAGAATGGGTGCATTAGTCGGTAAAACGCAACGCGAAGACGTTCTATCAGCTGTCGAAAAACTAATGGCTTGCAGTGATACTTTACTGGATGGCAGAAATGACATGCAGTTAAATGGTGCGGATGCGAGTAAAGGTGCTTTTATGGCTCCGACGTTATTACGCTGTTCAGATCCACTTAAAAATACTACGCCGCATGAAGTAGAGGCTTTCGGTCCAGTCAGTACCCTAATGTCTTATAACGGTATTGAGCAAGCCATTGAACTTGCCAAAATGGGTAAAGGTAGTTTGGCGGGATCGGTGATCACTAAATCATCAGAACATGCCAGAGATATAATATTAGCCACTGCCTCTCATCACGGTAGAATGTTAGTACTCGATGCTGATTGTGCTAAGGAATCTACCGGGCATGGTTCGCCATTAGCGAGCTTGGTCCATGGTGGTCCTGGTCGTGCAGGTGGCGGAGAAGAGCTGGGTGGTGCAAGAGCGATCAAACATTATATGCAGAGAACCGCCATCCAAGGTTCGCCTACTTCGATTATGGCTGTGACTAACCAATACACTAAAGGTGCTAAAACGAAGACCGATCGAGTTCATCCATTCAGAAAATACTTTGAAGAATTAGAAATCGGCGAGTCTTTAACCACTCACCGCAGAACCGTTACCGAAGCGGACATAGTCAACTTTGGCTGCCTATCGGGCGATCACTTCTACGCTCATTTTGATGAAATTGCCGCCAAAGATTCATTCTTTGAAAAGCGAGTAGCTCATGGCTACTTTGTAATATCAGCCGCTGCGGGCATGTTCGTTGACCCAGGCCAAGGCCCAGTGATAGCTAACTACGGAATTGATAATCTTCGATTTGTTGAGCCAGTAGGTATCGGCGACACCATCCAAGTTCATTTAACCGCTAAACGTAAAATCAAGAAGAAGAAAAAGCCTGATGAAAAATACGACACTGGAATTGTGGCATGGGCGGTTGAAGTAACTAACCAACACGATGAACCAGTGGCTATTTATGATATTTTGACTTTAGTAGAGCGACAGAAAAAAGACTAAGAGCGACAAGAATTCACCACGGAGGCACGGAGAACACGGAGGAAAGACTTATAGGGTATTAGTCCCACTCTTTTCGGAAGAGGGGAAAGTTAGAAGATCAAAAGATCTCGCCTCAGAGGCATAGAAGGAAAATATCTAAAATGTTTTATCTTTCTCCGTGCTCTCCGTGCCTCCGTGGTAAAAATGTTTTAGTCTTTAGTCTTTAGTCTTTAGTCTTGTGGTCAGAGTCTTGAAAGCGAGGACGATCCGCTTGGATGTCTTCAAGTGGCGTGACTTCTCTTAAGGTGTTGATCGCTCGTTGAGATAAGTCGGTGTACTCCTGGGTACCCATGCTTTTCCATGCGAGCTCTTGGTCGGTGATTTGGCGAACTACTTTTGCGGGGACGCCCATCACCATGGAGCGAGGTTCGCAAACAAATTTAGCGCGTACAAACGAACTGGCAGCGACCATGGACTCTTTGCCGATAATAGAGTCGTCCATGACCACGGCGTTCATGCCGACCAGTGAGTTTTCGCCGATTCGGCATCCGTGTAAAACGGCACAGTGGCCAATATGGCTGTAGGGTTCGAGGAAGCAGTCTTTATCAGGGAAGCTATGTAACACGCAATTGTCTTGCACGTTACTATGATGAGAGACATGAATACGACCGAAATCACCACGAAGAACAGCGCAAGGGCCGATGTAACAGTTTTCTTCGATGATGACATCGCCGATAATTTCGGCACTAGGATGAATAAAGGTATTTTTTTTGATGACAGGAATAAAATTGTCAATAGCGTAAATTGGCATGATTAAGACCTAAAGATTATTCACCACGGAGGCAAAGCTTGCCCCGCGAAGCGCAGTGGGTACGGAGAGCACAGAGAAAAGAAAAACTAATTAGGTATTTCTCCGTTTACTCTGTGCCTCCGTGGTGAAAAAGTGTTTTGAATTTAAAGAATTATAAATGAGGCGTACTTATGTACCAAACGATTGTTTTAGAAAAGACGAATGGCGTAGCTAACTTAACCCTTAATCGTCCCGATCGATTAAATAGCTTTAATGTACAAATGCATGAAGAATTGCAATCGGCTTTAGACGATATCGCCACCGATGGCGAGACTCGCTGTGTGGTTTTAACTGGCGCGGGTCGTGGATTTTGTGCGGGGCAAGACTTAGGTGATCGCGCAGTAAGCGCCGATCAAGCGGCACCTGATTTAGGTATGTCGGTTGAAAAGTTCTATAACCCACTCATCCGCCGATTAACTAATCTTAAAATGCCCGTGATCTGCGCGCTTAACGGGGTGGCGGCTGGTGCCGGTGCCAGTGTGGTAATGGCCTGTGATATTGTGATTGCAGCTAAGTCAGCGTCATTTATTTTATCTTTTGCGAAAGTTGGTTTAGTACCTGACTCAGGGAGCTCATGGCATTTTGCCAGAGCAATTGGTTTACCTAGAGCCAAAGCGATGGCAATGCTGGGTAATAAAGTCAAAGCCGAACAAGCTGAGCAATGGGGATTAATCTACCAAGTGGTTGAAGATGATGATTTACAAACTACCGCAGCGGAATTGGGCAACCATTTAGCTAAACAACCGACTGAAGCCTTAGCTAATATCAAAGAACTAGTGCATACCGCATTTGATTACAGTCTAAATGAACAGTTAGAAAGAGAAAGAAAAGCCATGCAGCATTTAGGTCGCAGTGATGATTACCGTGAAGGGGTTGCTTCGTTTATGGAAAAACGCGAACCCAATTTTAAAGGTAAATAAAAACTAAAAGACTTAAACATATTCACCACGGAGACACGGAGAGCACGGAGGAAGGATTCTTAGGTTATTAGGATTTGGGATAATAAACGTAGGTCAGACTTCAGTCTGACACCCAACTCAAGGTGAAGCAAAAAACTAAATGAATAAAACTTTTGAGCATGGATGAATAGTGAGCAAGGAGAGCACAATGCTGTTAGATGGAGAAATCACTGAAAGAATTATTGGTGCTGCAATCGAGGTTCATAAAATATTGGGACCTGGTTTGTTAGAAAGTGCCTATGAAGAGTGTCTTTACTACGAACTCGTAGAAAAGGGTTGTGATGTAAAGCGTCAGATTGAATTGCCGATAATCTATAAAGGCAATAAGTTGACGGCAAAATATAGAATCGACTTGTTAGTAAACCAGCAGGTCATAGATGAAATAAAATCATGTAAACGACTGGAGCCAATTCATGAAGCTCAGTTGCTTACTTATCTAAAAATGTCCGAGTTACGATTCGGATTACTATTAAATTTTAATGTCCCTATGCTAAAAAGTGGACTAAAACGAATACTAAACAATTAGATTCAAAACGAAACACACTTTAGCTCAGAAGTTCTCTTCTCCGTGCTCTCCGTGTCTCCGTGGTGAATATGTTTTAATCTCTAAAGGTTTAAAAAATGAACAAAGTATATATATGTGATGCAATTAGAACTCCTATCGGTCGATTTGGTGGCTCGCTTTCGCGAGTTCGTGCCGATGACTTAGGCGCGATTCCTATCAAAGCTTTGATGGATAGAAATCCACAAGTCAATTGGAATGAAGTGGATGATCTTTATTACGGTTGCGCTAATCAAGCGGGTGAAGATAATCGTAATGTTGGTCGTATGAGTGCGTTATTGGCAGGACTCCCCCAGGGCGTTCCAGCGGTTACTATCAATCGTCTATGTGGTTCTGGAATGGATGCGATCGGAACAGCAGCGCGGGCAATTGCTTGTGGAGAGCAATCCATGGCAATCGCTGGTGGTGTTGAACAAATGTCGCGAGCACCTTTTGTGATGCCAAAAGCTGACAGTGCGTTTTCTCGCAAAGCTGAAATTTATGACACGACGATGGGTTGGCGTTTCGTTAACAAAAAATTAGCCGAACAGTATGGCGTAGATAGCATGCCAGAAACAGCAGAGAACGTTGCGGAGCAGTTTAATATCAGCCGCGAAGATCAAGACAAGTTTGCATTTCGGACTCAAGAAAAAACTCAAACCGCGCAACTGGCTGGTGTATTTGAACAAGAAATTGTTCCAGTCACTGTAAAAATCAATCGCAAAGAAACCAAAGAATTTGCCATTGATGAACATCCTCGTCCAAGTACCATGGAAGGATTAGCAAAATTACCTACACCCTTTAAGAAAGACGGAACTGTCACTGCCGGAAATGCCTCTGGAATAAATGACGGTGCCTGTGCTCTATTAATTGCCAACGAGCAGCAAGTTGATAAACAAAAATTAAAACCGATTGCTCGAGTGGTGGGTATGGCGACTTCTGGTTTAGAACCTCGAATTATGGGATTTGGTCCGGTTGAAGCTTCTAGAAAAGTTCTCAAGAACGCAGGTTTAGAACTCGATCAAATGGATGTGATTGAACTAAATGAAGCATTCGCGGCTCAAGGTTTAGCGGTAATGCGAGAGCTTGGATTAGCGGATGATGATAAACGAGTTAACCCTAATGGTGGAGCAATTGCTTTAGGTCATCCGCTTGGAATGAGTGGTGCTAGATTGGTAATGACTGCTGGCTATGAATTGCAACGGACTAATGGAAAATATGCGCTTTGCACTATGTGTATTGGGGTCGGCCAAGGTATCGCAATGATTATCGAGAGGGTTTAATTAGCAAATTTAATTCAACTTTTTTAATGCAGATAATAAAGAGTTAGGGATTCGCTTCTTTAATTCTTTATTTTCTGTCTCTGCGGCAATTTGACTTCGCAACTCCTTCATCATATCAGGTATCGAATCAACGAAATTCTGAAAGTAGTCTTTGTAAGAAATATCATTTATCGCCATGTTGCTTTTATAAACTAGCTGCATTTCAGAAGACATGCTTTTTATAGCCTTCTTAATTGACCCATGTTGCTCAATATGACTCGCTACTCTTGATGACAGACTGTCTTGCTCCGAGTCTTCTATAAATGGTACATATTGTAATGCGGAAAAGTTATTTTTAGGTACGCCTTGTTCTCCTTTTTCAATGACTCTAAATATTTCACCAAGGGATGCCTGAGTAGCTTTTATTGGAAAAGAAAGCTGCGGATTGTCTTCTACAACTCCAGAAAGCTCTCGGCTATTATTTTTGCTGAATAACTGTTTATCACTTCGTACAACAAACTTATCTCCCAAACTATTGACCACATTAATTCCAGTAAGACTGCCGTCTAAGTTATGCAGATATTGCGTTAAAGCCCCTGATACCGATGAGCCTTTATTTCGTTTTTTTGTAGCTCCTTTGTTATCGTAAACTTCAACAAATTTATCAATCTGTGAACGAGGAACCCGCAAGTGTCCTGCTGAAAAAGCGTCTGTTAAATAATGATCGGCGAAGGCATTGGTAAATAGTGCTAACCGGATCATTTTGTCTTTGGGCATTTTTAGAAAGTATCGTTTAGTAAAGCGTTTTCTAGGAAAAAGTTTGGGGAGTCGTCGATATTTTGATTTTTGTTTGTTTCGATAATCTGACTCTGAAACCATTTTTTCTAGTTTCGAATTTCGTTCGTCACAATCTTCTTTTGAATCAAGTTTTTGCTGCTCACTACATTTAAGGTAAGCTAATTGAGCAAACCAAAGCGCTTTTTCATGAAGCTCAATGTATTGCTTGATATTGTGCCAGGCAAAGTGGCCATAATTATCATGTGCCAAAGTGACATACTGCAGTTTTTTCTTGGCGAAATCTAAATCATCGCAACCAGAGTAATGAGTTTTAGTTCGGATGGCTTCTATTTCTTTGTTAATACACTTTTTTAAGCTGTTTCGGTTTCGATGAAAGAATCCATTAAAAAAGCCAGGATCATCAAGCGATATTTCTTCAACGCTCACGTACATATCCGCTGACATCGCAATTAACTGGCCATAGCTAAAAGATATATTTGCTTCTAAATTCCTAATTTGATTCGGAAATACTTTTTCGAAATCGGTATAAGCCACATCGCCGATGATAGCGTGTTCACCTGCATCAAACGCAAACGCATGTTGGCTAATCAGCAAGGTCAATAACATTGAAAGCCATGGCGAAGTTTTATGTCTAAAGTTTTTCATAAATCTATTTATTTAATAATTGTTTGTCGAGGGTTCCTTCAGACATGGAAAAATAGCCATGTAATGAACCTTGGTAATACTTACTTTGTGCGTCGGAAATTGAAAATACTAATTTCGTGGTATCTTTAGCAACTAGAATATCTTCGTTTGAATATAGACTAACCGCTGCTAGATCTAACCGAGTGCGATTAGTCACAATCTTTCCAAAAAACTTGCTCGCGGTTGCAGTGATCGAACTAGAGTCCAGTTGAATGATAGAAGAAAGATTTCCGATCTGACTAGTTGCAATAGTAACAATAGAATCCTTACTTGAAAAATTGCTTACCTTTACATTATTTAGTACCGCAAATTTACAGTTGCTTAAGCTAATGGAATGATAGTTTCCTTCAAACAGTGGTGTATCATCATCTTCACAACTAGCGATACGTTCTGGCTTAACTGCTAGCGATTCATTAACAGCTAATGAGTTTTTTTGGCCGATCTGATTGTTATCCATCGATTCCGCAAGACTCGACTTTAGGATTTGGTTAAATTGAGCTGTATGACTATTCATAGGAACATGTCCAGCGTCTCCGATTATTTTTAACTCCGCAGATGGCAATTTAGCAATTAGGGCTTGGCCGGTTCTAAGCGGTGCAATTGGATCGATCTCTCCCTATATAAGTGTTGTAGGCGGTATATTGGTGTAGTTCAAGATTGAATAATCGGTATCAATCATTGCTAGAGCTGCGTTCATGGTAGGATTTTCGGCCAACATAACTTGCCTTAATGCATGGTTTTGTTGCAACAGCTTGGTTGGATCGTAAAACTCTCCAGTCTTTTCCACCCATTTACTGGAGAAATTGCTAAGTTCAGATTGTACTCTCGACCATATCACTGGTTCTTCGACAGTTGTCTCAGGTAACTCAGCTAAGTGTTTAATAAAGCTGGTCCTTTCCAACACACCTGCTGCGTCGACTAAAACAAGTCGTTCGAGATTGGTTGAAAAGTTCGCCGCATAATAAAGACTAATCGCTGCACCCATAGAGTGACCTATTAAGATAGGCTTCTGTTGGATTTTTGTAGCGATAAACCAATCGATTATTAAACTGTAATTGTGAGGTGAATATTCAAAATACTGTCTTTTCGATAATCCAAACCCCGGCAGATCCAATGCAAATACCTGATAATCTTTTTCAAGCTCTGGAATTACGTTTAACCAATCTTTAGAGGCTGCGTCCCCTAGTCCATGGATTAATAAGATCGGCGGTTTGTTCTTGAGCCCAGTTTGTAAATAAAACAACGGGCTTTTGAAAAGAGGTTCTATTTCTCGATTGAAACTATAGTGGGTTGGATAGTCTTCAAGTTCCGTTGCTTGGAGCGCCGGAAGAGGTTGCTCCGGAGCACTTAGCCAGTCACTGATAGTCTGCTTACTCTTATTAATAGCATCCTTAAACCAGTCTGCTTGGGTATTAGCCGAGAAAAGCCCGAAGCAAAGAGCGGAAAGTAACAAAAGTGGCTTCATGATACTTCGATAATAGGTTGGTGGGACTTGTAAGATATTGAAGAAAATTATATCACATCTAGCTGTTTTTCAATTATTACCTGTAGGCAACTAACCCTTGGCCCAACTTAGAAATAATCTTTCGCCTCGAAAAATTCTTGATCTGCTCTAAGCTGCGGAATATCTCGTATAATATGATACACATATTGTACTAAAACCATCATTTTGGTATCATTAACTATCCCATTCCAGAGGAGTTATTTCCCTATGCAACCAGTAGATGATGCAGCTGCCCAAATTGAGTTTGACCGTCGAATTGCTGAAGAGCAAAAGATTGAACCAACGGATTGGATGCCAGAAGACTACCGCAAGAATCTGATCCGCCAGATGTCTCAACATGCCCATTCAGAGGTGATTGGGATGCAGCCCGAAGGCAATTGGATAACTCGCGCCCCCAGTTTACGCCGCAAAGCGGTGTTGTTGTCGAAAGTGCAAGATGAAGCGGGCCACGGGCTCTATTTATACAGTGCTACAGAATCTCTCGGTATCTCGCGAAGCGATATGATTGAGGCTTTGCAGACTGGCAAAGCTAAATATGCCTCTATTTTCAACTACCCTACTTTGACTTGGGCAGATGTTGGTGCAATAGGTTGGCTAGTCGACGGCGCTGCCATAGTTAATCAGATATCGTTGCAAAGAACTTCATACGGGCCTTACTCTCGAGCGATGATTCGAATTTGTAAAGAAGAGAGCTTTCATCAACGCCAAGGTTACGAAATCATGTATGAACTGGCCCATGGTTCGCCTGAGCAAAAAGCAATGGCGCAAGACGCAATGAATCGTAATTGGTGGCCTTCACTGATGATGTTTGGGCCACATGATAGTGACTCAGCGCATTCTGGTCGTTCCATGCAATGGAAAATCAAACGTCAATCAAACGACTATTTAAGACAGAAATTTATCGATCAAACGGTCCCTCAAATTGAAGTGTTGGGGCTTGAAATGCCTGATCCAGAGATCAAATGGAATGAAGAACTAGGCCAATATGATTCTGGCGAAATCAACTGGGAAGAGTTTTATCAAGTGATCAATGGTAGCGGTCCGTGTAACTATCAACGCTTAAAGCATCACAAAAAAGCGCATCAAGATGGTGAGTGGGTGCGAGAAGCGGTGCGAGCTTACAGTGAAAAACAAAAAGCTAAAAAGGCACAAGAAGTCGCTTAGTGAAGTTAGATATTGGTCAAGTAAATAGCGGCCAACAATAATAGTCAGTTTGTTAAGGAATTAAATAATGAGTAATCAAGAGCAAGCAATCAACCAAGAACATTTGGCATCATATGAAGTGTTTGTTAGATCCAACCGCGGGTTAGATCATAAACATGTTGGAAGTTTGCATGCTGAAAGTCCTGAACATGCATTAATGTATGCTAGAGATTGTTACCTAAGGCGTTCGGAAGGAGTCAGTGTGTGGGTGGTTAAATCAACCGATATTACTGCTTCTCAAGAAGAAGACATTGCTAACTTTGTCGACCCAATGGATGACAAACCATACCGTCACGCGACCCACTACGTATTACCGGACAACGTTAATAATATGTAGCTGCTCGAACACTCCTGCACGCTCGGTTATAAATCATCGTCTTTAATGCCATTAAAAAAACGAATTTAATTATGAATAATGAAAAACAAAATCTTTACCGATTCTTAGTTGGTCTAGCGGATGATTCTGTCATTCTTAGTCATCGCCTTTCTGAGTGGTGCAGTAATGGGCCTTACTTAGAAGAAGATATCGCATTGTCCAATGTTGCTTTAGATTACATTGGTCGTGCGAGAATGTTTTATCAATACGCGGTTGAAGTAGAAGGTAAAGGAAGAACTGAAGATGATATTGCCTATCACCGCAACGAAAGAGAGTTTACTAATTTATTAATTCATGAACTTCCCATTAACGATTTTGGTTTTACTATGGTAAGGCAATATTTTGTTGATGTTTTCTACTGCTTATATTTGGAGCAATTAGTTCAATCTAGTGATGAAACTGTTGCAGCTATAGCAACTAAAGCGCTTAAGGAAAGCCGCTACCATTTGAAACGAAGTGAGCCCTGGATCAAACAACTGGCAGAAGGAACAGATGAATCTAAGCATCGTGTTCAGCTGGCTTTAGACGAACTAGAAAATTTTGTCGGTGAATTGTTCATAATGGAAGACTGGGAAAAAGAGTTGGTTGCATCGGGTATTGCTGTTGATAGGGCTGCTTTACAAAAAACATGGGACAAACAAGTACAAGAGTTTTTAGCTGAATCAGGAATGAGTTTTGCGGATAGTGAGCTTCAAATTAGAGGCGGTCGTAATGGTATTCATACTGAGCATTTAGGGCATCTGTTAAGTGAAATGCAGTATTTGCAACGCAGTCACCCTGGGTTAAAGTGGTAGGTTTTTAGATTTAAAAGAACCCTCTCCCCAGCCCTCTCCCAAAGAGAGAGGAAAAAACTAAAAGACAAAAAGACTTTACCACAGAGGCAAAGCTTGCCCCGTAACCAGCAGTAGGTCCTTGAAGGGATCGTCGTGGGTACGGAGAGTACTGAAAAAGTCAAAATCTTAGTAGTGTTAATCATATTTCTCTTTGGGAAAGGGAAAATAAAAATACGAAAAAACCAAACAACATATCTGGAAAAACTTGGCTACCAAGTCATCCGATATTGGAACAACGAAATCATAGAAAATATTGAAGGTGTATTGACTGATATTTCAAACACACTTTCAACCAGAGAGCGAGTAATGAGTGCAATAGAAATCCCAACATCATCGCCTGAATATGCTGAGCGTCGTGCGCACAGGAATAATTCTAGCTATGCAAAAATATGGGATATTCTTGATTCAGTGTGTGACCCAGAATTGCCCGGACTAACCATTTGGGATTTAGGTATCTTACAAGATATCAAAATGGATGAGGCTGACTCTAGGGATCCGCAAATTGAGGTGGTTGTTACCCCAACCTATAGCGGCTGTCCTGCAGTCGACACCATCATTAGAGATATTACTAAAGCACTTAATCAGAGTGGTTATTCTCAAGTTAAAGTGAAGGTGACACTGTCTCCCGCTTGGACCACCGAAATGATGTCACCCGCAGGTAAGGCTCATTTAAAAAGTATTCATATCGCACCGCCAAGCAATCAAGATATTGTCGAGTGTCCAGTTTGTGATAGCAACAATATAAAACTAATAAGCCTATTTGGCTCGACTGCGTGCAAGTCACTTCATCAGTGTAACGACTGTTCTGAAGTTTTTGATTACTTTAAACATTTTTAAAAAGAACGATCTAGGAAACAACTATGAGTACAGAATTTTATCCCTTAACGATTAGTAAAGTTGAGCGACAAACCGCCGATTCCGTGGCGGTTAATTTTACCGTTCCCGATGATCTAAAAGAGAAGTTCAAATATATTCAGGGCCAGCACTTAACTCTAAAAGCTGATCTCAACGGACAAGATATTCGTCGCTCTTATTCAATTTGTCGAGGCGTTGATTCCCAGCAATTGCAGGTTGGTATTAAAGCAATTGATGAAGGTATCTTTTCAAATTATGCCAACAAAGAACTTAAAGCGGGTATGACTATAGAGGTCATGCCTCCACAAGGGCATTTCTATTCTGAGCTCAATGAGAAAAATCAAAAGCACTATTTATTAGTGGCTGTCGGTAGCGGTATTACTCCAATGCTATCGCACATCGAATCGATCTTTGCGGCTGAGCCCAAATCAAAAATTACCTTACTGTATGGCAACAAGCGCACGCCAATGATGATGTTTAGAGAAAAGCTTTGTTTCTTAAAGAACTGTTATTTGGACAGATTAAATTGGATCAATCTATTTACCAAAGAAGAAAATGATGCACAGATTCTTAATGGCAGAATTAGTGCGCAACGCATTATCGATTTGGACGCTGCGAAACTAATCAATATTAAGGGTATTGACGACGTGTTTATTTGTGGCCCAGAACAAATGACACTAGAAATTGCTAATGCATTTAAGTTTTGGGGATTTGATAAATCACAAGTCCACTACGAGTTGTTCTTTTCGGGTTCCGCTGAAGAAATGATGAAAAAAAATCAAGCTAAAAGAGCGGAAAAATACGGCAAGAAAACGGCTAATGTTGCGGTAAAAGTTGCTGGTAGGAAAACATTGCTAGAGCTCGAAATGGGTGGTGACAACATCCTTGATGCAGCCATGGAAAATGGTGCTGATTTACCATTCTCTTGTAAAGGTGGGGTTTGTGCTACTTGTAAAGCCAAGGTGATAAAAGGCCAAGTTGAAATGGATATGAACCACTCGCTTACAGAGGATGAAGTGGCGGATGGTATGATCTTAACTTGCCAAGCACATCCTGTTTCTGATGATGTTGAAATCGATTTTGATATCAATTAGTAATCAACAATAATGCTAGACATCGATACTTTTATTGAACGGCGCGCTGAGTTAGCGAATATTAGTTGTCGTACTTTTATAGTCACTGTTTTCGGTGATGTGGTATCGCAACATGGTGATTGGATCTGGCTTGGTAGTCTAATAGAAACCCTTGAGCCTTTTGGGTATTCCGAACGCTTAGTCAGAACCTCTGTTTTTAGGTTGGTAAAAGAAGACTGGTTGGAAGTAAAGAAGGTTGGGCGTAAAAGCTATTACAGATTGACTGATTCTGCGAATAGTCATTATTTAAAAGCGGCCAAGCGGATCTATTCTGCGGATACTCGATTAAGTGAGAATAATTGGTCTATCCTGTTGCCCAGCTTTGTCGAAGAGCCTAAGTTATCGTCACTAAAAAAGCAACTCAACTGGCTTGGTTTTAGTGCTATCAGCGGAGGCGCCTATGCACATCCAAATTTTGATCAAACGTCTTTAGATGAGACGCTGAAAGAGTTAGATGTCGTCGACTTAGTAATTGTATTTTCTGCTAATACTATTGGTGATCAGTCTGCGAAAGTTTTAAAGAAGTTGGTCGAGCAAAAATGGGAAATGCCAGCTTTGCAACAGCGTTATACGTTATTCATTGACACTTACAATCAAATCGCCCAACTGTTTAATTCTAATTTTAGTATTACTATGCAACAGTGTTTATCTCTTCGAATATTGATGATCCACGAATATCGTCGAATTCTGTTAACCGATCATGAACTGGCAGAAGATATGTTGCCGCCAGACTGGAAAGGGCATCAAGCAAATCAATTGGTTGAATCACTTTACGAAAAATTTTCACAACCATCTTGTCAGTATATCTGCTCTCAACTTAAATCAATTGATGGCCCGCTTACTCCTCCCAATAAATTATTTTTTGAGCGCTTTAGCAATTAGCTGCGCGAAACAAAAGGCTACTAGAGAAAACTATTATGACTTCAAATATTGTAGAGATTAGCAGCAAAAATCATGTTGGAATTATAAGTATCAACTACCCGCCGGTGAATGCACTGTCTCAAATAGTAAGACAGGGTTTGATAGATGGGGTAGAGCAACTCGAAACCAATAACGATATAAAGGCCATTATTATTCGTTGTGAAGATAGAACCTTTATTGCTGGGGCTGATATCAAAGAGTTTGGTAAGCCGCCGCTTGAGCCGCATCTACCTGAGGTGGTCAACCGCATAGAAGTCTGCACTAAACCGGTAATTGCCTCGATGTTTGGAACCACTCTTGGTGGCGGTTTTGAAGTTGCGTTGGCTTGTCATTATAGAGTCGCCTTGTCCAGTGCAAAAGTTGGTTTACCAGAAGTTAATTTGGGATTGATTCCAGGTGCCGGTGGGACTCAGCGTTTACCAAGAATTGTTGGATGTAACAAAGCTTTGGAAATGATTACTAGTGGCAAACACTACTCCGTAAAAGCTTTCAAAGATTACCCTTTGTTTGACGCTATCTTTGACCAAGACGAATCGCTTGATGAACTCAGTATAAAGTTTGCTGAACAATTAATAGATAATTCAGAATCGGCTCCAACTAAAGCAGGCAAAATGCTCGATGATATTGAAGATTGGGATTCCCAACTATCGATGATTAGCAAAAGGGCGCGCGGAAAAGATGCGCCAGTGGTCGCCGCAGAATTAATAAAACGGACTCGGGATGTTTCAGTGTTAGAAGGTATGAAAGAGGAGCGAGCCGAATTTGTTAAATTAAGAGATTCCGAGCAGTCTGCTGCATTAAGGTATGCTTTTGCAATAGAGCGGACCGCGGCAAAAACTAGCTTCTCAGCACAACCTTTAGACGTCAAACAAGTTGGCATCATTGGTGGTGGTACCATGGGGTCAGGAATTGCTACAGCATTTCTAGATTGTGGATTTAAAGTTGTCTTGATAGAACAAAATAGTGACGCGCTTACTGCAGGTGTAGAACGAATTGAAAAGAACTTTGCCTCAAATGTCAAAAGAGGAAGATTAACCGCCGAGCTTGCTGAATCTAAATTATCCAATCTCAATGCAAGTATCGATTATCAAGCACTTTCTCATAGCGATTTGGTAATAGAAGCAGTTTTCGAAAAAATGTCAGTGAAAAAAGAAATATTCAGTCGGCTTTCTAGGGTTTGTAAAGAAGACTGTATTCTTGCAACCAATACTTCTTATTTAGATATTAATGAAATTGCGACTTCCGTTGACCGCCCTGAGCAAGTGATTGGCATGCACTTTTTTAGCCCTGCCAATATTATGAAATTGTTGGAAGTTGTACGAGCAGAAGAGTCATCAGAGCAAGCCTTGGTCACTGCTATGGCAGTGGCTAAGAAGCTCAAGAAAACCTCAGTATTGGTTGGTGTCTGTTTTGGATTTGCGGGCAATCGAATGTACACTCGATATGGTCGGGAAGTTCAGCAAATGTTACTGGAAGGCGCTGGCGTTGCACAAATTGATCATGCCCTTACTACCTGGGGTATGGCAATGGGGCCCTTAGCCGTGGCTGACATGTCGGGTATTGATATTGGTGTTAATGCGCGGAATTCTCAACCCTTTCCAGAACATGACCCCGGCTATTTTAGACCTTCAGTGTTAATGTTTGAGCGGAACCGTTTCGGTCGTAAAACGGGTGCAGGATATTATCGCTACGATGAAAATAACAAACCAAGCGAAGATCAACTGGTTGTTGATGCTATTCAAGCAGAAGCTGAAAAGTTAAATATCCAGCAGCGAGTTTTCACCGATGAAGCGATCGTTGAGCGGTGCTTATTAGCGCTGATTTCCGAAGGAGCGCAGTTACTTCAAGACGGTATTGTGCAACGACTTTCGGATATTGATGTGATTTGGATGCACGGCTATGGTTTTCCGAGACATAAAGGTGGGCCGATGTTTCAAGCTCAGCAAATGGGTAAATCGCAAGTTGAGTCTAAATTGGCAGCCTTGAGAGCTCAGGAGAGTGATGCCATATGGCCAAATGTTAGTTTAAACTGTCTAGATTGAGTGCTTTTTAAACTACCCGACAGCCTGTAATAAACTGGCCTGTAATAAACTAGAATGGTTGAGTACTAATAGTAAAAAGTGATTGATAGCTTCTCAGATCTCATTTTGGTTAGCCGCATAAGTAGCGTGTTAGCTTGATTAAAAATATTAAATAAAGAGCATTAATGCATGAGCGATACAGTCAATCTTGATAAGTATAGGCCTAAAGTCAGCTTTGCTGATGTGTTTAAGTTTGTGACTAGTCATCCAGGTCTAGTGGTGTTTTTAGTCTACGCGACTATTGCAATTGCTGGATTTATTTACTTAGTTACCTTTTACGAACAGTTTAATTTTAAAGCAACCGTCTACTTGGAGATTACCGATATACTGGTTGCAGGCATTAAAGATCCACTGGTTATCCTCATGGTGATCGGTTCATTCACCATGGTCTTTATCGTTTGGTTATTAGTCTATTTACAAGCGCCATTTAGTGCTTGGTTAGATAAAAAGTTTACTAAAGGTATTTTTCGATTTATTCCTCATATTATTGGTTATAAAGGGGCAAAATCATTCTGGTGGACAGCGTTTATCATTCTGACAATTTACTTTTATATGTTTATAGGAGTGCACGCTCAAAACAAGGCCAATGCTATTCTTACTCATAAAAAAAGTTTAGTTTCAGTAAACTCAGAAGTTACTAATCAGTTAAAAAATGAATTTTCTTTACTAGGAACGTCGATCAACTATGTTTTTCTGTATAATCACGACTTAGAAAGTGTATTGATTTTACCACTTGAAGCGGTTAATTCGATACAACCCATTAGTTCAAAAAAGGTTGGTTCAGATACTAACCCTAATCCAAATCCAAAATCCGATGAGACACAACATTCGGAAATCAAAAAAGAGCCCACCTCATGAAAAAGACATTCGCTTTAACCCATGCCAAAATTAAACGCCCTCGATTGGTTGAAGCTATTAAGCATGAAGTCAAAAAATACCTCAAGCGTGAAAGAAATAAACCGTTACCAGAAGGCGTTAAATATTGGGATTTTGACTGTCAATATGGCGAGAACGAAATGAGCGCAGCGGTTATTCATAAATCAGAAATCAATAAGTATATTGACCAAGCAGAAGAAAAAGGGCTGGAGTCGTTTTACTTGGAGATTTTAGCCAAGCCGGGAATAAGTAAAAAGTCTTAGTCAGTTGATTGATTAACGACTAAAAGTGGTTAATCGTCTATCCATGTTTGGTTAATTGCTATTAGTTAGCTCCAATTTTGTAACGCTATTTCACCATTACCTAAATAAACAAAATGTAAATTAACGATTGCTTGTTGGTCAACTAAACTTAGTAGGTCTTCGCAGCTTGATTCAACGACGCAAGTAAAGGGCTGATCGTGAAATAGATAGGTTTCATTTTCAAACTTAATGGTGTGGCCAAAGAGTTCTAGGTTCTCGTAATAATAAGCTGTACCGATACTATCTTCGTCTCTCGAGCGAATCGAAATAAGTTGGCGTTTAATACTCGAGCCATCAGCCGGAGGGTTCGCTAATCGTGTTTCTTTTACGACTAAGGTATAGCGAGACCCCCAACGAAAATCAAAATCTTCTATACTACCAATGTGCGCGTAATTTTCATTTTGATTGTCTAAGTCTTGCTTGGATTCATATGATCGAAAACACAGTCCCTGAACCATACCATAGCAAACTGATTTACTCGAATCGATATAGAGAGTCTCTCGGCTAGCGACATCCAGATAACAACCTGAAGCACTGGTTAACAGGAAAGCGGTTAATAATAAACAGATGTATTTCATTATTTTGATTTGCCGATTTATAACAGTGAATAGTTATATTGGTTAAATAAGTCGCTTAAACATTATCATTCACTCAAGTCTATCAGTAACTTATATTTTAGATTGTTATTAATTGTAAAATTAGAGAGTATTAGTCAATCTATTCTAAACCCCTATTCTAAAGAAAGACAGGTATTGGACTTTTTTAGTTATAAGCAAGCCTAGTAAATCGTCTTTTTCATATGCTCAGGATAATTCCGATCATACTCATCAGCATCAAATTCAATCTGTTTCTTTTCTGTAAAATACTTTGCCATTTGCCCTGCTGTTGGTAATGATTTTCGATCAATATGACTTGATGGGTCCCACAACTTCGATCGAGCTAGTGCTTTCTGACATTGGAAATAAGCTTTCTCAACAGTGACAGAAATTACGCTTCTTGGGGGCTTCCCATTAATTATAAAAGTGTCGCATAGTTCTGGGTCAGCAATGATTTCTGCAGTACCACTCACTCTGACAGTTTCACCGACATTCGGAACTAAAAAGATCAAACCAATCTTTGGATTTCCTACGATATTCCTTAAAGAATCGATTCTATTATTGCCCTTTCTGTCTGGGATCAAAATCGTGTTTTTATCCACCACTCTCACAAAGCCGGCTGGGTCTCCGCGCGGTGAACAATCTAATCCTTTTTCGCCATAGGTAGCCATTATGAGAAACGGTGAAGCCTCAATAAATTGTTGGTAATGTCCATTCAGGTATTCAATTTCTTTCCAAAGGGCCCTTTCGACTGGTGGTCCATAAAGGGCTTCAAGTTCGGTTAAAGAGCTTATTTTGGTCATTGGTATTCCTTTAGATAATAGCTATAACCAACGGTCACTAAATCGACCATAATTAAAATATCCCCACTGCCCTACTCGCCTAAACTGGGCAAATGGGAACTTAGGTAAATCGGCTGTGTAATAAGGTAAGTTGGGTAAAGGTTCTCCAGCAACCCATTGCGCCAGTCGCTTGCCCGCTTGCACTGCAAAAGAAACTCCGTTGCCGCAATATCCCATTGAATAGGCAACGTTGCTTTGGTCGTCGGCTTGTCGAATATGCGGTAAGTCGTCGAGAGCAATACTGATCCAGCCTGACCAAGAGTAATCAATCTTGAGACCTTGTAATGGCGGGAAGCTGCCGATCAAAACTTTAAGTAAACGATTAGCGAAAAAAGGATCTTCGGCATCTTTACCAGAAATCGCTCCTCGACCACCAAATAGAATTCGGTTGTCAGGCAGTTTTCTAAAATAGTATTTTAACGCTCGAGTATCCATTACCACATTGTCGGAAATAAAATTTGTGGCTGCTATTTGATCGTCACTTAGTGGCTCGGTAACAATGATTTGAGAAAGCACTGGAAGAGTTCGGTTATTCACTGCCGAATGAAATCGATTGGGAGTATAACCGTTGGTCGCTATAACGACTTTGTCTGCTCTAACCTGACCTTGCGGTGTCTCGAGTAATTGCTTATTTGTTTCAGTATGCCAATTCGTGACTGGCGAGTTAGTAAAAATGCTCGCACCTAACTCTTGCGCTTTTCGTTGATAACCCCAAGCGAGCTTTAAAGGATTGATCCCGTAACAATCGTTAAATCGAATCGCACCATAGGCATCTTGGCTATCAAAATAATCGGCTTTAATTTGGTCAGCAGAAAGTAGCTCTGTTTGGTAGCCGAATTCGCGTTCCATTAACTGGGCTTGGCTTTCTAGTTCGCTTATGCGTGAGGGTTTATGTGCTACTCGCAAGTAGCCATTGGACTGCTTATCACAATCAATGCCGTCAGCTATTAATTGGTTAACTGTTTCAACACCTTCAGAGACTTCAGCATAAATCCCTTTGGCGACTTCTTGTCCCCATTGTTTAATCATGCTGGAATAGGCTTTTCTTCCGGTGGACTTCAAAATAAAGCCAGCATTGCGCCCACTGCAGCCCCAGGCGGTTTGGTTGGCTTCAATTACATGGGCTTTAATATTATGTTCTTTGGCCAAATGAAGCGCGCAAGATAACCCCGTATAACCGCTTCCAATAATCGCCACATCAACGTGAATATCTTGGGTGAGAGTTCCTGCATTTTCGGGTGGAGTACCAGAGTTTTTAGCCCAGTAGCTATCTGGATAAGGCTGGTTGAGACCAGGCGAGGCGTCTTTTAGCGGGTCATACATAAGAAACGTTATTAACTCTAATTTTAGTACGATTGGATTATCGAGTGGCGATTATGGCAAAATAACTGGCTCGAAGGAACTCCAGCGGCTAGTTCTCCAAAAGCCATATTCATTATCATACCTGCTGGGAAAGCCTAATTACCTATACAGAAAGGGCAAAAATGACTCAAGAATTAAAATTAGTGCCACTAGAACCGAAGTATTTTCAAGGTGTTATCGCGTTGGGCAATCAAGTTCATGGAGATGCCTACCTAACGGATAGTATTATCGAAAAAATCTACAACAAGAGTATTAAGGATAACGTTAATTGCAGTTTTGTAATGCTGGACACATCGCTTAGCCCAGAAAAAGTGGTTGGTTTTCGGCTGACCTATGCACCAACTAACTGGCCGGTTGACGAGTGGTGTTCACCGGATCTATGGAAGCTACCGATTGAAAAATTGTGTTATTTTAAAAGCAGTACCGTGGATGCTGACTACCGTGCAAAGGGGATCGCTAGAAAAATGCTGGAGGCCAGTATTGAAGCTGCCAAACAGCAAGGAGCCGAAGGTGGCATTTGTCATACCTGGATGCAAAGCCCCGGAAACGCCGCGTATCACTATTTTGTAAAATGCGGTGGCCAACATTTAAAAACTTATCCAGACCGTTGGTTAGAAGATAGTTATGCAGGTTATCGTTGTATTGTGTGCGGAGTCGATGAATATTGCCGGTGTGACGCTGGTGAAATGATTTTATATTTTGATCCGGCTCTAAGAAAATAATAGTAAAGAGAATAATCGAAGAGAGAACAAACCATTATGGACGATAAGATATCGACTCCTAGCAAAAAAGTGATTGAGGCTGGTAAGGTTAAAGCGACCTTAGACTTGCAAACATTTTTACCCTATCGAATGTACCGTTTAGCCGCGCAAATGTCTCAATCCGGTCATAAATTATCGGACCTTCTATTACAGACTGGCGTGCCGATCGGAGAGCGGGAATGGCGAGTCATTTCTGTTTTGGGTTCCTACGGTGGGTTGACTAACTCTCATGTTGCCGAAGCGCTTCGCACGGATGCGGCTACAGTGACTCGTGGTGTCAAAGTCTTGAAAGAACTAGATTTTGTCGCCACTCGAAATTCCAAAAAAGATCGTCGTAAGGTTCTAATTTATCTCACTCAAAAAGGAGCGGATTTTCATGATGAAATTACGCCCAAACGGATCGAAACGGGCGAGCTCATTGAAAGCTGTTTTTCAGTTGAAGAAAAAGAACAATTGCATCATTTGCTTAATAAACTCGATCGGCATTTGTATCATCTTGAAAATGAATTTGAGGATGAATGGGAGTAGCTTGTTGTTTAATTGATTTCCAGTCCAGATCGAAATTTTGTAGGTCGTCCCTTCAGGGCGACGCAATGCTGAAGGTAAAACATTCGTTTAAACGGCTTTACCTATTCAAAACACATATCTTTCCACAAACCATTTCGCAGCGCTGCGCTTTCCTGCGAGGTACTTTTTGCTGGCGGCCAAAAAGTACCCAAAAATCCGCTTAGCGTTGCGCACTGGGCGAGCGCGATTGGGGTGTTGTTTTGGTTGAAAGTGAGTCTATTGCGCTTGATGTCCTTATTTGGCTTGAGATCGCAAAAAACTATTTCGAGCTTAACTTTCTTCAAACCCCAATTGCCGCCACGCCTCATAAACAAATATCGCCACACTATTCGACAAGTTCAAACTTCGGCTATTCGCAACCATCGGTAAACGTAGGATCTTCTCGTGCTTAAGGCTGTCCAAAATTTCCATTGGCAACCCTCGAGTTTCTGGACCAAATAACAAATAATCCCCTTTTTGGAAATTGGCTTCGGTGTGTTTTCGTGTGCCCTTGGTGGAACAAGCAAACAATCGATCTGGCGATTCTGATTCAAGAAAGGCTTGATAGTCCTTGTGAATTTTCAACTCCGAAAACTCATGATAATCAAGCCCAGCTCTTCTCAAGCGTTTGTCATCCAATTCGAATCCACATGGCTCAATCACATGAAGTTTGAATCCTGTATTGGCGCAAAGTCGAATGATATTCCCAGTATTCGGCGGAATTTCTGGTTCAAATAGTACAATATTTAACATGGTTAAGAATCTATCTCTTTATCGCGTTAAGTATGAGCAAGGTATTGGCTGGTATAAGGTAATGCTAACATACTCATAAATTTATACTGAACAAGTTATTAGAAAAGAATTCCTCGTTCAAAAGTCGGTAGTATTCGCTCCATTTCCTAGGCATACTTTAGATAGTTTTTACCACCGAATAGCAAAGTACTTAATGAGCAATCGTGACTTTTTTAATCTAATTTTACTCGCTGCTATGTGGGGAGCTTCATTCCTCTTTATGCGAGTTTCTGTGCCAGAATTTGGTGCGGTGCCTATGATGACGTTTCGAGTGCTGCTGGCTGGGTTGATGCTATTGCCGTTGGTGTTTATAAAGCGGCGCCAACAGGTTCTTAAGTCTAATTGGAAAGTGATAGGCTTTGTTGGGGTGATTAATTCTGCTATCCCTTTTACCCTAATCGCCTACTCTACCCTCTACGTCACTGCCGGATTTGCATCGGTACTTAATGCGGCAACGCCGATTTTTGCCTCGTTGGTGGCACTAATATGGCTAGGCCAGCGGCTTAGCAAATTGGCGGCATTTGGATTGTTAATTGGGGTTTTTGGCGTCATTTTGCTGGTTTGGAACAAGCTAGATTTTAGTCAAAATCAATCGGTACTAGCGATTGCTGCAGGGCTTGGAGGGACTTTGTTTTATGGAATTGCAGCTAATTTCAGTAAGCAAAAGCTAGTGGGAATAGACTCGCTTTCCATTGCCGCTGGTAGTTTAATTGGTGCGGGCATCTTCTTGTTGCCCTTTTCTATTGCCTATTGGCCAGCTGAAATGCCGTCTATACAGGCATGGATTAATGTGTCGATACTTTCTTTAGCCTGTACCGCTTATGCCCAGCTTATTTACTTTAAATTAATAGAAAGTGCGGGCGCGACTAATGCGACCACGGTGACTTTTTTGATCCCAATGTTTGGTTTGCTGTGGGGATATTTATTCTTAGAAGAAATTTTTGAAATGACCACGTTGGTTGCTACGGTGGTTATTTTACTAGGGACCGCAATGACAACGGGCTTACTCAAACGTGTGTTGCCGATGAAAGAGCCTAACAAAGCTTAAACAATGCTAGTTGCTGATTAAATAGTGCTTATGGAGTTGATTAATGTGGGATATTTCAACGCGAAAACTCGATTAAAAGTCTAAACTTAAACATAAGTTAGATGGAGGCAACATTACCATCTTCGTTTAATCAAAGTTGTGGACCATTTTTTATGGGTTTTCAGTTGATACGGGCTTGTAAACAAAGGCTTTTAAAAGCGAATTTGCTGCTCTTAATGGGACTCTGGCAATGCGGCTTATTGGCGTCTGAACCTATCACTCAATTTACTAACGACTACTACGAGTCTGCGCTTTTATTATCTAGCAATCCCGACCAGTTAATTTCCAATCTAGAAGCTAAAGATTTAACGGTATTAGAGGCACTTGAGCGCGCTCAATCCCATTTATTATTGAGCCTAGCCTATAACCAACAAGTGTTGCCGCAAGCCGCTATGCTAAATGCAATTGAGGGACGACGCTTAGTCAGTATTGAGAATCAACCTTGGCTATATCACTTCTTGTTGCTTTCACAAGCGCAAAGCCTTGAGCACCAAGGCAATCAAGAGAAAGCCTTACCTTTAGCTAATCAAGTTCTGCAATGGGCAGAATCTAGCAATCATCGTCGCATGTTGATTCAGTCCTTATCGGTACGAGGTTTAATTTATAACTCGATGTTGAATTCAACAAGAGCACTTGAGGATTTACAGCGGGCTTACGCAATGGCTCCGCAAGAGGATCCGTTTTTACCCAAAGCGCTAATGGCTGGCTATATCGGATTGATTTATGAATATCGTGGCGAGGATCAACAGGCGATCCCATTCTTTGAACAAGCCGTTGAATATCACAGAGCACATCAGCGCTGGCGTGACTTAGGAGATGCATTGTACGGTTTGGGACGTGCCTATAAGAATTCGGGAGAATTGCAACGAGGCCTAGTACTTATTCAAGAATCGATAGAGGTAGCTGAAAAAGTAAATGATTTGCAAGGCGTGGCCTACGGTCGAAAAGAGCTAGCCAGTGCCTATTCCAAATTGGGTAATAAAGAAAAGGCGGAGTCGACTTATCTGCTAGCCATCGAAACATTCAAGATGGCGAATAATGTTTCAGCTATCGCTGATATTACTATCTCAGTGGCGAGCGTAAATTTGGATATGCAAAAAGCAGAAAAGGCGCATAAATACTTAGCTAGTGCTGAAAAGATCATTGACCCTAAAAATATGCTCGGCCACTTACTCAGACTTAGATACTATCAAGGTAAAGCGTTTGAATTACAAGGAGAGTATGAGCTTGCCTACAAAGCGATGATGGAAAGCTATCCTCAACGATTAAAAATGGTTAAACAACAATACTCTGAAAAATTTGAGTCCCTTAAGAATCAATTTGAACTAGACAAACTGGATGCTGAAAATAGACTATTAGAAAAAGATAATCTGTTGAAAACTAATAACTTAGATTCTGAAAAAAAGAAAAATCAGTTCCTGAGTCTGCTGGTTGTTATGTTTTTAATTATTTTTTCACTATTGGTGTTTATTTTAATTAGAGCGCGTCAAAGTAAGCTAAAATTTAAACAACTATCACAAACAGATGATCTAACGGGTTTGGCGAACCGCAGAAAAGCTGTCCATCAACTTGAATATGAAATTTCAAACGCGGAAAAGAATAAAACGACGCTTGCGGTAGCCTTGATTGATCTCGATTACTTTAAACAAATAAACGATAACTTTGGTCATGCGGTGGGAGACTTAGTACTGGTAGAATTTGCTGCACTCTGTCGAGCGTCATTAAGAGGTGCTGATATTATTGGTCGCATAGGTGGTGAAGAGTTCTTAATAGGTTTGCCTCAAACTCTGGTGGAGGATGCTGCAAAGTTACTGGATAAAATACGCTCCAAATCACATAAAATTGCAGATGCCTTTAATCTAGCCGAAACATCACAAGAAAAGCAGTTGAAGGTTTCGGTATCAATTGGTATCACAAGTGCTCGTGACGGTGAAAGTGCGGAAAAGACCATTAGCCGAGCAGACAAAGCACTCTATTCAGCGAAAAACTCGGGACGGGACCAAGTAGTAATTGGGTAATCCTTTACTTGTAAAATGCTGGGCCAATGTTAATCTAGTCGTCACATGAAATAAGGATATTTTTACTTTGTTGACTAATACTAAAAACATTTTCCTGGCCACTGTTATTATATTGCCATTGTTAAGTGGCGATAGCGCACATGCGCAGAGCGAATATGAGGCGACAGAAATCGCTAAAACTGAACCTTTCAAGGCCGCACACTCTCAATCTAAGCTAGTTGATTTCTCGGCCAGTTTTAGAGAGTACCTTCCTCAGCTTGGCACCAATCCAGACAGTTTGGTTGAATATTTGTCAGGTCAATTAGAGCGCGTTAATCTCGCTATAGAAAAAGCCCAAGCTCATTTGTTGCTCAGTTTGGCTTACAATCAACAAGTTCATCCTAAAGAAGCGCTCATCCATGCTAATCAAGGTATCAAGTTGATTGACCCCAGCATGCAACCTTGGTTGTTTCACTACCTGCAGCTAGCAAAAGGAATCGCCCATGATCTATTAGGCGATCCTAAAGTTTCGATCGAATTATCCACTCATGCGCTGGAATGGGCTGAGAACTATCCTCATCATTCATTGTTAATTAGAGCTCTTATGGTAAGAAGTTTGGCACAAAACACCTTGAGAAATTCCGTTGAAGCTTTAAGCGATGCTCAACGCGCTTACTCATTGGCTCCTCAAGAAGACCCACTAATTGCCAAAGCGACCATTGCCGGGACCATCGCTTTGGTTTACGAATATCGCGGTCAGCCTGAGCGGGCAATTTCTTATTTTGAAGAAGCCGTAGACTATCATCGCAAGCATCGGCGTTGGCGTGACTTAGGTGACGTTTTATACGGATTAGGCGTTGCCAATATTCAGAGCAATAATATAGTTGTTGGAAAACAACAATTGCGAGAGTCAATAGACGTTGCCAGAAAGGTATCTGATATTCAGGGTGTTGCCTATGGATTAAAGCAGCTCGCTGGTTACGAATTTGATGATGGCAATATTGAAAAAGCGGAATCCATGTTTAAAGAAGCGCTGGATATTTTCAAGCAATCTGGAAATGCTTTTACTCGCAGTGATATTCTAATGTGGTTATCGAGAATTGCACTCGCTAAACAGCAAAGTGACACTGCTTTTGATTACTTAACTCAGGCTGAAAAACTAATCAACGCTGAATCAATGGCATCGCACTACTACCGTTTACAAGAAGAAAAAGCGGCCGCCTATGAAGCAATAGGCGATATAGAAATGGCGTATAAGTTAATAAAAGAAAATACGCCTAAACGTCTTAAAATGTTAAGAAAAACTTATGTTAATCAATTCGAAGAGCTAAAAAATGAGTTTGAATTTGAAAAACTTGATAGCAAAAATAGATTGTTAGAGAAAGATAATTTATTAAAAACATCAATACTTGAAATGCAAGTTAGAAAGAATCAATACTTATATCTATTTGCGCTCTTAACGCTGGTTATTTGCCTTTTGCTTGCTTTTATTCTGTATAAATCGAGACAAAGTAAACGTAAGTTTGAGCAACTTTCGATGATTGATGAGTTAACCCAGTTGGCCAATAGACGAAACCTTTTTCAAATGTTGAAGCGTCAAATCGCTTTAAGTTTTAGACATAACGAAGATCTAACCATCGCTGTGGTCGACCTAGACTTTTTTAAGCGAATTAATGATGAGTTTGGTCATTCCATGGGGGACAGTGTGTTGGTTGAATTTGCAAAACTTTGCCGAGAAACCTTAAGAAAAACAGATTTAATCGGAAGAATTGGTGGTGAGGAATTCTTGGTTGCCTTGCCTAAAACCAATCTACAGAAAGCCACTTTAATACTGAATAAACTAAAAAACAGTACCATCGAATTACCTAAGCGCTGCCCTCAATTAGCGCCACTTAATGAAAAGGGCGGTAAGCTATCTATTTCTATCGGAATCACTCAACTAATGGAAACCGATAGTTCAGACAAATTATTTATTAGAGCTGATGAAGCCCTATATAAGGCCAAGGAAAATGGCAGAAATCAAATTCAAGCTGCTTAAGTGTGTTAGTTGATGATAAATTTTCAGTCAACTCAATATAATTGGAAACTGCTAATAGGCATAATCGTTTTTTTCAATGTGTCTATTCAAAACGTGATTGCGGAAGAGTCGCCGACTAGTGCCGATTGGCTGAATATAATTCGACAGATCCCCTATCAGTACAGCAAAAACTTTCACCGCAATCTAAGTACTATACGACGGTGGGTTTTGTTGGAAAATGGATTCTGTGAAGTCCAGGATCGGCATTTACTATTTAATCGCCGAGGAGAATTTTTAGCCTATATCGATAACAAGTGGAGTAAGTCCGCCACTCAGAAAAAATTAAACCAAACCCGATTAGAGTTAGTTAAGTCTGGGAAAGTGAAATCTTGGATTGTTGGAGCAGAGGAGACTACGGGCTATCCCTTTGCTTTTAATTGTAATCAACCGCACGCTAATGTAGACCAAGCGATCAATCGTTTATTAGGAAAAGAAAAGTCCGATCGGTTGTGGGGAACTTGGGATGGAATTACTGCGGGTAGCAAATTCACACCAATTAGCTTGATTGAGCTAGTGGAAAAAGTATACAAAATTAAATCCGAACGGATTAATCAACCAGTTAGTGGTGCAGAGTTTAGATATTTCTTAGCGCAAATTATTATCGAAAGCGGGGCCAGAAAAAACAGAGTGTCTAGCGAAAATGCCATCGGTCTTTTGCAGCTAAAACCAGAAGTATTGCAAGATTGTCAGATTCCTAAAAAATTCTATAAACACAGAATGGCTCAGGTCGATTGTGCGGTGAGGCTATTTCAACAGAACCGACGTAACCTAAGAAAAGCCTTTGACCCAGTGTTTAGTCAATTACCTAAATCTAAACAAGATGTGATTTTCTCAATGTTGCTGATTCAAAGTTATCATAGCGGAATTGGCCGAATGTCAAAGCTTCTTGACCCCGCTGAGCAAGGTGCTGCAGCCGCTTACTTTGCTAATAATCACAAGGATTTCAGCGCAGAAGATATTGCCACGGGAATTATTTATCACAATATGGGGCGTGAAGGCTTTGGCCTAGCGTCCTTATATTACGTGATTGATGTGGCGGTAGTGGCCGAGAAAATCTGTCAAAATAACTCCCTTAAATCTTCTTGGACTTGCCAATAATGGGTTTATCCTAGCCGCTCGGATGAATGATATAGCTCTAAGTTATACCCAAAATAAGCATCTAGACGTCTAAAAGTCTATATAATCAAGAAATAATCTATTCTTGGGGCTTAACTATGAAACTCGAATCTTTGGCTTTACACCACGGCTATCAATCAGACGACAGCACAAAAGCGGCAGCAGTGCCAATTTACCAAACAACCTCCTATACCTTTGATAATACCCAACATGGTGCTGATTTATTCAACTTAGCGGTTCCAGGCAATATATATACTCGCATAATGAATCCAACCACTGACGTGTTAGAGCAACGAGTGGCTGCTATGGAAGGAGGAATTGCGGCGCTCGCAGTTTCCTCGGGTATGGCTGCTATCACCTATGCTATTCAGTGTTTGTGCGAAGTGGGTGACAATATTGTCAGCTCTAGTCAGCTTTATGGTGGCACCTACAATTTATTTGCCCATACTTTGCCAAAACAAGGGATTGAAGCGCGGCTAATTTCCCATGACGACTATCAAGCAATTGAGAGCGCTATTGATGACAAAACCAAAGCGATCTTTTGTGAATCCATCGGTAACCCGGCGGGAAACATTGTTAATCTTAAAGAATTAGGCAAGATTGCCAATAAGCATGGGGTTCCTTTGATTGTGGATAATACCGTGGCAACTCCTTACATTTGCAAACCGTTCGATTTTGGCGCTCATATTGTGGTGCACTCATTAACAAAATATATCGGCGGGCACGGTACCTCTATTGGTGGGATTATTGTTGATTCAGGTAAGTTCGATTGGGTGGCTAACAAAGCGCGCTTTCCTGTTTTTAATGAACCCGACCCCTCTTATCATGGTGTTGTTTACACAGAAGCACTAGCAGAAGCTGCGTTTATAGGTCGTTGCCGAGTGGTTCCACTAAGAAACACCGGAGCAGCCATTTCGCCAATGAATGCTTTTCAAATTCTCCAAGGGTTAGAGACATTAGGGCTAAGAATGGAAAGGCATTGTCAGAATGCCGAAAAGCTTGCAGCCTATCTTCAAGCTCACCCTAAAGTGGCGTGGGTGAATTATGCGGCGCTAGACAACAGTCCGTATAAATCCGATTGTGACACTATTTGTGGTGGTCGTGCATCGGGAATTCTTAGTTTTGGAATTAACGGTGGAGCAGAAGCTGGCGGACAGTTTATTGATGCGCTGCAAATGATATTAAGGCTGGTCAATATTGGTGATGCAAAATCTTTGGCATGTCATCCGGCGTCAACCACTCATCGTCAACTCAATGAGCAAGAACTAGCCGCGGCGGGTGTTAGCGCCGACCTTGTCAGGATCTCAGTGGGCATTGAAAATATTGATGATATTATCGCTGATGTTAGTCAAGCGCTAGACACGGTAAAAACTAAATAATAATGGTATCGCTGGAATGTTCAGCGAAACTATTTTAAAGCAAGTCAACTTAACAATAACGTCTGAGCCAGGGGTGATCATTTGCCTAAAAACGAACAGAAGCCCCCGGTTACTTGCGATTATCAATTGGTCAAATTGCTACTAACAGACTAATAGATTAAGATTATCAGTTATTGCCATTTTAATAACTGAAATCATCCCATGTTTAAACGACTCTGCCTATTCGCGACACTGTTATTTGTTGCAATTTTATTCTCTCAGAACAAAGCCCAAGCCAGTCAATGCGATTTACCTAATGTGGTACATAAAGACAAAAAAGCTTGTGATGCCTATTTCGCATTTGCTGATTCGGTGGAAATGTATCGATCGCAAATGATCACCATGCGTGATGGCGTGCGCTTAGCCACTGATGTTTATTTGCCAAAAGAGCGTGGTGAAAAGCTACCCGCAATTCTAGTTAAAACACCCTACAACGTAAATTCTCTAAGTGGTTCCACATTAAGATTTGCAAAATTAGTTATCGATAATGGTTACGTATTTATCGTGCAAAATGAACGAGGCCGATATTACTCTGAAGGGGATTGGGAAATATTGGGTAATCCGCGTACTGATGGGGTTGATACTTTAGACTGGATAGTTAAGCAAGGTTGGTCTGATAAGCAAGTGGGTACATTAGGTTGTTCTTCCTCTGCCGAGTGGCAGCTCGCTCTTGCTGCGCAAGATCATCCAGCGCACAGAGCCATGGTGCCAGCCGCTTCGGGTGCAGGTATTGGTCGAGTCGGCCGTTTTCAAGAGCAAGGTAACTGGTATAAAGGTGGTGTTTTTCAAACACTATTTGCGACCTGGCTTTATTCAGTGCAGCAAGATGTTTATCCACGGTTTGAAAAAGGTATGTCTGAACAAGAGCTTCATAGACTACGTTACAGCTACGATTTAGCAGCAAAGATGCCAAAGATCGATTGGAAAAAGCAAACTCAAAAGCTGCCAGTGGTGGAATGGTTTGATGACATTGCCGGTAACCAAGGTCCATTTAAATCTTTTGCGATGCGCGACCCTAATCATGCCGATTGGTTCAAGGGCGGTTTGTATCATGACAATGAAGATTTTGGTGTACCAGCCTTATGGTTAAATAGTTGGTATGACGTTTCAATTGGACCGAACATGGAACTTTATAATCACGTAGTAAAAAATGCCAGTGACAAAGAAGTACGCGAGAATCAATATGCTATTGTGGCCCCTAATCTGCACTGTTCGTTTTGGCGAATTCCAAAGCATCAGGATTTGATTGTCGGTGAGCGCAATATGGGGCGAGTTAAACTAGATGTTAATGATTCGATTATTCAGTGGTTCGACTATTGGATGAAAGAAGATAAAAGTGAATTTAAAAAGAATCATTCTAAAGTAAAATACTTCACTATGGGTGCTAATCAGTGGCAGGAGTCTGAGACTTGGCCACCAAAGAAAGTGGACTACCAAACCTTTTACTTATCCAGTAAGGGCTCGGCCAATAGTTTGTTTGGCGATGGCGTATTGTCTTTATCTGCGCCCACACACAGTGCTAAAGATGAATTTGTATATGATCCGATGAATCCAGTGCCTTCATTGGGTGGCAGTGTTTGCTGCAATGGTGGATTATCTAAGGGTGGTTCTTTCGACCAACGTGCAATAGCAGCCAGACACGATGTGTTGGTGTATTCCTCTGAACCGCTAAAACAAGATACTGAAATTACCGGCGATATTGTCGCCAAATTATTTGTAAGCTCTAGTGCAAAAGATACCGACTTTACCATTAAATTAGTGGATGTTTATCCTGATGGTACAGCCTATAATATCGATGACACTATCCAACGTGCTAAGTATCATCAAGGATATGATAAGCCAGCGTTATTAAATCAAGATCAAGTATATACCATTAACTTTAGCCCACTGACTACCAGTAACTTGTTTAAGAAAGGCCATCGTATTCGCATAGAAGTATCTTCAAGTAAATTTCCTCAGTATATGAGAAATTTAAATACTGGAGAAAATAATGCGCTAGCCACCGAAGCGGTTGTGGCAAAGAATGTAATCTATCATTCAGAAAAATACCCTTCGCAAATTCGATTACCGATTGTTCGGTAATTGAGTTTTTGTTAACAGTATTTTAATGCTTTGCTTTCAAGTAGCTTGGGTTACTAAACCCAACAGCAGAGTTTAATCTCGCACTCTTACCAGTTGATCCATAACAGTAAACTCAAAAAAGCGCGATAGGAAAGACCCATGGCAAGCTGGAAGAACAAATCAGCTAAAAATAAAATGAGCGCTGGAATTGCTATAGGTATTGGCATGGGTGTTGCTACTGGGGTTGCAGTTGGAAACACCCAAAACAATTAGACTGGTGAGGATAAACCTGAAGATTAGTTTTGATAGGTCCAGCGCACAAGTCATAAAAGGAATAATTTAGATGTCATATTTTGTACAAGGATACGAAATTGTTGACGAGTTCATAACTCAAAATCAACTGAACTTGTTGGCTACTGACATTAAGTCAAATAAGACATCGCTCAAGACAGGCGGAATTCGCAATGCCGAGAAAAAGTATTCTTCCATATACAATTTGGCAAAGTCTAACCACATCATAGATTGTGCGAGTCGCTACCTTAAAAAACCTTCTAAACTAATTAGAGCTATCTTATTCAATAAAACTGAAACGAATAATTGGTTAGTTGGATGGCATCAGGATAGAACAGTCTCAGTATTAAAAAGTTTGATGCCGAAGGTTGGGGTCCATGGAGTGTTAAAGACGGTGTGGCGCATGTCCAACCACCAATCGACGTATTAAACCAAATGGTTACTTTTCGGATTCACTTGGATGTTGCCGAGCGAACGAATGGATGTTTAAAGGTATTGCCCAGAAGTCACGAATTAGGAATCCTAGATCAAAATGAGATTCAGGAGTATGTGAAACACAATCGTTCGGTAATTTGTGAAGCTCGATCTGGCTCAGTCTTGGTAATGCGACCGCTTATTCTTCATGCATCCTGCAAAGCGAAAAATCCTTCTCAAAGACGAGTCTTACACTTAGAGTACAGTAGCTTTAAACTGCCATCGGGTATTTCTTGGGCTTAGATCACCACCAAATTCCGTATTTTTTAGCCTGTCTCCCATTAATTTTTGGTATTTTTTAGCCGAAAAACCCTGCAAGTTAGAAATTTCACTAGGATCTTTATACGATACGATCTATTATATAAATAGTAAATATACAAATATATACGATAGCGAGGCTCGTAATGGCTAGATTATCCAAGAAAAAGCAAGAAGAAATCCGACGTTCAATTATTGAAGCTGCGGTCGAAATGTTCTCAGAAAAGGGCTTTGAAGTCACCACGATGAAGCAAATTGCCAGGGAGGTGGGCATTGGTGATGCGACAATTTATAAGTATTTCTCAAGTAAAGACAAGCTTTTATTCGGTTTTTACGGCTATCGGGCTGAGCAGGCGGTTGAGGCTTGCTTGCAAGAGCCTGAATTAGAGAGCTTTTCTCTGCAAGAGAAACTTCAGCTGCTAATTGATATTTACCTGGAAAGTTTATTGCCAGATAGAGAGTTTGTCGCCGAAAGCCTCAAGATGATTATGCAGTCTCCCAGTGTTCTATTTGAAGATGTCACGCCTGTTAGGAAAGAGTTCGTCGGGGTTATTCAAGATATGCTGACGGAGGCGGAACAATCTGGTGAAATCGAAAAGTCTCCCTTTACAGCATACACCGCAAAACTGACCAATGATTTTATTTTGGCAATCTTACTCTATTGGATAAAGGACGATTCCGATGAGTTTAGTAATACTACTCAGTTAGTGGATATGTCGCTATCCCTAGGCGTCGAAATCTTAAAGACCGGCATTATCAGTAAGATGACTGATTTGCTTGGCTTCTTCGTCAAAGCGCATTTGTTTAAGTTCATGGGGAGTGGGTTTCTAAACAAAATGATTATGGCTAAATCATTTACTCGATAGTCGAACTTATCTTGTTTGTAGCAAAGGATTAATCAATGGATACTGACAGCAAAATACCAGTTTCAAAACTAAAACGAACGGCAATTACTGGGATTACTGCGGCCCGAGTCGGAGTCAAACATGTTGGCTATAAGGCAAAGTCATTAGTCACTAAACCCGAAAATAAAGCTAAACAAAAACAACAGCATGAAGAACAAATTGGAGAGATTATCTTTTCGGTTTTGACTCAACTACGGGGAACAGCGCTTAAGGTTTCGCAAATACTGAGTATGGAAGCCGATGTATTGCCTCTTTCTATTCGGCAAAAACTCAAAGAAGCTTGTTATCAAGTTCCTCCGATTAATCGAGCATTGGTTAGAAAACAAATCATGCATGAGTTTGGTACAAGTGCCCAGCAGCTTTTTCATCAATTCAATAGCACCGCATTCGCTGCTGCAAGTATTGGACAAGTTCATCGAGCGATTACTTTTGAAGGTTTGCCTATTGCGGTCAAAATTCAATACCCCGGCATTGCTAGTACTATAGAAAGTGATTTAAAGATCATTGAAAAGCTGTTTTCTGCTTTATCTAAAACTAGTGATTTACTGCCTCAAAAATATGTGCTCGATATCATGATGGCGGAAATGCAAGATCGCTTGAGAGAAGAAGTGGATTATCTCAATGAGGCGGAAAATATCAAATGGTTTAAGTTTAACGTTCAAATGTCGGGGATTAAAATACCCAATGTGATCGATTCTTTATCGAGTAAACGAGTACTTAGTCAAGAAATGCTTGATGGCCAACACTTAACAGAATGGTTGGCAACTAATCCTTCACAAAGGCAAAGAAATGTAATCGGACAACTATTATTTGATTACTTTTGGTATTGTGTTTTAGTGCTAAAGCGGATTAATGCCGATCTCCATCCGGGGAATTTTTTAGTACTCGAAGAGGAAAATATCGGAGCGCTAGATTTTGGTTGTGTGCGAAGTCTTAGTGGTGAGTTTATAGATTATTTTGTGGAGCTGATACCTGCTTTAATCGATGTGTTCTATCATGGAAAAAATGTGGCTAAACTACTTGAGGTTTATCAATCACTCAGGGTGGTATCTAGCGAGGTCTCATTAACTTATTTTGAAACCGAAATGCTTGGCGCTATAGAGCCTTTTGGGCGATGGCTAATAGAGGCTTATGCAGAAGACGAATTTGATTTTGCCGGTAAACAACCCTGTCCCGGTAAACCGACCGATACTAGCTTAAAGTTAGTTAAACAAGTCGATGGATTCTTTCACGAACAATTATGTTTTGACCGTGCTCATTTAGGGTTAATGAATTTACTGACACAAATAGGTGCAGTAGTTAAAACAGATTGGGGTAAATGTCGTACTACGGAGCAACTAAAATGACCGTCGCTCAAATATTTTTAATATCAGGTGTTTCCTTAATGGGGATGCTAGGAAGTCTTCATCTTACTTATACTTTTTTTAGTAATCAGTTTGATCCATATGATCCGGCTATTAAACAGCAACTAAAAAATACAAGTTTAGTGATTAATAGGAATACTCAGTTTTGGAACGCATGGGTTGGTTTTAATGCTAGTCATAGTCTGGGACCCATTTTGATGGCTGTTTTTTATCTCCCACTAGCGATCCAATATAATCATATATTACTAAATTCTATTTGGTTTTCCACTTTGCCATTAATTATTGGAGTTATTTATCTGTACTTAGCGAAAAAATATTGGTTTATAGTTCCGACCATAGGCATGTCTTTGGCAACACTCTGTTTTTGTTTTGCTTGCTATTTCTATAACTTTTCATAGCGTTGGAGAAATTAATGCAGTGTTCACCTAATCTGACAAGTTTACCACCTGGGCAAAAGGCGCGAGAAGACTTTCCTCGGTTCGGATTATCCCCTTATGCAAAACGATATCAACAAGACTTTGGCGAACTTAAATTAACGGTTGGTGGAGAGTGTATCGACTCTGAGTATGAACTCACCTCAACGGAGTTGGAAACCATTGAGCGCCGTGAACTTCAAGCGGATTTCCATTGCGTAACCACCTGGAGTAAACAGAACTTAATCTGGAGTGGATATAGCTTTAATGAATTTTTTGAAAAACATATTAAGAAGCAACTAACCTTTAATCCTCATTGGGTTGTTTTTAAATCAATTGATGGCTACCGCTCACGAATGCTATTGCAAGATCTGATGAATGAGCAAGTGCTTCTGGCCGATCAATTGGATCACAAGCCATTATGCAGCAGTCATGGTGCACCGTTAAGATTAGTTGCACCGGCACACTACGGTTATAAAAATCCTAAATACTTAAAGCGGATCGAATTTCACTCGAGTGATTATAACTTCAAACCACCTTTACTGACGTTTATGGAACATCCAAGAGCACGAGTTGCGTTAGAAGAGCGCGGGCAGCTTTTTCCAGGATGGTTTCTAAGGTGGCTTTATCGACCAATGATTAACTCGACCGTTAACTTGTTTAAGAAAACCATGCAATCAAGCTTAGACTGAATTTGTTTTGAAATTTTTTCTATTGCGAATTAATAGATAGTTGCAGCGTGTAGATTGCAATTAAAAACTAGCGAACGTATTAGTCGCTCGCTAGTTTTAGTAGAATCTAAATTATTTAAAGATTCGTTTTAAATAGTCATTGGGTGGCGAGCTGCAATAGATCAACTTTCCATTGCTTACCAAAATTATCTTTTAACAATATCCAGCGTTTAGTCGGATTGTTGGGCAAGCAATGCTTTTCTTCAGTTTCTCGAACTAACCGAACATTCCTAACTCGGTTATGGAAGAATACTGAGGTTAATTGACCCTCAGATGACTCGGAGACCAATTGCCATTGAACTAAACAACGTTGTGTCTCACTACATAGATTATCTTGGTTATCTTTTACAAATACTTGGCTGCTAAATACATTCGGCTTTGTCATTCGAGAACGAACATCAAATTCGACAATCACTTCTTCATCATGCAAAGTTTTGAATTGATCAAACCTTTCTCGCGATACTTCGGGTAAGTTACTAACAGGGACTTTACATTGTTGAGAGCTCAAGGGAGCATGCTCAGACCAATTGGATTTAACACTTAAGGTATTTTTCTCTACTCGATTAACACTGGAAGTAGTACGCCAAGGTTTAATGGGATCGTAATAGCAGCTTCGATAACCATTTTGACAACTCTTTCCTGTAATACTGTCAGCAAAGTAACCGGCACTTCTTCTTTCAAAATGCAGATGAGCACCATTGCCACAGCCGGATTTTGGATAAGTAGAAAGTACTCCAAGGTGTTGTCCAGCCGAGACTTGGCTACCGGCAGAAATTGAAGGATTGTTAAGATGAACATAGCGCCACAAAGTATCGAAATCATCTCTTACATAAGAAATATAACCGCAACTTGAGCTAAAACTAGTACTCTCTAAAACGCCGTCTTGGACAATTACCGCCGACTTAGAGCCACTCTTGGAAATATCTTGACCAATGTGTGGGCTGGTTCCTATGTTCCTGCAGATACACCATCCGCTAGTGTAGTAACCGCCTGGAACTGGAAAGGTCCATTCGGGTTCGGCAGGTGGTATATAAGGCTTAGCCCAGCCTGTATGATCATAGAACACATAACCAGTGTTGAATGAACATTGTGGTAATGATTCAGCCAGCGTGATTTGATAATGGGTCTCTCCTGATGCAGTTGCATTTGCGCCGAGTGCATAGCTACCAACAGGCATTTCACAGGTATCCTCCGGTGCAAGATCTGACGATTGCTTAGGCTCCTTCTTAAACACTGTAGCGTAAGTGATTTGAATCGCTAATGAGCCTTGTTGTGCATGGCCTTCCCAAAAGTATCCTTGGCTAAAACTGCAGTTCGGTAAGAACTCCCTAAGATTTAAGTAATAATGTCCGCTCTCAACATCCGCAATATTTTCTTGTGCGGCATAGACTCCGGGTGCGGCATCACACTTATCCGATTCTGGTAATTGTGAGGAGTCTAAGCGCAGTTTTTTAAAAACTGTGTGGTGTGTAAGGGTTAGTAACTTGTTTTCTCTATCGATATGAGGCTGATAAAAATACCCAGTAGTAAAACTACAATTAGACAAGTTATTTTGCAGCACAACTTTGTAATGGGTACTAGAATTTTCGATGCTGTCGGCGCTCACTAAGGTACCTGGCTCAACCAGACACTTGTCGCTATCTGGAAGTGAAGAGGATTGCTCCGCCGTTTTCTTGAAATGAGTTTCATGATTGATTAAAAAGTCTTCTGCATATGAAAGCTGACTGAGGATTGTCGCAGCGACTAAAAGCGATATTTTTATTATTCTCACGATTGTTCTCCTTGGTTACAGTAACAATAAGCTTTATTGAATTGGGTATCACTATCACAACTAAAATCAGCTGTTTGCCATTTGACGACTTGAGAGTTAACTAACGAAATCTGCTGATCGCCTCTTGGATCATTAATTGTAGACTCAAGTATTCGACTACCCAGTTCCGCGCCTCGTTGTTGATAATAAGCAGTCAGTTGTGCGACATACTGATTTGTTGCAAGTACATCTTTATATTTAGGAATCGCAATTGGTAGGTCTAAGGGCTCAACATTTTCGTTAAAACTCTTATCTTGACTGCGGTAGAATTCATATCGATAAACGGCTGGCATATCTCTATCCCAAATGGCTACAAACTGATAAAAATCTTGATCAAGCCGCCAAAATTGAGTCAATGTAAAATAGAATAGATCTTCTTGATAACGCGTTTGGGTACTCGCTTGCGCAATTTTTTCAAAATTTTCTTCTAAGGAAATACTCGCTTCCAACGAGTGACTAGCGTGACAACTCACATCCAGTTCAACAGTGGTATGAGTTTGAGAAAACTGAGTATCAGACTCAAGTGAAGGGGTAGTAAACCACCATGAAGTATCATTGGCTCTGTTCTTAAAGTGAGGTTCTTTTTCTTCCAAATGAGAGTGAGTTAGTTGACTATTTTGAGGCCGCTTTTCACTTTGATTTTGCGTCATTTTGTGATGGCTGTCAGTTTTCGGATTTTTGTCTACTGAGCTAATCCGTTCCTCGGTTTTTTCGCTGCCGACCAGGTTACTTTTATCAGCAACAAAAACCAATAAGACTGTTAGTGCAATTGCTATCACTATCAATATTGAGCTAAACTTTTTCATATTAACCGCCTTGCCTTATACGTTGATACTCTTCTCGAACAGCCTTTAATTATTGATGTCCTATAGAATCTTTAGGGAGTGTATGAGCTGTATCTCGATAGGGAACAACCTCGCGAAATTAAAAACCATCAAAATTTCACTAATTTAACCTCGATAGCGTATAGGTTAGGAAAATTGATGTATCTTACAATTCTCTTGACTGAAGAGCTGTGAATCTACGTTATTTACGGTCAATCGTAAGGCAAAAAAAGTCATGCGACCCAGTATGTTAACCGGTTCACATTTTGTTATCTCATAACTCAATAAAAGCCTTTTAAAAGCAGCGTTCGACTTGTGGATATAAGATTGAGTTTGTATGTTAAGTAAATACGCTACGGAGAAAATAAAATGAACTGGAATTTACTTTCATTGCTCAAACAGCTTGTGAAAGAAAACCATCTAACAATGCCAAATGATTATTTAGATGGCTACTTTAAGTTAGCTGCCAACGCGGAGCAAAAACAGAGTGCGTACTATTCGTTAATTGATCAGATTATTCGGCTTAGCAGTGATTCCTCAATTGGGATGAAAGCCGGAAGTTTAGTTAGCCCCAATTCTTTTTACGGGTTAGGTTATTTGTTTATGACAGCGGATAATCTTGTGAGCGCCTGTCAGCGAATATGCGAGTTCCCTCAGTTCTTTCAGAATATCATTTCTTTGTCTACTGAGGTTGATGGATCGCACTTTAAGGTCATTGTCAGCAATGATTCAGATAATAAAGAAACAAGTGCAATCATTAACGAAGCGACATTGGGAGTGATTTATCAATATATGAATTGGTTAAGTAAGGATAATTTGGTTGATTGTGATGTCTGTCTTAAAAATCTTGCCTTAAGTCCAAAGAGTATTTATGAAAAATATTTTCATCGTCAACCCCAGTTCGGAAGTGCTCGAAGTCAATTAAGCTTTCCTCTAGCGATGGCCGAAGCACCATTTTTGACCAGAGAGCCTGAATATCACCTCGCACTGTATAGTAAACTTAAAGAAAAACATGAGCGAATGTCACATAGTTTTCTATCAAGAGTTCAAGTCGCGGTTAGAAATAGCCTAAAACTTGGAGGTGTTTCTAGATCAAATATTGCTAAACAATTGAGTCTTAGTGAAAAAACACTCGAGCGTCGTTTGGAAAAAAATAATTTTAGTTTTCGTAAGCTAACTGAATCAGTGCGTCTTGAACTGGCTCATAAGTATTTGGTGAGTACCAAATTTTCGATTGATGAAATAGCTCGTAATCTTGGATATTGTGACCGTAGTTCATTTTCAAAAGCATTCAAAAAATGGACCGGTTCTACTCCCAGTCAACAACGTCAAATATTACAACAGCAAAAAATGTAATTAAAATCTATTTTTATTAGAGCACTCTAATTATCCATTTCAAACCAAGGAACGAGTAGTTCTTTATAGCCTACCACACCTAATATTTTGCCGCCTTCTGCAACAACTGTGTGAGACAATCCAAAGTTATCAAACAACCTTGCGCAGTGACGAATGTTCATTTGAGGTTCGATCGTAATAACTGGTTTAGACATAATTTCGTAAATATTAACTCGGCTAACGGCTCTATTTTTTGCTAATACCTTCTTGACAATATCTGAAAGTAAGACAACACCATAAGCATCATTCTCGTCTCGCTTTTTTACAATCAGAACTTCGATATCATGATTTTTAAATGCATTAATGGCATCTGCTACGGTAGCGACACCATCAATTTCAACAAACTGAGTTCGCATTACATCGCTGGCTTTGACAATCTTTTTTAACATTACAAAAGCTCCTTCACTTCAGCAGTGATTTTTTCTTGTTGATGAGCAATCCCAACAGCGTCTTCCACATCAATTTGGAAAGCGATACCTGTGCCCGGTTTAGAGTCAAACTCGCCGACTCGATTAATCTCTTCCAAAATGTGCCGACTTAAATGCTCTTCAACTAAAAACAATAGGACATCTCTTTGAGTTTCTAATGAAAGCCCAAAAAATGTTTTCGATTGCTCGAGTCCTTCGCCTCGAGCGCTGGTAATGACAGTCGCTCCTGTAGCTCCAGCCTTTCTAGCAGCATCCATGACTTCATTGGTCTTCTCGTCATCGTTAAATACTACAATCATTTTAAAGTGCATGATTTACTCCTCACGCTAAAATTTATACTAAGTTTCTTGCGTTTTAGTTTTCTTAAAAAATTTGTTTTTTGCTTCAGATAGTTGAGCGTAGGCCATCACCGACATGATCGGAAATAAACTAGCAAAAGCGATCAATCCAAAACCATCAATGAGTGGATTCCTTCCCGGTACTGTTTCTGATAAACCTAGTCCTAAGGCCGCCACTAGAGGCACGGTAACTGTGGACGTTGTTACTCCACCGGAATCGTAAGCCAATGGAATAATCAATTTCGGTGCAAAAAACGTTTGTATCACCACAATGACATATCCAACTATGATATACCAATGAATTGGATCACCGACGACTATGCGATAACAACCTAATGAAATTCCAATTGCGACACCCAACGCGACCGAAAGTCTCAAGCCCCAAACTCCGATAGCGCCACCGGATACATCATTAGCTTTTATTGCTACAGCAATTAAAGATGGCTCAGCGATAGTCGTGCTAAAACCAATACAAAAAGCAAACAGATAGACCCAGTAATAATCTTGCCAATTGAAATGTTCAAGTAATTGCTTGCCGGCTTGAGCACCGTGAATGAATTCGGGGTTTGTTAGTTGTTCGGCCATTAGACGTCCAATAGGAAAAAGAGCCCATTCAAGGCCTAACAAGAAAAATGATAAGCCGACTAACACCCAGATAAAGCCTGAGATAATGTGCGCCAAATTAGCAGGCTTTTTACGAATGACCGCAAATTGAAATCCAAAAATAATCGCAGCGATCGGCAACACATCTGTCACCGTGCTTAGAGTTACCTGGAATAACTCGGAAAATATATTAGTCATCCAATCCATTAGATCACCATCCCGTAGGCCATTACAAAGATGATCGGTGTTAAAGAAGCAAATGCAATTAAACCGAAACCATCAATCATCGGATTACGACCTTTAATCGAAGAGGCAAGCCCTACTCCCAGCGCAGTGACAAGCGGCACGGTAATGGTTGAAGTGGTAACGCCACCCGAATCATAGGCAATGCCAATAATTTCTCGCGGAGCAAACATGGTCATGATCACCACCAATAGATAACCGCCAATAATAATCCATTGAATTGGCCAGCCTTTCAAAATTCTAATCACTCCGATAACGATGGCTATTCCGACCGAAAAGGCGACTGTAAAGCGAAGCCCATTGGCGTAGGATGATTTGGCTTGCTCTGATACATCAATCATTCCTCCGGAAGCGGCTACGTTGGCGGCTTCGGCGGCAACGGCAATTAGCGCTGGTTCCGCAACGGTTGTGCCAAAACCAAGTGAAAAGGCAAAAACAACCAGCCAAAAAATACTACCTTTTTTTGCGAATGCGTGAGCCATTGACTCGCCGATAGGGAATAGGCCCTGTTCGAGTCCATGAATAAAGAAAGTTAAGCCCAAAATAACAAAAACTATACCGGTTATTAAACGACCAATATTGGGTAATGACTGCTCGAGAACAATAAACTGGAAGAATAAAACCACTAATAAAATCGGCAGCAGATCGCGTAAGCTGCCAACCATAGAAACGAGTAATTTTTGCGCGGTTTTTCCCAACCGAGATTCCTTTTATTTGAACTGGCTAGTATAAAAAGTTAGTGGTTACTATAACGAATAACCTTAATTTCAGGTTAGTTACATATTTAGGAAGGATCAACTTTTTAAAAGGGGATATTTGACCTAGATCAAGAGAGAGGTAAAGTGAAGCTCGACTACTAAGATCGTTTGGCTAGTAGGCACGTGACTAAAAATTGATTTTCTGGTAGCTCTCAAACTCCTAAATCGGTTATCGGTGTATCACTTTGCGCAATCAATGGCTGACCTCATTGACTCTAAAGTTCTTGAATGAAATTCTCTGCGATACAAGACACCAACGACCCACGCCGTCATCAACATGAATAATATCGGGTGAATAAACCAAGCAATGGTTGCCATTGAAAAGGTATAAGATCTCAACCCGTAATTAAATGATTTATTTGCCAGAGTTAGCAATTTATTAGAGGCTGCAATATAGTCTTGGCTGGATTTCGAATCGCCTTCAGGGGCAGCGCCAAACATTACTATCGAAAAGTTGTATTGTCTAACCGCCCACGAGAATTTAAAAAAGGCATAGACGAAAATGAAAATCATAAAAAGAATTTTGGTTTCCCAGCTCGACTGGCTATGTTCCGCTACAAAAGGCAATGCTTGAGCCAACCTCAAGGCTTTGTCAGAAGCACCTAACACCGCAAGCAAACCCGCAAGAATAAAGATGGTGGTCGATGCAAAAAATGTCCCTGTTCGTTGTAATGCGACTAATCCTGTGACGTCCGCTATTTTCACTTCTCGAGTCAACATCGACTTCATCCAAAGGCTTCTTAAATCTGTGAGGCTCTGCGACAGATTTGGAACTCTGAGCATTTTGTAATTGGCGTAAGTGGTATATCCAGACCAACAGAAAAGAAACCAGAATAGAGCGATCCAATCGATAAGTGGGAATATGTTCATCCTTCGCAACTCCAGTTTATAGCTAGTAAATCATGCAAACTATCTCAATTCTAGCAGATAAGCGCTCAAAAGAGCGCTTTTAACCAGTTAGCGCGCCTGTTAACCGTCGCAAGCTATTTCGTATAGCAATGATGTTATAATTAGCGCTCTTCAGTTAATTGATAGAGGTTAAGACTATGACTAAATCATTAATTGCAATCGTCTTTTTGTGCTTTTTTCAGCGAACTGTATTTGCTGAACCTATCAGGCTTTCTACTAGCAATTTAGACTATCAAATCACTAATGTGTTCGGTGACGTTGATTTGTTCACCATTGATATTGACTTAGACATTCCCTTTCAGCCTGGGCTTTATGACAACCCTACTATCCTCAATGTTAATTACAGAGTCTTCGGTTCACTGGAGCCTGGCACACCCTCTGGATTTCCGCAATTTGATTTACAAAGAAATATTAGTGGTGCAGAGTTTTATCAACAGGGAGGTTCACTAATGTTTGAAATTGCCGCCAATGCTGATTTTTCTGATGGAATTCAAGCCGATGAACTCGTCGATAATGGCACAATTTTGACCTTAAACGCTCGTGAAGTCGGAAATGGACGTTTTCATCCACCTATTTTCGAATTGTATTCAGACGGCACCGGCAGAATACAAAACTCTAATAATGTGCACACGGTTGATCCATTGTTAGAAGTGAATTTTGGCGATGAATATATCACTGAGCTTGAGTTCTCGGTCGAATCGACCCATTTATTAGAGATGCCTCAAATTGAAGAGGAAGTCGAGGATAGTGGTGGCGGTGGCGGTGGCGGTAGTTGGCAGCTTTCTTTGATGTTAGGCTTATTAATCTTAAAACGACCAATAAATAACTCTGCTATTCCGATACAGTGATATTGAGTGATCAAGAAGATTATTCCGGCAACTTTGAGAATAGTCGTCTATCTGCGGCTGTTATAAAGTTGATCTAGAAATTGATTTTTCGCGTACTCTTAATTTAAATCGTATATTAATAAAGTTACTTAAATGCCAAAAATTTCATTCAATAAACCCCTTATTCTGCTGTTAATCCTTATGGCTGGTCTTAACAGCCATAAGGCGTTAGCCTGCGAGGGAAACTTTAAGTTGGTCGGTTCATCCAACTTTAGTGTTTGGTTTTGGGACGTCTATGATATCGAACTAAAAACCCCCGACGGAAAGTATTTACTCGGAAGGTACCCGTTAGAGTTAGAGCTGACCTATAAGCGCGATATTGATAAAGAAGATCTGGTCTCTGAAACTAAAAATCAGTGGGAGCGCTATAACATTGATAAAACAATCGAGGCAAACTGGCTGAGCCTGCTGTCTGAAATTTGGCCCAATGTGAGTGAAAATGACCGCATTCGATTTAGAGTGTGTGAAGATTTCAAGACTCAGTTCTTTTTTAATGACGCGCCTATCGGTGAAATCATTGATAGAGATTTTGCTAGTTACTTTTCGTTAATCTGGCTTGATCCCAAAGGGCCCTATCCTAAGCAAGTGAAACGTTTAACCGGTCAAAAGTAACAATACTATTCATCGTTGAACAAGGTTAGTATACTCAAGACTAACTTCAGTATGATTGACTCTTATTATGAATGTTTTTAAACACGGCCAGACATTAATTCTTGTAACACTATTTGTGCTGGCAACCCTGTCCGGCTGCGTGCCCACCATTACCAAAGTTTACCAAGCGCCTAAAGTCACTGGCCAAGTGTTAGACCTCGAAACATTACGTCCTTTAGTCGGTGTCAATGTCGCGCATCTTCAGAATACTGAAAAGTTCGTCACCACTGATGCGGAGGGGCGGTTTGTGCTTCCTTCTATTGCTCAAACTGATCTCAAAATTCTAATGGCTGGTCATGCATTAAAAACAAACTTAGTGACCTTTTATAATCAAGATAATCAAATTGAGCTAGTTGCTAAGTCAACATTAGAGAGTCGAGTTGAAGAAACGATTAACTTTGGCATTGTTATATTTGATAGCCAACCGAAAAAAGCTGCAACACCAGTCAAGTTAAGTTACCAGTCACTTGGCATACTCAAAACTTATTTTTCTCCGTCTAATATCCTTGGTCGTTGTGATAATCAGCTGGCTAAGTCAGCTCTGGCGTCATTGAATACTTCTCGAAAATTAGCTGAAGCAGCCAGCAGCAAGATTGAAAGAACAAGTAGCACGGCTAACAAATTGCGGTCTTATACTTTGACTAGCTATCAGCGAACGTCCGAACTTTGGTTAGCGTTAAAAGCAAGCTGTGAGCGAACCACTAAAAATTACAAACGTATTGATGCTATTTTTGATAGTATTCAAGAAGAATCGACTGTTGTAGTCTTTTAATCGTTTTAGTTGCGAACAAAGGGACGTCGCAAGCTTATGTTTGGATTATTTACTCGTAAAGAAAAAAAATCGCTTTTTCAGCCCGTAAGGCAAAATGAACTCTGGTTGTCTTCTGGTGATTCAAACGGTCATCCGCTGGCCAATATTGAATTACCCATTCAACTGAATCAACTAACGAGTATTCATGATGGTTTCGCTCGATTTAACTGGAATTTCCTGTTTGAATCTTTCACTCAGTTGTCTGATACTCAACAGCAGCAGCTTGATACGCCCGAGTTGTTTAACTACTTTCAAGGGTTTTGGCTTAATGAGTTAAATGTACAGCTTGGCCAAAACTATTCACTCAATCAATCTGATAATTTTATTCTTTTAAGTGCCAAAAGTGATAGGTCGTTAAAGCTTATTTTTTCTTTTCTTGAATCGGCTTATCAAAGAATACTTAAAACTCTAGACGGTATTGCTAAACCCCGTCTGGGAGATAAGCTGTCAGTGATCTTGTTTGACGACATAGAAAGCTACTATCGATACATTGCTTACTATTATCCGGAAGATGGTGAATATCAAATGAGCTCTGGCTGCTTTTTAAATGAGGGGCTTGGGCATTTCGCACTTCCCGATACCGATATGAGTAATTTGGAATCAGTGATTGCTCATGAACTAACTCATGCATTGGTAAGCCATCTAAATATTCCGCTTTGGCTGAATGAAGGTTTGGCGGTCAATACCGAAATAGCGATCACTGGATATTCACCTTATTTACTCAATTCACAAACGCAAAATAAACACATTAATTATTGGAATGAAAACACCATTCAAGAATTTTGGTTTGGAACTTCATTTAGTCAACCCGGAGACGCCTCTGAGTTAAGTTATCACCTAGCTCAATTACTTGTTCATTCTTTGTCTGAGAATTTTGAACAGTTTAGTCGATTCGTCAACCAAGCGGAGTATCAAGACGCCGGAGAAGCTGCTGCGATTAAAATTTTCGGTGGTAGCTTGGGTGAATTGATTGAAAGTATTTATGGTGAGGGTGAGTGGACGCCATACCATATAAAAGGAAGCATTGAGCCATGAGAATAAATTATAGAGTTGGTACATTTCTGGGCGCGCCTATCGTAGCCAATATTTCCATTGCTCTAGTATTCTTATATTTTCTCGCGAGTAAGAACTTTATTGTTGGATTGATAAGTTCAGTTTCGTTCATAATTCTCTTACTTGTACATGAGATGGGGCACGCTTGGTATGTAAAAAGATATAATCATGATTTAGTAGAAATTAAATTGTATCCAATTCATGGTCTTTGTTTATACGAATATGATTCAAGATTCCTGCCAGAAACGTTGATTTTTGCCGGTGGATTAATCGCTCAATCGATACTACTTCTAATTACTATATCGGTAGGGCTTATTCTCGAAGCATTGACGCTTGATAATGTACTTAATTTTTTAACACCCGTATTTGATGTATTTATTCGCATTAACATCTTTATTTTGATTCTCAACTCCCTTCCAATTCCTGGACTAGACGGATTTGAATTATGGAAAAGGTTATGGGCGAAAATTAAGGAAAAGCTTCAAACAACTAGAAATAAAAGTAGCAAAAAAGCTAATTTATTGGAAGAGAATGCCAACAATATCGTCGATCTAGCGATTCAAAGAGCGAAAAAGAAAAAGTAAAACAATTTAGTTGCAGATAAGAACGCCTTAGAGCTTTTATCGTTCTGTTTGTTACTTTAGAACTAATTCAAGTGTTTCGGTGTTCGCCAGTTGAAACTTCCTGATGAACACCCACTTAGATACTTTCTTATTTCGCTAATCGGTTCTTAATACGCGTGATTAATAATCCAAGACTAATCAGATAAAAAATTCCTAGACTACCACTCCCACCAGAGCTAGATTCCTCTGGTGTATTGTCACCCCCTCCAGTCTGCTGCGATTGTAAATCTACGACTCTACTTGAAGTACTCGTTAGGCCTCCTTCATCGGTTACAGAAAGACTTACTATGTATGTGCCAGCATTAGTATAGGTATGGGTTGGATTTTGCTCGGTTGAGCTTTGTTCATCATCGAAGTCCCAAGAATAATTAACAATGGTCCCATCACTATCACTTGAACTATCTGTGAAAGTAACAGTGAGTGTTGAGTCGCTAGCAGTTGTAAATAATGCGATTGGCGACTGGTTGCCAGTTGATTCAGCCACTGCACGATTAACCGCGGCAAGTGCGTCAATAATGCCATAACCATAGAGCGTATCTGGACTGGTCGCTCCGTCCGCGGTATTACGTAATATATCTCTTACTTTGGCCGCAGTTAAATTAGGGTTAGCTTCTAGAACTAAAGCCGCTACACCGGTAGTTAATGGACAAGCAAATGATGTCCCATCAACACTAACATATCCATTATCAGTGTTTGCACTCGCTACGATTACGTCAGAGCCCATAGCGACAACATCGGGTTTTATCCGTCCATCGGCTGAAGGCCCAACTGAACTAAACGATGAGCGCTGACCGGTGTTTGTGACCGCTCCTGCTGCTATTACCGAAGGGCCATCTGAGGGTGCTCCGAGGGTGTTTTCACCGCTACCTACACCACTATTTCCCGCCGAGTTGATGACCACAATGCCATTTGCGGCAGCTGCTTCGGCACATAACGTAACAATGGTTGTTTCACCATCCATATCGCTAGGCGTGTAATCCGTTCCGCTGTCAAAATCGGTATAACCCAATGAGCTTGAAATGATTTGTGCACCGTTTTCATCGGCCCACTCAGCAGCGGCACACCAATTATCTTCTTCCACATGAGTTTCAGATTCAGTGTTTTCCGTTTTAGCCAAATAAAAAGTCGCACCGTAAGCTGGGCCGATTAAGTTTCCAGAACTAAAGCCCCCTATTGTGCTAAGCGTATTGGTACCGTGTGAGCCGGTTCCCATATCGTTCTCATCACCCACGTTACTATCGTTGTTAACAAAGTCCCAAGTATCCACAATATTAATTTGTGCAAAGCTTTCGTGAGTGAGTCGATTAAACCCAGAATCAAAGACAGCGATTACAACACCAGTACCGTCATAACCAAGTTCGTGCACAGCCGGAACATTAATTTGTTGGTTTTGGGTCAGAGATGTTCCGTAATCGAGCATCATGGATGACTGTTTATTTGAGAGCAATTGTAATTTTGAATTGTCGGTTAGTTTGATTCTGTTAGGTTCTATTGGATTTCTTTTTAGGGACTTTACAAGCTCAACCTTTGCAACCAATTCGCTCTTTTGAATCTCACGGATCGCTGAAGAGGTGGCTTCTACCGATACCGCATTAAGAGCCTTGAGGGGATGTCGAACCTTATTAACCTTTGTTTTTAGCCAACTGATGTATTCAGAATTAACTGGAATATCTTGGTAGCCAACAACATTCTCTAATCCTAAATTGATGATTCGTCGTTTTAAGGCAGCTGAGGAAAGACTTGCCCGCGTGGCTGCTAATTGCGCTTCAATATTCTCGCCTTTGTCTTTAAAATAAACAAAAATAGTCAATGACTCTTCTGCTTTAGTAGTTGTCAATTTATCTAGCAATAAAGGCGACAGCTTTGAGTTGGTTATATCAGCTGCGACACTTATGGATGTTATCAAAGCTAATGCTGTACCAGATAATAATTGTCTAAGTGTCAATGGTTAATCCTTTTTGTTGATGAATCAGTGTAATAGTATTCTTGATCAATGTGTAAAGTCTAACTTAGCTGGAGCAATGTATATATTAATATTTGGACAATTTGGTTAACTTTTTGACAAAAGTTAACCAACATCTCATTATTAACTAAAATGAGAATCCCAATTTAGACTATTGATTTCTTAAGAGAACTGGCATGGCTTAACAATTAAGACGTTAGAAAATGTAAATTAGGAGGGCAAAGGCTTTTCCTATAAATTGATAAGATCTCTAATGACTATGACCGCCTAGCGATTAATTTAATTAATGCGAGAAGAAAAATGACAAGAAAAAACATTCTTATTACAGGCGCCAGTTCAGGACTGGGCAAAGGCATGGCAATTCAGTTTGCTAAGCAAGGATGTCACTTAGCCTTGTGCGCGAGGCGAATGGAAAACCTCGAGGCTCTAAAACTCGAACTTGAAGCAATCAACCCAGACATAAAAGTGTTTGTTCGTCAGTTAGACGTCACTGATTACGAACAAGTCTTTGAAGTTTTTAATGCGTTTCGAGCCGATATGGGAACTTTGGATAGAGTCATCATTAATGCCGGTACGGGTAGAGGGGCATCAATTGGTACAGGTTATTTTAGAGTGAATCGGCAAACAGCTGAAACCAATTTTATAGCTGCTCTGGCGCAAAGCGAAGCAGCCATGGATATTTTTAGAGAACAAAAGTCGGGCCACTTAGTCACCATTTCCTCCATTAGTGCAGTAAGAGGCTTTCGACGGGCAATGACCGTTTACGCAGCGACCAAAGCAGCACTGACTTCTTTAACCGAAGGCATTCGAATCGACGTAATGGGGACGCCGATAAAAGTCACGTGTATTCATCCAGGTTTTATTAGAAGTGAAATTAATGAAAAAGTGAAAACAGTGCCTTTTATTGTTGATACAGAAACCGGCTGTAAAGCGATTGTAAAGGCGATTAATAAAGAAAAGGCAAACGCCTTTGTACCGATTTGGCCTTGGGCATTTTTGCATTGGTTTATTCGAATTATTCCCGCTCGGTTCTTGCGAGGAATGAGTTAATACCTATGTGATCTCGTTTAATCCGTTCGACATAGATAATGTTCTCACTACAAAAAAGATAACTTAGCGACATGACTTTATTTACAAAATACTGGTTTCTGATAATATTTTTGACACTCTTTATTTTTGGCTGTGAGCAAGATAGTTCCCCATCAAGTGATAATGGAGTGGCAAATCATAGCGTTGTTAGTGATGTTCAGCATAATAAACTACAAACTGAAACACCAAAAAACAATAGCGTGCTTCAACCATGGAGTCATATTCGAGAAAATGGAGTGATAAGAGCACTAAAGTTAGAATGGGAACAAGAAAAGAGTTTGCCTCGTGCTGGCTCAACGAGCCTTTATCACCACGACCTATTTACTGAGTTCGCTAATCTGCATAATCTAAAAGTCGAGTGGATAAGAGTGAACAATTTGACTCAAATGTTTGAGTATATTGCCGCAAACAAAGCCGACGTGATCCCAAGGCATTTGACGATCACCAATAAACGGCAAGGGGTAATGAGCTTTACTCTACCAATTCTTCAGGATAATGAAGTCTTAATTGCTAATAACAACACCCCGGTACCCTCACTTGACTCTGAGCTTACCATTTCACTTCCTGAAAATTCGGCTTATATTGAAAGCATAGTGCAGCACTTTCCCAATTGGAAAATTGATATTTTAGAGTCATCGTCAAATTCTGATCAAATCGCCGATGACTTAATCGCAGGGCGTATAAAATATAGTGTACTAGATAGACGAAGTGTTGATACTCTGCTTAGCTATCAGGATGAGATTAAGGTGTTAGAAACATTACCTGAACCAGTTAACCTTGCATGGGCAGTCAACCTAAAAAATACCAGTCTATTAGCCAAGCTCAATGAGTTTATTTCACACCACCATTTACTGGTTAGTTCAAGAAAAGATAGGAATAAAGATCTAGACACCCTGAAAAAAGAAAATTTGGCCCTAAGAGTGATCACTCGCAATAGTCCAGAAACATACTTTATGTGGCGGGGTGAGCTGATGGGATTTGAATATGAACTAATGCGCGAATTTGCTAAACAGAATGCATTGAAATTAGAAGTCATAGTGGCAAAAAGCTATCAAGAAATGAAGCAAATGTTGACCGAAGGGAAAGGAGATGTGATTGCGGCTGGGCTTACTCGAACTGAAGCACGAAAATCGGAGTTAAATTTTAGTATTCGCTATAAGCGAGTATCGGAGTTGTTGGTTGCGCATAAAGACAGTTCACCGATAAATAGCTTTGACGACCTTAAAGGTCGTAGCATCTCTGTGCGAAAATCGAGCTCATTTTGGCATAGTGCACAACAACTTGCCGAAGAATATGGGGCTAAATTGGTGGTCGCTGACGAGGCGTTACCAACTGAGTTATTAATAGCCAGAGTAGCCGATAAGACGGTGGATTTAACGATTGCAGATAGCAACTTAGTTAGCATTGAGAAACGTTTTACAGACGATATTATTACTCCTCTAACACTACAAGAAAATATTCCTTATGCCTATGCCGTTAGAAAGAACAATCCCAAGTTACTCAGTGCCTTAAATTCCTTTATTAGAAAAGAGTATAGGGGAACTTTTTATAATGTGGTCAAAGCCAAATACTTTTCCAGTGAAAAAAGAATCCAACGATATCGTCAGGATAGAATTACTGCTAGCTCTGGGTTATCACCTTATGATCAGCTGGTGAAAGAGACTGCTAATAAGTATCAGTTTGATTGGCGATTGATCACCGCACAAATGTTTCAAGAAAGCCGTTTTGATCCCAAGTCTCGTTCTGCAGCCGGAGCGCGCGGTTTAATGCAAGTGTTACCTCGAACTGCTAAAGAGTTAGGTTATTCTAACCTAGAAAAACCCAAACAGGCGATTGCGGCGGGTATTGAATACCTTAATTGGACTCGTGAGCGTTTTTCTGATGACTTACCAATGCATGAACGTATGTATTTTGCACTTGCAGCCTATAATGCCGGATTTGGTCATGTTAAAGACGCGCAAAAATTAGCAACAAAAATGGGGTTGCGTGCCGACAAGTGGTTTGGTCATGTTGAAAAAGCGATGCTACTATTACAGCAACCTAAATATTACAACAAAACACGATTCGGTTATTGTCGTGGTAGCGAGCCAGTCAATTACGTTAGAGAAATTCAGCAGCGATATTTAAGTTATGTTGATATTAGCCAATAAGAAATGGCCAAAAAGGAATAGCCAATAACCTAAAGCGATATTGATCGACTGAGTCAATCGATAAGTTTTATTAGAGCTGATAGGCGATAAGTAAAATGATCCCTTCAATCATTCGTTTAAAATAACTAACAGAGTGCCCTTTATATTCTTGGGCATCTTCTATTAATTTATCACTCCATTGGGTTAGCCACTTAATATCGGCTTCACTATAAAAACAACTCATCACTTCACAGTTTAAAAATAGGCTGCGAATGTCTAAATTGGCGGAGCCACAAAAGGCTACATCTTCATCAAATACATAAGCCTTGGCATGTACCATTGAGTTTGGGAGTAACCAAATTTTGACACCGGCTTCTGCCAAACTTCGTAGAGTGCGATCGCGAGCCCGATCGGCGATTCGATGATCCGAATTTTTTGGCAAAATAATATTAACGTCAACCCCTCTTAGCGCAGCCAGTTTAATGGCTTGCTCAATACCCGAACCCGGTATGAAGTATGGACTGACTAAAGTAATTCTGGATTTAGCACTGTAACAAGCACTGGTTAGCGCTGCAGGTAAGGGATCCTCCTCTACATCGGGTCCAGAGGGGATCACTTGAACCAGGCTTTCGCCATTGCCCGAAGCTCTTTCAATGGTTGGCAGTTTGTTAGATTGGTTGCCGGTTGCAAATAGCCAATCTGATTCAAAGATGGTGGCATAACAGGTTGCGACAGGGCCTTGTTGAGTGAAGCTTAAATCAATCCAGCCTTTTTCTCTTTCGCTAAAATCAAAATACAAATCGCTAATATTGCGGCCACCGCTCCAAATCCATTCCTGATCAACAATGATCATTTTACGATGTAATCTTAAGTTGCTTCGCCCGTTAAACGGTGCCTGAAATAAGGGAATAAACCAAGCATATTCGCCGCCATTTTTCTTAAACTGTCTAAGTCGTTTAGTAGGAAAATGAAACGATCCAACGCCGTCGATTAAAAGCCTTACCTTAATACCTTCAGCAATTTTTCGACTTAAAATGGCAAGTATTTTATCCCCCGCTTTATCTTTACCAAATAAGTAACACCCTATATCGATTGACTGCTTGGCGTTTTCAATCAATTCAATTAACTCATCGAATGCATGCTGACCATTGTTATGAAATTTAACGAGATTATTCTCCGTTGACGCCGGAACCCCAAGAGCCATCAGAAGGGACTGAATATCATGCTGGTGACAAGAATCATGTTCAGCCAACTTAAGTTTTAATTTTCTTCTGACTTGCGAGTGGAACTTTCGTCTTCCAAAAAATAGATAAAGTGGAATACCAATAAATGGCAATATGACGATTAGCAAGATCCAACCAAAAGTCGCAGAAGGCACTTTTTGACTCGTTAATATTTGAGCGACCAGCATAAGCCCTAAGACAAATCCAATGATGGCGGCTATTTGTATGAGCAACGCCCATTCAAACCCAGGTGCTTGAAGCAACTCTTGCATCAAATACTCTCTTTTTAAGGACAATCAAATTCAAAATTAGCATCAATTGTAGGGCGGAGGTATTTTTTTAGCAAGCCGCGAGATTTATGGCTTTCTTAAAATGATGACTAACTTGTCAAACCCTAGGCTATTCGAAATCTTTTGTCTCTAGGTAGAATTGATTTGTAATCTTAATCAAAGGGTGGTCAACCTCAAGTTGCTGCAAAGGCTTTACATTACTGAAGTCTATTAATTCCGGTAGGTCCATTTTCGATTTCCGACTGGCTCTTTTGCGAAATCCGAGTATTTGATCAAAGCTTGGGCTTTGGCCGATTCTGTGTACTAACAACCCCGAACCGGAGGACGTAGGAATGGTGTAATAGTGGCCATTAGTCTTCGCGCTGAGCGCTTTGTTTAAGTAAAGCTTTCTTACTTTAATTGATACTGATTCAGCAGCTATCGTCCCACCTCTTTCAAAGTGACCTTGGTAAATCGTTGCTTTGAAATTCATTAGTGTTTTTTTCATGAGTCGTCTTAAATCGAATACTTCCGGTACGATTGTCATTAGTGCTTGTTGGGTTGCAAGCGATTTGATCTTTTTATCTTCAGATTTGTCCTTCGTCTCAATGTCAAAACTAAATACTATTTGATGAGAGTGAATTGAGTTGGCCAAAGGTAAATGAGAGGCATACCATTGATCTTGATGATTAAATATCAGCATACCATGAATACCAATTAAGGGGTGTTCATGGGCTTTAATACTATCTACCAACATCAAAGAGACGATTAGAATGATATTTAATGTCGCCTTCAAAATAGACTCCCACTTGCTGATTGAAAAGGTCGGTCATCGATAACCAGTTAGAATTTATTTTGTTAGAGATTTTAATTGGAATCAATGTTCAAGCCGAGCAAATTGATTCCAAAACGGAATCGATATTGGGCTATGGCAAGTTTTTGATTACACCAAATCTCCAACGTCAGCAAGACAGTTTGGTTCTCGACCTTTCAACTCAATGAAATAGGCCTCTATTGAGGTATTTTTGAGCTTGCAAAACTGAATAATGTCACTAAGCAACTTGGTAATTACCTTAGACCTATTCAAGTAGCTGACATTTTCTTGTATCCATTTGATTAAAAAGCACATTTTTATGATTATTGAATTAGCTGCATTTCTTGCAGAATCTCTCTTAACGACTATCCTTTAAGATAGCAATCTTTCGATTTTTGAAAGGTTTAAGTAGCTTCATTTATCCAATAAAGCTGTGCTCGATATAGATACGGTAATAATTTGACAGAGAATACCGCGAATTAATGAACAAAGTGGGCCTACATTTAACGACCAAACAAACAGCTTTATTAGCTATCTTGCTCTGTTGTAGTTTGCCCTTTATTCTAAACTCGCTCGGATTTAGTTTTGCTTCCATCTCTGATACTAGTCGCGTAAACAGCCTATCTCAGTCTGGTATAACAGACGCCTATCTGTTCGAAATGATGAAAGGCTCGTTCCATCATGCACTAATGGAGTGGACTGCGGTTAGCATTGCCTTTTTAACAGCGGTTGCGACGTTTATCCATTTTTCTCGAAATCGCGATATTATTGTGCCAATCATCGGACTTGCTATTCTCTGTGCGGGCTTTACCGACGCGTTTCACACCCTTGCAGCGACTCGATTAGTCGCTGCAACTTCGGCCAATACCGATCTTATTCCTTTTACTTGGGCCCTGTCTCGTGTGTTTAATGTTTCTATTTTAATCATCGGAATATTGTTAAGCCGTTGGTTAACCCGTCAAAATGACAAAAATGCTGTAAAGGATCAAAAACAAAAGGTCGTAATATTATCAATAATAGGTTTACTTTTTTTAGGGCTGGCTACCATTTTAGTCTCCTTATCGGCCACTAGTGAATCACTACCTCAAACGGTATTCCCATTGGCAATTGTAACTAGACCTTATGATGTATTGCCGCTAGCTTTATTTATTACAGCAGGGACATTAGTTTGGGGCTGGCACAAAGACCGAAAAGGCGCGGTTGTCTTCGGATTACTTATAAGTATTATTCCGCAAATCATGACCCAAATTCATATGAGTTTTGGTTCAATACAGCTGTTCGATAATCATTTTAATATCGCGCATGCTCTTAAAGTTGTCGCTTATAGTTGTATTTTCTTTGGCGTTCTTTTTGATTTGATCGAACGTAGGAATCCGAATCAAGAACAGCGCTTGAGCATCAAAAAACGCCGAGAACATGATATTCATGAAGGACTATTACCAATTGGAACGGCCTCATACCCCCAGTCGGTCACAATTCCAATGGGGGCATTTATTCTCGCTACTTTAATCAGTACCGCTGTTTCATTTTTATTTTACCGAGAGTCGGAATCTTTTTTTAAACAGCAACAAATTGAGTCGTTGAAGAGCGAATCACTATTGATAAAGCCCATGGTCGATAATCTAGTTAAACAGGTTAATAGTGATATTTTTCTATTGAGTCAATCACAAGCACTTAATTCTATTTTGCAAGCAATTTCCGAAGAAAGGGAAGCCAAGCCTTCACTACTAGATGATATTAAATTTGTATTTAACCTATTTCTTCAAGAAAAGCATGAATACCTCACCATCAAAATTCTGACCAAAAAGCCGAACGTTGATGAACTGCTGAGAGCGTTTCGAGATAGCAATAGTCAATTAAGTATTCTCGAAGGAGCCCCTCATCAAATAGAGACAAATTTTGGGCAAAGGGTATTCTCTGCGGAAAAAGGAAAGGTTTTATTTTCTTCAATTCGTATCGAACAAAATCACCTAGTCACTGAGTCGCAAACTATCCCCATCTTAAGAGTCGCGACCCCTCTATACGTGCAAAATCAGATTGAACCGCTTGGTGCAATAGTTATAGAAATTAACCTTGAAGGGATTATTGCAGAATTGAATTCAGTTTTTCAAAAACGGTTTGAACTGTACTTGGCAAATAATAAAGGGAACTATTTTCATCATCCTACTCTGCAAATGAATTCTGGTAGTGCTGGAAATAAATTGCCGTTAATTCACCAAGAGTTCCCGGAGCTTTCTAATATTGACTTTGGCAAGAATTCTAGTGCTATTCTAACCTTAGAGAAATTAGATGTCGCTACTGGTGAAAATAGTCCGCAATTTGCTGTGGTCAGAAGTATAGACTTGGGAGATAGCTCGCTTGAAGATAATATTAAAATGCTTACAATTTACGATCACCAAGCGGTCCAACAGGAGCTTGCCGGGTTTAGAAATCACAGCTTCCTATTAGGTGGCGCTTTAGCAATTGTTGCGTTGGGTGTCGCGTTTATCGGCTCTAGAAGACTAACGGCTCCGCTATTAAAAACAGCTCGAGCTATAGAAAAATATGAAGAAAGTAACGAGCTTGTTAAGTTGCCCACTGAGTCAAAAGATGAAGTCGGTGTATTAGCTAGAAGCTTTCACAATATGATTTTACGTCAACAGCAACAGGATAAAGAGTTAGCCGATCAAAAATTCGCTCTTGACCAACATTCTATAGTTGCAATAACCGACGTCAAAGGGACCATTATATTTGCCAATAAAAAATTTGCAGAGCTGAGTGGTTATAGTGTTGAAGAGCTGGTCGGTAACAATCACAATATGCTGAACTCTGGTTATCATTCTTTGGATTTTTGGCGCACTATGTATGAAACAATAGGCAATGGCAGAGTTTGGCATGGTGAACTAAGAAATAGAAAAAAGAACGGTGAAATCTATTGGGTCGATACCACCATCGTTCCGCTTCTGGGCACTAATAAAAAACCTGAACGCTATATAGCAATTCGAACTGATATTACAACGAGTAAGAATGCTGAGCTCAAAATAAGAGAAGCCGGATTATTGTTAAAAAATACATTGGCTTCCACAGATAATGGTATTTTAGTGACTGATGCTACCGGAAATGTCATACAAAGCAATAAACCCTTTCTCAAGCTGTGGAATATTCCAAGAGACATTTCCAAAAGAAATGAAATCGAAGAAATGCAAGCTTATGTTGCTAGCCAACTCAAACACCCAAAACGATTTCTTCATGATATCAACCACATCCTAGGAAATAACAACGACAAAACGCTGCATTCTTTGGAGTTTGTTGATGGCCGCGTGGTTGAAATGGTTTCCCGTCCTATGCAAGTGGGTGACTACAATTTGTATCGAGTGTGGAGCTTTAGGGATATTACCCGCAGAGTGAAAGCAAGTGAAATGCAACAAAGAGCGTTGCATACATCAAGAATTAAACTTGATATTGCAGCGGTTCTTTCATCGAGTGGTTCACTAGCAACAAAAATGAGTTGTACTTTAATGTCCTTGCTAAGTCTAGCAAATAATGAAGTTCTAACAAAAGCGGGTGTTTATCTTTTAGATAAAGAAAATATGCACTTAAAATTATTTGAATATATCGGAAATATTAAAGAGGAAATGTTAGGTAGTGACGGCATTGTTCAGTTAGGTGCGGGCCTAATTGGTAAAGCTGGCCAACAAAGAAAAATATTTGTAGAACCAACTAATGGTACTAGCAATGAAACTAAAGACCTTGATCCTTTAAAAGAATTTTTTTATGCAGTTCCTATCGAAGAGCCTCTCACCCAGCGAGAGCAAGCGCTGGGAGTACTGTTTTTTATTGCCGAGCATCCGGCTTCAGAGGTTGATGAAAAGACAGCACTTCTAAAAGATATTTCCGAGATGGTTGCATTGACCATTGTCAATGAACAAGTTAAAAAGGAACTTGACTACGCAAGAGAAAAAGCGGAAGAGTCTAGTAAACTGAAAAGTGAGTTTTTAGCGAGCATGAGTCATGAAATTAGGACACCCATGAATGGTGTATTGGGTATGCTAGGGTTGTTGTTAAATACAGATATGACCGAGGAGCAAAGGCGCAAGACAACGATTGCTCAATCGAGTGCTCAATCCTTACTCTCATTGATTAACGATATACTCGATTTTTCTAAAGTCGACGCTGGGAAACTAGAGCTAGAAATAATACAGTTTGATTTAATAAAAATGTTTGGAGAACTATCAGAGTCTCTAGCGCTTAAAGCCCAAGAAAAAGGTCTAGAGTTTATTCTTGATCTAGTTGATGTGAATGTGTCTTTAGTCAAAGGTGATCCCAGCCGAATAAGACAGGTTGTTACTAATTTAGTGGGCAACGCAATTAAATTTACCGAGCGAGGTGAAATCCTTATTAAAGCCTCAATCGCTCAACTTGACAGTGGCGAGTTAAATTTACGATGTTGTGTGTTGGATACCGGGATTGGAGTTCCTGTAAACAAACAAAGCACTCTTTTTGATCTATTTAGCCAAGCAGATGCTTCAACAACTAGAAAATATGGAGGAACAGGATTAGGACTTTCTATTGTTAAAAAGCTGTGCAATATGATGGGAGGCGATGTTGAAGTAGAAAGTAAAGAAGGAGAAGGTAGTCAATTTCAGTTCAATGTTGTGTTAGAAAAAGTTGAGGAAGCCAAAGCGATAAAACCTAGTAAGGAGGCGACGCACTTAAAGCTACTTTTGGTCGACGATAATCAAAGGAATTGTAAAGTCATTAGCAAACAGCTTACCGCTTGGAAAACAGATGTCTCAGTGGTAAATTCAAGTAGCGAAGCAATGCGGCTACTGGATGAAAGCCTGCGAGATTCTGAGAAGCCTAGTTTTGATATTGCTCTAATTGATATGAATATGCCGGAAATAAGTGGTTCTGAGCTTGCTAAAAGTATTCGAATTGATCAACGTTTCGATTCTTTAAAGATCGTAATGATGACAGCATTAAATTATAAGGACAATGATGAGCTTAGTCAGCTAAGAGGCTCTGCCCATTTTCCGAAACCCGCGACTACCCTAGATTTATTGATGACATTAGAGCTTGCAAGAGTTAGTGATTTGAGCGGTGAGCCAACAGCCGACGCGATTGAAAATCGTGCGCTTGGAAATCAGTTTTCAGCTACCAATAGTTTCAGTGCAGAGGAGCTCGAGTGGGATTCCAGTCTAAGAATTTTATTAGTTGAAGACAATCAAGTTAATCAAGAAGTAGCCAGAGGGATATTAAGTGAGCTAGGATTAAACGCTGATATTGCAGAAGATGGACATGAGGCATTGGATATGCTTAACATGTCGAGTGAAGCTGACCCTTATTCAATCATTTTTATGGATTGTCAAATGCCACGAATGGATGGGTACTCGGCAAGTAAACATATACGAAATGGTAAGGCAGGTAAACGATATAAAGATATTCCAATCGTTGCTATTACTGCCAATGCGATGAAGCAGGATAGAGAAAAATGTCTGCAGTCTGGAATGGATGAATATATTAGTAAGCCAATTGAACCAGAAGAGATTGTCGAGAAACTCAAAATTTGGTTTACCCCAGAAACTCGGCCCAACAAACATCTTAGGAAAGAAGAAAAGGTTAACACAATGAGCGAAGAAGAAAACAATAAGTCAGATATAATATGGGATGAACAAGCATTACTTAAACGTTCTCTTGGAAAAGAGAAGTTAATGAGAAGCCTCATAGATATGTTTCTAAAAAGCTCGCCAGTACAAGTCGAAGACCTTGGCGTTGCTTGTGCTAATAAAGATTCAGAACATGTAAGACATTTAGCACACACTATAAAAGGTGGTGCCGCTAATCTGAGTGCATTACAAGTACAACAATCAGCGTTTGAATTAGAAGAGCTTGCCAAACAGCAGCGCGTTGATGAATTTCAGAAAACCTATTTACAATTAAAATTTCAATTCGAACAAGCTACTAGCGTTCTAGAAAGCTATATCAATGCTAAAGCAGAACTAAATAGTCAATCGGAAAAAATGACTGATCGTCAAGTTTTGGCGGAGCTAGCAACGACCAAAAGTGCAATTTCGCAAGGATCATATATTTCCCCTGACGAAGTGAGTTTTTGTGATGCTCGCTATGAAAGTGCTTCGATTGAGTCCGATATGAAAGGACTTAAAGAGCTTATCTTACAATTTGATACTGACGAAGCCTTATCATTAATTGACACAATTGAGGCTAAGCTTAGTTCATAGTAACAAACAATCTACCTATCTAATTTAAATTGACTCTATCGCTCTTTGCTCGTGAGAGTTGGCTTTTTGTAAGCTTGCGTTAAGGTTGATTTATCAACTACATTTTATCTACAAATCCTCTACATTATATTGTCATTTTTTGAAGGATAATGGTTTCATCAATCTTAATAATGGAAAAAGTATAGGCAATATTATGAGTAGTTATTGGAAGCTTAGGAACAAAATAGGACTAATTAGTCGGAGCATTTTGGCAATATTATTCGCCATTACAACCCAAGGGAATGCCAGCGAAGTTGAGCAATCGGATCGCTCAGAATCGGCGAAAGACGAGCAAAAGGGAGAAGTTGTAAAAGTAGTGGGATCAAGAAATCGTGCGAATACAGAAGTCGATGAAGATACAAAGAAACTGTTAAAAGTTCCTGGAATAGATGGTGACCCTTTAAGCGCTGTCTACAGTTTGCCTGGCGTGGTCATTGCTGGCGGTGACTATGGCGGTGAGCCGGCCATTAGAGGGTCTTCTCCGGACGATAATGCTTACTATATTGATTTTATGCCCGCCGGTTACGTCTTTCATGCATTCGGAACAAGTATTTTTAATGAAAACTTGGTGCAAAAATTTGACCTGTATCCAGCGGGCTTTGGAGCGCAATTTGGAGAAGCGACTGGTGGAATCGTTGACGTTTCATTAAGAGATCCCAGAAACCAAGAATTTGCTGGAACTTTTGACTGGAGTTTACTTAAAACAGGCATTTTGATTGAGTCTGGATTAGGTGAAAACCAAGCATTCTACGCTTCCTATCGAAAGAGTTTGCTACATCTTTACATTGAGGAAGACGAGGAAGATGAAGAGGGCATCACCTTTTTTGAAGCACCTCAATCAGATGATTATCAATTTAAATATCAGTGGCTAATTGGTGATAACCAAAAATTTACTCTGACGGCTGCGGGAGCTGGAGACTATACGCGCGGAAATATATCGGAAGCTTCCGAAGAAGGAAGAGCGGATCCTGAAATAGCGGGTGATTTGTACTATGACGATAGCTTTGATAGCGTAGGAGCCCGCTGGGAACTCTTTTCTGAAAACGGTGGTTATTGGAGCTTAGGCGTGTCTAAGTTAGAGAACACTAATTTGTTAACCTTTGGTGATGGTCAGTTTATTGACCAACAATATAAAGAAACATTCTTTCGAGGTTATTATCAGAAAAATTGGTTCAAAGATCATAAGCTCACATTGGGCATGGAAGTTAGAGAGTTTGATTTCACTTATGCCTTCGACATCATCCCTTATTTCTGTACCGACCATCAGCAAGATTGTGAAGCCCAACGGGGGGATAGAATTCAAGACTCAACCAATTTGCTACAAAAAACCAATGCTGCCTATATCAGTAATCAGTGGAGAGTGACCAACAGTATTGCCCTTGATGTGGGCTTGCGAGCAGAATATAACGATTACACCGAAGAGAAATTTGTTATGCCGCGTTTTGCGATTGAGTGGTTTTTAGATCCGCAATTCTCGTTGAATGCTAAAGCGGGTCAATATACTCGCTTTCCCGATGCCGATACCGCAGTACGAATTTTAGGTAATCCGAATATTAAGTCACCTCGTGCCGATCATTTTTCCCTCGGTGCTAAATATCGTTTTCGATCCGTCTGGCAAGCTGGAATTGATGTCTATCGTAAAAATATGAGTGAACTACCTTTAGCGCTAGCTGAGGATGATCCAGACTATGATATTCATTACACTAACGAGATGTCTGGAAATGCTCATGGGGTTGAGTTTTTAGTGGAGCGGGATCTCGCCGATGGTTGGTATGGTTGGGCCTCATTGAGCTGGTCTAAATCAGAACGAACTAATGACCGCACCGGCGTCACCGAAGACTACTACCTTGATACGCCTTTGATACTGAATGTTGTCGGTAACTATGAACTGAATGAACGTTGGAATTTTGGTGCCAGACTCACTGTGAGAAGCGGCCAAAAATATACCCCCATTGTTGGACTCAGACCCAATGAGTTTCACGATGGTCATTATTTGCCCGTTTACGGAGAGTTAAACTCAGAAACTCTGCCTACTTATCATCGACTTGATTTACAAGCCGAATATCAATATCAAGTTTTTGGACTTGATGCAGCTTGGACTTTTGCATTAATCAATGCACTGGGTCATGAAAACGTGGAAGGCTATCATTTTGCACCAGATGGCAACGAGACATTGGACGATTTTATTATTGCAGAAGAGCGTGGTATTGAGCAGTTTCCGTCTGTCGGATTTAAACTCCACTTTTAGCCTTGATAGAATGTGGGAGGAAAAAGTACTGAATGGTTAAAAGCTACAAATTCTGACAATTTAGCTACACCTTCCTGCGGTTAACCGAAAGCCAGTTTGCTATTATGGCTCAATTAAGACTATATTCACTTATAGGTAGCAAACTGGAATCCCATACGGATGTTCACAACTAAACCTTCATTTACCAGCATATTCTTAGTTCTATTTAGCCTGATATTCTCGTTAGACAGTGACGCGAGGGAGCAATTAGCTGAGTCAAATGCATCATCATCAGAGTCTATCGAGCAAGCTGATACGCAACAACAAGACTCTAATAATTTTTACGAATTCAAAGCTATTGTTGGTGCTGGATATCAATCGCAGTTGTATTTGGAAAATGAAATAGGCTATGTGCCTGTTCTAGCGATTACTTTCGATGGTGAATATAATGATTGGTTTGTTGAATCTAATTCAAGAAACCGAATCAGCGGTGCACTGGGCCGTTTTTATCTTGGCTATCATTTATGGGAAACAGACACTCAAGGTCTTGATTTAATCTGGGGACATTATTCACCGGCCATTGATAAAACCGATGAAGACGAAGATGAAATTCCAGCGTTGGTTAATTTAAATACCCGTAAAGATGACCAGCTGTTAGGCGTGAGGTATAGTAATTGGGAAAGTGATACTTACTATTCGCTGGAAGCAGGCTATGACATTTTCAACAGTTCGCATCAAGGATTTGTCATTGAGGGTTACCTAGGACGGGTTGCTGTAATCAGAAACTGGGATTTGGTATACGGCTTGGGTGCTACCTGGTATTCGAACAAAGTAACTAATTACAATGTTGGGGTAAAAGACAGCGAATTAACTGACGAGTTATTTGCTTATTCAACCAGTGCGGGTTATGCAATTGACTTTGAGATCTCTGCTCAAACGCCCATATCTGAAAACTGGGTATTTCAAATTGCTCTAGAGCATACTTTATTAAGTAGTCATATTTCAAACAGCCCATTGGTTGTTAATGATCAACTTTCGTCAGTATTACTAGGATTCTCCTATGTATTCTAGTTCTAAAGCAATATCGAAAATCATTATTATGGTTGGGCTGATTGGTATGTTTACTATTCCATCTTCGGCGACGGCTGAATCAGAAAATCAGTCGATTCGGTCACTCAAATTGGTTCCGAATAAATGTGTTGCTTTACGCAAAGGTCGAAAGTGCTTCGCCAATATCCAAGTAGAATGGTCCGCACCCCAAAAAGGTAGCTATTGCCTGAGAAGAGCATCTGACAAGTTGCAGATCAATTGTTGGCGAGGAACACTCTTAGGAAAATTTAAATATATATTTGCCTCCAGTGAAGACGAACAGATTGAATTAGTCAGCGTTGATAGTCAACAAACTATCGCTGTATCAACCATTAAAGTCAGTTGGGTCCATAATTCCAAAAAACGGCGAACTCGTTGGCGTGTTTTTTAGAGTTGAAACGAACGGAGAATCTTGTGGAAGTCTATGGCAATATTTTATTAGTTGAAGATGACATATCGCTGGCTCAGTGGGTCCAAGAGTACCTGAACGAGCATAGTTATCAAGTGACTCATATTGAACGAGGGGATACCGCCTTAGAGGCTTTTAACTCATCAACCTATGACCTAGTTTTACTTGATGTGATGTTGCCTGGAATTGATGGTATTCAAGTTTGCCGAGACATTAGAGCAATTAGTAATGTGCCTATTGTTATGCTCACAGCTCGAAGTGATGAACTTGATGAAGTCATTGGCTTAGAAGTTGGCGCTAATGATTATGTCGTTAAACCTGTGCGGCCTAGAGCTTTGTTGGCTAGAATAAAATCACTGCTTAGAAATAAAAGTTTACTCGATGAGGCTCCTCAAGAATCACAACAAGTTTTAGCATTTGGTGAGCTTCATTTAGACAATACCGCAAAACGCGTTTTACTCAATAAGGTTGAAATTGAACTTTCCTCAAGTGAGTTTGATTTTTTGTGGTATTTAGCCAGCCACGCTGGCAATCCAGTAAACCGAGATCAAGTGTTTAAAGCACTTAAAGGTCGAGAGTATGATGGTCAAGATCGGCGTTTTGATTTGATGATTTCGGTATTGCGAAAAAAACTGGATGATAACTCTCACAAGCCACAAAAAATTAAGACGGTTTGGGGCAAAGGTTATCTCTTTGTTGCGGACGCTTGGGAGTAGATTTGAAACGCATTTACCTAAGCGTCTTAGTGACTGCCCTACTCGCTCTATTTCTATTGGGCAAGTTTTTAGACGAAGTCTTTGATGCTCAAACAGAAGTATTCGACGCGCAAGAGTTCTCACTGGAAAGCAAAATACTGAATAGTATCAGTAATCAGCTTAACTTAGTACCTCAAGAAAAATTACCAAGTGAGTTAGAGCATTGGCAGTCAATATTCGATCTTAATTTAGCCTTTGAACAACAGCAAAATTTATCATTATCAAGAGAGCTATTGGCACAGGTTAACTCCCCTAGTGGATTGGTGATCGATTCGGGTGATCATGTAGAAATAATTCGAAGTATAGAAAATCACCCCTCAACTTTCCTTGTCTTAACTAGTCTGTCTAAGAATCAAGATTCTAAAAGCACTAACTCCGAGCTAGAAATTTGGCTAACCATACTGTTCTATTTGGGATTCTGTTTAATTCTGACCATTTGGGCGTTTCCCCTTGCAAGACGATTAACTAAACTCAACCAAATGGCCTCTGAATTTGGTGCCGGTGATTTAAGCAAGAGAATCCAAACAAGTCGTTTTTCCTATATTGAAACTTTGGAAACTAGCTTTAATCGAATGGCCAATCAGATCGAAGAGTTAATTGCCGAGAACAAATTATTGGCCGGAAGTATTTCTCATGACTTACGCACACCGCTTTCTTGTTTGAGGTTTGGGGTAGATGCGGCACTTGAGACAGAAACTAATCAAAAGAAGAATTATTATCTTCAAAGGATGGATGATGATCTGACTCGCATGGAAAACATGTTAGAAGCTTTTTTAGACTATGCCAGTTTAGAGCGAAAGCGTTTCGAATTAGTTAAGTCTGAGGTTAATCTAGTAAAACTGATTGAAGCCACAATTAAAAGTTGTCAATTATTAGCGGACAAACAGGGTAAAACAATTTCATTTCATTCTTCTAACGGTGCACAAGCGGCTGTTTGTTCACTGGATCCTGGCTGGTTTTCGAGGGCGGTGATGAATTTAATCACTAATGCAATCAATTACTCTGAAAAGTTTATCTCGGTGCGAGTAAGTCTAGAAAGTAGTTCTGTGATTATCGATATTGAAGATGACGGGCCCGGAATTCCAGACGCTGATCAAGAAAATGTTTTTCGCGCTTTCGTTAAACTGGATAAGAGTCGAACGAAAAGCGAACACTTTGGTCTTGGGTTAGCGATTGTATCTAGAGTGATAGGCTGGCACGATGCTAGTATCCAATTAACTCGCTCTGAACAGCTGGGCGGTGCCAAGTTTACCATTCAACTTGAATAATCGAATTAAATTCTTAGTTTACTAATATGCCGATTAATGCGGTCGCCGTATAAGAATAGTCCCAATCCGATCATCACTAGTGCCGCGCCAATGAGAATATTATCGGTGATCACTTCTTGATTAAATACTGCTCCAAAAATCATTGCTATCACTGGCGTCATCAACGTAACCAGTGCAACAGTACTAGCCTCTAATTTTTGAAGAATATAATAGTAGCCAACAAAACCTATCAGTGAACCAAATACACCTAGATATAATATAGAGTAAACTGCCCTCGGTTGCCATTGCTCTAAGGGGAGTGTGCCATCAAAAATAAACCAAACTGCAAAAAAGCCGGGAAGCGTCATTGTTAAAGCCCCAATGGTTGTCGACAAGGGATTTATTTCTAGTTTGACACTCTTAACTAAAACGCCACTTAAACTAAAAAAGATCACCGCTGCTAGAATATAAACTAAGCCGAGCCAATTATCTTCGGCCACAATAAGATTATCTGAGCAAACTATCGCTAATCCAACAAAGGCAATGGTCAAGGCTATTTTTCGCAAACCACTAAAGCGCGGCTCATCGAGTATCTTTCGAGCGATTAGTCCAGAAATTAGTGGCGCTAATCCAAAGATTAGTGACATGACGCCAGAGGGCAAGTAGCTGGCTGCCATATAAGCCGATGACATTCCACCAAATATGCCTAACGCCGAAAAGCCGTATAATTTTAATGCTTTTCTATGAGTTGGAACTTCTATCTTTTTATAAACGATGACCATCGTGCCCAATACAACAGCGATCAGCATTCTTAATAACACTGCCATCGTCGGGTGAACAGATTCGCTACTCCACACTATACCAAGTGGAGTAGTAGACCAAATAAGTACCACTAATAAGTAGACTGAGGCGACTTGCGGATTCATCACGAATATTTTATCTATAATTAGGAGCAATGATGATACACAATCTGAGGATGACAGGATAATCTGTTTTGCTATATAAGTAACAATTACGCCTATTTTTGATTTAGTTTTCTGATTTCTCGTCTAAATCAGTGTTTCAAGCGTATACTTTAATTGGAGAGACAAGCTTTTGCTTCGAGCTGATAGCAAACTTAGAGAACAAGTAGGTTGTAAATTGTGACAGTTAATCAACAACATATTGATAAACCAAATTACCAGCTAAAGTCAGTTTTGCTGGTTGGCGGGTCCGGCTTCATAGGTCGCCCGCTTGTTAAGCAGTTGATTGAGTTAGGCTATCAAGTTACCGTTTATACTCGCCATCTAGCAAAAACCAAATCGCTTTTTCTTGCTAGCTATTTGGACGAAAAAATCAAAATTATTGATCAACTCAATATCGGAGAAGAATTTCAAATCATCATCAATCTAGCAGGTAAACCGCTAGACCAACAACGTTGGAACAAAGCGGTAAAACAACAAATTATACAAAGCCGTGTTCAGACAACTAGGATGATTACAGAGTTTATTAAGCAGTCTAAATCTAAACCGGAATTGCTAATTAATGGTTCTGCCATAGGATATTACGGTCCGGGGCAAGATCAAAAATTAACCGAACAAGACTCGGGCCAGCCTAGTTACTCACACCAGCTATGTTCGCAGTGGGAGCAACAAGCATTACAAGCTGAACAATCCGGTGTAAGGGTTTGTTTGCTAAGAACTGGAATTGTATTAGGTAGTAACGGAGGAGCGTTAGCTGCAATGCTTTTGCCTTTCAAGCTTTTTCTTGGTGGTCCCATGGGAGATGGAACCCAATGGATGTCTTGGATCCATATGGATGATTTGATTTCCTTGATTATCTGGATGATGGACAATCCATCCATCAATGGGCCGGTAAATGGTGTCGCCCCCACTCCTGTGTCAAATCAATATTTTAGTGAAACTCTGGCAAGTGTATTGAAGCGACCAGCAAAACTAAGAATGCCTGCTGTAATGGCAAAACTATTGTTCGGTGAAATGGCCGAGGAATTGCTATTGCAAGGTCAACGTGTCATCCCTCAAGTTGCCTTAGAGAACAATTTTCATTTTGAATTTGCAACATTAGGTCATGCTTTGGAAAATATTTTATCCAAATAGTGCAAAGTCTCCCGTTAGTTTGAGTCGCAGAGTTAATCAATAAACGATTAGTATAATTTTTATTAACTCTTTAGTATCACTTTCACTTTTCGTTTTAACTGTGGAATAACTTGTTGTTCGAACCATGGGTTTCGCTTAAACCAGGCGATATTTCGCGGGCTTGGATGTGGAATAACAATTTTGTCTGAAACTGTTGAATGGATTCGTTTAACGGTGTCGGTTAAGTTCAAATACTTCATTTCGGGAAAATGCCATTTAGTTGCATATATTCCGATTACTATGGTGAACTGAATTCCTTTTAATTGCTTAAGAGTCTTTTCTCTCCAATGTGCCGCACATTCTTTTTTAGGCGGTAAATCACCTGATTTTCCTTTTCCAGGATAACAAAACCCCATCGGTAAAATGGCTATTTTTGAATCATCGTAAAATATCGTTTTATCAATGCCCATCCAATCTCTTAATCGGTTTCCGCTTGCATCGTTGAAAGGAATCTTGGATCGATGAACTTTTAGTCCCGGTGCTTGACCTGCAATCAGTATTTTTGCATTGGGGTTAATCTGTACGACTGGATTGGCTCCAAGGGGTAAAGATTCTTGGCAAATTCGACAATTAGAGATTTCATTTTGAAGCTGTGTAAACGGGTCCATATTAGTTTGCACTCAATTGGTTCAATAGCACAATGTGCTGCACTTTGTTTAAGCAAGCGTTTGCCGATTATCCTATCGCTTTTCTTTATGATTGAGCTTTTTGAGGAAAATTAGCGGTTTCTAATTTTTGGCATACTGCTTGCTATATTTATGATAAGTGAGATTTTTGTATCAGCTTTAAGTTTTATATTGCAGACCTAAAGTGATTGATATCAATCTATCCATCAAATTCAAAGTTTCAGCCTAGTCGGCTTTGCTCCTACGAGATAGTGTACCCCCTTTTATACACCATCATTTAGCGACTAGGCTTTTTTGATTCCTCAAATAATTTTTCTAAAAACTAAATGCCTTAAGTTGGGCAAATATTTTTCAAATGATCCTGTGTTGAATGCGACGACTTTATCATTCGGTTTAATCAGTTGGTGCTCGATCGCTTGTTCGAGAGCGGCGATGGTGGCGGCACCTTCTGGGCAGATCCATACGCCTGTTTGGCGATAGGTTTCGCAAAAGCTATCTTCAATTTGAGATTCTTCAACAGCAATCGCCATTCCTCCACTTTGTTGAATGATATCGAGTACTTTAAAGTGGCCGACTCCTCCAGGCACATTTAATCCAGTCGCAATTGTCTGTCCTGCATTCACTGGTGTTGTATCAGCTTGCTGAGAAACATAAGCATTCACAATTGGCTTTGTACTTTCTGCTTGAACCGAAATGATCTTTGGTCGTCGTTGGTCGATTAAACCAAGAGCTTGGAGTTCATCAAACGCTTTCCACATGCCCAAAATACCCGTGCCTCCACCGGTGGGGTAAAGCACAACATCCGGTAGTTGCCATTGACCTTGTGCGCCATGCTTAGGTTCAGCGATTTCCAACCCCAGTGTTTTTTTTCCATCAATTCGCCAGCCCGGTTCTTGAAAGGTTGCCATATTAAAAAAGCCTTGGGGTAGATATTTTTCCTTCATTAACATTCCAGCTTCTTTAATGGTGCCCTTGACTAGCTCGATGTGAATATCATCCCTCATTCTTGCTAAAGCGGACACCCTGCCCAGAATTGGCATTGGAGTGTCATCGGGCATTATAACTACCGCTTCCATGCCAGCAGCCATGGCATACTCAGCCAATGAGTCACCAGCGTTTCCTTGGGTCGGAACCACCACTTTTTTAACCCCATAGTGTTTAGCCATTGATATAGCCATAGTCATTCCGCGATCTTTAAAACTTCCGGTCGGATTAGCGCCCCAACCCTTATGCGGTTGACCCTCATCTTTAATCGACAGCTCAAAACCATGCTGCTTGGCGAGCTTTTGATGGTGGTAAGGGATCTCGGGGGTAAAGCCCTCGCCCAATGAAACAATATTTTGTAGGTCCTGAGGATCATTAACATCCAGACCTAGCAGGGAGCCGAATCGCCAGAGTGATGTTATATCTGGTCGATACCATTTAAGATTCGGTTTTTCCGATTTTAGCTTTTCAATATCAATAACCAGTTCAAGTGGGCGTTGATCTTCGGGGCACAGATTGAGAAGCTGCTTAAAGGGATAGGTTTTCCCGCATCCAGTGCATTTCATTCCGCTGATATAACTCATATTTTTATCCTATCTTTATTATTGGAATGTTGTCGATACTCAAAGAAGTTCCAATCTAAATTCTGATATATCAATAATACTAAGGTTGCCTTGAAAGTCACCGATAGGATCCTCAATTAACGAGTTATTCTGTACTTGAGTATAAGTGTTTGCCTCCGGTAAAAGGTCAGAAGATTTGTTGCTAGAGTTCGGGCCATACGAAACAGTGACGTTTAGCTGAGTCATTGACGATAATTTATTTAGCTCTGAAGATTGTTCTTTTTGTAGTTCAAATACTATTTCATTACCTTGAATTGAGTATTCTATCTCAGCTAAAAGATTATGCCCAATTCTCTCAGATGGGTCATTGAACTGCAGCAGACTGCTCTTCAAGCTGGCCTCGTTGGTTTGTGCATCGTAGCTTTTTGAAATTCTTAGCGAAATATCACCGCCAGAAAAAATGCTATCATTGTTAATATCGAATGTAACGGAAACAAATACAACCTCTGAACCGGACACGTCTTTAGTTTCTAGAATTTCGGGGATTCCCTGCAATACGATGATCGCCCTTATTGAACTAAAATCCCCTGGAAGTGTTTCGGTTAGTTCGTCTTGTTTATCGTTACTCGAGCTATTGCAACCAATGACCTGTAATAACATAGTCGAAACAATAATCTGAAAGTATTTCTTGAGAGTTAGAGACATTCACTATTTTTCCTTGTGTTAAATTTAATATCTTCCCTGCGTACTCACGAATAGAATTTCCCGAATTTTTCTAGACGAGATTGAGGGGCGCGCTCAAGTATATCAACAATCGCTAGCTAATTCATTGAATAAGACTTTGGTTGTTTAAGCTCAATACTAATTGTGAATTATCATTAAGGAGGTTATTTGCTGGTGCAACTTGTTAGTTTAGTTTACCTTTTCTTGCCTTGGATTATATTAATATCGATTATCATGGTGTTTTCAAAGCTATTTAGCTGGGCAAGAAATAGGAAAGCAGGTGCGATAGTTTTCGGTGCCTTGATGCAAATGTTTATGCCTGACCCATATGTTGAGCGAACTCTAACAGTGGGAGAACAAGATAAAAACCTATTACTTGATTGTTTATTAAAGATTTCCTATGCTCTAAGTTACTAAGGAAATCCCTATGCCTAAAAACCTAATCGCTCTAGTACTAATCTTACTCGGTGCATTACTAGTAAGTCGACAGCTTATGGTTGGCATAATCTTGACACCGTTGTTTTGGTTTCCGGCTGGAATTCTCGCAAGCGCTCTACTCTTATACGATATCCATTGGCGTTATCTACTCGCCTGTTATTACATTGCACTCCTTATTGCTTTTGCTGATGTTATTTGGTTTCATCCAACTCATAGCGCTTTAGTCGGGGCGTTGATTATACTCTTGCTAAGTTCAGTAGAAATACTATCAGCTAATCTGTTTGTGAAGATTAGTCAACACCAAGACAAACAGATCGAAAAACTCAGTAATGCACCGGCCGCATTAAAGTTACTGTTTGCCGCATTTATAGCTGCGTTTATCTTATTATTGAATATTCCTTTGCTTGAATTCTATTTTGCTTGGCCTCCGAGAGATTACCTTTCCTATGCGCTACGTTGGTTTCCTTCACAAATCTTGTCATTTATTTTGCTAGTGCCTTTGTGTTGTCAGTTGCATGGCGTGTTGCAGGCATTTTCGCGAAAGGTTTTGCTCTCAGCGGTATTAGTGATCACATATACCTGTATTGTGCTCTATTTTATGGTGCATAAAGCTTATATAGGTACACCCATTCAAGCGATTCCGTTTGTACTGTTACCAGGACTTTTTTACAGTGCATTTAAGTTGGGAACTAGTTTTACTTGTCTTTTGTTGGTCGTCGTATTTTCAGTGATTTTATACAGTTCAGCATTGGGGCTTGGGCCGTTTTCTCAACATGGTGTTGAAGCGATTATACTCACCCAAATATTCTGCCTAGTTATTGCTACTTGTGTCTTGGTGTTGGGTGGCGTTCTTAATGCTGAAAAAGCGACCTTAAAATTGGTTGAACAAGCCAATCAAAATTTAGATGCTAAGGTCTTGCAACGCACTGAGTCGTTAAGAGCAGAGATCAATCAACGCCGAGCGGCGAAAAAAAGATTAAGTTTGATTGCTAATACTGACTTAGTCACCAACTTGCCCAACAGAAACACTTTATATCAAGATATCAAACGATTAATCGAGAAATCTAGTCCATTTACTATTATTTTTTGCGACTTAGATCGATTCAAAATCATCAATGACTCTTTTGGACATGGCTTTGGCGATAGCTTCTTAAAAGAGATTGGCAATCGAATTCGAGTGGAAAATTATGATGTTTACCGTTGGGGTGGAGATGAGTTTATTATTCTGCAACCAGGTAGTATTGAAACCGGTCTTAATAGAGCTGAACAAGTGAGAAATATTATACGGCAACCGGTATTAATTCAGGAGCAAGAGCTTTACTCCGAAGTGAGTATTGGAATCTCGATTTTTCCTGACCAAGCGAAGGAACCTGATAGCTTGTTAAAGTTTTCTGATATCGCTTTAAATCATGCTAAGTCTTCTGGCGGTAATAAAATTGAGATGTTTAAAGATGCCTCCGATCAACAGATCATGAAATTTCATGCGACCGAAATAGCTTTGCGAAAGGCTATAGAAAATCAAGAATTTGTGGTTTTTTATCAACCTAAGTATTCAATGACTGAAACTAAGTTGATTGGTTTTGAGGCGCTCGTTCGTTGGCGTCGGGCTAGTGGTCGAATCGTTGGACCAAATGAATTTATTCCGGCAGCCGAAAGCTAGGCTTAATTTCAGATATTGGTCGATTTGTATTAGAGCAAGCTTGCCAACAAACTAAAATTTGGCAGCAACAATCTCCAGAATTAGGTGAAATTAGTATTGCAGTCAATGTATCTGGACGATAGGTAAAATTTGGAAGTTTATTAGCGGATGTGCAATCAGCTTTAGCTAAAAGCGGGTTAGAGGCGAGGTACTTAGAGTTAGAAATAACTGAAACGGTGGTGATGACCGCAACTAAATTACAGCTGCAGATTTTACAAGAATTAAAAGATCTTGGGATTAAAATATCCTTGGATGATTTTGGGACGGGTTATTCTTCGTTAAGTTATTTAACTAGTTTTGACTTCGATATTATAAAAATCGATCGGAGTTTTGTCAGCGGAATTTTGGAAAGTCAACAATCTGAACTCATGATTAAATCAATCGTTCAGCTTATCTTGGGATTAAACAAAAAAATAGTGGTTGAAGGTGTCGAAAGAAAAGCTCAGTACGATTACTTGCAAGACTTAGGTTGCCACTTTGTGCAAGGGTATTTGTTAGGTCTTCCAGAGTCTGCGGAAAACGCTGACTTACAGATTGACCAAAAAAATAAATTGCTCGACTAAAACACCCATTAAGCACTATTCCTTTTGTTTCCGTGTTAAGGTATTTCTACCCCACCCCAGCAAACCTGCCGCCTCAGCTTTCTTTCCCGCCGATAGTTCTAACGCGGTTTTAATAAGTAGTTGTTCAATCTCTTCTTGGATACCACATAGAATATTTGAATCACCGTCAATAAAGCGATTTTTAATGTGATTGGCTAGTGATTTGTGCCATAGATTTTCACTGGCTCGTTTATTGTTATTAGATAGTTCATGCGGTAAGTCGGCCGGAGTAATGTATTGACTGTTGGCCATCACTGAAAGCCAGCGACAAGTATTTTCTAACTGGCGGACATTACCGGGCCAGTCAAATTGTTTCATTTTTTCTAGGGCTTGCTCTGAGATTTGTATTTTTGGTTCATTCAGTTCTTGAGCGATTTTGGCTAAGAAAAAATCAGATAATAAACCAATGTCATCGGCGCGCTCACGCAGTGGCGGTAATTCGAGCGGGATAACATTCAAGCGATGGTAAAGATCTTCTCTAAACTCTCCGAGCTCCACTTTCTTTAATAAATTTTGGTGAGTGGCTGCAACAATTCGCACATCGACTGACACCGGATGGATCGATCCGATTCTGTAAAAGGTGCCTTCTGATAATACTCGTAGTAATCGTGTTTGAGTTTCCAAAGGCATGTCGCCAATTTCATCTAGGAAAAGCGTTCCTTGATTGGCTTGTTCGAATCGCCCGAGAGAACGACCGGCTGCACCTGTAAAGGAGCCTTTTTCATGTCCAAATAGTTCTGACTCGATTAAATCTTTGGGAATAGCTGCCATGTTTAAGGCAATAAAGGGTTTGTCTTTTCGTGGACTATGTTGATGCAATGCTTGTGCAACCAACTCTTTACCTGTTCCAGATTCCCCTCGGATCAATACACTCACATGGGAGTTAGAAAGCCGACCAATCGCACGATACAAATTTTGCATGCTAGGCGCTTCACCGACAATCGAAAAACGATTGGTAATGGTGGTTGAACCGGATTCGCTTTTTTGTTGTTTTGGCGCTAGCGCTCTTTCAATAATGTCATTGACTTCATCGAGATCGAAGGGTTTTGGTAAGTACTCAAAAGCACCTTTAGTATAGGCGGTCACGGCGCTATCTAAATCGGAGTGTGCGGTCATGATGATCACAGGTAATTCAGGAAAGTATTGCTGACAATGCTTCAGTAGTTCTATGCCGGAAGTACCGGGCATACGTACATCAGAAATAATTAAATCGTAGTTTTCTGCTTCGAGAAATTTAATCGCCGAATCAGCGTCACTGGTTTGAGTGACCTGTAATCCAAGATCAGCGAGAGCTTCGTTTAGCACCCAGCGAATGCTATCGTCATCGTCGACTAGTAAAATATGTTTAGAAGAATAATCAATATTCATAACTTTTCCGGAATGTTTTCATAATCACCAATACTTAGACCGGCAAATAAACACTAAAACGTGTAGGTGACGAACGCCGGTCTAATTCAATGATTCCGTTATGTCTTTGAACTAAGCTCTGCGCGATACTTAGTCCTAATCCGCTCGATTGTTTTCCGCTAATTGTCGGAAAAAATATATCATTTCCTAATTCTTTACTGATCCCAGATCCATTGTCTTCAATATCAAATCTAATCACTTGTCGGTATTGAGATTGACCAATAGTGTGTTGATGAACCATTCGAGTTCTAACTGTTAATTGAGCTTCGTCTTTGTTGTGCTTATGGCTTTGGATCGCTTCCGCTGAGTTTTTGATCAGGTTTAAAAAGACTTGTTGAATTTGGTTTTGCGAAACATTGATATCAGGGAGGCTTGGGTCATAATCGCGGGTAATGTGAATAACTCTAGAAAACTGCAGTTCGACAATTTCTATGGCTTGCTCTAAGACTAAATGCGGATTCACCACTTGAGCTGGCTCCGGCTTTGCAGGCATTAATAGCCTATCAACCAAAGCACCTAATCTATCAGCTTCTCGAATAATGACTTGAGAATACTTATTACTAAAGTCGTCGGGCAGTTTTCTCTCTAATAGTTGTGCTGCTCCCTTAATACCACCGAGAGGGTTTTTGATCTCATGAGCTAAGTTTCTAATTAAGTGTTCACTCACTCTGCTTTGTTGTTGGATCTGCATATCTTTTCTAATGTTTTGTAGATGAGCATTGGTTTGTAATTCCAACAGCAGATCATCGCTGGATAATATCGAGCAGGGGGTCACCATCAGATTAGTGCGAATGATTCCGGTGGCAACATGCAGTTCAACGTCTTCAATAAAACCGGATTTCTCTTGCTCTCTAAACACGTTTAGGGCTGAGGCTGATAAGTCTCCAGTGACTAACTCGTAAAAGGATTCGTTTTCTAATTGCCGGCTGGAATAGCCCAAGAGTTGCTCTGCCGCTGGATTAAGCTGGCAGATCTTATCGGTATCATCAATCAGTACCAACGCGGTACTGAGAATCGATATGTCTAATATAGGATGCGATTGTTTTTGAGACAAAATAATAGCCCGTAACGGATATGACTTTATTTTACTCAACTTTTTGGTGCGTTGCACGGAAATGGTGCATAACTTATTTATATATGCCACAGCGGAAAGCCCGCTTTTGCAGAAAATCTGACTAGGTGCGTTTTGTGTCGATTTTGCGGGGTTGCATTTTAGAGTGCCTCGTGTAACTCTTTGAAAAAAATAAAAATTTTAGGTTTAGTAACAGTCACTGGGGTGACTATGTGGCTTTACTGAACATAATCAGATTTAAGCCTAAAAGCTTTAACTTGCACAATTTACTGAACAAGTTATACTTGTACTATATATTGTACATGATTGAGGTTCCTATGAGAGTAGTAAATTTCTCTGAAGCGCGAAACCAACTAAAAAGTGTTTTAGATCAAGTGGTTGAAGATATTGACTATACTGTGATTTCACGTAGAGATGCTGATGATGCTGTCGTTATGTCGCTCGATTCATTTAATGGACTAATGGAAACCGTGCACTTGTTAAAAAGCTCTGCCAATGTATCACACTTAGCCAAATCAATTGAGCAATACCGTTCTGGTAAGGCTGAAACCCACGAGCTAACGGATGATTGAAATATTGGCTTGGACTAGAGAGGCATGGTCCGATTATGACTACTGGCAAGGTCAGGATAAGAAAACACTAAAACGAATCAATAAACTACTAACTGATTCTAAGCGCAGTCCATTCGAAGGGATTGGAAAACCTGAGCCGCTTAAGGAGAATTTATCTGGTTTCTGGTCCCGAAGAATCGATGAATCAAATAGATTGGTCTACGCTGTCGATGATAACCAGTTAACCGTCATATCTTGTCGTTATCACTATGATAAATGATTTAACAAATTTCTCTTGCAGATAAACTGCAAAACTCGGCAAATAATAATGACAGCCATAATATAGTCAATCTCTCACAATGAATTGGGAGAGTCGATACTAGAGGAACACCGTCGCTCTAAAATTGTTGTAGATTAGCGTGAACTAGTCGTCTAGAAACGTGGTTTTTACTATAAGGCTGAACGCTAGACAACTGTAAATCTCACCAGAACGATGATCAGAAAAAAAGACTATTTAAATTGATTTAATTTAAGGGCTAATTGAGAACAGCTGTTGCGCTTGGTTGATCCCTTTAAGCCATTGTTGACCTAGTTCTTTAGTTTTGACTTTTAATTTTTCAAAGCTGCCAACGAAACGATAATATCCGCTTCCATAAGACTGCACTTGGTTTAACCAATTAGATTGTTGAATGTTCATATGGGAAAGCGTCGAAGATAAATGGCTGGGTAATTTAACTTTATCTGGATAAACAATGGCTTTCCCCGTCCACTCAACAAGCTCAATGTAGTCTTTCAGTTTCAATACCATCGTTCGGTTTTTAACTTTACCGGCCACCGCTTTAATCGTCCGCTGAAGCTCGTCTTCAGAAAGTGACTGCATGCGTTTCTTGATGGTGGTATGTTCACTTTCTTCTAGACTTTTGGCGAAACCCGCTCTGATAGGGTTCAAATCGACATAGGCCATGCAAGTCAGCGCAGCAGCTTCATCGAGCAAAGCTTGTGACTTAAATCGCGATTCCCAGAAGTGCCCTTTAACAAAGTCCTCTTGATTGCTGCGTTTAGCAATCGGCTCATTAATACAACGCATCAACCACGATAGGCTTCCAAGGCGTTCTCGATAAGTCGCTAACAACTCGGGGTCACTAACGATGGCTTGCAGGCGAAGCTCTCGTTGTTGTTTGAACTTGGGATTGTTGAATCGTCCTGGAAAGACATTTAGCCATCGGTTGGCGACTTCCAAATCCGACCAAGATTCAGGTAACTTAGGATCTGAATAAACAACAAGGTGATAGTGGTTATACATTACTGCATAACTATAGACTTCAATCGAAAAGAACTGAGCTAATTCCAATATTCGATCTTCAATCCATAGCCTGCGATAATCAAAATTCTTACCTGACTCGGGGTCATCACCACAAAGATAAGCTCGCCTCACACATCGACTGATTAAATGATAGTAACCGCCATTGTCCGTATCGATTTGTTCACTGCGTTTAATCGCCATGAGCTTTCCTTGATTTTGGTTGAATAGATTGATTATGAAGAAATGAGAGCAAAAACTAAATCCGTGAATTCAAGCTTTGGAAGTGAGACATCCCCAGTTGTGTCTGTGAGAAATTGGCTATATAGTGGCTGTCAGTAATTCTTGATTAAAAATTTTAGGCTTAGTAACAGTCACCGGGGTGTATGTGTGGCTTTACTGAACATAATCAGCGTTATAAGGGTAAATAATGTTCAACTGGCTACGAGATAAAATCACGGGCAAAGAGATTGAATGGTATGCACCCGATGATCCAACTCCAAGAGAACAATGCCCATGTTGTGATTATATTTCTCTTGCTGAGCGAGGAAATTATTTGATCTGCAAAATATGTTTCTGGGAAGATGATGGCCAGGACGTAGATGAACTAGATAAGGAATCTGATCCGAACCACGGTATCACTTTGCGGGAAGGAAGAGAAAACTTTAAGAACTTTGGTTCATGTGAAAGAGAAATGCTGAAACATGTTCTGGTTGAATCTAAAAGAGCTGACTATGAGTATAAGCCAAGAGACTTATAACCATTCGTTGAAAAACGAAGTGCGGAAAGGCACACTCGTTTAATCTTGGCGTTAAGCAAAAAAGGATAGTTATGAGAATTCTTTTATTTTCTACATTAATTTTAACTCTATTAGGATGCAAGACAGCAACAATAAAAGAGGAGCAACTAAAACCGGACGAAAATGATGAGGTATCGCTAGAGCAAGTATGCAAAATAGAAAAGTGTAGAGAAAATATTGCATTGAAGTTTCTAACCGATGCAGGGCCTTTTGAACAAAACTTAAGTCTATATTGGCCAGTAGTCCAAGGCGAAAGGGTGTCTTTGCTTCCAAATGAAAAAGTTTATATTGAAGCCGAACTTGTTGATGGCTATTTCACCAATTTTAAAATGGTTGATAAAATAACCAATCCTGAAAAAACAATAGTTTTTAATTTTACACAAACGGAAGGGAAAGTGGATATGATGCTATCTGTAAAAAATCCATTTCCGAAGCTAATGAAGTTTCATTTAGACATGGTTGACTTCAATGGCTATCTTCATAATACCAGCAGCTGCCCGGTAATTGCCGGGGGAGGAGTTTACGAGCTATGGCCTCATGCAATTCCAGAATTGCTAGTCTCTAATATTAGAGCATTAGAAGAGTCAGACACTATGAACTGTATTTACTAGTGCTTAACAAGCCAATTAACCTAGGGTCAAATACCGTCGCCCCCGCTCTGGTATTTTGCCCGTTTTTGAAGCGTTAATTCTACGATGGAAAATCAGATTAGCCTTTATAGTTTAGAGCAAGCGGTGATTATTTTACTTGCCGAAGACGGGGTAGTTTATTCTAATCAAGCTGGCGGCTCAGCTTGTATGCAGCCAAAGGAAAGGGGGACTCTAGTCCCAATATCTAATGATCCTCCGTTAGCCGATTTACATAAAGGCTCGCTGCCGTTCAAGCTAACTGCAGTTTGCAGAGGTTTGATTGGAATTGATTCTAAAGTAGCTGATGCGTTGGATAGTGTTCTAAAAGCCGCACTCGGACATTCTATACTTGTCGATAGAAGTCGAATTGGGGAAAGTATGGAAGCATGGGTATATGTATTATTCGACGAGCAGAAGGGATTGCTTACTTGGTCAAACAGTGATTAAAGAGTTAACCAGGTGCGGTAAATCGACAAAAAACTGCGTTACGCAATTTTGCGGCTGCGCTGGTCGTTGGAAATACAAATGATTAAAAAGAAGATATTCATTTTTGTAGGTGTTCTATTGTTGTGTGCAACGGCTACATTATTTCACGTTAGTGGAAAGTTACCTTATTACTATCAAGCAAAATTCTCTTTTTTCTTAAACAAAGAGGAAATGCAGAATATGGCGAACAAATTTGAATTGGATACCACTATTGATAAATTTTCAATTGTTTGCTTAGAAGAAGGAGAATGTGATTTACAAGCTCGCTTTGTAAATGAGGAATCCTATAGCGCGCTAACGGGTAGCATTGCCGATGAGTATATTGACCTCGCCATTAGGTCAAACCTAAACTACGCATGGAAACATAATGGCAATTTGGTTTTTAGTCTTGGTTCTTTATCGAAGTTTGATAAGAATTTCGAAATATCCTACATCTATTATCCAGACGGTTTGCAAAAGCACAATGAATGTAAAAATGAAGACTATAAAAACTCAGTTATTGGTCACTGTGTTGCTCACCTAAATGAGAATTGGAGTGTATATTATTTTGGGGTTAACCTTGATAAATATGAGCCTAACAATGAAATTTCTAACCAATAAAGGCGGCCGAAAACTAACTCGTGCTTCGCTCGTAATTTTTTGCTGCATTAGGCGTTATATACTCAAACAGAGGAACTGAAAATGGAAGAAGGTGATATATTTTTAGAACAGTATGATGGTCAGACTGTTGACGAACTTATTGCGTTACATAAGACACACCGTATTGATTCTATTGTGTTAGCTTTTGAGGCTGATTTGGATTCGCGCAAGGAGTTAGGAGAGGAATTGTCAGCTGTAGAGTTAACAATTCTAGCTGTTGAGGCATTTGAAAGAGAGTTGAATAACGGTGGTTTTAGTCAATTTTTCTATAATTCTTCTGTCGAATATTCACCGACAATTGTAAATTGTCTAAAACTGATCGGTTGCAATGAACTCGCCAATTTAACTCAAAAAGCGATTGATATTCTCGGAGTTAGCTCATTAGATCCGGACCTGATTGAGGAAAGAATGGATGCTGAAGACGAGGAGTTGGAAGATGCCCTCGGAGAGCTGGATGATATTTTTTATGAAATTGAAGAAGCTCCAGCGTATGCACTATTTGAGTATATAAAAAACAATCGCGAAAGTATTAAGCTCAGTGGTGAAGAAAACAAATTTGCATAACATGGCCAGCCAAGTAGCTTCCCGTAAACTGTTTTCTTTTTTGCAAAGACACGCAAAAAAGCAGTCAATTCACTCCGTTTTTTGCTAGTGGCGTTATGAGAAACAATAAACTCTATACCGACTTCCTCAAGTACGCGCATAAAGTAACGTTGCGTACTGATGAAGCTGAAGATCTTCTCCAGACGGCACTTCTTGCAGCCATTGAAGCTGGTCGCACTGATATGTCTTGCATCAAAAACCGTCGTTGGTTGATTGGTGCAATACGAAATCGTGCAGCCTTCGACGCCAGAACGGCTGTAAGACGACGAGCGCGAGAAGCCTCTGTCGCCTATTTAGATAACTCCCAAACAGAAACTGCCATTTCAATCACCGAATTTGTAAGCACCTTGCCACCCAGTTTAAAAACCACCGCACTTTTGGCATGGACAGGGCACACTAAGGCAGAGTTAACCTGGCTGCTGCGGGTGTCAGATTCCGCACTTCGACAACGCATTGTGCAAATCAAACGACGTTGGCGAGACTTTGACGGGCGGAATATATCCACGTTTAGCGGCTTAAGGGGCGGCTTGGCGTTTGGTCGAATACGCAAGGCGCTGATAAAAGCACAGCTAAAAACACCTCATAATGACAAAGTAGCGCTAGCCAGCCATGACCCGGACGGTCATCTTTTTATGGTGAGCTCACAAAATGGCCACTCGCGGCAACATAAAGTGATATCAACCGAAAAAGAGGAATAGAACATGCTAGGCAAGAACAAAATTGGAGCCATTTGTTATTACGTCAACGACATCAATAAAACAGAGGTTTTTTACCGTGATGCGTTAGGACTGGACGTTCAAAGAATGGAAGATGAAGCTGGTGATTGGCTATTAGCGACAACCGCGAATGATTTGGAATTGCTCTTTTTTGAGCAAGAATCAAAACCGGGGAACTCCCCGATTGTTGTGTTTGATCTGCCGGAAGGAGGCATCGATGATGTCGTAATGACTTTATCGGAAAAAGGCGTCACCATCGTGACACCCGTTAGCCATGCTCCTGGAGGGTGGTCAGCGGAAATTGCCGATCCCGACAACCATCAGTTATCAATGTATCAATCCGATCAAGTTCCAAGAAAAATCAAATGAGTCTAGTTTACTGACTTAAACTATTAAGTTGAAAAGGCAAAACATGGCAGTATCACTCCGCCAGATCACCAAGTGTAACTATGAGCAAGTGTGTGATCTTGATGTATCCGAAGAACAACAAGACTATGTGGCCAGCAATATGTGGTCACTGGTTGAATCATCATTTAATAAGGGATACGAAACTAGAGCAATCTATCTAGGAGAAGAACCTGTAGGCTTCTTAATGTGGGTAACAGAGACGCTCAGTAAAGTGTCAATCTGGCGGTTTATGATCGATCACCAACATCAAAAAAATGGGATCGGACGAATCGCTTTAAATCTAGCGCTCGACGAAATTAAGCTAACTGACGGTCTTAAAGAAATTGAGATTTGTTACAACCCGAACAATCCCGCTGCTAAGGCGTTTTACTCTAGCTTCGGTTTTGTAGAGGTCGGTATGGATGATGACAACGAAGATATGCGTGCGGCCATTACTCTTTAAAAGACTTGGATTTTTGCAGTGCCGGTTCACTAATCAGCTGAGCTAGCACCTCATCAAGCTTTTTCGCATATTCCTGATCAAAGCCTGAGTGCTTAAACAAAATATTGCCTTTAGGGTCGATCAAAAAAGAAGTAGGCATTTTTTTAACTTTTAATACTTTCCCTATTTTTCCTTTAGGGTCATATAAATTAATAAAACTAACTGGGACTTCAGACAAAAACTGTTGCGCATCTTTTTTGTGTTCATCAATGTTCACGGCGATAATCTGTAACCCTTTTGAGTGATATTGTTGATGGAGTTGTTCCATCCACGGGAAAGATTGTTTGCATGGAGCACACCAAGAGGCCCAAAAATCTAGATAGATATATCTTCCTCGGTAATGGTCTAACTCAATCGTTTTATTGGAGTAGAATTCTGGTGCAGCGTGAGATCCGACTGGGCCCAAACCTTCCGCTTTAACTGAAAGCGCGCAGCTTGTTAAAAGCACCCACAAAGACAAGCTCAGAAATGAGATTAAGTTCTTAATCAAAATAAGTGTGTATAGGACAAAGCAAATGAGTTTTTGGTGGTAAATTGCAATGTGCCTTCTAAATCGCGGGCTAAAGGAATGGTTCCAGAAAAAGAGATTGAGGATTTTGGGTTGAGTGAATAACTGATAGACGGTGATAAATTGAGCCACCAGCCGCCTGTATTAGGGATCTCTCCTGAAAAGCGAGTGTGAGGAGATGCATCGCGATAAACTAATGCCCAGTTTGTCGACCATTCTGTACTCAATGAGTAATTTAAACCGGTCGTTAAGGTCCACTCATCTTCAAACGAATACTCGCGCTCGTTGCTATTGACAGAGGAATAATTTCCGTCGAGATAATAAACAAGATCTGCTTTTTGATTGAAGGCATGGGCATAATGGAACCAAAGCGAATAACCCCAAGCACCTTGCCCTGGTTGAAGGTCTTCTGCAAAGCGAATCGGTTTACCATTATCATTTTCACCCGTTGGCGCTCTTAAACCAACACCCACGGCCCATTCATCTCGTGTGAAGGGATCGATCTTTTGTGGTGCATAACTGACCAGAAAAAGGCTGTCACCAACACCGCTTGACTCTTCATCGGCGGTATTGCTGATGGCAATGTTACGACTATGTTTTATGTAGGAGATGATCCCAGTAAAAGCCCAATGGTCGTTAAAACCATAGGTGGTTTTTACTAGGTAGCTGTCAGTCTCTCGACTACGCCCAGTTTCATCATTGATCGTATTACTGCCTTCAACCAGATCGCTGATGTCGCTGTTTACCAAACTCAATGAAATGCTGGTGCGGTCGGCTTCGAATTCGCCGATATTAATACCATTAGCTAGCGGTGCGCCGGCACAAGAACAAGTTGCGGCTAGCACCTGACTTTGAGTTAAAACAATCACACCGGCAAGGCTGACAACTTTCAACGTTTTCGACACTTCCTTGTCCTTTAAAAGCTATGAATATCTGGATTTGGGTAGAGTGGAACCCAGGAAAACCAAAATGCAATAAAGTCGCTTCGCATGGTTAATTGTTCGCCCATCCGTGGTCCAGATACTGCGGTGCCAAAAATATCCCATTGATTACCTTCATTATCTTGCATAACAATCGGTAATGCCGAATCGAGAGCAGTAAAGGTCAAAACGGTAGAGTCTGCTGTGGTTGAATCGAAAGCAATCGCAAAGTTTAACGAAGAGCTTCCGATAACCACGTAAGGCGAGCTGTTGCTATCTTCATTGATCACTTGAACATTAGTAGCAAAATTCGCTATTTCATAAACTTTATTGGTAGAACTGTCGGAAATACCTAGTACACGGGTTTTAGGATGCAGTCGGTCATCGGTTTCAGAAACGGCGAACAGCAAATTGCTATCGGTTAAATAACTACCATATGGATAGCTGTTGTAGTTTCGGCTAAAACCGGTGTCGTCGGATAGAACTGTTGTGTTTGGATACATCGAGCGCCAAGTTGCCCAAGTTGTTTCGATAACGGGTAAGATTTCCGGTCTTGTACCAATCAGACTTCCGTTGGCTGACTGAGCAAACATTTGTGGCCAATTGCTATCCGTTTCACGGTCGTACATGATTAAATTAGAATTGAAGAGTAAACCAGATACCCCAAAGGTTTTATTTCCGAAACTGTCGGGAACCGCCCATAACCCAGCAGAACCGGTTAACGGGCAGTAACTTAGCACATGATAATCATCACCTGTTTGGACATTGGCGACTTCGTGCCAATTTAAAATGGCATGCGGGTAAGCTCTTATTTGGTTATTAATATTTATTCCAATCACCAAATCAGATTCTTGAATAAAGTTAGCTTGATCTGCAGCAACATAGGTAGGGTTATCGAGCGCGGGAATGCCGTCTTTTCCTGGCCCACCATCAAGGACGAAGTCGGTGTCAACTAACCAGCGATCATTTGACGTTGGAGGAGGTGTGTCATCGTCGCTGCCGCCACCGCCACCGCAGGCAACGAATATAACAAAGAGCAGTATTGGGCTTAAATATCTCATAGGACTTAACCTTTATTATAAATTTAGAGACACCAAATAAGATAAATAACGGCCTAATTTGTTACAGTTTTTTGTGGTGGTTGGGCCGTCGTAGTGGACCAGCATAGCATACTCGATGAAGTATCCTTAAATAGATGACAATAAAAATAGGAGGGGAAATCACCTGAGCGAGTGAGAGGCTGCAAAACTCACTCGCATCTAAATAAGGCGAATTACCTGAAAAAGCGACTGCTTGTTTAGTAAAGAATTCGGCTTTTAATGGTACCGTCGATTTCTTTCAACTTTCCAAAGGCACTGTCGCTGGACTGCTGATCAATATCGGTAACAACGTAACCAACCAGTGCATTTGTTTGTAGGTACTGCGCTGAAATGTTAACCCCTGTGGTAGAGAAAACATCGTTAATTTTGGCAAGTACACCCGGTGCATTGTGGTGAATATGACAAATACGATGTTTTTTAACTAGTTCGGGTAAACCAACCTCAGGGAAGTTAACGGAAGATAGTGTTGAGCCATTATTACTATACTTAACTAACTTTTCGCTCACCTCAATCCCTATATTAACTTGTGCTTCTTTGGTACTGCCTCCAATATGAGGCGTTAGAATGGTGTTATCGAATTTTCTAAGAGGTGATATAAACTCTTCTTGATTTGATTTAGGTTCAACAGGAAATACATCGATAGCAGCGCCATTCACTTTACCTGATTCTAGCGCTTGCTCTAATGCGTCAATATCGACCACGGTTCCACGAGAGGCATTAACAATAATAGCGCCTTCCTTTAAACGGTCGAATGCTGCGCTATCCATCATATTTTGTGTTTGTTGCGTTTCAGGCACATGAAAAGTCACTACGTCAGAAGTTTCAAGTAAACGCTCAAAACTTTCAGCTGGTCTTGCATTGCCAAGGGAGAGTTGCTTTTCCACATCAAAAAATTGCACTTTCATGCCAAGTCCTTCGGCAAGGATTCCAATTTGGGTACCAATATGACCGTAACCAACAATTCCGAGTATTTTGCCACGAGTTTCATAGGAGTTAATCGCTGATTTGTGCCACTCGCCTCGATGAGCTGCAGCGCTTTTAGCTGGCACACCTCGTAGTAATAGAATGATTTCGGCCAAAACTAGCTCAGCGACGCTTCGAGTATTAGCAAAAGGCGCATTAAATACTGGAATACCGTGCTTTGTTGCCGCTTCAAGATCAACTTGATTTGTTCCAATACAAAAACAACCAATGGCAGAGAGTTTAGGGGCGTAACTTAGCAACTCTTCAGTGACTTGAGTGCGAGAACGAATTCCTAAGAAATTAGCATCTGCCAATACTTCGCGCAGTTCATCTTGAGGTAGTGATTTGGCGGCGGTAAAGATATTGTTATAGCCGTCATTTCTAAAGACTTCTTCGGCACTGGGATGAATACCTTCTAAAAGAACGATCTTAATGTTGTCTTTCGCTAAAGATGTAGTTTGAGCCACTTTTTATTTCCCCAAGAATTGGTTGGTTAAACTTGAATAGATAACACTCGAAAAGCATATGAAAAAATTGCTGGATTGGCTAGCGATTTAACCCGCCATCTTGGGTAATCGACCATATTAATAAGTAATAAGCCATTAAATATCGGGATCTTGGAGTAACTAGAGAATGCTATTTGATTAACTATCGGGTTCAATATGTTCAGATACAAAAGCTACGACGGTTTCGACTGATTCAAAGACTTCTGCAGTCAGCTCGTCGTCGGCGCTAGTAAAATGATAGTTTTCTTCTAAGGCGGTGATGATAGAAACAATCGCCATTGAATCAAACTCTGGGATATCACCTAATAGCAAAGCATCGTCATCCATTTCCTCAGGTGAAATATCCAAGGATAAAGTTTCGATTAATAGTTGCTTAATTTCGGTAGTCAGTTGTGCTTTGTTCATATTTGAGCCGGATAGCGACGAATTGCGGCGAATTCTAGCAATAATTAGACTCGAATGCATCATTCAAATGTGGGCTAAGAGGGCTTATATTCATATTTTTAGCGGCTTTGCGGGATGAATAATCTATAATATGACAACAAAGGGTAATATTCGGCGGATTTGTCATAAAGTAGTCATATTGTCGATAGAAACTACCAAACAATCGATAAATCGGTAGTGAGTTAATTATTATGTCATCAAAAATCATGTTGGTCGAAGATGAGCAACCCATTCGGGAGATGCTTCGATACTCGTTGGAAAAACAAGATCATCTGGTGATTGAAGCTGAAAATGTGAAGCAAGCAAGAGAAATATTGATGACCAATCGACCGGATCTGTTGATAGTTGATTGGATGATGCCGGGAGAATCCGGTGTTGATTTTGTTAAGCGACTTAAAAGAGATGAGATCCTTGCTGAGATCCCAACCATGATGTTGACTGCGCGTGTTGAAGAAATGGATAAGGTTAATGGTTTAGAAAGTGGCGCCGATGACTACATGACTAAACCTGTCGCGATTAAAGAATTCCAAGCGAGAGTTAAAGCGTTGTTGAGACGCACCAGTAAATCGGTTGATAACCAAATAATCGAGTCTTTAGGGATTAAACTTAATTTAGCCACTCATCAGTTATCTATCGATGGTAAACTCACCTCCATTGGTACCGCGGAGTTTAATTTACTCAAATTCTTTTTAACTCATAAAAACCGTGTTTATTCTCGTTCTCAATTGCTCGATTTTGTATGGGGACAGGGTGTTTACTTGGAAGAAAGAACGGTCGATGTGCACATGCTGCGATTAAGAAAAGTATTGAAACCCTTCGATAAGAATACCCACTTTATTACGGTGAGAGGCATGGGGTACATGTTCTCAGACGGAAATATAGAATAGAGCGCTTTTAGATGAACACAGCTTGGTCAATAGAGTTCTCGCGAATTCTTGTCACATTATTCTCAACTATTCTATTTGGCTTCGTTTCCGATTTTTGGATCTTGTCCGTCGTTCTCCATAGTGCAATTTATATTGGTTGGAATGTTTATCAACTTCGCATATTTGAGCGCTGGATAAGAAAGGGCGCTCCTGCGTCGAGCGCGCCGGATTCCAGTGGTGTATGGGAGTTGATTGTTCAGCATATTTACCGCACTCAAAAATCAAACAAGGATCGAAAAAAACACTTATCCAATTTGGCAGGACATTACCAAGCCGTGATGTCTGCATTACCTGATGCTACCGTAGTGCTCAATGAAAATTTAGAAATTGAATGGGCCAATAAAACCTCACAAAAAATATTGGGGATCGATCCTAAAGTGGATTCCGGTCACAAGTTAAGCAATATTGTTCGTGATACGGTATTACTCGATTTACTAGAATCTAATTTAAATGAAGAAGAAGTAGAAATGCAGTCGCCAGTGGACCCAACCAAACATCTGGTACTGACAAGAATTAAATATGGTAAAGACAAGACGCTATTAACTGCTAGAGATATTAGCCAAAGAATAGCCCTGCAAAAACTCCGGAAAGCGTTTATCGCTAATGCGTCACATGAACTACGCACACCACTGACAGTAATTTCCGGCTACTTGGAAATGTTGGACAGCGACGACGATTTACCACCTTCTATGAGTAAAATTATTAACAATGCTCATATGCAAGCTATTCGTATGGATCAAATTCTTAACGATTTATTAGTTTTATCGAAATTAGAAGAAAAAGGTTATTCCGAAAGTAGCGGAGAGACGGTGGATGTTCCTTCATTATTGCAACGCTTAGTTTCTGATTTTCAAAAAACTAAGGCTCGCGATACTCACCAAATCGAACTATCAGTCGATGAAAGCTTGTTTGTTAAAGTGGTTGAAACTGAATTTTATAGCTTGTGCCAAAACTTATTGAGCAATGCCGTGAAATACTCGCCTGCAGGCTCCATCGTGAAAGTTTGTTGGACCAAAGCCGACGATGGTAAGGCATGTTTGAAAGTGATCGACAACGGAGAAGGCATTGCGCAAGAGCATCTTTCTCGGCTGACTGAACGGTTCTATCGAGTTAGTACTAATAGAACTAGAAAAGTCAACGGTACCGGTTTAGGCTTATCAATTGTCAAACACATTCTAGAAAACTATGGCGGTTATTTAGATATTCAAAGCGAATTAAGTATCGGCTCAACATTTAGCGCTTGCTTCCCTAGTTTTAGAATTCAACCCCGTAAAGACTAGCTAAAATTCGACTGATTATAATTGTTTACGTTCTTCCGAGTAAGCTTTGTAATCTGGAACTCTATACTGATATTCTTCAGTTAATAGAGGTGAATTTATTAAATAGTCGGCACTGCTAGGATTACAAGCCACCGGAATATTCCACACTGCCGCTATTCTTAGAAGAGCCTTTACATCGGGATCATGAGGCATTGAGGCTAATGGATCCCAGAAAAAAATCAACATATCAATTTCCTGTTCAGCAATACGTGCTCCTATCTGTTGATCGCCACCTAACGGTCCACTTAATAAAGGACTTATAGACAATCCTGTCGACTCAGAAATGCTGTGTGCTGTTGTGCCTGTCGCAAAAAGCTGTTGCGATTTAAGCAGCTGTAAATGTTTATTACACCAATGTGACAGCTCCTCCTTCATATGATCATGGGCTACCAATGCAATCTTTTTAGTTGCTGGTGCTTTTAGCTTAGTGAACTTCATCAAATCGTCTCCAGATATATATCTTAATGAGTATAGCGGGTATTAAATGGTTGATAAAGCGGCATCAATAATAGTTATAGGTATTGAAATAGTCTTGTAAAAAAGCAGACACAATTAGAAAATAATTTTTAATTAGATTATCAACGTGTTTAATTACTTTGAATTAGCGAAAAATGTCGAAATATAAAATCCGAGTTGCTGACTTCTTGATGTTTGTTTTAATCACTATTAGCTTTTTCTTTATCAGTGAATCCATCGCTGGTGAACACTGTTTGTCTAAAAATGACGTCGAACAGCTTATTTCGGCTCAACCTGAAATCAGGGCTTTGATTGGTAGTGCAAAATTCATTAATAATTGTTCATAGCCCAGATCGTGTTGCCTACCTTAGAGATGGATTGACTGAAGTTTGGAGAGAGGTCTCAAAAGATCAGATAAAGAGGTACAAATAATTTATCCAACATAAGCTAGGCATCGAATATCAACCCGATGACATAGTTAATTCAGAGAAAATTTACTGGCTAGCAAAGCAGGTAATTGTGGCTTTCAGAAATTAGGCAATACATGCGAGACAGTCTAGAGTTGCAAGTTAGTTAGTCTGAATACTTAACTTGACAAAATAATTGACTATTTATAAAAGTTCCATAGCTATCAACTGAACGATAATTGCGATATTGAGCTAGGGGAAATCATCTGATGAAGTTATTGCCTTGCTTTGATATTAGCCTCAATCAAACTAATTCGCTTGTCCAAAAATTGGTTAGCATTTATGCTTAGCGGATGAAACTCATTCCAATCTTATTGCAAATCGAAAAGGAGTTCGTTTCAGGGCAATTTTCCATCCCTGCACTTCCAACGATTGCGCTAAAAGTAAAACAAGCAGTGCAAGATCCTAATATGGACATGGCCAAACTTGGTCAAGTGGTCAGCCTCGATCCACCATTTACCGCCTTTTTAATCAATATGGCCAACTCTCCTTTGTTTAGAGGAGTCGCTAATATTGATACGCTGCCTAATGCCCTTGGTAGGATAGGACTTGAATCAACTCGAAATTCAGCCATGATCTTTGCCGTTAAATCCTTACTTCGAACTCGAGATCCATTGTGTAAAAAGTTGCTGACCTTAGTTTGGAAGCAATCACGGCAAGTTGCTGCACTTGCTTTCGTGATTGCAAGACATAGCAAGGCAGCAGATCCTAATCGCGCGTTAATTGCAGGTATGTTTCATAATGTTGGTATGATTCCACTTTTAGTTAAGCTCACTCAACAAAAACATCGTGAAAAAGAAATCATGGATAATTGGTCTCAAATTACCCGTACCGCAAACAATATCGGTGCCAGAGTTTTGGCCTATTGGGGATTAGAAGACGATCTTATTGCTGTTGCCAAAGGAGCTAGACAGTGGAAACTAAAGCAACGGGAACCGCTAGTCGATTTAGTGAATTTGGCGATTTGGCATAGTTTAATAGGTCGGTCCGAATTTAAGCAGCTACCAAGATTACAAGAATTAAACTACTTTAAAAACCATCCAATGTTGGAAACAGACGCCAGTGAAAGTCTGTTATTTGTAAAAGAAGCTCGACAAGAGCTAGAGAAAATGACGCAAGCACTTAATCGAGCTTAACTCTACCAAGATAGAATACCAATCATTTTTAGCAATATAACTCTTAGAAGTCCAAATAAAGAACACTTTATGAAAAATAATCAATTCACTTTGCGAGAGCAACAAACTCTTGAAAATATCATGTTACAGAGAAGAGATGTTCGTGGGAATAATTTTACCAATCAGCCGATTGCTGACGAAGAACTTGATAAAATATTAGCTGCGGCCACTATGGCTCCCTCTGTTGGGTTTTCTCAGCCTTGGGAGTTTGTGATCATAAACGATAAAAAGGTAAAACAGCAAATTGGTGAGAATTTCAAAGCAGAAAATGAAAAGGCTCAAAAACTATTTTTGGATAAGAAACGAGATCTGTATGCGAAGTTAAAGCTAGAAGGGATTTTAGAGGCGCCGATCAACTTAGCGGTATTCTACAAACCATCAACCACTCCGGTGCTTGGTCAAACCTCTATCGATGAGGTTGGTGAGTACAGTGTGGTTTGTGCGATTCAAAATATGTGGCTAATGGCAAGAGCATTAAATATCGGTATGGGCTGGGTGAGTATTTTGAATCCAGACTCTGTCAAAAAAATACTTAAAGCGCCATCAGAAAATAAGTTGGTGGCTTATCTTTGTATCGGTTACGTTAAAGAGTTTTTTGATAAGCCTGAATTAGAAAAGCTTAAATGGAATGAACGAAAACCGTTGGAAAGCTCTATTTTTCGTGACACTTATTAGTTATCAAAATAACTCCTAGAATTTGTCAGAGATAAGTTTCGTTTACAATGTTTAAATCTAAGAATTTTTAGCGATTTTGGTAGCTAAGATTCCAAAGGGGACATGCTTGTTGTTCGTTTTGAACTTAATTTTTATTTTTTTTGGGTATAAGCTACTTTTGTAAGGAGTCTAAAGTAGCCATAAATTCATTGTTTGAAACGGTCGCGCAGATAGATAGTGAGATGTTAGAATAAATTAAAAAGTCGAATCCCCGAGCGAGCTTTCGATTCGATTCCTACCCAGCGCTTTCGCTTGATATAATAACTTATCCGCTTGATGAATAATTTGAGGAAAATTATCTAAGGATTCAACCTGACACAATCCTTGACTTAAGGTGACGGCAATTTTTTGCTGATTGCCTTCAAGTAAGCATTGTTCAAAATCGCTACGAATCTTCTCCGCAGTTGCGGTAGCATCTTCAAAGGAATAACCTCTCAAAAGAATCAAAAATTCCTCTCCACCCCAACGAACAAAAACGTCATTTGGCCCTAGGTTTTGCTGAACTAGCTTGACGATTTCAATGAGCACTTCGTCGCCAGTGGCATGACCGAACTCATCATTGATTTGTTTAAAATGGTCAACGTCTTGCAAGATAATAGTGTATGGTCCTTCTCCGTGGCTAATTTCCTTATCGACAATATCGTAGAATGCGCGTCGATTAAGAATGCCTGTTAAGTAGTCAGATTCAGAAGCCTGTTTTAACTCTCGACTTGTGGCGGACAATTCTGACTTAGCTTGCTCAAGTTCAACATTCGCTAATCGCAAGTTTCGTCGAGTTACATTGATGTAGCTACCGAATAATGCAAACCAAACTAGTAGAAGACTAAAACTAACCCACAAAAGAATTTGAAAAGATAAATTCATGTCGGGGCGTAGATAATGATATTCGTAGATAATTCCTGCGGCTAGCAAGCTCGACAGTGAAAAAGCAAGTCGAATATATTGCAGCCTACTGAGTTTTAGCGAGCCAAACATAAATGAAGGAAAATACAGCATTAGAACTAATGCTCGAGCTTCGTATAAGGATAGAACGCCGATTAATCCCCAAAAACCGGAATATAGAATTTGAGCAAACGTCATTGAGGGGTCTTTGAATCTCAAGTTGACTTTGGAGATCACTAACGAAACGAATATTAAGTTGCCGACCAGAGCCACGGCTATAAAGAGTATCCATGTGTCTCGCGATAACTCCCCCGCTCCGGACACCTGAATCATGTAGACACACAAAATGATCAAGCAGTAAGTGATTATTGATAGTCCAATACGCTTTAACCGGATTGCTTGAAATTCTTGATGCACGTTAGTGAATACCCATAGACAAAACCGTTTCCCTATTAATTGCTTAAATGAGCCAAGTAATATTAAGTATAGCCGCTTTATTATTAGATAGTATATCTCAGAAGGCTATTTTTTATACAGTGTCTAAGCTGTAATTGATAATTATCAGTTTGTCATCAGAATTAATCGATTAAATATGCCTGCTCTATCTAAGGCTTAGTGCAGTGACTAGACTGTCGCGCAGACGCTCATTTAGCCGAGGAATTGATAGCAATACTCGCCGCAGAGTTTACCAGCGACGGATCCGAGCAAAAATGAGCCTTGGGAAGTGTTATCAGGTTGACTAATCATTCAATAAATCTAACGGTATAAATTGGCGGTAGGTAATTAGATAAACACAGCCATTTATCGCCTTGATTTTCAGACAACCACAAATTGCCAGTGGTTGAACCCATTAGCAGTTTCTCTCCTGTAGCATCGATATCGAGGGCATGTCGAAACACTAAATCGTAACAAGCCTGTTGTGGAAGACCCTCCGTTAAGGACTGAAAACTTTTTCCACCGTCGGTTGTTCGAGTCACGACTAACTTAGCCGCAACTGGAATTCGACTTTCATCTTTAACGCCAGGAACAAACCAAGCTTTGTTGGCGTCTGTTGGATGGACGACGGTGGCAAACCCAAAGGATGAAGGTGAGACATCTTTAAATTCTTGCCAGCTTTGACTGTTATCAGTTGATTTGAAAATGCCATTATGATGCTGAACCCACAAGGTATCTGGATTACCGCTACATTGCACTAAACGATGGGGATCCTGAATAATCGGATCAAACGTTTGCTCAGGCGGCATGTAGGCAGCACGCATTCCTTTGGATTGATTTTCCCATGTCGCCCCTGCATCTTTTGTAACCCAAACTCCGGCACAAGACACTGCCACTTTAATTTGTTTACTATCTCTAGGGTCGACACAAATAGAATGTATTCCGGCGTGATCAAACCCACCGCCGAACCATTCTTGTTGCTGCTTGTATTGCCATAAAGGCTTATTTAATGTCCAATGCTTTCCACCGTCGTCTGAATAGAATAAACCACCAGGGATAGTGCCCGCCCAAAGCTTTTCGGGGTTGTCACGCTCAGCAAACTCTAAACTCCAGATAAGTTCGAGTGAATCGCCTTCTTCTTTATTTTCACTTTTTGGGTAACTTGGGCAAGCAACCTCTTGCCACGATCGTCCGTAATCTTCAGACCGATGTAACTTTACCCCAAAGTGACCTAAATCTAATGCGGCATACCAAACCTTATCGTTAGTTAATACCATAGAGACCGGGTCGCCAATAAAACCGACTTCTGAAATGTTGTTACTTTGATCAAGTTTAAATAAGCCTTTTCTGGTGGCTATTAATGCGATTGGTTTCATAATCGTTCTCCGAGAGCTTAGTACCTACCCACCTGATAATGCTTGAAAGACATAGACTTTCGAATCTGGAGTTACTTTATCAGTTAGATGAATGCGATCGTTAATTAGTTGGTTATCGATAGAGATAAGTATGTGTTTACGTATACGGAATTGGTCATCGACAATGTACGAGATTAGTTTGGGGTTTTTTTGAAAAACGAATTCAAGCACGTCGTGCAGATTATTACCGACAACCTTTTGAGGAGGGCATTCTAGATGTCGCTCTAAATTACTTGTAAATACGACGGTCGGCATATTGAATTTTCCGAAGAATTTAGCGTAAGTCGTTGCCATATAATAACTGATAGGTGTTATGCCTGTCATCCTCAAAAATTTTTACTAATGTCCTTGAAATTTTTATCAGTAAACCCCAGATCATTGGACGAGCAATAATTCACTTTTTGCTCACAATTAATTGCTTTTATTTTTTATCTTGCTTCCACTGGAGGATATATTATGAACTCAGTTGATTTAGGTCCCTTTTATCGCAGTAGTGTCGGATTCGACCGACTAGCATCATTGATAGATAACGCATTATCTTCTGATAAAAATGCGCCAGGCTATCCACCCTACAATATTGAAATGCTTGATGAAAACCGTTACGCCATCACTTTGGCCTTAGCTGGCTACACCGAAGATGATCTTGATATTCAAGTAGAAAAAGGTGTTTTGACAGTGAAAGGTGAAAATAAAATAGATGACAAAAGCGAATATCTCTACCACGGGATCGCTAATGGATCGTTCGAGCGAAAATTTAATCTAGCCGACTATGTTGAGGTAAGCAATGCCAAACTAGTCAACGGTCTGCTGACGATTAGTTTAGTCCGAGAAATTCCAGAGGCTATGAAACCAAAGAAAATCGCCATCAATAAAAGTGGTAATGTTTTGGAACATAAAGCCGAGGAAAAAGAAAAATCTAAAAGAGAAAAAGCAGCCTAAAAGTTTTGGGAGGCGCTAACCAGCGTCTCCGCTGTTTAATCAAAAAAGGCACTGATGCGGAGCATTAATGTGCCAGGTAAATTGTCCTAATAAACCCTAGTAATTCGTTATCAAATGACACTTTCATTTTAGCTGTTAAGGAGGTGAGAGGTGAATACTAAAATAAAAATAGGTTTGTTTATATCAATCGTTCTATTAATGTTACCGGCATACGCTGCATTGCCGAAAACAACGGCTAATGGTGAGCCATTTCCCACACTTGCACCCATGATAGAGCAAGTACATCCAGCCGTCGTGAATATTTCAACCTATTCTAGTCAAAGGAATAACTACAATCCTTTATTTAATGATCCCTTTTTCAGACGCTTTTTTAATATTCCAGACCAAGAGCAGTTAGAGCGTCAACCAAAAAGGCGCCAGCGAAGTGCCGGTTCAGGAGTTATCGTTGATGCTAGCAAAGGCATTGTTATGACCAATCACCATGTTATAAAAAGTGCAGATGAAGTCGTGGTCTCATTGGCGGATGGTAGGAGCTTTGAAGCAAACGTTTTAGGCGAAGATGCGGATCTTGATATTGCAATACTACAAATTGAAGACGCCGAAAATTTAGTGCAGGTAAAAATCGCTGACTCGAGTGATTTAAAAGTAGGTGATTTTGTAGTTGCCATAGGAAATCCTTTTGGGCTAGGCCAAACCGTAACCACAGGGATTGTTAGCGCGCTTGGAAGAACGGGGCTTGGAATTGAAGGTTATGAAAATTTTATTCAAACAGATGCTTCCATCAACCCAGGAAACTCTGGTGGTGCATTAGTTAATTTGGCCGGTGAACTTGTTGGGATCAATACCGCAATTATTGCTCCTGCAGGAGGAAACGTTGGGATTGGTTTTGCCATTCCATCTAATATGGCCGAGGCAAGCATGCAACAAATTCTTGAGCACGGTAAAGTCTCACGTGGACAAATTGGTATTGGAATTCAAAATATAACCCCAGATCTTCGAAAAGCATTTGAACTTAAGAATGGTCAAGGTGGTGTTCTAGTGGCTAATGTTTTGGAAGATTCACCAGCCGAAAAAGCCAAAATTAAATCAGGTGATATTATTATTGAAGTTGACGGTAAACCGACCAATTCAGCGGGTCAACTACGCAGCCAAATTGGTATGAAAGCCATTGGCGATAAAGTTAATCTAACCATTATTAGAGATGGCAAAAGGAAAAAAATTAGGGTCAAGATTGGTGATCCCGAATCTTTTGCTAGTTTACCGGGCAAGCTGCCAGAACTATTGGAAGGAGTTCAATTACAAGAAACTGACAACAACGATGGCGTATTAGTGGCTAATCTTTCCAACACCTCGCCTGCTGCATATAGCGGCTTGCGACGAGGTGATGTGATTGTGAGTGCAAACAAGCGCAGAGTCACGAATATGAATTCGTTAGAAAAGGCTTTATCGGGTAGCCAGTCAACCATTTTATTGCAGGTTAATCGAAGAGGTGGCTCACTATTTATTGTGATTCGATAGTTAGAATTTAACCATTGGGCATTGATTGGTTTTAGTTCGCTAAACTGAGTTGCAAAACCTAAAACAAGCCAGCAATCGAAAGATCGCTGGCTTGTTTGCTTATTAAGCTTGACCTTGTTGTAAACTCTTAAGCGCCATTAAGGCTTGCTTGGCAAACTCTGTTTGTATAAAAATATGATCATGAAAATAACCTGCCACAACATTCGCACTTAGTTTATGCTCAGCCAGCTTGTTAGAAAATGCCGCCGTTAGTCCAACCGCCTCTAAGCTTGAATGAACGGTTAAGGTGATTTGCTGGTAGGTTTGTTGATATTCAATGTTGTTTGCATCGGCTTGCTGCTTTTCTAAAAACAAAGTTAAGCCTTCTTTTTCAACACAACTGACAATCGGCTTAAGATGAGCATAATCAGCTAGCTCCCCATTAACACTGCAAATGACATAGCGTTTAGGATTTAAAACCGGATTGATAGACTCAAGTATTTTACTAAGGTTTTTAATGCCAGCCATAATTACTCTCGTTTTGAATGGAAAATAAGTTTTTAGTGGCGACTTTTAACTCGGCATCAGGCAAGGATTGATCGCTAATTGTAAGGATAGAATGCGAGTTATTGCGAAGCTTATCCACTTTTTACCACGCTACTGACCGGCCTGAGATTGACGAATATAGTAGCGAGCGTCTTTTGCATGTTCTACGCAGTTATCAAAATTCTCTACGGTTTGCATTGATTTTGCTAAGGTAATTAATCCAACCGCCTTAGAATAACTAACGGTTCCAGAGAAGCCTTCTGCTTTAGCAATATTGAGTTCTTTCCAAGCTGCATCGACTTGAGTGGCGCAAGCGGAACGATAGTTTGCCTTGCCCGCACAGCCGCTGAGTAAAATAATCGTTAGACTGAGCGTAAATAGGTGAGCTGGTTTCATATTGTTGTTACTTTGGACTGATTAGTTTCGAATAGTGACTATACCAATCGAAGTCATTCCGTCGCAAGCAACAAACACATAGGATGTCGGTTACTAATCAATTTTTTGAACATTCTTTTATTTCTAAAGCTAATTACTATATATTTGCAGTTATAGGTCTGTACTCGATGTTTAGTTTTGACCATTAAAAATAATCAAAAGCACCATAAGGACTACCCAATGAAAAAAATGATTGCATCAGTATGCCTATTTCTCATATTTCCATTCAATGCAGGCTCGCAAAACTATCTGCAACTCGAAGATGTATTTACTTTAGAGTACGCGTCTAGTTTACAAGTCTCTAATAACGGCAACGAGGTATACTTTGTTCGAAATTATATGGATATTCAAACCGACAAGAAGTTAGGTAATATTTGGAAGGTCGACAAAGATCAAAACCTAACACCTGTGACTAACGGGTTGCATATGGACTATTCCCCAAAACTTTCTCCAGATGAAAAGAAATTAGCTTACATCTCTACCGCTAGTGGCAAAGCACAAATTCATATCAAATGGCTAGATTCTGGGCAAACGGGTCAAATGACTCATTTTAGTTCGGCGCCCAGTAATTTAAGCTGGTCTCCCGATGGAAAGCTCATTGCCTTCACTCAATTTGTTGCAGGCAAACCAAACTCACCAGTTTCATTACCCGGAAAACCAAAAGGCGCTAAATGGGCTAAACCAGCGATTTATATTGATGATGTGTTTTATCGATTTGATGGCGCAGGCTATGTGCCAAAGGGCAACACGCATATTTTTGTGATGTCAGCTGATGGCGGTACCGCGAGACAGCTAACCAGCGGTTCATTTAATCATTCTGGACCATTGAGTTGGAGTCGTGATAGCAAACAGATTATCTTTTCGGCTAATCGTGATGAGCAAGGTGAATTAAATCCGATGAATTCTGAGATCTTTTCGGTGCAACTAAACGATGGAAAAATAACTCAGTTAACCACTCGAGATGGACCCGACTCCAATCCTCAAGTTTCCCCAAGTGGAAAACTAATCGCCTACTTGGGATTCGATCAAGCTAACACAAATTATGAAAACACCCAGTTGTACATTATGAATCTCGATGGTAGTAAGAGCCGAACGATTACCGCCAATTTCGACCGTAGTGTCGCCAATATTAAATGGGAGACCAACAGCAAGGGCCTGTATATCGAATATGATGACCAAGGCGACTCAGTCGTGGCATACCAGCCTTTAAAGGGAAAACGCAAAATCATTACTCGAAAAATGGGCGGACAAGCTTTCGGGCGACCTTATACCGGTGGTGAATTTGATGTTTCTAGTAATGGCACAATTGCATTTACTTATTCTGACCCATTAAGGCCAGCTGATGTAGCGATCAATCGACGAGGAAAAACCAGGGTATTAACTTCTTTGAATGAAGACGCCTTAGCTCACAAAGAGCTAGCTACTATTAAAGAAATCAATTTAAAATCTTCGTTTGACGGTCGTAACATACAGGCGTGGATTGCTTATCCTCCAGGATATCAACAAGCTAAAAAACAAGGTAAAAAGTTTCCGCTAATCTTGGAAATCCATGGCGGCCCAACGACCGCTTATGGCCCTCATTTCTCCACCGAAATTCAGCTAATGGCCGCTGCAGGTTATGTGGTTGTGTATGCTAATCCACGTGGAAGTAGTAGCTATGGCAAAGAGTTTGCTCAAACCATCCATCACAATTATCCGAGTAATGATTATGACGATTTAATGTCAACCGTTGACGCAGTCATAGCTCAGGAGTCAATCGATAAGAAACGACTATTTGTTACTGGCGGCTCGGGTGGCGGTGTATTAACTGCGTGGATTATTGGTCACACTAATCGATTCGCCGCTGCGGTAGTCGCAAAACCAGTCATCAACTGGTACAGCTTTGTACTTAGCGCAGATTATTATCCGTTTTTTGTCAAAAATTGGTTTGCTAAAAAGCCATGGGAAGATGCTGAGCGCTATATGGAACGCTCACCAATTAGTTATGTAGGCAATGTAGAAACACCGACCATGCTTTTAACGGGAGAATCCGATTATCGAACCCCGATTTCTGAAAGTGAGCAATTCTATCAAGCCTTGAAACTAGAAAAAGTGCCTGCGGCAATGGTGAGAATTCCAGATGCTGGGCATGGTATTTATAAGCGACCTAGCAATCTGATGTCAAAGGTTGCCCATATTCTATGGTGGTTTGAGAAATACGGTGAAATCGAATCCTCCAGTTCAGATTGAAAACGAACTTAGCAAGATTCATTTCGACTCCGCACTCGTTACCGGTCAATCAGCTTTTGTTTTTAGGTGTCAAAACTCAGTACACCTTACCAGTCGGCTGAGCGGAGTCGAAGCCTTACGATCTTTATTAATCCTCTGAATGCCGACATTTCGACTCCGCTCAATGTGCTTTTGATTTTGGATGCTGAAACTCAGTATTCATTGCAAGCCGGCTGAGCGGAGTCGAAGCCTTACGATCTTTATTAATCCTCTGAATGCCGACATTTCGACTCCGCTCAATGTGCTTTTGATTTTAGGTGTCAAAACTCAGTACTCCTTACCAGCCGGCTGAGCGGAGTCGAAGCCTTACGATCTTTATTAATCCTCTGAATGCCGACATTTCGACTCACGCTCAATCTGCTTTTGATTTTGGATGCTGAAACTCAGTATTCATTGCAAGCTGGCTGAGCGGAGCCGAAGCCTTACGATCTTTATTAATCCTCTGAATGCCGACATTTCGACTCACGCTCAATCTGCTTTTGATTTTGGATGCAGAAACTCAGTACTCCTTACCAGCCGGCTGAGCGGAGTCGAAGCCTTACGATCTTAATTAATCCTCTGAATGCCGACATTTCGACTCACGCTCAATCTGCATTTATTTTTAAAAGCCCAAAATCTCAATAACTTCCTGCATGTCATAAAGCCGTCAAATAATCTTCAATAAATTGTCACTAACTCGTTATATTTGCTACGGAAAATCATGCGACAGTTAAAACCAATCGGTCTAATGAACCACTGAGCAAGGAGAAAAAAGTGAAGAAATCCGTCTTAACCGCAGTAGTGATGGCGTTATTGGCAAGCCATGCCAATGCTGAATTAAACGATCTATTTATTTCAGAATACGTGGAGGGAAGCAGCAATAACAAAGCCATAGAAATTGCTAACTTATCAGATACTAGTATCGATTTATCAGGCTATCAACTCGACATCTACTACAATGGAAATTCTAACTCGGGCTTAACCATTGAGTTGCAGGGAGTTGTTCCGGCAAATGATGTATTTGTCTTTGCTCATTGGTCAGCCGATGAAGCTGTGCTTGCCGTTACGGATCAAACATCCGGCGCAGGATTATTTAACGGTGATGATGCAATTACCTTATCACGTGACGGTGTGGTTATTGATGGTCTTGGTCAAATTGGTGTTGACCCAGGAAGCCAATGGGGCGAAGGACTTATCAGTACTCAAAACAATACCCTACAAAGAATTCTTCCGTTGGAATTGGCCGATAGCAACCCGTACGATAGCTTTGACCCCGCGATGGAATGGCAGGGTTTCGAGTCAAATGATTTTTCAAATCTAGGCATGCTAACTAATACCGATGAGCCCGACGATCCAGTTGCTATTCAATGCGATCAACCTGCCACTAAAATTCACACGATCCAAGGCGAACAATTGACACCTAACCTACTTGGGGAGCGGGTTGTAATTGAGGGTATTGTCACTGGCGATTTTCGAGGCAGCACAGCTCTGAGGGGCTTCTTCATTCAAGAAGAAGATACTGATCGTGATGACAATGAATTGACCTCTGAAGGACTATTTGTATTTGATAATAACTTTAACGTTGCAGTTTCTGTTGGCGAAAAAGTGAGAGTCTTGGGACAAGTGAGTGAATACAACAATATGACTCAAGTAGGTCAAGTTGAACAGATTGTAGTTTGCGACAATGGCTATGATGTGGCTGTTGAAAGTATTAGCTTGCCGCTGACATCTAGCGATGAATTAGAGAAATTTGAAGGCATGAAAGTTCAGTTTGAACAGACGTTGACAGTTTCTGAAAATTACAATTTGGGTCGCTATGGTCAGCTTTTACTTTCAAACGGTCGATTATTTAATCCAACCAATGTCGTACTTCCAGGAAGTGCCGCTGTTGAAATGCAAGCAGAAAATGATTTGAATCAAATATTGCTTGATGACGGAAGTATTAGACAAAATCCGGAAACTATCGTTTTTCCTACTCCAGCGCTAAGTGCCTATAGCACGGTACGTAGTGGTGACCAGGTAAAGCAACTATCTGGAATCGTTCAAGAAGCTTTTGGTAACTATCAAATTCAGGCGACTGAAACGCCGAAGTTTTTACCAACCAACAATCGAACTTCTGAACCCGTTCTTCAACAGCAAGGTCTAAGAGTCGCAAGTTTTAACGTGTTGAACTATTTTAATGGCGATGGTCAAGGTGCTGGCTTTCCTACCGCTAGAGGCGCTGATAGCGCTGAGGAATTTGCTCGACAAAGAGCAAAAATCATTAATGCAATTGCTGCGATGGACGCGGATATCGTTGGTCTTATGGAAATTGAAAACGATGGATATGGTGACTTAAGTGCCATTGCCGATTTAGTCAGCGGTATTAATCAAAGCACTGGCCGTAAATTTACCTTTGTAAAACCTCAGTCAGAGTTTCTTGGGGGCGACCAAATTGCTGTTGGACTTATTTATGATTCCGAAAAAGTAGAGGAAGTCGGTGTGGCTAGCACTTTAAGTACTGATGCCTTTTCGTTTTATAACCGCCAACCTTTGGTTCAATCGTTCAAGGAGCATTCAACGGGTGGCATCTTGACTGTAGCAGTTAATCACTTTAAATCAAAAGGTAGCTGTCCAAGTGATTCAACTGATCTAAATGCGGACCAAAATGACGGTCAAGGGTGTTGGAATGCAAAGCGACTAGAAGCTTCTCAACAATTATTAGCTTGGTTGATCGGTAAGCCAACAGGGATTAACGATAAAGACTTATTGCTTTTAGGTGATCTAAACGCCTATGCAATGGAAGACCCAATCCGCTATCTTGAAGAAAACAGAATGGTTAACCTGATGAAAAAGAAATATGCAGATCAGGATTATACTTACGTTTTTAGAGGACAAGCGGGTACTTTAGATCACGCGTTAGCCAGTCCTAAATTGCGTTCGCAAATTCTTGACGCAGAAGTTTGGCATATTAATGCGGATGAACCGAGAGTTTTAGATTACAACACTGAGTTCAAGTCTGATGAGCAAATTAACTCGCTTTATAGTGAAGAGCCCTATCGAGCATCGGATCACGACCCGATCATTGTGACGTTGAAACTGAAAGCAGACTAAGTTTTTAGTGTTTTGATGTAGTAAGGCGGATGACAACTTCTTGCTGTTTTCCGTCTTACTCATTTCTATATCTCTTTCTTGATACGCCTAGTGACTCTGAATTTAGGTTTCAAAACCCTCATTGAATTTCGAATCAATCTGCAGCTGATATAGCATCGTTTAATTAACCAGCTAACGGTGATTTAGAAGCGTATCTTTCCTCCCAAATAATCGTCTAAATCTCAAAACAGTGTTATATTATCGCGCAAGAGCTTCGAACTCACCGGATTGGACTGGTTCGACTCAATAGGAGCGTTGTATAGATATGTATGTTCAGAGTAATCTACCTTTTGATTTTGGTGATGACAAGTGAGTTCGCATATTCGAAAAATTGTACACCAGAGCAAACTTTTCCTGTCCAAACAAAATCAAAATTTGTATTACCTTCTGGATGTTCTTTGAGCAAGGAGATAATAGAAGTAATCGAATATCAGCATTCTATAAGTTACGGAAATACAACCAGAGCTTTTGAGCTAATAGAAAAGTACAGGATACCGCTACTTACAGATTTTACAATCAGAAAAGTTCATATATTGAACTTGCATGGGATGCCTGAGAGATCGATTGAGATGCTCAACGAATACTCTAAACGGGAGCCGAAGAAAAACAGCTCGTATTATTCGGCACTGAGCGAAACCCATTTAAAATTGGGTCAAATAGAATTAGCCAGAAAATACCATGAAATGGTAGATAGCGATTCCCTTACCTCAAGAATTGAATATGAACTTGTTAGGTTTGAATTGCTCTATTACGAAAATAAATATGAAGAACTTTATGAGGTTGCCGATCTATATTTAGCAGAGCGAATGAATAGCGAACAGATCTCTGGTCATGATTACTTGGTATTAACTTATGCTTTATTAGGAGCATGCAAGCTTAAAGATAATTCCGAAAGTGAAAAGCTAGGACAGCGAATATTTAAAATAATTAATACTGATTTTTCGCCTAGCTCTATTTATCACAAAGAAGTAAAGAGGATTGCTAGCAGATGTCACTAATTCGTTAGACGTTCAGTATCAAATTCGCTTTTTGATTAGTTAAAGCTCAAACTTAAAAGAGTAAAATTGAGTATGCAAAACTCCCCAGACCCTTATATGGCTCCAAGTGGAGAGATAATCCGTGGACGAAAACTTTGGGATTTATATATAGCTTGGAAAATTATTTCTAAAAAAACGGTGCTTCTAGTACTCTCTATAATCGTTTGCAATGAATATGCTATAAGATGGCCAATAATGCTTGTTGGTTGGAAGGCTCAAGGTTTGGACTTTAATAAAATCTATACTTTTGAGTATGTTGTTGAATTCTTACAAACAGCTACTTCTGATACTGTTTTTCTTGAAGCGCTAATCCTTTTTGTTGTTTCCGGTTTAGCGCCTATCTTAATAGTTAGTCGTCTTCAATCATTACGCTCCGCTAAATGGGCACAAAGGTTATGGGTTGGACTAGTTATTTTTGTAGCAATTGTTAAGAACCTATTAATTTGGCCAGAATATTTTGATTAGCAAAAACTCAAGCATTAACATTATACATCCCAACAATTATGTCAACACTAGTTTATTTAACCCCAACCACAATCAATGGGGTCAGAGTGATACTCCCTAAGTTTATCGGACACCGTTATTAGGCTACATTCATATTCTCATAAACCAAAGGTGCTTGGTAGTTTAGATACGAATGTCGCCGTTTTCGAAATCACGGGGTCAAAATCACGCAAAATCACGGGGTCAGATTCGCTGATCACTCACGTTCTCGATAATTGTATTTAATCAATCATCACGGTATGTTGGGTAATAAATCACTCGCGTAGGCTGGAGGTGATAACCCCAACCAAAATCGTTGGGGTTCCTGCGTCACCCGCAACCTACAAAATGATTACAAGTCATTCGCATATTGTTCAATCAAATACTTAGTATATGGAACATCACCTCGATATCTCGCCAAATGGGTGGTATCACTAAACATAGTTGGGTCAATAACATCCAAATCCTGATGGTCTCTAATGGTAATTCCGGTGGCTTCCTCAATTTGCTTAATCGCATCAGCTAATCGTGCTTTCCCTTCAGGCGTATTAGTGATCCATTTGGTATTTCTCGGAAGCATGATCACTTCGACATTTTCTGAAAACTGTTGAAAGTTCTTAACAATCTGAATAAAGCTTTCCACAAGTAATGGTTCAAAGTTTAGTTCTTCAATATCAGCACTTCGTATTCGGCTAAGACGATCATTTTTCATTTGTGCATCGGTTTGACTTAGGTCGTAATATTCTTCGAAAGCAGCCAAAGTTTCCTCGGAACGCTCTTCCGGAATCGTACCAGCACCCTGCCATTCATACATCCAATCCTGGTAAGCTAGATCGGGATAATCCTTATCAAAATGTTCACCTAATTTTCTGCCTATTTCACGTCTAGCTTGCTGTACTTCTTCGCTGTCTTTGAACTGCTGCCATTGATAAGGGGGAAATATTCCGCGACCAAAAAAACTAGTAATAATTTCCGAGGAAATATTGTTTCTTATATAGCGAATATTAAACAGTAGAATTCCCCGGGTAATATCTTGCTTGGCAATCTCAAATAATTCTTCATCGCTAGCCAGCATCGATAAAAAAGAATCAACCACAGGTTTGGCACCCTGCCACCTTCTTTGAGTAGTTTGGAACGGATTAAATTCAATCATAGCGAGCTTCAATTTTCGATCATTAGCGATGAATTCGTCTCTTATTCTTCTCGATAAAAAATCTTGAAAGTAGGGATTTAGTCCACCAAAGCCATAATTAAAAGACTTTACATTTTTACCCATGGCATTTAGTTCTTTATCAAACAACCTTGGTGAAAATCCAGCTCTGGTCATCGACGAGCCATAAAAAATAACTAAGTCATGCGGCTCTTTAACAATTTTAGGTAGCGCTTCCCTTGCTAGCGATGTTCGTGCAAATACTCCCTGATTTCTAGCATCTGCTCCTGATAAAAATAGATGTAAAATACCCACAGTCAGTGCAGCACATAAAGCAATTGCTAGTATAATTTTCGCGTAAATTACTCGTTCATTCATTATCATTGCTCCTGTGACTAAAATTGAAAGTAAATAAATTCATTACTCGGCTCACCTATCAACATACAAATGGATTGTCCGAGAACTATCAATAACCAAAATAACCAGGATTTTTTCTCTAGTTTGTCAGCGCCTTTGATGACATAAAAATCCATGATATGTACTAACAAAATCCATATGCTGGTTATGGCAAAGATAGCCACCGCATGTCGTCCTATTTCGATTTCAGATCCAAGGGTATGAATTGTTTGTAAAATCTGTAACGCACTGGAAATATCTTCTGCTCTAAAAAATACCCAACCTATCAATATCAAATAAAAGGTTATCGCCCATCTAATAAAGCTGATGAGAAGATTGCCCTTCCCGTTAAATAACGCAAATATTTTTAAGCCCGACAGGTAATGTGTAAGGGTAATGATGGCTCCGTGAAATGCACCCCATGCTACAAAAGTCCATGCAGCACCATGCCATAATCCACCAAGCAGCATAGTTATTAAAACATTCCGAGTACGATGACCATTGCGATTACCACCTAGTGAAATATAGAGATAGTCTTTAAGCCAACTAGAAAGTGAAATATGCCAGCGTCGCCAAAAATCAACCGGCGACACCGCAAAGTAAGGTACTCTAAAATTTAGCGGGATACTAAAACCGAGTAATAGTGCCAGTCCGATCGCCATATCGGTATAGCCAGAGAAATCACCATAAATTTGTCCCGCAAAGGCGAGTACTCCCGTCCATACTTCTAAGGTGCTTAAGGTTTCATGAGCAGCGAAAGCTTTGTTTGCCGGAATCGCTAAAAGATCCGCTCCGGTTTTCTTGATTAATCCAACGGTTATGAGTAAGAAACCATGTTTGACGGCATCCCATTTTGGTAATGCAATCGCATGCATTTGCGGCAATATATTCTTGGCTCTTAGAATGGGGCCGGCAACTAATTGTGGGAAAAAAGATAACGCTGCAACAAATTCCATCAGTCCTTTTCTGGGTTTCATATCACCACGATAAACATCAATGGTATAACTTAAACTCTGAAAGGTATAAAACGAAATCCCCACTGGAAGAACCCAGCCTAGTGTATCAATTGAAACATGGTAGCCCATCACAGTTAGTAAATCGGCAACCGATTGCAAAGCAAAATCCGCATATTTAAAGGTTGCCAGTATGCCAAGATTCATGACTAAGGATAAAGTTAACCAACGTTTTTTGTGAGCTTTATCTGGGCTATTTCCAATGGCCTGAGCAATAAAGTAGTCAGCAACGGCACTTCCCACCAACAATGGAATAAACGCGTAATTCCACGCGCCATAAAATATTAGACTGCCAACAATTATCAGGTAAATTCTAGGCTTCTGTTTTATGAACACAAGTCCATAAAAAATAATGAAGATTAGAAAAAACCAAAAGAAGATTGGTGTGTTGAAGATCATACTGTGCTCTCCATTTTATTGACTGGCAGACAAATGCTCAGCGACTTTTTATAGGTAATGGGTTAGTCCACCCCAGAGCTGCGCAATGGGGTTACTCGAATAAAAATAATCCAATATAGCTAATCGAATGAAGAATTCTTAGTTCGACACGGTCGGTTAATTGGTTGCACCATTGGCGATTAAATAGTCTTTAACAGCTGGTGTTTTTGCCATATTCAATGGGCTTCTAATTCTTGAGCCATCTAGGGCACCAGTTTCGACGGCTAAATTAACATCAGCACCGTTATTAACCAGTAACTTCGTCATTTCCAAATAACCTCGTCGAGTAGCATTAATCAATGGTGTTTCGTCATAAGTCACTATGGCATTGACGTCGGCTCCGTTGTTGATTAATAGTTGAGCTATTTCAAGGTTATTACTCATGGCGGCTACAATTAGTGGATTGCCATCAAACCGAGAGGCTTGGTTTACATTGGCGCCTAGTTGCAATAAACCTTCTACCATGGCTCGGTTATTTTCCTTAACGGCTATCATTAAAGCAGTTCCATCACCAATTGCTGGTGTATCTATATCAACGCCTCTTGATTGTAGGAAGCGAATTGTTTCTAAGTCATTGGCTGAAACCGCTGCAATTAGCTGCTGCCCAGTTTTTTGCGAAAGTGCTGAATACTGTTTTGCTTCATTCTGCGCTTTGACAATGCTCACTTTCGGTGAAAATGTCTGAGTCGCGCCTATGGTTACCAATGAAAACGACAGACACACTGCGCTGACTAGCCACAGGCTGGGTTGAATAATTTTCTTGCTACCCAATACTTGGTCAACGCGTTGTAATAATTCTTTTTTCTGACTAAAAAGTCCCATAGCGAGAATACTCCTCTTTTCGGTGATCATCATTCGAGCACAATCAACTAATGACTGTGCGTATAATTTACTACTAATTTGTTTGGCTGCTCTCAAGTCACAAGCAAGCTCCCTGTCGATATGAATCCGTTTGTTAAGAACTCTCACGATAGGACTCCACCAAAAAATCACTGCAATCATTTCCTGTAATAGACTAATCCATGTGTCTTGCCTTTGAATATGGGCCAACTCATGTAGCACGATAGGAGTAAGCTGTTGTATGGAAAACTGACTTAGAAATTGACGTGGAATGAAGACTTTTGGTTTAAACAAGCCAATAACCGATGGGCTATTAAGCTGTTCGGATACTAAAATTTCGATTTTGTATTGACGCGCTAATGGTTGTAATTGCTTTGAAATTTGACTCGAATTGGCGAGTTTGACTGTTTTTTGGTGAGATTGATATAAGTTATAGCAGCGCCATAAACTACCAAAAATCCAAATCATGCAAAATAACTTTAATAGTTGGTTTGAGTGGAAAATAACTTCCGTTGGGGCAATCCAAATCGTATTGGAATCCGCAATTATCGGCGTTTTACTTAGCTCAGAACTTTGAACTTTTGGTGTTGTCGCTTGTTCTGCTTTAGTCGCAAATAGTGATTGATTGATATTTGCATTACTTTCTTCAATCAAAGTAACTGGGACAATGGTCGCCATAAAAAATGCGGTCAGCCAAAGCCAGCTCCTCAATTCAGGAGTCACTTTAACTAGCGCAAACATTGTGCGTAGTAACACGTAGAGCAATCCACCAATGATCAAATGATGAGTCGCCAAGGTAATAAAAACGGTAAATTCTGCAATCATAATTTAATAAATTCCTGAAGCACTTAACTAGTTACTGTTATTCGTCTGCTTGGTCAATCTTGCTTTGTAATGCTTCTAGATCTTTTAGTTCGATGTCAGTTTCTTCTAACAAATGTTGTGCCAACACTTTAGGTGAGCCACCAAAAAACTTATTCAGCATACTGGTGAGTGCACCTTGGCGAGCTTCTTGTTGTGTGATTTTGGCGGTGTAAATAAATGCTTTACCCTCTTTACGAAAATCGGCATAGCCTTTATCCGCTAAAATTTTGCACATGGTTTGCACTGTGGTATATGCGGTGGATTTTTCCTCCGACAATATATCGGTGATTTCTCTAACAGAGGCTTGGCCTCTATCCCATAGAATTCGCATGATATTTTGCTCACTATCTGTGAGTTGTGAAGAGCGCTTTCTAGCCATTATGATTTCCTACTAATTAATTAGTTTTTAAGTATAGGGGATGCTTTTTTTACAATCAACTAATTAATTAGTTTTTATGCCCTGTAAACGTGTTTTTAGTGTCTAATGCTTTGAAAATAATAGGAAATAAACTGGTAAGAAATTGTTAATAAATTCCAGTTAACGTCCATGCAAGTTTATTTAAGGTAGTGAGACAAAGCCTAGCGGATGTGCGCTGCCGCTAAAATATCTCAACTAGAACCGTTGTCATTTAACTGTCACAAGTTGTCATTTTTCTGAAATCTACTCGGCCTATTCTGTAGCGGATTTTAATAAAACAAATTGTTATCCGAGTGGAGTAAACTATGAAATTTAACCAACTGTTTTCAGTTAGTGCAGTCGCAGGCGTTCTCGCTTTGACAGGCTGTGGTGGCGGAGACATTAACATTAGTGAAGGCGACGAAGTCGTTCAACCGCCAGTCGTTCAACCGCCAGTGACAGGATTTACTTGTCCTAGCTTTGCGACAAAAATAGATGCAATTGGCAGCTTTGACAATGTTTGCGAGGTAAGTGGAACGCTTACTGAAGACGCAACTTTTACCAACGATGCGCTTTGGGTTTTAGATGGCCGCGTCGCTGTTGGAGAAGACAGAGCTAATTCTGCAGAACTAACGATTGAAGCAGGAACCACAATAATCGGTCGCTCTGGCGATGATTTCTTAGTTGTACGTCGTGATTCAACTATCCAAGCCAATGGTAGTCAATCTTCACCAATTACAATGACATCAATTGAAGATGTCACCGGAGAAGAGACAGCCATCGGTCAATGGGGTGGCCTAGTACTTTTAGGAAACGCACCATCGAACCTTTGTGATGCCAATGGTGATGACGTTGCCGATGCGACTGAGTTAGCCAACTGCAGCATCAATGCTGAAGGTGATGCTGGTTTATACGGGGGTGATAATTCAGAAGACGACTCTGGTTCACTTGAATACGTTATCGTAAAACAGGCCGGTAAAGCGTTAGGTTCTGGTGATGAGCTAAACGGTATTTCATTTGCTGGCGTTGGTAGCGGAACCAACGTTGATTACATTCAAGTTCACGAAAATCTTGATGATGGTGTCGAGTTTTTTGGTGGCTCAGTAAACGTCAAACATGTTGTTCTTACTGGCAACGGCGATGACGCTTTTGATTGGTCTTTTGGTTGGACGGGTAAAGCGCAATACGTTTATATTCAAGCGAACAATACTGCTGCTAATCGCGCAATAGAAGCTGACAACGGCGAAGAATTTCCAGCGGCAACACCGCTTACCAAACCCATTATTTCGAATTTTACGATTGTCGGTGGCAACGTTCCAGATGCAAATTCTGAAGGTGTTTTACTGCGTCATGGAACAGCGGGTAATCTTCACAATATTGTAGTAACAGGCCCAACAGGCATGGGTGAATGTTTAGAAGTGGATAGCTTCCCAGAAACACGAGCGAATGCTGAGAGCGGTGAGTTGACAATGACTCACTCTGTGATCGCTTGTGATAATGGTGAAAATTTTAAAGGGAATGCCACTGATACATTGACCACAGAAGATTGGTTCTTAGGTCAAACAGGAAACCTCGCATTTGCCGACTCTTCATCAGTACAAATGGAAGTCAACGGTTATATGCCAACAACGAGCTCGCCACTTCTAGGAGCTGGACTAGATGTTTCTACCGTTGATAGTTTCTTTGATAGTGTTGATTATGTGGGCGCGTTCGATGGAACTAATGACTGGACCGAAGGATGGGCTGTGGGTGTTAAAGGTGGTTTCCCTGCTAACATTCAAAATGCACTTCAACAAGGTTTAGCTTCAAATGTTTCAACTGAGTTTCCAGAAATTACTGATAAGCCAGTTTATCGTTTAGCCAACGGCACAACATTCACTGCTGATGTAACTCTCACTAATGATGCTCACTGGATCTTAAACGGTCGAACGGCTGTCGGTAATGATCGAGCCAACAGCGCAACGTTGTATATCCAGCAAGGCACAACATTGATTGGTGAATCGGGTGATGACTTCTTAGTGGTTCGTCGTGATTCTAAAATCGAAGCAGTCGGTAGCCGCGGTGCTCCTATTGTAATGACATCTATTCAAGATGTGGTTGGCGAAGAAACCACTATCGGCCAATGGGGTGGATTAGTTCTACTAGGTAACGCTCCTTCAAACTTATGCGATGCGAATGGTGACAACATAGCAGACGCTGATGAACTAGCTGGATGTAGTATCAACGCTGAAGGTGACGCAGGTCTTTACGGTGGTAACGATTCCGAAGATGACTCTGGCACTCTTAAATTTGTAGTGGTTAAACAAGCCGGTAAAGCGCTTGGTTCAGGTGATGAACTAAACGGTATTTCATTTGCGGGTGTTGGTAGTGGAACCACGGTTGATTACATTCAAGTTCACGAAAATCTTGACGATGGTGTTGAGTTCTTTGGTGGTAGTGTTGATGTTAGCCACGTTGTATTAACCGGAAATGGTGACGATAGTTTTGATTGGTCATTTGGTTGGACTGGTCGCGCTCAATTCATCTATGTACAGCACAACGACACACAGGCCAATCGCGGTTTCGAAGCCGACAACGGCGAAGAGTTTCCAGCGGCAACGCCTTTAACTAACCCTATTGTAAGTAATGTAACCATTCGAGGTGCAAACGCTCCGAGCAGTGACTCTGAAGGTGTACTACTTCGTCATGGAACCGCAGGACGATTACACAACTTTGTTATTACTGGTCCTGCAGGCATGGGCGAGTGTTTAGAAGTTGATAGCTTCCCTGAAACGCGAGCAAATGCTGAGAATGGCTCGTTGATCATGACACACTCAATTGTTGCTTGTGAAAACGCAGAGAACTTTAAAGGAAATGCGACTGATACAACGACAACTGAAGATTGGTTCTTAGGACAAACTGGTAACAGCGCATTTGATAATTCTGAAGCATTAGTTTTACTTGCAGACGGATTTACACCTCAATCGGGTTCTCCTCTACTTGGAGCTGGTGTTGATGCGGCAGATGCATACAGCGACCCTTGGTTCCGTTCAACTGATTACATTGGCGCCTTCGATGGTGAAAGTAACTGGATGGAAGGTTGGACTGTAGGTGTTAACACCGGTATCCCTACCGAGATCACTTCTGCTGACGCGCAAGGTCTAGCGACCTATGCCTCGGGAGAATTTGCAGCAATAACTGATAAGCCCGTTTATAAGTTAGATGCTGACGTCGTGTTTACATCTGATGTGGTTCTAACTAATGACAAGCATTGGGTGTTAAAAGGTCGTACAGCAGTTGGTGAAGATAATGCAAATAGCGCCACTTTATACATCGAGCCAGGAACAACCTTAATTGGCGAAACGGGTGACGACTTTTTAGTCGCTCGCCGTGGGTCAAAAATTGAAGCGTTAGGTAGTGCATCGTCTCCTATCATCATGACTTCAGTTCAAGACATCACCGGTCAAGCAACAGCTGTTGGACAATGGGGCGGATTAGTATTGTTAGGCAATGCGCCATCTAATCTTTGTGATGGAAATGGTGATGACGTTGCTGATGCAACTGAGCTAGCTAACTGTGGAATTAGTGCAGAAGGTGATGCCGGATTGTACGGTGGCGACAATGCTGAAGATAACTCTGGAACGCTACGTTATGTGGTTGTTAAGTATGCTGGTAAAGCGCTTGGTTCAGGTGATGAGCTAAACGGTATTACTTTTGCCGGTGTTGGAAGTGGCACAAACGTTGACTACATTCAAGTTCATATGAATTTAGATGACGGTGTCGAATTCTTTGGCGGTACCGTAGACGTTAGACATTTAGTGTTGACTGCTAACGGCGATGATTCTTTCGACTGGTCATTTGGTTGGACTGGCCGAGCACAATACGTACTAATCAAACATGACGCGGCATTTGTTAACCGTGGAATTGAGGCAGACAACGGTGAGGAAGCACCAGCGGCAACACCATTAACCACTCCAGTCATTGCAAACTTCACCATTATTGGTGCAGCCAATGAAGATTCAGAAGGTGTTTTATTAAGACACGGTACTGCTGGTGAGTTATACAACGTGCTAATCACAGGCCCTGCAGGTATGGGTGAGTGCTTAGAAGTGGATAGTTTCCCAGAGACCCAAGCGAATGCCGAGTCTGGTGCGCTTATCATGCAAAACAGTGTTGTTGCTTGTGAAAACGGCGAAAACTTTAAAGGCAACGCTACTGCGACAACGACGACTGAAGATTGGTTCTTGGCTCAAACAGGTAACAGTGTTGAAGCAACCATGGCTGATGTTATTAGTGGTTACGAAACGACAACATCTGCGGCCGCTGCGGATATGAATAGCATTGACAGCTGGTTTGATAGCCCCGACTTTATTGGTGCGGTGGGTGACGACAACGATTGGACTGCTGGTTGGGTAACGATTGGTCTGGACGACTAATCATAAACCCGGACTATGAGGGAAATAGGATCGCAGATCTTATTTCCCTTTATTTAAATTAGATAGCAAACAATATTAATTGAATCATAAGTTCATCGCGGCAGGAGTAATCTTGAGTTGATAGATTCTTCGATTTTTTCAACCCCCTTAGCGCGAGAAATGAAACAAAAAAGCAACAATTTTGTTGGAGTAAGTAATGAATAGTTTACACAATCAATACCTAGTTAAAAAAACAGCGACGGCAGTCAGCTTCGCTCTGTTAACTAGTCTCGCACCGCTTTCTGTGGTTGCGGAGGAAGAAAATCAAGAATCTGAGTTAGAAGAAGTCGTGGTTACAGGAAGCCGACTTCAAGGAAGTGCTCAGGCAGTATTGGATGAACGAAAAGACCAAGCCTTTGTGGCCGATATTTTAGGTGCAGAACAAATTTCAAGAACGGGTGATAGTGATGCAGCCTCGGCGCTTAGACGTGTCACTGGTTTAACGCTTGTTGATGGCAAATACATATACATCCGTGGACTAGGAGAACGATATTCAAGCACCTTATTAAATGGAGCGACTGTTCCCAGTCCAGATCCAACTCGTTCGGTTTTACCACTCGATTTATTTCCATCAGGAATTATCGAAAGTCTTAATGTACAAAAATCATATTCTCCTGCCCTTCCCGCTCATTTTGCTGGAGGCAATGTCGATATTCGAACTAAGTCCATCCCAAGCGAAAGAGTTTTCAAAGTCGGAGGAAAGTTAGGATTTAATTTCGATAACGACGACTCATCTTGGTATGCCGGTGGCGGTGATGACAATTTGGGAAGTGATGACGGTACTAGAGAATTATCTTCATTATTGCGGTCCACTCTTAATGGTGATGGACTGAATGGATTATCTACGCAAGAGTCTGTCGCGATTGTTAGTTCATTAAACAGAGATATTGATGCGCAAGAACAATCTATCGACCCTGACTACGGGTTTGATCTAACCTATGGTGACAAAATTGATTTTGGTAGTGATTCTCGAATTGGCTTTTTGGCAAGCGTGTCCTACAAAAACGAATGGAATGTTAGTGAAGAAAGAAATATCAACAATCTAGCGAAATCCGGTGGCGAAATTAGAATTAATGAGTTTGCAGATGGTCAGTCTACCGAGCATCAAATCAAGTGGAGTGGGATGTTAAATCTTGGTTACGATTTTAATCAAGACCATCATTTGGAACTCAATAACATATTTCTTAGCGATACTAAAGATCGATTAAGAAATCGACAATTCGAAAATACCAACACAATTAACGAGCCAGCCGAATCTCGTCGTAAAGTTGATGTGCTTTATGAAGAAAGAGAATTGGTATCTCATCAATTAAAAGGGCGTCATAATTTTCCAGACTGGTTTAATCTAGGCGCTGATTGGTATGTGTCTAAAAGTAAAACAGAGCGAGATGCTCCTGGAGCATTTGAAACCACTTTTAGAATTGACCATGTTGACGGTGTTTCTAGTTCTCAGCTAGCTAGAGATATCAATACGACTTATGGTTTTCAATTCTTGGAAGATGATGTTGAAAATTATGGCGTTAATCTTTCCATGCCAATCTATAATGACTCTTGGAGTGTCGAGTTAAAAGCAGGTGCTGATTTTGTTGAAAAAAATCGAGATGCTGAAAGTATCGGAATCGTGCTTCAAACATTTTCAATCCCATCACAATATCTAGCTGGTGACGATTTTTCACAAATCATGTCAGATAATAATTTGTCGCAAAGTGATTATAACATTCGTTTGGATGACGCGACTTCTAACGGTGATAAGTATAAAGCTGCTACTTTAATAGATGCTTATTACTTTCTGGCAGATTTTGATTTAAGTAAAAACTGGCGAGTGACAGGTGGAATAAGGTATGAAGATTTTAGACAGGTGTCGATTCCCTTCCAGCCTCACTCAGATTTTTTTGCTGGCGATACTGATTCAATTTCAGAATTGCCGTTGCTAGAAGATGAGTTATTTCCATCCCTTGCAGCCACTTATATTGTTGATAGTGAAATGCAGTTTCGTTTTAACTACAGCGAGACCACAATTCGTCCAGATTTTAGGGATATTTCTACAAGCTTTTACATCGATCCCTTAACAGAGTTTTTGGTTAGAGGTTCAACTTCACTTAAAAGTTCTGCAGTAGATAATATTGACTTCCGTTGGGAATGGTACTTAGAGACAGGTGAAAATATTTCTGTCGCGTTATTCTGGAAAGACATTACCAACCCGATCGAGCAAATTGAGCTACCTAGTGCAACGGAAGGAGCTCCGCAGCTTTTGACTGCCAATGCAACGGATGGTCAATTGTATGGGGTTGAAGTCGAATTTCTAAAAGACCTTTCGTTTATTAGCGAGGACATGGCCAACTACTTTGTAACAGGTAACTTTACTTATAGTGATTCGGAAGTGAATATCTGTTCTTCTGTTGGTAGTGCTAATTGTTTGTTTGAAGAGCAGTTAAAAGAAGCGTTGAATACCGATCAGAGTGTTACTTCAGTAATTACCAATAATACTCGTCGACTAATCGGTCACTCAGAGTGGGTCGTTAATCTACAAATGGGGTGGGATGCGCTGAATAACGAGCATGCAGCGACATTGGTATACAACGTATTTGGTCCTCGCATAATTGTACCTGGTGTGAGTGGTTTTGAAGATGCGGAAGAAAACTCCTTTCATTCATTAGATTTTATCTACACTTGGTACCCAACTTACGATACTACATTGAAGTTCCAGGTGAAGAACCTGTTAGGTGAAGATAAAACGATTGAGCAAGAAGGTGTTGATATCCTGACTGAAACAGTCGGAACGGAATTAAGTATGCAGGTTTCTGTTAATTTCTAGCGTTTGTTTTTAAAAGGTGAAAGTTCATTGAGCGCTGTGGTGAGCGGAGTCGTATTACGGAGTCGAAATGTTAACCTTATGGGTGTGGTTGAAGATCGTGAGGCTTCGACTTCGCTCAGCCGGCTTGCAAGGAGCGCAGGTTTTTTTCTAAAACTAAAAGTACACTGAGCGCTGTGGTGAGCGCAGTTGAAGTGTTGCCTCCTAGTTGTAAGATCCTCTATTATGTTATCCTAACTTTAAATGGAATGTTTTTGGCAATGAAAGGAAATCATCATGAAAGGATTCACTTATATACTTCTTTGTAGTGATCAAAGCTACTATATTGGAAGTACTAAAAATATAGACCTACGAGTCTGGCAACATCAGTCTGGAATTGGTGCAAGTTATACAAAAGTTCGATTACCAGTATCTCTTGTCTATTTAGAAGAGTTTGATCGTATTGATGAAGCCTTCTATCGTGAAAAACAACTACAAGGTTGGAGTCGAAAAAAGAAGTTGGCATTGATTAATTCTGATTTTAATCTTTTGCAACAAGCTGCTGATTGTCAAAATCAAACTCATTATCAAAACAACGATCATTGAGCGCTGTGGTGAGCGGAGTCGAACTACGGAGTCGAAATGTTCGCATTATGAGTGAAGTTGGAATTCGTAAGGCTTCGACTCCGCTCAGCCGGCTTGCTGGAAGTGCCGGATTATTTTCTTGAAAAACAAAAGCTCACTGAGCTGAGTCGAAGTGTTAGCATTATGAGTGAAGTTGGGGTTCGTAAGGCTTCGATCCCCACTCAGCCGGCTTGCTAGAAGTGCCGGACTATGTTCTTCAAAAAAAGCTCATTGAGTGCTGTGGTGAGCGGAGTCGAACTTCGGAGTCGAAGTGCTTGCATTATCAATAAGGTTTGAGATTGATATATGCCTTATACGTTCCGTCAGCTTCTCAGCTAATACTATCCTTTGTGACATTCAACTCTAAAATAATTTCAAGCTAACTCACTGATATTACACCAGTAACTTTCATGTCATCTAGCTGTAAAAAATCTGTCACATTAGCTCACTACACTAGCGCCTTATTACCCAGATCGTGTTGGAATCTTTGCTGTTTAGCGATATAGCACGAATTATGAATTCCTTATTTGAGGTCAAAGTTACATGAATATATTAAAAAGCTTCACTTTAGTATCACTGCTACTAGCAATGAACAGCTATGTCGAAGCCGATGAATTAAAAGTAGTTGTAGATAACAGCGCAGTAATCAATGAGTCTGCAATTAAATCGCAGCAGAAGGTCGATCGTTTAGCCGACGAGATTCAGAGTAAGTTACAGCAATTTAAGTCGGTTAATAAAGAAACGGATGGCTTGAAAATCTATAACGCTCAAATGAATCGCCAGATAGAAAATCAACTACTTGAAATGACTCGCCTTTCCGAGTCAATGGATCAGGTTACGGTTATTGAAAGACAAATTACACCACTAATGTTGCGAATGATTTCTGGCTTAGAAGAGTTTGTAAAACTCGACGTACCGTTTCTACCAGAGGAACGGCAAAATCGTTTAACTCAACTCAATCAAATGATGGACAGAGCGGATGTTGCTGTTTCTGAAAAATTTAGACGAGTTCTTGAAGCGTATCAAGTTGAAGTTGATTACGGCAGAACAATTGAGGCTTACGCTGGAAATGCTGAAGTTAATGGTCAACAACAAGAAGTTAATTACTTGCGCATAGGTCGAGTAGCACTGGTATTTCAAACACGCGATAAACAAAACATGGGAATTTGGGATGAAAAAGCGCGCGAGTGGAAGCCACTTGATAGCAGCTATCGTAGTCAAATTAGTAAAGGCCTAAGAATGGCTAAAAAACAACTAGCACCAGATATGATTATTGTACCGATTGCAGCAGCAGAAGCTAAGTCAATATAGGGCTAACTAGGAAGAATTGAAATGAAATTTAATCAAAAAAAGAATCGAATTCAGACTGTCATATTTGCAATCTCTGCAATTTTCATTGTGCCATTTGTTTCGGCTGCGGAAGAACAAGCAATAAACATTGATGACTTGCTAGCGAAATTGAAAAAAGGCCAGTACCAGCAGTCTCAGGAAAACAAACAGCGTGAAGATGTCTTTATCAAACAAAAAGATCAACAGGATAAACTTCTATCTAACGCCATTGCAGCTAGAGATGAGCAAGTTGTAATTTCTGACAGACTCGAAACTAGTTTCGAAGAGAATGAAATAAAGATTAACGATCTCAATGACGCTCTGAATAAACGTCTGGGCTCGTTAAAAGAACTTTTCGGTGTTTTGCAACAAGTATCGGGAGATACTAGTGGTAAGTTTACCACCAGTATTATTTCAGCAGAGATCTCTGGGCGAGAAAAATTCCTTGATGATTTATCAGCAAAAATGGGCTCATCCACTAATCTGGCTTCTATCGAAGAAATTGAACAAGTATGGTATGAGCTTACTCGAGAAATGTCTGAGTCTGGAAAAGTCAAAACTTTTGAAAAAGAAGTGACTTTGGCTGATGGTAATAAAGTGATAAAACCTGTGACTCGAGTCGGTACATTCAACTTGGTTTCTGATGGCGTCTATCTAGAATGGCTTAATGCGACTAATACCATTGCGGAACTAGTTAGGCAGCCGACTAGTCGATTTCTTGATACCGTGGTTGAATTAGAAAATACTAAGCAAGGGTTTGCGCCTTTTGCATTAGACCCAACGGGGGGAAGTATCCTCGGGTTGTTGGTTCAGGCGCCAGATCAAATGGAACGAGTGGACCAAGGTGGTCCGGTTGGATACGTGATTTTATCTTTAGGTCTCATCGCGTTTATTATTGCAATCAAACAATACATCGCTCTATTTTTGACCGAACAAAAAGTTAAACGTCAATTGAAGTCAACTCAGCTCACTGACAATAATCCTTTAGGGCGTGTGATGAAAGTGAAAGAAAAATATTCTGATGTTGCAACTGATACGTTGGAACTAAAGCTGAGTGAAGCGATTTTAAAAGAGTTACCAAAACTCACTAAAGGTATCACTTTCATTAAGGTCATTTCGGTGGTAGCTCCGTTGCTTGGATTACTTGGAACGGTTACCGGTATGATTACCACATTCCAAGCAATCACCTTATTTGGAACCGGCGATCCTAAGTTAATGGCTGGTGGTATTTCTACTGCGCTGGTTACAACAGTGTTAGGTCTGGTGGTGGCTATTCCTACGGTGATGTTGTTTACCTGGCTAAATACTCGCAGCAAAAGCATTTTACATATTTTACAAGAGCAAGCCGCTGGTGTAATTGCTGAACGAGCAGAGCAGGAAGCATAAGCGTGCCGACTTTAACCGAATACATCGAGATGATCCGAGAGTTCTTGGAGACCGGCGGAGTTGTCCTGAATTACATTGGCATACTAATTTTTGTGATGTGGATGTTGATTTTAGAGCGCTTTATTTATCTTCGGTTCTTTTATCGCGACTATCGTCAATCGGTCGTTGATACTTGGATGGCTCGTTCAGAGAGAAATTCTTGGTACGCAGAGCAAATTCGAACTGCCATGATCTCGCGAACTAAAGCGGCGCTTCATCAGTCGCTTCCAACAATCCAAGCATTTGTCGCACTTTGTCCACTACTTGGATTGTTAGGTACGGTGACTGGCATGATTGAAGTTTTTGATGTGATGGCGGTGACTGGAAGTAGTAATGCGCGGTCAATGGCATCCGGTGTTTCAAAAGCAACGATTCCTACGATGGCTGGCATGGTAGGCGCACTATCAGGCGTTTTTGCTTCGACTTGGCTTAAAAGAAACGCCAAGAAAGAAGCTGAATTAATGGAAGATAAATTATTGCTCGACCACTAACAAAGTGATGTGAGCAATTGAGTTAGATTAACGAATTATTTTATGAGGTAGAGTGCGATGAGAGCACCATTCGCAAAGCTGTTAGAAGACGAAGAAGAATCAGAGATCAATATGACTCCCATGCTCGACGTAGTATTTATCATGTTAATCTTTTTTATCGTCACCGCATCCTTCGTTCGCGAAGCGGGAATCGATGTTAATCGACCAGAAGCGGCAACTGCGGTACAAAAAGATCGCGCAGGCATTTTAATTGCGATTAACGAAAAAGGTGAAGTTTGGATCAACAAGCGTCGCATAGATGTTCGAGCGGTCGAAGCCAATGTGGCAAGATTACATGCGGAAAATCCACAAGCGACAGTTGTGGTTCAAGCGGATAAAAAAGCAACAACAGATGTGCTAATTAAAGTAATGGATGGTGCTCGGTCCGCAGGAGTTTATGACGTTTCAATTGCAGCTAAAGAGATGTAGCTGATGATCCGTTATGTATATGCAGTGTTAATCGCTTTTGTGATTACTGCCGGACTATTTTTGGGGATGCGTTATCTAATCATTAACGATGACAATGGTTTGGAAGAAGGCCCGCAAGGTCGAGTGATTGATTTTGTTCGATTGAAAAAAGATGAAAGCATTCAAACCAAAAAACGTAAACCTAAGAAGCCACCCAAACCAGAAGATGAGCCACCACCACTTGAGCAGCCGCCAATGGAGTCTCAAGAACTGGTGGCAGATATTGGACAAATTGGATTCTCCGCTGACGTTGCAGCGGATACTAATTTATCATCAGGATTAGCTTTGGAGTCTGGCGACGGTGAGTATCTTCCGATTGTGAAAGTAGCCCCTGTTTATCCTCGTAGGGCACTTTCGCGCGGTATAGAAGGCTATGTCATTGTGGAATTTGTTGTCACTAAAAATGGCAGCGTTAGAGATCCTATGGTTGTCGAAGCTCAGCCTCAAGGCATCTTTGACCAAGCTGCTAAAGAGGCAGCGCTAAAATTTAAATATAAACCTCGAGTAATTGATGGCCAAGCGACCGAAGTCGCAGGTGTGCAAAACAAGATCACTTTTAAAATGAATTAATCTTGATTCGAAAAATAAAGCTATTAAAGAATACTTGGTATTGTTTGGAGAAAAAGTTATGAAACTAATCAATCAATGGACAAAACTGATCCTTACGACTGCATTTCTTTTTATTGGATTAAATCTTAGTATTAATCTGTCGCAGTCAAGCTGGGCGGTTACCTTTGGTTCGATGGCTGCAGCCGCTGAAGCTAAAGCCAGTAAACGTAGTACTAGAAAAACGCCAGCGATGCGAGAACGAGTTTATAGCCAACTCGCTAGAGCGCAAAAATTAGCTGACGAAGGTCAAGTGGATGAAGGACTCGCCGTTCTTGATCGAGTCAAGAGTCGAATCGACCAGATTAATTCATACGAAAAAGCGATGTTGTGGAATTTTTATGGTTTCATTTATTATGGGAAAAACGATACTGCGGCGGCAATCGCTGCTTTTGAAAAAGTCGTAGAACAAAAATATATTCCGGAATCCCTTGAACTGTCTACGTTATTTAGTCTTGCACAATTAAGTATGGCTTCTGAGCAATACAACAAAACCATTGACTATCTTGAACAATGGCAATCGGTCAAAGGTGAGTTAAATAGCAACTCATTGGTTCTAAAAGCGAATGCTTACTATGCGATGAAGAATTATTCGGCTGCCGAGAAAGCGATTAGTAACGTGGTGACTGATGCTTATAAAAGTGGCAATATCCCTAAAGAAAACTGGTTGGTTCTGAAGAGAGCATTGCATTACGAACTAAAGGAGACAGATAAAGTCACCGAAGTTTCTGAACAGTTAGTACGTCACTATTCTAAGGCGAGCTATTGGATTGACCTAGCCAATATGTATGGAGAAACTGAACAACCAGAAAAACAATTATCAGTGATGGAAGCGGCTTATCAACAAGGTTTTGTGACTAAAAAAATCGATCTTCAAACCTTATCGCAACTTTATTATGAAAGCGGAGCTCCCTACAAAGCTGCAAGATTGTTAAGTAAGAGTATTGAAGACGGCATTGTGTTAGAAAACGTTAAGATATTAAATTATTTAGCACAAGCTTGGTTGAGCGCAAAAGAAACGGAAAAAGCAGTTCCGGTTCTTCGTCGAGCCGCAAATCTTAGTAAAAGTGGAAACTTGGACGCTCGTTTGGCTGAAGCCTTGGTTGAATTGGAACAATGGCAGTCAGCCATTGATGCAGCTCGAGCAGCCAAGCAAAAAGGCAATCTTGATAGACCCGGTAATCTTGATGTGATTTTAGGAATAGCTCATTTTAATCTCAAACAATTCGACCAAGCTATTGTCAATTTTTCTAAAGCAACTGATAAGAAACAGCAAAAGCGAGTTGCAGAGCAGTGGATTAAATACGCCAAGAAAGAAAAAGAGAAAGCGCAACAATTAGCTGATCTTAACAGTTACGCAAGCTAGTTATAATTCAAACAATTCCAAGAAATCGCTAGTTACTTTTATTTGAAAAGTAACTAGCGATCCAATCGTATAAAACTTGAGCGGTTAGTTTGTCAAAGTCTAAGACTTCAAAATCATCGCTTGGATCAGCATCTCGACGGGCAAATTGATATCGAAGAATGTCTGGGCTTTCATCGTGTAAAATGATAATAATTCGACGATTGGTTTTAAGGCAGTCGATAGTCATAGCATCTGCGGGAAAGCCGCTTTTACGCATACTTTGACTGATACCAACTACCGGATTAATATTGGCAAAATCTTGTTGAATTCTTGTATGGGCTTCGGTAGCTAAATCGGAAAGTGTTTCTAAAACAGGTGTCGACAAAGTTAGTATTCCAAGTAATTGTTTAATAACCAAATTATAGCTTAACTTGGCCGCACTGTTTGATTAGATTCATTTTACTAAAATTCCCACCCGATAGTTTTCCAACCATTCCCTCGGGACCAAGTAGTTTCAAGGTGATTTCATTGAGGTTTGCGCCCTGCTGCTCGAGTTTTTGAGCCTTTTCGCAAAGCGTCAAAATGTTATTAAGTTTAGTGGTAAGCATTTCTTTACCATTTTCAAAAATTCCACCATGGGGGCAAAACAAAGTTTCAAAGTCCAATTTTATCGCCTTACGCAAACTATCCACTAATAACGGCAAATTCTCGTCACTTCTCAACAACTTTAAGTTTCTAGCGATATACAGATCACCACTAAAGAAGTAGCCTTGCTTGGGTAAAAGGTAACAAGTCAAATCTTTGGCATGCCCCGGGGTGTGTACTGGTACGATAGGACTTCCGTCGCTAAGATACTCAGTATCGTCTATGGGGTTAGATTTAGTTTTTCTGGGGCTTCCCCAAATAATTCGCTGAATCAGTGGAGTCGCATATCCATTGGATAGTTTGGGTTGGGAAAGTGCCGGTGCTCTGGGAGTCAACTCGAAGTGATCGGCTATGCGCTGAGCATTACCGCTATGATCTTCATGATGGTGGGTTAGTAGCAATTGCTTTACTGGCGATTGTGATAAGAACCTTTTCACGTGTCTCCATTGATTGCTTGGACCTGTGTCGATTACAGTATCGCCGATTCGATACACAATAAACTGAGTATTAATACCCATATTAAAACGGCCTACTTTACAGCCTTCAACGTTTTCGTGGCGATAGTATTGTCTTATTGGCATTGATTATTGGTTCTTTTGGTTAGCAAGCATTAAGTTGATATTAAGTCTTGTTTGAAGAATTCTAATGTAAGTTGCCATGCTAGCACTGCATTTTCTTTAACCTAACGTCCAGTAGGATCATGGTGAAATCCGTGTTAGACATTTTTGTACATGTGTATTTTGAAGTTTACGAGCGACGATTCCAAGTCCTTTTTATACTTAGGCCATGATTTGTTGACTCGGTTATTGACTTTTTTTTGCTGTTAAGAGGTGTTGAATCTAAATTACCTATAAAGTGTACTCCAACACATATTGATGCGCGTTTTGTTCCTGGGTAATGGTCAATTGCCCGGCGATTCCGACTAATTGTTCTGTGCCGGAACCCGGCACAATGGTGATATCGAGAGACTGACCTGTAGCAGACATACTGCCAATATGAAACAGAGTGAAGCTCCCCGATTTTCCACCAATAGAACCTTTAAATTCCTCTAGAGCGGAATAGACTGCATGGCCTGCTTCGGTCCGTTTGCTAATCATTTGACCGGTGCCAGTTCCTACTAGCTCTCCGGAATAAGACTTATTAATCAGCATTCTGCCTACCGGGTGAGAATCTTCATTTTGAGGCTCAAGACTGACTTCGAATTCTCCAATTGCTTTCATTTTATTTCCCGTTTAGTGAGGTATTAGTTTTTACTGTTGAGCTGACTCAACCGGTTTTGGTTTTGCCAATGATACTAGTGCAACTCCGGTTAAAATCAGCAGACCAGAGCTAATAAACTCTGTGCTTAAGGATTCATCGACAAGCAATACACCACCTAAACCTGCGATGATCGGTACCAGCAGTTGTGAGATAGCCGCTTGGGTAATCGTGATCCGTTTGACTGAATAATACCAAAGACTATAGCCGATGCCCGAAGCAAAAACACCTGAAAGAGTCGCCCATAAAATACCAGAAGGGCTAACAGCGAGATGTTGAATAAACACCATCGACAGCACCACCGACAGTGGAATACAGCGAATGAAATTTTCGGTAGTATTTTGACTAACCTTTTGTGCTACTTTTCCAGCTAAGGTGTATCCGGCCCAAGCAATACCTGCAATGACCATTAATCCTAAACCAAACCAGTCGGGTCGTGTCGCTTCAGGTAGGGTTAATAACACAAAACCGAGTATTGCCAAGACGATACCTAATATCTCTTTTAGATTAAATCGATGTCCTCGAATCGCTTGGCTCAACAATAAAAATAATTGTACAGTAGCAAAAAGAATGAGGGCACCAGTGGCAGTATCGAGCATGGTGTAGGCAAAAGAAAAACAAGCGGCGTAGCTAAAAAGATAAACTGTCCCCGACCATTGTGTAATATTTGGAGTAAAGGCGGCTTTAGTGATTTGGGTGAGAGGTGTTTTGGATTGAAAGGTCAGAATAATAGCTAATGCAATTGCACCAGATATTAATCGAATGCTGGTAAAGCTGGCCGGATCAATATCCAATGACTCTAAGGCCAGTCGGCAAAATACTGAGTTAGCAGCGAAGGCAATTAGCGCGATGCAAGTGACTGTGAATAATTTTATCGATTCCGTCAAATTTAGGTATCCATATTGATTAAATGCTAAAAGGTTATATCGAGCGCTAACTTAACAGGTATTCCATGTAACTAAAATAACTCGCTTATAAACAAATCTGTATATCTTTTGCTGATAGAACACATGATAATATAGTAGATACTAATGAGTCGCCTTAAATGGATAAAAATAGTTGGAATAACCATGAAGAAAAATACTAAAAACTCTCTCGCCACTAAAACAGTCCATGCTGGAGTCGACTCACCTCAACAGGGAGCAGCCTTCGTTAAGGGGCCGACATTTGCCAGTGCGTTTCATCTTTCGGGAGAAGTTGATAACAAATATCACCAATACGCCCGTTTTCATAATCCGACTTGGGACGCACTTGAAACAGCTCTGGGCGAATTAGAAGGTGGTGACGCTTTAGTTTTTCCTTCCGGTATGGCGGCGGGTGCGGCAGTAATGACAGCGCTAGTTGAACCGGGCGATGTTTTGTTGCTGCAGTCTGATGGATACTATGCAACACGAGCCTATGCCGAAGCTTATCTGCAAAAATTTGGAGTAGAGATCAAAGCCGTACCAACGGCAAAGTTATTGCAGCAAGACTTTTCAAAAATAAAGCTAGTCTTTATTGAAACACCAAGTAATCCACTTTTAGATGTTGTCGATATTCAATCGCTCGCCGATAAAGTTCATCAAGGTGGCGGAATATTGGCGATTGACAACACCACTTCCACCCCTCTTGGGCAACAACCCCTTTTACTTGGGGCTGATATTTCAATGTGCTCTGATACTAAAGCCGTCAATGGTCATAGTGATGTCCTGTTTGGTCATATTGCCACTAAAAATTCTGAACTACTAGAAGCCATGCGATTATGGCGTAAGCTTTCGGGAAATATTGCCGGACCAATGGAAACTTGGTTGGTTCATCGTGGCTTGGCAAGTTTAGATTTGCGCTTGGAGCGAATGGTTAACAACGCTCAAAAACTAGCCGAATTTCTAAGCACTCACAACCGAGTCAAGTCAGTGAGATTTCCTGGTCTGCCTGAGGACCCTTCCCATGAAATAGCGAGTCAACAAATGCATCGATACGGTTTTATTATCAGCTTTGATCTTGGCGATAAACTGGCTGCGGATGAATTTCTGACTCGGTCGCAACTGATTTTCGAGGCGACTAGTTTCGGTGGTATTCACTCTATGGCTGAGCGACGTGCGCGATGGGGAACGGATGATGTTTCGCAGGGGTTAATTCGATTGAGCGTTGGTTGTGAGAAACTGGAAGACTTGTTAGCGGATATAACTCAGGCTCTGAATAACCGGATATTATAAATTGTAATTGTTTTGAGTTTGTTTGAAAGTTGAATTTAATAAATACGTTTTAGTTCTGCTTTTTATCTAAAGCGGACGATTTTTATTGTTCTTTTTTAAGAGCCAAAATTTAAGTTAAAGGCGCTTCGCACCGCTTCGCTTGCGTGCGAGTAACTTTTGGCCAAAGCACCAAAAGTAACCAAAAATGCTTTTTGACGTTCGCACTGGGCACCGCGATTAGTGGCTGTACGAGCTTGAAATAAAGTACTTTGCGTTTACCCTCAGAATACCACCGAAGTCCGTAAGACCTTGGTTTTGAGTTTGCCCATTGGCTACAAGCAACCCGACATCCCTGAGTACACCTAATAGGTGGAAGTAAAGTGTTCGCTGGCACTTGTTTACATGGAAGTAAAGAATGCTGAAAACGCAGGAGCAATTTTCTGTCCTTTACTTTTCTTGTCTACCTGCGCCTCATGTGCTTCACAAGTCGGTTATAAGCCGCTAGGCCGGTATATCTTCGGTAAAGTTATTCACCGCGCCGATTACGTGTGATAAATGAGCGTTCGAAGTAAGGAGCACCGGGATGGGCCATAAAGACGAACAGGTGGTGGGCGACCCACAGAAAGTTGAGACAAAACATTAGGTCAATCTCGGTCGCCCAGTGCGCAACGTAAAAGGCATTTTTGCTTTCTTTTGTTGCCAGACAAAAGAATGTCGCAGTCGGAGCGCAGCGCTGCGAAACCGCCCGTTAAGAATGCAGAGATACTACCTACAGGTTACTGAGCGCAGTCGAAGCATTGAACTTATCTTTGGTTCTCTCTAAAGTATAGGAACAACAAGAATGTCTCCTTTGGGAACTTTGTCGTCATTGTGTCAGATAAAACTCAATCTAAGCTTTCACTTGAAAAGTTTAAATTAAACCTTTCAAACCTAACCTAAACTAAACCAAGCTCTTTACTTGACTACCATCCCCCCATCATGCAATCAATTCCAGCTGCAACTATTCTGGCAACTCTGTGGACATTGGATTTTTGGGATCTTCTGCCCACTCTTGCAATGAGCCCATGTAGACAGCGACATTTTCGAACCCTAATCGGTGCAAAGTGAAGGCAGCACCAGAGGCTGCTACGCCTCCACCGCAATAAGTAATGACTCGTTGTTTTCTGTCGCCTTCTTGCATCATATCGAGTTCATCAAATGACTTATAATGTCCGGTCTCGTTCACAAGGTCAGAGGTAGGCATATTGGTCGCCGTGGGAATATGACCTGGTCTGGCGTACATTGAAAACTGCCCGCTATACGAGGCGGCTGGAAGGGCATCCACGATGCTAACTTTAGGGTCACTTATAGCACTAAAAACTTGTTTTCGGTCTGCTATTAATTCAGGGCGCAGGGACAATCTAAATTTTTTCGGAGAGTAGCTAGGCTCCTCAGTTGAAAGTTCTTTGCCTTCCGCTTTCCACGCGGCTAACCCCCCATCTAAAATAGCGACTTGATCCAATCCAGCCCAACGCAGCATCCACCATAATCGAGCCGCCCAAACATGATTGTCGCTACTGTAAATAACGACGCGTGAATTATTATCGATGCCAAGCTCGCCGACGGCTTTTGCAAATTGTCGCGGAGTTGGCATGACAAAATCTAACGGGCTGTCATGGCTCGACATCGCACCTTTTAGATCGGCAAATCGAGCACCAGGAATATGGCCTTGTTGATATTGAGAGTAGCCGCTGACATTGGTCATTCCAACTTTAGGGTCCATTTTAACAATAACAGTACTGTCAAGAACCACTAAATCTGGTTGGTTAAGGTTTTGACTCAGCCATTCAGCAGAAACTAAGGAATCAATTGGGGGGATTGTCGATTGGTTATTTGATTGCATTTTATAAGTGGTGCAACCCGCAAGTAGTATTATAGACAGAGTGATGCTGAGCAAACTTAAAGCAGTTTTTAAATGAATCATAGTAGGTCCCTTTTTTAAAAGATCGGGGAGATTAATTCCAGCCCAATAGCGCTAACTTTGAATATAAAATTGTTGAGTTAAAACTACAAGTAATATTAGTGCCTAGTTACACTCATTTACATTTAATATGAGCGAGCTTTCTGCCTAAACCTCCACATAATTGTTTACTGATAAACGCTGAATCTTTACTTACTTCTTCGAAATTCTCTTATTTTCAAAATAATTACAAATAAACCAAACCAAATTCCCTAGCATTCGTCATACTATGACATATGCAGGAACAATCTCAGTTAATCGACCAAGCAAAGTCAGGTGATATCAGGGCTTTTCAACAAATTGTGGAGGTATACAGCCACAAGACATTTGCGATCGCCTATCGAATTCTCAATGATAAGGGGCACGCTGAAGATTGTGTGCAAGAAGTATTTGTTAAGTTGTATCACAAGCTTAGCTCGTTTGACTTTAAAGCTAAATTTTCTACTTGGCATTATTCGATAGCGGTGAATTGTGCAATCGATATGCAACGCAAGTTGGCCCGACACCAAAATAGTCTTGGCGAGGAGCACATAGAGCAACAGCCTACTCTTGAAAGCTCGGAACCAGAACAGCAACAGCATGGCAGAAATTTGCGTCAGCTAACTAATCGTGCTTTAGAAAAATTAAGTCCTGAGGTTAGAGTTGCTTTTGTTTTAAAACATTTTGAAGAAAGGACTATCGATGAAATTAGTGAAATCTTGGAGGTTAATCCTAATACTGTGAAAAATAGAATCTTTCGAGGTGTTGCTAGATTAAGAGAATTATTAGGTTCACAGGTAAATTGCAGTATTAAGACGGTGAAACGACAGAGTGAAGGTGACGAAATATGAGTGATTTCAAGAATTCAAATATGGCTTGGAGCGATGAGTCTCTAATTCTATTCTTCTATAATGAGTTAGATACCGTCGAGGCCGCTAAACTTGCGCAAGAGCTAAAAGACTCTGAGCAACTGCAACAACGATATCAATCGATAACTAATGTACTTACGAAAAAAATAAGTTCAGACATTCCGCAGCCAAGTGACAATCTAAATCAAAATGTGATGGCCGCGGTTTATCGTTCTATTGATAGTAAATCGCTTAAACTAGGCCAGGCTAAAACCCACTCTGTTGTAGCGAAACCAAACTCGCTGATGTCATTTTTTTCAGGTATCAAAATGAGTCATGTGTTTCCATTTGGTGTATTTGTGGTACTTGGTTTTAGTCTCTTTTATATGGGGCGTTACAGTGTTGATAATCCCAACCAACAAGATTGGACAATTAATGAACGAAATCAGCAAGAACAAAAAAATCAGCAGACGTTTAGTCATGCAGAAAGTCAGCGCGTTTTATACGCTAGTTTAGAAAAGCACTTAAACGCTAGTACTCGATTACTTACCAATGTAATCAATGCTGATGATACCCAATCCTCTAAACTGTCTCAAAGGAATCAACACTTAGATGAATTGATTTCTTTTAATCGACTCTACCGTCAAATTATTACTAAATCGGGAGATAAACAGTTATCTCATTTACTGATGCAAATGGAATCGATTTTACTTGAACTCAGAAATTCACAGAATGACGCTAACCAACTAGCGCCGATGAATAAAACCGAATTAGATCGGGTTAAGCAAAGGCTAGACAACTCTGATTTATTGTTCAAATTGAAAGTCTCTAATAAAAAAATTCAACAACGATCTATTTAGATCAAACCTAAAGCTAGATGTGCCGTCAAACTACTTGAAGGTACCGAAAATACAATTGGTGACATGCTGCAGAATGTCTTTAACCAGCAATAGATAACCAAAGGAAGTTGAAAGATGAAACCACTTAATCTGTTAGTTAAAAATTACATCCGATTAATAGCAGTTAGCTTTATAAGCAGCGTTCTGTTGATCGGAAATGTTTTGGCAAACGATTCTGATTATGCAAAAGGTCAGGAATATCTAGACCAGCAAAACTGGAATCAGGCAAAATCGATTTTCGAAAAAATTGTTCAGGAAAAAGGAAAGAATCAAGATGCTGCACTTTATTGGAAGGCTTATGCTCAAGCGCAAAGTTCAGAATATTCAAGTGCGTTAAGAACCCTTTCTAAACTTAAAAAGCAGTTTCCTGAAAGTAATTGGCTCGATGATGCAAATGCACTGATCGCTGAAATTAAGGATCAGCAAGGTGATGCCTCAGAAATTAGCGATGATGAAATGAAGCTATATGCTATTAATTCATTGTTAAGTTCTTCCTCGGAGCGAACCGTAGAAATTCTCTCAAAAATAATCAGTAGTGATTCAAGTGTACGAGTTAAAAAACGCGCTATTTTTGTTTTAAGCCAATCTTCTCATGAGCAGGCCTACTCCATGATTAGTAAGCTGGCCAGTGACAATAGTAATCAAGAGCTACAAATTGTTGCTATTGAAACGTTAGGAATGACAGGTTCGGCAAAAGCATTGGGATTGCTTAAGTCGGTCTATGCTAACAGCCAAAGTAAGGAGATTAAACACCAAATATTGAAGAGTTATATGATTGCTGGTCAAAAGACAAGACTCTTCGAATTGGTCAAAAGTGAGAAAGATTTAGAATTACAAAAACATTCTATCCGTTTAATTGGAGTCATGAACGGGCTTGATGAGCTGATGGAACTCTATCAGCAAAAAACTTTCACTTCACTAAAAGCTGAAATTATTAATGCCCTAGCAATTGGCGGCGGAGCATCAGAGCTACTTAAGATTGCCAAGAGTGAAAGCGACCAAAACTTAGTGTTAGAAGCCATTCATAAGATGGGAATCATTAATCAAGATAAGAGTGGAAAAAATCTTTTGGATTTGTATGCTTCACAATCTAATCTAGAAGCCAAACAAGCTGTGATTCAAGCTTTGTTTATTCAAAGTAATGCTAAGGCTTTAATTGGCATTGTTAAATCTGAAAAAGACAACGCCCTAAAACGGAAAGCGCTAAGTCGATTATCAATGATCAACTCGGATGAAGTGTTAGAGTTTTTCAGCCAATCTTTGCAGCAATAGGAGAACAATAATGAATTACTTAAACAAAACAGGTTTGCAAGCCGTCGCTTTTAGTTTTCTTTTGCTGGGGGCTTTCATCAATACGGCTAGAGCTGACCAATTAATTAAACTTAGCCCCAGCGAAAATATTTTAGAGCGAGTAATCAAAGAAGCTAAAAGCCAAATAAACTGGTTTAACTATCAAGTAAAGATGGAGGCTAATAATGGTATGCCGTGTTGTTTCCAGGGATCGAATCAGCAAGGATGTTCATTAACCAAGCGCAGAAATTCTTGGGGAACTTCACACTCTGGAGTGCAACAGGATTCTAAGTTTCTCGACATTTACTTTCAATCGAGTAATGGAATGGTTAAAGAGTTATTTATTGCCGGCAGTGAGTGTCCTGTCGAGCGAGACGGCTTGTCAATTACATCGTTTGAAAGCGTCAATCAACAACAAAGTGTTGAGTTTCTAACTGAGTTACTTAGTCATAAATCTAGAGTTAGCCGTAGCGGTAGAAAGGTGGACAACCAAGCTGTTGCGGCGATTGCACTTCACCAAGGAAAGTTTGCACATGAAAAACTAGCAGCGCTGGCTTTCCAAGAAGATCATCCTCAGAGCGAGAACGCTATTTTTTGGCTGGGGCAGGCTAGAAATAAAGCAGGTTATAACTCTTTGGTCCAGCTGTTGGATAGTCCAGAGTTTTCGCGACCAACAAAAAAGCGCGCGGTATTTGCATTAAGTGTGAATAAGTATGATGGTTCAAAGAAAAAGCTAGTGGCATTAGCAAAGGCAGCAACCGAAGAACTCATTCGAAGTGAGGCAATTTTTTGGGTAGCACAAAACAATTTGCCACAAGCATTGGAAGTCATTGAGCAAGCATTGGAAAGCGGTAATTCTCGTCATATTCACGACAAAGCGGTTTTCGCATTGTCACAACTAAAAAGTGACACGGCCTGGAAAAAGCTTACTTCCATTGCCAGCCAGCATCCGATTTTGGAAGTGCAAAAGCAGGCTGTTTTTTGGCTGTCTCAAAATAAGCAACGTGATTCATCAGCATTGTTAATTCGGATAGCGCTTGGAGCTTCTCCTGTGCGGATTAGAGAACATGCGGTATTCGCCCTTTCGCAACTAACTCATGGCAATGCGACCAAGAGCTTAGTAAAAGTTCTGCAATCAGCAGATAACCGCAAGATCAAACAAAAAGCGATATTTTGGCTAGGTCAATCAAAAGATGAAGAAGCGCTGGAGTATATCGAATCGATTATTCTGGCATCTAACTAGACCCGCCATAGTGTTCGGATAGACTGAATGCATAGAGTATTCAATCTATCCGAACACAATTTTACCCTTCTCTCGAAACAAGTCGTCACTTGTCATAATTCAGTTATTCTCTGGTGGGTTTGTTAGTTTATGTCATATTTTGTGTCATAAACCTTCAAAATGAGCGCTTGTAGAGTCGTTAATCTAGCAATAAATAAACATGATTAATTGATTGAATTTTACGATTTAATCCTTTTCTATCAATAGCATACGTCAATATTTTTAAGTTGAATTTAGATTATTTCAGAATTATTAAAGAATTATGACCAGATGTCATAAATCTGTCATATAACCGCCCTATTATACGCTCAACTCAAAAACTAGCTTTAATTGTGCGTTTTTCAAAAACTTATAAATTATTTAAATTCAATTTGGAGATTCAAATGAAAGTCTTAAAACCTTCAATAATTACTTTAGCAATTGCTGGAATCCTTTCGCCAGCGGCTGCGATTGCCGATGACAACTGGGTCGACGTGTACGGTAAAGTCATGTTGTCTTTGGACAAAGTAGATGAAGACAACGGCGATGACCAATGGGAACTGAACAGCAATGCAACTCGTTTTGGTGTAAAGGGATACGGTGATACTGGGGTAGAAGGTTTAGAAGTATTTTACCAAATGGAATGGGCTGTAGATATTACTGATGAAAGCAAAGAGAAAAACATCAGCTCACGAAACCAGTTTATCGGTGTTCGTGGTGATTTCGGAGCAATTTTAGCGGGACGTCACGACACACCAGCCAAGTCATTAGTTAAAAGTGTTGACCTTTTTAATGACTACCAAATGGAATTCAAAACAGCGTTTAACGCCGAAGTAAGAGCGAGTGATATTGTTCAGTACTCTACTCCAAAAATGGGTGGTTTTAAGGGGAAGATTGCTCTTATCCCAGGTGAAGATACAGGGTATAACGATGGTTTAGCTGACGGAATCTCTGCATCTTTCGAATACAAAGCAGGCCAAATCACTTTTGGAGCGGCAATTGACGATGGTGTTGAGGGTGAAAATGTTGAAACCCGTCGAGCGATCGTTAAGTACAATATCGATAACTTCCAATTAGGCTTTATGTACCATGACACAGACAATGGCGATCTTTCGGGTGACGGTTTTGTTGTCAGTGGAAAGTACAAGATGGATAAGCACTCGTTAAAACTGCAATTAGTCGAATCGGATGCTTGGGAAGCCGATATTAGCTCAAAAGTAAAATACACCTCACAAACTTCTATTGGTTGGGACTATAAAGCCAGCAAAAAGACAACTTTTGTTAGCTACCTTAGCTTCAACGAGGAAGGAGCAACTGGCGATGACGACACAATTTTAGGTGTTGGAATTGTTCAAAAGTTCTAATTAACCAATTAATTATTTACGACTAAAAAGAACCGGTTAGTCTTTGCTGATCGGTTCTTTTCGCTAATTAAAAGATAGTGAAACCTTTGTAATATAGTTGTCATATAACAGTAATATATTAGTCACAATTGCGCCATACACTGACTGCAAATCGAAATTACCAATAATATCAAATGTGGTATTTCTGGTTTGAAAGCCATATCCCTTTGGATATTTTGCGTTAACAAATTTAAGGATTTTTGTAATGAAAAAACTAACTTTAGCTATCAGTTTATTAGCAACAAGCACAGCGGCTTTTTCAGCTGGTCGAGACACTATTAATGTTGTCGGGTCATCGACTGTCTACCCTTTTTCAACGGTTGTCGCTGAGCGATTTGGTAAGTCGACTGACTTTAAAACACCAAAAATCGAGTCGACTGGAACTGGTGGTGGAATGAAATTATTTTGTGCTGGTGCAGGAATTGATACACCAGACATGTCAAATGCATCGCGTCGAATTAAGAAAACAGAAGTTGAAATGTGTGCCAAAAATGGTGTTAAAGGTATCACTGAAGTATTAGTCGGGTATGACGGTATTGTCATTGCCAACTCAAAAGCAGCTAAGCAAATGAGTGTTACCAGAAAAGAATTATTTCTGGCACTGGCAAAAGATGTACCTGCTAAAGATGGCTCGGAAAAACTAATTGCTAACCCATATAAAACTTGGAATGAAATTAATCCAAATTTACCCGCGACTAAAATTGAAGTACTAGGACCTCCTCCAACATCTGGGACACGTGATGCGTTTGCCGAACTGGTGCTTGAAGGTGGGTGTAAAGCGTATTCTTGGATTAAAGCAATGAAAAAAAACAACAAGAAGCAGTATAAAGAAGTTTGTCACGCTGTAAGAGAAGATCACGTTTATATTGAAGCGGGTGAGAACGATAATCTTATCGTCCAAAAACTAACCGCTAACCCTAATGCTTTTGGCGTATTTGGTTTTAGCTTCTTAGATCAAAATTCGGATACATTGCAAGGCTCAAAAGTTGATGGTACTGCACCGACTTTTGAAGGTATTTCTGACGGCTCGTACGCCGTATCACGTCCGCTATATTTCTATGTTAAGAATGCTCACGTAGGAAAAATTCCTGGAATTTTAGAGTTTCTTACTGAATTCACCAGTGAAGCTGCAATGGGAGAAGAAGGTTATTTAACTGATAAAGGTTTAATTCCCCTTGGCGAAGAGCGACTTAACAAGGTTAGAAAAAATGTATTGTCTCTAACGGAGTTAAAACTATAGATTTCTCAGTCTGCAGGTTGTGTTAAAAAAGAGGTAATAGTGAAAACTATTACCTCGATTTTTTATATTTATGAGCTTTATATTAGCAAGAAAATATTAATCTAGAATTTAGGTAAAAAGATAAATGAATTCATCCACACTCATATTTGTCATAGCATTTTTAGCATTATTTAGCTATTGGTTTGCTATACAAAGAGCGGTCAAAGTAGCTGGCGGACTAACGAAGGTCAAACGACTTACTTCGTTGCCTCGTCAATTTGGAGCGCTGACTGCTTTTTGGTGTGGGCTTCCTGCACTGTTAGTGTTATTGCTTTGGTCTATTTTTGAAGCGGGCGTTATTCAAGCTCAGTTAGTCGAGTTTTTACCTGCTGAAGTTAGTAAACTCAATCCAGACGAATTAAGTTTATATCTAAACGACATTCAAGTTATCGCTGGACAAATTCAGGAAGCGACTCTGCAACAATTTAATGAGAATAATGTAAAACATATCGCTGCGCAGTTTTTAGTCGATGCTCAAAATAGAGCTAGTTTATTTAAGAGTATATTAGTTATTTTGGTAGCCATAACCAGTGTTAGTTTTTTAATCAGCCGCTTTACGGTTGAATTTAAAGCTCGTGTTCAAATGGAACGGGTGATAGCTGGTCTCTTGTGGACGTGTTCTGGAGTTGCTTTATTAACAACCGTCGGGATTATATTCTCTGTTTTATTTGAATCTATTCAGTTTTTTTCCGCGGTACCACCCTGGGAGTTTTTATTCGGAACTGAATGGAGCCCACAAATTGCAATGAGAACCGATCAGGTTGGTGGTTCGGGCGCTTTTGGTGCAGTCCCCCTATTTGCTGGTACCCTTTTAATAACTGCAATCGCTATGTTTTTGTCAATTCCTACAGGCCTGATGATTGCGATTTATTTATCTCAATATGCCTCGGAAAGATTACGCTCAATTGCTAAACCTATGCTGGAAATATTAGCAGGCGTACCGACTGTTGTTTATGGTTTTTTTGCAGCGCTCACCGTTGCCCCTTTAATTCGCGATTTTGGTGGATGGATGGGGTTGAGTGTTGCATCGGAAAGTGCTCTAGCTGCCGGTTTAGTGATGGGTATAATGATTATTCCGTTTATTTCAAGCTTATCAGATGATGCTATTAGCGCTGTTCCCAAAACCCTTAAAGAAGGTTCATTGGGATTAGGAGCAACCCCATCAGAAACCATTAAAAAAGTTTTGTTACCTGCTGCAATTCCGGGCATTGTTGGTGCCATTTTATTGGCACTGTCGCGAGCAATTGGCGAAACTATGATCGTGGTAATGGCGGCTGGTATGGCGGCCAATTTAACTGCAAACCCATTAGAGTCGGTTACTACGGTGACAGTACAAATTGTCACGCTATTAACCGGTGACCAAGAGTTTGATAGCCCAAAAACATTAGCGGCGTTTGCTCTCGGTTTAATGCTTTTTATAACAACACTTGCGCTCAATATTATTGCGCTGAAGGTTGTGAGGAAATATCGTGAGCAATATGACTAACTCAGAACAAACTTTTAAAGAGAACAATATGTCTTATTCGGTCACAGAAAAAGTTGCGGCTAGCTTAAAAAAGCGACACAAAAAAGAAGCGCGCTTTAAAATGGTTGGTTTGCTGGCGGTGCTATTTGGCTTTTGTTTGGTGTTTGTGTTGCTCTCAGATATCACTTACAAGGCAATTCCAGCATTTCATCAGCACTGGGTTAAAGTCGATGTCTCTTTTACCAGTGACTGGCTTAATATTGAAAACATTGATCAGCAAAGCCTTCGTAAGGCTAACTATCGAAAAGCGCTTAAGCGCTCTTTATATCAAGCTTTTCCTGAGGCTAAAGGACGAAAAGACAAAAGGAAACTATTCGGACTTTTTAGTAGCAATGCAGAATTTACCCTGCAAGATTACTTGACAGAAAATCCTGATGCTTTTAACACGACTCAGTCGGTTTGGATAAGGTTTGATGACGATGTAGATACTTATCTAAAAGATAACCCGGAACCAGGAGTGGCAGGTTCGCGAGTAGACGATTCTCAGGCTAAATGGGTTCAACAATTACAACAACAAGATCGGGTAGACAAGCGGTTTAATGTTACTTTTTTTACTAATGGTGATTCAAGAGAACCCGAGCTAGCGGGGGTTAAAGGGGCATTCACCGGAACTATTCTAACAATGCTTGTAACCTTGGCGATATCGTTTCCTCTTGGTGTTGCCGCCGCACTATACTTAGAAGAGTTTGCGCCTAGAAATCGCTGGACAGATATTATTGAAGTAAACATTAATAACCTAGCTGCAGTACCGTCAATCATATTTGGATTGTTAGGACTTGCGGTGATTATTAACTTGTTTGGCTTGCCTCGATCAGCGCCATTAGTGGGTGGGATTGTATTATCTTTGATGACCCTTCCGACTATAATTATTGCCAGTCGGGCATCGATAAAAGCGGTACCACCTTCTATTCGTGAAGCGGCGCTTGGAATTGGCGCTTCAAAAATGCAAACCGCTTTCGGGCATGTGCTTCCGATGGCGATGCCTGGTATTTTGACTGGTACTATAATTGGGATGGCGCAAGCTCTTGGAGAAACCGCGCCGCTGTTAATGATTGGTATGGTTGCGTTCATTGTTGATGTTCCGTCCTCAGTGACCGATGCCGCGACGGTTTTACCGGTACAGATTTTCTTATGGGCAGATAGTCCTGAACGTGCGTTCTTAGCAAAAACATCTGCTGCAATTTTAGTTTTATTAAGTTTTCTTTTAGTGATGAATGTGAGTGCAGCCATTCTTAGAAAGAAATTTGAAAAGTAGGTTAAAAGACAATGGTTGATATATCTTCTTCAGAAAGTTTGTTATCCGACGATACCCAAATTAATGGTACGGTTGGAAATTGTTTTACCGATGACGCCAAAATGTCTATGCGTAATGTCAATGTTTACTACGACCAAAAGCAAGCCATAAAGGATGTCAGTTTAGATTTGGCGAAACATCAAGTGACCGCTTTAATTGGTCCATCTGGCTGCGGAAAGTCAACTTTTCTTCGCTGCATGAATCGAATGAACGACACTATACCAATTTGTCGGGTTGAGGGGGAGCTGACATTAGATGGCGAAGATATTTACGCTAAGAAAATGGATCCGGTACTCTTGAGAGCGAGAGTTGGAATGGTATTTCAGAAGCCGAACCCATTTCCTAAGTCTATTTACGAAAATGTTGCTTATGGACCTAAAATTCACGGTCTAGCTTCGAATAAAGCAGAGCTCGATGAAATAGTCATCACAAGTTTACAAAAAGCAGGTTTGTTTGAAGAAGTTAAAGACAGATTGGATGCACCCGGTACTGGATTATCAGGTGGTCAACAACAACGGCTTTGTATTGCAAGAACCATCGCAGTGAGTCCAGAAGTGATTTTAATGGATGAGCCTGCATCTGCTCTCGATCCGATCGCAACGGCGGTGATTGAAGAGTTAATCGACGAGTTGAAAGAAAAATATACCATTGCTATTGTGACTCACTCCATGCAACAAGCCGCTCGTATCTCTCAAACGACTGCTTATTTTCATATGGGTCAATTAGTTGAAATGGGTGAAACAGCGCAAATTTTCACAAACCCGTCACATAAACTGACTGAAAATTATATTACTGGAAGGTTTGGTTAAACCAAATAACTTCGGGAGAAATAACATGGAAAACGATCTTCATTTGTCGCAGCATATTTCAAAGCGCTTTAATCAAGAGCTTGAAGAAGTCCGAAATCAAGTGCTTAAGATGGGCGGCTTAGTAGAACAGCAAGTCTCTGACGGTTTGGTGGCACTGTTAGATGCCGATACTGAGCTGGCCAAACAGGTTGTAGAAAATGACAAACTAGTTAACGGTATGGAAGTTGACATTGATGAAACCTGTACTGAGATTTTAGCGAGACGTCAACCAGCAGCCAGTGACTTACGTTTGATGGTGAGTATTATTAAAACTATTACGGATCTCGAACGAATTGGCGATGAAGCTGAGAAATTGGGGCGCAATGCCATTGAACTGTCGGATAACGAAGGCAGTGCCAAAGAGTATATCGAGCTTCGCCACTTAGGAGAGAGTGTAAAAAAGATGCTTAACCGTTCGTTAAATGCTTACGCTCGAATGGATGTTGAAGAAGCATTAGAAGTGATACAAAGCGATCGGAGTATTAACCAGGAATTCGATAGCATATCACGGTTACTGGTATTAAAGATGATGGAAGATCCTCGACAAATTAAGGACGCTTTAAGAATATCTTGGTGTGCCAGAGCGCTAGAGCGAATCGGTGACCACACTAAAAATATTTGTGAGTATATTGTTTACCTAGTGAAAGGCAAGGATGTACGGCACACTAATCTTGATAAAATTAAGAAGGAAATGGATATTTAATCAAGATCAGTTTCTGGGTCAATTAATTAGTCTTGAGCCGAGTGATGCAAGTGCAGTTTTAGCGTTGAAGGTTTAGGTTTGGCTTTATCTATAGCGGAAGCTTTAGTTTTTTAAAGAACGAAAAAACAATTTCCCCTTTGTAAAACTTCCTACCAAACCAACTAAAAAGCTAACCCAATTTAATTACATGAAATTGGCATTAGCTATTCTTAATTTCAAAGGAATAGCTAATTTCGACATTAGGTTTTAACATCAGTGCTGCTGAACAGTATTTGTTAATCGATAGCTCACAAGCTCGTTCAACCGCTGCCTCCCTTAGATTTTCACCTGTAACTATGTAGTGTGCATTGATTTTGGTAAACACGGCTGGCGCCGAATCTGCTCTTTCAGCAGTTAATTCACATTGGCAATCGGAGATATTGTTTCGGCCCTTTTCTAGAATCATTACTACATCAATCGACGAACAGCCACCAACGGCTGCGAGAACAAGTTGCATTGGTGAAGGCGCTGAACCTTCTCCATCCATGATGATTTTATCGCCCTGTTCGGTGGTTGCTTCAAACTTTTGCTTTTCTTGCCAATTGGTAATGATTCTCACGATTATTTTCCTGTTTAAACTTGTTTGTGACTTATTATCTTCAATTATGCTTGCTTCTTTGCGAATTATCATTAAAAATCAACACTTAAGAAGTACTGTATTAAAATACGATTGTTTTAGTACTTGTATTTATTGTGCTTGTAAGTATGGCGTTGGCCAGCTGAAATTTAATGTTCAGTTACGGTTGACGACAATGTTATAATATTAGCGAAACGAAGTTACGTCATTAATAAAAAGAGCGTGATATAATATTTTCGTTTGCTGGTGATGGAAACCAAAATTATTGCAGGTATTGCTATGGCCCTAATTAAAGAGCCCTTAATTCTTCCACATAACATACAAAAAGATCCCACCTTGCAGTGGTTTGTGTCTCAATGCCACAAGCGGCGCTATGCTGCTAAAACAACTATAATATTCGCCGGAGATAAACCAGAAACCTTATATTTTATTATTAAAGGTTCGGTGACTGTCCTGATTGAAGATGATGATGGTAAAGAGTTAGTACTTGCTTACTTAAACTCCGGTGATTTTTTTGGTGAAATGGGGTTGTTTGACGGTGAGAATAATCGAAGTGCGTGGGTGAGAGCTAAGGTTGAGGCTGATTTAGCTGAAATTAGTTATGCTCGATTCGAGGCCCTATCGAAAGAAAAGCCAGAAATCATGTTCAAGTTGGCCGAGCAAATGTCGCTTCGGTTGCGAAAGACTAGCCGTAAAGTCGGTGATTTAGCATTTATGGATGTTACTGGCCGAGTCGCGAGAGCCTTGTTAGATCTGGCGAAAGAGCCAGACGCGATTACTCATCCTGACGGCATGCAGATTAAGGTAACTAGGCAAGAGCTGGGTCGAATTGTCGGATGCTCAAGGGAAATGGTAGGAAGAGTGCTTAAAGTCCTTGAGGAGCAAGAGCACATCCATGTTAAAGGCAAAACAATGGTTATATATGGAACCAGGTAACCAAAACGATTAAATAGGTAGACAATAAAAAAGGCCGTTGATGGCTTTTTTTATTGTCTGGATTTTGTGAGATTTCTAATGGAGTGGCGATTTGAAAAATACAGGTTATGGCTGGCTAGCTAGTTTGCCCTTTTGGCTATTTGCATCTGACATTTTGGCAGCCGAAGCTAGTTTTGAAGAAAGGTTAGTCAAAGCTGCTATTGAAAGAACTGAAGTTGAGGTCAGGTATGACGGCTCTTATCATAAGATCGGCTATCCTAACGGGGACGTGCCAGCAAATATTGGAGTTTGCACGGATGTCATTATTAGAAGCTATCGAAAGCTAGGAATAGATTTGCAGCGACTGCTGCATGAAGACATTGCTGGCCATTTTAGCAAATATCCGTCGAATCGTATTTGGGGATTAAGTAAGCCCGACAGGAATATTGATCATCGTCGAGTGCCTAATTTACAGCGTTTTTTTACTCGACATGGTGAAGCGCTTGAGCGCTCCAACGACCCTAGCGATTATCAGCCAGGTGACTTAGTTACTTGGATGCTACCGGGTAATTTGCCGCATATCGGATTAGTGATAAACCGCTACGATGAAGTGTTTAAAAGGCCACTTATTGTGCATAATATAGGCAGTGGCCCGGAAATTAGTGATATCTTGTTTAGCTATCCTATTACTGGTCACTACCGCTTTAAAGCTAATAGCGACACTAACTAACAAACTTAATCTCAATTAAAAATCAATTTCGTCTGACTCTTCTAACGTATCAGAATCCAAAACTTCATCCAGCTCATCGAAGATATTTTCTGACGGCGCTTCGGAATACTCTGTCGGCGTATTTTCGACCCTAAACACTTCAAAATTTGATTTTTGCGTATTAGCACTGGCCAATTTTCCGTTGGTTAGGTCAATCTTAACCTCGACGATACCGTCAGGCCTAGGCAAGTTGTATTGTTTAGTGCCTGATAATGCTTTTTCCATAAATTTTTGCCAGATAGGTAAAGCTGCTCGTCCGCCAAATTCGTTCTTTCCTAATTTTTTACTGTGATCTCTAAATCCGACCCACGCTGAGGCGACGTATTGATGATTGTAACCAGAAAACCATGCATCTTTTACATCGTTGGTAGTTCCTGTTTTTCCGGCAATATCTCTTCGTTTAAGCAGCGGGCTTTTTGATTGGCTAAGTCGACGCCAAGCAGTTCCTGCGTGAATAACATCCTTAAGCATGCTATCGATAATGTATCGATTTCTCGCCTCAATGACTCGAGGAGCGATTTTTTCTTCAGCAACAGGTAGCCAAGGTTGTGGCTTTAGTTCTGCATCGGGACTGGGGATAATTTCTGATTCAGAGGTTTTTTCATTGGCTGGAATTAAATCCTTCGTTTCAGAATCCCCAGTAATGGGCTGTGGCGCCTCGATAGCGCCTTCAAGCGCCAATTGTGCTTCAAACTCTAAACTTTCTTCAGTTGTTTGTTGCTCTTTTCGAGCGAGCAATTCAAGACATTCTTCGCAAACCTGAATGGGCTCTTGTTGGAATAGAACTTGCCCGTTGGTATCTTCAATTCTTTCAATATACCAAGGTTTGATTTGATAACCGCCGTTCGCCAATGTTGCGTATCCGGTTGCGACTTCCAGAGGAGTAAATGATGCCGAGCCAAGTGCCAAAGATGGGTATGGCTGCATTCGATCACCTGGAAAACCAATTTTTTCTAAGTACTGTTTCGCAAACTTGGGGCCGACTTTTTTTATCAGTCGAATGGCGACAGTATTAATCGACCAACTTAAGGCGACTCTCAATCGCGTAGGTCCTCGATAATTGCCACTATCATTCTCTGGTCGCCAAAAGTTACCGGCAGAAACATCATTTTCAATATAGGGCGAATCATTGATTAGTGAAGCGGCGGTAAAACCTTTTTCTAATGCTGCCGAATATATAAATGGTTTGATATTTGAACCGGGTTGGCGCTGAGCTTGAGTCACCATATTGAACTTACTGTTACTGTAATTAAAACCTCCTGCTAGAGCCTCTACAGCACCATTTTTTGGGTTTAAAACCACAAAACCGCCGTTCACATCGGGAATCTGTGAGAGTAGATAGATAGGTTTTGAATCTGCGTCCTGCTCTATCGGTTGGTTTAATTGTGTGTCCGCTAGAAGCTCTTCACCAGCGGCCGGCTCCGTTGCAGCTGCATCATCTGTTGGGCTTTCCTCTGTGATTAAATCTTGTGCAGGTGGTGACTTATGGGTGCGCTCAGTTGTGAGTACTCGGATTACGTCACCTGGGACGAAAATTTGGCTTATATCGTTTAACTTAGTGGTATCTCGATGATTTTCGTCGATGTATTTTCTCGCCCACAGCGAATCGGCTAGCAAAACTACTCCCTTGCTAGCGTCCGGTAGCATAATCTCAGCCGTTTCCCCTTCTGATTTAATCACTAGCGCAGGGATCAACGAGCCGACTTGCGAAAATTCGCTGATGTAATCCGCTAACTCTTCATCAGTCTGCTCTGCAATATCGAGGTGTTGCTCAACCTCTCTGTATCCGTGACGGCGATCATATTCTAATAAGCTGGTGCGCAGTGCTTGTTGGGCGTAGCTTTGTAACGTTGGGTCTAAGCTTGTGTAAACTTTTAGCCCATCACTATGGGCGACTTCTTGCCCATACTGTCGAATAATATCCATATGGACCATTTCGGCCACATATTGAGCGTCAACCGAAATCTTTGCGCCATGGCGTTGAGTGCGAATGGGAGATGCATCTGCGGTTTGGTATTCTGCTTGAGTTATATGGCCTTCCGCTAACATTCGCCCTAAAACGTGTCGGCGACGTTGTTTTGCTAATTTGGGTTTACTGATAGGGTTAAATATTGATGGACCATTGGGAATTCCAGCTAGAGTGGCCAATTGGGGTAAGTCTAATTGACTTAGGGGCTTTCCATAGTAGACCTGAGATGCGGCGCCTAGTCCAAAGGCGCGATGACCGAAAAGAATTTTGTTTAAGAATAACTCTAATATTTCGTTTTTAGTTAACTCGGACTCTAGTTTCCAAGCAACAAACATCTCAGTAAACTTTCGTGAAAATCGCTTTTCCCTAGTTAAGTAGTAGTTTCGGGCAACCAACATGGTGATTGTGCTGGCTCCTTGGCTTTTAGTACCGGTCGTGGCCAAGTTTAAAATTGCTCGCAAGACACCTTTGGGATCAACTCCAGAGTGCTCATAAAAGCGGACATCTTCTGTTGCGAGCAGCGCATCTATGAAATCTTGTGGAACTTGGTCTAGAGTTATAGGAATACGACGAACGTTTCCAAACTCATTGATTAGTTGTCCGTCTTTGGCAAAAACGCTCATAGGTGTTTGCAAACGTATTTCTCGTATCGTTTCAACTTCAGGTAGGTCGGGTCCAACCGCTAGATATAAGCCCGTGAAACCCATTGCGGTGCATATTGTGAACAGGGTCACGATATAGCCCAATTTTGCTGCTATCTTTGTGATTCGCTTCATACTGGTTTATTGAATAGGTTGCCATAGTTGGTTAGTCGACAAAGTATAACGGGATTTGTTCCTCCTCATAACCCTCTAAATTGAGGAAATGTGCGTAAATTCCCGACTTTAAAGAGAAAAATTTTAAGGGAAAAAAGTAATAAACAAAAAAATTCTTGAATTCAATACTACAATTGTGTTGATCCCTTCGAATAAATGAAGACGTTATGAACAAGGAATTTAGCCAAATAACGCGAAATTGAACACATAAAAACAAAAAACAGGTGAAATTTCTGATAGTTAGGGCTATTATTTAAAGTGAAACATAGTTTTCACTTGTAACTGAATAAAATGATAGGAAAACTTTAAATTATGCTGGCTAATTTATTCGGCTCAAAAAAGACAGCTTTAGTAGGAATCGATATCAGTTCGACTGCTTGCAAGCTCATCGAACTTGGAAAAGTAGGTTCTCGCTATCGTGTGGAAAGTTATGCTGTCGAGCCATTACCACAAGACGCTATGGCAGACCGAGATATACGCGACCCTGAAGTCGTTGGAGAAGCTCTAAAAAGAGTGATCAGCCGTTCAGGTACCAGTATAAAGCATGCCGCGGTATCGGTGGCAGGTTCATCGGTGATTACCAAAGTGATTCAGATGGATAAAGGGCTGAGCGAAGAAGAAATGGAAAGCCAAATTGAAGTCGAAGCAGACCAATACATTCCTTATCCATTGGAAGAAGTCGCGCTTGATTTTCAAGTAATCGGGGAATCAGAAAAAGTTCCCGATAAGGTTGACGTATTACTAGCCGCTTCACGCTCGGAAAACGTTTACAGCCGAGTTGATGCCCTCGAATTGGCCGGTTTAACAGCCAAAGTGGTTGATGTTGAAGCCTATACCATAGAACGTGCCTTTAAATTGTTGGCTAATCAACTACCCGACCAAGGTGAAGGCCAAATTATCGCGATTGCTGATATTGGCGCGACCAACACCAGCCTAAGTGTACTTGAAGATTTCAATACCATTTATACCAGAGAGCAAACTTTTGGAGGCTCTCAATTGACCGAAGAAATTCAACGCAGATATGGGCTTTCATTTGAAGAAGCCGGAATGGCGAAGAAACAAGGCGGATTGCCCGATGATTATGAGCCTGAAGTTTTAGAACCATTCAAAGAAGCTGTGATTCAGCAAGTCAGCCGCTCTTTACAATTCTTTTATGGTTCAAGCCAATACGGCGAAGTTGACCATATAGTGTTGGCTGGTGGTTGTGCTGTAATTGATGGACTAGAAGAAATGATAGAAGAGAGATTAGGAACAACTGCTTCAACCGCTAACCCGTTTGCAGATATGTCTTTGTCATCTCGAGTAAATGCTCAAGCCCTGAGTGCCGATGCACCCTCACTAGTTAATTGCTGTGGCTTGGCGTTAAGGAGTTTTGACTAATGGCTAACATTAATCTATTACCGTGGCGAGAGGAAGAACGAGCTGAGCGACAACGCCAGTTTGTTAGCGTCTTGGGCTTGGTGGCTGTATTAGGTGTCGTCGTGATGTGGTCTGTCTATATGTATTATGGCGATCAAATTGAAAATCAGCGAAATAGAAATAATTACTTAGAAGGTCAAACTAGAAAGTTAGACACTAAGATAAAGGAAATAACGACCCTAGAAGCGGAAAGAAAAGAATTAGTTGACCGAATGGAGTTAATTCAAGATCTGCAAAAGAGCCGACCGCAAATCGTCCATCTATTTGATGAGATTGTGCAAAAAATTCCAGAGGGAATGAATTTAATTGAAATTGAGAGAAAGAATGATGAAGTTCTGTTTACCGGAATTGCTGAATCTTCTCCGCGGATTTCTAATTTTATGCGTAACTTGGCAGCGTCGCAATGGGTTACCAAACCGGATATTGATGATATTGAAGATGATAAAGAGTCTGGTGCAGGCAGAAAAATGTTTAAGTTGAAAGCAAAAATCACCACGCCAAATGCCGTGAATAAGGAGGCCGAATAATGGATTTAGAAGGTCTCAAAGATTTTGATGTCAATGACATTGACTTTACCAATATGGGCTCGTGGCCCACAGTTGGAAAAGCGATTATGGCATCAATTGTATTCGGTGCAGTATTGTTTTTAGGTTATTACTTTTTTATAGCCGATCAAGCTGATGCGCTGGTAAAAATTGAACGAAAAGAAATTGAGCTAAAGAAAGAGTTTGAAAAAAAGCAAGCCAAGGCGGTTAACTTAGAAGCATACAAACGACAGATGCAAACTATCAAAGATAGTTTTCAAACTCTTTTGCAGCAGTTGCCAAAAGCCGACCAAATGGCAGAACTTTTGGATGAAATATCTTACGCAGCGACTGGTGCAGGTTGTGAAATATCAGCAGCATCCTTTAAAGAAGAAAAAGATGCAGAGTTCTATTCTGAAAAACCAATAGAAATTCAAGTGACTGGTGGATATCACCAAATCGCGGACTTTGTTAGTCGGGTTTCTCGATTACCTAGGATTGTCACACTGCATGATTTCACTATTAGTATTGGCGATGGTGTAGTTAGTAGTGCACCGGATGAAAAGTTATTGGTTATGAATGTCACGGCGAAAACATACCGTGCCGATGCGGGGGATAAGTAATGTTAAATACTATTAATCCGCATAGCAAAATAAGCCGTGTAAAATCACTTTTTAGCAAACGAATATTATCTCTTGGACTTTTAAGCGCAGTACTTACAGGGTGTGGTGGTAATACCGAGGATTTAGAAGTTTGGGTCGATAATATAAAGGCTAAACCACCTGGCCGGATAGAGCCGATGCCAGATGTTAAAGTTTATCAACCACATGATTATTCATCTGCAGCACTGCGAAGCCCATTTGCGGTTATGGAGCTTGAATTAGAACAACAACTAAAATTGTTACATGACGGCTGTGATGAAGCTATTCGTCCAGACCCTGATAGACGACGCGAAGATCTAGAGCGATATTCTCTCGATTCAATGGAAATGGTTGGCACCTTGGACCGCCCAGGAAAAGAGTGGGGATTGATTCGAATGACTGCAGGACCGATTAGTGGCAATGTAGTCAAAGTACAGGTTGGGGAGTACTTGGGTATTAACCACGGTCAGATCAACGCAATTACTGAACAACAAATTGAGATATCAACATTGGTGCCCGATAGCAAAGGTTGTTGGGAAAAAAGAACAGTATTTTTAGCGCTGTCGGAAGGATAGCGGGCACTAGGAGCATTTATGAGTATTCGGGATAACACCAAATCAAAAAGAACAGGAGCGGGCGTTATGGCTAGCCAAAAATTGAAACACTGTTTGGCTTTTATTTTGACAATGTTTGTCAGTATCGCAAGTGCCACAGAAATTTCTAATGTGGGATTTAATGTCTTACCTGGCGATAAAGTGGAAATACGTGTTTCCATGGACTCGCCACCGCCTAGCTTTCAGGAGTTTACAACCAATAATCCAGCGCGTATTGCGATGGATTTTGCCGGTGTTACGACTAATTTAAAACAAAAGACACATAATATTGGTGTCGGTGTTACGAGAAGCGTTACCGCTGTTGAAGCTGGCGGTCGAACTAGATTAGTGGTCAATCTAGTTGAAATGGCTCCCTACGCAACTCGAATTGATGGCAATGATTTAGTGGTTACCGTCGGTTACGGAACTGCTCCTGGGAGTGCAGCTTCACAAGCGCCGAAAGTTGCTTCAAGTTCAATTAGCTCTTCCAGTTCATCTAAAGACATTACTAATATTGATTTTCGCCGCGGCGAGAATGGTGAAGGTCGCGTAATTATAGATTTAGGAAATACTAATCTTGGTATTGACCTTCGCAAAGAAGGACGTACCGTATTAGCAGATTTTGTTGATGCGAGTATCGCCGATGAGTTAGTTAGAAAGTTAGATGTTGTTGATTTTGCGACACCAGCCCAACTAATTTCCACTAGTCGTGTTGGTGGTAATGTTAGATTGGCAATTGAAACACTGAATGAATTTGAGTATCTAGCTTATCAAGCCAATGATTCATATATCATAGAATTGAAGCCACTAACTCAAGAAGAGATCGAGCGAAAAAGCTTACAAGCGCCTGTTTACACGGGCGAAAGACTCTCTTTAAACTTCCAAATTATACCGGTTCGTTCCGCACTTACTATTTTGTCAGAGTTCACTAATATCAACATGATTACCAGTGATACTGTATCTGGCTCTATCGCATTAAGACTTAACCAAGTTCCATGGGACCAAGCGTTAGACCTAATTCTAAAGACTAAAGGACTAGATAAGCGCCAGACTGGGAATGTGATGTTAATCGCTCCTGCTGAAGAAATAGCCGCTCGAGAAGCGTTGCAGCTACAAACCGAAAAGCAAATTGAACAGTTGGCGCCATTGCAATCTGAGTTTATTCAAGTTAACTATGCTAAAGCGACCACCATGTCGGAATTGATTTTGACTAAGGGTGCAAACTACCTTAGCCCTCGAGGTAGTGTTTCGGTTGATGAAAGAACTAATACGCTGTTGATTCAAGATACAGCTAAAAAATTAGATTCCATTCGTCAAATGGTTAATAAACTTGATATTCCAATTCGACAGGTATTAATTGAGTCGCGAATTGTTGTTGCAGACAATGGATTCACTGATGAGTTAGGCGTTAAATTCGGGGTTTCGGATTTAGGTAGCCAAGCTGCCATTTCGGGGACTCAACAAGGAACTAACAATTTATTATTTGGTGCCGATCCAGAAGATCGTTCGCTTTCCGTTAACCTCCCTGTATCTCAAGCAGCAGGAACTATTGGTCTTACTTTCGCTCGACTCGCTGAAGGAACCATTTTAGATGTGGAACTCTCAGCCTTAGAAAGTGAATCGCGAGGTGAAGTCATCGCTTCTCCACGAGTTTTTACAACAAATAATAACGAGGCTTATATTGAGTCGGGTGAGCAAATTCCTTATTTACAAGCGAGTTCTGCTGGTAATACGACAGTAACCTTCAAAAAAGCCGTATTAAGTCTAAAGGTCACTCCACAAATCACCCCAGATGATCGTATAATCCTAGATCTGCAAATCAATCAGGATACGCGCGGCGAAGATACAGTATTTGGGCCAGCTATTAACACTCGTGAAGTTGGCACAAGGGTACTTGTTGAAAATGGTGAAACCATTGTTCTCGGCGGGGTTTACCAACAGCGCGTCAATCGAGAAGTAACTAAAGTACCACTGCTAGGCGATTTACCTGGTATCGGCGCTTTATTTCGGTCAACCTCTGATTCATCTGCAAAACAAGAACTATTGATGTTTGTAACACCCAAAATAGTCAAAGACACAATTCAATAGATTCAATAGAATGTTTGCGCAAACGACCCGCTGTTGCGGGTTCTTGCGTTTTAATATGACAACAATTCAACGCGGACATAATAATAAGCTGAACTTATGAAAGGTAAACGCAATATATTTTTAGTCGGCCCGATGGGCGCTGGAAAAACCACAATTGGAAAACAGTTAGCGCAACTTCTTCACTTAGAGTTCATCGATACCGATCAAGAGATCGAATCGAGAACCGGCGCACCAATTGATTGGATTTTCGATATTGAAGGTGAAGATGGATTCAGAGCTCGGGAAAAAGAGATAATTGCGGAGCTTTCTCAGCGTCAAGGTATTGTTCTGGCAACCGGTGGTGGCGCTGTTGTGACACCTGAAAACCGCACATTCTTGGCAGGGCGAGGAATCGTTGTATATTTAGAAACCTCGATTGAGCAGCAATTAGAGCGCACTCGCAAAGATAAGCGGCGGCCTTTATTGCAAAATACCGATGACCCCGAGGCGACTCTAATCGCTTTGCATAAAGAGCGCGATGCGCAATATCGGGAAATTGCAGATGTGGTGGTCGCCACAAATGAAAACTCGATTAAATCTGTTGCCAACAAAATAGCCAACCAAATCAACGAAAATTAGGTGCTGCCGTAATGCGCCTATTGCCGCTTCCATTAAAAGATAACCCTTATACCATTCATATTGGCTCTGGGCTCCTGCATGATAAACAACTGATCTCTTCTTTTTGCGAAGGTGAGAGTGTTTTGATTGTGACCAATGAAGTTGTGGCGCCCTTATATTTGGACATTCTCGAAAGCTCGATAGTCGGTAAAACAGTCCATCATCTACTCATCGACGATGGTGAAGTTAATAAAAGTAAAGCAAGCTTATTTAAGATCATCGACTTTTTAGTTGAGAATAACTTTCGTCGAAATGATAGCTTAATTGCCCTAGGCGGCGGAGTTATTGGCGATTTGGCCGGTTTTGCAGCAGCTAGCTACCAGCGTGGAATGAATCTTATTCAGGTACCGACCACTTTACTTTCACAGGTGGACTCTTCTGTTGGCGGTAAGACTGCCATAAATCATCAACAGGGTAAAAACCTTATTGGCGCTTTTTATCAACCTAGTTCGGTAATTATCGATGTCGATACACTCGATTCTCTGCCTGAAAGGGAATACCTTTCTGGGTTTGGAGAAATCGTCAAATATGCACTCCTTGGAGAAGCTCAAATTGCTGAAATTCTGCAAAACAATTTACCGAGTTTAAAGCAACGAAACAAATCGCATCTCGAACAACTGATATACCTTAGCTGCAAAATGAAAGCTAATATTGTCGCGCTCGATGAAAAAGAAAAAGGAGAAAGGGCTTTATTGAATCTTGGCCATACTTTCGCTCATGCGATTGAAACCTTAACGGAATATAAGCGTTTCTTACATGGTGAAGCCGTGTCTGTTGGTATATTAATGGCACTATCAATGAGTGTCAGAAAGTCGCTAATCAACTCCCAGACCGTTAAGCATTATCATCAATTGTTATCTGAACTCGGGCTTCCAGTCACTACTGGTTTAAAGTTACAAAGTGACTCATTTATAGCGGCCATGCGAAAAGATAAAAAGAATCAAAGCAAAGCAATTAGACTGGTTTTAGCAACTCCAAAAGGGTGTATTCTTGAAGAAGAAAATGATTTTCAGCTAATCACCGAAATCATTCATCAATATTGCAGCTAAGAAATTTTTAGAATCAATTTTGACTGTGCTAAGATGGGCTAAAATTGTGTTTAGAACATGGATGGACAGTGAGTCTATACATCAGCCAACAAAAAAGTGAACTCCTTGACTCGTTAGAAAACCAAGTGCGGTTTTCACAGCTGGTCGCTGTATTGGTTGGTGCTAAAGGTCTTGGTAAATCATTCTTGTTAGAGCAATTGCGTGCACGATTGAAAGACGAAGTCGCAATTGCGAACGTCGATGCCGGTATGGCAATGTCTGACGATCAATTGGACAAAACTATCAGCCTACAGCTTGGGTTAAGTTGGCAAGACTCTAATGCTGACCTAGCGACTAGAATCGCCAATACTCACTCAGAGAAGGTCCTGATAACGATTGACAATGCTCATCTGCTCTCCGCAAGTTGTCTCGAATTCGTACTCAAACTAAATCAAAGCCAATTGAATGACAAAAATTCGATGCTGTTTATTCTGTTGGCAGGTGAGAATAACTTACCGGCATTGATCAATAAAACCCCTACATTTACCCAGCACCCAGAGATGTGTGTTGTTTTTGAAGTTGAGCCTATTCAACAATCAGAAACCCGGGCGATGGTTAACACCTTTAGTCATCCAAATTCAGAGGTACTAAGAGAACTTAAAAGTGGTTCAAAACTTGATTATTTTTGGCAGCTTGCTAAAGGCAATCCGGCCGAGCTTAACTATCACATGTCTCGATGGTTGGATGAACATTCACCAACTCAAGTGGTAGAAGTTGAGTCCAAAACTCAACCAACGACAATATTAAAAGCGGTTGTCTATTGCGTTTTGGCAATAGTCTTAAGTTCTATGCTGGTCTATCAAGAAGAAATAAACCAGTGGATCGCTCCAGAGCCAGACAAAACAAGTGCGCTCAAAGAAGAAACCTCCAAGCCAGAGGCTTCTCTCATAGAAGATAGTTCTCAAAAAAACAATGATATTGCAAGCGAGCCTTTAAATCGTTCGCCGGCCGAGCTCAGTGAGGCTGATAAACAAGCTGAGCTGAGCAAAGATAGCAATCTCGATTTGCAGCTAGAGGAACAATTTGACCAAGAGCTTGCCGAGGTTGATCAGCCTACGAGCGAACAGAGTGACTCAGCTACCAATAGTGTCAAATCACCACAAGAGCAAACGAACCTGTTAGGGCAAGCGACCAGTAAAAAAGCTCGCAAAACTAAAACAGTAGATAGCGATAAAGCACCAACATTAGAAAATAAGGCTAGAAAAAAGATAACGCAAGCAGCATCAAATGCTTCAGAACCCACTTCAACTTTAACATCAGAAGAACAATTACTTTTGACCAAAAGCCCGCAATCGTTTGTGCTGCAATGGGCTGGTGTCAGCAGTCTAGCTGCAGCTGAAAAATACAGAAACGAGCACATTGCGAAAGAGCAAATGTATGTATATAGGCGCGCTAACAAGCAAACAACTTTGTTTCTAATAGTTAGTGATGACTTTTCTAATCGAGCACTAGCGGAGTTTGCGCTTAATAACTATTTACAACAAGGTGTTAAAGAAAAACCTTGGATTAAATCGTTAGAGGCAGTTCATAAGGAAATCAAACAGTTTGAACAGGGCTCAGATTAGGGGCTCAATAGTAGATCTCCAATCACCAATTCTATACTGTTCACAGTATCAATATTTAACCGCCTCAGGTAGAATCCGGTAAATTTTATAATTGGTACCAGTAAATGTTGAAAAACGATCGATATATTAAGGCTGCGCTTAGTCAAGCGGTTGATAAAACTCCAGTTTGGATGATGCGGCAAGCGGGTCGATATTTGCCAGAATATCGAGAGCTAAGAGCTGAAGCTGGCGACTTTATGTCACTTTGCACCAACCCTGAACTAGCCTGTGAAGTTACTTTACAACCACTTAGACGTTATGAATTAGATGCCGCAATATTGTTCTCGGATATTCTAACTATTCCCGACGCCATGGGGTTAGGGCTTTATTTCAAAACGGGCGAAGGCCCAGCGTTTAAAAAGCCGGTTCAATCTGTTAAAGCCATCGCCGAGCTTCAAGTTCCAGATATTTACTCTGAACTAAAATACGTTACTGATGCGGTCTCAACGATTAGGAAAGCGCTGAAAAATGAAACACCGTTAATTGGTTTTTCCGGAAGCCCATGGACCTTGGCAACCTATATGGTCGAGGGTGGTACCACTAAGAACTTTGGTAAAGTGAAAGGAATGATGTTTTCAGAGCCTAAGGCGATGCATCAATTGCTTGATGTTTTAGCTAAGTCAGTTACTGCCTACTTGAACGCACAAATTGAGTCTGGTGCTCAAGCTGTAATGGTCTTTGATACTTGGGGCGGTGTACTTTCAACGCGAGATTATCACGCGTTTTCTCTAAGATATATGCAGCAAATTGTTGATGGTTTGATTCGAGAAAAAGACGGAATCAAAATTCCAGTTACTTTATACACTAAAGGAGGCGCTGGCTGGTTAAAGGCGATGGCTGATACAGGCGCAGATTGTATTGGTCTTGATTGGAGTATCGACATTGATCAAGCAAGAGCGCGAATTGGACATAAAGTAGCGCTTCAAGGCAATATGGATCCCTGTATTTTGTATTCAACACCAGAACGTATTGAAGAAGAAGTGGCAGATATACTAGCTAAGTTTGGCAATGGTAGTGGCCATGTTTTTAACTTGGGACATGGTATTCACCCAACGATTGAACCGGCTAATGTCGAAGCCTATGTCAACGCAGTTCATAAGCATAGCGAGCAGTATCATCAATAGCTTTTTATTAAAATTGAATCCAATAAAAAAGGCGCTTTAAGCGCCTTTTTTATTTCTCGTTATGTTGTTAATTTAATCAGTCATTGAAATAGATGCTGTTGTTACCGCACCACTTGGTGTTGTCACTGAAACAATCAGCGGACCAGTACTTGGGGTGGTATCAGGTGTTACAGAAACAGAACAGCTGTTGATCCCAAACTCGCTAGAATTTCCAACAATACATTGCGACGGGCCAACAATCCGTCCGTTGCCGGCCTCAAATTCTATCACAGTACCATTTGGCATTGAGCCGTTGTGTAGGTCAGCAACATGTGCAATAAATGTCGCAGGTAATGCGGTATCTAAGAAATAATTAGCACTATCGGTATTATCAAGACCCGACTCAATTAGACCAATACGCGCACTAGAGCCTGCTTGCAAAATGGTAATGTTTTTCCAAATTGTTAATAACTGGCGGCTACAGATTCCGGCATTTTCACTAGCAACCGGACACAGCACACCATTGTAAATGTCATTTCCTAAATCAAATGTTTGGTTACTGTTAAAGTCAACATATTCTTCATTATCACCGCCAACTTGGTAACATTCTGTCGTACTTCCCGTTCCATAGCATTTTGCATCAACGTCTGCCGCTCCTGGTGCAGGACTACCGTCAGCTAACTTTCCGTTGAAAATGCCATCTTCATTATCATCTGTAAATGCTTCAGTTAAATCAGTGAAGGCTTCACCATCATCAAATTGACCATTAGCGTTAGAGTCAGTAAAGCTCTCTTCACCTAATATTGTGGCTCTTATTGTAACTCTGTTGCCGTAAACTTGGCCGAGTCCACCGTAATTAGCTGGTTCGGTCGTTGTCGCCGAGGTCGCATTTATATAAAAACATGGTAGGCCTGCAGCATTCAAGTTAGAGTCTGCTCCACCCGCCTCAGCACATTCACTGACAGCGACGTCACCGATTCGACGTGTTATTGCATTGGCATCTCTTAGAACTGGAAGTGGAGTTCTCGGTTCGCCACTTGTCCAAGTGACTGAACAAAGTCCGTTAACTGTAGTACATGAGGGCTCAATGGAGCCAAATTCTGTGACAAACGAAATAGCCGTACCGTCTGGAACTGGGTTATTAAAGTGATCGGAAGCGCGAGCGATAATTTCAGACTCCGTACCGTCAATATTCCAGCCTTCTGGCTGCAGGGAAGAGGCAGACAAACTTAAACTATTATAATCTGCTACACCGGTAGAAATAACCAGCTCATCAGAAACAGTGGAAATAGTATCATCAGACCCTAGCGATGCAACCACTCTCACTGGCGTAGGAATGGTTCCCGATTGAACGATAACATCGACTCGTCCGTCTGTGTCAGTTTGAGCAGGGCCTTCTACAGAAGTGTCTGGACTTATAGTCAGTCCTCCCACTGAAGTAGTTAAAGAGAAGTTTACTCCAACATTTTGCACTGGGTTACCAATTGAATCGATGACTCTGAAAGTTACCGTTGAAGTTTCCGAACGGCCTGAACCACCTGTGCCTTGAAGCGCTATATTAGCAGGAGAAGCACTCACAAACTCAATACTTCCAGCTGAAGCCGCTTGAACATCGATTGTTCCGGTTTGAGTGAGTAATGTCTGGCCGACGGTTGAACTGATACTAATCGTATCTGTAATTCCACAACCTTGATCTTTATAAGTTGAACGAGCCACACCGGAAACTGTATCAACATTGGTATCAAGTGTTGCCGTTCCTTGTTGCACACACTCAGAAGTAAACTGAACGGTTGCTGTTTCGTTTAAAGGAGAAGTAGTTCCCCCTGTGGTTTCAGTAATTGTAACTTCTACCGTTGCTGTACCATTCGCGCCAATGCTGGCAGGCGATATGGTTGGCGCGCTCATAGCAACATCAGTCGCAGAAATACTCACGGAAAAATCAATCGATTGAGATATATTGCCTTCAATAGTAGCCGTAACAGTACCTGCGCCTTCAGTTGAACCAGATTGTAGAATGATTGAAGCGACACCGTTTGCATCTGTTAACGCTGTACCACTAGCGGGATTAAGTTGACCAACCCCACCGCTTAAAGAAAAAGTCACCAAGACACCAGTAGATGGGTTACCGCCATTAGTTAGAGTCGCTTGTAAAGTTCCAGGGTTCGCGCCGCTAACATTGCTAGTCGGATTGCCAGAAGAATCGACCAACGCAAGACTAAGGTTTATAAAGTTAGATTGACCATTGCCTGCCGTTTCAAATCCGACGCTTGCAGTAGCTCCAGAAGGAATCGTCGCAATTACGCTTCCGGCTCCAGCGGCTTCACCCGCGGTAAGTGTGATAGTTGCAGTCCCAGTTGCGTCTGTTAAAGCTGTTCCCGCCACGGGATCCAGCTGACCGGCTGAATTTGACAAAGTAAATGTCACAACCGTGCCGGCTAAACCGTCCGACACAACCGCAGTAACTGTGGCTGGTGCGGCTGGTGTCACCACGCCCTCAGTGATTGAGATCGTGACGGTTGCGCCGGTCGTTCCACCGCCGTTCCCACCGTTGTCGCCATTGTCGACAAAACCGCTATCCGAGCCGCCACAGGCCGCCATAATGGATAGCATGACGAATCCAGCAAAAATGTTGAATAACTTAATAGGTGAGGATACTTTTTTTAACCAATCCATCACAAAAATCTCCCGTGATCTGACGTCCGATAAGGCCACTGCAACGTATACAGCTCTGTAATATAAATAAATTAGACGCGCTTTTAACCAGCGCTAATCTAATTCTGCGAGGATAACTTATCCTTTAAAATAAAAAACTTACTAAAAACAAAGAGTTCTCAGTTAAAGTTAGACTAATTTCTCACTAAAACCAAGCGCTAATTAGGTTTTTTTGTGAGTTTGTTCATAAATATTAGCAGTTGTACTAAAAAAGCTATGTTTTTTTAGATTAAAACGTTGATTTCTGTGGATAGATGCACGTTTTTTGCACAATTGAGTTATCCGTGGCTCGACCAGTTGAACAATTTTTAAAACACTTTAATATGAGACTTTGGGCATGAATTTAATTTACTAACATTAGACTAATCAAAGAGCATCAATCTATGAGGCCAACCCAAGTATTTTATCTTTTTACTATCCTAGCAGTCTTGTTAACTGTTGGCTTGGCGACAATCAGTCTTCAGTGGTTGCATCTTTCATGGCTATTGGTTCCGGTAATACTGCTTGGCTTTTACGATCTATTGCAAAAAAAGCATACGCTGCTAAGAATATATCCAGTCATTGGCCATATTCGTTACTTAATGGAGTCGATCCGACCAGAAATCCAACAGTATTTTGTTGAAACTGATACTAACGGTCGGCCGATTAGCCGAGAATTTCGCTCTTTAATTTATCAGCGCGCTAAAGGTGTTTTGGATACTCGGCCGTTTGGAACACTATTTGAAGTATACGACGATGGTTATGAATGGGTTAATCATTCGATTGCCCCAAAAGATGCGCATAATGTTAATTCTGATGTGGTCTTTGGTGGAAGTGAGTGCAAACTACCCTACACCGCTTCCGCGCTTAATATTTCAGCAATGAGCTATGGTTCCTTGAGTAAAAATGCCATTTTAGCGCTCAATACAGGGGCCAAAGAAGGCAACTTTGCTCACAATACCGGTGAAGGCGGACTTAGTCCCTATCATTTGAAGCCTGGTGGAGATTTAATTTGGCAAATCGGTACTGGTTATTTTGGCTGTCGAGATAAAGACGGCAATTTCAACGACCTATTATTTCAAGAAAAGGCCGCTAATCAATCGGTTAAGATGATAGAAATAAAGCTCTCTCAAGGGGCTAAACCAGGGCATGGCGGAATCTTGCCTGCTTGTAAACTAACCGAAGAAATAGCGGAAATAAGGCATGTTCCTATGGGGCAAGATGTGTTGTCTCCGGCCGGTCACAGTGTCTTTGATTCGCCAATCGGTTTGTTGGAGTTTGTAAAAAGACTTCGAGAGCTTTCTGGTGGTAAGCCCGTTGGCTTTAAACTGTGTATCGGACATAAAAGAGAGTTTATAAGTATATGTAAAGCAATGCTGCAAACCGGCATCACCCCAGATTTTATTACCATTGATGGCGGTGAAGGTGGCACTGGTGCCGCGCCCGTTGAGTTAACCAATTCAGTCGGCATGCCGGTTAAAGATGCTCTTGTGTTTGTAAACAATGTGTTGGTGGGAAGTGGCTTAAGAGACAAAATTAAGTTAATTGCCTCGGGCAAATCGTTTTCAGCATTTCATGTGTTGAGGCTTATTGCGTTGGGTGCAGACGCGGTTAATTCCGCCAGAGCCATGATGGTTGCATTAGGTTGTATTCAATCCAGAAGTTGCAATACCGATCGCTGTCCGACAGGCATTGCGACCCAAGATCCCAAGCGATACGAGGCGCTGGACGTTGCCGATAAGGCTAAACGAGTGGCTAAATATCAAAACGCAACCATTCATAACTTACATGAGTTGCTTGCAGCCATAGGCTTGACTGACACATCCCAATTGCAACCACGGCATATAAATCGGCGTGTGAAAGGCACCCAAGTGGCTACTTATGCTGAACTGTATGATTGCATTACCAATCAACAACTACTAGATGAAGAGACTATACCTGCAGACATGGCATTTGATTGGGCAGAAAGCTCAGCCGATCGTTGGTAATCTAATTTGAATATTCTTTTCGACCAATTTAGATCTCCCTGGTGGGCTAAAAATAGACACTTGCAAACCGTTTGGGGGAGTCTGTTTCGACGTTTACCTAAACTTCCGTTAATGCAAAATCGGCGACTAGAGTTAGCCGATGGCGACTTTATTGATGTGGCTATTAGGCAGCGAGAAAATGCGCCAACCTTACTTTTATTGCACGGATTAGAAGGATCAATTGATTCGCCGTACATGCGAGGCATGATCAACGCAGCAGAATCACAACAATGGCAAATCGTGGCGATGCATTTTCGCAGCTGCAGTGGTGAGCCGAATCGATTATTACGCAGTTATCATAGTGGTGTCAGTGAAGATTTGGATGAAGTTATCAAGCTGCTGGCTGAGCAATCTATCCTTGTTGATTTTGTAGTTGGTTATTCATTGGGTGGTAATGTCTTGCTTAAATGGTTAGGCGAGCAAGCCGAAAAAGCTTCGATTAAAGCAGCGGTTGCGGTTTCAGTTCCCTTGATGTTAGATACTTGTGCAACCGAAATACATCAAGGCTTTTCTCGTCTCTATGAAAGTGCGTTATTAAGAACTTTGAAACTTAAAACCAAACAAAAACGCAAACAGTTTAATAGTGAAAAGCTGCCGTCAGACAAAGCAATCTCAAAACTCAATTCATTCTGGCAGTTTGATGATAAAGTCACCGCCGCCTTGAATGGGTTTGACCATGTTAATGATTATTATACAAAGGCATCGTCGCGCCAATTTGTGCAATACATTAAAAAGCCGACGCTGATTATTCAATCCACTGATGACCCATTTATGAATGAAACCGTTTTACCGGACTTGGAGCACCTTCCTGAATGCGTTATCTTAGAGAAAAATCAACATGGTGGGCACGTCGGATTCGTGGATGGTAAATGGCCATGGTCAGCAGAATACTATTTAGAAAGGCGAATACCGAATTATCTGGCAAGTTTTTTATAATCTGGGTAGGCTAGTCTATCTGAATAACTGATAGGCCTGTGAATTGATGAATCGACGAAAGTTTTTAAAAAATACACTAGGGATCAGCTTGCTTTCGTTAGGGGGAATATCAGCCTATCAAATTTATCGTCAATCGCTAAATCAACGCACGGTCGAGGTGCTACAACCACTGTTATTTTTATCGGATGATGATGTAATACTTTTACAAGCGCTGGTACCGATAATGCTTGCTAAACAATTGAGCAGAATCAAATCAACATCCAGTGATGCCACTGTGCCGCTAGAAAAAATCATTTCCAATATCGATTCAGCCATCATTCGGCTACCTTTATCGACTCAATCCGAACTTAGAGAGTTATTTGACTTATTAGGCAATATGTTAGGCCGTTTGCTAGTGGCTAATGTATGGCTCAATTGGAGTGCGGCGAGCTCACAGTCGGTTGACACTTTTTTATCTGATTGGAGAAATAGCCACCTAGATCTGTTACAAACGGCTTATAAAGGGTTGCACAAATTAATAATTGGATCCTATTACTCTGAGCAAACTAGTTGGCTGGCAATCGATTATCCTGGGCCTCCTCTGATTTCGTAAGGTTAAATTAAAGCAATGATCGATCTTAAAAAAAGCGCCCTAGATTATTCCCAAGCCGAACCAATCAAGCGAATTGAATGTGATGTGGTTATCGTAGGCAGTGGTGCCGGTGGCGGGATTGCTGCAGAAATTTTATCTCGTTCGGGAGTAAACGTTTTAATCGTTGAAGAAGGACCATTAAAAACCGCTAGCGATTTCAAAATGCAGGAGAAAGAGGCCTATGCTGAGCTTTATCAAGAAGTTGCTGGTCGACAAACTTTAGATAAAGGTATTCAAATATTACAAGGGCGCAGTGTTGGAGGGTCAACAACCGTTAACTGGACTTCTAGTTTTAGAACGCCACAACAAACGCTCGACTATTGGCAAAATGAGTTTTCTATTCGGGGGCTTTCTTCGGCAGAACTTTCTCCTTGGTTTGAATGGGTTGAACAACGGCTTAAAATATCCAAATGGCCAGTTCCACCAAATAAAAATAATCAACTATTAGCTGACGGAGCTACCCAGCTAGGTTGGGGATATGCGGTGATCCCGCGTAATGTTTATGGTTGTGCTAACTTAGGATATTGCGGCATGGGTTGTCCATTGAATGCGAAGCAGTCAATGTTGGTAACTTGTATACCAACGGCAGTGGAAAATGGAGCCACTCTAATTCACCGAGCCAGGGCAGAATCAATTATTCAACAGCAAAGTCAAGCGGTCGGAATTTGGTTAAGTTCTATGTCAACATTAGGACAAATCAAACAAAAGAATGTCACCCAAGTTATCGCAAAAAAAGTAATTTTGTCTGCTGGTGCTATTGGTAGCCCTGCGATTTTATTGAGAAGCCAAGTGAGGGATCCTTTCAATAATTTAGGTAAGCGTACTTTTCTTCATCCAGTCACTGCTAGCATTGCCAAAATGACAAACAAAGTTGAGGCTTTTTCGGGTGCTCCACAAAGTATTTATAGCGATCAATTCCTTTGGCGCGATGGCGTGACCGGAGAGTTAGGTTACAAGATAGAAGTGCCACCCATGCATCCTGTTTTATCATCAACATTACTCTTAAAACACGGTGCGCAACATCAAGCATTAATGAAAGATTTTGCCTACTATCAAGCCAATATTGCATTGCTTAGAGATGGTTTTCATCCTGATAGCCAAGGCGGTCAGGTTGTTCTTAATGATGAGGGTTATCCTCAATTGGATTACCCAATATCAGACTCTCTCTGGCGTGGTCTAAAGCATGCCCTTAAATCAATGATAGAGCTGCAATTTGCTGCTGGAGCGAAACAAGTTTTGCCCTTGCATTTAGATGCAAGTATGCAAACAAATTGGCAAAGTGCACAGCAGCAAGTGGATAGTCTATCCCCAGACAAATTGCGCTGGCAGACCATGAGCGCCCATGTGATGGGAGGATGTGGTATGGGAGAGAATGAGAACAACTCGGTGGTTAATAGCCAAGGTAATCATCATCAATTAGAAAACCTGACAATCATTGATGGCTCGCTTTTTCCCACTAGCCTTGGCGTCAATCCACAGCTGAGTATTTATGCCATTGCTGCCAAGCTCGCTTCACAATTAGCGATTGAATTAAAAGCTAAATTGCCCGATGATATAGCCAATCTAAACAGGTGAATATTATGACAAAAATAGTGTTATACCCTGGGACCTTCGATCCCATTACCAATGGTCATCTCGATTTAATTAAACGAGCCACTCGGCTATTCGACAAGGTGATTGTTGCGGTTGCCAACAGCAGTGGAAAAAGTCCGCTATTTGATCTAGAAGAAAGAATTAATTTGGTTGAAAAAGCGACTGCCGATTTAGAGTCGGTTGAAGTTTGTGGATTTCAAGGTTTGTTAGTCGATCTTGCTAAGGAAAAAAATGCTACCGTTTTATTACGAGGACTTCGAGCGGTTTCAGATTTTGAATATGAATTTCAGTTAGCCAATATGAATCGTGAATTAGCACCTGAAGTTGAAAGCTTGTTCTTAACACCGGCACAAAAGTATTCATTTATTTCGTCGACGCTAGTTCGTGAAGTAGCTTCCTTAGGTGGAGATGTGAGTCGATTTGTACCGCCGACTGTTCTGCAAGAATTACTTAAAAAGTTAGACCAAAAATAATGCATTATGGAACTGAAGACGCCTCCTATCAAGCGGCGGGCAAGCTAGCTGGTATTACAAAACTAGTCAATGATTTCTATGACTATATGGAAGTGCTAGAAGAGGCAAGTACGATTAGAGCGATGCACCCTAATGACCTGACCGTTTCAAGAGATAAATTAATTTGTTTTCTTTCGGGCTGGTTAGGTGGGCCTCGATTGTATGCTCCGAAATATGGGCAGATTAGTATTCCACAAGTTCATCGTCACCTAACCATTGACTCACCAGAAAGAGATGCTTGGCTACTCTGCATGAAAAAAGCAGCGGCCGACCAACCCTATGAAGAATCATTTAAAAAATACTTATTAGAGCAGTTGTTTGTGCCTGCCGAAAGAGTTCGCATGGTGAGTAATAGCGCAGAATAGAAAAGCGCTAAATGCAAAGCCTAAATGATTTCGGCAAAGCACCAATTATGCTGCCAACGTTGCTGTTTTTGGTCTGCCGATTGACCATCGAAATCGGTTTCGACAGCAGCTGAAAATTCTATCTTATTATTAAGGTGCTCAGCGTTTAAAATTCCATACAAGGTATTATCTATCTCAACGGTAACGGCGATCAGACTATTGCAATAACTGCACTCATGAAACGTCGCAGTTTCGCTGCCTTGTTTTATTTTAAGATGATGTTTTTTATCTTTAATTACTAGTTTAAAAAGTGAGCCGGGTTTAGAAACGTAGGCTGCTTGTTTGCTGCGGCAATAACTACATTGGCACGCTCGCGGTGACATGGAATAATCGAAGCAATTCCATTCTGTTTTAATATTGCCACATTGGCAGCGACCTTGAATACTCATGAGTTACTCCAATATCAATCCGGTTCCAGCAACTGTAAAATCGCCTTTTTTTGTTGTGCTAATCCTGACCAACCGACTTGGTTTGCTAGTGATTTTATCCCTTGTGGATCGACAAGAGTTATTTCATCACCGCTTTTGATACGTTTAATTACGGTCAATAGATCCCCTTCAAATAGCGCCCTATGCAAGCGTAAAGAGGCGCGCAATTTAGACTCAGGCTGAGCAACTTGATGGATTGTATTAAGAATTTCGCCGGTAATATTCAAACGCTCATGATAGCTTGTACCGATGTTACCAAGTAATATTATACTGACTTTATCTTTGGGTACGCGAGTGAGTATGGCATTAAATCCCATCAATTGGCCAGAATATGAGACCAATTCAAGTGCTTGATGACCGACTTGTATTGAGAATTGATTCCAACCGTAACTTCGGTCGGCATCGAAAAGTATTCGTTGACTGTTTTCATTCAACAATGTTTCATCATATAAAGCTTGTTCGAATCGAAAAAGATCGTCGGTGGTGGAATATAGATCGCCAGCCGCTCGAAACAATTGGGTATTGATTTGTGCTTTTTCGAAACCGCTATTCGCCGAGAATTGATAACTAGTTGCTAGAAATTTGGGTTTGTTGTCGTTAAGTTGAATACCAGTGTTTGTCAATTTGGCAGGAATTAATATCTTTTCTTGCAAAACTCTTTCATATGATTTTCCGGTGATTGATTCAATGATTTTGCCGAGTAGAAAGTAACCACTATTAGAATACTCATAACGGCTGCCTGGAACGTACTTTAGAGGAAGCTGCTCTATCACTTTTGCAAAGGCCTGCAACGATAAAGACTTGTCGAACCGTCCATTAGTCCAGCCAGGAATTTCGAAATAATTGGGCAGGCCAGAACGATGGCTCAGTAAATGATGAATAGTAATTTGCTGACCTTTATCTTTACTGAGATGTGGAAGATAGAGACCGATTTTGTCATCCAGATTTAGCTGATTATTTTGAACTAGCTGCATCACCATCACTGCGGTAATGGTTTTGCTGAGAGAGCCGATACCGAATTGAGTATTAATGGTGTTGGCTGTTTTGATTGTTGAGGAGCCACTAAAACCGTCATTCTTGGAATAGCCTTTAGCCAAACCAAATGCTTTGTGATAAATAATACTCCCTTCTTTGGCTAGCAAAACAGAGCCACTAAACGCTCTATTGTTAACATACTGATTGATCACCGAATCAATCTTAGCGTTTAAGGTCTGATTGTCATGTGAATAAGCTTGATGGGTTAACGTCAAACAAACTAATAAAAATAAATGGTGTATCAGATGAAGTCGAATCATTATGGTTGACCTACTTTATTTGGGACTTGTACTTTTAAGTTCTCTCTATCAATGGCAACGCCATTGATGATTACCTTATCAATTTGATTGTATGCTTTAATGGATTTTAGAGGGTTTCCATTTAAAATTAATAAGTTAGCTTTTTTTCCTGGCTCAATCGTACCGTAGAGTTTATCTAATCGAAAGGCTTTAGCATTGTTAATGGTGGCAGCCGCCAAAATATCTTTGAGAGAGATACCTATTTTCGACATGTGTTGTAGCTCCTGATAGGTTGAAAGACCGGGTTGAGCCGCAAAAGTGGGTGAAGAAGGCGTATCACTAGCAAGTACCATGGGTAGCCCTTTTTGATACAAATACTGGGTGGCGCGCTCACCTTGAGAAATAATTAAATCGTGTCGGCGGTGAACTCGCTCTAGTGGCAGGTTATCAAAATCTTTTAATATCTCATCTCTAAACCATAGCCCTTGCTCGCTTTGATACCAAGCTAAAGCATCTTGGGAGACAACGGTTTGGTATAAAGGATCTTGTAAAATGTTAGGAACGGTTAAGTTTTTTAGTCCGTCCATCACATTGAACGTGGATTGAAATACAGTGGACTGTTCAACGATACGGTCGAGCAATTTTTGAACTCTTAAAGGCAGTCCTTTTTGCCCATCCATTTCATTCCAATTCCAAAGTCCATGAGCGATGATATCGATACCAAGTTTCATGGCATGCTCTTGCATATCAATGGCATTGGCATGGGCCATTACTATCATTCCTCGTTGTTTGGCAGATTTAATAATTCGACTAGAAAGTTCATTGCTAATTAATGGCCAATGACTTGTACTACCAAAGCCGTCTTCGATAAATAACTTAATACAAATTGCTCCGTCTTGCTGAATTCGTTCTACCACACGTTCTGGAGTATGTTCTTTAGGATCAATATTTTGTGGTAATGATGTCTGTTGTTCCACAACAAAATAGGAGAAAATTTTAGCTGCCGCTTCGGTTCCCGCAAAAACAGCCGGATAACCTTGCAAAATAGGAGTCGCACCACAGTGGAACAGATCCGGTTTCAGCTTTGAAGCATTAAAGATTTCTATCGAGCTTTTTGATTGCGATGGATCGAGTAGTTGAGTGACACCAAAATAAAGATAGCTACGAGGTTGCTGGATTAAAAACTGATCGACTAGTTTATTGAGGCTAGGTTCGGTTGGCTGAAAAACCATTCCAGGCATTTGCGTGATATGAACATGTGAGTCCATTAGTCCAGGAATTAAATATTGACCTTTACCGTTTAACTTTAGGCTCGTTTGTTGAGCATCAATCGTGGCATTTGAAATTTCTTCTATGACGCCATTCACTATCTTAACATTAGCGTGCAACATCGGTTTTGAACGTTCGGGTGAAATGAGTGTTATATTTTCGATGATGAGCTCTTGCCCATGGATCGGTAAGACGATAATCCCACCGATGGACATTATTCGCAACAGAGTTGCTAGTGAATTAATCAGGTTCTTCAATTTGGTTACTCCTAATATAAAGCATCAGTTACAAACGGCGATTGTTCTCCAGTTAATTACCATTCCGCCGAGTGGCTGTTTGTGCCGTTCAGGTTTTAACAGGTATTGAAGCTAGGTTATTAGATGAGCTTCGGCAATGTCTTAAATATTAGTTAAAAATTATCTAAAATTATTCTGAATCCAATTAAATCAATGGCTTAGTAATGCTCATATCCTGTGATTTTCTGTTAATATAGTTGCATATTATGAAGACTATCGGACAATAATCGAGTGACAAAACACTCATTTAAAATAGATGATTGGACTGTTGAGCCGTCTTTAAATCGGATCTCAAGAGAGTCGATACAGTTGGTTTTGGTACCAAAGGTTATGAAATTACTATTGGTGCTAGCAAACCATCCGAATCAGGTCTTAAGTCAAGACCAATTACTCACTTTGGTTTGGGAAGGGCAATCCGTTAGCGATAGCTCGCTCTATCAAGCGATTGCCAAACTCCGCAAAGCGCTTGGTGATGATGCTTCTAATCCGCGCTATATTGAACGAATTTCTGGTCACGGATATCGATTGATTGCCACTGTGTCTAGTTTTAACACTACGACAAAAAATATCGGAAATTTAACCTCACAAGTAACTGCTGGTGCTACTAAGTCAGGGGCCGTAATCAGTCATTGGCAAAGTTTGATCCCTCTATCGGGTCGAATATTTTCGATAGGTTTCCTTATTTTATTGGCCGGGTGGTGGTATTGGTTTTCAAGTCAAACCAATGAAGCGCAAAAATCTGAAGCACACATCCCTGAGCCTGTGATAGGGAAAAACTCAGAACCAAGCGAATCCCTTGCTATCAACGCTATTCGTACGATTACCTTGATTGATTTACAGTTATCAGACCGCAATTTACCCGCCGCGGTATCTGCGCTTAATGATATATTGTTAACTCGACTCTCGCATATTAACGATTTGACTTTGGTTCACCTCAGAAACGAAAATCTCGCAATTTCCACAGAAGCAGTTATTCGAGGAAAAATATCCAGCCAAAATGATCAAATTAGAGTCTTCCTCCAATTAGAAGACGTCGCCAAGCATGAAGTCATTTGGGCGAAGTACTATCAAGGTGATGCTGCGGATCTGTTTAGTTTGCAAGATAGAATCGTTGATAACTTAATAGAACTATTTGAACGAGAAAAACAACCAAAAACATTATTTGAACAGCCAGTCGACTCGATTGATTTTCAAAACTATTTAACCGCGAGAAATCTTTGGGAGCAAAAAAGTAGCCAATCACTGCTTGATGCAAAACAAATTTTTGAAAACATGAATGATCAAGGGAAGCTTTTTCCGCTTGCAGCGGTGGGGCTTTGTGATACTTATCAATACCTGCATTTTTACTCCGATTGGGCATTAAATAAAGTGCTAAACCATTGTGAACCGTTACTTTCCAAGGCGTTAAAAAAGCAACCAACATTTGGAGAAGCGTTAGCCGCAAGAGGATTACTGCTCAGCCTACAAAGAAAATACATTTTAGCTGAGGAAAGTTTTTTAAGTGCCATAAAATATTCGCCAAACTACCCTTTTAGTTACCTTTGGTTTGGTAATATGATTCGCGAACAGGGTAAATACCCAGAAGCGCTAAGCATGATCCAGCGCGCTTATCAGCTATCGCCAATGTCTTCGCAAATAAACCGTAGCTTAGCCTATGCCTATTTAAATTTGAGGAAGGTGTCAGATGCACAACACTACTATCAACGGTCGTTGGAATTAGATGAGCAATTCCCTGACAGGGCGATAGCCGATTTAGATTTTTACGAGCTTAATATTACTCGAGCCAAGGCATTTCTAAAGTGGGCTAAAGAAAATCAAGCCATTCTAAACAAACGTCCAAACTACCAATTAACCCAAGCCCAAGTAAGACTGTCGCTTGGCCAAATAGAGGAAGTAAAAGCTATTTTAGCTAAACTTGACTCAAAATCTATCAACCCTTCATTTTTACTTTATATGCAAGCATCGCTTGCTTCTGTACTAGGCCATAAGGAGCAAGTTGTTCATCTGCTTCGAGAACGACTATTACTCCATCAAAATAATGAGCGTTTTATTCTTCCATACGTCTTGGCACTCTTCCAAAATGATCAATATCAACAGGCTTTGATAATACTGGAAAAACACCTGCCTGAGTTAACTCAGTCAGACATCGAAATAACAATGGACAATCAATATGCTCTGGTTATCTACCTACAAATATTAGAAAAGTTAAATCGGTCTGAACAAGCTAATCAACAAATGCAACGGTTGACTCGATGGTTTATCGAGCAACCGCAGAGACCCAATATGTGGTTAGCCAGTTGGCTAAATTTTAGTGGCGAAAAGGCCAAAGCTCGAACTTTACTCACTAAACTATTAAAGCAAGGTTGGCTTCCTGATTTTAATTCAGAGGTCCTTCCTGTGAACACAATGAGATCATTGTTTATAGACTCGGGAGAAGGAGAAAAAAGTTTTAATCGACTTCTAGAGAAAAACCAACGAGAAGTTCTCGACCTATAAAATTTGATTAAAAATAGTAAAGCATCTTACTCAGCGAGTCTAACCTAGCAAGAAATCTCTTAACTTTATGAAATCATTTTTCATCTCGACCGATAATTTGTTTTTATTGACACATTCAGCTAATGCTTTCGGTAAAGGTAGATCAATTGATAAAACATTATCAACGGACTGTTTAAATTTCGCTGGGTGAGCGGTTCCCAGAAAAATGCCATACTCATTGGAGGTTAACGATTGTTTTAATCCTTGATAGGCTACCGCCGCATGCGGCTCACTGATATAACCCTGCTCTCTTAAATCTAACATCGCTTGCTTAGTTTGTTGTTCATCAACCATACAACCGCTTAACTTGGCTTGGTTAAATTGGCCGGACTCTACTAAGTACTCAATACGTGGCCAATTATTGGGTTGACTAACATCCATCGCATTAGACAAAGTCGCTATCGTTTTATTTGGGAGCCATTCACCCGTTTTTAAATATCTAGGCACAGTGTCATTAAGATTAGTGCTGGCAATAAAACGTTTAATGGGTAGCCCTAATAGGTTGGCAATAATTCCCGCGGTTAAATTCCCAAAGTTTCCACTTGGGACCGATATGACAATCTCTTTGTCCTCAGTTTTGTTCAAATTGGCTAGCGCATCAAAGTAGTAGCAAACCTGAGCTAACAAGCGGCTAATATTGATCGAATTTGCAGAGTTTAAACCAACGGTTCTTACAAGTCCTTCATCATCAAAACTTTGTTTGACCAATTGTTGACAATCATCAAATGTCCCTTCAATCGCAATGGTTCGTATATTATCACCCAAAGTGGTAAACATTTTCTCTTGTAACTCGCTTATCTTTCCCTTTGGGTAAAGGATAACAACTTCGATGTTTTCCATGCCATAAAAAGCCCGCGCCACAGCCGCGCCAGTATCGCCCGAGGTTGCTGTTAGAATAGTGATCTTTTTGTTATTTGAAATGTGCCCTAAGCACTGCGCCATAAAAGTTGCACCAAAATCTTTAAAGGCTAGTGTGGGCCCATGAAACAATTCTAAACAACTGATATTTGAGCTAACGGGTCTTAATTCCAGCGGAATTGAAAACGTCTCTTGCAGCACCTCCATTAATTGTGAGTCAGTAAGGCTTCCTTGGACAAAAGGCTTAATAATTTGAAAATTTCGTTCGACCCTTGGGAGCTCTAATAATTTCTCGACCTGATCGATCGGTGAAAATCGCTTAGGAAAAAAAAGTCCTTGCTTATCGCCTAATCCCTGCCGAACAGCTGATGCAAAATCAACGCTTTGAGAATCTAATTTCAAATTATGAAATTTCATGACTAAAAAACCTTGTAGTTATATTTTTCTTGTTCCGCGTAAGTCGGCCTGGCAAATGACACAGAAACCTACTTTTGAATCAATGTACTCTTTTTCAAATATCGCCTTTGCTCGATTTGCGCTTGTTAAGTTATCGCAAACCGCAAAAGCGGTTGGGCCCGAGCCAGAAATGCCAACTGCTAAAGCGCCGGAGTCAAGCAAAGCCTGTTTGGTCGGCGAGTAATTTTTGAGTAAGGTTGTTCGGAAAGGTTCTGCAACGACATCTTCAAAATAGGCGAATGCTTGTTTTTTATCCTTGCGATAACTAGCATCAACAAAACTAGCTAGTCGTTGGCCAAAGGTTACAAGCGTTTCGCGATCATAAGATTCAGGTAGAATCTCACGAGCCAAGCGAGTACTTACCTCAATTTCTGGGTAGGCGATTACCCAATAGCAATCTTCAAATGTTGGAATGGATTGAGTAATTTTATGCTGGTCTTCTAGCATCAATTGCAGCCCACCAAGAAAACAAGGAGCAACATTGTCGTAATGTAAGCTACCACTAATTTTTGCTTCTTGAACTCCCATCATCTGCAACAGTTCCGAGTCTGCAATTGGTTTTCCATAAAACTCATTTAAGGCTGCTAGTGCCGCAACCACAGAGCATGCACTAGAGCCTAGCCCGCTGCAGACCGGAATGTTTTTTTCTAGGGTCATTTGTATCGATTGAGGTTGAATATTTCGAGATTGCAACTCTTGATTAAAAGAAAGCAAACATTGCCAAACAATATTTTCTTGTTTTTTATTGGGCAAGCTATTTACAAATCGACCTGTACATTTTAGTTCGTCGGTTGGATGTGCCTGTATACGCACGATGTCGCCTAAATGTTCACCATCAATCGGTTTCACGGCGAGACCTAAAACATCGAATCCAATGCTAACATTGCCAATAGAAATTGGTGCAAACACAGACACCGGTTGAAACGCATTTAATTGACTCATAAGGCTATTCCAGATCCCATACTAATGTTCTAAGTATATCAGCAAATAAGCCCGCGGCAGTGACCGATGCACCGGCACCGTAACCGCGAATAACAAAAGGTGTTGGCTGATAGTAACGGGTGTGCATGGCTAGTGCGTTCTCACCACCTTGAACTCCGTGCAAAGGATGATCTGAATTGACCGAGATAATTTTCACCTGACACCGACCTTGATAAATTCGAGCCACATATTTTAATAATTGACCTTGTTGCTCTGCCTCGGCTACTTGTTTGGCGACCACCTCATCTAATTGGGTCACTTGTTGCATAAACTCATCGCCGTCAGTGATAGCCGCTAACTCGGGAGTCAGTATAGTTTGAAGCTCAATATCATCGAGCTCTAATTCAATACCTGCTTCTCGAGCGATAATTAATACTTTTCTGGCAACATCCAAACCACTTAAGTCTTCGGCAGGGTTAGGTTCAGTGTAACCAAGCTCTCGCGCCTTTTGAGTTGCTTGAGAAAGACTTAATCCTTGATGAAGCTCACCAAAAATATAGGATAGCGAGCCCGATAGAATTCCTTCAAATTCAACTAATTGATCACCGGCACCCAATAGATTTTGTAGGTTGTCAATGACTGGTAAGCCTGCCGCAACATTGGTTTCATAGAGAAAACGCCGCTTTTGCTGCTGTGCTGCTTGGCGCAACTGGTGGTAATAACTAATGTTTGTGGTATTGGCTTTTTTGTTGGCGGTGACCACATGATAGTTGGCAGATAGGAAGTCCGCATAACTCATGGCTATCGAATCACTACTGGTCGCGTCAATGATGACCGGGTTTAATAAATGATTTTCATCGACAAACTGATTAAGTCTTTCGAGTGAGAAAGATTCATCACTACTATTTAATTTTTCAGCCCAATCGTTTTCCAGATTAATCCCTTGATTATCTAAAAGTAGTTTTTTACTAGTGGCGATACCATAAACCCGTAACTCGATATTTCGCTCGAGCAGAAAGGGTTGTTGTTGAGTGATCTGATTAATTAATTCTTTACCGACTGTACCGCAGCCGATGACAAAGGCATCAATGTAAGAACGTTTTAAGAATAAACTGCGATGGCATATTCGCACTGCATCATCAGTTCGCAGGTTTCTAATGACTGCAGAAATGCTTCGTTCAGACGAATCCTGAGCAATCGCGATAATGTTGACTCCTGCTTGTGAAAGTGACAAGAAAAATTTAGCTGCAATGCCTCGTTGTTGCTGCATATTGTCACCCACTAAGGACACGACCGATAAACCGGTAATGATTTCGATTGGATCAACGCGTAAGTTTTCTAATTCCAGTTCAAATTCGTGTTCCAGGCACTCTTTGGCTTGGGCCGCTTGTTGCGCGGAAATACATAAACTAATTCGATAAGCTGCCGATGACTGACTAATCAAGATGACCTGTATATTCGCTCTGCCTAGGGCTGCGAAAATTCGACTGGTCATGCCAACTTTCACCTTCATTCCGGGGCCTGCCACGTTGATCATGGAAACATCATCTAAACTTGATATTGCTTTAACAGCCGTTTCTGAGGAAGATTGTTGAGAAATTAAAGTGCCAGCCTTTTGAGGGGCTAAAGAGTTCTTTATTAAACAAGGAATATTGTGTGAGCTAAGTGGTGTGATGGTTTTAGGGTGAAGTATTTTAGCACCGAAATAAGACAGCTCAATGGCTTCGTTAAAACTCATTTTTTCAACCAGTTCGGCTTCCTTAACCAAACGAGGGTCAGCGTTGTAGACACCATCCACATCAGTCCAAATTTCACATACTGAGGCTTTGAGGCAAACTGCAAGTATCGCCGCCGAGTAGTCGGAACCATTTCGGCCGAGCGTGGTGGTACACCCTTGTGGCGAAATACCAACAAACCCGGGCATTAAATTAATCGCAGAAAATGTTTGATATTTTTCGGCAAATCTGGATTTGCTGAGTGGAATATTGGCTAACGGATCGCCCGCTTGATCTTCGGCTGTCAAAAAATCTTCTGGTTCAATTAATGAAATTTTGCTTTCTTGATTTCCTAATATCCAAGCAAGAAAGTCAATGCTAATTCGTTCACCCAATGTCAGAATTTGAGCAGCGGTCTGTTCAGGACAATGTCCTAAAAGTTTCGCGCCTTCAATCAGGCGTTCAAGCTTTTTGAAGTGTTGACTAATTGATTGCTCAAGAGTCGCTGAAGTGTCAACAAATTCAAGCTTAAGTCCTTCAAAAATTTCACTGATCGATTGCTTAATAGTGGTGCAAGCTAAACTGACGTCTTTATTGCCACTCAGACCAGAAAGTAACGCCTCTAATTGGTTAGTTATTCCTTGTGGCGCGGATAACACTGCGCTAACTGGTCCTTGGCTCGCTTCTGTCTGGATTATGCTCGCAACCGACTTAAATTTTTTCGCGTTAGCGAGAGATGAACCACCAAATTTTAGAACTTTCATTGTCTATGTCCTAGTTTGCATCTTGTTTTAATTGTAGTAAAAGACAAAAAATAAAAAAGCCCGTGATTCTAAGGTGAGTCACGGGCTTTTTTATTTTTTGTTGCGTTTAAGTTTAGCCCGTTTTAGTCATAATAGTCATCGTCGACATAATGCCGGTCAAGCCGTTACCCATTGTTGTTACAATAAAATAAGCGCTAATTAATGGAGAACTGAGTGAAGACATGATGATGTAGTTGTGAAACCAAATAGCTAATGTTGAGACAACTGTGACTGCCAAGTTGAATTTTGTCAATTGAATGAATCTGATATCTATATAGTTTGTAGTTATATGAAGTTGATGGACTGGCGATTCACATTAACTCTATATCTAAAGGTTATATACGCTTGATCAATTTTTGTAAAACAACTAGATTTAAGCCATGAACATGATTAAGCAATCAACAATTTTAGTGATTATTCTCCTCCTCGGTATTCCGAAGGGGTGATTTCGCGTAGCTAAAATAGTGAAAATATAAACCCCGAATCTGTAAAGCTTCGGGGTTTTTTTTGGCTGATAAGAATTTGCAAAGAGTATCAAGTAACAACAATTAAAAGATAAAAACTAACCAACCAATAGCAATTAGCAGCGGGTGATGTATGAAAAATTTGGACCAAAAAGAATCGATGGGTAGCAATAAAATGACTAGCCATTCTAAAGGGCAACAGCCACCATCTCATTTCGAGTCGGCGGACAGCCAAGCCAGAAGTATGAATAATGCAATGACTGCGGACAATAGTGTCGTTGATGCATTTGAATACGAACCAATGGGATATATGAGTCAAGGTCGATGGTAGCAACCCTATTTGAAAAAGTTTGGAACCAACATTGTGTCTCTGTGGAAACTCAAGATACTCCGGCTGTTCTCTATATTGATACGCACTTAATTCATGAAGTGACTTCACCTCAAGCTTTTCAAATGCTACGGGATAAAGGCTTGAAACTACGTCGCCCCGATCGTACTTTTGCTACCTGTGATCATTCGACCCCAACCACTAAGCCAAATGCAGCGGGCGAATACCAGTTTTTTGGTGAACAAGAAAAAGACCAGGTTGAACAATTAAAGAAAAACTGTGCCGAGTTTTCAGTGCCTTTGTATGAATTAGGTCATCAAAAACAAGGAATTGTGCACGTTATAGGTCCCGAGAGAGGGATTACTCAACCCGGTCAAACCATTGTTTGTGGAGATAGTCACACCAGCACTCATGGTGCATTTGGTGCATTGGCTTTTGGTATCGGAACCAGTGAAGTCGGATATACCTTTGCCACCCAATGCATTCTGCAAAGAAAACCTAAAACATTTGGGATTGAAATTAATGGCACACTACCCTCAGGTGTGACAGCCAAAGACATCATCTTAGCAATTATTCGACAAATTGGAATCGGTGGCGCAACCGGTCATGTGATTGAATACTTTGGTTCTACCATTGATGAATTAAGTATGGATGAGCGCATGACCATTTGTAACATGTCAATTGAAGCAGGTGCCAAAGCTGGCATGATTGCCCCTGATCAAACGACTTTTGATTTTCTTGAAGGAAAAGAATTCGTGCCCAAAGGAAAGGATTGGGATATTGCCGTCAGTAGTTGGAAAGAATTATATACCGATGATGGTGCACCATTCGACCGTCGAACTCTGATTGATGCTAGCAAAATAGAACCCATGATTACCTACGGTACTAACCCACAAATGGGCATTAAGATTGGTGAGGTGATTCCCAGCAATAATGAATCTCAAGCATTGCAATACATGGGATTACAAGAGCAACAAAATCTTTCTGGAAAAGCAGTCGATGTAGTTTTTATCGGTAGCTGTACTAACTCTCGAATCAGTGACTTAAGAGATGCCGCTAAAATTTTCAAGCATCGAAAAGTCGCAAATCATGTTCGTACTTTGATTGTTCCAGGTTCACATGAAATAAAACAGCAAGCAGAGCAAGAAGGAATTGCTGATATTTTTGTAGCAGCTGGAGCAGAATGGCGAGAGCCCGGTTGCTCTATGTGTTTGGGCATGAACGGAGACATTATTCAAGATAAACAGTTTTGTGTTAGTACCAGTAATCGTAATTTTGAGGGACGCCAAGGAAAAGGGGGAAGAACACTACTGGCTAGTCCATTAACGGCAGCTGCTGCTGCTGTCACTGGCCGCGTTACTGATCCTCGGGAATTGCTATTTAACTCAGAGTTTCAAATGGAGGCTCGCGAGCATGGATAAAATTAACTCTATTCAATCAAAAGTGGTGGTTCTTAATATTGCGAACATCGATACCGATCAAATTATAGGTTCAGACCACCTTAAGATCACCGACAAAAATGGCTTGGGTAAACAGTTGTTTGCTGGTTGGCGTTATCTTGCTAATGGCCAACCTAATCCAGACTTTATTTACAACCAAGAAAACAACGCTGCATCACAAGTACTAGTCGCAGGTGATAATTTTGGTTGTGGTTCTTCGCGAGAGCATGCACCTTGGGCGTTATTAGATTTTGGAATTAGGGTGGTGATCAGCTCCTCAATCGCTGACATTTTTTCTAATAATGCTTTCAAGAATGGTTTATTACCAATCAAGGTCGACTCACAACAGCATCAATATCTGCTTGAAAGCCATGGCGAAGAAATTACTGTTGATCTTGTAAATCAAGTCATTAGTTGTCGAGATAAGACAATTCAATTTGAAATAGAAGCTTTTGCTCGTTATTGCTTACTCAATGGATTAGACCAGTTGGATTTTTTATTAGCACAGCAAGCCAAGATAGAAAGCTACGAACAAAGATATCACAAATAAAAAGTATCAAAATAGAAATGATGATAAGGAATTAGGATGAAATTTAATATAGCAAGCTTGCCTGGCGATGGTATCGGTCCTGAGGTCGCCGCTTCGGTAAAGCCTGTGTTAGAGAAAATTGGTCAGTTATTTGATCATCAGTTTAATGTATCTGAATATTTGATTGGCGGTGCTGCAATCGACCAGACTGGCAGCGCGCTGCCAGATGAAACATTACAAGCCTGCAAACAAGCCGACGCGGTTTTTTTAGCAGCCATCGGCGGACCTAAGTGGGATCAATCTCATGTTAGACCAGAACAAGGATTACTTAAGCTACGTTCTGAATTGTCGGTTTACGCCAACATTCGACCGCTAACCATGTATGCAACCTTGCAAGACGCTTCGCCGTTAAAACCTGAAATATTAGCGGGAACGGATTTCGTTATTGTTCGAGAGCTGACTGGTGGGATCTATTTCGGCGATAAAAAACGAGAAGCCGACTATGCAACCGATGAGTGTAAATACTCGGTCCATGAAGTTGAAAGAATAGCGCGGGTAGCATTTGAGTTAGCTCGACAAAGAAACAAAAAATTGACTTCTGTAGACAAAGCAAACGTACTTGAAACCTCTAAATTGTGGCGAGAAGTGGTTACCAGAATCGCTGAGCAAGAATTTCCAGATGTTGAATTACATCATCAACTAGTTGATTCGTGTGCGATGAAATTGATTCAATCGCCATCGGAATTTGATGTGATTTTAACTGAAAATATGTTCGGCGATATCCTGTCCGATGAAGCCAGTGTGTTAGCCGGTTCAATGGGCTTGTTAGCGTCATCTTCAGTAGGCAGTCAGCATGGCTTATTTGAACCGATTCATGGATCGGCTCCTGACATTGCAGATAAAGGAATTGCAAATCCTTACGCGACCATATTAAGTATCGCCATGATGTTGAGATGGTTGAAACTCATAGATGAAGCAACTGCCATAGAGAAAGCGGTCAGTTCAGCTATTGAGCGAGGTGTCTTGCCAGTGGATCTAAAAGCTGGAAGCAAAGTGACAACACAACAAGCCATTGATGCGGTAGTGGCTGAAATAGGTTAGGAATCTAAATGAAAACTATCGACGTATCTAATGCTAAAAATAATGTCATCATATTTGACACCACTTTACGTGATGGCGAGCAAGCGTTGCAGGCTAGTCTAAGCGCACGCGAAAAACTTCAAATTGCATTAGCATTAGAACGCTTAGGAGTCGATGTTATCGAAGCCGGTTTTCCAGTTTCATCGCCAGGTGATTTCGCGTCAGTTCAAGATATAGCGCGGCATGTTAAAAATAGTCGAATTGCTGGACTGGCACGAGCGATCGATCAAGACATTGATGCCGCGGGTGAAGCTTTAAAAGTCGCGGAAGCGTTTAGAATTCATACCTTTATTGCCACCTCAACCATCCATATTGAAAACAAATTAAAGAAAGGCTTTGATGATGTCGTCGAGATGGCAGTGAGAGCGGTAAAACGCGCTAGAAATTACACCGACGATGTGGAGTTTTCATGCGAAGATGCAGGCAGAACGCCAATTGATGCTTTATGCAGAATGGTCGAGCAAACCATTAAGGCAGGGGCAACGACCATTAATATTCCGGACACTGTCGGCTACACATTACCTTCAGAGTTTGGAAAAATTGTCGAGAATCTAATTCAACGAGTGCCTAATATTGATCAAGCCGTTTTATCGGTACATTGTCATGATGATTTAGGTTTGTCGGTGGCTAATTCTATTTCCGCAGTACAAGCCGGTGCGCGACAAATTGAATGCACTATTAATGGAATTGGCGAGCGAGCAGGTAATTGTTCGTTAGAAGAAGTGGTGATGATCCTAAATACTCGAAAAGATCAATTAGGCTTAACCACTCATATTAATCCAAAGGAAATTCATCGAACCAGTCAGCTGGTTTCTAACCTATGCAATATGCCTATTCAATCCAACAAAGCCATTGTTGGTGCCAATGCGTTTAGTCACTCCTCAGGCATTCACCAAGACGGTGTGTTGAAGAGCCAGAATACCTACGAAATAATGACGCCCGAAACGGTCGGTTTAAGTACTAATAAATTGAATCTTACTTCACGTTCAGGACGCCATGTTATAAAGCATCGCTTGCAGGAATTAGGTTTCGATGAAAAAGATTTTGATCTAGACAAAATTTACCAAAGCTTTTTGAAACTTGCAGATAAAAAAGGTCAAGTATTTGATTATGATTTGGAAGCGTTGGTTTTCTTTACCAATTTGGACACTGAAGATGACTACTTCTCACTGGAGTCGTTATCAGTGCAAGCAGGAACTGAAAATAGTGCAACCGCTACCGTAGAATTACGCTGCGGTGAAAAAACCATCAAAGAGGCCGCCATTGGTAATGGACCAGTGAATTCAATCTGTAGTTGTATCAGTCGAATCACGGGATATGATATCGAAATCAAAGATTTTAAAGTCACTTCGACTTCTGAAGGGACCGATGCGTTGGGGCAAGTCAATATAATGGCCGAATGCAACAATGAAAATATTGCTAAAACCTTCCATGGAATGGGGTTAGCGACTGATATTATTCGGTCGTCTGCTAAAGCCTTGGTTAATTTATCAAATGATATTCATCGTTCGGAAGAAGTTGCTAAGTTGAGAGTGGTTGGCAGTGATGTTTAGTCACTAAGCCTTACGATCTTTAAGGTTCAACGAAGGAAACATTTCGACTCCGCTCAATGTGCTTTTTATATAGGTGCTTAATCAACAAGCCGGCTGAGCTCAGTCGAATCCTTGCGAACTTTAAGGTTCAACGAAGGAGACATTTCGACTCCGCTCAATGTGCTTTTTATATAGGTGCTTAATCAACAAGCCGGCTGAGCTCAGTCGAATCCTTGCGAACTTTAAGGTTCAACGAAGGAGACATTTCGACTCCGCTCAATGTGCTTTTTATACGGGGATTTAATTACCAAGCCGGCTGAGCGGAGTCGAAGCCTCGCGATATTTAAGGTTCAACGAAGGAAATATTTTGACTACGCTCAGAGAACTTATTTATTGAGAACCACCCTACTTCTGATTCACAAACTGTCTGGGGGTCAAATTGTATTGAGCTTTAAAACACTTGCTAAAATAAGCTTGTGAAGAAAAACCAACTTCAAATGCAGTGAAGTTCGCAGTCTTTCCTGAACGCAATATTTCTTTTGATTTTTCTAGCCTAAAGCGTCGCAAATACTCTGAAGGAGTCATATCAATGACACTACGTAATTTTCGATAGAACTGACGTTCACTCATATTGATGGCTTTAGCAATATCAACCACCGCTAGCTCCGCTTCCATGTAAACCGATTCAATATGCTGATTTAATTGTTCGATAAATTCCTGCTGCAGTCGTTGAGTATTTATTTCGACTATAGAAAGATCACCTGAATCCTCCTCAGGTGATTCTAATGTTTCTTTGGTTTTTTCGAAAACCGTCTCACTAAAGCGACGTTTCAGAATATTCCTGATCTCAATTAAGTTGGAAATTCGAATAACTAATTCTTCCACGTCAAATGGTTTGGTGATGTATTCGTCAGCTTTCTCTTCCCAACCTTTTAGTCGACTATCTCGATCACCGCGAGCGGTTAACAGCACTACTGGAATATGATTAGTGATTTGTGCTTCGCGTAATGCTTTAGTAGTTTGATAGCCGTCCAGTTTAGGCATCATTATATCGCTGATGATCAAGTCAGGAACCTCCCGAATTGCCAACTCAAGGCCCGCTTGGCCATCAGCAGCCATTAAAGTATTAAATTGCTGACCGATGCTTTCAACAATATATTGGCGCATATCATCGTTATCTTCGATAACTAGGACAGTCGGTTTTCCAGTCGATTGAATGGTTTCCGCCGATTGAGCTATTGAGCCTTCATGTAATCCGGAACTGGAAACGTTCATCAGCTCCATCGCGATTATTTCGTCATTTTGATGAACGTTGATTTGCGACTCGTCTACTTCATTGATGATTGGCAATGTGACAGTAATAGTTGTGCCTTGACCTAATTCACTTTCAAGTTCGACTGAGCCATCGTGAGATTCAACTAAACTTTTTACCAACGCTAAACCAATCCCTGAGCCGGTTACTTGCTCGCTGTTTTCATCCATGACGCGATTAAAGCGCTCAAAAACTTTCTCAAGTTTGTCCTTGGCAATACCAATACCGGTGTCAGCCACTTGTATTAGATAACGTTTATCTTGAGTTCGAGTCGCGCTAATGGTAATTGTGCCACCAGGTTTAGTATATTTAATGGCATTAGATAACAGATTAAGAATGATTTTTTCAATGGCATCGGGTGTAAAATCAAAACAGACCGGGTCGATTTGCTTAATTTCAAAAGTAATATCTTTTTCGTCAGCAAGGTCCGCGAAAGCTTCCGCAACCAGTTGAGTTGTTTTGCTAATTGCCTGTGGTGACTTTTGGGTAATCGCTTTTACTCTAAACGTTTCTAAATTGAGTAGTTGATCGACCATTCGTAGAAGTCTTAGCGCGTTACGTTGAACTATATTAAGCTTGCTAACTAATGCCTTGTCCCGTGATTTAATCACCAATTGTGAAATTGGACCTAGAATCAATGTCAAGGGAGTTCTAAATTCATGAGACAGGTTGGCAAACTCTTCGTTTTTGCTAGAAAGCAATTGTTCTACTTTTAGTTTTTCTTGCGAAAGCTCACTGGTTCTTAATTTTACAGAGTTTTCTAATTCAACAGTTCTATTTTTCAGAACTCTAGTTCTTGTTAATACAAATATATAGATACTTATGAAAAGGAAAATAACATACAAAGTATAGGCAAGGGGAGTGGCCCAAGGTGGAGGAGTAACAATAACTCTTATTGATTTTGGTGTTTCGTTCCAAACACCATGACTATTCGAGGCCTTGAATTTGAAATTGTAATGTCCTGGAGGTAGATTGCTATATGTCGCCCGTCGATATTTTGAGTCGGTAAATACCCACTCCCTATCCCACCCCTCTAACTGGTATGCATATTGATTTCTCTCTGGGTCGGAAAAATGCAAACCCGCAAACTCAAAACCAAACACATAATCTTTGTAAGATAGCGTTATTTCTTCAATGTCGGAAACAGGTTCGTTAACTTTAAGTAATTCGAAGAATTCTTGCCGTGATAAAACGTTGTTAAAATAAAGAAAATTAGTCAGTAGCAATTTGGGTGGCTGAGTGTCTTTTTTAATTTCCTTAGGATTAAAAACCGTTAATCCTTTTCTATTTCCGAAATATAGAGTGCCATCAATTCCTTTATGAGATGCGCCATTTGTATAAGAAGAGTCCGCTAGTCCATCGGTCCTAGTGTAATTTACGATTTCTTTGTTATCCCAACCTACGTGGCTAATTCCTTTTGTACTCGATATCCACAAAGAGTTGTCTTCGGAAAACTCTATAGCAGAAAAACCTTTGATAGCTGATAGTTTTTTAGGGTCCCTAAATTCAAACAATAACTTCCCACTATCGGAGAACGCAAAAAGTCCGACATTATCAATCCCAACCCAAATTCTACCTTTTAAGTCTACAGCGAGAGCCCTTATCGCTTGGTTTATTAGGTCACGATGTTCCCAGCTAACTCTCGTAAGTCGATTAGAGTCATCTAATGTTAGCAATCCATCCCAAGAAGAAAAATAGAGATTTTTTTCTGTAGATGCTATTTTAAATATAGATCTCTGATTGGTATAGTTAAATTCTAATGGAGTAAACCTGTCGGTGTTAGGTTTTTTTACAAAGACTCCGAAGAATGTCCCTACATATTCAGTTCCATCGCTTGAAACATGGTGATCTTTCACCCCCCCCAAATTACTTTTAAGTTCGTCTTTTCTAAAATCAAGTTTCTTTAGGTTAACAGTGTCAATGCTAAAATTATTCGCAATTTTTATTTCTTTATTCAAATTACTTTCTTGAAAAATTGAAGAAATTTCTAGTCGATTAGGAGGCGAGCTAAGCTCATTTTTAAACAGTGTACAGCTTTTTTTATCAGTTTCTATTCTTGCAGCACCTTTTTGTGTTCCAAGCCAATAGGCGGATTCGCTTTCTTCAAAGATTGAGTAGACGGTCGGGCTTTCTAAGCAGTGAAGACTGTTAGAGCCATTGCTGAAATACTTGAAATTTTTGGAATCCGGAGAAAAATAGCTAACTCCAGCATTAAAACTACCGACCCACAAAACACTCGTACTATCGACAAACAAAGAGTATGCGTCACTATCGGCGATACTATTTATGTCATCAACAGTATAGTTACTGTTTCTTAGTCCATCCCTTTTATTAAAGTAAAACAAACCATCCCCTTGTGTACCTAGCCAAAGCTCATTGTTTGTTTCGGCGATATCAAAGATGTATTTGTCATTTAACTCAGGAATATATGGAGTCAGTTTATAGTGAGTAGACAATTTGAAAATACCCTTGTTTGTTCCAATGAGAACATCGGCATTTTTTCTTTTGAATAGAGATAGTATGTTTAGTGAGGAATTATTGTATTTTAATTGTCTGAAACGACCTGTATTGTACTCGAAAAGATATAATCCTTGCGCTGTTCCAATTAAAACCTCATTAGAGCTCAGCGCGAGAAGAGAGCTTATTCTACCCTTCGGTGAGCTAATGTCATCTGTAAGTAGCTCTGACTCTGAAAAGTTAGAATTATTCTTGTTTAAAAGTTTAATTCCATCTGAAGTCGCGAGCCACATATGGGTGGTCTGCGTAACTAGAATGTCAAAAATGACTAACGAATTTAATTTTTTTCCTGTGCGAAATGTTACAGGGACTGGTCGAAGTGATTGATTTTTTTTGTGAAGTTGAAACAATCCTGCATGCGTTCCGACAAATATTTCTCCATTAGGAGAAATGCTTATTGTTCTAATTATATTGGCATTAAATGATTTATCTTGAGAGTTTAAAGCTCGATGTTCCTCTAAATGATAGCCATCAAAGCTAACTAAACCATTACTGGTCCCAAACCAAACAAGCCCATTATTGCTTTGCTCAATATCCCACACAGTTCTACTTGGAAGGCCTGATGATATATCTATATGCTGAAATTTTAGTGTGGGCTCAGAATAAACTGGTTGAACGAACGGTAGAAGAAATGAAAGTACGATTACCAGAAGTATCCGATAGCTCACGTTACTAACACCGTTCTCTAGGATTGTATTCTAGTTACCGTTTGATGGGACTGGTGTAGCAGTAGTTGTTACCGCACATAAATGAGTATCAATCATGACTAATCTGACATTAGAAAGTGTTGACACTATCATTGAGTAATGAGGATTAGTTACTTTCATATTTCCTACTACCAATGGGCCTTCCGGTGGATCATGTCTTGGGCATTCGGTGCCATTAACAAGAACTGACTTATATAGGTCACTTTGCAGTGGGACCATATTTCTTTCAGTATGGTAGTATTTGCAAGCCAACATCGGCCCACCTAGCCCTGGGTCACCTGAAAATTCAGCGTGTGAAGCGTTTGAATAAATCGCTAACGCGAATATTGTGAGTGATAATATTTTGGTTATTCTCATATTTTTTTCCTTAAAATGTTTAAACTAGCCACCGAAAAGGTGCTCGAAAGTCAATTAGACTAGAAAATGATTTTTAAGGTTTTACATGAGATATAGCTGAAATTCGCTAAAATGTAGCATATCAATTCCCCTTAAAAATTGATTGTTGTGTTAATGCTATCGTTTAAGCTTTTTTATAAGCTTGAGACCATCTTACATCTTCAACAATCAGACATTAGCAAAATACTGCCAATTCCTTAGACTATCCTGCCATATCGTTATTTGAGATGAGATATTATAGATTTGAGCTACTAAGTTCAATGAACATGAACGTTTTTTATGTGGTTTTGGTGACATTTCACGCATTTCGTCGGGAAAGTCACAATAAGGTTGGTAGGTAAACCAACGGTGGGTCTCAGTAATACAACCTATTAAGGGTAAGAAGTAAACCAATAACAACCGTTGAGAATACCTACCAAAAACGAGCTATCCGACAAAGCCAGATGCTAATCAGAAGCGACCAAATAGAGTTTAAAAGAGTTAGATTTCATGTTTTGTAATTTTCAGACAGTCTTTAGTTCTTTTCTGCCAAACCTATTAACTCTTTAATTAAAGAAATATTATAAGCGGCGTGAAATAACGCTTTGGCAGAATACAACAACATTCTGGCAGTATAGTTAAAACCTCCCTATCCCCCCTTTGACATCATATACCTTGCAAATCTATCCCTCTATTGGGGAGTTGCTTTGAAACAGTTTATTAAAACAAAAACAAGGTTTATGGCCACAGTGCCATTGGGTAAAGGTTAAGTTATGAGTCGTTTATTATTGGTTAGTTTTTCGCTACTGCTTGCAGTTTTGAATTTAGTTAGTTCGCCTGTGCAAGCAGCGGACTGCCCTCCGCCCTTTATTCCGCAGTCCATTAGTGATGGTAGTTCTATCGCTAATGACTGTGGCGGTGATGCGGCCCCCAACCCTCCAAGCAATCTGTCAGGACCGGCATCTAGCAATGATGGATCTGCAGACCTCACTTGGACTGCTGCAACTGGCTTTGCGCTCAGTGGAAACTATGAGTTGGAACGTTCCAAGAATAATGGCGCTTGGGGGAACTTATCGATTGTTAACAAAAACCTGACAAGCCATACAGTGACTAATCTAGCCTCAGGTAACTACAGATTTAGGCTCCGAGCGTGTAACATCCCGACTGGCACAGGGACTCCGGATTGTTCGAGCTATTCGACTAGCGGAAACGTCAAGATTAATGACGCACCGGTAGCGAACGCCGGTAGCAATCAAACAGTCAACGAATTCTCGCTTGTTAATTTATCTGGTAGCGCAACCGACTCAGATGGAGTTATTAGTACCTATGTTTGGTCGCATTCCAATAGTTACCCAATCACACTAAGTAGCTACATTGTAGAAGAGCCAACATTTACCGCACCTAGTGTTACTTCTAACACCAGCTACACCTTAACGCTTACAGTCACCGACAGTAATGGGGCGACTGATTCAGATAACGTAGTTATCACTGTTAATAATGTCAATGTTGTCCCTACCGCAAACGCTGGAAGCGACTTCTCTGTTAATGAAGAACTTAATTTTACTTTGTCGGGTTCTGCGAGTGATAGTGATGGTACTTATGAAACAGTATGGCAACAAATCAGTGGGCCGACGGCAACTCTAAGTAACTCGAGTAGTATCACTGATTTAGCACCAACATTTACCGCTCCAGATGTGACTAGTCAATCTACCATGCAGTTTAGGCTGACCGTTACAGATAACGACGGGGCAGTTAAAACAGATACGGTTACGGTTACAGTTAATTTCGTCAATAAAGAACCCACCATCCTTGCTATTGGAAAACAATATGTTAATGAAGGAGGTGATGTTTCCGTTACTGCAGATGCCACTGACCCGGATGGCGGCGTCATGACCTACAGTTGGGCTCAGGATGGTACTCAAACTGAGACCATTGATAACCCGAATAGCGCTACTTTGTCATTTACAGCTTCAGAAGTGGATGCCACAACTGACTTATCCTTTACGGTAACAGCTAGTGATCCAGATGGCGGAACCGTCTCTACTACCGTCGTGGTAGAAGTAAGTAACCTTCTGTCTGCTCCAACAGTGACCGCGCAGGGGCCAGCCTCAGTCAACGAGGGCGATTTAGTATCGTTGTTTGCTAACTCTGCTGACAGTAACGGGAGCGTTGTTAGTCACGCTTGGGCTTCACAGCCTGGGACTAACGTTACGCTGACTAACCCCAATTCCCAAACTAGCACCTACACACCTTCTGTTAATGCTGATACCACTCATTCATTTGAGGTAACAGTTACCGATAATGACGGACAAACCGCAACTAGCATCATTAGCATTGATGTTAACAATGCCCCAACTTCCATTCCAGGAAATAACCAAACGGTTTACGAATTAGATCCTGTGACTTTATCTGGTTCGGGCACTGATGTTGGCGGAACTATTGCCACTTATCAGTGGGTTCAATATTCCGGTCCAACCCACACCTTAACCAATGCTAATTCAGCAACGGCAACTTTTACCGCCAATGAAGTTGTTTTTGAACAAGGATCTGACATCTTAGAATTCGATTTAACCGTTACCGATAATGACGGTGCGACGGACACACAGCGCATCACCATCACGGTTTTAGACAGTGCCCTCAATGCGGCTCCAACTGTCACCGTACCAGAGAATTTTGACGTTGATGAAAATACAGAAGCAGTAGTGTTAGAGGGCGCCGGAGAGGATGGTGGAAACCCCGTGACCTTCCTTTGGTCGTCGATGGATACGCCACCACTTCCGATTATCGATTCTCATCTCAATATAGCTAACTTCAATGCGCCTAATGTCACTGAAGATACCACCTATACATTCCGTTTGACGGTAACCGATGATCGAGAAAAGCAAAGCTACGACGAGGTAGACGTCACGGTTCTATTTGTAAACCAACTGCCAACTATCGACGCAATTCCAGACACTTCAGTTAACGAAGGTTCTCCGCTAACACTCACTGCAAACGCGACCGATCCCGATGAAACTGCAATCACTTATGAGTGGGTTCAAAATAATAATGGTGCACCAACCGTGGCTATGTCGGGAAATCTTACTGAGAACATGTCGTTTACCGCACCAGCAGTCGGTCCCAATGATAATGTTGTTTTAGAATTTACAGTGACTGCAACAGATTTCCACGGTGGCCAAGATTCCACAACTGTGACAGTCCCAGTTAATTTCGTTAACCAAAACCCAACCGTTTCTATTAATAGTTTCGGAACATTTGATGAAGGTGCTTTAGTTAATCTTACCGCGGTGGGAACCGATCTTGATGGTGATACGGTCACCTACAACTGGACGCAGTCCGGTTCACCAACTGTAACTATCACCAATGCCGATCAAGCGGCCATGTCGTTTACTGCCCCCGACATTACTAGTGATACGACTCTCAACTTTACTGTAACGGTCACCGATGTACATGAAGGAACGGGTAGTGCGACTGCTAACGTGACTATCAACTTTGTTAATCAAGAACCAACAATTGCAGCCATTGCCGATCAGTTTGTAGACGAAGGTGGCGATGTATCCGTCACTGCGAATGCCACCGACCCTGATGGCGGTTTGATGACTTATAGCTGGGTTCAAGATGGCACTCAAACGGAAACAATTAATGATTCCAATAGCGCGACTTTATCCTTTACTGCATCCGAGGTCGATGCAACAACCGATCGAACATTCACAGTCACAGCAACGGATCCAGATGGTGGAACAGTCTCAACCAGTGTGACGGTTGAAGTTAGTAATGTTCTTGTTGCACCAACAGTTACTACTGCAACACCATTGTCAGCTAATGAAGGTGAAATAGTATCCCTATTTGCTGACTCTAATGATGAAAATGGTGATGTCGTTAGCCACGCTTGGGTCGCTTCTCCTGGCACCAATGTCACGCTTACTAATCCTAATAGCCAAACTGCTACTTATACAGCCTCAGTCGACGCCGATACCACGCATACTTTTGAAGTTACTGTCACAGATAACGATGGTCAAACTGCTTCAGCAAGTGTTGATGTGAATGTTAACAACGCACCAACTTCTATTCCCGGAAATAACCAAACAGTTTACGAATTAGATCCTGTGACGCTTTCGGGCTCTGGAACTGATGTTGGTGGAAGTATCGTGTCTTACCAATGGATTCAATTTTCTGGTCCAACACATACCTTAACAAATGCCAACTCCGCAACGGCTAGTTTTACTGCCAACGAGGTAGATTTTGAACAAGGTGCGGAGACCTTAGAATTCGATTTAACAGTCACGGACAATGATGGTGCGAAAGATACCCAACGAATTACTATTACTGTTTTGGATAGTTCACTTAATACGCCTCCAACCGTCACCGTTCCAGCAGATTTTGCTACCGATGAAAACACACCAGGGGTGGCTTTAGAAGGCAGTGGCGAAGATGGCGGAAACCCTGTAACTTTCCTATGGACTTCGGTTACTGATGAAACCATTATCATCAACAATGCTAACTCAGAAACTGCCAACTTCAATGCACCGGATGTGCTCCAAGATACTTTCCTAACTTTTAGGTTAACAGTTACTGATGATCGCGGTGCGCAAACTTCAGACGATGTCATCGTAGAAGTGAAGTTTATTAACCAACTACCCACGATTAATTCAGTTGTTGCGCCAATCGCTAACGAAGGAACTGAAGTGACTTTAATTGCGACCGCGACTGACCCGGATGGAACGACTATCGATTACACTTGGACGCAAACTGGTACTCCTACTGTTGTTATGTCCGGAACTGCCACAGACGCTATGTCATTTACCGCACCCAATGTCGGTCCCGATGACAACACAGTCTTAAACTTTACCGTTACCGCAACTGACCAAGACGAAGGTTCGGTTTCTAGCAGTATTGATGTTCCAATTATTTTTGTTAACCAAGCACCAGTCATCGGGCCGATCACCAGTAATCCGGTTGATGAAGGCACCGAGGTAACACTAAACGCTAACTCGAGCGATCCAGATGGTGATGCATTAACTTATAGCTGGGTGCAAGTTGGTACACCAGCAGTTGCAATGTCAGGTGCAGATACTGAAAATATGTCTTTCACCGCACCCGAGTTAACCACTGCAGATAGCCTTACACTGAATTTCACGCTTACCACGTCTGACACTCATGGCGATTCAACAGAAGCCAATGTGAGTGTCGTGGTTAACAATGTTAATCAAGCACCAATTATTCAACCAATTGAAGACCAAAATGCGACCGCCGGCGATGAAGTGATCTTGACGGCGGACGCTTCTGATCCTGAAGGTGGGCTAGTCACTTATAACTGGGTACAGGTTGGTTCGCCGACAGTAACCATGTCAGGTGCTACAACAAACACCATGACATTTACTGCGCCAGATGTGACGGAAACTACGACCCTTAACTTTACTGTGACTGCGACTGATGAAGATTCAGAGTCGGCCAGTTCAAGTGTTAGTGTGATTGTTAATCAAGGTAATCAACTGCCAGAGGTTGAGCCTATTCCTAACCAGTCGGTGGTTGAAACTGATGTTGTAACATTGGTCGCAAATGCTACTGATCCGGATGGTGATAATTTGAGCTATCAATGGATCCAAGATGGCACACCAGCTGTCATCATGACTGGTGAAACTTCGGCTACCATGACATTCCCTGCGCCCGATGTTTCTGCTACAACCGAGCTAAACTTTAGCGTTACTGTGTCAGATGGTAATGGCGGAGAAGTGGTTGAGTCAGTTGTAGTGACAATCTCCGACGGACCTGAAAATCAAGCGCCAACAGTGTCATTGGGTAGTGATATTACTACCAGTAGCGAATCAGCTGTTGCTATTACACCGGTGGTTGACGATGAAAATGTAGAGACCGTTACTTACGACTGGACAGAAACCTCTACTCACAATATTAACTTTACTGTTGACGCAGTTGGCACACTGTCTTTTGATGCGCCGTTGGTCGAAGTTGAAACCAATATCACTTTTCAGTTAGTCATTACTGATGAAGAAAATTTAACCGGTACAGATAGTATTACCGTTATGGTTTTACCGCCGGCAGGTGAAGCGCCCGACTGGGCAAACAAAAACATTACTGCGGTGGCGGATGACCTGAGTCAAATTACACCCATAGTCCCAGATAATGTTGCTGTAGGAGCTCTCGAAGGGCAAGCAGGCGTGTCGGGTGGTTCGGCCACCTATTCTATTCCTATTGCACTTCCACCTGGTCGAGCAGGCATGCAACCCAATGTATCGCTAAGCTACTCATCAAAAGGTGGAAATGGAATAGCCGGTGTTGGTTGGAGTCTAGGTGTCGGTTCATCTATAAGTCGATGTGGACGCATAGCCGATATTGATGGTGTTTCTATGTCGGTCACTTATAGTGCAACCGATGATCGTTTATGTCTTGATGGAAAACGGTTGATTGTCACTTCAGGTGTCTATGGTGAATCCGGTTCGGTTTATCGAACAGAAATGGATAGCTTTGTAAAAGTTGAGCAAGCCGGTGACATTAATGATTCGTTTACTGAATTTACGGTTTACCATAAAAATGGAAAAATTTCCTACTATGGTACTGAGTCAGACGGTAAACACAGCGTCGCTGGTAAATCAGAAATTATGAGTTGGGCGATCAATAAGGAAGAAGATCAATCAGGTAATAATATTATTTATCAATATTCTACCTATGGAGAAGGTGAGCATTTATTAGACTCAATTTTATATACCGGTAGTTCTTCACAAGATGGCGATCGCAAGGTTAATTTTAACTATCAAAACGGCGTTAGAAGTGATGTACGAGTCTCTTATTTGGCTGGTGGTAAAAGAGAGCAAACTAAGCTGCTTGATTCCATTACCACCGAATATAACGGCAGTACCATTAGAACCTACAAACTGGACTATGTTGCGGGTGAGAGCGCAACTTCGGAACGAGCTATATTAGAGAGTGTGCAAGAGTGTGGTTATGATTCGTTTGGCATAGAAACATGTTTAGCAAAAACAACGTTTGATACTTACACACCAACACTTGGTTGGAATGCAGAAGAAACAACTGTTGCACCAGGTTCGGTCACCGCGGCCATTGGCGAAATTGCAGAAGGCGACCAAGTTCGATTTAAAGATCTCAATGGTGATGGCGTTGCGGAAGCATTGCATCTTATCCGTATAGAAGACTCGTTTGGATTATTTAGCTTTAATGTCGATATTTACCAGCTAGATGCTGGGCAATATTCGTTGGTTCACCAAAGTACCAATGAAGCGCTTAGTATCCAAATTTATGGTGGTATTGAGGGTGACATTAATGGTGATGGGATTGTTGACTTTATTTCTAAGTCTTCAACTAATTCCAATTTAGAGTATTACCAGTTTGATGCGAACTTCAATCTAACAACTGTTGATACGAATTTTTCTTTGTCTACAAACTACGACAAAATCAATGCAAGTTCTGGTATTCAATTAACCGATATTAATGGTGATGGTTATCAAGATATTCTATTTACCAAATTAGGTATCAGTGGTGATAACCATATTGCTTACTATCTAAACAAAGCCAACGGCAACATTGACTTTGATGCGCCACAAACACTACTAGTGTTAGAAGATAACGTTAACTATGGCGAGCAATCGGCATCGCCGATGGATGTTAATGGCGACGGGCTGTTGGACTTTATTTTGGTTTACGCGACGGGTGAAAGTACCCTTGAAGTTTCTATAGTGTTTACTGAAATTGCTGCCAACGGCGATCTTCAAGTGGTTGAGAAAACTGCTACGCAGCTAGGTTTACCGACCAACCATAAGTTCAATCAATTTACTTGGGCAGACATTAATGGTGATGGTCTTAAAGATTTCGTAAGAGCCGTTGAAACACAAACCGATGTTTTTGATTGGGTGGTTCGATTAAACCAAGGCGATCAAACATTTGGTACCGAAACTTCAATGCAATCGAATTTAGGTATCCACAAGCAAGACATTAGAATTAGTCCAGCATTAATTTCTCAACGAGTTCAATCGACTTGGAGTGGATTAGAGGTGGTTGACATTGATGGTGACGGGGCTGATGAATTAATCGTACCAACAACTAGTAGTGACCTTTCTTGTGTCGTAGCGGTTGGTGAATTAATCAATACACCTTCGGTCAATGTAGAAATTAGAAGTTGTAATGACGATATACATAACATTCGTCACAAGAACAAAGGCAATGGTGCAAGATACTACGAGGCCGATTGGAATCAATATGATTTCCGACGTTTTAATTGGAGCATGATTGATTTTAAAGTCAGTGATATTGGCACGGTTTATCCTACTAGAACCATTGATGATGTTGCTTATGCCCCCATAACAAATCTGGGACTGATTAATGGTAATCGTATCTCATCACTCGGCTTCTATGATTTTGACAATGATGGCAGTTTAGATATCTTTTATCGAACATTGAATCACTATAAAGCGAATCATGACGTACCAATTGAAAATGACTATCTAAATATTACTGGAGATAAAGCAGCATTTAGTCTCTCATTCAAAGGTGCCAACCCAGGAAACAACTACTACACTAAAACTAACAGTGCTGTTGACGCCGTTAAACAAATCGATACCCTCTATAAGGTTGAAGACGGTTTGGGTAAAGTCGCTCGTTGGGATTACGCGCCGATTTCCAAGCCAGATTTAATCGATGGCAAAGAACTCTATTCTGTTCCGCCTAATCGCGAAAACTGGTATATCGATCAAGATCCTAAGCGTGAACATTTTTATTTCACATCAAGCATGCCAGTGGTGACTAGTTTTTATGAGTCTGATGGTATTGGTGGTGAAAATGAAACGAGCTATCGATACAAGGAAGCTATTTACAATCGTATGGGTCGAGGCTTCCAAGGTTTCAGAACGATTATTGTCGACAACCCTGTTGGAATTCGATCTGTGTCTGACTTTAGTCAAATTTTCCCATTCGCAGGGAAAATAGATGAGGCGCGTACTTGTCTAACCACTGGTGATGAGCTTTGTTCTACGGGCGTCATTAGTAAGACGACCGCAACTTACTTTGATAAAACCACCGCTAATAGTGATGTCCATTGGGTTGTGCCAGCTAGCCAAGTCGCAACTAGTTATGACTTGGTTACTGGAACTATTCTGTCGCAGAAAACTACCACCATTGATGAGCTCGATGTGGATGCTTACGGAAATATTCTGGAAAGCGAAAGCATCGTTGATAGTGGTAAATCGAAGGGCTTCAGCGAAGTAAAATCGGTAACCGTTAACAACTACACAAACGATGCCAATGATTGGTGGTTTAAGTTAGATGATTCAACGGTCACTGTTGAAACCATAACTGGTTCAGCATTGCATGATGCGCTGCTCGATCCTAAAAAGGAAATTAAAACCACCTACACTTACACGGCTAATCGTCAGCCAGATGTGGTGACGGTTGAACCTAAATTAGGTGGCGGGTTTACTACCAGCGTTGATACGGATTATAACGCTTACGGATTACCAACCAAGGTCACTACTAGTTCACAAGGTGAATCCCGAAGTGTTAATACTCGGTATTCCAATGATGGTGAAACAGAAAGTACTGATGGTTATTTCGTTTATAAAGTCACTAACGATTTAAACCATTCGGTGACGACCAAAACTTATCCAGAACATGGACAAGTCAAAGAAGTGATTGACGCTAATGGTTTAAGTTCAAGCACTGAATATGACGCCTTTGGTCGAATTGAAAAAGTCACACCACCGTTAGGCACCGGGCAACCGGCTTACAGTCGATTCGCTGATTGTTTGGGCGGATGTGATGAAGTTCTTTCAATCATCGAAGGAGACTTTGCATCTAATGTTGCTTACAAAGTCACAACTACTGCCGCTGGTTCGCCAGAAACCACTTTATACAAAGATAAGTTTAACCGTGTACTGGTGGCTAAGACCCAAGGCTTTGACGGCAGTCCAATTTTTGTTCGCACTGAGTACGATGGTTTGGGCAGAAAAGTGTTTGAGTCAGTGCCATCATTTGTTGTTGATGAAGACAAAGGGACTCATTGGGTAAGGTTTGATGAGCAAGGAAGGTTACTGGAGAAAAAACTGGACGAGCCAACGCGTTTAGGTACGGCTCAATGGTTTACTACCACTTACGCTTACAACGACCATCAAACCAGTATTGATGCAGTGGGTACCACTAAAACGTTACCGACTATGTACCGAACCTACAATGGCATTGGTCAGCTCATGAAAACCACGGATGCTAAAGGTGGTGTGACCGAATACGCTTATGATGCACAGGGTAACCCGATTGTATTGCAAGATGCTAACGGTAATCCAATCACCGCAAAGTACAATGCCCTCGGTCAAAAAGAGTATGTGATTGACCCTAACATGGGACGTAAAGATTTTACCTATGAACCCTTTGGTGAAATTGATACCGAGACCGATGCGCTTTCTGTGGTCACTGAATATGACTACGATACTCTCGGTCGATTAACCTCAAGAACGGCCGGTGGCGTATTAGAAGCGAGTTTTGTTTATGACTCAGCTTCACAAGGCGGAACTGCAGACATGTGTGTTGGCGCGATCCAATCGGAAGTTAGAAATGATTCAGGCGCTGATAACTTTAACAAAGTGTATAGCTACGATAACTACTGTCGACCGAGCAGTGTCACCACCAACATTGGTAGCGACTCCTATACCCAAGCGACTCAATACGACAGTTTCTATGGTCGAATCAAAGGCTCACAAACGGTTACGGGGATAACTCTAGAAACTCAGTATAACGAGTTCGGTTATGCAACTAGGTCACTCAATGCTGCCAGTGGTTATGTGTATCAAGAAGTTACCGATATGGATGCGCGTTTAAACTTAACAGCCGCACTTAAAGCCAATGGTATCTTAAATGAAGTACTGGCTTACACACATGAAACAGGTCAAATGGAATCAGTGCATACCGATACCAATGTGGGTGGCAGTCAACGTCATCGGATTGATTATGAGTATGATGACTTTGGAAACTTAGCCCTGCAAAAAGTGGAGAACATTCGTAACGGCAGTGTGATTTTATCCAGTGAAAGTTATGACTATGACGACCTTCATCGTCTCATTAATTCATCACAGGATATCGATGGTGCTATTTCCAATATTGGGTATGTTTATGATGCCGTCGGTAATATTTTAAGCAAAGGCGATTTCGGTAACGGGTTCGTTTACGGGGACATAAGTCGAGCCACGGATAATGCTGGTCCTAATGCGGTAGTGAGTGTCAATAAAAACACCGGTGGTACTGCAACTTACGAATATGACCTTAACGGAAACATGACCAATGGTGATGGTAAAACACTCACTTACAACGCGTTTAATAAACCGCTGACGATTAGCAAAGGTGGCATCACTAGTACTTTTAGTTATGCGGCTGACCAAATGCGATATAAGCAGGTTAAAACAGGTATTCCTGGTGGAACTGAAACCACGATTTACATCGACAAAGCTTATGAGGAAATCACTCAAAATGGTGTGATTAAAAAGCGCAGTTATTTAGGCGATGCGATTGTCACTGAAACCATAGGTGGTAGTGATGCAGGCTTTAAGATTGGCTTTGTGCATCGTGACCGATTGGGTTCAACCGTGACTATCACCAATGAAAACGGTGACGTGGTAGATAACAAAAGTTTTGACCCCTTTGGTAAGCCGAGAGAAGGGACGTTTGAGCGGGTGGATTCGGATACGATTGTTGTCCCTGCGACTTTAGAGTTTATTAGGCAGCTTAATAATTATGAGGAACATACGGACAGAGGGTTTACCGACCACGAGCATTTGGATGACTCTGAGTTAATTCATATGAATGGACGGGTTTATGATTATAACCTTGGGAGGTTCTTGAGTGTTGATCCGTTTATACAGGAGCCGGGCAATTCTCAGAGTATGAATCCGTATTCCTATGTGCTAAATAATCCGTTGGCAATGGTAGATCCTAGCGGGTACCAAAATGAATGCGCAGAGGACAATAGTGCATGTGATAAGAAAGAAACTAAACCGGACGAGAAGCCAAGTTCGCCTGTTCATAAGAGTGGAAGAGGATTTGCGCGAAATGGAAAGACAACATCAGGCACAATTGAATTAAAGAATGGTAAAAAAGTGAATTTCGAAGCAACTGATGGTAAGGTTCATATTGAAGGTGGGGAGGATATCGAAACTGCAAAAATTGAACGTATTGAGGTCGATAATACATCTTTTGTTGTAATGACTATCACAGGTAGCACCAGTCTGAAAACTGGTCCTGTAGAAAATACTAAAGCAGATGATTATGCAACAGGAAAAGTTAATGCTTTTGGTAAATATGAAGGAAAAGAAAAACAAGAAATAGAGCAAGCCATATCTTTTGCTAAAACGAAACTTGAGAATGCTATAAAAACACTTCGAAGTGGTGGTGAGGAAGCTGTTGATATTATGAAAGCTGAATATGGTTTGGTTACTGGTACGGTTTCTCAAGAGGCTATAGACTTGGTGCTTAAGAGATCTGAGATAGTCTTGAAAATTATAAACAAGCTAACGGTAAATCACTTCTCTAAAATTTCGGGAAAGAAATACGCAGGTTTATTTGCACAAGTTAATCCATCAGATAAATACCATAGAATTGAGTTAGGTGGTAACTTTTGGCGTGGAAACCTAAGAGAGCAAGCTAGTACCATATTGCATGAAGCATCACACTTTCATGATAAAGCTCTAGCTGGCACAAATGATAAACCTAATGCATTACCTGGTGTCAGGTTTAGTCGTGATGCAAGGCACAGTTTTAATAGTGCTTATCGTTTTGAAGATTTTGTCATTCCATAACTTGGGGTTGTATTATGAAAACGTTATTTTTTTTAAGCTTTTTTTTGACTATGGGGTATTCGGCAATAATAAATGGAGAAGGTAATAACTCTGCGGAGAAAAATTCTATAGAAGTTTCAATTTCGAATATAACCATAGCAAATGGAGAGGTCAGTTTAGATCTATGTTTTAAAAATATTAGTGAGCAAATTTTTTATATAGAAAAGTCAAATTTTCCTAACCAAGGAGTTCCAGCAAGAGATTTGTTTGCTATTAGAAAAAATAATAATCTGGAGTCCTATGTAAGATACAAAGGTATGATAGAGGAAAGAGGAAAGAATTTAGATGAAGATGATTATATTAAAATAAATTCAGGTAGTTCGATATCTGTCAGTGTCAAATTGTCAGATTACTATCTTCTTAACGAAGAAGAATCCGTTTATTCCATAATGTATGATTCAGAAAACAGGACCTTGGGTAATAGAAATCAAGTTAAAGTGTTGAAGTCGAATGAAATAAATGGGGTCGTCGTTAATTGATTTCTAATCATCCCGCGAATTCATATCATAAGTGCAATTCCTAGTTAAATTTTAAAGTGGCTATAATTGATTTGACGATCATTAAACCCACTACTAATCAATGGGGTCAGAGTAATTGATTTTGCTAAAGCTAGAGAGTATAGTGACTTTGAGCAACCTTTCAGAGCGTTATTATGGCCCGACTCCCTCGACTCAACTTACCTGGTGTTCCGCAACATGTTATACAGCGGGGAAATAACCGTGAAGCCTGTTTTTTCGAAGAGCAAGACTACAAAGTCTATTTATCAAAATTAGAAGAGTACAGCAATAAGCTTGAGGTCGCGGTTCATAGCTTTGTATTGATGACCAATCATGTCCATCTTCTGCTTACACCAAAAGAAGGCGACGGCGTTAGCCGCTTAATGCAATCGCTTGGTCGCTACTATGTGCGATATATCAATCAAAAGTACCAGCGTAGTGGTACGTTGTGGGAAGGTCGATATAAATCGACATTGATTGATAGTGAGCAATACTTAATGACGGTTAGCCGATACATAGAATTGAACCCGGTCAGAGCTAAGATGGTTAAACAGCCCGGTGAATATTCTTGGTCAAGCTTTCGAAAGAATGCCCTAGGAACACCCATAAAGCTAGTGACGCCCCATGAGGTTTATCAATCCTTAGCCAAAACGGATAAAACACGCCAAAAAAGATATCTGGCTTTGTTTGAGCAAACGCTATCGGAGTATACTTTGGAGGCTATTAGAGAGTCCGTTAATCGAAGTTGAGTATTAGGTAGTTCTAAATTCAAGAAGCAAGTTGAAAGAAAGACAGGTAGGCGAGCATCGCCCGCTCAGAGAGGTGGCGATAGGAAATCAGAGCGGTTTAAGAAAAATCAATTACTCTGTTGATGCCACTAATTTTTGACACTATTGATTATTTAACCGCTAGAAAATCATTGATAGAGTTTTTGTTATAGCCAATAAGTTTTTTATCTTTTGAATATAGTGCTGGTACGCCATTTTCTTTTAGCTGCTCAGAAAAATAAATTGAAGCTTGTTTATCTTTGTCTAAAGCGATCTCTTTAAAGCTAACTCCTAGGCTCTCTAAATAAATTTTTTGTTTCATACAAAAATCACAGGTCGAGCTAGTGAATAAGACATACTCATGGTCAAACTTTATGCTAACGTCAGAAAAGTCACCATATTGAATGGTAGGTTTGCCTGTTGGTGTCGGATCCCAATGACTCATTGCAAGTTGGCTAGCAATCCAACCTAGACTACAACCGACAATTACAATTAGTAATCCCAAAACGAATTTCATAAGGTTAATCTCACATTTTGAAAATAAAGATAGTATGAGGGCACATAGTAACCCTCATATCTTCGACTTATTCTATTTCCCAAAAACATCGTCCAGTAACAGTACAACTGCCTTGACAGTGTTTCAAACAATCCTCATATTTCTCCCGGTCAGTTTTTCCGCCAGCAAATGTTACCGCAGCAAAAAGCGCGCCTGAAACTAGTGAAATACCGAATACAGTTTTTAATTTTTTCATAACATATTTTCCTTTTGTTTAGATTGAATCTTGAAAACCTTTTCAGGAAATCTAGATGTTGTTTGTCGTTGCTCACAATACTTACTATTCAATTTATAAGATAGGTTAGCTATTGTTCGTAACCACAGATATATCGTATTAGGTTGACGGTTATTTATTACTAATTTTCTGCCAATTGTTTACATAATCCTGCCAAAACCGGTTCATTTTGAAGTCAGGAAACTTGGAGGAAACTTGGGGTCAGATCAACTTGAAACTTGGCTAGGGCTAGCGCCTTTTGCCGCCCCAAGCTTTCGGGAGCAGCGAAAGGCCTGTTTGCAATCCGATTTTCCGCAAGAATTGTTCCTCCCCCAAAACTTTACTCCTATTCGCAGCCATTCGAATTTCTTGTATCTTAAAATCGGGTATTTCTAATTCAAATAGCGTTTGATATTGTTTTGCTCGTAGCTCAGGTGTTGAACCAAGTCCTATATAGAGCTCATGAGGCGTGATCAGTTTGATAGGTTTTTGCATTCCGTTAAATTGATAACTCGACCAAGTATACTCCGATGGGTGAGATACCATCTTTGCTCTCACTGGATTTAATTCTATGTAGCGACTAACGGTGAGGAAATAGGCATCGCTATCGACAAGTGATGTTTTAAAACGTCCTTTATTTACATGGAAGTAATGTATGACAGCTTTGCAGGAGCAAAAACTGGCCCCACAAAGTGCCAGATCGGCCGTGGCATTTGTTAAAATAGCGCACATAATAACGTCCTAGTGCCTGCATCATTTTGCTCACACCATCTCCCGTAATCGGTGTTGCTAGCATATGAACATGGTTTGTCATTAACACATAAGAATGAATTGCCACCTTAAATTCAATGGCATACTCTCTGAGTTTATCGAGATAAACAACGAAATCTTGGTCGACAAAAAAACAAGGTTGTCGGTTGTTACCGCGCTGAATAATATGCTGTGGAATGTTAGGCAAGTTTAGTCGAGGAAATCGAGGCGTTGTTCATCCGTGAACGGTTAGAGAAATTCTTTACATAGTGATTCAAATGGATGGATTTAGCTATCAGGAAAAATAGTTAAGCAGTTAAGACAAGGCTGAAATCACTGTGCGAAAATGCTGAGTCCTGATTTCAAGTTGATCTGACCCTAAGATTTCACTAAGATTTCAGATTTAAGATTTCTAGATTTCAAGATTTCTAAGATTTTAAATAGCCATCTGTATAATCATCCTAAATGCCAAGACCGCTAAGACTAGAATACGAAGGTGCTTTTCAGCATGTCATGAATCGTTAACGCAATCGCTAGACAGTTTTCCGTTACCCGCCTTTTTTCTTTCAAGCTTTTTTCCTAGCTAATCAATCTACCGTTGTTCCTCCACAACTGATTCCCAAAACTGTTTATCAAATCGAGTCAGTTCATTAAACCGAATCATCGATTGTAATTCGGCAACGTATTCTTCACCACGCTCAGAGTATCCCTTTAGACCTTCAGCTAAATCAATGCCAGTGATTAATTTGTTTTCTTGATACAGTTCTTCTCTGATGTCTCTCAGTTCGTCATAGGTATAATGGGTGTTTATATTCCGAATATAACTTCTTACAGAGTCCTCTGGAGAATCAAACTTTCTAACTTCGTGAGCTTTGCCGTCGATACGTTGGGTTGGTACCAGACCACAGCCTTTATTGAAACACCATTGCCCAAAGTAGTTATTAGCTTCGGTCGCAAATCTAGAAGTTCCCCAGGCTGATTCATTGGCGGCTTGGGCAAGGGCTAATGATGGTGGAATCACTCGAATGTATTCTTGAAGTATTTTAGCACTCGCCAGAGTATCGCTTGAGTCATGATCTCTTAAATAAAGCTCCGACATTTCGCTAACAAAGGCTCTGTCCTGTTCTGTTATATTCGACGGGCTTTTGCCTAGAATCTCTTCGAGCTTGAGTCTTCGGTCAAGTACTTCAAGATTAACCTTTGCAATATAGAAATACATATAGTCAAAAAATGCATGTTTCTTGTCTTTAACATCTGTAAAAGAAGTAAAGTCAGGTTTTTCAGGAGGAGGACCCAAATCGCGCTTTCTGTCTGAATCATTTTTAGCACTTCTTTCTCCACAACTGGTTAGTATAAAAAGGCTGATCAGAACGGTGAAAGTTATTCGTTTTAATTTAAATAAACTCATAATCGATTTTATAGCTACTCGTTAAAGGTAAAAAGAGATATCAGGATGAAAAAACTTCACTCACTAGAGCGGGCTCTGGCTAAAGTCTAATGGATATTTTTGATATTGCAAAAGTTAGTTGCATTTAAGATGGGCCTCTTGGGCCCATTTTTACACTAAATTATAGAGTCTCAATAGGCGTGGTTATATGATTTAGACTATAACTTGAGCTTTCTAATACATGAAATAATATCCCAAATTACAAAGCCGGCGATAACCGATAGTGTGATTCTTACATTTAAGTCGATGTTGTTAATAAACTCATCGATAAATCGACCAGCATCTAAGGTTGAATCAAACACTGCATATTGCTCGAATTGCATCATGATAAAAATAATCACCAGATCAGCAATCCCGATTAATAGATTCACCACTAAACTATTGCGATCCCATCCGGCATGCACAAAATTATACAATGACACAGCAATGCTGAATCCCGCAATTATATTGACTGGCCATTGCATTGATAGCATGCTTTCACTCATGGTCATCGCATTGGCAAACTCGGTGCCGACAAAGAATACAGCATCTCCAAAAAGGCTATTCCACCAACTGAGAAAAAGCGTAACAAAGAGAATTTCAAAACCTGTCTCAACTCGACTTAACGATAACTTTTTTCCAGAACTTGAAAGTTGTTTGGGTGACCAGGCATAAAGAAAATCAATCTTTACTTGATTTTTCTCTAACAGAAAGAAAATCAATGTGACCGATGCGAAAACCCAAATTCCTGTTTCTACTAGCGTCCAGAAAATCACGATAGGCGTTGTTATAAAAGAGCCATCGACTAAACTAATGTTGAAAGGAAGCATTTTTAAAACTGCTATTGCGGCATAAATCCAAAAAGCAAATGTTAGAACCCGTTTGTAAGCTGGATAATAGTCGCGACCCACTAACTGTTGGTCTGGTAAGTAGCCCGCAGCGACTTTCATTGGATGCCCAATTTTTAACAAAAGATCTTCTTGTTCTTGGTGATTAAGCCCTCGACCTAGCTGCGATTCTTGGTCTTCAATTTGATCGAGTAGTGAAGCTTCAAATTCTTCACGAATTTCCTTTCGCGAGTCTTCTGGTAAATAGTTTTCAAAGTTGTCGAGATAGTTGTTGATCATTTTCATCGGTTACTCCTAAGCCTCTTTGGCATATGTAAATCTAAATTTTTTAAGCGCTATCCAAGGATATTGTTTAAGGTCGTTTCGGTCTCGTGCCAGTCATCAGTTAGTTGCTTAAGCACTTGTTGGCCGGTTTCCGATAGGCTGTAAAATCGTTTTTTACGATTATTTTCCATCCGCCATTCGCTGACTAAAAGTTGCTGTTTCTCCAGCCGCCGCACCAAGGGGTAAAGGGTGCCTTCATCGATTTCAAGACCCTTACTGCTAAGGTTTTTTCTAAGGGAGTAGCCATAATGCTCTTCCCTTAACTCGGCAAGCACGGCGAGTATTAAAACTCCGCGGCGTAGTTCGAGCTTTAATTTTTGGTAATGTTCGCTATCTGTCATCAGTCTAATCTTTACTGTGTGGCGTATAGTATGCTTATACTGTATGGCAAACAGTATGTGGCGTCAAGTATTAAATGATTGGGGGTAGCGTTTGGATTGTTTCAAAATGTTATGAGTTGCGAGATTCGGGATAAAATGCGGGAGCTGGGAGCTGGGAGCTGGGAGCTGGGAGCTGGGGTGGCGAGTTGCTGGTTACTAGTGGTGAGTTTGGAGTTTAGAGTGAGGCTAAACGAACATTTTGGTTGTTGCGAGGTATCGAAGCTCTCTGGTTTTAGTCATTTGAGTTGAGGTTTAACAAACACAAAAGTGGGTGGTTTGTGTGCTAATATATTGGCGCTTTTATGAGTTAAATCGCCGAAAGAAGGAAAGCTAATTGGCCTACGTTATATTGCTCGTGATTATTGTTTTGTTAGTATTTGCGCCACAATGGTGGGTTAAATACGTGCTTAAAAAACATGCCGTCGAGCGCGATAATATGCCAGGGACGGGAAGTGAATTAGCCAGACATTTACTCGACAAATTTAACTTGCAACAGGTTAAAGTTGAAACCACAGAATCGGGTGGCGACCACTATGATCCTCAGGATAATACAGTACGATTAAGTCCCGATTACTTTAGCGGTAAATCATTAACCGCAGTGGCGGTAGCTGCTCATGAAGTGGGCCATGCGATTCAATTTAATCGAGACGAGCCTGTGAGTCATCTTCGAAAAAAATATTTGGGTGGCGCGCATCGCTTGCAAAAGATAGGCACAGGGTTATTGATGGCTATCCCTATTATCGGACTGATCGTCAAGATCCCTCATGTCGCTGGTATGATGTTGATCTTGGGTTTGGGGACCATGCTTATTTCGGTGTTCGTTTATTTAGCGGTGCTGCCTGAAGAGTGGGATGCAAGCTTTAACAAAGCACTACCGATTTTGGGCAAGGGCCAATATGTTCCCGAGCAGTATATGCCTGCCATTCGGCAAATTCTTCGAGCTTGTGCGCTCACTTATGTGGCTGCGGCGCTTGCTGATGTGTTGCGTCTTTGGCGATGGCTTGCCCTATTTAGGATGATGCGCTAACCACACGCTAGCCGCTTGCTCCAGACTGTTGTTTTTTTGGCGTTTTTCCCGTCGCTTGATTTCATCTAAATAAAGCTCACCGCCTGCAGGTTGGCGCTTAAAGCGTTTGTATCCCCATAGATACTGCGTAGGGTTTCGCTCGATAATCGATTCGATATTCTTGTTCAGTTGCGCATTAAATTCTTCGACGGATAATCCGTCATAGGCGAATTCGGGCTGCTCAATCGAAATGGTATATTGTTCGCCTTGGTTGTCTGCAATGCAACTGCCAAATAATAACTTGGCTCCACTATTCTTAATTAACTTATGAAGCATCGTCATGGTGTAGGCTGGGTGCTGATAAAAGGGTGAATATATACCGCTCCCGAGCTTAGGTGCTTGATCCGGTAAAATCAACATTACTCCCCCTTTTTTTAATTTTTTTATCAATCTGATTAGACTTTTAGGGCTAGTATCAAAGGGCTGCCCGCCAAAGCGTTTTCTAGCGTTTAGTATTAGTGAGTTAAGTGGTTTAAAGGAAGCTGGGCTATACAGAGAAATCGCCTCATGATTAAGCTGCAACCAATGCCAAAAGAACTCCCAATTACCAACGTGCGGGACCGCAATAATTGTCGGTAGGCTTTTGTTGGCATCGATAATCTCACCACCAACGACCTTGCTAAATTTGGACTCTATTTGTTTTTTGCTGCCGACCCAAGCACAGGCTGCTTGCTTTGACATTATAAATTGGTTGGTCAAATACTGGTTGGTGAGTCGTTTTTTTATCCGATTGAGACATATCTGGAAAACACTGGGTCAGATTAGTTGTGACTACTCTCACTGTCTTAATATTCAGGAAGATCTGCAAACTAGCCAAAATTCCTCTGATAAACCAGTAGATTGGGAGAGGGATTAAGTGCGCAATATCAATGAAAATTTTAACTATGGTTTTCGACAAAACAGCTATTGATATGAAAAAACTGTAACCAAAGTGAGCTGGTTTTCAGTCTTTATATCAAGCAAGTATCAATTATGAGTATATATAGGCACAGAAGTCGCAAAAACTCTCAAAGTAGCCAATTTGGGGCGGTTGTTACCAAGAATGTCCGAATTTTGATAACAATTGTCTGAATATTGATAGTGAGGGAAGGCTAGATTTCTTATTCTAGTTAGCGAAGGGAATGAACTGTTTGAATATTACTGGTTTTAATAACGAGTCATCAGGCAGTCATTAAAGTTAGATAAAAATAAAATAATCATTAAAGACCGGGTGAAATTATGGAACGATATATTAATTTTGGTGGGGACCCAGCTGTTTCTGCGTTCGATATATTAAATGATGCGATTCGAATAGAATTAAGTAATGGCGATATATTTTTATACTCCTCGCGTGGTGCAGGGAAATATAATATAGAACAGATGAAATCTATCGCTATTAATGGTGGTGAGCTGAATCACTTTATTCATAACAATGTGATAGGGCTACACGATATGAAAGTCAGCCATTTTTCTAAGAAAACTTAATTTCGAAATCTAATAGCTAAATACCAACAAAACTAGGCAAAATAGATTGCTCTAGAATGCTTCGAATACTGCGTTCTTCGGGTTGGCCATCTTCATAGGCACTTCCGGTCATTGCAATCACCAAATCAAGGTCAGGGAAGACAAAAATATATTGGCCGCCAAAGCCATCCGCGTAGTAAGTTGAATAAACTTGACCACTTGCAGTAAATTGGCCCATCCACCATTGATAACCATAGCCCACTGTACCTGCATCATTTAAATCAACTCGTTGTTGTATGGATGCATTAACCCACTCTTCAGAGACAATTCTCACCCCATTCCACACACCGCCGTCTAAAAACAATTGACCAAATTTAGCCATGTCTCGGGTGGTTAAATAGAGGGCGCTACCAGTATGAAGTTGACCACTTAAACTCCAGTAATCGTACTCACTAATATTTAATGGAGTCAGCAAGTTCTCGATTAAATAATTATCTAAAGCTTGTCCGCTTGCCAGCTGAATGATTCTGCCTAACCCATAAGAAACTCCAGTTGAATAGGCGAAAGTAGTTCCAGGTGAGGTTGCCATGGGACGATCAAGCAAGAACTGAACTGGATCGCTCGCGTCAATCATTTGTGAATTTAGATTACTGGAATCTAGATAATTCACATTCCACTCATCCCATTCATAACCCGAGCGCATATTTAGCCAATTTTCAATGGTGATGTTTTGTTTGTCATCAGACCAATTGGCTATGGGCAATTTGTGCTGAAAATAGTTATGAACATTCTCATTAACACCGGGGATAAGTTGCTGATCGATCGCAATGCCTAATAGCGTTGAATTGATGCTTTTAGTGACGGAGTTAATCGCATGTAAATCAATATCGGTATTTCCAGCCCAACTGTCGGCTATATCTAAACTGTCTCTTAACTGTTGTTCGAAAACTAATTCACCATTGTAAGCGATCACCAATGAATCGATGTGCAAGAATCCAGCTCGTTGATTGTTGATGTTATCGATTAGCGTTTCGATTCGAGTCGGATCAATATTGAGTTGATTTAGATCGGAAACTTGCCAGCCATCATTTTTAGTTTCTGGAGGAGCATATGCATAAGGTTCTGCCGGTTGTTCGCTGGGAGAGTCGCTAGATGATGAACAGGCAATGAGAATAACCAAGAATAAACCAGTCAGCAATACTGGAACTTGCTTAATTAAAGCTCTCATGATGTTTCACCTTGTTGGCTAAGTCGGTTGTTTAACTTACCAATCGGTGAGGGAAGGTTCAAGTTGAAAATTGTAAATGGCGAATCTATTAACGTCTGGCATATTAATAGTCTTTAAGATTCGCCATTGAGGTTTCTTGGATTGCTAAACTCAAAGGCCTACTTTTTTAATCGCCTCTTCAGTACCTAACAAAATGTGTTTTTGCATTGAAGACTTGACTTGTTGCTTTTGTACTTCGGATAACTCCGGCCAAGTATCAGATAAATCTTCCAATTCGGTCTCTTTAAGATATTGGTGAAGTATGTTTCTAGGCTCATCATTTTTAAGTTTGACTTGAAGACTGTAAATAAGAAAGACGTTTATCCATGACTCAACGGAAAAAATAGTTTTTCGTTGTAAACCGTAACCATTAGTAATGTAATTCCGATCCTTACTAGGCCTTAAATGAATGATCATATCAAAGCCACTTTGATTAGATAGGTCGGTGAGTTGTGCTTGATAGCCTTTGCTTTGCAAATAGGTCAATGCCGCGTGCGAAACTTCACCTTTTAGTTCGGGAAGTTTCATCACAGAGCCATCATGATTAAGGTTAGTGGTTCCTAAAGTGATGTAACTTGGGAATTCAGGGAAAGAATTGATAACGCCTATAGTTTTTATTTTTTTGATTTGCTCTGGGTTGTATTGATTAGATGCGCAGCCTTGTAAAAACCAAGCAAGGGCAAGGATAGATACGAGAGAGAGAAATTTGGTGACATACTTCATTGAATAATTCCTTAGTATTATTTATTTTAACGCGAACTCTTATTTAAGTTAGAAAAAGCTTCGCTTATTAACTAACTCACTCAAGTGTAGAACAGAATTGTATAGATTTCTTAGAGTAATTAAAGCAACAATATCTTGGAAAATTTCAAAGAGTCTTTTTCAGATACTCTAATGTTGTTCAGTATTTTAAACCGATCAACTCAGCAAACAAACCGACTGATTTCGCCCTCTCTTTTTAGCTTGATACAAAGCTTCATCCGCTAGCGAAATGATGGAATCCATGCAAGAATCGGTCGCCGATCGCATAATGCCAACTCCGATAGTGATGGTCACTCTTTTTTCAATGGGTGACGCTGGGTGTGGGATATTCTGCTCGAACACTTTCTCACAAATATGAGCCGCATGTTGTTCTATTTTTTCAAGCTCTGAGTCGGAAAAAATAATCGCAAATTCATCACCTCCATAGCGAGTAACAAATTCGCTAGCTCGATTGCAGGAGCTAGTTAGTATATCGGCAATGGCTTTGATGCAACTATCACCTTTAGGATGCCCCAGTGAGTCGTTGTATTGTTTGAAGTAGTCGATATCAACTAACATTAGTCCAATCGAACCATGCTTGCGTTGAACACGTCGACATTCTGTGACAAATATGTCGTTGAATGCTCGCCGGTTTAAAATTCCAGTTAGTCCATCTTCCGTTGCCATTTTTGCGAGTTTTAAATTGGCACTTTCTAATTCAATGGTTCGTTTTCTTATCAGTCTTTCTAGTTCTTGATTGCGGTGTTTAATTCTAACCAATCTTAAAGAGTGCAACAGGTAGCCCAGAAACATGATCAAAGATAGAACCAACAATCGAAACCACCAAGTCTCATAATATTGTGGTTTGATAAAAAAGAATAAATCTGTGGGCTGGCCATTCCAATGATTATTGGAGGTTGCCATTACTCTAAATTGATAACGACCACTCGGCAATGCTGAATAATAGGCTGTACGACGTTGGCCCGCCTCAGTCCATTTTTGATCATGATTGACCAATTTATAGCGAAACAAAGTACTTTCTGGATTAGACAAATTGGTCGCGGTGTAGTTAATTTCGATTGAGCCTGAATCTACTTCTATAGTGTTACAGTTGCGTAATGGCAATTGCTGACTATTGAGAGAGAAAGATTCAATAACGGGAGGCTTTAATTGCTTTAGATGGTGATTCTTTGTTGGATTAATTTTGATTACGCCATCCGCCGTAGGAAACCAAATATTACCAGTGGTTGTTAATACTCCCGCATTGGAACCACCATTACATTCAACATTCCTCATTCCGTCATGGAGGCCGAAGGCTTTAGACTGTAATTTGTTTTCTCGGCCGTCTGCAACGGCATCTAATGCTGCTTTACTTGCTTTAAAAATTCCTCGGTTACTACTCATCCAAAAATAGCCGTTATCATCTTCAATAATACGATGAATCACATCATCAAACAGTCCGTGTGATTGGCGAACTTGAGTGATCTTGCCGTCTTTTAGTCGATTAAGTCCGCCGCCATAGGTTCCGATCCAAATGGCATTCGAATTATCTTGATAGAGACTAAAAACTAAGTCGTCGGACAAACCATTTTTTGTTGTGTATGCGGTAAATTGATCGTCTTGGTAACGAAATAATCCACCACCTCTTGTGCCGACCCATAGAAATCCTCGGCGATCTTCCAAAATGGTATTAACAATAGTGTCGTTTAAACCTTGTGCATGAGAATAGGATTTAACAGTGCCTTTCCGCCAGCGGTTTAAACCACCGGAAAAAGAGCCAATCCAAATATCACCATTTAGGCTTTGATGGAGCGCTAAAATAACATTGCTAAGCAAGCCATCTTCCGTGGTGATTGATTCAACTATTTCTCGACCTTGTTGATCGGTAAATACTCGGATGATTCCATTCTCAGTTCCAAACCAAAGTCCGTTATCGGAGTCTTCTAGTATGCTATAGACCTTACTTTTGTTTAGTCCGTAATGGCTGGGTAGCGATTTAAACTTTCCACCATCTAATAAGTTAACGCCTCCTCCCTCTAAACCGACTAATAGCGTGCCATCTTTTTTTTCATAAATAGAGCGGCTCGATTGCGCGGTCAATCCTTCTGGCGGTCCATAAGGTGTTAGCCAAGTTTGTTTTAGCTGACTCAAGCCAAATAAATGCGAGCCAACCCAAAGTGTGTTCTCATCATCCTGTAAAATCGTGTTGATCGCTTGGCCGCTAAACAGCGTTTCTGGGTTTTGCTCTGCGAGAAATTCTTTAGATAGTCTGAGTAGACCAGCTCGCTCTGTTGCAATCCAATAACTCTGCTGATTATCTTGATAAATAGCCAGTGCTGTCTTCAGAGCATAGTCTGGAAGCTGATTAGGAGGAATAACCTGGTTGTCTTTTAGTTGATAAATACCAGTATCAGTGCCGATCCATAAGGTTTTTTGATGGTCGAAAAATAGAGTTCGAATGGTATTTTTATCAAATCTAACTGACTGGGCTATTTGATTAGCAACACCGTCAGGCCCTAAGCTGAATAATCCTAGCTCGCTGGCAATCCATAAAACATCATTGTTCTCTGCCAGCGCACGAATATTGTTTCCTACTACCGCAAGGTGCGAGCTTAAAAGTTTAGCTTTGGAGTCGAGTTCATTCGAATCTAATTTGCTTGAAGTCAATACATCTGAGCTGATTTTGGTGAGTCCTTCTCCATCGGAGCCAACCCACAAATTATTCTTGCGGTCTTCAAAAATAGCTAATATGCGCGTCAAATTGATTTCGCCTGCTGTCGTATGATTTTTAAACTGACCTTGCTTGTAGCTCAGTAAGCCACCACCAGAAGTACCAATCCAAAGAGTGCCTTGGCTGTCTGATAGCAGCCGGGTAATCATGTTGTGCTGGATTGCCGAGGTGTTTTGACTAGAAAAGTGAGTAAATTGAACACCATCAAAGCGAACTAACCCCTCGAGCGTACCAATCCACAAATAACCATCTTGGGTTTGAGCCAATGCGGTGACTGTGTTTTGTGGTAACCCATCGGTATTTTGCCAGTTTTTTTGTTGATACTGAGTCAATGCTAAATTTGGATCGAACGCCTGCACGGAGATCGGTAGCAATAGCCAAAAAGCGAATAACCAGAATAAACTGTAATGGCGAAATATTGGTGTAATCAAGAGTATGAGCCGACGATAACGAAAAAATGTAGGGTAAAAAGAGTCTTCAGTGAATATTATAGCTGCTTAGGCTTAACAATTCTTTATAAATAACTTTATCGTCATTTTTTGGCTTAGTGCATAATGCGCCAATGAAAAAAATACACTTTTCCCATGCCAACGGTTTCCCTGCCAAGTCTTATGAGTACTTCTTTTCTCATTTGCAAGACTATCGCATGGATTTTATTAATACCATGGGGCATGCTGATTACCCTAATCAATCAAATCTTACTTTTTTAAAGGAAGAATTAATAGACTATGTAACGGCTAATAATTCTAAACCAGTAATTGCTATGGGGCATTCATCCGGTGCTGCTGCTACCTTACTGGCGGCAGGCGATAACCCCGAGCTCTTTGAGAAAGTGATTCTGATAGATCCTGTTACCTTAGGAAGCAAAAAGCGAGTGGCTGCAGAGTTAGCTAAAAAGCTTAAGTTATGGGCAAGGTTTAGTCCAGCATACAAGGCCAAGCGGCGACGTTTTGAATTTGATAGTAAACAGCAGGCGTTCGATTATTATAAAACTAAATCATTGTTTGAAAACTTCCATCCAAAATGCTTTGAAGATTATATTGAACATGGATTAAAAAAAAGTGGGACTGGATTTGAACTAACATTTTTGCCGCAAGTTGAAGCCGATATCTTTAATCACATGCCTACTCGACTACCTAACGACCTTAGTCAGGTAGACGGAACCATCATTTATGCGAAGCATAGTAATATTTTTGGTCCATCGGATATAAGCTGGTGGAAACGGCGGCACCCTCACTTTAAACTAGTCTGCTTTGATGGTTATCATCTATTTCCTTTTGAGCAACCTAAACAAGCCGCGGAAGCAATTACCGCACAGATTTAATCTTAACCTAGCTGGTCGGATACTTCGATATAAGGTATTCTGCGCAAAAAATATTTGGCTAAAAGCTAGCCGTCAATCTTGAGAGAAAAAACTATGGACAAATTTGTCGTACCTATTGCACTCACCTTGATTGTGATTGCATTTTTTTACTTTAAAAATAATTTGAATAGTGAAGAAGTGAAAAAGAATATTGCCAAAGGTAAAGAGTTTTTAGCCAGTAACCGAACCCAAGAGGGAGTGCAAGAAACTCAGTCAGGAATGCAATATCAAGTTTTACAAGCAGGGACTGGCAGCGTACATCCTAAAGCGTCTGATTCAGTCAAGGTCCACTATCATGGCACTTTATTGGATGGAACTGTCTTTGATAGCTCTGTCGATCGCGGGACTCCTATTAGTTTTGCGCTAAATCGAGTGATACCGGGTTGGACTGAAGGACTTCAACTGATGGTGGTTGGTGAGAAGACACGATTTTTTATTCCAGCTAATTTAGCTTATGGTAATCGCTCTTCTGGAAAAATATCAGGTGGTTCACTATTGATTTTTGATGTTGAGTTATTGGGAATTAATCAGTAGCGAGTTTTTACTTAGCTAGGGGAAGGCTTCGACTCCGCTCAGCCGGCTTGGCGGAAAGGTTGAGGTTTTGGTTTAGAAAAAATTAAAGTCCACTGAGCGGAGTAGAAGTGCATCGCTGTCTGAGAGTTGCTTGTCAGCCTGAAGACTGACCTACATGAGAATACCCGCTTTAAGGATCTTTCTCCGTGTACTCCGTGCCTCCGTGGTGAATTGTCTTTATATTAGCTGTGTAAGGCTTCGACTCCGCTCTGCCAGCCCGGTGGGGAGGTTGAGGTTTTGGTTTAGAAAAAATTAAAGTCCACTGAGCGGAGTCGAAGCGCATCGCTGTCTGAGAGTTGCTTGTCAGCCTGAAGACTGACCTACATGAGAATACCCGCTTTAAGGATCTTTCTCCGTGTACTCCGTGCCTCCGTGGTGAATTGTCTTTATATTAGCTGTGTAAGGCTTCGACTCCGCTCTGCCAGCCTGGTGGGGAGGTTGAGGTTTTGGTTTAGAAAAAATTAAAGTCCACTGAGCGGAGTCGAAGTGTTCGCATTCTTGGTGGGTTTAAACTTAATACTATTAACGACTCAAAAAAGCTTTATAGGCTTTATTGTCTGTCTCTTCTTGCCATTGATATCCCAGTTGTTTTAGATGCCTAAAAAACTCCAGTTGTTGCTCTTGCTCAACTTCAAAGCCTGCCAGTACTTGGCCAAATGCTGCGCCATGATTTCGATAATGAAAAAGCGATATGTTCCAAAGCTCACCTAAAGTCTCCAAAAAGTTTTCTAAAGCGCCAGGATACTCAGGAAACTGAAAGCGAAAAATTCGCTCGCTTCGCGGTGTGGCTGAGGTGCCGCCAATCATATAGCGAACATGCAATTTGGCTAACTCATTTTCGGTGAGGTCTTCAACGCGGTAGTGAGCCTGGATTAAATCTTGGATTAGGCTTTCTCTTTCGTTTGCTTGATTACCAAGACGAATCCCAACGAATATATGTGCTTGTTTTTTATCCTTGGCAATTGCATCAGAATAGCGATAATTAAATTCTGTGATCACTCGACCATTTAAACTTTTGCAAAATCGTTTAAAGCTTCCTTTTTCTTCTGGAATGGTGACCGCTAATACGGCTTCTTTCTTCTCACCCAGTTCACATCGCTCGGAAACATAGCGTAAGTTATGAAAGCTCATGTTTGCACCGGATAGAATCGCCACCATTTTTTGTGATTGAGCCAAGTTATTTTTTGTGCTGTTACCTTGAAGACTTTTTTGGTGCTCACTTTCCTGACAAAACTTTTTTAAACCGGCCAACGATAAAGCACCAGCAGGCTCGGCGATGACTCTAGTTTGTTCAAAAATATCTTTGATTGCAGCACAGATCTCATCGCTGTTGACCGTGACCACTTGATCGCAATATTGTTCGATTAATGAATAGGTTTTTTCGCCAATTCGTTTAACCGCAACACCATCTGCAAACAGGCCAACCTGTTCTAAGTCGACCGGGCCTTTGGCTTTAATCGCCGCAGCAAGACAAGCCGAATCGTCTGCTTCGACACCGATAACGGTGGTGTTTGGATTGAGCTGTTTTATATAAACCGCCATTCCTGCGAGCAACCCTCCTCCGCCGACAGGCACAAAAACTATATCAGAGTCAGGTTGTTGTTGAAGTAATTCCTTGGCCACAGTTCCTTGGCCGGTGATCACATCAATATCGTCAAACGGGTGGATTAATTCCAAGGACTGAGCCTTGGCATAGGCAACCGATTCAGCTTGTGCTCGGTCAAAGTTTTTGCCAATCAATTTTACATTACCGCCTAAGCGTTTGACATTTTCTACCTTGATTTCTGGGGTAGTGATTGGCATAAATATAGTGGCTTTTAAGCCTAGTTGGCGAGCCGCTAACGCCAACCCTTGGGCATGGTTTCCAGCTGAAGCGGCAACGACTTCTTCGATTGAATCCCTGCCCTTATTCGCCGCGATTAATTGTGCGAGTTTATTGTAGGCCCCTCTGATTTTAAATGATTGAACCGGTTGCTGGTCTTCTCTTTTTAACGAAATGTTTTGTCCAAATTGTGCCGAGAGTTTAACCATTTCTGTAAGTTCGGTTTCTTTGGCAACTTGATAGACTTTGGCATGCAAAATCTTTCGAAGGTAGTCTAAACCCGAATTAACTTCCGTTGGTTCAGATTCTCTATCGGAGGATTTAGTCGCACGCTCGATGGCCATAATATTAGTTGATAACCATAGTATTAGTCGATTTTCTGAGTATTGAACGCAGCATCTAGCATGCTGCGATTTCTCACAGCTCCTTTATCTGCGCTTGTGGCTAACATGGCATAATTTTTAAGCGCGTAGCTTATTGGTCGATGGCGGTTGGTTGCCTGCCAAGCTAATTTTCCTTTAGCTTGCATTTGTTGTTTTCTTTGTTCGAGTTGCTCTTGGGATACATCGAGTTGGATGCTGCGACTAGGGATATCTATCTTAATCGCATCGCCATTTTCGATTAACGCAATATGTCCGCCACTTGCTGCTTCAGGTGAAACGTGACCAATTGAAAGGCCCGAAGTGCCTCCCGAGAATCGTCCGTCAGTGACTAGTGCACAAGCCTTACCTAAGCCCATGGATTTTAAATAGGTAGTTGGGTAAAGCATTTCTTGCATTCCGGGACCGCCTTTTGGTCCTTCGTATCGGATCACCACGACTTCACCAGCAACCACCTCACCAGAGAGAATGCCTTTCACTGCATCATCTTGACTTTCATAGACTCGAGCAGGACCGGTAAAGGTTAAGTTGTCTTCATCGACTCCGGCTGTTTTTACGATGCAGCCATCTTCTGCGATGTTGCCGGTTAAAACCGCAAGACCGCCTTCTTTTGAAAAGGCATTTTCGGCAGCTCTAATGCAACCCGTTTTTCTATCTGTATCGAGTGTATCAAAGCGACAGTCTTGACTAAATGCTTGAGTCGTTCTAATACCTGCAGGGCCTGCGCGAAAAAAGTCTTTAATGGATTGATTTGCAGTCTTGATCACATCGTAGTCTTCGATGAGTTGTGCAAGGCTGCTGCCGAAAATATTCTTGGCATCGGTATTAAGTAAATTGGCTCTGGCTAGTTCGCCCAATATCGCGACAACGCCTCCGGCCCGATGGACATCTTCCATATGATATAGAGGCGTTGATGGTGCTACTTTGCAAAGGTGAGGAACTTGGCGTGACAGCTGATCGATGTCTTTCATATCAAAATCAATTCCGCCTTCCTGAGCAGCAGCCAATAAATGCAAAATAGTATTGGTAGAACCACCCATTGCGATGTCCAAACTCATGGCGTTTTCAAAAGCAGATTTATTGGCGATATTTCTTGGTAATGCAGATTCATCATTGTCATTATAATAGCGTTTGGCTAATGAAACGATCTGTTCACCGGCTTGCAAAAATAATGCTTCGCGATCTTTGTGGGTGGCTAGCATTGAACCATTACCGGGTAACGCTAACCCCAACGCTTCAACTAAACAGTTCATTGAGTTAGCGGTAAACATTCCAGAACAAGAACCGCAAGTGGGGCAAGCTGAACGTTCTATTTGCTCGCTCTCTTTATCTTCCACGGTAGGGTCAGCCCCTTTAATCATGGCGTCAACCAGATCGAGTTTAATCACTTGGTTGGATAGCTTAGTTTTACCGGCCTCCATTGGCCCTCCCGAGACAAATATTACCGGTATATTTAATCGCATTGCTGCCATCAACATACCCGGAGTAATTTTGTCGCAATTGGAAATACAAACTATGGCATCAGCGCAGTGAGCATTCACCATGTACTCTACTGAATCGGCGATTAGATCTCGAGATGGTAAACTATAGAGCATGCCTGAATGTCCCATGGCTATCCCATCATCGACAGCAATGGTATTAAACTCTTTAGCGACACCTCCCGCTTTTTCAATCGCTCCAGCAACCAGTTGACCCATGTCTTTAAGGTGGACATGGCCGGGAACAAATTGAGTGAATGAATTGGCCACTGCAATAATTGGTTTTTCAAAGTCCCCATCTTTCATGCCGGTGGCCCGCCAAAGCGCTCTTGCGCCAGCCATATTGCGTCCCTGTGTAGTGGTAGCAGATCTTAATTTAGGCAAAATAATTTCTCGCAGTTTAAGTGTTTCTTAATTATAATTTTCTCGCAACTCGCAACTCGCAACTCGCAACTCGCAACTCGCAACTCGCAACTCGCAACTCGCAACTCGCAACTCGCAACTCGCAACTCGCAACTCGCAACTCGCAACTCGCAACTCGCAACTAGTCTACCGATTCCAACCAACCATATTTATCTTCAGTGGTTCCATCAAATATTCCAAAGAAAGCTTGTTGTACTTTTTCAGTCACGGGGCCGCGTGAACCGGATCCTACTTTCAATCCATCGACTTTGCTTACCGGAACCACTTCGGTGGCGGTGCCAGTCATAAACACTTCTTCGGCAAGATATAAAGCTTCTCGAGTAATGGTTTCTTCTCTCACTTCAAAACCTAAATCAGCAGCAAGTGTTATCACCGCATCGCGAGTCAGGCCTTGCAGAATAGAAGCAGTTCCGGGTGGGGTATAAATCACTCCTTTTCTTACTAGAAAAACGTTTTGTCCTGCGCCTTCGCTAACATAGTTATTAACGTCCAACGCAATCCCTTCTGCATAGCCATGACGAGCTGCTTCACAGGAAATTAGTTGTGATGACAAATAGTTACCACCGGCTTTTGCGGCAGTCGGCATGGTATTGGGTGCTAATCGATTCCAGCTTGAAACGCCGACTTCTACACCATGTTCTATGGCATCTTCTCCTAGATAAGCATCCCATGGGAAAGCCGCAATGATCACGTCGGCATCTGCATCAAGTGGTGGCCTTAAACCCATGCCAACTTCACCTAAGAATACCAATGGTCTTAAATAGGCTGATTTCAGATTATTTTGGTTTACCGCATCTTTACAAGCTTGCACGATTTGTTGGTTGCTGAATGGGATATTCAGACGATAAATTTTTGCAGAATCAAACAGTCGATCAATATGTTCTTGCAAACGAAAGATACAGGTGCCTTTGTGAGTATCGTAAGCGCGGATCCCTTCAAAGACAGATGAACCATAATGTAAAGCATGGCTCATCACATGCACTGTAGCATCTTTCCAAGCTACAAAATTTCCATTAAACCAAATGTGATCTGAACTAACTTTTGCCATGTTGATTCCTATATCTTTCTTTAATGTTTTCTAAATTCATATCTTTTTGTCAATTCAATAAACGACCGCAACTAGCATGCTTGTCGTTTAGCTAGTTTGTTTTCGATAAGATTAACATGTTTAATATCGAATAACTTGTTTAGCTGATTGTAGAGCCGCTGTATGCCATTTTGATCTAACAGTGGATCAATGCTGGGTTGATTGACAGACATTTTTATCTTCAAATTTTGTTCATGATTTGAAGTCGCCACTGATAAATCGGTCACTAAAAATCCTCGATAGCGAGTTACCTGCAATAAACGTTCAAGCGCTGCGGGTTGGTTATCTGCGGTCACTTCTAGTGTATGATTTTGCATTAGGTTGTCTCCATCGTTATTCGATTATTGATTGACGCTGATCATCATTTCATCATTTGCGGTATCTGGCGGAACCAAGGGCCAGACGTTTTCATTCTCATCAATTTTCACTTGCAACAAGTATGGTCCCTGATGTGACAGCATTCTTTCTAGCGCCCCTTCGACCTGTTGTTTGCTATTAATCATTTCAGCCTTAATATCGAAAGCTTCAGCTAAGGCGACGAAATCTGGATTATCCGAAAGATCAGTTTCGCTATAACGCTGTTCGAAGAAAAGCTGTTGCCACTGCCGAACAAGACCTAAACGACTATTGTCTATGAGCAGTATTTTTACCGGAATTTGATAGCGTTTGATGGTGGCAAGCTCTTGGATATTCATCATAAATGAGCCGTCACCAGTAACACTTAAATTAACCGTTTTCGGCCGACTAATTTGAGCGCCGATTGATGCCGGAATACCAAAGCCCATGGTGCCAAGTCCGCTACTTGAAATAAATTGTTCCGGTCGAGTAAATTGCATATGCTGAGCAGCCCACATTTGGTGCTGGCCAACATCGGTGGTGACATGGAAATCAGAGCTAGTTTGTTGATGTAATTGTTGACTCAGTTGGTTTAATAACTGAGGTGCAAATATTCCTTTGCTGGTATTTTCGTTGTAGGCGTGGATTTGGTTTCGTAACTTTTTGCACTCTTCTCGCCATGAATCTAGATCATTCGTGTTAGCTCGTTTCTTTGTACTTTTGATTTGCTTGACTAATGCCGGCAAACTTTGTTTTAGGTCTGCCAAAACAGCAACGTTTGCATGACGTCGTTTATTGATTTCGGCGGGATCAATATCCATATGGACGACCTTCGCATTTGGGGCAAACTGGTTAAGTTTTCCGGTGGCTCTGTCATCGAAGCGAGCGCCTATGACGATTAATAAGTCAGAATTTTGCACAGCCAAGTTGGCTGCATTGGTACCGTGCATTCCAAGCATGCCGAGATAATTCTGGTTATTATAGTCAACTGCGCCAAGACCTTTTAAAGTGGCAACATTGGGGAAATCGCAAACTAACATTAGTTGTTGCAAAGCTAATTCCGATTGCGCCATTCCAACACCACCGCCAATATAGAAAACTGGTTTGTTGGCGCTTACGATTAAATTGGCAGCCTGTCTTATGGCGTTGCTAAGGTCTTTTGGCAAAGCAGGTTTAGGGCCAACTGCCTTTTGTGTAGCGCTAACTGAGGTTAATTCTGAGAGAGGTTGAACTGCGGCAACTTGCACGTCTTTAGGAATATCGATCAAGACCGGACCGGGTCTGCCGCTGGCCGCTATTTCAAATGCTTTACTTAAACAGTTATGCAAATCATCGACATGCTTTACTTGGAAAGAATGCTTGGTGCAAGCAAGGCTCAAACTAATAATATCGACTTCTTGAAAACCGTCAGTTCCCATCGCGCGCGTCGGTACTTGTCCGGTTATGGCGATGACGGGAATGGAATCAGCTAGGGCATCGGCTAGTCCGGTGATTAAATTGGTCGCACCGGGACCGGAAGTTGCTACACAAACTCCAACTTTACTAGAAGCTCTGGCATAGCCCACTGCGGCGAATGCCGCCCCCTGTTCGTGTCGACATAAATAATGCTTAATATCACTTTGGTAAATCGCATCATACATTGGCATGATTGCGCCACCTGGATAGCCAAATATATCGGTGACACCAAACTGCTGAAGTATAGCCAGTGTTAATGAAGCACCATTTTGTAATTTACTTTGTTGCATTATTTTTTGTCTTAAGTTGCTTTCTTAATTTCAAAAAAAAACCCTCGTTCTTTGCAGAGCGAGGGTTCGATTATTTGATACTGTTTTCTTTTGGTTAGCGCATCAAAATCCCCCGCGGTGAGATAATAATCACCACGACGAGAATGTTAATAATAACGAGCGCTAAGTTTTTCATTTGGTTTATGTTTAAGCCGTTTAGTTTTAACCAGTTGCTGTCTAATTTTAAGTGTAGAGCAAATTTGTTCAGAGCATGAGTATTTTTAACATAGTCATATTTTCATTAACAAGCGATTTGGTGTAAAAACATTAGAATGGCCATACCGTTTTGTTATATCAGTAAAAGGTTAACTGCCAGTTTTAGTTAAACGATATCAAAAAAGGCATTCACAATCGGATGTTTTCTTTCGGAATGATTACAACAAATACCCAATTGAAATGGTTGAATGTCGCCCATGTTTTCGATGTACTCGACCCGATTTTTAACCGGACTGTTTTCCACCACTATTTTTGGAGCGATACCAATACCACAACCTAAAGCAACCATACTAACAAGCGCCTCATGACCAGATACAGTGGCATAGATAGTTGGTTTTTGATTTGATTTAGTTTTAAACCATTGATCGAACCGTTTTCTAGCGGGGCCATGCTCAGGTAATATAATAGGGATCGCTTGCCAATCTATTGATGACTGTTGTAACGATTGACGGATCGGGTTAGCGAATTTAGGCGCAATCACTGACAAAGGAACTTCGGCAATTGTTTCAAAGCTTACTTTGTTCGAAAGGTTATCAGGCTTGGCAGCTATCGCAATATCCACGCTTTTTTGTTCCAGTTGAGACATGGCATCGGCAGGGTCGCCGGTGGTCAAGACTATTTCAACACTGGGATTTTGTTGTCGAAAACGGTCTAGCAGAGGAGGAAGATGGCTGTAGGCTGCTGTAACGGAGCAGAATATCTTAATGCTACCGCTCAATTCTGTCTGGGTTTGTTTAATTTGTTGCTGCAGATGTTTCCATTGTTCAATCTGTTGATCGCAAAAATTAAGAAAGTTTTTACCGGCTTCAGTCAAAGTAACTGTGCGATTGTCGCGAATTAATAACTGACAATTAAGCTGCTGCTCCATTCTTTGAATTAGTCTGCTTAGAGTCGATGGACTCATGTGATGAGCCGTCGCTGTTTTACTAAAATGTAGGCTTCGTGCTAAAAATTGGAAAACCTGAAGTGACTTGATATCCATGCTGAGGAACCTAGTTTAAAGTTAGTATGTTGCATAAAACGCAATATAGAATTGATTATATATCATTTTACGCAATAAAGTGCATTCTCTACACTCTAGTTTCAATATTCATCTTTTAAACTTTATTATCAGATTCTATTAGGTATTCAGCATGGCAAACTATTTCAACCAGCTTCCACTTCGAGAGAAACTTTCACAATTAGGGCAATGTCGATTTATGCAACGTGACGAGTTTTCTGATGGTTGCGAATTTTTAAAAGGCTGGAAAATAGTCATTGTCGGCTGTGGTGCCCAGGGGCTTAATCAGGGGCTTAATATGCGGGATTCTGGTCTCGACATTAGCTACGCGTTACGTGCCAATGCTATTCAAGAGAAACGTCAATCATGGCAATGGGCGACAGACAACGGTTTTAATGTTGCGACTATTGAGGTACTGATCCCTCAAGCCGACTTAGTGCTTAACCTAACTCCTGATAAGCAGCATACCGCGGTCATCAATTCGGTCATGCCGCTAATGAAGCAGGGAGCGACCTTATCTTACTCACACGGGTTTAATGTCGTCGAAGAAGGTATGCAAATTCGCCCCGATATCACCGTAGTGATGGTTGCACCAAAGTGTCCTGGCACCGAAGTTAGGCAAGAATATTTAAGAGGTTTTGGGGTGCCTACATTAATTGCTGTACACCCGGAAAATGATCCTAAGGGTGATGGCTTAAAAATTGCCAAAGCTTATGCGTCTGCTACCGGTGGCGATCGCGCTGGTGTTTTGGAATCGTCATTTGTGGCCGAAGTCAAATCTGACCTTATGGGGGAGCAAACCATTCTTTGTGGAATGCTACAAACTGGGGCTATTTTGGGTCATCAACAACTAGTCAAACTAGGAGTGGAGCCTGGTTATGCTCGTAAACTTATTCAGTATGGTTGGGAGACGGTTACAGAAGGTTTAAAGCATGGTGGCAATACCAATATGCTCGACCGGCTATCAAACCCAGCTAAAATCAAGGCGTTTGATATGTCAGAAGAATTAAAGGCCATATTACGTCCGCTATTTGAAAAGCACATGGATAACATCATCGAAGGTGAATTTTCAAAAAACATGATGCAAGATTGGAAAAATAATGATGCTGATCTATTAAAATGGCGAGCAGAAACTGCCGAAACCTCGTTTGAACAAGCACCTGATTGCGATACTGCGATTAGTGAACAAGCCTATTACGACAAAGGAATATTCTTAGTAGCTATGGTAAAGGCTGGGGTCGAACTAGCCTTTGAGACCATGGTTTCGGCTGGCATCATTGAAGAGTCAGCTTATTACGAGTCGTTGCACGAGACACCGCTAATTGCCAATTGTATCGCCAGAAACAAACTCTATGAAATGAACGTGGTGATTTCTGATACTGCAGAGTATGGAAACTATCTGTTTACCCATTCGGCAGTACCGCTATTAAAAGACTTTGTGGCCAAGCTCACCTTGGAAGATCTTGGCGAGGGGCTAAAATTGGCTGATAACCACTGCGACAACCAGAAGTTGATTGAAGTAAACCAAGCTCTTAGAAGCCACCCGGTAGAGAGAGTTGGCCAAAGGTTACGCGGGTTTATGCTGGATATGAAGCAATTAGCTTAGCAACCGAGTACTCACAAGTTATATAGCCATTAATTTGGCTGGTTAATCGACCCAGTATCTTTGCTGGGTCGCCAAGCTATTGTACAATGCCAGCAATCCAGCCCACACAGAGTATCAACGAGTGTCTTTAATAATCACCGATGAATGTATCAATTGCGATGTTTGCGAGCCCGAGTGCCCCAATGAAGCGATTTATCAAGGCGAAGAAATCTACGAAATCAATAAAGATAAGTGTACTGAATGTGTGGGTCATTACGATGAACCTCAGTGCCAGCTGGTTTGTCCTGTGGACTGTATTCCTTTAGATGACAATAATGTAGAGACAAAGGATAAGCTGATTGAAAAGTATGAGAATCTAACCGGACAGACTTACCAAGATTAAAAGCTCATTCTGATCTAGACTTATGCATAAGCTATGGTTATAGTAAGCAAGATACCCTCCTATAAAAACATAAAAAAACAATAGGTTAACGGCCAAAAGTCATAAATTGGTCAGAAAACAAACGCCCCGAAGCGAGTTTGCATCAATCTGGGCGACGAAACACAGGATAGAAGATGCGTAAACATAGACATATTATTGAAGACGATACTGAAGTAGACATGACTCCAATGCTTGATATTGTATTTATCATGCTGATTTTCTTTATCGTAACGACCTCCTTTATCAAAGAAAGCGGTATTGAGATTCTTCGACCGAATGACAATCAATCAGAAGCACCACCTAATCCGACATCTCCGATTTTGATCAGAATTTCAGATACTGGTGATATTTCATTGGGCGGTCGTCTTATCGATGTTGCAGCAGTGCAAGCTAATGTTGAGACTGAGCGTTCGAAAAAGCCTAAGGCAGCGGTTATTGTATCGGTGGCAGAGAAGGCTCAAACTGGAATCTTAGTGAGTGTGGTTGATCAGGCGAAAAAAGCCGGCGCACCACAAGTGACAGTAACTAAACCAGCGAAATAGTTTTAGGCTTCATTTAGAGCTACAAACAATATGAAAGGGTGACTCGCTAGTCGCCCTTTTTTGTGGCTGTTATTAAAGACTAGGCAAAGTTGCTATGCTAATTTTGGTATTCAATTTAGGTGATGGTTAAATGGCTAAAGTGATTGGACTACTGTCCATAGCTCTATTTGTGTGGTACTGGTCATACTCCCAAAAAGTGAAACAGTTGGCACTGCGAGCAGGTGTTAATCGTTGTCGTGAAGCGGGTGTTCAATTCTTAGACCATAGTGTAGTGTTGCACAAAATAGCTTTTAAAAAAAATAAAGCGGGTCAATGGAGAATGACCCGAGAGTATCGATTCGAATTCACCTCAACCGGAGAAACTCGCTATATCGGCAAGGTTATTTTGCAAGGCCATCATTTAGTTTCTACCGAGCTTGAGCCTTATAGTCTTAATTAGCAGAATCGTCTTAAATATTGAAAACTGAGGGCAATAGTCGATTGAAGCAAAAAAGTCCATTGAATCCATTCGGCCTTAAAGTATCGCAACTAAGCTACCAGCAAGCCGGTAAAAACCTTATTCAGGAATTGAACTTAACAATTTCTGCAGGAAGTAGAGTCGCGCTGCTCGGTCTTAATGGTGCAGGAAAGTCGACTCTTATTCGTTTATTATTGGGCGAACTACCGGTCTCGTCTGGACATATTGAATACGCTGACCTGCAATCGGTTGTTCAATCTAAAGACATGGCTTTTAAGCGCCACTTGGGCTATCAGGCTGATACCATGCTAGCCATAGCTGAGCTGACTGGGCTCGCTTATCTAAGACTATGTGGTGGCTTTAAGCAAATACAACATCAGTTACTAGAAAGTCAGATTCTGCAACTTGCACAACACTGGCAAATTGAGGATATTCTAGACAAACCTATGACGGCTTTGTCAAAAGGAAACTTGCAAAAACTTTCAATCGCTCAGGCTTTTTTGGGAGAACCAAAATGGTTATTCTTTGATGAACCATGCCAGAGCTTAGATCCTGTCGAACAAGTTCGATTCAATCAAAATATACTTTCACTTGAAAATTTTGAGAGCTGTGTTGTTTCTACTCATAACGTTGAGCATGCGATAGAAATAGCCGATGAAATAGTGTTGATACATCAAGGTAAGTTAGCCCATCACTTTTCGCTTGATGAGCAAGTTAAAGTTTTAATGGTGATAAAAACGATCCCTCCCGTGCAAGCGCAAAAATTTGATAAATCACTGGGACAAATCGGTCTAGAGATTGAGAACCGTTTTTCCAGAGTTTTTTCACTCCAGCCTAAAGATGAAGAGGCTCGCTTGGCACTACAAGGATTTGCATCCGAATGGTCTCAATTTATAGAATTTTCGTTGCCCGAAAAAGAAGCGCTGATGCCTCTCTTTAGATTGTTGGCGAGTGGTGAACTTGATTTAATTGAGCCAAGCGCTGGATTGAATATTGAGGACAAGGATTAATCTATGTCGATTCGCTTGAGCCGCCAAATTATTAGCAACTTGTTCGATAGAAAAAGTATACAGCTATTAACCTTAGTATCGATGGTTTCACTAGGGGCGTTTACCGCATTAACTTATCAAAGTTTTCTTTATTTGCAATCGCAAAATATAAGCCAATTGTCACTTTACAATGAAGTGGTAAAACCGTTAGTTGGTTTGGCCCTGATATTTCAAATATTGTTAATTTGCATGGCAAGTTCCTTAACCACTCCTTATCTAAAATCGAAAGGGCAGCTAGGAATTGTCATTCACTCGCCAATCAAGGATTTAAAACTTTTTACTCAATTGTATTTAGCGATTCTAGTGTTTGGTTTTATTCCGTTGATTAATTATTTATTAATCGCGATATTCTATTACTGCTTTAGTGATATTGATTTGGCCCTCATTGTTAGTTCAAGTGTCGCCTTATTTGCCAGCTTACTGCTTTATTCTGCGCTGGTCCTTGCGATCGCTTTGATGGTTAAAAATAACATTTTAGCCTTGCTTCTGAGTTTAACAGGGGTATTTATTTTTATCGCATTGGATGAATTATTACGGGTAAATGTTGAACTCAATGCCTATGCTTTGGCGTTGGATCTGCTCTTTCAATTAAGAGCCGGACTGATTGTGCCCGCAGCCATTTCAAGCTGGTTTCTCTGGTGGTTATTATTTTTGGTTTGCGGAGTTTTCTCATTAAAAATCATACGACTTCGCAATATTAGAATGCAAACAATACTTACCCTCTGTTTGCTGGTAATTATTATTTTGAATGGTCGCTTAACACCGGTTGCTTGGTTGAGCCCGATTGATGTTTCCGCGGAACATCTTAATTCTTTGCAGCCAGAAAATGCTCAAGTTGTTGCAAAAATTGAACAGCCAATTAAGATTACCGCAGTAATAGATGATGAAAGTAAGCATGATGAAATTCGTCAAGCCTATAATATTCTTCAGCAATACAACTCAAATATTGAACTAGAGTTTACTAATCGCCAGGCCTTGGGTGCTAAATCTGAATTTGTCGATCAATTTATCACGGTGGAGATTGGCGACCTACAACAAAGTTTAAGGTTTCCATTTGACCGTAGCGCGAAACAAGCGTTATCAGAATTAGTGGTGCAGTTGTCTACTCGAGCCAACCAGTGGATTTTATTTGTAGAAGGCCATGGTGAGGCCTCACCTTTTGGTCAAACTAACCAAGCACTCAGTTCTTTTTATCAATCGCTAAAGCAACTCGGCTGGCCGGTTGCGATGCAAAATTTTTCTAAACAATCTATGTTAAGCGAAAATACCAAAGTGCTTGTGATTGCAGCCAGTCAGCAACAATGGTTGCCGAGTGAAGTTAAGCTGTTGCAGGATTATTTAACCGGTGGAGGAAATTTATTGCTGTTGCGAGAGGGTAATGATCAAGTTCCACTTGCGGTTACTCAATATTTGGGTGTCGACCTAATAAAAGGAACTTTAATTGATTGGCAAGGATATCAAAGTGGCACACCTCACCCGGCGATTATGATTGTCAATGAGTTTGAGAAACACCCCATTAATACTGGAATTGATAGTTTGCTGGCTTTTCCTTGGAGTCATGGATTGTTAGTTCCACCACCACAAAGCTCAGGTCGTTTTGAGATTCAACCAGTATTAAAAACCCATCGTGGTGTTTGGACCGAATTTAATGTTGATCAAGAACAGCTAGCATTTAATTCTGAACTAGGTGAACTTAAACAAGCTTTTCCACTGGCAGTTGCGCTGAAAAATAACAGCTCACAGCAGCGAGTGGTGGTTGTCGGCGATAGTAGTTTTTTATCTGACTCTGCGATTAATAATTACAATAATCGCCAGTTCGCTTTAAACTTGATTTCTTGGTTAAGTTCTCAAACTATCAGCAAAGTCACTGACGGGTATATTGACAACCACATTAAGACTAACCCAGTTGTGCACTGGTTTTTGTTATGGGGGTTCTCGTTATTGCTGCCATCCTTAGTCAGTTTGATAATCTTATTTCGGCGATATAGAAATAAACGGTAAGTAGAAAACAAGAGCTAATAAAAACAAACCTATGGCAAAACCTAATCAACATAAGACTTGGCTCAACATTGTCATTATTACGGTCTCCGGGTTGATCTTAGCATTTACATTACTCGGAAAATTTTTCGACAGCGGGACTTCTGCGCAAGCTACCATCGACCAATCAGCGACCTATCAATACGAACTGGTCGGAATCGATTTTGGTCAGTTGCAATTAAAAAAAGATTCTGACAGTTGGCGCTCGGAGCCTAAAGGTTCTCTCAATCAAACCCAGCTAGAATTAATTAGCAGCCAGTGGGAATTACTTTTAAGCAAGGATATTCAAAAAACAAGTCTCGATCGCGAGCTATCGATTCAATCGGCGTCAACGGTTTTGTTATATCTAAAAGATGAAACTAGACCGATTATCTGCAAAGTTTTTTTTGCGGGCGAATATGCGATTGTTGAGTTTCTAGCAAGCGGTCAAAAATTACAATTATCAGCTAGTTTCGCACAATGGCTACTTCCTCCAGAGAACACACCAAGCCACTTTTCGAGGGAAAAGGCAGCGACTAGTGACGAGGAAACTGATGCCTGAATTACCAGAGGTGGAAACAACCTTACAAGGAATTTTGCCGTATGCTTTGGGCCAAATCATAGAGCGAGTGGTGGTACGTCAGTTCAAATTACGCTGGCCAATCGAACCTGATATCAATAAGCGTTTTACAGGTGTTAGAGTCAACTCGATTTCTCGACGAGCCAAATATCTTTTGTTGGAAACTGACGCTGGTGATTTAATGATTCATTTGGGCATGTCAGGGAGCTTAAGGATCATTACTGAACAACCGGCTACAAAGCATGACCATGTTGATATTATATTAAGTAATGGTAAAACCATTCGGTTTAATGACCCAAGGCGGTTCGGTAGTGTCATTGTTAACCGACAAAAGTTGGCTCATCCACTGCTTGAGAAATTAGGGCCTGAGCCATTGTCAGCGGACTTTGATGGTGACTATTTGCATCAAACAGCGAGAGCTCGCAAAGTTCCAATTAAGTCTTTTATTATGAATAATCATGTCGTGGTTGGGGTGGGCAATATTTACGCGCAAGAGTCTTTGTTTATCGCAGGCATTCATCCTAAGCGAGAAGCTTGCAAAATCTCTAAAAAGCGCATGCAATTGTTGGTAGAGACTATTAAGCAAGTATTGTCTCGAGCGATTAGAGCTGGCGGAAGTAGTCTGAAAGACTTTACTGGGGCGGATGGTAAGCCCGGCTATTTTCAGCAAACTCTCAATGTATATGGTCGTGCTGGTGAGCGTTGCTTGCAATGTGAGTCTGAACTAAAGCAAGCGACCATTGGCCAGCGAACGACAGTTTATTGCACTTATTGCCAGCGATGAGTTTAAATAGGAAAATCTTTCAATGATCCCTTATTTACAGATAGGTACAGGTCGACTTGGATCAGCCATAACTAGGGCAATTGAATCAGAATCCAAGTTAGCTGGTCTACTGACAAGCGCTGCTAGGGCTAATTCACGACTCGATCCTAAGAACGGGCTTTGCTTGGTGGGTGTTTCAGCTCAAACGGTCAAAATTGATAAGTTATTAATCTGTATTGCGCCTGGCATTGATAAAAAATGGCGCTGGAACGAGATTTTTAATGGTTTAGCCCAACAAGTTCTGCAACAACAATTAACGATTAATGAACTCATCTTTATTTCCTCCACTCGAGTCTATGATGGCATTTTGAATGGTATTGTCACGGCTAAAAGTCCCGTTAAAGCTCAAACTGATAGGGCTAAGGGCTTAGTTTTTGCGGAAAAACAGCTAGTTCAACTGGCTAATAGTCATTGTTTATTGAGGTGTTGTGGCTTAATTGGTGAGCCATATCAGCGGTTCCAAGAAATTTTGAAACAACCTGATGATAAAGTTCGATTTGCAGTGGATATTGAGCAAGTTGCCAAAAAAGTGGTCGAACGGTTAATCAACAAGCCTACCGCTAATCAGTTTTCAATCGTTACCGACGGAGGTTGCTATTATCGAGGCCGACGGATGACTTTTGAGGAGGCGGCTTTCTTATCAAGCGGGCATCGGCTTTTAAAGCAAAGTGATTACTATAAGAAATGACGATAAGAAATATCAATAAAAAAACCCGGTAAGTACCGGGCTTTCTAGAGGCTACTCATGTAGTGTGGTCGGCGTTAAAAACGCTGGCCGAAAAGCAATTACTTAATTTTTGCTTCTTTATACATTACATGTTTACGAACAACAGGATCGTACTTTTTGAATTCTAACTTGTTCGGAGTGCTTCTTTTGTTCTTATCAGTTGTGTAGAAGTGACCAGTACCAGCTGATGAAACCAATTTAATTTTATCTCTCATGATCTAACTCCTTAAACCTTAACGCCGTTTTGACGAATTGTCGCTAATACCGCGTCAATTCCTTTCTTATCGATGATTCTCATGCCTTTTGCAGAAACTTTTAGCTTCACAAAACGGTTTTCGCTTTCAACCCAAAAACGATGGCTTTGTAGGTTTGGCAAAAAACGACGACGGGTGCGGTTTTTCGCATGAGATACATTATTTCCAGCTACTGGTCTTTTACCTGTAACCTGACAAACTCGTGACATGACTCTAGCCTCTTTAATATCAAAATTGGCCTAATAACGGGTCTTTATGACGGTGTTTTAAGCCAAACAATTTAAATCTAAAATTCTGGTTTTTGACGCTTTTAGTTGAATAGTTTCAAGCTCTGCATCACAGCGACAATTCAGTTTAATCTAACTGATTTTCCTTTCTGTCGCGGAAAGGGCGCACTTTATACCAAAAACTGATTGATAATACAACAAAATAGATTAAATAAGCGTCAATCCGAGAGATTTGTAGAGAGAATGACGAGTTTGCCTATTTTGCAGCCAAGTTCTCGTCTTCGCAGGGTTTAAATTTGTCCTCTTTCGGCCAACGAGACAACTTGATGACCTGCCACCACTAAGTGATCTAATAAACGAATATCAAGCAGTGAAAGTGCCGACTTTAACGTGCGAGTAATATCAATATCGGCGGGACTTGGTTCGGCGACCCCTGATGGGTGATTGTGTGTGACGATTGCTGCCGCGGCATTGTGATATAGCCCCCTTTGAACGACAACTCTGGGGTGGACAGATGAAGCATTAATGGTACCGTAAAACAGCTCTTCGAAAGCGATAACTTGATGTTGATTATCCAGAAACAGGGCGGCAAAAACTTCATTCGGTTGGTTTCGTAAGCGCGCTTTAACAAACTGTTTTACTTGATCTGGGTTAGAAATAGCATCTTGAGTTTCGAGTCGTTCATGAGTGTGTCTCAAACTCATTTCCAAGCAGGCTTGTAGCTGTACATATTTAGCTTTGCCGAGCCCTTTTATTCTACAAAATTCAGCTCTTGGGGCTGCAAATAGAGCCGCCAGCGAACCAAACTGGAGGATGATTTCTCTGGAAAGCTGCATCACATTCTTGCCTGAAGTGCCGGTGCGTAAGAATATGGCGAGTAATTCTGAGTCTGAAAGAGCGCTGGCACCGTATTTCAGTAGTTTCTCTCTGGGTAATTCATTTTTTGGCCAAGTTTGGGCTAGTGACATGCAATCAAATTCCGTTTGAGTCCATCACCGTCAATGCTAAATTGATACGATTGATAGGGTTTAGTTAAACAAAGTGCGATGATAAATGAACCACTATCTTTCTACTGTAAGACAAAAGCCACAAAAAGAGTGAGAAATGACAGTTTTTGTTTGCTATTATAGATGTAAGTGAGTGATCAGTTCGGCTGTATCGGTTTGTCTAGTTGGCCGATTGAATAAATACTAATCATTGATATTTTAAAGATTCGTTTGTCGATTGTCTGGCAAACTCTGGAAAATTACCTTGTCTGAAAGTAAAAATCTAAGCCAGCCAAGAAGGGTGTTGGTTGGTATAAGCGGTGGTATTGCCGCCTATAAATCTGCTGATCTGGTTCGTCGTTTGAAAGAACGAGGGTGCGAAGTGCGTGTGGTTATGACTGAATCCGCAAGTCAATTTATTACCCCACTCACCCTGCAAGCCGTTTCTGGTAACCCGGTGCATCAAGACCTGTTTGATTTAGAAGCCGAAGCGGCAATGGGGCATATCGAACTTGCTAAATGGGCGGAGGTTATTCTGATTGCTCCAGCAACAGCTAACACATTGGCTAAGATCGCTCACGGAATCTGCGACAATCTATTAACGACCCTAATCGTTGCAAGTCAAGCGAAGCTAGTGGTCGCACCCGCTATGAATCAACAAATGTGGGCCAATCAATCCACTCAAGAAAACCTTAGTAAGCTTGAGCTAATGGGGGCGGATATCATCGGGCCTGGGGCGGGCGAGCAAGCATGCGGTGACGTCGGTGAAGGTCGAATGGAAGAGCCACTGGCTATCGCTAAACAATTGATAGCCATATTAGAAGCGAAAATTGATAAAAACTCTTTCGAGCAAGACGCTGACTTAACCGGTAAGACCGTCCTAATTACAGCTGGACCAACAATTGAGCCCATTGATCCGGTGCGTTATATATCAAACCATAGTTCCGGCAAGATGGGAAATGCCTTGGCACGAGCAGCCGAATCGATGGGTGCAAATGTGGTTTTAATTTCCGGTCCGGTTAGTTTGGCTCCGCCAAACGGTGTGGCGTTTGTTTCAGTACAAACTGCCAGTGAGATGCTGCATGCTGTAAAACAGCATATTCGAGATTGTGATTTGTTCATCGGTTGTGCGGCTGTGGCTGACTATACTCCTGTTAAAGTCGCTGACCAGAAAATTAAAAAATCTGAAGAGGCTATGCAAATCAATCTAATTAAGAACCCAGACATTATCGCTTGGGTTGCAGAGCAAAATCCGCGACCTATTGTTGTAGGTTTTGCCGCGGAGAGTCAAAATTTACGCGAGTTTGCGGCAGGTAAATTGAAACGTAAAAAGCTCGATATGATCTGCGCCAATGATATTAGCCAGAGTGGGCTTGGCTTTAACAGTGATAATAATCAAATTTTAATGCTGTCTTCAAACGGCAACCAGGTTCAATTGCCTGCTGGATGCAAATCGCAAATAGCTCGCAGTATCTTGAACCAAATCAATAAAGAATTCTTGCTAGAAAAATAACTAATTATTGAGAACAACAACGTCTAAATGACCTTGGAGAAAGTTTGTGAAAATAGAAGCAAAAAAAGCGGAAAAGCTAAAAATTCCCAAGCTGGAAAAAAATACTCTATTAGCATTTTCGTTACCTTATTTATTGCTATGTGTGTTAACCATTATTTTTGTAGCGATAGTTCAGTACTACATTATCGTGGTTCAACCAGCGACTGAACGACGAGTAACCTTCGTCAATGTCACTATGGCGACCTATATGGAATTAGTATTGAACCGGTTAGACTCAATTGGCGAGTCGACCCGAACCGTGTTGAGTGACCCGAGCCTGATTGACGAGATTAAAACGGCAACTCCAGCGCAGTTAGCTTTAATTGAAAGTCGGTTGACTAATCGGATTCCCTTGGTTGAAGGCGTAAGAATACTTGATACCTCTACTCATGAAATCGATAGCGAATCAGTGCCTTCAATTACTAATGTAACTTTACAGTTAATGAGAAGTTTAGAGTCTAATAATCGAGTTATGCATGAAGCGATTAATGCGGGGGCGAAAGATCAACACATTGCTGTGTTATTGAGAGTTAACGGAACTGATAAAATTGCACTTATTGGTGTGAGCTTCGATATTTTCGAAAAAGTACTACCAAAAGAAAGGTTGGTCCCAGGCTATTATGAGTTTTTACAAAGTTTTGCTAATCAAAACAGAACCATTACCAGTGTTGGCGATCCCCAATACAAAGTGGGCGACCCTATGGGGGTTGCTTCTCTCAATTCGACTCAATGGCGAGTGGCGTTTTGGCCCGCTGCACCTGAAAAGTTTTCATCGGAATTTGAGTTATTAATTTTCTTTGGCGGATTGGCAATGGTGTTATCGCTGGTTGCCATCGGCGGTTTTATCGGCTTAAAGAACCTTCAGACTAAAGTGAGAAGTGATGCATCAGGCTTCTTGCGTTGGATTATCGATAATTCGAAATCGCCAAACGGAATAGCTTCACCAGATTATTCACTACAAATTTTTAGCGATATGTCACAAACTCTGGCGCGAGAAAATTTATCTTCTGGAAATGCCAGGCCTCAGGCTATTAATGAAGAGTTAGATACCGCATCAAAGGCACTAACAGACGAGACTCAGGGTTCTTTGATTGCTGCGCTAGAAGATAAGAGTTCAGGATTGGAAGTTGTCGACAAGAAAGAATCTAAAGCGCAAGACGATGGAATCGCAGATTCAATCTTTCGAACTTACGATATTCGTGGCATTGTTGGTGACACTCTAAACGAACAAATTGTTACTGAAATTGGCCGAGCAATAGGCAGTGAAGCTTTTGAGCGCGGTGAGCAACGAATTGTGGTTGGTAGAGATGGCCGCTTGTCAGGACCATCATTGTTAGAAGCACTAAAAAAAGGCTTAGTTCAAAGCGGTAGAGACGTCATTGATATTGGCGAAGTGCCTACTCCGTTGTTGTATTTCGCAACCCATTATTTGGATTCGAGCAGTGGCGTTGTGCTAACCGGCAGCCATAATCCAAAAGATTATAATGGTCTCAAAATAGTGATTGCGGGTCACACCCTTTCTGGCGACGAAATTAAGGCGCTTAAAACTCGAATTGATACTGGCAATATGATGAAAGGCAAAGGGAGCCAAGAAACTACCACCGTCATTCAAGATTATATAAGCCAAGTGACCAGCGATGTAGCCCTTACTCAACCACTAAAGGTAGCAGTCGATTGTGGCAATGGGGTGGCTGGAAAAGTCGCACCACAATTATTGCAAGCATTGGGATGCGAAGTGATCGGATTATATTGCAAAGTTGATGGGAACTTTCCAAACCATCACCCGGATCCTAGCAAGCCCGAAAATTTACAAGAGTTAATCGAACTCGTTAAAACGGAAAAAGCGGATGTTGGATTAGCCTTTGATGGAGATGGCGATAGGCTCGGAGTTGTTGATTCAGATGGAAATATTATTTGGCCCGATAGACAAATGATGCTGTACGCCATGGATGTATTATCTCGAAACCCTGGCGCTGATATTATTTATGATGTTAAGTGTAGCAAGCATTTAGCAAAAGTTATTTCTTCCAATGGCGGTCATCCCATTATGTGGAAAACCGGCCATTCGTTGATAAAAGGTAAAATGAAAGAAACCGGGGCTCTATTAGCCGGAGAGTGTTCCGGTCATGTGTTCTTTAAAGAGCGGTGGTATGGCTTCGATGATGCTTTATACACTGCAGCGCGGTTATTAGAAATCTTGTCAGCAGATACTCGTAAATCAGTCGATATATTTGCGGCACTACCCAATAGTATGGCGACACCAGAAATTAACGTGCCAATTGACGATGAACGAAAACACAAATTTGTTGAGCAATTAACTAATCAAGGCATTTTTGGTGATGGTAAATTAATCGATATTGATGGTGTTAGAGTTGAATTCACTCATGGATGGGGGCTTGTTAGAGCATCTAATACGACTCCGAACTTGGTTATTCGCTTTGAAGGGGATGATCAACAAAGTATCGATAAAATGAAGCAATTGTTCAAACAGCAGATGTTGATGATCGATAGTCGTTTGCAGTTAGACTTCTAAGGAGCTTTGTAGAGTTATGAACGATAAGAAAAAAAATAGGAAACAGGATATTCTGCAGAATCTAGCATATATGTTGGAAAACGAGCTGTCAGATAGAATTACAACCGCTAAATTAGCGAAGCAAGTCGGGGTGTCAGAAGCTGCGCTTTATCGGCATTTTCCTAGTAAGGCTCGTATGTATGAGTCTTTATTGGACTTTTCTGAGGAAAGTATTTTTGGCCTAATAAAGAAAATTGATGCTGAACCTATAGCGGCGGTAGACAAGATCTATCAAATTAGTAACTTATTGCTCGGTTTTAGCCAGAAAAACCCTGGTATAAGTCGTTTGCTGACCGGGGAGGTATTACTCGGTGAACCATTAAGGCTGAAGGAAAGAATTTCTCAATTGTTTGATCGGTTAGAATTAGAGTTGAAACAAATTCATCGAGATGAGGCAGTAAGAGAGGGTAAATCTAGTCTTAATTCTGCAGCGGTAGCTAAGCTTGTCACTAGTATTTTAGAGGGGAGAATTCAGCAATTCGTACGCTCTAAATTTAAAATTTCCCCGACAGAGCATTGGGATAACCAATGGAGTTTTATTCAAGCTTCTGTCGTGCCGTCTAACTAGAAGCTTTTCATTCGTTGACGCAAGTATTCAAGATAGTTCTTTCGAATAGCTTTGACTGGCGGCGTTTTACAAAAAGCGACGCCAGCTTCCTCGGGAGAGCAAGAGACTTCTAAAACTATTTGCATTTTGTTGTCTGGAGCAGGAATTCTGGAAAACGATAAAGCGATATCTTTTGGCTCCTCTGGCCGGCTGGTCAGAATAAGAGAATTAGTGATGATTTCTATTTTACCGGTTGAGTTGTCTCGAGCATAAATTTGGGCTAACTGCCATGCGCGATCACACCCTTGCGCATCTTTACAGCTGTAGATGACTGGCTCAGTTCCTTCTTTTTCTTTAGCATCTTTTCTCAAAGCTAAGCGAACACTTTCTAAGTCCTTATAGCGAATAATGTCACGTTCAAAGCTTTTCTCAACTCTAATTTTCTCTTTTTCTAAAAAGCTTGTATTCAATTCATTGTTGGCAATTTGATCTTGAGTGTCTTGGATATCTTTTAGTAAGGTCTTTGCGACTCTTTGACCTAACCGTTCATAAGTTGCTGCTTGTTTTTGTTGGTCTTCAAGTTGCAGATGAAGTAAATCTTTTTTGCTATTTTGAATTCTTATTCTTTGTTCAAGACCAAGTAATTGAGAGTCCCGGTTACGAATAATGTCACCGATTGAACTAAATTGCCGTAGCAGATCAGCATCATGTCTAATTTGTTGCAGGCGAGCTATTTCCTTATTTCGTTCTTCTATGCGAGCCAGTCTATCCTCTTCGAGTTGTGCGAGGGTTTTTGTTGGTTCAACATGTTTGATAAGCTTTCCTGTTTCACTAATCACATCGTAACCGACTAATTCCATCTCCTTGGTTATCTTGTCCTTAATTTCGACAGCTCCTTCTGGATTTTTATACCGATAGAAGTTCTTAGCCGCAATCTGCAAGCTAACAAGAGTTGTAAAAAGGCTAAATATGACCCAAATGGTTTTATTCATAAAAATTGCTTTCGATCTCTATTGGTTACTCATTGAGACACCATATTGGTGTCTATAGTTCGTGATTGCAGCTAAATATTCGTTGAGTGTATCTTGTCCTTCAATATATTGGTGTAAATCGTCCAAATTAATAATAGCATATACCGGTAAATTGTATTCTTTTGCTAATTCTTGAATAGCTGAAAGCTCAGTTTTACCTTTTTCCTGCCGATCGAGCGCTATTAGCACACCGGCGGGCTCTGCTCCAGCTTGGGTAATCAGATCAATCGACTCTCTTATAGCGGTTCCTGCGGTAATGACATCATCAACGATAAGCACCTTGCCTGCAAGCTCTGCCCCAACGAGTTGACCACCCTCGCCGTGATCTTTGGCTTCTTTGCGGTTATAACAAAATGGAACGTTCCTACCATGATTATTGGCTAGGGATATAGCTGTGGCACACCCTAATGGAATTCCCTTATAAGCTGGTCCAAACAGCATATCAAATTGAGCCTTGGCGGTGACTAGCGTTTGAGCATAACAATCACCCAGTGTAGCAAGGTCTGAGCCACTATTAAAAAAACCAGCGTTAAAAAAATAAGGGCTCTTACGGCCTGACTTAAGGGTGAATTCACCAAATTTTAAAGCTTTACGCTCGATGGCTAATTCAATAAATGTTTGTTTGGTCGATGACATAGCAATTGTAGTCAGAGGTTACTGTCTAATCGATAAGTTTACCGTGAAAAAGCGGTTGGTCAAATGATCGTGCCTAAATACTCTTAATATCCTAGTTTATTTTGGGTTTATTTGGTTATTTTGAGAATTAGTACCCGGGTGCTAAAGACTAACATCCCTTAATTTTCTCCCAGCGCTTCGCTGAAAGTCGCGAATCTTGAGAAGGAATTCGCCCAGCATTTCTCAGTCTCTTTTCTCTTTTGGCAATATCAGACTTTAATCGCTGACAGCGCTTAGAGCGGGATGTTTGAGCACTAGTTTGTCGATTGCTGGGTATATAGACGGTCTTTATTTTTGGTGTTTTGGCAAATTCCGTGGTTTCGGTACTAACGGTAATTTTCTCTGGTTTCGATGATTCGCTGTTTACCGCTTTATCTGAAAAATGCACCGTACCTTCTTCGTCAACCCAGCGGTAGACTTCGCTCTTGGTGACGTTGTTAGGGCTGTTATCCGGTTCGGTTTTTTCTGCTGGGAGTGTTTCAACGGTCGATGGAAATAGCCCGTTTAAGAGGTTTAACTTTTGGGTTATTACTGCTACGGACGCAATAATCACAAGGGCGAGTAGAAATCTGAGCATAACGGCTTTGGGATTAAATTAAGTATTTCTAAATATAGACGAAATTATTACACATCTCTAATTCAAAAACTAAGTTCAATTCTCGGATTTGTCATTGAATATCTTTAAAAAACAAGGATAATCAAGTAATTAATCGTGCTATTTACGGCTAAAAAATTGAAGAATTTCGATAAAACTGACACTGATATTTTGACTGTTTTGTATCAAAATGCTGATATCACTAATAAAGATCTTGCCGACCGGTTAAATATTGCGACATCGACCTGTCAAGAGCGAGTCAAAAAATTAAAAAAGTTAGGCGTAATAAAAGGTTATCAATGTGAGTTAGACCTTGCGCAATTTTCCGGTCATATCGAAGCCATGGCGGCGGTCAAAATGGTCAAGCATACGGGTGTTTTAGCGGATAAGTTAAGAGATGACCTGTTAGAGCTTCCCGAGGTCATCCAAATTTTTCATATGGGGGGTGAAAACGATTTTAATGTACACATAGCCGTTTATAACACTGCTCATTTGCGGCAATTAATATTCCGAGAGTTTACCTCGCGAAGTGAAGTATTAAATGTAGAAACTTCGTTAATATTTGAACACCGTCGCAGCAAGATACTGCCAAAATTAGAAATAAAAAGCTAAATTTTGGCTAGTGAGTGCTAGAATGTTTGATGAGATTTTTAATTAATCTAGAGTCCGTACCAAACCTGCCCAAGCTTTTCATGCAAAGCTTGTTGGCTCTTAAATAACCCTTTTGCGCTTGGTAAATAATCAGCCCAATGAGTAGTCGAAGATTGAAATCCAGTGGGTGCTGGCGTTATTTTGATAGAGTATCGAGAAAATTCAATGACAGCCCTTTGCATGTGGCTTGCGTGGGTCACTAGCAAAACTTCTTCAATACCACTATTTAACAAAATTTTGCTTGAAAACTCCGCATTCTCAGCGGTGTTTTGACTATTCGCTTCGATCCAACGTGGGGCGATGTTAAATGAAGACATCATGACTTGATTAATCAAAACTGCTTCGGCTGTCGGTTCTCCAAAGACACTTCCGCCGGATACTAATATTGGTAAATTGGTTTTTCGATGCAGCCAAGCCGCATAGTGAATCCGCTCTAAAGTATTGGCACTAACAGTGTCGATACCGCCAAACTCTTCAGCTAGACTAGCTCGTCCACCCGATAGCAGGACAATAGCGATATCACTTCTTTCTGTTCTAGCGATTTGTTTGACTTGTTCCTGTGACAAGGCTGGAATGGTTTGTAAACTTTGGTGTAATTTCATTGAAACAATAGGCAGAGAAAGCAGCAATAAGCTTAGTACAGATACTATTGCCAATGACTTGGCAAGCTTTTGTCTCTCTAGTTTTAGTAAAAGAAAAGCCGTTGCTAACAGTAAAATATTGATGGCAGGTGGTAGGAGTAAAATCCCCCCCAGTTTACTGATGAATAATTCGAAATTCATAGTCTAGTTGACCAATGGGTGTGGAATTCTAAACTATACAATAAATGCGCTAAGTCGTGAGACTATGACCCTATAATATTCGAAATTAGTTGCTTAAACCTGACTCTCTAAACCAGATAGACAACGAAATAGTTCGTTGCTCGCAGTTTCCATACGGCTCAGTTGCTCCCTCATACGACTAGCGTCTCCTGCTTGAAAACTACGTAATGCTTCAACACCATAATCGTGCACTTGTTTATGTGGTTCTTCAATGGAAGCGTAGGCTGATGTATCGGCTAGTTTTTTACCTTCACCTTGATAATACCATTTACCTAATCGACAGTTGTGCTGATTGGTGAAATCATCGATTGAAATATCGCTATTTTCTAGGATGACAGAGAAAACGTTTGTTTTCCAGACTATATGGTCTAGTTTAACCGTTTGAATGAAAGCTCTCATCGCCGAATGGTTGATCACATCTCGCATTTCTTTTGATGAATCCAATATATGCTGGTAAGAGTTTCCTAAGGTATTGTTTTGCTCAGAAATTGAAGCGGTGTAGTCGCAAAGTTGCTCTATTTGAGTGGCTGCGGTTGCCGAATCACTATCAATGGTGTCGATTAAACTGCCAATTTCACTGGTTGCGTTACCTGTGTTTTGCGCGAGTGAACGAACCTCGTCAGCAACCACTGCGAATCCTCGCCCTTGGTCACCAGCTCTAGCCGCTTCGATTGCAGCGTTTAGAGCGAGTAAATTAGTTTGATCTGAGATGTTGGTGATGACACTAACAAAGTTGGCAATGCTGTCTGAAACAGCTCTTAAAGAGCTCATTTTTTCACTGCTCTCATTCGCTCGAACACCGATATCATCCACCGTTGCACTTATACTGGCTAATACTTCACTCGACGAACTAAACACGTCATTTAAGTTGGTCATCGCACTATCTTTTTCCATGATGCTAGAGGCGAGCTCTGCGGCCGATTCCCTGATTTGTTCGATATTTTCTATGGAGCTTAACAACATGTTATTTAAGTCTTTATTGAGACTAATTTGATGCTCCTTTTCTTCGAGCTGCTGGCTTACTGACTCGAATTGCGATTCTAGCTCTTGGTATCGGTTATTTGTGTCATTGAGCTGGCGAGTTAGTTCTTGATTTTTTAAGGTAAGTTCTTCTACTTGTTGTTTGTTTCCGAATAACATTGATAAGCTACCTTTAAGGTTGTTGTATAACAGTCGTTAAAGTTAAAACTGATAAATCGCGAGGGACAGCCAACTCCTGCTGATTCACAGTTTTTTAGGTTATATAATTAAATGTAGCAGAAGAGTTAGATTTTTGTAGAGATAATTACTTGGGGGCGATGAACCGTTCTTTTTGCTTGGAATTGACTGATTGTCGCCAGCTCAGTTACTTAACTCGCTTGACTTTGGCAGTCGCATTTAAACCTTCAATTTGCGCAGTAAAGCCACCGAATAAGCCTTCAGAAATAGTGATCATCGGATTTTGTAGCTTCTTATAGCCACGGTTAGCGCGTTTTACAACCCAAACTTGTCCATTCTCAAGCTTTAATTTTTGGCCTTTTTGCCATTCTTTGAATTCACCAACAAGCCTAGAGCTAATTGAGCTAGAAACAGTTTCTTGTTTCTTGCCAAAATTATCCTCATGATTGTTAGAGGGTTCTTTGAGCCCTGGTTTAACTGAGGGGACTGGTTCCGATTCTGCCTGATTTTGGGGGAGCACTTGTGATGCTAATTTTTTGGATATGCTCAATTTAGAGTTTTCAATGCCTTTGTCACTGTTTTTAGGAAGAGTCTGAGAGGCGCTACGAGGCGCTTTCAACGACTTTGCCAGCGAATCGTAACAAACAAGTCGCTCGCTCTTTGAGTCGATTGCTGAACAATTAACCACGCTCGACTTTATACTAGCACTGGAGTTTTCAAGCGCCTGCAAACTATTGCTGCAGGTAATCACTAAAATTGAGAGTACTACTTTAAAGTGTTTCATAATCACCATGGCGTTATTTTTATTCAGCGGACTGCTCTTTGTTATTACCCATTATCGCGAAAATCAGTCCTAATTCAAATAAAATCCACATTGGCACCGCTAGTAATATCTGTGAGATAACATCGGGAGGAGTCAGTAGCATACCCACCACAAACACACTCACTATGACGTAAGGACGTTTTTCTTTTAAGCTTTCAACCGTTGTCAGGCCAGACCAAACCATTAATATGGTTGCAACTGGAATTTCAAACGCGATACCAAATGCAAAAAACATTTTAAGTACGATATCTAAATAGCTGCTGATGTCGGGTAAAACTTGAATGCCAGTGGGACCGGCAGCGGTCAAAAATGCCCAGGCTAAAGGGAAAACTACGAAGTAAGCAAATGCCAGTCCGCAGTAAAAAAGTACAATGCTAGAAAATAGTAACGGGTAGGCAAAGCGTTTTTCATGTCGATATAGTCCAGGTGAAATAAATCCCCAAGCTTGATGCAGGATAAACGGCATTGCGATAAAAACAGAAAGCACTGCAGTCATTTTAAAGGGGGTCAAAAAAGGAGAGATAATATCAGTCGCAATCATGTTTGATGAGTCTGGTAGGTGCGCAAGTAACGGCGCAGATAACACCAGATATATATCATTTGCCCAGTAAATCAATAAGATAAAGACAACAATCACCGCAAGTACCATGCGAAGCAGTCGATTTCTCAATTCCAACAGGTGAGAAATCAAAGGCATATCTTTTTGTTCGGTACTTTCTGGTTCTAACTTAGTCATTGTTCTTCTTATCGGGACTATCTAGTTGGTTTTGGTTTGATTGAGCTGGTTGGTTTAGGTTTGCCGTTTTTTCTGCTTCCAAAATTGAAGCATTATGTTGCTCGATTTCCTGATCAAACTCATTTTTTAGCGCATCAGCTTCGGCATGGATGGTGTTTTTGGCTTGTTCAATACCTTGTTTTAGAGAGCCAAGTCCCGAACTTTGTTCTAAATCTGCTTTTTGCTTAGCGATTTGTTCTTGCAGCTCTTTAACTTTAAGTTCTCTATCAATTTCGGTTTTTATTGAATCAAAACTTTGCTTAGCTTTACCGATCCATAATCCGACCGTTCTTGCCGCTTTGGGCAATCGCTCAGGACCCAGTACAATCAGGGCGATTATACCGACTAAAAATAGCTCCAAAAAGCTCATGCTACGCCCTTACTTTTTTACTTTATCTTCTTCTTTAAGGACTTCGCCTTCGATTACGCTTGCTTCTTTTTTATCCTCAATCGACTCATCTTTTTTGTTCTCGCCATCATCAACCGCTTTTTTAAAGCCTTTGAGCGCGCCGCCTAAGTCACTACCAATATTCTTAAGTCGTTTAGTTCCAAACAACAAAATGACGATAACTAATATAATGAGTAATTGCCAAATACTAATGCCCATAGTTCTCTTCTCTTTTTTAAATAAGTATTATCTAGACCATTTCTTGGTCATAGTTTGATAAGTTTAAACGAACGGTAGTGGTCCACCGCCCAGTAAATGAATATGTAGGTGAAACACTTCTTGTCCTCCACCCTTTCCGGTATTGATTATAGTCCTAAAACCAGTGTCTAAACCTTGTTCTTTTGCCAACTGTGGCAACAATAACATCATTTTACCGATTAATTCTTGGTCTTCTGGTAACAAATCATTTAATCCGTCTATGTGTTTGCGAGGAATCACAAGCAAGTGGACTTTTGCCTTGGGGGCTATGTCTTTAAAAACGACAACGTTCTCGTCTTGATAGACAATGTCGGCTGGAATTTCGCCCTTCTCAATTTTACAAAATAAACAGTTTTCCATTCGATTACCTATTTCAATGTTTGTTCAGTTGAGAATAATACTAACTGTTATTGTCGCCTAAATGAGATTGTAAAACTAGCCATTCCCAAACCAATTAATAGGCCATTAAGCCAACTTTTTTCAATAAGTCCAGGCGATATAGCTGACGGTAGCTCGACTAGGCTAATTAAAATCAAAGAAACACCCAACAAAGCCCAACGCATTCGCTTAGAACTTTGAGTTGTTGACTGTTTCATAGCATCAATTGACTTGATTAGCGCTTGTTGCTGGTTTGCTTGGTGATCACTCGAACTTAGAAAGGCTGAGATTTTCTCTGGAATTTCCGGCAGTTCTTCTATCCAGCGAGGTGCTTTACGTTTTATCTTTTCTACTGCGGCCCAAGGACCGTATGTGTCAGCAAGCCATTTTTTCAAGAATGGTTGTGCAGTTTCCCATAAGTCGAGCTGCGGGTAGAGTTGTCTGCCCAGTCCTTCAATGTAGAGCAGTGTTTTTTGGAGCAGCACCAATTGTGGTTGAACTTCCATTTCAAAACGTCGAGCGGTTTGAAAAAGTTGTACCAAAAAATGACCAAAAGAAATATCGGCTAACGATTTACCAAAAATCGGTTCGCAAGCTGTTCTGATTGCTGATTCGAACTCCTCAATTGAAACTGTTTTAGAAACCCAGCCCGATTGAACATGCAGCTCTGCAATGCGCCGATAGTCTCGATTGAAGAATGCGACAAAATTTTGTGCCAAATAGCGTTTGTCGGACTCATTAAGTGTTCCCATTATGCCGCAGTCGATAGCAATATAGCTGGGGTTCTTTGGATTCTTGCAGTTAACAAATATATTGCCTGGATGCATGTCAGCATGGAAATAGCTATCTCTAAAAACTTGAGTGAAGAAGATTTCAACGCCGCGGTGGGCTAACTTTTTCATATCCACATCGGCGGCTTTTAGTTGTTCAATATCACCAATTGGAGTGCCAAAAACCATTTCCTGTAGCATTACTCGCTTACGAGTATGTTGCCAGTAACTATTAGGTACATAGAGTAGTTCGGAGTTATCGAAATTTCGTTTTAATTGTGTCGTATTTGCAGCTTCAATTCGCAAATCTAGCTCGTTAAACAGAGAATTCTTATAGTCTTTAACGACTTGAATAGGATGAATGCGTCTACCTATTTCTGAATTTTGCTCAAACCATTGAGCCAATAACTCAAGTAATTTGATATCGGCTAAGATTTTTTGTTTGATTCCCGGTCGAATTACCTTAACCACCACATTTTCACCACTTAGTAACTTGGCGCTGTGTACTTGCGCGACCGAGGCAGATGCTAATGGAGACTCATCAAATTGTTCGAAGATCTCACCCAACGGTTTTTGCAAATGTTTTTCTATGGTTGCTATTGCAACTTGGCTGGAAAATGGTTCTACGTCATCTTGAAGCTTGGCAAGTGAGCGCGCGAGATCATCGTTGAGCAAATCTCTTCGAGTTGACAACATTTGGCCGAGTTTTATGAAAATTGGGCCCAATTCCGTTAACGCTAAATTCAGTCGCTCTCCTCTTGGTAGTCGTCTGTATTTGTTTGGCGTCAGGGCAAACGCTTTTAATAGAAAGTTGTATTTGGCCAGTGGTGTCTGTGAAATAAATTCATCTAGTCCATAGCGAATAAGGGTTCGATTAATGACAAATGCGCGTCGTAAAATAAATAAATTTTTCATAGAAGTTAGCTAAGGCGCCTTGAAGTTTGGGAGTTCTCTGGATGTTCCTGAGGCATGCGGCTGGCGCTTTGTTGTTCTAGCTTTCTGATTCTTGCAGCAAGCCGATCAGTCTTGCTGCGTGTTTGGTCGATTTGTTCAAAAAATAGTTGTTGTTCTGCGGCCGGTGGAGTGACCTTGATTTCTTCTTGTAAATACTCTGAGATGTCTTGTCTAGTGGAGCGACTGGTATTTATCAGCCAACGACTAAAGGATTGTAATCCTGAAGCTAGTGTATGACCTATTGGGTCGCCAAAAGTCTTGGCGAGCGGTTCTTGCCAATCTATTTCAAGTGATTGGGCAAATTCCTGAAACCTTTTAGCGGTGCCTATTTCCCCGGAAAAATGCAGTTCACCAGTAAAGATCGAATCGACACTATGTTCATTGGCGATTGCAGCCATAAAAGCAGATAACTTTCCGGTAATCGCGGCTGATACTGGGCGATTATCATCATTGGAAACAATTAGCACACCGCTTTCAAAACTAAAAAAATAATGTAAGCCAAAGTCTTCAATTTCAATTTTGATGATTTTATCGTCAAAACTGGCTAAGCCGACAGCTGCTTCTGGATCCAGCGCTATTAGTTTTCTTGCGGCCGATTGAATCATTGCTGCTGAAAATTGGTTGAGTGACACTATGCTAACCTTCTTGAAAATTCGACTAGTATTTGAAGCCGCGATGCAGTGCGACAATACCACCAGTGAGGTTATGGTATTCACAGTCGTCAAATTGAGCTTTTTCAAACATCGCTTTGAGGGTTTCTTGATCGGGGTGCATTCGAATTGACTCAGCGAGGTACCTGTAACTGTCTTCATCACCTGTTATCCAGTGACCAATTTTAGGCAGCAAGTTAAACGAATAACTATCGTATACTTTACTTAATAATTCATTGCTCGGCTGTGAGAATTCGAGTACCAATAATCGCCCGCCTGGTTTTAAAACACGATACATCGATTCAAGCGCTTTTTGCTTGTCGGTAACATTTCTCAGCCCGAATGCAATAGTAATACAGTCAAAGTAGTTTTCTTCGAACGGTAGGCATTCGGCGTTGACTTGTGCAAAGTCGATATTGTTAATTAGGCCCTTATCAATCAAGCGATCTCGGCCGACCTTGAGCATCGAATCATTGATATCGGCTAGTATGACTTTGCCTTCAGTGCCAACGATTGGAGAAAAAAGAGCTGCTAAATCACCCGTCCCGCCGGCCAGGTCCAATATCCGGCTACCCGCTCTCGCACCGCTTTTTTCTATAGTGAATCGCTTCCACAGTCGGTGGATTCCAGCGGACATTAAGTCATTCATTAGGTCATACTTTACAGCTACCGAATCGAAGACCTGAGCAACTTTGCTCTGTTTTTCTTCCACGGGTACATCGGTAAAACCAAAATGAGTGGTTTTTTGTTCTTTCATGACTAGAATTCGGTGTTTGTGACTTATTTCAGGAGTATATCAATAGTCAAACTGATAATCAGTTAAAATCGGGTGTTGTTTAAACTGGATTTAAAGACAATTTAAGGTAAGATCAAGAATTATGCTGCAAGCCGCAGTTCATCTTATTTTTGCGACCCATATGCCATTCGAGTTTAATTCAAATTTTTATCGTCAAGCATCTAACCGACCGTTAATTATGGGGATTTTAAATATAACGCCCGATTCATTTTCGGATGGGAAGTTGTATAACTCACCCGAAGCAGCGCTAGAAAGAGCAAAGCTGATGCAGTTGCATCAGGTCGATATCATAGATATCGGTGGCGAATCAACTCGACCAGGTGCAACCGAAGTTTCAGTTGAACAAGAGATCCAACGAGTTGTCCCGGTGATCGAAAAGGTTTCGCAGCTGGGGATTCCAATTTCAGTCGACACAAGTAAACCTGAAGTCATGCTAGCCGCGGTCAATGCGGGCGCGCAAATGGTCAATGACGTGCGTGCATTACAAGAACCAGGTGCATTAGAAACTGTTGCGAAACTGCAAGTACCTGTGTGTTTGATGCATATGCAGGGGCAGCCAAGGGTAATGCAACAAAAACCTTACTATCAAAATGTCGCCAAAGAAGTGACTGAGTACTTGTTACAGCGAGCCGAAATTTGCCAGCAAGCTGGGATAGATAAACGTCTAATTTGTATAGACCCAGGGTTTGGGTTTGGCAAAACGCTGCAACATAACCTAGAATTACTCAGCAAAATGGACCAACTCGTTTCATTAGGGTATCCAGTTTTAGCTGGACTGTCGAGAAAATCGATGTTGGGGTTACTGACAGACAAAACCGTCGAACAAAGGTTAGCAGCAAGTTTGGCTGTGGCTCAAATTGCGATGCAAAAAGGTGCTAAAATCATTCGAGTTCATGACGTTTCGGAAACGAATGATGTACGTCAGGTTTATCAGGCATTAGCAGAGTTTGATGGATAAAATGCCGAACAAACCTACCTATACGGTGGGAGTGGAAATAACAAGCTTGCGCTGTCAAATTGCAAGCCGTTTTCAATAGAATAATAGGAATCTCAATGTCTAAAAAGTATTTTGGAACCGATGGTATTCGAGGCCAGGTAGGGGAATATCCAATAACACCTGAATTTGTTATGAAATTGGGCTGGGCGGTTGGTAAAGTTCTCGGTAAGAGGGCTCAAGACCGAATTGTAATCGGAAAAGACACACGCATTTCCGGTTATATGTTTGAGTCTGCTTTAGAAGCTGGTATTGCTGCAGCAGGCATGAATGTGCAGTTATTAGGCCCTATGCCTACGCCAGGAATCGCCTATTTAACCCGCACATTTAGAGCGGCTGCTGGAATCGTTATTTCGGCCTCTCATAATTCTTATTTGGACAATGGAATTAAGTTCTTCTCCGCAGAGGGCACTAAACTAGATGATGATATAGAAAATCAAATTGAAGCTTACTTAGATAAAGAGATGACTACAGTGCCTGCCGACAAATTAGGTAAGGCCAAACGGGTTTCAACTGCAGCAGGCCGATACATTGAGTTTTGTAAAGCCACTATCCCTGCATCCTTCAGTCTTGACGGCTTAAAGATTGTGATTGACTGCGCTAACGGTGCAGCTTATTCGGTCGGTCCTAAAGTCTTTCGAGAGTTGGGCGCGGAAGTGCATCCGGTGTTTAACAACCCAGACGGTCTTAATATCAATGAGAGCTGTGGTGCAACGGACGTAACAGCGTTAGCCAGAATTGTGAAGGCAGATAAAGCCGACCTTGGCATAGCTTTGGATGGCGATGCGGATCGATTGATTATGGTGGATCATAATGGCGAAGTGGTTGATGGCGATGAGTTATTATATATTATCGCTAAGGGCGCTTATGATAGTGGCCGACTGGAAGGCGGTGTTGTTGGGACTTTAATGTCGAACTTAGGGTTAGAAAAAGCCCTTCAGAGTCATGGAATCGATTTTCTTCGCGCCAAAGTTGGCGATAGATATGTCATGGAATTACTTAAAGAAAATAATTGGAACTTTGGCGGAGAGTCCTCTGGACACCTGATTTGCTTAGACAAAAATACTACCGGTGATGGCATAATCGCTGCGCTGCAAGTACTTGCCGTTATGGTGAGTGAGAGTAAAAGCTTGGCAGAATTAAAAAGTGGAATGTCAAAGTATCCGCAAACCATGATCAATGTTAAAGTGTCTAAACGCCAAGATCCAATGCAAAACCAAACCGTGGTGAAAGCAGTAAAAGAGGTCGAAGCAGTATTAAAAGATACCGGTCGTGTATTACTAAGAGCTTCCGGAACCGAACCGCTAATTCGAGTTATGATCGAAGGTGAAGATGCTGATTTGGTCCAAAAGCTAACAGAACAGTTAGCAGAGGTTGTTAGAGAAACACTCTAAATCAATAAAAACAAAAGAGGATATGATTAATGCTCAATTCTTTGTTAGTTAAAGACTATATGGCATCTGCAATGATTACTTTGCGACCACATGTCGATATTGTTGAAGCGGCTCAAACATTGCAAGAATACCGGTTATCTGGGGCGCCAGTGATCGATGATCATAATAGAGTAATCGGGTTTTTATCTGAAAAAGATTGCTTACATACCGTTCTAAGCGCCGTTTACAACCAAGATTATGGTGACCTGGTAGAAGACCGCATGACCAAAAACATTCAGAGTGTTCACCCTTCGGACAATATTACAGATATAGCCGAGCGGTTTTTAAAAGATGGCGTGAGAATGTACCCGGTGTTGGACAAAGACGTTTTGGTCGGAATGATATCTCGACAAAGCGTACTTAAGGCATTTTGTCAGATCAGCAAGACCAGTCCCCGCAAATAGTCGAAAAATTTTCGTAAGGTTTTAAAACTCAATGACACAGGTTTCACGAGTTAAAGCGTATTTACTCGATCTTCAAGATCGGATCTGTTCAGAGTTAGAGGCCTCTGATGGAAAAGCTAAATTTATCACCGATCAATGGCAAAGAACGCAAGGTGGTGGCGGTCGTACACGAGTGATTAGTAATGGTGCCGTGATTGAAAAAGGCGGAGTCAACTTTTCTCACGTACATGGGGACTCAATGCCAGCCTCTGCAACGGCACATCGGCCTGAACTCGCAGGTCGAAGTTTTCAAGCGATGGGAGTTTCCCTAGTAATTCACCCAGAAAATCCGTTTGTTCCCACTTCGCATATGAATGTTCGATTTTTTATTGCGGAAAGGCCCAATGAAAAGCCCGTTTGGTGGTTTGGTGGCGGGTTTGATTTAACCCCTTATTACGGCTTTGAAGATGATTGCAAGCATTGGCACCAAGTCTCTCGACAAGCATGCGCGCCCTTAGGTGAGGAAGCCTATCTGAAGTATAAAAAATGGTGTGATGATTATTTTTATATTAAACACAGAGATGAACAACGCGGTATCGGTGGGCTTTTTTTCGATGATTTAAACCTGCCAGACTTTGAAACATCGTTTGAGTTTATGAAGAGTGTAGGTAATCACTACACCAAAGGCATCATACCTATATTTGAAAAACGCAAAAACACGCCTTTTAATGATAATCATGTTGCGTTTCAAAAAGTACGACGCGGGCGATACGTAGAGTTTAACTTGGTTTATGACCGCGGCACGTTATTTGGATTGCAAACGGGTGGCCGAACTGAATCTATTCTTATGTCCTTACCTTCTAATGTTGGCTGGGAATATAACCACCAAGCTGCCCCCAATAGTGAAGAAGCAAAACTAACTGACTATTATTTAAAGCCTAAGAATTGGATCTAGTTAGAAACTAAAGGCGAAGTAAGTGCTTTTTAACGACTAATTCAAAACCGACTATTTCAGGATAAGCTATGGCTGAGTTCACCACTAAAAATCAATACCCCAATAGCCGGCCAAGACGAATGCGCACGGACGAATTTTCTCGACGTTTGATGGCTGAAAATAAAGTATCAACAGATGATTTAATCTACCCAGTATTTGTGCTGGAAGGCGAGAATCGAATTGAGGATGTGCAGTCGATGCCAGGGGTTCAACGCAAAAGCCTCGACAAACTACTGATCGAGTTAGAGCAAGTCAATAAATTGAACATTCCGGCAGTGGCAATTTTTCCCGTGATTGATGAAAGCAAAAAATCACTGTTGGCGGAAGAGGCATATAATTCAAATGGATTAGTGCAAACCGTGGTAACTGCTATCAAGGATAAATTTCCGAAATTGGGTGTGATCACTGATATTGCATTGGACCCATACACCAGCCATGGTCAAGACGGCATAATCGACGAGCAAGGTTATGTATTGAATGACATCACAGTTGAAGTATTAGTTAAACAAGCATTAAGTCATGCGCAAGCGGGAGCTGATATTGTGGCTCCGTCAGACATGATGGACGGCCGAATTGGTGCTATTCGAAATGCATTAGAAAATGATGGCTGCATTAATACCAAAATTTTGGCTTACTCAGCCAAATACGCGTCGGCTTTTTACGGGCCATTTAGAGATGCTGTAGGCTCTGGAGGGAATCTGGGTAAAGCCGATAAAAAAACTTACCAAATGGATCCTGCAAATGGCGATGAAGCTTTCCATGAAATTGCCTTAGATCTGCAAGAAGGTGCCGATATGGTAATGGTCAAGCCGGGAATGCCATATTTAGATGTGATCCATAGAGCCAAACAAAACTTCAAAGTACCCGTTATGGCGTACCACGTTAGCGGAGAGTATGCGATGTTAAAAGCAGCATCGGTTAATGGCTGGATTGATGAGAAGCAGTGCGTTTTGGAAGCCATGTTAAGTTTCAAGAGAGCGGGCGCGGATGCTGTTCTAACTTATTACGCAAAAGATATTGCAGTTTGGCTAAGCGAATAAACTCAATAGATTTTGTAAACCCTGTTAGCGTTCGAGTACAAGCCCTTTTTTCAAAAAGTCCTTGATATCGACTCCGTATTTTTTATTGGGTAGTTCGCAGGCAATTGCGTAGCGGTTGCCCTGCTCATCTAGTGGGTTATCCATCAAGTTCAAAACTTTTTGTTTAATCGGCTTTTTATCAGCATTAAGGACTAAAATTATTCTTGGTTGCAGTTTTACTTCTGGATTACTAGCAATAACAATTCCTACTTCGCCATTGGTGGTTTCCACAATTGATCCTGGGGGATAAATACCAATACATTTAATAAACTCTAATGCTAGCTCTTCATCAAACTGGCGCCCTCTATTTTTATAAATAATATCGAGTGCATCCATCGAAGAACGACCAGAATCGTAACATCGGCTGCTAGTAATCGCGTCATAGGTATCAGTGATAGAAACTATTTTTGCGTAGTAAGGTATTTGGTGGCGAAGTAATTGTCTGGGATATCCAGTTTCGTCTATGCGTTCATGATGACAGTAAGCTACATCAATCGCTGCATGATCAGTTCCGGAAATAGAAATTAACAGATCCCGACCGAATGTAGCATGTTGTTTCATTAACTCAAACTCATCGTCGGTAAAGCGTCCAGGTTTATTTAAAACTTCAACCGGAATCTTTGCCTTGCCAACATCATGTAGCAGCGCACATAAGCCAATTCGCTTTATTTCTTTCTCATTAAATCCTAGGTGTCGTGCAAAAGCGACGGTCAGAATACATACGTTTAAGGAGTGCTCTGCAGTGTACTCGTCCTTATTTTTTAACTTACTCAACCAAATTAATGCATTTGAATTTCGTATGATGCTGTCGACCACTGTGTTAACCGTTTCTCGACACGCATTGACGTCGATCATTCTACCAAGCCGAATTCCTTCCATAATACTTTTGGCTGTCGTTTTAGCGTATCCATAGCATTTTTTAGCCGCACCAAATTCCTTTTCTACTGGTATTTTATTAATGTAAGTTACTTTTTTATAAGTCGGTTTCTCGCTACTCAAAGGTGCTTTATGCTTAGACTGTTGCGGCTGCTTTTCAGGTTTCGGTGCACCAGTTTGTCTGCGAGCGAAGAGCCCATCTTTGGACTTTCGTCTTTCAGGTTTCGCTTTCTTATTAATTTTGGGTATCCGGATTAAGTGGTTGACGTTCTCTTCTGATCCACCAAAACCTTATTCTTCCCAGAAGGTTGATAGATCGACGCCGTAGTTCTTCTCGACCGGGGGTAGGCTCTTGCTGTAGGTCATGGTGGCCCTGCCCAGAAAAGGGGATTCCTTGGTCTGCGGCGGCTTCTTTTTGTGCTTGGTTGTGTAGAGCATCCGAGCGCGCATCACCTCGAACGAATAGCCCCGGCCATCGCGGTTCTTGTCCTTGGCCAGTCGGTTGATCGACTCCGTGAAGGCGTTGGTGATCGGGATGTCGGTCTCGAAGTAGGTCAGCATCTCCTCGCGCCAGTTGCTGACAGCCTTGACGAGATCCTTCCAGACCTCCTTCTGCCCCCGCGGGATGTCGTCAATCCATTGAGCCAGCGCCTTCTCGGCATCACGCCGGTTGGTGCAGTCCCAGATGTGGAAGAACCGCTCCTTGTGCTCGTGTGCCGCCAGGAGCTGAGGGAAGGCCCCGGTCCATGTCTCCATGATGAGCCGTTCGCGGTCTGAGATGTCGTGAGCGCGTTTCAGCAGGATCTTGCGGTCACCCTTGAGGGTTCGGCGCTGATTGGTCGTCAGCTCCTTCCTGAGGCCCTTGCGGATGCTGTCCATGGCTTCGTTGGCCATGCGCACGACGTGGAACTTATCGACCACGATACGGGCCTGTGGCAGCGCCGCCTGGACCGCCGCCCGGTAGGGCTTCCACATGTCCATGCTGACGATCTCCACCTTGTGGCGGTCGGTCAGGTTCATGAGGCGCCTGGTCACCGCATCCTGTTGGCGACCAGGGAGCAGGTCCAGCAGGGTGCGCTCCTCCAGGTTAGTCAGGATGCAGCGATAACGGCGGTTCAGGTACAGCTCGTCGATGCCCAGGCAGTGCGGCGTCTCGAAGCGGTGCCAGGCCGCCAGGAACTCGGCCTTCTTCTTGAAGATCTCGCGGACGGTCTTCTCGTCGAGGCCCGTGGTATCGGCCACGTAGGCGTAGGGGTGGTTGAAGGCTTCCTTCTCGACATGAGTGTGAAGCCGGCGAGTCATGCGGTAACCGTCCACGATCTCGGGCAGGCGAGGCCGGAAGGTCTTGTCGCAGGCACGGCAGATATAGCGGCGGCGGATCACCCACAGGGTGACCCGCTTACCGTGCATCGGCAGGTCGCGGTAGGCGCTCTGCTTCTTGCCGAACCGGACGAACTCGCCCTCAACTCCGCACTCCTCGCAGGCGACGGGGGCGGGAGCTTCTAGCTGGAAGTGGAAATCGTGCTCCTCTTCCTTGGAGTCCAGGAGGTGGTACTCCGGTAGGTGAAGGATGTTGTTGGGCAGGCTGGTCACGCAGCCCTCGCCTATAAAGCTGAATTTATTCGCGAGGAGCTGATGCCAGCCTCACTTTTTTAATGATCAGACCGTAACTACAATCTTTCCGATCTGTTGATTGGCTTCCAGAAACCTATGGGCGTCTTGAATGTCGTCTAGCGCAAAGGTTTTTGCTATGAGTGGTCGGAGACCTCCAGATTCCAAACCCTCTAGAATAAATGCTTTGGCTCGCGCGAGAGCTTCAGGGTCAGAAACGATTTCTGCGTAAAGGTAACCCTTGAGAGTCAGGCTCTTCCCCAGAACAGTAAATAGTGGGTACGGGGTTGGCTCTGTGCTCAGTGCGCCATATTGCAGAAGAATACCGCCTGGGGCCATGCTCTGTGTCAGCGGCTCGAAAGATGGGCCTCCAACAGGATCGAACACTACGCGGGCGCCTTGACCGTTAGTCAACGCCATGACTCGCTCAACGATATCTTCTTCATCGCTAACGATGACGTGAGCGGCTCCAGCATCCAGAAGCGCTTGTTTCTTTGCACGAGTACGCGTAATCGCTATTGGCGTAGCGCCAACCATGCGAGCAACCTGGAAGGCAGCCAAGCCGACACTGCTGGATGCGGCGGTCACGAGAACAAAATCGTCTTCCCGCAGATTCGCCTGCTCAATAAGGGCGCCCCAAGCCGTAACGTACTGCATCCAAGATGCAGCTGCCTCTTCAAAGGACAGGTTCGCTGGGTTCTTAACCACAAGGTGGGCCGGCACATTGGCCAATTCTCCGTATGTACCCCAACGGGCAATATCCAGTGGGGGAATCAGGGCGACGGAATCTCCCACTTTAATATCCGTTACCTCGCTACCAACAGCCGTTACAAGGCCGGCGGCCTCGTAGCCAAGGCGACTAGGGAAGTCCGCCTCTTGCAGGTAAGCATGATTACGAAACATCACTTCGGCACGGTTCAAGCCAATGGCTTTAACGCCAATTTGTACCTCGTCTGCTGCCGGTGCATTTACATCCAATTCTTCCAACTTTAGGACGCTAGCGTCACCGTATTCATGGATTCTTACAATTTTAGCCATAGTGGTTACCTCTATATGTCGTTAGGGCCTAGTAATGAGGGTATATTGGATGCCGTGATGAGAATGTTTCTCATATCCTCACCTCCAATTCGGCATGCCCTCAAGGCGTAACTGATAATTTAGGGGTTGTGAGCCTATGGATAAAGACCTATATTGGCTCAAGATTAGAAACATAAGGTTTGTAATGGGTCGTTTATCTCAGATGACTATTTTCGTCAAAGCAGTGGAGCTAGGATCGTTCAGTGCCGCTGCTGATGACCTCAATATGTCCCCTCAACTGGTTGGCAAGCAGGTAAAAATGCTTGAGCAGCACCTGGGAGTCTCTCTGCTGAATAGAACGACACGTCGGCAGAGCCTGACTGACTTCGGCCGGACATTTTACCAGCGCGCGAAGATGATCCTGGCAGACGTGCATGCTGCAGAGAGTTTAGCGGCTGAGGCTCGTGGCGTACCCAGCGGTCGCTTGCGCATTAACGCTCCCGTCACCTTTGGCATGCACGCCCTGTCCCCACGACTTCTTGAGTACATGGTCAAGTACCCCCAGGTGTCACTGGACCTGACGTTATCGAACGAACTGGTCGATGTGGTTGATGACGGTTACGATGCCGTATTTCGGATCGGTGCACTGCAAGACAGCGGCCTAAAGGCAATTCCGCTCTTACCCTATCAGCTGGTTTTGTGTGCCGCTCCGTCCTATCTGGAGCGGAGGCTACCCATCAAAACACCATGGGATCTCCAGCAACATGAATGCCTTGGCTTTGGTTACTCCGATGGTCGTTCGAACTGGTGCTTTGAGGGTCCTGAAGGACGAATAGATGTACCAATTACAAGCAGACTGACTATTAATCAGGGTGATCCGCTTCTCGCGGCCGCCGTAGCTGGGGTGGGTGTAATTCTGCAGCCATTAGAATTGGTCGGGGATGCGCTACGAAATGGGACTCTTGTACGACTACTTAGTCAATATGAGGTACCTGCGACACCTATGCATATTTTATACACTCCAGACTGCCGGATGACTCCTAAACTACGCAGCTTCCTGGATTTCTCCATAGCGACATTTGGAAATAGAAGTAAATGATACTGATCTGCATTGATTTTTCTTGGGCTGGCCGGCGTTAATCCAACTTTCAGAATCCTGATCTGGTCGGCAGCAGCCTTTAAAGGCGCTGTATCCGGGCTAGGAAAAAAGTAGGGCATTATTGCCAGCTTTCCTTGTAAGGACTGAGCCAGTCAATCTTCTCATAGCGATACAAAAAGATCCTGACAACTAGTTAACCCAGAACATGGCGGGGCCAGCGCCGCAAATGGGAAATATCAACCAATTGTTCCGGATACCCCGATTTTCTTGCCCTTCTTTACCGCGATAAATCAATCAAAGTTGTCGGCCTTTATGTAGAAGGTTTTGTAGGCAATGATGTCTGCGCGATCGCTGAGTTAGTCAAACAATTTAGGATAGAAAATAGGCATGTTGTTATTTATAAGGGAGGGCGTTCAGTATTGGGTCAGACCGCAGCTGCGGGACATACCGGTGCAATGACAGGTGATTACTACATTCAAAAAAGACTTTTAAGCAAAGCTGGCGCAATCATTGCGGAGTCTTTCAATCAATTTAACGCTGTTTTTAAGTGGACATCGGCATACCCTGATTTACATACTCTCGGAAAGCTAGCCATTGTAACTAACGCCGGATACGAAACGGTTGGCAGTGTCGATACGCTAGGAGATAACGATTCAGGACGATTGTATGAGCTAAATAAAGGCGATCATCAACAGCTGTCTAAAGTGATAAGACGCCATCAACTAGACGGACTAGTCGCACCAGCTAATCCTCTCGATCTAACCCCAATGGCTAACGAATCAATGTATTTTGACTGTGTTAAGTCGATGATAGAGTTTGGTGCTGGAATCGTGATGCTTGGGTTAGTTCCACTTTCAGAAAAACTCGATACCGAACAACTTACACAAACAGACGCGTTTGCCAAAGAGCTTAAAGCGTTAGCGCAGTTTAGCGGGCGCTTAATCGGTGTTGTAATTGACGCTGGCGTACCTTATCAAGAGTATAAAGCCGTATTCGAAAAATACGGCCTTCCAGTCTTTGATGGAATGGATACTGCCGTTCTTGGCACCAATGTTCTAAAAAGAAATTTCTGAGTTGAGATTTCCTTTTTTACTTTTGCATAGAACACAGTGGATTGTTCACAGCTAGTCCAATCGAAATAACTGTATTCAAAGCACAACTTGGTTGCGTCCATTTTCCTTGGCCTTATACAGATTGGCATCGGCTCGAGCAATTACCATTCTAAGCTCAGTGTCTGTCGCTGGGTCCAACTGAGCCACTCCCATGCTAAAACTGAGTTTGAGCTCTTCGGTGATCTCGTTGATAGGTTGATTATTAAGTTCAATGGTTAACCTTTCAAATATCGAGTGGATATATTCCTTTTGAGCATCAGAAAATACAATTAACCACTCTTCCCCACCGTAGCGACCAAAAGCATCTTGACTTCTCAAGACTGAATGACAGGCTTTCGCAAATGTTTTTAATACTTGGTCACCAACATCATGACCATAGGTATCGTTAAGTTTTTTAAAATTGTCGAAGTCAACAATACCGATAGAAAAATCTTGTTTATTTTGCAACGAGAATTCAAATCTTTGTTCGGCTTCTCTTAAAATCGCTCTTCGATTGGGGGACTTAGTAAGATAATCTCTAAGTGCCATTTTCCTAAATTGATTCCGAATATCTATCTGCTTGAACAGTACAGTTATAATAATTACGATCACCAAAACGGCCAAGATAACGATAAGAAGCCAATATTTCCTTTCAGATTCTTGCTGTGCGATCTTCAAATTCTTGAGTTCGTTTTCTTTAACCAGTACTTTGTTTCTATTTTCCTTTAGTTCACTATCAAACTGAATACGGTATTTTTGAACAATGTTTCTTTGTTTATCTAAATAGCTCTGCTGTAATAGCTCTGAATAATTTTTTTGCGCTGTAAATGCTGCCTGAAAATCCCCTTTAGCTTCATGCCATTTAGCGATAGTTGAATAGTAACTTATTTTATAACTCGGATTTTTTTGCTCGTCAGAAAGCTGCTTTAGTTTGTCGATGTTTTCTTTCGCTTTGTCAGATTTCGATAGCCCAATATAACTCAGCGCTTTATTTAAAATTAGGCGAAAAATAATTCGTTTATCTCCAGCCTCATTGATCACAGGTGAAGCCTCGTCCAAGTACTTTAGCGCATCTTTCAAATGGTTCTCTTTCACGGCTAATTCTGCTAATGAAATTTGAGTCCATGCTGCTCCTAACTTATCTTGAATAGCGATACTTTTTAACAATGACTGTTCAAAATGCTTTTTGGCTAAATTCAGCTGCTGGTTGGCGAGATATGCTTTACCCATATTAAAGTAAATAATTGAGTCTGCTAAAGGACTCTTAACTATTTCGTTTAGCTCTAAACACTGACTGTAATATTCTAGTGCGGTATCTGGATCATCTAACCCTATAAAAATATTGGCAAGTGTGTTTAACGTTTCTCCAGTAATATTGTGAGCATCGACTTGTTTGGATAGTTGATAAGCTTGTTTAAGATGTTTTAGTGCACTGGTTGTTCGGTTATTAGCGTATTCGCTTTGTCCCACTACCATATAAATTTCGGCCGCTAAGCTTTTATCATCCGTTTTCGTCGCTTTTTCAATAATGGCCTGTCTTTTTCGGACGATTTCTGGGGACGGTTTTTTGCCGACAGAAATACTCACTTCAATTAATTCTAAACGTGTAACCTGCGGTTCAAACTTTAGTTTCTTAGCCAAAGGCAAGATTTTGTCTATAATGCTTTGAGTCTCATTAATATTCTCTAACCCAGCGTATATGTGCGCTTTTAGCACCGATGCCTTTATAACATTATTGAGCCATTGATTTTCATTGCTGATTGAGATAATTGAGTTAAGCTCTTCAATCTTGCGACTAGGAGCTATTGAATTGGCAACCTGTAGCGCTTGAATTCGATCTGAGAGGGACTGAGAAGAGTGGGTTATTTTAGAGTTGGTAGCAATTTTATGAGCTGCATTTTCTTTAGAATGATCTTTCTGACCTAAATCTGCGTTGCTTCGATTAGAAGGTTTAAAATCACTTCCTGCCGCCGTATTCTCTGATTGAAAAACATTTTGGACTGGTTCAGTAGTACCTGTGTGAGATAATGACCTTTGACTTTCAAATCCTATGAAAGCCACGGTAATATAAATAATATATTTTTTGAATATTCTCATTATTGCTTATTTTGATACTCCACTCTCAGTATAGATAGAAAGCCTGAAATAGTAAAATGGGCAACAGAAAACCAGCGCTTTAAGCTTATATACTGGTATCAAAGACAATCAAGAAACTATTCCTTATCCAGTTTTAATAAACAAAACTTAGTGAAATCTTTAGCCTCATTGGCCGTCCAATCCCCTTTGGACTTTTCTTTCATCTCTTCACACCACTCTTTACTACCAATTTCTGGTGCACAACCGCTCAATATCACAATTGAACTCAGGATGCTCAATATTCTTTTCATGCCTACTCCTCTAATATCTTTCTAGATGTTATTTTCGTTGCCTGAATCTTAACATACACATGCTTTTATCCCACTCGGTTGATGATTAGTTACACCAGTGGGAAAAATCACAATTTATTGTGTTGGTATTTGCGACACAATCGCTTATGCTATGGAATTAATCGTGCAATCAATCACTTAGGGTTGATTTTGAATGAACGAGGGGAACTCTAGGATTAGTTATGTCTAACTTTATTATCGAATTTAAGAACGCCTTATCCAATGAGCAGTGTGATCACTTTATTCAAAAGTTTGAAGCATTTCCAAAAAAGCAACCTGGTCGAACAGGAGCCGGAGTGGATAAAACAAAAAAAGACAGTTTAGATTGCCATATAAGTAGTCACCCGGAGTGGCAAGCAGAGTGCCAACAGTTAAACCAATTGTTATCACAAGCAACAGTCGCTTACATTAGACAATTTCCCTTTTTGATAACAGGTGCTATTTCGCCTTCAATCCAAGATCCTAAAACCAAACAATTAAGAACCATTACTCATCAAGATATACCGAACATAAACGATCAACAACTTGAAAATATGAGCAATGCGATTTTTCGTTGTGACGGTATTAACTTGCAGCGATATACAAAAGGCAAAGGCGGCTATCACCACTGGCATTCTGAGCACTACCCACATCCAACAGACCAAACTCAAAAATCGCTGCATAGAGTCCTGCTTTGGTTAATCTATTTAAATGATGTAGAAGAAGGTGGGGCGACCGAATTTTTCTACCAACAAGCCAGCGTAAAGCCGACCAAAGGCAGCCTTATATTAGCGCCAGTCAACTTCACTCATACCCATCGAGGTTGTGTACCAATTTCAAATGATAAATATGTGTTGGCGTCTTGGATCAATTATAAGACCGCTAAAGAAATGTATGCGAAACCTAATTCCTAAAACTTAGGCGAGTAAAGATTGTACGAAAATTTAGAAAAGATTTAGACTAAAGAAGTCTAATAGCCGACAGAGTTAAATCATCTTTCAGCTCAGAGCGACCAGAAAATTCAAATAATGCGTTTTGAATATGCTCGACTAACAAGTTAGGGTCAGTCGGGGCATTCTCCAAGGCTTCAACTAAGCGCTGATCACCAAATTCTTCACCTGCAAGACTACGAGTTTCTAAAACCACATCGGTATAAATAAATAAAATATCATTAGGCTGAAGTTTTATTTCTTTAAATTCCCATTGGTAATCTGGCAACACACCAATGGGGATACCTTTAGATTGGTTTAACTCGATGACCTGCCCAGCGCGTTTTATATAGCCATTTGGATGACCAGCCGAAACATATTTAAGTAACCCTAGGTCACTTCGATATGAGAACAGCATTGCAGTGACAAATTTGCCACGGTCCTTGCGAGTAAAAAAGTTTTTATTGAGATAGTTAGTCGCATCCGCGGGGGTTGTGGCATCACTTCCTTGAAATGTTCTAAGAATAGCATCAACCATAGCGGCTTCAACTGCAGCACTTGGACCATGGCCGGTGACATCGGCAATAATTCCGCCCCAGCGTGTTATGCTGGGGTCACCACCAGGCGATGGCAGTTGAAAAAGATCAAGGTAATCACCACCGGCATCTTTATAAGCTTCAAATTTAAAAGCTAATTCAATTCCTTCAATTTTTAGATCTTCTCTGGGTAGCAACAGAGACTGAAGCCGAGAAATTTCTTGCAGTTCTTCATCAATCCAATGACGAGCTTTATCAAGCTGTCGCTTTTGTTCACTTTTTAAGATATTGGTCAGCGCGTAATTTAATAGCAACGCAAGCTTTTCTAAGTCTAGACGACGTGAGCTAGATTGAAAGTCTACAATAATGATCCAACGTTCAACCTTTCCTCGAATCCAAATGGGGATCACTAAAGCTTCACCAAAATACTTTAACTCATCTTGGAAAAGATCCGGGCAAGTTTCGCAAGAGATTTTCATAGGTGAATGATTGGTTTTCCAACCTTCGATAAACTCACCTTCTAAAATAGGGAAGTTAGGACTGCCGTTTAGCATTTCTTCGGCGGTATAAACCGGACAATGATGTTCATCGCAAAACCCAGTCACCTGAAACTGAGCTGGGTCAAGTTTATGAGCACTTATCATGGCCAACTTAAACGAGTCTAATTCTGTATGCACCACCTTTAGCAAAACGGCTAATGGGTTGCTATAAGGCTGATCGCTACTTAAGTTGGCAAGAAGTTCCATGATACATTCTTTGCTTTAATGAATTCTTTTTTAATCGTGTGGGACTATTCTGACTTTGTCTTTTTCATTTCGGCAAGCAATCCAGCCATCCCATCACTGCGCAAAATTCTAGCGTAGTTGCTCTTATAACTTGAAACAAAGGAAACACCTTCAGGAATAAAATCATAGACCTTCCAACCACTACCTTCATTAATTAATCGATAGCGAACCGGAATTCGTTTGTTATCATTCGCAATAATCACAGTATCAACAATGGCATATTTATTCGCTTTGATTTGTTCTTGCTCAAATTCTACTTTCTCACCTGAATAATTACTTAAAAGAGTGGCATAGGTGTCAACCATTACATCTAGAAAAAGCGCTTTGAATTCAACTTGCTCCGCATCTGTGGCAGTCGACCAAGTTTTTGAAACAACTCGCTTAGATAAATTTTCAAAATCAATTTCTGTTTTTAATACATCCGCCAATGCTTTCTTTTTACTCGCATCATTCAGCTGCTTATCACTAGCAACTTTTAAAATTTTATCGACAGCCGCTTCAAGCGCTTTTGTCGGTGTTTCAGCGATTGCGTGCTGAGCAAAAAAAACCAATAGAATCAAACTCGCCGTTAATAACGTTTTCATGAAAGTGAACCTCTATGTTCAACAACCTAATAATACAAGTTGTTGATGATTAAAAAGTGTATCCGCCAAACTACCGACATGATTAATAAAGAGAAAATGATTAATCAGTAAATAGTTCCCTCGTGGGTGTGGTTAAAAATGTGGTTGCAATCTACCAAGATTTCGATTGATTGCAACTAATTAAATGTTACTTCAGATTACTAAGTGACGCGCCTATTACAGATTCAGTCATATTATGTCTATTGTGAAGATAAAAATGATGACTAGCTCTCAAAAATATACTTACTAATTAACTCTTCAATGCTGATTGCTGGTTCGGTCTCAATAATTTCTCCACCATCGGCAAGTGGCTCACCGCCACCGGTCGAAATTTTGATAAATTTATCACCAATAATTCCCGCTGTTCTAATCGAAGCGATTGCATCATCTTGAATTTCAACACCTGAATTAATCAGCATAACCACCATTGACTCTTGGGTGGTTGGATCAAGAGATATACTTTCAACCTGCCCCACTTTCACGCCAGCGATTTCTATTACTGCTCCTCGTTTTAATCCTGAAGAATTAGAAAACTGTGCTTTTATTTGATAGCCATCTGAGCTAAATCCTGAGACACCGCTCACCACCACTGAAAGATAGGTAATAGCTCCTACCCCAACAATAAGAAACAACCCGACGATAAACTCTAACGATATTTTTTTCATCAGAACTTAAACTCCTTAAATCAAAAACGAACTTGCAATATAATCTGCAAATAACATAGTAATGGCGCTAGCCACAACGGCTTTAGTGGTCACCTTACCAACGGCTTCAGCGCCAGACACACCTTTTTCTAAATGAACGTAAAAACCTTTGCCCATGGCAATCCATATAACAATCACAGCAAAGATCAAAGACTTGACGATACTCATGCGTAGATCCGACCAAGTGATGGTGTCAATAATCGTTTGCATATAAGCGACACCACTTAAATCTTTAATAAACACACCAACTATGTAACCGCCAAAGATACCAATTAGATTAAAAATGGCAGTTAACAATGGTATTGAAATAATCGCCGCAATTAGCCGTGGCACCATGACATAACGATAAGGACTAATCGCCATGCAGGTTAACGCATCAAACTGTTGTTCATTACGCATAATGGCGATTTCAGCACAAGTAGAGGACCCAACTCTGGCGATAACCATTAAGGCTGTCATAACAGGTCCTAACTCTTGAATTAAACTTAAGCCTACCGCTGAGCCCATTAAATCCACCGAGCCAAACCGAGCTAACACATCATAAAACTGCAACGCTAAGACCATCCCAGTGAACAAGCCCGACAGCAGTATAATTAGCATGGAACGCGCACCAATAAATGCAATCTGTTTGATCAAATCTTTCCAACCAAAAGGTCGACTAAAAATATTGGTAATTACAGTTAGTAAAAAACTTCCTAAACGGCCAACTTCCTCAACCACTGAAATCGTTTTACTTCCAAGTTTTTCAATATTAGTGAACATGATTATTTAGACCCCTCAGTTAATCTTGAAAGGTATTTTTCACCATCAATTTGTACTTCGCGCGGCTTACGATTAATCAAGTTAGCCACTCTTTCATCATCACAGGCTTTAATTTCATCGACCGTTCCGGTTTTAACAATTTCACCATCATAGAGCACCGCAATTCGATCGGCGATTTTGAAGGCACTTTCGAGCTCATGGGTTACCACAATAATGGTCATGTTCATTGCTTTGCGAAGCTCTAAAATGAGTTGGTCAAGTTCGACCGAAGTGACTGGGTCTAAGCCCGCTGACGGCTCATCGAAAAACAATATTTTGGGATCCATGATCACAGCTCTCGCTAAACCGGCACGCTTTAACATGCCACCGGATAACTCTGATGGCATTAAATCCTCAAATCCAGCTAAGTTCATTAACTCCAACTTAAGTCGAGTCATAATACTGATGGTACTTTCATCTAGGTCAGTATGCTGTCTTAGAGGCAATTTAATATTGTCGCCGACGCTCATGGAGCTTAACAATGCGCCGCCTTGAAAAGCGACTCCCATGGTTCGACGAAGCTTCAGCATTTGTTGTTTATCAACGGTGTTGATATTCATCTTGTCGATAATGATTTCACCACGAGTCGGTTGCATTAGCCCCAACATGTTTTTTAACAACGTACTTTTACCCGAACCGCTTCCGCCCATGATGACAAGAATTTCACCTTGTTGAACCGATAGCTCAATACCTTTTAAAATTTTGCGCTCGCCGTAGGCACTATCCAATTGACTCACTTGGATCAGGGTTTGCTCTTTAGCAGAATCTGGTGCTGATTTAGATTTGGAAGGGTTATCTGACAAAATTGTTATTCCTTAATCTCTTCAACCGATGAAACTATGTTAAATACTTGATTAAGCCTCGTCAGCTCTAACACTTGCAGCGGAGCACCGTTGGCATTAGCAATAGCCAGAGTTAGATTCTTTTTATTAGCGGCATTTAACCCTTCCACCAGCGTCGCCATGCCTGAGGAGTCGATATAGGTAAGATCGCTAAAATCAACAATCACCGAGTTTCCATTATCAAGAATATCTAACAAACATCGTCTTACTTTAGAAGAGTTTGAAAGATCTACCTCTCCAGTAAGGTGCAGCACCTTATAGTTTAAATGGTCTGAACATTCAAAGCTCATTGCCTTGGCTCTCCTGTGGTAAATCTTTCTTTAATTCCAAGATATTTCCCTTACATTGACTGGTATGGACAAACTTGACCGAATTCATCACTTGCTGCATGAGCATCACACCCAGACCACCAGGCTTTAGCGGGTCATTGTTCTTTTGTTCTAAACAGTCATTAGATACCGGTTTGGCATGGTCATGTAAGCGGAATATCACTTGTTGGTTATCTTTGACTATCTCTAAGCGAATGGTTCCATCTCGGCAGTCTTTGTAGGCATAGCGGATTATATTGGTACAAGCCTCATCAATTGCAAGTACAATTTCGTTAGTATCTTTTTCGGCAAAACGCAGCTTGGCACAAACCGCTTTAACATTCTGACGAATGTCAGCGAGTTCATGTGGACAGGAAGTCCAACTTTTGACTAGTAAGTTGTCGTTTTTCACCAGATAATTACCTATTGGGACCTATCAAACTACTCCTCGACTCGATTTTGGTCTATCAACTAAAATCGCTATTCCCCTAAGCCTATCACAAATTGCCAGAAATCCCAGTAACTCAGCTGCCGCTAACAGCCAGGTCCACAATCCATACAGTTTTTAGGCAGTTTTGGACCAATTGACAGTTGTCGACTCAAATCACGTATCGCAGTTCTCACACCTTCTTCTATCACTGGATGATAAAACGGCATTTCGAGCATTTGCGTCACTGTCATTTTTTGCTGTACCGCCCAGGAAAGTAAATGAGCGATATGCTCAGCCGCGGGTCCAAACATTTCAGCGCCTAAAAAGTGCCCCGTACCATGTTGGGCATAGACTTTCAGTAATCCTTTATTTTTACCCATAACCCGGCTTCGGCCTTGGCTTTCAAAACTAACTTCACCAACCGCGTAACAATCAGGCATTTCCGCCTTTAGCTGGCTGAGATTCATACCAACGCTGGCTATTTGCGGGTCGGTAAATACCACCGATATCGGTGCTCGCCTCATTTCCGCTCTTACGTCTGGAAAACGCCCAGCATTAGTTCCTGCAATTTTGCCCTCATCTGCCGCTTCATGCAGTAATGGGATTTCATTGTTGGCATCACCAGCAATAAAGATATGCTCTAAGCTGGTCTGCATTGAATAGGGATCGAATTCCGGTACTCCGTTTGAGTCAAGCTTTAAACGAGTTTTGTTTAGCCCCAAATTGGCGACATTGGCTTTACGACCGGTTGCAGCAAGAATATATTCAAATTCTTCACTGACTAAGTCACCACTTTTGTTTCGGTAGTTAACCGCAATCGTTTTCCCCTTGTTTTCTAGCGCTTCCACTTTAGCTGCGGCATCTAAGTAGAATTCCTGATTGAAAGTCTGCTCGGCATAATCTCTAATTTGTTCATCTTGAATCGTCGCAATCGTTCCACTGCGACCGAATATTTTAACTCGAGCCCCCAATCGACTCAGCGCTTGCCCCAGTTCCAAACCAATCACACCCGGTCCAAATACCGCCACAGAATCTGGCACTTGCGGCAACTCAAATACATCGTCATTGGTTAATAAGCGATTACCCGCCGCCTTTAAAATTTCAGGTACAAAAGGAGTCGAGCCCGTTGCTATAACAATACGCTTTGCTTCAATGATTAGATCCTTCTCCGAACTTGATGAGTTGCTTTTAACTATTAATCGATGGTCATCTAAGAACTCAGCAAAGCCAAACACTTTATCTTCTTCGGTAAAGTCCTCTACCGAGTCAATCACAAAACCGACAAACCGATCTCGTTCCGCTTGGACTCTTTTCATCACCGCTTTTCGATCAATCTGAATCGATTCAATATTAACCCCAAATAGCTCAGTAGCCCCAGCCGCGTGAGCCGCTTCGGCTGCGGCAATCAGCAGTTTACTGGGCATGCAACCCACTCGAGCGCAAGTCGTTCCATAGTGGGAGGCTTCAATCACAATGACATTATCGCTATGCTTTTTGGCCGCTCGATAAGCCACCATGCCAGCGGTACCTGTACCAATAATGGCTACCTCGACTTGTCTTGTATTCATTTCATATTCCTTGTTTTAGCCGTCAATGGGAAAGTAGACTATATAATTACCGGCTTGTTACTAAATCGGGTCAACAACTTATCCAATGATAAATTGCCAGCTCCCCAAACCACTATAACCGACATTGCGAGCCCCCAGGTAATATGCGAAGCCAGAGCTGCTGGTGCGATTTCTACCAAGCTATATACCGCAACCACATTAACTACAAATAAACCTAACGCGGCATAACGAGTAAGTAAGCCTAAAATTAATAACAACGGAAAAACGATTTCCCCAAATGTGCCAGCCCAAGCAGCTATTTCTGGCGACAGTATCGGTACTTGATACTCTTCTTCAAACAGGAACAAAGTGGTTTCCCAATCTTTTAATTTGAGCCATCCTGCCTTGATAAAAATACTACTGACATAAAGTCGGAGTACTAGTAATCCCAGAGAGTCAAATCCTGAGGTTAGTCTTGTCGATAGCTGATTAAGCCATTCAAGTTTCGAAAATATAGAGTTCATGATGTGTACCTTTGTTAAACATACGCGATGGCGTACTAATTGATTTTTTGAATTTTTAAAAATATATTTTTCTCAATACTCAGTGGTAGCCACTGTTGAAAACTGATAGCTGACTTAGGCGAGCTTTCGATTAATTCACCAATTGAATACTCAGATTGGTTACCTGAGCTCTCATCTAAATTCAGCCAATGTCGCCATTCTTGCTTAAGAGAGAAAACCATTGAATGCCAATCATGCTTAACGATAAGCGCAGTATCGCCTTCACCATTTGAGATTTTTTCTGCAGCGATAGTGAGGTCAGGTTCAATCTGGTCCTGATGATTGGAGCTTTGTTGATGCGCTAAATAAATATCAACAACGGGGTACTTAGAATGAATCACTGTTAAAGTCGGATTTAAAACTAGCCTTAAATTATCTAAAGGCTCGCTTTGCAAAAGCTGCAAACTTTGATGCTCGGCTGACCATAAATCGACACTAAAATTTCTATGAATCACCCAATCCAATAGCGCGCAATCGACCAAATATGGCAAGTCATCAGCAATAGGGTGAGTCGATAACCACGCACTGAACTCTCTTCCCCAGTGCGCCCAATCGTGATTGGTTTTAGGAAACTCTAGAAGAAATTGATTACTGAGAGACTGTAATAACTCACTACCAACTAATTTCTCAATGGTGGGATAACTAATAGCCAATGCACGGCTCGCACTGGCTAATAAGTTACGCTGATAGACTTCGATCCCTTTAGTCTCAAATTGACTAAGACTGCTTACCTTTCGATTGCTAGCGAAGTTAAGAATCGAAGCCATCAGTTCTTCCTGCAGATCAGAAGATGGTGCATCAGCTCGGTTAAACTGACCCATGCTGCCTCCCAGTTTAGATCGGAAGCGATAGCTCTCGCTGTTAACGCTTCAGCGGTTAGTCTATTCCATGACGGCAGTTGATTATCCCATTCGATAATGGTCGGAATATTGCCAAAATGCTGAATGGCATATTGATAAACTTGCCACGCGTCAACCGAAACGGCGCGGCTATGATCGTCAATGACCATTTCTCCTGGCAGAACTTTAGAATAACCCGCCAAATGGATTTCTTTTACGAACTCTGCGCTAATACCATCTACTATGTTTGCCACAGAAGATTTCGCGCAGGATTCATCTCTGCGAGCTAAGTCTGCAAAATTGACTTGATTGACAAACAAGTTGTTAATATCGACTAGTAAGCCACAGCCCGTTCTTTGACAAACCTTTTGCAAAAACTCGAACTCTTGCATTTGGTGTCCTTTCAATTGGACATAACTCGACAAATTTTCTATCACCAGCTGACGGCCTAGTATCTGCTGAACTTGATCGACATTTTCGATAAAACGATTTAGTGTTTTTTGGTTAAATAAAATGGGCAGTAAGTCACCGCTGTGAACTTGAATCGAATTTACTTTCGCCCATGTAAAACAAGCGTGATCGGATACAAGAATTGGATTGATTGTATCGACCAGTTTTTTGAGCGAAGTGATAGCGCTCATTGGAATTCTACTGTGTGACCCCAACCCCAAACTGGTTGCATGTATGCTAACCTCATAGAGTTTTGAGGCTTGTTGAAGGATAGATAGAGCAGGCCCACCTTCGGCATAGAAATTCTCAGCATGTACCTCAACAAAGTCGACTTTATTAGCATCGTTGGTTTGCGGCCGGAGAACATCCTCATAATGTTGGTGCCGCAAACCAACGCCTACTTTTAGGTCATTGTTTAAAGTTTCTATCACTGATTGTTTCATGATGAACCCGCCTATCATTCGTCGCTGCTAAGAGTTTTTCTTAGCCTTGTAAAGTTTAAGTGCTTCTTTCTTGTCGTAGCCACCTAAAGTTTTACAGGTGCCCTTTGCTACTAACTTCCACTCGCCAATATCTTTGTCGACAGTCGATTGTCCTGCGCACGAATGAGTACCGGCTAAATTGCCACAATCATTTTGACCAGCTTCTGCAATGCCATAGCATTTTTCTTTACCGGCCGCGGCAACAGGCAGAGATGCCGCCATATTGAGTGCTGCCACTAGCGCAGCTGATGCGATTAATTTTTTATTCACGTAAAAATCCTCTTTAAAAAAATTTAAATAGTGTATTTATACCAAGCGATTTAATTACAGCTCTTCAGCTGGAATAGTTTTGATGGTTGGCCAGTTTTGATTGGCCGTTTCGATGTTTCCTGGAATATCTTCTGACCACTTCTTTTTAACTGCCAAATTCAGATTAAGGTAAAGTTTGCCTTTAACAATTTCCCAAGCATTTGGGTCTACATCCAGCTTCTTTTCTAAAGCCGCCCCCATGGCACAATATCCGCCAAACTGTGGCGCGTATTTGGTAGGGTTGCCTTTAAAAAGGTCGCGATGCTCTTCTGAAGAAAAGTGATAGATTGCATTCTTATAGGTCGCGCTATATTTTGAGCTTCCTTTAACAGGTTTGCTCATAGTGAAGTATGCGACAGTGTCATAACCGTGTAGTGCAACATCATTTGCGTTCGCATTCATATCAATATTCGCTGCAGACGAGAACTGACTGAATAAGATAAATGACATTGCGATTAAAGTTTTGTAAATTGAATTGATTGAAAACATGTTTGCTTTCCCTTGTTTTTAGATTTCAGTCATTACTGATGCAATGACCGGCTAGCGATAGCATTCACCACATTGCAGCTAGCGTGCCAAGATGTAAACCTTTATATTTCATAGAGTTACGCAACAGACAAAGTCTCAAATAGTTGAGAGTCTCAATAATTTGTTAGTTTCAAATTATCTGATTCTTAAGAATTTGTGATTTTCCGCACTCCTAAGGCGAGTGTAGAAAAGCTTGATAGGAGGACAACATTCCAATTTAAGACTAACGCGGTATACTGGTTGAACTGACCAACCAATAACAACTTTAGGGGTGGATAGCGTGATTCGACTGGGACTAGCAATTTTTTTGATTTGCGTTTCGTTATCGGTAAGCTCGAAAGGCAACCCCAACGCTCATGAATTGATTGAACGCTTTCAATTACGTGAAAGTAAAATATCATCTAAACAGCACCCACGTTGGCAAGCTCCAAAAAAAGTGGTTTTCTGGGGCCGTCAAGAACAAGCTGAGCCACTAAAAGAAAAATTCTCCACGCTCGATATTATTGCCACAAACGAAATCGCTCACGCAAAAGAAGAACTAAAGAATGCCGATGTATTTCTTGGTTACTGTATTCCGGCTTTATTCCAAGAAAAAACCAATGTTCGTTGGATTCAATCAATGGGAGTCGGTGTAGAAGGCTGTGCCAATTCGCAATCGTTAAAAGACAGCAATGTGCTGATAACTAATACTCAACGACTATCCTCACCAGAAATTGCTGAGCACTCAATTGCAATGATGTTTGCCTTAGTCAGACAACTTGATTTGTATGGTAAAGCACAGGCTAAATCTGAATGGGATAGAAGTATCGCTCCCGATCCCACTGAGATTTGGGAAATTGAAGGACGTACTATGTTGGTGGTCGGTCTTGGCGGCATTGGCACGGAAACGGCGCGCAGAGCTCATGGTCTTGGCATGAAAGTGATAGCTACTCGCAACAGTTCTCGCAGTGGTCCAGACTATGTCAGTTATGTTGGCTTATCTAACGAGTTGCTTGATTTAGCTAAGCAAGCCGACGTGATAGTTAACACCGCCCCACTCACTAAAAAAACAATGGGTATGTATAACAAAGATTTCTTTGAAGCAATGAAACCAAATGCTTACTTTATCAGCATTGGTCGCGGAAAAAGTGTGGTGACTGATGATTTAATTGCTGCACTAAAAGCCGGACAACTAGCTGGTGCTGGATTAGATGTCACTGACCCAGAACCTCTTCCTAAAGATCATGCGCTGTGGACCACTCCCCGAGTAATTATTACACCTCATGTGGCTTATCGTTCTGAGAAACTAAGACCGAGAGTAATGGTATTGGTTGAAGAAAATTTACGGCGATATATAAATGGAGAAAGGATGTTATCTGTGGTTGATTTGGAGAGGGGGTATTAGTGTTAAATCGTCCGCTAGTTTCTAAGCCAATAGACTGGTATATTCTCTTGCAGAGTAAACTATGAAGTATGTGATTACATCAATTATAATTGTATTTTCGTTCTTATACGTCACATCATTTATCGATGACCCATTAAACCCTGAAATTGTAACGTTAACCGAGAAATACAATCGACCATTAAATTTAGACAATAATGTGTATATCGAACTCATACGTTTAGGCAGTGAGATGAGCTATAGTGAATCTCTTGAGTTGTATCATTCAACATTAAGAGAGACTTCAAAAGATCCAACTAAAAGCGGTACCGCAGTCCGCTACCCCTCTATAGATAACTTTGCTTCCTATGAAGAGTTGAAGTTAGTGTGCAAGCTAAAATCTATAGAGTGTCTAGAAAACATTAAAACCAACAAGAAGAAATACAATAAGATTGTTAAAAAATATAAGAGTATCCTTTCGAACTATAGAGCTCTTGGAAAGCTAGACAATTTTACCCCTATAAACTCGTTTTACTCAGAGCCAAACTTCGACATTTTGGCCAACTTAAATCAGCTAGCCACTCTAGAAATCTATATAGATATTCTAGATAACAACAACGAAAATGCACTTTCTAAGCTTGCATCCATGATTGAGTTGGATAGAAAGTTTCTAGCGACTTCTCACGAATTTGTCTTTGATATTCTACCAATCATTAATATGTCGGAACGATACGCGCCACTCATACTCGCATTGAAACAAACTAATACTCAAGGACTCGAAGACCTTTTGCCGCTACTAACCCCCTTGTCGGCTAACGAACTTAGTATGAACCGCTCCTTTGAATCCTTTTTTGTGTCCGGTATTGAGTTACTTAAACTGCCGGCGATTTTGGCAAACAATCACGAGCAAGCATCTTCTTTTAACCTTTTATTTGCTAAGCAACGATATAAAGAAAACATGACTATTAACGCAGATTATGAACACCTAAAAACGAACTTGATTCCGACCAACTTAAGTAAGTCAAAGCTACTTAACTATCTCGAGTTAAGGAAAGTAGAACATGATGCAGCAATTGATGAGCTTATGGAAAAGCCTTTTCTCTCGATCGATAACATAAGAAATCCTGTCGGAGAAGTTATGCTACAAATTAAGACGCCAAGATTTGTTCACCTTTTTGAAGACAAGATTGGATTAGATTTAACCATACTTCTCATTCGCATTATGATCCAACAGCAAAACGAAAACTTATATTCTGTCATTCAGCGAGAAGATAATCTCAATCCATATAAGAATGAAAAAGCCTTTATCAAATCTGATGATGTTCTGTGTTTCTCTACCAGCAAGGATGTTTGCATTCAAATAAATTGATGCTTGGACTAATTTTTACCAATCACCCAAATAAGTCTATAATGTTAAAATCTGTAATCATTGAATCTTTAATTTAGTGACATTAACAAAACAACAGGGATTTTCCTTAATAGAGCTAATTGTCGTGATTGTCGTTTTGGGCATAATTGCGACAATAGTTGCCCCCAAATTTAGTAGCCTGCGATCAGCCGCTAGGACAGCGACAATTGAAAATATTGCTGCGACAATGGATTCCACGGCAAAGCTGATTCGTTCCAAGGCATTCGTTTCTGGTTTGTCACCTGCGGCTTCCAACCCGGGAAATCAAGCAGCCTATATTGTCACCACTAATATTGGTAGTGCCGAAGTTGATTGGCGAAATTTATGCCCAGAGAGCAGAGCAGAGCTTGCCGATCAGTTAACCATGATTGATTATATTGACCTTAGTGACGCAGGAGGGTTAACCAGTCAATTAAATAACCAATACACGTTAGTCGGATATGACATCCCCGGATTCTCTGTTCCTACTAATAGTGGCTGTTATGTGATTTATGACTCTTTTGGTGATCCTAATTGCACTGCCACTCCGGTAACCGTTGATTGTTGATTGTTGATAAATTCGGCAGTGACTAATCATTAGACAGCTTTTTTGATTAAACTGCACCTTTGACTATACTAATAAGCACGCCAAGCAAACCCGAACAAGTAATTTGTCTAAGTCCGATACCCCCTCATTAAAGCAAGCCGATGACTATGTTGAACACCTTGCTCAACTTAGCGAATTCATGCAGATTGTCACCCAAGAAGATATTTGCAACGAATTTGGCGTTTTGCTTATTCCCAAAGGCACTCTGGTTAAAAAATCTATAGCAGATCGGCTGTCTGGTCATAAAATGGAAAAAAGTCTCGACGAGACAGTGGCTTTAGATAAGCTATTAGATCAACAACAAATATTGGCAGATATACAGACTCTAGTAAGCGAATATCCGGACTTTCAGCAAATTCATAATGAATTAGAATTTTCAAATAAACTCAAACATCTGACTTCGGTTAATAACATTCCAAGGCTGCTTCGCCAAAAACTATCAGTATTAAAGGAGCGACTACCCGAAGTTTATAAACGTTCTTTGTTTACCGCTTGGTTCGGTTCGATGATAGCCAGTGAAATGGAACTCGAGCCCACTCAGATCCAACATACCTACTTAGTCGGGCTATTCCATGATTTGGGTTTATTACATATTCCACCAGAATTAGTTTCTAGTGTTAAGTTTACTTCGCAACAATGGCAAACCATGAAATCTCATGTATTTATCAGCAAACAGATTGTAGAAAATGCCTTTATGTATTCTGAGGAGGTATCCCAAGCAATCGTTCAACACCATGAGAGATGTGACGGAACTGGCTACCCAAAAAAATTGGACGGAACCAAGTTAAATTCCGTTAGCCAAATTATTTCTTTATGCGACATGTTTTATAACATTAGAACTCGCGAGTTTGCCCTTGCAAATAAGAATATGTCTGACTTTAAAGCCTATTTGCAAGTTAATACTGAGACCTATTTTTTTAACACATACCAAGCAACCTATGCTATTTTGAATCGCGCAAAGGTAAAGTCTGAAAATTCGATTAACCAAGAAAACTTTTTGCGTTTTGCGAAACGCTTGCAAAATAGAAGTGTGCAGTTTCAAACCATAAAAGATCTTAGTAAAGAGTTTCTAGAGCTAATTAAAAACGTAAAACTAGGCAAGCATGGAACGATTCTTGTCGCAGGCATTCAAAATATTACTGGAATAGTTGAGCGCGCTGGACTGGTCGGAGAAGACATTACTCAATGGTTAGGCTCGATTCAACCAAATGATTATGAAAACAGTGCGAATGAACTAATAGAGATGGAATCTTTACAGCAAGAATTATTATGGCTAGCAAAAAAATCTGCTCGACTAATGCCATTATTTTTGCTCTATGAACTTCCCGCGCAAATCGCTAAGGATGAAAAGTTTAACCAGCTAGTCAAAGACATTGAAACGGTGCTGATAGAGTGCTGGAAAGACCAAGCGCTAGAAGCGCCCCAGTAAAAGCTACTCAGCTAGTTCTACCCATGCTTTGAATTAAGGTTAAGGTTAGGCTCTAGCTTTCAAAATACAGATGACGTAACCACACAACGTCATTGTAAACACCATTAAACTCGCTCTATTGCTGACAGCTCTTTTCGTCACCAAAAATCTAATCGTATTTAATTTCAAATATTACAGTCCACATTTAGAAGCCAATAAATGTGAATATTTATAATCTCTAAAAGGATGTAATTCTAATGCAATAATTATGAAACATAACTGTAATATCTCGAATTTACTATAGCCCTCAGAGTCATTAAACAGTCTAGTCACAAGCACTAATAATCACTTTATGAGGAACATAGAAATGTCTGAGATAAATAGCGCAGCTAAGGACAACGCTCAGCTGCATGACGAAATAGAAAACACTCCTTCAAACAAATCAAATAACCGCTCATTTGCATCCATTGTAAAAAGCAGCTTGACTCGTCGCTCAGTTTTAAAAGGTGGAGTAGCAACGGCGACAACGGCTTTCTTTACACCAACAGTTTCTGCAAGCTGGGGAAGAAAAAGCAAAGGCTTTGGTCGCGCAGGACAAGATCTAGTAACGTTTACACCCGTTGCGATTGAAGATGTTGTCGATACAACCACACCAACTATTTCTGATGACTACCAATATGATGTTTTAATTCCATGGGGAACGCCTATTGAACCTGGCGCTACCACTGAATATACAGGCGACCCAATGCGCCGTCCGACATCGTCCGAAGCAGCATTACAAACCGGGCTTGGACACGATGGTATGTGGTTTTTCCCTTACTATGGAAGCCGAACGCGCTACGGCGACAAAGCAATGGCCAGCAGTACCAAAGGAATGTTGTGCGTCAATCATGAATACGGAACCAACTCACACGCCCTTGGCAAAAGTATGCCCGAAAGCTTGGAAGATGTTCGCTTATCGCAAAACATTCACGGGGTTTCCGTTTTAAAACTAAAGTACCATTATGTAAGAGGTTGGAAAGTTGAAAAAAGCCCTAACGCTCGACGAATTACGGTCAACACACCGGTAAATTTCTCGGGACCTGCTGCTGATTCAGAATTACTACAAAACCCAAATGGAAACATCCCATTGGGAACTGTCAACAATTGTGGTTCCGGTGCGACACCTTGGGGAACTTATCTTACTTGTGAAGAAAATTTTAACGGTTACTTCGGCGCCAATAACGCTTTTAGCCCGACCGAAGAACAAGACCGTTATGGTCTAAATTCTAACGGTTTTGGTTATGGCTGGCATTTGTATGACAAGCGTTTCGATTTATCAGATGAAGACTACGCCAATGAACAACATCGATTTGGTTGGATTGTTGAAATTGATCCACACGATGCCTCTAACCCCCCAGTTAAACGAACAGCCCTCGGTCGTTTCAAACATGAAGCGATTTCAATTGCAGAAAGTTCAAATGGTCAAATCGCAGCTTATATGGGTGATGACCAACGTTTTGACTATTGCTACAAATATGTCTCAGACAATCCATGGAAAGAAACGGTAAGAGCAGGCAAAAGCCCGTTAGACGAAGGCAAATTATTTGTTGCTCGATTTGATGAGGGGGGAACTGGTGAGTGGTTAGAACTCACCATAGATAACCCAATTCTGGCAAACCGTTTTAACTCGCAAGGTGAACTACTAATCTTTGCTCGTGTAGCCGCAGATTTACTCGGCGCTACCCCAATGGATCGACCCGAATGGACTACCATTGGTAAAAACGGTGAGGTATTTTGGACTTGCACGAACAATTCGCGGCGCACAGAAACCCACATTGCCAATCCAGAAGCGCCTAATTCTGATGGTCATATTATTCGAACCAAAGATTCGAATGACCATTTAGGCACTACTTTCATGTGGGACATTTACCTACTGGCTTCATCGACCCGAGAAACAGAAGGAGTATTTACTGACCCGGACTTAGCCTATGCAGATGAAGACGGACGTTTATTTATTGGCACCGATGGTGGCCAGCCTGACGGTTTGCAAGATCAATTAGTTGTCATTGATACGACTCAAGAAAACCCAGAACCAAAACGTTTACTGGTTGGTGTTAGTAGTGACGAAATTACGGGTTTTACCATGACACCAGATCGGCGCACGGCGTTCGTAAATATTCAGCACCCTGGCAATGGTTCACCTTCCGACACCAACTTCCCTGCCGACTATGATGGAACAACAATCCCTAGAGATTGCACCTTAGTAATTACTCGTAAAGATGGCGGCATTATAGGTTCGTAAAATATTCAAACTTATCAGTGATCGCTCGCCAATTAAAAAGGCCAATCAATTTTGATTGGCCTTTTTATTATTAGATCACAGTAAAACTACTGAGTTAATATGGTTACATTAAGCTCTGACTGAACTCTTTGAACAGGGGTAAACAGTGAGGTCGTTCCATTTGACCCACTATGAACACCCCAAGCAATCGTTCCCCATGACCATGGGCCACCGCTGTCGCCACCAATCGAATTATCACCAGTCACTCTAACTAAATTACTGACCGTAACACCGTCAGTGAAAGTCGCTGTCACATTGTTAGAAATAACCGTGTGGTTACAAGTACGAGTATTGGAAGAACGACCGTATTCGCAAACCGACTGGCCAGGTAGCATTAAAAAGGTTAACTTAATACCGGTCACATCCCTAATATCCGCTTCAGTAGCTCTTGCGAAATATTCTGCGACCTCGGTATGACTGGTTGTGTGATATTCTGCATCACCATTGCCCCGCTCTTGTGAGCGCCATGTCATGTCAACATCAACAGATGAATACGAATGCTCTAGTTCATTTAGGCCGGTGCAATGCGCCGCTGTAACTATGCCATTGCCATTCGGTCCGCTAACGGCCCAACCACTAGTACACTCTCTAAAGCCATCATCACGTAACCACTCACCACCACGCGCATACTCAAGTTCATAGATTTCACCTTCAGCCTCAATGACTTCAAAATCGATGTCATCGATTGATAAATTATCAAAAGCTCTACTTTCATCGCTGTCGAGCGAACGATTTTTATTTGATAACAATGCTTGAAGTGAATCTCGAGATAATGCTTTTGCACGATTAGCCGTTTTCATTTCTAACTTAATTTGACCGGTATTGTGGTCAAAGTAGGTGAGGAAATTATTATAGGCATTGTCAGTCAACAACTTAGACAAATACTTTGCTCGTCCTTCTTGTTCCTGAAAACTGTATTGTCCACCATCCATGATATCGACATTTAAATCAGTTTTCAGGTTTGGTGCTTGCCCTACAAACTGAATACTCGCTTTTTGTCCGGCATTGGGTTCCAACCAAACTCGAGCTACTTTTTCTGGATGCTTCTTCATCACTTCCATAAATAATTTTTCAAATTTTTTATGAAAAACGAGTGATGCTTCGACTTCTTCTACGCTCTTGCCTAGCTCTGTCGCTAGTATTGAAGCATCAGTATAATCGGCCGCTTTTTGCGAGACTTTTTGGCTTACAGGTTCATTATGCTCGTCTTTTTCATCGGCTAGAGCGGTCAACGAGACTAGCGGTAAACAGAGTGCGACTGCCATTTTTCCACAGTTCTGTTTGACTAGTCTAGACAGCGTGTTACGCTTATTTTTTTGAGTATAGTTCATCATAAATATTCCTTTTTATGTTGTTAAAAGATAGTTGAATAACTAAATAGGCAAGGACACTCAAAGCGTCCATGCTATGAGGTTGTGCTGTTGCTAGCGGGCTTATCTCAGGGGGCTTATTACTTTATTGAGATAATTTTGTATTTAAACGATTAGTATGCAGATACCTTGAGGTTAGCCGGTATTTTGTGCGTTGCTTTGATGGCCTGTAGGCTGGCTATACACTTTAATAATACTCCGAATTTTAGCGACTCGGGGCGAGTCTAACGCTTTGCATAATTTAAACTAAACTGGCAATAGAAAATTCTTTGCAAAGCGCAAGGTTCCAACTAAAATCCCTCCATCTCGTGCGTCTGCTTCGACAATCAATATCCCTTGAGGATCATCTGACGTACTTCCTTTACTACGCTTTAAGTTAAATCCATTAAGAAACATATCGGCTTTGGTGAGGTGGCTATCGACCGAGAACTTTGCATAACGATTCCAAGCCACCAAACGAGCTGCAGGAATACTTTGTTGCACTTGCTTAGCCGTCGCCGGTTTTCCGCGCGTTCGTAAAATAACTCTACCGGGACCGCCGACACAACGAGCAGTATGAAAAACAATTCGACCAAGCAAGAGTGTTTCTACCCGTAAGCTAACCACGGTTCTTAATTGGATATTTTCATTCATGGCAACAAAATGACGATAGCTGAAAATAACCTCTTCACCTTCTTCCAATTCCCAATCGACCAAGTGCTCCGCTTCAATTGCATTAAAGGTTAATCCGTCTTTTTCTTCTATGGGCATTTTAACTTGGCTCATATTCCACGCCCCAAATCGAAGTCGCGATAGTAGTGAAGATCGCCACTGTGGAATACTGAAACGCGGAGCAGGCCCAAGCGGTTGATAGTTAGCTTTGTAGTAAATATTGAATGGATAGCTTCCGGGGATATTAATTTCTTGCAAACTTTTTACTGTACCTTCCGAGGCATCACCATCTTGTTCGAGCAAATCGACATCAATATCTGTTGATTTATCAAAAATCACTCGAGCAAAAACAAATAGAAAACTCTTTATCGCAATTAAGATTAGCCATAGGAGTAAAACCTGTCGAACCATATTGGTCGCAGTGTGTACCCGTTTGATTGATGTTCGAGTGAGTTGTTCAAATTCCAACAAAGTGGCACTTATAGCTGTTTTAGCTTCTTCTGTATAAAGCGCTATTTCTTTTTTTGTCTTAACCGACATGCCTTTCATTTTGTTGACAAATTTCGGCTTTGCATTTTTTCGTGCTTTAACATAGGCTGCATTCAGTCCAGTGATGACGATATTTGCCGCGTGGCAAGAAAGCGCTAAGCCACCGCACTTGGATGTTTTCATGCCAGTGGTCTCTGGCACAACATCAAAAATAGTACTTGCTGCATCACCAGCATTAGTAACTTTTCGGTTAAGCTTGCTGCGCGCGCGGTTTATCTTCTCAATCGCTTGATGATGCTTGTCTGAAAATCGCTTTTCCACACTTAAATCCAGACTCGCAAAAAAGCCCATTTTATTCAGCTTCCAAATCATTCCTTTACCACGATCGGTTGGACACAAAAATGATTTAGGTTGAGCCTCTGTTTGAATTTCGACACCATAACTTGGCCATACAACGCATTCAGCAGGATCTTTATTTTCTAATTTGTAAGGTATGACAAGCTGCTCTTCTCTCAGCACCGCTTTACCATCGGGACACTTTAAAACGTTTGGTTCTTCGACTCCTAAACGACAGTAGGGAGTAACAATGTCTTGCGCATATAAACCGGCTTCCGCACTTTCGGTCAACTGCTTGCTTAGCCATAACCCAATTGCAATTAATATTAGCATTGGCCACCATAATGAAAAGGTTTTACGACTCAAGGCCAACACGCTATTCCTGCCTAATTTTTTGGCAAGAGGAATATTTTGCCGAATGGTTTCAACGACTAATGAACTAATCATCGATGCGGCGATAAATACAATTATTTGCGGCCAAGCAATTAAGCTATCGATGGATTGAATAAGAATTAGCAACAAAACAAAACTTGCAAACGCCATCGTTCGCACGCTTCCGATAATCACAAAATAAAGAAAAAGTGAAAACGCTATAAAAATATAAACTGTATTGATTAAAGGCCACTTCTCTGAAATCTCGGATCCCATTAAAGCAATAGCGACGAAAGCCACAACAGCTATTCCCCCTCCGAACCAACGCTTTTGACCAAAAGACGCTAAGCCTATCAATACGCCAAATACTAACATCCAATAACCAAACGGATTTTCAATCGTGGTGAGGGTAAAATCTGAACTCAATCGAAGGTGCCAAGTATGAGGAAATAATAAGTCCGCACGTAATGCGGGGAAGATGGCTAAGAAAATTAGAAACCAATAGAGTTGGTTACTATTGCACTCAATCCAATTGCGAAGCGCAGTAACTTTAGTGCTAACCAATTCATTCATGGTTGTTCCCCTGTCTCTTCGGAGTAATTGACTAATTAAGCCAGAATTTTCTTCCGAAGGCCAGTGTATTAACCTGAATCTAATAGAATCTCATGTCAACTTAAGTAGTAATAAGGTAACTTACTCAACGAAATAAAAAGGGACTATGTCGATAATCGACAAAATTACTCATCGAAATAAAAAACGGCTTAGCTGAAATATTCAGGCTAAGCCGGATCGCTAGCAAGACGACTAGTAACGATTAAAAACTAGCACTTTCACTTGAGTCGTTAGAACCACTATTGAAAGTATTATTACCGCCACCTTGCCACTGCACGCCATTATTAGGATTAGATTCATCACGCTTTAAACACTTCCACTCAACATTGGTGTTAGCGGGAAGAGTAATTTGCTGACTCCAAGTTGGATAACTGCTTGGCGTCATAATCACAGCGTTTGCCGGATCCCATCCTCCAAGCTCGGATAGATTTCCAACCACATAAACACTTTGACCAAAATACGTGTAACCTTGATTACATGTAAAAGTAACGTTTACATCATTACCACAATTATTACAGCCGCCGCCTAACTTTGCACCAACATGTATAGCCGAAGCGTTTCTAAACGACACGTTAAACTGAGCATTACCATTTTGATCAACATTAACCGTTGGCCCACTGCAATTGGTTCCGTCGAAATCCCCGTGAACAACATCGCAATAAGTGCCTTCCGGCATTCCCGTTTGAAAGCTACGGTTAAGATCTTGACCTTCCATATTGATCACAACAAATCCGTTACCCGCTCTCCCCCAGGCTAGTTGATGGCTACCATTATCCCAATAGTTAGTTACCGATTGATTGCTAGAAGTCGCATTTCTAAAACCAACCATGTTAGCAATTGCGCGCTGACGATGTTCGCACAACCAACCACCATTACACGAGCTAGCTCCGTGAGAGGGAGGGCCTTGATCATGATCGCTCCAATCATAACTGGACATCACTTTTGGATAACCGTAAGGCCAGCCTAACATAAAAACATTGGCAACGGTGTTAGCGTTATTTCCATCTTTATGAGTTATTATATTATCGGTATTTTGTCGTTGATTATCATGATTCGCGACAAAGGTAATCGCTTTATCACTGGCAAGCCAACCTCCCCATGTTCCGATATTGCTTACTTCGCTAATGGGTCCGCGAAATTTAAAAAAGTGGCCAATAGTATCTGTAAAATTAAATTCAGTGACATCACCAATGCCAACATATTCCGATGGTTGAACGGGTTCACCACCTGCGCCAATCACTTCTTGGAAAATATAGGGATTACCCGTTAATCGATTCTTGATTCCTTGAATATCTGAAGCTGACATATGTTTAGCAGCATCAATCCTAAAACCGGCAACACCCAGAGAGGTTAAATCATTGAGGTAGTCTGCAATTTTTTGTTGAACATACCATGAACCGGTATCAAGATCATTTAAGCCAACTAAATCACAGTTTTGGATTGACCAACGATTGCCATAGTCAATTCCATCAGTACAATTATGAAAATCATTTGGTCCGTAGGGAACTTCTGGGAAATTACGATCCCAAGCGGCCATATGATTAATCACCGCGTCCACATAAATATCGACACCAACTGCTTTACAACGAGACACCATACTAGCAAACTCTGAACGAGTTCCAGAGCGCCCTTCAATTGAATAGCTCACCGGCTGATAACGCGTCCACCATTGGCTACCACCGATAGATTTTTGCGGTGGAGAGACTTGCACCGCGGCAAACCCTTTAGGTCCCAAAAAATTCTCACACTCTGTGGCAATATCATTCCATTGCCACTCGAACAGATGAACAAATGCCGTTCTAGCTTGAACCTGTGAAGATAACGATACAATTAAAAATGCGAAAATACTCGTGGCTATTTTTTTCGACCAGAGTCGATCGAATTTGAAATGATTTGATTTCATTTTTACCCCCTTTTATGAATTAGTTTTATTCGTTAACACCAGCTTCCTGGCTAGCGAAAAAGCAACGAAAGCAAATTATTTTTGGCACTTAACGAAAATATTTATCAGCAATTATTATTCAATTGAATGTTGTTATATTTTTTCGTTCTGAAGTGTTTTGCTAAAATAATTTAGGCATATTCGTTTGATAGAGATCAAACCAAAAGTTATGAATACGTATGCAGGTAATAACTTGTACACGGTAAATAAATAACTAATTTAAATACAGGATAGAACTATAGCGGGATAGCAATCTTTATATCGCAGGTTGAAATAAAAACAGCTAAAAATGCATTGCCGCACATGAATTTTTATATTTATTGAATGGAAATATTTTTTTGTTATAACACTACGCTGGCTTCGAATTATAATATTAACAATTTTATTAACTTAAGCTTTAGGCATATTTAGCAAAAAATGTGTGTTGGGATGATTAGCTTGCTTACCGACAAGTATAACCTCGCAGTAAAAACTGCGACAAACATCCATGTATAGAATTCAGTTGGTAAAACGATAGAATGAATTACGCAAAAACCATCATTTAATTACCAAGGCAAAAGTTCACCATTGCTATGCCAAAAGCTACCCGAGTTTTCAAGGTTCAATTCTGAGATACGTTGGATCAATCTTTCCGCAGCCACTTCTGCTGCTATTTCACCCCCAAAATTAACCATTTCAGTTTGCACATAGCCCGGATGCAATATGGCCAATGCAATCCCTCTTGGTTGTAAGTCGAGCGCCAAGGACTTGCTGGCGGCATTGAGCGCTGATTTAGACATCCGATAGCCATATTGACCACCCGATGTATTATCTTCAATGGATCCCATTCGACTGGTGATCATAGCGATTTTGCCACCGGAACTGAGATTATTTCTTAATGCGTCCACCATTCTCAATGGTCCTAGCGTATTGACATGAAACTGTTCAATGATTTCATCGAAATCTAAGCTATTTAAAGTCTGACTCCTTAAAATTCCGGCATTATTGATGAGGATATCAATGTGCCGCTCATTCAATTGCTCTTGTAACTTCGCAATGTCATCTGCCTTAGAGACATCGACACCATCAATTACCTCGATGTCAAGCTGTTCAAGCGCCTCAGAAGGTGTTCGACAAGTTGCGATAACGTGATGACCCATTTGTTGATAGTGTTTGCAAAGCGCTAAGCCAATACCACGATTGGTTCCGGTGATTAAAACCACAGGGATATTATTTGGTTGCATTCTGGTTATCTCATGTTGCAAGACGGATTCCCTTGATATTAACAGCAGTTGCTAGATTCTAAAAATATCTTTGTGTTGTCATTAGCTGCTGGGCTAGTCTCAAAATTTGCCTAATAGTGGAATTATTGATACCTTTTTAGCTCGCATCTATATCGGAGCAACCTTCATGACTTCTAGACGCACACTGATTAAGACGTTACTAGCAACGCCACTGATTGGATTAAATCACTCTCTTCTTAGCGCAGCCAATCAATTTAGCGCTGCAACCGCAACAAATACTACTGGCAATTCAACGGCAACACTGCCAAAGATTCTCAAATCGATACCCAAAACTAATGAAAAAATTGCTGCAATCGGGATGGGCTCGTCACGAACCTTTGACATCGAATCAGACTCACCAAAGTTGTCATCACTGGCAGAGGTGGTTCATCACTTTATTAAGGCCGGCGGGCAAATGATTGATTCTTCACCGATGTATGGAAACGCCGAGACGATTATTGGCAAGATCCTAGATAAGCATAAACAACAGGATAAAATCTTTGCCGCGAGCAAGGTTTGGACCTATGGTAAGAAGCAAGGCATATTAGCCGTTAAAGAAACTCAACGCAGAATGCGATTTGAAAAAATGGATTTAATGCAGGTACATAATCTGCGTGATTGGAAATTGCATCTACCAACATTACACGAGCTAAAAGCAGCAGGGAAACTGCGTTACGTTGGCATCACGACCTCCTTCAATGGTCAATATAAAGACTTTGAGCAAGTAATGAAAACTCAAGAACTCGACTTTATTCAAGTTAACTATAATATTGCTGTAACTGAAGCCGCTGAGCGAATTTTGCCACTGGCAAAAGATAAGGGCATTGCCGTCATTATCAATCGGCCTTTTGAAAAGGCCAAGTTATTTTCTACGGTAAAAAATAGCAAGATTCCCGAGTGGTGTCATGAATTTGATTGTCATAGTTGGGGACAGTTTTTTCTAAAGTATATTGTTTCCCATCCTGATGTCACATGTGCAATCCCTGCCACTTCAAAAATAAAGCATATGAAAGACAATATGCAAGCGATGCGAGGACGACTGCCTACTCAAACAGAACGACAAAAAATGAAATCATTGTTTGATTCATTATAAAAAATAATTGCCAAACCAAGAACAATTAAAGGCAAAATTAAACTGGGGAAAATAAATCATGAACAAAGTTTTGCACAAAATAGGACTCAAAACCATAACCGCACTTCTGCTCTCGATGAGCTGTACCCCACTGTTCGCAGCAGAATTAAAGGCATTAGTTGGTGGTCGACTGATTGATGGTTTCGGTCACCGGCCATTAAATAATAGTGTGATTCTGATTAAGGATGGCATGATTGAAAAAATCGGAACAGTGGATACCTTACCCGTACCAAAAAGCTACCAGCGAATATCCACTGAGGGCATGGATGTTTTGCCGGGCCTCTGGGAAAGCCACGCTCACTTAATGATTAATGGACATGCAGATTATAATCACTGGCATAAAGCTTACCCAGAGCGCTTTGAGAATGAAATTATGCCCGCCAGCGCTGTGCAACTTTTATTAGCAGGAGTTACCAGCGCACGAGATTTAGGAGCGCCTCTCGAAGAATCTATCTCCATCAAAAAGCGCATCAATGATGGCGTAATTCCTGGTCCTCGTCTTTACGTTTCTGGACCTTTTATTCAGCATAAGGCTTACCCTGGAACTGATGCCTATCGCTGGGGCGTTTCCAGCGTTAAAGACGTTAAGAAAAAAGTAGCCAAGTTGGCCGACGCGGGTGTCGAAATCATAAAACTGATTGATCAAGATCACATGTCATTAAAAGTTGCGCAAGCTGTCGTTGATGAAGCGCATAAGCATAATTTAAAAGTAGTCGCCCATTCGCATCGTCCTAATGAAATTAGACGAGGATTAGAAATTGGTGTTGATAATTTTGAACACACGGGATTAACGACAGCGCCAGAATATCCAGCGGATATTATTGAAAAGCTCAAAGAAAGAACCGCTACCGGCAGAGTTGCCGGTGGACCACTTTATTGGACGCCAACGGTTGAAGGTTTATGGAACTATAAATCGCTAGTCGAAAACCCTGAAAAACTAGACACCAATTGTTGGCACCGAGGTTTAAAGGACGACACCATCGCAGATATTAAGAATTCTCTCAAAGAGCCAGGCAAAATCGAATACATGCAACTAACTCCGCTGCGTATGACCACGCTTAAGAAAAAAATAAGCCAACTTAGAAAGACAGGTGTGGTTTTTTTAGTGGGAACCGATAGTGGTATTCCAGCTAAATTTCATTGCCAAAGCACTTGGAACGAATTGGCGGTTTGGGTTGACATAATGGGTATTCCAGCTATGGACGCCATCAGAGCGGCAACATACTGGCCTGCAGTGATGATGGGTAAGTCGGATATTTCTGGAACCATCAGCGCCGGCAAGTATGCCGATATTATTGCGGTTAAGGGGGATGTACTAAAATATATTAATTTGCTTTCTGACGTTAAGTTAGTCATGAAAAATGGCGTGCTCTATAAAGAAAACGGGATCGTCATAGAAAGTGCTTTGAAAAATTAAACGCTAAACGTAAAGAGAATCTCACCAAAGCTTGCCCCGTGAAACGCTGTGGGTACAGAGAACACAGAGACAAATTGCTTGGTCATTTGAACTTAGCGTAGGTCGTACTTCAGTGCGACGCCGAGCTAACAAGAATGCACCAAACATTGGATAGAAAGCAAAAAGCGAAAAGGCTATTAATGACAGATCTGCGAAGAACATAAATGATTATGACTCAGTTCGACTAATTGTAGACTAAATTAAACATTCAAAAACTTCAAGTTGATCTACGTCTCTTCGGCGAAGGTTCTTGACTCAAGTAGGTCGGTGTAGACGAAGGAAACCCGACGCGATGGTGGAATCAATAGTGATCGTTTTGGCATGATAGTGCATTGTCGGGTCAGCGTGCCCCGCGTAGCATTGTGGGTATTCGCTGTAGGCTCTACGCCGACCTACAGATAAACCGGCTTACGAGTTAACATAAAGAATCCTACCATAGTTAATATATACTAACGTCCAAACGCTGTTGACCATCAATTAATTCTATAGAGTTTATGTAAACATTTCGCTTGCGTCCCGACTCCAATATCGCGGGATGATCTTTTAATGAAAGAATAAAGTCTGAAGCTAATTGCCCTCCTCTTTTTTCAGAGCTAGGTAATTGACTAAGCTTTATATCACATCGCTTATCTTTACACTCAATATTAGTCATTTCTATATCTTGAGAAAAATCCTCATGTAACACCAGTTCATAAGCCCTGTTATACATATCATCTTGCCATGTTTGATCATAAACCGGATTATAAACGCCTAAATCATATTCTTCTTGCCACGCCAAAGCATCTGTTGCTCCTATAGCCTTTAGAAGTGATTTATGGTCAATATTGATATTACTTGTCGTAGACTCTTCTACTAGCTTATCTTCATCAGTAACGGTTTCTTTTTCAATTGTGTTTTTATTTAATTGGCGAGGAGTTATCATAGCTGAATTTGCAGAAACAGAATTCTCATTTTTTTGTAATGATTCATTTCCTTCGTACGAAACCTGTGCTCGCTCAAACTTAGTAGACTCTCTTTCATTAAATCCACCAATAAAAAGGACAATAACAATTAGTCCAATAGCGCCAAAAGATATAAAGACTTTATTAATTTTCATTCAATGCACCAGAATATTTATAAGGAAAATCTCATACTCTTTTTCAAGATCGGCTTTCGCTTGATCATTAAATTTCTCTAAAAGCGTAAAACAAGGAGCGCAAATTTCAAGGCCAAGATAAATCATTGCCTTACCATTTCTCTTTTTTTCGATTTTAAGATTACCTAATATTTCATTGATGTTTGGTGTTGAAACAAGCCTCTTACTCTCTTTATTAGATAAATCCTGATAACTTTCTATCTTATAAATATCTTGTCCAAATACACTATGTATTAGCTTACCGTTAACATCGTATACCAACATCACAGGAAGCGTCATTTCACCATTACTATAATTTGGAAAAGTGATTTTAGTTGAATCAAATTCTTTGCTGGATATGTCGATAGCATGTACTTTAGATAACATGAAGTACAATAGTAGAATTGCGTAATATATATATTTCATAATTTTCAAATAGGTAATCATAAAGACTTACCTATTTTTTCACCTCATTCCTTTATGGATGACTATCCAATCCCTTCTTCACGCCATGTATGACAACCGTGATCATTGCAAATTGTGCACCATTCACCGGAACAGTTCAAAGTATGACACCCTGGGTCACAGTGAGCGCCGCCCGGTCTTGGCTCCGGTGGATCTGCAAAAAGAGAGGTTGAAAAAGTGAGTGCAATAGCAGCACATAGAGTCGCGAATTTCTTAAGCATAAATATAATCCTTATTATTAGCTAAAAAATGAATTGGCTAAATACCAATCTTAGAATGCGAGTCTTAATGATCAACACTCGCTGAAATTGATACTAACTCAACAAGCTTTCATATAAAACAAATTAAGATGTAAGACAGTTCAAAATTCTATTTTTATCTCAAAGCGAGCTTTTCGCCAAACCGAGCCTAGAGCTTGCTAGTTCACAATAAGTGCACCCTAAATAGACTGATCGTATGTCTGCTTTTTGGATGAGAAGTCTGAGCTCTGCTTATGGCTCAATGACTGCTATGTTGCAAAAGTAGTCAACACCCCCTACAACCCTTCAATTAAAACTCGAGTTGGAAATGGTGCTAGTTAGATTATCAACTAGCTTTTCTAACCCGTTTTTTCTATCTAGTCTCTTGCTAACTTTTCTTTGAGTTGTGTTCATCCCAAGCCTTAAGAACCTTGGCTTCTTTTTCTGCACTGATCCCTGCTCTTAACTTTGCTTGTCGCTCTTTTGGTAAACTAGCAAACCAGTCGTAACAATCCTTCACAATCACGTTAAGCGGCCGCTCTTTTAACCCGTTACTATAGGCCTTCTTCGAACTCATGGTGCCACTCCCTAAATAATCACCTTCTGGTGGTATCCAAGTTGGCATTTCTTGCCATGCGGCAACTTCTTGCTGTTGTAAAAATGCTGTATCAACCCAAACTAATTCTGCTGATGGATTAAGTTCTTTTACACAGGTATCGAGTAAATTTTTGATAGTGATATCGCCACCATTTGATTGGGCATTATAAACACCTACAATATTGAGGTTAAGGCAATGCACCATCCATTCAGCCAAGTCTCTGACGTCGATAATTTGAATATAATCTTTGCCATCACCCGGCGCTAATACTCGTCCACCTTTTTTGATTCTTACAGGCCAATAGGTAAATCGATCGGTTTTATCGAGAGGACCAACGATTAGTCCTGGACGTATAACCGTGACTTTACCGGGCATATGCTTCTCAGCCGCTTGTTCGCAAAGTGCTTTTAATGGACCGTAAGAAGTACCGGTGATTTCTTCTGTGGTTGGGTCATCAATAGTACCGACTGGCGCAGATTCATCCATACCTACTTTACTCCAATCAGCGTAAACTGAAATAGTAGAGACTAATAAATATTGCTTAATGTTTTCTTTTAACACTTCCATCGCAAGGTTTACCGAGCGAGGGTAATAGGCACTAGTGTCAATAACCACATCCCATTTTCGGCCTGCTAATTTTTTAATGTCATCACTATTTCTATCCCCTTTAATTTTTTCTAAATCGGGAAAGAGGTTGGGATTAGTTTTTCCTCGGTTAAATAAAGTGACCGTATGACCTTGAGCCAATGCCGCATTAACTGTGTGGGGCCCTAAAAAACCGGTACCACCAAGCACTAAAATATTGAGTTTTTTATCGCCAGAAAATACCAATTGAGAGATAGGTAATGTTGAAACCGCAGCGGCGGTTAACGAGGCATTCTTAATAAAATTTCGTCTAGAAGTCATAGTAGCTCCGGCAAATGTAGAGAAGCCAAGAGGTAAAACCACTTGGCTCTTTTTTAGATATTACACCAGCCTACCACCTAGCTAGGTCGTGGTAAAACAGACAATGTAAATTTTTGTGTTTTCCCTTCACAAAATAGACTGACTAATTAACTCGGTATTGCTTTCGATATTTGTTGGCCAGGTAAATAGATGCAACAGTCCCGATAATTCCTGGCAGAACCCAAGGGATCAATTGCATTTGACCGACAAAGATTTCACTAAACACTCGACGACCGCCGAAAGCAAAAAACGCTGTATAAGCACCGATCCCTGAACCGATAATATTGGTTAAGTGCTCAATAATCCATTCCCTTGGCTTTAATTCCGGTTTAAAAATATATCGAGCTAAACCGATCGAAGAAACTATTGAAAGTAGCGAGAAAATGGCAAATAAAACATTTCCTTTATCTAAAGCCAGCAACCCCACACCGACACCGGCTAACAATAGCGACATAATTGAACCTAGATGATTAATATTTTTTAGTTTACTTCGGTCCGCCTTTGCCTTTAAAACCAATATTGAATGACGTACGTTAACAAAAACCAATAGCGAAAGCATTAACAAGAAGATACCTAAATTTCGATTTTGCTCGATAACTCTTGCGGCTTTTTCTGGCGCTAGGCCACCTTCTGGATATCTCACAGCAATGGGGTCTAGTAACAAAAATGCGCTCATCACTAAACCACTGACTGAAACAATTAACATACCATTAGAAAATATTTTTCCAGAAACGACATGTAGTTGGCTGCCCTTTTTAGCTAACATTGGTAGCCAAAAAATTAGTAATCCGACGGAACCACAGAACACATGGATATAAAACAATATTTGATGAATGGTCGCCATATTGGTCGCCTCTTGAGTAAAACTGTTAGTAGATGAGGCTATTTTAGCTAAACCTGAGTATCTCAATCAGTGCTAAAAGTCATCAATTAAAACCGTGACTTTTGGCCTATTCAATATCATGGCCAATATTGTCATAATAACGATATGAAAAAATTGAGTCTTAAATTTACCGATCTAGCAGGAATGGGCACTTGGGCTATGGTGTATGGCTTAAGCCTTTATTGGCTAGTGCAAACCGCCAACGGTTATCATTCTGATATCCCTCTAGTGACTCTGCTATTTGTTGTCTATTTAGCTTGCTTTTATTTGGTGACTCGTGACAAACAGCTGTTAACCAAAAAGTCTTCAATTTCTGTGGTGCTGGCGATTCAGCTATTGAGCGCGTTAGCACTATCTTGGATTTTACCGCTTTCATTTTTACCCATATTAACGATTATTTGGGCCTCAATTCTTCCGCATGTAACTAGCATCAGCCGTTCGGTAGTGATCACGTTGCTCGCAATCGTCGTTTGGTTCAGCTTGTACAAATTTCGCTGGCAAGAACAAGTTTTCTTTTCTGCCATGCTTTACACATCATTCCACCTGTTTGCGATTTTGATGATGCATCACGCTAAAGCAGCAGAAAAGGCTACAGAGGAAGCATTGCAATTAAATGCCGAGCTAATTTCAACAAGGCAACTACTATCAGAAGCAACACGACAAAACGAAAGGACTAGAATAGCCAGAGATCTGCATGATTTGCTAGGGCACCACTTAACTGCCCTAATTATTAATTTACAAATTGCCAGTCATCTAACAAAGGGCGAAGCCCAAGAAAAAGTTTCTCAATGCCATAGCCTTGCCAAACTTTTAATGAGTGATGTTAGAGAAGCGGTTTCTTCTCTAAGAGAGAATAACTCAATTGACTTAGAATCAATGATTAATCAGTTGAGTTCTCACCTGCCTACTTTAACAGTCCATCACACAATTAAAGCAGACTTTGAACTCGAAGATATCGACACTGCCAAGCAATTATTAAGCTGTATTCAGGAAGCGATGACCAATACTTTAAAGCACAGCGACGCCACTGATCTTTGGGTGGAAATAACCAGCAATGATAACGCAATCTCTGTGCGCATTAAGGACAATGGTCGAGTGAGCGATTCGGTCAAATTTGGCAATGGATTAACCGGAATGCAAGAACGAGTAGCAAGTCTGAATGGCACACTACAACTCGATACCAGTAACCACTCACTAGAGATCAGTATTAAGGTACCAAAACCGCATACCAAGCTTTCAGACTCAGATAGCGATGAAGCTTTAGTTTCAGATCCACAGTTAACGATATCTGAAGGGAGCACCACGCATGACAATTAAGGTATTGCTCGTAGATGACCAAACTTTAGTGCGCGAAGGGATTAAAGGCTTACTCAATCTTTCAGACAAGGTCTCGGTCGTTGGAGAAGCCTCCGATGGCAGTCAAGTAAGTACTGCCATAAAACAATATTGCCCAGATGTCATTCTGCTAGACCTTTCCATGCCAATAATGGATGGAATTGCCACCTTAGAGTTATTGAAATCGCAAGGCATTACGATCCCCGTAATCATCCTAACAACTTTTGACGACAACGAATTTATCTTAAAAGGTATCCAAGCGGGTGCCATGGGCTATTTGCTTAAAGATGTCTCTTTAGACACATTGGTAGAAGGTATTGAGACCGTCCAATCAGGACAGCGATTGGTTCAACCCGCAATTACTGAGCGCTTATTGCAAGGGTTGCAAGGCGTGAAAAGTGAGTTTTCTGCACCATCGGTCATTGAAGCCCTATCTCCGAAAGAGCTCGAAGTATTAGGTTTAATGGCTAGCGGATGTTCCAATAAAGAAATCTCCTCGGCATTGCACAAATCGGAAGGAACGATTAAAAATCATGTGTCGAATCTGCTGGCCAAGCTCGGAGTTAGAGATAGAACGCGTGCAGTTCTGATCGCGATTGAGAAAGGGATCCTCAATTAGGGTTCAGTATCCCCTCGATAAGTGTTTGTTAATTGATGCGCGACTCCCTGGTCACGACCAAGTCCTCAAAATCATACAAAACTAAGCAAAGTTCAATCCATCCGCTATAATTAAGTCATTAATTATCAAAGATTTAGTGTTATGGACCAAGAATCTCGACGAGCTCATGTTCGGCTCCCCATAAAAATGAAGGTAAAAATTACCTCGGCAAATTATTGTACTAGCCAAGTTGTGACAAAAGATTTTTCCGATGGAGGGATTTTTGTCTCTGATCCTGAATTAGCAAAACTCGACCCGGGAACACTTATTGAAGTGCAGTCAGATGAAGGCTATGACAATGCTCCTATTCTAAAAGCAAGAATCGCTTGGACCAATAGTTTAGGTGCGGGAATCGAATATCTTTTAGAAGAATAGTGGCCAGCAGTTTATCTATAGCGGAAGCTATAGGTGGTTCTTTTTTAAAAGAACCAAAAACAAAATTAAGTTCAATGCTTCGACTACGCTCAGCAACCTACTTAGTATTCTGGCTTTCTTTTTCTGCTTCGATCTCCCGTTCTCGCAACATCGGATAACTAACAATATCATTAATATCAACCTTAGGTTGATGCTGTTTAAACCCCAAAGAACGATAGAACGCCATTGCAAACTTTGAAGAACTAACAGTCACTCTGGGTTGAGGGTCATCTGTTTGCCACCAACGCCAAAGATTGTAGGCCACTTTTTTCTTTTGATGTGTTTTATCGACAAAAAAGTGATAAATGTGAGTACGATGTTTAATCGCGAGCACCCCGATTATTTGACTCGAATAAATTGCCAAATGGTATCGCATCCCTTGCTCGATATAGCCCTTTATCGCCTGCTCAGTAATAATTGCTCGCATGTTGTTAGCGCCACGCGGTGTAAAATCTGGGATAACAAATTCTTCAACCACTGAGCAAATAAGTTGACTGATAGCGGCCGCATCATTTAAATCGGCTAAACGATAACTATATTCTTCCTCCATCAATAGAACCTCTTTCAGCGGAACTCGTAGAAAAGCCTATTGGTTTGCGGTTTCTTCTACCGTTCGTTTGAGCGACTCTAAACCGTGTTCAAAGCTTCCACCAACCAGAGAATCCATTAATAGCGAAAAATAATTACCGATTATGATAGGTTTCATTTCTCCAGTCATATACCACGTCACTAGCACTGAACTGCCTTGCTTCTGATAAACTAGACCCGCTTGGTAAACCCCAGGATCACCTTCAAATAACATATCATACTCAACTCCCTTGTTTGGTGAAGAAGAGGTAATGGTTAAACTTCCGTTGCCGCCTTCTCCTTTCCAGGATTGCGAAGCTCCAACGCCACTTTTGATTTCTCCTATTGTGGTTTTCATGGTGGGATCCATGCTGGCCCAAGGTCCCCATTTTGGCCACTGTTCGAGATTATCAATGTAATAATGAACCTCTTCAGGCGTGGCATTTATTTCGATAGAACGTCTGACATTTACATCATTTGGAATAATTAAGCCAACGATCACCAAAACTAATAGAAAAATCCCAAACCATTTTAAGACTGTGTTCATAACTAACCTCAATGTTGTTGTATTTATTAGTCGTAAGGAATGTAACGCATTATTGAAAGATTAATAATACATCCATTTAACAAAGAGTAAAAATGGATTACTGCTACTACTCGAGATTAGCCGGTATTCAAGGAGAATACGAGGGGGGTAGAAATAGCCCACCTTGTCTAACAAAAGCTGTTCACAAAAAATGGGCTAGGCGCTACAGCGCCGCTTAATTACTCGTTGGTTGATTTTTGATCATTGGTCCAATTAGCCACTTTTTTCTTTGCATATCGGAATACCTGTGCCCAAAAATCATGAAATGTAGCACCAATAATAATGCCAATAATTAATTCGATCATAGCCATCTCCTTTAAATTAACGCGTTGGTTGACAGTTCGGTGATTTAACCAACTCGGGTTACAACACTTATTAATAGCAAAGCAAGAAGCAAGCCAAATATTAAGTGCTTGTTTTTGCATTACTTTTTTAACAGGTATCGAATTTTGGCTCAATGTGCTTAGCGATTTCGGCCATTTATTTAGCAAATCTACCGATTTAGCACCCAATCGAACGACTTTGAATAAAATAAAGTCACTAAAACTCGTAATTGAACACTAGCCTCATTTTTATCATCCAGCTAGATGTTTGATTAATATGGAAAAATAAAATGTCAACATTTTGCGTTCAAATAACTGGTTAAAAAAACCACAATTTTCTGACATATGCCGTTTTCATCCGTTCTGAAAAGGTGTAGAATTTGCCGCTTTCTTGACCAATCAGTATTTCTCGACGCAGCTTTGTCGTCTATTCTGACGGCGGTTTAATAGTTATGAGAATTGGCCCTTACGAGCTAGATAACAATTTGTTTCTCGCGCCTATGGCGGGTGTCACAGATTTACCCTTTCGACGCTTGTGCAAACGCTTGGGTGCTGGAGTGGTTGTCGGTGAAATGGTGACATCCGACCCACTATTGCAAAACTCGCGAAAAACGCGATTACGTCTTGCACAAAGTATTGAAGGCGAAACCGGCGAACATGCTGCTGAGTCTGAGGGGATTGGTTTAAGAGTGGTACAAATAGCTGGTGGTGATGCTGAAATCCTTGCCAGTGCCGCAATTACCAACGCGGCAAAAGGCGCTCAAGTGATTGATATCAATATGGGCTGTCCGGCAAAAAAAGTTTGCAAGAAAGCGGCAGGGTCTGCGTTACTCAAAGACCCAAAATTGGTTGAAGAAATTCTTAAAGCGGTGGTTGCAGCAGTTGATGTGCCCGTCACTTTGAAGATCAGAACCGGCTGGGATACCGACAACAAGAATGCTTTGCAAATTGCAAAACTGGCTGAAGACAATGGAATTCAGTCTTTAGCCATTCACGGAAGAACGCGAGCTTGTAAATATATGGGGACTGCCGAACACGATACGACCGCGTTAGTAAAACAATCGGTTAGTATCCCGGTCATTGCCAATGGCGATATTGTTAGTCCGGAGCGAGCTAAAGAGATTTTAGACTATACCCAAGTTGATGGATTGATGGTCGGAAGAGCGGCTCAAGGAAGGCCTTGGATTTTTAGAGAAATTGATCACTATTTAAAACAGGGTCAACATCTTGAAAAAATCTCTCAGGCAGAAATAGAAAGCATATTAACGGAACATGTAAGAACCTTACATACTTTTTATGGGGAACACCAAGGTGTGAGAATTGCTAGAAAACACACCTCTTGGTATTTAGCAGATGATCAGGTTAATGATCCTTTGCGAGCGAAAGAATTTAAAAAAAGTTTTAATTATTTAACAACTGCCGATCAACAATTAAGTGCATTGGCAGATTATTTTAAACAATAAGTAGGACAACCTACTCAATCTATTTTAAGGCAAATCAGATGAATCTAGATAGTATCAATCTCGAAGGAACCGAAAGCTCAACTCACACAGAGCAAAGAGAAAGCAGTGTTTTCGCATCACAAGAACATAGCTTTACTCTAAGAGAAAGCGTAGAACTAGCGATGAAAAACTACTTTACTCAATTAGATAACGAGCAGCCAAGAGATATTTATGAATTGGTTTTAGCTGAAGTTGAAGCGCCATTAATGGAAGCAGTTATGAGCTACACTCAAGGCAACCAAACTAAAGCTTCTCAAGTTCTTGGATTAAACCGAGGAACTTTAAGAAAGAAGTTAAAAGCACACGGCCTAAACTAAAACTAGTTAGTGGCGTTTTCCGAGACTGAAAAAAGTTTCAGTAACACACTTATTCCACAAACGGGCATCTGCCCGTTTGTTTTTTGTATCATCACACTTGCATCGCTTACGAGAAAATTATGACTAGCATACGCCCTATTAAACGTGCCTTAATCAGTGTTTCTGATAAAACAGGTATTTTAGAATTTGCCCAGTCCTTAGCAGAGAAGAATGTCGAAATTTTATCGACCGGTGGCACCGCCAAACTGCTGATGGAAAACAATGTTCCTGTCACTGAAGTTTCTAGTTATACCGGTTTTCCAGAAATGATGGACGGCAGAATAAAAACCCTACACCCTAAAATTCATGGCGGCATTCTAGCTCGTCGTGGAACCGACGAAGCAGTCATGGAACAGCATGGTATTCAGGGAATCGATTTATTGGTGGTTAATCTATATCCATTTGAAGCAACCATTGCAAATCCTGATTGTGCACTGGCTGATGCGATCGAGAATATTGATATTGGCGGTCCAACCATGCTTCGAGCCGCAGCAAAAAATCATAATGACGTCACTGTTATCGTTGAACCAGAAGATTACCCCATAGTGTTAGAACAACTAGAGCAACAACAGGGCACAGAATACCAATTGCGTTACCAACTCGCCTGGAAAACGTTTGCTCACACTGCAAAATACGATGCAGCTATATCTAACTATCTTGGACAACGAATTGAAAATTTAGAACAGCCTGAAGCGTTTCCAAAAAGCTTTTCAGTCCAATTCAAAAAAGCACAAACGATGCGCTACGGCGAAAACCCTCATCAGGCCGCCGCTTTTTATACCGAGCTCAATCCAAAAGAAGCTTCAGTGGCTACCGCGGTTCAAATTCAAGGAAAAGAATTATCGTTTAACAATGTTGCCGATACCGATGCGGCACTTGAGTGTGTTAAACAATTTGAGCAACCGGCTTGTGTAATAGTTAAGCATGCCAATCCATGTGGTGTAGCGGTAGCGGATGATATCTTGACCGCTTATGACAAAGCATTCCAAACCGACCCTACTTCTGCGTTTGGTGGAATCATCGCCTTCAATCGTGAACTAACGCCGGAAACAGCCAAGCAGATCGTTGATAGACAGTTTGTCGAAGTCATCATCGCACCTAAAGTTTCTGAACGAGCTAAAGTGATTGTTGCCGAAAAGAAAAATGTTCGCTTATTAGAATGCGGTGAATGGCAACAGAGTTTACCTGCTTGGGACTATAAAAAAGTAAATGGTGGACTACTCATTCAAGACAGAGACCTTGGTGAAATCACTCAAGGTGATTTAAAAGTAGTTTCTAAAGTTCAACCCACTGCAGAACAAATTGACGACCTACTATTTTGCTGGAAAGTGGCTAAAAGCGTTAAATCAAATGCCATTGTATATGCTAATAAACAACAAACGATAGGTGTGGGCGCAGGACAAATGAGTCGCGTTTATTCGGCCAAAGTGGCTGGTATTAAGGCTGCCGATGAAGGCTTAGAAGTGAAAGGTTGTGTAATGGCTTCTGATGCATTTTTCCCTTTCCGTGATGGTATTGATGCCGCAGCGGAAGCTGGCATTAGCGCAATCATTCAACCAGGTGGCTCAATGAGAGATCAAGAAGTGATCGATGCCGCCGATGAACATGGCATGGCAATGGTATTTACCGGAATGCGCCACTTTAAACATTAGTCGAGTTAACAACTAAATTAAGTACTCACTAAAAAGTTCAGATTTTAGTAGCCATATTAAATAAAAATAAAGCGAGAAATAAAAAAATGAATGTATTGATTGTTGGTGGTGGTGGCCGAGAGCATGCTCTCGCTTGGAAAGCAGCTCAGTCCGAAAAAGTCAGTAAAGTATTCGTGGCACCTGGAAATGCAGGTACATCTCAAGAAGCGAAATTAGAAAATGTTGCGATTGGTGCAGAAGATATTCCAGCACTATTGAATTTTGCTAAACAAAATCAAGTTGAGCTAACCATTGTTGGCCCCGAAGCACCACTATGTTTGGGTATTGTCGACCAATTTAGCCAAGCCGGATTAAAATGTTTTGGTCCATCTCAAGGTGCGGCGCAGCTCGAAGGTTCAAAAGCCTTCACTAAGGATTTCTTGGCTCGCAATAATATTCCAACAGCCGCTTATGGCAACTTTACTGATATTCAGAAAGCGAAAGATTATGTGAAGCAAGTTGGCACTCCTATTGTCATTAAGGCTGATGGATTAGCTGCCGGTAAAGGTGTGATCATTGCAGAAGATGAAGCTCAAGCATTTGCAGCTATTGATGATATGTTAGCTGGAAACAAATTTGGTGATGCTGGGCATCGAGTAGTCGTTGAAGAATTTTTAGTCGGTGAAGAAGCCAGTTTTATTGTCATGGTAGACGGAAAAAACATTCTTCCCCTTGCAACATCACAAGATCATAAAGCTCGAGACAATGGTGATAAAGGACCAAACACCGGTGGAATGGGAGCCTACTCTCCAGCAGCGGTGGTTACTCAAGAAATGCACGATGCCATTATGCAACAAGTGATTGTTCCAACGGTTGAAGGTATGGCAAAAGAAGGAAATCCCTACACTGGTTTTCTGTATGCCGGTATTATGATTTCGCCCGAAGGTATTCCTAAGGTACTTGAGTACAACTGTCGTTTTGGTGATCCAGAAACTCAGCCGATCATGTCTCGCCTAAAATCAGACATAACCCAACTTTGTTTAGCAGCCATTGATGGCAAACTAGACCAAGCTTCCGCCGAATGGGATGAACGATACGCCGTTGGAGTTGTAATGGCTGCGGGAGGCTACCCAGATAGTTATGCGAAAGGCAATCTAATATCTGGTTTAGAGCAGTCCATTTCAGATACCAAGGTCTTCCATGCGGGAACATCGATGGACGGCGAGCATATCGTTACATCCGGAGGCCGAGTGCTTTGTGTGGTTGCTCTTGCAGACTCTGTTACCTCAGCGCAAAAACTTGCCTACCAACGAGTTGAAAAAATTCAGTGGGAAAATGTTTACTATCGAAATGATATTGGGCATCGAGCGATTGCTCGAGAAAGTTAGTTCCGGACTTCTTAAACTCATAGATTTTGCTAATTAAAATCTATGAGTTTTTTACTTTTCCTGAATCATAAATATTGTTTTCGAGAATTTGTTCTAGCTCATTATCTGATATCGGTTTAGAGAAAAGAAACCCCTGAGCGATATCGACCTTGGCCTGTTTTAGAAACTCAAATTGCTTCTGCGTTTCGATTCCCTCCGCCACCGTTTTAAGGTTAAGCGATTTAGCTAACGAGATAACCGTATTAATAACAGCATCGTTTTCAATACTGGTGCCAATCTGTTGTACGAAACTCATATCGATCTTCAATTTGCTGAGCGGTAAACGACTGAGATACTTTAATGATGAGTAACCCGTTCCGAAATCATCGAGCGCTAACTCTATGCCATAGTCATCAATTTTTTCAAATATATTTCTGGCTTTTTCTATATCTTCCATTAAAACACTTTCAGTTAATTCGATCTCTAAACACTGAATAGAGTTTGGATACTCCGAAACTAAAGAGTCGATAAACTTAACGAAGCCCTTATGATAAATATGTGCGGCAGAAATATTAAATGCGAGGACAACATTATGCCCAGATTCTTTCCAAGCAGTTAAGCGATCCAAAGCGTGACGAATCAAGTTTTCAGTCATTGGAATAATTAATCCTAACTCTTCAGCTAGAGGAATAAAGCTTGAAGGGGGAATTACCTCACCTTCATGGGTTTGCCATCTGGCAAGGGCCTCTACCCCTCTAATTTTACCAGTATGGATATCGAAGAGTGGTTGATAGGCTAAACTGAATTCTTGATTTAATACGCCGGCCCTTATTTTATTTTCTAAAGTTAGCCGATGCTTGGCAGCCCGATTCATATAATCTTGAAAATATTGAAAATTGTTTCGTCCTTTGCTTTTGGCATGGTACATAGCTATATCTGCGTGCTTTAAGAGCGTAGTTGCGTCAGCCGCATCCTGTGGAAACATTGATACTCCAATAGAGGTCGAAATAGTAATTCTATTATCACCAAGGTGCATTGGTTCATTCATACGACCTAATATTTTCTGTAGAACACGATTAATAACACTCACGCTATCAATGTCTTCTAACATAACAACAAACTCATCACCGCCTATTCTTGCAACGGTGTCATCTTCTCGACAGCATTCTCGTAGTATAGCGGCAGATTTTATCAATAGCTGATCACCTGCATCATGCCCCAATGTATCATTCACTTGTTTAAAACGATCGAGGTCTACAAAAAATACTGCCAGCTGCTTATGGTAGCGAGTACAATGAGGGATCGCATGAGAAATCCTGTCTAACAACAAAGTTCGATTAGGCAAACTAGTTAAGGGATCATAATTTACTAGTTTTTTCAGTTCTCGTTCCGCTTCTTTTTGCTTACTGATATCCGATATTGAAAAAACATAATACTGCTCGGTATCATTCTCAACAAAAATGGTTGCACTAACCAAGACAGAAATTTTCTGTCCTTCACGGTGCACTAAAATAGCTTCACCTTGCCAATGTCGCGTATTGTCAATTTCTTCAAATACAATATTAGTGATATTTCGATCATTTCCTGAAACCAACAATTCATCCAATTTTTTTCCAACCAGTTTTGAATTTTCCCATCCCGATATTTTTTCTAGCGCGTCGTTGCTAGCGGTCACCTTTTTATGCCTATCCAAAATGACTATGATGTCTAAAGTGTTTTCAAACGCACTAGAATAGAGCCGTGTTTTTTCGCTGGCTTTTTGCATCTCTGTGATATTGGTATAGGTTCCAGTTACTCGAATCGGATTATTCTCTGAGTCAATTTCTGAGACCATCGCAATATCTCGATACCACTGCCATTGTTGGTCGTTATCTCGCATTCTATAAATTGCACTAAAAACGCCATTTGGCTCACGAAGAAATTCGCGCCATTTGGCTGTAATACTGTTCTGGTCTTTATAGTGAATTGCCAAGAATCGTTGAGCGATGGGAACGCATGAAGATTTAGACAAAGTAGCTTCGCAAGGTATTCGAGGATCATAAACAGAGTTATCTTCTGCATGCCAATCCCAAAGTCCACTTTGACTTCCTTGTAATGCCAAGTTCAAGCGTTCTTCACTTTTCCTAATTCTATTGTGTACTCGTTCTTTTGCTGCTAAGTTTTCCGCATGCCGATAGAAACCAATAGCAATGGCAAAAACAGCGATTAAAAAATAGCTCCACTTGGCCAAACTTGTTGCCCACCAAGCCGGATAGCTAATAATATTAAGAACGACTGGTTCGGATTCGAGACCGTTTCGATAGTCCACCGCGCTAATATTAATTGAGTTTGAGCCGGGACTAAAACGAGAAAAAAATAGCTCGCTCTTACCGACTGGAACTTTGTCTAACTTGGAATCACCATCAATCCAGTAGAAGTACCTGACTTGCTCCGGTTTGTCCAAAAGCATCGCTGAAAATTCTATCTTGAGTCCGAAGTCTTGATAGTCCATTTCAACTGTCTGGTCATTAAAGCTTGTTAAGGGAGTGGCTATATTTGAAGAGAGTAGATCGACACCGGTAATCAAAGGCTTAACTGGAAATGTTTTTTTATCTAAGGCTTTTTCGGGCGCGAATAAATAGAGTCCCTTAACACTGCCTAGCAGTACTTTTCCAGAAGCTAGCGCGGTGGCAGTCCCCCCGTTAAACTCACTGCTAGCAAAGCCGTCATTACGGTCGAATTTTGTGACCTGTAAATTTAGTTTATTGATTCTAAACAAGCCATCATTGGAAGTGACCCACAAAAAACCGTCCTGATCAGAAAATATATCCATCACGGAATTGGCCCCGAGCTCTTTCTCACTAATAAAATTTATTTCTTTCCCTGTGATAAAATCCAACTGATACACACCATGCCCAGGGTAACTTACCCATAAATTATTACCCTCATGATGAATTCCGGCAGGAAACAAGTTTTTAACTTCACTTGATTTGACTTGATGGAATGTGGTCGCTTTTTTGGTATCGAGTGAAAACAGAATTAGTTTGTCAACACCAGCTATAAACCTTTGATTGCTATTACTTGGAATCACATCGAAAAAGTTATAATAGCTATTCGAAAAATTTCCTTTATTAGCTGTACTTTCAATAAAGTTGATGGTGTTTTTTTCAAGATCGTAATCGTAAAGCCCCTCATATCCAACCACGATCAATTGCTTTTCAGAAACAAAGTGCAGGGATACCCCATGCTTGGTAAACAGTTTCTCCTTGTTTTCTGGAAAAATAATTTTTTCTTGTGACATCGTTTTTTTGTCATAAACCTTAATACCATCTCCTGTCACCAGCCAAAACTTTCCACTGTTTTCATGAATAGAGTATATGCTACCCGCAGTACCTACTGCTTTTTCATCACTATTGACCAAGTAGGTTTGAGTGGTCCAGTTGTTTGTATCGACATGGGTAAATCCATTGTTAGTCCCAACCCAAATATCCCCTTGTTGGTCTCTGTGAATAGCGTGAACAGAATCGTTATTTAGCCGGGATTGAGTGTCGCCCTTACTCCAAAGGTGCCGTTCAATAGCAAAGTTCGGACGCCATTTAAACACTCCATCTGACTTGGTTCCAAACCAAAGCACTCCTTCTCTATCTTCCAGCATGGTGACTAGGTCATCATCACTAGTACTAAAAGGGGTATCAGACAGTTTAAAAATCGGCTCTAATCGCCCCTCAAAATCCAACTGATATAAGCCCTTATCTGTAGACACCCAGAAGAAACCTTTTTTCTCGATGATTTCCCAAATGTTTAATTTGGGAATGAGTTCTTTACTTTGCTGCTGATCGCTATTCAATCCCAGTAGGGATTTATCAAGTGCAAACAAGCCGCTCACCGTACCAAATAGAATTTGGTTTTCACCACTCTCATGTAAAGTCTTTACGTTGTGTTTATCCTTAAACTTTGACGGTTTAGATAAGTGGTTAATTAGCTTAGTCTGTCTTGTGAAAGTGTTGTAGGAATAAACTCCGTTCGAAGTGGCAATAATCAAATAGTTGTCCACTAGCAACAAGTCTCGGATCACATGCTCAAGATTAGGGTCTTCAAATAAATCATCGATTGACAAGACAAAATGAAAGCGATTTTCATCTCTTTGGTAGAAAAATAGTTCTCCGAAACTCGCAAGCCAAAGATTGCCTTTTTTCGCCTCAACCGCGTTAGCTAAAATTGGATTCTCGACTTCATACTTACTTGGAACCTCTAATTTAATCTCTTTGAGCGAACGACTCTCCTTATCCAAAACATAGTTAACGCCCGCGTGCGAACCAAGCCAGATAGCACCAAATGAATCCTGCCAGAGTAATTCCGCACCAAAATTAAGTAGATTATCATTCGGACTCTCAATTGCACTCATTCGATATCCATCGAATCGAGTTATTCCTTCATTGGTTGAGATCCATAGGTAACCATTGTTATCTTGCAATATATTGACGATATTATTAACTTTAAGTCCATCTTCGGTACTCAATTGTGTGAGTTTGACGTACCGAGAAGCTTCGCTGGGTAGTCCAACGCTGCAAAACAACAAAAACAGTACTATTAATGGAAAGCGGCTCATTTAATTTATTCTTTATGGTTGCCAATTAAGTATAGCAGCGCATTTTGAGATATCTGTGAATTTGTACATTCAATCAAACACTTAAGTCATTGAAAAATATAAACATAGTAATGCAATAATCGGTGGCAGATTATCTGTGAACAGATTCTTACATTTTCATATTTGCGTTTTGTTGAACAAACAAGGAGTATTTGACCGGATAAATATAATAAAGCCTGGTTTGACAATCAGAAAATCACAACAACCTAAACTAAAATAGGTGAAAATAATGGAAAGAAGAGACTTCATTAAGTTAACCGGAGCAGGAGTCGGCGGGTTAATGCTCCCCATCACCGGTAATATGGTATCCGCAGCGCAACTGCTCGAAAAACCAATGGATGTTGCTATGAAAAAGCAGCTTGCCGATGTCGCTTTAAATGCCGCTAAAAGTGTCGGCGCAACCTATGCTGACGCCCGTATCGGCCGCTACTTAAACCAGTTTATTACCACCCGTGAAAAAGTTGTCAACAATGTGGTCAACACTGAATCTGCCGGTATTGGTATTCGAGTGATTGCCAATGGGACTTGGGGATTTGCCTCAACCTCAATCATGACGCCAGATAGTATTGCAAAAACGGCTAAACAAGCCGTGGCCATTGCCAAAGCCAATTCCAAGTTTCAAACAGAACCGGTTAAATTAGCGCCAGTTAAGAGTTATGGCGAAGTCAGCTGGAAAACACCGATTGTTAAAAATGCCTTTGAGATACCAATCAAAGAAAAAGCCGACATGTTGTTAGAAGTGAATAACGCGGCAATGAGTAATGGTGCCAGCTATATAACTTCTATCTTTTTCTTAGTTAACGAACAGAAATACTTTGCCTCTACCGAAGGTTCTTATATTGATCAAGACGTTCATCGACTTTGGGCGCCATTCTTCGCCAGTGCGGTCGGAGAGTCAGGCTTTAAGCAGCGAACCAGTCTAGGCAATCCAGTTGGAATGGGCTTTGAGTATTTAGATGGTAAAAAAGAAGACAAGATCTATATCGATGGCGCAAACATTGGTTACCACAACTCTTACGATATGATTGAAGATGCTAAGAATGCCGGTAAGCAGCTGCAGAAAAAGTTAAAAGCTAAATCAGTTAAACCTGGTAAATATGACCTAGTGTTAGACCCTGCCCATCTGATGTTGACTATCCATGAATCAGTTGGTCATCCATTGGAACTTGATCGAGTGCTTGGCTACGAAGCCAACTTTGCTGGGACGAGCTTTGCGACTCTTGATAAATGGAAAAGTAAGAAATTCCAATACGGTTCAGATATCGTTAATTTATTCGCTGATAAAACCCAAAAGAACTCACTAGGCTATGTTGGATACGATGACGAAGGCGTCAAGACTAAACAGTGGGATTTGGTTAAAGAAGGTGTTCTGGTTAACTACCAAGCGACTCGCGATCAAGTTCATATGATCGACCAGAATGAATCTCACGGCTGCTGCTACTCACAAAGCTGGCGCGACGTACAGTTCCAAAGAATGCCCAATGTTTCATTAAAACCAAATGCTAAAGAGGATTTAAGCGCCAATGATGTGATTAAAGGGGTTGATGATGGAATCTATATTGCAGGACGTGGCTCATTCTCAATCGATCAGCAACGCTATAATTTCCAGTTTGGAGGACAATTATTCTATGAAATCAAGAACGGAAAAATCGTTGACCAAATTGAAGACGTAGCATACCAGTCTAATACCCAAGAATTTTGGAACTCGTGTGCACAACTCGCCGGGAAATCCGACTATCGAGTTGGCGGTTCTTTCTTTGACGGTAAAGGTCAGCCATCGCAAGTTAGTGCGGTTTCTCATGGTTGTCCAACAACCCGATTTAACAACATTAATGTTCTCAATACTAAGCGAAAAGTATAGAGACTCAATGAAAAGAATAAGCGAGGATTAAGATGTCAATCATAACTGAAAAAGAAGCAAAACAACTGCTCAAGAAAGTTTTGGCTTTCTCAAAAGCTGATGAGTGTGAGTGCAATCTCAATGGGCAACTAACAGGTAACATTCGATATGCAAGGAATACCGTAACTACCGCTGGTGAAGTCACTGACTTAGTACTAGCTGTGCAATCGACTTACGGCAAAAAAATGGGTGTGGCAACCATCAATGAATTTGATGATGCGTCTCTTGAAAAGGTGGTTCGTCGTTCTGAAGAGCTCGCTCGACTTGCACCAGACAATCCCGAGATGATGCCAAACCTAAAACCGCAAAAGTACTCTAAAATGAGCACTTATTTTGATTCAACCGCAAACGTAGGGCCGGAGTATCGTGCTAAAGCAGCCGATGATGGTATCACCCCGTCTAAAAAGAAAAACCTGGTCGCAAGTGGATTCTTAACTGATTCTCATACGATGACTGCGGTAATGAATACCAATGGTCTCTTTGCTTACAATGTCGCGACTAACGTGAGCTTTTCGGCAACCATTCGTACTGCCGATGGTAAAGGTTCGGGCTGGGTTACTCGAGATTACTCCGATGTAAAAAAGATGGATACCGCCAAAGCTTCAAAGATAGCTATCGACAAGTCCATTGGTTCGGTTGATGCCAAAGAGATGGAACCAGGAAAATACACCGTCATTCTAGAGCCTGCCGCCAGCGTTGGTTTGCTTGGCAGGTTGGTCAACGCGATGGGACAACGAGCCGCTGACGAAGGCAGAAGCTTTCTAAGCTATAAACCTAAAGAAGGTGAGAAGAACCCACCGAAAAATAAATTAGGAATGAAAATGTTCGACGAACGCGTCAGCATTTATTCCGATCCACACCATCCAGAGGTCCCTACGGCAACATTTGCCGGAAATGGTGCCGCAGTTGAGCGAACGGATTGGGTGAAAGACGGCAAGATTGTCAATTTCCAAAACTCTCGATATTGGGCTCAAAAAACCGGCTCAAAGTACAACCCTACTGCGATTGGCGGTAACTGGATTATGGAAGGTGGCAACGAGAGTCTAGAAGAAATGATCAAGAATACACGTCGTGGTATTCTTGTCACACGACTTTGGTATATCCGCCAACTTGATCCACAAACATTGCTACAAACAGGGCTTACTCGGGACGGCACTTTCTATATTGAAAATGGTAAGATCAAATACCCAGTCAAGAACTTTCGGTTTAACGAGAGCCCAATCGTTATGCTAAATAACATTGAAGCTTTAGGAAAACCTGTTCGAATTAATGGCAATATGGTTCCGCCTATGAAAGTGAGAGATTTCACTTTTAGTAGTTTGTCAGATGCAGTTTAGGACTAGCTATTCGCTGTAACTGAATTAGACAACACTGTTAAAAAAGGCGCATTAATGCGCCTTTTTTAGGGGCTCATATCTAGTACACTCACAGTGAGTAAGAAGCTATCGTGAACGACTTTTTAAAATAATTGAGAACTTAAATGAACCGAAGAAAGCTAATCAAGAACCTTCTTCTTTCTGGCGTTGCTGCCAGCGTAGCGCCGTTGCCTCGCGTTAATTCTCAAGAATATTATGACTTCTATTTCACTCGCCTTAGCTATGAATCTGGAGATTGGGACGTTGATGAGCGCATGCCAGCAAACCTTCTCAACTCTTTGATTGAATACACTACCATTCGAGTCGATCTAAACGAACGAATTATTCCCCTTGCTGACCCAGCCATGTTATCGGCCCCCTTTTGCTATTTGGCGGGTCATCGTTTAGTCGAGTTTAATCATGCTGAAAAGCAAAACTTTGAAACTTATGTCAACAATGGTGGTTTCGTTTTTGTCGATGACTGTAATCACGATATTGATGGTGTCTTTGCACAAACGTTTGAAGCCCAGATGGCTGAAATCTTTGGAAAAGATGCGTTAAAGAAAATCCCCAACAACCACCCTATCTATTCTTCATTTTTTGAGTTCGATGGTCCACCTGATACAGGGGTAGAACTTAATGGCTGGGGAGACGATCTTGTGCATGATTATTTAAAAGCGATTGAAATCGATGGTCGAATAGCGGTGCTCTACAGCAATAAAGATTTGGGCTGTGAATGGGATTATGACTTTAGGAATAAACGCTTTCTCGCAGAGGATAATACAAAATTTGCAGTTAATATTGTGGTATACGCAATGACTTCCTAAGAAAGGACCGAGAATCCCTCTTGGTAAATTTTGTAAAAGCCAACTATTCAAATTAAAGATATCTGGATTTAGACAATGAATGAACAACAAATAAAAGAAAAAATAGCCAAGCTCGACTCAGCAAAACAAGAAATAGCCAAGATCATTGTAGGTCAAGAGCAGATTGTTGAAGAGCTGCTGATCAGTATTTTAGCTGGTGGTCACTGTTTGCTAGAAGGCGTCCCAGGACTTGCCAAGACTTTATTAGTCAGTACTCTGGCAGATACCATGAAATTAGACTTTCATCGCGTTCAGTTTACTCCAGACCTAATGCCAAGTGATATCGTTGGTACTGAAATTCTAGAAGAAGATCATTCAAGTGGTAAACGATTTTTTAAGTTTCAAAAAGGTCCCGTGTTTACAAACATTTTGTTGGCTGACGAGATCAATCGAACACCACCAAAAACCCAAGCCGCACTATTAGAGGCAATGCAAGAAAAGCGTGTAAGCTATGCAGGAAAAACCTATACATTACCAAAACCATTTTTTGTATTGGCGACTCAAAACCCAGTCGAACAATCAGGCACTTACCCACTTCCGGAAGCGCAATTAGATCGTTTTTTAATGTTTATTCGAGTTGGCTATCCTTCAGAGCAGGAAGAAGTTGAGATTTTAAAGCGAACCACCGGAACCAACGATATTCAATTACAAACCATTATGGGCGCTGAAGAGATTGTGGAGTTACAAGCCTTAGCTAGAGAAGTAGAAGTATCGGACGCCTTGGTAAATTACGCCACACGAATTGTCAGACAAACCAGACCGAGTGAATCCCAAATCACTATGATTACAGATTACGCGCGCTGGGGTGCAGGCCCCAGAGCCGGACAAGCATTGATTCTTTGTGCTAAAGCAAGAGCACTGCTCAGTGGTCGCTTTGCAGTGACTTTGGACGATATAGAGTTTGTTGCTCCGGCAATCTTAAGACACCGCATACTTACCAATTTCCAAGCAGAAGCAGATGGGATTTCAACCGACAGACTGATTAGTGAACTTCTTGCAGAAGTCGATAAGCCTACCAGTAAACTTTAACAAATCATTATCTGCTGACTATGCATCGCTTAATAGACCCAAAAACAATCGCAAGAATAAAAGACCTCCCTTTAGTTGCAAAAACTATTGCTGAAGGTTTCCTGATGGGTCATCAAGCAAGTACACAACGCGGTGTAGGACTCGAGTTTAGTCAGTACAGAGCCTACCAAGAGGGCGATGAACTCAATCGCATTGACTGGAAACTGTTTGCTCGAAGCGACCGCTATTACGTTAGAGAGGCAGAAAGAGAAAGTGAAATTGATGTCTGGTTTTTGTTGGATAGTAGTGCATCCATGCTTCAATCATCGGCTCCAGTTCAAACTAGACAGGGACTCAACAAACTCGATTATGCAAAATATTTAATCGCGAGTTTAAGCTATATCGCGAATAAACAAGGTGACTCATTTGGACTTCTTTCGTTAAACGATAAACAGCTCAAGCCAAACACTCAATCGAAGACATTTATTTCGACCGGCAACGGAGAGCGCCATTGGCAGCGCGTTTTAATCGCACTTAACAACATCGAATCCGGAAATATTTTTCCGAGCTTCGACAAGCTTAGCCCCATATTTGAAAACATCAACAAACCTTCTATTATTTTTGTACTCAGTGATTTCTACCAGCAAAATAATGAGATCACTCAGTTTATGTCAAAGTTGAATTCTAAGCTATCAGAAGTAGTTGCTCTGCCATTAAATACCGATGATGAACTAACATTTAATTATACCGGCTCAATTCGATTTAAAGATTTGGAAACCAAACAAGAAGTTTTGATCTCCGCTAAATCGGCGAAACAACACTACTTGAATGCACTAGAAGAGTATAAGTCTAAATTACAACAACAATTTTCCGAGCGAAATATCAGCCACTATGAACTCAATGTTGACCAACCTTTGGATGCAGGTTTATCTGCCTATTTGAAACATCGTCGTAGGCTTTCTAACCAATGAATTCGATTACTGAGATTATTGCCAACAACCCACTAGCGAGCATAGGCCTTGTTAGCTTGTTGATCCCAATATTGATCCACTTGTTTAATCCGAATCGCGGAAAAATAGTTCTAATTGGTAATTTGTATTTAATAGAAAAAGTTAAAAATAAAAAAGTAACAGAGGTTAAGATAAGACAATGGCTATTACTGGTCACTCGTCTCTTATTTTTAACGCTACTTACCTTGTTACTTATCGAGTTGTTATTCCCTAAAAAATTAACCACGAAACAACAAGAAAGTATTTTCGTTTCCACTGCATGGCTTGAACACGCTAGCGAGGAGGAAAAGAATCGTTTAATGGCACAGCGACCGGAAAAAACAATCTATTTAATGCGACCAGGATTCGAAGAGATTAAGAAAAACCAGCACTTAGTAAGCAACACTGCCAATCAATTCTCTTTAGATAGCTTGATTAACGAAGCCTACGCCAAGCAACTGCTAACATCGAACAATCAAATATACTTTGACCCCAACACTGATTTTCTTGCTGAAGATAGACCCCTTCTACATCTAGCTAATTTAGCAAACTTTTCGTTTCAATGGATTGAGTTAAAACCGCAACCGAGGCAGTCCATATCAAATCTCGAAATTACAGTATTCTATTCCTCTGATAGGATAGCTGACTTTGAGCAGCTTAAACCGGCACTCGACTTAATCACTCAAACAAATAGCCGACTTGAACTGAGCTATCATCTTATACCGTCAAATATTGAACAGCTAATATTAGATAAATCCAAGAGCGACTCTCCAAAAAATTCTGCTACTAATCTTTATTTTTGGCTAAGTTCAATCGCTTTACCGCAAGACTTGTTGCAAGAGATTAAACAAGGAAATATTTTAATAAGCGACTCTCAGTCAACGCCTTTGAATAGCAAGCTAACTAACATTAACTTTTCAGAGCTAGACTTTAACCTTTATCACTCTTTACCTAAATTAACGGAAGTAGAGTCCATTCCTGTGTGGCCTAGCCATCATGGTACGTTGCTCAGCTACAAACCATTTGGTGAAGGCCGCCTCATACAATTTCATACTCGGCTAAATAAAAACTGGACTAATCTAACAGATGGTACAGTTATGCTCGATCTGGTCGATAAACTGTTGGCCGTCTCAGTGACTGACCAGCAAAACCCAATCCTAAACTCGACATTATATGATCAGAATCATTTTTCATTAAACCCGAAAAAACAAACTTCCATTGGCTATCAATCCTATAGAAACTTTCTCATTCTAATCCTGACTTTAGTTTGGCTTCTTGAAAGAATCCTATCTGAAAGCAAGGCCTACCGCCATGATTAGCAGGCTACTTAAGAACTACAAAAAAATCGCGCTCATTAATAGTTTAGCGATCGCGAGCTCGCTAGGGATATTTGTATTTACCTGCGTTTATTGGTGGAATTTTTCTATCGCTTTAGTCGCTGCAGGCGTAAGCACATTAGTATCTTTAATATTGACTTTATCGAATAAACAATTTTTGACGTTTAAGTCGAGTGATTTTCTAGAACATATTAATCGTCACTTACCGGAGTATCAGGAGAGTGCTCAGTTATTAGAAAGAAACGCAGCGCTGAACGGTCTGCAGCTCATTCAGAAAAGGAAGGTCGAAAAACTATTTAATGATGATATAGCCAATGGCCGATTAAAACGATTGCAACCTCAGTATAATTTCAAACTGCCTTTGCTGCTGTTGGTTTTATCTGCAGTCGGTTTTGCTATAAAAGGAGATCTCAGTAACCTTTATAGTAACCTAAATCAAACGAGCGACAACAACCGAGCCATCAATAAGTCGCAGCAGAAAAGTCCATTGGTAGTATCGCCTCCGTCCATCGTTGCTCACAAATTATCGATCAACTCTCCTAACTATACCGGAATCGCTCCGAGAATAGCTGGCGCGCTCGACTTTGAAGCGATTCAAGGCTCAACGATCGAGGGCCAAATAGAATTTAGTCAACCGGAATTGGAGTATTATTATTCTCGCTCAGGCAAGCCCGCCACTTTAATGACTAAGCAGGGGGAAAACTTTGTCTTTTTTGATAAAGTCGAGCAAACCTCACTGTATAAGTTCAGTTATAAACAACAAGATAAATTGGTTGAAATTGATGGTATCTATACGATGACATTAGTCAGAGATGCTGCCGCAAAAATTTCTATCACTCACCCTCGTACAACCCTATTAGAGTTTAAAAAATCCGATAGCCCTCAATTTACTATAAGCGCCGATATTAAAGATGATTTTGGAATTAATGATGTACGAATACTGGCCTCCGTTGCGAAAGGTTCTGGAGAGGCAGTAAAGTTTAGAGATAAAACCTTTCGCTTTAATGCATCAGAGATTACTGCATACGAAAATTCCATCGCCAATGCTAAAGGCTATTTTAAGAATGCCAGTTATAAGAGGACATGGAACTTAACCGATCTACAAATGGAGCCTGGGGACGAAGCTTATTTTAGTCTACATGTTTTGGATAATAAGCAACCAGAAAGTCAGCTAACTAAATCAAATAGTATCATCGTTCGATGGCTCGACGAAGATGAAATAGAACTAGCACTGGAAGGTATTCAGATAAGGTTTATCCCTGAGTATTTCCGAAGCCAGCGCCAAATCATAATTGAAACGGAACAGCTAATTGCAGATAGCAAAGACTTAAGTCGCGAAAAATTTGAAAACATCTCAACTGATTTAGGTCGTTCTCAAAGCGACCTAAAACAAAAGTATGGACAATATTTAGGTGATGAATTTGGCGAAGGCCAGGGCGCCCAATTAGGTCTTGCCGATGGCTATCATGGCGGCGAAACCATGTCTTCAGGAGAGGCTTCGGCAGGACTAGAACATGCCGATGAAAAGCATGCAAACGATCAACACCATGATGAGGATGAACATCATCATGACGACGAACACCATAATGAGCAGCAATCAATTGAAGCAGAACATGTTCATCAAGATCATGAAAGTGATACAGATTCGACCGGGGATTTAAGTGGGGCACAACAGTTAATCGAGCAATTCGCTCACAATCATTCTTCTGTGGACGTTACCCCCTTATCCAAGAAAGATCCTAAGAGTTGGATGAAAATGGCTGTTAATGAAATGTGGCAAGCAGAATTACACCTAATGATGTCGGAACCGAGTAAAGCCCTTCCCTACGAGTATTCGGCTTACAAATATTTAAAGCTGGCTCGTCAAGCGGATCGCATTTACGCGAAACGGTTAGGATTTGAACCACCACCGGTCTCGGAAGAGCGCAGACTTACCGGAGAATTAAAAGCAATATTGGAATATGATTTGTCTTACAAAGATACACCCAGAGATGATCTTAACTCCCAATTATTTAGTCGGGTTTTTCAACTAATTAATCAAAAACAAGCTCAAGGCAACTCATCATTATCCGAAGAACAGCAATCAGAACTGTCAAAAGTGAGTCAAAAACTTTTGCAACTATCCGAACAACGCGCCACTTTAATAAAATACGCCGCGATAGCTGAAAAGTTAGCCTTAACAAAAAACCTGGCAAGCAGTCGTTGTAGTAACTGTGCCACTGAACTTAAAGCCAAGTTATGGCAACTTATAACTGCGCCACTGAGTCGGCCTTTACGACCAACTAGACGCTCTGGTTTTAGTGATAAACAACGAAAAAGCTATCTAGAAACAACGGGGAAGATCCATGATTGACTGGAACTCTCTATTTAGTTCTGCCACCCATATCTTTATTTTGGTGATGGTTATTCTGGCATTTAGCTACTCTGCAGTGATGCTCAATCGACGTCAGAAAGAGAAGTCAGTAAGCTTTAGAGTATTTTTTATATTCCTACATTTATTAGTCAGCGTTGCAATATTGAGTCTCTTATTGCAACCGCGCTATCAGGATAATGAACCGGTGAATGCGACACTCTATGTCGTTAATCAGAATCATTTATTAAAGCAACTCGAAGATCACGAATATCTTTATATTCAGAATGAAATAAAATTAGATCCAAATTACTTGGCTCGATACAAGAACCAAATTATTTTTCAGCCGGAACAAATCTTACTTAAACTGCCAACGCTTAATCATCTATTGATTGTTGGAGACGGATTACTTCCATCACAATTAGCACGATTCACTGAACAAGAATTAACGCTTCAGGCTAATCCTAAAATAACAGGTGTTATCTATCCTTCTTGGCAGACTGTCCTTTACACAGGTAATCAACTGGTATTCAAAGCCATTTTCCAAAGTAATGACCAAGCGGTCTATCAGGTACAGTTATTTAATCCAGCCAATCAAATTGAAGATGAAGTATCGGTAATTAATGGTGATAGTTTAGTGCTTGAAGCGCTCCCGAAACTCACAGGAACACATTTGTACCGACTGGTTATTTCAGATCAAGATGAGAAAACAATTACTGAACAGTCGATACCGATTGAAGTAAAAGAACCGCAATCTTCCAAGATTTTGGTCATTCAATCAGCACCGTCTTTTGAGACAAAACAAATTCAAAACTGGGCAGGTGATATGGGAGCTGAGTTATTGATCAGAACAAGAATTAGCAAGAACAAATATATAACTCGCTCGACTAACTTATCTCAAAGCTTACTTCCTAAATCGGAACCTTTTTTAAACGAAAAAAGGCTTTCCGAGTTTGATATTTTAATCACTGATGCTCGTGCTATACAGTTGTACAATACTCAAGAGTTAAATACATTATCTGAGGCTATTAAAGATGGTTTAGGTTTGGTGGTTAGAGTTGACGATTCGCTGTTTTCTATACAGGAGAGTCAGTTGCCAGATATTCTATCTAATTTTACTGTTAAGCCGATCAAACAAGACATTCAAGTTGATTTAGTCGCGCATAATCAACTCAATGATGAGCACCTCTTGGCTGACAGCGTGCGACTGGGCGCAGAGCCATTATTTAATCTACAAAAACCAATCAAACAAGTGAATCCGTTGATTACCACTCCGCAAGGACATGTTGTAGTAGCACAAAAATATTATGGTTTAGGAAAAGTCACTCTCAGCGTTATCAAACAGAGCGAACAACTAAAAACCGCTGATCAAGCGAGGGCACATAGTCAACTGTGGAGCCATATTATTCAAACTACCGCCAAACCGCTTAACGCTTCTAGAATAATCATTGAGAACCAACAAGGCTTTTTGTTGAAGAATCGCAGAATGAATGTTTGTGTAGAATCAGCTTCTCTGATGAACAGCACTGAGCCAAATCTAAACGACAAGACAACCGTTAAAATCACTGCGCTAAAATATCCTAGTCCACCACATTCAACTAACCTTGAATTGTTCCCGACCAAAGTAAATTTGAAAACGTTCTGTGGTAGTTATTGGCCTATCACCATTGGCTGGCATAAATTTAATACTGCTGATATTGAGAGCTATTTTTATGTTGATTCATCAGATAGTTGGCGAGCTTCTCAGCAACAAACCCAATTAACTGCAACCCAAACAAGAATAGCCAATTGGAGCTCACCTAAGTCCACTACAAACGGTTTCAAAACAATCAATGACTGGTACTATTGGTTGCTAATAATCGTGTGTAGTAGTCTCATTTGGATTGAACGAAAGTTTTGGTCAAACCGCTAGCATCAAAAAAAGAAAATACTCGTCAAGGAGAGAAATATGAAACGAATTATCACTACAAGTTTATTAATATTAGCAATCAGTCTTCACTTTAATTTATACGCTGAAAATAACGACCGCCCCAAACCAACTAAGGGCCCAGTATTTAGTGACTACGGCCCTGTCTTCAAGATGGACGATAGAGATGTCGATTTAACTAAGGACTTTAAATACAAAGTGTTCTTTGACGTAACAGAACCAGCAAAGCAAACATTTAACCTTAATCGGCGGATCGAAAGTGTTGCTCGATTTATCAATATGCATGCTATGAATGGCGTTAAGCTCGAAGACATGCAAATCGCTGTAGTTTTACACGGCGGTGCTACTAGGGATGCATTAAATCAAGAAGCTTATCAAGAAAAGTATATGGATGAGAATCCGACTCTCGATCTAATAGAACAGCTACATGCCAAAGGTGTTAAGTTTTACCTCTGCGGCCAGAGTTTATATTTTATGCAACACAAAAAATCAGATTTGGCGCCACAAATTCAACTAGCCCTTTCAGCCATGACAACCTCGACCCAATTGCAAGCGAATGGATACACGCTCATTCCATAAAACCTGAGCTTTAAGTTTTAAGTTTCGAGTTTCGAGTTTCGAGTTTCGAGTTTCGAGTTTCGAATAAAATATAAATTCTTATTTAAGTATCGTTTCTTAATTGTTCAGAGTTTTGAGCTTGTTTACCAAACAGACGACTAAGCTCTGGACGTAATTTTCCAGTCAGTGCCATATAAAACATTTTGTAATCCCCCATCAAAGACCACAGAGGGTACTGAAATGTCGCTGGGCGATTCTTTTCAATAAAAAAGTGACCGATCCAGGCTGGACCGTAGCCTGCAACTAACACTAATGGCAGCCATGTCCACATTTGATTGAAAATAAAAATAAACAATAGTACTGCCGACAACACGGTACCAAAATAATGTAGCGCTCGACAGTTTATTAGACGATGTTCATACAAGTAGTAAGGCCAAAACGCTTGAAAACTCTGATATCGTTCTTCGCTAACTTTAAATTGCTCTGACATAATCGTTTTCCTCTTAGGTTATTCAGCCAAATTAAAGGGCGCCTTTATTTAAGCTCCTTCAAATCCGCTAGATGAATACCATACAAAATATATCTGCTTAATTCCACCCATCCGCTAGACGACAAATACTAAAAAGCCCCAAAAAAGGGGCCTTTGCTTTCAAGATGATGACGTTATAACTACTTTAGTTGGCTTTAGTTTCTGCTGCTTTCGCCTTATTTGCATCTGGGTTTATATCAAGTAGTTCAACTTCAAATTGTAGCACTGAAAATCCTGGAATCGATCCTGGACGTCCTTGCCAGCCGTAAGCTTTTTCCCAAGGGATTACAAAATGGTACTTACTACCGACAGACATCAGCTGTAAACCTTCAGTCCAACCTGCAATAACTTGATTTAACCCAAACTCGGCAGGTTGGCCACGCTCCACAGAACTATCAAACACTTTACCGTCTATAAATGTTCCATGGTAGTGAACTCTTACTCGGTCGGTAGCCGCCGGCTTGGCCGCTCCCACCTTACCTTCATTTATCACTCGATATTGAATTCCTGAATCGGTAACTTTCACACCGTCTTTTTTAGCATTTTCCGCTAAGAAGGCGTCACCCGCTTCAATGGCAGGTTTCGATTTTTCTTTTGCTTCCGCCATCGCTTTCGCTTCCGCTTCTTTTTGCGCCACTAAATGTGCGGCTTGAATTTTTTGCTGGAATTGCACAAACTGTTGTTCAATTTCTTTTTGGTCTAGTTTAGATTGATTTTGAAGCGCGTCTTCGAAACCAGCTGCAACGGAATCTTTATTAATACCTTGCATCTTGTATTTCTCTAAATCATTGCGAATAAAGGTAGCCATTTTCGCACCCAAGGCGTAACCAATCTTATCTTCTTCCTTTACACTCGTTTCGGCGCTTTGCTCACCTTTCGCGGTGTCTGATGAATCTTTATCTTCTTGTTTAGCTTGTTGGCAAGCAGACAACACTAGAACCGTTGTAAGAGTAAGAAGTTGTTTTTTTAAATCCCAAATAGCCACAATATGCCTCGTATAAGTTAAATATCCATTAAATTGATAACTTAGCCCAAATCTCGGAGATAAATTACCTAAAACAGCCAAGCAGTCTATACTTTAACTAGTCAAAAAAACAGAGCAAAGCGCTCTAAAACTTATAAATTGCGACTCCTGACATCAATGACAACCAAAATTCTGCTTCAAATCGCTGTATTAGCGAGTCTTATTACCTTATTTTCCGGCTGCAACCAGTACGAAGGAGCCATTGCGGAAGCCCAGCATACCGCAGCAGGAACTCTCGACGCTGTAATTTCTAGAGATGCCAATTTTGTGATCGTTTCATCTGTCAATCATGGCACTGGTTATTGGGACCTACAAAACAATGAGCGATTATTCAATTGGACCCATGGAGATGACCCAGAGAGAGAAATAATTGCAACTAATCTCTCACCAGATGGCAGTCGAGCAATCACAGCAGATAGTCGCAACTTTAGTATTTGGAATACCAACAGTGGTAAATCCTATGGCTTTTGGCAAGCACCCGCCAAAATCAGAGCCGTCGCACTCTCTAATAAAGGACGCTATGTTCTGTTAGGACTTGAAGACGGACGAGCCATTCATATTGATATGAATACTGGGCGGCGGCTTGAGTTTACAGGACATCGTGAAGAGGCGGTTGCCGATGTTGATTTATCCGCTAATGGACTATGGGCGTTAACCGGTGGCGCCGATTATCGCGCGGTGCTATGGAACACTAAAACAGGCAAACCTAAACGATTGTTTGAGCATCAAACACGCGTGGTTTTGTTGCGCTTAAGTAACTCTGGTCAAAAAGCCTTTACCGCAGGTACTAAAGGCAATGCGTTTATTTGGGATCTGTCGACCGGCGAACAAATTAGCCGTTTAGATTTAGCCAAACGTGAATATGTGATCACTTCCGCGAGATTTTCTAATGATGAATCTCACTTAGTAACCGGTGCTCCAGCAAGAGATATTAGCCTCTGGGAAATCGATACAGGCAAGCGTTTAAAACAATGGCAAGCAAGAACCAGAGAGCAATGGAAACCAAGTGGCGCAATCATCTACTCAGTTGCCTTTACTAATGATGATCAATACATTTACTCGGAAAGTTCTGCTGGGTATGGCGAAAAGTGGTCGATAAAACCTAGTCAAAATAGTCACTGAAGTTAGGTTGAGAACAGTTATTAGCTGTAATTTGAGTAATTGTGATAATTCTGCGATAACTTACGGTGTATGTTTTTGAGACAATAGTGCTATGTTATAATTTTTTCGAGTAACCACTACCGCTCGATAAACTGGAGTAAAGAATGGCTGACCTCTCAACAATGTCTGAAGAGCAAATATTAAAAGAACTATTAGCCGGTAACGAAGCCTTGTTTCAACAAGTCTTTAGCCAATATTATAGTTCGATGCAGTCGGTCGCTTATGCCATTGCAGGCCCAGTAATAGCCGATGAAGTGGTTCAGGAAGCCTGGGTGTCAGCTCTTAAGGCTCTCCCAAAGTTTGAAGGTCGCTCATCATTAAAAAGCTGGTTAATTCGTATTGTTGCTAATGAAGCAAAAACCAGAAGACGCAAAGAAAACCGCTCGGTCTCGTTAGAAGCGATTCAAGACACTTGGTCTACCGACCCAAGATTCACAGAAAATTCTAGTTGGAAAAACCCTAGCTCTCAATGGCATGGGGACACTCCAGAAGATCTACTTTCAGCCGATGAGTTAAGGGAATGTATCGAGAAAAATATGCAAAAACTTCCTGAAAACCAATTGGCAGCTTTACGACTGAGAGACTCTGGCGGGCTCTCCATGGATGAATTATGTAACATCCTCGAGGTAAGTTCTTCTAATGTCAGAGTTTTGTTACACCGAGCAAGAGATAGAGTATTACGGGTTATTGACCATTTTCAAATTACAGGAGAGTGCTAATGTTGCCAAATTGCAAACAAATAGCCGAGCAGGCCTCCGAAAATATCGACGAACCGCTAACTGGCATGGCGTGGTTCAAACATAAAGTCCATGTGCTAATGTGTAAACACTGTGCACGATATGTAAACCAAATGGAATTATCGAGTAAAACGGTCAGTTCATTGGATGAGCAAATCACACCTAATCAAGACGTTAAAAAGCATGTTGAAGAAAAGTACCGTGATATTCACTGCGGTGATTCTTCACACGACAACAACTAGTTTTTATAGTATGTCCGACTGAATAACGCCTGTAGTTCAGGTTTCCGAGCTAACGCTCTTAGGATGTTTTCCTACTCTTTGCTCTCGAACTGCAGCTCTTCTGGAATCGTATAATCACCACGGGCTTTTACTAGCTTCTCTTCTTCAAAAAACAACTCCAACTTCTTGGTGCGGTTAACAGCTCGATTCTCATTAGTAAAAGTGTATAAGTAAACCCATTGGTCATCTGAAAAACTATCGTCTGCTACCGGGCTACCTAACACAAAAATAACCTGGTTTTTACTTAATCCAACTCTCAAGCGGTCAACTTCTTTTTGATCCAGTATATTTCCTTGTTGTATATCCAAGGTATAAACACAAGAAGTGGTGAACAATACTATTACTAAACAAAACAGCCTAACCATTGAAATACCTATAATGAGCAAAAAACAAGTTGATAGCCAAAAACAGCTTAAACCTAGCGATGGCACTAGCGGTGCAATTGCAATATAACAAAAGCCTCTGAATAGCGCGTATTCTATATGAAATTATGCAAAACAGGGTAAAAAAAGTTTATAATGCCTTCTTATAGTCAATTTTATTGCAATATAATTCAAAAGAAAGCGAAATTTAATTAGGAGCTGGCATTGAGCAACCAACAACTCAAAGAAGTAGGGCTGAAAGTTACCCTCCCTCGGTTAAAAATTCTCAACATTTTAGAAGAAGCAGAAGAAAAACACCTTAGTGCAGAAGATGTATACAAACTATTGCTTGCTGCTGGAGAAGATGTTGGGTTGGCCACCGTTTATAGAGTGTTAACTCAATTTGAGTCGGCTGGATTAGTCTGCCGCCACAACTTCGAAGAAGGACACGCCGTCTTTGAACTCAGCAGCGAACATCACCATGACCATATGGTGTGTGTAGATACTAACGAAGTGATTGAATTTGTTAATAAAGAAATCGAAGACTTACAACATAAAATTGCAGAAGAGCACGGCTACGAGTTGATTGATCATAACTTAGTGTTATATGTAAAAAAGAAAAAAAGTTGACCGTAGCGGATTAAAGCAGTTAGAGTTATCACCTATGATGAAATTCAAAGCACCAGCAATCTTTTTTATTCTATTTACTGACTCCATTTTGGAGGGGTAATTGCTAGTGGCTTTTCGCTAATAAGAAACCTCCCAAACTGGGAGGTTTTTTTTTGCTTAATAGTAGGTAACCATGAACTCCGACAGTAATTCGAAGACCAACTACTCGAAACAATTACTCGATATTAGAGATGCTATCAGTGAGATTGATGATTCTTTAATATCGTTAATCGCAGACCGTCGTAAGTTGAGCATCAATGTCGCAAGAATAAAACAGCTCATCGGGAAACCATTACGAGACCAACCAAGGGAAAAAGAGCTATTAGAGTCCTTAGTGGAAAAAGCCAGTTTACTCAATATTGAGTCACGCTATATTACGAAAATCTTTACCACTATCATTGAAGATTCGGTACGCTATCAGCAAGAGTACCTACAAGCAAAAGCTTCGCCTACCACTAAAGATAACCGTTCAAAATCGATTGCTGTTCTGGGCGGTGTTGGTGCTTATTCCCACTTAGCGGCTAAACAATTTTTTGCTAATAGTGAAAACCAATATATTGCATGTGATTCATTTGATGAAATTATTCAAAATGTAGAAACTGGTAAGACCCAATACGGTGTTATCCCAATCGAAAATACGACCTCTGGTGGCATTACCGAAGTTTATGATTTACTACTGAATTCAAAGCTGTCTATTATTGGTGAGGAAAAGCTGGCAATTAACCACTGTTTAGTGACAAAAAAATCCATTAAACTAAATGAGATCAGAAGTATTGTTGCTCACCCACAAGCCGCAAGACAGTGTAGTCAAGATTTAAACAACCTTACCGAAGCCAAAATATCACTTTGCGAAAGTACCGCGCATGCTCTTTCATTGGTTGCCGCTGAAAAAAATTTAGACCTTGCAGCAATTGCCAGTGAGCAAGCGGCCGAGCTATTTAACCTAAAGGTCATACAAAAAAACATTGCAAACCAAAAACAAAACTTTACTCGTTTTATGGTTTTGTCTAAAAAGGCAATACCGGTGGCATTAACGGTGCAAAGTAAAACCACAATCGCTTTGTCCACTGGCCAACAACCTGGCTCTTTGGCTCAAGTATTAGCACTTTTTGAAAACTCAAATATTCCTTTAAGCAAGCTAGAATCTAGACCCATACCAGATAAACCTTGGGAGCAACTTTTCTATATCGATTTTCAAGGAAATGTGGCTGAGCCACAAGTTGCAGACGCATTGAACTCATTGTCGAAACTATGCAAGTTTCTAAGGGTATTTGGTAGCTACCCAAGCGAGAATATTATTGCAACAAAGGTTTCATCGGACAGCATTGCAAGCGCCAGTTTAACCCGAGCAGAATTGAACCCTATGCCACAGCCAATCGACCCACTTAGCACTGACATTTCAACTCAACCGGTACGAAGAGTTTCTCCAAGTCATACTCTACAAGAATCAGTGGTTGATTTAGCGGGAACTCTAGTTGGTAATAAAAACTTTATGTTAAGTGCCCTAATCGCAAATGTTTATTCTGAACAATTATTAGAAGAGCAATTTAATAAAATAACTGAGTCTGGTATCGGTAGTTGCGTTATTGCGAGTTTACTCAATTTCACAGTCGATAATGTAAAAAGCAGGTCCACTGAAACTTCTATTTCTAAGATTATAGAATTGGCTAGCCGGCATCAAATGTCACTTATTTTTGATGTGGAAAAGTCGCAACAATTATCGTCCGTTGTGGCACATAGCGGGGTGCCACGAATCGCAGTTAATCGGCTTAGACAACTCGATTTATTGAACACCGTGGGAGGTCAAAACACTCCCATCATTATTCAACAACAAACTGAAAACTATGATGAGTTATTAGATATTGCTGAGTCTATTTTAAGCAAAGGAAACCAACAAGTTGTATTAGAACTTGTTGTTGACTGTTCACATTACACACCAGCAGCATTGACCGGCATAGCCAAGCTAAGAAGCTCAACTCATTTGCCAATAATAATTCATTTAGTCGGCAAAAGAGTAAATTTTAGAATCCTTCCTAGCCTAGTTTCAGGGATACGAGCTCTCGGTGTAAATGGCGTTGTATTAGAGTTAACGGATAACAACCAAGGCACCGAGGCGAATAGTCGACTTATGCTCACTGCAAACGATTTTGCAGCAATCATGACAAGCATTTAATCTGTTTGGTGGGGTATTTAACCGAGGATATTACTATTTTCTAAAACGATAACTCTTTCGTCGCTGGATAAGAGTGGACGCATTTCTTTCATAATTTCTAGGCGTTCTTTAGCCTCAGCCCATTTGTTCCAAGAATCGATATCTTCCCAGCTTGATATAATAACCGCTAGGTTAGGATTGCCTTTTTCTTGTAATAACTCGCCCGCAATAAATCCATTGATGGTGTTTGCACGCTTTCGTGCTTTACGACTTAACTCCAAGTAATCATCAATACTTCCTTCGCTAATATTTCTTTCAATAATTACTCTGATCATGGTACTTGGCCTTATACTTTTTAATCTTTGCTTGAGTCGACATCGTTTGACTCTGAAATTAAGCGGATATTATAAATCAACTCGCGCTAGGCTGAAAATAAATTGATGGCGGATTTAGTGATTTGTTCTCAAAGTCTCAATTAAGTCGTCTTCAAGATCAACACGTTTAGCAATTGCTTCTCCTAAAATCGATAAGTCTTGGTCAAAGCGAGACATCATTTCAGAATCATTTGCCATCATTTTTGAATACTTTTCATTAAAATCAACCACAACGTCAGTAGTTTTGGAGATATCTGGATAGAGCCGATTTAATAACTGAATACTGGTGGGTCCGTTTATTTCGCAATCATTGGCTATCTGTTGGTAAACTTCGAAATGTCCCGCAGAAACATAATCAATAAGTACATCACAAAAGCCATTGATCTGCTCATTCTCTGGGAGTTTAGTCTGGTTACGAAACCCGGATAGACGGCAATACATGACAATAACCTGGCTGCGTTCAGCCAACCAGTTGCTGACAGCTTCGCTTTTATTGTCTATGTCATCGATTTTATTTGTTTGAGTATCTAACATAGTTGCACCGCCTCACTACTATTGCTTTCTATCGTTATTTAATTACATTTTTACCACATTCTAATGATATAAAAAACACCAAAGTGGATTTATTTAGAAGGAATTATTTTACAATTCCTAAAATAAACACTAAAGTTTTCCTCGACAGGCTATTTCTTGACCCAAAAGTAGTACGTCTTTAACTCGGATCATTCATGCATTTAGAAACTCCAACTAAGCACTCGAGCAAAGTTCAATTCGCTAAACATTGGTCTGTCCGAGGGTTTACCGCAACTTTAATTATTATTGCCGCTTTACTTCCAGCGGCGAGTGCACTTGGGATCAATTTTTGGCTCGATGGATATATCGATTGGCACGAAGCAACATTGGAAATTGGGGTTGCCTGTATGACGCTCGCTTTAGTCGCTTACCCTGCATTCTACCTACTGCGTTGGGAAGCCAAGCAAGCGACTCGATGGGATGAAACTAAGGAAGACTTTCTACTTTTGATGGACCAAGCCGTCGATATGGTAATTGTCAGTAATCCTCAGGGGCTGATAAAAGAAATCAATCAAAAAGCTTGTGACCGGTTAGGCTATACCAAAGAAGAACTGCTCAACATGTCAACACTAGACTTAGACATTGATTGCCACCTGCAAAGAAGCCCAGAGCTAGTTAAATCAATAGTCAATGGCGAAGATGTTTATTATGAAACGATTTACCGGCAAAAAAGTGGCGAAAAAATACCGGTTGAATGCCGCGCTAGAATGGCTGGTTGGTTAGAACATCCGCACTACATTGAGTTTATTTCAGATATTTCTCACCGAAGAGAAGCAGAGAAAGAACTTCACTTATCCCACGAAGCTTTAGAAAAAACCAGAAATTTACTCGAACTAAGGATAGCACAGCACTCAAGCGAGATAAAAAAACAAAGAAAGGGCCGAAAGATCGCAGAAAAACAATTCGGCGCTATTCAAACCTATTTAGCTAAACTGATTGATTCAATGCCATCGGTACTAATTGCTATTGATAGTGAAAACCGAGTGTTGCAGTGGAATAAAAAAGCCGAAGAAATGACGGGAATCGAACCAGAAGAAGCAATAGGCCATGAATTGTCTGAACTCTATCCTATGCTTGATCAGAAAATCAGACAAGCAAAAAGTTCTCGCGATTTGCTAAGCCAAAATTTGACCTTTCGATTCGAGCAAGAAGTTAACTTGTCTATGCGAACCTTAGAAGTCATGCTTTACGGTATCTACGAAAATCCGGCAGAAACAAGTGGTGAAGTTATTAGAATCGATGACATCACCGAAAATTTGAAAATTGATGAAACCTTAGTTCAAACCGAAAAAATGCTTTCGTTAGGCGGTCTGGCAGCGGGCATGGCTCATGAAATAAATAACCCGCTTGGAGCAATCATGCAAAGTACTCAAAACATCAAGAGGAGGCTTAGCAAGGACTTACCAAGAAACCACAAAGTTGCCCATGACAATAATTTGAAAATCGATCAAATCGTCGGCTATATCGAGCAACAAAGCATCGACTCATTTTTGGATGGAATTTTAGCCTCAGGCGAGCGCGCAGCCAACATCGTCGGTGACATGCTTAATTTTGCCAAACCAATTGCACCTCGTTCTAGTCAAGTCGATTTAGTCGAAGCGCTTGATGCCGCTATCAGGTTGTCAGCCAAAGACTATAATCAAAAGAAACAATTTGATTTTAGAAATATTGAAATCCGGAAAACCTACGCGCCTAACATTGGAGCTGTATTCGCCCAAAAAAACCAACTAGAGCAAGTCTTCCTTAATTTGCTGATTAACGCAGCTCAAGCCCTTGCTTCAGAAAAAGAGCAATCTAAAAAACCGCTTATCGAGATAATTCTCCGCAGGGAAGGAAAAACAGCGGTGATCGAGGTCATTGATAATGGTCCAGGCATGACTGAAGCAGTCAGAAAAAGAGTGTTTGAACCATTCTTTACTACCAAAGATGAAAAAACCGGAACAGGCTTGGGGTTGTCGGTGTCTTATTTTATTATTACCGAGCAACTTCGTGGAGAGCTATCAGTTGAGTCGCAACAAGGTAAAGGTTGCCGCTTCAGTATTAGGCTTCCGTTGATAAAATCCTTGGACGATGTAGAAGACGATAATCATGACGAGCAGATCGAACTGCCTTTATGATACTTTTGCAAGTTGTGGTAAATAACAATCGTGTTTGATTAGCCGAACAATCGTCGGCTTGGTTTGGCATTTCGATAGATACGCCAAGTTTGCAGCACGATACAACCAACAAAGAACAGTAATACCCAACTCGGCATGCTTAAACCAAACATATCCCAACTCACTTTGGCACACTCACCTGAACCTTTTAGCACCACATCTAAAAGCTCCATAAATGGCAAAATATCGGCTAAATATTCTAAAGAGGGCCCACAAGCGGGTACTTCATCGGCTGGTAGGTTCTGTAAATAGGCATGTCGTCCAGCTATTCCAGCGCCAATCAAGCTAGTCACGAGTCCACCGATATTATAAAAATAATGCCAGCGACTAGCAGCCAGAGGCTTGTGCAAACCGTGAATAAAGAACCACAGCCCTAACACAAAAACAGCCACTCGTTGAAATATACACAGCGGACATGGTTCCATCCCTTCAACATATTGAAAATAGAATGCTGCTATCAAAAGTTGATGACAGACAAATGCCATGAAAAGATTAAAACCGCGTGATTCGAACATCTAAGATCCAACTAGTAGTCAATTTGATAACTCAAACAGGTTATCGGAAAAACAAAATTAGCACAACGGTGGCGCTGGCAGGAAGATGTAAAAGAGTTGATCTTGTTGAAATTTTTGAGCATGCATAAAAAAGCCTCAATCAAGAGGCTTATAAAGTTTCCAGTCTGCAGGTCCCGTTACTTCGGGCTTCTATTATTCGCTAGCGGACACATTTATATCAAACTGAAATTAAGCTTGCAACAATTTTTTACAAATTGGCCGAAATTTTATCTCAAATAGCGAATATTGCTCTCAATCTACTTTTTCCCTTTTAGCGCATCCGCCAGAGCTAACCCAAAGGCAGAATTAGTGGGTGCAGTCGCTTTGTTGGCGCGCGGCTTATGATGTTTGTTTGTTCTTGGGGCAGCTTTCGGCCGAGAGTCTCCCTTTGCCGCCTCTGGCTGCGGGCCGACCATCGACAAGCTCACTCGTTTTCGTTGAACATCAACCGATATCACGTGAACTTTTACAATATCTCCGGTTTTAACCACTTCTCTTGGGTTAGAGATGAATTTATCACTCATTAACGAGATATGCACGAGCCCATCTTGGTGCACACCGACATCAACGAACGCGCCAAAATCTGTGACATTGGTTACGGTGCCTTCCAACGCCATTTCGGGTTTAAGATCAGAAATTTTTTCAATGCCCTTCTTAAATTTCGCCGTCTTAAATTCACCGCGAGGATCACGCCCCGGCTTTTCTAGCTCTTTTAGAATGTCAGTGATGGTTGGTAAACCAAAGCTTTCAGACACATAAGACTTAGGATCAATATCACTTAAAGCTTTCGAGTTGCCCATCAGAGCGTCGATTCCCCCAGTAATACGTTCTAGCATTTTTTCAACAATAGGATAAGTTTCAGGATGAACGCCCGACCGGTCTAGGGCATTTTCACCATCGGTAATTCTTAAAAATCCGGCCGCCTGTTCAAAAGCTTTGGGCCCAAGTCGTTCAACTTCACTTAATTGCTTACGATTGACGAAGCGACCGTGTTGCTCTCGGTATTTAATGATATTTTGAGCTAAGGTTTTATTCAGCCCAGACACATGAGTGAGCAATGGAGCTGATGCGGTATTCAGATCAACACCAACCGCGTTCACACAATCTTCAACCACACTGCCTAATGTTTTGCTCAACTGGCTTTGACTCACATCGTGCTGATATTGGCCTACTCCGATCGCTTTCGGCTCAATCTTAACCAGCTCCGCTAGCGGATCCTGAAGCCGCCTCGCAATTGAAACCGATCCTCTATAAGTGACGTCTAAATCAGGAAATTCCTCTGCGGCTAACTTAGAAGCAGAATAAACTGATGCGCCTGCTTCACTCACCACAATTCGCTTTAAGCCCAGCTCTGGGTGCTTTTTCTCCAGTTCCGCCACCAAGTTATCGGTTTCTCGTGATGCTGTACCATTACCAATACTGACTAATTTCACTTTAAATTGCTGACACATTGTGGCGAGCTTGGCTAAAGATTGGTCCCATTGATTTTGTGGGGCATGAGGAAAAATAGTCGATTGAGTCAGTAGCTTTCCTGTGCCATCAACCACCACGACTTTGGTGCCGGTCCGTAAACCAGGATCGAGTCCCATAGCCACATAGTTTCCTGCCGGAGCAGCCATCAGTAAGTCCCGCATATTATTGGCAAACACGCCGATAGCATGGGTTTCAGCTTGTTCCCTGAGTTGTCCAAGCAGTTCAGTTTCAAAAAAGCTATGCAATTTAACTCGCCAAGTCCATAACACCACAGTTTGAAGCCAACTATCGGCTGGACGACCTTTATCTGAAATATTGGCATGTTTAGCAATAAGAAATTGAGCATAGTTAGATTCTTTGTCATCTTTCAGAATCTTCTCATCAACCACCAATTCGATACTTAATACACCTTCATTGCGGCCACGAAATAATGCCAATGCCCGATGAGAAGGTATTTTGTTCCATTTTTCAGCATATTCGAAATAGTCAGCAAATTTTTGCCCCTCTGACTCTTTACCTTTTAATACACTCGATCGAATAAAGGCATTGTCTTTTAAGTAATTTCTTATTTCGGAGAGTAATTGCGCACTTTCAGCAAACTGCTCCATAAGAATTTGTTTAGCGCCATCGAGGGCGTCTTTAGTAGACTCTATTTTTAGCTCTGGATTGAGATATTCTGATGCCGCATTTTCCGGATCTTGTTCTGGATTGTTTAGCAGATCGTCAGCTAAAGGCTGCAAACCCGCTTCACGTGCAATTTGTGCTTTTGTGCGTCGCTTAGGCTTATAGGGTAAATATAAATCTTCCAGTTCACTTTTGGTTTCTGCTGACAAAATATTCGATTTAAGTTCTGGGGTGAGTTTTTCCTGCTCATCGATACTTTTGATGATAACCGCTCGACGGTCTTCTAGCTCTCTTAAGTAACCTAATCGTTCTTCTAGCGTTCTCATTTGAGAATCATCAAGCCCACCAGTTGCTTCTTTTCTATAACGTGAAATAAAGGGTACGCTTGCCCCTTCATCTAACAGCGAAATGGCAGCAGCCACTTGTTTTTCGTTCACAACCAGTTCTTTCGCAATAATTTGAGCGATTTTTGTCATGGAAAATCCTAATAACAGTCTTTAAATTGAGAAATCTAGCAACGTGATTTCGCCTCACGCGGCCTTAAATGCGGTTGGCGATTATATACAAAACAGATTTCGAATGCATGACCCTCTCAACAAATTATGGATAATCGAGCTCAATCTGATAACAAATTAATGCATTAATTTAAGCATGCTTTCAACTGTTAACACTCGGCAAAACGATAGTCTCACCGCAAAATTTTGAATTTGGGTTATACTCTGTAACAATTCCGCAATAAAATCGCTAGGCATTTCAACTGGTTATTTATAAACTAGTAAAATGCGCTCGGCGATCGCTTAAAGCTGGAATGGGATGCTCAAAACTCAATCAGCGATTAAATTGGCTGCATTTTCTAATAAACAAAAAAACTCTCATTAGGAGACCAAAGGATGAGTGAAGAAACCCAAAAAATACTCGTTGTTGATGATGATCTTCGCCTACGAAGCTTGCTAGAAAGGTATTTCAAAGAGCAAGGTTTTATCGTTAAAGCAGCCGCCGATTCAGAACAAATGGATCGTTTCTTAGAGCGCGAAAACTATCATTTAATGGTCCTCGATCTGATGCTACCCGGCGAAGATGGATTGTCGATTTGCCGCCGATTACGGGGCATGGATAACAATATCCCTATCATTATGCTGACCGCTAAAGGTGACGATGTTGATCGTATCATTGGTCTTGAACTCGGTGCAGATGACTACCTTGCCAAGCCGTTCAACCCAAGAGAGTTGCTGGCCAGAGTTAAAGCGGTTCTTAGACGAAAAACTAACGAGTTACCTGGCGCACCTAGCGGTGAGGAAAAAATGGTTGAGTTTGGAGAATTTACCCTCAACTTAGCCACTCGAGAAATGTGCAAGAATGGTCAACCTATGACTCTTACCAGTGGTGAGTTTGCAGTTTTAAAGTCTTTAGTCACCAACCCTAGACAACCACTTTCAAGAGACAAGTTAATGAATTTGGCTAGGGGCAGAGACTACAGTGCGTTGGAGCGTAGCATTGATGTTCAGGTTTCTAGACTAAGACGTATGATAGAAGAAGACCCAGCCAAACCTCGCTACCTGCAAACAGTATGGGGTATTGGCTATGTCTTTGTTCCGGATGCTGAAGAAAACTAAATACTACTTTTAGGTCTATTCGTATCGACAAGTCACGTCGGTTAACTTCCAAGTTTTCGAATTGCTATCTGACACTAGATAGCAATTCGAGCCGCTTTTCATCAACTTATAACGTTTGGGTGTTTGCATATCTCGTCCTTGTAGATTGCTATTTTCGAGCGTTCGACGAACCTGTTTCATAATAGTTATCGAGCTTTGATTAAGAAACGCGTCATCTGCAATCTTGAGCTCACGGGTGCCAAAGTCTTGCATAATTGTTTGTTTTATTTGCAGTTTTGCATTTTGATTAACCGATTCCAAAAGCGCAAGCTTTAAGTCATCTGATGCTATTGATTGGCAGCCGGCCAATGTTAGGGAGAATAACAAGGTTAATCTCCCTAACATTCCTTTACTGATTCCGGTTTTCCGTATTTGCACGTCGCACTTATTCCAATTCAAGCTTGTCATCCTAGCGAAGTAAAATGCGATTATTCATCAGTAACTTTTCAATACGATTGTCACGTACCTCCAAGCCTGAATCAGCTTTATTGGATACTTGTTTAACCCCTTTTGCCGATGGCGTTGGGCAGGTACCTGTTTCGCGGTAATCCAACGCGGCTTTCAATTGAGCTTCGTTGGGGTTACCCAAAGCAAAGTCATAATCATCTGCCACAGAACAACCAGGTACGACAACACCTACCGTATCAGCCGTGTTCGCAGGTGAAAAGCCATCAGAAAAATCTCCAAACCCTTTATCATTTTCACCACTGAATTGAACCGTAAAATAAGTCGTTCCGCAGTTATCTGTTGGATAGAAACCATATGGTTTTCCGCAAGTGGTTGAGCCGATTAGAATCACTTCGATATCAATCCCCCTCAAGCCATTAATGATTGCTTCGCTCGCAGAACAGGTGCCATCAGTCGTAAGAATAAATACACGCTGCAAATCCAGAGTTGGCAAACTTTGTCCTTGATCAACCGAAAAACCCAATGAGGTTGTATAAAAGGGAGTCGGGGATAAGCTATTACCTGTGACCGGGTTTACATTGGGATGTTGGTCGTTAAACACCAAATTGTCGAAATTCTTACCGCTGGTTGGTTGATCTCCAGCAACCATATAGGCCAACTGACTTGCGATTGCTAACAGCCCACCGCCGTTGTATCGTAGATCGAGGACTAAATCGGTGATATTTTCATTTGCAAGTTCCGTAACCGCATCAATTAACTGTGATTCAGCGGTCGCGATATGAGTAGAAAACATCATATAGCCCACCTTACCAGTATTAGTATCAATAGTTTGAGTGTACTGCACTGGAGAAGCTGTAATCTCAGCAGATACCAATGTAGCAGTTTGAGTTTCAGTTTCGCCAACTAACCGAAATACAAACTCATGGGATTCACCGATATCACTTGGAAAAAGTGCTGCATTTAATATGTCTACGCTAGCCTGATCACCAGCGTTAACCACATCGACTCCATCAATTTCTACTAATTCCGCGCCACGCATCATCCCGGCTTGTGTAGCAGGTGTGTTGGGTTCGGTAAAAGCGACTACAATTTGACGCGGAGGAGCACCTTGTATTATCGCAAATTCCGCGCCATAACCCGCAGAAACACCAGCTTGAACTATTTGCTGCCATTCCGCAGAGTCACGAGTAAAGTGAAACTTATCTTTTGGCTGCCCTGAAGGAGATAGCTCATTAGTCCTTAAAACAGCGAAATACTCTATAGGATCGGAAAACCCAGCCGGGTTAACATCTGCTATTTCGTCGTACCAAAGATACGTGTTATTACTCCAAGAACGTAGCCAATGATTTTCATGCAAAGTAGTCCCTTGGCGATCGGCATAGGCTCGATCGGTCGCAGGATCAATTCCAGTTCTTGGAACCTGGCAAAGATCTTTAAATTCGGACTCGTCTTCAAATACATTGACGGTCCAAGTTGGGGTATCAGCTGTATCATCATCGTCATCACTATCACTGCCACCACCGCAACCGAGCGCTAGGGTTAAGCATAAAGCGACTAGCCAAGGCATCGTCAGATTCTTGAATTTCATAATGTCTCCTAAAGGCTGCTGATAATTTGATAAATTAAACAGCTCCAATTACTAAAAATACATCTTCAAATACTGAAAATAGTCATTTCAATATTATAGAACTTAATTTGAGCACTCATCAATTTTCGGATGAAGCTCTTGTTTTGATGTACGAAACTTAACCTCTATATAGATTACGCTCTGAGTAAACTAAGGGCATAGAGTGTCAAGTCGTCATAACTCGAACCGAGATATTCGTTTCGATAATGGCGAGAGTATAGTTATTGTGCAGAGCAAAATCTTTGTAAATATTCCACAAATCTACTTATAGCTCGCTAAATTTAAGAATTTTGTGCTACAAATCTAAGTTTCTAAGTTACCTTTACTCATTCTGACTTAACTTAGAAGTTATGCCGTTACCCCAAATTGAGTTACTATCACAACACTCTCTTTGTACCACCCTCACTTTATGCAAACTTCTTCAAAGAGCCTGTTAGCCCTATTCGCTTGGATTGTTACCCATCCTCTCAAAATTATTGTTATTAGCCTATTGTTGCTTTTAACTCTATCCCTAGGACTTGCAAATCTAACCATTAGCAATGATTTTAGGGTGTACTTAAGTAAAGATAATCCGCAACTACTTGCGTTTGAATCTTTCGAAGCAAATTATGTGAGTTCAGATTCCGCCACCTTGGTCATAGAAAGCAAACAAGACGATCTTTTTACTCAACGAGCTTTAAAACTAATTGAACTTGCCACGGAACAGGCTTGGCAAATCGAAGGGGCATATCGAGTTTCATCCCTGACCAATTATCAATATACCCGTTCTAAAAATGATGAAATTGAAACTAACTATTTAGTCGAGTCAAGCGATGGCTTAACTGCGTCTAGATTGACTGAATTGCGAAATATAGCGCTTTCTGAACAGCGTTTAGTAAAGTCATTAATTACCGCTGACGGCAAACTTACCGTGGTTGTAATCAATCTAAGACTGGATAAATCCGTCAACAACGCGTCCACCTTAGTGACCTTACAAATGGAAAAGTTGAGAAATGAACTAAGACGGCAATTTCCAGAATTTGAAATAGATAACGGCGGTTCAACAGCGTTTAATACAACCCTTGCTCGAGCTGTTAAGAATGACCTTACCACATTAGTACCGGTTAGTTATGCTCTCATTTTTTTAGGCTTAATACTTTTCCTAAAAAGACTAAGCGGAACCATAGCAACCTTTTTGCTAATAACGGCTTGTCTAGTTTGTACTTTTGGCTTCTTTGGTTGGGTTTCACCAACCCTTACCCCGATCGCAGGCTTTGCGCCAAGCATTTTGCTGTCTATTATGGTGGCCGATAGCGTTCATATAATTACCAGCTATTATCAGTTTAGAGCAGACCGAGAAAATCAAAAATCAGCGATCATTAAAAGTTTAACCATAAACTTTACGCCAGTACTCGTAACAAGCATAACTACCATTATTGGATTTCTGACTCTTAACTTTAGTTCATCTCCACCTTATCAAGACTTGGGAAACATGGTCGCTTTCGGTGTATTTCTAGCTCTAATATTCAGTATTTTTTTACTACCCGCTCTGCTTATTGTCATCCCGGAAAAAAAGCCATTTTTAATAAAAGAAAACATGAAACTCCAAGGTTTCGCAAATTGGGTCATTTCCTATCGCAAAGTATTACTGGTATTAATGCTATTAGCGGTGACATTTCTCACACTCTCAATTCCAAAGAATAAATTATCAGATAACTGGTCGCAATACTTCGATCAGAGCTTTGAAGTGGTCAGGCTGGTTAATAAGGTTGATGGATATCTTACCGGCGTCAACTCATTAGAATATTCTATTCGGTCTAACTCTAAACAAGGCATTTTTTCTCCAGAGTATATTCAACAACTCGATCAATTTGAACAATGGTTCTTGACTCAAAGTAAGGTCGTAAAAGTCACCAACTTCAGTCAACTAATGAAAGACTTAAATAAGACAATGCACAATGACATCAAAAGTGAGTACAAGGTGCCGCAAAGCAGTGAACTTGCAGCACAGTATTTACTTTTCTACGAGTTTGGATTACCTGCGGAATTAGGACTGAATAATTTAGTGACAATTCATAAAGATGCGACAAGATTTAGTGTTTCTGTCACCGATGCCGGTTCAGATGAGTTACTAGCGTTAGACTCAAAAGCCCAAGCATGGTTAAAACACAATGCTCCGGCATTAAAAACCAACGAAGCAACCGGTTTAGGAATGGTTTTTGCGCATATTGCACAACGCAATATAAGTGGCCTTTTGACCGGCACTTTACTTGCGCTTTTGGGAATTTCTGCAATCTTAGTTTTAATTTTTAAATCGCTGAAATTTGGATTAATTAGTTTGATACCGAATATCATTCCAGCAGCGATGGCCTATGGCCTTTGGGGACTACTCTATGGCTACGTAGATATTTCACTTTCAATTGTAGCTTGTTCGACACTTGGGATCGTGGTTGATGATACCGTCCATTTCCTGCATAAATATCGGCTTGCGAGGTTGTCAGGCTTAACTTCTCAAGAAGCCATAAAAGCAACCTTTTCTCGTGTGGGCCAAGCATTACTAACCACCACAGTTGTTTTATCGGGTGGGTTTATGATTTTAGCGATATCACATATGAATACTTCGGCTGCGATTGGCATGTTAATGGCAATTACTTTAGTATTTGCGCTAATCGTTGATTTTCTACTATTACCGCCATTATTATTAATTTTAGATAAATACCAGCAAACAAGTACTAACGAGAAACAAATTAAGTGACTTAATTGACCCCCAATCACTAGAAGGACTTACCATGCACTATCAGGAAATCATTGATTTTTGGTTTAACGAAATTGATTCCAAGTACTGGTTTAAAAAAGATCCGAGTTTTGATCAGCAACTTAAACAACGCTTTTTGAGCACATACCATGCGGCCACTCGATGTGAGCTATTTGAATGGCGACAGACTCCAGAAGGAAGCCTTGCTGAAATCATCGTTTTGGATCAATTTTCCCGTAACTTTTTTCGAGAATCAGCAAAAGCATTTGAGTTTGATCCTTTAGCTTTGGCATTGTCACAAAGCGCTATTGAGAAAGGCTTTGATCAAGAGATCAGCATCAACAGAAGAAGTTTCCTTTATATGCCCTTTATGCATTCAGAATCGTTAAAGATTCATGACCAAGCATTAAAGCTCTTTGCCGTCAAAGGATTAGAGAATAATTTAATTTACGAAAAAAAACATCGAGATATTATCGCGCAGTTTTCTCGATATCCGCATAGGAACAAAGTACTTGGTCGAGAATCAACGGCTGAAGAATTAGCGTTTCTGTCACAGCCAGGCTCTTCATTCTAAACCTCTAGGAAAATGCAATGTCTGACACCAAAACAACTGCTAACCAAAAATCACCGATTGAATTTATTCAATCCATAGAGCACCCAATTCGGCAAAAAGATTCTCTCACCCTGCTCGAATGTTTTTCTCGAATAACAGGCGAACCGGCTGTCATGTGGGGAACCGCAATCATTGGCTATGGAAGTTATCACTTTGTTTACGCGAGTGGCCGCGAAGGTGATTGGATGAAGACAGGCTTTTCACCAAGAAAAAACTATATCAGCGTTTATTTGATGAATGGTTTTAGCCAGTTTGATCAATTACTTGCCAAGCTTGGTAAACACAAGCATGGCAAGTCTTGCTTAAACATTAATAAACTAGCAGATATCGATATGGCGATTTTAGAAGAGCTGATTGTTCACTCCTACCGCTTTATGAATGAGAAATACCAAGAGTAGGCACGTTGCGAGATTATCATTTCTTAATAAAAATTAGAAACTTAAACTCGGATCAGTTTAACCATATCACTAATATCCAGATTTGACTCTAATAGCTTTGTCGCTTCCATTGCGCTACATGGTTTCCCCAGCAAATAGCCTTGAACCTCATCGACCCCAAACTGATGTAGCATAGCAAGTTGCTCTCTATCTTCCACGCCTTCTCCTATCACTCTAATATCAAGATTGTGAGCCAATGCGATAATTGATGCGACCATTTTAGCATCACGCTTATCTCTGGTTAGGTCACTAATAAATGATCGATCGATCTTAAGATTTTGAATCGGAAACTTCTTCAGGTAATTTAGTGATGAGTAGCCAGTACCAAAATCATCTAGAGACAGCTTAAGACCAAATTCTCGCAACCGATTAAGAGTTTTTATGGCATGAGTCATGTTCTCCATCAATGAACTTTCTGTAATCTCAAGTTCAAAATTTTCTATCGCAATATCATGTCGCTTGAGCGCATGCTCAATAGTCTCAATTAGATTTTTATCCTGAAATTGCAAGGCTGATAAATTCACGGCCAAATTCAGTGTCTTATATCCGCTGGTATTCCACTGATTAAGTTGTCGGCATGCTGCATCAATAACCCAAGAACCTAAGGGCAGAATAAGGCCTGTCTCTTCCGCTATGGGGATAAATTCATTGGGAGCGACCAAACCTCTTTGGGGGTCGTTCCACCGAACCAATGCTTCGAATCCAACAATTTGCCCTGCAAGGAGGCCGATTTTTGGCTGATAATGTAAAATAAATTCGTTGTTGGCTAAACCTTGTCGCACACGCTTTTCTAATGCAATACGATTAATTAGACGCTCATTCATAGAATCTGAAAAGAAAGCGAAGTTGTTCTTCCCATGATTCTTTGCATGATACATAGCGATATCTGCATTGCTGAGTAACGTCTCTATGTCTGACCCGTTTTCCCCGAGAACTGAAACACCGATACTCGGACTGATCACTAAATCATGTGACTCAACGCTAAAGGGTTTTTGCATCGCGAGTAAGATATTATTAGCTATTTTAATAACAGTATCTAAGCTATCTAATCCCACTAAAGCAATGGTAAATTCATCGCCGCCCAGCCGAGCAATAACATCAGACCGCCGAACACAACCTTTTAACCGTTGCGCTACTGCAACTAATACTGAATCACCAAAACTATGACCCAAACTGTCATTAACATTTTTGAAATTATCTAGGTCGATAAACAGAACCGCCAATAAGCTGTCGTCTTGTTTTGCCTGATAGATACAGTGCTCTAGTTGGACCGTTAATTTAGAGCGATTGGGTAACCCGGTCAAAGAATCGTAGTCAGCAAGCCGACGGAGCTCTCTCTCTGCTTTTATACGATAATGAATATCGGTTATCGTTATCACAAAATTTGACTCGTCACCAACTTCGCTTACCACTGAGGCCATCTTCATATCAACCGGTATTTTTCGCCCCTTGGAGTTTCTTACCCATATTTGCCCTGTGTAGAATCCGTGGGTCAGTATATCTTTCATGATACTGCCACTTAAGCGCTCGCCGTCGTTAGATGTTTTTAAACTCGAAATAGAATTTGAGCTAAAAGTTTGCTCGACAATGGATGAGCTAAAACCAGTGATGCGAGTAAAAGCATCATTAATCGCGATGATTTCCAGTTTTTGATTAAGAATAATGGCCCCATCATTTGTACTCTGGAACGCAGAAGCTAATAACTGATTTCTTTGCTCAGCTCGTTTTAAATTATCGACGTTTCTTGTTGTACCGCTAATTCTGATTGGGTTACCTTCGGCAGAAAAACCGCTCACTTTAGCTTTATCTAGCAACCAAATCCAATTACCATTCTTAGTTTTTCTTCGATAAATTGACTCCAGTTTATTTTTCTTTCCTTCTAATACACTATTTATGTCATCACGAAGTCTTTGAGAATCTTCGGGGTGAACTTGTTCCATCAAACCAGTAAAAGTAGATTTTTCAATCGATTCAACTTGCACGAATTCCTTAAAGATATTTTGCTTACTTAGTTTGCCTGTTTCAACATTCCATTCCCACAACTCATCGCCACTTCCCCAAAGAGCTTGCTCTAATTTAATTTCGGAATGATCGAGTGCATAGCGCATTAGCAACTGCTTGCGCCAGAAGCGATAACCAAAAAATGATAACAGTATAAAAATTATCACATAGGAAAAATATGCTGGCCAGGTTTGCCACGGCGGTGGCAATATAGTGAGTTGAAAACTAGTAGTTTTTTCTTCCCAATTGTAAACACCACTAGCCGCCCGAACTAGCAGCTGATACTCTCCAGCAGGTAAGTTAGTGAACGTAAACCTGCGCCTGTGAGAGTAATCACTCCAGGCTGAATTGAAACCGTTAAGCCGATAGGAGTATTTTATATCTTTGGTATTGGCATAATCTAATGCCAAGAACTCGAAGTCGAATACAGAGTGTTCGTGAGAAAACTCTAAAGATTGATAAGCTCGCAGTGGCTTGGATAACTTTAGTTTATTCTGGTTTGAATTCTTACTCTTAGTTAAACTTGATGTCTTGTTAGAATTCCCATCCCATAGATTTGTCGATAGTTCAGTTAAATAGAGGGGAGGAATGTAATCTCTTCTTTTTTGCTCTGCGATCTTAAACTCTATTGGGGAAAAGCGCACTACTCCTTTATTACTACCTAAGTGTAACCTTCCTTGCGAGTCAAAAAACTGGGTATTTTCATGAAACACTAGTTCGGGTAAAACTTGCTCGCTACCGTAGTTGACCAGTTGATTGTTAGTCAAATTATATTCATAGATATTTTTCGACGCCGTAAACCATATCTCCTCGTCAGATATGGGGTAAACGTTATATAAATTCTTATCGGCAAGTGTTTTAAATTGAGTGTTTAAGTGAGCTTGCTTACTAACCCGACCTTCACTTTCAAAACTTAACAAATGCGCGCCATAGTTTTGGGTCAGCACCCAATATTGATTACTTCGATGATGCTGTGTTGCGTAAATCCAATCATTGGGAAATAAATTCTGACCAGTAGAATCAACCACGGGAGAAATAGTTTGCCTTTCGAGGTTATAAAAATATAATCCAGTACTGGTTGAAAGCCAGAGGTTTCCATTTTCATCTTCAACGATATTGTTAAACTCGAGTCGAACTTTCTCTTTCATTGAATCCCAAATACTTTTGGATAGATCCATCAACACTCCCTTTTCCTGAGAGAATAAATAGAGTTTACCATCATTAGTACCCGCCCAAACATTACCATCTTTGCGAACGCTGATAGCCCAAACCGTTCGTCTAAGCAGCTTTTCTCTTTGCTCACTGACTTGTAAACTAGCGGGAAATTGGTAAGAAAATTGAAATCCTTCTGAGGCCAAATCAAAATGAGCCAAACCGTATTCAGTACCTAACCAAAGACTGTTTTGCTGGCTTGCCTCAATAGCCCACACTGCTGTAAATTTTTGTTGCGTTCCATCGTTACCAAGATTTAAATATCGTTTAATCTTGCCGGTCAATTTATCCTCGCGGTTTAGCCCTTCGGTAGTTCCAATCCAAATTGCATCGCTGGATTCAGCATATGACCATGGTAAATCGCTTGAAAGTGATTCCTCATCATAGGGAATAGGTCTCAGACTTTCTACCACTTGGTTAGGCTTATAAATTACCACACCGTCGAAGGTCGCAATCCAAATTAAACCTGAGCTGTCTTCAATGATATCGGTAACTAGATCACTAGGAATAGTATTATCATCAACCAAGCTATACTGAAAATTTAAAAACTTGTCTCTCTCTGCATTTAGCACACTTAATCCGTTACCACTGGTACCAACCCACACGCGATCGTTCGAGTCGACGAGCAAACGCCAAGCGTAATTACTTGCAAGGGAGCTGGGGTCACCCACTTTAGATTGATAAACTTTAAATTCTTGGTTACTGGGGTTGTATTTTATAATTCCGTTTTCGCTAGTTGCCAACCAGAGGTGTCCTTGACTATCAATATCTAAGTCATAGAATGACTCACCGACCTTACTGACAGCCTCGTGTTTTATGAAGGTTCTAGTTTGAGTGTTGAAATGAAATAAACCAAGATCACTACCAACCCAAAACCCAATTTTATCGGCTTTTTTTAGGAAATTTATTCCACTGTCAATTCGCTGTTGGTTGGAAAGGTTGGGTAAAGGGTAACGAATAAAATCATTGGTTTGTTGCTGATATAAATTAACTCCTAAATCAGCACTTACCCAAAGCCGCTGTTGTTCGTCTTCGGCAATTCCACGAATGACGTTTCCTGAAATAGAATTCTCTATATTACTATCGTACTTATATACAATAAAAGAGCGCTCATCGTCGGCTAAACGAGCAAGCCCTCTATCAGTTCCCACCCAAAGCCTTTGCTGACTATCTTCAAATATAGTTTCTATCCAGCCACTCGGTAAACTTGAAGGGTCATGAATGTCGTAGGAATAGTTAACAAATGAATAGCCATCAAATCGGCTTAAGCCTTCTGCAGTTGCCATCCAAATAAACCCGTCTTGGCGCTGAGTTAATTTGTTTATGTAATTAGTTTGCATACCCAAACTGGAATCAATTCTTTGAAAATAAGTTGAATTGTTGGCGGCAGCGAATGTACCGAATAACAGTAGGAAAGAGGCTAGGAGTGTGGCTTTGCACTGGATTAAGTGTTTATTGCTTATTATCACTTAACCAATATTCTACTTATTATCTCACCCATAGATATACTTATAGTTTAATTTTGCACTAATTGAAAGGGCTGAAGCCCTTTTTTCAAGCCGATATCATTGACGTATTTTCAAACTTTGCGCATGGAATTTTAATCCCTCTGCGTCAGCTATCCGTTCAGCATGTTGCGAAAGTAACTCTCTTCCTTGTTGATTTACAGATTGAATGGTCAAGAAACGTAAAAAGGTCATCACGTTTAGCCCACCATTTTGCCTTGCGTAACCAAGCGTGGGCAGAGTGTGATTGGGGCCAGTAATATAGTCTCCCAGTGCAACCGCACTATTAGCGCCCACAAACAAAGATCCATAGTTAGATAATGAACTCGACTCAATTTTCGAGTGGCATAACATTAAATGCTCCGGTGCATAGTGTTCACTAAATTCAATCATTTGTTGTTGGTTTTTGGCATAAACTAATTCGATTTGATTGCGTTTTAACAACTCTTTGGTGTTCTCTTTTGATTCTAAATAACTCAGCATTGAAACTAACCAATTGGAATCATCACTGACAATGATAGAGCACGCCATTGGGTCGTGTTCTGCTTGAGCTAACGCATCAAAAGCTAGCCACTCGATCGGTTGCTCACCATCACACAAAGCTAATAACTCACTGGGTCCGGCAAGACCGTCAATTTTTACTTTACCTTGTAATTGTTTCTTCGCTTCATTGACCCAAGCATTACCGGGACCAACCACTACATCAACAGAAGTTTCATCCGCATAACCAAAGGCAAGCGCCGCAATAGCTTGTACGCCACCAACCTTAATAAACTTGGTTGCACCAGCGAGTGAGGCTGCGGCAAGCAATGCTGGATTGTCAGATGGCGAACAGGCTATGCGAACTTTTGAACCAGCAACTTTGGCGGGAATTAACGTCATTAACGCTGTCGAAATCAACGGAAAACGCCCCCCAGGAATATAAGCGCCTATTCGTTCAATCGGCTCGACGACTTGACCAAATTCACCATATTCATCGGTGAACGTTCGGCAATCTAAGCCTTGTTTTTGAAACTCGGCGAATCGCTGAATACGACTCGCGGCGATTTTAATCGCATTAGCCAACTCAGGTTCCAGTTGATAGTCTTCAAAAGCTTTTAGCTGAATTTCTTCAACCTTCTGCTGATCGAATTCTTGCGCCATGGCATCAATGACTTGGTCACCATCCGCTTGAATTCTTGCCAACATCTCTGAGACTTTGCTAGCTAGCTCTGGATCACTAGCCAGACTTTTGCGTTTCCAGTCCTGAGTTTTAATTATCATTAAACCGGCCTCTTAATTCAGTAGTAATATCGCTTATGTCGACACCTTTTGCTAATGCATCAACCAATGCGAAAAAGATTAAATCTGAAGCTTCCCAACGCACGTCCTCAAAATCTTGTGCATCAATTAGTTCTTGAGCTTCTTCTAGAATCTTCTCTGCTCTAAATTCTGCAGATTTGAATAAGCTAGTCGTAAACGATTTTTCGGGCAACTCTGCTTTTCGCTTCTCAAGTAATTGCGTTAAACGCTCAAGATCAAATGGTCTTTTTTGCGAAGCAAAACAACTATAACGTTCAAAATGACAGGCGTTGCCCGTTTGTTTTACTCGAAACAATAAAGTATCACCATCGCAATCAATGTCAGCTTGAACTAACTGTTGTTGATTGCCACTAGTGAGGCCTTTTTGCCACAATTGATTGCGGCTGCGACTCCAGTAAGTGCCGGTTCGATTTTGCAGAGCGTTGGTTAAAGATTCACGATTAGAATAGGCAAGCATTAACACTTTGTCGGTATCAGCATCTTGCACAACGGTTGGGATCATCGGCAATTTTTCAAAATCGACCTGAGTTAGAAAACAATCTAACAACGATAGTTTACCCGTATAAATCGACATACCTATTTGACCATTGGCGCCTAGCTTAGTAAACCAATCAATATCGTCTAGTGTAGTAATTCCACCTGCGATCGTGACTGGGATCGGTGAGGCTTCAATCACTTGCTGATTGCGTGTTCGATCGAGGCCTTTTAGCAACCCTTCTTTGTCGACTTGAGTATATAAGAACTCACTACAATTTTTAGCTAATTCTGGAATCAAATCGAGGACTTTTTCACCCTCGGTCGTTTGCCATCCTTGAGTGGACCAATAGTCTCCTTTGGCGTCGATCGCAAAAATTAAAGCGTCTTTGGAAAGTTTTTTGACCCATTCCTTTCGACAGTTAGTTCCAATGATAATTTTACTGGCACCCGCTTTAATATATTCTTGCGCAGTTTCTAAATCGCGAATACCTCCCCCCACTCGACAGGCTCGCTTTTTGAGTAGCTTCTTGATCAAAGCTTTATTATCACCTTTGCCCAGTGCCGCATCTAAATCGATGATGGCAACTTCGCCATACAAAGAAAACTCTTCGAGCAACTCAAAAACATCATCGCGCTCGACCACTTTATCTTTAGCTTGGCCTTGTTTCAGTTGAACCGCTTTGCCGTTCATTAAATCAATTGATGGAATTAACATTTTATTTCCTAATAATTCTGGTTTAGTTTCTTAACAAATAACTTTGATTTATTCATTGTTTAAAATCGTGTAGTGATACCATTATCCTGCATAAATTGCTTAACTTGCTCTACCGTGTATTCACCCGAATGAAACATGCCAGCAGCTAAACAAGCATCAGCGCCTTGATTAAACGCATCAACAAAATGTTGCTCATTCTTGGCACCGCCAGAAGCGATCACTTGCACTGGCACTTGTGAACTAATACGCGCGGTAAGCTCAGTATCAAATCCACTACCTGTTCCGTCTTTATGCATGGCGGTGAGTAATATTTCACCAGCGCCTCGACTGGCAACCTCTTTAGTCCAAGCGAAAAAATCTTGATCCACAAGCGTTCGGCCACCATTAATATAAAAGCGGTGCTTATCCGCCTCTGCATTAACGTCGATTGCCACGACCACGCATTGACTGCCATAAGCAATAGCTGTTTGATCAATGATATCTGGGGAGAGCACCGCGGTAGTATTTAAAGCAACTTTGTCCGCACCAGCATCAAGAAAAGCTTTGACATCATCGAGCTTTTTTAGACCACCGCCGACAGTAAAAGGAATAGAAAGGTGTTGAGCAATATCGGTGACTAATTTGAGTGCAGTCGGTCTTCTTTCATTGCTGGCAGATATATCCAAAAAGACTAGTTCATCGGCACCTTGCTGCTCATACGCAACCGCTAACTCGACCGGATCACCCATATCCCGTAGTTGTTTAAAATTGGTCCCTTTTACTACTCGCCCTTTATCAACATCGAGACAAACGATCACTCTGGGTAAAAGGCTATCTTTAGTACTCATTTAATCCAGCTCCGAAATTGTCGCATTAGTTTTTTGATCTAATGTTTGTTGAAGTGATTGCTTAATTAGCTGGCTACCAACTTGGCCTGACTTTTCAGGATGAAATTGAACACCAACAAAACTACCTTGTTTAACCGCAGCACAAAACGTTTCACCATAAGTCGTATTGGCGATGCTTAGTTGACTTTGTTTTATCGCATAACTATTAACAAAATAAACAATTGCCTCAGGCCAAACTTGGCTATCTAATTTAGCCCAGCCAACCATCGGTTTTTTAGGAAAATCCAACTTAGCAGCGCTTCCTTTAAACCAACCAAGTCCGACCGAATCAGGATCTTCTTGACTTCCCTCAAAAAATATTTGCATACCAACACAAATACCTAACATGGGGACTGCATTGTCAAATGCTTGCTTTAAATAACTTGGCCAAGCATTGTCTTGCAAGTTTCTCATCACCGTACCAAATCGACCTTGGCCAGGGATCACGATACCATCAAACTGCTCTGAATTTGGCTTTTCTAGTATTGTCACCTTATATCCAAGCCGTTCAACTGCGGCTTTTAGGCTAAATAAGTTGCCCGCTTTGGTATCAACAATTAGTACTTTGTTGGTACTGTTTTTAGGTTTACTCATAGTCTACGCTCTTTACGTTTACGTCGAATGCGCTGTATTCGTTTTAACTTATAATTATTTGAAAAATTCATGGGCTACAAACTTCCTTTAGTGGTATTGTCACCGCTCGAAGGACTAAGCGCTTCGTTAAGTGCATAAGCTACCGACTTAAAACAGCCTTCGACTAAATGGTGATTATTTCTAAAATACATGGGCTTAATATGTAAAGTGATTGCCGCATTTAAAGCCAAAGTATTAAAGAAATGTTCAAACATTTCAGTGCTTATAGAACCAATATTTTCACGAGTAAATTCTAATTCACCGACATAGATTCCTCTGCCAGAAATATCGATAGCAGATAAGATTAGCGCTTCATCCATAGGTAGTAACCGTTGTCCATAGCGTTTCATAGAATCAAGTTTTCGCCAACTCTGCTGCAATGCATCGCCCAAACAAATGGCAACGTCCTCCACAGTGTGGTGATCATCAACCTCTAAATCTCCAGAAACTTTAATGGATAAGTCCCAGCGAGCATGGGTCGCCAGTTGTTCTAACATGTGGTTAAAAAAACCAATTCCTGTATCAACTTTGACTTGTTGAGTACCTCGGACATTAAGTGACAATTCAATCGATGTTTCTTTAGTTGTCCTTGAGATTTTAATTAACTCGTTTGAGCTTATTGACATAACCACGTCTCCAATTCATTTATGTTATCTAAAACTATATCGGCCCCCGCCTGATAAAGTGCATCTACTTTATTAGTTCCGATGCCAATTGCGAGGCTACTCGAAGCCACCGCTGCTTGCATATCATCAGGATTATCTCCACACATCCAACTGAGTTTAGAGTATTTATCTTGAAGTTTCTTAATTCCTTCCGGTGAAGGCTTTCCTTCTTCAACATCATCTAAGCTGACTAAATCGAGTTCAGATAAGCCTACAAATTCTTGACCGGCAATTGCTTCTTTTCTTGGACGGCCAGTGACTATGGTAAATCTTCTTTGAGATTGATTTATTTTTTTAATAAAAGATTGCTGAATTATTTTGGTTTCGTTGCTAACAAGACCATCATTATTTTCGCCTAAATAAATTTTCTGAAAAACTTCAGTCACTTTATCCAGCGAAAAATCAAATCCCAAATTAACTAGTAGTTGACGACTCAAGACCCAGTCATTATTAAAGCCACCTTGGCGTCGCAGACATTCAATATCTTCCAGGCTGACTTGTTGATTGGAAAGCGCCTCAACTGTAGCGATTACCGTTTGATCATAACTTTCGCTGGTGTCAATAAGTACACCATCCATGTCAAAGCAGATTAACTCTGGCATTAAACATTGTTTTAGTGCATCTAGCAGTCGTTCTAAGCAAGTCGGGATTGTAATTCTAATACAGTCCGCTAACTCCGGCTCTTTAAAGTCTCTAATCAAAATATCCTGTTTAGCTAAAAAGGATTTGACGGCCCTCGCCATCTTGCTGGGTAGTTTGATTAATACAAAATTCGCCTGGCTTGGAAAAACTTCTAGCTTATTGCTCTGTAACCAGTCGATTAAGGATTTTCGATTGGCTCTAATTAATTGGCAATAGTTTTGCATTTCGCGCTGGCATTCAGGCTGCAATGCTTGTTCTGCAATTTGCAGGCTTGGAGCAGGAATATTAAAAGGCATGCAGCGAACTCGAAAGGCTTCTATCAACTCTTGATTTCCCAAGATGTAACCTAAACGGATCCCAGCTAGGCCATAGGCCTTAGAGAAAGTCCTTAGAATGACTAGGTTATCGTATTCAGGCAAAAGTCTTTTGGTCGCGGATTCAAAGTCTGCAAACTCAATATAGGCTTCGTCTAAAAACACCCAGCTTTCATTTGATTTAGCGGCTTGTAAAATCGCTTCAAGTTGCTCGAATGAAATGGCTTCTCCAGTTGGGTTATTAGGAGAGGTAATAATAGTGACCGTATTTTTAGTTTGCTCTATTTGAGCGATAGTTGCCTCTACATCAATCGCCAAGTTCTCTCGCGGTGGTACGACAACAGCGTCCTGTTGCCAGCTTTTTACTCCCCAAGTGTATTGAGAAAAAGCAGGCAAAGGCAGAATCATTTGGATACCCTCTTTGATCATTCTCATCAAAATCATAATCGCCTCATCACCACCATTAGTGCACAACACTTGACTCGGTAATAATTGATTTTGTTCGGCGATTAGTCTCTCTAATGGTTGTCTGTCGGGATATTGCCAAAGCGTCTCACCATAACCGAATTTTTCAGTTAACGGGTTAACCCTGTCGCTTCTTTCGTTCAAATCTAATTTCAACGGCTTACTCATAATAACTTCTCGGTTAGATTGCTTTGCGAATAGGCATTTCTAAGATGTCTGTCGCTCCAGCTTGAATAAGTTGAGGAATAAGGTCTCTGATCTGGCTCTTTTTTACCGCGGCTTTGACCGCAAAGCCCTTATCTTGATAAAGCGATGAAACTGTCGGGTATCTCATGGAAGGCAGTAAATCGACTACAGTTTCTATCGCATCAGTACCGCAATTCATTTCCAATAGCACTCGCTCTCGACCGTTAATGACTGCTTGCATCAAAGTTAATAAATCATCAATGTCTCGCTTTTTGCCCGCATCTTTCATCGTTTCACTATTGGCAATAAATTGGGTAGAGCTGGTCATCACCGTATCAACTATTTTCAAACGGTTAGCTAAGATAGTGGTTCCTGTAGAGGTGTTATCAATGATCATATCAGCATCTTCTGGCGGGAAAACTTCAGTTGCCCCGTAAGAGCGTAGCAATTGATAATTCAAACCTAGTTTGTCTAAATAATCAGAGGCAATATTTTTATACTCAGAAGCGACAATTAACTTTCGCTTCTTCATTTCTTCCCAATCCCAGTCTTCAGGAATACAAGCAACAATTCTTACAGGGTCATAGCCAAGGTCTTTCAGAATTTCGACGTTGCAACGTCGCTCTTGTATCCAGTCGATTCCGGCGAAGCCAATATCGTGCTGACCCAGTTCCACCATTGACGGAATATTTTGGCTTTTGAGTAACTTGACCTCTAAGTCAAACCCGTATGCTTTCGGACGATAATTTCTATCATCCCCAATCAATTCAATCCCACAGTCAGAAAGTAATGCCAACACCTTAGTGCTAATGCGTCCTTTGGGTAGTACAAGCTTTAAAGTCATGATTTTTCTCTTTAGTTAGTTAATTTAGTTTGTTAATACGTTAATGGATAAAATAAAAGGCATAAAAAAAGCCCCGATTACTGAGTAAGCGGGGCTTTTTATCGATTTGCTATTAAATTATTTCGCAAACACACAAAAACACCGCCATCGGAAATGATGATGGTGATGAGCAGTAGCAACAGCGCTAACAATGTTTGAAATAATTGCGTTCATGGCCGCATACTCCCGAAAAGAATGTTGTTTTACAAATAACTTTTAGTTATACCTAGAGGTTATAGGGGCTAGCCCCCATTTTGTGATAGCCATATTTGGTCTAGATAGACTTATCGTCGAGTCAACTCTTAACTAGATCTAGCCAAAAGCTTTTGTTCAACTCAGGCCATCAATCGTCATTTATGGTAATATCCTCGCAGAAAATGACCTCTAATTTTGAGCAAAACTATGAATAGCCAACTTCCTCCTTTTGAAAATGCAACCGTCCTAGTAATAGGCGATCTGATGCTAGATCGCTATTGGCATGGCGGCAGTTCGCGAATTTCTCCCGAAGCCCCGGTACAAGTGGTCAATGTGAATCAAATAGAAGAACGCCCTGGCGGGGCGGGTAATGTTGCCCTTAATATTGCGAGTTTAGGTAGTCGATGTCAGCTAATTGGCATTACCGGTAAGGATGAGGCAGCTGAGAGTCTGAAGACACGATTAAGCGCAGCCGGAGTAAATTGCGATTTTGAACAGGTTAAAGAACTTCCAACCATTACTAAGCTGCGGGTGATTAGTCGCCAACAACAATTGATTCGATTAGACTTTGAAGAGCACTTTAAAGGCCGTGGCACCCAAGCTCTAGTAGAAAAAATGAAGGCTCAAATAAAAAACAGCGGCGCGGTTATTCTTTCTGATTATGCCAAAGGTACTTTAGATGAAGTGCAATCCCTAATCGAAGTCGCTCGTGAACACCATGTTCCAGTTTTAGTAGATCCTAAAGGAACTGATTTTGCCCGTTATAAAGGGGCTACTTTAGTCACTCCTAACTTAAGCGAGTTTGAGGCAGTGGTCGGGCATTGTGAAGATGAACAGATGTTGGTCGAAAAAGGCAATCAGCTATTAAAGCAACATCAGTGGGACGCACTTTTAGTAACCCGCGGCGAGCAAGGTATGACTTTGTTAAGACCCGATCAACCAGAACTTCATTTACCAGCTATTGCCAGAGAGGTCTTCGACGTCACTGGTGCGGGCGACACGGTTATCGGAACTCTTGCTAGTGCACTGGCTGCGGGCAGCCCCATAGAACAAGCGGTATTTTTGGCAAATACAGCCGCTGGTATTGTCGTGGTGAAACTTGGAACTGCAACGGTCAGTGCTCATGAACTTAGACGAAAACTTCGCTCTCATGGAACTTCAGGTACTGGAACCATGAACCAGCAACAACTAAAAATTGCGGTTGAGGAAGCCAAAGCTCATGGCGAGAAAATTGTTATGACCAATGGCTGCTTCGACATTTTACATGCGGGTCATGTTGCCTATTTACAACAAGCAAAAGCTTTAGGCGACCGTTTAATCGTTGCCGTCAATAGCGACGATTCAGTGCAACAATTAAAAGGCCCTGGCAGACCGGTTAATCCATGTGATCGAAGAATGTCAGTACTTGCAGCATTAGGTTCAGTTGATTGGGTGGTTGAATTTTCAGAGCAAACTCCCGAGGGCTTAATCTCGCAAATACTCCCGGATATTCTAGTTAAGGGCGGCGATTATAAAGTGGAAGAAATCGCAGGTGCTAAACAAGTAATGTCGAATGGCGGTTCGGTTGAAATCTTGCAATTTGTTGATGGTGTCTCAACTACAAAAATTATTGAGTCAATCAGTCAACAATAACTTAGCGAACATAAAGGCTCACTTAAACTAAGTCAAAACCATGTTGAAACCTATCTTACTATCCGGTGCTTTGTTTGCCGTCACCTCTGTCATTATCGGAGCGTTTGCTGCCCATGCACTCAAAAGTCAACTAACTGAATACTCACTTAGTATTATTAAAACCGGTGTCCTTTATCAAATGTTGCATGCGCTCGCTATACTCACTTGCGGATTACTCATACTACAATTAAGGCAAGCTAAAGAATCCCCAAAATGGCTGAAGCGTGCGGCAACTAGTTTTACTTTAGGTATATTATTTTTCTCTGGTTCTTTGTATGGCTTAGCGCTAACTAACCAGAAATGGTTAGGTCCAATCACTCCAATTGGTGGTAGCTTAATGATTGCAGGATGGTTTATGTTTATTTGGGCCGTAAGCAAAATTGATAATTTGAACATTCAGCAAGATTGAAACATAGAGGAACTTACATGAAATTATTTTATACCCTATCCTCCCCATATGCCGCTTGCGTTAGAGCAACTATTAGCGAGCTTAAAGCCGATCATTTATTCGAGTTTATTGAAACGGCTCCTTTTGATAACAACCCCGAATTCTTGGCGGCCAACCCGTTAGGAAAAGTTCCATGTTTGGTTGATGATGGTGCCGCGATACTGGATAGCGAAGTCATTTGCGATTATATTGACGCGAATATTAGTGGTGGCCAATTGTTCGAGCAAGTTTATGCGAATTGGCAATTGAAAACTTTTTACTCTATTTGTTCGGGTTTAATTGATTTAAGTGTTAACCGACGTATTGAAAAATTGCGAGAACAAGAAGGCATAAAGTCCGAGTTCTGGTGGCAACGATATCAAACGGCCATTGAACGAACTCTGGCTGATATCGAAACGAGACTTGCTAGCTTACCCGAAGAATTTTGCATAATCCATATCAGTTTAGTATGTGCCTTGGGATACTTAGATTTTAGACATGACGATTTCAATTGGCGAGAGAAGTATACTGATTTAGCCAAATTCCATGCTAAACAAATTGAGCGTCCTTGCTTTAAGAGTTGTAAACTGAGCTAATAGATATTCAGAGAAATAGGCTAATAAGATGAGGACTTAGTTCCTTTTTAAGCAAGCCTATTTCTTCTTTATCCACCCCTTACCCGGCGGTCTAATATAGTTGCCTGAAAGAGTTTTACTCATGGCTTTTTTTCCAGCAATTTTTTCCACATTGCTCAATGGAATATTTTGGCTTTTAGCAATTTTCTTGTACTTGGCTTTACGCTTAGCATTAACTTCCTTTACAAGATACTGTACTTCGTCAGACGCTTTTTTGACAAAACCAATATATCCGTTTGCTTGCTCACCAATCACTCCCGAAGCCTTTGCAGAAGTCAGATCGGCCGCGCTTACTAAATTAGCAAATAATAATAAGGTGACTAAAACTAGTTTATTTAAAACTTTCATATGGAATTCTCCGAAATTTAATGCTGTGACGCTATAGAAATTAATAACTGTTGGGGCATGTTAGAATAAATCATCTTCTTCAAAGATTTCTTCAACTTCTTTTTCAACCACAATTCTGATTTCATGTTTGATGGTGAAAGTCCCCTCAATACGTATCGGTTCTTTCGGCGCTTCAACTCTAACCGTTGGGTTACACGCACTTAATAGCAGCACTACTAATAGCAGTATCAATCTATTTTGCATTCGATTTCCTCACTAAATGGTGATTTATTGCCTGATGTTAGCCTATTTTAGATGAATAGAAAGTGAATTACCGCTTATCTTAGTCAATAATTTCTATACTATAACTTCTAATCTATTCCACCGGACCATCAATTAGAAGGATTCAGTCTGTTTTTTACGCTGTGCTTCAACTTGCTCCAAAACGGCTTGTTCGAAATTTCCGGTCAAAAATAGCGATCGGAATATACCTGTTAGCTGCCCATTCAAATTTAAAGTGAAATCGATAGGGTAACCATCGTAAAACTCCGGGTTACTCCCCAACAAGTGCAGTTTTATTAGATAGTGGCCATCTTTATCGTAAGAGATGTCACCATCAAATGATTCATAATGAAAATTTTCCAGCGCCTGAAACACAATATTTTTTTCGGCTTGAGTTTGCTCAGTATTTGGCGAATATTGAATAATACCTTTTCCCACAGAGTGAAATTTCCCATCTTTCACTACTAGCTGACCGTTTGCACTGCTAATAGGAATGTTTAGGTCGATTTTTCCCTCGGCCTGAAGCCCAGCAACGTCGATAAAATTAAAGAGCTCATTGATAGAAAGCCCGGTTAGAGCGACAACTGATGGTTGCATTTGTAGTTCCACAAAGCGAACCGAGTTTGCAGTCAGCTTTCCCTGAAAGATTTTCGCATCAAGCTGACTAAACTCTAAACTTTCTTTGTCATTGATTAGTCGACCTTCAATTTTTGTACTGACTTCTGAAATTTGCAAGCCACTTGAAAAATCGATACTTTCAATTTGCAAGTTTGAACGAAAAACTTTAGGACTGATGGACGTCACTAGTTGGTTCAGTTTTAACCCTTTCACTTTATTCTCACCAAAAAGTACGGTAATTTTATCGGCATCAAGTTGGCTAGAAAGAAGGGCCGATTTAGCCAGCAGTACATCTCCCGAGTGGGTCAATGAACCTTCTAATATTTGAAGTGGGATCTTTTGTTGCTCACCAACAATTGATAATAAATGGTTTACCACTTCAAGATTAACCTCTTCTTTGGCAAATAACAAAGCTGTACTTTGATCAGTTTTGCTATATTTAATCTCGATCGGTGACATAGGAATATCATTAAAAGCGAAACCTATTTCTCCATGAATAGTCTCATTAGATGGCTCAATGTCGGCGGTTATTAGAGCGGTATCAAAAGTAAACTCCGAAACAGTTGGCGCCTGTAAATCTAACCTAGCACTCGCATTTCCATGGGATAATCTCGGGTTTAACTCTCGCCAAATTAAATTAGCGGTCGCATTAGCCGTACCGTAAGTTGAGTTAATTTCAAGCGCGGATAAAGTCATATTGCCGCTAGATACTATCTCCTCCTGGTTGATAATATTGAATTCTGCAGCCCCTCCTGCTGAAGCAATAACACTAATTGGTATGGTGTCTAGTTGATTCGTTTCTTTCGAGAAATCCTGAGGTTTCAAAGTCGCATCCAACATAGCTGCTGATGCCTCGGCTTTAAGTGACCAATGCCCACTGACAACTCTTGCGATTGGGGCTTGCGGAAAACTTGGAATGAGCTTCACATCGATATCGGCGATTGTGACTGACGAACGGTTCAGCTTTTCAGGATTTTCCCCTTGGTTTGTCTTGGTTGATTGATTAGTTTTCTGCCACAATAACTTGTCGGCCGAAAAATGGAGTTTACCTTGAAGTAGATCAAACATTGAATTCAATGAAGTAATATCCTCGTAAGAAAACCTGGAATCAAAATTCATTGCTACATTATCGAACACAAATCGGTTATCAGAATTACCAACCACTATGGGCGAGCTAAATTTTATTAGCAAAGAAAACTCACAAGCGCGAGTGACAGTGCAAACTTTGTTGTCATTCAGTTGCACTGTTAAATCAACGCTTGATTCTATTTTTTCTAGGGCACTTATTGGCAAAGTTGGATTATTTTTTACTAGATCCACACTGCTCGAGGACAACAACTGATTAAGACTAATTGGGTCAAGGATTAATTCTGATTGGGATTGCAACAAAATTTGATCGGTATCAGCCATTTTAACAATACTCACCCCTTGCAGGTCGTTACTCATTTTTGCACCGTCTAAAATAGTCCCGCTCAGAAACGACTCAAGTAGTTTTGAATTAATTGCTAGATGAAACGATTCTCGTTTTTGGTTTTTGCTATAGGCCATTGAGCCCAATATTTGTTCTTCAGTATGCCATTTAGCGATTAGGTCGTCTTTGACAAAATCGACCTCAAAATCTAGCTTACCTGGTTTGCTTAACAAAGCAGGAAGTTTTGCCTGCTGTATTTGTTTAGGAAGTTGAATCAATGGGGAGGTAACCTTAAGCTTTTTATTTGAGTGCTGAAGATTCAGATCTTCAATGACGATTTTTTGTTTACCTTCCTTTAAACCCATGGGTAGTAAATAAGACAGTTTTTCAATTTTAACTCGCTGGATGTTTTTTATTCCCTCAACATGGTTTAACACCTGACTGATTAATTCAAAAGGGGTGTTCAGCGGATTATCAGAATGATTTGAAGCATTTACATGGCCGCTATCCTCTAAGGGGGCATCACCATAATGTGAAATCAAGACCGATCCTATCGCAATTTCGTGCATATCGTAGCTAGTCGAAAATTGCGAAATCTCTACTTTCAGCTGTAAAGAATCTAACTTGAACTGAGCAGATTGAATGGCAAACTGATTCAAGCCTGGATATTCTATTTTTGCTTGAAGTTCGACTAGTTGTTCAGGTAAATATTGCTTGGCTAAAGGGACTAACCACCAAGGTGAAAATATATAAGCGAGCACTAACATAGCAATGATGATTAGGCTTGAAACTTTTAGCTTAGCTAACACTTTTGTGTTTGACTCCTATTTAAGGCTTTAAAAAGTATATTGAATTTCAGATTGTTTTTAACCAAGTAAATCAATACAAAATAATGATTAAATCCAATTATTTCAGTTTTTTAGCTTCCTGCCGATAAATAGAATAGCTAATTTTCTAACTCATTTTACTGCGTTTTATTCACATTCTGACTAATTTTTGTTTGTTGAACGATTTCGGGTTGGTTATATTAGACGATATCAATTAGCCGGCCAATAGGCTTAACATTATTCACTACCTAATTTGGGGTTAGCCAATTAGCCAGGGTAGACAGCATAAAGAATAAGGAATCGAATGAAGCTGCCAAAACTAGTCTCCATTGTCACCGCGGTTACTCTATTGGTTTCCGCTGCGACCAGCTTTGCCTCTCCGCAAGCTCAAAAAGATACTAAGCAACCGCTACCGCTAGAGGAATTACGCTCATTTAGTGAAGTGTTTTATTACGTTAAATCCACCTACGTAGACGAAGTGGATGATAAAGCACTGATTGATGCGGCTATTCGTGGCATGGTTGACAGTTTGGATAACCACTCAAGATACCTAGATCCTTCTGCATTCGCTAATTTTACAGCTGATAATGAAGGTGAGTACGCTGGAATCGGCCTCAGTTTTAATGACCACGAAAATGGGATTCAAATTAGCTCAATTGTTCCAACGGGGCCAGCTGACCGAGCCCAATTATCGGTTGGAATGGTGGTTTCTCGCATCAATAATATCGACATTAAGCAAATCTCTACAGAAGATGCCTACAAATTATTGTACGGAAAAGCGAACTCGCAACTGAAGCTGACTATTCTAGATGACTCAAGCACAAAACAGTCGAGTACTAAGGACTATTTGCTAACACGAGAAATCATTCAATTACCGAGTATTTCTCATGAGCTCTTACCCGGCAATGTGGGGTATTTAGCCATATCACAGTTTACTAAAAAAAGTCCTGTGGAATTTATTCAGGCCGTCAATAAAATGTCTTTAACAGGCCCGCTAAACAAATTGATTATTGACTTAAGAAATAATCCTGGCGGAGTATTAGAATCAGCTATCGAGATATCTGACTTATTTATTGACTCCGGAATTCTACTGACTTCGGCAGGTAGAACTCAGGATGCCAATGAGATTTTTAGGGCAAGCAGCATTGCTCCTTATCTTAACTTTGATGTTGTTGTCATGATGAACGAAAACTCTGCCTCATCCAGTGAAATCCTAGCGGCCGCATTACAGGATCACCAAAAAGCGACGATTTTAGGCGATATTTCTTACGGAAAAGGCTCCATTCAATCGATCATATTTTTAAGAAGAGAAACAGGATTAAAAATCACAACGGCCAAATACTATTCGCCAAAGGGTAACCGGATTCAGGACATAGGAATTAAGCCTGATGTAATGTTCAAAACCGCCGGGTTAGAAAACAATCAAAACTCTGAAATGCTTAACGACCTTGAGCTATTACAAGCCTACAAACTTCTTTCAGAAAAAACTACAAAATGAAAATATTAGATTGGATTAGACGCACCGTATTTTGGTGTGGATTAATGTTTTGCCATGCGGTAATCGCAAATAACGACACTACCCTGCCCCAAAATACTTCGGACGATTTCCAATTGACAGTTAAGCCAAAGATCTCAATAGTGATTGATGATTTAGGCGACAACTCAATCATTGCTAGAAAAATGTTGTCGCTTCCAGGCAAAATGACCGCGGCTATTTTGCCACACACGCCGCACGCTAAGTTGATTTCAAAAATAGCTTCTGAAAATGGCCATGACATTATTATGCACTTACCCATGGAAGCCTATAGCCGCCCGGATTTATTGGGTCCTGGAGCGCTACTTCAAACAATGGATCAAGCAACTTTTTCTGAAACATTAAAGAAAAATATAGAGTCTATTCCTAATATTATTGGAATCAACAACCATATGGGGAGTTTGCTGACTAATGATATTGAAAAAATGAGTTGGTTAATGTCTGAAGCGAAAGACAAACAGTTTCTTTTTCTTGATTCCAAAACTTCTGAGTCGTCAGTTGCTGAAGCGACCGCAAAAGAATATGGAGTACCCGCATTGGGAAGAGATATATTTTTAGACCATAAGGGGGCAATTAATAGTATTGAACAGCAATTCAAACGAGCAGAAAACATAGCAAAGAAAACAGGAACTGCGGTTGTTATCTGTCATCCCTACCCTGAAACCTTAGAGTTTTTGCAAGAAAATCTACATACTATACAAAAGAGTTTTAACTTAGTGGGTGTAAGCGAGCTGATAAAATCGCCAATTAAGACTAAATCTATCGGCTCGACCTTGTCGAAATAGTCGCTATTGCCCACCGCCGAATGCTGTTTAACTCATCGAAGGTCGACAAACTCGTCAAATTAAATCAATTTTAGATGCCACCCTTAAAATATCATTTAAGAGTGGCTACCTTGACTAACTTTTTGTGTCGACTTTTTGAATAATAACTTTCTGACCTTTCTCATCAGTAATCACTTCACCAGGAGATTGAAGTTTAGCCTCTGCATTTCCTACTTTCACTGGAATAGTGAAAGGCTTAGATTGCAGTTTACCGTTATCCATCACTTGGGCCACCAAGTGAACATAATAAACACCGTTTGCCGGTGCAACAACTTTTATACTTGGTAAATTTGTATACTGACCAGTCTTACTAATTTCGGCTTGCCATCTAGTATTTGCACTTGCCCAGGTTAATCCTTCGGCCGCTTGCATATTCGCTGAAACCGTAGATTTAAGTGGCGAAGAAAAAGCCACCCTAATTTCAATTTCTTGGCCCGGAACTGGGTTTTCTGTCAAAACTTTGTAAGTCATATTAATTGGTGCACTCGGCTTTCCAACGGAGGCAGTTGCACTATTAGTTTCTGTGCTAACTGAAGCTACCTTTTGTTTTTCTGCACTGCACCCAACTATCGAAGCCGAAAAGGCTAGTATTAACATTGCTTTAAAATTCATTAGTTTATTCCTCTAGTTTGCAGTCAGAGTAAAGTCGATACAGGTATCTTTGCCATCGCCATCAACATTGCTATATTCATAAATATCCATCACATAGGTACCGGCCGATAACTGACGTGTCGTGGACTCATTGCCATTCGCTTGACTCGCAAATTCTATTTCTCCAGCTTGATAAACAACCAAATCAGGATCATCGCCACTAGAGGTACCGTTTGCCGTGAAAGCGTAGGACCCTGCGCTAGTAATCTCGATTTTAACGTATTTACGGTTTCCTAACTTATTGTAGGCACCATTCGTGTCATAGCTACATACTTGAATACTGCCGCTATCAGTTAAACTATTGAATACGGGTAGATTTCGAGAATCACCACCATTATTAGTTTCACCTGTTCCAAAATCATCATTGACCGTTATCGATTGTGAAGATAACAGTGAGTCAATCGCCGATGCACTTGAGGGTTCTGATATTTTAAGTTGATTGGCAAATGAAAAAATCGAAGTAAAAGCTTCAGTGTCTTTCTCGCCCCCCACTAATACATCATAAATTGGACCGAAGCCTAAGCTCATCGTATCTGAGCCATCATTGTTACTGTCATAAAAATCATAAATAAGACTTTGCACTGAAGATTCGGAAAACCACCCTCGATTGGTTGAAGGATTGTTTTCAACGTTGATTGAAAAACCACTTGAGCCAAACGAGTCTCTATAAAAAGGGTCGTCAGTAATAATACCCGAGAGTGCGTTACCAAAGCCCTCGCCAAGTGCGACTCGAATATCTAGCTTGTCATTGCCACCATGTGGCCCACCAATTGAGTCTGAGCGCGAATGTCTTCCTTCGAAGTAATGGCCCCATTCATGAACAATGACATGACCATCGTATTCATCCGTATCAGATACTTTATCACCAAGAATAAAAATCTCGGTACCGTCAAAATGAGAAGTACCGATTTGACCAGCATTTTTATCTCCACTGGCAGCAATATTGTTGATACTCCAATTTAGTTTCAATGGAACCATCTCAATTGAACTGTCAACTTCGATTATTCTCTCCTTCGCTTCATAAACCGAATCTAAAATAGCAAACGGCGCAGCAACACGAGCATTGTTAAGACCTGAACCATCCCAACCTGACGGGGCGTTGATATTCAGTGTGGTAATCGCATTAGATATCGCAGCGACGTTAGATTCCATAGAATAAATAGCTTCTGAGCTTGTATTATCAACAACAGTAAAATCCCAAGTAGGAGCGGCACCAACTTTCTTAAGTTCCGACTTCACCCTAACTGTATACGCCGTTCCAAAAACAACTTCAAAACTATAATCGCCATTTTCGTCTGTCGTTGTAGTGTCGAGTATTGACCCGCTAGTATTAAGCAGCTCAACCGTTGCCCCGCGGACATTAGCAATCACAGCTCCATCATAATCGAGTATGTTGCTCGACGTGTTGTGTAGTACATGATCGTAAGTAATTTTACCTTGTAGTGTGGAAACTTCTGGCGTATCAATAACAGTTACAATGACTGTGTCACTAGAGCTAGCGCCATTGGAATCTGTTACCGTGAGCTGAAAAGTCATCACAAGGGTTTGATTCTCTGCTACCTCAGGCGCATCAAAACTGGCGGTTGCAGAACTATCGTTTTCAAGCGTAACCGTATCACCTGCAATTTGAGTCCAGGCATAGCTAGCTATCTCTCTATCATCTGTACTAGCAGTGCCATCGAGAGAAACATTGGTTAGTTCTACCGCATTAAAGTCAGCCGGAGCGACAGCTACTGGTGGATCATCAAGATTGACAGATACAACAACGGTTGCAGTATCGGTTGCTCCTTCATTGTCTGTTACCGTTAGCTGAAAACTGAGGTCAGTATCGGCGGCAACTTCCGGTGCGACGAATGATGCTGTGGCAGTGTCTGAATTCTCAAGAGTAACGGTCGGAGTTCCTGCCGTTTGAGCCCAAGTGTAACTGGTTATAGAACCATCGGAATCGCTACTTTGTGTGCCAGTCAATGTTACTGAGTCGCCAATAAAAACACCAAAATCGGCCGCCACTCTAGCAGTGGGGGCTTGATTCTCAGGTTCGGGATCATCTCCGCCACCGCCGCCACATGCCATCATGGTGGTTAAGCCAATAGCTATAAGAACAGAAAGTAATTTATTCATAAATAGTCTCGTAATTAATAAGAATTAATATAGTTTGTCTAATGCTACAGATAACTATAGGTATTGCAGCGCAAAAATACCAAAATACTGTTAAATAGGCGCTGAATGGTGACCGAGTTATCAATTTAATTTGGTTAGAATCCCCTTAACCCACACACGTCTCATGCTTTTTTTCGCCAAACCAACAATCGGTTATTAGCTGGCATTTCATGGTCTTGCTCAAGACTAAGACGGTTCTGTTCGGCCAGCTTATTCACCGCTTCAAAGTCTCTTATTCCTCGACATGGATTAACTTGTTTGAGCCAATCTTCAAACTGCCGGTTACTTTCGCTTGTAAATTCTCCATTGTAGTTGAACGGCCCGTATAACATCAGTACTCCGTCAGCAGCAAGGATACTGGAAGCGCCATCAAACATCTCCTGTACCGCATTCCAAGGCATTATATGCGCGGTATTGGCTGAATAGACTGCGTCAAAATGTGTCGCAGGCCAATGATTGGCGGTTGTGTCTAACTCAAGAGGAGCTTGAACATTGGAAGCACCTGATTCGGCAATCCAAGCGTTAATACTTAAGTGGTTTTCCTCTAAATCACTTGGCTGCCACTGCAAATGAGGTAGCCTTTTTGCGAAATGAACAGCGTGCTGTCCGGTACCACTACCTATTTCTAGTACTGAATGCTTATTCTTAAGCAGTGGTTTAATAGTTTTTAATATAACCTGTTTATTGCGCTCGCAGGCTTCTGAGAACTGTTTCATGTTTTTATTACGTGTTTAAGTGATTGAGTGTTGACCAGCTAAAAAAAAGAGGCTTGTGAGAGCCTCTTTTCAGTTAATCAAGTGATAACTAATAATCCCCTGGCATAGGTCCAAACTTATTATTACCAGCGGAGCCTTCAAGGAATCCACATTCTATTAGTTGCCAAATTGGTCCAACAATCGGAATCAACCCAATCAGCACCCACCAGCCGCTTTTATCTCTGTCATGCCAGCGTTTAACTTGAATGGCTAATGAAGCCCAAATCAGCATGATATAAATTGGAATATTTAGCACAAGTAACCATTCACCTAACACTGAAGATAATCCAATTACCACACCCACAGCGACCATTGTGACAATTAATAGCCCAAGAACACCATAAAGCCAGTAGACTTTGCGCGGAATCCGTCCTTCAAATGATAAATAAATTTCCTTGATCGACAATGTTGTCGGGCCGCCATCAACTGAAATATCACTTTCTGGCGCTTCATATGGACTGTTTTCTGACATACTTCTCTCTCCTAGATAATTATTATTAATTGCTTTTTGCCTTAACAATATAGAGTATTTTCGCGCACAAAACTTAACTTTTGAGATATTTTCTAGTGCTGTGCTTCACAGAACAAAAATTATTAGCAAGCAGGCATAAAAAAGGCTCCCAAAGGAGCCTTTTTAATCAAGCGCAAATGGCTTACATCATGCCTGGCATACCGCCCATGCCCCCCATTCCGCCCATACCACCCATATCAGGTGCAGCAGGAGCGTCATCAGCAGGTAGGTCAGCAATCATAGCTTCTGTAGTAATCATTAATCCAGAAACAGAAGCCGCATGCTGTAGTGCGCTTCGAGTTACTTTAGTAGGATCTAAGATTCCCATTTCAATCATATCGCCGTATTCACCCGTTGCAGCGTTGTAACCATAGTTACCTTCACCATTTGCAACGTTGTTTAATACAACAGACGCTTCATCACCTGCGTTGTTTACGATTTGACGAAGTGGTGCATTTACAGCGCGAAGTAGAATATGAATACCAGCCGTTTGGTCATCGTTATCGCCTTTGATTTCACCGATTTTAGCTGCAGCTCTAACTAGAGCAACACCACCACCAGGGACTACACCTTCTTCTACCGCTGCGCGAGTTGCATGCAGTGCATCTTCAACACGAGCTTTTTTCTCTTTCATTTCAATTTCAGTGGCTGCGCCAACTTTAATTACCGCAACACCACCAGCTAGTTTAGCAACACGCTCTTGAAGTTTTTCTTTGTCATAGTCTGAAGATGTTTCTTCAATTTGACGACGAATCATTTCAACACGTGCTTCAATGTTACCGCTCTCGCCAGCACCATCGATGATAGTTGTGTTTTCTTTAGTGATAGAGATTTTCTTTGCAGTCCCTAAATCTTCAAGAGTCGCAGTCTCTAAAGACATACCCACTTCTTCAGAAATAACGTTAGCACCAGTTAAGATTGCAATGTCTTCTAACATGGCTTTTCTTCGATCACCAAAGCCAGGCGCTTTAACAGCAGCAACTTTCACAATACCACGAATGTTATTAACAACTAGAGTGGCTAATGCTTCTCCGTCAACATCTTCAGCAATGATTAATAACGGTTTACCAGCTTTGGCTACATTTTCAAGGACTGGAAGTAGCTCACGAATGTTAGATACTTTCTTGTCTACGATAAGGATGTAGGGAGACTCAGACTCAACTGACATGCTGTCTTGATTATTAATGAAGTAAGGCGATAAGTATCCACGGTCAAATTGCATACCTTCAACAACGTCAAGTTCATTTTCTAAACCAGAACCTTCTTCAACAGTGATAACACCTTCTTTACCAACTTTACCCATAGCTGTTGCAATGATGTCACCAACATCTTTATCAGAGTTAGCTGAAATGGTTCCAACCTGTGCGATTGCTTTGTCGTCTTCACATGGTACAGAGATTGTTTGCAGCTCAGAAACGATTGCTTTCACTGCTTGATCAATTCCGCGCTTGAGATCCATCGGGTTCATACCGGCTGCAACCGATTTTAAACCTTCGTTCAATACTGACTGAGCTAGTACAGTCGCAGTAGTGGTACCGTCACCGGCAACATCAGAAGTTTGCGAAGCAACTTCTTTAACCATTTGGGCGCCCATGTTTTCAAATTTGTTATCTAACTCAACTTCTTTGGCTACTGAAACACCATCTTTAGTCACAGTCGGTGCGCCGAATGAACGATCTAAAATGACATTACGGCCTTTTGGTCCCAAAGTAACTTTTACTGCGTTTGCTAGTGTATTAACACCGCTCACCATTTGTGAACGCGCGTCATCACCAAATCTTACGTCTTTTGCTGACATTTTTGATTCCTCTTAATAGTATTCTTTTAAACTTACGAAATTCTTAATTTGTTCTGGATTATTCGACTGACTACTTACTCAATAATGCCGACGATATCGTCTTCGCGCATAACAAGTAGCTCTTCGCCGTCAACTTTAACTTCGTTACCAGAATATTTACCAAATAGTATTTTGTCGCCAACCTTAACTTCTAATGGACGAACGTCACCGTTATCCAAGTGCTTTCCAGTTCCAACTGCAAGAATTTCCCCACGGCTTGGCTTTTCTTTTGCGTTATCTGGAATCAAGATACCGCCAGCACTCACTGTTTCATCTTCCATACGTCTAACTAGAACACGGTCGTGTAAAGGACGAATACCCATTTGTTTGTCTCTCCTAATAGTTGCTAATCAGAACGATTCTTATTGAATTTGGCGACTAGCGTTGGTTAATAAATAAATGACAGGGGGTATATGGGGACTTTTTTTTAGCACTCAACCCTTTTGAGTGCTAAAAAATAGAATTTATTTAAGTCAAACTGGACAGCGGTTAAATTAAAGCCTTATGCTACGAAAACCTATTCATTCTTCACAAAGTGCTTAAGGAAAATATGTCACAAGATAATAACCCGTACGACGCCCCGGAATCCGATGTTCAAGTTGCAAACTCAGAGCTACGAGATGATGCCTCTAGATGGCTAAGATTATTCGCAGCCTTAATTGATGGGATCATTGCAATGGTCATTACTCTACCCTTGATGATTTACTATGGAATTTTTGACATGGCACTGGCCGGTCAAGAGTTGAACTATACCTACACTGTTATGTTTACCTTACTTGGTGTTGTGGCTTTTATGCTTTTACATGGCTACTTACTCAAAACCAAAGGGCAAACCATCGGAAAAATGATCCTCGGAATTAAAATTGTTGACTTGCAGGGTAGCTTACCTCCATTCGCAAAATTGATTTCACTCAGATACGCACCGCTTTGGGCACTGCAGCTTGTTCCTGCTATAAATATTCTCGCTTTAGTAGATATCCTATTTATTTTCAGAGGTGATAGACGCTGCGTCCATGATTTAATTGCAGGCACTAAAGTGGTTAGGGTCATAAAATAAGCGCTTTCGTTCATCAAATTACAATTTAATACCTCAAAGTGTTGACCCTAAAGTTTACTTTAGGGTTTATACTCAGTCTAAGTTAACCGATTAACAGTGAATCGAAACTTGGTAAACAGACATGAGTAACCAGATGAAAATTGGGCAAATAGCATCACTATGCGGTGTTTCGGTCGAATCGCTGCGTTTTTATGAATCCGAGGGCTTAATTGTCCCAAAACTGCGCTCACCTAGCGGGTATCGGCTTTATGATCAGGATGACAAGCAGCGTTTAAGCTTTATTCTTCATGCTAAAAAAGTTGGATTCTCGCTAAATGAAATCAAACAACTGCTGTCTTTGAGGGCCGACAAAGATAGTCATACCTGTGAAGAAGTAAAAAATTACACGGGTGCAAAAATTAGTGAAATAGAGGCCAAAATTACCGACCTTCTAAAAATGAAACAAGCATTAGATAACCTCTACCATGCCTGTTGCGGTGGCCCTGAAAGTGCTCGCGGCTGTACTATTTTATCAAGTTTGGACGATGACCAACTATTTTCAAATGAAATCATCAAACCTATCGTAGAAAGTCACCAACCGAGTCGAAATAGCATAGAGGGGTCTAGCCAATGAACTTTCTCTATAATTTCGTCATTTTATTCGTCGAGTCAGCTCCTTGGTTGTTACTTGGGTTGTTAATCGCCGGTTTAATGAAGTGGCTAGTCCCCATGAGCTTTTTGCAAAAACACATGGGTGATAATAAATTTGGCTCTATCCTAAAGGCCGCACTGATTGGCGCACCGCTACCGCTATGCTCCTGCGGTGTTATCCCAGCCGCAATTGGGCTAAGGCGGTCCGGGGCATCAAAGTCGAGTACGGTTTCATTTTTAGTCGCAACACCTGAAACAGGGGTCGACTCAATTTCTGTATCTTACGCGCTTTTAGGGCCTTTTTTTGCGATTATTAGACCTATTTCGGCAATTTTAACCGCTATTTATGCAGGCCTACTGGTAAAACTAAGCGTCGCAAACGAACCATTAGAAGCCCCCCAGACAACCTCTCAACAAAAGTCCTGCTGCGATAAACCGGCAAATACCAAGCAAACGGAATCAAACAGCCTACCAGTGTTATTACGCAACGCATTAGAATTTGCAACCGGCAAACTGCTGATTGATATTACCAAGTGGTTATTAATCGGCCTAGTGCTGGCAGCGGCGATTAAAACCTGGGTTGCGACCGACTTTTTGTTGCAATGGGGTGATGGAATCGTTGCCATGATAGTAATGGCATTGATAGGAATCCCGATGTACATTTGCGCTACCGCTTCAACCCCAATCGCAGCAGGTTTTTTAGCCGCTGGGTTGTCTCCAGGTGCTATTTTAGTGTTCATGCTAGCAGGACCGGCTACCAACATTGCAACCATGGGTATGATTCGACAAGAAATGGGCAATAAAGTATTAGTTGCCTATCTTGCGAGTCTGCTCACAGCGAGCATATCACTTGGTTATCTAACTAACTGGCTGGTTGCCCTTTGGGGAATCAATATTCCGATGGTAGCCTCCGGTTCCCATACCATGGAGACATCTGCTATCTACTTAATTTCAGCCACAGCATTGGCAGGATTAATGCTGAGAAATCTATTAAAGCGCCATTTTGGATAAGTCGTTTTATAAAAATCTGGCTATTTCTGCTTAAATGCCAACTGGTTCGTCCACCTAACATCTCAAATAGGCATAAAATGCGCGCTTATGTCGCTAAAATCCATAAACGTGAGTAACAACTCATATTTATTCGAGAAACCACTTTAACTTCAAGCAAAATAAGCGTAAAGTGGCAATTCTTAGCTATTTATCGAATTTAACGACATTTAGCCGCCATTTCGGCAATGAGAGCTAGAGCTTAGGTTAACAACTGACGAATAAACTCTCGACAACTGACAAATACTTATTTGCCGAAAGATAAAGACGAATAAACTTTTATTAGAATCATGAAAATACTTTTGCTTAATGGTCCCAATTTGAACATGCTAGGAACTAGAGAGCCTGAGATCTATGGTTCATTGAGCTTGCAGGACATTGAAAAGCAACTTCAAATCAAGGCGTTGCAACATAAAGCAGAGCTGATTAGTTTTCAATCAAACGCTGAACATGAATTGGTAGAACAAGTTCAACAAAGCGTCACTCGTGGGTTTAACTTTATCTTAATAAACCCTGCAGCATTTACCCATACGAGTGTTGCCATTCGGGACGCCTTTGCGAGTGTGCAAATACCGTTCATTGAAATCCATTTGTCAAATCCACACTCACGTGAACCATTTAGAAAACATAGTTACTTTTCTGATATGGCGGTGGGAATAATCGCTGGATTTGGCGCAAACAGTTATTTAATGGCTTTTGATTCTGCCATTAACTATTTAAAACAATAAATTTTACATAACCATTTACAAAAAGGTAAGAGCATTATGGATATTCGGAAAGTAAAGAAATTAATCGAATTACTCGAAGAATCTGGGGTCGCTGAAATAGAAATAAAAGAAGGTGAAGAGTCGGTTCGAATAAGTCGTGCTATGGCTCCTATTGCCGCGCCAGCAGCACCTGCACCAGTGCAAGTACAAGCTGCGGCACCCGCTGCCAGCGCAGCACCTGAAGCGGCTGCGGCACCTGCGCCAGCACCAGCAGAGGAAACAGGCCATCAAGTGAAATCACCGATGGTAGGGACCATGTACTTAGCACCATCACCGGGCGCTAACACCTTTGTCAATGTGGGTGACAAAGTTAGTGTTGGAGACACTTTGTGCATAGTAGAAGCCATGAAAATGATGAATCAAATTGATGCTGACAAGGCGGGTGTCATTAAGGCTGTATTAGTTGGTGACGGTGAACCAGTTGAATTTGACGAGCCATTATTCATTATTGAATAACCGGATCCAGTGAAACCAGTTTTTCACTGTCTCCCGCAACTAAAAAAATTAATTTTTAGTTTAATGAAAACAAATTAAATATTGTTTTTGAAAAGTAAAACGAATTTCTGGAAAATAAAATGCTTGATAAAGTGGTAATCGCAAATCGTGGAGAAATTGCTCTGCGTATTTTAAGAGCATGCAGAGAATTAGGTATTAAAACCGTGGCGGTTCACTCGACTGCCGACGAAAATCTAATGCATGTTAGATTAGCTGATGAGTCTGTATGTATTGGTCCTCCTTCGCCGTTAGAAAGCTACCTCAATATTCCGGCTATTATCTCTGCAGCTGAAGTCACCGATGCAGTGGCAATACATCCTGGTTATGGTTTTTTAGCTGAAAACGCAGACTTTGCAGAGCAAGTAGAACGTAGCGGCTTTACCTTTATTGGACCAGTTGCCGATTCGATTCGACTGATGGGTGACAAAGTCTCTGCAATTGCAGCAATGAAACGCTCGGGAGTTCCTTGTGTGCCAGGATCAGATGGTCCATTAGGCGATGATGAAAAAACGAATTTAGCACTTGCCAAACGAATTGCCTACCCTGTGATCATCAAAGCCTCCGGTGGTGGTGGCGGTCGTGGAATGCGAGTGGTTAGAAAAGAAGAAGATCTCATTGAATCGATTGCCTTAACCAAGTCAGAAGCTAAAGCAGCATTTGATAATGACATGGTTTACATGGAAAAGTTTTTGGAGACACCTCGCCATGTTGAAATCCAAATTTTGGCTGATAACCATGGAAATGCAATTTATTTAGGTGAACGTGATTGTTCGATGCAACGTCGCCACCAAAAAGTCGTTGAAGAAGCACCTGCCCCAGGTATAACTGAAGAAAAACGTCGATACATCGGTGAGCGCTGTGTTGCTGCCTGTATTGAAATGGGCTACCGAGGTGCGGGTACTTTTGAATTTCTATATGAAAAAGGTGAGTTCTACTTTATAGAAATGAACACGCGCGTTCAGGTTGAACATCCAGTATCCGAATTAGTTTCGGGCGTGGATATTATTAAAGAACAACTTCGAATTGCAGAAGGACAACCTCTTTCATTTAAGCAGGAAAACATTCAGCTTAGAGGCCACTCAATTGAGTGCCGAATTAATGCCGAAGATCCAGAGACTTTTATTCCATCACCAGGAACAATTACACGCTATCATGCTCCCGGTGGCCCAGGCGTGAGATGGGACTCTCATATTTATTCGGGTTACAAAGTTCCGCCATATTACGATTCAATGATCGGCAAGCTAATCACTTATGGAGAAACGCGCGAAGTGGCTATGGCCAGAATGCAAATGGCGCTTGATGAAGTGGTAATTGATGGGATTAAAACTAACATTGAGTTGCAACGCCGTATTATGGCTGACGAGAACTTCCAGAAAGGTGGAACTAACATTCACTATTTGGAAAAGAAACTAGAAAACGAGCTTTAAGCAACCCCTCAATGGCCAATACAAATAAAAATGCCCGCATAAGCGGGCAACTCAGGGATTGTATTGCAAATACTAATGGTAAAGCAGAGCCTGATAATCAGTAGAGGGCTTTGCTACTCTTCAATCAGATCAACTCACTAGCTTTTCAAATAATATATAACTAAACGCTCTATTAATACGAACTAGTTATCAGTTTTTTTCATTGATTCGTAAGTCGGTACTTTCGGATGTTGAGGAAGCGACGTATTATGAATGTCATTGGTTAAACTATTTAGATTTCCGACTCTTTTACGAACCACATGAAGTAAATTAAATCTCACTTTAGCACTCTGCTGAACGACTTTCCCGTTACTTGATATGACATCGAAATGAGCCACATGCGGCCCGTACTCAATATTACTTGCTATGAATGTTAATTCTTTTTGTTTATTACCAACCATTTTCCCATCGATATAAAAGCGCAAAAAATGGCTCTTACTGAGTGCCGGTTCAAGAGTAACTGTCATCGGAACGGTACCACCGTTGTTTCTCACTACTCCATCATTTTCGAGGTCTTGAAAATTCATGACTCGGTAGTAATCAGCATTCGGATCGCGCTTTATTTGGTTTTCTTCAACTAACGACTCAATATCAACGTTTGGTTTCTCCATTTTTATGGAGTTAACCTCTTCCATGACAATTTCTTTCGCTCCTGGAGAGGGTTGATCAGAAAACCGAATTTTGCCGTTTCTGTCGACAGTTTTATAAAGCTTTTTGGTTTCTTTTTTTAGGTTTTCAGAGGCCGCTTTATCCAGTTTTACTTTACTTTCATTTTCCTTTGAATAAGCGGAATAAGACCCAAGAAGGCTACAAAGCAATGCGATTGAAATTAGTTTAGTAGGGTACATTTAGTTAATCAGCCCGATGACAAAGATACCTTAAAGCTAGCAAACAATTAGCTATATTGATAGTTTTAGTCTGTTAGATAGGGACAGAGTTCAATAAATTGCTACTTAAATCGAATCAAGCCTTTGGTTTTAGAGAGTTTAGCGGTGAGTAAAACCAAAAAAGCCAGTCACAAAGACTGGCTTTTAGGTCAAACTTTAAACTTACAGGCTGTAGTAAAGTTCAAACTCAACTGGGTGAGTTGTCATATTCAGACGCTCTACTTCACCAGACTTAAGATCAATATAGGAATCGATAAAGTCATCACTAAATACACCGCCACGAGTTAAAAACTCTCGGTCTTTATCGAGCGCTTCTAATGCTTGCTCTAATGAAGCAGCAACCGTTGGAATTTCTTTTGCCTCTTCTGCTGGAAGATCATAAAGATCTTTATCCATTGCATCACCTGGGTGGATTTTATTTTGAATTCCATCAAGTCCCGCCATCATCATTGCACTAAATGCTAAGTAAGGGTTACCTGTTGGGTCAGGGAATCTCACTTCGATACGACGTCCTTTTTCACTCGGAACATGCGGAATTCGAATAGAAGCACTTCGATTCTTAGCAGAGTAAGCTAACATCACTGGCGCTTCGAAACCCGGGACTAAACGCTTATAAGAGTTAGTTGAAGCGTTTGCAAACGCATTAATCGCTCTAGCATGCTTGATGATTCCACCAATGTAGAATAATGCAGTTTCAGACAAACCACCGTATTTATTACCAGCAAACAAGTTAACACCGTCTTTAGCTAATGACTGATGAACGTGCATTCCGCTTCCGTTGTCACCAACGACTGGCTTTGGCATAAATGTAGCCGTTTTACCATACGCGTGAGCCACATTGTGAACGACATATTTTAGAATTTGAGTTTCGTCAGCTTTAGAAACTAATGTATTAAAACGAGTAGCGATTTCATTTTGGTTACCCGTGGCAACTTCATGATGATGAGCTTCTGTCATTACTCCCATTTCTTCTAAAACTAAACACATTTGTGAACGAATATCTTGCGAAGAATCAACCGGAGGAACGGGGAAGTAACCCCCTTTAACGCCAGGTCTATGACCCATGTTGCCATCATCGTAGCGACGGTCTGAGTTCCAAGCAGCTTCGTTTGAATCAATCTTATAAGAAGCACCTTTCATATCGATTTGGAAACGAACATCATCAAACATGAAAAATTCTGGCTCTGGTCCAAAGTAAGCAGTATCTGCAATTCCGGTAGATTTTAGATAAGCTTCAGCTCGTTTTGCTACTGAGCGAGGGTCACGGTCATAACCTTGCATAGTAGCAGGCTCTAAAATATCGCAACGTAAATTCAATGTAGAGTCTTCACAGAAAGGGTCCATTACCGCAGTTTCAACATCTGGCATTAAAACCATGTCAGATTCGTTGATTCCTTTCCAACCTGAAATTGACGATCCATCAAACATTTTTCCTTCTTCTAGGAAGTCTTCATCAATGCAATGAACCGGCAAACTAACGTGCTGCTCTTTACCTTTGGTATCAGTGAATCGTAAGTCAACAAAACTTACATCATTTTCTTCGATCATTGCTAAGATCTTATTATCAGACATGCTGTATTCCTCGGTGCTTTAGTAAATATAAATTGGTTAAAACTCGTTGCTGGCATTTAATGCAAACCTGATGCCAACTAATTGATCACGTATTTCATTGCCTTGGCTACTCGAAAGTTTAGCTTACATTTGTCCAGCGCACCAAAAAAGCGCCCACCGCACCTTCATCGCACCACTATAGTGCGTTTGATTTTTTACTTCTACTCAAAATTAGTAATAAGAATGCATTCTTCAATCAATAATTGCTCAACCTGCCCTAAAAAAGGGCATCGCCATTACTGAGCGGTTTGATAGGCTAGCTAATACTTCTATATGCCAGCTTTCCTCTCAATATCTCAAGTTCCAATAATTTTAAATTTAGTTTCTTGCTTTTTTGGCATTTCCGCCTAGATTTATAGATACCTTTTCGAAAAATTGCAGGTCCCTAAAAACGACCTTCTTGTCAATACAAGGTCTGACAATATTGGTTATTTCTTCCAATCGACAATTCCGAAGTCACGTTATCGTGTGGTTTTTGCTCGTTGCGGGGTTAATTCTTACCATCACTGGTTATAGTATTTATCGCAGTGCCGAAGTTTATCTCATTGATAAATTCCTACATCGGCAAATGATGCAAGCTGAAACGACAGCGGCGTTTATCGATGGCAATATTCATCGAGGCTTTGTCTCGTCTAAATCAATGAAATCAAAACCTTACAAACGCTATAATGGTGCCTTGCTGAAGACCATGCAGGCCGATGAATTTGCCAGCTTTATTTATACCGTCAATTTCTCTGAGTCAGGCAAAACTATTCACTATGGTGTGATACCAGACATCCGCCAAGAACAGCAAAAATCGCCGCTTTTCTTAAGCGGCAGCAAGTTAGTGACTAGCGAAAGTTTTGAAAAGCTCATTCGAGAGTTCTATCAAAGTAAACAAACCAGTAAAACGGTGTTGTTGAAGGATATTTCTAATACTCAGAAGTATATTAGCTTCGCTGCTATTTTGGATTCAAAAAGCAATTCCGCGGGAATCGTGGTACTCGAAGTATCTAACCGTCAGGTCTCGCAACTTAAAGAAAAACTGTTGGAATCGATGCTGGTGACGATCAGTTTTCTATTTATTAGTTTACTGGTAGCTTCAATATTTTTTGCTCGAAAGATCACCGGCCCTTTTGAACAGCTTACCGATGCGATTGAGCGGCTAATTAAAAATGACTTCAACTTTAACCTGTCACTTTCAGGGTTCGGTGGATTTACCTATTTAGCCAAACAATTCAATTTAATGATTCTGAAGCTACAAGTGAGTCGGAATGAATTAGTAAGCACTAACAAAGCCTATAGCCGTTTTGTGCCACACCAAATACTTAAGTTAATTAGCCCGACGGGAATTAAAAATACCGCATTAGGCGATTGTGTCGAAAAAGAAATGACCATTCTTTTTTGTGATATTCGAGGATTCACTAGTTTATCGGAATCAATGCCACCGAGTGAAAATTTTAGTTTTATTAATCGCTACCTAAAAATTATGGTGCCAGTGATTAATAAGTACGGCGGGACTATTGATAAGTACATGGGCGATGGCATTATGGCACTGTTTCCTAATTCAGCCGATCATGCAGTACAAGCCGCCGTAGGGATGATGGAGACGCTTGATAAATATAATGAAAAGCTACGTCAACGAAATTTACCGACGGTAAAGATCGGTTTAGGACTACATACCGGAAAAATGATGCTTGGGACTGTCGGAACTAGCTCGCGAATGGATGTAACGGTTATCTCCGATACGGTCAATGCTGCTGCTAGGATTGAAGCATTAACTAAGACTTTTCACGCTCCCATTTTAATTTCCGAAGAATTAAGAATGCGCTTAGAGCATTTCGATAAAAATAATTTACGATTCATTGCAACTTGTTTTGTCCAAGGCAAATCCAAACCTGTCACTTTGTACGAAGTATTTTCTCAAGACACTATTAGCGTTAGAAAAGAAAAACTGCATAACCAAAACGGCATGATAAAAGCTTGGCAGCACTATAAAAAGGGTGATGACGAGCGCGCATTGATGCTGTATCAGCGATTGATGGAGAAAAGCCCTTCTGATAAAGCATTGCTCGCGTTAATTGAAGTTGTACAAACGGGTCGACTATAATCACGGCTCTTACTTTGACTCGATGACAAACACCCCATGGCTATTTGGAAGAAAGCATTTAATTTAGACTCGCTAAATCAATCTCGAAAAAACACTTTAGTCGAAACGCTTGGTATATTAATTACTGAGTTTGGTGAAGATTACATGACAGCCAGCATGCCAGTTGAGCCAAGAACTCATCAGCCCATGGGAATACTGCACGGTGGCGCATCCGTGGTACTTGCCGAAACGGTTGGCAGTATTGCAGCTAATATGGCGGTAGACAAACAACACTATTGTGTGGGATTAGATATCAATGCTAACCACCTAAAATCAGTTAGCAGCGGGCTGGTGTATGCGACCTGCAAGCCGATTCATTTGGGCAGAACGACTCAAGTTTGGGATATACCGCTGGTGAATGATTCTGGAAAACCAACCTGTATTTCTAGACTGACAATGGCAGTATTAAAAAAGCAGTGAGCTGTTAGTTAAAGAATAATTTTATTCTTTTAACTTCCAGTCTAAAGTCATTCCTGCATAAAAAGGCACAATAGAGCTACCATTGGGTAAGATGATTTCTTTTGCTACATTCCATTGCTCTTTAACTAAGGTCACCGTCCCTTCATTACGAGGCAATCCGTAGAAATCGGCACCATAATGGCTGGCAAAGCCCTCAAGCTTATCTAAGGCGTTAAGATCTTCGAATACTTGAGCATACAACTCAAGTGCGCTCCAAGCACTATAACAACCCGCACAACCGCAAGCATTTTCTTTTTTGCCTTTTTCATGAGGTGCAGAGTCAGTACCCAAGAAAAATTTCTTGGAACCACTTGCCACCACCGCACGCAGCGCTTGTTGATGAGTATTTCGCTTTAACACCGGCAAGCAATAATTATGTGGCCGAATACCACCCACCAGTAAATCGTTACGATTTAACAGTAGGTGCTGAGGGGTGATGGTGGCTGCAATATTATCATTAGCTGCACTTACAAATTCGACCGCATCAGCGGTAGTAATGTGCTCAAGAACGATTTTTAGGTCAGGAAAGCTGGCTGTAATCTGCTTTAAGACGGTATCAATAAATACTTTTTCTCTATCAAAGATATCAATATGGTTGTCGGTAACCTCACCATGGATCAGTAATAAAACGCCTTCATCGGACATCGTTTGTAACACAGGATACAAAGCTTCAATTTGTTTTACCGCCGCATCTGAATTGGTGGTGGCACCGGCTGGATAATATTTTATTGCTGGAATGCCGGCATTTTTGGCGTCGATAACAGTTTGAGAACTGGTCAAATTAGTAAGATACAAAGTCATCAATGGGTCGAACTGATTTTCATCCGGTACCGCATTCATAATTCTAGTTTTGTATGCAAGAGCCATTTCAGCATCGGTAACTGGGGGTACTAAGTTGGGCATGACGATCGCCCGCTTAAAGCATCGCGCTGTGGCTGCTACGGTTTCTGTCAGTATGTCGCCATCTCGAAAATGTAGATGCCAATCATCGGGAGCTTGAATGGTTAATGCTTGCATAAATTATTTCCAATGGTTTTGCTTAATTCGGCTGGGCCAATCACCCACCCTTTATTCAATAGCTAACTAGTATAACTTTTTGTTGAATAGATTTGCCAGCGGTTGCCTAAACACTGCTGAAAACTAGCTCACTAAGATGGTTTGGCCTGATTACTTAATAATCGAGATTCGTCGCTCTCGGATTCTTCTTCATCCTGCTCATCATCACAAATATCGTGTAAATACTTAAGCCTTTGAGTAATCAATTGATTGAACTCGTCTAACGAAGAGTTTTCCGGTAAACATAACAACTCTATTGCTTCTGCTACCGTACTGACCGCATAAATCGCGAACTGCTGTTGCTTAACCGCTGCAATCACTTCTGGCTTTAGCATTAGGTGAGGCAAATTTGCTTTTGGAATGATGACCCCCTGATGGCCGGTTAACCCCCTTGCCTCGCATAACATGAAGAAGCCTTCAACTTTTTCGTTAACACCGCCGATTGCCTGCACTTCACCGAATTGATTGATCGAACCAGTAATCGCGTAAGATTCACTCACCGGAGTTTCAGTAATGGCTGAAATTAAAGCACAAAGTTCACCCAACGAAGCACTATCGCCGTCGATTAAGCCGTAAGACTGCTCCATAACAATATTCGCAGAGAGGGTTAATGGAAATTCCTTAGCATACTGATTGGCAAGATAACCGGATAAAATTAATACACCTTTAGAATGGATGGACAAGCCCAGCTCACTCTCTCGCTCTATATCAACAATACCTTTATGTCCCGGCGCTACCGTCGCGGTAATTCTTGCAGGTGTACCAAATTCGGTAGAGCCGATTTCCCAAATGGTTAACCCATTAACACTGCCTATCATTTTGCCGTCAGTTTTAACAATAATTTGTCCCTCAAGTACATCTTCCATCATGTTGTTTCTAATTCGAGAATGACGAAACTCTCGTTGGTTTTGCGCTGCGATGATTAGACCACCGTCGATAAAACTCGCAGCTTGCTGTCGTGCAATCGCATCAGCTTCGCCAAGAAGTTCGAACACCTCACCAAACCGAGCATTAAGTTTTTCTTGGTGACCGCAGGTTCTAGCGCTAAAACGAACCAGTTCAACAAACCCCTCGTTTGTAAGCTCTAGAAAATTTTGCTGTTCTGCAAAGCCTTTGACCAGCTGAGCCATATGCATTAGACATTCATCGGTGCGCTCAAGTTCTTCATCAAAATCAACTAACACACGGAATAACTCTCTAAACTCAGCATCATGATGCTGTAACTGATAATAGTAATCGCGACTACCGACTAGTATGACTTTTAAGTCAAGTGGAACACCATGAGGGCTAAGCCCCATGGTCAATGCGGTTTGGACTTCTATCAGTGGCGACTCAAATTTTAACTCTTGAGTTTGCAATACTTGCTTTAATTGTTCCCAAATGTAAGGTTCTTCCAATAATTTTTCTACTTCTAAAACTAAGTACCCGCCATTGGCGCGATGAATAGCACCACTACGAATGTGTTGAAAGTTAGTGGTACTTGTACCTCCCTCATTCCAATATTCTACTCGACCAAATAAATTGCTATACGTTGGATGCGCTTCGTAAACTACCGGAGCACCTGAAACGGGATTATTACCAATCAGTAAATTTGGAATAAAAGTTTGTTGAAGTAGCTCTTTTAAAACCGCTTCGGTTTTTGCCTCTGGTGATTCAATATACTCAAAATGATCTAGGATAAAAGTCGTTAGGTTGTTTTTGATCTCCTTGCAATAGATCTGCACTCCTAACAATCCAGCATAATTTTCTTCTAGCTCATTCACAAAGCCTTTGAGCGCTTGCTTAATCGTGGTAGTTTTTAGTGCTTGTAATGCATCATAGGATTCTCGCTTCCACTGAGGTAACTCAAGTAAAGCTTCATTTAATTTATCTTCTAGCTGACCAATGGTGGCGCTGATTTGGTCTCGCTGTTCTTGAGAAAGACTAGCGAACTTCACATCATCTGCTACTTGCCCATCGATAATAGGAGAAAATGAAATATTTGACGCTTCTTGATAAAGCGAGATATTGTTTGCTAGAGCGTCTTTTTCAAGCACTGATATGGCTTGTTCAATTTTGCTATTAAATATTTTGTCGATGGCTGTTTTCTGACGTTGATAACCTGGGTTTTCAAAAGCAGCCGGTAACACCGCTAGAATTCGGTCAACGAACATACGACAGTCAGTGACTAATTTTTTCCCCATCCCCGTAGGCAATTCAATCACCCAGGGCTCACGCACATCTTCAAAATTATTTACATATACCCAATCGGGTGGTGGATTTTTTAATTGAGCCTTAGAACTAAGATGTTGTTTCACCATGGAGATTCTACCGGTTCCAGTATTCCCCATAACAAATAAATTATATCCCAAGCGCTGCATATCCAAGCCGAAGGCCAAAGCCGATTTAGCCCTTTCCTGACCAAGAAACTCTCTGGTTGGTGTTAGCGCAGCAAAAGATGTAAAGGGAAGAGCATCGACACTAATGTTAGCCGAAAGCTGGTGCGATTTAAGTGGTGCTATTTTCATTAAAATTCTCAGTGATATTTAATTGCTACTTTTTTATTTGTTTAGGAGCGTTCCAATAACTAATTAAAATAGAGTTGACAAAATTTTGCTCACTTCAGCTCTATTTTTGCTCCGTAACTCTGTGGTAATAATTCTTTGATTCATCTGCCTCCTGCTGCATCAATAAATGTTCCGGTTACATAAGAGGCACTCTCGGAAAGAAGCCAGCAGATTGCATTGGCTACTTCATCCGGTTGCCCTCCTCGCTGCATTGGAATGCTCGCGGCAATTCTATCCACTCGTTCAGGTTCACCACCATCACTATGCATATCGGTATATATAAATCCCGGTCGAACACAATTAACTCGAATACCTTGGCTTGCAACTTCTTTGGACAATCCAATAGTAAGAGAATCCAGTGCCCCTTTAGACGCGGCATAGTCAATATACTCTGCTGGGGCACCTAACCTAGAGGCAGCTGAAGAAATGTTAACAATGCTCCCGCCTTTTCCGCCAGATTTTTTCGACATGCGTTTCACAGCTTCTCGACTGCAATTAAAAGCGCTTGTCACATTATTGATTAAGACTTGGTTTACTCGATCAGCAGTGAGATCAATAAAACGAACTTGCGGCTGCAATATACCCGCATTGTTAACTAGAGCGCTGATAGCTCCTAGTTGACTATCAATTTGCTGAAACATTGAGACCACTTGATCTTCGACTGAAGCATCCGCTCGAATGGCAATACAATTGGAATTTATTTTCTTTAATTTTAAAAGATGTTGCTCCGCTTGCTGAGCGTTCTGCTTATAATTGATACAAACATCAAAGCCGCCCTTAACCAGCGCCATTGAAGTCGCTGCACCGATTCCACGACTTCCACCAGTCACTAACGCAACTTTACTCATAACAGCGCCCGTATTGTGCCAAACTTTTATTGGTATACATTGGGCTTCCACAACTCCATAAATGTTTCTGGACTGGCTAGGGCCTTAAAGCCGAATTGTTGGTATAAGCCATGTGCATCTTTGGTTGCTAGTACCATTCTTCTCAATCCCTGCAGTTCTGGGTGTGCAATAATCGACGCCATTAGTCGTTTGCTTAAACCTTTTCCTCGATGTGATGGTAAAATGAACACATCGGCTAAGTAAGCAAACGTAGCCTTATCTGTAATTATTCTGGCAAAACCAACTTGGTGTTGTTCTCCCGAGTCAAAAATAACTGAAAAGCATAGAGAGTTATCAATCGCCTCTTGTAATACCTCAATAGGAATATTACTGGCCCAATAAGAATTTGTTAAAAACTGATGAACTACCGAAACCGAAATATCACCGGCTGCCGTTGAAATTCTATATTGACTCACAGATTAAATCCTTCAAACAAACATTAATGTGCTTGTTCCCAGTTTTCGCCCACTCCCACATCGACAATCAGTGGAATACTTAGCTCGACTGAATTAGTCATGATTTCAACAATTTTCTTTTGGTAACTCTCAAGTTTGTCTTCAGCAACTTCAAATACTAATTCATCATGCACTTGCATCACCACACAGCAATCAGGCTTTTCGTCTCTCAACCAATTATTGACTTCAATCATTGCGATTTTAATAATATCGGCTGCGCTACCTTGCATCGGTGCGTTTATTGCGGTTCGCTCAGCCGCTTGTCGCAACATCCCGTTACTGGCATTAATCTGAGGAAGATATAAGCGTCGTCCAAATAGAGTTTCCACATACCCCAACTCTTTTGCTTTTTCTTTGGTCGATTCCATATAAGTTCCAACATCTGGGTAACGGGCAAAATAGGTATCAATATAGTGCGCTGCCTCATCATTAGTAATGTTTAACTGCTTTGCTAAACCGAATCGAGACATGCCGTAGATCAAACCGAAGTTAACCGCTTTCGCATGACGCCGATTTTCTGCGGTAACGTCTTCTAATTCAACATCAAACACTTCTGCCGCAGTCGCACTATGCACATCTAACCCTTTTGAGAAGGCATTTAATAATCCTTCATCTTGCGAAAGGTGCGCCATGATTCTTAACTCAATTTGCGAGTAATCTGCTGCGAGAATTTTATAACCTTTAGGGGCAATAAATGCTTCTCGCAAGCTACGTCCTTCTGGTGTTTTAACTGGAATATTTTGCAGATTAGGATCGCTGGAACTTAAGCGACCAGTCGCGGCAACGGCTTGATGGTAAGAAGTGTGCACTCGGCCAGAATTTGGCTGAATGGCTTCTGGCAGTTTGTCGGTGTAAGTGGACTTTAATTTACTTAGACCACGATACTCCATAATCACTTTAGGTAATGGATAATCGAGTGCCAGTTGGATTAGTACTTCTTCAGCGGTAGAAGGTTGTTTCTTTGGTGTTTTCTTTAAAACAGGTAACCCCATTTTCTCAAACAAAATTTCTTGTAATTGTTTTGGTGATGCCAGATTAAAAGGCTGCCCAGCTAACTCATAAGCTTTGTTTTCTAATTCAATTATTCGGTTACCAAACTCTTGGCTTTTCTTGCGTAAAAATTCAGCGTCAATTAACACGCCTCGATGTTCGATATCTGAAAGTACTTCAACTAATGGCATTTCAATTTCTTCAAAAATACCTTTGGGTCCTTCCTGATCTTCAAGTAAAGGCCATAGAACTTGATGCAGTTGTAAAGTAACATCCGCATCTTCAGCTGCATACTTACCTGCGATTTCTATATCAATTTGGTCAAAGGTAATTTGCTTTTTACCTTTACCAGCGATACTTTCAAAACTAATACAATCGTGATCTAAAAACTTTTTTGCCAATGTTCCCATGTCATGTCGGTTACCAACACTATTAGACACGTAAGATTCCAGCATCGTATCAAATTTAACTCCCGCCAACCGGATCCCAACATTTTTAAAAATACTCATATCGTATTTAATATTTTGGCCAATTTTTATAATTTCCTTATTTTCTAGTATTGGCTGTAACCGTTCTAACGCCAATTGCTGATTAAGCTGCTCTGGAGCCTCGGGATAACGGTGATTAAGAGGCAAATAACAGGCTTCTCCAGGAGCAATAGCAAATGAGATCCCGACAAGTTCTGCAGCAATAATATTTAGCGATGTGGTTTCCGTGTCAATCGCAAACAGCCCAGCCGATGATAACTTTTCAATCCATTGGTCAAGCTGTTCCTCTGTTACGATTATTTCATATTGACTGTGATCAATGGTTGAAGATTCTATCGCTTGTTTAGCATCGGCTTTATCAATGTTCGAATCTTCAAGCACAGTTGCACTAGGTAACGGTGGCTGACCCGCTTTAAGATTTTTTAACCAAGTGCGAAACTCATACTCATTATAGTATTCTTCGAGTAATTCTTTATCTGGGTCTTGGATATGCAATTCGTCGATACTAAATGGCACTTCAACATCAAGGGCGATAGTCGCTAACTCATAAGATAGCCTCGCTTGATCTTCATTGTCAGCCATTTTATCTCCGAGCTTTTTCGCCCCACGAATAGGCAACTCTGCTATTTTGTCGAGATTCTTATAGATGTCATCAATTCCACCAATTCCTTGAATTAAACCCAACGCAGTTTTTTTACCGACCCCTGCCACCCCAGGAATATTGTCTACTTTATCGCCCATTAAACCTAAAAAGTCGATAATATGTTCTGGTGGGATCTCAAATTTCTGCTTCACCCCTTCAATATCAAGAAACTCGTTTGTCATAGTGTTGATCAAACTGACATGCTGATTGACTAACTGTGCCATATCTTTATCACCTGTCGAGATGACAGTCTCTAGGCCTTGTTCAGTCGCTATGCGGGAAACCGTTCCGATGACATCATCTGCCTCAACCCCTTCTACCGCGTAGATAGGAAAACCCAGCGCTCTAATGATATTGTGTAAGGGTTCTATTTGTGAACGCAAATCATCCGGCATTGGAGGCCGGTTTGCTTTGTACTCTGGATAAATATCATTCCTAAACGTTTTACCTTTGGCATCAAAAATTACTGCGATTCGCTTACTGTCATATTGCTTGCATAAGCTCTTAAGCATATTGATCACACCATAAATCGCTCCAGTCGGCTGGCCTTTTGAGTTAGTAAAACCGGCCTGAGACATAGAATGATAGGCTCGAAAAAGATACGAGGAGCCATCCACTAAAATGAGTGGCTGGTTTGAATCAGTTGTCATAAAGTTTCCTGAGTGTTCAAATGAGTGTTCGACCGACTAAGAAGGGCAGAAGTCCCACTCTTTAATTGTTTAGTTTTAGCCGTTGTAAGTCGCCAAGACGAGTACTCGCCAAAGGGCACTAGTTTAACCCAGAATTAATCCATGAAGCGAAACTAAATTGCTTGGATGGTACTCAATAAATTGGGGTTGAAGCGAACAACCATGACATTGAAAACTTAAAGTGTTTTATAAGAAAACTTCCTAACTCATTAAATTATAACAATTAATTATTTCTTGCATCAAAAACCTGTGGATAAAAAAGTGTATAAAAATGCTGAACTTATCTTTGCTATATCTTTACCGGTGCATATTTTACAGATTTGTTACAAGCTATTTTTATAAATAACAATAACTTAGCTTATTTTTGCTGTTTTATTTCTTTCACTGAAAAAGCTGTGAATAACTAATGCTGCACTGTGCATAACCTTGGTTATGACCGAAAAATGACAAATTGGCGACAACCAACTAAATCCCTAGCTTAGCAACACAAATTACTCACCCTGTGTAGGTAAAATTCTGGATTTCAAGCAATTAACTGCTATATTTACTAGCGAAAGTTGTAGATACCTCAAGAATTGTATAATTGATATTAATCAACAACATATAAGGTTGGTATTCATGGAAGACTTGTCAAATAAAAACCATAATTACTTCGCAATTACAGCTATCTTTAGCGGTATTGGGTTAGTCTTGATTTACCTAAATTTTAACTGGCTGGCCTCCATCGCTATAACACTAGTGATAATTAGTTCGTATTTCCATCACCGCGCTCAGCTCCGCTTAAATTCGCAGCTTAAAGAAACCCAAGAACAACAGCACCATGTTGAAATTCAGCTTCAGCAACAGCGTGAAAATTTTGCTTCCTACCTAAAACCCATTTTGCCCGTGTGGAAAAAGCAACTTTCTGAAACTCTAGCGCTATCAGAACAATCAAACGATCAGTTAACCCAACAGTTTAGAGCGATTTCAGAAGAAATTTCCTCCGCTGTGGACTTTACTAATAGCGGCCCAAATAAAGGCGAACGACTTTCTGCAAGCGGCAATGTTAAAAAATCTTCAGATAATATTCGAGACGACTTAGAAAATTTAAAGGACACTTTAATTAATATTTCTCAAATGGAGCAAGACTCTTTATTGGAGATCAATAACCTATCAACTTTTATGGATCAATTGACCAAAATGGCTGGGGAAGTCGAGGCGCTTGCAGAGCAGACTAATCTGCTTGCTTTAAATGCTGCTATTGAAGCGGCTAGAGCGGGCGATCAAGGACGTGGCTTTGCTGTAGTTGCCGACGAGGTAAGGAATTTGGCTAATCAATCCAAGAGCACCGGAGAAAATATTCGTAAGAAAATCGACCGCATAGGAGAAACGGTCGCTCTGATATTAAAACAAGCAACCCATTCTGCTGAATCTGAGGAAGCCATGGCTACCCAAGCGGAAAAAATCATTCACGAAGTCATCGTTCAACATAAGCTAACCACCTATACATTAGCAGAGTCTGACAAGTTGATGGTTAATATGAGCCAGCAGATCCAACAACAAATCAGCCATGCCATCGAACTATTTGAACAACAATCAAAATCATATTCAAAAATTCATGATTTTTCTGAGCATCTCTCTCAATTAGAAACATTGATTGAAGAATATGAAAACCTCGATGCGACTGAAAGAAGACTTCACTTTAAGCAGTTGAAAAATAGCTAAATTCAATACAAACAGCCGGCCCTATGGCAATCTGCCAATACTCACATGCTGTCACCTTTCGATTGCCGGTTGGTGTCAAAGCTGATAAATCTTTTTTAGCTTCGCTCACCACACACGCTACCAGCGTCTCTAAAAAACCACTGTTTGGTATTTCAATTTACCGACTTTCAACTACACTTAATTGAGTGACTAAAATTTGGAGCAGATTCTGACAATGAGTGTAGAAAGAGACGATATTAAGTTTTATTGTTCAGATCTAGAGATTGGCATGTTTGTAACTCGACTCGATCGACCGTGGGAAGAAACTAACTTTCTTTTACAAGGTTTTTTAATTGAGTCTGCAGAGGACATTGAAAATATACAACAACAATGTCAATACGTTTATGTCGAGCGAAAAACTCATTTAAAAATTAAGGGTATCCGGAACAATTGGTTGATATTTCCCATTTGCGGCGCTGGCCCCGCCATGTTCTGGGTTAACTAGTTGTCAGGATCTTTTTGTATCGCTATGAGAAGATTGACTGGCTCAGTCCTTACAAGGAAAGCTGGCAATAATGCCCTACTTTTTTCCTAGCCCGGATACAGCGCCTTTAAAGGCTGCTGCCGACCAGATCAGGATTCTGAAAGTTGGATTAACGCCGGCCAGCCCAAGAAAAATCAATGCAGATCAGTATCATTTACTTCTATTTCCAAATGTCGCTATGGAGAAATCCAGGAAGCTGCGTAGTTTAGGAGTCATCCGGCAGTCTGGAGTGTATAAAATATGCATAGGTGTCGCAGGTACCTCATATTGACTAAGTAGTCGTACAAGAGTCCCATTTCGTAGCGCATCCCCGACCAATTCTAATGGCTGCAGAATTACACCCACCCCAGCTACGGCGGCCGCGAGAAGCGGATCACCCTGATTAATAGTCAGTCTGCTTGTAATTGGTACATCTATTCGTCCTTCAGGACCCTCAAAGCACCAGTTCGAACGACCATCGGAGTAACCAAAGCCAAGGCATTCATGTTGCTGGAGATCCCATGGTGTTTTGATGGGTAGCCTCCGCTCCAGATAGGACGGAGCGGCACACAAAACCAGCTGATAGGGTAAGAGCGGAATTGCCTTTAGGCCGCTGTCTTGCAGTGCACCGATCCGAAATACGGCATCGTAACCGTCATCAACCACATCGACCAGTTCGTTCGATAACGTCAGGTCCAGTGACACCTGGGGGTACTTGACCATGTACTCAAGAAGTCGTGGGGACAGGGCGTGCATGCCAAAGGTGACGGGAGCGTTAATGCGCAAGCGACCGCTGGGTACGCCACGAGCCTCAGCCGCTAAACTCTCTGCAGCATGCACGTCTGCCAGGATCATCTTCGCGCGCTGGTAAAATGTCCGGCCGAAGTCAGTCAGGCTCTGCCGACGTGTCGTTCTATTCAGCAGAGAGACTCCCAGGTGCTGCTCAAGCATTTTTACCTGCTTGCCAACCAGTTGAGGGGACATATTGAGGTCATCAGCAGCGGCACTGAACGATCCTAGCTCCACTGCTTTGACGAAAATAGTCATCTGAGATAAACGACCCATTACAAACCTTATGTTTCTAATCTTGAGCCAATATAGGTCTTTATCCATAGGCTCACAACCCCTAAATTATCAGTTACGCCTTGAGGGCATGCCGAATTGGAGGTGAGGATATGAGAAACATTCTCATCACGGCATCCAATATACCCTCATTACTAGGCCCTAACGACATATAGAGGTAACCACTATGGCTAAAATTGTAAGAATCCATGAATACGGTGACGCTAGCGTCCTAAAGTTGGAAGAATTGGATGTAAATGCACCGGCAGCAGACGAGGTACAAATTGGCGTTAAAGCCATTGGCTTGAACCGTGCCGAAGTGATGTTTCGTAATCATGCTTACCTGCAAGAGGCGGACTTCCCTAGTCGCCTTGGCTACGAGGCCGCCGGCCTTGTAACGGCTGTTGGTAGCGAGGTAACGGATATTAAAGTGGGAGATTCCGTCGCCCTGATTCCCCCACTGGATATTGCCCGTTGGGGTACATACGGAGAATTGGCCAATGTGCCGGCCCACCTTGTGGTTAAGAACCCAGCGAACCTGTCCTTTGAAGAGGCAGCTGCATCTTGGATGCAGTACGTTACGGCTTGGGGCGCCCTTATTGAGCAGGCGAATCTGCGGGAAGACGATTTTGTTCTCGTGACCGCCGCATCCAGCAGTGTCGGCTTGGCTGCCTTCCAGGTTGCTCGCATGGTTGGCGCTACGCCAATAGCGATTACGCGTACTCGTGCAAAGAAACAAGCGCTTCTGGATGCTGGAGCCGCTCACGTCATCGTTAGCGATGAAGAAGATATCGTTGAGCGAGTCATGGCGTTGACTAACGGTCAAGGCGCCCGCGTAGTGTTCGATCCTGTTGGAGGCCCATCTTTCGAGCCGCTGACACAGAGCATGGCCCCAGGCGGTATTCTTCTGCAATATGGCGCACTGAGCACAGAGCCAACCCCGTACCCACTATTTACTGTTCTGGGGAAGAGCCTGACTCTCAAGGGTTACCTTTACGCAGAAATCGTTTCTGACCCTGAAGCTCTCGCGCGAGCCAAAGCATTTATTCTAGAGGGTTTGGAATCTGGAGGTCTCCGACCACTCATAGCAAAAACCTTTGCGCTAGACGACATTCAAGACGCCCATAGGTTTCTGGAAGCCAATCAACAGATCGGAAAGATTGTAGTTACGGTCTGATCATTAAAAAAGTGAGGCTGGCATCAGCTCCTCGCGAATAAATTCAGCTTTATAGGCGAGGGCTGCGTGACCAGCCTGCCCAACAACATCCTTCACCTACCGGAGTACCACCTCCTGGACTCCAAGGAAGAGGAGCACGATTTCCACTTCCAGCTAGAAGCTCCCGCCCCCGTCGCCTGCGAGGAGTGCGGAGTTGAGGGCGAGTTCGTCCGGTTCGGCAAGAAGCAGAGCGCCTACCGCGACCTGCCGATGCACGGTAAGCGGGTCACCCTGTGGGTGATCCGCCGCCGCTATATCTGCCGTGCCTGCGACAAGACCTTCCGGCCTCGCCTGCCCGAGATCGTGGACGGTTACCGCATGACTCGCCGGCTTCACACTCATGTCGAGAAGGAAGCCTTCAACCACCCCTACGCCTACGTGGCCGATACCACGGGCCTCGACGAGAAGACCGTCCGCGAGATCTTCAAGAAGAAGGCCGAGTTCCTGGCGGCCTGGCACCGCTTCGAGACGCCGCACTGCCTGGGCATCGACGAGCTGTACCTGAACCGCCGTTATCGCTGCATCCTGACTAACCTGGAGGAGCGCACCCTGCTGGACCTGCTCCCTGGTCGCCAACAGGATGCGGTGACCAGGCGCCTCATGAACCTGACCGACCGCCACAAGGTGGAGATCGTCAGCATGGACATGTGGAAGCCCTACCGGGCGGCGGTCCAGGCGGCGCTGCCACAGGCCCGTATCGTGGTCGATAAGTTCCACGTCGTGCGCATGGCCAACGAAGCCATGGACAGCATCCGCAAGGGCCTCAGGAAGGAGCTGACGACCAATCAGCGCCGAACCCTCAAGGGTGACCGCAAGATCCTGCTGAAACGCGCTCACGACATCTCAGACCGCGAACGGCTCATCATGGAGACATGGACCGGGGCCTTCCCTCAGCTCCTGGCGGCACACGAGCACAAGGAGCGGTTCTTCCACATCTGGGACTGCACCAACCGGCGTGATGCCGAGAAGGCGCTGGCTCAATGGATTGACGACATCCCGCGGGGGCAGAAGGAGGTCTGGAAGGATCTCGTCAAGGCTGTCAGCAACTGGCGCGAGGAGATGCTGACCTACTTCGAGACCGACATCCCGATCACCAACGCCTTCACGGAGTCGATCAACCGACTGGCCAAGGACAAGAACCGCGATGGCCGGGGCTATTCGTTCGAGGTGATGCGCGCTCGGATGCTCTACACAACCAAGCACAAAAAGAAGCCGCCGCAGACCAAGGAATCCCCTTTTCTGGGCAGGGCCACCATGACCTACAGCAAGAGCCTACCCCCGGTCGAGAAGAACTACGGCGTCGATCTATCAACCTTCTGGGAAGAATAAGGTTTTGGTGGATCAGAAGAGAACGTCAACCACTTAATCCGGATACCCGAAAATCGGAGAGTTTCATATCTAATTGGTTTCCAATTGAGAAACCGTATTTAAGACTTAGATTCGAATGTCGGGAGAGTCGAGTAATTAAAAAGGCACCACTTTGACTAATCAGTGCCACTTGAGATTTTGGGTCAAAATTCACATTTAATTTTTGCTGTGGAATAAATAAACTGTTTAGTTTCAATGGTGACAACAACATACCTAATCCGTTTGGTCCGACGATAGCCGGGCACCATTTCTTTTGTTTTCTTAGTTCGGTGACTAGCGCAACTAGTTGTTCACCATTGCCAAATTCATCTGCACCATCACCAATTCCACCAGCAACAATATAAATAACCTCGGCGCCAGCACCTTGTTCACATAGTTGCTTAATCATCGACAAAGTTACTTTTGCAGGTAATGCAAGGATAAGTATATCGACAGGATATTGTTTTAAATGGCTAATATTTTCAGCACACTCAATCCCTTTAAACTGCTTAGCGCCAGGTTTAATGACTAACAAATTATCTTTACCAAGATTAGATTGACTTAAATTTTCTAAAATAAGGCTGCCAACGTTTCCTGACTTATTTGACACGCCAGCGACCGCAATTTTCTTTGGGTTCAAAAAGCAATCATCTTTGACTGGCACGGTCCCAGTGGCTTGAATTGACTCAGAATAGAGCCCAACACCATCTAGCGCAATGAATTCGTTTTTTCGATTAATTACAAATGGATTCACTTCAAGTAATCCTATGTTCTGCTCCTCCATTATGGCTTCGAGATTCCAAAGCTTTTGCAAAAATTCACTGACAGTTTGACGAGATACTAATGGGCACTGCTGACGAATTTCACCAAGCAATATTTTTCCTAGCCAGTGCGCTTCCAATTCTTCTAACGCTTGTTGCGGAGAGTAAACTGCGGTTGGCCAAACTAACAACGACCGCTTTAGCTCATTAGCCCATTCTTCAGTTAGGATCCCTCCAAATCCCATGCTGATCACAAAGCCAGAGTTACTATCTTTTTGTAAGCTGACAAATATTTCACTGGGTGCATTGTCGGCAGAGATAAATTGGACCCGCTCGGTTACCAACGCACCGAGCCATTCATATCGTTTGCCTACAGAGTCCGCCATTTGCTTGATAGTTTTAGTGATGTCTTCTGGTTGGTAATCACAGAATGTTAAGGCGTCATTATCTGATTTATGCCAGAGCTCTGTCGCCATACCTTTGATAACAATGGGGTCACCCTTTTCAAACGGTAAAAGGAGGTCATTGGCATTCGCTCCTATGAAAAAGTGTTTTGGAGTACTAATACCAACTTGGTCAAGTAAATCATAGATGGTGTGCTCTGGAATAAAAAAGGAGGACATTTAAGGAAAGCTCATTAGACGAGAGAAATAGAGTGATATTCTATACCAGTCTTGGAGATATGATTTGACCTAGATCAGCCGTTGGATTGCTCGACTTCAAGGCGTTGAATGCTTTCAGGCTCAACAATCTGATAAAATAGTCTCCAATAATTGTTAAAACTCAGGTATTTGAGATTGAAAGACTCCCGCCACTCCCTACGTGCGTCGAGTTGTGATTGGCATATATTCTGCAAATATTTGTCCTATAAACTTTTAGTCTCACACAAGGAGTATTTTATGAATCTAAACCAAATCACGTTACCAGTTTCTGATATGCAAAAAGCGACTCAGTTCTATCGAACCATGGGGTTCTTACAAATTGTTGATACACCACACTATGCTCGGTTTGAATCTATCGAAGGAGAGGCAACTTTTTCGTTGAGCTTAGAAGATGATGCCACACCTCATCGAACGACTATTTATTTTGAACATCAACAGCTCGATGAGTTGGTAAGAACATTAGAGTTAAAAGGAATTGAGTTTAAACAACAACCTACCGATCAACGTCACTTGTGGCGAGAGGCTATTTTGTTTGACCCGAGCGGTAATAAAATTAAGTTATACTGGGCTGGAGAGAACCGTCTAAATCCACCTTGGCGGGTAGAACTGAGTGAATAAATGAGCTAGCGGAAGCTAGCATCGATACAAAGAAGTCTTTAAGTACTCCGTAAGGATCTTATGCAAAAGAATATAGACAGGACCTATGTTATCGCTCCGCAAAATGAAGAGCGTAATAATAAGCGATTTTGGGGCATTGCTTTAGCTGCGCTTCTAGGATTAGTGCTGTTGGCTTATCTTTTTTGAAACGACAGAGCTTCGGGCTTATGCTATTAGTTCAGTTGTACTTTTAGTGTTTTTCTATTTTCAATCTATAAAGCCCAAAAATACTAATGCGTGGCAGGACTGGCCAAGTATTCATCTAACCAATGAAAAAATACAAATTAAACAGGCTAACAGTTTGTTATGGTCAAAAAATATAGAACAAATAAATTCGGCAGTCGTTGAGGTTAATACTTTGCTGTTTTTTTCTAGCAAGGCGTTACTCATTAGGTGTAATGATAATGACTCGTATTATATCTATGTTCCAAAACCTTACTCTGTTGAAGCGCCTGTAGAGTCTATTGCGGCAGACATTAACCAGAGGGTTAAGCACAGTTCAAAACTAGGGAGTCGTTGTGCATGAGCAATGCTTGGCAAGAATTGAAAAATAAGATGATGAATACTGAATACCCGAGGTGGAGACGGGGGTTATCGACAGTTCTATTGCTTTTGTTTTCTTTAACTCCAGTAATGGTACTATGGTATTTGTATTTTACGAAAGACAATTTGCATTGCATCAGAGGCTTTGTCTATATTTCGGTTCCTTGGTTGATCGTTCAGCTAATAGTGACGGCCCATTTGCATATTTCAACGAATGTGATTGCGCTAGTGAGAGTCTCCCAAAAAATGCTCATAGGGTTTGGTAATATGTGGCTGATACTTTTTATCTTCAGTATAAAAGCATGCCCCTAATTGCATTAAATGCTCAGAACACTGACCAAATTAGTGCGCTAACTTAACTCACTAAATAGTTGCAAATTTAATTGCCGCCTCTGCTAACAATCTATTTGAATCCAAAGTCGGTAAGCTTGAGTTAGAATCATCAATGATTAAGGGGATTTCGGTGCAACCTAATATCACCGCATCGCAACCATCCGTTTTTAAATCGTTTATCACTGTTTGAAAGTAGGCAATCGAATTCGCTAGAAACTTGCCGTAAACTAGCTCATGCATAATAATGCGTCCCAAAGCTTGGCGCGCCTCTTTTTGTGGCCTGAGCCATTCTAAGCCTGCCGCTTCAATTTTATTTGGGTATACGTTGCTCTCGGTTAACCACTGAGTGCCTAGAATACCTAGCTTTTGAAATCCACTTTGTTTCGCGCTTTTTACAACCTCTTCTGCGATATGTAACCATGGTAGTGGAGAATTCTGTTCAACATAATCAAAAGCTTGATGAATGGTGTTATCTGGACAAATTAAGAAATCAGCACCAATTGTTGCGAGCTTGTTGGCTGACGACAACATAATGTCACCGACCCCTCGTATATCTTGTTTGTCTAAGTAATCAACGTAATCTGCCATTGAATGGGTGTGTACAGAAATCTCAGGATGAATATGTAACCCCATAGATTGGCTTGCCTCAGTGCAAATTGTCTTATAGCAAAGCGCAGCACCTTCGGCCGAACAGCCTACAATTCCTATGTGTTTCCCTGACTTAGAATAATTCTTGTTTTTTTGCATAGTATCAAGCGCACTTGTAAGTTCGAGTGTGGCTTAACTTATCAAACTATATAGTCTGCTTTCAATATACAGTTCGGCTAATTATCAAGTTAAAAATTTGTAGCCAATTAGCCCTGGTACTTGTTACATTGAATCCTTGCCACCAAATTACAACACATGGATATAAATACTATGCTTGAAATGGCCGTAATTTATCTAGCCGCCGCTGTGATTGCTGTTCCGGTTGCTAAACGCTTGGGCTTAGGCTCTGTACTAGGCTATTTGCTTGCCGGAATTTTAATAGGTCCGTATTTGCTTGGATTAGTAGGCGATCAAACTGATGTTATGCATTTCGCTGAATTTGGCGTGGTGATGATGCTGTTTTTGGTTGGTTTAGAGTTACAACCATCTCGACTGTGGAAGCTGAGAACATCCATTATCGGTTTAGGTGGTTTGCAGGTATTGTTAACCAGCATCGTGCTATTTGCGGCAGTCATATTTTTTACCGATCTCGCTTGGCAGGCAGCTCTCGCAATCGGTCTAATGTTGGCTCTTTCTTCCACCGCGATTGTATTACAAACCTTAAATGAAAAAGGTTGGACAAAGTTAACCGGAGGACAAAACGCATTTTCAGTTTTACTCTTTCAGGACATCGCAGTCATTCCAATATTAGCCTTACTGCCTTTATTAGCTTTTGTCGAGCCGTCTAATATAAATATAGCCAGTCATAGTTTGATTGAGCAATATCCTAGCTACATTCAAGTGCTTATTTCCTTTGTCGTTATCATTTCCATTATTCTATTAGGTAAGTATTTAGCCTCGCCATTATTTCGTTACATTGCCGAAACAAAACTCAGAGAATTGTTTACTATCTTTGCATTGTTTTTGGTCATTGTTATTTCAGTGATTATGCAAAAAATTGGACTATCGCCAGCACTTGGAACTTTTTTAGCTGGTGTAGTACTCGCCGAGAGCGAATTTAGACATGAGTTAGAGGCGGATATTGAACCATTTAAAGGATTGCTCCTTGGTTTGTTTTTTATTACTGTTGGTGCTTCAATCGATTTTCCGCTGCTTACGCAAGAACTTTCATTAGTGATTGTTTTGGTTGTTGCGTTGATAATTATCAAGGCTGCAATTTTATTTTTGCTGGCGACGATTTTCTCAATGTCGAGTAAGCAGAAATTGCTGTTTACTTTTGCGTTAGCCCAAGGTGGAGAATTTGCATTTGTTGTATTATCGCTAACTACATCTTTGGAAATACTAACCCCTGAGCAAACTAAGTTAACCACTTTGGTGGTGGCGATTTCGATGTTAGCGGCGCCACTATTAATGATTGTTTATGAAAAGCTTGTTAACCGAGGTGATGGTTCTAAGGACGATTATCAAGACCCTGAAGAGATAGAGTCTACCGATAATGTTATCATCGCCGGTTATGGACGATTCGGACAAATTATTGGGCGATTATTAACAGCTCAGGGATATCATTTATCAATCCTCGATCATAGTCCAAGCCAAATTGAATTATTAAGACGGTTTGGCAATAAAGTTTTTTATGGTGATGCCGCTCGGTTTGACTTGCTCGAAGCCGCTGGTGCTAATGATGCCCAACTACTGGTCATTGCCATAGATGACGCAGACAAAATAATTGAGATGGTGAAACTTGCCAAGAAACATTTTCCTAAATTAAAAATTGTGGCAAGAGCAATTGATCGACGACATGCCTATCAACTAATGAATTTAGGGGTTGATAGCTTTAAACGAGAAACTTTTGATTCGGCGCTTAATCTTGGAGTAGAGGTTCTTAAGCTGTTAGGAAATAATCAAAAGGATTCTGAGCGAGCGGGTGAACTATTTGCAAAACATGATGATGACACCATGGAAGTATTGGCAGATGTTTGGGGCGATGATCGCAGTTACGGTGTAGCGGTTAAACAACGTTTAGAAGATCTAAAACAAGTGTTGGATCAAGATAAATCAGATCAGGAACAATTAAATACTTGTCACGGTGTTGAAGACTGCGAACAGGTGAAGTCTAAGGATAATGGCGCATGATTTAAGTAGCACCTCCAAACAAGTTAATTAGTTCTGCCAATCGCTCAGGATTATCGATAGACTACCAAAATAATTTGTACTGTACCGAAATAGATCGCCCAGGTGATGAAAGTAAATCAGTCAATGGATCATCTGCACTAACGCCTTGTACTGCAGACCATCGCCAGTAGGTTTGGTCGGTGATATTGAGTAGAGCAAGCGATAACAAATGTTTTTTAGTTGGTTGATAATGAACAAAAGCATCCAGTAAACTGTATGAAGGTGCTTCAAATAATCGTTGATCTTGTGGGTGTTCAATATCCGTTTTCGATTCTACAATTGTTGATACTAGGCTTGCTTTCCATTGGCCATTGGCACTCGCCCAGTCCAGATCAAATATCAGCTGTCCAGGACCGACTTGATTAAGCGATGTTTGGGAAACTTTATTTTTGCCCTTACTTTTATAGAGTATAGAGGTGAAAGTAAACTGGTCGCCTGGAGTAATTAGATTTTCGGTTAGATAACGATAATTTAAGTCTCCACCATATATTCCTGCGCTTTCCAAATTTTGAGATTGAAATATCACTCTTCCTGAATCAGGATCGAGTCCAAGGTTCACTTTACTTTGAATAAAGTTATCATATTGATTCCAGAACAAAGTTAAATTTAACTGGTGTTTGTTGGATGCAGCACGAAACCCAAACTCATAACCATCTGAGGTTTCCGGTTTTAAGTCTGGATTTGGTATTGCCCTAATATTGAATAATGGAATGTCGAGCCCGATGTTGGCATCTTCAAACGGAGGGGAACGAAATCCACGTATGTACTGTAAATAAAAACTTTGATTGTCGCTAACTGAGTACTCTGCCGCTATTCTTGGTGACCAATTGCTGGTAGAAACATTGACCACCGAAGTTGCAGGGTTGTCCTGTAAGAATATAGAGTCGGCCTTGGGGTTTAATTTATAGTGATCAAATCGTAAGGCTGGGATTAGCTTAAACTTACTGCTCGAGAAATCAAGTTGGTCATTAATATATAACCCTATTTCTTCAATATTAGATATCGGGAAGTCTCTTACCGGAAAGTCTTCACTGAGTATAATATTAGTCGTTTCAGAAGTCTCAAGATTGGTTTGTAATGCGTCTCTGTATTCTGTAATTTCAGTCTTGCTGTATTCCACACCAAACCCAATAGTATGATCGAGTATTCTACCGACATAGTTTGAGTACAGGTTAGCCCTAATTCCATCGGAAACTTGTTCAAAGAAAAATCGGCGCTCATAGTCCAGTGGCACTCCTCTTGAAAGCCGTGATTCATCTGTTAATTGATTGGTTTCAGTTTGTTGATGGAATAGCTTTAAGCTACCGCCATCAATCCACGATAAATTATGGTTTTTTACATTGTCGAAATTGAAACTCAAAGAAGTTGTCGAACGAGTACTTTGATCATCACCCATCAGTCCAGTGGTTGAGCTAAACCTACCTAGCCCTAAAATGGATTGTAATTCGGTTTGCGTATCGTTCATAAATCGATCGTAAGCAAAAACTATCTCACTATTAAGGTTAAGGTCGTAAACTAATTGCAATAAAAAGGATTCGGTTTGATTATCTCTTAAATCTTCACCTTGTCTTGGTGAGATTGATGATTCAGCCTGAAGTTTTGCGGCATGATCAAGTTCATGCCCTTGTTGTTTTGATAAAGACAACGAGCCGCTTAGCTGACCACTTTGCCAGGCGCCATGACCAGAAACTTGTATAGTATCGTCTTCAGAATGATAACCCAAAGATAGACCGAGATATGAGTCATCTTCAACATGAAGTAAGAAATCTCGAGGTTTACGACGTACGAAATTGACCACTCCACCGATTGCATCACTGCCGTATATACTTGAAGCGGGCCCTCTGAGTATTTCTATTTGTTGAAGTAGTTCTGGCATTAGCAAATTTCTACCGCTGTTTGAATAGCTTCCAATACTGAATTGATCTGCAATCGGAATTCCATCAATTTCCAAAGCGACTCGATTTCCTCCAATACCACGAATTGACAATGAGGATTGCCCGAAACGTGTACCACTTTGTTCAACATCAATTTCAGGAAGGTAGCGAGCTAAATCGTCAAAGCTCTGCACTAAATGATAATCAAGTTGTTCTCGTGTTATTACAGAAGCACTGCCTATAACATCTTCTATCGGTCGTGGAATTTTTCCAATAATCACCATTAGATTGTCATCTTGAAGACTGTCGTTTTCAAATTCTGTTGAGCTTGTAATCTGGACTAATAAACAAGTTAGTATTAATAGGAAGTAGCGAGCTATTTTCAATTTAAGTTTAATCATCAATCCATTTCCTGTAGTGATTTCTGTTGAATTATAACGTTGCTATGTGCTTTGCAAATGATCTGTATCAATTTTCTAAGTTAGCCTAAAAACACTTGTTATATAGGCTAAACCCCTAAAATGATTAGGGGTTTAGCCTCACTAATTGTTGATACAAATCAATAAAAATATCTATTACAGGCATAGTATGTTGTTGTGAAAGTAGACCAACATTATTTCTAATCACTAGTCCAATGGGTATCAGGAGGGAGTCAATGAATAATCATTTGAACAAAGTAGGTAAGGTCATTGCCTGTGCATTAATAGCTTTATCAGCTCATCACTTTGCTCTTGCCAAACAGTCCACCGAAGTGCACCAAGTCGAAACCGGTGCAGGCGTTCTCGAACAAATTAAAAAAGGTCAAACACTATACAAGACTTATTGCGCGGCTTGTCATCAAGAAACGGGAGAGGGGCTAGCAGGTGCTTTTCCTCCGGTTGCAAATTCAGACTATTTTAATGCTGATAAAAATCGTGCCATCAAAACCATTTTGAATGGGCTGCAAGGGCCAATCAAAGTCAATGGTAAAGAATACAATTCGGTTATGCCAAGTTTGGCGAGTCTGTCTGATGCACAAGTAGCAGATGTGCTGACCTATGTAAGTTATAAACTCGGTAATAAAAAGCAAAGTTTTTCTGCCGCCGAAGTCAAAGTTGTTAGAGCGGGGGCGAGCGATAAGATAGGAAAGAGGCATCAGGGCACTTCAGAAGCTGAGTTAAAATATGAAGGAGCACCAAGTGCGATTGATGCAGCTGCCACATCTAACCTTATTTCGTCAGATGGACCAAAAATGACGGTAGAAGAGTACACTCAGTCTAAAGAAATTTATTTTGAGCGCTGCGCTGGTTGTCATGGTGTTTTGCGTAAAGGAGCAACTGGAAAACCATTAACCACGGATATCACTCGCGCTAAAGGTACTCAATACCTTAACGCTTTGATTACCTATGGTTCGGCTGCCGGAATGCCTAACTGGGGAAGTAGCGGTGACTTATCAGAGCAGCAAATAGACGCTTTAGCTCGTTACTTACAGCATGAGCCACCTTCGCCGCCTGAGTACGGAATGAAAGAAATGCGTAACTCTTGGAAAGTTCTAGTGCCAGTGGCTGACCGTCCTAAGAAGCAGATGAACAATTTTGATATCGAAAATATTTTTTCAGTGACTTTAAGAGACACCGGTCAGGTTGCATTAATTGATGGCGATACTAAAAAAATTATTAATGTGGTCGATACCGGTTATGCAGTGCATATCTCTCGGTTATCCGCATCAGGACGCTATCTATTCGTCATCGGTCGTGACGCAAAAGTGGATATGATTGACTTGTTTATGAAAGTACCAAAAAAGGTGGCGACAATTAAAGTTGGAATGGAAGCACGCTCTGTAGAGACATCAAAGTATGAAGGTGACGGTGGAAAGTACATTGATCGCTTTGCAGTTGCTGGCGCATATTGGCCTCCCCAATATACCATTATGGATGGTGATACTTTGGAGCCGTTAAAAATTGTATCCACTAGGGGGATGACCGTAGATACTCAAGAGTATCACCCCGAACCGCGAGTTGCTGCAATTGTTGCTTCACATCAACATCCAGAGTTTATTATTAATATCAAAGAGACTGGCAAAATATTGTTAGTTAATTATCAGGATCTGGATAATTTACAGGTAAAAACTATCAATGCTGCACGCTATCTTCATGATGGTGGTTGGGATTCTACAAAGCGTTATTTTCTAACGGCGGCTAATAAGTCTGACAAAATTGCGGTGGTCGATTCTAAGGAACGTCGATTATCTGCGCTAGTTGATGTCGATAAGATTCCCCACCCTGGTCGTGGGGCAAACTTAGTTGATCCAGAGCATGGGCCTGTTTGGGTCACCAGTGCTCTTGGAAATGACAAAATTACTTTTATTGGTACCGATCCGGTTAATCACAAAGACAAAGCTTGGAAAGTTGTGCGAGTTTTAAAAGGGCAAGGTGGTGGTTCGTTATTTGTAAAGTCTCATCCAAAATCAACAAACCTTTGGGTAGATACTCCACTTAATCCTGACTTAGCAATCAGTCAAAGCGTCGCAGTATTTGATGTAAAAAGCCCAGATAAAGGGTTTGAGGTGATTCCTGTTGCTAAGTGGGCTAATCTTGGTGAAGGTGTAAAACGAGTCGTTCAAGGTGAGTATAACAAGCAAGGTAGTGAAATTTGGTTTTCAGTATGGAGCGGTGCCAAGGATGAATCAGCCATTGTGGTGATTGATGACAAAACTCGAAAGCTAAAGAAGGTGATTAAGCATCCAAAGTTAATTACACCAACAGGAAAGTTTAATGTTTACAATACCGTCCATGATGTTTACTAGGCACTAGGCTTGCTTAACAAGTTGGTCAGCTAATCTAGTTGGCCAGTTAAGCAAGCTGGCCAGTTAAGCAAGTCATACAACCGACAACAGACTAAAACTAGGTAAAGTAGCTTAGACTTGATCTGACGCTTTCCTAGTTTTTTTCCCTGCCTAAAGGTTCAAAATTTCACAATTTCAAGTACGCTTTAAACCGCAACTTTCAAAGGATTTAGCCGTCACTGATGAAATATCATCCAGATGAATTCGTTGACTCAGCGAGATAGAAATCAGGGCTTGTGACTTTTTTGTTTGTCAGCGACGCCGATTTAAATAATAATTGCTCCTTTCTAGTCCAATATCACCAGAGGTAAGTCAATGGATTACTTAATATCGCTCGTTTATGATCCCAACGCTTGGGCCGCATTGATTGCGTTAACCACTATGGAAATAGTGCTAGGGATTGATAACCTAATTTTTATATCGATATTGTCTAATAAACTGCCCGAAGAACTAAGATCAAAAGCTCGAAAAATAGGGATTTCAGCTGCATTAGTTTTAAGACTAATCTTATTGGGTAGTGTTGCCTTTATCGTAAAACTTACAGATCCGGTAGTTACCCTATTTGAGCATGCGTTTTCTTGGCGAGACATTATCTTGATTGCTGGGGGGTTTTTCTTAGTTTGGAAGTCTACCAGCGAAATTCACCAAAGCGTGGACCCAGACCCCGGCCCAGATGCACTCAACCCCAATGTTGCTGTCTCAAGTTTAACTGCGGTTGTGATGCAAATTTTATTGTTGGATGCTGTATTCTCCGTGGATAGTATTATTACGGCAGTGGGCATGACTGAGCATATCCCTATCATGGTGATTGCGGTTATTTGTACAGTGATGGCAATGTTGTTAGCTGCTGAGCCATTATCTAAGTTTATTCACGCCAACCCAACAATTGTGATGTTAGCCTTAGGCTTCTTATTGCTAATTGGTACGACATTAATTGCCGAAGGCTTTGGTGCACATATACCTAAAGGATACATTTATTCAGCAATGGCGTTTTCGGTTTTGATTGAAGGGCTAAATATATTGTCTAGAAGAGCGCGTCGTAAAAAAGCGCAACGAAGTGCTGAAAAAAAGGGCGAAGCGACAAATTTATAACCAAATATTCAGAGCCGCGCTCTCCTTAGTATTCGGAGAGCGTTTGGCTTATTCTTTGCATCCGATGTTTGTAGTTCACAAACATTATCAGGCTGTTGTACATCAACGTAGAGTCGCTGTCATTTATATCTTTAATTGAAACGATTAAGTTAATGCTAACAACAAAAATGCTTGATAGCAGCGGTACGCTATCTTTTAATTCCGAACTGTTGCATTCTGTAAGTTAAAGTCGATGGCTTAAGACCTAAAAGTTTAGCTGCTCCAGATTCACCCGCTATTTTCCAATCAGCGGCATTTAGGGCTCGAATTAAATTTTGTTTTTCGAATTCTCGAAATTCATTTTCGGTTAAAAAATCTTCATTTGATTGTAGCTCATCTTCCTGAGAGATATTTGAATCAATCAATCCATCTGGCATCGCTAAATCGAGCCTTAGTTTTTGCGCTTTACTCAAAATAACAGCTCTCTCAATGACATTTTTAAGCTCCCTGATATTACCAGGCCAGGCATGTCTTTTAAGCATTTCTATTTGTGCGTTGGTAATTCTCATTGAAGGTCGACGTAGTTCCTCGCAGCTTAGATTCAAAAAATGCTGAGCCAATGGAGCAATATCTTTTGAACGCTCTCTTAGCGGTGGTACAGAAACTGGAAACACACTTAATCGATAATATAAGTCTTCTCTAAAGTTACCAGCTAAAACTTCAGCCTTTAAATCTCGATTTGTCGCGGCGACAATTCTTACATCCACTTTTATGGTTTGTTCATCACCGACTCGTTCAAATTCATGTTCTTGCAGTGCACGCAGCAGTTTGCCTTGAAGCTCGATAGGTATTTCGCCAACTTCATCGAGGAATAAAGTGCCACCATTTGCTAATTGTAGTCTGCCAACTCTATCTCGGTGTGCTCCGGTAAAGGCGCCTTTTCGATGTCCAAAAAACTCACTCTCGAATAAGTCTTTCGGAATCGATGCACAGTTGACCTTAACCAATGGTGATTGACGACGACTACTTTGGCAATGGATCGCTCGAGCAATCATTTCTTTCCCTACTCCTGACTCACCCAATACCAAAACATTGGAAGGCGTGTCTGCAACGGCTTCAATTTGACTTAACGTTCTTTGTAATGCGGGACTATCACCGATAATTTCGCCAAAATTTGTCGTCACATTAATTTCATCTCGAAGATAATCGCGCTCTAATTCAAGTTCTTCTTTAAGCTGTTTTATATGCTGAAAATCTTGCCGTTGCTTTTCCTCAAGCGCTTTACGCTCGCTAATGTCTCTAAAAACTATTACTGCTCCTTGGATTTCTTCATCTTCAATAATTGGTGTAGAAATGTATTCTACTGGGACGCTTGAACCATCGTGTCGCCAAAAAATTTCATCGTCAACTCGATGGACTTCGCCATCTTGTAGTGCAGCGTAAATAGGGCACTCTTCTTTAGGGAATGGTGAACCATCCGCTCGAGTATGGTGATGAATCTCGTGAACCGGTTTATCGAAAAGGTCTTCGGCTTGCCAACCGAGTATCTTAGTAGACGCTGCATTAGCAAAGGTTGCTCTGCCGTCTTTATCCAAACCGTAGATCCCTTCACCTGCAGAATCCAGAACGAGTTGATAAAGCCGCCTCATTCTGTCGAGTTCATCTTTTGGTAAAGCACAGTTCTTATCCAGTAACAACGCTATAAGCACTTTTGAGTGTTCGGAAACAGACTCTTGCCAAACAGTCAGTGAAAACAGCTTATCAAACGATTCGCCTATTAATATTACAGGCATTTCATAGATTGCTTGGCCGCTCGTTGCAAGTAAGTCAAGGCTAGTTTTTAGGTCAGAATCATCTTGTGAAACAAATAATTGAGAGAGGTCTTTGTTGAAGTCTGCTTTTTGTCGAGAGTTAGCAAGTTGTATTGTCTCCCTCCAAGGTTTAGAGGCGCTGAGGCATTGTAACGAAAGGTCGAATCGTGCAATTCGGAGTGGTGATTCAATGTTTATATTGGTCATTGTTAAGAGACTCCAGCTCTCAATATTTTGTGAGTGAATATGCAGAAAATTGAGAAACTCAATAATTTGAGAGTGACCAAAATACCTAACTTATTGAAAGTTTACAAGTTTTAATTCTGGCACGGTAATCGCAATAATCTCGTCAAAGACAATTAAGTTAATGGCGCAAATCCACCAATATCGGTGGTTTGAACTGCTGCAGCTAAGAGACACGTCGTGATAATGAGATTACCAATTGCACCACCGTTAGATCATGAGAAAGCCGCCGAATTTGTAAAAAAACTGGAATCATTCTGGAATGAAGGAAAGTCACAAAAGTTGAACTCACTATTTTCTGAAGATTGTGAGTGGCGAGACAATGAACGTCAGTTTACTGGGAATACTGAGATCATGAGTCTAATGAATGAATGTCGAAACGAAAAAATTAGCTATCGAGTTCGAGGAGAACTTTGGAGTCACTCGTTTTTTAGGATCGCTGTTAGTTTTCAAAGTGAGTGGAGAGATTCTAAAAAAGATTCAAAGATTCGCAATTGTGGCCATGTTTTCATTCGGTTAGATAGTTCGGGAAAAATTAAAGAATTTTGTTTGAGTTCTAGTGGCAGTCTCTCGGAGTGTCGAGATTAAAGTAGATTAGTTTTTCGGGAGGGGGAATGAAAGTTTTTATGAAGTCTGGCATGAGTGCGATTCTAATTAGGTTGCTTATACCTGTTGCGGCAGCAATGACTCTATCACTGTTAGTTAATCAAATGCATGACATGCCGACGGAAGCGTCGGATAACAAAAACGAAGCCGTACCCATATCCACGCAACTTTCGCTAGATTATTTATTGAAAGTTTTTGCATTCGTGCATGACGTTAGTATTCAAAACCACGCTGTTCGAGTAAACGAGGAAAAAAAATGACCATTAGATATCCAATTCCGCCTTTTGACCACGCTAAAGCAGTACAAAAAGTAAAAGCCGCAGAGGATGCTTGGAATAGCAAGGACCCTTATAAAGTATCGCTCGCTTATAGTGTCGATTCTAAATGGCGCAATCGTTCAGATTTTATTAATGGACGCAAAAATATTGAAAAATTCTTAAAAGCTAAGTGGCGAAGAGAGTTGAGTTATCGACTAAAGAAAACCTTGTGGAGCTTTACTGATAACCGAATTGCCGTGACATTTTTTTACGAATGGCACGATGACTCCGGCAATTGGTTTCGGTCTTTTGGAAATGAGCTTTGGGAGTTTGATGAGAAAGGGTATATGACCCAACGAATTGCCAGCATTAATGACCTTGTTATTGATGAACAGCAAAGGCAACTCGGAGTGCAAGGTACGTACTAATAATCAATTTCAGTGATAGTTTGGTTCTGCTAATCATTGAAAAAAACATAGAACCATAAAATAACGGAGAAAATTATGTCTGCAATTAAGTTTTATCGTCATCCATTATCTGGCCATTCACATCGAGTTGAGCTTTTGCTTTCGTTGCTTAATCTCGATTACGAAACGATCGAAATCGATCTTATGAAAGGAGAACAGAAATCACCGGAATTTTTACTAAAGAATCCTAATGGGCAGGTGCCAGCCATTGAGGATGGAGAGACTACACTATGGGATTCGAACGCCATTTTAGTTTACTTGGCGACTAAGTATGATACGAATAGAACCTTTTTACCAAGCAATGCCGTCGAGGCTGCTGAAGTACAGAAGTTCCTAAGTCTTGCTGCAGGATCTATCGCATTTGGACCCGCTGCAGCGAGATTGGTAACCTTATTTGGCGCTTCAATAGATGCTGATGTTTCTATCAGTTTGGCGCATCAAACTTTTGCCAAATTAGAGTCACATTTAGCTAATCGGCAGTGGCTAGCGACCGAACAGGTCACTTTAGCTGACATTGCAAACTATGCTTACATCGTGTTAGCCCCAGAAGGAAACGTATCCTTGCAGGACTATCCGAATGTTAGAGATTGGTTAGTTCGAGTGGAGTCTTTGGACGATTTTGTTGCTATTCAATCTTCACCGGTGGGATTAAAAAGCGCCGCTTAGAGCCTAAAAAGATTAAGGAGCCGTGGCACGATGAACTACTTTAAATCTATCCTGAACGCTTATGAAAAACTAAAGTATTTGTTGTTGGACCGGTTTCCAACTACTGAACAATGCTTAGTTAGAGTGATGGATGTCGCGGTTCCTCCTCTCGAAGTGATGTTTGTACAAACCGAATTGACCCATGAATTAAGCCGTTTTTGCGAGAACAATAATTCGAGAAACTCACCCTCTAGTTAAAGGAAAGCAAGCAATGAATAATGATCAATCTCCTTTTCACCTCGGAGAACAAATGATTCAGACTAAGCTGGGTGTTAGGGAAAATATGGAACGATTTGGTCGAATGGTCATTCGTGATCATTTGCCAGAACAACACCAACGCTTTTATCAACAACTCCCATTTATATTCTTAGGCCATGAAGATCCTAAGGGGTTTCCATGGGCCTCTATTCTATTTGCAAAACCGGGTTTTATCAAAAGCGATACTGAGCATTCACTTTCATTTAACCAACTTCCGTTAGAGCAGGACCCTCTTACTGAAACCTTGAATGTGAATAGCTTAAATGGAAAGAGTACTAAGTTAGGTATCTTGGGAATAGAGTTACCTACTCGCAGGCGAAACCGGTTAGCTGCACATGTAACAAAGTTATCAGATAATTCGATCGAACTGAGCGTTGACCAGACTTTTGGCAATTGCCCTCAGTATATTCAATCTCGAGAGTATTACCCAACTGACTCGTATGACCCAACAGAGATAAGCCGCTTCGAGATTAAATCTTTTGATAATGTTGCTCAGAAAATAGTCGAATCGGCGGATACTTTTTTTATCGCAAGTTCATACGACTCTGGTAATAACAATCCTAGTGATGGCGCGGACGTTTCTCATCGCGGTGGAAAGCCGGGCTTTGTAAAAATCATCAAAAACGATCAGTTAATCATTCCTGATTACATGGGAAATAATCATTTTAATACTTTTGGCAATATCGAATTGAATGGTAAAGCTGGGTTGTTGTTCATTGATTTTCAAGCCGGTGACATTCTTACATTGACCGGTGAAGCAAAGGTCGATTGGGAGTCAGGGGATATCGCTTTCTTTGAAGGTGCTCAGCGGCTATTAAGATTTAAACTAACTAAAGGATACCTTATCAAAAAAGCCATTCCAGCTAACTGGAGTAAACCAGAGTTTTCACCTAATACTCAGCTGACAGGAACATGGGGTGAGGCAAAAAAACTTAAAGAGAATGAGGTTCAGCGAAATCAATGGTTACCTTACCGAGTTGACAAAATTGTTATAGAGAGTGAGTCTATTCGCTCATTTCATCTAGCCCCTGAAAATGGACAATTGTTTAAGTTTATGCCTGGCCAGTTCCTTACTATTCGCGTAAGAATTAACGATGAGTATATGATCAGAACTTATACCGTTTCTAATGCTGATAGTGACGGAATCTATCGACTAAGTATCAAGCGCGAAAATGCCAGAAGTAGTAATATCCCAGACGGCGTCGTATCCAATCATATGCATTCCAATGTTAAGCTAGGGGATACCATTGAAGCCAAAGCTCCCACCGGAAACTTTTACTTTGAAACTAGAAAGCAAAAGCCCGCGCTATTGGTCGCGGCCGGAATTGGGATCACTCCGATGCTAGCGATGCTTAGGCAGGAATTAGTCGATGCAGTTAAAACTCGTTATATTAGACCAACGACCTTAGTCGCGATTGTAAGAACTGAAAAGGAACGAGCTTTTTATCAAGAGCTGAGTCAAATTGCCGAACAATCATCGGGGCAGATCAATATTCACTGGTGTATTACAAAGCCACAAAGTAAGCGATTTTTGGGAAGTGATTTTAATTTCATTGGACGTCCCACTAAGGAGTTTTTTCAGGCGGTTATAGAAAACAAAAGAACTGATGCCTATCTTTGTGGTCCTCCACCGTTTATGCAACAAACTTACGATACCTTGCGGATGATAGGATTGTCCGATTTAGCGATTCATGCTGAATCTTTTGGGCCATCGTCGTTAAAACGTGATAGTCAAACTCAAGCATATAACTTTGCTAAAAATGCGTCAGTCATTGTTCAAGATGAACAAGGTGAAGTCAGTATTGAGCAGCAGTGGAGCGATAAGGATGGTACATTACTGGAATTTTTGGAATCTCATGGCATGCAGCCGGAATATGGTTGCCGCAGTGGTCAATGCGGCAGTTGTAAAGCCAAATTGATCAATGGTAAGGTCAGTAGCACTTTATCATCAACAGCTCCTGTTGATGATTCAGAGGTATTGCTTTGCTGCGCTAAGCCGACTGCGACTAAAGAAACTTCAATGCCAACACTGACTATTCAGTTTTTCAATGAACATGAATAGATCTATTTGGTTTTATTTGATAAGAATTTGGATTATTTAAAAAGGATTAAAAAAGCGAGTATTAATCTATATAAAAGATAACGGTTACCAATGCCAAAATTACAACAGGATTTGAGTAGAGAAACGATATGCTAAATATGGATTTTTCCAAACGAGTTTCGATCGAAACTAATACCGAAACATGGCTAGCAAGTCCGGCAAAGGGCGTCTGGCGAAAACCTCTAGCCAGAGAAGATGCTGAACGAGGCCACGCAACCAGTATTGTAAAGTATGAACCCGGTGCTAAGTTTTCCTCGCATGGCCATCCAAAAGGAGAGGAAATTTTTGTGCTTGATGGGGTATTTTCTGATGAGTCTGGAGACTATCCAGCCGGTACCTATTTTCGAAATCCAGAAGGGTATAGTCATGCGCCATACAGTAAAGAAGGTTGTGTGCTGTTTGTCAAACTGCATCAATTTCAAAAAGATGATAACAGAAAAGTGTGTATTGATACCAACACCGCTATCTGGCAGCAGGGAATAGGTGGACTTGAAGTTATGCCACTTCACGAGCATAAAGGCGAGTCGGTGGCATTAGTAAAATGGCCCGCGGGTGAAAAGTTTCAACCTCATACTCATTTTGGTGGTGAAGAGATTCTGGTGCTAAGTGGAGAATTTATTGATGAACATGGCCGTTATCCCGAAGGGAGTTGGATTCGAAGTCCGCACATGAGTCAACACCATCCTTACGTAGAGAAAGAGACGGTTATATTAGTAAAAGTTGGGCATTTGTAGCGTCGAAAATTAAGCCTAAATTCTGAGAGTGGTTGCTTATATTTTGACTGGGTTGTTAAGCAGTTCTTCCGCACCTTGTTGAATTAAGGATTGAATATCTGGATGTGACAATGGATCATAGTTAACAAAGCTAACAGAAAACTTTAGATCAAAGTTAATATCCATATGCTCAAAATTGGTTTTTAGATCATCCCTAAATCGTTCTAACAGCTGCTGGGATTTATCGATATTAGCGTTATATAGCAAAACCCCAAATTCGTCCCCACCAATTCGACTGAACAAATCGGAACTTCTAAAACTCTCTTTTAGTTGTTTAGCAAAAAACTTAAGAACCCGATCACCGGTAGTATAGTTATTATTGTCATTGATTGGTTTAAAATTATCCAAATCAAAATAAGCGAAGGTGATAGGCGCTTTTTGCCTTTCAGCCATGGATAAACAATGACTGGCCAGCTGAGAAAATCCTCTATTACTTGATAAACCGGTAAGCTCATCAATGGTCACTTGTTGTAAACTTTCAAGCTCTTCCTCAACTGTTTTGGCTAAATCATCTAACACTGTAAAGTCTTTTTGAGAGAGCTTTTTGGGTTTGCTGTCGATAATACATAAGGTACCCAAGTTGTGCCCATTGGGGGCTTTTATAGGTCGGCCGGCATAAAACCTTATGTTAGGAGGTCCCGTGACGAGTGGATTATCATGAAATCGGCTATCCTTTGAAGCATCTTCTATATAAAAAGTTTCATTATCGAGAATCGCATGACCGCAAAAGGAGATATCTCGACCAGTTTCTCTCGCATCTAGTCCAACGCAAGACTTAAACCATTGCCGATTAGAGTCGACCAAACTGACTAAGGCGATTGGAACGTTAAAATACTGACTAGCGAGTCGGGTTATTCGATCAAACTGTTCTTGAGCCGCTGAATCCAAAACATTCATCGACCGTAGCGTTTGTAACCGAATTTGTTCGTTGTCTGGAAATGCCGGTGCTAACATTGTTGATCCACAAATAAATGGCTTGATTTAATTGTAGTTCACAATCTTAAAGGTTTCATCTAAGAGATGGAGTTAGTTGCCTTAAACAAGCTAAATATTTGATTTCTTGTAAGAAATCGCGAATATCGACTACACTTAGGTGGACTTATGCTCAGAATTGAAGCAAAAGACTAATCTGGTCCCAGTCAGAAATGAAAAGGTTTAGTGTAGTAAAGGCGCTTATTTACAATTCAATCACTGACCAAAAAAATATCTAGAACGACAAATTTTGCTTGCTAGGAACCCTAAATGATTGAAAATTATAATAAAACCATTTCTAAAATCGGATTAAATCAGCAATCCCTAACCACCACGATGTTTAAACTAATGGGGCCTGCCGTTGCGGTTCTTTTAATAGGGTTAATCGTCGCTTACTTCATTTTTGAAATGCCGCTTTCAGCCCTACTTTTTTTATTAGCGGCTATTGCCGTTTCCGGTGTGCTTGGTATCGCTAGTACACGAAGCCAATTTTATACTGGATTTACTAGGCTGATGAATCATGCTCAGGGTGTTAGTAGCTCACAAGTGGTTGATTATCAAACTCGGTTTGATGCCAATAAAGCAGGCCTTTTTACTAATGTGTTTGAAATACTTAATGCTCAACGACAATTAATCGATGATATCTTAAGCAAGCTTTATCGTTCGTCTGCCAGACTAGAACCAATGTCTGGTGAGCTTAATAATGTGTATGTCACCATGACCGAAAAGGCTCATAAACAAAGCCAATTAGGACAGCATCTTGCAGGTGTTTTAGAAGAGGTGAAACAAACCTCCGTTGCACTTCACAATAACTTACAGGATGTTTTTGAACAGGTTGACTCTTCCCAGCAAAATAGCTCGGACATAGAGCAGCTTTCGGTACAAAACTCGACAAATGTTAAAGGGTTGAGTGAGCAAATGAGCTCGGCATCTGATTTAGTGGAACAATTGAGCTCCGACAGCGATCAAATAAATTCTGTGATTGATGTGATTAATTCTATAGCGGAGCAAACAAACTTACTGGCCCTCAATGCCGCGATAGAAGCTGCAAGAGCTGGAGAGCAGGGGCGTGGATTTGCGGTGGTTGCTGATGAGGTACGCGCATTGGCTGAGAAAACAGCGGTTTCAACCAGTGAAGTAAGTAAAATGGTCAACCAAATCCGAACTGGTACTTCGGAGGTAAGTCGGGTTATTCAGAGAGGTTTGAAAGCATCGCATCGTGCGGTGCAGTCTACTGAAGAAACTGCCACAAAAGTACATTCTGTGATTGAATCCATTAACAAAATTAGTGACTTATCAGCTGAAATTCAGCAAGTATCTTCGCGCCAAAAAGACATCGCTTCCGATGCGCAGGAAGAAATTATGGATATGGTTCATTTAAATGAAGAGGTTCTGTCAAGCAATAAAGAACATGAAGTCTCCACCAATGATATGACCAAATTATCTAGGAACTTGCGAGATACTCTCGATTTATTCGTTTTTAATGATGCCGATTGGGATAATAAACCTAGGCCTAAAAAAGACTAACGGTTTGAGGGCAAACTTAGTCCTAAAAATGCTCTGTTAGAGAGTCTTTGTGCTAAATAATATCTGACCAAAAGAGTCCAAGCTTTGCCGATGACCATCACCGAATGTTCCCCCAACGACTTTGACGCGCTTGGAAACCTTACTGTCGAGGTTTACTCAAATCTTGCTAATATGCCTAGCTCCCAAATCATGCCTGAGTATTATCAATTATTAAGAGATACTCGTTCACGAGCTTTGCAACCTACGACTAAAATTTTTGCAGCTTATTCCGAAACTAATCAACTGCTTGGCGGTGTCACTTTTATTGGTGATATGGCTTATTATGGTTCCGGTGGAACCGCGACAACCATTAAGAATTCAGCTGGTTTCAGGTTACTAGCTGTGGCAACTGAAGCTAGAGGCTTTGGTGTTGGAAAGGCTTTATCAATTTTCTGTATTGAAGAGGCAGTCAAGTTGAATGTTGAGCAGCTGATTATTCATAGTACCCATTCAATGCAGGTTGCTTGGAAAATGTACCAGAAGTTGGGTTTTGAACGGTTTCCTGAAATCGACTTTGACCAATCGGGGTTAGCGGTATTTGGTTTTAGAAAAAGATTAAAAGAATAGTGGTGTAAGCGAGGAAGAGTTTGTTAGTGTTTTGAATAATGTAAGGCTCCGCCAGCGGAGCCTTAAAGAGTACAATCTATTTTATTAAAGGTTTTTTAATACATTTTCAGCACTAGACACTTCAAATTCGCCGGGTGCTTCAACAAATACATGAGTCACTGTACCGTTATCAATAATAGCGGCAAATCGCTTACAGCGTTGACCCATACCAAACCCAGAACCATCGAAATCTAAGCCGATCGCTTTTGAAAATTCACAGTTACCATCGGCAAGCATTTCTAGTGCTTCAGCATTACTTGATTTGCCCCAAGCTCCCATTACAAATGCGTCGTTTACTGACATGCATACAATTCTATCAACACCTTTAGCTTTGATTTCATCGGCTTGAACAACATAGCCTGGAAGGTGTGCTTGTGAACAAGTTGGAGTAAATGCGCCTGGCAAACCAAACAACACACTTTTACCAGTACCAAAATATTCTGCGGTATCGACCTCATTGGCTTCTCCGCCAACCACTACTTTAACTTTTGCGCTGGGAACTGCATCATTTACTTGAATAGTCATATCATTTCCTTTGTGTTGGAATTATTGAACTGAATTCACTCTAAATCGATTGGTCGTGAATTTAGTTCAGGTGAATAAGTTTGAATGGTTATACTAATATTGCTCGAATCTGATTGCTAGTGTTTTTGCCATAGCTTGAGAGTATATTTCATTATCATCTCATCTTGATCTTAATTTTCAACGGTATGGCTATGCCTGCTGACACTACCCTGTCAGGAGTGCTGTTCTAAGATACCTTTGAGCGGGCTGGCCGCTAAATTAATTGAGGAACAAGAACAATGATCGGATATATCACTTTAGGAACAAATGACTTAGAAAAATCGGTTGCCTACTATGACATTTTAATGGACATGCTAGGTGCTGGTCGATTTATGCAGGACGAAAATTTTGTAGCATGGGCAAAATCTCATGATCGAGTTGGATTCTCAGTGACTAAGCCTTTTGATGGAGAAGCCGCGACAGTAGGCAACGGAGTAATGATTGCATTGCAGGCGGCCAACCCTGAGCAAGTTAAAGAGGTCTATCAAAAAGCGATAGAATTAGGCGGTTCGGATGAAGGTAAACCTGGCCCTCGTTCGGACAATTTTTACGCAGGTTACTTTAGAGATTTAGATGGCAATAAACTTAATGTCTTTTGTTTGACAGAGAATAGCTAGAGTACTATTAATCAATGTGACAGAAGTGCTAGTTATCAAAGTTAACTGGTACTTTTGGTCAGGTGAATTGGTCAAATTGCTGTTAAATTGTTATGCTTCCCGCTATCAAAGAAAATAGGGTGTTTCCTGCATGACAATTGAAACCGACCAAGACTTACAACATCTAAAAGCCATTGGCAAAATTGTTGCAACCATATTAAAAAGTATGATGGAGAAAACAGAACCGGGTATGACGACCGGAGAGCTCGATTTGATTGGTAAGCAAATGTTGGACTTTTATCAAGCTAAGTCGGCTCCCAAGGCAATGTATAATTTTCCTGGATATACCTGTATTAGCGTGAACGAAGAAGCTGCACATGGGATACCCGGAGAACGAATTATTCAACCCGGAGATATCGTCAACATAGATGTGTCAGCTGAAAAAAATGGTTACTTTGCCGATACGGGTGGATCGTTTATCGTGCCACCGAGCACAGCGTTAAAAACGCGTCTGCTACATTCGACTCAGTATGCTTTAAGCGAAGCCTGTAAATACATTTCTGCTGAAAAGCCAATTAATGGTATTGGCAGAGTGGTGCAAAACGTTGCCAAACAAAAAGGTTTTAAAATCATTAAAAACTTGTGTGGTCATGGCGTCGGTAAAAGCTTGCACGAATACCCTAAAGAAATCCACGGATTCTTCGTACCGCAGGATAAACGAATCCTAAAAGAGGGTATGGTGATTGCGGTTGAGCCCTTTTTATCCACTAAAAGTCAACAAGTTGATGAAGCTGAAGATGGTTGGACCTTAGTTGGGGCGCCGGGCAACATGTCTGCTCAGTTTGAACACACCATGGTCGTAACAAAAGGGAAACCAATTTTGCTGACCGCTCTTTAATCTAAACTTTTAATCTTAAATAAGGTCGCGTGCGGCATGATTAAACTGTATCAATTTCCAATTTCACATTTCTGTGAAAAAGCTCGATGGGCGCTCGACTACAAGCAGTTGCCTTACCAAACTATAAACCTAGTTCCCGGACTACATTTAAAACCGACTAAAAAGTTAGGGGTTAAATCTTCAGTACCAATTATTCAGCACGAAGACACGGTTGTTGCAGGATCAAACAACATCATTGACTACTTAGAAAAATTATCCTCTCAACGTCCGCTAAATTTGGAAGACGGTGAATTAAATAAACAAATTGCAGAGTGGGAACATACTTTAGATTGTGTGGCAGGTATTAATGTGAGATTGGTCGCTTATCATATTTTGCTAAAGCATCCAGACATTGTTAAGCCATTTTTCGCCCATCGGGGTCCATGGTATGCTCCAATCTTTTTGTTGTTTGCATTTAATAAGCTAAGTGTCACCATGCGAAAACTGATGAATATTAACCAGCAAACATTTGACTCTGGTAAGCAAGAACTGCATCAATTATTAGATAACTTGAACGAGCACTATAGTAAAAACGGCTATTTAGTTGGAGGGCAATTTACACGAGCGGATTTGACTGCGGCTTCATTATTTGCCCCGTTGGTGATGCCCGAAGGATACGGACTGAACTGGCCGAAAAATGTACCAGCTGATTTTCAGGCACTGGTCGATGAGTTTTCGACTAAGTTAGCTTGGGTCAAACCTATCTATCAAAAACATCGATAAATACGTTTTCCGACACGAGACTGAGTGATTCACCTAGCTACTCTCCAAGAATTACCTGATTACTTCCAAACATTTCATGAACTCTGTGCCAGCTTTGAATGCTTTCACTATCATCATTGAGTAGGTCCTCAATATAGCGAATGACTTCATAGAGTTCACGTTCTGAGTTATGTCCAATCTCGGCAGAGATAGTATTAAGATTATTAGCTCTAAGTTTAAACTTTAAATAATATAGTGACTCGATTTCCTGTTGACTGGCGACACGAGACAACAGACTGACCATAAAGGAGGTTCCAATTTGTCGAAAGTACTTACTTTCCCTCAACTTTGAGAAAGCGGCTAGTCTATCTTCATTATTGCGCGATTTATCCATGGCGATGCTGAGTTGGTTGATAATTGTTTTGAATCGGCCAAATTTATTCCCGATTTCTTCTAGCGCCTTAAATTTTCCAACTGGCACTCCATTGATCACTCGGGTGTACTTGGCAGAGTTATATTTATATTTTTGTTTAGTATATTCGCGTTCCAATAATCCAATTGAATTTACGAAATTAAGGAATTCAGTTTTTAATAGCGCTTTATTACTAAGCGGTAGTTGGTCATTGCCAAAAGTCGCGTTTTCTAGCAATGCCAGCGCGCGGTCGTGAAATAGATATTCCATTCTTATTGATACATTCTCCAGCGGTTCACCGGTTAACCAATGATTCTTTAGCAGTGCATTTTTAAGTTGTGTCTTGAGCTTAGTGCCAGGTGTTAATGTCGCTAATTTTTGTATGACAAATTCAAGTTCGTTTTTCCTCATTTGCCGATCTTTGTAATCAAAAGTAAAACCAATATTGATGAACTCAGTGGGTACACCCTTTCTATTAGCTCGAAATATTGCGTTAGACGTCTGCGTTAGTTCTTCGTCTAAGCTTGCTCCAATTCCAAGTAATCGAGTAAATATGCCACGGTCTGATTTAGTCTTTTTTGTCCAGGAGGGGTATAAGTAAAAGTCTCGCTTCTCACTACCGTCATTTCGTATGCTGGTGAGAAAATTGTTTCGAAAGACTTCATTTTCTTGCTTTTTTACCGCCAGAAAGCCAAATCTAAAACGATTTGCCACTGAGTCAGAAATATTAGAACCTTTGAAATTTCTTACTGCAGTTCTAGCGAGCTGAGACTCTAACTTCATTTGGCTAATTGCAACATCTTCCAAGGGTTGAGCGTTGGAGATCATTAGCTGTTTTATTTCATCTTTGTTTTTTAATGGATCTGAAAGTTCAAAGGTTTCTAGTTCCTTTGTGGCGTTAAAGATCGCTGAATATGCCTTTGCTACTTCTGGAGAAGCGAGGTCAAGTGTGTAATCAACTGTGAAGAGTGATTCGTCGGCGACACTTCGACTAACTTTTAAGTATGCGTCAAGACTAAGCGCCTTTACTATTTTTTTGTCCAGTGATTTGATGCCCAGTATGCCTAAGTGTCCTTGCACACCCAATGAAAACTCGGAATTAAATTGGTCACGGTTGACCCCAACAAGCTTTAATCTAATGTTGCTATCATTTAAACGATAAACGTGGATCTGAAATTCTCCACTGAGCAAAAAGTTTATCCCTGCCTTTCCATTGATGATGCCATTGGGCATCGGGATTAATTGGCTAAGTGAAGTGATTAGATTCATTTGTGCATTAAACTGTACATAATCGCCAGGATTTAAATCGAGTGCTTTGCTTGCATTGGTGGGCAATTTCCTAGGTAGATAACCACTTTGAATTTCTCTTGCTTTTTCGCCGTCTAAAAACTGTTGGGCGAAAATAATTTCATTTTGCTTTTTCATCTCGATGAAAACTGTGGTGTCGTCTAGCACTTCACCAGGCTTTAATCCGTAAGGTAAAACATATCGGTCGACTCGAGTAAATACATTAGTCACTTTATCGCGTACCACTTTGTAACGATATTTAAAGCCAAACTTAAGAGCCTCTGCGATCTCTAAGTTGACTAAAGGGACATTCGCTTTTAATTCAGTATCTTCGAGTTGGTCGCTCCAACGCCGGTGCTCTACCTTGTTGCAAGAATTTATGGTTTCAACTTGAATGATTTCATCACCGACTCGGCAAGTAACATTACTAGAGGGTGGACCTAATTCGTCGGCGCTAGCGATGTTTATTATTGTCAGCAATTGAATCAGTATGAGTAGCTTAGTGAAATTAATTATTTTTATTATATTGATTGGCAACTTTAGACCTCTGCTCTACCACTTCTATTTAATGTTATGAATCGATAATATGCAAAATTATCGCTGTTATAAAGGTAGCCTTTTGGAAGGGGATTGGCAAATCTATTGTAAAAGCCCTGTATCTATTGGCGTTAGAAAGTAGATATTCCAACGAGACGTCAAATTAAAATGACTTGCTTGAAGGGGACTTTGGTTTTACCAAGCCATTGGGGCAGGGGTTGTAATCAGGGTCACTTGAAAGTCTAGTCGCTTCGATAAAGGTCAGCTCTAGGGCTTTGGTTTCTCCATACAATATGATGTTTTCCCACCAATATTGGTTGAGATCATTATCAACCATTGCCAAGTTCGCTGCCATAGATAGATGTCCCATCGCATCACTAAATGATTTCTTATCATTTTCTATTTTATTGGCTTTTTCGAAATTGCCAAGCTGCTCATAAATACTCTTTTGTAGACTGAGCCCTAATGATTGCTCAAGCATATTGTCACCTGAATGAAACTGTGTTTCTCCAAACTTTAGACAAGCTTCAGCAATATCTGCTCTAGATTGCGAATGTTGTTGACAGAATTTAAAAATCGGCCCGGCGGGGGGGAGCGATAGCGCGGCAGAAAAACCAATAGCCATAACCTGTCTAGGTAGGAAATCAGCCATTCCAATTTCTGCTAAGGCTTGTTCATAAAGATGAGTGGCGTCTCCCCAATAAGTTTTGTAGTTCGCGGCTGAAATTTGTTTGTTAAGTGCAGCTAAAGTTTCTTCCACTTTACCTTGAGAAGCATTTCTTAAAGCAATTAATTTCCAGAGCGCTCCATTATAAGGATCTTGTTCGATAGCATTTTCAAATATAGCTTCCTCACAGTCATTTGAGCTAATACAATGAGAAACTAAAAAGTAATTTGCGATTTCGCTATTAGGGTGATTATCGACTAAATCTAAAAGTGTATTAGATTGCAACTGGTTACTATTACTCGAATCTCCGGCGAATGGTATTGCTGTATTTGAACTAGTCAAAGCTAGCGCAAACCGTAACTCAAAGGTTTCACTTTCTGACCATTTTTTGTAAATTTCTTCTAGCGTTGGGTGAGCATCTTCGTTATTGTTTTTTGCGTACTCGGCAAATGGATCTTCGCATCGAACAATGTACTGCTTGCTTAACTCAGAGAGCTTTGCAATGGCCCGCTTTTTCTCTTTAGGCGACGTTTTTATAAGTGTTTCTGGTTTCAAATCATCACGTGATTTTATAGCGTTGCTACGAGTTTTGTGTTTAGAATCTTGATTTTTTTGGGGAGGCTTGAAAGTATGACTAGGTCGGTTAATCGTAAAGAGTAGAGCACCCGAAATAATTAGTGCTGCGACAATCCATTTCCAACCTTTCATTATATCTCCATTATTAAGTGTTTACTCTGTCTTTTTCTTTACTCTTATTGTGATCAGAATGGAGGCTAAAATCGCCAAACTTGCGGCCAAATATAAACTAGCCGGAATATCTAGTGCATCGGCTAGTAGCCCTGTCGCAATCGCACCGATAGCATAACCTAAGTCTCGCCAAAATCGGTACACTCCTAATGCTGAAGCTCGCCACCTAGATTCCGATAAATCAGAAACTAAAGCCAGCAATGTTGGGTAAACCATTGCGGTGCCTAGACCAACCACAGCAGATGCAACGATATAAGCCCAGTAATTATTCCACCAAATAAAAGATAAAAGACCTAGCGCTTGAGTCAGCATTCCAAGGGCGATAATTATTCTACGTCCTACTTTGTCTGATAAGGGGCCAAAAACTAATTGAGCGGTACTCCAAACAATAGGATAGGTAGCGACGATGACTGAAATTTGCGCGAGGTTCATTTCTTGAGAATAAAGATAAATAGGTAGTAACCCCCATAACATACCATCTTTTAGATTGGTCACTAAGCCAGCTAAACTTGCAGACGAAAGGCCGGGATGTTGCCATGTGGCTTTTTTAAAGATGACGTTCAACGGAAGCGGTTGGCTATTGTTTCTATTAGAGTTTTGATTGATGGCAGAGTGTGCGTGTTGGCGCGTGTCTTCGACTAGTGTAGAAAGCACTAACCCGATAACCACCAACGCTAATCCTACATAAAACGGTTCGGGTCTAAGTTCATAATTAGTCGCAATAAGACCGGTGACAAAGGCGATCACCGCAACCCCACCATAACCTGCAAATTCGTTTAACCCTATCGCTAAACCACGTTGCTTATCTCCTGCAATATCGACTTTCATTACAACAGTCATTGACCAAGTCAATGCTTGGCTTATACCGAGAAGAACGTTAGCGAATAGAATCCAATACCAGTGGTTAGCAAACATCAGGATTAGTGGAATAGGAATTGCGATAATCCAACCGATTTGCAGGACTCTAACTCGTCCCCAATGATCAGAAAGGCTTCCAGCAAAAAAATTAACCGAGGCTTTGGTTAAACCAAAGGTAGCGATAAAAGAAAGCACTGCGACCGATGAGGTGATACCGAAATCGGCTTCGGCGATTAATGGCAACAGCGTACGCTCTAGGCCGACCATTCCACCGACAAAGAAATTGGTAATAACTAATATGCTGAAAAGTAAAGCGTGCTTTTTTAATCCTGACTGACTAGTCACTTCTGATTTCATATTAATTTTTTATCGGCTAAATTTATCAACCCGCAAAGTAAACGCTTTGCGACTAAGAAGCAAGTAGATTAAACCGTTGTTCCAGTCGACTTATTGTTTATGCTAAAAACTAATTAGATAACCTCTTGACTAAGGCGTCAACTTGCATGGTTTGAACCTTATTGACAATTTCTGCGAGTTTATCAAGTCCACCTTTTATAGAACCAGAAACTTGGTAATGGTGGGTGATTTTAGTATTACCATTTTTTAGCGCTTTAAATGTCCACGACATCCCTCCACTAACGCCCATCATTTGAAGTGGGCCAAGTCCTCCAATCATACGCACTTCGCTGCCGGGATTAACGAATGACACGGTCATATGCAATACTTGTTTTTCTCCCTCAATTTCACAAAAGCAGCCACCCGCCTTTAAGTCGATACTAAGATTTTCTGATTTTCCGAAATAAGTGTGATCGGCAATCCACCAGTCACCAATTTGGCTAAATTGCTGGTAGGCTGAATTAGGCGAAACCTTGACCTCTCTTTCAATACTGATGGTGAAACCGGTACTGGAGCTATCGACTACGTCAGCTAATGTCGTCACTGGGAGTAGAAGCAGTAGAGTAAGCATTTTCATGAGAAACACCTTTTGTGATAGGATGATGGTTTGTTTATGGACTTGCTCAGGAAGTGTTTATCCTATACTAACGGTTAAAATTCGACAACTTGAAACCGCTCTAGTACTGTAGGTAAGCATTTGAATTATATACAAGAGCGAACATCTCTATCGCCATAAATAAGTCAATTAAGAATCCGACATTAACCAAGGATTGGTCAGTTAGAAAATGTCGATAACAATAATAAACCTTTGAATTCGGAGAAATTTATGACAACAGATACAACAATTCCAAAGTGGTTCAACGTAGTGGCATGGGTTGCCTTTGTTTGGAACTTATTAGGTGTGGCGGCTTTCGCGGCACAAATGATGATGACCCCCGAAATGATTGCTTCATTACCCGAAGCTGAGCGAGGCCTTTACGAGAATATTCCTATGTGGGTAAACGTCGCATTTGGCTGTGCCGTCATTGGTGGAGCAATCGGCTCATTACTCTTAGCGCTGAAGAAATCAGTCGCATTTTATGTTCTAATCGTCTCATTAGTTGGCGTGTTAGTTCAAATGTACCATTCCTTCTTTATCATTGATTCGGTGGCTGTTTATGGTCCTGGAAGCGCTGTTATGCCTGGGATGGTTGTGTTGATAGCTATCGCTTTAGTTTGGCTTGCTAAAGACGCAAACTCTAAAGGCTGGACTTCATAATTAGACCGTATTTGATAAACTACAATTAGTGGTTTTAATGAAAATCAGAGTGAATTACAATAGCGTCAGGTGTTGTTAATTCACTCTTAACAACTATAAATTTCTGGCTAACTTGGATTCCAAGTTCAAATTTCTATCTATTCCAAGCTTAAAAATTCAGTGAGTATTGCAGTTAGTGGCCACCGTTCGATTAAATCCCCAACAAGATCAAGCTGTTAAGTTAACCACTTCACCACTCTTGGTTTTGGCCGGAGCTGGAAGTGGCAAGACCGCCGTTATTACACAGAAAATAGTTCACCTGATTAACCACTGTGGTTATCAAGCTAAAAACATTGCCGCGGTAACCTTTACTAATAAAGCAGCTAAAGAGATGAAGGCGCGTGTGACCAAGCTGTTAGGTGACTCAAATGCCAAAGGGTTAATTGTTTCTACCTTCCATAATTTAGGTCTTAACATTATTAGGCGTGAATACAAGGCTTTAGGTTTTCGCAAGAACTTCACTATCTTTGATGACCAAGATTCCTTTCAGTTAATCAAAGAGCTCTGCAAAAAAAGTGATGATGCCGACAAAAAAGAAATGCTAGATATTTTGGCGCAAATTTCGCGTTGGAAAAATGACCTTATACTTCCCGATAGAGCAATAGCCATCGCCGATAATCAAGAATTGATTTTAGCCGCTAAATTATACGATGCCTACACTCGAAGCCTTCGCGCATTCAATGCTGTTGACTTTGATGATCTTATTCTTATTCCAACACTGTTGTTAATGAATGATCAAAAAGTAAGAGAGCGCTGGCACAATAAAATTCGCTATTTATTGGTTGATGAATATCAAGATACTAATACCAGTCAATATGAGTTAGTAAAGCTAATCACTGGGCGTCTTGGCAATTTCACTGTGGTTGGCGATGACGATCAATCCATCTACTCATGGCGCGGTGCACAGCCAAAAAATTTAGAGCTGTTACAAAAAGACTTTCCTAATTTAAGAGTGGTAAAACTCGAACAGAATTATCGTTCAGCAGGGCGAATTCTTAAATCGGCAAACGTTTTAATTCAAAACAATGAACATATTTTCAAAAAGCGGCTATGGTCAGATAAACACTACGGTGAGCCGATTAGAATTTTGTCCGCCAAAAATGACAATGATGAAGCGGATAGAGTCACCAAAGAAATATTGTCCGCACGAATTAATAAAAATATTCCTTATAAAGACTTTGCTATTTTGTATCGTGGTAATCATCAGTCAAGGCTATTGGAAAAATTCTTAGTCGATAAACAAATTCCATACAAAATAAGTGGAACGACTTCGTTCTTCGCTCGTTCTGAAATAAAAGATGTGATGGCGTATTTTAGGTTGTTAGTTAATCAAGATGATGATAATGCCTTTATTCGTATCGCCAATGTTCCTCGTCGTGAAATTGGTGTGACAACCTTAGAGAAACTAGGGAGTTATGCTAATGAACGTCACATTAGTTTATTTGAATCTATTTTTGAGGTTGGGCTAGAACAAACACTCACCGGCAAAGGGCTGGCCGCAGTAAGACGTTTTGGTGAATTGATTGCAAAAGCATCCGATAACATACGGCGTGGCGATTCCATGTCGATAATTCGTGAGATGATCGCCTATATCGGTTATCAAGGCTTTCTATTTGATAATTCGAGTTCACCAAAAGCTGCCGAATATCGCTGGAGCAATGTCGAAACCCTTTTAGGTTGGATTGAGTCGGGCTTAGAAAACAATAAATTGGCTGATGACCCTTTTGCTGAAACTATCACCAAACTCTGTTTAAGAGAAATGCTCGATCGAGGTGAAGAAGAGGAAGAAGATGTCAATGAAGTGCAATTAATGACTTTACATGCCTCTAAAGGACTAGAGTTTCCTCACGTCTATCTAGTCGGAATGGAAGAAGAATTACTGCCACACAAATCATCCATCGAAGAAGATAATGTTGAGGAAGAAAGACGTTTAGCCTATGTTGGAATCACTCGAGCCGAAGAATCACTGTCAATCATTGTCGCAGAAAAACGGCAACGTTACGGAGAGATGGTGGATTCCGTTCCAAGCCGATTTCTAGAAGAAATGCCGCAGGAAGATCTTGAATGGGAAGTCGATAAAGTGCCACTTAGTGATGATGAGAAAAGAGAGCAAGGGAAAGATCGACTCGCGGAAATGCGCAAGCGGTTGATGTCGTAGAGCTGCGCTTAGTCTCTAATCCTCACTTTCCAATCTGAGGGTTAGGGAGCGCTAAGCGCTATGTCACTACAACGAAAAACGCTGTGCGGGCATTAACTGAACTTCGGTTTTATATCGCTTCCCATCTCGTTCAATAACCAATGAAACCACATCACCACTTTTATGCTGTTCAAGCACGTTAAGTAAGTCGTCGGAACTGGTTACCTTCTCACCTTCAATACTGATAATTAAGTCACCAATCACAATATTACCGCGCCGATCGCGACTCATACCAATAATGCCTGCTTTATCAGCGCCGCTTCCGGGCTTAGTTCGCAAAACTAATACACCTTCTACCCCAATTCGACGAGCCCAATAATCCGGTGCCATCTCTATTCCTAGGTCAGGCCTGACAATTCTGCCAAATTCGATTAACTGAGGAACGATCTTTTTCACGGTATTAACTGGGATCGCAAATCCGATACCAGCACTCGCACCCGAAGGGCTATAAATGGCGGTATTAACTCCCACTAATTGCCCTAAAGAATTAAGCAAAGGCCCGCCGGAATTACCTGGATTTATGGAGGCATCGGTTTGAATGACACCACGAATCTTTCGATTAGAAACCGCATCTATTTCGCGATTTAATGCGCTCACCACGCCAACCGTTAAAGTGGTATCCAGTCCAAAAGGATTACCGATGGCAATGACTTTTCGGCCAACCTCCAATAGAGATGAATCCCCTAGAGGCAGAGGAACCAATTGTTTGTCAGTATTGACTTTTAATACCGCTAAATCTTTATCGGGAGCTACGCCGACTAAACTTGCTTGTAAGTCGGTTCCGTCTTGTAGGGTTATGGTAATTCTAGAAGCGCCTTGGATTACATGGAAGTTGGTGACGATGATTCCCGACTCATTCCAAATAAAACCCGAGCCAGTCCCCTGAGGAATTTCTTGTACGTTAAATGAAAAGAAGCCGCGCTGAATGGTTTTATTGGTTACGTAAACCACGGAAGGGCTAGCTTTTTTGAATATTTCTATATTGTTTGCTTCGTCCTCTGTTTTAAAACTGAGGTAGTTCTTTGCAAATGCTTGGTTAAGTAACCCGCTATTGAGTAGGCCTAGCAGTAGTAGGAATGAGAAAAATAGGGCTGGAGTTACTTTTTTAGTCATAAAGATGTCATCTAATTACGTTTAAATTTTTACTGTTGACTGGATGCATTCTAGCAACAGTCAATTATTGCAGCAATGACCATAAAAAGTATTTGTTGAGAATATTAAAATATTTAGTTTTTAATTTAAAAAACTAACCGCATATAATTTAGGCGGTCAGATGACTTTTGTGAGGTAAACAAGTGGAGAGTTCAAATAGAGTTGTTCGGTCAGCCCCTAAGAAGCGGTTTTACGACGATGAACAGTATGACAATCGGCAGTTTGACAATCGACAGTCTATTGAGAAAAAGCGGGGCCACTGGTCTAGTCGAAAATCAATTCAAAATAAGCGATATGGGGTTGACCATAGCGACTACCACTAATTCATCATCGGTAAACTAAACGAACACAAGGGAAAGAGTCCGAGGGAGTTGGACTTTTGAGGCAGAAGCTAGCGATAACATCAACTTCGAACGCTAGCTTCTGCCCTAAACCGATATAGCTAGATTAATCGCCCGGTTAACTAACTCTGTTCTTCCACCAGAATCCTGCAAGGGAGGCTTTTTTTTTAGCGAGTACAGCTTAAACTAAGTGTTAATTTTACTGATGACCTCCAAGGCACTTTCTATCAACTTAGAGTTTCTATTCTCAGAATGTTGGCTAGCGTGAATAGGGCGATTAAAAATGGGGGCCGACTTAATGACATATAATGATTCTTTTAAATGCCCTTCAACCATGGCTTTAGGCAGGTAAGCGCTCCCGCCGTGAATTAATATAAACTCAAGCGCAATTCGAGCATGGCTAGTATGTAAGACTGGAGATAAATAATCAGGAAATGACTGGTTAAAATTGATATCAAATGCAGTCCCCCAATCGACAGACACGTAGTTTTTATTGATAGCTGACTCTGCGGATTCTTTTTTACGCGTGCTGACTAGGACAAGTTCTGCTTGGGCGATTTCAACCGTATGTAGCTCAGGAAGTTTTGCGGGTTCGTAAAGTAGCGCGATATCTAAAGTCCGCTCCATCAGTCGCCTAATTAATATATCTTGCCCATGGGATTCTGCCCGCAATGCTATCTCAGGGAATTCAACATGTAGCCTGCTAAGCGCATCTTGCAACATTAAATCCCAGAGTCCGCTAGTGGCCCCAAGTGAAAGCACGTGGGCTTGATGTTTCTTTAATGTGATATCCCCTTTGGCTCTTTCCCACGAAACTAAAATGGTTTCAGCATGGGCAACTAGTCGCTCACCAGCGGCCGTGAGTTGTAGGTTATTTCGGTAGCGTTTAAACAGGGGAACGCCCAAGATAGACTCTAATTGTTTTACTCTCGCGCTTACGGCGGCTTGAGTTAGGTATAGGTTTTCTGCGGCGCGACCGAAATGCCGTGTAGTTTTAACTTCTAAAAAGGTTTTTAGTAGCTGAATATCCATTATATAACCCGCTATAAATCAAAGTTTAATCCGAGAGTTTTATTTGGCCTCGCTCCACCCAAACATTTGGCTTAAGACCGTTGGATTGGTTTAATTTTCGGAATCATAAAACATTTTTATCGTAACCTTTAGTTTTATTTGTTTTATTTTAGCTTAGGATTCAGTTAAAAAGTCGTTAAATAAACTCACCCTAACAATTTACTGAGGCCAGGCTAATGAGTACAGTTCTAGACATTCAGGGTACACGTCAAACTCGAGAGTTTTTTCTCGCCAAACGATTTTATGACAAGCAAACGTTTCCCTATAATTTTAGTCGTAGTGGTGACTTTACAATTTTTGAAGCGAATTTGCTCGAACGGTTTGGTTCATTATTTTTGGCATTACAACAAGGCTTAGTGACTAACCCTAATAAAGACGACAAACGGTTCCTAAAAGTCGTTCAGGGCGAGCTCTCTGCCGAGTCCCTTGAAGAGAAGATTTGGATGAAATACTTGCGAATTAAATCTCGCTGTCAAATTTGGCTAGTCGACCAAGAAAAAGTGCAAAATACTTTGTTTGAATCGGATAATGATGACTCTTACGATGTCGACGATGAAACAGAGTTTGACGGCGAATTAGTTGATATTGAATAAGTTGCATCAGTGACTAGCTAAACTAATTGATTGACCTAAATGCCATTTTAATAATTCTTTTCAAAGCGCTACCTTAGTCTCCGTAAGGTGGCGCCTCTATCCTTTGAAATCCGTCGATTTCCGTGTGGACCCGATAATTCAGACTAATCTCAGTATACACTCTATTTTCTGGCTATAAGCCTTAAGCGATTTTTTGGTAATATCCCATTGAATACTAAGACTGATCTATGGTCTCATAGCTTAGTCATTAATCACACTTAGGAGGTGAGTTTATGAAACGCATCATTACACTCTTCTTACTTCTGAATTTTTTGGCCGGTTGTGCTTCTCATCGCCTCACAAATGACGAAAGAGAATCGCTTTACCAAAATTATCTAGCTGAAATTAAAGCTGAAGCATTGGATCGAATTACAGCGTTTCGATTTTATGGTTGGCGCGAGCTTGGTAATCGCCATTTAATTATCTCAACCTCATATAAGCGAAATTATTTCATTACCTTACGAGGTACCTGCATCGAGTTGCAGTATTCCAACACTATAGGAATTAACCGCTCTGACTCTTCCCTAAACGCTAAATTCGACTCTATTTTTGTACCCAGCTTTCCGGAGCAGCGATGTTATATTAAGTCCATCCATAAGATATCTCGCGAGCAAGCAGATCGAATTGATGAATTGGAAGAAGAGTTAGTTGCTAAGAAAATTAAGGCCTCGGAAAAAGCCTCGACAAGCCACAAATAGCAACTAGCGCCGATGTTTTTTAGCATGCGCACCCTGGTTGGTTTACGACTGAACAACAAGCGCAATCCATTGAAAGCTATCTAAATTAAACACTTTTTAGCAAGTCAAAGATGGCTCATCGCATTTTTTCTGAACATTTCACTCCAATTTCACCGAAATTTGGTTAAGATAAGCTAACTATTTTTAATCGGACTAATGTTGGTTTGAGCAAACTCACGATTTTACTCATAGAAGACAATCACGCCATTGCACAGCAACTGTGTGAATATCTTGAGGGGTTAGCTTGGGTTGTCGATTGGGCTGCCACAGGGAAGCAAGGCTTGGCCTTAGCGTTGCAACAGCAATTTGATGTGATTTTACTGGATCTTAACTTACCCGATATAGATGGCTTGGAAGTGTGCAAGCAAATAAAGGAGCAATCATTAGTTTATTTGCCTGTACTAATGTTGACAGCTAGAGATGCTTTAGACGACAAACAGCAGGGATTTGGCTTAGGTGCGGATGACTACGTGACTAAGCCGTTTGAGTTTCGTGAGCTAAGTCTTCGTTGTCAAGCGTTAGCTAGACGAAGTCAATTGCATCAAAGTAAACAAATTACCATTGGCGATTTAGTCATCGACCAAGGGGCACACACTGCATCGAGAGCTGGAAAACCATTGGAGTTTACCAATGTCGGCTTTAAGATATTATTGAGTTTAGCTAAAGCATTTCCGCAAGCCGTGTCTCGTTCGCAAGTTATCCATGCGGTTTGGGCCGATGAGCAACCAAACAGTGATGCTCTGCGTTCCCATATTTACAGCCTTCGCAATACACTTGATAAACCTTTTGATTTCGCGATGCTGAAAACCATAACGAATGTAGGTTACAAACTGGTGATTGAGAATGAAAATTAAGCGTTCTATCGAGCGTAAGGTTTTCTTTATCTTTGGTGGCTTTACCCTATTGGTAGGTCTCACTTTTTCATTGGTTAGTTTAATAACCGCTTTTAGTATTGAAGACTCTATTCTCGAGAAAGTTCTTGCACATGAAGCTAAGGTTATTGCGCTTGAATATAAGACTAAAAATTCCAAACCATCTGCGCGATTAGATTATATGACGTTCTATTCAGAACTAGCTAATGCACCAACAGATATCGTCAAGGCGAAAATTAAAAACCCGCAAATAACCGAAGTGTTTTCGGACTCGAATCATCATTATCACGTTGTTGATGTGATGCTTAACCAAAAGCAAGTTGGTTGGCTGGTTGCCGACGTAACTGAATTTTTAACCGTCTCTAGTCAGTCAAGTTATTTATTACCTGTTGCCATTTTCTTATTAACTTTAGCAATAGCATTTTCGCTCTGGCTTGCTTATCGAATCGCGCTTAGAACCACTAGACCGATTTCCAATTTAGCGAATGCATTAGAAAAACAAATAGAAGGAGATTCGGAGTTAGATATATCGGAATTTAAGACGGGCGATGAAATAGAATATTTAGCTCGTACTACCGAATCCGCATTAAAGGAACTAAAGGCATCACTACAACGCGAAAGTGATTTTAATCGTGATGTCAGCCATGAGTTGCGGACGCCACTCACAATTATTAAAAATACACTTGCACTAGCAGAGCAAAGACAGCTAAACCATGAGGAGCAATCTAAACTTAACTATAACGTTGAACAAATTTCTCATATTGTTAAAACACTGTTGGCACTGGCAAGAGCTGAAACCTTCGTATTTGATAAAGTCAATCTAAGATCGATTGTGGAAGATAGTGTATTGTCCTTTGAACAAAAGCAACACGAAACCGGTGTTGAGATCCACCTTGATATTTCCGAACAAGTTAATGTAACTGGCAATAATGAACTCATTCTTCTACTTTGCAATAACTTAATTGAAAATGCGATAAAGTATTCTGCGAATAAACATCTGTCTATTACTTTAAATCATAATCAGCTGGTTTTTTCAAATCAACATGATCCACAACGATTGCAAAATCAAAAGATAAGCTTGCTAGAGCCGAATGTAAAACAGCAAGGAAGCGAAGGGATAGGGCAAGGACTATATCTGGTAAGTCGAATTGTTAAGAGTTTGGGTTGGTCTATTCGAATTAGATTGCTTGATGATACCTATCAAGTCAGCTTAGGTGTGAAGTGAAAAGCTAAGCGACTATGAGTGATTTTTTGCAATGAAAAGACAAAAGCGATCTAATTTCCAAAATACAACTCTGTTAGCTGTTGGTCATCAATTCCTGTTTCTATTGCTTGATTAGGTAATAATCGATTAATGTTGAGTAACTCACCGTTGACGGATGAACATAAATTGGTCTCGGTCATTTTGGAATTGACTGTCAGGAGCATTGCCGAAGCCGTAATATCAACATACCAAATACCACCATCAGAATCTTTTAAAATGGTACCACTAGGTGAGTCTACAAATATGTCCCCGTCACAGTTGTCGGTAAGAAAATAACGTTCTTTTATTGGTAAACCAAGTACACCTTGTGAGTTAACTACAAAACTATAACCGGTCTTGGTCTTGCCGGTAAAAAGGTTTCGGTTTGAGGCTACTGGAGAAAGTTCAGAGATTAGAGCGCCTTGCTCATCGAGTAACGCGACACCCTTAAAACCGATTGAGTTATTTTCTGTTGAAGTTTGTTGTAGGCTGTTTTCAAAAGCGGCTAGGCGTTGATTAATTTGTAAAACTTGTTCCTCAACTCCCTGCTGTTTAGAAGTGGCATTTTGTTGAACCGCTAAAATAGCTTCATTTTGCTGATTAACTTGCCATAGCTGCCAGAAAACCATCAATAGTAAGAAGCAAGCGAAAGCTCCTAATCCAACGGCTACTTTGCGATAAAAGCGTTTAGTTAACTGTTCTTGAGCTTCAACAAATTCATTGTGAGATTGCATTCGATGAAATATGGCATGTTCAAAACTTTCCAAAGTTTGGTGAAATTCGCGCTTTATCTGTCTTGTTTGTAATTGAGTATTCCGCTGAACTTCATCGACACAATAGATTTTATGTTGGTTCAAATAGGGTTCTGCTTTTTGCACCCAAAATGACTGCCATGCTGGCCTATCTTGATCCGTCGATTGTGATTCTGAAGTAATGGGTTTCGTCGTAGACTCTGCGGTTGATGGCTTAGGTTTAGCTTCTTCTCGAACATCTTTTATCAGCCCTATTTTACCAAGGACTTTTGATAGTGACTTTTTCTCTAGTCCTTTTGGAAGAACATCGATCGCTCCTAGTTCTTTAGCTCGATCGGCATAAATCTTTCCTTCTTTGGCGGTGTACATTAACACCGGTACTTGACTTAATAATGGATTGCGCTTAATTAATTTAATTAATTCCAAGCCGCTTATGCCGGGCATTGTATGATCAAGAAATATCACATCTGGAACTCGGGTTTGCAAATAGTCGAGCGCGGCCTCGGCAGAGTATACGGAAGCACTTTTTATCTCCATTGACGCCAACATGTTGGCCATTACTTTACAGGCCAGGCGAGAGTCATCAACGATTAATGCATTTTTCATTATGTAGACATCCCTCTTTGAGTCTTTTCCAAATATGGCCTTGATTAAATGTAACTCTTTATTATATCTAAATATTTTTAAATTATTGGGCTCACTTCACATCTAGTAATAACCTACTAACTATTTGATTGCAGGTGTTCGTTGGCTTGAATGGGCTGAATTAGAGAATTGTCAGCTTAAAATTTAGGAACTGTTTGCGTGCTAATTGGATTAAAACCCAACCGATTTAGGTAAAAAGCTGGTCCAAGGATTTAAAAAAATACCTTTGTTTATCCGTTAGATATGAATAATTGGTTAAAAATTATACAGTTAATTGAAGGCAAAAAGTAACGCGTTCGCAATTATAAAAAAAAGTTGAATTTTATACGGCAGAATTTTATGAGTTTCCTATACTTGGATAATCTTTGTTACAACAAATATCAAGTAGGAAAAATGAAGTACAGTTTTCAGTTAGGCAAATTGAGTTTGCTGGCGTTATTTGCGTTGTCTTTAGTTACTGGTGTTACAAAAGCTGAAGGTATTTATCAATTTGGCAGTGCGCTTAATCAGCCTCTACGATCTACTACGACAGTCTTTATCCATGTACCCAATGCAGGGGATTTGATTCGAGTCCATTTGTGTCGAAGAAATAATTCTGGTTCAACTGTTATCGCGGATATTTCTGATACCACTATAGTTGCTGACCAGTATGTTGCCAATACCACATTAGCCAACCTTTCTTCGGTTGGGGCCAACATAGATTGTGCCGACCCAATGACTAACCCATTGCCCAGAACTCCCGCGACGGGCGATATAATGGAGTATGCGGTTCCTAGTGCTGGTGTTTATGCGATTGAGTTTAGCAATGATAACAACGTTAGTTATGATCGTTGGGACTTTTCAGTTGTGCCCAATAGCACACCCAATGCAGCGGTAGATGCTACCGAAAATGCGGGAAATGTTTTCTCATATCAATGGATCTTCGATACAGATTCATTTGGATTAGCTGCAGGTGCCACTGGGCGTATGTTTATCCTTGTACCAGGTGGCTTTCCAAGTACCAATTATGTTTGGGCTTTAGACCTGCAAGAATTTTCGGGTAATGTTTATGAGATCGTGGCGAACGACCTTGGGCTAGATGCGCCGGTTTCGGGTATCTCTGCTCCGACTTCGGGTAATAACGTCACCAATAAATACCCTGTGTATTTAACCTATCCTACGGCGGCTAGCCCTTCGCCTGCACCTACTCAGTTTCCAGCACTTACGGATACTTTAGTTTTCGTTGATGATGCAGGAAATGATGCGACCATTTCACCTGATGGTGATGCTATCGAAGAAACTGGAAACTTCGAGTTTACTCCTGATGTTGACGGTACTTATGCAATCACTATTGATATTAACCGCGATGGTGAATTTGGAGCAAACGACAGGCTCCTATTGGGTCGGATGACCGCCAATATGAAAAGTCAGGTGAATTGGGATGGAACTGATGCCGCTGGAAACACAGTTCCAAATGCGAGTTATCCTGTCAAATTAGAGCTGCGTGTTGGTGAGTATCATTTTATTGCGGAAGACGCAGAAACAAGTGGTGGTGGAACTAATGATGATGGTACCGGTGATGATGATGGTTTAACGATACTTCAGGCGACCGATGCATCAACGCTTGTTGGTACCCAAGTTTATTGGGATGATGAAACACTACTGGGTGGAAGCTCTAACTTACCGGCAGGTGTTTTATCTAGCACGGCGACCACTGGTTCACACCGACATACTTGGGGTAACTTTACATCTGGAGGAATAGGTAACCAGACGTTTATCGATACCTATGTGTTTGGTAATTCAACCGAAGAAAGCGTTACAGCGGTTGTCGCTGCCGCTAACACACCCCCTACGGTCGACGATGGAACATTTAGCATTGATGAAAACAGTGCCAATGGTACTAGCGTAGGAACACCTACCTCAAATGACCCAGATGGTGACTTTTTAGAATTTACAATTACCGCAGGTAATACCGGGAATGTTTTTGCCATTGATGACTTAACTGGCGAAATAACGGTTAATGGTGCGCTTGATGAAGAAACCACAGATCAATACATATTGACGGTTGAAGTGACCGATCAAGCCTCTACCGATACAGCGACCATTACGATTAACATTAATGACATTAATGATGCACCTGTTGCAGATGATCAGTCCGTGGCTGTGACCGAAGACATTGCTCAAGCAATAACTTTAACAGCCAGTGACCAAGACCTAGATGGGTTAACTTACAGCGTAGTAGCTGGTCCCTCTAATGGCGTGCTCACTGGCACCGCACCAAATTTAACTTATACGCCGAATGCGAACTATTTTGGTAGTGATTCGTTTACCTTTAATGCCAACGATGGCACGGTTGATTCAAATACCGCGACCATTACGATTAACGTGAGTAATACCAATGATGCGCCAGTGGCTAATGCTCAATCGGTGGGTGTCACTGAAGATACACCGGCGGCGATTACTTTAACTGCCAGTGATGCGGATTCCGATCCACTCACTTATAGTATTGTTAGTGGACCGACTAATGGTGTACTCAGCGGTACTGCGCCGAACCTAACATACACCCCTAACGGCGATTATGCCGGTAGTGATTCGTTTACCTTTATTGCTAATGACGGTACGGTCGATTCGAATACTGCGACCATTACCATTAACGTGAGTAACACCAATGATGCGCCAGTGGCTAATGCTCAATCGGTGGGGGTCACTGAAGATACACCGGCGGCGATTACTTTAACTGCCAGTGATGCGGATTCTGATCCACTCACTTATAGTATTGTTAGTGGACCGACTAATGGTGTACTCAGCGGTACTGCGCCGAACTTAACTTACACCCCTAACGGCGATTATGCAGGTAGTGATTCGTTTACCTTTATTGCTAATGACGATACGGTCGATTCGAATACTGCGACCATTACCATTAACGTAAGTAACACCAATGATGCGCCAGTGGCTAATGCTCAATCGGTGGGTGTCACTGAAGATACACCGGCGGCGATTACTTTAACTGCCAGTGATGCAGATTCCGATCCACTCACTTATAGTATTGTTAGTGGACCGACTAATGGTGTACTCAGCGGTACTGCGCCGAACCTAACATACACCCCTAACGGCGATTATGCCGGTAGTGATTCGTTTACCTTTATCGCCAACGATGGCACGGTCGACTCAAATACCGCGACCATTACGATTAACGTGAGTAATACCAATGATGCGCCAGTGGCTAATGCTCAATCGGTGGGGGTCACTGAAGATACACCGGCGGCGATTACTTTAACTGCCAGTGATGCGGATTCCGATCCACTCACTTATAGTATTGTTAGTGGACCGACTTATGGTGTACTCAGCGGTACTGCGCCGAACTTAACTTATACCCCTAATGGCGATTATGCCGGTAGTGATTCATTTACCTTTACTGCCAACGATGGCACGGTCGATTCAAATACTGCGACCATTACCATTAACGTGAGTAACACCAATGATGCGCCAACGGCTGATCCACAATCCTTTACTAGTGTGGAAAATGTTGCAATCAATATTACTCTAACCGGAAGCGATGCAGATTCTGATCCGTTAACATTTTCCATTGCTTCTAACCCTTCTAACGGCATATTGAGTGGAAGTGGCGCGAACAGAACGTACACTCCAAATGCGGATTATGTTGGGGCCGACAGTTTTACTTTTATCACTAATGATGGAACTGTTAACTCCGCTGCTGCCACCATTTCATTAACTTTATTACTCGATACTGATGGCGATGGTAATCCAGATAGCACCGACCCAGATAACGATGGTGATGGTATTCCGGATGATGTAGAAGGCAACGATGACGCTGATGGTGATGGTATCCCTAACAGTGAAGATCCTGATTCAGATGGTGATGGCATCGATGATAGCGTAGAAGGTGATGTTGATACCGATGGTGACGGAACTCCTGATTATTTAGATGAAGATTCAGACGGCGATGGCGTCGATGATTCGGAAGAAGGTACTGGTGATTTAGACGGCGATGGCACACCAAACTATCTAGATGATAGTAGTGATGAGGATGGTGATGGCATTCCAGATATCGTTGAAGGTACCGGAGACTCGGATGGCGATGGTATTGCTGACTACCTAGACCCAGATAGTGATAACGATGGATTACCTGATTCGGTAGAGTCTGTAGTTACTGGTAATGATTCAGATGGCGATGGTATTGATGATGCTTTTGACGTTGATCAAACCGGTGGTAACGATGCCAACGGTGATGGAATTGATGATGACATAGTTGCACTTGATACGGATCAGGACGGAACGCCGGATTATCTAGATATCGATAGTGATGGCGATGGCATTCCAGATGTGATCGAATCGGTGCTGCGTGAACAAGATACCGATGGAGACGGTTTCGCAGATTCGGTTGATGTCGACCAAACCGGCGGAGTTGATTCTGATGGTGATGGTATTGACGATGCATTTGATGCTTCTATTAGTGGAGGATTAGATGCTGACGGAGATGGTGTTGATGACCTGCTCGAACCACAAAGTGATCGAGATGGTGATGGCACGCCCGACTATTTAGATCTTGATAGTGATAACGATGGCATTAGCGATACCGCAGAATCTGGAATTACTGGTAATGATTCTGATAACGATGGCATTGATGACTCATATGATGTCGACCTAACCGGCGGTTTTGATATCAACAATGATGGAATTGATGATGACGGTTCAGTAGTCGATACCGATGGCGACAGTGTGCCAGACATGCATGATCTTGATAGTGATAATGACAGTCTATTCGACACCATTGAAGCCGGCGTGACTGATGATGATTTAAATGCTCTGAAAGACTCAGATGAGATCTTAATTGAGGATCCGATTGATTCTGATGGCGACGGTATCGCAGACTTTAGGGATATTGACAGCGACAATGATGGCACCAACGATATTGACGGTTCAGAGGATGCTGACCTCGATAGTAACAATGATGGTGAAGTCGATACAACGGTTGATAACGATCAAGATGGGATCGATGATTCTCAGGATCTACTGCCAGATTTGCATGGTACTCGGATCGCTGATCGTGACCAAGATAACGACGGTATTGCCGATGTAACCGAAGGTAATGACAATACTGACGGTGACGTTAATCCAAACTACCTTGATCGTGATAGCGACAACGACGGTTTGTCAGATGCGTTTGAAACAGATCGTCCTGCACCTTCCGGCAATGATGCAGATTTTGACGGGCTGGATGATACCTATGATGTTGATTCCACCGGTGGCACTGATGCAAACGGAGATGGTGTTGATGATCAATTTGTAGAAGTCGACACGGATCAAGATGGCGTGCCAGACTACTTGGATACTGATGCTGACAATGACGGTATTAGTGACAGTCAAGAACAAGTTCTAGTGCAACTATCTGGTAATGATTCTGACAACGACGGTGTCGATGACGCTGTAGATGTGGATACCACGGGTGGCACGGACTTTAATTCAGACGGTATCGATGACTCCACTCAAAATCAAATCGATTTTGATAATGATGGCATCGCAAACTTTAGAGATCTAGATAGCGACGGTGACGGGATATTAGATAGTGTTGAGCGAACGCTTGATGTTGATGAAGACGGCAGCCCTAACTATCTTGATTTAGATTCCGATGGTGACGGCATCCTTGATTCTGAAGAAGGCATTGAAGACGCGGACGGAGACGGCCGACCAAACTATCTAGACTTAGATTCAGATGCTGATGGCTTATTAGATGAACAAGAAGGTTCTGACGATTTTGATGGCGACGGACTTCCAAATTACCTCGATGTCGATTCAGACAATGATGGTTTGCTCGATGAGGAAGAAGGTAGCGAAGATACCGATGGCGATGGTAATGGCAATTATATCGACAACGACTCAGATGATGATGGAATCAATGATGGAGATGAAAATGGTGATTTTAATAATGATGGAATCAATGACCGACTGCAGGCGGCTGGCATGGTAGAAACAGGGCTCAAAGGTGCTGGTTCCACCGGAATATTTGGCATACTCGCATTGCTTGGACTGGTGGTGATTAGGCAAAAAAAGTCACTAACAAAATTGCTAATTGCTATGTTTTCATTATTAACGTTATCTGCACAGGCAAATGAACCGTGTGAAATTGGCGATGCATTTGGTGATGGCGAGTGCTGGTATTTGGGTGGTGGGATTGGACAATCTAAATTAAGACCCGATCCAAACGGAACAAGCTGGCGGACCTTTGATGACTCCGATACCGCGTTTAAATTGATCGCTGGCTTTCCATTTACCGAACATCTTTTTTTAGAAGCCGCCTATGAAGATATGGGCGCCGCTAAAATGAACAACCTCAATCCAAGTATTACTGAAACTCTAAATGTAGATTATCAGGCGTTTGGTGCAAGTGTTGGTTATTGGTTAAAGGATCAAAAGGAAGAGTGGAACTTGTACGCTAAAGCAGGGCTCTCTTTTATGGACACCAAGCAAGGTGAGTTTGTTGATCAAGACTATGGAACCCAGTTAACCTTTGGAGCAGGCATACAATGGCGTTTCACTGACAACTGGTTTGCTCGACTGGATCTGACTTCTTACGATAGAGATGCTCGTGTTATCGGTCTAACGGTGGCCAAGTATTTTGGTAGCTCGAATAAGCGAGAGACCCAACCTACCCCGACAGCACAGCCAGCGCCACCACCACCGCCAGTGAAACCAGAGCCTAAGCCAGAGCAACCAAATCCTGATTTAGACAATGATGGTGTACTTAATGAAGTTGACAACTGCCCGCAAACACCTGCTGGCACACAGGTCAATGCATCGGGTTGCCCTTTACTAGAAGCGATTACTTTAAGCGTTCAGTTTGATACGGCCAAGTCTCTGGTCAAAGACGAGTTTCTTAAAGAGATTGAAGAAGTAGCCGAAAAAATTAAGCAACGGGGGGATGTAAAAGTCACCGTTGAAGGGCATACGGATTGGCGCGGTAAGCAAGTTAATAATCAACCTTTGTCTGAGTCCCGAGCGGCCGCAGTGGCTGAAATTCTTAAGCAAAAAACAGGTCTTACTGATGACTCGTTTGAAGTGATCGGTTACGGCGAGCTTAAACCGGTTGCTGATAATAATACTGCCGAAGGACGATATAAAAATAGACGAGTGGTGGTTATTATCTCTCAAAAATAACAACTTAAGATTGTCTATTTACACTTAAAACGCCACGATCTATCGTGGCGTTGTTTTCTAGTAAACTGTCCAAAGGTTTTGATTCAATGATTTAAGGTGTCACCAATCCACTAACTTGGGCATAGTCTTAAAATGACAGACCGAATAGTCGAATACATGCTAGGTAGCGAGACGGCAATTAAGCTTAGTTGTTTAAACTACGGCGGGACTCTGTTCTCGAATTAGTGGTGTCTTCAAATATGCCTGGTTTGCATGCTTAAGCCTGAAGAGCGATACCATCATCAAATTAAATATCACTTACAAACTAAAACTAAGTAACGCCCAAGCAAAATTATAATATCCAACATAGGCTCTTATTTAGCTTTGTTAATAAGTTGTTCTATCGAGATAAACTAAGATTTAACTTAGATGCTATAGTTAACTTAACCCGATTGATTTAAGAATTCCCATGTTCAAGAAAAAAACGCCTAAAATCGAATCCGATAAAAAAGTCTCGCCCTCAGTCGTTTTAAGCTTTTGGCTCGCCTCACTTAGTTTAGCGTTAATGGTGGGTTGGTTTTTTGCTGACAATTTGTACTATGCCATCAATAGTCAAGTGCTGTCTGCTGAGGTCGTTAACAAGTCGAGTTATCGAAGCAAGACGAATAACTCGCGACATTACTCAACGTCTTATACCGTCACCTATCAATTTGAAAACCCTCATGTAGCCGATAAATTTGAATTAAAGTCTGAGTTAGCGCCGCTGGTTTATCCTTTTGTTGAGAAGGGCAATACTATCGATATTTACTACAATGAATTCGCCGACCCAAAGGCCAAAATTAGAATGCCTCAGCACTACTGGCTAAACGTTTTGATTGGTCTGCTATTTTTTTATTTTTTCAACCTAATCACTCGTACATTAATCAAAAACAGTCTCGTTACACCAAAGCCAATAGTCGAGTCCAAACAAACACTGGTCGCAGCTTTTATTGCCCCTGCGTTGTTGAGTTTACTCTATTTATCACTCAATGCTGATTCAACTAAAAACGAATTAGCTAATGAGAAAAACTGGCCAGCTTGGCCTGCTTTTCAGTCGGCAGTTGCCAAACCGGTTTGGTGGGACAAAGTGGCAATAAAATACTTTGATCCAATGAACTACACATCTGAAGAATACTCTGCTTATCTTAAAGCCAACACCGGTGATGACAAGCGTCATCGACAGTTTAAAGTTGCCTATGCTTTTTTATTAAAACATCAAAATGACCCGCTACAAATGGGGTGGGACTTAGCTAAAGGTACCACTCGAGAATTTATCCCTCTTTACGAGTTTTTTCTTGAACATTTTATGTACACAGAGTGGCAAGGAGAATGCAGTCAACCATGCAGTGATGCCACTCAAATGGTAGAAATGGCAGGCGATCTTCTTTCAATGAAATTAGACGAAAACCGAATTGAATATAGCCGACAGCTAATTGCCGACATAATGAAATACAAGTATGAGCGAGCCAACAACCGTGGTAAATATTACTTTCTATATTCCTATCGGCGTTTACTTGAGCATACTGAGGGTAAAGAGAAAGCTCATCAGGAGTTAGATGAGCTAGTAAACGCAGCCAGCTTGGAAGCTGATGAACAAGGTTCGAAAACCATGATTCGTAAATGGTCGAAGTTTTGGTCGAGTAGCCAACGGAAGGTCGGGATGTTTAGTCGGAAATAATCTTTTTGTTCTTTTGGAAAGAACCAAATCTAAGTTCAATGCTTCGACTGCGCTCAGCAACCTATTTAGTATCTTGGTTTTCTTTAAGGGCGGTTTCGCAGCGCTGCGCTCTGACTGCGAGTTACTTTTTTCAATAGCAAAAAAAGTAACCAAAAATGCCAAAGTCGTTCGCACTGGGCACCGCGATTAGGGTATCAGTGGTTTGAAAGTACGTTCATTGCGTTTACCCTCCGAATAATTGCTGAGTCCGTGAGAGCTTGGTTTTGAATTTGCCCAGTGGCTGCGAGCAACCTGACAGCCCCATGTCCATCGGAATAGTGGAAAAGCTGTTTGAGCCACAGGCGAGTTCTTTTCCACCCGATGGGCGCTATAAGCCAATGACATCTCAATTTAAAAGACCAAGACATTCAGCATCCTCGAACTGCGCTCGTTTCAACGAAAGAAGCTTTTGGTTTCTTTTGTCTTCTCACAAAAGAAACTCGCAGGAAAGCCGTAGCGCTGCGAAACGCTTTTGACTTTAATCTTGGTTCTTACTAAAGGACAATAAAAACTGTCCACAAAAGATAAACAGCCCCCCTTTGGCGTTACCGCAGCAACCGCGCTAGCTACCTAATCAAAATTGACTGACAACCTAGCTTTAATATTCAATGTCAGAAATAATAAAAGTCTTCTGACCACTCGGCAGGCGAATAAAAACCTCATCGTCAACTTGTTTCTTTAACAGGGCTTTCGCAAGTGGTGAGTCGACTGAGATGTAATGCTCCTTAAAATCAAACTCATCAGAACCGACAATACGGTATTTTATTAGCTCGCCGTGCTCATCTTCTAGAGTAACTGTCGCACCAAAAAAAACCGCATCACGATTATTCGGCAAATGCTCAATAACATTCATTTCAGAGGTGCGTTTTTGCAAGTAGCGAATGCGTCTATCCATTGCCCGTAATTGCTTTTTGCGATAGATATATTCAGCATTTTCCGAGCGGTCGCCTTCAGCCGCCGCAGCGGTTATTGCTTTAGTCACTTCAGGGCGTTGATTTTTCCATAGGTCAGCCAACTCATTTCTAAGTCGAGTGGCTCCTTCTACTGTAATGTGGTTGGATCGTTTCATGAGTCGTCGCAAGTCTATCACTAGAGGGCTGAAAATAGCGAAGTTGCTTTTTATTCCAAAAAGTTTGTGCCGTAACAGGCATGATGCGGTATTATCCGCGAAAACCTAACTGATTCCAAATTAGTCAGTGATCTGTCTATGTACAGCGACCTAGATAGTCGTTAACCTGATTAAACCTCCTTGGATTGTTGAAAATTAGTCACTATGCAAAAGATAGTCAATCAATCTATTATCAAGCGTTGCTCATTTATCGATGGTGAGTGGCTAAGTTCCAGCACATTTTTTGAGGTTGTTAATCCGTGCAATGGCGTGGTTATTGCGGAAGTCGGACAAGTGCAAGCTAGCCAAGTGGTTCAGGCAATAAATGCCGCTCATTCTGCTTATGTTGAATGGAAGCGGGTCTCTGACAAAGAGCGAGCTCAAAGACTCTATTATTGGCAACAATTAATTCGAGAAAATATCAACGATCTTTCAAGACTATTAACTCTGGAACAGGGCAAACCGATCGCAGAGTCCGAAATCGAAATTCTTCATGCTGCGGACTATACCAAGCTGTATAGTGAATTAACCGAAAACCTTTCAGCAAAGCAAGTCATCGATGCACCTGTTGGTCAAAAGGCAACTGTGGTTCGACGTCCCTTAGGTGTTGTGAGCGCAATAACACCGTGGAATTTTCCTTGTTCTATGGTCATGCGAAAAGCCGCAGCTGCGATTGCTGCCGGTTGTAGCGTGGTTTTGAAACCTTCGGAATTAACCCCGTTGACTTCGTTAGCGTTGGCTGAGTTATCTCGGCAAGCGGGGCTACCTAAAGGTGTATTTAATGTGGTGGTGGGAAGCAACGCGCAGGCCATAGGCGAACTATTGTCTCAAAACTCAAAGGTTGCAAAATTGAGTTTCACTGGTTCAACTCAAGTCGGTAAAAAACTGTTGGCTCAATGTTCTCTTGGGGTTACTCGGTCGGCCATGGAGCTAGGCGGAAATGCGCCTTTTATCGTTTTTGAGGACGCTGATTTAGACTCAGCCATTGAAGGCGCGTTGGCAAGTAAATTTAGAAATGCTGGCCAAACATGCGTCAGTGCTAATCGATTTATCGTTCAGCAAAGTATTCTCCCATTATTTAAACAACGATTGATAGAACGAGTTAAACAGTTGGTTGTAGGGGCGGGGATTGAGCAGGCTACCACGATTGGGCCGTTAATTAACCAATTAGCGATTTCAAAATTAGACCAACTAATACAATCTACCATAGACCTTGGCGGTTTAGTGAGTTATCGAGCCGAGATTGAACGAGGTGCCGGCAATTTTTACCCTCCAACAGTGGTTGAAAATGTGACTCACGACATGCCAATCTTTCAGGCTGAACTGTTTGGTCCAATCGTGTCAATTACCAGTTTTGTTGATGAGAGCCAGGCGATCCAATTAGCCAATCAAACCGAAATGGGACTGTGTGGTTACTTCTATACTGAAGATATTGAAAGGCAAAATCGTTTAACCGAACAATTGGAGTACGGAATGTTAGGTATTAATCAAGCGAAGTTATCAAACCCGGCTGCCCCTTTTGGAGGTTTTAAGCAATCAGGTATGGGGCGTGAAGGCGGGCACTATGGGATTGAAGAGTATTTAGATTATCAATATTTGTGTCGACCAGAATAAGCTTAAATAAAGCAGCATCCCCGTTCAATTGTGGTGACAAACTGAACGGAGTAGCGATGTTATGTTTTTCATTGTTTTTTCTATGCAATTTAAAATTTAGTACTAACCCCCAGAGTCCAAACAATAGGATCAATTTGGACATCGACAGTTGCAGCGACCGCACCGTTCACAATGACATCTGCTTCGGTATCAATATCTTTGTAATACACAGTGCCAGTTAAACTCCAATCTTTGTTGATCGGCGTATCAAACCCAAATTGTATTGATAAGCCGGTCGAGGCGTCTAACTCAAGATCTGTCGTCTGAGCTCCTAAAGCCGTGGTTAAGGCTGAGTCTGATTGCTCTTCAAAGAACTTAGTGTAATTTAATCCTGCTCCCACATGATAGCTGGTAGTCTGCCCCCAATGATAAGTCACAGATACGGTGGGTGGCAGTTGTTTGGTTTCTCCTATGTCTAATCCGTCGAGCGCTCCGGTCCCAGTAATTTCATGGCTAAAAGGGGAGGCCGCTAATATTTCTATTCCCCAATGTTGATCCATCATATAGGTGAAACTTAAGCCTAACCCTAAACCAGCATCTACTGAGACCCCATCGTTGCCCAATACGTCACCGCTATCGTCATTCGGTTGAACATAAGCAAGGGTTCCTCGGAATACCCAAGGTGTGTCTTGATTGCTGCTAGATTGTACTAAAAGGGGGGCGCTGAGTGCACTAATAAATGCTACTGCTACTAGGGATTTTTTCATCATGTATACCTTATTCTTGAAACTGACAGCTAACAACCGTTTTGATGCTAAGATTTAAGCTTTAGCATTTTAGAGGTCGGTCATTAATCTGAGTTTGGTTCAAATTTACTGACTTGAAATAAACGTATAGCAGTGTTTTTTGCTCAACTTGAACTAGATTTGAGATTTTTTTGATTATTTTTTATGTGTGTTGAGTGATAAAGTGTTGGAACGTTAAAATTGTTCTATATAGAGATATTGCTTGGCCTATATCTATCTTAATTCGAGATTCAATCAGAATCATCAAACTACTTTGAGTGAAGACTTATTCTTGGTTTTGCCTAATTAACTCGAGTTCATCTTTAGATGCAAAATGTTCGTCCCAATGCTTTAGTTTAGGTGTCATTATTTTGAACCATAAAGGCGGAATAAATGTCAGTAAAATCGTGCCTAAATAACCACTAACCATTTCAGGTGAGTCACTCATTGGTTTTAGTTTGTGGAAAGGTAGAATCCCTTTGGCGTGATGGTGGGAATGTCGAGTTAAATTAAACATGGCCCAAGAACTAACTCGCTTATTAGTATTCCAAGAGTGTCTCGGTTCGACTGGAGTCTTAGGGTCTCTAACTAAGCCATAATGTTCCATGTAGTTCACCACCTCTAAAAGCGTTTTACCCCAAATGCCAGCTGCTACAAAAGCCCATAAACCAGCAGCTCCAGCCAAGTAATAGCTAATCGATAACAATACTATGCTCATTGCATAGCCTCTTAGTAGCTTATTATGTATTGACCAGAATTTAATATTGTTTTTTAAGAGCCTTTTTTGTTCTATTTTCCAAGCGCTAACGTTGCCTTTAAATGTAGACATCACAACGTGTTGATAGACATTTCTTCCTCTTGGCGCAGTGGCCGGGTCTATTGAAGTACTAACATATCGGTGGTGTCCGTAAACATGCTCAATTGAAAAGCTTGAATCAAAACTAAACGCGAGTAGCCATCGGCCAATACAAAGGGATATTTTATCGCGAGTTCGATGGACGAGTTCATGCGCTGTGATAGTTCCTATCATTCCAATATAAAAGCCCGTCAGTAAGATGCCGCAGACAAGCTCAAACCAAGTAGCATTACCACGAGATTGCAAAACGTTTAGTTGGAATAGGCTATCAAACCATTGACCAAAGCCAAATAGGTCATGAGACGCGACTTGCCATATTAATGCGAAAACAATCAGGATAAGTAGAGGAAGTGCTAACCACAGTTGCAAGGTCAAAACTTCTGGATGACTATAAGTTGGTGCGCTCTTATCCTCTCCCAATAATAAATCACCTACAACAAAAGTAATGATGGAAAAAGCAAGACCGATAATTAAATAGGTGCCACCCATGATTAAAAAAAATGCAGTGAGTAATCCCATCACATGAAATAAAGAGTGTTTTAGATATTTCAACATAGGTAACCTTGGGGTTTCTCATTCTTAGCGACAACTCGTGTCAGACCACTAGAGCACATTGTGCAGGAGGTCATTATAACGGCTACTTGAAAAACGACTGAGAGTCAGAAATGACAAAAAAGGGTTATTTCTTGCCAAATAATCTATTTGATTGCACACTAGGTTAAATTTATTGGTGTCCAAGTTCAAAACATATATATGGTTGAAAGCCAGACAAAACAACAGCTCCTAATTCCAGCTTACTATGTTCAACAGATCCTAGAAGCTTTGCAGCAATTCCCTAAGGAAGTTGCAAGCTTTTTTGCGGAACACAAAATTACGCCTGAAAGTCTTGCCAAAGACTCTGCATTAATTAATTTAGAAACATTTAAGCAGCTGATTGTTTACGCCATGGCGCTGACTCAAAATCCATCGTTGGGGCTAGTGGTTGGTCGAAACTTAAATCTAACAACCCATGGAATGCTAGGCTTTGCTGTGATGGCCAGTCGCTCGGTGAGAGAAGCTGTCACGTTGATTGCTAAATATTTAAATATTAGAACACCTTTATTAGGTTTAAAGATAATCGAAGGTAGGCAAAATATGGAAGTGGTTTTGACTGAGCGCTACCAATTAGGCGAAGTACAACGCCCTGTATTAGAGTCGGCGATTAGCGCGCTTTATAGTATGTTAAACCAAATAGCCAGTGATTTATCATCCATTAAAACCATCAAGTTTCCATTTAGTGAACCAAGTTACCTATCGGAATATCGTACTCAGTTTAACTGTGAGTTAGTCTTCTCTGATTCTGTTGCCTCTGTCGTTATTGCTAATCGAGTACTCGATATTCCACTCAAGATGGGAAATGAAAGCGCATTTAATAATGCGGTTGCTTTATGTGAGACTGAATTAAACAAATTAACAGAAGAACAAACGGTACAACAAAAAGTTAGAAGTTTATTACTGGAGTGCGTCGAAGATTTTCCGACATTAGAACAAGTAGCCAATCAGTTGCACCTATCACCCAGAACAATGCATCGCAGTTTGGAAAAAGAGCAAACATCCTATTCCAAAATTCTTGCTGATGTTCGATATTTGCTTGCCAAATCAATGTTGGCTAATAGTAATAGAGCGATTGCCGAAATTGGTAGACAGCTAGGCTACGTTGAACCAGCTAGTTTTAGAAAAGCTTTTAAAAACTGGTCGAAAATGTCACCAAAGCAGTATCGAAATCAATTTAAATGAGCGGGTCGCTAAGATTTTTATCTCAGTTTTTAGAAATGATATTTGATCAACAAGCTTGCTGTATTTTGGTTTGTATCAAAATTTTCAGAATTATCGATTCCATATTTATTTTCCCAGTAGTCATACTCTAAACCGACATACCATTGTTGCTTGCCACCTAGCCACTTTTTCATATCTATTTTTATTTGCGGATTGAAATGAAAATTGTTTTCAACTTCATCTCCAGCAAATACCCAGTCCAAGTAGCCATCGAACAAAATAGGTAACTCATAAATTTTAGTAGAGTAACTCCAAACACTTGTTAGTTGCCAGCTTGAGCCTGCTTTGTTGGGTGCGTCTCTATGATAAATATTGTGATTAAAATAGTTGAGGCTTTCGGTATTTAAGTCGAAACCCAGGCCAATGAGATTAGCTTTAACACCATTTTTTCCACGTTCAAATGTAGTAGCCAAAGTTAATTTTTTTAATACTGAACCTTGCTCAAAATCGAACAACTTTACTCTTGGAGAAAACTCACCATAGTAGCCAGTGCCACTTCCTGAACCTGAATAAAACTTTTTCTCTGCGAACATAAATAAGTCAATAGTTTCCCACGCAGCTGCATATTCGAATGTGACAGTTTGTTGGGTATCTGGTTCTACTACAAAATTTTCTCCATACAGATAGCTTATACTTGGGTTGTGAAATTTAGCCGAGTAAGCAACTGGCGAAATTAATATCGAGAAGCAAAATAGGGTAGGGTAGAACCAAGACTTAAGCAATGTTACAGACCCTCTTTGGCTAAATGTTCTTTAAATGACTGTCTATCAACCGGTTTGCCGAGATAGTAGCCCTGACCGTAATCACACCCATTGCGTTTCAAATAATCTAATTGTGCCTTGGTTTCGATCCCTTCAGCGACTACCGCGATATCTAGTTGAGCAGCCATTGCTAAAATACTTTCTATTAGAGTCTCTGCCGATGAAGATACTCCAATATCTTGAACAAAGCTTTTATCTATTTTAATTATATCGACTGGATATTTAATCAAGTAAGATAGTGAAGAGTAGCCTGTTCCAAAGTCATCAATCGCAATCTTGATACCGTGTTCCCTTAGCTCTCTTAAAACCACCAAAGCGCTTTCTGAGTCGTCAGTAAGTAATCGTTCAGTAATTTCAACGGTAATTTGAATTTGCTTGTTTATCTCTTTTATGGTGGTTAGCCAATTGTCCAAAGCTTTATCTTTAGTATGAAACAAGCGTGGTGAAATATTAATTGAGAGGCCAATTTCTTGTTCCAATTGATTCAAGAATTCGCCAGAACTTTTTAACATAAACAAGTCGATTCTATTGATTAGGCCTGATTCTTCAGCCAAACCAATAAAGTCGTCGGGTGAAACAAACTCACCTGATGGCTTTATCCAGCGCGCGAGTGATTCACAGCGAATAAGTACATCTCTATCGAGATCATAAATTGGCTGAAAATAGGCCTCTAAAGATTCTTCATTGACCGCAGCAATCAACTCATTTAATAAAGCATGTCGGTGCTCGGAACGACGCTGCATTTCCTTGGTGTAAAACTGGCAACCGTTTCTTCCGCTACCTTTAACCTCATACATTGCTTGATCCGCTTTTCGAAGCAATAAATCAGCGTTGTCAGCATCGTTTGGAAATAGCGCGATACCCACGCTGGCGCTAGAATGAACTGATATATCACCGAGACTAAATGGTTTTTGAATTTGTTCAATGATATTGTCGGCTATTTGTCGAATATCTTGGTAGCCATTAACATCATTGAGTATCACAGCAAACTCATCACCACTCAGTCTTGAAACGGTATCGGACTTTCTAATGGCTTGTTTTATTCTGTGAGCCGTTTCTATTAAAATTCTATCGCCAGCTTGATGTCCATGGTTATCGTTGATTGGTTTAAACCTATCGAGGTCGACAAAAAGTACAGCCAATAATTGTTCTTTTCGTTTCGCTAGTTCTATGGATTTTTCTAAACGGTCATTATATAAGACTCGATTTGGTAATCCGGTTAAACTATCAAACGTTGCTTGATGCTCAATCAGTTTAGCGCTAAGTACCTTGTTGGTCACGTCTTGAAGCGTACCTATAATAGCCTGTTCTTCATCATGTTTCAGGCCGTCTGACATCATTCTCAGCCAGACAGGTGCAGCATTTTTAATCGACAATTTAACTTCAATATCAAAGGCCAGTGAGCGATTGACTGCTTGCTTGATTTTTGAACTCATTAAATTGTAATCTTCCTCAGAAAATAACTCGCTAAGATCAGAAAGTTTGTGCGGTAGATAGTGTTTAGATTGGCCCATTAACACTGAACAGGAAGAAGACCATTTGATAAATTCTAAATTGAAGTTCATTTTCCAGCCGCCAATTTTGGCTACGCTGCCAACGGACTCTAGCAACAATTTGTCGTCCTTAATTTTTTGTTGCAGTTGGTTTTTTTCTTCTTGTTGCTTGAATCGAAAAGTTACAAAAACGGCTAGCAATAATGACGCAAATACAAAGTACCCGCGGAGTGCAAAAATATCATTGCTCAGTTCGCCATGCTCTCTTTTTGATATCGCGTCAATATGCCATGAACCACCTCCAACGCTTATAAAAGTGCTTGCACGATTAGGGCTTTTTAAAACAGATGGATTCCCGTAGAAAACATCACTTTCGTTTCCAAGAGCGTCAAAACTTCTTATTGAAATGTCTATTCCTTCTGAGAGCTTCTCTATTTCGACAAACTGAAAAAGCCTTTCGGCATCAAGCGGTGCAGAAATTATTCCCCAAAGTTTGCCATCACTGGTTTTAATCGGAGCCCTGCCTATAAACGCCGTTCCACCTTGGACAAGGTTGACCGGACCAATCACCAACATTTGCCCGGTGTTAACAACTTGCATCACCATTCCCACTTGTGCAGGGGTTTTTCGATAGTCCAAGCCAATCACCTTTTCGTTGCCTTCTAGGGGGTAGACGTAGTTGACTTTTAAGTCCCTAGCCGCCGCAAAATTGATTAATATCGGATTTTTTCTGAATAGTTGCTGCGCATACCGGCTAAAATCTTCGTGAGATAGGTCGGGCTCAGCCGAAATATACGCTGCAAACCCTGTTAGCATTGAAAGGTTGGTTTGCAGATTTCCCTGAAGTTGAGCCGTAATCGTATTTAGTTGCTGTGCCACCGAAGCCCGTTCTTTACTTAGGAGTGTCTTAGTCAATGATTTCTCTATCTGGTGTTCCACTAGGAAAGCGGTCACAAAAATAGTAATGAGCGTGAGAGAGCGATGCTTTCGAAACCAAAATAGGAAGCACAATGGAACCAAAAGAAGTAATAACAAAAGAATGATTAAACTGGGAGTGAGAGAGCTCTCTATTTGCTCGCCATCGAAATAAAAATTATTAATATCTAATTGGGTCGAGACTAATCCTAAAGAGCGAATGCGCTCATTCATATTAAACCATTTGGCCTTGTTAATGTGACCGATAGGGTATTCTGACGATCTGATGTATTGGTCGATGGTCTCAGAAAAAGCTAAATTGAACTTATAATTATCCTTAAATTTTATCGCATGCCTAGGGAGTGTCTCTGCTATTTTTTTTGCTAAAGATTTTTTGTTAGCCAGTGCATACTGCCATCCTTGTAGACTAGCTTTTACAAAGCGCTTTGTGATGTCTGGGTTATTACTAACGAATTTGTGCGTGGAATAGAGGGTGTCACCGTAAAAGCTCAAACCATAGTCTGCCGGATTGAGCTCATTAAGCTTTATTCCTCTTTCACTAGCGTCAAATAATGCAGAAGTTCGATAGCCGGGGATTACATCAGCTTTACCAGTAATTAAAGTATCGACACTTAATGGGCTATCTACAAATTGAATTTTTTCTCTAGTAACACCATGTGAAAGCAATAAAGATTCAATCTCAGCTTGGGTAACGGGCGATGATGGAGCTGCAATACGAAGTAAAGAAAGCTTCTCAATGCTGCTGATGTCTGTCGACTCTAGTGAATACAGTGCGAGTGGGTTGGTTTGGAAAATAGGCGCTAATACGACAGGTGATAGACTTTCATTACGACCCAATAATATATCCAAAGCGCCTATCGCAAATTGCGCATTGCCATTAAGCAGTTCCTGGTTGGGAGAGATAAATTTCTTGTCGGGACCAAACGCTGAGCGAATTTCTACTTCGAGTCCAGCGTCTCGATAAAAACCCTGCCAATCCGCGGCATAATAGCCCGCGAACTGGAACTGATGTTCCCATTTTAGTTGTAATACAACTTTGTCCGCTGCTTGTAGAAAATGACTGAGTAGCGTTAGGCAGAGAAAAACAACTGTATTTCTAAGCATTTATAATTATCTTTTATGGCGATATACTCATAAATTGTAGTTCAAATATTCTAGAATTGCGTTATTTTGGCGGGCTATTGAGCGAATTCCAGTTAACCGGTTGACAATTCATTTGTTGAAGTAATTCATTCGCCTTAGAAAAATGCTTACATCCAAGAAAACCGCGGTGCGCAGACAGGGGGGAGGGGTGTGGAGCTTTTAAAACATGGTGGCGCTGATGGTCAACTTGAGCACCTTTTTTGTGAGCATGAGAGCCCCATAGCAAAAAAATAATTCCCTCACCAAATTGATTGAGCTGCTCTATTACCTTGTCGGTAAACTTTTCCCAGCCCAAGTGTTTGTGTGAATGTGCTTGCCCCCGCTCTACAGTGAGTACTGTATTAAGTAGTAAAACGCCTTGCTTAGCCCAAGATTGAAGGTACCCATGGGTGGGAATTTGAAAACCTTCGATATCCGTTTTTAATTCTTTATAAATATTAACTAATGAAGGCGGTGTTTTTACACCCGGAAGCACTGAAAAACAAAGTCCGTGAGCTTGGTTCGGACCGTGGTAAGGGTCTTGTCCTAAAATGACAACCTTAACTGAGTCAAATGGGGTTTCGGAAAAGGCATTAAATACCGACTCTTTTGGAGGGAATACTTCGATGCCTTGCGCTCTTCTTTCAGCAACATATTGGATGGTTTGTTGAAAATAGTCTTTTTGTTTTTCTGCAGCGAGAAGATCGGACCAAGTCGTCATAGATAGCTTTTTTGTGTTTGATAAAGCGTCTATCCTATCTAAAACTAAGGTGAGGTTGAAGCGAATATTACTTATCTAAGTCCAAAATATTGCCTAGGCAATTCTGTTCAGCTCTGCTATCTAAATGACTTGTTGAAAGTCGCCATCATCTAGCAACTCAATACTGCCGCCAACAAGGTCTTTTAAACTAAGTTGTTCTAATAGGTTTTTACCAGCGCTTCTCGCGCCGAGGTCTAGCGGGCAGTAAGGTAGTCTAAAGACCGGTTGAATGGCTTTTGTCATGGATAAAGCCGTGTTGATTGCAATTGGATTGGGTTGTTCAAATAACCACTTAAATAATGGTTGCAAAGCGTCATCCAGCTGATCTTGTTGGTCATCATCCATTAGTCGTTTGATGAGCCCTGGAATGATGTTGGAAGCGACGGAAATCACTCCGTGAGATTTGCTTTGGTGTCTTGAAGTGTAAGCTTGGTCATCGTTTCCTGACCAACAAGCGATTCCCGCGTCTTCATAGTGTTTGATACGTTGATTCCCTGCACATTCTTTTACACCGACAAAATGATCGTGAGCGGCGAGCTGTTGGATTATGTTAGGGGAAATGTCTTGTCCAGTTCTTCCCGGCACATTGTAGATAAAAGCAGGGCCAATATCTAAGCCAGCCATTAAATGCTTGGTGACACCAACATCACTCGTTTTGCCATAGTACGGATTTATTTGTAATGAAGCGTGCATTCCAGATGCAAAACCATATTCAGTCGCTTTTAATGCTTCACGGGTATTATTGCTGCCAGTGTTTCCTACAATTAATAATTTGTCAGCGTAACGACTTGAAGCGTGAGCGATTAGCATTAAGTGCTCTTCCCAGTCGAGTAAATGACCTTCACCCGTTGTGCCGCCAATAATTAATCCGTCAACCCCGTGTTTGATTTGCTGCTCAACCAAGTAATCAAACGTTGTTAAGTCTATTTTGCCATTTGAATCAAAAGGCGTTTTTATAGCGGTTATAAGGCTTTTTGTTTGTATTTGAGAGATTTTCATGAATTTTGAGCTGCTTTTCGGTGTAATTCGAGTACTTTGGTGGTTTCAGTAATTGTTCGGAACGCTACTTTTTTGCCGAACGACTGCCGAAGATAAAGCGAAGTATAAATATTAAGTGAGTTGATTAACCAATAACCAAGAGTTATACCCATGATACCTGAACGGGTCGGTTTCAGCCCTTCTTCAGGTATCGTGGGTATTTTACTTAATTTCGTTGTAACCCTTATGCCGCTTAGGTAAAATCCGCGACCTTTCATGAATAGCACTGATCAACCACAGAAATACCAGAAATGATGACAATCCAAGTGGTTATTTCAGCTAAATGCTCACTCTAGTGCTATTTTTATAACATCTAAACGCCAAATTAACTCAGGTAAATTATGTTACTTCATTCAACCAAACAAGACTGGTTAGGCAATATTCGAGGCGATGTTCTCGCTGGATTAGTCGTTGCTTTAGCGCTTATTCCTGAGGCGATAGCGTTTTCAATTATCGCCGAAGTCGATCCCAAGGTCGGCTTATATGCATCGTTTTGTATCGCTGTGATCACCGCTGTTGTTGGCGGGCGCCCCGGCATGATTTCGGCAGCAACGGGAGCGATGGCTTTATTGATGGTGACTCTAGTCAGAGAGCACGGGTTACAGTATTTGCTGGCAGCTACCTTGCTAACGGGTCTCATTCAAATTGTCATGGGTTATTTAAAGCTCGGGAGTTTAATGAGTTTTGTTTCGCGCTCAGTGATTACCGGTTTTGTTAATGCATTAGCCATTCTTATTTTTATGGCGCAATTACCAGAACTGACTAATGTGACTTGGCATGTTTATGCCATGACGGCAGCTGGGCTTGGGGTAATCTATTTGTTTCCTTATGTGCCAGTGGTTGGAAAAATTATTCCATCGCCATTGGTTTGTATTTTATCTATGACAGCGATTGCAATGATCGTTGGTATCGATATTCGAACCGTCGGCGATATGGGGGAGCTGCCCGATACTCTACCGATTTTTCTATGGCCAGATGTCGCGCTTACGTTTGAAACCCTGCAAATTATCTTTCCTTATTCAATGGCGTTAGCAGTGGTCGGGTTGTTGGAGTCGTTGATGACTGCCACCATCGTTGACGACTTAACTGATACCTCAAGTGATAAGAATCGAGAATGTAAAGGACAAGGGATTGCTAATATCGGTGCCGGCCTAATGGGCGGCATGGCGGGTTGTGCCATGATTGGCCAGTCAGTGATCAACGTTAAATCCGGTGGTCGAGGTCGATTGTCGACTATGGTTGCTGGGGTTGTTTTATTGATTCTGGTGGTTTTCTTAAATGACTGGGTGGCGAAAATTCCAATGGCGGCTTTGGTCGCAGTCATGATCATGGTTTCCATAGGAACGTTTGATTGGGGCTCTATTAAAAATATTAAGAAGCATCCGCTTTCAACTAATGTGGTTATGATTGCAACCGTTGTGGTGGTCGTGTGGACGCATAACTTAGCTTATGGTGTGTTTGTTGGTGTGCTTTTGGCATCACTTTTCTTTGCCAACAAGATCAGTCACTTTATGTATGCGGAGAGTAAGCTGGATGAAGATAATAGCGTTCGTACTTACACTTTCCACGGGCAGATATTCTTTAATTCTTCCGCTCGATTCCTAGAGAATTTCAATTTTAAAGAAGCGGTTTCTAAAGTGGTAATCGATTTAAGTCGAGCGCATTTTTGGGATATTACGGCGGTCCACTCCTTAGATATGGCGGTAATAAAATTTAGACGGGAAGGTGCTCAAGTTGATATCATCGGCCTTAACGAGGCCAGTGAAACCATCGTCGACCGATTTGGAGTTCACGACAAACCAGAAGAACTCGAAAAGGTACTAGGGGGACACTAATGAGCAAGCAAAATCAATTCGATGACGAAGAGTCGTTATTTACTGGTCGAGTGGTACTCGCTTGTCTCGATGGCTCTTCTACCAGTGAGCATGTTTGCGACTACGCCAGTTGGATGGCAAAAGCGGTAAACCGTCCGTTAAAGCTGATCCATACCATTGAGCACAATCATAACCCAGCGGTTAGCGACTACAGCGGCGCGATTGGACTCGGTAGTCAACAAGAGTTATTGCAAGAACTAACCGACGTTGAGCAAAGCCGCGCCAGTCTGCTGATTAAAAAAGGTCAGCTGATTTTAAATGCCGCCAAACAAAAAGCCATACAAGCCGGCGTGGAAAAAGTTGAAACCTATCAACATCACGGTACCTTAGCAGAATCATTAATAGAAATTGAAGATGATATTCGCTCAATGGTCATTGGTATTCGCGGCAAGCAACATGAAAACCAAGCTGATGGCATTGGCCATCAATTAGAGTCTGTTATTCGCTCTATGCACAAACCGATTTTGGTGGTTAATAAAGCCTTTTCTGAGCCAAAGAAAACCATGTTAGCTTATGATGGAAGTAACAGCTGCAAAAAAGCTTTAAAGATGATCGCAGAAAGTCCGTTGCTACAAAGTTTGCCATGTCATGTTGTGCATGTTGGCAAAAATGGCGCCGCTTTACTTGACGAAGCAACCGTCGTTTTGGAAAGCGCTGGCGTCGAAGTGACCAGTGTTCAACTGGAAGGTGAGGTTGACAAAGTGTTAGCCAAATATCAAATTGAAAATGATATTGAATTAACTTTAATGGGCGCGTTTAGTCACAATCGTTTTCGAGATTTGTTGTTAGGTAGTTTTACAGCGAAAATGTTGTCGGCCACTAATCGGCCTTTGTTGTTATTGAGGTAGTTAGGAGCTGGTTACTCTAGAACGCGCTGGTAGTTTTAGATTTTTTTTATTGGAAACTTAAAGTCAACGGCGTTTTGCAGCGCTAAAGCTTTCAGAGCGCCAGCGCTGCGAAAAAAAGGTTGCTGAGCGGAGTCGAAGCATTGAATTTAAAACAATAAAAACAAGCTCCCCCCTTTTACCCTGCTAATGATCCCCCAAGTAAAAAACCACCCAATACCTGTTTCTGTTTGGCAGCTTGAATTGGATGAAATTCACCAGCGATTAAATCTCGATAAAGTCGTTCAACACCAGCTCGTTGGTAGTATGAAAATCCTCCCAGCGCTTGCATTGCCGCTTGCGCGCATTGGATCGAATGTTGAGTCAAAATTGATTTCGCTTGTTGGGCTTGACTGGCTAATTCTTGAGAAGGAGCTGCTTTAAGATTATCGCTATTATCCAGTAATTGTTGATAGGCCCACTCTGCAATTTTAAAGTGATTTTTCATTTCGCCGAGGCTGGTTAGTGAATGGGTTTCAACTTTTTCCCGTGAAGAAAATAACTGGAGCGTGTTTTCAACTAGCTTTTCAGCGACGCCAATATAAGTCGACATCACTACAGGAAAAGCAAAAGTACACGCCATATCAAGAGCCGGATGCCATACACCACGTTCTCGTTTTAGTGTGATTTTTTCTTCAGCAACAAAAACATCTTTAAATTCAACAGAACAAGAACCCGTTCCCTTCATACCCATTGCGTTCCAATCGTCAAAAATGGTAATTCCTTCACTATTCATTGGTACGCTAAAATGGATAATACTTTTTTCGTTTAAGCCTTGGTTTACTCCTTCAAAGGCACAGCTCGTTACCGCGACATCGGCTAACTGAGCGCCACTACAAAAAGACTTTCGACAATTTATTTTATAACCGCCAGCCACTTTTTCAGAATGACCATTAGAAGACAGCCAATCGCCACCACCGGTTGTTAATAGCACTAGATTTTTTTCTGCGACCATCTTTAAGGTATTAGTCGCTGTTGAATCACCGGATTGATGCTTAAATACAAGGCCCGCAATTAAGTTTTGATGCATCGACAATGTTAGTGCGGTTGACGGGCAATATATTGCTAAGGTTTTTATAAAGCGACACAGTTCAAGGTAGCTAACGCCTGCACCTCCTAAATCTTGGGGTATCATCATTTTGTAAACACCGTCAGCTTTCAGTGCTTGTAAGTTTTCTCTGACAAACAAGTTATTGGAATCAATGGATTCGACCTTGCTTTCAAATATCGGTCCATGTTTTAGTATCAGTGTTTCAAGATTCATTAATGTGTCTCTTTTATTGCTTTAAAATGATGTCGTCGAAAAAATGGTTGAATTGCAACCTTAACAGTCTAGTAAATTACAAGCGAGTACAGGAAATGTACTAGCAACTAGATCCTTTGCTCTTTGGGGCGCCTTTCAATCCCCGCGAGGCCACTCTTACCTAACCATTGCTCAGCGCAGGCCAGCAGTTTTTTATTGCCTTTTAAAATAATTTTTCGTTGCTTAACTGCTTGGTCAAAATTTTCCCACCCCATCCATATTTGTGTGAGTGTTTTGACTGAAGTGTCAAAATAAACATTCACTTCATATTCACGATCGATATTGCATAGTTCGACTTCGTTATTTTCATAAATCAGCCAATGTTTTTGATCTTTTTCTGGCGCATCGTTTAAATAAAACTCGACCACAAATCGTGCGGGCAACAGATCCAATTGGACTGCATTTCGGCGAATGTCCCACATCAATAAACTAATATCGACATCTTCTAACAATGGTCCAGTATTCAGCCACTCTTGTCCCCATTTTGCCAGGCCGGTTACGAACGGTTCCAATGCTTGTCCTGCTGGAGTTAGCTGGTAGTGACTTTGATTTTTGCTGACCTTTATTTTTTCTAATAGGCCGCCATCAATCATTTCTTTTAGGCGATTGGATAACAAGGTACGAGACATTCGTGGAACGCCTTGGCTGATGTCATTAAACGAATGAGAGTTAAACAATAATTCTCTTATGATCAACAAAGTCCAACGAGAGCCTACTAGCTGTGAAGCAACGGCTAAAGGACAATATTGACCATACTGATTATTTTGGGACATTTAAACCTTCCATGATAATGTTGATATTTAATTCGCTGACTCTATTCTGCTTAGTTCAGCCGTCGCGGCTTGCACGCCTCTTAAACTGTTTCTCCTGTTTGGGGAGAGTTTCAAACTGGCGTGATAAGCGGCTAGCGCTTGAGTAAAATCACCGTTTAACATTAACATATCACCTAGTAACTCTCTAGCAGGAAGCACTGCACCTGGAGTGACTGGATTTTTATCAACAGAGTCTTCTAAGTCGGCCGCTTTTTGAGATAATTGAATGGCTGCTTGTGAATTTCCCTCGGCATAGTTGATCCAAGCTTTTACCACTAACATATGCGACTTAACCAGTATCGCCCAATAGTTAGGACTGGTTTTTAGGGTTTTGTTATATAAATCTTGCAGAGCGACCAGGCTTTGTTTGGCTGAGGTTAGCTGGTTATTTCTGGCCGCCCCCAATCCTTTTGAAAAATAGCTGATTGCTTCGACTTGTGGAAAGCGGTCCCAATCAAAGTAATCAGGACTTCTTGGTTTTATTAAGCTTGCGGCTTTCCAATCCCGAGTTTCAAGTGCCACCCTTGCAGGAATGGTCGTCAACCCATAGGCCGCAGGAAAAGTTGCTTGAACAGGGTGATGCTGATTCATTTGTGCAATAAAGTTGTGCGCCTTTTCGAGATCACCCGTTTGCATATAGCTATAGATTAGGTAATCAGCTGCGTGAACATAGTGAATCGAGGTCAGCTTTCCAGCTGGTAACATTAATGCCGCATTGGCTGAGCGAATATTCCACTGAGCCACTTTATCCCAGTGTCCTAATCTCACAAAAATATGACTCGGCATATGCAATGCATGAGGGACGTTGGGAGCAATCGGGGCGTAAGCATCCGCCACTTCGATCGCCAGTTTCGCTAGCACCGGATTATCAAACGCATGAATGGAATAGTGAATGGCTCCAGGGTGAGTGGGATTAGCTTTGAATATTTTTGTTAACAGCTCACCAGCAACTTTGTGCTGTTGATAATTGGGATCATCTTGGGGAGCGGTGGTCAGCAAAGAAAGGCCATAAAGGCTGGCGGCATCAATGTCGTTGGGGTATTGCTGATGGAGTTTTTTAAGCGCTGTTGACCAGTTTGCTATTCGGCTAGCTTCTGGTCGTTGTTGCCATTGTTTATAGTAAGCTAGGGCAGTATCTATATAGTGCTTTTCCCGTTGACTCGATTCTAGATTTAATGCTTTTTCAACCGCAGTAAGTCCACGTTCGAGTGCCTCGTCACTAATGGAATCGGGCCAAAGTGGATGAAATAAAGTCATCGAATAACCCCAATATAATATTGCACAGTAAGGATCGCGTTCGATGGAATTTTTAAAGTGCTTTTCTGCTTGGGCGTACATCATGTGGTGGAGCAAAGCGAGGCCGCTGTTGAAGGCCTGTTGAGATGGCCCTTGGCAGGAGGTTTTAAAATTGACCTTGCCCAAATTGCTCACATCATCAATCTCCGCGTCATCTACTGAGTGGCCTTCATGGGAATTGCTTTGAAATGACGCTAAAAACAACGTGAGTAGTATTAGTGTGACTAACGGCCGTATTTGAGACATTGAATTTCCTTTGGCTTGGTTGAGAAATTTGGTAATTAGGTATGAGTCATCCTTTATTACTAACACCTGACAAGCAATACTCTATGGCCTGGGCATACTAAAGACTAGTACAATACTTGTACTACTGTTGCTTGATAGCCATATAGGGTGATTAGTAGTGGGGAATTATTAGGCGGGGTTACTGCAAAATGCTGACTGGAGCTGACCAGCCGATAGGCTTACTTACACTAGTCTCAATCTCGATTGTGAATGACAACAAGTGTCAAGATGGTTAAACTCCACTGATGCTTCAAATTATTATCTATCTATAAATGTAATCCATGTCGACCAAAGTATTTGCCAAACTATTCTGGGCGTTCGCATTCTTATGTGTAATGTTATTACTGCAAACTGGAGACGAGCCTAGCAGTATCAAAACCAACCCAATTAATCCCCCCACGGTTGTTGAAGCCGATCAAGAGCTTTCGCAGCAACATCCTAGTTTCTACTCGAATTACAACAAAATACTAGAGATGCAAAATGATGATGATAAATTAACCGCGATTCATCAGCTTATAGCCTACGCGGAACAACACAGTATTGGTGATTTACGAGTGCTGCAAAACCTAAATTTAATCGCTGCAGGTATCCATGAGTCGCGCTGGCACATGGTTTATGCATTAGAATTCTTTCAAGCAGCTCAACGTAGTAAATTTGATGACCGAGTAGAGCATAAAATTGAAGCGATTAAATCTTATCTTTCTAAAGTTGAGGCAGAGAGGGGGTTAAACAGCGAATATATAGTCACTAAAGACACAGGTCCTGCTAAATCATTTCGAGGCAAGGTGCTGGTGGCTTATGTCTTTGTTGACGATGGTATAAAAACACGTTGGAGCAATAAAGATCGACAACGAACCCAGCTTGTCATGCAAAGTGTTCAACAGTGGCAGAAAGCAAGAGCGAGTGAGTATCAGGTTAAAGATATTGAGTTCGTAAATAAAACTTACATAGCAAGAAGAAATCCAGTACTTAAACGGCCGAAATCGGTTTCATTTCAAAGCTCCCACAATGAGATTACTGACTATGTTAAATACATTGCCAATACTTTGGGAGCGGAAACTATTGGCGATTTTATCGCCTATCAAACCGAACAAGCCGGTGCTGAACAAGGTGTGGTGGTGATCCACAGCAATTTAAATGAACGTTCATTTGCCAGTCGATGTGGTTATACACATCGTCAAAAAATATTTAAAAATGGCCGGTTGGAAACAAAACTAATTTCTAAATGTAAAGATGAATATGTGATGCTGATGGAACAAGTCCAACGCAACCGTTGGGATAAAATGCACTATGCTCAAGCTCATGAAATGATGCACGTCTTTGGCGCTGCGGATCTTTACAATATAAAAAGTGCGAGTAACTACGCGGTTACCGATATCATGAATTTTCAAAGTAAAAACTTGATCCATAGTAAAGTTGAACCGATTACCGCTTATGCGATTGGCTGGCAAAAAAAGCCACCTGAAGCACCGTTTGAAATACTAGAACGATAAATAAAACACTAAAAAAATTATTTTATTAGAGGATTTAAAATGGAAGTCAGCTCATTAGAACAAACCTTAACTTTTTTAGGCATTAACTTGGTTTATGCGTTAATCACATTGCTAGTTAGTGTGTTTGCTTTAGTCATTATTGATAAATATGTATTTACTAAAATTGATTTTATAAAAGAAATCAAAGAAGGCAATATTGCCGCCTCAATATTTCAAAGCACTATTTTGATTTTTATTGGTTTGGTGGTGGCGGTGTCGATGAGTTAGTGGTGAACTCTTCTAGGTTTAAGAAGAAAAAATAAAAGAAAACTTATTCACCACGGAGGCAAAGCTTGCCCCGTGGAACGTTGTGGGTACGGAGCGCACGGAGAAAAGCCAATTGAAGATTCAGCGGTGTTCTTCTAGTAGTGTACCGCTGACTCTAGTTTGACATTAAACTATCAGCAAAGTGATGCAATGAATTGTGACCTATAAATATTTAAGGAAGTGCACCCTTTGCTAGAGTAAGTAAAATTCAGGCTTTCCTGCTTCCTAAACCTTCACAGCCTTTCAAATTGTGTAAAAAATGCACAGTTGCATAAAAATTAAACAATGGTATGATGCGCGCCTGTTTATTGGTCAGCCGAAGAAATCTCAACTTTTGAACGGCCAATTTGTCCTGTAGGCTTAATCCGCTACAGGTTAATTTCTAATGTTAAATAAACTACGGTTTATTGCAGTCAATATTAAGAGATAACTATGTCAGATACTTATAGTGTTGTTTTAACAGGAAAATTACTCGACGGATATGAGCCTAAAAGCGTTCAAGAGTCTTTTTCTGAGCTGTTTAAATTAAGCCAAGACAAGGTTCAAGCCTATTTTAACGGCAAGCCGAAAGTGGTTAAGAAAGCGGCCGATCACCAAACAGCGACACGTTTTAAAGCCAAAATTGAGAGCTTAGGTGCATCAGTAGAGCTTCGCCCTGTCGCGACTAAGACTAATGCTCCTGCAACGAATGATAAAACAGAATCGCCTGAGACCCAGGTTCATGTCTCTAAGGTCACAGGATCTTCCACTGGCGCAACAGCATTATCGAAGCAACCTGCTAAAAAACAGTCGGTCAAAGCCTCTCGCCAAAAGGTAAAGAAAGCATTTACCGAATTCACCCTTGATGATTGTGTTAATGAAATTGACTATGGTCGTAAAAAGCAAATTAGCAAAATGAAAGCAATTGAAATTGCTCATCAGCCTAAAAGTGTATTGCCTATGCTAATTGGTTTTGGGTGTCTTGCGTTTGCGGCTGCTGACGCTGGACTTAATTTTTCCGGCATAATGCAGATAACAGGAACTCTTTGGGCGCCAATTACCGCCGCATTAGTGGGCTTAGTTGCAATAAAGTCTAGCGCCGAAAACTAGAAGTTCTAGCTTAACTCCTGAGTCATACTATGCCGTCAATTGACGGCATTTTTATACTAAAAATAAACGCTCTAACTCTCAATCGATGACTTTTTCCAAATGCCACACCTTGGAAACAATACACCAGCCATCGGCATCTTTAACAAAGCTCAAATGATCAACAAAGACATTTTGATGCGCACGTATTCTAATTTTAACCGTGGCGCAATCTTGCGATAACCAATCCACCATAATAATTTCTTGTTCTCGTTGTTGCTCAACACTGGCGGGCGACGGCCGAGTTGCAACGTCTTGTCGAAAGCTAGCAATGGGATCGACATAAAGCTTACCTTGATCAACGTCAAACAGGCTTGAGCTTGGGTGAAAGACTTTATCCAATAACTCGACATCGCAAAAATACAGCGCATCAAAGTAAGTGTTCACTGCGGCAAATAAGTCTTGTTCTCTCATGGACTGATTCCTAATATTAGTGAGTGAGTGGTTATTGTAGTGAACAAATCGAGTGGATAATATTGGCCGGCGGGCTAATATGCGTTAATATTAAGCCATTGCGTTGGGTTTTTACCCCAATAAAGAGGTTGTTGATGCCCACTTACCCCGACAGCGAGTCTTTAGACAGTCCCATTTCTCATCGAATCGCTATTTTAGTGGATGAGCATTTGGCACTTTTTGAGTTGGGGTGCGCGACAGAATTATTCGCTTTGCCCCGGCCTGAAATGGCTCATTGGTATCAAACAGAAGTTGTAACTTTTGCTGATTCCAGTTTACCGGCGACCGGTGGTTTGTCGGTGAAAGCAAAGAAAGTTGAGGGGTTGTCAGATTATCACACCGTGGTGATACCTAGTTGGCCAGTCTTAAAAACCGCAGATTCTCAAATGCTCGAAGCCATACGTGCCTTTTATCAAAAGGGAGGTCGAGTCCTTTCCTTTTGCTCAGGGGGATTTTTAGTGGCTCAAACTGGACTATTAGATGGCAAATCTGCTATCACTCACTGGCGCTACGCGGACCAATTTAAACAGCAATTTCCCAAAATCAACTATGTGGATGACGTACTTTATTTATACGACGGTCAATTAGGTTGTTCTGCCGGAAGTTCCGCCGCGATTGATTTGGGTATTGAAGTAATTCGCCAAGATTTCGGTTATCAAATTGCTAACCAAGTAGCGCGTCGGCTAGTGTTAGCAGCGCATCGCAGTGGTGGTCAATCGCAGTTCGTAGAAACTCCATTACCAAAAGACTCTAGCCAGTTTTCAGCTACTTTAGATTGGGCAATTCAAAATATTGATCAATCTCTGGATGTCGGTAAATTAGCAGAAAAAGCTAGAATGACTCGTCGAACGTTTGATCGTCACTTCAGAAACACCCTAAATATGAGTCCTAAAGAGTGGTTGATTCATCAACGGTTAGAGCGAGCAAAATCGCTGCTTGAAACCACCCAGCATAAAGTGGATCAGGTTGCTTACAACTCTGGTTTTGAATCGGCAATGTCTTTAAGGCATAATTTTCGTAAATACTTACGCGTGTCGCCGACTGATTATCGTAAACAGTTTTTCAGAGTGCCTAATTAGACAGTACCAATTACAGACTGTTTGAATCTAATGTTGTTTTAATCGAATGATTGTATCAATCAAATGTCGTATAAATCTGAATTTGTCGTATAAAATTAATTATGCGACAATGTCGTATAAACTCAAAAATGTCTGATAAAAGCTACTATGCGACAAAATAGCACTGAGAAAGAAGCCGTACTGAACTTTGTCGAAGGGGCCGGTAAACCGGTGAGTATTAGTGAGATTAAAGCTGCTACCGATTTCCAAGTTGATAATCGCACCGTGCAACGTTGGTTAAATAGCGCGAGTGAGAAAGGGGGGGTTTTAATCACTGGCGAGCGAAAGGCTCGCAGATACATTGGTGTACCCAAGAAACAACGGCCAATTTTAAAGTTTTTAGAAGGCTTACCTAGTTCTAAGCAGCAAGAATTGCTTAACATGCTCAGAGTAATGTGGACCCATAACTCCACAGCGCTAGAAGGGAATACATTAACTCTCGGTGAAACTCAATTTGTATTGAGTGAAGGATTAACCGTTTCGGGTAAGCCGCTAAAAGATCATAAAGAGGTCATGGGACACGCGTCAGCTATCGATCTGCTTTATGACATGATCAATAGTGAGCTGACGGTTAGTAAAATAAAACAACTGCACAAGGCCGTTCAGACCGAAGTGATACTTGATATCGATAAACCCTTTGGTGAATTCAAAGTCGTGCCCAATGGGACATATTTGTTAATTGATAATAGCCCAAGTGTTTATCATGCTTACTCCCAACCACAGGCTGTGCCAAAACTTATGCAAGCCTTAGTCGAGTATGTAGAGTATTGTAGGCCCCAAAGTATTAACCAAGCACTGACGATGTTTGCAAAAGTGCATTTAATTTTCGGCCAAATACATCCATTTTGGGATGGTAATGGCCGCATTGCTCGTTTAATTGCTAACCTTATATTTCTCCGAGCAGGTTATGCGCCTTTGGTCATTCTCGCCACACGCCGATTAGAATATATCACCATACTGTCTAAATATAGTCTGAAGCACAAAGCCCCAAGTATTGGAGAACCGTTGTTTCATTCAGGCAAGGAATTAGATAATTTCATAAATTTTTGCAAAGAATGTTATCAAGAGACGCTCAAACTTATCGACGATATTAGAGATTAAATCTCTGTCCTGTCGCTTAAAATTTACCTCGGTACTTTGGGCTAAAAAAACGATCAGGTAGGTTGCTGTTGCAGCATGAAACCCAACAACAATGGTTGAATAAAAATAAATTGACTGACATAAGGTAGCTGATGCTAAGGGACAAATAATTAACATTAACCCGAGTAACAACCATGAACCGTCGTAAAAAAGGTAAAGCAATCTTTGCAAAACGCTTAAAAAAAGCCCGAGCTAAACTCGCTCCTAAAAATCAGAGCAATAAGACAAAATATATTAGTAAAGCCGATCGCTTGAAATTAGCTAGCGAAACATCTCAGGATGACTCTGTAAGCTCCGACTCAACAATTGATAAGGCATCATTTAAGAACCTGTAGTTGCTTACAGCGTGGATTTTGAAAGCTTGAAAGCTTGGGGTCAGATCAACTTGAAACTTGGCTAGGGCTAACGCCTTTTGCCGCCCCAAGCTTTCGGGAGCAGCGAAAGGCCTGTTTGCAATTCGATTTTCCGCAAGAATTGTTCCTCCCCCAATACTTTACTCCTATTCGCAGCCATTCGAATTTCTTGTATCTTAAAATCGGGTATTTCTAATTCAAATAGCGTTTGATATTGTTTTGCTCGTAGCTCAGGTGTTGAACCAAGTCCTATATAGAGCTCATGAGGCGTGATCAGTTTGATAGGTTTTTGCATTACGTTAAATTGATAACTCGACCAAGTATACTCCGATGGGTGAGATACCATCTTTGCTCTCACTGGATTTAATTCTATGTAGCGACTAACGGTGAGGAAATAGGCATCGCTATCGACAAGTGATGTTTTAAAACGTCCTTTATTTACATGGAAGTAATGTATGACAGCTTTGCAGGAGCAAAAACTGGCCCCACAAAGTGCCAGATCGGCCGTGGCATTTGTTAAAATAGCGCACATAATAACGTCCTAGTGCCTGCATCATTTTGCTCACACCATCTCCCGTAATCGGTGTTGCTAGCATATGAACATGGTTTGTCATTAACACATAAGAATGAATTGCCACCTTAAATTCAATGGCATACTCTCTGAGTTTATCGAGATAAACAACGAAATCTTGGTCGACAAAAAAACAAGGTTGTCGGTTGTTACCGCGCTGAATAATATGCTGTGGAATGTTAGGCAAGTTTAGTCGAGGAAATCGAGGCATTGTTCGTCCGTGAACGGTTAGAGAAATTCTTTACATAGTGATTCAAATGGATGGATTTAGCTATCAGGAAAAATAGTTAAGCAGTTAAGACAAGGCTGAAATCACTGTGCGAAAATGCTGAGTCCTGATTTCAAGTTGATCTGACCCTAAGATCCAGAGCCTAAATTGATGCAGTCAATTAACTCGTTGATATTTCGGGGGTAATAAAGTAACGTCACTCCACGTTTAAGAATTATTGCTCCCAAGGACATATTGCTCCTCAGGAGCACTAATAAGTTGTTAACACTATAAGAAATGAATAAATTTAGATTGTTTGGATTATCTGGATTAGTCGCCTTTATATTTTATGGACTCTACGTCGCCCTTATTACTTATATTGGCGATACACGGGTGGAAGACGGTGATTTCTTATATTCGGAAATGAACTTACTTGAGAAAGTATTCTTTATATATCAGTTTCCGAGCTTACTTTTTGGCTGGATGTATGCTGAATTTAAAGCGTACCATGCAAATGACAAAAACTGGATGATCGCTATTCTTTTGATTTGGCCTTCGTTCGCATATTACCTACTCAAGAAAGTTGAGTGAGGTGTTAACAAGAACAGGCAAATGAAGCAAAACACGCTCACCTGCTGTGAGCGTTAACTGGCAAAAATAATGAGCTTTTTACTAACACTTACAGCTATGGCCATAATATTTGGTCTTGCCTATTGGATTAAGAATAGAGGCCGCGAAAAAGTTGTAAAAACAAAACATCAAACATTACACCGTTTGTGGCTTTTTCCAAAAGGAGATCATACTCGTTGGGAAGCTGAAGTTGATGTTGTTTCCGAGTATTCAGACAAGTCTATTGGTATTTTTGCTGAAGACAATTACAACTCGGCGAAAGAGTCAGCTCCTACAGACGCCGAGGTTGCATTTTGTAAAAGGTATATATTTGATCTAAGACAGCTCTTTTTAAAAAGTAAAGATGGAGTAGCTGAAGCATGGAAAGAATGGTTTAGAGCTGAGCTTCCAAAAGACTGGGAGAAGGAGCTAAAGATTGACGGTTTTAGTGTTCCTCTCCAGGGTAATGAAAAAAACAAATGGGGAATAACTTTCTATTGCGATAAAGCAAGTCACTTCTTTAATATTGCAATAGAAGAAAATAATTCAAAATTAGAGAGCATTGACGGCTAAGCCCGTAGGTTGGGTTCTAAAACCCAACAACACATGTTCAAGAAAGTAAAGACTTAGATTGATAAAGTTAAATTTATCAAGTCAAAATGACCGTGTCTCAAACTCACCATCGCTGTTGAGTTTTAGAACCCAACCTACGGAATTGATTATATATTAGAATCCCTTACTTAGACTTTGCCGCCAAATGAGCCACTGCTATTTCCACGCGTTTGATTTCCCGCATTAACGAACTTCGATTCATTTCCATAAACAACCACTGCTTGAGAGCGACTTGAGCAAAAACTGCTAACAATAAACAAACACCCCAAAAGATCTGGTCACGAACTACCTCACTAATGAAAAACTCATAACCGGTCCAAATCATGATACCCGTGGCTAACAGAGTGAATATATTGACAATAATTACCCATCGCCCCATCCCACCTCTAAAGGAACCAAACACTAAGTCAAACATGCCTTCTTTGTCTTGAGCGATTTCTTCGTAATTGGGTGAGTCATTCAATAAGTCTTGTTTAATTTTTTCATCGATATTCATATTCATTCTCCTATGAAATAAAAAGCACTAACCTTGGTGCGACAAATACTTTTGTTTTAAGATATTTCTCGCTCTGTTTAATCTTGATTTAACTGTTCCGGTTGGAATATTCAAAATCACGGAAATTTCTGCGACTCTAAAATCTTCCAAATAAAATAAGTGGATCATTTCTCGTTCAACTTTGGGTAACTTATCAACAAAATCGACCAACGATAATTCAGTATTGGTGTCCCTTAACTGATGATTGTCTGTCATTTCACTTTCACATATCGCTGATTCGTCAAACGATTCAAAATGCTTATCTCGTGTGGACAAAGCTCTGGCTAAGTCAATGGTTTTCCATCGAACCAACCGGTAAATCCAACTTTTAAAAGTGCGTGGATCATTCAGTTGTCTAATGTTTTTAGCGGCTTTAATCCAGGCTTCTTGTACCGCGTCATTCGCTAATTCTCGGTCAGCACAAATTTTATAAGCAAAGCCAACTAGCGGATTTAAATAATGGCGATAAAGCACGGCAAAAGCCTTTTGATTGCCTTGTTGTGCGGTTATCACCATTAAATCGATTTCAGCTTGAATCATGAGTCTTCTCTTTGTTCTATACCCTAAAGACGGTTGGTCGCTACGCTAGGTTCATTTACTTTCTGTGTTGGTTGAATAGGCTCTCTTTGAGCATTCATCATACTTTACTCAGCTAATAATAACTGCTCTAAATCGTTCGATAATGAACACTTAATATTTATGTCGTTCGCTAGTGAACAAAGCATTCAATCGTCAACACCAAAGATTTTGGTATGCTAATGCTAAGTGATTGTTTTTTATTGAACAATATGAGTTAGATAAAACTTGGCACGGAACCTGTAATAGAAAGTCTAATTATTGTGATTGAATTGCTAAACGCACTGAGAAATGAATGGATCGTCCGTTATCAGAAGCCACTAAAAAGTCGAATACACTAAAGCTTGTTCTTAAATTTGGACTATGGCTCGGGGCATTAGGAATTATTGTTGTCGCACTTAACTGGTTATTTTCTCCATCGGTAAACCGTAGTACGTTACGAACTGCTAAGGTAACTCAAGGGACAATAACTGCAACGGTTAATGCCGGTGGGCTTGTGGTGCCAGTGGTTGAGGAAACCATTGCTAGTGAAATTGATACTCGGCTGGTGAAAGTGTTGGTGCAGCAAGGGGCGAAAGTAAAGCAAGGGCAGGCCATTATGCTGTTGAATCCACAGCGAGTTGAATTAGAGATCGAAAATATTCAAGAGAAAATAGCGTTAAAAGATACCCAAGTAAAAACCAAAAAACTACAACTGGCAAAATCAATTAATGATATTGATAGTCGATACGAACTACTAGAAGTCGATTTACAGAGCCGAGCGACTCGAGCGGAAAGGCTAAATCAATTAAAGGGTATTGGCGCGTTTTCAAAACACGAGTTATTAGAATCAGAACTGAATGTGAAACGTACCAAAATTGAAATGCGTCAGTTGTTGCAATCAAAAATCGATCTAAAATCAACCACTAAAACTGAAGTTGAAGGTTTAAATCTTGAGAAATCTATTTTAGAAAAATCTTTACTGGAACAACGACGTTTATTGGCTAAGGCCACGGTGAGAGCAACTAGAGATGGCGTGTTAACTTGGATAAAAAATGATGAAGGTAGTAGTATTTCGGTTAGCGAACCCTTAGCTAAGATTGCCGATCACTCTGAATTTAAAATACAGGCAACCCTCTCCGATTTTTATGCTTCACAACTTCGAGAAGGGATGGCGGCAGAAATTTATCACAATGATCAAACCATCAATGGCCAATTAGCCAGCCTGTCACCGACCATCGAAAACGGTGTGATGAAAGTACAAATAAAACTCAATCAACCTAACCATCCAAGTTTAAGAAGTAACCTACGAGTAGATGTCGGTTTGGTATCTGATACAGTCGAACAAACCGCTAAATTGCCAAAAGGTCCCTATGTTTCCGGGCGAGGAATACAGCAAGTGTTTGTAATTCGCGGCGATACCGCATTTAAAAAAGAAATTGAAGTGGGCTTAAGTAACCCGAATGAATATCAGATAATTCGCGGTTTAAAAGTAGGCGATGAAGTCATTATTTCAGATGTATCAGATTATTTACACCTTACACAATTTTCGATTAATTAAGGAAAGTTTATTATGTTAAAGCTAAACAATATTAGTAAAACCTTTCAGACCGACAAAATAGAAACCATTGCGTTATCTGAAATTAATTTAGAAGTTAATACGGGTGAGTTTGTTTCTATTATGGGGCCGAGTGGCTGTGGAAAAAGTACTTTGTTAAATATTATGGGTTTGCTTGATGAGCCAACCCAAGGTCAGATTGAAGTCGATTCTAAAGTGATCGACTCTTATATAGATAAAGCCATTACTGGTTTAAGAAATCAAAAGATTGGATTTATATTTCAGAGCTTTCATTTGATTTCTGACCTCAGAGTTATTGACAACGTTGAGCTACCTTTGTTGTATCGAAAGATCTCAGCAAAAGAACGAAAGCGATTAGCCTTAGAAGCGCTGGAAAAAGTTGGGCTAAAAGCGCGTACTCATCATTATCCAACTCAGCTCTCGGGTGGACAGCAACAACGAGTTGCGATTGCAAGAGCGATAGTCGGTAAGCCAGAATTACTATTGGCCGATGAGCCAACTGGAAATTTGGATAGCCATATGGGCGATGAAATTATGCAACTATTAGAAAACCTGCATAAGCAAGACAAAGCCACCATTGTAATGGTCACTCATGATGAGGAAATGGCTAAACGCACTCAACGAACCATTCGAGTTTTTGACGGCCAACTGGTTCATTAAAAGGGAGAGTAGCATGTTATACAACTATATACTCACCGCATGGAAAGTGTTTTTACGGCGGAAATTTTTTACCTTTATTAATCTATTTGGGATTAGCCTTACTCTTGCAGTCATCATGGTCGCGACTAGCATGGCTGAGAGCTATTTGTATCCTAAAGGGCCAGAGAAAACTAGTCGAAATTACAAGGTGATAGACCGGTTAACTTTGACCAATGAAAAACATAGCAGTACTTATGGTGGTCGGTTAGGTTATAAGTTTATTAAAGACAATATATGGCGGCTTAAAGCACCTGAAATAATGTCATTCAATACGGGCGCCAGTTCAGTATCGCTATTTAAGAACGATCAAAAGCTAGACAAATCCTTTAGAAGGACTGACGCCAATTATTGGAAAATACTTGATTTTAATTTCTTAAAGGGAAGAGCCTTTAGTCAACAAGAAGTTGAGCAGGGCATGTTTGTTGCCGTGATTAACCACCAGCTAGCTAGGGAATTATTTGCTCAGGGTGAGGTAATCGGTAAGTATTTGGAACTGAGTAACCAGCGATATCAAGTAATCGGTGTGGTCGAAAATGTCTCGGAAATTGAACGGGTTGCATCTGCGGATATTTGGACGCCTTATACCACCCTACCATCAACGTCTTATCGACAAGAGTACTCGGGAAGTTGGGAGGTCATATTGTATCACTCCAATGCAAAAATGCTGGATGAAGTTCATAAGGAATACGTAAACCTCCTGAAAAACGATCTGATTTTAGATCACCCTGATGGAATGATTAAGGCGTTTAGTGGTGCATATAATAAATTAGAGAATATTGCTTATCCTATTTTTGCTGACGAATACTCTTATTCTAGCGGTGCTAATATTTTAGTTTCCGTATTGTTGGCTATGTTATTTATCTTCATGTTGCTGCCGAGTATCAATATGATCAATCTTAATATTAGCCGAATTTTGGAGCGCTCCTCAGAAATAGGTGTTAGAAAAGCGTTTGGTGCATCATCGTCACAGTTGGTGGCGCAATTTATCGTCGAAAGTATTTTGATTACTCTGGTTGGTGGTTTGATAGGGATTATTATCAGCGTATTTTTACTAGATTTAATAGAACAAAGCGGGTTAATTGCCTACGCCGAATTTAACCTTAATTTCAGAGTTCTTGTATGGGGCTTCTTAATGATACTGCTTTTCGGTTTTATATCAGGAGTTTACCCAGCTTTTAAAATGTCACGTCTCAACCCGGTGACTGCATTGAAAGGAGGCGAATAAGATGTTGATGCATATTTTAAAAATGGTTTGGAACCGAAAGAAATCGAATGCGTTAATTGTTGCTGAGATTGCTATTGCGTTTATGGTGATTTTCTCTTTGTCTGCTTTAGCACTTCGCAATTATCAACTTTATCAAACACCGCTTGGCTTCGAATATAAAAATATGTGGAGAGTGACTGTGTCCCAATCATCAAAGTGGGAAGCAAAGCGTGATCTACTGGCTATGAAGCAGATTTTTGCAGAGCTTCAGAGGCAACCTGAAATAGAAAAGGTGCAACTTCTCGATAATCCAACCTTTAAGAATTGGAGTTGGACTAGCTCATATGAGTTTGATGGAAAATTGATTCTGTACACTGGCAACCGTTTTGATGATGGTGCTGCAGAAACATTCGGTATGACGTTGATCGCTGGACGCTGGTTTGGTGAGCAGGACGCGGGACAAAATTATAGGCCGGTATTAGTTAATCAACGGTTTGTCGATGCGTATTTTCCTGATGAAAATATTATTGGAAAGAACATTGCCGAAAAGCAAGGTGAAGAGTGGACAGAAAGAAGAGTGGTCGGTGTGTTCGAAGATTTTAGGCAGATGGGTGAACTATCTGCATTAAAGCCTTATCTTTTTGAAAGATTGGACATGAATGACGAATCAACTCGTCCATTGCGAGGTATCGAGTTAAAGATGACACCCAATACAAAGATAATTTTTGAGGAGAAAGTACACAAAATCCTTAAGAATATTGCACCTCATTGGGAATATGATATTCGAACCTGGGAATCAAAACGCCAGACACATCTTAGAGAAACATTGCTACCATTGATTATTCTAGGAATCGTCGGTACATTCTTAATGATTATGGTCGCTATGGGGTTATTCGGGGTATTGTGGCAAAACGTAACTGCACGGACTAAAGAGATCGGATTGAGAAGAGCGTTAGGCTCAACCGCCACGAAAATTCAGCTTCAGATTATTACCGAGCTAATGATGGTCAGCTTTTTCGGAATCGTAATTGCTGCCTTGATCCTTGTTCAATTTCCGTTGCTAGGCGTATTTAGTGAGTTGGATTGGCCCTTGTTCTTTTCCGCGTTTGGTGTAGCTTCGCTAGTAATGTTATTGCTATCGGTAACTTGTGCGTTTTATCCTGGAAAAATAGCCACCAATTACTCGCCTTCTGAAGCATTGCACTATGAATAAGTGCTGATTGGAAAGATGAAGATAGACGGACTATGCGGTTTTTAGATGATTAAAAAGGTATAATCCGTCAGCTAAAATAATAAGAGATTAGCGAAAGCTCGCTAGAAATTGCGCTATTAATAAACCACTAGCAAAAAGAGTATGGGTTGAATGTTAAAAGACTTGAGTAAAAATATTTCAATATTGATTGTAGATGACGATCACTCAGTCACTGCGTCTATTGCGTTACTGCTCAAGCAAAACGGTGTCGCGACTCATACCGCAGCCAATCCAAAACAGGCGCTAGAATGTTTATCTAACACTTCGGTAGACCTAGTTTTACAAGATATGAACTTTTCTCGTAATACCAGTGGCGAGGAAGGTATGAGTCTGCTGAAAGAAATCAAAAAACTTTCACCCAATACTCCGGTGATATTGATGACTGCTTGGGGCTCGATTGAACTTGCAGTCGAAGGGATTAAACAAGGCGCCGCTGATTTTTTAACCAAGCCGTGGAATAATCAGCAACTTCTAAAAACCATTGAAACTTGTTTAGAGCTAAACCAACCGACTAGAGAACTTCCCAGAGGGCGTGAGGAGCTTGATAAACAATATCAACTTTCAGCCATTGTTGGTAACGACCCAGCAATGTTAGAAATGCTCTCGACCATCGGTCGTGTCGCTGCTACTGATGCACCGGTATTAATTTTAGGAGAAAGTGGAACTGGCAAGGAATTGGTCGCGGAAGCAATCCATCAAAACTCTCTTCGAAAGCAGGGACCATTGGTAAAACTTAATTTAGGTGGCATGAGCGCCTCCTTGTTCGAAAGTGAAATGTTTGGTCATGTACGCGGCGCGTTTACCGATGCTAAACATGACAGAAAAGGTCGATTTGAAACTGCCGATCAAGGTAGTATTTTTCTTGATGAGATGGGCGATTTAGAGCCTTCTTCTCAAGTTAAATTATTGCGAGTATTACAAGATCAAAGTTTTCAAGCGGTTGGCTCTTCGGAAACTCGCAAAGCCAATGTCAGAGTGATTTCTGCCACTAATCGTGACCTTTACGAGATGGTTTCCGATGGTAGCTTTCGTGAAGACTTATTGTATCGGCTAAATCTAATCACCATTCGAATCCCTCCCTTAAGAAAAAGGCGTGGAGATATTCGCCTACTCGCTGAGAGGCACCTACAAAAGGTTTCAGAAATCTATAATGTTGAATTGGTTTCAATTGATGCCAGCGGAATGAGTTGGTTAGAACAGCAACCTTGGCCAGGTAATGTCAGACAACTGGCGCAAACCATTGAAAGAGCGGTACTAATGAGTAATCGCTCGCAGCTGAGCGTTGCTGATTTTCAATTTGAACGAGAGCAACAAAGTGGTTTTGATGAAGCCGAATTACCGATAGGCTCAATGACCTTAGACGATATGGAAAAGTTAATGATTGAAAAAGCCATTAAAGCTTACAATCGTAATTTATCAAAAGTCGCGCAAGCATTAGGTATTAGCCGTGCTGCTCTGTATCGTCGAATTGAAAAGTATGGTCTCGGCTAATGACCTTAAAAAGAAAACTCTATTACGCTAATGGATTTTTGCACTTAGCCCTATTTGCCCTGACCTTAGTTTTTTATTCCGAACTAGGATTATGGCTCATTGCGGTTGAAGTAGGGCTGTTAATCAGTGTATTGGCTTTCCACAAGATGATCACTAAAGCACTTCAACCATTAGAATATATTGAAATGTTTTCCAGTGTGTTAAATGAGAGAGAGTTTACTGCTCGGTTCAGCTCGCTGTCGCAACCAGATCTTGATAAGCTAATCGAACAGTTTAATCATATGCTGCAAAAACTCCATCAGGAAAGGCTAGCCATTGGTGAACAGCGAGGCGTGTTTGAAAAGTTAATGGCCGAATCGCCGATTGGGGTGGTACTGTTTGATTTTGAGAATAGAATATCCGATCTGAATCCTGCTGCCGAAGAACTGCTCGGCCAAACTAAAGACTTTTTGCTCAATAAAAATCTCAAGCAATTAGAAAATAAGACCGTCAAACTATTGGAGTCGGTACCGGTTGATACACATAAACTGGTTGTCGCTGAACAGGGGCGACGATTCAAAATTGGCCATTATGCTATTTACGATCGAGGGTTTGAACGGTCATTTTATATGCTGTATGAAATGACCAGTGAAATCATAGAGTCGCAAAAATCAGCTTATGAAAAATTAATTCGGTTAATGTCCCACGAAGTCAATAATACCATTGCTATCACTAACTCACTGCTTGAAAGCTGCTTAAATTTTAAACCTCAGTTAGATAATGAATCGCAAGATGATTTTGATAAGGCTGTTAATATTGTTATCAATCGTTGCGGAAGTCTGAACGAATTTATGCAGGGGTATGCTGAAATTGTCAAACTGGCTAAACCGATTAAAGCAAATTTTAATTTAACCAAACTAGTTCGAGATTTAACTTATCTATTTCATACTGAATGTGAGAAGCGCGATATTACATTGAGCCTAGATTCCGAGAAAGATATTGCGATCAAAGCTGATGCTAGTTTAGTCGAACAAGCGCTGATGAATGTGATTAAAAACGCTATTGAGGCGGTTGGAAATTCGGGTACGATTATCATTAAAATAAAACAAACAGCAGAAGATAAAGTGGAATTAACTGTGGTGGATTCCGGGGATGGAATTAGTGAAGATATTCAGCATCAATTATTCACTCCCTTTTTTACCTCAAAAGAGTCAGGTCAAGGTTTAGGGTTAATGTTAGTCCGAGAAATATTTAGGTTGCATGAGTTTGATTTCTCCCTCACCAATAGGATTGACGATAAAGGAGCAATGTTTAAACTACTAGCAACTAGCAACTAGCAACTAGCAACTAGCAACTAGCAACTAGCAACTAGCAACTAGCAACTAGCAACTAGCAACTAGCAACTAGCTTTTAAGATTTAATCTCATTTCAATCAAGCTTTGATTAAACCCAGCTTTCTCATAGGCTCTTATTGCTGATGGGTTTTCTGCAAACACTGTGAGACATAATACGTCCAGGTCTTTTGATTTCGCCCACTTGGTTAATTCCGAAATTATTTGCTTGTTGATACCTTTTCCTCTGTAATCTGGGTCGACATACATAAATCCGAGATAGCCATGTTCTGTGTGATCCAAATAGTGTCGTGCTTTTCGTATGTGAATAAAACCAGAGCCGACTAATTTAGCCCCTTTTTCAGCGTTTAAATCTTCCGCAACCATAATCTGCGCATTTTCAAGTTGCATGATTTCCGATAAATCATAATAGTGAAACGGGCTGGCCATCATATTAGGTTCCATTGGTCTCTCGTACTCAATGATGGCCTGTTCGAATTCAAGAAGCGTTGGCAAATCTTGTGACTTTGCAGGACGAATAATAATGTTCGATGGCATAGTGTCAGCTTTATTCAATTTAATGTGAACTCATAGTAACAACATTCTTATAAAACCTGAATGGTCTGCTGAATGGTCCCAATGTAAGCAAGTAACCGTTGGAAGTTGATTTTGTTTGTTAATCGAAAATAAAGTCTAAATAGTCTGTGGTAAGTTTTTATTGGCGTAATCAATGATCAATCGCGAGGCTTGTCTAAAGACCCCCTTAGAAAGTACCCAGGAATGCCAGTACAAATGAGTCACTAATTGGATCTCAGGTAACAAGTTAACCAACAGACCGCTGTTTAACTCAGATTGGATCTGCAGCTTAGGGAGTAAAGTATAAGCAACACCGCATTTTGCTAAATCAACAAATGATTCCGAAGATCTCACATGGTGGCGCGGATACTCACGACTTTGCAAGCCAAAATGTTGATGAATAAAATCAATATGCATGCTGTCCATTTGATCATAGGAGATACCTGTAGCCGTCATTAACGACTCTTTGTTTACACCATTTTTAAAGTACTTTGCTTGGTATTCTGGGCTTGCGACCAGAATATAATGCAGGTCACCGACATACTCTGCTTTGTAACCCGGCGCTGGATGAGAGGTGGTACTCAGCGCCCCGAAGGCTTCGCCGCTCTTTAGTTTTTGTGTGGTTCGGTTTTCATCGAGGACGTGAATGTCCAGCTCCACGGACTCGTCTCTAAGTAGCGGTGCTAAGGCTTCTATAAACCAAATGGATAGGCTATCTGCATTGACTGATAAAGACAGTTTAACTGCTGAAAGAGAGCTCTCTGCTTGGATGCTCGGCATTAAATCTCTTTCTAACAGTTCGACCTGCTTATAGTGATTAATCAAAAGCTGGCCAATTTCGGTCAACTCAATGGGTTTACTGCGGATCATGACCGGATGACCGACAAACTCTTCCAGCTGTTTTATCCTCTGGGATACCGCCGATTGAGAGATATTCAAATCCAGCGCCGCGGCCTCAAAACTTTGCTTGCTAATCACGCTACTCAGCGCTCTTAGTAATTTGTAGTCAATCCCCATATGTTTTGCCCTTTGCTGGCCTAATTTGAAGCTGGTTGTTTAAGTATGGTTGAATAAGAATGATTGTATAAGTATAGCTAATATTTGATTAGAATATTTAATTTTACTTAATTTGTCTTGGGGAAGATACTGCACGCTGTTTAGTGACGCGTTTTTTAGGAGTGCCAAGATGAGTTTTTTCCCAATTGCCCAAGGTTTTGTTTTAGGTGCCAGTATGATTATTCCCATTGGAGCCCAAAATGCCTTTATTCTTAATCAAGGAATAAAACGTCAATATCACTTAGTTGCGGCGACCATTTGTATGGTCAGTGACTTCGCTTTAATCACAATCGGTATTTATGGTGGAAGCCAAATCATTAACTCGAGCTCTATCGCGGCGACGTTATTGACCTGGGCCGGGATCCTTTTTTTGTTGGGGTATGGCGGTATTTCTTTTAAGTCGGCATTAAAGAACCATGTCATCGGTGGCAGCCAAAGTGAAACAAAGGTTCAAAATGCTCATACTCTATCCAGAGTGGTTTTGACCTGTTTTGCAGTCACCTTGCTTAATCCACATGCGTATATTGATACCGTTATTATTTTGGGCGGGGTCGGCGGTCAGTTTGTTGATCAAGCTAAGCTGTACTTTACATTAGGCTGCATGCTCGCTTCTATTGTGTGGTTTTATGGGCTAGCTGTTTCGGCGGCAAGGTTTTCAGACTATTTGAATCGCCCAAAGGTGAAAATGGTTATCGATATGATAGTTGGAGTAATCATGTGGGCAATTGCGTTGATGCTGTATAGAGGACTGCAATAGAGTTAGATTTATTGGGTTTTGAAAAACATCGTTTTGTCTTCAGGTAATCTTGGCAATAGATTACCTGAAAATCTTCACGACGAGATCCTTTTATTAAGAAACCGCGAGTTGATCTTTTATTTTATCTGCCACTCGAAATGAGTTGGCATAGATCGTAAAAGTGGGAGTAACGCTACCGCCATTGGGCATAAAGCTACCGTCGGTAACAAAACAGTTTTCAGAGCCGTGAACGCGACAGTCTGGATCTAGTGCAGACGTTTTCGGATCGTTACCAAATCGCAGACCGCCAGCGACTAAATTAGACGTTGGTGACGAAAAGGCGCTTCCAGTGACGGTTTTTGCCCCCAGAGCTTTCATCACCTCTTTTCCTTTTTCAACGATGTAGCTACCCACTTTTAAATCATGCGGGTGAGTACCCACTTTGACACGCGCAACGGGTGAGCCCCATTTGTCTTTTTCATTAGGATCTAAACTGACATAACAATCATCATTGGTTAACCAATCACAAAAAACTTCGAACTTAAAATCTTTTGATTGAGTGAAATAGGATTTAATTTTTTGTTTTAAAGGTGTTCCCCATAGTAAGTTGCCATCTTGCCATTTTTGCGAGTTAGCATCGGCCGCTGGTGAGGGTGGATCAAATACAAAGTCGATGGTGCCACCTTTAATTCGTTGTCCAAAGGTTTCTTTATCGTCAATAAAGTACCAGTCTTGTAAAGCACGATTGAAAAATGGCCCTCTTACCATTAACTGTTCAACTTGTTGTTCGCTGAACTGGCTAAAGTCAAAAATGCCATGGCCTGTTCCTCCAGCACAACAGTGTAGGTTTCTACCGACTTGCTCATAATTGTTACCCAGTCCATTTTTGTGTTTCTCGCCGGGCGAACTTAGCAGTAACCTAGCTGATTCTATGGAATAACAAGCGACCACAAAAATAGTTGCTTTGACTGATTTGGATTCACCAGCTTGATTAAAGTAGTCAGCGGTAACGACTTTTCCGGTTGCGTCGCTATTTAAACGATAGGCTTTTGACTCAGTTCTAATTTCACAATTGCCAGTGGCTACGGCACTATCAAGCAGTGCGGCTCTTGAGCTTGCTTTGGCACCTGAGGCGCAACCATAACTGCCACAATAGCCAGAGTACTCACAGCTTCTTCGGTTGTTAAATGGCCGCGATAAAATACCTCTTGCCATCGGTAGTGGATGTAATCCCATCTCATTACACGTTTTATCAAACCATGAGGCGATTGGGTGTTCTGCCGTTGGAGGAAGTGGGTAGTCGGGAGTAGAGCGCGGTTCTAAAAAAGGGTGCTCTACAATTTTTCCTGATATGCCGATGACTTTTTCTGCTTTGGTATAATAAGGCTCCAAGTCGTCATAACTGATTGGCCAGTCGACGGTATTCGCTCCCTCTATTTTACCAAAGGTAGACACTAGCCGAAAATCTTCTGGCTTTAGCCGATGAAAATAGCCGCTCATAAAGTTAGACGCGCCACCAACAATATTGCCACCCCAAAACTGAGCGGTGGTGTCTTCACTCCAACTATCACCGTCGGGCTCTTCTAAAACATGTCGCTCATCTTTCAATTTAGAGCGAAAAATATTATGCCGATAAAGCTGTTCATCTTTTTTAAAATCTTGTTCTTTGTACCATTTGCCTTTTTCCAAAACGAGTACACGATAACCCGCTTTGGATAATTCGTAAGCGACTGGTCCAGCGCCTGCGCCACTGCCAATAATACAACAATCAAATTCGGATTCTAAGTTCATATTGTTCTCTAGAATTAGGTGGCTAACGATTGTCACCTTGACTCAAAAATTAGTAAAAGTTGCGGTAGCTGGTGCTTTGGGTTGGTCTCGGAAAACCAGGTTGATGCTTAAGCCATTGCCAACCTATTTGGTTGGGATTCCCGCCATAAATTGGATCCAGAGTTAACGCCTCAATCAGATAGTAAATAAGTAACGACAACCAATTTTCTCCGGCGCTTGATTGGCTAATTTGAGTCAAGATTTTATCTTGTTGTTGAGGTTTTAATTTAATGAATTGATCGCCCTGTGTCTGTTCAGACAGTCCATCTAACCAACCAACCCCCTTGATGATGAATTCGCCATCACCGTCTGCGGTGTTATCGGGATCGGTTAAGGCCCATTGTAAGTAGGCCAATCCATTTAATTGCTCTGCGGAAGGGCCATCTCCATCGTTAGGAAATAATTTCAGCTGAACTTGTTTAATGGTTTGTTTTTGATGTGGATTGAATTCAAACTTCTCATTAGTAATTTTTACGTCTGTTGCTTGAGTGTTTGAGGCGGACTCAATTTTTGGATTATTAATATCGGGCTTGCAGGCTGCAATGCTGGCGACTAAAACCGCAGCGCTGGATTGTTTAAGAAATGCTCGCCGATTGAGACCAATTGCTAACGGACTTAAAGTGGTAGCTTTGGTCGACCCTTTTTTGCTTGGATTTTCGAGCGAGCCACTTAGATGGGAAAGCGATGTGTTGCCGGATTTTAACAAATCTGATTCTCCTGATCGCACGGTTCATTTGCGAGTAAACGACGATTGTTAGAGCGATGGTCGATCATATTCCAATTGCTTAAATGTTCGGCTAGATTATCGGGAACGCCGTCTCTATGAACCACAATGCCATTGATGTCGATAATAAATTCTGTTGGAGTACCCCAAACGCCATACAGGTCGGTGACTTTTTTACCGAAGTCGTAGGCTAAAGGATATTGGATGTTTCGCTCTTTTTGAAACATTAAAGCTTTAGCAAATGTGTCTTTCTCGCTGGTATCCACTGCAATAATTTCAATTTGTTTATCAAGGATTTGAGCGGCATGTTGGAGTTTTGGGATTTTCTTTAAACAGTAAGTACACCAGGTAGTCCAAAATACTAAATAAACGGCTTTCTTATTTTTATAATCGCTTAGTCTGAATGTCGTACCATCAAAACGTTTGATACTAAAATCCGGTGCTAGTTGGCCTTCCTCAACTTCTGCTGAATGACTTGCCGTTGACAGTGTCAGGCCAAGCATTACGCTCGCTAAGATCGTCAATAATTTCTTGAGGGCTATTTTCTGCATATACTCGTGATAAATTTTTGCTTTTAATAGTTGATTGACCAGCGTTTTTTTACATTGTTACAGGCCAAAAATATCTTGTTACAAGCTTTCAATGACCAAACTAGAATTGTTTGAGTGGATATTCAGAATGCACCTTTTCAATGTAAATCGCAAGTTTGTGGCTGAGTAAACCCCCAACCAGGCATATTTTATCGGTCGGGTAATATACACATACCTTGTAAACCATGTGTTGACGGGGTTTGCATTGATTAAAATCTACCATTAGAGTGATTCAAAACAATTTTGAAAGATCCACTCAGCCTAGTGTAAACTCAAGCCAATTAAACCCGTCCAGTGATACATTGATTTGACCGCCATTTCTAATAATATCCCTCTGCAGCAATTGAATACTTTTAATGTAAAGGCAAATGCTAAGCATTTTATTCAAATTGATAGCGTTCAACAGTTGTTAGCCCTTTCCTCCGAAATCTCAAACTTCCCTAACCGGTTTGTTCTTGGTGGTGGCAGTAACTTGCTTTTTGTTGGGGATTTTTCTGGTTTGGTGATTTACCCCCAATTGTTTGGGATTGAAGTTTTAGAAGAAGACGATAGCAGGGTTCGACTGAAAGTGGCAGCGTCTGAAAACTGGCACGATTTTGTTAAATTCTGTTTGAGTAGTCAATATTTCGGGATAGAAAACTTGGCACTTATTCCGGGGACTGTTGGCGCAGCTCCGGTGCAAAATATCGGTGCTTATGGCGTTGAAATAGAAAAATTTATTCAGTCAATAGAATGTTATGATTTAGAAAAAGGTCAATTACTGACACTGTCCCATAAAGAATGCCAGTTTGGCTACCGTGATAGCTTAATTAAGCGCTCGGGACAGGGGCGTTTTTTAGTGACCAGTGTAGAAATGATATTACCTAAACGCTTTGCACCAGAATTAGGATACAAACCTTTGAGTGCCCATTTTGCAAATGAAGCAGTGACTCCGCAAGCACTATTTGATGAAGTCTGTAGACTCAGACAAAGTAAATTACCTGACCCTGAGACATTAGCTAATGCTGGAAGTTTTTTTAAAAATCCAGTAATTTCAGCTGAGCAATACCAACGATTGCTAAAGAGTTACTCGAAACTAGTCGCATTTCCGGTCGAGCAAGAAGGAGTTCAGAAGTATAAAATAGCCGCGGGCTGGTTAATTGAAAATGCTGGTTTTAAAGGCAAACAGTATAATGGTGTTGGTGTTCACAAACATCAAGCATTAGTATTGGTTAACTATTCCGAGAGTTCAGGCCTCAAGGTTTGGGAGCTGGCGGAAAACATTATGCAACATGTTCAGAAAATGTATGGTATTAACTTGGAACCGGAAGTACGTATTTTGGGCAACTAATATGGATGTTATTAGTTGGCAAGAAAAATGGAGCTGCGCACGAAATTGAAAACCGCAAGTTTAAAACGACTACAACAATTGGTTGTCATTCTTTCAGATGGCCAGTTTCATTCGGGTGAATTCTTAGCTGAGCAATTAGGCGTCTCCCGTACCGCTATTTGGAAACTAATCAATAAGCTTCAAAGCTGGCAAATAGAGATATTTGCTGTTCGAGGCAAAGGCTACAAAATACCCGATGGACTTACTTTAATTGATAGTGAGTACTTGCGTGGAGCGGTATTAGGAAAAACCAAGTTATTTTCACAGATGAAAGTGTTGTCCACCGTTGACTCTACCTCAACATATTTAACTCAATGGTGGAAGGAGCAACCCGGCCCAGGAAAAATCTGTATTTCTGAGCATCAAACCGATGGGCGTGGCAGAAAGGGCAGAAAGTGGGTTTCCCCTTTTGGTGCCAATTTGTACTTTTCAATTGGCTTAAATTTACCGATGGGATTAAGTGCGCTTGGTGGGTTAAGTCTTGCGGTTGGTATCGGGTTGACCAAAATGCTAAATCAACTAACCAACAAAAAAGTCAGTCTTAAATGGCCAAATGACTTACTAGTCGACGGTGAGAAGCTTGCTGGTATTTTAGTTGAGGCCAGTGGCGACAGTACTGACAACAGCTTTTTAAATATTGGAATCGGGATAAACTGGGATATGGTTGGACAAGCTGAAGAAATAGATCAGCCTTGGACTAATCTTAAGTCAATATTACAAGATAAAATTGAGCGAAATCAGGTCTTGGCGGGTATTCTATTAGAAATTGATCGCTTGCTCGATCAGTATATAGAGCAAGGGTTTGATGCTTTCCGAAAAGATTGGGCGGTACAAAGTGCTTTTTATGGTCGTCCTATCGTTATTCACACTCGAAATGGCATTGTTTCGGGTATTGAAACTGGTGTCGATAAAAGTGGCGCAATTACAATTAAAACCAGTGAGGGTGAGAGATCTTTTTATTCTGGCGAAGTAAGTTTAAGAGCTGGCGCATCCACTGTTTAACTTCACTGTGAAATTTAAAGGTTCACAACATATTCAATGGTGATCAAAGTGAATCTAGTACAGGTAGTCTTATGTATCTTCTGATCGATTGGGGGAATACTCAATTAAAAGCGATCCTAATAAAGGAGCTTAACTCGGTCATCGCTCATGCCAATGAGTTGCAATCAACATCATTCGAGAGCGCAGAAGCGTTGTTGGATTGGCTGAAGGCTAAACCATTCGAGACATTGGAGTATGTGTTGATTGCTAGTGTTAGAGAAGACCAACAAACTCAGCAATTACTCCAGCAGCTTGGCAAGCTTAGCAGAGGTCATTTTATTGCTGAAACGTCTACAGCCAGTGCAGGAGTTGAGTGTGCTTATAAAGACCCTAGTAAACTAGGGATTGATCGCTGGTTAGGGATGATAGCTGGGCACTCCAAGTCAAATTCCACTGCCATTATTGATATTGGCTCAGCAATTACTGTCGACGTTGTTGATTCTAAGGGCCAGCACCTTGGAGGTCATATCATTCCAGGTGAAAGACTGATTAAGGCAAGCTTAAAGTTAACAGGTAAGGTGCATGCGGAAGAACGCGATGCACGTGAATTGGGTTTTAAGCTTGGTTCTACTACGGGAGAGTGTGTCGATTTTGGTATTCAGCAACTTGTTGAAGGATATTTAAGGCTTGTTATCAGTGAGCTGGCTAACCGTCATCAAATAACAAAGTGGATTTTTTCTGGTGGAGGTGGATTATTTTGGAAAGATCGCTTGCAATTGGCAAACCATATCATTACTCCTGAAAATTCAAGTTACCAGGCTAATATTGTTTTCTCCGGGCTAGTCATCGACTTTCTAGAAAAGACAGCAAAAGCCCAAAATACGAGGGGTTGAGCGCTCGTAATATCACTTTACAACTCGCTGCAATGATAGATTTTGATTTTTTTTGAAAAAATCGTTGATCATTTCAAAATAACTCATTAGAATTCGCGTCCCTGCTTAAGAGGCCTTTATTCAAAGCTTTATCAGCAAAGGGCTTTTAACCATCAATAATTGATGTGTAAAAGGGAGATTTGTGCCGGTTTAGCTCACTTGGTAGAGCAACTGACTTGTAATCAGTAGGTACCCAGTTCGATTCCGGGAACCGGCACCATTATTCAGATGTGGGGTGTTCAGAGATGGACACCCCACAATTGTAGAAAACGATAGAATTTTTAAATGTTTTCTGCAGTTTCGGGCTCGAATAGTCTATCCAATCAAGTGAACAAACGAATATCTGTTAACACCTTGAATTGAATGGATAAAAGACTTGCTTTTTGTAGGCCAAGTTGTCATTATTCGCGGCTCTTTCTTGCGTGAGCCAGTTGAGCGTAAGATGTAGTGTATTAGGTGGGGTTCCCGAGTGGTCAAAGGGATCAGACTGTAAATCTGACGGTTCGCCTTCGAAGGTTCAAATCCTTCCCCCACCACCAGTATAGTTTGGGTAAGCTAGATTCATTTTGAATCGAATTATCTTAAAAGTAAGTGTTTTGTTTGTCGTGATGAAGCATGACTTGCGAAAAGCGAGTTGAATAGGCGGGTATGGTACAATGGTAGAACCTCAGCCTTCCAAGCTGATGATGCGGGTTCGATTCCCGCTACCCGCTCCAGTTCGAACAAACAGCCGATATGGCTCAGTCGGTAGAGCACTCCCTTGGTAAGGGAGAGGTCACCAGTTCGAATCTGGTTATCGGCACCATTTTTTCCCGGATTAATCTCAAGATTGTTCCGGGTTTAGTTATGTTTGGGAATTTGAGTTCAAGATAATTTCTAAGCTAACCAATTTTTAATTATAAATTTAAGCTTAACTCTTTTTGGAGGCATTTATGTCTAAGGAAAAATTTGAACGAACGAAACCCCATGTAAACGTCGGAACAATCGGCCACGTCGATCATGGTAAAACGACTTTAACAGCGGCGATGTGTACAGTTCTGTCAGCGACGTATGGTGGTGCAGCAAAAGATTTCGCAGAAATCGATAATGCTCCAGAAGAGAAAGAGCGTGGTATCACAATTTCAACATCACACGTTGAATATGAAACAGAAGGACGTCACTACGCGCACGTTGACTGTCCAGGACATGCTGATTATGTCAAGAACATGATCACCGGTGCTGCTCAAATGGACGGTGCTATTTTAGTTTGTTCTGCAGCAGATGGCCCAATGCCACAAACTCGTGAGCACATCTTGTTATCACGTCAAGTTGGTGTACCAAAAATCGTTGTATTCATGAACAAATGTGACATGGTTGATGACGAAGAATTATTAGAGCTAGTAGAAATGGAAATCCGTGAGTTATTAGACGCTTACGAATTCCCAGGTGACGACACGCCAATCATTCACGGTTCAGCGCTAAAAGCATTGGAAGGTGACGAAGGTAAATTAGGTAAAGAAGCGATCATCGAACTAGCCAAAGCATTAGATGAGTACATTCCAGAGCCAACACGTGAAGTAGAAAAAGACTTCATCATGCCGATTGAAGATGTATTCTCAATCTCAGGTCGTGGAACGGTTGTCACGGGTCGTATCGAAAGTGGTGTGATCAAAGTTGGTGAAGAAGTAGAAATCGTCGGTATCAAAGACACAACTAAAACAACGGTAACCGGTGTAGAAATGTTCCGTAAGTTGCTAGACGAAGGTCAAGCAGGTGACAACTGTGGTATTTTGTTACGTGGAACGAAGCGTGAAGATGTAGAGCGTGGTCAAGTATTAGCGAAGCCAGGTTCAATCAACCCACACACTAAGTTTGAAGCAGAAATCTACATCTTAAGTAAAGATGAAGGTGGACGTCATACTCCATTCTTTAAAGGATACCGCCCACAGTTCTACTTCCGTACAACTGACGTGACCGGTGCTTGTGAATTACCAGATGGTGTAGAAATGGTTATGCCAGGTGATAACATCAAAATGTCAGTCGAGTTAATTGCGCCAATCGCAATGGACGAAGGCTTACGTTTTGCAATCCGTGAAGGCGGACGTACTGTTGGTGCGGGTGTTGTTTCTAAGATTTTAGCTTAGTTAGAAAATGCACTTCTAGAGTAATCTAAAAGTGCAATGATTTACTTTTGTAAATCTTGATTGTAGACATCGCGATTTCGAGCTAAATCGAAGTCGCGATTTTATTGCAGGCCAGTGGCTCAATTGGTAGAGCATCGGTCTCCAAAACCGAGGGTTGGGGGTTCGAGTCCCTCCTGGCCTGCCACTGCAATAAAATGTTATTAATTATGGGGAACTTAGTCGATTAATGACTAGGTAAACCTAGAAAGAATATGGTTGAAAGCTCATGAGTGTAAACGAACAAGATTCAGTTGCTCCATTTAACGGTTTAAGATGGCTATTAGCTTTTCTTTCACTGGGTGGCGCGGTTTATGCGAATCACATCTTAGTTGATGAGTCGATCCTCATTCGAGTTGCTGTAATTCTAGTTTTAGTTGCCGTTGGTTTTGCAATCGCAATTACCACCACAAAAGGCAGAGCCGGACTGGCTTTTGCTAAAGAATCAAGAATAGAAGCGCGTAAAGTTGTATGGCCTACACGTGCAGAAACTGTTCAAACCAGCATGATCATCATGGTAGCCGTCATTATAATGTCGTTGCTTCTATGGGGCGTTGACGCTGTGCTTGTTAATATCGTTAACTTTCTAACCGTTCAAGGGAGCTAGTCTTTATGGCGCTTAAGTGGTATGTGGTACAAGCATATTCTGGCTATGAAGGCAAAGTCAGAGGGTTTATCGAAGATCGGGTTAAACAATTCGGTTTAGAAGAGAAGTTTGGGCAAGTCTTAGTTCCGACTGAAGAAGTTGTTGAAATGAGAGATGGCCAAAAGCGCAAAAGCGCTAGGAAGTTTTTTCCAGGATATGTTCTGGTTGAAATGGATATGGATGACGAAAGCTGGCATCTTGTTAGAGATACACCACGAGTTTTAGGTTTTATCGGCGGGACTAAAGAACATCCTGCGCCAATTAGTCAGCGCGAAGCTGATCAAATTTTAAATCGACTAGAAGAGTCGACTGACAAACCTAGACCAAGAACATTATTTGAAGTTGGTGAGGCAATTCGCGTTACTGACGGTCCGTTTGCGGACTTCAACGCGGTAGTCGAAAACGTTAATTATGATAAGAGCCGGTTATCGGTTTCAGTTATGATTTTTGGACGTTCTACTCCAGTTGAATTAGATTTTAGCCAAGTAGAAAAAGGCTAAAAGAAAAGAATTTTAAAGCTGTCTAACTGGCAGCTTTAAAACTGAACGATTTACGTTCACGCATAAAACAACCATAGCTTACAAAAAGCCGTGGGTGTTTTTTTTACGTTAAAGAAAGGGGAGCCTAAAATTTAACCAGCGGGTTAAAGAGTACGGCGTTAGAACCCACATGAGGTGAAAAATGGCTAAGAAAGTCTCAGCTTATATTAAGCTACAAATTGGCGCTGGTGCAGCCAATCCTAGTCCACCGGTTGGTCCTGCTTTAGGTCAACACGGTGTCAACATTATGGAATTCTGTAAAGCATTTAATGCTGCTACTGAAAAAGTAGAGAAAGGTTTACCGATTCCAGTAGTTATCACAGTTTATGGTGATAGAAGTTTCACATTCATTACTAAAACACCGCCTGCGGCTGTTTTAATTATGAAAGCTGTTGGTTTAAAGAAAGGAAGTGGTCGTCCTAACACTGAAAAAGTTGGAAAAATCACTCGCGCTCAGTTAGAAGAAATTGCTAACACTAAAGAGCCTGACCTTACTGCTGCTGATATGGATGCCGCTGTAAGAACTCTAGCTGGTACTGCACGCTCAATGGGCGTGGATGTGGAGGGATAACCAATGGCTAAATTATCTAAAAGACAAAAAGCGATTAACGAAAAAGTTGACGCTAACAAAACATATTCTTTCGCGGAAGCAGTTGCAGTGCTGAAAGAAGTTTCTTCAGTTAAATTCAGCGAATCTTGTGATATTGCTTTAAACCTTGGCGTTGACCCAAGAAAATCAGACCAAGTCGTTCGTGGTGCAACAGTATTGCCAAACGGTACTGGTAAAGATGTGCGAGTTGCTGTTTTCACTCAAGGCGCTAATGCTGATGCAGCGAAAGAAGCGGGTGCAGATATCGTTGGAATGGACGACCTTGCTGATGACGTTAAAAAAGGTAACATGGACTTTGACGTAGTTATCGCTAGCCCAGACGCAATGCGTGTCGTTGGCCAATTAGGTCAAATCTTAGGACCGCGTGGATTAATGCCAAATCCAAAAGTTGGAACCGTTACTCCTGACGTTGCAACTGCGGTAAAAAATGCTAAAGCGGGTCAAGTTCAATACCGTACTGATAAAGCAGGTATCATCCACGCAACAATCGGTAAGTTGGCATTTGACGAAAAAGCATTAAATGAAAACTTAAGTAGTCTTTTAGCTGCAGTGAAGAAAGCTAAACCTGCATCGGCTAAAGGTACTTACATGAAAAAATTATCTCTAAGCTCAACGATGGGACCTGGTGTTCAAGTTGATATCGCTTCAATTGAGATTAAAGAATAGGTTGAACTAGATTAGCTCTCTTGGGTGAGAGCTTATTTATCAAAACCTTGGGTTTTTGGTGGATTCTTTAAGAAACTATCAAAAACCGTCAAAGACCGTAGGTGAGGTTTTTGAAAGTAGTTCGCCTTTATGAGGCGATTTCAAAAGCTGTCTTAAAATGGCCTGCGCAGACGGTGGGACCCGATACAGATTTCTGTTCGGTTCACCGTTTACGGGAGTTTTAATAAGGTGTTTTTATAACAGTCTTATTAGCTCATTTTGTAAACCTTCCAATCATTTTGATTGGAAATAGTGGAGGTGAACGACGTGGCACTTGGACTAGAAGGTAAAAAGCAGATTGTTAAAGAAGTAGCTGAAGTTGCTTCAGATGCAATGTCTGCTGTAATTGCCGAATACCGTGGCATGACAGTTGAGCAATTAACTGACTTGCGTGTCAAAGCTCGAGCCGGTGGAGTCTACTTACGAGTAGTACGAAACACTTTAGCTAAACGTGCTGTAGAAGATACAGAGTTCGCTTGTTTAAACGACGCTTTAGTGGGTCAGGTTATTTGTGCGTTTTCGCTTGAAGAGCCTGGAGCTGCTGCTAGATTGATTCGCGACTTTTCAAAAGATTGTGATGAACTAGTAACAACCGCTATCGCTGTGGGTGGAACTTTGCATGGCCCGGATCAATTGGAAGCCGTTGCAAAACTACCAACCAAAGACGAAGCAATTTCGCAATTGATGAGTGTAATGAATGGACCAGTTACCAAACTGGCACGTACATTAAACGAATTCCCATCACGTATTACGAGAGTAGTCGATGCGGTTCGTGCTCAGAAAGAAGCGGCATAAAATTTCGACCCTGTTTTAAACAGAGTGAATTTAAATACAGTACGGGATTCTTATTAAGAATCTATTTAAACAATTAAATTGATAATGACTTATTACATAGGTCATCAAAAAACTTAGGAGAATGAGTAATGGCTCTTTCTAAAGACGATATCTTAAACGCAATCGCTGAAATGTCAGTAATGGACGTTGTTGAACTAGTTGAAGCAATGGAAGAAAAATTTGGTGTAACTGCTGCCGCTGCTGCTGCTGTTGTTGCTGGTCCAGCTGGTGATGCTGGTGCTGCTGCTGCTGAGCAAACTGAATTTGACGTAATCTTAACTGGTTTCGGTGATAAGAAAGTTGGCGTTATCAAAGCAGTTCGTGGAATCACTGGTCTTGGACTAAAAGAAGCGAAAGAAGCTGTTGAAGGCGCACCTACTCCAATTAAAGAAGGCGTAGAAAAAGCTGAAGCAGAAGAAATCAAAAAGCAGCTTGAAGAAGCTGGTGCTACTGCAGAACTTAAGTAATTTAAATTTGTCGTCTAAGACGAATTTTTTAATTTGCTTATCGGCTGGTGGTTTTTAACCACCGGCCGTTTTGCCGTTTTTAAAACAGCGGTTAATTATGTAATTTTGCAACTTTTGATACGGGCCTAGTTTGAATATTAATTCAAACAATTTACTACTCCAAAAGAGAGCTGATAAAAATAGGTTTGTGAAGTTTGTTTGATTATTTTAAGAAAAATACTAGTCAGTTTCGCCGTATCAAGAATTGATTAGACACGAAAGTGATAGCTAACTGAGGAGCCCAGATGGCCTATTCATATACTGAAAAAAAGAGAATCCGTAAGGATTTCAGTCGTAATAAGAAAGTCTTAGAAGTGCCTTATTTGCTAGCCATACAGCTAGACTCATATCGTTCTTTTTTGAACTTAGAAAATATTCAAGCGTCCGGATTAGAAAAGGCGTTTAAATCAGTATTTCCCATCACCAGTTACTCTGGTTCGGCGGCATTAGAATACATTAGCTATACCTTAGGTGAGCCTGCATTTGATGTTAAAGAGTGTCAAATGAGAAGCGTTACATACTCAGCTGCACTAAGGGTTAAAATTCGTTTAGTTATTTACGATAAAGAGAATAAAAACAAAACCGTTAAAGAAGTTCGTGAACAAGAAGTTTACATGGGCGAAATGCCATTGATGACCGACAACGGAACATTTGTTATTAACGGTACTGAGCGAGTCATTGTTTCACAGTTGCACAGAAGCCCTGGTGTTTTCTTTGATTCTGATAAGGGTAAAACTCATTCGTCAGGAAAATTATTATATAACGCTCGTGTTATTCCGTACCGTGGTTCTTGGTTAGACTTTGAGTTCGATCCAAAGGATTGTTTATTTGTTCGTATTGATAGACGACGTAAACTTCCAGCGTCAATCCTATTAAGAGCATTAGGCTACTCAACTCAAGAGATGCTAGAAATGTTCTTTGAATTCGACAAGATCGAATTGGGTAAAGAAGGCGAGATATTACTCGATCTAATTCCTGAACGATTAAGAGGCGTGACTGCGACTTTCGATATCAAAGGAAAGCGCGGAAAGGTTATCGTTGAAGAAGGACGCCGCGTTACTGTTAGACATATCAAAGAATTAGAAAAAGCTGGTGTTAAGAAGTTAGAAGTTCCAGCGGATTATTTGATTGGTAAAGCTATTGCTAAAGATATTATCGACGTGGAAACAGGTGAAGTATTAGTTCCTGCAAACTCGGAAATAACGGAAGAATTATTAGAGAAGCTGAAAGAAGTAGAAATCAAAAACTTCGAAACCCTTTACACCAACGATTTAGATCGTGGTCCGTATATGTCGGATACTCTACGAATCGATCCAACCACTAATGCGCTAGAAGCTCTGGTTGAAATTTACCGTATGATGCGTCCTGGTGAGCCGCCAACAAAAGATTCTGCAGAAGCGTTATTTGAAAACCTATTCTTCAGTAAAGATCGTTACGACCTTTCTCGAGTTGGTCGAATGAAGTTTAATCGTCGAATCGGTGCAGACTCTGATGAAGGCGAAGGTACGCTTTCTAAAGAAGATATTATTGCAGTTGTTGAAACACTATTAGATATAAGAAATGGTAAAGGTGTTGTTGATGACATCGACCATTTAGGAAACCGACGTATTCGTAGTGTTGGTGAAATGGCCGAGAATCAATTCCGTGTTGGTATCGTTCGTGTTGAGCGTGCGGTAAAAGAACGTTTGAGCATGGCTGAAGCGGATAACCTAATGCCACAAGATTTGATCAATGCTAAACCTGTTTCAGCAGCGATTAAAGAATTCTTTGGTTCAAGTCAGTTGTCGCAATTTATGGACCAAAACAATCCGTTATCTGAAATTACTCATAAGCGAAGAGTTTCAGCTTTAGGACCTGGTGGTCTTACTCGTGAAAGAGCTGGATTTGAAGTCCGTGACGTACATCATACTCACTATGGTCGTGTGTGTCCTATCGAGACTCCTGAGGGACCAAACATCGGTTTGATCAACTCTCTTTCTTGTTATGCAAGAACAAATGAATACGGTTTCCTAGAGACGGCTTACCGCCGAGTTGAAAATGGCAAAGCAACTTCAGAAATTGATTATCTATCGGCTATCGAAGAAGGTGAATTTCATATCGCACAGGCAAATGTTGCTCTGAATGATAAAGATGAAATGACTGATGATTTAGTTTCGTGTCGCTATCAAGGTGAATTTACGTTAACGACTGCTGACAACATTCAATATATGGATGTATCCCCACAGCAAATCGTTTCGGTCGCTGCATCATTGATTCCATTCTTGGAACATGATGATGCTAACCGTGCTTTGATGGGATCAAACATGCAACGTCAGGCAGTCCCAACTTTACGTGCTCAAAAACCATTGGTTGGAACCGGCATGGAAAGAACCGTAGCGGTAGACTCTGGTGTAACCGTTGCAGCGGAACGTGGTGGTGTCATCGAATTTGTTGATGCCAGCCGAATTGTTGTTCGAGTTAATGATGATGAAACTGTTGTTGGTGAAGCCGGGGTTGATATTTATAACTTACGAAAGTACACCCGTTCAAACCAAAATACTTGTATTAATCAACGTCCAATTGTCAACATTGGTGATTCAATTGGTCGCGGTGACGTACTAGCTGACGGTCCTTCAACGGATTTAGGTGAGTTAGCACTTGGCCAAAACATGAAAATCGCATTCATGCCTTGGAATGGTTACAACTTTGAGGATTCTATCCTTATATCTGAAAATGTTGTTAAGGAAGATCGGTTCACTAGTATTCATATTCAGGAAATTACCTGTATTGCTCGAGATACCAAATTAGGTTCAGAAGAGATTACTGCTGATATTCCAAATGTTGGCGAAAGTGCATTAGCTAAACTGGACGAATCTGGAATTGTCTATGTTGGGGCTGAAGTAAGGTCTGGCGATATTTTAGTAGGTAAAGTGACACCTAAAGGTGAAACTCAACTAACACCAGAAGAAAAACTGCTACGTGCGATCTTTGGTGAGAAAGCAAGTGATGTTAAAGATACTTCACAACGTGTTTCCACAGGAACTGTTGGGACGGTAATCGATGTTCAAGTATATACCAGAGATGGTGTTGATAAGGATCAGCGAGCGCTTAGTATTGAAGCGAGCCAAGTAGCTCAAGCTAAGAAAGACTTGAATGATGAGTTTGCGATTCTTACAGGTAATATTTATAACCGTGCATATAAAATACTCGAAGGTGCAGTTGCAGAAAAAGGGCCTAACAAACTTAAGAAAGGTTCTACGTTAACTGCAGAATACTTAGAAGAAGTTGGTTCAGAGCAATGGTTGGACATACAGCTTCGCGATGAGACTGCACAACAATCACTTGAGGCATTATCCACTCACTTAGAAGAGAAACGTCAAGAGTATGATAATCGTCTAGAAATGAAGCGTAAGAAAATCACTCAAGGTGATGATTTGGCACCAGGTGTTCTGAAAATTGTTAAGGTTTATATGGCGGTTAAACGTCGTATTCAACCAGGTGACAAGATGGCAGGGCGTCATGGTAACAAAGGGGTAATCTCCAACATTGTTCCTGTTGAAGATATGCCGTACCTAGAAAACGGTGAAGCGGTTGATATCGTGTTAAACCCTCTTGGTGTACCTTCTCGTATGAATATCGGACAGATCCTTGAGACCCATTTAGGTTGGGCTGCAAAGGGAATTGGTCGTAAGATTGACACGATGATAGAAGAGCAGCAAGACGTTGCTAAAAAGCGTGAATTCTTAGCAAGAGTTTATAACCATCGCGAAGAGCAAACCGTGGACTTGGATAGCTTGACCGATCAGGAAGTAATCAATCTTTGTGAAAACCTAAGAAACGGTGTGCCGATGGGGACACCTGTATTTGACGGTGCGGCTGAGGTTGAAATAAAGGAAATGCTAGAAATAGCTGACGAAAACCGTTCTGGCCAGTCGTGGTTATTTGATGGACGAACCGGTGAAAAATTTGAGCGACCTGTAACCGTTGGTTATATGTACATGCTCAAACTGAACCATTTAGTTGATGACAAGATGCATGCTCGTTCAACTGGTTCTTATAGTCTTGTTACGCAACAGCCGCTAGGTGGTAAAGCGCAGTTTGGTGGACAAAGATTTGGAGAGATGGAAGTGTGGGCACTGGAAGCATACGGTGCAACTTACACTCTACAAGAAATGCTTACAGTTAAGTCTGACGATGTAACAGGACGAACTCGTATGTACAAAAATATTGTTGACGGCGATCACCGTATGGAACCTGGCATGCCAGAGTCCTTTAATGTATTAGTGAAGGAAATTCGCTCTCTAGGTATCAATATTGAGCTAGAGCAAGAGCACTAAATAATTACGGTACTAGTTGCTCAATCGATGAGTTGAGCAACTGATCAAACCCTCAGTTTTTATTTCACTCCGGGAGGAGAATAAGTTGAAAGATTTATTAAACTTTATAAAGCAACAAAATCAAACTGAAGAATTCGATTCGATCAGAATTGGATTGACGTCACCTGAAATGGTTCGTTCATGGTCTTACGGTGAAGTTAAAAAACCTGAAACCATCAACTACAGAACTTTTAAGCCTGAAAGAGATGGTTTGTTCTGTGCGAAGATTTTTGGACCAATCAAAGACTACGAATGTCTTTGTGGAAAATACAAGCGTCTAAAGCATCGTGGTGTTATTTGTGAAAAGTGTGGTGTTGAAGTTGCGCTTGCAAAAGTTAGACGTGAAAGAATGGGACACATCGATTTAGCATGTCCTGTGGCACACATTTGGTTCTTGAAGTCGCTTCCATCCAGAATCGGTCTACTTTTAGATATGACCCTTAGAGATATCGAACGCGTTCTTTATTTTGAGGCGTTTGTCGTGACTGAGCCAGGAATGACGACCTTGGAGCGTCGTCAATTATTAAACGAAGAAGCCTACCTTGATGCGTTAGAAGAATTCGGTGATGAGTTCGATGCTAAAATGGGTGCTGAAGCGGTGATGGATTTGTTAACTCATATTGACGTTAACGAAGAAGCAAAAAATATTCGTGAAGAAATTCCTAATACTAATTCTGAAACTAAGCTTAAGAAGTTCACTAAGCGTCTTAAAGTTTTAGAAGCGTTTATTCAGTCAGACAACAAGCCTGAGTGGATGATCATGACCGTACTACCTGTACTGCCACCCGATCTTCGCCCGCTTGTTCCATTGGAAGGTGGGCGATTTGCAACCTCTGATTTGAATGACCTTTATCGTCGTGTTATCAACAGGAATAATCGTCTTAAACGTTTATTAGATCTAAATGCACCTGACATTATTGTTCGAAATGAAAAAAGAATGCTGCAAGAGTCAGTTGATGCCTTATTAGATAACGGCCGTCGTGGACGAGCAATTACTGGTTCTAACAAGCGTCCATTAAAATCTTTGGCTGACATGATTAAGGGTAAGCAAGGTCGTTTCCGTCAAAATCTACTCGGTAAGCGTGTTGATTATTCTGGTCGTTCGGTGATTGTTGTTGGACCAACGCTGCGTTTACATCAATGTGGTCTTCCAAAGAAAATGGCACTTGAGCTATTTAAGCCGTTCATTTTCGGTAAGCTTGAATTACGCGGTTTAGCGACGACCATTAAAGCTGCTAAGAAAATGGTTGAAAGAGAAGAACCGGTTGTTTGGGATATCCTAGAAGAAGTAATTCGTGAACATCCAGTCATGCTTAACCGTGCACCGACTCTGCATAGATTAGGTATCCAAGCGTTTGAGCCAGTGTTAATTGAAGGTAAAGCGATTCAATTACATCCTCTCGTTTGTGCGGCATATAATGCTGACTTTGATGGTGACCAAATGGCGGTTCACATTCCATTAACGATTGAAGCGCAAGTAGAAGCACGTGCGTTAATGATGTCAACCAACAATGTACTAGCTCCAGCAAATGGACAACCTATTATTGTTCCTTCACAAGATGTTGTATTGGGACTTTATTACCTCACCCGTGAAAAAATTAATGTTGCCGGTGAAGGCATGGTGTTTGTAGATACTGCTGAAGTATTAAGAGCATACAGAACTGGCGTTGCCGAATTACACGCTAAAATTAAAGTTAGACTAACAGTCACCGAAGCTGACGAAAATGGCGAAAGCTATGAAGTGTCTAAGCTTGTTGATACAACTGTCGGCCGTGCACTACTTTATGAAATTGTTCCAACTGGATTACCATTTGACTTAGTTAATTTAAAAATGACTAAGAAAGCAATTTCCAACATCATCAATCAGTGTTACCGACGTCTTGGATTAAAAGCGACGGTTATTTTCGCTGACCAATTAATGTATACCGGATTTAATTACGCAACACTATCTGGCGCTTCTGTTGGGATTGACGATATGGTTATTCCTGATGAGAAAGCAATCATTATCGATGAAGCGGAAAGCGAAGTTAAAGAAATCGAAGATCAATTTGCTTCAGGTCTTGTTACTCAAGGTGAGCGATACAACAAAGTTGTTGATATCTGGTCTCATACCAATGAGCAAGTCGCTAAGAAAATGATGGATAACCTTAGTACCGAAACAGTTGAAGATGCGGAAGGAAACAAGGTAGAACAAGAATCATTTAACTCGGTATTTATGATGGCTGACTCCGGAGCTCGTGGTAGTGCAGCTCAGATTAGACAGTTAGCGGGAATGCGTGGATTGATGGCAAAACCAGATGGTTCCATCATCGAAAGCCCAATCAAGGCCAACTTCCGTGAAGGACTAAGCGTACTTGAATACTTTATTTCTACTCATGGTGCGCGTAAAGGTCTAGCTGATACCGCACTTAAAACTGCTAACTCTGGTTACTTGACTCGTCGATTAGTTGATGTTGCACAAGATTTGGTTATTACTGAACATGATTGTGGAACAGAAAAAGGCCTAACAATGTCACCGTTAATCGAAGGCGGCGATGTTGTTGAACCACTTGGCGAACGAGTACTAGGACGTGTTCCAGCGGAACATATTTACAAGCCTGGTACTGATGATATTTTGTGTGAAGCCGGGACATTGCTTGACGAGAAATGGGTTGAGACTTTAGAAGAGAACAGTGTCGACCAAGTCGTGGTTCGTTCGGTTATTTCTTGTGAAACTCGCCACGGTGTTTGTGCTCAATGTTACGGTCGTGATTTGGCCCGTGGACACTTGATTAACATTGGTGAGGCGGTTGGTGTAATCGCGGCACAGTCTATCGGTGAGCCAGGTACACAGTTAACCATGCGTACCTTCCATATCGGTGGTGCGGCGTCTCGAGCGAGTGCCGAGAACAATGTTCAAATTAAGAATGATGGTGTATTAAAGCTTCATAATTCTAAGTTTGTAACTCGAAAAGATAAAAAATTGGTTATTGTTTCACGTTCTACGGAATTAACTCTTATTGACGAGTTTGGTCGTGAAAGAGAAAGGTACAAAGTACCTTACGGTTCTGTTCTTGAATATAAGGACGGTGCAAAAGTTAAAGGTGGCTCAATTGTCGCTAACTGGGATCCTCATACTCATCCAATCATTACTGAGATTGCAGGACAACTTAAACTTGAAGACGTGATTGAAGGCGTTAACATGACTCGTCAAACTGATGAGATCACTGGCTTAAGTTCATTGCTAATTACTGAATCAAAACGTACCGGTACTAAGGCCAATGACTTGCGTCCTCGAATTATCTTGTTAGATAAGAAAGGTAAAGAGTTAAACATTCCTGGAACGAAAACACCTGCACAATACGTATTACCGATTAATGCCATTGTGAGTATGGATGATGGTTCAGACGTTGGTGTTGGTGAGGCGATTGCTCGTATTCCTCAAGAGGGTTCAAAAACTCGTGATATCACTGGTGGTCTTCCTCGAGTTGCTGACTTGTTTGAAGCACGTAAGCCGAAAGAGCCTGCTATTTTGGCTGAAATTTCAGGTATGGTTAGCTTCGGTAAAGAAACCAAAGGCAAGCGTCGTTTAGTGATTACTCCACAAGAGGGTGATGCTTACGAAGAGCTAATCCACAAATGGCGTCAGTTTAACGTGTTTGAAGGTGAAAAAGTTGAAAAGGGTGAGGTTGTATCAGACGGTGCCGACAACCCGCACGACATCTTGCGTTTAAAAGGCGTTAGCCCATTAGCAAATTATATCGTTAACGAAGTACAAGACGTTTATCGACTACAAGGTGTTGGCATCAATGATAAGCACATTGAAGCAATTGTTCGTCAGATGTTACGTAAAGTGCTAATTACTGATTCGGGCGACAGCATGCTGCTAAAAGGTGAGCAAGCTGAATATACTCGAGTTTTGGAAACTAACGATAAGTTAATTGCTGAAGGTAAAGAGCCTGTTAAATATGAACGTGTATTAATGGGTATCACTAAAGCATCATTGGCGACAGAATCCTTTATTTCTGCGGCATCTTTCCAGGAAACAACGCGAGTTCTTACTGAAGCTGCAGTTGCAGGTAAGAAAGACGAGCTACGTGGCTTGAAAGAAAACGTCATTGTTGGTCGATTAATACCAGCGGGTACAGGTCTTACTTATCATGAAGAACGTCGCAAGCGACTAGCGGGTGAGTTTGAATTTGAAGCAGAAGATACGGTTTCGGCAGAAGATGTCGAAAAAGCATTAAGTGATGCTTTAAGCTCTTCCTTGGCAGAGTCTGAGGAAGGTAACGAAGAATCTTAGGCGATTTGACAAAGCTTTGGCGATTTAGCTAAAGCCTTTTAAATCCCTTGGAAACAGCAAGTTAGCGATCTTGAATAAGCTCTGTCGCTAGCTTGCTTGACATCCTACTAGTAGGCCATTACAATGCCGCTCCCTTATTGCTAGGTTGCGCAAAAAATGATCTATTAATAGGGTTTTTTATCAAGTAATAGAGCTGGAGTTATTGTAAACAATGTCAACTACTAATCAGTTGGTACGCAAAGGGCGTAAGAAAATCGTCGCTAAGAGTAAAGTACCTGCGCTAGAAGCTAATCCGCAGAAGCGTGGTGTTTGTACTCGTGTTTATACGACTACTCCTAAAAAGCCTAACTCAGCACTTCGTAAAGTTGCTCGTGTTCGTTTAACTAACGGATTTGAAGTAACTTCTTACATTGGTGGTGAGGGTCATAATTTGCAAGAGCATAGTGTTGTTGTTATCCGTGGTGGTCGTGTTAAAGACTTACCGGGTGTACGTTATCACTGTGTACGTGGAAATCTTGATTTAGGTGGAGTTAAAGATCGTAAGCAAGGCCGTTCTAAATACGGAACTAAGCGACCGAAGTAATTACACTTTTGTAATACCAAGTAAAAAATTGCACAAACCATTGTTTGGCTTGTGAGAATGAAGAAGCGTTATTTTTTCGTTCAAGAAACTGACATTTACAAAACACTAGTTTTCACCTAAACCTGCAACGGGTTTAGGCGAACAACTAAGTAAATGTTAAATTAATTTAGACATCCCTTTGAGATGTGAGTAAGGCCCGGACACAGTTCTGGATAAACCTGAAGAACACATAGGAAAATATAAAATGCCAAGAAGACGCGTCGTCGCCAAACGTGAGATCTTACCTGATCCTAAGTTTGGAAGTGAATTGCTAGCAAAGTTCATCAATATCCTTATGGTTGATGGAAAGAAATCTGTTGCAGAAAAGATTGTATATGATGCACTCGACATTATTAAAGAAAAGAAAAATGTTGATGATGCAATGCCTATCTTTGAAGAAGGATTGGACAAAATCAAACCACTTGTCGAGGTTAAATCTCGTCGTGTTGGTGGTTCAACTTACCAAGTACCTGTAGAAGTTAGACCTTCGCGTCAAACTGCTCTTGCTATGCGTTGGTTAGTAGAAGGTTCACGTAAGCGTGGTGAAAAATCAATGAATGCTCGTTTAGCGGGTGAATTGATGGATGCTATCGAAGGGCGTGGTTCTTGTATCAAGAAGCGTGAAGATATCCACAGAATGGCTGAAGCTAATAAAGCATTCGCCCATTACCGTTGGTAAGCACCACTCAATAGAGAAAACGTTATGCCACGAAGTACGCCAATTGAAAAGTATCGCAATATTGGTATCGTCGCTCATGTTGATGCGGGTAAGACCACCACAACTGAGCGTGTTTTGTTTTACACCGGTTTATCTCATAAAATCGGTGAAGTCCATGATGGTGCTGCCACTATGGATTGGATGGAGCAAGAGCAAGAGCGTGGTATAACGATTACTTCCGCTGCTACTACTACTTTTTGGAGTGGTATGCAGGGGCAGTATGAACAACACCGAATTAATATTATTGACACCCCAGGGCATGTTGACTTCACTATTGAAGTAGAACGATCCTTGCGAGTGTTAGATGGAGCCGTGGTTGTATTTTGTGGCTCTTCTGGGGTCGAACCTCAGTCTGAAACTGTTTGGCGTCAAGCCAATAAATATCAAGTTCCACGAATGGTCTTTGTGAACAAAATGGACCGAGCTGGAGCGGATTTTCTCAGAGTTGTTGAACAAATCGAAAATCGTCTTGGATCCACACCTGTACCGATTCAGTTACCAATAGGCGCCGAAGAAGAATTCAAAGGGCTCGTTGATCTCATTTCAATGAAAGCGATTTATTGGAGCGAGAAAGATAAAGGCATGACCTTTGAATATGCTGAGATCCCTGCTGAGATGCAATCTGACTGTGAGACCTATCGCGAAGCAATGGTGGAAGCTGCGGCTGAAGCGAATGAAGAATTAATGGATAAGTACCTCGAAAATGGCGACTTATCAATAGAAGATATAAAACTTGGTTTGAGAACTCGAACCATTGCCAATGAAATTGTATTAGCGACTTGCGGTAGCGCTTTTAAAAATAAAGGCGTGCAAAATGTGTTGGATGCAGTCGTTGATTATATGCCATCACCAATCGATATTCCTGCAATTAGCGGTGTTCTTGAAGACGGCGAAACCGAAGCGAACCGGCCAGCTGATGATAACGAACCTTTTTCCGCATTGGCATTTAAGATAGCAACCGACCCTTTTGTTGGGACGCTAACATTCTTTAGAGTTTACTCTGGTGTATTAAGAACGGGTGATCAAATTTATAACTCGGTGCGCCAAAAGAAAGAGCGTGTTGGTCGAATTGTACAAATGCACTCCAATAGCCGAGAAGAAGTTAAAGAAGTTTACGCCGGCGATATTGCTGCTGCCATTGGTATTAAAGATGTGGTGACTGGTGATACTTTTTGTGATGGCAACAAGCCAATCATTTTAGAGAGAATGGAGTTTCCTGAGCCTGTGATCTCGGTGGCTGTTGAACCTCGTACTAAATCAGACCAAGATAAAATGGCGACGGCATTAGCTAAACTGGCAAAAGAAGATCCTTCTTTTAAAGTCGAAACTGATGAAGAGTCTGGACAAACCATAATTTCTGGAATGGGTGAACTGCATCTTGATATCTTAATTGACCGTATGAAGCGAGAATTTCAGGTTGATGCCAATATCGGAAAACCTCAAGTAGCGTATCGAGAAACTATTAAGAAAGCTGTGAACGCTGAAGGCAAATTTATTCGTCAATCTGGCGGCAAAGGCCAGTATGGCCATGTTGTTCTAAAAATAGAGCCACAAGAATCCGGTAAAGGGTTTGAGTTTGTTAATGAAATCGTTGGTGGTACAGTCCCCAAAGATTATATTCCAGCGGTTGAGAAAGGTTTGTTAGAACAAATGCAAAACGGTGTTTTAGCTGGATATCCCATGGTCGACATTAAAGTGACATTAGTCGATGGTTCTTACCATGAAGTTGACTCGAATGAAGTGGCATTTAAAGTTGCTGCATCAATGGGGCTTCGTGAAGGAGCAAATGACGCCAATCCAATTTTATTAGAACCAATTATGAAGGTTGAAGTTGTCACACCTGAAGATTATATGGGTGACATTATGGGCGATCTTAATCGTCGACGTGGAGTTGTTCACGGCATGGAAGATAATCCTTCCGGCAAGGTGATCAATGCCGATGTTCCACTCAGTGAAATGTTTGGTTATGCGACCGCTGTAAGAAGTGCCTCACAAGGCCGAGCGAGCTATTCGATGGAGTTTTTAGAATATGCCGAAGCACCTGCTAGTGTTGTAGATGCAGTCACTTATTAGTCATAAATTGATAGTAAAATTTAGTTATTTTTAATTTGTAATTTAAGTATATAAAGAAAGAGGATATATCCATGTCAAAAGAAAAATTTGAACGAACGAAACCCCATGTAAACGTCGGAACAATCGGCCACGTCGATCATGGTAAAACGACTTTAACAGCGGCGATGTGTACAGTTCTGTCAGCGACGTATGGTGGTGCAGCAAAAGATTTCGCAGAAATCGATAATGCTCCAGAAGAGAAAGAGCGTGGTATCACAATTTCAACATCACACGTTGAATATGAAACAGAAGGACGTCACTACGCGCACGTTGACTGTCCAGGACATGCTGATTATGTCAAGAACATGATCACAGGTGCTGCTCAAATGGACGGCGCAATCTTAGTTTGTTCTGCAGCAGATGGCCCAATGCCACAAACTCGTGAGCACATCTTGTTATCACGTCAAGTTGGTGTACCAAAAATCGTTGTATTCATGAACAAATGTGACATGGTTGATGACGAAGAATTATTAGAGCTAGTAGAAATGGAAATCCGTGAGTTATTAGACGCTTACGAATTCCCAGGTGACGACACGCCAATCATTCACGGTTCAGCGCTAAAAGCATTGGAAGGTGACGAAGGTAAATTAGGTAAAGAAGCGATCATCGAACTAGCCAAAGCATTAGATGAGTACATTCCAGAGCCAACACGTGAAGTAGAAAAAGACTTCATCATGCCGATTGAAGATGTATTCTCAATCTCAGGTCGTGGAACGGTTGTCACGGGTCGTATCGAAAGTGGTGTGATCAAAGTTGGTGAAGAAGTAGAAATCGTCGGTATTAAAGACACAACTAAAACAACGGTAACCGGTGTAGAAATGTTCCGTAAGTTACTAGACGAAGGTCAAGCAGGCGACAACTGTGGTATTTTGTTACGTGGAACGAAGCGTGAAGATGTAGAGCGTGGTCAAGTATTAGCGAAGCCAGGTTCAATCAACCCACACACTAAGTTTGAAGCAGAAATCTACATCTTAAGTAAAGATGAAGGTGGACGTCATACTCCATTCTTTAAAGGATACCGTCCACAGTTCTACTTCCGTACAACTGACGTGACTGGTGCTTGTGAATTACCAGATGGTGTAGAAATGGTTATGCCAGGTGATAACATCAAAATGTCAGTCGAGTTAATTGCGCCAATCGCAATGGACGAAGGCTTACGTTTTGCAATCCGTGAAGGCGGACGTACTGTTGGTGCGGGTGTTGTTTCTAAGATCTTAGCTTAGTCATTTTGCTAATTAGCCTTTAAAACAGTAAAGGCTTTATGCAGAAAAAGGCGCCAGTTTGGCGCCTTTTTTGTATTCAAACTTACCTTCCTTCGCCGTACCCTAATTCAAACCAAATTATAAATGTCGAACGGCTTACCTATCGATCATGATTAGCTATTCTAGTTACCAGCTGGTTATAAATAAGGATTACCTCTTCCCACTGTTAGCTTGCCCCTGTCGTTAGGGCCTAAAAATTACAGGCAAACAGAACTAGATGCGTTTGCTAATTATTTGTTACATAAAAAAGTAAAAAACTTGCATCTATTCTTTTCTTTATATATATTTATGTGAACCAGCTATCAATAGAACTCTATTTTGCTGGCAGGGAGCGATAAATCTAGTTGCCATTAAGAAGCAACAAAAGGGATTCTTTCCTAATCGACTCAAATCAAAAATAATTATTTGATATTGCTTTTCCTCTGATGAAAAACTCATTTTGAGAAGGAAAGCCTTAACACATTCATGCCTATTTGAGGTGTGGGTCTAGGAGTTATTATGAGTTTTAAATCTCATGGCGAGATACTAAAAGGGTTGAGCTCTTTTAAGCTCTCAAAGTCCGTCCTATTTAGCTCAATGTTATTGTTAACCGCTGGTTGTTTTACTGGTGACGAGACCGTTGAAGACATTGAGCCTTTACCGATTGTTGTTGTCTTACCAGAACCAGATCCTTCTGAACTAACCGGTCCAGTATTTGGAGACCTTCCTGAGGGTCTCGAAGAAGCTAACCATGGTGCATTTGAAGGCGGGGAAACAGGAACCGTTGCCGACATAACTGTCAATAATGTACAGCAAGAAGACGAGCAGCGAGATGCAGGTACCTTCAATGTGCCGACAAATGGTGCTCCGAGCCCACTGTTTGGGGCCCAACCGTTTACTCAACAAATGATGCGATTTGAAGAGTTTGGTGCAGTACCAATAGATTTAGAGAGAACAACAGCTCCCACTGATTGGACTGACCTACCTGTTGCTGAAAATGCCGTAAGCATTCCAGACTCCGATGAATTAGAAAGCTTTCTTAGCCAAGATATTTGGCCTATTCCAACCAAGTATGCAAATACTGAGAAATCTAACCCTTGGCAAAGTGAAATTGAAGAATTTTTAGGCCGAGCTTTGGATACACCGCCTGCAGAAGGACGGCCACCAGGATTAGGCTGGTCTCATCAACGTTGGGAAGAGTTCTTGCCGAAAACCTATTTTCAAACAGCAACAACGGGATCTAGAACCAATGGTGGTTTCCGAGATACAAAGCAAGATCATCTATATTCTGTTGGTGAATTTGCGGAAGGAGGTTTATATCATAATACCGCTGGAGTAGAAGGAACAAAAGGAACGACTGGTGGTATTAGCGTCCGTTTCCATCCTGATATGCCGGTTCAAGACCCTGACGCATTTTGGACATTTGATGGAACTTTGCCACCCAAATTACTTAAAGTTCGTTATGGTGAGCCAGTTGTAATGCGACACTATAACGCATTGCCTATTGATGTTTCGGCCAACAGAGGTTTTGGTATTCATACTCTTTCGACTCACGAACATAATGGCCATAACCCTGCTGAAAGTGATGGTTATACCAACTCATTTTTCTTCCCCGGTCAATTCTATGATTATCGTTGGCCGATCCCTCTAGCTGGACATGACTCTATCAATACCGACGCAACGGATATTCGTGCTGGTCGTCCAGACGGTAATGGTGGAATTACTAAGATCCCAGGTGATTGGCGCGAAACCATGAGTACCCATTGGTTCCATGATCACATGTTAGATTTCACTGCGCAAAACGTCTATAAAGGTGACGTAGCGATGATGAACTACTATAGCGCTATTGATCGTGGAAATGAGTCTATCGACGATGGCGTCAATTTGCGTCTACCCAGTGGTAGTGGGCTAGATTGGGGTAACCGAGACTATGACATTAACTTGGTGCTTGCTGAAAAAGCGTTTGATTCGGAAGGTCAACTTTGGTTTAACCCATTCAACTTGAAAGGGTTTATCGGTGATGTAATGACCGTGAATTTCCTTTACAAGCCATATATAGATGTAAGAGCACGACGATACCGCTTTAGACTGCTTAATGGTTCGGTTTCCCGCTATTTCAAAACAGTGTTAGTTGATGAAGATGGCGATAGAGTGCCTTTTCATATGATTGCCAACGATGGAAACATCATGGAGCACACCGTCTATTTTGAAAATGGTGAATTACCAACACATGGTATCGCTGAGCGTTACGATATTATTGTTGATTTCTCTGAGTTTGAAGAAGGCGATAAACTTTACTTTGTCAATTTACTTCAACATAAGAATGGTCAAGTTGCTGATGTAAACATTCCATTAGAAGATGTGTTGAGTGGCGATTATGCGCCGACTATGGCTGATGACAATGGCGATGGAACTTATGATCGCTGGGTTAATGGTGACCCTGTCGTTGGAAAATTCTTGGAGTTTAGAGTTCAAAAGTTTGTAGGCACAGATAATAGCTTGAACCCAGCCGACTACGTAGAAGGGAAGCGAAAAATGATTCCTCTGCGTCGTCCAACCGAACATGAACTCGCTAATGCGTTGCACAGAACCTTTGAATTTGAAAGACAACCAACCGATGAGAAACCATGGGTAATCAAAACAGATGGTGGTTCTGGATTTAATATGGACCCACGTCGATTATCCGCTGCGCCATCTAAAAATTCTGGCGGACTCGAAGTTTGGAGAATTATCAATAGTGGAACTTGGAGCCATCCGGTTCATATCCACTTTGAAGAAGGAATCATTCTGCGACGTAACGGTGTTGCTCCTCCAGAGTGGGAGCAGTGGGCTCGAAAAGATGTTTATCGAATTGGGCCTCAGCCAGACAGTGGAAGCATTGTTGAAATTGCGTTGAGATTCCGAGAGTTCGCAGGAACCTACATGGAGCATTGCCACAATACGCAACATGAAGATCATGCAATGTTACTTAGATGGGATATTGAAAACCCTGGCCAAGTTAAGCTCATGCCAACACCGATGCCTTCATGGGACGGTGTAAGCTATGTTGACTCTGTTGCACTGCCTACTGCTAGAACTGGCGATGGATTTGGTCAATATGGACCGCAAGTTCAACCTATGTCGATTTGGGTTGAAAGTGCTGTTGTTACCGAGCTTGATAATATCAACGATGAACCGTTAGGTGACGCTCTTTCTGAGGTAGAGCCCGCCAATGAGCGAGGAGTCGCGACATTCCCTCTCACTAAAGGTACAAACATCGACGCGAATGGGGTTGAGACAGAAGTTTGGTACTTCCTTCATGACGTCAGTGATGAGGAAATAGCTGAAGAGCTCGGTCTCGCATGGGGGGGAGCTCTAGCTCTTACTCCTGAAGCCGCAAGTTCTCCGGCATCGATAGATGAAAACGGTAACTGGATATTTGAAGGTGATTTACCAAACCCAATTTGGGCAAATCCACCGTGTCGAGTATCCGATGGAACTGCTGCAAATGGAGCGGTTTGTGAAAACCCTGATGCGATTCCAGATGTTTCAGCTGAAAATACTTATTCACCACTACGTCGAGTGACTTACAACGGTAAAGAAGTAATTTTCAATGCAATCATAGTAAAATGGGGTGACCAACCATGGGAAAAGAATCGTTTAGATGAGTCTTGTGTTAGTTTCCCGGATTTACCAGCCAATACGTCCTGTGTCTACAACGGTGACGTGTGGGGTGGATTGCATGCTTCGGGCCATGTGGTAGCAATGGAAACTGAAGGTGAGAATCCTTACGTTTCATTTAAGCTCCATAAGTCTTGGGCTGCAGAAGGTGATTATCTACCATACTACATCGTGTTGGATACATTCCCAGCTGGACCCGCTAGAGCAATGGGTGTCCCTTACGTGCCAAAACATGAGCACTTAGCAGCGGCAGCGGTTCCATTAATACAATTTGTTCCGCCTGCACCAATTCGACCGAGTTACCCGCCTACGCCAGCCGATGGTAATGGTATATTGGGTGGTGGGCCGTTTGGTAGTCAAGTTGGAGTTCCTTCTTACTTTATGCCAGAAGATGATTATAGTCCTATGTGGCACATTGGTTTCGCGCATTGGTTAGAACCTGCGACCGAAGTTGTAAAGGGGCTAGATCGTATTAAAGAGTTACGTGCGGAAGGCAAATTGGAAGTGGTTGAATTCCCACCCCCACCAAATATGGGGTCGAACAACTACAACTTTGAGAATTTGCTTTCTCCACATGTAGTGAACTGTCCAACTCCAATGACAATTGATCGTGTAATTCACGACGTTCGAAATGCTGGGAAGTTTGAATAAACTTCTCTCGGTTTGAACTAGAAAATCACCGCGGAGGATCATGGATTCTCTGCGGTTTTTTTTGAAGGTTTATAAAGTATAATTAAAGGTATTTCCTTTAAGTAATCAAAGGATAAAACATGCAACCAGTCTTGAAAATCGTCTTTGTATTTCTTGTCGCAAGTCTTACAGCCACAATCGCACAAGCTAAAGGTGTTTGGGGAGCTGACTATTTCCCCAATACCGTCCTTACCAATCAAGATGGCAAAAAAGTTAGATTTTTTGATGACCTATTAAAAAATAAAATTGTCGCCATCAATTTTATTTACACAACCTGCCCTGACTCGTGCCCTCTGGAAACTGCACAATTGGTTAAAGTTCAAAATATTATGAAAGAACGAATTGGTAAGGATGTCTTTATTTACTCCATCACCATCGACCCAGATGTTGATACGCCTGAGAAGCTAAAAGAATATAAAAAGAAATTTGGTGCTAAATGGGATTTTTTTACAGGGGATGAGCAAGAGATTATTTCAATTCGACGAAAGTTGGGTTTGTATATCGAAGAACTAGCGGAAGGTTCAAATAACCACAATGTAAGCATGATTGTTGGTAACCAAAAAACTGGACGTTGGATGAAACGATCACCTTTTGAAAACCCCTATGTGTTAGCCGATCAACTGGGTAATTGGCTTGATGGCTGGAAGTCGCCACAACCAGAAAGGGATTACGAAAAAGCGCCTAAGTTAAGAAATATTACCCAAGGCGAACAATTATTTAGAACGCGATGCTCTATCTGCCACACTGTGACAGGTAATGAATTAGAAGGGGCTGTCGGACCTGATTTATTGGGGGTAACCCGGATACGAGATAAGCAGTGGTTATTTGACTGGTTAAAAGCGCCTGACCAAATGCTAGCCAAAAAAGATCCATTAGCTATAGCTTTATATAAAAAATACAATCGTGTTGCTATGCCTAATATGCGGCTTACTCAAAACGAAGCGATCGATTTGTTAACCTATATAGAATCAGAAACCGCGCGGTTAGCTAATAGTACTGGAAAAGTGTTTGGAAAGGGTGATGTGCAAGATGCTCAAGAAGATTTAGTGGCGGTCATGAACGCATGGGTAAGAGAGCCGATCGTGGAGTCGGAAACTCATGCTGGATATTTCACTTTAGTTAATGTTAGTGACAAAGTATTGGAATTAGTTTCCATCCAAACTAATGCTTACGAAAAAGTTGAGATACACGAAATGACTCACGTAAAAGGAATGATGAAAATGTCAGAAATCGATTCTCTGATACTTAAACCGAATGGAAAAGTTAAGTTATCTCCAGGCGGTAAACACCTGATGTTGATTAGCCCAAACAGAACCATTAAAGAAGGTGGGAGAGTTGTTCTAAAACTGAAATTCAAATCTGGCAGAGTGCAAATTGTCGATCTTCCAGTAAAATCCAAATAATCGTTCAGGAAAACATTGCAATGAAAAAAATTCTAACTATTGCGGGGTTAATAGTTGCGTTTGTTCTAGCTGCCTTTTTATTGATGGAAGGAGATACTTCAAATGAACAAGCTCGGTTGGATGAAATTAGTAAAAGGTATCACCAACACTTAGTGGTGTTGGAAACTAATAAGGGCTCAATCACCATAGAGCTTAATGCTAAAAAAGCACCTAATTCGGTCTTAAATTTTGCCAACTACGTGAAGCAAGGCTTTTATGACAATACAATTTTTCATAGAGCGCTCCCTGGAGTGATTATTCAAGGTGGCGGTTTTGAGTCCAATATGTTGCCTAAAACAGTACGCGGGCCAATTCCTAATGAGTCAGATAATGGCTTACTAAATGTGAAAGGTAGTGTTGCAATGGCAAGAAAATCGCATCCAAATTCTGCGACTTCTCAGTTCTTCGTTAATCTAAGAAACAATCCCAAACTTGACTATATGGACAAGCAGGCTGGCTACGCTGTGTTTGGAAAGGTTGTCGAGGGGCTAGAAATACTAGAAGCGGCAGCGCAACAAGAAACGACTGACCATGGAGCACACAAAAATGTGCCGAAAGAAGCATTTAAAATTCTATCCGCCGGTATACTAGCACCTATCAAGTTAAACGAAGTCGGTACTTCTGAAGAGGTAGCGAAAACAGAAAAGTATCAGCAAGGAGTTCATTACGTTCCTCTTAAACAACCGCTCTCTTTACTGAATTCAGACAAAGTAGAAATAGTGGCTGCCTTCTCATACGGTTGTGGGCATTGCTATGGTATTTATCCAGCTACTCAAGAGTGGAAGTCAAAACATCAAAGCAAAATAGCGTTTAGTTATTTCTCTGCGGTTTGGAGTGAAGCGATGAGGCTCTACGCCAGAACTTTCTACGCAGCGATTGCGCTCGGTGTGGAAGAGCAAATGCATCTTCCTTTGTTTGAAGCGATTGTTATCCATCAACAAAAATTGAGCAATAAACAAGAGTTAGCAACCTTCTTTGCTAGCTATGGTGTTCCGAAAGAAAAGTTCATTGAAAAATTTGATGATGCTGAAACTGTAAAACGGGTAGAACAAGCAGAGCAATTAACTAAAGCATTTAACTTAGCAAGTGTTCCTGAATTTATTGTAGCTGGTAAATACCGTGTTGACCCAATGCGAGCCGGAGGCCAAAAAGAAATGTTTGAAGTGATAGAATTTTTAATCAATAAAGAGCTTGAATCATCCAATCAATAAGTTTACAAAAATTTATGGATGCCGTTAAGTTAAAGGTTACGACCTTCATCCTGCAAAGTTGAAGGTCGATTTATTTTTATTCAAACTTTTAATCATATGAATTATTAATGTTTTGTTGAATTCCCTGTAAGTGCCTGATGATTTTTTATATTCAATTCGGTAAAATCAAATTTAGTCAAACAAAACTCGCATTTGACAGTAACTTTTCCTCTAGTTTTTAACAGATCTTCAATATCCGACTCTGGAAACAAAGCGACGGAATCTAGCATCTTTTTGCGACTGCAACCGCAGTGAAACTTCACTTCTTGAGTCTGTAATTCGCGCACACTCTCTTGATGAAATAGTCTATTCAGTAAGATATCTGACTCAATAGAAAGACACTCTTCCTTGGTGAGAGTCTCCGATAAATAGACTAGATGATCGAAGGAGTCATGGCTAAGCATATCTGGAAGCGCTTGTAGCATTAATCCTTTTACTTGTTGCTCATCATTAAACAACCATATCCTTGTTTTTAATTGCTCCGACTGATTAAAATAATTTTCTACGCATTTAGCAAAATTGTCTTCGGCTAATTCGACAAATCCTTGGTACCGCTTTCCCTTTTTTGGTTCGATAGTAATCGAAAGTCTTCCGTTTTGAGTTAAGTCCTTAAAGTTAAGTCCTGAATAATCGACTTGTTTGTCGTATCGGGCTATTCCTCTAAAACCTAGTTTGTGATTAGCTTGAACCACTAAAAGCTTGAGTTTATTTGGACTTTGCAGTTGGACTGATAGCTTACCTTCAAATTTCAAGGTGGTGGTCATTAGTATTGTGACGGCTGCGACCTGTTGTAAAAGGTCGGCAATTATCGGTGGATAGTCATGTTGCTGTAGCATTCTTTGAGCGGCTTCTTCAAGCTGCACAAATTCACCACGAATTCCAAAGCTATCAAAAATGAATCGTTGAATTTTGTCGGACATTAACAGGGCCCCAGTGCGTTTCAAATAGAACTGATTAGCCACTCATTGTAGCAGTTTTTGAGGCAGGAAGAGTGTTTGAATTAACAGCCAGTGAGTAAATCATTTGACTGTTAACTCAATCGATAAAGCGTGCTGACTACGCTGCTTTGGCGTCAGTACTTTCAAAGATTTTATCAGCAGAAGAAGCTATAAATCCTCTAAAAATTTCACCTGATGCCATTGGGTGTCTTAAGGCAAACTCGTAAAAACAGCTTGGAATGGTCAAACTGGTGTCAATAAAATCAACTTCGACTGAATTAGCCATAGTCGAAGACTGCTCAAGGTATGTCTCTGGTGTACCTTTCACTTCTCCGCCTGCTTGGTTTAGCTCGAATTGATTGTCCGTTAAGAACTGGTTGACTTCTTGAATGGTATTAAACTCTTCGAGATGGTTAATTGAAACCGTAAAGTGATTGGGTCGATAGCCAAATGCCGCAACCCAGGCAGCATATTCACTTTCTTCGAGTAAACGATTATAAACAGCACTACTTAAACTCCAATGGCGTCCCGAGTATAGAAATTCTGGCGATGCCACTTCGGCAAACTGCATTTGAGAAGTAAGTTGACGAATAATGGACTGAAGCTCGGACGAGAACTCTTCGACAATCAGCTCGCTAATGAAAACTAATGGCATTGAAGGGTGTTGATAATGTTTTGCTCTGAGCTTTTTCTTTTCAAAATGATAAGACTCTACCTCTTCATAACCCGCGTCTAATAATGGCTGAGCAATGTCTTCCACTCGTATACCGTCGATTCCAAAGGTACGGAATGCTACGTGGTCATTGACGACAGTATTTTTTTGATTAAATAAATCAAAAATAATCTTCGCTTGAGGGTTTAGTGCAAGGTAGTCTTGCCACATATTCTCAAAAGTTTGTTCGATATTGCTTGATTTTGACATGGGTCTCTCTACTACTTAATTCTGGCTGATCTTGCGGTGCACTATAAAGATTTTTTGGATAAAGGAATAATATTGTTTATGTATAATTGATATAGCTCAAAGCTTTGGCTCTAGGTTGCGATTATGCTAGAGTTGAAGAGTATAAAAGTGGCTGTATTGAGGACATTTGAATGGATTTAAGAGAATTACGTTATTTTGAATCAACTTACGAATTAGAGAGTATTAGTGCGGCAGCCAAACATTGCTTTGTTTCCCAACCATCCATTTCGGCTGCGATTCAAAATTTAGAAGGTTTCTTAGGAGAACCTTTATTTGTGCGTCATGCTAGAGGGGTTACCCCAACAGATGGCGGGCACCGTCTGTATCCACTGTCACAACAGTTAACTGGACAGGCCCGTTCTATCAAACAAATATTTCAAAAGAAGTCCACAGTGAAACCATTTCGGCTTGGGGTTGTTCCTGCGCTGGGAGCTTCCAGAATGAGTCATCTGTTAAAAGAAATTATTGACTCGGTAGACGGCCTGGAATTAACACTTGTAGACTCGGAAAAGCGACAATGTGAAGCGCGAATTATCGCTAGAAATATGTGTAAACCAAATGAGGTCTTTATGCCGTTCTGGCGTGATCAATTTATGATGGCGCTTCCGCCTGGACACCCGCTCTCCTATAAGAAAGAGTTAGAATTCACTGACTTAGACGGCTTAAATTTTGTCTTGAGAGGACCTAGCTTGGTTACTAGAACCTTAATGAACGCTATTTCCCCTCTCGATATAAAAATGAACAACCGAGCAAGAGTGAAAACTGTGGAATACGCTGTTGAGCTAGTCGCTGCGGGGGTTGGGGCAGCAATAGTCCCTAATCATCCAAGCTTCTTTAATACTCAGCAATTAACACTTTTACCGATAAAGGGAATGCAGTTTGATCGAATTATTGGCCTAGCGTGGCCTAAAGAGGGAACTATCGATCCGGTGTTACAATCTGTCATTGACGTTTGCAAAGTCAATAGAATTGATCATTTTGACTTCTCACCTTACGCTGTTGAGTAAATTCTTAATAGAAATGACGCTAAGTTAACAATTAAAGCAATATTCAGCAGGTAAAAAAAAGGCCGGATTGAATAATCAATCCGGCCTTTTTTAACACGCTTTTCTATTTCTTCGCGTTTCTTTCTCTTACTTCTTCAATAACTTTGTCTGCAACACTGTTTGGACAAGGCATGTAGTGTGAGAATTCCATAGAGAATTGTCCACGACCAGAAGTCATCGTTCTTAAGTGTCCGATATAGCCAAACATTTCAGAAAGAGGAACATCAGCTTTAATTCTTACACCAGTTACGCCAGCTTCTTGATCTTTGATCATGCCACGACGACGGTTTAAATCACCAATAACATCACCAACGTGATCTTCTGGAGTAAATACATCAACCTTCATAATTGGCTCAATTAATTGAGGACCGGCTTTTGGGATTGACTGACGGAAAGCGCCTTTTGCAGCGATTTCGAAAGCAACTGCCGAGGAGTCAACGGCATGGAAAGCACCATCGAAAAGCTCAACTTCAACGTCCAACACTGGGAAGCCAGCGAGAACACCTTCGTCCATCATAGTGTTAAAGCCTTTTTCAATCGCAGGCCAGAATTCTTTAGGAACGTTACCACCAACGACTGAAGAGGTGAAAACGAACCCTGTTCCTGGCTCACCCGGCTTAATGCGGTAGTCGATTTTACCAAACTGACCAGAACCACCAGACTGCTTCTTGTGGGTGTAGCTGTCTTCGATTTCTTTAGTAATTGTTTCACGATAAGCAACTTGCGGCTCACCAACTTCTAGCTCAACGCCGTAAGTTCTTTTTAAAATATCAACTTTGATATCTAAGTGAAGCTCACCCATTCCTTTAAGGATGGTGTCACCAGTTTCTTGGTCAGATTCAACAATGAATGATGGGTCTTCTGCAACCATTTTACCGATAGCAATACCCATTTTTTCTGAACCACCTTTATCTTTAGGGGTAACAGCAATCGAGATTACTGGCTCAGGGAATACCATTGGCTCAAGAGTACATGGTACTTTTACGTCACAAAGTGTGTGACCAGTTTGAACGTTTTTCATACCAACCACAGCGATGATATCACCCGCTTGTGCTCTATCTAATTCAGTTCTTTCGTCGGCGTGCATTTCAACCATACGGCCGATTCTTTCAGTTTTACCAGTGAAAGAGTTAAGCACTGTGTCGCCTTTATTTAAAACACCTGAGTAAATTCTGATAAATGTTAACGCGCCAAAACGGTCATCCATAATTTTGAATGCTAGCGCTCTTAATGGCTCATCAGCAGAAACAATCGCAAACTCACCTGTATCTTTACCTTCTTCATCAGTAAGTGGCTGTGGATCAACTTCAGTTGGAGAAGGAAGGTAATCAACCACTGCGTCCAATACGTTTTGAACACCTTTATCTTTAAATGCACTACCACAATAGGTTGGGAAGAAAGCTAGTTCACGAGTACCTTTACGGATACAAGCTTTGATTTGCTCAATAGAAGGCTCTTCACCTTCTAAGTAGGCTTCCATTAGGTCATCGTCTTGCTCTACCGCTGTCTCTATCAGCATTTCACGGTATTCAGCAACTTTGTCAACCATATCTTCAGGAATATCACCAATTTTAAAGTCTTCTGGTGCGCCAGTTTCGCCCCAAACGTAAGATTTACCTTCTAATACATCAACAACACCGACAAAATCGTCTTCGATCCCGATAGGTAGTGTCATGACTAGAGGTGTTGCACCTAGGACGTCTTCAACTTGTTTTACAACACGATAGAAATCAGCACCCATACGGTCTAATTTGTTAACAAAAATGATACGAGCAACTTCAGAATCGTTTGCATAGCGCCAGTTTGTTTCAGATTGTGGCTCAACACCACCACTTCCACAGAAAACACCGACACCGCCATCAAGAACTTTAAGTGAACGATAAACTTCAACTGTAAAGTCAACGTGTCCTGGAGTATCGATGATGTTCATTCGATGATCTTTCCAGAAACAAGTTGTGGCAGCTGACTGAATAGTAATACCACGCTCAGCTTCCTGCTCCATAAAGTCAGTCGTAGACTCTCCATCATGTACTTCACCGGTCTTATGGATCTTACCAGTAAGCTTCAAAATTCGCTCTGTGGTCGTTGTTTTACCAGCGTCTACATGGGCAAATATACCTATATTTCTGTATTTGCTTAAATCAGTCATTTTCGTACTCTATTTTGATGTTAAATTCGGATTAAATTCTTGTGAAAATTCCGGCCGCTATTGCGAAAGGCGCGCATTATACACTAGATATAAGGTCAGGTGTACCAGCATTTTGCATAAAAAGTAAACAATTATAGAGAGCGTGAGTAGAATCTTGAGGATAGCTTATATCGGCGCGTAAACTAGCTAAATTAAATGTCTTTAATCTTCAATAAAAACAAATAGATAGCAGCCCTAGGTCGCTGCTTAGTCTTGAGACATAATGTTCTTAAATCGATGGATTTGACGACGTTGTTTTTTGTCGGGCTTGCCTTGAGTCGAGGGTGCTGATAACTTTCTGAGGTTCGCTATCTCCTCCCGTCGTTTAATACTTTCTCTGGTTTCTTTATAAAGAGTTTGTGCAATGGTCGCGGATTGACGTCTATCGGAGAGCGCTTCAACCACTACCGTTTTTTCGTCAAACCCTTGTTTTAATTTAATATTATCGCCAATTTGTACTGATTTACCGGGTTTGGGTTTGGCACCTTCATACTGAACTTTTCCACCATCAATTGCAGCTTTGGCTATGGCTCGGGTTTTATAGAAACGGCAGGCCCAAAGCCATTTATCAAGCCGAATGGCCTGTGATTGCTCGTGCTTATCTTTGACTTTTTGGTTTGTTCGGCTCATTGGAATTTAGAATAGCATTAAGGTTTTGTCGTTGTCATGGAAAAGGTGGCGACTCTTTTATAGAAAGTAACCCTTTTGACCCCTTTCGCTCGTTAGATATGCTTAAAGTCAATATAGTTTGGTCTAACTGCTCGGATTTTAACCAAAATCGTGAATAATGACTCAACCTGTGCATTTTAACATCAAACTATGGTTAAAAACCGTGTGCAATTCCGGTAAACTAGCTCGGTTGAACCACTATAAAAATTAGCTCAAAACTCTGGCGTCAACAAGCCGTGTCTGGGCCTGTCGTTAAAAATTGGATTTTAATGAAATTTTCACAACAAAACATTGTCGAATGGGGCAAGAACATGACCAACTGGCTACCAGTAATCCAGTGGGCTGGTCTGCTCATAATTACTTATATACTGGCTAAATTATTTTGGTTGTTGACTGTGCATTTCACAAGCCCAGATCTTTCTACGCAAAAGGTTTCGTTAGGACAAATTAAATCATCAAAATCTGTGGCTTCACATATTAATGTTAACGCGTTGGTTCAAAAGCACCTATTTGGAAATGTTGAACAAAGAGTTGAAAAGCCGGTAGAGGTCCAAGCTGCAAGAGAAACTCGACTCAATCTTACCTTGAGAGGAACCTATGCAGCAGATAATAAAAATAATTCAAACTCAATTATTGAAGATGGCAAAGGTAAGCAAGAAGTCTATTTTGTCGGAGATAAACTGAAAGTCGCCGGAAGAGTTTATTTAAGACAAGTGTATTTAGACAAAGTTATTTTAGAAACCAATGGCGTGATGGAAGAGCTCAGATTAAAAGATTCGCTACCCAGAGAAGCCAAAACAGTTCGCCGTAATAATACCGTCAAAAAATCAAGCAAAACACGAGTGGACGATAAACGTAATAATCAACAAATCACTCGATCATTGAATAAGTATAAAAAGCAATTCCAACAAGATCCGCTGAGTTTAGTCGGGCTAGTCAATTACAAACCCAAACTTGATACAAACGGTAACATGTTAGGAATTGAAATATCACCCGGAAAAGACAAGCGATTATTTACTCAATTAGGATTACGCCGTCGAGATTTAATAACCGCGATTAATGGTGTCTCACTTACCAACCCACAAGACGCCCTTCAGCTAATGACAGATATTCAAAGTATGCAAGAATTACAAGTCGACATTAACCGCGGAAATGAAACCGTTAGCCTAATGTTGAATATGAACGAAAATGCGAATACAAGACGAGATAGTGGTCCAAGTCGTGAATAAGAAAGGACAATCTGAACGAATGCCAAACAGAATTAAAATTATGACAAAACATCAAAATAACTCCAAAGGAAGAGCCACAGTGGTAAAGTCAATTATATCATCAGTCATTACATTGACGCTTAGCTTCACCTTGATGGTTTCAAGTGTTCAAGCTGACAAAGCAACACTCAACCAAAAAGAAACTGATATCGGTGTGTTTATTGAAATGGTGAGTCGGTTGACTGGCAAAACATTTATTGTTGATCCTCGAGTGCGGAATAAGAAGATAACTGTTATCGCACAACATGAAATGGATGAAGATGAAATCTTTGCTCTGTTTCTTAGTGTTTTAAAAGTACATCAGTTTTCGGCTGTGGAAACCGACGGTATTTATAAAATAGAGCAGTTGCAAACGGCCAAGCAGGACTCGGTTGACGTTTTTACTGAAGGTAAAAAATATGCGGGTGACCAATTAGTAACGCGGGTTATTAAAGTTGATAATGTTGATGTTGGATTATTGGTACCTCTGCTAAGAACTTTGATTCCTCAGCAAGGGCATATGGCGCAGTACAAACCAACGAATGTTATCGTTATTCATGATTCTGCCGCTAACCTGGAACGTATCGTACAAATTATTAGAAAAATAGATAAAGAAAGTAATGAAGAAATTGAAGTCATCGAATTACAACATGCATCAGCAACAGAAGTGGTTAGGATTTTAGAAAACCTAGAAAAACAAAGTGGTTCTGCAAAAAAAGCGGAAGCGAATAAGCCTAAGTTTGTGGCTGACGAACGAACCAACAGTATCTTATTAAGTGCAGAGAAAAAAGCTTCAATGAGATTGCGTGCTCTCATCGCGCAGTTAGACTCACCGCAAAAGAACTCGGGAAATACCAAAGTACGACACTTAAAATATGCTAAAGCTGAAGAGTTGGCGACCTTATTAGAAGGCGTTGCTGAAACTATCGAACAAAAAGACGGTGCTAAGTCGACGACTTCGAGACGCCGCAACTCAGAAAAAGAGTATTCAATTAAAGCGCATACTGAAACCAATTCATTAGTAATCACTGCGCCACCCGATATTATGAAATCGTTTGATTCAGTCATTAATCAATTGGATATTAGACGTCAGCAAGTTCATGTTGAAGCAATCATTGTTGAGATTTCAGAGTCGCTTAATAAAGAACTAGGTGTCCAATGGATTTCGGATAAAGGGATTATTAATTATTCTAATACTTCGCCAAGTATAACTAGCTTGGCAGCCGGAGTGCTTGCCTATAATGGTCAGTCTCAAGGTTCAACGGTAACAACGACTGATCCAAATGGAAACGTAACTCGGACTGAGCCCAGTGACAGTGGTGATAACGGTGCCGCTATTGGACAAGCTATTTCGGGGTTAACCGGTGCTTTGTTTGGATTCACCGACGGTAAGTCTTGGGCAGGGTTGCTTAAGTTGTTATCGACAGATCAAGAATCTAATGTCCTTTCAACACCTAGCTTAACCACCTTAGACAACGAAGAAGCGACCATCAGTATAGGTCAAGAAATACCGGTGATTACCGGTTCGCAACTGGGTAGTGGCAACGCTAATCCGTTCCAATCGGTAAACCGTCTAGATGTTGGTATCAAGTTAAAAATTACTCCACAAATCAACGAAGGTGATGCGGTGGTATTGACCATTGAGCAAGAAGTATCTGGTATTGCCGGAGCAACAGCCGTGGATGTTATTACCAACAAGCGACAAATTAATACAACAGTTTTGGTTAATAGCGGACAAACAATTGTGCTTGGTGGATTGATTGATAATGATGTGCAAGAAAGTGAACAAAAAATTCCACTGTTGGGCGATATTCCATGGCTTGGTCGACTATTTTCATCTACCGGTACTTCAAAGCGAAAGACTAATTTAATGGTATTTATTCGGCCCACTATTATTTCGGGTGCTGGTGCTTCTGATGCAATTAGTTCAGAAAAATACAATTATATGAGAGCGCTGCAGGAAGATAAGAAAATGCGTGGTATTGGTCTAATGCCAATGACTGACCCTGAGATCTTACCTGATTGGGATGACACACTATCGTTACCTCCATCTTACGACCAGTCGATGGAACAGCTAAACCAAATTGAAACTGAAAGTGATTCAGAGAACAACTAATGGCAGTCAGTGAATTCATAAAAAATAGTGAAGAATCAAACGATGATTTAGTGGAGGCTACCCTCGCGGCTGAAGTTTCTGAAGAAGAGTCGTTGGAAAATGAGTTACTAGAAACTCGTTTACCGTTTTCATTTGCAAAGCGGCAAGGGGTTGTGTTGCGTTCTAAACAACCCGAAGAGTCTTACGTAAAAGCTGTGACTCGTTCAAACGTTACTGTGACCGCAATTGCGGAAGCCAGACGATTTGCTAATCACCCGTTAAAATTCGAAGAAGTTAGCGATGAAGATTTTGAATTTATTCTAGGTCAGGTTTACCAGAATAATGCCGGTGAAGCCATGGCGGCAATGGAAGATATTGGTGATGACTTGGATCTATTTAAGCTTGCCGATGAACTACCTGAAACAGAAGACTTACTCGAGGCAGATGATGACGCTCCAATCATAAAATTGATAAACGCGTTATTAACGGAAGCGATTAAAGAAAATGCATCGGACATTCATGTGGAGACATTTGAGAATGAGCTTAAAGTTCGATTTAGGGTCGATGGTGTTTTACGTGAAGTTTTGAGTCCAGGGAAAAAATTAGCGCCTTTATTGGTTTCAAGAATTAAGGTTATGGCAAAGTTAGATATTGCAGAAAAACGAGTACCTCAAGATGGCCGTATCGCACTAAAAATTGCAAACCGAGGTGTTGATGTGCGGGTTTCTACAATACCGTCGAGTCATGGTGAGCGAGTCGTCATGCGTTTGCTCGATAAACAAGCTGGCCGGCTAGAGTTCTCTCACTTAGGTATGCCGAAAAACTTAATGCAAGAAATGGATAATTTGCTGCACAAACCGCACGGAATTATCCTGGTTACAGGGCCAACGGGTTCAGGTAAGACAACCACTTTATATGCGGGACTAACGTTGCTTAATAGTTCTTCGAGAAACATATTAACGGTTGAAGACCCTATCGAATACTTACTGAATGGAATAGGTCAAACACAGGTCAATAGTAAAGTCGATATGACTTTTGCGCGAGGACTAAGAGCTATTTTAAGACAAGATCCTGATGTGGTAATGGTGGGTGAAATTCGTGATTTGGAAACCGCTGAAATTGCAGTGCAAGCTAGTTTGACAGGTCATTTAGTTTTATCAACTCTGCATACCAATACGGCATCGGGCGCAGTGACTCGATTACAAGATATGGGAATTGAACCATTCCTTTTATCATCGAGTTTATTAGGGGTGTTAGCGCAAAGGCTGGTTAGAACTTTGTGTCCCGATTGTAAAAAGCCTGCAGTCGCCAGTGAAAAAGAATGCGAGTTGATGGGCTTTGATTTTAATGCACCTCCAACAATTTTTCACGCTGAAGGCTGTGCCGAATGTAATCGCTCGGGTTACAAAGGACGACAAGGTATTTTTGAACTCGTCACCATTGATGAAGAAACTCGTAGCATGATTCACAAAGGGGCTGGTGAGCTAGAAATCGAACGGCACGCTCGAAATAAAGGGTTTAGTATCCGTGAAGACGGAAAGCGCAGAATCCTTGAGGGAATAACCACTGTCGAAGAAGTGTTGAGAGTGACAAGAGAAGATTAATGGCTGCATTTGAATATACCGCGCTTGATCTATCGGGCAAACAAAAAAAAGGGATCTTAGAAGGAGATACTCCGAGACAGATTCGGCAAATGTTGCGCGAAAAAAAGTTGATTCCTGTTGAAGTTGAAGGTGTCAATCAATCATCTAAACAGAAGCAAGGACAACCAAAGAATAAGCAATCGTCTTCAAAGATGAGTGCCGCAGATTTAGCTCTAATTACTAGACAAACCGCAACTTTAGTAAGAGCCGCTATTCCGGTAGAAGAGTCTATTAAAGCTGTAGCAGAACAATGTGAAAAACCGAAACAACAAACCATGCTTTTAGGAATTCGAGCCAGAGTTGTGGAAGGGCACACACTCGCAGACGCGTTATCAGAATACCCTAAAGTATTTTCTAACCTTTATTGTTCTATGGTCGCTGCTGGCGAAAAATCAGGTCATCTTGATTTGGTTCTTGAAAGGTTAGCTGAATACACTGAAGCTCGTCAGGCTATTTCTCAAAAAATTTCCGGAGCGCTTGTATACCCAGTGATTTTATCGGTGGTCAGTATTGCAATCGTAAGTTTTTTATTAGGTTATGTTGTTCCACAAATAACTGAAAGTTTTGTGCAGTCTGGGCAAGAACTACCTTGGTTAACCCAAGCATTGCTTTCTATGAGCGAATTTATTCAGTCTTGGGGGATCCTTACTGCAATATTGATTGTTGCTTTTATTTCTGGGTTCAAATTCTTGTTAACTAAGCCAGCGATTAGATTAGCGTGGGATAAGTGGAAGATTAATGCGTGGATTATTGGCAAGGTTATTAGAGGATTAAATGCTGCCCGATTTGCTAGAACATTAGCAATCTTAAACGCCAGTAGTGTACCACTGTTGGAAGGTTTGAAAATAGCGGGCGATGTAATGACCAATGTGGAGCTAAAGAATGCTGTTCGAGAAGCGGCACTAAGAGTTAGTGAAGGTGCTGGGCTTAAGGTGTCGTTACAGCAATGTGGTTATTTTCCACCGATGATGTTGCATATGATCGCCAGCGGTGAGAATTCTGGTGAATTGGAACAAATGTTAGATCGAGCTGCTGACAATCAAGAAACCCAGTTTGATAATTTAGTTAGCGTAATGATGGATATGATTGGACCGATAATGATTTTAATTATGGGGGCTTTTGTTTTTATGATTGTGTTAGCCATTATGTTACCGGTCTTTGAATTGAGTAATACACTCGCATAAATTTTATTTAGTTTTATCGCTAAATTACTGTTAGATAAAAGAGGTCAAAAAATGAAAAAACAAGCAGGTTTTTCTCTACTAGAAATTTTAGTTGCTATGGCAATAATGGCAATTCTAGGTGGAGTCATGGTGATTCAGTTTTCAGGGAAAACGCAAGAGGCGAACCTCATCAAAATAAAATCAGATATTCAAGCGCTAGAATCGGCATTGATTCAATATAGTTCAGATAACTTTATGTATCCAACTACCGAACAAGGCCTAGAGGCGTTAGAAACCAAACCGACGAGTCGGCCTGAGCCTAAACAGTATGCACGAAATGGATATATAAAATTACGCCAAGACCCATGGGGAAATCCTTACCAATATGCATACCCTGGAGAATTTGGCGAATATGATATTTACTCACTTGGCGCTGATGGGGAAGAGGGCGGCGAAGGCATGGCGGCTGATATAGGAAACTGGAATGCCGATGAAGTGTTAAGAGCATTTAAAACAGGTGAGCAATAATTGCTAATTCGTTCGAAAGGTTTCAGTCTTCTCGAAATTTTAATCGCAATGGCAATTCTGGCCGTGATGGTTTTGGTTGCCTTTCCAAATTTGGGACGCTCTTCTGATAAGCTGGCTAAACAACAGGCATTACGTCTTGTATCAGCCATTGAATTAGTGAGGGACAAGGCGATTATTCTTAATCAAGAATATGGCCTTAATATTGACGAGGAAGGATACCAATTTTTAATACTTGATGAAACTGATGAAACACAACCTCCGCAATGGCGCCTAGTTGAGGATATTCCAGGACTACAAGCGCATGAGTTTCCTGAAGGATTAGAAGTTAATTTAACCATTGATGGAGAAAATGCATTTTCAACGGCCGGAGATGAAATTGATATTTTCGAAGAAGATGTCGAAATCTTTACCGATGAAGAGGAAGAAGAGAAGTTAGAACCGCCTCAAATTTATTTTTTATCCACTGGTGAGCAAAACCAATTTTCAATTGGATTAGCAGTCGATTCAAAAGAGTTAGATTTAGAACAACAAAAAAACTTTTTTCGAGTTAGAGGTTTTTTAACAGGAAATTTAAAATACGAGGGGCCTTTAGAAGGAAATTTGTTTCAAGACTTAGATAGAGAGTATCAAGAAGAGTCGTGAAATATTAGTTAGTAAATGTTAATGCAACTACTAAGTTTTTAGCTTACATGATAAACGCTTTAACGAAATTCAAACCACAAATTCGCAGCTGAGAAAATAACGTGAAAACCATCCAACTAAAAAAAACGAAAGCATTTACCTTGCTAGAGGTTTTGGTTGCTATGGCTATTTTCGGTTACGCCGCAGTGAGTTTGATTTCGAATATGGCGCAATACCAGTCAGCTCAACTTAATGCAACTCAACGAACCGTAGCGCACTGGGTCGCTATGAACGAAATGGCCAAAGCGAGGCTGGAAAAAGAATGGCCAAACATCGGGGTAACTCGTGGCAGCGCAGAAATGGCCAATAAGACTTGGTATTGGTTGCGTACCGTGAGTAAAACCACGGAAAAAGATCTTCGCCAAGTCGAAATTGAAGTTCGCTTGGAGCAAGATGACGAACTCGCCACCACACGATTTGTTGGCTTTATCGCCAACAAAGCAGTTGCGAATGCAAACGCCGATCAACCTGGGACTCGGCAATGATTCAGCAACCGCTTAGCCGGCAGAGGGCATTTACATTACTCGAAATTTTAGTGGCAATGACCATTGCTGCTGTGATTGGGGTCGGTGCAATGAAAGTGCTCGATAGTGCAACCATTAGCCATAAAAATATTAAAGAAAAAGGTGCTCGCTACAATGAAATTGAAAGAGCTCTGCTATTTCTTTCAAGTGATCTTCAGCAATTGGCACCGCGTCAGTTTAGAGATGAGTTTGGTGATTTAAAAGATAACCTCACAAGTGATGATTCAATTGGAAAAACTCACTTGAGTTTTACTCGACTTGGTCGTCGAAATCCAGCACGTTTACCGCGATCTAATTTAGAAAAACTAACTTACGTTTTGGATGAAAAAACCTTACAGCGAGTTAGTTACCTTTATCCAGACGGAATGAATTCCGAGCAAGGTCTCGCTCGAGATTTGTTAGAGAATGTTGATTCATTTATGGTCAATTTTTACGATGGTGAACAATGGAACGATTTTTGGCCAGTTAATGATGGTAGTGAAAGGGAGTCAAATAACCCGAATGATAAGCTACCTGTTGCAATTAAAGTTTCGATTGAACTATCGGATTTAGGTTTAATAGAAAGACTCTTCGTGATTTCAGATCAGCAGGAGTCAGAGCGTGGTTAAGAACACAATAAAACGCATTCCAAACATTGGTAAACAATCGGGCACGGTTTTAGTGACCGTTTTGCTAGTGGTTGCATTTGTTGTGGTACTCGTTGTTGAGGCGAATAAAACGGTTAATTACCAAACGAGCCTCAATCGAAACTTAATGAATCGAGACCAAGCTTTTTCATACTTGGTCGGAATGGAAGAGTTGGCAAAAATATATTTGAAGAAAGCGTTCGATGCTGAAAAAGAAGATATTGTTCACTTAGGGCAGGCTTGGGCACAAGATGATATTACGTTTCCGATAGATGGCGGTGTAATGACAGCCGAGATTACTGATATGCAAAGCTGTTTAAATCTTAACTCCATTATAACCCCGGATCCGTCAACTAATGGTACTAACAATAATGCATCGCAACCGCTGCGACCACCGGCAGGGGGAAGTCGGACTAATCCAACAAGTCCAAATAATAATCAAAGAAATGACCCTAACCAAGCAAATGTTTCTAAAAGTGGCGAAATCATCTTAACCAATTTATTAGAAAAAATTCTAGATAGCACTGAAATTCAAGCACCTGCACTAGTCGCAGCACTCAGTGATTGGATTGATTCCGATTTTACTCCTAGTGGCCCAGACGGAGTCGAGGATTTATATTATCAAGGACTGGAAATTCCCTATCTACCTCCCAATGGCCCAATTGCTCATGTTAGTGAATTGCGCACGGTAAGATATTTTGATGCCAATAGTTACGAGAAGCTTCGCCCGTATGTTTGTGTTTTACCTGATAGCAAAGAAACGCAGATTAACGTTAACACCATCACTAGTGAGAAAGCTGATTTGCTTTACGCGGCCTTAGGAGGAAAAATCCCTCAGTCCGAAGTGAGCCAACTCATCTCAGATAGACCTGAAGCTGGATATGATATGCAGACATTTTACGATAGCTTGAGTGATTCGGGAAAGATCAGTAAAGGATTAAAAAGTCGATTAACAGACACTAGTAAGTATTTTTTAATGGATGCGAAAGCCGAAATTAACAAAACTCGAGTCTACATGAAAACCGTATTTATCAAAGAGGACAGCAACACGTTTAAAGTGGTGTCCCGGTATTTTGGAAAAGAATAATGAATGAACTAACGCTCTTTTGGGGAACAAAGGACGAGCCTACTTTTAGTTGGAAGTTAACTGAAAATACAACTAATTCAACTTCATCGACGGCTCTTCATCGGTTAGAAAGTGAAGAGATCCTTAAGGCTGACTTGAATTGCATTGCAGATATGGCATTGCAGGCAAAAGTCTCACTGGTCTTATCGAATAGTGACGTTGTCTGTGCAACCTTAGAAGTTCCCAATAAGGCTCAAAAGCTACTTCGCAAAGCGGTTCCGTTTATGATGGAAGATGATTTAGCGACTCCAGTCGATCAACTCTTTTTCGCCCTAGGAGACAAGCCCGTGGGCTCTAAATTGGCCGTACGAGCAATTGATCGATACTATTTAGAAAGTATTCTTAACCTATTTAACACAGCAGAAATTAAACTCCATCAAGTGTTGGTCGATAGTGATCTGATGGAAGCGCCAGAAGAAGGTTTTAAACTATTAATCCATCAAGACAACTGTTTAGTAGCGGATCATGAAGATAATCGCTGGCATTGTCACAGTGAAGATTTTAGCTGGTTAATTCAAAAACAACTTAGCCAAGCAGAGTCTGAAGATGAAATGCCAATTGCATTGCCACTTGAAATTATTTCTCAAGACCCTACGGATGAGTTTGAGCATCAATTACCTGTCGGGCGCTTTGCGGTTGAAAGTCGCCAAGTCGATGACTACTACACGTTTTTGTTGAGTCAAAAAGGACACTCTCTAAATTTATTGCAGGCTGAATTTGAGCCCAAGAAAGAAAGCTCTAAAATTAAAATCTTCGCCAAAAAGATTGCCACTATTGCTGCATTAGTATTGTTGTCATTTATTATCTATCAAGGCACTCATATTTACGTTTTATCGGATACCAAAGCACAATTAGCCGAGCAAAAAAAGAGTTTATTAAAACAGGCTTTTCCGAGAAGTAAAAGGCCTACAGAGAAAGCACTTAACATCTATATGAAGTCGATTGGAGAGAATGCGGGTCAAGGAGGCTTTTTAAGTTTGCTCAATTCCGCCAGTGAATCGCTGACGGATCTATCCAAGATATACCCAACTAATATTAGCTTCGATCGCGCTAGAAACGAGCTAAGACTCGATGTTATCGCGGCTGACTTAGTAGTACTGGATCAATATGCCGAAGCGTTGCGTAAACGAGGGCATAAAGTCGATAAATCTTCAGAAACCCAACGCGGAGAAGGCTATTCAAGCCGATTAACCATCACTCGTTAGAGCTTGGTGATATTGAGCTAGTTAAAATATCGAATAATAGTTAACAACTAATAATATTTATAAGAGCGTAGAAAAATGGAACAAATAACTAATTGGTACTCAGGGCTCGACCAAAGAGACCAAAAAATCACATTGGTAGCAGGCGGATTTGTATTAGTGTTTCTGCTGTATTTGTTAATTATTGCGCCAATTAATTCCGCTGTAGAACAACTCGAAAGGGAAGTAGCCGCTAGCGAGTCAACCGTTGAAAGAATCAAGCAACAAGTACCTATTGTACTTGCAAGTAAACGCAGTGGAGGAGGTAGTGTAAGTGGTCTACCATTAACTTCAGTGGTTAATAGTACCACCAGCAAATACAACTTACCGGTTTCTCGAAGAGACAGTAAAAGTCCTAATGAAATGCAAGTTTGGTTTGACAATGTTTCTTTTGATGCCTTTTTACAGTGGGTTGCAGAAATTAATAAACAACATGGTGTCACCGTCACATCAGTCAATGTTAGAGGCCAAGACCGAAACGGCATAACTAGTATAAATGTGAAATTATTAAAGTAATTTTTTAGCAAGCAGTTCGCGGTAATTAAATAAATTAAAATTTAGGCCTAAACGCGAAGGTTTAGGATTTAGGAAGTAGATGAAGAATAAAATTGTTGTTTTAAGTTTAGTATTTATAGTATTGCTGATCGTTTTAATACCGGCTAGATTTGTACAAAATTTGGTCCCTAGTTCTATTCCTATAAAACTAACGAATATGACTGGGAGCGCTTGGTCGGGTCAGGTTGAAAGCGCAAATGTGCAAGGTATTCAAGTCGAAGATATTGATTATAATATCAGCTTTTTCTCATTATTGGTTGCTTCCTTATCAGGAAGTCTGGAAATTGCAAACGGGGATGTTTCGGGTGCTTTTGATTTTTCAATGAGTGATCAGAATAATTTGTCTGTTGACCAAGCCAATTTAAGAATGACCGCAGACAAGCTAGAAAAATTTATGCCTTTTCCCGGTATCCAATTTGAGGGAGCCCTTTCAACTGAAAATTTAGATGCCGATATTTCCGAAGGAAAATTAGTCCACCTTGCTGGCGTCACCAGTTGGAGTAATGCCGTTGTCACCATCAATAATCAGCAACAAGTTCTTGGTACTTTTATAGTTGATTGGACCACCAACGCAAAAGAAAATCTTATAACCGGACGATTTAGAAAAACCAAGAATGAAATTGGACTTGAGGGCAATATTACCCTAAATAGTGCGGGCATTGCGGAGTTTAAAGGTAGTATAAGTAGTTCTGCAGATAGAAATCTATACACTGCACTCTCACTTTTTGCTGACGGCAAAGTTGAATTGGGTCGGTTACCGGTTAAATTCAAAAAGAAAATACAATAGAATCTATCGCTAGATTCTGTTTAGTTCGATTCGCGAAACCGGTTTTATCTTAGATATAACAGAGTTAAAAAAAGTGCAAAACATAAACCTTCCTTGGGATAAAATTGATTCTGTTTTATTAGACATGGACGGAACGCTTCTCGATCTGCATTTTGATAATTATTTTTGGTTGGATTACTTGCCATCGTATCTAGCAAAATTAAATAACCAATCCATCAGCCAAAGCAGAGCAGAACTTGAATGTCTTTCTGATAAAGTCGCCGGAACACTAGATTGGTATTGCTTAGATTATTGGAGCGAGCAATTAGGGATTGATATTCCTGCGATAAAGCTCAATGTCAGCGAAAAAATTGCGTTTAGACCGAATACCATTGCATTTCTTAAAAGTCTAAGCCTGCGTAAAAAAAGAGTTATTCTCGCAACCAATGCTCATCCGAAAACGTTAGAGCTAAAATTAATGCGAGCTGATTTTAGTGAATACTTTGAACACCTTTCGAGTTCTCATGACATTGGCTTTCCGAAGGAGCGGCAAGAGTACTGGCATCGACTGGTCAAGCAATATGAACTGAACCCTAAAAGGTGTCTATTTATTGATGACAGTTCACAAGTGTTGCAATCTGCTATGGACTTTGGAATAGGTCATATATTGGCAATAGAACAACCTGACATGACCAAAAAACCTCGCATTTGTCATCCATTTACTGGTATTCAGAATTTTAGTCAGTTAATCTAGTTACAGCACACGATCGTATTGTCAGAACCATCATTTGGTTAGAAAGTGAACCTGTTAAAATGAATAAAAAGTCGAAAATTTCAACCAAGCCAACTATATTAAGCCGCACTAGTTTGGCTAAGACTCGCCTCTTCCACGTCGAACAGCTTGAATTAGAGTTTCCAAACGGTGAGCTTAGAACTTATGAACGTCTAGTCTCAGGGCCGAATGGCGCGGTAATGATTGTACCAATCCTCAATAACGAATATATTCTTTTGATTAGAGAGTATTCTGCCGGTACTGATAACTATCAACTGGCATTTCCAAAAGGGCTGATGGACGCAGGCGAGACGCCTGAGCAAGCCGCCAACAGAGAGTTGAAAGAAGAAGTTGGCTATGGCGCGAATAAATTTTCATTGATGAAAAAAATTTCCCTAGCACCGGGCTACTTTACTCATCAAATGAATTTAATTTTAGCTGAAGACTTATTTCCAGAGTCTTTGCCGGGAGATGAACCTGAGCCCCTAGAAGTTGTGCATTGGCCGATTAACCAAATAGACCAAATACTTGAGCAAGACGATTTTACCGAAGCGCGCTCGATCGCCGCTTTATTTTTAGTGAAACAGATCTTAGAAAAGCGTTAATAGCAGCAATAGCTCTTGCAGGGGCGACTCGATAGCGTAATTGATTAATCGATAAAAAGTGCGTTCTAATACAAAGGGCACAAATGGAATCCTTACTTAAAGATGTCATCAAAATTGCCAAACAAGCTGGACAATCCGTATTAGAGATTTATAACTCAGAAGATTTTGAAGTGCGTCATAAAGGGGACGACTCCCCAATTACTAAAGCGGATTTAGCAGCACACGAAATAATCGTTAATTTTCTTGAGAAGAATTATTCAAGTATTCCATGTCTTTCTGAAGAAAGTCACAGCATTACGTTCGACCAGCGCAAACATTGGAAGCAGTGTTTCATCATTGATCCTTTAGACGGAACTAAAGAGTTTATTGCTCAAAATGGTGACTTCACGGTTAATATAGCGCTCCAAGAAAATGGAAGGTGTAAATTAGGTGTAATCTATGTGCCAGTCTCAGGAGTGACTTATTTCGCTGCAGAAGGCCTAGGGGCCTTTAAACAGGAACAAGAAAAACCTGCAGAAAGAATTTGTGTAAGAAAGTTGCCACGAAAAAATGGCCACAATCATCCTACAGTGGTCGCGAGCAGGCGACATGGCGTCGAAAAAGTCACACCACTATGTAAGAATTTTGCTAGTTACAATTTAATCAATCGTGGTAGTTCTTTAAAAATGTGCATGGTAGCTGAAGGAAGTGCGGATTTTTACCCTCGGTTGGCTCCGACTTGTGAGTGGGACACTGCAGCTGCACAAGCCATTGTAGAGCAAGCGGGTGGACGAATTGTACAGCTAGACTTTAGTGAAATGACGTATAATCAGAAAGAAGATATTCTTAATCCCTTTTTTCTAGTATTAGGTGATCCCAATTTTAACTGGAAAGAAGAAATAGTTATTCCCAAAATATAATAAAATTAAATCTAGATAGGAGACCATAATGTTCAGGAAATTGCTAATTCTGACCGTGACTGTAACGCTCTCTGCGCTTACTCAAAATTTATCGGCTAACAAAGCCAAACAGTTTACTCTCGAACAACTGGTGGAAATGAAGTCAGTGTTAGATGTTGCTGTTTCACCAAATGGCCAATATTTTGCTTACTTGGTTAAGGTGCCTCGAGATGTTTATCATGATGATGATGGAAAGCCATTTATAGAACTTCACGTATCGGATCAGAAAGGTAATAACCGACCCTTTATCACGGGTAAAAAACGCCTATCAAGTATTCAATGGGGAGCTAATAATCGCTTTATTTATTTTTTGAGTAAGCGGGGAGAAGATAAATTTGCCAGTGTGTATCGAATCGCTGTCGATGGCGGAGAAGCGCAAAAAGTTATCACTGCTCAAAATAACATAAGTGCATTTAGTGTTAATGCTAACGAGACTAAGTTAGTTTATTTGGCTAAGCCTAAAGCGGATGAAAATAAGGATAAGCTGAAAAAGAAAGGGCTAAAAGCGAAGGTCTATGAAGAATCAAAAGAATACCAATCTGCTTACTTAGTCGATCTGACAGATCAGAAGATTCCTCACATTCAATTTGATTCAAAGGAGCATTTTTTATCGGTTCAATTTAATCCTAAGAATAATCAGTTACTGGTGCGCACTACGCCGACTCCTTTAATCGATGACAATTACGTAGCGTCACAATATAAAGTTTTAGAAACCGATGGTGATTTGGTCGCCCATTTTAAAACCGAAGGTAAATTAGGCACGGCGCGCTGGTCTCCTAATGGCGAGCGTGTCGCCATAATTGGCGCGGAAAACAAGCACGACCCAGCGACCGGCAGACTTTTCGTCGGTGATGTTGATTCGAGTAAACTGCGCGAACTCAACAATAATTATATGGGCCAAGTAAAAGATATTCAGTGGCAATCTGATTACCAATTAACTTATCTTGGACACTTGGGTACAAAAAGCGAAGTTGCGACTATAAATTTAGATAGTGGTAAGACCGAACAATTTATTGCACCAGGAAATGAAGTTCTTTTTAGCTTGAGAACAAATCGTTCTGGAAAAGTCCTATTAGGATTGGCGAGCAGTGATTCGCATCCTAACGAAGTGTTTGACCTTAGCGAAGGCAAATTAAAAAGGCAGTCATCGTTAAATAAGTGGCTAGAAAAAGCAAAGCTACCCGAGCAAAAAAGTATTAGTTTTAAAGCGCGAGATGGCGTCGAAATTCAAGGTGTATTGGTTTACCCAATGAACTACTCCAAACGCAAAAGGTATCCATTAATAATGATGGTGCACGGGGGGCCAGAAGCGCACGTTAGCGATGCGTGGTTAGATCGTTATTCTTATCCGATTAAGTACGCTGCGGAAAGAGGTTATGCGGTTTTTTTACCTAATTATCGAGGTAGTACCGGCCGTGGCGTTGAGTTTTCTAAAATGGGACAAGCTGATTATGCGGGCGCGGAATTTAATGACTTAGTTGATGCGATAGGACACTTATCCGATATCGGGCTAGTTGACAAAAAACGTGTAGGAATTACCGGTGGGTCATATGGCGGGTATGCATCAGCATGGGCTGCTACAGCACTTAGCGAGCACTTTGCGGCGAGTGTCATGTTTGTCGGTATTTCAAATCAGCTATCTAAGTTTGGAACAACTGATATTCCTAAAGAAATGTATAATGTTCACGCAAGAAATTATCCGTGGGATAAATGGCAGTGGATGCTTGAACGAAGCCCTATCTATCACACAGACAAAGCAAAGACTCCGATTTTGATCATGCATGGAGAAAATGATACTCGAGTTCACCCAAGTCAATCGATGGAGCTTTATCGATATATAAAAACAAGAACCGATACGCCAGTAAGATTAGTTTTTTATCCCGATGAGCCTCATGGCAATAGAAAAAGTGCTTCGCAGCTAGACTATGCAACTCGTTTGATGCGGTGGATGGATTTTTATCTTAAAGGCAAAAAGAAAGGTAAGAAAATGCCACCTTATGAAATTGACCATGGAAGCAAGTTGGGTAATCAAGACAAGGACTAGTCCGCAGTTAGTTGATTTGAAATAATCTGCTTGAAAAGTATACACACTTGTATGAGTAGTGTTGAAGAGGGAAATTAAAGGCGTATAGTTAGTTACAACTATACAGAAGCGTGAACGCAAGGATGCACATGGAACAACTCACAGACTTAAAGGCGATTCTCCACTCCAAAAGGGCAAACCTTTACTATTTAGAATACTGCCGAGTAATGCAAAAGGATGGGCGAGTTCTTTACCTCACCGAAGCTTCAAAACAGAATCAGTACTGGAATATTCCAATAGCAAATACTACCTGCCTACTGCTCGGAACAGGAACATCCATTACTCAGGCAGCCATGCGAATGTTAGCTCAAGCCGGTGTTTTAGTTGGCTTTTGCGGCGGAGGTGGAACACCGCTGTTAATGGCCAATGAAATCGAGTGGCTGACCCCTCAAGGCGAATACCGACCGACGGAGTATATTCAAGGATGGATGAGTTTTTGGTTTGACGATGCTAAGCGACTTCAAGCGGCTAAAATTTTTCAACAAGAGCGACTGGGGTTTATTCGAAAAACCTGGAGCAAGAGTAGAGACCTTATTAACGAAGGGTTTGATAGTAAAAATGAAAGCATAGAAAGCCAACTATCGCTCAATAGAAATAAAATTCTTAACGCCATTAATGTCACTAAGCTGCTAAACATAGAAGCTGAGTTGACAAAGCAGCTTTATAAGATTGCCGCCCAGAACACTAATTTATCTAACTTTTCTCGAAACAGAGATAGCACGGACCTAGCCAATGATTTCCTAAATCACGGAAACTACTTAGCCTATGGTTTAGCCGCTACAACTTTATGGGTATTAGGAATTCCCCACGGCTTTGCGGTAATGCATGGCAAAACGCGGCGAGGTGCACTGGTTTTTGACGTTGCAGATTTAATTAAAGACGCGATTGTTCTACCTTGGGCCTTTATATGTGCAAATGAAAACGCAACAGAACAAGAATTTAGACAGCAATGTTTGCAGGCATTTACAGACAATAAGGCTTTGGATTTCATGTTTGAGCAGGTTAAGCGAGTTGCGCTAAAAACAGATTGGGAAGGGGAAGCCTAATTATGATGGTCACCTTTGTTTCGCAATGTGAAAAAAACGCACTCAAAAGGACTCGTCGAGTGCTGGATGCATTTGCAAACAGAATTGGGGATAACACCTGGCAAGCGGTGATTACTCAAGAAGGATTAAATGCAGTTAAGAAATTATTGAGAAGAACCGCGAGTAAAAGTACAGCTGTTAGTTGTCATTGGATTAGGAGTAGGGCGCGTTCTGAGTTAATTTGGGTGGTTGGTAGGAAAGATCGGTTTAATAACGCGGGGATAGTACCCGTTAATAGCACAAGAAAAAGTTTAATGAAAAGTGAATTTGAAACCGACTGGAAGTATCTTCCTTTAATAAAATCGCTGGCGGGGCTTTCAGCTTTACTCCATGATTGGGGAAAAGCATCAAGCTTATTTCAAGAAAAGTTAAAACCTAAAAGCAAAAACAAATTTAAAGGTGATCCATTAAGACATGAATGGATTTCGGTTCTATTGCTAAATGCTTTAGTAGAAAACAACGATGACGACACATGGTTAATAAATTTAATTGAAAATGGTTTTATCGAAAGCAAGTTAAAAGAAGGTGTTAAAAACCAAGATTTCACTCCGTTAGATAGACTCCCAAATGGTGCTAAATTATTGGCTTGGTTGATCGTGTCTCACCATCGCTTACCTTATATAAAAGATGATTGGCGAGACGAAAGGGCGCCTGATTTATCTACAATGCTTAAGCGCATTACAGCAGAGTGGGGGTACGAGAATAAGCGAGATGAATCAGAATATAGGATACGAGTAAAGCAGTGCTTTGAATTCCCTTACGGTTTGCTATCAGAATCAAAAGTGTGGTGTAAAAATGTTAAACGCTGGGCGACTAGCCTGAAAAATAGCTTGCCTTTGCTAGACAGAGCAATACAAGAGGGCTCCTTCCGCATTATATTACACCATTCGCGTTTGTGTTTAATGCTAGGAGATCATTTCTATTCGTCGCAGAAGGCCGAAAAACACTGGAATAATAGCACAGAGTTGTACGCGAATACGGATCGACAAACGAGAGAGCTAAAACAAAAATTAGACGAGCATTTGGTGGGGGTTTCGAAAGCTGCGGTTAATACAGTTCACTTGCTGCCTGCTTTTGAAAAAGAACTGCCCGTTGCAACTGATAACCAAGCCTTAAGGCAAGTTAGCTTCGACCCAAAATATAAATGGCAAGATAAGGCCGTAGCCAAAATTAACGAATGGCAGAAGCAACAAAATAGAAAACACTCGGGCTTTTTTGCAGTAAACATGGCGAGTACTGGTTGTGGCAAAACCTTCGCAAATGCAAAAGCTATGCGCGCACTATCCGTTGATGGTAAAAGCTTACGCTACATTCTAGCACTTGGCTTGCGTACATTAACCTTACAAACAGGCGATGAGTACAGGCATCGGATCGGTCTATCTAATACAGAGCTAGCGGTTTTAATCGGCTCTAAAGCAGTAGCGGAGTTACATAATCAACGAGAAATAAAGCCAGATGAAATTTCAGCTGAAGTTTTAGGATCAGAATCCCAGGAGAACCTACTAGACGAGTTCATTGATTATGATTGTGAAATACCAGATGAAGGATTAAGTACGGTGCTAACTCGAACGAAAGATAAGCAATTTTTATTTGCTCCGGTGCTAGCATGTACCATCGACCACTTAATGGCGGCGACAGAAACAAAACGGGGTGGTCGTTACATTTTACCTAGTTTACGTTTAATGTCGTCAGACTTAGTAATTGACGAAATTGATGATTTTACAGGAAATGACCTAATCGCGATTGGCAGATTAATTCATTTGGCAGGAATGTTAGGCAAAAAAGTTATGATTTCATCTGCAACTATTCCTCCTGATTTAGCATTAGGCTATTTCAATGCTTACAAAAAAGGTTGGCAAATTTTTACAAATAGTCGAGAAAATGCTACAGCTGAAATGGGCTGTGCCTGGATAGACGAATTCAGAACGTATGTTCATAGCATTGATGTTGCTAAAAGCGACTCAGCCCTAGAGCAATATCAATCAAATCATAATAATTTTATAGATAAACGAGTTAAAAGCCTAAATAAACAAGTTGCGAAACGCAAAGCTAGTATAATACCTTGCTCTGTTCTTGCCGAAAATACCGCAATTGAATCTTCCACGGCAGATTACGAAGCTCAAGAGAGCAAGAAGACACATTATTTTTCAACCGTAAAATTAGCGGCTTTAGCTAAACATAAGCATCATCATAGCATCGATCCTAAAACAACTATAAGAGTCTCCTTTGGTGTTATTCGTGTTGCCAATATTTCTCCTTGTGTAGAATTAACGAGGTACCTATTGAACAGTGATTACCCAAAAGATACCCAAGTAAGAGTCATGCCGTATCACAGTCAACAGGTTTTGCTACTACGTCACGAACAAGAGCGTCATTTGGATGAGGTTTTAAAACGCAAAGAGAAGAGAGGCGAACCTCAAATAGCCTTATCAAACTCAATAATAAGAGAGCATCTAGTTAAATGTGTTCAAGTAGGTAGCCATATCAAGAATTTATTGTTTATTTTGGTAGCTACGCCAGTCGAGGAAGTGGGGCGAGATCATGATTTTGACTGGGCAGTTATTGAACCTTCATCATATCGATCGATTATACAATTGGCTGGTCGTGTTAAACGCCATCGAACTGAGGAAGTAGAGTCTGCCAATATCGGTATCATGCAATACAACCTTAAAACTTACAACGCAAATGATAAACAAGGTGGGAAATATTTTATTAAGCCAGGCTATGAAGATGGGTGGGATAAAACATTACAAAATCATGACCTTTATAAATTAGTGAATGAAACTCGCATTAGTAAAAGCTTAGATGCTATTCCGAGGATCAGAATACCAAACCAAGAAGATAAGCAATTATTAGCGTTTATTGAACATCGAGTAACTGCAATGCAATTAACTAACTTTGAACGATACGGAGCGAATACTCTACAAGGGTATCTGACCGAAACATGGTATCTAACCGCTTTGCCACAAATGTTAACCCCGTTTAGGGGAAGCGAAGCGAGCACCAATTTATTCTTGTTCTACAACGAAAATGAAGATCGTTGTTATTTTACGGAAAAAGATGAAACCGGTAAGCCTTTGTTAGATGTTAATCGCCAAGCAATTAATCGAGAAAGCATACACAATATCAAGCGGATTGGTATCGCAGAGAAAGAAAGAGAAAGTTTATGGTTAGAGCGAGATTACCAAAAGTTACTAACTAAATATCTTAGTGAGCCATGGTTAACAACACGTAAAAGTGTGTCCTTACGATACGGGGAGATAAATATAGTGGAGCGAGACAATGCACAATACGAATATAGCGACCAGCTTGGATTGGTCAGAGTGAATCAGAAAGGAGGAAAATGATGTTAGATCCTGCAATACAAACTTACTTCTCCGAGCGAAGAGAAGCTTGGTTAAAAAAGAATTTGAAAGCAACGATGCAAGAGCATGAAATAAGAGAGCAAGAATTAGCGTGTGACACGCTGTTTGCTCTGAATAATTGGTTGCCTAATGCGGCCAAGAGAGCGGGGCAAATATCTATCTCTACTCACCCTTGTACTTTCAGCCACCCAAGTGCTAGAAAAAATAAGAACGGTTATGTTTCCTCAGTAATAGCGGACGTTGGCAGGGTTGAGGATGGTTACTTGAAGACTGGTAATGTTGTAGTGAATGCGGATGCCTTAGGCAATGCGGCGGCACTAGATGTATATAAATTTTTAACTTTGACCATGCAAGATGGTAAAAGTTTATTAACTCACATTGAACAGGAGACAGACCTAGCAAAAGAGTTATTGACTAACCATTCCAATGATTATCAAAAGCTCAGGAGTGGTTTCCTATCCATGATTGAAGGCTCAAGTGAGAGTGTTACTAGCTCTAAAATAAAACAAGTGTACTTTCCAGTTGGTGATGACTATCACCAACTATCTCTACTAACCAATTCGGGTATGGTTTTTGAGCTGCGTTCGCGCCTAGACAAAATGCGCTTTTCTGAGGAAGTAAAGGAGCTTCGTGATAAAAGACGTAAGAATGAATTTAGTGAACTAGGTTATATTGAAATATACGGTATAACAACCATAGGGTACGGCGGTACAAAGCCTCAAAATATCAGTGTGTTAAATAATCAAAATGGAGGCAAATCCTATCTTTTATCTTCGCTACCACCTAGTGTTAAAAAACGGGCTGTTCGTTTTCCTAAGAACGATTTTTTCGTCGAGTCATTAAAGAAGTATGAATACAAAGAGCACTTCAAAGCACTACATAAGTTATTTCAAGCTGACTATAACAACTCCAATATTCGTAGTGCGAGAGATCGCTACATTCAAAAGATTATAGACTTGTTAATTGAAAAAATGTGGGCAGTCCGATCAGTTTCGCAGGAACAGTACTATGCTGGCAATTCTTTATTATCAAGCATGCAGCGTACTTGGCTGCATGATGATTTTGTCACAGAGCGAGAGGAGTCGGATCTATGGTTAGACTTGCTGGTCATTGAAATATCATCGTGGCTAGCTCGAAGCTATGAAAAAGTGTTAAATAAACAAGCCATCAGACTAGGTGAAGCCGAGAACCAACTATTTACAAAAGTAGTCGAGCGTAACAGGGAGTTTTTAAGATGAGCCAACTTAAGCGACTATTATTGTTACCTCACATAGAAGTGCAAAATGCGAATGCACTTTCTAGTCCATTTACCATCGGCTTTCCCGCTATGACAGCATGGCTAGGGGCTATGCACGCATTACAGAGAAAATTGGTCACACAAGGTCATGATTGTCTTCAGTTCAATGGTCTTGCCGTGGTGTGCCACCAATATCATTTGCATACCCATAAAGGACCTGGAGATTTCGTAAATTCGATTGTTGGAACTGGTAATCCATTAGATAAATCAGGGGCAAGAAGCGCTTTCATCGAGGAAGCTCGTTGTCATTTGCGTGTATCTTTAGTGATTGAATATACAGGAATTGAAAAAGATGATGAAGCCATTTTGAAAGAAAGAATAACGCGGTTACTCAACAGCGGAACGAAGATGGCGGCCGGTGATATATTAGCCTTTAAGGAGCCGCAGTTCTTTAAAATTGAAGGCGGTAATGTTGCTGACCTAAGCCAATTAAAGCGCAAAATTATGCCAGGTTATGCGTTGATAGAGCGTCGAGACTTGATGATTGATGGAATGGCTGAAGGGCAAGATGCAATTGACGCTTTGTTAGATAATCTAGCTATTCACTATCGATGTGAGAAATCTGAAGATGATAATGAAACGGTGACATGGTCTAGCTCTAGAAAAAATAGCGGTTGGATCATTCCAATAGCAACTGGCTTTCAAGGACTAACCGACTTAGGTGAGGCCAAGAATCAACGAGACCCGAGAGTGCCTCACCGTTTCGCTGAAAGCATCGTAACTCTTGGAGAATTTAAAATGCCGCATAGCATCAGCTCCATAGAGGAAATCCTATGGCACTATGAAATAGACCAGTTTAATAACTTATATCTTTGTCAGCAAAAGCAAGAGGTCACTCTAACTGATGAAGAAATTGAAAATTCTTATTACGCATAACTTAACTTATCAAAAAGGAAGAAATATTATGGCTAAAAATAAAGACACTGCATCAGTATTGGCTTTTGAAAAGAAGTTAGTACCGTCGGATGGTTATATGTACGGAACGGAATGGGACAAGCGAAACGAAAGTAGCAATCAAATCCCGTTGAAACTTATAGAAAAATCGGTCCGCGGAACCATTTCCAATCGACTAAAAGCAGCTATTAAGAATGATCCTGTGAAGCTCAATGCTGAAGTAGAGAAGGCTAACTTACAAACAGTTGATGGTTGTGGACTTGCACCAGACCAAGACACCTTGAGGCTACACTTTACTTTGAAAGTGTTAGGTGGCGTGCAAACTCCGTCAGCATGTAATAACTCAATTTTTAAAGAAAGTTACACTAAAGCGGTAAAGTCTTACGTTGAAAAAGAAAGTTTTAGAGAGTTAGGTATGCGTTACGCTTTCAATCTAGCCAATGCGCGATTCTTATGGCGAAATCGTGTTGGTGCGGAAAATATCGAAATTCAAGTTAAAGCATTGAACAGAAACAATAAACAAACTTGGATATTTGATGGAACTCAATTTAGTACCCGTCATTTTAATGCTAATGATGGCCAAGTTAATGAGCTAGGCGATCGAATTGCTGCGGTGCTATCTAGTGAAGGTGATTTCCTAATGCTAGAGGTTGATTGTTTTGTCCAAGTGGGAAAAGCGCAAGAAGTTTACCCAAGCGAAGAATTGGTACTTGACAAAGGTAAAGGTAAAAAAAGCAAAATTCTCTATTCGGTTAACGACATCGCTGCTATGCATTCACAAAAACTAGGTAATGCGCTGCGCACTATCGATACTTGGTATCCTGAATTTGATGACCCAGAGAAAACAGCGGGGCCTATTGCAATAGAGCCTTACGGGGCAGTGACTAATCTGGGGAAAGCGTACCGGACTCCAAAAGATAAGCAAGATTTTTATACTTTTTTCGATAAATGGGCTCGAGGTGAACAATTAGAGCGAAAAGAAGATGAACACTACGTCATGGCTGTGTTGGTACGTGGTGGCGTGTTTGGTGAGAGCGATAAATAGAGGCTTTAAAGATGAAGTATTATCAAGACATAACGTTATTGCCTGATCCTGAAACAGATTTATATTTCCTTTGGCAAAAAGTGTATCAGCAGATGCACTTGGCCTTAGTCGAACAAAAAGACGATCAAGGTCAGGTAAGAATAGGCTTTAGCTTCCCGAATTATCAATACTCCAAAGCTATGAAACACCTTGGTAGCAAGTTAAGAGTTTTTGCTAATTCAAAACTGGAACTAGAAAAATTAGGTATTGATAAGTGGCTAGGTCGACTAACAGATTATGTTCATGTGACTCAAATCAGAGAGGTTCCTGAAGGAGTTGAAGAGTATGTATGCTTTAGTCGTAAGCAAGTTAAAGCCAACCCAGAAGCGTTGGCAAGGAGAAGGAGTAAAAGAAAAAATGAACCAATTGAGAAGGCTATACAGCACTATGATGGATTCCAACCAAAAAACATTTGTCTTCCCTTTGTAAGATTAAAGAGTTTATCAAGCCAAAATGAAATAAAAATCTACATTGAAAAAAAAGTACAGCGAGAACCTAAAGAAGGTGTTTATGGAACTTACGGTCTAAGTAGTGTGACCACGGTTCCTTGGTTTTAAACGAGGTACTGTTGTCGAATCTATCAAAATCTAATCTGGAAGTAATGTTGAAGGTGTTCGATAAGGGGGTGTCTGCAAAACTTGATACGGACTTAAAGGAAACTTGTATGATTACGCAAATGTTCTGAAACTGGTTGGCTTAGATTAATTAGAGTCAATAGCACCGTTTAGTGATAGCAGCAGTCAGTTCTAGCTAGAGGAAAACGGACAAGCTACTAAACGTCGAAATAGAAAAAATGATTAAAACTTTATGACTTTCCTAATGGGTAAGTTGTCTATTTTTACCCTTTATTTTCGCTCTTTAAAAATTAGTAATAAAATCAAAAAGTTACAACAATGCTCTAAAATTTGGTATTTCATATCAAATTAAGGTTAAGTAATTGTTGTAACTTATTTTTTTGCATGTACAATTCAGTTTGCTGCCGCACAGGCAGCTTAGAAATCTACGCGATCAAATCCAACGCCTTGCTTTCCGTTTGCTGCCGCACAGGCAGCTTAGAAAGGTTACTGTCAAGAGTCATTTCAGGTTTTTTGGTTTGCTGCCGCACAGGCAGCTTAGAAATTCACTCGATACGAGAATATTAAGGCGTTCCCGTTTGCTGCCGCACAGGCAGCTTAGAAAACTTAATAACAGTCATTCTACTCGCCCCCTAAGTTTGCTGCCGCACAGGCAGCTTAGAAAGTGAACGTCGTTGTTATTTTAGAGACGGCAATGTTTGCTGCCGCACAGGCAGCTTAGAAAGTACAGGAAGTGATTGATAAAATGGATTCTATGTTTGCTGCCGCACAGGCAGCTTAGAAAAACGCTTAAACGTTGCTTCGTTGTCCCCGTTGGTTTGCTGCCGCACAGGCAGCTTAGAAATTTTAAAGGTGGCCTCATTGTCGCTGTTGTGTGTTTGCTGCCGCACAGGCAGCTTAGAAAGCAAGAGCGTATACAGCTATCATTTCATGTACGTTTGCTGCCGCACAGGCAGCTTAGAAATATTTATTAACAAGTGAGTGCCTAATATAGACGTTTGCTGCCGCACAGGCAGCTTAGAAATTTCTAAATAAACGCTTGACACATCACAAGAGGTTTGCTGCCGCACAGGCAGCTTAGAAACCATAGCTAATCGTTCAATAGAGAGCATTTTCGTTTGCTGCCGCACAGGCAGCTTAGAAACATATTCTGTTTATCACAAGGGTACTTTAGACGTTTGCTGCCGCACAGGCAGCTTAGAAAAAACAACTAGCGCAAAGATTGCTAAATTACGTGTTTGCTGCCGCACAGGCAGCTTAGAAACATTAGTATTTATCCAACTACCCTATTAGCTCGTTTGCTGCCGCACAGGCAGCTTAGAAATACAACTACTCTGTGTAGCACCTAGTACTACCGTTTGCTGCCGCACAGGCAGCTTAGAAATTGTTTGTTAATGAGTGAGTGCCTATAATAGAGTTTGCTGCCGCACAGGCAGCTTAGAAATAGATAAAACAACCCCTCTTGCCCGTCGTAGCGTTTGCTGCCGCACAGGCAGCTTAGAAACTCACTAATGCGACTACTAAAACAACCGCATTGTTTGCTGCCGCACAGGCAGCTTAGAAAACTATTTAAAATAACCACTTGACACATAATCAGTTTGCTGCCGCACAGGCAGCTTAGAAACAAATCGTTGAACCATCTGTTTTCATAAAATAGTTTGCTGCCGCACAGGCAGCTTAGAAACTACATATCAAGTGGATGAAATATCAATAGATGTTTGCTGCCGCACAGGCAGCTTAGAAAACGAGAGAATATTAAATTTCTACGGGCTTGGGGTTTGCTGCCGCACAGGCAGCTTAGAAACTACAGTGTGGGCAGTGGGTTACTTGCGGTAAGTTTGCTGCCGCACAGGCAGCTTAGAAAGCTAAAAATCTAAATACGGCCAGCACCGCCACGTTTGCTGCCGCACAGGCAGCTTAGAAAAGCGTTTTGAGTTTCAAGTACTAGACGTAACTGTTTGCTGCCGCACAGGCAGCTTAGAAATATCTCTTGCACAATTGACAAAGCTTCTTTGTGTTTGCTGCCGCACAGGCAGCTTAGAAATTCGCCGAACAAATCAACATTAACTAATTGTAGTTTGCTGCCGCACAGGCAGCTTAGAAAACTATTTAAAATAACCACTTGACACATAATCAGTTTGCTGCCGCACAGGCAGCTTAGAAACAAATCGTTGAACCATCTGTTTTCATAAAATAGTTTGCTGCCGCACAGGCAGCTTAGAAACTACATATCAAGTGGATGAAATATCAATAGATGTTTGCTGCCGCACAGGCAGCTTAGAAAACGAGAGAATATTAAATTTCTACGGGCTTGGGGTTTGCTGCCGCACAGGCAGCTTAGAAACTACAGTGTGGGCAGTGGGTTACTTGCGGTAAGTTTGCTGCCGCACAGGCAGCTTAGAAAGCTAAAAATCTAAATACGGCCAGCACCGCCACGTTTGCTGCCGCACAGGCAGCTTAGAAAAGCGTTTTGAGTTTCAAGTACTAGACGTAACTGTTTGCTGCCGCACAGGCAGCTTAGAAATATCTCTTGCACAATTGACAAAGCTTCTTTGTGTTTGCTGCCGCACAGGCAGCTTAGAAATTCGCCGAACAAATCAACATTAACTAATTGTAGTTTGCTGCCGCACAGGCAGCTTAGAAAACAGGCTGGTCAAATGCCGCAGCAAGCGCCACGTTTGCTGCCGCACAGGCAGCTTAGAAAAACTCAAAGCTACGGGCTATACGTTCAGCAATGTTTGCTGCCGCACAGGCAGCTTAGAAATTCCAGCCCCTATTAGACTCTTGGCATGACTCGTTTGCTGCCGCACAGGCAGCTTAGAAATTGTTTGTTAATGAGTGAGCGCTAATAATAAGGTTTGCTGCCGCACAGGCAGCTTAGAAAGTGTTGCGAGTCGTGGCCTTTTGTGATGTTTTGTTTGCTGCCGCACAGGCAGCTTAGAAAAATCTATCACTACGATTGAACTAAAATCCTCAGTTTGCTGCCGCACAGGCAGCTTAGAAAAGCGCTTCGAATTTCAAATCTTAGACGTAACTGTTTGCTGCCGCACAGGCAGCTTAGAAAAGATAAACGTGTAAACTTTGAGTAAAATAACTGTTTGCTGCCGCACAGGCAGCTTAGAAACAACGGTGACGTATTAGAGTTCGATTTAACGGGTTTGCTGCCGCACAGGCAGCTTAGAAAGGAATAGATTTGTCTTGTTTTACTAGCGAATTTGTTTGCTGCCGCACAGGCAGCTTAGAAAATTGCGGAACACGTGGAGGCTATTCAAACATTGTTTGCTGCCGCACAGGCAGCTTAGAAATAAAAAAACAGTTTTAATTTTCATGATTCTTTGTTTGCTGCCGCACAGGCAGCTTAGAAAAGACTGGGGGAATAGTTCCTTCAAGGTGCCCAGTTTGCTGCCGCACAGGCAGCTTAGAAAGCAGGTTAGATTGCAAGTCCAGCGCTTCGAATGTTTGCTGCCGCACAGGCAGCTTAGAAAGCTAATATCTGCGACCTTGTCGCTCATTGTCGGTTTGCTGCCGCACAGGCAGCTTAGAAATCATAGTAGGCATCTCGATGACTCATGCCTTTGTTTGCTGCCGCACAGGCAGCTTAGAAAAGAATATTAGGAAATACTCACAAAGAAGCTTTGTTTGCTGCCGCACAGGCAGCTTAGAAAAACGCGGAAACTATGACGCGCTTTGTGACTAAGTTTGCTGCCGCACAGGCAGCTTAGAAATTAACCTCGAATTCGTGATGATAACGAATAGCGTTTGCTGCCGCACAGGCAGCTTAGAAAATAGTGCCAAAGAAAGACTATTGCTAAGACGCGTTTGCTGCCGCACAGGCAGCTTAGAAACACCGCTGGGGTAATAGCAGTGTCCCGCAAAAGTTTGCTGCCGCACAGGCAGCTTAGAAAAACTAAATCAGAGAATCGCGAAAATGTTAGGAGTTTGCTGCCGCACAGGCAGCTTAGAAATATTAATTAAATCGATACGGTCTACACTTAACGTTTGCTGCCGCACAGGCAGCTTAAGAAATGAGAAGCTTGCTGATAATTACCTTAGAAGTCATTCTTAACTAAGCTTCACTTCTTGCTTTTACTTACTCGAGCGTTGGTGAACTACATATGGCAATTGGAGCCTGTTTCGTCGTACCGAGGTTCTTTTCCTTTCGCTTCCCACTTCGGCTGACTTTATCAAGTCCTAAACCATAGAAAGCTTAAAACTCATACTAGGCTAAATCCAACAAGGGCGAAAAATTCATAATAAACCCATTGATGGTGATAATGGCTTACAGTATGAAGTGTCAAAGGATTATAAAACTGATGATTAATATTTTATTTCTGTGTGTCAATGCAAATGGTGGTTGAAGTTTAAATCAGGTACGAGTTCCCACGCAGAAGCCTAGGAATTCGACAAAATGTAAACCTATGAGTTAAATCACGCGCAAAAAAATGGTCGCAGCCGACAGAATTAGAAAATAGTCATGCTATAAAACTAGAGAAATGTTTAACTTACCATAAGCACAACATGAACAATCATTTTGGATCGAGGCGAACTTAGATGAAATCAATTAAATTTCAATATGTGATAGTAACGGGGCTAAGTTTAAGTCTACTTTCGATTATTGGCTGCAATAGCGAATCAGTCGACTCTGAAGACATTAAAACTTCCGGCATTTGGGCAAAGATGGAAGTTGATGCCAGAGAAGATCAACGAAGTCGAGTGGTGGTTGAATTAAATGTTGGAGGAGAGTTTGGTACCAATGTTGAGTTATCCGACGGAGAATATCTCGAAGTTGAAGCCGGTGGAGTCGTTAAACGATTAGATGAGGATACTGATATTCTCGATATCGACTACCAAGCGTATATGGATATCGTAGAGTCGGATACGTTATTTACTATAAGGTTTTATCGCAGTAATGGAGAAAATATTGTAAATTCGACAGGTAGACTGCCGACCGCATTTGAGATCACTAATCCGCCATCCAATACTCAATTTGAATTATCTGAGAATGTTTTACTTACTTGGACTCCCAGTCGTAATGGACAAAGCGTCCATTTATATTCAGGCGTTACGTGTACAAATACAGAAGGAAATAGAACGACCAGTGCAACTTCGTTTGATATCGATGATGATGGTCAATATGAATACGATATTTCTGGTAATGATTTATTTACCAATGGAACCACAGGGTTAAACACTTCAGCGCTTTGTGATCTGAATTTGAGGTTAGAGCGAGAGAATGCTGGAATGATTGACCCCGCATTTGATTCTGGTGGTGAATTTAAAGCGACCCAATCGAGGAAGACGATTGGTTTATCGGTAAACCTCGAATAGTACTTTTGAGTTTCAGTACTATTCTTGATTATTAGAGGGCGGAATATGTTCGGTTCTCGCAGTATATTCGTTGTATGCGGGCAGTGCTATCGACGCTATTATCCCTATAAAAGCGATTGGAACCAGTAGACCGGCTATCCAGAGAAAAACATTGTTTGCCGCAGGGCGAGAACTAAATCGGTTTTCTCGTTCCCACGCTCCTGCGTGGTAATGCAGATGTGGATCAAGGTTGAGTGAGGTATGAATTCCCACGCGGGAGCGTGGGAACTAGAGTTAAGGGGCGAGAGAAAATGGGACGGAGTCGATACAGAATAATTGAACCAACGCTACCACATTTTTTAACTTGTACGGTATTGCATTGGATCCCCATTTTCACCCGACAATCAACGACTGATATATTGTTGCAGTCTTTACAATTTTTAATGAAAGAGGGCATGAATTTATACGCTTATGTGATATTAGAAAACCATTTGCACTTGGTTGCCCAAAGCGATGATTTAGGTCGAGACATTGCACGATTTAAATCATTCACTGCTAAAAATATAATTCAGTTTTTGGCTGACAACAATGTTAAACAAATCTTGGAACAATTAGCGTTTTATAAAAAAGCACATAAGGTAGATAGAGGTTATCAATTGTGGCAAGAAGGTAGCCATCCTGAATGGATTCAGAATGATGAAATGATGCGCCAGAAAGTTGAGTACATTCATCAAAATCCGGTAAAGCGAGGTTATGTTGATTTACCAGAGCATTGGCGTTACTCAAGTGCCAGAAATTATGCTGGGCAAGGTGGTTTAATTGATGTAAATGTTAAGTGGTAATGCAGATGGGGGGGGAAGGTTGAATTAAGTATGAATTCCCACGCGGGAGCGCGGGAATTAGTTGTTCCGAAGAGGGTGAAAGGAATGCATTTATATCTTTCTCGTTCCCACGCTCCTGCGTGGTAATGCAGATGGGGGGGAAGGTTGAATTAAGTATGAATTCCCACGCGGGAGCGCGGGAATTAGTTGTTCCGAATAGGGTGAAAGGAATGCATTTATATCTTTTTCGTTCCCACGCTCCTGCGTGGTAATGCATATAAGGCTTAAGGTTTAGTAAAAGCGTCAATTTAGTGGTTTAGTCGACAAAAAAGCAAAAAAAACGGGGCTAAATGCCCCGTTTCAATTAGTCTGCTCACTTGCTAAAACAAGTCAGAACAAGTCTCTGCTTCTTCTTGAAGTTCTTTTTCAGAGGCTTTCATCTTTTCAGTAATAAAATCACTGTTTTCTAGACCTTGAACAATGGTCCAATCGCCGTCTTTACAAGTAATAGGGTAAGAGTAGATCAAACCTTTTTCTATGCCGTAAGAACCGTCTGAACAAACCGCCATTGAAATCCAATCACCTTCTTCAGTGCCTAGCACCCAAGATTTCATATGATCGATAACACCATTTGCTGCTGAAGCTGCTGAAGACGAACCACGCGCTGCAATCACTTCTGCGCCGCGCTTAGCAACCTTAGGAATGAACTCTTCGTTGGCCCATGCTGAGTCAACCATGTTCGGTGCCGCTTCGCCACCAATTGTAGTATGAGTAATATCCGGAACCTGAGTGGTTGAGTGATTACCCCAAATGGTCATTTTCTTAACCGTGTTCATTGGCTTATCAGCTTTTTCAGCTAATTGGTAAATTGCACGGTTATGATCTAAACGCATTAGTGCGCTGATATTACGAGGATTTAGATTAGGCGCATTCTTCATTAGAATGTATGCATTTGTATTAGCAGGGTTACCCACCACACAAATTTTCATTTCTGGGTTAGCCACTTCGTTGATCACTTTGCCCAAAGTACTGAAAATCTTACCATTATCTTTTAATAAATCAGCTCGTTCCATACCTGGTCCACGTGGCTTAGCGCCAACCATTAAACCGTAGTCAGACCCTGTAAAAGCGACTTTAGCGTCATCAGTACAAATGACGTCGTGTAGCAATGGAAATGCACAGTCGTTGAGCTCCATTTTTACTGCTTCTAAGACTTTAAGCGCTGGTGTAATTTCTAGTAACTGTAAAATAACCGGCTGGTCGTTGCCTAACATTTCGCCTGAAGCGATTCTAAAAAGCAGTGAGTAGCAGATTTGTCCGGCTGCGCCAGTGACTGTTACGCGAACAGGTTGTTTCATTGTTATATCCTCAATATTAAATATGAACGTGTCTAAAAACTAAGAATAGCTAGTTGCGAGGGATTTTAGCACAAACTGGGGCTGAGACGGCAGTATCAAACTAAAGTCTTAGTACTTTTTAAGCGATTTATTCAACCAAAATAGTGCCGACTATGTCATGCATCCTGTGCTAAATGAATCACCTGTAAATTGCAGGGCGTTTCACGGCTTGCGGTTTTCAGTTAGAATCGACTGATTGAAGCTAAATAGACTTCAATTTTTTAGGGATATTTCGATGAAAAAAGTGGTATGGGTTCGTCGCGTACATAAATGGTTAGCCCTAGCGGCGGGGATTCAAGTATTTGTCTGGGCTGTTAGTGGATTATATATGACGGTAATTGACCTCGATATTATTCATGGTAATCACTTAGTCAAAGACTACCAAGCGCCTAAATTAAACCAAGCGTTAATCAAGCCAATTTCGAGAGAACTGCTCGAATCCCTAGCTCCAGTAGAGTCAATTCAATTAATCAGCTATTTCCCAACACCCGTTTACGAGGTTGCTCAGCATAAGCAACGCGTTGTGATTGACGCGTTGACAGGACAGTTAAAAAGCGACTTAAACCAGCAACAGGTAAAGCAAAATGCGACAACCATTTATGCCGGAAGCGCCAAAATTAAGACAGTTCAAAAGTTAAAGGAGTATCCGGACGAAATCGGTGGAAAGCAAATACCGGTTTGGCAAGTCCAATACGATGATGCGCTTAACTCTACTTTATATTTCCATCATTCTAGTGGGCGCCTAGTGTCTAAGCGAACTGATTTATGGCGAGTATTTGATGTATTCTGGATTTTACATATTATGGACTTTATGGGTAGCCGCGGGTATGAAGGTTACTTGTTTCGGTTTTTTAGTATTTCGAGTTTGTTGCTGGTTGTTTTTGGTACATGGCTTTTGATGTTCCGACTGCGAGAAGGGACATCCAGGTGAGCTTAGTTTCTTTACTTAAAAAACTACATAAATGGTTCGCTGTGATTGTCGCAACCCAATTATTGATTTGGGTTGTCAGTGGTTTGGTATTTAGCTTTATCGATCATAAAGAGGTTGGTGGAAAATTTATTTTCGAAAACCAACAAACGATTTCTTTATCGCAATCAGTTGATTTTTCGCAAGTTCTGCTTCTTTTTCCAAATGCCACAAGCGTGACCTTGCTCAGTGTTGATCAACAAATGGCGTTCAAGTTAGCTATTAATGACACAATAAAAATCGTTGATGCTGTGACCTTTGAAGAGATGTTCATCACTAAATCACTAATAAAAAGTATAGCTAACGCCAGCTACCGTGGAGCTGGAAAATTAACCGAAATAAATAAAATAACGGACCCTACTGATGAAAACAGAGGTATGCAGTTGCCCCTTTGGCAGTTAGTTTATGATGACCAATACAATTCTCATCTATATTTTTCAGCAGTGACCGGTGAGTTTCAAGGAGTGAGAACTGCTAGTTGGCGGGTATTTGATTTTTTTATGATGTTGCACTTTATGGATCTTTTTGAACGAGGAAATTTTAACAATGCCTTAATTATTTTCTTTGCAAATGTACTTGTTCTATTCAGTTTGTCAGGAATGCTGTTGATCAGTTCTAGTTTTTCACTGACTGATTTTACTCAACTACTACATCGATTTGTGGATCACCGAACCGTTAAGTTAACCATTCAAGATCAGCGCGGGCAGTGTTTAAAACTAAAGGTGACTAAAGATACCACTTTGTTGGATACTCTATTTGAGCGACAAATCCAAATAGATTCCGATTGCGGTGGAGGAGGAATCTGCGGAACGTGTCGTGTGAGAATGGTTAATCTGACAGACCAAGATCGAAAACAGCTGTCTGAGCATGAAGCTCTTACGGATAAAGAGTTAGCTCAAGGATACCGCTTATCTTGCCAGTTAGTGTTAGAACGAAACCTAAAGATAGAACTTGGTGATGGTATTACCGTTGAGAAAGCAAACAAGGTCTAATTTCGTCATACGAGGCGAAACGTGCTAGAGTATTTATGACATCATTGATGATTAAGCTTATGTTAAGGAATGATTCTTTAAACTCAGTAGCGTTACTAACTTGAGTGTAGTGGGGAACGAGTCGTTATCAACTTAAGTATCGAAGCACAAATCGTGTGAATCGAGCATAATCTAATACTTTCTAAGAATTAAGATTGGCGTAACTGTTTAATAAGGGGGGAGTCGTGGCGCGTCCAAGGTTTTTTGCATTTATAACAGTAGCTTTCTTCGCATTGAGCCATACCAAAATAATAGCGAATGATGGTGATGCGGTGGACCAACAAGCCCTCGCGGATGCCTCGGCTCCATTAGTCATAGAGTCAGGCGAATTGATTGAGGTCTCACTTCCCGTCAGCTTTAGTTCAATCTCTTTTGAAAATATTATTCTTGAGCTTGATCAAATCAACATTACTGAATTGGTCGAGCTATCCGAAGGCTCACTCAGTTATCAACCCACCATTCAATTAGTAACCGGAACACATCAACTGGTAGCAACGGACATACAATCCGGGCAAGTTATCGCTGAGTGGTCTCTTGAGGTTGAGTACAGTGAGGTTTCCGAAACGAGTCTTTCAATTGACTCTCAGTTTATTGCTAGTCAACGAGTTGCCGAAAAGAATATTGGTGATCCTAAGCCTAATCGATTCCATGGACAGGCAAATAGTCAGGTGAGTTTTTCTCATCTGAATAATCGTTGGCAAGTTGAAGGTGCGTTTGATCTCTATTACGACAGTATTGAAGAGAACCGATTGAGTGAACGAACGGTCGAGAATAGCGAGTTTTTAGTTTCCGTTTCTAATCAATATGCCGAAGCTCATATTGGTCATCAGGTAATTGGTAACGGCAGTTTTATTATGGACAACTTCTCTCGCAGGGGAGTGAGTGTTGTCGGTAATCTACCTTCTATTGAATCGAAAGTGTCTGGATTTTCACTTTCCAGTAATGAAATCTATGGGTTCGGTGGCGGTATGGGGATTAGCGACAGCCGACAGCGAGTTGACGGTGTGTACTTTGAAACCTCACCAGTTAGTGAGGAACCCTCTTTGTTAACCCTCTCTGGCACTTGGATCGATGGCGAAATCAATAGCCAAGATGAGTTCGTGGTGCAAGCCTTTGTTAACGGAGGTGGTACAGCAAGTCAATCTTGGTCACTAACCAGTGAAAGTTTATTACTAGAAGATAAATTACATTTTATTGCTGAGTATGCTCGTTCCGAATTTGATCTTGACCGCACAGATGGAATTGCTCCAGAAGAAGACGATGCCCACAAAATAGCCTTAAATTATTCTGATGTCATTGAGTCAGATGCTACCGGTGCTGCATTAGCTTGGAGTATTGGTGGAGAGAAACAAAAAGTTGGAACTTTTTTTCAGTCAATAGCCAATCAGGGACTAGCGACAGATAAGGAATTTGTTCAATTTAACGCCGCTATACAATCCGAAAGTACCGCATTGCAGTTTTCCACAGAAACTCATCAAGATAATGTCGAGTCGATTGACCTATTACCAACCATCGAAACCAAACTTAATAATTTGTCCCTAACTTGGTCGCCAACTCTCGAATATACGGCTAGCTGGTTAGGCGCACCTAGTTTCAGTTTAGGTATTGCTGAACAAGACCAAGTTGAAATTAAAAAGCCAGTTAATACTCCTGTCAGTATCGGAAACGAAGTTTTTAGCTGGCAAGTTAGTAGTCATTTTTCTTACCAAGTAAATAGCTGGGGAGTGAATATTTCTAATACTGATTTTGTGGATCGAACCGGATTTCAGAACGATAGTAATACACTGGGAGTTAGCGTTTTCTCAAATCTGGTATTTGATGATCGAGCAACGCTTTCGGCTAGTATCGGTATGGACGAAATTGATGACCTAATCACTCAAACTAGCTCTAAATCATTGAACTATGCAATACAGACATTTATTGCAATTATTCCCGATGAATTAGATTTGTCATTCGACTATTCTATCAATCAAAACCGAACCAGTGACCTGCTAATTAACGGTAGCAATGCTTCTATCAATTTTGCGTTGAACTGGAAAATCTTAGAACAAGATGTTAATCAATTTGGAGTCGATGTTAGCGTCAGTAGTGCCTATAACGATTTTGACGACAAGCTTATGGCACTTAACTCGTTAGAAGCCCATCAAACATTTTTGACGGTCACTGCGACTCTGCCTTCGCGATTAGGAAATTCAGAATGAGTATTCAATTTAAATTCGTTTTCATACTTTTTTTATTCGCTAGTTTTTCACTTCAAGCGAGAATTATTTCGGTAAATCCTAGTAGTAATAATAACCAGGCTAGCCTGATTAATACGACACAGGTTCAAATTGACTGGCGAGTGACTGTTGAAGCAAGGAGAAGTGGTTTATTGACAGTGCGGTCAATGAACGGAACTTTCTTTGCTCCTAATCGTGAAACACAACTGGGAGTAGCCTCAAGCCCGCTTACTCAAAGTCGCACTTTAAATGAAGGCCAAGGAGCTTCGCTAAACATTCGAGAGTCACTGGTGATCCCTCAAACGGTCGCTAGAAGGGCTCAACAACTTGGTTTTAATCAGGTATTGTTTTTGCGAACCTTTACTGACACCCCAGACTCTACCAGTGCAACGGCTATTTTGTTAATTGATTTAACCAGCTCGTCTAGTGCTGGGCAAATTAAAATTGATCGAATTCAAATGCAATTTAATAATGGTAAACGAGTAACCTCTCTGAGGACAAATGGCGAGTTACAAGCCGAAGCATTATTACGATATCGAGGATCTGGAATGCTCGAATACTCATGGGAAATAGCAGCGCCACCGAGTACCCAAAGCCAACCATTTTTTACCCCGATGATCAACCGAAAACAATTTGTACTGGCTGGTTCTGAAATAAAATTACAATCACCGGTTTTGCCAAATGCCAGAAACGGGCTGTATTTGGTACGACTAAGGATCGACAACCCTAATCCCGGCTTGCCAATACCAGAATTAAGATACACGGTAATATCAAAATCTGAGGATCAGCCAAAAACTCTTTTAGTGGGCAGTCCACCGCAAAATGCAGTGCTATCAACCGAAACAAAATTCAGTTGGCAGGCGGTTGCTGGGGCCAAGGTTTACCAAGTTGAAATCTTTGTCGGTCTGCCTGATGATTCTTCACCTGTAACAAGTGAGTTAAAAAGACCGATTACCGGCACTCAAGTTTCAGCCAATCAACAAATGTTAAGTTTTAATAGCATTTCTTTATCTCACTTAAATCCCGGACAAAACTACTATTGGCGAGTGATAGCGGTTAACCCAAAAGGTAAAGTCTTAGCGATTAGCAAACCAAGGCAGTTAATCTTCTAAGACTCAAAACTAAATGGTCGGTAATATTAGTCATTCAGCAACCAAGTATTCAGTTTATTTTCTAAGGGGGAGTGACTTTACGCGCCAGAGAAAATAGATCGCTGGCAGTACGAGAAGCGTTAAAAATACCGCGCTAAGCATCCCGCCAACCATTGGGGCAGCAATTCTACTCATGACTTCGGAGCCTGTGCCGGAGCCGTAAAGTATCGGTAACAAACCAACTATGATAGCCGCAGCGGTCATCATCACCGGTCTAACCCGCATACCAGCACCTTGAATTACGCACTTGTGTAATAGGTATTTATTTGGCTGAGCTTCGCGTTGCTGACATTGTCTAAGCATTTCTTGATAGGATTGATTGAGATAGACCAACATAATCACACCAATTTCAACCGCTACACCTGCCAGCGCGATAAAGCCGACTCCAACCGCTACGGAAAAATTAAAACCTTCTAAGTACATTAGCCAAATACTACCCACCATAGCTAAAGGCAAAGTGCCCATGATGATTGCTACTTCAGCAAAGTTTCTAAAATTAATAAACAGTAAAAAGATAATGATTGCCAAGGTTAAAGGCACCACATAAGTGAGTTTCTGTTGAGCTCTCAACATATATTCATATTGACCAGACCAACTCACAGAATAACCTGCCGGAAGCGTTAACTGCTGATTAACAACCTCTTGAGCTTTGATCACATAGCTGCCAACATCAACGTCTTCAATATCAATAAATACCCAACCATTTAAACGCGCATTTTCACTTTTGATGCCGGGTGGACCATCTTCAATCAATACATTGGCAACATCCGAGAGTGCAATTCGTTGACCCGAAGGTGTAACGATTGGAAGTAGCGAGAGCTGTTCCGGCGAGTCTCTATAATCCTGTGGGTAACGAATATTAATTGGGTATCGTTCTAATCCTTCAACAGTATTAGTCACATTCATGCCGCCGATGGCGGTTGCCACTACTTGCTGAACATCGGCTATGTTTAAACCGTATCGTGCCGCTTTATCTCGCTGAATATCAACTTTGATATATCGCCCCCCGACGACTCTTTCTGAATAGACCGATGCTGTTCCGGGAACGTCTTTGAGTATTTGTTCGAGCTGTTGTCCAATTGCTTGGATCTCGGTTAACTTAGGGCCAGCAATTTTAATTCCAACTGGGGTTTTTATACCGGTAGCTAACATATCTATTCGGGTTTTAATTGGCATTACCCAAGCGTTAGTTACCCCGGGTAATTTAACTAGACTATCCAATTCTTTTTTAAGACTTTCGGTGGTGACGCCTTCTCGCCATTCTTTTTGTGGTTTTAATTGAATAAAGGATTCGATCATAGTCAAAGGCGCGGGATCGGTTGCTGTCTCTGCACGTCCGACTTTGCCAAACACTGTTTTTACTTCTGGCACACTTTTAATCAGCTTGTCAGTTTGTTGCAGCAGTTCGCGTGCTTTGCCGATCGAGATCCCAGGATAAGTGGTGGGCATATACATGATATCCCCTTCATCCAATGGTGGAATAAACTCACTGCCAATTTTATTCATTGGCCAAAAACCAATAGCTAATATTAGTAGCGCTAACAGCAACGTTGTTTTTGGGAATTGCAGTACTTTTTTTAGTGCGGGCAGGTAGGCTTTGGTGAGTAGTTTATTGATCGGATTCTTATGTTCTGGAGTGACTTTTCCCCTGATAAAATATCCCATCAAAACCGGAACTAATGTGATTGCTAGTGCGGCTGATGCTGCCATGGCATAAGTTTTGGTAAAGGCAAGCGGCGAAAACATTCGACCTTCTTGCGCCTCAAGAGTAAATACCGGAACAAAACTGACAGTAATAATTAATAAACTAAAAAATAACGCTGGCCCGACTTCGCTGGCGGACTTGCTAACAATCTCCCACCGGTTTTCTTTCGTCAGCGGCGTTTTTTCCATCTGTTTATGCATGTTTTCAATCATCACAATGGCGCCATCAATCATTGCGCCGATGGCAATGGCTATTCCGCCAAGTGACATGATATTGGCATTTAATCCTTGCCAATGCATGATAATAAACGCCGTTAATATCCCGACTGGTAAACTAACTATAGCTACTAATGATGAGCGCACATGAAATAAAAATAACATACAGACTAGCGCGACCACCGCAAATTCTTGAAGCAGTTTTACCCATAGGTTTTGAACCGCACTTTCAATCAAGTTACTGCGGTCATAAACAGTTACCAGCTCTACTCCTTTAGGCAGTCCTTTTTTTAAGTTTTGCAGTTTTTGCTTAACATTCTTAATCACGTTTTGAGCATTTTCGCCATAGCGCATGACTACGATTCCGCCAACGGTTTCACCTTCACCATTTAGCTCGGCAATTCCTCGACGCATTTGCGGGCCAACACCGATCTCTGCAATGTCCTTAAGCATGAGTGGCGTTCCATTTTGATTGACTCCTAATGGAATGTTGCCAAGATCCGTTTCATTTTTAATGTAACCGGTTGCTCTCACCATATATTCGGCTTCTGCCATTTCAACGACTGAAGCGCCAATTTCTTGATTACCGCGTTTGATGGCCATTTGAATATGAGAGAGTGGAATACCGAAAGCTCTCAACCTATCAGGATCAACTTTTACTTGATACTGTTTCACCATTCCGCCGAGTGCCGATACTTCTGAAACGCCCGGAACCGTTTGCAATTCATATTTTAAAAACCAATCTTGAATACTTCTAAGTTGACTGAGATCGTGTTGACCGGTTCTATCGATTAGTGCATAGAGATATATCCAGCCGACGCCAGTGGCGTCCGGCCCTAATTGTGGTTTTGCATTTGATGGCAAAGAAGGCGCTACTTGACTTAAATATTCAAGTACTCGAGTACGTGCCCAATAGAGATCGGTTTTCTCATCAAAAATAATGTAAACATAAGAGTCACCAAAAAAGGAATAGCCTCTAACGGTCATCGCACCAGGAACCGACAACATTGCGGTGGTGAGGGGATATGTCACTTGGTCTTCTACCACTTGCGGTGCCTGTCCCGGATAAGTCGTCTTAATAATGACTTGTACGTCAGACAGATCGGGAAGTGCATCAACAGGCGTTTGTTTGAGTGAAAACAAGCCAACACCAACAATGATTAAAGTGGCCAACAACACAAAAAAGCGATTGCCAACAGACCATCGAATGATTGATTCAATCATAAGTCTTTCTCCGATGATTGTTCTTTCGATGTTTGTCTTTGCGATGTTTGTCTTTTCGATGAGCCTTGACTAATGTCATTTGAACCAAGTGCTATAATCGTAAATTGGCCATCAGCGACATAGAATGTGAATTGAATATTCATGCCGGGCTCTAATCTGGATAAGTCGATAGACTCGCTGACTAAAAAGTCGAGGGTCGCTGGGCCTCTTCCCCATTTTTCAATGGCCTCGCGGCTTATATTGAGCATTCGATGACTTGCCATTATCGAATTGACAACACCATTGACTGTAGCCGAATTGTGAGACGAATTATTAGAGTGAGCAGTTGTGTTAGCGTCTTCAACCTGATGGTGCATTCTTTTAAAGTCGGATGATTTACTGGACTCGGAATCCAAAAGAAACTGCGCGGAAGTGACCACTCTATCACCGACATTAATCCCAGAAAGTATTTCCGCAAAGTGAGCATCGAATCGACCGGTTTTTACATTAACAGACTTAAATCGCCCTTCACCCAAATCGAGCACCACACGGTTAGTTGTGCCTGTTCGAATAACGGCTTCTTTTGGAATAAGTAGAGAATCAACTTTGTCGTCTGCGTGGATTACCACTTGTGCAAACATATTGGGTTTTAATTGTTTCATATTATTCTCAAATCGCAACCGAAGCTTTACCGTTCTATTTTTTGCATTTAAAGTCGGGTAAACATAATCCACTTTTCCCTGCCATTGTTTTCCGGGTAAATAAGCTAAGGTCATAGTGACTGGAATTCCAACTGCAACTGCAACTTCCGAAGCTTGGCGTTCAAAAACTTCAGCCTCTACCCATACTTGGTCTAAACGACCAATGGACATTAAAGTGGTGCCCGGTTTAACAAAAAAACCTTCGCGAATATTTAAGTTATCGACCACGCCATTTTGTGGTGCGTAAAAAGTGATGCGTTGCATGACTTGTCTTTTAGTCTTTAGTTGTTTAATCGCGATCTGAGGAAGTTGTAACGCAGCTAATCTATCTTCAGCAGCTTTAATCAAGCGTTGATTTTTTCTTTCTAAAGCCAGTAACAATTCTTCCTGGGCATTGACCAGAGCTGGCGAATAAATGTCGTAAAGCGGTTGACCTTTAGAAACTGGATCACCTGAAGATTTAACGTAGAGTTTTTCGACCCATCCTTCAACCCGAGGGTGAATATGGACTAGCTGATCTTCGTCGTACTTTACGTAGCCGACGGTCGAAATTTGAGTATGCAGCGGTTGATATTTTGCTACGGCGGTTCTAACACCCAAGTTATTAATAACTTCTGGAGAAATTTTTATGCTACCTGAACCGGCGCTAGCACCCGACCCGTTTGCTGAAGAACCATCCTCATAGACAGGGACTAAATCCATACCCATTGGAGACTTACCTGGCTTGTCACGCTTATAGTTGGCATCCATTGGAGCCACCCAATACAGGGGCTCTTTCTTATGACTCTCAACCGCGTCGGTCGAGTTAGCGGCTGGAGTAACAGAGCGAAGGCTTGTATAAGTAGCGACTGAGCCTATCATTGCCCCAACGATTAGAACACCAAAAAATTTATTTCTAGTACTCATTATTTCTCTCCTGAACGATTAATTGAGTGCTCGTTATTTGCGGTAATCTCCCTGACATCCTTCATCAAAAAATAGTTTAACTGGATAATGCGCTTTTGCTTTTCTACATCAATATCAAGCGCATCAATGGTTGCATTCAACTCGGCAATTCTAGAGCGAACCACCTCTGAGAAATCGCCATCATCATTGGTATAAGCGATTAGGGATGCTTCGGCTTGATTATGCATTTGTGGCAATAACCTTTGTTGATACAGTATTTGTCGCTCGCTTAGACGCGAAAGCTGTGCTCGCTGTGTTGCAAACATTGCAATCATTTCTCTAATCATTTGCCACCTATTGGTTTTTATAGCCGCCGTTTTAGAGATTTCTGACTGCACTTGCTTGTCTTGGCGGTTGTTGGTAAAAATAGGGATATCAAAACTGACTCCAATGGAAAACAGATCGGAACGCGATAGGCCAAGTGGACTATCATCTCGATATCCATAGCTTGCATTTACACCCCATTCGGGTTTGTATTTTTGTTTAGCGAGCTCTATACCAAGCTTGCTAGCTTCAATTTTTTTATCGAAGATTAAAACCGCTGGATGGCTGGAAAATAACTGATAGAGAGTTTGTTGGTTGATTGTAAATCGCGAGGTGTAAAGCGGTTGGTTAATCATATTTATGCTGGGAAGTTCTAAATCAATGCTGAGTTCTGGTACAAACTTTATCTCAGGTGCGTTATTGAAACCCGAGCCATATAATTGATTTTCTTCTCCGCGAGCATCGTACAACCACTCAGAGAGTTGCTGTAATGCCATTTCCTTTTTTTGCCTTAACTGAGTTAGCCTGTCATCTAAACGGGTTAATTCTAACTGTGCGCGAACAATATCCTGTTGCCTAGTTTTTCCGATCGTCGAGGAGTAGCTTGCCTGCGCCACATCTGCGAGCTGTTCAAACAGCGCTCGATCTTTCTCGATTAAATAAATGCTTTGCTGAGCTTTGTAAACATCAAGCCATAGCTTAGAAACTGTCACCGCAACTTTGGCTTGTCTATTTTTTCGTTCGATTGGAAATTGCCTTCCAAGAACTTCAAGTTTTTTTTGTTTGTAAGCTAAGCTGTCTCCTCGTGGAAATACTTGTGAAATAGCAACTTTAAATTGAGTCATTGTTTCTTGATTAAAGTCAAAACTGTCTGCAGCGATATTAGCCAAATCTAAATTGACTCTTGGATCGGGCAAGGTTCCTGCGGCAATGCTTAGCGACTCAATGGCGTTTTGACGATGCTGGTTACTGACCAACCAAGGGTCCTTGTTCAGCGCCTGCTCAACGGCTGCAACAAGCGTGAGCCCCTGACGGGATTTATCGTTTGAGGCATTTACTTTTAAAGTTATAAACGCGCACGCAAAAATAACGGCTATCGTCTTAAAATAGTAACGAGCCCGTTCATAACGAATCGTATTGAATAGATTTGTACGACAGGTAAATCGCAAATTTAACATTTTACTGGTCTCAATATGTTTATTAAATAAGAGCAAGATCCAAAAAGAAGATGCTCTATAAAGGACAAACTCCAAAAAGGACAAACGATCCTAATAGGTAAAACGCATGGAGCGTCACATTAATGCTCAGATATTGAGAGTGTTACACTCTCGGCTAACTAGAGGAGATAGCATCCGGACTTAAGACGGATCTATCCTGTGTTAACTCAAGATGGGTGGTCGATAGAGAGTACTGAAGGTTTTAAACGGAAGGTATTGATTAATAGAACTTATTTTTGTGAGGAGCAAACGTGGTTCACTCGTTTCATTGGCTGTAATAAATGCAACAGGAACACAGCCATTCATTGAACAGCCGCTTGTAGTACAGCTGTTTAATTCATCACAGCAACTGCCTGATGATTGATTGGCAGATTGAATATCTGATGAAGTATCTGATTGTTTAGCCGCATGCGACCCATGTCCAGTCATGTCATGACCAGAATGGTCATCCATTTGAGAGGGGGCTGAATCCATCATTTCACAATAAATGACAGTCGATGCAGTGACTTGGCCAACAAAGGCTAGTAGCAACAGCGCAACTATTTTTAGTGAAATAAGTTTTTGAATCACAGTGGTTCTCGTGTTTATGAACTGTCTATTAGAATACACTAAATTATTGAAAATTCAATCAAACCGATGTTATTTAGCCGCTAACTGGTTGTTAGTTCTTCTTCTACCATCGCCATACTTTCATCAGCTAAACCAACACCTGCTTCATTGAAAAAATTGAAAACTTTATCAATACCAAACTCTTGTAATTGAACTCTTTCGTCATCAAAACGAGCTATCGCAGCAATTTTACCCTTGTAATTTGCGGTCTTAAGCTGGGTTGTTATATTCATACAATCTTGAACCGATGGGACTGCTAGCAATACTAATTTGATTTTGTCTAAATCAATACTTTCCCAAAAATCAATATCTTCCGCGTCACCTTTGTAGACATCAAAATTCTGACTGTTTAGCCAAGCGACTTTGCTACTATCAGCGTCTAAACCCCAAGCCTGTTTATTATGGTGTAAATCTAACGATTTATAGGCGCCCATTCCCACTCGCCCCATTCCAACGACAACAATAGGTGCGGAACAAGGTTGGATAAAAATATCTTCGGCTAATCGCTCGGGGCGTTGGTATTTCTTTATAATGCTTTTGTATTCTGTGAAAAAATCATGTGCATACTTGTAGACGACATTGGTGAAGATAAAAGAAAGTGTCACGGATAACGATAGAATAACTAGCCAGTCGTTGGTTAACCAATCAGACTTAACACTGATAGCCGCGACTATTAACCCAAACTCGCTAAAGTTGCTTAGGGCAAGGGCTGAAAGAAAAGAAGTTCGAGAACGTAATTTGAACTGGTTGAATAAAATAAAGAACAAAAAGAACTTTACTGGTATGAGTAAGAATAAAACGCTAGCAATGATCATCATTTCTAGCGTGGGTAATGCACTGAATCCAATCGAAAGGAAAAAACCAATTAAAAAGAGATCTTTGAAACTGAGTAATGACTTAGTGATCTCACTTGCTTTGGTATGTGTAGCTAAAAACATTCCCGCTAATAGCGCGCCTAAATCACCTTTTATGCTGACTAACTCAAAAAGCTCATAACTACCGAGCGCGATAACAAAGCCACCTAATGGAATAAGTTCGCCATGGCCTATTTGATTAATCAATTTAAATATCATATTTTTTAAAGGAAAAATCGCGAGCAGGCCTAGGGCGTAAATAGACGGTATTTTTCCCGTAGCGATAACTATGAATCCGACAGCAATGATGTCTTGAATGACTAGAACGCCGATGGCCATCTTGCCGTGACGGGTTCTCATCTCACCACTTTCTTCCATTAGCTTTACCACGCAAACGGTGCTACTAAAGCTTAATGCAAACGCAACAATAAAGGCGGATGTGTTAGATAGTTCAGCAAAATAGCCTAAAGTAAATACAGCTAATAGTTTAATAACGGCGAGCGCTAGCACTACCCAGATGATTGAATGAGAAAGACAGCCACCCCAAATCTCGGTCTTGGCTAAATCTTTAATATTAAGTTTAAGGCCGATGGTAAACAACATTAAGGTAATTCCAATATCGGCAAGAGTCAGTAAGTTTTCGTTGGCGGAATAGCCCAAATAATTTAAGACAAAACCTGTTATTAAATAACCAATTGAAGGAGGTAATGAAATTGTTTTCGCTGCGAGTCCTAGCACGAATGCAAAAAGTATTACTATAAAATCCACAGTCACCTCTATTTATTGTTCAAGCCAAGGGGCAGAGCTTATGCCAGCTTACGTTTTAAGAGTTTAATGAAAGTTAGCTCAGTCAGCTTATAGTATAGACTCTCAGCTGATAATGTATGACTATGTTTGGACTAGTTTAAGTAAATCTTTTCTACTGAATCGTTTTGAGGACAATAACTAGGGTCAGTGTGATTATTTAATTTTTCCATCAATTCATGACGCTGTCAGAAGCGGGCATTGGTTCTTATTGATACTGACTCCAATTTCGCTGACTCCAATTTCGGTTGGGCTGACATTTTTGTAAGTCTTTACACTGGCCCGAACTTTAGAAATTTCAATTTCTCCCGTAGGTTGGGTAGACGAAGGAATTCCGACGAGATGGTTGAATCAAATTACATTATACTGGCTTGGCACCATATTTTCGGGTCAGTGTGCCCCGTGAAACGCAGTGGGTATTCGCTACAAGCTCTACTCCGACCTACTGCTAACTCGACTTACGTGTTGCCCATTATGTCGTATTCTTCCCGACACCCTTAGCACTAGCCATTTCCTCCAACAAACTTTTAACTTCATCGAGTTGATTCTGCAAATGCGTCATTTGAGCTCGACTGGCTGGTTCGCCTTCTTCCAATGTTTCACCATGGCTTTTTGCTCGAACACTTTCATGCTCGGCATGCATTACTTCAAGAACCGTTCCGACCATCATATTTAAAAACACGAATGCGGTGAGGAAGATAAAGCTGATGTAGAAAATCCAACTGAGTGGATGAACTTCCATGGTTTCATACATCACATCCGTCCAATCTTCAAACGTCGCAATTCTAAAAAGGGTGAGCATGGCAATGGAAACATCGCCCCAGAGCACACTGTTAATATCTTCAAATAAGATGCTGCCAACTGCGCCATAGATATAAAAAATTACAAACATCAGCAGGGCGATATAACCCATTCGAGGGATGGCTTTAAGCAGGGCATTGATTAACAGTCTGAGCTCAGGAACCATGGAGACGAGTCGCAATACGCGAAAGACTCTGAGTAAACGTGCCAATAAAATACCTGAACTGCCCGTGGGGATTAAGCTACCTATCACTATAACAGTATCAAAAATATTCCAACCACTCTTAAAAAAGCGCTTAAAATTGCCAATGGCTAAATAACGAATCACTAGCTCAACCACAAAAAATAAGGTGATGGCAATATCTGCGATCGCTAAGGCTTCTACAAATTTTCCCGGTAAATTATGAGTTTTTGCACCAATAGAAAGCGCTGAAATAATGATTACCAAAACTACGGAGGTTTGGAATATTTTGCTTTCATTAATTTTTTCTAGCTGATTAAGAAACTTGGACCACATTGCTACATTGTCAGATAAATTAAAGTAGGCCGATAATAATCAAATACTGCAGCAAGCGCAAAGCAAAAGGCGTAAGCAGATGCTATAAACAATCCTCATAAACTTGCAGTTGGCAACCATTCGTAGTTTAATCAATCACTTAATCACCAGAGCTTAGGAGTGTTTTGTGAACAAACCTTTTATTGGATTGCTTGTTACGATGTCGCTTGTATCAGGGGCTACCATTGCGAAAGAAGAACAATCGGTACCGGCACCACCCGATACAGAAATTCATCTTTTTGATTTGGGTGTTAAAGATGGAGAGTATGTATTACATAATGGGCAAAATATTTCCAATAATAAAGGGTATGATAATCAGCCATTTTTCACCCCAAAAGATGAAAGTATCTTGTTTGTCTCAGTGAAAGACGGTAAACAGTCAGATGTTTATGAATATCATTTGAAGCCTGGTAATCTCAAGCAAATCACCCAAACAGAGCACAGTGAATACTCGCCAAAGACTTATGCCGATAATCAGCAAGTCACCTTTGTCAGCGAAGGTGGAAATCCCTACCAAACAGTCTGGGCTCAAAACCGTGAAGATGGTAACAGTCAATGGCTGCTTAATTCCAAAGAGCCCGTCGGCTATTATGCGACTAATGAAAAGTACTCGGATGTGCTGTTTTGGTCTCGCTACGGCTGGAGCGTTCAATACTTAAACCTCAAAAATAATACTGTTCGGTTTGTTAGTGGCAATGCTTTACCAAGTTCACCCCAAAGAGTACCCAATACCGACCTTTTTAGCTTCGTTCATCGGCAAACCAACAGCGAAGTCTGGATCAAAGTGTTTGACCCAAAAGATTTATCAATTACGCCAATCGCACCAATTTATGATGCTAATTATGAGTACTCTTGGGCACCTAACGGAGATCTTTTGAGATTTAAGGACAACCGAATTCAAGTGTGGCCGCACCGAAATAAAGGCTATCGTTGGTTGGAAGGGCAGGATTTATCTGGTTACTTTACTGGTAAAGCGGGGCGGATAAAGGTGAGTAATGGTGGGAAGTTTATTGCGGTTGTTGAGAATAGATAGTTATCTATAGTTGATTGAGCTAGTTGCTCAAAGTAGAGATGTGTATTTTCTTTAAGAGCGGTTTCGCAGCGCTAAAGCTTTCCTGCGAGCTACTTTTGTTAAGTGACAAAAGTAGCCAAAAACACTTTTTACGTTGCGCACTGGGCGAGCGCGATTAAGGAGCTGTTATATCTGAAAGTGAGTTCATTGCGTTTACCCTCAGAATTACAGCAGAGTACGTAAGTGCCTGGTTTCGAATTTACCCAGAGGCTCTAGCAACCCGACACTTCCATGGCCGCGGAAAAGTGGAAAAGCTGCTTTTTCTTGTCTCCCCGCTGTCTCATGAATTTCACTTCTCCGTTATAGTCGCTAGGCCGGTTTGCCTCAATCACAAGAGCATCTTTTACCCAGCCTGATTCTCAATTAGTTACATTTGTTGAAACATTGGCATATCTTTTTGGTTGACAAACTACAGTTGTAGTATTACCTTAAACTACAAGTGTAGTTATTGTGCTAGATCTTATGATTGCAAATAAGGTTTAGCTGAATAACTAGGAGTGAAAAGGTTTCTAGGAGTTAAAAGGTGTCCGAAAACAAACCAGTTAAGTTAAGTGAATTGCAGTTAACGGTTATGAAAGTGCTGTGGCAGCATCAACGTTTGAGTGTTAGCGAGGCACAACAGCTTTTGAACGAGCAAAAGCCAATGGCTTTGACCACGGTTGCGACTTTGCTTAAAAGAATGCATGAGAAGAATATTGTGCATGCTGAAAAACAAGGGCGTCAGTTTTTCTACTCTCCGGCGATTACCGAAGCGGAAGTTAAAACTTCGATGTTATCGAATTTGTTGAATCACCTGTTTGACGGTAACCCTTCGGAACTCGTTCATCATTTAGTCGCGCAGGATGAAGTCAAGCAAGACGATATTGCCAAAATCCAGCAATTGATCGATCAGGAGAAAAGTAATGATTGAGTCGTGGCAGTTTTGGGTGGTTGAATTTCTAATCAACTATTGGCTACACAGTACGTTTTTTATTGGGGCTGCGTTATGTGGTTTGCATTTTAAGTGGCTAAGAGCGGATAGAGCGGGCGAAGTGATTGTTAAATCTGCACTTTTTGCTGGAGTGATTACTGCGGGGCTGTATTCTTTTGATTGGCGGCTTGTTGCGACTCATTGGGGGACTGATTGGAGTCTGCCAAAAATTGAGCTTCAGCCATCGGAGAGTGCTTCATTACAGTCATCTATGGCCGACACCGAAGCAGCTCCAACTGCACCCACTGTGACTATAGAGCCAAAACTGGTGAAAGCAATTGGAAAAGGTTCTGAACTAAATCCAGCAGTTTCTGACAAAACAGCTTTTAGCGTTGCCGATTTAAACAAAAACAATCAACCAAGTTTGGTAGAAAAGCTGCCAAACTCATGGCAATGGTGGCAACTTGTCATAATCGCATGGTTTATAGGTGCGTTTTCATTAACAGTAATTAGAGCCTTAAAAATCCGGCTGCTTAATCAATTTTTGAGTCCTCGAAAGCAAATTAAATCGAAACGAGTAATCGATATTTTGCATCGCCTAACCAGTGAACTAAACATACAAAAGCCAATTGTGTTATCTGAAATCGATTCGATTCAATCGCCAATTGTTTATGGAGCGCGAGAAATTATCCTGCCTCATGAATTTGCGACGCAATATGACGAGTTGCAAGTAGAAGCGGCACTTGCTCATGAGTTAGGTCACATTGTTCGAAAAGATAGTCTTTGGCGAAAAGTATTAATGTTCTTTAACAGTGTATTTTTTTTCCAACCGCTTAATAAAATTCTGTTTAATAAGATCAATCAAATTGCTGAGCAACGCAGTGATCAGTTTGCCGAGCAATCTACCGGTAATTCAAGGGCACTTGCCGAAGCGCTTTTGATTACCGCAAAAAACAATTTAACTTCCAGTCAAAACCAGTGGGTACCCGCAATGAAATCAAATAAAAGCCAACTTTTAACTCGTGTCGAAGCGTTACTGTCGAGTAACGATAATCGAACTCAAACTTCAACCGTAGGATTGTGTTTATCCTTTGCCTTATTGGTTCTAGTAGTGCTACCTGGTTGCAGTGTTTCCATGTTGCAAGCCAATGAGAAGGATAACTTTTCTCAAAATACCTATTCCAGTAAAACCGGCACACGTTCGTTTAATTCTCATTCTAATCATAATGGTATAAAAACTCGGACTAAAGCCAAACTCACCGGAGAAATGAAACTGTCCGAAGATGAAAGTGAAATACTAGAATTTCCGGAAGATAGTTATCTGAGTTATAGCATCAAGAAGCGTGGCCAAGATGAAATAAAAATCAAGATAGAGCGCGATGATGATGAAGTCGAATATAAATATTATGTCGATGGCGACAAAACCGAATATGATCAAAAAGCTAAAAAATGGTTTGCGACAGTTTTACCCGAATTATTAAGAAGAACCGGTCTAAACGCAAAAGAAAGAGTGGCTCGATTTAAACAGCGAGGCGGAGACCAAGCAGTCCTTGAAGAGATTAAGCTAATCCAGACTGACTATGTCACCGGTCTCTATATGAAAGAGCTATTGAATATTAGTCAGCTTTCTAGTGCTGATTTAAACCAATTGATTTCGCAAGCTGAGTCGATTGAGTCTGACTTTGAGTTGGCAAATGTTTTGAAAGCAGTGATTAGCTCGCAGTCATTGGACGATGAATCCTGGCAACAGTTATTTTCTGCTAGTCAAACCATTCAATCGGATTTTGAGTTAGCTAATTTGCTGAAGAAATCAGTCAACAAACTTTCGAATAACGATGAAGCGCAAGCCCTATTTTTTGAGGCGGCTAGTTCGATTCAATCAGACTTTGAAATGAGAAATCTGTTTGCCGAATTTCTTGATAACCAAACCGTTGATAAAGCTTTTCTTGGTAGAATGCTAAAAGCAGCAGAAGAAATCCAATCTGATTTTGAGCTGGCTAGTTTATTACAAAAAGCTGATAAGAATTTACTGGCCGATCCCAAATTGTTTGATGACTATCTTGAAGTCTCGAAAAGTATTTCATCTGACTTTGAAATGAGGAGAGCTTTTTCAGAGCTTGTCAGTAAGGAGCTATCTACTCAGCAACTAGTATCCTTGATAAAAGTTGCAACGGATGAAATTTCTTCAGACTTTGAACTGGCAAGTTTGTTATCTCGCATGGCCGAGCAAGCTGATGGTGACAAGGTTTTGGTTGAGGCGCTTTATGAAGCTAGTGATGAGATTTCTAGTGATAGTGAGCAGATTCGAGTGTTGAGGAAGTTAAGAGGGAAATAGAGTCGATAAAAGGGGTTTTATAATTCTAAGGTCAATGCTTCGACTCCGCTCAGCAAGCGGATTTATTTCGCAGCGCTGCGAAACGCTTTTGACCTTATATTATGAATAAAAAGAAATAATCTCATCCCTTATTATTCAAAAAGAAACTTAACCCACTTGCGACAGCAATAAACACCCCTGACACCACCAAACAACTCAACAACCCCGCCTGCTGATAAACCCATCCAGACAGAATAGTCCCTACTAATCGTCCCGCCGCATTAGCCATATAATAAAAACCAACATCAATTGATACCGATTCGTTATTTGAATAATGAACGATTAAAAAACTATGCAGCGATGAATTAATCGCAAATGCAGCGCCAAAAACAATCAGCCCAATAATTAACACCCAGGTTGGAGACAGAGCTGTAAAGCCAAACAAAATAACAATAGTCAATGTTACCAAGGTCAAAATAGTAGACCAAAGTTTCATGTTGTTTTCTGGATTTAGTTGACCAGTTACTCTTGGCGCATTGGCTTGAATAATGCCGTAGCCAATCACCCATAACGCCATAAAAATACCAACCTGCCAAAAGGTCCAATCTAATTGGCTCGATAAATAAACCGGTAGCGCAACCACAAACCAAATATCCCTCGCACCAAATAAAAAGAAGCGAGCGCTAGATAACAAATTGATAGGTCGGCTTTTTGACAGTAGTTGAGAAAACTTTGGTTTGGTGGTCGCTTTGCCCATACCAGGCTCAAGTTTTATTAAGCTAATTAATAGAATTATACTCAGCACAACCGCCATAAAGAGTGCTGCGTTTTGAAAACCAAACACTTGCAGTAAAATGGCACCCACGAAAAAACCAACACCTTTCATGGTGTTTTTTGAGCCGGTTAACAGTGCCACCCATCGATATAATTTTGACCCTGCTTGATCGCCCGAGACTAAAAACTTAATCGCGCTTTTCGCGCTCATTTTATTAAGATCTTTGGCAATACCTGACAAAGCTTGCGCTATCATCACCCAAACAACGGTTAAGTATTCATTGGGTGCCACTAACATTAACAAAGCAAATACTTGAATCGCTAAGCCAATATTCATGGTCCGATTAAGACCAGTGAGCGAGCCTAGCCAACCGCCGAGTAAATTAGTCACCACACCAAAAAACTCATAAAAGATAAATAGCATGGCAATGGCAAAAGGCGAATAACCGAGTTGGTGGAAATGTAACACCACCAACATTCTTAACGCACCATCGGTTAAAGTGAAGGACCAATAGTTGGTGGTTACCAACATATATTGTTTAACGTTTGACGGAAGGCTTTTTATTGAAAGCATTTGACTACTCAATAGACTCCGCAACGAGTTGAACTAGTTCAATGGTGCGGTTGATGTAGCCCCATTCATTGTCATACCAAAGATAGAGTTTCACTTGAGTGTCGTTGACGACCATGGTCGACAGAGCGTCAACTATACTCGAGCGAGGGTCGGTCTTATAGTCAACCGATACCAACGGTCGAGTTTCGTAACCCAATATATTTTTCAGCTCACCTTCAGCAGCTTTTTCCATCAATTGGTTAATTTCTTCTACCGAAGTCGCCTGTTTCATTTCAAATACGCAATCGGTGAGAGAGGCGTTAGCAATTGGAACTCGTACTGCATGGCCATTTAGTTTTCCCTTAAGTTCAGGAAAAATATGGGTAATGGCGGTGGCAGAACCAGTGGTGGTTGGAATTAAGTTAGTGCCACAAGAGCGGGCGCGTCTCAGATCTTTATGGGGCGCGTCTAAAATAGTTTGGGTATTGGTAATGTCGTGAATCGTGGTCATAGAACCATGTTTGATGCCGATAGACTCATGCAATACCTTAACCACTGGAGCAAGGCAGTTGGTCGTACATGACGCGGCGGTTACAATATTGTGTTGTGCCGGATCATAAATTGAGTCGTTAACACCCATTACAATATTTGCTACGCCGGCTTCTTTTACGGGGGCAGTGACAACGACTTTTTTGACACCTTGTTGTAAATATTCGCTTAACAAGTGTTGGGTTTTAAATTTGCCTGACGCTTCAATGACGATATCGCATTCAGACCAGTCATTTTCAGATAAGCTGCCAAATTCCGTATATCGAATTGCTTGATCGTCAATAATGATGTGGTGAGGATCGGATTTTGCGCTGTGAGACCAAATACCATGAATCGAGTCGAAATTTAATAGGTGAGCCATGGTTGCCGAGTTGCCAGCAGGGTCGTTAATTTGAACCACTTTTAGATTAGAATGATTCCAGACTGCACGAAGTGCAAGTCGTCCCATTCGGCCAAAGCCATTGATACCAACTTTAATTGTCATGTTATAAACCGTAGAGTTAATTGATGTGAACAGGGTTTATTCCGAACCGATCGTATTTTGAACTGATTTTATTCCGATCAGAATTCGTTCCAACCAGATCTTAATTCAATAAAGGCCTTTCTGTATAGTGACTATTTGGTTATGAGAGTTTAAATTCTGTGTAACTAACGACAGGAAAGGACGAGTCAATGCAACCACGTAAAGATGACTGGAAGCAATTACAAAACTACTTTGAGATTTTTGAATCGATTGCAAAGTCTTTTATCGAAAATTTGGATAATGAAAAGGTTGGTAAACTTGATGTGCAATTACCACAGATGAATTTACCACCGTCTGGCATGCCTTTAGAGCAAGCGATAGCTCACCTAAAGAATAATATTATTCCACAACTTTCTGCCGCCAGAGGTTCTCGTTATTGGGGATTTGTGACGGGGGGTGCAACACCTGTTTCAACACTAGCCGATTGGTTAGTCTCAACCTTTGACCAAAACGTCTCGAAAGAGGGAGATTCCATTGCCACCGATGTGGAATGGCAAACCATTCAGTGGCTATGTGAGTTATTTGAGCTACCTCAATCCTTTAAAGGATTAATGACAACCGGAGCAACCGCGGCTAATTTTATTGGGGCCTGTGTGGCGAGACAATATGCCGGTAATCTGCAAGGTATTGATGTTGCCAAACAAGGAGTCTATGGACTTGATGTTGAAATATTCACCACCACGCCGCACGCCAGTATGATCAAAAGTTTAGGCATGTCTGGGTTGGGTCAACGTCATGTAACCAAAGTGGCTGCGTTAGAGAATTCAGAAGTGATGGATACTAATGCATTGGCAAAAGCACTCGAACAAAGTAACAGCAAAGCAAAAATTATTATCGCTAGTGCTGGCACTGTCACCGCCACAGATTTTGACGACCTCGTAAAAGTAGCCGAGCTTGCAAAACAACACAACGCCTGGCTTCATGTGGATGCCGCATTCGGGTTATTTGAGAGGTTAGTCAATGGCGTTGATGGTAAAACTAGAGGACTAGAATCAGCTGATTCAATTACCGTTGATTGCCATAAGTGGTTAAACGTTCCATATGACAGCGGTGTATTTTTAACTCGCCACTTAGATTTGTTAGAAGCTAGTTTTGATGTGCCAGCGCCTTATTTGGTTAATACCGGTAACGTTCCGAGCTTTATGTCGATAGGGGTAGAAAATTCTCGGCGTTTTAGAGCTTTTCCGGTTTGGCTGAGTTTACTCGCCTATGGAAAACAAGGTGTGACTCAATGGATACAATCTAATATTGATTGCGCCAAATCATTAGCTGATTGGATAGAGCAATCGGAAGATTATGAATTAGTTTATCCATGCCAAATGAATGTGGTTTTGTTTCGTCCTAACTGTAACGGGTTAGATCCCGCTCAAAGCGATTTGTTGACGGCTAAAAGGCTGGAAGCGATTAATCGCGATGGACGAATTTTTTTGAGTCCAGGGGAATGGCAAGGAAAGAAAATTATTCGAGCGGCTTTGAGTAATTGGCAGACGGAACAAAGGGATGTTGATATTGCTATTGAGGTTTTAGAGAGGGTAGCTCTTTAATAAGAAGGTGAACGTCACCTTCACTTAACTCTTTGACGGCTTCTTTTAGTTTTAAGTGCGGTTTCGCAGCGCTGAAGCTTACCTGCGAGTTTCTTTTGTAAGTAGACACCAGGAGTAGGCGCATTTAGGCGAAAGAAACCAAAAGCTTCTTTCGTTGAAACGAGCGCGAGTCGGAGGTGTTGAATATTATGACCATTTAAATAGGTATCCGAATGGTTGACAGCGCCCATCGGGTGGAAAAGAACTTATGTCCATGGATGGACAGTATGCAGTTTTTGCTGGGAGCGAAAAACTGTCGCCAAAGGCTCAAACAGCTTTTCCACTAATCCGATGGACATGGAGATGTCGGGTTGCTCGTAGCCACTGGGCGAAAAGACGAAATTCTCCCTGAATGAACTAATATATCATCCAAAATTTAGTCTTTCCTCCGTGTTCTCCGTACCCACAGCGTTTCACGGGGCAAGCTTTGCCTCCGTGGTGAATGCTTTTGATCTTTTCAGTTTATGTAGTCTTAATAATATTAAGACACTTTCTTGGGCCAAATTTTACAATAATTATGCCCATTATCTTGTAATCGATGACGAATTGATTCAGCTTTTCGTTTACTGCTAAATGGTCCAAGCTCAACTCGATACCAAGTTCCCGATTCTACATCGACTTGATTAATTTTCGACTCATAACCAACAAAGGCAATTTGTGCTTTAAGCTCTTCGGCTCGAGCTGAGTCTCTAAAAGAACCGCAGGGCATTAAGTAAACATACCGATTGGCGTTTTCCGGTAATTTAAGATCTTCTATCGGAATTTCGACTTTTTTATTAACGATCTCTTCGTGAGTTTTATAGAAAGGAATATCGGCTTCTTCTGTGTCTTTACTGTCTTTATCAGAGTCAGATTTTTTTGCCGGTTTACTATTACTTTTAGGTGTGGTTACTTTAACGGCTGGCTGACCGGTATTTTTCTCAGGCATATACCATTTTAAATAAACTAGTAATGCGACTAGCCCGATGACCAATAGCATGACAAAAGAAACCAAACTTTTGGAGACTGAGCTATCGTTGCCTCGCCTTGCTCCTGACTTTGAGCGTCCTTTCTTTTTCTTTGCGTAATCTTTTGCCATATAAAACTTAACTTTTAATCCTGATAAAACTTATTAACTACATTTTTTCTGGTGCACTCACAGCGAGTAAACCTAAACCGTTAACGATGACTTGTTTGACCGCTTTAATAAGACATAGTCTGGCATTGCAGAGTTTTTTATCATCAACAATCCAACGATTAGCGGCTGAATCTGAGCCCGCTTGATAGTATCCATGTAAATCGGCAGCTAGCTCTCTTAAGTAATGAGCGATAACGTGCGGTTCAGAATTGCTTGCTGCAACATCCACTAAACCCGGATACTGATTTATCTTATCCATCAAAGCAAGCTCTTGCTCTAGGGTTAATAGCGAAAGATTATCCATTCCGAGAGATTGGTCAAACTTTTGGCCAACTTCTTCCAGTTTTCTAAACGCTGAACAAATTCGAGCATGGGCGTATTGCACATAATAAACTGGATTGTCATTGGTGCGCGATTTGGCAAGCTCCAAATCAAAAGTCATTTGCGAAGTAGAACGTCTTGCCGCTAAGAAATAACGAGTTGCGTCTCTGCCCACTTCATCAATAATATCACGTAGGGTGACATAACTGCCTGCTCGTTTAGAAATCTTAACTTCTTCCTGACCACGCATGACCGTAACCATCTGATGCAAAACCACCTCTGGCCAGCCTATAGGAATACCGAGGTCGAGCGCTTGTAGTCCCGCTCTGACTCGATTAACGGTGCTGTGATGGTCTGCACCAAATTCATCAACTACTCGAGTAAATCCGCGCTGCCATTTGTTGACGTGATAGGCGACATCTGGAAGGAAATAGGTATAACCACCTTCGGATTTCCTCATCACACGGTCTTTATCGTCGCCGTATTCGGTGGTTTTTAACCAAAGTGCACCATCTTTTTCATAGGTATGACCTGCCTTAACTAAGGCATCAACGGTTTTTTCGATATCACCATTTTCGTAAAGTGACGATTCTAAAAAGAACACATCAAAGCCAACATCAAATGCTTTGAGGTCCAGATCTTGTTCACGACGTAAATAGGCCACTGCAAATTCTTGGATCGCTTTTAAGTCTTCTACATCGGCTTTACCGGTGACATGCTTATCCGCAGCGTCAATGGTTTCACCGGCCAAATAGTCGGCAGCCACATCTTTAATATAGTGACCTTGATACCAGTCGTCTTGCCACTCTTCGCTATCTGGCCCAATTCCTTTACAACGCGCTTGCACCGAAGCAGCTAGATTGTTGATCTGCTGACCGGCATCGTTGTAATAGAACTCGCGAGTTACATCCCATCCGGTGGCTTCTAAAAGGCGAGCAATACAGTCACCGACCACAGCACCACGACCATGCCCAATATGCAAAGGGCCGGTTGGGTTGGCAGAGACAAATTCAACACCGACTTTTTTGCCTTGGCCTTTATTATTGTGACCAAACTTTTCCTGTTGCTGCAAAATGTTTTGAATAACTTGGGTAGCCGCTTGTTGGCTGAGGAAGAAATTGATAAATCCAGGACCGGCAATCTCCATCTTAGCGATTTCTGATCGTTCGCCAAGGATGTCTACGATTAATTGAGCCACCTCGCGTGGCGGGCGTTTTGCTTGTTTGGCAAGCATTAAAGCGGCATTCGAAGCAAAGTCGCCATGCGCTTTATCTTTAGTATGAGTCAGTTTAGCTTGAGCGCTAAATTCGGCTGGAATGATGCCTTGAGTTTTTAGCTCTCTAATGGCGTCGTTTAACCAAGTTTCCACCACGTCTTTCACAGATAATAGCCCTTGTTTCAGGTGTTATACCGTTGGTTCGTTCAACGGCTCAAAAATGGACAGCTATTATCCTTAAAATTAAGGTGTGATGCGAGCTAAATAGCCCGCTTTTAATCACTCTTGGCTATTTTAAGCAAGAATACTTTGAATTAAGCGTTTTCTCGCACGAAAGCATCAAATTCTGTAAATCCACCTATATGATCATTACCGTGGAATATTTGCGGAACCGTATCAACAGGTCGACCGATGGTTTTAGCCAAATCTTCCTTGCTGATTCCTTCTTCCCAAATGTCGACATATTTAAAATCGAAATTCTTTATTTCACACAATTGCTTAGCTCGACTACAATAGCCGCAACCGGGTCTGCCAAAAATAGTTATCTTTTTCATCTAGTTGTATTTCCTGAGATTTAATATTGATTCAATGGAATGGATTATCTAGTAACAGCAAAAAATAGTCTAATACAATCAATCTATGGCTTTGATAGTTTTAATGGCTGTAACTTTATTATCTCATCTTTAAACTGTGAACTAGTTCACATTTGTGTTGTGATAGAAGAACGAGTTAACTAAATCTTTTAATAAAAATGGCAGATTGCGATATCTCAACTATATTTTAATCTCGCATCAATAAACAGAGTATAATTGCACGTAGTTATTATGGGATTTAATAGAAGTATGCTGACTGTTTCAAATAGATTAATTTCTATGTGCGCAGCATTCTACCTACTCATAAGTGCCCTTATTCTTTCGCCGACTCTTCAAGCAGAACCAGCCTTTCAATTCCATACCTTAGATAAGCAAGATGGCATGATATCGAGTGTCGTGTATGACATCGCCCAAGACAATGATGGCTTTATGTGGTTCGCCACGGAAGATGGGTTGGTTAAGTATGATGGATTTGAGTTTATTAATTATCGTCATAGTCGGTTAGATGAGAATAGTTTGTCTAATAATGTTGTTAGGGTGCTGCTCTTTGATGAGCAAGAGCGGCTTTGGGTTGGAACTGATGGCGGGCTTGACCTCTACCAAAAAGAGTTCGATAACTTTAAATACATTCCTCTATCAATGGATGCAAAAGAGTCAATCAAATCAAACCAGATAAGAGAATTACATCAAAGCTCGGATGGGGTTCTGTGGGTAGGTACTGGTGCAGGATTAAGCTCTATTGGGAAAGATCTAGAACAAGTGAAAAACTACCCTCAAGGCAAGGTTAGAGCTATTTTTGAAGATGATCGCAAGCAGATGTGGGTTGGTACTTTAGGAGCTGGACTTTTTAAGTTTGATCGGAATTCAGGAGAATATCTTTCGGTAGGAACTCTCAATACTGAAAAAGGAGCACAAATAGAGCTCAGCAAGAATATTATCGATATTTATCAGGACTCATTTGACCGTATTCTAATTGCAACCTGGGGTACCGGTGTGTTTAAACTTGATAGAAATGAGTTAACTTTAAGTCAATATGAAGTTAGCCTACCAAGCTTAAATGTTAGGAATATTCATCAAGATGAGGAAGATAGTCTATGGTTCGGAACAGACAAGGGAATAGTCATAGAGGACGTAACGGAAAACTCGCATCGGTTCATTAAAGCAGACTCCAATGACAAAGCTTCGTTATCTTCTAATGTTGTGTTTAAGATATATCAGTCGAGGGATCAGACTATCTGGGTTGCAACTAGAGGAGGTGGTGTCGGAAAGCACTATCCCTCGAGTAGAGTTTTTGAAACCTACAGCAAAAATGACGATCTTAGAGTCGGGTTAAAAGACCCGGTGATTTTTGCTATGGAAGAAGCCTCGGATGGTTCCGTTTGGTTAGGTACAGAATCAGGTGAACTAGTAAAATTTAATGTAAGGTCAAGAACGTTTGAGCATCAAGAGCTCTTAATTGATAATAAGCGATTTGAAGATCGTATTTCGACTATTGCTAGTTTGGATGAACAAAATTTGCTTATCGGAACTACTGCTGGACTCTATTTATATAACACCTTTACGTATGAATTAATGCAGTTAGAAGTTGATGGAACAAAAGAGCACAATGTAGGATTTATTGAGGTAGATACCAGTGGGATGGTATGGGTCGGACTAAAGAAAAATGGAATTATTACTGTAAGTCCCGATTCAATAGTTTCAAATGAGATACAAGTACTTGCTAGGGTTGATTTAAAATCACCTCGAGCTTTTTATCAAAAGTCGAATTCTGAGTTTCTTGTTGGTACCGAGAGTTCTGGAGTCTTCGCATTATCAAAAACTGAATCAAATTTGATCGAGTGGTCAGAGATAAATGGAACAGCCGGATACGAAATAACAGACATATCTGTTGATTGGGAAGATCGTATATGGGCTTCAACTCTGTCTAACGGAATTCTTCTATTATCACAAGGAAGCGAGATCATAAACTTAGATGAAGATAGTGGATTAATAAATAATACTGTTTATACAGTTACTCCTGATTTGAACTCACGAAAGATTTGGGCTACGACTAATTTAGGACTAATAGCGATCAAGCCAAGTAACTTCACCGTTACTAGTTTTCGCAATAAAGATGGGCTACAAGGGGATGAGTTTAATTCCACTAAATTAGTGGCGAGGAATGGATACTTCTATATAGGTGGAACTCTAGGCTTCAGTCGATTTTTTCCAAACTTAGTCAAAGATAGTTATTCTATCGAAGAGCCCTTTATAACTGGATTAACTATTTCTAATAGTAAGCAAACTTTGGCTAGCGACGATACATTAGTGTTGGACAAGTCAATCATATCGAATGAGAATATCGAGTTAGAATATGATCAAACTCCTTTTTCTCTTAATTTTACTAGCCCTCAATTTCAAAGCCCTGAGAAACTTGAGTATCGCTATCGTCTCAAAGGGTTACACGATAATTGGATAACGACGCCAGTAACATCCCGAGTAGCAACATATACTAATGTTGGTTCTGGCGAATACAAGTTTGAGTTACAAATTAGAAGAACAGGAAGCTCTTGGGAGCCTAAATTAGAGTCCAAATCGATCGTAGTTCATTCACCTTGGTGGTTCAACAATGTTGCAAAAATCATCTATACGTTAATAGTTAGTTCTTTGCTCTCGTTATTCATATATTTGGTTTGGCAAAAGCGTAAAGCAGAGCTTCTAACTCAAAAAACGGTAGAAGAAAGTGAGAAACGCCTGCGACTAAGTTTATGGGGTGGCGGTAATGAAATCTGGGATTGGAACATTCGCTCTGGCGAAGTTCTTAGATCCGACGCAGATAAGAATATTAATATCAACTGCTCTAGACTTTCAAGAAATTTAAAAGAGCTTTCTACTTATATTCATAAATATGATGTTGATCGAGTAAGACTTGCACTCAATGAACACTTAAGCGGAAAAACTGATTCATTTGAGGCGGCTTATCGAATCCAAGATGACAAATTGGAGTGGCGCTGGATTCAGGATCGAGCCAAAGTGGTGGAGCGTGATGAAAATAATTTACCGGTTCGAATGTCTGGTACCCAAAAAGATGTTTCTGAAATTCACCGCAAAGATGAAGAAATCGAACGACTTGGACAAGCTTTTAGAACAACATCTGATGGCGTTTGGATAAGAGATGCTAAATGGCGTTTGATCGAGTGTAACCCTTCTTACGAAAAAATCACTGGATTCTCATTTGCAGAGAAAAAAGGTGAAGAACTCTGGTTCCCAGATGTTTCAGAGCAATCGGTTAATATTATTCAACGTATTCGTTTGAGTCTAATGGAAAAAGGCAACTGGCAGGGCGAAGTTTGGGCTGAGCGAAAAGACGGTGACCCTTTCCCGCAAAAACTATCAGTCGATACAATTTTAGATGAAAAAGGCTATGTCCGATATTATGTGGGCGTTTTCTCAGATATTACTTTCCACAAACGAGCTGAAGAAGAGTTTCGAAAACTAGCTAACTTTGATGCGCTAACCGGTCTGCCGAATCGAGCTTGTTTATATGACCGATTAAATCAAACGATCGAAAAAACAAGAATTCGGCGTGAGCGCTTCGCTATTTTCGTTATCGACATTGATAACTTTAAAAGGGTGAACGATTCTTTGGGCCATAACGTTGGTGATATGTTAATTAACGAAGTGGCACAAAGACTCACAAGTAGAAACAGAGATGGTGATACCATTGCTCGAGTGGGTGGCGATGAATTTGTGATTATCAGAGATGATATTCAATCTTCAACAGAAGTTGCATCATTTGCCGAATCCATGCTCAAAGAGCTCAATGAACCGGTTTATATCAAAGGGCAAAAACTTAATCTTAATTTCTCCATCGGAATTACAATATCGCCAGATGACGGCATCACTGCCGAAAAGCTTTTACGTAATGCCGACACTGCAATGTATGAAGCTAAGAAAGAAGTCCTAAACTCTTACCATTTCTATTCAGTAGAACTTAACGACAAAGCCCGTAAAAAGCTGGCGATGGAAAATGAGCTTCGCCGAGCCATCGAACGCGGTGATATTGATTTAGCTTATCAGCCAAAAGTTGACCTAAATACTGGTCGTGTCTGCGGCATGGAGGCATTGGCTCGCTGGTCACACCCTAAATTTGGATTTGTTAGTCCGGATGAGTTTATCCATTTGGCTGAAGAAACAGGGCTAATTCAACCGCTTGGGCACCAAATCCTTAGAAAAGCAGTTAGACAAACCAGGGAGTGGGTAGAGTCTGGAATGATGCGCGGTCGAATGAGCGTTAATTTATCGGCTCATCAATTCTGGCATCGAGATCTGACATCTGAGGTTAAAAGTATACTTGAGCAAGAATCTTTAAATCCTGAATATCTGGAATTGGAATTGACGGAGAGTGTCTGCGTTCAAGAAATCGATCAGACCATCATTCAAATGGAAGAGTTAAGAGAATTAGGAATAAATTTAGCCCTTGATGACTTTGGTACGGGTTATTCGTCCCTTGCCCAGTTAAAAACTTTACCGCTGAATGTTCTTAAAGTAGACAAAAGCTTTATCCAAAATGTCGAAAACAGCAAACAAGACGGAAACATTGTGAAGGCGATTATTGATATTGCCAGTAACTTGGAGCTGGATGTGGTCATTGAAGGCGTCGAAAGCAAGGACCAGTGTGATCACCTATGGCGAAGTAAAGCTCGAGTGATCCAAGGCTATTTCTTTAGTCGACCGGTCAGTCATCGAGAATTAGAAAAGCTATTATCTAAGAAATGGGAAACATCAGAGTTCCTCAACGATATTGCGGATAACGTAACAAACTTTTCTGCTTAGTCAAAACTAAGCCCATTTCTTCCTATCCATTCTACCTTCCAGAAAGCTTTCCTGAGGCTATTTTCGCTCATCATAAAACTATCTCAAAATACCTGAATCCATCTCAGGCGACAATTCTTTGGCAAAATCTTCGATATCTATCTCTCAATTTCTTTACTGACACCGATAAAACCACCACAAATTTGGTTATATATTAATCAGTTGTTTTGTTTATGCAAACAAAACACAGGGTTAATCTCATTTTGAGAAGTTTTGATTGGCCTCATGTGATCTAGTTCTCATTTGTTGATCTTTACACTTAAGCTCTGTATATTGCCAAATAGCATAAATAAAATTTTTCTTAATTTGTATTGCATTATGAAATGCAAGTAGTAGTGGGGTAGTGGGATGTTTAGATTTGATTTGGTAATTAATTTTATTGTTACAGCAATAGCATTTTTGATTTTAACTAGTTTTGCAAACTCAAGTGGACACAATGAAATCTCGAGTTTGTTTTCGAATTTCAAGTTTCAGGACTCACAAACAATCGCTCGAGACACTGATGTTGACCCAATGCAACTTTTAGCAAGAGATACTGATGTTGACCCAATGCAACTTTTAGCAAGAGATACTGATGTTGACCCAATGCAACTTTTAGCAAGAGATACTGATGTCGATCCGATGCAACTTTTAGCAAGAGATACTGATGTCGATCCGATGCAACTTCTAGCAAGAGATACTGATGTCGATCCGATGCAACTTTTAGCAAGAGATACTGATGTCGATCCGATGCAACTTTTAGCAAGAGATACTGATGTCGATCCGATGCAACTTTTAGCAAGAGATACTGATGTCGATCCGATGCAACTTTTAGCAAGAGATACTGATGTCGATCCGATGCAACTTCTAGCAAGAGATACTGATGTCGATCCGATGCAACTTCTAGCAAGAGATATTGATGTCGATCCGATGCAACTTCTAGCAAGAGATATTGATGTCGATCCAATGCAACTTATAGCAAGAGATACTGATGTTGACCCAATGCGACTTTTAGCAAGAGATACTGATGTTGACCCAATGCGACTTCTAGCCTGAGACACGGATGTTGATCCATTAGATAGTATACCGCTAGTTCTTCAGAATGAAGCTATCATGGCTTAACGTCAACATCGATATTGATTCATTATACTGGGCCTACCTACAAATGTGTTCTTTCAATTAAAATGTCCGAATTTTGATATTTTAATCACTAAAATCCATCCATAATCCCCGCCAGTGATTGAGCTGGCTTAGTTTTGCTCTGGTTTACGTTTCTTTAAACCTAGTAATTATAACTATTTCAATACTCAAGCCCACTAACAATTAATGGAAGATACGCTCTACCAAGGATCGGTCATCAAACCTGTTTTGTCTGCTAATTCTTTGTCAGTTCATCTTCCTGATAGTAGTAAATTTAATTTCAGGGATTATTATATGTATAAGATATCTAAAGTATTGCCGTTGGGCTAGCGGTAACAGCTGTTTCGGGCTGTTTTGAAGTAGAACAAAAATGAATAAGAGCCATTTTAAATAGAAAAGCCAACTACCCACGCATCAAATAATTTAGTCAAAATCACCAACCGATAATCATTTACCATAAATCAAATTATTGATTTAATTGATAAAAATAATTGGTACGTAAATTGTATCAATCATAAATAGACTTATTTTAATCAAGGAAAATCATGTCTATTTTGATGAATATCTTATGGATCATTTTAGGTGGTCTTTTCGTGTTTTTAGGTTATTTCACCGCGGGCATCGCTCTTTGTTTCACCATCGTTGGAATACCCTGGGGGATCCAATGCTTCAAATTATCGATCTTAGCGTTGTTCCCATTCGGCTCCGAAGTAACCACTCGCTTTCCTTATAGCACACCCATCAGTGGGATTAATATTTTACTTAACATCGTTTGGTTAATATTCGGTGGGGTCTGGGTGGTGTTAAATCACTTAGTTTGGGGATTTTTACTTTGTATCAGTATTATCGGTTTACCTTTTGGAATTCAGCATTTTAAATTGATGAAGTTGAGTTTTACGCCATTTGGTCGCGATATTATCGATGTATAAATTTTAACTATAATCGCGGACTTGACTTTTAAGACGATCGGTCATATATTCTCGTCATGGGAAGAATAGGCCATTGCAGACAACATATTTTAGACGCCGGGATCGGGGTACTCTCCAATAAAGGGTACAACGGCACGGGGATTAAGGAGATCGTGGATGCGGCTGGCGTTCCCAAAGGTTCGTTTTACAATCACTTTGCCAGCAAAGAAGCATTTGTGGTCGAAGCGATTGAAAAAACAGCCAATGAAAATATCCAATGGGTTAAATCGGTATTAGGTGATGACAAGTTGTCACCTAAGACGCGACTTTTTAACTTCTTTGATGCAGGCCATCAAGCTCAGAAAGAGCAAGGTTTTCAAGGTGGCTGTTTTATTGGCAATTTATGCCTAGAAATGTCTGATGAAAACGAGGCAATTCGTGCTGCAACGACACGAGTCATGTGCAGAATAGTTAAGATGATGGGCGATTGCTTGGTCGAAGCTCAAAAAGCTGGTGAGCTTAGTAAAGACACCGATGCTTATGAACTGGCTGAGTTTATTCATTGCGCTTGGGAAGGCGCAGTAATGAGAATGAAAGGGCAACGTAGCTGTGAGGCTTACGATGTCTTTCGCAAACAAGTCAATCAGTTTTTCCTAAACTAATCTAAACCATTAATTTTCATTTTATAAGCCATTGATTTACAAATTGAAATAAGATTAAGACGACCGGTCATTTAATATCAGTTACCATTAACACTCTAATAAACAATTGCAGGGATTAAAAGACTTATACATTACTAATCGCTTTATTAATATTTAAAGCGACCGGTCATATATAAATTCCAAACACAGTAGATAACAACATGAAGAACTTAACATTAATACTTTCTCTATTTATCTTTTCCTTCAGCTCATTAGCCATAGCTAATGAAGAACAAGAAGCTGGTCTTAACGACAGCGCTGCTAATACTGAGGCCAAGCAAACTGAAGAGGCATTGTCTAACGTAAGACCTGGTCAACCGTTTGTTGGAACCATTGAATCTGAAAAACGTGCACGCCGTGATTGGATTTGGGAGTCGGAAATTGAGCCCAAAGACACTGGCTGGGCTTTGTATCTAGATAATGATCTATTTGCCCTAAGAGATGGTGATAGAGATTACACCGGTGGCATGTCGTTAACACTTTCTGGGTCAAGAGCTAAAGACTACTGGTTTTCGTTAAATCCAGTGTTAGAAAAGCTCGATGACTGGAGCTCTGTTTCTAGCCTTCATGATTTGGGTGATCGAGAACTGCATAGTATCGAAACGGGATTTACCGTGTTTACCCCAGCCAATATTAATCAAGTTGATAAACAACAAGGTGATCGTCCCTATGCAAGCTTAATTTATTTATCAAATACTAAAGAGTCGATTGATTTAGATAACGATTCCGCGTGGGTGTCTTCGTTTACCATCGGAGTATTAGGTTCGCCCATTGTTGAAGAAATTCAGACCGAAATCCACAACGCGACAGGCAGTGAGGAGCCGGTTGGCTGGGAAAATCAAATTAGTGACGGCGGCGAATTAACCTTTCGCTATAGTCTGGCGAAACAAAACCTATTCCACTTTAACTATCAAGGTGATAATCGCATTGAAGTAAGTACTACCTCACAAGCTAGCATAGGCTATTTAACCGAACTATCGTTTGGGATGGCTGCGAGAGTTGGTGAATTTAATACGCCTTGGTATAGTTTTAGACCGCAGTTTAATGATTATTCTGAAAAATCTTCGAGTATGGTGGGAGCGGAAAAGGGCAGCGAAGAACTTTATTTTTGGGCTGGCTTTAATCTGCATGCTCGATTATACAACTCATTTCTGCAAGGGCAGTTTAAGCACACCGAGGCGGCTTTTAGTTCTACTGAAGTTCGTCATTTAGTCGCAGATGGCTGGCTAGGGGTTACTAAACAATTTACAACTGGCTGGAGAGTTAGTTATCTATTGCGAGGTCAAACATCGGAAATTAAATCCGGTGTCGCAGATAGAAGTACGGTGTGGGGTGGATTCATAATTAGCAAGGGATGGTAATTTAAAGTGCAGAATTAGAGAAGGATAAACGCCTTTTTTATAACTATTAGTTACTTAAATTGACATTAATATTTCGAAAACTGACCGAATTAGATTGTTTTAATATCGCGTTTTGATAATATTGTTCGGACTTTTTTCTAGCCTTATCTCAAGGATGAACCCCATGAATAATATCGCACTATTCCTTACGTCTGCGTTTATTTGGGGATCAACATGGTTGATGATCACCTTTCAATTGGGTGTGGTGGCCCCACTGGTATCGGTGGTTTATCGTTTTTTCCTAGCTAGTTTAATTCTGTTTGCTTATTGCCTATGGCGAAGACGACCGTTTCGATTTTCTCGCTCGGATCACTTTTGGATATTGGTTCAAGGTCTGATGCTGTTTGGATTTAACTATTGGCTGACCTATCTCGGCATCACCAAAATTACTAGTGCGCTTGCGGCAATATTAAGTACTAGTATTGTGTATTTTAACGTGGTTTTTGCGAGAGTTTTTTTAGGTGACAAGATTAAACCTGAAGTGGTTGTTGGCGCCAGTATCGGCGTCATTGGAATCATTTTAATCTTTTTGCCAGAAGTTCAACTCGGTGAAACTCACACTGCGGTCGAAGCGAACATCGATTGGACTGTCTTTTTCAAAAGCGATGCTTGGGCTGGTATTGTGATGGTTTTGACTGGCAGTATTTTCGCCTCACTAGGCAACATTGCTTCAGCTAAAACGCAACGCAGAGAAATTCCAGTATTGCAAGCAAACGCCCTTGGTATGGGGTATGCCTCCCTTTTGCTTGCGGTGGTGGCCGCGGTCAGTGGGTTAACATTTGAGTTTGAGTGGACATTTAGCTATTTGGGTTCGTTAATTTATTTGGCGCTATTTGGTTCGGTGATTGCATTTGGCGCGTTTTTGACTCTGCTCGGTAAGATTGGTCCCGATAAAGCCGGCTATATTTCCTTGGTTTATCCAGTGATCGCCATGGTCTTTTCTACATTCTTTGAAGATTATCAATGGACCACAGAGGGGATTTTTGGGTTATTCATCATTCTGATCGGTAATTACATCGCAATGGGCAAATACAAGCAGTTGTCATTCTTCAACAAGACTCCTTCAACCACTTAATCGAGTTAATTTATCAGTTGGATTTAAGCGAAGTTAATGTAAAATTAGCCGCCTAATGGCGAGGTTTGTATCGCTAGTCAAATTTAACCACTCTTTAGGTGCCATAATGAGCAAATCCTTCCTGGAAAACTTACAAGATCAAATTGATGAATTACACCAAGTCGGTCTCTACAAAGACGAGCGGATCATTGATTCTCAGCAACAAGCGGATATCCACGTCACCACTGGAGAGAATGTTCTTAATTTTTGCGCAAATAATTACTTAGGTTTAGCCAATAGCCCCGAGTTAATCGAAGCGGGTCAACAGGCCTTGCAAGAGTGGGGATATGGCATGGCATCCGTGCGTTTCATTTGTGGTACTCAAGCTGTGCATAAGCAGCTAGAAAACCGAATCAGTCAGTTTCTGAAAATGGAAGATACCATTCTTTATGGCTCATGTTTTGATGCGAATGGTGGGTTGTTTGAAACCATCTTAACCGCTGAAGATGCTGTTATTTCTGATTCACTTAATCATGCATCAATTATTGATGGCGTTAGACTAAGCAAAGCCAAGCGTTTCCGTTACGCCAACAACGATATGGCTGACCTTGAGAAACAATTACAGGCTGCCGTTGAAGCCGGTGCTCGCTACAAGCTAATTGCCACCGACGGGGTGTTCTCAATGGACGGTTATTTAGCTAATTTGGAAGCGATTTGCGATTTGGCCGATAAATACGATGCTTTGGTAATGGTTGATGATTCTCATGCCGTTGGCTTTATGGGAGAGAACGGTCGAGGCACCCCTGAACATTGTGGAGTAATTGACCGTGTCGATATTATTACTGGCACACTTGGTAAGGCGTTAGGGGGTGCTTCAGGCGGCTATACATCAGGTAAAAAAGAAATCATTGAATGGTTGCGTCAACGTTCAAGACCTTATTTATTTTCTAACACCTTAGCACCGGTTATCGCCGCGGCTAGCATTAAGGTTCTCGACTTACTTGAGGGTGGAAATCAGTTAAGAGTTAAGCTTAATGAAAATGCTAATTACTTTCGGGAAAAAATGACGAACCTTGGGTTTGACTTGTTGCCGGGAGAGCACCCAATCATTCCTGTGATGCTGGGTGATGCAGCGCTGGCAAAGAAGTTTGCGGATGAAATGCTCAATGAAGGGATTTATGTGGTTGGCTTCTCATTTCCAGTGGTTCCTAAAGGTCAAGCTAGGATCAGAACTCAAATGTCTGCGGCACACGATTTTTCACATATTGATAAAGCAGTTGCTGCTTTTGAAAAAGTTGGCAAGAAACTGGGTGTTATCTAATCCTATTGATTTAAATAACCAACTACCACCATTAACCATCGAGTATTTTGTATGAAAACACTATCTAAATTAAAAGCCGAAAAAGGTATTTGGTTGACCGATGCCGAAGTGCCCGAATGCGGCTATAACGATGTGCTCATCAAGATTAAGAAAACCGCAATTTGTGGTACTGACATGCATATCTATAATTGGGATGAGTGGTCGCAAAATACAATCCCTGTTCCAATGACGGTCGGTCACGAGTTTGTTGGTGTGATTGAATCCGTTGGTGAAGGAGTCAGTGGGTTTAATATTGGCGATAGAGTCTCCGGTGAAGGGCATATCACTTGCGGACATTGTCGAAACTGTCGAGCCGGTCGTCGGCATTTGTGCCGAAACACCGTAGGTGTCGGGGTTAATCGATCAGGTGCTTTTGCAGAGTATTTAAGTATTCCTGCGGTTAACGCCTTTAAGCTTCCGGCTGATATTAGCGATGATATGGCGGCCATTTTCGACCCTTTTGGAAATGCAGTGCACACCGCATTGTCGTTTGATTTAGTTGGTGAAGATGTGCTTATCACAGGGGCTGGACCCATTGGTATTATGGCGGCTGCGGTTTGTCGACACGTCGGAGCGCGTCATGTCGTTATAACGGACGTAAATGATTACCGTCTTAAGTTGGCGGAAAAAATGGGAGCCACTCGAGCCGTCAATGTTAGCAATACTAATCTTAAAGATGTTATGAACGACTTAGGTATGACAGAAGGATTTGATGTCGCACTAGAAATGTCAGGGGTTCCTTCTGCCGTTCAGTCCATGTTGGCTACGATGAACAATGGTGGAAAAATCGCGATGTTGGGAATTCCTCCTTCGGATATGGCGGTTGACTGGAACCAAGTAATCTTTAAAGGGTTACAAATTAAAGGAATTTATGGGCGGGAAATGTTTGAGACCTGGTACAAGATGGTGTCTTTGTTGCAATCAGGTCTGGATATTTCTCCAATTGTCACACATCAGTTCAAAATTGAGGACTTTCAAAAAGGCTTTGATACCATGGGGTCAGGTAAATCAGGTAAAGTCATACTTGAGTGGTAGAGGAGAAATTGCTCGCTCAGAAACAGCCAATTTATCTGAGCGAGTGAATTAATCCTGTTTAATTAAACTTGGTTCAATGTGAACTATTGGTAGACATAATTAGTAAAAAGTACATTCTCGACAATATCTCTTCCAACTTCTTCTTTTAACGCTTCCTTAACAATCTCCATCGCCTTTAGTCTCAGATTCTCTCTTTCTGAAAACGGTTGAATGACCGATTTATCTTGTCGGTTAAAGAACTTAATTAACACGTCTTGTAATAGCGGCATATGCAGTTCAATCAGGTCATAGTTGTCTTGTCCTCTCACTGCAATATTGACTTGAACGACCACATAGCCAATCTTTTTTCCGGTTCCTTGGTAAAAAGTGAGTATATTTGGCTCTATTTCATAGTACATTAATTCAGCTTTTTCTCCCTCTCCTGCCTCTTCTGCATTGGCAAATTGAGACAAGCCTAGAAAGCTTATTAATATTAATGATATCAGTAGTTTAGAAGTCATGAGACCTGTTTTTTAATCCTTAAAGATACAGTTATATTTAAGTATAGTTAATTAATTTGGAAAGTAAAAAAAACTTCAAAAATATTCATTTCATTAATCGTCGTATTTGCCAATGCCGAAAAAATAATCTCAAAAATTGTTAAAGAAATTTTAACTTCGCTCGATAACAAGAAGTACTTACCAACACTTTGAAGGAAAATCACCATCCGATATTAATGCGGTTATCGGAGACTAGAAAGAGGGCAATATGATGAATGAAGTTCTACACAAAAGTAAAATAATAGCAGCAGTCTTTGTGTTTTTCGCGGTACTTATTTCGCCGCAACAAACGAAAGCAAGTGACTTGCAAAGGCTTGCAGAAAACTTGTGTGACTATGCTAAAAATAATAATCGAGCGAGCATGCGTAAGAAATTAAAATCTGCACGTATGAAACTGAAAGTGATTTATCCTGGGTTGATCTGTGGTAAGGGCGGAAGTTTAATGAGAGTTGCAGTTACTAACAACTCGATAGAAGCAGCGAAATTTATTGTCACCAAAGCTGGCAAAAAAGGTCTACAAGTTAAAGAAAAAGATGGTAAAACAATTCTAGAATATACTGAAAGCTTAGTCGCCGCCGGTGACGCAAGTAAGCAAGAGTATGTTGATATGATTAAGTCAAAGCTTTAACAATTAGAAAAAACAATAACTAATTTATTATCTCTGTTGTTCATGTCCTCACTTGCCGGGAACTATTCCCGGCTTTTTTTTGAGAAGGCGATTGTGAGCAAATAGGTCTTAAAAGTGTGAAACACATAAAACCGAATTAATTCAACCGCTTGGGGCGAGTTATTGGTGTTTTAAAAAAGTGTGCGATTAATTAATTTAAATAAATTACTAAAGAAATTTTAAGATTGCGCGATAACCTAACTAGCCATTAGATAATAGTGTCTTGATAATAAAGGCAAAGTCAACACCTAGAAGGTGTTCGAGATAGAGGATGTATGAATGTCAAAAATAATTTTAAAAACTAAAATCGTGGGTGTAGCTTTAGCCGTGGGTTTGATGGGGGTCACTCCGCAACAAACTCAAGCCGGTGATTTACAGAGACTAGCCGAAAACTTATGTGAGTACGCAAAGACTGATAACCGGTCTAGTATGAGAAAGAAATTGAAAAGTGCCAGCATGAAACTTAAGGCGATTTACCCTGGGCTAATCTGTGGTAAAGGTGGAACGTTAATGCGAGTGGCTGTCGCAAATGATGCGATGAACGCAGCCAAATATATTGCTTCAAAAGCTGGCAAGAAAAGCCTGAAAATCGTAGAGAAGGATGGAAAAAGTGTCTTAGAGTTTACCGAAAGCTTAGTGGCTGGTGGTGACGCAGGGAAACAACCTTTCGTTGATTTGATTAAGGAAAAGCTTTAGTCAGCATGATTTAAAAATTTAGTCTGCAGGGATCGTATCCCAACTAAAAAACCGGGCGTTTTAGTTCGGTTTTTTAGTTTCTGTCGGGTTAGTTTTCTCAAAACTATTGTAGTTAATCTACAACCAATACAATTCTTTCATGCATTGCCAGCAATATATGCGATAATCGCCATTTTCCAAAATACTCAGGTAGATTAAGTTGTTTAAAGTATTTTATGTTGTTGGACTTGTTTCTTTACTGACAAGCTGCGTTCTTCATTCTCAAAAGCCTCCAGTTAAGCCTGTAAAAAACATTATTTTGTTTATCGGTGATGGTATGGGGCCAGCTTATATGAAGGCTTACCGAACGATGCAAGATAATCCTGATACCGCTCAGGTGGAAACAACTGTTTTTGATGCTATGTTGGTCGGTACCCTGCGGACTGATCCTCAAGGTTTCTCTGGAGAGATTACCGATTCATCGGCATCAGCAAAGGCGTTAGCAACTGGGCAAAAGGCTATTAATGGACAAGTCACTGATTCTGCAGCATCTGCCACCGCATTTGCGACTGGGTCTAAGGCTTTAAACGGTAGCCTATCTGTTGATATAGAAAATAAACCCTTACCGACTGTTTTAGAAAAAGCGAAACATCAAGGGAAATCAACCGGAATGGTTGTCACTTCGCAGGTTTATCACGCGACACCGGCTGCTTTTATCGCACATGAACATGATCGAAATAACTACACGGAAATTTCAAATCAATTTTTTGATAATCAATATCTAGGGCGGCCTTACATTGATGTGTTACTTGGTGGCGGTCGAAAATACTTTACGAGGGAACCTCGAAATATTGCCAGAGAGTTTGAGAAAATTGGTTACGAGCTCGCGAATACGCGTCAAGAGCTGCTAGCTTCTAAATCACCGAATGTTATCGGTTTGTTTGCCGAAATCGGTATGGATAAAATGCTTGATCGAAGTGAGCAAACACCTTCACTTGCCGACATGACAAGAGTCGCTATTTCGAAACTTTCTCAAAATCCCAACGGTTTTTTTCTACTGGTAGAAGGGAGTCAGATTGATTGGGCTGGCCATGAAAATGATATTGTTGGTGCCATGAGTGAAATGGCTGATTTTGAAGGTGCATTAGCTGAAGGATTAAAGTTTGCAAAATCAAATTCAGAAACTCAGATTATCGTCACTGCTGATCATTCGACAGGAGGCCTTTCTGTTGGCGCTCAAGTCAATGGCCACGACTATTATCAATGGAATAGTGAAGTGGTTAAGTCTTTTAGATTAACGCCCAATAAAATTATGGAGTTGGCACAGTTATCGGGTGACTTATTAGCTGAATTTGAAAAAGCAACCCATCTCAGGTTAGACGAAAAAGACAAAGAACGTTTACGAACCGCACCAATCAAAAACTATTACAAGTCGCTCAAAGTTATCACTGATATTATTAATGAGCTTAGTTATACCGGCTGGACAACTCTTGGGCATACTGGGGTGGATGTGAATCTATATGCGTATGGGCCTGCTTCAGATCAGCTCGTAGGGAATTGGGATAATACTATACTCGCGGATTTCATGTTTTCATTAATGCAGGATTAGTTTTTTCGACCGTTATTTTATTGGATAACGGTCGCGTGCCAATAGTTACTAATCAGTGCTTTCTCAATTCTCGTCGAAGTAATTTACCAACCGCCGACTTAGGTAATTCATCAATAAATACCACTTGTCGTGGAATTTTGTAGCCCGTAAGGCTTTCTCGACAAAAACTGATCACATCTGTCTCTGTAACCTTTGGATCGGTTTTAACCACAAAGAGTTTAGGTGCCTCACCGGTTTTTTCATCGGGGATTCCAATGCAAGCCGTTTCAAGAACTCCAGGCATATTTGCCATAACCGCTTCAATTTCGTTGGGATAAACATTAAAACCTGAAACTAGAATCATATCTTTTTTACGATCGACTATGTGGAAAAAACCGAGTTCATCCATCATCGCAATGTCTCCGGTTTTAAAATAACCATCATTTGTCATTGACTCGGATGTGGCTTTAGGATTTTTCCAATAACCTTGCATAACTTGCGGTCCTTTAGCGCAGAGTTCACCTGATTCTCCGTCGGCAACTATTTGATTGTCGTCATCTCTAATGGATATATCTGTTGAGGGAAGAGGAATGCCTATTCCTGGTGTATAACCTTGCGCTGTTCCGAGGTTCAATGAAAGTACCGGAGAGGTCTCTGATAGACCGTAGCCTTCCATGATTCGTTTACCTGTTATTTCCTGCCATTTTTGGGAAACGCCTTCTTGCACCGGAGCACCCCCACCTACGGTTAGTTTCAAGCTATCAAAATTGATATCAGAAAAACCTGGAGTATGTACCAAGCCATTAAACAATGTATTCACTCCACTAAAGATAGTTGCTTTCGTTGACTGCCAAGTTTTAACAAATGCCGGCATGTCTCTTGGGTTTGCGATAAGCACGTTGGTGGTTCCAAAACTAAAGTAAGATAAGGTGTTCACTGATAAGGCAAAAATATGATACATCGGTATTGCTGTAATAATCGTTTCATTACCAAAGTTAATTTTGTCTTTGGCGAACTCTCTGTACTGTATTATATTCGCGATGATATTACCGTGGCTTAACATTGCTCCTTTCGAAAGGCCGGTCGTACCGCCGGTATATTGTAAAAATAATAAATCTTGTTGGGTTAAATCTTGCGGTGTAAAACTAGAGTTAGTATTGAGCGTATCGTTAAATTTTATGCAGTTTTGTAATCGTTGATCAACCGGTGCACAGGGCAGTCCTTTTTCAACTAAGTCATCTAGCTCGATGATAATGATATTTTTTATTGATGTGTTTTCTATAACTTCGGCAAGTACCGGGGTTGATGCTGAGAAAATTACGATAGTATCTACTTCAGCATCATTCAGTTGATGTTGCAGCTCATGAGGAGAGTACAAAGGGTTAACATTAACCTGAACGGCACCGCATCGAATAATTCCCCACATAGATATAACAAATGGAATAATATTAGGGCACATTAATGCAACCCGGTCGCCTTTCTTTATGTGCAGATTTTGTTGAAGGTAAGCTGCAAATTTTTCTGAAAGCTCTGCCACTTCGGAATAGCTAATGGAAGTGGCAAAGCTTTCGAAAGCGGCTTTGTTAGGGTAGAGTTCGACGGATTTCTCAAGTAGGTCAACCATCGACTTAAACTCTTGAGTATTAACCGTTTTGTCGCAACCCGCTGGATAATGTTTAAACCAAGGCTTCATTATTATTCGCTCCCTTTTTGAGTGACGTCATTAGCTATTGTTGTGAGTACTTGAGTTATTTTAGTGATGATTTTCTGACACTCTGTTAACTGGTGTCTTTGAAGTAAATAGTTGGGGTGATTGAATGCTAGCCAAGTGGAACCATCTGCATCATTCCAAATTAGCGCCTTTTGTGGCAGGTCGATGGCGATCGCTTGATTGCATTGCATCAATTGACTGCCAACTTTGGGATTACCGAATATAACTAATTGAGTATCTCTCAAAGAAATATTATTACTTTTCGCTCCAGCGCTATGATCGATATGGCTAAAAACTTTAAACTGTTTTTTTGCGAGGCTTGCTTTTAAACGAGTTAGCGTTTCTGTGGTTGAATATTCGCTTTTAAAGGTTAGTAATCCATTTTCCTTTGCATTCAGGCTGGTGCTAGCCAATAATAAAACGACCCCGATAATTTTTAATTGTTGAAACATTCTTTTCCCTTAATAGAGTGGTTTTAGTTATCATAACAACAATATTTATCGAGTGCTAATTTATGCAAAAGTGGAATTGTTTTATTGTAGCTGCCTAACTTTATAATTAAGAGTTCAAAATAAACAGCTAGTTTGACGAGGGGATTATTTGAAAACTCATAACGAATCGCCTAACCATTTACATCGCTCACATCGAATTGGTTGGTTACGAGCTGCGGTAATGGGAGCCAACGGCGGGATTGTTTCAACTGCGAGCTTGTTAATCGGTGTCGCAGCGGCTTCGGTTAGCCACCACCATATAATCATTGCGGGTATAGCTGGTCTTGTTGCAGGCGCCATGTCAATGGCCGCAGGTGAGTATGTGTCGGTATGTTCGCAGTTAGATACTGAAAAAGCGGATATTGAATTAGAAAAACATCACCTAAAACATCATCAAGAATTCGAGCTCAAAGAACTAACCGATATTTATGTAGAGAGAGGGGTGAGTCCAGAGTTAGCCAATCAAGTTGCAGAAGAGCTCATGCAGCATGACGCGTTAGGTGCTCATTTACGAGACGAACTAGGAATACACGAAAGAACCAGTGCAAAGCCAATCACCGCCGCACTAACATCCGCATTATCGTTTACTCTGGGTGCTTGCCTACCTTTGTTGGTAAGTTATTTCTCATCGGTTGATGTCATTATTTACAGTGTTTCCATATCTTGTTTGTTGTCATTACTACTGCTTGGCGCTATTGCGGCCAAGGTGGGTGGTGCTAGTCCTTTGCGAGGCGCGGTTAGAGTTGTTTTTTGGGGAGCGTTGGCAATGTTATTGACTGCGATCATCGGAAAGCTTTTTGCTTGAAAATACAATAAGGTGGTCACACTAAAGTTTCTATACTTGGCTTAATTGCTCACCCTGTTTAACCCAGCGACTGAGTAGCTCTTCAACTATTTCTGGATGGTGTTTTGCGATGAGTTCCGAGTTTTTGTGAACCTTGGGCAGTAGTCCTCGATCACGAAGCAGATCAGCGAATCTAAATAATACTTCTCCAGTTTGACGAGTTCCTAATACTTCTCCTGCACCACGGATCTCGAGGTCTTTTTCTGCAACAATAAAACCATCATTGGTTTCTCGCATAACATTTAATCGTTGCTTAGCATTTTGTGAAAGTGGAGGATGATACATAAGCATGCAGAAACTTTGTTGTTCTCCTCGACCGACACGACCTCTCAATTGGTGTAATTGAGACAGGCCTAATCGTTCTGGGTTCTCTATAATCATGAGGCTGGCATTGGGCACATCAACCCCCACTTCAATGACGGTTGTTGCGACTAATAAATCAATGTCTCCGTTCTTAAATTGTTGCATGGTTTGGTGTTTTTCTTGCGGCTTTAATCGACCATGAACTAAACCGACTTTTAGAGGTGCTAATTGTTTACTCAACTCATCATAGGTGACTTCAGCAGCTTGACAGGCTAATTCTTCCGATTCATCGATTAGAGTGCAAACCCAATAGACTTGCCGGTGATCAATTTGACAGGCATGTTTGATCCGGTTAATCACCTTCTCTCGATTGGCATCACTAATAACGGATGTTTCTATGGGTTTTCTTCCTGGTGGTAATTCATCGACAATAGAAAGGTCTAAATCGGCATAGGTTGTCTGTGCAAGAGTACGAGGGATAGGAGTCGCTGTCATAACAAGTTGGTGTGGTTTTATAGTTTCGCCAGACAAATTCTTATAACCTTTTTCTAATAGCAGCTTGCGTTGTTCAACTCCAAACCGATGTTGTTCATCAATAATCACTAAGGCTAGTTTGCTAAACGCCACCTGTTTTTGAAAAACCGCGTGGGTACCGATAATAATCGAACATTCTCCAGAATATATTGCTTCTAAGTTTTTCTTTTTTTGTGCGGATGGCAAATTACTGATCAGTAAACAGACTTTTATCCCCAATGGTTCGAACCAATCATTAAATGCCGCAAAATGTTGCTCGGCCAGTAATTCGGTCGGTGCCATTAATACTGTTTGTAATTGGCAATCAGCAACATTAACTGCAGCGAGTGCTGCAATGAGCGTTTTACCACAGCCGACATCACCCTGAACAAGTCGCATCATTGGAAAGGGATTAATTAAGTCGTTTTCTACTTCGGACACAACTCTTCGTTGCGCCCCCGTTAGATTAAACGGAAGTTGCTTGAGGAATTGTTCGGCTTTTTGAAGAGACCTTGGGATGACAAAACTCTTGTGGCTTTGGTGTTTTATTTTTAGTCTTTTTAACGCGATGTGGTGAGCCATTAGTTCTTCAAATGCTAAGCGTTGAATTAGCGGGTGTTCACCATTTTGAATATCATCTAATGAAATTCCAATCGGTGGTTGATGAAGGAGTTTTAGTGCTTCGTTGAGAGGTGGGAAATTTAATTGTTGCAACAAACTTTGAGGAATTAATTCTCTAACATTGGATTGATTAAGTTGATTTAATGCTTGCGATATTAGCGATTGAAATGTTCTTTGTTGTAACCCATCCGTGGTTGGATAAAGCGCTGTTAATCGATCTGAAAGCTCTGGTTTATTTTTTGATTTCAAAAACTTTATTTCAGGGTGAATCATTGAAATACTGCGACCAGAGTGTGAAACCTGACCATAACACTGGACAAACTGACCACGAACAAATTGTTTTTTTTGCGCCATTGAAAAATAAAATAGTCGAATATCCATAATACCAGTGGAGTCGGATATTTTACAAATCAGTGAGCGTCGTTTTCCAAAAACGATGTCGGCAGCCTCGACTTCACCGAAAACTTGTACAGTTTGGCCATGGAGGAGGCTACCTATGGGGGCTACTTTACTTCTGTCTTGATATTTATAGGGAAGGTGAAAAAGCAAATCTTCCAGTGAAAAAATTGATAGCCGAGCAAGTTTTTCTGCAACCTTGGCGCCAACTCCCTTAAGTGTTTCGACTGATAAGTCTGCAAGTTTCAAAGCTAATTTAATTCCAAAATTAGAGTCTATTTTTAAAGGTTACTTTGGTTAAGAGGTAATAAATCCACCTGTCCATGTAAAGCCTGTTGCATGCATTTTGCTATTTCTAGTACCGCTTCTTTTCTTGGGTAACTTGCTCGCCATGCTAATACCACACGCCTTTTAGGAACTGGTTCGCTGAACGGTCGAGAGTCCAAACCAGGATAATCCGCCTGTTTAGCAAGTGCTGTGATTGGCATTACTGTAATTCCTAGCTGCATCGCTACCATGTGTCTAATTGTCTCTAGAGAGCTTCCAACTACCCAATCATCCGTTCTCGACTGAGGAGATAAACATTGAGGGCACGCCGCTATTACTTGGTCGCGGAAACAATTGCCTTTTCCAAGCATAAGCAATTGGTCAGCCGGAATATCTTCAACTGAAATTGCAGACTTTTTGGCAAACGGGTGGCTTTCATAAAACAAGGAAATGAAGTCTTCACTATAAAGCTCTAATGTTTCTAAAGCCGGATCGGAGAATGGTAAAGCTAAAACGGCAATATCTATTTCGGCTTGAAGTAGTTTCTTTCTTAAATTTTCGGTGTAATCTTCGTCAATATGCAATGGCATTTCTGGGTGCTCTTTGCGCATCTTAGGAATTAAAGAGGGGAACAGGTAAGGCCCAATAGTGAAAATAGCACCCAGTCGAATGACACCTTCTAGCGGGTTTTTTTGTTTGCTTTTTAAATAGTTGAGTTTGTCGGCTTCTTCGATAACTTTTTGAGCTTGTCGCGCTACCGCTAGGCCTTCAGGTGTAATGTCAATCTTACGTTTGCCACGTTGAAAAATAGTCACACCCAGTTCATCTTCTAACTTTTTTATGGCAATACTTAAACTAGGTTGACTAATATTACAAATCTCAGCCGCTTTACTAAAATGTTGTGTTTGCGCCACTGCAACAACATATCGGAGTTCATTAAGAGTCATAGGAATCTTATAATAATATTAAGTTTTAATATGTTATAACTATAACGGCTCGATTTCAATGACTATTGAGCGGGTTCTTTTTTGCTAGACCCAGCCTTTGGGTATAACCTGTCCTTTGTAGTCTTGCATTCCAACGATTTGTTTAAGCCAAATATGGTGTGGAGGAAGTTTGGTATTGGCAGCTTGTAGTCTTTGAAGGACCTGTGGGTGAACTTGAGCAGGAGGCCTCTCAGTGCCAAACTCAGCTTCTACTTCTTCAAGCATAAATTCCATGCCATACAAAATGCACTGGTAACTTTCATGATTCCACAAACTAGCCGTATCCACGTTGGCTCGGTTATCTACCAGTTCAGAATGATGAGATGAACTGGTTTGGCCTAAAAAGAATTGGTCTTCAAAGTCTGAGGCTGACGGTGGTTTAATTTTCCAAAACTCGAGCTTTGCTTGTAATCGATCGTTTATGTGTTCTTGCCGCTGGACAGCCTTCCAAAACTCGGAATCTTCTCGTTTTGTTAAGCAATAGTGCATGTTAATAAAATCCAGTACTTCGTAAAACCGATTAGATAAAATTCGATTGTATCTAAATGCGAGTTTGTCCATATGTTCTTTGTTATGAGGGAACAGCTCCGCCAGCATCACAGCACCAAGATCGCTCAAGTAAAGACCGGTTGATTCTAAAGGCTCAATGAAACTGTTAGACAGGCCTATGGCTACACAGTTGCCTTTCCATGCTTGCTGGCGACAGCCGACTTTAAATTTTACAACTCTACTATTCAAAGACTCGGTGTTGCCACCTTGGTAATCGCGCATTTCTTTTTCGGCACTATCGTCGTCAATAAAACTGCTCGAGTGAACATACCCAATTGACCGTTGGCTTTTCATTGGGATATCCCAAATCCAACCATTAGAAAGAGCAGTGGCGGTGGTATAAGGTCTTATTTGTCCCGGATAGTAATCTTCATACGGAACATGCATGGTGACTGCTCTGTCGCATAGTAAGAATTGAGAGCAGTCATTAAAAGGAACATCGAGTTTCTTTTCAATTAGCATTGATCGGAAGCCTGTACAGTCGACAAAAAGATCGCCTTCAATTGAGAGTTCTCTATCTGTATGCACTGTTTTAATTTGATCACCTTCGGCCATATCGATGTTGGTTACATTGGCTAGAATATGCTTTACGCCTCTTGCTGTAGAAAAATCTCTAAGGTAATCAGCAAATTTTTGCGCATTCATATGAAAAGCGTAACTGAGCGGCGGTCCCATGTCCCACTTGCCGAGCATTAATGGCGCTCGCCCCATTTCGCAAATGATGGGTTGAGCAGAGCAGGTTTCCATAAAGGGTATTTTGCGGTCGCTTTTGTGCCATCGCATAGCCAACTGGTCCAGCGGTTGAATTTGATAGCGACTAAAAGGGTGGTGATAAAAAGTGTCGTTGTTGTGAACCCAGTTCGTATACTTGATAGATTGTTTGAAAGTCGCATCAGTGGCGATCATAAAATCTTTTTCATTGATACCAACAACTGCAAGCAAGTGTCTTATTGATGGAACCGTGGCTTCGCCTACGGAGATTCTTGGAATATCCGGTGATTCTATTAGGGTAATTTCGATGTTTTGTTCTCTACCCTGTTGATTGAGAGCGCCGTTTAAATAGGCGGCAGTCATCCATCCTGATGATCCTCCACCGACAATTACCACTTTCTTACATTGATTCATTGTTTGGCTCTTTTATTATTATTGATAGCCAAGAATTTTTCTTAGCCCTGGTACTGCAAATTCAAGCATTTCTTTTTGTAGTGGTGGTAGCTCTTTGGGGATATCAAAGGTTTTACCTGATAGGTTTTCTCTAGCCGTTCCGCTCTGTTTGCGATCGGAGCCAACTTTAATTCGTTCTTTCCAATCTTCTGGAAAGTCGATTCCACAGTAACCGAACAAGTCTTCAAAATAATCCCTTGCCGCCCCGCGATTGATGTTGGTGATGTGTTGAATGACATCTTCATACTTGATCAATTTTATTTCACTACCGAGCCAAGATACCGCGTTATGAGTATAGATTTCACTGAGTGTCGGGGCCTTCTGATAAATACCAAAAATCATCATATTAAGGACTTGTTCAACAGTTACATTACCCTGTTTGAGGTGTTCCAACGAACCTTGAAATGTATCAGATAAGAAGAAGCGCGCTCTTGCTAATACCCAGTCGTAAGGGTCTCGAACAATTAGAACTTGTTTTACATTATTTGTTGCGATTGCAGAATCATCAGAAAACAATAAGTGACCCCAACTTAATTTAGGGTTTTCTTTGGAAAATGCAGCAAGGTGTTGTTGTAGTACGGGGATTTGAATAAACATTTCATGGTATTGCTGTTCAACAGGAACGAACATTCGAAAAATGTTGCGAACTAGATGTGTTCCGCATTTTGGAACAGAGTTTAGAAAAACCGGTTCAAGCAGTTTCTTTTGCTCATAGTTTGTATTGAGCTCATTCAGATTATCGGGCTTTGCTATTACTCTTGGCATAAAACGACTCGCTATTTTTTATTGAGTGTATCAAAAACAAAGTACAAAAAAAATCGGCTCAAACGATTTGAATCTAGTCTGAGCCGATTATCTTGGAGATTAGAGATTATCTAATCGATTTTTTACTCAAAATCATAAGATAGGTTTAAGAAAAAGCTTCTTCCTAACCAGTCATATTGAGTATAGAACGCCGAATCACCTGCGCTTGATACAGATGTACCAATCGTAGTTACTTGCGGTGGACGTTTATCAAACACATTTGAAATACCAAAAGTTCCAGTCACACCAGAGTTGCCAAAAGTGTAAGTACTAGAAAGGGTGTGATAAATAAAATGTGGTGCTGATTTAACGGCTCGAACGGTTTCACCACGATAAGTGATAGTATCGCCACCATCTCTTGCAACGTTAGATACTGAGTCCACGTATCGTGCAAACCAATCAACGCTCCAATCATCGTCAGATAACGAAACAGCAAGAGTTCCTACGTGTTTTGGATCTCCGAACTCACCGTTGGTATCGCGGTTAGTTCCAGGGAAAAGTTCAGTAGAATCCTCTGTCTGATAAGTGTGTTTGGTGTTAATATTTAACTGTCCTATTTCTAACTCTGTCCGATAATTGAGTGAGAAGTCCCAACCTCGATTTCGTTGAGTTGCAATATTAATGAAGTCATCTACAACATTGTTAACTCTGAGATCAACCGGGTCTCTTTCAAATAAATCACAGAGTGGCTCGCTCCCAAAGAACTCAGATGAATAACATCCGGCTAGTATGTTACCTATACCAAGTTGAGTTATTTCGTTTTCAATCAAAAAATCGAAATAGTCTAAAGACATTTGTAGGTCGATAAACTCAGGTTGCCAAACAAGACCAATACTTTTTGCTGTCGAAGTTTCTGCTTCTACTTTACCTATTGCCCCGCTTGCTCTTACAGTTGCGGATATGGCTGGAGCATGATTTCCAGGTACTCCCTCCGCGGCACAGTTATCGGCTATCCTTTGAGTTATCGCTCCAGAATCTAAGTTGGTCTGCCAATTTCTACATGGGTCATTTCGTTGACTCGCGAATGAAGTTTGATCAGCTAAATACAGTTCGAACAAGGCTGGCGAGCGGAATGAAGTGCCTTTCGAAGCTCTTAAACTCACACCACCATACATCCCCCAGTTTAGACCCATTTTGTAAGTCAATTCGCCTCCATAACTATCAACATCTGTATGTCGAGCCGATAATGTTAAGTCGATAGACTCTGCCAAAGCCGCGTCAGTTATAATTGGGATGTCTGCCTCCGCGAAGAAAGCTTGAGTAGTATCACTCCCTGTCGTTATACCGGCACTACTGGCTCCCCATGCATTTCCGTTTCTCGTTTGAAATCCGGGTGTATCAATTATCTCGTCTTCACGGTAATGGAAGCCAACTGCGACCCCAACAGGGCCTGCATCCAAATCCATAATATCGCCGGTGATAAAACCTTCAATTGAATCTTGGGTATACTCGGTATTTCCAGTGTCGTAGGAAAACAAAAAGTCGCGGACCTCTGAGGAGATGTTTCCTGCTAAGAGTTGCGGGTCTAGCCACGGAACATCGACGCATGGAGTGCCGTTAACCGAAGTAGTTGTTCCTGCACACGAACCGCTGCCAAACCAGTTATCTTCAATAGCGTCGTTGAATATGATCGCAGTTTTGTATTCTCCGTCACTTTTCGAGGATTGAAGACTAACATCCCAAAACCAGTCACCTAAATCTCCATTTAATCCTGCTACAAACCTTCGGTAGTCAACAGTGATTTCAGAACCCGAATGGTCGGTAATCGCTGTTGGACTGAGCCACTGTGCTCCTGTCCAACCAGTAGCTAAAGAGTTCCCTGAGCCAATAAATCCACCCGCAAACGGATTGAAGTTTTCATTGTAAATATATGTCCAAAACTGTCGATATCCATTAGATATAGTCTCTCTACGATTGAAAAGAGCTTCAGCATAGGCTTCCATAGTATCACCAACATCCATTTTTCCTTGTGCGAAAATAGTTGCCCGGGTTGACTCTGGAACAAACGATTGTAAGTCTTGGAAAGGGTGATCTGCGTTTGCTACCCCATCTGATGTGGGATCATACCCAACTGGAAACCAGCCTGGAGGAGTAACTAAGTAATCTGGGTTGGAAGGATCTACTGCGTAGGGGTCAATCTGTCCGCCTAGATTATTGTTGTAATCGTATTGAGCCAAACTCCCTGGAACGTTCCCACCAGCACCCTGATAGTCATATAACCAAACATGGCCCCATAGTAAATCGTTACAGTGATAATCACCCGTAAATGGGTCAATTGGATCAGCTCTTTCACCTGAATTCACATCAAAGATATAACGTTGGCTACAAGCGAAATAGTCTCTATCACCACGCGCAAGTTCTGATTGCTTATCATAGTCTACGGTCACACGAAACGCAGAGCTATCAAAGGTTTTGCCCCAAGTTCCATTCATACGTGAACTTTCACCGCCACTTTCTGATGGCTGATTAGTAAAGAAACTGACATTTCCGCCATCATCCCATTTGGTGATAATGTTGATTACACCTGCGATTGCTTCTGAACCATAAAGAGATGAAGAGCCATCCTTTAATATTTCAATTCTTTCGACAGCTGATAAAGGTAGGACATTGAAGTCAAATGATGAAACTCCTCCGCGAGTACCTGCTGGACCTGCACGGCGACCGTTCAGAAGTACTAGCGTTCGATTGGCTCCTAAGCCACGTAAAGAAAGAGTTTGCGTACCAGTACCACCATTTTGAACAAACGCGGTAGATGTTGCCGCAGTAACTTGAGATGAGCCTGCAGCAATTGTAGTCCGTCTTAATAATTCACCAACAGTATCAACACCCTGAGCCACAGCGTCTGCAGCAGTGATAATTTCAATTGGTTGAGCTGAAGCGTAATCATCTCTCCTGATTCTGGAGCCGACAACAACGATTTTTTCACCATTATCGTCTGCGCCTTCTTCTGCTTCTTCAGCAAAACTTATTGGAGTGTGGAGTGCTGCCAGTCCGGCAGTTGTAAAGAGGATGGAACGAATATTTAGAGCTAGTTTATTTGCTCCAAAAGTGTTTTCAGTCATTGGATTCTCCCTGGTTAAGGTTAGTTAGAAACTTGTAAAGTTATATTCAAAACATAGTCTCAGTCTTGATACTACCACAGCTGTTCGTACCAGATTAACCTTAACTTGTGTAATAGTTACATATCAAGCGTACTCCCTTAGTTTAAAAAGCATATATCATTGAAATTCAATAAGTTTTCAATATGGAATTTGCGATATTTGCCACAATTTTTGCGTCAAATTGACGCAACATTAATTGATAGCCACAAGATACTGCTAATTTGTTCGATTCTAATGTAGACTAATACCATCTTTTAAGCTGAAAAATAGTTATAACAAGTTCTATAAATGGAATGTTGATCGATGGTTGATAAAAATCTCAAAAAACACAGTGAAAATAACCGAATTTCGGGGATTGCTAAGCTAGTTTGTTTTTGTTTACCAATGACTTGTTCGGCTGTATTTGCTTCAGAATCACAAGATAAAGAAAGTGTTGAACAATCACAAAATGAAGTCGTGGTAACGGGGTCTCGAATAAAAAAAGTCGATATTGAAAATCTAGCGCCAATTTTTAGTATTGATAGAGAAGAAATCGATAAATTGGGTTACGCAAATGTCAAAGATGTGATTGACAATATGACTCAAAATTCAGGTGGCACTTTTGACAATAGCGCTACTTTTGGTTTTACCCCTGGAGCATCCGCGGTTAACTTTCGAGGGCTTGGTTTCGGTCAAACATTAACTTTAATCGATGGCAGACGATTACCTATCTATCCAATTGGAATCAATGGTACGACTAACTTTGTTGATCTTTCTTCCATTCCAATGGCTTTTGTAGAAAGAATTGATGTGTTAACTGATGGTGCTTCGGCCATATATGGCAGTGACGCGGTTTCAGGGGTGATAAATGTCATTACTCGTAAAGATATTGAAGGGATTTCACTTAACTTTCGAACTTCGACTACTACTGATGGGGGTTATGATACACAGCGGTTTAACTTATTGACCGGAGCACGAAACGGCGATACACAGTTGGATGTGATTCTAGATTATTGGTTACAAGATCCTTTATGGGCCAAAGAGCGTGACTATGCTAGCTCGGATGTCGCTAATTCTAGAGGCCAATATAGTTTTGGTGGTGCCTCGTTTGTAGGATTGCAGACAGGTGATATCTATCAAGACCCAAATTGCGGTACCGCGAGTGGAGCGTTGCGAGGGGATGGAGTGCCAAATGTCAGTTTGCCGATTTACTCTAACGATGAAGAGTGGTGTGGTTACGATCGTTCTGCATCAAGACAATTAATAGCCCCTCAAGAACGAATTTCTTTGATGACTCGAATTCATTATGAAATCAATGATAGTTTAGTGTTTTTCAGTCGTTTAGGGCTTTCTCGTCTCAATACCAGTACTCAGCTAGAACCTAATTTCTATGGTGGTGGCTTATTCACGGGATTTGGGAGTTTAGTACCCAATAATGGTGGTTTAGTTTTCGCTGGCGCTGATAATAATCCTACCACTGGTTCAGGGTTTGAAGAAAACGGAATCTTTGTACGTAGATTGGCCGAATTTGGTCCGAGACGGACGGAAATCAAAAATGATGCTGCCAATATTCTAACCGGCTTAAGTGGTACTTTTGCTAATGGATTGTATGATTGGGAGCTCGGTTTTTCTTATAACAAAACCGAATTAGATATTGATGCTAATAATATACACCTTAGCGGTTTAAACGCAGCTGTGGAAAACGGTTTGGATTTATTTCTACCCATTCCAGAATCAACAGTTGAACTCTTAAGGTTTGATGCGAATCAAAATGCTTACTCTACTAACCGGCTTCTCGACTTTTCTCTATCGGGCGATTTAGATTTTCAACTTAATAATGGTCCAGTCAAATTTGCTATTGCCTTTGAACAAGTGAAAGAAAGTTACAGTGACACACCTGATTCGACAATTTTGAAAGGGGATGGATTTGATGGTTCGTCTGCAGGTCGCGGGGAGCGAGACCATTTAGGGATTGGAGGTGAACTTAGTTTTCCATTTGCTGAAAACTTTGATTTAAATGTAGCACTAAGGTGGGATGATTATGACGATGACTCCGGCGTTGGTAGCGCAGTTAGTCCAAGAGTCGCTATGGGCTATAGCCCTGCCGAAAGTTTACTATTTCGATTCTCTTGGGGAAAGAGCTTCAGAGCGCCGGATATGCAACGTTTATTTGGTGGGGAAACTCGTGGATTTAACGATATTGTCGACCCGGAATTTGATGGCGTTGTTGTCCAATCTGTGCCAACCGTAACGGTTTCTAACATTGATTTAAAAGAAGAACGAGGGACTAATATTAATTTGGGAATGGTTTGGCAGTCGTCAGAAAATCTAGACTTTTCGTTTGATATTTTTGATATTTCCCTAGAAGAAGTGGTTGCCGCACCTTCATCGCAATTTATTGTTAACGCTTGCTCTGAGTTTGACTTGTTATGTGATCTAGTCGTGAGAGATTCGGCAGGTACTTTAAATGGAACCGATGCCCTAATTATTTCAGGACCAGTTAACTTTGCTAAGCAAGAAACACGAGGATTGGACTTTTCAGGAAATTATCGATGGGAAAATCATCTGGGAAGATGGAGTATGCGTTTGATGACTACTTGGATTAATGCCTTCTATTTCCAATCAGTTGAAGGGATAGAAAAAGTAGAGAATATTGATTTGGGTGTATTCCCTGAGTTTAGAACAAATCTTATGTTAGATTGGCAAGAGGGCGCTTATGGAGCGACTGTCAAGGTTAGTTATATCGATGAAATTGCCGGTAGCTTTTGTGTTGTTTGTTCCAAAGAAGAGTACATTGGCTCGTGGCTAAGTATGAACGCTAATTTAAGATATAGTTTCTCTGAAAATTCAAGAGTAAGTCTTGGAATTAACAATCTTAGCAACCGCGAGCCACCTCAAGATCCAACCCAAAATAATTGGCCTTGGTATACTAATTCCTCTAGTTATTACAATGCCGCCGGTAGAGAGATTTATCTTCAACTTGATACACGCTTTTAAATAGATCTGATAATTTATAGCGTGTTCAAATGTACCTTTGCAATATTCATTGAGCAAGCTTCGCCGGATTAGAGTCTCAATCTAATCGATGAATGACATGTTGGCGCGCTCCTGATCCCACGTGTTTTATTTCCAACACAACTGGAAAGCTGCATTGGTGATCTTGTTCTCTCAACTCATAAAAAAATCACCTAACCTGTTTAATTCGTAGAATTGTCTTATCCCTACTTTCGAAGCGTGTTGGCCACTTGCTAATGTCTATATTTACTAGAAGGTGCATTAGTGTCTTTTCTTATATAGCGTTGAAATGGCCGAATTAGTTTTATGGGCTGACTTTATATAGTTAGTTAATGAAAAAGTTAACGATCGTCATAGACATCTTTAGTTGAGATGTAAGATTTTGTTACGTGAAGTAGGTAATAAAACGACTAGGCTAGATAGAAGTGTGAGCGTAATAACCTTTTAATATTCTGATAACTAACTCAAATGTTTATTCAATAAAAATACAAGGGTAGCAAGGTTGTAGTAGTTGGCGAGATGTAGTCTTATATACATGTAGCTTAGATTTATTATTCTCCTTATATTAAATTATCGAGTTTACTCAATATTAAGTTACACCCTGGTTGTTAGCCCTCACGATCTGCCGATTGGAGGGCTTTTTTTTGTTTGTATTAATAGGAGCTACTTGCGTGTCCTATCCTAAAATAAGTTGACACATTGGAGACTATTTTAGGATGGGATACCTGTTATTATAATTTTGCTGTCTTCGTTTTGCGAAGACTACTCTGCAAAGGCGGATGTGGTATTTATTAGAGCCACTCCGGCCCTAGCCACAAAAGTGGCTTTTGTCGTTGATGATAAACTCGCGAATTTAAAACTGTTGATTTTCATATTTTTACCCTGTTGGGCAAATGTTTAATTGACATAACTTTTAGCAAATAAACACTCGTATTTTTATGTACTGTTCGCTAGTCAATAAAAACAGATCGGGAATTCAATATCAATTCAATAAAGTTGATTTGTTATTGACAAAATATTTAAATAATATTTAGAAAATATAGAATGATAAATTAAGGCGTTGGCATCGTGTTTGATGCTTTTAAAATAAAACACGAGGAAGTAAAAATAATTGATGACGTCATCACACCAACATCTTTGCTTGGTGTGCATTTTAAAATTATGGCTAGCTTTAAGGAATAAAGTTTTGAATAAATAAGTTCAACTTCTAACAACTTTTATTCTAAAACGATACTTAGAGTTTTGTTCTTACCTATGTAAGGAATTGGCACTTTTAGGCAAGATGACAAGTGCTGTAAAAATGTTTTATCTTTTCAATATTAATTCAAATTTCTGTTCTGGTTAGCTGTCTTAGCTCTGTCATATGAAAAAACATTGTCGTTGTTTAGCTCCTGATAATTTGGAGTGGACTCCTGAAGTACGTAGCCTCTTTTGGGAATAGTTGTAATTTTTGCATCAATCCCAAACTTTTTAATGATTCTTCTCAAATGACAAATAGTATGAGTGAGTCCCTGTTCACCAGTATAACTATTCCCACTCCAGCAAATTTCAATCAAGCTTTGTCTAGTAACAAGTTGATTTCTGTTTGCAACCAAATGTTCAAGAACTTGCCAGAGCTTACTTCTTAGTCGTATAAGTTGGTTGTCGATTTGTATTGTTTGTAGTTGACTATTCAGTGCATTACCAGACAACTCCAATGGAGTGTTTTCGTTAACCATACTATTGAGTGATGACATGATACGCTCTCCGACTTATAAATCCATTACATACGAATTATGTCGTATTTAACTACGAAAAAAATCGTATAACAAGTGTAATTTCCAAAATTTATAAAAAAAATGGGTTAAAAATCTCTTAATGAGATGTTTGTGCTTGGTTTTGTTACTCATCACTAGTTAGGGAATTGACTAGTACTTTTTGAACCAAATTCGTTGTAGGTTGACAGGTCAATTTGAGTAAAGACATATCCTTGCTTTGAGAGTGTCGTAATAGTGACAGGAATATTTAATTCTTTAAGTACTTTTCTTAACTGACAAATAGCATGGGTGACTGCTTTTTCACCTGTAAAGTTATTTCCCCCCCAACATTCATCAATGAGCTGTTTACGAGTAACTAGTCGATTCTTATTTTCAACGAGGCACGATAATACAAAGTAGAGTTTGCCTCTGAGCCTAGTGACTTTTTCGGGGGTTGTGAGAGTTTGAAATGCTGGATCTAACTGGCAATTAGCAAATTGCAATTTTTCGCGCGAAGCGATTTGGTAATTTGGCAACATCTGGTTAACCTCTGTATGCGCTTTAGTGAATTGAAATTTTGTGGCGACTTTGAAGTATTTATCTTACGGAGTTCTGAATCTTCTTTCTTCCGCTTAATGTTTCGCTTGGTTTCAAAATGTGACTGAACCGGTGATAGCGGTATTGTCCGGCCTGGGAATGTCGCTATTTTAGTGTTATTGACTAGAGTCATTGGTGCTATTTACCCTAAGTGAGCGTTGCGGGAGAGCAATCTGGCGATATATTGCAGTTACCTTGACAAATAATGCCGAGGAACCTTGCTAGTCAGTTGGCTCTAATGTAAAATCGCGCCCGTCTCGGTAGAGCTGAATTAGTGATCGGCTGTACTTTTTATTAATGTAGTATTATTCCGGAGTAGAAAATGTCACTAAGTGCAGAAGCAAAAGCAGAAATCATCAATGAATACGGACGCGGTGAAAATGATACAGGCTCACCAGAAGTACAAGTAGCCTTGTTAAGCCACCAAATCAACCATTTACAAGGTCATTTCAAACAACATATCCATGATCATCACTCTCGTAGAGGTTTGTTGAGAATGGTTAGTCAACGTCGAAAGCTACTTGACTACTTAAAGGGCAAAGACGTGACACGATATTCAAGCCTTATCGGAAAACTAGGTTTACGTCGTTAATCAAGAGATTATCAAGAAAAGGGGCTTCTAGCCCCTTTTTTGCGATATAGGATCTCTAAGTATTATACGATCTCAAAGTATTAGGTATAATTACTCGGCCTCTAATCAGAGTTAACATCACGTCTAGGTTATTCTATTGAGGTTTTACTAAAGACATCAACTGAATAGTCTAGGCATATTTAAAAATAGAAAAACAAGGAAAACGAATGAATCCTATTAAAAAGTCATTTCAATTCGGTAATAGAACCGTCACTTTAGAAACTGGTGAAATCGCCAGACAAGCATCAGGATGTGTGATCATTGATGTAGAAGGCACGACAGTGCTGGTATCAACTGTTGGTAAAAAAGACGTTAAAGAAGGCCAGAACTTTTTCCCATTAACGGTAAACTACCAAGAAAAACGCTACGCGGCAGGCAAAATCCCAAGTGGTTTTATCAAACGTGAAAACAGACCTTCAGACGCAGAAACATTAACAGCTCGTTTAATTGATAGACCTCTAAGACCATTATTTCCAAAGGGTTTTATGAATGAAGTACAAATCGTTTGTACAGTAATCTCTATCAACCCACAAGTTGACCCACAATTAGTTGCTCTATTAGGAGCGTCGGCTTCGCTTTCAGTTTCTGGTCTTCCATTCAATGGCCCAGTTGGTGCAGCAAGGGTTGGATATAAAAATGGTGAATATATTCTGAACGGCAGTGTTGATGAAATGGCCGAGTCGGAATTAGACCTTGCTGTCGCTGGTACTGAAAACGCGGTATTGATGGTTGAGTCAGAAGCTAAGGAGCTTTCAGAGTCAGTGATGTTAGGTGCGGTGATGTACGGCTTTAACGAAATGCAAGTGGCCATTAAAGCGATTTCTGAGTTTGCTGCTGAAGTAAATACCCCCAAATGGGATTGGCAAGCTCCAGCTGAAAATACTTCAGTTATTGCTCAAGTTGAAGCTAATGCTAAAGAAGCGATCACTGCAGCTTATGCAATTGCTGACAAAATGGCTCGTCAAGACAAGCTTTCTGAAATTAAAGAAGCGGCTGTTGCTGCTCTGGTAACTGATGCTGAAGATTCTCCAACCGCAGAAGAAGTGAAAGCGGCATTCTCGAAAACAGAAAAATCGGTAGTTAGAACCCGCGTTATTTCTGGCGAGCCTAGAATTGATGGTCGCGAGCATGACATGGTTCGTGCGCTATACATTAGAACGGGGGTTCTACCTAGAACTCACGGCTCAGCATTGTTTACACGTGGAGAAACTCAAGCACTCGTGGTAGCGACATTGGGCACAGAGCGCGACGGACAAATTATCGATGGTCTGTTTGGTGAATCCAAGGAGACTTTCATGTTGCACTATAACTTCCCTCCATACTGTGTGGGTGAAGCCGGGTTTATGGGCGCTCCAAAACGCCGCGAAATTGGTCATGGTAAATTGGCCAAACGTGGTATGCAGGCGGTAATCCCTTCTAATGAAGAATTCCCATACACCATTCGTGTCGTTTCAGAGATTACTGAATCAAACGGATCTAGTTCAATGGCGTCGGTTTGTGGAACCAGTCTTGCGCTTATGGATGCAGGTGTTCCTACTAAAGCTCCGGTTGCGGGGATTGCTATGGGCTTGGTTAAAGAAGGCGAAAACTATGTTGTTTTATCCGATATCTTAGGTGATGAAGATCATCTTGGCGATATGGACTTTAAAGTCGCTGGTACTGAGGCTGGTATTACGGCGTTGCAGATGGATATTAAGATTGAAGGTATTAATCAGGAAATCATGGAAAAAGCGCTTCACCAGGCAAAAGGTGGTCGTTTGCACATTCTTAAAACTATGAACGAAGCGATTGCGACACCTAACAGTGATATCTCTGAATTCGCACCTCGTATTACGCTAGTTAAAATCGACCCTCAGAAAATCGGTGATGTGATTGGTAAAGGTGGCTCAACCATTCGAGCATTGACTGAAGAAACTGGTGCAACCATTGAAATTGAAGAAGATGGCACGGTTAAAATTGCTGCGGTAGAAAAGGCCGCCTCAGACCTTGCGGTGCAAAGAGTGAAAGAGCTTACGGAAGATGTTGAAGCTGGTAAGACTTATAACGGTAAAGTCGTCAAAATTGCTGATTTTGGTGCTTTCGTTGAGTTTATGGGCAACAAAACCGGATTACTACACATCTCTCAAATCGCGCATGAGCGTGTGAACAAGGTGGCTGACTACCTAGAAGTAGGTCAAGACATTGATGTAAAAGTACTTGAAGTCGACAGACAAGGTCGAATTCGGTTAAGTCGTAAAGCGCTTTTAGACCCACCCGCACCTCAAGAAGAGCCAGCAGCCGAGCAATCAGCTGATGACTCCGATGGAAATCAAGACAACTCGTAGTTTGAAATTTCTATTGATGTGATTGAAAGCCGCGATTTTCGCGGCTTTTTTATAGATGAAGCTCGCACAGATTACTAGCTTGAATCGACTAATTCGACTTTAGGTGGGTAATCGGTGAAATAAAGACAATATTGGGTTGTGCAATTTAAAACCATTCTATATAATGCGCCTCCCAATTTGGCTAAACCCGAGTTGAAAGACCTGTCAAAGGGCTCTGTGACACAGTTTTAATAGGGTGTCATGACAACCGACCTAATTTTGGTCGATAAGAATTTTAATCCGCGTTCCTTAATAAGATTAGGGGAGGGCGGTTTTTAACTGTTTATTAATTAACTTTGGAGTTTCTTTGCTATGGCTAAGCAGCGAATCCGAATACGTTTAAAATCGTTTGATCACAAGCTTATCGATTTATCGACACTTGAGATCGTTAACACTGCTAAACGTACTGGCGCACAAGTTCGTGGTCCTATTCCATTACCTACGCGCAAAGAGCGATACACCATATTGGTATCTCCACACGTCAACAAAGACGCACGAGACCAATACGAAATACGCACACACAAGCGCATGGTAGATATCGAAGAACCAACAGAAAAGACAGTTGATGCTTTAATGAAGCTCGACTTAGCTGCTGGTGTCGATGTACAGATTAGTCTTTCTTAAGACATTTATGAGTCGTTTAGTTGGTCAATTGGCTAACTAAGCGGAATTTACGTTGCGTTGCTTCTAGTTAATAGAGCAACAATTAAACAAGCAACATTAATAGAGGGTTTTTATAATGGCAATCGGAATTGTTGGTCGCAAATGCGGCATGACCCGAGTGTTCGATGAAAACGGTGTTTCTACACCAGTTACAGTGATCGAAGTCGCTGCAAATCGAATCTCCCAGGTTAAAACAAAAGACAACGACGGCTATCAAGCAATCCAAGTGACTACTGGTGAGCGTAAAGCAAACCGAGTAACTCGCCCACAAGCTGGACACTTTAAGAAAGCAGGTGTTGAAGCAGGACGAGGTCTTTGGGAATTTCGAACTGATTCTTTAGACGGCCTAGAAGCTGGCGGAGAAATCAAAGTCGATATTTTCGAAAACGGACAGATTGTTGACGTGACTGGCATGTCAAAAGGTAAAGGTTTTCAAGGTGGTGTAAAGCGTTGGAATTTCTCAATGCAAGATGCAACCCATGGTAACTCTATTTCTCACAGATCGAATGGATCAATCGGGCAGAACCAATCTCCAGGTAAAGTATTCAAAGGCAAGAAAATGTCTGGCCATATGGGTGCTGAGCGTTCTACAACGCAAAACCTAACAATTGTTCGTGTCGATGCTGAGCGAAATATTCTTCTAATTAAAGGTGCTGTACCTGGCGCCAAAGGCAGCGACGTAATTGTTCGTCCAGCTGTTAAGCTTTAGGGGAGAATAGATAATGGAACTTAATTTATCTGTAACAGGTAAGAAAAAAGCATCATCTGTAGAAGTTTCAGATGTCGCTTTCGGGCGTGAATTCAACGAAGCACTTGTTCATCAAGTGGTTGTTGCTTACATGGCTGGCTCAAGAGCAGGTACTCGCGCTCAGAAAAACCGTAGCGATGTTAGCGGTGGCGGTGCAAAGCCTTGGAGACAAAAAGGAACTGGTAGAGCTCGAGCTGGAACTATCCGTAGTCCAATCTGGAGAACGGGTGGCGTAACGTTTGCAGCAACTCCACAAGACCATTCACAAAAAGTTAATCGAAAAATGTATCGCGGCGCGATGCAGTGCATTTTGTCTGAGTTAGTTAGACAAGAGCGCTTACTAATTGTTGAGTCTTTTGAAGTCGATTCACCAAAAACTAAAGGTTTGGTTAGCAAATTAGCAGAATACGGCTTAACAGAAGCGTTAATCGTATCTGATAAAGTTGAAGAGAACCTTTACTTGGCGGCAAGAAATCTACACAAAGTAGATGTTCGCGATATTCAAGCCTGCGACCCAGTTAGTTTAATTGCGTTCGACAAAGTTGTAATGACTGTTGATGCAGTGAAAAAATTAGAGGAGTTGTGGGGATGAACCAAGAAAGAATCATGAGCATCTTATTAGCGCCTCACGTATCTGAAAAAGCAAGTTTTGCTGCAGACCGTGGTGAGTTCGTTTTTAAAGTTGCTAAGACTGCGACAAAACTAGAAATTAAAAAAGCCGTTGAACTTATGTTTGAAGTCAAAGTTGAAAATGTATCAACTCTTGTCATGAAAGGTAAGAACAAACGAACTGGTCAAATTTCTGGTCGTCGTTCCGATTGGAAGAAAGCTTATGTCACTCTTGAAGAAGGGCAAGACATAGACTTCGTAGGCGCGGACGCGTAAGGGGAATTTAAGATGGCTCTATTAAAAGCTAAACCAACATCTCCAGGTCGTCGCTTTGTTGTCAAAGTGGTCAACCCAGATTTGCATAAAGGTGCACCTTATGCGCCTTTGCTAGAAAAGAAATCTAAGAGTGGTGGTCGTAACAATAACGGTCGCATAACAACTCGTCATATTGGTGGTGGGCACAAGCAACATTACCGCATGATCGATTTCAAAAGAAATAAAGATGGTATCCCTGCTAAAGTTGAGCGTTTGGAATATGATCCAAACCGTAGTGCGAACATCGCACTGGCACTTTACGCTGACGGTGAGCGACGCTACATCATCGCTCCTAAAGGGATGAAGGCTGGCGATCAAATCCAGTCTGGTGAAGATGCTCCGATTAAGTCAGGAAACACTTTACCACTTAGAAATATTCCAGTAGGTACAACAGTACATTGTGTTGAAATGAAGCCTGGTAAAGGTGCTCAAATCGCACGGTCTGCTGGTACTTACGTCCAATTGATTGCTCGAGATGGCTCTTATGCAACCCTTCGTTTACGAAGCGGTGAAATGCGTAAAGTGCTTGCTGATTGTCGCGCAACAGTTGGGGAAGTTGGTAACGCAGAACACATGCTACGTTCACTGGGTAAAGCCGGTGCATCTAGATGGCGTGGTGTACGACCTACAGTTCGAGGCGTTGCTATGAACCCAGTCGACCATCCGCATGGCGGTGGTGAGGGAAGAACCTCAGGTGGTAGACACCCCGTATCTCCATGGGGAACGCCAACTAAGGGCAAGAAGACTCGTAGTAACAAACGCACAGACAAGTTAATTGTCCGTCGTCGTAATCGTAAATAGAGGATTAAATCGTGCCACGTTCACTTAAGAAAGGGCCATTTATCGATCTTCATCTTCTTAAGAAGGTTGAAGACGCAGTGGCCTCAAATAGCCGAAAGCCGATTAAGACCTGGTCTCGTCGTTCAATGATCTCTCCAGAAATGGTTGGATTAACGATTGCCATTCATAATGGCCGTCAACACGTACCAGTATCTATCAATGAAGACATGGTTGGTCACAAGTTGGGTGAATTCGCTCCAACTCGTACTTACCGCGGTCACATTGCCGACAAGAAAGCCAAGCGATAGGAGATAATGATGGAAACTCAAGCTGTTTTACGTCACGCAAGAATCTCTCCTCAAAAAGCTCGCTTAGTTGCGGATCAGGTGAGAGGATTGCCAGTAGAAAATGCGCTTAACTTATTAAAGTTTAGCAACAAAAAAGCTGCTGAGATGATTCAAAAAGTATTAAATTCTGCCATCGCTAATGCTGAGCATAATGATGGAGCAGATATTGACGAGCTTAAAGTATCAACGATTTTTGTTGATGCCGGTCCAACTTTAAAGCGAATTAAGACTCGCTCTAAAGGTCGTGCGGATCGCATGTTTAAGCGCTCTTGTCATATTACCGTTAAAGTATCGGACTAGGAGATAAACCATGGGTCAAAAAGTACATCCAACCGGTATTCGCCTAGGCATCGTAAAGAAGCATAACTCTGTATGGTATGCGGAACGCGGTCAATATGCGGATCTATTAGCCAGCGATATTCAAATTCGCGAATGGTTATTTAAAGAACTTTCTCGTGCTTCAGTATCAAAGATTGATATTGAGCGTCCAGCTAAGGCATTACGAGTAACAATTCATACGGCTCGCCCTGGTATTGTTATTGGTAAGAAAGGCGAAGACATTGAGAAGTTAAGAAAGAAAATTGGTAAATTGGCCGGCGTTCAAACTCAAATCAATATTGAGCAAGTTCGTAAGCCAGAATTAGATGCACAACTAGTTGCTGACGGCATTGCCTCGCAATTGGAGCGTCGAGTAATGTTCCGTCGCGCTATGAAGCGTGCTGTTCAAAACACGATGCGCGTTGGAGCGGAAGGTATCAAGGTTCAAGTAGGTGGTCGTTTAGGTGGTGCAGATATCGCACGTGCAGAATGGTACAGAGAAGGTCGAGTACCTCTTCATACATTGCGCGCAGATATCGATTATGCAACTGCTGAAGCAAACACAACTTACGGAATTATTGGTGTTAAGGTCTGGATTTTCAAAGGGGAAGTTTTTGGTGAGCAGCCACAAGTGACTACCGAAGAAAAGCCAAAGAAAAGACCTTCCCGAGCTAAGAAGAAGTAGGGGAAAAGACCATGTTACAACCTAAAAGAACGAAATTTCGTAAACAGCACAAGATGCGTAACCGTGGCGTTGTTGACCACAAGGTTAGCTTCGGTGAGTTTGGTTTAAAGTCTGCCGACCGTGGTCGTATGACAGCACGCCAAATCGAAGCAGCTCGTCGAGCAATGACTCGCCACATGCGTCGTCAAGGTAAAGTTTATATTAGAGTATTTCCTGACAAGCCGATTACTAAGAAACCTTTAGAAGTACGTATGGGTAAAGGTAAAGGTAGTGTCGAATACTGGGTAGCGCAAATTCAACCAGGACGCATGTTGTTTGAAGTTGAAGGTGTGCCAGAAGACTTGGCTAGAGAAGCTTTTGAGCTTGCAGCAGCTAAGCTTTCTATCAAGACAACTTTTGTAAAGCGGACGGTAATGTAATGAAAGCTTCTGAGTTGAAAGAAAAGAGTGTTGAAGAGCTAAAGAATGAGCTTGTTGAGCTTCGTAAAGAGCAATTTAATTTACGTATGCAAAGAGCGACTGCTCAAACAGAGCAAACTCACACTTTAAAAAATGTACGTCGCGATATCGCGCGTGTTAAGACTGTTTTAAATCAAAAAGCGCAAGCTTCTGATAGTTCAGTCGCGGAAGGAGCAGCCTAATGAGCGAGCAAAAAGTAACTAAGCGAACTCTGACTGGTAAAGTCGTTAGCGACAAGATGGATAAAACCATCACAGTCAAAATTGAGCGTCAAGTGAAGCATCCTTTATATGGGAAATTCATTAAGCGTTCTACCAAGGTACATGCTCATGACGAAAGTAATGAGTGCAAAATGGGCGATACAGTCACAGTTGCAGAAAGCAGACCGCTTTCAAAAAGCAAATCGTGGATGTTAGTCGAGGTTGTTGAAAAAGCTTAATAAATTGGCCTATAAATTAGGCCTGTTTATGTTAGCTGAATCAATTAAATGATGGTATACTCCCGCGTCTTTTGGCTGGTGCACCCTAAAATGCACTGGTTTCACGTGGGTAAAGTTGGAGAAAACCAATGATCCAAATGCAAACAACACTCGATGTTGCTGATAATAGCGGTGCTCGTCGAGTTCAATGTATTAAGGTTCTTGGAGGCTCACACCGCCGATACGCAAGAATCGGAGATGTGATCAAGGTCAGTGTTAAAGAAGCTATTCCTCGCGGTAAAGCGAAGAAAGGTGATGTAATGAACGCTGTCGTTGTTAGAACCCGAAAAGGCGTACGTCGTCCAGATGGATCTTTGATCCGTTTTGATGGAAACGCAGCGGTTCTTCTAAATGCAAACTTACAGCCTGTAGGAACTCGTATTTTTGGACCTGTTACACGCGAATTGCGCGGTGATAAGTTCATGAAAATTGTTTCTTTAGCGCCTGAAGTTCTTTAAGAGGAAACGCAAAATGCAAAAACTGAAAACAGGTGATGAAGTTATCGTATTGACTGGTAAGAGCAATGGTCAACGCGGAAAAATAACCAAAATCATTAACGAAAAAGGTCGCGTGGTAGTTGAAGGCGTTAACATGATGAAAAAACATGTGAAGCCAAACCCACAGGCTGGTGTTCAAGGCGGGATTGTTGAAAAAGAAGCTCCTTTGGATATTTCAAATGTTGCACTATTTAATGCCAAAACAGGCAAAGCTGACAAAGTTGGCTTTAAAGTGCAAGAAGATGGCAAGCGCGTTCGATTTTTTAAGTCGAACGGAGAGCTAGTCGATTAATTTTTTGACAGTTAACTGTCGATAAAATTGGGTATATTAAAATGGCGAAACTGCAAGACTACTACAAGAAAGATGTTGTCCAAGCTTTAACTGATAAGTTTGGCTACAAGTCTGTCATGCAAGTCCCTAAGATTACCAAGATCACATTAAATATGGGTCTGGGTGAGGCTGTTGGGGATAAAAAAGTTCTAGAGAACGCTTGTAATGACTTAACAGCTATCTCAGGCCAAAAGCCTGTTGTGACGAAAGCCCGCAAATCTATTGCTGGATTCAAAATTCGTGATGACTATCCTATTGGCGCTAAGGTAACTTTACGCGGCGATCGTATGTGGGAGTTTATGGAGCGTTTAGTCTCTATTGCTATTCCACGTATTCGTGATTTCCGTGGTTTAAATCCTAAGTCGTTTGATGGCCGTGGAAACTATTCCATGGGTGTTAAAGAGCAAATTATCTTTCCAGAGATTGACTACGATAAAGTAGATAAAATCCGAGGTATGGATATTACTATTACGACTTCCGCGACAACAGATGAAGAAGGCAGAGAATTATTGAATGCTTTCCGATTCCCGATTAAGGGCGCATAACAATGGCTAAAGTATCAATGGTTCAGCGCGAGAAAAAACGCGCTAAATTAGTTGCTAAGTACGCTACCAAACGTGCTGAATTAAAAGCGACTATTGTTGACCTCAACAAGAGTGACGAAGAACGTTGGGAAGCTCAAGTAGCATTACAAAAGCTACCTAGAGACGCAAGTCCAGTTCGCAGACGTAATCGTTGTAATATCACTGGTCGTCCACATGGCTACTTACGTAAGTTCGGTTTAAGCCGTAACAAATTACGTGAGCATGCGATGTCAGGCGATGTTCCTGGTTTAGTGAAAGCTAGCTGGTAATTGTTGGGAGAATAACAAATGAGCATGCAAGATCCTATTGCTGACATGCTGACTCGGATCCGTAATGGACAATCAGCTGGCAAAAAAGTTGTATCAATGCCTTCATCAAAAGTAAAACTTTCTATTGGAAACGTTTTAAAGGAAGAAGGTTACATTACTGATATCAAAAAGTCTGATGTAGACGGTAAAGCCGAACTATCAATCGAACTTAAGTATCATCAAGGGCGTCCAGTTATTGACATGATTAAACGTGTTAGTAAGCCAAGCCTACGTATTTATAAAAAATCAAATGAGCTACCTCGTGTATTAGACGGTTTAGGTATCGCCATCGTTTCAACTTCTCGCGGAGTAATGACTGATAGAGCGGCACGTAAAACCGGGCACGGCGGCGAAGTTCTCTGTATTGTTTCTTAAGGAGAGCGGAAATGTCTAGAATAGCAAAAAATCCGGTCGTACTTCCTGCAGGTGTAACGGTTGACGTTAAAGGTCAATTAGTTTCTGTAAAAAGTGGAAAAGGAAACTTACAGCAAGAAGTTCATCCTTCTGTTGAAGTCAAAGTAGAAGATAACCAAGTTGTATTTGGTGCCAAAGCCGGAGAATCTAACGGCATGGCGTTAGCAGGTACTATGCGTTCGCTAGTTGGCAACATGGTTGAAGGTCTTACTAATGGCTTTGAAAAGAAACTGCAATTAGTTGGTGTTGGTTACAGAGCAAAAGCTGCTGGTAAAAAACTAGACCTAACTTTAGGTTTCTCTCATCCTGTTGTGTTTGATATCCCTGAAGGGATCACAATCGATACGCCGTCTAACACTGAAGTGATTGTAAAGGGTGTTGACAAACAATTGGTTGGTCAAGTCGCAGCAAATATTCGAGCTTACCGTCCACCAGAGCCTTATAAAGGTAAAGGTGTGAAATACGCGGACGAAGTTATCCGTCGTAAAGAAGCTAAGAAAAAGTAGGGTAGCATTATGAATAAAAAAGAAGCTAGAATTCGTCGCGCTACTAAAAGCCGATCGAAAATGAAAGCGCTTGGTGTTAATCGATTGATTGTTAATCGTACACCTCGCCATATATATGCGCAGGTTGTTTCTGCTGATAACGGAAAAGTTTTAGCGGTTGCTTCAAGTGTTGAAAAAGACATTAAAGCAGCAGGTAAAGCAACAGGCAATGTTGAAGCCGCTAAGACAGTTGGCGCTTTAATTGCTGAAAGAGCAACCAAAGCTGGCGTTTCAAATGTAGCATTTGATCGCTCTGGTTTTAAATATCACGGTCGTGTAAAAGCATTAGCAGATGCTGCTCGCGAAAGTGGACTCCAGTTCTAAAGGTGAAATGATGGCTAGACAAGATACAAACAATAGCGACGGATTAGTCGAAAAGTTAGTCAACGTTAACCGTGTTGCTAAAGTTGTTAAAGGTGGACGTATTTTCTCATTCACTGCTTTAACAGTCGTTGGTGATGGAAATGGTAAAGTCGGCTTTGGACGTGGTAAAGCAAGAGAGGTTCCTGCAGCTATTCAAAAAGCGATGGAGCAAGCTCGCCGCAACCTGATTCAAGTTGAATTGAAAGACGGTCACACGTTACAGCATCCAATCAAAGCAAACCATGGCGCTTCTCAAGTGTACATGCAACCAGCTTCGCCTGGTACGGGAATCATCGCCGGTGGTGCAATGCGTTCTGTATTTGAAGTTGTTGGCGTTGAGAACGTTCTTGCTAAAAGCATTGGTTCAACTAATCCAATTAATATCGTACGCGCGACTATTCGCGGTTTGAATGACATGGTTTCTCCGGAAGATGTCGCTTCAAAACGTGGAAAGTCTGTTGCTGAAATCATGGAGTAAACCATGGCTGCAAAAAAGACATTTAAAGTGACTCAAGTAAAATCGTCTATTGGACGTTTGAAGAATCACAAAGGTTGTTTAACCGGACTCGGTTTACGACGAATAGGTCATACTGTCGAAGTTGAAGATACACCATCAACTCGTGGTATGGTTAACACAATTAACTATATGGTTCGAGTGGAGGATTAGTATCATGCGTTTAAATACATTAAGTCCTGCAGAAGGATCAAAAAAGCCAGCTAAGCGAGTCGGTCGCGGTATTGGTTCAACTTTAGGTAAAACGTGTGGACGTGGCCATAAAGGTCTTAAGTCTCGTTCAGGTGGTAAAGTTGCTCCAGGTTTTGAGGGTGGTCAAATGCCTTTAAAACAGCGTCTACCTAAGTTTGGTTTTACTTCACGTAAATCTTTAGTTTCTGCTGAAGTACGTTTAGGTGAGCTGAATAAAGTTGAAGGTGAAACGGTCGATTTACTTTCGCTTCGTGCAGCTGGATTAATTACTAAAAATATTGAGCAAGTGAAAGTTATGCTTTCAGGAAGCATCAATAAAGCAGTGAAAGTTGGTGACGGCGTTCGTGTATCTAAGGGTGCACAAGCAGCTATCGAAGCCGCTGGCGGATCTGTAGCAAAGTAACTTGATTTAGGAAATAGTAGATATGGCAAAAGCTCCAGTGGGAAAGAAGTCAGGCGGTGGTTTAACAGAACTTAAGCAACGATTAATGTTCGTGCTTATGGCGATTGTTATCTTCCGATTGGGTTCTTTTGTACCTGTACCAGGTATTGATTCCAACGTGTTGTCCCAGTTCATGGATCAACAAACCGGAACCTTATTATCGTTGTTTAACGTATTCTCTGGTGGTGCATTGGAGCGTGCTAGTGTTTTTGCATTAGGAATTATGCCCTACATTTCTGCATCGATTATTTTGCAAGTTTTGAGTTTTGTTGACCCAAGACTACAAGAAATAAAGAAAGAAGGTGAAGCGGGACGACGTAAGATTAATCAATATACACGTTATCTGACTTTAATCTTAGCTTGTTTACAAGCCATTGGAATCGCAACAAATTTCCCAAATATGATGACAGGTCTTGTGCCTAATCCTGGGTTTAGTTTCTATTTTGGCGCGGTGGTTAGTTTGGTCACTGGAACCATGTTTTTGATGTGGTTAGGTGAGCAAATCAATGAGCGTGGGATCGGTAATGGTATTTCAGTCTTAATCTTTGTCGGTATCGTAGCTGGTTTACCAACTGCGATGGGGCAAACTTTTGAGCAAGCTAGACAAGGTGAAATTAATTCTTTGGGATTGATTATTATCTTAGCCATCGTTGTGGTTGTCACTGCATTTGTTGTTTTTATGGAGCGCGGTCAACGTCGAATCGTTGTTAACTATGCTCAAAGGCAGCAAGGTAGAAAGATGTATCAAGCACAGTCTTCTCACCTTCCTTTAAAGGTAAATATGGCCGGTGTTATACCAGCAATATTTGCATCAAGTATTATTCTTTTTCCTGGGACAATCGCTCAATGGGTTGGTCAAGGAAATGAAGATATGTTGTGGTTGCAAAGCTTTGCTCAGCAAATGCAACCAGGTAATCCGTTGTATATACTTTTATACGGAGCAGGGATTATGTTTTTCTGCTTTTTCTATACAGCTCTTGTTTACAACCCAAGAGATACGGCTGACCAATTGAAGAAATCTGGAGCGTTTATTCCTGGGATTCGACCTGGCGAGCAAACATCCAAATATGTTGATAAAGTTATGACTCGGTTAACTTTAGTAGGTGCACTCTACATCACCGCGGTGTGTCTCTTACCTGAGTTCTTAATTTTGATCTTTAACGTGCCTTTCCAATTTGGTGGAACATCGTTGCTGATTATTGTGGTTGTCATCATGGACTTTATGTCTCAAGTTCAAGCGCACTTAATCTCTCGTGACTATGACTCTGTCTTAAAGAAGGCAAACTTTAAAAACTACGGCTCTTCAGGAATTAGGTAACTAATTTCGAGTCGCTCAAGCATCGGAGTACGAAAATGAAAGTTCGAGCTTCTGTAAAGAAAATCTGCCGTGACTGTAAAGTTATTCGCCGTAACGGTAGTGTTCGCGTGATCTGTAGTGATCCGCGACACAAGCAGCGTCAAGGGTAGTAAACTCTTTTTTTAAAAGAGAAATTAAGCGCGATTTGTTTTGTATATGCGTGTAGCCCGCTAAAGATATAAAGTAAATAGCATAAATTTGAATATTCGGTTGATTTTTGACCGTTTGGAAGCTATCATTGCGCGCCTTTTTGAAGGGCGACCACCTCATCAGTTCGGGTGGGTGCCAATGATAGAAAAAGAACTAATGTTGGGAGTAGGTTAATGGCCCGTATAGCTGGTATAAATATTCCAGTCCATAAGCATGCGGTAATTGCTTTAACATCTATATATGGTGTTGGTCGCAGTCGCTCACAAGAGATTTGTGATGCAGCTGGTATCGATCAAAACCGAAAGATTAAAGATCTTACCGAAGCGGAAATAGAGTCACTACGTGGACAAGTTGCTAAATTCACTATTGAAGGCGACTTGAGACGAGAAGTGTCTATGAATATTAAGCGTTTAATGGACTTAGGTTGCTTTCGTGGTATTCGCCACAGAAGAAGTCTTCCTGTTCGTGGACAACGTACTAAAACAAATGCGCGTACTCGTAAGGGTCCACGTAAACCAATTAAGAGATAACGATTATGGCAAAGACACCTCGTTCTCGTAAAAAGGTTAAAAAGCACGTAGTAGACGGTATGGCTCATATCCATGCGTCTTTTAACAATACTATCGTGACTATAACTGATAGACAAGGCAACGCTCTAGCATGGACTACCGCTGGTGGATCTGGTTTTAGAGGTTCGCGTAAAAGCACGCCTTTCGCTGCACAGGTTGCGGCTGACAGAGTGGCTCAAATGGTTAAGGAAATGGGAATGAAGAATATGGAAGTATTCGTCAAAGGTCCCGGTCCAGGTCGTGAGTCGGCTGTAAGAGCTTTAAATAATGCGGGATTCAAGATTACTAACATCACTGATGTTACTCCAATCCCACATAATGGATGTCGTCCGCCTAAAAAGCGACGCGTGTAACTTTAGGTTTGCTGGAGAATAGAAAATGGCAAGATATATAGGACCTAAACTCAAGTTAGCACGTCGTGAAGGCGTTGACTTAATGCTGAAAAGCGGCGTTCGTGCTATTGAGGATAAATGTAAAATCGATCAAGTACCTGGTGTTCATGGTGCTCGTCGTACTCGTCTGTCTGACTACGGTCTACAGTTAAGAGAAAAGCAAAAAGTTCGTCGTATTTACGGCGTTTTAGAAAAACAATTCAGAAATTATTATAAAGAAGCGGCACGATTGAAGGGAGCTACTGGCTCAAACCTTCTTCAATTGTTAGAATCCCGTTTAGATAACGTTGTATATCGTATGGGTTTCAGTAGTACTCGCTCAGAAGGTCGTCAGTTAGTTAGCCACAAAGCTATTTTGGTTAATGGTAAAGCTGTTAATATTCCTTCTTATAACGTTTCTGCTTCTGATGTTATCTCGATTAGAGAGAAATCTAAAAAGCAGGCACGTATTGTTGCTGCGTTGGAACTTGCGGCACAAAGAGAGCGTCCTGTTTGGGTTGAAGTTGATGATAAGAAAATGGAAGGTACATTTAAGAATGCCCCAGAGCGTTCAGATCTACCATCTGATATCAACGAAAACCTAATCGTGGAACTTTACTCAAAGTAAGACTTTAAGAGGATTAACTATGGGCAATGTCACTGAACTTCTGACTCCGCGTCAGATAAAGGTGGAAAACTTAGGAGAGCGTAAAGCTAAAGTTGTACTAGAACCGTTTGAAAGAGGTTTTGGACACACTTTAGGTAACTCTCTTCGCAGAATACTTCTTTCTTCAATGCCAGGATGTGCAGTGGTTGAAGTAGAAATCGACGGTGTGCTCCACGAGTACACAACTATCGAAAATGTCCAAGAAGATGTGATTGATATCCTACTTAACTTAAAAGGATTAGCAATTAAGTTGGAAGATAAGGATGAAGCTGTTCTTGTCTTACAGAAGAAAGGTGAAGGTGCAGTAACTGCGGCTGATATTGAAGAGCAAGCTGGTGTTGAGATTGTCAATCCAGAACACCATATAGCAACGCTTACCAAGAAAGGCTCACTAAACATGCGTTTAATCGTGCGTAACGGTCGTGGTTATGAAACAGCCGCTTCTAGAAAGGACGACGAAGACGAAAACTTAAGTATTGGTCGATTGCATTTAGATGCATCTTTCAGCCCAATTCGAAGAGTTTCTTATGTCGTTGATTCGGCACGTGTTGAGCAGCGAACTAACCTAGATAAGTTAACTATCGATTTAGAAACTAACGGTACAGTTGAGCCAGAAGAAGCGATCCGTCGTTGTGCGACGATTCTTCAGCAACAGCTTGCTGCGTTCGTTGACTTAAAAGATGAGAAACAAGCTGAGCCAGAGAAAGAAGAGCCAGAGATTGATCCGATTCTTCTTCGCCCAGTAGATGATTTAGAACTGACTGTTCGTTCTGCAAATTGTCTTAAAACAGAAAATATTCATTACATTGGAGATTTAATCCAACGTACTGAAGTAGAATTACTCAAGACGCCAAATCTTGGTAAAAAATCGCTAACAGAAATCAAAGATGTTCTTGCTTCACGCGGACTTTCTTTAGGAATGCGATTAGAGAATTGGCCACCAGCGAGTATTCTAAACGATATTTAAATCCGACCCTAAAGGTTAGATTCTAAAGTCTGATAAAACCCTGCTGTTATGAGTGGGGTTTTATCGTTTAAAGCGCTATCAGAAAGTATCGTTTTATAGTTACTTTCTCAATAACACAAACTAAAAAATATCAGTACTATTGCAGGCTGATAAAATATTGCAGGTAAATTAAGATGCGTCATCGTCAAAGTGGTCGTCAATTAAATAGAAACTCAAGTCATCGTCAGGCTATGTTTAAAAACATGTCTGTATCTTTAATTGAGCATGAGTTGATCAAAACAACTGTTCCTAAAGCTAAGGAACTTCGTCGTGTGGTTGAACCTTTAATCACATTAGCTAAAGCAGATTCTGTAGCAAACAGAAGATTAGCTTTCTCAAGAACTCGTTCAAAAGAAGCGGTTGGTAAGCTTTTTGACGAACTAGGTCCTCGATACCAAGATCGCCCTGGTGGATATTTAAGAATTATCAAAGCTGGTTTCAGAACTGGTGATAAAGCGCCAATGGCTTATGTTGAATTGGTAGATCGACCAATTATCGAAGAAGACGAAGAAGAAGTTGAAGAAGATTAAGAACTAAACAATAAAATTTTTAAGCCGAGTGATGACTCGGCTTTTTTTTGCCTGAAAGCTAGGTATTCTCCGTAGGTTCATATTTTTTGCGCATTGTAAAATAGACTAAACTCGATAGTGCCATAAGTAATGCTCCAATTTGTGAGCCACTCATGGCAAAAATGACGGGCTTATTGGTGGTAACAAACTCAATCATAAACCGGCAGGCTCCCCATAAGCCGAGCAGCAGAAAGAACTGTTCATACGGAACCTTTTCTCGAGCCTTTCTGGCAATCAATATTGAAAAAATAATCAAAGAGTAGATGATTTCATACAAAGGTACTGGGTGTACCTTGCTATCGGTTGGCTTTATTCCATCAGGAAATGTCATAGCCCAGGGGAAATTGGATTCTATGCCGTGGCAGTCGTCGCCCGATAAGAAACAACCCACTCTGGCTAAGGCATAGGCCAGTATTGCCGCCGGTGCTGCATTATCGAGTAAAACGTGAAGTTTAATTTTGTTAAACCGGGTAAATAGGTATGTAGCTAATAGAGCGCCTAACAGCGCTCCTTGACTTGAAAAGCCAGTTCCTGAGAATAGCAGTTCAGATTTATCTGGATTCTTTAACATAAACATTAGCTTAGCGCCCAAGACGCCTAATACTAATAGCAATATGATTAAATACTCAGTGTTCTTAGTTTTAGGAGAAGCTCGTTCTAAGTTAGTCAAAAAGAACCATCGGCCGACTAAATAGGCAATTGCCAAAAATAAACCGTAACTTCCGAGAGTAAAGTTTTCTGAACTGTAGACGTAAGGATACATGAGTTATATTTTTATTGAATATCATCAAAAGTTGAGTTTATAAGCGGTGATTCAATTTGTCTACGAAATAACTCGTTTTGGGATGAAAATATCTCAAAGTAATTGGTTCGATCTTACTGATTTTATTGAGCTTTTGTGTAATAAAGCACAACAAATAGATTACTTACCAGTTATGATATATGGTATATTCTTTTGGCTATTCTGATTTGGCGAAGTATAAAGAGCTCTAAAAAAATGATTTTTTATTACATTTGGTAAAATATTTGTATAGAATACAGAGCCTTTGTGATAATTAAGGAAACAGGGAGATAGCAAATTGAAAATAATTGCTACCAATCGGATTGTTGATGCGCAAGCTAGATACCCTGCAGCTCACGATCACTTGCAAGGATGGTATCAAATTGTTAGCCAGACCGACTTCGATAATCCAGAACAGCTTCGCGATGTTTTCGGGGATATGCGGGGGTTTAATTCGTCGTTTAAGTTTCCAATACCAGAATCAAATTTACTAGCGCATACCTCCATAAATTTTGAAGCGAAAGTTATATTAGTAGAAGATGTCATACCTGGAAATCACTAAGAAAGGAATCTAAGAGAGGAGACTGAATATGAATCCATTACTAGAAAACGCCATGCAACATTGGAATATGGTAGCGCCAGCTATTGATTGTCCTAAAACTCATCAAGATTACGTGACCCTGCTTAATAATATAGAAGATGCTATTGAATTAGTTGGTAATCGAGAAAACAGCCCTTTATCAGGTCTTATAGAAGCAATGGCCTTGGCCGCTCAAAAATATGAAAAAGAGCAAATAGAGTCCCTAACCGGTGGGGGCTTGGCAGCATTGAAATATCTTATAAAACTGCATGGTGTTAGGCAATCAGAGCTTAAGGAAATTGGAAGTCAGGGAGTGGTTTCAGAGATCTTAAATGGTAAACGTGCTTTGACCTTACGTCATGTAAGAGAGCTTTCTAAAAAATTTAAAGTTTCGGCCAATGTATTTGTAAACTAGTTAACGGTTTACTCTAGCCAATGCTTTAAATTTTAATACTATAGCTATCAAACTCTAGGTTTTTCTCAAAGCCAAAAAATTGATATAGCGACTTTGCCTTAAAATTGTCTTTTGCAGTAACCAATTTTACTGAAAAGACTTTAGCTTCTTTAGCCTTTTCCCGAATGTGATTAAGAAGTAAAGTCGCTACACCACTACCTCTATATTCTTTAATTACAAATAAATCATTTAGAATCCAAGTCCTTCTCATTGCCACCGACGAAAAAGAAGGATAGATCTGGGCAAACCCGAGCGCTTTTGAATTAGAATAGCAAGCGAAAATAATTGAGTCGTGTACGCTAAGTCTTTCCCCAACAAACTTTCTAGCCGCTTCAATATCAGTGTCCATTTTATAAAATTGTCGGTATTGGTCGAACATCGTAGATACGTCATTAAGTTCTGACTTTGTTGCTTGAATAACCTGCCTGGCCATTGGGTAACTCCGATAATGAGTAAAGGATTTTTATTATCTATTTTGCTGCTTCTTCAAGAATGTTGTTAACGATTGCTATTAAACTAAAAACAAAAATAGCTACTACAACTATACCCACGAAAATATAGCTCCCAACACTTCCATGCTTGAAGTCTCTTTCTCTATTCTGATCGCTTTGAACTCCAATCATGGCAGCTAAGACACTTGAAATCACATTCCATATTGTAGGCGACTTATTCTCCTCTTTCTCACTCACGATTCGATACCTCTATTCTTAATAAATTTTCTATGGAGTCTTGGGGGTTATTGGTTTGTAAGCTTTAAATATGAGCTACAATAAGTCTATCACTTAATTACGGCCAGCCCTTTGTACAATTTTATCATTGATTTTATAAAAGCTCATCCACCAAAAGTTACGGAATACCAACTTTTGAACTACATAGAAAAAGAGCGACCTGAATTCTTTAGCGCATGCAACGAGAAGCCGTGCTTATTCAAAAAACATTTTAAGTTGTTTAATTTGTTATATACCATTGATGAGCAGTTAATCGCTCAGAATATGAAGCTCAATATATCAGCGTTGGATATCTCGCTAGTTAAAAGTCTCAATGCGCGGAATCAGATTGGACACCACGATGAACTGCGTGAGTTTTACTTAGATAAAAAAAATTTCGACCTAGATGAATCAGAAATAAGTAAAATGCTCGATTTATTTTGGCGAAAGATGTTGGCAAGAGAAGACCTAAGTCAGTATTTAAAGATACTTCAGATCAATGAAAATCAGAAATTAGATAGAAAAATGCTAAAACAACAGTTTAACAAACTTGCTTTTGAGCTGCACCCAGACCGAGGAGGTTGCGCTACTCAGTTTTCTGAGCTGCGCAGTGCTTATAATCGAGTGATATTAACGCTTGAATAAAGCTATCAGAAATCACCAGTGAGCATTTTGTCCCTTCTCTTAAGAATTGCGTAAATCTGTCTTTCTTTCAGCCAAGGTTTCAGTACGTGTAATTTATCATAATTTAATTTTTCTAGAGCGGTTTTAAATCTAGATGATACTTGTATTTCTTTTCCTCTTAGCCCCTTTGGCCGACTCGTTTTGATTCCAAATGCCCTGCTATGATCAATAAACCAAATTTGCATATCAGACCTGGAAAAAAGCACGTTAGATTGGTTTCTATCTCTATTTGCGATAAGGTAATCAAATGCATTTAGAAAATTATCCTGGCTTTCATAGTCACAATATCCATCATATAGGATTTTGTTTTCGCTCATTTCCAGTTCGGAAATTAAACCGTCAATCCAGACCTGTATGATGCCATCTCTACCGTTTAACTTTCTAAAAACCGTTACAGGCACTAGCCCTATATTTAGTATTCTGTCGAGGTTGTAAGCAGCGATTTCTTGCTGATAACGGTCGGCTTCATATTTATTTTTTCGACCCGATGAGCTCTTAGGATTGGTTGTTGAATCGAAATACTTAAATATGCCAAACATAGACTTGCCATTTAGAGTAAGTTTGACTTTATAAGGTTTAGTTTTGCCTTCTTTTGTCGTTCCTATTTTTTCTACAGTAGCCGTTCTTAAAAAATCTTCCACTTGACCATCAGTTAAATTATAAGGATTGCGCCATTCTCTTGCTGGGGCTTTTGCAGGTTGCTCTTTAGTTCCATTTAGTCCGTGGATAAACTTAATGTCGTTTGACTTAGAAATTTTTCCAATCCACGGAGCGCCTTTATAGTGAGATGAAAGCATGCCAGTATCGATAATCTTTAACTTTCCTTCAAATCGCACTAATGGTTTCCTTGATTGTGAAGTTGTGTGTCCAACCCAAAGTTCACTAGCGTCCCAGTTAGTTAAATTAGTTGATAGTAGTTGTTGTTCAAAGTAGGGATGACATAATGCGTTTCCTCGATACCAAGTGGGTCCTAGAGAGTTTAAGATGAAGTGGCTTTTGGCACGACTATAACGTTTTAATACTTTTCTTTTTTTTAGCGAGCTAATCAGTTCCCCGCGTTGTTTATAGGGCGTCAGCAAAGATAAACCCTCTTTTTTTGCAATGGATTGCCATACTTTAAGGTATTTAATTAATCCTAGTTTCGCTTCCCGATTAAACTCTTCTAAAGAATAGGACTCCGCAAGCTTTGATAAACCACCATGAGTAAACAGTTTTTTGTTTATCTGAACCACAAACGGAAGTTTTAGTAGCCAACTGCCGTAATATCCGTCAGGAGAAAATGCGGCTAATCGAGCGAAATATCCTTTAGGATAAGACTGGTCGAATTTTTCCTTTAGCTCCATCGAGTCTTTTAGTTTGTTAGTTTCTAGAAAGTAAACATAGGCCTGGTTGCGCTGTTCAAGCGTTTCATCTGAAGCAAATTCGCTAATCTCTTCCTGTGACAAATATCTTAGATCACCAACCAAATTCATTACTTCGTGATTTCCCAGAACTATGATGAAACGGCCACCAGCGTTATGAGCTTGTTGTTGAAGTTTAATAAATAGATCCATTATTTTTCGGCTAGAGGGTCCTCTGTCCATCAAGTCGCCTAGACTTACTAATTGAGCTTGTCCTCCAATCCAATTGTATTGTTCATCGATTAACTGAACGGTTTGGAGAGATTTTAGTATGTTTTCGTAAGCCCCGTGAATATCACCCACTGCATAAATATCACTATCGGATGTAAAAGCCACTTGTGAAAAGTCGATAGGTATATTCTCACTGACCTCGTTAGCCGAAATACTTGCAAGCGGGCTGAATAGCAAGCAACAAGAAAATAAAAATCTGGAAAAATATGATGTACTAAGAGCGAAAGGTTTCATTTCAGTTCCTGTTAGCTAGCGGTAGCATAAAAGCTTACAAAAATTTCTGTTGAGGCCGTTAACCCTTCAAAGTCCGTTGCTGTAACTGTTATGTTATAGTCTTTAACGAGTTCTTCTGGCGGGTTGAAGGTAAACGTTCTAGTGATTCTATCAAATTTAATCCAATTTGGCAGAGGTTCGCCATTTTGCAGAGCGGCATCAAATTTCAGAGCGTCGCCAATGTCGGGATCTACAAATGTGCATTCACTGATACTAAACTTGGAAAGCGCGCCAGCAGGCATGTGTAGGTTAGGAACCATCGCCTTAACTTCTGGTGGTGAATTTCCTTTAGTTTTTTGTACTTCAAGTAAATTGCTATGACCAACTTTCCAAGCGAGTGAAAATAATACAATTGCCAGAATAAAATTACCTGCAATAAAGTGAGTGACGCTCCAATCAAAGTACTGAGTACCGACAAAAATAAACCCACCGTAAAGTAAATCACCAAAACGAAAAAAGAATGTATCAATGGTGGTTTTACCTAAATACTTTAGTTTACGGGGCACCGGTAAAAAAAGAGCGTGACGAGTGGTGTTTTGGATTGAATAATTAGCACTGTTTTCTGCTGTCATCAAAATTCTTATTAATGAAAAAATTGGAAAAAACAACATTAATCCATATCCAATAATCATAATAATTGGCAAAATCAAAACAGAGCCTCTTAGCCCTAGCCATTTAAAAAGCCTTGAGACAAAAAATAGTTGGATAACAAAGCTTCCTAATGTGATCCAAGAATAGTAGTCTGAGTAAAACTGACCCTGCCACTCGGCTTCATTTGTAATAGTTTGACTTGCTATTAAAAGGGCACTTTGCTCACTGACTAGTCGCGCTAAAATATATTCACCCGTGGAGTTGATAAAAACAAGCAGCACGACAAATAGAGCTATTTTTATCAAGTAGCTGCTATTAAAAACTATCGCGAAGCCGTCTAACCATTGATTGCCTTGTTCAGCCTTTAACGGCTCATCATTGGCAGCTTCTGAGGGAATAGTTTGTTCTACAGCCGTAGTTAGATAAATTGAAATTAGCAACAACATGCTGGTTATTAATAATATGCCAACGATTCCAACTAATGGAAATAATGGCCCTGCAACTCTGGAGCCTATCCATGCACCAAAAGTCGCACCAACGGCAAGTATGACAAACAATCGTTGACCGCACTTTACACTGAAACAATCGGCAGCAAACGCCCAAAACTGAGCTAGAACCATAACGCTGAATATTCCTAGCCAAACATAAAATGCCATTCCAATATTGACATCAAAATACTGCAAAGCTGCAAATGCTAGTAAATTAAGAACAAAAAAAATTAATACCTTATTAGTGATATTACTTCTGTTTTTTCGGTCTGAATAGCGGTGATATAATGCCGAAAAAAAAGGCAGCATAATGGTCAACACTCCCGCTTGAATTGCTGTAGCGTAGCTTTTATATTCTGCACCGCCATAGGCGAGAATGAGAGGTTCTCGAATCACTTTTAATAAATAGTAAGCTGTTAACAGTGTGCAAGCGTTAAAAGTGAGTAATAAAGTACTCTTGCCTTCACCGGGTTTTACGACGCTGATAATATTGAGAATTCGCTCGTACCAAGAGTGGGAGTTTGGCGAGGCTGTCTCCATTAAAAATTCCTATTGTTATAAATTCTGGTAGGACGACTTTCTCAAGTGAGTCTTGTGAGCTATTTAAACGCCTATTATGACCCTAGACTGAGCCCTGTTCGAATTCGGATTTGTAAGAATTTTATTTAATCGTAACAAACTGATTACTTGACTGGCAGTAGAGTTATTAATGCCAAGTCGATTATAGTAATATAGTTGTTTCTCGAATAAAAATTGAATACAGGCATGTCAAAGAATAAGGTCCAATATGTATGCAACCAATGTGGGGCGGTCTCTCCAAAATGGGGCGGTCAATGCGCTGATTGTGGTGAATGGAACAGCTTAATCGAACAAATAGACTCCGGTAAGGCAGCTTCCACTGGCCGATTTGCTGGGTATGCTGGGGCAAACGCTCAACTTCAAAAACTGAGTAATGTTAAGCAGTCAAATACCGTGAGAATGGCCACTAGTATGAGTGAGCTTGATAGAGTGCTGGGTGGTGGCCTAGTTCCTGGTTCTGTGGTTTTACTTGGAGGCGATCCCGGTATCGGCAAATCAACCATATTATTACAGTCGATGTGTCAGCTGAGTGCCACAATAGAAGCGATTTACGTGACCGGTGAGGAATCTGCGGAGCAAATCTCTATGAGAGCCGCTCGACTGGGGCTAAATGGCGATAATTTGAGCTTGCTGACGGAAACTAAGGTTGAAACAATTATAGCCACAGCGCAGCTAAATAAGCCCCAAGTCATGGTGATAGATTCTATTCAAACAATCTATACGGAATACCTTCAATCAGCACCTGGTGGCGTTGCGCAGGTAAGAGAAAGTACCGCCCAATTAGTTAAGTTTGCTAAACAAATGGGGATCGCTTTGTTTGTGGTTGGTCATGTGACTAAAGATGGCGCGCTGGCAGGTCCTAGAGTGCTTGAGCATATGGTTGATGCGGTGCTCTATTTTGAAGGAGAAAGAGATGGTCGCTATCGAATATTAAGAGCGGTCAAAAACCGATTTGGTGCGGTAAATGAGTTAGGTGTGTTCGCAATGACCGACGAAGGTCTTAAGGAAGTTCAAAATCCATCCGCTATTTTTCTCTCGCGGTATCAACAGCAATCGTCAGGAAGTGTTGTTACTGTGACTTGGGAAGGTTCAAGGCCGATGCTCGTTGAAGTGCAAGCATTGGTTGATGAATCCCATGGAAGTCATGCTAAACGCGTCGCAGTTGGGTTAGACCAAAATCGGCTTGCGATGTTATTGGCGGTGCTTTCTCGTCATGGCGGGATTTTTTGCCATGATCAAGATATTTTCTTAAATGTAGTGGGTGGTGTCAGGGTAATGGAAACTAGCGCTGATCTTGCACAAATCCTTGCGGTAGTTTCCAGCTTAAGAAACCAAGTATTGCCGCAAGATTTGATTGTGTTTGGAGAAATGGGACTCGCTGGTGAAATTAGGCCTGTTCCGAATGGTCAGGAACGTATCAAGGAAGCCGCTAAGCATGGTTTTAAGACGGTCATAACTTCTAAGTCTAACGCACCTAAAAAAGCAATCTCAGGGGTTAAGGTGATTGGAGTCAATCATTTACAAGAAGCGCTGCAAGCTTTTGCTGATCTATGATGGTTTTAGCGAAAGGTTAACCAATGACGAGTTTTTCTAAATCTCTATCAAGTAATTCTGGATTGGTCGAGTTTAACTCTATAATTTGACGCAAATGGGTAATACTGTCTAAATCAATTGATATACATCGAAAACCTAGACCATCCGGGCTGCTGTGAGCTAGCTCGAGCTGCATAATAATACTAATTGGGGTGTCGTGATTACTCTCAAGTAAAGGAATTTTTAGGCTGAACACGGCGCCAATTTCTGCTCTAATCACCCCAAAAGGCCTAATGAGTGCTCCTTTGAGTGATAAGTCAGTCACTTGACAACCAAAGGTTTGTTCTCCGCTGGACAACTCAGCATTACCGTCAAAGCTGACGCGTTGATACATTCTTCTATCGGTTTCGCTCATTTTTCCTCCTAAGCATAACGCAGTATCGACAAAACAAAGATTTAATTGTCGAAGGGCGCCATATTTTGATAGATCCGGCAAATTAATAGATAATGCTGCTGTCTTAATTGTAGTCTATTGAAGGAAGTATTTACAAATGGCCATCCAATGGTATCCCGGGCACATGCATAAAGCCCAAAAGGAGATCAAAGAAGCGCTTCCTCAGGTCGATTTGGTAATCGAAGTGGTGGATGCACGTATCCCCTATAGCAGCACTAATCCAATGGTAGCCAAATTTATTGCCGATTCGCCAAACCCAAAGCCTGTCATTCGAGTTTTAAATAAGTGTGATTTAGCGGATCCTGAGACCACTAAGCTTTGGACGCAAGCGTTTGATAAACAGCACGGGACTAAATCATTGGCTATTAGCAGCCGCCAGACGGATCAAGTTCGAAAAATAATTAGCCTTTGTCATAAGTTTTACCCTGAATACCAAGAAAAAGGTAAACCAATCAAAGCAATGATCATGGGAATTCCGAATGTTGGGAAATCGACCATTATCAATATTTTGGCAGATAGAACCATCGCCAAAGTGGGAAATGAGCCTGCTGTCACCAAAAGACAACAAAGAATTGATTTGGACTGCGGCGTGATATTGTTTGATACCCCAGGGTTTTTATGGCCAAAAATTGAAAATGATCATTCGAGTTATCGGTTGGCAGTGATTGGATCGATTAAGGATACTGTTATCGAATACTCAGATATTGCTTTCTATGCTATTGAGTATCTTAAAAAAACTTACCCTGACTTATTAAAAAGCCATTTTTCTTTAGCCGAGATAGATGATGACGTCCTAGTAGTACTAGAGGCTATTGGTCGAAAGCGGGGTTGCTTAAAGTCGGGTGGTAGAGTTGATTTAGATCGTGTTTCAAAAATCGTAATCAATGAAATTAGAAACCTTTCACTTGGACAAGTCAGCTTTGAAACTCCGACAATGGTCGAAGCCGAACTAGTCGAAGTAGAAAGAATTTTAAAAGAAAAAGAAGAAAAGAAAGCAGCTAGAAAGGCTAAAACTAAAAAACGACGACGATAAGTCAAGGATTGTAATGTTCGATACTGACAACTTAATTAGTATAGCAAACCTAGCTATGCCATTTGGCAAATACAAAGGTAGAAAACTGATCGAATTGCCTGAGCCATACTTAGTTTGGTTTGCACGGAATGGATTTCCGCAGGGACAAATCGGTCAGCTACTTCAGTTAACTTACGAAATCAAAGTCAACGGACTGGAAAATATTATTTACCCTTTGTCCAAAGAACAACCGCGAGAGTCAATGCTATGAATATCAGGCTAACAGAAGTTTACCGTTACCCGATAAAGTCTCTTCGCGGACTTAGTTTGGATACCTCAAAGGTTGAGAGTTATGGTTTAGAAAACGATCGTTGTATGATGTTAGTGGATGAAAGCGGCCTATTTATTTCTCAGCGAAAGTATCCGCAATTAGCGTTAATCGAGGTTCGAGCCGAATCAAACCAAATCAAGCTAACTGATATTAACCAATCGACTATTACGGTTGATAAAAATTCGTTTAGCGAGAACCAAATGAAGGTGGACGTGTGGGGCGATTCTTGTAGTGCGTTTGTCGCAATTGAAGCGGTAAATCGGTGGTTCAGCAAGCTGCTGCAAAAGAACGTTTTTTTAGTGAAGTATGACTTAAATAATCCCAGAGCTAGCGACCCAGATTATTCCGAATCGTCAGACATTGTTAGTTTTGCCGATGGCTTTCCAATTCTTTTAATCTCACAAGGCTCTTTAGATAACCTCAACAGTCAACTTCAAGAACCGGTATCGATGCTTAACTTCCGCCCAAACCTGGTCGTTGATGGATGTGATGCGTTTAAAGAAGATGAGTGGAAAAGAATAACGATTGGTTCAGTATCGTTCGATTTAGTTAAACAGTGCAGCCGATGTGTTCTGACCACGGTGAATCCTAAAACTGGCAATAAAGATAAACAAGGTCAACCATTGAGGACTTTATCGAGCTATCGAAGAAGTAAAATGGGGGTGGTTTTCGGTATGAATTTGCTCCCTAGAACACTCGGTCAAATAGAAGTTGGGGATGCCTTAAAGGTTATCAATTAGTTTTAATATAGCAAAGGTTTTGAGTATGAATATCACACCATTTCATTTAGCAATCCAAGTTAGAGATTTAACCGAAGCCCGTCATTTTTATGGTGAAATATTGGGGTTTAAAGAAGGTCGAAGTAGTGAATGCTGGATTGACTTTAACATGCTAGGTCATCAACTGGTCACTCACCTAAACCCGGCGTTAGGCAAACATGGGAAAGTTAATTCAGATGCAAATCATGTTGATGGTCACGGCGTACCTGTTCCACATTTTGGCGTGGTGTTACCCTTTGCGATATGGAAAAAATTGGCCGATGAACTGGCTACTAAAATAGAATCATTTCTTATCGAACCCTATATTCGTTTTGCAGGCCAAGCAGGTGAGCAAGGAACCATGTTTTTTACTGATCCATCTGGAAATGCACTTGAGTTCAAAGGGTTTTCTGATATTGAAAAGCAACTTTTTGAAATTTAAATAAGGCCTCGACTCTTATCCGTTCCGCAATCAGTTGAACGGATTTGAGTCGGTGTACGATGAAACTCTCCAATCAAAGAAACCTAACTCCCACCAAAAAAACAGCAAGCGTATTGAATTAATATTTAAAAAATATTTAATTTTTTTGTTCTGTGTCGACAACGATTACTCAATATAAATTCATACAACAATTTGATTCAATATAAATACAATATTTAAACAATGTTTTGAGCACGCTTTTTCAATCTTTTCTCGTTAATATTTCAACTGGCGCGTCTTTTTATTTTTTCAGCGCCACATTAAGTACCAAATTATAATCCTAAAAAGTTAGTGGTACTTATTGAATAAATCCATGACACAGCAGGAGAGCAACGTTGAATTCATCAATTAAATTAAAAAAACTAGCGCATGCGATTAAGACGAGTCTTTTACTCGGCTCTGCCGCGACGCTAGCAGTATCACCAAACCTCTACGCCGAAGAAGAGAGTGAAGAAGATAACCGAATTACTATAACCGGTTCTGCAATCACCAGAGCGGATGTTGAAGATTCGCTTCCAGTTACTCAAATAACCGCAGAAGATATTATTAGTTTAGGAGTCACCAATGCTCCTGAGTTAATCGAACAAACCCCGGCGATGCAGGGGTTTACTACCGCAGCCGATAGCGTGGGTGGTGGCGGTGGCGGCGTACAAACTGCTTCTTTAAGAGGGTTAGGAGGACAATATACTTTAGTCTTACTGAATGGCAGAAGAATGGCTTCATCTGGTTCGGGTAGTAGTATTGATATAAACTCGATTCCGTTATCTGCTTTGGAGCGTGTTGACATCTTAACCGATGGTGCTTCTGCACTATACGGATCGGATGCAATCGCTGGAGTAGTAAATTTTATTTTAAAAGATGAAATTGACGAAACTACCATTCGAGCAAGAATCGATAAGCCACAAGAAAAAGGTGGTGAAAAATTTAACTTTTCTATTACCTCAGGTCTTGTTGGTGATGGCTACAATGTGCTTTTCGCTTATAGTCATGATGAGCAAGATATACTTAAATCAAAAGACAGAGAGTTTGCCGAAACGGGTCTTATAAATTTTGAGTATCAAGGTCAAGATTTAGTCTGGCAACGAACTTCTGCCAATGCAATCCCTGCTAATGCGTATCTTACTTTTGATGGTGGCGTTGCGGCACGTAATTTCAATCCATACCGAGAAGCAAATGGTCAATGTGCACCTAATAATGCACCAGATGGTTCAACCTGTATCTATGATTTTACTGAAACGCTAGAGATCTTTCCAGAAAGCGAAAGAGATAATATCTATCTGAGTGCAAACTTTGAAATTAACAGTGATCTACGAGCTTTTACTACCTTAGTTTACGGTCAATTTTCGCAGACTAATCGTATCGCTCCTTACCCAACAGGCACATTCACTTTGCCTTTAGACTCACAAGTGGTTGCAGATAATATCATCCCTTATTTAACTCAAGAAGAAGAGGATAATTTATCGAGAGTTGCAGTTCGGTGGAGAGCTCGTCCAGGTGGAAACAGAACCACCGAGTGGGCTACTGAAACGATGAACTTTAACGCTGGTATTGAAGGCGATGTTGGGGATGCCGCATATGAATTAGTCACGACTCTTGCAACGTCTGACAGAGATCAAAACAGAATTACAGGTTTTCCAATTCAAGAACCATTCTTAGATCTACTTTCTTCTGGTGCTGTCAACATTTTTGATACACCTGAGAATTTGTCAGCGGAAGCGAACCAAGCAGTTGCTGACACTATGTTTAGCGGGAATTGGACTAATACAGAAACATCTATGAAGGCACTTGAAGGTAAGTTCTCTATGCCTATGTTTGAAATGTCGGGTGGCGATGCTTATTTCGCTTCGGGTTTTGACTATCGACAAGTTGAATACATTGCAAAATCTAGTCAAGCAAACTTAGATGAAATAGTATTGTTTGAAACAGCAACTCCGGAATTTGACCTTTCGAGAGATACTTATGGATTGTTTGTGGAAGCCATTTTCCCTATCGCTGAAAATTTAGAAGTTACAACTTCTATGCGTTATGACAGTATCGGAAAAATCACTGACACAAGTCGACCTTCCGGTATGCAAGCGGTTAACGATGATGTGAGTGATACAACCTATAAAGTTCATATGGCTTACAGACCCTCGGAAGATTGGTTGATAAGGGCATCGATAGGAACAGGGTTTAAATCACCAACAATGAGACAGATTGCCGAGCCTCGAATAGAGTTTGGTGTGACGTCTTCGGCCTACGAATGTCCATTTTCTGCCGGTGACCCTCTAGCCGATTTGTGTGATGCTAACAGTATTCAATATGATGTGTATCGAGAAGGCTACTCAGAATTAGAGCCAGAAAAGTCAGAACAAGCCTCGATTGGATTTGTTTATGCTCCGTCTAGGGACTTTAGTGTAAACCTCGATTGGTGGCAAGTTAATATGACAGACCAAGTTGCACGAGTGACACAAGAGCAGATCTTCGGTGACCCTGTAACCTATAGAGACTTATTTACTTCTCGCATTGATCCAGGAACCGGTGATGAGGTGTTGGCGATTATTCAAGCACCTGTGAATATTGGTGAATCTAATAACGAAGGTTTTGATTGGGGAATGCAGATTACTAACGAGTTCTCGTTTGGTAAATTAAGGACCTCTTTTAACGGAACTTACGTCATTGAGTCTGAGTCGCTAGTCGTCGGTACTGAAGATCAGTTTCAAACGAGTTTAGGTCAATATGGGCCGGATCAAGCTGTAGTGTTTAGAAATATTGTACAAGTTAACAATACTCTATCTATGGATCAATTTACCCATCGATTGAACTTCAATTACCGTAGTGGCTATCGCGATGAATACTTTGCAGGTGGTTCAAATCGAATCCGGTTAGCTTCAGACTTGAGTCAAAACTATGCGGGAGGTGTTCAGTTATACGTCCCTTCATATTTCACCATAAACTACTCAACTAGTTATCAAGTGAACGATGATACAAACGTAACTTTTGGAATCAAGAATTTGATGGATAATGAACCTCCATTTAGTTTAAGAACTGGTGGCGCAGGACATCAAGTTGGTTATGATCCTCGTTACTCTGACCCGTTTGGTCGCACATTCTACATCAGTGCTGATTATACTTTCTAGTTGGAGTTGTTATAAAAAAAAGGGTGGCGAATTTTTAATTCACCACCCTTTTTTTTTAATGTAAATTTTTTTTAGAATTTAATTTCCGTCCTTTTTCTTGGAGCTCGATTCAGCTGGTTTTTCTACATCTTTAACGCCTCTTTTATTAGAACGCGAAGAATTATAATTAACCGCTTTAGTTTTTGCTTTATTAAGTTTTTCTTGAAGTTCTGGATTAGGTTTAGCAATTTCGCCTCTATTTGATCGAGATGAATTGTAATCAGTTGCTCGGGTTTTAGCTTTCTTTAGTTTTACATTGGTATTGTCTAGTTTTTGTTTAGCGCCATCTGCTTTATTAGAGCGAGAAGAGTTGTAGTCGGTAGCACGGTTTTGAGGCTTTACTTGCGCTCGCTTTTTTTTCATCATTTTTTCTTTCATAGCTTTTTTGCAAGCCGGTTTTTTAATATCACAAGGTTTATCAATACTCGCTTTGTGTGGTTTAGAGCGATCAAAATTTTCTTTTGCGGCAAAGCTTTGAGTAGTAAATAATGTGAACGATATTAGAGCGACCTTAAAAATTGCTGGACGTGTCATTGTTAACCCCCCTCCAGGTTAGTTGAAGTTGTAATATAGCAGGCTAAATTGTCAACTACAAACAAGTGTTTTAGCTCACTAATTCAGCTAGTGTGTTGGATATACTAGTCTTATCAATATGAATCATTCCTGAACTCTGTTTGATTAAGCAATAGCGCTAATATGGGAGCTCATAGAAAACTCAAAGCACAAATTGCTAGTTGTTTACTTTTGCAGCGATAATCTTATCGCCATTTGCAAGTTTAAAGGCTACATCCATGCCCTCAACAACTTTGCCAAATACCGTGTAATGTCTGTCCAAGTGAATATTATCGGCCAAATTGATATAAAACTGCGAGTCACCTGTATCTTTGCCAGACGTTGCCATACCAACAGTTCCTTTTGAATGTGAGAGATAACTTAACTCCTCTCGAATGGTTTGGCCGCTACTACCATTTCCATCTCCAATGGAATCTCCACCTTGAGCGACAAAATTACCAATGACTCGACTAAAGAAAGTATTCTGGTAATACCCGGATTCGACCAGTCTAATAAAGTTTAATCCTGTATAAGGTGCTTGGTTGTTTAATTGCACAAGGATATCTCCTTGTGTTGTTGTAAGCTTAATTAGTCGCTGGTTTAATCTTAGTGGTAGTTGTAGCTTCTCGCTTTTAATTGTTTTTGTTAAACCTGTAGGACGTGAGTCAGAAGGCTCTTTAGAATTAACTAGTAAACTGCTGGCGTATGCAGCCACTTGAGGGTCTTGGTTTTTTGATAGCATTGCTACAACATTTTTAAAGCCTTCGGGGTCTTTATCAAAAATCATTTGTGCAAATCGTATTTTGACATAGGCACTAGGATGAGAAAGTATTTTTAGCGCCCATGTCATTTCATCTCTTTCTTGACGTTGCAATAGGCCTCTAATTGCTTCGACTACTATTGTAGGATGTTCATTCTTAAGTTGCTTCTTAAACAGCGCTTTTATTTCCCTACCTGCTAAATTAGATTTTGCTAGTGAGTTGAGTGCTGTTTGCGCGATAATATTGTTTTTTGACGCTTGAAGTTTTCCTAATTGAATTTTAGCTTGCGGAATGTAGAGTAATTTAGCCATTGCTCGAATGGATTCAGTGGCCAAACCTACATCGGTGCTTTCGCTTTGCTCGATTAACCAGGAAAGAAGTCGCCGATTAGCCAGGTGATTTCTAACCGCAACTTTTCCAATTAGCTTGGCAAAAACTTTTTGGTTATTGATATCTTTTAGTTTCTGAGTGAACTTTTGAAGTTGCGCTGGGCTTATTCGTTTATCTAAATTTTTTATACGAGCCAAGAAATACCCAGCATGATAAGAAACTAAGTCATCGCGCTCCAGTAATGCCAGTAGTTCGGCAAAGTCGATCACCGACTGACTTTTCTTCATATCGATATTATTGGCAATCTCTGGATGAAATGTAAGCGCAAAGCCAAGAGCTTGAAAAATACTAGCCATAACCACGACACTTTGCTCATTTTTATATTCAGCTAAGAGTTTAGGGATTATATCCGCAGGAGCGATATTGCCTAATGCTAGGTAGAGCTCTTTTCGAACATCGCTAGATTTTTCAATGAGTAATCGTTCCCAGAGGTACTTGGTTGCCAATGAGGAGCCTGAAATCCCTAACGAAAAGGCCGCCGCTTTTCGAATATCGTCATCCGCAGAGTTTAAAGAATTGGTTAAAAGTGGTATTGCATTATCCCCACCAATTCGACCTACGCCTTGAATAGCCAAGACCGCGATTTGCTTCTCGGGATGTTGTATGGCCCTTTCAAAGAAAGTGTTTTCTAAGCTTCTTTGATCAACTAATTGTAAGATCTTTGCTGTCGATACTTGATTAGTCCCAAGCTCTTCAGTTATTGTTTTGGAGGAATGGTTTGGTAAATTTTCACTTTGAGCCAACAGTGGTGTTAAGAGTAATGACATGCTGAGTAGCAAACAATTAGTTTGTGATTTCATAGAATTTATCTCTGCAACGTTTGGAGAATTTATTGTTTGAAGTGCCAGTAAAATAACAGATTACTGCTGATTGCATTCAAGAATTATGAAATAATGTCCAGATAAAAGCAATTCAGTCAATTAGGAACAATTATATGGCGCAGTATATCTATTCTATGAATCGGGTGAGCAAAGTCGTTCCCCCTAAAAAGACTATTCTAAAAGATATCTCATTAAGCTTCTTTCCAGGAGCAAAAATTGGTGTATTGGGACTTAATGGTTCTGGTAAATCGACACTGCTACGAATAATGGCTGGATTAGATACCGACATAGAGGGCGAGGCTATTCCGCTTAAAGGGATTAATATAGGCTATTTGCCCCAAGAACCTCAATTAGATGAAAGCCTTGATGTCAGAGGCAATGTTGAATTAGGTATTGCTGAAATAAAACAAGTTCTAAACCGGTTTGATGAAGTCAACAATGCGTTTGCTGATCCCGAAGCAGATTTCGACGCACTACTGAAAGAGCAAGCTGAATTGCAAGATAAAATAGAAGCTGCGGGAGCCTGGGAAGTCGATCGTATGCTAGATAAAGCTGCTGATGCATTAAGACTACCGCCGTGGGATGCAGAAGTTAAGCATCTTTCTGGTGGTGAAAAACGCCGTGTGGCACTTTGCCAGCTTTTATTATCTAAACCGGATATGTTGTTACTTGATGAGCCAACAAACCATCTAGATGCCGAGTCGGTGGCTTGGCTTGAGCGATTCTTACAAGATTTTAAGGGCACTGTTGTCGCTATCACTCATGATCGTTATTTCTTGGATAATGTAGCAGGTTGGATTTTAGAATTAGATCGTGGTCATGGTATACCATGGGAAGGAAATTATTCTTCATGGTTAGATCAAAAGAGTAATCGATTAGCGATGGAAGAAAAGAAAGAAACAGCCCACCAAAAAGCCATGAAAGAAGAGCTCGAATGGGTGCGTTCTAATCCGAAAGGCCGACAAGCGAAAAGCAAGGCGCGTATTGCTAAATTTGAAGAATTATCATCCCAGTCTTATCAAAAACGCAACGAAACCCAAGATTTGTATATACCACCTGGACCTCGTCTTGGAAATTTAGTCATTGAAGCCAATCATTTGCAAAAGAGTTTTGGTGACAAGTGTCTCGTTGACGACTTAAGCTTTAATCTTCCTCAAGGTGGTATTGTCGGTATTATCGGGCCGAACGGTGCCGGTAAATCGACACTCTTTAAAATGCTTGTTGGCCAAGAGCAACCCGACAGCGGTGAGCTAAGAGTTGGCGAGACAGTCGAAATTGCCTATGTCGACCAGTCGCGGGATTCTTTGGATGACAATAAAACAGTATGGCAAGAAATCTCTGATGACTCTGACACCATTACGGTTGGAAGTTATCAGGTTTCGTCCCGGCAGTATGTTGGACGATTTAATTTTAAAGGTGGTGACCAACAAAAATTTATTAAAGATCTTTCTGGTGGTGAAAGAAACCGAGTTCATTTAGCCAAGCTTTTAAAAAGTGGCGGAAACCTCTTATTGCTGGATGAGCCCACCAATGATCTAGATGTAGAAACATTAAGAGCATTAGAAGAGGCTGTTTTAGCTTTCCCAGGTTGCGCGGTGATCATCTCTCATGATCGGTGGTTCTTAGACCGGGTAGCGACTCATATACTTGCCTATGAAGGTGACAGTAAAACCGTATGGTACGAAGGCAATTATGCCGACTATGAAGCTGACCGAAAGCGAAGATTGGGGGCTGATGCTGACGCACCTGTTCGAATTAAATACCGCAAAATTGGCTAACGGTTTTTGCCACTTAAATGGAAAATATTAGAATCAAAACGCTACTAGTCATTGCGGTTTTTATATTGACGGTGCAAAGCGCTGATACTTCGGCTGCCGGTGCCGGAGTGCTGGTTTCGACGGTTCACAAAAATCAAGTTTACGTTCTATTAGCTGACCATAAAAAGCCAAGTCAAGTGGCGAGAGGTTGGAGTACATTAGGCGGTACTATTAAAGAGGGTGAGTCAGAACTGCAAGCCGCGGTGCGAGAAGTAGTTGAAGAGTCTGCTGGTGTTTTATCACCTGAACTATTATTCTCAAGGGTGAACCCAGGTGTAAGAACCGTGACTCCAAACTTTACTATTTTTTATGCGCAAATTCCTTACCGAAGTGTTCAAGTCTTCAACATTGAAAAAGCTTCCACTGGACAACTTGGCAATAGTGAAAGAGGCCCCTTTATTTGGTTACCATGGTCAGAAGTGCTAATTGCTGCAAAGGAATATCGGGCACAAATGAAGGCGAAGGTTTCACCCAAAGTGAAACTAAATAAAAAATATTTAATTAAAGGCAGCCAAACAGATTGGTATTTTAATGCTTTCTTGGCCACGGTCAAAAGCATATCGGAAACCTCTCAAAACCAGCTAGATGGACTGAAGCTAATCGGTGATTGATTATAAAAATTCGCCCAATAAAAAAGCCAGCAAAAGGATGCTGGCTTTTTTATTGAAGCTAGAAACTAGCTGGCTTGATATTTAATCAAACCAGTAGGCATCTAACTGAACACCACTGGCAGCTGCCGTTCCTCTCACAATGATAAACCAAGTGCCTGCATCAGGATTGGTGATAGTACAATTATGAGTGTTTCCAGCGCCTTGTTGCAGGCAGTCATTATTGGTTCGGGTTGGCGCCGAACCAAAGTTGATGACTAAATCAGCATTGCCAGTACCGCCTGACGTATCAACTACCAGAGAAGTTGCTCCGGCTGGTACCTCAATGGTGTAAGACAGGTTTTGACCTTGAGCTGGGCTTAGTCCCGTTTCAGTGAATCCACCAGAATTACCTCCCCCTTCAGTGACCGTCACTGATTGAGTCTCGGTATCACTGGCACCTTCATTATCGGTAACCGTGAGGGAAACCGAATAGGTTCCAGCTGCTGCATAGTTATGCACTGGATTAGCATCGGTTGAAGCGTTACCGTCGCCAAAGTCCCAACTATAACTGCTGATACTGCCGTCACTATCACTGCTAGAATCAGTGAAGGTGGCCTCTAAGTCAGCCGTGGTGACGCTAAAACCAGCACTGGGCAGATTGTTTGATTCACTGACTGTGACTGATTGACTTGTTGAATCTGTTGCTCCTTGATCGTCAGTCACCGTTAGTTGAACCGAGTAGGTTCCCGCTACAACATAGTTGTGGGTCGGATTAGTCGCCGTAGAGGTGTTGCCATCGCCAAAATCCCAGCTACGTGACGAAATCGTGCCATCAGAGTCGTTACTAGAATCAGTGAATATGGCCTGTAAGTCATTAACGACAACATTAAAGCCCGCAGTGGGTGCAATGTTACCGCTCGCTTCGGCGGTCCAATAAGCATCCAACTGCACACCGGATGAAGCCTGTGCCCCTCGAACAATAATGTACCAAGTACCCTGTTGTGGGTTATTAATCGTACAGTTATGCTCGTTACCTGCACCTTGTTCAATACAATCATTGTCAAAGCGAGTTGGGGTGGAACCATAGTTGATCACCAAGTCGGCATTGCCACTGCCACCCGAAGTACTGACCTCTAGTAATGTCGCATTGGCTGGAACTTCTATTGTGAAGGATAAGTTTTCACCACGCGCCGGATTTAAGTCAGTTTCGGTGAAGCCGCCAGTAGTAGTGGTTGGAGTTTGCTGCACTTCAACAGTTTCTGTAGAAGTAGAAATTCCTCCTTCGTTATCAGTCACTGTAAGAGTGACAGTATAACTACCATCTTCTGAGTAAGTATGCGAAGGTGCTTGTAATGTACTGACTTGGCTGTCACCAAAGTCCCAACTGTAACTACTAATTGTGCCGTCTGGATCGCTGCTTGTCGCACCGTCAAAGTCACATACTAACTCAACACAACTGCTAGTGAATGCTGCAATAGGCAGTTGGTTATCAGATATTGTCAATTGACTGGCCGTTGGAACACCAACATTCCCAGCTTCATCGTATGCGCGTACAAAGATTATATGATCGCCATTTGATAATCCCGCGGTATCAATTTGAGCATCAAATAGCTCTACACCACTTGACAGATCACCGTCATTTCCAAGCACCTCAATAACGGTTGCGGTTTCTTTCCATATTGGCGTGTCGATGGAATACTCGACCTTGCTTATGGTGTTCCCACTAGTCGAAAGCAGAGTCCGAGTTGCGTCGGCAGTCACCACTAAATCGACCGGCGTTCCCGCTGGTACACTAGTACCGGAGCTACTGCCTGCGAGTTCAATTTGAGTAATTTCTGGGCCGTGAGCAAGAAGATAAGGAGCTGCCGAAACCTTTGCCGCGTAAATTAAAGCGGGTAAATTATCTGGCTTAATGGTGTCTTGATAATCGCTACATTGTTGAAAGAATGATGTTCCAAGTTCAAAGGTGAACGCGGCAATACCAAGCTCGCCGTAGCTAACATCATCAGAAGTACCGTCGGTAGGATAGAGCCCGATACTCTGTTGTGGGGTATAGTTATTAAACCATGCGAGTTTATTACCCAATGACACAAAACCATCATCGTTTGGAGACGCATCGCCGGTGTGCCCCCATGGCCACAAGACTAACTCGCTGTAGCTGTGAATGTCGATATGCATTCCAGCAGTGTCAGTTGGTGCGGCGTCGTTAATATTATCGCCGCGAACATCAGGAAATATACTTCGTATATAGTTAGAAACAGCTTGGGTTTCAGGCTCTGACTCCGGTGCATTGCCGCGATAAGTACTATCGCATTCGAAACCACTTGAACCATTGCTTGTTGAATTCCAGAAATAAGCGAAGTTTCTATTGAGATCGACACCGACATTAAATCCTGGACAGTGATTTTGATTAGTGTTTTTTCGTTGCAGTACACCCGTTTCAGCAATTTTTCTTCCGTCGGGATTCATATGAAATAAAATATGTACTTCGTGATAATCTAATATCCACTGTATATCGACGTTATTGTCATATTCATTGAGTAGTTCTTTGGCAAAGTCTAAAGAAAGCGCTGCCGGAGTGTACTCTCGAGCATGCATCGCACTGTGTATGAACAACTTAGGTTTATCTTCGACAACCTCTTGATTGGTTAATTTAAGCACCATCAAGTCGTAACCACCCTGATTATTCGCTTTGTTCCAAGAATCACCAATATCGATCCACTCAGCGAGGGTAGGATAATCAACAGCAAATTGCGCCCCCTCATCTAAAGTTTCTTCAACCGTCGCGTAACATTCAAATCCCGGAATACCGTCCATTTGAATACCTTGAGATTTTTGCTGTAATCTCTGTGTTACATTTTGTTTGAATAATTTATATTTTGCATTCCACTCAGTTGCGTTTTCAATCTGCAGGTTATGTTGTTTTAACAGCTCAATTTCGTTGGCGGTTAAATCTGCAATAATATAATTGTCTTGGTAGTTGGTCTCTAAAATAGCATGATGAAATGAAATCGCTATTTTTCTCGCCAATGCATCATCGTTCACTAAAATCTTAAATGCGATTAAATCATTTGGCGATTGGTTGACTGTTTGTTCAACTGCTTGAGTCACTTTTTTAAGTGAGGTAGTTGTAGCTTCTGTTTGACTTTGAACAGCAAGCGCAGGGGCTATGAGTGCACAAGCGCCAATTAAAATCTTAGAAACTTTATTATGAGAAAGCGTCCTTTTGTTCATTATTTTAGTCTCTTATAGGTTATTGGAATGGTACCAAATGCAGGCTAACAGATAGTGTTTTTTATTAATGTTAAATATTACCCGCTAGTGGGTTTAGCTTGATTAAATAATCTATATTGTTCAGTGAGCTTATCGGCATTTTTAATCTCGCTATGAGTTTTAAATAGTTCGATAATGCACTCCGCGGTACACAGCCCTTGAGCTTTTTGATTTCTTCTAAGTCGATAGCTTGAAGGAGAATCGCAACAGAGGGAGAACACTTGAAGTTGCTTTAAGTATGGCGTTCGATTGAATATCTTTTGTGCTTCTTGCCAAGTGGCATCGATTAATAAGTAATGTTGAAAATTATATTGCGATCCACTAACCCCAGTGTTTTGCTTAAGTGGTTCTCCTGAAGGGTGAATTAATGCGATTTGATTTTTGTTAGCTAGTTGTTGTAGTACCGAGTCTGGTTTAATTCGACACCAAGTTGTTCGAGTCACTTGGCGAGGAAACAACTTGACGGCGAGCTGTCCTGTATTGGTTGGTCGTTCTAATTCTCGTTGGTGGGTAAGTAAGTGGATCTTTATCATACATTGAGAGCAAGAACTGTTACCGCATCATCTAGTAGTCGATTAAATTTAGCTTCAGAAGCTTTTGGATTGGTTGAATAGAATAGGTTTGTACCGGACTGAGATGATACGCTGAGTTTTCCTTCTAACCGCCTACTTAATTCAACAGCCACAGGCATACTACTTTCAAAAAGCTTTACTTTGTTGCCCATTATGTTACTGATCGCATCGGTTAGAAAAGGGTAGTGAGTACAACCTAAGACTAAAGAATCGACATGATTTTGTCGAAAGTATTCTAGTTCTGTTTGGATTAAACGAAATTCATTATTGCTAATTTCATCAGAATCCTCCACTAAATTTACAAACAATGGAGAGGCCTTTTCGAAAATTTCGAAGCTTGCAGAAAATTGGCTCTTCAAAGCGAGGTATTTTTGGCTACGTAATGTCGCATGGGTCGCTAAAACGCCAATTTTTTTATTGATACTTGCTTGGGCTGCCGGCTTCAAAGCCGGCTCCAAGCCAACGATAGGAAAAGCATACTCTTCTCTAAGTCGGTTGACAGCTGCTGCGGTAGCGGTATTACAGGCTACCACCATTGCTTTGACATTTTTGCTAGATAAAAAACGAGCGATTAATAACACTCTCTCTTCTATCTGTTGATTAGTTTTCTCGCCATAAGGGGTGTAGGCGCTGTCAGCAACATAAATCAAGTTCTCATTAGGCAATAGCTGACGCACAGCATTTAAGATACTTAAGCCGCCAACGCCTGAATCAAAAATTCCAATAGGTTGATTATTAATTTTGCTAGATTCTCAATTTTAGAAAACGAAATTTTAGCATAGCAAACTATTGCAGAGCGATCCCTATGGGCAATTAAATTTACTTAATGTTTACTCAAATATATTTTGAGGAATAGTTAGCTATGGTAAGATGCAACGATAATACAAAGGACTTCTCTCATGACATTTAATTGGTCAAAAATCTTTCCAGTGGTTGTGGTGCTTACGTTACTAAATGCTTGCGCAACTTATAAACCGAGTAACCCTAACGACATTTGCAGTATTTTTTCAGGTGAAATTGAATGGTATGAAGCTGCTCGGGATGCCCAGCATAAATGGGGAACACCAATTTTTGTGATGATGGCTATCATGCATCAAGAATCCCGATTTGTCGATGACGCGCAGCCTGAGAGAGATTGGTTTTTGGGGTTTATACCTTTACCTAGACGCTCATCAGCTTATGGCTATGCACAGGCGCAAGACCCCGTTTGGGGAGAGTACCTGGAGCAAAGTGCAAGTTTTGGGGCTGACCGAGATGAATTTGAAGATGCCATAGATTTTATCGGGTGGTACACCGCCGGGACTCACCAAGTGTTAAAAATTTCAAAATGGGATGCTTATGCTCAATATTTGGCTTATCACGAAGGGCGAGGTGGATACAAGCGCAAGACCTATAACTCTAAACCATGGTTAAAAAAAGTAGCCACAAAAGTTAAAATTAAAGCATCGGCTTATAATCAACAGCTTAAGCGCTGCCAAGCTAAACTTGATGACCGATTAGATAGTTGGTTTTAGTTATAGCATTTAACCGATAACAGGGGACACGATGTCAGGAGAAGTGACTATACCGATTTGGCTTTTCTTAATATTGTTGGCTTTGGCCAGTCTGGTTGTTGTTCAAAAATTTCTCTTTCCGAGCATTCGTTGGTTTTTTCGTAAAAAAATTAATCAAGCGATTGTTGAGTTGAATCAAAAGTTTAATATCACCTTAAAGCCATTTCAATTAACCAAAAGACAGGTTCTGCTCGATCGATTAATTCACGATACGGAAGTGCTTAACTATGTACAGGAACAAGCACGTCATGATGAAGTTCCCCAACACGTTTTGATGGAAAAAGTGCAGCGGTATGCGCGAGAAATAGTTCCATCATTTAACGCATATATTTATTATCGATTGGGCTTTTGGTTGTCTAAAAAGCTCGCGCTAATGTTGTATAAAGTCCAAGTTAAAACTGCCAGTGAGTACCAGCTCAATCAAATCGACAAAGACTCAACGATAGTGTTTGTTATGAATCACCGTAGTAATATGGATTACGTATTAGTGTCATTCTTAGTGTCAGAAAAAATGACCATGTCCTATGCGGTAGGTGAGTGGGCTAGGGTTTGGCCTCTGCAAGGATTGATTAAATCCATGGGGGCTTATTTTGTAAGGCGTAATTCTCGCAATCCATTGTACCGTAAAGTATTAGAGCGATATATAGATATGGCGACTCGAGAAGGGGTTTGCCAAGCAGTTTTTCCAGAAGGTGGATTAACTCGGGATGGTAAAATTCGTCCTGCTAAACTTGGTTTTTTGGATTATATGCTTCGAAATTACGACTATAATTCGCACCGAGATATCGTGTTTATTCCTGTGGGAATTAACTATGATAGAGTTTTAGAAGATAGAACTTTAATTCGCTCACTTGACCCCAATGCCACGCCAAGGACTAAGTGGTTTGCAATTAAGACAAGCTTAAAGTTTTGGTATCGCAACCTTCGGTTAGCGCGTACACACCGATGGAAACGATTTGGATATGCGAGCGTTAATTTTGCCGAACCGATATCATCAAAAGAATATTGTATTCAGAACAATATTAATTTTTCTCAGTTGCACGGCCAGAGTCGAATTGAACAGGTTAATGGACTAGCTGATTCTTTGATGAAGCAGATTAGCGCTGCAGTGCCCGTGGTCCCGTTGGTCACCATAGCTAGCGTATTATGTGAAGCGCCTGGCAAAGGGTTGAGTAAATCAGAAATATTAGAACGAGCTCGCAAATTGAATCATCAATTAGAAACTAACGGGGCAGAAATTCTTTTTCCCAATAAAGACATGCTCACCAATTTAGAAGCAGCACTGGAAATGCTTCAGTTACGTCATATAGTTGACTTTAAGGAGGGTCTATACTCCGTCACCAATCACGGCGGCCCAATAATAAACTATTACCGCAACTCGCTTACATTTCAGCTAACAAATTCCTAACCATCCCATTTTCTTAAAAAGATAAAAACTGCGCTATATAGATAACAAGGTCTATACTGATAAGTGTGTTAGTTATTTTTACTTTGAGCGGTTTAGAGGAGTTAGGTAATGGTAGAGGAAAAGCGCGGGTATCCTAGACAATCCCAACAAGGCCCTATTCACGTCGAGATCCTTGAGATATCAGATCAACAGCTTGAGTCTAGCGTCAAGTTTGAAGGGGCAATGAAAGATGTTTCTCAATCCGGTATTCGGCTACATGGCAAACACCCTATTTCTATGGGGGCTACTTTGGATTTGGTCGTCGAGATTGAATCGAGTCAGTCCAAATATACCTTAAAAGGCGATGTTAAATGGGTTTCCGAAACTACCGAGCATGAGTTTGTCGCCGGTCTTGAAATTGCGGCAGATAGCCAAGACTTTTCTAATTGGAGAAAAAACTTTAATTAAACAGTTAGAACGCGAGGCTCTCTTCTAGATACTTGCTATCGAGTCAACAAAGACTGTCTTGCTTGGCTCTCGTTTAATGGATCTGAAATAAGAAAGCCTTGACCATACTTGCAGCCTTGAGCGGTAAGGTATTCCAATTGGTCTGTATTTTCTATTCCCTTAGCAACGGTGGCAATACCAAGATTATTCATCAAGTTGATCAGGCTATGGAATATTTTATCGTCAGCTTTCGTCTTTCCAATTTTTCGCGTAAGGTTCTTGGAAAATTTCACTGAATGAAATTTGATGTTAGTTATGTCGTTTAGAGATGCCCTTGATTCTCCAAAATTATCCAGGACCATATTTAATCCTAGTCCATATATTTCTTGAAAATAAGGTTCCAACTTACTGATCGAAAACGAAGGATCATTTTCTAAGATTGAAATGAACACCAGTTTAGGATTAATTCGATAACTTGATAGGTTTGTTCTTATAAAATCAATCGCGTAATGACTGGCTAGATATTCGACCGTTAAATTGATATTGATGGAAACGCTCAGCCCTTCTTCATTCCAACGTTGTAACGTGGCAAAAGAGCTAGTGATTAACCAATCAGAAAACTCTCGCATCATTCCCAACTCTGAAACTAAAGGTAAGAATTGCGAAGGGTAGATTACTCTGTCGTCATCGGTTCGCCAGCGTAAATTAATATCTAATTCGATAGTTTGTTTGGAAGTAAGCTCAATAATAGGTTGAAACACTAAATAAAGCTCACTTTCTTCCAGCGCTTTACTCAGTTTGTTTTCTAGTGCGACTCTCTCTAATGCTCTTTTGTTACTATCTTCGTGATAGTACTTAAATAGATTCGAACCTTGTTTCTTAGTTTGTGCAAGGGCTGTTTCGCCTTTAGTGATTAGCTCGCTCCAGTTTTCTCCATCATCTGGGTAACTTGAGATCCCTGCGCAAGCTGAAATATTTAATTGCTGATGATTAAGTTCAATTGGTTTAGACAGCTCTCGAAGTAACTGATTAACGGTGTGTAATACATTGCTTTCATCTGAATCGTGTTGTATCACGATGAGAAAGATATCCGGCTCATAGCGAGCAAGCAGATCATTTTTCCTAATGTAAGGGAGTAATCTAGCCGTTAATTGTGAAAAAATAGCATCTACTGAGCCTGGGCGTAACGCAGATTTGAGTTTGTCGAAATGATCTACTCCGAGAAAAATCAGCGACATTGATTCAGAATTAGCTCGACAGCTAGCTATTTGTTGGCGCAGTCGATCAAATGCTAAAGTTTTACTGGGTAGTCCTGTCGCGCGGTCATAGAAATGATTTCTTAGGGTTTTATTGTCTGACTCTTTAGCTTGTAATACCTCACTCATTACAACGACGTAGCCGACTTTCTCCCTACCCATTTCAATTAAATTAATTTTTACATCAATGGCAAAGCTTGCGGCGTTTTTCCTTGCAATAGTACTTTGTCCTTGCCAGCGATTATGATTTTCTAAATGATTTAAAATGGTTTCCGTCTCTCGGCTAGAGGAGCGCGCCATGGCAACGTCGACCAAGTTTTGCCCAATTAAACTGGTTGATGAAAAGCCCGTGGTAAATTCGTAGGCTTGATTGACAAACAAAATCTTAAACTCTCGGTCTAAAATAAGTATTATGTCTTGAGTAGAATCAAAAGCGTTAGAGTAAAGGTTGAGTTTATTCTCCATGCTTTTTTCAAGGTCAACATTTTTCCATATTCCTGTTGCTCTGATTGGGGCTCCCGTTTTTTTGTACTGACTAATTTTTCCGTGGAAGTTGCACCAAAACCAATGCTTAAAGAAATAACAGCGATAAGAAATGCCAATCTCATCAGACTCGCCAGACAGAAATTCCTGCCAAGCCTTTTTAGCTTTGTTGACATCGTCGGGATGAATTGAGGCGGTATATTGCTCTAGCGACAGTTCTAGCGGCTGATGTTGGTATTGAGAAATGATAAATGTAGACTTATGATAGTCTTCAGCATCGATGTGACAATCCCAAACACCTCGACCTTCATCTAACAAGGCCAGTTCTAATCGCTTTTCATTTTCCTTTATTTTGCTAATGAGCAATTTAGAATATTGAAATTTTTTGTACCAGTATCGACTTAGTGCCACCACTACACTAAATGCTAAAAGTAGAAAAATATATTGGCTAATTGATTTTAAGCGATCAACTTTTGTAACCGATATTTTTATTCTTGAAACATCGGATGTACTCGATTCATTAACTGATCGGGAACGAAGATTTAATATATGCTCACCCACTGGTAGCTGATTGATTGTTAATCGCGCAACTGTGGTGTAATAGCGTTCTTCATTGTCGTCACTATCAAACCAATACTCAAATACAGAGGAGTGCGTTCGTTTATAGTCAAAATTGGTGAGTTGTAAGCCTAAAAGATCAGTATCTTCTGGAATGGTAATTGAGTTTCTTACTGGCCATAAATGTTGAACTCCTTGACTGGAGTAAAGGTTCGCTTCAGCAATTTGAGGCGCAGGTACCGGGGAAGATTTCAATAACTTTTGCGGAGTGATTTTAGTTAAACCTCTAGTGCTGCCCAGCAGTAGTTCTCCACTATTAAGTAGTGCTGAACTTCCTTCATTAAACTCGTTACCGACTAGACCGTCTTTATGGTCAAAAAGTTGATGCTCTCCATTTCGAGTATTGATTCGAAGCAGCCCTTGAGAGGTGGTGGCCCATAATATATGGCCTCGTTTTTCAAGTGCGAAGATTTGATTGTCGGGTAGGCCTGAACTAGTGTGGAAGCGAGCGACTTGCTGGCTTGTTTCACCGCTAAAGTTGATACCGTATATTCCGTCTCCAGCAAAGGACAACCAGGCGATGTCCCCCTCAACCAGAATATCAGTAAGAAAATAAAATTGGCCATTTAAGTCTCGTTCATTGGCAAAAATTAATTTGTTTTTTCTACTTTCCAAGTCGTAACTAGAGAGTTTTGCTTGGGAGCCAATCCATAAAAGTCCATTCTGAAAGCTGACTTGGCGGGTTTCGGAAGCATTAAACCGAGTCATTATGTCTCGATTGTAGGTAAATTCATTGAGCAAAATATTGAACGTTAGCATGCCATCGTCGGTTGCTAACCAGATCGATTTGTTATCGATTGAGGTTAATGAGTAAATTACAAACGGTTTAGTTCTATCACTTTCTGGTGGATAATGCTGGCGCGTTTCTCGAGTCTTTAAATTATGTTCCAGCAATCCATATTGAGTCGCAAGCCATAGTGTGTTTTCTATTTCGATAATATCGTAAACATCAGCCTTATCTGGTTCTAAGCTATACTTCAACATGTTTAAAACTTGCGTTGCTTCACCCGTATTAGCATTTATCAAGTTAACCCCTTTACCTGTAGCAACCCAATAATTATTTTGTTTGTTAATTTCGATGCTCCAGACTTCGTCATCATCTAGACGTCTAGACTCATCTTGAGAGTTTACTCGCCAAGTCTCAAAGGTTGGGATTTTTGTATCCCAAATATAAGCTCCTTGGCTTTGAGTTCCAATCCACAACAGCCCATTAGAATCCAAAAACAAGCTTGAGATTGTATACTCAGAAAAATCGGAAAGTGTATCTTTTAAAGCGAATAGATAGGATGATTCTTTGCTTGCTACTTCATATTGAAAGAGCTTGTCACCAATTGTATAAAAGGCTTTATTGTTTTTTGCGGCCGTTGCGCCGATTCTTTGCCCGCTAATTTCTGTCAATTGGTTATTCGGTTTTGAGTCGAGTGATAATTGATAAACACCATTTGCACTGGCTAATAAGAGGTTGGACTGATTGAGGTAATGAAGGTTTGAAATCTTAAAATCTTGAGGAGGGTTTTTTAAAGTGAATTTTTCAAGCTGTTTGGTTTCTAGAGTGTAAAAGTACAACCCCATGGAAGTTCCCAACCAATATCCTCGTTCGGCTTTTAAATAGCTTAGTAAATTATTAGACTCAGAATGAAAAATCGACATACTTTTAGGTTGCAATATGTCTTTCTCGGATGGGTTGAAGTAATAAACGCCATTCCAAGTAAAGACCAGTATTGTATCGTTATCCAAGCGATCACTACCGACTAGCATATTGGCTTGCAACCAGTTTAATTCATCCGCTGGAAATTGCGTCAACTCGATATGTTTAGCATTCTCTGATAATTGAACTAAGCCATCTCGGCCGTTCAGCCAGTAATTTCCCAAGTTGTCGCTGCTAACAGAGTTAAACGGTTTATGAGTGAAAAGGTTATCAGGGTCATCGATTACCAGCATTTTTGTGCCATCATATCGATTGACTCCCGCTAGTGTGCTGATCCAGATGAATCCGTCACTATCTTCATAGAAGGAATTAATACTATTCTGACTCAGGCCCTGAAGATCGGAGACGTGTGTCAACTGAGGCTGAATGAGTGAGGTACTCTCGGCCTGTAGGCTGTTTGAGCATGCGGCAACTATTATAAGGTAACAATACTTATTGTGAGCCATCTTGCTAATTAAAGGTATCAGCAAGCTTTTAATTGAAGTTGTTAACCGCATGTTAATTGATATTCCCTAGTCCGTTATACACGCAGTATAAATACCTTGGTTAATAAGCTCAAAATTTATTGGTAGCGTAACTCGAGTTTTATCACAGAGGGGCAAGACTAGCCTATTATTTAACCACAATTGAGTAGACGGGCTCAGCCCTATAAATTATTAACAAGTTTCCATAATAAAGCTTGTCATACGGAAAGGCTTCCGATAGAATTCCGTCCACGTTGATGCGGGGTGGAGCAGCCTGGTAGCTCGTCGGGCTCATAACCCGAAGGTCGTTGGTTCAAATCCAGCCCCCGCTACCAATTTTTTGACGTAAAAAGCCCCTTTATGGGGCTTTTTCGTAAGCTTATATTGGTATTTAGAAATTCCCTTTGTGAGAATTAGCTATATAAAGCCATATAAGCGCTGACAGTAAGGTGTTGGCTACAAGATTCTTTGTAATCTGGCTAGCCAGTCTCCAGTAGTATTTGGAATGGGCCTTATGAGCCCATTTTTTGTTTGTGGTGAGCGAAAATCGTATTCACAGTGCGGTTTCAGTTGCTAGAAACAACGGTAGAAGAGTTATTAAATAAGACAATGGCAAAAATCGATTTATTGACAGAATTATTAAAACCGGCCGCGGAAGCGCTGGGCTATGAATTCCTCGGTGTGGAGTATGTCGGCCAAGGTGTTCATTCGGTTTTGCGAATTTATATTGATCATGAAGATGGTATTACCGTGGATGACTGTACTAAGGTCAGTCATCAAGCAAGCGGTATATTGGAGGTCGAAGACCCGATCAATACTCAATATACGTTGGAAGTCTCTTCGCCAGGCATGGATAGGCCATTGTTTACACTGCCACACTTTGAAAAAGTGGTAGGTCAAGAGATCAGCTTGCGATGCCATTTAGGCGTCAATGGACGACGAAAATTTAAAGGAACTTTGAGTAAAGTTGATGAAAATCAATTAGTTATTATTGTTGATAATCAAGATTATACCGTTGATTTTCAAGATATTGATAAAGCCAATGTAGTACCAGTTTTTAACTAAAAATAGTGACACAGATAACTAGGCAATTTTTTATCTGTTAAAAATGTTCTAAAATGAACGTGGAACCGCTTATTAACGAAATCGAGTGGGTTTGATTGAGGTTGATTAGACTATGAACAACAAAGAAATTTTATTAGTAGTAGAGGCCGTATCTAATGAAAAAGATATTGAGCCAGAAATTATTTTTCAGGCGATTGAAGCCGCGATAGCGACTGCTACTAAAAAGAAGAAAGGATTGGATATTGATGTTCGCATCGATATTGAGCGAGAAACTGGTAATTATAAGACCTATCGTCGTTGGTTGGTGGTTGATCCTAATGAAGAAGAGAATAACGGCCTTGAAAACCCATTAGCCGAAACAACGCTTGAAGCAGCTCGCGTAGAAGATCCAGAAATTGAAGCTGGAGAGTATGTTGAAGAAGAGATTGAATCTATCGCATTCGGACGTATCGCTGCGCAAACGGCTAAGCAAGTAATTGTTCAAAAGGTAAGAGAAGCAGAAAGAGCGAAAGTGATAGATGCATTTGAATCGCGTGTGGGTGAATTAGTCACCGGTGTGGTTAAAAAAGCAAATCGAGACTCTATCATTATTGACCTCGGTGGAAATGCAGAAGCGATTATTCATCGCGAAGAAATGATGCCTAGGGAAGCTGTGAGAGCCGGAGATCGTTTGAGAGGCTATCTCTATGCAGTCAACCCTGAAGTTCGAGGTCCACAACTTTTTGTTAGTCGTGCGAATTCTGAAATGCTAATCGAGTTGTTTCGAATTGAAGTGCCAGAAATTGCTGAAGAAACTATCGACTTAATGGGAGCCGCTCGAGATCCTGGTTCAAGAGCCAAAATTGCTGTTAAAAGTAATGACAAGCGAATCGACCCTGTCGGTGCTTGCGTCGGAATGCGTGGTTCACGTGTACAAGCTGTTTCGGGCGAATTAGCCGGAGAGCGTATCGATATTGTTTTATACGACGACAACCCTGCTCAGTTTGTAATTAATGCGATGTCACCTGCTGAAGTATCGTCGATAATCGTCGACGAAGATAAACATACCATGGATATTGCGGTTGAAGAAGACCAGTTAGCGCAAGCCATTGGCAGGAACGGACAAAATGTTCGTCTTGCAAGCCAACTCACTGGTTGGTCACTCAATGTGATGACATTGGAAGATGCCGAGAATAAGAGTAAAGAAGAAAATAAAGGCTTGGTCGATAAATTTATCAAAGAGCTTGATGTTGATGAAGAGCTCGCTGAAGTGCTTGCTCAAGAAGGATTTACTTCAGTTGAAGAAGTTGCTTATGTGCCATTGTCAGAAATGCTCGATATTGAAGGCTTTGATGAAGAGTTGGTTGAAGCATTAAAAGCAAGAGCCAAAGATGCGTTATTGACTAAAGCGATTCGTACTGAAGAAAAGCTGGAAGAAAACGAGCCGGCTCAGGATTTATTAGAGATGGACGGAATGGATCGCCATTTAGCGTTTGTCTTAGCAAGTCGAGGCATCATTACGATGGAAGATTTGGCCGAGCAATCAGTTGATGAGCTGATTGAATTAGAAGAACTTGATGAAGAAAAAGCAGCTGCTTTAATCATGACGGCAAGAGCGCCGTGGTTCGCAGAAGAATAAACCGTTACAGCTTGAACTAGATGTAATTGTTTGGCTAAATTGTAACGTGAAAGGTTAAGAGAACAGTCGTAGTACTGGGAGATTTATATGTCGGAAGTGACGGTTGAAAAGTTAGCAAAAGTCGTCGGTACGCCGGTCGACAAATTGCTCGAGCAAATGAAAGAAGCTGGAGTGCTTTTAAAAGGCGCCGACGATGTTGTGTCTGACGAACAGAAAAAAGCATTATTGGCGCATTTGCAAAAGAGCCATGGTGAAACTGATACAAGTTCAAGTCCTAAAAAAATTACTTTAAGTCGGTCTAAGAAAAGCTCGCTTAAAATGGCTAGCAAGTCGGGCCGCACCAAAAGTGTGGCTGTAGAGGTTAGAAAAAAACGCACCTATGTTAAACGCCCTGTTGAAACTGAAGAGCCAGTTGAAACGGAAGAGCCAGAGGTGAGTAAAGCTGAAGAAGAAGTCACTAAAACCAGCCCACCAGTTGAGCAGCCAGAAGCTGAATACGCAGTGGTGGAAGAAGTTGAAGTTGATTTAGAAGCTCAAAAGCGTGAAGAAGAAGAGAAAAAAGCGCAAGAAGAAGCCGAAAAAGCCCGACAAGAAGCGGAGCAGAAAATCCGCTCTGAAATTGAAGCCAAAGCTAAGAATGAAGCTCAGCGAATAGTATCTAGCCGGGTTGAGGCTGATATTCAAGCACGTTTAGAAGCTAAGCGAAAAGAAAAAGAAGAAGCAGAAAAAGCACAAAAATTAGCTGACGCAGAAGCAAAAGCAGCAAGACAAACTCGATTCAAAACCGTTCAACCAACAATGGATGTTGAATCGGAAAATGATAAGCGTAAGAAAAAGAAGAAAAAGAAGAAAGGTCGTAACGACAGCGCTGGTGGAAAAATTGATATGCTGGCTGATTTCAGAAGGCCGGTACATAGACGAAAAAGTGATGAAAATCCTTTATCAGAAGGACGTAAAAAAATGGTTGCACCTAAGTCTATGAAGCATGGATTTAAAAAGCCGACGACTGAAGTGGCAAAATCAGATATTAATATCGGTGAAAGCACAACGGTTGCAGATCTTGCACAACAGATGTCCGTCAAAGGTGTGGAATTGATCAAAACTTTGATGGGAATGGGCATTATGGCCACTATCAATCAAACAATTGATCAAGAGACTGCTCAGCTAGTCGCTGAAGAAATGGGCTATAAAGTCAACTTGGTGGCCGAGAATGCAGCAGAATTAGAGTTGTTAGAATCTGTCGAACAAGAGGGTGAATTAAAAAGCCGACCACCAGTGGTTACCATTATGGGTCACGTTGATCATGGTAAGACATCATTACTCGATTATATCAGAGCATCTAAGGTTGCTGATGGCGAAGCCGGCGGAATAACCCAACACATTGGAGCCTACCATGTTGAAACACCAAAAGGGATTATTTCATTCTTAGATACTCCGGGACATGCTGCATTTACCGCAATGAGAGCTCGTGGTGCTAATGCAACGGATATTGTTGTACTGGTAGTCGCTGCTGATGACGGCGTCATGCCGCAAACCATTGAAGCGATAAAGCATGCTAAAGCTGCCGGCGTTCCATTAATCGTTGCAGTCAACAAAATGGATAAGCCAGAAGCGGATCCAGACAGAGTCCGAAACGAGTTATCTCAACACGATGTTATTTCTGAAGAGTGGGGTGGTGATACAGTATTTGCTCCAGTGTCTGCTAAAACAGGTGACGGCGTGGATTCGCTTTTAGATAGTATTGCGATTACTGCTGAGTTGTTAGAGTTGACTGCTGTCGATAAGGGACCTGCAAAAGGAATCGTTATTGAAGCGCGTTTGGATAAAGGCAGAGGTGCGGTTGCATCATTGCTAGTTCAATCTGGTGAAGTAAAAATTGGTGACATCGTACTCGCCGGATTCCATTACGGGAAGATCAGAGCGCTAGTCGACGAAAATGGAAAAAGTATTAAATCGGCTGGGCCATCTATTCCTGTGGAAATTCTTGGTCTGTCTGGAGTGCCAGAAGCAGGCGATGAGGTTTCGGTTGTTGGTAGTGAAAGAAAAGCCAGGGAAGTTGCTGCTTTCCGTCAAACTAAGCATCGTGAAGCGCAAATGGCCAGACAGCAAAGCGCTAAACTTGAAAACATGTTTGCTAATATGGGCGATAACGAGAAAGTTAATCTTAACGTATTAGTCAAAGCCGATGTTCAAGGTTCTGCGGAAGCTATTGCTCGTTCATTGACGGATTTATCAACTGAAGAAGTTTCCGTTACTATTATTTCGCAAGGCGTTGGCGGAATCACCGAAACTGATATTACTTTGGCCTCAGCATCACAAGCGATAGTCATTGGTTTTAATGTTCGTGCCGATGCCAGTGGTCGTAAAGCGGTTGCTAAAGAAGGTATCGATTTACGTTATTACAGCATTATTTATGAAGTGATTGATGATGTTAAAGCGGCCATGAGCGGAATGCTTTCTCCAGAAAAACGCCAAGAAATTGTTGGTCTGGCAGAAGTAAGAGATGTATTTAAGTCGCCTAAGTTTGGTGCTATTGCTGGTTGTATGGTTATTGAGGGTGTCGTTAAACGAAATAACCCTATTAGAGTTTTACGAGATAACGTCGTTATTTACGAAGGTGAGCTAGAGTCACTTCGTCGATTTAAAGATGACGCCAATGAAGTTCGAAATGGTATGGAATGTGGTATCGGCGTTAAGAACTACAATGACGTTAAACCGGGTGACCAAATCGAAGTTTTTGAAGTCATTGAAGTAGCTAGAACTATCGATTAGACCATCGAGCAAAATTGACCGACTAAACGCAGGTGTTTGTCCGAAGCGAATTCGGAAAGCTCTGCGTTTTTTCGTTTTAATGATTATGGGCTGCTCAGCCCAATTGAGATTGAGTTAAATATTATGGCTAGAGAATTTAAAAGAACCGATCGTGTTGCTGAACAATTGCAACGCGAGCTCGCACAAATTATTCAATTAGAAGTAAAAGATCCTCGAGTAGGAATGGTCACCGTGTGTGCTGTGGATTTGTCTCGAGATCTTCACTACGCGACCGTTTATGTGACTTTTATGGGAATAGACGAAACCGTTAAAGCAACCCAATCAGCGGTTGACATATTAAACGAAGCCGCTGGATTCATTCGCATTCAAATTGGCAAACGAATGCGTATGCGAGCAGTACCGCATGTGAAGTTTCTATTTGATGAATCGATAGCTCGTGGTCGGGATCTCTCGTCATTAATTGAAAAAGCACGAGATAAAGATTCGACATCTGAAAGTGTTTCAGAAGAAAGTGCTTCAGACGAAAGTTCCGATAATAAACAACAAGACTAATCTCATGGCAAGAAGAAAAAGAGGCCGTGCTATAGACGGTATTTTACTGCTCGATAAACCGCAGGGGCTTTCCTCTAATGCGGCATTACAAACAGTAAAGCGGCTATTTCATGCGGCTAAAGCCGGTCATACAGGAGCCCTCGATCCGTTAGCCACCGGTATGCTTCCACTTTGTTTTGGTGAGGCTACAAAATTCTCTCAGTTTCTTTTAGATTCAGATAAAGGCTATCGCGTCATCGGAAAACTTGGCGAGCGAACTGATAGCGGTGACTCTACTGGAGAAGTGATTGAGTCAAAACCGGTAAATGTTAGCAACAAACAACTAGAGAAAGCCTTAGAAAAGTTTCGTGGCGACATTATGCAAATACCGTCAATGTTTTCAGCGCTAAAACACCAGGGACAACCGTTGTATAAGTATGCTCGAAAAGGTATCGAAATAGAGCGACCTGCACGACCAGTAACGATCTACGAACTAGAATTGTTAAGATTCGATGGTGACGAAGTTGAGCTTTTCATTGAATGCAGTAAAGGTACTTACATTCGAAATATTATCGATGATCTCGGTCAAGCGCTAGGTTGTGGTGCGCATGTCACTATGTTGCACCGTGAGTTTGTTGCAGATTATCCCGTTGATCAAATGGTGACCTTGCAGCAGCTCGAAGACGATCGTGAACAGCACTTAAGTTTAGATGATTATCTGTTGCCAATCGACAGCGCTATATTACACTTGGATTCAGCAGAGTTAGATATGGAAAGTGCTGATTATTTTTGCCATGGTCAACCGATCAACTACCCTAACTTAACCGAAGGCGAGCTCATTCGCGTTTACGATGAAGAGCAATGCTTCCTTGGCATTGCTGAAGTGGATGATCAAGATATGTTGGCACCCAAACGCATTGTGGTTAGAAAACCCGAGTAATATAAAACCGGTCCGGATAGCACTTGGCTAGAGAGTTTGTTAGGATTTAGTGCTTACTCATTATAAGCACGTCCTTAAAATTCAAACTTACTGCGGAGAGCCCAATGAACAATGCAGATATTCTGTTACCACTGCTAGTGCAAATTAGTCTTACTCTGATCATGTTTATCTTGTTAGCCGTTCGTAAATCTGCAGCGGTAAAAACCGGTGAAATCGACCGACAAAAGGCTGCCCTAGACAATAGTGCTTGGAACAAAGAAGTGGTATTGGTTTCCAATAATATAGCCAATCAGTTTCAAACTCCGGTTCTTTTCTATTTATTAGTCATATTCTTTTTAGTCACTAATAGCGTCAGCAGCTTAGTCATTTGGCTAGCGTGGGCTTATGTGATTACACGCATTATTCATGCACTTGTGCATGTCACCACTAATTATATCCCTCACCGTTTGGGAGTTTTTACCCTTGGGGTGCTAATTCTATTGGTGATGACAGGTTTAGCTTTTTCTCACTATTTTTAGCCGTTGCACTAATGACTTCCTCTAATCATGAGATATTTAATAGCTTAACAAGTGAAAATCGAGAACGACGCCAATACGTTCATGACATTTGCCGCTTGTTTAATCGATCGCCTAGTAAAGGCAACCTTAAAAAGCTTAAATCATTATTCGATAAAGTCGGCTCTGAGCTAAAAATAGAGCAAGGATTCCTTTGTGACTATGGGAATAAAATCAGTTTTGGTGATAGGGTTTATCTTAATCTAAATTGTACCTTATTGGATGGTGGTCAAATTAATATCGGAAACGATGTGTTAATAGGACCCAACGTACAAATAATTACTGTAAACCATCCAATCAACCCGCAAGCTAGATTGGACAAGACATCATTAGTGAATAACATTAATATTGGTGATAATGTATGGGTTGGAGCTGGTGCTATTTTATTAGCCGGGATTAGCATTGGAAACAACGCGGTAATTGCCGCTGGAAGCGTTGTCAATCGTGATGTTGCAGCAAATTGTTTAGTCGCCGGAAATCCTGCTAAGTGGGTCAAAAATCTCTAAAAAGAACATGCTTCAATGATGAAATAATTGTAACGAGGTATTGATTGAGTTGACATCCTCGCATAATCCGAGTAATTTCTTTTACAACTGTAACAGTAATTTGAATAACTAAGCTATGAAATCAAAATCAAACGTCGATCTTCCCGATTTGAGTCGAACTGAGTTACAAATTTTAAATATTCTTTGGAAAAGTAAAGATGGCTTATCGGTAAGAGAAGTCCATGAGCAAATCAAAGAAACATTTAATTGGGCTTATTCCACCACCAAAACGACTATGGATCGAATGGTCAAAAAAGGATTGTTAAAGCGAGATGACTTTCATGGCGTTTTTCTTTATCAAGCGCAAATTTCTAAACCTGCTGGACTGGCTCGGCTATTAAGCTTTTTTATGAACGATCTACTAGAAATGGATCAAAGTGCCTTGGTCTCTTTGTTTGGTCGAAGTAAAGCCCTGTCTGAGTCAGAAATCGATGAGCTAGAAGGGCTACTTGAACAGCAAACGGATCAGAAAGAAAAGTCAAAAATGTAAACTAAAATTGGTAACTAACGCTTATGGAATGGTTGCAACCACTTTTTGCTAACTCAGAAACTATTTTCCGTTTCTTGGTGCTAAATAGTGTCTACTCTGCCATTTTAGCTTTTCTAGTACTGACTATTAAACTGGTTTATCCCAAGCTTCCACGCACCTTCGAATATAGTCTTTGGTGTTTAGTCTTGGTTCGGCTGGTGCTACCGCCTGAATTTTCAATTAGTTACTCTCTTGGTTATATTGGTCATACTTGGTTGGAAACCGATGTACCAACGGTTATTGGCTCGGCTGATTGGTTTAATCAAATTGCTCAATCAACGCTTTTTAATCAAGCAGATTTCAAATTCTCATGGTTGAATTTGTTATTCGTAGTTTGGGGGAGCGTGTCGACTATAGTCGCTTATAAGTTTATTTCGCTAAAACTAAAACTCTCAAAACTATTAACGATCGCCCAACCGGTTGAGGATGTTTGGTTAACCAAACAGATTAACTACTGGCGACGAGAGTTTAAAATTACTCGACAGATCATAGTCATCGACTCTGACGATTTTCTCTCTCCATTTACCTTTGCTACATTTTCTCCGGTTATTTTTATTCCGAGACAACTATTACAAGAGGGCAACCGTGCGGTTTTAGGCCCTATCATTGCGCATGAATTAGCTCACGTTAAGAGGCTTGATGCGTCATGGTTATTATTTCAAAATTTAATTCAGATTATTTACTGTTTAAATCCAGTCGTGTGGTTGGCGGTAAGAAGATTGAACTCCTTGCGAGAAGAAATTTGCGATCAAAAAGTGCTTAATGCAAAAGCGATTTCTAGTGAGCAATATGGTAAGAGTTTGCTGCATGTATTGAGGTTAAATATTGGCCGAAAATCACCTGAGTTATTCGCAACTTTTTTTCTTAGTCATAAAAAAGTATTCAAAAAACGGATTGCCGCTATTGGTCGTAATAAACCGCTGCCATCAAAGTTATCACTTCAGTATGTAACTGTAGCAATGTGTGGATTATTTTTCTTGCCTTTGAGCTGGCAGCCGCCTTTAAGTCCTGTGGCATCGGAAACTGAAGATTTACTTCAGCAACAAGAGTCGCCTTTTCCCGATCACATTAGAAAGGATTTCCAGGCACCAGTGCTACTGAAAGAAAATAAGGACAATAAAGCGTCCGAAGAAATTGAATTAGGCGTTTAAAACACGTTGACTTATTTTCTGCCTGAATGGCCGAATCCGCCTTCACCTCGATCACTTGTATCAAACTCCTCAACAATGTCAAATTTGGCCATTACCACCGGTAAAAAGACTAATTGAGCCATTCGATCGCCCGGATTGATTTCAAAAGCGGTATCACTGCGGTTCCAACAAGATATGAATATTTGACCCTGGTAGTCTGAATCGATTAAACCGACTAAGTTTCCAAGTACAATTCCGTGTTTATGGCCCAATCCAGAGCGTGGTAAAATAGTTGCAGCTAAACTCGGATCAGCGATATGGACCGCTATCCCCGTGGGTATCAACTTAGTTTCTCCCGGCTCTAAACTCATCGAATTATCAATGCAAGCTCTCAAGTCCATTCCTGCAGAACCGGGTGTAGCATAGTCTGGTAGCGGGAATTCGTTACCGATTCTTGAATCTAAAATTTTCAATTCAATATTTTTTCTACTCATATTTTTTCTCTTTTTGTTTTTCGTTGTTTAATAAAAACGCTGCCTTAAGCAGACTAGAATTTTTCTCGCTTAATCATTTCATAAGCGGATTGGATTTCTTGTGATTTCTCAGTTGCCACTTTGACCATTTCTTCCGGCATTCCTTTAGCCACTAATTTATCGGGATGATGTTGTGACATTAACTTACGATACGCTTTTTTTACTTCAGGGTTGCTTGCGGATTTATCCAATCCCAGTACTTTATACGCTTGCTCTATAGTCGGACCACCTTGATTTCTGGATGCGCTAGAACCGCCTTGATGGAACGATTGTTGCGCCTTAACCATTTCGACTAGTCGATCAAGGTGTGCAGGTGCAATCCGAAAAGCTTGGCCTATTTGATAAAGAATTTGTCTTTCTGACGGGTTAACGTCGCCGTCGGCGGTGGCCGCTAAAATTTGAATTTCAAGAAACATTTGAATCAAGCTGGGCTTGCGAATACAGTGCTGAATCAATGATTGCAGTTGGCTATCTAAGTCAAAATCCGCTGATTTCCCTTGCTCAAATGCAGTTATGGCTTCTCTTCTTTTTAGCTCGTCTAATCCAAGTTGTGCCATCACTTGTTCTGCGGCAGCTATTTCTTGTTTGCTGACTACACCATCCGATTTAGCAATATGTCCCATGACTGAGAAGGTGGTACTAAAAAATATTCGTTGGGTTTTTGCTGGGTCGGTTTGGCCAAAAAAGTTATCAAAGTTTTGATTGAGTCCTTGGTCAAATCGATGGCCTAACCAAACACCGAGTATCAAGCCAAATACGTTAAACAGCATGGCTCCCAGAATGCCACCAATTAATTTTCCCCAAATATTTAATTTCAAGCTGTTTGTTCCAAATCTGTGTGATGAAAAAAGACCAATATACCTATATGCGGCTTGATTATATCATTTTCAATATTAAGACAGGTTTTTACTTGAAAGCAGCCTAATCCATGAATCTTAATGATTAATAGCTTAAGTGTAAGCGGTTTTGTTGATAATCAATGCGAAACTCAAAGCGACTCAGAAAATCCATGCCTAACAAGCCGTCAAATTGGTCATTGCCAGACATTTTCATGACTAAAACCAGTGGGTTATCGATGTAAAAATCGTTAACGCTAAATTGCTCCATTTGATACAACCTAGTAAAGGCAAAACCATTGGCGGTTTCAGCATGCCCCGAAATCTTTAAGTCAGTGACTCCTTCACTAACACTTGATAAAACTCGTATGGCTTGTGGCGAGAGAACCGTGCGGCTTGCGCCAGTGTCTAACATCAGTTTAAGCGAGTGATCTTGGTTAAATTGAACTTCGACAAGAAAATGATTACCAAATTGCATCAATGGAATTCCTTTGTCGGTGTCTTGGCTAGCGGCGATTGTTTTATTCAGTCTTCTGCTGAGGACATCAATGGTGATTAGGTTGTCAACGTCTGGAGGTACCCGCTCTATATAATTTTCCGCGAGTCCATATTCGCCAACCAGCATATGGTGACGGACCAAGGCAACCAGAACTTCCACGTTATTTGGTTGCTTCTCATTGGCTAAATTCATCACAGCGGTAAAGGTCTCAATTGGGATAAGATGGTTTTCTGAAAAATATTGCCGCCTGACAAAGTCCAACAAAACATCGATTTCTGCCTGGAGCATGTCAAGTCGCTCTTCTTCACTTGCCGATTGTTGTGCGGTAAACAATGCTTCCAGTGCGGAAATATAGTTATAGGAATAGAATACATGGGCCTTGGCTAGTAAGTGGCTTCGCGAGTTATCGCTTAATTCCAATTGCTCGAGCGACTTGGTGAAGCGACTAAATGAGGTCCAGTGGTTGAGCCTTGCAAGGTCATTGGGCAGTATGCTTCGGCTATTATCTAGCTGTAAAACGAGTTGAAGTGTTTCTGAGTGATTGAGAGCAGTGTCATATTCAATTACGCATTGTGCATTGGACTGAATGGATTGATTGTTAGCAGCCGCCCCTGTGAATGGGTCGTTTTGGCGCTCTCCCAACTGACCTGGCGTAGAAATTAACCCTTGGCATTGCTCGATGGTAAGGTTTGAGGTGGCGTTATTTAGAACTGACTGGCTACTATCTAGCCTTAACCAAAAAACAGCGGCGATAGTTATCGCAACGCCCAAGGAAACTCCACCGATTAAAGCGAGAATAACGGATGATTTTGGCATATTGCTATCCCTGTAATGCTGATCAAATGAGTCTAATCGTTAGTCGTTAACCCTGCACTTTTAGCAGAATTCTGACGATTTTATCAAAGGCTAACCAACTAGACGATTTAAGTGTTCAAATGGTTTACTAATTTCATGGTTTTTAGCCTATATAACTACCGATTATGGCGACAGCTAGTGGCTAATTCGATACAATAGCGCCAAATTTCAACTTAGCCAAAAAACGTAGTCACTGTGGACCGTTTTTAATTCACCTCCAAGGAAATCTGACGATATGCTTCACAACAAACAAACTCTCGCAGAATATGATGTAGAATTATGGGATTCTATTCAGGCCGAAAAGAAGCGCCAAGAGCAGCACATTGAGTTAATCGCTTCAGAGAACTACACCAGTGCCAGAGTGATGGCAGCACAGGGCTCTGTGCTAACTAATAAGTATGCGGAAGGCTACCCAGCGAAAAGATACTACGGTGGTTGTGAATATGTCGATGTAACTGAGCAATTAGCTATTGATAGAGTGAAAGAGTTGTTTGGCGCAGATTATGCCAATGTTCAACCTCACTCTGGTTCACAAGCTAATTCTGCTGTCTACATGGCGCTACTTAATCCTGGTGATACGGTGCTAGGGATGAACCTTAATGAAGGTGGACATTTGACCCATGGTTCTCCGGTTAACTTTTCTGGAAAGATCTACAAATCAGTTCAGTACGGTCTAGACGCCGATGGCTATATTGATTTTGAGCAAGTTGAAGCGCTCGCATTAGAGCACAAGCCAAAAATGATCTTAGGTGGTTTTTCGGCATACTCACGCAGTATTGATTGGGCTAAATTCAGAGCGATTGCCGATAAGGTGGGGGCTTATTTTATGGTAGATATGGCTCATGTTGCTGGCCTTGTGGCCGCAGGTCTGTATCCAAATCCTGTTCCTCATGCCGATGTCGTAACATCAACCACTCACAAAACCTTGGCGGGGCCTCGCGGCGGTATTATTCTCGCCAAACAAAATGAAGCATTAACCAAAAAGTTTAATTCAGCGGTTTTTCCTGGTAGTCAAGGTGGTCCTTTAATGCACGTGATTGCTGGTAAAGCGGTGGCTTTTAAAGAAGCACTCGGCGAAGAGTTTAAGCAAACTCAAGCACAAGTTTTATTGAATTCAAAAGCGATGGTTGAAGTGTTGCAAAAACGGAACTACAAAATTGTTTCGGGAGGTACCGACAATCATTTGTTCTTAATTGACCTTATTGACAAAGACATTACCGGTAAAGATGCTGAAGCTGCGCTTGGCGAGGCATTTATTACGGTTAACAAAAATACTGTTCCAAACGAACCCCGTTCGCCATTTGTGACTAGTGGACTTCGCATGGGAACTCCTGCGATTACTACTCGAGGAATGAAACAAGCCGAAGCCACTCAATTAGCGGAATGGATCTGTGATATTCTTGATGATATTAATAATCAGCAAGTGATTGCCGATGTTAAAGCCAAGGTATTGGAGCTTACGGCTAAATTTCCAGTTTACCTAGACTAACAATAACGAACTCGAAAAGGCGAAGCCATGCATTGTCCATTTTGTTCATTTCAAGACACCAAGGTGATTGATTCTCGATTGGTAACTGAAGGTGGACAAGTTCGCCGTCGTAGAGAGTGTATTGAGTGTGGCGAGCGCTTTACTACTTTTGAAACTGCTGAGTTAGTGATGCCCAAAGTGATCAAAGGTGACGGTAGCCGACAGCCATTTGATGACGCTAAGCTAAAAGCCGGCATATTACGAGCCGTTGAGAAAAGGCCTGTTTCTGTGGAAGCGGTTGAAGAGTCGATTATTAGTATTCAGTCTAAGCTGCGTGGCATGGGTGAGAGAGAAGTGGATGCAGCTACCATTGGAGAATTGGTAATGGAGGCACTCAGGAAGTTGGACCAAGTCGCCTTTGTTCGGTTTGCTTCTGTCTATCGACGCTTTAAAGATGTAAGTGATTTCCGAGAGGAAATTGAACGTCTTGAATCAAAAGATTAGTTTTAAATTGAGATGAATCAATGGTCCGCTAAAGATCACCAATATATGGCTGAGGCTCTGCGCCTAGCTAAAAAGGGTGAGTTTACCGCGCGCCCGAATCCGATCGTGGGTTGTGTGATTGTCAAAGATAATAACGTGGTTGGCCGAGGGTGGCACCAAAGTTTTGGTCAAGCTCATGCGGAAATCAATGCGCTTTCGCAAGCCGGAAAACAGGCCAAAGGAGCCACTTGTTACGTGACGCTTGAACCTTGTGCCCATATCGGTAAAACCGGTTCCTGTGCTCAAGCACTAAAACAAGCCGGAGTTGCAAAAGTCTTTTCCGCAATGCAAGACCCTAACCCGGCAGTCAGTGGTAAAGGATTAGCAATATTGCGGCAAGCTGGAATCGCCACACAGAATGGATTGTTAGAGTCCCAAGCTCGCAAACTTAACCCTGGTTTTTTATCTCACTTTGAGCGTCAGAGACCCTTTGTAACGTTGAAATTAGCGATGAGTCTTGATGGCCGAACTGCGCTTAAGAATGGCGAAAGCCAATGGATAACTGGAGCAGAAGCGCGAGCCGATGTACAACGATTACGAGCCCGTCAAGATGCCATTATCACTGGAATCGGTACGCAACAAAACGATAATCCAAGTCTCACGGCACGACCTAATTTTGCCGATATGGATGAATTAGTAGAACAACATTTTCGCCAACCTTTAAGGATTCTGTTTGATCGTCATGGCAAAGCGAATTTAAATGACAAAATATTTAATTCTAACCACCAAGATCAAACAATATCGAGCAATAAAAGTGTTGTCGATATTTGGCAGGCAAAACAAGTTTGGTGGATGACATTAGCTGATCAAAACTCTCAACTCAGTGAAGCCAAATACCAGCATATTAAAGCTCACTCAATGACGGCTATTTCTGAGGTGTTAGAAGCGATTTCAGAACACGGGGCTTCTCAGGTTTTGGTTGAAGCGGGTCATCGACTTGCTGGAAGCTTTTTACAATTAGGTTTAGTGGATAAGCTGGTGGTTTATATGGCCCCTAAGTTAATGGGGAATCGCGCGATGGGGCTATTTGATTTAAATATTGAGCAAATGGATGAATGTATTGATCTACAGTTAAACGATGTGCGCAAGTTTGGTGAAGATATTCGACTAACTTACCAGTTAACAAACGGTTTATCCAATTAATCGAGGTCTCTGATGTTTACTGGAATCATAGAAAGTATCGGAACAATTTCAAAGATTGAACATCGCTCAGGCGATGCTAGGTTGACTATCGAAGTGGTTGGGTTAGATATGTCTGATGTAGCACTTGGTGATAGCATCGCATGCAATGGCGTTTGTTTAACAGCGATTGAGTTTGACCAACATCGTTATACTGCAGATGTGTCAGGAGAAACCTTAGGATTAACCACCATGGCTGATATTCAAATCGGTACCGCGGTTAACTTAGAAAAAGCTTTGACACCCACTTCGCGCTTAGGTGGACATTTAGTCAGTGGGCACGTCGATGGAATTGGTGAAGTGTTAGAGGTCGGCAAAGACTCTCGCAGTGTAAAATTTAAAATCAAAGCCCCAGATGAAATTGCCCACTATATCGCTAAAAAAGGCTCTATTTGCGTTGATGGTGTGAGTTTGACTGTGAACGAGATTGAAGGCTCAGTATTTGAATTGAATTTAGTTCCACATACGGTTGCTGAAACTACCGCTGCAAACTATATAGTGGGCACCAAGGTTAATTTGGAAGTTGACTTGCTAGCTCGTTACCTAGAGCGTTTGTTAACTGGGCAAAAAGCCGAATCAAAGGCTAATATTACTACTAGCCTGCTACAACAAGCTGGATTTATTAAATAATCGGACTGAATCAATCAAGACACCGTTTGATGTCCATCATAGAAATAACTTGAGTAAACACATGCAACTGAATACAGCACGAGAAATTATTGACGATATTGCCGCGGGTAAAATGGTGATATTGATGGATGACGAAGATCGCGAAAATGAAGGTGATCTGGTCATGGCATCGAGCATGGTAAGGCCTGATGATATTAACTTTATGGCGAAATATGGCCGCGGGCTAGTATGTTTAACTTTGACCCAAGAACGATGTGAGCAGCTTAATCTACGCTTGATGGTGGATAAAAACCAAGCGTCATTTGAAACTAACTTTACTTTATCGATCGAAGCTGCAGAAGGTGTTACAACCGGAATTTCCGCGGCAGACCGAGCCAGAACCATTCAAGCAGCGGTTGCAGCAGACGCCAAACCAAGCGATATTGTGCAACCTGGGCATATTTTTCCAATTATGGCTAAAAAAGGTGGCGTTTTGGTGCGAGCCGGACACACCGAAGCCGGTTGTGACTTGGCTCGTTTGGCCGGATTCGAACCCAGTGCAACAATCGTAGAAATTCTTAATGAAGACGGCAGCATGGCGCGTCGACCTGATTTGGAAGAGTTTGCTAAAGAGCATCAACTAAAGATTGGTACCATCGCCGATCTGATCGAATACCGTATGAACACCGAAAATTCAGTCACCAAAGAGTTTTCTACCGATTGGAAAACTGAGTTTGGTGATTTCAAGTTGCACGCTTATCAAGACGACATTGAGGGTCAAGTCCACATTGCTTTAGTGAAAGGTGAAATAAAATCGGATGATGTCACCTTAGTACGGGTTCATATTGCCGATGTTGCTACCGATTTGCTGGCTAAAGAAAAGAAGGATCACGGCAGTTGGACCATAAGACGAGCACTCCAGCGGATCGCCGATGAAGGCACAGGTGTGGTACTACTTTTAGGTAATCAATCGTCACCGAATTCGATTCTTGATAGAATAGCCAAACTTAGTGGTCAGGAACGTCCAACCAATGCAGTTCAAGCTCAGCAGAGTAGAGCCACTAGAACCGTTGGAATTGGCAGTCAAATATTGGTGGACTTGAATGTCCATAAAATGAGACTTCTTAGCCCAGTGAAAAAATATCACTCATTGGCTGGATTCAATTTAGAAGCGGTTGAGTATATAGAAGATAATTAATTGCTGTTTTAGGCCAAAGGCTTAGGGCGGTTTATAGGCGGAAATTTTTTTAGTGAAGGTTTTAAATATGAAGACAATTGAAGGCAAACTAGTCGCTGGAAAGGCGAAGTATGCAATTTTAGTAGCGCGTTTCAACAGTTTTATCGTCGAGAGCTTGTTGGAAGGTGCGATCGATACGCTTAAACGCCATGGCGTTGCAGAAAGTGATATTGAAATTTACCGCGTACCCGGAGCGTTTGAAATGCCAATTGCTGCACAGCGAATTGCTGCCAAAAAGGGTCACGATGCCATCATTGCATTGGGTGCTGTAATCCGTGGAGGAACACCACATTTTGACTATGTGGCTGGCGAGTGTGTTAAAGGGCTTTCACAAGTGTCGCTTAATGCCGATATCCCTGTTTCATTTGGTGTGTTAACAGTTGACTCAATTGAGCAAGCGATTGAACGTGCTGGCACAAAAGCGGGCAATAAAGGTGGAGAAGCTGCCATTACCGCACTAGAAATGGTCAATTTATTTGACTCGATGGGTAGCTAATTGAACATGGAAAATACCCCACATTTGCAGAAACCGTCAATTCGTAAGAAAGCGAGACGATACGCTGTACAAGGGATTTATCAGTGGCAGCTTAGTGGCAATGCTGTTAAAGATATCGAAATGCAGTTCTTAGAAACCATTAATGCCAAAAAGGTCGATATTCCTTACTTTCAAGAAATACTGGTCAATACATTGACTAGTATTTCAGAAATCGATGAATTAATTAAACCCCTTTTTGACCGAGAGTTTGAAGAAGTTAACCCCGTAGAGCTGGCAATCATCAGATTAGCTTGTTACGAGTTGAAGTCGCGAATGGATGTACCTTATAAGGTTGTGATTAACGAAGCCTTAGAATTAACTAAAACTTTTGGCGCATCCGAAGGTCATAAGTTTGTTAACGGAATTTTGGACAAACTCGCTCGTCAATTACGGGGGCTAGAAATTAAAGATTAGCGTTGAAAAAAGTAAGCGATTACTTACGCTTCTAACCTTGTTGTTAGAGTTATCAACAAACACTACATATAAAATACTATCAAGGCGCTTTAATCTGCGCCTTTGTCTTTTCTGCCTTTTGGCCTTAGAGCTAGAAGTTTGAAGAACGAAAGACCTTTCGCAGGATTGAGCTTGAGCAATGATCGGTCACTAGCGAATTGGATAGCATGCCATTGACGGCTCAGTTATTTTTATTGACTGAGTCGGTAAGGAATTCAATGAACGAATTTGAAATAATTGATGAGTTCTTAGCGATAAAAGCTAAGAATCGAAAGGACGTTATACACGGGGTGGGCGACGATTGCGCACTGCTTAAAGTACCGAGAGGTCAGCGCTTAGCCGTCTCTATGGATACGTTAGTTGCAGGTGTCCACTTTTTAGAGGGAAGCAATGCTGCGGATATCGCACATAAAGCAATAGCGGTTAACCTCAGTGATTTGGCTGCGGCTGGCGCAGAACCAGCTTGGATAACCGTGTCATTAACTCTACCCGAATACAATCAAGCTTGGCTTAAAGACTTTAATCAAGGGCTAGTTAAAATGCTTGATTATTTTGGTATTCAAGTCGTTGGTGGAGATACTTGCCGGGGGCCTCTTTCTATTACCATCCAAGCTCACGGTTTGGTTCCCGAAAAAGTCTTTTGCCGGCGAGATACTGCTAAAGCCGGTGAATTAATTTGTGTCACTGGAGCGTTAGGTGATGCCGCGCTCGGGTTACAAGTTGCTAGAAATGAAATCGATGTGGCTGACACCGAACATAAAAACTACCTACTGAACAAGTATTACCGTCCCTATCCGCAAGTTGCAGCAGGCATCGCGCTTCGAAGTCGTGCCACCGCTGGGATAGATATTTCCGACGGCCTGTTAGCGGATGTTGCTCACATTAGCCGCGCTAGTAATGTTGGGGCTTTGCTGCGCTGGGAACGGATTCCATTGTCTGCAGCGGCTAAGTCGGTGGCCGACAAAAAACAACTTATGAAAAGCGCTTTATCCGGTGGGGATGACTACCAACTTTGTTTTACAGTGGCCGAGGATGAGTTAGATGCAACCATTCAAGCACTTGAAACCGTTGGTAGTACATGTGTCGCGATAGGGCGTTTAACTGGAAAGCCTGGAGTCAGATTGTTAGATCAAGACCAAGAAGTTAATCTTGATCAATTAGGCTACAAGCAGTTCGGTTTTCAACATTTCAACTAGGCCGATATTAGGATTTTGCTGGAGTAAGAGTTAAACGATGAAAAAAATCCCTGCCAAACTAGTATTTACAAATCCAGTTAACTTTTTGGCAGTTGGGTTTGGTAGTGGTTTATCTCCCAAAGCGCCAGGAACGATGGGAACACTGGCCTGCGTTCCGTTGTTTTTGTTGTTAGCTCCAGTGGAACTCTACACTTATATCGCAGTCTGCGTCCTTGTTTCAGTGGTTGGCATTGTTATTTGCGACTACACCGCAAAACAATTAAAAACTCACGATCATCCCGGTATAGTTTGGGACGAGTTTGCCGGCTTTTTAATTACCATGATTGCGATTCCGGCGACTCCAATTAATATTGTTTTGGGATTTGTACTGTTTAGAATATTTGATATTTTTAAACCTTGGCCGATAAGTTGGTTAGACAAGCGAGTTTCAGGTGGACTGGGGGTCATGTTAGATGACCTTGTGGCAGGTATTATTGCTTGTGGCGCTTTGCACTTAATATTAAATTTTATTTAGGATTTCCTAATGAGGAATTTCCGCTATATGATAGGTCATATGCAAAAAATCGTTTTATTGATAACAAGCCTTGTTTTTCTTTTTAGCGCTCAACCGCTGGTTGCTGAAAATTCTCAACCAATTGAATTTAAAGTGATCGCACTGTTTAAAAACGCAGCAATGATCCAACATAATGACAAGCAAAAACTTCTCAGAGTTGGCAACACCTATAAACAAAGAATTAAACTGATTGCGGCTACCAGTCACGGCGCTACTTTTCTTGTTGATGGCGAAAAAGTTGAACTTGGATTACACCAATCGAAGTTAGGTCACTCAATCAAAACTGAACAACCTTCGACGATCAAGTCCATTAGCATTCCTCGAAATACTATGGGGATGTATAAAACTTCTGGGTTTATCAATGGATTTCCTGTGACATTTTTAGTTGATACCGGTGCTTCAAGTGTTGCAATGAATGAAACAACTGCAAGGCGGGTCGGCTTACAATATAAATTGAAAGGCCGAAAAATTATTGTTTCGACGGCTTCCGGTCGAGCCAAAGCCTGGAATCTAATGGCTGATAAAGTAAGTGTTGGTGCAATCCAATTGTCTCATGTGGAAGCGACCGTTGTGCAAGGAACCGGACCAACAGAAGTACTTTTAGGGATGTCATTTTTAAGACGCCTAAAAATGCAAGATGATGGAAACTTAATGAAATTATCAACCAAGTTTTAATACGTCATCTTGGTTAAATGCAACGAGCTCCATTCTCACGGAGCCCGGTTTTTATCGTCTGCTAGTCTGCTTGATTTATAAACTGAATCCTGTAGCCGTCACTCGTTTGCTCGTCTTCCTCAATTATCATAAATAAGTCACCACTTTCGAAAACTAACGCAAGCAAAGCGTGAGATTCTTTGCTTGCGAATGAAAGGCTGTTAATTGAAACGAGGTAAAATTGATTGCGACTATAGTCTTATCGCTATGCGAGTTTTGAGAAGGCTGTATCCGCCGCGCTTAGTGTTTTCTTCAAAGTATTCTCATCATGCGCTGCCGAAACAAAACCCGTTTCAAATGCAGACGGTGCTAAGTAAACACCTTCATCCAACATTGCGTGAAAGAATTTTCTAAACATATCTTGATTAGAATCGACCACCTGAGAAAAGCGGCTCACTTTTTTATCGGTGGTAAAGAAAAGTCCAAACATACTGCCAACATGATTGGTGGTCATTGGAATATTATGTTTATTGGCTAACGCTTGAAGTTCGATGACAAGCTTTTCCGTATAATCATAAAGGGGTTGAAAAAATCCGGGTGCAGATAGCATTTTCAATGATGCTAAACCCGCCGACATGGCAATTGGATTTCCAGAAAGAGTACCTGCTTGATAAACCGGGCCCGCGGGAGCTAAAAATTGCATAATCTCTTTTTTACCACCAAATGCGCCTACTGGCATTCCACCGCCAATAATTTTTCCTAAGGTGGTCAGATCGGGAGTGACATCATAAAGCTGTTGAGCTGTGCCTGGGCCAACTCTAAGTCCACACATTACTTCATCAAAAATCAGAACCGCTTTGTATTTATCACATAGCTGACGAAGTCCTTGTAAAAATCCATCGTCAGGTGGAATACAATTCATATTTCCCGGAATGGGTTCAACGATGACCGTGGCAATATCATCTTTGTTGGCTTTAAATAATTCCTCGACACTTTGTAAATTATTGAATTCAGCGGTAAGCGTATGTTTTGCGAAATCGGCTGGGACACCAGGAGAGGTTGGCTCGCCCAATGTCAGTGCTCCTGAACCTGCTTTTACTAAAAGACAGTCGGCATGACCGTGATAGCATCCTTCAAATTTTATTAATTTATCTTTGCCGGTAAATCCGCGAGCGAGTCTAATGGCTGACATAGTGGCTTCAGTACCGGAGCTGACCATGCGCACTTGCTCTATCGATGGAATTAAATCACAAACCGCCTTGGCCATGGTTAATTCGATTTCAGTCGGAGCACCAAAGCTTAAACCATTTTGTGCTGCGTCAATCACAGCGTTTCGAATTTCTGGATGGTTATGTCCATGCACCATTGGACCCCATGAACCGACATAGTCAATGTAGTCTTTTCCATCGACGTCGGTAAAGTAAGCGCCATTCGCTTTTTCAACAAATACGGGCGTTCCACCGACTCCATTAAACGCTCTAACTGGAGAGTTAACAGCACCAGGAATATATTGGTTTGATTGTTGGTAAAGTTGTTCTGATCGGCTCATTATTTTCTCAATCTTATTGTGGTGTTTAGTTTGTTAGATAGTCTTTCTATTATAATGCTAGTTGCTAGTTGCTAGTTGCTAGTTGCTAGTTGCTAGTTGCTAGTTGCTAGTTGCTAGTTTAATCCTACTTGCCAGTTAACATCACGCTGATATTTTGTAATTTGGTTTTCAACCCCAAGAATACATGCAAACAGTGCCATTCTTACTAGCACTCCATTATCGGTTTGTCGGAATATTGCCAAGCCAGGCTCTTTATTTAAATCATTATCTAATTCGTTAGCATTGTTTCTAGAGTCTCGCGGCAGCGGATGCATAATGACTGCATTGGGTAAGCAATGATCGGAATAGATTTTTTTATTAAGCCGGAAATACCCTTTGTAGCGGTTAGCTTCTTCCTCAGATGCAAAACGTTCTTCTTGAATTCGTGTTTGGTAAATAATATTGGCTTGCGACAAACCTTTTTCTAGGTTGCTACCAATTTCGACTTGGTGACCAGCGTTGACGAGCCGATCGACATAACTAGTTGGTAAATTTAATGCTTCAGGAGCCACCAGCTGAATTTTTAACCCTGAATAAAGTGATAATAAATGACATAGCGAGTGGACGGTTCTTCCATGTTTTAAGTCACCCAACAAAGTAAGACTTAAATCTTCTATGGATTGACCACATCTTGCCAGCTCATCTTTGATAGTGAATAAATCGAGTAGCGCTTGTGTTGGGTGTTCGTTAGGGCCGTCACCACCGTTAATGACAGGCACTCGGCTGCCGCTAGCAAATTCTTCGACCGAATGTGGTTCTGGGTGTCGCATGACGATCACATCGCTATATCCGGAGAGCACCTGAGCAGTATCGTAAAGCGACTCTCCTTTGGCCAGTGCGGAATTTGATAAGCCTGTGGTTTCCCTTACTTCACCACCGAGTAGATTAAAGGCACTGCCAAAGCTAACGCGGGTTCTGGTACTGGGTTCAAAAAACATATTTCCTAGTACTGCACCTTCTAATACGCGAGTAACTTTCTGACGGTTAGCAAAGGGGCGCATATTGTTCGCAACTTCAAATAGTTGGTCAATTGAATCTAAGTTGAGGTCTTTCACAGAAAGCAAGTGCTGCCCGGTAAAATGCATGTTTCAAGTCTCTGAATTTTTAATGTCGCTATTTTAATGCTTTTTTACATTGATTGGGGATTATTTTACCCCTTGATAAAGCGAATAATTCGTTGATTGAGCGTTCTAACCTAACAAACTAAGCTAAAGCTTTGAATTTATTCAATTAAAAAGGTAGGATTGAGTTAAGTTTTGGAGTTAGACATCCATCAGACCAATCGTATTATTCATCATTGGCCACGGTGGTAACTCATTCAGTAAGGATATACAGAGGTCACGCCGTTTCTATGCTTCGCTTATTATTAAGATTATTCATATTTGCCGTGGTGATCAGTCTTAGCCTGTATATTGGTGTTCAATGGAAATTGAAACAAGATCTTGAACAAATCGACAAACAACTTGGGCCGTCAATCAAATTCGATTTTGAAACCTCAGCAATTACTCTGACCGGGCAAGTGGTGGTTGGTGGTGTCGAGTTAAGGTTTGGTAATCCCAAGGTAACTATATCGGTCAACAAGGTCCGCCTTAACACGGGCTCTATTTTTAATATGGCGTTTTTAAGCTCTCAGTTTAAAAACAAAGAGATACCAGAAAAATTTAGTTTAATCTTAGATGAAGTGGTTATCCCACTCACCCCCGAATTAGTCAAACTCATTACCGCCATAGAGCAACCAGATAGTTGGAGTACTATGTCTGCCGTGGGTTGTGGCAGCGTTAGCAGCCTTGGAATGAGTCAATATTTTGCGATGGGGTATGACTACTTGGTATTCTCGTCAGAGACGCGTTACGATAGAGATCGTTATAATGGAAATTTAGTCGGTAGCAGTCGTTGGTCAATCGAAGAGACATCTGAAATAAAAATTGATTTTAACGTTGCTGGCTTTTTCGAAAGTATGGATAGGCAAGCGGTGAGGCCAGTCGATCCTTCAATAGAATCCTTGAGTATTGAAATACTTGATCAAGGCTATAATCGTAATAGAAATGAATATTGCGCGATTAAATCAGAACAAAAACCAGAAGTCTATTTGGGCAATCATGTCAAAGCGGTTAGGGAAAAGTTTGAGCAAGCCGGAATAAAAATTACCCCAACAGGCGCTCGTTTTTATGCGGAATACTTGCAACCGAATAGTCGACTTAATATTAATATGACACCGCAAGCTAGTTTTTCCTTGGCCGATTTCGGGTTTTATAACGAAAGTGAAATGCGTGGAATCCTTGGATTAGATTTAAAACTGAATGGCAGAAACGTTGGAGTTTTATTTAATGGTTGGTCACATGATAAATTTTCTCAAATTGTATTTGTCGATCCAAGTGATGATGATAGTGCAGAGCAAAATAAGCGTTTTGAAACGGTCATTGTAAAGCGCTCTTTCAAAAGCGTACCTGTATCGGAAATATCGAGTAATCTTGGCGAACAAGCACGTCTCACTGAAAACAATGGACAACAGCATATCGGTCAAATTATTAAAGTCGAGAATCAGCGTGTTTACATTGCCACGCCCAGAGATGGTGGTACTATCGAAAGGTCTGTACCGATCAACCAAGTCATTCGGTTTGAAGTCCTTACCAGAAACCAGTAATTGTATCAATAAAGTCCGCGGTGCTAGAGACTTCTAAAGCAGCGGCTTTACCACCACCAGAATAACCACCGCAAATAGAATTAAAACTGGAAATTCGTTAAACCAACGGAAATAAACATGCGAGTGTTCACTTCGATTTCCCGAAAACTTCTTTAAATAATTGCCACACCAAAAATGGTAGAAAACCAAAGTGGCTACTAAAAATATTTTAATCTTGAACCATAGCAAGGACCACAGGCCTGAATTTAAATGCAGCATCCACAGGCCTAACGCAATAGTGATGACCATAAACGGTGTTACAAATCGGTAGAGTTTGCGAGCCATTACTAGTAGATGTTTATAGGTATCGTCGGACTCGGTCATTGCCAGGTTGACAAAAATTCTTGGTAAATAAAACAGACCAGCAAACCAACTAGTCATAAAGATAATGTGAAAGGCCTTCAACCACAAATAAGTCATAGCTAAACTCGAATGATTAAACTGCCGATATCTTAGCGTAATTTCAAATTGATTGTTATCAATTAAAGGAAAAGGCAAAAATAAAGGGACCGAAGTCCCTTCTGTTACAACACTCTCTTAAAGCCTATTTGATAGACACAGGCCCTTCAACGTCTGTCATTTTTAATCCACCACTACCTTCTTCAATAATGGTCAGACCGTTTCTTAATTTTTTAACATGGATGCTACCCGAGCCATCGTCAATGGTCACTAAACCACCAACATCATAGATATCAAGACCGCCAGAGCCATCTTCAACATCTACGGTTCCGGTTACTTTAGTAATATCGAGACTACCAGAGCCATCTTCTATCGACACGTTTCCATCAACGTTTTTGATTTCAAGGCTACCCGAGCCGTCATCAATATCTAAATTTCCCCTGACATTTGTAATATCCATACTTCCGGAGCCATCTTTTACTTTGACGTTATTAGCCATGTTATCAATGGTAATAAATCCGGAGCCGTCTTTGACATCTAGGGTCATATTCATTGGAACTCTGACAGTGAGGTCGATTTTCGGGCTCTTGCCTCGCCAATTGAAGCTGCTTTTGTGATTCGCATCGGCTTCCAGTTCAATGGTATCACCGGACTGGTCTAGGCGAAGCACAATGTCTTCATCTTCTGCCAAAATGTCTGCGGTAACTTTGACTTCATTGAGACCTTCTTCTCCAATAATTTTCAAGAAACCGGCACCCGCATCAACTTTAAGGGTCGTGGCGTTTGAACTAGAAAGGTTTAGATTTCTAGTTTCTTGATAATCTAAGGATGCGGCATTAATAGATATACAGCTGCTAGTGGCTAGCAAGCAGGCTACTGCAACCGTTGGTTTGTTTAATTTAGAAAAAGGATTGAGCATGATTTGTTCCCCTGTTTGTTTTTGTGGTTAGCGGGCCTTTGAATAAAGTCTTGGGCTATTACGCTAAGTCTTTAATGACTTTCATTTTCTAATTACCATTGCAAGTCATGTGACTGCAACTCATGTGCCAATCGTAACCAGCAATGATTAAGCCTTTAAAATCAGTAATATACCGTTTTTGTTGTGATTAAAAGGCCATCTAACTAGCACTCTATGTGGTTGAAATGACCAACTAGTAAGTGGTTTGGCTATATTCACAAAGGGCTAATTGAGCAAAATCGTGCGCAGCCAAGAGCTAACCAGATTAACTTAATCTCACTGCTAAATTGCATTACCGTTCCAAACCTACTAGCTTCGAAGTATTCTATTTTCAAAGTACTCTAGTTACAAAGTACTCTAGTTACAAAGTACTCTAGTTACAAAGTATTCTAGTTTTAAAGCCAAAGCTATTTGTTAAAGACGTAATTTCTCGCGTAAAGGTTTGACTAGCATCTGCCGAAATTAAAAATTCAATATTAAGTGGTGTGCTGCTTAAAATACGCGACAAAGGCATTAACAAATCGGCTTGCAGATTGGTCATCCATATTAAAGTACAATGAAGGTTCGATCAGTTCAGCTTCCATTATGGCAAAGCTGTCGCCATTTCTTACAAAGTCGAGTCGAGCGTAAAGTGCCTGATAAGGGATCGCATTTAGAGCTTGCTTAGAGACTTCAATTAGCGATTTTTCTGGATTCACAGTAGAAAGGTGACCGCCATACTCTTCTTGTACTCTGAAATCATTAGCTTTTGGGGTTTTTAGAATGCAGTGGCTAAACTGGTCATTGAAAAAGAAGATCGAATACTCGCCCTCATCAACGATATTTTGCATAAACGGCTGGATCATATAATCTCTTTGATTAAACAAGGTTAAGAGTTTATCAACTTGTTGTTCGGCTTGTTCTTGAGACAATGAAAAAGTATCGAAAGCACCAGCACTGATACAAGGTTTTATAATAATCTTTTGGGTATCAAAGTGAGAAAATGCTCCCAATAGCTGTTGTTTAGAAAGGCTATCTCCCCAAAGAGTCGGTACTAATTGCACTTGTTTTTTCTCTAATTCAGCCAAGTAATGTTTATTAATATTCCATTTCACTAAGTCGATATTATTGGCCAACAGCGCATTCGACTTTTCGATTTTTTCCAGTACTTTTAAAAACTCGTCACAGTGTTCTTGATAGTCCCAAGGTGAACGGATAATTACTGCGTCATAATCATTCCAGTCCACGTCTTCAGCACGCCAAGACAAATCGATTGCTTGCCACCCCAGCTTGGCGAGTGGCGCATGTAAAAGAGCGTCATAGATTTCAAATGAACCTACGTTGTCCATGGTGAGTAATACTACTTTTTTCATCGTTATGTCCTTGCTGTAATCGTTGGAATCAAATTGATTAAGTTGAACTTAGTTAGTTCTATTTAAAATGACGTGTCTAAAGTACTGGTCTGCTTGCTCTAGCTGCAGGTGACTAAATACTTTAATATTATTAGCTCTAAGTTTACGAGTGGTTATACCTTCGCCGACTATTTTTGTACCAGAAAACTCTCCATTATTGATTTTTGAACTACCACAGGAAGGGCTTCCTTCGGTTAGAACAGCCAATTTGATGTGATGTTTCAAACACAGGGCTAAGGTGTTATTTGCACCTAATTCAAATGCCTGAGTGACATCGTTACCTTCGATGTCTAGAACACTTACTGCGTCCCGATCGCCAGCGTTAATTTCTGCTGGTAATCTAGGAATACTCAACCCACCACTCACTTCTGGACACTGTTTTAGAAGGTAGCCCGCGTCTGACCAGTTTTTAATAATCGGGTGGTCGAGTAGCTTATGTTGGCCATCATATCTTACGGAGTCTCCTAGTAAGCAGGCGCTGATTAATATCCTATAACTAGCCATATGTAAAACTCAGTGAATCGGTATGCTAGCGTCGATGATAGTGCTTCGACGCTTTGAAAATTAATGTTCCCATCATATCTAAATCGAACGGTAATACCAATGTTTGAGATGGTTGCTGTTGAGTTAAATAGGAGCAAGCAGAGTTTATCGCGAATCGGGTATAATCTTGTCCTTTAAGTCTTTAACCGTAATCAGTCACTAGAGTCCAGCATGAGTGTAGAGCAAACTTTAAAACAGCGTAGCCAGGAGCAATGTGAACTGTGCAGTTCAAAAAGTAGCCTATCTGTCTATGAAGTACCTCCGGTTGATGGTGCTAATTCTGATAAATCGGTTTATTTATGTGAGTATTGTTGTTCGCAAGTCGAAGGTACTAAGCCGCTAGATACCGACCATCACTGGCGATGCCTTAATGACAGTATGTGGAGTCAAGTGCCTGTAGTTCAGGTGGTCGCTTGGCGAATGCTGAACCGGCTTAAATCGGAAGGTTGGGCGCAAGATTTATTAGACATGTTGTATTTAGATGAAGCGCGATTGGAATGGGCTAAAGCTGCGGGTGAAAATGATACAGAAGAGCCGACGTTGGATAGTAATGGTGCTGCATTGCAAGCTGGAGACAGCGTCACCTTAATTAAAGATTTAGTGGTGAAAGGGGCTAACTTTACCGCCAAGCGGGGAACTCCGGTGAGAAATATCTCTCTAACCAATAATCCCGAACATATCGAAGGCAAAGTCAACGGCACAAGGATTGTCATTATTGCCAACTATGTTAAAAAGTCTAACTAGAAAACGATTTACTATTTAACTAGACAATTGGCTAATGCTAATATTTGTTAATGCTGTTTTAGCAACTAATACATTTCACCATTAATACGTTTCACTCACAATACAACTTGAATAAGGAATTGAACAATGTACAAATCGGTTACTAAACGTTTTTTCCACCCCATCAAATCAGCAGTATTAGTTGTTGGTCTTCTAGGGGCTTCTAGTCACCTAATGGCAGAAACCACACTGGAGTCTTTGGCCGAAGGTCAGCATCGCAGCGAAGCCTATAAGGCTCGCAATGAATTTAGAAACCCGGTTGAAACTTTAAAGTTTTTTGGTATTAAACCAGACATGACCGTTGTTGAAATTTCGCCGGGTGGCGGCTGGTACACAGAAATTATCGCGCCTTACTTAAGAGAAAAAGGCCATTACATTGCCGCAGGTTTCGATCCAGAATCTAAAGTTAATTATTACAAACGCAATGCCAAAAAATACGCTGAAAAACTGGCAAAAAATCCCGAGCTTTATGACAAAGTGGAATTAACTATTATGGAAGCACCACAAAAGTTAGACTTTGCTAAACCCAACTCTGCGGATATGGTCGTTTCATTTAGAAATACTCATAACTGGGCTGGCCGCGGTCATGCTGATGAAGTTTATGCAGCTATTTTTAAAGTGCTTAAGCCCGGTGGTGTTTTTGGCTTAGTACAACATAGAGCCGGTAAAGAACATCCAAAAGATACTAGTGGAAAGCTAGGTTATTTAAAAACTGAAGACGTAATTGGGATGGCTAAGAAAGCTGGCTTTAAAGTTGCTGAACAAAGTGAAATTAATGCTAACCCCAAAGATACTAAAGATCATCCACAAGGTGTTTGGACATTACCACCTAACTATCGCCTAAAAGATAAAGATAGAGCGAAATATAAGGCTATCGGTGAGAGTGATCGAATGACTATTAAGTTTGTAAAACCTGCGCTTAAGTAATTCTAATAGCCCTCAAGAGTTAAACTTCTGAGGGCTATGTTCAATCATTTATTATTCGTACCTTTCTTTGAAAAATACTCCTCACATAATCCGCGCAGCGCGTGTCGAAGAGAGTCAGCAACTTTCTGAACTGGCTATTAGATCAAAAGCTCATTGGAATTATTCCGACCAATTTATAAAAGATTGCGTTGACGAATTAACTTACACGCCCGAACACATCTCAAACTCAGAACGTTGGTTTTTTGTAGCCTGTTCAATCCGCAAACTGAAAGCATTCTATCAACTAGTAAAAATAAAACCTGACGTGCTCGAGCTAGATGCTTTGTTTGTTGAACCACAATTTGTAGGCCAGGGGGTAGGCAAACTTCTATTTGAACATGCTGTCCAACTTGCGACGGACATGGGCTATTCTAGTATTAAGGTTCAAAGCGACCCTAACGCAACCGATTTTTATCTTAAGATGGGTTGTGTTCAGGTTGGGGAGTTAGAATCGCAGAGTATTACTGGTCGATTCTTACCACTACTCAATTTTGACCTAAAAGCTTCGCAAACCCCATGAACAAGGAGTTGAAATGTATCTACTCAGTTTTTATGTACCAGAAACTCACTTGGAACAAGTGAAGTCTGCTTTATTTGATAGCGGTGCTGGGAAAATCGGAAATTATCAATCTTGTAGTTGGGAAGTTAAAGGCCAAGGACAGTTTCAACCTATGGACGGCAGTGAACCCTTTATTGGTGAATCGGGAAAAGTTGAAAAAGTTACCGAGTATAAAGTTGAAATGGTTTGTGAGTCAGCTAGAGTGAAGGCCGTTGTTGATGCGCTTATTCGAGCGCACCCTTATGAAACGCCTGCGTATCATTTACACAGGGTAATGACGTTGGATGACTTATAGGTTTAAATTGTCAGCTACCCAATAAGTTTGTGGTGTGAAGAGGTTAAAAGGATAGAACAACAGCTATATATTGTAAAATGAGCCTGACCCGTATTACAGACCCGTATTACACGTACTACATGCGAAACGTTCTGAAAACGCGTTGAGTTTTTGTCCAATAACTCGAAAAATATTTCGCCATGAGATTGTTTTTAAAATAATCTCCATACAACTATAAGCGAAACTATAAACTTGTCACCCAATTAATATAAAGGTGACTATTTCACTTTGCTAATAGTTAATCTCGTGTTACATTTCTCGCCATTAATTTCATATGGAAGCTCGGCACCTGAAAAAGGTAACAGGGATTTTAATTCACATTCAAAACACAATTTTCGACACCTTTTAATTTACTTCGTTAATAAATTCTGTTTGTTCGTTCTATTTCGTGTTTTTTAGTTCTAGTTTTAAGTGGGTAATGTTATTTGGTTTTTTTGGTTATTAATCAACCAAAAATTACGATGTAGGTTAATTTTGTCCGAGATTTGCTAGAAATTGTCTGAATATTGATAGTTTGTGGTGTGGTCCATTGCTTATTATTTGATCACGCAAAGAACATAATACGTTTTTTAATACAGAGCGAGAGACTTAAGAAGAACATTTTAAATTTTTATTTGAGGAAAACAGCTCAGATAGATAAACCACAAATAAGATTATTAAAATTTTTAATAGTCATTAGATTTAGAGTTGATATAACAATAGGTATTGAAATGGATATAAAAAGAATAATTAGGTTTCCACTAGGGATTTTACTATTTTGCTTTCACATTTCTGCTTTTGGGGCGGACTACACAGATTCATGTTTTGGTTGTGAACCAGACGATATCGTTGCGCCGGGAATGCCAGGTAAACCCTATGCAACCGAAACGCAGAGTTTAGATGGTACGTTTAGTGTTTCGTGGAATACAACTTATGGGTTAACTAGTCACCCACTTTCGGGTTATTATTTGACTTATTCAAAAAATGGCGGGGCATATCAATGGGTTACTCGTTCCAATGTAAAGAGTACAAATCATAATTTTTCTAATTTAGAGGATGGTGATTATAAATTTAAAATTGAAGCTTGCAATCACGATAACTTTGGAAACTCAGCTTGTTCTAATAGTGTCATTTCAAACATAAGTTACGTTTACAGAAAGCCATCAACACCCACTCCACCAACCGATATAAACTCAATATCGACTAGTTATAACATTTCTTGGTCAAAACCAAGCGGAACGGTCACCTATTACACTTTACAAGAACGTATAGGTCTTGGCAGTTGGACAACGATTGTTAGCAATACAACATCAATGTCTTATTCTCGTACAGGAAGAAGTAACAATACCAGTTATGCATACCGAGTTCAGGCTTGTAATAAATACTCTTGGTCTTGCTCATCCTATAGTGCTGCCAATGTAGTTCACGTTGAACTAAAACCATCGACTCCGTCAAGGCCGTCCAATATCAATTCTAATTCCACCAGTTACACAGTGAATTGGAGTAAACCTTCTGGCACGGTCAATTTCTATCAAGTACAAGAACGAGTAGCGGGTGGCAGCTGGCTTACGATAGCGTCGAATAATACAACCACTTCTTTAACGCGAAACGGCGGAGTTAATGGAACCAATTACGAATATCGGTTACGAGCTTGTAACAGTTACAGTTGGTCCTGCTCAGCTTATAGCGGTGCAAATAGTGCCAAAGTCAGGTTGAAACCCAGCTTGCCAGCAGCCCCAACAAACCCCTCTACCAGCAACGGTAGCGCCGCGATAAGCTGGCACAAACCATCGGGTAATGTCAGCTTTTATGATCTGCAAAAACGACACAATAATGGTGGCACTTGGTTAACCGGCAAATTGAGCGACACCAATACGAGTGAAACACTTTCAGAGTTAACCGACGGACTTTGGGATTTTAGAGTGCGTGCTTGTAATGGATATAGTTGGGCATGCAGTAACTATAGCAACCCATCTAGTGATACTACAGTGAGGGCTAAACCAGGTGCGCCAGCAGCTCCATCATCACCTTCAAGTTCAGCGACTGGAGCTTACACGGTAACTTGGAATAAACCCTCAGGAACGGTGACTTATTATGATTTAGAAGAACGTGTCAATAATGCTGGCGGTTGGGGAAATATCGCTAATAACACTAGCTCAACTTCAATGTCGATTACGGGGAGAGGAAATGGAATCTACGACTATCAGGTCAGAGCATGTAATGGTTTCGACTGGGCATGTTCCGCTTTTAGCGCCAGTTCTTTAGACACACAAGTGCTATTAACTCCAGCCGTGCCAGCGGCGAGCGCGCCCTCGACGAATGATGATGGTAGTTTCAGCTTAACTTGGGCAAGTGTCTCAGATGCAACTAGTTATGATGTCCAAAGGCGAGAGCCATCTGGTAGTTGGAAGATGTTAGAAGAAGCCGAAACTAGTACTAGTCTAGCTGTCAGTGAAACCAGCGGAATATACTATTATCGAGTACGCGCCTGTAATTCAATTTCTTGTTCGGATTATGGAGCAGCTGTTAGCGTTGATGTACAAATTATTGCAGGTTGGTCAAAATCAAACTGGATTGACATTCCTGACGCAGAAACAATCTCCTATACGCCTGTAGCGAATCAGTCCATCGGTACCTTAATGGGACAAGCAAGCGTATCGGGCGGTGCTGCCAGTTATTCAATTCCCATTGCGCTACCACCCGGTCGAGCGGGAGTGCAACCCACTGTCTCTCTGACTTATTCTTCTCGAGGCGGCAATGGCATCGCTGGAGTTGGTTGGAGTTTATCGGCGGGTGGGGCTATTAGCCGTTGCGCACCCACTCTAGCACAAGATGAAGGGCCAGATGGTATCAGATACAATCTTTCCAGCGACAAGCTGTGTTTTAACGGCCAACGGTTAGTGCTTTTACCTAATTCGAGTGGCGCCTACGGAGAGTTAAACGCTGAGTATGCGACCGAGATAGATAATTTTCTTCGGGTGACCCAAAAAGGCGGAAACATAAACGCTAGCGATAGTTATTTCGAAGTTTTGCTGCCAAATGGAAATCTTCATTTTTACGGCAAAACTGCTGACTCTGAATTTTCTAAAGTTCAACCGACAAACGCCCCAGCGCCGCTGAGTTGGTTGATTAGCCGAGAACAAGATGTAACCGGCAAAAATCATATGACTTACTCTTATGATGATATGGGGGATGGTGAAGTCTTGCTAACTGAAATTGTCTACACCGGAAATGGTTCTGCAGAAGGCGACCGAAAAGTCACCTTTGATTACCAAGCACGTGATGATGTTAGTACTTCCTATTTAGCCGGTGGTAAATCGAGACAAACGCAAAAATTAACCACCATTAGCACCTATATAAACGGTTCCGAAAAAGTGCGGGATTACACACTCGAACTCTCGCCGTCGATTATATCTAAACGTTTATTACTAAACTCGGTTGAGGAATGTAGTTATTTGGCAGGAGCTAACTGCTTACCAAAAACAGTATTTAAATGGTCAGAAAACTTTTCTACCGAGTTAGATTCAACTTCAAACTACAAGTTAGAATTATTTACCGATAGTGCCGGTACAGAACTGTTTCCTCCGCGTGAATCTAGTCGACCAGGTGTTCAAGTGGCCGAAAACCTTGGTACAGCCATGCCCAGAGGTGACACTGATGGTAATGGTGTACGCGATACACAGGGATACTCGTTAAACGCGGAAGGTGATAGCACGGTTAATTCTCTAGACTTATCAAATTGCATTGCTCACCAGTGGACCGGTGGTTACAGTTGCCTTGTAGGTGATTTTGACTTGGATGGTAAAACTGACCAATGGCAGCTTGCGCCTAACAACCATCTGCAGCTGCGTTACAGTTCCGGTGGTAATTGGTTTAATACCAATATTACTCGTGGATTTAACGGCGATAGCTCTGGCCAGTTACATGCGATCGCTGATTTTAACGGTGATGGCTGGCCTGATATTTTGCTTCGGCAACCAGAAGATGACAAAGAAGTTTTATGGCTTTATCTTCATACTAGCAATGTAAACACTCCCTACAATGCTGCCGGCCAGATTGCATTTAGCTCAGGCTTTATATCCGGCACTCGAACACCTCAATTCTCTTTTAGCGTTATCGGAGATATGGATGGTAATGGCTTACCTGACATTGTCACATCAGTTAATCCAAGCCATTTAACAAAGCATATCACAGCCAAGCTATACCAATTAACGCTAACTAGGCTGGTTGATGGAGAGCTAGATTTTTCTGAAAGGCATGGTATCAGTTTTGTACCTAGTAGCAATCTTTCTGAGTACACCCGATTTATTGATGTTAATGGGGATGGTTTATTGGATTGGGTTGGTTTATTAGAAGTAGATCATGGAAGTCGAGCATCACGCCTATTTTTAAAACTAAACCAAGGTGATGGCTCCTTTGCGGCAGAAAGGGATTTAGGCGTCGATATATCAACCCGTTTGGTGATCCAAGCAGACGACCCTATGGAACCAAGAGAAGACGAAGAGCATAGGCTGGCAAAATATGGTAGCGCCATTAAATCGATGGATGTGAATGGGGATGGTCGAGACGAATTGATTTTGCCAAGTAAACGAATTGTCGAAGGCTGTCACTCCATTCCCAATGTCGCAAACGGTCCCCTTTGCGGTGAACAACTGTACCAGCAGTATACAACTACAAATAGCAGCACCTTGCGCAGTGTGCCTGGTAGTGCTGATTTTAGCATATACGAATACACTGCATTGCATTTTAGCGAAGATGCCAACGGTGAATTTACAGCGTCCTATCAAAGTACTGATTTGGTCGGAGCTGCCAATCACTCTGTTGTGGTAGATTCGCTTGGTAAAGGATTACAGGATTTAATGTTTGTTTATGGTTGTTATAACGTCGTTGGAGGATGTTCCATCGGTGAGGTTGACTCAACCTCAGTGATGGCAGATAAAGCCGTTAATAAAATTTATTTTAATCGAAATTACGGAACGGGTAGTGGTGCGACTAAAAAAGATTATCAACCACATGATTTACTGACAGAAGTGACCAACGGTTTAGGAGCCATCAGTCAATGGCAATATTTACCACTCACATCCGGACAGGTGAGTGATTTTTATGATCGTAACGAAGACAATGTACTCGATGACGAACACTTTAACTTTGCCTCAAGTATGTATGCGGTTTCTTCTTTTAGTCAAAGTAATGGTTTAGATGATGATCTCAATACGACTAGCTATCGTTATAAAGGAGCGGTCTATAACACCAAAGGTCGTGGGTTTAGAGGGTTCACTGGAATCACTGAAATCAACGAGTCCAATGATGATTCAGAGGTTCATACTGAATTTAAGGTTAAATTTCCATTTAGTTCATTGATATTACAGCAAACTGCTACATTCGGTGGAAGCACGGTTCCAATTAGTCTTTCGAAAAACGATTGGCAAAGAAACTTGGCTCATCAGACGACTTTTGGAGCAAATCTTTATCATGTCTACAATGCCAGCGCTGAACGCTTAAGTTGCGATTTAGACGCGATATTATGTGATGAAGATAATAATTTGAACCGTTCATTAACAAGTATCGAGCCGGCTGATATCGATGAATATGGCAACGTACATAAATCGATTAATGTAACAAACAATGGGTTTAGTGAGGTTAAAGTTACCACTGAAAATGTTTTTTATGAAGACAGTATTGATGACGGTTGGTTTAATAAACTCAACACATCAACGGTGACTAATGAAACCATATCAGGGTCAGCGGTACATACTAGTATTCTTGACCCTAAGAAAAAGGTTGAAACAAAATTTATTTGGACTCCGCAAAGACAACCTGAGCAAGTGACTGTCACCCCTCTACAAGGTGGTGGTAAAAAGACGGTGGTTAAGACCGAATACAATCTACATGGTTTGCCGACATTGGTTAAAACTTACGAAAGTGGGTTACCAACAGATTATCGAAGTGTCAGTACTAGCTATTCTAAAGACGGAACCAGTAAGAGCACTGAAGGCTATTTTGTTTATCAAGTCACTAACGATTTAGAACATACCATCACAACCCATTCCGACCCGCGCACTGGCCAACCGATACAAATAACTGATGCTAACGGACTAGTGAGTAAAACCAGTTACGATCCATTTGGACGAGTGGCATCTGTCACTCCACCAGCCGGTACCGGACAACCTGCTTACAGTCGATTTGCGGATTGCTCGGGAGGTTGTGATGAGGTTTTTTCAATTGGTCCGGCGAGTCAATCGTTGATTGATGCAGGAGTGACCGATGTAGCCAGTTTTATTCGTTATAAGGTCACCACCAGTTCAGCTGGCCAGCCAGAATCAACCTTGTATAAAGACAAATTAAATCGTGTGTTGGTAGCAAAAACTCAAGGCTTTGATGGCAGTCCTATTTTTGTTCGCACTGAGTACGATCATCTAGGCCGCAAAGTATTTGAATCCGTGCCATCGTTTATGGTTGATGACAATAAAGGTGTTCGTTACGAAGCGTTTGATCTGCTAGGTCGAGTTACTGAAAAGCGCACCGACGAGCCACATAACCAATCCTTTACAGTGACCTATGTGTACGACAAGCATCAAACGACTATTCAAGCGGTAGGCTCAACGGGAAAAACCATTAATATGAGCCGAACCTATAGTGGCAACGGTCAATTGATGAAAACCACTGACGACCTAGATGGTGTGACTGAATATGCCTACGATGCCGCTGGTAACCCGATAGTATTACAGGACGCTAAAGACAACCCAATTAAAGCGGAATACAATGCTTTAGGCCAAAAGAAATATGTAATTGATCCCAACATGGGGCGTAAAGATTTCACCTACACAGTCTTTGGCGAAGTTGACACGGAAAAAGATGCCAGAAAAATTATTACCGACTATGACTACGATATTTTAGGTCGGTTGACGTCTCGAAAAGTGGGCACAATATTAGAAGCATCATTTGAATTTGATAGCGCCACAAAGGGAAGTACTGGAGAATTCTGTAAAGGGGCAATCCATAAAGAAACTCGAGAAGATTCTGGCAGTGATAATTATTCTAAAAGCTATGGTTACGATCAATATTGTCGTCCACTGACAAGTACTACTTATATTGATGACACCGCTTACCAGCAGTCGACCCAATATGATTCTTTTTTTGGTCGAGTTAAAGGAGGACAAACGGCTTCGGGTATAACCGTTGAAAACCGATACAACGATTTGGGGTATCAAACTCACAGCCAAAATGCCAGCAGTAGTTACGTTTATCAACAAATCACCAATATGGATGCTAGGTTGCAAGTGACCACCTCGCAAAAGGCTGACGGTATTCTCAATGAGATGTTTGAATATTCCGATGTGACCGGTCAAATGTTCTCGGTGCAAACAGATACCTTAGCAGGTAACCAACGTCATCGTATTAATTATGACTATGATGATTTTGGCAATCTTAAACTGCAAACGGTAGAGAATTTCGATAGCAATACCAGCAGCGTAGTAACCTCAAAGGAAACCTATCTTTATGACGGCTTGCATCGTTTGCTCACTGCCACAAGAGATATCGGTGGCACGCAAGATGTGACCAATTACCGTTATGATGCCGTGGGTAACTTCACTCGAAAAGATGACTTTGTAATCAACACTAACGGCTTTAGTTACGGTAATTTAAGCAAAACTGCCGGAGGTTCAGCGGGTCCAAACGCCGTACGTTTTATCAATAAAGCAGGTGGCGGAACGATTAACTACTACTATGATGCCAATGGTAATCAAACCAGTAGTGTTGGTAGCAATAGCGCTGATAACAAAACAGTCAGTTACAACGCCTTTAATAAACCGACTTCAATCGCCAAAGGCAATATCACCAGCTGGTTTAGCTACGGTGCTGATCAAATGCGTTACAAACAAATTAAACAAGGCCAAACGGGTGGGAATGAAACCACTATTTACATTGATAAATCCTACGAGGAAATTAGTTATAACGGCGTCACCACCAAGCGACAATACATTGGCGATGCCATAATTACTGAAACCGTGGGTGGTAATGATTCGGGCTTTAAAATTGGGTTTGTTCATCGTGACCGATTAAATTCAGTCGTCACCATAACCGATGAAAACGGCAATGTGGTAGACAACAAAAGTTATGATGCCTTTGGTAAGCCTAGAGCGGGGACAATGGCCTCAATTTCTCCAGCAACACTAAAGGCGGTTGCCGATGCAGGAGTCACTAATATAGGTCCGTTTGAGCGGCGTACTAATCGTGGGTTTACTGACCATGAACATTTGGATGATGCTGAGTTGATCCATATGAATGGACGGGTGTATGATTATAATCTCGGTCGTTTCTTGAGTGTTGACCCGTTTATTCAGAGTCCGGGTAATTCACAGTCAATGAATCCTTATTCTTATATTATGAATAATCCGTTGGCTGGGACAGACCCAAGTGGGTATTGCGCGGCAGAGACCGGTACCCGCATAAAAAAATGCATGGATGTCGATATAAAAGATAGCGAGAGTGGAGATGTTATAGCGACTAAATCTGTAAACGTTAAACATAGTGGTGCCAAAGGACAGATTATCAACTTTGCCAACGGCGCTTTAAATGGCGGCTCGGTTACTGGCCTATCTTTTACCGAAAATGGCAAAACAACTGATATACTATCCAGTAAGGATGTAAGCAAGCAAAAGGATTTGGGGAAAGGTTCAGGCGCTGGCGGCGAAGACATAGTAGGTGGGGGAGGAGGCACCAATGAAAATCAAAGTGAAGGTGGTGCTGGTTCTGCAGGGGTAGCTACACTTGGCGCTCTCGGAACGGGGGTTGTTGCAAATGCCGCTGGAGCGGAAGGAATAATTGCTGCTGGAGCGGTTGTTGCTGAAGCCCTCCCTCATATCGCACTTGCTGGCATTGTTTACATTGCAGGCCAAGAAGCTGCAGATGCTTACGGGCAAGCACTTAAAGACAATGCCGTTTACGACACCTACGGCTTTCCCCCTCCCGAAGGAGGTCCTGAAGAGCCCGGCTCGCTACCGCCCAGAAAAGGCAGCAAGCGATACAAATACATCCAGAAAAAACTCTATAAAATTAAAAACCTGCGTGGAAATAATAGTGTCAGCGGCAGATATTCTGTTGATGAATCTGTTTACATGGGAAGACAGTTTGTTGGGCGTAAAGCAATTATTCGCTTCGACAAAAAAGGGAATATGTACATGAGGTCACCTGACGGTTTAAGAGTTTTCAGAGCACCGACAAGAAAGCCTAAAGACCCGTATTCCTATACAGGATTCAGAGCTAATTTCCAACGCTACAGACTTGACTCTAACGGCGCGAAAATCAGAGTTCAAAATACTCATATAGATGTAGTGCCTCCAAGCTAGCAGGGTGTATCAGCTAATGATTGAAGCAGAAATTGTAAATTACTTTTCCCCAGATATTGATGATGTCTGGGAGTGGAGCCCCATCGAAGGCTGCAGTATTTACTACATATTAGAATTAGAAGTAGCTAAAAAAGGTGAAGAGTATGGTGATGAATTTCAAGTTGAAATCATGAATAACAAAGCATACCAAGAGTTTTTAGCTAAAGGCAGGAAATTTAAAGGTGTTAAGTTTCTTTTAGTTGAAGATTATAGCTGGGAGAATACTTTGAAAGCTTTGACTCAATTTGTTGACTCATGCAAAGCTGAAACTTGGGAACAAGTTGTCCAAGCCCTTCAAAAAAAGTTTCAGTGGGAATATGAAGGATATGACAATGAAAGCAGGAGTAGTAATTTTCATTAAATTATATTCATCAATACAATAGAAGTTACTCATCGATCGCGCAGCGATCGATGACACCGCTTCCATCATCATCACAGCTAATTTCTCACCGTAAAGAAAACCAACGTTAATTGAACACTGCCATCATCACAGTAAAACACCGCCAAAAGCATCGATAATCCGTAAAGAAACTTGTAAAGAATTCAATGTTTAGTATAGGCTTGAGTTTCTTATCACCAAGGAGACTACATGCTTATAGGCTATTCACGAAAATCAACATTAGACCAATCACACAATTTACAAATCGATGCCCTTACTCAAGCTGGGTGTCAGACCATCTACCAAGAAACCATGTCAGGTGCTAAACGTCACCGCCCCGAACTCGAAGCTGCACTCAAATCATTAAGACCTGACGATACGTTAGTTGTCTGGAAATTGGATAGACTCGGACGTTCTTTAAAGAACCTTGTCGACATCATCAATGATTTGGAAGAACGTAATATCGGCTTCAAATCCCTGACTGAATCCATCGACACCAGAAGCAATACTGGCAAACTGGTATTCAACATCTTTGCATCGCTGGCAGAGTTCGAACGGAATTTAATTCGTGAACGGACATCAGCAGGATTAGCGGCGGCTCGTGCCAGAGGTCGACAAGGTGGACGACCATCTAAGTTATCAATGAATCAAATCAAGAAAGCCAATGCTATGCTGATGGATTCCGACATCACCAAGACTGAAGTGGCTAAACATTTCAATGTCTCACGGGTTACTCTCAACAAAGCATTACTAGCCATTTAACAAGGTCAGTGTAGTTTTAGTGTAGTAGTGTAGTTTTAGACCCCTTTTTAGAAAACTTTTCATAGGAAAAAATATAAAATAGTTTTGGAAATCGAGGGTGAAAACTACACTTCTACACTGGATTGGTTTGACTGATGTGGGTTAGTAAGGAATATGTAACGAGTCATCAACTCGATACAACTTGTCCTTTAACCGCCTTTCACGCCGACCTAATTCAAGCGTTGCTTTGAGTCGGTCGAGAATACCTTGATATGAATCTGTACGCTCAATTGAGTAATCACATTTATCTTTGGTGATTACAAAATCATGGTAAGCCAAGCGTAGCTCACTACCGATAGTGGCGGATACGGAACACGCATCACCATCAGCAATATGACTCTGAATTGCATCAACAATACTGAAGACACTGCCCAGATTAACTGAGTGCTCTTCATAGACTGCTTTGGTTGTATTACTCATAGAGATTCTAAAACCAAGGCAATCCCACGACAAATCAATATCAACAATATCTTCCAGTTCATGCGCTCGGCAATCATTAAGAAATGCATCTTTATCTTCAAGCGAGAAAGCGGATACCCGCAAAGAAATTAATTGGCTCATTACGCAACACCCCCATGAACAGCATTAAACGAAACAAGGCTGGACGATTTCAAACGAATACCTTTAATAACCATGCCTGAGCTATGACGAATGATATGAATGGGGTCAGGTCTTTAATTGCCGGTTTGCTTAAGGTCTGATACACTGAGCTAATGGCAAGACCACTACGAATTGAATACCCTGGCGCTGTTTATCATGTCACCTCACGAGGGAATGACCGGCAGGCAATCTATGAAACCAAGGCGGATCGTTATCGCTTTTTAAAATTACTCGAGCAAGCGTGTAAACGCCACCAATGGAGTGTTTATGCCTACTGCTTGATGGATAACCATTATCATCTATTAATTGAAACGCGAGAGGCGACGCTTTCCAAGGGGATGCGCCATTTGAATGGTGTTTATACTCAGTGGTACAACAACACCCGCAAAGAAAAACGGTTTGGTCACTTGTTTCAAGGTCGATATAAAGCGATTCTGGTCGATAGAGATAACTACTTATTGGAGTTATCGCGATACATCGTTTTAAACCCAATCCGAGCAAAGATGGTTTCGGAGCTGATGGACTATCCATGGAGTAGCTATCGAGCAATGGTCGGTTATTTTGAAACGGGCGATTGGTTGGCAGTTGACTGGATGTTCAGTCAGTTTTCTAAACAAAAGAAACGGGCAATCGCAAAGTATCAGGACTTTGTTGAAGAAGGCATTGGTCAAAGTTCTCCCCTAGGCAATAATATAAGACAGTCTACTAAGCAAAAGTATCAATAAACCATCGGGAATGATAAAAATCATAATCACTCGACTATTTCTGTTAATACAAGTTAGTTAAATGTAGAACTCTTTCGCTGAAAGCGATAATTCACGTATTTCAGCCAAGGTTAACCCCTATAGAAAGATAGTGGCCTATTTTTGGAAAGCTAAGAAGATTTCTTAAACTTGTTTTTCGTAGAGTAACTTGGCAGCTGAATCACCACGGAGATATTTCTTCCTTAATTGTTTAGCCTTTTCTCGAATAAGCTCAATGGGGCCTACCACGTGACAGTAATTCTTACTAAAATTCTCAACTTGTTTTAACCAATGGCTTTGTTGAAGATTAAGGGATGAGAGTGTTGATTGGATCGAGGTAGGCATTGAAGCTTTGTTGGGATACTTGATGGATTGACCTGTGTATTCCACTAATTCGATATAGTTTTTCAAGGTCATTGGAAGTTGCTTTGATTTCACTTTTTCGTTGATACAGGTAATTTTTTGACTTAGAGTCTTTTCAACTTCCAATGGGGCAACAGTTTTTAATGATTCAATTCGCTGCTTAATGGCTGTATGCTCTGACTCTTCAAGTCGCTCAGCAATATCCGCACGTATTGGATTTAAGTCCACATAGGCCATACAGGAAAAAACTGCGGCTTCATCGAGCAGAGCTTGCGAGGAGTATCGCCCCTCCCAGAATCGTCCTGTACAAAAATCTTCTTGATTACTTTGTTTTGCCAATGGCTCATTCAGTCGTCCCATAAACCAAGACAAAGAGCCCAGCCGCCTTCGATAGGTTTTGAGCTTCTTTTTATCAGCCATTATTGCTTGCTTCTTAAGCTCTCGCTGTTGAGCATATTTAGGGTCAACAAATCGGCCAGGGTAGGCGAGCAGCCATTTCTCGGCCACGGTTTCATCACTCCAATCAAGCGGAGCTAAAGGTTCCACATACAATACGATGTGATAGTGATTAGACATCACTGCATAGGCATAAATATCAACAGAAAAGATAGCGCAAAGGTCAAGCATGCGTTTCTCTAACCAGTCTTTACGATGTGAATAATCCATACCTGTCTCATCATCAACGCCACACAGAAAGGTTCGTCTGACACAACGATTGGTGCAGTGATAGAATCCTGATGTTTCGGAGTCAACGAGGTTCCTTCTCGCAATGGTCATTATTTCATCCTTAAAGCTAAGAGAGTATAACTTTGCCTTCAATTGGGGAATGTATCAATTAGCTAATCCGTAAAACAGCTTAAGAGTTCAACGCTTGAACTTGTGAGTAATTGACTATAAAGCGACTGTCTAGTTTTTTTTATAAAGTGACTTTCAATTTTTTTTCGGGTATGCATTCAGCGGATAATCCACTCGGACACCTAGCCATAGAGGACCTTGGAATTTTCGTATCAGCCTTTACCGTGATTATTGCAATAACGATTTTTCAAGATATCTTAATGTCTAAGCGCTATGGCCATTCCTTTCACTCTGTTGAATTCCAAAATTGCACTAACTGCAGTTTAGCTTCATCGGTGCTATTGCAAGGTTTAACATCCCAATGCTCAGGCATTAAAGCTTGATAGTCCGATCGTTGAAAGCGCGGCTCAACGAGTATCACGATACCTTTATCCTTTTCCGAACGAATGACTCTTCCAGCTGTTTGTTTGACTCGAGTAAAACCGGGGATTTGGTAGCAATATTGAAAACCATTGTAGCCTTTTGATTCTAATTTTGACTCGATCAGTTTATTTTCTTGACTCGGCTGTGGCATGCCTGTCCCAACAATAATGACACCGCTTAGTGAATCACCAGAGAAGTCAACGCCTTCACCGAACACGCCGCCTAAAATGGCAAAACCTAGTAACTGTTTTTGGCCTTCGAAAAAGCCGGCTAAAAAATCCTTTCGCTGATTTTCATCGCTATTGCGGGCTTGAATGACTGTATTGGTTTCGGGATGATTTGCTGTAAAAGCTTGATAACAATTTTTCATGTATTGGTAGGATGGAAAGAAAACTAAGTACTTACCTAATTTTTGTTGTATTGCTGTGGATAATAATTCGCACAATAGACTAATTGAGGCATCTCTTTGCTTCCAGCGAGTATCAATAAAATCACATCTTAGTGTGAGCTGATTATTCACTGGAAACGCTGAGGGTAATTTGAGCTGATTAATTTCACCATTAAGTCCGGTCATCTGCTGATAAAATTGAAAAGGTGCCAATGTCGCAGAAAATCCGATGATTGAGCGTGTCGAGGTATATTTTTTTGAAAGAAAATCTGCTGGGTCTAAACAAAGTAGTTTCAGTTTGAACTCTGTTTTTTTCGAGTTTTTCAATTTGCTCTCTGTAGTGATCGTTATATGATCATCACTATAAAGTTCACTGATAAAATAATATCGATAAAGGGTTTTAAGCCAGTCATGAAAACCTGGTATTTGATTGGTTTGTAGTCCACCGGCAAAACCATCGTTAAGTGATTCGCTGCTGATAAACTCAAATAAATTTTCTAATGCATTCTTTATATCATTTGGAGGGCTAGCGTAAGTAATTACATTAGTATCTAGATTACCATTGGGGATGTGTGCAGAGCGATTATTCTGACTCGATAGTAAGTCTGTCTTATGCAGGTTTTTTAATACTTGAATGTAATGGGTGATCTGCGTTTTTAGTGCTTGCTTTCCTTTGAGCTGTTGATTGACTGCATGAGCTTGGCTTGAGGATAATTTAGCAGAGTACATGCTTCGACCACGATCCGGTAAATTATGAAACTCATCGATGAGAACTGCACGTTTATTGGCGTTTTTATCAAACACAGCCAGCCTCACCATTGGGTCTAAAAAGTAATTAAAATCACAGATCACAATGCTTGACCAACGGACCATTTGTAAACTTAATTCAAATGGACACAGCTGATGGCGCGAGGCAATGGTTTGAATAGTCTGACTATCTAAGTGAGGGCTTTGCAGACATTCGAGTCTCGCTGCTGGAAGTCGGTCAAAAAAGCCGATTGTGCGTGAACATCGACCGCTACCACTATCGCAAGTTTGATTTATTGATGGCTCGCTAGAGCGACAAGGGCAAGCTTTATCTTTTGCTTGGATCACGACATAGTCTATTTTCAGTCCACTGTTTTCTAGTATTTGTAAACTGTGTATTGCGATTTTTTGAGCAGAGCCTTTGGCGGTTAAATACAGCATTTGCTCAATAAGCTTGGTGCCGATTGCTTTACAACCGGCAAATAATGTACTCATGGTTTTACCCGATCCAGTGGGAGCCTCTACCATCAAGTGACTTTTATCTTTAATGCTTTGGTACACTCGCTTGGCAAAGTGATGTTGGCCGGGTCGATAATTGTCAAAAGGAAATGTTTGTTGTTGTGCGGAGCGAACAACGAGCTGACACCTTTTTTGATATTCAACATACCACTGCAAATAAGTATCAATAAGTTGTAATGAGCGGGCTTCTAATTGTTTTGCTGAAACTTTAAAGCTGGTTGAGGCTTGCTTTTGGTTAAGCAAATTGAACCAAGTGGTCCGCAACTCATATTGGGTTTCACCATTGATAATAGCGTCAGAATCGCCGCAAGCTAAATGGTAAAGGTAGCCATAAAGTTCTACTTGTGATTTGTGAAGGTGCTTTTTCTCATCTGGCACTTTATCTGCATCGACATAAGTAGTCTTGATTTCCTCAATCACGATAGGCCGTTGGCTAGAGCAAACTAGATCAATTCGCCCAGTCAGTGTCAGTTGAAAATTCCCGCGTGTGATCGTTTGTTTAACTGAGACTTCCGACTGCCAATTTTTGTCTCTGGCCTGTTGTACTTTTTGATGACCATAAATTCCTTCTTTTGCTGTGGGGCCGACAGGCATTTCAGAAAAAAGATCGCCGACTCTTGCACTAAAGTCTACCAAAGTACCCACTGAGAGTTTTAACTTAGCTATACTATTGCCACTCAACGTGAACGACCTTGTGTGGAATATTGTGTTCAGCAAAATAAGACATCCAACGTTGCTGGTTTTTCTGCAGTTTGTCGCCAGGGCCCTTTATTTCAATTAGTTGATAGCCACCTGATTCAGGGAATAAAATTAGGTCGGGAAACCCCGAACGATTAGCACGAATGTCCGACCATATTCGGCTAAAAATTGCCTGCCAATGTTTAACAGGGATCTGCTTAAAAGCCATTTTCAATAGGTCTTCTTTTATTATTTGCCAGAATACAAAAGGTGTCGCAATTCCAGATTTTTCTTTCGCTAAGTTGAGATAGTGTGGTAAGTTTTGATCTAGGTTGGCAAGCTTTTCAATGGACTGTTGATATTCGGAAGCTCGTTGGTCGAGAAAATTATCATCATATAAATCATGTGGCCGATATTGAAATGGATTAGTGAATGCACCTTTTACTGGAGCAAATAAGACATTCCAAAAATGTAAGCCAAACACGCTTAAGAATAAGCCGTTTTCAATATAAAAACACTTTCCAAATTTAGCTAGATAATTCGCCGCGGCTATTTCGACATTATGGCTTGTTTTTTCAATTCTTATTGTTTCGGTAACCGGTTTGTATGTCACTGGCTTTTGCCAGCCCAGCTGATACTTTTTGGCGGTACGATAGCCGAATTCTTTGGCAAATCGCTTTTCACTTTCTGATAGTGGTTTAGCGATAATTTGTTTGCAGAGCTCAAGCGCATCTTCAATCTTGTCGAGCTTAACTAAGATACGAGATTGTCGTTCCCTAGAAGGCTCACGTTTACATTGCCGATAAATCGATAGTGCGGCTCGTAGCGATTGTAAACGTTCAAGCTGCCTAGCTAATGTTAGGTTTGACCGTTGTATTCTGCGGTTTAGTGTATCGTCATCGAAAGTTGCTTTGGGTAATCGTTGATGAAACGCTATGATATCATCCGGACATTGCTGGAGTACCTGCTCAATGCCTTCAGTGGATTTATAAAAAACAAGGTAGTTATCTATTTGTTGTCTTGAGCTAAATAAGCGAGAATTTTTATCGATATGATAGGGCTCGAAGCGAAATAGCCCCAAGTCTCGTAAAACAAACTCAGTTAAGTCTTGATGAAGATTGCCAAAGAATAATAACTTGTAGGTATCAAACAACTCCGAATCGATCAATAAAAGTATCGGCTCTTCAACTAAATTATAAAAATCAAATTCGGCATCGAGATTAATCAAAAGTTCATTTAGCTTTGCTCTAGGAAGTTTTGCAATTGGGGTTTGCGTTTCCTCGTTAATCTCTAACTTAGCAAGGATTTTAAGCCACTCCGGCTTACTCATCAGGTGTAAAAAATCCGTCACTGGCAAGCTAGGGTTGATCGTTATAAAGCCAGATGATTGTAACTCTTGGGTTGCCGATTCTATATTTTGTATTTCGGTATAGTTGAGTTTTGTTTGTCGAAATACCAGCCCCTTTCGGGTGAGCATTCGTAGGTATAGATACTGACTATCCCGAGTCAACGAGTGAAATCGATGATAAAAGTTTGTTTCTGCTTGATTGAGTAAGTCACCATATTGTTCAAAGACATAGTCAACCAGCTCTAGAAAGTTAGTTAAGTAATAGCCTTTTGGAAGTTCAAGCATTCAATGTGATAAACGTTCGTTGCAGTAGGTCTAATACTAAAGCATGTGGTTGCAATTAACAAAAACGGCTAAGGCCGTGGGATTTCAAATTAAACGGTTTTTTTTGGGGGGGGAAGTCGTCTTGGGCAAACCGTCTTGGAGAAAGTAGACCCAGCTCATAAGGAGCTATGAGGCTGGGTCACTGCTGTCTTTGGATCGGCTAATTAAATTGGTTGAGGGCCATTAAAAAGTATATCTCATTCCAGCAACAAAGTTTCTTCCCGCTCGAGGCGCTAAATCTTTGATAAATGAGCTATGATCGCGAGCTTCTTCATCAAGTAAGTTTTGACCTTTAATAAAGAAAAACAACTCTTGATCTTCGATTGGCATTCGATAGGCCGCTTCTAAGTTAACCATATCAAACTCCGCTGTAGCTAATTCGTTTTCGCCTACCCGAGTTTGACTGTTGTGATGAATCCATGCGATGTTTGCCGACCAACCAAGATAATCATAGTTAAGTTGCAAGCCGGTTTTATTAGCTGGGATTCTAGGCAAGTTTTCATCATTGCTTAACTCTGCAATGACCAAATCAGCAAAAAGCTCTAATGATAGTTCGTGGCCATTTTGATTAACGAACGGTAATTCAATTTGCAACTCAGCGCCTTTAAAGGTCGCATCTTGTTGTTTGTAGCAAACCGTTAGCAGTTCCTCTTCTTCTGACTCTTCAATCGCTTCTGCACTGGCACAACTATCAGCAGCAGTCACATTTTCGGCGTAAATAAAATCGCTAAAATCGTTCCAAAAAAGGTTAAACTCACCACGTAATAGATTGTTTTCAAAGCGATAAGAAAAATCCAAGTTATTAGAGGTTTCATTGCCCAGTTCGCTATTACCAATTTCATAAGAACGAGTGGCTAAATGAGCGCCGTCAACAAATAGTTCTTCAACTGAAGCAAAGCGTTCGGCGTGAGAGAGATTTATCGCAAGCTTGTTGTGTTTTGCTAAGGAGTAAACACCACCAACCGAAAAACTTAAACCGTCAGTATCAACATCTTCAAAGCTGTCAGTTTTAATGGTTTGGTTTTCATAGCGCGTGCCTAGCTCCCACTTGAGATCACCAAAGTGCTTTTCCTCTAACCAAAATAGCGCCCAGCTATTGGTTTCAGAAGCTGGGATTATTGCCTCGTCACCAACAGCAGTGAAATCTCTTTGTTTAGACTGCAGGCCAACCACACCAGACCAACCGTTCCAGTCACTGTGTTTAATGTAGCTTCTAAACTCGGTCGCTTCATTGGTAAACATTGTGCCAACTTCATCGCCTTCAAGTTCTTGGTGCTCATAATCTGTATAAGATACGCCAGCGAAGAAAGTTTCGATACCAGCAGTCGGATTTTCAAAGCGAGCTTGTAAGTCGTAGCGAGTTTGTTGCATGTCGATACTTACGCCCTCCTCATCATGGTGCTCTTCTTCGTGCTCCTCTTCCTCATGCTCTTCTTCTTCGTGGTGCTCCTCTTCTCCGTGATGTGCGTGACCTGGTACCCCGTATAATTTATCAATTTTTCCAAAGGAAAAGCCAATATAGTCTGTGTCAGAAAGTAGTAGAGTGGTGCCAAAGTTAAAGCCGGTGTTTTCGCTAGCGCTATTTTCTAATAGGCCTTCCACTTCTTCTTCATCGTGGTGCTCTTCCTCTTCATGCTCTTCTTCGCCTTCTTCATGTTCGTGCTCTTCTAGCTCTCGAAAGGCTTCAGACTCTGCAAAGCCAGGAATTTCGATATCATCAGACTCACTACTGTAACCATCGATATGCCAATTCCAATTTTCTGTGCCGCCGTCTAAGGTAAATACTGCGGTTTGCTCGCCCGTTGCTGAGTCGCCAGCTCTAAGCTCAAGTCCACCAGAAATTCCATCAACCGAGCTAGGGTTTATTTTTCGATCGGTTATATTAACTACTCCACCAATAGCACCACTACCGTATAGTAATGTCGCTGGACCTTTGACCACTTCGACCTGCTCCGCTAATAATGGCTCCATGCCGACATCATGATCGGCACTATTAGTTGAAGCATCCATAACACTCATTTGATTGTTAGTGATCTTTACTCGAGATGCACTCAAGCCTCTGATCACAGGACGAGAGACCGCAGGGCCAAATGAAGAGACGCTAAGCCCAGGTTCTTGCTGCAGAATTTCACCAATGGTTCCAGCTTTCTTCGTGGTTAATTCGTCACCGGTCAGCAATATAACGGGGGTCGCCATATCGAGTGTCGTATGCTCAAGTGGGTTGGCATTAATCACAATGGTGTGCTCTGGCTCCGAAGACATCGAGATCTCAAGCGGGTTTGCTGGGTCGGTTTGTTGTGATTCCACGACTTGAATTTCATAGTGAAAGTGTATTTTGCTACTTGCTTCAACATCAATCGTGTGTTTTCCAAGAGGCAAATCTAAAGCAACCAGCCCTTTATCATCGGCGGTCGCTTTTAATTGGGTACCGCGAACTTTTATAACGGCGTTGGCCAAGGGACTGTTGTTAGTGTGACTTAATTTTAGGTAAGTTTGCTTTGCATTCACAGATGCTGTCAGCGAAGCGCCTACTAAGGCACTGGCCAATAATAATTTGTTCATTTGTTTTCTCACTTTCTATTACACGGACTTACAGCCGCGTAGGTAATTTATGCAGTTAAAGTTCGCACAGGTATGCGTTATTTCAATAGATAGATTAAGAAAGTCGAGAGGGTGGGGCTCTTGTACGAATGCTTAGTTGGATGATTCGCGGGGGAGAAACATGGTGACATACCAATTCTTCAGTTGCTAACTTGGAGAAATTAAGGGTTGCTGGACTTGATAGCAAAACCTCATCTTCATCATTAGCAAAGGTTAAACAGATATGAGAATCATTTTTCGACAGATGCTCGCTTGTAAATTGATGGTCTAGCGAGATATTTTGGGCAAATATCCAGCATAGAGCCGCCAAAAGAGCGATTAGTTGTCTGTGTTTAATGTTCATAAGCGAATGTTCCCACACACTCTAGCCACTTTTCAAGGCATTAAATTGTTAAATTTGTTTGCTGTATGGCCGATAAACATGAAATGAATACTGAATTCGCGTTTAAAATATAGCTATGTGAGATTTATTTTGGGGTGGAAGCTCGCGAATTCAATGGTTTCTGTCTAATATTATTCCTATGAGTTAGGCCAATCGCTGACCTTGGTCGGTTCAAACATTTAATTTAAGGAAAACATAAAAAAGCTGCTATTTCCTAATTTATTAAGTTGGGAACGACACTATTTATAATAAAAATGCTTTCATTTATCACCGTAACATATGCCTTCCAGGTAACTAGCGCTCTCATTATCGCGATGGTACTTTTAAAGTATTTCAGGACCTACCAGCGTGAATATTTGAGGTGTTGGTCGCTTAGTTTTTATTCCCTCGCAATTTTTTTGCTATTAGCCGCAGTGACTCAAGAGCTGTCGGCAATGGGATATCAATATACTAGTTTACCAATGTTCATCCTTTCTCTCATTAAGATAAATGCAGGCTACCTGCAAATGTGCTGGCTGTTAATGGGGACGTTGATGCTGGGATCGGGGTATCAAGAGCATCGACTTCCTAAGCTACCGGTAATATTAGCAGTAATGACTTTTGCCACCCTATTGGGTTGCTTGTACGCATTTGATCCTGAAGGGGGTTGGATGCGCAACTTATTGCGTAGCGGATCTCGGTACTTTTTTGGCGGTTTAGCGTTTCTAGCTGCTTTTGTTATCACTTTACGCTTAATCAATCGAGACTCACTGGGCAAGTGGTTAGTTTCATTATCATTTTTGGTTTATGGCATAGAAATGACCACCATGGGAGTGTTAAACATTAATTTACTATTTGGTGGACCTAGTGAGTTATTGGTCACTTTAGTTTCCTACCATGGGTTGGTGGAACTGTTGATTTATCCCACTGTTGCTTTGGGGTTGGTTATTTGGTTTCTCGAGCACGAGAGACGCAAAGGGCAGTTAATATATGAAAAATTGGCGATTATAAATGACTCGGATCCATTAACGGGACTGGCTAATCAACGAGGGTTTGAGCGGCTTCTGACTCGTTGGCAAACCTCCGATTCGAATTCAGAGTCCAAGCTGATGGTTGTACTAATTGGCATTGACCAATTTAAACGAATTAATCAAGCCGGTGGAGTGAGACAAGGAGATAAAGTGCTTGTTGCTTTTGCTGATCGAATGACAGAAAAGCTAGGTTCTTATGCTAATCAGGCCAGAATCAGTGGAGATGTGTTTGGATGTATTATCAATGAAAATAAAGTTGATAAGCATAGTTTAAATTGGCTGACCAAACAGTTTTCCAGACCGTTGCTTGTGAATGAACAAACTATTCATATAGATGTTAGTATCGGCGCGACTTGGATGGATGCCAATGAAACCATCGATGAGCCAATGCTTAGAGCTCAAAGAGCGTTGGATGCTGCTAAAAAAATGGGCGGTAGGAAAGCGCTGTTGTTCGATGAAAGTATGCCTGAATACAGTGACACCTTAGAACTAGAAAGCCAACTGAGAGAGGCCATTGAGGAAAAGCAATTTGAGATCTATTTGCAGCCCATTTACGCCACAGACACTGAACAAGTGGTTGGCTTTGAGGCGCTAACTCGTTGGAATCACCCACGCCGAGGTGTTTTAACGCCGTTTGAATTTTTGCCGCATCTTGCACCTTTGAATTTACTACCCACGATAGATTTATGGGCTTTAAGTGAAGCAATTGAGTTGCTTAAATCTTGGCAAACAAAGTGGAATAACGATTTATTTATCGCGGTTAACCTTTCCGCCGAGAGCCTTCAAGACGATCATTATTTGGCTACTGCACCGGTTTTGATAAAGCAACTTAAGAGTCATTCTAAAAACCTCCATATAGAAGTGACGGAAAATTCAGCAATCAAAAGTATAAATGCAGGAAAGCAGACGTTGAGTCTTTTAGCTGAGACGGGAGTCAAAGTATCTATCGATGATTTTGGAACCGGTTACTCGTCACTCAATTATCTGAAATCGTTACCAGCCGATAAAGTAAAATTCGATCGTTCCTTTATTCGCGAAATGTTGGAAAGTAAAGCGTCCTTGGAAATTTTAAAAGCCTTAGTGCCTTTGTGTCAAAAGCTTGAGAAGGTGGTGGTTGCTGAAGGCATTGAAACTCAAGAGCAACTTGAAATGGCTCGGGATATCGGTTTCAACCAGTTACAAGGCTTTTTATTTTCGCAACCGTTGCCAATAAACCAAGCGATTAATTTGTTGGTTTCACATGATAGAGTTCAAGCTAATCAATAAATAATGGAATATTCTAATTTAAATTTGAGTCAAAATGACTTACCGAAGAGCCTCCATCAGTGGCAATTTCAGCGGGCCACAGATGGCCATCAAAGCGGTCAATCATGTTTATATCGAAAGTATTTGTTTGCTAGTTTTGAAAGTGCAATTCAGTTTATGGATAAGGCTAGCCGACAATATATAAGTCCACAAAATCATCATCCTCGGTGGCAAAATATTTATACGACCATTGAGGTTTGGTTAACTACTCACGATGTCGATAATCAGGTTACAGAAAAAGATATTCGCTTGGCAGAATGTTTTGAACTGCTTTGGCAACAAGAGTTTAGCCTAGGCTAATACTTAGGTGCTTAGGCTTTCGTGCTGTAAGTGAAAGCAATACTTATGACTTATATATTCATTAAATGAAGTTAGAATTTCGTACCATCGGCAAGATAGGTTTGGTTTCAACTGAGCGTTTGTCACATTTATTTTTCTCTGATTTTTGTTGCTCCTCTAAACTTAAAGGTGCTTTGGTCTGTCTTTGACCGCTCTTTATTTGAATCTGTTCACCTGCAAAAAGTTCCAAGGTTAGTGCCATTTCCAATTGTTGTTTCACCTGGTCATTTATTATCTCTTTTACCTGCGAATGCTGGGAAATCAATGATGCTGAATGGACGGCTAGTTGATTGTGCTCTACTGAACGCAAGGTTGGTTGATTAAGACTCAAAATTGCACACATGGCAGATGATGCGAGCATCGAGAGTAGCGGGTTTGTCCATTGGTGTTGTTTCATTTTTAATTGACCTTTGGGCCGTCGTTTTCCTATAAGACGAACCTAAGGTCAAAAAGGTTTGTTTTTTGAAATATTTTGAAAAGGTTTAGGTTTTATTCCTTATTGGGTAGTAGCGCGACTTTTTGTCCTGGCATTAATCTTTCTCCACCACGAATAACAATTTGGTCGCCTGCTTGGAGTTCCGCCTCAATTGCCGCAAACTGACCGTCTAGCGCTACAATTTTGGCTTCTATACGTTCCGCTGACATATCATTTGAGACTCTAAATATATAGAGATCCGAGCCTTTAATGATCAATGCATCCCTAGGAAAAGAAACGCGAGTCACGGCTAATGCACTTGGGACAGATACATTAACAGGTGATCCAATAACCCAATTTGTTGAGGTAGGTTTTAATCGAACGGTGATCATTCTAGATATTGCGTCACCAACTGGAACAATTGATTTAATCGCTACTTGCTCGGAATGACTTTTTGAACTGACTTGTAGTTGATCGCCGACGGTTATAAACGAAAGCAAATCAATCGGTGCATTAAAAGTGATTTCTGCATGGTTAATATCAACCAAGCGAAGAAGTTGATTTCCCAGCATTAGATATTCGCCTTTACTAGAATATCGGTCGGTAACTATGGCATCAAATGGCGCTCGAACTTTAGTTAAAGATAAATCGTATTCGGCAGCTGCTAGTGCTGCTTTTGCTGCGCGAATTTCTTGAGTTAACATGATTTGTTTAGCGGTTTCTTCTTGCAGCCGCGCCTTTGACGTGTTGTTTCGGGTAGCAAGCTCTTTGAGTCGAGTGACCTCTTGATTTCTAAATTCTAAATCAGCTTGTAATCCTTTGATTCGTGAGTCAGCTGTTTTAACTGCCAGTTGATATCGCGTCGGATCGATCTTAGCAATCGTTTGCCCTTGAGTGACGATTTGTCCTACTTCGGCCAACCAAACAAGTTCTCCAGACACTTGGCTAGAAATATTAGAATCATTAAGACTGATTACCGAGCCTGAAATTGTAGTGGTAGGCGCGAGCAGCTTTGACTCAGCTTTTACCACAGAAACCTGAGCAGGCGGCGCTTGATATTGTTCTTCTCCTTGCAGAGAGTGTGACAGCAATAAGGCTATGGTTATTAAATAGGTTTTGATTCGCATTGAATTGACTCTCATTAAATTGTTTGCGAAGGCGGATGCGGGCTGGTTTTAGAACCAGCCAACTGCAATAAACTTGGGAGTAAAACTAAAGTGAAAATTGTCGAAACGCTCATCCCGCCAACAATTGCGGCAGCCATCCCTCGATAAATTTCACTACCAGCGCCAGGAAAAACCATTAAGGGTAACATTCCAAACAAGCTGGTTAGGGTACTCATGAAGATCGGCCGTAAACGTAATCTGAGCGCTTGGTGCACCGCTTCGCGACGGTTTGCTCCACGTTGTTCAGCTTTTTGAGTTTGCGCGACCAACAAGATTGCGTTGTTCACAACTAACCCTAATAAAATTATAAAGCCGATCATTCCCAGCAAATCTAACGGTTGAAATTTGATTAGGTTCATTAGTTTTATCATCAATATTCCACCAACGGCAGCTAATGGAATTGAAATAACGATGAGAAATGCTGACTTTATCGAGCGGAATAGAACCGCCATAATTAGCAACAGTAAAACAAACGCCATGATAAAATTTACGCTCAAAGTTTTAATTGCTCGACTCAGGTCTTCGGCACTTCCCGCGTAATTAATGGCACCATCACTTGGAAGACTGGCTTTAAGTACCGGCTCTATTTTAAGCTTTAGTTGATTAATTAAATCTTCTAAAGACATACCTTCTGGCGGATTCACCACCAAACTATAACCACGCTTGCGCTCAAAACGAACGATAGCACTTGGCGAAGGCACTTGCGAAATACTAGCCAACTCGCCCAAGGGAACAACACCACCTTTCGGAGTTGCTACCGGAATACTTTGCATTGCTTCTGGGGTGTCCAGTGGAATTGATTTTACAAAAATATCTAGCCGTTCTTGACCATCAAAATATTCACCTAACCAAGCGCCTTGTCCCAGTTCCATTATGACGGTTGCAAGGTCTCGACGGGTCCAACCGACTTCGGCTAGGCGAATATCGTTAGGTGTAAAACGAAGCTCTGTGGCATCGGCAAATGGATCAGGTTGCGGGTTTGCGGTTGCGCCTGGAATTTCAGCCATGACCAATTGCATGCCTTGCATTGCCACTTGTTTAACCGCATTTAGGTCCGTTGATGTGATCTCCATTTCAACACTATTTGCATCGCTAAAACCACCGAACAAACTTCGTCGCATGGAAAAACCGAATAGATCGGGAATACCACTAATAATTTCGGATTGAACGGTTTGTTGAAGTTGCTCTAAATCAGCATCTTCATCGCCGTTAATCGCTAACCAACCGCCCGAGGCGCCGGGGAAAGACCAAAAGAAGTAATCGCGAACCTTTGGTGATTTTTCACCTTTTAAATGGGGTTGCAGTCTTTGGTCGATCACTTGAGCAATTTCTTTATCCGCAGTTTTCACATTACTGCCAGGTGGGAAAAACAAAAAGCTATCAACCGTGTCTCTTTTTACTGGCGGCATATAGTTACTACTTGGCCAGAAAAATATCGAAGCTGAAATTGAAATGATTACCAACCCACTGACCCAGGCAATTTGTTTTGATTGGCTATTAGTCAGTCTCATTAGTGAGTCAGCCATGCGATCCCAACGGGTATTTTCAACATCGCTTTTGGGTAATTTTCTCAACCAATAGCGAGCTGCCGTGGGTAAGATAGTGATGGCTACCAAAAGGGATACACTAACCCCAATTGCAATGGTCATGGCTAAGTCGGCAAACATTTGGCCTTCAGCATCTTCAAGAAACATAATCGGGATAAATATTGCAACGGTGGTGGCGGTAGATGCCAGTAACGCTCCCCAAACTTGAGAGGCTCCTTGGTCGCTGGCTTCTTTGGAATCCTCTCCACGTTCTCGCAAGCGAATAATGTTTTCCAGCACGACAATGGCTGCGTCCAAGACCATGCCGGTCGCAAAAGCTAAGCCGGCCAAGGAGATCACGTTAAGTGATCGACCGGCTAAATTTAAAACAATGAAAGTGGTCAAAAGTGAAATAGGGATGGCTAGGGCGATTAAAAATGTTGCGCGCCATTGTCGAAGAAAAAGCCACAACACACCGATGGCCAAAAATATCCCCAAAATAAGATTGCTGCTTAAAAGATTCATGGAGCGTTTAATATATCGGCTTGGATCAAACGAAAACTGCGCTTTAAGACCTCGCTGTTTAAATTCATTTTGATTCAGCATTTCCATCTTAGTTTTGATGATATCCAGGGCTTGCAATACGTTGGCTTCGTTGGTTTTCCCGACCGAAATCCGAAAACTTTTATTGCCATTTTGATAAATGAATCCATCCTCGCGCCCCGGTTGGATCTTAAACTCCGCAATGTCGCCCATTTTGATCGGCTTGCCATCACGCCAATCTAGAATCAGCCCAGATAACTGTTCAAAATCATAACGGCCTTCAAAACGAAGAATATATTGGCGACGGCCAACATCCACAAAGCCACTAGAAATATCAGCTGATTGGCCAATTTGTTGAGTGACACGAGCAATATCAATCCCAAGTTCTGCGGCTCGATATGGGTCAAAAATAATTTGTAATTGATTACCTTGGCCGCCTTTGCCATCGTCATAGTCAACTTTAGAAACGCCATATAGGCTTTGCAACTCTGGAATAATCTTGTCTCTTAGGTATTTTGAATTGGCTCTCATGTCAAACTTTGCGCCAGGTAGTTGCTGTACATAATATTCAATCAAGGTGTCGTTAGCATCGCCCCATTCTCCCATCATCACTTGTGGTTTTTGCGCATTAGCCGGCAGAGGGCGAAGCCGGTTTAATCGGCTAATGACTTCAATTAGCGCTCTAGTCATGTCTGTTTCAATGGCAAACTCCATCTGCATAAAACCAAAATTAGACATATTCCAAGAAACAAGATCGGTCATACCGGGGGTACCCAATAACACTTCTTCAACGGGCACCCCAATTTCTGACTCGATTTCTGCAGGCGAAGCACCTGGCCATGAGTTGATTACGGTGATAATTGGTTTTTCAATATTGGGTAACAGCTGCGCCGGGATCTTGAAAATAGAAATAGCACCCAATAACAAAATGATGGCACTGATGACCGCGACGGCTGCTGGATTATTAATACTTTGACGGGTTAAACGCAATCTTATAGTCCTTTAGGTTTAAGCTGAGAAAGTGAGTTAACGTTGCGCAAAGAGCGCCATTGCGGCTAGTGCTGACTCGAACCGAGAGAGTACCTTAAGCGGATAGAACAAGGCTAGAGTAAACCACAATTTAATCTGCGAAAAACTCAAATTTCAAGATATATTCGAGCCTAGATGAGTATTTTTAACAAGATTAGGGGCGAAATATTGTATAAATACGTCATAAGCATGATAAATCTCAGCTCAATTATCAGTTAATGCCATAAAGGCTGTCACTTAGGTTACAAAATCGTTAAAATCACACCCTAATTGAGAGTGTTTGACACTTTCATAAAATTAAGTCCGATCTTTGTTTATATTTTTAGCCCTTTAACTGGATTTAAACGCTGAGACTTTGTTCCCAAAAAGGAATCATAGCAGTCATAGCATTGGTTGAATCTATTGGTTTGTGTGTGTTAACCGCTCAAAACTAAGGTATTGCAAAGGTTTATCATCGTAAGCGATAAAATTAGAGAATTGACAAGAATGCAGCAAGACAATATTGCCCAGCCAGTAAAATCATCAGACAGTGGCAACCAAGAATACAACCCACAAGTGATCGAAACGAAGGTTCAGCAAACATGGACTGAGAACAAGGTCTTTAAAGCAGTAAAGGACAGTTCAAAAGATAAGTTTTATTGCCTCTCGATGTTGCCTTACCCAAGTGGTCGTTTACACATGGGGCATGTGCGTAACTATACTATTGGCGACGTTATTTCTCGTTATCATCGTATGAATGGCAAGAATGTCCTACAACCCATGGGATGGGACGCATTTGGATTGCCTGCTGAAAATGCCGCTATCAAAAATAAAGCGCAGCCAAGTACGTGGACTATTGAAAATATCGCCTATATGAAAAAGCAGTTGCAAAGCTTAGGTTTTGCATATGACTGGGAGCGCGAAGTAACGACTTGCAAACCCGATTATTACAAGTGGGAACAATGGTTTTTCACTAAGTTGATTGAGAAAGACCTTGCTTACAAAAAGACTTCAGCGGTTAACTGGTGTCCAAATGATGAGACTGTTTTAGCTAACGAACAGGTCCATGATGGCCTTTGTTGGCGTTGTGAAACACCGGTTGAGAAGAAAGAAATTGATCAGTGGTTTTTACGCATTACAAATTATGCTGAAGAACTGCTTGCGAGTATTGACCAACTGGATGGCTGGCCAGATAGCGTTAAGACCCAGCAACGCAATTGGATTGGGCGCTCTGAAGGGGTCGAGATGAATTTTGGCCTAGAAAATTCTGATGAAGTGGTGAGTATTTATACCACTCGTCCAGATACGCTAATGGGAGTGACTTACCTCGCCGTTGCTGCCAAACACCCAATTGCTGCACGTGCCGCTGAGACAAATCCGGAATTAGCCAGTTTTATTGCCGAATGTAATCAGAGCACTACCGCCGAAGCCGATATCGCAACCATGGAAAAGAAAGGGATGGCGACTGGCGTTAAAGCAGTACATCCTGTCACTGGTGAGTTAATTGATATTTGGATTGCTAACTTTGTACTAATGGATTATGGCTCAGGTGCGGTTATGGCCGTTCCCGGGCATGATCAACGTGACTGGGAATTTGCCACTAAATACGGTATCGCCATTAAACAAGTGATTCAGGCCGCAGAGGGCAGTGAAGTCGAGTGCGATTTATCGGTTGCCGCATTTACAGAAAAAGGCACTTTAATCAATTCTGGTGAGTTTGATGGATTAACTTCTGATCAAGCGCTGCAAGCTATTGCTAAGTGGTTGGAGGATAAAAATTTAGGAAAAAAACAAGTTAACTATCGAATTCGTGATTGGGGAGTTTCAAGGCAGAGGTTTTGGGGTGCCCCCATTCCAATGATCAAATTAGAAAACGGTGAAATGGTTACGGCTAAAGAATTTCCGGTTGAGTTGCCGACTGATTTAATTTTAGACGGAGCGAATTCTCCCTTGATTAACAACCCCGAGTTTCAAGACGTTATGGTAGATGGCGTTCCAGGTAAAAGAGAAACGGATACCTTTGATACTTTTATGGAATCCAGCTGGTACTACGCAAGATATACTTCGCCTGATTGTGATACCGCCATGTTAGATAGCGAAGAGGCCAATTATTGGCTGCCGGTCGATCAATACATCGGTGGTATAGAACATGCCACGATGCATTTACTGTATTTCAGATTTTTTCATAAACTAATGCGCGATGCTGGCTTAGTCAGTTCCGATGAACCGGCTAAAAATTTATTGACCCAAGGTATGGTGCTGTCTGAAACTTTTGTTACTAAAGACGAAAAAGGTGGAAAACATTATCACTCAGTTGAAGAAGTTGAGGTGGTGAAAGATAGTAAAGGCAAAGCGGTTAGTGCTTCGTTAAAAGCCACAGGTGAGCCTGTGACCTTGGCTGGCATGGAAAAAATGTCAAAATCTAAAAACAACGGTGTCGATCCACAAGCGTTGATTAATGAATACGGTGCTGATACTTCAAGGCTTTATACCATGTTTGCATCACCACCAGAACAGACCCTAGAGTGGCGTGATGACGGTGTCAATGGCGCGCATAAATTTTTAAAGCGTCTTTGGAAAGTTTATACTGAAAATGCATTACACCAAGAACAAAAATTTGTTATTAATGATTTAAATAAACAGCAAAAAGCACTTTATCGCAAAACGAATGAGACCATCGAAAAGGTAACCGATGATTTCGGTCGACGTCATTCGTTTAATACTGCAATTGCAGCGGTGATGGAGTTGGTTAATGCGGTCATTAAATATTCTGCAGAATCGGATTTAGATAAACAAGTCGTCAAACACGCCTTGGATACGACTGTGTTATTACTTTCACCTGTTGTGCCACATATTTGTCAAGCGCTCTGGGAGTTAGCCGGTAAGCAGCAGTTAGTGGTCGATGCTAATTGGCCTGTTTGTGATAAGCAAGCACTAACCAAAGATGAAGTGTTAATTATTTTGCAGGTAAATGGTAAAACTCGTGGAAAAATCGAGGTTGCCGCCGATTTAGATAAAGCCGCGATTGAAAAATTGGCACTCGAAGATAGCAATGTACAAAAGTTCACAGATGGCAAGACGGTTAGAAAAGTGATAGTTGTACCAGGTCGACTGGTCAATATTGTCGCTAATTAACTATCGGAGCTTTTTTGAAAACTTCACAATTAAAATTTTGTATCCTTCTTATTATTGCGACACTCTATATTTCTGGTTGCGGATTTCATTTGCGTGGTCAGGGAGAGTCTTACAGTGTGGCACAACTCAATGGTATGCAGGTTTATCTCGCGGTAACCAGTGATGATAATTTATTACGTCGTCAGATCGCCAATGATTTACAAGCGTCGGGAATCGTGGTTGTCAATGAACCAGAAAGTACTAACAATCATTTGATTGTTTTGAACTCTAAGATTCTGCGAAGAGCGATTGGCGTTGATAGTAATGGACGGAACAACGAGTTTGAACTCAACCAAAGCGTTCGATTCTTAGTGAGTCATCTTGACACCTATGAAAAAAACAAACAACAAGCAAACAATCGCTCGGTTTCAAATTCTTTAGATGAAATAATGAATGTTGAGGCTAGACGCAGCTTCTATTTAGATAATATCGATTTAATTGGCAAGCGAGCTGAAGAAAAAGCATTGTTGGACTCTATTCGGCAAGAAGTTTCTCGTAAAATTATTAGCCGTTTTGTGGTTGTGATCGACCGACAAATAAACCAGCAATCTAAATCCTAATGATGAAAAGTGCCGTTCACATTGTTAGTAGTGATGAAGTTTTACTTCAACAGGAATGTTGCGATCAAATTATTAATGCGGCGAAGCAGGATGGGGTGACAGAACGCAAAATAGTGGATGTGGTCGATAAGTTTTCCTGGAATGAGCTAGTAGCAGATTCCAATAGTTTGTCTCTATTTGCAGAGGCAAAATTAACGGATATTCGATTCACTAAGGCTCCGAAAAAAGACGCACAACAAGCACTCGTTGAATTGGTAGCGGAAGCCGCAATTGATAACCAATTTTTAATTCGCTTACCCAAAATAGAAAAACGCCAAAAAAGTACTAAGTGGTTTAAGAGCTTATCTGCCAATGCTAATGTTCAAGAACTATGGCCGCCTAAACCTCATAGTTTTTTTGATTGGATTGCCAATCGAGCGTTACAAAAAAAACTACAACTAGAAACCGAAGCCACTGCAATGTTAGCGGAGCAAACTGAAGGTAACTTATTGGCCGCAAGCCAAACGCTGGATAAATTGTCGCTATTGTATGCTGAAGAAAAAATTGATGTCAGTAAATTACGAACGGTGATTTCTGACAACGCTCGATATTCGGTGTTTTTATGCTTAGATGAGGCGCTTTCCGGGCAAGGACAACGTGCGGTTAAAATGCTGAAGAAGTTTGAGCTGGAAGGAGTTGCGCCGATTTCAATATTGGTTAACATGACTCGTGAAATTAGTTTATGTAATCAAGTTTCTACCGCAGTTAGTCAAGGACAATCAGGGATGCAGGCTTTGTCTTCAAGTTTCCTTTGGGATAGTAAAAAGAAACTGATTGTTTCTGCGGCTAATCGACTACCGCTTGCTATTTGGCAGAAATTAGTGATTCGTTGCGGATATTTAGATCGAATGGTGAAAGGCCAAGAGCGAGGAAATATTTGGCAAGAGTTAGAATCTTGTCTGTGGTTACTGAGTGGTAGAAAAATTTGGGGCGTGAAGCGTTAACCGATAATGTCAGATGTTGAGTTTATTTTTGGCGGTAGCTTTGACCCGATTCATTTCGGGCATTTGCATATTATCGATAATTTACAAAGTCTTAGTTCTGATTGGACAATTAGAGTTCTGCCCTGCGCTGTACCCGCACTAAAAAAACAAACCAGTGCCAGTTTTGAGCAAAGAGTTGAAATGCTTCAATTGGCATTAAGTGACTACAACAATATATTGGTCGATCAACGAGAGAATGCTCGGTCGGGAAAGTCATACAGTTATGATACGTTATGCGAGTTAACCGAAGAATATTCCAACCGACAATTCATTTTAGTGATAGGCAGCGACAATTTAGATTCAATAGGGCGTTGGCACAAAGCGGAGCGGTTGGCCAAGCTATGTCATTTGATAGTGGTTAATCGGCCAGATTCTAATGTAGAAAAGCAACTTATTGAGTTGGTTAATCTAGGCTTTAACCCAACAGAATCACCGTTAGAGTTAACTAAGCTGAAAAATGGTTTGTTTTATCATTACAGGATAACCGAAAGGAATACTTCTTCAACTGCGATAAGAGAGAGCCTTCGCAGTCGTGTTACACAAAATCAAGAGGATGAAAATGGCGCTCAACATAAGTTAAGTGAATGTAAAACGGAAACACAGGCTAGCGCCGAAGGTTTAGTAGAGCATTCACGAGACACAGCTTTAACTTCACCTAACAACCAGTCGATAGCACAAACGACTGCTACGTTGGATTTTGAAACGCCGGTGGCGGTTAAAGAATATATTTTAAAAAATTCAATTTATTGATAAGAGTAATTTAATGAAAAATGATCAACTAAAAGATTTTATCCTAGAGCAACTAGAAGAAATCAAAGCAAAAGATATTAAAGTTATTGAGCTAGCTGATGACAACACCATTGCAGACTATATGATGATCTGTAGCGGGACGTCATCCCGACACGTTAAATCAATTGCGGTATTATTGATCAAGGCATTGAAAGAGGCTGAAAAAGCACCAATTGGCGTTGAGGGTGAAGATGCTGCCGAGTGGGTGTTAGTTGATTGCGGTGATGTGGTAGTCCATGTGATGCAGCCAACTACTCGCGATTACTATCAACTCGAAAAACTCTGGGAATAGTCGCAAGTCCTTTTTTAGAGCTTTTTGTATGAAGATAAAGTTAATCGCAGTGGGACAAAAAATGCCGAGTTGGGTGGATACAGGTTTTACCACCTATGCTCAACGGTTGCCCCGTGATTGCTCATTGGAACTAATTGAGATTCCTGCTGCCAAAAGAACACGTAATCAATTAGCTGACAAATGGATGGAAAAAGAAGGCGAAGCGATTCTTAAAGCAGTCCACCATGCGGACTGGGTGGTAGCGCTCGATGTAAAAGGCAAAAGTTGGAGCACTCCTCAACTCGCTCAACAACTGACCAACTGGCAATCGCTCGGTTGTAACGTGTCATTGCTAGTTGGCGGTCCGGATGGTTTGTCCCCCGAATGCTTAAGTCGAGCCAATCAAAAATGGTCTCTCTCAGACTTAACTTTATCTCACCCGATGGTTCGAGTTTTACTTGCAGAGACTCTTTATCGAGCTTGGTCGGTAACCGTTAACCACCCTTATCACCGAGAATAACAATGAGTCTAATTCTCCGCTTGGTAATAACGTCTATTTTGTTAAAAGCTGGTAACTATTGTTGCAAGCAAATCGATAAAGCATGATCAAGAATAACCAAATAAAGAGTGGCCACGCCTTTAAAGATCATCGTCAAGAGCGACAGATCTTAGTCACGCGTACGGTTTTCGCCTTTATTTTTGTAGCGGTATTAATGGTTTCATTGCTGGTTCGCAGTTGGTATCTACAGGTTATTAAGCATGAAGACTACCAGACTCGATCTAATAACAATCGGATCAGTGTACAACAGGTGGCGCCAAACCGTGGACTTATTTATGACAGAAACGGCGTTCTATTGGCCGAAAACCGATCAATATATTCTTTGGAAATTATTCCAGAACAAGTAGCTGACATAGACCAGACTCTCGCGCTGATAAAACAGTTAGAGTTAATTGAAGACAAGCATATTCAATCGTTTAAGCGTCGTCTAAGAGGTGTTAGACGATTTAAAAGTGTATTAGTCAAGTCCCGTCTTACTGAACAGGAAGTAGCTATTTTTTCAGCCAATGGACACCGCTTAAAGGGTGCTAGGGTAGAGGCTCGTTTAGTTCGTTATTATCCTTACGGTGAAAAAATAGCACATGCGCTCGGATCGGTTCGCAGGATAAATGACAGAGACTTACAAAGGATTGACCAAGCCAATTATCGAGCCACTAGACACATGGGTAAAGTGGGCTTAGAAAAATATTACGAAGATATATTGCATGGAACTATTGGCAGCCGCACCGTTGAAACGGATGTGCAAGGAAGAGTCATTGGTGAGCCTTTAACGGAAACACCACCGGTCCCAGGTCACGATCTAAAGCTGTCATTAGATATTAATTTGCAGCTTGCTGCTGCTGATGCGATTGGTGATTATCGAGGTTCAGTCATCGTGATCGATCCTCGAAATGGTGATGTTCTCGCACTGGTCAGCAATCCTGGATATGATCCCAACGATTTTGTGACCGGCATTTCAACTGAAAAATATGCCAAACTAACCGGTTCAGCCGATCAACCGCTATTTAATCGTGCCTTGCGAGGTTTGTATTCTCCGGGCTCAACCATTAAGCCGATGTTAGCCTGGGTTGGACTAGAAAATAATTTTATCAGTGAGCGATTCACAATCAACGACCCCGGCTTCTGGGTGATCCCAAATAAGGAAGAGCGGATCTATCGTGATCATATCGCTTGGGGACATGGAAAAGCGGTTAATGTGAGTAAGGCAATTATCGAATCTTGTAACCCATTTTTTTATGATTTAGCTTACCGAATGGGGATCGATGTTATTTCAGAAAACATGTTTAATTTTGGCTTTGGTCAATCGACCGGCATTGATATGGGAGAGGAGCTTACTGGCATAATGCCCTCAAGGGAGTGGAAAAAAAATAACCGCCGAAGCGACTGGTATCCAGGAGAAACCGTATTGACCGGAATAGGTCAAGGCTATTGGAATGCAACGCCGTTACAGCTAGCCAATGCGATAGCACCTATTGCAACTGATGGTGTAAGACATAAATTGAGACTAGTGATTGCCGAAAACGATCACCGACAATGGCATAGCAAATTACCTGAATTGGCTGATAGACAAGTTGATTTTGGTGATGGTAAGAGCCTCGAAATTGTCAAACGAGCGATGGAGCAAGTGAACAAAGAACCTTTTGGAACTGCCAGAAAAGCGTTTGATGATGCTTGGTACTCATCGGCTGGAAAAACCGGTACAGTTCAATTAAAAACTCAAGTGCTAGATGAGGATGGTAAAAAAGTAAAATCAACGCGTAAAAAATTGAATGACAATGCGGTTTATGTTGCTTACGCGCCGGCGGATAAGCCAGAAATTGCGATTGCCGTAGTAACTGAAAATGCGGGGCACGGTGGGGAAGCGGCGGCGCCAGTGGCAAGACAAGTAATGGATGCCTATTTCAAGCGGGATTCACAATAAATGGCGTTTATTGATAGAGATATTTCCGATCGCAGAGGTAAAAGCTTAACCGCAAGGCTGCATTTAGACATGCCTTTGCTGGCCGGACTGGTTGTTCTGGTAGGTTTTGGCCTTTTGATTTTGTATAGTGCATCGGGCGAAAGTTCAGATCAATTAAACCGACAGATAATCCGGCTGACGGTGGCGTTTATGGCAATGATCTTTTTAGCCTGGATACCGCCAAGAATCTATAAGAAATGGACTCCATTTATCTATGCGGGGGGCATTGTTTTACTGCTTGCGGTTGTTGTGGTGGGTGAAGTCGGTAAAGGTGCACAACGCTGGTTAAATTTTGGTGTTTTTCGATTCCAGCCTTCTGAAATTATGAAACTTGCGGTGCCTATGATGGTGGCTTGGTATTTCAGCGAGCGCAAATTACCTCCGACATTAAGAGAGTTAGCGGTTGTCGCAGTAATAATTGGTGTTCCCACCTATCTGATTTTGATTGAGCCTGATTTAGGTACCTCTATTCTAATTGCAAGTTCCGGTGCTTTTGCGGTGTTCTTGGCTGGGATCCGTTGGCGAGTATTAGTGTCTTTTATTACGGTGACTATTATCTACGCGCCGATTCATTGGCTTTTTGTGATGCAAGCTTATCAAAAGCAACGAGTATTGACTTTTCTCGACCCAGAGCAAGATAGGTTAGGCAGTGGTTATCATATTATTCAATCGCAAATTGCTATTGGCTCGGGCGGTTTGCATGGTAAAGGTTGGTTACAAGGGACTCAGTCTCAACTCGAGTTTCTGCCAGAACGAAACACCGATTTCATTTTTGCTGTTTTGGGCGAAGAATTTGGTTTCTTTGGAGTGCTATTGTTGATCAGTATGTATTTATGGATCGTTGGCAGGGGATTCCTTATTTCGATTAAAGCGCAAGAGACGTACACTCGGTTGTTGGCGGGTGCAATTACTTTAACCTTCTTTGTTTATGTCTTTGTTAATATTGGAATGGTCACGGGAATTTTGCCAGTCGTTGGGTTGCCGCTACCGCTGGTTAGTTATGGTGGTACCTCGATGGTCACTCTAATGGCTTCGTTCGGTATACTGATGGGAATCCAAACCCACAAAAAGCTACTTCCAGGATAGTAAAGGTATTGAAAATTTAATGATCAAAAAAAGTATTTATTTAAGACTGATTAGTATTCTGTTTTTAGCGGGTTATCTTGTGGGGTGTTCTGTGGCTCCTAAAAAGGTCCAGGACCAAGAACAAGATGCAGCACCTTCGCGACCGGTTGATTGGAGCCAGGTGAGAGCGGTTGTTCCTAAAAAGGAGCCCAAAAGTCGCTATGGCAATCCTGAGTCTTATGAAGTTGATGGCATTACTTATCGAGTGATGCAAAGCTCGCGGAACTTTCGTCAAGAAGGTGTTGCCAGTTGGTACGGCACCAAGTTTCATGGGCGACGGACTTCAAGTGGTGAACCTTATGATATGTTGCAGCTCACCGCTGCGCATAAAACATTACCCATTCCTTGCTATGTCAAAGTGACTAATAAAGACAATGGTAAACGGCTTATCGTGCGAGTCAATGATCGAGGGCCTTTTGCTAAGTCCAGAATTATCGATTTATCTTATGCGGCAGCCCATAAATTAGGGATGGCGCATAAAGGAACTGCCAATGTGGTTATCGAGACCATTGACTTTCCTAGTAGCGATGACAGGCAGAGTAATAGTCAGCAAGCCACATCGGCTCAAGGCGAGAAACAGCGGTTTGTTCAGGTTGGTGCTTATTCTAATCGAGCTAGTGCTCAGAAACTGGCTAAGGTTCTCGATCGTGAAATTGACCTTCCGGTTACAATATCGACCATTCAGCGAGCAGGTAAAAAACTGCATCGTGTGCGGATTGGCCCAATAGCCCGACTAGAAATTGCAGAGGAATTAGCTAAAACACTAGACATTGCGGAGCTAGGCAAACCTAGCATCGTTTACCAAGATTAGTGTTATAATTCGGCAATATTTGACTATGGCTTTGGCCAACATTTTAAAAAAGTTTAATTTAGGGTTTTAAATGTTTAAATTTAGATTAAAGATTTCAATGATTTGTCTGTTCGCACTCTTTGCTATGAATGCTTCTGCAATTATTCCTGCGGCTCCGGATTTGTCAGCCAAATCATATTTATTAATGGATTTTGACAGTGGCAAAATTATTGTGGAGCATAACGCAGACATGCCTGTACCACCGGCTAGTTTGACAAAAATGATGACTAGTTACGTGGTTTCAGCCGAAATTGCTTCGGGAAACTTAAATCTGACCGATAAAGTGTCTATCAGTAAGAATGCTTGGGCGCAAAATCCAGAGTTTGCAGGCAGCTCACTAACTTGGATTGAAGTGAATACCGAAGTGACCGTCGATGACTTACTCAAGGGAGTAATTATTCAGTCTGGAAATGATGCATCGGTTGCTTTAGCGGAACATATAGCTGGCAGTGAGGATGTTTTTGCGGATTTGATGAATCAGCACGCAGAAAAACTTGGGATGGTAAACACTAATTTCGAAAACTCGAATGGTTTACCAGCTGAAGGCCACTTATCAACAGCAAGAGACTTAGCCTTGTTAACCGCCGCCATGATCAGAGATTACCCAGAGGAATATATTTACTATAAAGAAAAATGGTTTACCTATAACGGAATAAAGCAAGCTAATCGCAATAAACTATTGTGGGACGAAAGTTTGAATGTTGATGGTGTAAAAACCGGTCATACCGAAGCCGCTGGTTATTGCTTGGTATCTTCGGCGACTAAAAACAACATGCGATTAATATCGGTAGTAATGGGAACTAATAGTAAAGAAACTCGAAAAGTCGAAAGTAAAAAGCTATTGTCCTACGGATTCCGTTTTTATGAAACTATCAAACCATTAGAAGCCGGTAAACAACTTCATCAGCAACAAATTTGGATGGGTGAAAAAGACATCGTTAATTTGGGCATAGCCAGTGATATTTTCCTGACGATCCCTCGCGGCCAAGCTAAAAACTTAAAAGCTCGGTATGTGGTAGAAAAAGACATAGAAGCGCCGATTGCCAAAGGTCAACTGGTGGGGAAAGTGTTTTTTAGTTTGGCAGAAGAAAATTATGCTGAGTATCCGTTGGTCGCTTTAGAAGACGTTGAAGAGGCAGGGTTTTTTGGACGAATGTCAGATTCGGTTAGTCGCTGGTTTGGTTCAATTTTTTAAAAGATGGTTTAACAAATGAATAGCGAAGAATTATGGCAGTTTCCATGTGACTTTATGTTTAAAGCATTGGCACATGCCAACCAGCAAGCAGACGAAAAAATTGTGTCGGTTATCAACCAATTTATTCCGGGTGACTATATTGCAAAAATTAACCCCAGTAAAAAAGGTAATTATGAGTCCGTTACTGTGACCTTTAGAGCTGAATCTAAGCAACAATTAGATGAAATTTATATTGCGGTCAATAAACTCGATTGCGTCAAAGTCTGCCTATAAATAAAGTGCCGTTTTAAGAGAAGTTATTCTGATGGTTTTAGCTGACAGTTACTGCATCGTTAAGCATTTAGGTTTACAAGACTATCAGTCGGTTTGGCGGGCTATGCAGCAGTTTACCTTAGATCGAACCCAAACCAGTCAAGATGAAATTTGGCTGGTTGAACATCCGTCAGTATATACACAAGGACAAGCCGGAAAACCTGAACACTTACTCTTGCCAGGTGATATTCCAGTCATTCAAGTCGACCGTGGTGGACAGGTCACTTATCATGGGCCGGGTCAACAAGTTGTTTATTTTTTAATTGATTTAAAACGTAAGAAATTAGGAGTCAGGCAGCTGGTGACTCTAATTGAAACGATTGTTATTGAGTTGCTTGCAAGCTATAAAATTAGTGCGCATGCACGCCCAGATGCTCCGGGTGTGTATGTGGACGATAAAAAAATCTGTTCTCTCGGTTTAAAAATAAAACGAGGTTGTTCGTTTCACGGCTTGGCGCTCAACGTTGATATGGATACCGAGCCGTTTACTCGAATAAACCCTTGTGGTTATCAAGGACTAGAAATTGTCCAAGTATCCGATTATTACCAACCTGTTGATTTCGAGCATCTTCAAGGTCGGTTAGTAGAAATTATCCTGACGAAGTTGGAGTATCAAACTTCTCAACAGCAAGATCAGTCAGGAGTGGAGTTAAACTATGAATGATGATAAATCGATTCCTATTAAAGTTGTTCCAAGTGGCAAAAAATTTGCGACTGAACATGGCTTTAGTGCGATTAAAGATGGGGTGAAAACTCATCGCGGAACCGCTAAAAAAATAGTCGGTGGAAAGCCAAGCTGGTTAAAAGTAAAGTTACCCAGTGGTAAAGGTTATCAAGAAGTTAAGGATAATGTTAAAGGTCACAAGTTAAGTACTGTTTGTGAGGAGTCTAAGTGTCCTAACATTGGCGAGTGCTGGACCGCTGGTACTGCGACTATTATGCTCATGGGGTCGGTATGTACTCGTGCTTGTCGATTTTGCTCCGTCGATACGGGCAATCCCAATGGTTGGCTCGATCCTGAAGAACCAGAAAACTCGGCGGAGTCGGTTAGAATTATGGGGTTAAAATATATTGTTTTTACTTCTGTTGACCGCGATGATTTAGAAGATGGTGGTGCGCATCATTATGCGGAGTGTGTTAAAGCGGTTAAGCGTGTCAATCCAGAAACTAATGTCGAAGTACTTACTCCAGACTTTAAAGGAAACTTAACAGCATTAGAGGAAGTATTGGATTCTGGAATTGTAGTATTTGCACAGAATATAGAGACTGTAAAAAGATTAACTCATCCAGTGAGAGATCCAAGAGCTAGTTATGAGACCACTATGGAATTGCTCGCCCATTCCAAAAAATACCGTCCTGATATTTTAACCAAAACGAGTTTAATGTTAGGACTTGGAGAAACCGATGAAGAAATTCGTCAGACCATGTTGGATTTGAGAGAGATTGATCTTGATATAGTCACCTTGGGACAGTACTTAAGGCCAACGCCAAACCACTTGCCTATTGAACGTTATGTGAAGCCGGAAGAATTTGATCGGTATCGTGACTGGGGCCTTGAGATGGGGTTTAAAGAAGTTGTTTCTGGGCCATTTGTACGCTCGAGTTATCGAGCCGAAAGAGCATTGGAAGGGAATAACGCTGGTATTAGTAACAAAAAATAATCTATGGCCGAATTCCTAATCAACTTCTCAGTCGAAATCTATCACAGCGACTGCTCAGACAAAGAATAATAAACTGAGAATAACACAATGAATCAAGATACCTTACCAGAATCGACCGAAACAACCTTGTCATCAAACGAGGAGGTAAAAGATTCTGGATATGAGTATTGTTCTAATTGCGGTGTGAAACTAGCCGGAATGTACTGTCACCAATGCGGGCAGTCTTCCAAGAGCATGATTAAGTTTTTTGGTGAAGTGGTTAAAGAGCTGCTTGACGATACGATTGGTTATGACTCAAGAATTAAGCATTCTGTCTTTCCGCTATTATTTAAACCTGGCAGAATTACACTCGATTATATTAAAGGTAAACGCTTTTATTACGTTTTACCTTTTAGACTCTATTTAATTACCAGTTTAATACTAATCTTACTAGTTAAAGCGGCGGCTAATACCGACGATCTTAAGTTCGATAATCTTGTTAAAGTTAATGGCGATCAAGCTTCATCACAAGAGCTGCGAGATGAAATAAACCAAGAGCTTAATCAAGAATTAGGTGAAATTAATAAAGCGCTCAATCAAAAGAAAAAACAACAACAAGTTGAGAAAGATAAATCTAACTCAAAATCAAATGAAGAAGCTCAAGTTAAACAGAGTATTCAAAACCAACCCGAGCAACCGTTTAAGCCTGATGAAACTGCAGCTGATGAAGAGAACTCAGTCAAAAATCAAGACTTGGATCAAAAAAGTAACGATCGAGAAAACGCAGATATAGAAGCCAAAGAGCAAGATGATTCTAACTCGTTAAACTTAAAGTGGAATAGTGAAACAAAGCGCTTAGATGGAGTCGATGACTTAGATGAAAGCTGGTTCAAAACCTTCTTAGAAGTAATTAATCCCAAAATAGTAAAATGGCGAGAAGACCCTGGCCCTTTAGTTGACTCATTCTTCGAAGCATTGCCTTATATGATGTTTCTAATATTGCCAATTTTCGCGATATTCCTAAAGGTCTTTTACGCTTTTTCAAAACGTTATTATATTGAGCACTTAGTCTTTCTTTTACATAATCACGCATTTATGTATATGGTGATGATGTTAGAAATTATCACCGAATATATTGCTGAAAAACTAAGACTTCTTGAAAATGGTTTGGCCTCTTCAGTGGCTACCGGCTTGGAGTTTCTTGCAGGGTTATTATTCTATTGGATGTTTATTTATGTTTTATTAGCAATGAAACGTTTTTATCATCAGGGGTGGGTAGCAACCATTTTTAAGACCATTCTGTTAGCGATGATCTACTTCATCATGATTGGTATTGGCTTTATGATGACGTTGGCCTATGGGGCTTATCAAGCCTAATGATAAGTTAACCTAATATGCAATCAATTACCGACTCGATCCTTCAGGCCATTCAGCAAAACGCGGAATGGGCGTGGGTGATAGTTTTTGTCATCGCCTTCTTAGAATCTATGGCAATTATTGGTCTTTTTATACCTGGCTGGGTGTTATTGGTCGGCGTTGGAACCATGATAGGTGCTGGTGTTTTGGATTTTCCACCGATTGTTGTATCGGCTTATTTGGGAGCTGTTATTGGTGAGTATCTTAGTTTTTATCTAGGATTTCATTATCATCAACAGATTACTCAGTGGCCTATTGTTGCAAAGCGAAAACATTTGCTCAAGCAGTCGCAAGATTTATTTGAGAAATACGGCGCATATGGTGTTTTTATTGGGCGCTTTATCGGTCCAGCAAGAGCTGTCATTCCACTTATTGCTGGGATATCTCAAATGCCCAAAAAAATCTTTGTATGGGTAAATCTAACATCAGGTCTTTTATGGGCCCCACTGTATTTAATTCCAGGGTTATTTGTTGGCGCAGCAGTAGAGCTTAATAGACAGGAGTCTTTAGAGTTCTTATTTGTTGTATTCGTTTTGCTGCTTATTGGTTGGGCCGTTGTCGGTCAGATTAAACGTACGATTCAAGTTTTGTTAAAAAAGTCAGATCGAAATCTTTATTTTGCTTTATTAAATAGCTGTCTAATTCTCACGGTTTTTATTGTGAGTTTAATTGTTGTATTACAATCAAGTTACTATGATTTTTTACTAAATATAATGTTAGTCGTCGGCCAGCGACTAGTTTGACTAGTTTAAACTAGTGGTTACACTGTTTTTATATGGCGCGACGAACCATTGGTTCGAGGTTCAGGAATGGTCGCAGAGAAATCTCTATCAAACGAATCTAAATTCTGTTCTGCAATATTTTGCATTTGTAGCGTTTGATTGGTCCCCAACATACTGTTGAGAGGGCTTTTTAGCCCAGCTCTTTTCTCCATAAATAACTTAACACTGTGCTCTAAAAAGCGGCTCATCATGGCTTGCATTGAGTCGCCATAGAAGCGAACAAATTCTTGCAGAATATCTGCTGTTAAAATTGGGCTACCGTTAGCTTCTTCTTCGGCAATTAATTGCATAAGAGTACAACGGGTTAAATCTTCTTTAGTTTTCGCATCAATGACTTTGAAATCACAGTAGGACATGACTAATTCTTTGATGTCTTGCAGTGTAATATAGCTACTAATTTGAGTATCGTATAATCTACGGTTGGGATATTTTTTTATGATGCGAGTATCTGACACTAGAGTATGGCCCCTTTAATGAATACTTCTTATTATGAAAGAATTATTGCTAATTCGATTTATTATTATTATTTTGCGAGAAAATAATCGGGCTTTAATGCTTAGCTAATCTTAAAGCCTGCTTAACGAAATGTTTAGCTGATTAAAAAACGCTCAGTCGAGTGTATCAAGATATTTTGCTGCATTCCAGCATTAATTAAGTAGTCAGTTTAGATTTGCCAACTTACTATTTGAGTTGCGGATCAAAAATAGCAAGTTGGAAGAGGTGGTTGGTTAGCGGTTGTTTTTTAAATCTTCAACAACCGACGGGTCTGCAAGGGTAGAAATGTCTCCAAGCTGGTCAAATTCATTGGCTGCTATTTTTCTTAAGATTCGTCGCATGATTTTCCCTGAGCGAGTTTTAGGAAGCCCCGGTGCCCACTGAATAAATTCAGGTCGGGCAATTGCACCAATTTCCTCGGAAACAAATTTTCTAAGTTCCTGACGTAACTCCTCAGTTGGTGACTCACCTTTCATTAAGGTGACATAAGCATAAATCCCTTCACCTTTAATTTCATGGGGAAAGCCCACTACTGCAGCTTCTGCCACCTTAGGATGCAATACCAGCGCACTTTCAATTTCGGCAGTTCCTAAACGGTGACCAGACACGTTCAGTACATCGTCCATTCTACCTGTTATCCAAAGGGTTCCGTCTGCTTCTCGTTTTGCGCCGTCGCCAGTGAAATAATAGCCCGGAAACTGTGAAAAATAAGTATCAAAAAATCGTTTCTGATCGCCATAAACGCCACGCATTTGTCCTGGCCAACTCTGCGCCATTACCAAACTACCCGATGCCTCACCGGTTAATTCATTGCCGTCGTTATCGAGTAGCATCGGTTTAATACCGAAAAATGGCTGAGTGGCGGCGCCCGGTTTTAAATCATGGGCTCCGGCCAATGGTGTAATTAAAATGCCACCGGTTTCTGTTTGCCACCAAGTATCAACAATAGGGCAGCGACTTTGTCCAACGACTTTAAAGTACCACTCCCATGCTTCCGGGTTTATCGGCTCGCCAACAGTTCCTAGCAATCTTAAGCTAGCGCGAGAGGTTTTTTCGACCGGTTCATTGCCTTGAGCCATCAGCGCTCTAAGGGCTGTTGGCGCGGTATAAAAAATAGAAACTTTGTGTTGGTCCACCACTTCCCAAAATCTTGAAACACTTGGGTAGGTTGGAACACCTTCAAAAACTAATGTGGTGGCGCCATTGGCCAAAGGCCCATAAAAGATATAAGAATGACCTGTAATCCAACCGGCGTCAGCGGTACACCAATAAACGTCGCCATCTTTATAATCAAAGACGTATTTGTGAGTCATTGCGGCATAAAGCAGGTAGCCGCCAGAGGTATGTAACACGCCTTTGGGAGTGCCAGTTGAACCCGATGTGTATAAGATGAATAACGGGTCCTCTGCCTCCATTACCTCTGGCTCGCAAACAGGCTCGGCTGATTGTCTAGCAACCCCATAGTCAACATCGAGCTTATCATTCCAGTTAACATCTGCTTGAGTATGGCGAACCACAATAACCGAATGAACATTGTCGCAATCGGCAATAGCTGCGTCACAATTTGCTTTAAGTGGTATCTTTTTGGCACCTCTAACACCTTCATCGGCTGTGATGACCACTCGACAATCTGAATCGAGTATGCGAGTTTTTAAAGCCTCCGGAGAAAAGCCTCCAAATACTACTGAGTGTACCGCTCCTATTCTGGCGCAAGCCAGCATGGCATAACCCACTTCTGGAATCATTGGCATATAGATGCAAACACGATCACCTTTTTTAACTCCACGGCTTTTTAGTATATTGGCAAAACGGCAAACTTCATCGTGTAATTCTTGATAACTGATATTACGATGATTACCTGGCTCATCGCCTTCGAAAATAATAGCGGTTTGGTCGGCCTTTGTGGCTAGATGTCGGTCAATACAATTGTAGGACACATTGAGTTGAGCCCCTTCAAACCAAGCAATTTTAGCTTTGTGATAATCGACATTACTGACTGAATCCCAAGGGCGATACCAGTCAATAAACTTGTTCGCCTGTTGCGACCAATAAGTGTCAGGATCCTCAATGGAAGACTGATATTCACTGGTATAGTCAGATTGGGTGATTAGAGCGTTTTTAACAAATTCTGGCAGTCTAGGGTGCGCTTTTATTTCAGTCATTATCTCGTTTCCCTTGTAGTCCTTATTCGCGGTCGAAATTTACAAATTAGCACAACCATATCTAAATCAAGGCTGCCTGTCCAACACTTGTCCGTTATGTTTTGTCATCTGATAAAGCGCTAAATGAATGACGACAAGAGCTCAACATCCAGGCAACCTTATTTAGATTCACAGACTAATAAAGTATGCCCCGGACCGATTCCATTAATTTGCTCACTGACTGTCAACCCGGCTTTTTCTATTAGCCCTAGGAAGACCGACTTTTGATAGAAACGACTATTGCCGTTTGCCGCGACAGTGAAGTAAAGCGAAATAGCGTTAAGACTGAATTGTGCGGCGTGGGTCGGTTGCTCATCCCAAAGTAATTCCATAATATAAACTTTAGAGTTACTCGCCATTACTTTTTTGATATTGCTCAGGATCGTGACTATTTCTGATTCAGAAAAACAGTCGAGAAATTGACTCATCCAGTAAATATCTGCGCCAAAGGGTAAGTTGGGATCACTTTCAAGCATGTTGACATCTTGGCAACTAATACGATTTGCAAATCCAGCTTGCTCGATGTTTTTCTTGGCTCGAGCAGTTTGTACTGGAAGATCAAGTAAGGTTACTTTAACCTCAGAGTTATACTTAGCGCATTGCAACGACCATTTGCCTGTATTGCCACCAATATCACAGATCCATTCTGGCTTGTGCCTAAACACTAAAGGTAGGGTAACTGGAAACGCTCGATCAGAATAATGGTGATCAAAATCGTGCCAAGCTTTTTTAGACTTCCCTGGTAATTCAGATAGTCCATTATAAATAGTCGGCCAATCACCCAGCTCTTTTAAACCCGCAGGGCTGTTAGTTTGAATCGATTCGGTTAGATGAAATAGTGCTTGATAGCAAACGTCCTGAGTAAAATCCATATTCACTTTGGTCATTTCATCGTAGAGCACAAACTTACCCATTTTAGCGAGTACAAATGCGTCTTCTCGTTTAATGACTAATCCTATCGAAAGCCCCATATCCAGCAACACACTGACTCCATAGGGGGATAAATTAGTTTGTTCGGCAATTGTTGGTACGGCTATTCCTTGTTTGCCCGCTTCGTCTATTGCGGTCAGAATACCAAGGTCTTTGAGGCTGTGACATGCTTGAAAAGCGAACGGAGAAAAAGCTAATTTTTGGGCTTCATCTAACGCCTCTAACGCGTTGTATGGGTCTTGGTGATAATTATGCTGCACTATCATATCCTTAGGAAACCGCGGACGGACTCCATTTTGAATTATTTTCTCGGTTAGTTATCAATCAGTAGAAAAGTAGAAATTATAAAATTTGATGGCCAGATTTAGTTTAATTCTACTTTTCATAGGGATAATTGGTTGAAATTGCAGAAGAATAGTATTCGAGCCAATTTGTTAAGTAAAGATATTTAACAGATGAAATAGGGTAAAGCCTACTACTTCAGGTACTTTCAGCGGTATTTAGAAGTTGTATTGCGAAGGTAAATATGTGAGAATCCCGCGCTTTAAGCTAGCGGTGCGTACAGCAAGAGATGAAACTAGAATTTTCGATCAAATCTTGGACTGCTTGGAGCACTTCTAGGGGAGCGAGCTTTAGTCACGCAACCAGTGTTTATGCTAACGCGGATACCAATCAAGCTAATTCAATTGATTTAAGCTTGATTCCTGCAATGAAACGCCGAAGGATGAACCATCAGTGTAAAATGGCTTTATCGAGCGCGTTAGACAGTGTTAAACAGCACTCTGAAGAAAAGCCGAATTGTGTTTTCGCATCCCAACACGGGGAGTTGGGCAGAAGTACAAAAATCATTCTCTCAATGATTGAATCTGGAGAAATATCGCCAACGGACTTCAGTATGTCGGTTCACAATACCGCACTTGGTTTAATGAGCATATTGACTAAAAACCAGCAGCCGGGAACGTCCATTGCTGCAGGTGATGACTCCTTTGGTTTTGGCTTCTTAGAGGCCTGTTTGCAGTTGCACGCTGAGCCGAGCAAGGCGGTTTTATACGTTTTTTTTGACGAGCCCATTCCTGAGGCGCTGAAGAAGTTTGATATAGAAAACACTGAATCTCGTTGCATTGCGCTACTTTTAACGGCCGATGAAACCAATCCGGAGTTTGAGTTTCAAGTAGCAGAGTCAGTACAAGCTGAAAAAACGGTACATTTGGGCTCGCAAGGACTAGATTTATTTGTAAAATTTTGCAGTTCTGAGCAAGCGCAGCTAAATTTAAACACTGATAAGCATCTTTGGCGTTGGAATAGATTAAAATGAGATGGCTAAATTACCTCTGGCGATTATTCGCGACTGGTTTAAGTTTTAGCTTGTTTGGCGTTGGTGGGTTGTTATTAACAATTTTGGTATTTCCCCTTATCAATATTGTTAGCCGCGATCCGAATCTTCGAAAGAAGAGAGCTAGAGCGGTGATACACCGCAGCTTTAGGCTGTTTATCGGTATGATGGGGGCCTTTAGGATGTTTAATTTTGACATCTACCAAGATAGGCACAAATTACTAGAGTCAGGTGGAAAAATTGTCATTGCTAACCACCCCACCTTGATTGATGTGGTTGTTTTGTTAGCGATTATGCCGCATGCCGACTGTATCGTTAAACAAGGCTTATGGAAAAACCCTTTTTTACGTGGTGTGGTAAGAGCGGCGGGGTATATTAAGAACTCGCAAGATACCGATGAGTTACTGGAATCTTGCAAACGCTCATTGAACCAAGGATATTCTTTAATTATTTTCCCCGAAGGGACAAGAACTAAAGCGCAAGGTGGGTTCGTTCTGCAACGCGGGGCATCAAACATTGCTATACGTTGTAATGCTGATTTAGTCCCAGTGACTATTTGTTGTCAGCCTTCGACCTTGAGTAAAGAAGAGTCTTGGTATCATATACCAAGCAAAAAGGCGCATTTTTTATTGAGAGTGGAAGACACGATTGAAATCGAGAAATTTCAACAACAAGGAACGAGTCTTTCAATTAGAGCTCGGCGGTTAACTGAGTATCTAAAAGATTATTTTATTGGAGAGCAAAAACGTTATGCAAGAACTTGAGAAAGAAATCAAAGAATTAATTATTGAGTCTTTGGATTTAGAAGATGTTTCGGTTGATGATATCGAAACTGAGAGTGCCCTGTTTGGTGATGGACTAGGACTCGATTCTATTGATGCCTTGGAATTGGGATTAGCTTTAAAAAAGAAGTACAACATTGTATTAGAAGCCAACTCAGAAGAGTCAAGAAAACATTTTTATTCAGTAGCAAGCTTGGCGCAATTTGTGTCAAGTCAAGAGAGTTAAATCGATGAAATCAAGAGAAGAAATCCTAACTAAACTTACCGAGATTCTAGTCGAAGAATTTGAAATAGATGCAGAGGCGATCACACCCGATGCTAACATGTACACCGATCTTGATTTAGATAGTATCGACACGGTTGATTTGGTAATCAATTTGCAAGAAATTATTGGTAAGAAAATAGATCCAGAAACTTTCAAGTCAGTTAGAACCATTGAAAGCGTTGTGGATGCTATTGAAGAACTTGTTAATAATTAATGAATCTCATATGGAAAATAATGGCTACAGCGCTTGTGGTCATTTATCCATTAGCAATTTATTTTGGTGTTCAACACTTTGAGCCTAGATTTTTAGCGCTATTTCTACTAGCGGTATTAATTTTAAGACTTATTTCCTCAAATCAAACAAACCAAGCCATATCGAGTTCCCGCAGTAAATACCTTATCTTTTCTGCTGGGCTCGCATTAATGGGGGTTAGTTTCTATTTTAACTCTTTAGAATCATTAAAACTTTATCCAGTGCTGGTCAATGTTTCGTTGTTGATATTGTTTACAGCCAGTCTTTATTTTCCTCCTAGTATGATTGAGCGATTGGCTCGTTTACAAGAGCCAGACCTACCTAAAGAAGCCGTTGAATACACACGAAAGGTGACAATTGTTTGGTGTTTATTTTTCATCGGAAATGGTTCTGTTGCGTTTTATACTGCACTGTTTTCAAGCAACGAAGTTTGGACCTTATACAATGGTCTAATTTCATACATTTTAATGGGAACTTTATTTCTAGTAGAGTTTGCTTTTCGAAAACTTGTGGCTCAAAAGAAAAGCTAAATACATGATGATTGCCCAGCTCAATAAATTAGTAAAAGAACCGCAAAACTATACTTTGGCAAGCGATCTAAGTGGTGCCCATCAGTATTCTCAAGCACAATTCCAATCAGAACTACATCAGTTGAGAAATCATTTAAAGCGCTTTACTAAACAACGTTGGCTTTTAGCTTTTGAGGACCCTTATTTATTCGCGGTGGGTTTTTTAGCACTAATTAGTTTGAATAAAACAGTTGTTCTATCAGCCAACAGAACGCGCAGTTGGTTGAAAGAAATCGACCAGAGTTTTGAGGCGGTTCTCGGCGATGACACGATTGCAAGCTCAGACAAGTTGCAGGTCACTATGGGATATTCTCAACTCGCAAGTCTCCCTTGCATACCGCAAGATGCATTTGAAATTACGGGCAACGAATCAGTTGTATTTTTTACTTCTGGTTCGACAGGAAAAGCTAAAGAGGTAACCAAGTGTTTTAGTTATTTGATCGACGAAGTAGCGACTTTAGAAGAAACGTTTGGCGCTCGACTTGAAAACTCTGTCATCGTGAGCAGTGTCTCTCATTTTCATATTTATGGGCTGCTGTTTAATTTATTATGGCCTCTTTTGACACGAAGAGCATGGCTAGCTGAAATCGTAGAATACCAAGAGCAGCTAGCTAAAGTTGCAGAGCACTCTGATAAGCTAACCTTTATTTCAAGTCCGGCATTTTTATCACGGCTTGATCAAGCGATGCCAATTGCTCGATTGGAAGCTATATTTTCATCTGGCGGACCGTTAAGTTTCGAGTCAGCTAGCAGCGCGCATAATGCATTTGGTCAATTACCAATAGAAGTTTATGGCAGTACCGAAACTGGTGGAATCGGGTTTCGCACACAAGCAAAGCAAAACCAGAATTGGGAGCTATTTGATAAGATTTCCTTAGAAGAAAGGTCCGGAGATATCTATTTGCGCTCTCCGCATATTGGCACTGGTAACCAATTAAAGCTGGATGACAATGTTAAAATTTTAGGCCAGAAAGCCTTTATGTTAAAAGGACGTAATGATCGTATTGTTAAAATTGAAGAAAAACGAATTGCTCTTACCGAAATAGAAGAGTTTTTGATTTCTCTTTCATCAATTAGCGAGTGCGCGTGTCTTGTGCTTCAGAACAAACGAACTTTTATTGCTGCTGTGTTGGTTTTAACCGACGTTGGTAGAGCTGAGATCAAGGAAAAAGGGCGTCTCCTGTTCCTACAATCCTTAAAGCAAACCATGAGAACACGCTTTGAAAATGTTACAATTCCAAGAAAATGGCGGATTATAGAAGAATTGCCTGTTAATCAGCAAAGTAAACGAGAATACACAGAATTAACAAGATTGTTTGAAACTAAGACTTAAACTGACATCTGACTATGAACTTACCTCAAATCATTTCCAACACGATTAACCAAGAACGGGCTGAAATCACTCTCGCCGTTGCGCCTGAACTTGAGGCATTTGAGGGGCATTTTGATGAAGCACCAATTATTCCCGGCGTAGAACAACTGCGTTGGGTTATAGAGTTTGCTCAAAAAAGCTTTGAGCTGAACGAACTCGAAGTGGAACGCGTAGACGCGCTCAAGTTTCAAAATGTAATTCAACCTAATAGTCAGGTTATTCTGACTTTGCAAAATAAACCAAATCGTATTGATTTTTCATTTACTTCTGGAGAATTACGACACTCTTCTGGAAAAGTGATTGTAAAATAACATGAGCGAGTTTGTTCCCTGTTTCATAATTCCTAACTATAACCACGCCGAAGCATTTTCGCCTGTGGTAGCAACTTTGGTGGAGTTTGAGTTACCTATTATTGTAGTCAATGATGGCAGTAATGAGCATACGACCGAAGTGCTTAGGGCTATCGATAAACAGTATCCTCTCGTTGTGCTACACGAATTACCTCAAAATCAAGGTAAAGGCGGTGCTGTGATGGAAGGAATGAGGGTGGCTTATGAGCTAGGCTATTCTCATGGACTACAGCTTGATGCTGATGGTCAGCATAACTTAAACGATATTAATAAGTTTTTAGAAAAAGCTGAGTCCCTTTCTGAGTCGTTAATATGTGGATACCCTATCTATGATGATAGCGTTCCTCTCGGGCGTCTAATTCCAAGGTATATTACTCATTTTTGGGTTTGGGTTGAAACCCTTAGTTTTTCAATAAAGGATAGTATGTGCGGCTTTAGGGTGTATCCCTTGGCTAAAGTTATCCCGGTTATTAATAATGCTAAGTTGGGTAAACGAATGGATTTTGATATTGAAATTCTGGTTCGCCTTTACTGGGAGCAAGTCAACCTTGAGTTTACTCCGACAAAAGTTATTTATCCTGAAGACGGGCTATCTCACTTCCAATTATGGCGAGATAATTGGTTAATCACTAAAATGCACACTAGGTTGTTTTTTGGAATGCTCTACCGGCTGCCTAAACTTCTTAGAAGCAACCATCAACGTAGGAAACTTCGAAGGCAAGTTCACTGGTCTGCTCGCCAAGAAAGAGGTACCCCGCTGGGGCTAAATTTTTTGGTTTGGAGCTATAAATTATTTGGCCGCGGCTTTTTTAAACTGTTACTACGTCCGGTGATTGCCTATTTTACCTTGTTTGCTGGAGAGACTAAGCAAGCGTCGATAGATTATCAGCAAAAAATGCAAGCGTTTAAGGGGCAAACGGGCGAAATTGGGTGGCGCAACGTTTACGCGCATTTTTATCAATTTGGGTTAGCCGCGATCGATAAAATCGGCTCTTGGATGGGCGATATTCGAGAGAACAATGTTACAATTCATAACGATCAAGTCAATGATGAGATAGTCAACCACGGCAAAGGGGCTATTTTTATCGGCTCTCATTTGGGTAATTTGGAGCTCAGTAGAGCGATTGGACAAAACCGTAAAGGGCTTGTTATTAATGCGGTGGTTTTTAATAAGCATGCGCTAAACTTTCAAGAAGTTTTGAATCGTAGTAATCCGGATACCATGCTTAATTTGATTCATGTTGAAAGTGTGGGTAGCGACACTGCGATTCTATTAAAACAAAAAGTTGATCAAGGCGAAGTCGTCATTATTGTTGGTGATAGAACGTCAGTAAACTCTATCGGTAGAGTTGAATATGTTGACTTTTTAGGGCATCCGGCGCCTTTCTCTCAAGGGCCTTTTGTTTTAGCTGGAATTCTAGACTGCCCGGTGTATTTGATTTTTTGCATAAAGCAAAGCGAGCGCTACCACGTTTATCTTGAACCTTTTCGTGAAACCATGAAGTTGCCGCGAAAAAATAGACGTGAAGCGCTAAAGGTGGTGATACAAGAGTACGCCGATCGTTTGGCGTTTTATGCACAAAAAGAGCCACTACAGTGGTTTAATTTTTTTGATTTCTGGCAAAAAGACGATGAAAAATCGATTGTCCGAAACAAAGATGAAAAAAGTATTTAAAGAATTTTTAAACTGGGGACAAAGCAGTGATAACGTTTGGCGAAAACAACATAACCATAGAAGATGTGGTTTCAATTGCCCAAAGCAAAAAACAAATTCAACTTAATCAGTCAGACTCTTTTAGAGCCAAAGTTAATTCAGGAGCCGAGTTTTTAGATCGATTATTAAAAGAAGATGGTGTCATCTATGGTGTAACCACAGGTTATGGAGATTCCTGCACGGTTAATGTTCCTCTCGATAAAGTTGAAGAGTTGCCATTAAACCTTACTCGATTTCACGGTTGTGGGCTGGGAGACATGTTTGATCCTGCTCAAGGCAGGGCTATTTTGGCGGCACGCCTAGCCTCTTTGTGTCAAGGATATTCCGGTGTAAGGTGGCAGCTGCTAGAACAGATAGAAACATTGCTTAATAAAAATATTGTTCCGGTTATTCCTCAGGAAGGATCCGTAGGCGCAAGTGGCGATTTAACTCCGTTGTCTTATGTAGCTGCGGCACTGGTTGGAGAAAGAGATGTTTATTTTGATAATCACATTCATAAAACCAGTGAACTATTCGGTCGTTTAGGTATTGCTCCCATTAAGCTAAGACCAAAAGAAGGCTTAGCAATTATGAATGGTACGGCTGTTATGACTGCTTTGGCATGTATGGCTTATTCTCGAGCAGAGTATCTTACTCGACTTTGTGCGCGTATTACCGCTATTAGCTCGCTCGCACTGCAGGGTAATAGCAATCATTTTGATGACATCTTATTTAGTGTTAAACCTCATCCTGGACAAAACCAAATTGCAGAATGGATAAGGCAAGATTTACATCATGATCATCATCCGAGAAACTCTTCTCGCTTGCAAGACCGCTATTCTATTCGATGTGCACCACACGTTATTGGTGTGTTACGTGATTCATTGCCATGGATGAAGCAAATGATTGAAATTGAGCTAAATAGCGCAAATGATAATCCGATTGTGGATGGTGCGGGAGAACATGTGCTGCATGGCGGCCATTTTTACGGTGGGCACATTGCAATGGTGATGGATTCGATGAAAAATTGTGTCGCCAATTTAGCCGATTTACTGGACCGTCAAATGGCATTGTTAATGGATAACAAATTTAATCATGGTCTTCCAGACAATTTATCGGCCGCCGATAAAGACAGAAAAATGCTTAACCATGGTTTTAAAGCGGTACAAATTGGCGCTAGTGCATGGACTGCAGAAGCTTTAAAAAATACTATGCCAGCGAGCGTATTCTCACGTTCAACTGAATGTCATAATCAAGATAAAGTGAGTATGGGGACAATTGCAGCACGAGACTGTCTAAGAGTTTTGCAATTGACTGAGCAAGTGGCTGCTGCAGCACTTATGAGTAGTACTCAAGGTTTACATATTCGAATGATGAACAATGAGCTTGAAGAAAGTTCTTTGGCCGATACGATTCGAACAACCCACGATGAAGTGTTCAATCATTTTGAACTGTTAACTGAAGATCGACCGCTTGACGCTGATTTAAGAAATTTTGTCGAGCTGATTCAAAACCAAGCTTGGTCTACTTACTCATAGTTAATTGATTGGGTTAAACAAGGATAATCGCATGTCTAGCAAGAAGCCGTCAGCCTCAGTAGAAATTCAGGTTGCCTTTTATGATCTTGATCCGATGCAAATCGTTTGGCACGGAAACTACTTAAAGTATTTTGAAGTTGCTCGATGTGCACTATTAGATACTTTTGATTACGGCTATTTGAAGATGAAAGAATCAGGCTATATGTGGCCGATTGTTGACTCTCGCATAAAATTTATAAATGCGGCCACCTTTGATCAAAAAATTAAGTGCACAGCAACCTTACTAGAATATGAAAACAGAATAAAAATAGGTTACCAGATTATATGTATGACTTCTGGGCAGCGCCTGACAAAAGGCTATACAACTCAAGTTGCTGTGGATTTAAAAACTAAAGAACTACAACTCGTGTCGCCAAAAATACTGTTTAAGAAATTGGAACCACTCTTATGAGAACAAGTATTTTAATTCTGATAGTTTCATCGTTTCTGTTTAACAATCAAAGTTTAGCGGCGTGCTCTCTCAACACGATTACTGATAAACTTTCACAATTTACTTTGAATGCCTCATTTGTTCAATACAAAGAAATTCCCGCTCTACCACAACCATTAAAGTCTAGTGGGGTTATTTGGATGTCTGAACAGTCAGAATTAGTTTGGCAAGTTAACAAGCCAATTAAGTCGACAATGCTAATTAGCCAAGGAGAACTGACTCAGTTTAACCGAAAAGATAAGCGCTTGGACTCTTCTAAAATGACAGCGCCTAGCGGATTAGCAACACTGCTTTTTAGTATTGCCAATGGAGACATTGACAAAATGTCAGAGCAGTTTAACTTAAAGCTTACATGTCGTGAGTCCGCTTGGGAAATTTTGCTGGTCCCAAAGGATGAACAACTTAGTCAGTTTTTAAAAGAGTTAAAGCTCATTGGGAGTACGCAACTTCATGCTTTTAGTTATCTAGAACAACGAGGAGACAAAACTCGGGTCGAGCTTACTCATTTGGATGCCTCCTTGTCAGTTGAACTTCAGCGGTATCTAAACTAAATGAGTATGACAAGGCTAAGGTTGCTAGCCCCTGCTTTTTTTTGGTTGCTTATGGTTTCATTGGTCGGTTATTTTATAGTTGATCATCGAACGGAGTTTAAAGTTGAAACCAATATCTTAAAGCTACTGCCAAAGTCTGAAGCAGAACCCATGCTTGATATGGCCTTCGAAAAGTACGCGTCAAAAAACATGCGTCAACTGGTTTTGTTGCTTGAGGCCGATAAACTGATTGATAATCTAGGCGCTGCCAAGGCATTAGTTAAGTCGCTTAAAAGCTCCGAGCATATTGAGGGGATTGATACACAAGTTAATACCGAACAACAAAAGGCTATCGGGAAGTTCTTATTTAAATATCGACACTCATTACTTTCCAAATCTGATCGGCTGAAATTAACTCAAAAGAATTATCAAGAGTTTAATGATGAAAACTTAGAAACTATTTTCTCACCATTGGCTGGCGGATTGGCAAGCTTAACTACCAATGACCCCTTTTTATTATCGTACCGATTTGCACAGTCCCTGAATAATCAAACGAACCTAATTCTTGAAGATGGCTTTCTAACGACTCAAATTAACCAAAAAAGCTACGTTTTGGTTGTTGCCACTTTAGCGACAAGCCCTTTTTCTAAAATAACCCAGCGCGAACTTTCTGAAACATTAACCAAGGTTGGCCAATTATGGAAAGAACAAGAACTACCTATTCGACTATACACCACTGGGGCGATGTTTTATGCAGCGGAAGGATATAGGACCGCCGAGCATGAGATTTCGACGATTGGCTTAACTTCAATATTGTTAGTGATATTGTTAATCCTAATCAGTTTTAGAAGTTTGTCACCATTACTGCTAACCTCGATCGCGCTAGTTTCTGGAATCGCAACAGGACTAACGACCATACTAATAATCTTTTCAGAAATCCATTTAATCACATTGGTTTTTGGTGCGAGCTTAATTGGCGTGGCTGTAGACTATGCTTTTCATTACTTTGTCGTTTCTAAGTCAATCCAAGGCAAGCAACGGATCAGAAAAATATTTCCTGCTATAAGCCTAGGTTTGCTATCCAGTATTGTCGGTTATCTAAGTTTGTTAACCACACCATTTCCTGGGTTAAACCAGATGGCATTGTTTTGTATAGTTGGACTTTCGGTAGCCTATTTAACAGTAATTTTATTATTTCCTGCGATTAACTTAAAAGCAGAAGCTTCTGCCTGGTTACTTGGTTGCTTTCGAAATTTACTAAAAAAAATTTCACGACTACCGACTTTCCCCATTTGGTGTGTTCTCTGGCTTACGCCGCTTGTAGCTACATTTATTGCTTTCGAACAAAGGGTCAGTCAAGATAACATCAGGCAATTCCAAACCACTAGTAAAAAGCTACAGCAAGATGAAACTAAGATTAAATCAGTGTTGAACTTAGAAGCCAGCAATCAGTTTTTTTTGGTTCATGGGGAGACTGAACAACAATTGATAATTGAATTGGAGCGTATTCAAAAAAATTTAGAAAGTTATGTTACGCAAGGTGTGATCAATGGGTTTGAAAACTTAAGTCAGCGTTTACCTAGTGAAATTCAGCAACATGAAAATTATCAGCTGATCTCTGATTTGTATCAATCGAAGGCTAAACAAGTACTGATAGAGTATGGAGTGATTACCCAGCAGCAATATGAAGATGCTTTCCAAGAGTTTAAACGCCATCGTCATTTGCGACTATCGCCAATGGAGTGGTTGAGTTCCGAAACTGGTAGCCCATTTAAGAGCTTATGGCTGGGACAAATTGAAAATCGGTTTGTTGGTATTGTGCCAATTAAAGGCATTAATGACTTAGAAGCGCTATCTGATATCAATCCTAATGCGATTTTTGTGGACAAAGTGGGTAAAGTGACCGAAGTGTTCACCGAGTATAGAGTTCAAACCTCTAAGCTATTGATTGCGGCCCTGCTATTGATAACAATAATGCTTTCTGTCAGGTACGGAGCACTAAAATCCGTTACAATTGTTTCTGCTCCGATATTCTCAATTTCGCTCACAATAATCATACTATTTGTAATTGGTGTTAATTTGACTTTGTTTAACACTCTAGCCCTGTTTTTGATTATTGGAATCGGGATTGACTACGGGCTATTTTTTGCTGAGTCGAGTCATTTAAGCGAGCGAACATTTTTAGCAATTTCTTTGTCAGCGCTTACCACTATTTTTTCATTCGGGCTGCTGGCTTTAAGTGAAACGGTTGCTATTCAAGGGTTTGGTTTAACGATGTTAATTGGCATCGCGAGTTCATTTATTTTATCACCGATAATTGGTTCGTTGGTGTTAAAACATTCAGGTAAGTAAACAATGGAAGAAGTATCCAATCAATTCAAAGAGATTGAGCAAGTTGACGTATTAATCATAGGTGCGGGCCCGTCAGGAAGTGTTTGTGCATCACTTCTTAATCAAGCTGGTGTTGACGTTTTGGTGATTGAAAAGCAACTGTTTCCTCGGTTTTCCATCGGTGAAAGCTTATTACCTCAATCAATGGTGTTTTTAGAGAAAGCTGGGATGTTAGAAAGCGTAGAAGCGGGCGGTTATCAGTTTAAAAATGGGGCGGCTTTTAGAGATAAAACTAAGTATAGTACTTTTGACTTTCGGCAAAAATTCAGTTCTGGACCGGGTACCACCTTTCAAGTGAAGCGAGCAGAGTTTGATAAGCGGCTGGCTGATTGTGCAGAGTCGCAAGGAGTGACAATTCGATATCAACAAGAAGTCATAGATATTGACCCGAACAATGAAAAAGTCTTGTTGACCGTAGCCGATGCGGATGGTCATCGATACCAAATCTTAGCTAACTTTGTTTTGGACGCAAGTGGTTTTGGCCGAGTACTACCTCGTTTGTTAGCGCTAGAAAAACCGTCCAACTTTCCGATGCGACAATCTGTTTTTTGTCATATAGAGGATAATATCACTGACCCGAGTTATGACAGAGAGAAGATTCTGGTGACCGTTCATCCAAAAAATAAAGATGTTTGGTTTTGGTTGATCCCGTTTTCAGATGGTAACTGTTCATTAGGTGTTGTTGCTGAAGCTGGTTTCTTTGAACAGTTTTCAGGTAGCTCGGAGCAAATTTTAAAAGAGTGCTTAGAGCAGGATGAAACCTTAAGTCAGCTGCTTAAAAACTCAAAAATTGTTAATCAAGTCAACCAAATAAATGGCTACGCAGCGGACGTGAATTCCCTCGTAGGAAAAAACTATGCGCTACTGGGCAATGCCGGTGAGTTTTTAGATCCCGTTTTTTCATCGGGAGTGACAATTGCAGTAAAGTCAGCCGATCTGGCTGCGAGTTTACTCATTAAGCAGAGAAATGGTGAAACTGTTTGTTGGCAAACTGATTATGCTAAGCCGTTAAAAAAAGGGGTTGATACTTTTAGAGTGCTAGTAGAAGCTTGGTATGATGGGCGTTTACAAGATATTATATTTTATCAACAAGCCTCTGAGGATGTCAGAGCAATGGTTTGCTCGATATTGGCAGGCTATGCTTGGGACGAAGAAAACCCATACGTCGCTAAAACGGAGCGGCGAATGAACGTACTGGCTCAAATATGCAAAAGTTAATTGCTATTTTTATACTGCAGGTGACGCTCATCGGATGTACCAGTACTCAAATCACCCACTTAAACAAACATACTGTCGAACTTGGTGGCGGGTTGAGTTTTGAGCTACTTCAGCCTGAATCTTATGGTCAAGCTTTATCTTTAACTCAAGTCGCGGAAATATCCTCCAAGCAGGGCAATCACGAATTACTTTTTGTTTTACAGATTGATGCTAACGAAATGTCGGTCATTGGATTGTTGCCAAATGGTACGCGTGTTTTTACGATTTTTTATGACGGCACCCAACTTAAAAGTGAAGGGTACGATGCCCTGATAGAGAAGGTCGACCCTAAATACCTGATAGCCGACATTCAAGTTAGCTTGTGGCCGCTAGAATCATTGAAGCAGGGATGGTTGTTCCATCAATCATGTCATTCGACGGGGCGGTGCAAAATCGTTGAGACTGTCGATAACCATGACGGTTCGCGGCAAAGAGCCGTAGTGTATGGCGAACAGACAATATTAACCGTTCAGTATAGCGCTGCGACAGCTCAACCAGAAACCGTTGTGCTAAATCATTTAGAACGAGGCTATCAAATTACCTTAGAGTCTGCTGAATAAGCAGTATTCCTAGGTCTAAATTTAAGATGATTAAAACAAACTATTCACTATGAAAACAGATAACAAATCAAACATCAAAATCAATTCATTTGGAATGGTGAATGCCCTCGGTAATAATCAGCAGCAAGTGCTTGCTAGTTTGAGAGCTGGGCATTCGCCCGGTATGAAACCTTTTAAAGCAGACCTATTGGATAGGCAGTATCACTGCGGTGTTGTTGATGAAAAACTGCCGACCATTCCAACCGAGTTCTCTCAATATGATTGTCGTAACAATCAACTTGCATTGGCAGCATTACTACAAATAGAAGAAGATATTCAGCTTGCTAAACAACAGTTTGGTGAAACTCGTATTGGCGTTGTCATGGGGACGAGTACCTCTGGGATTAAAGAGGCCGAAATAGCATTAAGTGCACAACAAAATGGCGCGGGGCTGCCGACTAGTTTTAGCTATAAAATGCAAGAAATCGGAGCATTAGCTGAGTTTGTTTCGGGTTATTTAGCGGTAAGTGGCCCAAGCTACGTCATTTCTACTGCTTGTTCGTCAAGCGGAAAAGTGTTCTCAGCGGCTGCGCGTTTGTTAAACGCAAATATATGTGATGCCGTCGTTGTCGGTGGTGCCGATTCCCTTTGTGACTTGACCCTGGGTGGTTTTGACTCGCTAGAAGCTATTTCTGAACAACCAACCAATCCTTTTAGTGTCAATCGGCGAGGTATCAACATTGGTGAAGGAGCAGCGGTCTTTTTGCTCACTAAAGCACCAAGAAACACAGATGACCAGCGAGTAGATAGCCAACCTAGCATTCATTTATTGGGTGTGGGAGAATCGAGTGACGCACATCATATGTCTGCGCCTGAACCTAACGGAGCGGGGGCGATGGCATGTATGCGGGCTGCAATGGAAGATGCCGGCTTAGCACCGCAACAAATAGACTACTTAAATCTACATGGAACAGGCACCAAATTGAATGATTCAATGGAAGCTAAGGCGGTAAACGCGATATTTGCAAGCGACCTTAAGTGTAGCTCCACAAAACCTATGACGGGCCATACTTTAGGGGCCGCTGGGGCGACAGAAGTGGCCTTATGTTGCTTGATCCTTAAACACGCCAGCAATAAAATAGCACCAATTCACCTTTTTGATGGTCAATTGGATCCCGAATTAAGTAAAATAGGCCTGATCAACGACCTTTACTTTGACCAGCCAATTTCCACGGCTATGAGTAATTCATTTGCCTTTGGTGGTAATAACGTCAGCGTTATCGTCGGTGTTAGATAGTTTCTAGTGACACTTTGTAGCAAATTACAGATAAAATAAGGCAAGCTTAATGTCGGTTGCAACATTTAACTTTAAAGACTATCCAGTGGAAGAGTTGATTCCGCACTCGGGCCCTATGGTGTTAATTGACCAAATTTTAGAGTACTCGGAACAACATTTGGTCGCCGAAATTAAAATTGAAGAAAACTGCAAGTTTTATCAGACGAGTAAACAAGGAGTACCTGCTTGGGTAGGTGTTGAATATATGTCTCAAGCGATAGCCGCTCTTGCCGGAATTTACGCCAAACAACAAGGCAGGGAAATAAAGCTTGGATTTTTGTTAGGCACGCGAAAATATAATATTCTACAAACTGTTTTTAAGAAAGACCACGTTTATCGAATTTCTGTGAGTCAGCTGTATAAAGATGACTCTGGGTTAGCTAGTTTTGATTGTCGAATAGAAGAGCAGGAGCAATCGCCTAAAAGTCAGACAGAAGAATTGAAAACAGAGTGTGTACGTGCAAAGCTTAATGTGTTTGAAACTAATAACTTACAAGACATAATAGAGAAATAACTATGAGTAGACGAGTCCTTGTGACAGGATCAAGCCGAGGGATCGGAAAGCAAATAGCATTAGAATTAGCTAGTGCAAACTTTGACGTGGTCGTGCATTGTCGAAGCGGTGTCGACTCAGCCAATCAAGTCATTGATAGCATAGTGAACAATGGTGGTACAGCGAGTTTGTTGCAGTTTGATATTGCTAATCGTGAACAATCAAAACAAGCTATTGAAGCAGATATACAAGCGAATGGCGCGTTTTATGGTGTTGTTTGCAATGCTGGAATCACCAGAGATAATGCTTTTCCTTCTATTACTGCAGAAGACTGGGATGATGTCATTCATACAAACCTTGATGGTTTTTACAACGTGGTTCATCCGTTAATTATGCCAATGATAAGGGCTAAAAAAGGCGGGCGAATTGTGGCTATGTCGTCCGTTTCTGGAGTGGTTGGCAATCGAGGTCAAGTTAATTACAGCGCTTCTAAAGCCGGGTTAATCGGTGCAGCAAAAGCCTTAGCGGTGGAGCTTGCTAAGCGTAAGATTACTGTTAACTGTGTCGCTCCCGGACTGATTGATACTGATATGGTTGACGATGAACTAGCGAACGAAGCAATGAAAATCATCCCAGCAAAAAGAATGGGTAAAGTTGAAGAAATTTCGAGTCTAGTTAATTACTTATTCTCTGATACGGCAGGTTATCTCACTCGACAAGTGATTTCTGTTAACGGAGGTATGGCGTAGATGCGGCGTGTCGTTGTAACAGGTATGAGCGGTGTAACCGCCCTAGGAAATGACTGGGCTTCCATTCAATCAGCGTTGTTGAGCGGGAAGAATGCCGTCCGCTACATGGCTGAGTGGGAATATAGTGATGATCTTCGTACTCGCTTAGGTGCACCAATTGATAATTATGAGTTTCCAAAATTTTCAAGAAAACAAACTCGAAGTATGGGGCGCGTGTCGCTATTATCTACCTGCGCAACCCAGCAAGCCCTCGAAAAAGCAGGGCTGAGCGATAGCGAATATATTACTGATGGTACAACTGGGATTGCTTACGGCTCATCCTCCGGTAGCATTTTACCGATCAATGATTTTAGCCGACTATTACAAACCGGTTCGATGAAAGGGTTTAACTCGTCCTCATACATCAAAATGATGGGGCATACCGCGCCAGTCAATATGGGGGTGTTTTTTGGCTGTAAAGGCAGAGTCATAACCACAAGTAGTGCCTGTACTTCAGGAAGCCAAGGAATTGGTTACGCCTATGAGGCGATTAAATATGGCCAGCAAGATATTATGATAGCGGGTGGTGCAGAAGAAATAAGTATTACTCAGGCAGCTGTCTTTGATACTTTGTTCGCGACTTCAACTCGCAACACCCAACCAGAGCTAACGCCTCGCCCATTTGATAAAGGACGTGATGGATTAGTTATTGGAGAAGGGGCGGGTACATTGATTCTTGAAGAGTATGAGTTTGCCAAAAAAAGAGGTGCAAACATTCTAGCGGAAGTGGTTGGATTTGGTTCTAACTCTGATGGGGCGCATGTAACTCAACCTAAAAAAGATACCATGGCTGTAGCAATGGGGCTTTCGCTAAAGGATGCCAATTTAGATCCTAGCCAAATTGGATACGTCAATGCCCATGGTACAGCGACCGATAGAGGAGATGTAGCGGAAACACAAGCTACTCAAAGTATCTTTAAGCGAAAGGTACCCATTAGTTCGTTAAAAAGTTATTACGGGCATACGCTTGGCGCTTGCGGTGCCATCGAAGCATGGTTGGCGATAGAGATGATGAACTCCGGCTGGTTTGCACCGACGGTTAATCTAGATGATATAGACTCAGATTGTGGAGAACTGGACTACATCACAGAACTAGATCGCGAAATCGATTGTAATTATGTAATGAGTAATAATTTTGCCTTTGGTGGAATTAATACATCACTTATCTTTAAAAAGTTAACTTAATTTAAGAGGGATGAAAGAATGGTTTTCAAATCTAGTTTAGCAATCTTGATGTTATTTTTAGCGTTTAATGCCAATGCTCGTGACGATCGATTGATGTTTCCTGTAAAGGCTGCGATTGAACGCGGTATTTCTGAAGGGATTATAGATGATAGTGTTAAGTACTATTTTGGTGACACTAAGTATCCAGCGGTGAAATCTGAATTTGGAGAAATTAAGACCAATAAAAAAACCAATGCGTTTAACAAGTCAGATCTTGAAGCCTGTCAATGGGCCTTCTTATCGGCCATTAAAGCATTTCACCAAAAAGCGAAAAAGCTCGGTGCCAATGCCGTGGTGAATATTCACAGCAACTATAAAAATACTCCGGTAAAAGATGATAGCCAATTTCAATGTGGTGCGGGGTCTTGGGTTGCTGGAGTTGCGTTGAAAGGTAATTTTGTAAAGCTGTAACAATTTTGGGGCTGCGTGAAAACTTATTCGGCAGCCCAAGTTGGCCTAAAAGGTAAGCTCTTGCGTTATCGCTAAAAATCAAAACCTGTAGTTTGCGAGCCTCGAAGTACCTGTTTCAAAAAAATTACCACTCAATCAAATTAGTTGCAATCAAACATCTTTGAGCTTTAGTTAATTCAAAGATCGAGCTCTCAGTTACTAGCCGATGGAGTGAGCTGGTTAGATTGAATAACTTGTTTCCAAAGTTTTTTCCAAATTTTCCATTTATGGCCACCTTGCTGAGTAAATACCCTTTGTTTGGGTAAATTTTTAGCAAGCTCTATTCCAGCGACTGCAAAACCATCCTGTTCCCCATAGCTTAAAATAACCTTAGTCTTATGTTGATAAATTAACCTATAACTGCCTTCCCATGCGATGAGTGATTGTTCACGATCCTCGAGATCCTCTGGTAGGTTGGCCCCTTGTTGATACCACTCAACTAACCCGCCGGCTTCTTGAATATATTGAATTGCTTTTTGGTTACCCATATAAGGCGCAATAAGCACGACCTGTTGAACGACTTCCGAGTGTTCGTCGGCTAGTAGAATAGCCCCTAACCCACCGAGTGAAGTGCCGACTAATGTCACTTTTTTATAACGAGTAGACTTGAGATCCAAAATATCATTTTTAATCCGTGTAGAGAGTTGTCGACTCGTGTAGTAGCCTAGGTGTGAATCAACGAGTAAGTAGTCATATGGCTTTTGGTCAAAGGTATCAGAATCAAAGAAGCCTGCATTTGAAAAAGCGCTTGGCTCATCGCCGAGTCCTGGCAAAAAAATGATTAGGTGATCGTTTTGTTTTTGATCGTTAATAAATGATTGGAATGGAATAGGTGCACTCGTCGATTTTAGGAAATAACAGCTCGTTATTGAAGGCAATAAAGTTAAAACAACGATTGTCTTAAAGAGAAATAATCTATCAAACATAGTTAAGAACTCCCGACTGGGTGTAGAACATGGATTGAAGCCGTAGTGGCTGTTGAGTATCGTGAACTTTAGCCTTATTTGGCTTGCTTAAAATGATAATAAATTCCTTGGGTCGTTAGATAGATATTTCTATATTGTCCAGTAGTCTTGGTTGTCCCATCCAAGCGGCTGCCGCAATTAGCAGTTCTTTATCTTCTGCTTGGGCATTTTCTAGAGTCACTTTATTACAAATTTCTAAATAGTCGACTTTGAATTCATTTTGTTCTAACTGATTAATAGCATGCTGTTTAAGCCTTTGATAATCTCTTTTTCCGGACTTGATTTCTTCCGCTGTTGCAAGTAGCACTTTCTGCAAAAAGCTCGCTTGTTGTTTTTGTTGCTCGGAGAGAAATTTATTTCGAGAACTCATGGCTAGACCGTTATCTTCACGTACAATTTCTCCACCAATAATCTCAATCGGTAAAAATAAGTCCTTAACCATGGCACTTAAGATGAGATACTGCTGATAATCTTTTTTACCAAAAATAACTAAGTCAGGTTGTAGAATATTGAAGAGAATAGTAACGACTGTTGCAACCCCTCTAAAATGTTCGGGACGGCTTTCGCCACATAAACGTTTTGTTAGGCGATTTACCTCAACACTAGTATTAACTTTTGTCCCGATAGGGTAGATAGTTTGGTTACTTGGAGTGAATAAATAGTCGACACCGATTTCGGTTAGTTTATTAATATCTTGTTCGAGCGTTCTCGGATATTTATCAAGATCTTCATTGGCTCCAAACTGCATCGGATTGACGAAAATGCTTCCAACCAAGATGTCACAGTTTTTTTGAGCAAGTTGAAAAAGCGAGAGGTGTCCTCGATGCAGGTTTCCCATGGTTGGAATAAGTCCAATTTTCTTGCCTGCTCTTTTTAGTGCGGTAAGTTCAGATTGAATTTCATAAGGACTATCAAATATTTTCATCTAACCGATTTCTCTTTAAAGGGATTCCAGAAGTCCCGGCTATTCAAAACTATGTTCTTTTGTAGGAAAACTTCTATCTTTAACCGCTTCAACATAATTTTGAATTGCCTGTTGAATTGAATTGGCCCCAGTCCCATCGAAAAAGTTTTTTACGAATTTAGGTTTAAAGTCCTGATTCATACCAAGCATATCTTGCAGTACTAACACTTGTCCATCGGTTTTATTTCCGGCCCCAATACCAATGGTTGGAATTTGTAATTGACGAGTAATTTTATCGGCGAGTGCGCTAGGAACGCATTCCAATACTAGTAACTTAGCACCGGCTTTTTCAACTGCCAGTGCGTCACGTAAAATTTGTTGCGCATCTTCTTCGTCTCGACCTTGAATTTTAAATCCACCCAGAGCATCAACTGATTGAGGGGTTAGTCCTAGATGAGCACAAACTGGGATACCACGGTCAGTCAATAAAGATATTGTTGGACATAACCATTCACCGCCCTCTAACTTGACCATATTCGCGCCCGCTTGCATAAGTTTGGCGGCATTTTTCAGCGATTGCTGCTCAGTTGCATAGCTCATATAAGGAAAATCAGCCACGACTAAAGACGATAGGCCAGCATTGGCCACGCAGCGAGTATGATATTGCATCTCTTTCATACTGACTGGGACGGTGGAACTGTGGCCCTGCATCACCATACCTAATGAGTCGCCCACCAAAATAATTTCGACTCCTGCTTCAGACACTAACTTGGCAAAACTTGCATCGTAAGCAGTGAGAACCGCGATCGGTTCTTTGGCGGCTTTTAACCGTTGAATGCTGTGAAGAGTCTGTTTTTTCATAAGCTATTTTACCATAGTAGGATTAAAGTAATGTCTTCCACTGCTCGTAGTTTCTATACGCTCCAATAGCTGCTGGTAGTCTTGTTGGTTGTTGACCAAATCAATGCCTGAGGCATTAACGATTAAAAGCGGCGACGCATTATAATAATGAAAAAAATCGGTATACGCACTAGACAATTGGTTTAGATAGTCTTCATTAATGGTATTTTCCATTGATATACCGCGTTTTCTTATTCTTTTTAACAACACATCTGACGGTGCTTGAAGATAGATTACAAGATCAGGAACAGGCGCATCAATGGTCAGATTATCATAAACTTGTTCATACAGGTTTAGCTCATCGCTATCCAGTGTGACTCGAGCAAACAACCGATCTTTATCCATTAAAAAATCAGCCACGTGATTAGGAGCAAACATATCGCCTTGTCGTAGCTCTTGAAGTTGCCGTGTTCGTTGAAACAAAAAATAAAGCTGCGCGGGCAAAGCACCTGACTTGGGATCTTGATAGAACTTTTCTAAAAAAGGATTTTCCGCAGCGCCTTCTAACAGCAGTTCAGCGTTGAAAGAGTGAGCCAGCTTTTTGGCTAAAGTTGTTTTTCCAACACCAATAGGGCCTTCGATGGCAATAAACGTTTTATTGCAAGGTTTAGTTGCATCATTGGGTTGTGGAAGGTCGTTTTTGTCGCTCACAATCTAGTGATTCCTTGTTCAGTTAATTCTTCGACAATTAATTTAATCGGCGTGCTATCTGGCAGTTTCAACTCTGGTGCAATCTCTAGTAAAGGTATGAGCACAAAAGCGCGCTGCTTTAGTCCGTAGTGTGGCACGGTTAAACGCTCACTTTGGATTGTTTGATCACCAAATAATAACAAATCGAGGTCTAATGTTCGAGGTCCCCATCGCTCTGAATTTCTAACACGCCCTTGAGCTTGCTCAACTGATTGAAGATGATCTAATAAACCTAGAGGCTCAAGCTTAGTTGCTATTTTTGCCACTGCGTTAATATAATCATCTTGGTTTTTTGGCCCCATGGGCTGGCTTCGATAAAGTGATGATTTTAATAATAATCGACTATGCGGAAGGTCAGCTAATGCTTTGAACGCCGTTTGAATTTGTTGTTCTGGGGCATTCAGATTGGCACCTAAACCAATATATGCGTGAGTAGTCATTTTTGTTAACTCGAAACGCTATGAGTTTGATGGGCTGGCATTGTGACCTCGTTTGTTAGCCGTCACTCGTTTTTTGGTAGTTGGTTTTCGCTTTCTTTTTTTTCGAGGTTTAAAATCAACACTGTTGATCATCTTTTGGCGAACTTCGGGAGTGGCATCCTGATAATCTGTCCACCATTTTGCCAGCTCAGCCAGTACCGGATCTTCTCCAGCTCGAAGATAAAGGAAATCATAAGCAGCTCTAAAACGAGGATTGGCAATCAGACTAACAACACTTTTCTTTCTTCGATTGGTCAACCGATGTTGCAGGCCCCAAATTTCTTTGGCGACCAGTGAAAATCGTTTTGGAATGGCTGTGATAAGGCGTTGTTTTTCCATCACTTGAGAGGCTGCTTTTTGACTTGCTTCAAATGGCGGTTTGCCTTTGCTAATCAGTTTCTCGGTAAGGTCTTGTACAGGCTTCCATAAAATGACAGCAAACAAAAAAGCTGGCGTAACAGGCTGTTGATTAGCAATTCGCTTGTCAGTATTTTTTAATGCAGCATCGATGAAATTTTGAAACTCTTGCGCAGATGGGTCATTCAGCGACAGTGCATGAACGGTTTGTGGAAATAAATAATCAGAAACGCCTTGCTGAAATAATTGATGCCAAGTGCTTTCCGCATGACCTGCAAGCAACATTTTATTGCACTCGTCCCACAATCTGGCAGACGAAACATGGGTGAGTAGTTCGGATAGTTTCTTGATAGGTCTTGCCGTCGCAGGTTCTATGTTTAAATTGAGCTTACAAGATAATCGAATCGCTCGCAGTATCCGCACTGGGTCTTCTCTATACCGTTCTTCTGGGTCACCAATGAGACGAATGTTTCTTTCAGCTAGATCCTGTAATCCACCTGTGTAGTCGAGTACTGAAAAGTCGTTAACCGTGTAATAAAGCGCATTGACTGTAAAGTCCCGCCTAAATGCATCTTCAACAATCGAGCCGTAAACGTTATCTCTAACCAACATACCTTGATCACTGGTTCGCGAGCGTTCATTTTTTGGCTTGGTCTTTTGCTTTTTGTCTGGATTATTTTGACTGTCGTGACCCGCTCTAAAAGTGGCCACTTCAATGACTTCACGACCAAACAAAATATGCGCTAAGCGAAAGCGTCGACCGATTAAGCGACAGTTTCTAAAAACGGCTTTAATTTGTTCCGGTGTCGCATCGGTTGCAACATCAAAATCCTTAGGTTGTAGCCCTAGTAAAATGTCCCTGACGCCTCCGCCTACCAAGTAAGCTTGATAACCGGCTTCGTTCAATTTGTAGAGTACTTTTAGCGCATTCTTACTTATTTTTTGTCGGCTTACCGTGTGATCATTTCGCTTTAAAACAATCGCTTTCGCATTCTCTACCATTGCAGTCGAGTGCTTTTCCGAAGCCGGCTTGTCACGCTTACTTTTTTTAGCAAATAAACGTTTAATAATTCCAGTCATTAATTAGGGCTACTCAAAACTAATCGTTATAGGTTGCACAAATAGCGTGCAATGTTCCTAACACCGCGACCGGTTGCGCCTGCGGAAAAATAGTTGTTACCAGAGTCTCGGTAACATGCCGCCAAATCAAAGTGAATCCATTGTTTCTCTTGATAATTTACAAAACGAGATAAAAAGCCAGCAGCGTTACTAGCACCACCAACACCTCCTCCTGGGATCGGTTTGCTATTAGCGGTCGTTGCATAATCCGAAGGACAATTATCTTGATGGAAAGGTTCTAGCGGTAATCGCCAAAGCGGGTCGTGTTCTTGCTTGGCGATATCTTCAAAAGTATTGACTAAATGATCGTCCATACTAAACATTGCGTTGTAGTGGTCACCAACTGCGACACAAGCAGCACCGGTTAGCGTGGCTGCATCGATTATGACTGGCGCATTACTTTCATCTGCCAAAATTAAGCCATCAGCCAAGACTAAACGGCCTTCGGCATCGGTATTGACAACTTCTACAGTGACCCCGTTTTTGTATTTAAGGACATCAGCTAATTTATAGGCATGGCCGCTCACCAGATTCTCGGCACAGCAAAGATAGAGTTTCACGCGTTTATTTAAACCGTTTGCTATTGCTAGTCCCAAAGCTCCGGCAACGGTAGCGGCTCCTCCCATATCACTTTTCATATGTAACATTCCAACGGAAGACTTAAGGCTGTAGCCGCCGCTGTCAAAAGTGATACCTTTACCCACTAGCGCTGCCGCTGGGGCTTCTTTGTCACATCCTGCTGGGCAGTAATCTAGTTCCAGTAACGCAGGTTCTCGGTCACTACCGCGACCGACGTTAAAAATTCCGACAAGCCCAGCCTCTTTAAGTGCTTCTCCGCTGATAATGTTATAGCTGACCTGATCGGGTGAAAGTTGGGTTAAAAACTCTCCAGCTTGAGTGGCTAGGTGAACCGGTGAAAGATCTTCAGGCGTGTCATTAATTAACTTGCGAGTCCAGCCTATCGCGAGAACGCGGTTATTCAGTTCATTGAGCTCTTTGTCCGGTAATTCGGCAAACTCGATCGAAGGCATTTTTAATGGGGAGTATATACCTTGCCAAAAGTGCCACTGAGACTCTAAATCCCAGTTGCCGACTAACTTAAAGTTTGGGATCCCTGATTGAGCCAGCTTTCTTGCTGCTTTTTGAATTTTATGGCGTTCGTTCAAACTATCTGCTTGACTTGATAAGTGAATACTAGCACCAGTTTGCTGATAGCTGATTAAGCTATCAGCTCCCCATAATTTCGCGCTCGACTTGTATGAAAGTTCAACTTCAAATGTTTGACTCATAAAAAATGTCCTTGTTCATAACCTAAGTTATTTGGTGAATATTATAATAAGTGACCCATTTTGCCAGTTTTAGTCGACAAATAGTGTTCATTATGTGGGTTTTTTCCATACTTGAGTGGGACCCTTTCAACCACATCGATATTGGCTTCTTTTAACGCGTCGACTTTCTTGGGGTTGTTGGTCATTAGCTTAATCTTGTCGATACCTAAAGCCGATAGTAATTCTGCGGCAGCTTCAAATGTTCTTAAGTCAGCATCAAATCCGAGATTGATGTTGGCTTCTACCGTATCTTGCCCTTGATCTTGAAGCGCATAGGCTTTGATTTTGTTGAATAGCCCGATTCCACGACCTTCCTGTCTGAGGTAAATAACCAACCCTCGCCCATGGTCGGCTATTTTTTTGAGTGCGGCATCGAGTTGCGGGCCACAATCACAACGAAGACTGGCAAATGCGTCTCCGGTGAGACACTCAGAATGCACTCTGACAAGTAACGGCTCCGCCGTTGAAAAGTCTCCCATTCCTAGTCCGACGTGTTCTTTATGGTCGGAGGTTGGTTCTAATGCATATAGTGTAAACTCGCCCCATTTGGTGGGAAGTGCGGCTTTTAGAGTTTGTGCTGATTTAGGTGTATTAGAGCTCATATAGCAGTTAATTTGTTTCCAGCAATTGAAGGCTTTTTCATTACGGCGGTCCACAATTTACGAGAGATGTAGGCCGATAGAGCGAACGAAGCGGTATTTTACACTTAATGACGTGGAAAGGGTAATTGAGATTTTAACGGTACTAGCCTTTGTAAAAATAAATTAGCAAGTTACAATCAGGGATTGGTGTATAGAAGGTAAACAAACAGTTGATTAAACAGTGCTTTCAGTTGAAATTGCGATTACTGACACTCTTGTTACTGATGGTATTCATGAGTGCTTGTGTGTCCAATCCGCCCCGCGAAAAGGCTCAACTTAACCCCAACTCCAAGACTAATGCCCTCACTAACCAAGTAATAGCGGCTGAATTACTAAAACAGGATGTTGAGCAACTGATCCACAGTGTGCAAAGCATTCACCCTGAAGCCTTTTCAGTTTTTCCCAAAAAACAGTTTATGCAAGCCGCTGAGCGAGTAAAACAGTCAATCTATTATCCCATGACTAGAAATGAGTTCTATTTAAGAATTGCTCCCCTGCTAACTCATTTAAGAGATATTCATAGTCACATCAGTATCCCAAAGGAAGAGCTAAGGCGAGCTAACTTAAGCAAGAATTCAAGCAACAAAATGTTGTTTCCATTAGCTGTACTCTATGAACCAGATGGCTTATATGTGGCCGCCGATTTATCTTACACTCCAACGATTCCAGCTGGCTCCAGAGTGCTGGCAGTGAATAATATCCCCATCAAGTTTATTCTAAATAAAATGGCAAGACTGGTTTCTTGGGAAACCGAAACCGGATTAAGGCGTAAAATTCAAATTGATTTTCCATGGCTGATGGCAAGTTTAGGTTACGCTGGAAAATCATATGAAATTAAATATTCTTGGAAACTACAAACGATTAGTAAGGTGGTTCCAGCCATAGCACCAGTCATCAATAATCAGACTTTGCTAGCTTCCGAGGCGGATAACTCATCGCTGCAGCAGTCTTTGAGTGAACAGGCTGAAACTCCTGAATCTGTCGATTTTATTTTACAACCAGCTAAGAATACCTTTTATGGGGTTAGCCAAATTAATGAGGATACCGTTTTACTTTGGTTTAATGATTTTTACGAAAAACCAGCCAAGTTCGAAAGGTTTTTACATGAGCAATTTAGCCGGTATTCAGCGGAAGGGGTGAAAAATCTGATTGTCGATCTTCGGTACAATGACGGAGGTCGATCGCAAAATATCAAAAAATTATTAAGTTACCTCACCGAGCATCCAATCCATTGGAGTTACAGTGCAGAAATTAAAATAAGCGAACCGCTACAAAAATTACACATTGCCACGACTGAAAAAAGAAGGAAAAACAAATTCAGCTGGGGGCTGCAATGGCTGCCGCTAGAGTGGACGGACTGGCTACAATACGAGATTTCATGGAGCAGTGCTGGCGAAGTGGTAAAGGTCGATTTTGATCCGATTGAGCCGTCAGATTTAAACTTTAAAGGTAAAGTGAAAGTGCTGAGTAACGGTTTTTGTTTTTCAGCTTGTGCTGCTTTCATTGCCTCGGTGAATACCCATCAACTTGCAGAGACAATTGGAGAGACCGCGGGAAGTGTCGCTCGAGTGCAGTATGTTTACCCTATTTCGATCCCATTGCAAAATAGCCAATTAACCCTCACTTTGCCAACTGTCAAAGTTTTTCACAGCCAAACGCAAACTAGTCGACAACTGGCAATTGGGGTGTCACGCCATTTGGTCAAACCTCAAATTGAAATACAGCGCAATGCAGAGCAAATAGCTGCCAGACAAGACTTACTGTTAAATGAGGCTCTAAACAGAGTACTTACCCCCTTAGTGCGGGAGTGATATGGCACTAAATGCTGGGAATTTAGGAAAAAGCTCGAAAACTCAACTAAACTTAACCTATTAGAGCGAACTCTAATCAAACAGTAAGATTTAGACAAACCGTTAGGTTAAGACGAATAGTAGGTTTAGAACTATGGCTAGATGGGTTACAGAAGAACTTGAGAGTTTACTCCACCAAATCAACGAAGTTCCGTTTACAGACAATCGAGAACATCAACAACTCACTATCTTGATGAATGGCTTTGCCCAGTTAAACAACAAGGTGATGGATCGCGCAGCGACTAAAACCCGTAAAGAGTTTCGCGGATGGAGCTTAGATGAGGCGGGTTCTAGTGATGACCCTACCAACGAAGAACTTACCAGGTTACGCCCAATTAGATAGCCTATCTAGGTTATTTTTAGGCGACTTAGTCTATTTCTTCAGCTTAATCGACTCTTCTTCCGACAATTTAAGCCTTCCTTGTTAAAATCCCAACACTAACAAACCAGTCAAAATACCTAGAAACATAGCACTTTGCGCTTAGGCGATGCTATAATCCGCGCCCAATTTAGAATTTTCATGTAAACCTTTTGTCGGCATTTTATGAACAAAAAGCTATTTATTAAAACCTGGGGCTGTCAGATGAACGATTATGATTCGTCTCGTATGGCTGACCTACTTAATCAAACTCATGATTATGAGATGACTGATGATCCAAAATCAGCTGATTTGTTGGTGCTAAACACCTGTTCTATAAGAGAAAAAGCTCAAGAGAAGGTTTTTTCTAAATTAGGCGAGTGGAAAAAATTCAAAAATGACAAACCAGATTTGATGATCGCCGTTGGTGGTTGTGTGGCCAGCCAAGAAGGCAAGGCGATTCGCTCTCGAGCGCCCTACGTTGATATGGTGTTTGGGCCGCAAACGCTACATCGATTACCCAATATGATCAATGAGGTAAAAAAAGACAGTCAACCTGTGATCGATACTTCATTCCCTGAAATAGAAAAATTTGATAATTTGCCTGCTCAGCAGGTCGAGGGAGTTAGCGCGTTTGTTTCCATAATGGAAGGTTGCAGCAAGTACTGTACTTTTTGCGTGGTGCCTTATACTCGAGGTGAGGAAGTTAGCCGACCATTTGATGATGTAATCGCAGAAGTGGTTGCAGTGGCCGAGAAAGGAGTGAGAGAAGTTAATTTGCTCGGGCAAAATGTCAATGCATACAGGGGCAAGACCCACGATGGAGGGGAAGCTGATTTAGCCGATCTAATTGAACTAGTTGCCGCAATTGATGGAATTGATAGGATTCGTTTCACCACTTCGCATCCGGTCGAGTTTTCAGAACGATTAATTGAAGTTTATGGTAAGGTTCCTGAGCTTGTTAGCCATCTTCATTTACCGGTTCAAAGTGGATCCGATCGAATTTTGGCGGCTATGAAACGCGGCCATATGGTTTTAGAGTATAAATCTAAAATTAGAAAATTAAAAAAGATACGACCCGATCTCAGCATGTCATCCGACTTTATTGTAGGTTTCCCTGGAGAAACCGACAAAGACTTCGAAGATACCATGAAGCTGATAGCCGACGTTGATTACGATATGAGTTTTAGTTTCATTTACAGTGCTCGCCCAGGGACGCCAGCCTCCGATATCGCTGACGAAACACCAATGGAAGTCAAAAAACAGCGGTTGTCATTATTACAACAGCGCTTAAATCAACAATCTCATGCTCATGCTAGAAGGATGCTTGGTACAGTGCAGAGCGTATTGGTCGAGGGCCCATCAAAAAAAGACCCTATGCAACTTGCCGGTCGTACCGAAAATAATCGCGTAGTTAACTTTGATGGACAGCGAGAAATGATCGGTCAATTTGTCAAAGTTAAAATTACAGAGGCATTACCGAATTCCATGCGCGGCGACGTTGTGGAAAGCGAACTTGTCGAGGGAATTCACTAAGTGCCCGCAAATAGTTTAGAGTTTGTTCTCGATCCTTTCGACAATCAAAAGTTAGCCAATTTATCCGGGCATATCGACGAAAACTTTCGCCTGATAGAGCGAAGGATGGGAGTCGAAATTTCCAATCGCGCAAATGTATTTAAAGTCATTGGTGAGCAAGAGGCGATAGAAATTGTTGAAGAAATGTTGGTTGAATTGTATGACGAAATTGACCACCAAAACCCACTATCAGCTGAAACTCTTAATGTCATAATACAAGCTGGTAGCCAAGCACTGGCTGATGCTAGCCATAAACGTAAAACCAAGCATTTAGTCATTAATACTAAGCGCGGTCAAATTAGACCACGCGGGCTAAACCAGCAAAAATATGTAGAAAATATTCTAACCAATGATATTACCTTTGGCGTAGGCCCTGCCGGTACCGGTAAAACCTATTTAGCCGTAGCTGCGGCGGTTGATGCTCTTGATAGACAAGAAGTTAGAAGGATTATTTTGACTCGTCCAGCGGTTGAAGCTGGAGAGAAGTTAGGTTTTTTACCTGGAGATCTCAATCAAAAAGTCGATCCCTATTTGCGCCCATTGTATGATGCTTTGTATGAAATGCTAGGGTTTGAGCGAGTCGCTAAATTAGTTGAAAGTAATGTGATTGAAGTCGCGCCTTTGGCTTATATGAGAGGCCGAACCCTAAATGAATCTTTCATTATTGTGGACGAAAGTCAAAATACTACCAAAGAACAAATGAAAATGTTCTTAACTCGAATTGGTTTTAATTCGAAAGCAGTAGTGACTGGTGATATTACTCAAATTGATTTGCCGAATGGTAAAATGTCTGGACTTAAGCAGGCTATCGAAATTCTTGATAATGTTGACGGAATCAGTTTTAGTTTCTTTCATTCCACCGATGTGGTTAGACATCCTGTTGTGCAAAGAATTGTAGAAGCTTACGATGCCAATGATCTTAATCAAAGCTGAGTAGCTTAAGCTCGCTTGTTATGACTATTCACATAGAATTACAAAACACCATCAACTCAAGTCGAGTACCTGATGAGAACTTACATCAAAGTTGGATAGAAGCGACTTTAAAGGCGGCTAAGCAAAAGTATCCAGATATTGATGTAAGAGATCCGGAGATTACCATTCGGCTAGTGGATGAAACAGAAAGCCAGCAGTTGAATAGAGACTACCGTGAAAAAGACAAACCAACGAATGTGTTATCTTTTCCATTTGAAGTTCCTGAAATGATTCCTGCAGAAGAAGTACCGAATTATTTAGGTGATTTAGTGGTTTGCGAAAGCGTACTTATTAAAGAAGCTGAAGAACAAAATAAATCCTACCAAGACCACTATACCCATTTGATTATTCACGGTGTTTTACACTTACTGGGATTCGATCATATTGAAGACAATGAAGCGGAAGTGATGGAAGGCTTGGAAGTCTTGATATTAACAGAGCTCGGTATTTCGGACCCGTACCAAATTAACAACACTTAAAGGATAACTATTTAACAGAATGTCAATCTGGACCGCGATAGAGAAATCCATTCAAGTTGCAGGTCATACTGATTTTTCTCTCGCTGATAAAAAAGTGGTTACAGGTGGTGACATAAGCCAAGCATTTGCAATTGGTAATGGTTATCAAACCTATTTTGTTAAAATAAATTCTCATGCTTTTCTTAATAACTTTCAACAAGAAGTGACAGGCTTAAAGTATCTAGCTCATTGTCACCAGTTTGTTATTCCCAAAGTTATATCAATTGGTAGTTACCAACAGCAATGTTTTTTGGTTTTAGAATATTTGCAGTTAAGCCGGTTGGGAAACGAGCGTCGATTTGCTGAAAGCTTGGCAGCTTTACACCAAATAACCAATAAATCGTTTGGTTTTGAAGCCAATAATTTTATCGGGGCTAGCCCTCAAATAAATGCATGGTCATCTAATTGGTCTGAGTATTTCGTTGACTACCGTTTACGGCCTCAAGTTGACTGGCTTTTGCAAAAACACATCAACCCCTCAATATTAAATCAATTAAAACAAGTCTCGAAAAAGTTGTTGGGGAGTGTCCGTTGTTTTTTAGAACAACATACACCGAGTGCTAGCTTAGTGCATGGCGATTTATGGCAGGGAAATTATGCCTTTGATAAACATGGAAATCCCGTGCTATATGATCCTGCCTGTTACTTTGCCGATAGAGAAGTGGATATTGCAATGCTTGAGATGTTTGGCTCACCCTGCAAGGAGTTCTATAGTGCGTACGAGCAGATTTTTCCTCGCCTGATCGACACTGATAAACGAAAGAAAATATATAACCTTTACCATCTTCTAAATCATGCCAATCTGTTTGAGGGAGGGTACATTAAACAGGTGGTTCATTCGGTCAATGAAATATTGGAATTGCTCTAAAGGGCTTATTGAGTGAAAGTTTTATTTCATCGGCCTATTTATATTATTCATCTAACTCCTTTTTCGATGAGAAATTTAGAATAGTCTTTGTCTGATTTTTGAATATGATTAATCAGCCAACTCTTGAGAAATTGCATAATTTCTAATCCTAATGAGCCAGAAATGTCTGACTCGTATCGAATTCTTAGGTTACTGACTTGTTCCAGTAGAGATTGATGTTGTTTAATATGCGATTCTGAAAGGGGATAACCATGTTCGTCGAAAAGTGATTCTTCATACTTGAAATGGGTTTTAGTGTAGTCAGCTAAACCGACCAGAATATCACTAATGATTAAATTAGCCTCACCGGCAGCCATTGCTGTATTTAAGTTGTTGATATAGTTGATAAGTATTTTGTGCTGTTCATCGATACTTGGAATACCAACACTAAACTCTTTTTTCCACTGAATTGCTGACATCTTATTCTCCTAATCAAAATATGATAGGGATATCCTGATGAAGCAATTTATAGCAATTACATCATCGATGTTGTCAGAATACTTGAAATTGATACAGCCTTTATTGATCTCAATCAGTATTGCTAAAATTACGTAAGGGGCACATTCGGAAGTACATACCAGTATATGGACAGAAAGTGAAAAACGGCGCCGGCCAACACAAATAAGTGCCAAATGGCGTGATTGAAAAATAATTTTTCCCAAGCATAAAAGCCTGCACCCACGGTATAGCTTATTCCTCCAGCTGCTAGTAAATAAATTCCTTGTTCGGATACATTGTCAAGCATTTCATTCCCCGCGAATACTACAAACCAGCCCATAAAGAGATATGAAGCGAGGCTGATTTTCGGGTATTGATGACCTAAAAACAGCTTAAATAAAATGCCGAATAGTGCGATTGCCCAAATGGCGAACAAATAAAATAGACCACCGCTTTCACTTAAACTGATTAGCATAAAGGGCGTATAAGTGCCCGCAATCAAAAGGTAAATGGCGCAGTGATCAAGGGTTTTCATGAGTGCTCTGGTCGAAGGCTTTTTTACACTGTGATAAACAGTCGATGTCATAAACAGTAAGATAATGCTACTTCCGTAAATTATAGCGCTAACCAATTTTACGGTGTCGTTATCAGCGACCTTTAACATTAAAATTAGGCCAACAATACCAAGAATCACACCGAGCAAATGGCTTAGGGAATTAGCGAGCTCCTCAGACGCGGAATAAATACTCACTTGGTCAGAGTTTTTAGCAGATGAATTTGACAAGGTGACGACTCAATTAAATATCATTGAAACGGCTATTGTAGCAGTAATTAGTCTGGGAGATGCAATACCGAATGGAGCATTTTTACTAAATTGTCTCTCAGTATCGGTTTTCTCAAAAATCCATCAAAAATGTCCCGTTTACTGATTGACTCTTTATCTTCGAGCGCCGAAGCTGTAACCGCAATAATCTTACAATTAACCTGATGACGAATTTCGGTTGCTGCTTGATAGCCGTCTAATCTTGGCATGCGAATGTCCATTAAAATGATTTCCGGTTGGTGTTCACGGGCTAATTCAACTGCCTGATGCCCGTCTTCAGCAAGGTATATCGTAAAGTCGTAATCCTCTAAGAATTTTCTAAGAATCAGCCGGTTAGTTTCTATGTCATCTACGATTAAAATGGTAGCGGCGGGTAATTCGAGTTTTTGGTTTTCATTAGAGGTTATTTCTAGGTTTTGCGTGATTTGAACATTTCGGAGAGTTAAACTAAAGCAGCTACCAAATCCTAACTGACTGGTAACGCTTAACTCACCATTCATTTTTTCGGCGAGCTTTTTGCTAATCGATAGACCTAACCCTGTTCCTCCAGTTTCCTTTTCACCAGAAGCGTTATTTTGCACAAAATGATCAAAGATATCTTCTTGTTGTTCTGGGGCGACTCCGATGCCAGAATCATTCACTTCAAATAGCAGGGTAAAACAATTACTCGGTAATTCTTTTTTCGCATGTACCTGTAGTTTAACAAAGCCTTCCTTAGTAAATTTGTGAGCGTTGCCAACCAGATTTATCAAAATCTGCCTTAACCTATTTTTGTCAATCATGACATTTTTAGGACAATTTGCATCAATTGAAACCGTAAAGTTTAATTGCTTCTCTTGCATTGGAGCGATAAACAGTTTTTCTATATCGGACGTAAGCTTCTCTAAGTTCGTTGCTGAGTAGTCGATGGTTACTTTGCCAGATTCTATTTTTGAAAGCTCTAATACGTCATTGATAATGTGTAAAAGCCCATTGCTTCCAACTTGAATAGCCTCTAAGTATTGGCGTTGCTCAGAGTCTAAGCTGGTGTCAGCGAGTAGCTCGGAAAAACCAAATACAGCATTCATCGGAGTTCTTATTTCATGGCTCATATTGGCTAAAAACTCTGATTTGGCCGCATTCGCTCTATCGGCTTCTTTTCTTGCCACAATTAAATTAACTTCGGCGGACTTTCTCAGATTGATTTCTCTGGTTAATTGTCTAATCCAAAGTATTGCTAGCGCAATAATTATTCCAGCGATTAATAGAATTTGCCAAATAACTGAAGGATCAACACCTCGCTCTATATCAACCCCAAACCAATTATTCATGATAGCTTGCTTATCTCTATTGGAAATTTTTGCTAGAGATTTGTTGATGATGGATACGAGCTCTGGATTTCCTTTAGCCACCATAAACCTCACTTCTGATAGAACATCGACAGAACCAGAGACCTTTAAAGATTTATATTGTGAATGTTGCAGACGATAGATTGAAACAGCCATGGTGCCTAAAAATGCGTCGGCATCCCCCCGATAAACCGCTTCAAAAGCGGCATCGACATCATCAACTAAGAGTAATTTAATTTGAGGATGGTTTGATTGAAGGAAGTCGACTGAGTAGTAATTTTTGGGTGCTGCAACCGTTTTACCATAAAGCTCGTCTATTTGCTGAATATAAGAAAAATTATCCCGTGTAACGATAGCCATTTTAGAACTAAAGTAGGGGGCACTAAAGTCGGCAAAAGGCCCTCGTTCAGGTGTTTGTATGGTTGCCAAGGCGAGTAAGATCTCTTTGCTTTTTATTCGAGAAATCACTTCGCTAAAAGTTTCTGAGTAAACGAATTTAAAATCAATTCCAGATAGTTTTTCTATGTGAGATAGAAATTCTGGCGAAATGCCCTCTAGCTGCTGGTTGTGATTGAGATAGACAAACGGCTGCCAAGACACATCGTCACTATAATAAACCACCGGGTTGTTTCTGATCCATTGTTGTTCGCTTTCAGTTAACTCGAGAACGTCTAATTGGTTGGAAAGCCTACCCTCAGTGGACGCTGCATCTGCAGTTTCATTGTCACTGCTTGGCGAGGGGGAGGTATTGACCTGAGGCGGTTGGTTCGCAATACCAGCTTGTGTGGCTTGAGCATATTGTTGAGGCAGAGTTAGCAGGCAAAGCAACAGCAACGCTTTGAACACGTGATAGTGAGATTTCTTAAATGCTGTTCTTTTAATAAAACGACCTGAATCCTTTGAAATTAAGACAAGGCTTACTCTCAGTGTTAATTAACTCATCTTGCTATAGTAAAGATTAGCCGATTGGTGGCTAGAAGCAAGTCTCAGCACTATTTTTATAGGGCTCAAAAGGTAGGTTTATACAGAGTCGGTAGCAGTATTCATTAAAATCATGCTTTTATAGCGGTTATATATCGCTACTAGAGGCAGGGATTTGCAAAGTTTTATGTGGTGGCGAGGGTGAGTGATATTCACACAGCGTTATTGGGAGGCTGCAAGCTGCTAAGCTTAATTGGTTTAGCACCGTTTTCTTAGCAAGGCTATTTTGACAACAGCCTAGAGAATTGCCGACAAGTTTAGCTTGCTAGCATCTTAAATTATATCGACTTATACTAAGTAAATTATAACCACTGCACTCACTGGCCCCACTATTAGTAACCTAGAAATCGCTGCTCAATTAATCAACGCGAATCAATTTCAACAAGCTGAAGTTGCGTTGCGGAATGCGCTGAAGGCAAACCCCCGCGATCCTCGAGCCATTTACTTGCTTTCACAGCTTGCCATCAAAGGAGGTGCCTTGCAACAGGCGATTAGCTTCCTAAAACAACATATCGCTCTTGTCGGCGAGCAAAAAGAAGTTTTACTGCAATTGGCGCAATTGCTGGCAGAACAAGAGTTGAATACCGAAGCGTCTCAGACCTATGAAAGGTTAATACAGCTTTTTCCTGATTGGGCGGCTGGTTTGTTTAGTTATGCGGGGTTTTTACAAACCAGCGGTCAATTGGACAAAGTAATACCTTTATTAAACAAAGTCCTTCGGCTTGAGCCAGAACACTGCGGTGCTTATTTAGCGCTTTCCAATTTAATTACCTTTGATGAGTTAACTCCTTTAGTTAAATCGATGGAGCAACTCTTAGCAAAACTGGCTAAACAACAGCAGACCCTACCTCAAATGCAGCTAAATTATGCTTTAGGTAAAGCTTACGATGATCTGGGGTTGTACCATGAAGCATTTGAGTGTTGGAAAAAAGCTAATCAAATTCAGTTAAACACCTGCCAATTTAGAGTTGCACAAATGAAACCATTTTTTGAGCAGTTAATGGTTTCATTTGAATCTATTCAAGATAAATCGAGTAAACTACTTGAAGAAAATAATTGTTTTTCGGTCACACCTGTTTTTATTGTTGGGCTACCGCGTTCAGGCTCGACATTGTTAGAGCAAATGCTCAGCCAACACACAGATTTTGCATCCATTGGTGAAGCAAACACGGTCGCGTCTGTGATAGCGTCAGGGATACAAACACTGACCAAACAAACTTTTCCCGGTGGTTTAGAGCAAATCACTGATCAGCAATGGCAGCTTCTTGGTAAAGACTACCTTAAACGACTGCAAGAAAAATGCCCTAATAGTCCTTTTGTTATCAATAAACTGCCTGCCAATTTTCAGTCGATTGGGATAATCAAGAAAGCGATGCCTCAAGCCATTATTATTCATATGACCCGAACGCCTCAAGCGGTCGCCTTATCTGTATTTAGAAATTATTTCTCAGCAAGCGAGCCGTATTTTTGTGATCTGCAAGAGTTTAATGAATATCGAAATATATACCTCAAGCTGATGATGTTTTGGAAAAATTATTTTTGTGACCAAATCGTTGAGCTTAGCTATGAACAGCTAGTCAATGATTCCGAAAGCGTGCTTCGAGATATTTTCAAACAATGCGGGGTAGAATGGCAATCAAGCTGTTTAGATTTCTTTAATGCAAACAACTCAGTTAAAACGCTTAGCGATACTCAGGTCAGAAAACCATTATATCGCTCCTCACTCGAAGCCTGGCGTCATTATCATCAATATCTATAGGGAATTGTGTCGATTAAAAGGTGCCGTTTATATTGTTTATAGGCGCCAGGTGGGTGTTTCTTGAAAACTTTGTGAAATTTATTGCCAATTAGGTTAAATCTTAGCAATATTCTTCCCTACAACTTCCGACTTTTGCTAAACTAGCCTTGTCTTTGGTTAATAGAGCATAATATAGTCCATGAGCGACGATAAACCTCCCTCGACTAGCCAGTCAATGATGACTGGCAATAAAAAAGGAAATGTCGAGAAAAAAAGTTGGTTCACAAAGTTAATACAATTCTTTCATGAGGCACCTCAAGATCGTGAAGAACTTCTTGAAGTGTTAAAAAGCGCTGAACAAAATACCCTAATAAACCCCGAATTGCTTTCAATGATGGAAGGCGTGATGCATATTTCTGAGCTACATGCTAGAGATATCATGGTTGCAAGGCCGCAAATGGTTGTTGTTAATGATGAGATGGATTTTGATCAGATGTTGGGCAGCATTGTCGAATCAGGACATTCTCGGTTCCCTGTTATTGGTGATAACCGAGATGATATTGAAGGGATTTTATTGGCTAAAGATCTACTTCATTTCACCGCCAAGAACGCTAGCCAAGAAAATATAAAATTTGATATCAAAGATTTCTTAAGACCGGCGGCTATCATTCCCGAAAGTAAACGCTTAGATACTCTATTAAAAGAGTTTCGTACTAATCGTAACCACATGGCCATTGTGGTTGATGAATATGGTAGTGTCGCTGGGCTAGTGACGATTGAAGATGTGCTTGAGCAGATTGTGGGAGATATTGAAGACGAGTTCGACATTGATGGTGAAGAAGACACTATTCAGCCAATGGGTGCCAATGAATTTGTGGTAAAGGCACATACCGAAGTTGATGAGTTTAACGAGTTTTTTGGTTCAGCGCTTGATGAAGATGAGTTTGATACCGTGGGTGGAATCTTAATGCAAGCGTTTGGACATGTACCCACAAAAGACGAGTCGATTATCGTTGATGATTTCAAATTTCAAATAATTAATGCCGATACTCGGAAAATTAAGTTGGTTCGAGTATTTAAGTTATCTAAATAAGCCCTCAACTTTAGAAACCTATCTATGTTATCTACTCTGAGATTAGTCAAACAACGTTCAGTTTGGTTTGAACGTATTATATTGATAATAGTTGGTTCGCTTTATCCATTGGGTTTTGCTCCTATTGATATCTGGCCAGCGACGATTTTATCGATTGGTATTCTAGTCAACGAAATTATTGCTAAAGCAGAAACAGATAGAATAATTATTGCTAGTCATACAGCTGCTAAATCCAATAGTGTTTTGAAAGTCCACCCCATTAGGAGCTCTTTTTTCGCCATTATATTCTATTGGTGTATCGGTGCGTTTGGAGTTGGAGTAAGTTGGGTTTATGTCAGTATCCATGAGTTTGGACATGTTCCAGTGGTTGGTGCAGTAGCGATAAGTTTTTTACTTGTTTTAACTTTAGCGTTGATAAAAGCTTTCGCCGGTCGAGTAATTAACAAGCTCCTGACTTTTTTTAATCCAAATCACTTGTTGATGATTTTGCCTGGTTTGTGGGTCATTTTCGAATTCATTCAAACTTTTATTTTTAGTGGTTTTCCGTGGTTGTTAGCTGGCTACTCACAGATGGATGGTCCGCTTTCAGGGCTAGCTAGTTGGTTGGGGGTATATGGTATTAGCTGGTTTTTGATGGCAATTACCTGCACATTGGTTTTTATTTTTCGTCATTGGCTGCTGACTAAGCGGGTTAACTTTCAGAAAGAACTTTCGAGCAAGCTGTCTTCTTGGTTAATCATTTTAGTGGTCTTTACTAGTTTTCCAATGCTCAGTTATTTTAATCATCCTGAAAAGATTGAAGCCAACAAGAAAAAACTAAAAGTCGCGTTAGTCCAGCCAAATATACCTCAAGAACAAAAATGGGATAGACGATATTTTTCTAAAATAATCGATGTGTTATATCAGCAAAGTGAGAATCACTGGGGAGCTGATTTAATTGTTTGGCCTGAAGGAGCTATCCCTGCCTACCAGCATCAAGTTAGGGATATTCTGGCTGATTTGAATCAGCGAGCCGTTGCTAGTCAAACCGATCTATTGCTCGGTTTGCCAACTTACCAACCAGAGCCAGAGGTAAGTTATTCGGCGCTCATTTCTGTCGGAAAATACCAACAAGCCTATCATAAACAAGTGTTGGTTCCGTTTGGCGAATATGTCCCGTTAGGCAATTATTTACGTGGCGTGATTCAATTTTTGAATTTGCCGATGTCTAGTTTTACTCCAGCGAGTGCCGACCAACAAGCCATTGAGTTTGCTGATTACCAAGTGATACCGGCAATTTGTTATGAAATAGCTTATCCGGGGATCGTTCACCGACTTGCTAACCAAGCCGATAGTGAAAATTCCAAGGCAAAAGTTCTTGTCACTGTAAGCAATGATGCCTGGTTTGGAGATTCCTTAGGTCCCTACCAACATATGCAAATGGCGAGAATGCGAGCCTTGGAATTAGGAATGCCGTTAGTTCGTTCAACCAATGATGGGATTACTGCAGTGGTTGATGCTCACGGCAAAGTACAAGCAAAACTAGAGCGATATAATCAGCAAACGTTGAGCTTCAATTTAGCACTGGAAAATTATCAAACTCTATATCGAAAGTATGGATTGTTAGGAGTGTATCTTTTGCTCATCTTCAATTTTTTCTGCCTAGTTTTTGTTTATCTGAAAAATAGAAATTGATGATAAATACTCCAATCACTATAATTTTTTAAGCTGATTTTTAATCGACCAGAAGCAAACACTATTCAATAAAAATTCAATTTGTATTGTTAAAACATTTCACTCTAGTTACATAGTGATAATTTAAATTAAGCAAAAACACCTTAAAAATTACACAAAGTTGAATTTCAATAAACATTCAAGATTATTTCAATCTCTCTTGTTTGCCCACCAAACTCATTTCTGGTCTTATTCAAAAGTAAACTATTCGATGTGGCTTTCTTAACGAAAATCGAAGCTACATAGTTTGAATTAAATTATTTTTGGAGGTTTTAATGAAAAACTTTAAGTTTCGATATTCACCAATTAAACGAGCATTTGGTATCACTGCTATGACAGCAGCCAGTGTGACTATGCTACCGAGTCAATTTGCGAATGCTGCAGAAGATGATAGTAACACCGCTCAAGAAGACGAAGGAAAAGTCATTATTATCGGTTCAAGAATTCGTCGCGATGGAATTGACAATGCTGAACCAGTAGAAATTATTTCTGCTGCGGATGCAAAGCTTCAAGGGATCGATAGTTTAGCGGAATTACTTAGACAATCAACTTTGGCATCGGGCTCTCCTCAAGTCACCGCGGCAACCTCAACTGCCTTTGTGCAAAATGGTGGAACCGGCGCTGATACTCTGTCGCTTAGAGGCTTGGGGGCAAACAGAACATTAGTACTTCTTAACGGCCGTCGTGCAGGCCCATCAGGAACTCAAGGTGGCGTTTCTTCTTTTGATTTAAATGTCATTCCCTTATCAGCAATTGAGCGAGTCGAAATACTGAAAGATGGCGCTTCAAGTTTATACGGCTCTGATGCGGTTGCCGGAGTAGTCAATATTATTACCAAGAGCGACGATGGCGCTGGCATCGACTTCTTTACATCGCTTCCCGAAGAAAGTGGTGGCGAACAATATCGATTGAGCGGAACTTGGGGGAAAACGTTTGATAAAGGAACCTTTATGGTGACTGCAGACTACGCGTTTGAAAGTGAACTAGCCAAAGGTGATAGAACATTTTTTGATTGCGCGGCTCGGTATATATTTGATCCTCAAACCGGAGAACGAGTCGATCCAATCGATCCGCGTACCGATAAACCACATTGCAACGATTTATTGTGGGGACATGTTTGGCTGTATGATTACCAAGGGCCAGGAGGAAATATTCCAGGACAACCTTCGCACCAAGCTCAGTATGATTATGAAGGGTTCGGGTTTCCTGGGTACGCTGTGGATCCATCCAATCCAGACTATTTAGTCACGCCACCTGGTTGGTATCCAGTTAATTATGACAGAGAGTCTGATGGTATTGCCAATGCCGATCATCCATTTCAAGATGAAACTTCGCTGATACCAGAAGTTGAAAAAATTACGGTTTTTGCACAAGGCGATTATGAACTGACTGATGAGCTCACACTTTATGGTGAGGCATTATTTAATCGCAGAAACACCAAAGTGAATGGATACCGACAATTTTGGACTTACATATATAATGAAAACTTCAATCCTTTCGCCGGCGGCTTTATCGGTCAAGGTAATTCGTTAGCCACTGGTTGGCGAGGCGCCCAATGGATGAGCCCAACAGCGATTACCGATATTAATGATACTGAAATCAATGTTGACTACACACGATTTGTTACTGGAATTACTGGTGATATCGGTAATTCGGATTGGTATTTTGATGTTTCCCTACAGGTTTCGCGTTCGGATGGCGATTATATCAATGATGTAATTTATAGCGACTCAGTCGGCTCCTCAATATTTACTAGTGGCTCATGTGTCGGAACAACAACTTCAACTCGCGGTGTAGATTGTATTGATGTTCCTTGGCTCGATCCACAGTTCTTAGCCGGTAATATCACTAACGAAGTCAGAGACTTTTTATTTGGCCAAGAAACTGGAAACACGGTTTACGATCAACAAGCGATAGAAGGAGTCGTATCCGGAACTGCGTTTGATATGCCAGATGGTCCGGTTGATTTAGCCGTTGGATTCCATTATCGAACGGATGAAATAAAAGATGTTCCTGGTGAAACTACTCGAGCTGATAACGCGTACTTGCAATCAGTTGCAGGCATTACCGAAGGTAAGAACACCACCAAAGCGTTGTTTGGTGAGGCGGTACTGCCGATTGTGTCAGATGTTCCTGGAATTCACGCCATGGAGCTCAAAGTTTCGGGCCGTTACACCGATGTATCTTCATTCGGAGACGACACCACATTTAAGGTCGGGCTCAATTGGGATATAGTCGATGGGGTCAGGATCCGGGCATCTAGGGGAACCTCATTCCGTTCGCCCGCGCTATTTGAGTTATACCTTGCCGACCAAACCGCATCGGTGGGACAAAGGAATATCGATCCGTGTATCAACTGGGGGACTGCGCTTGACTCAGGGGCGATTACCCAAAGGCAAGCCGATAACTGTGCGGCAGAGGGATTTGCTGATAATTTTGCCGGCGGTGCAATTTCTGCGACAGTAATTACTGGCGGTGGTGCTGGTGTATTAGAAGCTGAGACGTCTGTATCCGAAACTTATGGCATAGTATGGACACCTGATTTTGCTGATTTAGCGATATCATTGGACTACTTTGATTTTGAAATCAATGGGCAAGTGACTCAACTCGGCGCGGCTACTATTGTTGGGCGATGTTATGACTCAGAGTTTTTCCCGACTGACCCGCTTTGTGATCAATTTGAAAGGGATCCGTTGGACGATAAGATTGATAACATTAACGACAGCTTTTTAAACATAGCTTCTCAGGTAAACAGAGGTTATGACCTTTCTATGACCTATCAAACGGACTTAGATATAGGGCGGTTGAGAATTCAGACTAAACACACCTATCAAGAAGAAGACAGCACTGAGCTATTCCCTGATACTGTGCGAGACACCAATGGCGAATTTGGCGACCCAAGGCTTACAGCTTCTATGAATGCGTCGTTAATTGTTGATGATTGGACTTATAATTGGACAGTGAACTATTTGGGGTCAATGTCTAATTTTGAACGGGACGGAGGCGACACCATCCTTTACCGAGGTGAAACGGTTAAAGTGGTCAATTCGGACGATGATAACTTCTATCATGCGCTGTCGGTTAGTCATAGCTTTTCTGAAGGATTGCAGGCTGTTTTTGGTGTGGCAAATGTGTTTGATAAAAGGCCACCTCAAATAACCACAATAGGCACTTTTTCAGCCACTTCTGGACAAACTCAAGGAGACTCGGCGTTTTACAGCCAATATGATTGGCGTGGACGTCGAATATTCTTGAATCTATCTTATCAACTTTAACTGGGTTCTTATAACCCAACGCATGCAAAGGCCGAGATTTCTCGGCCTTTTTCATTTTAAGGGTACCAAAAAGTAGTCAGTGTTTAGTCGTAAGGTGCTAATTGGAATAGTTTATTGTGCGGTGCATTGAAATCCCGTTGATAGGTCTATTTAATCCTATTTCCCTGCAAACTTGCTCGGAAGCGATTTTAAAGCAGTAAATAGAGTGTAAAGTTGAATTAAATCAATGAGTTTTGCTGCTTTTATGAACAACTTAGAGGGCTAGATCAATATTTTTACGATTTGTTAGTGACATTGGTGGTGATAACCTAATATTATTGGTGGCAATTAAAAAGATATGAAAATAAGTTCTCTATAGATATATACCTCGCAAAAGATTGAGTAATAACTTCAGTGCTAAGCAATTGAGTACTGTTATTAATAAACGGGATAAAGAATGTTAGAAAACTACTTACCCATACTTGTCTTCATCGTCATCGGCCTCGGCTTTGGCGCTTTCCTCGAAATTGCTGGTTATTTAGCCGCACCCCGCAAAGAAAACTTTGACAAAACCTTACCCTTTGAATGTGGATTTGATGCTTTTGAAGATGCACGTCATAAGTTTGACGTAAGGTTTTATTTAGTCGCTATCCTATTTATTATCTTTGATCTCGAAGTGGCATTCTTGTTTCCTTGGGCGGTTGTATTCCAGGAATTAAGCTGGTTTGCTATTGGAGCAATGGGGATTTTCTTGGGACTATTGGTCGTTGGTTTTGTCTACGAATGGAAAAAAGGAGCGCTTGAATGGGAGTAACGCAGAAACCAGACCCTTCCGCCGCAAACCCCCTAATTTCTCCGACTTTACCAGAGCTAGAAAAAGCTCTCTCGGAAGAGACGGGCGGGGTTAAGCAATCGGGTAAAGGCTACTTAGTGACCGGAATAGATACATTAGTCAATTGGGCCCGAACAGGCTCTATGTGGCCGATGACTTTTGGCCTAGCGTGTTGTGCAGTTGAAATGATGCAAGCTGGGGCGTCGCGTTATGATTTTGATCGGTTTGGAGTTGTTTTTAGGCCAAGCCCTAGACAATCTGATGTGATGATTGTTGCAGGAACACTGACTAATAAAATGGCGCCTGCATTACGCCGAGTCTATGATCAAATGCCAGAACCTAAGTGGGTAATTTCTATGGGCTCATGCGCTAATGGTGGCGGTTATTATCATTATTCATACGCCGTTGTTCGTGGTTGTGACCGAATTGTTCCCGTTGATATTTACGTTCCAGGTTGTCCGCCAACCGCAGAAGCACTGATGTATGGCGTTATTCAATTACAAAATAAAATTAAACGAACCAATACCATTATGAGGCAAGCGTAGCGTTAATATGGATGGCTCTATATCAAATTTAAAAAATGCTGTTGAATCTCATTTTGGTGACAAATTAATGAGTTCAAAATTGGCACTCAATGAGCTGACAATAGAAGTCTCAGCTGAGGACTTATTGTCGGTTCTTAAAGAATTAAGAGACGACGACCAATTCTTATTTGAACAAATGATCGATCTAGCCGGTATTGATTTTCTAACCTATGGCATGGATGAGTGGTCGACTCACGAAGCGACTGCAGAAGGGTTTGAGCGAGGAAGACAGGTTAGTTCTGAAACGGCGTGGCAAGGAAAAAGATTTGCGGTTGCCTATCATTTGCTATCTGTCACTTTAAACCAACGGATCAGAGTGAAAGTTTATGTTGACGAAGAGCATATGCTCATCCCTAGTGTTGTAGAACTTTGGAGTGGCGCCAACTGGTTTGAGCGAGAAGCTTTTGATCTATTTGGAATTCTATTTGATGGGCATCCCGATCTGCGACGGTTGTTAACCGATTACGGATTTATAGGGCACCCATTTAGAAAAGATTTCCCAGTGATTGGTGAGTTAGAAATGCGCTACGATGAAGAACAAGAACAATGCATTTATGAACCTGTTTCAATTGAGGAAAGAATTCTGGTACCAAGAGTAATTAGATAGTTTAGCTGAGTGGAAGTTTGCTAAGGTTTTTATCGCTACCTAGTGTTAAGAAATAGATTAAAAATTAAGTTCATTAGGACATTTTGGCAACTCTTTGAATTAAAAAAGTTTGAAATAACAAAACGACAATAAAGTTAAGTTTATGGCTGAAATTGAACACTACACTCTCAACTTTGGACCGCAGCATCCTGCGGCTCACGGAGTGTTGAGAATGATTCTTGAAATGGATGGCGAAGTTATTGAGCGAGCCGATCCACATATCGGATTATTGCATCGAGGCACTGAAAAGTTAGCTGAGATTAAGCCCTATAATCAATCGATAGGGTATATGGATCGCTTAGATTATGTATCTATGATGTGTAACGAGCATGCTTACGTTCTCGCGATTGAAAAGCTCTTGCAAATCAAAGTTCCAAAGCGTGCTCAGTATATTCGCGTCATGTTTGCTGAAGTCACTCGCATTCTCAATCATTTGATGTGGCTTGGAGCACACGGCCTTGATGTTGGCGCTATGACCATGTTCCTTTATTGTTTCAGAGATAGGGAACCATTAATGGACGCTTATGAAGCGGTTTCTGGAACTAGAATGCATGCGACCTATTTCCGGCCCGGTGGAGTGTATCGAGACTTACCCGATCAAATGCCTCAATATGAAAAATCGCCTTGGCGTAACGAAAAAAAATTAAAAGATTTAAATGCTAATCGGCAGGGTTCGCTACTTGATTTTCTTTGGGACTTTACAGAAACATTTCCGACTGGAATTGATGAGTACGAATCACTATTAACGGAAAATAGAATATGGAAGCAAAGACTGGTTGGTATTGGTGTGGTTTCTCCAGAAAGGGCATTCCAATTAGGTCTCACCGGACCAATGCTAAGAGGCTCAGGTGTAGCTTGGGATTTGCGGAAAAAACAACCTTATGATTGCTACGCCGATTTAGATTTTGATATTCCTTTAGGTAGAAATGGTGATTGTTACGACCGCTACTTAGTTCGAGTCGAAGAAATGCGCCAATCCAACAAAATTATTCGTCAGTGTATTCAATGGTTACGAGAAAACCCAGGCCCAGTAATTGTAGATGACCACAAGATTACACCACCTAGCCGCGCTGAAACGAGAGAGAATATGGAATCTCTCATCCATCACTTTAAACACTTTACTGAGGGCTACTGCGTTCCTGAAGGTGAAGCCTATGCGGCGGTTGAACATCCCAAAGGTGAATTTGGAATTTATTTAACTTCGGATGGGGCCAACAAACCATACCGACTAAAAATTAGAGCACCCGGTTTTGCGCACATGGCGGCAATGAACGAAATGGCAAAAGGCCATATGCTAGCTGACGTGGTCGCGATAATCGGAACGATGGACGTGGTATTTGGGGAGATTGATCGCTAATGACCGATCTAAATTATGACAAGTCGCTGCATCTCAAAGAGTTGATTCCGCAATCTGAAATTGACGAGATCGATAATTGGATAAAAAAGTATCCAGCAGAACGCAAGCGGCCACCAATTATGCCTGCGCTTAAAGTAGTGCAAGAGCATAACGGTAATTATTTAACCACCGAAATGATGCAGGCAGTAGCAGAGTATTTGGACGTACCTCATGTTGCTGTTTATGAAGTGGCGACATTCTATACCATGTTTAATTTGGACAAAATGGGCAAGCATGTGTTGTCTGTGTGCACTAACCTTTCTTGTTCGCTTAGAGGTGCCGACAAAGTCGTAGAGCATTTACAAAATAGACTTAATATCAAGCTGGGAGAGACGACCCAAGACGGACTGTTTTCCCTCAAGGAAGTGGAGTGTATGGCGGCATGTGGTGGAGCACCTATGCTGGAAGTTGACAAGGTCTATCATGAAAACTTAACCGAAGAGAAAATCGATCAAATTCTTTCAGATATTGCGGCGGCCGAGTTGCCGGCAAAGGAGGAAGAATAATGGCGAACGAAGTTTGTTTCAGAACACTTCATTTAGATACTCCTTGGTCTTTAGAAGCATACCAAAGTGTTGGTGGTTACTCTAGCTTACGAAAAATTATTGAAGGTAAGTTGAGCCATGAAAAGATTATTGATGAGCTAAAGTTATCGGCACTCCGAGGTCGTGGTGGTGCTGGTTTTCCGACGGGCTTAAAGTGGAGTTTTATGCCACGTAATATGCCTGGACAAAAGTATGTGGTTTGCAATTCTGATGAAGGCGAGCCTGGTACTTTTAAAGACCGTGATATTTTAAGGTATAACCCCCATCAACTTATAGAAGGCATGACTATTGCCGGTTATGTAATGAATGCTACGGTTGGATATAACTATTTGCGTGGGGAATTTTACGAACCGTTCGATCGAATGGAGCAAGCACTAAAAGAAGCAAGAGAAAATAATCTCATTGGCGACAATATTTTAGGTTCGGATTTTTCCTTTGAATTGCATAATCATTTAGGTGGCGGTGCCTACATTTGCGGTGAAGAAACTGCTCTTATTGAATCCCTTGAAGGTAAGAAAGGGCAGCCACGATTTAAGCCGCCATTTCCTGCAAACTACGGTGTTTTTGGTCGACCTACCAATGTGAATAATACTGAAAGCTACGCGTCGGTTCCTGCCATTTTAGAAAATGGAGGCCAGTGGTTTTTAGATTTGGGTAAGCCTAATAATGGCGGTACTAAAATATTCTCGGTCTCGGGCCACGTTAATAATCCCGGAAATTTTGAAGTAAATTTAGGAATGCCGTTTAAGGATTTATTGGAAACAGCTGGTGGCATGTTGGCAGGAAACAAGTTAAAGGCTGTGGTACCTGGCGGCTCATCCTCACCAATTTTGCCGGCCGAAGTAATGATGGATATTACTATGGATTATGACGCCATAGGCAAAGCCGGTTCAATGTTAGGGTCTGGCGCTGTCATTGTTTTAGACGAGTCGGTTTGTATGGTTGAGTTTGCGGCTAGGACGGCTCATTTTTATTACGAAGAGTCTTGTGGTCAATGTACACCTTGTCGAGAAGGTACTGGATGGATGTCACGTGTCATTCATCGAATTCTTAAAGGGGAAGGACAACCAGAAGATCTTGAAAATTTAGACCGTGTTGCTGGTAATATCATGGGGCGAACAATATGTGCACTAGGTGATGCAGCTGCAATGCCAATTAAAGGATTCTTGAAACATTACCGACATGAATTCGAATACATGATTGAACACAAAAGAAGTATGGTGAAAGGATAATCGTAAGACCAAACCAATGACCCGCATAGGAAAAAATTAAGTAGAATGGGCAAAGTTAATATAGAAATAGATGGTAAAAAACTGGTTGCCGATGTCGGTTCAATGATTATTGAAATCGCCGACGAAGCAGATGTTTATATTCCCAGATTTTGTTATCACAAAAAACTTTCGGTAGCTGCTAACTGTCGCATGTGTATGGTAGATGTCTCTAACTTACCCAAAGCGGTTCCTGCCTGTGCAACACCGGTTGCCGATGGAATGGTTATACAAACTAAAACTCCCAAAGCTGTCGAAGCGCAAAAGTCCGTGATGGAATTTTTGCTAATCAATCACCCACTTGATTGTCCTGTGTGCGATCAAGGTGGAGAGTGTGAGTTACAAGATTTATCAATTGGATATGGCGAAGATGTTAGTCGTTATGTAGAAGGTAAGCGAGTTGTTAAGGATAAAAATCTTGGACCTCTGATTTCAACTGACATGACACGTTGTATTCACTGTACTCGTTGCGTAAGGTACGGTCAGGAAGTGGTGGGTATTCGAGAAATGGGGGCGACAGGTCGCGGCGAGCATGTCGAAATTGGCACCTATATCGAATCAACCATGGACTCAGAAGTGTCAGCTAATATTATCGACCTATGTCCGGTTGGGGCGCTCACGGCAAAACCGTCTCGCTATAAAGCGCGAGCTTGGGAGTTAAGAGAGTCGCCTTCTATTGCCGCTCACGATTGTCTCGGTTCAAATGTCAATGTACATCACCGGCGAGGAGAAATTATTCGAGTTGTGCCGCGTGAAAACGAATCCATTAATGAGGTATGGTTGTCTGATAGAGACCGTTTTTCTTATCAAGCTTTAACAGAAGGCAACCGACTGCTAAAGCCTCGCATAAAAAAGAATGGTGAATGGTTAGAGTGCGACTGGGAAACAGCATTGAATTTTGCTGTAGCGGAAATGAAGCGCATTATCGGTGTTTCTAAAGGTGAAGAATTTGGCGCATTAGTTGGCAATAACTCTACCCTTGAAGAAAGTTATTTAGCTCAAAAATTATTACGAGGTGCGGGTTGTAATAACATCGATTTTAGAACCCGTCGTAGAGACTTTTCAAAAGATGAGCATAGTGGTGTGCGAGCTGGATTTAATTTCCCGCTTCAAGACCTCGACCAAATGGATGCAACGTTATTAATTGCCGGTGATATTCGACATGAACAACCGCTAGCCACCTTGCGCATTCGAAAATCCACTGGGTTTGGTAAAGCGATGGCAATCAACCCTTTTGATGGGGAATACAATTTTAGATTGTTTCAAGAGATCCAACCAAAGCCTCATTTGTTAGCCGTCGAGTTTGCCAGTGTGTTAGCTGCAGCAGCCAGTAAGAGAACCGATGAAGTTAATGCAGAAGTTAAGGAATGGCTTGTAGATGTTAGTTTCACCGAGCAACACTTATCAATCGTCGAAGAATTAACTAATGGTGAAAACAGCTGCATCATTATGGGGGTTTATGTTCAAGAGCACCCACAAGCAGAAACTATCACTTGGATTGCCGAGCAAGTCGCTAGATTAACCGATTCTAAGTGGGGTTATATGACTCAAGGCTGTAACGCGGCAGGAAATAAAATGGCCGGGGCTGTACCAAATCAATCAGAGTTTGGTGGCCGTGCGACACTTGGCAAAAATGCTAAGGAAATGTTGACCCAAGGACTTAAAGGCTATTTGCTTCATAATTGCGAGCCCGATGTTGAGAGTATTTGGGCCGAACAAGCGCTGGCCAATTTCGAAAAAGCGGAGTGTGTGATCGCGCTCACTTCCTATGCAGACGGACGCATCAGCGATTATGCAACGGTGATGCTGCCAGTGGCCGGAAATTACGAAACATCAGGCACGTTTGTTAATATTGAAGGACGTTGGCAGTCCTTTTCAGCTGCTGTACCAGCTCCGGGAGAAACAAGGCCGGCTTGGAAAGTGCTTAGAGTGCTGGGGAATTTACTAGATGTTTCGGGTTTTGATTATGAGAATTCATTACAAATTCGAGACGAACTGAAAGAAAAACAAGAAAACTCTCGAGACAAAAAGGAAGCGAGAAAAACGCCTCCGAAATTAGCGCCTGCTAGTGAGCAAGATACTAAAAGAAACTCTTTGGGACTGTATATGGTTGACCCAATGGTCAGAAGAGCAAAAGCATTACAGCAAACACCTAAAGCTTCGACTCATCCAATAAGTATTTCGAGGGTTAAGACATGAGCGAAATAGATTTTGTTGAGTGGGCGACAACCTTAATTTGGATCTTAGTTAAGATCGTCTTAATTATTTTGCCGCTGGTCTTAGCTGTGGCCTATGCGACCTATGCGGAAAGAAAGTTAATTGGTTATATGCAGATGCGTGTTGGACCTAATCGAGTGGGCCCAAAAGGCTGGTTACAACCGATCGCTGATACCGTTAAATTGATAATGAAGGAAATAATTGTTCCACAAGGGGCAAGTAAAGTTCTTTTTGTTATCGCACCAATTCTATTTATAGGGCCTTCATTTGCAGCATGGGCGGTGATTCCATTTGATGCAGGTTTGGTACTGGCTGACATCAATGTCGGACTGCTTTACATATTAGCGATGACATCGATTGGTGTTTACGGTGTGATCATTGCTGGTTGGGCGTCTAATTCAAAATATGCGTTTCTAGGAGCAATGCGTTCGGCCGCTCAAATTGTATCCTATGAATTGGCCATGGGGTTCGCTTTAGTCGGCGTGTTAATGTGCGCACAGTCGACTAATTTAGGTGAAATTGTTATGGCGCAAAGCGGAGGCATTTTTTCTTGGTATTGGATTCCTCTTTTTCCGTTGCTAGTGGTTTATTGGATATCTGGTGTCGCAGAAACTAACCGCGCCCCCTTTGACATGGCGGAGGGTGAATCAGAAATCGTCGCTGGATTTCATGTTGAATACGGCGGAATGGCGTTCTCACTTTTCTTCCTGGCAGAATATGCCAACATGATCCTTATTTCTTTTTTAACGGCGATCATGTTTTTTGGTGGATGGTTATCTCCGTTTGAAGGATTAGGCGTGTTAGAAGAGTGGACAGCATGGATTCCTGGAACGTTATGGTTGCTAATAAAAGCGTCAGTATTTTTATTCATGCTGTTCTGGTTACGAGCCACCTTCCCGCGTTTTAGGTATGACCAAATAATGCGTTTAGGCTGGAAAATTTTTATTCCGGTAACACTAGTGTGGTTACCGGTTGTTGCAATTTGGATTAAGGCCGGGGCTTGGCCTTTTAACTAATAGCATGGTATTCAGACTTAATGAAAGCTCTGATTTAAGTCAAACTACCTACTAATTTTGAAGAAGTACTTATGAAGAAATTTAAACAGTACATTAATAGCTTTCTTCTGATTGAGTTAATCAAAGGGCTGATGGTGACCGGACGACATATGTTTAGCCGCAAAGTCACTATTCAATATCCGGAAGAAAAAACGCCTCAGTCACCAAGATTTAGAGGTGTGCATGCGCTGCGTAGTTATCCAAATGGTGAAGAGCGCTGTATTGCTTGTAAGCTTTGTGAAGCGGTTTGCCCGGCAGCGGCTATTACCATTGAAGCCGGTGTTCGCGAAAGTGATGGGTCGCGTCGAACCACAAAATATGAGATTGATTTATTTAAGTGTATTTTTTGCGGGTTCTGCGAAGAGTCTTGCCCTGTTGATTCTATAGTTGAAACTCGGGTTTTTGACTATCACTTTGAAGAACAAGGTGCGCAAATTTTAACGAAAGAAAAATTATTAGAAATTGGTCGCGTTCACGAAGAGCAGTTAGCAAAAGATATCGAAGTTGATGCTAAGTATCGATAATTAATTAGATTAATAATCTCGGATAATAAGAAATACAACGACATCATGAAAAACGCAAAATTAAAAATAATTAGACGATTAGGAAAACCCCAATGACGTTTCAAGTAATTGTTTTCTATTCATTTGCAGCGTGGGTAATTTTTTCAGCCTTAATGGTTGTTACGAGTAAGAACTCGGTTAAAGCTGCACTATTCTTAGTGCTCACTTTTGCTTGTGCCTCAGCAATTTGGTTATTATTGGAGGCAGAATTTTTAGCGCTCAGTTTGATTGTCGTCTATGTTGGGGCGGTAATGGTCTTACTATTGTTTGTTGTAATGATGATGGATATTGACTATGCGGCCTTAAGGCAAGGTTTTGTCAACAAGCTGCCGCTAGCCATTGTTACTTCACTGGCATTTTTCGCACTGCTTTATTATTTTATTACTCATGGCGAGTTCGGTGCAGCTAATTACGCCCAACCCGAGCCTAAGGGCGCTGATTATTCAAATATCAAAGAGCTCGGGCGAGTTCTTTATACGGATTATGTTATAGCCTTTGAAGCCGCCGCGGTCATTTTGCTAGTGGCTATCATTGCCGCGATTGCCTTGACCTTTCGCGGCAGAAAGCATCGCAAGGCACAAGTCATTAGCAAGCAGTTACAAGCCAATAAGCGTAATCGCTTAAAAGTCGTGTCAATGGAAGCAACTAAAACTGAAGATATTGTCGAAGAAAATCAAGAGGTCTTCGAAAATATTGAGTCGGGAGAAAGTTCGCAAGATAACAGTTCACCAGACAACAGTTCACAAGACAAGAAAGGAGAAGGCCAATGATTGGTTTATCTGATTACCTTTTGTTGAGTGCTATCCTTTTTGCGATTAGTGTTGCCGGTATTATTATTAATCGAAAGAATGTAATCACACTTTTGATGTGCATTGAATTAATGCTGTTAGCCGTGAATACCAATTTCATTGCTTTTTCACATTTCTTGCAAGATTCTGCAGGGCAAGTCTTCGTCTTTTTTATCTTAACCGTTGCCGCTGCGGAAGCCGCAATAGGACTTGCTATTATTGTAGTGTTGTTTAGAAATCGTGCGACGATTGATGTTGACGAAATTAACCAGTTAAAAGGATAGTCGAGCTTAAACTATGCAAAATCAACTTCTTGCTATCGTATTGCTGCCACTAATTGCTGCTGTGTTCACCGGGTTACTCGGTGGCAAGTTGGCTCGCGAATGGGCACACCGAATTACCATTTTGGCTGTCGGTGTGGCTTGCGCATTATCGGTCAATATTGCGATGGACCAGTTGCTTGATAAAGCACAGCCATTAAACTACAACTTATATACTTGGGCACAATTAGGAAGCTTCAGTTTAAATATTGGTTTTCTTATTGATGATTTAACTGCCAGTATGATGGCTGTTGTTACGTTTGTTTCTTTGATGGTTCACGTTTACACCATCGGATATATGAAAGATGACCCGGGTTATCAGCGATTCTTTTCTTATATCTCTCTATTTACTTTTGCAATGCTCACTTTGGTGATGTCAAATAACTTTCTGCAGTTGTTTTTTGGCTGGGAAGCGGTTGGATTGGTATCCTATTTGTTGATTGGTTTTTGGTACAAAAAGCCGACGGCGATATTTGCCAACCTAAAAGCATTTTTAGTTAATCGAGTGGGTGACTTTGGTTTCTTGTTAGGAATAGCTTGTGTTTATATGGTATTCGGCACTTTAGATTATGCTGAAGTGTTTCAACAAGTCGAAGCTGGGTACAATGATTTACAAATACCAGTAACGAGTGAACTCGCATGGTCAGCAACTACTTTTATGTGTATTGGTTTGTTTATAGGTGCCATGGGTAAATCGGCTCAAGTCCCGCTGCACGTCTGGCTACCCGATTCCATGGAAGGCCCAACGCCAATATCTGCGTTAATCCATGCCGCGACTATGGTTACTGCTGGTGTATTTATGGTGGCAAGAATGTCGCCACTTTTCGAACAATCTGAAATCGCTTTAAACTTTATTTTGATTATTGGTGGCACAACGGCTTTATTTATGGGCTTTCTTGGAGTCATCCAAAATGATATCAAACGCGTCGTTGCATATTCCACCTTATCGCAACTTGGCTATATGGTGGTTGCACTTGGTGCATCAGCGTATTCGGTAGCAATTTTTCATTTGTTGACTCATGCGTTTTTCAAAGCGCTGTTATTCCTTGGTGCAGGATCGGTGATCATTGCCATGCATCATGAGCAAGATATGAGAAAAATGGGTAATCTGAAAAAGTACATGCCTATCACTTATATTACGATGTTAATCGGGTCATTAGCATTGATTGGTACTCCTTTGTTTTCTGGGTTCTACTCCAAAGATGCGATTATTGAAGCGGTTCACTTTTCTGAGTTAACCGCTGCGTCTTACGCCTATATCTGTGTATTGGTCGGAGTATTCTTTACCGCGCTTTACAGCTTTCGATTATTTTTTATGGTTTTTCACACTGAAGAACGAATGGATGAAGAAACTAAATCACATTTAAAAGAAACACCTGCTGTTGTGTGGGTGCCCTTAGTGTTGTTAGCAATTCCGTCTGTGATTATTGGTTACTTATTGGCACCAAGTATCTTGTCGGGAGACTACTTTGACGGCGCGATAATAGTGGCAGAAAACCATAATACTTTAGCGCCAATAGTGGAGCATTATCAACATCCATTTAGTCTGGGGTTGTCTTCGCCAATGCATTGGCCACTTTGGTTAGCGCTAGCAGGGGTAATGACTGCATACTTTTTCGTGGTGTTGAAGCCTAACTTTGCGAACAACCTAAAGAAAATGTTGGGCCCGATTAATCATATTCTTGCTAATAATTATTACTTTGACAGAATTTATATTAACTATTTTTCCGCTGGCGGTGTGGGCCTCGGTAAGAAGTTTTGGCAATGGATTGATGTAGCCATCATTGATGGCGTGATGGTCAATGGGACTGCGAAGCTAACTGCTGGTATTTCCGCTAGGGTAAGAAAGATTCAAAGTGGTTATCTATACCACTATGTGTTTGTGATGGTTTTTGGATTATTGGTGTTGTTGGGCTGGTTATATTGGCGAGCGCTAAACGGGTAGATGCAAAGAAATACTTTAAACGGGTTTAAACAAAAATAATGTTAGAAAATTTACCTATCTTAAGTTTGTTGATATGGGTTCCCATTGCGGGAGCAGGGCTGATCATATTTGCTACCGGTCAGAAAAATCCGCAAGCGACCCAGTGGCTCGCTTTACTCACAGCTGCTGTAACTTTTGGATTAAGCTTAGTCGCGCTTAATAGTTTTGACGCTAGTCGTTTTTACATACAACTTATTGAAGATAAAGCTTGGATTGAAACACTCGATATTCGATATTCGTTAGGTGTCGATGGAATCTCATTACCACTTATAGTGTTAACGTCATTGATGACTTTAGTCGTTATCATCTCGAGTTGGAACAATATTAAATTAAGGGCGTCTCATTATCTTGCTGCATTCTTGATCATGTGTGGATTAATGAATGGGGTCTTTGCAGCGACTGATGCAATTTTATTTTATGTTATGTGGGAAGCGATGCTTGTACCAATGTTTTTAATCATTGGTATATGGGGGGGACCCAACCGCATATACGCTACCCTTAAATTCTTTATATATACATTTTTTGGTTCAGTTTTCTTATTGATAGCACTGATTTACTTAGGCAACAAAGCTGAGAGTTTTAATATTTTCAAAATGCATCAGTTACTCATCGATGCCGATACTCAGTTACTTATATTCTTCGCATTCTTAATTGCCTTCGCAATTAAAGTACCAATGTGGCCAGTGCATACTTGGTTACCAGATGCACATGTGCAAGCACCCACCGGCGGCTCAGTTATTCTAGCCGCAATTATGTTGAAAATGGGTACCTACGGATTTATTCGATTTATGTTACCAATCGTTCCCGACGCTTCAATGGAAATGGCTGATATGATGATAGTGCTTTCCTTGATTGCAGTGGCCTATATTGGTTTTGTTGCGTTGGCTCAAAGTGATATGAAAAAGCTTATCGCCTACTCGTCAATTGCTCATATGGGATTTGTAACTCTCGGTTTGTTTATTAGTTTTTCTTTAATGGCTAGCCAACAGATTGATGCGGCAATTATGGGAATTCAGGGTGCACTTATTCAAATGATCTCGCATGGTTTTATATCGGGAGCGTTATTCTTATGTATTGGGGTTTTATATGATCGTATGCACTCTAGAGAAATACAAGATTATGGTGGTGTAGTTAATAAAATGCCAAAGTTTGCGATGTTCTTTATGATATTTGCGATGGCAAATGCAGGTCTTCCAGGTACATCCGGTTTTGTCGGCGAATTCATGGTTATTTTATCGAGTTTCCAAGTGAGTTTTTGGATAGCAGCTGTTGGTGGTTTGACTTTGATCTTGGCCGCTGCTTACACCTTGTGGATGTATAAACGCGTTATGTTTGGCGATATTGCCAATGATAAGGTGGCAGCGTTAGAGGATCTTAATGCAAGAGAAACGATTGTATTGGTAATTTTGGCTTTGTTGGTATTAGTCTTTGGTTTTTGGCCTGCCTACTTGTTAGACGTCATGGCACCCAGTGTGCAACACTTAATTGACTGTAATTTGGTTTCCAAACTTTCTCCAGAAGGGATGTGTTCATAATGGCCGAATCAATAAACTACTCTATTATTTCGTCCGAAATTTTCTTACTGGTTGCGCTCTGCGTGATCATGATTGTCGATCTGTTCCAACGGGATAAAGAAAGAAAACTCACGTTTATGCTCACTCAAGGAACGCTGTTAACCTTGTTTATAATGGGAGCGCAAAAACTTGGCTTAAACTCCGAAGTTGGTTTTTCACAGCACTGGGTAATCGATCAATTTTCGGTCGTACTTAAATTAGCCATTTACTTAACGGCTTTTTTATCGTTGCTTTATGCAAGACCTTTTATAAGAGAGCGAAACTTAATGCGAGGTGAGTACTACCTTCTGACTTTGTTTTCGGTACTCGGAATGATGGTCATGGTATCAGCAGGAAGCCTGTTAATTGTTTACTTAGGTTTGGAATTATTATCTTTGTCGTTATACGCGCTGGTAGCATTACAAAGAGATTCTAACGATGCTTCTGAAGCTGCGGTTAAATACTTTGTAATGGGGGGGCTTGCATCCGGCTTCTTGCTTTATGGTATTTCACTGGTTTATGGAATGACAGGCTCTATCATAATATCTGATATTGCCAGTTATCTAAGCGCAAACGATGCTAATTTAATGATTCAATTCGGCTTGGTATTTATTGTTGTTGGAATAGCATTTAAATTTGGCGCAGCGCCATTCCATATGTGGTTGCCTGATATCTATCACGGTTCACCGAGTTCTATAACCGCCTATATTTCCAGTGTTCCAAAAATTGCAGCTTTTGGGATGGCATTTAGAGTGTTAGATAGCAGCTTTGCGGCTGCTGCAGAGCATTGGACGCCGATGATTATGATTATTGCTATGTTGTCGGTGATACTAGGAAATATTGTGGCGCTAATTCAAACTAATTTAAAACGAATGCTTTCATACTCCGCAATTGCGCACATAGGTTATTTCCTTCTAGGGATCGCTATCGGAACCGATGAAGCATATTCAGCTGCAATGTTTTATATCATCGTTTATGCCATTATGACCTTAGCTGGTTTCGGTATTATTGTTTTTATGAGCAGTGATAAAAAAGACTACCAGAACATTTCCGATCTTAAGGGGATGGGGCGCTACCATCCGTGGTACGCTTTAATGTTTACCATTGTTATGATCTCAATGGCTGGAATTCCGCCACTGATTGGCTTTTGGCCGAAACTTGAAATTTTCCGATTGTTGGTAATTAATGATCATGTGCTTGCAGCAGTCGTCGCAATTGCTTTTTCTGTCGTTGGGTTGGTTTATTATTTAAAAGTGGTCAAAGAAATGTTTTTTGCCGATGCTACGATGAGTCCGAATGTGTCCAAAAGCCGAGCTTTAAAAATCGCACTAAGCGTCAACTGTATGCTGCTAATTATTTTTGGTTTGATGCCGGACCAGATTTATCAATATTGTATTTCAGCATTTGAAAGTTTAAATTAATCCAAAATACTTAAGGCTTTATCATGGAATGGATGCAGACAATTATTCAGGAGTATTTACCTTTTATTTCTGAAGATCGTTTAATTCAATCATCGCTAATTTTCTTTTTTGGCGCAATTGTCGCCACAATCGTTGTTTTTATTATTCAGCGGATTCAAGTCATTGGCACAAAGCGAACGAGTAATCCGGTTGATGATCATATTCTGGAAGCTTTAAAACGTCCTGTAAGAATTAGCATAATAATTATAGGAACACGACTAGCGGTAGGGCATTCTCAACTGTTAGAAAAAGACTCTTTTTATTTAGAAGTCATCGAGTCAATTCTACTCACCATCGTTATCTTTTACTGGTTTCGGTTTGTCATTAATGTTTCCCATTACATTCTTAACTATTTAAGTCATAGTAATCGAAAAGTAAAAATAGTTCAGAAGCACACGTTGCCTCTGTTTGATAATCTTGCAGCGATTGTCTTTTATGCAATGGGGATCTATTTCCTATTAATTGCCTGGAATATTGATATATCTGCTTGGCTAGCATCTGCTGGTATTTTAGGTCTCGCGCTAAGTTTTGCAGCAAAAGATACTTTAGCGAATTTATTTGCCGGTGTATTTATTCTCGCAGATAGTCCCTATAAACTTGGTGATTATATTGTGTTAGATAGTGGCGAACGAGGGGAGGTCACTCATATTGGAATACGGAGTACGCGTATTTTAACACGCTCAGATGTTGAAATAACTATTCCTAATGCGATTATGGGTAATACCAAAATTACCAACGAAACCGCAGGACCACATAAAAAATATCGTATTAGAATTCAGATTGCATGCGCCTATGGCGAAGACGTAGCGCGAGTCAGAAACGCTCTAATGGAAATTGCTAATGCTGCCAAAAATATTGAGCGGTCACCAGAACCTCGTGTTCGCTTTAGAACCTTTGGAGACTCTGGACTTAATTTTGAATTACTTTGCTGGGTTTCTGAGCCTGTCTTACGAGGTAAGGTAAGCGACTCGCTTAATGAAGCGGTATACAATAAGTTTCTTGAAGAAAAAATTGAAATCCCATTTCCTCAACGTGATCTCAATATTCGTTCTTTGCCCGACAATTTTAAAACCGAATAGCCAATTGCCGTTCTATTTTCTACTTAAAGTCATCTAAATTAATCTGTTTGCCGTATAGTTTGAGTACGACCGGGGATGTTTAATTAGTTTCTGCAGTCCATAAAACTAAAAATAATACTAAAACGCAAACGAGGAAAATTATGAACACTAAATGGAGCTGGCCGATAATCTTGTGGATTTTTTGTGGCCCTTGCTTTGCGAGTTCGACCGACAATAACAATCCTCATGGTATTAACTACCAAAATCAAATTAAGCAGGTATTAGACGCTCGCTGTGTTGTCTGTCATGGTTGTTATGATGCGCCTTGTCAGTTAAAACTATCTTCTCCGGAAGGGATCTTGCGAGGGGCAAATAAAGAGAAAGTCTATAACGGAACAAGGTTAATAGCTGATCCACCGTCTCGACTATTCGTTGACGCGAATTCTATCGAAGAGTGGCGGGATAGAGGTTTTCATTCTGTATTGCAAACTGAGCAAAATAGTCCTTCCAGTTCCTCGCAGTCAGACTCAGATTTACTATCAAAACTATTGCTGTTAAAGCAAGCAAATCCGTTGACAAAAAAAGTTGCAGATAATCAACCGCTTCCAGAGGGACTGTTTGAATTTGACTTAAATAAAGAGCAACAATGTCCAACCGCTTCAGAGTTTAACGACTACTCAAAGAAATACTCCTTTTCCGGTATGCCTTACGCGCTACCAGGGTTACCAAACAAAGAATTAAACTTATTGACTCAATGGTTAGGGCAAGGCGCACCGATGGGCAAGTCTAAGCCATTGCCGAAAGCCTATCAGTCTAAAATAAGTCGTTGGGAATCCTTTTTTAACGGCCCTAGTAAGAAGCAGCAGTTAGCCACTCGCTACATTTACGAACACTTATTTTTAGCTCATTTATACTTTGATGATATCGGCTCAGCGGAATACTTTAAATTAGTTCGCTCAACCACTCCGCCAGGGCAGCCCATCAACATTATCGCAACTCGTAGACCGTTTGATGATCCGATGCAAGACCCTAGACTCCAAAACTCAGAACAGAAAGTTAAACAGATCTACTACCGGTTGCAACGAGTAAAAAGCAGCATCGTGGCGAAAAACCATATGCCCTATGCTCTCAATAATTCTCGTCTGGAACGTTTTAAACAATGGTTTCTCGAGCCAAATTATGAGATCGCTCAACTACCTGGCTACCAAATAGAACAGGCTTCTAATCCGTTCGCGACCTTTGTTGATTTGCCTGCTAAGTCTAGATATGAGTTTATGCTAGATCATGCTCAATTTACGATTCGAGGTTTTATGAAGGGAGCGGTTTGTCGCGGGCAGGTCGCTCTGAACGTGATCAACGATCATTTTTGGGTTATTTTTGTAGAGCCTGAACACTCAGTTTCTAAACAAACCTACGCCAATTTACCCAAACAAATTGATTACTTGGACCTTCCTGCCGAGCGTGACAGTACTGCTGGGTTGTTAGGTTATTGGACCGAATACGCTGATTCACAAAAGAAATATTTGCAAACCAAAAGCCAGTCTTTGAATGCGATAGCCAAACAGACTCGGCCATCTCTTGACTGGATATGGCAAGGCGATGGATACAATCAAAATGCGGCACTGACAGTATTCAGACACTTTGATAGTTCATCGGTAGTGAAGGGGTTAGTTGGAGAAAAAGCTCAAACGGTGTGGTTGATTGATTACCCCATATTGGAAAGAATTCATTACTTGTTGGTCGCTGGTTTTGATGTATACGGTAATGCTGGGCATCAACTTTCTACTAGGCTTTACATGGACTTTTTAAGAATGGAAAGCGAGTTTAATTATTTGGCGTTACTTCCTAAAGACACGCGTAAAAAATTAAGGGATCGTTGGTATCGAAAAGCTGATGAGTCTGTGAAAGATTATGTATATGGTGATCATGCTTATTTAAACGCCACTAGCGGTATTCAATATCCCGAAGGAGAGTTAGCAGAATTGGTTTTGAATAAAAAAATTAAACAGCATTTATCCAAGGTGCTCGCCAAGCAACATGATATTCAACATCACTCCAAGAAGACCAAACACCTTTCCTTATCACAGTCTTTCCAACCTTTGTTAGAGATAAGTGGACAAGCGGCCACCTTGATGCCAGAAACCAATCACTTAATGCTGCTAGAGGGAGAGCAGCCCATTGGTTTGTATACAGTGTTAAGGAATAGTGCTCATGCCAACGTAACCAGTCCATTTGATGAAAGTGCTAATCGTTTGCCAAAAGAAGATTATTTAAGCGTGATGCCTGGCATTGTCGGTGCCTACCCTGATGCACTTTGGCGAGTTGAGGTTAAACAACTGGATGTATTTATTCAGCAAGTGAGACAGTTAAACTCCGAAAAAGAATATAGCGTATTGATGGAAACGTTTGGAGTACGACGATCGCATGCTGAGTTTTGGCAGAATAGTGATGAGCTACACAAACTATATCAACAGCTAGCACCAATAGAGTATGGCTTGTTAGATTATAACCGCCTGGAAAATCGCTAGAGTTAACTGATGATTACTCAAAGAGGATCTAAAACATGTCACTAAATGAAAAGCAACAGAGTTTATGTGAAAGTCATTCCTATGACTTTTCAGGATTGTCAGCAATCATACTGAACTGTACGCTTAAAGCTAGCGATCAGCCATCTCATACCGACGCATTGTTACAGGTTCCAACCGCGATTCTTAGACAGAATAATGTCAGTTGTGAAATTGTTCGACCGGTAGATTTTGAATTAGCTCCGGGTGTTATGCCAGATATGACTGAGCATGGAGCCAGTAAGGATGACTGGCCAAGCCTTTCTAAAAAAGTGATGCAAGCCGATATTCTAATATTAGCTACACCAATTTGGTTAGGTGAAGAAAGTTCTGTTTGCCGAAAAGTTATAGAGCGATTATACGCGGAGTCAGGCAAGCTCAACGATAAAGGACAATACATTTATTATGGTAAAACGGCAGGTTGTGTGATTACTGGAAATGAAGATGGCATAAAGCACTGTGCAATGAGTATGTTATATGCTTTGCAGCACTTAGGGTATGTCATTCCCCCTCAAGCAGATGCTGGATGGATTGGCGAGGCCGGTCCAGGCCCTTCTTATGCTGATGAAGACTCAGGTGGCGCCAAAAATGATTTCACCCAACGAAATATTACTTTCATGACTTGGAATTTAATGCATATGGCGTTGATGCTAAAAACGGGTGGAGGGTTTCCAGCTCATGGAAACCAGAGACAACAATGGGATGCGGGTTGTCGTTTTGATCATCCCAATCCTGAGTATCGTTAATAATTTAGATTACATCAAAGCCGGCTAATAACAACAATCGGCTATCTGAATTGCTTGGCTATTGCTGATGATAGTTTTTCCAGCAATAGTTCAGTATCCGACCACCCCAAACATCCATCCGTAATACTTTGCCCAAACTTTTCAGCTTTTCCATTTATAAGCTTTTGGTTTCCTTCTTCAAGAAAACTTTCTACCATTACTCCAAATATCGCTGATTCACCTTGCTCAATTTGGTCGCATATATCATCACAAACATCTAGTTGGTTTTTAAATTGCTTTTGGCTGTTAGCGTGACTGAAATCGACCATTAATTTTGGATTTAACTTTGCGCTAAGCAATTGCTGAGTGATTGATTTAATATCGTTGCTAAAGTAGTTGGGCTTTTTTCCCCCACGAAGAATGACGTGACAATCTTGATTGCCCGTTGTTTCTACTATGGCTGAATGGCCGAACTTAGTGACCGATAAAAAGTGATGGGAGCTACTAGCAGCGCCAATTGCATCAACCGCTACTTTAATGCTTCCATCGGTACCGTTCTTAAAGCCGACAGGGCAAGATAGTCCCGAAGCTAACTCTCTGTGAACTTGCGACTCAGTTGTTCTAGCACCAATGGCTCCCCAAGACATCAAATCTGCAATGTATTGTGGGGTTATCATATCTAAGTACTCGCCAGCTGTGGGAAGTCCAAGCGAATTAATATCAACTAGTAATTTCCTAGCTAACCTTAAACCTTCGTTAATTTTATAACTGTTATCTAAGTGAGGATCGTTAATTAACCCCTTCCAGCCGACTGTGGTGCGGGGTTTTTCAAAGTAAACCCGCATGACTACTTCGAGTGTATCTTGGTATTTATCTCTAAGCCGTTTGAGTCTTTCCGCATACTCCAATGCCGCTTTTGGGTCGTGGATCGAACAGGGGCCGATAATAACCAATAGTCGATTATCTTTATTATTCAATAGCTTATGAATCGATTCTCGACCCATGAAGACAGTTTGCTTGGCTTGTTCTGTGGCAGGGTATTTTTCTAACAAAGCAACAGGCGGCAGCAGTTCTTTGATTTGATTGATTCTTAAATCGTCAGTTTGATATGACATAGACAAAAGGTTTCTAGATATCTTGGGTAAATGAGTCGCTATTATTGGATAAATTGAAATTGAATACCATGCATATCCCCTTTAAGGATCAATAAGTTATTACAAATGATTAATCTATTATCTCTATCCAGCGTGATTTATACAGGTTTGACACAATATTATGTGGATTTAAACTGAGATAAGCCGATTTTTCTTGTATCATACGCAGCTTAAAACTTTGTAATGAGAAACCTCATTGAGTACTAGTCGTTTCACACAATTTGTTGGCACCAATGCTGTAGCTAAAATTGCACTATTGATAACAATAGCGTTGTATGGTGGCGTTTCGCCAGTAACTGCTCAGGAGACAGAAAAGGAACAGCAAGAAAACCAACGGTCGGGCTTATTTGAATCTCGTTTTTCGTCGTCACTTAGTTCGAGTCAAATTGAAGTGTTCAACTATTGTGCCGGAGATGCAGACGCGAGTGACTCTAATGCCGTTCAGGTCGGGAAAACCTCAATAGACAATAGTGAAGACACGACTATTCTGTTGACCGCCGATAAAGTTCCTCAGAACAATGAAACTACGCTTGCTCTAGAAGGCAACGTCTCAATGACCAGCGCAAGCTCTCAACTAAAGGCCGATAGGCTGCTAAACGATAAGGTTAAACAGCAGATAATCGCAAGTGGGGGAGTTTCTGTTGAAACCGATGATTCACTGTTAAAAGCGGAAAGCTTTGTCGGAAACCAGCAAACGAAACGGTCCAAGCTCAGTGAGGTGGATTTCCACTTTTTTGCGAATAATGCCAACGGTGAAGCCGAGTCCATTGAAACCAACGAAAATAATGTTGCGACATTAAAAGAGCTAACATACAGCACTTGCCCTAGTAATAATGAAAGTTGGCGTTTTTCTGCTTCGGAGCTACAGCTAGACCAAGAATCAGGTTGGGGAGAAGCATGGGGAATGTGGTTAAAAGTGAAAGGGATCCCGGTGTTTTACTTTCCATATGTCAACTTTCCTTTAGGGGAACAACGCAAAACCGGGATTCTGCAACCTGCTTTAAGTAACGATGATAAAAATGGCTTTGATGTCCTGCTACCTTTCTATTGGAATATCGCACCGAATGCGGATGCTACCTTCAATTTAAGAAGTATACAGAATCGTGGCTCGCAATTTGGAACCGAAGTAAGATATTTATCAGAACAAACAAAAAGCGAGTTATCTTTTGAATGGCTTGCTGATGATCGACTGGTCAAATCGCTTTTAGATGCCGACCCTCAATTAGCCAATGGACGATATGGTTTAGCGGAAGATCGTTGGGCTCTATCTTTTAACAGTCAATTTAATCTCTCTGAAAATTGGTCGGGTAAAATTAATGCAAGTAAAGTTAGTGATAGAGACTATTTTACGGATTTGGGCGCTGGCGCAATTGATTCTTATGGAACTAACAGTCAAACCCAGCTAGTCAGTCAATTTGATGTTTCTTATCAAGATGAAATTTGGTTATTTTCATTTTTGGCAGAGTCTACCCAATCTTTGGTGGGTGCTGAACCTTATCGAATTTTGCCTAGTATGATAGCTAGTGCCGATTATTATCATCAAAAAAGCGGGCTGCATTGGCTGTTTGAAAGTGATTTAACTCGTTACTCCCATACCGATGTGTCGCAAATAGAAGGGGTGCGTTTCAATTTGCAGCCTTCAATCAGTTACCCGGTAAGAACGACATATTCTTGGTTCACCCCTAAACTTAGCTATCAGTCAACACGTTACCAACAAGACAGCTTAAATGCTGATTCTAATGTGACGTTAACTCGCAACTTACCAATCTTTAGTGTCGATAGCGGTTTGTTCTTTGACAGAAGCATTAAGCTGAATGAAAAGTCGGTTACCCATAGTTTAGAACCGCGAGCCTTTTACGTTTACATCCCTTATAGAGAACAACAGCAAATCAATAATTTTAGTAGTCGTTTACCAGAATTCTCGTTTTCACAGCTGTGGCAAGCAAATCGATTTGCTGGCGATGACCGAGTTGGTGATACCAATCATATCGCTTTTGCTCTAACCAATCGATTTACTGATGAGCAAACTGGTGAACAATTATTTACTTTCTCTTTTGGTAGAAAGAATTATTTTGAAGATCGACGAGTATTACTTGATGAGGTTAACCGTAGCGAAATCTCGACCCACTCAACTTGGCTTGCGGAGCTGAGCTATCAACCCAGCCCCAAAATTGAGCTAAGCGGCTTTATTGAGTGGAGCGATGATAATCGAGACTCTAATATTAACAGCGGCACGAATTTGGCAAGAAGTCAGATAAAATTTGAACCCAAGCCAGATCATATTGTCAATTTATCTCACAGGTTAAGAAATAAAGACGGCTTCAACAACGAAGAAGTTGATTTATCCTTCGCTTGGCCCATAAATGATGAGTGGCGGCTAGTAGGAAGGTGGTATAATGACTTGGAAAAAGGGCGAACCTCTGAGACTTTATTTGGGTTTGAATATCAGTCGTGCTGTTTTGCGATAAACTTAGTGACTCGCCGATATTTAGATGTCAGACTCGATGCTTTCGGAAATCCGATAGCTGAGGGTAGTGCCGCTTCCGCCGATGAGTTTAATAGCGGTATAGAACTACAGTTCGTCTTTACAGGTTTTGGTAGTGCTGGGAATGACGTTTCTAGACTACTAGAGAAAAGTATTCGAGGCTATCGGGCTCGAAATGAATAGACAAAATCTCTTAAATTAAGGTTTGAGTGGTTGATCTAAAAAAATTATTTTTAAGTCCTATCAAGGGCAAATGAAAAAGAAGTAAATTGGTTAATCAATGAATAAATTAATAAAAAGTACTATTGTTTTTGCGCTTGCCTTCTGCGTTTTAATTTCAAATGCGAAAGAACAAATGTTGGATAGAATCATCGCCATCGTCGATGAAAGTGTTGTTCTCGAAAGCGAGTTGGTTCGGCGTTCTAATGCCATCATTTCTCAAATCAAGTCTCGTAATCAGGCAGTACCGTCGCTAAAAATACTGCGTAAACAAGTACTTGATAGATTGATCGTCGAGTCACTTCAGTTGGATACCGCAAAACGAGTTGGGGTTAGAATAAGTGATGGTGAGCTTAACGCGACCTTAGAAAAAATTGCTGAAAGTTCAAATTTGTCAGTGCAACAGCTACAAAAGAAAGTAGAGAGCGACGGCACTGCATGGGCAATATTTAGAGAAGATATTCGAAATGAAGTGATGATTGATCGCGTGCAGCGTGGAATGGTACAGCGTCGAATTCAGGTTAGTGAAAAGGAAATTGATAATATTGTTCAACAGCTTGATAAAGAAGGAGAATCAAGAACTCAATACCACCTAGGGCATATCCTTTTGGCGCTTCCAGAGAGTGCGAGCCCTGAACAGCTCGCAGCTAAACGAGAAGAGGCTCGAAAAATTATTGAAGCTTTGCGAGGCGGCTCAAATTTTGAAGAATTTGCTGTAGCATTCTCGAGTGGTCAAAACTCTTTGGAAGGTGGAGACATGGGATGGAGAAGTTTAAACCAACTCCCAACGCTATTTGCCGGTACTGTTAAGAATATGAATGTTAATGATATTAGTGAACCACTACGAAGTGGCAGTGGTCTGCATATTCTATTTTTAAAAGATAAGAAAGGTGGGTTTAAGCAGGAAGTTGTTGTTCAAACTAAGGTAAGGCATATTTTAGTTTCCCCCGATGCCATTACAACTGATCAACAAGCTCGGGATAAAATTGAACTGGCAAGAGAGCGTATCTTAGCCGGTGAAGATTTTACAACCGTTGCCGTTGAAATTTCTGATGACAAGTCGAATGCTGCACAAGGTGGTGACATGGGGTGGGTTGATCCAGGAACATTTGTACCAGAATTTAATGAGGTCATGAACGAATTACCGCTTAACCAACTTAGCAAGCCGGTTAGAACTCAATTTGGTTGGCACATTATGGAAGTGACTGGACGCAGAGATCAAGATCAAACCGAAGAAAGAAAGCGCGATAGAGCTTACCGAATTCTCTCCAGCCGAAAATATGAAGAAGAAATGCAAACTTGGATCAGTGAGTTAAAAGATCGGGCTCACATCAAAATTATCGACGCTGAGTAATAGAGAATAGCGCCGCGAGCGTTGTCAAATGAAACCTATTCAAAGAATTTTGGTGACAATGGGAGAAGCTGCCGGTATTGGACCGGAGCTTCTTGTGAAAGTAGCGCAACAGGAATTTGACGCTCAGCTAATTGTCTTAGCCAACCAAACGATACTTACGAAAGTCGCGAAGCAACTAGATTTACCTCTCCAGCTCGAGCCGATTGACTGGCAGTCGGCTGCACAAAAGCATCAACCCGGAAAACTCTATTTTGAACAAGTTGAACTCGCCGAAGCTGCAGTAACTGGTCAATTGAATGTGAATAACTCTCCAGCGATACTATCGATGCTTGCCAGAGCCGGAGAGCTCGCTTTATCTCGTACAGTACAAGCAATGGTTACGGCTCCGGTTCATAAGGCCGTGCTTAATCAAGTTGAGCCATCCTTCTTAGGCCATACCGAGTATTATGCTCAGCAAGCTAAAATAGAGAAAGTTGTAATGTTATTGGCGACTAATCAATTGCGTATCGCATTAGCCACAACACATATTCCAATCAGCCAAGTATGCCAAACAATTTCACCCTCGCTGTTAACACAAACTATTCACGTTATTCATACAAGTTTTAAAAAGCTCAGTTTAAAGGAGCCGAAAATTGCGGTGTGCGGAATAAACCCCCATGCGGGCGAAGATGGACTGTTAGGGACCGAGGATAGAGATATCGTCACTCCCACAGTGGCTGAGTTGAAAGTTGCTGGGATAAATGTTGAAGGTCCGTTTCCTGCGGATAGTTTATTTACCCAAAAGAATCGTGAATATTTTGATGTCTTTTTGGCGATGTTCCACGATCAAGGGCTACCTGTGGTTAAGGCGATTGGGTTTGGAAAGTGCGCTAATATTACTCTGGGATTGCCATATATAAGAACATCGGTCGACCACGGTACCGCAATTGATATCGCCGACAAATTTTGTGCGTCCTCGAGTAGCTTAGAGTATGCTATCAACTACGGACTTAAATTGGCTAAAGGTGAGTTACCGCAATGAAAACATTTGATCCATCAACCCACCAAGCCAAAAAACGTTTTGGGCAGAACTTTCTTCATGATAACGCTATTATTGACCGAATTGTGAAGAGCATACGGGTTAAACCGACTGACAACGTAATCGAAATAGGACCAGGCTTAGGTGCTATAACCAAACAGATTTTGCCGATTACTGGTGAAATTAATGTGATCGAGTTGGATCGAGATATCATTCCCAAACTTAAGTTTAATTGTGATGGTTTGGGGACTCTCAATATCCTGCAAACGGATGCACTAAAAGTGAATTACCTCGAATTTGCTGAAAAAGGGCCATTGAGAGTGGTCGGCAATCTGCCTTACAACATCTCGACACCTTTGCTATTTAGGCTGTTTGAATTTCTGCCGGAAATTCAAGATATGCACTTTATGCTTCAAAAAGAAGTGGTACTTCGAATGTGTGCGGCGCCTGGAAGTAAGACTTATGGGCGATTAAGCGTTATGACACAGAGTGTTTGTGAAGCGCGATTATTGTTCTTGGTACCACCCGAGTCATTTACACCGGCTCCTAAAGTAGACTCCGCAATAGTATATCTTGCTCCCCGAAAAGAGCCTCTCGATATAAAAGATCGCTCGCTTTTCTCTGCAATTGTGACTGAAGCATTTAATCAACGTAGGAAAACCCTGCGTAACGTATGGCGCAATCGAATATCAGCTGAGCAGCTAGAATCTTTAGGAATTAATCCGACCTTACGGCCAGAAAATGTGTCTTTAGAGGAATTTGTTAAAGTAGCCAATCAAATAGCGCACTTTCAGGCGTCGTCTTAGAGAGCATTCTATTTGCAAAAAGTGAGTTTCATTCAGCTTGGATTAACTTTGTTTGGATTATAGTTATTCAATCGTCGCGTTTTGCAGGATTTGCTAGTGAAAAAATATCTAAGCTTTTGGTTTGTACCATTATTATTTCTTCTGGTTGGGTGTTCGACTCGAGTGTCTACCCATCATCGTCACCACAATCATGAATATCGGCACCACAATCATGTTTCTGTCGGAGTTCATGGTCGAGCTTCTGGGGCTGGTGTATTAGGGGCATTAATTGTTGGTGGCATCATTGGCTCAATTATCCATGATCAACAACACCAACATGACCATGAAATAGCACAACAAGACGACTTAGAAGAACCGCAACCAACCACTGAAGCTGGTGAGCTTGCAAATGGTTATTCCATTGAAGAAGAGCACAGCCAACAAAGTACACCAGCCACTTCTAACTCACAGGTTTCGTCTGAGTCGAGTGATAAGGAATTCGAAAACGCAAAACAACGGCAAGCAAAACCTGTTGAATGGCATCAATTGGGTAAGGATGGTCAATGCTATTTAATGGGCGTTAATAACGGTGTAACCGATGTCATTGCGGCGGTTCCAGAGAGTAATTGTCAGCAATAGTTCTAAAGGCACTAAAATCATTCCAAGCTTTGTAATCCCCGCAGGGGGACCATAAGCGCTCGCAATCTCAGAGTATTTCCTTTATAGTTTTCCTTTGGAGGCCGGTTTCTCGGCTTAAACCCTTAATTAAATTAGGGTTACTTCGTGATGTCGTTGCGCTATTGTCAGCCATACTGCCTCCAGAAAAAGTCCCAAACACTCGTTTAATAGTAGCATACAGCTGTTTGGGCCAACGAAGAACCCAATAATAATTAATCTTAATAATAGGAGCTTGGGATGGAAATCGAATATATTGTAAATATGCTAGCACGTTGGGGACACTTGCTATTTGGTATGACTTGGATTGGATTGTTATATTATTTCAATTTCATTCAAGGTGGTTACTTCAAATCCGCGACTCCAGAAGGATTGGCTGATGCAAAAGCCAAACTAGCACCTGAAGCACTATGGTGGTTCAGATGGGGCGCTATGTTCACCTTTATCACCGGTATAATCTTGTTATACGGTGTCGAAAAAATGGGCCAAATGAATAGCTATATCGTTGTTGGTGCATTACTTGGAACTTTTATGTTCTTAAATGTTTGGTTAATTATTTGGCCAAATCAAAAGATCGCTCTAGGAATGATCGAAGGCGATGCGGCAGCAGCCGGTGGTAAAGCACTATTGGCGTCAAGAACCAATACCCTGTTTTCCGGACCGATGGCATTTTGTATGTTAGCAGGACCGCACTTTGCTGGTTATGCAAAAGTTCTATCAACCAATATGACTGCATTATATGTGTCCTTAGCGGTTGTTATTCTCTTAGAGCTGAATGCTATCTTTGGTAAACAAGGACCTATTGCTAGTGTTCGAGGTGTGATTGTTAGTAGTTTAGTGCTAACAGGTATCATTGTTGCAATTTTACAGATGCTTTAAATTATCTTAAGTTAAAGCAATTGCCTTTGCGGCAATAAAAAACCGGCTAATAGCCGGTTTTTTTATGTGGTACGTTTTTTATAAAGCAGTTGCTTTAAGCTTGAGCTACTCGTCTAAGAAACTTCTTAATTGATCGGAGCGAGTAGGGTGTCTTAATTTTCTTAAAGCTTTGGCTTCAATTTGACGAATTCTTTCTCGAGTCACATCAAACTGTTTACCCACTTCTTCTAAAGTGTGATCGGTATTCATGCCGATCCCGAAACGCATTCTAAGTACTTTTGCTTCCCTTGCGGTTAGGCCAGATAGTACCTCTTTTGTGGCTTCGCCTAGGCTTTGCGAGGTTGCTATATCGATAGGTGAATCTTGATTAGCATCTTCGATAAAGTCGCCTAAGTGAGAATCTTCATCATCACCGATTGGTGTTTCCATGGAAATTGGCTCTTTAGCAATCTTAAGGACTTTTCGAATTTTGTCCTCAGGAAGTTCCATTCTTACCGCTAATTCATCTGGTTGAGGCTCTCGACCCATTTCTTGCAGCATTTGGCGAGAAATACGGTTGAGCTTGTTAATCGTTTCAATCATGTGCACAGGAATACGGATAGTTCTGGCCTGATCGGCGATAGAGCGTGTGATTGCTTGTCTGATCCACCAAGTGGCGTAAGTCGAGAACTTGTATCCACGTCGATACTCAAACTTATCAACCGCTTTCATCAATCCGATATTACCTTCTTGGATTAAATCCAGAAATTGTAATCCGCGATTGGTGTATTTCTTAGCTATCGAAATAACCAATCGAAGGTTAGCTTCAACCATTTCTTTCTTAGCACGTCGAGCTTTGGCTTCACCAATCGACATTCGACGATTAGTTTCTTTAACTTCAACAATGGTTAATTTGCTTTCTTCTTCTATTTTCGCGATCTTGTTCTGGCAACGAATGATATCTTCGGCAAACTCTTCCAAGGTATCGTGATATTCAGTCTCTTGACCTAAAATAGAATCAATCCATTTGGTATTGGTTTCATTGCCAGGAAAAGTTCTTATAAAATCCTTTCGTGGCATTTTGCCTTGTTCTGTCGACAAACGCATGATCAGTCTTTCTTGCGTTCTTAAGCTAGTCATTCTGCGACGCATTCGACCAGAAAGTTTGTCGAACATTTTTGGTAGCAATCTGAATTTAAGAAACTCTTCTTTCATAAGCTCAATATGCTTAAGCGCATTCTTGTGCTTACGCCCGTACTTATTGATAGCAGCGATGGCATTTTCGTAGTTTTTACGAAGTGCAGTAAATATTTCTTGCGCTAATTCTGGATCAGGGCCGAGGTTTTCTTCCGCGCTTTCTTCATCATCGTCAATCGCATCTTCGTCGTCGAGCTCATCTTCTGGCACCTCGGAACCAACATGAGTTGCTGCTTGAGCCGCCTCAGCTAAATTGTCGGCATAACCTGTGATTATATCGGTGAGTTTGATTTCCTCGGCGAGGTAACGGTCGTACTCATCTAATAACGAGCTCACTGTTTCAGGGTATTCAGCGATAGAGGCTAGAACTTGTCTAATACCTTCTTCAATTCGTTTAGCGATTTCAATTTCGCCTTCACGTGTTAATAGTTCCACGGTACCCATTTCACGCATATACATGCGAACAGGATCGGTGGTTCGACCTAATTCACTTTCAACGCTAGCGAGCGCTGCTGCGGCTTCATCTGCAGCGTCTTCGTCAGTTGCCGCATTTTCATTCATTAACAACGCATCAGCTTCAGGTGCGATTTCAAAGACTTGAATACCCATGTCATTGATCATACTGATGATATCTTCAACCTGGTCTGGATCGACGATGTCGGGTGGTAAGTGATCATTTACTTCAGCGTAAGTCAAATAGCCTTGCTCTTTACCGCGAGCGATAAGCAGCTTTAATTGTGACTGTTGTGAAGGTGTTTCTTTAGGAGTTTCGTCTGACATTCAGTAAACCTTAACTGTTAGGAAGAAATCGCTTAAAACAAACCGATGAGATAACAGATTTGTTTAACAGTCTCTTCTTTTTACTCAAAAGTAGTGCGTTTTACGTGCAAAACACGGAACGCGCAATTATACACAGTGTAGGTGCAGATCAGCAAGAAAGCGAGCTAGATACAAAGGGAATTTATGGTTTATTTGAAGGTTTTTGAAGTTGGTTGCAATTTAGCCACTATCAAATCATAAAATCAGCGATTTTCGCCCACTTATCCGCGAGTTAACATTTCTTTTTGCAACGATTTTAAGCTGTTTTTTTCAACCTGTGAGAGTGGTTGTAGTTTTGATTTTGCAATCAATCGATCCCATTCATCGATAATCAATTCTTTTTCTAATCGTGTGAGTAGATCAGCCAGTTCTGCAGGGATTTGCTCTCGTTTAATTAGTAGATCTGCATTTGCCAGGGACTTTAAATGTTTTTCTTCCGGCTTATCTCGCCAATGCTCAATTAACATTCCAGTGGTTATACTTTCACTATTTTCAATTAATTCAACAAGTTGCGAAAATATTTTAGCACCGGGCTCATCCAGTTTATTGACCCATTCAAGATTGGCTGCTGGAAGTGAATCGGGGTTTTGTAGTAGCAGTGAAATGGCCCGTCTAAATGGCGCTTTTCCTTTAATTTTTATTGGTTTTGCCGGTGTTTGCTGGTCGCTATTGGGTATGTTTGCGGCGGCTTTCGGTTGAATATTATCTTTGCTTGGGTGAGTTGAAGCGGACTGATTCGTTTCATCGCGAGTTGCTTGTCTAAATTGTTTGTCACTCAAACCAGATAGTTGTGCGAGTTTTTGCTCAAACCTCGCTTTTAGAATGGTGTCATTGATAGCTTGTAAAAACGGTTTGGCTAAATGGACCAATTGAGCGGGACCTTCAAAGGTGTTCATATCGACTTGCGAAGTGAGGTGCTGAATTAGAAAATCGAATAAAGTAATTGCATCTTCCACCTGTTGGTTGAAAGCTTCGGCACCGACTTTTCTGACCATCGTGTCTGGATCTTCACCGTCGGGTAAAAACATCATGCGAATTTCTCGCGCATCTTTCATTAAGGGGAGCGCATTTTGTAACGCTCTTAAGGCTGCGGCTCGTCCAGCTTTATCGCCATCGAAACAGAAAACCACTTTTGAACAGATTCGAAACAAAGTTTGTAAGTGCTCACTCGAGGTTGCCGTTCCCAAAGTTGCGGTCGCATTAAATATTCCAAACTGAGCCAATGCGACAACATCCATATAACCTTCAACAATCAAAATATGTGAAATATTACGTAATCGCTTTCTCATTTCGTAAAGACCATAAAGCTCTCGACCTTTATGGAATAGTTTTGTTTCTGGCGAGTTCAAATATTTCGGTTCGCCCTGATCGATTATTCTGCCACCAAAGCCAATAGTTTGACCGCGTCGGTTGCGAATTGGAAACATAATACGGTCCCTAAAACGGTCGTAAGTATGCCCTTTATCGTTTTTAATCATCATTCCAGTATCAACAAGATCTTGCTGTAAGTCTTTTGATTGATGACCTATTTCAAGCAGGTTTTGCCAACCTTCTGGGGCATAACCTATTCCATAGACTTTTGCTATTTCACCGCTCAAGCCTCTCTTTTTCAGGTAGTTAACCGCGCTTTTTGCCGCGGGATGAGTTTTAAGCTGTTTTTGATAATAGTGAGAAACCTTGTCCATCACTTTAAACAAATCATCATTAAAATTTTGTTGTGGTCCAGAGTAGCTCTCTCTTGGTATTTCCATTCCCATTGATTGGGCAAGATCTTCGATAGCCGGGACAAATTCTTGACCCTCATATTCCATAATAAAGCTGAGTGCATTCCCGCTGACCCCACAGCCAAAGCAATAATAAAACTGTTTATCAGGGCTGACTGAGAAAGAAGGTGTCTTTTCGTTGTGAAAAGGGCAACAGGCTGAATAGTTTTTGCCTGTTTTTTTGAGTGAAATTCTGCGTTCAATAACATCCACAATATCGACTCTTGCGAGCAATTCGTTGATAAATGATTGTGGAATTCTACCGGCCATAAATGATTAATTAACTGAACTATCCAACTTGTAAAAGGATAAGAATTCTAGCACTTGCTTTCGTCGGATACGAGATTAACTTTTCAGCCAATTACAGTGAGTTTATTGTCTGGGCATTTGCTCTGCACACTGGCTAGTCTATCAATTGCAATCGCAACTGAGTAGTGAATAAGTATGTGTGTTGTGCTAGTTAGGAGTACTAAGGATAGCCAGGTAACAATTAGCCCAGTTTGGCTTTGATTTTTCCGCTAACAGCGCCCATATCTGCTTTTCCTTGCATTTTGGGCTTGAGAATTGCCATGACTTTTCCCATATCGCGCATGCTTTCTGCACCACTTTCGCTGAGCGCTTGGTCGATTAAGGATGAAATTTCATCCGCTGAAAGCGGTTGGGGCATGTAGGCTTGAAGCGCTTCAATTTCTTGTTTTTCGATATCGGCTAACTCATCGCGTCCAGCAGATTCGAATTGCGCAATAGAATCTCTTCTTTGCTTTATCATTTTATCTAATACCGTTAGAACATCGGTATCAGTGATTTCCTTGCGTTGATCAACTTCGATTTGCTTAATAGCGGCCAGCAACATACGAATCGCTGTAAGGCGCACTTTTTCTTTATTGCGCATCGCATCTTTCATGCCGCTTTTAATTTGATTAAGCAAATCTGACATTAATCTTTTCTCTTAATATGAGACTAAACAGTCTAATTAAGACTAGTATAAACGCTTACGCTTGATAGAATCGCGAGATACTTGCTTAAGGTGGCGCTTAACGGCAGCCGCTTTCTTACGCTTACGTACAGACGTTGGCTTTTCATAGTGCTCACGTTGTCTTACTTCTGCAAGAATTCCTGCTTTTTCGCAAGAACGCTTGAAGCGACGAAGAGCAATATCAAATGGTTCGTTATCTTTAACTTTCACTGCTGGCATTGAAATTATCCTAGCTAATTTATTTAGGAATCCCTGATTGGAGTCCTGTTTTCAAAATACGGTTAAAATTTCGTCACTATTGACGAGGGCGCAGATTCTACAGTTTTTTATTAGTGGATGCAAAGAAAAATAGGCGGATATTTTGATTAAATTTGTTGCCACGAAGGTTGCGCTGGCACAAACTGCAGATTAGAGTATCGGCAAGCTTTCAAAGTGGCTTAATATTAACAGGTTATAGCAATTCATCGAAGGTTTAAATTCGACTCGACTTGAAACATTTAAAATGCAATAAGTTTAATTAAAACAAATAGATATATTAATTTTGCCCAATTTAAAATTGAAGCACTTTCTAGCCCCGTTTAAACAACTAACTGGTAAATGAGTAAATGACCAAAATACTTGGTATAGAAACTTCATGTGATGAAACTGGTATCGCCATTTATGATGAAGAGCTTGGGATTACTGCCCATCAATTATATTCTCAAGTTGAGATGCACGGAGAGTATGGTGGTGTCGTACCTGAATTAGCCTCGCGAGATCACGTGCGAAAAATCATTCCTTTGGTGGATGCTGCTCTCAATGAAGCTGGAATACATTCAAGTCAACTCTCTGCAATAGCCTATACCCAGGGACCCGGTTTAATCGGAGCTTTATTGGTCGGTGCGACCGTCGGTCAATCGCTCGCCTATGCTTGGAACTTGCCATCAATCGGGATTCATCATCTCGAAGGACATTTATTGGCGCCGATGCTTGAGGAGGATAAGCCTGATTACCCATTCTTAGCTTTACTGGTTTCCGGAGGACATACTCTGCTGGTTGATGTGGTTGGCTTGGGAGAGTATCAAATAATCGGAGAGTCAATAGATGATGCCGCGGGAGAGGCGTTTGATAAAACAGCCAAAATAATGGGGTTGGATTATCCGGGTGGACCAATTCTCGCTAGACTCGCCGAGCAAGGTGCAGATATTGGTATGAGGTTTCCTCGCCCAATGACTGATAGACCAGGACTCGATTTTAGCTTCAGTGGTCTGAAAACGTTTGCCGCAAATAAAATAGCAGCTAGCGATGGCAGTCAACAAAGTAAAGCGGACATCGCAAGAGCATTTCAAGAAGCAGTTGTAGATACTTTGGCTATCAAGTGTAAACGAGCGATTAAACAAACTGGCCGAAAATCTCTGGTAGTCGCGGGGGGAGTAAGTGCTAACATCTCTCTTAGGGCAAAACTCGCAGAATTAATGCAGCAGGCAAACGGCAAAGTGTATTATCCAAGAACAGAATACTGTACTGACAATGGCGCAATGATCGCTTACGCTGGTTATTGTCACTTTGTTCAAGGTGATAATCGGCCACCGCCCGCTTATCCAATCAAAGTGCATCCGAGGTGGCCTCTATCGGAAGCTCCGAGTATTCTAAAAGCTTAAAAACGACTCTTGTTGAATAAAAGTGCTACGAGTTTTCTTGGCTTCCTAGGAGTGGTTCTGTTCCACTGATTAAATTGGCGATATTACTATGATGTCTTAGCAAAACAACGGCTGAAAGCGCTGATAGTGGAATAAATAACTCTGGTTTAAAGTGATATCCATAAAATGGAATTATTAAGCTGGTGAATAAAGACGCCACCGACGAGCGGCCAAAAGTGTAGGCTGAAAGCAGCCAACTGCCGATGACCAAAATTGCAAAGGGGGTTATTACGAGGCCGACCACGGTCATCATACTGGCGACTCCTTTGCCACCTCTAAACGAGAAATAGAGCGGAAAACAGTGGCCAATGACCGCCATTACGCCAACCCAAAGACTCGCTTCTCGGCCATAATCCAGCTTATACACTAACACCATTGGTAATGCGGTTTTAAGAAAATCACCGAGTAAGGTTAACAAGCCGACCCAGCGACCGCCAATACGATGGACGTTAGTTGCACCTGCATTTTTTGAACCTTGGGTGCGAGGATCGGGAAGTCCCATAAGACGACAGACAATAATTGCGGAAGAGATTGAACCCGCAAGGTATCCGGCAATTAGACTAAGCCCATAGATTAGGTCCATGAGTTGTAATTCTGTTTACATTGAACAAGCTTCTATTGTAAATCATTGATGATGCAAATAGTATTGGCAAAATACACGATATCTAAAACAAAATTAATTAAAAAAGGCTTAGTTGCAAATGGATATAGTTTTTATTCGGGATTTGGAAGTGAAGGCAGTTATTGGTGTATTCGACTGGGAACGTAAAATACGCCAACGCCTGATTTTTAATATTGAGTTAGGAACGGATATTAGTGCGTCAGCTAAAACCGACTCCTTAGATGATACTCTGGATTACAAAGCGATTTCACACGCTGTAGAAGAATTAGCAGAAGCCAGCAGTTATCAGCTTGTCGAAGCTTTGGTTGAGGAAGTTGCCCAAATGGTAATGAAAGACTTTGGCGTTCGTTGGCTTTCAATAACTTTGGATAAGCCGGGCGCAGTTAGTTGTGCTCGAAGTGTCGGCGTACAAATTGAACGGGGCCAAAAGTGGTAGACGTTTATATTGGTATCGGTAGCAATATTGAACCTGAGAAAAATGTCCATCAAGCGATGGTGCAATTAAAGCGAGTTTTTCCTTCGATCAGTTTTTCGCGCATTTTTGAAAGTGCTTCGGTCGGTTTTGAAGGTAACAATTTTTTAAACCTTGTTGCTAGGTTTGAATCCGAATGGACCATTGAGCAAGTGGTTAATTCACTGAAAGACATTGAAAACGAAATGGGACGGGTGCGAGGAAGTAAGAAATTTAGCAACCGGCGAATCGATATTGATGTTTTATTATATGGCGACCAAATTTTTGATTCTCCTGTCGAAATTCCACGCGGGGAAATTCTCGAAAATGCTTACGTCCTTTGGCCTCTCGCCGAGCTTGCGCCTAGTTTAAAACACCCTGGTAGCGAGCAAAACTATCAACAACTTTGGCAGGCCTTTGATAAGAATTCACAGCGGTTAACGCCGGTTGATATAGCCAGCCAAAGTAAATAATCATCTAAATTAATTAACAGATTAAATATACAGCTGGCGTCCGCCATCAACCGCAACCGTCAATCCCGTTATATAACTAGCATCCAAGAGTAAAAAAGCCGCTGTGGCGCTAATATCTTGTTGTTTTCCTTTTCTTTTTAGTGCAGTGTTTTCAAGGATCACGCGCTGTTTAGCTTGTTCATCTTTGTTTGCCTTTTCAAAACCTGGGCCTTCCGGCCATAATATTGCTCCTGGTGATATTCCGTTTACTCGAACATTTGGAGCGAACTCCACCGCCAACTGTTTGGTTGCTTGTTGTAACGCTGACTTACTTGCAACATAAGCAGTATGATTAGCGAGTCCGCTTTGAGCGTAAATATCGATTAGATTGAGGACTGCGCCACAGCGCTCTGAGAGGTGTGGGAGGGCTTGTTTGAGCAGTTTTATTGGGGTTTGAAAGTTAACCATCGCAAATTGTTGTAATGAGTGTTCATAGTCGCGCTCGAAAATGGATTTTGGGTAAAAAATCGAGGCATTGTTAATAAGGAAGTCCAAGCGACCAAACTCTGATATTGTTTCACTGACTAATTTTTCTGAAGCGGTTGGGCTAGATAAATCCAATTGGATGACCATTGCACTGTGTTTACGCTGATGATTGAAGGCGGTCGCCAGTTGTTGAGCTTCGGTGGCGGAGCGATTACAGTGAATGACAATATCAACCCCTCGACTATGTAGCTCATTGGCGATACTCTTACCAATGCGTTGTGCGCCGCCAGTAATCATTGCCACTGGACGAGAGTCAGAGCAAAAGTTGTCGTGTTGGGCAACTTGGAAATTAGAGTGTTGCATAAGGGCTGTCAGTTACCACTCGTATTTTAGAGTTGTTAATCAGGGTTGACTTGAGCGTCGGCTTATTATTGATCGATTACCTTAACTCCTACAATAAAAGAACATTATATGAATCATTCATCAAACTCATTCGATGATTTATCACTTAGCCACGAAGCTACTTCGATACAACAAGATTTGTCGGCTGAGATAGAATCGTACATTTCTAAAGAGCAAGGCCAGATTGACTTTTCCGAGTTTATGCGCAGAGCTTTGTATACCCCCAGATTGGGCTATTATCAAAATGAACTGCAAACATTTGGTCGACAGGGTGATTTTGTCACGGCTCCGGAAATGGGAGCCTTATTTGCAGCTTCGGTTGCAAGCAGTATCGAAGCCTATTTTTCAGCCACCGGCAGTACCAATGGATTGTTAGAGTTAGGTGCTGGCACCGGTGCTCTTGCCGCTGAAATATTGACTAACTTAGCCAGTAAAAACGCGTTACCCCATAAGTACTTCATTCTAGAGCCTTCAGCATCGCTGCAACAAATTCAAAAAGAAAGAATTTCCAGCTGTGACCCTGCAATTCAGGGTAGGGTAGAATGGTTGACAAAATTGCCAGCGTCATTCGACGGCATCATTTTAGCCAATGAAGTGGTCGATGCCATACCATTTGATCGGATAACCTGTATTGACCAACAATGGGTTGCCCTAGGAGTGACCTGTGAAAAAGGTCAGTTTTCTAATTGCCTGATGCAGCCCGTTAAAAATTCAGCCTTGCCATCCGAACTAGTTGATTTGATTGAAAGTAAACAATTGGTGGAAGGTTACACCACTGAGTACCGGCCTCAAGCGAATGCATGGATTCAAACTTTATCAAAAAGCTTAAATTCGGGAGCAATATTATTGTTGGACTACGGTTATTCGGCCAGCGAGTATTATCATCCGCAACGAGCATCCGGGACTTTGAGTTGTTTTATTCGACATCATCAGCATGATGATCCTTTTCGCTTCATCGGACTGCAAGATATCACTGCCCATGTCGATTTTACCCAAATAGCAAAAGCCGCTGTTGTTTGTGGTTTACAAGTCACAGGATTTACTTCTCAGGCTGGTTTTTTACTGGAAAATGGAATTGCTGAAACCGCTGAAGAGCAAACCACAGCACTAACAGCCGAACAGCGTTTTCAACTAAGCCAACAAATGCAAAAGCTGCTAATGCCCGGGCAAATGGGTGAAGTCATCAAAGCCATTTTGTTGACTAAACCGAACCGAGACAATCCAGCCGTCCTCAGCGATATCAAAGGCTTCAATTTGCAAGATCAGCTTTATCGATTGTAACAGGCTGAGCTTTGATGTCCGGCTTGAGGCCAAATAGCAGTCTCAATAAGTTAAATCGCCTAATCACTTCATAACACAGTAAGCTACCTGAAACGGTGATAAAGATAACTGACAAAGACTCGAAAAGAGGGTTTAGGTTTAAGTTGATTAAAAAGAAAGCTGATATGAGGATAATCGGCTGATGAACAATAAACATGGGAAAAACCGCGCTGTTAAGGTATATGAATAGGCGATTTTTTTGGTTAAGGTGATGGCTTGCGTAGCCACACACCACTAATATCCATGTCCAACTATTTAGCTGAACTAAGTACTCGATAAAGACATCGGCGATTTGCTCAACCCAATCTGGTAGTGGAGTGTCCTCGGGTAAACTGGTCAAATAGACGATTGCTAAATACAATGAGAAAGCTGTCCATAAAAGGCGTTGCCTTTGCCGCTTCACTTGCTGCCAAAAATAAAGGTTATTGGCCACCCAATATCCAATAATGAATAAAGTAAACGAAGTCGCATTAACGTACCAGTCATTATAGAAAGCCCAGCTTCTTGGAAATGTATCTCTCATCAATACGCCAAATATAGCAAGGATTAGTGGTGGCATGAACCACCATCGAAAGCGGTAGTTAGGTGAGAATATATTAGTGGCAAGCTGATCTGACAATGTCGAAAAAGGTAGCGCTTTAAGAGCAATAAAGGCTAGAGAATAAAACAACAAATACACTACAAACCAAAGATGATACCAACGCATATGGCCAAATAAAACGGTCTCGAATCCAGCGAACAAAGTGCTATCTTCGTTTAGATACTCGGTCCAAAAATTCAGGTAGCTGGTCTCAGTACTGGTTATCGCTCCTTGGAAAATCATTTCATAATAAAGTTGCGCTGGCGCTAAAACCAAAACTCCAAGTAAGATTGGGAAAATAAGTCGTTGCAACCTTAGAGTAGTAAATTTAGCTAAGTCATATTTTAAGCAGGCGTAATAACAGGCACACCCTGAAACAAAAAACAGTAGGGGCAGACGCCATTGATTGACTAAAGACATCAAGTACCTCAGTGCTTCACTGGAATATTGGCTTTCTATGTGCCAACCCCAGCCAACGTAGAGCATCCCAACGTGATAAAGTATTAGCAGTCCAAAAGCGATTACTCGAATTGAATCTAAGTCATATCTGCGCTCGAAAGGATTGTTCATATTCGTTTCCAATTCAAAAAAGATACGAGAGTTTATCGTCAGACAGATCGATTAAGATACGGCTAAGTGATTGAATTACATAGTAAAGTGATAAGAGGACAAATAATGTGATAAAGCAGTGTTGCTAGCCTAAATATCATATTAAGATGGTGATAGAGTAGGCATGAGGAGATTGGATTAGTTGGTCGATGTTTAAATTATTCGAAAAATATCAGCGCTGGTTTGAAATTGGCTTTTGGTTGGCGCTAACGTTTTTTATTGCCACTTTCAACGCAACTTCGGTAATCATTGAATATGCCAGAAGTGAGCGTAGTAACAGTATCGAGTTATGGATGCCTTTTGTCTGGGAATATTCTAGTGCCATTATCATTCTGGTATTAATTCCCGTGGTTAATCAGTTTGATAAGCAGTTTCCGCTTTCAAGCACACGTCCGTTCAGAAATCTATTTTATCACTTACTATTTACTATTCCGTTTAGCCTGACCTTTATCGCGGCAATTGTTGCTCTCAGAAAACTAGTGTATTTCTACTTAGAGCAAGAATACTCATTTGGACCACTGTTAATTGGGTTTATTTATGAGTACCGAAAACTGTTTGTTAGTTATCTACTGATTGTGTCTATTTTCTATATTTATCGATTTATCGTTTCACGTTTAAAAGGAGAAGCTAATTTCGTTGCCGAAGGAGAACAGCTACAACCGGCTGAGTTACCCAAGCGCCTTCTGGTAAAAAAGCTTGGTAGAGAGTTTATCATTAATATTAAAGATATCGACTGGATAGAAGCGGCTGGTAATTACGTCAATTTACACCTTGGAGACCAAATCTATCCTTTAAGAAGCACCATGGCCAATATGCAAAAGGCTCTCAGCCCAGAGCACTTTGCGCGTATTCATCGATCATACTTTGTTAATTTAGATCGCATCCAACAAATGCAACCATTAGAAACTGGTGATACAATTATTACCTTGCACACAGGTTTGTCATTAAAGCTCTCAAGACGGTATAAACATTCTCTCAAACAGCGATTAGATTTTAACCAAAATAGTGATTCGACACCGTGAATAGACTCAGTGATTAGACTCAGTGATTAGAAGAAGCGTTGAAAGAGTCTAAGTGGTTAACAACCGCAAGAATTCAAACCGGCTTTTTACGAGTGATTGAGTGAAATTGACTAAAGTAAATTGATTAGAAAAGGTTTAGTAGATGTTATTTAGACGGGCTTTATTAATATTATTTTTGTTCTGCCTTAGTCCCTACGCTCATGCGGCTAACATGGTGCCATGGAAAACCTACCTCTTTGTGGTAATGGGCATTGCATTAATTGCTGGCAGTATTTTAAGCGCACGCAACAAAAAAGCGGAAGGGCGTGTGGCAAAAATTGTTATGGCAGGCGTCTATTTTTGGCTGATTACCTTTGCCGAGTTGACTGTGTTGGCAGTGATTTATCACTTCTTTTATTAGTTTATGTTTTAAAATAGCTGTAGCTTAAAAATAGAACTGTTGACTTAAAATATTAATAAACGGATAGACAAATTATGGATTGGTTACAAGCGGTACTATTAGCCATTTTGCAAGGCCTCACTGAATTTTTACCTATCTCGAGTTCGGCTCATTTAATTTTACCCTCTCAGTTATTGGGCTGGGTTGAGCAAGGATTAGCTTTTGATGTTGCTGTTCATGTTGGTTCTTTAGTCGCGGTTTTAATTTATTTTCGTAAAGAAGTAGCCAATATGATTTTGGCTTGGTTTCAGTGGGTTTTTAAGGGGCAAAAATCTAGCGATGGGCGACTAGCGTGGGCTGTCATTTGGGGAACTATTCCTGTCGGGTTGGTTGGAGTAATATTTTGGTTATTTGATGTGGTCGAAAATCACTTAAGAGCGACTGAAGTGATTGCCGCGACCACGCTTATTTTCGCCTTTGTACTATGGTGGGCTGACAATAAAGCAAAAGAGTCTCGTGACGAATATAGCTTGTCCGCCTCCGATATTATTTTTATAGGCCTTGCTCAGGCGGTTGCTCTAATACCTGGGACATCTCGCTCGGGAATTACAATGACCGCAGGTTTGATGCTGGGTCTGACTCGTACAGCCGCCGCGCGATTCTCATTCTTATTGTCGATACCGGCGATTGTTTTATCCGGGGGGGCTGAGACTTATAAATTAGCAACCAGCGAAATGCCGGTAGACTGGAATATGATTTTATTGGGTACCGCAGTTTCGGGGATTGCAGCTTTAACCTGTATTCACTTTTTCTTAATCTTGCTAGATAAAGTAGGGTTTAAGCCATTTATTTTTTATCGCATTGCGCTTGGAGCGGTATTGATATTTATGATGGTTTAGTCAAAATTTCCCAGCTCCCAGCTCCCAGCTCCCAGCTCCCAGCTCCCAGCGTCAGTCATTCATATGTTTTACGCGGCTAACTCGCTGGCGGTGGATTTCTTCGCCCACCTGCTTCCCGTGGTAGCCTTCTGAAATAATTTCTTTGATGGAGATGGTCTCACATGCGGCTTGTGCTTTGCGCATGATATCGGCTTGTGGGTAGGGTCTAGTTTCAAAACCGGTGCGACCTCTAAAGTCAGCTTCACATGCTATCAGGAATTGTTCGAAACGATCTTTTTTCCTAAATGAGTCGGTTCGTTCCAATACCTTTACAATGGTCTTAGGCGTCAACTCTTCGACTCGGTGTAGGTGCAAATGAAACTCACTGACCATTTTTGCTAGCTGGTTATATTTTACAGGCACTTTTAATCGTTTAGATAGTTGGTCGATAATCGGCACCCCAAGCTTTTCGTGACCGCGATGACTTGGCCACATCTCTTTTGGCGTTACACCTTTACCTAGGTCATGACAGAGAGCCGCATATCGGGTGGCGGTATCATTGGATAGCAAGCAACTTTGCTCGAGTACCATCATGGTGTGGATCCCAGTATCAATCTCTGGGTGCCATTGTTCTGGATTTGGGATCCCCCACAAGCATTCGATTTCAGGGAACCAATCAGTTAATCCACCGCACTCTTTTAACGTTTCAAAAAAGATATGAGGAGATTTTTCGGAAAGTGCTTTTTCAGTCTCCTGCCAGACTCTTTCCGCGGTTAAGTGTTTCAACTCACCACTTTTAGCTAAGCGAGTCATAAGTTCCATCGTTTCTGGGGCAATAGTGAAGCCTAGATGGTGGAAGCGAGCGGCAAAGCGCGCGGTTCTGAGAACACGGAGTGGATCTTCTGCATAGGCTGGAGAAACATGTCTTAACAGCTTATTTTGTATGTCTCGTTGTCCATTAAACGGATCAACGAGATTTTGCTCAGAATCCATAGCAATCGCATTGATCGTTAAATCTCGCCGCTCTAAATCCTGTTCTAGTGTGACTTCTGGAGCCGCGAAAACTTCAAAGCCGTAATAGCCTTTACCAGATTTTCTTTCTGTTCTAGCCAATGCATATTCTTCACCATTCTCAGGATGAAGAAAAACTGGAAAGTCTTTACCAACTTGTTTGTAGCCTTGATCAATTAACTGTTGCGGAGTAGCGCCAACAACGACCCAGTCGTTGTCTAGCACTGGGTAGTTAAGCAGTTTATCGCGAACAGCGCCGCCGACTAAATAAGTTTGCACAGTCTACAGGCTATTATTTAATTAGTCTTAAGTTAATTGGGTATCTATAGATTTCACCTTCATTGGCTTTTACTGCAGCAACGATAATCATGACTAAAGAAAAGATTGCCAATGCAAATATTAATAAAAAGCCAATAACCACAAGCATTAGAACTAGCGAAATTAAAAAACCGATAGCCATGGTGATTTGAAAGTTCAATGACTCCTTCCCATGCGCATCGATAAACGGAGATTGGTCTTTTTTCATTAGCCAAATAATAAGGGGACCAATAATCGCCCCAAATGGGATGATAAAGCCAGCTAATGCCGCCAAATGACAAAGCATTCCCATGGTTTTATCGTCTTGGGTTAATACCGTTTCGCTCATTTCAACTGAGGTTTCTTCTTGACTTGAACCGCTATTCTCACTCATTATGCTTTCCTTAAGGTGGATTTAGTACAAGACCACAATATACCTTTATTTGTGCTGCAATCCAAATCACAACAGAGCAATCCAATACAAAAATTGAATCTGATAGTTACAGCATGTATTTAAGTCACTTTTCCCTAAACGAACGGCCGTTCTCTATTTCACCAGACCCGCGCTTTCTGTTTATGAGCAATCGCTATCGCGAAGCGCTCGCACATCTGACCTATGGTGTAGAAGATGGTGGCGGCTTTGTCTTACTAACTGGTGAAGTTGGAACGGGCAAAACTACGGTATGCCGTTGTTTGCTGCAGCAGCTACCAGATAACACACGCTTAGCTTTTGTCCTTAATCCTAAACTTAATAGTGTCGAGTTGTTAGCCACTATCTGTGACGAACTGGACATTAAGTACCCTGACAACTGCAATAGTCTTAAGATCCTTACTGACAGACTGAGTGACTATCTACTTAAATGTTATCAAAAAGATCTCAGTGTGGTTGTAATGATTGACGAAGCTCAAAATATTGCCACGGAAGTGTTAGAACAAATCAGATTATTGACTAATTTAGAGACTAATCAAAAAAAATTATTACAAATTATCTTGGTCGGTCAGCCGGAACTTCAAGAAAAACTGGCCAAGCGAGAGCTTAGACAGCTGGCACAACGCATTACTGCTCGTTATCACTTGCGCCCGCTTAATTTGAAAGAAACCATGGCTTACGTTATGCATCGGGTGAAAATAGCGGGCAGCAAAAAAAACTTGTTTAGCCGAAAGTCAATTGAGTTGATGCATGTAAAAACCGCTGGAATTCCTAGGTTGATAAATACCATTTGTGACCGTGCTTTGGTTGCTGCGTGTAGCCGTAATAAACATCAAGTTGACCACAAAATTATGGCTGAAGCTGTTTCAGATGTTATGGGAGAAAGCCGTTCGGTCGATGTAGCCATTGCGAAACAATCAAACTTTTTAAAAAAGAACATTTTATTAGCTTCTGTTGCGGTAGTGGTTTTAGTCGCTGTTTTTTGGTTAGGGCAACAATCGAACACAACTCAGCCATCAAGTCAGCTGGAATCATCTGAGGAAAGCAAATCAGTTGCTAAGTCGAATGAGGTGATGCGGGGCCAGATAGAACGAGCTGAAGCTGAAAATAGAGTCGATACAGCTAGCCAAAAAAATCAAACCAAGCAACTTAATTCTCCTAATTTAGTGGATCACTTATTAGGTTCCGAGCGCTGGGATAACAATGGTTTGTGGTCGATGCAGCAATTACTGAAACTATGGAACATTGAGTATTCACCCCTAGCGGATGGGCCGGGTTGTGAGTTTGCAGCCAATTATGGATTAATGTGCTACTCGGAAACTGGTAATTGGCAACAACTGAGAGAGCTCAATCGACCAGCATTATTAAAGTTTTCAGCCGGTTTACAAGGAGAGTTTTGGGGTACATTGCAGTCTATATCTGGTACAGATGCGACCATGCAATTTGGTGATCGAATTACAACCGCAAAACTTGATGAGTTATCAACCATTTGGACAGGCGAATTTAAATTAATTTGGCAAGCGCCTAGTGGTTATCGTGGTGGATTAAAAATTGGTGATCGTGGGCCAGCTGTTTTGTGGCTATCACAAAAAATGTTAATTTTAATGAACGCCGGTATCGCTGAAACTGATTTGTTTGATGAAGGTCTTAAGTCACTGGTTAGCCAATTTCAGCGACAAAGAAATATTACCGCAGATGGTATTGCTGGTATGCAGACTATATTGACCATTAACGGTGAGACTTTAGACGGTATCCCACTGCTTCAGCAATAAAATACAGGAACGATGGCAAAATAAATGTCGATATTATTAGAGTCACTGCGACAAACCTCTGACAACAAAGGTAATGAAATTCCCGGAGTAGGGGATTCTCATTTCGATGACGAAATGCTTAGTGATGAATGGTTGCTGGCTAAATTAAGGACTTGGAAGCTCATTTGTGCACTCTTAGCTCTGGCTCTTCTAGTCACTTCGATTGGTTGGTTTATGAGCGCCACACAAACTAAGTCTCGTTCTTCCGAAATTCAACTTCCATCCGTCTCTGAGCAGTCAACTAAAGCCCGAGAACTACCAGCTAAGCCGTCGCAAAATCAGCTGCCGTCAAAGCAACCCGCAAGTCAAAAGGAATTTGGAGCGTTAGAAATAAAATCGTCCGTTGAGCAGCAATCAAAGTCTCAACCGGTTAAACAAAAATACATTCCCAAAAAAGTTGAGCAACCCGTTAGGTCTAGTTCTACCAAAAATACAGGTTTGGCTAACAACTCTCCATCGCAAAGCTCGACCCCAGCAAAGTCCAATTCAGTAGTGCAGACATCGAAGCCTATAGGTTCGGCAGCGACAGACTCAGTGATTGATTATGAATCATTAAGCTCACAGCAACAAAGCGATATGCCTGAGTTAGAAATTAGCTCCTATGCCGTTTCGAGTAATAGCAAAAAAAGCTTCGTCGTTCTTAATGGCGCATTCTATGGGCAAGGTGAAACCATTGCACCCAACTTAGTCCTGGTCAGCATTGAAAAAGAAAGTATTGTCGTTAGATACTTTGATCAACTAATTAGAAAAAAATATGGGTTATAATTCTTATCTCACTCTATTCAAAACAGTCTAAAAAACTCCAATAATGGCCACCGCTAAATTCACTAAGAAAGTTAAATCATTCTTAATAAAAGTAACTGTTCTTGGCTTTTTTATTTTACTGTTCCTAACCATTTATTTGGATTCGAAAGTAAAAAACGCCTTTGACCAGCAAGCTTGGGAAATTCCTGCAAAGGTTTATGCTAGGCCGCTTAATTTTTCGTTAGGTCAAACTTTATCCGCGCGAGACCTTATTAATGAATTAAAACTGCTCGGATATCGTAAGAAAATAAAAGCCACTTCAAATGGTGAGTATGAGCAATATCAAAATACATTTGTTATTAATACAAGACCATTTGACTTTTGGGATGGCGCGCAATCTTCGCAAACAATTCAGCTGTCTATTGAAAACCAGAGAATAAGCCAACTTATCGATTTTTCTAGTCAGCAAGCGATCAATTTTTTACGGTTAGATCCGTTGCTTTTGGGAAATATTCAGGTTAATCCCAATCGTACAGCGGAAGATCGGCAGTTAGTCACCTTGGACTCACTACCAAGCCACTTTGTTGGTGCGTTATTAGTTTCAGAAGACAGGGATTTTTATGACCACTGGGGAGTATCAATAAAAGGTACGGCGAGAGCCTTGTGGCGTAATATTAGTGCTGGAGAAATCACTCAAGGTGGCAGCACCCTAACCCAACAATTGATGAAAAATCACTTTTTAAGCAACGAAAGAAGTTTGTGGCGTAAAGCTCAGGAAGCGATTATGTCAGTGTTGACCGAACTGCATTACGATAAAAAAATTATACTGCAAGCCTATATTAATGAAGTTTATTTAGGTCAGCACCGAAACACAGCCATCCATGGTTTTGCACGAGCCAGCGAGTATTATTTTGATCGTAAACTAAGTCAATTAAGCTTACCTCAAATAGCGTTGCTCGTTGGCATGGTGAAAGGGCCTTCTTATTACAATCCAAGGCGATTTCCTGAGCGGGCAAAACAACGCCGAGACTTAGTTCTAAAACAAATGCTTGACCATGACATCGTTGATCAACAAAGTTATGATGACGCGGTAAAGCGGTCTTTAATGGTTGTGACAAAGCCGCCAATTAGAACCAGTAAAGTGCCAGCATTTATGGGGGTCGTTAAGAGAGAGCTAGCCGATGATTATTCGAGCACACAATTGAATAAAGCAGGTTTAAAACTTTTCACATCATTAAATCCGCTTATCCAGCAACAAGCTGAAAAAGCATTGAGTCAACGACTTGCAAAAATTGATCAAGGCAAGAAAAATTTACAAGGGGCGGTTGTTGTTACTGATATTAGCAGTGGTGAAATTCTAGCGGTGGTCGGTGATCGAAATCCTAACTATATCGGTTTTAATCGCGCCCAGGATGCATATCGACAAACTGGTTCGGTGATTAAACCATTTGTTTATCTAACCGCACTTCAGCGGCCGGAAAATTTTCATTTAATGACGCCGATAAAAGATCAGCGCTTTTCATTAACCGGTACCGATGGCAGTACTTGGTCACCGGAAAATTATGATCGTGAAGAACATGGTGACGCTGACTCTAATGTAGCGTTGCAAGAAGGCTTGATTAATTCTTACAACTTAGCCACCGCGAAACTAGCAATGACCGTTGGGATAGAAAACGTCGCAGAGACTATCAAACAGGCCGGTTTTGAAAGAGAACTGCCCGAATATCCCTCGATAGCGCTCGGCAGTAAAGAGATGTCACCATTAGAAGTGTTAAAACTCTATCAAACCATAGCGAACCAAGGAGTGGCGATAGAGCCACAAGCACTGATTGCAGTACAAGATCAATTTGGTAACTTATTAAGCCGTTATCCGAAAAAGAGTCAGCAAGTTATTGACGCTGAAGCGGCGTATTTAATTCAACACTTACTTTCGCAAGTGACTAAAAGAGGAACGGCGAAATCATTGGTTTGGCAGTTTCCAGAACAAATACTTGCGGGTAAAACGGGAACGACCAATGACTTGCGTGATAGTTGGTTTGCTGGTTTCGACAATGCTAAGCTCGCGGTTGTTTGGGTTGGGCGGGATGATAATCAACCAACTGGGTTGACCGGAGCAAGTGGTGCTCTTAAAGTTTGGGCAGACTTGTTTAAGGCGATCGGCACCGACTCTATTCAAATGAGAGCCCCAGAAGGAATTGAGTTTGGATACTTACCAGGTGGCTTTTTGAGCCGGTTTGCAAGTTGCAAAAACAAAGAGTTAGTGCCTTTTTATCAGTCGCAGATGCCTCAAGAGTTTGAAGTTTGCGACTGAAAATAAGTGTAAACTTTAAAGCATTACCTTAAATACTTTTTGCGTCTAGTTGCTATTCCAACCAGTGGCATAAGCCACAGACCAATGCTTCCACCACCCCCACTGGACGAATCATCATTGTCGCCGCTATTTCCTCCACCAGTATTTCCTCCACCATTATTACCGCCGGAAGAGTTTGGAAAGGCGCCGTCATTTTCATTAAGCTTGAGCACAAATAGGCCATATTCAATATCACTAACGATTAAATTTCCGCTCGGTAAATATGGAAACACTCCCCACGCACCGTTAAAATTGGCCGAGTTGTCTGCAGGAACTGCAAAAGTATCAAACAAAGCCACATCTTTTATATCAGTGGGGTCGCTGACATCTAATACGCTTAACCCTCTGCGGTAGTTAGACATGTAATAATAATCACCTAAGGTAAAGCCATTGTGGTCGATAGCTGGAGTTTGCCCGGTATAAGTCCCAACAATTTGAGGATCCAGTAAATTGCTAATGTCTAATGCTCTCAGTGTGGTATTAAGACCTGCTCTTTGTTCATCTAATTCATCTTGAATGAATATGGTCATTTTATCCTCTGACCACCAGCCTGAGTGCGTATATTGGGCGCCAGAATACCCTGTACTACTTAAAATTGTCGGCTCGTCTTTGTCAGTCATATCCCAAATATCGACGGTTCGTTCGTTAAAGTCGATAAACAGTTCACAAGGGTTGTGGCCATTGTGACAATCATCGGTTCGACTATCTGTTATAACTAAGCTAGTCGCATCATGAACATAGCCAGTCCCATTGGGTGGCTGACTAATTAATGTTGGATTGACTGGGTCGGTTAAATCGTAGGTTCTAAAAGCACCATTACTTAAGTCGGCACCTTCAATATATAGGTAAGGTGTCAGGTTAGGTAAAGCGGTTCCATCGGCATAATTGGTATTACTCAAATAGACATTGTGGGCACTTGAAAACACATCGAGGGTTGCGGCAAGCGTGACCTGATTTGGAAGATCGGTTAAGTCTAAAACTTGTAGACCCTGGTTGTTCGCCTCAGTGGTGACATAGGCATAAGCCTTGTATTCAGCGCTCGAATCGTCAAAGTATTGATAAACCTTAACATCTCTCCAAGTTGAAGAAGATCCGGTAATCGAGCCGACCTCAACAGGCAACGTTGGGTCGGTCACATCGACTACCACCGTGCCATTTTGTAAGCACATTATGGCATACTCTCTTTGGTTGTTGAGATCGACAAACCCCCAAATATCGCTGGCACTGGACGGACTCGTACTTAGCTCGTTGAGCGGTATATGAGACTGAAGATCGATATTGTGACACTCGTATGTTCCAGCAGAACCGTCAATACATTCTGCGGGACCTTCAATTTTATTGGTAATTTTCTGATAGGTTTCCAGCAATTGCTTGTCACGAATACTTACTTCGATATCAACTCCCTTACTGTCCTGAATGAGTTTAAATCCGCGTTGGGCTAATTTCTCGCGGTAGTCTGCCGGAAGACCTGTAATGCTGGTGTTAAACTTTTTATTATCAACGGTTCTAAAGTCCTTTGAAAAACCACCTTTTAGCTCAATCATGTCACTTAACAGAAAGAAAATATCTAATCCCTTAACAGCATAAACTCCCTCAGCCACATGCACTTTGTCGCCCTTGGTTGCCTGGTTGACTGCGTATTCAATTGACTGACAAGGGAAGCTTGGATTATTACAAACTCCGTCATCTACCCCTTCACTGCTTACGAATCGAATCGGTTTGTCACCGCTATGTGCATAACTTGATGGTGAGTTGAGTATGCAAAGTAACGCTAAGCAAACTAATAACAGAGGATTGGATACTTTCATTGAAATTCCTTAACAAACGTGGCGGCTTTCGAGTTTGAGCTGCTCTACGAAAGCTTTAGTATTAATAACGATAGCAATTCTGGCGGATTAGTAAAGCGCACTAATGCCATTTCAATAAGTTTGAAGTCACTTTTTTCGAACCGATTAAAGTAAATTGTGCACCTGTTCGCTTTAAATTTGAGGTAATCTCTTACTTTAAACTTAGGTATCATGATCAAATTACAAAATAAGATACTGGTTATCAACACGGAGCATTTATGAATTTTCAGCTAGATAAGACTTTAGAGGCCGATAGCTTGCTCATGGGCCGTTTTGAGCTCAGCTATTTATTGTTGATGAATGATAGCCATTACCCTTGGTTTACTCTGGTTCCCCGGCGCGCCGATGTGACTGAAATTTATCAACTTTGTGATGCCGACCAAAAGCTTCTTTGGCAAGAGTCGAAAATATTGTCTAGAGTGATAATGGACTATTTTTCGGGTGATAAGCTTAATATTGCAGCTATCGGCAATATTGTTTCTCAATTACATTTGCATCATGTGGTTCGGTTTAAACAGGATGCAACTTGGCCTAAACCTATCTGGGGCCAATTGCCCATGACTCGATATAGCAATGAAAATGCTCAACGAGTTATTTCAGGCGTTTCCAAACGACTTGAGTTGAGTGGGTTCTTCCCTTCGAATTAGCAGCATCTTAGATCGTTAAGCGGTTGGTTTATTTGAAAAATTTTATTGTTCTATTAACTGGTATGTGCTATAAATCCGCGCCTTGATAGAAACTCGAAAACTGATTTTTTTGAACGATGGCTTTTTAAATGTATTTTATTAACAAAAAGTCTTTTAGTATCAAATAGTTAACCTGGCGGAGAAAAGAATGCCAAGTAAAAAGAAAGCGACAGCAGCAACAGCAACCACTCTTGGTGCCCTCGGAATTGAGCCATATCAGCCGAAAAAAGACGAAGAGTACATGAATGAAGCACAAGAGAAGCATTTTCGTGCAATTTTGGATGCTTGGAAAATTCAACTCATGGAAGAAGTCGATAGAACCGTGACTCATATGAAAGATGAGGCATCTAACTTCCCAGACCCGGTTGACAGAGCAAGCCAAGAAGAAGAGTTTAGTATTGAACTAAGAACTCGTGACAGAGAGCGAAAGTTACTGAAAAAAATTGGTCAGTCCATTCAGGCGATTACCGATGAAGAATATGGTTATTGTGAGTCTTGTGGCATAGAGATTGGAATCCGACGTCTTGAAGCTCGCCCAACCGCTACTCTTTGTATTGATTGTAAAACACTCGATGAAATCAAAGAAAAGCATGTAAATAGATAAAAGTTTTACTATAAGTGATTGATAAACAAGCGCCAATAGGCGCTTGTTTTGTTTTTGCTTAGCGATTTTATTTTTACGTTTTGACAATGACTAAGGTAAACTAGCCTTATGCTCAAATCCCTCAGTCAAAACTCTTTTCAATTACCCGGAACTCCTGTTGGCCGCTTTGCTCCCAGCCCTACGGGGGCGCTACATTTAGGTTCTTTAGTCGCGGCAGTTGCCAGCTATATGATAGTGAAACAGTCAAACGGAGATTGGCTGGTAAGGATTGAAGATATTGATCAACCGCGGGAAGTGCCAGGCGCAGCCAAGCAAATTCTGCAGACTCTTGAAGATTTCGGTTTACATTGGGATCGTCCGGTGGTGTATCAAAGCCAAAGAAATGAACTTTATCATCAAGCTTTCGAGGAATTAATCTCAAACGGGTTCGTCTACCACTGTGATTGCAGCCGCAAAACGGTTGAAATTAGGAATAATGGTGTTTATGACCAACATTGTCGAACCCTAAAAAAGGCGTTGTCCGCAAATATTGCGTCGCGAGTGAGGTTTAATTCAAGCTATTTGAAATTTGATGATCAGATTTTGGGGGAGTGTGAGTTTAGTTCAGCAGCCGATAAACAGGATTTTGTGATTAAACGTAGAGACGGGCTGTTCGCTTATCAACTGGCGGTGGTTGTGGATGATATTGAACAAGGGGTTAATCAGGTCGTGAGAGGAGTGGATATTCTCGACTCCACGCCCAGGCAGAACTATCTTTATGCATGTTTGAATAAAACACCACCGATTTATTATCATCTACCTTTGGTTTTAGATGGTGAGGGCAACAAAGAAAGTAAGCGATTTCAGTCTCCAAAAATTGAAAAGCAATTTGCGACAAAGTTATTGATCAAAGCGTTCGCGCATTTAGGTCAAACCATTGAACAACAGATGTACGATGCGACACCAGAAGAGCTTATTGAGTATTTTCGGTTGCATTGGGTAACCGAAAAGATAGCAGCGGGCAAAAACTTCAGCCGTCAAATATGGAATCGGAACCCGCAATTTATAAAGGAATAAAAATCGTATGAATATTAAGTTATCAGTTTTTATCGCAGCAAGTTTAGACGGTTACATTGCACGTCATAATGGTAAGCTAGATTTTCTTGAAATTAACAGCGATAAAGGCAGCGCAGAAGACTACGGTTATGACAATTATTTGGGCAGCGTTGATTGTATTGTCATGGGAAGAAACTCATTTGAAAAAATCGTCTCATTTCCAACTTGGCCCTACCATAACAAACGAGTGATTGTGATGAGTCGCCGCTGGGATCAAATCCCCGATCAATTCGCAGACTTAGCCGAGCTATACACGGGAAAACCTGAACTTTTGACCGTTGAACTCCAAAATCAAGGTGTTCGGCATGTTTATATAGATGGCGGCATTACCATTCAATCATTTCTACAACAAAACTTAATTGATGAGATCACACTGACTACAGTGCCTGTTTTGTTAGGTAAAGGGATCCCTTTATTTGGATTATTACGGCAAGATATTAAACTTAAATTAGAGTTTGTTCGCTCGTTTGGTTCTGATTTTGTTCAATCCAAATACAAATTAATCCATTAGTCATAGAACAAGTTTTTTATTTTCGAATTCCTAGTAACTGTTCTTTAACACTGAGCGATTGTTTAAATCGCCACTGTTCTATTAGGTGGTAGCTTACCCCTTTTAGACTAGAAACTGATTCAAATAATGATAATGCATCAACCGTCATTTCTAGATTAATATTAGGAAGTTGCTCTTGAAATGGCTCGACCTCTTTATACAAACTAACGTGAGGCACATAGCGGCGTTTTTCTAGGTCAATGTGGGTGATTGATTTAAGTTGAGATTCTAATTTTTCTTTAACAGTTGTTAACTGTTTTTGACCTTCTTCAATTGCTAAAGCCAGAATTTTGGATTTTGCAAAATAGATGGGGTTAGTGATCTCGAGCTTAAAACTAGGTTGGGTAATGGCAGGAAGTTCATCCATTAAGGTTTCAATTTTTCGGCTGGATAACTTGCCTAAAAATGAGACGGTAATATGAAAGTTTTCTGGAGCAATAGCAGCCGCAGAAAAAGTGTTGATACTCTGCTGGTACGTCATTAATTGAGTTTTGAGCTGCGGTGGTAATTCGATTGCAAAGAAAACACGATGTGTCGACTTCATTGTTCCATTCCAGTCGTTTGAATAGATGTCGCTAGGCTAAATAGTAGAAACTATTTACGCCCAGTATGGATTTGTTTTGAATGCAGCCTTTCTGGTGGCATGCAACGCATCCAAAATAGGTGTATTGTGTTTCTCAAGCCACTCTTCAATCTCTTCAGCGGTATGGTTTTCTGCTTGAAGTTCAGAGATATACTGCAGCATTTGAAGTTCGCGAATCCCATTAATGATTTCTGTCCAAGACTTTCGATAACTGAGTCGTTTTTGCGAATCAAACAAGCTTCCAAAAAATAATCCAGTGTCTAATGCACGTCTTAAATGTGAGACTTGTTTAAAATACAGCTCTGGATTCATTTCTAATTTAGGGCCGAGGTCACGTTTTAAGTCTTTTAGCATATGTTCTAACTGGCGACGAGCAAACTCGATAATAGGCATTCCGAGGTTTTCTCGTTCATCTTCTGGGATATGATCACGCCACTCTTTGTTGTACAGCCATTGAGACATATTTAACATCATTAAGTTATAACGTTCAGTTTCGAGCAAGGTCTTAAATTCAGCAATCATCTTAGTTGCTTCGGTTTGTATTTTTTGTTGTTGTTCTTCAACTAAATCCCAATCGGCTTTTAGTTTTAAATAGCGCAGTAAATAACGTTTATGTTTAGCCGCATCGACAATTGGGCGCATGGCTTCACCCAGCCAATCCCAGCTGCGACGCAAATCTTTGGTTGCATTACGAGGGATTAACCCGCCAAAGACTAAATAGATGTGCTGCAAGCTCATTAATGCCCGATACATCTCTAAAATTGCCCCATGGGCATCGTCACTGTCCAGAAATAGTTCGTAGTATTGCCAGTGGTTTAATGAGTTGTAGCAGATCTTTTCAAAAGCTTTCTCAGCTTCTATTCCTTGGCTTAATTCGGTGACCTGCATAACTTTTTGTCGGGGATTAAAATCCTTACAAAGGCTATAACCTCGACGAGCTTTACTAGCATTGGCCAATTTCAAATGCATTTCTTTGATTAAGTAACGTCCTAGCGCAAATAAGTAGTCTGCACTACCATCAACTAACTCAAGCTCAACCTCGCATATCTCTAAAGATTTATCATCAGCAGAGATGGAGCCGATATCGAGAGCTATTTCTATTTTCGTTCCGTCGGTAAAAGTCAGGATAGAGCTTGTCCGATCAAAATTAGTTTCAAACCGAGGAGTGAATTCACCACCTTCTTCTAACGCTTCTTCTACAAGAATTTGTAGATAGGGTTCCTGTATGTTTTCAATACTCAGTTGATTGGTTTCTAACTCTATTTCGTCTTCATTTCGTTGGTGCAGGCCACCTATTGCTTTACCTGAGGATTTTACACATTGGATTAGCTTGTCATCGACGGCTCTGATCCTCATTCCAATGGCCAACTCTCGCAACTTATATTGGCTGTTGTCAAAGTAGGTATTAGATAGGTACTTGGTTTGCCAAGGGCTTTGTGAGGAAATGCCGGGGAAGTTTAATCCCTTGATTTCGTTAAGTTTCTCAGGCGTGGCAGCTAGTTTTAGCTCTAATTCACTGGCCATTCAAACAACCTTTTTGCGCTAATGTATATCAGTCTATTTAACCATTCATTGAATGAGATGTCATGTGAAAAGACCGCTAAAATGTTGATTTAGCTCATGAATGGCGGGATGGTTAAAGGCGATCTTGAGATATTATCGAAGTTTCAAACCAGTTAATCGACATCCACAGTGAGTGACTACTGGAATCGATTAACAAGTTTTAAAAATGACTCATCGGTCTACAAGCCCGCTCTCAATGTCTTTTTTGAGCGCGAGCTAGTCCACAAATCCGTTTAAATTTCAGTAAAACACTCGATTTACATCTCTACACTCGATACAATTTCTGGCTTAAACCAATCCGATGACTTCTTTGGGCAAAAGTTGAGTTGTCAGTTACGATTAGTCAAAACTATTTAGTCCGGATAATTTTATGAAAGCAATCACCCTATTATTGCTCAGCGTTATGTTTTTTATTGGTCCTGCAGCTATCGCAGAAAGTGCTTATATTTACGAGCAAGAGCAAATACAGGACCGCGGAATATGGACCAGAACAGGCCCATCAAAAGAATATAAAGTTAGCAACCGTTACTTACCTGGAACAAAGCTGAGTATAATTGCTGGTACTGCGACAAATGGATACACTCAAATCATTGATAATCGTGGTCGAAAGTCATGGATCCGATCGAGCGTATTAACACCAACTTCCAATGTTTTACTTGATCAAGCACGTCTAGAAATCGCTGAACTAAAGCAAAACCATGAAGATGAAGTGAAAGCACTACAAGCAGAACTGAGTGCGCGAGCTCCTCTTGAGAAAATGAATCAGACGTTACAATCGAAAATAGCTGAAATGCAATTCGAATTAGAAAGCCTGCGACAAGCTAATCAGGCAATGAGTGCTGGTTTTGATAGAGATACCTATTTTGCCGGTGGAGTCACTGTTATAGTCGGAATACTTCTTGGTTGGTTGTTTGGTCTTCGCGGAAGAAAGCGTAATAGTGCGTGGAGTTAGAGAGCGAGCTTTCAGCGTCGATTAATTCATTCAATGTCCACTCCGCCAATTATTTCTGAAGATTTCCTTGAGCATGCTCGTGCAAGCTTTCTGGCGGATGATCAACGAGAGTCATTTCTTGCAGCCTGTCTATCACCCCTGCGAAAATCAATTCGAGTTAATACCCTTAAGATCAGTGTAACGGAGTTTCAACAGAGGGCAGAAGCATTGGGGTTGAGCTTATCGCCCATTCCCTGGTGCCGAGAAGGATTTTGGGTGTCAGATTTAAAGCCCACAGAAAATCAGGCAATAAACACAAATCATTCAGAGTTGTCAGCTGAAAAGGACACATACCCTGCAGGGCAAACAAGGCAACCAATCGCACTCGGAAATTTAGCTAACCATTTACAAGGCTTATTCTATATTCAAGAAGCGAGTTCCATGTTACCGCCTCAGGCATTATTTGCAGGTGTGAAAAATCGTGATTCATTAAGAGTTTTGGATTTAGCCGCTGCCCCTGGTTCTAAAACCACTCAAATGGCCGCGTTAATGGCAAATAAAGGGTTGTTGCTCGCGAATGAACTATCTGCGAGTCGAGTGAAGTCACTGCACGCCAACTTACTCCGCTGCGGTGTATCTAATACTTGTTTGAGTCAGTTTGATGGTCGTAAGCTCGGTGAACGTTTAACGGGACAGTTTGATTTAGTGTTACTAGATGCACCTTGTGGTGGAGAAGGAACCATTAGAAAAGACCCGAAAGCGCTAGAAAATTGGCAATTGGTTAATGTGCAAGAAATTGCCGAGTTACAAAAACAATTGATTTTAACCGCTTACCAATGTCTAAAACCCGGAGGGCGTTTAGTTTACTCTACCTGCACCTTATCACCGGAAGAAAACCAACAAGTTGCTAATTATTTAACTAAAAGAACTTCCGCAACGGTGGCCAATCTGACTAATCTATTTGAAGGCGCGCAAAAAGCAATCACCAAGGAAGGCTATTTACATATTCAACCTCAGTTTTTTGATAGTGAGGGATTCTTTGTTTCAGCTTTTATTAAACCTGATAACGAGCATCAACACGAGCATCAAACCGAACCAGCAGAAACTAAAACCAAAAAGCGTAACAAAAAGTCATTGCCTAAGTGGACCTCAAGTTTTAGCCCACTAGACAAAAAGCTTAAGAGTCGATTATTGGATTATCTAGCGACCCATTTTGGCATTGATCTTGATGAGATTATTGGTGACGTTAAACTCAAAGATAAACAGATTTGGTTGTTACCCACAGGAAGTAGTGAGCTCAATCAAATGGTTAGGCTTAACCGATCTGGAATAAAATTAGCTGAGATTTATCCGAATAAAATCAGAACGCATCATGAATTCATTATGGCGTATGAACGTAGTGTTTCTCGACAAAAACTAGCGATTGACACAGCGCAAGCCGAGAGCTTTTATCAAGGTAAGAATATCGAACTTAGTGACTTTCAAAAGCAAGGCAATCCGCTCAAGGACGGGGAAGTGCTCCTAACCTATCAAGGCTATGCCATTGGGGTAGCAAGTTTGAGTAACAACAAATTAAAGAATTTACTGCCTAGAGACTTAGTCAAAGACTCTCTGAAGTTAAATTAACTTGTAATTGTTAATCAGCAGATACTTCAGGTGTTTCTGAGCCTGATTCGCTTTTTTCAAACCCCGCATCCTCCAAGCTCTCATACTGAGCAACACCCACGGTTGCGCACTTATTCTTAGCAATAAAGATTGAATTTGGACGGGTTACGGCTTTGGGCTTCTCTAGTTCAACCCAGTCACCAATTTTAATATGATCCGGGCGCAGGTCAATCGGATAGGCGATTGCCTGATTGCCCATTGTTTTGACGACTTGCACGCTTCCCGCGGAGCCTGTCCGAGGATTAGAATAAGCATCCTTAAAAATTAGTTGGTATTGCTCTCCGGTAACAAATTGACTTTGAGTTGATGTGAGTAACAATTCATTGTGACTTTTAGAAACGACTTGCGCTCGTTGTCGTTGATTGTTGAGGTGTGAGACTGCTTGTAATAGCAGGTAGTTACTTGCAGAAATAAATGCCTGTCCCATGCTCGATTGGGAAAAAGCGATTAAAGCGTCATCCCCATGATTCGAGGGCATTAAAGAGTGAGTCATTGCATTAAGGTCACAATGAGAAAGGGTGCTTTCTACACTACTCACCCAAGGTTTAAATCGATGGTTTTTGCTAGTCATTTTTAAGGTTAGCGATACTATTGCATTTCTTTTGGTGACTCCCCAGCGATCGACCTGATCTTGAAGCGTTCGATACCAATGGTCGTCGGGAGCATACTTGAAAGGGTGAGAATATTGGTTAACTATCAGTTGCAATTCAACGTCATAATTTGACTGAGAACTCTCTAGCAGGCGAGTGGAATCAACTAAGTCACCGAATAACAAATGAACTGTCTTAGGTAACTTGCCGTGCTCATAATATTCTGCCTTTACTTCAGTGGCATCTGTTGGGATCCCAGAATAATTCTTGAGTGGTACTAGTGAAACTGCAACTGGCGCTTGTAGGGTGTTAGGCCATTTTAGGGCACTAAATTGAGCGGCATTTTGATACTCTATTTTTGATTTTAGTAATGAAACCTTGGATAAATTAGCAGCGCTAGAAAGCTGACTAGTTGCAGAGCTAACAGCGATTAGCAAAGTGATTAGTAAATTCGAATTGCTGAATCTCTTACCCAAACCTAACATTTTTATGCCTCACAAAAAGAGTATTCTTGTTAATATCGGCCGCCAGAGGGGGAGTCTTTAGCTTTAGCTTAAAATCTTTAGATTTGACTCAAAACTAAATCGACACAGTCCGGGCTTTATGGAGAATTCGCTAGGAGCGGTCAAATCCATTGATTAGTAGCGCTGATTGAGTGTTTGACGTCGCTGTTTAACGAGTGACTGCAAAGGATCTGAACTACTAGAACTGACCTCAATAATTTTTATGGTTTGCTGATCAATCATATCGACAAGTTCATTCTTAGTTGGCTCAGAAACTTTTTTACCATTAGCGTCAGCAAAAATGTATCTTTGTGTGGTTCTAGAAATTAACATCAGCGAAGCTTCCGTCCAGCGTTCGGAATCGAGCAGTAACGCAACTTTAGAGCCGGGACCTAATTTACGTAATACCCCTTTGGCTTTAAAGCGCTTTTCTGCGTCAATTTTTTCCTGAGCGATAATGGCATCTTGTTCTTTTTGTTTTTGAGCCAGTTTCTCCTGCCGCTGTTTTTCGACTTGGAGCTTTTCCATTTCTAGTTTTCGAAGTACCGCAAGGCGTGCTCGTTCTTCCAGTTGTTCTTTTTGTTTTTCATCAATTTTGGCTTGCTGTAAAAATCGATCGTACTCAATTTGCAGCACGCTCAGCTTGCCGGTTAAATCTCGTTCCAGATAGTCGATAGCTGAATCAAAGTGAATGTCCTCTTTTAGAGTGAACACTTCTAAATTTCGGGCCAAAAACTCTTGTTCATCAAAGCTAATTGTTGTGAGAAGCTCTCCAGAAGAATTAACAAAATAAAGCTCTTCAGTCAGTTCGTTAATCATTAATAAATGACTTCGAACCTTTTTTCCGTCTATTTCGAGATAATACCAACCACCTTCAGTTAAAGTCTCTAACTCAATTTTTTCTTGTGGCTTTTGCCCCCACACATCAAGCTCTTCATCGTCGTATATATCATCGGCGAAAATATCAGCTGAAATCATCACATCAAGATGAACTCGTTTTCCAGATAATTTATTTCGATGCACTTCTTCTAATTCTAAGAAGAAAGATTGAACGTAATCATTGAGAGAATCCGAGTCCATAAAGTAACCATACAGTCGCTTCATGGTTGGATTGACATCGGCATCAAATCGAGTTTGATAGTTTGGGTCTTCAAATGGGCAGCTAATACTCCAAGCAATCGTGTCCATATCAGTCAGGAGCTGCTGACACTGCTTGCTTTGAGTGCCGTGATCAAGAATAACTTTGTGGAGTATTTGCGAGAGTTGGTTTTCGAAGAAATCGAGCAGAAAGATTGGTATTTCATCACCCTCTGTTTTCGACTTTATCAAATGTGAGGTGTAGTAATCAGCTTCTATTTGGCGCGACTTTTTCTGTATTTCTGCGATTAGCTTATTTTTGCTGAAGCTGCTTTTTTCCTCAAATCCTTGAGTATATTCAGCAAGTCGTTTGTGTGCCTGCAAGAATAATTGGCTATTAACTTCGGATTTACTGGCAAGTCGGTCAACAAGTAGCTCAATAGCGTGAATAAAGTAATTAGTTAATTTGCCTGCATTTTCATCAAAATGGTAACCAATTTTTATCAATTTCTCTAAAAAGGTGACTGCCGGGTGTTTGGCGTTATCCAGAAAGCTTAGGTCATCGAGTGCTAAGCGAGTGAATGAAAGCTGTAGCGAGTTGAGAATATGAAAGAATCGTTTGTCGAATTCAGTGTGAACTCTCAAGTAATTAAAGAGGATTTCAACTACCTGGAGGGCGTTTTTTTCGAAGGCTGCAAGTGGTCTGCCTGCTATTGCCTCAACATCATTCAGCATTCTTAGTACTGATAGCTCACTTTCTTTACTACCAATAATCTTGTTAGCAAGGCGAGTTAAAGCCGCCGATAACTCTTTGTGAGTGATCAGGTCCTTACGCCAATCGTTCTTCCTTGGTTCATAGAAGATTTTTTCTTCAAGGCGTCTATTTTGCTTTAAGAGTGTTCTAAGCTTGCGAGACATTGGTCAAACTATCCACTGAGGGTGTAATAAATATAGTTCAGTGGAGGATATCCGCCAATAATTTAAGCTGATAATTGATTGATTTACAGAGATATTTGTTTTGATTGTGATGGGGTCCTTAATTTTGCCTGCTGATAGAAAATGTTATTGGACTTAGCTAGCCTTCTATGAAAATGCTAGATTGCCAATTCTCTCGCTATTTACACCAGAAATGGTCTTATGAGTCTTTCTTGTATTTAGTTTGGGCAATAAAACAGTTAGAATGTCGCAAATTGGTCTAGACCTCGATTTGTAAGGTTTAGCTGGTGTCTGAATACGATAAAATGAGAATCAAATAGAAGCTATGAATTTTCTAGAATTCGAACGTCCCATCGCAGAGATGGAAGCACAAATAGAAGAACTACGTTTGATGGGCGATGACAGTGAAATCAATATCACTGAAGAAATTGAACGATTGCAAACCAAAAGCAAAGAGCTGACCACTCAAATCTTTGCAAAGTTAGACGCCTGGCAGGTTGCTCAACTTGCTCGTCACCCTTTAAGACCCTATACCAAAGACTATATTAATCTGATTTTTACCGATTATGATGATCTAGCAGGGGATCGTGCTTTTGCCAATGACTTAGCAATTATTGGTGGACCAGCTCGTCTAGATGGTAAGCCAGTGATGGTGATTGGCCATCAAAAAGGCCGCGATACCAAAGAGAAAGTAAAAAGAAATTTTGGCATGCCTCGACCTGAAGGGTACCGAAAAGCTCTGAGGTTGATGGAAATGGCTGAAAAATTTAACTGGCCAATAATTACTTTTATCGATACACCAGGTGCATATCCAGGCGTTGGTGCAGAAGAACGAGGTCAAAGTGAAGCAATTGCTAGAAACTTAAAAGTAATGTCGCAGCTTAAAGTACCGGTAATTTGCACGGTCATTGGAGAAGGTGGTTCTGGTGGAGCGTTGGCGATTGGAGTGGGCGACCGAGTCAACATGTTGCAGTACAGCACTTATTCGGTGATATCACCTGAAGGCTGTGCGTCTATTCTTTGGAAAAGCGCGGAAAAAGCCTCAGATGCAGCAAAAGCTATGGGGATTACCGCAGATCGCCTGAAAGAGCTCGATTTGATTAATTCGATAGTTAAAGAGCCTGAAGGTGGAGCCCATAAAAATCATCCCGAAATGGCGGCCTCTTTAAAAGCCCAAATTTGCAGTGATTTAGCTGAATTGCAAGCGCTTGAATCAGACGATTTATTGGATAAACGATACCAACGACTCATGTCTTTTGGTGTGCAAGAAGAATGGGAACAATAGCACTTGATAACGCCGTTGCTGCGGCGTTAGCAATTGGGTGATATTTTTTCGATTGATAGTGGTTATTCTGATTCCAATCTTTACAGTCGAGTAGGCTGGTTTCAACACTAACTCGTCGTTGTATTTTGTCCCTACGTCGAACGCTTGAATAAACGGGGTTATTGATAAAAATCACTTTCAGGGTTGTTGATGGAACCAATACAAGCTAGTGTTTTAGAGCGCCTTAAATCCATGGCTTGCTCGCATTTTAATTTAAGAGACTTGGCTCAATTACCAATTGTTGTCGCTTATAGCGGAGGTCTCGATTCTTCAGTTTTACTGCATGCCTGTCACCAACTACAACAACAAGACAAAATCAAAAATCTCACCGCAGCTCATGTCAATCATGGGATCCAACAGCAAAACGATGCCTGGGAACAGCATTGTGTTGAGTTATGTGAGCGCTATCAAATAACGCTCTTTCGTAAACAGTTTGAGTTATCTTCACTTGGCTCGGTAAGCGAAAATGAGGCTAGAGCTGCTCGATATCAATTCTTTGAACATTTGTTGGAAAAGCCTAGGGTAATGCTTTTTGCCCATCATTTAGACGATCAAGTCGAAACAATGTTATTTCGAATGATTCGAGGGACAGGTGTTAAAGGACTAGCGGGAATTCCCGATTGCCGCCAGCTGGCAAACGGTTGGTTAATGCGCCCGTTGCTGGAAACCAGTCGTTCGCAAATTGAAGATTATGCTAAACGGCACCATTTAGATTGGGTTGAAGATCCTAGCAATAGCGAAACTCATTTCTCACGTAACTATTTGCGTAATCGTGTTATTCCAAATATCCAATCAAAATGGCCTGAATTTTCTCGCGCATTCAATCAATTAAGAAGCATAGCGAGTGAACAAAGTGAGCTAGTAAGTGAGCTTGCAGCAAAGGACGTTGAAGCGATTCAACAAGCAAATTCGAGCTTAAGCATTAAAAAATTTAACCTTTTCTCTACCGCTAGGCAAAAAAACTTGCTGCATTATTGGGTTCGACTTCATACTGGCAACTCACCCGGCGCGAATGAAATTAATGAAGTGATCAATCAGTTGCAACCATTGAGCTTAAAAGCTGACTCAAGCGAAGGTCAAAAGGCGATTAAAGTTAAACTAGGTCAAGGTTGGCTGCGCAGTTTTAATAAACATCTATATTTTTGTTCGAATAATGAGCCTGCTGTTTTAACCTCAGAGTGTCGCTGGGAGAACTGTGAGCAACCCTTGGTTTTAGGAAATGGGGTCAGTCTAGAGTTTATTAACAATAAAAGATCTAACTCAAACTCGTCAACCTCTATCAGAAAACCATTACCGAGTGAATCTGTGATTGTGCGGGCTCGCCAAGGAGGAGAAATCGCTAAGCCTAGTTACCGAGCTCATAGTACAGAGTTAAAGAAAATATTTCAGGAGCTAGATGTACCGCCTTGGAAAAGAAAGTGGTTACCAATAATCTACTTCAACGAAAAGATTGCTTGTATCCCTGGGGTCTTTGTCGATCAAGCATTTGCAGCCCATACTAGCCAATGGCAAATAAAAATTAAACTTGATTTGGCTTAAGCTCGTTTAGTAACCTAATCGTCTTCCAAATAAAGTTTGCAGATGAGGTAATAAGTTAATGACTAATCATAAAAGCAATTCCGGTGCTTGTTTGTGTGGGCGAGTCACTTTTATCGCTAAGAATGCCAGTCAGCACGTCGGTGCTTGTCATTGTCAAACCTGCAGAAAGTGGGGCGGTTCAGCCTTTATGGAAATTGACTGTGGCGATCAAGTCGAGTTTTCAGGAGAAGAGAATATTTCTTTATTTCAATCTTCGGACTGGGCGGAAAGAGGATTTTGTAAACACTGTGGTACCCATCTGTTTTACCGTCTTAAAGCTGAGCAATTACATATGATGCCCGTTGGTTTATTTTCACAAGACTCAGAGTTTCAGTTTACTCGACAAGTCTTTATTGAGCAGAAACCTAAGTACTATGAGTTTTCAAATAACACTGAAAGTCTTACCGGAGAAGAATTATTTGCGATGTACGCGCCACCAGAACAATAGTAAAACCTATGGTTAACAACGCTGGTTGTTTGCGGGCTAATCATAAGTTTAAACGATATGTTATTTTGCGTGTTTACGAGTCCGCATCGTTAAAAAACTCTCTCACCTCTTCGCTTTTCTGCATGGCGTCGTGATAGCCCAAATCGATCAGTTCTTTGGTATACAGACTCTCAAAAAGCAAATAACTTAAGACCGTGGAGCCTTCACTATCGTCGATTCCAATTCGCCTGAAAAAGAATTTCACCATACTGGGTAAGGTATGAAAGTATTTACTTGATAATTCGGATAAGTCTTGTGAGGGTGAAATGGATAGGGTTTCTATAGGGCGTAAATTTGTTTTGCTCTTGCGAACGTCTTCTGGAATTAATTTCAGCGTTTTATTGACTCGATTAATTCTTTCCAAATCACTGTCTAAGCTATCAATAAAAACACTATCTAAAACATGACCTGCGATATCGGCAGTTGTCGGATAAAATAACTCTTTAGGTCGAGTCGTATTGTGATCTCGGATTGGGTCTACACCAACCACTAAAATTCTTTCGGCGCCTAAATGAATTGCTGGAGAAAGCGGAGATAAAAAGCGCACGGAGCCATCGCCAAAAAATTCACGGTTTACTTTGACTGCTGGAAATACTAATGGGATTGCAGCAGAGGCTAACAAGTGTTTTCTTTCTAATTGAGTTTTACAACCAATGCGGCGATGCCGTTTCCAACCTTGAATCGAATCATTGCCTTGAAAAAAAGACACAGATTGACCCGAGGTGTAGCCACTCGCAGTGACACAAATAGCATCCAAACAATGATTGTCGATGGCTTTTTGTAAATTGCCATAATGAATAACCCGAGACAACAATTCTACTAACGGGCTATTATTCAATAAGCTTAGCTGGCGTGTTTTATGATAGTCCTGAACAAACAGGGACTTAGTCCAGCGCGCGGCGTTTTTTACTAAGCCTCTAAAGTCTGAGCGAAATACTTGATCAACAGTAAAGCTCTGCCACACTCGCTCTAAACTTTTAATACCAACTCTTGGTGTCTGAGCATAACTAGCAAAAACCGTTGCGTTGATAGCGCCAGCCGAAGTCCCAGTAATGATAGGAAATGGGTTACCGCAATGAGGTTTAAAGACTAATTCTGAAATCGCTTTAAGCGCGCCCACTTGGTAAGCCGCTCTAGCGCCGCCGCCGGTCAGCACTAGACCTGTTTTAGGTTGACCGATGGCGTTATAACAAACTTTTTCGGTGAGGCTTTTTGAACGTCTTTCTATGCCGTTTGGAATGCTATCGTTTGGAATGCTGTTATTCGAAATAGTATGAGTGGAAGCACCGCTATCGGTATCATTATGACCAGCAGATTTTCTGCTCATGGACGCCAAATCCGTCGCATCGCTTTATAAACTCTCATGGGGTACCAAACCTGTCCGCGACTTCCATTGTATCGTGCAAGTGCCAAAGTGGTATCCATTTTTTCCATTTCTAAATACTGTTTTAATATTGCGCAGCCATAGCGTAAATTAGTTTCAATCTCATGTAAATTATCATCTGGATGGCCTATTTCATCTTTCCAAAAAGGCATTACCTGCATCAAGCCTAGCGCGCCTGCACTTGAAATAGCGTAGTGATCAAAGTCACTTTCAACATCTATCAATGCAAGTACTAGCATTGGATCAAGATCGAATCGTTTGGCTTCGCGATGGACTAATCTTAAAATGGTAAATCGTTCGTCTTCCGGAATATGAGGAGCTGCCTTGGCTAAACGTGTGGCTTGTTCAAACAACCAGACTTCAGCATCGAATTTATCATCAAACGAACTTTCAGCTTTGGCAATCGTGGCGATCAGTTTTTTCTTAAAATCGGAATCTGGCCGCTCTTGTTGAGACGATTGTTGGGTATTGTTTAATCCGCCAATATTTTTAGCAAAACTAGACATTGAGCCAAAAAAGGCCAGCAACCCAAATAGCAATATTGGCAGAAGCCTGCTAGATTTTAGTCGATTATTTAGAACGAGCCCATTCATGTAAAATAGTCAATTGAGTGGTATAAACCTAATTTTAGTTGATTTTATCCATTAGAGTCGAAAAAACCTGGTCAATTTTGACATCTATCTTGTCATTTTTGCGACGGTGTTTGTATTCGAAGTTACCTGCATCGATACCTCTTTCGCTAATAACAATCCGATGTGGTACGCCAATTAACTCAATATCAGCAAACATCACCCCTGGGCGTTCTTTACGGTCGTCTAAAATAACCTCGACTCCTGCGTCTAATAATTGCTGATAGAGAGCTTGTGCATGCTCGGCGACTCGAGGCGAACGTTGCATGTTCATGGGGACAATTGCCACCTGAAAAGGTGCTATTTGATCTGGCCAAGTAATTCCATAATCATCGTGGTTCTGCTCAATGGCAGCTGCAACAATTCTTGAAATCCCGATACCATAACAGCCCATGGTTAGTGTAACGGCTTTGCCATTTTCACTTAGAACATTGGCTTTCATGGCTTCGCTGTATTTTGTTCCTAGTTGGAATATATGGCCTACTTCAATACCACGTTTAACTGTTAGCGTGCCTTTGCCATCAGGGCTCGCATCACCTTCAACAATGTTTCGGCAATCAAACACTTCGGTATAACTGGTATCTCTATCCCAATTAACTCCAGTCAAATGTTGATCTTCTGTATTGGCTCCGCATATAAAATCGCTCATTAATGCAGCTTGGTGATCGGCAATAATTGGCATGGATAGATTGACCGGACCGACTGAGCCTGGGTTAACGCCTGTGGCTTGTTTGACGTCTTGGTCGCTGGCCATTTTTAGCGGCGATGCCACCAACGGATGTTTTTCAACTTTAATTTCATTTAATTGATGATCACCGCGCAAACAAATAGCGACCAATGGTTGCTCAGCTCCTTTGACAATCAATGTTTTTACGACCTGATTGGCTTTCACTTTTAATCGTTTGCAAACGGCTTCGATCGAGCGAGTTTTTGGCGTTTCAATGAGGGTCATTTCTTGGGTCGCTGCGGTGCGTGTAGAAATATCGGCAGCGAGAGTTTCAGCTTTTTCAACATTGGCGGCGTAATCACTTTCCGTGCTAAACGCAATAGCGTCTTCACCTGAGTCTGCTAACACATGAAACTCATGGGAGTTGTTGCCACCAATAGCGCCACTATCGGCAATCACGGCTCTAAACTCTAAGCCCAAGCGTTCAAAAATTCGGTTATAGGCCTGATACATTATTTGATAAGTTTTTTCTAAGCAATCTTCTGTGGTATGAAATGAATAAGCGTCTTTCATTAAGAACTCTCGCGCTCTCATCACGCCAAATCGAGGGCGGCGTTCATCACGGAATTTGCCTTGAATTTGATAGTAGGTCGCAGGAAGCTGCTTGTAACTTCTAATTTCATCGCGGATCATGGAAGTAATAATTTCTTCATGAGTCGGACCAAGACAAAATTCTCGACCGTGACGATCATTCATGCGTAATAATTCAGCGCCATACTCTTCCCATCGACCAGATTCTTGCCATAACTCCGCGGCTTGTACCATCGGCATTAGAATTTCACCGGCACCAATGGCATCCATTTCTTGACGGACAATATTTTCGACCTTTCGTAACACACGTAAACCGGTCGGTAGCCAAGTATATAAACCGGACGCCTGAGCGCGGATCATTCCGGCTCTTAGCATTAAACGGTGACTGGCTAACTCCGCATCGCTTGGGTCTTCTCGGAGCGTTGCTAATAAATATTGACTGGTTTTCATAGAGTATCTCAGTAGAACGGGTAATTGGGTATATTCGCAATAGAGCCGGTATTCAGTTAGCGAGGCTATACTGCGCAAGCAATAGCCGGCTATTTTACTTTCGAGCCTTGGCTTACGCAATGAATCTTAAGTTTAAATTGGAATAAATGAGGTATCACCGAAAAAAATCGAAAATATTCCTTTAAAAATACGTAAAAGTCCCTATATTGGTCTGTTATAAAGCCTTTGAAGTGAGCAGCAATCTCTGAAATAGGTAATTTATCCGTTTATTAATTGAGAAGTTTTAGCGCCATGCCAATTTACGAATATAAATGCAAAGAATGTGATCATCGCTTAGAGAAGATCCAAAAGATGAGTGACGACCCTCTTAAGGATTGCCCTAGTTGTGGAAAGCCCGGTTTATCGAAAATTGTCTCAGCATCGTCATTTAAGCTAAAAGGTACTGGCTGGTACGAGACCGATTTTAAAGGTGGCAGCAAAAAGCCTGAATCTAAGCCGGAAACTGCGGCTACTTCTAAGGAATAAAGTCAAAATCAAAAGACTTTCACCTAAGCTTGCCCCGCGAAGCGCAGTGGGTACAGAGGCAAAGAGAACACAGAGGAAAAGCCTGCTAGGTTATGTGGTCTTGGAGTAGGTCTGCCTTCAGGCTGACAACCAGCGTCGGGGATACTCGGGACTTCAGAAATGATTAAGTTCAAAAGACTTTCACCAAAGCTTGCCCCGCGACCAAAAAGTAATTCCCTTTTGGGAGTGCTTTGGGTACGGAGAACACGGAGGAAAATACTCCAGGTTATTTGGTCTTGGTGTAGGTCTGCCTTCAGGCTGACAACCAGCGATCGGGATGCCCAGAACTGTGGAAATGATTAAGGTCAAGAGACCTCTCACCACAGAGCACACAGAGGTAATGAGAAGGAATTTTAGTGTTTTGATCCCCTCTCTAGAGGGAAAGGGGGGTCTTTTAACTGTAATTTAAACTAGCTCTTTCAACGACTCTTTAGAATAATCTGCCAATTCATCTGCTCTACCTTCTCGAACTTTTAGCACCCATTCTGGATCCTGCAATAAAGCTCGCCCAATTGCGACTAAATCAAACTCATCGTTTTCTAACTGCTTGGCTAAGGTATCAAAAGATTCTTTTGCAACGCTAGAAGTCTCAACCATATCGCGTTTAGTTTCGTCGATAAAACTATTGTTAAGGCCGACACTACCCACCGAAATACACGGTTTACCGGTTAGTTTCTTAGTCCAGCCAGCTAAATTAAGATCGGAACCTTCAAATTCGGGCTCCCAAATTCGTCGAGTAGAACAATGAAAAATATCCACTCCAGCATCAACCAAAGGTTTTAGGAATTCACCTAACTCTTCTGGTGTTTGCGCTAATTTATCGCCATAGTCTTGCTGTTTCCACTGAGAAAAACGAAGAATAATTGGAAATTCTTGACCACATTTTTCACGGATGCCTTTGATAATGTCGGTAGCAAATTTAGTTCTTGCAGCTAGATCCCCACCGTACTCGTCGGTTCTTTGGTTGGTGACTTTCCAAAAAAATTGGTCAATTAAATAACCGTGTGCGCCATGTAACTCAACGCCATCAAACCCTAGCTGTTGAGCGTCAACCGCGCCCTGTATAAAAGCATCAATGGTTTCTTTGATATCTTGTTTGGACATGGTCTCGCCGTTTGGCTTACCTTCACGAGTTAAACCCGATGGGCTGTAACCTGGTACCGTTTCATCGGGCCCAGCTCCCTTATTCGCCTGACGGATAGCGCCAACATGCCACAGTTGCGGAACAATTTTACCGCCTTCTGCGTGTACCGCTTCAACTACTTTCTTCCAACCGGCTAATGCTTTCTCACCATAAAAGTAGGGTACATTGGCATAGCCACTGGCCGCTTTGTGGCCGACACAGGTCCCTTCTGTAATTATTAAACCCACTTCGTTTTTGGCACGTCGTTGATAATAAGCAACATTTAAATCGTTAGGAATTCCACCTGGGCTAAAGGTTCTGGTCATGGGAGCCATCACCACTCGGTTACGTAATTTTAATGATCCTATTTGGATGGGCTGAAATAATTTGCTTTCGGCTAATGACATGAGTGCTTCCATATAAAAAGAGAGTAAGATAACTCCATTGTAAGTGGTAGGATGAGTAGTCCCAAGCTTTTTTTAGATTAAATTAGTGAGCTCTGCTTTTGTTGAGCTGGCTAGCAAACAGGTATAAACTACGCCATTGCGAATTGACCTAGATTTTCATGAGCGTTTGAAAGAATCATTTGCGACAAAGTTAGTTTCCGCGATTATCTTAAAAGATATCTATTCCGCTGCGCCTCTAGATAACAACAAAACAAAATACTGCCCTCAAGTACTACTCGGCCTTAGAAAAAATACTGAGCATTTCAGTGACCACTGGTCTTTGCCGATAGGTCATGTTGAGTTGGGTGAATCGGATCGGCAAGCGATTAAAAGGGAGTTACAAGAAGAGCTTGCGATACAAGCTCTAGACATTGTTGAGTTATTTGTGAAAACAAATCTAGAAAAGAGCATTTATCATCAAGTCTTTTGGGTCAAACAATGGCAAGGTGATGTGAAGAATGCAGAACCACACCTTTGCCAACAAATAAAGTGGTTTGATAACGATCATTTACCAACTCCCATTACTTCGATTACTGCCGAGATAATCGCTGATTTTCGTCGCTCAAAATCATTCAAGCAATTATCAAAAATTGAATTTTCAAATTAGATTAAAGGATCGTTCTATGCACCCGTTTTTCAGTAAAATAGAATCAGCACATCAATTGCTTAATGGCGTTGCTAATCAAACTCCGGTACTGCAATCTGAAACTCTTAATCAGCAACTTGGCGCTGAGATTTTCTTTAAGTGTGAGAGCTTTCAAAAAGTCGGCGCGTTTAAATTCCGAGGAGCCTATAATGCAATTGCTCAATTAAGCGATGCACAAAAGCAAGCCGGAGTGATCGCCTACTCTTCTGGAAATCATGCTCAAGCTGTGGCGTTAGTGGGTAAAATGCTAGGTGTTTCAATTACCATTGTTATGCCCAATAACGCACCCAAATTAAAACTAGCGGCCACCAAAGGCTATGGTGCGAAAGTGGTGGTATTTGATCCTCGAGAAACTACTCGTGAAGCAATCGCCGAACAAGTTAACAAAGATAATTTACTGACACTAATAAAACCCTTTGATAACGAAAATGTCATCGCAGGACAGGGCACCGTTGCCTACGAATTTGCCAACAAAATTTCAAATCTAAATATGATGCTGGCACCTTGTGGTGGTGGCGGTTTATTAAGTGGAACGGCTGTCGCAACAAAGTCAATTCAACCACAATGCAAAGTCATTGGTGTTGAGCCGGAGCTTGCCGATGATGCCACGAAATCTTTTTATACTGGCGTTTTACATTCTAATCCAAACCCACCCACTATTGCCGATGGTACTCGCACCGCATCGATGGGAGAGATTACTTTTCCAATGGTCAGAGAGCATGTTGATGAAATGAAAACAGTGAGTGAAGTAGCGATTAAAGAAGCAGTAAGATTTATGTTTTATCGGATGAAATTAGTGGTTGAACCATCGGGTGCTTTAGGGCTAGCGGCATTGCTAAGTGGTGCTGTTAAAGCCGATGGGAGAGTTGGGATTATCGTGAGTGGTGGTAATGTGGATGGTGAGACAATGAGTGAGATTCTCAGTGAAAACTAAGAATATCTGCACGACTTACTTGTCTTAAGTTTAACTTAAGGCAAACACTGCCAAACTATTGCAAAACAAGCGATTAGCCCAATAGCCCAAACAGTCGATCGGAGTATGTCCCAATTAAGTAAATAAAACACATGGTAAGCAACCCTGGCGATAATATGGCCAATAGCCAAGTAGTGAATAGATTGCCCAGTATGGTTCGTGGCAATGGCCAGTAACATAGCTGGTGCAAAGATAACTAGCGATTCAAACGCGTTTTGATGAGCCGCTAGTGCTCTTGCGCCAAATCCAATTAATTTTGCTTGCTGGGCTCTAGGATGTTTATTATCGTAACCGCCATCTTTATTCATAGCATAGGCGACTGGTGCTTTGGCTAAAAAGGTAACAGCAAAGCGGTTAATAAACAGTAAATTAGAATGGTCATGGTTTATCCTAGAGTTAGTGGCTTGGATTTTATAAGAAACAGTCAGTGAGCGAAGCTGCAACTTTGGTTTACTTTGCAGCGAAACTGTAATCTTTGTATTTTGAGCATCAGCCATAACAAGACTATCAGACAAAAGTTGCGCCTACAATTTTTGTCAGCTTAGAAAATAAATCCCAAACTCTCATGACTCGAAATAGATACTCTATCGCAAATAAGCCCGCTAGGTTCAACCTCATCGCCTATGTTGAGTTGTGGAAACCTTTCCGAAAGCTTAGTAAATAACAGGTAATCGTTCAGTCTAAGTTCTGCCAATCTCTGCTGGTGGTAGTTTTTAATAGAAGGGGAAAACCTCATTACGGCAGAAACTAGATCGAATTTATTCTGTTTGATTGAACATCGTGCTCTTAGACTTATCGCTAATGCGTCTGAACGTATATCGCTGAATTGATAAGTGAAATTTTGATCCGCCGCCCAATTGACCAAATCAGTATTACATTGAGCTGTAGCCGATTCTACTAAACTTCGTCCTATATCTGAGGGAGAGTTAAAGTTAAACCCAAGCTCAGTCAATGCTTCAAGAGTTGAAGGTTTAGCTGTTATCAGTTTCGACATGGAAAAAGAGTCTGGCAGTAATCCATAATCGGAAAAAAATTGCAAATAGCTTAAATCATTACCTTCTAAACGCCAAACTAAATACTCTTTTTCGGAGTTAGATAGGTCTAGCTTTTGTGCTTCAGCTACTACATGGTGAATTCCTTGCTGCTGATAGAGCTCGGCTACTTTGATGATCTCTTCATATCTTATTTTAGTTCGAACTGTAAATGGCGATAATCGCTCTGTTTCACTTACACAATCCGTTAATCCAGGTTCGATTTCAAATAGTTTCTTTTGGAAAGTATCAAAATCACCAGAAAAATTCTCAAAAGTCCGTCCGGCCTCGATGGCTTTTTCGTGACTTCGTAAGACATTATTCACTTTCTCTGTGATCCGCTGACATTGTCGATATCGATCAAGAGACTCAACCTGCAGTTGCTGTCTAATAAATTCATCTCGATGTTCTACAATTGCCTGAGCTATATCTAAATACCTGGGGTCTTCTTTCGTTGTTTCCTCTGTTTCGGCTGTAATAAATTGAATTCCTAGCGATTCAATCTCATGAATATTTTCTAGAGTAAGACTAGAATATACCGTGATAAACTGTCCAAGCTCTAACAACTTTCTAGGTGTTAAGGCATAACGAACTGCCAATCCGTTCTTGTTGAGTATTTTTAAAACTTTTGCATAGGAACTTAGGTTTTCTTTTTTAACTTTCACTTCCAGTAAAAGTTTTTCCAATGCGTTGGTTCCGTTAACAACTTCTTTCGCTATCCCGCCTTTTTTAAAGTAAAGATCAAGTAAGTCAGGTTTATTGGCTAATGATATTCTTTCAAGCAGGTTGTTGGGGCCACGTGAACTAGTCATCCCTTTAAAATTACGAGAAAGGTCAACGACGTTATCAAACATTATGTCATAAGGCGCATCGTACCGGCCAGCCGTTAACAAGCTATCTATATCTTCAGGTCGAAGCTGTGTGATTTCCATTAAGGCTTTGTTCGGAACCAGTGACCAGTCAATACTGTAGCTTTCGATTACCGAATCACCTAAATTAGCGACCAGTTCTTTTTTTAACAATGAGTGATCAACTTGTCTGTAGCTAGAGTGAATCTTTTCTCTTATTATTTTGTAGTATGCAGAGCTTGCTGAACTCAAGCCTATGGCTCCAATCATGGCTTTGTATGCCGAATTAAACTCGTAGCTTTGTGCTAATTCTACTAAGACAGAGTGCGACTGTTTAAACCAAAGGCTTTCCATTTTATGGTAGTCTTTGTTTAACTGCAGACACTGGTTCTTCTGAATAAATAGTGGAGTACCTGAACTCTCCACCTGCAATTTAGTTTCAGTTACCCTAGTGCTATGTTTCGATATCAGGGTTTTAAAGTTATCTGCCGTATATAACACATTCTTGCTTGAATCGCTTTCCCTGATTATAAAATAAATGATAGCTAAGATTATCGTGCCCAATAATATCCAACTTACTTTCCTTTTCATGAGTTTTCTTCCTTTTATTTGTATAACAACTGAGCACTAAAAATATTACAGTGCGGTATTTATTTACTTATTAATTCCTTCAAGAACTTACCTGTATAAGACTTTTTATTCTTACAAACTTGCTCTGGTGTGCCTTCGGCGATAATGTGACCACCCTTGCTACCACCTTCGGGGCCAAGGTCAATAATCCAATCAGCCGTTTTGATCACATCTAAATTATGCTCTATGACTAAAACGGTATTACCGTGATCACGCAAGCGGTGTAGTACCGCGAGTAATTGTTTAACATCATGAAAATGTAAACCGGTGGTTGGTTCATCAAGAATATACAAAGTTTTACCGGTATCACGCTTACTTAACTCTTTAGAGAGTTTAACGCGTTGAGCTTCACCACCCGATAAAGTGGTAGCCGCTTGACCTAAACAAATATAGGAAAGACCTACATCAATCAGCGTTTGCAATTTGCGAGCTATCGAGGGTATGGCGTCAAAGAATTCGCGCGCATCTTCAACGGTTAAACCAAGAATTTCATGAATGTTTTTACCTTTGTAAGTTACTTCTAAGGTTTCGCGATTGTAGCGTTTTCCTTTACAGACATCGCAAGGTACATACATATCGGGTAAGAAATGCATTTCTACTTTGATTAACCCATCACCCTGGCAGGCTTCACAACGGCCGCCTTTGACGTTAAAACTAAATCGTCCGGGTTTATATCCACGCGTTCTGGACTCTTGAGTGCCTGCTAGTAATTCTCTGATTGGAGTAAATATTCCGGTATATGTAGCAGGGTTGGAGCGCGGTGTTCTGCCAATGGGACTTTGATTAATATCAACCACCTTATCGAAATTATCCATGCCGGTATAACTTTCATAGTGTGAGGGAGTCATAGTGGTGGCACGGTTTAAATCCGTGGCCGCAATGGGATAAAGTGTATTATTGATCAAGCTCGATTTTCCAGAACCAGAGACGCCGGTCACGCAAGTAAAAACGCCAACCGGTAATTTTAAATCCACTGATTGTAAGTTGTTTCCTTCGGCACCTTTTAGTTCGAAAAATTGGCCATCTTTAGCGGGAATACGCTCCGCTGGTATTTCAATTTTTTCTTTTCCTGAAAGGTATTTTCCAGTTAGAGAGTTTTTATTTTTGAGAATATCTTTTAGCTTTCCTTTGGCGACGATTTCACCGCCATGAATTCCCGCGCCCGGTCCAATATCTAATACATAATCGGCCGTTCTGATCGCATCTTCATCATGTTCAACTACGATTACTGTGTTACCTAAATCTCTTAGATGTCTTAGCGTTTTTAGCAGCCTTTCATTGTCTCTTTGATGCAATCCAATGGAAGGCTCATCTAAAACGTACATCACACCTACCAGACCAGCACCGATTTGGCTGGCTAGTCGAATCCGCTGCGCTTCGCCACCGGACAAAGTATCCGCGCTTCTTTCTAATGATAGATATTCCAATCCAACATTAACTAAAAACTCTAACCGGTCGCAAATTTCTTTTAGGATTTTTTCCGCAATTTTTCCGCGTTTACCGGGGAGCTTCAATTTTCCAAAAAACTCATGAGCTTCATCGATGGGCATTTTGGTTAACGAAGGCAAGTTACGTTTTTTAATTAATACGCTTCGGGCTTCTTCTTTTAATCTTGAGCCATTACAACTTGGACAAGATTGTTTGGTCATGTATTTTTGTAGCTCGTCTCTTACCGCCATAGATTCAGTTTCATGATAGCGGCGCTGCATATTAGGAATGACCCCTTCAAAACGATGATTGCGCTGCATAACATCGCCTCGGTCGTTGCTATAGGTAAATTCGATTTTAGTTTTACCACTGCCATACAAAATGATTTTTTGCACTTTTTTAGGCAGCTTCTCAAAAGGCTTTTCAATATCAAACTTATAATGCTTTGCTAATGATTTCAGCATATGAAAATAATAAACACTGCGACGATCCCAACCGCGTATTGCACCACCAGCTAAGCTAACATCAGGATTCACCACAATACGGTCTGGATCAAAAAACTGATCGATGCCTAATCCATCGCATGTACCACAAGCACCCGCAGGATTGTTGAATGAGAATAATCGAGGTTCTAGTTCGGAAAGGCTATGGCCACATTCTGGACAGGCGAATTTTGCTGAAAAGAGTAACGTCTCTTCGTCAGAATCTTCATCCATGGGCGCTACCATGGCTATTCCATCGGAAAGCTCAAGTGCCGTTTCAAAGGATTCAGCTAATCGTTGTTTAAGGTCTTTTCTTACTTTAAAGCGATCCACTACCACTTCAATGGTATGTTTTTTGTGCAGTTCTAATTTAGGGGCTTCACTAAGCTCATAAGTTTTACCGTTGATCCGTGCTCTAATAAAACCTTTGGCTTGTAGTTCTTCAAACAAGTTAAGGTGTTCGCCCTTTCGGTTTCTCACCACTGGAGCAAGCAATAACATTTTGCTTTCTTTTGGTAGCGTCAAAGTATGGTCCACCATCTGGCTGACAGTTTGTGCTTCGAGTGCGATTTCATGCTCAGGGCAATGAGGTACACCCACACGTGCAAACAACAACCTTAGATAATCATAGATTTCAGTAATTGTGCCCACCGTTGAACGCGGATTATGGGAGGTTGATTTTTGCTCGATGGATATTGCTGGTGATAACCCGTCGATATGTTCAACGTCCGGCTTTTCCATTAAGGACAAGAATTGGCGCGCATAGGCAGATAAGGACTCAACATATCGACGTTGACCTTCTGCATAAAGGGTATCAAAAGCAAGCGATGATTTACCGGAACCAGAAAGGCCGGTAATAACAGTCAGTTGGTCTCTTGGGATAGTTACATCAATATTTTTCAGATTGTGGGTTTTAGCGCCCCGTACTTCTATGTGATTCATATTGGATCTTGTATAATGCCAGCGTTTCAAAATTGAACTGAATATACTAACTCTTTTAGAGCCAAAAATGAAAACTAAAAGCAACATGAATTCCACCGAGAAAAGAGCGGCGCTGACCTTAAGCAGTGTATTTGCTCTGCGTATGCTTGGGTTGTTTATGTTATTGCCTGTTTTTGCTTTGGTTGGTCAAAATTTAACCGGTTTTACCCCCACACTTATCGGCTTTGCCATAGGCGCCTACGGACTCACTCAAGCAATCTTTCAAATCCCTTTTGGTTGGATGTCGGATCGTTTTGGTCGTAAACCAGTGATTCTGTTCGGTTTGGTTTTATTTGCCATTGGCAGTTTGGTCGCGGCGTTTAGTGATTCAATTTATGGCGTGATTGTTGGCAGGCTACTGCAAGGCTGTGGTGCAATCGCCAGTGCTATTATGGCGTTAGCTGCGGATCTTTCTCGCGATGAACAAAGAACCAAGATTATGGCCAGTATTGGTATGAGCATTGGTGCTGCTTTTGCGTTGGCCATGATTATTGGTCCGGGTTTAACCGAACTGGTTGGTCTTAACGGACTGTTTATGGTGATTGCGTTGTTAGCATTGCTGGCCATGCTAGTCATTTATTTTCTAACACCTAATCCCGAAGCGCAGTTTGTTCAGCGCGACGCGATAGCCACTCGTGGCGAGTTTTCGAGAATTTTTAAAGATCGCCAGTTAATGCGGCTTAATTTTGGCATCTTTACTTTGCACTTTTTGTTGACCTCATTTTTTGTCGCATTTCCAAGTCGTTTAGCCGGACTGGGTGTTGAGCTGGCAGAACATAGTTGGATTTACTTGGTCACCATGGTTGCAGCAGTCGTCCTTATGTTGCCGATGATTATTATTGCAGAGAAAAAGCGACAACATGCAAGGGTAATGTTAGTCGGCGTGTTGTTGATTGCCGCGGTTCAATTTAGTTTTGGCATGTTTAGTTTTCCTTTGATGATAGTCGTTAGTGCCATGGTCATATACTTTACAGGCTTTAATCTAATGGAAGCGTTGTTGCCATCCATGATTTCGCGAATTGCACCGCTATCCGGCAAAGGTACGGCATTGGGCGTTTACTCCACCAGTCAGTTTGCTGGTGCTTTTTTAGGTGGGCCAGTGGCGGGCTTAATTATCCAGTATAAGGGCATGGATGGTGTGTATTTGGTGGGGGCAATAATGGCGATGCTGTGGGCAGTGTTATTACTTGGACTCAAGAATCCACCGGCATTAACCGCCTACACTCTGACCATGCCCGATGTCGCCAAAGATTCTTTTCCTTCTTTAGTCGAAGAGATCAAAGCGATTGAAGGTGTTTCAGAAGCGATAGCGCTGCCAGAAGCTGGTGCGGTTTATCTTAAGGTCGATAAGAATACTTTGGATAATGAGCGATTGGCTCAATATGGGCGGTGTTAACTCAAGCTCACTGAGCCTGTCGAAGTGAACCCTATACTTTGAAAAACGCTTCGACTCCGCTCAGCGAACTTATCATTTATCCTATTCAGCTTTTCCTCCGTGTTCACAGTGTCTCCGTACCCACTGCGCTTCGCGGGGCAAGCTTTGGTGAATAGTATTTTGATTGTAATCTTATCCAAAGTTCCGAGTTTCCCTTTCACTGGTTGTCAGCCTGAAGGCAGACCTACACTCAGATCACATAACCTTTTAGGTTTTTCCTCCATGCTCTCTGTACCCAAAGCACTCCCAAAAGGGAACTACTTTTTGGTCGCCGGGCAAGCTTTGCCTCTGTACCCACTGCGCTTCGCGGGGCAAGCTTTGGTGAACAATCTTTTGATTTTAGTCTTTTCCTACAAATACCCGTATTCGTTATCGCAGATAATCCTCTACTTTGGTAAGATACGCTTGATCAAAATACCCTAGCCCCATATAGTATCCGGCTAGATTATGTAAAAGTTTAATGGGAGTTCGTTCATGGCCACTCGAGGCGTCAATAAAGTCATATTAGTCGGTAACTTAGGGCAAGATCCTGAAGTTCGTTATACGCCAGGTGGTGCTGCGATCACCACTATCAGCATCGCAACTAGTGATAGCTGGAAAGATAAAAATTCTGGTCAAATGCAAGAAAAAACCGAATGGCACCGCGTGGTGTTTTTCGGCAAGCTTGCTGAAATAGCTGGTGAATACCTTCACAAAGGGTCACAAGTCTATGTTGAAGGTAAACTACAAACTCGTAAGTGGCAAGACAAGCAAGGCCAAGATCGATACACCACTGAAGTGGTTGTTGACGGATTCAATGGCGTAATGCAAATGTTAGGTGGACGCGGAGAAGGTGCTGGGCAAGGCGGTGGACGTCCTCAGCAACAAGGTGGCCAACAAGCTCCACAACAGAATTATCAGCAACAAGGTCATCAACCACAGCCAGGAGCACAACCTGCACCGGCTCCAACCGGTGATTTTGATAATTCATTTGATGATGATATTCCGTTTTAGGCTGGAATTTTAGAATTGTACAAAAGCCTCTCATTGCGGATTGTGGTGAGGGGCTTTTTTGTATCTGGGAAACTTAGGTAAAACTAATTAGTTAGCTTTCGGGGGGCTTGCCTTACCGGTTTTTAAATCGAAACTCAGGAGTCATTAAAAGGGAGTAAAATATTTCAAATATTCGGAATTTTTTCGGTTAGTTTAGAAAAGTTAGAATATGTTGCTTTTAGAGTATTGAGATAAATAGGGATGTGGTGTAGTTATTTATTATAAAATGAGCCTGACCCGTATTTACGTATTTTTATCAAGATGTATATTTTGAAGCTACAGGCAGGCGAGCAAGGTTTGAATTTGAATTTTACGACTCTGCGCGGAATTAGAACCAATAATAGGAGTTTATGCTTTGCGATTAGAAAAGATTGTCAATAACATTCCAGTAACTTATTCGCTAAGAATGGCGTTATTTTCTTGGTCAAAAAAATCACAGGAATTAACGACAGTGACTGAGTGTCTGAACTTAATTAGGAGAAATTGTTGTATATTCAAAGATGGAGTAATTGATACGATTGATGTCAGATCTAAAGGTAAATCATCAAAGAGAGATTTTACGGATAAGAATTGGGATTTGATGTTGTCGAGGCTAAGAGAAGAAAAAATAGAGTCTATTAGTTTTTACAATAAAGGTTTAATTAACGAGCCACCTAACTACGAAGCGACTATTTTTATTAACAAGCTAAGTGAGAGGTACTACTACCAGAATAATTATATCGATATAAGGGTTCCTCTAACGGAGAATCTACAAGTATTGGCTAATTATAGATTATTATTTCAAAAGCTAATTGTAATGTTTGATGCTGATTATGGGTTTGGTAATGTATATATGGAGTCAACGGATGTTCGTGCGGAAGCGTTAGTGTTTTCCAAATTGATTGATTGCTTCCCTATTGATTGTGTCAATCACAGGCATCATGAGGGCGAAATCATGCAAATTAAGGATATCAACTGGATAAACTTTCTCGGCGCACAGCATCTGAGCCAAATAAATGAAATACCCAGTAAATTGTGCAGTGATTACAAAAAGGTTAAAGAAGGTTTGTATTTTAGTATTTCAGAAACCCCTTTCTTTGAAAAAAAAGAAGATAAGGAAAGGATCAGATTGCTAAGAAACATAACTCGGAAAATGATTAATGAAAGTAGTTGGTATAAAAGGCATCTAGGGACCAAAGGACATAGGACCAACGGAGTCACCCACTAGGCCGACCACAGGAATACGACAATACGGGGCAGGCCGCGAATTCATATCATAAGAAGACCAAGGGCAAGACCAAGGAGGTCAGATGAACTTGAAAGCTTTTCTCTCAGGTCCTTTATCGCCTTGCGCCACCCCATTGATTGGGGATAAGAATACGAATAGAAAATACGAATACGGGTCAAAAATACGGGTCAGGCTCATTTTACAAATGTCTAATTCAAATATCAAAGTGGTTATAGGTCAGCCATTATCGGGAACAAGGCCTGCGTATCCAACCGCTAACTAAAATTGGGAAAACTATGTTTAAAAAAGAGTTATTAAAAGCATTGAGTGATATAGCTATTGGGTCTCCAATTGTAGGAGTAACGACTGAAGATATAGTAACTATTGAAGAAAGTGAAAATGTTACACTACCTGAAGTATATAAATCATTTCTGCTTATCGCAGGAAGTTCCAAAAATAGATTATTGGTAGATGCAGGCTTTATGTTGTACCCGGATTCGCTTGGTACCTAAAAACTTCCTAAAGAGTCATGGTACTATTATTAGAGGATTCGGTGAGTGAGTGAAATAGAGTTTGACCATAATTGGTTGGAGAAAGAAATATCAAATGGAGGAAGTGCAATATGTGATTCTGAGAATCATATAGCGTATGGATTTTTGAAAAATGTGTCGTATTTGGCTTTAACTTACCCCCTTAAATATTTTGCCTTTAGAGCTTGGAAAGAAAACAAGTTACTAATAATTAAAGTTCCGGAAGTCTGCGAGGTTTCTCCACAAGTTATGGCCTTGAAAGGAGCATTGTTGATGGAAGAAGATCAAGAACTAATTAGAATATTGAGGTTGAAGTAATGGGATTATATCTTTGTGTTTTTGACGATGAAGAGAACGAACTAGATGGACTCGAAATGGGAACATACTCGGATTATAATTATTTTCTTGATGTTGTTACGGAATTGGTCGAACAAGGTGAAAAAGGAAGCGTCTGCCCAACGCTTACGCTGCACCATGACTCTGATGGAGTTTGGGAGCCGGGTGAGTGCAAACTTTTGAAGTCAGAGCTTAACGTAATTGAAACTCAGTTCAAAAAAGCACCGCCACAAGCATTTGTTACGGAGTGGCGGGCTGATATAGCAAAAGAAATTGGATTAAACCCTAAGAACTTGTATGAGAACTTTATTGATGTAAATGGCGATTTTGTTGTTGATAGGCTTAAGGAACTTTGTGATTTGGCTATAGATAAAAACTATCCGATCTGTTTTCAGTAGACCTGAATTCAAAAGACCAAGCAGAATGTATGGGGTCACCCATTAGCCAGCCGTGTCAAGTAAACAACAAGAATTCTTACACCTACAACAGGAAAATACGGGTCAGGCTCATTTTACAATATATAGAAAGTTGAATATGATACATCACCATGCCAAGACCTCCAAGAATCGAATATGAAGGCGCGTTTCATCATGTGATGAATCGAGGTCGAGATAGTCAAACCATTTACTGGGATGATGAAGATTACGTCGTATTTTTGGGAACATTGGCGGAAGTGACTAAGGAATACCATGCGGTTATCCACGCTTATTGCTTAATGACCAATCATTATCACCTATTGATAGAAACGCCCAAAGCCAATTTAAGTCAAATAATGAAACACATTAATGGCTTCTACACCCAACGATTCAATCGTAAATACAAAAAAGATGGTGCTCTCTTTCGAGGGCGATATAAATCCATACTCGTCGATGAAGATAGTTATTTATTGCAGTTGACTCGATATATTCACCGTAATCCGGTTGAAGTGAAAAAGAAAATGGTCAAACAGCTTAGCGATTATCCATGGTCAAGTTATCCCGCTTATATCAATCAAGCCAAAGCACCTGACTGGCTTTTTAGAGAAAAAACCTATCAAATGCTGGGTCATCGATATCGATATAAAGGTTATTATGATTTCGTTGAAAAAGGTATTGATGAAGGAAGGAATACGGGTCAGGCTCATTTTACAATATATAGCAAGTTGAGTATGGTACACAAACAGGAGGTAAGAATGGGACTTGAGGTTGCTTTAATTCTAGCCGAAAAGTTATCAGTCAAAGATGTGGAAAACTCACTAGTAAATACGAGTCTGAAATATTCTTTTAGGAAAGACGAACTTTGTTTGTTTGACGTATATAGTGACGCGTTTATTTCTGCGAGAATAATAAATGCTGAGGATTTTGATAAATTCGAGTCTACTTATACGAAAGAGGATTTTGATGCTTACAGAAAAACTCTCAACAGCGAATGTCAGTCAATTATTGAACTGACTCTGGGTCGTGGTGAGAACCAATGGGAATTTTGTCTTTATTTTTTTAAGATACTTGCTGATTTGTATTCTCCCATTATTCTAGAGGACGATTTTGGGAATATTAGAGAACAGTCAGAATTGTTAGAATCCTACAGTAATATTTGTCTTGAGAAAATCAATAGTAAATACTCCGCCTATACCCAAAAACCAAGCAACTATAGATGAATTGATAAGAGCTGCCAGAAAGAATGGAGGATAATATGAGAACGAATCTTGAGTACTTGCCATCCAATTCACAAGAGCTTTTAAATTGTATTAAAGGAGCTTGTATAAAAACAATTCGAAGATTTAGCTCTTTGCCACTAGATTTAGTGGAAGAGAGGCTTTCTATCAGACAGGATGAATTTTTTTCGCTTGTCGACGGGCCCATGCTATTTGAAATGGATAATGGGATTAGTGTAGCTATCTCTACGGATGACTCTTTAAATTCGTTGCTCCTATGGAAAGAGCCTTTGAAAGATGAATTGGGGAACGATGACTTCTTGGTCGATGATCGTGATTATAGTCCGATTGATTCTTGCGATTTGAAATTCAATAATTTGGATTGGGAAACTGTACTAGGGCGAGTCATTAGCGAAGTCCAAATTGTAAAAGATAAGAACCCGTACGTAACTCAAGAAGCTTTGCCCAATGAGACTTCACTCAAAATATTGTTTGAAAATTCAAACAAAGCAATTCTTTTGGGGTATCGAATAGAAGAACGTGCAGTTGACTTATCAATTGGAATCATAGAAATTTAAGGGGCGAGACCAAGGGGATCACCCTAAACCTACCCCAGTTTAAGGGGATGTATGGGGTCAGGTCTTTCTTTGCCGCATGTAAGAGGAATACGGGTCAGGCTCATTTTACAATATATAGAAAGTTGAGTATGATACATCACCATGCCAAGACCTCCAAGAATCGAATATGAAGGCGCGTTTCATCATGTGATGAATCGAGGCCGAGATAGTCAAACCATTTACTGGGATGATGAAGATTACGTCGTATTTTTGGGAACATTGGCGGAAGTGACTAAGGAATACCATGCGGTTATCCACGCTTATTGCTTAATGACCAATCATTATCACCTATTGATAGAAACGCCCAAAGCCAATTTAAGTCAAATAATGAAACAAAGGGGATGTATGGGGTCAGGTCTTTCTTTGCCGCATGTAAGAGGAATACGGGTCAGGCTCATTTTACAATATATAGAAAGTTGAGTATGATACATCACCATGCCAAGACCTCCAAGAATCGAATATGAAGGCGCGTTTCATCATGTGATGAATCGAGGCCGAGATAGTCAAACCATTTACTGGGATGATGAAGATTACGTCGTATTTTTGGGAACATTGGCGGAAGTGACTAAGGAATACCATGCGGTTATCCACGCTTATTGCTTAATGACCAATCATTATCACCTATTGATAGAAACGCCCAAAGCCAATTTAAGTCAAATAATGAAACACATTAATGGCTTCTACACCCAACGATTCAATCGTAAATACAAAAAAGATGGTGCTCTCTTTCGAGGGCGATATAAATCCATACTCGTTGATGAAGATAGTTATTTATTGCAGTTGACTCGATATATTCACCGTAATCCGGTTGAAGTGAAAAAGAAAATGGTCAAACAGCTTAGCGATTATCCATGGTCAAGTTATCCCGCTTATATCAATCAAGCCAAAGCACCTGACTGGCTTTTTAGAGAAAAAACCTATCAAATGCTGGGTCATCGATATCGATATAAAGGTTATTATGATTTCGTTGAAAAAGGTATTGATGAAGATATTAAGCGATTCTACGGCAAGGGAAATGTCATGGCAGTGTTGGGTGACAAAGAGTTTCGAGCTCAGCGAGAGCAGGAGCAGGATGAGCTAGACATTGATAAATTGCGAATGGCCCTGGAAGACAAACCATCGATAGACGAAATAATCGGTTTAATTATTAAGGTGACAAAAAAGACCAAAAAAGAATTAATTGCACTGTCTAAAGGAAAGCGAAGTAACTTCCCGGAACGTGCGTTTGCGATTTATGCTTGTCACCGCTACAGCCGCGCAGATCACAATGAAATAGCGACATATTTTGGTTTAGCTCATCGAGGGAGCGTTTCACACCCATTAAACCGAGTAAAAAAAGAAATCGACAATGGGCTGTGGTGTGATGAAGTGGGTAGCATCGAAAAGCAGCTATATATTGTAAAATGAGCCTGACCCGTATGGTCTCAAATTTCAAAATAGTAATCCGGATGTTGATGGTGAGTTTGATATTGAGAGGTCGATAGATCCTAATCAAAGTATAGTTCCAAATAAACCTGCCACGCCAGACTTTATTGGTACTTCATCGGGAGATATTGGGAAGACAGCCGGATTGGGGCCTAGGAAATTAACAGGTCTGCAAAGAGAGTTAAGGGTAGTAGAAATTACAGGGGGTAGATCCGCTACAACCTCTAGAATAGGAAAGAACGGAAATATAATTATTGAAGATACACCCATAATTAGGGATGGGAAGGTGGTCTCAGGTATTGATGTATTTGGAAAAAATGGTGAGCTAATCCAAGTTGGTGGCCCAGGAAAAAATGCTAATGATGTAGTGTTGGCTAAAACTAAACGAGCGCTGGAAGCCCTAAAAAATGAAGCTCAGTCAAGGAATACAGTTGCGCAAGTCTATTACGAAGCAGGAAATAGTGACAGATTTACTCAGCTCATATTAGAGTCTCAAAAAATCCTTGGTAAGAATAACGTATTTGTACTTCCACGGTAAGGAAAGTTTAAGATGGCTTATCATATATTGATCAGTGAAGATAATTCAGGCGGAAATCTAATTTTTGATCATTATTTAGGTTCCGCAAAAAGTGTGGAACACTATTGGGAATCGGTTGGTGAAAAATTAAACCTCAAAATGATTTCGCTCTTAACGGAGAAAGCTGATTCCGAGGAAGGGTTTACTATTTGTTCAAATGACTTAGTCGAATTTAAAGTTGAATTACTGAAACTTGAAGAATACTGGGCGAAAGAAGATGAAGAACAGGAGCTTCCAGAGAATTTTGTAGAAAACCTGCAATTGATTTTAGAGGCTGTTGATAAAGCAATCGCAAAAGGGTTAAAGCTTATGATTGGATAGTTCCTAAATGGCGACCAAGCGACCAAGGGGGTCCGGCCAAGCGACCAAGGGGGTCCGGCCAAGCGACCAAGGGGGTCACCCATTAGACTTCCCCTGTCAACCGAGAGAATGTATGGGGTCAGGTCTTTCTTTGCCGCATGAAAGGAGGCGTGTTACGATAACGAATGGCAAGACAAATCCGAATAGAGTACCCCGGAGCAATTTACCACATAACCTCTCGTGGCAATGCTCAACAGGCTATCTTTGACAATAAAGCCGATCGATATCATTTCCTTTCTATACTTGAGCAAGCTTGCAAGCGTCACCAGTGGAGCGTATTCGCTTATTGTTTGATGGGCAATCATTATCATCTATTGCTAGAAACACGAGAGAGCACTCTCTCCAAGGGGATGAGGCATCTTAACGGTGTTTATACCCAATGGTATAACAACACCCGCAAGGAAAAGCGAAGCGGCCATTTATTCCAAGGTCGATTCAAAGCTATACTGGTTGACAAAGAAAGCTACCTGCTGGAGCTTTGTCGTTATGTGGTTTTAAATCCTGTTCGAGCCAAGATGGTCAAGCATTCTATAGACTACCCCTGGAGTAGTTATCGGGCGACTGTCGGATATTATCAAGCGGGAGATTGGTTGGATGTTGATTGGACATTAAGTCAATTTGGGCGACAAAAAAAGCGCGCCATTGAAAAGTTCACCGAATTCGTTGAAGAAGGAATTTACAATGAGTCGCCTCTCAACGACTTGGACCAAGGGGGTCAGATGAACTTGAAAGTTTTTCTCTTCAGGTCTTTTATCGCCTTGCGCCACCCCATTGATTGGGGATAAGCGATAAACCGGTTTGTTTTTCTAATTGTCGTTTAAAGACTTCACCACCAAGCACTCGAGTACTATTTATAGCACCTCTAATTTCTTCCAATTTAAAGTCCGGAATTTCTGATTCAAATAAGCTTGAGTAGTGCTTGGCTCGAGTTGTTGGTGTCTCGCCTAACCCCAGATAGAGCGGGTGTGGTGTAATCAACTTAATAGGGGTTAACAACGCATTGAAATGATAACTAGACCAAGTGAAATCGGCTGGATGATTCACCATTTTTGCTCTGACAGGATTAAGCTCAATGTAGCGACTGACGGTTAAGAAATACCGGTCACTGTCGATAACAGCAGCCTTAAATCGACCTTTATTTACAAGGAAGTAATGTATGCCAGTTTTGTAGGAGCAAAAACTGGTCCCACAACGTTCCTGACCGTCTATGACGTTTGTTGAAATACCTAACGTAATACCGGCCTAACGACTGCATCGTTTGGCTAATTCCCGTTTCAGTGTTGGGAGTCGCCAACAAATGAACATGATTGGTCATTAACACATAGGCGTGTATGGCAACTTTAAAATGTGAGGCATATTCCCTTAGTTTATCCAAGTAAACCGCATAGTCTTGATCATGATGGAAACAAGGTTGCCGATTATTACCGCGTTGAATGATATGCTGTGGAATATCTGGTAAGCCTATTCGAGTATATCTAGCCATATCTTATCCTTGAAAAATAAATACAGCTTATTCTGAACAAATTTAGAAAGTAATCATATCTACTAAAGCACTTCTAGGTGTCAGAAATATTTGTAATTGATGTGCGATATCTCGTAGTTTGGACTATCTTCAAGTTCATCTGACCCCCGATAGCTTTGTATTAGTGGAACTTATGTTTAAAGGGTACGAAGCACAGCCGATATTAACCTAGTTTCATTTTGCTCTTTTGTTACGCTACAATGCACTTCGTCCGAAATAGAGTTGAGTAATAATGTTATATTGCTCTAGGTTGGAATAATCCTTTGAACCCAGTATTTAAGTAGCACTAATTGTCCACATATTCTCTGGATAGCTATGAGAATATGCTAGTGAAGAGTGGCTGTGAGTGAATTATCCTAATGCGATTATAGAGAAAGTCCTTGTTTTAGTTCTTATACTTGGTATACCAACTTCGCTGCTTGCGGAGACCTTCCCTAGTTTGCGTTTCGAAAAACCAGTATTAGATAATAAAGAGTATAACGAGGCAGTCACCTCTTTAGCGATCGACAAAAAAGGTTTCTTATGGTTCAGCACCCTAAACGGGTTAGTGCGTTTTGACGGCTATAGCTCGAAACGATTTCTCCATTCAAAAGAACAATCAAACTCCCTTTCAAGCAATCAGACTTCGGCAATATTAGCAGACAGCAATGGGATACTTTGGATAGGTACTGAGAATAAGGGATTGAATCGTTTTGATCCTCGGACAGAACAATTTACTCATTACTGGCCAGCCGATTTGGAGCCATCTAAAGTACTTCATATCTACCAGGATAGCTTAGGAACTATATGGGTCTCAACCTTAAGCAGCGGGGATTTATTCAAACGGCGCATGGAAAAAGTATATTCTTAACTCCATGCGTCATCCTCGCCAATTTGCAATCTAATAAGTCTTTGTGAAAAATAATACTCTTACTGATACCCAATCATAACAGCCACCACCAAAGAAACACTCCCTGCGAAAAATAACTTCACCAATAGCGGACCAATAAACTTAAACCAACGAGTATAAGGTATTCCACACATACCAAGAATTCCCATTAGCACAGGATTCGATGGAACAATCATATTCATAAATCCATCACCCATTTGAAATGCCAAAACGGCGACTTGGCGAGAAACACCGACAATGTCAGAGATGGGTGCCATGATGGGCATAGTCACATAAGCTTGACCGGAACCTGATGGTATAAAAAAGTTCAGAACACTTTGGATGACTAACATGCCAACTGCAGAAAATTCTGCGCCTAAATGAGTCAAAGGCTGAGCTAAACCATTAACGATGGTATGCAATACTTGAGCATCACTCAATAGCATTTCAATACTTCTAGCAAATCCAATTAATAATGCCGTACCGGTTAGTTCAGCCGCGCCAGTGGTAAATGTTTTTGCAGCGGCATCAAAAGTCTGCCCTGCGATTAACGCAGTCAGCAAAGCTAGCACAAAGAAAATTGCACCCAGTTCTATAAAATACCAATGGTACTTTGCAATACCAACCACCATCACAACAAGTGCGATAAGCGTCATAAATAAAACGGCTTTTCGTCGTCCGTTGAGTTCTGGATAATCGCTTGGTGCTGGTGGTTGGGCTTCGGGAATATCGTGAACCAAACTATTGCTTGGATCTTCTCTGACAGCCTTGGCGTATTTCCATAGATGATGAAAACCGATGGCAAGAAATGGAATAAATAAAGCGAGTCGATATTCCCAACCGGATGTTGGCGTCACCTCTGCCACGCCTTGTGCGACTAAAACGGTAAAGGGGTTGAGTAGCGCAGTGCCATAGCCAATTCCATAACCGATTACCATCGAACCGACGGCCGACACCGTATCCATTTTTAATGCAACGCATAATGAAATTAAAATCAGTACCAGCGGTATATATTCTTCCGCCATGCCGATAGAGGTAGAACCCAACATAAAGGCCAGCATACTCATAAATAAAAGAAGTGCAGGGCGGCGTGAAAAACGGTTGAGAACTTTACCTAACATCGCGTCGATGGCACCGGTCGATCTTATGACTGCCAGTGCGCCTCCTATTAATAGCAGGAAGAAAATAATACCTTGAGCCGCACCAAGTGCTTTTGGGATGACTGTAAACAGATCCCAGATTGGTAAATTGACTTGTTCATCAAGAACCTTATAAGTACCAGGAACAACAACTTCCTTGCCTTGAGCATTGGTTGCCATGTCAAAGCTGCCAGATGGTAAAAGCCAAGTCAGCACATAGGCAAAGATCATCATGGAAAAGAGCAGTACTAGTGTGTGCGGGACTTTGAAGTTCTTCATTATAAAATTCCAATATTGATTTTATTATTACCCTGCATTCTAACGGGTTTTAGTCGCGCTTGCTAAGTGATTTAATCTGGGGCATCGGTCATTCCAGTGAGTGTACTGAAACTGACAGCGCTGAGTAAGGGTTTTTAAGGTATTTTTTTAATCATTCGATAACTTTGCCACCTAAGCTACTAACACTTTTTTAATCCCTTTGGTATTCCGCTGTCTATGTTCTAACTGAGTACTAATTGCCCACCCTCATGAGTTCAGAACAAGCCACCCTATAGAGTTTGCAATTATAAATGATATGTTATAACATATCTCGAATTGCAAAAAATATTCTAATTAGAGATAGTAACGTGGGAAGCTCCAGACAAGATAAAACGTTGATAGAGTCAAAATCTCTGCACGTTCAGATAAAAGATACTGCGGTTCTAAAAGGATTAAGTTTTAAAGTCGCTAAAGGTGAAATCTATGCCCTTTTAGGCGGAAATGGGGCCGGAAAGTCAACTACCCTAAAGACGTTTTTAGGCTTTAACCAAGCTTCAAGTGGTGCTGCTCTTATCGATGGTCTGGATGTCAGCTCCTCGCTTGCGTCAGTTCGAAAGAAAACAGCTTACTTGCCGGAAAATGCGACACTCTATCCTCATCTCACAGCAAAAGAGAATGTTGACTATTTTTTATCGCTTGCCGGATTAAATAAATCGGCTAGTGAAATAGAGAAGACCTTCGAACTTGTCGCATTACAAAAAGATGCTTGGGAAAGACAGTTACAAACCTATTCAAAAGGGATGCGCCAAAAAACGGCCATTGCATTGGCAATACTTCGAGAAGCACCCATTTTCTTACTCGACGAACCAACCTCTGGGTTAGATCCGGTCGCTATCGATGAGTTTAATCAGCTAGTAACCGAGTTAGCTTCATCCGGTGCGACTATTTTAATGGTGACCCATGACGTTTATGGTGCATGTCAAGTGGCGAACCGAATTGGACTGCTTCGCAAAGGAGAATTAGTTGGAGAGTTCGAAGCAAACCAAAACGAACGAATCGATACTGAGGTCGTTCACGCGGCATTTGCCCAAAGGCAATCGTAATGAGCAAGATTTATTTAGCTCAGGTTTGGTGTGTCGCTAAGGACGAATTGAGGTATTGGTCTCGTTCTAAACTGGCTATTTCTATTCTCACTATTGGCATCGTGCTCACCCTGTCTTCGGTAATTGTGACAGCATTTAAAATGCAAGAGTTAAGCGAAATAAGGCACGCGATGCAGGAGACGTCTGAAGAGACGTTTATGGAACAACCTGACCGGCACCCGCATCGTATGGTGCACTACGGTCACTACGCATTCAGAGCTCCATCACCTTTGAGTATGTTAGATCCTGGTGTCGACGCTCATACCGGTAATTCCATTTTCCTAGAAGGTCACAGACAAAACAGCGCAATGTTTGCTGAGCAAAAGCAAAGTACGGGACTCACCAAAATGGGTAGCCTTTCTCCCGCATTCATTGTTCAAGTGATAGCACCGCTGTTGCTAATCTTAATAGGATACAGCTCAGTCAGTCGTGAACGAGAATCGCAGACACTTTCTTTTATTTTGTCACAAGGAACCTCTATTTTTACCCTGATCTTCGGTAAAGGCTTAGCACTTTTCTTTGTGGTATGTTTGATCTTATTACCCTTGACTATTTCGGGTATCTTCGCCGTACTCCTCGGTGAAAGTCTAGCCATCGTCGGCGGTTTTTTAGCTGGCTATCTGCTGTATTTATTGGTTTGGGTGCTAGTCATTTTGCTTTTTTCAACGATGTTTTCAAAAAAGAGTGAAAGCTTTACCGCATTAACCTTCGCTTGGATTTTATTTTGTATCGCTATGCCGCGTATTGCGAGTAGTACTGCTTCTATCTCAGTTCCGACAGCAGGAAAACTAGAAACGGATTTTGCTGTTATCGCGTCCCTCCGTAAACTGGGAGATGGGCATAACGCGCAAGATCCTGCATTTACTAAACTAAAAGATTCCTTGTTAAAGCGATACGGTGTCGACTCCATTGAAAAACTACCGATCAATTTTCGCGGCGCTGTGGCTAGCGCTTCCGAAGCAGAATTAACGGCTGTTCTCAACCAATTTGCCGAAGAACGAATGCAGCAAGAGTTGCAGCAAACACTGGTCGCTCGTTTATTTGGTTGGATATCACCTAAAGTTGCGATTCGATCATTGTCGATGATCAATGCAGGTACCAGTGTTGAAACCCATCACCGATTTATTCGAGAAACGGAAGACCTTAGATTCAGGTTTGTCCAATCACTCAATAAAGCTCATATGGAAAAATTAAGTTATCAAGATGACGTTAATCGTAACAAGGGAGAGGAAGCTCGTAAAAAAGCAATTGTTAGTGCTACCAATTGGCAAATGATCCAAGGCTTTAAGTTTAAAACCGCCGATTCAGCAACACGCTTTTCGAGAAGCGTCGCTGCTTATGCTCAACTGGCAGTTTGGGTGGTGGTTTTATTAGTCTTCATTGGCTACACAGGGAGGCGCGTACAATGAACAATCATCTAATACGAGAATGGCGTTTCATGTTGCGCCAAAGCTATGTGCTAGTGCTTCTGTTATGCGGATTCTTAGTATCTTCATTTTCAGTGCTAACCGGCATGAGTGAAATTGATTCTCAGCGCGAAACGATTGAACGGTTAAAAACGGCCGACCAGCTCGACCGAGCGGAAGCTCAAGCTAAACATAACTCTCCTGGCGCACTGGCTTATTATAGTTTTCACTTAACTTACTCAGAACCGTCTAACCTAGCCTTTGCGGCATTAGGCGAAAGGGATATTTATCCTTGGAAGCATCGCGTTCGAATGTTGGCATTAGAAGGACAAATTTACGAGAGTGATGCACAAAACCCTGAACTTGCACAAGCCGGTAAAATTGACTTTGCGTTTGTTATAAGTGCACTGTCGCCGTTACTGCTTATTTTACTATTCCATGATCTATTTGCCAGTGAGCGAGCAAGCGGACGGCACGAGTTATTAGTGACTACTACGGAGTCTTCTTTTGCTTTATGGGGAGCTAGGGTAGTGGTTCGATTATTAGCGATTTTTATCAGCTTGATGCTACCTTTTTATGTTGGCGCATTAACTAGCAATGTTGCTATGGCTGATGTGTTGATTTTGTCTTTATGGTGCTTACTCTATTTCTTTTTTTGGATAGCAATAAGCCTTTTCATAGGAAAACGAGAAAGTAGCGCACCAAGAGTAGCATCTATATTAATCGGTTTTTGGGCGCTTTTTACTTTCGTCATTCCAATCCTTGGGGATCTAGCGATTAATCAATCTATCCATTCCCCTCAAGGTGGTGAAATTCTATTGACTCAACGAGAAGCCGTGAACGACGCATGGGATTTACCGGTACAGACTACCATGAATGCTTTTGCGGCAACCCATCCAGAATACAAAGGGTATAAACATGAAAAGGACGGTTTTGATTGGGGGTGGTATTACGCTTTTCAACAAGTGGGCGATCAAGTTGCGGAACCACTTTCAATAAAATATCGAGAAGCGGCGCTTAAAAAACATCAGCGAGCAAGTTTCGTCACATTGCTTTCTCCAACCTTATTGATTCAGAAAAAAATGACAAGGCTCGCAGAGACTGATGCTTTAGCAGCAATGGCATATGAAAGACAAATTAGGGAGTTTCATAGAGCTTTGAGAATGACCTACTATCCTTGGCTATTTTCAGCAGAAAAATTCGATAAATCAAACCTCGATTTACTTCCGCAATTTGATTCAACAACCAGCGGTATAGCCAATTCCAGAAAAAACGAATAAGAAGTTAATTATTACCGGCTAGATACAAGTCTGACTTGAGTCGGGCTGCTTAGTTATTTAACCGAGTCAATTTATTTAAACCGATTTTAAAATTCTAAAACTTGTACAAGGTTCATGATAATGAAAAACTTAAACAGAGCTCGGCCAGTTTATATTGCGGCAGTGATTGCTAGCTCGGTCACGATACAAGTACGAGCTGAAAACAAAGGTGCCGATGACAACGAAACTGATAAACGCGTGGTCGTTGTGGGCACACGTCAGGCTTATCAGGGAGAGTTTGAAGCGCTTGAAACGCCACAATCAAATCTAACCATCAGCTCAGAGGTTCTAAAAAATGCTGGCGCGGTCGATTTATCCGATGCTCTTGATTTGTCTAGTTCGGTTGCAAGACAAAATAACTTTGGTGGTTTATGGAACAGTTTTGCCGTTCGCGGTTTTGTCGGAGATGAAAACCTTCCCAGTAATTATCTTGTTAATGGGTTTAATGCAGGTCGTGGTTTTGGTGGAGCTCGTGACTTATCTGGCATTGAATCTGTGGAAGTTTTGAAGGGACCTCGAGCGGCATTGTTCGGACGAGGAGAACCAGGAGGAACAATAAACCTAGTGACTAAACGTCCTACATTCGAAACCGCTGGTGAGCTTAATTTTTCGGTAGGTAGTTTCGATACTTATCGTGTAGACGCTGATTATACTGCGCCTATTTCAGATTCAGTCGCAATTCGGTTAGTTGGTTATTATCAAGACGCTGAAAGTTTTAGAGATACGGTGGAGTCAACAAAACAAGGCATGAGTCCTTCAATTGTTTGGGCTTTGAATGAGAGTAGCAAGCTTGTTTACGAATTAGAATATAGTCATCAGGAAGTTCCTTTCGATCGTGGTGTGATTGCTATTGATGGTGAACTTGGACTTATTCCTGAGAGTCGCTTTCTTGGAGAAACTGGAGACGGACCAATGGAGGCGGATGTACTCGGACATCAGTTGGAATTTCAACATGAATTTAATAATGATTGGAGCGCATTGATCGGGTTTAACTATCGCGATACTTCGTTAGAAGGTGCAGCTACGGAAACTGGATTTGGTGATGTGGTTGATGGCGAGATTAATCGATTTCGCAGAACGCGAGATTATGATGCGACTTACCACGTTTTTCGCGCTGAGTTAGCTGGTATGTTTCAACTGGGAGGTCTTCAGCACCGAGTCATTGTAGGACTAGACTCTGACAAGTTTGAAAATGATCAGGTTTTTCTGCGCGTTCGAGGTGATCAACATATCAATGTATTTAATCCCGTATATGGGGCATATCCGTTACCGACTCCTGGACCGAATACCGACCGTGTAGAAATACAAGAGTCGGTTGGTATATTTATTCAAGATCAAATTAGCCTAACGGATAATCTCGATGTTCGTATTGGAGTCCGGTATGACGACTATGACCAAGAGTTGAATAATCGAAGAACTGATGTCATCGCAAAACAAACTGAATCGCGTTTAAGTCCTCAGTTTGGCGTGGTTTATGAATCGTCGGATAGTCTTTCGTTCTATGCTGCTTTGGGTGAAAACTTTCGTCCTTTATCGGGTAGTGACGCCGATGGTAATGGGTTTGAACCTAACCAATCAACCTCAATGGAAGTAGGAGTTAAGTTCTCACTCAATCAAGGAAAATTATTTGGAACGGTTGCTTTGTTTGATGTTGAACAGGAAAATATTCTTGTGGTTGACGACCCACAAGCATTCACTAGCGCTGCTATCGGTGAAGCGAGCAGCCAAGGTGTTGAATTCGATTTATATGGCGAGCTTTCAGATGGGCTTGACCTTTGGGCGTCCTACACTTACGTTGATGCACAAACAGAAAATCCATTTTTTGATGCAAATTTTGGGTTCACCGTTGAGGCAGGTAGCCCATTACTAAATATTCCAGAACATCAGTTCAATCTTCAACTAGTTAATTCGACTGCGCTAAATGGGAAACCATTCGAGTACGGCGGTGGCGTTCTTTATGTTAGCGAACGCAATGGATTTTTTGGTACTGATTTTGAGCTACCTAGCTATACCACAGCGAGAGCGTTTGCTCGCTATGAGATTAGCGAATCTTTATCGTTACGAGCTGAGCTTAATAATCTATTTGATGAGGAATACTATGTTAACTCGTTTGCCGATGTTTGGATTCAACCAGGTACACCAAGAAACTTTAAAGTAACAGCTAGCTATCGTTTTTAGCGAATAACAAAGATGTTTGAACTCGATGAGCGAAACATTCTCATCGAGTTTAATTGATTGTTTAAATAAATCGTTAATCTTTTTTTGCAATAAAAAATTTCAATCTATTTGAGTGTTTAACCATGAAATATAAAATATTGGTATCGGTAGTGGCCGCTTGGGTCTCTACTTCTTCCTTTGCCTTAGAAGGCACCGTATCGAGCGATGACGGAAAAGCCGTCAGTAATGCACTGATAAAAGTTGTTGGTAAAAATCTATCAACAAAGACTGATCGCCAAGGTTATTTTAAATTGGACATCAAGACTGAGGCGGAACTTCACATACTCGCGGAAGGTTTTGTACACCAAACCATTCACCTTGAGCCTGGGGAGCTAGACGATACTAAGAATATAGTACTTGTTCAAAGTGTCGTTCGGCAAGTTGATGTGGTCGGTATACCACTGCATGCTTCTAACATTGAGTCTGCAATGCCAATTAGCGTGCTTGAAGGAGAGGCTCTTAGAAACAAACAAGCTTCGACCCTAGGCGATACGCTTTCTTCAGAAGTCGGCGTGCATAGTAACTTCCACGGCAATGTCGCAAGTACGCCTGTTATAAGAGGCCTTAGTGGTCCCCGCGTTTTAATAACACAAAACAGTTTAGATGTGAGTGATGTTTCTCGTGTCGGCCCCGACCATTCAGTCGCAACCGAATCGTCAACTGCCGAACAAATAGAAATCCTTAGAGGCCCTGCAACATTGTTTTTTGGCAGTGGTGCGATCGGTGGCGTGGTCAATGTGGTTGATAAAAGAGTGCCGACAGATGCTGAAACTTGGGGAGAGTGGCAGTTGTCCCATGACTCGGTCAATGACCAAGATTTAGCATCTTTTAATTTCAATACTGGTACAGGCAATCTGGCTTTTCATTTGGATGGTTTTTGGCGCGAGTCGAACGACTATGAAGTGCCTGTTTCGCCAGAACTTGAAGATGAGCATCATGAACACGATGAACATGAAGCAGAGCACGGAGAACGCATTGTTGAAAATACTGCTGAAGAATCGAGCGGTTTTACCTTTGGTACCAGCTATATGCTTGATAATGGCTTTGTTGGTTTTTCCTACGGAAGTCTTGATCGAGACTACGGCATTCCGGGCCATAGCCATGGTGAGGAAGAACATGAAGGAGAAGAGCATGAAGAAGAAGAGCACGAAGAAGAAGAGCATGAAGAGGAACAAGTAACCCTTGGACTTAAACAAGACAGATTCCAAATGATCAGTGAGCTAAACTTTGATCACGAATTAGTCAGTGCGTTTAACACGCGTTTAGGTTATACCGATTACGAGCACACCGAGTTCGAAAATGGCGCTGTTGGTACCATTTTTACCAACCAAACCACAGAAGCAAAGTTTGAATTATTACATCAACCGTTATCTGGTTGGAACGGTGGCTTAGTGTTCGATTACAAAAGCACTGAATTTTCCGCGGTTGGTGAAGAAGCTTTTGCTCCACCCTCTAAGTCAGATTCGATTGCCATCGCCTTGCTAGAAGAAAAACATTTTGGCAATTTCTTGTTCCAAATGGGAGCACGGTTTGAACAAGTCAATATCAAAAGCAATGATGTTGAAATAGCTGAGGTAGAATTTCACCATCATGACGAAGAAGGGCACGAGGAAGAAGAAGAGGAACACCAAGAGCATGAACATCAAGAATTTGCCTTCGATGAGAGTTTTAATCCATTTAGTCTGTCCGCGGGTTTAGTTTGGGATTTCACACCGGGCTATAACCTAGGTGTTGCTTTCAGTCATGCACAGCGTGCTCCTTCGGCTGCAGAATTACTGTCTTTTGGTCCTCACATTGGCACCGGCACATTTGAAATAGGTGCACTATTTGAGGCTCATGAAGAAGATGATGAAATTCATTTTGAAGTCACAGAAAGCGCTCCAGAAATGGAAAAGTCAAACAATATCGATGTTACTTTCCGTAAGTTTGAAGGCAATGTCGGGATTATTCTAAACGCTTACTATAATCAAATTGATAACTATTATGCACAGTTTGATACCGAGCTTTTTGCTGAAGCCGGTCACGCTCATGAAGAAGAGGGAGAAGGGGAAGAGGAAGGCCACGAACATGAAGGTGAGTTACCAGTGTTTTTGTTCCAAAGTGCCGATGCAACCCTTCGCGGTTTTGAAGCGCAAGGCGTCTGGCAAATTAATAATCATTTTAAAACAACTTTCTTCGCCGATCATGTGAGAGCTAAATTAGATAATGGTGGCAACTTACCACGCATTCCACCGATGCGATTTGGTGCAAGTTTAGATTATGTTAATAATCTAATTTCTGCCAACCTTAGTTGGACACACTACAGTGATCAAGATGATATTGCAGCGTTAGAAACTGAAACGGAAGGTTACGATTGGGTCAATGCTCATATTAATTATCGTATTCCTGTTAGTTCAGCGGAACTTACCCTATTTTTCAAAGCGGAAAATCTAACCGATGAAGAAGCTCGAGTTCACGCATCATTCTTGACTAATCTTGCACCTAGACCAGGACGTAATTTCCGGTTGGGTGTTCGTGGTACATTTTAGTTTTGGTGAGTGAATACGTATTAGGAATTAAAATAATCGAGATTAGAAGAACCTCTTAAATGTAGTTTAATTGGTTCTTTTCGGTGACGGTTTCGTGTTAGTTGAGTCGGTTAAAGAAAAAGTCTTTGGTCGAGAAGCTTAGACTTCAAATGCCTACGGCAAAGTATTAATTCGAGAGTGCGCCCAATAAACTAAAGCTTCCCGAGGAGTGATAGCGTGCTCATCATCACTTTATTATTCACTTTTCTCACTGCAGCTTTCGCAAACACAATTCATCTCTAATTGAGGGCTTGCCAGATGAAACCCCGCGTTCTCTACATTTTGTTGAAGGTCATCGATCATGGCTTTATTGATAGAGATCTCTTTTACTTTTTGGCATTTATTGCAGATTAAAAACTGCGGTACTGCATGCTCATGTTCACAAGTAATATGTGAGCATGCAATATATTTGTTAGCAAGGTTTAGTTTATGCACTAATTGTTCTTGCTGTAGGAATTCTAATATCCGGTAAATCGACATGGCTGGGATAGACTGGTCCAATTCCTTTGTGAAATAGTCAGCCAACTCATATGCTGAAAGGGCTTTTTCTGATTGAAGTAACCCTGTTAATACCTGTTTACGTTTGTCGGTTAATCGCGCACCATGGCTTTTGCATTGTCTCTCGGCGTGATTAATGATTGATTCTACTGTTGCCATAACACCTTCAATGGAATTTTCGACACCCGAGTTAGCTCGACCCAGTTTAAATAAGAAAAGTAATAAGAGATATGTTATATCACTTTATAGCGAAAGGCTAATATTAATTAGTTCGGTTTTTGGCTGTCGATAAGCGATTGTAATATATGGAAGTAATTCTAAAACTTAGTTTTTTTAGCGAAATTGCAACTGATACTGTCCTGATCAAATAGATAAATATTAAAGATATCTAAATTTAGTCATTTACAAATTAAGTCATTTAACGGTATATTTGTAAAGATATGTTGTATCGTAACTTTAAAGTTGGTTCAGCGAAGAAAATACCCTGATGCACTAGTAGGTTTAGGTGTCAGGTGCCAGAGTCGCATTCGATGTAATTTTGCATCCTCGATTGACTGTTTGTTTTAGGCCGAGAAGCCAAATCTGGAGAGCCCCTAAATCAATATACAAGGTTAGTTTGCCCCGTGCTTTGGTGGTGGCATTGTTTTGCACCACCTTTTTTATTCTTATCGAATTTAGATTGCTTTTAATTATTTTACGCCATTTTATTATCGCGACTTTCAGCGGGAGGCGACTAAACGAGCATGGGGAATGATGGAGTAAAGCTAGAGTTTTTTCATAAATAGTGGCAATCAGATTTGATGATTTAGATGTGATTTTTTAGAGAACTCTATCAACTTAATAGAAGCTAAAGATTTGCATCCCAGATGGTCAATAACATTAACTAGTTAAGTAAGTAAAAGAGAAAGTTCATTATGAAAAGTATTAATATCCAAAACTTTGGTGATAAAGCGGCGGTTAGTTTGTCATTATTATTCATTGCTCACTGCATTGTGTTGCCTTTAATAATAATATTTTTACCGTTGTTATCGAGTTACTGGATTAGCTCTGAAAGTTTTCATTTGTGGCTACTTGTTGGTGTACTTTTTAATAGCTCGTACGCAATCGCTTTAGGTTACTCTAAGCACGCGCTAAAATCAGTCATCGTTTGGGTTGTTTCAGGGTTAAGTGTGTTATTGCTCGCATTTATGTTTGGCGCTGATATAGCCGGTGAGTTTGGCGAAAAAGGGTTGACCGTCTTGGGAGCAATGATCGTTGCGTTTGGGCACATTAAAAATTTTAGAGCGACTAAAATTCATAAATGTAATTGTTAGCGTTGGAGAAATATTTTGCCAAACTTAAGTGAGGATGAAATAGTGGCTGTACCAACAAATATCATTACTGGATTTCTTGGTGTCGGTAAAACGACCGCTATATTGCACTTGTTAAAAAGCAATCCTCGCAATGAGCGCTGGGCAGTATTGGTTAACGAGTTTGGTGAGATTGGCGTGGATGGCAGCTTGTTGGTAGGAGATAACTCTGTCGATGGGCAAGTTTACATAAGAGAGGTCCCTGGTGGATGCATGTGCTGCGCGGCAGGTCTTCCTATGCAGATCGCTTTAAATCAATTATTGGTTCAGGCGAAACCCGATCGACTTTTAATAGAGCCGACTGGCCTAGGTCACCCAATCGAAGTTATTCAAGTCCTGTCGGAGCAGTATTATAAAAAGACTCTACAACTTCAGCGCATAGTGACTTTGGTAGATGCAAGAAAACTCTCTCGCAAAGAATACACTAGTCATAACACTTTCAATCAGCAGCTCGAAGTGGCTGATATTATTGTTGGCAATAAACACGATCAATACAGCCAAAAGGATAAGCTAAACCTTAGACAATATATAAAAGAGCGGGATTTCAATCCAGAAAGCATTCAATTCGTCGAGCAAGGTTCCCTCAATATCGATTGGTTAAATGGCGTTTCTTCAAGCGCAATGCGTATCGTGGAAAACAGCCCCTTGCCCGTTCAAACCGATTTTTCAGGAGAGGTCTCAGAGCCCGAACTTCCTGAAAACGGATTTTTCTCTGCAATCAATAAAGGTGAGGGATTTAATAGTGAAGGTTGGCGAGTCTCTCCAGAAATAGTGTTCAACAAAGATAAATTAATTACTTGGTTGCACTCACTTGATGTTGAGAGGATGAAAGCCGTTTTCATCACTAACAAGGGAATCTATGGCTTTAATCTAAGCGATGGACTTCTCACCCAAATAGAACTTAGCGAGTGCTTTGAGAGCCGAGTTGAGATCATTTACTCTGGTGAGCTAGCGTTTTTTGAAGATGCTTTAAAAGATTGTATTGATGAATGACCTTTGCTTGTATTTTTGCAAGAGCAAGTCAATGTCGTTAAACATCTAAACTAGCCTTTGCACGATAGCCAAAAGTTATTACAAAAGATTAAAGTTTGACTTTTAACCTTTCCACTGGCATTCTGCCAGTTCATTTCAAATCGAGGATAAACCGATGAACAATTCAGAGCTCACTAAAACAGCCTGTTTAAAATTTGCCGGCAGTGATCTGGCATTGTGTTTGCCGATTCGTTCTCGTCTCACTTACTAAGAAGAATACTCGTAAAAAGCAGTATAGCTTAGTCTATAAAACCAGAGTTCGTCTCGCGTAAATCAAATCGAATAGCGATCAACAATTGTTGATTTCTACCTGATATTTATTTGTCGTTTAATGGTTCTTAACTCCAGATTAGTTAAGCCAATTGCGACTAGCAAGAGAGACAACTAATGCATTCTAAAAAACAACCATCTTATTCAATATTTCAATTATTAAAACAAGCGTTATCTAACGATAGCCAACGTGATTTTACTCAGGGATCGATAGGAAAAGCGGCGTTTCTTTTGGCTGTACCCATGGTGCTTGAAATGGTCATGGAATCTATTTTTGCAGTCACCGATATCTTTTTTGTATCGGGCTTGGGTGCTGATGCGATTGCCGTTGTTGGGTTGACGGAAGCCGTTATCACATTACTTTATGCAGTCGCTATCGGTTTGAGTATGGCGGTAACCGCTACTGTTGCTAGGCGGATCGGTGAGAAAAACTACGATGCCGCCAATATTGTCACCGGGCAAACCATTTGGATAGGATTGTTGACCGCATTTTTGGTCGCTGGCATTGGCTTATGGTTTGCGGAAGATATTTTAAGGTTAATGGGGGCAACCGATGAAGTCTTAGCAATCGGTGGTTCGTATACCAGTATTATGTTAACCGGCTCAATTACTATCCTATACTTATTTCTATTCAATGCAATTTTTCGTGGGGCAGGCGATGCTAACATCGCAATGCGCTCGCTGTGGCTAGCCAATGGGATCAATATTGTTTTAGATCCGTTACTTATTTATGGTTACGGTCCGTTTCCTGAAATGGGAGTAACCGGTGCTGCGGTTGCAACTAACATAGGTAGAGGAATTGGGGTACTTTACCAGGTTTATCACTTGGTCGATGGCAGCAGCCGAATTAAACTTGGCTTAGCCCATTTAAAAGTAGTATTTGAAGTCGCCTTGAGGTTATTAAAAACTTCTTTTGGAGGGATCGCTCAATTCTTAATAGCGACAGCTAGCTGGGTAATTTTAGTTAGAATTATTTCAACTTATGGAAGTGAGGCAGTCGCGGGATACACGATTGCTATTAGAGTTATTATTTTTACTATTTTACCTTCCTGGGGATTAAGTAATGCTGCGGCAACTTTAGTGGGGCAAAATTTAGGTGCAAACCTACCAGATAGAGCTGAGCTTTCAGTCTGGAAGGTAGCGAAATATAATGTGTTTTTTATGGTCAGTGTTGCGATTGTGTTCATCGCATTTGCGCATCCAATTATCGGTTTGTTTACCAGTGATCCGGAAGTGTTAGAAGTGGGCGTCCAGTGCTTAAGGTTTATCAGTTACGGCTACGGTTTTTATGCTGTGGGGATGATTTTAGTACAAGCATTTAATGGTGCAGGCGATACAATGACACCCACTTGGATTAACCTGTTTTGCTATTGGATTTTCCAAATTCCACTGGCCTATTTTTTGGCGGAGTCAATGGAATTAAACGCAACTGGAGTCTTTCTGGCCATCACTTTAGCAGAAAGTCTTATTGCCTTAGTTGCCATCGTTATATTTAGACAAGCTAAATGGAAAGCCGGTATTGTATAAACAAAGAGAGCGAGAAACTGGGCCAAGGTTCTCTCGCTCTTTTCTTAAACTATCGTTGGTTTTTCTGTGTCAGTTTATCCATGGATTGACGATATCGAGTAATTGAATGTTCTTCAAGAAGTACCGTCACGCTATCTAAAAGTTCTTGAAAATCACCCCCAACACTTGGAAGCCCATTATCGTCACCCGCAGACATATTCCAATGTTCAAGTAACTCATTGTAAGCAGGGATATCTGATTCATATAGATAGAAACAGCCAGGACCACCATCCCAAGGAGTTGCTCCCCCGTCGCCGTAGTCGTTGTTTCTGGCTGTATTACAGTCTTCGGGCGTAGAAAATGCTCCGACATGGTAAAAATTGGGCTCACCGCTGATATAAATGACGGCGGTATAGAACCAACCTGACGATGAGACAGGAGCGGCATTTGCTAAGTGAACAAATAGTCCGGTTGACATAAATAATGCGATTACAAATTTTTTCATGTTAATTCTCCTTAATAGGGTTGCTATTATTTATTCCAGAAAGTTGGGACAAAAAATCCAAAATGTTGGGACAAAAAAGATAATTAATGAGCGGTTAAATCGACTACTTTGAATTCAGTTTGAAGCGACAGTTAGGCTCACCAATGACTAACAATTTTAAGTTTTAGGGTGGTTTGCGACCAGTGAAAGGGTGGGAATAGATTGGTAAATTTGTCCTTTGTTGGTTTTGGCTTAATCAGAAATAATATTTTTAAGTCTTTGTATTTAAAGAAATAATTAACTTTTTTACCATAATTTACCAGCGAATTACTTAACTTTTCACTGGTAAACAACGACTATGGTAGTGTCAAGAAACAAAGATCTTTAGGTCCAACAATCAATAGCAGGAAATTGAAATGAATAAATCTAAAATGTGGTCGAAAGTCATAGCCTTAATTTTAATCATGCAGTTGTCTAGTACCTCTTCTGCTCACGAATTTTTGTCCGAAATATTAACCCAACAAAACGGAAGCACAAATTTTGTGGCTGTGGCAAATTACCATCTAACTCAAAGTGAGATATTGGCGGTGAATGGTGTTGGAACTCACATCGATTATATTAAAGATCGCTCTAACAAGTTGGTTGCGGTACCGAGAGACCCTAAGCTCAGTTGTAAAAATACTGGATCAAGAACTTGTGGTCAGTTTGACCATTTTAGTCAAGCCCGTAGCGCGGCAATTACCACATGTTATGAATTGGGTCTCCAACAGGGCAATGTGTATAGCGGCCAGTTAGTCCCTTTATATATTGGCCCTTCATCCTTTGTTGACTCAGATACAGCGAGTGCCGATCATCATTTGAATTACAATTTAATCGACGGGCTTAGTTTCAATTGTGGCTATTTAGAATTAGACAATAGTGTTGACAGTTAAACAACAGTCAAAGTTACTGATTCACTGAAAGTGAGACCGCTTTAACGGCTTGCATTAAATTATCTAAATCCGTTTTAAGTTGCCCGCGGGCACTCGTGTCAAGAGTCTCATCGGATAGCACATAATGGCAAGTGCCTGCCACATTTCGCCATTTTGGATTGGCTGGAATTTTATCTAAGTTAAGGTATTTATCGAGTGAACGAGTTCTTAAATTACCGTTATCAATAGAGACTGTCCAAAGTTTACTTTTCTCAGCTAACTCTATCCGATTTTTTCCCGTATGTTTTTCCCATATCGATACCACATTAATCATTGTCTTGACTAAGGTTTCTCGTAAATTTTGTTTGGAAATAGCGGTAGAGTCAGCCGGTGCTTGTGCTTGACTCAAGTTGTGAAACTTATCATCAAGTAGCATTAACTGTTGTTGGTGAGATTGAATGTTCTGCAATAGAGCTTGGCGCTCTTTTCTTTTCTTATAACCAATAAAAACAATAGTTGCCAAACTTATAATGAGCAGTATTAACGCAACCAATGTCCAATTGGTAAGTTGTTGTATTTTGCTTTGGCTCTCTGCATTGATAATTCTTTCCGACATCAATTGATGTTCGACTTGTTGTTTTTCAATTCTTAATTGTACTGAACTGAGTTCTGAGTCAAATTTTTGATTTAAATAGGCTTCTCTTGTTTGTGAGTACAGTTCCAGGTAGTGGTATGAAGTATGAATATCTTGCTTTTTATACGCGTGACTCAGAACTTGGTAGAGTTCTGCCATCACCAGTAAATCACTTTTTTGCTTTGCAATAATTAGCCCTGAGTTAGCATGAGAGATTGCGTTTTCAACGTCATCTAACGCAAGATATACTTTCGACTTTTCTACCGCTAATTCCAGTCGAAGATCAAAAGTTTCTAACGCTTGTAATTCCGTGGCTCTTTTTAAGAAGGTTTGAGCAGATTCCAATTGGTTAGCTTGATATTCGAGTTTCGCAATATTGATTAGTGCGCGAGCTTGCTGTCTAGGAGAGCGTTTATTGGCGACCGACTCCAGTGTTTTTTGTTCATAAAATGCTTCTTTGGTTTCGTCATCTAGATGGCTATAGGCGATGGCAAGATCTTCATAAAGGTGTGTAATGTTATCAAACACTCTGCGATCAAATTGCTTGCTTTCAGTGTAATCTAAAAAGGAAGCTAGCGCTCTCTCGTAAAATTCAACAGCCTCAGAGTAGTTTTCTAGTTTGACATAATTTAAACCAATGTTGTTGAGTGTAGTACCAATTGCATAGGCGTCGCCTAGTTGACGCTTTATGGCCAAGCTCTGTTGGTAATGAGTGAGAGATTTTTTGTAATTGTTAAATTGAGACTCAATCAATCCCACATCATTTAAGCTTTTGCTAATCCAAATAGAATTGTTGGTTTGTTTAGCAATACTAAGTCCCCGATATAAATACTCTTTTGCAGACCGCAACTCCTTATCAAAGTACGCTAGTCGCCCCATTTGGCGATTCCATCGATAACTAAGTTCAGGGTATTGGTCCAGTTGTTTATGATCAGCCACTAGATTTAGTTGTTGTTTTTCTTCCATTTTCTTACCCAATGCATGATAAACATCAACTAAAGACAATCTTAGTTTTAAAGACTCTTCGGTATTTTCATGATTTAAGCTGACTTGCAATTGGTTGTTACAGACCAATTCAGCTTGTAGATAGTCGCCTGTTTTTAGCGCTTTCTCACAGGGGGGCGCCGCCACTATCTCAGCTTTGCTATAAAACGGGAAGTTTAGACTAGTGAGAACAAAGGCATGAAGGATTATTGAGATGACAAATTTTGGCAATTTTTTAACCTTTTATTATAACCCTAATCGACATAGCTAGGTTTTTTGTTTGGTCTGAACGAATCGCAGAATGCGAAACAAAGAGTTAATCTAACACTCGAAATCATATGCTAGCATGCTCAGGATTAATTCTTTCTTGCTTAAGCATAACCTAGGGTCAATGAATTTTAACTGAATCGAAACTATTTTGTTGAGTGTTGTTGTCTAAAATGATATTGACCAAACCGGCGATTAGCTATCAATTTTTGAGATAATTTTTGTAAGGATAATTCTTGTAAGGATAGTCCTTGTAAAATAATGGTCGAGAGTAGGATTATTATGGGCGGAATTGCTGCGGAGTAGAATTTATCGATGGACTAAGGACTAGAAAAACTGACTATCCGTAAGTTCTTATTTGTCATCTAAAATCCACCGAGTTCTTCAACGAAATTTAGCCCGGCATTAATGCTGGCTTCGAAAGAGTAACCTTCTGAATAATAGAAGTTAGCCCGTTCGCAAGCGAGCAAGGTGTATTGATAAGAAAGCGAGCGAAGCTGACACTCATTAACCAATATTTTCCTCAATTGGCTTAGTTTTGAGGTTAGCCGGCTCGTCGTTGCATTCTCATCATAGGTTTGGTCAGGCTGTAACCTGCTTTTAGTATTGGACTTGATGATATGTTTCCTTTTTCACAGTGACTATCTGCATTGCTTGGTAATGACATTTGACCGCAGCAAATACATGCTTTTAATCTTAACCTTCCTTTATAGAACGTTGCCCATTCGTGTTTTTTAGTAGACATTTCACTTCCTTATTGGCGTGCTAAAAGAATGAGTCTAGTTTGCCTCGAATCGATTGATTTGCGAAGTGGTGATGTGAGCTAGGCTTTGTGAGATATCTCTCAAGCGCTCGTAAGGCGTAAACTATTGAGCTGCGGAAATTGTCCAGCGTGAGCTAATGAATACTAGGTTCTAGCAGCGCTTTCTTACAGAGCTCAGCCAAAATCTCAATACTCGCAAGTCGGGTGTAATTAGGTCTAAGAATAAAAGCCAAGCGTCGGTGCGGGCTCTTTTCTTTAAGGTGGATGGCTGCTAGGTCTTCATTATCTTTGATTAATTGATCCTTGGCCATGGCGGGAATAATGGTTGTTCCTAAGTTGGCCTGAACCAGTTGGATTAAAGTGCTTAGGCTGGTGGCTCCGAGTTTTTTATTATTACTTGGACTGGAAAGTTTACATACGTCCAACACATGCTCTTTTAAGCAATGACCTTCATTAAGAAGCATTAATTGACTTTGACTAATCGAGTTGGCGCTAATCTGTTTTTGGGTTGAGTGCTTGGTGCCTTTGAGGGTTATCCAATAAAAATCTTCTTGCCAAAACTCTAATGTCAGCAAGCCATCGCAAGGGTACGGCAGCGCGATAATGGCGGTATCCAGTTCGCCACTTCTGACCATTTCAACTAATGGACTAGACTGTTCTTCTACTAAACTGACATTCGCTTGAGGGTACTCTTGTAACAATCTGGGAAACAGTTTGGGGAGTAAAAATGGTGCAATGGTTGGAATTATTCCGATGGTCATAGGAAAGCTAAGCGGTGTTTTGTTAGCGTGGGCTAATTGCTCTAAATCATCCACTTGTAATTTAATTTTTCTAGCACGTTGCAATACTTCTTTGCCGATTGGGGTCACTAAGACCTTTTTATTGTCTCGCTCAAATATTTGTAAATCTAATTGTTTTTCTAGTTCACTAAGAGCCGTGCTTAAAGCCGATTGGCTGATATTGCATGCTTCGGCGGCTTTTTTGAAATGTAGGTTTTTTTCTACCGCTAACGCGTAATTTAGCTGTTTAAGAGAAATCATAGGAAAGCCTATTTGAGTTTTCTGAGCTTTTGATGAATTAATGTTCAGTATTTTAGAACATAAAGATAGAAAATATCAAATTTACTGAACGTTGAAGTGGCGGTATCTTAGTGTCTAGCAGAGCAACATTATTATTATCAAACTCATCCAAACCAAGGGAGATGACCATGTCAGTGATTAATATTGGAATCAATCAACAAGATAGAGAAAGTGTCGCCAATAGCATTAAACGAGTATTAGCGGATACCTACACACTTTACTTACAAACTCACAACTTCCATTGGAACGTGACTGGTAGCCAATTTCGTGAGTTACATTTGATGTTTGAAGAGCATTACAACGAATTAGCGATAGCTGTAGATGATATCGCCGAACGAATTAGAACTTTGGGCGTCGCCGCGCCGGGCACATATAAGTCATTTGCCGAATTAAGTTCTATTAAGGAAGTGGAAGGAGTGCCAGAGGCAAAACAGATGGTGGAAATTCTTAATCACTCTCATGAAACAGTAGTAAGAACCTGTAGAGAGGCCTTAAAAATTGCTCAAGAGGCGGATGATGAATCTTCTGCCGCTCTGATTTCTGACCGCATGCGTACTCATGAGAAGGCCGCATGGATGTTGAGATCACTGATCGCATAGTCGATCTCAAGTACTCAACATTGATTGAATAACTGAATTAGTCGTTGGAAGCTAGCTGCTTCCATTCTACACAACAATAAACTGGAGAATCTAATGAATAAAGAGAATGGTGCAGCCGGTAAATGCCCCGTCATGCACGGCAGTAATACGCGGTTAGGTGGCAAGGCTACTAAGAATTTAGATTGGTGGCCTAACCAACTGAATTTAAAAATACTCGGTCAAAATGATCGTAAGTCAAACCCTTTAGAGCAGGATTTTGACTATAAAGCTGCTTTTTTATCACTCGATTTAGCGCAAGTTAAAAAAGATATCGCAGCAGTTTTGACGGATTCGAAAGATTGGTGGCCAGCCGATTATGGTCACTATGGTCCGTTTATGATTCGGATGGCTTGGCATGCTGCAGGTACTTATCGTACAGCCGACGGCCGTGGTGGCGCTAACACGGGTAATCAGCGTTTCGCACCATTAAATAGTTGGCCAGATAATGGCAATTTAGACAAGGCTCGTCGCTTGTTGTGGCCGGTCAAACAGACTTATGGCAAGAACTTATCTTGGGCTGATTTATTTATTCTAGCCGGCAATGTCGCGATTGAATCAATGGGGCTTGAAACCTTTGGATTTGCTGGTGGGCGAGAAGATATTTGGGAGCCTGAGGAAGATATTTATTGGGGTGCTGAAAAACAGTGGCTTGATGACAAACGTTATTCTGGAGAACGAGATCTAGAAAATCCACTAGCTGCAGTGCAAATGGGATTGATATATGTCAATCCAGAAGGTCCTACCGGTGAGCCTGATCCGTTAGCATCAGCGAGAGATATTCGAGAAACATTCGCTCGAATGGGAATGGACGACGAAGAGACGGTTGCATTGACCGCTGGTGGGCATACTTTTGGTAAAGCCCATGGTGCAGGTGATCCTGATCTAGTCGGTGCCGAGCCAGAAGCGGCGGCCATTGAAGAGATGGGCTTTGGATGGAAAAATAAATTAGGCACAGGAAGAGGTGATGATACGACAACGAGTGGTATTGAAGGTGCTTGGACAGCAAACCCAATTCAGTGGGATAACGGCTATTTTGAATTATTATTTGGTTACGATTGGGAATTAGAAAAAAGCCCCTCAGGTGCTTGGCAATGGGCTCCTGTGGATGTGAAAGATGAACATAAAGCGCCCAAAGCTCACGACTCCTCGATCAAAGTTAAAACGATGATGACGACTGCGGATATGGCGATGCGAAGGGACCCTGCTTATGAACAGATATCCAAACGTTTTTATGAGAATCCTGAGCAATTTGCGGAGGCTTTTCAAAGAGCCTGGTTTAAGTTAACTCACCGAGACATGGGACCTAAGTCTCGATACTTAGGTCCGGAAATTCCTTCGGAAGATTTAATTTGGCAAGATCCTTTACCAACACGAGACTACCAATTAATTGACCAATCTGATGTGAAAGGATTGAAGGAAAAGATTCTTGGTAGTGGGTTGAGTATCGCGGAGTTAGCTTACACGGCTTGGTCATCGGCATCGACTTATCGTGGCTCAGACTATCGCGGTGGCGCCAATGGTGCTCGAATTCGATTAGCGCCTCAAAAAGATTGGCCGGTTAACCAGCCAGAGCAACTGGCTAAAGTGCTCGATCAATATCAGGCCATTCAACAAGCATTTAATCAATCGCAATCTGAAAAACAAGTATCGATTGCTGACCTGATTGTGTTGGGCGGAGCGGCTGCCATTGAAAAAGCAGCTAAGTCAGCTGGTTTCGATATACAAGTGCCTTTTTCTGCTGGACGTGTAGATGCTAGTCAAGAACAGACTGATATTGAGTCGTTTGAGCTACTCGAACCAATCGCTGATAGTTTTAGAAATTTTAAGCAGAAAGCTTACACAGTTTCAACAGAAGAACTGTTGTTAGACAAGGCTCAACTACTTGGTCTGACAGCTCCTGAAATGACGGTTCTCATTGGTGGTATGCGTACTTTGGGATTGAATCACGAGCAATCTAAACTAGGTGTACTCACCGATAATATTAATACCTTGACTAATGACTTTTTCAATAATTTATTGGATATGGATACCGAATGGAAACCCAGCAATGATGATGCAGAAGAGTTTGAAGGACGCGATAGAAAGTCCGGTCAATTAAAATGGACCGCCACTCGAGCCGATTTAATCTTTGGTTCTAATTCACAATTACGGGCGCTCGCTGAAGTTTATGCAAGCAATGACTCCAAAGAAAAATTTGTGAACGACTTTGTATCAGCCTGGAACAAAGTGATGAATGCAGATCGATTCGATTTGTAGTGTTCGATAAAAGACAATAGGCCATGTTATGGTCTATTGTCATATACACAGCTAAAAGAAATCCGTTGCAACGATATTACCGTTAGCGTTGCTCTTTTGATTACTCAAGCGTATGCGTAAAGATTGAAAAAACACTGGTTAAAGCGTTATGATGAGCTTACCCGTTTAATCAAATGGACGTCGCTGTGAAAAAATGTGCGAATGTGGATGAGTACATCGAAAAACACTCTGATTGGAAAAATATTCTTCTACCGCTTCGAAAGATTCTTCAAAATACTCAGCTGGTGGAAACGATTAAGTGGGGAGCACCTGTTTATACACTGTCGGGTAAGAATGTTGTCGGAATTGCCGCATTTAAACATTATGCAGGCCTTTGGTTTTTTAATGGTGCATTATTAAAGGATAAAAATAATAAACTGATTAATGCTCAAGAGGGAAAAACCAAAGCCATGAGACAGTGGCGAATTGCTAAGCTTTCAGAGTTAGATGAAAAGCTGGTTGAAGCGTATATAGCGGAAGCGACTGAACTGCAAAAAGCAGGTAAGCAAATTGCCAAAGCTAAACCAAGCAAAGCAATCAATATTCCAATGGAGCTAGAGACCGCCTTACTTAATGATGAAAAACTCTCGGCTCAATTTAAATTGCTGGCACCTTATAAACAAAAAGAGTTTGCTGAACATATTGGTTCTGCGAAGCGTGAAACGACTCGACTTAAACGACTTGAAAAGAGCATTTTAATGATTCATCAAGGGGTTGGTTTGAACGATAAGTATCGTGATTGCTAAACTCGCGACTATTGTATTTAAAGGCTAGAGTATTCAAAGGCTAAAGTATTCCCTTGAACAGGCAATAAAGATAGGTTTTCACAACCCCCACTGCAAAAAATAATTCAGTCGAGAGCGCTTTACTGGGTGAGCAACAATAATGTGTTTACAGACTAAATCCCAAAGCATTGATTTAATAAACATAATCCAATCTCACGCCCCCTCCGTATCGATAAGCTAAGGGAGCTAGGTTTTTAGGCATTCTGTTTTTCTATTAAGCTCAAATGTTGTCTTTTTGACCCCTTTGATTCTGATTAGTAATGACTAGAGGGCGCTGGGGTTATTTTGATTATCACTCTCAATATCGATATTCTGAAAACGTGAATTTTCTCTACTATAATCTATTGATAAGGCTTTTAACCAGTAAAATACCTGGGTTTAATAAACCACTTTACTCTAAATTGGTGAACATAAAAAATGAAGATAAACCTTGTTTGGGGGCTTTTATTATCACTAATATTCATGCACTGCAGCGTTCTCAACGCTCAAGAGCAAGCGCTCTTCAGGATTTACCTCAGCGCTGACCAAACAGGGGCTAAGGCTTCTGGGTTATCGATCGAGCAAGGAATAAGAACCGCACTATCCGAAAGTGATTTTAAGTTATCAGGTAAAAAGGTAGAGTTTATATCCCTTGACCATCGCGGTTCTAGCCCGCGAGCTAAAAAGCATCTCGATACTTATTTAAATGACCCGACAGCCATCGCTTTATTTTCGGGGCTTCATTCGCCCCCATTACTGACCTACCGAGATTACATAAACGACAATCAAATTTTGGTACTTGATCCATGGGCCGCTGCGGCACCGATTACCAGAGGTATCTCAAAAAATAATTGGATTTTCAGACTTTCGATCGATGATAGCAAAGCTGGAGAATTTATTACTAATTATGCGGTGAGTCGACAAGGAATTAATCGCCCAGCACTTTTATTGGAACAAACCGGTTGGGGGATATCTAATCAAAAAAATATGTTAGAGGCATTAGCCTCTCGTAAACTAAAGCCTGCTGACATTAAGTTTTTTAATTGGGGCTTGTCGGAAAAAAGTGCCGCGGTAATATTACGAGAATTAGTTCAAACTGGTGCCGATGCTATCTTTTTGGTCGCAAATTCAAACGAAGGAGTGGCAATTTGTAAAGCGATGGCATCTTTGGATGAAAATAAAAGGGTTCCAATTTTTAGTCATTGGGGAATCGTAGGAGGTGACTTCGAAGATAAAGTGCCTTACAACATCCGAAAGAATATAGAACTCAGTTTTATTCAAACTTCATTTTCTTTTCATAATGAACTTAATGACTTTCAAGAGCAAGTGTTAAAAAATGCTCAGAGACTCTATCCCGATATAGTGAATCCAAGCGATATAAAAGCACCTACTGGATTTGTGCATGCTTACGACTTAACTAAAATTTTGATTTCGGCGTCAGAAAGTGTCGATTTTTCTCAAGAAAATAAAGTCATAAGAGAACAGCTCAGAGTATCGTTAGAAAATTTAACGCCCCCAATACAGGGGCTTATTAAAACCTATATTAAACCGTTTTCCACTTATCGAAATGATTCTCCGGACGCTCATGAAGCACTAACGATAGAAGATTATCGCATGGCAACTTTTGGGGTTGATGGCGAAATTCTGCTCAACAGGGAATAGCCGCATTGTCTACTAAAATGCCTGACAATGAAAAACAAAGGGTATTCAAATTATCCATTTCTCAGTTTACTTCATTCACGGTGGTAATTATTTTCGTCTTATTTGGCTCTTTACTTTACTTGCAGCTAAAAACAATCATCAATCATGATTTCAACGAAATTCAACAGGACGAATTTAAGCAACGTATGAATAATTACGAAAATTTAATCGTCAATTATATCGAGTTGCACAAAGTGTTAGTCTCCGATCTAGCACAACAAAATATGCTCACTCAATCGGTACTTCAGCCTAAGGAAATGAGGGAGAGTTTATTCGATTATTTATCCGGTATTCGAATTGCCGGAAAACGCGTTAATATAACTCTGTTAGATTTCGAAGGTAGTGTGATTACTACCTTGCCAGAAACACCTCGTTTTGACTACCGCCAACAAACTTGGGTCTCAGAGCTTTCAGAGGGGCAGACTGATAGCTTTTTCAAAGTAAGTCGTTTCCAAGATGAGTTCTATCTCACTTTTGCCTCGACAGTAAAATACAATCAGTTGACTGAAGGCGTTGTTGTTATTCAAGTTAGTAGCAGCGATTTATTATCAAAGCTTGGTGACAAAACAATCAATGAAAGCGAGCAGTTAGACTTTATCTTTAATCAGCTCACATTTTTGACGATTGGTACCCGCTCGAAAGAGTCGACTGAAGTGATGGTCGAACTGCGAGATTACGGAATTACAATTCTAGGTCATTTGGACAATTCAAACCTTTCTCTGGTAAAAAATAAGATGTTGAGAGAAATTGTAAGATCGACACTTTTATTGACTTTTATCGCGATCGTTTTACTGGCTATTGTTAATCGAAAAATAATAACGCAACCCATCGAAAAATTGCGCAGTATGACGAGTAATATTGCTAGTGGCGATTACAATCAGAATATCTCCGGCAAGCAGGATGGCGATGAGCAGCTTATTTCTGAAATAAGTCACTTAACAAAAGATATTGTTGTAATGGCAAAAACAATATCTAACAGAGAAGACTTGCTCAATAAATCCAAGCGAACTTTGGAACGCACTGTTCAAGAGCGAACCGAAAAGTTAAAAGTGGAAGCCGAAAAAGCGCTTCAAGCGTCTAAATCAAAAAGTGACTTTCTTGCAAATATGAGCCATGAAATTAGAACACCTATGAATGGTGTAATTGGAATGGCACACCTATTACTTTCTAGCAACTTGTCTGAAGAACAAAGAAAGCGAGCATTGGTGATCAAAAATAGTGGTGAGGTGCTTCTGGCGTTAGTGAACGATATATTGGACCTGTCAAAGCTAGAAAATGAAAAGCTGGAGCTGGAGGAGTTAGAGTTCGACTTGCACCAATTAGTCGTTGAATTGGGCGGATTTTTCTCATTACAGGCTAAGGAAAAAGATCTGACTTTAATATGTCCTGCTAATATCGCTTCGAGCCCTCATGTGTTTCTGGGAGACCCTAAACGATTAAGGCAAGTATTAGTGAACCTAGTTGGGAATGCAATAAAATTTTCAGAGCAAGGTGAGATTGTTGTGAAATATAAAGTAGAGCCAATTAGCACACAACAAGTAAAACTAAATTTTGAGGTCATTGATAACGGCATTGGAGTCTCACAAGAGCAAGCCAAGCGCTTATTCAAACGATTTTCCCAGGCGGATAATTCAACCACTCGAAAATATGGAGGCACCGGGCTAGGATTAACTATTTGTAAGCAATTGGTAGAATTGATGGGTGGCAAAATTGGTTTGGAAAGCGAACAAGGAAATGGCTCTAGGTTTTTCTTTTCCGTGATGCTGCAGCGAGCGCAACCCGAAATGGAAGCACCCCACTTGTTCTTGGACTGCCGAGAGCTTACGAATTTAAAGGCCTTGTTGATTACAAGAAGCGCTGGACACACGAGCTTGTTTACTGAATTGTTTGGAGAATTAAAATCCGATTTAGCTGTCGTACAAGACATTGAAACCGGACTGAAATTAGTAACCGATGAGCAAGCGCAGCCATACGATCTTGTAATTATGGACAAGGCATCCACTAAAGAAGTGCCCGATAGGTTATTTGCTCTACAGAAAAATACAATACATAATTTGGCCATCGTTATCATTGGTGAACAGAGTAAAATTGAAGATAATGAGCGCAGTAGCGCAAAGAAAACTAGTCATATCGATTTGCCCATCGAACAACGACGACTTTTAAGAGTCATACAAGCTGCTTGTCGAAAAGATAGTCACAGAAACATTGATGAAATCGCCGAACAAAAAGAAGAAGCCCTGATTGCTGAATATAAAAGGTTTGCGGCTAGTATATTAGTGGTTGAAGACAACCCGATGAATCAACTTGTAGTGGTTGGAATTTTAAATGAGTTTGGAATAGAACCAGAAACCGCTAATAATGGTTTAAACGCCATCGAACAATATGAAAGTAATTCTTATGATCTTATTCTAATGGATTGTCAAATGCCTGTAATGGATGGCTACAGTGCAACTAAAAGTATTCGCAAACTTGAGAAAAATAACCGCAGACAAACTCCAATAATCGCATTAACAGCTAACAATATGTTGGGCGACCGAGAAAAATGTATTGCGGCGGGAATGGATGATTTTCTCCCAAAGCCAATCGAGCCTGATTCTCTCTACAGAATATTATTAAAGTGGCTTTCTTAAAATCTATAACCAAACCGCTAGAGAAAGCTAAAAAGACTTATAAAGCCGGTCTAGATAATGGATTGAAGTTGCCCGCGCTACTCTAAATCTGATTTTTGAATGGTTCTTGCTATTCGTATTCGAAATAATTCTTATTAATTGAATGCCGTCACATTGTGGGCGGCCTATTTTTAATCAAACTAACTTGGTCATCGAAATGGTTCGATTCTATGATAATCTTGATGATTCATTTTTTTCTCGATTTAAGAGTACCGCACCCGTATTTTCCTGAGCTAACTTATCATCAAGATTATAAATTGGACAGTTCTTCATCGATAAACAACCACAGCCAATGCACCCAGTGAGAGAATCTCTTAATCTTGTTAGATAGTCTATCCTCGAATTTAATTCCTCTCGCCAACCTCTCGAAAGTTTTTCCCAATCAGATCCTGAAGGAGTGCGGTTATTTGGTAAGTTTGCGAAAGCATTTTTAATTGATTGCAGAGATATACCCATTTTCTGCGCCGCTTTAATGATTGCTACTCTGCGGAGAACATCGGGTTTATAACGCCTTTGGTTTCCCGAGTTTCGCCAACTTTGAATTAAGCCTTTCTCCTCGTAAAAATGCAAAGTACTGATCTTAACCCCACAGCGTTTGGCGACCCGTCCCACACTCCACTCTATCGTTTTCATAGTTTCTCCTTATACCAATGATTTTAGACGCAAAAGGGCTTTACCTCAACCTAACTTGAGGTATTAGTATTTAGCACAGACTAATTGACAAAGAACAGGAGAATAAAAATGATCCATTTAGAACATATTAATTTAGTGGTGAGAGATATAAGCAAAATGTTAGCTTTCTATCAGGCTGCTTTTCCACACTGGAATGTTCGGGATAAAGGTGAAAGTGATTGGAATGGTAAACCTAGAAAGTGGCTACATTTTGGTGATGACTATCAGTATTTAGCATTTAGCGATAATGGTGAAGGTAGTAATAGAGATCTAGATGGCCATCAAATCGGGCTAGCACATTTCGCTTATGTTACTAGTAACTTGCAAGCACTAATAAAGCGGTTAAAACAGGCTGGGTTTAATATAGCACACGATGGCGCAGAAAATGAGTATCGGAAGAATGTCTATTTTTTGGATCCTGCAGGATTTGAAGTCGAGTTTGTTGAGTATCTAAGTGATGTTCCACAAGAGCGCAATAGTGAATAGGGCTCAAATAGACAAGTTGATTTTAAACAGAAATTCTCAAAAGCGATTGATTCTCAAAGGTAAATGGAGGATAGTCGGTCGACCTATTTAGTATAAAGAGCTAATCAAAGAGCGGGTTCGAACTAGAACCCTTGTGATTTTGTAGGGGGAGTTCAATGAAAGTTTGCGTAAGTCTTATAGCTGGTTTATCAATACTGTTACTGAGTCAAATTTCGCTCGCAAGTAAGGCTAGTGGCATTCAGCCAGTGATAAGTAATGCATCACATACCAAAGATATGCGAGATAGAAGAGAGCGAGTATTCGACTTGATGGATAATAATTCGATACTTGTGCTACTTCCAGCTGAACGAAAAAATCGCAGTAATGATGTCGATTGGGCTTATCGACAAAACAATGATCTCTACTATTTAACCGGCTCGACTTATCCCGATACTTATTTGGTCATGTTCAAAGAGGGTCGAAAAAAATATGAATACTTTTTTCATAAAGAAAGTAATCCCCAGTATGTTCAATGGATGGGGATTTTACCTTCGGCTGAACAAGTTAAACGTGATACAGGTATTGAAAATGTTCATTCTCATAAGAAGTTTGAATTGTTTATGAATGCTTTATTAAACGGCTTTCATTTCAATCCGGGTGAGCGAAACAGAGAACAAACTCCTCCCAAACATTCGGTGCTGTTTAAAAAATTGATTCAGGGCGAAGTCACACTATGGCTTTCACTTGGTCAACGTAGAGCCCTCGATAGTGAAAACCAGTCACCAGAGTCAGCTTTTGCTCATAAAATAACGACTCAATTTCCCGAGTTAAACATTCAAAATATGTCATCTCAGCTGGCTCATCTTCGAGAAGTAAAATCAGAGTACGAATTAGAGGTTATGCAAAAAGCCATTGATATTACTGTCGATGCTCAGAAGAAGGCTATGCATCGAGTTCAAACTGCACAATATGAATACCAAGTCCAAGCACTTATCGACTATACATTTAGAGATCAAGGCGCCTGTTGTCCTTCGTTTCCTTCGATTACAGCAAGTGGTTCTAACGCGACCATTTTACATTATGAACATCCGGTCGATAAAGTCGCAAAAGACAAACTTTTCTTGTCCGATATTGGGGCTGAATATGAATATTATGCGGCAGATATAACGCGTACTTACCCCGCGGATGGAACATTTTCAGAATCCCAAAAAGCTATTTATTCAGCAGTGCTTAAGGCGCAAAAAATTGGCATTAGTAAAGTTACGAAAGGCGCGCTGATTAAGGATGTTGAGGCAGCAATTACGGACTCAATTGGGGATGATTTGTTGGCACTCGGTTTGATAGATAAAAAAGACAAAAAACAAATCTATACCTATTATGCTCATGGATTTGGCCATTCGTTGGGGATGGATGTACATGATGCGTTTAAGTACTACCAAAAGCTTAAGACAAATATGGTCATTACTGTTGAGCCGGGTATCTATGTGAGAAAAAGTAAAGTGATCGCCAGTCCGTTTTATAAAGAACTTAAAGGCGAGAGAAAAGAGCGTATTGATGCTGCGCTTGAAAAGTATGATGGTATCGGTGTCAGAATTGAAGATGACATTTTAGTGACAAAACGAGGTCCCAAAAATCTTTCTGAAAAAGCGCCGAGAGAAATAGTTGAAATTGAAAAATGGATGGCGCGAAAATAGCGTTCGCATAAAAAAGACTAGCTATAAAAAACTAGAAGCTTGTATTGAAAAAATCGCGGGCGGTTTCAAGAAAATATTTTTAGAGTTGGCGCTTCTCCTAGTCATTGAAGCCCATCGCTTTCTAGTCCAACTAATTCAGCCCAGGGTAACTACGCAGCTATATCTCCCAACTCTTATCAATTTGCATTAGTTGTAAAAGCAGTTGAAAAACTTTGAGATAAATCGGATTGCCCTGACCTCATCCATCCGAACTAGGCGTCATCCTATTTTTTTATTCATTAATCTGTTTTTTCAGTAGCATTTGTTCGTCAATCTACAAAATGTATCTCAAAAGAATCAATTGACTGATTTTTTCTGGGTATTGAAGAGCCAATTCCATAAACTCTTAAGTTTCTTGAAAACTCCTCAAAGATGAATTTCTTAGTTCAGTTGTTATTACTACCCTGTCTAGAAATGCAACAAATACTCGCGGCAAGATTTTTTACCCCCCCAACATGCACGCCCGTTACTAGGTTTGTCATAGCGAATGCACGGTGGTTGGTAATTAATAATTCCAACGATAATTCCAACGATAATTTCCACGATCAATACAACGCTTAGTTACATGGTCGTTGTTTAGTTTAAGCCTATATTTTTCTAATGTTTGAAACAACTGATGTATTTAAGTATGAAATCACTAACTTTGTCGATTAAACCTTTGTTTTTCTTAAGTGCCTTGATCCTTTCTGCTTGTGGCGGCGGTGGAGGCGGCACAAGCGCCCCGGATAATTTGGCACCCACCATTACCTCTGCCAACTTTCAAGTGGAACAAGATAGCGATTTAACCGCAACCATTTCAACGACAGATCCCGAAGGAGATACCGTCACTTTCAGTCAAACCAGTGAGCCAGACAATGGTGAGATGGTGAGTTTTGCCGCCAATGGTGAGTTTACTTATCGACCCAATGCAGGGTTTATTGGCTCAGACAGTTTTACCGTGTCTATTTCTGATGGGACTAATCAGGTGTCAGCCACTATCACGGTAAATATCATCGAATTTGCGCCAACCAATCAAGCGCCCACAGTGACTTCAGCGAACTTTGAACTTGACCAGGACACTAGTCTATCGGCGACCCTAACAGCGACCGATCCAGAAGGGGATACGGTTACTTTTACCGTCAATGGTGATCCAACTAACGGTCAACTGGTGTCGTTTAACAGCGATGGAGCATTTACTTATACACCGAATGGCGGCTTTACCGGCTCCGATAGTTTTACCATTACCGCCTCGGATGGGGTCAATGAGGTTGCCGCCACGATTACATTAAATGTGCTCGAAGTGATACCGCCGAATGAAGCCCCCAGTTTTACCTCCGCAAGTACTGCTAATGTTGACGAAAACACCAGTGGTGTGGTGTATACCGCGATGGCGACCGATGCTGACGGCGATGACTTGACGTTTACTATCAGTAGTGGAGCTGACCAAGGTGCGTTTAGTCTTGACGGTTCCGGTGGCGAGCTTACTTTAACGACGGCTGCCGACTTTGAAACACCTAGTGATGCCAATGCCGATGGCGTGTTTGAAGTCACACTTAGTGTTGAGGATGGTAACGATGGAAGCTCTCAGCTTAATCTGTTACTGACGATTATCAACATTAATGAAGCCCCGAGTTTTACCTCTGCGAGTGTTGCTAATGTCGATGAAAATACCAGTGGTGTGGTGTATACCGCGACGGCGACCGATGCTGACGGCGATAACTTGACCTTTAGTATCAGCGATGGAGCCGACCAAGGAGCATTTAGTATTGACAGTGCCAGTGGAGAGCTTACTTTAACGACGGCTGCCGACTTTGAAGCGCCCAGTGATGCTAATGCCGATGGTGTGTTTGAAGTTACGTTGAATGTTGAGGATGGCAATGGTGCAAGTGACCAACTGGCGCTCGTTCTGACTGTAGAAGATGTCACCCAGCTACAATTTAAAGTTTCTTACCCAACCCCCAATGCCAACTTAGGCGGTGATGTGGAATTTACTTCGGTCACTGGCGTTATCGAAGATTTGGAAGACGGTGAAGTACTTGATAGTGATATTGATTTTGTCAGTGTCAATGGTCAAGGCGCCGATATAGAGTTGCCCTCGGCACAGGACTCCTCGACGCGCTGGCACACACAGCTACCCCTCAATGCGATTCCTGATGGTGTCTTGAATATCGAATCTTTGGATAAATCTAATAATAGCCAGAAAGTTATCCAGCGACTTCTCAATCGCCACTCTCTTTCAGGTCCAACAGAATTTGCTCTGGATAGCGCTAATAATCGAGCACTGGTGGTCGATAGCGACTTAGATGCACTGATTGCCATTGACCTTAATAGCGGTGAACGTCTTATTATCTCGAATAACGAAATAGGCGCTGGAACCAGCTTAGGTCGTCCAGAAGATGTGGTTCTCGATAGCGATAACAACCGAGTGTTTTTGGTGGATGACGTACTGGATGCGTTGGTTGCAATAGACCTTGATAGCGGCGACCGGACTATCATCTCGGATGACAATATCGGCACAGGTAGCAATTTGAGCCTCCCGATAGCAATTGAACTCGATAGCGTCAATAACCGTGCTTTAGTGCTCGACACCGGCTCTGATGCCCTAGTTGCCATTGACCTTGGCAACGGTAATCGAAGTTTTATTTCAAATAGCAGTGTCGGCACAGGCGCCGACTTAGATGCCCCCCGAGCCATTGTACTGGACAGAATCAATAACCGCGCACTAGTGGTGGATAGCCGTCTGGACGCTCTGATCGCTATTGATCTTGATACCGGTGACCGAACCATCCTCTCGGATGCCAACACCGGTGTTGGTAGCACTTTACAAGGGCCCCGTGGATTAGTGCTAGATAATACCAACAATCGCGTATTAGTCATTGATTCAGGCTTTGATGGAGTGCTCGAAATTGACCTTGATAGCGGTAATCGCACGATTCTTTCGGACGACAATACCGGTGACGGAGTTTCATTTATAGCTCCGCAAGGGATTGCTTTGGATAGCCTCAATAACCGCGCTCTAGCGGTGGATTTTAGCTTTGATGCGCTGGTTGCTATCGACCTTACCAGCGGTGACCGTAGTGTTCTCTCGGATGTCAGCAGTGGCGTTGGCAGTAGTCTGATTTCTCCCGAAGATATTGCATTGGATAGTGCTAATAATCGTGCTCTGGCGATCGATAGCGATATAGGTGCAATCATCGCTATTGATCTGAACAGCGGTGACCGTAGTACTATTTCTGACGATAATATCGGCGAAGGTGTCACCTTTAGCTCTCTCCGAGGGATCGCACTGGATGACTCTAATGACCGACTATTGGTGATTGATAGTAGCTTAGACGCGCTACTTGCGGTTGATCTCGACAGTGGTAATCGAACCATTCTCTCGGATGACAATACCGGCACTGGGGTCGACTTGAACTTTCCGGGAGATATTGTGCTGGACAGTGCTAATAATCGAGCATTGGTGGTTGATAGCAACCAGGACGCGATTATTGCAATTGACTTGAGCAGTGGTAATCGCACTATTATTTCGGATGAGAATGTCGGTACCGGCATCGGCTTAAGCAATCCAGTCAGTATTGAGCTGGATCGCAGTAATAACCGCGCGCTGGTGGGAGACAGCTCTCGAGATGCTATACTCGCTATTAACCTTGATAGCGGTAACCGAACCATTCTCTCGGATGACAATACCGGCACTGGCCCTCAGCTGGGTTTTCCTGCGACTGTCGCGCTGGACAGGATCAATAATCGTGTATTGCTCATCGATGACAATTTGGGTGCCTTGATCGCCATTGATTTTGAAAGCGGTGACCGAACTATAATTTCGGATGCCAATACCGGCTCCGGCGCTAGTTTGGATTCCCCATCGGGGTTATCGCTAGACAGCGCCAATAACCGTGTTTTGGTGTCAACTAACGAATCTTCCATCTTGGTTATTGACTTGGCGACAGGCGAACGAGCAGTCGCCTCTAAAGGAATACAGATAAATCTTGATTGACACTACATTGTTCTCACGCTTTAGGCGTGGGAATAGAGGTTTTTTATGAATGCGCCATTAGCGCTTAATAAAACTCGCGATTAGTTATTTTTGATAAAATCTCGAATAGCTTGCACGAATAGACTGGAAGCAGGCTCACGTGCTAGTAACAAGTGACCATCACTTTCTAGTCCTAAGAATTCCGCATTTGGGATCTGCGAAGCAATATCTCGTCCCACATCTAACGGAATACGTTGGTCTCTTAATGAGTGAATGACTAAGGTCGGGACTTTTATTTGAGAAAGTTGATGACGTACATCGATATCACCAAAGACCGAAAGAAAACGAACCGCATTAGCGGGGTTAGTAGTTAATCGCTGGAATTCATTAAACCAATCCAATTCTTCTTGATTTGCACTGGGCATAAAAGTGGATGAAAAAATTTGTCGATAGGCTGGATTGTCTTGTCCCCAACCAGCTTTGGTGAGTGTCATTATGGCTTCCCGTTCTTTGATTTGGGCTTCGCTCGCATTAATTCGCCAACCGGCAGCATATCCACCGAAAAGTATTAAATGGCTGACTTTTTCAGGATATTTTGTTGCGTATTCAATAGCGACTGATGCACCTTGAGAAATTCCCAGGAGCGCAAATTTATCCAGTTGATTAACAGAAATAACCGTTTCAAGATCTTCTACAAAGGTTTTAAAAGAAAGCTCTTTTACGTTCCAGTCTGACAATCCATTACCTCGCTCATCGTATCGAACGAAATTGTGATCTTTAGCAAGCTCACGAAAAAGAGGGCTCCAAATTGGGGCATCCCAATCATATTCTAAATGACTGAGCCAATTGGCGGCCTTTACAATTGGATATCCTTTCCCTACTGATGCATGGGCTAAGCGAACGTCATCACCGGTGGTACAAAATTTAATTCGTTGTCGAATGAGTAGGTCTCGGCTCGATGGATTCGCTTGTTGTTCGAATGTTTGTTTTACATTAGTTGCTTTCTGGTTTGACCAATTTATTCCCGCATTTTTAAATCTAATATTGAGCTCTGTCGAGATTGCATTTAATTCGGAAGTTAGTTCGAGTTGCTCTAATCTAATAAGCAATAAACTTGCCGCTTGTTGATCATATGGGCTGCGCTCGAGCCATTGGCGCGCCCAAGCGAGCTGTTCTATACGGGGTACGTCGGGATGTTGAGTTAATCTTGCAAGAATTTTACACTGTACTCGGCTAACTTCTTTGCGCTCAGACAACAACCATTGTTGAAACGAATTTTGATCATTTAATTCCATGCCTTCTAGAAATGGCGATTCTAAATGTCGGAGCAATGCTCCAAGTTGTTGAACTGACAAGCTCTCGTCGGAAACTTGCGCTTGGATTTGAGTCAAGTCAGTTTCGATATCTTCCCCAGTGAGTGATACTCGCTCGCGATCAGCAATAAGTCTTTCCTTAGTTGTTTCATTGACTAGCGAACGAATTTTACTCAAAGACCAACGTAATGCACCTCGAGGATCATCAGGAATACTCCAGAGTAACTCACACAAACGGTCACGGCGGTGGGGCCGATTGGTGATTGCCAGATAGGCGAGTAAGGCTCGAGTCCGTTTAGATTTTGGTAACGAAAGTTCTTGATCGTGTAGAAATACTGAAAATTCGCCGATTGTTTTGAGTGATAAACCCATGTCAGTCAATTCCTATGCGTGCTAATCGGATTCTATGCGTGGTAGTAAAAAAACGCAAACTAGCGACAAAAATACTCAGATTGAATTCGAAATAAACGTTTTCTAATGGGAGATCTACGGTAATTGTTAGAAAAAGTTGCACCTATTCCCGCCAAGTTATCGAATTAGCAAGCTGGTCGCAGGCCCGCTCATGATTTAATCCGGCTAAAAAAGATGATTATTTATCTCAAAATGCAATCTTGAGATTGGTAAAGGAAAGTGTATTGGAGATAGGTTTGTTTAGGACAAGTCGAGGCTCATGGTGATTTGAGTCCTAGCCTTGTGCAATTTAGTTACTGTTTCATATGGTCGATTGCACAACGATGCTTGGACACAAATCAAAAAGTGTTAGATTAAGTTTGAGCAACTTCCGGCGAGCATCAGTACCCTTCGTTGCTAGAAGTGAGTGACAAAAACAAAGAATTAGTGATAAAACTCTGAATAAGTATCCTCAAGCACTTTGGTATCAACTGGCCATGGGCTGCCGATTGCCGTTTTATCATCAAACAGAAACATAGAAATCGCTTCCATTATTTTCTTTTCATTGGCTACTCCTTTGTGAAATCCTAACGAACGTAGGTTTCTAAGATAGGTCTTAAAATCCGTCATGCGTTTTTTGCTGCCTGCTGAAAAACCTAATTGAACCGGAGTGAATTCTGGTTTATATCCGAAAAAATAGAGTCCCAATAACTCTCGGGTGAAAACTCGTGGCGAGCGTGTTTGGCAATTGAAAAACATTCGCCTCTGTGAATTAAAGAACTTTTTCCAAACTTCTTTCGACGGGCTCTTGCTCTCAAACTTGTCAGTTAAAAACTTGCTTCTTGCACCCGCGCCAGTCGCCATAAATGGTTGCTGTTTGACTTTCTTTCCCTGTTGATGTGCGATGTTGATTTCATTCCAGTCGGCTTGTTCAATTGGGGTTAGCGCCATCGCAAACCCTTGACCTGCGGTTATCGCTCCTATAATTAGTGCGTCGTTTAAAATAGGGGTCCAACCTTTCTCGCTCAAAATACTGCCGGTGCGGGTAACGTTTGCATAAGATTTATCGGGCTTAGTCGCATCGCGTGGATGGTTTTTTAGTAACCCCAATCGTTTCCAGACAGTATCGACTACAATCTCTCGAGTTTTTTTGTCTTGGATCCCGTTAACACCCGTTACCCCAAAGTTTTGGATTAATGGGGCGTTCAATCGAATTTCCGTGCCCCCTAAAAGAGTGAGCTTTAGGCGGTTGTTGGCTGTAGCTGCATATAACTTATAGGCGAAATGGATATATTCTGCCATCTTGACAGGGTTGTTCCAATGAGCCCAATCATTAACCCAAAGGTTATCCCGTCGATATTCGTTACTTACTGCTAATAGTTGTTCGGTAAATTGTTCTACGGTAAGCATGTGGACCTCCTAGTCGTCACCAATTTATTGTTAAGAGAGTCTATTTCTCGTATTGAAAAAACTATCCGCCTAATGATTTAAATTGTAGCGAGGGAGCGTTGGACTCTTCGTTTAAGTTAACGTGGAATTTGAGTTTATATTCGTGGTAATTCTTCTGAATAGGCTATTTACAATAGCATTATGAGATTATCAAAGCAGTACTAAAGCTTCTATTCATTAGACTTAATGATTTTACTTGGAGGTTAAAGCTGAAACAGCAGATAAATGCAATTTGTCTTAAACGTTATAAGTTGTAGGTGTAGATTAGAAACACTTTTTTTACTGAAGTTGTCACAATCTGCTGAGCACTATCAGCCTTAAAATTTGCATACCTGATCCTTACTTCATGCTTCCTTGTGGGCGCATAGATGAGGTCAGTATTGATTTCGCTTCCCAGTGGCGTAGCGTTTTTTCGAGTCGAGTATTGATGATAGCGAATATCAATTGTCACGGGGCGTTTTTTCCATTGCAATCGAATTTGCTGGTCATTAAGTCCCTGCGAAGGTGTCGCCAAAAACTGGTCGCTCCAGCCATTAAATTTATGTAGCGTGCCAAGGGGAGTGATAAATGCAGTACCTTCTTTTTCATTTAACAATTCTTGCTTTATGCTTAGTTGAAATCCTTTGTAGCGAGCGCCCCACTCAAACATGCTATAGCCAATCCAATCATTAATATTTGACTCTTGTTGTTTTTGTGCTGCTAGCTCCAGGTTGGCGAGAAGTCTTACCTTGTCGAATTGTCTTTGAAACTCTGCACGAAAGCCTTGAGTTTGATTGGAAAAGCTAGCTTGAGTTTTATTGCTGATGTTATATGAATAGCTGTTAAGTTCAAAATAGTCCCATTCTTTGATCGAAAAGTTGATTAAATGACCTTCCACTTTGTGGTTTCCTCGAACAGCCGCTGGACGAACTCCGTCCAGAGTTTCAAATCGTAAATCTTCGGGTGATAAACGCGATGTAGCATCGTCACCAAAAATTCGATTAACGTTATGAACAAATGCATAATCCAACTCGGAAGATGACAGTAAATTGAACTTTAATGAAAACGCATCGAAGGTTTGATTATTCTGACGAAAGTCAACACTGCCGATAAATCGCTGTTCCGAATAAGCAATTTTCTGTCGGCCGAGTCGCGCTTGCAAACTATCAAACTTGGCATTTAAGTAATACTGATTTAATTCAGTGCCTTCGGGATCGGCAATGACTAATTTGCCATTGGCCAATACGCCGTCACTATGATATTCGTCAGATAATGCCTCCACATGATCTAATTCGACCGCAAACTGCCATGTTTCAGAGAAAGTTGTTTTAGAGTTTATTCTCCATTTAGCGGTATTGGCGTGCGCTTCTCGATCGTCTAAAGAGACCTGTTCGTGTCGCAATCTCAATCCAATATCTATAGTTGTATTGGGTTGAAATTCTTCCGTTGGACCATGCCTAAATTGATCTTCAGTTGCGACCGATAATGTGGGCCAGAAGCAAATGAGAGCAATGAAAAGTCGTGATGTTAGGATATACTCAAAATTCATTTTAATTTAACCTAGCTATTGGTTATGACTGTAATTGCTTGTTAGGACTGTAGTCGTTTACTCGAATACTAGAATAGTAGACGGTAAATTATTCCCAATCATCGGCATTGCCATCATGTCGAGCTGTTAAGTGAGTTTGCTCATCTAAGAAATCATAGAATTCATCGGGCATTGGGTTTTGTCTCACATCAAGATAATGGAGTTGAGTCAATTCCTTCAGTTCAACAGACTCAAGCTGATTATTGAATAGATAGAGTTTTTCTAGCTTTGGTGTGGAACCAATTGTCAGTTGTTCCAGTTGATTATCATTGGCTTTAATTTGAGTTAAACTTGACAGGTCGTTTAAGCTTAACTGAGACAAATTATTTCTAAATAAATAGAGTTTTTTTAGCTTAGTAAGTCCCGAAAGTGAAAGTTCATTTAACTGATTATTCGCTAAATTAACAGTTTCTAAGTGATTAAGATTTTTTATTTCTATACTTGGTATTTTATTCCTATATAGCGAGAGAGTGTGAAGGTTGGAAAACTGATTGATGCCTTCGGCTGAAATAATATCTTGATTGTGACATTTAATAAATTTCACTTGATTAGATGCTGTCCAGCCGTTGTCGCGCATTATTTTAATAATACATTGGTGCAGTTTTTGATCCGTGATATGTTCGATTAGCAAGTCTGAACTGGCAGCATGACTCAAAATTGGGAGTAAGTAAGCTAAGTAGATCAACTGCCTGATTAAGCAAAGTAATCTTGCACTAAGTTTATAGTTAAGCATCGGAGCTACCTGCAATTAACCTGACACAGATCCCTTTAGCGATTAATTGATGACTAGGTTCATCAATAGCCGAACCACCCACTTCCTCAAGCGTTAGAATAAGTGAGTCCGCATCTCGTACAAGTCTCCATTCTGCTTCTGACAGGCTCAGGAATTTCGTATTAGTATCCGCAATGACCGAGATTGATCTTGTTTCCCCATCGCTTTTTGAAACTGCCCATAGTTGGTAGTTTTTTTCACTAGGCAGTTCGACATCTTCCCAGTGAAGCCACATACGTCGATTTTTGTCGTTGGCTAGCGTGCTTAATGTCGCGTTACCCAATTCATTTGTCATAACCGCAACATAATCGACAGGTGGTAAGCCAGAAGTATGGTGTTGTTGCTGATTGAGCATTGTAGAATCTAACAATAGCATGATGGATAGTGCCCCAGACACCAACCATGGTAACCACAACTGCTTACTAAACCAACCGCGCTTAGTCTGGCTAGTTTGACGAGCCTGCTTTATTCTTATTTCTATAGAGTGCCAACTTTTAGAATAGGGGCGACGAACAAGCTGCGTGGAATTTAATGGAAGCAACCGCTCTTCCCAGATTAAAACTTGGCGCTGAATTTGTTCATTTTCACACATCAATTGTTCAAAGTCGGAGCGAGCCCGACCTTTCAATGTTCCCAAAACATATTCAAAGGCTAGCTGTTCTTCTTCTAAGAAATCTGAGTCTTGTATTCCAGACATTTTTTTAACCTTTTCGCACCACGATGTAGCCACGATTTAATAGTGTTGACATTGGTATTAAATTTATTAGCAAGCTCATCACGAGAGTAGCCTTGAATATAAGCCAAAGTAATACAATTTCTGCCTCTTTCGTTTAAGGTTTGTAAACAGGTTTTTAAATCGATATGTTCTTGCCCGTGAGATGCGCTTTCTTCGGGCGAGTTGGCGTTTGAGTCAAGCGTATCTATTTCAGTTTCTATAGCACGATTTTCTAAATGTCGTTTTTCCTTAGCAAGGCGATCGAATGCTCTATATCGAGTGATGCTGGTCAACCAAGTGAGTGGCTTGGCTTTGTCCGGTCGGTAAGTACTGGCATTATTCCAAATTTGGACAAAGACGTCTTGTAAGATTTCATTACTTAAATCATCCGACCTTACGATGTTATAAGCGACTTGATTTAAATAAGGAGAGAGTTTTTGGTAAAGCATTTTTAGAGCATGTTGATCTTTTAGCCCGCAACGAGCCAAGAGCTCCGTTAATATCTGTTGATCTTTCATAGTGATGGTTATGCAGAAATTAGCGGTAGAATTAATCGCTAGTTTAGTTTCTCTCTCGCTTACAAATTTGGTAACGTCTTATTTTGGTTCACAAAGTCTAAATTTGAGTCGTTGTAATCAGCGTGGTAATCAGCGTGGTAATTGTTGCTCTGGCGGCTATGAGTTGAAGAAATGTTAATCAGTACCGAAAATTGAATACTCTTGGTCGTAACTCTACGTTTAATACTCGGACCAATTTTTTAATATTGTTCTAGCTCAATCAACAGAACATGGTCTAGTGAAAGTTTGCTAAAAAAATTTCTTACAAGGTGCAACTTTTTTAAAGTGAACCAGTATATCCCCTCACCAAGACAACTTGTCGAATGGAACCTGGCTTTGTTTACTCAATGATTATTGGGTGTAGCAAATTTGAAACTAAATTGAGGAAATATCATGAAATTAAAAAAGAAATTCTTACCTGTATTAACCACGCTGACCATTTCGAGTGCACTAAGTCACACTGCATTTGCAGAGGTTATCGTTGGTTCAGATCTAAATAGTGCGGCTAGTACTAATGCTGATATTGCAGCAATTTATAGTGCTAATCGCGGCTCTAATGGTGGCGGAGATCAAAGTTTACAACTAGGCGATATGCTGACTGGTACCAGTGAAAATGATGTGCTTATTGGCGGTCTTGGTATCGATATTTTATTTGGTGGAGAAGGAGATGACATTCTTATTGGCGGAACTGAAGATTTTAATGGCTTAAACAGAGATCGGGGATTTGGCGAAGCTGGTGATGACATATTTCTTTGGGCACCCGGTGATGGAAATGATTTCTTTGACGGTGGGGAAGGTGTGGATGTTCTTTTTATGACTCTTATCGGTGAATCAACTGATGAACAAGGAAATACAGCAGGCGCTCCTTTTTTTGCTGTAAGTGCACCATCTCCGACGACATTAAGGGATTTTGATGGCATCTTTTTAGACGAGCAAAATTTACCCGTGGTTGATGTTTCAAGTGGTCCTGGCTTTTGTGAAATTGTTGAAAGGGACTCAGACAATCAAGCCGGCTTGCAAGAGCTAGGCTTGGACCATTTAGTTCGATTTGTATTACGAGGACCGCGAGCCAATTTTGAGACAGAGCTGGCCGCTGATCCAAACCTAGATCCTGCGACTTTAGATGATGGATTGCGTGTTGCAATACATTTGCAGAATGTTGAATTTGTAGTTTGCCCTGGTAGAACCGCAGGCAGCCAACAGATTTTTGATGTTCGACAAGTACCCGCTCAAGAAGTTGACGCGTCTCAACTACCCTTACAAGCATTTGAACTGCTATCCGCTGCTAGCGCGAACTAAGTCTGAATAGTCCCAATTAATAAAGTCAAGATTAAATCAATGGAGCAAATTAAAATGAAAATTAGTAAACAAGTTAAAAACTTACGCGCTTCTAACACGCAGCGTTTAAACTCACTAAAGCAACTTACTCTCGTCACCGTGTTTGCGAGTACCATGCTAGCAGGTTGTGGCAGTGATGATGATTATGAAGAAACAGTGGTTGAGGTGCCAGACGATACACCCGTTGTTAAGCAGTTTGTCGAAGTGCTTGGTTCCGACAGTAATCAAAAATCTCACCCGCTTTTGTCTCACAATCCTGGAGGCCCTGGTGGCTCACCTAATCAAAGCTTAAGAGCAGGTGATATTCTTGTTGGTGATGACCAAGACAACATAATTATTGGTGGGTTGGGTGTCGATTTGCTGGTGGGAGCTGCAGGTGATGACATTCTGATTGGCGGTACCGAAGATTTTAATTCCAATGTGGATGAAGATGGCAACAGTTCAGACAATCGAGACAGAGCCTTTGGGCAAAATGGTAACGATGTGTTTATTTGGGCTCCAGGTGATGGCAGTGACTTTTTTGATGGCGGCGAGGGTACTGACGTCATCATATTTGGTGTTTTGGGTGAAGCCCGAGACCCAGAGGGAAATACGGAAGGTGCACCTTTCTTTGCGGTTAATCCACCTAATGGTAATCCCGGCAGTCAAGATTTTGATGGTATTCATCTCGATCAAAATAACGCTCCGCAAGTACGAGTTTCTGACTCACCGGGTTTTTGCTCAGTGGTAGATACTATTGAAGCGCAACAAAGTCTTGAGTTGCTTGATATAGATAACATTGTGCGTTTTTCACTTCGAGCTGTGGCTAACGATTTTGACGCCGGGGCACGAGAAGATGATGACGGACTGAGAGTTTCTGTTAGTCTTAAAAACACAGAGTTTTTGGTATGCACTCGACGCGAATTAGACTCAGATAACGCGGCTAACAATATCGCGGTTTTTGATATTAGAAGCGGTATTCCAGTTGAAGCGGACTTCTCTGTTTTACCAGATTACGTGCAGTCGATAATATTCTAAAAAAATATCTATCGAAGTTGCTCAAAATCTCTTTAAACACTAGTGAACAGCAGGCTGCTATCAAATTAGTTTGATTGCGGCCTGCAAACAAAATACCACGATTAAAACTAAAAATACCACGACAAATTCTGCGCTCATTTAAACGTGTGAGTGTTACCTTAGCTTTACATTTGATTGAAAAGAATTTCAGGAACTGCAGTGCTATTGATTTATAAATCAAGCTTGATAGTCTTATCTGCTCTCTGCTCTCTGCTCTCTGCTCTCTGAGTCTTTTGTAGCTTTAGTGGCACTGGCTGGTACCAGAATGTTCTTTCAAATAGATTTTTTTGCAGTTGTTCCCGCTGGTTTGGATAACACTGCCATTGGCAGTGTTATCTCTTTTTTTAGCTAACTGATATCGCTCGCATTATGCCTCTCTTTTACCTGTAACGATTCTTCACCCCAAGTCCTATTCACTCGTCGTCCACGCTTAACTGCTGGGCGCTGCTTGATTTGCTCGCTCCATCTCACTACATTGGTATAAGACTTTACGTCTAAAAACTCACCCGCATCATAAAGTTTGCCTTGTACTAGTACACCGTACCAAGCATAAACCGCCATGTCTGCAATGGTATATTCATTACCACAGAGATAGTCTCGGTTTGCCAAGTTTTGGTTGAGTACGTCGAGTTGTCGCTTGACTTCCATCGCATATCGATTGATGGGGTACTCATATTTCTCTGGTGCATACGCGTAAAAATGCCCGAATCCACCACCCAAAAATGGCGCGCTTCCCATTTGCCAAAATAACCAAGACAAACATTCGGCTTTTTCGTGAGGCTCCGTTGGTATAAACGCATTAAACTTTTCCGCTAAGTAGACCATGATCGCCCCCGATTCAAAAACTCGAGTACTCGGTGTGGTCGAATGATCCATTAAGGCGGGGATTTTGGAATTTGGATTCACTTCAACAAAACCACTACCAAACTGATCACCTTCATTGATATCAATATACCAAGCATCATATTCAGCTTCCTTAATACCTTTGGCAAGTAGCTCTTCAAGTAGAATAGTGACTTTTACACCATTCGGGGTTGCTAAAGAGTAGAGTTGTAGCGAATGTTTCCCAATCGGTAGTTCTTTCTGATGAGTCGCGCCGGCTGTCGGACGATTAATATTGGCAAACTTACCACCGCTTTTTTGATCCATAGTCCACACTTTGGGTGGCGTGTATTCGGATGATTCTGACATAGTATTGATTCTCTTATTGAGCTTAAAGTTAGATATTAGAGTATTAATTAACTGGTTTGTGACATAGGGTTATACTTTTGACTTGTTCTTTACTGGGCACAAAGTGATAAGAAAACAAGTTTACTTTAGCTAATTTATTTTTATTGCCCCTTGCAATGCAAGTAAATATCACCGCAAAGTAAATTGGAAAAAGATGGCAAACTTGTACCGTAGGGGGCTAATTTGATATGTTCGACAGATAATCCGCTAAATACTATAAGAATATTAGTAATGAATGTTAGAAAATTATTGCTTTGTGGTTCGCTACTCTCTTGTGCTTCTAGCTTTGCGTCGGAATCCCTGAATGAACAAATCGATGCGGACTACACCTATCTCGAAAAACTATACAAGCACCTCCACCAAAATCCTGAAATTTCATTTAAAGAAAAACAAACTGCTCAACGAATCGCTGCAGAGCTATCTCAACTAGACTTTGAAGTGACCACTAATTTTGGCGGACACGGAGTGGTAGGTGTTTTTAAGAATGGTGAGGGCCCCACGGTAATGATCAGAACCGATTTAGATGCGTTACCTATTAAAGAGCAAACCGGACTCCCTTATGCCAGCAACAAAACCATGCAAGGTCGCGATGGCAAACAGACACATACCATGCATGCTTGCGGACATGATATTCATATGACCGTATTTACCGGCACTGCTAGAAGGTTAATCGCTGCTAAACAAGACTGGTCGGGTACATTGGTAATGATAGGACAGCCTGCAGAAGAAAGAAGTGGTGGCGCTAAGGCGATGCTAGCTGAAGGATTATTTGAAAAATTTCCGCGGCCTGATTATAACTTAGCGATACATGTGTCAGCGGATATGCCGGCTGGTAAAATTGGAACCGTTAAAGGCTTTGCAATGGCCAATGTAGAGTCAGTGGACATATTGGTTAAGGGGCAAGGTGGGCATGGCGCTTATCCACACAATACCAAAGACCCAATTGTTTTAGCATCGCAAATTATTCAATCATTACAAACTATTGTAAGCAGAGAGACTTCTCCACTTGAGCCTGCTGTCGTGACTGTTGGGTCGATACACGGAGGCTCGCAGCACAACATTATTTCTAATCAAGTTAAAATGCAATTAACGCTGCGCTCCTACTCACAAGAAGTACGGATGAATATTTTGGATTCGATTCGTCGAATGACCAAACACCTTGGTTTAGCAGCTGGTTTGGAGGAAGGGCAATTGCCTGTAGTGACTGTACTCGATGAGTCGACCCCTGCAGCTTATAACAATCCAAAACTAACCACCAAAATCACCAACCTATTTGAGGGCTTACTAGGGCAGGAAAACATAATTTCACTTCAACCCGAAATGGTTGGTGAAGATTTCGGTCGATATGGACAAGTGGAGCCAAAAATTCCCAGCTTAATGTTTAGGTTGGGGACGGTTAATCCGGATAAATATCAGCGAGCAATGGAAAAGGGGATTCGTCTGCCGACTCTGCATTCTGCAAACTTTGCGCCCGATCCGAAACCAACGATTCAAACTGGCGTGTTGGCAATGACTGAAGCGGCATTTTCTTTGTTAAACAAAAAATAGTGTTCAGTTGAGTTTTGAGTTCTGAGTTCTGATTATATTGCAGTATTAGATTAAGTCAGCTCGAGCTCGAAACGTTCCTCTGAAATTTTAGCGGTTTCAACTAAAAATGGCTTAGACCCACCTTGCAAACTAGAGAGGGAATGCTCAATAGTTTCTCGAATAGTCGGTTTCATTTTTGCTCCAAAAACCACTGAAATGACTGCCTCTTTAGGTACTTCAAATAAACAAATATAGTCTGGATTTTTAAACATCCCTGGCCAAATAGCACTATGTTCATCTAGCGCTCTCAAGTTCTTGCTAGCATCTAAAATCTTATCCGCTTCCTTTAGCCGCCTTATCACACGATGTTCTTTTTCACTCATCCAGGCGTTGCTTTTTTGTAGAAACCAAGAAGTAACATTACCTGTTTGTTGTGGGCGAAAATCACTGTAGTTAACTTTATGAACTACTTTTGTTTCGACTTCTCCCCAACCCTTGTCCTCTGGAAAATTGAAAAAAGGATGAGTCATATCAAATCCGACTACATAGCCTTTATGGGATTCGGCGTAGTGTGACCACATGGTTAAATTTCTACGATCTTCGGTTAAACATAAAACCCCATAATCATTAAAACCATCAATATCGCTAAGATTGGTATCGGCATATTTATCTTCTAAATGTTTGCGGCTTGATGCATCCTTTGAGTGAGACATTTCTTTGATAAAAGCCGATTTTGCCGGTAAGAGTTCAAATGGGTCATTGAGCACCGAACGTTGAGAAAATCGAATCATTCGGTAGTCAAAGAAATTACGAGATGAGCTAAAATATTTATAGAGCGTTTGCGGCTGCATTTTTACCTCAATTGGATTGGTCAATTTTAATTTAAAGCATATGCTGTTTATTAAAGGACTTCAAATTAAACCAAAGTCCAGTTTGGGTAAACTGGACTTTTCATGCTTTATCAGAAAAACATTAGCCCAGTTTAGAGAAGTGTGATCAAAATGGAATCGACAAGATTTTCAGTGCTTTCTATACAGGCTTCATAAAGATTGCAGTTTACTAATAAAGTCATACTAGTGTCAGTATCTTGAATATAAATATTAGCTGTCATATAGCCGGGCTCATCGCCACCATGATGATACACGGTCTTACCATTGATGATTTCTTTAAACATTCCCATACCATAAAAAACGCCGTCGCCAATATCAGTTAAATTTTGCTCACCAATTAATAGCGCTCTTACCTCGTCACTGACTAACTGCCTGTCACTGACAATTTGTCGAATTAATTTTGACATATCGCTAGCGCTTGATACTAAGGGGGCATCTGCAACACCTATGTTTTCATAAAGTGGTTTGGTGTTTAATAACTCTCCATCGTCGTCAAAGTAACCGGATATTATGGTTCCACGTTCTTTTTCCAATCCGTTGTAATAGGTATCGGACAACCCAAAAGGTTCAAATACTAGCTCGCGCATGGCTCGATAATGATGTTCACCTAATACTTGATCTAAAATTAGTCCTGCGAGTAGATAGCCGGTATTTGAGTAATGAAAACTTTCTCCGGGAGCAAAATAGGCCGGTTGGTTAAGCGCAAATTGCAATGCATATTCGTCTGTTTTTAAAGAGCTCGGATCGGCAATAATGGCATCGAACCAATCGCCAGCCGTACTATCGTCCAAATAGTCATGTACTCCGGCCGTGTGCGTTAACAAATGACGTAAAGTCATTTGTTCACTAAATTCTATTTGGGCTAAAAGTTCGGCTGGTAAATACTGGTCAATCGTTAGGTCAATATCCAACATGCCCTGTTCATGTAGCAAACCCACCAAAAGAGCTGTTGCTTTCTTACCGGCACTACCGTTGGGGATGATATCGGTTGTTAACATTTGAATGTCGTTTTCGATACTAGATAGGCCAGCACTTCCCGAAAAGTTAACTGTTGGACCATTAATATTTAACACGATACCCGGAATCGCTCCAGCTGCGCTATTTTCAATCATCGCTTGATAATCGGTCGCTGTAGAATCGGGGGGAGGGATAACGTCTGGTTCGCTGTTACTGTTTGAACCACCACAGGCGGTGATCAATAGCAAACAACTTAGAATAATTAAATTGAGTAGATAACTGGTGATAGATTTCATTTTATAAGTTCCTAAGATAAACAAGAAGGCTCACTATAGGTAACTAGAAAGGAAGATTGCGTAACGGTTTGTAGCGAATGTAACAGATTGTAGCGCGAACGATAGGTTATAAGTTTAGAGTATAGAGTTTAGAGTATAGAGTTTAGAGTTTAGAGTTTAGGGGAATGAACTTTTGACTGCGAATCAAGAACCAAGGAACCGTGTTAAGAAATAGAAGCTAAGCACCAAAATTACATCCAGACAAAAAAAGCGCCAAATAAATTGGCGCTTTTTTAAGGGGATGCTTAGTTTAACAACTAAGCGGCAACACTAATTACTCTTCGTCAAGAAAACGAACGTTGAGTAATCCTTCTGCATGTGGAGCAGCACTGCCGTCATCAACTGTATAAGATACCGGCATGGTCGCGTTGTCGACTAACATTTGACGAACATTTACAAATGCCGAATAGTCCATTGATTGAGGATGTTTTTCCATAATCATCGCGGCAGCACCTGCAACAGCTGGAGATGCCATTGAAGTTCCACTCATAGTGGTAACAGCATGGGTTCGATTAAGTGATACAATCGCATTTCCTGGTGCAGCAATGGTGATCACCCCTGAGTCATTGGAACTAAAATCATTAGGACCTTGACCGTAGTTACTGAATCCAGTGAAAACTGCTTCACCATAGAAATCATCATAGCTTGTGTATGAGCTCACTGTAATCGTCGAATCGTAACCAGCCGGTGCGTAGTCAACAGCGTCAGAAGCTGAATTACCCGCAGCAACAACTACAACCATTCCAGCGTGAGCTGCATTACAGTAGGACTCTGCAACTGCATGCTCTCCGGTGTAACCGGTTTCGTCACAAGTTCCTTTATCAGAAGGATCTGAACCACCTAAACTTAGGTTCGCAACAGCTGACATTCCTCGGTCGGTCATATCCGCAACCGCCCAATCTAACCCATCTAGAATTGACGACGCAGGACAGCTTCCACCAGCATCGCAAACTTTAACAGCATGAACTGTGGCGGCTGGAGCAATACCAACAACGTTGATTGAGTTATCTGCGGCTGCAACGGTACCTGCAACATGAGTACCGTGACTATGATCATCATCGTAGTCCGCGTCGCAGTTGACAGGGTCAGCACAAACTTCAGCAGCATACGAAGTACCTAAATTGCCTTTTATGTCGTTTTGCGCAACATCGATGCCTGTATCGATAACGTAAACATGTTGACCGGCACCCGTGTAGGCTGAATCAGCAGAACCCGACTCAGCAGGGCCTTGCGGTACTGTTTGTGGCCAATCGATTATTTTTCGATTTTTCTTAGAAGTCACAGGTGGCTCATAGTTCTCAGGAATATCGACAATTCTGTATGTAACATCAGGGTAAACACCTACCACATCAGGATTGCTTTGCAATGCCTTCATTTGATCAGCTGTAACACTTGCAGAGAAGCCATAATAAACATTTTTGTAGACATGCTTTGCTTCGATCTTGTTGTTATCTGTGAAAGTTCTAACTGCGGCTCCACGCTGTTGACTCATCGCTCTCATAGATTCTGGAGTACGAGACTCACTTAACGCAGCGAAAGGCGCATTGTTGTTTTTAAGTTTAACAATGACATTGGTAGTGTCTGCAGCTAATACTGATCCACTAGCCGTCGTTAATGCTGCTACAACTAAGCTAGCCACTAGTTTTTTGTTAGTACGTAATTTCATTAGATATATCTCCTTAACTAGTTAGTTTACTTAGCGAATTTTGCAAGTGCTTTGTGATTAAACATAACAGCTAAACCTTTAGGCATAGCGACTTCCATTCCATTATCAAAGTGTAGTTTTAGTTCTACTTTTTTGAGATCCGGTGTATTAGCCAAAATTGTTTTTATCAAACTTTTTGAGGCTGGTTGGTTTTTGATCAAAATTTCATTTTGACCGCCACCGTTAGTAGAGAAACCAATGTTAAATGTTTCGATAGCAAACTTTTGGTTGTTTAAGGTCACAGCGTTTAAACCAAGATTTAAGCCATTAATTGAACCACCATTTTCAATAATGCTTCCTAGCAACTGAGAGGCATTTTTAATATTTGATTGTAAGTCCCAATCGTAGGCATCAATTTCTTGCTCTGGAACTGAAGAAACCAAGATAAGTCCAGGCTCTACCCAGTTACCATCAGCATCAAGTGGTTGGCTTTGGTCAAAGTTATCTAGGCCGCCATCAACATCTGCATCCATGTCATTAGCAATCCAATGGCTTGCAAAGGTTCCGCCTGCAAAACCAGTTGCGCCTTCAAATCCAGCACCAGAAGGGAATACGTCTGGTCGGTGTGGGTAAGAGTTTTGCACAACATTTCTGTAGCTGGTAATTTTTACATCGAACTGATAGCTGTCTTTCATCCACTTCTGATGATTATAATCTACCGTGTAAACGTAGGTGCCGTCCCAATATTCATCATACCCAGAGATGACTGTATTCCACGCTGGAACATAAGCTTCGGTGTGAGTATTGTGTGCCGGGTGACCAGGGTAATCCGAATAGCCGCAACTTGCGACCAACAACGTTGTAGACGCTGCAGCAAATAGTCGGGTTATTTTTTTTTGCATGCTTGACATCATTTATCTCCTTTTGAGGTACTTGCATAAGTCGTTTGCTTGTTTCTGTGTGATAAAAAAGTAAACAACAGTATCGATAATATTCGCAGGCGCAACTTCAATAGGTACGAAGAATTATCTTCAACTGAGAGGCATTGCTACGAAGAATAAAAAGTGTTCAACACGGCGAGGAATTCAATTTGAACGAGCTTGAGACTAACATTAGAAATTTCTAATTTAAATGGTAATATTTACTAACCGAGTAAAAAATTTTACTTGTTAAAAATATCTCATTTTACAATCTAAAATTAGATAGTCTGCCAAGTCACATGGTTGTTCAATTTGTTGCAGAATGAGGTATAGTAACCTTGATAGATAGGCTAATTTTTAGTCGAGTTTTATTTTTTATTTGGCACAACTAATCTGTTAATTATCTCAATAGGAGAACGGTATTTTTAAGTTATATTGCAATGCGACATTATTGCTTGCAGCTGCAATTATTTGCGCTAGCGCGAAAGTTGCTGCTTTTGATTCTACTAGCGCCATAGTTTCCAAAAAACTTGAAAAAATAGTCGCATTAGCCAAACATATTCCTGTCGATCAAAAACTCTGTATCGACTCAAAGCAAGGAGCAAATCAAGTAGATGACTGCATTTCTCTCAAAAAAATAACTAGATTCAGGCAACACAGTTATTATCAAGACAATCTTCAATTGAAGTATATCGAATTTCCACTGGTTTTAGATTTGAAAGCGATTCAGCAGTGGCATAAGGGGCGTCGGTTATCAAAGTTGCAACAGAGGAGGTTTATACAAGCAGCATCTAAGGCGCTAAATCAACTAAGCGTCAATTCAACACAAGAAAAATTAAGGCAAATAGATAAGACCACAGAGTTTCGGCTTACTCCCATTGCGATTAATAATAGTTTGTTAGTTACCCCAACGCAGGTGCGATCGCACAATAAAGACTTGCAACAAAACATAGTAAAGCAATTCAAAACTAGTCTTTCAGACGAACAGGCGGTTGTTGGCATTATCGACTCTGGAGTGAGTCAATACCATCATTCACTGACTAACGTTGAGGTTATTCAATTTAATCCAGTCGAGAATAGTTTCCAAACCAAAGATACTGCGTTTGGTCATGCCACCGCTATTTTGAGCCTGCTAGCGGTTGAAGACAACGCGACTTCCGACAAACGTTTAATTGAGAATGGAAAATATTTATCTTGTAATGGATTACCCAATGCAAAATATTCTTTCACCAGTATTCTACAGTGTATGAACTGGCTTTTTATGCAACCGCGAGTCGATGTTGTAATAAATGCTTGGTCACTTCCTAAAACAGGGTGTGTTGATTCATGGCGATACCCGATCACGATGCTTTTTTACGCGAATAGCACCCCTGTTTTTTCTGCGGGTAACTACGCCAATCAAAAAAAGAAGGATAAAGGAATGAATCGTTCACCGGCTAATCTGGATTTTTCCGATGCTGGTTTCACTAGCCTAACGGTTGGCGCGTTGAACACAGATAACAAGAGACTTTCAAGTTCTAGCTACGGAGAAAGTTTATGCCGCGCGACAAAAAATAGTACTGAGCCAACACTGTTGAACAAACACTTTCAAGCTAACGTATATGCCAAAGGAAGTAATTTAGTTGTCGCAGTTCCTTTTACTAAAGATAGTTTTCAAGTCGTTGAAGGGACTTCATATGCCGTTGTTTTTGTAGCTGCTGCTGTTGCTAAACTAAACAGAGAATTTCCGCTTGCGAGCTCACAGCAAATCTCACAAGCAATTCTAGTGACAGCTAAAGCGTTTGACTTAAATGCCAGCGATAACATTCAACCAACAGAATTAGGTTATGGCATATTGGATTATAATCGTGCCAGAAAATATTTGTCGAATCGATTTAAAAGCCTTCGGCCGGTTGTTAATCAACCTGACGGGAAGTAACCGCTTTACCCGTTATCGTGACTATGTAATGATATTGCCCTACCTCCGCACTTGATATGACGGTGTTAAATATCTTTAAGATTCCGATTAAAAACCTGTTGCTAATTTTGGTATTGGTTGTCGCAGGCGAGCTTATATTCTCCTTGCCATTTCATATTCCGCGATTTTTTCGGCCGACTCTGTTAGATGTTTTTGAACTAACTAACACACAATTAGGTGATATTTTTGCAGTCTATGGCATAGTCGCGATGTTGAGCTATTTTCCAGGGGGAGTTTTAGCTGATCGATTTGCACCAAGAAAATTGATGGCTTTTTCTTTGTTCGCCACTGCTCTTGGTGGATTCTATCTTATGACAATTCCAAACACCCAAGCACTATACTTTCTATTCGGGTATTGGGGGCTAACCAGCATCTTGCTGTTTTGGTCGGCGATGATCAAACAAACTCGTATTCTCGCTGGTGCAAACTCCCAAGGAATTGCGTTTGGTCTACTTGATGGGGGGCGCGGCTTAATTGCAAGCTTAACGGCTAGTCTTGCGGTTCTTATTCTTGCACTGTTTTTGTTGCCGGGCGCGGAAAGTTACCAGGATAAACGCAGTGGGTTGCAAGCTGTCGCTCTCTTTTATAGTTGCGTCACGATGTTAGCGGGCTTATTGGTTTGGATTTTTATTCCAAGTCAAAACACTTCTTTTCAAACTAAAGAACTACAAAAGCCTAGTTTTACAAACGTTTTGAATGTGTTTAAAGAACAATCGGTATGGCTGCAAGGTGGGGTAATTATTTGTGCTTACTGCGGCTTTAAAGCTTTAGATAATTACGGCATTTATGCTACTCAAATCATGCAAATGTCGCAGCTGGAATCTTCGCAATTAACGTCTATTGCAAGTTATACTCGACCTTTAGTAGCTGTTATAGCGGGTTTAATTGCTGATCGCTGGCAAGCAAGCAAGTCGATAAAGTTGTTTTTCATTCTATCTGTGATTGGCTTTTTAGGAATGAGTCTATTTGAATTTGCTAAGCAACTGCAAATACTAATAATCGCAAACATCGTTTTGACGTTCATCGCCGTTTACGCCTTGCGAGCAGTCTACTTTGCGCTTGTTGAACAAGCTAAAATTAAACAAGGTGCGACGGGTACAGCGGTTGGTGTGATCTCCTTGGTTGGTTACACACCGGATATCTTTTTTTCCTCTGTAACCGGGCGTATTCTTGATTCCAATCCTGGGTTTATTGGTTTTCAACACTACTTTTTACTACTTTCAATGATTTCAATTGTTGGGATTATTTTCGTTTATTTGCTGGACAAGTCGTTCAACAAAGCCAAGCTCGAGTCCTAACGTCAATGATATTTCTTGCGCTCGTTGTTGGGCACTGTGCGCTGCTTCTGGGTTTTCGGTAGCGAGTTGATACTGCGATTCTAAGAGGTGGTACTTTAGCGATAGCAAGCTCGACTCGAGCTTCAAAACCTCAAGAAATCGAGCGATCTCAGGAAGAAGTGGTTGTAGCTCATTAGTTCTGCGACGATGGACAAGATTCTCAGCATAACTGATTAGGTTATTCAAAATAGAAAAGTTAACCAAATCTTTACTTTTTAATCTCGCGTTGAGGGCTTTTAGATAGCTATTTTCAATCTCTCGTTCACCAGTGGATTGCCAGTAAATAATGGCGAGGGAGATTTCTTCGCTGGTTAATGTCTCGAAATCAGTGAGTTTATCAATGAGTGAAGGATTTAACTGAGACAACTGCTCTTTGGCTAAGTTAACTTTATCCATCCTCAAGTAGAAGCCAATTAATGTCGAGCGTAAACTTCTAATTTGAGGATGCTTGGGTGGAAGAATACTTAACAAACCGTCGAGAGTCGCTTCAATCTTTTTCACCGAAGATTGCCGGTCTAATAATTCAAATTGCGATTGCGCTAAGTTTTGTATGACAATTGACTTTGCAGGATTGATGGCAGGATTACTCTTGTCATAGATATCAAGCGCTTGTTGGTACAGGTCTTTCGCTTTTTTTATTTCTCCAAAGTCAAAATAGACATCGGCTATCGAATTTAGCGCGTTTCCAACCTCTAAGTTATCCTTGCCAAACAAGCTGATAAAAATATCCCGAGCCTCCTCAAATGATTTAAGGGCTTGCTGATAATCTCTTAACTCAAAATACAATGAACCTATATCCAATAACCCATAGCCGATTGATTGATGTTGCCCTGGGTATAGGTTGCGGTCTATTGCTAGAGATTTATGGTAGTACTCAAGTGCTGAGGTAATATCGTTATCGATTGATTTAGACAGTGTCCCCAAGAAATTATAGGCATCCGAGGCGTGAGATGAGTTTTCTCCGTAATTCCGAATGAATATATCCAATACTTTGAGTTCTATTTCTTTGGCTTTTTTATACTCGGCCAGTTCCCACAGTAAAATAGCGTAATTATGTAACGCTGCAGCATTTTTTGCCTCATTTTGCTTGGGTAGCGAGTTATTGTATTCGATAACTTTTTCATAATTTTGTTTAGCTTGTTTAAACTGTGCTAACGCTGCTTGAGCGGTTGCAACATTTTGTAAAGATTGAAAGTACGTGGCTTTATCAACGTCTAAAGTGAGTGCTTTGTTAAACGCAAGCAATGCTTGACGGTGTTTTCCTGCAGAGTATTTGTTCCAACCCGAAATATTAAGAGAGTCAGCGAGTTGAACGTCAGATACGTGTAAGCTTTGTTGAAGTTGAATGGTCTCGTCAATCAGTTCCTCAGCATTTTTATAGTCCCCCATTCCTTGATAAGCATCGGCCATACTATTGAGTAAGCGTACCTTTACTTCGGGTTGATCTTTAAGATCTTGCATGATGAATTCTCGGCCTGCATCAAGCAGTTCAATGACAGTCATCTCTTTATTGGGTTTAATTTCAGTTTGCGGCTGGGTAATGTTAACCACGGTAAAAAGATTCACTAGATAATCAGAAACCGTTTTAGCCGTTTGGCTTTCGACTCTTAACTGATTAGCTTGCCAAATTGAATAGCTAGTAAATCCTGAGTATGAGAGCAATAAAATAAGGGCTAAAACTGAAACCGCTTTATTTCTAAGAATCCACTTCTTAAATTTGTAGAGTTGAGAATTGCCTCTTGCGAATACTGCTTCACCTTTTAAATAGCGAGAAAGGTCATTGCTAAAATCACGCACAGAATTGTATCGATTCTCGGGTTTTTTGTTCAATGAATACATGACAATATTGTCAAGATCGCCTTGAAAAGACCTGTGTAAGCGTTTTAATTGGTTAGGATTGTTAACTTCTTCAGATTGACTAGAAGAAGTATTTTTATTGGCTCGGCTATTACCTGCTGTTTGCTCCTTCCACAAAGTATAGATTGATTGACTAGGGCTTGAGGGTTGTTCTTTACAGATAGCATAGATAAGTTGTAACGAACTAGTATTGGTATAAGGCATTTTCTTGGTTAATAATTTGTACAGTAAAACACCCAATGAATAAATGTCTGTTGCAGTCGTAATAGGTTGTCCGGAGATTTGTTCGGGGCTTGCAAATGCTGGGGTCATTGGCCTAGAGCCCAGAGTGGTAAGTTGTTCATTACTAGCTTCTAGGTCCATTGACTTTGAAATGCCAAAATCGAGTAACTTTACAAGTCCATCGGCAGTAACTAGTACGTTAGAAGGCTTAATGTCTCGATGCACCACTAGCCGTTTATGGGCATAGTCTACTGCGTCGGTAAGTTGTAAAAAAAGCTTAATAATTTGTTTTAGACTTAGCGCTTGTTGGATGCAATATTGGTCAATGGGAATACCTTCAATGTATTCCAGAGTAAGGTATGGAAGTCCTGATTTAGTCGTACCTCCATCTAGTACTTTGGCGATATTTGGGTGATCAAACGAGGCTAGGGTACGCCGTTCGAAATTAAAGTTAGCTAGTGAGTCAGTGGATAGGAATTGATGACTCAGAATTTTTATCGCAGCGTTTTGTTTAAAATCCTTACTGATTCGTTCAGCTTTATAGACAATGCTCATGCCGCCTTGGGCAAGTTTATCCAAAATTTTAAAAGCGCCAATTTCTGTTCCAATAGTTGCGTCACGTGGGTTAGAGTTGTCTGCAATGAGCTCGCCTTGATTATCTAGGTTTTGATGCTGATCTTTACATTTTAGACTTTCTGAATGATTATCTTGCTCTAACAAGCCTGTTAACTCTTGATAGATTCTTGGGTCATTTGCCTTCAACTTTTCAAGATAATCAGCTAGTTTTTCGGGATCAAGTTGGTTGGCATGATGAAAAGCTTGCTCCAATTTTTGCCAACTTTCGTCGTTCATTCAAAATTCCTTCATTCAATTTGCAAGCGTGAGAGCGGTGTTGCGAGAATAAATAGTCGTCTTAATTGTTTTAACTAAGGTATACAGCGTTGCGATGTGTTTGTCGATAGTATTTAAAAGGAAAATACTCAAATTGATTGTCGGTATAAATTAAAAAAGGCCAATAGGCGAGTCGATAAATTCGTCACCTATTGACCAAATATTGCACCAACCAGGTACTATTCAGCGCAATTTGCTGCTTCTCCTCGAGCAACTCCAACATAGATGCTATTGGTGGCGGCGTTGTCTATCCAAATAACGTCGTCGCGCTTGTCACAATTAAAATCACCTTTTAGTAATTTGTATTGCGACCAGTTCTCTTTGGCAAAATGCTCTTGTGCGACACGAGCAAAGTTAAAACCTGTGTCGCTCACAATGGCGAGACCAACACCAATTTTGTTCGTTAAGCTATCGACAATTCCCTTATCATTGATAATTAAATCTGAGCCGCCATTGCCATCAACATCGCCAATAAGCATTTCGGGTAACACTGGCGTTGATTCGCCCAACAGCTCTTTTATGGTCACTTCAGGTCCTTCTGCATCATTGTACAGTTTAAAGCTGTGTTGAGAAAAAGGGGCGTCTTGGTTTGAGCTTCCATGTGCAACATAGGCTCCAAAATTTGAAAATGCTTGCTTTTGTCTGGGCTCAATTAAATCCGATTTGCCGTCCGCGTCCAGATCTCCAATTAATGAAATGTAATGACCATAATTCCCCCCAAAATCTTTAAGCTTAAAAGGTGTTGTTAAACCAGTTTCATTACCATAACTGACATAAACATTGTTACCACCTGAATCGATATTTTGAAAGATTAGGTCGCCAAAATTATCACCATCAACGTCTCCAGCAAAAACATATTCGTAACCACTAAAGTTGCCAGAGCGATCCAACTTGCCGCGATTAATAAAGAGATCATCATTTTCCAAATCAAACCCTTCCGCACTCATGTCCACTGCATGGGAAATATAAGTACGGTTTAGTGCTGTGCTGTTTGGAGTATTGTTCCAAGCTAAATCAATACCGTGCTTATTATCAAATTGATAGGTTACTAAAGTATAAGTATCAGCACCTGAACCGTTAAAAATAACTTGACCTTTATTGTGAACAAACTCGGGGTCTACTTCGCCTTTGTAAAATGAAACAAAAACCATATTAGATCCTCCTGAGTCGTTCTTTAAAACATTGAGCACAATGTCTTTGCGTCCATCATTATCAATATCAATAACGTTTAGACTCAAATCACCGGGTAGTCCGCTCACTGCAGTGTTGTTAGATTGGACTAACGGTTGAAAGGTTCCATCGCCATTAGCAAGCGCAACTGCAAACTCGCCTCGGCCAGTCGAGTCAGTATTAGCCCATACAATATCATCGGCTCCATTACCATCAACATCACCTAATGCGACTAATTGACCTGTTCCGGTAAAACTCGGTGTAAAAGACTGTTTGTCTTGGAATATAAAGGTCGCATCATCAGCTACCTTATCAAAGCAAGTGACCCGCTCGTAGGAGGTTAGCTCTTGGGTGACCGCAGGCAAATCATCGCTGATACTTTTTATTTGGAAAGATATTGGCACTGCATCAGTTGCGGTGGCGGGAATTCCGAAATATTGTGTCCAATCTTCTGATTTTAACATCGCGGCGGTTGCTTCGGCAGACCCACCTTTGTATGCGATACTCATTTTAGAGTCTTGGCGAATTTCTTTTGAGCGAGTGGCTGCGTCTCCGCTGACGCTACTTGCTGGATTTTGATACTTAAATTCCATGGCAAATTGCATATCGGCTTCAGAGTGAGTTGAAGTGAGGGTTGAAGTTAATATTCTTCCGTAGGTAATAGTAGCGACATAGGCGGGCAAATTATCATTTCCCATTCTGCCTAGCTCAACTTGGCGCTCATATTCGGCTTGAGTAAAGTCATCGGAGAACCAACCCTCAGGTGTTTGTGGTGCTTGAACTTGTACGGTATATAAGCTCTCTCTGAAAACAGCCGCTACAGAATTCTCCGTTTTGGTCTTATCCGAAGAGCCACTTGCTGAGGCACTAAATCCAAAATATTTTCCAGACATGCCCGCTTTTAGTGCGCGTTGCTTTTCATTTCTGAAAGTTTCGACCTCTAAGTTACCGCTGGCTTGTAAACAATTAGCGCCTTCCGCTTCCGCTTCCGCTAATATCGATGCGACCGCACTATTAACATTAGCAAGTGTCGGCTGAACGTTTCTAAAGTTATTACTAATAGCACATGCGGGAATAGAGACATCGATTGTGGTACGTTGGTCTATATTGAGTGGCAAAATTTGTCCCGCTGTGGTGCCATCCCTAAGTGATTTTCCTTGTACTAGGGCTCCTGGCCATAGAACATCGGTTGGTGGAGAGAACATTACATATTCTGCCGGAGTCTTGAAAAAATCAACTTCTTCAGTTGTACATGTTTTTAGTTTTCCATCTTCATCTTCTAGAATTTCAACAATTGGATTGACGGACTCGTCGATGACTTCGCTTCCCTCATCTTCCTCGGGATTAGCTTTTGGCGCAAAATCAGACCAAGCTTGTAATTCAAGGTCTACCTTTGTGCCATTGACCGTAATGGTAAATTCAGCTAATGCTGTCGTTAACGCACCATCTGACACATTGATAACAATTCCTTGATAATCGCCCGCATCGCTTTCACTTGGAGCTCCTGATAACTCACCAGTGGAGGTTTGAAAATTTGCCCAGCTTGGTTGATTACTGATACTGAAAGTGAGGCTATCACCGTCGGGATCACTCGCGGACGGAGTAAACGAGTAGTTGCTGCCTGCGTCAACCTCAACGGCGGGTGTTCCCGAAATTACCGGTGCGCGGTTCTGTGGTTGTGGATCGGGATCAGAACCGCCGCCACCTCCGCCCCCACAGGCGGTAATTGCCGACAACAAAAAAACTCCCATATAACTTTTGAATTTTAAATTTTTAACTAACATGGTTTAACTCCCGGCAAGTAATCTTGCTCCATTTATTGATGATTAAGTGCCTGTCGGCCTCAGCGAACAGGTCACATAATCATATAAGCGACAGATTGGCTCAAAATGTGCCATTTATTTTCGTGTTTTTTATAAATACTATTAATTCAATGAGTTAGCAGGTGATTTTGGTCGATTTATATTGGCTGGTGCGGAGGTATAGACCAAAACGCTGGTCATAGATTTACTAACGTTTGTCGATTGGTGCAAAACTTTGACCATTCAATAGGGGTAGACTTAAAGTAATCGATGTAAAAAATTGAGGGATTTTGAGATGAAAAGTACATTGACTAACATCTATTCTGCGATTTCAGTTATGGCGATGACCGGCTTTTTGCTAGCTTGTGGCGGCGGAGGTTCCTCAGATAATGAACCTGATACGACACCACCGATTATTACCCTTCTGGGGGATAACCCCATCGAAGTGAGTTATTTGGCTGACTATGTCGATCCGGGAGCGACAGCCAATGATAACCTAGATGGTAATGTGTCAGTGATTACTTCAGGTGAAGTCGATACGTCCACTGTTGCGAGTTACACGATTGAATACTCCGCGACTGACACCGCTGGTAATCAAGCCAACGCAACTCGAACGGTTAATGTGGTTGCTGCTAGACTCAGTAATTTGAGTTGTACACCACCGCCTTTAACGGGCGGCAATCCGGGGGATATAACTATTCAAGCTAGTTTTCCTAACTTACCTATTCTTGACTCACCTCTAGCCATGGTACAGCCAAACGACGATAGCAGTTTTTGGTTTATCGCCTTACGAGAAGGGCGAGTGGTTACCATTAATAATAATGCCAGTGCCGATCAGTTCAATGAAGTGTTGGATATTTCAGAGAGGGTTACCACAACATTAGAAAAAGGTTTAACGGGGTTAGCTATTCACCCCAACTATCCCCAAGACAATCGTGTATTTTTAGTTTACAACGACGCGAATCAGTCTGGCCGTTCGACGGTTTCTTCCTTTACAGTAAATACAAACTCACAGGTCATTGATCCAAATAGTGAGAACGTCTTATTCACTTTACCGCAACCGGCGCACAATCATAATGGTGGAGACATTGCATTTGGAGCCGATGATTTATTGTATGTGGCTTTTGGCGACGGTGGTGCTGATCGACAAACCTCACAACAACTTTTTAATCTGCATGGCACAGTTGTTCGAATTGATGTTTCCAATACTGAATATCAAATACCTAATGACAATCCTTTTAACACTGGTCAAGCTCGTTGTACATCGGGCGAAAGAGCGCAAGGCGACAACACTGCCTGCCCTGAGATTTATGCTTATGGATTTCGTAATCCATGGCGTTGGAGTTTCGATTCTCAAACAGGCGATTTATGGCTGGCGGATGTTGGTGAAAGCACTTTCGAAGAAGTCGACAAAGTTATTTCTGGAGGAAATTACGGTTGGCCAGTAATGGAAGGTAATATATGTTCAGATGGACAGAACTGTGATACGCCTAGTTATCAGCTACCCATCACCCAATATCCGCGAAGCGTTGGCGTTTCAACGGTAGGTGGTTATGTCTATCGCGGTAGCCGATGGCCTAGTCTACAAGGTCTTTATATTTGGGGGGATACTTTTTCTTCGCAGTTTTTATCCGTACCTGCCGATTCTGAGGTAGGGGCGGACTACACGCCAATATTTAATAGTGGACGGTTGATCGCTGGTATGGCCGAAGGTAATGACGGTGAAATTTATTTACTTAATTTAGATGGTGGACAGGGTGATGGAATCTACAACTTAAATGTCGAAGACGATGGCTCAGGAATATTTGAAATGCCTGACAATTTAAGCGAGGTAGGCTGCTTTAATACTCAAACTAAAACTCATTCCGATGGGGTGTTTGATTATCAAATTAACTCTCAACTTTGGTCGGATGGTGCTAATAAAGAAAGAGCATTTGCCATGCCCGACAATCAAACTATTGAAGTGCTAGAAGATGGTGATTTTAATTTTCCTGAAAATGCCATTTTGCTAAAACATTTTTTAAATGGTGATACCTACCTAGAAACTCGACTTTTAATTAGGCTTGCAGATGGTTGGCGAGGATTTAGTTATGAATGGAATGATCAACAGACTGATGCCACTTTATTAAGTCAAGGGAAAACGAAAGATGTGGGCGATTTTGTGCATACTTATCCAAGTTCTAGTGAGTGTGATATATGCCACACTAGCGCTGCTAATCATAGTTTAGGACTAGAAGTCGCTCAAGTAAATTTGCAACGAGCTGACTTGGGAATAAATCAATTAGACTTTTTGAGTCAGGCCGGATATTTGGATCAAGTACTTGAAAGCCAAAATCAAGACCGTCTATTTGGGCTAGATGAGCAAACCGCATCACTAGAAGAGCGTTCGCGTAGTTACTTACATAGTAATTGTTCTGGGTGTCATCGAGTCGGAGCGGCTCTGGACTTTATCGATCTTAATTACCGGACTGCCTTTGCGCAAACGAATACTTGTGATATTGAGCCGTCAATTGATGATCTTGGTATTGCCAATGCTCGAATAATTGCACCTAGTAATGCGGACGCATCAGTACTTCTAGTTAGGATGGAGAGATTAGATGAACATCGCATGCCACCATTGGCTAGTTTAATGGTGGACCAAAACGCGACTAGTTTAGTTCGAGACTGGATCAATGGTCGAAGTAATTGTGATTAGAAACTTTCAGTATTGTTTTTAACGTCTTCACATGAAAAAAAGCAAACTTGAATAGAACTTCAAGTTTGCTTAGATCTTACTATTCACATTATTATTTAAATCGTGAAATACTACGTTTGGTTGCGTTGACTGTTTTCCAACCGTAAGCCTGACCGGTTATACCATAAGCGTAACCACTCACCGACCAGCTCGGATTTGAAAAATAGTCGTATTGAGTTGCATTGCCAAATACATGTGGATAAGCCATGATGCTTGCGAAAACATTTTGTACGCCATGACCCATGCCATCAACATACACTCCACCACTGGTATCACCTTGTTTTCTTGAGTGAGCAAGACCTTGATTATGACCTAACTCATGGACGAAGGTGGTTGCTCCACAATCAACAGCAGAGATACTATACATTCTGCTATTGTAACTATTGTATAAAGAACCATTTGAGCCTTGACCAACCCAGGCAATTCCACAAGAGATTAATCCGCTGCCTGCAGATTGTCCGGTACCAAGAACAGCGACCATATCAGCACCCCATTGATCACGATAGTCCTGGATCCAACCCGTATCAGTGATTGCATTGAGCCAACCGCTAGAAGGTGTGACGTTGTTACTACCCAGTGATAGCGTGCCGACTAAGCGAAGGGTAATATTAATTCCATTTTGACTATAAACTTGATTACTAAATGAAATCAGTTGGTTTATTTTAGTATTAATATTAGATGTCTTTGCCGCGGCTGCATCTGAATACATTATTCCTATGTCAATCGTTTCTGCTTGAGACGCTAGCGGCATGCTTAATAGCAATGCTAGTCCAAATTTTGAGATTTTTTTAAACATTGATTTATCCTATTTTTTTAGTTTTTATGAGGCTCGGTTAAAACGATCCCCCCTTGTCCATCCTGTACTTCACGGACAGGCTCAAACTCTACGTGGTTTTTATAGAGGTCCCGTTTTGCTGCAAGCCATCCGTGTTTTCCTTTGGTTTCAAAAACGTAGTTACCTGATGGCGTGGTCATTTGCCCGTACAGAGCATCCTCCCCAACAGTCATTACGCTATTATGAAATTCACCATCAGAGCCAACTAAACGACCGAAAACACTTCTATCACCGTTAGCAAAGTCTAGCGTTTGAGTTACCTCTGTTGAAAATGTTTCTAAGGTTTGTGGTATCTCTAAATCAAAGGTGTCACCAACCTCAAGTGAGCGCAGAGTCTCTAAGTCAAACTCTAAATAGGCTTCTTCAGCCAGATCGGTTGGCAGCACTCCGGCCTCTTCTAAAATGGCTCTTGCGTCGGCCGACTGTTTGGCAATTCCAGAAAATTGAGGAGCGGACTCGTCTTCAATAGTTTCAATTTCTGTAGCACCGGACTCGGTGTTTTCTATACGCTTTTTTGGAATGTTCAAAATTGCCATTTGAGGATCTAATTTCGAATTGTTATTCACCTGTAATATTGGCGGAGAGGACTTCTGTGCAAAGTGATTTGCATTAGAATCGCCGCCAATAAAAAAATAAATCGTCGCCGAAATACCGGCTAAAACTAGTACTATTTTGATACGAGTGTTCATTGTGAAACGAACCTTGAGAATAAAAACGTGCAGAAAATGTACAGAATAAAAATTGAGCAGGCAATTTCGAGTTGAGATAAATTTTAGTAAATATTCACTCAATAATCCTTGAATTTGGCAGTGCTATTTAATTAGTAAACGGCGTAATAAAAATTAATTTAGGTTAACGATGCTTTGTGCTTGCGTCGATTGTATTTGTCAAGTCAATTGGATTTTTCACTAAAAACACAGTGCAAACAATCATCAATTTTTGTGTTGTAGTTATCACTTTTTATTTCTCGGTTGAGGTGAACTTGGAGTATGGAAGAAGAAAAAGACCTATAAATAAAGTCATTAAAACTCTCTCGAGTACTTCCTCTGCCAACTTTTGGCGGTAAAATTAATGAGATCGTTTTAGTTATTTACTGAAATATTTTTGTCCTTTAAACGTTCTAAATGTATCGAGTCAAAATATCAAGGAGCTATGCTTATCAAGAACGGTCGCTTAATTTATTCTGATTTTGTTTCTAATCGCCCAGAGCCCACTAGTCTGTTTGAACTTTGGTGTATGCTTGGAGGCGTAGCTAACCTATTTATTGTGATGGGACTAAGTAGTCACGTTATTTCAAATACGCCTAGTACTAGCGTATTATTCTCGCTCTTCATACCCGCTGTTTTCTTTTGCATGGACTATTTGTCAAAGGAAGTTTCTTTTTTAACCATGCTCCTTCGCGCTACAATCGTATTTGCTATGGTTTATTGTATCTATGCGCTACTCTTTCCAGAAGACACCTTACGACCCGATGTGGGTGCATATATTTCAATTTTTATATTTTGCTTTATTGCTCTGATTTTGCACCTGATAAAATGGACGAAAAATTAAACGATTAATAATAAAAATAATCGAAGGTTGCTCGTGGCAGGAAATAAATCTTCATTAACATGTGAGCGTAACTTGATTTATCAAGTTTAGACACCATGATAGTGTAATGCCTATTTGCTAAACGTACTATTTTTTGAAATCTAATAAACTAACAATGACCTTGCTTAAGCGACTTACAAGCGTTTTTATGATTGGGCTTGCGAGTTGTCTGCTAGCAGCTATCCATCTTGAGTCAGAGTTATTATCTAAGTCAGCTTCGGTTAGTTATGAAGCTCAAATTGAAAGTTCGGTGACTAGTTCTTCGATTACTAATCCAATACCGAACCTTAACATTCCTGCAAAACCAGAATTTAATAAAAAACAAACTCATGTCGTTGAATCTGGATTGGTCTCCGACTTTTTACCGCCACTGACTAGTGAAGCGTCTAGTTTCTCACATTCAAAACAGCGCCCACAATTTGACCCGGTCGAGCTTGGTATAAAGTCTTGGTTGAATTCATCGAATAAAATTGAAATAGGGTTCGCTCAAATGCAACCTGTGCCTTGGTTTATTAATAATCGAGGTGCCGCTGGCGTGCGAGTTTCGGGCTGGAAAGACAGTAATCTGAATTTTAATAAGCACATCTATTTTATCTAAACAATCTCTCTGTTTTTAACTTTGCTAGTCAATAAAAACTAGTCACACCAAATAAATAGCCTTTTATTGCGAAGAACTTTGAATCGATGTTCAAAGGGTATTTTCGTTCGGCTTTACTAAATTAAGAGAACTGTATGAATATTAAAAGAAATACTGGTGCTCAGCACACTAGCTATAAAATGCGAGTACCCATATGGCAATATCTATTGCTAGTGTTGATTTTTACAACACTTACTATTAACGCTTTGCCCAACCTGTTTTCAGAGAACAGTACCCTCACAATACCGATAAATGAGCACTCTTTTCAGGCGTTGAAGTTAGAGCCTAACCGGCCATCGGATAGGGCGAACAGTAAATTTTCTATCGGAGCTGAGGGGGTAAGTGCTCAACAAATAAAGTCTTGGCTTCTTTCGCAGCAATTGGATTTTGACGATATTAAAGTAACCACTAAAAAGATTTCGATTAGTAGTTCTGAACCGGAGGAACTAAATCGGATAGCGGATAAGTTTAAAGTTATTCTAGGTGAAAACTATCACTTCAACATAGCGTCTACTCATAGTGGGCCGGAATGGTTGAGTCAAATTGGCGTTGAACGGCTAAAACTCGGTTTGGACCTAAGTGGCGGTGTGCTGTTTGTGCTCAATGTTGATTTGGATTTAGCGCTTAATAAGCGAATGGAGTTGATAAAATCGACGATATTATCAACCCTAATTGAGCGCAAAGCAAAACCGACCAAAGTGAAATTGGTTGACAAAAAACAGTTCAGTCCTAGGGTAGTGGTTCAATCAGGCGATAGCCAAATCAATCAATACTTGATTGATACCATTAGTCAAGATTTCCCCAATCTTAAAGTCGAGTATCAATCCAACGGATCGCTGGGTTTTTATTATTCCGAACAGGGTTTAAGCGCTTTTAACAATGAAATAATGAATCAATCGATAACGACTCTTAGGAGCAGAATTGAGCACTTAGGAATTACCGAGGCCGCGACACAACGACAGGGCAGTCATCGAATCAGAGTAGAGCTGCCTGGAGTAAAAGATCCTGAACAAGCTAAACGAATTATCGGGGCGACCGCAACTTTGGAGTTTTATCAGGTTCAACAAAGTGGAAACAAACGGATAAAGTTAGAAAATGGAGAGTCAGTTAAAGTCAATTCGATTCCCATTTTTACCGGCGACAATATAAGAAACGCCCGTGCTGGGTTTGACGAAATGGGTATTCCCTTAGTCAACTTAGCTTTGGATAAAATCGGGGGCGATAAGATGTTGAAATACTCTAGCAAAAATATTGGCCAACAAATGCTCACGGTGTTAACTGAGTATATTACCGATGAAGATGGAAATAAAAAAGCCAATCCTCAAGTTATTAGCAATGCAACGATCTTAGCGCAGCTCGGCTCGCGCTTTAGTATTACCAATCTTGAAAGTCGTCATCAGGCGCAAGAGCTAGCATTGTTGTTGCGCGCTGGTTCCTTGAATGCTCCAATCGAAATTGAAAAACAACAAACTATTGGTGCAACTTTAGGTAAGGATAATATTAGCAACGGCTTTTTGGCACTGATTCTAGGCGTTGCAATGACATTGTTCTTTATGTTGGTTTGGTACAAAAAGTTAGGAGCCATCGCTAACATTGCACTGTTGTTTAATCTGACTTGCTTAATAGGATTGATGTCGTTATTGCCGGGAGTGGTTTTAACTTTGCCAGGTATTGCAGGCTTGGTCTTAACGGTCGGTATGGCGGTTGATACTAACGTGATTATTTTTGAGCGAATTAAAGAGGAGCATGCGCGCGGCCTAAACCTACCTAATGCTATTGAGCGAGGTTACAAAAATGCCACGGCTACGATTTTGGATGCTAACTTAACTACACTAATTACTGCAATGGTTCTTTATTCCATAGGATATGGAGCGATAAAAGGATTCGCCGTTACATTAGGCTTAGGAATTGTCACTAGTATGTTTACAGGCATTTTTTTCTCTGGGGTGTTAACCAAAACGCTATATCTGAAAAGCGAGCTCAAAAAGCAATCCAAGAATAAACGAAATCAGCCATTAGAAAAAATTAGCTCGGAGGGATTAAGCCATGAGTAAAACGAACGAAAACCCAATGATTAGATTTACTAAATTACGTAAAGCTGGTCTTATAACAGCATTTGTTGTGATTGCTGTTTCTTTAATTGGATTATTCACAAAAGGTATCAATCTTGGGATCGATTTTACCGGTGGTTTTATAACGGAGTTTAAAACCAGTCAATCTATTTCTCAAGCGCACATGAGCGAGAGACTAACAACACAAATCGATGGACCATTTAGTTTAAACTCGGCGGAAAGTAATCGTTCATGGACAGTCAGACAGCCTGAAACCAGTAAAGGCGTGAGTGAGCAGTCTTGGTTCAACCAGTGGCAACAACAATTGTTAGAATCGCAAAGTGAACTATCAGTTGAGTTCTTAGAATCTGATTTTATCGGCTCACAAGTTGGTACAGAGCTATTAGAGCAAGGCGGACTCGCTCTGTTGACGGCTTTTCTTTTGGTGTTAGCCTATCTAGCAATTCGTTTTGAGTGGCGTTTTGCGCTCGGTGCTTTAGCGGCGCTGCTGCATGATGTTGTCGCAGTGCTCGGTTTTTTTGCTTGGAGCCAACTCGAGTTCAATTTAACCACTTTGGCGAGTCTATTAGCCATTGTCGGTTACTCTTTAAACGATTCGATTATTCTAGCTGATCGCGTTCGAGAACTAATGAAAACCAGCCGGTTTGAGAGTTTCAACCATTTAATTCAAGCGGCGATCAACTCCACTTTAACTCGCACATTAATTACTTCCGGTACAACACTGGCAACGGTGTGTTGCCTGTTATGGCTGGCAGGGGTTCCGCTCTACGGATTTTCAATAGCGTTATTTATTGGAATTTTGGTCGGAACCTTTTCTTCGCTCTTTATTGCTGCGCCAATGCCAGCCTTAATAGGGTTACCGATTGATTATTTTACACAGCTGGAACGAACTAGGGCAAAAGAGCTGGAATCAATTTAGAGCCGACGGTTAGCGGTGAACCCGTTGGTTCACCGTTATTCTCCCAATTGCGGCCGCAGACTATCTCCCCTCTTTGCTGTCGCAAAAGTTATTGAAACGATTTCTTACCTTTATAGAGAGCCAACAGGGCTAAGATTATTGTTCACTAACTGATTAAGCGATATAGTCAGAGGTTATCGCAATATACAATAATTTGGCTCTAATTTTGGGGACTTGATATGAGAAAAACGCTAATCACTCTAACGCTAGCAAGTTTGTTAGGCGCTTGCCAACAAGATGACAGTAACCAACCGACAGCAGCAGAAAATTCTGCAGCGACTGTAACCAATGGTAATGAAGTGACTAAGACGCTGTCTGAAAGTGAGCGACTTAATCAGTGGTTTGCCGATAAATATGAACAACAATTGCAATTGAGTCCAATCGGTCTAACTTTTCTCGGGCGTAAAGACAAGTATGACCAAGTTGATGACATGAGTGAAGTGGCGCAAATCGAACAATTAGAGTGGTTAGCCGCTACCGTTAAAGAACTAAAACAAAACTTCGATTATAGCAAACTCGATTTAGAGGCTAAAACTTCGTACGATATTTGGGTTTATCAATATGAGCAGCAGCGCGATGCCATGGCGTTTAACAAGAACAACTATGTATTCACTCAGATGCAAGGCATGCAATCATTTGCCGCTCAGTTTTTAATCAGTTTTCACAAAGTTGAAAATGCATCTGATATGGATGCCTACATCAAGCGAATCGCCGGTATTTCAACGGCCATAAAAACCTTGTTAAAACGCGCTAAACAGAATGCTGAATATGGTGTTAGACCACCTAAATTCACTTATGAAGGTGTTATTGAGCAAGCGCAAAACTTAGTGACGGGAGTACCGTTTACTGACAGCGAACAAGATGCACCTCTATGGGCCGATGTTAAAAGTAAAATTGCATCCTTAGTGAGTGTTGAAACAATTGACCAAGCACAGGCCGATGAGCTAACTAAAAAAGCGGAGCAGGCGCTGCTGGTTCATTTTCAACCGGCTTATCAAGAGTTAATTAGTTGGTTTAAAAACGATATCGATAACACCGATGAAATAGCAAAAGGTGTTGGAAGTCTGCCAAACGGCGAAGCCTACTATAACCTTCAACTGAAAAATAGTACCACCACCTCACTGACTGCTGATGAAATACATCAGATAGGTTTAAGCGAGGTCGACCGAATTACTAAAGAAATGATCGCGATTAAAGAAAAAGTAAATTTTGAAGGAAGTTTGCACGACTTCTTCAAATACATCAAAACCGATCAACGCTTTTTTTATCCAAATAATGACGAAGGTCGAAAAGGTTATATCGAAGATTCTAAAAAATATTTAGGATTTATAGAGCAACAATTACCGAAATATTTTGGAATTTTACCCAAAGCCGATTTAGTGGTTAGACGGGTCGAATCATTTAGAGAACAAGACGGTGCGGCTCAACATTATTTTCCAGGTACGCCCGATGGTGCAAGACCCGGTATATATTATGCACATCTCTCGGATATGACGAGTATGCCTAAAAACGAGATGGAAGCAATTGCTTATCATGAAGGTAGTCCTGGCCACCATATGCAAATCTCAATCGCACAAGAGCTCACGGAAATCCCGCAATTTAGAACTCAAGCAAGATTTAATGCTTATGTGGAAGGTTGGGCTTTGTACTCCGAATTATTGGCCAAGGAAATGGGCGCCTATGAAAGTGAGTATTCAGATTTTGGTCGATTAACGACCGAAATATGGAGAGCCGTCAGATTAGTTGTTGATACCGGTTTACACTCAAAAGGTTGGACCGAACAACAAGCCATCGATTATTTTAAGCAAAAAACCCCCATCGCTGAGGGCGCGGTTCGTTCAGAAGTAAGGCGTTACTTAGTTTGGCCCGGTCAAGCGACAGGGTATAAAATTGGTATGTTGAAAATTCAAGAGTTAAGAGCCTTGGCTGAAAAAGAACTTGCGAATAAGTTTGATATCAAAGGATTTCACGACACCGTTTTAGGCGGCGGAGCGATGCCGCTGACTATTTTGGAGCGCCGAGTTAAAAACTGGATTGAATCATTAAAGTAAATATATTCCATCTTAGTGAGTCAAGGGATAATCGCTAATTCGATTTTGCTGAGAAAGCGATTATTGCAAAATATAGAGCTGAAAAAAGACCGAGTGGCTAAAGTTACTTGGTCTTTATTTTTTAACAATACTCAATACCGCTCTACAGCAGTATAATCATTACAGATTAATATTTAGCTGCGCAAAACCTGAGGCATTGCGTCTTGAGTGATAACTTGAAATATAATATATAGAAAAGAGACGTTTTTAATAGTGTCAGCAACATTTTCCTTTTTTGAACTGTTAATTATCATTGGCATTAGCCAAGGCCTAGTGACAAGTTTTCTATTGTTGACAAGCAAGGAAAATCAACAAAGCAAGCGGATTTTAGGCATCACTATTCTAGTTTTTTGTTCGGTAAATCTAAAAGTAATCTTACATACTTCCGGTTTGTGGAATAATGAATATTTTCGATACTTTCCCGTCGGCATGGAGTTGTTGTTACCACCCTTAGTCTATCTCTATATTCTTTCCTTAACGGAAACGCAATTTGAGTTTAGAACACATCATCTCTGGCATTTGGCTATCGGTTTAAGCTATGCATGTTATGACCTCATGGTTTATTCGTTATCACTTGGCGAAGCAACCATGGAGGCTAAGCGGCAAATCGCTACGCAACTTTATTTCGATCAGTCGAATCTAATAGAAGACTACCTTATTGTCTTTTTGACGATTGCTTATTTAGTTACGGGAGGTCGAAAAATTCAACTTTATCTAGCTTGGCTCAGGCAGTTTAAACAGCATAAAACTTTTCCCATTTATCGTTGGTTAAGAAGTCTGATCTTTTGGAGCACAATACTAGCCAGTTTTTTATTGATAAACCAACTGCTAACGACTTTTTCAATCGCGATGGACGAACCGATGTATCGCTGGCGATTTTTTAACCTATTTTTAGCCTTTGTCACTTATTACCTCGGATTTATGGGCTACAAAAATGATAGTCTAAAAGTACATTTATCTCAGACTAGTCTAACCTCCCTTGCTAAAAAATTAAGTCAGAAACAAATTCAAGAAATTGAGGAAAAACTCATTGAACAGTTCGAACAGCATCAAATCTATTTAGATGGGGGGCTCACCCTCAAACAACTAGCCAGTCAACTTGGCGTCACTTCCGAAAACCTTTCATTAGTCGTAAATCATAAATTTGAAATGGGCTTTCGAGATTTGTTAAATACTTATCGAGTCAAACTGGTTAAACAGCGTCTATCTGAAAGCGGCCAATCAAAACGGAGTATGTTGGATATTGCGCTTGAATCTGGTTTTAACTCACAGGCCAGTTTTTATCGTGCGTTTAAAAAGCATGAAGGGATCTCGCCAAAAGCCTTTATGGAAAAGCTTTCTTAGTCAATGAGTCGGTCTTGAGCGACTTGCTTGGTTAATTAATTGCTAAAAATGCTAAATATTCACTCTCAAAACATGTTTTAGGAGGCTGAAGCCCTGTAATACCGGTAGATTTGGGTTTTTATTAACAAACCTAATTCAGAGATTCTTTATGAGTAAACTATCGGATACATACCTATTCGCCGTCACATTTACAATCGCATTAATAGCTTTAGTGGTATTGAATTTATTCTTTGGCTTCAGTGTTGTTAACTCAATGATTGTGGTGCATGTAGTTTTAGGTGGACTGGCATTTTTGATCGGTACAGTCACCTTACTTTCCAAAAAGGGCAGTGGCGTGCATAAATTCAGCGGTAAAATATTTTATGTCGCTATGGTGATTTCAGTCACTTTAACCTTGTTTGTATCGATACTTCCTAATCACCAAAGTCCGTCGCTATTCCAAATCGGGGTTTTGAGTCTGTATTTTTTAATTGGTGGTAAACGAAGTCTATTACTGAAGCAATTTGACCCTAAACAATCGATGGGGCGATTAATGATTGACCGCTTGCTGGCTTGGACCGTGGTACTGGTGAGCCTGGTTGTCATGCTTTACTCGGTGATAACCGAAGCTAGCTTTTATCCACTGAGAACGGTTTTTGGAATAGTGGGGATAGCTTTCGGGGGATTGGACCTCTGGACATATAGTGATCCGAAAAACCTAAAGAAAAAGTGGCTGTTCTTGCATCTATCCAAAATGCTGGGTGGGTATACTGCGGCAGTGACTGCTTTTATGGTTGCGCAAAATTTACTCACTGGATATTACAACTGGTTTACTCCTACTGTGTTTGGTTTAGCCTATATCTTGTACTGGGCTCTTAAACTAAAAACATTTAGGTTCGCTTTAGTCAACTAAACATCATTTTCTTTATTAACTTAAACACTTTCAAAACATGATATGAGAGGCCTTTGGGTCCCTCAAATTTTATGATTTGATAGATTCTAGCCATTAAACCAATAGGAACCATTTATGTTCAAACAATATTTAGCTCATTCATTCTACTCAGCGCTAAGGAGCACAGCATTCTGGCTTGCTGTTGCATGCTTAACGGCTATTAGCCTAAACGTTAGTGCCATCGATCAAAACTTAGCACCCGCAGAAGAGGCGCTTAAGAATCAGCAATATGAACGTGCCAAACAGTTATTTAGTGATTTAAGTCAACAAGCAAATTTTAAAGTTAAAGGGACGTTTGGTTTAGCAAGAGTTGCATTTTTCCAAGGAAAACTGGATCTTGCTGAAGATTATATCGAAGAAGTTCTAGAGCAGGATTCTACCAACCCAGAGCATTTTTACTATGCGGCTAGAATCGCTGGTAAACAAGCTCAAACAGCTAGCGTTTTCACTAAATTAGGTTATGCAAAAGACACCAAAAACTACTTCACTCAAGCGCTTCAAGTTGACAACCAACATCGGCTTTCAATCATAGGTCTAATCGGATTCCATCGTCAAGCACCTGTTATCGCGGGCGGTGAAAAAGATGCGATAGCCGGATTGTTAGACCAGTTAAGAGTGATCGATAAACGGGCTGCATTTGCAATTGAAGCTCCATTACTGTTTGAAAAAAAACAAGTTGATAAAGTTTTGAGCCGTTATCAAGAGGCATCGCAACCAGACTTAGATAGCCAGGTTGAGCTTGGCGAATTCAAATTTAATTTTGCCATGCTATTAGCAAGTCAGAGTATGTATCGTAAGGGACTCAAAGAATTAATATCAATAGAGTTTGCCGAAAATCAGGAGTTACCAAGTTATGCCAATATGCGGTTATATCAGATCGCTAAACTAGCAGCTGAATCGAACTCGGAATTAGATTTCGGCATACAAAGTATTAATGAGTATGCGGCAATTGCCGAAGAGGATAAGACGATACCAAAAGATTGGGTTAATTTTAGGTTAGCTCAGCTGAACTACTTGAAACTCAAAGGCATTGAACAACGAAAAGTACTTGAGCAAATCAAGCGCAAGACTAAAGATAACGATCTTAAAGATAAAATTCAGTCCGTTCTTAAAGCCGAATAATTAGTCAATTTTGTGTCGAGGTAAAATGAATATGTTATCACCCTTAAAAAAATGGGCAATTGGCAGCTTGTTATTGCTAACTGTGCTGACTGTTGCGGTTTATCTATTTTTTGTCAATGAAATTGACCAGATGTTAGGTGGCAATACAGAAGTTGTGAATGTGACTCAATTTAAATCGTTATCTGTTCAGATTGCAATTCACAATGTACATGTGCTTTCAACTGATTCGTCTGAGATGCTAGGCAATCAATCAATACTGATCAATGGCAACCGAATTGAGTATGTGGGCAGTCTAGAGACTATGCCAAATAGAGACTTGGTTTTGAAGAACTATTATCAAGTAGATGGAGCAGGGCAATTTGTGATTCCTGGGCTGATTGATTCCCATGTGCACGTTAAGAAAAGTAAGAATGATCTACTTCTTTATCTTGCCAACGGTGTGACTCAAATTGGTGAAATGACCGGCATGAGCCAGCACTTTGATTATCTTGAGGAGGTTAATAAGCATGGGGTTGGACCTCAAATGTTTATTGCTTCTCCTAAGGTAAACAGTCGAACCGATATTGGGGCGATGTTTAGATCTCAGTTTGAGAAACGCCATAAAAGCTTTAAAACTGTTGAGCAAGCTAGGCAAGCTAGGCAAGCTAGGCAAGCTAAGCAAGCGGTTATACGGATCAAAGCTTTGGGTATCGGGCTCTAGTTAGTGAAAAGTTCTTCAAAATTTATCGAAAATTAGATTAGAAAATGAAATTGGATGAATACTCATTCATCTATTGACGACCAGCTTTATTGCTGAATTATATTTGCTATGTAAAACGCGTGTTTGGTAACACGCCTATAAGTTCTGATATTTAATACATCGGCAGCCCTGTTTGATATTTGTTAAATTTCTCCTCCAGTTCCATTGCTCTTTCTTTCATTAACTTGGCGCTGCTCGTCTGGCCACCTTTTTCTAGCACTTGGGCGAGATCGTAGTGCAGTTGTGCCGAGTTGGGATAGTAAGTCAATGCTAACCGCAGTAACTTGATAGCGGCTTGATTGCCGCCAAGCCTTTTCCATCGAGCCATATTACTAGCTAAACCTCTTAAACTACTGCCTTTGTCATAGCCATCTTCCAAGGGGTAGGCTTGAATACCATATTTTTGTGATAATTGTTTGTAGTGCTGTTCGATCGCCTGAATCGGGTTGTCTTGTCCAGACAAGAGGTACAAACTCTTCCAATCTTGTTTTGGATAAATGAGATTTAAACCATGTTTTATGCCACTAATTGCCACAGTGTAATGTTCATCATCTTCCAATGCTTCGATTTTAACTTGGTGAGGCGACACGGCATGCTGGTTGAGTTTTTTTTGTGCGCTTAACAGTCGTTTTTTAGCAAGAGGCATTTCATTGATATCATCTCCCGCACGAGCCATGTAGAGTGATATTGGCGATTCTTTTGATTGTGACAACGCCTTAACTAGCCCATCATCTAGCTGTTTATTGTTATCCAAGTCCCATTCAAAGTGTGTTGATAAAGCGATATAGCCTTTGAATAAGTTAGGCTTGCTAAAGATAGTTTCAAATAACAAGCCATTAGAAGGCGATAGTCCCACTAACGTTCGGTGATTATTTACCCGATAGTGCTTTTCCATATATGGAATCAGATCTTTCTCGATAAATGCCAAATGCTTTTTTGGCTGTCCACCGAATCGTTCTATATCCATCTCAAAGCGACGTGCTTGCTGCATTGGACTTATGCCAACAATAATACTTTGCGGCATCTGACTTCTCGAAGCCAACATATGTGATATTGATTTAGTGAGACCAAATAGATAATCGCCATCTAAAACAAAAATAACCGGGTAACTATGTACGCGTTCGTGATACTTATAAGGCAAGGCAATGTTAAGAACTCTTGACTCACCAAGTATCTTCGACATCATAGTGTCCTGATGACCCATGTTGATATTTTTTTGAGCGAATGTTTGCTCGCTAAAAAGTAGCACTATTATCCAAAGACACATAGATACTCTGATGACCATTTTGATTCTCCTTACATTCCGGTTGAGCGCTTATTGTTTGGTGAATCATGGTGGGTCTGTTGTGCGATTCAGTCAATAAGGAATTACTGATTTAAAGCTGATGTTTCCCTGATGAACAACCACACCCCATTGCTGGCTCTGTTACTGATTTTTTGTCTGAGTTAATTAAGAGAAATAACGCCGTTCAACTAGACGTGTTGATCTTTAACTTACATCACTTAATCAACTAAAACTGGTAGCCACATCAAAAATAAAGCGAGGGCGAACATGTTGTGGTAGTTTACAGCCATTTTGTTGTATGAGGTAGCTATAGCTCGATATTTCTTTATCTTGATATAGGCGTTTTCGACTAAATGTCGGTAACTGTTTAAACACCAATCGATATCGTCGTTACTTTTTTGCTATTAGCTTTACGAGGTATGCATGTTGGGCATTTCGATTGGCTATAAACGCTCGCAATACATCTCTGTCATAGCTTTTGTCAGCAACAACAACCTCTGACTTTTGAACTCGCGCTATCAAGGGCTAGCATCGTGAGTTTGGCCGCCTATTGATTCAAAATAGACTGGCATCCCTCCGCTATCAACGGCTAAATACATTTAGGGTGGAGTTACCGCCACGGCTTTTACCTATCGCCTGCTCTTGCGCATCAGCAATACAAGTGCCATCTTAGTGCGCCTTCACTATACTTCGGTTGATAAATAGTCATTGTGTGTTGGCCAACTTTGATAGAAACGCTAAAATCTTAAACATAACTCCTTTCTTTGACCATAGCTTAAAGCGCCTGAATATTGTATTCCAATCTCCAAATTCTTTGGGCACATCTAGCCGCTGAATGTCTGTTCTAATGCGTTACAAAATATCTTCTAAGGTCGATCGATGTATATACTCTATTCGTTAATTACATGACTCGCGATAGCAAGCCCCATGTTTTATCTTTTAACATCAGTCTTGGCATCTGGGATGGTTTGTTGGATTTTTCGCAAAACCATTATGACTGTTCCAAATGCTGCCCGCTTTTTATACCGCAAAGATCAACAGGCTCTAAGTTCGAATATTAATAGAGACGTTTATTATGCCATCAATTCTGAAGCTAAGCGCCAAGGAATTCCAGTGATTGGTCATTTGCCCGTTGGTCTTCAATTAGAAGACCTCTACCAATCAGGGCAATCTCAACTAGCGCATATTGATTCTATTACACATAATTTAATGAATGAATTCGGTGGGCTGTCATCGGCTAATAGTGAAGCTTTTATATCACATATTAATGAGTTGGCGGATACCATTGCGCTCAATTTAAAGAACAACAATATCGCACTAGCGTCCACCGTCTGTTTACATCAAACTCGACCGCGGCAAGATTTTGAACTAGCTAGTTTTCTAAAAAGCATTCCATTGGCGTATCAAAATCCGGGATGGCTAGAAGGCTCAGTGGTATCTAGAGGTTGTTTACCGGGCGGAAATTCATACGAGAATCCGCACAATACTGATAAACAGAGCATCAAGGAGTGGGATGTTTATTATCGGGCTTACAACCAAGCAATCAAACTGGTTACTCAAGCGTTGCTTCGACATAAGGTCACCATTACTGCCGGTACCGATGCGTTGGGTGCCTGTGGCATGATCGCTGGGTTTTCGTTACATAAGGAGTTGCAAGCACTGAATGAAATGGGTTTAACTCCAAGCCAAGTGTTGCAAACCGCGACAGTTTCGGCGGCAGATTGGATGAAGCTACAAACTGGAAAAATTGCAGCTAGCTATCGAGCTGATTTAGTTTTCCTCGAGGCTAATCCCTTAGACGATATTGGCAATACTCAAAAAATTAATGCCGTCATGGCAAATGGAAACTACTGGAGTCGAGATCAGTTAGATGCAATGTTAGAAGCGGTCAAGAAAGCGAACAATAATAGTCGCGAGATAGCTATTAAAGAGTACCTGAACGAATCGCAACCATAATGAAAAATACTGTCATCAAACGGCTAATGATCATTGGCCATATAAGCACAAAGGAATAGATGTAAAGCGCACTGGCGAAATGAGCTAAAAGGTAGTATTTTCGGTTCGGGTTGATTATCCAAATAAATGCGATAAACAAGGTAAATGGAAAAGGATTTCGTCAATTAAAGCCGCTGAAGTTGTCAACCGGCGAAATTATTTAACTTTCGCTATAAAGAACACAGCGATTTCGTCCACTTTCCTTAGCTTGGAAAAGCGCTTGGTCAGCTTCCTTAAAAAGTGCTTTTGGAAGTTCGGGTTTAAAATTATCGATGTGATGCGCGGTCACACCAACACTCACAGTCATTTCTATGGTGAGAGCTTTGTAGTGCAAAGGCGAGCGTTCAACACTTTGACGAATTCGTTCAGCCACTAACATCGCACCTTTACTGTCGGTGCCTGGTAACAACACACTGAACTCTTCACCGCCGTATCGGGCGCATACATCGGTGGTTCTTGGTAATGCTTGTCTTAGCGTTTCAGCGACATGCTGTAAACATATGTCACCAAGATCATGACCGTAGCTGTCATTAATGTTCTTAAAGTGATCGCAGTCAATCACAACCACTGCTAGTATTTCGTGATTTCTAGAACTCAAGTGGCAGAGCTCATTGAGTTTTTCATCAAAAAATCGACGGTTATCTAGTTGCGTTAAAGCGTCGGTTCTTGATTGTTTTTCCAAAAGTTGTTCGTTCTCAATAGAGCGCCAATATTCGAAAAATTGATTGCGGGCCAATCCAAAGATATAGATTAGATAAGCCGTTAAAACAGCCGCGACAATATATTTTTGCAAATAAATGGAAGCAACGGTGGCTGGTAACACTAGGATGACGGCAAAAGTTCCGGATAACAGCTTGTTAGGTGCGTAAGTGTTGGTGCCACCAGCGGCCACGCCAGCCGATGTTAGTGTCATAAAGAATTGAAACTGCTCATTATCGGCTAATATGGAAAGCGCAAACATCAGCCCCCAAATAGTGCCTTGACTAACAACTAGTAAGGAAGACACTCTCATCCACATTGCTAAGGACTTATCGGGGATTCGGTCATGACTATAGACATGGATAAGGCGAGCCGCTGAGATGAAGATATTAAGTAACATAACTATCAATACGGTTTTAGGATAGCTTTGCTCAAAATCGCTGCCATAAGCGAGCAGTGGCCAAAAGATAGGATAGATAAAGATCCCAGCTATCGAACGCTTTGAGATATCCTTTGAAGTTCTGCGGAGTATCTTAGGATCTAGGTTTAATTCCATTACTTATGAGTCTAATTGTTTTAGCGACTAAATAAGAGTGTAGTCGAGACTTGGACCAAAATAAAGCGACCATTACAGGGTTACTGGACACCGATTGTTCCTCTAGTTTGACAGATTTGTGCCACTATTGAAGATCAAATATCTGCTACACTAATTAACTGATGTAATTAAGGATGCTAGGTACCTCACTAATGAATAGATTGTTAGCCCTACCAAGGGACTTGTTAATCGCTATTTTGGGGCGAGTTTCGTGGGTTGCTCCAGTCTGGTTGCAACATCTTCAGAGCCATATTAAGCGCTATCCTAAAAGCTATTTGTTAATAACTATGCTGATCATCGGTGGGCTAATCACTAACAGTGTTTTAGAACGAATGCCGCAGCCGCCTAAGGTTCAAGCGACATTCTCAGAAATTTATCCGACACCCGACTACGAGGATGCCGAACCAAGTAATCTTTATGTGGATTTTAGCTATGAGCCTCAAATCAATACCGAAGATTCTGACGATGGCCAACAATCGGAAAGCTATCAAGCAAATCAGTTTGAGTCTGAGCCTGAAAAGCTGGTATCTGTCGCTCGAATCGATTTGATGGATCGTGTTATCGAATCAGGGATTAAATTAACGCCGCACAAAAGTGGTCGGTGGCGATGGCAAAAGGACAATCAACTAATCTTTGTCCCCGAAACTGATTGGCCTGCTGGAGTCGAATATCAAGTCGAATTTGAATCCAGCATTTTTTCGCCTGAGACTGAATTAAAAACAAACCAATATCGATTCAGTACATCAGAAATGAAATTGAGTTTTGAAAATAGTCAGTTCTATCAAGATCCAGAAAACAGCCAAATCAGAAAAGTAGTGACGACATTGAGTTTTTCACACCCTATTGATAAAAACTCGTTCGAATCAAAGGTTAGCTTTTTCATGCCTCTATCTTCGGAAAATCCTGACCAGATAAAACCCTATCAATTTGAATTTAATTACGCCAAAAATTTACGCCAAGTCTCAATTCACTCAGAGCCTATTACGCTGCCCAAAACGACGAACTATATGCACATTAAAGTGGCTGCCGGTGTGACAAGTCTGCTTGGTGGACAAGCAACATCAGAAGACTTAATCAGCAAAGTTAAAGTGCCCGATATTTATAGTTTTCTTAAAGCTGAAAGCCGTTTACAGATTTTAAGAAATCCTAAAGATCAACCTGAACAGGTGGTCATGTTATCGTTTACGGATGAGCTGTCTGTTCAAGAAATAAAACAGAACTTAGCAATTTATTTATTACCGAAACGAGGGCAAAAATTGGGCCGTAATCGTTGGCAAGGTCCACGCCAAATTTCCTCAAATGTTTTGTCAAATAGTGAGCTACTGAATTACCGGTTGTTAGAAAATCCTCGCTCCAGCTCAAAACAATACAATATGGTGATCGACATTCCGCAAAATCGATACATTTATTTAAAGCTGACTGCAGGGTTTAGTTCGGTGAACGGGTTTGTTCATCAACAGCAATATGACTCGGTTTTAAGAGTTTCCAGCTATCCTAAAGAAGTAAAAATAGTTGGAGAGGGTTCTATTTTAAGCTATTCAGGAAATCACAAGCTTAGTGTGCTTTCTCGGGGCGTTGAAGCCTTAAAGTATCGCATCGCTCAGGTTAAAAAGGATCAACTCCATCATTTGATATCGCAAACTGAAGGTGATATTGCCGATCCTCAATTTAGCGGTTGGAATTTTGATGAAAGAAATCTCGCAGAAATTAATACAGCGATTGTGCCCTTAAGCAAGCGACATGCTAAACAAGCCAACTATTCTTCATTTGATTTAAGTCAATTTCTAACTGGCGCTGAAAACCGATACGGATTATTTGTTATCGAAATTCAGGGTTACGATATGCAAAGAAAACGTGTGGTGTACGGTGCCAAAGAGCGTCGCTTAATACTCGTTACCGACCTTGGTGTGATCGTTAAGAATAATTTAGATTCTACCCATAACTTGTTTGTACAATCGGTCTCTAGTGGTGAGCCCGTCGCCAACGCTGCAGTGGAAGTACTATCTAGAAATGGCGGTAGCGTATTTAAAGGTACCACCAATGCCACTGGACACATTGCGATTCCCAATACTCAAAAGTTAAGGGATGACAAACAGCCGGTCGTTTATGTTGTAAGAGCATCGGGCGATACTTCCTTCATTCCATTCGATCGCTATTCGAGACAGTTGCAGTTGTCACGGTTTGATGTTGGTGGCGTATACACTAATCAATATGCAGAACAGAATCTAAATAGTTTTGTGTTTACCGATCGCGGTATTTATCGGCCTGGTGAAACGGTTAATCTTGGCATGATTACAAAGGCTGGACAGCTCGAAAATATCGAAAATATTCCGGTTGAATTAGTCATTCGAGGTCCTCGTTATAATGAAGTACGGGTGACCAAATTAAGACTAGGAAGCCATGGTTTAAATGAGTTTCAATTTAAAACATTAGCAACATCCGATACCGGAGATTACACTGCGACACTTCATTTAATTCGGGATAATCGTCGACGCGGAATTGAAATTGGTAATACTCGATTTAAAGTTGAAGAATTTCAACCAGACACAATGAAAATAGAAAGTCGCCTAATCAATGTTGAGGATAAAGGGTGGACTACTCAGCAACAAATTAGTGCTCGCGTCTCTTTGCAAAACTTATTTGGTATACCAGCTCAAGGACGTAATGTCTCGGCCAAGGTTAACATTCAGCCTGTACGGTTTCAATTTAAAGAATTGTCTGACTATAAATTTAATCAAGCGTTATTGGAAAATGAGAGCTCATTAACCCTTGATATGAATTTACCACCGCAAAAAACCGACGATGATGGTGTAGTAAAATTTGATATTGACCTCAGTAGATTTTCACAAGGAACTTACCGTCTTAACTTTAGTGCTGAGGGGTTTGAGCCTTCAGGGGGACGAAGTGTTTTTGCTAGAAGTTCGGCATTGATTTCTCCGTTTGAATCGCTCATCGGATTTAAAAGCGATGGTCGGTTAGATTATATCAATAAAGATAGTCAACGTGAGCTTGAGTTCATTGCGATTGATAAACAGCTAGAGAAGGTCAATCGAAATGACCTAACACTGGCTAAATTTGAGATTCAGAAAATTTCAAGTTTAGTCCAGCAGGCAAATGGTACTTATCAATACCAAACCATTCGAAAAGCGGTAGAGCAAGCTAGACAAGAATTTAAAGTTACAAAATCAGGCACATTATTCAATCTTGACACCAGTGAGCCTGGGGACTTTGAGCTAGTGATTTTTGATCCTCAAGGACAATCTATTGCCAAAATAATTTATACAGTGGTCGGTGCGGCTAATATGGCTGGCAAAATTGATAAGTCCGCCGAGCTTGCCGTTAAGCTCAATAAGACTGACTATAAACCGGGTGAATCAATTGAAATGAATATTCGCGCTCCTTATGCTGGCGCTGGATTAATTACGGTAGAAACCGATCGAGTATTAAGCTATCAATGGTTTAAGTCTAGTCAACAAAGTAGTATTCAAAAAATAAGATTACCCGATGACATAGAGGGTAATGGGTATATAAACGTCACTTATGTGAGAGATGTAAGTTCGACAGAAATATTTACTAACCCACTGAGTTACGCAGTTGAGCCGTTTAGTATCGACCGTAGTCAGCGTAGAATTAATATTGAATTAAAGACCGAAAATATTGTCCGCCCTGGCAAGCCAATGGGTATTCGATATCAGTCTTCTAAACCAGCAAAAATGCTCGTGTTTGCGATCGATGAGGGCATATTACAGGTGGCGAATTATCGATTGCCTGATCCGCTAAATCACTTTCTACAAAAGCGAGCTTTGGGGGTTGAAACCTATCAAATGTTAGATCTGCTATTGCCCGATTTTAATATTTTACAACAGGTGTCGGCCGCTGGTGGCGGGTATGCTGAGAGAAGTTTAGCCTTGGCTAAAAATATCAATCCATTCACTCGTGAGACTGATAAACCAGCCGTCTTTTGGTCAGGCATCGTTAATTCAACCACACAAACTAAACAACTGAATTTCGATATACCAGATACCTTTTCTGGCCAATTGAGAGTCATGGCTGTTGCAGTGAGTGAGCACGCGGTTGGGGCTGCACAAACCACTAGCATTGTTAGAGGCCCGTTCGTTATTTCTCCCAATGTGCTCACGCATGCTGCTCCGGGAGATGAATTCGAAGTAACTGTGGGTGTCGCTAATATCGTGGAGGGTTCTGGTAAGCAAGCCAAAGTTGAGCTTAATGCTAGCTCGTCGGAGCATTTGGAAATACTTGGTAAAACTAATTTAATTCTAAAAATCGATGAAGGTGGAGAAAGCAAAGCGACATTTAAGGTCGTCGCCAAATCAAAGTTGGGCTCTGCCAAACTAAGCTTTACCGCAAAACTAGCCAATGAAGAGTTGACTCGCAGCGCTAGTCTTAGTGTGAGACCGGCAACTCATTATACAACCGTTATTAAAACTGGATTTTCGGATGAGAAAGCAAAAACAATTGCAGATCTGAGAAACACCTTTGAAGAATTCTCACGACGTTCAGTGAGTGCCTCTAATAGTCCGTTAGTTTTGGTCGACGGTCTGCATAATTATTTAGAGCACTACCCACACGGATGTACCGAGCAAGTTGTTAGTAAAGTTTTTCCTTTGGTCGGATTAATGTCACATCCGGCTTATGCTGCCTATTTAGGCGATGTGAAGTCTCAGTTTGAAGTAGTCATTAATAAGCTACGCGAAAGACAAAAGGCGGATGGCGGATTTGCATTTTGGCCAAGTCATGCTGGCTCAGCGAGCTATCCTAGTATTTATGTGACGCATTTTCTATTAGAAGCATCAGAGCAAGGCTATCCGGTTCCAAAAGACATGTTGAGAGCCGCGCAACGATATTTAAATGAGCAAGCAGCACGCTCAGTGAATGGCGGTTCTAATCAAACTAGAAGAGATTCTACATCAAGCCATAAAAACATCGCTAAACTGAGAGACCGAGCTAACGCCATCTACTTATTGACGCGCATGGGAATGGTGACAACCAATTACCTGATTGATTTAGAGGATGATTTAAAGCAACTAACCACCGACCAATGGCAATCTGATTTGTTAGCCAGTTATATGGCGGCAACTTATCAGTTACTACAAAAAGATCAGGAGGCGGCACGGTTAATTTCTTATTATCCATTTGCCAGCTCAAATAAAAAAGCAGTCAATCAGTCTAATGGGCGATACGGTGATTTCCACAGTCCCTTAGCACTTGATTCACAGCATCTATATTTATTGTCAAAACATTTTAAGCAACGAGCCAAATCGGTAGATGCGAGTATTATTCATGGATTTACGCAACACATTTTAGAAGGTAAATACAATACTATTTCCGCAGCTTACTCTATCTTAGCACTGGGAGCCTACAGCGAGTTAGTGCAAGCGGGAGTACTGATTGAAAATTTGACCATGGAATCAAGTAACAATAACGGGCAGTCTTTTACCGCTTTAGACAAAGTAGCAGCCGCCTTTAGTAAGAGCCAATTTTCTATTGATACGCAACAGCTAAGACTGGCAAGTGATAAAGCTTTTTATTATCTTATTAACCAATCAGGATTTGACTTAGTCGTCGCGGAAAAATCGATTAGGCAAGGGTTGGAAATCGATAGAGTTTTTCTAGATCAGGATGGTAATCAAGTCACTGAGTTCACTCAAGGGCGAGAACTGACAGTTAAAATTCGAGTGCGTTCTCTATCACAGCGAGCCATAACTAATGTTGCGATTGTTGACTTGTTACCGGGTGGATTTGAGGTAGTACGAAGTTCTATTGAACGGGCCGCCAATCGTTGGTCTGCGGATCATGTTGATGTTAGAGAGGATAGGGTCATTTTTTATGGAACTGTCGGGCCTAGAATCCGCGAGTTAAGCTATCGAGTTAAGCTAACGGCAGCGGGACAGTTTGTTATTCCCTCAACATCAGCCGATGCCATGTATGATCGTTCAGTACGTGCAGTGACAGGTGTTGCCCGTTTTATTGTAAAGCCTGCTAATTAAAACTAGTGTTACTCGTATGAAAACGAGATTCCGGCGAATGATAAAAGTCCTATTGGTAGTAACAAGTCTGTTGCTATTAATAGGACTGTTATTCTATTGGTTTTCACCAAAACCGGAACTGAAAAGTTTTATTCCTTATTCAACGGCTTATTTTGATGCTGATCAAAAACTATTAAGGCTGCAACTTTCTCGCGATGAAAAATATAGGCTATTTACAAAGCTTGATAAAATTTCCCCGAAGTTGATTGAAGCGACCGTCCTTTACGAAGATCAAAACTATTACCGTCATTTTGGAGTTGACTGGAGCGCCATTGTTCGCGCTTTTTGGACAACCTATGTTACCTCAACAAGGCGAGTAGGCGCTTCAACAATAGTGATGCAGTTAGCTCGATTACGTTGGCAAATTCCGTCCCATACACTGACGGGAAAGCTTAAACAAATAGTACGAGCCATTCAATTGTCTCGGCACTACTCTAAGCAAGAATTGCTTGAAGCATACTTAAATCTAGCACCCTATGGAAGAAATATTGAAGGTATTGGCGCAGCGAGTTTAATCTATTTTGACAAGCCCGCGAGTCAATTAAGTCTACCCGAAGCATTAACACTTGCGGTAATTCCGCAAAATCCTAATCGTCGAAACCCAACTACATCAGAGGGCTTTAAACGCTTACTAACTGCTAGAGCTAATCTTTTTGAACGATGGCAAAGCAAGTATCCGCACGCAAGTGTGCAGCAAAAATTCCTTGATTTACCATTGCATGTGAGGTCTCCAGAGCAACTACCTTTTAAGGCACCGCATTTTATTAACTATCTAAAACAGCAAGGATCGCCATGGCAAAGTGGTGAAGTGATTACAAGTCTTAACGCTCGAATCCAAGAAAAAATGGAAAGTGTTCTGCAGCGGTATATAGCGAGCCACCGCTCAATCGGAATAAATAACGCGTCGGCATTATTACTCAATTATAAAAACATGCAAGTTGAAGCGATGGTTGGCTCTGCAAATTTCTTTGAAGCAAAAATTCAAGGGCAAGTTAATGGTACAACGGCCAAACGATCGCCAGGTTCTACTTTGAAACCCTTTGTTTATGCTTTAGCCTTGGATGAGGGATTGATCCATCCTCACTCACTGTTAAAAGATTTGCCTAAACGCTTTGCCGGTTTTACGCCTGAAAATTATGATAAGAAATTTCTGGGACCAATTTCTGCGCTTCGAGCATTGATTGAAAGTCGAAATGTCCCAGCCGTTGAACTGCAATCAAAACTCAAAAAGCGTTCATTTTATCAGCTGCTAAAAGAGGCGCAAATCTCAGACTTAAAAAGCCCACAGCATTATGGCTTAGCGTTAGCGCTCGGTGGTGGTGAAGTTACCTCGCTGGAGTTAGCTTCACTTTACGCGATGTTGGCCAATCATGGCGAATGGCGCAATGTGTCTTTAATTAAACAGAATATGCCTACTAAGGGTAAACAATTATTATCCCCTGAGGCTAGTTACTTGACCCTTGATATGCTTAAAGCAAACAAACCACCGAATTCTGTTAGTGAACTTTTAGACCGCGAAGAATCATCAGATATTCCCTGGAAAACGGGTACCTCCTGGGCGTTTCGTGATGCATGGGCTGTCGGTGTTTCAGGCGATTATGTGCTAGTGATTTGGGTTGGAAATTTCGACGGACAAGGTAATAATGCGTTTGTAGGTCGTCAGGCCGCGGGGCCTCTTTTCTTTGACTCTTGGGCCGCTATTGGTAATAAGAAAAACTGGCGCTTAGAGTCACACTATCGACTTAATCAATTAAATATTAAGCAGTTAAAAGTTTGTGCAACGACCGGCGATCTGGTTGAAAAAAATTGCCCAAGCCGTACGCTTAGTTGGTTTATTCCGGGAGTGTCTCCGATAAAAGTGTCTAACGTATACCGACGTGTACCAATCAATAAACAAAATGGACTGCGGGCATGCTGGGCCGATCCTGAGAAAACCGAGTATCGAATTTATGAAGTGTGGCCATCGGACCTAAAACATATTTTTGAATTAGCTGGAATAGCACTTAAAGTCCCACCAAAATTTGAGGAAGACTGCGAACTAAGTCAAACGAGTGCAACCGGAACTGAGCCAGTTATCACGTCACCTAACACTGGTGTTGATTATGTTTATCGAACAAACGCTATTGAGGAAAATGTTATTCCTCTTACCGCAAGGGTTGATGGAGAGGTTGAGACACTTCATTGGTTTGTTAACTCTCAATACATCGCTAGTACCCAAGCTAATCAATCGGTTCTTTGGTCCACCAAGCCGGGTGAGTTTCAGATCAAGGTCGTTGATGATTCAGCAAGAACGAGTATGCAAAATATTCGCATTATTTCCGTCTCAGAATAGTAGAAATTACCCCAATATTGGCAAAATTGAATATAGCAACGCGAGATAAATGAAAACACTGTCACAAAAATAGTCTAAGTTGCTTAATTTTTGCACATTTTATGAAAGTATCTCAGTTTTGCACTAGGATTAAAGTAGTTAATCAATTTATGGTTTGAGATGCGTAAGAACAGCAGCTGGACTCTGCTACTAATAATAATCGGCTTTATTCAAGCACATATCGCATTGGGCGAGGGGCAATCCGTCGCTCGACAGTACAACTTTAGATTATATTCGGCATTCGATGGACTGCCACAGGCTCAGGTCACTAGTGTTCAGCAGGACCAAAGGGGCTATATTTGGTTAGGAAGTTACTCGGGGATTACTCGATATAATGGTCGAGAATTTCAAACCTATACCGATCCGCTTCCGAATAACTTCGTTTCGTCAATGATTAAAGACCAAGATGGTCGAATTATCCTTACCACCGGTGGTGGTTTTTGTTTTCTACAAGAACAAAATTTTAATTGTAAGTCCGATCCCGAGTCGCTTCCTCTTTCTAACCTTTTTGATGTGTTTTCCGATAGCGATGACAGTTTGTGGTTTGCCGCTGAAGGCGGAGTGATCCACTATCGTTCTAATAAAACTAGAATATTTACCACAGAAAATGGCTTACCGTCACCAACAGTTAGAAAAGTGATTAAAGACAGAAACGGTAAAATTTGGGCTGGAACTCGCAGAGGACTTGCTCGACTAACGGCGAACCGATTTGACGAATTTGCACCAGAAATCTTTTCAGGTGCTTTAGTGCGCGCAATGATTGATACCGAAGATGGGCTATGGGTTGGCAGTAATAAGGGGCTCTATTTGATCGACCATGAACTTGGAACGGTCAAAAAAATAGGAAACAGCGAGCTGGATAGAGAGGTTATTTTAAGTCTATATAAAGACAGCTATGGAACAATTTGGATTGGCACCTACGATGGATTATTTCGTTTAGTTCATGGAAAAATAGAAAAGCTTTCGCCACAAAAAGGACTTTTAAGTGTAGCGGTATATTCTGTTGTTGAAGATAGAGAGCATTCGATTTGGTTTGGCACTGATGTTGGTTTAGTGAAATATGTTCCCGGGCCATTTGTAAGTTACACAGAGGACCAAGGACTGAGCAATAATTTTGTACGAACGATGTCTATCGATCCGGATGGCAAAGTTTGGATGGGAACTCGTCATGGCGTGAGTATATTTACACCAGAAACTGAAAGTTTTAAAACCCTGACCAAGGAGTTGGAGTCTGATCGAATTCGCGTCTATTCAATTTTGGCACTTGATCATAAGACAGCACTCATTGGAACTCGAGCCGGACTAATTTATTGGAAAGATGGCAAAGTGGAGAGCCGATTTTCTACGGAAGATGGCTTAGAGTCTTCCTATGTTTCTTCTCTTCTTAAAGATTCGAAAGGCAGAATTTGGATTGGCACTTCGCGTGGATTGTCTCGTTGGCAAAATGAGGCAGTGGTAAAAGTAGAGAATAGCCCAGAGTCGAACCATGCCATCTATTCTATGGCCGAAGATCAACAAGGTCGCATTTGGTTGGGTATTGGAAATAGAGGGTTATTATATTTTGAACCTGATAAGAATAAATATACTCGGCTAGATAAAATTCAACAGGCTAACGGCGTTTCTATATGGAGTATTGATGTCGACTCTCAAGGCAATATTTGGGCTGGAACCAATGGTAACGGTCTTTTAAAAATAAATCCGAAGCTAGAGTTGTTAGAAGTACTCGATAATAAGAACAAACTCAAAAATGATTTTGTTTGGCAAGTAAAAATGGATAGCAACGATAATCTCTGGGCGTATACTAATTCTGGTCTAAAAAGACTTTCTGAAGATCGAGTATCACATTTTGATGGATCAGATGGTTTGCCTGATATGGAAGGTGCTGCCACGGCGGTAGTTGAGCACCCCAATGGTGACCTTTGGTTTGGCACTGGATTCGGTGTGACAAGGTTTGTTCCCAGTAGCGAAACGAGAAAAGCGAGTGCGCCACCTATATTGTTTGAAGGAGCTTGGATTGGGGAAAGGAGGTTGCAGGACAATGTATCGCTTTCCAACGATATAGGCACTATTACCGTTAAATTCTCTAGCCCTACTTATATCAATGACTCAAATGTGAAGTATTCATTTAGATTATTGGGGGCTGGCGAGCAATGGTCTACCCCGCAAGAAATTCAACAGCTTCAGCTCGCAAGCTTGTCGCCAGGACGCTATGAACTTCAAGTGAAATCAATTAATTCAGATCTAATCGAAAGTGACCAGTTGGTGACTTTTTCATTTACGATTAAACCACCGTTTTGGCAAACTTGGTGGTTTTACACATTCGTGGCTTTTACTCTCATAGTGGCTGTTTATGTGCTTACAAAAAGACGTATGAGCAAGCTAGCGAATGAGAAAAAAATTCTAGAATCCATTGTTACAGAGAGAACCGCAGAGTTAAGTGAAATTAATCAAGAGTTAAATCGCTTAGTCATTACCGACGAATTAACAAAGCTATTTAACCGACGACATTTAATGGAATCGTTACAAAGAGAGCTGGGCTTATTATCGAGAAATAATACCGACTCTTTTCTTTCTTTTATTTTATTAGACGTTGATTTCTTTAAGACGATTAATGATACCTATGGCCATCGGGCGGGCGATCAAATATTAAAGCAGCTGTCTAATCGGCTTAGTTTAAGCTGCAGAAAAACCGACATTGCCGCACGCTATGGTGGTGAGGAATTTGCAGTCATTTTACCTTTCACTAATGCTGACGGTGCAATGACTTGCGCCGAAAAAATTAGAAAAGACATTGCCAAGGAAACGTTTATGGCCGACTCAACTCGATTGGAACTCAGTGTCAGTGTCGGCCTAGTCACTGTTGCGAGCGCCGATGTTGGCTCACGGCAGTTCGACTATGACGGAGTAATAAAGAAAGCAGATGAGGCTCTTTATCAAGCCAAAGAAGAGGGACGCAATAAAGTTTGTGTGTACCAAGAAACAACTAATCTAGAAGATATATAGATCAGTGTTTTACCAGCTCTTTTAGCAGTTTTTCCAACTTTTCATCAAGCTCGCGATTGCTTAGTTGGTTATTGTCTGAGTCAAAATTTTCATTGAATAACGGAACGGATAAGCTTCCAACTATCTCAGCGCCAAAGTGAGGTAGAGAATTAATCGCACTTGCAAGCACATTTTTTGCACCTCCCTGCCCGGGTGAAGTCGACAAAATTAAAACAGGCTTATTCTTATACACTTTTTGTTCAATGCGTGAGCACCAGTCAAATAGATTCTTATAAGCTGCGGTGTAGCTACCGTTATGTTCAGCAAATGAAATGATTAGACGATCAGCTTGCTGTAAGTTGTTAAGAAACTTTTGTGCTTGTTCAGGAGTCCCTATTTGTTGTTCTTTATCGACGCTGAAGAGCGGTACCTCAAACTCGTTTAAATCTAACACCTCTGTCTTTATTTGCGAATAAATAGTTTTTGCTTTGTTAGTCGCATAACTCACTAACTTCTTATTGATTGATTGCTGGCTGCTACTTGCGGCAAAGGAAACTAGTTTCATCGGTTTTCTCCGGTGATGGAATAGGATCGGGGATTTCTTTAGGCCATTTAAATTCGACTCTCTGATATTCTAAACAATCATTAGAAGTCGACTGACAGGCCTGATCATAGTAAATAATTAACTGACCGTCTCGCTTTTCCCAGCCGGCATAATAAGCTCCGTATTGGCTGAAAACTGGAGCAGATTGTTCAATCTTTGGGTCATAGATTTCGATTAGCTTAGAGTGAGCACCTTGTATACAAGTGAGAAGTAATAGTCCGTCATTGTTATTAGTTGAAATTACTTTTTCAATCTTGCTCGATTCGGCTGTATCAAGATCTTCTTCTTGGTAATCTAAGTGACAGCCAATGTGATACCGATGTGTTAAATGCTTGCCATGGTATATCCCTAAGATACTCTCATGCATCGATGCCTTAATTAACTTCCAGTGCCATTGGACAGGATCCCCTTGTGGGTCTTTATCTGAAGAAGAGTTGTCTTGGGCCTGACTCGTTGATACTGAGAGTGCCCAAGTCATTATTAATAGGAAGAAAAAAATCTTATTAGCATTAAAAAGCAGTATCAATAAGTCGCTTGGTCGCTTCATAGAGAATTACCCTTAGGTTGCCCAGTACAACCTCTATTGTCGCCAATCGGTGAATACTTATCAACAAACCAATTAATCGAGGCTTATGGGTCAAGCCAACTCAAAACCTGTTAGATAAATCATTGGAAGCAAGTTGCTAATATGGTAATTTTTGTTCAAACTCTGGCTTTGAGTCAGTACGCTTTAAAATTAGAAATAGTCCCGCTACCTATTAATACAAACGAGAATTAATATGCCACAACTTGCCGAAAGAATGAGTCGCGCTAAACCAAGCGCTATTATGATGATTGCTGAAAAGGCTAAGCAATTAAAACTACAGGGCCGGGACATTATAAGCTTCTCGGTAGGCGTTCCCAATTTCTTACCCGCAGAGCATGTTTATCAAGCTGCTGAGCAGGCACTTTCTCATGACTCTGGACAATATTTGGCAGGTCGAGGCGAAGATATATTAATCGACGCTTATTTAAAGCGTTTAGAGGAAAATGGTTTTGCGGGTTATCAGAAAAGCAATATTGCAACCGGAATCGGCGCAAAACACCTGCTTTTCTCACTATTGTACGCGCTATTGAATGAGGGGGACGAAATATTAATTCCTACGCCTTATTGGACAACCTATCAAGACATCGCAGATTTAATGGGTGCAAAAACCAAACAGTTGAAATGCTCATCTGAGCAACATTACAAATTAACGCCGCAACAGTTAGAGCAAGCGATATCACCGCAAAGCCGAGTACTGTTATTTAATAATCCATCTAACCCAACGGGAATGGTGTATAGCGAGAGCGAAGTAAAAGCGCTCGGTGACGTACTAGAAAAACATGATCTTTGGATTGTGTCCGATGATATTTATAACCGAATGATCTTCGATGGGATTGGCTTTCATCATTTATTAAAGACCAACCCTAAATTACGTGATCGAATGATAATGATTGATTCTATTTCCAAGTCATACGGTATGCCTGGGTGGCGCGTTGGCATGCTGGCTGCACCAGAATCGGTTGCCAACGCAATGGTCACCCTTAATAGTAATTCGATTACAAATATTCCAGGTGTGGTTGGTGCCGCCGCGGCTGCTGCGATTGCGGGGCCACAAGATTTTGCGGATGATATGTGTGTTGAGTTTGAGAAAAAGCGAGATGAAGTGATGCAAACGATGGCTAAAATTTCACAAGTGAAATGTCCAAAACCACAAGGTGCATTCTATGCATTTCCTGATATTTCGGCTGTCTTTGGAAAGCAGCATCAGGGAAAAAGGATTGACAATGATGTTGATTTTTGTGAAATATTATTAGAAGCAAAGGGGTTGGCTGTGGTACCTGGAAGTGCGTTTGGTGAGCCCAGTGCGATCCGCATTTCTTATGCCTGCAAGCCGCAAGTGTTAACCGATGGTTTAAAGCGGTTTAGTGAATTTTTTGAGGAAATATCTTAACCACTCAACTTAGCCCTTTGGTAACTGTTAGCGAGACTGTTTTACTGATTGTTTTAAATTGAGGGGGGGGTAGTTAAGATAAAGACGCGAAAAACTAAAAGCATACGAAGCGAGAACCGGCAACTTAAGACCTGATCCCCATGCATTTTCACCAGAGGATTGCAATATTTAAAACGTCGTGGAATAAAAATATCGATGACTGTTTTTAAGTTGGCAAAAAAACAACTTCGGATCAACTGCTTACGATGCTTATAAAATCGAAAGTTGTGGGGATCCCTCAACCTGACCCCCCATGCATTGGGATAGACTGTTTAGAAAAAATCTTTGTGGACAATTAGAATCACGAGCCTCTTTTAATTGTTTGGAGAAAGTTAGAGATGAATAAATTCGAGTGTTTTGGAACTATTTTTGCTAGGTGTTTGATAATTCATACTATCTTACTTTTTAGTTCATTGTATGCTGCAGAGAATTCTCTCGCTGACACAAAAGTAGAACTTCTTGTAAAGCCATCAGATGGGTATTTAGTTGAATCGGGAGAAAATTTCTATAGCCGAACAGTCGTGGTTGATATAGAAGAGCGGCAGTTTATTATATACCATGAAATCGAAGACTATAACGTAAGCGGTAGTATCCTTAAAATAAGAGAGATTTCACAATCTAGTAAAAAGGACGAGCCTGAGTTCTCTTTCAAAGAAGCTAAAGTTTTAGTACAAGACGCGCCATTCACAGTACTTGTTGGGGTTGATACGAACACCAAAAATGTACCCGTAATTTATTTTCTATCCTCCACCAGTGCTAGAGCTAGTGGTAAGCTGAAAAGAGGAAGTTTAGATAATATGGGTAATCTTACCAGAATAGTTGAGGTGGATACTAAATTTCCGCTCGTCGGACGTAGCTTTCCATTTCTTCACGTCTCAGAGTTTGGAACTTTTCTAGCTTATAGAAGTGCAAAATGCTGTAAGTTAGGAATTGCAAAACTCGTAAACGAAAATACGTTCGAAGAAACGATTGACATTAGAACAACAGGCAGTATGACAGCCCTTGCAAGCTTTGGCGACTTAGAGCAACTAATTTATACTTATCAACGATCTTTTCCTACATCAACGTTAACACAAAAAGGAAAGCCCGTTTTCGTAAGAAAATCCCGATTTAAGACACTTGAGCCCAACAAGTCTAATTGGGGAAATGAAATATTCATTTCTGAATCGGTCGACGAAGTTCATGATGCATTCCCTTATATTAGACTCGATGGTGATATCGACTTCTACTACACTCATGGATTAAAGCGCGAAAAAGGAAAATGGTCTTTGTGGCGACGATGTCTACGAAAAAATGGCCTGCTGGGAAATGAAGAGTTGGTCGCTGGAGATGAGTTTGTACACATTACAAAACCTAACTTATCAAGAGGTAGAAATGGCAATAGCATTTTAACTTTTAGTCAATATCTTGGGGAGATTAGAAACGGTAGCCGATTAGTATTTGTCGAGCTGGATAACGATGCAGATTGCAGTATCGATGGGGTTAGATGAATTTGAAGATAGTCCAAACTACGAGATGTCGCACATTAATTACAAATATTTCTGTCACCTAGAAGTGCTTTAGTAGATATGATTACTTTCTACAATCAAGGGGTCAGATTGAACCTCCCCCAGTTTAACGGACACTTTTAATCAGAGACTTTTTTGTCTCTAAGGAGTGTCCCAATGGTAAGAAAAAGCAAGCCCTACAAAACCTATCCAAAAGAGTTTAAGCTAGAAGCCCTTCGATTAGTAGAAGAGTCTGACCGTCCTACTAGTGAGATAGCTAGGGAGTTAGGTATCAGGCGGAATCTACTCTATAAGTGGAAAGAGCAAATGGAAAAGTCTGGTGATATTGGCACTCGAAAGAGAGGCCGGCCTAAGAAAGATGAGCAATCCGAGAATGCTAAACTTAAGCAAGAATTAAAGCGGCTGAAGGAGGAAAATGAAATATTAAAAAAGGCCGCAGTATTCTTTGCCAAGGAACTGGAGTGAAATTCGAGTTTATTCGCCTCCATCGCAAAGAATACAAGCTAACGCGAATGTGTGAAGCCTTTGAAGTTTCGAAAAGCGGTTATTATGATTGGCTTGAGCGACCAAAGAGCCAGAGAAGTCAGGACAATGAGAGGCTCACAAAGAAGATCCGAGCCTTTCATGATGCTTCAGGAGCGATATATGGCTCTCCGAAGATTCATCGCGACTTGATTGATGATGGAGAGAGTTGTGGTAAAAACCGTGTTGCCCGCTTAATGAGAAAAGCAGATATCAAATCAAAGATGTCTAGGAAATTCATTATCACAACCGATTCGAAAAACACGCTGAAAGCGGCGCCAGATCGTTTGAAAAGACAATTTGTTGTCTACAGTAAAGATAAGGCTTGGGTGTCTGATACGACGTTCATAGCCACTCGAGAAGGCTGGCTATATCTTGCAGTCATTTTGGACTTATTCTCAAGGCTGGTGATTGGCTGGGCAATGAGTAGAAAGAATAATTCTCAATTGGTTCAAGATGCGTTGACAATGGCTCTTTGGCGTCGTGGAGAAGTTAAGAACGTTATCGTCCATTCAGATCAAGGAAGTACTTATGCTTCAGGGGAATATCAAGAGCAACTAGAAAAACATTTACTTCAATGTAGTATGAGTCGTAAAGGTGAATGTCTTGATAACGCCGTTGCGGAAAGCTTTTTCGGCTCTCTCAAAAATGAACTGGTTCATCATCAAGATTATTTGACTCGAGTTGATGCAAGGCAAAGTATCTTTGAGTACATTGAAATATTTTATAATAGAAAACGAAGACATGCTTTTTTAAATTACATGACGCCTGTAGAATACGAACGAAAGCATGCATGAATTTTTTTGTCCGTTTTATTGGGGGAACCTCAATCTGACCCCTTGATTAATGACAAATACGTCAAAGCCGATATTTCAATCCAAAAACTCAACCTGAGTTGCTTACTCAAAGTTAAACCATCAACTAATACCCGGTTATAAAAAGAGTTTAGAGTAGTGCTATGTGTGACTTAGTTTTCGCTATTTTTATTATCGACCAAGCCCTGTTGCCATGCATGAATCGCTGCTTGAGTTCTATCTCTGAGGTGTAATTTACTGAGAATATTACTTACATGAGAGCGCACGGTTTTAATGGTAATACTGAGATCTTGTGCAATTTCTTGATTATTCTTTCCATCAGCAATTGCTTTGATCACTTGCAATTCTCGGCCACTTAATTGTGAATGTTTCGGTGTCGATTGTTTAGAAATGGGATTGAGCTCAGCAACAATTCGCTTAGCAACAATCGGCGATAACACAGCATGACCTAAGGCTGTTTTTCTAATGGCATTTGCTAGTTCAATCGGTGCAATATCTTTTAACAAATATGAACGAGCTCCGGCCTTAATCGCTGGAAAAATAAACTCATCGCTATGATAAGAAGTTAATACCAGTACATCTGTATTTGGACTAATTCTTTTTATTGCGCGAGTGGCCTCAATTCCATTCATACCTTGACCTAAGTTTAAATCCATCAATACCATATCGGGGACCGTCTCAGCCACTAACTCAATAGCTTGTTCTCCACTGGCTGCACTGCCGACCAGTTTAATATCCGATTGCATATCCAAAAATTTCTCAATACCTGTTCGAACTAACTCATGATCATCGACCATCACTAGCGTAATTATTGCTTCATCATCGGCATTCATAGCGGCAGTCTCGCACTTAATTTAAATCCGTTACTGACGGATATCGCCAATTCACCATTAACAGAATTTATTCGCTGTTTCATCAAATTAAGACCTTGCCCAAACTTAAGAGCTGTGTCATCTTGTTTAGTTTGCATCTGGCTTGTGAGCTCGCCGTTGTCTTCAACCGACCAAACTAATTCATTGGGTTGCCGATCAAGTTTAACGGTCACTTGAGTGGCCGATGAGTGCTTGCTGATATTTTGAAGTGCTTCCATTATGCTCCTAAAAACTGTTTGTTGCTGAACCTCTGATAGTGATAGTTGCTGGCTAGTTTGCTGAAGGTTAATACTATAATCCAATTTCTGTGGATTATTTTCCGCCCATTTTTCAATTGCTGTTGTTAATGCAGATTCCAAGTCAGAGCCAATATTGATGGGGCTAAGAGTGAAAATGAGATTGTTAACCTGTTCAAAGGCTTTTTGATTTTGACTTATGGCTTGCTCAATGGTTAATTTAGCTTGTCCATCGTTCTTTTGAATTTGTTCTGACGCAGTTGCTAAAAGTAAGTTTGAGCCAAACAGCTGTTGCTTTACGGTGTCGTGTAGTTCCGCCGCTAAGTTTTGTCTCTCTTCAATACTAGACAGGTTTCGAATTAAGTTTTCTCGTTCTGATAGTTTTTCAGCCATTTGATTTAATCGCTGAAAGCTCAATGCGACTTCATCTTTGCCTTTGACTGGTATGCGTTGTTCAAGCTGACCTTCGCCCCAAGCTTCAATGGTTTTGTAGAGTTTATGATATCTCCTGCCAAGAATCGAAGCGACCAGCCAACCCAGAATAAAGGTTGACGGTAGAATCCAGATAAAGCTGGAAAGAGTGGCAATCAGCGCATAGCTAAGTGCCTTAGTTAGTGATATATAATATAGTGGCGCTTGTTGCTGATCGATTTGCCAAGATTGCCAACTGATAGTGGCTCCCAAAATATTACCTGCTTTGCCGCTAATTGGTCTAATGACTAGATAATGATCATCGCTAAGCGCTTCAATGCCGGTATTGTTTCGATTGCTCAAAGCATCAGATAAATCATCTCTTGAGTAAATTGGAAGCTGCGCGCCTACATCTCCGAGTTTAAGATTTGAACTGCCATATTGAGTGATTAACTGAGATTGGTGGTCGATTATGGCTAAACCGCTAATCTTGATTTTGGTATACGGAGGGGCGCTGGCACCGGCTTTATTGTCTATCGGGCTGATTAAGGTCGCTAGTAAGGCTTGCCATTCTGGTGTTAAAACCAACTCTTTTAATGAGTAGTGAGTGCTAGCAAGTGTTTGTTGTGTTGCGACAAGTGTTTCAATCGGTTTTTGAATGCTATCGTATTGCCATTGAATAATTTTACTTTGCTTTGCGCTGTAGCTTATCTCGCTGGTACCAATGATCACTAGTATTAAATGAATAAAAAGACTCGTAATAAAACCGATCACGACTAACCAGAGGATCAGTTTCCATTTTAGAGAAAAATTTTCGATTCGCATAAAAAAGATCTTAGGTTCAACTTTTAATCAATTTGGGTTTCAAGAATTTAAGGTTGCAGATATCTCACTACCACTTCTACTAGCATTAGCATTAGTGTAATGCAATCAAGACTGTATTGCATCAGTCTAGAGACCTATAAAAAGATCAGATTATTCCCTATCTGAGCCCGATTTAAACTCGTCACTATTTTGCTTTAATAAGTTATCTTGATGTGATGGAGAGAGAAATGCAATCAGCGATCAGCGTGCAGCAAGTGTCAAAAGCGTTTGCTCAGTTTAAAGTCTTAAAGGATATCGATATTAATGTACCAAAAGGTGCCATTTATGGATTTTTGGGAAACAATGGTGCCGGTAAATCCACCTTAATTCGCCTATTACTTGGATTATTAAAAGTGGACGCAGGGCAGATCTGGATTAGCGGTAGAAAAATAGGATTTGATGACATCAACTATAAAAAACAGATCGGTTGCTTGGTTGACTCCCCGGTATTGTACTCTCATTTAACACCAAAAGAATTCCTAAGTATTAGCGTTAAGGCCAAGCGCTTGCCAAAAAACTCGATAGAGCATGCTCTTACCTTGGTGAATATGCAGCAATATCTGAACCGACCGATGAACAACTTTTCATTAGGAATGAAGCAACGAATTGCCCTGGCAAATGCTTTAATTGGCAAACCAAAGCTACTGATCTTGGACGAACCAACCAATGGTCTGGATCCTGAAGGTATGCAAGAAGTTAGGCAGCTATTAACCCGTCTACCCGATCGAATGGGAGCGACTATTTTTCTATCTAGCCATTTATTAGATGAAATAGAGAAAACGGCAACTCATGTTGGGATCCTTCACAAAGGAGAGATTAAAGTCGAAGCCAGCATGAAAAATCTGCGTGAACAAGCGAAATCTAAATTGAAAATTGTCACCACCAAACCTGAACAGTTAGTCGATTATCTCGCTGGCTATGACATCAAAGGCCGGTTGGATGAGCATCAAACTGTTTGCGTGCCCGTTGCCAATAAAGCGGAATGTTCGACGCTAAACCAAGCAGTTGTTGAAGGTGGTTTTGAGTTGCTTGAGTCTTATTTTGTAAGAGATAGTCTAGAACAACAATTTCTTAATTTGGTCGCTAATGGCGAAGGAGTAAACTAATGTTGCTTACTTTAATTAGATTAGAATTATTAAAAACCAAACGAAGTTTGGCGCTGTTGATGATGTTAGTTAGCCCTTTAATGGTGCTGCTGGTTAATATTTTATTGTTGTTGAACGCCAGTGAAGAAAGACTATCAAAATTGGATTGGTCAATGTTTTGGTTACAAAATTACTCGATGTGGGGGTATTTTATGATGCCGCTCTACATTGCACTTATAACTGCATTACTTAACGGTATCGAGCATAAAGCAAATGGTTGGCGTTTTATTTTTGCTCTGCCTATTTGTAAAAGTGAAGTCTTTTTAGCTAAATATATACTGGCCAGTCTGTACTTGGCGGGAGCCAGTGTGGTGTTGTTCTTGGCTACTTTTATCACGGTGGTGTGCCTGTCTATGCTGGGATTTGATGGCGGCGCGGTGTTTTATCCTATTATGCTGAATAAATTAGTTTTTGCTATGATCAGTGGCTCAGCGATTCTTGCAATCCAACACAGTGTGAGTTGGCGATGGAAAAATATTGTAGTGCCACTAGGACTCGGGGTGATTGCAACCATGAGTATCATGCAATTTGCTAGTTCAAAATTTTGGCCAATCAATCCTTGGACCTACACTTTGGTTGCGACAAATTCTAGCGATCAAGTGGCGTCACACTATGCATTATTATATTCAGTGCTGGTCGCGCTTTCGGTGTTGTTACTGGCGATGCTTTGGAGTAGAAGAAGCGAGGTTGATTGCTAAAAAAAGCCAATCTTGTGTATCATTGACCTCCTTGGAATTGGTAAAAACACTAAACTGGATAATATGTTAGCGCTTATCTCTACAATAAATATTGGCTTTTCATTAGTTGCTGCGCTGATTCTAGCCGTTTGTTATGCATTTTTTTTACAGAGTAACAATAAGTCAATATCATCAATTGTTTTAGCTATTCTGCTATTGTCGGGCATCGGTTTATTACAGTATGAACATTTAGACTATGTGATTAACTCTTCGGATCCGCTTGAGTCGAGTTATTATCGTGCATTACTATTTTTGATTCCTCCTTTGTTTTATTTCTTCAGTCGATTTGCTTTATTTCCCAAGTATCAATTTAAACTCTATAGTTTGGCTCACTTCCTACCATTTACCACAGTTTTTTTTGTAGATAAACACATAGCCGTGCCAGCGGCATTCTTAATCGGTACCAGCTACTGTTTGTGGCTGGCGCATATTATCTATAGCCTGAGAAATCATCGAAAGCGTTTTGAAATTGAATTTTTCTTTTTCGCATTTTTTTCAGTATTAGCTATTTTTGTACTTATTTTTGGGTTCACTATGTCCTTTATTGATAATGCTTACTTCTATCATTTTTACTCGAATGGAATCGCACTGGCTTTTGCTTTGGTCACAGGGGCTTTTATCATTTATCCAGACTTGTTAAATGAACTTACCGAAGCGGTAAAGCTTGGCTACACCAACTCAACGCTTAAAAACATTGATGTCGAACAGAATGCTAACAAACTTAAAGCACTTATGAATGACACTAAAATATATCAAGATGAAAACCTAAGCTTAACTACGTTGGCGGAACTGATGGCGCTTTCGGCACACCAGTTGTCGGAGTTAATCAACACTCATTTTGGAGTGAGTTTCTCTCAATATATTCGCCAGCTCAGGATCGATCGCGCAAAAGAGTTATTAAAATCAGAGCCAGACTCGTCTGTGCTTTCGATTAGTATGGAAACCGGTTTTAAGTCTCAGTCTAATTTTTACGCTGCGTTTAAAAATATCACCGGTGAGTCGCCGGGAAGTTATCGAAAAAAAGTGTGTTAGACATTGCTCTGGACTAAGGTGACCAGCGAGTGAAAGATTAATTATTATTGTCTTATTGTCTTATTGTCTTATTGTCTTATTGTCTTATTGTCTTATTGTCTTATTGTTTGATTTGCTGCCAGTACTGCTCAATTTCTTTTGATATCGTGGTGGGAGCATAGATACTATTTTCTCTTACCGTTTGCGGTTCATCATAGGCTTCTAAGTTTTCTAGTAGCCACGAATCTGACCAACCTTCCCATATTCCGGCTGGGCTCGCTAGATTTTGTTTAAGAACGGGATAAACTTCGGCCCAAAGAATTGCCTCAACTTCATCAAAAGAATAATCGGACTGCTTAATGGTTTTCGAGATGCTAGTTAAAATTGATTGGTCAATTTCAGTATCTAAAAATAGTTCAGATAAAGCTCTCCATATTTCCAATCGGTTATTCTCGTTTATTGTCGATGTCATTGTATTTTCCGACCCCTTTATTGTACTCGATTAATTGCCTAGCTCGTTGAAGAGCATAACGATAAGGCTAGTAAATATCAATTTGAAAATTTAACGGTGCAATTAATTGTGAAAGGTATTATTTATTCTCTGGCTAAGGCAGCCAAGTCTAATTGATGACCTTTGATTGGGTAAATTAGCTAAACCGCTTGGATTGAAGTGGGGAAGGGGAGGAGGAGAGCCCAATAGTTGTTAGCACTTATGGGCTCTCTAATTACAACAATAGTTTGAGACTGGAAACAATGTTGTTAGGGTTATATCGCGCGGCCTTTAACCATGGTTTTGCTTAAAGCTTGCCTTGCGTAGTCGTTGATTTTACGGTGTAATTTAGCCAGCAACGAACGAATAAATTCTCTAGTCATATCCGCGGTGTCGACGACTTTCTTTAGGCCGAGTAACGATAACATTTTGCGAATTAAATAAGTCACCCAAGATGATACCGTTGAAGCCAAATTGATGCCTTTGTGAAGAATGATGGCTAACTGGTCTACTAGCGTCATTCCCGTCGTGTAGGTATCTGAAATTAGACGAGCCGCACCCGCAAGACATTTCTTAATCACGTAAATGAGAGCATCGCTAATCCACTCCAAAGAAGTGATTGTTAGGGCGATAGGGGCATCATGTTTTAACCAAGTTTCAATCAGTTTGTCAGTTCTTTCTTGTTCTCTTAATCCGCCTAGCTTGGCCCATGAAAGATTTTCTACACTATCGTAATATAAACCCATGTCGTGCCATTTAGCTCCAGGGTGCAGACCCGGAGATGGGATGTAATAATCTTGTCCACGATACGGGGTATGAACGAACGGCCAAGGCGGAATCATCGGAACGACATCTGTTCGGTGGTAGGTTCTAAATATATGTGAACCGGTTAAAGACTTAGTGCATCGCTCCGCGAAACCATGCAGGCCGACACGCGGGCTACCAAAGGTGTAAAGATAAGGTTTGATGCCTTGGCTACTCTTGATCCACTCGGCACAAATAGTCGCCAGCGCTCCTCCTAGACTATGACCGATACAGTGAAAGGTTCTAACACCGTTTTTTATGGCTGCGGACACAAACGTTTTTAAATGAGGGAGCATGGTCTTAAAGGTAGTATTAAATCCGTCGTGAAGTGGGTGGCCCGATTTTGAGCGTGTTACACCAATATTTAGGTTGGTAAGCCAATCGGCTAAATATTGAGTACCTCGGAACATGATAAAAGCTTGTCCCGCATATTTTGTGCCTTTTTTACCAATTAATGCAAAGCCAAAACCGGTTCGAAATTTGAGAAAACCTGGGCCGCCAGATTTGCCTTTTAACATCGATTCAGGACTAAAGTCGAAGTAGTCCCCGTGTTCAGACTTGAGATATTTAATCGTTAGATCGAGCGAATTTTGTCTGGTGATTGCGTAAACATCATCAGCCAATGCTGCTGCTTGATACGGTTCTAGCGCTTTCATAATCTTATAACCCTCTTCTTTTCTTATCTGGTTCGACATCCCAGCTACACAAACTAAAAATTGGTGAGCGGTTGACTTTGATTAGTGTTTCTTCGCCATCTAAATTGCAAGTGACGACTAAAGGCTTACCTCTCGATTCACTGTTTTCCTCAGGTGTTCGTTTTACGGCCGACCAAACACGGTATTCTTTGTCGTTGTAATACGCTTTAATGTCTTGGTTAGAAACAAACTCTTGAGGTAAATACTTGGTGACTGTTTTTTCATAAGCGGCTGGAAAATGAAATTTTCCTTGGCTGTCTGTAACGGTTTCATCAGTAATATCAGATGATAAATTAACGGTTCGTACTAAACGCACACCCGCTACCGGCTTTCCATCTAATTTAACGACACCAGACATTTCAGAAAAAAGGCATACTTTGCCTAAATCAGATAAGCCCATAGATAGTACTCCATAAGATATTAATAAAAGGGATAATATTGTAATAGCTAGTTTGCGCTTGGTCAGTTGCATGTATAGCTCCGAGCACTGCTTATCAACTTTAAACAAAGCAGTTCACGTTTAAACGTTGGCTAGCGGCAAATCGGATAGCCCAACTTGCGCGTAACAAACATCGATTAATTCTTTAAGTTAAATAGTATGCCAGTTAAGAATTTAACTGTCTCTAACCAAATATGGGTAATTTTTAGTAGTTCTCATAAATGGTTAGAAATATTGGAAGATGAGATAAATTGCTGTCTAATTGGACAGCCTGAGGTCTATTCTTTTATACATTATTGATGCTATCTGGGAGTAAGCAAATTAAATTCTTTAGTAATTATGACATCAGTTGACCAACAACCTGCATCGACTAAAGCTAGAGTGCCTCCGCCATGCGCTCCTGAAACCCACATGCTAACGGTATGACTTCCAATACTGAGGTTTTCAAACAACCCTGTGATTGAGACTTGTTGAGCAACTTCGGTTATTTTAATTGCAGCCCTAGCTCTGCCCAGCGTTGTTGGTTGGTCATCTACCCGCAATTCAAATCGGGCGCCTGTTCCTTCCTTAGTTCGTATGTATAAAGTACCATTGAAAGTGAGCTCCATTAAAGAGCCATCAATGGACTTAGTAAATTCTCCCAGATCGGCGACTTTAGAATATTCGTCTTCGACAAAATCAGTATTTCCACTGTTGCAACTAAAACTGTCAATGACAGAATAATTAACTAAGCCACTAGACTCAATTGCACTAGAATTTTCTAAAATTTTAGCGTCATTGTTGTTGACTGCTTGTTTAATATTTTGCATATGCTGTGCGGTCAGCGTGTCACCTGCAGCGTACGTATCATCGATAGTATCAGCCCCAGTAAAGCTGATTAAACCCGACAATGATGCGGCCAATATTTTTTTTGGGAATGATTTCATTTAATTTCTCCTTGACTCAATAGAATCATTTTATTGAAGTTTACAATTGTTTAGTTGGGAAATATCAAGCTGGCAAGTATTGGGCTCAACTAAGATAGTGATGGTGTCAGTTGCGATTGCATTGCGATTATCGGTGACGGTAATGCTAAAGTTTAGCGGCTCCGTGGCCGATACTTCTGGCGCAGTGAAACTAGTTTCTAGAGAAGTGTACGTCGATAACTCGACACTAGTGCCCGAGGTTTGAAGCCAAATAATACTAGTAATGGAGCCATCCGAATCGGTTGCTTGCGCTTGCAAATTGACTTGCTCACCGGCAACAACCGTTTGTTGCTCACCAGCGCTAACTGTGGGTGGCAAATTTTCTTCATCGGTTGAACTGCTAGAAGAGCCTCCGCACGCGGTTATTATGATTAATACCGAACATATTCCGATATTCTGAATAATTTTTTGTGTCATGTGGAGCTCCTATTTAACCAAGTCGATCACAGATTTTTCCAGTTCGCCCTTTGAGTAGCAGTAAATTGGGGGAGTGATGTCCGCAGGATATTTACCGGGCGTTTGCGATGTAAAAGAAACGCTCAAAGCAGGCATATGATAGTTTTTCTCAAATAAATACTCGCCACTCCTTCGATATGAATACTGTTTAACACTGGCTGATTTTGTGAAGTTATAGCGAGCATTAACGCTTATTTCGGTGGTGTTTTCATCTATCGGAGACATATAGATATTCATATTTATTTTTGCGTTGACCTTTGGGCTGATGACATCCCAATAGGTATACCCGCTCTTGTATGCGGCTTCATACTTTATTGTACTAATGGGATCGTAGACGAATCCGTTTTCTTTTTTGTTATAGGTTATCCGCCGAGTTGATGTTCCGCATGTTGCATACTGCAACCACCAGTCAGTCCCTCGGCCAATGCCACCAACATCTTGACTGGCATCGATACTGATAAATCGAGAGGCTTTGTCGATTTGAACGACACTAAAAAAATTGGTAGCTAACGCTTTAACTAGATGGTTCCAAGCTTCTTCAAACGGCTTATTAATAATGACCTTTTGTGGGATTTCACCTTGTGGTTCATAGGGGCGATGATTGTATTCTTGAACCGCAGGTGCCGAAGCACAGCCCAAAAGACAAAGCAAGAAAAATACCGGGAGTAAAAATTTCATGAGACTTCCTGTTAACTTAAATGAGTTGTTATCTATCTAAGCGACAAACGGCTGTAAAATGTCTCAATTTATTTGCACAGTGTATCTTTTTTATCTAATTCTACTGATGAATCTCTTATATTATCATTTGAGAATTGGCTTAAGTTATTGATAATAATATAAAATATATTTTTGAGTTCAAAACTTATCAAATAGGAATTTATTGTCCCTCTCGCTTAGTAAACTTGCCTTGTCGTTGAAAAACAGCAAAACAAAATAAAGGTTTTTCGACTTTCAGGGAGAGTAGTAATGAGTATCAATCCACCCAAATTCGATTTGAATCAGTCTCCGCAGCATAGATCGGTGAATGAATATCAGCAGCTCGTAGGTGAACAAGCATGGTCACGTTTGCACCCAGATATTCAACAACGATTTGGAGCGGGTGTACACCAAAAGGTCAGTTATCAAGGAAATATGAGCAAAGTTTACGCTTCATTGGCCGGCAAGGTCTTTGCTCAAGTTTGCCGATTAATTGGAACTCCGCTGGCTATTAATACAGGTGAAGATGTGCCGATGACGGTCAAAGTTTATCCAAATCGCAAACTAAATGGCATGACTTGGGATCGGTTTTATGCTTTCCCAAATAAATCGGTTAACCGAGTAAAATCAACAAAAGTGATTCAAAAGGGAGTAGCGGGAAAGCCAATTGGCTTAGTAGAGATGGTGGGATACGGTTTCGGAATGAAACTTGAGGTCAGTGTGGTCAATGGTGCACTACAGTTTGCTAGTTCGGAGTTCTTTTGGCAAGTTGCAAATCGCAAATTTCATATCCCTGACTGGTTGTCTCCCGGGAAAACAGTCGTTCAACAGAAAGCCTTGAACGATGGTCAGTTTGAGTTTCGCTTAGAGGTTACTCATGCGATTTTAGGTAAGGTTTTTGAACAAATAGGCGTCTTTAAGGGAGTCGACTAGTTTAAAGAGTCGTTCTTTCAAACACCTATTATTGATTTAAAGATTAGAGTGTTTTAGTCTTTCAGGTTATATGAGAAGAGCCGTTTGCTAACAATAGCTGATGACCGCCTGGCCACAAGCCGTTGCGCTAAATAGGAGAATTGTAAAATGGAAATAAATCGTCTTACTATACGAGTTATTGCAATAGTCTTGTTTCTCTTAACTATTTTCGATACCCAAGCCATTATTCGCCGACACGATTTAGACGATTCTTATTATTTGATGGATCAAGATAGTTTCGCGTTTAATGTATATTGGGGATGTTCAGCGACCTTAATCCATCAACGTTGGTTACTAACCGCAGCTCATTGTATTGCTGGTTACGATGGTTCAGGAATTTCCACATTGCCTTCTGTCGAAATTCACGGTGTGACTTACAACGTAGAAGGAACACCATTTTACCACCCAGAATATCGCTCTGTTCGGCAGGTGGATTATGATGAACGCTTAAATGATATTGCTTTAGTAAAGTTGCAAACAGCCGTCACCAGTGTCCAACCAATTCCGCTCTATGAAAACACCGATGAGCATCAACAGCTAGTAGAAATCTGGGGATTTGGTCATAAAGGGGATGGCGTAGTCGGACAAGTTCAGCCTTGTGGTGATCAACCCTGCGCTCGAGAACTTAGGCGAGGTACTAGTCAAGTTAGCTCCGTTACAACCCACGAACTCTTGTTAGTTTTTAAGTCGCCGGACGAGGCTGACGTGACCGAATTTGAGGGGCATATCGCCAATGGTGATAGTGGTGGGCCGCTTATTTTGACCATTGATGGTGACAGGTATGTCGCGGGTGTCGGTTCAACCGGAAGATTTTTAAACAGACCATTTAAGTACGGTTCCACCTCTATTTATGAGAGAGTCAGCACCCATCTGAACTGGCTTAAAGCAACCATGGGAGCTGACTATCCAGGGCAATATAATGGTCCGCTTTATCAACCGGTTGTTGAGGAAACAGAAGCGTCATCGCCATCAGGAGGCGGGAGTTTGTCCTTAGTGGTGTGTTTGTTCATTGCTATGGGATTATGGGTTAACCGACGTCATTGATTGTAACTTTAATAATTCTGGCAGTACGTAACGCTGCATAATCTCGAATGGTTGTTTTTGCTTAGGAAAGTTTCCTTGGTTGCTTCCAGTAAAAACGACCACTGAATTAAGTTGTGGTAAGGTAAAAATATACTGACCACCATTTCCCCAACTATGAATCATATTGACTTCATGATCGCCCACAGTGAGAGCTGTTTGATACCATTGGTTGCTATACTCGGTACGATGATTATTCACTTCCATTAAACCATCTGTGAACGACCAATTGATGATGCTTTTGGGTTTGTAGATTGACTCGACTGAATTTTCAGAGATGACTCTAAGGCTGTTTTTAGTGGTTTGGCTTGTAATATTTTTATGATTGATAGCTGCTGGCCAGATCCCTTTGTTCAACAAAAGCTGGCCAAATTTCGCCAAGTCGCGTGGAAGAAAATGTGAGTTTCCCTGACCATTTAAAAAACGTCCATCAGCGCTTCGAGTAAAACGATAGTTTGTAATGCCCAAAGGTTTAAGCAAGTAACGATCAGCAAACTCAAAAATCGATTCTCTGTTCGCTCTTTCCAATGCGGCTGATACCGTTGCCGCCAGTAAAAAACTATTTGCGCTGCAATAATGCCATTGCTCACCAGGCTCTGATGACATGGCAATATTTAAACTATATTGTAATGGCGTCGCCCCTTCATCAACACCTAATTCATGATTGGGACCATCTGAGCCAGGGGCCTCATCGCAAGCTAACCCCGAGGTCATATTTAACAAATGTTCAACCGTGATTCTATTACGTCGTTGATCGAAGGAATTAGAGGTAGCAAATCGACTTAACAAGGGAACGATTCGCTCATCAGGTTTTAGTAGTCCTTGGTCGATAGCGATTAGGGTAATCAGTGCGTTAATGCTTTTAAAAGTGGAATGCGTGCGATGAGTTGTCTTGCGATCAAACCTTCCATAATAGCGTTCGCTGATCAGTTGGTTATTTCTATATACCAACATAGAGTCAATGTTGGTATAAATATTCGGCTTCATTTTTTGGTGGGCCAGTTCAAGAAATTCACCCTTTGATGGGTTAGCGAGTACTAGGCTACTTGTGAAGAAGACCATCACAACAGCAAGCCAACGACGTCCTTTCAACATTAGGTTCATTCTATTCGAGCCTTGTGCATTAATTGAATTAACGGGTAAAGATCATTTCCCTTAAATTGGAATTCCTTTTCAGTATCAACGCGGTGAACCATTACTAGTTTATGTTTTGGGTAAACGCCTAACATATGTACACCTGTACCCGTATGATAAAAAGAAGGTGGGTGTTGACTATTCTTAGGTTGAACCAACGAATACCAAAACATACCATACGATAACCCATATTTCTCATTGTAAATAGAGTGGGGACGGGTGGTCAGGTCAACCCATTGAGTCGGAATAATTTGAGCACCATTCCAGTTGCCGCGATTTAAATAGAGTTGACCATAAAGGGCTAAATCATAGGTTGATAATCGAAAATGATACGCCGGAAATTTCGATTGCTTAGGTTCATACAGATAAAAGCCGTCTGTGTCAGGGATTGTTGGATTGGTGGAAACATCTAGCGAAGTTGTCTTGCCGGCAAACTGCATACCAAGCGGTTTAGCAATATCATTTAAGAAAAGCTCATAGATGCTTTTACCGGTTACTTTTTCAAGAATGGCACCAGCAACATTGAAGTCCCAATTATTGTAATAATAAAACTCACCGGGGGCGAGGGTATGCCGTGCTGGGCGTAATTGCTTCATACCTTCAGATTCAGCAGCGGATGGATGGTAAACCCCGGAGCGAGATTGTAATAATTGTTTAAAGGTTGCTGAGAGTTCTTGCTCGGAAAGCGGGTACACGTCTTGAATCGAATAATCCTTAAGCGATTGATCTAAAGGTAAAAGCCCCTTGGCATGATAGATACCGATAAGCGAGTTTATCAACGCTTTTCGAATCGAATGAACGGTATGCTTCTTCTGTGTATCTCCCCATTCAAAAAACACTTTGCCATCATGCATTAATAGCATGCTGCTGGAGCCGTGTTGTTCTAGGTAGTCTTCTAGCAGTCTCAGTTTTTGTTTGGAATAACCTGCCTGTTGCGCGGAAATTCGTGGCAGGATATCGGAGCTTGCTAAGCAACAAACCGAGTAAAACAGGATAAAAATGATCGCAAAGTTTTTCATTTTATTGGGACTTTATGCATAGAGGTCATCAAAAGCTTTATTAGGGAAAATCAAGTTCCCCTTTCAGAAAGCTGAAAGGGGAATCGAGGGCGGGGCGCTATTGTCCTAACTCTTTAGGCATTGCCGGCGCTTCATCTAAGTAGATAGGCTTGTAGCTTTTGAGTTGCTTCAAAACTTCTTCAATGGCCTTGTCTAACTGTGTATCAACTCCTTTATTGACACCGCTAGGCTCTAGATCAATATCAATATCAGGAGCGACTCCTTCGTTTTCTACACGCCACTCCGAATCAGGCGTAAAAAATCGAAAGAATGGAACGACTAAACCACCGCCGTCAATTAATCTTGGATTTGCCGCAATCCCGATAAGTCCACCCCAAGTGCGCTTGCCGATTAGTTTTCCGATCCCCATGCGCTTAAAAGCGTAAGGAAGAAAATCGCCACCGGAACCTGCGTCTTGATCGATCAGCATCACTTTAGGTCCATACACAGCACCACCCGGAGTTGAGAAAACCAACCCATCACGATCTTTCCAGCCGGCAAGGTATTCGCGAGATAAAACATCGGTAATATAATTGGCAGCCTGACCACCACCATTACGACGCTCGTCTATGATCATGGCTTTTTTATTGACTTGTGCAAAGAACATGCGATTGAAATATCGATATCCATCGCCGGCAGTATTGGGTAAATAAACATAACCTACTTTGCCATTGGTTTTTTTCTCAACATAACGGCGATTTTTTTCTACCCAATGCCAATGACGTATCATTCGCTCGTTTTGAATCGGCTCTACAACAATATTTCGAGCACCTTTGCTGGTTGCCTTACTATTTACTCTTAAGGTGATTTGTTTCCCAGTGGTGCCTGCTAGATGACGAAAAATGTTTTCATTTGAAGTCAGTTTTTTGCCGTTAATAGCAAGAATATAATCACCCTCTTTCACCGCTAAACCAGGAATCGCTAAAGGCGCTTGCAAGTAAGGGTTCCAGCGCTCTCCGGTATAAATGGTTTTGATTTTATAGTTTCCATTATCGATTTCAAAATCAGCTCCTAGTTGACCAATTGCAACTGGGCTTTCGCGATGAACATCTCCACCCCATACTCTGTTATGTCCAACTTCCAGTTCTCCGATCATTTCAACCATAAGTTCGTTCAGATCTTCTCGACGAACAACATGAGCAAGCAGAGGGCGATATTTGTCATAGACCTTTTTCCAATCAGACCCATGCATATTGGGATCATAGAAATATTCTTTTTCCATCCACCAAGTTTCATTGAAAATTTGTAGCCATTCTTTCTTTGGGTCAACCAGTGCTTGCATATCGGAAGTATTGAGCGGTTTTGATTCAAGTTTTTCTTTTGCATCTGCATGCACAAGTTTAAAACCCGGAGTCATGATCAATAACTTTTTACCATCGGCACTCATGGTATAGCTTCCAATATCACTCATTGCGACAGTGGCTTGCTTTTCTTCAAAATCGAATCGTTTTAATTGTGCCGTCGCAAATCTTTCTGAGCCAGGCAATTCATTGCTGACGCCCGGTTGAACTCGTTCGATAAAAAATAACGAACCATCATCGGCAACCGATAGAGAATCGTAGTTTCTTTCCGGAAGTGGCAAGGCGACTTTACGGTCAAGTAGTCCGTTCAAATCAATCTTGACAGACTTGACTTCTGTTTTGTCATCTTTTTCGTCTGAGTCTTTATCTTTAACCGGTTTAGCTTCTTCGTCGCCCATTTTAGGTAGTAGAGGAGACTTTCCTTTTTTACTTAATACCGCGACATAAAGTGCACTCCGTATCGGTTTTTCTTGAGTCGACATATCTAATCCTACTTGTGCAGGACCAGTATTGGTTGATGCAGCGAAGTAAAGATAATCGTCTTTGGCAAAAGCGGGTGAGTGAGCATGGCTCATTCGATCAGTTATCAAGTGAGATTTTTTATTTTTAAAATCATAGAGTTTAATTTGACTAAAATAATTTTTACCACTGACGGTATAAGCTAACCAACGACTATCGCTTGAAAAACTAAACTCAACATTGCTGCGTCGAACATCTTTATTAATTAAAAACGTTTTTTCGGTTTTTAGGTTTAAGCCAAAAAGCTGTAAATGATTATCGCTAAAAATGATATGAGAATCATCGGGAGACCAGCTTAGCAAACTCAAGTAACTGGAAGAATTTAAATCAATGACTTTCTTTTTACCGAGTCCTGTTTGACTTCTTATGATTAATTGGTGACCAACGACATTGTTTTTATCGGCCACCTCACTGATGTAGGCTAGCTTAGTGCCTTTACTCGACCAAATCCCATGACTCTCTCTAACACCATCAGTTTGAGTGAGATTACGAACACTGCCGTCTTTTAGTGGAACCGTATAGATGTCGCCTCTAGCAGTGATAACGGCACGCTTGCCAGACTTAGACAAGCCAAACCGCTCAATATTGTTTCCGGTTTTTTTCCATTGTGGCCGCAACTGAACTGAATCGGCAATAAGATTGATATCGAGCACCTGAGTCTTACCGGTGTCTAAAGCATAACTTTTCAACACCCCGCCGGCTTCATAGACCACTTCATTACCATTTAAGTCCGCAGATCGAATATTCCAATCTGTTTCCTTGGTCAGTTGTTTAACGGCTTTAGTTTGGCGATTATAATGATAAAGATTGGAAGCGATATTATCTCTATCAGAAAGAAAGATAACATCGTCACCTTGCCACATAGGGTTAATATCATTACTTCGATTATGTGGTAACTTCTCTGTTTTTCCTGATTTAGGATTAATAATCCAAATAGGAGGCGTTGTACCTCCTCGGTGCAAATGCCAACCACTGGCACCACTATGAGCCGCCCTAAATGGACGATAAGCTAGCTCGTTGCCTTGTTGATTCCATTCACCTTCATAGGCAATGGCTTGCATGACTTTACTAGGATAGCCGCCTGAGACGGAAATCTGATACAGCTGTCGACTTCGGCTATTTAGGATTTCTCTCGACGATGCAAATAGCACTGACTTGCCATCAGTGGACCACCCATTTACAACATCTTGTGAAGGATGATAAGTGAGTCTTTTCGGCTGGCCACCGTTAATGTCAATGGTATAGACATCTGAGTTATTGTCGTAATTGGCGGTAAATGCGATGGTTTTTCCGTCTGGGGAGAATTTTGGTGCACTTTCGGTAGCTGGGTGAGAAGTAATTCGCTTAGGATCAGTGCCATCTCGATTTGAGACCCAAATATCACCACCGTAAACAAAAGCAAGTTTATCAGCGGATAGATCCGGTTGTGATAAAAGGTGAGTGGCTGCTAGGGAGCTGCCTGAAATAGAGGTAATCGCCAACAGTGACATTCCTATGATGGACTTGTTCACTGTGCGAAAGAGGTCGAGAGGTTTCCGATCATTCATTGTAATAATCCTTTGTAGTCATTAACTTCATGTTTGTATCATCTTTATTCAGCAAATTCCAGCACCATGCCAAACATTTAGGAGCTAGTCAAACCGGCAAATGCAACAAGTGATTAACCAGAAGTTGGTTGGGCTGCCAATGCCAACCGCAAAGGCAAAATCAAAATACAATTCAATCGATAATAAAGACATCCTCGACAAATTCGTACTTTCGATTTAACCTTTAGCCATCAAACTTTTGGCTTGGCAGTCTAATCCACAAAACAAAGGAAGATTATGGGTTCTACATTTAAAGGTGAAGACGGCAAGTTGCGTTGTAATTGGTGCTCTGCAACTGACCAATATGTAAACTATCATGATAACGAATGGGGTTACCCAGTTGATGATGATATTCGTTTGTTTGAAAAAATTTGTTTAGAGAGTTTTCAATCTGGATTAAGTTGGCGAACTATATTGACCAAGCGTGAGAATTTTAGAAAAGCCTTTAAAGGCTTCGACTACAAGAAAGTGGCAAAGTTTACCGAAAAAGATGTTCTACGCTTGTTAAAGGATGAAGGAATTATTCGGCATCGCGGAAAAATAGAATCTGCAATTAATAATGCCAAGCGAGCTATCGAATTAATCGAAGAGGCTGGCAGTTTAGCCGCTTTCTTTTGGTCTTATGAACCAAAGAGTGAAAGGAAAAATAAATTCGAAGTTGTCGCGACAACCGAAGAGTCTAAGGCACTTGCTAAGGCCTTAAAAAAACGCGGATGGAAGTTTGTCGGGCCAACCACGGCCTATGCATTTATGCAGGCCATGGGCTTAGTGAATGATCACGCCAAGGAGTGTAGCCATCGGGCCAAAGCAAATAAGCTTAGGAAAGCATTCCAGAAACCAAGTTTGTAGGTTGAGGTTTTTAGACTAGGGCTTAAAAAATACAAGACACAAGACACAAGACACAAGACACAAGACACAAGACACAAGACACAAGAATTCACCACGGAGGCACGGAGGACACGGAGAAAAGACTAGGATAGGCGGTTCTTGTGTAGGTCAGTCTTCAGGCTGACAACGAGCGTTGGGGATTCTGAAAATTCAAAGAAGCTAAAACAAAAACACTATCCACCACGGAGGACACGGAGAAAAGACTAGGATAAGCGGTTCTTGTGTAGGTCAGTCTTCAGGCTGACTCTGAACTTTGGGGGTTCTGAAAATTCAAAGAAGCTAAAACAAAAACACTATCCACCACGGAGGACACGGAGAAAAGACTAGGATAAGCGGTTCTTGTGTAGGTCAGTCTTCAGGCTGACTCTGAACTTTGGGGGTTCTGAAAATTCAAAGAAGCTAAAACAAAAACACTATCCACCACGGAGGATACGGAGAAAAGACTAGGATAAACGGTTCTTGTGTAGGTCAGTCTTCAGGCTGACAACGAGCTTGGGGAATTCTGAAAATTCAAAGAAGCTAAAACAAAAACACTATCCACCACGGAGGATACGGAGAAAAGACTAGGATAAACGGTTCTTGTGTAGGTCAGTCTTCAGGCTGACTCTGAACTTTGGGGGTTTTGAAAATTCAAAGAAGCTAAAACAAAAACACTATCCACCACGGAGGACACAGAGAAAAGACTAGGATAAACGGTTCTTGTGTAGGTCAGTCTTCAGGCTGACGCTGAACTTTGGGAATATTTGAAGCTTCGAAATAGATAACAATCACAACCTATTATCTAATTCCTATAATGCTTGAATCGCTCGCGATAAATTAATTCTTGCTTGGTTTTCAAAACGTTCTTGAAAGAATCTGGTGTTATAAATATTTTCTTGCTGTAAAAAGCCTTCAAGGATTTCCTTTCGCTTTCGTTTATAAATAAGCCACGGAACTAACTTATATTCTTTTCTAACATTGCGTTCAAATTCGTCGTACACAGATTCGGCTGTTCCAAGAATGGTGAGATCAATATCAACAATCAGTTGCTCATCTGCCGCGTTGACTTGGCCATTATGTAAGGTACTCATTATCATTTTGTGGATTCGACCGATGCCATCTTGAGAATAATTTTGTTGTAAAAGAAAGTCGCTTGCCCAATTGGCACTATCTAATTCATTGCTTGATGAAAAAGGTTTGTAGACAGCGTCATGAAACCAGATCGCAAGCTCCATTTCTAATGGGTTTTTCGCCAAATTTTTTGTATTGTCAAAATGCTTAAGCATTGCTTCAATATGTTTTTGAGTATGATAGTACCGGTGTTTTTCGTTATAGGCAGACACTAATTCATTAAAACAACTGGTCGACGGTTTTAAGCCCATCGCCCGCATTAGATTTTGCCAACGTTCTTCTTTCATAAACAGCCCTATCAGGTAGGGTTAACATCAAGTCTTAACATATTACGTGACTTGCATAGAACATTCTAATATCTCTCCAAATTTAAACGTAAAGGGGTACCCTGGCGCGCTAAGAATTTCTTTAGTCGCTGCTTGTCGCTTAGTAGCCCAATTTGCCTTTTATGGTGTACAATCAAATGATTCGGTTGAGTTATCTAGACTGCACGCCTTTCAGATAAAGGCCTACAGAAGGATCACTGAAATTATCTACAGCTTTCTCTAAGTAATCTTTGTCTTATACTTAGCAAATTCGAAGCCAAATAACAGCTTCGATTTCAAAATAAAATCAAAAAATGGCTAGCAAGGAGTTCGTCTATGACTTTTAAATCCAAATACCTTAGCTTTCTTATCGGTATGACATTTTCCGGTGCACTTGTAGCCCTTCCGCTGCCAGAGCCTCAATCTGCTGACAAAGAAATCTATCCAACTAATGCAGCGTCACTACCGCAACCTAGGCATTTTGGTGATCATGAAAAAGACAACGAAGATGAAGAACAACCTAAACAAGAAGATGCGAAAGCAGATAGCTCTGAAGAAGAGTCAAAAGAAGGGCTTCCATTAAAGCCAGACCGACAACTTAAGTTTGAAGCGACTGAAGGGTCATGGATGTCGTTAGATGTAAGCCCCGATGGTAAAACTATGGTATTCGATTTATTGGGTGATCTTTATACGATGCCTATCACTGGCGGTGAGGCCACTCGAATTACCAGCGGTATGGAAATGGATATGCAACCACGGTTCAGCCCCGATGGTAAAAAGATTGTTTATGTCACCGACAAAAGTGGCTCGGAAAATATTTGGACTCTCGATTTGCAAGACAAAGACGCAGAGCCTGAGCAATTGACTAAGGACACCAGTGGAGAGTTTCAGACTCCCGAGTGGACGTTAGATGGTAATTACATAATCGCGGGTAAAGCGAGCGGTTTATTTACGACTCACAAATTATGGATGTATCACATTGACGGTGGTGCGGGCATACAACTACTCGATAAGCCGGATGATTTAAAAGCAACCGGAGTGGCATTCGGCAAAGACCCTCGATATTTCTGGTTTGAAGTCCGTAACCGAGACTGGAATTACAACGCGCAATTTCCTCAAGTTCAAATTTCCCGATTCGATCGTGATACTGGCAAGTTCCAATCAATGACGAGCCAATATGGTTCGGCCATGAGACCAACCTTATCATCGGATGGTAAATATATGGTTTACGCGACTCGTCATGACCATGAGACAGGGTTAATTTTGCGAGATCTCATTTCCGGCGATGAAAAATGGCTTGCTTATCCAGTGCAACATGATGAACAAGAATCACGTTCCGCAATGGGCACTATGCCAGGCTATTCATTTACTCCAGACTCAAAAAATCTCGTCGCTTCCTACGGCGGAAAATTCTGGTCTATTAATATTGAGTCTGGCAAACAAACGGCGATCCCATTTAAAGCCGCTGTTGATATTGGGATCGGACCCAAAGTGGCCTTTGATTATAAGATATCCGACGAGAAAACCTTTACCGCTCGGCAAATTCGGCATGCAGCACTTTCACCTAATGGTAAAAAGCTAGCGTTTACATCTCTCGATAGACTTTACATTATGGATTATCCCAATGGCACAGCAAAACGAGTGACTAATCGAGATGTTGGTGAGTACATGCCAGCGTGGTCACCTGACGGTCGTTATTTAAGCTATGTGAGTTGGGACAGCCAACAAGGTGGACACATTTATAAAGTAAGAGGCAAAGCTAATAGTAAACCCCAAAAGTTAACCAAAAAATCAGCGGTCTACCGCAATGTTGTTTGGAGTCCAGACGGCGATAGAATTGTCGCAGAAAGAGGTGCCGCGCGAGAACGAAAGAATGCCACCGGTTTCTATTTCAATGAGCAATATAGCGAGTTTGTTTGGGTTTCAAGTCGCGGTGGAAAGGCAACCATCATCGCTCCGACTGAAGGTATGCTAAATGCACATTTCACTGAAGATAACGATCGTATTTATGCTTATGGTGCGAAACAAGGATTAGTTTCTTTCCGCTGGGATGGTTCTGACTTAAAAACTCATTTAAAAGTGGTTGGCAAAAAACTAGGTAGAGCCAAACAAGCACCACCTGCGGCATTGGTGGTGATGGCGCCCAAAGGTGATCAAGCCTTTGCGTTGAATAACAACCAGTTGTTTACAGTCACAGTTCCATGGACTGGTGGCAAACCCACCACCATCGATACTTCAGCCATAAAAGGCGCCAGTGTTCCAGCCAAACAAATAACCGAAGTTGCTGCTAACTTTCCGACGTGGGATCACCAAGGAAAGAATATTCAATGGTCGTTAGCCAATGCATTGTTTACTTATAACCTTGCTGATGCAAAAGCATTTGATGAAAAGCTAAAAGCAGAAAAGAAAGCAGAAGAAGAAAAAAAGAAAGCTGAGAAAATCGCAGAGAAAAAATCTAACGAAAAAAGTCCAGATGATAAGAATGAAAAGTCGGATGACAAAAAAGTCGCCGATGTTAAGGAAGATAACAAGAAAGGAGATGATAAGCCTAAGAAATATCAACCAAAAGAAGAGCGAATTGTGGTTAAAGCAACTCGAGATATTCCTAATGGGAAAATTCTGTTAACTGGTGCTCGTATCGTCACTATGAAAGGTGATGAAGTGATCGAAAAGGGTGATGTTTACATTGAAAATAATCGTATTAAATCGGTTGGAAAAACGGGGTCATTAAATGTTCCTGCTGGTGTTGAAACTAAAGATGTTTCCGGTAAAACCATTATTCCAGGATATATTGATATTCATTATCATTCCATGTGGTTAATCCCAGAGTTACACGGAGAACAAGTTTGGCAGTATGAAGCGACCTTAGCTTACGGCGTTACCACCACACGTGATCCTCAAACCGCTACCACTGATGTATTAAGTTACTCCGATCAAGTTGAGCGTGGCAAAATGGTCGGCCCAAGAATCTATTCAACAGGACCCGGTGTTTTTTGGAGCGAACCTCTGAATAGTTACGACGATGCTAAAAATGCACTAAGACGTTACAGTGAATACTACGATACTAAAACGTTCAAAATGTATATGACTGGTCAACGGAAACAACGTCAATGGTTAATCAAAGCCGCTAAAGAATTGGAGCTGATGCCAACTACCGAAGGCGGTCTTGATATTCGAATCGATTTAACTCATGCGATGGATGGTTATCCTGGGGTTGAACATAACTTGCCGGTTTATCCCTTGTATAGTGATGTGATTAATCTTTTTAAGGAGTCAGGAACGACTAGCACACCGACATTGCTAGTGACTTATAGCGGTCCTTGGGGGGAGAATTATTATTACGCAACAGAGGATGTTTATAACAATCCAAAAATGCGCCATTTTACCCCTTACACCGAACTAGCTAACCGAGCACTTCGACGCGCGTCGTGGTTCCATAAAGATGAACATAAATTTTCTCGTCATGCGCAATTTATTAAACACTTAGTGGAAGCAGGCGGTAAAGCGGGTGTTGGTAGTCACGGTCAAATTCAAGGCATTGGATTTCATTGGGAACTTTGGGCAATGCAATCGGGTGGTATGAGTAATCATGACACTCTTAAGACAGCAACCATTTTTGGTGCAGAGGCCATTGGATTTGGTAAAGAGCTTGGTTCTATAGAAGAAGGAAAATTAGCGGACTTATTAATTCTTGATAAAAATCCATTGGATAATATCCGCAATTCCGAAGCGATCAATAGCATCATGAAAAATGGACGTTTGTATGATGCTAATACATTGGATCAAACTTATCCTGAGAAGAAGAAATTGAAAAAGCAGTCTTTGGGGGAGTATCAGCCGAAAGTTAAGGCTGGTTTGGGGATTGAATAGTTTTAGCTGAAACGTTGTTTAATGGATAAAGGAGACTGTTGTTTTGTCTCCTTTTATCTTAAAGTCCTCATAAGGCAGTGTGTCTTGATTAATCTTAATCGGACATATGCTGAGGTAAGACGTCGGCCAGTGCGACCGACGTCAACAGGTCAAAAATCGACAGGACTAGTCACTTGCCTAGCGTTCTTTTTTACAACATGTGTGTAGATCATTGTTGTCCTCAAGTCTTTATGACCCAATAATTCCTGAATTGTCCGAATATCTGTACCGCTTTCAAGAAGGTGCGTGGCGAAGCTATGGCGTAAAGTATGGCTGCTTGCATGTTTGTAGATGTTAGCTTTTTGCAAAGCCAATTTAATCTTCTTCTGTAAAGTCGAAGGCGACATATGCCAACGACAAAGCTCTGCGGTAACGGGATGTGGCCTTTGGACAGAAGAAGGAAATACAAATTGCCATGCAAAGCTGGTTGGTGCGCTTGGATATTTATTTGCAAGCTTATTTGGCATCGGGGCACGGCCACTATTGTTATCGAGGTCTTCTTGAAATTGTTTTTTTCTTTCTTTTAGATAACTCTTAACAGGGTCTTTAAGTTTGAGTGGAAATACCGTCACTCGTGACTTATACCCTTTAGTATCGTGCACGGTGACAGTACCATAGTGAAGGTCAATATCCTTAACTCGAAGATTACAGCATTCGAGGATGCGTAAACCCGAACCATACATTATCGAGGCCATAATCCAAGCGGTACCGGAAAGGTTTTCAAAAAGTCTTTGTATTTCATTTCTCGAAAACACTACCGGGAGCCGTTCTTTTTCCTTGGCCCGGTTCATGGTTGAAAAATCACCAAGTTCAATACCTAGTACTTTCTTGTACAAAAATACTAAAGCGTTTAAGGCGACGTTTTGAGTAGCCGCTGAGACTTTTTCTTTTATGGCAAGGTGGCTCAGGAAGGCGCTAATGTGTGATTCATTAAGTGCGAGCGGGTGTGTTTTGTTATGAAATAGAATGTAGCGTTTTATCCAGTGCTTATAGGAACTCTCAGTTCTAGGACTGTATCGAAGCTTTCTGCAAGCAAAATGTATTTGATCAAACAGTCTTGGGCCTTTGATGGCCGTCCGTATTTTTTTTTGTCATTTCTAATATCCTCTATAACTTGTTGTATTTGTTAACAAAATAATTGAGCAATTGATGCTCAAGGATATTATACCGAAACTGCGTCCGCTTTTTGTCTTTTCATTATGAAAATGGTTTGTGAATAAGTGTTTGTTAAATAAAGAGAATGTGGCAGAATGAGGAACATCAATAAAAAGGGATAGGCGGTTCTTAGCGTCCGTTAACCCCAATGTTACATTCACAAATAGAACAATGTTTTTTACTTTCGATGATCCCAGACAATTTGAAGGCCAAGATTTATGGTGGATGTCGTTTCCAAAAATTGAAAGCCGGAAGCTTATGTTGGAACCATTTGGCGAACCTGCTAAATACAAAGTAGGGGATGTCATTAGATTTAAGTACAAGCCTGAAAGAAATAGAAAGATCTTGAAAGTAGAATGGCATATGCATCGCTATCAATGGGTATATATTGTCGAGACTTCTGCGACTGATAGCGGGTGGTACTTTGAACCATATTGGTTTGAAGATAAAATTGAGCTTATCGAATGAATGTAACAAGTAAAGGCAAGCGAAATAAAACAACATTCGCCTGCTTAGGGCGTTATGAGTACTCGAATGGATGAAGCCCAAAGTGCAATTATTTCCTTGATCAAGGATGCAGTCAGATCAAATCGCTGGGAGAATGAGAACTCTCCGGGTTCTGCGCATATTAAAGAACTGCATGAATACGAGGGCGCATGGAAGCAGTTAAATGAACTTCCGAACGAAAATGCTCGAGAGATATATAAAGATATAGTTGGCACAATCGAAGGTTCAATGAATGACGATTGGCTGCCAGAAACAATGTTTGCTTTAGCTCTGCCTGAGGCGAGGTGTTTTCTTCGAGATATTTTGCCAATTATTAGTGAGCAGGGGCTAATAAATTCAGTGCAAAGTATAAAAGAGTGTCATGCTAAGTACCGTGAATACTCATAACAAATTGCTCAAGAGGGACGTTTTTTACGTCGCTTCATTTTGTGCTTAAATAGCACAAAATAAATCAACTACAAAAACGCCCCTTAGCAAGGCGTTCTGTGTCATAAATTATGAGTGTCGGATATACGTTAGTTAACATTTCTAGGAAGGAGCAGATCATGTTCCTTCACTTGCCAGTAAGCACTATGAGAGAAATCTTAGGCAATCCAGTGTCTAGTTACATAGTGGACTGGTATAAGGAGCAACATCAATCTGATGATATAGATTTCGTGTCTGATACTTATGATGACTGGCCCTTTGATACTGGATATCGCGACGACCTTAAAGAGTACGATGAAGTCACTGATGCTGTTGTTTCCTCTCTTGTTAAGAAGGGGGCAATAATTGATAATGGATTAGCTTGGCAAGACGAAGATGAGCCGGATACTGTTTTTGTTCGAGATCTAGTCTTGGCAAAAAAAACAGAACAAGAAAATGAAAATTGAAGCGACAACAACGCTCAACTTATTTAGGCGTTAAACACAAAAGATATGAGTCTCTCGAAACGGAAATCGCGGAAAATAATCGTAGACGGCGAAGAATTCAGGTGGAGCCCTTCCCAAGATTCCGGATTTATGGTTTTGGTCGCCCAACACCACACAAATGGAAAGAAGATTGAAGTGGTGGTTTCTAATGACCCAAATGTAGTGATTGAAAATGGGTCATACTCCATTGAAGTGGGGACATCTAAACTTTTAATAACTCCGAAGCTTGTTGAATCAGTTATTCGAGACTCTATCAAGATTGGGTGGAACCCTTATGAAAATGGCAGTCCAGTTCAGATGACACTGAGAGATGATAGACTTGAGGTTCTTCGTGGACTTTGACATAGTGTTTAACAAGACAACGAAGATTGAAGCTGTAAAAAACACAGCTCAACTTGTTTAGGCGTTAAGCGCACTAAAAAGGAAATCACCCTGTTATGGAAAAAATTACATTTGTTGTTTTAGCAAAATCGTATAAACCGGGTGGCCGTTGTATTGCAGGAAAGATTGCAACACTTCAGCAAAATAACACTTTGAAAATAGGCTCGTGGGTTCGCCCTGTGCCAAATGACGAATCAGGTCATGGTTCGCTCACTGAGGAAATGTATCGTTACGAAGATGGGACTGAAGTCCGAGTCTTAGACGTTGTAGAAGTGAACAAGGTTTCCGAAGCTGTTGTTCCAGGCCAGCCTGAAAACTTTGTGTTCGATGAGTCAAAACACTGGAGGAAGATTACATCACTCAGGCCTGATTCGATTACAAATATATCAGACGCAGTCGAAAGCATTTGGCTCGAGCAGGGACAAGAAACCAATATTGTAACTGCGGTATATGATCAGTCAGGCGGTATCAGGCAATCCCTTTGCCTCATAAAGCCTTCGTCACTATATATAACTCTTTCTAATGACTATAACGACTACGAAGGTAGGTTTAAGAAGAAAATCATCGCTAGTTTCGACTATAACGGCGTGCGATATGAAGGCTTATCTGTGACGTGCCCATCAACACGGCGCATTTTTGCTAACCAATATCCAGATGAGGGCAGAGAAGCTGTTACTTTACCTCTACGTAAAGGAGACGATTATTTGCTCTGCGTAAGTTTAAGCCCACGATTCGGTGGAGCGCAGCACCACTATAAGTTGGTAGCAACTATTTTCGATTATGACGGTTATCTTCAAGGAACATTCCAAGCATGAATGTATATACAATTGGGTTTACAAAAAAGAATGCTGAAACATTCTTTAATTTTATAAAAGAATCTGATGTCAAAACATTGATTGATGTTCGCCTAAATAACGTGTCTCAACTGGCTGGGTTTGCTAAAAGGGATGACCTTAGGTTCTTTTTAAAGGAACTCTGTGGAGCAGATTACGTCCATTCTCCGGAGTTAGCGCCGACTAAAGATATTTTGAACGCTTACAAGAAAGGCGATATGCCTTGGGAAACGTACGAAGATAAATTTCTAAATTTGATGAGTCAGAGAAATATTGAGAAATCAATAAAACCAGCTTTGCTTGATCATGGTTGTTTGTTATGTAGCGAGCATGAACCACACCTCTGTCACAGAAGGCTTGTAGTTGAATATCTTAATCAACATTCAAGCTTAGATTTGGAGGTTAAGCATTTATTCTAATGGCTACCGTATTAATTCTTTATCCAGAGCTATTTAAAAGCTATTCGAAGTTTTCAAGAAAAGTAATGAAAATCACTTCGAGCCTCGGTAGGGTCACGTTGGTGTACCCAATCGATCCGAATGGTTTTATTGGAAAGATTTGCGAAGAAAACTCAGAAACCATGACAAACAAAGAGTTTATTGGTTGGACTTCTAGTGATATAACTCATGCCATTGTTTTTGACGACGGCGAAGAATTCATTGAAGAAACGGCTCGCTTGAAGGAAAGCGGAAAACCATTAAGAGTAATCGGAATTTCTATAACTAGAGTTATAAACATAAAAACTGCGCCTGAATACCAATCAGAAAAAAGCACTCCGAGTTATGAATATATAGGACGGGGCTCTTATTGGGGGAATCCTTATTCCATGTATGAGGATGGAGATGATCGTGAAGAAGTTATACGAAAATACAAGTATGACTTTGACTATGAGAAATTTCCAAATAAGGAAAAGTCAGAGGTTTACAAGTTGGCCGGAAAGCGTTTGGGTTGTTTTTGCAAGCCGCAAGCTTGCCATGGAGACGTTCTGGCAGATTTTTTAAATTCTTGGGATGACGGAAAGTAGGCACTTAACACATATGAGCCGTTCTCTAGTCAATAAGCAAAAGTAATTATTTTCGGTCACTTCTGTGACCAAATATCAATTAATTAGTAATATCATCTACTTCGTCTGTCTTATGAGCTGTGAAGTCAATTGCTTACAGCAAACACATATAGAGGCTCTCTTATTTTGTTCTCAACAATGCCTGCTGAGTTCTATCCCTAGAGTTTAGCAGGGGCACTAGACATTCATCGGTTAACCTTATAAAGGCACTATTCAAGGTGCGGGCTTAATTATCTTATCCAGTTATTACCAGGCTCAGTTAAGGTGTAAACAATCTTACTCATTAAATTAAAAATGCACGCCAATGAGATGGTTAATCAAGGCGATTTGGCTCTAGCTTGTGGTGTATAAAATTGAAAGAGTCGTTTTAAACTAGTCAGCAGACATCAATTTTAGTAACACTCCGCATACGTCCAGTTAGGCGTTGCACTCATCTCATTGCGTGACTAACTCTTTAGAAATTTCTTTTCATCAAATACCGTTTCATTTTTTAGCATAAAATAAACGCAACGCCCTAGTTTATGAGCAAGAGCGGAGAGAGCTTTTGCTTTAGACATTCTTCGTTGTAATTTAAGCAAATAACCTTGTGCCTTTTTATTGCCTCTCAAGTATAAAACGGCCGCTTCTGAGAATGCCCATTTAAGATGAGCATTACCTATCTTGTTCCCTTGTGTTCCATAGGTTTTACCCGCAGATTCAGCTTTACATTTTACTAACCTGCAGTAGGAAGCAAATTTCTGTACAGACTGAAAGCGATTAATATTACCGACTTCATAGATAATTGTGAGCGCAAGAATCCTTCCAATTCCTGATACGCTTCTTAAGACATGTAAGTGGACAGGATTATGCTGTTTAGCTTGTTATTCAATAAACCACTCAATTTTACTCAATTGTTTTGCATAGCAATCAAGCACCGCCATATCCAAGTCGATATTTCGTTGTACTACGGGATCGTCAAACGTTGACATTAACGTTTGACGAGCACAGATATTTTTTAAATTAACCTTGATGGGCGGTAAATTATATTGGCTTGTTGTATTAACTACATGTGCTTTTAGATGTGCTCCATGGCGCACTATTTTCATTCTGCGACGAAGCAAGTCTTGTGTCGCTCTTTTCTCTTTTGGGTAAACATAAGCTAATGGAAAATTTTCACCCCTGATCAAATTGGCGATCTTAAATGAATCAATACGATCGTTCTTTGCCTTACCACCATGAATGGCTTTCATATAGAGAGCATGACCAAGAATAAAGTCTATTGAGTGATCTTCGCAAAAGTCGGCAACCCAATACCAGCAATGCATGCATTCAACCCCAACGACAACCTGACCAATATAGGGTTCAAGAAGCGATAATAGAGTGTTTGGATCCGCTTTTATTTCTTTGTGTATGCAGGTCTTGCCATCTTGATGGATTATGCAGACATAAAGTGATCTAGCATGTAAATCAATTCCGCAGTAATATGGGTGCATGTTATTATAAAAGTTCATTGGGCTTCTCCTTTTGGTTTGGTTGCCTTTAGTTTAGCCGAGATGGTTAAACTAGGGAGAAGGCTCAATGATTATCAAGGCGCTGCAACGGACACCAAACAGTTGGCACCTTTCCGGCAGCGCTTCGCTGGCCAAAAAGTCGCCAACTGTTTGGTGCCGCTGAGCGCTGCGTTATGACCTATTTATAAAATGGATTTCATGATTAGAGTACTATTTTCAATTACAGACTTTTTTGCTTGGTTTCTTTTCGGGCTCACACTAGTTGCTTGCTTTACTGCCCCATTCGGTCATCCAGCTTACTTGAAGATGGCTGGCGAGGCTGTTACATTTATGAGAGTTGCCTCTGAAATGGTAGGATTCGGTTTAGCTTCAATAGGTTTTTTTCTACTAACTAAGCGTAAAGTAGTAGGCTTTCTATTCATAATTTCAGGATCTATTTTTTTATCTTTGGTTAGGGAGAATGTTGCAGAAATTTACGCATTGATTGTAATACTACTTTTCTTCGGAATTCCATGGGTGCTCTTTTTTTATGTGCACCCAATTAAAGATGAAGCCAGTCATAACAAATCATTGCAACAGAACGACTCTGTTGAATGAAGCGTACATGAGAATATTCCGATACATATTAATACTACCGGCATCAGTCGCAATATGGTTTTTAACGCTAATTGTTGGCATGTTCTGCCTTGAACAGGCCGTTGGATGGTTTTGTGAAGGTGGTGATGCAGGTGGAATTGCTTGTTTCGACGCTGGATGGAGTTTGATCAGTGACCTATTTGTTTCGGGCTTTTCCGGAATTTCGGCGGCACTAATTATACTTTTCTCTGCCTTTTTGGCTCCGGAAAGAAAGTATCACACATGTATCGTAGTCTATGGACTTGGTATGGTTACTGCTCTTATTTTGGCTATCTCCATGGGTAATGCCTGGGGACCATTTTTTGGTGCTATGATAATTGGAGCATTGTCGTTAATTGTTATGCAAATAGTACTTAACAAAAAAATGCACGCGAATAACGTCGCTCGCGTGATTTGAGCGTAAACACACAAGGACACAGATTGAATTCTTTGGAAGATAAATTAGTCATATCTCTTCAATCTGCACTTAGAAAAGCGGAAGAGAAAGGTTCGCTTGTATTGACAACAACGAGACTAAATGAAATTACTGATGCTCTAGTGGAGAGCGTGAGGGAGTCGTATGCTGGTGGGGTAGTAACTCCCGATGAAATGTTCTGAGTTTGTATTGTTCTATATCATGCAATAGAAGATAAGAAATTCTATGATTGGGAAATGACTACCTTATACGGCTATAAAGCAGAAGAGTTGAAAGATATTACTGATAGATTACGGGAATCTGTCAGTGCTTAACAAGGCATTGGAATCTCTGGAAAAAATGCCTGCTGTGAGCGTTATTTGTACACCCTCAAATATTTTGGTGTTTTTATGAAAACAAAAATTTCCGGTGGCCTAGTTCACAAACTACCTGATGATCTTGCGGTGTTGCTCTCTGAAAATAAAATGATTGAAAACTGGGAAGGGTTGACTCCAATTGGGCGTAATGAGTTTATCTGCTGGATTGAGGACGCCAAGAAAGCAGAAACAAGAATGAAAAGAATTAATCGTGCCGTGGACGAACTTGCTGAGGGCAAAAAGCGTCCATGCTGTTGGCCAGGTTGCATTCATCGTACAGATAAAAAGCCAAGCAAGTGGCAGCAAGACAATTTAATAAATAAAAAGAAAAAGCACTAATTTAGAATATACACATAACAAGTTGCTAAATTGACGTTTTTTCCGTCGCTTGTTTTGTGCTAATGTGGCATAAAACAATCAACTCCAAAATAGCCGTTTAGTAAGGCGTTGAGGCTTTAGAAAAAGCCTAAAAGAGCTCAAATTGAGAGCAGCTGAACTTTCTAAAAACATGCTAAATTATGGATAAAATACTTTCGAGTAGGTTGGTGGTGATAACCCCAACAATTAACATTCATCGCAATGGTGGCTTTGTTGATAGGTCTACATCCAATAGCTCTTATCTACATAACTGTTTTCAAACCACGACCATTGATGTTGGGGTTCCTTCTTCACCGCGAACCTACCAAGCCGCTTCTAATTCCAGACCCTAATTTCGAACCTTAAACTTCAAGAAACAACTAATAAGTTATTAATAATTATAAGTCTATCGTGCCAAACGCTTATTGCTGGCTTTTTGGACTTTGCTGGTAGCAGTGTTGTCAACATTAGACTCAAAATCGTTAACAATTACTTTTCATTTCCTTAGCGAGGTTTAGAATCAATTGCTGAAACCCCGCCTAAGTGTTAAAGTCGCAGTAATCACAAGAATTGAAATAATAGGATGAAATGGAATGAATCAGTTTAAAGCTTTCTTAGTGTTGTTTTCTTTATTTTTTTTAGTGAGTTTGCCTACGCTCGCAGCAGAAAATAAAGATAAAGCCAAAAAGAAAGATGATCCCAAAGCTGAAGTATTCGAGTCGACAAAGGATTTATATGGAAAAGGAACTATTAGTTAAAAGGTCTGACTTAGCGGTTATGCAATTACACCTAATTCCGAAGTTAGGGGTCAACTATGTGTTTTTCGGATTCCTTTTTGTATGCGCCGGTGGCGCAGGCTTTTCAAATGCTAGTGAAGCCGGCTACACAACATGGTTCATAATTTCGCTGATAACGAGTGTTGTAGTCTTCGTAGTTATGTTTTTCATAGGCACTGTAATTCAATTGTTAACCGCTACTGCGGAAAAGGGATTTATTGGTAAAACTGTCTTCAGTTTTTCTGATGAAGGTTTTAAGGAGAAAACGGACGGCACAGAGACTCTAACTAAATGGGGTAGTATAAAAGCCATATATCGAAACAAGAGCTATACATTTGTCCGAATTAATGGCTACAGAATACACATAATTCCAAGACGAGAATTTGATTCAGAGGATGAATTTAATTCTTTCTCAGAGAAAATATTTAGCTTTTGGGCTAATGCATAACAATCGCAAGCACGAGTAACAACTTTTCGAAGCGCTCAAACTTGCTCGGTATTGCGGGCGTTGTTATCACATGATTGAATTTACTACAACGAAAAAGCAAGAGGAACGGAAGACCTAAACGAATGTCCGCTTGTGAACGCAAGGTAAATTCGAAAATTATAGGGAATAAATAATAGTTAGTAAATAATGTTAATAACACGCTAAGTCGCGGACTAAAGACCTTTGAGTAGGTTGGTGGTGATAACCCCAACAATTAACATTCATCGCAATGGTGGCTTTGTTGATAGGTCTACATCCAATAGCTCTTATCTACACAACTGGTTTTCAAACCACGACCATTGATGTTTCGGTTCCTTCGGTCTATACACTTCGTCACCGCGAACCTACCAAGCCGCTTCTAATTCCAGACCCTAATTTCGAACCTTAAACTTCAAGAAACAACTAATAAGTTATTAATAATTATAAGTCTAACGTACCAAACCATTGCTGCAGGTAAAATCTTGCTATTAACTGCGTTGAATACATTAGGACAAAAAACACTAGCAATAGCTTGGCACTCTTTTTGCCAACTCAGATTCAATTGCTGAAACCCCACCTAAGTGTTAAAGTCGCAGTAATCACAAAAATTAAAATAATAGGATGAAATGGAATGAATCAGTTTAAAGCCTTCTTAGTGTTGTTTTCTTTATTTTTTTTAGTGAGTTTGCCTACGCTCGCGGCAGAAAATAAAGATAAAGCTAAAAAGAAAGATGATCCTAAAGCCGAAGTATTCGAGTCGACTCACCGAATTAAAATTAATAAAAAATCGATCGATTACACTGCAACCGCAGGTACTTTGCAGCTCAAAAACGATAAAAACGAACCCACAGCACTGTTTGGTTACACGGCTTATATCAAATCGGGTAAAACCTCAAAAAAACGCCCCATCGTGTTTGCTTACAATGGTGGTCCCGGTTCATCGTCGGTCTGGTTACACATGGGAATTCTTGGACCTAAACGTACTTTGGTTAAAGATGCGGGATTTACCGATAACGCTCCTTATCAAACGGTGGACAATGAATATAGCATATTAGATAAAGCCGACTTAGTCATGATTGACCCGGTTGGTACTGGGTTATCAATTCCAATCGGGGAAGGCAAGGGGGAAGACTTTTGGGGAGTTGACCAAGATATTAAGTCGGTGTCACAATTCATTGTTGAGTATTTAAATCAGAATAACCGCTGGAGCTCTCCTAAGTATATATTGGGAGAAAGTTATGGCGGCATGCGAAGTGGTGGAGTGGCATATCACTTACTTACCAAACACTCAGTTGCATTAAATGGTGTCATTTTAGTGTCGCCATATATGGATGCCCACGCTGGTAATGTGGGAGCAAATATCGATCTGCCTCATGTTTTATTTTTCTCAACTTACGCAGCTACAGCTTGGTATCACGATGCAATTCCTAACAAAGAAAAAGATCTAAAATCATTCTTAAAAAAAGCGGATGAATTTGCTCTTGGAGAATATGCCTCTGCTTTAAACAAAGGCAGCCGTTTAACTCATCAAGAACGCCAAAGTTTACTGCAAAAGATGCAAGCCTTTACCGGTGTTTCTGCTGAATATTGGGACAAAGCCAACCTGCGCCTTGCAGAAAGTCAGTTTGTTAAAGAGTTGTTGCGCGATCGAAAATCAACCGTCGGCAGAATAGATTCACGATATATGGGCGACAGTATTAATCTTATTGGTGAACATATGTCATATGACCCATTTTTTCCATCCATTGGACCGGCAATTGTGGCAAGCTTTAATGATTATTATCGTAGTGAGCTCAAGGTGACGACTGAACGCAGTTACAAAATTATGGGAAGTTTATGGTCAAAATGGGATCACTCACATCAAGTACCTGGCGGGTACAAACTTCCTTGGGCCAACACCGGTGTTGACTTGGCGCATACGATGATAATGAATCCCAATATGCGGGTTTTAGTCCAGCAAGGTTATTTTGATTTAGCAACCCCCTATGGTGCAACTAACCACTTTTTGGAGCACCTGAATATATCAGACAAGCTTAGAGAAAATATCGTACTTAAAATGTATGAAGCAGGTCACATGATGTATGTTCACGATCAGTCCATGAAAATGTTTAAGGATGATTTAGCTGAGTTTATTCGTTAGATGATTTGGCTAGTTCAAAGCCAATCAAGTAGTATCTTTAATTTTTAGATTGGTGAGAACTTGTGGAATGCGCGTTTAGAGCAATGAAATCTAACTATCTGGCTATCAAACCTTGGCGTTGTGGCGATTGGCTTCGACAAAGAGTTAGGACTGGGATTATCAAAATCCGGCGACCATAGCACTCGGTGATCTGACATCGTGGTAATATCAGCTACTCGGCCTCGTGATTTCAAAAAACCAATCAACCGTTGGCCAGAAGATAAACAGTAAAACCATTAATAACTTAGTAATCATGAATTTAGTGTTATATGTCCAATAGAAATTTTTCAAGTGAGCAATCTACCGATAGTAAAGCGGTTAGATACCATGCCTTTATCAGTTATCGCCATGCAGACAACAAAGAAGATGGGCGTCGTTGGGCGAGCTGGATGCATCATGCGTTAGAAACGTTCGAGATTCCGGCTGACCTAGTTGGAACGAAAAACCAGAGAGGCGATGTTATTCCCGAGCGGATATTTCCTATATTCAGAGATGAAGATGAACTGCCCGCAGATGCCGATTTAGGTGGAGCCATTACAAGAGCGTTGGACCGTACAGAATTTTTAATTGTACTTTGTTCGCCTAAGTCGGTTGCTTCGAAATATGTCGCCGACGAAATCGATTACTTTAAATCTTTGGGTAATTCAGACAGGGTGATGGCTGCTATTATCGACGGAGAGCCTAATGTTAGCTGGGATGATGGTAAGCAGGATTTAGGTTTTCAAGTTCAACAAGAATGTTTTCCAATTCCATTACAGTTCCAATATATTGATAATAAGCGCACCTCAAAACGGGCTGAGCCTATTGCGGCTGATTTTAGGTTTTTACATGAGGGACGTTCAACTGAGGGTTGGACGAATCCGGCCTACTGCCAGCAATGGCTAGGCCAAAATACGTCGCTTTCCAAACAGCAAATTAAAGCGACTGTTTTGGATTATGAAAAGCAGCTTAAGTTGATGTTAGTTAAAATAGTGGCTGGAATAATTGGTGTTTCTTTAGGAGAGTTAACTCAGCGCGACAAAGCTTACCGCTTAGAACAGGAAAAGCGTAAGGCTGCTAAACTTAGAGGCTGGCTTATGGCCATTACCGCAATGGCTGTGTTAGCTATTTCTGCCGGCTTTTACGCTCTTGCTAAAAAAGAACAGGCAGAACAATTACTGGTAGAGGCTAACAATAATATTGGAGTCGCCTATTTAGAAAGTGCCAAAAAGGCCTTGAATGAAAAAAATCACCTCGATGCGCGTTTTTTAAGTGCTAACAGTCTGCTCAAATTAGACCCAAGTCAATCGTTTTCAGAAATAACCACGGCTAAAAGTATTTATGCCCTCAGTAAACAATTCACTTTAAAACCCTCGATAAGTACTAAAAATAAAACGGGCAATGATGATGATCCCCTTTCACATTCCGATACCGTTAGAAGTCTAGCGTATTCGCCCGATGGCACCTTGTTAGCTTCCGCGTCAGAGGACAAAACTATCAAGTTACGGCGAGTAAAATCAGATGAATTATTGTTTAGCCTTGAAGGGCACTCAGCCTTTGTGAGTGATGTCGAGTTTTCTCCAGATGGCAAACTGCTAGCATCGGCATCGGGTGATCAAACAATTAAATGCTGGGATGTAAATACTGGCGAGGTAATCGTTACATTAAAGGGGCATACTAAAGCGGTGCTTGGTATTGCGTTTTCTTCGAATGGCCAAACGCTTGCCTCTAGTTCTTTCGATGGGACAGTGAAAATATGGAATATAAGTGATGGCAAGGAGATTAAAACATTTAATCAGTGGGGTGTTTCCGAAGTTGTTTTCTCTCCTGATGGAGCTATTCTTGCAGCATCTGGCTTGGAAGGCACGAAACTATGGAATATGGCCAGTCTTTCACAACATGAGATTCAAATTGAGGATAGGAGCATGTTCGCCCCAAGTGTTGCCTTCTCACCAAATAACCAAGTATTGGCAAGCGTATATGACAAATCAATTAATCTCTATGATTTATCCTCAGGTGAACTTTTACATTCTCTTGCAGGCCATTTTGCCGCAGTAGAAAGTATTTCTTATGATTCAAAAGGTGAAACATTAATTTCAGCCTCAGCCGATAAAACTTTGAAGTTATGGTCTGTGTCTACTGGAAGTTTAATTACCACTATCAAAGGACATAGCGATGCAGTTAGAGCTGTCGCAATTTCGCCATTAAACGATGTTATCGCTTCTGGTTCTGCAGATAAAACCATTCAGTTTTGGAAAATACCAAAAAGGACACTCCAAAAAAGCTTAAAAGGTCATGGTAGTAATGTGTCCAATCTCTCACTATTAAAAAGTAAAAACTCACTAATAGCTTCTACACATAGTTCGGCAATACTATGGCATTTACCTAGCGGAAATATAATTACAGACTTCTCTGAAGGGGGGGCTTACCAAAATGCAACGTTTTCGCCCGATAGCAGCCTTCTTGCATTTTCTGATGAGAGCTCAATAATGCTTTGGAATTTACGCACTAACGAGGAAATTAATCTTCAAGGTCATACCGATACTATCCTTGGCCTAGCGTTTTCTAGCGATAGTAAAACTTTAGTTTCTGCCTCGTCAGATAAAACAATAAAGGCTTGGGACGTGGCCACCCGCTCATTGAAGGCATCGTTCATAGGCCATGCGGATTCGGTTTTTAGTGCCGTCACTTCGCCGGATGAAAAGTTGATAGCATCAAGCTCTGGTGATAACACGGTAAAAATTTGGGACATTGCGACATCAACAGAAATAGCGACTTTAACGGGGCACTCTAGCTCTGTGTATGATGTTGCTTTCTCGCCTAATGGAAAAGTAATTGCTACTTCCTCTTACGACCGAACGGTAAAGTTGTGGGATAGAGACTATTATTCTGAAACGAAAACATTAAGCGGGCATAAGGATAGTGTTCATGCCGTTAAATTTTCACCCGACGGACGAACCCTTGCTACTGCATCGAGAGACAATACGATCATACTTTGGGATTTGGAGAGTCATAATATAATTCATACACTTGTGGGCCATACAGAAGGCGTTTACAGTATTGTTTTTAGTCAAAATGGCAATATGCTTTATTCCGGTTCTGGTGATAAAACGGTGAAAGTTTGGAACCTTAGTTTTTTGGATGATTACTATAAATTAAATAATCAGCAAGTTGAAAGTTGGCTTAAAGCAGTAAAACAAAAGGGGGCAAATCTTGTGGGATTTGACGTTGAATTTAATAAGACAAGCGCTGATTAATTGTTTTAACTCGATTGGGCCAAATTTTAGGTTGGCGTTGAGCTTTGCCAACCCCAACAGCTTACATTCAACATCATTGAATTCCTTTTGATAAAATGGAAAACGTCATTTCTGGATCTGATCCTTTTAATGAGTTGAATTAAATTTACAAGGAACTGACTCTGACTCCGATTTCTGAATGAGCTATACTATGGTTTTTGTTACAACGTGTACCAGAAGTCAGCCGCATGAAATATCTATCAATTCTATTAATACTATTCTCATTGCAAGCCCTTTCTGAGTCTTTAACTAATGATTCTTATAGAGGTGTGAAAATAGGAACCAAAGCATCTGAAGCGATAAAAATCTTAAAATCGCTAAAAAGCACTGCCGACCCACAAGAACCTAACGCAAGTTGTTATTACCTAGAGTCTAGCGATAAACAAACTACAGGTTTGTCCTTTATGGTTGATAAAGGGGTTATTTCAAGAATAGATGTTTATGAAAACAAATCCATTTCTACAGCGCAGGGTATTCACATTGGCTCTACAAAAGAAGACGTTCTTAAGAAATATAAGAAAGTTGAAGCTTCGCCTCACCCTTATCTAGGAAGCGCTGGTGAATATCTTGAAGTAAGGTTAACTGAAACACTGGGAATTATTTTCGAAACAGCAAATGATATTGTGACTAGTTTTAGGTTGGGAGATGATTCTATTTATTTTATCGAGGGATGTTCATAAAAACTCGAAAGAACAAGGCAGGGGGAAACTCGAGAAGTTGGGGGCAAGAAATCCCAAATAGTTTCATTTGGGATTCTTTACTAACCTATGGGTTTAAATTGAACGCTTACTGAAGCCGACTCATCCTGCTCTGATCATTTAACCCTATGTTACCCACCTTAAACCTTTGACCTTTTTTAAGTGCTGGTAACAATGACTTTTGAAACAGTAGCTCAACGCTATCATTCCCTTGCTCTATCCATTTGGCGGTTCTAGCTTCGGCGATTGATTTTCGACCACCATTCTTATCAACCAAATACAGTATGCCTGTCACTTCATAACGGCCAGCATGACTGACCTTAACATTGACCGGGTTAGTGAGGCCTAATTTTGACTTTGTCACTTGCTTAGTTTTCTTGTTAATAAGGGCGGTCTTTGGTTGAAAAGCAAAGGCTAACTTGGTGTTTCTTTTTATACTACTCGTGCCGTTTTGCGTTTCGCTAACCACTTGCATTTCCCATAAACCTGCTTGCTTCGCAAAAGGCATGTTAAGGGACTGTTCAAAACTAAAAGCGCCAGAGTCTAAAGCACTAAGATTGATCGGGTAAACTTTTCCTCCAGGAGAGACAATATTCCCTTTTACCGAATCAATTTTTGATTGCTTACCAGCTTCTTTTAATTCGACTTTTGCCGACATTTTATCGTTAGAAAACAATTGTTGGTTTGCTAAAGTCATATTAAGTTTAAAAGGAGAGTTCTTATCCAATACATAAATAACGTATTCTTGTTGATCGGGAACACCTTGAGATGTCTTAAGTTGATATCGACCGGTAGCAAATGCTTTATCAATCTTAAAAGCAGAGGTTCCTTTTGCAAAGGGCGTGGTTTCTAATTGTTTGGAATTGGCATGGAAACTCATCGCTTCAATACCTTTCGTGACTTTGCCATTGGGAGTGGTGATTTCTAGTTGCTCTAAATCAATGGCCAAGTCGCTAGAGGGGGCAAGCTGTTTAGAAGTTTGCAGTCTGGGGTTTTGCATTGACTTGGGCGATATGCGAATTAGCGCTTCCACACCAGAAGTATCCACCGCTACACCACGCTTAAGCTCATTACCGTTTACCTTAAACCAGTACTCTTGACTCTCAGCGGTGACAGCTTGAGCTAGCGATTTTTTTGCGAAATTATTATCACTAATCGCTCGACTGAACTGAACCGTTTGTTTGTTATTATTGTTGGAAAATAGTTCTTGCTGCGGCGAGGTTAACCCGACCGCTGATGGTAATCTTTCATTGGCATGGATTGAAACCAAGGAAAAGCTCAGAGTTGAAAAAATGATACTTTTAATTATTTTATTGGTAATCATTGAATTTCTCCTAAAGATCGTTTCTTAAGATGGTATCGAGATTAAAACAGTCACGACGACTTTGCTGGTGACTCAACGGTTCTCGGCCTTTGGTGCGGGAGGTATCATAAAACCAAACACTGCCAGCTCCAGCTTGTGAGGAACAATTTAAAAAACCATCTGAGCACGAGTCTAACCAATTTTGAGTAATCTCTAAGGCAACTTGATATTGATAACCGGCGCAATAGCTATCTCCATCCCAAAACGCGGATTCTACATCTGAGCCAATAATCGATTTAAAACTAACAGGTAGTGCGGGCCGTCCACTGGTACCCAAAAGCCAATTATTGTTGTAGTAAACCATCCAGCTAGTTTGCTGCATTTTTACCGCATCGCTAGCGTAGCCTAAAATCCAACCGAGCAATTGTTCGAAAACATTTCCGGCAACTACCGCATCCGCTAATGGTGTGCCTAAACTAGAACCTGCTATGGCAGTGACTTCCGACGTTTTGGCGATAATGGCTGGGTAGCGAGAGTCCCAAGTGGGGTTTGACAAAATCCAACGCATAACATTAGCACCATGGGAATGAGTGATTACCTTGAGTTCATCAATATTATTATTATTAATGAAATTAGTGATCTGCTCTGCTAAACAACCTGCTGCTGGGGAAGTCCATGCATATTCATTAAATTGACAATTAATTACAAGGTAGTTTGAAGAATTAGGTAACCCTGCTACTACAGAATTAACCATTGCGGGTGTCCAGTAATCATTAAGTGCATCGGTATTATCACTAGTGCCATGGACAAAAACGACACCTTTTTCAGCCATAAGTGAAGTACTAAACAGCAAAAATAGGGCTAACAGTTGGGAGAGTGTTTTCATTGTAGTTCCTCTTAGTTATTAGAATATTGAAAGAAACACGACAATGATTAATGCTAATTCTTTATCTCAACGCTATCCCTAGCATCTACATTGTTCTCTCGAACTAATTTAAGTTAGCAAATCAGCTGAAAGCTAGATAAAGAAAAACCAGTTGTCAAAATAGCCGATGTTGATTGACTCATCGGAGGTCAGAGTAGTGCTGATTTGTGAAAAAACAAAATAATCCTATATCTTTTTGTAAGCTAAAAGTGCGTACAACAGGCTATATCTTGTAAAAAACGGCGTTATATTAATTGTCATTTATGGATAGCAAGGAGCAACAAAGCAATCAAATTCAAAGAGTTAATTGCATTGTAGCGAAACGAGAAATTTAATCAGGAAATTCATGTTACTTGGTTAGCGTCTCAAAGTGAGATTGATGCTCTGCAAAATAGAAAAGTAGCAAAATTTTCTAATAGGATTTTGGTAGCTTGTATTTTATTTGCAATGTAGAAAGCATAAAACAGGTATCAAAATAAATGGTTTGTTCTGTTAATTTATACCATGACCAGTAGAAAGCACAGTGACTTGTCACTCGACTAATTTCTAGAGTTATCTATTCAAACACTGCGAAAAAACCTTACCGCTTTAAAATATATAAATAGTTAAAACCGAAAATATTTTATCAAATATATAGCAATAATTATCGCTAGCTAAAAAATAACCAACTATTTTGAGATAATTAATTATTCTAACACTTTCGGCATTTGTTTATTTTTTGAACTGCTCCTTATAATCAAGGTGGACTCATCCAATAACAAAAATATTGATTTGAGATATTCGTGCTAGCTAACTTAATTTGGCGCTTGATATTAGAAAATTATGTAGCACGCACTTTAAATATTTTATTTAGATCATAATGACTTTATGTGTTTCCAAAACGTGATTGGTGCTGATACTAGTCGTGTTAAATACATTATGTGTTCCAAATAAAAATTAGCACTGATAGGACTAATTTTATGAAGCTCACTCGATTCGCAATATTTACATTCTCTTGTTTATTTTCGTTTTCTACATTGACCTCGGCACATAGTCCGATGTTTGATGATAACTATACCTTCGACGATAGCAATGAAGGACCTTCGGCCGCTTTGTTGATGCTTTTTAACGAGGATTTTAATTTAGCTGCTGCAAACGTTTGTACCAATGGAACCGCTAACGGCTACCCCTGTAACAATGTCGATTTAATGTCTTTTCTTCCCAAAGCAGACATGGGAGGAGGAAGTCAAAATCTTAATGACATTTGGGGCTGGACCGATCCGGTTAATGGCAATGAAATAGCGATTGTCGGACGAACCAATGGCACTGCATTTGTTGATGTTACCGACCCAGAAAATCCTGTCCACTTAGGTTTTTTACCGGCGCATAACAACGGCAACGATTCTTGGCGTGATATGAAAGTTTACGGCGATCACGCATTTATCGTAGCGGATGGCAGCGGTAACAGTGGCCATGGTTTACAAGTGTTTGACCTAACTACGTTAAGAACAGTCACTCCCGGTGGAACGCTTTCAGAAACCAATCATCTTGGTGGTTTTGGTGCAGCTCACAATATCGCAATTAATGAAGACAGTGGTTTTGCATACATTGTTGGAAGTAATCAATGCAGTGGCGGTTTGTATATGGTGGATGTTTCTAGTCCCGCTAATCCAACATTTGCCGGTTGTTTTTCGTCTGATGGATACACCCATGATGTGCAGTGTGTTAACTACAATGGTCCCGATGTGGCTTATGCCAATAAAGAGATCTGTGTGGCCTATAACGAAGATACCATCACGGTTGTTGACGTGACCAATAAAAGCGCACCGTCACAAATTTCTCGTACAGGCTATACCGGCTCTCAATACACTCACCAAGGTTGGTTTGTTGATGATTCTCATACCACGATTGTTATGAATGATGAACTAGACGAGCAGCGCAACGGCCAAAATACCACCTCGTATATTTACGACATGACCGACTTAGATAATCCGGTGGAACTGGGGCGCTATACTGGCCCAACTGCCGCAATCGATCATAATCTTTACAGTGTTAATGGCCTAGTGTTTGAAACGAATTATCGCGCAGGTTTACGCATTTTAAATACTGATAATGTGACTTCCGGTCAATTAACGGAAGTCGCTTATTTCGATACCATCCCTGGATCCGATTCCGCACAGTTTTCTGGTACTTGGAGTAACTATCCATATTTTGCTAGCGGAAATATTATACTCAGCGATATTGGGAACGGTTTGTTCGTTGTGGCACCAGACTACGATGCTATCAGCAATCCACCACCTCCGCCGCCTGTCGAATATTGTACTGCCTCAGGAAATAACGCGAGTGAAGAGTGGATTAGTAATGTTGAGCTGGGAGCTTTCTCCAACGCTTCGGGAAGTTCACAATATACTGACTTTACAAGCATGACCGTTACCGCCAATCGTGGCGATAATAACGTCACCTTAACACCTGCGTTCTCTGGAACAAATTACAATGAGTGGTGGAGGATCTGGATCGATTTGGATGCCGATAGCGTTTTCGACGCCAACGAACTTGTTTACGATTCGGGTAGTGCTTCATCTTCTTCAGTCAGTGGAACTTTGATCATTCCGACAGATGCCGCATTAGGCGAAACCCGTATGCGAGTGGTGATGCGATATAATGCTGCTCCGGATGCATGTGATACCTTTAATTATGGTGAAGTTGAAGATTATACTGTCGATATAGTCGATGAAGGGACGCCTCCACCACCACCTCCTCCCACTGAAACCTTTGAGAATAACACTAGTTTTAATATTCCAGATAACAACTCAACGGGAGTGACTAGCCCAATAGCGGTGTCTAGAACTGGCGAGTCAGGTACGGTTAGTGTGACTGTGAATATCACCCATACCTATAAAGGTGATTTAATAGTAGACTTGATCCATCCTGATTCGACGGTCTATAACCTGCATAACCGAACTGGAGGCTCTGCTAACAATATTAACGAAACTTACAGTGTTAATGTTGGTAGTAAAGATTCTTTAGGTACTTGGGAGCTGCGCGTTCGTGATCGAGCACGAGTCGATATAGGAACGATTGATAGCTGGAGTATTACATTTTAATTTAACCAGTATTTTTAGATTCACTTGATGTTCATAGACATTAAGTGGCTAACGATGTATTGGTTAGTTAAGTTGGTTTAACAGGGTTGGCCTAAGTTGTTAGATTTGCTAATCTGGTTAAACCAACGCAAAAAAAGTAAGCTTCATGCTTACTTTTTTTCATTGCATACCGTTAAAGTTATCAACGAATATTGTCTAACTCGGACTATCAAATAGAAAAGTGACAAGCTCATAATCAAAATGCAGAGACAACAATCAATGGATTTTAGAATAATAAAAAGTATGCGTTCATTCACTTTATCAGTCAAAGCTTACAAGACTAAAAACAGGCCAATAGGCACTTGGATTAGATTATTTTCTTTGTTGGTTGCATTTTCACCTTCGGCTCTATTTGCTGAGACGCAGTCTTCTTCTCAGCAGATGGAAATGTTTAATCAAGCGAAAATACTACTAGTACAGTCCAATCAATCGGAAGAACAAGCGAAGCAATCTTTGCTTATGGCAAATAAAACCCGGCAGTTAATCAGTAAAAAACGTGTTCAAACTCGTCGAGAAAAAGATACCTCACAAAAAAATATCTTTGAACAACAAGCCTCTGAATTAGCAGTCGAATTGCAAAAACAACAAGATGCTGGTGCAAAACAAAGAATTATAGCCATACAAAATAAAAAAGCGGCGATGACATTGTTTAGCCAAGCTTTGTCCATGAAGTGGTCTGATTGGATAAGCAATACTCAACCGCTTACTATGGATAAAGAAACTCTCGATTATATATCGCATAATGCGGTGGTGCGTAGCGTTCATCCGACGATGTTAAATAAAATGGGGTTAAATAAAATGGGGTTAAACAACTCCAAGAATAATGACTCTAATCAATCGACAGAAGACGCGGACGTTAATAAAAGTAAACAAAAAATGTCACTACGTATCGCTTCGTTAGTCGGGCAAAGCGCACCAGCCGATCTCGACATTTCAGCCTTTCAACTATCTAACGATCAAAATTATTTAGCTCATATAGAAGTTCATAATTCAAAAAATCTCGAACAAACCAATGTTTCCCAAGTACCACTTAACCAAATGCATCAGTGGCGTTTGTTGATTTCTGATTTAGATGGTGTGCCAGTCTCTGGAAAAAATATTCAAGTGTTAGGTCATATGCCGGGACATGTTCATGGGTTACCAACGCAACCGCAAGTGACTACAGAACTCGATAAAGGTGTATATCTTGTCGAGGGTGTAAAGTTTCAAATGCAAGGCTGGTGGGTCATGCAATTTGAGTTTGATGACTCAGAGCAAGAAAACTCGATCCTCTCTGAAAGCACACAAGCGAATGAGCTCAAACAACAAAAAAGCAGTTTTACATTTAATCTAATTTTATAACCATAGAATTTAATATGTCGATATCGCGCGTTACCTCCATTATTATTTTAGTATTACTCGTCGCAAGTTGTGGTGAGAAAAAGGTCGAGCATGAGTTTACTGAGGCAGACATATTATTTCTTAAACAGTTTTCTCTTTCTAGTCTAGCTGAGCCTCCTGAATCAATTAGTAATTCCGTGGCAGCCGATCTCAATGCGGCTAAACTAGGACATCAACTTTTTTTCGATAAGCGACTTAGTGCGAATGGTTCAGTGGCATGCAGTCATTGTCATCAACCCAACAAGTATTTCACCGACGGTTTAAAAACATCAGTAGCAATAGGTACAGTCAAAAGAAATGCCCCAAGTGTTTTATCAGCGTCTTGGAGTCACTGGATGTATTGGGATGGTCGCAAAGACAGTGTGTGGTCACAAGCCTTGGGACCGCTAGAAGACCCTGCTGAACATGGATTTACTCGAGTTAAAGTGGTTAAGTCCATCGCTAAAAACTATGCTCAGCAATATCAATCAATATTCGGCAAACTCCCCAATCAAAGTACTTTAGACGAGCTACCCGATGATGCTACTCCACTAGGAGATAAGTTTCAGCAGCAGCAATGGCAGCAAATTGATCATTTAATTCAAGATGAAATTAATCAAGCTTTTGCCAATGTAGGTAAGTCATTAATGGCCTATCAAAGACAATTAAAAACGCCACTAGCACCGTTCGACCGATTCGTTGATGCTTTAGTCGCGGGCAACTTAACCACTGCTAACCAGTTGAATCAATCTGAACTGAACGGAATGAAATTATTTTTAGGCAAAGCTAATTGTGTAAGTTGCCACAACGGACCGTTATTCACTAATTTCGAATTTCATAATATTGGCGCGCCGGAATCAGATAAAAATAATGTCGATTTAGGACGCTACACTGGAATTAAATCATTAGTAGCGGATGAGTTTACCTGTTTGTCAAAATATAGCGATGCAAAGCCGGAAGAGTGTATTGAAATGAGGTTCCTAAAAAAACAAGGACCAGAGTTAGTCGGCGCCTTTAAAACGCCTAGTTTAAGAAACGTCAGCGAAACAGCACCATATATGCAAACGGGTCAATTTGACAATCTAGAACAGGTGATTGAACATTACGACATTCCTAAACCGCCTTACTATAATCGAAAGCAACATCCTAATCGTCCTCATTTTGATATTTTGGCATTAAGGCTAAAACCACAAGAAAAATTAGATTTAATTGCATTTCTTAAGACCCTGACTTCGCCGATTCCTCGCCAGGATAGTTGGTGGCAGGAACCGGAATGATAGGAGCTAGGAGCTGAAAGTACGACTGTTTTAATGCGCTTTTATGGCCTCTAAAAATAACATTAGAAATAAAATCACAACAAATATTAACACTGCCAATGCTATTCTTAGTTTAGAAGCTTTACCTGTAACGGCAACAATTGCAATAAAGTAACCAAATAGAATAATGCCGTTTATGGTGTGTAATGATTGCAGAAAAAAGTTTTGATTAGTTCGAAATGAAAAATATCCGTATATTTCAAATAGCTTTGCTGCGATAGCTATTATTCCTATAGTCAAAATGGGTAAATTCCAAGCTTTGATCCTTTCAATTGTTCGATATTTAGTCTCGTCTATATTTGATGTTTCGTTGTCTGGTTTTGGTTTCGTTTCGTCTTGTCGGGGAGGCTGTATTTGTAGATTGTTAGTTTTTAGATAGAGAAAAGCAAAATGTCCAGTCACTAAAACCTGTAAAACCCCAAACAAGCTCCAAAGACTGAATTGAGTAACAGAACCAATTAACCACCATATTGATAAGGTACAGCCCATTGTGACCATTAGAAAAGTTAGAAAAGGTTGATTTAGAGTCGAACGGTTTGACACTGAAAAGGCAAGCAGCATAAAGCCAATCAATCCGATTAAACTAAATGTAATTAGAGCAAGAGTCATGATTTCAGGAATCAGCTGAAAATGGAAGCTCTTGTAGATTAAAAAGAGTATCCATGCCTGTGGTAAAGCGCCAATTATTGCTTCGACGATTAATATTTTTCTTAGAGGACTACTGGACAGACTGGTAGAGTTTAACATTGATGATTTCCGGAATTGGACTTTGTTATTGATCTTAATCGAGGGGGAGGGACTTTAACATATTTGTTTTGCTTAATGTAGGCGACGACAAGTTAAAGCCTTAATTTAATTTTCAATGTTAAAATGATTGCATTGGTTGGTTGAGTTTGACTTAAATCTAATTAGCCGAATATTACTTCACCACTGCTGTTGGGCTTGTCAACCCAGCCTACAATAACTAGCAAACCTAAACCTATCGTTAAAATGTCCCCCAAATTGAAAATTTATATTCCGGCTCGCGAGTCCGACTGGCTACTTGTGTTCCTAAAAAGGTTGCGGCCCTATTTCCATCATATAAGTTTCGAGAACGAGTAAATTCTCCAGTATTCATCTGGCGAATTTCTAATTGCATTTTTAGACCCAGAAAACGAGTTGTTTCAATAAAGGCATGGAATCGATCGTTACCTTCAAAAGTAATTTTTTCTTCCGCTCTATAAAAGTCATCAGTAAACGTGCTTTCATAGTGTAATCCCCAAGCCCATTGATCATCGACTAAATCTTGTCGTAGTTTCATTCCCAGGAACCGAGGGGAGTATCCGCTGATGGTTCGAGTCTGTTCAGTAATAGGATCCTCAAATTCTGAATCTCGGTAGCGATGGAATACTTCCAACAAACCATTTTCTATGAAACCGTCAAGGGGAAGGTTGATGTCGGTTACGACTCCCCAGAATCGTGCGTCACCGGCATTGCCCTTACCAAAACCACCGGATGGAAGAGGAATTTGTTCTAGAATATCCTGCTGCCATTCATGAAATAGTTTAACCGTTAAACTACCTTTTTCACTAAAGCTTAAGTCATAGGTCACCGAAAGTTCATCTTCTTTGTCGGGGGCTAGATCGGGATTTCCAGAGACTATATTTCCATCCTGAGCCTGATTACTTGCAGCAAAATCATTGAAGTCTAATTGCCCAACAGAGCGCTCTCCGGAGACTGCAAGTTGTGAGGATTCGTTCAAGCGGTATGTTGCCGCGAGTCTGGGTTTTAGGAATTTAAACGATTGCCGATTAGCCGCTTCACCACTCACTTTTATTTCTGAAAATTCACCAGTCAGCCCGCCTTCAATGGTTAGCGAATCCGAACTAGGGTAAACGAAAGTCGCAAAAATTTCGCTCCTTAGTTCTTGAACTTCAACATCGGCGCCATTTAATGAAACCGTTAATCCATTTTCTTGGTAAAAGGATTCATTGTTCAATTTGTTTTGAGCAATTTCAAAGCCATACTCGGGTTTAAATTTTTCTTCTCCGTTATAACTGAATGTTGCTCGAGCGATCACTTCGGTCTTAAGTGCATCTTGGTCAAAATTGCTTAAGAACTCTTCTGACTCAGAATAATCTTGAAAGAGTATTTCGTTATCATAATGGCTATCCCTTACTAGACCTAATCCGATTAAATGCAGTTTCCAAAGGTCGCCTTTGTCTAACCAATCTATTCCTAATTCCGCCATTTTAGATTTTCTGTTTTCGTCGATGTCTAGTTGTTCATCGGTTGCAGATTGGTCTGGCAGTCTTAAATCGAAGATTTCACGGCTAATCTTTGTGTCTCTTCGATCAGCTCCAATTCGACCGTTGATAGTTAGTGTCCCCGATTGAAATTCTTTAGAGCCTTGGCCATTACTAAAAAACCAACGACCGGTATTTTCAAACTCTTCGTTAGCGCTAGAGATTAATTGTTGATTCGCATCTCTATCAACAATGGTTGCTTCTCGATAGCCAGGACCACCCCCCGTATCTAAATCAAATGCGGTATCCCACTCGCCAAGGTTAGTCGATATAGCTGCTTCGATATTTGGTTGAGTATTGCCATCGGGGGCTCTTCTTAGTTTGGCTGCCCATGTCCCGCTAGTCCCACTTGATTTCTTAATCACATTGGCGACAACCGATTGCCCAGACGCTTCTCCAGCTGCCACTCCACCTCTAAGAATCTCGATGCGTTCAACCATTGCCGCTGGAATTCGGATCAGCGCCCCTGAAAGCCCACCAGATTTTGATGTGGGCCTCAAACCATCGACGAGCACATTTCCAGCGTTTCCTCCAAAGCCACGATTATCTTCCCCTTGATCGTATTTAAAACCAGGTAATCGCTGCACCATTTCTAAGGCATTTTGTGGGCTATATTGGTTGAAAAAGTTGGCTTGATAGACTGAATTGGCAACACTACTTGAAAGTACTGAACCGGATTCGCTTTGTTTCGCTTGAATGGACAGAGGCAGGGTAAATACCAATATTGAAATACAGACCGTTTGCGATATCAGAGGTAAGACCAGCTTTTGTAACTTTATGGCGTTTAGAGAGGCATCTTGTAACGAGTCTTTGTTGTTAAAATAGGGCATTAAATGGTTTCTTATGACAAAAATGAAGGTTTTGACAAATTCAACTAGAAAACCAGTCGAGTGATTACTGGCGTGAAGTATAGACAGTTTCATCTTGTCATACATACTAATTTTGTAACAGAATGGTACAAATATTAGAGAGTGTTCTAAATATTATTAAACAGTCATTTTTTTAGCCAGTTGCAAGTTAACTATTATCAGGTTATTTTACTTTGTGGCTTAACCTTTAGGTGGTGACTATCAATGGTCGGCGAATGATTAAAATAGTTCACCATGTCAGTCAATGGGTGTTAGCCGAAGGATCGTTAGGTTGGGGAATTACTCAGATTGAGGGCAACTACTATTGTCGCCTACAATTTAATCATAAACCAAACAACAGAGAAGCGTTTTTTCGCGTGGATGTATTGGTTTCCTAATCCGCTGTTTCCATTTATTTGGTTTCGAATTTCGATAGGTGCTGGCGATCCTGAAATCGAATATATTCTTAGCGAGTCAAAAAAGTTAACCCAAATATCTTACTAAAATCGAAGAGCGCCAAATCCAGCAAGGCGCTTTTGATAGGAAACGATAAAATGTCAGTGATTAAGCATATTCCAAGAGTGACACTCGCGCATTGTCCAACACCTTTAGAGTACGCTCCGCGACTTTCCAAGATGTTAGGAGTTGAGCTTTGGATAAAGCGAGATGATTGTACTGGGTTAGCTGGAGGTGGCAATAAGACCCGAAAGTTGGAATTTCTATTAGCCGATGCTCAATCGAAAGGGGCTGATACCTTAGTAACACTTGGCGGCATTCAGTCCAACCATGCACGTCAGACTGCAGCTGCCGCAGCAAAATTTGGTTTTAACTGTGAGTTGGTTCTGCAAGCGGTGGCTGGTACACCGAAGTCAAACTACTCCAATAACGGTAATGTATTACTAGACCATTTGTTCGGGGTAAATATTCATACTTTGTCAGAACAACAAGACGTTGATCAATATGCAGAGGATTTGTTGCGGCAACTTTCTGCCGCGGGAAGAAAACCCTATTTAATCCCTATCGGTGGCTCAAACTCGATTGGCGGTCTTGGTTATGTAAAATGTGCCGAAGAGATCATTAAGCAACTAAATTGCGATGCTATACAGACGATTGTACCTAAGAGCTATGAGAGCCATAAAAATGCAAGCGAATATTTTGATCAAATTATTTTGGCAACTGGCAGCGCGGGTACTCAGGCGGGTTTGTTAGCAGGGCTAATTGCCAACAATGTTCAAACTAGCGTTCTTGGAATTAATGTGAGTCGTCAGTCAGCTGAGCAAGATCCTCTGGTTCATCAATTATTAAAACAAGTCGTTGTTAATTTGAATCTAAGTGAAAAGCAAATAAGTGAGTCGTCACTACGCCAAAGAGTCGCTACCAATGGTAATTATTTCGGGGAAGGCTATGGTCAAGTGACCGATAAAATGCTTGAGGCGGTAAGAACTTGTGCTGAACTTGAGGGGCTTTTGCTTGACCCTGTTTATACGGGTAAAGCGATGGCGGGATTGTTTGATTTATGTCGTAAAGGCGAGATTGAACAGGGCAGCCGAGTGATGTTTTTGCATACAGGGGGTAGTACAGGCTTGTTTGCTTATCAAGAAGTTTTTGACTAGTACGCCAAGTCTGAAAAACTGCAGAATAGCTGCCTAAAACATAGTGAAAAGAGTGCAGGGTGATTAGTTTAAAGAAAGCTAAAAAGTTTCTGTGAAACAATACAAAATTTAATTTGAGATATTTAATGGAAAATGCCCAAAAATCGGTAGACAATAAACCAAAATAAAAAAATAACAAACGCACTGAAAGGAGATCGCGATGCTTCCCATTCTATTAATTCACGGATATAGCACAGAAGGAAAAGACGAAAAAGTCGAGAAAATTTACGGTTCCCTTCCAAAGGAATTGAAAAAGAAGTTTGGCAATCAGCAAATAAAATCCCTTAACCTTAGTCGTTGGATTTCGCTTAGTGATGGCGTGATGTTAGATGACGTTAGTTATGCCATGGATCGTGCTTTGAAAAGCGAACATCCTGAATTACTAGAATCTGGCTTTCATGTGATTATTCATAGTACCGGCGCGTTGGTTGTTAGAAATTGGATCAAAAAGCACTCCTCCAAACCGTCGCCTATTCAAAACCTTATTCATTTAGCGGGTGCTAATTTTGGTAGTGGACTTGCGCATATTGGTCAAGGGCAACTGTCTCGTTGGAAAAATCAATTACTCCAAGGGACGGGAGTCGGTAATAGAATTCTTAACGAGCTGGAATTTGGTTGCGATAAAACAATCGATTTGCATACTCACTTTTTAAAGCCCAATAATGACATGCGAAATGATTATCAAGTTCAAGAGTTTTGTATTATTGGGTCGCAAACTTTGTCGATGTTACGACTGGTGCCAATTCGTTATGTTAAAGAGGACTCCTCAGATAATACCGTGAGGACCAGTGCGGGTAATCTTAATTTCAACTACATCAGAGTAACACCTAAAGCCAAAGTACTTTCCATGAAAGTTAGCAAGTTAAGAACGTTAATAAATAAGCGGCTGCAAAATAAGAAAATTTCCGAATTTCACTATGATTTTGATACCACCCATTTAGCTAATAGAAGGCAAGCGATCCCTTTCGCAGTCGCTTATGAGACTGCTCATTTTGGTGACAAGATTGGAATTGTTAGTGGTAGTAAAAATCGTGCTAGTGTGATGCCGTTAGTCAAATCCGCATTGTCTACCGCCTCAACTGACAAGGCCTATCAAAAAACAGTTGAGAGATTTGAGACCGTGCATGCCAAAACTTTTGAGCGTGCCGCAAAACTAAAGAAGCGACTAACGGAGTGGGATCCACAAGAGCAATATGAAGGGCATGCTCAACTTATCTTTCGGATTAAGGATCAGTTTGGTAATGGGGTCGAGCACTTCGATGTCATGTTTCAATCGGGCAAGACTAAAAAGGGGCAAATCAGATTAGAAAAACGGATTGAAGATCACCATGGTAACAAGACCTGTAAAGGGATTATTACTTTTTATTTACGGACTCAGGAATTCAACTCTAAGACCAAACAGTTTGAAGAAATTCTTAACAATGTCGTTCCTGTCGATATCGAAATTACCGGCCACGAACCTGATTCTGATGAGATTGAATTTGTACCAGTGAATATCCAAATGTCGGCTCAGCAAGTCATGGGTGTGATTCAGAGCTTCAGAACGACCATTATTGATGTTGAATTAGTCAGACTACCAACTGATAAAGTGTTCGAAATCACCAAAAAGTAAAGATCAAATCATTTTCACCTAAGCTTGCCCCGCATCCAAAAGTAGTTCCTTTAGGGATGCACTGTGGGTACCGAGAAAACAGCGGAAAGAAAGTGAAAGGTTTGTTGCTAAACCAAGGTATGGTAGGTCTGCCTTTAGGCTGACAATTTGCTTGAAGCATCGTGTCACCCTAAAGAGTGACCTACGCACAAGCCAAAATATCATTAATAGCCCCAATCTATAAGACTCTGATTGGCCTGATTGTTTCATCGGTTTCAATCATTAACCATTGTTTTTATTGCTATTTTCTAGCTTCCATCGCTTAGTTAATTTGATTTCAAAGTTGTTGATTCTAGCGCTTTTGATAATTAAAAACTGCCCAATAATAGCGCCACGCTATCCAAGGCAAAGCCAATTTAGTTGCAAATTTAGCCTTTAGGTATACAATTTTCAGAAATTTCTGAAAATTGGTGAATCTCTATGACACTTCCAGCTGAGTTAGAAACTTTTGTGGTGCATTTTGGTGAAATGGGCAGCCGTTGGGGCTTTAATCGCACCGTTGGGCAAATGTTGGCGGTAATCGTTTTTACCGAAGAGCCGCTAAATGCCGATCAAATTGCAGAAATACTTGGGATCTCGCGTGGTAATGTCAGTATGGGTCTCAAAGAATTACAGTCTTGGCAGTTGATTAGAGTGCATAAAAATCAAGGCGATCGCAAAGACTACTTTAAGCCGATTGGTAGTTTGTGGGACTTGGCCATCCAAGTACTCTCCGAACGCCGTAAGCGAGAAGTTGAACCGACTTTGTCGTTACTTCGAAGCGACTTGATGAACGAATCCAGTTCAGAAAGCCCATTCACTCGTGAAAAAATTAAAGAGATGCATGACTTGTTGGAGCTCTTTAATACTTGGTTTAGCGATATCCAACGAATGAGTCCCGAAAGCCTACAAACCTTACTCAAGTTAGGCTCGGGTGTCGGCAAAATTTTAGACCTTAAACATCGATTTTCTTCTGCAGGATCAGACTCAAATTAATACGGACTATTGGTTAACTAACACGTTTTTTATAAACGGAGTCAACAATGCTCGAAACTTTACTCTTATCGCGAATTCAATTCGCTGCCAATATCAGTTTTCATATTCTTTTTCCTAGTATCTCCATCGCGCTGGCGTGGTTTTTATTTTACTTTAAAGTACGCCACCAACTATCGGATCATCCGGTGTGGCTAAGATGTTACCGATTTTGGGTGAAAATATTTGCTCTAACCTTTGCTATCGGTGTGGTTAGCGGCATAACGATGTCGTTTCAATTTGGCACCAATTGGCCGGGCTTTATGGAACGAGTCGGTAATGTGGCAGGACCACTCTTAGGTTATGAAGTACTCACCGCGTTTTTTATGGAAGCCACTTTCTTAGGCGCAATGCTATTCGGTATGAAAAGGCTACCCGGTTGGCTGCATACCTTATGTACTTTTTTAGTTGCGATCGGCACTAGCATGTCAGCCTTTTGGATTTTGGCATTAAACTCTTGGATGCATACGCCGCAAGGTCATATTATGATTGACGGAATCGCACATCCAGAAGATTGGATGCAAATTATTTTTAACCCCTCGTTTCCGTATCGTTTAGCGCATACGTTATTAGCATCTGGCCTTACTGCATCGTTTTTAATTGCCGGAATTTCGGCCTACCGTATTTTCAAGGGCGATAATAAGTTAGCCCCTAAAATAGCTTTAAAGACGGGCATTTATACCGCAGCGGTTTTAATACCATTACAAATTTTCATCGGCGACTTGCATGGTTTAAATACACTGAAACATCAACCACAAAAAATTGCTGCAATGGAAGGAATTTGGGAAACTCAAAAAGGCGCATCTTTGTTGCTATTTGCACTTCCTGATGAAGAACAGCGAACCAATCATTTTGAAATTGCTATTCCCAAGCTCGCCAGTCTAATTTTGACTCATGATTTAGAGGGAGAAGTTCAGGGGCTGAATGATTTTAAAGATCAACACCCGCCGGTAAAAGCCGTATTCTTTAGTTTTAGAATAATGATTGCGGTGGGATTATTAATGTTTGCAGTAAGCTGGTTGGTCAGTTGGTATTTAATTCGCAATAAAACACTGCAACGGAAATCCTTACTGACATTAATTGCTATGAGCTTTTCTGGCTGGGTGGCAACCTTGGCAGGTTGGTATGTGACTGAAATAGGGCGGCAACCTTTCTTGGTCAATGGGGTGTTAAGAACCTCAGAAGCGGTGACTAATTTACCGCCTTCCAATGTGATGCTTTCACTGGTGATTTATTTGACCACATACGCGTTAATCATGGCTGCCTTTTTACATACCATTTTTTACATGGCAAGAAAGTCTGCCAAAGTGCCTGAGTTCGATTCCAGTGATTTACGCAGCGGAAAATCCCTGACTAGCTATAATCAGGCAGACAAATCAGCATCATCTAATACCACTCAACCGATTGGAGAAGGCGCATGACTTTTGAACAAGCGTTGCCTTATATTTTTCTATTGTTAATGGCTTTGTCAGTTTTAATTTATGCCATTTTAGATGGGTTTGATTTAGGGGTAGGTATTTTGTTGCATCGAACCAGTCGAGTTCACCGCAACCAAATGATTGCTTCTATTGGACCGTTTTGGGATGCCAATGAAACTTGGCTAGTGTTAGCCGTTGGTATTCTGCTGATCGCGTTTCCAACCGCTCATAGTATTTTCCTGAGAGAATTATATATCCCTGTACTGTTTTTAATTATGGGATTAATCATTCGAGGAGTGGCGTTTGATTTTCGCGCCAAGGCGGTGACTAAGTATCAAAATCTTTGGGATCAGACTTTTCGAGCAGGCTCAATTTTAGCCACTGCCTCACAAGGTTTTATGATGGGATCTTATGTCACCGGCTTTGAATCTGGTGTGGATACTTTTCTGTTCTCTTGTTTGAGCGCTGTGTGTATTACCGCGGCGTATGCCTATATTGGTGGCGCGTGGATAGTCCTGAAAACCGAAGGGGAGTTACAGCAATATGCTGCGCGTAAAGCGAGAATCGCTGGCTGGATTACCGGAATGGGAGTGCTGGCCATTTGTATTGCCAATCCGCTGATCAATTCACAAGTTGCCGAGCGCTGGTTTAGTCTGCCGGCGGCAATCTTATTATTACCGATTCCTCTGGTCACTTTTTTACTGATGTTGGCTGCTGACTTTTATCTGAAACGTGTGCCATGGACAAATGATCAAGGTTGCTGGATTCCCTTTGCAGCGGTGGCGGGTGTGTTTTTTATGTGTCTAGTGGGGTTAGCTTATAGCTATTATCCTTATGTTATTCCAAATAAGTTATTGGCTGTGGATGCGGCAAGTTCCGCTAAGTCGTTAGCCTTTGTGTTTTATGGGGTGGCGATCGTACTGCCGATTATTCTTATCTATACATTTTTCTCTTATCGCGTATTTAAAGGGAAAACCACGGAATTGGAGTATTTTTAAAAATTTGTTACAAGCAGAGAGCGGAGAGGAGAGAGCTAAGGCTGCTTTTTAGTTTTTCCAGTCGCTATATTAATTAGTTGTAGGGTTAGCGCTAAATAGTTTGATCTATGACTAGATTCGAACAAAGCTTTTAACGATAATACCGGCCGTTGGAAAACGCTATGGTAAAAAAAGCTCGTTTGAGCGAATATCTTCTTGCTGTAAACTCTTATTGGCGAAATTATGAACGATAATACATTCGATCTAATCATTATAGGTTCTGGGCCGGCGGGTGAAAGTGCCGCGGTTAATGCTAGCAAACATGGATTAAAAGTAGCAGTAGTGGATGCCCGAAGAATTGTCGGTGGAAACTGCACCCATCAGGGAACGATTCCGTCTAAGACACTCCGGCATTCGGTTCACTCTTTGATGAAGTTCAATAGAAACCCGATGTTCCGAGCTATCAGCGACCCAAAGCTTTTAACTTTCCAACAAGTCATGCAAACTGTCGAAGATGTCATCAAAAAACAAGTAGCCATGCGAAGTCGTTTTTATACTAAAAACGATGTCAGCTTTATATTTGGTGAAGCATCTTTTATCGACAAGCACACAATATCATTAAAAAACGATGAAGAGAAAGCTCAGATTCTTAAAGCGGAGCGGTTTATTATTGCGACCGGCTCAAGACCGTATAGGCCAGCAAATGTTGATTTTGAACATCCCCGCGTGTTTGATTCAGACAAGGTTTTGACACTGAAAGAAACACCTAAACGGGTCGTGATATACGGTGCAGGGGTTATCGGTAGTGAGTACGCTTCAATATTTAATGGCTTAGGATGTAAAGTCGATTTAATTAATCCGGGTGAAAAGTTGCTTAGTTATCTTGATGATGAAATTTGTGATGCGCTTAGCTACCACTTACGCAGTTTGGGCGTGCTTATTCGACATAATGAAACTTTCGAAAGTTTAGAGACCGCTGATGATCAAGTGACGATTAAATTGGATTCGGGCAAGGTGTTAAAGTCGGATCTGTTTTTGTGGGCAAATGGTAGAGCGGGGAATACTGAGTCACTGAACCTTGAAGCGATTGGATTAGCGGCTAACTCGAGAGGTCAATTAAAGGTTGATAAGTATTACCGCACTGAAATACAAGGCATATATGCCGTAGGCGATGTCATCGGCGCACCAGCGCTTGCCAGCGCCTCATATGATCAAGGTCGTTGTGCGTCTTCTCGAATTGTTGATAGAGAACATCCTCTTTTGATTGAAGATATTCCAACCGGTATCTACACCATTCCGGAAATTAGCAGTGTTGGAAAAAACGAAAAAGAATTGACTGAGGCCAAAGTTCCTTATGAAGTCGGAAAAGCTTATTTTAAGGATACTGCTAGAGCGCAAATTACCGGTGAAGATACAGGGGTATTGAAACTGCTATTCCATCGTGAGACATTAGAGCTATTAGGAATTCATTGTTTTGGTGACCAAGCGGCTGAGATTCTACATATCGGTCAAGCGATTATGGCGCAGAAAAACGGTGGAAATACGATTGAGTATTTTGCGACTCACACGTTCAATTACCCGACCATGGCCGAAGCTTACCGAGTGGCGGCATTGAATGGCTTGAATCGGCTTTAATAGGTAAGCTTCGGCGAACGTAAATTTAATAAATAACGAAAATCTAGGTATAAACTATGTTGAAGGTCATTATAAAAATAGCATTTAGCGCGTTCTTAGGAATTCTATTATTAGTTTCATTTGAGCGAGTTGAGGCGCGACAGAACCCTCCGGTTGATCCAAGAATTAAGTCGACACAACTAGAACGTTTTTCTTTAGAGAAACAAGTTCAGGCAATGAAAGGTTATGATTTTCGCGCAAGAAAAATTGTCGTTCCTGCGGGTGCCGTGATTAATAAACATAGTCATATCAATCGACCTGGAATGGTTTATGTCGAATCAGGAACTATTATTGAGTTTAGAGGCGAAAAGTCGCGAACATTGGTTAGCGGTGACACTCTCATTGAAGATGCGACTACAGTTCATAGCTACAAAAATATAAGTGACACTGATTGCGTTTTAATCGCATTTGATTTGCCAGTAGCAAAATAAATCCATTCCAAAGAAACTAGTAAGCTCGGTCGTGGCTGAAATCTAAGTCAAGAACAGTCGAGTGTGCTCAATTAGGTGTGAGTTCAGCCGGTTAGTTGCCGAAAAGCTTTCCAAGTATCCTCCGATCCAATAATTCGACCATGGCCTAGGTTGTTGGTCGCTTTCAAAGTCACATGTTGGTTTTTATCAGATACAATTTGGCTGTCTGATAATGGGGTAAAAGGATCGTTGCGATCGTGAACAATATGAATTTTTCCAGAGTAATCCGCAGCATTTTTCTCAGGATTATTGTTAAAAAACTCCATGTCGTATTGCCGCTCCAAATCAAAAAGTATATTTTCTAATAAGCGTGTTTTTATTCCACTCTCTGCGACTTTTTCAAACATGGATTGTTGTAGTTTAAAAACAGGTGCAATTAATAAAAGAGGGTATGGTTTTTTTAACGCTGTGAGCGCTGCTACTCCACCCATAGAGTGTGATATTACCGCTTTGACTTCACCTTCTGCTTCCAATTTTTCTATCATTGCTTGTTTAGCACGAATAAATAAAAATAAATTAGCTTGTTGACCGCTGCTTTCGCCGTGGCCTATTTGATCAAAAGCGACCGCTTGAAAGCCTGCGGTTGCAATACGTTGCATCAGTGGAAAGAGTTGACTCGCGGAACCAGACCAACCATGACTCAGTAATACCTTTGGCCCCTCGCCCAACCGGTAGACAGCTAAAATGCCATCCTCAGTATTAATCCGCTCAGAAGTCATTGCTTCAGGTAACGCTGCGATTTTTCGTCGAACGGGTTTTAAAAGTAGTTTCTTAGAAATTTTAAGCTGAGTTTTAGTCGGTAAACTTAAAAGGCTTGTAGATAAGATTCGAGCCATCCACCAAGTGAAATTGCGTTTACCGTTTTGTTTAAAATAGATCTTACTACTCATAATTTGTTTCTCTCCATAACTCTTTGTTAATAGCTCAACCCGAATGGCTTTTAGAATTTAATAGTACGATCGTACTATTTTATTGCAAAAAATTTTAAATTGAATATCGTCTAATTAATTTATTGTAGCCTTCGGTAAACAATTCCCGATCGGAAGATTCTTTGTTTAGCCATAAGTATTTTTGGCTTCCTAAAAATAATGAGTAAACTTCGAAAACAAATTGTTGGCTATTGGAATCCGTCCTAAAGCTTTTATCTGCGATGGCTTGTTCAGCGATGTTTTCTAAATAACCTACCCAACGCTCAATTTGTCGATGCAGTGCGTCCTTAACTGGTCCAGGTTGTTCATTAAACTCAATTGTCGCACTAAGAAACAGACACTGTTTAGCGTGGCCTTCATACCAGTTTAGCCAGCGGTAGACGAGTGCGGTGATTCTATCGATTGGTGCTAACGCTTTACTGACATCTTTAACCACTCTTACCCTGAAAACTTCACTAGCGTAATCGACAATTGCAACTTGCAGGTTCTCTTTAGAGCCAAAGTGAGCGTATAAACCGCTTTTAGATAAGTTGCATTTTTTGGCAAGTGCGCCAATAGTGACATCGTTTAAGCTTTTACTAGTCGCCAAAAACAATGCCTGCGACAGGATATGTTGTCGCGTTTGCTCGGCTTTTGAGACGCCTGTGTCGGCGGATTGTTGGATGTTATCTAGCATAATGCAGAATATAATAGTACGGTCGTACTATTAATGTCAAGTCGGTTTTGTCGGATGAGTGGCTTCGACAGGGCTCAGCCAGCTTTTGATAAATACTTGGAGTGGGGTTTCTCTGCTTTCAAATATTGCAGGTCACTCTTTAGGGTGACACAATGCTTCAAGAAAGTTGTCAGCCTAAAGGCAGACCTACCAAACCCTGTTTTAACAACTTGGCCTTTCTCTTCTCTGCGTTCTTAGCGTCTCTTTGGTGAATAGTATTTTGAACTTGAATTTTCTTTCAGGCATAAAAAAGCCCGCTTAAAGATTAAGCGAGCTTTTGAAGTTAGGTTTGTTTAGCTATGTTGCTATTAACCTAATGAGTCCAATGAAAAGTCTCTTGTTTTTGCTTTAAGTCTTTAGCGGTTGCTTCGGGAAGTGATAATCCCTGCAATCGTTCAAAGAAAAATGGTTCGCGTTGGTGACCATTCTTGCGCCCGACTTCATTCATAGTTTTAGTATCAAACAAGCGTCCATTAATCATGGTATAAACTACTTTTTCTGATTGACGAATGTCGGTTAAAACGTCGCCATCAATGATCATTAAATCAGCCAGCTTGCCGGTTTCAATAGAGCCAATGTCTTTGTCCATTCCTAAGTAAGCGGCGCCGTCAATGGTTGCACCTCTGAGTGCTTCCCAAGGAGTAAAGCCACCTTGGTTCATCATCCAAATTTCCCAATGCGCGGCTAAACCTTCTCGTTGGCCATGAGCGCCTATAACTACAGGCACACCTTTATCATTAAGTTGTTTGGCTGTTTTTGCTACATCAAAATGATTATAGTGGGAGTCTGGAGCGGTTGTTCTGCGAATCGCTCTTGGCTCGACTAGGTATTTTGGGGTGTAGCGCATTAAATGCTGATTTTCCCAGACGTTTGTTCTGTCATACCAATAGGTTTCCCCCGATAAGCCACCATAAGCAACCCCAAAAGTTGGCGAATAACCAACTTCTGTTTGCGACCAAAGTTGTTTTACATCGTCATAAACATGAGCGATTGGCAACGCATGTTCAAGTCCAGTATGGCCGTCAAATATCATTGTCATATTGTGATAGAACTTAGCACCACCTTCTGGAACGACCATAATACCGAGCTCTTTCCCAGCAGCAATCACCTGTTGTTTTTGATCTCGACGTGGTTGGTTATAACTCTTAACCGAAATTGCACCTAAGTCTTTTAATCTTTGCAGGTGAAACTTTGCGTCTTCTAAGCTGTCGATTTTGGAGGTGTAACCCGGTGCTTTAGCACCATACAAAATTGTACCGGTAGAATAAATTCTTGGAGAAACTGTTATGCCAGCTCTTTGCATTTCGCTAGCGGCGAAAATTTCGGTCGAATCATTGGAAGGATCGTGAATCGTGGTTACGCCAAATGCTAGCGATGAATAGCTCATCCAGTTTTGTTGCGGAGTAATTTCATTGCTACCTTGACCACCGTGAGCATGCACATCGACTAAACCAGGAGTTATTGTTTTGCCTGAAACGTCTATCACCTTTGCGCCTTTAGGTATCGAAATATCAGTTTGACTTCCAACCGCTTTAATACGGTTTCCATCGACTAGTACAACCCCATTCTTGATCACCTGTTGGGTGTTTTTTGCGTCTTTCATGGTTATGATATCGCCACCAACTAATGCGATCATTCCTTTAGGCATGTCAGCGGTTTTCTCAAAGCTTAAATCAATACCTTTAGTGACAGGTTCAGGTAGCTTTTCTGGACTGCCAGCAAAAAAATCAAAAGCGTCTTTCAGTTCTCTCTTGTACAAAGTTGAACCCTGTGCCCAGTTGATTTGTTGACTATCTGCAGACCAGTGAAGAAACTCACCACTGCGCTTAGAAACCTGTTTCACTGGCATCGCTTTACCGCTTTTGGAAAGACTTTCTGATTTACCCGTCATGGTAAAAGGCGAAACATAGGTATTAAATTGTTGGGTAAATGCCACCCATTGGTTGTCAGGAGAAACTTTGATCTCGGTAATATCAGTACCACTTAAATGTTGTCTTTCATCTTTTCCATTTAAGTCAATACTGGATAAAGTCATTGCTGATTTAGCACCGAAATTAGAGAAGAAAATTCGCTGGCTGTCGGCACTAAAGTGAGGATTAAACCCTGCATCATGGACACGAGTTGCGATCCCTTTGCCATTCGCATTTGCGATATATAATCCAGGCTCTAAAGAATACTCCGGTGAAGTTAAATAGCCGCCTGTGAATCGACGGAAAACCACTTTGTCGCCGTCATTAGAAAAAGCAGGTTCTACATAATGTCCCGGCTCATCCGATATCGTTTTTCCTTTACCACCGCGGCTAGACACGACCTTAACACTACCGAGTTTTTGGTCATCCCAGCTGACATAAGCTATTTTTTTGCCGTCAGGGGAGAAGGTTGGATAAAACTCGAAATGATCTCTTTGCTTGGTTAGGCGTTTCCGCTTACCCGATTTAACATCACGCACATAAATTTTTCCAAGCGCTTGATAGGCGATTTTATCGCCCTTAGGAGAGAGCTGGGCCCATCGAATCATTTTAACGTTAAACTTTTCAGGCGCAACTTCCACTGCAAATCTAACTGCCGGAGTAATCTTCTTTTCAACATCCACTTTAAATGGAATGTTCGCAACTTTGCCGGTCTCAATGTTCACTTGTTGGATCTTACCGTTAGCCCAAAAGACTAAAGACTGATTATCGGGGGTCCAATCAAACTGAGTCGTGTTACCGTGTGAACCATTGGTTTCCTGTAGGTCTCTATCTAGCCCGTTAAACACTTCTCGATCAACCCCGGTTTTGAGATCTTTGATAAAAAGAGAAGTGTTAGTGTCAACTCGACGTACAAAGGCTAGATATTTGCCATCACTTGAAGGCGTTGGTGCAATTGCACCACCGGCACCACTAACAATGGTTGTTTGCTTTCCGGTTTCGCGGTCAAGTCTAATGATTGTAAATATCTGGCTCGTAGGGTTTTTGTTGTACTCCCATCGAGTACCGGGTGTTGAGTCGATCGAATAATAAACATATCGACCATCTGGAGAGAAGGCTGGCTCAGCGATATTTTTTTGCGCGTTATCACCTCCAATCCGTTTACGTAGTTGGTAACCTTTGCCACCGCTACGGTGATACATCCAAATTTCACCGGCCGCGATACTTCGAGAGCTGACAAATCCTCTTTTAGTAGCAATGTATTGACCATCAGGAGACCAATTTGGCGTGTGAACTAAGTCAGTCTTTTCTTTGCTAACTTGCTTAACATTTGTGCCGTCGTTATCCATTATCCATAAGTTATCACCACCATCGCGGTCGCTGATAAACGCAATGGATTTTCCATCGGGGCTAAACCGTGGCTGCATATTCCAAGCCATCCCTTGAGTTAATGGCTTAGCATCTCCACCTTTGATCGGCATTGAGTAGATATCACCCAACATGTCAAATACAACGGTTTTTCCATCGGGACTGACATCAACATTACTCCAAGTTGATTCTGAAGTACTGATTTTGATGGTTTTTTCTTCTCCGGGCGGGTTATTGACATCCCACTTGGGCTTCTCGTCTTTTTTATCCTTGGATATTTTCGCCGTTTGGTCGGCGGGTTTTTCTGGTGGATCCATTGCCAAAAGCGCGGTGCTATTGACCAGCAGGCCAGACAATGCAATGGAAAGACATGTTTTAACTAATGTCATAAAGATCTCCGGAGGTTGTATATAAAAGTGGTTCAATCTAATTTTATTATGATTTTTCGCGCGTTAGCCTATACAAAGGGCCCTGAAAGGTAAAGCGAAGAGATGTTTTATTTTATTTTGACAATAAATTTGCCGTTGCAGGAATGTTTAAAGCGAGTTACATCACAGGGTTAGCTATCCGTTATGGAGATAGTAAGAATATTTGGCAGGTAGCATCAACTAATCGCTGTCTAGTCTTACTTTAAGGCTATGCTTCTCACACTATTTAAATTCATGGATGCCAATTCATTATTTCTGTATTATCCACCTTGAGAACGATTTTGCGACTAGATTGAGTTCTGTCTTAGTAGCTAGGCGCTAATTCTAAGCGTCGTCCTAGCTCATTACAAAGTGCGATGGGTGTGCGAAATGGGTAGTCACCAATCTTCTCAATCTATCCCAATACTTATTAAACAGGAAATAAAACTCAATGAGTGGTCAAATTATTAGGCCTTTTGGTCCTACTATCTATAAAGGTAAATTCTCCGAAAAACTGCGCTTGGAAATAATCGAAGATTCGATTAAATCGAGTGAGAGTGCAAGTGAGAGTCTTGCAGGTAATATAGAGAAAGAACGCTTTATCGAGTTATCTCAAGGCTGTGGAAACGAGCTCACTGCGCATGTTCAAAATTACTTAGAGCAATGCCATAGAGCCGGCGTCTTCACACCAAAATCTGAACTCAAGGGGATGTCTTTCGAGAAAATTTGGGTTAACCATCAGCAGAAAGGGGAGTGGAATCCTCCACATGTGCACTCGGGAGATTTTTCAATGGTAGGTTATTGCCAAGTACCCGAAGAATTGAAAAACGAATGGAAATTTGAAAACCAAAAAGGACAAGATCCTGTTGGCGGTAAAATTCAATGGAATTATGGAACTTCAGCCCCTCACAATACCACCGTATTTGGCCCAATCATTCCAGAAGAAGGAGTGCTTTATATTTTTCCGGCTTGGTTACTTCATTTTGTATTTCCTTTTAATTCAGATGTAACGCGGATTAGTTTTTCGACTAATTGTCATTTGATTTATTAGGAATAATTGCTGGGAAGAGGGGCTGCTTTAATTAAATAGCTCATTCCCTGCCAATCTAACTAGTCATAGTGACCGGCTTAATATTTGGAATGATGACACTGTCTTTATTAAGAATTGAACGAATAGAGGTCAAACCAACCGATCGTAATGCATGAGAGGTAGAATCCGTCATGTGGATTTCGGCGCAAGGAGTCACAATAGACTCGCCTTCTTCTTGATAAACATGCAACGGCAGTCCATCTATCTGTTGAACCTTTCCACTGAATAGTGAGCCTGACTCGGTGTAGGATTGTGCTGCGATGAGAGTCACTAACCAAGCACCATTACTCCATAAATAAAATTGGTGTCGATGTTGCTCCGTCAATTCTTCAAAGTTAAAGCTGTCTATTGGATTACTGCGTTTGCCGTAAGGCATTCTGCTTAAATAGCGTGGAGTAACTACCACTACGTTGTTAGCATGAGGCGAACCTCGAAATAAATTCCACGCTTCAGTCACTTCAGGGGATAGTTGATAATTCCAGTCCTGAGTATCAGGAGCTTGTTGTAGGCCTTGGCAACCGGCTAATTGTTCGGAGCCTCCAACTACCAAAGCCGCTCCACAGGCCGAAGCGATTTCGCTAAGATTATTGAGTGAGTTAATATCCAATGGGTTCTTGCCATACTCTGCGTCGTGCAGGATTAAACTAGGCGGAATGCTGCCAATCGATTCTCGCTTAGATACTAATAATTGATAGGTTTGACTGTCGGATAGAGACTCGCTGAGTAACGCGTCTTTAATCAGTTCTTGTTGGCTTATATCGACAATAAAGAGCTTAAGCTTACGATTGGTTTCTATTCGTTTTGTTAACCGGTATAAACTTCGCCAAGAAGACTCTAAGCTCTGAAATTTCTTATGGTGCATTAGTTTTCGCATTAGCTCACTGGTCGCATCATCCACGGTCTTGAGCAGTTCTTTTTGCTGTGGATCAGGCTTGGGTTGCACGTAAGGTGCGACAACACTTTTTATCAAGCCTGCAATATTAAATTGATCCGCTGAAAGTGATTGTTTTTGTTCCGAAAGTAGGTCATCTAAAGATAATTCCCTTTTTGCCGAATCTGAGTCGGATTGACTTTGCTGCTGAGCTTGGGAATCGTTATCGCCAACTTCTTGTGAAGTGTGCCATTGGTAAATTTCTGCAGCAGCTTTAGCAAAATTGTTTGCTGATTTTAATTGTCGTTTTAATTTTTTTAAATGGTCAAACAACGGTAAATGTTCATAGAGATAATCTGGGTGCATGTCGTCTAGGGTTTCGAAGGACAAGGCTTCAGCACTTAGTGGGAGTTGGCATTCAACATTAAGTGAGCTAAATACATCATCAAAGTTATCGCGATCCACCGAAATGAGCTTTCGATTGGCTATTGGGGTGACGTGGCTAGATTCCCTACCACTAAAGTTAGCCATTAAAACTATATGGCAACTTTCATTTGAACTGTTGTTTAAATTTGAGAGTTGATCTTCGGTGTTAAAGGTAATGTTACCTGTCGACATTGTTGCGCGAGACATAAGCTAATTCCATGAAATATTTCGAACTCTAGAATAAACCATGAGTCGTCAAATGCCAACTCAGCGGCCTTCGATCTGGTGAGTTTGGCTTTGTTGGGCCATTAAGAAGATGGGGGAAGTGTCAAACAGATAGCGGATTGAGATATTACACTGGTCGAATTTGTATCGGCAATTTAATCCCTATATGATAACTCACTGGTAAAAACCATTTTATTACTTGGAGGCATAGATGGATAGCAGCGATGTAGATAAAATTTGGAGTGATGTTGTGACCGAGACCAGCAACCGATCTAAGGGAAGTTTTAAGAGAGCGCTGTGGTACGGGAATAACAGCAAAGTATTTGGACAAAATAAGGGGGCGCGCAAAGCTCTGAGAAATGCACCTAAAAAAATTGTTTTGGGTTCTTTGGACTTTGCTCAGTTTGCCCCTGGCTTGAGTGCAACTATAGGCAACGCCGCTGATGTTGCATTGAGCGCGGGAAAAGAGTTTTATAGTGCCAATATTAAACCGTTAAGAAAGCCGAAACCAATGAGTGCCGAAGAAGCGCTGCGTAAACAAGTTAAAAATGCGGTCAAAGATATGAAATCAAATGCGGTTCAGGTGATAGACCGCAACTTAGTTAAACTAAAAGATGCCAGTAAAAAAGTTGCACCCGCAGTACGCGATCTAATGGCTAGCGCGCCGGATATGAAATATACCGCACCAACGCCTGGAAGCAATATGTCTGCTGGTATGGGGCGATCGCCAAATGCCGAGAAACAAGCCCAAAAAGCGCATGATGCCCTTCGAAGCGTTGCGGAAACTGAATATTATATCGATAAAGAAATGGGGTTGGTTAAGTCGCTTCAGCAAGCTTTGAAGGACCTAGAAAAGGATCTAAACACGATGCAAGAGAAAACCCAAAAATCTCGTAAAGAGTTAATGGAATATATTGAACTTGCTTTGGATTAGTTGAATAAATAAAAACAGTCAATTAAGGCGGCTTGGTGCTAAGTCGCCTTAAATAAAATATTCACATCTTAGTGTTAAAATCTAACATTGTTAGACGCTCCCATTGTTAATATTGAATATCTATTTTTAATCCTAACCATGCCCAAAAATTATTTCTTATCGAGATAATTTTGGCCGTTGTTGCGCTATTAAAAAGTACATCTTTAAAACCAAAAAATTTATCTTATTTACTAACTTGATACTTGAGTCACAAAACGAGCATTTGAAATATATATTGCCGCTATTCAGTTGTTGTCTTGAAATATCGCTCCTATACTAAATCACAGCTACCCGTACTGAGTTACATTTTAGCCGGCTATAAATTTTAGAAGTTATAGCAATTTCTATTGTTGTATTTAACCTGGAGCCCACTATGAAACTATCCTCTGACAAATCGTTTTTTGGTTCATCTGAAGTTGATTCGCATACAGAGCCAGAACAAGAAACATTTCAGCGAACAAAACCTATTCAAGAAGTCACACCGCAAAAAAAGAGTCAGTCAATCATTGGCGGAAATATCAAATTTAGAGGTGAACTTATAGGTACCGAAGATATACATATTGAGGGAACCGTTGAAGGTACTATTATTATGCAAGGGCATAATTTGACGATTGGTACACAAGGAACAATAGATGCCAATGTTCATGCCAATAATATCACCATTAATGGAAGCCTAACTGGAGATGTATTAGCAGACGAATTAATCTCTATTAGAGATTCCGCCAAAGTAAAGGGTAACCTAATTGCACCTAGAATCCAACTTGACGATGGTGGTAAGTTCCGTGGTTCTATGGATATGGTTGATAATGAGCAAGAAAAGAAAGATTCTATTTTAAAGTTTAAGGAAAAATTAGTTCATCCTCATTTACCCGCTAGCTCGAATGCGAAAAAAAATCCGACCAGTGGAAGTCAGCACTCTGAAAGTAAAAAGAATACACCGGTTGCGAATGTAAAAGATGAAAAAAAAGCAGATAGTTAGTTCCCTCTAGCATCGCTGGAGTACGGCTTAGATGAATACTCTCGGTTCGCAGGAAAGTACGCTAGCTTCTGAAGAGCGATCGAATCTACTTCAACAAATGATATCACCAGGAGATGTTGTTTTAGATTTAGGTTCTTTTGCATCTGGGACAACGCAAGCCCTGTTATCGCGTCGATGTCGCTGTTATGTCGAAGACCTTCCAGTGTTTCTCAACGAGATAGAAATTCACGACGATTTTAATTTTGAATCAGCTCTCAGACAGCACTTAGTGATCGCTAATGACAAGGTTAAGATCAATGTCATTTTGACTTGGGATCTATTTCATTATCTGGATTTGTCTGAGATAAGAATTCTATTCAAAATTTTAGAAGACAAAGTTGCTCCTGGAACGATTATTCACTCAACCCGTTATATGGGGCAAGATATCCCTGAAAGACCTCAGCTGTTTAAGTTGTCCGATGACCTAAGTTACAAGATGTTGGAGAAGAAGTCTTCACTCAAGGTTCCCAACTATTCGCACGCTACGATTGATCTGTTGACTGAGCTCAAGCACTTTAGTCTCAATGATACTTTGACTCATGGTCAGAACTTTAATAAGGGGTTGGTAGAATATTCGCTTATTCACTCTGAAAAAATCGACAAGATTCGACCGGTTCGTGCCGTTTCTTTTCCGATCAATGAATCAGTGAACAAGAAGCTTCGTCCTTTAAGCCTTCCAAACCTTAAAAAGTTACTTAGCCAGTTATTGCGACAGCCGAAAAATTGCATTGCAGATTTGGGGAACTCTGTTTATTCTAACTATGACCAATTAATTAGAACTGCGGATATAGTATTGCAGGAGGATCTTTACGCATCAATATTATGGCAGCAAAAAACTGCCATTGACGAGTTGTCAGCTTCAGTCGACAACTTACTGAGTTTTAGGGAGTCTGTGACTCTAGATTTTGTTTTGTTGTGGGATATCGCTAACTTTTGCCAGCCAAACCAACTTTCAAAAATAATTCAAAAGTTAACTAAGCATCTTTCTCAAGGAGCTCTCTTGCATTTTGTGTTACCCCATAATGGATTTTCAGCGAATAAACCCGCGAATTTTAAATTGAATGAACAATTTGAAACAGAGTATTCTGGCGATCTAAATAGCCAATCGGGTCATAAAATCTTAACCACGGGACAACTCGTTAGACTATTACCTGGCTTCAAAGTACTCGCTTATTATTTTGGTACTCAAAAAGATGGCAGCACTTATCAAGAGTATCTATTCGAATTTGTTGGTTTGCCTTAGACGAGCGCACTAACGCAGGTAAGATAAACGTAGGTAAGATTAACAAACACACGCAGTGATTTTGGTTGAGACATCTTTGATTTGGTCGGACGTAATCGTGAAGGACAATTGCACGAAAATCTTGAGCGCAACTCAATAATCAGCCTTTAACAGACTGAATTAAATTATTAATTTAATTTTAACGATCTAGTTTTTTAATAAAACATACCACTCGCTCAACTTCCTTATAGCCTAAATGGTTGTGCATGGCGATACTTTTATGATTATCAATTTCGGTGTCACTAGCGATTTCTTTAAAACCTAAACTTTTTGCCCATTGCTCTGCAGCACACATCAGGCTTTTGCCCAGTCCATTACCTCTAAATTCCTTTTTGACAAACCAACCTTCGACATATGGAATTTTAAACTCGGTCGAACCTTCGGCAAAGTTTCTTATATTGAGTTCAATAAATCCAGCCACTTGACCATTGCCTCTCAATACCAATAATGCTTCCACAATGTCATTGGAGCAGCCATCAAAGTAGTTATCAATTTGTTGGGAGTGCTGCTCGCTAGAGCTCGGCCAAAGAATGCACCTCATGGCTAACCATTCTCGCTTGTCAGAAGGGCGTGCTTGTATAATATTCAAATCATTTAGCTCAATTGATTAAAACCACTGATTATAATACCACTGAACCAGAGATTTCATAGGTTTTAGGTATGAGAAAGGATGTTTTGGGCAATTGCAGGTCAGTCAGTAGTCTTATACAGGCGATAAATAAAATTTCAGTTATATTCGAGTTTGACTTAAACTAGGTAAAAGCAGGAAACAATGCTCAACCCTATAGCAATCCAATAACTTATTCGGTATTTACTAGTTTAAGGTGAATAAAATAAATGGTCGAACTATCTCCAGAAAAGTTTGTAGCGCAATGCCAGCAGTCGAGCAATGATGCTTATGAATTGTTTAAGAAAATACTCAAGCAACTCGACAATGAAACCACTCGAGCTGCAACCTTTCAGTTCTTAACTGAACTTAAAAAGCACTTTGAAATTAAAAGGCCAACAGCCTGTCACTTTCAGTTTCTAAAGCAACAAGTATTAGATAGTAATGATGAAACATTAAATCTGGACCTATTACAATTTCCCAGCACTTTTCTTCCAGAGGCTTGGTCATTTACCTTTTATGAGGGCTTACTGCGATACCCTTACGATGAGTTTCAAAATAAACAAGTGGTTGAATTAGGTTGTGGGATCGGCTGGATCTCAATTGCAATTGCATTGCGATATTCACCAAGAATGGTTTACGGATTAGATATCAATCCCAAAGCGGCCGTATGTGCAAAGCTTAATTTATACTTAAATGCATTTAACCATGATGGCTCATTAAAGCAATTAGCCAATGGTCAATCACTACTCGAGTGCGTGTCATTTGAAGAATCTAATTTATTTGGTTATTTTAATGACTCAACAATACGTTTCGATCGCATCATTGGGTGTATTCCTCAGGTTCTAAACCCAGAACCAGAAGTGATGGAAACCCTCATTGCGGAAACGGCGAGTGATGAGTATTTACACTCCTTAAGCAACTATTTTGCTAAACAAGGTTTTATCGAAGATCAATTTGGGCTCGGGCTGATTGCAAGAGCCGTTGAACAATCCATCCCGTTACTGGATTCTAGCGGAAAACTAATACTAAATCTTGGTGGTCGACCTGGCCGGTCGGTATTGGAAAGATTAATGCAACGACGTGGCTTTAATGTTCGTCGTGTGTGGCAAACTCAAGTCGAGCAAGCAGCCGACACTGAAATCGATACATTAGTCGATATCGAGAAAAACACAGGGCATCGATTTGAATTTTATATGTCGGCTAATTCGGATATTCCTATCGATGCACGTGTTGCTTTAGAATATGCTAAAGCCGGCGGCAAGATTTATCATTCTGTTGATGTTTATGAAGCGACGATGCTATTTCCCGATCAAGTTAAGTCTATCTATCAATCAGTTGATAACTTGGCTAGTGATAGTGTACGAAGCGCGGTCGACCTGACCTATGACAAGATTGAAGATGCCGAAGAACGCTATTTCTTTTTAGCTTATCTAGCTAAAACCTTAGCCAATACAACTCATTTCCCCTATCACAATACCGCCGGGCTTGATTATTTCAGACAACAGTTAGCCGAGTTTTTTAACTATTACTTAAGGTTGCAGACTTCAGAACAACAATTAATTATTACTCCAAGCCGTCGCGAAATGCTTAATAATTTGCTGAGTTGTTATCAGCCTAAATTGGTGTTAATCGCTAAAACCTTATGGGATTTAGTGAGCAAACGATTTGATTCTGAAAATACTCAACTAATGCAAACGCCACTAAGAGTCGAGTATTTGATTGAGTTAATGACTCGTTTAAAACCAGAAATTGTAATTACCCAGCTAGATGAATTTGAAATACAGTCCACACAATTAGTAGAACAGCTAGTTGAAACTGCGAATAAACTCAATGTACTGCTCATTTTAGATTTAACAGAAAGCATTGATCTAAGTAGTCAACCGAAAATTCACGGGATCTTTAGGTATTTATCAGAACGCACGTTACCTAACAATTTAGTGGTGATGGCCGGATTACTGAATAATCGTGTCTATCAAAACTATTCGTTGAATATTACTTTAAGTGGAAACCAACAGGTAATAAAGCATTTGGAAGATGCCGCTGAATTGACTTATAGCCGTACACCTAGTTTAAAGCAATTCTATTATGGGCATTTATTGGAACAGCTACTCTATTTTCAACGTACTCGAACGACAGACGCTTTAAGTCATTCAGCTCGATTAGAGCAAGAACCTAGTACCAAAAAAAGTAGCCCTTTGTTGTGTCAATCAGCAAAAAAAGCGTTTAACCATCCTGCAATTCTAGGTAATCGCCTTGATTTTGACGAACACAGCATACGACTCGATTACGGGGAAAACGAACTAGAGTCGCCCGAACTACTCAAGGAGGTTTTATTAGAAAGCTATCTGGTAAGAAGCTGGGCGGGTGATGAGACATCCGTCGATGAACCGATCAGAGATATTTTACTAAAACGCTTCAATATCCCGAAAGGAATCTATTCAAAAATAGTATTAACAGATGGTGTCGCACCCATTTTTTCATCATTAACTAATTTGTCTAAAGACGACGGCAATAAGATAATAATTCCCACGGGAAGTTACGGATACTTTAATGCTGCTGCCCAATTCAAGGGGTTAGAAGTTGTCGGCTTGATGACACAAGAAAATAATCAGTTCAAAGTAACGGTTGAGGATCTTAGAAAAAATATAGAGCAGATTAAAGGGCATTGGTTATTTCTAAATGCGCCTATCGTGAACCCGACCGGAGCGATTTATTCCAATCAAGAACTTAACGATATTTTACAATTTGCTCGAACAAATCAACTAAGCGTCGTCATGGATAGTATCTTTGCTGGATTGGAATTTTCTTCCAGTGAACAATGGGATATTGCAAACAATGTGCAGGCTTTTGCTAATTCTCCCGATTCAAATATCATCGTAATGGGAGGGCTTTCAAAAGAATATGCGGCGGGTGGTTTGCGTTTTGGTTATGCATGGACCAGCTCAAAAACAATCGCGAACAGGTTGCATTTAGAGCTTCCACAAAAACCACATTTTACGCTTAGCTACGCGGTTAGAAAATTATTGAATGCCCAGTTAAATGAAAACTCGAGCTTACTTGAACATTTGTCTACACAACAATCATTACTATCCGTGAGGGCCGCTAAATTAACTCAGCAATTGGAGCGATTAGGTTGGAACGTTCTAACGCCTAAAGGTGGGTTATTTTTGGTGGCTAAGCCATCGGATTGTGAAGGGTTGTCCCCAGCACAACAAATTGAGTTAGCCGACCAGGCTGCCAAAACAATGTTTGAGCGTTTAAATCTAGTGATAAATAACGCTACCTGGACCGGCTTACCAGGGTATTGTCGATTTGTTTTATCGTGTTCGCAAGACGCATTTGACGAGGCGATACGGCGCTTAGAAAATAGTTAGCATGAATAGACTGTTTAAGTAAATTTCTATGAAGTGGGAGAATTTCAGCTACACTTAAGGAGAAACCAATACTTGGAGTAGCAATGGCTAAATTAAAAATTGCGGTTATTGATGATGCTACTATGATCCGCGATCTGATCAAGAAGTTTATACGCCAGAACTTCCCGGATGCCGCTATTTTCGATGCTAACAATGGTCAAACGGGCATGAGTTTGTTAATGCGACAACCCGTTGACTTGATTCTTTGCGACTGGGAAATGCCTGAAATGGACGGCGAGGAGCTGTTGAATTGGGTGCGCCAGCAAGAAAAGCTTAAAAACGTACCCTTCATCATGGTCACCAGCCGTGGCGATAAAGAGTTCGTAGTAAAAGCCATTCAGTCTGGTGTCAGTGACTATTTAGTCAAACCGTTTAACAATAAGCAATTCTTAGAAAAAGTCTACAAAGCCTTAAAACGTCATGGTGTCGATATTCCGGAAAGCGTGATTGCCAGTAAACCACCTACTGGAAGAGGAGGAGATTCGTTGGCTGTGCTTACCGCTGGTGCTGCGAAACCCAAAACTTCTCAGGTAAAAAAGCCCATGGCGAAGGGCTCTGCGATTTTACGAACTGCTGATGGTGAAATTCGCTGTGCCCTAAAGCAACTCGATCTCACCAGTATGATAGGGGTATTTAAACACGAGGATTACATGCCCTCACTACTTGAGCAAGTTTCGATGGACGTCGAGTTTAAACGCGGTGAAGAACAAAAAGTGATGCGCATTAACGGTTTTATTCAAATGCTTAAGAGCACTGACAATCGCCCTGATTGCGAGATTATTCATGTCAAAGTTATCTTTATGGATGAAGATCCCGAGAAGAGAGCATTGATTTCTGAATATGTGGGGCAGTTTAATTAGCCAATAGGGCGTAAAAATTAAAAGCTCTTCACCAAAGAGGTACAGAGAAAACAAATGCTCCCCTCTCAAAAGGGAGTGAGGAAGGTATTGTTGTTAGAAAATGGTTCGGTAGGTCTGCCTTTAGGCTGACAGTTTGCTTCAACCATTGTGTCACCCTAAAGGGCGACCTACAAAATTACAGATAAAAAATCACACCATATATACTGCTGAGGTGCGTAGAACTCGTAAAAAGAAAAGTAAATTCAGGATGTTTTTTCATCCCCTCTCAAGCGGGAGCGGGAAAGTTTTTTTGATTTTTTTATCTTCAGATAGTGTATCCAAAAACGCAACCAATTGTTTCGCTGATTCGTTCAACGAATTACTGATAGCCGTTAACTCTGCTTTTTTGATTGTCTCTCTAAAATTAATGTCGCCAAGCTCTTTTTTTGCCTTAAATTGATTTGTTGCCACATGAGTGAAAGGAATGATCCCAGTCCTCACATCCAAAACAACGATTTCTACTGAACAGTAAGCTTTAGTTTCGTCGGGATCGATAAATCGATGTTTCTCAAAGCTTCTACAAGATGTTCCGTAGGCTAGTAATAAGTCAGCTTGGTAACGCGCAGCTGATTCTCTCAAAGTTGCTAGAGTCCGCTCTTTAGGAATTAATAAGCTAGGTAAAAATGATGCGTCATATACTATTGGGGAGCCTTTTAATTCTTTGATAAAAGAACTAGCAATAGCTTGGTTGATCTGATTAAAGCTTTGTGAATATCCGTGCCATGAAGGATTTCCGGTTAGTTTCAATATGGCAATACGATTTTGTGCCGGTAAATCTAACCGATAGTTTAATAGCTCCTCCAGTTGTGCGTTGACTAGAGAGCTGCTGCTCGACGAAAACAGCGAAGTATTAGCCGAATTTCTAGCAGATTGAGGGTAGTAACTATCCGGGCGCGGGGTGGTATAAACACTCGAGCAGCCGCTTAAAATTGTTATAAGTAAGAATACCAGTAATTTAATTTGATACATTATTTGAGTCCAATAGTAGAAAAGTGAAGTTATAGTTAATGCTATTTGTCTGTCGAATAATGCAAGGCTATCGGATCAATGCGCTGCTCGCTAGCGACCTCAACGGAGTTTACACAAAGGTTACACAGGGTAGTTCGCCAACCTAATTTGTTAATAAATTGTCGACAATATCTGGCTTTAGGGTTGTTATTTTTACTAAAAAAGGTAAAATTGTCGACAATGACGCTCGTTTTAGAACAATGTAAACTTTCTGTATATGACTCAACTGGTCGAAAAAGCGATTACTTCAGCCGATAAAACCTTTTATCAGCTTCGTGCTGATATTGTCGAAGGGGTTATTTTAGCAGGCAGTAAACTGAGCGAAACAGAATTGTCGACAAACTATCAGGTTAGTCGAGCGGTCATTCGCGAGGCGATAAACCGGCTTGAGAATTGTCATTTAGTTGAACGTAAAGCTAACGTCGGCGCTAGAGTTGTTTCGCTTACGCCGGAAGGCTTGGTGGAGCTTTATCAAGTCAGAGAGTCGTTAGAAGGCATGGCAGCGAGATTGGCGGCCACCAATATGAGTGATGAAGAAATTGCTGGTCTTAATGAGTTATTAAACTCTCATTTTCAAACCGTTAAAGGTGGCGAAAGTTATTATCAAGAAGCGGGTGATGTGGATTTCCATTACCGAATTTTATTGGGCAGTAAAAATAATCATTTGATTTCGGTTTTATTTGATGGGATCTATCATTTGATCAGAATGTACCGTGTACAACTCGGCATGGCAGGTCCAAGAGTTACCACAGCTTTTGATGAGCATCGGCATATTGTGCAGGCGATTTCTAACCGAGATCCTGAGTTGGCGGAAATACTAATGCGTCGGCATATTTCCTACACCCAGACAAACTTAGCTGCCAAATTAAAGGATTAAAAGATTAAAAGATTAAAAGATTAAAAGAATTCACCACGGAGGCACAGAGAACACGGAGAAAGAAAAAGGAATTTCTGGGTGTTTTGATCCTCTCTCCATAGGGAGAGGGGAAAGTAAAGATGGACTAAGTAGGTCTGACTTTAGGCTGACAGATTGCTTGAAGCATCGCGTCATCCTAAAAGGTAACCCACGAAATTAAAAGATTGAAAGATTGAAAGATTAAGAAAATTCACCACGGAGACACGGAGGACACGGAGAAAAAATTGAACTAGTTAAAGAGTAAGAACCGGAAAAAATTATAGTTGCTTTTGTTCTTTTTCTTTCAACTCTGTGCTCTCCGTACCCACAACGTTTCACGGGGCAAGCTTTGCCTCCGTGGTGAAATGTTTTTTGTTTTGAATTTAAACAGTAATCGGAAAATATCATGAATACAAATTATAGAAAAACTTTAGCTAACTCTTCATTGGATTATTATGATACGCGCGAAGCGGTGGATGCGATTGAGCCGGGTGCATACGCTAAATTGCCATACACTTCGCGTGTGTTAGCCGAGAATTTGGTGCGTCGTTGTGAGCCCGAGAAGCTAACCGATTCATTAAAACAAATTATTGAGCGAAAACGTGAACTAGATTTTCCTTGGTTTCCTGCGCGGGTAGTTTGTCATGATATTTTAGGTCAAACAGCGTTAGTTGACTTAGCCGGTTTGCGTGATGCCATTGCTGACAAAGGTGGTGACCCAGCGCAAATTAATCCAGTGGTTCCTACCCAGTTAATCGTTGATCATTCTCTAGCCGTTGAACATGCGGGGTTTGAAAAAGACGCATTTGAAAAGAACCGTGCGATTGAAGATCGCCGGAATGAAGATCGTTTCCATTTCATCAATTGGACTAAAACAGCCTTTAAAAATGTTGATGTGATCCCGCCGGGAAATGGCATCATGCATCAAATCAATTTAGAAAAAATGTCACCAGTGATTCAAGCGCGTGACGGTGTGGCATTTCCCGATACTTTGGTTGGTACAGACAGCCATACACCGATGGTTGATGCGCTTGGTGTTATTGCTGTTGGTGTTGGCGGATTAGAAGCTGAGAGCGTAATGTTAGGTCGTGCGTCGTACATGCGTCTACCTGATATTATTGGTGTTGAGCTGACTGGTAAGCGTCAACCTGGCATTACGAGTACCGATATTGTTCTAGCTTTAACTGAATTTTTAAGAAACGAAAAAGTCGTTTCTAGCTACTTAGAATTTTTCGGTGAAGGTGCTTCCAGTTTAACCTTGGGTGACCGTGCCACTATTTCTAATATGACTCCCGAATTTGGCGCAACAGCAGCCATGTTTTATATCGATCAACAAACCATTGATTACTTAACCATCACTGGTCGCGATGCCGAGCAAGTCAAACTGGTTGAACAATATGCTAAACAAACTGGCCTTTGGGCGGATGATTTAGTTAATGCTGAATATGAAAGAGTATTAAAGTTTGATCTATCTTCAGTTTCAAGAAATATAGCAGGTCCATCTAATCCCCATGCAAGAGTTTCTACCACTGATTTAGCCAGCAAGGGCATTTCTGGTGTAGTCGAAAATGAAGCTGGAAAAATGCCTGATGGCGCTTGTATTATCGCGGCGATTACCAGTTGTACCAATACCAGTAACCCCAGAAATATGATCGCGGCAGGATTGATAGCTCGCAATGCCAATAAACTTGGATTGACGCGTAAACCGTGGGTTAAAACATCGCTGGCACCGGGTTCAAAAGCAGTCCAACTTTATCTAGAAGAATCAAAATTATTACCGGAGCTGGAGCAGTTAGGTTTTGGGGTCGTTGGTTTCGCTTGTACTTCTTGTAACGGCATGAGCGGCGCGCTTGATCCAAAAATTAAGCAAGAAATCTTAGATAGAAATCTGTATTCGACGGCTGTGTTATCCGGCAACCGAAATTTTGATGGGAGAATTCATCCACATGCTAATGAAGCATTTTTGGCTTCACCACCCTTAGTAGTTGCTTACGCTATTGCAGGAACTATTCGTTTTGATATCGAAAAAGATATTTTAGGAACCGATGCGCAAGGAAATCCGGTCACCTTAAAAGATATATGGCCGAGCGATGAAGAAATTGATGCCATCGTCGCTGAGAGTGTTAAGCCTGAACAATTCAAGAAAGTTTACGAAGCCATGTTTGATTTAAAGGTGGAATACGGTGAAGAAAATAGCCCGCTATATGACTGGCGTCCTCAATCCACTTATATTCGTAGACCACCATACTGGGAAGGTGCCTTAGCAGCAGAAAGAACGATGAAAGGCATGCGTCCACTTGCCGTTTTGGGTGACAACATTACTACCGATCATTTATCTCCCTCGAACGCTATCCAAGCTTCTAGCGCGGCCGGTGAATACTTAGCGAAAATGGGACTACCGGAAGAAGATTTCAATTCTTATGCAACGCATCGTGGCGATCATCTAACGGCGCAACGCGCGACTTTTGCAAACCCCAAACTATTTAATGAAATGGTTAAAGAAAGCGGTGAAACCAAACAAGGTTCTTTAGCGCGGATTGAGCCAGAAGGTAAAGTCACTAGAATGTGGGAAGCGATTGAAACTTACATGGAGCGCAAACAACCGTTAATCATCGTCGCTGGAGCTGATTATGGACAAGGTTCATCACGAGACTGGGCCGCTAAGGGAGTTCGTTTAGCGGGTGTTGAAGTGATTGTCGCGGAAGGCTTCGAGCGAATTCACCGAACCAATTTAATCGGCATGGGTGTATTGCCGTTAGAATTTACCAACGGCGAAACCAGACATACTTATGCCATTGACGGAACTGAAACTTTCGATGTGGAAGGTACTCCAGCACCGGGTGCGGCATTGAATGTTGTAGTCAATCGAGCCAACGGCGAAAGCGTTAAAATCCCAGTGAAATGTCGGTTGGATACCGCTGAAGAAGTGTCGATTTATTCTGCGGGTGGAGTATTGCAACGATTCGCGCAAGACTTCTTAGAAGCTAACGGATAGAACATAAAACATTATTTACCACGGAGGCACGGAGAACACAGAGAAAATAAGACAAGGAAACGAAAGTCTCGATGTGTTTATCCCCTCTCCCTAGCCCTCTCCCGCTGGAGAGGGGATCAAAACATCAAGAAAGTCTTTTCTCCGCTCTCTCCGTACCCACGGCGTTTCACGGGGCAAGCTTTGTCTCCGTGGTGAAAAGTCTTTTGACTTTCAATTATTTAGGAATTCTATATGAGTTTTTTACCACAAGTTAAAATCCCTGCTACCTACATGCGTGGCGGAACCAGTAAAGGTGTTTTCTTTAACCTGACAGATTTACCTGAGTCAGCGCAAGTGCCAGGGGAAGCTCGCGATGCCATGCTATTGCGTGTGATTGGTAGTCCCGATCCTTATGGTAAACAAACCGACGGAATGGGAGGGGCGACTTCCAGTACGAGTAAAACGGTTATTCTTTCTAAAAGCACTCAGCCAGACCACGATGTTGATTATTTATTTGGTCAAGTTGCAATCGATCGACCCTTTGTCGATTGGAGTGGTAACTGTGGAAACTTAACTGCAGCAGTCGGTTCATTTGCAATTAGTAATGGTTTAGTTAGTGCCGACCGAATTCCTGAAAATGGCATCGCTGTAGTCAGAATTTGGCAAGCCAATATTAAGAAAACGATAATTGCTAATGTACCCATGACCAACGGTGAAGTTCAAGAGACTGGTGATTTCGAGTTAGATGGTGTGACTTTTCCTGCAGCGGAAGTTGAAGTCGAATTTATCGATCCTTCCTCGGCCGATAGTGCGATGTTTCCAACTGGTAACATCGTTGATGAAATAGAAGTGCCAGGAATCGGTACTTTTCAAGCGACAATGATCGCCGCCGGTATTCCGACTATTTTCTTGAATGCCAAGGATATTGATTACAAGGGAACTGAGTTGCAAGGCGATATCAATAGTGATGAAAAAGCACTAAAAATGTTTGAAACTATTCGTGCGTATGGTGCGGTAAAAATGGGTTTGATCAAAGATATCAGCGAGGCGGCCGGTCGACAACATACTCCAAAAGTAGCCTTCGTTGCACCCGCTGCAGATTACGTTTCTTCCAGCGGAAAACAAATAAGCAAAGACGACATTGACCTTAATGTTAGAGCCTTGTCAATGGGACTTCTTCATCATGCCATGATGGGAACAGCAGCCGTAGCGATTGCAACTGCCGCAGCCATTCCGGGAACGCTTGTTAACTTAGCGGCCGGTGGCGGTGATAGAAACGCTGTGCGGTTTGGGCATCCTTCTGGCACTTTAAAAGTGGGTGCTAAAGCCAGTTGTGTCGATGGAGAATGGTCGGTTGATAAAGCGATTATGAGCCGAAGTGCGCGAGTGTTAATGGAAGGTTCTGTTCGCATTCCGGGTGGTTCGTTTTAGTAAAGGTTTCGAGCGAGATTGATTTAAAGTTTGGTAGAGCTTCTGAAAAATTAAAGTACTCAAGGAGGAAAGATGCCCATAGCGACTTGCATTGTCAATGAACGAAGTTGCACTAGCGCGACAGAAATTATCGAACAATGGTCAGAAAAGTCTGGCATAAACTCAGAACACATGACTATAAATATAATTAACTCGGCTGCGCAATTCGGTAAGCAATATAAGATTATGGCCACACTCCAATTGCCTTCCATCTGGTCATCAGAAAAAATTTCCGCTTTGCAGCTTGGGTTAGCTAATGCTCTATCAGCATGTTTTAAGTTGTCGATTGACCAAGTCCATGTTGTAACAACTATTATTGATTCTGGTTTGGTCGTTGAAAACGGTGAAGAAATTTCCTGGTAAGTCTTTTATGGGAAGAATTTTCTTGGTAAGAAAGGATAGGTAAGTCGAGTTCTAGCGGTTAACTCGACTTACAATCTTTAGTGTCAAGCAAGCGTTACTGGCAACTCGACACATTCCAAGTTATTCCATCATCTGTGCTACTTAGTGTCGTTGTTCCCCAGGTCGAACCTTGCATCGGAGCATCGCTACCTTGCGCAAAATAATCAGGCGAGAAGAAGCCGATACTATAAGCGCGTCCAGCGGTTTTATGGTAATAGTTGAAAGTAGTAAATTCCTCGCAACTCCCACCTGGCTCGCCATCGGGTGTTGGGTCACAAACATTTCCAATACCATCGTTATCATTATCTAATTGATCGCTATTGGCGGTGTTTGGGCAGTTATCAACATTGTCTGCGACTCCATCATTATCACTATCTGCGGGAGGCGTTCCACCATCTGAACAAGCTTGAACTGGACCAGCACAACTGGCAGCACCATCGGCTATCCACTGGCACTGATTGTTATTAGCAGGGTATTCGCGCATGGTAAAATCACTGGCACCAAACTCTAAATAGCAAGCCGAATACCCGACCCCCCAAGTAATGTGACCAAGGCTTATATGTAAATTATAATCGCCGGTGACACCGGCATCGATATCAAAATTAACTGAATCGTTGCTCGATAGATTTTGCAGATCGGTTGCGGTTACTTGCGCGGTGTTGGCTCCTCCTGGCAAGTTACATTGCTCGGCAGAGTATTGATCATTGCTAACAGTGGCAACCACATCCCCATTGCTAAAGCTAACGATAACACTGTCTAAATCCAAATTAATATCCACTACCGAACCTGAAATAGTGGCGCATTGTCCGGCAACGGAAGCGTTAATATTGGTTAAGGTTGGAGCGGTATCTGCTGGCTCTGGGCCGACACGTTGAGTGGTCGAAGCAACATCGCTATCCGCATTTTGATCGTCCGTTGCAATCAGCTCAACGCGATATAAATCATCGGTTAACGATTGACTGGTGACAGAAAAACTATCATTGCTTTGATTGATATTGGTATTGATGGTTTGTGCTACTTGACCGGTACTAATGGTGACAATTTTTATGTTTACATTATTAACTTGACCATCGCTATCAGTGGCTGTGCCGGTGACAGAGATCTTTGAATTATTTTCGCTGGTACTAATGTTAGAAAGTACTGGCGCTTGATTGCGATCAACACGCAAGTTATTCTCGCTAAAGTGTTTACCCAAAAAACTAGCAAAGTTGATTGCTTGGTCAGAAATATATCCACCACTGGCACCTTGCCCGCCACTCCACGCATGACCGACGGCATCATCAAACCACAACAATGCAATTCGATTATTTTCAAACAAGGTTTGTTCCGCAGTTTTACCATTGGAGTCAGAAACGATTGTGGTCCCAGAAAGTTGTGATAGGTCGCCATAAAGTTTGGCATAACCGTTGGCATTTTGTTGGTTGTAACAATCATCGACGGTAGGATCATTTTCGGCATGCGCAACCACCGCCAGCTGAGTATCAAAGTTTGACTGATAGCTTCCAGCATAACTTTCACAACGCGACTTAAAGGTGTTTGGTGAAACAACTTCGCAAGTATTCAGAGCACCTGAAGAACTGGTACCAATCGTTGGTCCGGCACTCGATGCAACTCCTGCAAACACATCGGGAGCAACACAAGCGGTGGTAGAAGCAAACGCCGCACCAGAAGACAATCCCGCTATGTAAACCTGATTAGGATCGATTCCACGTTGAGAATCGGCAGACATATTATTCGCAAGATTAATTAAATTCTTATAATCACCGGCATTTCTAGATTTGCTGCCAGTCCAATAAGACCAACATGAAAAACCAGCTTTATTCATCGCGTCGGGTACCGCAACAACCATACCGTATTGCTCCGCGGCTGTTTCTAGTTGAGCGGTGAGGAAATTATTAATTGGTTGCACACACCCATGCAAGACGATCAAAAGCGCTTTACCATCACCCACCGAAGATTGACTATCGGGAGTATAAATATGGACATTGTTAAATCCACCAATAGATACATTTTGTTGCCAGCTGCCTGCCAATACTCGGGATGGCGTTGAAAGTGACACAAATAAGGTAAAGAGAATTAGACAAATAATTGCTTCGCTACGTTTAAAGATGTTCATTAGGGCTCCTTTTTATTTTTGATTTTTAAGGGCCAACATAGAGACTGTCAAAACTCACCGATGTTGGTTAATTTTTGAGCGTTTATACGTTATTACATAAACTTCTAACATCGAAACTGTACTTTAGTGCTAGTTTACGAGATTGATTGAAAGGCTATTGCCTTTTTATCTCGTTAAGAGTTAATCAATATCAATTAGCACTAAAGGCCCATATACAAGCTTGTTATATCCTGAGCAAAATTAAAACACCATCAATGACTGAGGAAAGGTTATGCGACTCACAGTATTTTTAATTCTCAATATTCTAATGGCGACAGCCGCTGTAGCAGCGTGCAGAGACACCGTGGTGTTAGTTCATGGAAATACCGCATCACCGTCTAGCTGGAATAATACTTATAATTTATTAAGGGCGAACGGCTACACCAATAGTCAAATTGTTCGGCCAAGCTGGGGATCCAAATCATGTGCAACGTGCAATAATCATAGCGGTTCCGAGGAAACGCCAGTTAGAAATGCCATAAGCAATGCTATCGCCAATAGCTGTACTGGAAAAATTGATGTGATTGGTCACTCAATGGGAGCGACGCTAGCCGCGCAGCAAATTATTAAACTGAATGTTCGTAGTAAAGTGAATACCTTCGTCGGCATCGCTGGCGCTTTTCGAGGCTTATGGTCGTGCGGGATTTATCCGTTTAATGTTTGGAATTCGACTTGTGGTTCTCAAGGTCTTTCAGTAAATAGTCCCTTTATAAATAGCCTCAAAAATAAGAACCTTGCGACAAAAACCTATTCAATTAAAAGTTGGATGGATCAAATTGTTTGTTCCACTGGAACCTGTAATGTGGGTGGAAAACATAGTAGTCGGATCGACACAGAAGACGGATCCTACACTTTTGCACTCGGGCATTTTGGTTTGCAGTCGCAAACCGCCCAAACACAGTTTAATTTGATTAATTAATGCCAATTTAGCTGTTGCTCTATCTGTCTTAAGTTATTTTTTTTAATCGCTTACATCCTAAGTATCCTTTGAAAATTCTCCTGCTAGAAACAGGTTTACTAGGGATACCACGGAGATTAAGGAGGAAAATTCCAAGCAAAACAACAAATATCTTCTAAACTTTAGACTATTAGTTTTAATTAGTTTGTTTTTAAGTATTCTATATATATCAACAACATATACTTAAGAACAGCGCTAAAACAGTCGTCTTTCACTAGGATTGATATTGACATTGCGTTGGTTTATTTACATTTCTCTCATCATTATTGGTTTCGAAGCCCAGGCTTTAAAGCTTGAGTCAGAGAATTTGTCCTTTGATATTCGAGCAGCCAGTATGCGTTTTTCGCCTGTGACAGGCCACCGTGGCCTAGATATTACTAATAGGGCGATAATAAATGACGATCAAGGTTACCTCTGGATTGGTACACAAGGCGGTTTAGTTCGGCTGGACGGCTATCAATCCAAACGCTATGTAGCCAATACCAAAGATCGGAATTCGTTGGTCAGCAACTATGTCTATAGCTTGGCTTTTCAAGAGTCTAAAAGTCGATTATGGGTTGGAACTTCAAACGGTCTAAGTGTTTTCGATTTAAAGCAAGAAAGGTTTTACAACTATAAAAAAGACGAGCAAGTATTTAGTTTAACCAGCAACATTATCCAAACTATCTTTATTGATAGCAAGCAGCGTGTTTGGCTAGGGACCAAAGAAGGACTCAATTTATACCAACCAGAAAGTGATACCTTTAAACAATTCTTGTATTCTGAATCGGATAACAAATCCCTATCACATAATAATGTTTTAGACATCAAAGAAGATCATCTTGGTAATTTATGGGTTGCTACACAAATTGGAATTAACCGCTACAACGACTCAGGGGGATTTGATCGCTTTAACCCACTTAACCAAGAAGGTGGAAGCCAGAGTCTTATCACTAAAATTGCTGTCGATGAAGAGAATGGTCTTTGGTTAGGTACTGAGCAACACGGAGTTATCTTTTTTAATCCTGCTAGCAAAGAGACGAAACAGTTTAAAAAAGGAATCGATGGAAAAGGCTTAAAATCCAATTATGTTCATTCATTGCTATTTGATAAACGAGGTGAGTTGTGGGTTGGTACAACCGGAGGGCTAACCATTTATAACCCTCAAAACGACAGCTTCTTGAATTTTAGTAACGAACAAGTCAATAGCAATATCGTTGCGCTTTATCAAGATGTAAATGATATTGTTTGGATTGGAACTTGGTCCAAAGGGTTAGTCAAATTTAATCCTCGCTCGACTCAAGTTGGGCGCTTAAGTTTAAAAGCACTGCAAACCAGTGGCGAAATCATCATTAGCACGCTGAAAGGTCTAAGAGATGATATTTGGATAGCTAACCCGAAAAACTTGTTTCAATTAAAGCCTGAAGAACACACAATTGTTAAATACGATTTAATTCCTCTCAACCCAAATAATAATCGCGCAATCCCTTTTATTGATCGAAAAAATAACGATTTATACGTGTTAACCGATAAGATCCACCGACTAAACGACTTTCAAAATATACAGTCATTTTCGCTACCAGAAAAAATTCAAAATGCCAGTTGGTACAGTGCGTCATTTGATAGCAAAGGACGACTTTGGTTGGGCGGGAGAAATGTTGGTATTTATATTCTTAGTCATGATTTTAAAACGATAGAGCATCACATCGAGAGTGCGCTAGCAGGATTTATGAGCCAGATTAATGAAACAACCATGTTGGTTGGTTCGTTTACCGCAACCTTTTGGGTGGATCTGGACACATTTGAAACTGTTATCCACACACCTGAAAATACCGTTGGAATGCTCCACCCTAATGTTACCGGCTACCACCAATCTGCCGATGGAAAACAGTGGTTAGGAACTTCTGAAGGAATTCATCAGCTGAACGCCAACAAAAACGGCAGGCAATATTATCGCAACTGGACTCAGCAAGATGGGCTCCCTACTGACGTACTGACTGGCCCATTGGAGGACTCATCCGGGCGTCTTTGGTTCTCCAGCACTAATGGTCTAATTCGTTTTGACCCAGCTAACGAATCGTTAGAGCATTTTGATGAATCTCAAGGTGCTTTGACCAATTATTACATTTCTCAATATATGAAAGATGATCATCAAAGGCTATATTTTCAAGGGCCAAAAGGGTTAAGTATCGTTGACGAAAGGTTTGTCAGGCGAAACGAAACACCTTATGAAATTGTCATTGATGAATTTAGAGTCACTAACGAAGTGCAACGACCCCAGTCCGATCAAAATTCAATCCTAAAGGAATCGGTTCAATACGCTCAATCGATTTTATTGCCACCAGAAAAAAGAGACTTTTCTTTTAGTTTTTCTTCAACCTATTTTGCACAGCCTGACAAAGTAACCTATTTTTATCGACTTTCCGGCTTTGATGAACAATGGCAACAGATTGGTTCTAAGAATCGTCAACTAAAGTACACTAATTTAAACCCTGGGAATTACCGATTGGAGATATATAGCCTGTCACCCTACGAGGCTAAGAGCAGTATAAAAACGATAGATATCACGTTATTACCTTTTTACTATGAAACGCTTTGGTTTAAGGTGCTTCTTGGTCTACTCATTTCATCAGTATTTTTAATCTGGTACAAATATCGAATGTACAAGATTAAGCAATATAACCAACAACTCGAAAGGGAAGTTCAACAACGTACACGTGATATTCGTACTTTGGCGAATATAGGTCGTGATATAAGTTCGTTACTCGATATCCACGAGCTGTTTGAGCACTTGTACATTCACCTAAATAAGTCACTTGATGTCTCTGTTTTAGCTATTGGGGTATACGAAAAAGAGAACAAAAGAATTAAGTTTGAAAGAACTTTAGAAAATGGCGAAATCATGCCAACCCATTACCGCCCGATGAATTCAGAAACTGAATTGGCCGCTTGGTGTATTGAAAATAATCAAGAAATGGTTCTAAATGAGCATGGGGAGCGGTTTAATTTTATTAAGCGAAATTCTGGGCCTGTGGTTGGTGAAAGTATGCAAACCGTGGTTTATCTACCCATTTCATCACGCACCAATCAGATGCTCGGTTGTATTACTATTCAATCCAAAAACAAAAATGCATATGATGCAGATGATTTAGAGTTTATTAGAACGATCTCTAATTACACTGGGATCGCACTTGATAACACTCTCGCTCACTCTGAGCTTAAGAAGGTATCGACAACGGATTTCCTAACAGGTTTAACAAACCGCCGTGCATTTGTTGAGCAAGCAAACTTCCAAGCTGGAATATTTAGGCGAAGTGATTTGCCATTAGCAATTGCAATGGTGGATATCGATCATTTCAAAATCTTTAATGATCAATATGGACATGATTGTGGTGATTATGTACTGCAAAGTGTTGCAAAAATATTTAAGCAAAATATTAGGGAACAAGACTTAGTATCTCGTTGGGGCGGAGAAGAGTTTATTTTTATGTTTCCAAATACCGGTGAAAACGGTACTTTAATTATTCTCAATAAACTAAGGAAACTGTTGGAAGATACTAAATTTGATTTTCAAGGCAAGCAATTAAACATTACTGCGACATTTGGGGCTTGTTTATTTGAGAAAAATGACCAGGTAGAAGATGTTATTAATCGAGCGGACTCTGCTTTATATCAAGGTAAAGATAAAGGCCGTAATCGAGTCGAAATCATTTCTGATTTTTCGAGCAAAGAGTTATAACGTTCGAGTCATCAGCCACTATTTGGTATCTTAACCTATCAATTGTTTTTATTAATAGTTGTATAGAAAAATAATCAGGCAGACAGTTTATTTAATTCTACTGGCTATTCCGTAAAAGAGTCTAAGATTTCAACGCTCGAAACTGTCAGTGATTGGCTATAAGATGAGTGTCTCGCATTTTTCGCGGAGAGAGCTAGTTTAATTTTCCTTCTTTTCTCTAGTTATTATCGAATTTTCGCCATAGAATAGCTGCAGAAATTTTAGTCGTCTAACTATCAAGAGGAATTTCATTTGAGCGAAAATTTATACCAAGCACCAAAAGCTAATTTGCAAACAGATTCGTTACCGAACGACCAAGTTGAGTTTTTGGTTGCTGTGGCAAAAAGACAAAAGCACTTGCTTTATGTCTTTCTAGTCTACTTAATTTACTCTTTTAATCTTGGTAGGGCGGATGAGGATATGCAGCAAATAGTGCAATTATTTGCGCTGCCAATGTTACTGGCGGTGATTATATTTAATATCAGATTAAGTTGGGTTCTTTATGGGACAGCGGGTCGAGTGATTATGATTATTCTCGGCGCAATTCCGATTATAAATTTTTTAGTAATCTTAATAGCTAACTCTCGAGCTAATCGATTGTTATCCAAAAACGGTATTAAAGTTGGGTTTATGGGAGCTAGTATTGCGGACATACAAGCAAAAGCAACTACTAGCTAAATTAGTACTTTATTGTTCTTGACCTTGTCCGTCTTTTTTTCGATGGATTCAGCTGCTTCGCGGGCTTTTATCAACGGATTCAGCCAGTCTGTGAAGTAGCTTCTTAGTAGCATCCCACCCTAAACAGCCGTCAGTAATACTTTGCCCGTATTTTAGATGCTCGATAGAGGCTACTGGCTGTTTACCTTCTTCTAAGTGACTTTCTATCATTACTCCTGAGATTCCAGATTGCCCTTTTTCAATTTGGCGGGCGACATCTTCTCCCACTTCAACTTGTCGCTCGAATTGTTTGAGGCTATTGGCATGACTAAAATCGATCATTAAACCGCATTCAATTTGCTGTTGTTTGAGAGTGTCTAGGCAAGAATCAACACTTTCTGAATGATAGTTGGGGATTTTTCCCCCGCGCAAAATCAAATGACAGTCGTCATTGCCCGTTGTTTTGTAGATTGCAGTAGTGCCTTGCTCTGTCGGCGATAGGAAAATGTGAGAATTATTTGCTGATTTAATGGCATCGATAGCGATCTTAATATTACCGTCTGTGCCGTTCTTAAACCCAACCGGGCAAGATAAACCGGATGCCAGCTCGCGATGAATTTGGCTTTCGGTGGTACGAGCGCCAATAGCACCCCAGCTAATTAAGTCTGCGTAATATTGGCCGGTTACTATGTCTAAAAACTCGGTTCCGGCGGGTATACCAATTTGATTTAGATCTAACAATAGTTGACGGGCCAATTTGAGGCCACGACTGACATCAAAGCTTTTATTTAGATCAGGATCATTAATTAATCCTTTCCAGCCGATAGTCGTGCGTGGTTTTTCAAAATAAACTCGCATAACTATCTCTAGTTTATCTTTGAGTTCTTCTCTTATGAGCGCAAGTTTGCTGCCATATTCTTTGGCTGCTTCAACATCATGAATCGAGCAAGGACCAACGACGACTAATAATCGGTCGTCTCTTTGATGTAAAATATTGCTTATATTGTTCCTCGTTTTGGTGATTAATTGCTCAATCGCACGATTTGAGGGAAAGTCATCTAAGACTTCCTTAGGAGTAACAATCTGTTCAATATCCTGAATACGTCTGTCTGAAGTTTTGGCCATAATTAATTCCTGCAAATTCAGCGGAAGACCGCCTAAAGCCGGTAAGTGGCGAAAAGTTAACATGGCAACTCTATAAATAACAACCACAAAGGGAACAATTTTACTAACTTTTGGAAATATTCTCGCTATTGTCAAAGATCGCCAAATCTGGCGTTCAATTAATAGACAGTAGGAAGTGGCAACTAGCAATTGCTAGCAGTCATCTGGCTTTGGTATTCGCTATGATTGGATGCGGCCTAATAATATGTCAAAATGCTTTAATCGCTCGTACACTTTGCGTTATTTTGAAATCAAATCTATGGGAATACCTGCATGTTTAAGCAAATTGTTTGTCTACTAATAATCAGCCTCGTCCTGACGAGTTGTTACTCAGATAAGACTGACTCGGCCGAAGACTCAACAGTGCCAAACGAAGCTAAAGCTGGCAGCGTTGTGGCTGAGAAAGCGCCAGAAAATCCAGAATTGAATATTCAATTTCAATCAATGACCCTTAAGAATGGTCTAAAAGTGATATTCCATATTGATCGCTCAGATCCGGTGGTCGCCGTTGCATTGACTGCTCATGTAGGTTCAGCGAGAGAGAAAACAGGGCGCACTGGCTTTGCTCATTTGTTTGAACATTTATTGTTTCTTGAGTCTGAAAACCTCGGTAAGGGAGGGCTCGATCAAATGAGCGCTCGAATCGGTGGTTCTGGTGCCAATGGTTCAACCAGTAGAGATAGAACCAACTACTTTCAAACGGTGCCGCGTAATGCGTTAGAAAAAATGATTTGGGCGGAAGCCGATAAACTCGGTTTTTTTATCAATACTGTCACGGAGCCTGTTTTAGCCAAAGAAAAGCAAGTTGTTAAAAATGAAAAACGGCAAGGTGTTGATAATCGCCCCTATGGTCACACTCAATATGTGATTGATAAGAATCTTTACCCAGAGGGACACCCCTACAGCTGGCAGGTAATCGGCTCTCTTGAAGACTTGCAAAATGCCACTTTGCAAGATGTGAAAGAATTTTTTAGTCGCTGGTATGTGCCAAACAATGTGAGCTTAGTTATCTCTGGCGATTTTGACCTTGAACAAACTAAAAAGTGGGTCCATCAATATTTTGATGAAATTCCTGCAGGTAAACCGGTTGAGCGAAGTAAAAAGCAGCCGGTGGTTCTAAAGTCGACTATCAAGAAATATTATGAAGACAATTATGCTAAGTTGCCAGAACTAACCCTGACTTGGCCCACGGTTCCTAGATACCATGCGGACTACTACGCGCTTTCAATATTACGTCAGTTGTTAAGTGATGGTAAAAAAGCGCCGCTTAATAAAATCTTGATTGATGATTTGAAATTAACCAATCGCGTTTCAATGTTTGGTTATGACTCGGAGCTTGCTGGACAGACTTCCATTCGAATACGAGCGTTTCAAGATAAAAACCTTAATGAAATATTTAATGGGATCAATAAAGCCTTTGAGTTATTTGAAAAAGACGGTTTTTCCGAAGATGACATAGAGAGAATTAAAGCACAGCAAGAAACCGCATTTTATCGTGGTCTATCTAGTGCGCTAGGTAAGGGATTCCAGTTAGCTCAGTACCAAATTTATAAAGATGATCCTGGCTTTATCAACCAAGATGTTAAAAATATATTGTCAGTAACGAAGCAAGATGTACTCAACGCTTATCAAAACTATATTAAGGACAAAAATTTTGTAGCGACTAGCTTTGTACCGAAAGGTAAAGTAGCGTTGGCTCTAAAAGGTTCCACTGAAGCAATCATTGTTGAAGAAAAGATCGAACTAGGTGCTGAGGAAGATTTTGATGCGTCTAAAACAGCTGACTATATAAAAACGCCATCAAGTTTTGATCGGAGTGTTGAGCCCGACTACGATGAAAAACCAATCGAAATTAAAGTACCTACTATTGCTAATAGCGTGCTCGATAACCAGCTCAAGTTATTGAGTATCCAGCACCAAGAAGTGCCATTAGTGAATTTTGAACTGAGGTTTGAGGGTGGGATGTTGTTTGAAGAGCCAGAAAAATTAGGGGTAACTAATTTAGTGGCTCGATTAATGAATCGTGGGACAAGAAATAGAACACCTCAAGAGTTGGAAGAGGCAATCAAGCAAATTGGGGCACAAATTACTTTTTCTGCAAACAAACGAGGGATTAATGTATCGGGTTACTCCTTAAGCAAAAACTACCCGGCACTGATGAATATCGTGAGTGAAATGTTGTTGGAACCTCGTTGGGATAAAACGGAATTAGCGCTTATTAAAGAAAGTGTCAACGCGGAAATTAAACAGCAATTAGCGAGTCCGAATGCGATAGCAACTAATCAGTTTGATAAACTTTTATTTGGTGAATCCAATATTCTAGCCAATGATTTACTAGGGACTGCTGAGACGATTTCCAAGATCAACATGCTCGATTTAAAAAACTACTATTCAAACTACCTGACACCAAACTTAGCTTCGATGCATATTGTTGGAGATATTTCGAATAATGAAATAAACCAATCGCTATCGGCGTTGGTCAATCAATGGAAACCTAAAACAGTCGACTTGCCTCGTATTCAAACTTTAGCTCAAGCTGACAAAGCGACGGTTTATTTTTATGATGTACCAAATGCGAAACAGTCGATGCTAAGAATTGGTTATTCGACGATTACGGCGACTCATGAAGATTTTTATTTAGCACAAGTGGCTAATTATCGTTTGGGTGGTGGAGGCTTTGCGTCGATCTTAACCCAGCAATTACGCGAAGCAAAAGGATACACTTATGGAATTGGTTCAGGGTTTTCGGGCAGTAAGGTTGATGGACGCTTTATGGTTCGAAGTGGAGTGAGAGCCAATGTGACTTTAGAGTCCCTCGAGTTGATTAGAGAGATACTCAGCGGTTATGAAGAAAGTTTAACAGAAGAAGATTTACAACTAACCAAAGGCTACTATCTAAAGAGTAATGCTCGCCGATTTGAAACCCCGAGTGCCAAGTTAAATATGCTAGCTAATATTTCTGAATACTCACTGGCTGATGACTACATTGAAGCGAGAACTCAACAGTTACGGTCGTTAGACCTAAAAACCATGAAGCGTCTTGTTGATAAATATATTCAACCTGACAAAATGGTTTATTTGGTCGTTGGCGATGCGAAGACTCAATTATCGAGATTAGAAGCTTTAGGTCTTGGTAAACCTGTCTTAATAAATCCTTAGTTCACGCACTGTTTAACATTAAAAAAATGAGTTAGAGCGAACCTTTGCAAAATTCGCTCTAACACGAGTTAATATTAATAGTGATTGCAATTTGGGTTGTAGTTGCCATAGTATGGCGGCATGAATTATCAAGTAATCACTAAGTCTTGGTCTAAACGAAGACCTGTCGACTCCTCGAAACAAGTTCAATCCATTCAGTTTATCGAGTTTAAAAAACAACATAATCATTTTTGTAAGATGTTGGTTGAATACCAAAATGGGGCCCAAGAAACCCTTATATCAAGAGTCATTTTTAACGAAATAAAAAAACACTGGACCGTAGACGGCATGAAAGTGGCTGTGCGGCTAACAGATAGCTTGTCAGACTAATCTAAGAGCCATGATTTAGGCTCTATTTTATAGTGGCAGGCTGGGTTATAACTTTGACCGAGGCTTAAGACCTAACTTAAGTATTTGATTTTATCAGGTTGTACCTGTTTGGTTAATTGTAACTGTTTATGAATGGAATATTCTCAGCTTATATTTCTTTTTATAATTCAATAGCTTAAATGAATTTTTGAGTTTCATCAGTTGATTAGAACCGACTTTGAGAGTATGAGAAACTAGCCGCTTCCCTTCAACATTATAAAGAGAACAACCACCATGAAGAAACTCAGTCACGCGGTGCTAGCCGCAAGTTTGACTGTGCTTGGGGCCAATAGTGTTTATGCCGATCAAACCAGTCATGTTTACGGAATTCATGATCGAAGTGCTAATCACTTTGCTTTAACCCACGCAACGGTATTTATAGAACCAGGAAAATCAATAGAAAATGCGACCTTAGTGATTGATAATGGTCGAATCATTAGTGTTAAAGCAAAAGGCAAAGTGCCGTCTGGCGCTACCGAAATCGATTTAACTTCTCACGTTGTATACCCTGGGTTTATCGACCCTTATAGCAATTACGTTGCCGCTAAAGACAAATCCGCTGGCAACAAACCTGCTCGCAGAAGTCGAGACGAAGCACCTCAATATACCGGTGATAGAAAAGGAGGCAACGCTTGGAACAATGCAATTCATGCTGAAATAAATTGGGTTGATCAATTTAAGCCTGACTCGACTACCGTCAATAAGTACATTAAAAATGGATTCACGGCCGTGCAAACTGCTAAATTTGACGGAATTTTTCAAGGCCAAGGGGTTACGGTTTCTTTAGCCGAAGGTTTACCGAATGACCTAATCTATAATGCTCATGCCAGTCACTTTGGCTCTTTTGACAAAGGTTCTTCCAAGCAACAGTATCCTAGCTCGTTAATGGGGAGTATCGCGTTAATTCGCCAAACCCTAAGTGACTCGTCGTGGTATCTGTCGGCGCGTGGTAAAACGGATAATTTAAATACCGGGCAGTTAGTCGAATATAATACTGGTCTCGATGGCGTTGCAGAAATCAGCAATAAGGGGTTAATTTTTAATGCCGATGATTACTTATCGACGCTTAGAGCGGACCAGTTATTTGACCAATATAAAATCAATGCGAGTTTTGTTGCGGATGGTCATGAATATGCGCGTATCGGTGAAATTAAAAATACTCAATCTACTTTTATCTTACCCGTTAAATTACCAGCCAAACCGGATGTAAGTAGTTACGAAGCTCAACTTGATACTTCCTTAGGTGAACTAAGGCATTGGGAAAGAGCTCCGAGCAATGCAGCGGCTCTAGCTAATAATAAGATCCCTTTCGCTTTCACACAGCACGGCTTAAAGAAAACCGACAAGTTCTGGGATAAAGTGAGAACCATGGTCAAACATGGCCTTTCACAAGAAAATGCATTGGCAGCACTAACGACTGTGCCTGCAAAACTTGCTGGAATTGAAAATAGTGCCGGAAAAATTAGTCGTGGTATGTTTGCTGACTTAGTGGTTACTGATGGAAATATTTTTGAGAAAGGAAAAATAAAAAGTGTTTGGATGCAAGGTAAACGCAAAGTTCTTTCAGAAATTGAACCAACACTCTTTGCCGGTGAATATGCCATTAAAGTAGCTGGAAAGGATTTGAGTTTAAAGCTAGAAGATAAAGATGGCAAAGTGTCTGGAAGTTTAGAAGGTAATAACAAAAAAGCAAAATTGAAAGTCACTTCAAAGCAAGATAACCAACTCTTGTTTACCGCCAATTTAGATGAGTTAGGTCTAGCAGGAGTGTATCGTTTTAGTGGTCGTTTAATTGACTCAAAGATAGTCGGAAGTTACGTTAACCCAAACTCTAAGCGCGTCAGTTTTAAAACCACTCAGTCATCAACAGCAGAGCAAGCCGATAGCACTGAAGCGAATAAGTCTGAAAAAGATAATCAGGCTGAAAACTCCATCAGTTATGCGAGCAAAATGACATTGCCTAATCGAGCATTCGGATTGACAGAACCGGCAAAGCAGCAAAACCTATTAATTAAAAATGCCACCATTTGGACTTCAGAAAAACAAGGTGTACTGACTGAGTCTGATCTGCTAGTTAGAAAAGGTAAGATTTCCAAAATAGGCAAGAACTTGCGAGCGCCGCGTGGCTATTTTGAAATTGATGGTACCGGAAAGCATGTGACTGCAGGAATCATTGATGAGCATTCACATATAGCTATTAGTAAGGGCGTTAACGAAGGTAGCGATGCGATTACCTCGGAAGTACGGATTGGCGATGTAGTTAATCCTGACGATATTAATATTTATCGGGCATTGGCAGGTGGAACAACGATGGCTCAGCTACTGCATGGCTCAGCCAATCCCGTTGGCGGTCAGGCTCAAGTCATTAAACTACGTTGGGGAAAATCTGCCGAGCAAATGAAAGAAAAGCGAGCTCCTGGTTCAATTAAATTTGCCCTCGGTGAAAACGTTAAGCAAAGCAACTGGGGAGATAAATTCACAATACGCTACCCTCAATCTAGAATGGGCGTCGAAACCATTGTACGAGATGCATTCACTCGTGCAAGAGATTATCAAGCGTCCTGGGATAAATACAAACGACTATCGAAAAGCCAGAAAAAAATAACGTCACCTCCGCGCAAGGATTATCGATTAGAAGCTTTAGTTGAAATCTTGGAAAGCGAACGTTTTGTGCATTCTCATTCTTATGTGGCTTCTGAAATCTTAAGTCTAATGAATATAGCGGAAGATTTTGGTTTTACCATTCAAACGTTTACCCACATTTTGGAAGGTTACAAAGTGGCCGACGAAATGGCTAAGCATGGCGCATCCGCTTCAACATTTTCTGATTGGTGGGCTTATAAGTTCGAAGTGCTAGATGCAATCCCAATGAACACTTGTTTGATGATGGATCGCGGGGTCAATGTTTCGGTTAACTCCGACAGTGGTGATTTAATTCGCCGACTAAATACCGAAGCCGCAAAGTCGGTTCAACACTGTGGTATGAGCCAAGAAAATGCGCTCGATATGGTCACCATTAATCCGGCTAAGCAACTTAAGGTCGACAAATTTACCGGCAGTTTAAAACCGGGTAAAGATGCAGACTTTGTTATTTGGAGTGGTCATCCGCTTTCCATTTATTCTAAAGTTGAACAAACTTGGATTGATGGTGTTAACTATTTTGATCGTCAAAAAGACCAACAAATAAGAAAGCAAATAGCCGAGGAAAAGAACCAGTTGATTCAAAAAGTTCTTGCGGATGGCAACAGCAATAAAAAAACAAAAACAGGCTCTGATAAAAGTAGCGGAGCTGGTAAAACTTTCAGCGCTACAACCCAAAGCGAGTCCTTTGATCAGGTGTATCTTTTGAAAGAAGAAGCGCAATGGCACTGTGATGACAATTTCGATTTTTGGCATTGGAAGTCTGGTCATAAAGGAGGGCACCACTAATGAAAAATATAACAAGAATATTACTGTTAGCCAGTCTCAGTTTTTCGTCAATGGCGACGGATATCGTTCCTGGTAAAAAGGCAACTAGTCCCGTTTTACTCAAAGGCGGTACTTTGCATACGGTCACCGATGGAGTCAAAGCAAACCATGACTTGTTGATTGAAAATGGTGTCATCAGCCAGATTGGAGAAAACCTGTCGGCACCAACGGGTAGCCAAGTTGTCGATGTAACCGGAAAACAGATCTATCCGGGATTGATTGGGCTGTCGACCAATGTTGGGCTTGTAGAAATTGGCGCAGTTCGAGCAACTCGAGATAACGTTGAAACTGGACGTGCTACTCCTGAAGTTAAAGCACACGTTGCCTACAATGCAGACTCAGAGATTATTCCCACCTTACGTAGCAATGGGGTAACTCATGTGCAAGTTGCACCGGGCGGTGGTGGCCTCAATGGGCAGTCTTCATTAATGCAATTAGACGCTTGGAATTGGCAAGATGCGATTAGCCAAGCTAATACAGGCATGCACCTTCGTTGGCCTGCGGTCGGCATAAATAAAGCGTGGTGGGAAAGAAGAACACCGGAGAAGCAAAAGAAAGCTAATCAAAAAGCCGCTGAGCAGTTCAAAGAAATGTTTGATCAGATTTTGGCCTACGACAAAGCGCGTCAAGCCGACAAAGACCACGCTGTCGACCTTCGATGGGAGGCAATGCGTCCGGTTTTGAGAGGTGACATACCATTGTTTGTTCATGCTAATGACTTTAGGCAAATAGAACAGGCTGTTTATTTTGCCGATGAGCATCAGCTTAAGATTGTCATTGTTGGTGGCCGTGATGCAGATAAAGCCGCTAGCTTGCTTAAGTCGCGCAATATTCCGGTGGTTTATACCGCGGCATGGGGGCGCACGTGGCGTAGCGATGAAGCAATGGATCGCGCTTATGCGACACCGGCTAAGTTCGAAACCGCAGGCCTCCGTTATTCGCTGGCAATAGAAGGGAACTGGCCAGTCCGAAATCTTGCATTTGCAGCAGGTCAATCGATTGCTTACGGCGTAACATCTGAAACTGCTTTGCGTTCAATTACCCTAGAGCCCGCTAAAATACTCGGTGTAGATGATAAAATGGGGTCTTTGACGGTAGGGAAACAGGCAAACATTGTTGTGAGTGAAGGAGATTTATTTGACCATTTGACTCACAAGATACAAATGTTGCTGATAGAAGGCCGTGAAGTTGATATCGATAACCGTCATAAACGACTCTATCGTAAATACTCGAAAAAACCAACGCTGTAAGCTGAACTGACTCAACCCAATAAAGTCTCGATATTACTGATATCGAGGCTTTTTATGATTTCATAAATTCTTTGCAACTAATCCGCAAACCTTTTACAAACCTCAACGTATTGAATAGTATCTAAGTTAACAACAGGTTAGGTATATTCAATAATGACCGACGAAACGTCGCTAATGCTTAAAGTTAAAGATGGCCAAATAGGTCATCTTTCTGATTTGTTTGAAGCGAATCACTTACCATTGTATAACTTCTACCTTCGATCGGGTTTAAATCGCGCCCTGGCAGAAGACTTAGTTCAAGAGACTTTTATGAGAGTCTTGGCCTATCGTTCAACCTACAAAGCAGAAAGTTCGTTCAAAGCATGGTTTTATCGGATTGCCAGAAATGTCGTCGCAGATCATTTTCGAAAGCTATCCAACAAAGAACATCATGAATCGTTTGAAGAGGAACATATGGAAGGTTCTGATTCGCTGACAGATTCGCTTGAACAACAAGACCAGCGTAACGATTTTGAAAAAGCGCTATCAGCGATTCCTGCAGAACACCGAGAAATTATAATTTTAAGCCGATTTCAGCAACTTAATTATTCCGATATTGCTGAAATGTTAAATTGTAATATTAATACCTTAAAGACCCGTATGCGGGCAGCTATTTCCAACCTGAAGTCTGAATATAGACTAATTACCGGAGAGGTGACTTCATGAATCATCAAGATATTATTTCGCAGAAAATTGAGTTCTTAAATGGAAGTAGAGCTAATGATCTTTCACCTGAAACCCTCAAACTGGTCAAGCAAGACCCAGAACTAGTCAGTGAAATTGAGTTTGTAGAACAGTTATGGAAACAAACGGAACTGGATAAGGTGAGCAAACCATCTGCTCAAATGCAAGCTAGGTTCTATCAGATGCTCAGTCATGCTCAATCTGCGGAGGCTGACAGCGTTCAGAGCAAACAGTCGATAAAGAAAAAACAAAAGGAATCTTTATTGGTTCGGTTAGGACTTTTTCAGCCAGCTTTTCAAGTATTACTGCTTATTGTGGTGTTTGGACTTGGCTGGTCATTGAATAGCAATCAATTATCACTGCAAACGGAACGATCAGCCTTATTGGAAAATAAGGTAGAAGCTCTTAATGTCATGGTTGCACTCTCTATGCTCAGGAAAGACTCCACGGCAGAGCGGTTGGCGGGATTAGATTATGCTAAGAACGTCAGTTTAGACGATGAGCGACTTTTAAATTCTTTATTAACATTACTTAACAGCGACCGGTCCAGCGCAGTGCGTCTATCGGTTGTTGATGTGTTGGCTCAAAGCGAACAGCAAGATCAAATGCAACGAAAAATAGTTGATAGCTTATCTAAGCAATCAAACCCGATCGTTCAAGTTGCGTTGGTGGAACTATTGCAGAACTATTCCAATCTCAGTCAGCAACAATTGCAAAAGATATTTTCTAATGAGGAGCTTGATGAGGAAGTCGCTCGATTGATAAGGCAGAGCTTCTCTAATCAAGAGCAAACTATATAAGTAGCAAAAGATAAAATAATTAACCAATTGAATTAAACAACAAATTTATTATTACAATGGAAGAGGTATTCATCCAATGAAAATGCAAAATCTAAACATCAGCATACTGATATTCTTTTTGTGGACGTTATCGTGCATGGTGCAATCAGCGTTTGCTGCCGAACGTAGTGTTAGCCATAATCTTGAACTTTCAGACCCTAAAAAGCCTGCAAAAATAGAAGTTTCCCTAATGGTAGGCAAAATTATCGTAGAAGGCTTCAAAGGAAAAACAGTGCAAATTAAGGCTACTGTAAACGAACTGGATAAAGTGAAAGAGGACCACTGGGGAGTCAATGTTAACACCCACGTTAATACCGAATCACATGGAGATAGCAGTGAGAGTAGGCCATCAACTAAGGGACTAAAGCGGGTCAAAAAAACTAATGTTAATATTGATATTGAAGAGCGTAATAATCGGGTGAGTATAGAGTCGCATAATAGACGCGATAATATTGAGTTGGTTCTTAAAGTACCATTTAACTCAAGTTTGGAACTAGAAGTTAACAAAGGTCATGGCATTAAAGTAACTAATGTTTACGGTGAAATTGAAATTGAAAGTGTACGCGGTCCAATTTCTGTTAAAGGTGTGAGAGGCTCGATTGTGGCAGAGTCTTCTCGCAGTGATATGAGTATTGTGTTTGATGAGTTTAACCTGCAAAAACCTTCATCTTTAACTGTGCATAGAGGCAACATTGATGTTACTTTGCCAGCAAAAACAAGTGCTCTAATTGATGTAAAAAACTACGATGGAGAAATATTCTCTGGCATTGATGCTGAATTTAAAAACGTTGACAAGGTTGAGAAAGGCAAAGGAAAAGGGCATCAAAAAATTACCATTGGTGGCTCCATGCAAGCTAATCTGAATGGTGGAAAACAAAAACTATTACTAAATACCTTTCGAGGTGATATCTTTGTTCGCAGTAAATAGCCAATAATCATTACCAAGAAGGTCGCGTAAGCGGCCTTTTTTTTCTGCCACCAGCAAACTTTTGGCATACCTAAGCAGTATTCAACATTGAGTATTTCAACTAATAATGACAGCAAAAATCTTGGAGATGAATATGCGTAAGTTAGCGACGGGTTTCACAAATAACTGGTTAAAAGGGCGGCTAATAAAAAGCCTCACCTTGTTTTTATTGGTTTATACAGGGCATGCTTTTGCCCATAGTAACAAGCAAGAATTAAGGGATGATTTCAAACGCCATGGTGTCACTGAATCATTTGTTCAGGAGCTTAGCCAGCATGGTTATTATCAATTGGAGGAACAGTTACTTATCGCATTCAAAATTCACGGCGTTAACAGTTCATTTATTCAAGAGCTAGCTGAACTAGGATACGTTGACTTAGATGCTAATCAACTGCTTGCGTTTAAAATTCATAATGTTAATAGAGAATTTATTAACTCAATGAGTTCGATCGGTTTTGGACAGTTAGACGCCAATGATTTATTAGCATTCAAAATTCACAATATTGATAGTACATTTGTTGAGTGGTACCAATCGCTAGATTTGGATGATCGAAGTGCATCAAAACTTCTGGCTTTTTCAATCCATGGAATTGATGAGAAATTTATGAGTGTTATCCATGAATTGGGATTCTTAGAACTTGATTCTGGTGATTATCTTGCCGCAAAAATCCATCAGATTACTCCAGACTTTGTTACGTCAATGCGAGACAATGATATCGATGTGAAAGAACTAGACGACGCTTTAAAGTTGAGAATATTTAAGGTTGAGCAAGCGGATATTGAATCAATTAAGCGTTTCCAACTGTTTACTTCGAACGCTAATGAGATTGTTGCATTAAAAATTCTGAAGTTGGATGATGAATTGATCCGGCAAGTTAAAGCGCTCGATTTGGAACATTACTCATTGCAAGAATTCTTAATTCAACGTGCTAATTTTAAAACTGATTACTACCGCAACAACAAGCTATTACTCGCTTTTGAGCGTGTTATTAATAGAATTCAACTACTTTAGTCGTATAATTAAATTGACGCAATCTCGAAAGTTTATCAAGCCCCAGACTCAATGTACTCGACCAGTAGAGATTGCATATCCTCAAATGTCGACTCCATATCAGCTAGCCCTTTCCTAGCTTGCTCACATTCACCAGCTTCATAGAGTGAACGAAGGTCATTAGCGATAGCATGAATTTGCTTATGAAAAATATCGAGTTGGTAGATGAGCGTTTGTTCGAATATTTTCTCGCGCTTAGCTCGCTCTATCCATCGACCGCAGTGGCATTGGCGGTTATCCATGATCGGCCAGTCTCTAATCATAGTAGGATCAAGTAATATGTTGGTCACAAAATGATTCTTCCACCAGCTGCAGGTCAGTTCAAACAAGGCTATCTTGCTTTGCAATTCAGTGTGGGTTTGCTTGCCCCAACTTAACCACTTGTCATTGGCTATATTACCAGTACTCCACTTATAAATTTCATTGGCAGGCATGGGTTTGGCAATTTCGTATCCTTGGGCTAATTCACATCCCATCATTAATAAAATTAATCCGTGCTCAGTGCTTTCGACGCCTTCAGCAATCACCTTACGTTCAAATGATTCGGCTAACCCAATCACACCGTTGACAATTACATAGTCGCTTGGGTCGTCTAGTACGTCTCTCACAAAACTTTGGTCGATTTTAATGGTGTTGGTAGGTAGGTTTCTCATGTGTGTGAGAGAAGAATAGCCTGTTCCAAAATCATCAAGCGCAATACTGACGCCAAGGGATTCTTGGCAAGTCCTTAAAGTATCGCTAATAACGGCTAAATCGCCAAGCACACTGTTTTCTAATATTTCTAACTGAAGTTTTTTTGGGTTGATGTCTTCGTTATCAGCGAGCTTATTGCTAAGGAATTTTATGAAGTTTGCCGATTGTAAATGATGGGAAGAAATGTTGACGCTGACTTCTAAATCAAGGTTTATGCTTTTCCATATTTTCATTTGAGCAATAGCGGACGAAATAACCCATTCGCCAATTTGAATTTCTATCGGGGTACCCTCAATAATTGGTAGAAAGTCTAGTGGCGGTATAAGCCCTTTGTCAGGGTGTCGCCATCGGATTAATGCTTCAACACCATAAAATTCACCTGTTCGCATATTAACCTTTGGTTGATAATACAACACAAGTTGATCTTGAAGTAGAGCTTGTTCTATTTCTGCCAGTCGATGGTGTCGAGTAATTCGTTTTAGGTTTTTCTCGGTGTTGAATATTTTAAATCGATTTTTTCCAATTAGCTTTGCTTGGTACATGGCATGGTCGGCGTGGCGAAGCAAAGTATCTATGTCCGCATCATCGTCTGGGTAAAGCGTAACTCCACAGGATGCAGTAATTAACAATTGTCTCCCTTCTAGCATGAATGGTTTAGAAAGTGAGTCTAAAATTCTTTGTAATGACTGAGAACAAACATCGTAATCGTCGATATCGCCTAACAATAGTGTAAACTCATCGCCACCTTGGCGAGATACAGTATCTTCACTACGAATTTGTTCACTGAGTCGGCGTGACACTTCAATTAATAAACGGTCACCCACATCATGCCCATATTGATCATTAATTGGCTTAAAGTTGTCTAAGTCAAGAAAGCAGACAGCGAGCTTTTTGTTAGTCCGCTTACTATGGGCAATCGCTTGATGGAATCGATCTGTAAATAATGTTCGGTTCGGAAGTTGGGTCAGCACGTCGTAGTGGGCCATCAGCTTTAGTTCTTCTTGTTGTTTAATGGTAGCGGTTATATCTGAGAATACACCCACATAATTGAGCGTGTTTCCTTGCTCATCATTAAGTGAGGAAATAGAAAGTAATTCGATATAAAGTTCGCCATTCTTCTTGCAGTTCCAAACTTCTCCTTGCCAATGCCCATGTTGCACAACCGAGTTCCACATGTCTTTGAAAAATTTTTTGTTGTGTTTTCCAGAGGATAAAAGACTCGGATTTTGGCCAATCACTTCCGCTCTTTCGTAGCCGGTAATAATACAAAAAGCCGGGTTAACTTCGACAATCTTTGCCGCTGGGTCAGTAATTATGATGGCTTCATGGGTATCACTAAACACTCGGGAGAATAGCTGTATTTGATCGACAAATTTACTTCTTTCGATGGCAACCGCAGCAAGCTTGGAAACAAATTCAATTTGGGTAAAGTCGACATCCTTCGGCTCACAGGGGGAGGTATGATAAATAGCAAAGGCGCCCAAAACCGCATCTTCTGAGCCGATAATGGGTTCAGACCAGCAAGCAGCAAGTCCAGCCTGTTCAGCTAGTGCTTTATATTTTTCCCAGTTTGGATGGGTCTTTATATTTGCAGCAATCACGCGTTGACCAGAATGCATGGCCGCACCACAACTTCCTTCATTAGGACCAATTTTTAAACCATTAATCGCTTCGTTATAAAAATGAGGTAATCGACAGGACGCTGCGGTAATCGCTCTTTTTTGCTCTTTGTCTAAAAGTAAAATACTACAAATTAGGCTTGGATCGACTTGCTCTAAAATATTAATAACTGCCGTAAGAATTTCGTCAAGTGGTGCCGCGTTGACCAATAGTTCAAGCACTTTTACTCTAACCGATTCTCTCAACTCTATTTGTTTTGCTTGAGTAATGTCCTTTTGTACTGCGACAATCCGAGTGGATTGGCCGAGATGATTTCTTTCTACAGTTTGTCCAACAGAACTCAGCCAAATATATTCGTCATTTTTATTCTTGATTCGAAATTCTTGAGATACTGGTTTGTCATACTTTAGCGTCTTAATAAAAGCCACAACCACTGGCTCAATATCCTCGGGATGAATTCGAGTTTTCCACCAATTTATATTACTAGATAACTCATTAGCTTTGTAACCTAAAAGACTGGCATACTCTTCGCTGATCAGTATCTTGTTATTGATTGGGTCCATATCAAACCATCCTTGACCACCGAGTTGATGGGAGAAGTTTAATTTTTTTATATTGTCTGAAGTAGTTTCAACTAAATAGGTTAGTTCTTGTTCAAAATTATCAACTGAGAAATGGTTTGTTGTTTTTCGAGCGATGCCCGGGTGTTTGCTAATGAGAGAGTGAAAAGATTGTTTAAACGAATGGAAAGGTCTGAGTATTTTTATTCGTATAAAAACTAATGTCACTAAAAGTAACAATAGAAATAATAATAAGTGAATAGTTAAATTGAGTAAAAATGAATCAAGTGGAAAATGTTCGATAGAGTTTGTTTCTGAGGTTGGTGGTTGATTACCCTTCGTTTGAGATAAGGCCGCTTGTGTCGTTTCTTGGGAAAGGTTGTGGAGTACCCGATCATGGTAATCGGTGATCAATAAATAACTTGAAAATAACAGCGCCAAAAAGGCGGTTGCGATTATTAATGAAAATGTTCTGATCTTCAATTTCATTTTTTGCCAAGATTGTTCAATACCAAAGCCCATCGCCCGTTAAGTTAAACCGGCTGGTTAGGCGTTTGATAAAGTTGGAATGGTATGTATGAAGTATAGTAAAAGATATTCGAATCTACCCAATTCAAGTCAATTGAAGTTTTTTAGACATTTTTTGAAACATTTTATCAGTTCCAATTTGATGTATTTATATGAGTTGGTGATATACTGATGTATAACACGGATGCAGGGTGGCCAATGATTGTATTGAGCTAACCTGCTGCTAAATTAATGATAAATAAAGATAAACTGTTTTTAGAGGGTTGGTATGTTTAAGATAACTAGAGCAATATTGTTAACAATCGCCGTTATTTCACTTCATGGCTGTGTCATTGTCGCGGGCGATAGAGATTGGGATAACGATAACTGGCACAAGAAGCAACAACTCAATAGAGAACAAATTAGCCTCTTGAGTCTCTCTATGGAGCGCCAGGAAGTACTCGAGAAAATGGGGACACCCAATTTTACTGACGCCATACTCAAAAACGGTCAAGAGTATCGAGTGCTCTACTACCGCACCCAAAGAACAAAGTCGGATGGCATCACCAGTAAAGATGAGACCACTCCTTTAGTATTCAAGAATGACAAGTTAATCGGTTGGGGAAGTGAAGCGCTGAAAAACTTAGGGTAGTACTAGGGGGGCAACGATTTTGCTGTTCCCTTATTCCCGTCAGAAGTACTGTTAGGGCTATAACTAACAGTACTCTAAACTAACAGTACTCTAAACTAACAGTACTCTAAACTAACAGTACTCTAAACTAACAGTACTCTAAACTAACAGTACTCTAAACTAATAGTGCTCTAATCTAACAGTACTCTAGGTGTTCATCTGATTAATGCTAGCGTGGCTCGCTAAACGATTACTAGTAGCAAGAAAGTTGCTAAACCTGCTCCGCTAATAAGTATCGTTTTGGTTTTAAGTTGAGGTGAAGAGAGCCCCAAATAAAGGCCACTTATTAATACGATTAATAGAGCCATTGCCACGACTTTTTGAAAGAGTTTCATTGCGCGACTGCCATGACCTTTATGAATTTCAATCATTGAGGCAATAAAATCGGGAGTACGCTGGGTGACTACCAATTGACCATTTTCTTGTTCAAATAAAAAATGAATTTTAGACGTTGGTCGGGTGATCATAAAGCGACTGCCACTTTTAATGTAGTCAAAAGTATGTTCGATATTGTTAGCAGCTAAAAATTTTACTACCTGTGATTCTTTATCGTTTGAATCGAAACTGAATTCGCCTAACTCTCCTTGATAGACCGGTTGTTTGGCAACACTGCCTTTTTCTCCAAAAAGGTAGAGACCGCCAGATATCGCAATCACTAGTAAAATTGGGGTTAAAAATGCCGCTAAAAATAAATGAAGCGTTATAATACTCTTTCTTGTCATGGGTAATCTTAGCCTTTGTTTATCTTAATTAAATGAGTAAGATTTAATTAAAACACTTTATTGAATAGAACTCACCACTTATATTGCTTTAAAAGTCTATCGCGTAATATTCTTTCTTACATTACTAGTTATGCCAACATCAGCAAAATTAAAACGCTTAGTAAAATTAGAAGCATGCCAAAGTATTCTCTACCAGATATTTGTTCCTTAAATATTTTACGAGTAATCAGTAAAGTGAAAAAGAACTCGATTTGACCGAGCGCTTTGACATAGGCCGCATCTTGATAGCTGGCAGCGGTAAACCATCCAACTGAGCCTAACATACTTGCTAAACCGATAAAGCAAGAAATTCGCCAATGTGATTTTATCGAAATTAATTGCTGTGGCTGCCTTACTAAAAGATACAGAGCAATAGCCATAGATTGGATGCTTACCATAAAGGCCAAAGTAAAAGCAGCACTAAGCATTAGGTGAGTCTCTAAAGAAAGACTTGCTTGACGAATCCAAAGGGTTGATAACGCGAAAAAGCAACCAGCTCCCACGCCATACAAGGCTGCTGGCGTTTTAATCAGGGTACTAAAACGAAATTTAAATTGACTTAAAATAACGACCCCAACAACGCCAATGATCACCGAAAACCAACCAATCCCGGATAGTGTGGCATTAAAGGCGATTACTCCAATTAACGCTGTTAACACCGCTTCAGTTTTAGCTAGACTGGTGGCTACGGCAAAATTCTTGAAGTCGAACGCTTTAATCATTAGCGCAGTGGCAACAATTTGGGATGCGCTAGCTAATACCGCTGACTGGACAAACGCCCTGGAAAGTTCAGGCAAGTCTAATTGTGTATAGTGCGCCACACCAAATAAATAAATCCAGACTAAGGGAAGAGCAAATAAAAAGCGAACTAGGGTCGTGGCGATTGCACTAAGACTTAATGATAGTTGCTTTTGCCCAGCTGTTCTGACAGCTTGCATAAATGCAGCGAGTAGTGTGAATGAAACCCAAGTCGGCAAATTTATTCTCTTTATTAACCCTAGTGAAATTAAAATCTATTGGTGTCTTTGCTGTCGACTAGAATGTTTAGCGCTATTAGTAATAATGCGGCTGTGGTCTGCATCCAGTTGTAGCAGTTTAAATGAACCTTTGAGTTTGGAGCGTTGGTAGTCTATCTCCATGGCATTCACCAATAACTCATACTGTTTAGGAAATAAAGCCTGACAAGCTTGAGCAACAAGTTCATACAGCCTTTTCAAGTTTATTTTGTGTGTTTGACCAGTACGATCAAATAACCAATCGGTTAACAACAAGAACCGTTCGAAAGGACTATTCTCAAGTAGGTAAGGCAAAGTTTTTGCGAATCGACCAGAGTTCGCAATCATATCCCAGTATCTAGCAAAGCGGTTTATTCGCTGCATAGTGAAAAAATCAACGGTATTACTGCTTAAGATACTATAAGGCGGCAATGGGTCGAATCGAAGATCAAACTCTTTAGTGTGCCTAATAATGGGACTACCACGTAATCGTTTTAGTATGCCCATTTGGATTTCATGGGGTTTACACTGGTATAGCTGGTCAAAACTGTTTGAAAAAGTTTCAAGCGTTTCTCCAGGTAATCCAAAGATTAGATCGGCGTGAATGTGTGCATAAGTATTCTCACGCAACCAGATTAAATTCTGTTTGGATTTTTGATTGTTTTGTTTGCGGCTAATTAGGGATTGAACTTCTTGGTTGAAGGTTTGAATGCCTACCTCAAACTGCAGAGTTCCAGGGGGAAATTGTTTTAGTTTATCCTTTAACTTTTCCGGAAGGTGATCAGGAATGACTTCAAAATGAAGAAATAAGTCAGTGCTCATTCGGTCTAAAAAGAAGTCTAAGATCTGTAAAGTGGTTTTGATTTTTAAATTAAAAGTTCGATCTACAAATTTAAAGTGGCGCGCTCCTCGCTGGTACAGTTTATCCATTGCTGTTAAGAACCGTTCTAATTCAAATGGATAAGAAGTCTTATCTAGCGCAGACAAACAAAACTCACATTTAAATGGGCAACCACGAGATGCTTCGATATACATTATGCGTTGTTTGAGATCTTCCTCGGAATACAAATCATAAGGGAGACACAAGTCAGCTAATTGCAGTGGCTTGGATTTAAGAATTTTCTCTACGGGAGGGCGTTTAGCCAATATGGACTTACAAAGTTGATAAAAACTTTTATCTGCCGCACCAGTAATAATGTAATCGGCTAACCGACAAAGTTCTTGTTTTTCTGATTCGTAACTCACTTCTGGTCCACCTAGGACTATCAGTGTTTTTGGAGATATTGCTTTTATTTGAGCGATTACGGCTAAGGTTTCTTGGCAATTCCAAATGTAAATACCAAACCCAATAATTTTCGGAGAGTTTGCCAGAAGTTTTTCTGCGATGTCTATCGGTCGCGTATTAATTGTATATTCTTGGATTTCGGCCTGCGATTGAAGCTCATCTAGGTTGGCGTAGAGGTACCGTAAACCAAGGCTTGCGTGGATATATTTAGCATTTAATGTAGTCAGAATGATCATGGCGCGCAGTTTACCACGAAATTTCCACCATGAGCAGATATTCTACGCAGTGCTCAGACTCTGCTGCTAGCGAGCATCGGAAAGGTTTGCTAACAAGTTAGTCAGCAAGTGATTCAATGAGAATGTTCAGCCAAGGTTGCACTTTATAGTAGGGTTTTGGGGCTTTACGGGTAATTTATTGTTAACCGGCTATATGATAGCGATGATCGCAAAGAACATTGCAATACCGTAGACAACTCTTGGGATCCACTCGGTAAGATTGTCGATAGCTAGGTTAGTTTCGAATTGGATGATCTCGAGCTGTTTTTTTAACGTTCCTTCTATATCACCGGCATGCTCTCCGGCGCTAAATATTTGGAGCGCCTCGCTAGAAAGGGGGAGTTTTGTTTGTCTAATCGCTGCTGAAATACCCACCCCTTGGCCGCATAAATTAGCAGTTTTTAATAGCTTTTTCTTGATAGTTTTCGAATCGAGAAGGCTTGAAATCCTACTAAAGCTGGTTTTCGGATCAATGCCCGAGCAACTATGCCAATATAAGACTTCAAATAGCAGTCTTTGAAAATGTCGACGATACCCATTGGTATTTTGATAATTATCTAATTTCGAAAGCCAAAACTCCGATCCTTTTTGACTGTAGGTTAATATCGATTTAAATCCCCAATAGGCCAAAATAAGTTTTATTGTTAATGACAAACAAACAACAAAAATAGAAGCTTGAGGATTTTGAACTAAGGAAAGAATGCTAGTGATAAAAATCCCGACTACCAGTATCGCCATCGGGTAAAGCAGTTTCGATTTTAATTTAGAGCGTCTTCTATTTCGGGATTCAACATCTTCTGCTAGTCGTCGCAGGGCTTGTTCTAGACGGCCAGCATCTTCGGATACTGAAATTAACTCCATTTGGTAGCGACTGACTAAACTGGCTTTCTTTAGTGCTTGGCTAAGGCGATGACCTTGCTCCAAAGCAGCAATTGCGATGGGCCATCGTTCCACATTAGGGTAAGAGGTGTATATTCGTTTAGCCGCTTCACTAACGGAAACGCCTGCACTAATTAGGGTTGCTAAGTCCAAGAATAAGTTAGCGGGCGCTTGAATAATCGTCATTGATTTTGTGCAGCTTAAAAACTAATTCTTTGGCCTTTAAGAATACCTGCTGGGTATCAGAGTCGTTTATCGACGACTCTATATCTTTACTAATAAGGCTGATTTCGTCAAAGCCAAACTGTCCTGCATTGGCCTTCAAAATGTGGCAAAAACGTCTTAATTTTTCTATTTGTTGTGAATTGATCGCTAACTGCAAACCTTCAATGGTCACAGGAAGATTGCTAATGAAACGCTCAGTTAATTCTTTTATTTTCTGTTGATGTTTTTGTTCGAATTGATGATGGGCAACTTTGGCGGAAACGCCTAGCTGATTTAAAGTCTTTGCGACTAGTTCGGGTTCAATTGGTTTAGGAATAAAGGCGGCAAAACCTTGATTTAGGAAACTTTCAATGGATTCCGAGCTTTCTTCTGCGCTGCAGGCTATTATTGGTGAGGAATAATTTAGGCTCTTTAGTGCTTCTAGCGCCTCCAGACCTCCCATTAAAGGCATATTGATATCCATGAAAACAGCGACACAGCTGTCTTGTAATGCTATTTCAACTGCCCTATTTCCATCCGATGCCTCCAAAACCTCAAAGCCTAATTCTTCTAAGGTGAATTGTAATAGCATCCGGTTTGTCGAACTGTCGTCGACTACAAGCACTTTGGCTTTCGTAGAATCATTCACTGAGTTTTTTTAACACCCCTATTATTTTCTCTGGGACAAACGGTTTAACGATATAAGCGAAAGCACCTAAACTAATCGCTTCTTTGACTGTATTGATATCTGCGATACCGGTTACCATGACGACTTTTGCTGATTTATCCTTTTGGCGAATCTCTCTTAAAGTGTCAATGCCGTTTGGAGCGGGAATATCGATATCTAAAAAGGTGATGGCCGGTCTATTGGTATTAAAATACTGGATCGCTTGTTTACCGGTGCGTGCTGTTTCACAATGAATGATTGATGAGTCCTCAAGGATGCTGGTAAGAATCTCTAAACTATCGATATCGTCTTCGACCACCAGAGCGGTCAATTTGCTGCTTGAATTGTCGTTCAAAATATTATCCTTACTAGGTGAATAATTTAACTCTAATCAAATGCTTAGCGTGACTAGCTGAAAGTCCTTAAGTTCTATTATAGCTCAAATATTGGTATTTGCTATTCACACGGCATGATGATGGTGACAATTTAGGCAATCAATTTGCGTAGCGGCTATTGTGCATTGCGAGAGAGCGAATTGATTGGCATCGGCTGAGATAAAACGTATGCTTACGATTGAGTCGTAAGACCTTGGATATTTAATTATTTAGCGATTGACTTAACTTGGAGAAGCCTCGGTGCTAATTCTTAAACCAAATTGTGAAGCCTGTGACAAAGATTTACCGGCAGATTCTGATGAAGCTCACATTTGTACCTATGAGTGTACCTTTTGTTCGGATTGCGTTAAAAATTTACTAGCAAACGTATGTCCCAATTGTGGAGGCGGGTTTACGCCTCGGCCAATCAGGCCTAGCAAAGAGCATCGTACGGGAGTCAGTTTAGTCCAGCATCCCGCGTCAACTGCACGAGTAAAAAGCCCTTATCCTAACGATGAAATCAAAGCATTTGCGTCGAATTTAAAAAAGATACCACCTCGTGATCGCTAATTTGTAATGCTAAAAGATTGTCTGCTAGTGAAGAAAAAATACGATGTTTCGCCGCAAAATAGAGGTAGATGAACTAGTTCCAAGCAAGGTTACTGTCATATGCCTTCAATGTGTAAGTCGAAAAATTGTAGTGTTCAGTCTAGACAGCGTCGTTGGTATGCAGACGATTATTAGTAATAAAAAATACATTAGTTATTTGTGGAGTGGGGGGACTACCGAATAACCGGATTGCTCAAACGCTAGAAAGCGGACGTTTAGTGGAAATCAAACTCCTCGATTTAGGTTGCCGGCTTGGTTGGAAATTTCGCATCATTAGGCAGACAAATCGCTCAGTTGGACCTGTCGAGAGTAAACTTTAGAATAATCTATAAGCTGCCGGCCAAGCACGCCGCTTTAGTCGAATTTCGAGTAAATTCGGGGATATGGAATATTTAGGCTAAGTTAGTCATTTCAAACGAGTTAAATCATTGCGTTTTGCCAATATTGTTCTATGCTTAAAAGGTCATCGATGCTCATTATGAGCATGCAATTAAGGGATGTTATATGGAGTCTTTTGATCGAGAAGAATACCAGATTCGCGTTGAGGAACTAGAACGCGAAAACCTGCAGCTGCAAAAAGAATTAGCGGTTAAAAGTGTGATTTCCGAAATATCGCAAATGGATGTTGAGGAAGACAACCCTAATTCTATCTACGAACGAATTTTTTTATTATTGACTGAAATTATGGAGGTCGATAATTTTTATATTGTGCTAGTAGAAAATGGTCTCATTCGAATTCCTTATATGACGGATCAAAATGATAATATTGACCCGGAACAACTAAAAGAAGAAAATAACCCTAAATTAAGACACAGCCTTACTGGCTATGCGCTTTCTCAGAATTCTACAGTAGTACTTAGTCAATCTGACATCGACAAACTAAAAGAAGAACAAAAAATTGAAGTGATAGGAAGCATTCCCAAACAATGGTTGTACTTGCCTTTCCATGGTAAAGGTATTGAGGGTGGTATTGTAGTACAAAGTTATGCCAAGGAAGACAGTTACTCCTATAATGACATGTCAATTCTTGCTTACGTTACCATGCATGTCGGCCATTTCTTATCATCGCATCAGGCAAGAAAACAAATACAAAATCAACTGGAAAAATTAAAAGCAGCACAAAACCAATTAGTACACTCAGAGAAAATGGCGTCAGTAGGGCAGTTAGCTGCGGGTGTCGCACACGAGATAAACAATCCACTAGGTTATGTAAATAGTAACCTAAATTCACTCAGAGAATATGTAGACGACTTCGCGTCATTCGCCAAAGATATTAATAAGCTTACAAATCTGGAAGACGATGAAGAACAGACCATTTCTGCTGAAGATTTAACTAAAAAGATAAATGCGATCAATGAAAAGCACGATGTCGAATTTATTCTATCTGACACGGGTGAGATTATTAATGAATGCTTGTTTGGTATGGATAAAGTCAAAAAAATTATTCAAAGCCTTAAGAATTTTTCTCACGCAGGTGAAGATAAAAAAGAACTGACCGATATCAATGCCTGTATCAAAGAAGCCATCATTATTGTCTGGAATGAACTCAAATATCATTGCGAATTGGATACTCACTATGGCGAAATCCCATCGACTTTTTGCTACCCAAATCAACTTAATCAGATATTTATGAACTTGCTGATCAACGCTGGCCATGCAATTAAGGAAAAAGGAATTATTAGAGTAGAAACAAAATCAGAAGGTGATCTGATACTGATTTCTATAGCGGATAATGGATGCGGTATCGATGAAGAGCATCTTTCGCAATTGTTTAATCCATTTTTTACAACTAAACCAGTCGGTCAAGGCACCGGTTTGGGGTTGTCTATATCCTATGGAATTATGGAAAGTCATGGTGGAAAAATTGAAGTCGAAAGCACGGTAGGAGAGGGAACGTGCTTTACCATACATCTCCCTATTGCCACTGAAGACTCAGATATTGGCGCAGACGATGATGAAGGATCAGATAATGAAGGAGGAGACGTTAGCTAATGTCTGATGGTACTCTATTTGATGATTTAGTGGTATTGGAGCACAATTCATTTCCAAAAAAATGTGAGACTTGCGGCAAGGTTTACGATAGTCCAGAAGACTTCACGGCGCAAACGGAGCACATAAATGGTAAAAGTGGCCTAAAGTCTACAGAGGGCGATGAGGGGGAAACGATTCTAGAGCTTTTTAGAAATTGCACCTGCGGCTCAACGCTTCTCGATTTTTTCGCCGATCGCCGCGATATGTCTGAACGTGGAGAACATCGTCGAAAGTCGTTTGATACAGTTCTAAACCATTTGATAGAACAAGGAATTGAACGCGAGGTTGCAAGAACAGAATTGATTTATTACATGAAACACAAGAAAAGTGAATTGCTAGAAAAGTTAGGTGTGTTCAAAGCGAGAGCCAAGCGAAGAAATAAGCAATCATAGTCAAAACTATTAATTTAATACTGATTAAAAGAGAACGTTAAATATGTCCGACTCGGAAGTGAAAGAAAAGAAAATAAAACTACTATGTGTGGATGATGAAAAAAATATCCTTGTTTCATTGAAACGATTATTTCGTAAGTCTGGCTACGAAATTTTCTTAGCTGAAAGTGGTGAAGAAGGGCTTCAAATTTTACGCGAGCAAAAAGTCGATATAATTATTTCTGATATGAGAATGCCACATATGGATGGAGCGGAATTCTTAAGCCTAGCTAAAGACATTCGAAAAAATGTTCCGAGTATTTTACTGACAGGGTTCTCCGATCAAGAGTCAACCATAAGAGCAATCAATGAAGGAAAGATTAGTGGTTATGTGAGTAAACCTTGGGAGGATAACGATCTCAAATTAAAGGTTACTTCACTGTTAAAGATTAGTCATCTTGAACGAGAAAAAGAACGACTTCTTCTGTTAACACATAAGCAAAATAAACAACTCAGAGATTGGAATAAACAACTAGAACAAAAAGTTACTGATAGAGTGAATGAGCTTAAACAAGCGGAAGGGATGCTTGATAAAGCATACGAAGAACTGCAAGAAAGCTATGAAGCGGTTATAAAGCTTTTATCACATGCCATATGTGCCAAGGAGCATATGTTAACTAGGGACTATCCGGAACTTCCCGGAATGGCCCGATCTTTGGCAGAGAAAGCAGGATTGAATGAGTACTTGGTTAAGCAAATTTATTACTCAGGGTTGTTATTTGAGTTGGGCAAACTAGCACTTCCAGAATCTCTTTTGGAAACGCCTATCGAACTGTTGGATGTTGAAGGTTTAGAAAAACTAATGACCTATCCAGAAATTGGAGCGACGGTGTTAGGAGACATAGCAAATTTCACCGACACAGCACGTATCATTGAACATCATTACGAATATATGGATGGTAGTGGGGCTCCTGATGCACTAGCGATGGAAGAAATACCTATTGGTTGTAAGGTGTTGGGAATAGTCAAAGATTATTATTTATTACAAGCCGGAAAATTTGACGGTATTCAACATAAACCGGAGCAGGCTCGAGAGTATTTGCAAGCTCACAAAGAAAAACTTTATGACGCTGAACTAGTCAATTTATTCATGGATTTGGCTAAGTCCAATGAGACCGAAACGCAAGAGTTAGACGAGCTTAAATTGACCACTATGACCTTACAACCAGGTATGATATTAAGCCGTGATTGCTCCAATGGACAAGGTTTATTATTGATCAATAAAGGCAAGGCTTTGACAGAGGAAAGTATTAAACGCCTGATTGCGTTTGAAAAAGTGTACGATATTCCGTTGGAAGTATTCGTTAAGAATTAGGTTTTATTTAGCAGAGTTGAACGAGGAAATTGAATTATACCTGTTTTAGTAAAACTGGCTTTCATACTTTCTAAAGGCTTGTTCAACATCTTCTAGAAGCTCATTATTGGTCCATGGCTTAGTAATAAATTTGTGAATTGAACTTTTATTGATGGCATCTCTAGCACTTTCGAACTCCGACTTTCCTGACAATATCATTCTAACAGGGTATGGGTAGAGCTCTTGAACGAGTTGCAATAATTCAATCCCATTGGTTTCAGGCATAGATAAATCGGAAAGTACTATGCCTATTTCATTCAGTGCTAAAACTTCTAAAGCTTGGTCAGCATTTTCAGCCGTTAATACCTTAACGCCAGATTTTCTAAATAGCCTTTTTAAAGAGGAAAGAATATTTTTTTCATCATCCACAATTAAAAGGGTACGTTGATAATCGCTCGGCCTAATTCCGGCTAAGTCTAGCTGAGCATTATTTTCAAGAAGTGCGGTCATTTCTCTTTCTGGTAACGGTTGACTGTAGTAATAGCCTTGCAAAATATCACAACCATTTTTTGCCAACACCGATAGCTGCTCTTTGGTTTCCACACCTTCTGCAACCACTTTCAAGTTAAGGTTATGTGCGATAGCAATAATGGTTGTCGCTATCGCCTTATCGTGTGGGTCCGTAGTAATTTCGTCGACAAATGATTTATCTATTTTTATTTCGTCAATCGGGTATTTTTTAAGGTAGTTTAGGTTTGAATAACCTGTACCAAAGTCGTCAATAGAAATACCGACACCAACGGACTTAATTTTATTCAATGTTTCTAATTGTTCTTCGGCGGTTTCTAAAGATAAACTTTCAGTGATTTCTATTGTGATTAAATTTGCGGGAATATCATGTTTATTGAGTGCATGACGAATATGTTCTGCTAAGTCAGGTTGAGAAAGCTGTTTAACGGATAGGTTGACGGATATAGGGTATACGGGAATATTCTTGGATTTCCAAAACGCCAGCTGCTCGCATGCTTGTTCGATGACCCAATCGCCAATCGACAAAATGAGCCCTATCTCTTCGGCAAGGGGTATAAACTGCAATGGAGAGATCATACCTTTATCTGCGTGTTGCCAGCGAATTAACGCTTCCATTCCAACTATTTTGCCAGTACGCATATCCATTTGAGGTTGGTAATATAAAACAAAATCACTTCGATCAACCGCATCTCTCAACTCTGACTCTAATTCTATGCGCTCTTGAATTTCTTGCTGTAGATGTTCGGAATAGTACTGAAATTTACCTTTACCTTTACGTTTGGCTTGATACATCGCCGAGTCAGCATACTTCAATAATTCGTCTCGTGATTGAGCATCATCAGGATAGACACTAAAACCGATACTACAACTAACAATGTGCTTACGGTGCTCTAGCTGAACCGATGATGATACTTCCGCTAGTATACGAGCGATAACTTCTAGGGCTGACTGTTTGTTAATTGGGTTATTGATGATTAAGACAAATTCATCGCCTCCTAATCGAGCCACAACATCTGATTTTCTAGCGCAATCTTTTAGCCGACGTGCAACAGTCTTAAGCAATTTATCACCGGCCTTGTGGCCTAAAGTATCGTTTATTTTTTTGAAGTCGTCTAAGTCAATTAACACTACGACTAACGTTTGTTTGCTTCTTTTTGCGGTATGCAAAAGTAATTCAAAGTGCTCTTCGAAAAAAGCCCTGTTTAACAAACCCGTCAGTGGATCGACTTGTGCGTGCTGCTCTAACGCTTTAAGTTGTTTTTTTAGTTCTTGATTTTCAGTCAGAAGCTCATTTAATGCTTGCGATGGTTGAGGCGCTTGAGAGTCGCCGAGTTCTTCAACCAATTGACTATTTTTATTTTGTTGATTAAAAGAGTCAATAAGGCATTGTGCAACTAAAGCAAAAGATTCAAGATTTTGCCGGTAGCTGGCTATATCCTTCTTTGAGTCTGGCCCTAGGTTAACAAAACAAAAACCGATCAGTTGCTGGTTTATTGAATAAATAGGTGATATTAGTAAGTCGAAATTTTCAGTCGAAGGGGGTACTGCTAACAAGCCGATTTCTGAAGATTCCATTGAGCTCAGTTTCTCTGCATCGATCTGTAAAAAAGCTTGATTGCCATCAAAGGAAGATTGAAGAAATTCATAGGATTTAGAAAGTTCGGAAAATTTTCGCGAAGCATCGGAACTAATCAGGTTTTGAGTTGAAGACAGCTCCTTTGCGTCGAGTTGCAATAAGAACTCTATTTGTCCGTCCAATGACTTAGACCATAGCTTCACTAGATGACTTAAACAACTACTCAAGTGCTCTTTTAGCTGAAAATTGTTTTTTTTGCTCAACGGCATAAAATTTGACACTCTTTATATTAGTTCGAGCAGCACACTGAAGCGGAATCTCAAGTTACTTCTTTAATTGTAGTTTACCTAAGAGCAGGTTGCTGAATAAATGAGTAATGAAAAAGTATGATATGGAGGGGGCTAAGGTCGCTATAGGCTCTAGGATAACCATTTCCAGAGCCAAATGAAGTGATGAGTTAATGAGCTATTGTTGTTATTGTTTGATGGGAGTTTTATCGGTTATATATAGCGATTAATCCATGTACCGCTTCGTGGAAGGCAAGTGTTGGCATTAGAGTGTAGGCTAAATCATTAACGGTACTCGCATAAAATGCACCTAGCCGACTCCCATCGTATGACCCGATATTCAGAGCTTAACGGTCGTAATTTATCAGCAAAAATACAAGGGCGGTGGCTATAGAATAATGTTTTAACATGGTCAGCTCCCGATCGAATTCTCTATCGCTTTTCAATAATATTACACTTGCCTTTGGCGTTTTTCAGCTTGAGTTTTATTTTTCTGTTATTGGAGCGCGTTATTAAAAATAACTATTCGTTTCATGACAAGCCGCATTGCTAGCGTTATACTTTCGACTACCTTAAGAATTATTCTGTAAAAACTAATGAATACCACCAATATTCAAACCGCAATCGAACAACTTAAAGTCATTTTTAAAGATCGATTGTCAACTTCAGTTTCCGATAGGGAGCACCACGGACGAGATCCTGGCCATGAACAAGCATTGGCTCCAGATGCTGTCATCTACCCACTCTCAACAGAGGAAGTCAGGACCATTATCCGGTGTTGTGCGCAACACAAAGTGCCGGTAATCCCTTATGGTGTTGGTTCGTCATTAGAGCAACATGTCGCTGCCCCCCAGGGGGGAATTAGTATCGATTTTTCACGAATGACAGAAATATTAGAAGTCAATGCCGAAGATATGGACGTACGTGTACAAGCAGGGGTGACTAGGGAACAGCTAAATCACTTTATTCGTGATACCGGATTGTTCTTCCCAATCGATCCAGGGGCTAATGCAACACTCGGTGGTATGTCGGCAACAAGAGCGTCGGGAACTAACGCGGTGCGTTATGGAACTATGAAATCCAATGTGATTGGATTGACCGTTGTTACTCCACAAGGTCAAGTGATCAAAACAGGCGGAAGAGCCAGAAAATCGGCCGCGGGCTACGACCTTACTTCTGTTTATGTTGGTTCAGAAGGGACCTTAGGAGTGATTACCGAAGTGGCTGTTAAACTAAGTCCAGTTCCGGAAAAAATTGCCGCTGCAGTGGTCTCATTTAACTCGTTAAAAGATGCCGTGACCACGGTTATCGAATTGTTGCAATGTGCGGTTCCTATTGCGCGAGTTGAACTGCTCGATCAAGTTCAAATGAAAGCGATAACAATACATTCCAAATTGGAATATCCTGAATTACCCACGCTATTTTTAGAGTTTCACGGAGGACCCGCAGCGGTTCAAGAACAGATCCAAATGGTCGAAGAAATCGCTAACGGAAACTTGGGCCAATCATTTAGTTGGGCCGAACAACCCGAAGATAGAAGCAAACTTTGGGCTGCTCGACATGAAGCCTATTATGCGAATCGAGGACTTCAACCTGGTGCCTCTATGATTACTACCGATGTCTGCGTGCCTATTTCAAAACTTCCAGAGTGCCTTTTAGAAACACGAACAGATTTAGACGCCACTGGATTATTAGCACCCATTATTGGCCATGTTGGCGACGGTAATTTTCATGTCATGATTTTGTTTGAAGAAGAGCAAAGAGAAATTGCCAATCAGGCCAATGAACGTTTGGTGGCTAGAGCTTTGGCACTAGAAGGGACTTGCACTGGTGAGCATGGGATTGGAATCGGAAAGCGGCATTTTTTAGTGACTGAACATGGGGAGTCTGTTACCGAAATGAAAAAAATTAAATCTATTTTTGATCCGCTAAATATTATGAATCCGGGGAAGATTTTTTTGTAGCTATAAGTGCTTTAAGCTTTGTAAATTTGTTTTGCGATTTGGGGGAGGGGGAGTAGGATGATGACTGGTTGTTTTCCAAAGGGGACATGCTTGTTGTTCTTTTTAAAGAACCAAATTCAAAAGCGTTTCGCAGCGCTGCGCTCTGACTGCGACATACTTTTGTTAGAAGACAAAAGTATGCAAAAGCTTCTTTCGTTGAAACGAGCGCGAATGGGAGTTTGTGAACGTTTCGATGATTTAAATATTTTTCGGAGAGGTTTATGGCGCCCATCGGGTGGAAAAGAACTCGCCTGTGGCTCAAACAGCTTTTCCACTATTCCGATGGGCATGGGGCTGTCGGCTTGCTCGTAGCCACTGGGCAAATTCAAAACCCAATCACTTACGGGCTTCGAATAAATTCGGATGGAAAACGCAAAGTAACTTATTTCAGACGCGTAAAGCCACTAATCGCGGTGCCCAGAGCGAACGTCATTGGCGTTTTTGGTTACTTTTTTTGCTATTGAAAAAAGTAACTCGCAGTCAAAGCGCAGCGCTGCGAAACGCTTTTGACTTTGAACTTAATTTTTTTGGTTCATTAAAAAAACAACCTATAACTTCCGCTATAGATAAAAAGTAGTCTCAAACCTCAATCAAAACACCAACCAAAAAAATAGCGAAACAATAAATTGCTCCGCTATTTTTATAAAAACCTTTCGGCTTTCAACTAGTCAAAGTTAATTACTTATAACTCGCAACAACCTTAACATCACTTGTTTTATTGGCTGCATCAATATATCCAATTACCGCAGGGTTTTCAGCTACCAGCTTGATGACTTCAGCATCGTTAGTAAGTTCTTTTGGTGGGTTTCCTTTACCACTAAACACCAACTTCGACCAATAAGCTTTCATCTGACTCGATGATTTTCCTAAAGCTTCTTTGTCAAAAGTTTTGCGAACATCGGAACTAGCCGATTGGTTGACTGGAAGAATCGTGCCTCCGCCTGGAAAGGACTTCATTTTGCCAAGAAAGATACGTTTAACATCGCTCTCAGAAAGTGAAGCACTGTTTGCTGGGTTGACAACCACAACAACCTCAGCAGAAACTGCTGGCACTAAAAACATTAGCGAAAACAGCAGGGAGGTAATCGATAGTTTATTAAATAATTTCATTTTAATTCCCTCCTAAAAGACTGTTGTCAAAGCGAATTGAAATAACGATGCTTCTGCACCAACAATCGGGTGCTCATCGTCAAATTTTGTAAATTCAAACTTTGCTGCAACGGAGCTAGATACATCCCACCTTAAACCAAGAGTGTATGAAGTGCTGTCTTCTTCTACCGAAGTTAGCAAGCCCTGACTCTGTAGCAATAGGTTATCAAAATCTGTGCTTATTCCTGTTGGCACGTTTGACGCGTTAGAAAAGATAGAAAAATCCGAAACATCCTCATCTTCACCATAAGTGAAATGAAGTAAAACATCCCCAATTCTCTTACCAAAGGAAATGTAATAAGAGTCTTGTTCTGGGAAGAAGTTGTCACTAGGGTCTATTTGCGTGACCTCGCCGACAATTAGTATGGTGTCTAAGTCAATGGTGAATCCAACACTTGCAAAAGTTCCAGTATCTTCGACTATTTCGAGTTCATCGGCTATGCCGGTAAAATCTCCGAGCGGCGCAAAAGCAGGATTTCTCCATCCGTCGGTTAATGGAACTATACCCGCAAAAGGAATGGTTAAGTCAGCTTGAGCGTAACTTGCGCGTAACGTAAACCAATCTTTATTCATGGTCCAGGAAGCACTAAAAATATCCGCAAAGTCAGTGTCTATTTCTTCGGTGAAGATAAAAGCTCTATCTGAATTTCGGCCATATGCCAGCTGGAACGTTGTATCAAAACTACCCAAGCTTCCAGTGTAGATAGAGCCAATGCCATCAAACACATCAAATGGAAGGCTATAAACACCTGTTGGAGGTGTGATCCAATGGTAGGCATAAGATACATCCAAGAAATCGGAGTACATATAAAACGGAGCCCTTTGTCTTCCGAATAGCAATCTCCAGTTATCACTTGCATCATAACTAACGTATGCCCACTCAGCATTCACGTCCCATCCTTCAGAGCCTCGAGCAAGTAATTGAGTTGTTACTCCCCAGCCATTTCCTAAGTCGCTGGATGCCTGTAGTGCGATTAGCGATCCGTTATCAAAACTAAAGTTATCGTTGTATCCGAGCAGTTCCTCATCTTCGTCCATGGTCAAACCACCAGCGATAGTCGCAAATCCAGAAAAATCAATTTCTGCCGCCGAAGCTTGCCAACTAAATAGCAAACAGCAGACGAGTAGTAATTTTTTGAAAAGTGCCATTGTTTATATCTCCAAATCGTTGATTAAATCAAACGGTTATATAGTTAAATTAAAATAAATCCCGAAAAGGTTAGTTAAGCTATTTTTATTGGGTTAGTTAAACTTTGAATTGTGAAGTTATAGTTTCTAGAACACCGGCTAACTCAGACAATTGACCACTGGCTTCATCAAGCTGCGCACTGGCTTTGTTGGATTCGCTGGTTTTCTCCTGTATCGCAGAGACTTTCCTGACCAAGGAGTGCGAGACTTCAGATTGATATTTGGTGTCATCGGCAATCTCTTGATTCATCTTGTCTATTTTTACGATTTTGGTCGTGATGCCTTGGATACTATCGCCGGCTAAATTAGCGTTAGTTACACTGTTCTCAGCCATATTTTGGCTTAGTTCCATTTTGGAAACTGCGTCATCAGCAGCTGATTTCAGTTCGTCCAATATCACGTTAATCTCTTCAGTTGATTCTTGTGTTCTTGAAGCCAAGTTTCTTACTTCATCGGCTACCACCGCAAAACCACGGCCCTGTTCTCCCGCACGCGCAGCCTCAATAGCAGCGTTTAATGCAAGAAGGTTGGTTTGTTCAGCAATACCCTTAATAACTTCCAATACGACGTTGACCTTATTCGATCCTTGTTCAAGTTTGTTCACCGCTGACGATGAATCCGTTATGTTATCGGCAAGCTGACTAATACTTGAGACAGTTTCTTGAACAACATCAAATCCTTTGTTGGCTTCGGTGGTTGCTTCACCAGCTGACTCTGAAGCTTGTTGAGCATTTTGAGAAATTCTTTCAACACTTTGGTTCATTTCTTCAACCGAAAGCTTTGATTGCTCAGCACTCGCTTGCTGCTCTTCGAAAATGATTTGCGAGCGGTGGGTAAGCTCTCTTATTGAGTCTACTGCTTTAGCCAAGGGTTTGGCTGTTCCAACGGTCTGCTCAATCGCGTTGTGGAGTTTGACAATAAAGCTATTGAACCAAAATACCAGATCGCCTATTTCATCTTGGTTTTGAGTGGTAATTCTTACGGTGAGGTCGCCATCTTCTTCGGCAATATTTTTCATCGAGCCAATAATATCGGTCAAACTGGACTTAATCGATAAACTAATTGGTATAGCGACAGCAAATAATAAAACAATGGTGGCGATACCAATCACAATACCGATTGAGTTGGTTGCCTCAGTATTTTCTTCTACCGTGGCAAATGCTTGTAAGAAGTCTTGATTTCTTCGCTGATTAAAGTTCTTTAAGTTTTCTTGTAAGTCTGCCAGTAACTTTGACATTTTCGTGCTACTTTCGCCCACCGTTGAAAAATCGATGGTTTCATCTAGCATGCCTTTTGAAAGGCTATAGGCGTGTTGAAAATAACTGTCTAGCTGACTAGAGATGTCATTAATTTCCGCACCGATTTCGTTGTCGATACTGGCTGCTTTGTTTAGTTGTTCTTTTAGTGTGGTGTAGAGGTCTGAGGCCTCTTGTAATTGCTCCTCTTCACCCATAGAAACTGCATCACTCAACTTAATTTTGATATTGTCGAGTGATATAAGGCTTCGTTCCGATATTTGCAATAAAGGAAACTGAACATCTTTGGCATTTTTTAACAAAACCACATTGTCGCTCATAGCCGACATGCTAGTCAGAAGGTAAACCAGAAACCCGAGAGCGCCAAAAACAGGTATTACTAGAATTTTTGTTTGGACTGATAATCGTCGTACGACATCCATTACTTGAGCCATATAAATTTAGTGTTTTAGTTAACTTTGAGTGTAGTAGAGGGATTTAAAAAATGCGAATCTTAGAACGTGGGATAATTTAAAAATAACAAAGTTAATTTTTATATTCCAAATAGTAATTAAAAATGGTTTTTATGTGGTTTCTAGGTTTTAAAAAAGATGTTTATAGCCATTAAATCAAAGAGTTAAGGCTTTTTATCAACTTGGCGCTAGTCCAATCGCCTCTAGGGAAGCGCTTTGTTTTCATTAGTATTGAGTATTTGATGAGTCACAGGAGTGTTTAAACCAATGTCTTCTCGATGACTAAGGTCAAATGCGACTGTCTGAACCTTGTTTCTCGCTTGAAGCACTCGGTAGGGGTTTTTTAGGTAATAAAATAGCCGCCACGTCACCGCATGGTCACCATTATCAACAACTAAGATACTCGGTTTAACATCTGGATTCATCCCTGCTTCTTGTGATACCGATTCAGACCAAACTAACTCTAAGAATGTTTCTACCGATTTTGCCGAGTGCTCATAACCTATTTTGAAATCTAAATAGTCTTTAAAACCACTTTTGCTGCAATTAGATAAGGTCTCAACGGTTGCATTTCTAAGTTTCGAATTTGGAATAGCTATTTCATGTTTTTGAACCAAGTCTCTTATAGTGGTTTGGGATAAAGTAATTTGTATGACCACGCCAACAATGTCGAACTCTTTTACTCGAATAACAGAGCCTGCTTCAACCGAACTATTGTAGTGCATAATCAGTCCGCTAATCATATCGCCTAAAAAATAATCTTTTGATGCGAAAAGAATAATTAAAATGCCTCCGACCACAGAAGTCGCTTGAAGCCAGCTATTTAATTCCCAGATATTAATAATCACTAAAAACGCAATGGAGCTAACCAGAAGTAGTCCAATTAACCCAATCACTTCGCTAGCGTATGAATCGCTACGAAATTTTTCACCATCAATTTCTTTGGTTTTACCAAACCTTAACACTATCCAATCTTGCACATAGTGCAGAACAATATAGGCGAGTAAAATAGTCAATCCGGTTTGGGAAATTTGTTGTAGGTGCGAAATTTTGTAACCGATTAATATTTCGATTAGCCCGGTGAAAGCGTAGATAGTAAATAACGCTAAATTAATAGCTCGAAGACCCAACATTCGATTTCGTGTGGCGGTGTTTGATTGTTTTTTAGGTGAGCGGCGAATAACCCAACCCGCAAATACAAAGATCAAGAGATTGAGACCGATCACTAAATAATCTAAGGCTTGAAAAGGTAACTGCTGATATAGATGATTAAGCCAGTGTTGCTCCATTAATTTAGTCTCCGTTAAAAATGTGCCGCTAGTTCAAAACACTCAATCTAGTTTAGCAGGATATATAAGGAATCGCTTTAATCATCACTGTTTTTAAATATAACCTTTTGCATTCGCCACACCCAAATTCCAACGTAGCCAGGAATAGCGTAGCATACTGCGATGACCAAAAGACTACTGAGACTATAGAAAACCAATGGGTTTGCAAGCTCGCTAGTCAAAATCAAACCCAGCATTGCAAGTAGTGATACGAGGGTCCCAATTGCTAGTTTTTTGATTTGTGCTTTTGGGGTCATCGCCATACGATGAAGGTGATGGTAAAGCGGGCTATTTGCTTTCAACTTAATCATTTTTCAAGATAAGCCTGGGCTTTTGTATGTGCCAGTTCAATGGGCAGCACGCTTACCGATTTAAACTGAGCGTATAAGTTGAGACCTGTCTTTAATTTTAAATCTATAAATGACTTCTTTGTTATGAAGGTTGTTAAAAATACATCCGCGAATACGAGTTTAACTAGGTACTGATGTTTTTCTATCTCATAGTGGTCGGTGATCTCTACCGGAATACTATTTAGAATGCTTGATTGTTGATCCTTAGATTTACTTAAAGAAATATCTGTCGCTTTTATCTCTAACAGCACTTGGGTTGACGTGTCGATCGGATTGTTTCCAGCCCATAAATGATGTCCAGAATATTCCAGTAAGTTGAGAGAGTATTTACTTTCATAACTCACAGGCTTAACAAGAATGTGATTAATCGCATCGATTGTTTGTGCAAACTTACCCGTAATATCAGTGGCAACATGATCATAAATTCCGCTCTGAATAATGCGACCTTGTTCAAACGTAATTAGATATTGGCTTAAAAATGCATGCTCAACTCGGCTGTGAGAAGCAAAGATAATGGAAAGGCGACTAAGGCTGTTGAGTGATTTTAAGCAGCTCATGATCTGGTTTTTATGCGTCTCTCCTTGAGCCGAAAGCGGCTCGTCTAAAACAAGAAGGTTTCTAGCTGCCATGATTGCTCGTGCTAAAGCGACACGTTGTTTTTGCCCACCTGATAATTGTGAGGGAAAACGCGTTAAATAGTCTTGGATGTCCAACTGTTTTACTAACCAATCAAAATCAATTAATTGATTTTTGCTATCGCTTACCCGGTTTGAAAATCTGATGTTTTGTTCAACGGTTAAATGAGGAAACAGATCAATACTTTGCGGTAAGTAACCAATACCACGATTGGCTGAACTAACAAAAAGCGATTTACTTTTATCGAGCCAGCAGGTTTGTTGATAATTGATTTCACCAGAGATTAACGCTTCCTTATCAAAGCCTACCAATTGCCGCAAGAAATTGGATTTGCCACTGCCAGAAGGGCCAAATAGGCCAATCACTTGCTCGCAGGGTAATTGTTGTTTTGCGACAAGCTCAAACCCTTGATAGTCGCAGTTTAGCGCTAGTTTAATCATTAGCTAAAACCAACCCGATTATTCTTGTTACGATACAGCCCTGTTAAAAGCAACAATGAAAAAATAATCAGTCCGGCTGAAAGTTGATGGGCATTGGCAAAGTTCAGTGTTTCAACATGATCATAGATGGCAATTGACAACACTCTAGTTTCTTCAGAAATATTGCCACCAATCATCAGCACGACTCCAAACTCACCGATAGTATGGGCAAAGCCTAAACTAAATGCGCTAATCATGCCTGTTTTACTTAAGGGTAAAACAACCTGTCGAAATAACTGCCAGCGTTCGGCTCCCAACGATTTTGCCACTTCGAGCGTGGCATTGGGTATCGCGGCAAATGTTGCTTGTAAAGGTTGAACGACAAAAGGCAATGAATAAATGATAGAACCTATAACCAACCCAGAAAAGCTAAAGGCTAAAGTTGAGCCGGTTATATTTAACCAGCTAGCACCTAACCAAGAATCTGGTGAGAACACAATGAGCAAATAGAAACCAAGCACGGTTGGTGGTAAAACAAGTGGTAATGCCACTATGGCTTCAATTATGGGTTTAATTTTTCGACTAAAGGAGAGACTGGTTGGTCGAGCAAGCCACCAAGCAAGTGGTAAACCTAAAATCATTAGAATGACACTGGTCACTAGTGCCAATTTAAGCGTTATGAGGATAGATGATAAGTCCGACATCAATCAAGTCTACCGTGGGACCTGTGAAGTTGGCAATCGCTTAACTCAGGGTGACAAGTTAAGCGAAACACCTCTGGTTTAGTAATAAGGGTTGTCGCCTTGCTCGTGTTCGGTAATATCTTTAACCCCGGTAACCTCTGGAATTTTATCCATAAGCGTTTTTTCAATTCCCTCACTTAAGGTGGTGTCTACCATTCCACAGCCTTGGCAACCTCCGCCAAATTGCAGAACGACTACGCCGTCTTCGGTAAACTCAGCCAATGATACTTGACCACCATGACTGGCTAATTGGGGGTTAATTTCGGATTCTAATAAATACCGAATTCTATCAATGGCGGGGGCGTCATCATCGACTTTTCGAGCTTTAGCATTGGGGGCTCTAAGGGTTAATTGACCACCCATGTCATCTGTTTGGTAGTCGATTCGAGCTTCGTCAAGGTAGGGAATACTGTCTTCATCGATATAAGCGTTGAAATCTGGAAGCTCAATTTTTAAGTCGTCTTTTTCTACTGCATCCTGTGGGCAGTACGAAACACCGCACTCGGCATGTGGTGTGCCAGGATTGACCACAAAGACTCTAATCCCGGTGCCAGGCTCTTGCGAAGACAACAGTTTTACAAAGTGAGCTTGTGCTCCTTCGGTAATTTCAACTAATTCTTGCGCTTCAGTGGTTGCTAATTCTTCAGTCACTATCTTATTCCAGTTACATGTTTGCCTTAAAGACGGATATTCACCAACTTTTTGACACGTTGATGCACTTCATTCCTCAAATCGTCTTTTGAATTGCCTAAAATATCTGTTATTCACTAACCAGTAAGATACTGGGGACAAATACTGTAGTTTTAAACGATCCCTTGGATTTAGTGGTTATTTTATCAGACTAGTCGACCAAATATCCCATGTTTTTTATAAGGGCTTGGGCGGGAGCTGATTTTAGATAAGCAATAAAGGCTGTTGCCAAGGCTTGATTGCGAGAAGCACTCACTATCACGAGTTGCTGTTCAATATCAGGATATTGCAAATTGGCTAGATCAATAACGCAGCTGGTGGTTTGTTCTTTCGAGTCCGATAACAAATGATTAGCGTGCGCTTTAGCGATAAATGCAGCATCTACTACGCCTAATTTGGCTAGCTGTGAGACCTGGGCTATGTTTTCGGGAAACACCAATTTATCTTCTAGTATAACCCATCGTTCTATCGTTTTGAGGAGTGCTTGAGCCGATGATCCATAAGGTGCCAATTTCGGGTTTGCTATGGCTATCTTGCGGAACTTAGTGTCAGTGAGAGAGTTTAGACTACTTTGTTTATCACAAGTCTTTAACCATAAGACTAACTGACCTTTAGCATAGGTTGTTAAACTGGTCGCTTGTGCCTTTTGGTTGGCGATTAGTTGTTGTGGTTTTTCTTTGTCTGCGGAAAGAAAAATATCAAAAGGCGCTCCATGCATAATTTGATGATACAGTTTACCGCTGGAGCCGCTACTGATCACAATTGAAGAACCATGTGTCTTCTCAAACTCAATGGCAAGCTGCTGACTCGCTTCAAGAAAGTTACTGGCAACGGCAATATGCAGGCGCTCAGCCGTGGAAAATTTAGCCGAACAAACTGCTCCTGAAACAATTAGAAACATAAAAGTGGCGACTAAACTAACCACTGTTGTCATTGATTTGATTGATTTAGTTAGCATATTTTCCTATTCTTGGCCTCCGCAAACGATTAACTTTGAGCGTTGCCTTCGTTTACAATTGGTTTTGCCTAACCTCAACTAGGATATCTTGGATGAAAATAGCTATAGTCGCAAGCGTTACCTTTTTACTTTCAATTTTTTCGTTTAGCTCATTGGCCAAGTCCGATGGGCGTGTCGAATTAAGCTATTATTTGGCTCTAGCCGATGCCAAAAGTAATAATCCATATAAACAAGAGATACCTACTCCAGAAAGCCATTTGGGCTATCAAGTTGGAGAATGGCACGTCAGGCCGGAACAACTTGATAGTTATTTTAAAATGCTAGCGACAATTTCGCCGCGCGTTAAAATCGAAACTTACGCGCGATCATATGAAAAGCGACCACTTTCGCTCGTTTATATTTCATCCGAAGAAAATATCAAAAACTTAGAATCGATTCGGCAACAACATCTAAAAATGGAAAAGTCGACCGATCGGCCAGCGGTGACTTGGATGGGCTATAGTGTTCACGGCAATGAAGCCAGCGGCAGTAACGCCTCTTTGCTATTGGGTTATCATCTCGCGGCCGCGACTGATAAAGAAACCCTCGAACAACTTAAAGATCAAATCATCATCATCGACCCTTCGCTGAACCCGGATGGGTTATCTCGTTTCGCTCATTGGGCGAATAGTTATCGAAGTAAACATCCTAATAGTGATTCTCAAACTAGAGAACATAACGAAGCTTGGCCTTACGGCCGGACCAATCATTATTGGTTTGATCTCAACCGTGATTGGCTGTTACTACAACATCCTGAATCACGCGGTCGAGTCGCCATGTTTCATCATTGGAAGCCGAATGTGCTCACTGACTTTCATGAAATGGGAACAAATAGTACCTATTTTTTTCAGCCTGGGGTTAAGTCACGACAAAACCCACTTACACCTAAGGAAAATTTTGATTTAACCAATAAGATTGCCTCTTATCACGCTCAAGCGCTCGATGAAATAGGCAGCCTGTATTACACGAAAGAAGATTTTGATGACTTTTATTATGGTAAAGGGAGCACCTATCCAGATATTAATGGGGCGATTGGAATTTTATTTGAGCAAGCAAGTGCGCGAGGCCATTTGCAAGAATCTGTCAATGGTGATGTGTCTTTTCCGTTTGCCATCAAAAATCAATTGACCACCTCCTTCTCTACCTTGAAAGCAGTGCAAGAAAATCGAAAGCAACTGTTAAATTACCAACGAAGCTTCTTCCAAAAAGCAAAGTTAAAGGCTAAAGCCAGTCGCCAGCGTGGCGTAGTTTATGGTTCTAAAGATCGTTATCGAATCAATCAATTCAATAATATTCTTAGAGGACACAAAATAGAGTTCTATCCGCTCGCGAGAAATGTTGAATTCAATGGCGAAAAATTTGATGCAGAGCACTCATATATTGTGCCATTAAGACAAGCTCAGTCGAGCTTAATTGAATCCATTTTTGAAAAGCGAGAATCATTTGAGGACAATACTTTCTATGATGTCTCCAGTTGGACTCTACCACTGGCTTTTGATATCGCCTATCAAGCGCTCGACCGCTCGGACTTTGATGATGAATTGTTAGATAGAAGAAAAATTAAGCGATCATTTGTGTTCGAAGGAATTGATGAAAAGACGGTTGCGTTAGTTTTTGATTGGAGCAATTTTGCAACCGCTAACTTGCTAAATTATCTGCATGAAAATGAGTTAACCACTCGAGTGGTCGGCAAAGATGTCACCATGAAAACGGCCACTGGTAATCAACGGCTAACAACAGGAGACATCATTTTACCGATCCGCTCTCAGAAAAAGTCACGAACCGAAATTGAAGCGCTGTTATTTGAAAAATTAGCTGAGTTGTCGATTCAGCCGATCGATATTCGGTCAGGATTTGCTGTGGACGGGCCTGACTTAGGTAGTCCAAGCTTTAACACGCTCAAGCCGATTAACCCATTAATGTTAATCGACGGGCGAGTTAGCAGCTATCAAGCTGGTGAAGTTTGGCACTTGCTTGATCAAAGGCTAAACCAACCACTTTCAATGATGACTGTCGCACAACTAGAGCGATTCAAATTAGAAAAATACACTCATATAATTATGGTTGACGGTCGATACAAGTTTAGTCAATCAGCAATGACTAAACTAGAAGCTTGGATTAAAGCGGGTGGAATTCTGATAACCCAATCTAGGGCATCCAAGTGGTTAGCGGGAAGAGGTTGGCTGTCAAGTGAAGCCGTTGATCTTGATAACGAGTCAGACACCGAGTTAGCTTATAAAGAAATGGATGAGCATCGTTCAGAACATTATATTGGTGGCGCAATTTCTTCTACGAGTATTGATTTAAGTCATCCGCTTGCATATGGTCTAGAAGATAACCAACTGGCTATTTTTAAACGGGGGCAATTTAGTTTTTCTGAGCCGAAAGAACCATTTGTCTCAGTTGCTCGGTTTAATAAGAAACCTCTAAACGCGGGTTATATGTCAAAAGCCAATCAAACTAACTTAGCCGGTAAAACAAGTATCTTAGTTCAAGGACTAGGGCGCGGTAAATTGATAGCGTTCTCCGATGATATGAACTTTAGAGCTTTTTGGCTTGGCACCAGTCGAGTATTTACCAATGCGCTTTATTTTGGACAAATTATTAACGCACCACAAAAAACAGCGGAAAAAGAATCCAAACGGACCAAGTAGAATCGAAAGGCGATTGTCTTTAGTCTTTTTTGTTTCAAGGAGGGTGAAACTATATTAGTGATTAAAGCTAACGTCTATTGATTCGACTGGTTAAATCGTTTTTTGATTTCCTCAAGAGAAAATATTTTATCCACAAATAAACTGATTTTAAGAGTGGGTTTGTTAGCTGAGGTGAACTCTAACTTCTGTTGTTGGTAAAGCTTTCCGGAAAATAGATAGGAAAGGACTTCTTGTTGTTGTGCTAAGTCTGTTTTTTGGTTTGTAATGTTTTCATAGACTGCAATTTTGGCATTAAATAGATCATTCTTCTCGCTCAATATATCGAGTTCAAAATGGAATCGGTCAGATACCTTACCAGAAGCGCTGCTCGCGATAATCGCCGATCTAAATTGTCGGGTGCTAGTCTTAAATGACAAACCGTGGCTATACATAGTTTGGTCGTGTAAAAAGAGTTTAATACTAAGATGCCCCTTATATTCTCGTTTATTTGATTCAGAAGCTGACGAATAGCAGAAGGTGAGCAGACTAACGAACAACAAAAAATGACTTACAGATTTAACACCGATATTTGAACGCGATAGCATTGGCAATTCCTTTCCTTTTCTGTTTTAATCGACCGATTCCTGTTTTAAATCTAACTACAAGAACTTGATGAAGGCAAGTGTTTCTATGAAAAAGACTTTATTTATAACTATCTTACTGCTTGTTCAAATTGGATTTACCGACGCTAAAACGAGTTTTTCACAATTGACTAAATCCAACGATTATAAAGACGGTTTTGTTGGACAGATTTATGATAAGAAGAACGATAAACTTTATCTTAAAATTAGCAATCTAGAGAGTGAATTTATCTATAAGAGTAGTTTGCCTCAGGGGCTTGGCTCTAACGATATTGGGTTAGATAGAGGTCAATTAGGTCAAGTTAGGCTAGTGGAATTTAACCGTGTGGGTAATAGAGTATTACTACAACAAAAAAATACTAAATACCGTGCTATTTCTGATAATAAAAAAGAATCGCAATCAGTAAGTGAAGCGTTCGCTTCGGCTGTATTATGGTCATTCCCAATTGTTGAGGCACGAAAAAACTGGGTGTTGGTTGATGCCAGTGATTTTATTTTACAAGATATTCATGGAGTGAGTCGTAAATTAGCGAGGCTCAAACAAGGAAACTACAAACTAGAAAAATCTCGCTCGGCAATTTATTTGCCTCGCTCAAAGAGTTTTCCCGATAATACAGAATTAGAAGCGACGGTTACTTTTTTAGGGAGTAAACCCGGTCAATATGTAAATCAAGCTGCAATTGATCCGAATGTGATCAGCCTTAGAATGCATCATAGTTTTATTCGTTTACCCAAACCAGGATACAAGCCAAGAAAATTCCACCCACAAAGTGGCATGTGGGTTTTTAACTATCAAGACTATGCACAGCCCATTAATCAGCCGATTACCCAGCGATTTATTTCAAGACACCGATTAGAAAAAAAGAACCCGAGTGCCGCTGTCAGCGAAGCAGTTGAACCGATTGTTTATTATCTTGATCCAGGCGCTCCGGAACCAATTAAGACTGCATTAATCGATGGTGCAATGTGGTGGAATCAAGCATTTGAAAGCATTGGCTTCAAGAATGCATTTCAAGTAAAAATGTTGCCTGATGATGCTGATCCACTCGATGTTAGATATAACGTCATTCAGTGGGTGCATCGGGCTACTCGAGGCTGGTCGTACGGATATGGTGTGACCGACCCAAGAACCGGTGAAATTCTTAAAGGTCATGTCACTTTAGGTTCCTTAAGAGTCAGACAAGATTATCTAATTGCGCAAGGTATGTTATCTCGCTTCGAGTCCGGTGAGTTAGAAGATGATTCGGAACTGATGAACTTAGCGCTCGCTCGAATTAGACAGCTGTCAGCTCATGAAGTTGGTCATACCTTGGGTATTGCACATAATTTTGCGGCGAGCAGCTTTAATCGAGCGTCGGTGATGGATTATCCCCATCCTTTATTTGAAATAGAGGCGAACGGCCAGACGATTCATGCTCGAAATGCTTATGTAGAAGGAATAGGAAAATGGGATAAGGCCGTCATTGAATACGGCTACCAGCAATTTTCCGAGGCCAAAGAAAATCAAGCGTTAGAAGCGATTATTAAACGTAATCAAGCAAACGCAATGATCTTTATTTCAGATCCCGACTCCCGCCGATTGGGAGACGCTCAACCCTATGCTAGCCTTTGGGACAACGGTGCTAATGCGATAGATGAACTCGAGCGAATGATTAAAGTAAGATCTTTGGCACTGAAGAACTTCGGCCGTGAAAGTTTACACAACAATCGGCCATACTCCGAGCTGCAAGAAATTCTGATGCCGGTGTATTATTCCCATCGATACCAGACAACAGCCGCAGCGAAATGGCTTGGTGGTATCAATTATAGCTACGCGCTCAAACAAACAGCTGAGGACGCGGTGTTTGAGCATGTTGATGCCAAACAGCAATCTAAAGCAATGAGTGTGTTGCTCAAAACATTATCACCAGAATTTCTCAAACTAGAACCAAAAACGCTTGAAGTGATTGCACCACGGGCTTATGGCTATTGGCAGACACGGGAGAGCCCTCAGGGGGCAACGGGCAAGCTGATGGATCCGCTTGCTTTAGCTGCTGCATCTGCACAGCATACATTATCAGTATTATTAGAACCCTCTCGATTGGCCAGGCTAGAGCTGCAAAACCGAATTGACAGCAATAGTCCAAACATCGCCAATTTAACAAGTCAATTGCATAAAGTTGTAGTGACTAACAAAAAGAAAAACTCGGATTGGGCGTATCAAAGTATGCTCATTGACTTACTGTATAGTAATTACTTGAACTTATTGCATTCCAAATCTGTTTCAACCAATGTAAAGGCGGCTATCTATTCGGAACTCACAAAGCAGCAGGTTTACTTAGCTAAAATGTTAAAGAAATACAAGTCGGGTCATCCTTATCACGGATTTTACCAGCTTCAAACTTCCCGGATTAAAAACCTCACCGTTAAACAGCTGAACAAGGATAAATTAATTCCATTACCTAAAATGCCACCCGGTTCACCAATTTAATCAATCTGAGGTGTGCTAATTAAGTTATTAATAATTAAACGGTTTTCGGTTTGCGTTTTGGTCACTTTGAACTAGACTGAATGCAAATCGAATCGATTATTAGTAAGGAACTTGGATTAATTAAGCCAACAGACGGACATGATCAACCCCAGTAGCCAACGCTCGCGATATAAAATCGCGCTGCATAAAAACGTCAACTATGCCGATCTGGCTTTTTTTGGTGGCGTGACATTAGCGATTGCTAATGAGGCATTTATCGATTTGTTAGAACATCGATTATTTCGCCACAATATGCATGCTTGCTATGATTTTACCCAAGCTATTATCGAGACGGATATGAGAGAGTTGGAACTGCATGCAGAGTTTGTCAGTCATTATACTCATCAACGCGGAACCACCTATAAGCTCGCTATGGTGACAGATGAAACTCTCAATAGTGCTTTACTCAATGTTTACCGACTACTAATTTCTAAAACGACCATTGAAGCCGAAGTGTTCAGTCGCAAAAAACAAGCGTTACTTTGGCTGAATCAAGACGACTTTTAAATTCTATATCCTTTCTACAAAACTTCTTGATAGAACCATTTTGCATTAAACCCGATTTAGCTATTCTAAAAAGGTTTATTCTGTGTTTTTATCTCAATTCGAGAAGAGATTAGGCTTCCAATCTCAAATGCTCTCGTCTAGAATGCGCGTCCTTTGAAAACTGCTGGTTAAAAATTAAGCAGGTTTTCGGTAGAATAAACACTAGCTAATGGGTTAGATTCCAGTCGATTAACCGGACAATTTAAGATTTGTTCCTGTTAATAATAACCCTAGAAAGAGTATTATGAAAAAATTTCAGATCAGTAACGGTTTACCCAGTTGCTGTCGCGCAATTGTATTGAAAATTCATTCTATGGGAGGCGATAATGCAAATTAGTTCTCTTACCGCAGAAAAGAATAGCTTCAAGATAGAGTTTGATACCGCTAATAAAATTATGATTTTACGATTTTTTGGTGTTATTGATCTCAAAGATATGATTGACAGTTTATCAACGGGGATTAGACATAAAGAGTTTGAATTTAATATGTCTGCTTGTTGTGACTTTAGCGATGCGACTGTTGACGTAGATATTTCCGCCACAGAAGTCATTTTTCATTTTCTTACCGGGTTAAGAGATAAACGCGGAGATGAGTACCATCTGGCGCTGGTCTATTCCGATGAAATCACTAAAACATTGATGGATTTCTACCGCTTAGCCTTTTCACGCTCTAAAATCGATGTTGAGTTGTTTCGAAATAAAGAAGCGGCGATTAATTGGATTATCTCTAGCCAAAAAGAGTGCGAAGTTACTTACCTTTAAAACAATCAAATTCCTTGTATATTGACTCAATCTCGCTCCAGTCCTCAAAATACAGTGTAGTCGTTCAGCAATTGAGCTAAAATGCCAGTCAGATCACTTTCGACACACTGAATTAGTCAATAAATAAGGAATATATGCCAAAGAAAAAAAAACATTCTAAAGACCCCTTTTTTAAAAGAGAATCCGAGAAATACGCCAACCCCATTCCTTCTCGAGAGTATATTCTGGAGTTCTTGGAAAATGCTGGTGGACCACTAAAGTTTAAAGCCATTCAAAATGGAATTGGTCTTTTTGAAGATGAGGAAATTATTGGCTTAGAAAGGCGTCTCAATGCAATGGTAAGAGACGGGCAAATACACTGTGATCGCAAACGAGCTTTTGGTGTTATTAACAAGCTTGATTTAGTCAAGGGCACCATCTTAGGTCATAAAGATGGCTTTGGCTTTTTTACCCCCGATACCGGTGGCAAAGACTGGTTTGTTTCTGCTAGAGAAATGCGACGCGTGTTTCCAGGTGAACGAGTCTTAGTTCGAGAAAAAGGGGAGCATCGTGACGGCAAAAAAGAAGCGGGTATTGTTGAAATATTAGAAGGCGACCAGCCCTTTCAAATTGTCGGACGTTACCATATTGAAAATGGATTTACCTTCGTAACACCCGAAGACCCTCGGATCGCACAAGATATTTTAATTCCACCCGACGATCCACTCAAAGCAAAAGCTAACCAAGTTGTCGTTGTACAGCTTTCTGTTCGACCAACGTTCCGTTCAAAAGCCGTGGGTCGAGTGGTCGAAGTATTAGGTGATTATTTAGCTCCCGGCATGGAAATTGAAATTGCCATCGCTCAATATGGTATTCGTAACAGTTGGAATAATGAAATTCACGACCAGTTAAAAAAGCTCCCGACAAAGGTCAAAAAGTCAGAATTAGCAGGCCGAGTGGATCTCAGAGATTTACCACTAATTACCATCGATGGTGAAGACGCCCGAGACTTTGATGATGCGGTTTATTGCGTACCGAGAAAAGCGGGGGGCTGGAAGCTTTATGTAGCGATTGCTGACGTGAGTCATTATGTAAAACCCGATAGCGCATTAGATCAAGAAGCCGTCAAACGGGGAAACTCTGTTTATTTCCCAAATTCCGTGGTGCCGATGTTACCGGAGCAAGTGTCCAACGGGCTTTGCTCTTTAAAGCCAAAAGTTGATCGTTTATGCATGGTGTGTGAAATCAATATTAGCAAAGACGGTAAGCCGGGTCGTTCCAAGTTTTATCCTGCTGTAATGCACTCAAAAGCTCGAATGACCTATAACAAAGTGTGGGGCATTTTAGAAAAAGATGACAAGCTCTGTAAGCAATACGACTATTTGGTAAAGCCTATTAAAGACTTGCATGCACTCTACAAAGCGCGTTTAAAACGCAAGAAATTGCGCGGTGCTATCGAGTTTGAAACAACTGAAACTCAAATTAAGTTTAATCCTAACCGTAAAATTGAACAAATCGTTCCAGTACATCGAAATGATGCGCACAAGCTTATTGAAGAATGTATGATTTGCGCTAATGTTGCATCTGCGCAATTTTTTATTAAGAAAAAATTACCAGGTTTGTTTCGAGTTCATTTAGGCCCTAAGGAAAAAAAGCTAGAAGTTCTGCGCTCTTATTTGGCGGAGCTCGGTTTATTTATTCCTGGAGGGGCACAGCCCGAACCCGAAGTATTTCGAACATTTCTAGAGCAAATCCAAGAGCGGCCAGATGCTGAGAATATTCAGATCATGCTATTGCGCTCGATGAGTCAGGCGGTCTATTCGCCGATCAATGAAGGTCATTTTGGTTTAGCATTTGACGCTTATACTCATTTTACTTCGCCGATCAGACGTTACCCTGATCTGGTCGTTCATCGGATTATTAAGTCAGTCGTTGCTGAAGATGCTTTGCAAAGTAAAGCTGACAAACTACAGATTAAAAAACTCTATACTCAGGAAAAACTAACGGAAATTGGTCATGCTAATTCTCTGACCGAGCGTAACGCTGATATGGCAACCCGTGATGTGATGGATTGGCTTAAGTGTGAGTATATGCAGTCGCATATTGGAATGAGCTACTCGGGTGAAGTAAGCAGCATCACAAATTTTGGAATTTTTGTTCGATTAGATGAAGTTTATGTTGAAGGCTTAGTCCATGTCACTGAATTAGGAAATGACTATTTTCATTATGACAATGCTAGGCAAAAAATGGTTGGCGAGCGTTCAGGAATAAGTTTTGCTATTGGTGACCAGGTTGAAATCCAAGTTGCGAGTGTAGACATTGATCTAAGGCGAATTGACTTTTCTTTAGTGACAACTGATCGAAATGGAAAGGCCAAACGAGTTAAGAGTGAACGAGAAAAGCTATACGAAAACGCACGTCGAAAAGTATCCGCCAAGAACAAAGGAAAGCAAGCCGATGAGCGGTCGAAAGCGAGCAAAGGTGGTTCAAATAAGTCTGGAGTAAAAACTAAAAGCTCTAGCAACAAGAAAAAGCCCAGCGAAAAGCAGGCTAAGAAACCTCGACGTGCTAAAAAGAAAACTGATAAAAGAAAAACAACTAAAAAAGCCAAATAAAACTGTATAAAGGTCAAAAGTAGGAAATGAGTCAAGTAGATAAAATTTACGGTATCCATGCGGTAGAAAGCGTCTTAAATCGTTCGCCACAAAATGTAATACAACTATTTTTACTAAAGAACCGTAAAGACAAAGCTCTTGCAACTATCGAGTCGCTCGCCAAGAATGCAGGCATAAAATGCCAAAGTATCGATCGTAAAAAGATGGATGATCGTGTCTCCGGCAATCACCAAGGGGTAATTGCTGAAGTTAAGGTTTCAGATGCAAGTATGGGAGAAAATGACCTACTCGAGTTAGCTGGGAGCAAAGAAAAACTACTTTTGTTAGTTTTAGATGGTGTGACCGACCCGCATAACCTTGGCGCCTGTATCCGTACTGCCGATGCTGCTGGAGTTGACGCCATAGTATTGCCAAAAGATCGCTCTGCATCAATGAATGCCACTGTCCGCAAGGTTGCATGCGGAGCGGCTGAAAATGTTCCCTTGGTCAGAGTCACCAACCTTGCGCGATTTCTAAAGCAGCTTAAAGATGAATTCGTTTGGATTATTGGTACTGCCGGTGAAGCCGAAGTGGAACTTTATGAAAACAAGTTTAACGGAAAAACAGCTATAGTAATGGGGGCTGAGGGGAGCGGGATGCGACGATTGACTAGAGAATATTGCGATCAGCTGATAAAAATTCCAATGGCTGGAAGTGTTTCGAGTTTAAATGTGTCGGTGGCAACTGGTGTTTGCCTTTTTGAATACGTACGTCAACAGCAAGGTGATATTGATACAGATTAACTATTATTTTAGTAATTGGAAGTTAGCAAAAATAAACAACAATTATTCAGTACCAAAGAGTACAGGGAGTTCGACATGTCAAAATATGTTCCACTATTTCTTTTAATAGCAATTGTTGGCTGTGGAGGTGGCTCTCAAGTCAATCGGGATATTCGGCCAATTAACTCTTCGAATCAGATGCTAATCGATGGTGCACACTTTGGGGATATAGCATTAATTGAACGCGCACTGGCTGATGGAGCAGATCTCGATTGGATGGAGAACGGATTATCTGCAATTCATCAAGCTACTATTTATCAAAACTATGAAGCTCTATCCCTTCTATTGGATAAAGGCGCAGATCCTAATATGCCAGAAAGTGAAAAGGGATTAGTGCCTTTATTCTATGCTATACAACAGCAGAACTTCAAAATAGTACAAATTCTCTTAAATGCTGGAGCTGAGAATGTTTTTATTGATGAAGGATTTAGTCCAATGGAAACAGCGGTATCCAAAGGGAATCTACTTATTATCGAAGAACTCCTGAAAAAGGGCTTTAACATCAATTTTAGCTTCTATAACGGAAGAGGGGTTACACCATTGATGGGAAGTGTATTATCTGATAATTATCAATTGTTCGAGTTACTTATCCGCTATAAGGCTAAACTAGATATACAAGATGACGATGGGCTAACAGCTCTTCACATGGCAATAATGACTAAGAATAAACCAATCATTGAGCGTTTGTTATCCTCTGGGGCCAATACAAAAATTGTTGATAATAGGGGGTTATCCGCAGAAGCTATGTTAGCAATTCGAGGGTACACATCGATTCTTGAAAAGTTACAGTAATTCATATCATTTAAGAAAAGTTTCGCCGGGACACGTAAAATGACAAAAGTAATTCTAATCATAACTCTCAATTTTTTATTCTTTAATGTAGCTGTTCACGCTGGTGAATCTGGAGGTTTAACGAGTAAATATATAGAGCAATGTGAAGCTGTAATTGACAAAAGCTTCGAGTATTCAAATCCCCGTATAAAAGGACTAAGTAAAAAAGAACATCATTTTCTGATAAAAGGGCTAGAGTATGTTGAGAAAGAGATGTTCGAAAAAGCATCTGAATATTACCAAGAAATTATTGAGTCTAGACCTTCTGACCACGTGTTGGCTTTGATCTACAAGACGTTGGCGTATATGCATGTGCAAGCGGAAAATAAAAACGCCGCTTATTCTTCCTTTAATCGCGCTCTTGAATATGGAAAAACGTACAGTACCAATAAGGAACTGCAAAAGTTACGATTCTACGCCGCTAGCTATATGTATAGTAGTGGTTATGAAAACAAAGCTGTCTACTATTTTGAAGATTGGTTAAAGCATTCTGCATACGGAAATGCTGAGGTTTTTACTATTCTATCAGCTCTATACCTTGATGATAAGATTCAAAGATACGAAGACGCGGTTTGTATAGCATATGAAGGGACACAGCTTGAAGATGGACCCAGTAGGGAGCTCTATGAGTTATTACTAAATGCTCACTTCAAGCTCAAAGATTTATCTGGTGCTTATAAGGTAACTAAGAGAATGAGTAAGTTGTTTCCAAATGACAAAAGAGTCAAGGAACGATTAAATAATCTAAGTGGCTATAGTTCCTAGGGGAGCAATATTATTTGTAGCAAACATATAAGGTTAGTGTTTCCAAAAATACCTAACAATTGTGGTTATTGATTTAAGCGCCTCTAGAGATCGGGATTCAATATTTTCGTTTGAATACGTTCGCCAGCAAAAAATTAATTCTCCCTAAACGACAACATATAAAAATAAACAATCATTAAATATTAATAGGTAGATAAAATGAGAAACTTATTTAGAATAAAATTAAAACATCTTGCGATTATTGTGATCGCGGCAAGCCTCGTGTCTTGTGGCGATCCCGCTAAAGAGAGGAAAACAGTCAGCGAAGTAACTAAGCCACTAACTTCGCCAAATGAAGCCTCTAACGAAAACGTTAACCAGTCGTTTGACCAATTCAAAAATGATTTAATTGAAGAGTTTTGGAAGCTCAACCCGAGTTACGCGTTGTATGTAGGCTACTATAAATATGATGAACAATTGGTTATTCCAAACGAGTCAGCAAACAAGGCCACCTTGGAATTTTCGCAAGAAAAACTTGCGGCTCTTCGCGAATACGATGTCAATCAACTGAATAGTAACAATGCGGGTGATTACTACATTATTGAAAATCAACTGGAATCATCAATTTGGTATATCAACGAATATAAAAGTGGTGAATGGAACCCCAGTCGATATAACGTCGCAGGTGCGTTCGGATTAATCTTAAACACTGACTATAAATCACTCGACGAGCGACTCAAAACTATTTCAACTCGGTTAGAGAATGTTCCCGCCTATTACCAAGCTGCAATGTCTAACATCAAAAATCCTACTTTAGAGCATACTGATTTGGCCATTCAACAAAACAAGGGGGCTTTAGGTGTTTTTGAGAAATCAATTCCGGCTAAAGTGTCTGAGTCTACCTTAACAGAGGAAGAAAAAGCGACTATACAAGCAAAGTCGAGTGCAGCCGCCGAAGCCATTACCGGCTATATAAACTGGCTGGAATCAAAACGAAAAAGCTTGGTGGACAGTGGTGCCAAAGACTTTAGAATCGGAAAAGCGCTTTATCAAAAGAAGTTTAAATTGGATATTGTTTCAGAGTATTCGGCTACGGAACTATATGAGAGAGCAATAAAAGCTAAAAATGATCTGCATGCTGAAATGATCAAAATTACTACTCAACTTTGGCCCAAATATTTTTCCGACAAAGAAAAACCTCAGGACGATTTAGTGGCAGTAAAAATGATGATTAACCATCTTTCTGTCAAACATGTTTCTCGCGATAAATTTGTCGATGAAGTTAAGCGTCAAATTCCGTTAATAGAAGCATTTATCATAGAACACGACTTGGTCGATATGGATCCTAGCCGCCCGCTAGTCGTACGAGAAACTCCCGAATACCAAAGGGGAGTGGCTGGTGCTTCGGTAAACGCGCCTGGTCCGTATGATGCAACCGCCAACACTTATTATAATGTAACACCTTTAGATCATTACACCGAGGAGCAAGCCGAGAGTTATTTGCGTGAATACAATCATTGGATACTACAAATTCTTAATATTCATGAAGCAGTACCCGGACACTATGTCCAACTAGTTCACTCGAATAAATCGCCAAGCCTTATTAAATCTATTTTTGGTAATGGCGCAATGATCGAAGGCTGGGCGGTATATTCCGAACGCATGATGTTAGAAGCTGGATACGCCAATAACCAGCCAGAAATGTGGTTAATGTACAGTAAGTGGAATCTTCGAGTCGTAATGAACACCATTTTAGATTACAGCATTCAAGTGTTAGGAATTGATAAACAAAAGGGCTTAGACTTGTTAATGAATCAAGCCTTTCAAGAGCGCACCGAAGCCGAAGGTAAATGGCGACGGGCAACTCTAAGCCAAGTTCAGCTCACCAGCTATTTTAATGGTTATGCAGAGATCTATGAGTTTAGAGAAGAGCTTAAAAACAAATTAGGCGAGCGCTTTAATCTTAAAGAATTTCATAATGAATTCTTAAGCTATGGAAGTGCACCGGTGCCAATTATTAAGCGCTTAATGCGAGCTAAATTAGACAAAGGTTTGTTGTTTACTAGTCAGTAGTTTACTAACGAGAAGCAAATCGCAGAATTTGCGATTTGCTTGTTTGAAAAAGGTAGCCCGAAAAAGTTACTAGGGGGAGAGGCTGCTTCTTATCTTTAGCGGACAATTTGTATTGTCCTTTAATAAGAGCCATGAACCAAACAAAAATCAAAGTCAAAAGCGTTTCGCAGCGCTGCGCTCTGACTGCGACATTCTTTTGTCAAGAGCAACAAAAGAATGCAAAAGTGCCCTTTACGTTGCGCACTGGGCGACCGAAATTAGCCTAATGTTTTGTCTTAAGGGTCTGTGGGTCGCCCACCTCCTGTTCGTCTTTATGGCCCATCCCGGTGTTCCTTACTTCGAACGTTCCTTGATCACACGTAATCGATGACGTGAATATCATTATTGAAGGTTTACCCGCCTAGCGGCTTATAACGGACTGGTGACTCTCGGTCAACTAATAGTCGGGTTGCTCGTAGCCAATGGGCGAATTCAAAATCAAGCTCTTACGGACTCCGGTGGTATTCGGAAGGTAAACGCAAAGCACCCTATTTCAAGCGTGTAAAACCACTAATCGCGGTGCCCAGTGCGAACGTCAAAAAGACTTTTTGGTTCCTTTCGTCTAAAAACGCCTACTTTTGGTGTGGCTTTGGACAAAAGGGACTCGCAGTCAGAGCGCAGCGCTGCGAAACGCTTTTGATTTAGACCTTAATTTCTGTTCTTTCCAAAAGAACAAAAAAAATGTCCCCTTTGGAAACTTTGCAGCCGTAAAGGACAGCTCAATTCTCAAAATAAATTTAAAACTTAAATAAAGCTTTGGGAATTATGTTTATCACCAGCGAGCGAGTTGTCGTTGCCTAGTAGCCAGCAATATACATTACTGGCCCAGTAAAAAAAGCTAAATACTTGGGTCAGCCAAAGTTGACTCTATATGCGCATCCACTAATTCTTCCAGAATGGTTAATGGAACTGCACCGTTTTTCAACACAACATTATGAAACTTTCGAATATCGTATCGATCACCTAAGGCCTTTTTAGTTTTCTCTCTAAGTTCCATAATTTTCAGCATACCGACTTTATAGGCGAGCGCTTGGCCAGGCCAAACAATGTAGCGCTCTATTTCCGACTCTACATCGGTTAAAGCCAGACCAGTAGTTGACGCCATATATTCTATGGCTTGTTCGCGTGTCCATCGTTTATGGTGGATTCCGGTATCAACCACGAGTCGCACTGCTCTAAGAAGTTCCGCTTGAAGCCTACCCAAATTGCCATAGGGTTCGTTTTGATAGCCTAACTCCCATGCTAAGCGCTCAGCATATAATGCCCAGCCTTCAGAGTAACTAGTGAAGCCGACGAAGTTTCTAAAGGTGGGTAAGCCCTCTAGTTCAGTCTTGATAGCGATTTGGAAATGGTGGCCAGGAATTGCTTCATGGTAAGTTAGAGTGCGCATTCCGAATTTTGGAGTGGCCTTCATATCGTAAAGGTTGGCATAAAAAACACCGGGTCTTGAACCGTCCATTGAGGGACCTTGGTAAGAACCTCCCGCCGCTGTTTTTTCTCTGTACTCAGGCACTCGTCTTACTTCAACTTGGCTCTTTGGCATTATATCAAATGCCTTATCCATTCCTTTTTCTACTTCTTCTATTAGCCGACGATATTCTGCCAAAACTTGTTCTCGACCTTCGTCGGTATCGGGGTACAAGAAGCGAGGTTCTTCGCTCAGTTGTTTCATATGTTCACCGACTGTTTTATCGGTGTAACCTTCACTTGCTAAGATTTCTTTCATTTCAGACACAATACGCTCGACTTCATTTAAACCAAGGACATGAAGTTCTTCTGCTGTATATTTAGTGGTGGTCATGCTGGTAATTCGGTGTTGGTAGTATTCTTCTCCTTTAGGAAACTTCCAAACACCTGCATCACTGTTGGCATTGTCTTTCAGGTTTTCATAAAATGCTAAATACCGATCATAGGCCGGTAGCACAATGGTTTCCATATGTTGCAACATTTGTTGTTTGAGTTGGTTTTTCTCCGCAGATTCAATATCGGTTAACGCGTCGACCTTTTTATTAAAATCTTTGACTAGCGGGTTTTCCGCTAATTCAGGATCACGGATGTTATGCAAATTCTCAATGATTTTTTTAATAATAAAGTCAGGTGGAACTACTCCATGATCTTTTTCTTCTTGCACTGCAAGGAGTGTGTTGTCGAATTGTGTACCTACCTGAGAAATCCTCGCAAGGTAATCTTCAGCGTCACTAAGCTCATCGACCTTATGCATGTTGACCATAAAGTTAATGATGCTTTGATAAGATCCACCTCTTTGAGTCACGCTATAGTTGTAGTGCCGATATTGGTGCCCAGCCATTTGGTCGGCTAAAAACCAATCTAAAATATCGTAGGATAGTCGTTCCTGACCTTCAAGATCCTCTCTGTCGTATTGCTTTAATTGCGCATAATCACTCTCTAGTAGTTGATAGTTTTTTTGGTTAGCCTCTGGTGAGTTATCGTTAAGTTCATCGTAAAAAAACTTTAGCCCCATCCCTGTCAACATCTGTGGGTTATCAATCGCAAATTCTATAAATATTTTTTCATAGAAATGATTAATAAAAAATGGCCTAAACCAAACAAGGTTAATAATAAAAATTGACAGCATTACTAACGCGATTAATAGAATTCGCTTGGTATTCTTCAAAATGGCAGACTTCATTGTGGTCCTCTTATTTTTATGGTTTTTTAGGTGTGCTCAGACTGAGTGAACAATATGTTTTGGTTCAAAGCAATCTTTAAATCACATGTTAAAAAGCACTCGATGAGTCAAAAGCGATTTAAAGATTTATTGCGCAGTCGATTAATTCTGATCGAAAACAACCACTCGATTACGCCCATCTCTTTTTGCTTGGTATAAAGCCGCATCGACATTTTGAATTGCTTGACGCTCACCGTCAGATTGCTGTTTTACGTGAGCAACTCCAAAGCTAGCAGTCAGTTTTTCGGCAGTAGAAAAAACATGTTCCTCCACTAAAGCTCGTAGTTTTTCAGCAATGATAGCCGCATTGGCTAATGAGGTCTCTGGCAGTAGGGCAATAAATTCTTCACCCCCCCAACGTGAAAGTACATCGGTATTTCGGATCCCCTGTTTAATTAACTGAGAGAATTCAATTAGAATAGTATCGCCTATTTGGTGGCCATATTGGTCGTTTACCGCTTTGAAATGATCGAGGTCGATCATGATCAAACAGAGTTGAGAGCCATACCGATTAACCTTATCCTGTTCACGAGTGAACTGGTCATCGAAATATCGTCTGTTGTATAAGCCCGTAAGTTGGTCGGTCACTGATAGTTTTTCGAGCTTTTCTAAGTATTTCTTTTCCTTCGCTCTATTGCTTAGGACGAGTTCATAGGCCGCAAGTGTCGATGATTCAAAAAAGTAGGCAATAAACACTACCGTCAGAGAAGCAACGGTAAACCTCATAAACGAGGTAAAACTCCAATTACCATAATCCCATTCTCCGACACCCATAAATACGATAGGTAACATGATGCAATAAAACGCAGCAGTCATAATCAAACCGCGAACTTTTCCTAAAATGGGAATAACGAACAGCGGAAAGCAGAGCGTCCAAACCAGTCCAAACTCTTGGTTTTTGGTTAAAAACGATAGCACTATTAAAAAGGTGAACAGCATCGTGGTACCGATAAAACCAGCTTGGTCGATATTTTTTTTGACAAATAATAGATACAACGAAAATAGCGTAACCAAAACAGTAATAGCATCGATCAAAACTAAAGTCATATTGCCGCGGGTGTAGTTGATTACAATAAATGCTATGAAAGCGAAGAGGGTAATGCCTAGCAGAGCAGCAGTGAGAATAAGGCGACGATACAAGAATGGGTCTTGATCGGTACTAAATCCTTCTAACAGTTTGTCTTTGATTGTCGATAGCATAAATCGAGTTTCTCTAAACCCATGTAGATATTGTTATTTTTTAACTTATGCTACCACAGAATCAAGTTATAATGAGAAAAACATTTAAATTCAGTGGCTTGTGGTTAAATTTCTTGTTGGTGGGGGTTTTAGATCGGCTAGATATTCAGTCGATTTGAATGGTTAATAATGATTGGCTTGTTGAAGCTAATTTACCACACCGTTTAGTGACTTTAGCGCCCATATCCAGTAACATACGCGGTTTTTGACAGACCTTTAATCTGTCCATTTCTTATTTCTCTTTTTAAGGTTTTATTATGCGTAGCCATTATAACGGTGATTTGTTAAATGTATCCGAAGGTGACCAAGTCTCAGTTGCTGGTTGGGTTCATCGTACCCGCGATTTAGGTGGGCTAATTTTTCTTCAAATTCGCGACCGTAGCGGAGTAGTACAAGGCGTTATTGAGCCAGAAAAAGCTGAATTATTTGCTAAGGCAGAAACCTTACGTAGTGAATTTGTTGTTTCGGCCACGGGTATTGTAAGAAACCGTCCAGCAGACATGATTAATAAAGACATGGTTACCGGGACTATTGAGCTTGTGATTACAGAGTTAGAGATACTTAACCAAGCAGCACCACCCGCAATATTAATTGATGGTCATGAAGATGTTTCGGAAGAAATAAGACTTAAATACCGCTATTTAGATCTACGCCGTCCAGAAATGCAGGAAAAGATCCTATTCCGCAATAAAGTCGCCAAGCACTTACGTGATTTTCTAGAGACTGAAAACTTTGCCGATATTGAAACACCTATTTTGACTAAAGCGACTCCAGAGGGCGCGCGAGATTACCTTGTGCCAAGCAGAACTAACAAAGGTTCATTCTTTGCGCTTCCACAATCACCTCAACTATTTAAACAGCTGCTGATGATGAGCGGGTTCGACCGCTATTACCAAATAGTGCGCTGTTTTAGAGATGAAGACCTTCGGGCCGACCGCCAACCAGAATTTACCCAGCTTGATATTGAGACGTCCTTTATGGATGAAGAAGCGATCATGTCAATGATGGAAAAAATGATCCGTGGTTTGTTCAGTAAAATGCTGGATGTTGATTTAGGTGATTTTCCGAGAATGCCCTATGCCGAAGCCATGAAGCGTTATGGTAGTGATAAGCCTGATTTACGTGTCTCAATAGAATTAGTAGATGTTGCTGATTTGTTAAAAGAAGTGGAATTCAAAGTTTTCTCAGGTCCTGCCAATGATAACAACGGACGTGTCGCTGCCATTTGTGTTCCGGGGGGCTCAGAACTAAGCCGTAAGCAAATTGATCAATATACTGAATATGCGGGTCGATACGGAGCAAAAGGTTTGGCATGGGTAAAGGTTAAAGAGATTGGAAAGGGTATCGAAGGTGTTCAATCGCCAATTGCAAAATTCCTTAATGATGACATTATCAATGAAATCCTTGCTCGCACTAACGCCGCGGCAGGCGACATACTGTTATTTGGCGCTGATTCAAATCGAGTGGTGACAGATTCTTTAGGAGCCCTTAGATTAAAAGTGGCTGAAGATCGCGGTTTAGTGGAAGATGGGTGGAAGCCTCTATGGGTCGTTGATTTCCCAATGTTTGAAGAAGACAAAGGTCAAATGCATGCACTTCACCATCCGTTTACAGCGCCACAAGAAAATGATGTTGAAAAGCTGAAAGCCGCACCAACAGACACATTATCCCGAGCTTATGACATGGTGTTAAATGGTTGCGAAGTCGGTGGAGGCTCTGTACGTATACATAATCAAGATATTCAAGCAGCCATTTTCGATATTTTAGGTATTGAGAAACAAGAAGCCGATGAGAAGTTTGGATTTTTATTGGAAGCCCTTAAATATGGTTGTCCTCCGCATGGCGGAATAGCATTTGGTTTAGATCGCTTAGTCATGTTAATGGTGGGTGCGGATTCAATTCGGGATGTTATTGCATTCCCAAAAACAACGACTGCAAGTTGTCCTTTAACTTCAGCTCCATCTAAAGTGTCGGCAGCACAGCTAGAAGAGTTGGCGATCGCAACGATCAGCAAAAAGCAAAACTAGAAAAACACGAAAAGGTAAAACTGTTTAAACACTGGAGGGTTAAATGGCGGGTCACAGTAAATGGGCAAATATACAACATCGCAAAAAAGCGCAAGACGCCAAACGCGGTAAGCTATTTACAAAATTTATTCGTGAGATTGTTGTCGCAGCAAAAGCTGGTGGCGGTGACCCAGATAATAACCCTCGGCTTCGAGCCGCGATTGATAAAGCGTTGAGCGGCAATATGACGCGTGACACTGTCGAGCGAGCGGTTAAGCGTGGCGCCGGTGGTGAAGACGGCTCATCCATGGACGAGTTAACCTATGAAGGTTATGGGCCGGGCGGTTGTGCCATTTTAGTTGAATGCATGACCGATAATAAGAACCGAACGGTCGCTGAAGTGCGTCATGCGTTTACCAAGTCAGGAAGCGAATTGGCAACCTCGGGCTCCGTGGCATATTTATTCGAGAAAAAAGGCCAATTAATTTTTTCTTCGGAAGTGGATGAAGATACCCTCATGGAAGAAGCTCTTGAAGCGGGCGCAGAGGATATTGTTAATCACGATGATGGTTCATTTGAAGTGCTCACTCAGCCAGAAGACTTTATGCAAGTTAAAGAAGCGCTTGAAGAAAAAGGGTTGAAACCAGAAGATAGTGAAATTGCTATGCTACCTTCAACCCAAGCTGAGCTAGATGTGGATACTGCGGTTAAGGTATTGCGTTTAATTGACCGGTTAGAAGATCTTGACGATACCCAAAACGTCTATAGCAATGCCGAGATCCCGCCGGAAGCCTACGAGCAGCTTTAATTAAATTCAAGTGAGTAAGTTGTGGTATATTCTTGATTCCATGACTTACGCGCTAACTGAAAAACACCGACCATGCCCACTATTTTAGGAATTGACCCAGGCTCCCGAATTACTGGTTTTGGGGTGATTACTATGAACGGTCGCAAAATGGAATATGTTGCGAGTGGATGTATTCGAGTAAAAGACGGCATTCTTTCCGATCGCCTCAACCAGATCTTTGATTGCATTTCTGAAGTGGTACAAGAATATAAACCAACTGAAGCAGCGATAGAGCAAGTGTTTATGTCTAAGAATGCTGATTCAGCATTAAAACTAGGACAAGCTCGCGGTGCGGCAATGGTAGCAATGGCGCAACATGCGTTAGTGGTTGCTGAATATTCTGCTCGGCAAATTAAACAAGCGGTCGTTGGCACCGGTGGAGCTGATAAATCTCAAGTCCAGCATATGGTCACTAGCCTATTAGGGCTGAATCAATCACCACAAGCCGATGCGGCGGATGGCTTGGCGGTTGCCATCTGCCATGGTCACGCAATGCAAAGTGCGTTGTTTCAGGCTGGGGCCAAAAAAGTCACACGCGGCAGGTTAAGGTAAAAGTTAAAAGTTACTAGTTGCTAGTTGCGAGAACAGAGAACAAAGAACAAAGAACAGAGAACGCAAAATCATATTTAGGTTTAGGGGTAACAAATGATTGGTCGATTAAATGGGACGCTTTTAGAAAAACAACCGCCGTTTATTTTGGTTGAAGTTAATGGTGTTGGTTATGAATGCCAAGCGCCAATGAACACAATCTATAATTTACCCGAAATTAATCAATCGGTGATTGTGCATACCCATTTATCCGTCAGTGAAAATGCGCATACTTTATTTGCTTTTTATAGCTTGGAAGAGCGAAAACTATTTCGCGAACTGATCAAAGTTAACGGTGTTGGGCCAAAGTTGGCGTTAGCAATATTATCCGCAATGAGCGCGATGGAGTTTGTGCAAAATGTGCATGCGGGTGACTCAAATGGCTTAGTAAAGATACCCGGGGTCGGTAAGAAAACTGCCGAGCGATTAATTATCGAAATGAAAGACAAATTAAAAGACTGGCAGGTAGATGGTGTTGCACCTGTTGATACAGAAAACAACAGTGCCACAGCACCGCAAAGTGATCATGTGGCTGAAGCAATCAGTGGACTAGTCGCATTGGGTTACAAACCTCAAGCGGCAAGCTTAGCCATCAGTAAAATAAAGGATGATTCATTACCAGCGGCCAGCCTGATCCGATTGGCATTAAAAAATATGTAGCTTTATCGGGTTACAATTGATTGGCATGAAACTGGATATGCTCACCCATAAAAGAGCTGATAAAATAATAGCTATGATCATAGCCAGTTTGTATTCTTAACTCTAAACTTTGTCCGGCTTTTTCGCAGGCCGCTTGAAATCTTTCTGGCTTAAGTTGTTCTTGCAAAAAATTATCAGCACTGCCTTGATCAATTAAAATAGTGTTGTTGCATTTTGCACCATTTTCAATTAAAAAAGTCGCATCATACTGCTGCCAATCTGTTTGTGACTCACCTAAATAACCGGTAAAAGCTTTCTCTCCCCATGGGCAATTGGTTGGATTAACAATAGGTGCAAATGCCGATATCGATTTGAATAACTGTGGGTTTCTAAGACCAATGGTCAACGCACCATGGCCACCCATTGAATGTCCAAAGATTCCCATGCGTTGAGGATCAATCGGAAAATTCTTTGCAATCAGTGAAGGAAGTTCCTCCACAATATAATCATACATTTGGTAATTGGTTGACCATGGTTTTTCAGTCGCATTTAAATAAAACCCTGCTCCCGAACCGAAGTCATAACTATCATGCTCACCTTCAAAATCAGTCCCTCTGGGACTGGTATCGGGGCAAACCATAATGACCTTATGCTCACTTGCGTAACGTTGGAAGCCACTTTTTGTGGTGACGTTGTCTTGAGTACAAGTCAGTCCTGATAGATAAAAAAGAACCGGTAGCTTGTCACCATTGGAATGTTCAGGAACATAAACACTGAACTCCATTTCACAGTTAGTCGAATTAGAATCATGGGTATAAACACCTTGAATTCCCGAAAATGATTTTTGTTCTGATTTAGTATTTAACGACATTATTTTACCGGTGATTATTTAAAAGATTGTTCACCACGGAGTCACGGAGGACACAGAGAAAGAGCGAGTAATTTATTGCGTTTTTAATTCTCCGTGCTCTCCGTGTCTCCGTGGTGAGTCTGTTTTGAGGTCCAAATTTTTAATCAAACTCTACAACGCTTCGAATGCTTTTCCCAGCATGCATTAAATCAAACGCTTTGTTGATATCTTGTAGCGGCATTTTGTGGGTGATTAAATCATCAATATTAATTTTGCCATCCATATACCATTCGACTATTTTGGGCACATCGGTTCGGCCTTTTGCTCCACCAAATGCCGTCCCGCGCCAAACTCTTCCAGTGACTAATTGAAACGGTCTGGTTGAAATTTCTTGGCCTGCGCCCGCAACGCCAATAATGGTACTTTCACCCCAACCTTTATGGCAGCACTCTAGTGCGTCGCGCATCACATTGACGTTACCGATACATTCAAAGGTATGGTCAGCGCCACCTTTAGTCAGATCGACCAAATAAGGTACTAAGTCACCTTCCACTTCATTCGGATTAACAAAATGAGTCATGCCGAACTTTTTAGCGATTTCGATTCTTTCAGGGTTGGTATCGACACCAACAATCATATTAGCACCGACTAGCCGAGCACCTTGCAGAACATTAAGTCCAATACCGCCCAAGCCAAAAACAATCACATTGTCACCAGGTTTAACTTTGGCGGTGTTAATCACGGCACCAATGCCAGTGGTTACTCCACAGCCGATATAGCAAACTTTATCAAATGGCGCATCTGGGTGGATCTTAGCTAAAGCGATTTCCGGTACTACGGTAAAATTGGCAAATGTAGAGCAACCCATATAATGATGGATTGGCTCACCATTCAATGAGAACCGAGTGGTACCGTCAGGTAACAATCCCTTGCCTTGAGTTTCGCGGATTGCTTGGCAAAGATTGGTTTTACCAGACAGACAATACTCGCATTGCCGGCACTCTGGCGTATATAGTGGAATCACATGATCGCCAGGTTTAAGCGAGGTGACGCCTTTGCCGACTTCTCGGACGATTCCTGCGCCTTCATGGCCTAAGATTGCCGGAAATAGCCCCTCAGGATCGTCGCCTGAACGAGTGAATTCGTCAGTGTGGCAAACTCCAGTTGCTTTAATTTCGATTAAACACTCGCCAGCTTGAGGGCCTTGTAAATCAACAGTTTCAATTGAAAGTGGTTTTCCCGCTTGAAAAGCGACGGCTGCTTTAGTCTGCATTTGTATTCCCCGAGTGAGTTGAACGAGCTTATAGGATTTTAATTAGTCATTTCAATCAATTATATACGCAAACGGTGATTGGGTGGAGCAATCATTAGGGACAAAAACTGTTAATAAAATAGTGCTTAAACCGGAATATTGTTTGCTTTAAACCAATAACCTAGAATTCTGCTTTCACTTGAACTCGGTTTATGGGTAAAATACTACTCACACAAACACCTATAGTCTTTTTTCCAATGATTGAAACTGATCGCATTATTAGTGCCACCAACCAAGGTTCTGAAGAACAGATTGACCGTGCAATCAGGCCTAAGACTCTGAGCGATTATGTTGGCCAGCAAAAAGTGAGAGAGCAGATGGATATTGCCTTTCAGGCGGCTCGAAACCGACAAGATGCGCTCGATCACGTGCTTATCTTTGGTCCACCAGGACTGGGTAAAACAACTTTAGCGAATATTATCGCAACCGAAATGGGCGTTAACATTAGGCACACGTCAGGTCCAGTATTAGAAAAAGCGGGTGACTTAGCTGCTTTACTCACCAATTTAGAAGAGAACGACGTGTTGTTTATTGATGAGATTCATCGTTTAAGCCCTGTCGTAGAAGAAATTCTATATCCTGCGATGGAAGATTATCAGCTTGATATTATGATTGGCGAAGGTCCTGCGGCTCGTTCAATTAAGCTCGATCTGCCACCGTTTACCTTAGTCGGAGCGACAACTCGAGCTGGATTGTTAACGTCGCCGTTAAGAGATCGATTTGGAATTGTCCAGCGGCTAGAGTTTTATGACGTTAAAGACTTAACCTCGATTGTTGAACGCTCTGCTAAGATTGTGGGTTTACCGATAGACCAAAACGGGGCCAATGAAATCGCTCGCCGTTCAAGAGGAACTCCTCGAATAGCAAACCGACTATTACGGCGAGTAAGAGATTACGCAGAAGTAAAATCAGATGGTGCTATTACCAAATCAATTTCTGACTTGGCACTTAATTTACTCGATGTTGATAATCAAGGTTTCGATAATATGGATCGCAAACTATTATTAGCGATTATCGAAAAGTTTGATGGTGGTCCTGTTGGGCTTAACTCTCTGGCCGCAGCAATCAGCGAAGAGCGAGATACCATTGAGGATGTGTTAGAGCCATTCTTAATTCAACAAGGCTATATTCATCGCACTCCGCAGGGGAGAGTGGCGACTCAATCTGCGTATCGGCATTTTGGTTTGAAATCAGTGGCGGATGAAGATTTTAAATTAGTGTAAACAACACTTCTTAAATTTCTTACCACTGCCACATGGGCAGGGATCATTTCGACCGACACTTCGGGTGATATTCGTAAAAGGTTCTGCACTTGGTTCTTCTGGGTGAAGTGGCATGTTTTCGATCTCATCCAAAGAAATATCTTTTCCTAACATACCAACACCTGAAATAAGGTTTGGCAAAACTTTAAGACAGCCAGCGTTGTCTGGTAATTGTTTGCATAGCTCTGGCTCGGCTTGGGTCATTTTCTCTTCATCAACAAATCTTGCCAGCATAAAATTTAAAACGGAGAGTGTTCTGTGAGCTTCTTGGTTTTCTTCTGGTAGTAGCGCTTGCCAAGTATTTAATAGCCAATCAAAGCCATCAAGATAACCAGCAGAAAATGCTTTCAGTTCTTGATTGGGTTTATTGTCATCATCAAGCCTTAAAGCCATAGGTAGTTGGATAGTGCCACCTTGGTCAAATAATTGATCACATTGATCCCACCAAGTGATCAAATTGCTGGTGAACACTTTTACCTGATTTTCATTTTCAAAATCAGGTGTTTTCTTACCGGTCGTTACTAGCTGCTCTATCCACTCTGAAGGTTCAACTTTTTCAGGGCTAGAGGCTATTGAAGTGATAAAACCCAGCGAGTAATAAAGGCTCTCGAATGAATTCTTAATTCCGTCTGAATTGAAACACTCTTCAAGAGCATTAAGATCGAATTTAGACATGTTAGCGGGTTTCTTTTGCGAATAATCACCAAATTATACCTTATCGCTTATCCATGTGCTCGAAAAAAGTATTCAATGGGTTGTCTTTTCCACCATATTTTAGCAAGCCACTGTACTAAAATTAATATCAATGTTGTTGTTGCCATTTGCAAAAATAGAACACTCATTGACTGATAATCAAATATCCAACCGCACATAGCAACAGAAGCAATAGCAAAAGAAATAATCACTGCCAGCAATTTGAAATTGATCGAAAACCAATTTAAACAAAGAAAAGCTGGTAGAAACACTAACCCGACTAAAGTGACTGATATGATATAGCGACTGGCCAAATCCATTTTAATAAATCCATCTAAAAAAATATTTAACAGCGTAAGAATTAAAATGTAAGCTAATGCTTGTACTATCATATATTTTTGCAGTGTGGTAATTATTCTTTGTTTGAAGTCCCAATAGGTATCTGCAGAATATAAATGTGCAAATGGTTTACATTGTTTGGCTAGTAGTTTTAGTTCCAAAAAAACACTGATTAAAACCGATATCATCAAAAGTGCCGCTAAACCTTCTGGCTCGAATTCGGCCTTTCCTACCGTATGAAAAAATAACAGTACAGCCACTGTTGCGATAACTGAAGAGACTCCAAAACGATTGTTTGGTCTCATCAGTGCAACGTTAAGATTTGTCGATAAATTCTTAGCACCAAGCTTTTGAAAAAAATCCCCAATACGATAGTTAACCTTTTGCAAGCCACTATTTTTAAGCTGTTTTTCTAAATTGCCCGACATAAGCCCGAGTGTCGATTCATGTTCAATTTTATCGTTAGAATAGTTCATAAAAATGGCTAAGCTGGCGAAAGTCAAAAGTAATAAAAGTATCACCAGAGGCTCGACATGAAACTGAGTTAATTGGAATAGTACAAATGGCGAAATAGGCAGTATGACTTTCATAATTAGATTGTTCCCTATGACTGCCTGCGCAGCTAGCAAAGTGATAGCGGGTGGGGCGAGTAGTGCAATCGGCCAGCTCCAAAGCGCATAGTCCATTGCGACAAATTGAATGAGTCCATAGATCATTGAGGCGAGCACCAAACTACTGGTAATTGTTTGTCGATAACTTGGCAGTGTTAGCCACAAAAAGCTTTGCTTTAACCGGAGAAAGCCACTCCCCAAATACAGTCCAATAAATATACTGAGCATAGAGATCAACATAAGCGTGACAGATTGATGACCGCTTAAACCCTCAGAAGACACTTCTGGCTGGCCGGTAAAGATGATCAACATAAACAAAATAGTGCTAATACTATAAACACCCACGGTAATCCATTCTTGTTTTAAGAAAATAAACAGAGTGTTAGGAATTTGACTCATTAGTTACCTCCAAGTACCAGTCTTCTAGCGAGATAGGAGTAACAGTTAATTCAACATTAACTTTTTGCTTCAATTGCTGTAGTAGATTTTCAGCTGGACGAGCAAGTATTGCGCTAGAGCCATTACCCGATTCAGTCCAATTAATTAGTTGTGGAAACTCTTGTCTTTCGCTTAGTTTACGACTAAAGCTAATACGGGCCGCATACTCTTTTAATTCCTCTAGTTCGCAGTAATAATCTATTTGGCCATTTTCCAAAAGGGCAATGTGACTTGCGACTCTTTCGAGATCGGAAATAATATGAGTTGAGAAAATAATGGTCGTTCCTAACTCACAAGTTAGATCGACCAACTCGGCCAAAAACTGACGTCTCATGTTTGGATCAAGGTGAGCAACCGGCTCATCTAAAATTAACAACTTAGGTTGTATTGAGAGCGCTTGGATCACTTGCAATATTTGTTGTTGTCCACCTGAAAGGTTTGCGATCCGTTGGTTCTTGTCAATCTTCCATCGGTCAATTAATTGTTCCGAATAATCTCGGCTCCAGTGCTTAAAGAAACCACCGAAGTAATTTAGATAATCGGCAACCTTCATCCACTCAAAACCAATGCTGTCTTGTGGGACAAAACCAATCTGTTGCTTTTGGTTTTCACTAAGTTCGCCGAGTGGTTGTTGCCAAATCGATATTTTCCCCTGCTCAATAGATTTTAATCCCATAATTGATTCTAGCAAGGTGGTTTTACCTGCACCATTACGACCGACTAGCCCAATGATTTGACCAGCTTCGACTTTGGCAGATAGCGATTTTAGAACGGGTTTATCTGAGTAGGCTTTAGTGACTTTTTCAAGTTCTAGGACGGTTTGATTCATGAGTTAATACCTTTTACTTTGACGGAGAGGGCTCTTTGGACCAAATTCATTACGGCTTCATCATTTAATTGAGCCTCTCGTGATAATTTAATAAATGCTTGCAGTGATTGAGTCACTTTTGCGGGCACTTCCGAATGCGTTTGTTGTTCAGAAACTAACATTCCCACACCGCGCTTTCGGATTAGTACTTTTTCTAGCTCCAATTGAGCAAAGGCCTTTGAAATAGTCATTGGATTGATTTGTAACGCCTTTGCAAGTTGTCTGACAGATGGAAGTTTTTGATTAGCCAGTAGCAGTTCCATTTGAATCGCCTGTTTAATTTGATCGACCAATTGTCGGTATATTGGAATACCGGAACTCGTATTGAGAGCGAATAGCTCAACCAAATCGGTGTTATTTGAACCATCGTGATTGGTCATATTATCGGGTGTATTATCTAGGTGTATTATTATATTGATACACTAATAAGCTCTTGTCAATTAAAAATTTGGGCTTAGCTGATTACTTCTTGAACAAATTAAGATAGAATGCGCGCCCGAAAACCCAGAATCATGGTCTTTCTTCGATTTTCGAAAGTCCGAAATACTTAAGTTCGTATCTAATACAGCAGGCAAAACAATTGATTTCTACCGCTAATATCACCATGCAGTTTGGTGCAAAACCGTTATTTGAAAACATTTCTATCAAGTTTGGAGAGGGCAATCGTTACGGTTTAATTGGTGCCAATGGTTGTGGTAAATCGACTTTTATGAAAATTCTTTCCGATAAATTGGAACCTAGCCAAGGCCAAGTGATCACCGATCCGCAGGATCGTATCGGGGTTTTAGGTCAAGACCAATTTGCTTTTGAAGAATACAGTGTCGTTGATACCGTAATTATGGGTCACAAAGAGCTTTGGGAAGTTAAGAAAGAGCGCGATCGTATTTACTCATTACCAGAAATGAGTGAAGAAGAAGGCATGTTAGTGGCCGACCTAGAAACTCAATTTGCGGAAATGGACGGCTACACGGCGGAGTCACGAGCGGGTGAATTGCTATTAGGGTTAGATATTCCAACGGAGCAACATTTTGGACTAATGAGTGAAGTTGCTCCCGGTTGGAAGCTGCGTGTTCTTTTAGCACAAGTGTTATTTGCTGACCCAGATATTATGTTACTCGATGAGCCAACCAATAACTTGGATATCAACTCGATCCGCTGGTTAGAAGATATTCTTAAGCAAAAGCAATGCACTATGATTATCATCTCGCATGATCGTCATTTCTTAAATAGTGTTTGTACTCATATGGCAGATTTGGATTATGGCGAAATTAATCTATTTCCTGGAAACTACGACGAATATATGATGGCGGCAACTCAAGCCCGTGAAAAACTATTGAATGAAAATGCTAAAAAGAAAGCGCAAATGGCCGAACTGCAAACCTTTGTCAGCCGCTTTTCTGCAAACGCATCCAAAGCTAAACAGGCAACATCACGGGCCAAGCGATTAGAAAAAATTGAGTTGGCAGAAGTTAAAGCGTCAAGCCGAGTCAGCCCATTTATTCGATTCCCGCAAGATAAAAAATTATTCCGTTTGGCACTTGAATTAGAAAACATTGCGAATGGTTATGATGAGTTATTGTTTAAAGACTTTAGCTTGATGCTAGAAGTCGGTGAGAAAGTTGCGATTATTGGCCAAAACGGTGTCGGTAAAACCACTTTCTTAAAAACCTTAATCGGTGAAATGCCACCTAAAGCGGGTGAAGTTAAGTGGTCTGAGAATGTTTCTATCGGGTATTATGGTCAAGACCATAATGAAGACTTTGCAGAGGATATCTCGGTCTACGACTGGATGAATCAATATCGACGTGAAGGTGATGATGAACAAACTATCCGTGGTGTATTAGGTCGAATGTTATTTTCACAAGACGATATTAAGAAGTCAGTGACCAAGCTGTCTGGTGGTGAAAAAGGCCGCATGATGTTTGGTAAATTAATGCAACAGCGTCCTAACATCTTAGTGATGGATGAGCCTACCAATCACATGGACATGGAATCAATCGAATCATTAAATCTTGCCCTTGAGCATTATGAAGGGACTTTAATCTTTGTTTCTCATGACCGTGAGTTTGTTTCTTCCTTGGCGACACGTGTATTGGATATGAAACCAGAAGGGATCACTCATTTTGAAGGTAAATACGAAGACTACTTGGCTTCTCAAGGTATTTAATCTTTAAAATCTTACAACTAACCTCAACCCTAAATAGGTGTTGAGGATTAGTCGATTGACATTTAATCCTAGTCCAAGCGAGAATGCGTTAATTAGTATTCGCCACTTGCTTGGTTATTCATTTTAGGATCAGGATTACATGGAAATCATTCAAGCCTCTACCAAAGAGCACTTAGAAACGGCCGCTGAGCTGTTTCGAGAATATCAAACTCAACTTGACGTCGATCTTTGCTTCCAAGGTTTTGAGCAAGAACTAGCGACTCTGCCTGGAAAATATGCCGAACCGACGGGGTCTATCTTGTTAGCAACTCATCAAGGTGAATACGTTGGTTGTGTTGCCGTCAGGCCCATTGAGGGCGATGTCTGTGAAATGAAGCGGTTGTATGTTCGAGACCAATTTCGTGGATTATCGGCTGGACGAAAGTTAGCAGAAGCTATCGTCGATAAAGCTCGAGAGTTAGGCTATAAAAAAATGCAACTCGATACGCTTCAGCGCCTTGATCGTGCAATTAGTCTTTATGCAAAATTAGGCTTTGTTGAAACAACCCCTTACTATGACAATCCGTTAAATGAAGTGGTTTATTGGGAGTTGGAGCTATAAGGTATAGTTGCGAGTGGCGAGTCTCTAGTTGCGAGTTACGAGTTGCTAAAAAAACAAAGCTCACTGAGCGGAGTCGAAGTGAAACCATTTTTAAAGACTTAGGTTTGCTAGTCGCAAAATAATCTAAGGAGCTGGGAGCTGGACTAAAATAAAGTTGTGAGTGGCGAGTCTCTAGTTGCGCGTGAGAAAAATAAAATAACTAAGAATGTAACAACAAGAAATATAACAACAAAAATAAATAGTCAATAAAATAAATTAACAATAAAATAATAACTACCGAGGCAATTTCCATCGTATGTCTGAATCTACTTTAAACAGTGACTCATCAAGTCAAACTAAGCGTTCATGGCTAGCTGCTTTAGGGCCTGGGATTATTTGGGCAAGTACCAGTATTGGTGTTTCTCATGTTGTGCAATCGACACGAGCTGGCGCAGAATTTGGTTTTACGCTGATTGGTTTAGTGATTTTGGCCAACTTAGTTAAATATCCCTTTTTTCAAATTGGTCCTCGGTATGCGGCAGCCACCGGCGAAAGCTTGCTCGACGGATATAAACGACTCGGTAATTTAGCATTTGGCATTTTTTTATTGATGACAGTGATTACTATGTTCATTATTCAAGCAGCCGTCACCATTGTTGCTGCGGGGCTTGCAGGTAATTTAATGCCAGATGTGTTGCCCGTTAGCGGTTGGGCAGCCGCGGTACTGTTATCAATTATTGCGATTTTAGTGATTGGTCGTTACGCATTGTTAGATAAAGTGTTAAAGGGCATGATGGTGGTGTTTGCTATCACCACCTTGGTTGCGTTACTGATGGCGGTAACTTCAGAGTCTGCTAATTTTTCTCACGATACAACCAGTATTTCATTAACCTCTGCAGCTAGTATTGCCTTTATGGTCGCACTGGTCGGCTGGATGCCCACCAGTGTCGAAGTATCGGTTTGGCATTCACTTTGGACTCTGTCTCGAATGAAGCAGACAGAGCATAAAATGACAGTCAAGGATGCGTTGTTTGATTTTAATTTTGGTTTTATTTTTTGCATGCTGCTTGCTGTAGCATTTCTTTTACTCGGTGCCGTTTTAATTTACGGTACTGGCGAAACCTTAAGTGGTGGTGCGGTTGGTTTTACTGGTCAGTTGATTGACCTATTTGTTAAAGCGCTGGGGGATTGGACATGGCCACTGATAGCGTTGATAACCTTTATTGCCATGTACTCAACCTGCCTTGCGGTATCTGCCGGCTTTTCGGGCGTATGGAGTCGAGTAGTCAAAATTGTTCGTCCTGAAAAAACTCGGTTAGCTGATAAAGTGTATGTGATTACTTTGGTGTCGATCTCGCTTGGAGGTTGGTTAATCATTAACTCCTTCGGTAGTAGTTTGAGACAATTAATTGACTTCGCCACAACTGTTTCGTTTGTCTCGGCGCCGGTGTTTGCATTTCTAAATTTAAAACTCATGTCACTGTCCCATGTTCCAGAGGATGCAAAAATGGGGCGCTCAATGAATAGTTATAGTTGGGTTTGTTTTTATATTTTAACTGGGTTTAGTGGCTATTTTGTTTATTGGCGTTTTTTCTAGCCACGCCATCTAAAAGTTTTAGAGACTTTATTTATAAACATTAAAGTCAGCGAATAGATAATAAGGAAATAATTAGATGAAAAGAGTTTTAGTTGCAATCGGAATGATTATACTTTCGTCCTGCGCCTCTAATACTAGAGTCAAGCCAGGATATGATCCGAAGGATTTTTCTGAGCCTTGCGTTGCAGTTGTCGTTCCGCCACGTTATCCCTATTTTGCAGCTAAAAACGGTGTGGAGGGTTACGTTACTTTTACGTTTGACTTAAGTGACGCAGGACACCCAATCAATGTTGAAGTTGTCGAGTCGAGTCCGCCTGATGTTTTTGATTATGATGCAACCAGAGCGTTTAAAAAATGGCAATTTAAACCAGTTATGAAAAATTGTACTAGTACTGAACGAAAGAATTTGCGTTATAGCATGGACTTTTCATTGGCGGATTAGCTTAAGTTATTTAAGCAATCATTTCTAGAGACGAACTTGCCTCTCACCTAATGAAGAGGCAGTCCCGTCAGCCTTCCAGTGGCACTAGTAACATTCAACTGTTAATCCAAGCTTTCGCGTTAGCAATCACAAAGTGCCGATAGATTTGTACTCGTAACAATCCCAGTAACTTTCCTATGACCAAAGCCAGAACAAGTAACCCTAAATTTGAAAGCAAATCGGACATTAAGCTTAAGTCAGACTCTATCCATAGGTTGTTGTAAAAAATATAGGTCAAAGTAAGTAAAAACGCTGAGCCACCTTCAAAGCAGCCGCATGCTCGAACCGCTTTATTTAAGCGAACCTCCCATTTTTTATTTTCACTGAGCAGTTTACTTTTTACTTTCACATGAATTGTGCCAACCCTAAAGTTCTTTGATAGGGATTCTAAATCTTGACTCGAAGAGATGCAGAAGTCTTTCATTATGAAAGGACCATATAACCAATGCCAATCACTGCTACAAGCAAAACCGTAACACCGAGTCCCATTAATGGGTGAGGGCAACTGCAATTTGCACCGTGTTGGCCACCAGAACAGCCTTTTTGAGTATTGTGATCCATAAATTTCTCCTTATAGATAAGTCACGTGACGTGACCAGCGAACGACACTAGATTGCCAATTAGTGAGTAGTGGCTGCGCTACGTTTGGTGTCGCTGAGTTCATTAAATTATCAGTACTTTCGTTATGTCCTAATAAACACGCGTGGCCAATTTCATGAGCAATTAATGCATCGGGTCTCAAAGTACCTGACTCAATCGTCACATAATCATGGGTGCCAGACATCGAGCATCCATTGGTTGCCGGTGGCTGAATATCATTGACTACAAAAGCAATGATCTCGCCTCCATACCCAGCTATGCGCCGCCAGTTACTTTCGAATTTGCAGGTTCTAGAAACCAGTTCAAACCAAGAGCCATCTAACCACCAATCGGCGAAGAAACCAGCACCATCGCAATTGACTGTGATGCTACCTCCGGGTGGGCTTATTGAGGTGCGGCAAAAACCTGTAAACCTTGCATCGATGTTACAAGTTCTGTCGTATATTTCTATGGTTGCGTCAACCAAGGGTTGTAACTCTTCCTCAGTGGCTAATGCGCGTTCGTTGATGATCGGTATAACAACACCAAAGTACATTTTTTTCCTCGGCCTTATTCCTGCTAAGCTCGCAAAAAAATCAACTAATCCGACAATCCGCCAAATTATTTCGGTAACCCAGTTTAAGATCGTTCGAATAATGCCGCCAATGATCGGTATGGATAGAATTAGTCCGACAATAAAGCCGATAACATCCAATATGACATTAATAATGGTACAGACCACTCGGGTGACTAGGGTTTTTACTATTTCGTTCACCCATTTAATAATTTTAACGAGGACAATCTCTATCCAACAGAACCATTTGTTGCAGCAGAGGCACCACCAATTACAGCTGCGCCTACGACAGCGTTCTTCGGCTCTTTCTTCCCACTCTTCAATTGGGCGTTGGACTTCCTCTTCTATCCATTCTTCAATTTCAACACAAGTTCTACCCATGTCCTTCTCCTTTATACATTTTCAAATGCCTGTAAGCTTTTTATTCCTTCAATTGACCAATGGCAAACCACATTTGTGCGTTTGTTGTTTTTGAACTAGTGCAACCATTGCAATGACTATCTCACTTGAGAACAAAAGAATTTACAAAATCAAAAGAAAATAGGTTGTTAATCTCACATCAATGCAACAGTAAATACGGGAGGGAATTATCAGGGCGTTGGAAGAAACAACGGTAAAAGAGTAGGGCCAAATTAATTAAATATCTCTATTAAATATCTGGTGGGAAAAGCAATAAATAGCAAGCCTAAGTGCTGCTTTTTAACATTGAAATAGTCGCCGTAAAAAATACTGAATTCTCGATAACCAAGCGAACATCGAGAGCTTTTTAGTCAATGATTTGACTAAGTCCGTCCGGTTGAGTTCCGCTCGGAATGTCATCCAAATGAGGTCTAAAAAACCTCACCCAGAACTCATGCTGACCAACTAGAGTCCAAAGACGAGATAAAACTGACAGCCACTATATAGCCAATTTCTCACAGACACAACTGGGGATGTCTCACTCTCAAAGCTTGAATTCACGAATTTAGTTTTTGCTCTCATTTCTTCATAATCAATCTATTCAACCAAAATCAAGGAAAGGTCATGGCGATTAAACGCAGTGAACAAATCGATACGGACAATGGCGGTTACTATCATTTAATCAGTCGATGTGTGAGACGAGCTTATCTCTGTGGTGATGACCCCGAGTCAGGAAAGAATTTTGATTATCGCAGGCTATGGATTGAAGATCGAATATTGGAATTAGCTCAGTTCTTTTCGATTGAAGTCTATAGTTTTGCAGTAATGCATAACCACTATCACCTTGTTGTTTATTCAGATCCTAAGTTACCTGAATCTTGGTCGGATTTGGAAGTCGCCAACCGATGGCTAAATGTCTTTCCAGGACGATTCAACAATCCCAAGTTCAAACAACAACGAGAGCTTCGCCTGCAAGCCATCGTTAGTGACCCCGAGTTGTTAGCGACTTATCGAGAACGCCTTGGAAGCCTATCGTGGTTGATGCGTTGTATTAATGAGCCGATTGCTAAACGCAGCAATCAAGAGGACTTTGTTAAAGGGCACTTCTGGGAATCGCGATTTAAGTCACAAGCTTTGCTCGATGAAGCTGCTGCGCTGACTTGCATGGCCTATGTCGATTTGAACCCTATCAGAGCGGGTTTCGCCAAAAGTCTAGAAGAAAGTGAACATACCACCATCAAGAAACGCATGCAGTCACTTTCTGAAGACGAGCTTCAGCGGACGGTTAAAGCTGTGGCCGGTAAAGTTAAAAACCGAACGATGGTATTGAAACTGAAAGACTACATTGAGCTTGTTGAGTGGACGGGGAAAGCCATTGTTTATCCAGATAAAGCTAAATTACCCAGCCATTTATCTTCGACGCTTTCCCATATGAACATTCAACAATCTAATTGGTTAAACCAAGTGCAGTCTTATGGAAGCGGATATTATCGTTTCGTAGGCAGCTTTGAAAAATTAAAAGTCAAAACTAAAGAACTAGGTCAACAATGGCTTAAAGGGATCAACCAAGCGCAACAGCTGTTCGCAAGTAGCTCTTAAACAAAATCAATTCAATCTATCATTTCTATCACCGTGTGCGTGAGGTTCTTGCGCGCTAAACAATTAAGAATCGGACATTCTCACTATCCCATTCGGCTAACTTATTTCTGATATACAAGACTCAGTATAAGTCGAGTATCGATAGTCTTGGTTTGTTGTGAGAGTTTGACTATATAGTGGCTGTCATTATTTCAACCCTCTTAAACAAAATCAATTCAATCTATCATTTCTATCACCGTGTGCGTGAGGTTCTTGCGCGCTAAACAATTAAGAATCGGACATTCTCACTATCCCATTCGGCTAACTTATTTCTGATATACAAGACTCAGTATAAGTCGAGTATCGATAGTCTTGGTTTGTTGTGAGAGTTTGACTATATAGTGGCTGTCATTATTTCAACCCTCTTAAACAAAATCAATTCAATCTATCATTTCTATTACCGTGTGCGTGAGGTTCTTGCGCGCTAAACAATTAAGAATCGGACATTCTCACTATCCCATTCGGCTAACTTATTTCTGATATACAAGACTCAGTATAAGTCGAGTATCGATAGTCTTAGTTTGTTGTGGGAGTTCGACTATATAGTGGCTTTCATTATTTCATCATTGTGGGAGTTCGACTATATAGTGGCTGTCATTATTTCATCTTTATAGTGGCTGTCTCTATTTCAACCCTCCCGTTATGCTTGCTTTGAGGAGAGTAGGTGCTTTGTTAGCCTTGCTTAACTGGATGTTGTGGGAGTGGCTATACCAATAAAATTTTCTTCCAATTTGTGCCTTACTCTATTTTCGATTACTCTTGATAAAATTTTTTTCGAGGATTGAACGCATGTCTAAACTACCCATAGCTAACATCCATAAGGTTGAGAAAAATACCATCGGTGATGGTAAAAATTTTTCCGCGCAGGTGGGACGTTTTTCTCCACTACTTAAAATGAAGCAACTTGGCTGTAGCATTGTAGAATTACAACCTGGGGAAAAGGCTTGGCCTTATCACTGTCATTTGGGAGCCGATGAGATGTTTTTTATTGTTTCGGGCAGCGGCACCGTTCGCTATGACAATCAAGAATACCCAGTCGAGCAGGGGGATGTTATTTATACACCAACAGGTAAAGACACTGCGCACCAAATTATCAATACTTCAAATGAAAAACTAAGCTACTTAGCGATTGATAGTTATAAGAATCCAGAAGTTTGTTATTACCCTGATTCACAAAAGTACGGCTGTTATGCTCAGGATGCCGATGGAAATTGGGATACTTTTTTAGCGCATAAAGAGGCTAATACTGAATATTATGATGGTGAAAATAACTAACTGCGCGCACAAACGAAAAAGGCCATGAATCAAATTACGCCAGAATTTCTTAATAACTGCCCATCAGAAAATGGTTTTCGAATGCGCGGCTTGGAAATGACTAGGCTCGAGGGATTTATTGATGCGGCGTTTGCATTTGCGGTGACCATGTTGGTGATTTCGTTTGATTCCATCCCCAGTACTTATGATGAAATGATCCTTGCGATTAAAAGTATTCCAGCATTCATTGTCGCCGTTGCTCAGTTGATTTGGGTTTGGCATACTCATAATGTTTGGAGTCGTCGTTTCGGTTTAGATACTACTTTTACAGTGTTCATTAGCTCTGCGCTTCTTATTGTGGTGCTGATATATGTTTATCCAATGAGGATCATGGCGGGTGGAATGTTTTCTTGGATGAGCGATGGCTATTTTCCCTCTAATTTCGGGCGCATCACACTAGAGCAATTGCGTGGCATGTTCGTCTTTTTAGGGGCTGGTTTTGTTGCGCTTAGTTTGGTTTTTGTCTTGATGTATCACTACGCAATTCGGCTTAAAGACAAGTTATTACTGAGTGAGTTTGAAGTATTCGAAAGTCGCAGTTTAGTGATTCAATGGTTGGGTGCGTCTGGTTGCGGAGGACTTTGTATTATATTGGCGTTGTTGCTACCACAACATTGGGTGCCATTTTCTGGGTTCGCGTTTAGCTTATTGGGAATTTGGTTTCCAATTTCAACAGGGTTGCGACAGCGAAAAGCGAACGCGCTGGGTATTAGTCATCGTTCAGCTGTTGATTAATCCACTCATCAACTAACCCATCAATTTCACTGGGAAAGGGCACACCATCCTCTTCTCCAACAAAAACAAAACACATATCGGGTTGATGAACAAACACTCGATCAAACTTACTTTTCCAAATACTTAAGTGATTGTAAAGGGCTTGAAAGGTTTCGATTTCACGGAATAGTTCGGGGTGCTGATTGAGCAACTTCAAAATTTGAGTATTGCCTTGATACATGGGGCCTTCGGTCATCGCTCGAATTTGATCAAAAATAAAACGCTCTTGTGATGTCAGGTGAGGGTAGTGCAGTCTAATACGTCTCTCAGAACTCAATGGCGTTTTTTCTGGTGACTTGGCGATTAAAGACTCTTTTAGCTCGTTTCTACGTCGTTTTTGCGCCAGATAGGTCGTTTTAGTTAACCGCAAATTTTTTTGTATTTCGTACATCACTTTTAATCGATGGTCGGGTTGCTCATGCTCCGATTGTTCCGAAAAAAATAGCTTGTAAATAATCGCTACGCACACCAGCAACGAGACAACGACAAGACTAGTGGATTTTAAGCTTTTATTGCTAGTCGGGCTGCTCGATGCATGTTGAGGGTTAGCCTTAGTGCGAGGTTGAACGGGGTCGGGGTTGGAATGGATTCCTTGTTGCGTTGATTGGTTAATATTCTGCTCAGAATCATTTGGGTAAGCCTGAATGATTTCATCAACATCGGCAACAAACGAAAACCCTTTTCCCCTGACAGTTTTTATAATGGATTGCTGTTTACCGTCATCTTCGATCAGTTTGCGAGTGTCAGAAACTAGCCGCGCTAATGACCAATCTGAAACAACAGCTTCAGGCCATAACTTTTTCATTAACGCTTCTTTAGTAACAAGTTTTGGTCGTTGTTCAATCAGGATCTGTAATAGTTGCAGCATTTTAGGTTCTAACTGACAAAGGTTGCCTTTGTAGAGAAGCTTTTGTTGTTGTGGATAAAACTCAAATCCATCAAACACCAAGCGGCGGTTTGCTAAAAGCTTTGATTTTATCGTTGTTGTGTTGGCTGGGCTCTGGTTATCGTTTGGCATAACAACATCTTGAAAACTGCACCTTGACCGCTAGCATAACTTAACTTGAATCAAATCGGAATAATTTTATCGATTTTGAGAAGTATAACCTATTGATTTAAAACGTTTTCAAGTTATCTCAAAGTAATTCACATTGCATTCAAGCAGGTTTTTGCTCGCTTGGATAGAGTGAGCTCATCCATCAGAGCGTTTACAGAGGACAGTCAAGTGAATACAAAGTATCAATACGCTAATTCGCCTAAATCACAAAATTACCTTGGATTAATGAAATTATTGCAAGCCTTAGTACTAAGCTTTTTAGTCTTGTTTGCTTCCGGGTGCTTTTTGGACAGCGGCTCTAAAAAGACAACTCAGCCTCCACCGGAGCCTTCGATTATTGCGCCAACAGCGAGTTTTAGTGTGAGTCAATCAAGCGGAAAAGCAGCGCTCACGGTTGACTTTTCCGATAGCTCAACTCAAGGTTCAGCAGCTATCACCCGTTGGCAATGGGACTTTGGTGATGGTGGTAGTAGCGACCAACAAAACCCACAACATATCTATCAAACAGCAGGTGTTTATGATGTGAGCTTAACCGTTACATCATCAGCTGGTTCTGATACCAAAGTCGAAAATCAAGCTGTGACTGTTGAAGCGGCGGATATTGTCTCTAAATTTTCAGTCGTTGATGCTCGAGGATTAGCCATCGAAGGGGTGACTATTGAATCAGACAGCTTTCAAATTGAAGCAACCTCCTTTGAGAGGCAAAAATATCGGATTCTTACTCGACCAACTGAACAATCAGGTGTGATCAAAATCATTAAACCTGGCTACTTAAAACACATTGTTTATTTTGATGATCTGCAAACCGATCAAGATAAACTGATCATGCTCAAAGAAAAATCTAAACCGATTGTATTTGATGCAGATCTTGGTGGTAGCTATAGCGCTGAAGACGGCGCATCGGTTTCGGTACCAGGTCAAGCCTTTGTGACTCCCGATGGAGCCGATGCGTTTGGAGAGGTGGAACTTTATATCACTCCTATCGATATCAGTGATCAATTAGAAGTGAATGGCTTTCCCGGCAGTTTTTTTGGTGCTCAAGAAGTCGGTGCGGAAAATGAAGATCTATTCTCGTACGGCGTGGTTGATATTACCTTTGAACAACAAGGTCAAGAGTTACAGTTAAAAGAAGGCGTTACCGCCGATGTCACACTTCCATTGTACGCGACCAAGAGTTTTGAAAATGAAGACTTGCAGCCAGGTGATACCATTCCCATCTGGTATTTAGACGAAGAATCAGGTATTTGGATTTTCGAAAGTAACGGCAGTGTGGTGGAAGATTTAACCACACCTAACGGATTAGCCCTTCAGGGAACAACAACTCACTTCACCTCATTTAATGCGGATATAAATCCTCCAGGTCTTAATGGACAAGGCGGAAGCGGAGGTGGCGGTGGCACACCACTTTATGTCTGTAATGTTGAGATTGATCTGATTGGTGCTATCGAGGGTAGTTACTATGATTATGATGTTATCTATTTTGCACCAGGCTGGCCTTCTTCGGTTAGATCTAGAACCCTCGTTTACGATGGGGAGCCCATCCAACAAGGCGTGTTAGCCGGATTTGTTGTAAAAGCAACCATACGAAAAGGAGAAATAGAAGGAAGTACAACATTCTCCTGTGGGAATCCGAATGAGCTTATCCGCAGAGAAATTTCATTGGGTGATGCAGAGCCACAATTTGTTGATTGGTCATTCCGTTCAGTACCTGTCTTTACCAAGTCAGCAGACGATCTTTACGAAATTAAAAGTAACAAAGTATATCTTGGTGGTTATTTTACTGGAACCAATGAAGTGGTTATTAGTTCCGATGTACTCACATCACCACTGATTCTTGATCGCTATGTTCTACACGAATGGGAATATCAGGATAGTCATCCAGAAACGGTTCAGTTTGTTTCAAGACTGAGTAATGAATACGGCGAAAATCAAATAGAAACTTCGGTGAATTTTGTCGAAAATTCGTCGCCTATTGTTGGTTATGCTTATGCCTATGTTCATAAAATTGCAGGTCTAACTCATACCACCATCGAAAGTGTTGATTTGCAAGGAGCAGATAGTATTAAAGTTTATGATCTTGGTAATGACCCCACAACGCCGGGTAGCTTGGTCTTTGAGAGTTTATTGCCTGAAAACTCTTTTACGCTCGATCTGCCGGGCGAATACCAAGGTTTCTTTAGGCTCGAATTCACCAATCAATACGGTATGACCTCTGAAATTATTGAGGTGGGCGAAGAGTCTTGTCCGCCATTTACAGATTTGTGTTCGACTAGTCAGTCGCTTTAACTAAGCCAGACCGACAAGGGAAATAAAATTTGTTCGCAAAATTTTTTACTTTAAACATCAACCAAAAAGGAAGAGAAAAATGAAAAAACTTATGTTACTGACAACCCTTTCATTCTGCGTATTGTCGCTCAATGCTGCCAATCAGTTAAATAGCAATAAGCATAACCTTACCAAACAAACTAACAACACAAGAACGAGCCAAGTCAAAGAGAAAGAACCCAAAGGATGTAAAGCCTTTGGAAATGCAATCCGAAATATACGTACCGTTAAAGAGCTACAACGCGCCTTAAATAATTTTAGCGAGCAAAAGATCAAAGAGTGTATCGGTGAGTTTAGAAACGATCGGCGAATCATGCACCTTTTTGAAGAACTGGAAAAACTCAACAAAAAGAAATAACCAAATCTATTCTTAGAGGTTGTTATTTAAGGCTACCATTGGTAGCCTTTTTTTTATGTTCTATCGCTAGTTAAGTCTTCAATGGGGAAATAATATGAAAACGATCTATTTGGGATCGTGTTTATGCGGAGAAATAAAGTATCAAGTTTCAGACATTTCCCCGCAAATGGGGCATTGCCATTGTCAGATGTGCAGAAAATTTCATGGTGCCGCTTTCTCAACTTTTGGAGAGGTGGCAGTTGCAAACTTTAAATGGTTGCAGGGAGAATCACTGATTAAATCCTATCACGCAGATAACGGGACGGTCAGAAAGTTTTGTGGTGAGTGTGGTTCGAGTTTAATTTTTGTGCCTAGTAATGATCAGGGAAAAGTTATCGAGTTCTCCTTAGGAACACTCGATTCCGATATCGAACAAACACCCGATGCGCATATTTTTATAGCCAATAAAGCAAACTGGTTTGAACCAAGTGATCAGTTACCACAATTTGCTCAGGCAAGAATTCATGAATAATATTGAGATTCTAGAAAACTCCGATCCCGAGTTAGTTAAGTTCTTAGATCAAAAGTTGGCAGAATTTAATTGGCAGCATTGGGAGGTGAGCGAGCGGGTCCCGTTGGCAGTGCAGCTCAAGAATGAACAGGGTGAGGTCATCGCCGGTTGCGTTGGTCGAACATTTGGAAATTGGTTGCAAATCAACACATTGTGGGTGAGTGAAAGCTTGCGAGGGCAAGCGATTGGAAAACAGCTCTTAGAAACGATGGAAAACCAAGCGATCGAAAGAGGTTGTAATCGAGCAATTCTAGATACACTTAATTTTCAGGCTGAGCCGTTTTATCGAAAGTTAGGCTATAAAACAGAATGGATTCAACAGGATTATCCTAGGACTGGGTGTAAGTATTTTATGACTAAACGGTTGGGGAGTGATTAGTTTGTTTTTAAGTTTAAGTGGAAAAGTTTGAATTTAACTTTACTTATTCTAATTTTGTCGGAGATTTGGTCTTATGCTGGTGTCAGGAATGTTCCCATTGCGGACTAAATGTTAGTCCCCTCTCCTTGGAAGGAGAGGGTTAGTGAGAGGTCGAATACTTTCGGATAAAAGCTTAACTAATTCATGTACAGTAATTTATCTTTTATTCTTTAAGAGCGGTTTCGCAGCGCTGGCGCTCTGACTGCGACATTCTTTTGTCTGGCAACAAAAGAACGCAAAAATGCCTTTTACGTTGCGCACTGGGCGACCGAGATTGACCTAATGTTTTGTCTCAACTTTCTGTGGGTCGCCCACCACCTGTTCGTCTTTATGGCCCATCCCGGTGCTCCTTACTTCGAACGTTCATTTATCACACGTAATCGGCGCGGTGAATGACTTTACCGAAGATATACCGGCCTAGCGGCTTATAACCGACTTGTGAAGCACATGAGGCGCAGGTAGACAAGAAAAGTAAAGGACAGAAAATTGCTCCTGCATTTTCAGCATTCTTTACTTCCATGTAAATAAGTGCCAGCGAACACTTTACTTCCGCCTATTAGGTGTACTCAGGGATGTCGGGTTGCTTGTAGCCAATGGGCAAACTCAAAACCAAGGTCTTACGGACTTCGGTGGTATTCTGAGGGTTAACGCAAAGTACTTTATTTCAAGCTCGTACAGCCACTAATCGCGGTGCCCAGTGCGAACGTCAAAAAGCACTTTTGGTTACTTTTGGTGCTTTGGCCAAAAGTTACTCGCACGCAAGCGAAGCGGTGCGAAGCGCCTTTGACTTAAATTTTGGCTCTTAAAAAAGAACAATAAAAATTGTCCGCTATAGATAAAAAGCCACCAACCCTTCACCCGGTTAAGATACAACCTGCTCCGCAGAATTCTCAGTAGGCTCTTTCGATACATCCTTAAAGAGCAACATTTCAGAAATTCTAGACGATGCTCCATGATAAAAACCAACTTCCTGGCTAAATTCCTTAGGATTCTTAAAAGTCCCAAACAAAATATCAAAGATTGGCAAGTCAGAATAATTAAACCCATGAACGCCTTTCTCGTGATGAACTGAGTGACTTTCAGGCCTTTGCACAATATAACCAAGCCATCGAGGCGTTTTAATGTTGGTATGCTGGAACACCGCAAGAAACATGGTTATGTACAAAAATAATGAAATGGCTTGTGGGTTTAGTCCAATAATTAATGCTAGTGCTAAACTGCCGACAAAGGTAAAGCCAATCATATCCATCGGACTAAAGTAAAACGCTCCTAAACTATCGTGCCGTTCCGCGCTATGGTGCATTTGGTGGAAACCTAGCCATAACCAATCGTATTTATGCATCATTCGGTGCCAGACGTAAATGAGCAGTTCAAAGACCAGAACGGCGATTAGTGTACTGAGAATGATGTTCATATTGCTTAAATCGAACCATTGGTAGGGGGTCAGATATTGATCCCATATTAGAGGTAAATAGGTTGAGAGATAAAAGTAGCTAATAAAAGCGAGTAATGTACGTGGAATCCAGCCGTTTACTTTTGGAAGCGGTCGACCTGGCGACCACCATTCAAGAAAAACCAATGTTCCGTAAATGGCAAAGAGTACTAATGATATTGGGTATAGCAGAATTTCAAGTGGTGTGGGCATGATCTATATTCCTCAACAAATTAACGCCAAATAAGGGAGGCAATATTGATGGTTTTTACCAATCGCTACTTGAGATTTAAATAATATTTACTTAACGAACGAGTAACGAAGGGAAATTTGTAGGATCTAGAGCCCGACGCTCATAAAATCTTACTATTTTGGTTTAATAAAAAATAAGTAAAAAGGTTTAAATATCAAAGGATTATGCAATATACCTCAAAAAAGTCTTAAATTTACTCCAAATTTACATAATTAGGGTTAAATTTCCCTTCGCTATTAGTTATAGTGCGGTCTGTTTGGCTTTAATCACTGCGCTATGAGTATTTTATTAACTCAATGAGCGCTTATATCGCTTACAGTTAGCGGCGAGCTTTTGACAAGGTCTTGAAATGCTGACCAAGCATAACTCGGTGAAGAGAACGATGAGTACGGAATTTATTTGGCCTATAAGAGTCTACTACGAAGACACCGACGCAGGTGGAGTGGTCTATTATGCCAACTATTTAAAGTTTTATGAGCGGGCTCGATCCGAGTGGCTTAATCACCTAAATATCGACCAACCCGCACTTTTACAACAAAATCTTGCGTTTGTGGTAGCAAAAGTAGAAATTGATTATTTACGACCAGCTCGGCTTAATGACTCGCTGGTTGTGAAGAGCAAAATTAAGCGATTATCGGCGGCTGGTATCATTTTCGAGCAACGGCTTGAATTACAGCAAGCCGATAACAATATTGAGCTGAATAAGGCGATTGTTAAGGTAGCCTGTTTAAATTTGGATTCATTTACACCTTGCCGTATTCCGGCAACTGTTAAAGAGGAGTTTCAGCGTGCATGCTGACATGTCAATTTTAGGATTATTCTTAAACGCCAGTGTAATCGTACAAGCGATTATGGTGACCTTGTTGCTGCTTTCAGTGATTTCTTGGGCAATGATCATTGATCGTGCTAGGTCGCTTAATAGTGCCACCAAAAACGGTAATGCCTTTGAGCAACGCTTTTGGTCAGGGCTGGACCTAGGCAAACTTTACACTGATTTAACTTCCAGAAATAAAATTCCAAATGGGATGGAATTATTATTTGTTGCAGGCTATCGAGAATTCGGTCGGTTGCGTAAACAAGAAGGAACTTCTGCCGAGGCGGTGATGGATGGTACTCATCGGGCGATGCGAGTGGCCTACTCAAGAGAAATCGATAAGATTGAAGTTCATTTACCTTTTTTAGCCACCGTTGGTTCAACCACGCCCTATGTTGGCTTGTTTGGAACTGTTTGGGGAATTATGAACTCGTTTATTGCCCTTGGGTCGGTCAAGCAAGCAACGCTTGCGATGGTTGCTCCCGGTATTGCGGAAGCGTTAATAGCAACCGCTATGGGGTTATTTGCTGCAATTCCAGCGGTTATTGCCTACAACCGGTTTACTCACAAAGTGCAAAAAATTGAAACTCAATATGAAAATTTTGTCGAAGAGTTTTCAGGTATTTTACACCGTAAAGCTCACTCATCGGTAAAAAATTAATTCCTTTGGGAGTTCGATAAGTTGAGTATTGAGGTAAATTAAAATGGCGCAACATACAATCATTCGTAAAAATAAACGCAAACCAGTTTGTGAAATTAATGTCGTTCCTTATATTGATGTGATGTTAGTTTTGCTGGTCATTTTTATGATTACTGCTCCGTTGATTACTGCCGGAGTGAAGGTAGATTTACCGCAAGTCGATGCCGAGCCGATGTCTGCGGACGCAGAGCCACCATTAATAGCCAGTATTGACCAAAGTGGTAATTATTATTTATCGGTTGGTGATAGTTCTGACCAAGCATTAGAGTTGCATGAGTTGATAGAGCTTGTCCTAGCGCATCGCAAGATCAACCCAAAAGCTGAGATCATGATTAATGGTGATCGAAAGGTAGAATTTAATCGAGTGGTTCAATTGATGAACCTACTACAAACTGAAGCGGGCGTAGAATCCGTTGGCATAATGACCGAGCCAGAGAACTAATTGTCAGTTAATTGATTCGCTGTTTTTTGGATTAGACTATTTAGGGTTTTAAACGCACCAAATGAAGTTAGAAAAAGCCATTATTGTTTCACTGATTGCGCATGTTGTCATGATTGCGCTATTGGCGTTTAACTTTCAGTTTTCTAAAGTGGAAGTGAATCAAAGTGCATCCAACAATGCGAAAAAAATTAATGCTAAATCGGTTAATGCTAAAAATGTTGAGCAGTTAGTTAAGCGATTAAAACAAAAAGATATCGATAAGAAAAATAAAGAGCTTGAGAGACTTCGAAAAATCAAGCAGCAAGAAGAGCAGGCTCGAAAGAAGCGAATTGCTGAAGAAAAGAAATTAGAAGAAACTAAACGAAAGCAAGCTGAGTCTGAAAGAAAAAGAAAGCAAGAAGAAAAGAAAGCAGCTGACGCCAAGAAAAAACGCATAGCGGATGAAAAAGCCCGAAAGAAAAAAATAGCCGAAGATAAAAAGAAAAAATTAGAGCAAGAAAAGAAAGCCAAAGCGGAAGCAGAGCGTAAACGTAAACAAAAATTGGCCGAAGAAAAGAAACGCAAGGAAGAAGAAGCTCGCAAGAAAAAAGAAGCTGAAGAAAAAGCAGCTCAAGAGGCTTTAGAAAGAGAAATGGAGCAACAGATGGCCGAAGAGGCGGCAGCTTTGGCAGAAACGCAACGTCAAATTGTGATGTCAGAAGTCGCTAAATATAATGCATTGATCAAGAGTAAAATCGAAAGGAATTGGATAGAACCGGAAACCCCAGGTTCATGTAATTTTAGAATGACTTTAGCGCCGGGAGGGTTAGTGATTAGTGTGCAAGCTGTTGCTGGTGACACCCAACATTGTGAAACTGGAACAAGGGCGATCTATAAAGCAGAGCCTTTACCGGTGCCTTCTGATCCTGATGTATTCGCAGAACTTAAAAATCGCTTTTTTCAATTAGAGAATTTAAACGAAAATGAATAATTTGTTGACCAAAATAACTACCTTTGTCTTTTTGCTGGTTTCCGTGAGCACTAGTATTAAGGCCGCAGAAGAGTTTGATTTTATTGTTTCTGGAGGCATTGATAACGCTCGTCCGGTCGCAATACTACCATTTTCTTGGCAAGGTATTGAGCCTGAAGCCAGTCAAGACGTAGCAGCAGTGATTTCTTCCGATTTAAGAAGAAGTGGTCGATTTAATCCAATGGCTAGATATGAGCAAGTCCAGCAGGTTGACAGTTACGAAGAAGTGAATGTTGAGCTTTGGAAAGAAAAAGGGATAGAGGCAGTTGCCGTTGGCCGTATGACTCAAATTCCTGATGGTAGAATTAAAATTGCTTACGAGCTAGTGGATGTTTATAAGAAGACTCAAGAAGTTCGTAATGGTAAATTGTACAACGTTAGCCGCAATAAACTAGATAGCTATTCGGTTTTTATTCAACCAAAAGATTTGAGATTTCAGGCGCATCGAATTGCCGATCGTATTTATGAAAAGCTGACGGGTGAAAAAGGCGCGTTTGCCACTCGAATTGCTTATGTGACTGTTGATCGTGCAGAGTCAAATTCGCACAAATTAATGGTGGCGGATTCTGATGGTTATGCACCACAACTGGTTTATCAAAGCAGTCAGTCAATTATGTCACCAGCGTGGTCTCCGGATGCCCAACAATTAGCTTATGTGTCTTTTGAAAATGGCCGTTCGGAAGTTTATATCAAGGACATTTATAAACCGACAAAGGCTCGCAGAGTAGCGGCTTTTGAAGGAATAAATAGTGCCCCAGCATTTTCACCTGACGGTAGAAGGCTAGCTTTAACTTTGTCGCGCGATGGTAATCCTGAAATTTACGTACTGGATTTAACCACTCAACGCTATTCTCGAATTACTAATCATTACGGCATAGATACTGAAGCCAATTGGACCCCAGACGGTCAATCTTTAACCTTTACCTCAGACCGTGGTGGTCGCCCACAAATCTATCGTAAGAATTTGTTTGGTGGGAAACCGGTGAGAATGACTTATGACGGAACTTATAACGCTAGCTCGTCGTTCACTCCAGACGGTAAAACCATGGTGTTAATTAATCGAAATAATGGCGTATTTAATGTGGCGGTTCAGGATATTGAGACAGGCACAATGCAGGCGATTACCGAAACTCAGTTAGATGAGTCCCCCAGCTTGGCACCGAATGGCAGTATGATTATTTATGCGACGGTTTACGCTGGCAGACAAGTGCTTTCAGTCGTGTCTACTGACGGTCGGTTTAAGGCGAGATTACCTTCTAAAAAAGGGGAAGTAAAAGCTCCAACCTGGTCGCCATATCTCAATTAGATATAATTTAAAAGGGCTAGATTGTCGTTATTCTATTTAAGAAAAGTTAACCTGTTCCAAAAATCTAGTGGATTTTGACACCATCAAGGTTTAAGCCGAATGCGAACTCAGTAGCAAAACTGAGCGAAAATGCGGCTAAATAGAGTAAAATCAGTGAATTATCGCGGTTTTACTCAAAGATTACACAATCAAGTCTTGATTGTGGATTATTAATTCGATGATAATAGACCAACTTTTGAGAAGTCATAACTTTTAACTAACAAGTCTAACAAAATCCAATTAATGGGAGATAATAAATGTCTATAGTAAAAATGGGGAAAAGCCTAGTAATCGTTGCTTCTGCAATGTTTCTATTTGCTTGTGCGGGAACTGACACAACATCTGAAGAGCCTGTCGCTCCAGTGGTAGAAGAAACGGCACCAGTGGTTGAAGCGCCTGTAGAAACAGAAGCTGAAAGAATGATGCGTTTAAACAAAGAAGCTCGTGAAGCGGCTGGTTCAACAGTTTATTTTGAACTAGACGAAGACGTAGTTAGCTCAAAAGGTCGTGCTGTTTTAGAAGCTCACGCTTGGTTCCTTTCACAACCAGCTAACGCTAACACGGTTGTTACTGTTGACGGTCATTGTGATGAGCGTGGTACTCCAGCATACAACTTAGCATTAGGCGAGCGTCGTGCTAAAGCGGTTGCACAAATCCTAATGTCTTACGGTGTATCTTCTTCACAAATCAAAACAGTTAGTCACGGTGAAGAGCAACCTGCTAACCCAGGTCACAATGAAGCTGCATGGGCTGAAAACAGACGCGCTGTTTTAGACTACGCAGAATAAGTTATAAATTTATATAGAAGAAAAAATATGCAAAATCGATCTCTAAGCAATTATCGGTCGAACGCAAAATCGGTGGCTTCGGCCACCGTTTTTTTTGTCAGTTCGATTTTCGCGGTAAACCTTCCTAATTTGTCAGCGGCTGAACAAGCATTATCGCTTGAAGACAGAGTGAAACATTTGGAAGAGCTCAATCAAACTCGTAATCAGGTTCAAGCTGATATCAGTTACCAACTCAGCCAAATACAACGTGAAGTTCGTTTGCTAACTGGCCAAGTTGAAGATAACAGTTTTAAGTTAAAACAAATCCAAGATCGTCAAAGAGATCTTTATCGCGATATAGAGAACCGACTTTCGGGTCTTGCTACTCAATCAACTGGAACTGGTCAAGCCGGTGCCAAGAGCTCGACAACAACTTCAACGCCAAAGGCTGCCAAAAATAATCAGACTAATCCTGAAGTCGATCGCTCAGCCAATCGAGAATTTGAAGCGGCGTTTGCTCTAGTAAGAGCAAAAGATTTTACCCGTGCAATTACCGCGCTCGATGCGTTTTTGGCTAAGCATCCTAAGAGTGTTTATTCTGACAATGCGCGTTATTGGTTAGGTCAAGTTCATTTGGTTCAAGGAAATCAAGATCAAGCGGTTACTCAGTTTCTTTCATTAATTTCTGAATTCCCGGATTCAAGCAAACGATCTGCGGCTCAGGTTAAACTCGGTGATATTTATGTCAAACAATCTGAGTGGGAAAAAGCGAAAGAGCAATATACTGCCGCTTTAAATAACAGTACTGGAACCTACAAACAGTTAGCGCAAAAAGGCTTGGATAAGATAAAGCAAGCAGGCAACTAGTTAAAAAGTTTTACTAAGGTTAGATGAGACTTGCTAATCGTCTTATCTTGGTAACTAAACAAACAATGCTTTCGGTTCTGGCGAGTCGAAAGCATTTGCGTTTTTAAACAATAGGTTTTAATTTTAAACTGACCCATTTTTTTACGGTCAAATCAACAGGGCGATAAGACTAAATTGTCTCGACTAAGAATTTCGGAAATTTTTTACTCATTACAAGGTGAGTCCTCCACGATCGGTAAGCCGACGCTTTTTGTGCGCTTAACTGGTTGCCCATTGCGCTGTGTTTGGTGTGATACTGAGTATGCGTTCACCGGCGGTGAATACTGGGAGATGGATAAACTGGTCGAAAAAATTGAATCTTATAAACCGCAAAATATTTGTATCACTGGAGGCGAGCCGTTGGCTCAAATGGAACCCTGCTTGCAGCTAATGCATCAACTTTGTGAGAAGAATTACCCTGTCTCAATTGAAACCAGTGGCTCGATGGATATTACAGATGTTGATTCAAGGGTCTCTATTGTGATGGATTTAAAAGCGCCAGACTCAGGCGAAATGTCTAAGAATCGCTATGCCAATATTGAATGCTTGAAACCAACCGATGAAGTGAAGTTTGTTGTGCAAACTCGCAAAGACTACGATTGGAGTAAAATGCAAATCGATCAATATGATTTAGCTAAGCGCGCCAATGTTATTATTTCCCCTTGCTATGGTGAAATAGATGAAACTGAATTAGCGGAATGGATTATTGCCGATAATTTACCCGTGAGGTTTCAAATTCAAATGCATAAAATTCTTTGGAATGATGCCAAAGGGCATTGATAAAAACTAACTGAAGCACTTTATAAAATGCAAAAAAAAGCCATCATACTTTTCTCTGGAGGACTCGACTCCAGCACATGTTTAGCCATCGCACAGTCGCAGGATTTTGAATGCTATGCGTTAAGTTTTAGTTATGGTCAAAAGCATAGTTCTGAGTTACAAGCCGCGAAAAGAATCGCCGATAATAGCGGTGTCGCGTTACATCGAATTATTGATCTGGATTTAGGAAGCTTTGGAGGCTCGGCACTGACAGACGACTCGATTGATGTACCAACCGATGAGACTGTTGGCATTCCAGTGACTTATGTGCCTGCTCGCAATACGGTTTTTCTTTCTGTCGCTTTAGCATGGGCAGAAGTATTAGAAGCGGATGCTATTTTTGCGGGTGTGAATGCGGTGGATTATTCTGGCTATCCCGATTGTCGACCTGAATATATTAACGCCTTTCAACAGATGGCAGACCTTGCTACAAAGGCTGGTATAGAAGGGCGGGGTGTAAGAATTGAGACTCCGCTGATTGACTTAACCAAAGTCGAAATTATTCAATTAGGCAGTGAGTTGGGTGTGGACTATGCTAAGACGGTCTCTTGTTATACAGCAGATGATGAGGGACGCGCTTGTGGCGAATGTGATTCTTGCAAGATTAGACGCGCTGCATTTGTCAGTGCTGGTGTTGATGATCCAACGGTGTATGTTAAATAGGCTTTTAGATTGAAAGGCTTCGACTGGGCTCAGCCGGCTGGGTTTTAGCGCTGAGCATTCCCTATAAAAATCTTGAGAGGAGTCGAAGGATGAAAAGTTTCATAAATGAGCTTTGCCTTTGTTTCGAATGTCTTTTATTTGAATTGATAAAGACTACTGCATAAGATAATCCCGATATTTTTTATTCTTCCTTAATAAGCTACGTGTGCCGTTAAGAGCAAATTCATAGCCACATAATTTAAATCGATCTTTGTTGGCAATCGATTCAACAATGGCTTTAGTGTCAACCGGCGAAAAATCGGCATAGTAATCACCCGCGTTTTTAACAGTAACTTTGAGACTGCGAAATTTCTTTCCAAGCGTAAAATCTAAATTAACACAATCTTGATCACCTTCACCGTTAAGTGCAGACCAATAAAGTCCATTTTCCCCTAATTCGCTTTCCGACTTAATATCACCTTCCCAAGCAATAGTAATCGCGTCATGTTGATCAAGCATCACCCAAAACTGATCGGGCATTTCTATTTTGTTTAGTCTTTGTTTCACTTCTTGGGTAGCTTCTACCTGCTCATTTTGATCGACCGTGGGTTCTGATTGAAAAAGTGGAATGAGAAGCACCGCGATAATGATTACCAACAATAATCCGGCTGCACCATAGGTCAGTTTAAGGTTATTAGTAACAAACTGACTTACCTTACCCAGCCATTCATTGTCAGTGTTTGGCTGCCCGCGAAATTCATTGTTTGTAAATTGCTCACTGTCGATATGAGAGGAACGTTCAAAATCGAGCGGCTCCTGAATTGCATTCTCATTTACTGGTTGGCCTTCCAGTGTCGGCTCGACTCTAGAAAGTGGAGAGACCACGTGTGGCTCACTATTAAATTCGACAGGGCCGTTATAACCTAAGTGATAATTAGCGTTCTTTCTGATTCTAATGTTGTTCAAAGCAGCGAAACCCAAGCTGCATACAACGGCTAATAATAAAAGTATCCATTTAGAGCCGTGCTCCAAATAGGTTAGGCCGAACAAGTTTAACCAATAAACTAACAGTGGTATTCCTGCCAACGGAGTCGCTAGATGTGCATCATGAATTCGTCTTAGAGCAGACAATAATAAAACCGGAGATGCTGTTAAAAACAGCAATACCAGCAAAATTCCCGCTTGAGAAAGGACTGGAAGTAACAGAATTAATAGTAGGTAGGCAATCAGACTGATTACTAAGAATCGACGACCATTGTCGTGACCTTTTAAGCAAAACAAAGACTTTATTAGCGGCACCTAAGACTCCAATTGTAAATCGTTAACCGATTAGACTGTAAAATCAGCATAATGTTATATGATTTGACGAATAAAAATCTACGCTTAAACCGATGAATTATGGCAAGATGATAGAAATTGCAAAGATTTTGGCATTTGCAAGTTTGATTGGACACTTAAAGTAAACTAAATCACGGATAAATCAACGGAGAACAGCTTGGCAAACCAAAGAATAACCGTCGAAATTGAACAACAGATCGCACAGGTGAAGCTATTTAGACCTGAAAAGCATAATGCGCTCGATATGCCAATGTTTTACCAGATTGCTAAAATGATCGCCAAATTAAAGCGCGACAAATCTATTCGAGTGGTGATTGTTTCAGGCGAAGGTGAGAGTTTTAGTTCTGGTTTGGATGTTAAATCGGTGATGACTAATCGTAATAATGCCATCAAGCTACTCTGGAAGTGGTGGCCTACACGGCCAAATTTAGCGCAACAAGTCACTATTGGTTGGCGACAATTAAAAGTACCAGTGATTATGGCATTGCATGGGAAGTGTTGGGGCGGTGGTATGCAGATTGCGCTAGGTGGTGATTTTAGAATTGCCACTCCGGACTGTTCGCTATCGATAATGGAAGCTAAATGGGGGTTGATACCAGACATGGGAGGCACTCCTGCATTGATGGAAAACATAGCTTTAGATCAAGCTATGAAAATGGCGATGACTGCTGAAGTGCTGTCTGCAAAACAGGCATTAGATTGCAACTTAATAACTGAAATATCAGATCAACCCCTACAACGAGCGAGGGAGTTGGCCCAGCAACTAAAACAACGTTCTCCTGATACCAATCAAAAGATTAAATCGATGTATCAAAAAATTTGGGACGGTAAACAAGGCAGGATTTTGGCAGCTGAGACCTTTAATCAGTGGAAAATTATTCTGGGTAAGAACCAGCGAATTGCGGTTAAGAGGGCAATGGGGGATAACGATATTGAATATCGATGAATCGGGCTAGTCTTAGTTCTGCCTTTCGTTTTGGGTTCGTAGATTGAAATATAATCTGGTGGTATTAATTTCAGCCTTTTATCTTTTGCGGACAATTTTTATTGTCCTTGAATCTAATTTTGGTTCTTAAAAAAAACACAAGCATGTCCCTTTTGGAAAAGAGGCACTCATCGCATTAGCTAAGGAATAACATGACACTCTTTATCTCAATTGGCCGAAATACAACTTGCAATATTAGGAACTAAAGATTCAAGCTCGACTCGAGTGCAACCTATCTTTCCTGAATTAAAGTCAACTCCCGACCTTTCTGCCTAAACTCAAGCTGCTTTAAAGCATCCATTCCTAACAAAATTTGTTCACCTTCCATTCCAGGAAGAATGGAAGCTCTGACATTATTCAGTCTAATATCACCGATTTGAATGTAATCGATTTCTGTTGCATAGGCGGTACCTGTTCCATTGGCGGTATGAGTTTGATATTCCCGGCCGCGCCTTAAATTAAGTCGATTTTCAAGTGAACCCGGAATAGCAACGACAGTCGCCCCAGTATCCAGCATATAAACGACAGGTTTATCGTTTAGGTAACCAGAAGTAACATAGTGGCCATAACGGTTGCGTTCTAACTTTACGACCGTTTGATTATTGGCAGAATAAGAATCGGGTGTGCGATTAGGGTTTTCATGACGTTCTTCAACCCCAGAAAATATCCAAGTGGCTAAGGCTAAGCCGATCACTGAAGCGATGATGGTCATATTTCTGCCCATGCCGGTCAGCTCATCGGAATTTTGTTTTCCAGAGTGGGGTGGCTCGGGTTGATTATTTTTGGATTGGTTACTCGACCAAGGATCGTCAGGTTGATTCATTAAATGCTGTGTTTCTTGGGTTATGAATTAAGAATATCGAGTTGTTTAGCGGATAGCAAATTGAACCTTGTTGTTAGCAAGGCAATTGATCCCAGAAATTATTGCGCCGGTCTTATTTATCTTCCCAGCGCGGTATATGGAATTGTTTAAAAAATAAATTCAAATTATGCATTTAGGGCAAAGCATCAGAGTTTAATTTTACAAGTGGAAGAAGGTTCTAAGCAATCGAATTCGAGGATGTTACTGCTGTTATCAAACCGAATACGGTGGCCTAATAAAGTCTGATTATCTTTAAGCCATTGCTCAGCTGTCGCTTTATCAACCAATAAAGAGAGCTCTAACCCAACAAGACCGATCATTCCATTTAAGTCGTGTATCCTAGCTAAATAATCTAACCCACCTATTGACGACCCGGTTATCATTGGCTTGCCACCTATGTTGTAGAGTGTACTAAATGAAATAGACAAGGTATTTTCAAAGCAAACTGAGGCGCTGTTCTTATTCTTAAATATGTGAGCAAACTGTTCAGTGTCTAATTTTCCCAACTCTTGAAATGGTGCTATAGAACACTCATGGAAAGCATTGAGAGTGGCGTTGGGCTGGACCAACCAATTATTCAACTCAAGTAAAAATGCAGCGGAAGCTCTTCCTTCAAAGGCAAAGGCTTCGCTAATATCTAATTCGTCCTGAGAAAGTGGAGCGAGTAATCGTTTTAACTGTTGGACACTGGTTTTACTTAGCTTCGGCTTGGTGGATAAAAAGCTAGAGGTGGCCGCTAGACTATTTCGATAACCAACATTGGCAATCGTTTTATCCAATATAGTGTCGCCCTGACTCAATAACATCCGCCAAAACGTTAATTCTGAATTCAAGTTCTCAATAAAGTCATCAGGGTCTAGAGAGTTAAGCGCGTTGGCCAGGCTCAATTTACTTACACTTAGTAACGGACCATACCGGGTTAAAAGTGAAGCGAAGGTTACATCCGGCATATGTTGATAGTTGTTAAGCGATTTTATTTGTTGATATCTTGCCATCAATACATCTAATCGAGGGTTTGCAATTGGTTCTCGAGCAATTTGCTCAGCTAGCTTGGCGGTACAGTCTAGATGCTCTCGATAGTGACACTTGCCGATTTTTGCTTGCCAGCTCTTATCGAGCCCGTCATTATTTAAAATCTCGCGAATCTCTGCTTCGGTTAATTCATCTCTACCTTCAGTATCGCGATTGGAACGATATCGCTGAATGAGCGCTCGACCTGATTGAATCATATCTTTATCATTGGCGGCTGCTAGTCCCCAAACTGCGATGTAGGCATTGTCTTGATCTGCAGGCATCGTTATAGGCGCCAGAATTTGGCTAACTTCCGGCGAAAGCTCTTCATCGAAATATTCGAGGTTTGTAACCGCTAGAACCCCCAAAAACAACAAAATTATAACTACTATACCTATACCTAGCTTCTTAGTAATTTGTGGTATTGACATCTTAATAACTCTCCTTGAGTAACTGGATACAAGTTAATTTAAAAAGGTAACTAGAAAAATTGTTTTTCTAGAACGGCTTATTTTCGATAGCTTAAATTATCTAATAAATTGACCTGAGTAGCCTGAGAGGAACCTCCTAAAAAGCTGAGAACACCGGTAACTGTCTTTCCTTAAGCTTTTTTACTGTTATTATTCGCTAATGCAAAAAAATTCAAATAATCACTCACAACTCGAACCGAATTCAGCTTCTGGTATGAGCAATACGACAAAAAGTTATCGCTCCGGCGATATATCCATTCGTCCTGAGCTTGGCCAAGTGATGGTAGCGGACAACGTTGCTAGGTTAACGCCGGTCAATATGAAAGTTTTGACAGCGTTGCTGGCAGGGGCGGGAGAGGTGGTCAGTCGCGCGGAGATTTATCAACAAGTTTGGTCTAATCAAATTGTCAGCGATGATACCCTCACCAGAGCCATTTCCGATATCCGCGCGTTATTCAAATCCCTAGGTATCGAAAGTCAACTGATTGAAACCATCCCTAAAAAAGGTTATCGCTGGTTAGCCAAGTGCGAAACCAGTGCGCAAACGGATGACCAAGAACCGGATTTGCTTGTGATAGAACAAAATAATACAGCGCCAAGTGTTAAAGCTAATAATCGCAGCCGGATAAACTGGATTAATATGGGCCTATCGGCGATTGCCGGGATGGCTTTTTTTGCTATTTTAACCGTCTCGACAATTTGGCTAGTCAAAAGTCAATATTCAGAGCGCTACCTAAAAGTCGCTTTGATGCCGATTATTCAGGAATTACCAAAACATCGTCAATTGGCGATTTCTGTTTCGGAGAAGTTGCAACAGCATGTGCTTAAAACCAAAGACATTCGTTTGCTATCTGCTAGAATGGAATACGCACAGCAGCAGTCAATGGCGCCTTATTTAGCAGAGACCTTTTCAGTTACTTGGTTCATTGAAGCAGAGATCCGTGAATCATCTGGTCAGGCTAAAGTCACTTTAAATTTAGTCGATGCTCGGTCTGCGGTGGTGCTAGATTCTGTTTCGCAAACGATCACTGCCAACCAGCAAGGGCTAGAACAGTTAGTTAAGCGGTTTATCGCTCGAATAGAAGCGATGGCTGACGATGAATAATGGCTATTATAGCCATACAGCGCCAATTATTAGGCTCGATTAAGCACGTTTTAATAAACCGCTTGATTAATTTTTAAACAAACCTATTCGATCTCCTTATTGCCGTGTATAATACGCGCCCTCGGTGTCCTGAAGGCTAAATTGGGCACCAAAGAATTCAACTAACTTATTGATTTATCAATCAATTATTAAATTATAGAGAGCGGAGTAAAAAATGGCGATCGAACGTACTTTTTCAATTGTAAAACCAGACGCAGTAGCAAAAAACCTTATTGGTCAAATCTATGCACGTTTTGAGAGCGCTGGACTACAAATAGTAGCAAGCAAAATGGTTCAATTGAGCAAAGAAAAAGCAGAGGGTTTCTATGCTGAGCATAAAGAACGTCCATTTTTCAACGACTTAGTGGCTTTTATGACATCGGGTCCTGTGATGGTTCAAGTATTAGAAGGTGAAAATGCGATTCTTGCTAACCGTGAAATTATGGGTGCAACTAACCCAGCAGAAGCAGCTCGTGGTACATTAAGAGCTGATTTTGCTAACTCTATCGACGAAAATGCGGTTCATGGTTCAGATGCTCCAGAATCAGCTGCTCGTGAAATCGCTTATTTCTTCTCTGAAGAAGAAGTTTGTAAAAGACTTCGATAGTTTCGAGTTAAGCCGTTAAATGAAAGTCATATGGCTTTAAAATGAGTGAGGGATAATTTCCTCACTCTAATAAATTTTCTTCACCTACAAAGTGATTTTTCCGCAAAGGTATTGTAATGAGTGATATGTTAAATCTACTCGACCTGACCCGGGATGAAATGGTTGAGTTTTTCAAAGAAATTGATGAAAAGCCATTTCGCGCCCCTCAAGTCTTCAAGTGGTTACACCAATTTGTCGCTGATGATTTTGATCAGATGACTAATATTTCCAAAGATCTTAAAGCCAAGTTAAAGAAAATCTGCGTGATCGAAGGTCCTGAGATCCTCGAAGAACAGCAATCTGAAGATGGTACTGTTAAATGGGCGCTGCGCACAAAAGATGGCCAAGCCATTGAAACGGTGTTTATTCCAGATGGCGAACGCGGCACTTTATGTATTTCTTCCCAAGTAGGCTGTGCACTTGATTGCTCTTTCTGTTCTACTGCTCAACAAGGGTTTAACCGAAACCTGACAACCGCAGAAATTGTCGGCCAAGTTTGGCTTGCTGCAAGGCGTTTAGGCGCTTTACGCACAACTGGCAAGCGCCGAGTCAGCAACGTGGTATTTATGGGGATGGGCGAGCCGCTTCAAAATTACACGCCGGTAGTCAATGCTTGCGATATTTTGCTAGATGATTTTGGTTATGGGTTGTCGAAACGACGAGTAACGATTAGTACCTCTGGGGTTGTTCCGGGATTAAACAAATTGATCCAAAATGCTGATGTCGCTCTAGCGTTATCATTGCACGCCCCAAATAACGAGTTGCGAGACCAGTTAGTACCGATCAACAAAAAGTATCCGATTGAAGTCTTGCTGCCGTCAGTCAAGCAGTATTTAGACGATTCAAACGCTAGCAAAAAAGTGACCATCGAATACGTGATGTTAAAAGGTGTCAATGATACCGCGGCTCACGCACGAGAACTGGCTAGGTTACTTAAAGATTTGCCATGTAAAATTAATCTCATTCCCTTTAACCCGTTTCCAAAGACTCGCTATGAAACGTCGACTCAAAAAGACATCGATAAGTTTGGTGAGATACTGATCAAGCAAGGGTATGTGGTGGTCACGCGCAGAACCCGTGGTGATGACATTGATGCAGCCTGCGGGCAACTGGTCGGTGAAGTATTGGATAGAACTCGTCGGCAGCAAAGAATGCAGCGAAAACAGGGTAATATTGACATTAAGACTGTGAGCTAACTGTTTGAGAATCTTTAAGATTTGTTGATTTGCACCTAACAGGTAGCTTGGGTAGAATTGTTTGTCCGAGTTGGCAATATCTCGAGTAGCACTGTGCTATGATTGCTAACGCCTTGTTTACAAATTGTATTCATTCATTGGGAGTCGGTTTTCATGAAAATTGCCATTGTCAAAGTGTTTACTTTGATTGTGCTAGTCAGCGTTTTGTCTGCTTGTCAGACATCCTCTAATACCAAAACAACCGCAATAGGGTCCCAAGGCTCGCCGATGAGCCGTGAAGAGTTCGATCGCCATAAAGCGGCTCAGACTCGATTGAGTGCCGGATTGCAATACCTTCAAAATGGCAGCTTGCTAAATGCTAAACGTCATTTAGACAAAGCGCTCGAGCTAGGCGCCGATTCTGCCAATGTCCACTTTGGCTTAGCTTACTATTATGAAAAAGTTAAAGAATTTAAAAAAGCAGAAAAGTCCTATAAAAAAGCCCTCAGAATTGAGCCCAAAAATCCCGATTTCTTAAATGGTTACGGCTCATTTTTGTGCGCCAAAGAAGACTATGAAGAAGCCGAAGAATATTTCAATAAAGCGATCGACCAGCCGACATATGCCGATATTGAGTCGGCTTTTATGAATGCTGGTGTGTGTGCAAAGCGAGCTAATAATCGAGATAAGGCGGCCGGGTATTTTCGAAAAGCACTTAATCGAAATAACAAATTACCGGTTGCATTGATTGAAATGGCAGAAGTCGAGTTTTATAAAAAACGTTACGAGCGGGCGTTTAAATATATCCAGCGGTTCGAAGCGGTTTCTCGCCCTACGGCTAACTCGCTTTGGTTGGGTTTAAGAGTGGCACATCACCGACAGGATAAAAATGCACGCGCAAGTTATGCATTAAAGTTAGAGCAACTATTTCCTGATTCTGATCAAACTGCAGAATACTTGGATAACAAAAAGCAATGGATGTAGAAGAGAATCAAACAGAAGGTCAGGAGCCAGCCATCGATATTGGTGCTCGGTTGTGCGAAGCCCGCGATAACCTTGGCCTCGACAGCGAGAGAATCGCTAAAGAACTAAACTTGGCTGTTGAAATTATTACCAAGATTGAACAAAACATCTTTCACCAAGATATTCCGGTTGCTTTCATACGTGGCTACGTCAAAGCTTATTCCACCAAAGTCGGGCTAGATACACCAAAAGTTTTGGCTGAATTTGACTCTCAAACTAGTGGAGATATACCTTCACTCAGCCGTGTGCAAAGTATTTCGAAGTTTGACAGTGGTCGGCGTGAACTCAATTCCAATAGTTTAGTGATTAAATCCGTTTCTGCAATCGTGATTTTACTATTCCTTTCGTATGGCGGTTATGAAGTATGGAAGTATTTAGCCAAAGAAGATGATTCAAATATTGGTGATATCGCGTTAAGTGAAGCGGGACAAGTTGAAGAAATTGATTTAGGTGTAATACAAAGTGATTCACAATCCGAAGTCGATCGCTCAGCAAATAGCGATAATTCTTCGCGAGTTGATGAAACAGTGTCTAACGATAATGTAAATATAGTGAGTCAAAACCCCGTTGAGGAAAACCTAAACCAAAACCAAGATTCGTCTAATATGGTTACTCAGAATCGTTCAGCATCAACTGCTGACAGTGATTCCAGTATTCAAACTGAAAAACAAAGCCAGTCCGAATCAGAATTAGCAGCTAACCAATCGGTAACCACCTCTCAAGACATGACGCCTTTAGTCCTTGATTTTTCAGCTGATTGTTGGGTAAGAATTGTCGATGCCAGAGGAGAGGTTATCGCCTTAGGTGTAAAAAGAGCCGGCAAACACATGCCCATTGAAGGTGTTAAACCTTTCAATATAGTGCTAGGGGATCCTTCTGTGGTCACTCTACAGTATAATAACCAAAGTTATGATTTATCAGGTTACCGAGCAGGTCGACGGGCTGAAATCATCCTTAATTAAATGTAATTAGTCGTTACTCGTAAAAGATTGAAAAGAGATACAAGCAAAAATGAAAGGTGAATCCTGGATTAAGCGTCGTAAAAGTCGCCAAATAATGGTTGGAAACGTACCGATCGGTGGTGACGCACCTATCGCGGTTCAAAGTATGACCAATACTGAGACTTGTGATGTTGAAGCAACATTAAAACAAATAACTGCTATCGCTGATGCTGGCGGTGATATTGTGCGGGTTTCTGTTCCAACTATGGATGCGGCTGAGGCGTTTAAGTTGATTAAGCAACGTTCGCCGGTACCGTTGGTCGCAGATATTCATTTTGACCATAAAATAGCGTTAAAGGTTGCAGATTATGGTGTGGACTGTCTTAGAATTAATCCGGGCAATATTGGTAAAGAAGATCGCATTCGAAGTGTGATTGAAAAAGCCCGGGATATGAATATTCCGATTCGAGTAGGTGTTAATGCGGGCTCGCTAGAAAAAGATTTACAAGTTAAATATGGCGAACCAACCCCCGATGCATTGGTGGAATCTGCGTTTCGTCATATCGATATTTTAGACAAATATGACTTTCAAAATTATAAAATTAGTTTAAAGGCATCCGATGTTTTTATGACTGTTTCAGCTTACCGAAAGTTGGCTAGTCAAATAGAACAACCTTTGCATTTGGGAATTACCGAAGCCGGTGGATTACGAGCGGGCGCAGTGAAGTCTTCAGTGGGGTTAGGCCTGCTACTTTCGGAAGGAATTGGTGACACAATTCGAATTTCCCTTGCTGCCGATCCTGTCGAAGAAATCAAAGTCGGGTTTGATATTTTAAAATCACTTAGCTTACGACAACGTGGAATCAATTTGATTGCCTGTCCATCTTGTTCTCGTCAGCAGTTTGATGTTATTAAAACGGTTAATGAATTAGAAATGCGTCTTGAAGATGTCAGGGATTCGATGGATGTTGCCATTATAGGTTGCGTGGTAAACGGGCCTGGAGAAGCGAAAGAAGCAGACTTGGGGTTAACCGGCGGGTTAAAAGCCAGCTTGCTATATCAAGATGGCAATAAGAGTCATAAAATAGAAAACGATCAACTGGTCGACTCTATCGAAAAATCAATTCGAGAAAAGTTAGCGGCTCGAGAGCAAGCAATCCAATCAAAATCTAAAGGTGAACCCCTTATTCAAGTGACAAAAAATTAATATTTGTCAGTGTCTTTTGTTGGTTTCCTAATTTCGAATTATTATCAAAATTGTTGTGGGCTATTTGCCATAGCCTACAACTGCCTCCGCCACGTTTTTTGCCACAAAATGGAGTTGTTTCAATGAGAAGTGTTTTGTTAATCGGGTTGTTACTGATCAGTAGCAATGTCATTGCCAAAGTTAATTCGTGGGAAAAAGTAATTGAGGATGCTTCTCAATCGATCGTAAGTATTCGAGTGAATGCGGTAAGGCCTTTTGATACTCAGGGTAGCAGTGTCACCCAAGCAACAGGGTTTGTGGTTGATGCTAAGCGCGGAATTATTTTAACTAATCGTCATGTGGTGCAGCCCGGCCCCATTACAGCGGAAGGTGTTTTTTTCAACAGTGAAGAAGTGACACTTAAGCCCATATATAGAGATCCCATTCATGACTTTGGCTTCTTCCAATACGATCCTAAAGCGTTAAAGTTTATTCAACCAAAGGCTCTAGAATTAGCGGATGATAAAGCGAAAGTTGGGGATGAGATCCGTATCATAGGAAATGATTCGGGCGAGAAAATGTCTATCCTATCTGGAACATTAGCAAGACTCGATCGCTCAGCACCGGCTTACGGTGTTGGCAGATATAATGATTTCAATACGTTTTATTTTCAATCATCAGCTGATACCGCTGGTGGCTCATCGGGTGCACCTGTGATTAACCAGTCATCACAAGTTATCGCTTTAAACGCCGGTGGAAAACGGGCTAGTTCATCAAGCTATTTTTTACCTTTATTTAAAGTGACTCGCGCACTAAAAGCCCTTCAAACTGGGAAAAGGATTATCCGGGGAACGATACAGACAACCTTAAGATACCAAACCTATGATGAAGTTCGCCGCTTAGGCTTATCGGCCGGTTTAGAAAAAGGGTTTCGTAAAAACGCTAATGGCGATGGGCTATTGACGGTAAAAAATACTGTTGTTGATGGTCCTGCTCATAACTTATTAAGACCAGGCGATATAATCATATCACTGAAATCAAAATCTCAGACGATAGACTATGTTAGCCGGTATGAACAATTCGAAATCTTTCTTGACGAGCATGTTGGTAAAACCATTCAGTTGACACTTTTTCGACAAAATGAATCTAAAGTTGTCGATTTAAAAGTTGCTGACCTTGAAGAGTCAACGCCGAAAGAGTTTATTAGTTTTGCTGATGGCATATTTAATCAACTGTCCTATCAAATTGCGCGCCAGTCGAATATGCCACCTAAAGGAGTTTATGTGGCTTCGCCGGGGTATGCATTTAGCAATGCTGGGATTAGAAGAGGGGGTGTTATCCAAAAAATTAACAACCAACCGATTAACGACCTTGATGACTTTCAAACAGAACTTTTAAAGTTGTCAGAAGGTGAGTACTTTACAATCAAGTATGTGGGGATCGGAAACCCGAATAACGTATTGGTAGGCAACGTTCAATTTCAAACTAAATGGCATCTCTCTGAGCGCTGCAAGCGTAATGACCAAACTGGGATGTGGCCGTGTCAAAAGATCGACTGGAGTGACACGGTTGACGTTATTGAACCCACTCGAGTTATTTTTAAAAATTACAAGGATAAGAAGCTCAATAACATCTCGCGTTCTTTAGTGTTTGTCAATGCAAGTTTGCCTTACCACATTGATGGACAAAATTTTGCAAATTATTCTGGAACTGGAATTGTTATTGATGAAGATGAAGGTTTAATTATTGTTGATCGAAACACAGTTCCGATTAAGATGGCCGATGTCGATATAACCTTCGCTGGTGTAACTCAAGTTCCAGCAAAGGTGTTATTTGTTCATCCGCTGCACAGTTTTACTCTTCTGCAATATGATACTAATCTACTTCTCGACTCGGATGTAGAGGCTGCGGAATTTTATCCTAAACCGCTGGATGCAGGGGATCCAGTTTGGCTAGCCGGTTATCAAACTTCTAATCGTTTGATCAGTGAGAAGCTGACGGTTTCTTCATACGACCCGTTAGCATTACCTAGACCATCGATTCCTCAATTTAAAGAAACCAATACCAATAGTATTATTATTAATAATCCACCATTAGTTGCCAGTGGCGTGTTGATGGACAAACGAGGTCGGATTCGATCTTGGTGGACAAATTTCACCATCGGTCGTAACAACAACACCTATGATAGAGGTTTACCGGTAGACCAAATTCTTAATATTAAAAAACAATGGTTGGACAAAAAGCGCGTTGACATTTACTCAATGGAAGTCGAATTGTCACCGATCACAATTGCAAACGCACGTAAATATGGTTTATCTGATAAATGGATGAACCGATTTCAAAAACAAAGCAATCGCTCGCAAGTCTTGCAAATTAGAAAAAGGGTCGCGGGTGCAGATTCGTTCGATAAACTGCAACAAGGAGATTTACTTTTAACCATTAATCAGCAATTAATTACCGGATTTGATGACTTCGAAAAGCAAAGTCAGTCCGGTGAGGTAGAGGTTAGTGTTTGGCGAGACGCTCAACAACTCGACCTATTGGTATCTATGAAAGAGCTTTCGAATACCGATACTGAAAACGTTTATATTTGGTCTGGAGCATTAATCCAAAAGCCACACCGCGCTGTTTCGGCCCAATACGGATTAGCCCCCGAAGGAGTCTACGTTTCTTGGTATTGGTATGGTTCACCAGCAAATCGTTATGGACTAAGACCGTTGTCGAGAATCGTTGAATTTGAAGGACAGCCTGTTGAAGATTTAGCTGGCTTTATTCAACTATCCAAACAACATGTAGATAAAGATTTTGTGCGTATTAGGTTGCTGGATTTAATCGGTCGCGAATCGATTATAACCCTCAAACAAGATAATCAATATTGGCCAACTGAGCGAGTATTTTTCGATGGTGAAGATTGGAAGATCACTCAAAAAGAGTTTTAGCTCTTTTCTGTGAGTGAAAAAATAATCACTATAAAGTTGCTTTAAAGTGATTCAACGCTTTGACAGTTCTGATATGAATAACCGTCTTATGTGCGGTGTTTTTTTTCACAAACCGTCTATAAGCCGGCGTTAATTGCCGGTGACAAAGTTGCAAGACTCTATAGCTATTAATGGTGGCTTTCAAAAGTGGTGTTCCTTTGGGCCAGCCCTGAGGCGAAGAAAATAACCCCATAATAAATCGCTTTGTCACCCACCAGTAATGTACCCATAATGGAAGGTCGATAAACACCAAGGTATCGGCTTTCTCCAATCTTGGCCAGAGCGTTTCTATATTTCCAAAGCCCTCGATTACCCACTGTTCTTTTTCCATAAGCTTGTTATGAGAGTCAATAAAAGCCTGTTTGCTAATCTCAGCTCCACCAGGCTTGAATTGTATTTTATCTAAAACAAAAAGAGGAAGGGACTTAGTCGACGCTATTTTTCGGCTGGTGGTTGATTTGCCTGCACCAGTATTTCCAAATACTGCGACCCTTTTCATAAGTACACTCTACAAAAAAGTTAAAAAGGTAACCTAACATTGTCCCCATCTGGGTCCTAATAACTTGTAAGAATAAAAGGCTATCGATTTGCATTAGGCCAGCTCAAGACAAACTTTGCGCCACCGAGTTCAGAGTCTTCCGCAGTAGCATTACCACCATGTAAATTCATAACTCGTTTAACAATCGCTAACCCCAATCCAAAGCCTTGTTCCTTGTTACTGTTAGGGAGTTGAACAAACGAGTCAAATACTAATGGTTTTTGTGCTTCCGGTATCCCGGGACCGTCATCTTCAATGACGATTTGATACAGCTGTTCTGATTCTCTAAACGAGACTTTGATTGCGCTTTGAGAAAATTTTAATGCGTTGACAATTAAGTTTTGTATTGCTCTTTCCATTAAGTAACTATCACAAAGGACGTGTTTACCTTGCTCTGAATCGTCAAAGCGGATCTTTATATCGGAATTGTTTCTAGATAAACGAGCCAGTAAATTCTCTATGAGTAAGTTGATGTTGCCGCGCTCTAACTTTGCTTCAACCGATATTTTTTCTAACGCAGCGAAGTTCAATAGCTCAGTAATCAATTGATTCATTTCTTCAACATCTTCCATAATACTGGTTAACTGGCTTTTTACTTGCGTGATATCAAGTGACTCTTCCGCCATTTGTAAAGCAAACCGTATTCGAGCGAGTGGTGTTCTCAGCTCATGGGAAATTGAATGTGACATGGATTGCTGCGTTTCGATAAGTAACTTGATTCGGTCAAGCAACTTGTTGTAAGCCGTTGCCAAATGCGCAACGGAAGAGGTTGCGGGCAATTCGACTTTGGATTGCCATTGTTGTTCGGAAAAGCTGCTAACGGCGTGTTCAAGTCGTTTTAGATCCTTGGATAATGGCCAAATCCAATAAAATATGACAACCGCGATTATGCTGTAAAAAAGTACAATAAATAACACTTTAAGATAGGATTGTGGTGATTCCTGTGGTTCAGAATACTGTAAGATTAAGTGATGCGAAGCTAACCGGATAAAGCTAATAATTTGATCGTTATTTTCAGTAATAACCGGTGTATTGCTATCAATGTTTTTATAGAAATTATCGAGCTGCTGGGGGGAGTCTTGGATTATTTGATATTCACCAAACGAGTGTTGATTAAGTTCTTCAATGGTTTTTTCAAGCTCACTGTAAGGTAGATTTTCTAACAAAGTGGCATTAGACACTATAAGTTGTTCTAAGTGGTTTTGAGGCATTTGTTGAGGCTCAAATGCTCTCCATAGCCAGTCCAAGCTAAAGCCTACAATTAGTACAGTAGCAACAATTAGAAAATAAAGTCTTAAGAATATCGAGCTCATAGAGTGTTGGTTATTTTTAGGTTGAAGTGTTACCAAGCATCGGCAACAAATAAGTAACCTTTACCCCAAATGGTTTTAATACGAAGTGCTTCCTCTGAGTTATCATTTAGCTTTTTGCGCAGTTGTGATATACGAACATCCATTGTTCGATCAAGCCCGTCATATTCTCGATTGTAGAGTTTATTAAACAAGTAATCTCGACTTAAAATGTTACCCGCGTTTTGAGCAATAATATGTAATAAATCGAATTCGTGAGTTGATAGGACAACTTTATTTCCATCGAGATATACATCACGTGAAATAGCATCGATTGTTAGTGAGCCAAAGGTAAGCTGTGCTTCTGGTTCATTCGAGGAAAAAGTGCCTCGTCTTAATAGCGCTTTAATACGCGCCAACAAAACTCTTGGCTCAGCAGGTTTTATAACATAGTCATCAGCTCCAAACTCTAGACCTAATACTTGATCAAAGTCCTCGTTGCGAGCGGTTAACATAAGAATGGGTCCAAGAAAGGTGGGTCTAATTTCCTTGCAAATTGAAAGACCATCTCGACCTGGCAACATAATATCAAGAATAATTAAGTCTGGTTCAAATCGTTCAACCGTTCCAATGGTGCGGTTTCCATCACTTTCAATTTTAACTTTGTAGTTGGCTTTTTCTAGATATTGCTTTACCAAGTTAGCCAGCTTTTGGTCATCTTCTACTAATAATATTTTAGCTTGGCTCATGTTTAAAACGACTCCGAAAAATTAGTGACACTTAACTTGTCAATCTGTTTGGGCGACATGAGGGGCAACAGTCCGACATGACTCCCTAGCTAGTAGAAACTCCAAGGATTTCTTCTGCGTTTTTTTAGCTGTTTAATTTGTTTAAAGATTTTGACTTGGGCAATATAGATAGGAGGATCCTCAAGCGTCGATCTTATTTCAAATTGAGTATCTGTATTGGTGATTAGCAGATATTCAAAGCTACCTTGGTTTTTTGCCTTCCAACAGTTTAACGGACTCGGCTGTCCAGTTAAATAGAGGCAATAGTCACCCTTGATTTTGATTCGCCAATCCAGCTTTACAGAGATCTCGCATTCTTCAGTATTTTCTAATACGAAGCATTTTTCTGGGGACGCAGTTAAGCCATAGCCTGATTCGGCTGCTAACTGAAAAGGTGTATTCAGTAAAAGCAGGCAAAGCAGGCCAGTTAATTTCCGTGTTAACTGTCTTGTTATTCCCATATTCATTCGTGCTAAAAAGCACTTATTTATAGTTATAATTAAAAGCTAAATGTTCTACCAGCAAAAAACGTAATGACATAATCATCAGCGACTACAGGGCTCTGACTAATTTGGCTATCCAACTTTTGATATTGCAAGCTGACCCTTAAACTATCACCATCTCCTAGCTTCGAACGATAGGTTGCCCTAATAAACGGACTGATACTTGATTGCGCTTGGTAAGTTGCTCGGTTATCAATGATTTCATTTTCATCTACACCGTAATAATAGTCAGTCAGGTTTTTATCTTTCCAGGTGAAGCCGGCAGTCGTACGTATATTCGTTGTCGCTTGGTATTGGTAGGCAAACCTTATTTCATTGCCAGAATGAACATCGGTAATGTCGCTTAATGCTGCAATTTGGATTAATTGATTATTAAATTCCAATGAGTATTCTAAGCCACCCAAATATGAAAACTTTCTGGTGGAAAGCTCATCCGGGCTTATCACTGTCTCCCTATCAGGAGTAGAAGGCGCTATATTCGGATTACCTGCGCTGTCCGAGAGTCCTGCGCCTAGCTCAACAAAAATATTACCGGGATCCCAACGATCAAAAAATACGCTGTCATAGCTGGGGCTTGCAATCATTGATAGTGAAGCGTGGTCGCTGTTGTAAAGGTTATATCCAAAATCGAGATTTTCGAGAAAAAAGTCGCCAGAATAGAAACTGACACTTGGTAGCAAAACTAATGGGATGTTGTCGCTTTGATTTAAAGGGTTACTGACAAGGCCTAAACCGATAGATAAGCCTAAATGAAGTGTGTTTTCTTCAATACAGTTTCCTTTTTGTTCTGACTGGCAGGGTTCTGCAGCAAAGCTCGCTTGATTGATCGAGGCAAGCAAAAGTGCCAAAGTCAACAAGGCTTTGGGTAGAATGAGACTGGGGAGAGCTTTTCTGCTCTTGGGTTTAGCGTACTTAATCAACAACATCAGAAACATTATCGCCGACTATCAAGATTGATTCTCTTGATGTTTAGTTATTAATTGTCAAAAAGTGTAATGCTATCTCTACCACTACTAAATTGCGCTGGCCAATTGAGATACAGTCAAGTATTACAAATCTTAACATTACTCAGCAATTCTTGAACAGAATTTATTCGCTACAGTTCTTAATATAGTAGTTACTTTCTAATGCTTTACATCTCAAATTTATCGATTAATAAGAAGGAAAAAGTAATGAAGAGGTTAAGTTTCTTAGCGTTACCGATAGTAATTAGTTTAGCCAGTGGTTGTGGCAGCTCTGATGATCAAGTCAATATTGATTATAGCTATTTGAAACAAGCCGCCATTAAAGACGCGCCGCTGTCCAAATCTTCGAGTAGTGCGTTCGAGCAATTTTTAAAGAATGGCATCCGTCTTAGACTGGTTGAACAAGATTACCCCGTTGCTTTAGCGGCTGCGGCAGAGGGTGATGGGGCTGGGCTTAGAGGACAGTTTTCAACCACCAATACACACGAAATAGATGTTGATGAAGCCGACAGGATTAAATATGACGGTCAACACCTTTTTCAAGTTGTAACAGGGGACTATTATTCTGACTCGAATGCGAATAACGCGATTAGAATTCATCGTACTGATCCCGACAATATCTCCCTCGAACAAATCGCTGAAATTGCTAATGAATCCGAAGATGTGCAATACGATGAAATTTATTTACGCACCGAACAACAACAATTGGTTGCGATAAAGAAAACCGTGTATACCTATTGGGGAGCCTTTTTGCCTGAAACAGATTGGAATTGGCAAAGTGGGAAAGCTGAGATTCAACTCTTTGATGTACAAAGCCCTGAATCCCCCAGTCAACAATGGAATATAGAAATAGAAGGTAATTTAGAAGGAACAAGACGAATTGGAAACATGTTGTATCTAATTACTCGTTATGTTCCAAATATTCAAGAAATAAACTATGCCGCTGTGACCGATGATGAAAAAATAGCCAATGAAAAACTCATTCTGAGTACCCCTGTTTCAGATTTGCTACCTCACTATCAAGTTAACAATGGTGCAGTTCGGCCTTTAGTGGAAGCGAGTAACTGTTTTGTCGCCGAAGGCGGTAGCTCCTTCGAAGGCTACGCAGATGTAATCACCATTTCCGCGATTGATTTAGAGACACAGCAATTAACCTCATCGACTTGTTTAAACGCCAATGTTCAAGGGATCTACGCTTCAACAAATAGCCTTTATATTGGTGGCTCAGACTATGCTAGCTGGTTTGAATACGCGCAGTTTACTGTGTTGCATAAGTTTTCTTTTGATTCAGATCAGGTCTTATATAAAGCTTCCAAAGCAATTCCTGGCTTTTTAGGTTGGAGTAATCCCGCATTCAGAATGAGTGAACATCAAGATAATTTGAGAATCATGACAACCAGCTATAGCGGAGTAACCGGTTCTCCCGAACATCGATTAACAATACTCACGGAAGATGGCAGTAATCAATTATTGCAGTTAAGCCAAATACCAAGCGTTGAAAATCCGACACCTATTGGCAAGCCCGGTGAAGAACTTTTTGCGGTTCGGTTTTCCGGTGATCGAGGCTACGCCGTTACGTTTGAACAGATTGATCCACTTTACGTGATTGACCTATCGGACCCTGCTGCTCCTTTTATTAGTGGAGAGCTAGAGATTCCCGGTTTTTCTAGATATTTGCACCCGCTTTCAGAGGATTGGCTGCTTGGGATTGGCCAGCAAGTCGTTAATGGGACTCAGCAGGGAGTTAAAGTGGAGCTTTATGATATTACCGATGCAAGCAACCCAGTGGTAAAAGACACTTTAGTTTTTGGAAGCCAAGGCTCCTATACCGAAGCGAACTTTGACTTACGAAGCATGAGTTTTTTGCAACATTCAGAAGATATTCAGCGTTTTACTTTACCAATCACAATTTATCGCAAACAAGACGGGCAAAACTATCCTAACTGGAGCGAGTCGGCTTTGCATCAATTTGAATTGTCGAGTGGGCAAAATAATGTCATGGAACTCAATTTTTCTGCAAAAATGATCGCCGAACAAGCAGGTGATCAAATCGCATGGCCAAGTGCCTACTCTGGCCAGCGAGCGGTCATTCATGATGATGCTGTTTACTTTTTATACGGTGACAGTATTTGTACCGGTGCATGGGGTGAAAGTGATTCGACCAGTTGTCCGTTTTGAGCAGTTGACCGTTGTAGTTAGGAACATGTTCATTTACGATTCAGCTTTTTTACGTATTATTCCCTTAGCCCCTTACGTTGGTTTTGAAAGGGGCATTTTTTTTAACATGAGATTAGGACGATGAATAATAAATTTCTATTGATGCTTTTGAGTGTATTTTTATTAGCAGGTTGCAGCAAACCCGTTGTACTAGTGAATAACGGTGGACAAGAGGCAGAGCCTGCCAAGTTGATAAGTTATACACTCGATGAACGCTATATCTACATCGATGTTGTCTCACATGGTTGCACAATGATGTCTAGTTTTGAACTTCGTTTAGTTAGCCAAGTAGACAACAGTTTCGAAGTGGTCAGAAAGAAGCCCGACGAATGCCGAATGAAACCAATTAAGATGTCACTTAATTATCCTTTTAGACATTTAGGGCTCGATTTAAAAAGACCCGTTCGAGTCAAAAACCGTGTTGATGAAAAGCTACTTGCCTCGCGCTAAGGTGTGATTGAATACAATCTGTTGCAAGCTATTATCCTTGGCCCTAATAATTAGGATCTGAACAATGGGAAAAAGCATCCTCCCAACTGTTAGAAGGTCCCATGGGGCCTTCCAATATTAGGTAGTCAACTAACAAAACTTGTGCCTTACTAGAGTTATTGGTCACTGTCGCTCTAAATTTTGGAGTTTGAGTATTAGCCGGTCTAGAAGTCCAAACGTAATTACCTTTCAGTCTTATTTCCTTTAGTCGCCAGCCATTTCGTAAACTCCGGCACTTAGATCGACTATTTGAAAACCCAGTGATAATACATTCTTTTTTACTTTTTGTTGTCCAATGCATCCCCTGAAATTCACAGGATTTATCGTAACTTGAGATTCGTCTAGAATTTTTTGTTCGCTTTACTGAGTAAAATCGATATCCATGGCGTTTTGCAGTTGAGACCGCCACAGCCCCTGGAACTTTATAATTTTTTTTCTGCGTGACAATTGGGCCGGTAGGTCGTTTTGTCTGTGTTGCTAAAACTTCGACCGGTAGGAGCGCAAAGATCGCATAAAGCGCGAGACTAATAATGGCTAAAAATTTGTTAAGTGACAGTTTCATTTTTGATTACCTTTGTTTAATGGTTAGTTTTCTTAGGGCGCTGGTTGAAATTGTTTTGCCATTTTTATCGAGGGCTGTTACTCGCCATAGAAAGGGATAATCAAGCTTTTTTGTGACTGACCTAGGAGGCTGATAACTAGATTGACCCGGTTTAATAAGCGCGGAGCTGATCAGTTTTTTATCACCGCTTGAATCGTACAATTCGACCCTGTAGAGTGCTACCGATGATTTGGCTTGAATGTCAAACCACGTAAAGTTCACTTTTTCCGGTGATAAGCTTTGTCCTGAGTGTGGCAGTAGCAATGATATTGGTGGTAGTTTTTTAGTTTCTTTGAGTTGCTGTTCGCTGCCGACAAAGTAACGAAGAGTCGGCATCGGAAAGCCGGCAACACCACCCGACTTTAAGATCCCTGCAGTAGTGTCAGAATTTCCTTCCTTGTCACTACTTGCTTCAACTCGAAACAGAATTCTATACAGCCCTTTTTGTAAGGTCGGTAGCAGTTTGGGATCGGGTCCTTGAATGGTGGTTTTACCAGCAGGTGTTAGGAACTTCTGAAAGCGATTAATTAAGCGATAGCGTTTTTGTAAGCCTCGCTCTGAAGCCGGTAGGCTAGCCTCTGAAAGCAAGTCGAACTGAGAGGGTTCTGGGTCACCAGGCATTACAATTTCCCAACGTCCCTTGAGTAAACCAGAGCCTGTATAAGAAATCTCAGCACTAAGTTCAGGCAAAGTCGCTGACTGTTTGACTAAAGTGACGGCTCTGCGATGTCCCTCTCCGGAAAAATCCAAGTTGACTTTGGTGAGAGATAACGGAGAGCGCGCTCCTCCACCCGCCATGCGGCATGTGACTGTAACGTATGTATTGACACCGTTATTATTAAATTGACGAATATAATAAAATTCCGAAGAGCGACCTGTCTGAGCTTGTTGATACGCTCTTCTTACGACTGCAGTAGGTATACTCATCACATCAGTTAAATTTCTAGGTGCTAGATTCGAACTAAAATTGTTAGCTGTATTAGAGAGGTTATCGGTTGGGTTATCCGTGTTGCCTCCGCCATTGATCCGAGCCAAGTCAAACTGTTTAGGAAGATGGCCCAATAAAGTACCCGAAACGCACGGGTTATTGCCAACCACCACCCCTGTAGTGGTTACCTCACCGCACCAAAATGCGCCAACCGGAACTTCGCTTGGCTCTAAATTATGGAATGTAATCAAAACGCTAGAAGCGCCATTTGAGTTAACGTTTACGCCGGTTGGATTTCTTCCTGTGACGGCACTTACCTGAAAACTTGCGATTAATAAGGTGCTAATCATCATTGTCTTGAGCATTAGTTTGGTCAAATTAGTCATAATTTTTGGTTCCTTAATTAAAAGCTAAGCGAAATACTTAATTGCGCTGTTGTGGTGCCAAACTGGCTTCGTTGGTCGAAAATATTGTCGACGGACTTGGAGTCGTTATAGTTAATTCTTAGGCTAATACTTCCATCCGCAGGGAGCCACCATTCACCCTCGATCAAATTTTTGATTAAACTGATATCAGCGGTTGTTGCTAGACTTTCTGATTCGTCTAGGTTGTCATGTTCTTTACTCAAACCATATGCCAAGGCAAACCCTAAGCCATCAATCGATTGCCAGCTGTAAGCAATCGAGACGGCTTCGCTCCACTGCACTTTTGCGTTTTCCATATCGGTCTGTCGATTTTTTGATAATGAGAAAACCCAAGCATTTGATTCATCTTGTTGGTAATTAAAACTAGCGGCATGCTGTAAGTTACTAAAGTCAGCCAGTTCTCTTCCGAGTTGGCGATTGTCCTGCAGACTGTAGCTTGATTGGAGTGAAAATGAATGTTGATCAATTTGCCAGCTACTCGCGATATCATGGCTGGTTGTTAGTTGATCCGGTAAATGGCTATTATCATTAAAACCACTGTCATCCACGTTAGGCGAATTGAGCGCAAATTGATGGCTTCTTTGATAGTTGTAATCGAGGTTTGGTAGCCAATGGTTGAGTTTAGAGTTATCTTCGACTGGCCCATAAGCCGCTAGCGGTATATTGATGGAAAAATTATCGTTTTTGGTTTTGGTGGTTAAAAGATTCGCTAAATTATCCAAGTTATCTCTTGACGCTTGTAGCGATAAATTGCCCGACAGATGACCTAGTTGGTATTGCGCACCGAGCATTTCGTTTTCCACGTTCGCTTGCACAAAAGCGGTTAAGGTTTGGTAAAGCGGATCGGCACTTGAATGATTAGCCGATAAAGTGATATTGGCAATTGAGCCCCATGGGGTCTGTCCATCTTGTACTAATTGATAGTTTAGCGATAGATTGTGTGCGATCGAGTCTTCTCGCTGCAGTTTAACCAAGGTTTCCCCCAAACTAAGCGCGGTATCCTCAGGATTGGTATAGCGGCTAAAACCGAGCACCAGGTCTGCATCAAACCGACCCTCACTATCAGAAGCTATAAAACGCAGGCCAGCACCGGAATTTTTTTCGGCACTCGTGATCTCACTTACACCAAAATCATTTTGCGATACTCGCTCAGCATCTAGCAAGCTGCCTTCTATTCGCAAAGAAATTCGCTGCTCAGTAAACAGATTAAAACCAAAACCAAGTGAATTGACATATTCGTTGGAATAATTGGCCAGCCCGAAGAAGTTGTTGTATCCGACAATATCACTGCCAGATAGTATGGCTCCGTTGAGGGTAAACTGTTGTTCATTTTGATATTGCCAACTCACACCTCGACGAGAAAGATTATCGATTAATAAAGAGTTGTTACCGTAACTTGTGTGACCTACATTAACCTGATGGTTGCCACTGATAAGACTTAAGTTGTAGTCTGCGATATCTAGTTTTCTAGCTGCTGCGCCTTTTGAGCCAAATTGAATCGCTTGTTCTCTATTGGTAACTGCAATTAAATTCAGTGTGGAATCAATTGAAAAATCATCTTTTTGGTGGTGAGTGGTTAGTCCAATGCTCGCGTCAACATCCGTATAACGAGGGCGCTCTGACTCAGTTGTATCGCCGGTTACTTGCTCGTCGAGCTGTGAGTTTATATTTAGGTCAAGTCGAGGTTGCCACTCGGCTTGTTGAAACCCTGCAGTTGATAAAATCCGAAGTTCAGTTACTCCAATAGACACCCATTGATCATCAACAAGTTGATTGACCCTAAGCTGATGTTCTCCATGAGGAAGCGGAAAGCCACCAGCAAAATGAAGGTAATGTTGATGGTATTCAATTAGACTTGAGATGTCAGTATCACCCAGTAAGACTTGAAACTGTGGTGTAGTTTGAATCGAGAATTCCGAGTGATTGTTCGTTTGGTTATTGTTATTCTGGTTATGGTTAGCTTGGTGAGACGTAGGACCTGATTGAGGTTCTTTTGTGAATAGCTTGTTATTTTTTAACTGAATGACAAATGGTTGATTGTTGGCAATCCACCCATCGAATGGCTCTCCAGCCTGAGAGGTAAGCTGGGACAACTCGTAGGGAATACTATTCCAATTTGGTGCTTCTGAAGCAGATAATTGACTAGTCAAAATTTGATTAATTAGTAGTGCGTAGCTACCGAGCTTAGTGGTCAAGGTGGTTTTCACTGTATTATCCTTTTCAATATCGCTAATCATTAATGTTGGTGAAAGGTCTCATAAGGCCTTTGAGTCTGTTGGCGAATGGCAGTTAGTCACAACTCTTAAGGGTTGTTCCCCCAACCGAAACAAAGGTACAGTCTTGGCCGTTTAATCGTCCGCTAGTTACTCTGCCTGTTGCGCTCACATCTTGAAGCTGGCTTCTCTTATGAGCTTGTTTTGATTGTTTTTGCTGGGGTTGATTAATGGCTGCGATTTGAGCAACAACTCCTTGAGTTTGGGGATTGCCTTCGTAGCCCCACTCACCGTTTTGTAAGTTGAGCCAGTAGTAGCCATCTCTAACTTGAGTACCAACGAGTGCATCAAGCTTTGCGATCATTTGATCATCAAGATGCTCACCATTGATATGAATATGTCGTTGTTGCTCTGCAAATGCGTGAGATGTCAGTAGTATTAAAATTAAAACTATCGATCGTGTTATTTTGGAAAGCATATTTGTTATTCCTTTTCGCTTTGTTGGGTGTGTTAAGCAGAATATGGAATCGAACAGAATGTTGCTTGAAAGTAACTTGAAGTAGTTTGAACTAACTTGAAAGCTATATAAATCAACTAGATAGCAAGTAAATGAAATTTTTCGAGATTTTTGACCTTGAAAGGCAAGAGTTCGAGTCTACGGCCAGTGACAAAATAAAAGGCGGCTTCTAAGTGCTTGAAATCGTTAAAATTCAAACTAATTCAAACAAATTCAAATTAGCTTTCTAGTCAATTTAGAGTGTTTAGTTATAATAGGCTGGATTGGCAGAGTTACAACTCGCCTGAATAATGAAATTGAAGGAATGGAATGTACTATCAATTTGATAAATATCTCGTCGATCAGGTAAAAAGCAAAATCTATCTTGATGGTCAACTGATCTCTGATGATGAGAGAAGTGTCAATTTAGTTTGCCTACTTTGTGAACGTTATCCTGAAGTTGTAGACAAGCAATCCTTAATAGAATCTCTTTGGCCTGATCAAGTGGTTACGGATTGGTCATTATCAAAATTAGTATCGGATGTTCGACAGCTGCTTGGAGACAATGGTAAAGATCAAGGATATATCAAAACTATTCGAGGCAAAGGGTTTAAATTTAACTCTGAAGTCAGTCAGCACATAGAGCAAGCGCCAAGCACACCTAGCGGGCGCAAAACCAGTTACTTCCAAAAAAGCCTTCTGGCTGCAGCAATTGCAATAATATCAGTTATCAGTCTCTATCTAGTAATAGGGTGGTCAAGTACAAGCCATTCCAGCGACTCTCCGCTTAGAGTGGCGGTGGTACCGGTGCAGAGTGACACTCACAACCCCATTAATGAATGGGTTAAATATGGCATTATGTCCATGGCTTCTGAACAATTAGGCCGATATGAAGCGATCCAAACCATTCCAGTTTCGACGGTGATCAGTACCCTTTCTGATGCAGAGTTTGCAGCTAAAAAAACACCATCAGAAGAACAAACTTACTATCAGTCCGTCTGTTTACAAATAGGTTGTAGTCATTTGGTGGCGATAAAACATCGGGTTGAAAACAATACAGCCGTTCTTAGTTACCAAATCTTTAATGCAGATAAACGCTCGGGAATCTTGGAATTTGTCCAACCAGATGTTTTCGACGCCGCCACTATGTTACTTGATTATCTGGTGGGCGATTTAATCCCGGATGAAAAGCAACATATCTCCTTAAGTGACACATTTTCAACTGATCAAAAGGCGAATCGAGATTATGCCATTGGGGTCAATGAATTATTAGTCGGAGATATGAAAGCAGCTAAGGACTATCTCAATTTAGCAATCAAGAAACAGCCATCTTTTTTTTGGGCGAATGCTTACTTGGCAGAAGTTTATTATCGAACCGGCGAGCTAAAACGCTCACAAGAACTAATTGCAGCGCTAAAGTCGCAAACTAAACCTGGCCTAAGCGCTAGCCAGAGCTACTTCTTAGACCACCTAACATCGAACATTTTATATACACAAGGCAACCTCGAAGCTTCCTTGGAATTGTCGAAATCGTTGCTAAATAACACTCACGCTATGGATGACCCGTTCCTTTCAGCGCGTGAGTTATTGAATGTGGGTTCAACTTTTCAGGCGCTCGGACAGTTGGATCAAGCGGCAAACTATTTGCGGTTAGCGATGGAAAAATATCAACAAGCTAACTTTGCTGCAGGCGAAGGTAAAGCTTTGTTTAATTTGGGTAATGTCTATTTAAGCTTATCGCAACTTGAAACGGCAATTGAATACTATCAAAAGGCAAGAGAAATATTTATAAGGTTTGAAATGGTTGGCTACGCGTTAATGGCAAAGCATCAAATTGCTTCAACCAGTGTTTCTTTAGGTAAAATTCAATTTGCAGAGGCGGAGCTCAGACAATTGGTTGAAAGCTACAAGCAAATAGATGATTTACAAGGTGAGCTCACCGCTTTAGTCGATTTGGTCGATATTAGTTTAGCAAAAAATAATATCCAAGATGCCATTGCGCGCCTTCAGCTACTTATTCCGAGAATAGATGAGACGCAATTTAGCTACCTACAAAATCATATTCGTCGGCTAGCTGCAGTCATCTATTTACGAGCGGAGCAACCCGAAAAGGCAGAACAATACGTGGCAATGTTTGATGGAAATTGGGCGGATAACCGACCTGCTTTCGCATTTGTTCCCGCTCATATAACGCTACTAAAGTCCGATTTTGATGGTGCTATTAACATGGCTAGAAGCTTAAAAGAGTCTATTGCTGAACATTGGACCGAAAGTCACCAAAAGATTTTAGATCAATTTGAATCGGCCTATAGTCAGAAAAAAGTCATATCAATAAACTACTAGCTAGCTGCTTTTTACCCTCTGGTAAATGTTAAGTGATTGATATTTAAATATTTCAAGTTAATTCAAACTCATTCCAGCGAAATTCAAGAAATTCCAAAAACATCATTTTAAGGTAAATACTCAAGCGAGGAAGTTGCTGTCTCGACTCTTCGCCACTCATTGAAATTCTATGGAGATGATTCTGAATGAAAATCCTGACAATGGTTGCTACGATACTTGGTATTTTATTACTCACTCTTTCTGCCCGAGTTGCTGCTAAGCAAGAAACCTTTTTTGGCTGTGAAAGCGGCTTTCAGTACGAAAGCAAAAAGAATGCTGCGCGCTGTATCAAACAACAAAAACAAACTTTTCGACCACCACTCAAATGTCAGCGACTGCGAAAAGGCAAAGGAAACTTACGATTGGTAGTGGATAGTGATGGTCTTAAAGATCGCTGTGAGGTGGTTGACACTCAAATAAGCGCAACAGCCAAGGCCACCAGCAAAGCCCGTGGCAAAAGGCACGAACTACAATTATCTCCTCCGTGTATGGCGGGGTATAAGTTACATGTAAGAAAAGGTAAAGATGCTTGTGCAAAGGGTAACGCCGAACAAATTAAGCCGCCAACCAAGAAAGTGACTCGTTAAAATTTCGACCCCTGGTGGGCATTCTGGCTATCGCGAATTGATATCGACTCCCGATTGCCCTAGATCCGGCTAAATAAGGCCAATTATCGCTGTTTTCCCAGTTGAATTCCGTTATAATTGCGCGTTCGATTTTTAGCAGGGTTTAGTGGCCGTTTTATTGTGAGCAAATCTTTTCAATCAGTCAAAGGTATGAATGACATCCTGCCAGAGGATTCGCCAGCTTGGCACTTTCTGGAGGCGTGTTTACGAGATCTTACGAATAGCTATGGCTATTCGGAAATTCGTATGCCTATTGTTGAGAATACTCAGCTATTTTGTCGCTCGATTGGCGAAGTAACTGATATTGTTGAGAAAGAAATGTATACCTTTGTTGATAAAGGTGAGGATAGCTTAACCCTCAGACCAGAAGGGACGGCATCTTGCGTGCGAGCTGGTATTCAGCATGGTCTGCTGTATAACCAGCAACAAAGATTGTGGTACATCGGTCCAATGTTTCGTCGAGAACGTCCTCAAAAAGGGCGTTACCGACAATTTCATCAGTTTGGATTGGAAACTTTTGGGTTTCAAGGTCCAGATATTGATGCGGAAATTATCGCTTTAACGGCTCGCCTATGGAAAATGCTGGGTTTGCAAGATGTAGAATTGCAAATTAACTCTCTAGGCAGTAACCAAGCGAGAGAAGCTTACAAGCAAAAGCTAGTTGGATATTTTGAGCAAAATATTGAACAACTCGACGCAGATAGCCAACGCCGACTGAAATCGAATCCTTTAAGGATCCTTGATACCAAGAACCCAGCCATGAAAGAAGTGGTCGAAAAAGCACCTAAGTTAATGGCGCATCTTGATGAAGAGTCTCAAATTCACTTTGAAAAGCTCTGCGAAAAGCTTTCAGCTTTAGGTATTTCCTACGTAGTTAACCCAAATTTAGTGCGTGGACTCGATTATTACAATCGAACCGTATTCGAGTGGGTAACAACGGATTTAGGTGCTCAAGGTACCATATGTGCCGGTGGACGCTATGACGGTTTGGTTGAACAATTAGGTGGACAGGCTAATTTCGGTTGTGGTTTTGCCATGGGAATTGAGCGAATTATCTTGTTACTACAAAATCAAGCTTCATTTAAAGATAAACTTTCAGCGAAAACCGATGTCTATTTATGCACGCTTGGTGAACAGGCCGAAAATGCTGGGCTTGTGTTGGCTGAGAAGTTAAGAGATGAGTTGCCTAAATTAAAGCTGCAACTTCATTGTGGTGGTGGTAATTTTAAAAAGCAGCTGAAAAAAGCAGACAAGTCAGACGCCAAGTTCGCTCTAATTTTGGGCGAAGATGAGGTTAAGCAACAAACTGTTGCGATCAAGTTCTTGAGAGAGAAAAAAGATCAAATCAACTTGTCTCAAGCTGATCTTGTGAAGCATTTGAGCACACTTATATAGAAATAGAAGAGATTGAGTATTACTAAGGCGACCTAATTAATAGCCAATCTCACAATAAGCATTTACCTATTAAAACACAGATTATAGAAATTAGAATTTAGGAGTTTAACGTGTCAAACCTTACTGAAGAACAACAAGTAGAACAGCTTAAAGAATGGTGGAAAGATAACGGCACACCATTAATTATTGGTGCTGTGTTAGGCTTATCGGGCTTTTTTGGCTATCGATACTGGACTGAACAACAAATAGCTTATCAAGAGTCTGCTTCAAATCTTTACGTACAGGTAACTGAGCAACTTGAAGGGACTGATAAGACTAAGTTAGCTGAAGCTGCCAACGAAGTTAAAGGAAAGTTTCCTGATTCTAGTTATGCTATTTTATCAGCATTTCATTTGGCCAAAATTGCAGTCGATGAAAAAGATCTAGACAAAGCTGTGACGGAATTGAACTGGGTGTTGAATAATCATGCAGGCAATGAACTAAGCAATATAGCAAAAATTAGATTAGCGAGAATTTTGATTGCTCAAGAAAAAGCTGAGCAAGCGCTGCCACTACTCGAGTTTGATAATGAGTCAGGATATTTTGAAGTCGCAAGTATGGTTAAAGGCGATGCATTACTTGCACTAGGGCAAAAGCCAGAGGCGCTAGAGGCATACCAAGCAGCAGATAATTTAGGTCAATCGACTAGCTCACACCCAACCCTTAAATTATTAATTGAAGAATTGGCTGCCGCCGATAGAGTGGTAGATGATTCTCCAGCAGAGCAAGTTGAAGCCGATGAAGCGGCAACAGAAGAGTCTGCGGAAACGCAAGAGGCTACTGAATAATGCGGTTGCCTTTAGCTGCAATTATCGCAACAGCTTTATTGTTATCCGGCTGTAGCGATGATGAAGATTTATACGAACCAAATCCATTGGTGGAAATAGAAAACCAATTTGAAACCAAAATTCTTTGGTCTACGGATATTGGCGAAGGTTTAGGCGACATATCGGGAAAAATCTCGCCAGTTTATGCTTACCAAAAAATCTACATTGCTGACGGTGAGGGTAAAGTCGCCGCTGTTAATCCTGATAACGGAAAAGTCATTTGGGAAGTTGAAACCGAGCTGCCAATCGCTGGAGGCCCTGCGGCAGCGAGCCGAATTGTTGCTGTTGGCACTAGCCAAGGTGAAGTATTAGTCCTTGATGCTGAAACCGGTGACGAAGTCTGGCGCGCGCAAGTTTCAAGTGAAGTGATTTCAAGTCCAGCCATTGGCGAAGGCCATGTGGCTGTGAGAACGGTAGACGGAAAAGTCTATGCTTTCGATGCTAAAACCGGTGAACAAAAGTGGTTTTATGATGAGTCATTACCAGCTTTAACATTGCGTGGAAACTCCGCTCCTGTTATTGCAAGTGGCGGCGTTATATCTGGTTTTGCGAACGGAAAACTATCGGTTTTCTTACTTTCTAATGGTCAGCCTGCTTGGGAAAAACGAATAGCAACTCCACTAGGTAGTTCAGAAATTCAACGATTGGTCGATGTAGACCTTAAGCCGTTGGTTCTTGGACCAACCATTTATATTGGTTCTTTTAACGGCAATTTAGCCGCCCTAGATTTGCGAAATGGCGAGTTTCAATGGCAGCGAGAATTATCGACTTTTCAAGATATGGCGATTGGAGAGCTGTTGTTATTTGTTACTCATGAAAATAGTTATCTAAGTGCCGTTAATCGCTCTAATGGGGTGATTATCTGGACTCAAAAAGATCTACATCGACGCCAATTAACCACTCCAGGAGTGCTTGGTGAATATGCGATTGCTGGTGATTTTGAAGGTTATGTGCATTGGATGTCTGTTCGCACTGGAGAAATTGTAAGCCGTGAACACATTGATTCAAGCGGGATCACAGCAGTGCCTCTTATAATCGGGGACAAAGCTATCATGTATACTAGAGATGGCGAACTTGTTGCAATCAAGAAAGAATCTAAATAACGACTCACAAGAAATAAATTCTTTGAGTTAAGTAATACGTTGTCGCTTTTATTAGTAGTTAAAGCGACAACGATGGTGGAAAAACATGTTACCTGTAATCGCACTTGTCGGCCGACCTAATGTCGGCAAGTCTACACTTTTCAATCGATTTACTCGGACTCGAGACGCGCTAGTAGCCGATCTTCCGGGACTTACTCGTGATCGTCAATATGGTCACGCCACCTTTAGTGATCAACCTTTTATCATAATTGATACCGGTGGTATTACTGGTGGCGAAGTTGGTGTTGATGGTTTGATGGCCGAACAATCAATGCAGGCCGTTAAAGAAGCAGACATTACCTTATTTATTGTTAATGCAAGAGAAGGTTTAACACCCACTGACGAATCATTTGCACAGCAACTAAGAGCTGAAAATAAAAAAATTCACTTAGTGGTTAATAAAGTCGACGGCTTAGATCAAAATACCGTGTTATCTGATTTTTATTCGATGGGGTTTGAATCAATTTCTGCGATTGCCGCGGCACATGGTCGTGGTGTAAATCGACTAATAGATGATGTAATCTTTCCTGCGGTTGCGGAATTATTAGCGACTAATCGAGCAGAGCAGCAAGAAGACTCAGAAGACAAAACCGATTCGACGAAAGGTCCAAAATTAGCCATCATTGGTCGTCCAAATGTTGGAAAGTCGACCTTGGTCAACCGAATGCTTGGCGAAGAACGGGTGGTCGTTTATGACATGCCAGGGACGACTCGAGATTCTATTTATATTGAAATGGAACGACGAGATAAACAATACACCTTAATTGATACAGCGGGTGTGAGAAAACGCGGTAAGGTTCACGAAGCGGTAGAAAAATTCTCCGTATTAAAAACCTTACAAGCAATCAATGATGCTAACGTTGTAGTGATGATTTTTGATGCCAGAGAAGGGATCACCGAACAAGATTTAAATTTGCTAGGATTTGCGATTGATGCAGGTCGCTCGTTGGTTCTTGGTGTGAATAAATGGGACAACATGTCCGAAGATAAACGCAACGATGTAAAAGAAGCAATTGCTCGGCGTTTATATTTTGCAGACTTTGCACGTATTAAGTATATTTCGGCATTGCACGGTACAAACGTTGGACATCTTTGGGAAGCCGTTGATGAAGCCTATGCCGGAGCAAGAGTCACTATGTCTGCTTCTAAGCTCACTCGAATTTTAGAGCTGATAGTCTCAAAACATCAACCACCTGCAAAAGGACGGTTTAAAGCCAAACTTCGATATGCTCATCCTGGTGGGCACAACCCGCCAAGAATTGTTATTCATGGAAACCAAACTAAGTCTCTACCTAAATCCTACATTCGTTATTTAGAAAAAGGGTTTAGAGAAGCGCTAAAAATTGTTGGAACTCCGATCAAGTTCGAGCTAAAAGAAAGCGCTAATCCTTTTGAAGGTAAGAAAGTCAAAGTGACTAAAGAGCTAATGGAGAAATCACGCAGAAATCGAAGCCGCAGTAAGAAAATGACTAAGCGTAAGTATTAATAAAATCGGCATTAATAAAGAACAGCTTAAATTAGCCTAAAAGAGGCAACTATGAACTTAGCAATCCTGTCTATTTCTAAAAAACAGTTGGTTAGAATTGCCGTCATTACTTTAACACTTTTGCTAATCCCTTTGATTGCGATGCAACTAACCGATGAAGTTTTATGGCAAGTCGGTGACTTTGTTGTTGCTGGTATGCTTCTGATTGCTTTTGGTTATAGTTATGAGGTTTTGAACAAGCGACTACCAGGTAAAAGGCGTCAAGTTTTGATTGCTGTTAGCTTGTTGCTACTTCTTTTATTCATTTGGTCGATTTTAGCAGTAGACATTATTTGACCGATAAATGGTCACTTTTTTGAGAATGAAAATTTACTCAGAAACCGCATAACCCAGTTATTTCGAACTTCATAAATGTAGCCTTTGCATTTATCTGTATGAAATTTGAGCGCTTTTATTTATATTGTCATTGTACACACAGTGTTATTTGACTTTCTCGTCATTCAGCGGCACAGTAACCTCATTCATTTTTTAATATAGGTTTGATGTCATGTCTCTTAACGCTCTTTCAGCCAGTAACCCACTGGCAAAATTCTCTAAATTAGCCATAGTCAGTGCTATTTTGGCGATTACTACAGCCTGCCAAGACTCGACTGGTTCAAAAGATAATCAAGAGCAAGCTAAATCAAATGCTACAGAATCGGTTTCAGCAATTGAGTCAAAAGAGCCAGCCGAGAGTAAACCTTTAACAGCAATTGAAATTGCTAAGAAATATATTATTACTGATGGACATATTGATGTTCCGTATCGATTAGAAGAAAAGTACGAAGACGTTAGTCACGCTACAGAAAGTGGTGACTTTGACTATCCTCGTGCGGTCGCCGGTGGTTTAGATGCGCCGTTTATGTCTATTTACATTCCAGCCAAGTTAGAGTTTGAAGGTGGAGGAAGTAAAGCGCTCGCAGATAAACTGATTGATGGCGTTGAAAAGATTATTAGTGATTCACCCGACAAGTATGCACACGCTTATAGTGTTGCAGATGTTGAAGCTAATTTTAACAAGGGAGTTATTTCTCTTCCCATGGGAATGGAAAATGGTTCTCCCATTGAAGGTAAACTTGAAAATTTACATCATTTTTATCAACGCGGTATTCGTTACATCACTTTAGCGCATTCGCTGTCTAATCATATATCTGATTCGTCTTATGATGAAAAACGTCCAGCCAATGGTCTTACCGATTTTGGAAAACAATTAATTGTAGAAATGAATAACCTTGGAATTATGGTGGATGTCTCTCATATTTCGGACGAAGCGTTTTATCAAGTGATGGAAATAAGTAAAGTTCCGGCAATTGCTTCTCATTCCTCAGCTCGTCATTTTACCCCAGGCTTTGAAAGAAATATGAGTGACGATATGATCAAGTTGTTGGCCAAAAATGGTGGTGTAATCCAAATTAATTTTGGCTCTACATTTATTTCCAAGGAATCTCGAGAGAGTTATGACGCTCGAAAAGCTGCGGTTGATAAATTTGCGAGAGATAACAATCTTTCAGAAGATAGTGATGAAGTTAAGGCCTTTACTAAACAATATTTAGCTGAAAACCCATTTAAATACGCTAATCGAGAAGATGTACTTGACCATTTTGACCATGTAGTCAAAATTGCCGGTATTGATGCTGTTGGAATTGGTTCTGATTATGACGGTGTCGGTGATAGTTTACCTGAAGGTCTAAAAGATGTGAGTACTTATCCAGGTTTGATTCAGGGGCTGCTAGATAGAGGATACAGCGAGCAGGATATTGCCAAGATCTTATCTGGGAATGTACTTCGCGTTTGGAAACAAAATGAAGCCTATGCGGCAAAAATGAAAGCCGCTAAAAGTTAAAAAACACTAATCAGAATAGACATGAAAATCTGGGTAGATGCTGATGCTTGTCCAGTGGTGATAAAAGAAATTTTATTCAAAGCTGCGACACGTACTAAAACACTAACCACATTTGTGGCTAATCAATATATTAATGTTCCGAAGTCAGCGTTTATTAAAATGCAGCAGGTGACTTCGGGCTTTGACGTTGCTGATGACGAAATTGTTAAGTTGTGCCAATCCGGGGATATTGTTATTACCAGTGATATTCCTTTAGCGGCGGAAGTTATCGACAAAGGAGCTCATGCAATTAGTCCTAGAGGCGAACTGCATACTCCTGATAATATTCGTGCTCGCCTTAACATGCGAGACTTTCTTGATACTATGAGAGCTAGTGGCGAGCATACCGGTGGGCCACCCCCCCTTAGCCAAGCTGATCGACAGGCATTTGCTAATCACCTTGATCGCTTTTTGAGCAAGAATAAAACTTAGTTTTCAGCGCCGCTTTTAATTTGTTTTAAAAAATGATCCGGTATTTTTAAAAGTGATGCTCTATGAATTATTCAACCGAACGACTATCAATTAGACCACTTAACCATAATGACACATCCTTCATTATTGAGTTACTCAACCAAAAGTCATTTATCGATAATATTGCAGACAAAGGCGTTAGGACAAAGCAGGATGCCCTTGACTATTTGGATAGTGGTCCACTTGCAAGCTATCGGCAGTACGGTTTTGGCTTAAGTTGTGTTCAACTAAAGTTATCAAATCAACCCATAGGAATTTGTGGTCTTCTGAAACGGCCTGAACTAGAACATCCTGATATTGGCTATGCACTACTTGACCGTTTTGCCGGAAAAGGGTTTGCCAAAGAGGCTGCGCAGGGTACCCTAGATGTTGCAGAACAACAATATAAACTAAAAAGAGTTTGTGCAGTTACCTCTCTGGATAATCCAGCATCTATCAATTTATTGTTAAGTTTGGGGTTTCATTTCGAAAAAGAAATGGTTCTTTATGGTGAAGCAACTAACTATTATTTAAGAGAGAATAGTTAAAAGAGTATTTAAGAGAAGTTGAGGAAGTGAGACTATTTAAGGTCAATTAATCAGAACTGCAGTGCTCTTTTTGTCGCTGTGCTACCCAGCTTACATAAAGAAAAAAGTCGCCAAACCTAAGAATGCAAAAAATCCAACCATATCAGTAACAGTCGTTAGTACCACGCCACCCGATAGAGCAGGATCAATATTCATTTTTGTCATTACCATCGGTAGCAATGCTCCTGCGGTTGCTCCGGCTATTAGATTGACCGTCATGGCTCCCGCAATAGTAATCCCAAGCTGTATCGCATATTCAGATTGTTGAACAAAGCTAAACCAAAGGTAAACACTAACCCCAACAACAAAAGCCCACAGAAAGCCGTTGATAATTGATACCCCCAGTTCTTTCATCATTAGCCATCGGAAATTGCTACTACTAATATGACCAACGCTTAAACCGCGTATTACTAAAGTTAAACTCTGAGTACCAGCAATTCCACCCATTGAAGGGACAATTGGGAGTAAAATCGCCAATGCAGTCACGGCTGCAATGGTATGTTCAAACAGGCCAATAACAAAGGCCGCAACCATAACTGTTATCAGGTTGATGCCCAGCCAAACAGCTCGCCTTTTGGCACTAGTAAATACTGGGGCAAAGGTGTCATCACTCTCGTCTAAGCCTGCCATACTCATTAACGAGTGATCAGCGTCTTCAATTATAACGTCCAGCACATCATCGATGGTGATTCGGCCGAGTAGTTTGCCATGTTGATCGACGACTGGTGCCGAAACCAGATCGTACCTTTCAAACACACTAGCAACATCGGCGTCGGGCAGCTCTGCCGGAATCGCTTCAATTTCTTGATTTAAAACTTCTTCGACTAATTGTTCCGGTTGACTAGTAATTAAACTGGAAAGCTGCACTGTACCTATTAAGCGGTCTTCATCATCAACCACATAAATACTGTCAGTATTTTTCGGAATTTCTTTGCGCATTCTAAGATAGCGCAATACAACTTCAATGGTAACTGTAGGGCGAACCGATACGGTATCGGTATTCATCAAACCGCCAGCGGTATCTTCAGGGTATTGCAGGGCTTGCTCTAATCGAACTCGGTCCTGATAACTCATTGAAGCTAATACTTCTTTGGTAACGTTATCGGGAAGATCACCTAGAATATCGACAACATCATCGGTATCCAGATTGGCAGTTGCCGCAGCGAGATCTGCCGGCTCCATTTCTTCGGCAAAAGCATTAAGAATATCTTCATTTAGAAACTGAAGAACCTCACCTTCGCGTTCTCCATCAAGCAGCTTCCAAAGCATTTTACGCTCTTTAGGAGGCGTTGATTCCAGCATATGAGCCACATCTGCTGCGGGCAGTTGATTTAACATCTCTCGAACTTGAACGAACATACCGCTCTCCAATGCATCATTTAAACGATGCAGTTGGTCGCTACTATGTTCTTTCTCAAAGTTCTCTAATACCGGCATATTGTGGGCTATCTTTATATTAAGTCTATTGGAACTATATCACTAAATTACGTACAACTAATTGAATTTACGTCAGTTTTGTATTCAGTATAGCATAGACGAGGTCGCATAATCCCATTCTCTAACGGATATATTTTACAACCTAAGAGTTGCTTGTTATCTTACAAATTTGCCGTAGCGATTGATATAATCGGGCTTAAACTAGTAATGGGGAACCCTATGCCATCATTTGATATTGTGTCTGAAGTAGACCTACATGAATTAAGAAATGCTGTCGACCAAGCTAATCGAGAAATCGACACTCGGTTTGACCTAAAAGGCTCTTCGGCTAATTTCGAGCTAGATGCGAAGCAAGTAAAAATTACCGCAGATGCAGAGTTTCAGGCTAATCAATTAAAAGACATACTTATCGCAAAGCTAATTAAGCGAAAGATTGATCCTAAGTGCGCAGACATAGGTGAAGTTCAGGCATATGGTAAGGTAGTCCATTTGCACGTGGGTATTCGAGAAGGGATAGAGCAGGCGCTTGCCAAAAAAGTGATCAAAATTATTAAAGCTGAAAAGTTAAAAGTGCAGTCAGCTATCCAAGGAGAAAAACTAAGAATAACGGGAAAAAAGCGCGATGATCTCCAGCAGGTTATTGCGCTAGTTAAAGCAGAGTCTTTAGACTGGCCGCTGCAATTTAATAATTTCAGAGACTAATTTCGTTGCCTAAGAATAAACTGAATAGCGCCTTATTAATCGGTAACCATTATCATTAAGTTGCTAAAGATGCTTGGCTTAATAATAAATAGTCTTTTTCATTTTCTGTTTTTATTTTGGCCAAGCCATAGTTTGCATCTTGTAAAAGTTGAGATATTGATAAGTGTCTATCAGGGTTGTAGATAATACCCGCTATTTTGGAACTGATATAAATTTCGGTGTCTTTGTTAATAATTTGCTGTGTGTTGGCCAGCTCTCTGTGAATATTTCTGAGTTGATTTTCGGCGTGCTTAGTCGATTCTACTGTCGTCGTAATACAAAACTCATCGTCGTTAAACAAGCAAACTAAATCGGTTGGTTCAAGCAGCTCAATGATTTTGTTACTCACTGTTTTTAGCATTTTATCACTGGCAATTTGCCCATAACTTACACCAATATTTTTAATCTCCTCAATATTAATAATTGCGAAAAGTGTGTTGAGTTTATAGGCTTGGCTACGGTTCATTTCTTCAGTTAGTCGCTGGAAAAATGCAGGTCTTAATAGAGTTTGAGTAAGGTGGTCAAAGGTAGCCCCTCTAAATTTTTGCCAATAGCGATGGGTTATGGTTAAAGTCATTGCGACACTCGCTAGAGTTACCGTCAAGGGTAGAATAAAAGGTAATATAGGAAGCGGCAAAGCTAGCAACGCCCGAGCTTGCGAAAATGCATCATAAGCAAGTGCCAAACTGATAGTCGCAAAAAGCAACCCCATAACCAAAACATATTTTCGCCTTTTGCTTAACGAAAATATAATGGCGCTGATAAGCATAAAGCTAGAACTAATCCCAATAATGAAATAACTTACCTCTGAGACATATCGAGCGTAAATAGGATTAGGATAAAGAATACTAATCATCCCGGTGATCGCGATAACAGTGCAGGCTATGGTGTATCTTAGACGAATTCTGAGCTCGAAAAACCTTAACGAAAAAAGTGATAGCGCTATCGAAGCAAAGCTCAAAATAAACATCTCAACTTTAAATACAGCACTTAAGTTTAGTCCAATATGCATCGGTGCGTCTGAACGAATAAATGCTATAAGCGCAAAAGAAATTAAGCTAAGTGAAAGGAAAATCGTTTCATTAGTTCCTTTCACCATAAAGTAGTAGAACACCTGAATAAGGCTAAGGAGCAATAAAATCGAAATACAAATCACATAGGTATAATCCAGTTCTTGTTGAAAATGTGACATCTTAAAATAATCTCCAATCACCACCGGCTTGTCAGAGAGGCCTGGTAAGTTGACTGAGCTGAAAGTTTTTATTTCTAGCTGATTGAATTGATTATATTTAATATAAACTGACGGAATTAAATAAAGTCGTTTATAGCGAAAACCGCTTTCATATTGAGGAGGGAAGTTTCCTGTTTTGCCGATTAAGCGATTATTAATTCTGACTTCATCTGCATCGTCAACAATATTTAACCAGATACCCAATGTGGATTGTTGTAAATCACTACTGACGATAAATTCTTTACGATAGGTAAAGTGTTTGACCTCGCCAGTCACTTCTTTGGTAATATGCGGCGTGGGTTGTACAGCGCAAACAGTATTTTGTTCTTGGTAATCAATACACGCTGTCCAACTTCCTTTCAACTGACTAGGAATTTTATCGACTAATTGCGCAGCAAAACCGAAAGGGGAAAGAAGAAGCACTAGAAGTATGGCTGTCCAACTAATTATTCGATTCATATTTTTGCGCTTCCTTTGACGACTAATGTTCTCTAGTTAGGCCAACATACTCGAGTTCGAATTATCATCTCCAATACTTGTGTCGTGGCTATCAATATCTTCAAACAAACTCAAATAAGAAGGATAGATAGTTGCCAAACTTATCGCAAATAATAAAAAGAAACTGAATAAAAATAGTGGTAGTCCAATGAGCGGCAAGATAATTGTAATGGTTATCATTAGAAAGTAGCCCATCATTAAATAACCAAAACCGATTAAGCCAAATACAAGAAACGCTTTAAAATTATAGTGACACGCCTTAAAACTCGCTAAAAGCGCATGAAGGGCATTCATTTTTTGAAAAACAACCAATGCGGGGGCAAACCACAAAGCCATCAATACGGGAATTAACAGCGCTAATGAAACTAACATGCCGAGCGCTAAGTATAATAAGGTGCCGTCCTGTTGTAATTTGGCAATCCACTCAAACATTTGTTGATCAGTTGTCATGTTAGTTGGAGGTGCCATATTGGCGATAACTTCCTGGTAGTCAATCCCAGCCAATAACAGCAGCGCGTGTGTTAAAAGATTTACTGCCAGTAGAGCAAGTGCATAACACCCCGACAAAATAAGCAGTTCTCTAGCATCATGCTTTAAGCCTTCAAATAAATGATCGAATTTAAAGCCTTGATTTGCTTGTTGCGAACGACAACCGAGCATTATACCTCCCATGGCTACCGGCATTAAAACCGTCGCAATCAAGTTTATCATCGGTATGATCAGCATAAACATGAGGAATGCGGATATTCCAATCCACGAGCTTGGAGCTTGTTTTACTAGTCTGGCCGCTTCCTTCAGCCATAAAGTACCTTCGTTTGCACTGGCTATTCGATAGGACCCCTTGGTTTGCGGGGTAGGTTGCTTAGTCGTATTCTGTTGGTCTTCTGGTTTCAAAATTAAGTTCCAATAATCAAAAATAGATTAGACTGATGTTCGGTGCCATGGGGAAAGTTAAAATTCAATCACCGACTGCCCGTTACAGTCCATTCATTCTGGGAGATTTTTACATTTATTATAATGCAAGAAAATCCTGAATAATGTTATTCTACCATCCGATTGCGGATCTCAATAGACACGCACCAGACTATTTACTGTTCAATATTTAAGAGGGTGAGCATGCGAGCAAATAACCGATGGATTGTAATCCTGACAACGGTATTCTTTTCATTTCCAAGTTTTGCCGATAAACAGGCTAATAACCCTAAGCAAACTCAAGCCACAAGGTTGACCCTTGAGTCAATTATGGCAGACCCTGACTGGATGGGAAATAGCCCCGAAAACCCAAGCTGGTCGCTTGACGGCCAGCACATTTACTTTGAACAGAAGGCTCAAGGACACTCGCATAAAGAGAGTTTTCAGCTAGATCCAAAGACTAAAACCACTGAGATTATTTCAAAACAAAAACTACTAGCTAAAGCCAGCAGTAAAGCCAATCTAAACCCGAGTGAATCACACGGCGTTTTTTCATTTCAGAATAATTTGTATTTGGTTGAAGTGACTAGTGGCCAAATTTCTCCGATAACGGCTGATTTACACAGCCAACAGAATGCATTTTTTATTGATGACAACATTATTAGTTATCGGCAAGGTTATAGCATTTACCAATTTGATCGAAGCAGCGGATTGTCTTCACAGATTGCCGACTTTCAGCTTAAAAAAGACCCAGAGGCAAAACAAAGCAAAAGTTATTTGGAACAATCACAGCCAAGATTGCTGGCTTATGTTGCTCAACAACAGCAAGAAAGGAAGTTTCAAAAACAGCGAATTGACAAGTTAACACTTCATCAATCAAAAACTTGGTATCTTGGGAAAGGGCAACGTATTCGCACATTTCGAATTTCCCCAAACGGCCAATGGGTAATTTTGGGAACCATCAAAGCGAATCGCAATGGAAAGTCTGACCATATGCCTGAGTTTGTTACTGAAGATGGTTATGTGAATGATAAGAAAGTAAGGAGTTTAGTTGGTACATCAGAGCCTTTAGACGAAAAGTTTTATTTATTTGATTTAAAGAACCAGAGCAAACGTTCGCTTGAACTTAAACATTTGCCTGGAATTAATGATGATCCACTAAAAAAACTACGCAAAAAAGCCGCACAAAAAATAGGTTATAAATATCAAGACAAAACCGATGACCGAGCGGTTTATGCTTACCGTTCATTAGCCAATAGAGGCGTCGCATGGGCTAACGATAGCAGCAAAGCAGCGATATTATTGTTTTCATACGATAACAAATCACGTTGGATTTTAACCCTCGATACAAAGGACACTGAGCTTAAGACGGCTCATTGGATGACTGACGAGGCTTGGATCAATGACTGGACTTTTAATGAGTTTGGTTGGTTACCCGACAACCAAACGCTTTATTACTTGTCCGAGGAAGATGGTTACTCTCATCTTTATATTAAAAAAGGTAAACGGCGGGCAACTCAATTGACCGATGGCAAGTTTGAAGTTAGTGATTTAACCATTGGTAAGCAAGGCAAACATATTTATTACCGAGCAAACCAGAAACATCCTGGCATTTATGAGATTTATCGCTTCAACTTAGATACTCGAAGTAGCGAGGCTTTGACTGACTTAGGAGGTGTTAATCGCTATAAGTTATCACCTGATGAAAAGTCTTTGCTGATAACTCACTCTACAACAACAAGAAAGCCTGAGTTGTTTTTACATACAATCGGGACAGAAAAAGCACCTGTTCAACTGACTCAAACTATGTCACCGCAATTTTTAAAACAGCAGTGGCAAGCGCCCGAAATTGTAGCGATAAAATCTACTCATATAGACCGTTCAATTTACTCTAGACTTTATAAAACCAAAAATATTCCTGAATCTAAAAATAAGAAAAAGCCTGCCGTAATGTTTGTACACGGTGCTGGATACCTTCAGAATTCTCACTACGGATGGTCTGGCTATTTTCGCGAATTTATGTTCCACAATTATTTAGCGGATAAAGGATTCGTTGTTTTAGATATGGACTATCGTGCGTCCAAAGGTTATGGCCGAGATTGGCGAACAGCAATTTATCGAAATATGGGAACACCAGAATTACAAGATTTAAAAGATGGAGCTGAATGGTTAGTCGACAATATGAATGTCGATCCTAATCGAATTGGCGTTTACGGTGGTTCTTACGGCGGGTTTATGACGTTTATGGCACTTTTTAAAGAGCCGGAACTATTCGCCGCGGGCGCTTCTTTAAGACCAGTTACAGATTGGGCGCATTATAATCATGGCTATACCTCTAATATTTTAAATACACCGCAAGTTGATCCAGACGCATACGAGAGAAGTTCACCCATTGAATTTGCCGAGGGGCTAAATAAACCTCTTTTGATATGCCATGGAATGGTCGACGATAATGTCTTTTTCAAAGACACAGTGCGGCTGGTACAACGGTTAATCGAATTGAAAAAAACCAAGTATTTTGAAACGGCGATTTATCCGGTAGAACCTCATGGTTTTAAGCAACCTAGTAGTTGGTTGGATGAATATACTCGAATTGATCAATTATTTGAGCGAACGCTTAGGTAGTCACCGATAGATAAGCTTTATCTAAAGATATTTAGTCATTGGTCAACTTTATAGTTGGCCATTTAAATACCCAAAAGGAAATGGCAGATTGCAGACTCTAAAAAAGTTCTTAATTGTTTTAACGAGTAGCTTGGTTATTTCGGCATGCTCCGATGAGCAACCGCAAGAAAGCCCCATGCAGGACTGCTATAACCATTACAAAGCAGAAAGTTATATTGTAGCGATTAGCTCGTGTAACATTGCCGCTGACGCAGGAAATCCACAGGCTCATTGGCTGTTGGCTCAAATCTTTCGTTTTGCTTTGTCTAATCAGGGAGAGCTACCTGAAAAAGCGTTTCAACATTACTTGAGTGCAGCGGAACAATCTCACGTTCAGGCCATGCGAGAAGTTGGAAATGCTTATCTCTACGCTTATGGTGTTGAAACAGACTATCAGCAAGCTCATCAATGGTTGTTAAAGGCTGCTAAACTGGGTGATCCTGTGGCCGCTTTTTCATTAGGGTATATCTATTTTGAAGGTAAAGGCCGCGATAAGGACATTGGTTCAGCGGTTAATTGGTATATGATTTCAGCTTCAAACGATCATGCAATGAGTATCAACAACTTGGCTTGGATTTACGCTACCAGCAATGAACCCGCTTATTTTAGCGCTAAAAAAGCCAAATATTGGCTTGGCAAAATGCAATCTCGATTATTTGAAGTGCCGATGTTTCTCGATACTAAGGCGGCAGTGTTGGCCGCGCAGAAGGAGTACTCAGAGGCGGTAAAAGTTCAGAATTTAGCAATCTCTAAATTACCAGAAAATACTTCAGAAACCGAAATGCTAGAATTCCAAAAACATTTGGAAGCTTATCAAGCGAACCAACGCTGGAAAGAATAATGGATAACAACAAATTACACCATTTGAGCCCTAAACCATTTAGAACCGGCCTATATCAGCACTATAAGGGGGGCGAATATCAAGTGTTGGATATTGCCAAACACAGCGAGACCGAAGAGCTACTAGTGGTATATAGGCCACTTTACGGTGAACAGAAATTGTGGGTAAGACCATTTGAAATGTTTTTTGAACAGGTCAATATCGATGGCCAGTTGGTAGACCGATTCAAGTGGGTTAAATCAATCGAATAATCTCAGCCCATTGGTGTAATATTTTTGATTGGCGACAGACTAAAGAAATAAGACTATGTTAATAGAAAGAGTGTTTGGTGCAGATTTCGCAGCCTTACAATATGACAACAGAGACTTGTTTCGGTGGCGCGACTATGCCGCTTAAGCACGACCGTGCCTATCGAAAGTTTTTTCAAGAAACGCTTGCAGAACATAGCCCAGCCATTATGCGGGTTGTTACTAGTTATGAGCGAATTAAAGCTTTGCAAGAAGAGTTATATCAAGAAATTTCTGTCGCCTTATGGAAATCACTGGCTAAATTCGATAACCAATCTAGCCTCAAAACATACATTCTCAGTATTGCACATAAGCGGGCAATTTCTCATGTCGCTAAATACGCAAAAGAACCCCGATCCACTGAAATAGCCGAATATGATTTACCTCAACACGATTGCCCCAGTTCTCAGTTAGCCGCTCAACAACGCATATCAAAGCTAGTTAATGGTTTGAATCAGCTTTCTTTGGTGGAGCGACAGTTAGTCACTTTGGCGCTGGAAGGAGTGAGTTACATAGATATTGCTGAAATTTTGGGTATGACCACCAATTTGGTTGGGGTAAAACTCAATCGCGCAAAAGCGAAATTGAAAACGATTATGGAAAATTTGGACAGTTAAATGGCAGACGAAAAATTTGACAATAATGGTGATGATTGGCAGCAGCTTCAAAATGACTGGCAAAGTTATCAACCGGATATTGCAAAAATCAAACGCCGAATCGCTTGGGTGACTTGGCGCATGGTGGCGGTGTTAGTGCTCGATGTCTTGGTTGTAGTAACCTACGTACCATTTTTAATATTTTGGGTCTTTGAGGACGGTGCATCACTTGCCGAAAAAATCTGGCATTTTGGCATGTTACCGCTGTTGCTGTACGGCGTGTACTGGGATTTCAAATTACGACTACCCTTGTTTAAATTAGACAGTGAATCGACTCGAGGAATTCTAGAGTGTTACCTAAAAAGAGTCCAAGCGGGTGTTTCATTAGGAAATGTCGGTTATAAATTTTCGTTGTTGTTATTAGGGTTATTCTTACTTTGGGTTGCCTCTAGTTTTTATTTTGAATTAGGCGAGGATAAGCTACATCAGCCAACGTTTATTACTTTTGGTGTTTTATGGATTGGTTTTTTTGCAGCTATTTTGTATTGGTATCGAAATAAAAAGCAAAAGGAACTGGAAAGGTTAAGTGCACTATGGAAGGAGTTTCTAGAGTAACTAATTTATCGAATAAAAATAGAATCATTATAATAACTTTTCATTTAGCCAAGGTTTAAATAAGTAGTATTTAACTTTCAACGGTTTTATTCCTTATCAATAAGGAACGTAATGATAGAAGGCAATTTATACTGCGACTCATGCAGTAGGAGCGAAACCTTCGATTCGAACTCGGGTGAAAAAATGTGCCCTAGGTGCAATAGTATTCACCAAAGAAACAATGAGACATGTAAAGAGTGTGGCTGTGAGGCGCTTTTTAGCATTCTCTCGCTACAGTTTTAACGAAACGTAATACCTTGCCCTGAGTGTCAGTCAGGGTTTCTTTAATTCAAATTATAATAAAAGTCTAAATTTGCAATGAGGCTCATCGTCAATAGTTTATTGGGAATGGCTCATAGGAAACTAGGATTAGTCTTCGAAAATTGATTAAAAAATCACTAAAAAGTCGGCTAAGTAAGCTCCAAAATAAAACAATGAAGAGAAAATAGGTAAACCGACAAAACTTAACAGGATTAACCCCATTAGAACCGCTATTCCGTATTTGGCATTCCATTGGCTATAAGCATATGCGTGGTTTTTCTTGAGGAAGTACGGAAGAATGTAGTGTCCGTCAAGTGGTCCTATTGGTAACAAATTAAACAGCATCAATAGCATATTAATAAATGCCATAAAGCTAAGGAAAGTTTGAGGGCCAATTTGTAGCAAGTACTCAATTTGGAATACTTGCGCCGCAGCTAATAAATTAACACTAATAAATGCAAGCAATAAATTCATGCCAGGGCCAGCTGCAGAAATCCACGCTGAAGCATAGTAGGAATTAAAATTTCGTGGATTAGTTGGAACTGGTTTGGCAAAACCGAATCCAACAGTCGCTACCATCAGCAATCCGACAGGATCGATATGGGCTATTGGATTAAGCGTTAATCTACCCATCCTTTCTGCAGTGTTGTCGCCAAACTTTTTGGCTGTCCACGCGTGCCCAAACTCATGAAAAGAAAGGGAAATAATAATTGCAATAATAGCTAGAGTGAACTCTAAATACCTTCCCTGCATTAGCAAACTAATCATAGATGTTCCTAGTTGTTTAGGCTTGGTAAATAATAAATGACGTTGCCTGGGTAATCACTTTGCTCTTGCACAGTAATACTTTGGTACCAAGATTCATTAGTCATTTTTGCGTATAGACTGTTCCAGTTATCGGCATCATTAGTATTGACTTCCAACCGACATACATTGGTATTGCAATTTAGGCTTTGCAAATAATGATCACCATTTTCGTCGTGAGCAGCTAGAAAATTAGCGATTGAGTTTTCGTATTGATTTGACCATTCATTTTTTTCGCTGGAATTGTTATAGCTTTGTTTAATATCTTCTAGTCGTTGTCCTTCAAGCTGCAATACGATGCCTTTAAATTGATCGGTAAATTGAGTTTTCATGCTTTCTTCAAAGGTTTGCATATTCATTGTTCTGAGTGGGGCTTCTGCTTGTTCTTTAGAGCCACCATCCGACGGAGACTGCTTTTTTGCTGCCATCAGACTTGCATTTAGTTCTTCTCTAACGGATTGAACGGCTCTGGTTAGACGCTCAATTTCAAGAGCCTGTTGTTCAATTATTTGGTCTTTATCCGAGCTATAGGTTTTTACCTTGGTTGCTTCAGTGCTTTGGCTAAGGATTTCATTCGATAGATGAGATTGAGAGACATTGTCCTGTGGTTTTGGTAAAGAAACATCAGTCCGGTTGATTAGTAAAAGCGCTGTAACTATCACCCCAACTAAAAATGCCACTAAATGTGTAATAAAGATCTTCATTCATGTTTTCCGATTAATATTGACTAATTACCAATGTGAATACCCCTATATCCGTCACACAGGAGGAATTCTAGTAATGAAATTAACAACAGGTGACCGCATTTTTTCAAGTAGTCACCTGCAGCGCAAGCTTAATAATTAATTTATTACGATTGGTAACAAATCTATACAAGCGATAGCTTGCAGTTTGTTCTTGTCAAATTCAGTGTTTACGGGCGCTTGCGAGCCTTAGTCATCCTTAGAATCGAGCTTATGTTGCGGTGCGGTAAAGTTGGTTAAAAAAGCCCGTTAGGTGAATTTTACCCTAAAAGGCATAAAAAGCTATTAAAAACAAAGAGATAGAGTAATTGTAATCTGGTCGGACAATCTGATAAGATAAACAAGTGTTAATAACAGGTCGGAGTTGCTTGAGTCGTAGTCAGCTCGGGGTTACTCTAGGCCAATCACTAAACATCGGACCAGTACAAATAAATAACAAATGAGTCCGGTAGTAGCGACCGACAAATGGCTGATACTGCAAACAGTTTGGCTGAGACCTCAAGAATATTAATTATAAGTAGTAACCTCAATCGTAGGAGAAGGAATCGTGAAAAGACATAATAAACTTTTAGTTTCTTTAGCTGTCAGTACGGCACTTTATGGAACTAATGTTTCGGCACAAGAAGAAGGTGCTGAAGAAGAGACGAGTAACGTTGTTATTGTTACCGCTCAAAAAAGAAGTGAGCGAGTTGCTGAAGTTCCCATTGCGATTTCGGTTTTTCCTCAAGAATCTATCGATCAAACTGGTATTCAGGAATTAAGAGAGTTAGGCGATTTCATTCCTAATATGGTTGTCACTCAAGGAACTGACTTCAATTCACGAATTATGATTCGTGGTGTTGGTGCACCAAGCCGAAACATCGGGTTTGACTCTCGAGTAGGGGTTTATTTAGATGGTGTTTACCTAGGTCAAGGTCCTTCAGTTAACCAAGACTTAGTCGACCTAGAGCGAGTTGAAGTTCTACGTGGACCACAAGGCACATTATTCGGTAAGAATACTGTAGCGGGTGCGGTTAGTTTGGTTTCTAAAAAGCCAAGTGGTGAATTTGAAGGTAAAGCGACTGTAAACTTTGGTAACTTTAATGCAGTTGAAGCTAAGCTGAATGTTGATTTTGCATTCTCTGATGAAGTGAGTGCTAAGTTAGCTGTTTCCTCTCGTACTAGAGATGGTTATGTAAAAAATGTTTACACAGAAGGCCAGTTGCCTACTACTTTAAATACGGTTGCGGGCGGGGTTCCAATTTTCGGCATACCGCTTCCATTTCCAATTGAAGCAAGTACTCCACCCGATACCAGTGATGAACTAAATAACCAAGATACTCAATCGTATCGAGCACAATTAAGAATTCAGCCTTCAGACTCTTTAGATATTAATTTAGCACTTGATGGTCTTCAATCTGAAAGAATGCCTGTATTAGGTGTTGCAATGACTACTAGCTTTGGTGATACGCCGTACCACTATGCGGATTTTGACAACAACGAAGTGAATTGGAATGTTCAAGGTCGAGAAGAACGAGATATTTCTGGATTCAACCTAAACGTTGAATATGAATTTGAAAATGATTATACCCTTCGATCGATTAGCGCTATTCGCGATACTGAAATCATCTACGAAAATGATCTAGACTATTCACCACTAGATTTTGTCTCTTTATTCTATGAAGATGAGTACAAACAAATCACTCAAGAGTTGCAATTGATTTCACCAGATGACTCAGATTTTAAATATGTCGTTGGTGTTTACTTTTATGACCAAGACGCCAGTACAATTAGAAATGTTTTTGGTGGAAATGCTGGAGCATTTTTCGGAGTTCCTCTTGGAGGCGGTGCTTTTAATAACGGGAATGTTGAAACAGAAAGCACCGCATTTTATATCAGTGGTAGTTATCAAATTAGCGAAGATTGGAAACTAGGTTTTGGGGCTCGTCAATCTACTGAGTCAAAAGATATTGACTGGACGTTAGATGGCAGAACTTCTGGAGCCTTCGGTATCGGCTGTACTTCATCATCACCAACAACAACGCCAATCGCTAGTTGCAGTCAGCCGCTTGAGCCATTACTTGATGACAGAGAAGATACTAACTTTTCTCCTGCACTTAGTATCAATTATGCAATCTCTGATTTGACACAGACCTATTTTAAAGCCTCAACAGGATTTAAGTCTGGTGGATTTAACTTAGACTTTATTAGTCAGTTAGATTTAGTTGATGATCCAAGTAATCCTAATGATTATATTGAATTCGATAAAGAAACCGTAACTAGTTACGAGCTTGGGTTAAAGACATCGTTATTAGATGAGCGATTAACTTTAAATATGGCCTATTTCGATGCTAATTATGAAGATTATCAAGTTAATCAATTCTTCGATTTAGGATTCGACCCGGTTACAGGAACTCAGTTAACTTCTATCAGGATCACCAATGCTGCCGAAGTTGATACTAGTGGTTATGAGTTAGAAGCGCTATACAAAGCGACAGATGCGTTAACTATTAATGCGTCTCTTGGGTTCTTAGATGCGACTTTTGCTGACTTCCCAGGCGGAACTTCTGAAATTGATCCAAATGATGGTTCTACCGTTCCACTTAATGCTGCTGGAAACAAACTACCAGGTTCAGCGGATTTTAACGCGTCTTTAGGAATTCAGTACTACGCAAGTATGGACTCTTTGAGCACTGACCTGTTACTAAGGTTGGATGCTACTCATACTGGAGATTACTTTACGACTATCCAAAATGAGAAAACTAGAACGCTTAATAGAGATCATCCATTAACTTTTGCATTAGACTTACCTAACTCTGCTGCAGCCGGAAATGCGCCTACTGAAGTAGATTATGGTTATATCGGTTCTACCACTATGTTAAATGGTCGAATTGGTTTGATTGACCAAGAAGGTTATTGGGAAGTTTATCTTTGGGGTCGTAACTTGACTGATGAAGATACACCGGTAGATAGCTTCAGAGAGTTCTTCGGTACTCTAGTAAATACACCTCGTCAACCAAGAACTTACGGTATCGAGGTAATGTATAACTTCTAAACTGAAGGGGTACATTGGTAAAACAAAAAGGAAAGCTTCGGCTTTCCTTTTTTTATGGCTTGTTAATCACAGAATTATTTAAATTAAGAAAATTTTAGTTAATTGTTTAACTGTATTAGGAATGAATTTTATTCAACGGGTAAATACTCTAATAAAACCCGCTTTACGTTTTCGCCCATGACTAATTTAATGTCCTCTTCTTGCATCCCAAGTTTAAGCAGTTCGTCAACAATTTGAACTAAACCTGTCACATCAAAAACAGCCTCAATCGCGCCATCAAAATCTGAGCCCAGAGCGACATGATTAGCGCCAATTAAATTAGCGGTATACAAGATAGATTCTGCAATTGCTTTTGCAGTGTTGCCGCAGATCGCTTTGTCAAACATTGCGATTCCGACTAAGCCACCAGTAGCAGCTATTTGCCGTAAATGATTATCGGATAGGTTTCTGACGTTGTTACAGGTGCCTTTTACACCAGTATGAGAAATTAGAATGGGCCGGGTCGCGATGGCCAAGGTATCATCGATAAGCTTAGGTGACGCGTGAGATAGATCAACAAAAATGCCTTTTTGCTCCATTGCTGGAATTAATGCTCTGCCGAAATCGGTGAGTCCAAATTTGTCTACTCCATGGGCTGAGCCTCCGACTTCGTTATCAAAAAAATGAGTTAAACCGATCATTCTAACGCCAGCTTGATAGACTAAATCTAAATTAGAAAGCTTTCCCTCAAGTGCTTGCGCACCTTCGATTCCTAAAAATGCAGCAGTCATATTTTTGTTATTTTTTCTTGATTCTATATAGTGTTTGAATCCTTGCTGATTTTTAATCACGATTAACTTACCGTTTGAATCTTGGGAAAACCTTTCTAAGCCTTGAGACTGCGCAATAACTCTTTGCGGAAGACTAAACCAAGAATTTATTGGACGCCCCTGCAAAATAAATGGAATGGTCAGCTGATCACTATCTCCTGAATTTTGGTCAAAATTAAGTCCCCACGGGACTTTATTTACAATAGTGAATGCCTGAAGCGCTACATTTGCTTGGATCATTCTAGGAACATCTTGATGACCATGCTGATGCTGTTGATTGATATCGCGATCCCACAACAATACGTCACTATGTAAATCCGAAACAAACTCTAAAGAGTTGTAGAGTGTTCTTGCTTTTTCAGACGCTAGGTAAGGTGCCGGTGAGGACACTCTATTTAGTTTTTTATCAAGCAACTCTGGGACCAGTATTCGTGCCATAATAAAGGCAAACAGTATCAGTAAACCGAATGAAACCCAGAATTTCTTTGATTTAAGAAAAAAGCGACTTTTGGATGTGTTTTGCATAGGATAGCTCACTGTTTTTATAATTATAACTCGTTACTCTAACTATCAATAAATGGTTAAAGAAAGTCAAACTGAAAATTAGGCGAAATGAATATATTAATTTAGATGAAAAATAAAAAGTTTAATTCTAAAACTGCAATTGCTGTAGTGGTTGCCAATATGATCGGAACCGGTGTATTTACTAGTTTGGGTTTTCAATTAGTGGATATTCAATCGGGCTTCGCTCTATTAATGCTCTGGATTATAGGTGGAATTACCGCCCTTTGTGGTGCACTCACCTATGCTGAATTAGGTGCCGCGCTTCCAAGAAGTGGCGGAGAGTATAACTTTTTATCAAAATGCTACCATCCAGTAGCGGGCTTTATTTCTGGCTGGATTTCGTCGACTATCGGTTTTGCAGCACCTGTGGCACTTGCTGCAATTACCTTTGCCGCATATCTTACTTCTGTTTTTAGTTGGTTACCGAAAAGGGTTCTTGCTATCGGCTTAATTGTTGTTTTGGCGTTAGTTCATAGCACCACTCATAAGAAGAGTGCTGGGTTGCAGTGGTTTTTTACCTTAATAAAACTGTTATTGATTGGTTTATTTTGTGTTGCTGCTATGGTTTTGGTAGAACACCCACAACCTATAAATTTCCTACCACAACCGGGCGACCAAACAATAATTCTCGGTGGGGCTTTCGCGGTTTCACTTATCTATGTGAGTTATGCATACAATGGTTGGAATGCCGCTACCTATTTGAGTGGTGAACTAGAATCTCCTCAGCAAAATCTACCAAGAGTACTTTTAATTGGGACGGTTTTGGTCACTGTAACTTATGTTGCATTGAATTTTGTCTTTCTATACTCAACCCCAGTTGAAGCAATGAAGGGCAAAGTAGAAATAGGCTACTTAGTGGCTCAATCGATTTTTGGCGAAGTCGGCGCTATGTTAACGGGTTCGGTCATGGCTTTGTTGTTGGTTTCGACTGTTAGTGCTATGACTATTGCCGGGCCGCGAGTTTTGCAAGTGATCGGTGAGGATTTTAGCTTTTTCAGACCATTAGCAAAACTTAATTCAGATGATATCCCTGCAAGAGCGGTATTGTTTCAATCATCTTTGGCGGTGATATTTGTTTTAACTTCCAGCTTTGAATCCATTTTAGTTTTTTCTGGATTCGCATTGGCTTTAAATAATTTTTTCGCGGTGTTAGGTGTTTTTATCCTAAGACATCGTTTTCCCGAGTTGTCCAGACCCTACAAAACTTGGCTATATCCTCTCCCACCAATCTTGTTCTTAACCCTAATAGGCTGGACTTTGTTTTATATTCTATGGCAGCGGCCACAAGAAGCTTTGGTGAGTCTGTTACTGATAATGACTGGTGCTGTTGTTTATTTTCTCTCAAGTCGTAAATTATCCTCCAGTGATAAAAATAGCTGAAGCAAGGATAGTCCACCAAGGGGACAAAAAGACAAAGTGAAAAAACAGCACTATGTAGCTGATAGCTCAGAAAAGTTATTTAGTCTCGGCAAAATTTCTCGATTCTGTTATTTATCAACTACAATTAATGTTGATTCAGCTATCCCTTAGAGTAATACTTATAAATCGTGGAAAGTCTCAATAACAAAAAAGTTCTCCTAGTTGATGACAACTTTGTTAATTTGATAGTTGCAAAAACAATGCTTCAGCGAGCTGGGATTAAGGTTACCACAGCGGAAAATGGTGCGGTGGCAATCGAACAAATTAATAAAGACTCTTTTGACGCAGTTTTGATGGACATTCAAATGCCAGTGATGGATGGGATTGAAGCGACTACCTATATTCGCGATACATTATGTTTGAAAGGACTTCCTATCATTGCGGTTTCTGCTAACGTCATGCAAAAAGATATTGATAGATCCCTTCAAGCAGGTATGGTCGCACATATAGGTAAACCTATTGTAAGTGAACACTTGCTTTCTACTCTAGAAAGTCACCTTAAATCCGCATAATATAATCTAAATAAAGGCGTCAATAATAACTCGCCAGCTGGCTATCGTTGTTAGCTTTTTGTTGTTAAACTGGCGATTCCTTTCTTTAACACTCCACCAGTTTCATGAGCTTTCTATTAATCGTTGCTTGTATTTTTGTAGGTTGGGCAGCTCGGCGAAACGGTTGGTTGAGTGATAAAAGAATTAGTATTTTAAATCACTATGTGATTTGGGTTTGTCTACCTGCTATAGCTCTGCATAAACTTCCTTTGTTAGATATTGAGTGGTCACTTTTGTTTCCCGCTATAATGACATGGATTCTTTTGCCCATATTGATAGTATTGGTGTTATTGCTTGCTCGAGGATATGGATGGAACCGAAATATTATTGGTTGCGTATTGCTGTTGGTGTGTTTCGGGAATACTTCTTTTGTTGGCTTTCCAATTATTCAAGCATTTTTTGGCAAGGACGCTCTCGCTTATGCGGTTATTTACGATCAACTGGGTTCATTTTTAGGGTTAGCGGTTGTAGGAAATATAATAATAGCCTGCTACGCTCAAGCAGAAAGTAGCGAACCCGCTATATCTTTGCGGCACCTAACCATTAAGGTATTAACATTTCCTCCATTTGTTGCAATGCTGCTCGCTTTTATAACGCAGGGGTGGTATCTGACGCCTTTGCTTAATCAAGGCTTATCAATCATATCAATCACCTTGGTTCCCGCAACGATGATTTTAGTCGGAGCCCACTTTAATCTGAAAGTTGCTGCCCATCATAGAGCACCGTTAATTTGGGCGTTGGGAGTTAAAATGCTGATTGCGCCTTTGTTAGCATTTGCCATACTTAAATTGACTCAGCAGCAGGTATTGTCAGCGCAAGTTACTTTAATGGAGGCGGCCATGCCTCCTATGGTTACGGCTAGTATTCTCGCCATCAAAGCAAAGCTTGCCCCTCAGCTTGCGGCAGTTGCGGTTGGATACGGAATTGTATTGGCTATTTTTATCATGCCAATAGTAAAATATTTGACCGTACTTCTGTGAAATTTTAGCGTGCTCTAAAACTAAACGGGAGCATAAACTAGCTAAAAATAAAGGTTTGGTCGCTGCATATTAGCGGTTGTTCGGTATATAATATCGCAATAGAAATGCGACTCATTTAAAGTCCTAGTGATATGACTAAATACTCAATCAAGTTAGCTTTTCATCGAAAAAGAGTTCGAAAAATATTAAATTCAAACTTTTTTAATTTAATCCATTACTCATTAAAAATATAAAAAATAGGGAATTCAATTATGTTATCGCGTATCCAAAGTTTAATAAATTATCGGGTAATTGTTGTCCTGAGCGGAGTATTTCTGTTGGCCAGCTGTGATCGACAAGATAAAGCCATTTCAGACATCAACGCATTTATTGCTAAAGCAGGCATTAATACGGATAAAGAAGGTTGGAAGCTAGCGGGAGTGCCTAAACCTGAACAAGTCGAGTTTACCAAAGATAAACAGTACCTTTGGCATTTGGATACTAATAAAGGAAAAATCACCATAGACTTTAAAGAACAAGAGTCTCCAATGCATGTCACCAGCACAATATATCTGACTCAGCTGGGTTTTTATGATGATATTGTATTTCATCGAGTGATCCCTGGATTTATGGCGCAAGGCGGTGATCCCGTCGGTGTTGGCGTTGGTGGCCCTGGTTATTCTTACTTGGGAGAATTTGATTCGGACTTATCCCATGATAAAGCAGGCATTTTAAGTATGGCCAACGCTGGAGCCGGAACTGACGGTAGTCAGTTTTTTATTACGTTTGGCCCGACGCCACATTTAGATGGTCGACATACTATTTTTGGTGAAGTCATCGATGGAATGGCAACGCTCGAAGAAATGGCAAAATTCGGTTCGCGTTCAGGAAAAACCAAAGAGAAACTCTTTATTAAAAAAGCCACAGTAGAAGTTAGATAAAGTTAATCCATCAAGATATTCTTGGAGTCTATTAGTGTCACACGGGCGAGCACCTCTAGCAGCAAAAGATGGTGTTTCGCCAAATAAAATTTGGCTTCCGAAAGGACATTGGAAAACAGTATTCGAATATATCTGTTGGCGTTTTCCACAAATCGAAAAGGCAGACTGGTTAAATCGATTTGAAGCCCAAGAAGTAGTGTTAGCAAATGGTACTGTGGTTGCCGCTAATTCCCCCTACCAATCCGAACAGCATTTATTTTTCTATCATCATGTTGCAGATGAAATTGAAGTACCTTTCAAAGAAAGAATAATTTATCAAAATGAAGATATTATAGTCGCAGATAAGCCCCACTTCCTACCAGTTGCGCCGTCTGGGAAATACCTACATCACACATTACTAATTCGGCTTCGAAACAGGCTGGATAATGATGAAATTCAGTTATGTCATCGACTCGATAGAGAAACAGCTGGTTTAGTATTGCTAACTAAAAAAGCCTCGGTAAGAGCTGCCTACCAGTCTTTATTTGCTAATCGTTTAATCAAAAAAACTTATCATGCTATTGCGCCGACTTTGGACTTAGAATTTCCCTATATAAAACGCAGTAGGTTAGTCAAAGGAACCCCCTATATGCGAATGCAAGAAGTAGACGGTGTTGCTAATTCTGAGTCAGTCATTTCTCCAGTTGAGAGCAATGGCGCAATGAGTCTCTACCAGTTAATGCCACACACAGGTAAAAAACACCAACTCAGAATACATATGGCAAGTCTAGGCGCTCCGATTAAGAACGACCGACTTTATCCTAAAGTGCGACTTAAAAAAGTCGAAGAGTTTAAAGAACCACTCAAGTTATTAGCTAAAAAACTAGAGTTTGTTGATCCATTAAGTAATGTTTCTCACAGCTTTGAAAGTAAATTGGAGTTGGATTTTAACTAATTATTTTCAGTTTCCTTTCGATTTTATACTTTGAATTTAGTGGGTAAAATTGTTGAATTAGCCAATAGAGCGTTCTGTTTTCTGGATTATATAGTCTTTCAAATGGTAATCTGTTTAATAACTCAGTTAAACGAGGCATTGCTATGGATGAAAAAGAAGCACTAAGCCGCCGTGATTTCCTCGCTGGCGCGGGAAAGTTTGTGAAATCGACCGCAGCATTACAAGCCTTTTCTGCGATAGCAATGTCCGTTGCTGCTAGTGGTTGTGGTTCCTCTTCTGCCGCATCTCAAAACCAGAATCCATCGACTAATCCACCACTTCCAACAAGTACTTCGCCGCGGCCGGAAGACTGGCCGAGCGATATTGGTATAGGCAAACAGGTGGTTATTTTAGGGGCTGGTATTGCCGGATTAGTCAGTGCATTTGAAATGGCTAAACTAGGCTATGATTGCATTGTATTAGAGGCGACTGATCGAGTTGGTGGGCGTGTGAGAACAGTTCGTACTGGCGATACTATTGCAGAACTAGACTCGTCTCAAGTTTGCCTTTTCGAAAGTCACGATGAACTATATTTTAATGCTGGCGCTGCGAGAATACCTCACCATCATGAGCTTATTCTTGGCTATTGTAGAGAGTTTAGTATTCCACTAGAAACTTTTATTAATGAAAACACCGCAGCTCGAATGCAGTCGGATTCGGCATTTCAAGGGCAACCCCTTATGACCAGACAACTGCAGACTGATACCCAAGGGTTTATTGCTGAGCTTCTAGCAACGTCTGTCAATCAAGGTGATCTGGATAGCCTGCTTAGCGCTGCGGATAGAAATAATTTGCTCGGTTTGTTACGACAGTTTGCAGATTTAGATGCTAACTATAACTATATAGGTTCGCAAAGAGCTGGCTTTGCTCAGCAAGAAAGTACAGGCAGTCGACAGCGTGGACTTGCACCACTAGGGCCTCTTAATCGTAGCACAATATTGGCGAGTGAATTTTGGCAATTTAAATTAGATTTTTTTAAACAAATTAACCAACAAGCTACAATGCTCCAACCAGTGGGAGGAATGGATAAGATCCCGCAAGCATTTGAATTACAAGTTGGTGATCAAATTGTTTTTAATGCTGAAGTGCAAGCAATAAGAAAAACAAGTTCTGGAGTGAGAATTGTTTATCAGGATTCGCAAGGGGAAGTGACTGAGCAATTGGCGGACTTTTGTATTTGTACTATTCCCGCACCTGTATTGGCTTCAATCGAAAACGATTTTTCTACCGCTCATCAAAATGAAATTCAAAATTTTGACTACTCGCAGTCTGGAAAAATTGCATTTCAATCATCGCGATTTTGGGAGTCTCAACATAATATTTATGGCGGAATCTCTTGGACAGATCAAAACATTACTCAAATCTGGTATCCAAGTAATCGATTGGGGGCTGAGCAGGGAATTATTGTAGGGGGTTATACCTTTGGTCAAAATCAGGGTGATTGGTTAGCTAATTTGTCACCGTCGGCTAGACTCACGCAAAGTATTCAGCAAGCCTCAAAAATCCATCAAAATTATGGCGATTTTGTTAGCCAGGGAATCAGCATCTCTTGGCCTAAAATTCCATATCAACTCGGGGCATGGGGAGTTTCCCAGCCTCAACAGCTTTTACTAGGAGATGATAATATATTTTTCGCTGGTGAGCACTTGAGTATTTTACAGGGCTGGCAAGAAGGGGCTGTATTGTCGGCTTATTCAGCGATTGATCAAATCGTTAATCTTTCTTAATATCGATTAACTTTTAATAAATTACCTAATATTTGGCCAGGGCATTTAACTTTTGTTGATAAAGTTCCTGCACATCCAGCTCAAAAGCATTTTTCTTCGCAAGCAACATTGATTTTTTCGAAGCTCGTATATTACCTAATCTAAACTCAGACTTTGCCACGCCCATGTGGCCTTGATGAAGATAGGGAGCGATCTTGAGTGCTTTTTTGTAGTAACGCTTTGCTTCACTAAACTTTTGCTCAGAGAATGCAGTGTGACCTAGATTAATCCAATCAAACGGATTAACGTTTTTCATGGTTGCAAGCTTTGCCTTAATCAGTTTTGCTTCAGCAAAACGATTTTGTTTTCTTAGGAATTTTTGGTAATTCCTAAGAAGGTCGAGTTTATCTTTAGAATATTTTAACCCATATTTGTAAAGTTTATCGGCGTGATAAGTTAGCCCTTTACGTTCGTGAACGACAGCCATCATATTGATAGCATGTTCATCGGTTGGGTAAAGCGCCAAAGCTTGTTTTAACAGCCAGTATGCTTTGTCGTAGTTTTTATGAATAATTTCATCCGCAGCTGTATTTCGATAATACATGGCATGAAATTCTGACTCTAGAACGGTTCTTTTTACATGAGAGCCCGCGCTAGGAAAATAGTCGATAATCACTCCGGATCGTCCTATCGAGACGTAACCATCTGGAATTTCTATTTTTGGCGCATAAAGCAGGCTTCTCACGTGTTGAGAACTGATTACAATATCGCCTTCTTTTTGAAAAATAGGTGCGGATTCAACCAATTGATAGCCAGTATCTACACCTGCTAGTTTTGATAAAGCGGTGGTTAATATCGCCAAAGATAGACAGTTTCCTTGAGCTTGCGACAAAGACTGCTCTGCAGTTAAAGTTTTATTAAAATAATTGTAATTTTTAACGTAGCGCTGCAAATATTTATAGACGCGTTTGTTTGCCGGAATAGAATTATTCTTGTATGAGTGAAAAAAACGTTCAAAGTCTTGTTGTTGAGCCTCTGTAAGAGTAAAAATCTGCTCTACACTGGTTAATTTCGGAACATCGCCAAACATCTGATCTTCAGCCAGAGGTGCTGCTGGAATAGGTTTGGGACCCATAAGCTTGGGTTGTGAGACGCAGCTCACAAGGTTTGGTAGGGTCAAGACCACGACCACAAACAGACGAATAAAACAACAGTGTGTGGAGTTCAAATTGCGTTCCTCTATCAACAACAGAAGACTAATACTTCACAGTAGAGCTATCAGTAGAACTACATAATCTAAGTTAATCATAGCAAAATTTGGTTGTTTTGTGTGCAATTCAGGGTTACAAAGTATTTCATTCCGTCCATTATTGACGGCTATTAACCTAAATTGAGTTATTAGTTGTTAATGTTGTCGTGATATATATAATGGTGATATCGGGTAATAGGTCAGCCCGTTGTCACCTACAGAGGTAAACGGAGCGGATCTAATTTGTTCCGTCAAGAATAAATAAAAAATTAATATCTTTTTTGAAGTTCTACACAATAAGAAAAATAAATGGAACCATCACTAAAACGCAATTCTGAAATCAACATAAAGAGCAGTAGTCGTTGGCAGCAACAAGCAGCGAATTCTACCAATTCTTTTCCAAAAGCGGTCGAACCATTGGTTTCAGGAGGGCAGGGCGGAAGTCATGTTGAGCTCAAGAAACAAAAGCTATCAAACTCTTCAATAGTATCGCCAGAATTAGACAAGAAACAAACATCCCCTGCAAGTTCAAGCGTTGTTAGTCAGTTTAATTCACTCAGAACGAAACAATTGATAGTGATTTGTTTTGTTACCAGTGTTGTCGCTCTAATCAACAACCTAGTTAATCAGCAAAGTCTCATTACCAGCCAAGTATTAGTCGCTTCATTTGTGATGTTTGGAGTATGTTACGTATGTGTTCAATCTGGTCGCGTCAATCTTGCAGGCAGGTTACTACTCTGGTGTTTGTTTGGCTTAATTTCAGTTTTAATGGTGAGCAACGAGGGACTGAGAGACCCAGTTAATTTTGGTTACGCAGGGATTTTGATTTTTGCCGCTATGTTAGGAAAGAAAAAGGATTTCTTAATCTTGGTAGGTTGTATAGTTACAACCATTTTGGCGGTAGGCTGGGCTAACCAAGAAAAACTTGTCAACTATCCAAATAATCCATTTGGATGGGGGGTGACAATCGACCTATTAATCATTTTTGCTGTGGTTTCCTATGCCGTTTGGATCCTTGCCACGGATTTACGATACGCTTTATCTAGTTTAGAAATTGAAAATTTACGAGTTCATCAATCTAAAGTCGCTTATCAGCGTATTGCACAATATGACCACTTGACTGGGTTGCCTAACAGAATTGTGGCCGATGACCGTTTTAAGCAAGCGTTATCTCATGCTACTCGAGAGAAATGTATGGTTGCTGTTTTGTTTATCGACTTAGATAATTTTAAAACGGTTAATGATTCTCTAGGGCACGAAGTCGGTGACAAGCTTTTACAAAAAGTAGCGAAACGTTTATTAGAGTCGGTTAGAGACAGCGACACAGTTTGTCGACTAGGTGGCGATGAATTTTTGGTCATAGTCGATGGTATTCGCAAACATAAAGATGTGTCGCGAGTGTCTGATTGTATTTTAACCAATGTTTCACGCAAAATTAATATCGATGGACAGCATTTAATGGCGACTTGTTCAATTGGGGTATCGTTATCACCGGTTGATGGCGTCGATTTTGATGAATTAAGAAAAAAAGCTGATATGGCGATGTATAAAGCCAAGAAAGCAGGAAGAAATGGTCAGGTGTTTTTTGACCAAGCGATGAATAAGGATATGTTAACTCATATCGATCGAATCAGTAGTTTAAGACAAGCGATTTTAAACAAAGAGTTGGAACTACATTATCAGCCAAAAGTAGATCTTAAAAGTGGCAGAATCTTTTCGGCTGAAGCGCTCATTCGTTGGCGAAAAGAAGATGGTACTTTAGTTTATCCCGTAGATTTTATCGCTATCGCAGAAAAAACAGGACTGATCATCGAAATCGGGGAATGGGTACTTTATGAGGCTTGTCGACAGTGTAAAGAGTTTCAGCAAAGAGGGCTGCAAGATTTTAGCATTGCGGTTAATCTTTCTTCCATTCAGTTTAGAAGAGGCAATTTAGTCCAAGTGGTGGAGGCCGCACTAGATTCGTCCGGCCTAGATGCTAGTTATTTAGAGCTTGAAGTGACTGAGACGTTGTTAGTCGAAGATTCAAATGAAGTCAAAGCTCAGATTAAACGTTTACAACAAAAAGGCGTTACTTTTTCTATCGATGATTTTGGTACTGGTTACTCTTCGTTAGCTTACTTAAAGGACTTTAACTTCGATTACCTTAAAATAGATCGTTCATTTGTTGAGAAATGTGTTGAGCAAAAAAATGATATGATTCTTTGCCAAGCAATTGTCAGTATGGCTCACAAGTTAAAACTTATGGTGGTGGCGGAAGGGTTGGAAGATGATTCACAGCGCTCAGCGTTAGCCAATGCCGGTTGCGAATTTGGTCAAGGAAACTTTTTTTCAAAGGCTGTACCGGTTGAAGAGTTTTATCATTTTTGCGAGTTAGAAAACAAAAAGCAGATGAGAGTACTCGAAATAGAAGACTACATTGGTTCGTTTGTTTGAGATTTTTGTTAATATAGAAACAAGTCAATAGAAAAAACACTAAGAGTAAAAGTTTAAATGTTATCAGGCAATATTCAGAAAATGCGTTCTCGGCTAGGTTATCAAGACGAACCTAACAAAGTAGAGTATTTTCTTCCGGTCGGTTCTCAAGAAGTGGCAATGAATCCTTATTTGGGAAACACCCTTAAACTAGAGTATCTGGGCGAAATAAATTGTCTTAACTGCGGTAATAAAACCAAAAAAAGTTTCTCCCAAGGATTTTGTTTTCCTTGTATGCGCAAACTTGCGCGATGTGATATGTGTATTATGAAACCGGAAACTTGCCATTTTGAACAGGGCACTTGCCGAGAGCCTGATTGGGCCGAACGGAACTGTTTTGTTCCACATTATGTTTACCTTTCTAATACCTCTGGTTTAAAAGTGGGAATTACACGACATACTCAAATTCCAACACGTTGGGTTGATCAAGGAGCCACTCAGGCGACCATTATGTTTAAAGTAAATACCCGACAACAATCTGGCTTTGTTGAAATGGCATTTAAAGATTTAATTGCTGATAAAACTAATTGGCGAACTATGTTAAAAGAAAATCAGCCGCCTAGAAATCTAATTAATGAAGCAAACGAATTAAAAAACAAGTTAAAAGAAAAGATGGCGAGCGTCATTTCTAATTTTTCCGAGAACGATATCGAAGATCAACAGGAAGATGTTGTTGAGATAGACTATCCGGTTTTGGAATTTCCAAGCAAGATCAAATCACATAATTTTGACAAAAATCCAGTGGTTGAGGGGACATTAATGGGTATTAAGGGACAGTATCTAATTTTTGATACGGGTGTTATTAATATGCGTAAATTCACCTCGTATAACCTATCTATCTGTGGATAACTATTAATTGCGAGGCATCAAATAACTATCAATCGCACTCGGTAAGTGAAGCTTAGTGCGATTCGATTGTTATCAATGCTGTACCAATGACTCGTTTTCAATTCAAGTCGATTTTAGAACTAAAATTTAGGTCACTAGAATTCAGTTAATATTCAGGCTTGTGTTCTTATACTTTGCTACATGTTTTCAGTCAGCAGGTTAATTGTAGTGAAAGTTTCTCTTATAAAAGCGTTAACTCTTTGTTCTTTGGTAATCAGTTTTGTGATGCATTCTTCGGCCAAAGCCGACCAGAGTCATGACAACCACGATGGTCGTATTTTTTATAGTTATGAATCTAATGGTGGCGACTACATTAATGCCATTGGAGTTGGAGTGACTCACAAGTATCATCACTCTAATTTAGGCTTTCAACTTAACACCTCTTTGGGCTATGCGGAAGTATTAGCACAAGACGGTTATCTAGAAGAGTATACATCATGGGAAGCCTCAGCAAGATTCGGTTACTTTTCAAGAATATCGTTGTTTGTGGAGTTTGGAATTGATTTAGGAGAAGCGTTATTTGAAGACTATCGATATGACCGTGATGACTACTGCTATTATGACGAGTACTGTTACCAAGATGATATTGATGGATATGTTGGGTTTGGTGCTGGTTTTAAAGCAGGACCCGTCGGAATTGAAGGGATTATTCGGGCAAGAGAAATCGATAGTCGTTATTGGGAAGCTGAATCAGAAGTATTTAGTGGCGTACAATTCTCGATAAACTTTTAAACGACTAATTGAGCCACCCAAGTAGGCAATCTTTGTGGTGGCTAGGGCCTGATTTGGCCGTCACCTAAAACCACGAATTTTTCTGTAGTAAGCGACTCTGCCCCCATCGGCCCATAAGCGTGTAATTTACTGGTGGAAATACCAATTTCAGCGCCCAACCCTAACTGGCCACCATCGGAAAATCGAGAAGAGGCATTGACCATTACTACCGATGAATTAATGGTTTTTAAAAACTCGTTTGCAGCTTGCTTATTCTCTGTAACGATGACTTCTGTATGTGATGAACTAAAAGCTTGTATGTGAGCAATTGCTTGTTGTAAGTCTTTGACGATTTTAACTGCTATTTCCGGTGCTAGGTATTCTGCGTCGTAGTCTTCGTCAGTTGCAAGCTTCGCATCTAAGAAATATGCCTGACTATCTTTACAGGCATGCACCAATACGCCATTTTCTTCTAGCGCTTTAGCTATTTTCGGCATGATAGTAGGAGCAATTTGTTGATCAACAAGTAGCGTCTCTAACGCATTGCAAACGCCAGGCCTTTGCACTTTACCGTTAAGCAATATTTCGATAGCTTTGTTTATATCGGCATCTTTATCAACATAGAGATGACAAACGCCCTTAAAGTGTTGAATCACTGGAATCCGACTATTTTCACTGACATATCGAATCAACCCTTCACCACCTCTTGGAATGATTAAATCGACAAGCTCATTAAGGGTCAGCAATTCAGCCATATGCTTGCGATCGGGATCCGATACAATGCCGATGGCACCGGTTGGTATTTGATGATTGACTAATGCGGTATGTAAGCATTTTCCAATGGCAATATTGGAGTGTAATGCTTCCTTTCCCCCTTTAAGAATGATTGCATTGCCGGCCTTGAAACATAATGCGGCAGCATCAGCAGTCACGTTAGGACGAGACTCATAGATCATGGCTATCACACCTAGTGGAATGCTTATTTTCTGAACGGTTAGTTGGTTTTCTAACTGATACTGTTTGTTAATTTTACCAACGGGATCTTGTTGAGAGGCGATTTGTTCTATCGCTGTTGCGATATCTTCAATTCTTGGGTGATCTAATTTTAACCGATCGATCATCGCATCACTTAGGCCGTTAGCTTTTGCCGAAGCAAGGTCTTTTTGATTCTCGGTGATGATGGCATCAACGTTATTTCTTAACTCTTCAGCCATACTGTTAAGAGCGCGGTTTTTTTGCTCACCAGATAGGTTTGCTATAACGGAGGCGGCTTTTTTCGCTTCTCCTACCAACTCGCTGATTGAAAACATTAGATAATCCTTTTATGGTTACTTAAGTAATACTAAGTCGTCTCGCTCAATAACCACGTCACTATCGAAGTAGCCGAGAATGGACTCAAATTTTTCACTAGGCGAACCTTTTATTTGCTCAATGGCTGTGTGGTTGTATTGACAAATTCCTCGAGCAATGACTCTGTCACTTTGATCACAAACTATATCCGCTGCATCGCCTTTATCGAAGCGTCCTATAACTTTACAAATCCCTACACTGAGAAGTGATGCGCCTTGATTTAAAACCGCATCTACCGCTCCGTTATCAATTCTAATTTGACCTTTTGGGTTAAGTGTATGTTTCACCCAATGCTTTCTAGCGGTTAGCTCTTCAGACTTGGCAAGAAAACGAGTTCCAATGGATTGTCCGGCAACAAACAGCTCTAAATTATTAGAATCACTCCCTTTGAATAAAAATGTATCGATACCGTTACTGGTTGCTTTTATTGCCGCTAGAATTTTGGTTTTCATACCACCGGTGGCTAGCTTATTGGTGGTACCTCCAGCTTTTGCCATGATATCTTCGTCAATTTCAGTGACTTCAGGAATATGAGTTGCGTTAATATCTACATTGGGGTCACTTGTATATAGCCCGTTAACATCTGAGCCAATCATTAAGCAATCGGCTTCAGTTAAAATGGCGACCATTGCAGCTAATCTATCATTGTCGCCAACTTTTAACTCTTCGGTAGCTACTGAGTCATTCTCATTGACTATCGGTATAATATCGTTGGCCAACAATTCATCGATGGTATTTTTGATGTTTAAATAGCTTTCTCTGTTTTGTAAGTCAGCGTGTGTAATAAGGATTTGCGCACAGGGCTTATCGAAAAATCGTTTCCAGTTAGACATCATTGCGTTTTGACCAACGGCTGCCATGGCTTGTTTTTGAGCGAGAGTCGGTTCGTTACTGCCATGTTGGATATATTTTTTTCCGGCGGCTACACTGCCCGAGGAGACAAGAACCACTTGTTTTCGGTCTAACAGACATTGGTGAATGAAGCGTGCTATGGGAAGGGTATGTTGAGTACTACAGCCAATTCCGCTTGGCGCTATTAATGCAGAGCCTACTTTTAGGACTATCTTTCTGCAATCCTGATATAACATACTAATGATTCATTAATTAAGACAATTAACTATTTTTACACCATTTTTTATCAATTAGCCAATCACTATCTATCATAAAAGACACTAAAGTCCGCTATGAACTATGAAAAAAGCTTCTAAGAGGTTTTTAATTGGGGTCGCGGTTTGATTTAACGACTTTATGTTTTGCTTGCATAAATTGACTATGCGAAATATGCAAAAGAGAGTGAATTTTGCGTAAATAGTGTTCTTCGTGGGCATCGATTTTTTCATCGACGTAGGCAATCTCCCATAAATGCTCTATGACTTTTAGCTTTTCTTCTGGAGAAAAGTGTTTATTCAGTACTGCAGTAAACTGATAGTAATCGGTTGCTTCATTTAGCTCTTGTTGGGCTAGTTCTGTTAACTCTTGTTTTTCTTCAGAGGTTAAGGAAAATTGTCGGTCCATTATTTCGCAAAGGCGTTGAAATTCTTGGTTGCTCATTTTGCCATCAACGCGGCCCATTTCCACTAATAATACACAAACGGCTAGCTGCAGTGCGTGCTGCTGTTGTTCTTGTGACGGAGGAATATCTGGAGACAGGTTTTCAAAAAAGCGCTTAATATTTGCAAGCATGACTATTGCCTTGTAACTAAATACTTTAAGGATCCAATATACTATTAATACTAGGTTATCTGAAAGATAATGCTAATCAATGAATTGTTAGATATTATTAGGTAAAACCGAAATAATCTAACATTTCATTACCGGTATAACTTTTATAAGGCCGAAAGTATGAGTTTTAAACTGTTTCTAAGAAAATCGCTGTTTGGTGGAATTGTTGTTTTATTGCCCATCATTTTATTAAGCTTACTATTAAAGTGGGCGTTTTATTTTGTCACTGATCTCATTCAACCGCTAACAGACTATGTGATCACTCGTTTTTCATTACCTGAGCTAACCGCTGATATTGTAGTTATCCTTGTCATTGTGATCATATGTTTTACAGTCGGCACTGTCGTTTCTACCAGCATAGGCAAATGGCTTCACGGGCATTTCGATAAATATCTGGCTAGACTAGCACCCGGTTATAAACTAATTAAGGAAATAGTCATCCAATTCTTTGGAGATTCCGATGCTTCGCCTTTTTCGAGTGGGGAAGTGGCTATCGTGCAATTATTCGGCGCTAGTTGTCCAACTACCGTGACCGCAATTGTTACTTCTAAACATGACAACGGTACAATCACCGTTTTCATGCCAACGGGGCCAAATCCAACTTCTGGCAATATTTATCATCTACCTGCAGAGCTTGTAGAAATTAGGCCTGATATTTCTGTCGAAAACATGATGAAGTCGATTATTGCTTGCGGTGCGGGAAGTGGGAAGCTGATGGATAGAAAAGCTGAGAGGGAATAAGGTTTAAAACGCAAAATTTTCCTCAAGGAAAGGAGCGTATTAAGTGTTTCCGTTACTTTCCATTAGAATCCGAGTTAGTTCCTGAGGGTGCCATCGAATTTCGGTATATTGGGTATTACCTCATAACGAATAACACGCGAAAACCCGCGCAGGACTGGCTAATGAAAATATTAAGGATTTTACCACTAGTAGCATTGACTTTGATTGTGGGCTGTTCCTCTTCAAAAGTTCAAAACCATCATGTTAAAAACAACGTTCATTTGGTTTCAGCTAAGCCGGCTGGCGAAAAACTCTCGACAATTGAATATTACGTTGGATCAAAAAAGATTGGTGCGAAACGATTGTTGGCTATCCTTAAATCAAAAGCAGCTGTTCGCTACCCAAACCAAGATTTAGCGCTTTTTAATCTCCAAATTATAGATAATGAAACTGGAAATCACGCAACAGAACAACTGCGCCAACGGCGAAGCAATTGTAACAGCGGTCTAGGCCGCCATCAGTCGATTAATGTGGTTGATAAAGGAGATGCCTATCAAATTCATAGGCCTACTTCTCGATGCACTTCTCATCATTCTCGAGTTAACCGTAAACGAATAGTAGCATCTGTCGAAATCTACCAAGGTAATGCTCCTTAAGTACTATATCTGAGCCTTGTTCGATATGCTTAGATAAAACGATAAAATCTAGAAAATACGGTATGGCGTATGCCAAGAGTCGCAAACTACTTGTTCAGAGAATGTCTAAGCTGATAACCTTAGCAAAAAGTTAGTTTGGTTAAGGTTTAAAATATGCGTGTCGTAGAAATCCTACTCGTTGAAGCTCCTCATAAGCCTGGAAATATGGCAAAAGTTCTTGGAGTCCTTGGGTCATTAGAAGTGACCGTAGAGGGGCTTAATGCTGTTCGCCGATTAGATCAGGATACTATTTGGGAAATTACCATAGAATATGACGATACCTTGGATGTTAACGAGGTAATTAATCAAATTGACGCGTTACCAGAAACTAAAATGGTGGGTAAGTCAGACCGTGTTTTTAATCGCCATAAAGGTGGAAAAATACAAACCACTTCTAGAATTGCGATTAACTCATTAGAAATCTTGCGAGATGTATACACACCCGGTGTCGCCAGAGTTTGTGAAGCGATTAAAGAGTCACCCGAAAAAATTAAAGAATACACTAATATACAAAATACTGTCGCGATCGTTACCAATGGTACTGCCATACTTGGGCTTGGTGACATTGGAGCTCGAGCTGGTTTACCCGTTATGGAGGGCAAAGCTGCTATTTTGTCCGAGCTTGTCGAGCTTTCCGGTGTGCCGATTCTACTGGATACCAAAGACAGTCTAACGATCATAAAAACAGTGGAAGCAATTTCTCCCTCATTCGGAGCTATTTTGTTGGAAGACATCAAAGCCCCCGAGTGTTTTGAAATTGAAGCCGAGTTAATTCAGCGCATCGATAAACCTGTGTTTCATGATGATCAGCACGGCACAGCTATTGTCGCTTTAGCTGCTCTTCTTTCGGCGACTAAAAAGACAGGCATTAATATTAAAGACTGCGTATTTGGACAAATCGGATTAGGAGCGGCAGGTATTGGTATTTGTAGTTTAATGAGAAGCTATGGGGTGAAAGAAGTATTGGGTTGTGACATCAACAAAGATGCTCAATTGCGTTTGGGGGATTTAGGTGGACAAGCGGTCGACTTACCTGAGCTTATGTCGAAAGCCGACATTGTGGTAGCTACTACCGGCGTTAAAGGCTTGATTAAACCGGAAATGGTTAGACAAGGCCAAATTATAATGGCGCTAACTAACCCAGATCCTGAAATAGAACCTGAAGTCGCTCTTGAGCGCGGTGCTCGTTATGCAACTTGCGGAAAAATCGTCAACAATATGTTGGCATTCCCGGGATTATTTAAGGGCACTCTAAATGCAGGGGTAAAAGATATCACTCATCAAATGAGAATTGCTGCCGCAGAGACACTTTCTAATCTAGCCAAAGATGATGCATTGGTTCCTTCGGCATTAAATAAAACAGCTCATTTAGCAGTAGCTGAAGCGGTATTTAAAGCGGCTAAGCAATAGTTTGTGAATTAAAAACAGATCGAAAGTTATAAGGATTCATTGTGAAATATTTTATCCAAGCTAATGCTATCCATCTCAAAAAATGGTGGGTAATTGTTTTACTTTTTCTGCCTGTAACTACATCGGCACTAGAGTTGAGCAAGCATACAGTTGAATCGGCTGGCCATCCATTAGTCGTGTGGAGTAAGCAACCGCTTGCAGAAGGAAAGCCGAGTAAACATATACTCTTGTTACACGGCAGAACTTGGAGTGCCTTACCTGATTTTGACTTACAAGTCGTTGGCGAAAAGCTATCGCTAATGGATAATCTGGTGGCACAAGGATTTAAAGTTTGGGCTTTAGACGCACGAGGTTATGGTGCAACACCACGGGATAGTAGCGGTTGGATGAATCCTAATAAGGCCGCCAAGGATGTAGCCAATGTTGTTCGTTGGATAGAGGAAAGTTCTGGGGGCAAGCCAACTATTTTTGGTTGGTCATATGGCTCTATGGTGGCACAATTAGCGGTCCAACAAAATAATGATTTGGTACAAGGCATTGTTCTATTCGGTTACCCTATTGATCCTGAAAAAGTTATTCAACCAACTCGCTCACCTAATACACCACCTACCAAGGCTAATACGGCTAAAAACGCTGCCAGTGATTTCATTACTCCAGGCACGATTAGCCAACAAGCAATAGACACCTATGTAAAAGCTTCACTTAAAGCCGACCCCTACCGAGTTGACTGGCATAAGCTAGAGCAATGGAATCAGCTTGATGCAACTAAAGTAAAGGTTCCAGTTTTATTGCTACAAGCAGAATTTGATCCGCTAGCCGATACGGACTCCCATGCACGGTTTTTCGTTAAGTTACCCAATGCAAATAAACAATGGGTGGTTTTAGCCAATAGCGACCATGCGGCTTTATTAGAAACGGCGAAAGATCGTTTAGTTCTCTCGGTTAATAGTTTTGTAGAATGGCTTGCTCGCTAGTTAGTCAAGATCTAGCTCGAACCTGCAAACTCATTCCAATAATTCGTTGTGATTTATGACAAAGAATAACCCCGACCTTTTACAAAAGCTATTTGAGATTGATTTGCCGATCGTCTCGATCATCGATGAATTGCAAGGGGCATTTAAACTGAACAAAAATGTTATTTTACAGGCATCTCCTGGGGCCGGTAAGACGACTATTGTTCCACTTGTTTTGTTAACAGAATTAACTCAAAAGCAAACAATACTGTTGTTACAACCTCGCCGGATTGCGGCTAAGAATGCAGCGCTAAGGTTGTCGCAAATTCTGGGTGAAAATGTCGGAGAAACCGTCGGATATCGAATTCGAAATGAAACAAAAGTTAGCCAATCGACTAAAATCGAAGTAATCACTGAGGGCATATTGGTTCGAATGCTACAATCGGATCCCGAGCTTAGTCATGTCAGCCATATTATTTTTGATGAGTTTCACGAACGAAGTCTCGAAAGTGATTTAGGTTTAGCTTTCTGTTTAGAGGTTCAGCAAACCTTAAGAGATGATCTCAATTTATTAGTAATGTCGGCGACACTCGAATTAAGTCATCTAACTAACTTGCTAAATAATGCTCCCTTAATTACCTGTGCGGGTCGTAGCTTTGCCGTTGAAATCGAGTACCGAGCAAGTCCAACAACAATCACACAACGATTATCTAGTTGGAAAAACGAACTTGTATCTGCCGTTTCATACGCCATTAACAATAATTTTTCACAAGCTAAGAATATACTTGTTTTTGTTCCTGGAATCGCCGAAATTAATTGGTCGGAGAAACAATTACAGCCGTTAATAGAAACGTTTGAACATTATCAACTAGTAAAGTTTTACGGCGATTTGCCGTTTGCACAACAGCAGGAGATCATTTCACCTCGCAATGACAAACCTAAAATAATTTTATCGACAAACATTGCTGAAACCAGTGTAACCATAAAAGGTATCGGTACTGTCATCGATTCGGGTTTGCGCCGAGAGAGCTATTTCGATCCGAATGTTGGTTTTAATCGACTGCGTACTGTAAGGATCTCAAAAGCTTCGGCGACACAACGGGCTGGTCGAGCAGGGAGATTAAGTAAAGGGCGATGCATTCGATTGTGGCAAGAGTCCGAACAATTGAGGGAGCAGTCTATACCCGATATCCTTCGAGAAGATTTAACCGGTCTGAGTTTGGAGTTGGCTGCTTGGGGCATTCAGAATGTATCAGAGTTAAGTCTTCTAGACCTGCCGAATAAAGGGGCGTTGCAACAAGCGCGACAGCTTTTATTAGAACTAAACGCACTGGATACGAAATATAAGATCACTGTTCATGGCAAGAAAATTCATTCTTTATTGGTGCACCCGCGATTGGCTAATATGCTATTACGATCGTTGCCGTTAGAATGTCAAACTGTCGCTTGCATCATTGCGGCCATGCTAGAGGAAAAAGATGTTTTTGTAGGAGAAGCTCGAAAGGATACAGATTTTAAAGCTAGAATTGCTTTTTTAGTTGAGCAAGTAGTCAGCAATAAAATGAATTGGACTAGCAAACAAATTCTAGCCAGAGCGCAGAAGATCTTTTTACAGCTCAATCGCATTAGTCGCCAAAATGCAAACAAACCAAGCGGGCACATAGATGCGTTTAAAACTGATTCCACTCTTCATGACGAATTAGATTTTGCCAGTGTGCTTTTGGCGATCGCTTTTCCCGATCGAATCGCGGTTACGCGAGGTCAAGGGTATCGATTGGCAAATGGTACAGGCGCAATGGTCGAAACTCCTTTGAGTAAGGACTCAGAGCTAGTAGTGGCGGTGGTTCTTGGAGGACAGGGGAAAACAGCAAAAATATTTCAAGCGATCGACTTAACTTTTAAGGAGTTAGAATCCAATTTTTCCGATCAGATAGTTTTAAAGCAATCCACTCTATGGGAACAAAAATCACAGTCGGTTCAAGCCTTTGAAGAGCGCCGTTTTGGTGCCATTGTGCTCAGCAAAAAGCGACTGCCAAATCCCGATAGAGAACTAATTCTAAAAGGCCTAGTCAAGGGGATTCAACAAAATGGATTGCCTTGGACCGATGACCTTAGGCTACTTCAAGCGCGCATCTGCCAATTGAGAAAGCTACCAGAGTACAAAGATGAGTTTCCTGATCTATCAGATGATTTTTTAATGTCAAAATTAGACAAATGGTTAGCTCCCTACCTAGAAGGGGTGACTAAGCTAAGTCAAGTGACCTCTCAATTACTTTCCCAAGCCATAACAGCGCAACTCGATTGGGGGACACTAAACCGCTTAAATAAGCTAATGCCTGAGCGCATTAAAGTAGCTAGCGGATCATCAATTAGAATCGATTATTTAACCTCAGAAAAACCAGTTCTTGCGGTAAAGTTACAGGAGATGTTTGGAGAGATTGAATCTCCTAAAGTGGCAGAAGGACGTATTAGTTTACTGATTCATTTACTCTCGCCAGCCAGACGTCCGTTAGCGATTACAGAAGATCTCGCAAGTTTTTGGCAAAATGGTTACCTTGAGGTAAAAAAACAAATGAAAGGAAAGTATCCTAAACACCCTTGGCCCGATGACCCACTCGCAGCCGTTGCTACGGGGCGAACTAAGAAGCGAATGTAAAACGTTTTGTGAGCCAATGGATAATCGGAGCTTAAGTCCAATTGCAAGCGCGCTTCGATAGAAAGCATAATTCTGCGCTGGGCGGGCAAGCGTGTAATTTATGGCAATTTAGCAAGTGCTCTAGGTATCCTAATGCTGAATTGGAAACAACAAAACAGTATAATCAAAGTAATTAACCAACTTAATCTAATTTAAGTAAAGACTAAACGGAGATGTATTTTCAGACATGGCAAATTTATTACCGCATATTGAAGTAGAGAGTGGTAGCAACCCAACTGCTTCCGTTATTTGGTTACATGGTTTAGGGGCTAATGGCCACGATTTTGAACCTATCGTCCCAGAATTGAAGCTTCCTCAAGACATGCCGGTTCGATTCATTTTTCCTCATGCTCCTAATTTACCCGTTACCATTAATGGTGGTTACGTGATGCCTGCTTGGTATGATATTTTGGAAATGAGTATTGATCGTAAAGTCGATACGGTTCAGTTAAGAAAGTCAGCTTTGGCTATCGTCGACTTTATTAATAACGAAGTCTCACGCGGTATACCAACGGAGCGAATCATTATCGCTGGTTTTTCACAAGGTGGTGCTGTGGCTATCGAAGTAGCATTATCATTTGAAAAGAAATTAGCTGGTTTGTTGTTGATGTCGACCTATTTTGCCACCAAAGATTCGATACAATACTCCCAAGCAAATAGTTCGATACCTATAGCGATACAGCATGGTGATTTTGATCCCGTTGTACCAGTGCAATTAAGTGGAGTCACAGAGCAAGCGCTTAAACAAAGAGGATATTCTGTTGATGTAACAACATATCCAATGGAGCATTCTGTTTGTCCGGAACAAATTGGCCATATTGGAAACTGGATAAAAGCTAGACTGGAATAGAAAATCGAATTTTAACCTAGACCATTGGCGGTAGAAATGAGAGCACAAGAGTGGCAATCGAAAGGTCGTTTAATTGAAATAACCAATAGACATCTTTTTGTTATTGATAGTGATCCAGACAACACCGCGAATAAGCCTGTACTCTGCATATTGCATGGTTTTCCTACATCATCATTCGATTATTGGAAAGTCCTTGAGAATTTACAAAACAAGTTTCGAGTAATTATCCATGATCACCTTGGTTTCGGTTTTTCTGATAAGCCACTCGATTATAGTTACTCACTCATCGAACAGGCCGATATGGCACTTGAATTATGGAAGCACTTGAAGATAGCGCAAGCTTTTATCTTGGCTCATGATTATGGAACAAGTATTCTTACCGAAATTTTAGTCAGAGATAATCAAGGAAGTTGCCCTGTTCAAATTCAGAAAGTTGCTCTGTGCAATGGGTCAATGCATATTGAGCTGGCTAAACTGAAGCTAATGCAAAAGCTATTAAGAAATCGGACTTTTGGACCTTTAATAGCGCGTCTTGCAAGCCAATTAACGTTAGAAAGAAATTTAAGAGATACCTTTTATGACAAGTCCCAGCTCTCTAAAGCTGAAATAGATGGTATTTGGGAAATGATAAATTTTAATCAAGGGCGGCGAGTATTAGCAAGAATTAGTCAATATACCTATGAAAGAGTGACATTTTGGCATCGTTGGATCGGTGCTTTGCAAGCAACTAAAGTAAGACTAGAAATTATCTGGCCGGAAAATGATCCAATTGCAGTGGCAGAAATAGCCAAAGTCATTTTAGGTGAAACTAAAAATTCTGAATTGCACTGGTTGCCCAAAACAGGGCATTTCCCAATGTTAGAATCACCAGATAGATGGACTAGCGCCGTTTGCAATCAATTACTTAAGTAGCGTTTCTAGTCTGTTTGGACGCGATTTACCTCAGTGTTCTGAGTAAATCTTAAACCTTGGTAAATCTAATCTTGCAATCATTCCGGTTTTTTCCGTTTCGATATTTGGGATGTGAGCTTTGATGTAATAACATAAGCTAGTCTCTGTTAATGAGTTCAAACTATGGATTTGTCTGTACCATCTGGTTGGGATCATTTACTCGAAATGTACGGTCATCGTTTTGATAAGAAGCGAATTATTGTTGGACCAAATTCTAAATACCGTGTTTTCTTTGCAGAATTGAGCGAGCAATTAGGTGGTGATGAGGTGGTGCCGAGGACTAAGTAAGTCGATGGTTCAGTACCATACTTTAAAGCCACGCTTCCGTTGGTTACTTGAGAAAAGCTCAATACAGCACTTAGCCAAGGCGTTGTGCAGATGGAGTTTAGAGAGCAGCTCACTCAAGTCTTAGGTGAATGCGCTAGTGAGGTAGGGATACAAATTTACCTGATAAGTAAGAGTTAAACCTGTTCCAAACTTTAGCAAAGTCTTGGTATCCCGTTTATTAAGCGCCCGGTATAGAACTTCCAACGATAAAAGAAGGCCTTCTTAATGTTTGTCACGCCTTTTTACAGATTGCAGATTACAGATTAAGCTTGTTTGCGAGTGAAAACTATTTCATTTCCAGAGCTGAGCTTGTTACTCAGCTTATACCCATCGAGATTAAACGATTTTAAATCTTCAACTTGCTCAATTCGATTTTGAATAATGTAACGAGCCATTAGTCCACGAGCTTTTTTGGCGAAGAAGCTGATCATTTTGTACTGGCCGTTTTTGTAGTCTTTAAATACAGGCGTTATTATTGGTTGAGATAAGTCTTTTGCTTTTATCGCTTTAAAGTATTCATTAGAAGCTAAATTGACTAACGCTTCGGCGTTTGATTGGTTTAATTCTTTTTGAATGGATTGATTTAAAGTATTTCCCCAAAATTCATAGAGGTTCTTACCACCGCTATTACTGAATTTTGTACCCATTTCCAAACGGTAGGCCTGCATTAAGTCCAGAGGACGCAGCACGCCGTATAAACCGGAAAGAATTCTTAAATGGTCTTGGGCAAAGGCTAGATCATCCGCATTTAAGCTATCAGCATCCAAACCTTGATAAACATCACCGCGAAACGCAAATACACAGGCTCTTGCATTTTTCTTGTTAAATGGAGTTTGAAATTGTTGGAAACGGTCATAGTTAAGTTGAGCTAACTTGTCACTCAATTTCATTAAGCTGGCGATATCTTGTGGTGCTAGCTCTTGCAGCTGGTCAATTAACTGCTGAGACTCAGTTAAAAAACGAGGTTTGGTCGTTTTGGACTGAGTGACTGGATTTTCGAAATCTAAGCTTTTCGCTGGAGAAATAACAGTGATCATATGGCTAAGTTATATTAGTTGTCTATGGGCTGTGATAATAGCAGAACTAAATAAGATGAAAAGGGTTGTCGGTTAGTTATAGTGCCAGTCTATCTAAGTGATATTTTGCCTTAGAAACAGGCGTAAATGGTTGCGGTTGCAAAATAAAACCCTTCCCCAGCGTCTAATGCAACCTATGGAACTGGCAATAGGTTAGGAGTAAGCCATCTCTCCAGTCAACTTGCCGTTCATCTCGAATTAAAGTAAATTGTTGGTTACCATTTGCCCAACAGTTACCTGTATGAAAACAATAATTAGCCGTAACTTATTCTTTGTCTTAGCGCTTTTCGTTTCACTAGCTAGCGATGCTAGTGATCATTCCCAAAACTTGAGCACTTCAGAGAAAAATATCGCATTGACAATCGATGCCACTGAACAAATGTATTTGTCCGTGTTAAAGCAAACCGTCAATATCAATAGTGGAACTATGAATTTTGAAGGTGTTAGAGCGACCGGTAAAATCATGCAAAAAGAGTTCGAAAAACTCGGTCTGGAAACTCGATGGATTGACGGTAAAGCGTTTAATCGGGCGGGGCATTTGTACGCGAGCTTTGGAGTCGATGCGGCAAGTCATCGTAAAAAAGTTTTATTAATAGGCCATTTAGATACGGTATTTGCTGTAAATAGTCCGTTTCAGTCTTACAAAGCGCTAGTAGATGATAAGGTGGCTGGGCCTGGTATTACTGATATGAAGGGTGGTAATGTGATCATCCTGTCTGTTTTAGATGCTTTAAAAAAGAGTGGCGCCCTTAAAAAGTTGCAAATCAAAGTATTTCTGATGGGCGATGAAGAAAAAAGAGGCACTCCATACCAAGTCGCGACCAAAGAGTTAGTCGACGCGGGCAAGTGGGCAGATATTGCGATGGGTTTTGAAGATGGTGATGGCGATCCTAAAACCGCTGTTATTTCCAGACGCGGTTCAACAGGTTGGAAACTCACTGTAAAAGGTCGCCCAGCTCATTCATCACAAATATTTAGAGACGGCTATGGATATGGTGCTATTTTTGAAACGGCTCGTATTCTAAACGCTTTTCGAGAAGAACTTTCAAAAGCGCCTAATTTGACCTTTAATCCCGGAGTCATTGTTGGTGGAACGGATGTGAAGTTTGATAAAGCATCAGCGGCAGGAACAGCATTTGGGAAGAGCAATGTAATACCAGAAACCACTATTGTTCATGGTGATATAAGAGCCATATCGCCAGAGCAACTCAAATTCGCCCATAAAACCATGCAAAAGATTATCAGTGATAACTTAACCGAAACTAGCGCAGAGCTCGTGTTTTTCGATGGCTATCCACCAATGGCTCCGAATGATGGCAATAGAAAATTGTTAGCCATGTATGACCAAGCCAGTCAAGATCTTGGATTTGGCAAAGTTCTACCAGTCGACCCAAGAAAGGCCGGTGCCGCAGATGTTTCTTTTGTTGCTAACCACGTTGATATGGCTTTAGATGGTCTAGGGTTAATGGGGACTGGAGGACACACCGTGAAGGAGGTGGCAGACATGTCAACCTTTACATCACAAGCTAAGCGAGCGGCAATTGTGTTATATCGGTTTGCTAACCAGTAAACTTGTTAGAGAATAAGTAAGGTAAGATCTAACTCGTTCTACGGTTATTTGCATTCTCGAACCACAAGGTGGGTACCCAGAACATGTTTATCATATCGCAATTCGGGACCACGGGTAGAATCGACTTACGCGGCAAAGGATGGACAGCAAGCCGGCTAAGGTCTAAGTCACTATAGGTCTCTTGATAAGTCATGGACTTATAGAGAGCATAGCGGTGGAGTTAATGGTGGTCTTACAGAACTTTTATACCCTACATCAGCCAACTAGGGTCATGTCATCATGATTATCTCTGGCAACGCAAATGGGATTAGGGCGATTTCGCAAATTGGTCAGAAATTTTGAAATGAGAATGTGTGAGTCAAATATGCCTACTCAGGTCATTCCATTTTCAGAAAAGTATAAATCTATCGCAGGGCTTTACTATCTCGCCGACTCTTCACTTGGTTCGACGTTATTGGAGTGATGATGTGGAGCTAATCGTATAGCCTAAAAATTCTTGCTAGATTATTATACTTGCACTAATGCATCTGTAATTATCGGGAGTTGGTCTTGTGTTTAAGAAGAATCAGTTAGAATACTCAGCAGTCAGTTCAAAATTTATTTTTTTGTCCGTCATTGGGTTGTTAATTGTGTCTTGTAGCAATATTCAACCGAATAAAGAAGATAAATACCAGGATAAGGTCGCCAAAACAATCGCATTACCGCCTTTACTTGAAAGCGAACATTTTGGAGAGCGCCCGCAGTTCATATCAATCGACGAAGTGTTTAAGCTGTCCAAGGAGCAACGTAGCCAATTTCTAAGCTTTTTTAATCACCCTCAAAATCAAGAAGAATTAGCACATACTCGAGTTTTTAAATACTTGGAGTCAAAGCTTAGTGGATTCACATACAATGCGCAAACGACAACAGCAACTGAAGCGCTTGAACAAAATTATGGAAACTGCTTATCTCTTGCAATATTAACGACGGCATTAGCTTCGATGGCTAAAGTGGATATCGATTTTCAGTTGGTTGAAACACGACCTGTGTATCAAAAGACTGACGATATTATAGTAAGCTCGCAACACATCAGGACGGTCCTACTTTCACCAGCTAAGAAAGGCGTTATTTTTCGCGGTCGAATCTATATTGACTATTTCAACGAATACGGAACTAATATGCTAAGAGCGGTTGAAAAAGATGAATTTCAATCCATGTATTATACCAATTTGGCCGCCGAGTCTTTGATGAAAGAAGAACTTAACCAGACCTATTGGTATTTGATGGAGGCTTTGAAATTAAAACCGAACCATTCACATGCTGTTAACATGTTAGGTTTACTTTATGCTCGTGAAGGGTTTTCAAAGGCAGCGGAGAATATGTATCAGTTTGGTATTAAGTATGCCGAATCGAATTTAGAAATTCTTAATAATTATCATAGCTTGTTATTAAACCTTGGTCGAGTTGATGATGCGAGAAAAATTAAGGAAAAAATAGGAAGAAGAAATGATACCAATCCTTATAAGTGGATTAGTCTTGCTAACGCTTCCTATAATATAGGGGAGCATTCTAAAGCGATTGCTTATTATAAAAAAGCGTTAGAGTTGGCACCTTATTTACATGAACCTTATGTGGGGATCGCGCGAGCAGAGCTTAAAAAGGGTAGAACTTACAACGCTAGAAAAGCGCTTAAGAGCGCGATTGAAAATGTATCTGGCGGCAATACTCAGAGAATTTACCAATCGAAACTCGATATGCTAAAAGAGTTTATCAGTGAAAATACTCCGGTAGTCAACGGTGGTTAACTAGTGAAACAAGCGATTAACAAGATCTCGAATGCAGTGTACCTCGATTTTAATGATGTTGAGTTTGAAGCAATTCGATCTCAAGGCGCCGGAGGACAAAATGTCAATAAGGTGTCATCCGCCATTCACCTTCGTTTTGATGTTTCTGCGTCTTCGTTACCTGAATTCTATAAGGAGCGCTTGTTAGCGTTAAACGACAGTCGCATCAATAACCGAGGTGTGCTGGTAATAAAAGCTCAAAAATTCAGAACTCAAGAAAAGAACAAACAAGATGCAATTGCTAGATTGGTCGATTTAATAAAGCAAGCCACTCGCGTAGTCAAAACAAGAAAGCCAACTAAACCAAGTCGTTCTTCGCAAAAAAAACGAGTCGATAGCAAAGTTAAACAAGGACAAAAAAAGGCCATGAGAAAGAAAGTCCGACACTAACCCCCGCATGTCGCTTTGCTTGGCATATAGTCTATACTTGGGTTTATCCGTGTATAAAAACACAAACAAGTCGGAGCCCCTTGTGACAATTAGTCGTTCACTAAAATGTTTTGTTATTCTGATCTTTCTTACTAAATTAAACATTCCCGTCAACGCTCTGTCGTCTTTTGAAAGAGCTATTCAAGAGCATGACCACCAAACCCTAAAAGAACAACTTCATCAAAACCCTAGAGCATGGCAGACCAATCATGAATATTTAGGGGATAGCCCAGTCGGATTAGCAATTCAAGAAGCAAATTTAGTCGCGCTAAAACTGTTTGTAGAAAATGGATACGACCCTAATCCCGATGATTGGTTTGAACATCCGGTTCGGTTGATAAATCCCTATACGGGCGTCGATACTCCCGAGCATATGCAGTTGCTTAAATGGCTGCTTTTTGAAATAGAAACTCACCCCGACTTAAAATATCACTTAGTCGACTTTGTTAAAAATAATCACTATGAAGGCGCTGAAATCTTGTTGCTGCATGGTGTAGACCCCAATGCTTGGGTCAATAATTGGAATAGCCCTCTGGACTTATCTGATGATCAGAAAATGCAAGAATTGCTTGAACGCTATGGAGCTGTGAGCCATTTAAATAAAGTAATATTGGGAGCCTTGGTATTGTTAGCAGTTTTATTTGTTTTAGGTTCCTTTATCTTAAAACCTAGCTCATCGAAATCCAAATTAGAAGTGGTTACAAAACCAGAAAGAAATGTCAAAAAAGGCAAACTATTTCATATTGTTGGAGCCGGAGTTTTTATTCTGGGAGCCGTTGGCTTGCTTTCCGTTAGATTTTCTTCTGTGTTTGGTTGGGCACGGCCTGACGAGCCTTATTTGATCTATGTGGTCGCTATTCTATTCGCCGGCTTTGGTTTAAAGCTAATTACAAAAGGAAGAAAACTAAAAACAAAAGATGCTGAAGAGATTCTTAATAAAACGACCGCTGACAGTGACGAGCGTCCAGTGTTTGTTTATTTACGTTCGTTTCAGCTCGATGAGCAAGACGCCAACCACCAAGTGACGCTTGCGGGAGGATTAAGTTTTCCAATCAATCCTTGGGAAAGTGGAATTGCTGCGGCAGTTCAAAAGGTCGGTGATTTAATTGCTATCGGTAAGCCTGGAGAAAAATTGGCGACCATAGGTGCATCACGACTGTATGTAAGCGATGAGCAATGGCAAGAAAAAGTAATAGAAATGGTTGAAAAATCTGAGATGGTCATTTGGACTTATGGTGATACAGAAGGTTTAAGGTGGGAAATTTCACGATTAGTAAAAATGGTTCCTCCCGAAAAACTAGTGATTGCTTTACCCTTTTGGGACAAAAAAATGTCTGATAAGCAGGTCATTTGGCAACAGGCAAGAGAGTCTCTTAGTGATAATTTTGCAACAGCTCTTCCCGAATCGGTTGGAGAGTCACTGTTTTTAGCATTCGATGAAAATTGGAACTCAAGTTGGGTGGAAACAACGCCACCACCGTTATTCAAGCGCATAGCTTTATTAGGCTTTTGGTCTCGCATTAGTAAGGGTGTCGAATCGCTTTTAGTCGAGAAGGGGTACAACTATCCCAATTTAAGTTTTTTGGAAAAATTATTGTACAGCTTCTTCGCACTATTGGGGTGGACAGTGGTGATTGTCATTGCGGTAATGGTTTATGGGCTGTTTCAGGCTTTTATTTGAATCGTCCTAAGCTGAAACCGAATTTTTGCTCTCTGATGAATGCTTGTTATAAGCTCTGCTGGTTTCTGCACGTAGGGTAGAGCTGACAAACAAGTATTTGGCGGCCTGTTTTGGCATTGGATTCTGACATGCGAATCTCCATATCGCTGCCGCAGAGAGAGCATTTGTTATCTAATAGAATTGGAGAAACGGTTTGCTGTGAACGTTCTTTTACATCGGACTGATTAACTAAGCCTTGGCGCTTCCTTTTTGCTTCAATGATAGTTACAAACTTTTCTATTTGTTTGGCGCTATACAAAATTTTATTTATTGAGCACACGTATTTAAGATATTTGGAACCGTAGGTGATTTTTGCACTCATAGGCGACTTAAAACCGGAAATTCCGGTAAACAGTGCGACTGGAAATATTTCAGCGATTGGAAGATTTAGCAAAGTACTTAGCGTTTGACATCGATCGTCTAATACCGGAGTTGGGTTTGCAAACTTTAATGGTTTTTTTCCTCTTACCTCCCTTACCCAATTTGCCTCATGCTCTGCTCCAACAATTGTTCCAGAGTAATGTTGCGCCATAATAACAAAAATACCATATCGGCTAATTAGAATATAATCGAATTTTTGTAGTCCATCGAATGTCAGTAAGACTACATTTTTCATCATGTAGTAATCTTCTGAATTTAGAAAATAGTCGTTGGCTTTTCTTACTTGATAGTTACCGAAGCGTTTTTGAATTTCTGGCAGTTTAAAATAAATTAAAGCTATAAAAACCAGTGCGACTGAAATATAGAAAATTTCCATAACTAAGTTGCTTCCCTTTCGGCTTTCCCAGTCTGGTCAAACTAGTATAATAATTACGCGTTACTATATTGTTGTTAAACTGACAAAATCAAGCGAAAAACGGCTTTTGCCGGTGCTATTCAGTGAATAATGTGAACTCAGTCCACTTTTTGCTGAAAATCTCATATTGTTATGATCGAGTTTTCAACCAGTGGTAGTGAAATAGGCATATGTTATAGTCCGTATGTTTTGCTTAGTAAACTTGAGTCGATACATCGATTTAGCCATTCAAGGCAGAAGGTTTTAAGCGTGTTAAGCAAAGCAACATCCTAATTATTAACTTTAAGAGGTATTTGAATGAAACCCTTATTACTGCTGATGTTGATGGTGATAGCCATTCCCATAGACGTGATTCAGGCCGCAACTGGATATAAATTACCCCCTAAGATGATGGCCGACTTAGTTGATGCGCCGCGTCGACCGGGCGCAGCCATATCGCCTGATAAACGTTGGTTGGCATTGTTGCATCGGCCTGGAGCACAATCCATTCAAGATCTCGCCCAACCAGAAGAAAAGTTGGCAGGACTAAGGATTAATCCCGCCATTTTTGGACCCAGTCGCTCAACGGGGTACACCAAAATTGAAATTCGCTCGGTACAAGGTGACAAAGTCATCGAAGTCAAAAAACTACCAAAGGGCAAGGTGATGAATGTTAGTTTTTCACCTGATTCGAAAAACCTTGCGTTTGTGTTAGAGGATACTAAAGGGTTATCGCTATGGAATTTTAACCTTAAAAAACAAAAAGCCAAACGGGTATTAAAAAAGTATATTAATGCCTCTTTAAGAGGAAGTAAGTATCATTGGAAGCGAGACTCGAGTGGGTTTTACACTCGTCTAACCGTCGCTTCTGCGGATCAAAAACCTCAACAATCATTGACGACAATCGAGCCAATCATCCAAGTTTCTGGTGGTAAGAAAGCCGCGGTTAGAACTTATTCTAATTTATTAAAGACACCGTACGACGCTGAATTATTTGAGTTCTTAACAACTTCTCAAATTGCAGAAGTTTCCTTAAACGGTAAGGTAAAAAAATTGGGCAAACCGGGAATTTTTAATCGATTTCTGCAATCACCTGATGGAAATTATCTACTAGTTTCTCAATATAAAAAACCATTTTCATACTTAGTTCCATATTATCGTTTTCCCATTTTGACAGAGGTTTGGTCACCAACTGGTAAATTAATTACGCAAGTAGCAGACTTACCTTCGGGTGAGAGTATTCCTAAAGGGTTTGATTCTGCAAGAGAAGGGCGACGAGGCATTTCGTGGCGGGGCGATCATGCTGCTACCTTGTATTGGAGCGAAGCACAGGATGGCGGTGATATGAAGACAGAAGTGGAATATCATGATGCCGTTTTTACTTGGCAAGCGCCTTTCAAAAAGCAGCCTGAACTACTACAAAAAATCGAGCGCCGTTTTGCAGGAATAGAATGGGGTAATAAAGATTTTGCTATTATTTCTGATTGGCGGTTTAGTGACCGGCAACTGCGAAGTTGGAAGTTTTCTCCAAGTAACTCTGAGGTTGAAAAAGCTTTATTTCAACAACGTTCCTACAATGACCGCTACAACGATCCAGGTGATTTTGTGACTCAAAAGAATCAATTTGGAGTAGATGTTATCAAAGTGTTTGGAGATGGTAACAAGGTGCTTTTGACGGGCAATGGAGCATCACCAAAAGGCAACATTCCTTTTATGGATGAGTTTAATTTTCAGAGTAAAGATAAAAAGCGGTTGTGGCAATCTGAAGCGCCATACTATGAAAGAATTATGCTGACTTTGGATAAAGAAGGTAATAAAGTTTTAACTTTAAGAGAGTCGCAAACAGAGCAACCTAACTTTTTCATTAGAGATATTCAAAATAATAATTTAAGTCAATTTACTCAGTTTCCACATCCTTCACCGGCTTTTGTTGGTGTCAAAAAAGAGTTGATTAAATACAAGCGAAAAGATGGAGTTGATTTAACTGGCACCCTTTATCTACCACCGGGATATGATAAAAGTAAAGGGCCATTACCTGTTCTAATGTGGGCTTATCCCCTTGAATACAAAGACAAGGAAGTGGCGAGCCAAGTGACCGACTCTCCTTATGAATTTGTCAGAGTCAGTTATTGGGGGCCATTACCACATTTAGCTCAAGGATTTGCAGTCTTTGATGATCCGAAAATGCCAATTATTGGAACTGGCGGAAGTTTGCCTAACGACACCTTTAGAAAGCAACTGGTAGATAGCGCGCAAGCGGCCGTGGACGTTCTTGTTGAACGCGGGATTGCCGATCCCGACCGAATTGCCATTGCGGGTCATTCTTATGGTGCTTTTATGGTAGCTAACTTACTCGCTCATAGTGACCTGTTTAAAGCCGGTATTGCGCGCAGTGGCGCTTATAATAGAACGCTAACGCCATTTGGTTTTCAAGGTGAAGAACGCAGTTTCTGGGAAGGTCAACCGGTTTACGCCAATATGTCACCTTTTTTTCATGCTGAAAAAATTAATGAGCCAATGTTGATGATCCATGGCAAGGAAGATCCAAATTCAGGAACATTCCCAATGCAATCAGAGAGAATGTTTGCTGCAATGAAAGGTTTAGGTGGAACCGCCCGATTGGTGATGCTACCACACGAACAACATGGTTATCGCGCACGTGAGTCGTTACTGCATTTATTGTGGGAGCAATCTGAATGGTTAGAAAAATACGTTAAAAACGCAACCCAAAAATAAAGAACGCAATAGTAGGTTCGCTCTTCAACGATAAGAGCGAACTTACTTGATACGTTTAAAATATCGCCAACATAGCCCACTGTAAAATACGACTAGACCAAAAATGGCTAGGTTGACTAACGTAGAACCAGAGTTGATAGTTAATTCGCCAAAAGTAAATAGGTAAACAATTAACAAGCCAACTAATGAAACCGCAGATAGCCCCAATAAACTAACTTTTAACAAAGCCGTTCGAGTTACCCCGCCAATAGCAACGACTGAAATTAGCGTTAACCAGAAAACAGCAAAAGACGCCGTTCCTAAAATAGCGACGATTGCAGCGATAATAAGCGCCAAGGGTACCCCCCAAACAAATCCAACCCAGGCATCATTAAGTGGGCTTTTATATTTTCGCTTGGTTAGCCAAATATTGATCCCTGTTGCCGAAATAACTGTTAAAGCCAACCCTAGCAGGCCATAAAAAATTTTAACCCAACCACTATGAAAGTGACCAAAATGAAGTCGATATACGGAATAGGCCATTTGCCGTCCTACCGGACCATCAGATAAACCCTGATGATTAATTAATGTTCCATCAGAGTTAAAACGATACATTTCTGAATAAATTAATCGGTTAGGCAACGTTGCCGCGACTTCTACAAACTGTGCCGGTGTGTTGATGTTTTGTATTACCCAATAAATTGGTTTAGCTTGTTGGTTGGTTGTTGCTAGTGTATCGATGATAGCTTGGTAGTTTATTGGAGTGGGAGTTCGCTTGACCACTGGATCGGCTCCATACACATAGTCCACAACTGCATCACGATCACCTTCAAATTCCAGCGGGGCAATTAAAGCAATTAGTAAACCAACCAAACCTATATAGGCTCCAGTGAGTGCTATCATAAAATAGAAAGGAGTGCCCCAGACACTGAGTCGATTGTGCAGGTCGGCTTGTTCTAAACGGTAATTGCCACCTCGCCGAAAAGTAAAGGCATCTTTAAAAATACGAGGGTGAGCGAGTATTCCGGAGACTATCAAGCCACAAAGCATTGCTCCTAGCGCACCGACAATAATGATTCCAAAAGTTTGAGGAAGGTGTAGATTGATATGCAGCTCTTTTAGCAAATGAGTCCAGCTCGCATTTGGCGGTTCCAATAGCTCGCCCTGTTGCGAAACAAACCATTCTTTTTGATCGCCACTCACATGAACTCGCGGAACGGCTTCGGTTGGAAGAACCACGTACAGGGATTCAGGAGACTGACGGGTTTTATTTAAAAACTCCGAAACAGAGCGCTCAATTTGCTCCGCATTAAACTGCTTAAATTCTTCGATGTTGGGTTGCTCCCAACGTTCAAACTCCTCAAAAAACACGACTAAAGTACCCGTTAAACAGATCAAGTACATGAGCGCACCTAAGACTATACCCAGTAAAGAGTGACCATTTAGTGACGATTTAACAAAGGAACTAGATAGAGAAAGATTCATTGAGGTTGTCCTAATAAGTAAACCATAAAGCGGTAATAGCCAAGGCGCTGGATAAGGATAGGCTAGTGAATGTCATTAATCGGCGAGGAGAGCTACATACCCAAAACGCGATCAATCCCCAAACAATTGGAAAAATAAATGCCGACAACACTAGCTGGTTATCACCTGAGATAGGTAACCCACGGGTTAATAATAACGTACCCACTAGCGAGAAAATTAATGCAAGCGGTCCCGCCGAAAGAGTGGTTATGAATCCCATTCCCCATTCAGTGAAACTAAAGTAGTTAAGTCCATTGACTTGTCTTATAGCCACTTTTTTTGGGCGGGGAGAATGGCTGATTGCGGTTCGAGCGAAATAGATGAATATCCAAGCCGAAATCGCGCTGGTTAGAGCGTTAAACGTTAAACCGAATTCAAAGTCATAGAAATAACTCCACAGATAACTAGCGATAAAAAGAAATAACCAACCTGAAAATAATAAGGAATTCGATTTAAGTTGCTTGGGTTGTTGCCATCGTTTAAAAAGTAAGTAGCAAGCAATAATATTAACCGTACTGCAAAGTAACACAGGGTAGAGAGAATGAATCATAGTATTAACTCCATAAGAAAGTTTGCTAGCTGTTTTTAACAACTAGCAATAGTCCTTAAAAACGGTAACTAATTCTCGCCGTTATATTTTGTTGATCACCAGGAAAACAATCACCCCTCGCAAGGCAGGTTGCAAAATACTTTTTATCGGTTAAGTTTCGAGCATTAATAGCTAGGTCGAATTGGCTAAACTGATAGCCCAGCATTAAGTCGAACAAGGTGACCGAAGGGGTGGATAAAGTATCGATGCCGTCAAATCTTTCACTCATAAAGCGCGCTCCAAATCCTGCTCTAAAATTGTTGGATTCAGGTCGATAGGTGAGCCAAGTTGACGCTTGGGTTTCTGGTAAGCTAGCAATTCTAAAACCTTCTGCACTGGTCGCTTCGATTTCCGATAAATTGATTTCCCAATCAAAATCACCCAGCGTGGCTAACATTTCGAATTCAACTCCAGAGATTTCAGCGACCCCTCTTTGTTGTTCAAAGCTTCCAGGAAGGCCACTTGGGTCTGTTAGGTTAGATTGTTCTAAATCGAAGTAGGCCAAGGTAAATAGGGCAGGGAAGCTTTGCGGTTGGTATTTAATTCCAACCTCAACTTGTTCCCCTTGTTGAGGCTTTAACGGTTCACCATTTCCATTATCTCCTATTACTGGTTCAAAGGATTCCGCGTAGCTAATATAGGGAGATAAACCATTGCTAAATTCGTAAAGCGCTCCAATACTTGAGCTAAGCGCGTCGTCCTTTTGTTGAGTTGCAGCAACTTTGGTTTCGGTTTCATCGTACCTAACACCCAACATAATGTGCCAATTTTCGACGGTAATTTTATCGCTGATGTAGATGCCGATGTCATCGATAGAAGTGACAGCGTTAACTGCATATAATGAGTCCGTTAGAGCGGCTGGAGGTATGTTGCCATAAGTGGGATTGAACAAATTAATCCAAAAATTATCGCCAAACGTAGCATCAGGTTGACGACTCACTGGATCAAAACCAACCGCCCAAGCGTAGTAGCCTGCGCTACCAGTTTCTACCGCTTGATATTGTGTGCCTATTAAGACTTCATGTTTTACTGAACCGGTTTCTAGATAGCCTCTCAGTCTAAAATCGAATGCCGATTGCTCTGAAGTTGCATCGCTGCGATAAAAGCTTCTAGGAACTAAACCCTCTTCATATAAACTTCCATCCGAATTGTAAACCCAACGATCACCTCCAATAAAAGAAGTCCATGCTTGTTGGTAATCGGCACTTCCATCGGTATAACGAGCTGTGGCTTCTAGCTCCCAGTTTTGACTCAGGTTGTGTGCCGCCAATAGAGTATAAGAGGTTGTTTCGGTATCGTAATGGTTAAAGTCAGTATCACCTGCATAAACACTGTTGTCCACGCGCTGAGCATTGGGGGCTGGCAATAAAGTTCCGTAAATAGGCAAGAATTGCGCTGCAGTGTCGCTGTCAATGGAGGTATCGTTGATCAGTAAAGTGAACTCGGTCTCAAGGCTGGGACGCCAGGTGATCGAAGGGGCAATTACGGTTGCATTATCTTCAACATAATTAACCTGAGTATCGCTCGTTCGGCTAAGCGCAATCACTCGATAAAGCCAATTTCCATCGTCTGTAAGTTTTCCTGTAGAATCAATAGCAATTTGACCTCGATCAAAGCTGCCTAGTTGCAACACTAACTCAGTTTGCTGAGTTTCTTGCGGTGTTTTGCTTACCACATTAACGATACCACCCGGTGAACCTTTGCCATACAAAACTGATGCAGGACCTTTAAGAATTTCGACTTGCTCAAGAGTATAAATATCTGGTCGGGCATTATTATAGTTACCAAATAAAGATTGCAAACTATCTTGATATTGAGGAACGTCTAATCCCCTAACCCTAACCCAATCTCCGCGAGTGGCATAGCCAAAGGTTTCCCCAAAGACTCCTGCTGTGTATGTATAGGTGTCATCTAAAGTCAGAGCGCCTTTATCGATGATTTGTTGATTAGTTTCGATAGCAATAGAACGAGCTGTCTCAACAATTGGCGTGTCGGACTTAGTCGCTGAATAACGTGTCATTTTACCTGTCACGTAAACAGTGTTCTCTTCTTCGGGTTTATTTTCTTCGTCAGCTAAACCGATATTGGGGGTAATAATTAAACTGGCAGACAATAAAGCGAGCCTAATGTGGGTATACATTTTTATTCCTTAAATAAGTTCAAAGTATTGATTGGCGAAACTATATAGAGATATTATCGCAAATGCAAATAAAAATGATTCGTATTAAGGTTAGCGTTTGTGCTTCAGGAGTGAGAGTAGAGATAAAATTTATTGATCGCCTTGCGGACACCAACGATAGCGATGGTGTCCGCGAAAGGGTTTGCAGGCAGTTCTTTTGCAGGAGTACTGTTTGAGAGGAATATTTACTTTTCTAGCGTTTGCTGCTGAGAGATTAGTTTTGCGTAATTATGTTTAGAATTAGGAAAAAGGCTGTCCATCTCACGCCAAATTCGTAGCGCAAGTTTGGGTTGCTCTAAAGCGATAAATCGCTCAGCATAACCGCCCATAAAATACTCTTTGAATTTGGACTCACCGTAGTGCCAAAAAGGCATAGCTAGCTCAAGTTTTCCCATACTAGTGTAGCGATGGGCCATGCTTATGGCTAAGCTTTTCAGCATTTTTTCATCGGTTTTAGTCTTGTATTTATGATCTTTGTGTCTAAAGTAGCTTTTCAGTTCTTGGATATTAAATGGCTTGCTCGCAACCATTTCTCTACTAGGCAATCTAAAGTCACTGAATTGTTCCCTTAGACCATGACTAAGCCCTATCGTAAGAACTGACATATGACCATCTAGCTGCTTAGAGAGATATTTAAAATCAATTAAATCCGAAGGTAGGTTATTCGCTGCCTGCTGAAGAAAAAGCTTGTCCATCGGGTTCTCATCGCCATCAATAATCATAAGTTTCACTGATTGTTGCTTTAGGTTGCTGTATTGATTTCTGATCCCGTCGATATAAGCCATGCTCGGATAAACCGGGGATAAGGATAACAATAAGTCGAAATCTACTGCCTTAACAGACACCGCTCCGCTGACGAAAGCGCCAGCGTATGAGTGTCCCACCAAAATTCGTTGAGGTAATGTTCGATATCGACTTTCAATATGATTAACGACCTCTTGATTGAGATAGTTTTCGAATATTATCGAATCAGTAATCACATCTTTGTACCACTGCTCACTTTGTATGCCCACGATGATCAGCTCTGGAATATCATTTATTTTTTCTAGTCGAGAGACTAAGGTCACTGCTTCTTGGTAGATATTACCGCTGTAAAAACTATTTGCATTCAATAGATACAACACAGGATAGCTTTTGTTCGATTGGTCATAGTTATCAGGTAATCGGACCAATAAGGAGCGCTGGTGATCGAATATTTTTGATTTTAGTTTCTCTACTGATCCCATTTTAAGCTCACGCTTTTCGATCTCAGATGCGACTGTGTTGTACGAAATACAACTGATAGTTATAACGAGTATTTTTAGAAAGTTTATCGTTGAGTACTTAAATTGCATTTGCTTAACTCCAACGGCTAGCGAATTTTTGTTGCGGTAAACTCTGATTTTCCATTAACAGTAAATGTTAATGCCTTAACATGGTTAGAGCCGTCAAACTGAAAGTCAATTCGCTCCTGTTCATTCCAGCCATTGAAATCGAAATGAGTCTTAGAACGAGCCATTAGAAATACAAAGAAGGTGTCTTTCTTAAACGCGTACAACTCACCACCCTGGTTGAATACCTCAACAAAATTACCATCAGCTAACTGATAAATACCTACGTACTTGAGTAATTGTTGTTCGGTTAAATTTAAGGCACCACTTTCATCAGCCAGCAAGGTATATTCAACTCTCGCCAATAATCGCTCCGGTTTTAGCCATCCAGGATATTTGTCACCATGAAACCATACTATTAAGTCGTTGACGGTCTGAGATTTTGCTATTTGCTCGATACTTTTTCCTTTCTTTGATTCAGAGAGTATGTAGTCAAACCATTGGTAAACTCGTTTTTTATATTCAATGAGGTGATTTCTATCGGCAAGTTTGGTATGGCCGGGTACGACCACGGTGTGGTCATTTGATAAAGCGAGAGACAGGCTAAATACATCTTTGATACTCCTTAACCCTCTCACTCCAATGTTTGGGCCCCAGCTGGTCGCATGGTTATCACCGGTAAATAGCACGTTGTTATTGCGAGCCTTAACGATGACATCATTCCATGTGTGAGATTTAATATGGAATAGCTCGAAGATTTCATCATTAAACTTAAGCGTCATTTGGTCTTTGAATTGGAGTTCTCGTTGAGCACCGTCGTATTGGGTGGAGGGGCCGAAAAGGTATTTCAGGTAGTTCGGGTAGATTATGGTTGCGCCGGCTTCTACTAAAGCCTCGTTACCACCGCGATGATCCCTGTGTTGATGAGTATTGATGACAAACTTAATAGGCTTGTCGGAGATAGATCGTATTGCTTGAAGTAGCAACTGACCCGAGTTAATGTTCATCGCATCAATCAATAGTATACCGTCGTTCCCGACGCTCATACCAACATTCGCACCAAGACCATTTCCTCCATGAAGCACCCAAAATGAATCATTTATTTTGGTAAAGGTTATCTCTGGCTTTTTTTGCTGTTTTGCGGCTGCTTTTACTTGAGTAAAAAATAAACCTGATAATACTAACAGAAGTATTATGCTAACTATTCTAAACTGGTTAATCATCTATGTATCCTAGGTTTGGTGTATACGAACTCCATTTTCAAACAAGTCTTTGCTGATTGAATGAGCTATCACTGATAAAAAGCTGATGAAAAGCTGATGCCGTGATTTGGCTGCCTTTGCTTACAATTGAAGCCATGGATTCATGATTCATTCGAGGTATAATTAGCCTGCCGATTGAATGAAGGACGTAAGAATAATTTACATGAAAGAGTTTTTTGTAGGTCAATTTAGGGTTGATATGGGGCGCTCTCAAATTGTCGATAGAGAAGCAATTGTTTCGATGGAACCCCGAGTTTTACAAGTACTATTGATCCTTGCAGAGAAACAAGGTGAGGTCGTCACCCATCAACAATTGCTCGATAGTGTATGGAAAGACGTCAGCGTGGCTCCTAATACCTTACAAAGATGTATCACACAACTACGCAAAGCGCTGGGCGATTCGGCAAAACTTCAACAAGTGATTAAAACTCACCCTAAAGTTGGATATAGCCTACTAGCGGATGTTAATTTCCCAAAGGGCTCGATGACCAAAGAGTTAAGCCATTCGAATCAACAACCCCCAATAAGTCGGCAAGCGGAAATAGATAAAGTTAACAGTCGCAAGGATAGTCCACCGACACTTAAACATTTTGTGGTTTACACAGTATTCGCTGTCTTAGTCTTTGTGGCTTCAAACTACTTATGGAATACTGATACTGCGCAGAATTCAAGCCTGCCAATAACTAAATTAACAGCATTAACAAGTACCGATAAAAAAGAATACGCTCCAACATTTTCACCCGATGGTCGCTACATTGCTTTTCAACGCTATGTCGGTTTATGTGAAAATGAGATTTGGGCCAAAGACCTGCAAACTAATAATGAGTATTTGCTCACTAAGACCACCGGAATATACGGAACACCTTCTTGGTCGCCCAATGGCCAACATTTAGCATTTTCTAATGTGACAAATTGTAGTTTGTCCTCTGAATATCAAGGGTGTAAAGACATTCGCATACTAAACTTTGCCTTAGCTAAAAGTGAACCGCAAGAACCGCTGGTTGCAATGGCTTGTGATAATAAAGATTTTAGTGCAGCTGTTTGGATAACTAACCAACAAATAGCATTTTTTGAAAAAAGCGCAGCACCTTTGCAACGGGTTCTAAGTTTGAACCTCTCTGATCAAGCTTTAGACACGCTTTATTCCAGTGAGCGAATGCTATTTGATTCGCTTTCTTACTCACCGGTCCTCAACCGTCTTGCTGTTACTCAACATAGTGCCGAATTGCAAGCCAGTCTTGCTTTAATTGATCCGCGCAGCAAAGAGATAGAACAAGTGACGCTCAATCCGCCGGCAGGTTATCGCGCTATCGTCAATTGGAATGCCAATTGGCACCCTAGCAAAGCAAAGTTGATAACCTCAAAGGGAAATTCTTTTTTCGAAATTGATTTAGCGGGTAATTTTATTCAGCATTCGGTGCCCACGATGCAAACGATTGCTGACCCTTTCTATCATCCTGATGGAGAGAGTTTAATCGCTTCTATGGGAATTTTTGATAAAGATATCCAGCTGGTTAGTTGGGAAGAAAATATCGAACTTCAGGCAAGTTACCAAAATCGGGTTTTACATCGTTCTATTCTGACTGAGCGTGAAGCAAAATTCGCCCCAAATCGACAACAAATCGCGTTTATTTCTGAGCGCAATGGGAGTCAGCAAATTTGGCTCTCTAAGTTTGACAGCGAGCCAAGGCAGTTGACTTATTTAGAAGGAAACCCTCAGATTTATTCCTTTGTCTGGTCTTTCGACGGTCATCTTATTGTCGCGTTAGTAAACGGTCAATTAAAGCTAATTAATCTCGATGGGCAAATTACCGATGTCAGTACCGGTTTCAATGTATTGGATATTTATCAAGCACCCTCGGAAAACCAAGTTCTGTTGGAAATTATTGAAAACGATCAAGAAAAGGTTATTCTATTAAATCTAGAAACTATGCAACGAAAAGTCTATTTTCAAGGAGAGGTTCACTGGGCCCAACTAAGCTCGGAGGGAGAGCTTTTCTTAAGTACTCCGCATCAAAAGGTTGCTAAATGGTCCAATTCTCAACGACAGACGCTCCCAGGAACGGAGAATCTTAATTTATCTTCGAAGTTTCTATACCGAAATAACCATTTGTTGTTAACAGCAAGAGATAATAGATTGTTTGACTATAATCTCAGTGAGCTGAAATTAACCCAAATGTTTCGAGTTAACCAAGTGCTTAAGCATGTTGACGATGTTGATTTTAATAGTCGGCAACTATTAATGACTTCAGTCGCTTCCAGTCGCAAAGAAATAGTATTGTTTCATCAATAGTGAATTATTTGAACGTGATTTTATAAATTGTTGAAATAGTCACATTTTCTTACATTTGCTTTACTCAATATTTACCACCCAAAACCGTACAACATCTCAATTTGGGAAATAAATAGCGTATTATTAGCCCCAGCAACCTTGGACTTCTAAGATAATTATTAAAATATGAAAAAATACACTTCTCGAATGAGTAAAAGAGCCCTTTACATTTTTGCATGCCTACTGGTCTTGACTTCCTGCGGTGATGATTCCGCCAACAAAGGCGGCAAGTGGCCGGGAGCAGGTAAAGGAGCAGGTGCTCGTTCTGCTAAAACAATTCCCGTAGAAGTTAGTAATCCAGAGGTCGGCCTGTCCGCATCCTATTACGTGACCACCGCAACTATCGAACCGAGCAGTGACGCCAATATAAATTCACGAGCATCAGGCGTTGTAAAGCAAATTTTGCGTGAAGAGGGAGATGACGTTAAAGCGGGTGATGTGTTGTTGATATTAGATGATGATGATCAGCAGCTTAGATTGAAACAGGCAGAACAAAAGCTAGCCAGTGCTGAACGTGAATATAAGCGCCTCAACAAAATGAAAAAAGCAGGGGTGGTTTCGCCAACAGAATACGAAGCTGCGGACAATGCTTATCAAGTGGCGGATACTGAAAAACGCTTGGCAGAATTAGCGCTGTCCTATACTCGGGTTGCCGCTCCTTTCGATGGTAGAGTGGTGTGGCGTGAAGTGGATCTTGGTGCCTACGTCGGTCAGGGAGAGTTGTTATACCGAATGATGGCAATAAATCCGTTGTTGATAAGACTGCATATTCCAGCTAATCGGCTTGGTATGGTTGCGGAAGGGCAACCCGTTGAATTAAAAGTTGATACAGTTGAACAACCGCTTCAAGCGACAGTCTCGTTAGTGAGTCCTATTGTCGACCCGAATACAGGAACCATTAAAATAACCTTACGTTTAGATAATTATCCAGCCACCGTTAGACCGGGGGACTTTGCGGAAATTAGCATGGTTACAGATAAACGGGAGAATGCGCTACTTATTTCTAGTGTTGCGGTGATAGAAGAGCGTGGTCAGCATTATGTGTACGTGGTTAAAGATGGTGTATCCAAGCGTCGCTCAGTGGAGCTTGGATTTATCATGTCTGACAAAACCGAACTTATCTCGGGAGTCGAAGCAAATGATTGGGTAGTCACGAAAGGTCAGAGAAATCTTAATGACGATGTGAAAGTTCAAGTGCTAGCAGAAAATGGAATTGCAACCACTTCAGAAAAATCAGAATCAAAAGCGGCCGGTCCTAAGAATAGAAAAGCCAATAAGAAAAAGCGAGCTGAATCATGATTCGACAAGCCGTCGAGTTTTCGGTAAAACGCAAAGTCACGATTTTAATGATATCGATTGCGCTAGTCGCTTTCGGTATTGTCGGTTTTACTCGTCTGCCGATTAATTTACTGCCATCCCTTAGTTATCCATCACTCACTGTACAAACGGAATTTGCTAATGCCGCTCCGGCAGAAGTGGAACAATTAATTACACGACCTGTTGAAGAAGTGGTTGGCGTTCTTAAGGGACTAAAACAAATTCATTCGGTGTCTCGTTCCGGTGTTTCTGAAGTAACTCTAGAGTTCGGTTGGGAAGCCGATATGACTACGTTGGCGATGGACATTCGAGAAAAGCTTGATCGTCTAGAACTTCCGCTGGATGCCGACACACCGATTGTGCTGCGCTATGACCCCGCGCTCGATCCGATTATGAAAATGAGTTTAAGTGGTGACTACCCATTAACTCGTTTGCGATTACTTGGCGACAAAGAAGTTAAAGAAACGCTAGAGCGAATCGAAGGCGTTGCTTCTGCCAAAATTCAAGGTGGTGAAGAAGAAGAAATCCACATTAATATTCATCAAGGTAAGTTAGCGGCGATGGGTTTACAGCCAGATGAGCTCAGTCAGTTATTAAGTAACTCCAACATAAATAGGCCTGGTGGCTCACTTAAAAATCAGCAAACTCAATTATTAGTCAGAACCCTGAATGAATACGACGACTTACAGGAAATGCGAGATTTAAGGATCACACCGCCCGACAGGCCAGTTGTTAGACTCGGTGATGTGGCAGATGTCATTTGGACCAGTAAAGACAAAGAAGAAATCGCTCGGTTTGGTGGGCAAGAAGGGATCTTAGTTTCGCTATACAAAGAAGGTGATGCCAACACCGTAGAAGTGGCCAACTCAATCAAGGCAAAAATTGCAGCACTACAACGAAAACTACCAAAAGGTGTGAAAGTTGCGGTTCAATTTGACCAGTCTCGATTTATCGAACAATCCATCAACGAAGTTAAACAGTCTTTATTATTTGGTGGATTATTAGCTATCTGTGTGCTGTGGTTATTCCTGCGAGATTTTAGACTCACCGCCATTATTACTACCGCTATTCCGCTTTCTGTCGTCGCGTCATTTATTTTTATGTATCGCTTTGATGTTTCACTTAATATTATGTCATTAGGTGGACTGACTCTCGGTGTGGGAATGTTAGTAGATTCGGCTATTGTTGTGCTTGAATCGATCCATCGACAACGAGAAAAAGGCTTAAGTGTTTTTCAAGCAGCGATTGAAGGTACCTCAGAAGTCGGCGGCGCGGTCACTGCATCGGTTTTAACCACTATCGCAGTATTTATTCCGATTGTTTTTGTTGAGGGTATTGCCGGACAACTATTTCGAGACCAAGCTTTAACGGTGACTTTTAGTTTAATTATGTCGCTAATCGTATCGTTTACGCTAATTCCGATGCTTGCTTCACTGGGTAAAAGTAGAGTCAAAGTAAAAGGGGAGAGCAAACCTCAAGTCGATTTTAATTCACTCGGTCGTTTTTCAGAAAGTTATGAAAAGATTTTACGCTTTGTGCTGAAATACAAATGGTCCACGGTGACGAGTGCGTTCGCTATTTTCTTTTTGTCACTAACTTTAGTTTCAAGACTTCCAACTGAATTGATCCCACAGTTGAGTGAAGGGGAGTTTTATTTTGATGTCAGTTTGCCCGAAGGAACTGCATTACCAACGACTAATAAGGTGATGCAACAGATGGAAGATATCGCATTGGCAAACCCCGAAGTGGGTTCTGTTTATGTATCCGTAGGAAGCCGAAACGTCAGTGGTGGTTTATCGCTGAAAACCAAAGATGAAAATTTAGCGCAGATCAGTATTGTAATTAAAGATCGAGCCGATGCGGAAATGGAACAGCGCGTTATAGAAGATTTAAGATCGACTTATAGTGAGTTACCTCAAGCTGATGCTCAGTTTGGTAGGCCTTCATTTTTTAGTTTGAAAACCCCAATGGAGCTGCTGTTTTTTGGTGAAGACTTAGAAATAATGAAAGCATACACGCTGGATCTCCTGCCTAAAATTAGTAAAGTGGAAGGGCTGATCGACGTGCGCGCATCGCTTGAAACTGGAAACCCCGAATTAGTGGTACAGTTTGATAGGGATCAATTAGCAAGACTTGGCTTTACGATAGAGAGCGTTTCGCAAACTTTAAATCAGCGAGTTAATGGATCCATCGTTTCTAGATTTCAACAGCCTGATCGGCAAATCGATATTCGTTTAAGAAATAGAGAAGTCGATAGAGACAGTGTTAATGATATGGAAAATATTGTGATCGGTGAGGTTGAAGGACGCCCGGTAACGCTAAAAGCTGTAGCAAAGATAGCTGCGCTACAAGGACCAGCGGCAATAGATCGAATTCAGCAGTCTCGCGTAGCGATTATTGCCGGAAATTTGAAAGGCAGAAGTCTTAGTGATGTGACTAAAGATATTCGACAACTAATTCAACAAAATCCACCACCTGCCGGGTTAAATTTTGAGTTTGGTGGACAGAATAAAGAAATGCAACAATCATTTAATAGTATGTACTTTGCGATAGGGTTGGCCATATTTTTAGTTTACTTAGTGATGGCGGCAACTTTTGAACATTTAGGGCATCCGTTTGTGATTCTATTTACCATTCCATTGGCGCTAGTTGGGGTTATTTTGGGCTTGTTAGTTAGCGGCTATGGCATTAGTGTTATCTCAATGATTGGTGTTGTTTTCTTGGTCGGCGTTGTCGTTAACAATGCGATTGTTCTGGTCGACGCAATCAATCAAGCGCGACGAGCGGGGCTAGCAAAGTTAGAAGCGATTGTAGAAGCCGGTAAATCGAGATTGCGACCGATTTTGATGACAACTTTTACGACGGTCCTTGGTCTATTACCTATGGCAATTGGATTCGGCGAGGGAGCTGAGTTGAGGGCTCCTTTAGCGGTAGTGGTTTCTTTTGGCTTGGTTGTAGCGACCGGATTAACTTTACTCATCATCCCAGCGACGTATTTAATCATACCTTCACATGTGACCACAGATGAAGAACTTGAAGAGTTGAATCGTCGAGTGGAACAAGCCGAAGAAAATGAAAGCCATCATCAAGTACTCGATTAATTTCAGCTTCACTTGTTTTATGTTGGAGAATACAAATGACACTCCCTGAACTAGCAGTAAAGCGACCCATTGCCACATTGATGGCGTTAATTAGTTTATTGGTACTCGGCCTAATCGCGCTGACACGGCTGGAGTTGGCGTTTATGCCAGAAGCCGAGCAAAAGCGCTTATTCGTGGTTGTTAATTATCAAAATGCCTCGCCCAAGGCGATAGAAAGAATGATCGTCAAGCCGCTTGAAGAGTCATTAGCGTCTATGAATGGGCTCGAGCATATGTGGTCTAATAGCGATAGCCGTGGGGCGAGAGTTAATCTAAATTTTGATTTTGATACTAATATGGATTTGGTTCGCGCGGAAATTCGAGAACGTATTGATCGCACTCGTGACGAACTTCCAGAAGATGTTGATCGTATTATTATTTCCGGTAATTGGAATCCACGAGAGTCGGGGGAAACTATATTAGAAGCTCGAATCGCCTCTGGACGTGACCTTAGCAAGAGTTATGAATTGCTCGAGCGAAAAATAGTCAGACCCTTAGAAAGAATTGCAGGTGTAGCTGTGGTAACTCTAGATGGAGTTAATCCGCGAGAAGTCAGGATAAATTTAGATTTAGAGCGAATCAAAAAACACCGAATCGATCCAAGAGATGTTCAGCGTAGCATCGCCTTAAATAATAAAAATAGTGCCTTAGGTGTATTGCGATCTAGCCAAACAAAAATTTCTCTGAGAGCGCTTGGCGCATTAACATCGCTTGATGAAATCAAACAATTACCCATTATTAATAGTAATCTTAAACTTCAAGATATAGCAGAAATTACTTACGTCGAACCGCCACTTGAATATGGTCGACATTTAGATGGTGATTTTGCAATTGGGCTGAATGTCGCCAAAGAATCGACAGCTAATACCATTGAAATTACCGAAGCGGTTCATCAACGAATTGAAGCCATGCAAGATGATCCTGAACTCGACGGAATTAATTTTTTAGTTTGGCAAGATCAAGGAAAAGAAATAAAAAATACCTTAGGTGACCTGCAACAAACTGGATTTTTTGGGGCGATACTCGCTACCATAGTCTTGTTTGTTTTCCTCCGAAAAGTAACGACCACCTTAGTCGCGGTTTCTTGTATACCATTCTCGCTAATTGTTACCTGTGGCGTTATCTGGTTACAGGGTAAATCCCTTAATACGATTTCACTGTTAGGTTTGATTGTTGGTCTAGGGATGTTGGTCGATAATGCGGTGGTCATTATGGAAAATATCGATCGCTATCAAAAGAAAGGCTATGGTGGCAGAGTAGCGGCTATTCTTGGGTCAAAGGAGGTTTCGGTGGCGGTAATAACCGCAACGTTGACATCAATCATTGTATTCTTGCCAATGATATTCACAAAGCCTACTAATATGAATATTATTTTGCAAGAACTTGGTTTAACCATTGTTATAACTCTGCTCGCTTCTTTGCTAGTCAGTCAGACATTGATTCCACTAGCGGCAAGAAAACTGCTAAAAAAACCGAAGAATGAGGTGGCGACTCCGGTCATGGATTGGTTGCAAGCTCATTACCATAAAACGCTACAATTTACTCTACAGCATCGTTGGATTTCTGTTGTAGTTGGACTCACTATTTTTCTTTCGACTCTATTCCCAGTAAGTAAGATGAACTTTAATTTTGATGCTGCGCCAACTGAAATGTTTATTGGCTTAAGAGTTGACTTTAGTGAGGCGGCTTCGTTGGAAAAGAAAGAGCAATTAATCAGTGAAATTGAAAACTCATTAGTACCTTATAAAGAACGCTTTAATGTTGATTCGATTTATAGTTGGTGGAGTGAAAACCGCTCTATCGTCAGGCTATATATGAAACAAGGTTTTCAAAACGAAGAAGCGATGAATAAAGTTAGAAAAGAACTACGGCCATTGTTACCTGTCATTGCTGGGGTAAAAATTCAAGTGCAAGATAACGGCCCATTTTGGCGCAGAAATAGTGGAAAACGGGTTTCAATGCAATTGCAAGGTCCAGACTCAGAAACACTAGGAGAGCTTGGCGAGCAAGCGCTACTTCGAATTGAAAAAATCCCTGGCCTTTTCGATTTTTATTCGACCGCTGAAGGAGGACAACTTGAGCTACAAGCGCAGCTAGATAGAGATAGGATGTCGACCTACGGAATTGCAAGTGGCGAACCTCCGAGCTTAGTTGAAACGACGTTTAGAGGTCGCCGACTTCCGCGGTATAAAAGTCCAGACGGTGAAGTGGAAATGAATTTGACCTTGGGAGATACTCAAAATACCAGTGTTTCCGATCTTAGAAATTTAGAAATGGTGAAAGAAGACGGTTCAGCGATAACCTTGGATAGTGTGTCCTCTTTTTCGACTCAAAAGGGACCAAGCCGTATCAACCGGCAAAATAAAATTTCGAGTATATCAGTTGGTGCCAGGTTTGATTCCGGCCAAAGAAAAGACTATACCCAGCAAATGATTGAGACCCTCAAGCAAATGGATTTACCGGAAGGCTACAAATGGCAATTTAATAATCGTTGGCGTGGTGCGGAACAAAGTCAAGATGAGTTTATGCTCAACCTTTACTTAGCTTTGGGGCTGATATTCGGTGTAATGGCCAGCTTATTCGAATCTATGCGGCAAGCATTCGCACTAATGATTTCGCTGTTTTTTGCATTACCGGGTGCGCTATGGACATTATATTTAGCGGGAGTAGACTTCGATCAACCGGCTTCGGTTGCAATCCTGCTCTTATTAGGCATAGTCGTTAATAACGGTATTGTTATGGTTGAACATATTAACCTTTATCGACGAGAGGGCTGGCCGAGACACAAAGCGATGATTCAAGGTGGTAAAGATCGTTTACGTCCGATTTTAATGACTGCACTAACAACTTTAGTTGGTTTGGTCCCTATAATCATTCAAAAACCATCTCTAGGTGGGATCTATTATTACTCGATGGCCTATGTCATTATTGGTGGGCTATTGCTTTCTACCTTACTGACGACCCTATTTTTACCTGCAACAATTTCCTTGATAGAGGATTTACCAGGATGGCTTAAAAGCGTTTTTTTATGGATTGGCCGCAAGTTAAAAATTGCCAAATCGATTGAGGTTCAATAGGCTTACTCGACTAACTATTAAAAATGGAAATTACAAGCATGAATATCGAAAAACAAAATGCCATAGAAGCTGCTGTGTTTAGACGACTGTTAAAACACTTTGACGATCACAAAGAAGTGCAAAATATTGACTTGATGATACTCGCAGATTTTTGCAGAAACTGCTTGTCCAAATGGTATGTTGCTGCGGCTGAAGAACAAGGTGAATCAATCGATTATGAAGCCGCCAGGGAACTGGTTTATGGCATGCCTTATTCCGAATGGAAAGCTAATCACCAAAGCAAAGCGACACCGGAACAAATGGCGGCTTTTGAGGCGCGTAATGCGGCCAAAGAAAAAAACTAAAAGACAAACATATTCACCACGGAGAACACAGAGAAAGAAAAAATCTTGTATAGTTTTTTGATCCCTTCTCTCTTCGGGAGAGGGAATAAGCGCCACTTTGTAGGTCAGTCTTCAGGCTGACAAATCGCCGTGAGTAAAGAACCAGCTCAATAATAAACACAAATGCCCAAAACAGCTAAGCCTCCTAATATATCCAAGCCTGCTGGGCTTGTCGAAGCCTTGACTAAATGCGATGATACTCCTCAAACAAGCTGCTTAATTTTAGCAAAATAAATAATTCTAAAATAGATTTAACCATTCATAGGAACTCAAATGAAAGTCTTTATCACCGGCGCGACAGGGTTTTTAGGAACTAATCTGGTCCACCTTTTAGTTGATAAGGGCATAGAAATTTTTGCTATAAAGCGTCCGACATCCAATTTAAAAGCCTTTGAAGAAATGCCGATTAACTGGTTTGAAGGTGATGTTCTCAATAAAACGTCATTGGAAAATGCCTGTCCAGAAAATGTCGATTTTATTTTCCATATGGCCGCAGATACCAATATGTGGTCGCGTAATAACTCCAAACAAACCGAAATTAATCTCAATGGTACTGCCAATATTATTGCGTTAGCGAAATCTAAGCATGCCAAACGATTGATCCACACTTCGAGTATTGCGGCTTATGGTATTCATCATGAGCAAGTGATCACTGAACAAACTGAGCAAATCGGCGATCAATGTTTTGCTAACTATTATCGAACTAAGTTGGCTTCGGAGAAGTTAGTCAAGGCTGCAGTTGCCGACGGCGATTTAGATGCGGTAATTCTCAATCCCTGTCATTTAGTTGGTCCATGGGATTCGCACAATTGGTCGCAAATGCTCACTATGGTGGCAAAAGATAGTTTACCTGGAGTGCCTCCAGGGCATGGCAGTTTTTGCCACATTAAAGAAGTTGCCAAAGCCCACTGGACCGCAGCTAAAAAAGGCAAGAAAGGCGAAAACTATATATTGTCTGGGGCTGACGCCTCATTTGTTGAGTTGGTTACTGAAATTGGCGAATTACTGAATAAGAAGGTGCCAGCCAAGGCTACTCCACATTGGTTGCTTAAAATCGTAGGGCAAGTCTCGGTCTTCTTTGCAAGATTTACCGGCAACGAACCCAATATGACGCCGGAAAAAGTGCTTATAGTCAGTGAAGTGCTGCATGTTAGTAGTGAAAAAGCCCAAAAAGAGCTCGATTATCGTATTGATATTCCACTCTCAACGATGCTCAAAGACTGCTATACGTGGATGAAAGCTCAGGAAATGATTGCATAGCCTATTAATCTCGGTATACTCGCCCCCGAATCAAAGTATGAAAATTTTAAAATTAAGGTGAATGCATGAGCAATTATGACTCTTTTGAGCAAAAAGCAAGTTACGGGATCGGAATGAATATGGGCCACCAATTACTAGGCCAGTCATTTGACGGATTAGAAATTGAAGCAGTAGCACAAGGTATCAAAGACGCATTTATGCACGTTGAGCCTGCGGTTGCCAGAGAGGACTTACAAGCTGCATTCGATCACATCACTAAAAAGATGCAAGAGCAAGCGGCGGAGAAATCAAAAGGCGCTATCGAAGCAGGTGAAAACCACCTTAAACAAAACGCTGCTAAAGATGGTGTTACTGTTACTGAGTCTGGTTTACAGTATGAAGTGATCACGGAAGGTTCTGGTGACGTGCCAACAGCGAGTTCAACAGTAAAAACTCACTACCACGGCACATTAATCGACGGAACTGTTTTTGACAGCTCATACGATCGCGGTCAACCAGCAGAATTCCCTGTCAATGGCGTTATCGCTGGTTGGACAGAAGCTCTTCAACTAATGCCTGTGGGTTCTAAGTGGAAGCTGACCATCCCATACGCGCTAGCTTACGGCGAGCAAGGTGCAGGTGGAGCAATTGGTCCATGTGAGACTTTAGTTTTTGACATTGAGTTATTAGAAATCGTAGGTTAGTTTTATATAAACCAAAAACTCAAGATCTAGATTTTAAAAAGCGTTGGTAGCAATACCGGCGCTTTTTTATTTGTATAGAATGAGTTGCGAGTTTCGAGTTTCGAGTTGTCAGTACAATAAATATACTTTAAACCACTCTCCAAGCTATGTGAGTTAGGGGTAGGAGAAAAGTCTATTTTGTCGGTCAGTCTTCAGGCTGACCAGCTACCTTCGGCAAAGTTAGCGACAATTCCAAATCTATCGCTTGCTAAACACTACTCATATAGGTAGTATTGTTGGCGAAACCTACTTCGCCGCTTGTTGATACCAACTATCAGCAAAGCAGCACTAACTATTACTTTAATCAATGGGAGCATTCCTATGGCAGTGGTGACTTTATATATGTCAGATCGCGACTCTAATAAAACCTTTACCGATAAAAAATCCGCAGACAACTATGACAAAATGTTGGAGCTAGCTGAAAATGTTAGTTTGTGGATGGAGAAATCAATTGAAGGGCTTTCTGAAGAGCAAATTGAAAGCATTGGTATGTTGGTCGCAGAAAACAAGGAAGTATTAGCAAAAGCACTTAAAGCTCGTCCAGAGATCTTACTGGAAGATAATGGTTCGGAAGAAGAAGTGACTGAAGATGAGAAAGTGACTAAGATTTCTGCTTAGTTAAAACCAATAAAAATATTTTAACTCAATTAGTTAGCAAACTGAAAAACGACTAGTTGGGTTAAAAGTGGTTCACGAGAGTTTAATCCTCACAACTTTCATTGTCTCAAACTCCAACCCTGCAACGACTTCCGTTTCAGGGTAGTAAGTTAGATTCACTCGTTGACCTTTGTTTAGCTGCTTGTATTTGGTCTTTCGTTTGTATTTAAACGGAACATCGCAACCTTCAACCATAATTGAATTGATAAACCAATCATCTTTTTCTCTTTGAGTATGAGAAACCACTTTTTTCATTTCGGAATGATTTAGTTTTTGATGGGATTTGATCAGTTTGTCAGGATCCGTTTGCATAGTCATTTACTCGTACGGTTTTAATTCAAAGCTAGTTGGTTAACCAAAAAATGGGACGACGGTAAAGTAACCTAGCAACCCTGCGAAAATTAATAACATCGCGAATTTGATTGGTGATTGCATAAAAAATTCTAAACGGCTAATTTTTTCACCGGTCTGTTCCAGAGACTCTAGTTCGGATTTTGCATTCTGGTATCTTTCAACTTGGTACTCTTTAATTAATTGTCTTGCTTGCTCAACCTTTTCCTTTTCACGAGTCCACATAGCGGCATAGCCCAAGCCCCAGCGCCCAGAATCAGTTTCATACCATTCAATTTCTGCTGATTCTAGAATATCTCTAATGTCCTCTGCTTCATCTTCAGGTACACCATTTAACTTGAATAATAGATTCGACATTTGAACTTGGAGTGTAAAAGGTTAAGGATGAGCTATTGTAACAAAAATTTTGACTAGGCGTTTAGCTAAGTTATTTGTTTGATAGGCTGGATTTAGCCTAAAAAAAACCGACTGGTAAAATGGGACACCAGCCGGCAGGGAAGAGCATTGTTTGGTTTAATTGTGGTTTATAAATTATGGCGCTGTTCAAGCCTATATCTGTCTACGCACCGGTACTTTTTTACAAGCTAATACTTTTTAATAGCCAATATTCTGCGCGCCAATGTAACTTAATAGAAATAGCGCTGCTAAGATTAAATGCTTAGTTTTTTCTTTTTGATTTGACAATTTTCTACTCCCAAGAATTTAATCACCTTGGAAGCTATTATCTAAGAAGTAAACTGAATAAAAACTGAACGGAATGTTTAATCAGTAGGTGCTGTGTTGGATGGTGGCGAGTTGTTCTTTAAGGGACAATAAATTGTCTTCCCAGTAACGAGTGCTATTAAACCATGGGAAATTATGCTTAAAGCTAGGATCATCCCAACGTTGAGCTAGCCAGCCGCTATAGTGGATCATACGAATGGTTCTTAGTGGCTCCATGATTTTAAATTGACGATCATCGAATTCAAAGAAATCTTCATAGCCTTGTAGTAGCTTGTTCCAAAGGTTTTTATCTGAAGCGTCGGAAATTAGCATCCATAAGTCTTGAATTGCTGGGCCATTTCTGGAGTCGTCAAAGTCAACAAAATGTGGCCCATCATCAGTCCATAATACATTGCTTGGGTGGCAGTCTCCATGCAGCCTCAATGATTGATACTCTCCAAGCTGTTGAAAGCGTTGCTGGCAGATCTCGATGAGTTGGTCTGTTAGAGCGGTATAGGCCTCAAGAATGTGAGCAGGAATGAACTTATTTTCTAGTAAGAATTTTTGGCTGTCTATTGCATAGCTTTCGACATTGACTGTCGGCCGGCTTTTGAAAGGCTTACTTTCACCGATCAAATGAATTCTGCCGATAAATCGGCCAATCCACTCGAGGGTTTTTTCGTCTTCTAATTCAGGAGTGCGACCGCCACGGCATTCGAAAATTGAGAAACGGAAACCATTCGATTTTAATAAGGTTTTATGGTCAAAGTTTAATGGTGCGACAACGGGTACTTCACTGCTGGCTAGCTCGATACTAAATTCATGTTCTTCTAGTATTTGTTCATCAGTCCATCGGTTCGGACGATAGAATTTGACCACATACTTCTGCTCGTCGTAATCTCGAAATTGATAAACACGGTTTTCGTAGCTATTAAGGGCTAATAGTGCTGCTTGAGGTTGAATTCCAACTGACTCTATAGCGTCTAGCACGCCGTCTGGGGTGAGGTTAAAAAAGGACTGAATTGCGTCTTGAGACATAGAATTGGGGTTTTTGGATTTTAAAAATCCATGATATCAAATTTTGGGGTGAGTTGGTTTGTCTTATAATTTGTAGGTAGTCTTTAGTTGTAAGGCTATTTTGATTGTATGGTGTTTGGGTTAAGTGAGTTTAGGAGGAATTAAAAAATTAACGTCCACCTAAGACCAAAAACGATTCTAATTTTTAAGATCAGAAGCGTTTCGCAGCGCTGGCGCTCTAACTGCGACATTCTTTTGTCAAGAGCAACAAAAGAAAGCAAAAAAGCCCTTGACGTTGCGCACTGGGCGACCGAAATTGGCCTAGTGCTTGCCATTGGTTTCTAAGGGACGCCCACCACCTGTTCGTCTGTGTGGCCCATCCCAACACTCCTGACTTCGCTCATTCTTTCTTTACACGTAATTTGTGACGTGAATATCTTTGCCAAAGTTTTACCCGCCTAGCGGCTATAACGGGGAAGTGAAACTCATGAGGCAGCGGGTAGACAAGAAAAGTAAATGAGCGTGAGCGAGCTCTTTTCTTCCGCTGACTCTCTGTCAACAAATAAGGACTGTAAAGGCTGAGAACAACTATCAATACGTAAACAATGAGTTATCTTCAGCGAAAAGCACTTTTGGTTACTTTTGGTGCTTTGGCCAAAAGTTACTCGCACGCAAGCGAAGCGGTGCGAAACCGCCCTTCAAGAAAACAGAGATACTACCAATAGGTTGCTGAGCGCAGTCGAAGCATTGACTTTATGTTTGGTTCTTAAAAAAGAAGGATAAGAATTGTCCGCTATAGACAAAAAACAACCCTATACAAAAAACAACCCTATACTTTAATTTTACTCCAATCCCGCTTTCGCCAAAGCGAAGCAAACCAAAACGCTTGAAACAGTCGATACAAGCCTTGAGTCAACCAAATTGCGGTCAGCCCCATACCCAAATAGGGGCCAATGATCCATGCCAGCGGTAGGAATATAAGCCATTGACAAACTATGCTGACAATCATCGTTATTCGAGTAGCACCAGCACCTTGCAGCGCAGACATTAAGACTAAGTTATAGGCATCAATGACAATCGCTATTCCAACCAGTTGAAGTGGCACTCTGGCTAATTCGATTGTTTCTGGGTTATCAAAGAAAATTGATAAGATTAACTCTGGGATCACTAGCATCGGTAGACTGAGTAATAAGATAGAAGCGGCAGCAATTTTTGAGGTGTCCCAAGCCCATTGATAGGCATCTTCAATTTCTTTTCGGCCTAGGGCTTGTCCGACTAAGGTCGCGGCACTCATACCAAAGCCAATTGAAGGTAATATAGCAACTAATGTTAAGGTGGTAAGTATGTTAGCCGCGGCTAATTCGGCCGTCCCAATTTTTCCTACAATCCAAAATAACAAAGTAAACCCAACCGCAAAAAATAGCTGTTGCATGGACGCTGGTAATGAAATCTTGATTAATTGCTTAATCGTGTGCATTGATGGTAAGTGAGCGCCAAAGCCAAAGTGTTTGGTATGTTTCATGGTCAACCACAAATACATAAAGGTTCCGCCAAACATCGAAATAGTTGTGCCTAGTCCAGCACCTTCGGTACCCAGTTCTGGAAATCCCCAATTACCAAAAATTAACACGTAGTTTAAAAAGATGTTGAGGATATGCATAGTGACAATGGTTTTAAAGTAAAACTTGGTGAGTTTGATCGCACTCAAGTAACCTCGAAAGCTAAAATTCATTCCGATGGCCATTATTCCGATCAGTCTTGCATCTAGATACTTCGCACCTTCTGATATTACTTTTGGGTCGCTATTGAGAGCAGCCATAATTTCGGTGCTATAACTCATCAAAAAGTAACTTGTGGGAATAGTCGCAAAGAAAATAAGTACCAATGCGCCATTTAGCGGATTAGCGGCAATCGATGAATTTCCCTCACCAATCCGTCTTGCGACCGTTGCTTGAACACCCGAAGAAAAGCCCATAAAAATGGCAGCGGCAACAAAGTTGATGAAGCTTGCTAATCCAACCGCAGCTAATTCGGCTTCACCCAGTTGGCTTACCATTCCAGCATCCACTAGGTTCAAAATATTTTGCGACATCATTCCACCGATAATTGGTAGTGCTATCTGAAATATTTGAGTCGAACGTTCACGAGGTACCAAAAACGAAATTCCTATAGTTGCGGAGCTTTAGAATTATTAGGCTAGGTAAAGAGCGGAATTATTATAACAGCTAATTGATGAACTACTTAATCAGAGTGTTACAAAACGTTGATTCCAATTGAGATCATTGTTGCTAATCCTCAAATGCGCGAGCCAGACACCAAATATCGACTTGTTTAGCACCAGCGATCTTTGCGCTTTTTGTAAGCTCACTAACCGTCATGCCAGTGGTGACTACGTCGTCAATAATGGCAATGTGTTCAGGAAGGGAGCAGTCTATTTGAAAGGCATTCTTGACATTTATCCTGCGCTCATTGGAGTCTAAACCCGATTGGGCTTGAGTTGCTTTAATGCGTTGCACACCGCTTTTTAATACCTTGATCGAGAGTTTCCTCGCGAGCTTATTCGCTAATAATCGCGATTGATTAAACCCTCGCTCGGCAAGTTTGCTTGGATGAAGCGGTACAGGAATTATTAAACCGGGATAATTAGCTGATCGGTATTGTTCACTTAGCACCGCTAACAGGTATTCGGTTAAGGTGGGCAAATACTGCAGTTGAGCATTGTATTTAAGCTGAGATATAAAATAGTTGACTGGGTATTCATAGTGAAATGCGCTGACAGTGCGGTCATAATTTGGGCTGTCTACCAGACAGCTACCACAATTTCCTCCGATAGGCGTTTGCTGTTCATTGGCGTCAAGCTTTTTAAATAAAGGAAGTCCACAGGTAAAACAGTTCGACTGACTGACTGGCATTCTCGAGTGGCAGTAGTGACAAATCAACTTTGAGTCTAGGGTTGCAAGCGGTTTGGTGTTTGTTGAGTTTGGCTGGTCAGAGTTGTTAACCTGGCATCCACACAATACGCACTCAGTGGTTATTTTAAACTGTTCAAATAAATCCATTTAATAAGTCCTTTAGCCTAAACCCCCTTCTACACCGGTTAAAATCAAAGTATGATTTTTGTCTGGTTAAAAAATAACCAAAAGTAAACTGGTGGTATCATGTTGCTTGACCTTTGCGCTGGCTCAATTATCATCGCGCGCTAGCACATTAGGCTCCTAGTCGAGTCAGCAACTTGCCATTCTATAGCGATAATACGAGCGAAACTAATATGATACAAGCCCAACCCAACTCTGACATAAAGCACAACGAACAAAATCAAGCGGTTCAAAATGTGGGTCAGCCTGGTGTAAGGCATGATTGGCAACTTTCGCAAATCAGGGAGCTTTATCAACTTCCAATGAATGATTTGTTATTCAAAGCGCAAACTATTCACCGTCAGAATTTTGAGCCCAATCAAGTACAAACTTCTACATTGATGAGTATCAAAACTGGTGCTTGCCCTGAAGACTGTGCTTACTGTCCGCAAAGTGGTCATCATAATACTGGACTTTCCAAAGAACAGTTGGTTGCACTAGAAAAGGTCGTTGCAGCAGCCAAGCAAGCTAAACAAACTGGTGCGACGCGTTTTTGTATGGGAGCTGCTTGGCGCTCGCCGAGAGGAAAAGATTTCCCTGTAGTGATAGAGATGGTCAAAGCCGTTAAACAACTTGGATTAGAAACCTGCATGACTCTGGGAATGTTAACCGGTGAACAAGCCACTGAATTACAACAAGCGGGGTTAGATTATTACAATCATAACCTCGATACCTCTGAAGAATACTATGACCAAATTATCACCACTCGTACCTTCGAAGATCGTCTTCAAACATTGGCTCATGTCAGAGACGCAGGAATGAAAGTTTGCGCTGGCGGTATTTTGGGTATGGGAGAAACCGTTAATGATCGCTTGGGTCTATTGCAAGCACTTGCTAACCTTCCAGAGCATCCACAGAGTGTACCAATTAATCAATTAATCGCTGTTAAAGGCACGCCACTAGAAGATGCCGAGGCGATCGATAGCTTTGATTTTGTCAGAATGATTGCGGTTGCTCGAATAATGATGCCTCAGTCTTATGTTCGTCTTTCAGCGGGTAGAGAAAATATGTCAGATGAAATGCAAGCCATGTGTTTCTTTGCGGGGGCTAACTCAATCTTTTACGGTGATAAGCTATTAACCACTGACAACCCAGAAGTTGATAGTGATATTCAACTTTTCCAGAGACTTGGGATTACTGCTGAGGGCGCTGAGCTGAGTCATTCTAGTCATCAATCTAGTGTTTCGTCCCAGAATTTAAGTGCCAGCGCGCCAGCCAAAGAAAGCAAAAAGTTATATCATAATGCCGCGGCTGTTTAATGGTGGCGGTTGGCTAATTTTATAGTTATACCCACATGTAAATGCGCTGAAATTTGTTAGACTGGCCTTACGAATAGTCGTTACATGCATTGTTAATTCGGCTGCCATCCGTACTCAACTTTATCCTAAGGCTTAATGCTTCATTAAACTGCTATGAACCCATTTGAAAAACAGCTAGATGCGCAGTTGCAATTGAGAAAGTCAGAATCTCAGTGGCGAGAGCGGATATTGTTGAACTCAAAGCAGGGGGTCGAATTAGCGGTAAATGGCGCTCAGTTTATAAATTTTTCATCTAACGATTATTTAGGCTTGGCTAGCAATCAATCAACCATTGAGCATATCCAACATCAAGTCGATGCCCTAGGAGTCGGTTCAGGCGCGTCCCATATGGTGAGTGGTCATCATCAAACTCATCACGCGTTAGAGTTTGAGCTAGCCGATTTTTTACAGCGAGACTCTGCCATTACTTTTTCAACAGGCTACATGGCAAACTTAGGTATTTTGCAAAGCCTTGCTAAGAAGGGTGACTTAATTGTTGCTGATAAACTGAATCATGCGTCATTAATTGACGGGGTTAAGTTGTCCGGTGCCGATTCTATTCGGTACCTTCATTGCGATTTGGAGTCATTAGAGAAGCGCTTGAAGGCTGAAGCCGCCCAGAAATGGGTTGTCACTGATGGCGTATTTAGTATGGATGGAGACTTGGCACCGTTAGATAAAATAGCGGGCCTTTGCAAAAAGTACCAAGCTAATTTGATTGTTGATGACGCGCACGGTGTTGGAGTGATAGGTCCTAATGGCCGCGGAAGCGCCGAGTTATTTAAGCTCGATCAAAATCAATTACCAGTGTTAATGGGAACGTTTGGAAAAGCCTTAGGTGGCTTCGGCGCATTTGTTAGCGGAAGCCAACAGTTAACAGATTATTTGGCGCAGTTTGCTCGGCCATATATTTACACGACTGCGATGCCTGCAATTCTAGCTGCAGCGAATTTATACAATTTAAAATTAATTAAAAACGACACTAGTTTAAAATTGCGTTTACAAAAGAATATTGTTCTATTTAAGCAACTTGCTGAGCAAGCCGGATTGAACCTGCTGATGTCAGAAACCGCAATTCAACCCATTATTGTCGGTAACACTAAAAAGTTAGTGAAAATAAATAAACAGTTGATCAAAGCGGGGTATTTGGTCGGAGCGATTAGGCCCCCTACGGTACCACTTAACACCGACCGGCTAAGAGTGACTTTGAGCGCCCAACATACTGAGACTCAAATCACAGGATTAATTGAACAATTAAATGACCACTTAAACTAATGGTAGTAAGACGATTTAAAGATGACTAAAAACACGCATAAGCCAATATCTTCAAATCAAGACAGCCTTGTTTACGTCTCAAGGTCTGGCCAGGGACCCAACTTGGTACTGTTACATGGCTGGGGACTTCACGGCGGTATTTGGCAGACCGTTCTACCCGAATTAGAAAAATATTTTACGGTTTACAATGTCGATCTACCGGGGTTTGGAAAAAGTGCAGAGGCTCTCAATAAATATCAACACACAAACGATTTTAAATATGACCTAGATTTTATCACTCAATCGGTGGTTGCACAGCTGCCTAAGACCTTTAATCTCATAGGTTGGTCTTTGGGCGGAGTTGTGGCAACCCAGATTGCAAGGCAAAATCCTGAGAAGGTAGAAAAACTTATAACGGTAGCTTCTAGCCCTTGTTTTGTGGCGAATGAACAATGGCCACACGCTATGGACCAGTCAGTATTAAAAACCTTTATCGACTATTTAAATAAAGATTTTAGAGGCACTTTAATTAAGTTTTTGAGTATTCAAACCATGGGTAGCCCGACTCAAAAACGGGATATTGCTCATTTGAAACAAACCGTATTTGAAATTGGCATGCCAAGTGAGTTGGCTTTAAAAGGCGGGTTGGAAATATTAGACCAAGTTAATCTGCTGCCTGCGCTAGCCAGTTTACCGACGCCTCTGTTAAGACTTTATGGGCGCTTTGACACTCTAGTTCCAATTAAGTCAGCAAAACAAGTGGCTGAGTTTTCGCCAAATAGCCAAGCGATTACCTTTAAGAAATCAGGTCATGCGCCTTTTTTATCGGAGTCGGATTTATTTATCGCGGAAGTGTTAAACTTCTTAAAGCCTGTGACGTTTAAAGTGTCAATGGATAGACAGCAATAGAAACGATTAAAAGTTGATGAAGAGTACTTATTAAGCATGTCGATACCCAAACAAGCCATTGCCGAGTCATTTAGCAGAGCCGCAGGCAGCTATGATGATGCAGCTTTCTTGCAAAAAGAAGTCGCCAGTCGATTGTTAGAGCGACTAGAAATTATGAACGTGACACCCAAAAACATTCTCGATGCCGGGTGCGGTACTGGACATTGCAGCCGAATATTAAACAAACGATTTAGTAAAGCTAAAACCTTTGGAGTTGATATTGCGCAAGGCATGATTGATTATGCCAAAGCGCAGAACAGTTTTTTCAACAAAGTGGATTATCAAGTTGCCGATCTCGAGCAGCTCCCTTTTGATGATAATAGTTTTGAACTAGTTTTTTCAAACCTGACCTTGCAGTGGTTGATATCTTCCAAAACAGTATTTCAAGAACTAAACCGAGTGTTAAAACCCGGTGGCTTGTTAATTTTTTCGACCCTAGGGCCTGACACACTCATCGAGCTAAAAGAAAGCTGGCAGAAAGTCGATAAAGATGTTCATGTGAATGACTTTATCGATATGCACGTTGTTGGTGATCGCGTTCATTCAGCACATTTTGAAAATACTGTTATGGACAGAGATATTATTACTATGACTTATCAAACCATGATGGGGTTGATGAAAGATTTAAAAGCGATTGGCGCACATAATCTCGACGATAAACGTCCACGTGGTTTGATGGGCAAGCAAAAATTTCGCACCCTAGAAAGCACTTATGAAAGCTATCGCTGGCAAGATGGTCAACTACCAGCCACTTATGAAGTGGTCTATGGACATGCTTGGAAAAAGCATGAAGCGCCTAAAGGTGATTACCACACCTACAAAGTTGCTATACAAAAGCCTTCTGAATAATTCTATTAGATTTATCCAGTCATTTTTTACCCAGATTAAATAGTGAGCCGCGCTATGCAAAAACGAATTTTTATTACCGGTACTGACACCGATGCGGGTAAAACGGTTGCCACCTGTGCACTGATATTACAGTTGCAACAGGCTCAACAGTCCGTCATGGCCATTAAGCCGGTGGCGGCCGGCTGCGAACTAATTGATGGTCAATTAAAAAATATCGATGCTTTGCAAATGCAGCAACATTTAAATCAGTCTAATGACTATTCGCAGATTAACCCAATTGCGCTTGAAGCGGCTATTGCTCCGCATATAGCGGCGCAGGAAGAAGCCTTATCACTCACCGTGGCGCAACTCAGCCAACAATGTCAGCTAGCACAATTTAAAAATGATTTTATATTGGTCGAAGGCGCGGGAGGCTGGCTCGTACCACTTAACTCTGAGCAAACCTACGCGGATTTTGTCGAGGCTGAAAATCTGGCAGTGATCTTAGTCGTCGGAATGAAGCTTGGTTGCATAAACCATGCACTGTTAACCCAAGCAGCGATTAAATCGCGAGGATTAAAGCTGGTAGGCTGGATTGCCAATTCAGTGGAACAACAGATGAATCGATATCAACAGAATATTGATTACCTCGCTGATGCAATCGATGCCCCTTTATTGGGTGAAATTCCTCATATAAATCCGAAAGAAAACCTTACCCCGCAGCAGAGAAACACTCAAATCGTTCAATCAGCTAGTAGCTATGTTAATATATCGGCCTTAATTTAGTTCAACTCTAAGCAGATACATTCAAATGGTTAATTTTGGCCAGTACAATTTTCTAAAAATCGTCAGAAAAACCGGGCGTGGCACCTTTTTAGCGGGAGGCCAACACGGTGAGTTATTTCTGCCAAAAGGGCAAACGCCCGACTTTTGTGAAGCCGGTGACAAAATCGAAGTGTTTGTTTACCGTAATTCCGATGATGAAGCTGTTGCAACTACTAAAAAGCCGCGAGCTAGTGTCGGCGAAGTGGCCTGCCTTGAGGTAATCTCGAGTAACTCTGTCGGTGCCTTTTTAGATTGGGGGTTGCCCAAAGACTTATTCGCTCCGTTTGGTCAGCAGAGTACGCCAATGAAAGTAGGTGAACGACATATCGTCGCCGTTTATCGAGATAACACGGGAAGAATTGCTGCCAGCTCCAAACTCAATCGGTTTGTAAAAGCGGAAACTTCAGGTTTAAAAATAGGCCAAAAAGTGAAGGCCTTAGTGGGTGATAAAACTGATCTCGGTTTTAAGTTAATCCTAAATTCCAAATTTTGGGGTGTGCTCCATTCGAGTGATGTCTTTCAATCGCTTAAATATGGGCAAGCAATAACTGCCTTTGTTAAAAAAGTTCGTCCTGATGGGCGAGTGGATATGAGTTTGACGGCACCGGAAGGTTCGGGAGAGGCCAGCTCACTTCAATCTAAAATCATTAAACTGCTACAAGACAACAATGGTCAATATCCTATCAATGACAAAACTGCACCAGAAATCATCTACAAAACCTTTGGTGTGAGTAAAAAAGTTTTTAAAGCCACCATAGGAAAAATGTACAAGAATCGGCAAATAAAAATCGAAAAAAGTGGTATTCAACTACTTAAAAAATAACTTAATTCGAGATCTTACTATGTTCAAAAAATTTAGTTTTACGTTTGTAATTTGGTTGTTCGCTACTGCTAGTTTAGCTCCGTTTGTTGACGCGGCTCCCCCTGAAAAAGCGCCGGATAGAGTGAGAGGTGAAGGGCCATTTAATCAATTAATTTTGCGTGGTGCGACCTTTATCAATGGCTCAGGTGCTCCAGCTCGGGGTCCAGTTGATATAGTGATTGAGGGAAATAAAATCACACAGATAGTCGATGTTGGCCATCCGGGTGTACCGATTGTAAAACCGCGTCCTAAGGCCGAACCAGGCGATAAAGAAATCGAGTTGTTTGGACATTACATTTTGCCGGGGTTTGTTGATATGCATGGGCATATTGGTGGCTCTCATCAGATGTCAACAGCAGAGTATTCGCTTAAGCTTTGGTTAGCGCATGGTATTACAACGGTGAGAGAGCCTGGTAGTTTTAATGGTGCCGAATTTGTAATGCACCATGTTAGAGCCAGCCAAAAGAATACGATTGCCGCTCCTAGAATTATTCCTTATTTTGGCTTTGGTTCGGGCTGGAATAAATCATTTCAAACGGAAAAAGAAGCGAAAGCCTGGGTCAAAAAGGCGGCTAAACAAGGCGCCAGAGGGATCAAGTTTAGTGGCGCCAATCCGACCATATTTAAGGCTGCAATCGACGAAGCCAAAAAGCACGATATGGGAACCGCTATGCATCATGCTCAGTTAGATGTCGTTCACCTCAACGCACTAGATAGCGCACGTTTGGGTTTAACCACCATGGAGCATTGGTATGGTTTACCTGAAGCGATGTTTGAAAACCAAATCATCCAAGATTATCCGTTAGATTATAACTACAATAATGAGCAACATCGTTTCGGTGAAGCCGGCAAACTATGGCAACAAGCGGCAGCCCCCGGTAGCGATAAATGGAATGCAGTTCGCGATGAGTTAATTGCTCTGGATTTTACCATAAACCCAACCATGACCATCTATGAAGCAAGCCGCGATTTAATGAGAGAGCGAAATGCTGATTGGCATAAAGAGTTTACCTCACCAATATTATGGGATTTCTTTCAAGCGAGTCGTTACGCTCATGGTTCCTACTGGTTCGACTGGACCACCCAAGATGAAATTAATTGGAAGAAAAACTATCAAAAATGGATGATGTTTATTGACGATTTTAAGAATCATGGCGGGCGAGTAACAACCGGTAGTGATTCGGGGTTTATTTATAAAACTTATGGCTTTGGATATATTCGTGAATTAGAACTGTTGCAAGAGGCCGGTTTCCATCCACTCGAGGTGATTAAGTCGGCAACAATTAATGGTGCCCAAGCTCTTGGAATGCAAAACCAAATAGGTTCTATTGAAGTTGGAAAGTTTGCAGATCTAGTGGTGGTTAAAGAAAACCCATTACGAAATTTTAAAACCTTATATGGTACTGGCCATGTTAAGTTGGATGATAATAACCAACCAATTACCGTAGGTGGCGTAAAATACACCATAAAAGATGGAATTGTTTACGATGCCAAACAGTTACTCGACGATGTCAAAGCCATTGTCAAACGCGAAAAAGCGGCACGAAAAATTAAATCGGAAAAATCTAAATAAATGGCAAAGCCAGGAAGAAAAGGATTATTGCGAATTGTGTACGCAACTAAGTATTCGTGGCAAGGGCTAAAAGCGGCTTGGAAAAATGAAGCCGCTTTTCGTCAAGAATTAATTTTAGCGCTACTTGGAATTCCCTTAGCAATTTGGTTAGCGGAAAACAAATTTGAATTGTTGTGGTTGGTTTTGCCGCTATTCTTGTTGGTGATGGCCGAGCTAGTTAACTCGGCTATAGAAGCAGTCGTTGATCGAATTAGCGATGAACAACATGAACTGGCTGGTCGTGCTAAAGATATTGGTTCAGCAATTGTGTTTATAGCGCTAATATTTCTTGTGACTGTTTGGAGCGTCATTTTAACCACTTAACAAATGGCGAAACGCGCAGTTTGCTGCAGAAATGATTCAGGTTGCTAGTATTGATTCCCTCGTCGAGCTCTTAAGACTGAAACCTCACCTAAAGCAACACCTCTTCAAAAGCACATTCCACGTAATGAAGCTAAAACCAGCACCTGTGCTAGTATCAGTACCTGTAAGAGTATCAGTACCTGTAAGAGTATCAGTACCTGTAAGAGTATCAGTACCTGTAAGAGTATCAGTACCTGTAAGAGTATCAGTACCTATAGTTCGTTTAGTTATTAAATAGCGACTTGTTATTTCTTTTCATTGTTTAAATTGGCCGAACTGCGATTTGAGGAGCTTTTCTCAGTATTCTCGGGCTCTTCAGGCTATTATTCACTAAACTTTTTCTGTATTCAGCCGATAAATTACTGTTTAGCATCCATTTAATGATGTTTCTTGAAAGTCATTGTGGAAATTTGTTCTTCCCAATTGACTTTTACTGACAGTATTTTAGGAGAAAAGTATGCAAATTAACGACGCACTGAACATCGGTGTGCAAGGTTTTCAAAATGCTCAATCTAGAGCGACTCAAGCGGCGACCGAAATTGCTTCGCAATCGGCTGCACGAACACCAGAGCAAACAGAGCAAAACAATCAGCTAGTCAATTCTTTGGTCGAACTTAAAACGGCTGAAATTGACGCCAATGCAAATGCTAAGGTGATTCAAACTGCTTCAGACGTTTTGGGGTCAATTATAGATATTAAGGTATAGTTGATTACTGATTATGTTAATTACTTCTGCGCCAATTGTTATCCCTGTAAACACAGCTAATGTGCCTACAGAGGCGGTGGCTGCAGAAACTGCTCAGCGACCCAAAATTCCGCAACCACCTTCTGCATCTGAGGGTTCTCGCAGCAAAAACTCGACTGAGTTTAATGAACAACCGAAAAGTGCTTTGCCATTAGATAGTAACAGCGAACAAAACCAAACGGTTGAAGAGAAAGATGGCTCTCAGCAACAACAAAATGGTCAATCATCCAATCAGCAACAAAATGATGAGCAGCAAGAAGCTGAAGAACTTGCACAGATTCAAAAACTAAGAAACAGAGATCGCGAAGTAAGAGCTCATGAGCAAGCGCATGCTGCTGTCGGTGGAGCGCTGGCTGGTGCGCCTAATTACAATTTTACAACCGGCCCCGATGGAAAACGTTATGCTATTTCCGGCGATGTTTCAATTGACATCTCCAAAGTACCAAATGATCCTGAGGCGACCATTCGAAAGCTAGAACAAGTCCAGCGAGCGGCTTTGGCCCCGACAAATCCCTCGTCTCAAGATGTAAGAGTCGCGGCACAAGCAGCAGCGTCGGAAAATCAAGCGAGAGCAGAATTAAATGTACAACGCTTGCAAGAGGCACAGGAGCAAAAGGAAGCCCGCAGTGAGAAGCTCAGTGAGAATTCGCCTACTGAAGAGGCCGCTAGTGAAACCCGTCTCACATCAAATGGTGATGGTCCTAACACTAGTTTTCAAGCAGACGTATCTAATTTGAATGTTAGTGCTGGTCTCAACACCGTCAATTTAAACTCACCGGCTGAGACTAGTCCAACCCAACTTGATAGCAACAGCTCAAATAATAGTAACAGCTCAAATAATATTAACAGCTCAGATAATAACCCATTAAGTTTAAATCCTGTGCAGGCAAGACGACAAGCGGCTCAGCTTAATCAGCGAATTGCTGGTTCAGGAGCCTTAGACGTGAATGAAAATCCATCACGCTCTTTTAGAGTCTAAAACTACCTCACCTTGTACTGCTATTCCAATCAGATCAGAATTTTCTTCTAAAAGCATTCCTTCTTGCTCTTTTATTCCGTAGAATTCAGCTTCTTATTGATGAAATAAAACCCACACCATAATGCTAACAGTTCGCACCCGGCCTTTTTTAAAATGGGCGGGAGGCAAGTATCGAGTGCTCGATAAACTTGTACCACATGTTAAAGGTAGTAAATTGATCGAGCCGTTTGTCGGTTCTGGTGCGGTATTTCTGAACCTTCCTTTTGAACGATACTTGCTCGGCGATATCAATCCAGATCTTATTAATCTATACGGACACCTTAAGAAAGAACGTGGTAAGTTCATTAAGTATTGCCGTAGTTTTTTTACTGAGGAAAATAATCACCAAGCCAAGTATATCGCTTATCGTTTAGAGTTTAACGGTGGGATCACAGGTAGAAGGCGAGCAGCACTTTTTGTTTATTTGAATCGACATGGTTTTAATGGCTTGTGTCGATATAACAAATCAGGAGGCTTCAATGTACCTTTTGGGCGTTATAAGAAACCTTACTTCCCAGAAAAAGAAATGCAGTATTTTATCTCACATTCCAGAAATGCAAAGTTCGTTTGTGGAGACTTTGCCGCATTGATGAATCGCTCTCGTAGAGGCGATGTGGTTTATTGTGATCCACCTTATGTACCATTATCACCCACAGCCAGCTTCACTAGTTATGCGCAACAAGGATTCAGTTATGACCAACAAGTAGAGTTGGCCTATAGAGCTCAGCATTTAGCCAATCGCGGGGTAAAAGTCGTCATATCAAACCATGACAATGCAATTACTCGTTCGATTTATCAGGACGCAGAAATAGAGTCTTTTCCGGTAAGACGTTTTATCAGTCGGGATGGCGCTAATCGAGGTAGCGCGAAAGAGCTGTTAGCAATTTATGACGGTGGAGCATTTTAGACCTTATTCAGCTTGTGATGCATGTGGCTCGAGCATAAAAAAGCCCCAATTCAGGGGCTTTTGTTTTTCCGTTTTTGACTCAATAAACTATCGAACAATATCCATTTCTTCAATCAAGTTATCAGCGCCATCAACATGCTCCATTACCCACAGCATGTAGCGTGAATCAACGTGGATAGAACGGTTAAATTCTGGGTCATAATCCCAGTCTCCAATAATTTTTTCGTAAACACCATCAAATACTAGGCCGACCAATTCGGCTTTATTGTTGAGCGTCGGTGAACCAGAGTTACCGCCAGTAATATCCAGAGTACCAAGGAAATTAACCGGAACGGATCCGACTTTCTTGTCGAAGTACTTGCCGTATTTTTTCTTTTCGATCAACTCGAGTTGTTTGGCGGGCGAGTTAAAAGGCCATACTCCGGTGTCTTTTGCCTTTATACCTTCAAGTGTTGTAAAAGGGAGCGCTCGCATACCATCTACGGGCGAGTAACCTTTTACATTTCCATAGGTAATACGCAGCGTGCTATTAGCATCTGCGTAGACCGGTAGTTTTTTAGACTGATTGTAGGCAATGATCGCTTCCATGTACTTAGGTCTTAATTCACTGAACTGGCCAGATTTTTCTTTGCTCTGCATTTCCAGTTTTTGCCGCGCTTCAAACGTATTTACAGCGTATTGTATAAACGGGTCGCTACTTTTCTCAAATTCTGCAACGGGTTTTTCCATCCACGCTAAACGGACCGACTCTTTATCAAGATTGGTTTGTTCATACATTTCAGCTAGTTTTGATTTTAACTTTTCAGGATTATAGCCATCATCTAAGCCAAAGAAACGATCAATTTCGGCGATACGTTGATTGGCTGGTAGCTTCGCATAACGATCCATCAAGTTGAATAATAATGGCATTTCAACTTTTGGATCATAGCGCCGATTGATACGTTTCATACCCTGAGTAAAGCGGTTCATATCTCGCTCTTGATAACCTCGTTCGCGCTGCATATCATCTTTTTGTTTTTCTACTGCCAGTCTATGTAAGCGAGAAGCAGTGTTCATCATTTGCGAAGCATAGTTCATGTACCAGGTTAAGGTATCTCGTTTAGCGGTCTCTTGAGACTGTTTAACTAATTCGTCCAACTTATCGATGGCGTCTCCAAACTTTTGTCGGCGAGATTTTTTAGCATCAATCCATTGGCGTAAGTCTTGATTTAATTTTACTTTGCGTTCTTCCGTGGTTCCTTTTTGATAGCTTTCGATCATGCTACCTCGATTTTTCTCATAATTAGCTAGTCCAGCCAACATACTTTCGTACTTTATTCGCGCATCACTACCTTCCGCTGAGTTGTCTTTGATGGTTTCGATCATAGAGCCCATCAGTTCTTTTGATAGCGGGTAGCTTTTAGTGAAGGTATTAATAACCTCTTCTGATGTGCGGTAGCGATTAGTGCTACCGGGGTAGCCTAACACCATTATGTAGTCGCCATTATCCACTCCTTTAGCGTTTACTTTTAAGTGATGCTTAGGCTCATAAGGTACATTGTCTTCACTGTAGTCAGCTGGTTTGCCATCTTTGCCGACATAGGCACGGTAGAAAGCGTAGTCTCCGGTGTGTCGCGGCCACATCCAGTTATCCACATCACCACCATATTTTCCGATACTTTTTGCGGGAGCGTGAACGATTCGCACATCACGAATAGTCAATTGTTTGAATAAGTAATATTCTAAGCCGCCGTGGAAATTGACCACAGAACACCGGTAGGCTTTATCGCTTTCACATTCGGCGACTAGATTCTTAGATTGCGAATCGATGTGTTGGTAACGTTGGTTACCAGTCATGTCGTCCTTAAGACCAGATTTCATTTGTTGAGTAACGTTGGTGATGCTTTCTGTGACATAAACACGACTTCCTGGGGCGGCTTGTAGTTCTTGCTGGTATTTTTTTGCCAAGAAACCTTGTTCTAATAAGTTGCGTTCTTCAGTTGAGTTGTACTGAATAGAGCCATAGGCGCAATGATGATTAGTAACAACTAATCCCTTTTTCGATACAAATGATGCGGTACAACCGCCTAGCGAGACAATTGCTCCCATTGGAAATCCAGTCAAATCGGTAAGAACTTTCGGATCTAGTTTTAGACCTGCTTGTTTTAATTGCTTTGCAATAACCGGAAGTTGATGTGGTTGCCACATTCCTTCATCTGCATGAGTGGCGACGCTAAATAAGGCCGCCAAAAGTAATAAGAATTGTTTTTTCATATTGTTTCTTCTTTTAGGTTAACGGAAAGTCATAAAAAGTAGCTTTATTTTATAAAGCTGCCTAATCACAAAGCCTTTTACATATTCAAGGCAAAGGTTATTGGCGATTATGAGTATCACATTAAAGCCGAAACCGGTTGCTCGCGCATTTTAGTAGTAAATTGCACTATAGAAGATTGTTTCAGGTGGTCTTTTTGATTAAGGTTATTTTTTGTCTAGGGTCTAACAGTTGTCTGAGATCAAATAGTTGTCTAATGTTATATTGTATCATCGAGTAGTCTACTGATTAATAGACTGTTGCTCATTTAGAGTCTGTTTAATTGCCCAAATTGTAACTATTTGTGGTGTGTTATTTTTTTAACAGTGATCGGATAATTGCTGGTGAGTGAAACCATACAGGACGGCGTTACTCTTTTGCCCTAGGGCTTTTTTATTAGTTCAGTAATTAGACCGCGATGTGACTTGCTGTTCGAGAGTTTGATGTGGATGACTTCACTGCAATTAAATATAGCAATGCCCAAAACAAGCTACTAGTAACAGTGAAAGTAATGGGCTCGAGAATCTGAAATGGCGCTAGTTTGCTAGCAATCCAATAGGTGAGGGGGCCGAAAAAACCGCCTAAAATCACTGAATACCAAATTGAGTAATTGCTTAACCATCGATAACAACCGTGAAAGGTTAGCCCGAAACTAAGCCAAACTAAAAATAGCCAAGAGGGAACAAAATATTCTATAGATGGGTAGTCGGTTAAACCAAAGAATCGAAAAGATAGCTCCATTAATAACCCAGCAAAAATGATGGCCATCCGAAAAAACAATTCATTTTGTTTAGGCTTATCATATTGATGTTCCGCTATTAAATAAATGACAACCAAACCGATCACCAGCCAAGACGCAATCGTGTCATGACCGATGATCGATAGAGACCAGCAGACTTCAAAAAATATGATGTGGAATAGCGTTTTTATGACCCACTCCCTAGCGAGCAGGTGCGTTAAGAGATGTGACCACTGAATGACTTAAAGGTGATACATCCATTGGTACTCGCGCAATCGGCTTGACCATGTGCATCTGAACATCGCTAATGACGCGCTCTCTAAATCCGCCCTCGCAATAACAAAGATAAAATTCCCACATTCTAATAAAGGCATCGCTAAAGCCTTGAGCTTTAATTGATTCAATATTCTCGAAAAAACGCTCTCGCCACTTTTGCAGGGTAATTGCATAATGAACACCGATATCCTCAGAATTTAGAATTCGCATATCCGTGGATTTAGTCACGCTTTTACTGATTGAGTCGATAGATGGGATACAACTCCCTGGAAAAATATAACGTTTAATATAATCAATTTCTTTTTTCGCACTTTCAAATCGTTGGTCAGCAATGGTAATGGCTTGCAATAACATTTCTCCGTTTGGTTTAAGCAAGTCACTACACTTATTGAAAAAAGTATCGAAAAAGTGATGGCCTACAGCTTCTATCATTTCAATTGACACTAGTTTATCAAATTTCCCTTCTAGTTCTCGATAATCCTTTTTGAGTAAAGTAATTTTATCTTGTAAGCCTTCTTGTTTAATCCTATTCTCAGCAAAAGCATATTGCTCTTCGGAGATAGTGGTAGTGGTGACTCTACAACCATAGTTTTTGGCTGCAAAAACAGCAAAACCACCCCAACCAGTTCCAATTTCAACCAGATGATCATTTTCAGATAATCGCAAACGTTGACAGATTCGATCGAGTTTATTGTAAGAGGCGGTTTCCATCGAGTCAGTGTTCTTATAGAAAATTCCCGAGGAGTACATCATGGTTGGGTCTAAAAACTCTGAGAAAAATGGGTTGCCTAAATCATAATGAGCGACGATATTCTTTTTACTACCATCTCGAGTATTTTTGTTAAGCCAGTGAAACATTTTTTTAAGCGGAGTCGTTATCCGCGCTAAACCACCTTCGACTGAATCCATCACACTTTGATTAACCGCGAATAATTGTATTACCCTAGTCAGATCGTTCGATTTCCAATAACCGTTGATATAGGCCTCACCGGCACCAAGACTGCCGCCTAAAGCGACATACCAATAAAACTGCGGGTCGAGAATCTCTATATCTGCCTTCAAGCTAGACATCTGGGACCCGGTAAAATTTTTCTCGATGTCTCCGTCAGTTAACTTGAGTGAACCGTACTCTAATGCCTCTAATCGAGAAAACATCGATTTTTGCAAAAAGCTCAAGGATTTTTTACTGGTGACAGCGAGTGTTTTTTTTGATTGGTCTTTTGTTTCAAGTCTGTCGACTAATGTTTTTACCGAAATACTATTACTCATATTTATTATCCTTTGTGTGAGTTTACTGCGTGTTCGTTTGTTGATACCGAGTCCGGGTTGTCTTTGGGCTCAGGGTGGTCAAAAAATGGTATCCCTTTTAGCCACAATTTAAGTGCTTGCCAGTAAATACCGGTCACCACCTTAATCGTCATTAATGGGTAGCCTATAAGTACCCTAGCTAAGCTTCTCCGGTTAACGGGTTGTGCAACTAAATTTAATGAAGCATTGAAGAATTCGTTACCCTCAATATCATTTCTCATATATACGGCCAGTTTTTCTTTTGGGATCATAAAACGCCAGTAGCAATCCATTTCCATTGGAAGAAAAGGCGAAACATGAAACGCTTTTTCAAATCGCATTTCTATCGATTGCTTGTTTAAAGTTAATAGTTGGCCTTGTCGATTGTCGAAAACATAAGTAAAACGCTCGTCCCATGGGGTATTGTTAATTTCAGCGAGTAAGAAGTCGAGCTGATTGGTTTCCTCATTAAAACAATAATAAAAAGTCACTGGATTAAAGCAATGACCAAAGTAACTCAAGTGGGTCAGCATTCTTATCGGTCCATTGTGCTCGCATTCAAATTTTTCTTGAACTTTCTCTTTGACCGCGGCTTTTATTGAACGCTTGCCTTGCCCTATGTAATTTTTAGACCGGAAACTTCCTAGGTTGAACTTGTTGAGCGACCACAACAAGAATCGATCAAACAGAGTTGGAAGTTCATCCAAGTCTAAATAGAACATGCAGATGCGATAATTGAACTGATTGGTCTTCGGCTTTTTTCGACTATGCCGAACGCGACCAAAGTATATTTTGCTTTGCATAATCAATTTCCGTTACGTTTGATAATCCTTGATGCCCACCAGACTCAGATTGCAACTGGCGGTCAAAGTCTTTGAGTGCTCTTAAACTACTGACAACTCCGTCTTCATGAAAGCCATAGCGCCAGTAAGCGCCGCAATAAAAAGTTCTGTTTTGCCCGTTTAACTCACTGTGTTTTGCTTGAGCATCGACACCTGCCTGGCTAAAGAAAGGGTGAGTGTAGTTTAAAGTCTTAATCACATGCTTAGGGTCGATGTGATCTTGGAAATTTAGCGAGACACAAAAGGTATTCTTACTTTCTAAGCTCTGAAGTATGTTCATATTATAAGTGAGTGCAACTCGCTCACGTTGCTCTTGAAGTAAGTGATAGTTCCATGCCGCCCAGGCTAGCTTTCGTTTGGGAAGGACTGATTGGTCGGTATGCAACACTGCTTGGTTTGCTGTGTAGGGAATAGCGCCCAACACCTTGTTTTCTAACGGTGTTGGTTGCTCCAGCATATTCAATGCTTGATCACTATGACTGGCGATAAAGACATAGTCATATTTCATTCGTGTACCCTTTGACTCAATCCAGACGTGATCCTTTTCGCGTTCAATTTTTTCAACTGGTGAGTTCAACTTTATTTTACTTCTAAAACTATCAATTAGCGGCTCTAAATAGGAGCGGGAACCACCTTTTATGACATACCACTGAGGCCGGTCATCAACGCTAAGCATGCCATGATTATGAAAGAACTGAACAAAAAATCGAGCAGGAAAGCTCATCATACTTTGATGGTCTGTTGACCAAATTGCCGCGCCCATTGGCACAATGTAGTGATCGACAAACTGTCTAGAGTAACCTTTAATGGAGAGGTAGTCGCCAAGGGATATCGACTCAGATTGAATCTCAAGCAACTCTAAGCTCTCTTTGTTAAACCTTAGAATATCCTTGATCATGCGATAAAAGCTAGGCTTAAATAAATTGGAGCGCTGCGCAAACAGGCTATTTAAGGTATTTCCGTTGTACTCAAGTCCACTCGCTTCAGCTTGTACGCTAAAACTCATATCACTATGCTGATAGCCAACATTAAGTTCTTTAAGCAAATTGATAAAGTTGGGGTAAGTTTTATGATTAAACACAATAAATCCCGTATCAATTTTATGCTGTTCGCCTTGATGTTCTATGTCATGAGTATGAGTGTGACCACCAACATAATCGGCCGCTTCATAGACCGTAATGTCATGATTTTTATTTAGATGATATGCCGCTACGTTTCCGGCTATTCCTGTGCCTACAATTGCTATTTTCATGCTTGAGGTACCGTTCCTTTAAGTAGTTTCGCAGCCCAACTAGCGGGCAGCATTGATATTCCTTTGAGGAATAATGTAAATCGTTTCGGAAAATGTATTTCGGTGGTTTGTTTTTGTAGTTGTACCATAATAGTTTTGGCAGCGTCTTCCACACTAATAATGCCGGGCATGTCAAAGGTATTCTTATCGGTCAATGGTGTTTTAACAAAGCCTGGACAAATCCAGCTGACCGCGATTTTTTCGCTGGCTAATTCAATTTTCAACCCTTGAAACAGATTACGAATTGCTGCTTTACTCGCGGAGTAAGATTGTCCTCTCGGTAATCCCTGCCAAGCAACACTGCTACTCATGCCAACTAAGTAGGGTGAATCAGATTGACGTAACTGAGGCAGCGAAGCTTCAATGCCTTTTACCATTGATAAAAAATTAGTTTCCATCATGTTAGCAAAAGGTTGGTAGCTGAAATTTTTGATATCAATGTACTCAGCATTTCCAGCATTAAAAATAACACAATCTAACTTACCGAATTTAGAGGTGATCTGTTGAACAATTTTTAAGTTGTCATCGTACTCAGTTAAGTCGCCAGGAGCGATTAAAGCGCCCGGATATTGGTTAAAAATAACTTCTAATTTTTCTCGACTCCTTGAAGTAACCGCTACTTTGGCTCCAGCATCAAGTAATCGTTTGGCCAGCTCCATTCCAATGCCACTGGAAGCACCGGTAAGCCAAACTACTTTTTCATTGAATTCATATTTCATTAGATTCTTCCTTTTACCCACTTAATCAATCGGCCCAAAAGTGGAATGTGTTCGTAAAGCATGACGCCGGCATCGAAATAGTCCCTATGAAAAATAATTTTTTCTTGTTCATCCACCTTAAACAGGGTCGCTCCGGGAACTAAAATTGCTTCACCTTTATTTAACTTAGGGTGGCGAACGGTCATTTCCCACTCAATAAAGTATTGGTTTTGCTGACTGATGCAATGACCAAAAGAGAAAGTCACGGACTCGACATTTTGATAGAGTTCTTCAAAGTAACTTTTAAGCGCTCTCAACCCAATGACTTGATGAAAAGGATCATTAAATTCGATCTGTTCCGCATACAGCCGTTCAATGGAAGCAATATTTGATGCGTTCATGTTTTGATAGGTTGATTTAAATTGCTCGACAATCATGACAATTTACCTTTCATTTGAACTTTTACTTTTTCTGGGATCGGTTTTAAATCCCAAACCAGCCCGAAAAAACTCATAAATTTAAGAATATAAAAAGTGATATCAAACTCCCACCATTTAAACCCCTGCCTGACTGTGCCGGAATAAAAGTGGTGGTTGTTGTGCCATCCTTCACCTAAAGTGATTAATGCGAGAAAAGCGTTATTTCTGCTGTCATCTTTAGTTTCAAAGCGTCTTGTTCCAAACCGGTGAGCAAGTGAGTTAATAGTGTAGGTCGCGTGATAAAGAACCACGGTTGAAACGAAGAAGCCCCATACCAATAATTGAGGGCCACTGGTTTGAAATTGTGGTGCAAAGGTTTCTAGTAAGCTGCCAATAGCAAAAAGCAGCACGGCTAATATCGCGGGAACGGCTATATCAAACCGATCTAGCCAGCGTAGTTCCCTAAAGCTAGCAAAATCTTTTATGCGTTTAGTGTTCGTTTCAAAATTCCTATCTGACAAAAACCAGAGAGTATGGCTCCATAAAAAACCTTTATATTTGGGAGAGTGAGGATCGCTTTCTTGATCAGCATTGGCATGATGTTGCCGATGATGAGAGGCCCACCATAGTGGTCCTCTCTGAGCTGATGAGGCTCCTATGATAGCAAAAATCATTTGAACTGCTCGGCTAGTCTTAAAGTTTTTGTGAGAGAAGTAGCGGTGATAGAAGCCGGTAATTGCAAACATTCTCAGTACATATAAAAACACACAGGTCCAAAAAGCAAACCAGGAAAAACCGACAAAGAAGACACCCAGTACACCCAAGTGAACGATGATAAAAGGGATTATTCGGGTCCAACTGATCGAGTCACCATCACTGCTCGTTAATGCAGAGCTGTCAAACCAAGCTGCAATTTTGCTCATCGGTTTTGTATCCATATTTTTAGACTCCAGTATTGGCATTTGGGTGCGAGCTCGATAATTGAGATAGGTTATTCCCAACAAAACAATTAGTAGATTCACTGCGTTTTTGAATCACAATATCAATCTGTCCGACGTCAAAGCCCCATTTGGTCATTTTAGTGGACCCCATCAGCGTGTCCTGATCAATCAAGTGAAGCCAATCGTCCATTTCTACCTCAATACTACCGTTTTCTTGTGCTATATCGAGAGTGTAGGTTAAGTGCAAACTATCGCCGTATACTTTGCCTTCGGCGTCACCAACCACATCGCCAGCGGTACCGGTAATCTCATTGCCTTGTTGAATAAATTTCCAAATTCGGGTCTGTTTTTCCCCGTCGCTAAATACGAATTGCTCATCCAATACAATCTTTGAGCCATCTTTAAAAGCATCAATGTTGGCAATAAACTTTCTGGTTACTTGATGACTACGATCTTTCAAAGTGCCCCAAGCGCAAAGTTTGCCATCAAAATAATTAGAAAATGATAGGCTCGGGGTGTTGTTCTGATAGAGCTCAGGGTTAATTGAACAGCCACTCAGTAATAAAGTCGCCGCAGTTGAAATTAATAGTTTATTCACAAGTGTTTATCCCTTTATTTATCAATACCCACCTTTACGAGGATGAGTGCATTTTAGATCAAATAAATTAAATTCAAAAAAATCGATCCAATTAAATTATCAGTGCGTAAATTCCCCCACTTACTTAATAATTAACGGAGTAACTCTGATGAAAAAATTAACCCCTTGGATGCTGGTCGCCTTTTTGGGAATGGTGGGATGTAGTAGCGACAACGACAATGATGACGACGAAGTCGTCGTGCCACCGCCTGTTGCAACTACTAAAATCCAAGTTGTCCACGCCTCCCCGGATGCACCTTTAGTCAACTTAGTTTTAGACGGCACAGAAATCGCGGCCGATGTTGACTATAAGCAAGCCACTGGAATCGCTGAAATTGATGCTGGTAGTCATACCGCTGAGGTAAAAGCGATCCTGCCGGACGGTACAACTATAGACGCATTTGATGCCGTCACAGCCGACCTAACTCAGGATTTAGTCTATAGCGTGTTAGCTGTAAATGATACCGAAAATATAGAGCCACTTATTTTAACGCGTTCAGATGCAGCAGTCGCAAGTACTGATGCCAGAGTCCAGATCGTGCATGCTGCACCGCAAGCCCCAATGGTTGATGTTTACGTGACAGCACCCGACGCAGATTTGGCTCAATCAAGTGCTTTAGTGACGGCAAGTTTTAAAGAAAGCCTCGATGCAACGACGGTTGCTGCTGGAGATTACCAGATCAGAATTACTTTGGCGGGTGATCCCGACAGCGTGGTTTACGATTCTGGGGCAATTGAGCTTCCTGGAGGTGCTGATTGGCTTGTTGCAGCGATCGAGAATACTGGGACAGGTGACCAGCCAGTCAATTTACTACTGGTCAGCGAGAGCGGCGCAACAGAATTGTTGGATGTAAATACTCCAGCTGAGGTGAGAGTGGTGCATGCATCAGCAGATGCGCCAGCAGTTGATGTGGTTGCTAACGATAATTTTGAAGCACCGTTAATTTCAGATTTGGCATTTACAGAGTTTGCAGGTTATGTGGATTTAGCGGCTGATAGCTACAACGTTAAAGTAGTGCCTACAGGTACGGAAACCCCAGCAGTGATAGATGCTGACTTGGATTTGATGGCGGGCATCTCTTACAACGTCATTGCAGCCAATGAGTTAGCTTCGATCGCTCCCCTAGTACTGACAGCTGATAATCGTCGAGTCGCTACTGAATCTAAGCTTAGAATCGTACATGCTAGCCCTACGGCGGCCAACGTTGACATCTATTTAGTTGAAGTGGGTACCGATATTGCCACAGTTTCGCCAACATTGGCTGATGTGGCTTTCTTGGCGGATACCAATTTCCTTTCTGTCGCTCCGGGTTCGTATGATGTGGTCGTAACAGCGACTGGGTCGACTGACGCAGCGATTGGCCCGATATCCATTACCTTAGAAGCGACTGGACTTTACACCGCAATAGCACGTGATGCCGAAGGTGGTGGTGCGCCACTAGGCCTAATTTTATTGGATGATTTTGTTGCAGAAACTCGGTAACTCAAGTGAGGTAGACATAGCAAGTAGACAGAATCGGTCACTTGCTATGAACTGCCGCTAGTTTCGACAAATCAAGGGAACATTATGGGTTTAATACAAAGACAATACAGCGATAATTTAGTATATTGGCCGGTAAACGCCAAAATACATACTAATGCAAAGGGAAAAACTAAGACAATGTCTAGTGAGAGTTCCTCTAAGAATTTATCGTTACAGCAAGACCCAGTGAGATGGAGACATCATTTACTGGCGGTTGCAGAAAATCGAGATAAAAGTGCCTATCAAGCACTCTACGTCCATTTTGCACCAAAAATTAAGTCTTTTTACTTACAGAAGGGGTTAGCTAGCAAAGCTGAAGAGCTTACTCACGAAGTCTTTATCAAGATTTGGCAAAAAGCGGCAAGTTATAATCCAGAAAAGGCTAAAGTTTCTACTTGGATTTTTACTATTGTTAGAAATTCAAGAATTGATTTTTTAAGAAAGAAAAAAATTGACGAAGTCAATGAAGATGATTGCGCAGAGTCTTATGAGGAAAGTGCATTCGAAGAGCAGCTTGATGCTGAAAGAACTAAACAGCAAATTTCAAATTTATTTGAGCTGTTAAACGATGAACAAAGACACGTTCTTCAAAAAGTATATTTTGAAGATAAGAGCCACCAAATTGCGGCTGAAGAATTAGATATGACACCAGGTGTGGTCAAGTCAAGAATTAGAAGCGCATTGAAAATTTTAAGATCCCATATGGGAGGTACAAGACTATGAATTATCATCCTGATATAGACTTTTTATTAAAGTATTCCAGCGGACAATTGGAACCTGCGCTTTCTGTTGCGATAGGGGTTCATCTACAAGATTGTCAAATTTGTAAAGATAAAATTGCTCAGCTTGAAGAGGTTGGAGGTGAGACTCTGGAATCTGCAGCGGAAGAGACAATAAGCGATGAGCTATTTAGCAAATTATTGGCTGATGTAGAAGAGCTGCCAATTGAGCAAAATGTTTCACCCTATGAAGTGTGTGCAGTCGCTGAAATGGACAGACCATTTGTACAGCAACTTAGTGAAAGAAACTATGAAAATCTAGAATGGGAAAAAGTCACTAAGAATATATCGAAAGCGACTGTAGCGATGAACGATCCACGGTTTCAGGTGGAGCTATTAAAGTTTGCACCGCGCGCGAAAATTCCAAAACACACTCACTCTGGCAGTGAATATACCTTGGTTTTAGAGGGAGATTTTAGCGACAAAGACGGTACTTATAGAACTGGTGAGTTTATTGTTAGTGATTCCTCTGTAGAACATCAACCGCTTGCAGGCGATGAAGGTTGTGTTTGTTTAGCGATTACTGATGCGCCTTTAAAGTTCACTGGGACGTTTGGTCCAATTATCAATTGGTGGGTTAAATAGCCGAGACAGGAGGCTTTCTTTTATGCAAGCGATTTGGAACGGTAAAGTGATTGCCGAAAGTGACAACACTATTGTTGTAGAAGGTAATCATTATTTTCCAGTTGAATCCGTTGAAAGCCGTTATTTAATTGAGAGTGAACAAAACTCGTTTTGCCCATGGAAAGGTCGAGCTAGTTACTACTCTTTATTGGTTGATGGAAAAGAGAACCCTAATGCTGTTTGGTATTACCCTGAACCTAAAGATGCGGCAAAACAAATACAAGGGCGATTAGCTTTTTGGAACGGAGTTGAGGTTAAGTGATCGGTTTGCGGCTAAGTCGCTGAGGGGTATTTAGCTGCTTTATATTTAACTCTTAACCAGCTCCTCAAACCAATTTAAAACCATCGACCAAAGCTCAACTTACCGATAATCAAATGGTGTGATGAACAAAATAGCTGCCGACTATCAAGTCATCGAAATATCTTTAAAGACCGGTGAATCAACATCAAGCCTTTCTTGAAAATCTTCTACTTGTTCAGCGACGTTATCCGTTTGTTTTTGATAATAAGCTAAATGAAATAAAGCGTCACCCTCGTGGGCTAATGGTAAGTTCGTTCGTCCTATCACCACACCGTCTGCTGGTGCCAAGATTTCATACTCACTTTGGCCAAGCGGATCAGAGATAATTCCTAAAACACTGCCTTTAGTTGCCTTTCCACCCATGGGAACTAACACTCTTAGGATTCCACTATAAGGGGCGCGTACCCACGCTGTATTAGATGAAATAATGGCTATTTTTTCGGCCTTGGTTTTTTTCTTTGGAGGTCTCATTTTTAATGCACTCATGACATTTAGAATACCTCTAACACCCGCTCTAATTGAAACTTCGTCAAACCTAAGTGCTTCTCCTGCCTCATATAATAAGATATTGATACCAGCCTCACCTCCCGCACCTCTCAACGAGCCATCTCTTATTTTTGAATCTAAAATGGCTGGAACTCCAAATGAAAGGGCGAGTTCCTTCACTTCCTCGATAGACATATCTGCCCGAATTTGAGGTAAGTTTTCTCGATGCCTTGCGCCTGTATGTAAGTCAATACCATGACTACATTTCTGAACAATTTCTTTGAAAAAAGTATTTGCCATTCTACCAGCCAAAGAACCTTTTCTGCTTCCAGGAAAACAGCGATTCAAGTCGCGGCCATCGGGTAAATAACGGGAGTAGGTAACAAAGCCATGCACATTCACAATGGGAATAGCTATCAGAGTGCCGCTTAAGGATCTGATTTGCTTAAGCTTTACCAATCGACGGATAATCTCCACGCCATTAATTTCATCGCCATGGATCGCAGCACTAACAAATAGACAAGGGCCGGGTTTTTTTCCATGAATAACATGAACCGTCATTTTGGTTTCATCATGGGTCACGGTTGCAGCAAGCGGAATCTCAATCGTTTCTTGAGTTCCAGGTTTTACGGTCACACCAGCTAATTCAAAAGGTGCATTTTTCATTGTTCCGTTTCCTAACAAAGGTGGTCAAAGCGCCTGAAATATTAAAAAGACTAAAGCTATCGCCATGAGAGGCACTATCTATCAAGTTTAAACTTTAGGATAGTTAACCTCAATAACTTGGCCTATGCGGTAGCTTCTGCCAATCTTTGACTAATGTAAAGACTTTTATTATCGGAAAAACAAATATTTTACTATCAATTTTGGCCAGGGCTAATTGGGTTTGTCAGCAATTAGCGTTTAAACCAAGAAACTTATCTAATGACAATTTATCCAAAGATAATTAGACTGGTACCAATTGTTACTAAAGCGCCCATTCCAGTGTGATGGGCGTTAAAGAGTCCCTCGACCCTGAAGTCATATTTTTACAATTAGGAGAGCGTCGTTTAGATTTCGAACTAAGAATGTTTGTGAAGCATATCTTAACTACAACCCGCACAAAGAGCGCTATTAGTTTTGAGGTTGGCCGTGTATTCAGAGAAAAGGGATTCAAATTCCTTTTCCACAACGACATATTCATGTGATTGAACGCAATGGAGATAACAAATAATGACTGCCGTAGAAAAAGCGAATCAACAAGATGGTTTGGTGTATGGATATTATCTAAATGGCGATAAAAAAGGCGAAGAAATTAGTCAAGCGCAACTTCCTACTGATCTTAGTCGAGAAGATTCGATGTGGTTGCACTTTAACTACCGGGACCAGTTGTCTCAAGAATGGATAAGCAAACAGAGCGCATTGGGCGATTTTGTCATCAATGCGCTGCTTGATGAGGAAACTCGACCGCGTGCAAGTATTATGAAAAACGGTGTTTTAATTTCGTTACGAGGCGTTAACCTTAACCCTGGGGCAGACCCAGAAGATATGATTGCAATCAGGCTCTGGAGTGATGGTAAACACATCATCAGTACTCGCAGCCGCTCATCGTTATCGGCGCGAGATATTGCTAATTTAGTTTGTGAAAAAGAAGGCCCAGAAACACCAGGAGAATTTATTGCGCTCTTGACTGAACTACTGATTTCTCGAATGGATGACACAATTCAAAATATAGAGGATCAGGTCGCGGAAATAGAGGAAACTATTTTAGTCACGGAATCATATACGCTAAGGAGTGCAATCGCTAATTTACGTCGACAAGCTATTTCCCTCAGGCGATATTTGGCTCCCCAACGAGAAGCCATGCTGCAGCTTCAAAACGAAAAAATCACGTGGTTTACTGCTTCAGATCGGATTCATTTAAGAGAGACTAACGACCGGTTAACTCGGTATATTGAAGATATAGACTCTGCACGTGACCGAGCTGCTGTGACTCAGGAAGAGTTAGTTAATCGACTATCCGAGCAACTCAATAGCCGCATGTACGTATTGTCCATTGTCGCTGCGATTTTCCTACCGCTCGGCTTTCTAACTGGTCTATTAGGAGTCAATGTTGGCGGTATACCTGGCACTGAAAACCCTTATGCGTTTACCATTTTTTCAATAGCTTTGGTGGCGATTGTTGCTCTCCAAATATGGATTTTTAAAGTGAAACGCTGGTTCTAACACTAGAGTGTTTGACGAAAAAGGAAATAAGCATTGGAAGCTATAGCAACTTGATTCAGAGAACCATTAGCGGTAGTTCTAACTGTGGCAGGCTGCTTTTTGGTGGTTTTAATTTAAAATACCTCACAGCTTTATAATGATAGCGCTTGGTTTATCTCTAATTGGGATATTTTGATTATATCTACTTAATAAATTTAAAGTGAGTGAAATAGCTGCCTATATGTTACTAGGATTATTTAGGTTTGCGTTTTAAAGTCAGGTGTTCACGCCAATGTTGCCGGAGTCTGTTTGGCCGGGTTTAATGTTGATAAGCTTCTACACCCCATTCCGCTTGGAGTATTTAGTCTGTGCTGGATAGCAATAATACTTGGTGTTGCAAAATTAACTGAAAAGTCGAAGTTTTTAGATTTTTATGCGGCATCTATTTTGTGTGGAGTCGGTTTTACTATGAGCTTGCTTATCGGTGGACTGGCATTTGAGTTCGGTGGCGCCGATGAAGCAAGAGCAGATCGGTTAGGGATTTTGATAGGCTCGTTTTTGTCTGCGGTAGCCGGATATTTGGTGCTAAAGTGGAGTAATTCCACTAAAACCACTAGTCGTTAAGCTAGTTCTTTTAAATTTAATAATATTTACAATTTCAGATCGCAATTAGATCAGATCTTCTAGGAAAATCCAACAATTCTCTACTAGACTTAAACAGTGCGAGTCGTTTGTTACTATTTCAATTTCAGAAATTTGAGATGATTCTCAGCTTGAGGATATCGGCCTTTAGTTATGCTAGTTAAGCAAGTGGTGAATCTGAAATGATCAGTCCTTTATTTAGCAACCTAGAAGCCGAGCGCAAAGAACTTGAGTACTCTGCGAGATTCCATTGGATTCACTGGACTGTTCTGGCAAGTTCAATCTGCCTAACCATACTCGTATGGTATTTCCTTTATTCTCAGGAGGAAAGAAGAAATCAAATCGACTTCAATATCGAAGTCAATCAGACCCTTGAGTTAATCACGGAGCGCATGCAAAAGTACGAAGAAGCTCTGCGCTCTGGGGTTGCAACAATCATTGCGCTTGACCATCAAGTAACTAGGGACGAGTGGATTCGATTTAGTAAGAGTTTAAATATCGACCGCCGCTATCCTGGAATCAACGGAATCGGAGTGATCGATGAAGTTCAACCTGAGGAGTTGCAAAGTTATTTGGCTTCGAGAAGGCTTGAGCATCCTGAATATAGAATTTTTCCAAAACATCAACAACCGACATTTTGGCCGATTAGGCACATTGAGCCACTGGAAAACAATCGACAGGCTCTGGGGCTTGACACGGCTCATGAAGCAAATCGGTATTCTACAGCACTTAAGGCCAAACAAACGGGATTACCACAAGTGACAGCACCCATCACATTGGTGCAGGATAAACAAAACACACCCGGTTTTTTGTTTTTTATGCCGTTCTATAAATATTCTCAGCGACAAAACGATTCCAATCCAAAACGAGAGTTTCAAGGACTCGTCTATGCACCGTTTATTGTAGAAAAGCTCATGCATGGCGCGATGGCTCAAGAAAATCGAACCGTCAGTTTTAGAGTGCTGGACCAAGGAAAACTTCTGTTTGATGAGCTAAACACTCGAAATAAACTCTACGATAGAAATCCGCAGTTTAAAAATGAAACTAAAATCGAACTTTACGGTCGTACTTGGAAGTTCGAGATTTGGAGCAATCACCTATTTAATCAATCGCGGCCAGCGAACAAAGCTTGGATCATTTTGTTGGGCGGACTAATGGTTAACTTATTGCTTCTTGGATTGTTTCGCTACTTAGCCATCTATTATCAAAGAGCGTCTGAGTTATCTAATGCAACTTTCGATTATCACAAATTTAGAGATTACTATTTAAGTAGTGTAGTAGACAATGTAAATCACGGTTTGATCACCATTGATGCTTTTGGTGTGATACAAACCGCCAACCAAGCCTGCCAGAAGATCTTTGGTTACGAAAAGCAAGAAATGATAGGGCAAAATATTAAGATGTTAATGCCCAAAGATATTGCCGACAAACACGACAAATATTTGAGTGATTATCAGGAGACCGGTATTCGTAATGTTATTGGAGTGGGCAGAGAATTAGTTGCACAAACCAAATTTGGTAAGCCCGTTCCCATAGATTTGTCAGTCTCTGAAATTGCTATTAATGGTGAAGTTTTCTTTTCAGGAATACTACAAGACCTTTCAGAAAAAACTCAACAAAAAAATGAACTAGTCGAAGCATTAGATTTTCAACAAAAAATTATAGAATCTATTCCAGATATGCTATTTGTTAAAAACAAAGAGTTTGAAATTATTCGTGCTAACGATGCCTTTTTATCAATGTACCCAGAGGAAATGCGAGATAAGGTTATCGGATATACCACACTGGAAAAGTACACGACTAAAGAAAGGCACAGCTTCCTCCAGTATGATAAGCAAGCATTTGAGGAAGGTTACTCAGAAACTGAAGAAACGATTCGATTTCCGGATGGTGTTATACGAACTCTTTATACTAAAAAAACTCGTTTCAAAGATCCTAAAGGTGAAGTCTTTATTTTGGGATTAGCTCGAGATGTAACAGAACTTAAACATTCTCGAGAACAGTTAATCGCTTCTAATAAGCAGTTAGATGATTTCGCTTATATCGCCTCTCACGATTTAAAAGAGCCATTGAGAGGTATTTACAATCATGCATCATTCTTCATAGAAGACCATCAAGCAATCTTAGACCCAGAGGCAAAACATAAATTAAATCGGATTATTTTCCTCGCGCAAAGAATGGAATCCCTTATTACCGACTTACTTTATTATTCGAGGTTAGGTCGAGTTGAACTTGCAGTGGTCAAAACCGACCTTAATGAAGTGGTAAATGATATTCGAGAGTTAATGGAGGATGAACAAAGAGTTAAAATTAACCTTCCGAGACCTTTACCGATAATCCGATGTGACAAAATTAGGATTAGAGAAGCGTTAAATAATCTTATTTCTAATAGTATTAAATATAATGATTCGAACCTTAAAGAAATTGAAATAGGGCTTCAAGATCAGCGTATGGAAGACCGAGGACAGTTATTCACTTTTTATGTGAAAGATAATGGTATTGGTATAGACGAAAAATTCCACAAAGAGATTTTCCGTATCTTTAAGCGGCTGCATAGAGCGGATGCCTATGGCGGAGGCGTAGGGTCGGGATTAACATTTGTACAAAAGATTGTTGAGGCGCATGATGGAGAAGTTTGGGTCGAGTCAGAGCTTGGAAAAGGCGCGACCTTTTATTTTTCGATACTTACTAGCAAATAATACTAAAGGTATAAATAAATGGCACAGTTTGAAGAACAAGTGATGTTGATAGTAGAGGATAGCGATGATGATTACGAGTCAACGGTAAGAGCGTTACAAAGAACTGGAAACCTAAAAAATCAAATAGTGCGGTGTGAATCTGGAGACCAAGCGTTAGATTATTTATATGCAAAAGGTCAGTTTCAAAACCGTCAGGAATATCCGCTACCAAGCGTAATTTTATTAGATCTTAATATGCCAGGCACGGATGGAAGAATGGTATTAAGGCAAATAAAAAGCGATGAGCAAATTAAAGGAATACCAGTTATTGTATTAACTACCTCAAATGATAGTAAAGATATTGATGCTTGCTACAAAGATGGTGCTAACACATATATTCATAAGCCAGTTGATTTAGATGGCTTTTTTAAAGCGATTAAACAACTAAAAGAGTATTGGTTTGAGATAGCCATATTGCCAAAATAATAAATTGTTCTAAGAAGTATCGAGTCTAACTAAAGGGTTAGATCGCTAAGGGTTTAAGTTATATTGGTTACAATGAGTCACTATGAAGTTTGGACATTACTTGTTTTGTTGGCTAGGATAAAATAAGAGTCAATGGATTGTTATTTAAGATTAAGGTGCGCTAGTGGAAACTGAATTTATTAATGCGTTAATAGTTGATGATAGTGAAGATGATAGGGAGTTTATTGAACGAGTCTTAAAGAAGACCGGGCAGTTTGAGAATATTCATCACGCCTCAACTGTTGAACAAGGAATGGATATACTCAGACAGCAAGCGGTGGATGTGATTTTGCTGGATTATCTTATGCCCCAATGTGACGGGATTGAGATGGTAATACAAATTAAAGCCATGGAGTCGATAGGTCCAACCGCTATAGTGATGATCAGTAATTTAGAAGATGAAAGTCGGCAGCTAGAATGTTTGCAAGCAGGTGCTCATGACTTTTTAAATAAAACGGCAGTCGATCCAAAATCCTTAAGAAAAGCAATATTGCATTCTCGTAAACGCTTTGAGCTAGAGCAAGAACTCCAAAAGAGCTATGAGCATGTTAAGAACATTGCTGAAAAGGACGCATTAACAGGGCTTTCCAACCGATACTATTTTGAAATACGGCTAAAAGAAGCTTACAAAGACTTTCAACGTAATCGAAACCGTGTTGCATTATTAATTCTAGATCTAGATGATTTCAAATACGTCAATGACACTCATGGTCACCCGTCGGGCGACGAACTACTAAAACGAATTACGCGGCGTATCAGTTCTTGTTTGAGGGGAGATGAGTGTTTCTCTCGAATAGGCGGGGATGAATTTGCAATCATATTACAAAATGTAACATCAGCACAAAGCGTTACTCAAGTTGCTAAGCGAATATTGAGAGTTAGCAAGAAATTCTATCGACTCAATGAGGTTGATGTCGATGTTAACTGTGGCGTAAGCATTGGTATTGCCATGACACGTTTTGACCGTGCGTTTGAGCAAAACCTAATTCAAGAGGCCGACATTGCACTTTATAGAGCTAAGAGAGAAAAAAATAACTTTTGTTACTTTGAGAAGGAGATGCAAAAAGAAATCAATCACCGCTCAGAGGTTGAAGATCGTCTTAGAAAGGCGATAGAAGCCAATCAATTAGAGTTATTCTATCAACCAATTGTTGAACTAAGAAGTCAATCACTGGTTGGGTTTGAGGGCTTGCTGCGCTGGCAAGGTGATGAAGGAATCATTTATCCGGATGAGTTTATCGCGATTGCAGAGGAATCCAAATTAATATTAGATATTGGTGTTCAAGTGCTGGAGCAGGCCTTGAAACAATTAAAGCAATGGCAAAGCCAAAATAATCCAGAGTTAACGATGTCCATCAATCTTTCTCCGGTTCAATTGCAAGATGCAACACTAGCCATTCATATTGCTGAATGCCTCGAACGCTATAATATTGCACCTGAAACGGTCATTTTTGAATTAACCGAAACGGCACTTTTAAACGATGACAAGAAAAAGCAAGAAACCATTAATGAAATTCATCAGCTAGGTTGCCAAATAGCGTTAGATGACTTTGGAACCGGTTTTTCATCTATTTCTTATTTACTTGAATTCCCAATTGATATTGTAAAAATAGATAAATCACTGATGCCGTTATTTGATGCTTCGGATAACAATGATCTTAAGAAATCGATGACCAAAGGCCTAGCCTTTATGCTTCACTCGCTTGGACTTTCCGTTGTCGCAGAAGGTGTGGAAAACCTCAAGGCCGCTGATTTTTGCCAAGAGCTCAGTATTCAACGTGGGCAGGGATATCACTGGGGGAAGGCTGAAAAAGTTTCGGACATTGAACCTAAATGGTTGGATATTCGTTAAGTGGCTTGAAGCCCACCAATGAGTAGCAATGGCATACTAATTTAGCTCAACTCGATGTGACATACGGCGCCAATCTAATCAAAATTTAAAACTTCATTAATTCTTCAAACCGGCCAAATCCAAACTATACTTAGTAAAGCTTTACTGGTAACTACCGAAATATCACAAATTAGAGAAATACACATGAAAAACAATAGGTTAGTGCTTCTTTTCATTAGTTTTCTGATGAGCGGGTTGTTTTCGGTTAAAGCGGATGTCAAAAGTATTCGATTTGTTGATCAAAACGGCAATCCGTTGAATAATTTGGTGGTTGAAGTTGCGGTTAATGACCAGCAAACATCTCTACCTGAATCGAAGAAGGCCATAAAGCACTCTACTAAGTCACATGTAATGGATCAGATTGATAAAGAATTCAAACCAGAATTTCTACTGATTAAACAGGGTGATGACGTGGCATTTCCTAATAGTGATAATATCCGGCACCATGTCTACTCATTTTCGGCCGCTAAGCCGTTTGAGCTTAAGCTTTATTCAGGCCGCCCGAGCAACCCGATTACTTTTCCTCAACATGGTGTCGTCACACTCGGTTGTAACATTCATGATTCAATGGTTGGATTCATTTATGTCGCAAAGAGTCCGCATTCATTTTTGACAGATGCCAATGGCAGAGTAGAAATTACCACAAGTCAATCGATCGTTGGCTTAACCGCTTGGCATCCGCAGCAAAAACTGAGCCCAGAGTTGCCACAGCAGTTGGATGTTGATTTGTTACAAGCTTCAGAGGACGCGAGTATTACTATTGAGACAATTTCACCACCAGCACGTGATACTTTCGGAGCTAAATTTAAAGATGCGAAATAGCTCTGCCAGTCTTAGACGACAGATTGTTAAATTGTGTGTGTCGCTAATAAGCCTGACGGTTGTTTTTGTGATCGCCAATGTGTGGTGGTCAACCGCGCAGTTTAATCAAAGTAAAATTACTAGTTCGATAGCCAATGCGCAAAATGTCTTTCAACGATTCCAAAATGCTCAAGAGCGATTATTAATTACTGCAGCTAAAGTACTAACAGCCGACTTTGGGTTTAAACAAGCCGTAGCGAGTTCAGATAAAGATACAATTGCAAGTGCTCTGGATAACCACGGGTCGAGAATTGATAGTGATATGATGATTATCACTTCACTTGATGGCAGATTAATTTCCTCAAGCAATTCGCTCGAGTTTGACCAAGAAACTCTAAAATCTCAAGTCAGCAAACTCCTTCAATCACCTGGAGAGGCACACTATGTAACCTTGAAAGGCAATCTTTATCAAGCAATTTTGCTTCCGGTAAAGGCTCCTCGTCCAATCGCCTATAATATTGTCGGTTTTAAGATTGATAGCGAGTACGCAACCCAACTAAAAAACTTGGTTTCTTTGGAGGTCAGTTTCGTTTCGCCTGCTAAAAAGCTAATAGCTTCAACTCTTACGACTGAACAACAAAAAGGTATTCTTGAGACGATCGATGCTGGCCTGAACGGAGTTGGTTTTTCTCGTCCTGAAATGACTAGCAAACTTATGTCTACTGATATATCACCACAGAGTGATGTAACTGTGTTATTTAGTTTCGATTTGCGGCCAAGCTATGCCGAGCTTGATAGTCTGATTGCAAGTATTCTTACGGTTGCAGTATTAACATTTTTGGTTTCTTGGCTTTTAAGCGGGATTTTTGCTAGAAAATTGGCACAGCCCTTGGCAAGTTTAGTAAGAAAGGCTGAAAAATTTGCTCAGGGTGATTATAAAGTTGCTGTAAAAACGGATGCTGCAAACCATGAAATAAAAGCATTACAAGAATCATTTTTACACATGGGGACTGAGATTGAACGAAGAGAAAATGAAATCATATTTCAAGCCCACCACGATCACCTGACTAAGCTACTTAATCGTCATACCTTTCTCGAAGAATTAGATGGCCTAATTTCGACAAAGCAGGAGTATCTAATTTGCGCTTTTAGTATTAGAGGCTTCAGGGCGATTAACGATAACTTTGGTTCTGAAGTTGCCGACGAATGTTTGAAGGCTATTGCCTACAAAATGAAATCAGCAACTGGCAAGCACTCAGGTTCATTACATGCAAGAATTGGCGGTGACGAGTTTGTCAGTGTGTTGCCGCTTACAGCAAACATAAGTCCCATCGATGCTGCCAACCGATTTATTGACTCAATCAAATCGGAAATCCTTGTGGATGAGCTAAGGCTGAACTTAAGTTACAATTTTGGCTGTTGTTGTGTACCAGAGCATGGGGTTGATGCAAAAACTATTCTGAGGAAGAGTATAATCTCCCTTGAGCATGGGACACAAGAGAAGAAGGAACTCAGGTTTTATGAGGTAGGCGAGGATGAGCAACACCTAGAACGTTTGAAACTAATCGAGTTGTTGGAAAAAGACTTGGCCAAAGATAAAGGTAATCTTTACATGTGCTTTCAGCCTAAGCTTAATTTGCGAACTAATGCTATTGAAAAGGTCGAAGCTTTGATTCGTTGGCAAACTGATGAAGGAAAATTTATTTCTCCGGAATTATTTATAGAGCTGGCAGAAAACTCAGGTTTAATTGTCGAACTAACTCGTTGGGTTTTTAAATCAATTTTTTCTCAAATGAAAAGCTGGAAAGAAAAAGAAAACTTAGAGCTTAAGGTTGCAATTAATGTTTCATCTCAAGATATATGTCATCCAGGTTTGATTTCATTTTTACAAACTAATCTTGAAGAATTTTCTGTCAATCCAAAGCTTATCACTTTGGAATTAACAGAAAGGGATTTAATGGAAAATGAAAAGTTGGCAATCGAAAGTTTAAATAATTTGAGAGCGATGGGTATCGAAATCTCGGTCGACGATTATGGCATAGGCCAATCGTCTTTAGCTAAGTTAAAGCAATTACCCATCGATGAATTAAAAGTAGATAAAAGTTTTGTACTTAAATTAAATCAATCAGATTCAGATCAGCTAATAGTTTCTTCAACAATTGATCTAGCACATAATTTAGGCTTATACGTTGTTGCAGAAGGTGTGGAGAACAGGGAGTCTATGACTTTACTGCACAACATGGGGTGCGATCATATACAGGGATATTATTTGAGTCGCCCACTAGAACCTCATCAACTCATTGAATGGTATAGAAGTGATGATAAAAACCTTTTATAAGAATTCACTTATTTGTCTTTTCGCCTTGTGCTGTATGAGTCGCCCAAGTTTGGTGTTAGCCGCTAATGGTAAGTTATTGGCGACCCCTGGCGTATCACAAATAGAAGGAGCTGCCGGAGGTGGTTTGGTACCTTGGGCGCAATTGGCTGGCTATGCGACTGAGGATGAGGTCGCAGCCAATGTATTTTGTTCTCGAGGGACCGTAGATGATTACCAACTAGATACCTGTGGAGTTCAAGCTAATTTATACGACCGATTGGAGGTCTCATTTGCTAAACAGTCTTTTGATGTTAGTGCTTTAACTGCCGAGATTGAGCAGGAGGTTTTTGGAGCTAAACTGAGACTGTATGGTGATTTAGTTTATTCAGAATGGCCGCAAGTAAGTTTAGGTGTGCAGTCCAAATTCTTAAAAGACGATACCATTGCAAAGTTAGTGGGTGCAACAGACGGAGAAGGTACTGATTGGTATCTATCAGCAAGTCGATTAAAGTTGGCTGCAATTGGCGGCTATAATTGGTTGTGGAATGTGACTGTAAGACACTCTAATGCCAATCAAATTGGTTTGTTAGGTTATTCTAACAATCACAGTGATAGGCGCTATTTTTTAGAGGTCTCCACTGCCATTTTGTTAAGTCCAAATTGGGCGTTTGGTATTGAATATCGCGAAAAACCGAATTACCTCGATTTAGGCGAAGAAGATTGGAAAGATATTTTTGTGGCTTGGTTTCCAAATAAAAAATTTAGCTTAACGGCGGCTTATCTTGATCTCGGTAGTATTGCTGGAGCGGCGGATCAGAAAGGGTTTTACCTATCAATGACAGGGTATTGGTAATGAAATTAAAGATTTTAATTAATTCGTTAATCCTTTGGCTCTTATCAAGCTGCGCCTCATTCAACCAGCAATCTATCTATGAAAGGTTAGGTGGAGAGCAAAAACTTAGTTTAATAGTAGAAGATTTTATATCAGAAATTGGCAATGACCCGATAGTCTATCCTTATTTCGAAAAGGCGAGTGTAAGCCATTTTAGAAAAGGGATTTATTCTCATCTCTGCGACGTTGCGGGCGGGCCTTGTAAATACCAAGGTGACTCTATGGTTGAAATTCATACTGGTATGAATGTGAGTGAAAAGGCCTTCAATCGCTTAGTTGAATTATTGGTTAATGCATTAGATAAAAATGATGTTGATACTCAAACTCAAAACAGGCTTCTCTCCAAATTGGCACCGCTGAGGTCTGAAGTGATGGTCGATAGAAACTAACCATTATTACAAGATGTAAATTAGTTGTGTTCCATTGATAATTTTGCACTCTTAAAAGTATCTATGGCCTGTTTCCTTGATGACTTTAAATCTACCTGTAATTCAGGGTAATCAGCTAATTGTTTGGTTTCGAATGTGTGTAATTCTTTGGCATCAGTCTGCTTAAGAGCGGGGAGCCACTGTTTGATAAATTCGCCATCTTTATCAAATTTTTTCTGTTGTGACTGAGGGTTGAATACTCGAAAGTAGGGCGAGGCGTCTGTACCCACCGAGGCGCTCCACTGCCAACCACCGTTATTATTAGCAAAATCGTAGTCAAATAAATGCTTAGCAAAAAAAGCTTCACCGATGCGCCAGTCCAGCCATAAATTTTTACAAAAGTAGCTGGCAACCACCATGCGCAGCCGGTTGTGCATCCAACCTGTGTTAACAAGCTGCTTAATCGCAGCATCGACAATTGGTACTCCTGTGCGACCTTGCTTAAATTTTTCTAGCGCGACTAAGTCCTTGGACCAATTGATTGCCTTGTCAACGTCAAGAAATGCCTGGCCTTTGCAAACATGTGGAAAATGCCACATGACTGAGCGGTAAAAGTCTCGCCAAACCAGCTGGCGAGTCCAATCAGAGGCTTTTTCGCCATTACTGTTACGTGCAATAACATAGCATTCATTCGCCGACAGGCTGCCTGTTGCAAGCGCCGACGAAATTCGGGAGGTTGCATCAATATTAGGAAAGTCTCTTTGTTGCGAATATTGGTCGATGCGTTGATCGCAAAAATTTTCTAACTGTCCTTTGAGCTGTTTATAACGACTACTTGGGATTTCGATTGAAGTCATCTTGCTTGGTTCACATTGACTTAACCAGTGTTTGGTTGCTGCAAGCAAGTCTCCATCCGCACATTCTTTTTGACTTTCGGTTGATAAAGGGCTTGATGAGTTTTTTCGTAAGACCTTTGCAACCTCTAGTCGGTTCTCATTGGGTCTCGTTTTAATTGCTGCAGCTAACTGAACGGGAATGTCTGACAAAATATTGGCGTGAGCTTTGCTGAATGGAGTAAAAACCTTGTAGCCATCACCGCTCCCGTTGACCACAAGCCACGGAGCGACCAGTGAGTCTCCAATAGAGCGATAACATTTTACGCTGTCACTCAGCATATCAACGACCTGTTTGTCTCTGTTTCGCTCATCAATGGGATATTCAATATTAAAGAAAAGCTTTTTAACTTCGAGTTTTTCGCAAAGCTGTTTAATTTGTTGGGGTGCTGATTTAAATGTTGAACCCTGCAAAATCAATAGAGGAATATTTTTACTCGCTAGCTGATGGTGGAGTTGCTGCAAACATTGAAACAGGTACGCTTGTTGGTTGCACCCAATTCCATAGTGTTGCATTTGTTCAGCACACATTAAATAGACCGCCGCCAAAGGGGATGAGTCATCCTCAGCAGCAGCCGATAAAGCGGGGTTATCTTGTATTCTAAGGTCGTTTCTAAACCAAACTAAATTCAAAGCAGTATTCCTATGCTTATAATTGATTGAAGTGCCTAAGCCAGATGATTCTGGCCTCGGTCAATTATTGCATCGCTACCCGAATAGACATACTTTTAGGGTAGGGATCTAAGTAAGACTGCCTAGCGATAAATTTGCTTGGGTTGTGCTTAAAGTGATGTTTAAGCAAAGTAATCGGGCTCATTATTGGCTGTAGCCCTTGGTTATATTCCTTGATACATTCAGTCAGCTCTGCTCTATCTTCTCGGTCAAGATGGTCTTTTAAGTGGCCCTGCATATGCATTAATACATTGGTATTATTTGAGCGTGTTGACGCATTTTGTAGCGCCTTCATCATTCTATTAATATAAAGCTCTGATTGGCCATCGATATTTTGTTTGGTTGTCTGTGCGACGATTGGGCCGAGCTCACGGTAGATTTTTTGACAATGAGCCAGCAAAACCATTTTATGCCGAGAATGAAATTTAAGTAGCTTATCAACTGTAAGGCCTGCTTTGGTTAGCTGCTGCCATTCATTGTAAATAAAGACTCTCTTGATAAAGCTATCGCGCAGTAAAGGGTCGTTTAAACGACCATTTTCTTCAATCGGTAGATTAGGAAATAGCCTTCTTAATCGAGCGGTGAATACGCCGACTCCTTTTTTCTCTGGTTGGCCTTTGTCATTGAAAACCTTGACTCGCTCCATTCCGCAGCTGGGTGAAGCTTGACACACCACATAACCGCTCATTTGAGAAATAGATTCGTAGTTAGAATCGGCATAATTTGCCAGTTGCTCAGTGTATTCGACCGATGAATTTTTACTCTCTACGGCTTTCGGATTGGCAATATCGCCAACTAAGCGAATAGTTTCCCTGGGAATCGGTAGACCGATACCAACCTCTGGACAGAGCGGAACGAATTTAAAGTGTTTGGAAAGCTCATCTTTGCAGTAGCGGTTATTTTTATTGCCACCGTCATATCTTACGTTGGCACCCAATAAACATTGACTAATACCGACTTTAATCATTTCGTTGCTCCTTTATCTGGTTTTTAGCTGGAGTTTTTCACTGTGTTAAAAGTTTTACGCAGCTATTAAGCGGTTGGATCAGTCAAAATTAGACTTATTTGCAGATCGCTTACTAAGAAATATTGAGATATTCAAGATTCATAGTCTAACGCGATATAATAAATGTGATTTGTGTCTACCGGGGAGTCGAATAAGTTGATATCATTCCCGATTGTTCTTTGATTTTGCTCTGAAGAGTAAAGTTTGCGGTAGGACACCATCGATAAAAAAGAATAATAGTGATTGTAAGGGAGTAATCCAATTGGACGCCAAATCACGCAAACGCGGAGTAAAAGCTTCGCGGGCTAAATTGCATGTGGCAATGTTAGAAGCGGGAATTAAAACTCAAGCTGCGCTGGCAGAAAAAATAGCCGACCAAGAAGGGTTATCCAGCCCGCCAAAAGACACGGTTAATCGAGCGTTTCGTCAGGAAAGTGTTTCTCCTACCAGTGTTGCCAGAATTGCTAAAGCACTTAATGTAGAAGCATACACGTTATACCTTTCCTCTAAAGAACAAGCCACTCAAGTCAATTCCGAACCGCCTATTCACTCAAATGAAATTGAGAAAGCGTCATCATCTGAAACATCTAGCGATAATTACTCGTTAGCCGGTCAGACCAAAGTGGTCGCTGAGTCGCAAGAAGAGTCGACTGATTCTGACACTCAGTTAGCTAAAACCGCTGAGCGAACCGCTAAAAGCGCTTTGGGTAGTGCTCAGGTTCTCATATCGGTGGGCGTGATACTAGTTAGTTTGCTACTGGTTTTGCTGGTTCGAATGACGACACTATCACCCTCAGAGGGGGCAAATGGTAATAAATCAGAAATGGATGGGGCAACAGCTCAATCGAGTCTTGAAAGTGCTCCAAATAGTTCATCTCATGCCCCAACGAAACAATCGATTGGCGATATAAAGCCTATATTTAGCTTGGCCGACGATGCGAGTATTGTCATTTACAGTAAAGCACCTATCACTGATTCGGTTTCAAAGATGCTTGAACAAGCGCTCAAGACTGATTACAAAGTGACAATGAGCGAAAGAACCTTAGTTAGTCAGCAAGCGATGGCCGCAGATATTGCGAGCCAGTTCCAAGCTGATGTGGTGTTTACAATAAGAAATGAAATTCATAGCCGTTATGTGATTTTGCAAGGCTTTCTTTATTCCGAAAGTAAGGAGCGACTGATTTGGACCGGGAGCTTCTCTAAAGCGGAGTTGAAATACCAAGCTCGACAAATTAGCCAGCAATTATTGCACTCATATTTTCAAGCTGTTGGCCAAGCAAATCGAGGTGAGCTTCTGACAGGTAACGTCACCGAACTGGTTGCCCATCAAAGTTATGTGCACGCGCGTGAATTATTGGATGATTATCATTCAGAGTTAAATGTGAAAAAAGCACAAGCTATATTGCTTTCAACAATTGCCAAACATCCAAACTTTGTTAATGTGAGAGCGGCACTCTGTGAGGCTTATCTAAGAGAAAGTTGGCGTGAGAATGAAAAAGAAAGCTTACAAGCCGCTTCCGCAGAATGCGACAAGGGAGCTGCTCTGACTGAAAATAATTACTATTTAACTTCAGTGTTAGGATATCTTTATCGTCGCTCTGGGCGAGTGGCGGACTCAATAAAGCTCTATCAACAGACGTTGAAAACAGCACCAGACAATGTGGATAATGTGGCCGGGATTGCAATGGCCTATCGAGATGCGTTGCGCCAGCAGGTCGATGGTTTTCCTGATGCGGAAGCGCAAATGTTGTCCTTTGCAAAAAAGGCGACCGAGTTAGAACCTGACTATTGGTTACATCACAACAATTTAGGGATCCTAGGCTACACCGCTGGGCGAACAGAGCTAATGGCGAGCGCATTCGAATCGGCGGCGCTACTAAACCCAAATGAAATGGCATTTGCCAATGTTGGAACGATTAATCTTTGCCAAGGAAAAATCGATAAAGCAATTCAACTTTATCGAGAGTCTATTCGAGTCGGGCCCGATGCCTATGTGGGCTACGAAATGATCGGTACTGCCTATTTGTTTTCAAAAGAATATGATAAATCGGTAGTCAGCAAAGAAAAAGCGCTGTCGCTTATGACAGATAAAGAGTTTGGTGGACTGCATCAAATGTGGGGGGATTTAGGTGATGCTTATCGATTAAATGGAAAACCTGCTAGCGCAATTGAAGCCTACAAAAAAGCGCTCACTATCGTACACCGAGAAAAACTCAGAGGAAACTTTTCTGCATCGGACAAGGCGTTTAATGCTTATTATATTCTTCAGTTAAAAAATATTGATCCCGATAATCACCATGAAGCTGAACTTGGTTTCGAATATCGAGAGCTTGAAGCGTTAATGACTGCCGATATGGAAGCGTCGGCTAAAGCCAAATTAGCATTTTCCTACTACCTTCTAAAGGATAAAAAACAAGCTAGAAAAGCGATAAAACGAGCGACAGATGTTTGTATTGTTTATCAAAAACATCCTGATTATTTATTTTTTGAGAAGCAAAACTCTGGAGAGGTCGGACTGGCAAATTAAATCCAAGCCCTTGCTAGATAATGATATCTGTTACTTCATGAAAGGATAGGTTTTGGTCGATCAATTTATCACTGAAACTGAATGATTGATTTGCCAAAACCTATCGGGTTACCTATTGAACTAAGCCCGCTTTAACGATGGATTACAACAGGTCGCTAGTAGTAATACTGAATCGTTAGTTGTATGTGATCATCTCGTCTAAACAAATAGATAGGATCGTCACTTTCGCTAGACTCGAAAAAACGAGCGTCTAAAGAGACTTTAACGCTTTGTCCGAACCTTCGACTACCTTCAATTAACACGCTTGTGGATTGATGATCTAAATCGTAACTAAAGCCAAATAGCAGTTCGCTAGAGTCCACATCATTTAACGCGAGTCGGTTACCAAAGAATAAATCATTCTGAAAAGTTGAATCAGCATCTTCGCCACGTTGGTCCCACGCGTATTCAACTAGCCATCCTAGATCGGCATTGGAATCAAATATGCCATACTGACTATATTCGAGGCCACCTTGCAAGGCCCAATAGTCTTCTCGGTCATTTTGATTATTGATCAATTCCAATTTTAACAAAGAGGCTTCTAAATTGGCTTGGAGCTCGACACCCAATTGTGAAATTTGTTGATAGTATGGTCTAAGTTCAATCTCCGTTGGACTGAGTAATGTCGGTGTTAGAATGGGCGCTCGACTCGTGCCGTCAAACCACGAAAGCGCGACATCAATGTCATCAAAACTATGAGACCAGCGGACCGCTAAGTCAACATGTTTATCTTCATCACTCGATTGGTAGATTGGTCGATCAGTATTGACTAGCGGAATACCGGGTCTACCTTCAGGGCCGGCAAATGTTCGCTCTCTAAAATAAGGCATAACGTAAAGATCGAGTATTCCCCAATCCTTAACTAAAGATAAATTAACCATCGGCTGACCTAATTTATCTTCATTATCCACATCTTCTACCGAATCGCTTTGATTAATGATATCAACCAAATGTTGAAATTCGGTGACTCCCCAAAAGTCGCGGCGAATCCCTATTCGAGTTTCCCAGTCATCACCAACATGGACCCAACTGAGTTCGCGAATATCCATGTGAGTTCGTTCTTCATCGTGCTGGTCCACCCTTGCAGAAGGGACAAACTCCAAGGAGTCCTGATTGTCATTCCAACTCCAGAAAAACTCGGGTGCAGCCGCCATCGATAGTTGACTGTCGTGTTGCTCTGGAAATAACGGGTCTTCATAAAAAAATCGCCCTTGAATTTCTATATTCCCACGTACTTCAAACTCGTTAGCTTGAGCAGAAAAAAAATGCCCCACAAGGAGGCAAAACATCGTAGGATGATGAAACCATTTATTCTTTACTTTGATCATTATCTTGCTCGTTTTAATGCGTTTTTGTTAAAGTCTTTGTCGTCCAAACCTGTTTTTAGTTTTAGATCGTTATATTCTAACAGGGTACTTTTACCCGATTGATGGTTGACCATTTCTAACTTGTCAGCGCGCCAGAATTTATTCAAATGTTGGCGGTAATCACTAAAGGTTAAAGTTTTTAATAAGCTATCTTTTCGGTCATAGAATTCAGTCTTTTGAACTCGGTACTCTGCTTGGTCAATCCATACAATTCTTCGTTTATAACCTGAGTACTTATCGACGGGATATTGCACGATGACCCAACAAGTCTGGCTGCCACAGGGCTCATCGCGGAGGTATTCATAGGTGTATTTTTCAACTTCAAATGAAGTGAGATCCTCAAATGAAAATTCACTGCCCATAAATGAACCCGATTTATTTCTTGAAGAAATTCGTTTGACACGTTTGAGGGCAGGTAGATATAACCATTGGTCATCATTACCTTCTAAATGTGAAAAGCTTAAAAACGAAGTACCTTTCACGTCATTAGGTGAATCGAAAACAGTCAGACTCTTATCACCGTCATCGAGTAACTCGATACTCTTTAATCGCATTTGACGAGTCGATGTTTCGCCATGTTGATTTTTTAAAGTCATTTTTAATTCTGCAGTCGAATCGGTCCAACCAATATCTCGAGCTTTGGACTCTTTGGAAATGGTCAGACCTTTTTCAGCGGCTTCACTAGCGGAGGTAAGTGAAGTAAAAGTTAAGCTTGACGCGACTAATGTTGCAATCGCTAACTTTGATGAAAGAGTCGTAACTAAGTTGTTTAGCTTTTTCATAATTTGATTTCCTGATTAAATAAATCTAACTAGTAATTTTGTATTACCAATGGGTAATATTATTAAGTCTTTTCCGTAGCAATAGTAGACTCACTCATAGTGACTTTTTCTTGTTGCTTATCTTTTCTACTTTTCAGTAGCATCAATAATGGCGGCAAGAAGAAGAAGTCGACAATCAGTGCTATTAAAATGGTTACCGCGGTTAATAGCCCCATATCAGCATTGACCTTAAAACTAGAAGTTGCCATGACTAAGAACCCTGCAACTAACACCATGGTAGTGACCCACAGGGCTTTACCGACACTGGCAAAACTGTAGCGAACAGCGTCTTCAGAACTTAAGTTCTTTTCGCGTCGAGCTCGAATATACTTACTTAAGAAATGTACTGTGTCATCAACAATGATTCCTAAGGTGACCCCCATCACAACCGATAGACCGAGTCCAACTTCGCCAACAGCTAACCCCCATATTCCGAATGCAATTGAAGCAGGCATTAAGTTAGGAAGTAAGCTAATAAGACCAAACTTAACGGAACGAAGAGCGAAGCCCAGTAATATCGAAATTAGAATTAGTGCAAATAGCGAGCCTTCAATCATACTGACAATATTGGTTGAACCAATATGTGCAAACATCAGTGAGGGACTGGCTAATGCGATAGCATAGTTCGATTCGAGCGAGTTAAAGTGTTCGACGATTCTTTTTTCAATATCCAAAGTCTGATTTGAGGTTAGATTCTTAAAGGTTGCTAATACTCGAGTCGATGATTTATCGACGTTTAGCTGGTTATTAACATCTAGACCTTGTGGCAAAGATAATTCATAGAGTAATAAATATTGAGCGGCTAACTCTTGCTCTTCAGGCAGCTTGTACCATGCCGGATCATCGCCATGCATATTACGATTGAGACGTTTTAAGGTATCGGTAATGCTATTAACATTATCGGTTTCTGGTTGATCTCGCAGCCATAAAACAAAATCATCGACAAATTTGATAAATTCTGGTGAGTTAATTCCACTTGATACTTTTGAATCGAATGAAATTTCAATGGTGGTCATGCCTGAAAGATGGTCTTTCATAAAGTCTGTTGACTGTCTAAAAGGAACAGACTCATCAAAGTACTTAACGAAGTCATCGTTGAGTTCGTTTCGTGGAATAAAGGAAGCCAGGCCAACAATGATAATAGTAGAAACCGGCAGTAACCATTTACGGTTGCCAATCACAAAATCCGCCAGTTTTTCCATTGAATCTTTCTTGTGTTCTTTGGTTGGAGTGATTTTTACCGGAAGAATCATCATGATGGCAGGGAATACCGTCACCGAGAAGACAAATGCTAAACTCACACCAATGGCCACCATATTACCTAGGTCAGCAAACGGAGGAGCGTCGGAAAAATTCATGGTTAAGAAACCGATGGCGGTGGTTAAACTCGTTAGAAATATCGGTTGAAAATTAACTCGAATACTATCCTTCATCGCTGCACGTTTATCCATACCGTGTCGCATGTTGTAATTAAAAGTCGATAGTAAGTGTACACAATCGGCAACCGCAAGGGTCAATATCATCACCGGTGAACCAGCTGATGGACCCGTCAAATAGCCACCGGTCCATCCCCAAATACCCATGGTCGTTATGATGCTTGCTAATATCACTACGGTGGTCGCAACGGTACCTGATGCGGAACGGAGAAGACCCAACACTGCGATAACTACCACTACAAACATGATCGGAATTAAGATACTACTATCCGCTTTAGATGCTTCCGGAAAACTGACATTCATCATCACCATGCCCGATAACATAAAATCGATATTGGGATACTTTGCTTCAAACTCTTTAACCAGTGTTCTAGCGGATTCGGCGACAATAGGGACTTCTTTAGTTTTATCGACACCCGGAAGTCTAATAGTTATATTGACCACTGCAGAATCACCATTGAGAGCAATTAATTTTTTCTGCAACAGCGGTTCTGCCAGCGCTACTCGTTTAGTTCTGGCTATGGCTTCATCGTCAAGATCGTCAGCTTCTAGAATTAAATCTTCGATCATCAGATCATCACCTTCCGCATAACTATATTGAAAGTTTGAAATAGAATCGACGCGAGAGCTATAGGTCACTAACCAGGATTCATTGGTTAATTCCCAAATAGCGGTGAGGGTTTCTTTATCAAAAACGTTGCCGCTTTTAGGTGCAACGATAATAGCGACGTTATCACTCTTACTGTAAATCTTTTGTAGATCTTGAAAGTCATTGAGTTGCTGATTGTCTTCTTCAAAGAAGGTTTTGTAGTCACTTTTAAAGGTCATAAATTGGGCGCCATAACCAGTAGCACCCATAATTAGCAATGTAGCAATTAAAACCAGCCACTTTGCGTTGATCACTTTGTTAGAAAAATTGTTCATAATGTGTTTTCTCTTTAGTAAGAAAAATATATCAGTGATTGGATACGCGACTTAAACATAAACAAATGGCGTACCCATTTTCTCAAGGGTTTCGATTTCAGGTTTAAATAGTTCGTCAATAATATTTCTGACAGATTGTGGATAGTCCCAGTCTTTTGATAGGGGCTGCCAGCCAAACCCGTCTAAGATTAATCGAGTGTTAGTGTAAGACTCACGCTCTAAAACCATCGGACCTAATTTAACCGAATCCCCTTTACTCATAATGAGTGCCATAGCTCCCCATGGCGCCGACCAAAGTGCAAAAGTCACTTGATCGAGGGTCATATGTTCCGGAAGGGTTAAATCGCCTGCATTCACAGCCTTCTCAATTTCATTGTTCATTAACGCCATTAACCGACCCTCGCACTCTGCATGAGTATGATTACGAGAGTCAGAACAACAGGCTGACACGCTAGGTGAATGGGCTGAAAGCACCATGAAAAGTTGCGATGGGTGAAGTTTGGCCCAAATAAGATAAGACACCATTACCGCTAGAATACGTTCGCGGCTATTGCCCTGAAATTTAAGCGCTCTAAGAAATATTGCTTGAAGTTCGTTAATGCAAGTATTGCAGATGGCCATCAACAGGTCTTCTTTGCCCAAGAAGTGTTTATAAATGGTGCCTTTGGAGTAACGCGATTCCGCAACGAGCTTGTCAATGGTAAGCGTGGTTAAACAGCTCTTCTCAACTAATTGACGAGCAAGCTCAATGAGTTCGTCTTCGCGCTGTTGAAATTCTAATTCGCTGATACTGCGTGGGCTCATAGACTAATAACATCTCTAAAAGTTATAAGTGACGAATCGTCACGTGACGGATCGTCATTATAGGGATCCAAACTTCAATTGCAAGGCCTTTTTTAGCAAATAAGCTTTAATTCAAGGTTTTCTTCCAGTAAAAGCTGTGCAAAATGGGCTTCTTTATCTGAACGTTTAAAGATAGAATGCAAAGAAATTGTGCGCAGATCAGTAATTGGATAGGAATACATATGCTTTATAACAACATTGTTGAGACGATTGGTAAAACGCCATTAGTTAAATTGAATAAGACCACTGAACATTTGGCCTGTAATGTCTACGCTAAGTGTGAATTTATGAACCCTGGAGGTTCAACTAAAGATAGAATTGCTCGCCAAATGATTCTGGATGCTGAAGCTTCTGGTCGAATCAAACGCGGTGACACACTCATAGAAGCAACAAGCGGTAATACCGGAATCGGTATGGCATTGGCAGGTGCTTCTCTGGGCTACAAGATTATCATCACTATGCCAGAAAAAATGAGTCGCGAAAAACAAGTGGTATTAGAAGCCCTTGGCGCTGAAATTATCAGAACACCAACAGAAGCGGCTTGGGATGATCCAGAGTCTCATATCGAAATTGCCAAGAAGCTACAAAAAGAACTACCGAATGCCCATATTCTTGACCAATATTCTAATCCTTCCAACCCAAACGCACATAGCCAAGGGACCGGCCAAGAAATTATTGATGATGTTGATGGTGATGTCGATATGGTGGTCATTGGTGTTGGAACTGGGGGCACGTTAACCGGAATCGCAAAACGAATCAAACAAACCTATCCAAATGCCATTATCGTAGGCGCGGATCCAGAAGGTTCTTTATTAGCAGGTCCAGAAGAAATTAAGTCTTATCATGTTGAAGGCATTGGTTATGACTTTATTCCGGATGTACTTGATCGTGACTTAGTCGACCAGTGGGTTAAAACTAACGACGCAGACTCATTTAAGTACGCTCGCCAATTAATGAAAGACGAAGGGCTTTTAGTCGGCGGTTCATCAGGTTCCGCTATGATGGCATTAATGCAACAAGCGCCGCAGTTAAAAGTAGGTCAAAATTGCGTGGTAATTTTACCGGATGGGATCAGAAATTATTTAACTAAATTTGTAGATGAAGACTGGCGTAAACAAAACGGATTTGAAAGTTAAGAAATAAAGAACTAAAAGAATTCACCACGGAGGCACGGAGTACACTGAGAAAAGAGTTTAAGATAATTATAACCCTTTGCAACTGGCAGATATCGGCTAGTGTCTTAGTAGTGTTTTGTTGCTCCGCTCTCTCCGTGCCTCCGTGGTGAAAAAAATTATTTTCTATGTTTAGGGTATTACAATGATTACTTTGCATTATTTGGAAAATTCTCGCGCACAGCGTATTCTTTGGTTGTTAGAAGAACTCGGTTTGCAGTATGAAATCAAACATTATCGTCGTGTTCCTAAGACAATGCTTGCGCCTAAAGAGTTGAAAGACGTTCATCCTTTGGGTAAGTCGCCAATAATTACTGATGGTGATATTTCTATGGCTGAGTCCGGAGCAATTGTTGAGTATCTGGTTAAAACTTATGGTGAAGGTGAACTCGTTCCGGCTCGAAATACCAAAGAGTTTTTAAAGTACCGAGAGTTTATGCATTATGCGGAAGGATCCATTATGCCGTTTATGCTACTGACTTTAATCTTCAATAAAATAAAAACCGCGCCAATGTTTTTTCTTGCGAAACCGATTGCCAAAATAATCGCTAACAAAACATTTAGGAATTTCATTACTCCCAATGTTAAAACTCATTTAGACTACTTGGAAGATGAACTCGCAGCCCACCAATGGTTTGCTGGCGATGAAATGACGGGTGCAGATTTTATGATGAGCTTTCCTATCGAAGCGGCCGCCGCTCGGACTAACTTAAAAGAAAGTTATCCTAAGCTCAATGAGTTTCTTGAGCGTATCCAAGCAATGCCAAGTTACCAGCGCGCAATAGAAAAAGGTCTACCTTACAAGCTCGGCGCTTAAATTAAGCAAAGTTTAACTTAGATTAAGAATCAAAAATTAAAAGAATAAGGAATCAAAATGGCATTTGAGTACGGCTCGGATACCCTCGGTATAAAGAACCCCTTCAAGTTTGAAGGATTTGTCCTCACACTGCGGGGCGTGTTTGTCACCATTCTTGGTGTTATAGCATTATTTGCGGTAAAGGATTTAGTCGCCAATGGTGCAAAAATAGCAGGTTGGATGTCATTAGCGATCGGTATTTTATTATTGAGCAATGGAGTCATTACCACAGGACGCGGATTATTTAAAGTGATGCGTTTTTATGTCGGTCGTGGTGTTCCTGCCAGTCTGGCAAAAAATGTCGGTAAGAGCGAATCTCATGTGCGAGAGCCCTTTATTGCGTACGGTGATAAAAATTTAGAGCAAATGCTAATGGGCCGCAAAAATACTACCTTTGTCGAGCCTGACGGATGGTTGGCAAGAATGCTTCACACCATTATGCCTCGGTTATTGTTTATGCCGTATCCAATTAGAAACTTAGCCCAGAAGTTGGGCGCGGGAATGATCTATAGTTTATTGGCTTTCTTGTGTTACGGTCTTGCTTGGTTTTCTGGAAGTACAGGGCTCACTAACATCGCTGATACGCCAATTCTTGATTGGTTAAGTATTATACTCGCTGGTTATTTGTTCCTTGTGTGGAGCCAACGCCGCACACCGTTACAAAGATTATTAGGTGCAACCGTTCAACCGGCCGGTTCAAAAGGCGTGGTTTTAATGCTGGTGTTTTCGATATTAGCACCAGTGGCTTTAAGTTATTTTCATTATAATGTTTCGCCATTGCCACAAATACCTTTGTCTGCGGGCAGCTACATTGGTTTTATGACGTTTCTTGCTGCTGTGGCAACCGTTTATGGTTTGTGGTTGACTTTTTTAAGGGCAAAATTAGCTAACCCTAAAACCGATGTTTCCGAGTTTAGAACTAACTGGCAAGAAAGCATTCATCCTCAAGAAATTTTCATTAATTTTGAAAATATTGTGATGGCTAACCGCCGATACAAAGAAATCCCTAATCGAGTCTACCGAGACTTTGATGCACAGTTAGTCGAGCAGGGCAGTAATGATAAAGGTAAGTTTTCGGGTGAAATGGTTCAAGAAACACAGCCAGTTTATAAAAGCCTTCCGATAACCCCCTTATTTAAAATGCTAAGAATTGGCGGTACTATCGTTGGTGAATCTTTGCTAGCTATCGCAGCACTTTTATTCTATCTAGCCATAGAACCGGTAACCCAAATTAATCAACAAGTGATCCCTGCGGTCGATGCACTAATTTATCCAGTGATCATTTGGGTCTTTGGGCAGATTATTAGTAACTCTGCTCGTGTGTTTTGGTCAGAAATGCATTTTGAATCTCTGCTCGTCTATTTCCAATGTCATGGGACTTATTCTGAATCTAAAGTCAGCACTGGTACAGGTATCCATGACAGCACGCGTTCAGAAAATGTGGTGGTTCGCTCTAGCTTAACACCATGGATTTTGACCAGCCGATTAGTCACAAGTTGCTTTGCAGAAAGTGGATCGAATAATCTAGAATACTATCGTAGAATTTTGGAACTTCATAAAGCCGATGATGACTTAGACAAAATCACTTCGGAAATGAAAGAGTTCTTAGGCGATCGTGAAACCATTGCAGGAGTTAATCAAAAAGATCTTAATTCAGCGGGTGCGATTTTCCAAGTGAACCAAGAAACACGTTCGAATTTAGAAAGCGCTGCGTTAGCTAATGAAAAAGGAAAAGTTGAGTTACCTCATGAAAGGGTAGAGGGGAATACTATGACTTCTAATGATTTGAATGAGGGGAGTGGATTAGATCTGAGGGATGGAAAGAATTAATATTCTTTCCTAACTTTTTTAAAAGCGGTTTCGCAGCGCTAAAGCTTGCCTGCGACAGCTAGCTGCTTCTGCACTAGCTTAATACCGTCCATCCATGGACATAAGTTACTTTTTTCAAGAGCAAAACCAAAAGTAGGGGTATTAGACCAAAGTAACCAAAAATGCCCGTTACGTTGCGCACTGGGCGATCGAGATTGACCTAATGTTAGTCTTAGTGGTCTGTGGGACGCCCACCACCTGTTCGTCTGTGAAGCCCATCCCAATGCTCCTTACTTCGAACACTCATTCTTCATAAGTAACCGGTGACGCGAATATTATTATTGAAGGTTTACCCGCCTAGCGGCTATAACGGGCTGGTGAAACTCATGAGGCAGCGGGTAGACAAGAAAAGCAAATGACAGAAAATTGCTCCTGCATTTTCTGAATACATTACATCCATGTAAATAACCGTCAGCGAGCTCTTTTCTTCCGCTGACTCCCGTTCAGCGAGCAACGGCCGTACAGTCTTGAAATAACTATCCACAAGTAAAAGATTAGTTATCTTCAGCGAAAGAAGCTTTTGATTTTAGGTTTTTACTCCCTCTCGCATAGGAAGAGGCTTGGGGAGAGGGGGACTAGTTGTTAGTCCCCTTTAGAAAAAACGTAACCTTCAAAATAAAAAACTACTCCACCTCATACCCCAACCACTCATCCCAAGTCTGCAATGCCATCCTCGGCGATTGGTTCTGATCATATAGCCCAATATCTTTCCAAATTTTTGCCACAGGATCTTGAGCAAGTTCATTCTCCCACAAGGTATCAAAATCAGTGGCTGTCCACCAAATAACAAATTCCATATCCATGGTTTGCGATCGATCAAGTAGGTTTTCCATGTAAGCATTTTGTTTAGTTTCATCACTCATTTCCGAGAATTGAAAATCAGTAATTTCTAGATCTTCTGCAATCCAACCCGTTTCAGAAATAGCCATAGGTTTGTCACCAGCAATAGCCTCTGCTTGGCTTAACCAATCAATCGGAAGATTAGCTGGGTCGCCTTTATCGGCATGATTAAAAAAAGCATAGGGGTAAACGCTAATTCCGAGTACATCGGTGAATTCCATCATTTCATCGTAGCTCGATTCAATCAATTGCATTTCGTTGCTGCCTGGTGATTTTAAAGCGACCGAGGTGACTAATTTTAAATCAGGATAAAGGGCGGATAGAGAGGTATGAACTGCTTCCGCAAAAACTAAAAATTCAACGTAACCTGCCGGATCGTTAAGAATTAGTTCACTCACTTCGGTGCCATACTCAAAATACTCGGGATTAAAGCGGTTAATCATATCGATTGAAAAGTTAAGGTAAGCTTGAATGACTTCTGGAGAACTCCAACTGCGAGTTGCCCATTCACCGGTTCGATCTTGGTTGTCGGTTTCACCCCAGTTTGGACTCAATGCATCGCGCGCAGAATTCAATGAGTCAATAGCTAAAAACACACTAGTTCCAGAAGGTGTTCTATTTACTCTATTGTTGATTTCGGCTTCGACGTTAACGTGATAATCGGTTTGGTCTAAAGACTCTTGCCAAGGAATTCCACCTTGCAAGTGTTGTTTGATGATATCGCCGTGAGTTGAAAGGCGGTTATAGGTAACATCCATTGCGTTAATCGACGCTTCATACAACCAGGGTGTAAAACCCATTTTAAAGGATCGAGTTGGTTCCAGAATTGGGTCGACAATAATTTCGTCATCACCATCGTCAGATCCACCGCCACAGCCAATCATTAAGGTGAAAGCAAGTAAAAGGCTGCTAGCGTAGATCAAAAATAGGAATGAATTTCTTGATGAAATAAACATGGAAGACACACTTACCCTGAGCGATTTACAAACGATTATAGCCAAAATGGCTGATGATAACGCCAAGTTGTGCGCATTTTGTACAATTGTGAATTGCTCAATGACCAAATGGAGCTTGAATAGCGTTGTCGGAAGATTTGTTTGGCCAGATCTAGGTATTGATGGTCAACTTAAGCAGTGGGTATTTATACGGTTATTATTTGGCTAATTGCTGGTTTCTGCGCGTGAGTCCGCGCAACAGAAATGAAACGTTTTTAACCAATTGAAAAATATAAGGTATCTCATTGCGAGAAATTGGATTTAAGTCAATGCCTTCATGGGTTATGCGCTTGGTTGCAAAGCGTATTACCAACTCAACACCCTTGTGTTTCATGAGAATTGTGGTTAGATTAGTCCTATAAATTTTTCGCTGTTGCGAAATTGGATCCTGCGCGCCGTGTGCAGGAATAAACTGTTATGGTGCTTAACCGATGAGCTTCGAATTTTTAGTGGATGGCTATAATCACGGTAAACGTGAAGCGGGTATCGATCTGTACCTCCATGCGATAGAAATCAGTGGAGCCGTGCTAGTCGGCGCAATAGCCAAGCTAGAACTAGAGGATGACGAATATACGTTCAAAGTTATGGAGCTCCAAAAGAAATGGAAGCGAGTAGATTCACTTTCAGCTGAAGATGAGCTTGGTGGTGTTGGCGTTCAATTTATCAGTCCGGAAAAGTGCTTGTATGTTAAGAGTCCCTCCGTTTGGGTTGAGATATTTTCGGGTGAAAGAATAAAGTGCGTGAGTATTTCAAACTAATGAACCATAACAAGGCGGTCAAGTGGAGCGCTAAAAGCATACTTCGCATACGCGCCCACTTACCGCAACGATATGTTTAAGGAGGAATAATTGAATATCGTACCATTCGGAAAAATAGACCCTAATAATGTTGAAGATTATTATGATGGGAGCGTAAATCTAGGTGGCGACAACGTAGATATCGACCTTAATTTCGAATCTGAATCTGTCAGTGAGTCGGTGCTAGTCGCAATAGAAAAAACGGTGAACCAGCTTCCTAAGTTTTCAGACCTGGCTTGGAAGGCGATATCGGATGATTGGGACTTGGATGAAGAATCTGAGACCGCTAGATTCTATCTTCAGCACCATCTTGATGAGTTTGACGAAGAAGAGATAATCAAACTATTTGAAACGAATGAAATTGACAAGGAAGCCTTCACTAAAGCGCTATCCCTTGTAAGAATTGGCTTATATCCTGAGGACGAGGACATGTTTTCAGTTTTCGATATTCAATTTTCTCCGGAAATCACTAATTACCTCATGTCGGTCTCAATAACTCAAAGTGGTCAAATATCAGATATAAGTTTTGAAAGCTAAAAACATAACAAGCCGCTCAAGGCTCGCCAGTAAACTGGCTGGACCTCCGCTGCGTTGCTTGGTTTGTGCTTTCACGCTACGCTAGCACAAACAAATCAACACAGCTTCGGCCCCTTAGCGGAGCGTTAATTTTATTGGTTACATATTTTAAGGAGAGTTAAAATTTTTAGATTAATCTTAGTAATGCTAGTCCTTACATTTACGACAAACTCAATTGCTGGTGAATCCACGAAAGAAGCCCGAAGATATGCGTCGAAAATATTTAAGCTTTCAACAGAAAGTATAAGATTTGAAAATATGGTCTCTTCACTTGTCGGAGCTGGATATTCAAAGGAGGAGAGCGAAAAATATGCAAGCATTACCATGTTAAGGCTTCAGTCCGAAGAATATATTAGAAAGATCGAGAATATTTATATCAAAGAGTTTAGTGTAGACGAGTTGAAGCAGATTTCAGAAATGCTTGAATACCCCGTCTTTAAGAAGTTCTTGGATAAAAGGGTAGTAATTCAAGGAAAAATGATGAAAATTTTGAATAAGATGCCAAGTAACAACTAGTTTTTGATAGTAGTGTAAGGTATTAACAATAGTGTTGCACCTGACGCTTGACTCACCAGCCACTTTTGCTGCCGCAACGTAGCTGCTGAGTCAAGCGCAGGTGAACACGGAGTTTCCAACTCGGCGCAAACAGAAACAACAATCAGTCAGGAATCTGGAGGTAACAAAATGAAAGACATCTCTGGGTTCGATGAAAATGGTAAACCTAAAAATGGCCCATTTAAGCTGTTCTTCAAAAATGGCAAAGTCTCTTGCCAGGGAGAGTTCGACAATGGGAAGAAGTCAGGCAAGTGGACGTATTTTCTGAATAATGGTCAGATGCAATCAACTGGGAGCTACAAGGATGGAAAAATTGTTGGGCGATGGAAGTGGTTTTTCAAAAATGGTGAACCTCGCGGAGTAGGTGGTTTTGGTGATAACGAACAAAAACACGGAAAATGGACCCGATACCATGCTAATGGTCAACTTTGGGATGAAGGTCGCTACAAACAAGGTAAGAAAACAGGGACCTGGACTGTTTATGATGACAAGGGCGAAATGCTAAAGACGCAAACTTATAAATAGCAAGGCGAAGTTGTTACTTGCGACCATCAGCGGCTAAAAATGCCTATAGACGTTTAAGCCTGCACTAACGATTGATAAACTTTCCCTCAAAATATTTCATGACTCTTTCTTGATCATGTACCATTAGACTTAAACCTTCTCAGAGAAATAACATCGAACTTAGCTGAATCTCCATGCCAAGACTTATTCTAAAATACGCACTCATTCTCTTTATAGCACTGAGCCTGTTGAAGTTTTTGGAATTTCAGTTTTTCAGTTACAAGTTAAATCTTGAAAGTTATTTAGCGGTAGTCGCAGTATTATTTTTGCTCGCGGGAATTACTGTGACACGATTTTGGGCCAAATGGTCATCGTCAAAAGCTGATTCAAACTCAAATGATTCAATTCAAAATGGCTTAGGATCCTCTCCTGAGCAAAGCTCTAATTTCGAATCTCAATTGCAAGCCGATGCTCAAGAGCAATTAGCAACCATCAGCGAGCGCGAGCAGCAAGTCTTGCAATTACTTTGTCATGGTTATACCAATAAAGAAATTGCTAAATCTTTAAATATTTCTCCCAATACGGTTAAAACTCACTTAAGTAAACTGTTTAGTAAGCTAGGTGTTAGCAACCGTACTCAAGCTTTGTCAGAAGCTAAATTGTTGAATTTATTAAAATAAAAGCTTGATCACCCATTTGGGTGATGGTCAAAAGTTAGCCTGAGCGATAGATTAAGTGCTCAATTTAGCGCTGGCTTATAACAACAAGGAAAACTTAACGTGAAATCAAATATTCTGAAATACGGCCTAATCGCAGGTACTATTATCGTGATGATACCGGTGATAACCGGACTGAGCATTGGCTATGGTCCTGACACTTTTAAAACCGGAGAGATCATTGGTTATTCCACCATGATCTTATCCTTAATGATGATTTTTCTAGCGGTAAAAGAATATCAAAAGCGACATCCAGAAGAAGTGGTTGGTTTTGGAAAAATCGTTGGGATCGGAGCTGGCATCAGTCTAATCGCAGGAATCATGTTTGGAATTTATAATGTGATTTATGTAACCTATATTCATCCCGATTTTATGCAAGAGTACTATCAATATTACTTGGCCAATATTCAAAATAGTGGTGCACCAAAGGCGGAGATTGAAGCACAAATTGCAAAACTAGAACAAAAAAAAGCCATGTTTATGAACACTACTTTCAATTTCTTTGTGATGACTTTGACAGTGTTTATGATTGGCTTGGTCGTATCAATTATTTCAGGCTTGTTTCAGCGTGAAGCCCGCACGGTTAATGCGTAAAGCGTTATTTAAAATTCAACAGGAGTTAACATGGAAATTCTAGGCATTCGATTTTGTAGCGTTACCGACGATGCAGAGAAAGAATTAGATTTTTTCTCGAATAAATTGGGTTTAAAAAACGACTTGGACTCTCATGAAGGATTCGTCGGCGGTGTGTTTTCAACCAAAGATAAATCCTCATGGTTAGAGTGCTGGCAGTCAGCAGAGCAAATGCCAAAAGGGATCATGTTGCAACTAGTGGTTGCTGATGCTGATGCCTTTGCTGAAAATGCTAAGAATAATGGTCTTGAACCGCAAGGTCCGATCGATGCTCACGGTGAAAGGATTTATTATTTGAAAACGCCTGCTGGAATGAATATGAGTTTTCAGTCGAAATTGGAAGAGTGATTTTCTGTTGATTGCCTTTCTCTTATTAAATTATAAATATCACAATTCAAGATGGACTTTTCTCTCCAAACACTTGATAACCACCCCACATCACGTTAGTTTATTAACCTGTTAAATTCTTTGGCATTTAAACAAATGCCAAAGATTGAATGCTCGACCAAATTTCATCATTGAACAAAGATAAACTAGCTCCAATGAGGTATTACTGATGATAGGATATGTCACTGTTGGAACAAACAACATCGAAGCCGCCGCCACTTTCTACGATGAGCTATTTGCAGAAATAGGCGCCAAACGCTTTATGCAAGAAGAGTCGTTTATTGCTTGGGCGGTCAGCCCAGATAAACCGGCTTTCAGTATTTCAAAGCCTTTTGATGGCGAGCCTGCAACCGTTGGCAATGGTGTAATGATTGCTTTTGCGCTGCAAAACCCAGATCAAGTAAAGGCACTATATGGTAAAGCCATAGAGCTGGGAGCAACTGACGAAGGTAAACCTGGAAATCGTGGAGATAATGGTTTTTACGCTGCATATTTTCGAGACTTAGACGGTAACAAACTAAACTTTTTCTGTATGCAACATTAGGTATAACTCGCCTATCAGGTTTTGTATGCATGATTAAAAGTCTTTAGCTAACCTAAACGAACTATATAGGAAAACCATTGAATAAAAAACGATTGAAGTTAGTTAGAGATTACTTGTTGGCAGTGCTCGTGACATTTTTTCTGGCGAGTATTAGTCATAGTCAATTTGTACTTTTAGAATTAGCTAAAGTTGGGGCTGAAATAAGTTTTTCTACCCGTGTTAGTGCAACTTTTCAAGATCTTGTTGGTTTTCTACCGGCTTATGCGCCAGTGATAGCCGTAGGAATGCTAATAGGATTTTCTCTAATTACTTGGATTAGTTCTAAGTTCAATAGCAGTTTTGCCGGCTGGTATCCAATCGCTGGTGGGTTGAGTTTGTTAACTATTCATGCAGCAATGTACCCTTTGCTAGAAATTACCTTGATTGCTGGTGCTCGCTCAATCGCGGGATTAACCATGCAAGTCGTCGCCGGTGTTATTGGCGGTTTGTTATTCTATCGGTTAAGAAAACACCCTTTGAGCGATAATAATTAGGAGAAGTGATGAGTCATCGAACGGTTTTTTTCTTACTAATAGGATTGTTAATCTTTACGCCAAAACTACTCGCTAGCGAGACTGCTGCAGCGACTTTTTCCGACTATAAAATCAGGAAAATTGCGTCAGGTCTAAACTCACCTTGGGCGGTTGTACAACTAGATAAAGAGCGCTATTTAGTCAATGAAAAAGTCGGCACAATGCGATTGATTGAATCTGGCGATGTTTCTGAACCGGTTAAAAATGTTCCTCAGGTTTTTGCGCGAAGCCAAGGCGGCTTAATGGATTTAGTATTGCATCCGAATTATAAAAACAATCATTGGATTTACTTTTCTTATGCAGTAGGGGATAGAGATAAAAATGCTTTAAGAGTCATGCGGGCGAAACTGAAGAATAAAGAACTGGTTGAGCAGCAAATTGTATTCACGGTATCTCCTTGGAAAGATACACCGGTTCACTACGGTGCTCGAATGACTTTCTTAGCTGACAACAGCTTGTTAATCACTAGCGGCGATGGGTTTGATTATCGTGAAAGCGCACAGAAGCAAGATAGTCTGTTAGGGAAGATAATCCGCATCAACGATGACGGCAGTATTCCCCAAGATAATCCTTTTATCGGTCAAGAAAGTGTGAAGTCAGAGATTTGGACTCTGGGACATCGGAATCCTCAAGGGATTGTTTATGACCAAAAACGCAATCAAGTCTTTTCTAATGAACACGGCCCAAAAGGTGGTGATGAGATTAATATCATCGAAAAAGGAAAAAATTACGGTTGGCCGATTATTACTTATGGTGTTGATTACTCGGGGGCGTTGATTACTCCGTTTAAAAAGTATGAAGGAATGCAGCAGCCCTTAGTAGATTGGACGCCGTCGATTGCGCCATCATCGCTAGTGGTTTATTTCGGTGATATGTTTCCAGAATTAAAAGGGGATTTACTCTCAACGACTTTAAAAAGTAAAGAGCTGAAACGCGTTAAACTTAAGGACGGAAAAGTTCTATTTCAACAATCATTGTTAACCGAAGTTGATGCACGGCTTCGCGATGTAATGATTGATAATGAAGGGGGAATTATTCTGCTGACGGATGATGGGAGGGTTTTTAGGGTTACCAGGGAGTGAGGCAGTAAAGTTCCCAAAGGGGATATGCTTGTTGTTCTTTCTAAAGAACCAAATTCAAAAGCGTTTCGCAGCGCTGCGCTCTGACTGCGAGTCCCTTTTGTCCAAAGCCACACCAAAAGCAGGCGTTTTTAGACGAAAGGAACCAAAAAGTCTTTTTGACGTTCGCACTGGGCACCGCGATTAGTGGTTTTACACGCTTGAAATAGGGTGCTTTGCGTTTACCTTCCGAATACCACCGGAGTCCGTAAGAGCTTGGTTTTGAATTCGCCCATTGGCTACGAGGAACCCGACTATTAGTTGACCGAGAGTCACCAGTCCGTTATAAGCCGCTAGGCGGGTAAACCTTCAATAATGATATTCACGTCATCGATTACGTGTGATCAAGGAACGTTCGAAGTAAGGAACACCGGGATGGGCCATAAAGACGAACAGGAGGTGGGCGACCCACAGACCCTTAAGACAAAACATTAGGTTAATTTCGGTCGCCCAGTGCGCAACGTAAAGGGCACTTTTGCGTTCTTTTGTTGCTCTTGACAAAAGAATGTCGCAGTCAGAGCGCAGCGCTGCGAAACGCTTTTGACTTTGATCTGGAATTTGAATTTGGTTCTTAAAAAAGAACAACAAAAAATTGTCCGCTATAGATAATAAGCGGAATTCAAACTTAAGTGCTTTTACCGTTCTAAAATCTCTCCTCTCAGAGAAATTCAAAGCAGCTCCTTCTCCTACACGGAAAAGGAGCTAATCTCTACTAACTTTATTCTGCTTGATACTTCATTTCACCCGCAATCCAAGTTTGTAAAACATTGGTCTTCCAAATATCTTGCGGATTGCCATTAATCACATCGCGATCAACCAATATAAAATCAGCCCATTTGCCAGCTTCTAATGAACCTAATACTTTTTCTTGGTGAGCGGCATAAGCGGCATCTAAAGTGAAACTTCGAAGGGCTTGGGTTGGTGTCATTTTTTCGCCCGGTAACCATCCATCTTTGGGTTGGTTGTTTCGATCTTGACGAGTGACCGCTGCATGTAAACCATGAAACGCATTGGCTAATTCGACTGGAAAATCCGAACCAGAGGCAATGATAGTGCCTTGCTGAATAAATTTTTGCCACGCATATGCGCCTTTCAGTCTTTCATCACCGAGCCTGTCACCGGCCATATTTTTATCACTAGTAGCGTGAACGGGTTGCATCGATGCAATCATATCTAACGATTTGAATCTTGGGATATCTTCCAATGAGACAATCTGTGCATGTTCTACTCGGTGTCTTAGTGATTTGCCACCAACTTTGTCGTAGGCTTTTTCAATGGCGTTTAACACCACTCGATTCCCTTTATCACCGATGGCATGCACATTAACTTGAAAGTTTTTAGCCATAATGTCTTCGACAAATTTATCGAGTTGAACCGGTTTAACGATGAGTAGACCTTTGTTATCGACATCGTCAGAATAGGGAGCGAGTAATGCAGCACCTCGACTACCTAACGCTCCGTCTGAATATAGTTTGACGCTTCTAATGGAAAGCAGGTCTTTATCATCTGAAATGTGTCCATCATCTAACCATTGATATAGATTAGGGTGTGAGCCAGCTAACATACCATAGATTCGAACTGGCAAGCGGCCTTCTTTAACGCGGTTTTTATAAATATCTAAATCAAGCTGATCTACCCCTGCATCGTGGACACTCGTGATCCCTAGGGTCAATAAATGGGCAAATGCTTTATCAAATGCATAGTCTTGCTCTAACATTGAAGGTGCTGGAATTTTGCTTTCCACTAGACCAATGGCTGTATCAACCAATACGCCAGTCGCTTTGCCGTTGCTGTCGCGAACAATTTTTCCACCTTGAGGATCGGGAGTCGTATCGGTGATACCGGCAATCTCAAGGGCTTTACTGTTGACCCATGCTGCGTGTCCGTCGATTCGGCGCAGAATAATTGGTCGTTTAATGCCAGTTTTATCAAGCGATGCTACGGTTGGGAATTGTTTGTTTAACCACAATACTTGATTCCATCCTCGGCCTAGAATCCACTGAGATTTTTTGTTTTTTTCGGCAAAAGCTTTGACTCTCTCGACCGCTAGCTCTTCAGACGCCACATCGCGGAGTTTTACTCGAAGCATCTCGTTGCCAAGTCCAGAGACATGACCATGGGCATCGATTAGCCCGGGCAGCATTATCTTACCTTTGCCGTCGATTTTATGGCACTTAGCATAAGCTTTATCTGATTTATCTTTACCGATTGCTGTGACTTTTCCCTGCTCAAAAGCCATCCATGTAAATTGTTGTAGTTGGCTAGATTCACTAACCGGTGTGAATCCTTTTACATTAGAAATTAAGTGGCAGTTTGCTTGCACTGTGGTCGCTGCGACCATTGAAACAAAGATTGAAACTAGGGATGTCAAGGTTTTCACTGGTTTTTTCATTGAGTTTGTCCTTCGATTGAATATGAATCAGTTAGCTCACTGATCCACTATGACAGGCATAGATCGATTATAGTTGTGACCAAGAGTGTACTGGAAGTAGGGGGGAGAAGTCTAACTTAGCTAACTCTTTCATATTTATAAACTTATATAGATAAATAACCGGTGATCGCAGAGCCCTTACGAAAGTAGCTATCTTTGCATACCACTGTTATCCTTAGGATAAAAAAAGATAACCAGTTGGTTACCTGTGTTAAATCGGCGTTATGCCAGAAATAGTCGAATCAGAAAAACATCATGGCCATGAAAACTATGTCCACCCAAGAGGTCTTTATCTCGATTATGGGTGCATTTATTGCCACATTGTTGGCATCATTTTTTAGTAGTAAAATTCTTGAGGCAGAGGGCATGCCTATGGTTCTGGCCTCTACGGGAGCTTCCGCAATGCTAATTTTTGGCATTCCGCATAGTCCTGTTTCAAAACCGTGGCCAATAGTGGGTGGCCACTTAATTTCTGCTCTGATTGGTATTACAGCCTATTATCTGATACCAAATCCAATTTTGGCTTCTTCAGTTGCCATAGGATTAGCCATGTTAGCCATGCATTTTACTCGAAGCATGCATCCTCCAGGAGGAGCAACGGCGGTGACCGCAGTCATTGGGGGAGCCAGCGTTCATGAGCTGGGCTACTATTTTGTAGTGGTACCTGTGCTGTTTAATTCCATCATTCTTCTATCTATTGCAATGGCTATCGGAACTTTTAGGCCGCTCAATCCATTTGCCGTAACCGAATGACCAGCCAACCAACAAGCTGCGTCCATTGTGGGGCCAACCAGACTCGAGAATTTTGTGAAGAGTGCGGTGAGAAGCGATTTAGCCAGAGCCAACTTTCATACAAGAGTTTAACCAATCAACTCTTTGTTTCATTGACGGATCTGGACGGAAAGGTTTTGCAGAGTTTTCGACTCTTGCTATTTAAGCCTGGTCAGTTATTAATTGATTATTGCCAGGGATTAAGGAAGTATCGACTCAACCCTTTTCAGCTCTTCTTGTTTTCCAATATTCTTTATTTCTTCGCCTTAAATGTGCTGCATCAAAACACTTTTAATACGCCACTCGATGTGCATATGAATGCCGGTAATTTTTTTCACCAAGAAATTGCTAATCAATGGGTTAACCAATATTTGCGGGAATCTGGTTTAGCACTAGCGGAGTATCGTCAGCTTTTTGATCAGGCGATCAATCTTCAATCCAAATCCTTGGTCATTCTGCTCATACCCATTTATGCTTTAATCATATGCTTGCTGTTTTTCCGTCAAGAATATATCGGTATTAGGTCGCTTGTGTTGTCGACTCATTTCTTTGCTTTTGTACTAATATTCTTAATTACATTCGATTTAGTCATTGGTAATTTTTTGAAGTTTGCTTCTCAGGATTGGGGATTCAAGCTATTCGATTATATTAATGGTGAGTTTTTCACATCTGTGTGTATTCTAGTGGGGGTGATGACTTATTTATATTTTGCAATTAGAAGAGTATTTATAGGTCACTGGCTAAATCATCTAGTTAAAACATTAATATTAGCTTTTGGGTTCTATTTATCGATTCTCGTTTACAGAAGTATTTTGTTTTTCACCACTTATTTTTCCATTTTAGAATAATGCCCGACCACAACCATTTATTAGACTGACAAAGCGACTCATGACACTTTCTAAACAACAACTTCAATTTGATGCCGAACATATTTGGCACCCTTATACAAACTTAGAAAATCCAACGCCTACGTTTGGAGTGGAATCTGCGGAAGGTGTTTACTTACATCTTAGCAACGGTCAAAAAGTGATTGATGGTATGTCATCTTGGTGGTCCACTATTCATGGTTATAACCATCCTGTTCTAAATAAAGCCATCACAGAGCAAGTTAATCAAATGTCGCATGTGATGTTTGGGGGGTTAACCCACAGGCCCGCGATTGAGCTTTGTGAACGCCTGTTAGACATGACTGACCCAAAGCTAGAGAAAGTTTTTCTAGCGGATTCCGGGTCTATTGCCGTTGAAGTCGCACTAAAAATGGCGCTGCAGTATTGGTATTCCAATACTCAACTTAGTGCCGAGCAACGAGCTAAAAAAACCAAGTTTCTTACTATTGAAAATGGATATCACGGAGATACCTTTGGTGCTATGTCTGTGTGTGACCCAGTTAATGGGATGCACTCAATGTTTGAGGGAGTGCTAGCCAAGCATTTATTTGTTCCATCGCCTAACTGTACATCCGACGCGGACTGGAAGGATAGCGATATTGACGCTTTTAAGGCGTCTATCGAAGCGAATCATCAGGAAATTGCCGCGGTGATATTAGAACCGCTGGTTCAAGGGGCTGGCGGAATGAAATTCTATTGTGCGGAATTCTTGCGACAAGTTAGAAAGCTCTGCGACCAATATGGGATTTTGTTAATTTTCGATGAAATCGCCACTGGTTTTGGACGTACCGGGACTTTATTCGCCTATGAACAAACTGGCATCGTGCCTGACATCCTTTGCTTAGGTAAGGCGATTACTGGTGGTTATATGTCTTTAGCGGCTACTATTTGCTCAGCCAAGGTGGCGGAAGTGATCAGTAGTTATCAAGGTGGTAATCTTATGCACGGACCAACCTTTATGGCCAATCCATTGGCCTGTGCTGTGGCTAATGCTAGTTTATCGCTACTGGTACAATCTGATTGGCGAAAATCAGTGGCGAAAATCGAAAATCAACTCAAAAAACAACTAGTTGAGTGTATAGATATTCCCAGTGTTGCCGATATAAGGGTGCGAGGTGCGATTGGAGTAATTGAGCTTAAGCAGCCTGTCGATATGCATCAAGTGCAGCCTCGCTTGGTAGAGCTTGGCGTTTGGATTCGGCCATTTGGTAAATTACTTTACATAATGCCCCCTTATATTATCTCTCCAGAAGAGCTAAATCAGTTGACTCAGGCTATGAAAACCGTATGCAAAGAGTTAGCCGCGTGTTAATGACCAATTTAATGGCATTTAAATAGTGTATTTAAGCTACCTAAGGGGCTGTTATTGACCGACAACTTCCATTGTTGTAATGCGTTATAATTATTGTGTTATAGTAGGTAAAATTAAAAAAATATAACGCTAAATTCGAGGATTGGATTTGCTAGCAAGCACCCAGTTGTTAATTAGCCAGTTTAGCAGTAAAGAAAAACTACAACTCGCGCTATTATTTATTTCAACCACTATCAATGGACTGATTCAAGCCCTTGGTATTGTCTCTGTCATGCCGCTTATTGCGTTGTTAACTGATCCTTCCTTGGCAGACTCAAATCAACACTTCTTGTTGCTCAAAGAATTTATCCCGGTTCAGCTTCATGATTCATTGTTACTAGTTTTGGGTGGCGTTGCCTTCACCTTACTGCTACTTAGCAATGCGTTCATTGTATTTGATTATTGGCTGACACTTAAGTTTTTTAACGTGAAAGAATTTAAGCTCTCGGTAACATTGTTTCAGCAATATATGAATCAAAATTATTTAGAATTTAAGAGAAATCGAATTTCTGATATGACCCGCAATGTGGTGCAAGAAGTCGACCGTGTAATAGTCGGTACGCTTCTAGCGTTAGTTGGGCTAGTCTCCGACTTTATTATCGCGATCGCAATCATTGCGTTATTGGTCTATGTTAATGTTTGGGTGACGATGGTTGCGAGTTTGCTCATCGCTATGATGTATTCACTGGTTTACTTATTAGTGATACGAAAAATTGAAAAACTCGGTGAAGAGTTCTCTCAACAAGAATCCAAAATATTTGCTGCTATTCGGCAAAGTTTAGAATTTTTCCGAGAGATTAGAGTATCGCGAACATCACATTTTTTTATGCAAAAGTATACTCAGCCCGCTAAAGCGATTACTCGAAATGCAACTCGTTACAATATTCTAAAGTTAGTTCCTGAGCAAATCATAGAAGTCTTTGCTTTTGGTTTAGTAATATTTATTGCGATCTATTTTTCCAGCCAAGCTGAGACCTCGGCGCTAGTGATCAGCTCTGTCGCTTTTTTTGCCTTTGCAGTTTATCGGCTTATACCAATCGTTAAAGATTTATTTGATGGAGTGGAAGAACTAAAATACCTTAATACTTCGCTACAAGAAATTGTTCAAGAATTTGAGCAAACAACAAGAAAAGCCACCAATCAACTATCTGGAGAACTATCATTTTCTAAGAAAATCGAGTTGAAAGGGGTGAGTTATTGTTATCCCGGTACGGATAAGCTGGTTCTTGATTGCGTTAATTTAAATATCTTGGCCAAAAAGTTCAGCTGTATTATTGGCTCATCAGGGATTGGCAAGTCGACTTTGCTAGATTTGATGATTGGACTAATCGAACCAACACAAGGTCAATTGACAGTCGATGGCGTTACCCTTACTAAATTCAATCGGCGAGCTTGGTTAGGTCTGGTGGGGTATGTCCCACAATCTATTCAACTCTTTGAAGCGACTGTTGCTGAAAATATTGCCTTCGGTGTTCAGCCGAAAGACATCGATTACCAAAAGGTCTCTCAAGTTGCCAAGTTGGTCGACATTGACAACTTTATTTGTGAAGAACTATCAGAGCAATACCATACAAAAATAGGGGACTCCGGAGTTGTTTTAAGTGGTGGACAAAAGCAGCGAATTGGCATTGCCCGCAGCTTGTATCATTCTCCTAAGGTCTTACTATTAGATGAAGCAACTAATGAACTTGATTTAAAAACCGAAGCTAAAGTCCTGGATAGCCTTATATCAATTGCCGAACTTACGATAATTTTTGTTACCCATAAGCCATCCATTGTGGAACGCGCCGATCAAGTGTTTGACTTGGATTTACTCGAGGTAACCTCCTCTAATGAAAATAAAACGGAGGGGCATTAAATAACATGGAGTCAGGGGCAAACTATCAAATCACCTTAGTAGAGTCTGCTGAAAAAGTGCTCTCGCTGAAGCAAGAATGGGATGCGTTGCATCAGCGATGCAGTTGTCGAAGCATCTATAATTCATTTGACTTTATTTATACCTCTATAAAACATTTTGGTAGCTCAAGTGAGCGGTTATTCTTTATATGTGTTCGAACACAAGCAGACCAATCTTTAAGAGCCGTTTTTCCTTTTAGTTTGTCTGATTACTATTGGCGAATGGGCAAGTTTCGCGGTGTGCTATTAGCCGGAAGAGAAGAATCTGATAAAGCTTATCCGATTATTGAGACCACCTATGAAGAAAGTATCTGGCCTGAAGTGCTAAGATTTTTGAATAGTCATAATGAACGATGGCAGTTTATTGATTTGGAAGAAGTGAGAGAAAATAGTCCTGCTGAAATAGCCATTAAAAAACATTTTAATAAAGGTTATTTAGTTCACTCCAACCCAGACGCGATCAGTCCGATTATTGATCTGAATGAAAGTTGGGATGACTTTTGGGCGAAACATCGAAAAATGAGAAAAAGAGTTCGTAAAGTTGAATCAAGTTTTGGTGACGAGTTTCGTTTCGAAATAATTGAGCAGCAATCCGATGCGATGCAAGCTTTGGAACGATATATAGAGCTTGAAAAAAACAGCTGGAAGTCAAAAGCTAAAGTTGGAATAGGAAAAAGCCCTGAAACAATTGCTTTTTATAAAGAGTATTTCAATCTATTGTCAAAACAAGATCAACTCTTCTATGCATTCTTATACAAAGGAGAGCAACTCGTTTCAGCTGAGATTGCATACACCTTAGGGACTACGGTTTATTTTAGCCATGGTTGCTTTAACTCGCAGTTTAAAAACTTATCACCTGGCATGGTGAGTACTTGTTTATTTCTTAAGCACTTTTTTAACAAACATTATCAAGATGGTGATTTTCTTGGAGGGTTCGCTCAATACATCAATCCGTGGGCGAGCGAGTTACGGCCAAGTAAGAATCTTATCGTTATTCGCAAGAATATTAAGACTATTCTATTTTACTGTTTAGACAGTTCCAGACGTGCGCTCTACAAGCCGATTAAAGCGGGTATTCGCAAGTTACTAGCCAAAACTAAAAAAGCCAATGTAAGCTGAAATGGAAAGGTTAATTACTCAGTTATTGGCAAGAGAAGAGTTGCATAATGCGCCGATAGAAGCGTGGGATGAGCTAGCATCAAACAGCGTCTTTAAGAATCCTTTCTATGCCAGAAATAGCTTACTCTCAGCGTTTAAATCACTCGATTTAAACAAGGTGCTGTACCTTGTTGTTAGCTATTTAGATGATAAGCTAGTGACATTGATGCCGGTTGAAGTAACAAGGCATAGACTTGGTTATAAGATGGTAAGCGCTTGGTCTCATAATCATTGTCCACTCAGTGACCCGCTAAGTTTGGATACCGATTACACATCGATTACTATTACAAATTTACTCAGCAAAACTGGCGCAACGTGTTTTAGTGCGCATAGGCATAGTCCTACAGTATTAGGGCAAACTATTTCGAGAAACAGTATCATTCATCAAACTTATCGTGGGCAAATTAGTCGGTTTAAGTCTAAAAAAGAATACTATGATTGCTTACCCGCAAAAGTTAGATCGGAAAGTAAACGAATCGTTAAAAGAATTGAACAAGAACTCAATCTAACTTACCACACTTCAAACAAACGACCCGAATTTAATTGGTTCGAAGCCTATTGTCAGTTAGAGCACAGCGGCTGGAAGTCGGGAGCGAGAGGCTCTATTTTAAGTCAAAATGGTTATCTAAATTATTACTCCGGTTTTATCGATATAGCGATGCGCGAGAACCAGGTGGAGTTTCAAGGCTTATTTCACAATGATGAACCGGTCGCACTTTCTTTTAGAATGATATCGGAAGGTTGCGCTTTTGACATAAAGACCTCTTACGATGAAGCCTATAAACGACTTTATCCTGGCGTTGTTTTAGAAATTCTAAATCTAATTGAGCTGCACCGGTTAGATTTTGCGTTTGTCGATTCTTGTACTCAACCCAACAACCGTGTGATTAACCGGCTTTGGCCAGAGCAAAAAATTGTTCATGATTCTATCTACTTCAACAATAGTATTATCGGAACGCTGTTAAACAAAATGTTGCGATGGAAGCGAAACAGCTCACGCTGAGTTTAAAGTTTATTATTTCGATGATGACTATCCTAGGGCTTCGGGCGACCATTTTGTCGCTGGAATGGGTATCGCCAATGGCAAGGGCAGGGAATCTAGGAGAATAACAAGAATAATTCATAAAATTGCTAATTATTGACTAGACTTAAAGAGAGTATTGATTGCTGAACTAAGCTCCTCACTTATGTAGTCAATGTCAGGCTCCCCATTGGGTATCCACTGTAAATATCCTTTGTATAATCAAGGTTTTATGAGTAAGTCGAATTTTATTAATGATTTGTTTAAGCGGTTCTTCTCTGTATTGTTATTGATGCTGAGTTACTCTGCATTGGCTGAGTCTCCTCAAACAATGCAAAATGCTTACAACACTTATTATGAAACGCTGGAAAATGATCAATTATCATGGGATCAAAAAGATCAGCAGTGGAAACGCGTTCTAGAGTTCTTACTTCATAACCCTGATCCCAATCTTATGACGCTGACGCTCTATCAGCTCGCGGCCAGTGCAGTTGATAGAAAAGATGAAGCCAATTTTGAACATTGGTTTTCACAATTAAAACTTCTGCAAGATAATTCTGAGCAGCGGGTCGTTCAGTTCTTAGTGGAAAAGTTACGCCAAGATCAGGCTTACTCTAACAATGATTTTGCATTGGTGTTAGATATCGGTCATTCATTATTGGCCAACAGCCTAGAAACAACTCAGCAAAATCAGTTTCAATCTAACGATGTCACTTTAAAGTTGCCCATTAAAGTACGTCGCGACGTAATCAATACGCTAGGACGTGCAAGCTATCGGACTGGTGATCACGTTAATGCGCAAAAACACTTTCTCGAAACTTTGAGAATTTCAGAATCGATTGATGACAAGCAAGGTATGTCGCATGCTTTAAATAATTTATCGGTGATAGCTTGGGGGCAAAATGATATTCAAAGAGCGTTAGTGTATTTGGATAGAGGGTTGAAAGTTGCGATCGAGCTTGGCGACGAAAAGTCGATCATTTCAAAGTGGTCCAATAAAGGGATTTATCACAATCGACTAGAACAATATGTGGAAGCAGAGAATGCGTTTAAAAATGCGCTTAGCCATCCCAATATTGATCAATACCCAAAATTAAAAGTCAATTCGCTGCTTGCGCTCTCCGAATTAAATAGTCAGCAAGAGAACTTTCAGCAAAGTAAGCTTTTAGCTGACCAAGCTTTAAAAATATCGCTTGATCTAGGCGATCTTTATAATATTAATAGTGCCAAAATGGTTGTCGCTGGTTTAGCTAATCAACTACAAGAATATAAAGAAGCTGAGCAACTTTATCTTTCGGCATTGAAGTATTTTGCTGATAATCAATTTGTAAAAGAGCAATCAACGGCACTTTTGAATTTAAGTGAAAGCTATCGACAGCTTAAACAACCGGAAAAGGCGTTAGACTATTTTCAACAATATCATCAAGTTTATGTGGACCTTCAGGAGGGCGATAAGAAGCAAACTGTTGCTGCCCTACAAGAGGAGTTTGAAGCTGAAACTCGAAAAAAAGAAATTGCGCTGCTCAAACAAGAAAACCAAATGAAGGCGATAGAAGTAGAATCCGCTAATTCAGATAAAGAAGATTTTATCATTTACAGTTTAGTTGTTGTGTTAATTCTAATCTTATTAGCCAGTCGCTATTACAGCTTTCTTGAGGCCAAGCGGTTAAAACAACATGCTAAAGAGATAGAGGCGAGAGAGAAAGAGTTGTTATTATTGTCTATTGCTTTTAAGAGTACTTCGGATGCTGTTTGGATTAGTGACTCCGAATTTCGGCTAGAGGTAGTCAATGATGCATTTTTCAAGACGACTGGACGAATGGATCCCGTGGGCCGAAAAATGATATTTGCAGAAGTGATGGGGCAAGATAAGGCCATGACTGAATCAGTGCGTGCACAAGTTAAAGATGAGGGAAGTTGGCAGGGCGAGGCTTATGATCAAAAGGTATCCGGTGAAATCTATCCCATCGAAATAAGAATTGAATCGATTAAAAACAAGCAGGGAAAAATCATTCATTATCTCGGTGCGTTTCGGGATATTACTAATCGAAAAAATGCAGAGGAACAACTAAGACGACATGTCACGCATGACGAACTAACAGGATTGCCAAATAGAGTTTTGTTTAGCCAGTTGATTGAGCGGTCATTCTTGAATGTTAAACGCGAAAAAATAATTCCAGTGGTTTTGTTCGTAGATGTAGATGGCTTTAAAAAACTGAATGATTCTTTAGGACATGATGCCGGTGACCAATTCATTTGTAGCATTGCAAAAAGACTAACCGACACCTTAAGAACCAAAGACGTTGTAGCACGTATAGGTGGCGATGAGTTTGGTGTTTTAGTCGAGCTGGGAGGAAATAATGTCGAAGCCGCCTCTGTTGCCAAGAAGTTGCTCAATGCCTTTGTGGAACCATTTAATTATAATAATAAGTTCTTCAAAATTACAGTAAGTATCGGTGTTGCCGTTTATCCAAACGATGCTGGAGAGTCAGAGGAGTTAATCCGAAAATCAGATATTGCTATGAATGCCGCCAAACAACTTGGCAAAAATACCTTTAGTTTCTATGAGGGACATATGAACGATGAGGTCGTAGCGCTATTAGAGCAAGAGCAGCGAATTGTTAATGCCATCGATCAACAACTATTCGAGTTTTTCTATCAACCTATCGTCGATGTTAATAATGGTTCAATAGTTGGCGCAGAAGCACTTATTCGCTGGAGAGAGCCCAACGGTGATTTAGTTTTTCCCGATCAGTTTATTCCACTTGCAGAAAAGTCAGGAATTATTGAGCAGATCGATGTTATTGTTGTTGATATGGTTTTTAAGCAGGTTGCTGCATGGAATTCCAATAATGTTAACTTAAAGCACATTTCAATTAACCTTTCGGCGAGAATATTCTCACAAGCTGATAAACTATTAAGCTTGCTAAAAGATAAATTAGCCAAATACCAAATTAGTGCCTCACAGGTTAAGATTGAAATAACGGAAGGAATGTTAGTTCATAATGTTGAAGAAGTAATCAATACCATGCTTCGCTTAAAAGAGTTAGGGTTTATTTTGGCGATAGACGATTTTGGTACTGGTTTTTCTTCTCTCAACTACTTGAAACAATTTCCGGTTGATATCCTCAAAATCGATAGAAGTTTTATTATGGATATGCATGAGTCACCAAAAAACAAAAGCATCGTTCGAACCATTGTTGAATTAGCTCATAACCTCGATTTTAACGTGATTGCGGAAGGAGTAGAGCACCAATCCCATCTCTCAACGTTAAGCGAATTAGGCTGTGAAGAGTATCAGGGATATTACTTTAGTAAACCGCTAGAAATTAGGGATTTTGAATCGCTTTATAATAAGAACAGCACTGAATAACTACAACTCGAAAAATTTCATACTAACAATAAGGGAAAAAATAATGATAAAGCTAACTGTAATTTACGGACACCCAGAAAATGTAGAAGAATTTGAAAACTATTATAAAAACACCCATCTAGCAATCGCAGCCAAAATGCCTTTTACGCATCGCATGGAAGTCACCAAATTTATGAAAGGACCAGACGGAAAACCACCGGCTCACTATCGAATGGCTGAAATTTACTTTGAAGATGAAGCTAAGATGAAGGAATCCCTGTCCTCACCAGAAAGTCAAGCGACTGCATCTGACCTCTCTAACTTTGCTTCCGGTGGAGTGACTATGTCTGTTGGGGTGATAGAGTAGTTTAAACAAATCGTTTTCTGTCTATATTAACGAGCAGATTTAGCCATCACTCTTGGGTCGAGAATCTTTTTTAACTGTTCTTCACTCATGTTGGTTTCTTGTAACGCAATTTCTAGAACACTACAGTTTTCCTTTGCGACTCTTTGAGCAATCTTAGCCGCCGCATCATAACCAATGTGAGGATTTAAGGCGGTCGCTAAAATTGGATTTAGTGCCACCTTCTGTTCAACGAGTTTTCGATTAATGGTTAAGGATTTGAAAACTTGTTCTGTGAGACTATTAAGCGAGTTAGTCATTAAATGAATGGATTGAATAAGTTTATTGCCTATTAGGGGCAACATTACGTTTAATTGAAAGTTTCCCGATTGGGCAGCAATGGTAATTGCCGACTCATTTCCGATGACTTCAGCGCAAGCCATAGAAACAGCTTCCGGAATGACTGGATTAACTTTACCCGGCATTATTGATGAGCCGGGTTGAAGTTTTTCTAGTTGAATTTCAGAAAGTCCGCTGACTGGGCCTGAGTTCATCCAGCGTAAGTCGTTACAAACCTTTAGTAGGCAAATGGCTAAGTTCTTTAAATGGGAAGCTAGTGATAGTGTATGTTCTTGAGCACTCATAAAAACTGACGGGTTTTCAGCGGCTTGCCAATTTATTTTATCTTTTTTGGTTAAGTGTTGGCAGACCGTCTCGGCAAAATTTTTATCGGTGTTAATTCCATTGCCTACGGCTGTTCCGCCAAGCGGTAATTGACTTAACTCGAGAGAATTATTTTTAAGCCTACTCTCTGAGCTTTCAATCTGCGCTAACCAACAATTAAATTCTTGAGCAAATGTAATGGGAGTTGCATCCATCAAATGAGTTCGGCCATTCTTGATGCTGGAACAATATTTCTCGGCGAGTAATGTTAAAGATTGCTTACAACGCTTTATAGCAGGAAAGAGTTGCTGATTGATTTCCCGTACACTGGCAATTTGAATGGCCGATGGAAAAACATCATTGCTACTCTGACCCAAATTAACATGGTCATTAGGGTGAACTTGCACTTGAGAATCGTTGCTCGCAAGTGTTGCAAGAACTTCATTAACATTCATATTGCTGCTAGTCCCTGAGCCAGTTTGCAATACACTGACAGGAAATTGTTGCTTAAAATCAAGTAATTTGGCTTGCTTAGCGGCACTCTCAATGCAATCAGCAATATTTGGATCAAGTGTTTGCAACTGAGCGTTAGAGCGAGCGGCCATTTGCTTAATATCTATTAACGCGATAATTAGTTCCGCGGCAACTAATTCGCTAGAGATATCAAAATTATTAATGGCCCGTTGTGTTTGAGCTTGATACATAGCAGAATTAGTAACCTTTACCTCACCTAAACTATCTTTTTCAATTCTAAATTGCTCGTTTGGATTTGACATATTAATCACTCCAATATTGTTTTGGCTCTCGTATCGTACACTTAGAAATACGATAGCATTTGTAAGAACATTTTGATTTATTGGCAGTTTATTTGCTTTTATTTGCATTTAGTTGCTTAGATCCGTTAAGTTATCTAAACAATCAAAAAGTGAGGCATATAAATCATGAGTACCAATGACCAAAATTCAATGAAACCCCTCAAAGTTGATGACAAAGAATATCATTATTATAGCTTTGAGCAAATTGGCTCAAAATTTGATATTGAACGATTGCCGTTCGCGGGTAAAATTTTGCTAGAAAACTTGTTGAGGCATCAAGGCGAAAAGTTTGTTGAACAAAGTCATATCGATCAAGTGGCCCGATGGGACTTTACCAGAGAGTCTAGTGAAGAAATCCCGTTTGTACCTGCTAGAGTTTTATTGCAAGATTTTACCGGTGTTCCCGCAATTGTGGATTTAGCCGCAATGCGAGATGCCATGCAAGATCTCAAAGGTGATCCCAGCAAAATAAATCCTTTAAAACCGGTCGAGCTGGTGATTGATCATTCAGTCATGGTGGATCATTTTGCCGAGAAAGATGCTAAGAGTAAAAATACTCAATTAGAGATTGAACGAAATGCCGAACGATATCAATTTCTAAAATGGGGCCAACAAGCCTTCGATAATTTTAAAGTCGTTCCTCCAGGAACCGGAATTGTTCACCAGGTTAACTTAGAGTATTTAGCCAGAGTTGTGTTTGAAGAATCTCAAAAAGATAATCAATTACTCTTTCCAGATACCTTAGTTGGGACCGATTCCCATACCACTATGATTAACGGTTTAGGAATTTTGGGCTGGGGAGTCGGTGGCATTGAAGCCGAAGCGGCCATGCTAGGACAACCCATTTCAATGTTATTGCCGGAAGTGGTCGGTTTTGAGTTGGTAGGGGAATTATCACCTGGAATTACTGCTACGGACTTAGTACTGACCGTTACGCAACAATTACGTGAGTTTGGTGTGGTTGGCAAGTTTGTTGAGTTTTTTGGTGAAGGGCTCTCTTACTTGAGCGTCGCGGACAGAGCCACTATCGCCAATATGGCACCCGAATATGGTGCAACCTGCGGATTATTCCCAATTGATCAACGTACCCTTGATTATTTAGAGTTGACCGGTCGCCAAGCTGATAAATTAAACTGCATTAAAGCTTACGCTCAAGCGATGGGCTTCTGGGGAGGCGAGTCACAAACTAACGCCGCCTATCATCACAAACTAAAACTCGACTTAAGTCAGGTAGAAGCTTGTATAGCGGGTCCGCATCGACCTCAAGATAGAATTCCACTTTCTGATGCCGCGGATCGGTTTGATTCCTTTCTAGCCAAGCAGATCCCAGTAAATACCGATATGGACGGAAGCAATGAGCCAATCAAAGGGGTGGTGAAAGCGGTTGAATACCGAGATCAAACCTTTGATTTAGAAGATGGTGATGTAGTCATTGCCGCAATCACGAGCTGTACCAATACATCCAATCCGTCCGTTTTGATTACTGCGGCTCTGTTAGCCAAAAAAGCCATCGAAAAAGGGCTCTCGGTAAAACCTTGGGTCAAAACTAGTTTTGCTCCAGGCTCGCAAGTGGTAACGGCCTATTTACAGCGTGCCGGATTAGAGCAATATATGGAAGCGCTTGGTTTTCATTTGGTTGGTTATGGCTGTACCACTTGTATTGGTAATTCCGGGCCACTACCAGCTCCCGTCAGCGAGGCGATCACGCAAGGGGATTTAACAGTCACTTCTATCCTTTCAGGAAATCGGAATTTTGAAGGTCGAATCCATAGTGAAGTCAAAGCAAATTATTTAGCATCGCCACCCTTAGTGGTGGCTTATGCGTTGGCTGGAAGTTTAAAAGTTGATTTGACCAAACAAGCACTCGCAGAAGATAAAGATGGTAATCCCGTGTATCTTGCTGATATTTGGCCGTCTCCTGAAGAGGTGGATGAGCAAGTGAAGTCAGTGATTGACCGTGAAATGTTTATTTCAAAATATGCTGATGTTTATAAGGGCGATGAGAATTGGCAAAACTTAAACTCAGTGGTTGGAAAGTCTTATGAGTGGCCTGATTCAAGCTATGTTAAAAAGCCGCCATTTTTTGATGGGATAACTGTCGAACCACCGGTAATCGAGAAAATTGAGAATGCGCGTTGTTTACTAAAATTAGGCCAAAGCGTGACCACCGATCACATTTCTCCAGCCGGTTCTATCGCTAAGGACAGTCCAGCTGCGATTTACTTGAAAGAGCAGGGGGTGGAACCTAAAGATTTTAATTCCTACGGTTCGCGCCGAGGAAACCATGATGTAATGGCTCGTGGTACTTTCGCTAATGTTCGATTAAAGAATCAACTAGCACCTGGAACAGAAGGTAGCTGGACAACTATTCAACCTAATGGCGATACCGTTTCGGTTTATCAAGCCGCAGAACATTATGCCAAAGAAAACATTCCAACCATTGTTTTAGCGGGTAAAGAATACGGAACCGGAAGCTCTCGAGACTGGGCTGCCAAAGGACCAATGATATTAGGTGTTAAAGCTGTGATCGCAGAAAGCTATGAACGAATTCATCGTTCTAACTTGATTGGGATGGGAATCATGCCTTTGCAGTTTAAACAGGGTGAGAGTTGTGAGTCATTAGGGCTGACGGGAGCGGAGCAATTTTCGATTGGTGAGTTGAACGAGTTGAAATCTAGCCTTGCTGTTGAAGCGAAAACAGAGTCCGGTGAAAGCATTAAGTTTGAGGTTAAGGTTCGCATCGATACGAATGTTGAATTCGACTATTTCAAGAATGGTGGGATTTTACAGTTTGTGTTAAGGAATCTACGATAATATAAAAAAGTATTCACTCAAGTTTAATCTAACTATTTGTATAGTCGCTCTGGACTTGGTCTTACAAAGAATGATTTTGTCTATGGGTGACTTGAGTGAATTGCTTATATTATAGAGCTGACCTTTGCGGTCAGTTCTCATAGGTTTTTAACCAGATAAAGTTTTGAATGGAGGTGGTCCGTAGGAGGTTTGTTTTTTATCTAAAGTAGGCATTTTTGATGTACTTTTTTGAAAAAAAAGACAATATCCTCCTTATTGGAAAAACATTTATTCCCAATGTCCGCATCACTTTATTAGCAATCGGAATAGCCTGAAACTCTATATGCCACACTTTTGCCAAAGCGCTTTTAACTGACAGTCGAAAATACTTATAGCTTGTTCGAGAGTAACTTCTTGAGCGAGCGATCCTTTGTTGACCGAGATAGACTAACATAAATCTCTTGTGCTGATTGAGTTTGAGCATTTAAGTCGAGAATATTAGCCCGTCTAAATTCCGCCCATTCCAAAGAGGGAACTTGTAACCCTTCTACCCATTGGTAGTTATTTTTAAAGCTGTCTAAGGCTTTTAGTGCAAGTAGATAGTCTTGTTTTGTTTTAATACATAGCTTGGCATATTGATACAAAGAGATTAGTTGTATTCCTAGTTGAAACTTATTATCGGTTTGAATCGTAAAGCTTGACCTTAGGTCCTGTGAAGCTTTGAGGAATTCTTTATTGACCAACCAATAGAATGCTCTTTGTTGGAACAATTCTGGCTCATTTGGAAATTCATTTATCGCAGTGGTAAATGTATCCAACGCTCTATCGTCTTGATCACTTTCAATTTGCTGTTCGATTAAGACCTTGTAGCCAGCGCTCTTACTTAGCTTCATTAGAGATTGAAGTAGTCTCTCTCCTTTTTTGGTATTTCCACCCATCACTCCTGGTGCTTCTAAGTAAAATGTGGTTAGGCGAGTAAGGTATACGGGATCCTCCGGAGCGAGCTTATTAGCTTCGATATAGCTTGCTAGCGCCTTTTTTGCATAGCCTCCCGCACTAAAAAAACTGCTTGCTTCGGCCTGCCGCTCCATAATAATTCCTCGCCAGTTGGCAATCTTTGCCCGTGTGGGTGCCTGAAGTTTTGCAGAACTCATGTAAGCACGCTCTATGTAATCCTCAGCTTTGCCAAGATTATCTGAATAATCACTAATCATCGCAAGATAAAGTAAGGCCTCGGTATTGGTTTGGTCTTGTTTCAATATTTGTAAGTAGATTGCTTCGGCTTTTGTTAGGTCGCCGCTGATTAATGTTTTATATGCATTGGTTAAATTAGCTTGAGCATTCAAAAAGGGCGTTATCAAGCAGAGCATGAGAATGATTAGTATCGATTTTGAATTCATGAGCGTTCCGATTGGCTATTGTTCGTTTATACATTGAGAAAGAAGCTCTAGTGGTTTGGAGCATTCCTACGTTGGTTTTTACTTTAGTGAAAACAAGTCTAATTTTTTACTGGAATAATCGGGATTTGAAGACTAGCAATGGCACCGCAATTATCCACTCTATTTTGCAAGGTTAAGTTACCATCATGATTAATAATAATTTGCTGGCACAGGGCTAAACCAATTCCACTGCCTTGTTTTTTAGTCGAGTAAAAAGGAATAAATAGGTTTTCACTATTACTAATGCCTGCACCCTGATCGCTAATGGAAATTTCAAAGTTGCGAGAACTCGCCATTGCTTCCACTTCAATCAATTTTTCTGGTTGTTCGTGCATTGCCTCTAATGCATTCTTAAATAAATTAATCAAAACTTGCTCAAACTGCTTTGGATCGACTCGAATAAACTCAGGAAGCTGTCGGTCGAAGTTCAGCTTGAACTGTACAGAAGGAAACAGTTTGCTGAGCTTGTCAATTTTTTCTCTCCAAGGATAATCCTCATAACTTGGTTTAGGTAAGTGCGAGAGCTGGCTATAACTAGTGATAAACTTAGACAGTGATTCTGCCCGCTCGCTAATCACTTCTAGCCCCTGCTTAAACTTATCGATATCGCTTATGTTTTGTTCGCGCTCAAGCTTGCGCCTTAAGGTACTACTAAAGGTGGAAATTGGCGTAAGCGAGTTATTCAGTTCATGACTTAAAACTCGCAATAAACCTTGCCAGGCTTGCCTCTCTTTTTGTTTTAATAATCGTTCGGCGCGGGTGAGTAAATATAAGAAATATTTTTGGTTACCACTGATAAAGGAATCAGAAAATAGAATGTATTCACCGCTTAAATTCTCTTGCTGAAATTGAATCACCTCACTTGATTCGCCAGTTCTCAGTTTCTCTAACCCAAGCTGTTTTAAAAATATAGGCGTTTCATTTAGCTTGGTTTGTAGCCAATCTTCGGCACTATGATTGAGCATAGTGAGTTGTCCTTGCTCATCGGTGGCTATCAGCATGGTATCCATTTGACCAATAATTTTTTCCAGCAATAATTGGCTTTCTTCGGCTTTTAGTTTGTGATGATTGAGTGTTTCAGCTAATCGGTTGATCAAATTGAGAAGGTCTTGAAATGCTGGGTTTGATTGTTGTCGGCCACGTAGGGTGTAATCGCCGTCAATTAAAGCTTCGACTAAATTTGAAAGGGTCTGGAGTTGATAGTCGGCTCGTTGACGTCCCGCAACCGCTGCGTACAATATCAACAGCCCCATCGAGATTGCGAAAAAGAAAAATAGGTACCAGGACGCACCACTCTGTCTTATGGCGACTAATGCGATTAAATAGCAAGGAACGCTTGCAACAAGGATTAACTTGGCTTGCTCGTTAGCATGAGCACGTATTCGTTTCAAACGAGGATATTTTCGACTAAGCCAACGCAACATTGTTATTAATCCAATCCGTACTTTTGCACACGGCGATAGTAACCACTGCGACTCAGTCCAAGAGACTTTGCTGTTTCTGTGACATTACCTTCAAATAATTTTAAACGGGATTTCAAAATAGATTTTTCAATTTCGTCAAGACTCAGCTGGCCATCATCTAGCATCGATTGCTTAGATGAAGCTGGAGAAGCGGGTTGGTTTAAATGTGCCGAAGTAATTAGGTTATCACGGCAAACAAAAAGCGCACGCTCCATAGCGTGACTTAATTCTCTTACATTACCTGGCCACTGATATGTCTTTAGTGAACGTTTTGCATCGTCACTTAGCTTGGGGCAGTCACGTTGATATTTTTGTGCATGTTTACTCAAAAACGCATCAGCTAACGGGATAATATCCTCCACTCGTTCGGCTAAGGCCGGTATCTTAATTTCGATGGTATTGAGTCTAAAATAAAGATCTTGTCTAAATTGGTTATCGCTAATTAGCTCGTTTAGTTCGGCGTTGGTGGCTGAAATAATGCGAACATTAGCCACTTGCGTTCGAGGACTACCGACTTTTTCAAAGCGTCTTTCCTCCAAAACTCTTAACAGTTTCGACTGTTGAGATAATGGTATATTTGCGAGCTCATCTAAGAATAAAGTTCCACCTTCCGCCATTTCAAATCGTCCTATTCGATCTTTGCTGGCGTCGGTAAATGCACCGCGAACATGACCAAACATTTCGCTCTCAAATAGATTTTCTGGTATCGCGCCCATATTCACAGAAACAAAATCATTTTCTTGCCGTGCCGAGTGGTTGTGTACATATTGGGCTAACATACTTTTGCCGGTGCCATTCTCTCCGGTCAGTAAAATATTCATATCCGATTGCGCCAACTCTTCTAATGTTGAAAGCAGATCTCGCATTGTTTTAGACACTGCGACTATGCCTTCCTTTTGTGAAGGGAAGTTTTGATTGGCTAAAATTTTATTATGTTGGCTTAATGACTCTGCTTTTTTCTCTATGGCCGATAAACGTAATTGGGTAGCAATCATCTTAAGCAGTTGCTGATCATTCCATGGCTTTTGCACAAAGTCCTTTGCGCCAAGCTTTAATGCTTTTACCGCAATTTCTATGGTTGCCCATCCCGTCATGACTAGAACTGGCAGGTCGGGATAACTGCTAGCTAGATATTCTATTAGCTCAAAGCCTTCCTTTCCGGAGGTGGTATCTTGTCGAAAGTTCATATCGGTTAGCACAAGATCGACCGGTTTTTTTTCTAGTAATGCTTTCGCGTCTTCTAGATTATTGGCTTTATGAACAACATATTGTTCTTCAGATAATAAGAACTCTAACCCTGCCAAAACATTGTCATCGTCATCAACGATTAAGAGGTTGTAAACCATATTTTTCAATTTAAGGTAATCCAAACAATTATTCAGTGATTAATTCGAGCAAGTCTACGTAACCGTGGGCCAGCCTGCAAGCCGTGCTTGCAGGAATTAGAGTATTTATTCATACCTTAATGCGGCATTGGGTTCCATTTCAACGGCCTTGCTGGTCGGAGAGTAAATTGCTAAAAGTACGACAATGGTTAGTCCAATAGAAACGACTGCTGCCATCACAAAGTAAAGCTCGATGGGGATATTACCTTCGGTAAAGTTATGAAAGACATAAGCAATGAGAGCAAAGAATACTAGACCCGAAGTTAATCCTATCAATAATTGTTTACTACCTTGTTTCATAAACATTCTAATAATTTGCCGATCGGTTGCGCCAACCGCTCGTCGAATCCCAATTTCATGGGTTCGTCTAGCAACCGCATTGGCAGTTAACCCGTAAATTCCAGTCAGTGCTAGTAGTAGGGCGAAGCCACCTGCAATAAAGGTAATTCGAGAAGTTAGTTTCATAGCACCTCTCATCATATCGATATTTTTGTCCGCCGGTTCGACACGATAGGGTTCAATCGTCTTATCTAAAGAGAAAAGTACTTGATAAAATGACTCAATACCTTTGTCGAGATGGCCTTTGTATTTAAAGTAAGCTCGGTAGTAGTTATAATGGAATTGATATCCGGAAATATAGATTTCGTCGATTGAGTCTTTACTTGATAATAGCGACATTGTATTGATTCTATCGGTGACTACCCCCACAACAAACAAAGTTTGCCATTGCTCGTCGATTTTAACTTTAATCGGTTTATCTAAGACATCTTGACCAGGCCAATAGCGCTTTAGCATCGACTCGCTAATTAATACTGCTTTGCGGTTATTGATATGGTCCCTATGATCCAAGTGTCGACCACTGACAAGTTTTGCACCGTAAAACTCAGTATTGCCAAATAGTGACACCGTGTCTACTTTCGGAAAATTGCTTTCGTCGGTTAATCCTAATGTGTCTATTTCAACCGGTAGCGCTCCTCGATAAATTCTTATAGCAGAGTCAACTACATTGTCTTTCTGTTTCAGGCGAGACTGGAATGTCTCAAAAAAATTAATATGCTGCTGCCAATCGGGATACTTGTCTTCGGGTAAGTAAATAGTCCCTTCAATTATTTGCTCAAAGTTCTCGCCAATTTCAATATTTAGTAAGTAGTGAGAAATAAAGGCAGAAAGAGAGCCAATAAGCATCAGGGTCGAAATAAGAAAGACTTGCAGCGTCACCATGATACGAGAGGCTTTGCCGGAGCGTTTGCTCTGCGCCCCTCGAGTGCCATCTCTTAGGGTGGCGTTAATGTCTTGGTTAGCGATCCGCCAAGCAGGTAAAAATGAGGATAAGAAAAGGGTGATTAAAGTGAAGGCAATCGCCATAAGAATGGTTTCGATATTCATCCCCCAGCTCCACCAAAAGGGCAGGTTATCGGAAAGTGTTGAGTGCAACATTGTATTGGTAAAAACCAAAAGGTCGCCGACTAACAATAATGAGAGAACACCACCTAAAAGAGTAATTACAATTCCTTCAAGCATAATTTGAATGGTGAGTCGCTTAATCGGTGCGCCAAGAGCAGCTCTTATTGCGGTTTCCTTTTGTTTTTCTACGGCGCGAGCTAAAAGTAAGTTTCCGACATTGATACAAGCTAACAGTAGAATAAAAAAAGCGATTAGATTAAAGAATGTAAACACTAAACTGCCTTCCCCATCCGTTTGCGCCTGAGGAAAAGTCAGCAGCTTCGCGCCGATCTTTCCTTGTCTTTTATCATATTTTTTAGAGGTGTGCTGGTAGATTTGTTCTACTGCTGATGCGATTTCATTTTCCGCTTGTTCGATACTATTTTGCTCAGGTAATTTTAGATAGACTTGAATATACTTTTCGTTCTGCTCCTGAAAATTAAGTTGCTCGCTGGTAAATGGAAGCCATACTCGCGAATTAATTGGAAATCCGTAATCTTTTGGCATCACCCCAATAACTTCAGTCATAATGCCATTCAACATGATTCTCTTGCCAATTATATTTTCATCTTGGTCAAAGGTATTAAGCCAAGTATGTTGGCTGATCACTGCGGTTGGTTTTGCACCGGCTAACATATCGTCACTTGAAAAGACTCTGCCTAAAATAGGAGCTGTTTGTGTAAATTTAAATAGGTCTTTTTCAACGTAAGTTCCAAATAGGGTTTTTCCTGCATCTTCGATTGAGAGTCGAACAGAAACACCATTGAAAACACCTACTTGTTCGACGGTTTTTAGATCCTCACGAACCTGCAAAAACTCATAAGCGGGAATTCTTCTGCCACTGCCATCCAAAGAAACACTTAACCGGTAAATATTTTCTCCGCCCGGTAGTGGTAGTGGCTTATAAACTAACGAATACAAAAATGAAAAGGTGAATAAACTAATCGATAGACCACCCACTAATACTAGCAAGGTTAATGCGGTAAATTTAGGGGCTTTTAGTAGTTGCCTAAAGGCGTATCTAATATCCATGAAGAACGACATAAGGGGGCTCTCATCAAATGATTAATCGAATCTCTCTCGAGAAATAGTCTAGGGATAGCGCTATTAATATCCGCTTAGCTATACCATCGCTTGCTCAATATTGCGCGAGGACTGTTTGGCTTGAGACGATTTTTTACTGGTGGCATCTACAACAATGTGTCCATCAAACATTTCTATACGTCGATCTGCCTGCTCCGCTGAGCGAGGGTCATGAGTCACCATACAAATAGTGGCTCCTTCGTCATGCAAAGTCTTCAATAAGTTCATAACACCCTGAGCATTTTTTGAATCTAAATTACCCGTTGGTTCATCGGCCAAAATAAAAGACGGGTCGTTTACTAAAGCTCGAGCTACAGCGACACGTTGTTGTTGGCCACCAGACAATTGCGAAGGAAAATGGTTATTTCGATGAGACATTTCAACCTTGTCTAGTACGTCACTCACTTTGGATTTGATTAATGCGTTTTCGATACCTGAACGATAAGTTAATGGTAGCATCACATTTTCAAAAACGGTTAAATCAGAAATTAGATTAAATGATTGAAAGACAAAACCGACCTGCTCATTTCTAATTTTTGCGCGTTGATTTCGATCTAAGGATGAAACATCAACATTATCCAAAATGTATTGACCACTGGTGGGAGAGTCCAGTAATCCTAATATGGACAGTAAGGTTGATTTTCCACAACCAGACGGACCGCTCAAGGACAAATAATCACCCTGATTGATAGCGAGGTTAACTTGGCTCACCGCTCGAGTTTCTATTTCTTCTGTCATAAAATGTTTGCAGACATTTTGTAATTGTATAAGTGGCTTCACGGGTATTCCTATTAGCTTGGTGACTAGTTGATTAAAACTTGTTGATGTTGAATAAATTCACTGATATCAGATGTGACTATAGTGTCGCCCTCTGACAAACCAGAGTCTATTTGGACTTGGCTCACTGAATTTACTCCCAGTTTAACTTGCTTGCGGTTAATAAATTGCTGATCGCTCGATAAGCTAAATAGCTTAACTTCGGTGTTTCTAGGTGCAAAGTTAGGGCGCTTAACAAATAGCGTATCGGTTATTTTCTTCACTACTATTCGACCTTCTACATTTAAATCGGGCCTTGCTTCGCCAGGAAGCTGTTCTGTGATTTCTACGTCAACCTGCACCATACCTTGTTGCACTCTCGGATCCACTCTTGCGACTCTGCCGCGAACTTCCGATGAGCGAGTGTCAATGATAACCTGCTGGCCAATGGCTATGTCTTGCACTTGTAACTCTTGAACTTTTAATTCTGCAATTAGGCTACTGTGATCGGCAATGGTAGCAACGCTTTCACCCGTTTGAATTTGTTGGCCTAACTCTAACGAAATGGTTTGAATAATACCCGCAACTTGCGCTTTCACATTCAGGCTTTCGACTTGCTCTTGAATACTTTGATAGCTACTCTTTACTAATTCTAGGCGAGCTAGTTGCGCGCTTTTACTGGCCGAAATATTCTCCTTCATTTTTTTAGCACGACGCTGTTCTGCAAGCCAACGCTGTTTCTGTTGATCGACAGATAGCATGGTGCGTTGGAATTCAATTTTTGATATTGAACTCTTGCCAGCGGCAATTAATTCGGACTCGGCATCTAACCTCAGTTTTGTGCTTTGGTAATTAAATTTGGCTTCATCCACGCTTGTCTCTAAATCTAATAATTGCGATTCTAACTGCACTAAGCTAGCTTGCATTTCGGCTTCTGTGGCTTGCAATTCCCATTTCGCTTTTTTCAAGGAACGCATTAATTCCGGATTGCTCAGGCGGACTAGTTGCTCTCCTGCTGAAACCTGAGATCCCGGTTTAACCAATATTTGTTCGACTCGACCTGAGACCTCTGAAGCAATCCATTGAGTGTTTTCTGGTTTAAGTTGGCCGATGCCGTTAACTTGAATTAGAAACTCGCCTCTTTGCACCTTGGCAAATTGTAAACTCGAGCGGTCAACTACATAAGAGGTGTCACCCAAGAATGTTTTAGCCGCAATGGAGGCCGTCACTAAAAGCATAATGGGAAACACATACCAATAGGTCTTCCAAAATGGTTTTCTTTGAATCGCTCTTTGAATGTCCATGATCCGTTATCGCTGTTTATATCGTTACTATGGCTACTGACAATACAAGTCTTATGCCAGTATTGGGTTTTTGTAGTTAAGTTGTTGTTATTAATGGTTTAATTGTGTTTTTGCGATGGTTTTGTTAAGGGGGTTCTTGTATCAATTTCGGGCTGGTTTGATGTTGGGCTGTGTCGATATCGAAACATATAGAAAACTACTTGAGTAATTGATAAAGTGTTAAATAGCCTTTCCTAACTCTCTCGGAGAAAATAATGAAATCCAAAACTGCGAAACTGTTTTTTGCGCTTGCGGTAAGTCTATTGGTGACCCTAAAAATTCAGGCGAAAACTCATCCAGTCGCAAAACATGAAAAAATTGTGTGGGATTATGTCGAAGCTTTTAATCAAAAAGATATCGATTCAATGCTTAAATATACCACTGACGAAATTCGGTGGATGAGTGTGAGTGGCGAAAGTATAGTGCTCGAAACCAAAGGCAAAAAAACTTTGAAGGAGTCGTTAGTCGGCTATTTCAAGTCAACGCCTAGTATTCACTCTAAAATCTTAACGATAAATACATCGGGCCCATTTGTATATACGGTGGAAAAAGCCCAGTGGGAATCTAAGCAAGAAGTTAAGAGTCAATGCAGTCCAGCGGTGTATCAATTCGACTCCAACAAAATTAGCCATGTATGGTATTTTGAGTCTTACGTGTGTTAACACTGGAGTTTTTATCTATTTCCCAAGTAAGAGCTTGCGAACAGAAAAAATCCTGTCCTAGGTTCCCGAACATCCTACCCAATGTGGCTTAAATGTTGAGCAATTCTTGAATAATGTAAATGAAAATTGCAGTGAGTCAATAATACACATTTTACTCAAACTTTTTCGCTAACATCATTAACTTTCCGATAGCAATAGCGACCGACTTATCTGAGCTCTTTGTTTTTGAGCGGTGATGTCGCTATTCACCAACCGTTAAAAGGAGAGCCAAATGGGGTTAAACCGCCGAGAGTTTCTTAAGGTGTCAGCAGCTAATGCTGGCATGGTCGTGGCCATAAGTATTCCCACCGCGCTTAGCGCAAAAAATAAATTAAATGAACACACATCCAATCAAGCGCGCTCACAATATGACACTTGGGATGTTTATTTAAGCATTCAGCCAAACAACCAAATCGAAATCGCCTCGCCGGTTCAAGATATGGGGCAACATATGAAAACCACTGGCCCGATGTTAATTGCCGAAGAGCTTGATGCTGACTGGGGGTTAGTGAGTTGTGTGGCGGGGGCAACTCATCTAAAAAGGGATCAAAAAAATAGTCGTGCAATCTATCGTCATGCCAATATGGGAACGGGAGGTAGTCATGCTTTAAGAAATAATTGGGACTATCTTAGACAGGCTGGCGCGACTGCTAAACAGATGCTAAAACAGGCCGCCGCTAAAACGTGGCAATGTGATATATCGGACATTAACACTAAAAACAGTGTTTTGTATCGTAAGTCGACCGCTGAAAAGTTGGCCTATGGTGATGTTGCAACGCTTGCAGCAAGTCTAGCTGCCCCAAAAGAATTACAGCCTTTAAAATCCCGTCAGGAATATAAAATTATTGGTAAAGAGGCCACTACGGTTGATATCGATCAAATTGTCACGGGCAAACCATTATTTGGTATCGACATGGATTACCCCGGACAAGTTCATGCTGTGATAGAAAGAAGTCCTTATTTTAATGGCAAGATCAAAAATTATGACAAAGCCGCGGCGATGGCTGTTGATGGTGTGTTAGCTGTCGTTGAAATGGTGGGACAAGTTGATGGTGATCGACGAATTCTTTCAAACGGGATCGCTGTTGTTGCCAATAGTTTATGGAGTGCCATGAATGCACGAAAAAAACTTCAAGCAACTTGGTACAAGGGGGATTTTCCCGACGAAAGTTCTACAAAACTAGCCGAACAAGGTTTGGCTGATAGTCAAAGTGAAAAAGCAGGAAACATTGTGCGAGATGATGGCAATCTTGAAGACGGATTTCGTGCATCTGAGCTAGTTCTTGATAAAACTTACTTTACCCCATTTTTTCATCATGCCTGTATGGAACCTTTTAGTTGTCTTGCGGATGTTCGCAAAGATGGCGCTACCTTAGTTTTAGGGCATCAATCACCTGCGCATGCTGCGAATGCGGTCGCCGAATTGACCGGACTTGACCCGCTAACTGTTGATGTTCAGGCGCATCGAATGGGGGGAGGCTTTGGTCGAAAGTGGATGAGCGATTTTGTCACTGAAGCCACCTATTTATCAAAACAGTTGAAAGTACCAGTTAAAGTAACCTGGACTCGTGAAGATGAAATGCAGCAAGACTACTTTGCGCCCATGCACACCATTCGGATTAGAGCTGGTTTAGATAAACAAAATAAAGTTTCTGCCTGGCATTATCGAGCTGCCGCAAAGCGAGGTGGTGTTCATGCTAAATGCTTTCCGGCAAATTTAATTAAGAATTATCGGGCTGAAGTTTTTCGACAAACCTGTGGCACCCAAGTGGGGGCTTGGCGGGGACCCGGCCATTTACAATATACCTTTGCGACGGAAAGTATGATGGATGAACTTGCACATAGTGTGCAAATCGATCCGCTTGAGTTTAGAAGGGAGCTCTTCAAAGGAAAGGAAATATTTGATTATAGCGCTTACGGTGCGAAAACAATTGACGCACGCAGAATGTGGACTTGTTTCGAACAAGTCGCCAAGTTAGCAAATTGGCATAAGCCAAGAGAGAAAAATATTGGACTCGGTATTGCTGGGCATTTCACCTTTGGATCTTACGCAGCCTTTGTTGTGGAGGTGGAAGTGAGCACGAGTCAATCATCGAATGGTGCTGCGAACTACCGCGTTAGAAAGTGTTGGGGAACGATTGATTGCGGATTAGCTGTCAATCCCAACCATATTCGAAATCAAATGGAAGGCGGTTTTATTGATGGTTTAAATGCTGCAATGTTTAATCAAGCAGAGATTAAGCAGGGAGTATTGCAAACCACCAACTTTGACAGCTTACCTATGTTACGTATGGCACAATCACCTTTGGATGTGGAAGTAAAGATAATTGAAAATGATTTTCCGCCAACCGGTGTGGGAGAACCACCCACTGCCCCTGCGGCTGCAGCGTTAGCCAATGCAATTTATGACGCTTGTGGTCAACGTATTCGAAAATTACCGATCAAGTTGGAGGCTTAAATAATGGTTAACTTTACATTAAACGGAACAAAGCATCAGCTCAGTAAAGATTTAGACAAACCATTGTTATGGTTTATTCGCGAGGATGTTGGATTAAAAGGTACTAAGTTTGGATGTGGTATTGCCCAATGCGGTGCCTGCTCGGTACATATTAATGGACAAGTTTCCCGTAGTTGCAGCATACCACTATCTGCAATTGATGGTATGAATATCACGACCATTGAAGGGCTTTCTGATAATGCCGAGCATCCAGTTCAGCAAGCATGGAAGGAAATTGATGTGCCTCAATGCGGCTATTGTCAGAGCGGTCAAATAATGGCAGCCGCATCATTACTGCAAAGTAATCCTGAGCCGAGTGATGCAGACATTGATCAGCAAATGACTAACATTTGCCGTTGTATGACTTATGTAAGAATTAGAAAAGCGGTCCATAAAGCGGCAAAACTTGCTAAGAATGTTGGATAGGAAAAACCTGCGTCAGTAGAGTCTATTCTCGGACCCTAGTCTTAGTGACAACTTTTTCGTTCTATATTATATGAACATTAAGGTACAATCTGGCTCGTTTAGCAATTTAAGCTAAATGAGCGCGGCCTACTCGTGTGGGTTAAACCAACTTCAACAAAAGATTTACCTCGGCTGTTGTTTGAACCTCCAATAGGAACTGTTCAATATTTGAATTTATTTATTGGGAATTTAATGGTTTATACCCACTGTGTTGCCCCATCTTCCGATTTTTAAGGTTCTATTGTCCAGAGGTTCGTAAGAGCGCTCTAAACGTCAGTAAAACAAGGAATTATTTTCCATGAGCTTTATGACTGCCTGCATTACCATCGTGAGTGTTTGTTTTATTGCCTTAGTGTATGAAATCATTACTTCGGTTAAACAAAACAACTCTACTGATTTAGATTACAACGGCGAACTGGATATTTTGGACAACTTACTTCTATTTAGTCCATTTGTCGCATTGTTTTACGTTGATAGTTTTTGGCTCAATCTCAGCTACTTGGCGGCTATAATCGCTACAGTCGCAATACTGAGAGGGGCGTTATACAAGTTTGGCGTTTACAAATATCCACCAACCCTTGTAATTTCTACTGGTCCGGGAAGCTTCTTTTTGGTGATTATTATCTATTATTCAATATTTCACGAAGGGGCATTATCGACGAGTACCAACGGTATTGATACAGAGCAAGGAGCAAACGAGACAGGTGGCAGCAAAGCCTTTTCTTTATATTATCTCATCGGTTCCATCATCGCCTATGTGATCATAGGGCTATCCGTCATTTACAAAATTCGAAGCAGTGATGATTTTTCAGCTACTAGTTTGATTTATGCTCTGCTAGGCTTAAATTTTATTCCTTTTTTTACAGGGTATTTTTGGTGGTCAATGCTGTTAAGTTTATTCCTATTCTTTTCATTGTTGTCATATGCATATAAACAAGATAGTGGAAGGAACTTAGGCAGTGTCGGCTCGATATTTTTAGTTTTCTATTTAATGGCTGCGACTCTTAGCTGCACCTTATATGCTATTCTATTTTAGCTAAATTTAAGAGCAAGTAGCATCTGCATTAACTCAAAGTTAGCTTTCTAAACTTCAGATTTCTACCTCGTTTCAATAAAAACATACATTTTACTTCCTGTAATATTTTCTACATTTACATACAGATTGATGACACAAGTCCAATAGTTATTACTTTTTGCAGACTTATAATGAGCTGGTCTTTTACATATAATTAGGAAATAGCAATGAAAAACTTAATCGCAATCACTTCTTTATCACTTGCCCTTGCTAGCGGTAGTGTTGTCGCTAGCGAGACATCAACAGAAAGAGCAAACCAGCATACTTTTGGACTATCTGCTGCAGCTGGTGGCGCTGAATACAAAGGTTCTTCGGCCGATGGTGATGGTGTCGCCCATCTATATGGTTATTACAATTTTAACATTAACAAGAATTTCTCTTTCGAAGCGGGATTAATTGCCGGAACAGATGCAGATGATTGGCGCTGTGAAGAAGTTGAAGATGACGAGTGGGAGTGTCGTTCGGATAATGATCCTATTTTTAACCTTCAAGCTGACGAGTTAAATTATGGAAGTCTAGTTGTTGCTATGAAAGGTAAACTAGAACTAACTGCTAGAAATTCGCTGTATGCGAAAGTAGGTGGACAGTTTTATGATTATGAATTCCAGCGTAACAACTCAAAATTAGAATCCGATGATGGTTTTGGTGCGTTCTTAGAAGCCGGATGGCAATATCAGTGGGACTCAGGTTGGGGAATAAACGCGGGTTACCAGTATGTGGATATGGGGGATTTAGAAATATCAACTCTAAGTATTGGCGCTAGTTATTCATTCTAAAATTTTCTCAAATTGGGTTACAATCTTACTCACTTAGTTGATTACACTTAATAGGTAAGTTAAGTGAGTAAGAGCCTACCAATGAGAACCAAACAAGACGCAACAGATCATTCAACACTATTAATCCACGACTATTCAGTTTTTGATAGTCACTTTCATATCATCGACCCGCAATTTCCATTATTCGAAAACAATGGTTATCTGCCAAAACCTTTTACTCATCAAGACTACCTCAAAAAAACAAGTCATTACCAGTTAAAAGGCGGAGCCATTGTTTCAGGCTCATTTCAAGAATTTGATCAAAGTTATTTAATTAATGCGTTAAAACACCTTGGTCCAAATTACGTCGGAGTCAGTCAAGTACCTAATACAATTTCCGATGAAGAAATTGTTAAATTAGATCAAGCAGGAATTAGAGCAATCAGGTTTAACTTGAAAAGGGGTGGTTCTGAAGATATTCGGCATTTGGAAGCTATGGCGAATCGAGTATATGAAATCGCTCAGTGGCATGTTGAGCTTTATGTCGATTCTAAAGATTTGGAACAGTTATCGAGCACTCTTATTAAAATACCATCAGTTAGTATCGATCATTTAGGTTTATCGTCTGAAGGATTTACCCACTTATGTAACTTGGTTGATAAAAACATTAAGGTCAAAGCGACTGGTTTTAGCCGAGTTGATTTTGATGTGGCTAGCGCGATTAAGCAATTACACTGTATCAATCCCACAGCTTTAATGTTTGGTACAGATTTGCCCTCTACACGCGCTCCAAAAGCTTACTCGGATGATGACCTTAAATTGGTTATCGATACATTGGATGAAAACCAAGTGGAAGCGGTATTATACCGAAACGCCATAGACTTCTATCGATTGTTGAATAATCGAGATTAAACAAACTTTGCCTTAGTTAAAAAACTTACCCAAAGAAAAATTAATGGAAAGGGAGGACTGCGAGCAGAATCATCAATTTGGATAGCCGTTATTCGTTTATTTACATCGCTTTTTTGAGGTTTTTTGCAGATATTGGCACAAGTCCTGCGTTGCCACCTTTTCTTCCATTAATTTTCCAGACACCGACTAGTTTTGATGTAGGCAATAGCGTCAGTTCGTAAGTAACTTGGTGGGTCTGGCCACCAGAACCGTCATACTGTTTGGTAAACAAAACTGAACGACCAGACACAAAGCCCGTAAGGGTGGAAGTTAAAGCGACTGCTTTGCGGTCGCCTGTGTTATTTACTTCAAGGATGGTGCCGCTTAAAGAATTTCCAGTTTGTTTAAAAACTACTGAATAGGATTCAGCTCTATTTGAGCCGTCGTAAGAAAAGTAACCGACCCAGTGTCCACTGAGCGATTCAGCGGCTTGTAAGGTAGTACTAAAAAAGCAAAACAAAATTGAGAAATAGATTTTATTCATTCAGTCAAGATCCAGCTACTTTTAGAAGAATATAAAATAGCTGGAATTTTCAAGTAAAGCAATAAAGTAAGGGGCGTTTTTAGGAAGCGGTTTGGATTAACCGATGTCAGTAGGTGCTAGCGGGAGGAGAGTATTCCTTGAATATTCAAGAATAAATGAGCCTCGGCATCGGTTCATTAGGTTACGTTTCTATATTTCAATCCATTTATTTGCCTCATCTTTGTTTAGAAATATTTTAACGTTTAGCTCTTTAGCGTTCAGAAAGTTCGCGAATTTTTGATTGTTGTCGAAGTCAGATTCTCTACTGATAATCGCCATTTTCTTCAACTTGAGTAGTAACATGCTTTCGACTAAATGATCGGCGAACCCAAAGTTGGCCATTAGGCCTAAGCGGTTGACTACTTTTGTTTCGTCAAGAACAAGATATAAGGGATTGTGATGATGGTAGAGTTCAAGGGTTGCCTCGAAGTACGAGTGTAGATCGTCGTCATTTTTTAACTCTCCAGTCGAGCTTAGCATCAAAATATTATTAGAATATTCGACTTTTTGAATAGATATCATAGCTTTCTCTGGTTTTGCAACGACATACTAGACCGGAATTTTATCAAATAAGTATAGCACGGCTAGTAACGCACTTGTTGTTTAATCTAGTTGCCAAATATGAGGCTGGAATGCTATTTAAGATGGAATAGTTACAGGTAAAGCTAGAGCTAAATAGCAATAAAACCATTTGATATACCTTACTAACTAATCTTCATTTCAGACTTTGAGGCTTTTAGAATAATATAGCCTATTGAGAATACAGGTTTTATGCCGCTTATTAACCGAGTCAATCTATGGATTATCTACCAATCAACTTAAATATACGTGCTAGAAGCTGCCTAGTGGTGGGCGGTGGTAACATCGCTATTCGCAAAGCGCGACAGCTTTTAAGCGCTGGAGCAGAAGTGACGGCTGTTGCGCCAGATTTCCATCCTGATTTCATCCAGCATCAGTCGCAAGGCGAAATAGAGCTTATCCACGCTGAGTATCGAGTAGAGCTGTTGCAAGGTAAGCTGTTAGTGATTGCCGCCACTGATAACATTGAAATTAATCAGCAAGTTCATGATGATGCTGAAGCCGCAGGTGTATTAGCCAATGTGGTTGACCAGCCGAAGCTATGCCGTTTTATAGTGCCCAGTATTGTCGATCGAACTCCGCTAACCGTGGCCATTTCAACTGGAGGTAGCGGTCCAGTATTTGCGCGAATGCTAAGAGAAAAACTGGAATGGTTAATACCAGACAATATTGGAGAATTTTTAACCAAGGTTAATCAAGATCGACCATTAGTCGCTGACAGGTTTCCAGAAATGTCTGAGCGACGCGAATTTTGGGAAAGGTTCTTTGAGCGTGAACTTGGTTGGAACACTGTTGGCAATCTGTCAGAATCAAATCATGCCCAGCTAAACCTTGACTACCAATTATTTGACTGTGAATCACAATCCAAACAATCAGAAATTGCTTTGATTGATTTTGGGCGCTCTAATATAAACGACTTATCAGTATCGATTATTAATCAATTACAAAAAGTCGACGACTTATATATTACCCAAGTCAATTATCAAAAACTTAAAGACTTGATCCGGCGAGATGCGGATATTCATATTCTAGATCACTGCTTATCCGACTACAGTGACATCAACTGTTTACTGGATGATATTCTTGTTAAGCATGAACCAGCTGAACAGCAAAGTTCACACCAGCAATTCTCTAGCCAACAAAACCGCTCAGTGGTCATTAATGATGGGCATTTATTTGAGCAACTTGATAAAAAGTTGTCATTATTGATTCGTGAAAGAAAGCAGATAAAATATACTCGCATCGCAATCGCAAAATATATATAGTTATTATTATCTTCCTAGGATGAAAGCTAACAATGAGCAGTAATGTCGACATTAGATTAGATGATTTGTCTGGTGAGTCCATCAAAAATCTTTTAGAAACGCATCTTAAGAATGCCGCCTTGCATTCACCAGCAGAAGCTATCTTTGCATTGGATATTGAAGCACTCAAGGCTCCGGAGGTTTCATTTTGGAGTGTTTGGCAGAATGATGAAATATTAGCCTGTGGAGCGCTAAAATTGTTGGATAAAGCGCATGGTGAAATTAAGTCAATGCATACCTTAGAGCCAGCTCGGGGAAAAGGTGTTGGCAATCAATTGCTCAGTCATATATTGAAGCAGGCTAAGCTAAAAAAGCTCACCCGCGTTAGTTTAGAAACAGGAACCGCTGAAGCTTATTTCCCTGCACACCGGCTTTATAAACGGCACGGGTTTAAAGAGTGCACTCCCTTTGCGGATTACCAAGAGTCAATCCACAGTTTGTATATGACAAGAAATCTGTAATCGTTCGGTGTTTTGTCGCCCAGTGGGCAAATTCAAAATCTATACACTTATTTGACTTTTGCTATTGAGAAGTAACTCAACCACCTATGACCTCCCCGAACTTTAGCCAGCGATTGATAAAGTTATTTTATAGGAGCTGATGCTTCGGCCAGAACACCAAGCGTATCGCCTATACTACTATGGTGCTATAGGATTTAGATGACTTAAGAGTAAAATTAGGCTCTAATAGGTGTTAAAAGCTGATCCAAACAGGTGAATTTAATGCAGTCTAAAATTATTGTGGCAGATGATCATCCTTTATTCCGCGAGGCGATGAAGCAAGTATTGCCGCAAGTAGTTGATTCTTGTGAAGTATTAGAAGCTGATAGTTTCTTTCAATTAAGAGATTTATTAGAGCTGCATGGTGATATTGACCTTGTTTTAATGGATTTACATATGCCAGGAAACAAAGGGTTTGCTGGCTTGGCAGCTATAAAAGCCGAGAATCCAGCGGTAGCGGTGGTGATGGTTTCTGCTAGCGACACCCCTAAAATTATCCATCGGTCATTTAGTTTTGGTGCGTCTGGATACATTCCAAAGTCTTCCTCGTTTGATATTATCAAACAAGCTATTTCACAAGTGATGTTGGGTGAGTTATGGATGCCGGACGATCTTAAAAGTGAAATCGAATTAGTTAATTCTGCCGAAGACAGTGAATTTGCTGCGCGAATCGCCTCGCTCACACCGCAACAATTCAAAGTACTTTCAATGATTGCCGATGGTCAACTTAATAAACAGATTGCCTTTGATCTAAATATTCAAGAAACCACTGTTAAACATCATGTTTCATCTATTTTACGTAAGCTCAACGTCATCAATCGAACAGCCGCTGGCATTATGTACAATCAACTGCAAGTTGAAGATGATGCGAAGAAAGTCGCTGAAGGTTAATCTAAACTTGGAATGTTGTTTACAATAAGCGAGAATGTCGATAAATAAATTTTATCGTTAGATGCTGCTTCCCTTGACTCGTTCATATCATCTTTTAGTTTTACTCTTGGTTCTTCTACTTAGCAGTTGCGCTCGTTCAAAATTGGGTTGTGATGATAGTTGGAAGGTCACCGGATTTTATACGCCGGTCGAATCTGATTTTTCAAATCAAAATAAATCAACCATTAAATTAAAGTCGGGCACTCGCCAAACATTCGGCGCAGATTTTTTAAAAGCAGTCAAAATGGAAGGGTGGGGGTGCACTCGCTTTGGCTGGTATCTTGGTTATTACTCCAAACAATGGCATCGTAGTAACAAACCACTAAATGCTAAAGGAAAGCCGTTGGTGATTGGTGTGGTTGCAGTGGATAATCGAGTGGTTTCAAAAGGAACACAACTTTCTATACCGGGCTTAAAGTCTAGTTTTGGGATTGACCAATTTGTTGCTGATGATGTTGGCAGTGGTATCAAAGATCGTCATGTTGATGTTTATACGGGAGAGGGTAAAGTAGCCGAACAGCTGACGTATCAAATTACAGGTAGCCAACAAGTTTGTTTAATGAAACGCGGTCACGCTGCGCCGGTGGTTGAACTAGGTTGAAATTTTAGCTTCACTATGGCGCAAGGCATCCATGGGACTAGTCACTTTGGCAAGATCTATGGTTTGAGTATAAATAGCCGTGGTTTGAATATTGCTATGTCCCATTAGCTCTTGTAACTTTTTTATATTACAACCATCTTGTAGCATGTGCGTTGCAAAGGAATGTCTAAATGAGTGAGTGCTCGCTGCTTTATTAATTCCCGCTCTCAAAATTGCTGGTTTAATCATACGTCGTAGTGTCGACTCATCAATATGATGGCGGATCAAATTCTTGGTGTTGTTGTCCAAACTAAGTTCACTTGCGGGAAATACAAATTGCCAATTCAACTCTTTACTGGCGGACGGATACACACGATTTAGTGCGTTGGGCAATATAACTGCACCATGACCATTGGCAAGATCTTCATTGTGGATTGAGGTAGCGATTGCAATTTGAATTTTCAAGCGTTCAACACCAGCTTTGGGCAGTAATGTCATTCGATCTTTATTCCCTTTGCCTTCACGCACAATAATTCGATTGAGATCAAAGTCGATGTCTTTAATTCTCAATCTCGTTACCTCGGAAATTCGTAGCCCAGCACCATACAATAGTTCGACAGCTAGTGCATATTTCCCTTTAAGTTGATCAATAATTAGACCAATCTCTCGTTTAGAAAAAACAACAGGGACTTTGCTGCGACCGCGTGCTGGAGTGTAATTTAATTCTCCCAGTTCTTTTTGAATGTATGAGCGATATAGAAATACCAAAGCATTTAGAGCGACTCTTTGGGTGGATGGACTGTATTGTTCAGGGCTAGCCATGCTCTGTAAATATTGTTCAACTTCTAACTTTCCCATCTCCTTTGGATGGCGCATTTTATGAAAACGTATATATCGTAGTATCCATTGAACATAAGTTTTTTCAGTAGAATAGGATAAGTTTTTCCTTCGGATACAGGTTCTTAGCAGGTCTATAAATCGAGTAGAATTTGGATCGATCGGTTCCCTTACATCCCTCATGATAATGATACCTCCTTGCTTTAATGCTACCTATATAAGTAGCAGTTATTTGATTCGTGGTCAAGTGTCAATATGCTAATTATTGCGCGTCGATCCGCGCAACGGTCGGTCAACTCCAATAACATATTGATATCTATGAGTTATCTCATTTCTAATATTTACGAAAAATAGTAGCCCTTGCGCGGACTCACACCGGCAAACCTTGATTGTTTTGGAGTTAGTTTTCCTAATCTCTTGTGTTCAATGAGTTTTCTCGCTAAATTAACGCCTTAACTTTTTCGCCGTTGCGAAATAAAGTACTGCGCATACCACGCAGGAATAAACTGTTAGGCATACGGTATGAGCAAGCGTAAAAACATCGCTGATCCTTTCGATAAATCGGTTCCAGGTTATACCGAAGTAAATGGTTGGCCAAAGGAGCCAGGTTTCCCTGAAGAAATCAGAGGTATTTGGCTGTACCGTGATGGAGGTACAGTAGGTGTGACGATAAAGGGTAAGAATGGAAAAGATATTGAGTTCTTTTTCGATCGTGCATTGGGGCGCCTGTGCTATGGTGAGCACCACACCGAAAAAGATGCTGCCTTCATTAAAAAGGGCTCGGAATTTGAAAAAGAAGTATATTCGTACCTAGAGGCAGCAAGAAAGAAACTTAATACTCGTGTGTTTTCCGTTACCGATATAAAACTATTTAATGAGTGCTTTCATAAAGCAAAGGTGCATTCCGGTGTCTAAGCCTAACACATATGAGCCGTTCTCTAGTCAATAAGCAAAAGTAATTATTTTCGGTCACTTCTGTGACCAAATATCAATTAATTAGTAATATCATCTACTTCGTCTGTCTTATGAGCTGTGAAGTCAATTGCTTACAGCAAACACATATAGAGGCTCTCTTATTTTGTTCTCAACAATGCCTGCTGAGTTCTATCCCTAGAGTTTAGCAGGGGCACTAGACATTCATCGGTTAACCTTATAAAGGCACTATTCAAGGTGCGGGCTTAATTATCTTATCCAGTTATTACCAGGCTCAGTTAAGGTGTAAACAATCTTACTCATTAAATTAAAAATGCACGCCAATGAGATGGTTAATCAAGGCGATTTGGCTCTAGCTTGTGGTGTATAAAATTGAAAGAGTCGTTTTAAACTAGTCAGCAGACATCAATTTTAGTAACACTCCGCATACGTCCAGTTAGGCGTTGCACTCATCTCATTGCGTGACTAACTCTTTAGAAATTTCTTTTCATCAAATACCGTTTCATTTTTTAGCATAAAATAAACGCAACGCCCTAGTTTATGAGCAAGAGCGGAGAGAGCTTTTGCTTTAGACATTCTTCGTTGTAATTTAAGCAAATAACCTTGTGCCTTTTTATTGCCTCTCAAGTATAAAACGGCCGCTTCTGAGAATGCCCATTTAAGATGAGCATTACCTATCTTGTTCCCTTGTGTTCCATAGGTTTTACCCGCAGATTCAGCTTTACATTTTACTAACCTGCAGTAGGAAGCAAATTTCTGTACAGACTGAAAGCGATTAATATTACCGACTTCATAGATAATTGTGAGCGCAAGAATCCTTCCAATTCCTGATACGCTTCTTAAGACATGTAAGTGGACAGGATTATGCTGTTTAGCTTGTTGTTCAATAAACCACTCAATTTTACTCAATTGTTTTGCATAGCAATCAAGCACCGCCATATCCAAGTCGATATTTCGTTGTACTACGGGATCGTCAAACGTTGACATTAACGTTTGACGAGCACAGATATTTTTTAAATTAACCTTGTTGGGCGGTAAATTATATTGGCTTGTTGTATTAACTACATGTGCTTTTAGATGTGCTCCATGGCGCACTATTTTCATTCTGCGACGAAGCAAGTCTCGTGTCGCTCTTTTCTCTTTTGGGTAAACATAAGCTAATGGAAAATTTCCACCCCTGATCAAATTGGCGATCTTAAATGAATCAATACGATCGTTCTTTGCCTTACCACCATGAATGGCTTTCATATAGAGAGCATGACCAAGAATAAAGTCTATTGAGTGATCTTCGCAAAAGTCGGCAACCCAATACCAGCAATGCATGCATTCAACCCCAACGACAACCTGACCAATATAGGGTTCAAGAAGCGATAATAGAGTGTTTGGATCCGCTTTTATTTCTTTGTGTATGCAGGTCTTGCCATCTTGATGGATTATGCAGACATAAAGTGATCTAGCATGTAAATCAATTCCGCAGTAATATGGGTGCATGTTATTATAAAAGTTCATTGGGCTTCTCCTTTTGGTTTGGTTGCCTTTAGTTTAGCCGAGATGGTTAAACTAGGGAGAAGGCTCAATGATTATCAAGTCAAAGCACGCGGACTTGGCAAAGCTGTCACCTTTTTTGTTCCAAAAAAGCCGCCAACTTCACCAAGCCGGTGTTTGAGGCGTTATGTTTAAAGAGCTATGAGCGACGAATTTATAGTAATGATCAAAGCTAATGGGGAGTACTCGTTTTACACGTGTACGGAACCGGATGTTTGGGTTATTGATAACGATGGGTATGCACAAGCATTCTTCGATGCGGGTTACGATCTATCGTATGTGCCGAAAGATCATGAAAGATCTGACACTGGTGTTTTGTCACTTTCTAATGTTGATACTTTTCTAAAGCGAATTGAATCGAACATAGTTGAAGTGGAGCTTTTAAAGGAGTTGTTGGTATCTTGTCTACCAGCCGATGATTGGTGGTCAGTAGAGCAATATATACCAAAGCTAGTTTATGACTTTGATTCGAACACATACTGCTCTTATCATGATCAACACATATTCGATAAGTTTATCCCAGATACATGGGTAAAAAATGACCATCCATTTAAAAAGCTTCCTTTAGCTTATAAATATTGGGTGGTAAATGGAGAAGACCTTCTTGAAAAAGAGTGGCAAACATAACACATATGAGCCGTTCTCTAGTCAATAAGCAAAAGTAATTATTTTCGGTCACTTCTGTGACCAAATATCAATTAATTAGTAATATCATCTACTTCGTCTGTCTTATGAGCTGTGAAGTCAATTGCTTACAGCAAACACATATAGAGGCTCTCTTATTTTGTTCTCAACAATGCCTGCTGAGTTCTATCCCTAGAGTTTAGCAGGGGCACTAGACATTCATCGGTTAACCTTATAAAGGCACTATTCAAGGTGCGGGCTTAATTATCTTATCCAGTTATTACCAGGCTCAGTTAAGGTGTAAACAATCTTACTCATTAAATTAAAAATGCACGCCAATGAGATGGTTAATCAAGGCGATTTGGCTCTAGCTTGTGGTGTATAAAATTGAAAGAGTCGTTTTAAACTAGTCAGCAGACATCAATTTTAGTAACACTCCGCATACGTCCAGTTAGGCGTTGCACTCATCTCATTGCGTGACTAACTCTTTAGAAATTTCTTTTCATCAAATACCGTTTCATTTTTTAGCATAAAATAAACGCAACGCCCTAGTTTATGAGCAAGAGCGGAGAGAGCTTTTGCTTTAGACATTCTTCGTTGTAATTTAAGCAAATAACCTTGTGCCTTTTTATTGCCTCTCAAGTATAAAACGGCCGCTTCTGAGAATGCCCATTTAAGATGAGCATTACCTATCTTGTTCCCTTGTGTTCCATAGGTTTTACCCGCAGATTCAGCTTTACATTTTACTAACCTGCAGTAGGAAGCAAATTTCTGTACAGACTGAAAGCGATTAATATTACCGACTTCATAGATAATTGTGAGCGCAAGAATCCTTCCAATTCCTGATACGCTTCTTAAGACATGTAAGTGGACAGGATTATGCTGTTTAGCTTGTTGTTCAATAAACCACTCAATTTTACTCAATTGTTTTGCATAGCAATCAAGCACCGCCATATCCAAGTCGATATTTCGTTGTACTACGGGATCGTCAAACGTTGACATTAACGTTTGACGAGCACAGATATTTTTTAAATTAACCTTGTTGGGCGGTAAATTATATTGGCTTGTTGTATTAACTACATGTGCTTTTAGATGTGCTCCATGGCGCACTATTTTCATTCTGCGACGAAGCAAGTCTCGTGTCGCTCTTTTCTCTTTTGGGTAAACATAAGCTAATGGAAAATTTCCACCCCTGATCAAATTGGCGATCTTAAATGAATCAATACGATCGTTCTTTGCCTTACCACCATGAATGGCTTTCATATAGAGAGCATGACCAAGAATAAAGTCTATTGAGTGATCTTCGCAAAAGTCGGCAACCCAATACCAGCAATGCATGCATTCAACCCCAACGACAACCTGACCAATATAGGGTTCAAGAAGCGATAATAGAGTGTTTGGATCCGCTTTTATTTCTTTGTGTATGCAGGTCTTGCCATCTTGATGGATTATGCAGACATAAAGTGATCTAGCATGTAAATCAATTCCGCAGTAATATGGGTGCATGTTATTATAAAAGTTCATTGGGCTTCTCCTTTTGGTTTGGTTGCCTTTAGTTTAGCCGAGATGGTTAAACTAGGGAGAAGGCTCAATGATTATCAAGTCAAAGCACTCGGACATGGTAAAGCTGTCACCTTTTTTGTTCCAAAAAAGCCGCCAACTTCACCATGCCGGTGTTTGAGGCGTTATGACTCCATCAATACTTAATATCAGTGAAATATGAAAGCAGAATTTGAAGAAAAGGACTATGAAGCTCCTCTATACAGCGAATTAAGGTTTGGAAGTCACAGAATTGCTACTCCAGGTCAGGTGTTTGAAGGTAAATTTGGAATTGATGCCGCGTTAGAAGCAGAGCACCCTTTATTTTGGGATCTATTTGGTTACTATGACATACCAAAGGGTGTAGTGCTCGACCATCTAAGGTGGGGTTTTATGTGGCGCAAGCTTGGTAGAAAGCGACGCCTACCCACTTTTAACACTAACCTATTAATTCAAGCAAAGCGGCCAACGCCCTTAACCAGAGCTTCTTCGCTACTAAAAAGCTACGGTTTTAGCTCTAAGCACTGGCGATTTGAGATTACAGAGCACCAACAAGAAATTCTTGAAAAAGTATCTCATCATCTGCGTCGTAAAGCCCTTGTTATATACGCCGCTCCGGCATTCCACACACTAGAAGACCTCTATAACCATACTGATGCTCAAACGGTCGTGGAGAACTCTAGTTTTGTTAAAGTAGAGCGGTTACGTAATCATAAAAAGTGGAACTACTATCAGGCTGGGACAAGTGGCGTCGCGCATTCTGAGCCTGAGTTCATTGAGGATGTTTCATTATATTCGATGATTGAGCAAATGGGTGAGTTCGGCCAAGAGAACGAGAATGCTTCTGAAAACCTTCGTTATCTGCATAAAATGACAGTTGAAGCTTGTCAGGAAATCCAAGATCACAATCCAATAGCAAAGTACTATCTTCGACTTCACGGACGGCTTATGCGAATGGATGAGTTGTATGAGATTGAAGAAACAATCCATTACTCTGCCTTCAATCTGTTTTGTAATGTAGCTAAATTAAAATGGCTAGTTGTATAAGTCATAACAAAGCGCTGCACTCGGAAAAATTACTCGCTGCGCTCCTATTTTCCGGTGAGCGCGGCGTTATACACAAGGAGGTCGAAGGTGGAGAAGCTAAATCTAACTCCAAATGAAATCGCAGAAAAAGTTAGAAAACCAAAGCCAACTGAAATGGATGTTCTTCCATTGCTTACCAGCTTTTCCGGGCGGATTGGTCGGCGCCAATTTTTACTGTGGTATCTGCCTCTTTGGCTATTACCGATACCGGTTGCCATTTTTCTCAATTATTCGTTAGCTGGTGCTCTCAATTTACTTCTTCTATACCCGCTATTTGCACTCACAACCAAGCGCTGCCATGACTTAGGTAGTGCGGGATGGTTTGGTTGTTTTCAATTAATACCAGGAATTGGAGGTATTGCTATAATCTGCGCAGGCTGCGGAATGAATATTGGGGAGTTTGGGGATAATCGCTATGGACCATCTATCTATAAGAAATAGCATAGTGTATAACAATAAATTGCAAAATATTCAGGTCAAACTACAACCTGAATTTCTGAATTGAGCGTTAAGCCTCAAAGGTGCTAATGAGTATTCTAGATAGATTCACATCAGGAGATTCACATGAAATTTGGGCTGCAAGCTGTGAAATAGCGAAATGTAGCAGCTTAGACATACTTGATTCGATTGCTAATGAGCTTGAGGATATTGAGAGCGCTACATCTGGAATTGAGTTAGGTGGAGGGTTTTGCCCTAACAGTTATCACCTTGAGTTTGCTCTTAAAAAACTAGCTTTCGTGCGGAAGAATTCAGGCTGTCTTTGTGCTCTGTATCCTGAATACATGTTTTTTAATCCTATAAATGAAGAGAAATCATGCAACGCAACCGTTACTGAGGTTAAAAGGATTGAAGGTAAATGGAACGACTATTACAGGTGTGAATGCAATAAATGCCACACACTATATAAGGTCGAGGAAAGAGAAGGTCACTTTACTACTTGGTCATGGACAAAGGCTTAACAAGTACGCGCAGTGGATTGGTTACGCTGCGCTCCACCAACAACTGGCGTAGGCGTTATGCAAATAATTAAAAACATGAAAACACTATTAATCATTCTTACATTACTAATTTCATCAGCAGCTTTCAGTAAGGAGTCATGCACTAAAGAAGCTCTCAATCTAAACAATGAATCGAATAAAGCAGAAATACTTTACTATACAGGCACATGCCACTATAGAAACGAAGAATATGATTTGTCTGCTAAATTATGGGAACAGTTAGCAGAAATCAAAAATATCGAAGAAGAACAAAAACATTTACAAATTAACGTTCTAAATAATCTTGGTTATTTAATGTTTTATGGTCTTGGTATTGAAAAAAATCAAATAAAAGCAATTTCTTTTTGGGAAAAAGCTATTACCATGGGGCAAACCGAGTCAGAATATCATCTGTGTCACGCATATGCCGACGAGAAAGAATCTACATATAATAAAGAAAAAGCAAAATTACATTGTAATAAAGCACTATTAATATATAGAGGCATGGTACCAAGAGACGAAGAAATATTATCGCTTATAGAAAACTATTATGACCAAGTTAAGTAATAAGCATAACAAACGGTTCAAGCACGACGGGCGAAAAGCATCGCGCGTCTTAACCTAAACGTTATAACCGAACGAATGCTCAAGTTATCAGATGACAACATTTAACCAGAGATTGCAGTTTGATAGTACTAACAAGCTCATATTAATTACAGAAAAAACTAGAAGCGTGTAGCTCAGGAAGGAACGTTTGAATAAGTGTTATCAATGTCAGAATAAACTTCCTCTAAAGTTGAAGATGAAATCTTTACTTCTAGAACGACGTCAGTTTTGTCCTTGTTGCAAGGAGCTAATCAGTTTTCCATTTTTATGGACTGTGTTTATTTTAGGTCTGACTTATTTAATAGCCGTGGGTATTGGCGTTTACCTAATTAAAGTATACGAACCAGCAGGCTTATGGGTACTATTTATCTCAGTTTGTATGCTTTTAGCGCCGCTTTTTATTGGAATGTACTTTGTTGCTTCATTTGTTCCTTTAGTTCCGGCGGAGAAAACTTATAATGGAATCAGATTGTTTCTAAAAGTTTTCATATTATTAGTCTTTATTTATACTCTGACTCAACTATTATGAGGCATGGCTTATTGATTCTAACAATCGCAGGTAGCCGACTCAGTGCACTCACTTATTGGGGGCGATAGTCCACTGTGGGGGTGAACATACTATGATTAAAAAACTACAAGAATTTTTATCTGAAATCGAAAATAAACAAAAACGTGAAGACGCGAAGTCCTTGATAAAGATTATTGAGGAAGAGTCTGGTTTTAAACCTTCTTTGAAGGGAAAGATAATCGGGTACGGTTTGTATGAGTTTAAATATCAAAGCGGGAAGGTTGGTCATAGAATTGTGACTGGTTTCTCTCCTAGAAAACAAAACATCGCAATTTATATCATTAACGGTTTCTCAAAGTATAAAAAGGAACTAGATAAGCTAGGAAAGCATAAGATAAGCAGCAAGTGTTGTCTATACGTTAATAAACTTTCTGACATCGATGAAATGATTTTTAGAAAAATTATTAAGCAGTCTGTATTAGAAATGTCTAAAAGACATGAAGTTAAAAATGCTTGACTTTATACTTAGCTTTGCGTGCAAACAACGCGTGCTAGCTCCCTCTTTTGTTATTGCTATTATTGAAACATTAACACCGCTATCAAAATGAAATTGGAATATAATGACATCGAGTTTGCATTTGAGTTTGTCAGTTCAGATCAAATGTACTCTAATCAAGCTTACATCAATACCGAGACTGGCAAAATATATTGGTATTCAGAGTATGGTGATAATGAAGAAGAGCTGCCCGAAGACCTTGATGACGATAAATACATTGAAATTCCACATAAAAACGAACTTGATCTTGGCAAAAGGCTTGTGTTTGATTTTGTTTACCAATATTTGCCGAAAGAAATAAGCGAAGTTGAAAACTTTTTCAGAAGAAAGGGTGCTTATGGTAAGTTTAGAAATCTGATTGAAAGAAAAGATGTGTTGGAGAAATGGTACGAGTACAAAGACCAAGCTCACGATGTCGCGTTGAGAGACTGGTGCAAAAATAACAACATAGAAATTAAGGGTTAAATCGTCACAACCCACCAATATCAATCTTAAGGAGATAATCTATGACTTACGTGGATGGATATATTATGGCTGTACCGCGAAAAAACAAATCGGAGTACATTCAGCTTGCCAAAGAATCGGCCATCGTATTCAAAGATCACGGGGCTGTGTCGGTTGTTGAAAATTGGGCGGATGATGTTCCAAATGGTGAGGTCACTTCTCTACCGATGGCGGTTAAATGTGAAGAGGGTGAAGATGTCGTCTTTTCCTGGATTGTGTGGCCATCACGAGAGGCTCGCGATGCTGGAAATAAAGCAGCCATGCAAGACCCTCGTTTCAAAGATTGGGATCCCAGCAAAATGCCATTTGATGGAAAACGTATGATATTTGGTGGATTTAATACCATTGTTGAGTTTTAACGTTTTACGGTTACTTGAGAGTTGTCATTGGTTAAAAAAAGACTATCCAAAACTTATCTATTTGATTTCGAATGAGTATCCAGTAAAGTATAAAATCTCTAAGAATTAAGAATTGTATTCGGCTAAAAAGCAGCATCTCAGTTTAATAAGCGTCAAGACAGCAAAAAGTATAAGAGGATTTAGTCATCAACGAGCAGCATAACGTTAACTCCACTCGCAGAAACCTTTTGGTTTCACTCAGTGCCATCCTATTTTTACTGCTAGTTGTTTGGCTTGCTATAGCAGCGATGCCTGAAGGGTTTGAGATGACCCACGAGAAAATTGGTACTGGCAAGCCTGCGCTAGTTTTTATCTATGATCCAAACCTAGAAGTTAGCATAAGCCAGACTGAACAAATGAATAAAGCGCGTGACCAGCTTGGCGAGCAAGTTCTCTTTCTTATCGCCAAAATTGGTACACCAGAAGGTGATCAGCTTATCGCTAAACACCAAGCCAATCCGTCGGAGCTTTTATTTTTTGCTCCCTCTGGAGAGCTAGCAAAGCGGCAATTTGCTTTAATAAGCTCTGGTGAACTAATCCAGTGGCTGAAAGTCGATTAGGTTTAATTTGTTATTTAAAACAAGTGGTTAGCTCTAAAAGGCGGGGCTTTACCTAGTCCAATAGCTAGGCTAATATAACCAATACTAACTGCCGATGGAGCTAGATGTTGAAGGCCGCCATTCAAATCATGATCGTAGAAGACAATTTGCTCACTGCTCAGGCACTCAAAGAGCGAGTTGAAGACAGTCCAGAATTCCAGGTTTGTTCAGTTCATCACACCTTTAATAGTGCGATGAACGCCCTTAAAGAAAAGCTCCCCGAAGTCTTACTAGTTGACCTAAATCTACCCGATGGTAATGGTGTCGATATTATAAAACATGTTTCTGCAAGAAATTTAGAAATACCGATCTTAGTCATCTCATTATTTGGAGATGAGCGACATGTGATAGAGGCCATTGAAGCCGGTGCACAAGGGTACTTATTGAAGGAAAGTGATCCATTGCAAATTGCTCAATCGATTAAGCAGATCCTTGAAGGTGGGTCGCCAATTTCGCCCTCAATTGCTCGCCATTTAATTAAACGTTTTCACCAGCCAGAGCAGAATTTAGCAGCCGAAGAAAACATTTTAGCGACACAAGAATTACTGTCAGAGCGAGAATTGGAAGTTCTTCAATTAGCTTCTAAAGGGTTTACTTATAGTGAGACGGCAAAGTTTCTGAATATTTCCGTCAACACGGTTGGCTCGTATACAAAACGAATTTATGGGAAGTTAGCGGTTAATTCCAAAAGCGAAGCTGTATTTGAAGCAACTAAATTGGGAATTATGTGAACCGGCTTGCTCTAGGATGGTTGTAGCGTGAATAGTTTTATTATTTGGTTAAAACAAACAAGCAACTCATATTTATCGGTTACAACACAATTATTGCTTTTATCGGTTTGTTTTTTTAGTGTGCTTTATTGGGTTGACACGGAGCCGACCTACGGAAGCGACTACGAGTTTTTTGAGTTCGAACAATCAGTGAGTTATTCGTCGGAACCCCCTGTCGATAACAAAGACTGGCATCCCATTAAATTACCTCGAAGACTTCCAGAATCATTTGTTGAGAAAAATTTTCCCGCTGAAAAAAGCTGGACGAGTTTGTGGTATCGAAAACAATTTAAGGGGAGCGATCTAATAGACTTCGGACAACAAAATCATAAAACTTGGGCAATTTATATTATTGAGCCCTATGCGAATGTTGCGATTTATTTGAACGACTCTTTTATTGGTGAGTCGGGACCAATGAAACCGCCTATTCCTTCTTTTAGAAGACCGGTCATGTTTCAGTTTCCAAAGGAATTGATTAAGTCTGGTGATAATACGCTTTTTTATCGAGTGGCCGTCGGCTCAAGAACCCCCTGGCCAAACCATCTTTCTATTGGACCTAGCCATCTATTTGAAGAAAAGTATGCAAATAGAATTTTGCTAAAGAAAACTATTCCATTTGCCATTCTAGTGATGATGGCCGCTCTAACATTGTTTATGTTGTTGATATTTTATTTACGACCACAAGAGAAAGTATACGGTTGGTATGCGCTCGCAACCTTTGTTTGGATGCTTCATCATGGCATGAAATTGATCGATAATATTCCTATTGAAAATAAAGTGCTATGGCATGCCGTTTCCTATTGGACTCTCGGTTTATTTGTCGCGTTTGGGCTTCAATATATAGCCCTCTTTTCAAAATTAGTAGCAAAAAAAATTAATAGAGCAATCATTCTCTACGCGATTTTTAGCGGAGTGATTCTCTGTCTTCTGGCAACTTTTTTTCCTGATTTACTGCATTTGTTTGGCCAATATGTTTGGGTACCCAGTATTTTATTAATTGGGATTTACGCGGTTGCTACTTTGGTCATAGCATTTAAACGAGAGCCAAATATAGAAAATAAACATCTGTTACTTGCCATTAGCCTTTTAACCATTGTTGGTGTTCGTGATTATCTTTTTGATTTTACTGACTTGGTTTCTGGGACGACATTTTATATCCAATTTGCCGCCGGATTCGTGATTATATACTGGGCCTTGATACTTATTAGGCGCTTTGCCGTTGCTCTTGATACAGCTGAAGTTTTAAATTTGGAATTGGAAGATCGAGTAGCGGAAAAGACTCGAGAGCTTAAATCTTTTTACGATAACCAAGCCGAAGCCAATAAAGAGAAAGCCAGACTCGAAGAGCGGCATCGGATCATGCGAGATATGCATGATGGTTTAGGAGGGCAATTGGTGCAGCTATTAGCGCTAGTGGATAAAACCCCAGCACTTGAACCAGTGAGAAACGATCTTGAATTGATTTTGACTGATCTCAGGTTGATCATTGATTCATTATCAATTGACGATGGCGACTTATCCTATGTGTTGGCTGCGTTTCGATACCGTACCGAACCGTTACTCAAAAAAGTGGGGTTAAGTTTTGACTGGCAAGTGAATGACTTACCAGAGATTGACTCCCTAGGGCCGACTGCGGTTTTACAAATTCTTAGAATCTTGCAGGAATCTATTAGTAATATTGCCAAGCATGCTAATGCAAGCAGAATCACAGTGTATGCTGATACTAAGGTATCGCAGCAGCAGGGTTCATTGGTCGTGGTTGAAATTAGAGACAACGGCAACGGAATGAATTCCAAACAAAATGGAGAGTTAAGCCATAATCAATTTGGACATGGTTTAACTAATATGGAATACCGTGCGATTAGCATTGGCGCGCAACTTAAAATTAATAACTCCCCGCAAGGTGTTTCCGTTCTCCTCTCAATACCTATAAAGTAATATTAGTATCTGACCAAAGACCAAAGACCAAAGACCAAAGACCAAAGACCAAAGACCATAGAACATAAATCATAGAACATAAATCATAGAAAGATCATATGTCGCCATGTCACCTATTTAGGTGGCAATGGTCGCTTTCCACTTTAAGTAAACTATCTCGAAACGAAAAAATATTTTGGAGAAGGGAGTGATGGTGGTCAAGGCAGTAAGAAACTATGGGGTGATTAACTTAAGCAGGAGGTATTCCGTATTGTTTGCCTTTTTACTGCTTTTTACCACAGGATGTGATTGGTTTGGTGGTCGCGATGACCCAGAGCCAGATGTCCCCTCTGATATTAACGAGATCATTAATTTAACTGTTTCAGAAGGGGTTTTATCACCTACTTTCACCATTGCAGAAACTAATTATTCCGTAGAAGTTGAAAATGCCATCGAGTCAATACGAGTGACCGCAACCTTAGAGTCAAATGTTGCCACATTACAAATTAATGGTGAGACGGCTCAGTCGGGCGTAGCGAGCAATGAAATTGCTCTTAACGAAGGAGCAAATTTGATCAATGTGGTTGCTACTTCGGAAAGTGGGCTTTCCCGTACTGTTGTGATTACCGTTAATCGAGCGGAAGCAGAGGAACTCAGTGTTGCCTTGACGGCATTGACACTTAGCAATATTAATTACTCACCGGCTTTTGATGGAGGTATTTTCCAGTATACGGCAACTGTTTCTAGCAGCGTAGATTCCACTGTTATAACCGCTGTGACAGAAGATCCCAATGCCACTTTGGTTTATGGGTCTCAACAACCAGTGGCATCAGGCGTTTCAAGTCAAGCGTTTGAATTAGCGGTTGGCGAAAACCAATTCACAGTCGCAGTACATTCAGCTGATGGGCTAAGCAGCATGGTTTATTACATTACTGTTGTTCGAGAACAGCCCCTAAGCAACAATGCCGATTTAAACAGTTTGTCGCTTTCTGAAGGCAGTTTATCACCAGTATTTGACTCTGCAGTAATTGATTACTCAGCGACGGTTAATGCCAGCGTGGAATCGATTACAGTCACTTTAGAGATAGCCGATGAAAATGCGGTAGCAACAGTTAATGGTGAAGTCGTTAGTTCACAACAGGCCAGCCAGCCGATTGCTCTGCAACAAGGCAGTAATGAGGTTTCGGTGATTGTTACCGCTGAAGATGGGACAACCTCTAAAACATATTCGGTGGACGTTGTTCGCCTTGCTCCCCCCTTACCTTCGAACTTAATTGAAGAGAACATTCTAATATCTTCAAACTATGAAGCGCTTGATGGATTTTCGGTAGTTGCTGCGCATGGTAATACTTTAGTGGTTGGTGCACCATCAGAAGATAGCGGCTCAGCTGGTGTTGGAGGTGATCAAAGCGATAATTCAAAAAGTAGCTCAGGCGCAGTTTATGTTTTTGTAAGAGAACTTATTGATGGCGAATATCAATGGCGACAACAGGCTTATATAAAGGCATCTAACCCGGGTGCAAGTCCGGGAGCAGGTCATTCAGGCGATTTATTTGGCCTAAGTTTAGCTATTTGGGATGATACTTTGGTGGTTGGTGCACCCTACGAGGATAGTAATAGTACCGGAGTCAACGGCGAACAAAATAATGAGGAATTAACTAATGCAGGCGCGGTTTACGTATTTACAAGAGTGGGAGAAAATTGGACTCAGCAGGCCTACCTAAAACCGTCCACACAAACTGTATTCGGCACCCGATTTGGAACTAGTGTCGACATTCACAAGCATGAAATTATTGTTGGTGCCCCGCTTGAAAATAGTCGCTCTACTGGGGTAAACGGAGATGAGACTAATACATTTTCTAGAATGTCCGGAGCGGCTTACGTTTTTAAACGTGATGCAAACAATGAGTGGAGTCAAAATGTTTATCTAAAAGCCTCAACCAATGACCCCAGCGACCAATTTGGAGAAGTTGTGCGAATTCACGATGGTACCGCGGCTGTTGGTTCGACCTTTGAAAGTAGTAATGCGCAAGGAATTAACGGCGACGAAAGCAATAATTCAGCGCAATCATCAGGTGCAGTTTGGGTGTTTAGCGAATCCAATGGCGAATGGGCTCAAGAGGCTTACATTAAATCCTCTAACTCTGAAACTCAGGATAACTTTTCTCGTGGAATTGCTATGGATCTATTTGGTGATCGTTTAGCGGTTGGAGCATGGTTTGAAGACAGTAGCTCTACAGGGATAGACGGTGACCAATCAGACAATAGTGCAGAAAGTTCTGGCTCAGTTTATATTTTTGAAAAAGACGGCGATGATTGGATGCAAACTGCATACATTAAAGCGAGCAACACTGACGCTGGAGACAGTTTTGGTTACTCGATCGCGTTAGCTAGTAATAAATTGTTGGTGGGGGCCAGACGGGAAGATAGCGGGGCATCAGGGATCAACGGTGATGAGTCTGATAACTCTGTTGCCAGTGCGGGTGCTGGGTATTTATTTAAACTTGAAAACGGACTTTGGCAACAAACTAATTACATAAAACCGTCTGTCAATCAGGGCAGTAGTACCTTCGCAAGTTGGCTTGCAATGACTAACGAATTTATAGCAATAGACACTAAAACACTTGATAGTAAGGAAGTCGTTTATGTTTTTCGGGAAGAGAGTGAGGAAACTTCGAGATAAATGATTCAATACTTTCTATACTGAATGTTATTGACTATTTAGTAGCTGCTAATCTGCGTTGTAACTTTGGTAATCAGAGGCGCTTGGTAATGATTGGCAGCATTGGGATTTGCTTTAAAAAGCGTTTATCAGCTTGGTATAATCGTACTTTTATTTAAAATTAGTTCATCAATTAAGACCTCATCAAGCGATTCAATAAAGTTCTTAATGACAGCGGCTTAATTGGTTTATTTAATAAGAAAGCGTTATTGGCTTGCACTTCTTTTTTTATTTTATCGGTTTGATCGGCGGTAATGACCACACTTGGAATATCCCAGTTGGCTTGTTTTCTTAATTTTTGAATGACTTGGATGCCAGTCCGATCATGATCTAAATGATAATCTGCCAGAATTAATGCTAGATTATCCAGTTGACCTAGCTGTTGACTAAAGGCTTCTCCATCCAAAGAGGTCACCACTTTTTGATAGCCCCAACTCGTCAGCAAAGATCGCATGCCATCCAAAATATCTTGTTCATTATCAATACAAAGTATCAATTGGTTTTTATTGGCACCGGTTTGATGTTCTCCCGGAATAGGCAGCACTTTCGGTTGTTCGAGGCGACTGTCGTTTTCAACAATCGGAACTGATACTGAAAAATCACAACCTTGATTTTTGGAAGAATTCAAATTTAGCGGTAGTTTTAATATTTTTAAGATACGAGTCACGATCGCCAGTCCTAACCCATGACCTTCAACGGCAATTTTGTCGGAATCTAATTGGACGAACTCTTCAAATATTCTCTGTTGTTGAGTTTTGCTAATACCCACACCATTATCGATGATGTGGATAACTAACTCATTTTTTTTACGTCTAACGCCAAATAAAATTGAGTTGGCTTGAGAGTGTTTGATGGCATTACTTAAAAGGTTTTGCAATATTCGACGTAGCATGGTTCGGTCACAATATGTCATTTTGTCGCAATAAACGGTTTTCAGTTTAATGGACTTTTCTTTGGCTAATATTTCAAATTCTCCAGACAGCTGTTGCATCAGTTCTTTAAGTGAAAAGCGACTCATTTCTGGTTTGACATTGCCAGAATCTAACTTTGAAATATCAATCAAATCTTTTAATAACAGTTCGGCAGAGTGAAGAGATTGCTGAATTCTTTGTGAAAGTTGTTTTTGTTGCTTGTCTTGTAGTTGCTCAAAAAGCGTCGCACTAAACAAACTGGCCGCATTGAGTGGTTGTAAAACGTCGTGACTTGCGGCCGCTAAAAAACGCGTCTTACTATGGTTAGCTATTTCAGCCATTGATTTGGCTTCAAGTAAACTTTGATTTAAATTTTCTAGTTGTTGGGTTCTTTCCGCAACGCGCTGTTCTAGTTGTTGATTGGCTTTTTCTAGCTCAAATTGCTGCTGCCTAAAATCGGTAATATCAATGAATGAGGTGACAAAACCACCGCCAGGCATCGGATTACCTCGCATTTCCAAGATCACGCCGTCCTGCTGTTGGCGTTCATAAACATGCGGCGTTCCTTTGCGCATATGACTTAATCGTCGGGAGACAATATCTTCTATATTTCCAGAACCCATCATTCCGCGTTCAGCGTTATATTTAACTAAATCTTGAATAGGACGCCCCACCTGAACGAGCTTATCGGGATATTGAAACAATTCAACGTACTGACTATTCCAAGCGACTAGATGCAGATCTTTGTCAACCACACTAATTCCGTGACTAATATTTTCAATGGCTGATTGCAGTAATTCACGATTAAATAACAACACATCGGTTGCTTCGTCAATCATATTAAACACCTCTTCAAAAGGCACTTGCCGATCATTGGAGAGTGATTCAAAAATTAGTCGAGTCGAGGTGGATCCAATAACACCTTGCAATAGTTTTTCGGTATGCCGAGTGAGGTGGTTTATTTTCGCCTGTGAAATAGTCGGTAAACTGTTTTCTTTACAGTAAGTCTCAAACGAATCTTTAGCGGCAGATTTACCCACAAATCGTTCTGCAAGTAAGATGAGATCATCAACATCCAGTTCTAATTCTAAACTCGGGTTACTATTGACTGTTTGTGGGCTGTTGGAAAGAAAGCGGCTGGTTTGCATTCTTTCGCTAAGGGTTTGCTCCTCTCGCAATGAGAAATAGATCAGTAATGAAAGGTTAACCAATAAACTCCAAAACAGCCCATGAGTCAAATTGTCGAATCCATAGAGGCCGAATAGCTGAGTCGGTTTAAGTACTGCTACCCCCATTGGGCCGTGTTCAATTATTTGCTTGCCAATAATTCCAGCGTCACTTAGCAGGGGTAATAACAAGGTGTAACACCAAACAGCGAGCCCACCTAAAAGACCAATAATAGTTGCTTTTTGGGTAGAGCGCTTCCAATAGACGCCCGCAAATAGGGCTGGTGCCAGTTGCGAAATTAATGCCATTGATAATAGCCCCGTTGTGGCTAGCTGTTCGCTGACAGAAATTTCTCGATAATAAATGTAAGCCCCCAGTAAGATAACCAAAATCAATGTTCGCCTAATAGTTAATAGTCGCTTAACAAGATCTCGTTTATCTTTTAATTCAAATGAAAAAAACTTGACGGCAAAAGGGACGATAATTTCATTACTTACCATGGTACTAAGAACAATGGTCGCGACAATAATCATACTGGTCGCCGCGGAAATACCACCAATAAAAACCAAAAGCGCTATCATGGCGTTACCTTCGGCCGCGGGTAGCATTAAAATATAATCTTCAGCCGATACATGACTACCCTGAAAATAGAGAGTCCCTGCTAAGGCAATTGGCAGAATAAAAAAATTAATCAATAGTAAATAACTTGGGAAGATCCAACGGCTTTTCTTAAGTTCGCTTTCCGAGCGATTTTCAACTACCAAAACATGAAATTGTCTTGGCAAGCATAAAATAGCTATCATCCCTAAAAAGGTTTGCGATAAATAAATAAACGAAGGTTGTCGGTCGTTGATAATAGCTTTGGTATGTGGGTTACTATTTATCTGTGACCAAAGGTCAGAGAAACCATCAAATACAAAATAAACTGTGAACAAGCCTGCCGCAATAAATGCAGTCAGCTTGATTAATGATTCGAAAGCAATCGCCAACATTATGCCTTGATGATGCTCTGTGGTATCGGTTCGTCGAGTACCAAAGACGATAGTGAATAGTGCAACGACTATCGCGATATAAAAGGCGCTGTCTTGCCAGAAACTATTTTCATTAAATGTTTGTTGAGGATTAGTTAAAGGCGTGAGCTGCTGAGTCATCACTTCGGCATTGGTGATAATAGAATAACTGTTAACAATTGCTTTGAGTTGAATTGAAATGTAAGGGACGATAGCAACTAGACAAATAACCACCACAATCCCACCTAACAAATGAGAGCTACCAAATCGTCCAGCAATAAAGTCCGCAATAGAAGTCACTTTATTTTGTTTAGCAATGCGAATAATGGTGGCTAAAATAGGCCAAGCAAAAACTAAAAGTAAAATACTACCCAAATAAGTGGGAGCAAGATACCAGCCGGTAGCTTGGGATTGGGCGACCGTTCCATACATTGCCCACGAGGTACAATAAACGGCTAAGGATAAACTATAGATCCAGGGTCTAGGCTTGCTTGAATCTAGTCGGCGCTCGGCAAACTCTGCAATTGCGAACAACAAAAGCAAATAAATAATGGCAATGCCAATGACTAACCAATTATCCAAATGAATAGAGCCCCAAGTAATTAAACTTTAAATCAGGCTCAACCATATCAGAAATTCTTAGATTAAGAAAAACTTGAATTAAGAAAAATTTAGATTAAGAATAGCGCGATGGCTAACACCACTCCAAGTAATGGGACGACGACCGTGACCGCTCCCATAGGGCCATAGGCGGCTTTATGAGTTTCCCCACAAATTGCTCGAATGGTGGTCACCACGTAACCATTGTGAGGTAATGAATCCAGAGCCCCTGAAGAAATAGCAACTACTCTGTGTAATTGTTCAGGGTCGACACCGGCATCAATATAGTGCGGGGCTAAAATTGGAAGGGCAATTGCTTGTCCACCCGATGCCGAGCCAGTAAGACCAGCAATAGCCGATACCGCTATCGCCGCACCGATTAGTTCATTACCCGGAAGCTGCGTCATAAACTCGACCGCGACGGCAAATGCTGGAGTTGCTTTGGCAACAGAGCCGAATCCCACCACGGCTCCGGTATTACCGATGGCAATTAAAGCGCCAGTTGTACCGACATTAATCGCTCCACCTAAGTTATGAATAAAGCGTAAATTAAGCAGCCAGCATGACAAAACTCCAATTAAAAGTGCCACCATCAAGGCATATTCATTCAGTAATTCATGTAATACAAAACTGCTGACTAAAACCAGTAACAATGGAAACATTGATAAAATCGGTGAGGGAAGCTTACTATCTCTTATTTCCGGGTCGTCGTTTCTTGCTTGAAAGTTTTCACCATTAGCAACGGCTTTCTTGATCATTCGTTTAAGCCACCAAAAACCAAACAGGGCCATGAATATCGCGACCACTAGTGAAACTTCCCAACCTGCGTAGGGCGTAGTGCCCAGATATTTAATTGGGATCCAATTTTGCACTTCCGGTGAACCAGCAGAGGTCATAGTAAAGGTCACCGATCCGAAAGCGAGTGCGGCAGGAATAAATCGGCGCGGCAAGTCGGCTTGTTTAAATAGCGACAATGCCATGGGGTAAACGCTAAATGCCACGACAAATAAGCTTACACCGCCGTAGGTCAGAATAGCGCACGCAAAAACAATGGCTAACACCGTGTGTTGCATACCTAGCTTACCGACGATCCAACGCGAGACACTATCGGCGCTACCGCTTTCTTCCATCAGCTTGCCAAATAAAGAGCCTAGCAAAAACATCAAGAACCAAGCTTGCACAAATCCGGCAAATCCTGACATATAACTAGCCAAAAAATTATTCTCTGCTGCAAACAATGGAATACCACTGGTCAAGGCGACGATCAATGCGCATAATGGCCCGGCAACCATCAAATTCATTCCTCTAATAGTAAGAACAATGAGAAGTAACAGACCTACAAATAAGCCAAACATACTAACGGACATAAGCGATTCCCAAAACAAACGATGCTCGCTATTCTGTCTTATGCCGCCAATCAAGCCCATAGTACTATGGTACAGCATACGTTTAAAAAATTTTGCGGTAAGGTAGTGTCAGAGTACAGAGTAACTATCACGAGTTAGGGGACTATCGATGAAGAATCATTTGAATAAACATAATACTAATAACAATATGTTTAATAAAAGCAAGTTTAATAAAAGTAAGTTGGCACTGTTGATTGCGGCAGCCATGGCAACCAGCACTCAGGTTTATGCTGCTGAGTCTGAAGACGAAGCTGCAGAAGAAGACAAAGGTGTTAGAACCATCATTGTGACAGCACGTAAGACTGAGGAAAGTCTTCAAGAAGTACCAGTGGCTATTACTGCGATAGATGGTCGCGACTTAGTGGATAGTGGTATTAGCGTTTTGACCGAAGTACAACAGTTTTCACCCAATACTACCCTACAAAATAGCCGTGGAACTAATTCAACTTTAACCGCTTTTATTCGTGGTGTTGGTCAAGAAGATCCTTTATGGGGATATGAGCCAGGTGTAGGAATTTATATTGATGATGTTTATATGGCGCGACCACAAGGAGCGGTTTTAGACCTGCTTGACGTCGACAGAATAGAAGTATTGCGTGGTCCACAAGGAACTCTGTATGGTAAAAATACCATTGGTGGCGCTGTCCGGTATGTGACCAAGAAAATGAGTGGCGATTCAGAGTTTGGTATTAGCGCAACCGTCGGTAACTACTCCCGACAAGATTTGAAAATCTCGGGGCAACTGCCGCTTATTGAGGACAAACTTTACTTCGGCTTTGCTGCAGCAAGTTTAAATCGCGATGGTTTTGGTAGTTACCTCACTTCAGATTTAGCCAATCAAAATAGAGAAAACTATAATAAAGACGTTTTCGCCGGCCGTTTAGTGCTTGAATATACTCCCTCTGAAAATCTTTTTTTCAAACTAAGCTATGACAAAACAACGGATGACTCCAATTCCAAAGGTGGCTATCGACTGCTTCCTAGTTTGTTAACGGATGCTCCTGTACCAGAGTCAGTTTATGATTCTTATACTAGTTTGCCGACGTGGAACAAAGTTGAACTAGAAGGTACTAGTTTAACCGTGGATTACGATATTAATGAAAATTGGGCGTTTAAATCGGTTACTTCGGCAAGAGAAAGCTATTCACCAACCAATATCGATTTCGACAATACTAGTTTAAGAATTTTTGATGTTCCGGCTATTTACGATGACGAACAATTTAGCCAAGAATTCCAGTTCACCTATAATAGCGATAACCTAACCCTGGCCTCGGGACTCTTCTATTTTGAGTCTGAGTCTTGTGGTCAATTTGATGCTATTTTAGAAGTGCTTGGAAATTCCATTGGTCTTCCAGGTCTCACTCGTGAAATTAGGGGGTGCATTGATAGTGAAAGTACTGCAATTTATTCGCAAGCGAGCTATGACTTCACAGACAAACTTTCGATGACACTGGGTGCTCGATATACCCAAGAAGAGAAGCAAGCGGTAGTTTTTAACGGGTTAGTTTTCGATACGATTTACCCAAATTCGGGATGGGTGCCGGGATACGTGCGAGATGATGCGACAATCGATGCTACAGTGGTCGAAGTATTAAATGATTCCGAAAAGTGGAACCGTTTTTCACCGCGAGTAGGGTTGGAGTATCAACAAACTGATGATGTGATGTGGTATACCAGCTACGCACAAGGTTTTAAATCCGGTTTATTTAATCCGCGAGCTGCCACAGCCGAACCTGCTGCAGAGCCAGAAATTGTTGACTCGTTTGAAGTTGGAGTGAGGAGCGATTGGGGAGATGATTTACGGGTTAATGCTACGCTATTTGTTTTGGATCATAAAGACCGTCAATTTGTAACAGCACTTCCAGGCGAAAATCCGGGAGATCTTGATCAGCGTCTTGGTAATATCGGTAAATCCGAAGCAACTGGAGCAGAATTAGAAATTAAATACGCAGCGACCAATGAATTAGATTTAAACTTTTCGCTGGGTCATATTGATTCCGAATTCGCAGAAGCTAGGTCTTTCAATGGCACAGGGTTCGATGACATATCGGATCGTTTCTCTATTATCAACACTCCAGGAACCACCGCTAATCTCGCTTTTAATTATAGTTTTGACAGTAACATGGGAGACCTTACTCTAAGCGGTAACTACTACTATAGAAGTGGCTATGAACTGTCGGTGCTTGATAACCTTCTTTCTCAAGATGGTTACGGGTTGGTGAATATGAGCTTGAATTGGTTCAGCAACGACGGTCAATGGCAAGTTGGACTACACGGTAAAAACTTAACTGATGAAGAATATTTGGTCGGTAATTACACCTTCGTTACAGTCGATCCTGCAACTGGAGATTACGTTCCAGGTTTAGGCGGTGACAATACGCTAATTGGCTATTACGGAGACCCTCGCACTATTTCATTAACGGTTGGATACCAATTCTAAACCTGTAATGAAGATTTAATTCAATCCGATAGTATGTTGTTGAGGTATGATTTTGACCGCGTTAACTCGCGGTCTTTTTTTTTATAGGAGACTCTAAATGGTAAGAATTTTTATTGTTACATTAGCTCTATTGAGTTCGGTGAGTTGTTCTGACTCGGATAAGCAGGTCGTATTAAACGAGCAAGCTGAAAGCAAAACTAGTTTTAATATTGATCAGTCGCGTGTAACAGTTTCAGGTATCTCCTCGGGTGGTTATATGGCGAGCCAGTATCATATCGCGTATTCCAAGCAAGTCTCTGGTGCTGCTTTACTTGCATCTGGGCCTTATGGGTGCGCAAAGGGCGACTTGAAAACCGCATTAAGCGAGTGCATGAATGTTTCTCAGGAAATTGACATTACACCTTATCATCAGCAATTGATGACTGCCAACAGTGAGAAGTTAATCGACTCACTAGATAATCTAAAGCAAGATAAGGTGTGGTTATTTCATGGACAGAATGACTATGTGGTGAGTCGCAAGGTCGTTGATGCTCAAAAGGCGCTATATCAAAAGTTGGGAGTGCAAATTAAAACTCAGTTTAATTCGAAAGCGGGACACGGTTTTCCAACTTTGGCTAAAGGCGTTGAGTGTTCGGAAACAAAATCACCTTTTATCAATCAATGCCAAACGAACATTGCCAATGAGTTTCTGAGTTTTCTTTATCCCGAAGCCTCACCGAACAATATCTCGACAGAAAACCAACCGATTGATGGGCGAGTGATCGAATTTTTACAGCAGCCTTTTGTCGAACAAGGCAGCGATAATACGCTAGCAGATAAGGGGTATATTTTTGTTCCAACCGATTGTTTAGCGGGTGCTGAATGTCAATTGCATATTGCTTTTCATGGATGCCAACAAAATGTAGAAACAATTGGCAATCGTTTTATTGAGGATACTGGAATAAACCAATGGGCAAGTGTTAACAATTTAGTGGTGTTATACCCACAAACTAAAGCGAGTTATCTGCCACTAAATCCTAAAGCCTGTTGGGATTGGTGGGGATATACCGGTGCCGATTATCTAACTAAATCTGGGACGCAACTAAAGCAGGTTCACAATATGGTCCAGGGAATTAATCGAATAGTTAGTCAGGAATAACTAATTTTAGTCCATCGTTTTTATGTTGTTCCAGGGCGATTAAGTTCTTTGTTTTAGCTTGTATTTTTGTCAAGTGCTTATCAGATAGAGACTCGATTTTATTATCGTTTAAAGTACGAGTCTTGGTTTTAACCACTTGACTCGGTGGAAGTGGTTTTCCATTGATTAAATGTTCCATCATTAAATCCAGGCTTTTTTCAAAGTAATAATGTAGCGGGATAAATTCTGTGGCATACATGGGGAGTGCCGCAAATGCGTCAAAATGTTGTGCGTTGGTAACCTCATAATAGCGAATGGTTGGGTTTGCTGAGTTAGATTTTGCGTTTGCATAATAACGACGAGAGGATAAGTTGGGATTGATTAAATTGTCATCTTGTCCATGGATAATTATGGTTGGGATTTTATTTAAATCGGCGCTGGCCATCACTTCACTCACACCTTTTTCAATTTGCTGGTTTGATGATGCTTGGTAGAAACATTTGGCTTGTTGGTAGCGACTAGAATTATTCGAACTCACTAGTTTGATACCTGCTGTAGGAGGAATACCATTACTGGTCGCAAAAAGCTTTTCTCTTTCAAATTGAACTAAGCTGATGGGGTTGCCAAGTTTATCGGTAGCCGAAAAATATACAGAGCATAAATTATCCGCCATTCGATAACGGCCAAATTGATTACTGTAGGTCGCGGCAAGCGCTGGCCACAAATCGATGACATGCATCATTGGATCGAGTGTTGATTTTCTATCACCAGAAATATCAGTGATTTTTTTCCAAGCTTCCTGTGCAAGTTCTTGCTGGTTGTTTGTGGTAAGGAATCCGTCCTTTTTTAAATTGCTACACCATTGTTCCAGTTGTGCTGAAACAATGGCTGGATGATTAGCTAGCGGTGCTTGTTTTGCCTTTTCGCTGAGCAGGGCACACGGACCGTATAAATTCTTGGCGATAAAATAGTCGAAACTACTGTCCTTCTTGTTAGTAAATTGGATCTTATTTTCTGAAATGGATAAATTTTTATTGTTCCTCAGATAGATATTTGGTTCGGCCACCACAATCCCATCGAATAGACCATTATTGTCTAACTCTCCGGCGTTTAACGATGCAGCTCCTCCATTGGAAATACTTGCCGCAATGATTAAAGTGTTTTCTTTATTGAGTGGGGTTGTTTTAGCTTCGCCCAAATTATTGAAATGTCGGTTGATTTGATATAGCGCAAACTCTGCGGCTTGAACGACAAAAAGCCCCGAGTCTTTTTCAACATTACGCATTGAGTAAGCATGTTTGGTTGAAATAGCCGTAGGGTTTGTCGTTAGAAATATTTCAGTTTTTTTATCTTTCTTATCGCTAAAAATCAGCGGACTTTGTGAGTTTTTTTGGTAGGTTCCATCAATAGCGTAGCCACCATCCTGATCGCCAGTCACGTCAAAAAAATAAAATCCAGTGCCAGTACCTTTGTCGGTGTAAGCAACCGCACATTGTTTGGTCAGTGCCCATGAACCAACCGTACCCACTGCACCATATATACCGCGAGAACCAGAGGAGGCAGCAACGATAATGCAGGGTCTTGCATGGTCGAAGTTATCAGGAATTTGCACTAACAATGTTGCTGCTAATCGACCGTCTTGATCTTTGCTGTAGCTAAGGTACTCAAAACCGGGAATCGGTTGAGAGTTGAGTGGGCCATATAGGCGCGAATACCCTCCGGCAGAAGTGGTATCAATGAGCGCGATGATATTGTTGTAATAAGCGGCTTTTCGAAGCCAAGTGCTGTCTACTTTTTGCTTAGATTTTTGTTTCTGCTCAGGTAGTTTTCTAGCTGCGAGTTGCTCGATACTCCAGCCTGCGCTCAGCAAGTCATCATCTTTGCCGTCATAATAGTTTTTTAAAATGGTGGAGCCGAGAAACTTGGGAGGCGCACTTTCTGCTTTCGCACAATCAGGAATAGCGCAAATAAAACATATTACAAGTACATGATAGGCAAAAAAACGAAAGCGCATGGTTTAATCTCGCTGTAGATAGGTCGCTCAATCATAGCAGGGCGTATCTGAGAATTCGAGCTACTCGAATAGTACTATAGTAGCAGATAAATATAGCCGCTCATTTGGTAAGTTATTGCTTCTCTATTCCGGACAACTAGTTTTTTCAGTAAATGTTCATTCGGATAACTTATTGCAACCATTTCGACTCTTAAATGAGGAAATACAAGTGTCACAAAAACAAGTTTTAATTACTGGAGCGGGCAGCGGAATCGGTCGAGGAATTGCGATTTTTATGGCGCAAAAGGGTCACAAAATTATCGCGACTGACTTGGATTTAAGCGCGGCGGAACAAACCGTAGCACTGATTGACGAGCAGTCGGGCCAAGCAGAAGCGCACAAGTTGAATGTGACTAGCCAAGATGATATCGATAAATTAGTTCAAAACTTAACCGAGCCAGTGGATATTCTCATTAATAATGCCGGGGTCCAACATGTCGAAGCCTTAGATACTTTCCCAATGGAAAAATGGGAGTTTCTTATTCAAGTATTGCTCACCGGTGTAGCTCGACTTACCCAAGCAATTTTACCGGGTATGAAAAATTCAGGTTATGGCCGAATCATTAATGTTGGTTCCATCCATGCTTTAATAGCCTCCCCATACAAAAGCGCATACGTTGCCGCTAAACATGGGCTGTTAGGTTTTTCAAAAGTCCTAGCATTAGAGTTAGCTAGCCAAGATATTACCATTAACACCTTATGCCCTGCTTACGTCCGTACTCCCTTAGTGGATAAACAAATCTCTGCGCAAGCAAAAGAGCATCAATTAACCGAGCAACAAGTGATCGAACAAATTATGTTGCAGCCAATGCCGAAAAAAGCGTTTATAGAAATTGAAGAGCTGGCAGGTTGTTGTGAGTTTTTAGTCAGCGACTATGCAAAAAATATTACTGCACAAACCATTGTTCTAGATGGCGGTTGGACTGCTCGTTAATTTCACCAACCAGTATTCGCAGTTTACTTCTGTATCAATCTAGTTCGCTATTCTAAACTTCTCTTGGCAATGAAAAACTGGCTGAGAGAAACTATTGTGTTAGTATCAGCCTTCTATTTTTGAGTAAGGCCAAATAACTAATTTTATTTGCTTGAAACTCAAAAGCATCTCTCGTAACCCTTTTTTCCGGAAAGAAGTGGCCCGTGGCGATTAAACCGACTATTTACAAATTTAATATCGTCCTGTCTGATCTTAATCGAGATCATTATCAGGATTTAAACTTAACTCTGGCGCTTCATCCCTCAGAAACTCTCGAACGAATGGTGGCTCGATTGCTAGCATGCTGTATTAATGCTGATCCAGAATTAAAATTTACTAAAGGGTTGAGTGAGGTAGAAGAACCTGATTTATGGAAAGTTTCCATGGATGAACAAATCGAACTGTGGATTGATGTCGGTGAGCCTGAACCTGAGCGAATCAAAAAAGCCTGTAGAAAGGCGAGTAAGGTGCTGGTATACAGCTTTAATACGAAGAGTGACGTCTGGTGGGAGCAAGCTCGAAGCAAGTTTAACCAGTTAGCCGCTGAATTTTTTCGGATTGACTGGAATGCCATTCAAACCATTGCTCAACAGATCGGACGAACCACCGCAATGTCAGTTTTGGTTACAGGAGAGTCTGCTTTCGTGACCACTGAATTAGGCGAATGTGAGGTGAGTTGGCAACAGCTTCACTAATCGTTCGATAGTGGCTATTCTTAATGGTCGTTAATTTATGGCATAGGCGAGCGCAGAGAAATAAGGTAATATTCTAGGTTAAGTCGTATAGGGTGCGGTTTTGGTGGCCGTTGTAAAAGATCTCTATGGAAAATAACGAACCAAAAGACAAAGCTGAAGAAAAGACCGTCATCTCTGAGGTCGGCGCAGGCCTGCCTAAGCAAGGTAGTGTTAAAACCTCTGACTCAAATGCTCAGGTCAAACCTTCTAAACTATCTGCCGCTCAACAAAAGGCGCTAACCGAAATTGACAGCGTCTTTCAAAGTAATGATACCGAACAAGGCTTTTATGAAGCTAAACAAGATGCTGACAAAGCGTTAGCAGAAAAGAAAATTATTCTGAATAACCGCTTTGTATTGAAAGAAGCGCTCGGTGCGGGCGGGATGGGAACAGTCTACAAAGCTCAGGACCTTCGCAAGGTTGAAGCTAGAGATACCAACCCATACGTTGCCGCTAAAATTTTAAATAGCGACTTTAAGAATCATCCGGATGCTTTTATCTCCCTGCAGCGTGAAGCAAGCCGCTCCCATTTATTATCACATCCTAATATTGTTACGGTGCATGACTTTGATCGAGATGGAAATACCATCTTTATGACCATGGAACTTTTGCGCGGCGAAGACTTAGAAAGCCTAATTGCAAAGCACAAAGATAAAGGTCTACCGCAAGAGCAAGCACTAACAATCTTTAAAGATTATTGCACCGCTTTAGATTTTGCGCATAAAAAAGGCATTATTCATTGCGATTTTAAACCGGGAAATATCTTTGTCACCAAAGAGGGAAGTACTAAAGTCCTCGACTTTGGGATTGCTCGGCTTGCCCTAGAGTCAAAAAATAAAGATCACTTTGATGCAGGAAGAATCGGTGCCATTACCCCTGCCTACGCTAGCTTAGAAATGATAGGGCACAAGACTCCAGATCCAAGAGATGATGTGTTCGCGGCTGCGCTGATCGCCTATGAAATGCTCACTGGTAAACACCCGTTCCAAAACATATCCGCAGCAACCGCCTTAGCTAAAGGACTTAAGCCAGAGAAAATAGAAGGATTGAGTAAGCGTCAATGGAAAGCGCTGTCTAAAGGCTTGGAGCTGCGTCGTGAGAATCGCAGTGCGAATGTTCAAGAATTAATGGATGGTTTGACACTGAAACCTCAGATTCCTGTCTATCGTACCATGAGCATAATGCTTTTAGGGCTTGTGGGGTGGTTTCTTTATAATCAGTTTTACGCACCTAATGAGCTAAGCCGAGTGATTGACGATACGCTGAACAAAGCGACCCAGTGTTTCCAAACAGAAGATTATCAATGTGCTTTAGAAAGTGTTGGCGCCATTCTAGAAATCAGCCCCGAACATCAGCAGGCGATTGAACTCGGACAACAAGCCAAAATAAACCAACTAATTCAATCGGTTAGATTCTGTATTGATGATCCGTTGGCGATCAATTGCGCCAATCAAGAGTTTGAACAATTGACCAAATTGATCCCTAAAAGTCCCATCTTGGTGAGGCTGGAATCGGCTATTTCTCAGAAAAATGTCAATTTAGAAGTGCGGAATTATTTACTGACCGCGCAACAGTGTCTTGCTGCGGGTGATTTTGACTGTGCGGTAAAAGAGTCAGGTAAAGTGTTGTTGTTAAATACCACTGCACCGAAGGCGAGTTTACAAGAAGCAAGTCAAATTGAGCAAGACGCCCTAGCAGCGTTGCAACAACAGCAGTTGAAACAAGCGAATGATGACAAAGCCTATGCACAAGCTATCCGCCGTGGGCAAGGCTGCTTTGATAAAAAAGATTATGATTGCGCAATAAATTACGCTGATAAGGCCCTGCAAATAAAACCCACCGACAAAGATGCTGATGAGTTAAGTAAGAATGCACATTTTGCTAAAAGGCAATATCAAGAAAGTTTAAAAAGAGCCAATAAAGTTTTACAAGACGGGTATGCTTGCCTTAAGAAGCTGGACTATAGCTGCGCAATTGCTAAATCAGAGTCGGCTCTGGAATTTGTTCCCGGCCATATTAGGGCTTTACAGTTGAAGAAAGATGCGACAGAATCACTTAATCAGGTAAAAAAGAATATAGAAATAGAATAGCCTGAAATAACTAAACTAGTACTATCCAGCTGATTGTGACCGATAAAAAGTGTTATTAATTAATTACTTATAACCCTAGAGGCACAAGTCGAGCTTTATACGAATGGCATTGTAAACTGCCTAGGGGAATCAAGATGATTTTAAATTCTACTTTATCTGACTCAACCGAGAATAACCGCAAATCGTCAAATCGAATCATAGCAAGTCTGTTGGCTGTGTCATTGCTAGCGACGGCAGGCTGTGGAATCAGCAATAAACGCTTAAAGCAGATTGGTGCGGTGGTCGCTATTGGTGTAGCCGCTAAATTAATTTATGACATGGTCGTCGATTATCAATCAAAGCAAGTCAATGACGAAGGTGAAGTCGTAGAGCGGTATGTGGAAACCCATGGTGCCTTGCCTCCAGAGCCCGTTCTAGTCACCTACGAATCAAGTATAAAGCCTGGTGAAGTTGTTACAGCAGGCAATGACATTTCTATTCAATCCAAATTAGAAGTGGTTCGAGGGGCTAATAGTCGAACGGTCGATATTCAAGAAAAAATCATCATTTATGACAATGAGGATCCCAATAAAGAATTGAAAAGCCTAGTAAAACCTGTCAATACCGAATCAAAAACCAGCGGTGCTTTTGTTAACGAGTTTACCTTTAAGCTCCCCAAAGGCATGCCACAAGGGGTTTACCCGTTAAAAACCGCTGTTATCGTTGATGGCAAAGAACAACCGGCGCGTAATAGCAAAATGCAATTAGTGTTTAATGGGCGCTTTAATAGCACTTATCAAAGGGTAGCAGTAGAGTAGTCGTTGGCTATCGATGATAGCCATGTTCCCAAAGGGGACGTTTTAGTTCTTTTTAAAGAACCAAATTCAAGAGCGTTTCGCAGCGCTAAAGCTTTGCTGCGAGTTTCTTTTGTAAGAAGACAAAAGAAACCAAAAGCTTCTTTTCGCTGAAGATAACTCATTGTTTGCTTCTTGATAATTTGGTTAAGCCTGAACTGTCCGTATTTGTTGTACGAGAGTCAGCGGAAGAAAAGAGTTCGCTCACGCTTATTTACATGGATGTAAAGTATGCGGAAACTGCAGGAGCAATTTTCTGTCATTTGCTTTTCTTGTCTACCCGCTGCCTCATGAGTTTCACCTCTCCGTTATAGCCGCTGGGCAAATTCGAAACCTAGGCTCTTACTAACTTTACTGTCATTCTGAGGGTAAACGCAATGTACTTACTTTCAATTCACTCATACTCTAATCGCGGTGCACAGTGCGAACGTCAAAAAGCCTTTTTGGTTCCTTCGCCTAAAAGCGTCTACTTTTGGTTGTGGCTTGACAAAAGGGACTCGCAGTCAGAGCGCCAGCGCTGCGAAACGCCTTTGACTTTGACTTTGGTTCTTCAAAAAGAACAACAAAATCATCCCCTCTAGATAAAAGCCAGCCCTAAGCCTTCAAGTCTAAACCCGCTTATAATCACCCAAAAATAAATAACACGACTACTGGCTACTGTTTGAATAAAGGTAACCGTGTTATTTATAATCGATTGCAATCTCCCTCTATCACCCGTATAATCCCGCGCTCTTGGATTCAAGCCCTTGCAGTATTAACCCGCAAGTCGTTGTTTGAACTCGCAAGAAAACTATATTTTATACAATTTGACTTTACTCCTTGTTACTTAACTCGCTGATTTTAAAAGCATTTAAGTGACTGGAAACCGTGAGGAGCTTTTTAATGCGACACTATGAAATCGTATTTCTAGTGCACCCTGATCAAAGTGATCAGGTACCTGCCATGATAGAGAGATATTCCGCTGTAGTAACAGAAGCAGCTGGAACTATCCACAGAACTGAAGATTGGGGCCGTCGTCAATTGGCATATCCAATCAATAACTCTCATAAAGCACACTATGTTCTACTTAATGTGGAATCTGAGTATGCAGCGATTGCTGAGTTAGAAACACTTTTCAAATTCAACGATGCAGTGCTACGTAGCCTTGTTATCAAGATGAAAGGTCCTGTTACCGATGCTTCTCCGCTTGCAAAAGCGAAAGAAGAAGCTGCTAAGCGTTTTGATTCTTCGGACAAAAAACGTGAAGAGCCGGCAAAAGATGACGCACCTCAAGCAGAAAAGCCTGCTGAAAGTGACGACACTAAAGCTGAATCAGAAACAGAATAAACGAGGATTAAACCATGTCTAGATTTTTCAGAAGACGTAAGTATTGCCGTTTCACAGCTGAAGGTGTTTCGGAAATTGATTACAAAGATTTAGCAACATTAAAAAGCTACATCACTGAAACTGGTAAAATTGTTCCAAGCCGAATTACAGGTACTCGAGCAAAATACCAACGCCAGCTGTCTACAGCGGTTAAGCGAGCGCGCTTTTTGGCTTTATTGCCATACTCTGACGCTCATAAATAAGCAACGATTAACGAATTAGAGGATAGACTAATGCAAGTCATTCTACTTGAAAATATCCGTAATCTTGGCGAGCTGGGCGATAATGTTTCGGTAGCAAATGGATACGGTCGTAATTTCTTGTTGCCAACAGGTAAAGCAGTACCAGCAACAAAAGATAACTTAGAAAAATTTGAAGCTCGACGAGCTGAACTAGAAAAGAAAGCGGCAGATATTTTAGCTGCTGCCCAAACTAGAGCAGATCAAATAGCTGAATTAAACGTAAGCATTGGCGCTCATAGTGGTGACGAAGGCAAGCTTTTTGGTTCTGTTGGAACTAAAGATATTGCTGACGCTGTTTCTGCTGCCGGTGTTGCGGTTGAAAAACACGAAGTTAGATTGCCGAACGGTGCATTAAGAAATACTGGTGAGTTTGAGATTGATATTAACTTACATTCTGATGTGAACGCTGTTCTTAAACTAACGATTGTTGCTGAAGAAGACTAATCAATTGATTCGATTAGACGTTTGAGATTGATTTCAAACGTTTCAGGTGACAAAATGAAACACCCGCGACTGATCAGTTTCGGGTGTTTTTTTATGGGCAGAACAATTCCCTCCCAAAGTCTATAACAATGATAAACAGGCTAGTTCAAGTATCCTACTTAGCCTAAGAGATAAATTGCTAATGAGCGAAATGAGACAAGCAGCTAACGAAGACCGACAAGTATCCAATATCAAAATGCCACCACATTCGTTGGAGGCTGAACAGTCGGTACTTGGTGGCTTAATCCTCGATAATGAAGCTTGGGAAAAGGTCGCAGAAAAATTAGTCGCTGAAGATTTCTATCGCAATGACCATCGCCTAATCTTTAAAGCATTACATTATTTAGCGGAACACGCCCAACCAATGGACGTGGTAACCCTATACGAATTCCTTGATCAAGAAGGCGAATCCGATGAAATAGGTGGGCTCGCTTATATCGCCGATCTTGCTAAAAATACCCCAAGTGCGTCGAATATTGGCGCTTATGCGGATATTGTTAGGGAAAGAGCTGTGCTGCGTTCATTAATTGGTGTCGCCAATGAAATTGCCGACGCCGCTTATGAGCCAAAAGGGCGCAAACCAGATGAGTTGCTTGATCTTGCCGAAACGAAAGTCTTTAAAATTGCAGAAGAACGTGAATCCAGTGATGGTGGCGGGCCCGAGTCAGTCGGATTTATTTTACCGAGAGCCTTAGATCGGCTTGAAGAAATTCAAAAATCCCAAGGCGGAATCACGGGGTTAGCAACGGGCTTTAAAGATTTTGACGATATGACTTCGGGATTGCAGCCGGCCGACTTGGTCATCGTTGCTGGAAGACCGTCCATGGGTAAAACCACGGTTGCGATGAATATGGCAGAACATGCAGCCATTCATAGTGGGAAGCCTGTTTTAGTCTTTAGTATGGAAATGCCCTCTCAATCTCTGTTGATGCGTTCATTTGCTTCTATTGGTGGGATTGATGCAACGCGCCTAAGAACTGGAGCGTTAGATGACCGTGATTGGGATAATTTATCGGTGGCAAGTAATATTCTTAAGAACAATTGCAAAATGTTTATTGATGATTCGGCTGGTTTATCGCCAACTGAAGTAAGAAGCCGTGCGCGTAGAGTGGTGAGAGAGCATGGTGATTTGAGCATGATCCTGATTGATTACCTGCAATTGATGAGAGTGCCAGGATTAGGGGACAATAGAACCCAAGAGGTCTCGGAAATTTCTCGCTCGCTCAAAGCGCTCGCCAAGGAATTGGACTGTCCAGTGATTGCACTCAGTCAGTTAAACCGTTCTTTAGAGCAACGTGCAGACAGACGACCGGTCATGTCAGATCTTCGTGAGTCGGGAGCGATTGAGCAAGATGCGGATTTGATTTGCTTTATTTATCGTGATGAAGTTTATAACCCTGAAAGCGAGCGCAAAGGAATTGCAGAAATTATTATTGGTAAGCAAAGAAACGGCCCAATCGGCACCGTTAATGTGACCTTCCAAGGGCATTACAACCGATTCGTCAACTACACGCCATCTTATGATGATGAATATTAGTCTTTGTTCTAAGATGTAATATTAGCTAAGTCGCGAAAATTATTAAGCAGTAACTAACTAAAAAATACCCTAACGATGAGTGAATGGTTTCAAACAGAGATTCAATTAAAACCAAGAACAAGGGGCTTTCATCTAATTACCGATGAAGTACTCGTTCAATTACCTGAGCTTGCAAAATTTAAAATGGGTCTATTGAACTTGTTTATTCAACATACTTCGGCTTCGCTAACCATTAATGAAAATGCTGATCCAACGGTTCGCACCGACTTGGAAAGCCATTTCAATCATTTTGTCCCCGAAAACCAAGCTTATTATCAGCATGATTATGAAGGATCTGACGATATGCCGGCTCATATCAAATCGTCAATTCTAGGTGCCCATCTTACCGTTCCAATAACCCAGGGAAGAATGAATTTAGGGGTGTGGCAGGGGATCTACCTCTGCGAACATCGAAATCATGGCGGTTCCCGACATTTGCTGGCTACTATAAATGGTTGTTACTAAGCTCGCATAATCCACTAGAAAATCACAAGCAAACCAATAACTAACCGTTAAATTCCTTTCAATAGATCCAATAAGCCTTTGAATTAAAGAAAATTAGGCAAGTTTTCACGATCTTGTCTATGCTTTAGCTAACGATTGGAAGAATAGATAATAAAAGCGCCAAAAAACTTAAAAATGGATTTTAAGAATGAGGCTTATTTGATTTGAGGTTTATTTTATGAATTTAACTGTAACCGCGAGAATAGCAGGTGGGGCCGGACTGGTAATCATTTTGCTCGGTTTGCTTGTTTTCAGTGGTTTATCTGGGGTTAGTAATATTAATGAAGGTCTTGGGGAAGTGACTGAAAAGTCTACGCCTATGCTGATTGAGCAAGGCGAAATCGTCCAGTCCTTGTTGCAAGCGGCAGCGCAAGTAAATTTCTACCATCAAACAGATGATGCAGGTAAATTGGAAGTCATTAGCTCTCAATATCAAGCTCAAATTGACAAAAACAAAGCGGCCAGAGATAGATTGTCAAGCTTAGCGGAGGGCTTTCCACAAATTTCTGCACCGCTGGTTCAAAGTAGTGAAACACTGCAACAATATCTTGAACTCGTCCCCCAATCCTTTGATTCGCATAAAAAGGATCTCGAACTGAGAGCGACCATAGCGGGTAAACGTGGTGATTTTGAAGATGTCGCCGATGAACTTGGATCGATGCTTTCAGACATCGCAGATGAAATATCCAATAACCAAGCTCAATCTACTCTGCGTTCAATGTCTAGTATGGTAGAAGAAGCGACCATTACAATTACTGATGCACTCGCCTTCAAACGATCTGACCAAGTACAAACAGCGGTCAATGATATTAGTTCGTTGTGGCAAGATTTTTCGAATAAGTTCCAATCAGTGCAAGCCGTGAGTTCAGTCACTTCTAATGAGTATTACGAAGACGCTCAGCAAGCCATCGCAAGTTTTGCTGAGTTAATTAATGGTAATGACAATATTTTAACCTTATTGGAGCAACAGCTCCTCTCTAAAGAAGCGGCCAACAATCAGCTTGTCGAATCTGGTCAGGTTTCTACTGAAGTACTCAATCGACTGAGAAAGGTTTCAAATGCGGTTAAAGATAGAACCGCCAGTATTAAAGAAGAAGCAAAAGATAATGTCAGCTCTAGTCGCTTGTTTATTTTAACATTTGCAATTGTCGCGATTATTGTTGCCATTGGTATCAACTGGTGGGTGTTACAAAGCATTCGTTCTCCATTAACGGAAATGCTAAGGGTTATGGCCAAAGTGTCTGATGGCGATCTCCGTGAAAACGTCGAAGTGAATAGCCAAGATGAAATTGGTAAATTATCTGAGGGCTTTAACCAGTTAATTAATCAGCTGAGTAGTATGTTGAATGAAATATCTGCAAGCTCGCAACAGTTATCTGCTGCGGCAGAAGAAACATCGGCGATATCAAGTGAAAGTCATGCGAATATTAATAAGCAGAAAGAACAGACCGATATGATTGCCACGGCAATGACCGAAATGACGGCCACCGTTGATGAAGTTGCTTCCAGTGCGACCAACACATCGAAAGAAGTCAGTAATGCGGATAGGGAAGCTATTGAAGGTCAAAAAATTGTTCAAAATAATATCGAAACGATAAACGGTTTAGCTCAAGAAATACAAAAAGCAGCGGAAGTTATCGATAAGTTAGATACATACAGTACCAACATCGGAACAGTTCTTGATGTGATTAGAGGAATTGCCGACCAAACTAACTTGCTAGCACTTAACGCCGCAATCGAGGCTGCTCGTGCTGGGGAGCAAGGACGAGGCTTCGCGGTTGTTGCTGATGAAGTTAGAACCTTAGCAAGTAAAACGCAAGAGTCGACTTCAGAAATTCAAGAAATGATTGAGCGGTTACAGTCGGGTACTTTAGAAGCGGTTAAGGTAATGAAAACCAGTACTCATGAAGCACAAAACAGTGTTTCGGAAACCGCAAAGGCTGGAGAGTCGCTATCAAAAATTACCGATGCTGTTAGTGTCATCAATGACATGAGTAGTCACATTGCCAGTGCTGCAGACGAACAAAGTGCAGTCTCTCGAGAAATGCATGAAAACGTTTTATCCATTTCACAAGCGGCTGACCAAACCGCCCAAGGTGCAAGTGAAAATCTTGCTGCTAGCCAAGAGATGGCAGCGCTAGCAGAAAACTTGCAACGGTTAGTAGGGCGCTTTCAGTTTTAGCGATTAATCAATAGCTGGTGTTAATCAAACGCCATCTTAGTTAAGTCGATTACTCTTTGACTCTGCTAAGGTGGCGTTTTTGTATCCAATCTACCGCTATGGTTAGTCAATAGTCTAAGTGTTATAGTGGCTTAACACTAAAAATATTGCTGACGTATAGATTGGCACAAATCGTTACAAAGGTGAGAATGATTGAACCGCATTAGTTGTAAAAATCGAATTATTAAAAGCGTTAAGCTAAAACCCCTAGGAACAGCACTTTTATTGACTAGCGTTTGTATGGCTAGTGCTAACTCAAACGCTGAACAAAATAACAGTTTAACCATTCTATTCGGACAGTCGAGTAATGACTACTTTGAAGAGTATTCAAGCTCCCTCGATACAAATACTAAAGGATTTGCTTATTCCTATTCGATGACCGACGACTTAAGTTTTTCGGTTTCAAGCCAGAAAAGTGATGCAAGCGGCCGTTGGTTAGTGACGGAACGAGATAATCTTACCGCTTACAACAGAGCTGAAACGGAGTCTAAAGGTTTTTCTTTAGCTTCAAGCTGGAGCGGTGAAGTTTATACATTTGACGTGAGCTTTAACAAAAGTGAAGCCCGTGAGCAGTCATTAAGTTGGTTACCTAGAGTGGTCGAACGCTTAGACAGCGATTCAAAGGTATTTGACTTTTCACTGTCACGATCGGTTAATTTATTTAACTTGCCTGAGGAGAGCCAATTAAGTTTTGATTGGTCAATCGGAATTCAGCATGCCAATTTCGATGCCCAGATTGTCGATGTAATTGGTACTGACACTCAATTGATTATTACTTCTGATATTCAATTAACACAGCTGAGCTCATTCGTTGATCTAGGATTAAGTTGGTGGCTTGAACAAGATAAAGTCGCTTGGGCACCTTACCTCAACTTAAATTGGAACTTTGAGCTAGATACCAGCGGACAACAAACTGCACTGCTGTCCCGCGGTGGTGATGCGCGGCCGGTCAATCTACTAGACGGAAGATTTACCAACGATATCAACATTCCAGACTCGGGTGATTGGCAGATAGGCTTATCTTTGCTTTTAGAAAGTGGTTGGAGTTTCGACCTTAGCTACAGTCAATCGATTTCTACTGAATACCCCACGGAAAAGCTTTTTGCCAGCATTAGTGTTTTCTTCTAAATGTGCGACGTTTCTGTTGCTGCCTCATTTTTTTCAGTAATGCCCGTCGCTTTTCTGGAGATAGATTTTTAAAACGCTCTCTAAGTTTTGCTCGTTGTTCGGGTGACATTTTTTTGAAAGCAGAAAATTTTTCTCGCATTAACTGTTGAGTGGCAGGCGGTAGTTGTTTGAAACGTTCAAACCGGTTTCTTAAGACTTTTCTTTGCTCTGCTGGTAACGACCGCCACTTTTTAAACCGTTCGCTAGCCAATTGTTTTTGTTCTGGAGACATCTTACTCCATCGGTTGGCTCCAGCAATTAATTTTGATTTTCTTTCTTCGGGAATTGATTGCCAACGATTTTCAAAACTTTGCAGTAGTTGCTTAACTTCTGGTGATAAACTTTCCCATTGATTGGCTTCGCTAGCCAAACTATTTAGTACACAGGTAAAGTTAATCAATACGATGAATAATAATGAACGCATTATTTATTCTCCTTTAAATTTTCAATCTTTTGAACTTGTTTCATTTCGGTCGCTTTTACATCGATGACCAGAGATTTACTGGTGTTATCTAAATTAACATCAAGCATATCCAAAGGGTCAACTTCGACTCCGTTTTGGACATCAACCTCCGACAAGAAGAGCAAGAAAGCTTCATCAATAACTGGCAGACTTTTTTCGTGAGATTTTTGATCAGCAGAGTTCACTTTAACGCTCTTGCTATTTGCGACCTCGGCTAACGCTATTTTGCTATGAATGCCTAAGCAGATTACTAGCGGTAAGATTTGAGTCACCTTATATAAATTAGAGTTGAGCACTTTCCGCTTCCTCGCTAATCCAGTAAACAAACTCTAAATCTTCTAACATTTCTAAATCTTCTTCTAGCACTTCAGCAAACACGGTTTCTTGCGCGGTGGGATTTTGCATCAATTGCCAACCAATAAATAACGCAAGTGATAAACTGAGTGTGCTGGCTAGCGGAATAAGCACTAATCGTGACCTTGGTTTAGAGCTTGCTTTTATTCTTATTTGATTAAGACTTCGGCGAATTTCTGGAGTGAGATTGTCAATACTTTGGTCAAGCGATTGATTGATGCTATTTTCAAACTCAGCATGCTCATTGTTAGTTTGGTTATCTGACTTATTCATCGTTTAATGCCTTCTTAAGTGAATCTTTGGCTCGAGCATAATGGGTTTTTACACTCCCCTCAGAGCACTTCATTGCCTCAGCTGTTTGTTTGACGCTTAAGCCTTCCCAACTGCGAAGTAAGAAACACTGCTGCTGCCTTGTGGGTAGTCTTTTTAATGCGTCGGTTACTTGGCTAACAGACTGACTACCGCTTAACTCTCGTTCTGGGTTTATCTGGTCGCTAGCCTGAGTGATAAGTGATTCTTCATTGCTATCTACATCATTATCAACTTGACGCCAAAAGAAAATACTTCGGGTCAATTTTTGTTTGCGAAAGTAGTCCATCAGTCTGCTTTGTAAAATTCGATAGAAAAGTGGTTTCCACTCTTGATGTGGTTTATCACTGTATTTTTCGACTAATTTAATCATGCTATCTTGTACTATATCTAATGCATCGGGCGAGCTTTTGGTGGCTATTTCTGCCATTCGGTAAGCTTTCTTTTCCACTGAAGCTAAAAATTGTTCAATTGTTATTTCCAGAGTCTTTTCCCCGCATTGACTCGATTTAGAATACATCATCACTCTCAAAGTGTACATTGTGTTGTTCGAACTGCTGTCTGTCTAACCGATAGCAGTCATTCTAGTGGTGCTAACGCTTTTAAATCTTTAATGCTAATTAAAATAGAAAGAAAATTGACCAACCATCTGACCTATTTATGCTTGATGGTTGGTCAATCGGTTACTTACTTGGTTAGTTAAGTCTTACAGCCAGTTTAATCGCATTTAGGTTTGACTCAGAGTGATCAAACCCACCGGTTGCGTGAATTAAATCAATGCTATCGCCGTCAGCTAATCTTTGTTGTAGTGATGTAACAAATTCAGCAAAGTTAGAAAATGCAGTCACGCCAGAATCTGATTTAATTGTAAACAATCCGCGGTCAAAATTAGATGTTATGACGACTGCTGAGCTTAGGTCGTTTAAATCGGTTCTTATTCCACCTTGAATTAGTTTATACAGACCACCTTGTGCACTACTATCGACTGTTAAACTGGATTCGGAAATATCACTGAATGCAACGATTTCATTACCTTCGGGCCAGTCGACTAATAGTTGACTACGGGATTGCGAATAATCAATGACTGACACCGCATTAAAGTCAGCCGGCGCACTTCCAAAAGGGGCTACGAAGCCAGTCACTCGAACAGGAGAGTTATCTGCTAAATCTGTCACCAGTAAGTTTTCGATATTAACTTCATAGTTATTCGCATCTGCATCAAAGCTAGCATCTATTCCCGTTCCAGAAAAGTCATAGCTATCGGTTTTACGACCTTGAAGTGCTTGCAATTGGATATTTAATGTCAGGTTGTCATTACTAAGACTATGACCGGATGCTGCTGTGAGTCTCATGCGTACATGACCGTTAGTGGCATCCATCATTGATTGCTCGTCATCTTCGCTCATGGAGCCTAAAACAGTTATCGCTTGTCCAACCGAAATATCAGCGATAGATACATTGTCTTGATGGCGGCGTTTTTTAGATACTTGAGTATCATCAGACAATAGTACGGTGATTTGGTCATCAAAACTAACGGTACCGTCTGTGCGGATTAGCGATGCGCCCTTAACAGTTAATTGATTGCCTGACCGAGCAACGACAACACCCCGTACCGCATCACTTTCTGAACCAGGCACACTGCTACCGGCGAGTACCGTGATAGCGGTAAATCGATCTTCTGAACGAGTGAAGTTGCCAAGTGTGACCGTAGGAGTTTCGGCGTCAAGCGCTGCCATGGCCGCAAGACCCTCTGCGCCAACTAAAACTTCGCCATCGATCTCAAAATTAGTTTGATCGTTGGTGTTAATATTGACGCCTCCAAAGCGATCAACGCGGCGATGAAAAGGGCGTACTGCAATTCTAAATAGCGACTGATCTTGTTCCACTCGAATCAAGGGACCTCTTACTCGAAACTCTTTACTGATGACGGGATCGATTTCTGCCATGATGTAAGGTTCTGTGGTAATGGTTACCGGATCCGTTGCTAAGTCGACTTGATGAGAAGCGCTTAGATTGAAATCTAATTCGAGCATTGCTGGTCGGTTTCGGGCAATGATTAATCGATTGGTTTCATCGAATTGTAATTCCAAACTAGTGACCGTTATCGGAGCACCGGAATCGTCGACCATCGAAGCTTCTACCGCATTGCCGTCTTTTTCGACTTGAATATCGGCATTACTATAATCAACTTCAATCCTTCCCGATGTATATACACCCGCCGGAATGGTGGCTGCAGCTGCAAGCTCGCTAACATCGACATAGTCGACAAAATTAACGGTTTGATGAGTGGTTAACACTGAGACATTGGTACCATCAGCACGAGTCAGTTCAAGCCCGGTCACTTGCACGGAATAATTGAGGAAGTCACCATCAGCATCGGTAATACCCAATAACAACTTTCCACAGTTAGGATCATTATTATCGTCATCACTGGTTTCACAAGTAGGCTTACTTAGGCCGATATCGATGGGTTCAATCTCTTCAGTTGCATCACCGCCACAAGCGGTTAACGCTGCCAATAGAGCAGCAATAGATAGGCTTTTTAGCCATTGAGTTGGTTTAGTCATGTTATTCTCCTTGGTTGTTATAACAGTTAAAACGCATCAATAGCGGATCGGTTGACAAGGATAATGAAAAAAATAGTCACTTACTTTTAGATGAAGTCATATGCGCAAGGAAGAACTACGGCAATAACTACCAAACACCATGAGAAATAATAACGCGATAAGATTACTTAAACGGGATATTCCGCTTGTAGTGCTAGAATCTTAAATTATTCTAACAGTTGACTAAAATTTGGTTTTCAACTACTTTTAACAGAGTAAACTATATTTGACCATTAGATTTAACTTATTGATTACTATGTAATATCGGGATAAATTTGTGGAACAGAATACAACGACAACAATAAAACAACTTGTTTACTCCAGCATCGCGACTCAAGCATTTAATACCGAACAGTTACAGCAATTGCTGCAAAAGGCTAGAGAGTACAATCAAAGCCAACAAATTACCGGCATGTTACTCTACCGGCAGGCTTGTTTTATCCAAGTGCTTGAGGGGCCTGCGAATCATGTCGACAATCTTTATGCTCGAATATTAACCGACCAGCGACACGAAAACCTATTACTACTCTACCAATCTGCAGTAAAGCAGCGGTATTTTGCTGACTGGGCAATGGCCTTCAATGCTGATGAAAGTGACCAAATAGAAGGCTTTTCAGATTTTCTTCATCCTTACCGGTCAAAACATGAGAAGCAAATACCGGAAGGATCAGTTAAACAATTATTAAAGCGGTTTAGAGAAGTTAACAGGCGTTAAATTCCCTAAAATAGTGAGCTATCGCGATAATAAGCGACAGTTTTTTAATGGCTTTAATAATTAAATTAAGCAAAAATTTGTTTGAGAAGGAGCACAATGGATAGCAATACCACTCAGCAAGAAAATTCTAATTATAAGCTCTGGGCGATCAGCTGTTATGCCATAACTGGACTTTTGGGTTTGCTAGCAGTCGTTGGTTGGAAAATTGATGTTACTTGGATGTTTCAGTTTAAACCAAATACTGCACCCACTCAGTTCAACGCAGCGGTGTGTTTTTTATTGTTGGCTATTGCTGCTTTAGCCTATAAATACAAAGCCAATAAATTAAGCCTTGTTAGCGCATCGGCTTCATTGTTAATTTCGTCACTCTCGATGCTACAGTATCTGTTTGCCATTGAGCTTTTCATAGATCAATTACTGCACACATCTCAAATCACAACCTTTACCTCTCATCCGGGTCGAATGGCGCCTAACACGGCACTAAGTTTTATGATTGCTTCAAGTTGTTTGTTTTGGCTTGTTAGACAGCCTAAGTTATCGCAAGCGGCGCTGCATATTATCGCTTCGTTAATTAGCATGGTATTTGCCATCAGTGTGGTGTCAGTAGTGGGTTATATGTTGGATATTAAAACGAGCTATGGTTGGGGAGAGTTTACCCCGATGTCATTGCAAGCGGCGCTTGGGTTTTGCTTTATTGCGGTCGGTTTGCTATTCACCACCTTACAGCTAAATAAACAGTCCAAGCGTAGTGACTATCATTTATCTATCATTATTGGGGCTGCATTACTGAGCATGACCTTGCTGTTCACGAATGCCATCAGTACTTATCAGCAGAATAAAAAGACTGCGCTCGGGGTTGATAACCGCGATTTAGTTGAACGAGACATTAATCTGTTTTGGAAAGCTGACGTTATTTATTTTTCCAAAATCGCAAGCAGCAAAATTATAAATAGAGATTTGCAGGATGTTAATTTAGTCGATAATCAGTCGATTCAAGCGGTCTACATAAAAAAAGATAAAAACCAATATATTCCGTTGTTTAGCCGAGAGCCATCGATTGATTTATCGCCACTGTTAAAAGACAGAGCCTATTCTGCTGTTAGCCAAGATAAAATTTCTCAGACTCTCGGTGTTCGATACTCAGACCTGTTTTCATTTAATCGCGATAAATATTTTGCTTTGCAACTTCCGCTAGAGTCGAGTGAGCCACTAGCGACAGAGTCTTTAGAAGTATTGGTTAGCTATCAACTATGGTTGCAGCGATATGCCATGCCATTACTTCCCGACGGGGCTGTGATAGCAAGTAGTGAAGTGGCAGAAAGTGTTCCCGATGCTAATCAGTCGCCCGTTGATAACAAGCTGTCTGAGTTATTTCCTATCAATGTTGCTAACCTTCGTTTGAATTTAGCCTATCAAGATGAGTTTTATCAAAATATTACTGACATTACTGCCTTAGTATTTTGGTCTGGGATTATGTTGACCTTGCTATCGGTTATAGTCACGTTTTATGCGCAAAAATCTCGCTTTAAGTCAAATTCGCTCGAAACCCAAATGAAAGCTAGAAAGCGATTTGAAGAGGAGTTGAGAAAGTCGCATCTATCTCTGGAGTTAGCCGCAAAATCAGCCGACTTAGGCATATGGACTTGGGATGTGACATCGGGAGAATTAGTATGGACACAACAAATGCATGAAATATATGAAACGCCGGATGATGTCATAGAAAGTGGTATGCAGTATGAATTTTGGCAAAAAAGTGTCCACCCGGAAGATATTGAAAAGGCAGAGAAGTCGCTGCAGCAAGCGGTTGAAAACCAACAAGATTGGCAGGCAGAGTTTAGATTATTGCTGAGTCAAGGTAGAGTCAAGCATATTAAAGCCAGTGCTATTTGCTACTCCGATGTGGAAAGTGGTCGTTTGACGGTCATTGGTGCAAACCAAGATATTACAACTGAAAAACAACTAATGAACAAATTGTCTGATAAAACTGACGTGGCAGAGCAAAATAGTCAAGCTAAGACTAAGTTTTTAGCCAATATGAGTCATGAAATTAGGACTCCCATGAATGCAATTTTAGGTATAGGTGATTTATTAAAAGCCACTAAACTAGACACCAAACAGTACGAATATATGAAGTTGATCATGAGCTCTGCGAATCGGCTGATGGATTTAATCAACGATATTTTAGACATATCTAAAATTGAAGCGGGTGAGCTTTCAATTGAAAAAGTCTGCTTTCCATTAGAAGAAGTGTTAGCTGATGCTGCAAAAACCTTGGCTAATCAGGCGCATCAAAAAGGTTTGGACTATCACTTTTTCGCCAGTGCTGATTTAGCTCTATGGGTCAAGTCTGATCCAGTTAGGTTGAGCCAAATTTTAACTAACCTAGTCAGTAACGCTATAAAATTTACTGAACAAGGTGAAGTAGTAGTCCAACTTCGTTCAACCTGCTTGGATGAACAACAAAGATTTATTGGTTTAGAGCTGTGTGTTTGCGACACTGGTATTGGCATTGCTGAAAGCAAAGTTGACAGTCTTTTCGAACCTTTTTCTCAGGCGGATGATTCCACCACCAGAAAATATGGCGGTACTGGGCTAGGCTTGTCGATTGTTAGAGAGCTAGTCGAGCTATTGGAAGGAACGATAAATGTAGAGAGTCAACTAGGCGGTGGCACAAAAATTACTATCGATTTTAAACTCGAGTTGGGTAATGAAAATTATAACTCTATGGACGTAAGTGAGGACTATGATTTTTATTTACATAGCGATCGCAATATTTTGGGTTCATTGAACTGTATTGTTGTGGATAGCCATTCGGCTAATCGTAGCTGGTTAACTGAAATTCTTCACTCGTGGAACTGCAATGTCACTGCGTGTGAAACGGCCAAACAAGCGCTCGATGCTATCAAAAAAAATAATAATACAGTGCGTCAATTCGATGCCATTGTTGTCGAGTCAAATTTACCGGTCTTTAGTGGCTTTGATTTTATAAAGCAACTGAGTGCAATGCACCAGCAAGGAAAGATTAACAAGCCTGATAGTATTTTGTTGTTAAACGCATCTAACTTAAATGAAGACTTGGAGTTTTGTAAAAACATGCAAGTCAAGGCGCATCTAGTAAAACCCATAAAGCAATCAGAAGTATTTAATGCATTGATGACGGTGCTTGGAAAGAACCCTAAAAAATCAATGATTGATTTTCCTGAAGAAAAAGTGAGTGTGCAACAAAGTTTAAAAATTTTGGTTGCAGAAGATCATGAAGTTAACTCTTTTTTAGTCACAGAAATATTAGAAAAGCGTGGACACAGCGTTACGGTTGTTGAAAATGGACGCTTGGCCTATGAAGAAAACTTAGAGTATTATTATGATGCTATTCTGATGGATGTGCAGATGCCTGTAATGGATGGCATCGAGGCGACTGAAATGATTAGAAAAGGAGAGCAAAACTCCGAAGTGTGCATTGTTGGTTTAACCGCGAGAGCACTTAAAGAGGATGCTCAAGTTTGTTTGCAGGCAGGAATGAATTATTACTTAACTAAACCAGTTAACCCTACTGAATTAATAGAAGTGTTAGAAAATGAAGATATTCGCTCAGCAAGGCAGCTCGTTAGCCAAAATAAAAAGGACAAAAAAACTGTCAAATTGCCAGTTGACACAGATCTAGAGTTTATTACCTTTGATGAAGAACGAGCTTTGTTTACTACCGAATCTGATATCACTCTACTTAAAAAAATGTTAGAGATGGCGGCTGGTTTTATTGATGAAGCAATCGAGCAGCACAATCTGTTACTAAGTGAAAAGAATTGGGATGCGTTAGCTAAAAAAGTTCATAAAACTAAGGGGATGGTGGCAAGCTTTAGCCACGAGTCATTGACTCAAGAGCTAGAATTTATTATCGAAAAAATTGAAGCAAGAGATTTTGAACAGGTCGGAAAGTTGTCGGAGGAGGCCAACCGACGGGTTAAGCGGTTAAAGCAAGAGATTACAGCTTACATTCATAGTACGGCTAGCGAGGAATCATAAATATGAAGGTCATTGTCGCTGAAGATGATCCAGTCACTTTAATGCTGATCAAAGACAAACTAACCAAATGGGGCTATCAAGTTATTGAAGCAGAGAATGGCAGGCAAGTGTTGGAGTTACTTGAAGAGCATCCCGATGTGCAATTATTCTTATTTGATTGGCAAATGCCTGAATTGGATGGTATTAGTTTATGTGTAGCGTTAAAAAATAAAAAATCCATAGCCGCGTCCTATATTATTATTCTTACCAGTAAGAAGACCACCGAGAATTTAGTGCTGGCTTTAGAGTCCGGCGCTGATGATTTTATTTCTAAACCGTTTGCCCCAGATGAACTTAAAGTAAGATTAAAAGCAGGCTCGCGTGTCATCAATACGGAAAACCAATTATTACATCAAGCGACACATGATCCGCTAACTAACGTTCTCAATCATCGAGCCATTATTGATGAGTTAGCAAAATTATGGGCTCTAGCTGACCGCAAGAAATCCTCACTGGCGCTGTTGATGCTCGATTTGGATCATTTTAAAAAGGTTAATGATAGTTATGGCCATCAAGCTGGGGATTTTGCGTTAAAAACTTTTTGTCAGTTGGTTAAAACTGAATTACGACCCTATGATTATTTTGGCCGTTATGGCGGCGAAGAGTTTACCATTTGTTTGCCTTCCGCTGATGCTGACCAAGCGATGTCTGTGGCTGAAAGAATTAGGAGTAGATTAGAATCTCGACCAATGGAATATGACGGACTGTGTTTTCCCATTACCGTAAGTATTGGAATAGCGCTCCATTCAGAAAATCAAAAGTCGCCCAAGGAGCTATTGATGAGTGCCGATAAAGCGGCTTATGAGGCAAAGTCTAAAGGCCGAAATCAAGTAGTGCTGCATAGAGATTGATTCATTTATTCAGATTCATTTCGTCTAATCTGGCTAAAATTCGATCACGCATATGTGAGCCGCATTATCTAATCGACTAAGTTGTCTGCTTAGGCTGAATTTTTATCCTTGAACCGGATGAGCAATGATATAATCTAGTCAAATTATTTTAACCAACAAATTTATCGTGTTTCAGAAACAACACTTCAGCCGTAAGCTTTCCGTTGCCCCTATGATGGATTGGACCGATCGCCATTATCGCTATTTTCTTCGTCTGATCTCAAAAAGTACTTTGTTATATACCGAAATGGTCACCACCGGCGCGATCATACATGGCGATCGTGAAAAACTACTTGGTTATAGCACACAAGAGCATCCGATCGCGTTGCAGCTTGGAGGATGTGACCCTAAGGCTCTAACAGAGTGCGCTAAAATTGCTGAAGACTATGGCTATGATGAGATCAATATCAATGTTGGGTGTCCTTCAGATAGAGTGCAATCCGGCAAAATAGGCGCCTGTTTAATGGCTGAGCCGGAACTGGTGGCAGAATGTGTGGCGGCAATGAAACACGCCACTCAGTTACCGGTGACCGTAAAGCACCGTATCGGAATTGAGGGAGGTGGCTTACCGACGATTGATTCCTATGAATCATTGGCCACTTTTGTCAGCACGATTGCTGCCGCAGGTTGTGATAGTTTTATTGTGCATGCAAGAATCGCTGTATTAACTGGCCTTAGTCCTAAACAAAACCGAGAAGTACCACCGCTTAAATATGATTATGTTTACCAGTTAAAAAAAGATTTTCCGGCATTAGAAATTGCTATTAATGGTGGCATTAAATCTTTATCTGAGGCTAATCAGCATTTAGCACAAGTTGATGGTGTGATGATTGGTCGCGAAGCTTATCAAAATCCCTATTGCTTAGCAGGTGCTGATCAGTCTATATTCGATCAGCCCTTTAACCAAGCGAGTCGGATTGAAGTAGCACAGCAAATGCTTGAATATGTCGAAAGACATATTGCTGCCGGTGGCAAACTGCAACATATTTCTCGTCATATGTTAGGCTTATTCCACGCTCAGCCGAATGGCAAGCAATGGCGTCGATACCTCAGTGAAATGGCAACCAAGCCCGACGCCACGGCACAAGTTTTAAGCGATGCGATCAAAATAGTTAGCTAGGTTTTGCAAGCAACTTCTTGAAGTGGGAGCAAGACTTATCGGGTTCAAAATTCATCTCAGAAATCATTTCAGCTATTTGTCAATTTTGCTATTTATTAGTCTGTCTGCCTAATTCAAAATTTTATTGAGGCTTGGTTGGGGCCTTATTACTCTCCGTTGTATTTAAATTATTCTTATTTAAATCAATTGTTTACGCGATTTTTGGAGAAGTTGGCACAATAAGTGAATTACATTCTAGTAATCTTATTGGCAATTTCACCAATTATTGTCTCTAGGAGTTCAGTCTGCAGGAGTTGGTTAAATGTTTAACTGGTTCCCAATTAACTCAGTAAAGTTTATAAGAGAGGAAGACCATGAGTGTATTTAAACGATTTTCGGATGTTCTTAACAGCAATGTAAACGCAATGTTAGATAAAGCGGAAAACCCTGAAAAACTAGTTCGAATGATCATCAGTGAAATGGAAAACACTTTACTTAATGTGCGCACAGAGTCTGCTAAAACCATCGCCGATAAAAAAGAGATGGAAAGACAGATAAAGAATTATCAAAGCGAAGTTGAGTCTTGGCAAAAACGAGCTGAATTAGCCTTAGAAAAAGGCCGTGAAGATTTAGCCAAACAAGCGTTACAAGAAAAGCATCGAATTGAACAAGCAATTGATGCCCAAGAGAAAGAATTCGCGGCGCTAGAAACCGCCCTAGAACGGTTAGATCATGATATCGCTAAACTTCAAAGCAAATTAAATGAAGCGATTGCTCGAAGAAAAACGATTGTCGCTCGTCACGAGACAGTTAAAGCGACGGTTCATATGCGCAAGCAAATTGATTCGAGCAGTATCGATACCGCGTTAAATCGGTTTGACCGTTTTGAAAAACGCATGGATCAATTGGAAGCAGAAGTGGAAGCCATGGACTTAGGGCGAAATGTTAGCTTAAGTCAGCAAATCGATTCTTTGCAACAAGACGAAGAATTAGATCAGGAGCTGGAAGCACTTAAAGCAAAAATGAAGAAAGCCTCTTAGCAGTTAAGCCTGCAATTGCAGGCTACCCTGTGTAAGTTCAAAGGTTTAAACAAAAGAGTTTAAAAGTCCAGTTAATGCAGAATAGGAGTTGATTATGAAACACTATCACCACTACAAAAGAAGTCGCTACACCGACCGGTATAGTGATGATTATGGCTATCGAAAACCGCCTCGTGCACGCTCCAAAATCATGGGTGTTTGTTCGGGGATAGCACACCAGTTCGGATGGGATGTGACCGGTGTTAGAGTGGTTGCTGTATTAGGGCTTTTATTCTTAACCGGGCCCACCATCCTTGCTTATATAATCGCTGGGGCTTTATTCTATTAGCTCAATCGGTGTGATACTGTCCATAGGGTGAATTGCGGGTTATAAACTGATAAAATCTAACGATAAGATTGTCGCTAAAAGCACTTTGCGGTTATAAATCAACCCGACTAGTGCCGACTTAATCCGTATTCATTCGACTCAACTTCGATTAGGACGTGTTACCCCATGAACTATTTTGGCTCCATGATTAAACCTTGTATCCAGCGCTCACTGAGACTATTTTTGTTTCTTTTAGTTTCGTCTTCGGTAGTGGCAAAAGAAAGCTCGAGTGAAGCAAATGAAACACTCAAAATTGTCAATGCTACTATGCCAGCGGTACCTCCCGTTAGTCGAACCGCTGCTGTTTATCTAACATTACAAAACCTTTCTGATCAAACAATCATTATTAATTCGGTCGAGACTGAAATAGCAAGACACGCGATGTTTCACCAAACGATTGAGCAAAATGGTGTTGCCAAAATGCAACATCGGGATGAACTAGTCATTCCAGCAAAGCAGTCATTGAGCCTAGTCGCTGGTGGAATTCATATCATGTTAATGGGCTTAAAAGAAATTCCGAGCAATAACCAATTCGAATTAATTCTCGGTAGCGAAGAACGAAAATACCAAGTGTTAGTCAATATTCTCGACAGAGAAAAAAAGTGATACTCAGCGTGATTGAGAAAAAGATTAGTTTTCAGCTAGAAATTAGTTGTTGAGTATGTTGTTGAACAAATGATTATCGTACATTCTTGTGAGAATTTTATAGAAGGTATCTAAACAATGTGGAAATTTGGCAAATCAAATAAATCCAAACAGGATAAATTGTTACAAGAGGCACTAGAGGAGCCGGCTCCTTCGACGGTGGTTGAAGGAGAGAACTCGATCACTAAAAGAGTGATATTTGTCATTCTTATGCTGATTATCGGTTTCTATTTTCTTGGTGTTTATTGGAGTGTTGAGCCAGACATGTTTGATGTGAATGACAGCAAAGCATACCTTTCTCAAGGCCAAGACAAAAAGCTGATAGTCGGCTACACCACGGTAAAAACCACCGAAAAAGTAGCGACCACTTTAATGCAAAAAAATGGTGGTTTTTTGAGCAATGATATCTTACCGCCATCAATCTTTTTAGATAACATTCCTGCATGGGAGTTTGGTGCTTTGGTTCAAATTAGGGACATGGCATCTTCGTTAAGAAATGATATGAGTCGTTCTCAATCACAGTCGTTAGAAAATGATTCTCTTAAAAAAGCCGAGCCATTATTTAACATTGATCACACTTCTTGGCAGTTACCTCGAGCAGAAGGGGAGTATGCTGAGGGTGTCGAATACTTGGCGGCGTACCGCAAAAAACTGATGTCCCAGTCGGATACCCAAGACCAGTTTTATGCTCGTGCCGACAATTTAAACGCATGGTTGGAGTTGGTTAATAAGAGACTAGGTGGTTTATCCCAGCGGCTGTCCGCATCAGTTGGACAAGATAGATTAAATACTGATTTATCCGGCGATACAGCAGCTTTTCAATCGACAAAAACCTCAAGCCAGCTAGAAGTTAAAACGCCTTGGCTACAAATAGACGATACTTTTTATGAGGCCCGCGGAGCCTGTTGGGCGCTTATTCATTTCCTTAAGGCGGTACAAGTTGATTTTGCACCCGTATTAGAAAAGAAAAACGCGGAAGCGAGTCTGGCACAAATTATTAGAGAACTCGAAGCGACCCAGGATACCATGTGGAGCCCAATGGTTTTAAATGGTGGAGGATTTGGGGTAGTAGCGAACCATTCATTGGTAATGGCTAACTATATTAGTCGAGCAAATGCCGGATTAATTGACCTGCGAGAATTGCTAACTAAAGGGTAGCAACGCTGGTTTTTAATTTGATTGAAGCCAAACGCACCAAAGGGAGTCGCTCGCAGAGAGGCTCTGATTGGCTCAAGCTATTAGTCATTTTCATTTTAAACCCTATCACTCAATATTACGTCATCATTAATAATGCAAGACTTTACAAACATTGCTTTTTGGAAGGCTAGAACAATCTCTAATCTATGCTAGATAAAGCAATATAGGAAACTCGATTGTCAGTTACTGAAACGTCTTTAGAACAAGACGAAGATACAAGTCATTGGATTCAGTCGGCTATCGATGGAAATTTGCCTGCCTTTGAAATGTTGTATCAGCGTTATCATAAAAGGTTGTTTCTGTATGCTAAGCGGATGACGGGTTCCGTTCAAGAAGCCGAAGAAGTTGTTCAGGATACCTTTGTCAAAACCTGGCAAAAGCTATCCAGCTTTAGAGCTGAAAGTCAGTTTTATACGTGGCTTCGAAAAATAGCCTCTCGAGTTGTCATTGATAGGCTTCGTATAAAGAATGCCAAAATATGGCAAGATAGTACCGAGTATGAGGATGTTCATCCTTCAACGGGCAATAGTCTTGGGAAACAGAGAGATTTAGAAAAGCTGATTGAAACCTTGCCTGATGGCGCTAAAACAGTGTTTGTTATGCATGATGTTGAAGGTTACACCCATTTGGAAATTGCTGAATTGGCTGGGGTTGCTGTTGGTACTTCTAAAGCGCAACTTTTTCGAGCAAGAAAAATTCTAAGAGAAAGCTTGTAGAATCCTTTGAACACTAGGTAGTTAACCATGAATCGACAAAAAACAATTGATTTAGACAAAGAGAGACGCCTAAACCAAGCCATCAAGCAATTGGCGACTGAGGAGCCACCTTGCAACGACTTATGGCCTGCGATCCAAGATGAAATTAACACGATTGAATGCACTCGCTCGCAGTCTGGTGACTTATTTGGTTCGGACAACAATTATTCACGGAAAAATATTGAAACAAAGTTATTCAAGCAAAGCTGGAATAGTTGGGTGATTGCCGCTAGTCTTGTCGTTTGTGTTGGATCGGTATCCTACAGTTGGGTGCAACTCGAAAAAGCTGACGCGATTTACGCTGAAGTTAATCATATTCAACAGCAAATAGACTCCAAACTGGCTCTCCCTGACCCCCAAGCAGAGGGTAAAACGGTCAGTTTTGAGCCTAAAGGCACTGAAAAATTAAGTTCGGCAGCTAACCGAAGAACTGACAGTGATGTCGTTAATGCCGATTATTATGTGCGTCAAGTTGATGCGATGGAAAAAGACTTTAAGGCCGCACGTGCTAGTTTAATGGCTAGAATTTCTATGAACCGAGCCAATATTGACGAAGCTTTATTAACTCAAATTGAAACCGAGTTGATGGAGATTGAGCGTGCCACTTTAGTATTGAAAAAAGCCATGGGGCGACAACAGGTTGATGCTAATTTTACCAATCTGTTGAGGTTAACTTATCAACAAGAACTAACAGTGCTTACTCAGTTAGCGAAGTTAGATACGACGATTTAATTCTCGTTGTTTTATACCGAGAATTGACCGATAGAATCACAGTTAAGTTTTATAGAAGAGGCTATTTGATGTTTAAATCAAGTCACAAATCAATATTGGTAATCATTTTCACCCTTATGAGCGGAAGTGCTTTGGCGGGAGAAAAAATTAACAAAGTCTTGGATGTAAGCGCTGATGCGGAAGTCGAGATTCATAATACTAGAGGGAACATCACCATCGAAGGATGGGATAAAAATCAAGTGGTGGTTAAAGGTGAGCTCGATGACCTTACAGAAAAATTTGTATTTGAAACTAAAAACAACAAGACCCTGATTAAAGTTGTGTTACCTAATCGAAATTCTAACGCTCGAAGTGGCAACGGTTCTGACTTGCAAATACTTATCCCAAAAACAGGAAGGCTTCAATTTGGTGGGGTTTCGACGGACATAGCAGTCACCAAAATTGACAAAGAGGTCGAAATCAGTTCGGTGAGTGGTGACATTAAATTAACTAACATCGCTGGTAAAACTTATATCAACAGCGTCAGTGGCGATATAGTCATCAATGGTGTGGCTGACAGGCTTAATATTTCAACAGTAAGTGGTGATGTTGATGCAAAAGTCACTGCTCGTTCAATTGAAGTTTCCGCGGTATCAGCTGATATTAAGGTGACTACAGAGTCTATTGATGTGGCTCAAATCGAAACGGTCTCTGGCAATACTCGCTTACGCGGTAACTTGACGGATTCTGGAACCATTCGGTTGTCAAATGTTTCTGGTAAGAGCATTTATTTTTCCCAACCAGAGCTGAATGCCAGAATTATTCTAGACACCGGCCCAGGCGGCGATATCGTAAATCGTATTTCAAAGCATGAACCTAGCCGATCATTCATAGGCTCGGAAAAGCTCAAAATTACCCTCGGTCAAGGCAGCGGGCAAATTAGAATGTCCACAGTCAGTGGTGAAATAGAGTTACGTCCGCAAGACTAGTTAACTATCTTGGTATACGGTACAAAATTAAGTAAATTAGGATAAAACTTTTTTATTTAACGTTAGTCAAATCGTCAAATATCTATAAACGCTAAAGCAATGACCGCATATCGATTAGTCTGATTGCGGGTGTTATAGTGGTGTGCTGTGACGATTTACAGCTTGTAACCAAATTTCATAAAAATATTGTGAATATTACAAACCAATTTGTGGAACTCAGCGTCTTATAGGTTATTATAAATAAAACGCTTTTCTATTTGAAAAGCGTATTGATTCAATGACTCGACTCGAAATTGAATATTAGCTTTTCATCATGATAAACCCATCAGGTTAGTTGATGATTATTGCGAATGGCGATTTTTAGCTGAGTCTACCGCTTTTCTATAGATTTTAGGGCAACGCATGTCGACTGTTTGGGAAGACGTAAAAAGTAGAAAAATATTTAAGGTAGCAACCGTCTATGCCGCAGTGACTTGGGGAATTATCCAAATTGCTGATGTTTTGTTACCAGTATTGCGTTACCCAGAGTGGGTTATGTCTTCCATGGTGCTTATTGCATTTTCAGGCTTTCCCATTGCATTAATCATTGGCTGGATGCTTGATATCAAGCATGAACGTCAAGTTCTCGCAAAAGCTGACGACCAGCAAGCGACAACCCGCTCAGTAAAAGATAGAGCCGCCGAGTTTAGTATTATTTTATTGTTTGGCGCAACAGCTGCATTTTTATACTGGAATAGTGCAAGCCAACCTGTCGGCGCACAAATAGAGCCACTTCCCAGTGTTAAACAATTGACTTCTTCTCAGGCTGAGGAAAAGACCATCGCTGTATTACCTTTTGCTAGCTTTGGAAACTCTGAGGAAGACGAGTTTTTTGCCGATGGACTGTCTGAAGAATTGCTCAATGTACTGGCTCGTAATAAAAGCTTGCGAGTCGTTGCTCGAACCTCTTCATTTCAATATAAAAATCAAAACATTAATATTCGAAAAATCGCACGAGAATTGGGAGTTCAATATATTCTTGAAGGCAGTGTTAGGCGTTCCGGTGAATTGATTCGTATCACCGCTCAGCTGATCAAAGCTGACGAAGATGTGCACATTTTTTCATCAACCTGGGACAAAGACACCACTAACGTATTTAAAGTACAAGATGAAATCGCTCAATCAGTGCTTGAAACTTTAGAAATTAAACTGTTAGGTAAGAGTGAAGCGACTGCCTCAAATATTGGAACAGAGGATATCGTCGCGTTTTCAGAGTATTCGCGTGGCGTTGCCTATATTCGCAATCGGTCAAAGGATGATTTTGTTAAAGCGATTGAACATTTAGAAAAAGCAATTAGCCTTGACCCTAATTATGCTCAAGCTTACGCAATGTTGGCGGAATCTTATTTATTACAATCAAGTTATGGATTAATCGAATCTAAGCAAGCGATTGAGTTAGCCAAACCGCATATTGAGAAATCTTTACAACTTAATCGTGATTTAGCTGAAGGGCATGCGGTGATGGGGTTAATGATTTGGCAAATGTCTTATGACGAAAAAGACATGCAAATGAATCCCGAAAAGTTGGCTAAGGCAAAATTCCATTTAAATAGAGCGATAGAACTTAATCCTTCTAATGCGGAAGCCTATATGTGGTATGGGTCGATATTACAGGATGAAGGTTTTGTTAAGGACGGTTCTGCATTGTATAAAAAAGCGTTCGAAATCGATCCACAAGCGGCGGTGGTCGGTTATAACTACGGGATTGATTTGATGTCTCGGGGAAAGTACGAAGAGTCAATGAATGTGTTTAATGTGGTTGTAAGAAACAACCCTAATTATGCGAACGCTTATGCTATTGCTGGCGAAGTCAGTATGGCGGTGGGGCAACTCGATCAAGCTTATAAACTTTATCAACGAATTGGAGAGTTAAGCGGAGATGAGCAAGAGTGGCTGGCTAAAGCCCATGATATTTTAATTCCTTTAGGGTACTTTGAGTTAGCGCAAGAGAATTTGGACATTCTTCGACAAAGCAATAATATGAAAGTTAAAAAAGGGCTACCCTATATGCAAGCAAGGCTTTGGGCGGCTCAAGCTGAATTTGATAAGCTAAAACTCTGGGTCGATACCCTTGATGAAGAGTCTAGCTTTTGGGTTGATCGGTTTTGGCGCGGTACTGTTGCGTTACATGAACAACAATGGGAATACGCAATAAATGATCTTGAAGCGGCTCTTAGTTTATTAAGAGAAAATGATAAGCGCGGCAAGAATAGAATGGAAATAGAAATTCAGTTGTATCTAGCGACTGCGTATAAGGCGCTTGGAAATAGTTTGCAAACTGAATCTTATTTAACCGGTGCCGCCGAAAAAATTCAATTTATGGTCGGCAATGAATTTGCTAGCCCACATCTTATGAGATACAACGAGGCCACAATCGCCGCTATTAGTGGAAATACCTTTAAAGCGTTAGGTCTGCTTAGGCAAGCTATTCAAGAAGGCTTTGTGGATGTCTGGCTAGTCAAGCTCGACCCTGCCTTTGAACCATTAAGGGACGACCCGACTTATCAGGCAATTCTAAGAGAGTTTGATACTAAAATGAGGCTGATGAAACTAAATCTGCCGGAGTTACAGGAAAGACTGGCTTCAAGCATCTAGTTAACGACCATTCAACAAATTTTTCTAGTCTTGGTAACTCAAATCCCGCTCGAAAGTTTAAGCTTTCGAGTGATTAAATGACCCATCGTTGCGCGAATTGAACCGATTAGAGTAAGCACTCAATGTATCCCTATTGGCCATATTAATGTTTTGGCCACTTGCTAAGCCATACTAGCCCACGTATCAACCTTCAGTCTGAGCTTGATTTAGCTAAGATTCTGGCCTATTTTTTCTGTAGGTTAAACAACTTAAACTGCTATGGTTAATCTGCATAAATCAATTATTCTTTGCTTTGCTCTCATTTCATTAGTTGGAGCATTTGTGCTTTTTTATTCGCAACCGTCTTGGTTATTTGCTAAAAAGCATGGTGGTAAAGCGCTATATGGCCATGTCACTTCGTTTACACTGTCTGATGTAGAAATGTTAAATCAGCAGGGGGAACATGTCAGCTGGAGTCATTTTTCTGATAAACCACTTTATCTGACTCTGGGATTCACTTCATGCCCTAACACCTGTCCGGTAACTATGAGTCACTATCAAAGATTAGCAAACCACCTTTCTACACAAGCTAATTATTCGCTGCTTACTATCGATCCAGAGCGAGATAAGCCAGAGGTTCTTGATTCGTATTTGGGAGCCATCAACCAGAATTTTGTTGGCTTGGTGATAAATGAAACTAAACGGTTAAACCAAGTGACTGCAGAATTAAAGCAATCTGTTTTTGTAGCGCAGCAAGGTCAACAAATTATACATAAAGGCTACATTTATTTAATTCATCCTCAGGTTAAAGGTTTAGTGGTTTACGATGAATTGAACTTAGATATAGAAAAAATGGTCGCCGACTTTTATATTCTAAATGGCGGAAAACAACTAAATAACCTAGCGAAAAATTTACCAGAGGCATAAATCAATGAATGTTGCAGAAAGAGTCGAGCAGATATTTAAACAAAAGTTAGCGAGTGATCTTAATGCCTCTGACAAAATAATGCTTTACATTTTAGTAGCACATTTGCCATTCATCTACTTTATCGTTCCCGCTGGATATGAAACTCATATGCAAGGTGCTGTTCCTGCCACTCTAGCAGTCATTGCAAGCGCTGCAGCTTATTTCAGTGCACGTGGAACGGTTATTAGTCGTTCAGTCATTGCGGTTAGTTTAATGTTGATGTCGATGATATTAATTATGCAACAGCTCGGGCGTCTTGAAATGCACTTTCATATTTTTTCGGTGTTAGCGTTTCTGATTATTTGGCGAGACTGGCGAATTCTAGTTCTCGCCGCTGGTGTGATCGCGATTCATCACGCGGTTAGTGTTCCTCTTCAACTGTCGAACAGCCAGATAGGTGATGTTCCTTATAGGGTATATGGACAAACTTGTGATTGGCCTACATTTTTTGTACATGCGATTTTTGTAATTATTGAAACGGCGATCCTCGTTTTCTTTTGCCTAAGGTTGAATACCCAATTTAGTCTCTCGAATCATATTAGTGCAACTCTGCAAATCGCTGCAGATGAGAAAGATTTAACGGTCGATCTAAAAAGTATTGAAATCAGTACCACTGAAGATAAAGAGTTTTTGAATTCTTTAGAAAATTTTTACCAGTTAATGAAGACCACAATTTTAGAGTTTCAAAATGCTGCGGATAGCCTCAAAGTGATTGCGGAGACTTCGGAAAATATCAACTCAGGAAACTTGGTGCAACTGGGTAAACAAAGCGACTATATTAGTACGGTGGCTTCATCTGTCCATGAAATGGCGTCGACTATTGGAGAAATTGCCGAAACAACTGCAAATGCCGCCGCGGCATCCGATAACGCAAAAGCTCTGTCTTCCGAAAGTAATGAAAAAGTTACAGATACCGTCAACCAGATGGGTGAGTTAGTTGAGCAACTGCGTGGCGCTAAAAAAGTGGTGGATAACCTTGCTCAGGATACTAACGAAATTGTAAGTATATTAGATGTTATTCGAGGTATTGCCGACCAAACCAACTTGCTGGCGTTAAATGCAGCAATTGAAGCCGCCAGGGCGGGAGAACAAGGAAGAGGGTTTGCTGTGGTTGCCGACGAAGTTAGAACCCTTGCACAACGAAGTCAAGACGCAACCAATGAAATTAATGGGGTCATTGAAAAACTACAAGCTGCTGCGGGTGATGCTGTCGAGATGATGGATAAAGGACAAAGTAAAAGTGAGCACACTATTAAGGCTGCTGAAGAAGCTAAAGGGTTCCTTACTCAGGCGAACCAAGCAACCACTAAAATATCGGATCTTAGCTTTCAAATAGCGACCGCGGTAGAAGAACAAAAATCAGTGTCTGACGGAATTACTAAAGATATGCAGGCGATAGGTGTTTCTAATACTAATGTTAGAGATAAATCCAGCGAAAGCTCTGAACTCGCAAAGCAAACTTCTGAACTTGGAACCAGTATCTATAATTTTGCCTATCAATTAAAAATTGAATAATCTGGTTTGCACATTTAAAAACTAAAAAGCCGATGAATTTTCATCGGCTTTTTTATACAGTGTTCGTTATTCTAAGCTAGAACGCAGGCTTTTCTGGCGCCTCTTCATAACGCGTGACGCTATCAATAATTTCTTTCTTAGCAGCTGCAGCATCTTCCCAACCGTCAATTCTGACCCACTTTCCTGGCTCAAGATCTTTGTAATGCTCAAAGAAATGCTGGATTTGATTTAGCAGTAATTCAGGCATATCGCTAGTTTCTTTGATGCCTTGATAAATAGGAGAAAGCTTCTTTAGCGGCACAGCCAAAATCTTTGCATCTGTTCCAGACTCGTCTGTCATCATGAGCATTCCAATTGGACGACAGGTAATTACTGAGCCAGCTAACAAAGGAAAAGGGGTCGGCACTAAGACATCAACCGGATCACCATCTTCTGAAAGGGTATGAGGCACATAACCGTAATTGGTTGGATAGTGCATACAGGTTGCCATAAAACGATCGACGAATAACGCACCACTATCTTTGTCGACTTCATATTTTACTGGGTCGGCGTGTGCAGGGATTTCGATAATGACATTGATTTCTTCTGGAAGGTCTCTTCCAGCTGGGACTGTATTTAAGCTCATGATTCCGTTTTCATTGCGGTTGAATTTGGGCGCGTATTATAGCGATAGTGCACTGCAAAATAAACAGCCCAAATAAAATAAATTAATGCTTTAAAAATCAATAAGTTAAAATAACAACGTCTGGTTGATTGTTCTGATCATACTTTATTGTTATACAAGCACTAGGTTTTCCCGTGAAAAGCTATATTTCTCGGGCTTGATAAACTGAGATAACAGTGTCTGTCCCACTAACAAGATGATAAAGGACAGTGTTATCGAACCTTAGGCATTGGGCGGTCGATCAGAGAGATTGACGATCCGTGCCCAGATGTAGGTCTGCCCAACGTAAAGATAAATGGACTAGTTTGTTGTTGAAACTCAGTCTTAATAATAAATCTAAATAAGTGAGGGAAGTATGGATCTTGTTCAATTACCGCCAATTCTTGGCGTTGTAGGGCTAGTCGTAGCCTTTGTCATTTACCTATTAATTATCAAACACTCAGGCGGTGAAGGAAAAACAGCTAAAATAGCTGCGGATATTCATAACGGCGCAATGGTGTTTATGCGCAGAGAATATTCGATACTCTTCGGTTTTTTGGTGGTACTCACCATTTTACTCTATATCGGTTTTGAAAGTTGGCATACCTCAGCTGCGTTTGTTGTGGGGGCATTGAGTTCCGCAATCGCCGGCTATATCGGCATGCTCACCGCCACTAAAGCTAATGTAAGAACAACGGTTGCAGCTGCAGAGCAGGGCGCATCGAACGCACTAACGGTTGCCTTCTACGGCGGCTCGGTGATGGGATTAGCGGTTGCTTCAATGGGCTTACTTGGCCTAGGCGCTTTATATTATTTCTTTGGTGCTGAACACGCAGAAGCTATACATGGCTTTGGTATGGGCGGTTCGACGGTTGCACTTTTTTCTCGTGTTGGTGGCGGTATCTTTACTAAAAGTGCGGATGTTGGCGCTGATTTGGTTGGAAAAATAGAAGCAGGTATTCCAGAAGATGACCCTCGAAACCCTGGGGTCATTGCGGATAATGTTGGTGATAATGTCGGGGATGTGGCTGGTATGGGATCGGATATTTTTGAGTCTTATTGCGGCTCGATGATTGCGACCATCGCCATCGCTTCGACGATGGGACTTGCTTCGGTCAATTTTTTATCTGAAAACGGTAAAGAGTTTTTAATGGTGCTGCCGTTATTACTCGCATCCATTGGGTTGATTTGTTCGATTGTTGGGATTGTTATGGTTAAAGCCTTTTCTGGAATGGAGCCAGCGAAGGCTTTGAGAACTGGCACCTTGGGGGCTACGCTAATCCTAATTGCCGCTGCCTATTTCTTGGTTGCTCACTTAGGTTTACACGTCAACGTTTGGTATTGCGTAATTGTCGGTGCGGTCGGTGGAAGTATTATCGGGCTGGTTACCGAATACTATACCGGTGGGAAGCCTGTCCGGGATTTGGCACGTGAAGGAGAGACGGGATCGGCAACAGTAATGATTGGCGGGCTCGCGCTAGGAATGGAGTCTGTTGTCGTACCGGTATTGACTATTGCTGGAATTATTTATGCGAGTTCTGCATTGCTTGGAGATGCGGGTGTTTACGGTGTAGGGATCGCTGCGGTCGGTATGTTAGCAACCGTTGGTATTACTATGGCGATCGATGCTTATGGGCCAGTGGCCGACAATGCCGGTGGTATTGCTGAAATGGCTGGATTAGGTGCTGATGTTCGAGAAATAACGGACGGACTTGATGAAGTCGGAAATACTACGGCGGCGATCGGTAAGGGGTTTGCAATTGGTGCGGCAGGTTTAGCCGCGTTAGCCATTATTGCAGCCTACATAGAAATTGTTTCAGTCAGTATTGATAACTTCTCACTAGAAATCAGTAATCCTGTTGTTTTAATGGGAATGTTTATCGGTGGTATTTTTCCTTTCTTAGTTTCGGCAATTACCATGAGAGCCGTAGGTTCTGCGGCTTTTGATATGATCAAAGAAATCCGCCGACAATTTAAGGAAATCCCTGGCTTAATGGAAGGAACGGCAGAACCTGATAGTGCTAAATGTGTGGATATTGCCACTCAAGCGGCGCTCAAGAAAATGCTGCTTCCTGGGGCTTTAGCGATTGCCGCACCTGCGGTTGTTGGCTTTACCCTTGGTGCGGCTGCATTAGGCGGAATGTTATCCGGTGCATTAATCACCTGTGTGCTGATGGCATTAATGATGGCGAATGCCGGTGGCGCTTGGGATAACGCCAAGAAGCATGTTGAAAAGGGCAATCACGGTGGTAAGGGCTCTGATACTCACGCGGCGGTGGTGGTTGGAGACACCGTTGGAGACCCGTTTAAGGATACATCGGGTCCGGCAATGAATATCTTAATCAACGTTATGGCTATCGTTAGTCTGGTCATTGCTCCACTATTAACTTTTTAAGCTCGTAGTGAGTTAAAAGCAAAACTAGGCCCCAAAATTGGGGCCTTTTTTATTTTTATTGGTTCGCGTTAAATCTATTATTGTGGGATGCGTTAACAACCCACAATATCTTTTAAGTTAATGATTTTATTATTTTTCCTGAATAATTCTAAAATATTTGCCATACTTGCAAGCAACTAATATTTTTAGAGGAAAATAGGTGTCTGGTAACGTTTATCAAGAGTTTTTAGAACTAGACGATGAAATCAAACAAGAATTTTTTGAGGATGTGGTTGCGGCTGTCGCAGACGTTAATCAATGTGTTTCTGAGTTGGAAAGTGCTGTTAGTGACGCTGTAATTGATCGGTTATTCCGCGCTATCCATACGATTAAAGGTAATTGCAATATGGTGTTTTTGCATGCCTTTGTAAACGCAACCCATAAACTTGAAGATCTCTTTTCTTCAATCCGTTCCAATGACATTACCTATCATAACGTTTACGGCCGATTTGCGGTTCAGGTGGCTAATTTTGTCCATGCCCAACTAACAGTGCTTATAGAGTCCACTTCGTTTGAGCCCGAAAGCCTTGAAAAATTAGAACAATTAATTGAACAAATTCAGTCAGCCGCAGATGCAGAAAAAGTGGCGACAACAGAAAAAGCCATTACAGCGATGGATGATGGTCATTTTACGATCTCTTTAGTGATGCAGGATCCTGAAGATGGACATGCCTTTAGCTTTATGGATGCGACAGACATTGAGTTCTTCGAGTATATGTCTGGTCGTTATCAACAAAACCCCGCGACTCATCAGTTCTTTGATATATTTTCCAAACTCGCCTTCAAACTAAATGCAATGTTGGGACGTTCCGCCGATGAACAACAGTTTGAAGCGGCAATGGTGTTTTTGTTGTTAAGTCAAAAAACTAACCAGCAAGGCCAACTAGAGCCATTAAGTTTGCCACAGGCTATTATTTCTAATGGCATCTTATCTCGCATGGCAGGCTGGTCAATTGCAGCTGAGCTTTGTTTACAAACCACTGAATATCATGATGGTAGGGGGGCTCCAAGGGCACTTAAAGAAGATGATATTGAGCCGGCTGCACAAGTATTGTCATTAGCTTATGATTTTGCATTCTACGTGATGCAATCAGTCGAACAAGGTTATAAACAGTCCTTATTTTCGGCAGTTAAGCAAATCAATAGTCAAAAAGATACTCGCTTCAAACAGCGCCTTATCCAACGATTTAACAATCTTATTAAAACTGAATATTTAAATAATAAAATGTTTTAGTTGCTAAGCTAAACCAGCGCTTTCCTTTATTTTTAGCGGTTATAGACATTAATTATTGATTAAAAAATTTTTTAATCAAAGATAACCCTTATTTTGCAATGTTACGTTTGTAATAGGTGGAAGACAAATGATAACAGCCAATAAGGAGAGTAAAAAATGTCTAAATTATTATCAATCATTCTAGCCATCGGTTTTTCATTTTTAATGTTCTTAGGAATGAACTGGATGATCAAGCCTGAAGTCCAGATTGTTGATGTTAAACCCATCCCACCGATTTCAATTGATTATAAGGAAGTTAATGATGAGCCTAATAAAATCATTAGAGTCATTCCAAAATTTGAAAAGCCAAAACTACCTAAGGTAGTGACCAATATTTCGGAAAGTGAAAAACCAAGCCGAAATCAGCCCCGATTTGAACGTGTCGCATTTAACCCTGAAAACGTGGTTGTTCGCTCTGGAGCGACCAATATTTGGGGAAATGATAGTGATACAACTGCAATACCAAAGGTTAGAATAAACCCTCGCTACCCTAGAGTTGCCGCTCAAAACGGGATTGAAGGATATGTGACTTTAAGCTTTGATATTAACCCCATGGGAGCCACGGAAAATATTACCATCATCGAGCAAAAGCCAAGAGGAGTATTTGATAAAGCGGCGCGTAAGGCGTTATCAAAATGGAAATATAAACCAAAAATGCAAGACAACATAGCCGTTGCGCAACCAGGGCAAACCATTACTTTACAGTTTAATTTAGAGAAAGAGATGTTATAGAGGTGGGAGGAGGTGTGGCAAGATTTGCCACATCTAAAATTGTAATATAGAAACCCCTTCTAGTGAGGGATTTGAATTTGAAGCGCTGAAACTAAAAGTTTTTAATTTAGATAGAGTTTTTATCCAAAGATCTAATGACTGCACCGTTCCCAAAGGGGATATTCTTATTTGTTCTTTTTTAAGAACCAAATTTAAAGTCAAACTCAAAGGCGTTTCGCAGCGCTGCGCTCTCACTGCGACATACTTTTGTTAGAAGACAAAAGTATGCAAAAGCTTCTTTCGTTGAAACGAGCGAGGTTCGAATGTTTTTGAAGTTTCGATGACTTAAAGTATATCGGGTCTGTTAATAGCGCCCATCGGGTGGAAAAGACCTCGCTGCGCTCAAGCAACTTTTCCACTGATCCGATGGACATGGGGATGTCGGGTTGCTCGAACCCACTGGGCAAAGTCAAAACCAAGCTCTTACGAATTGTGCTGTTATTCGCAGGGTAAACGCAATGTACTTTATTTCAGGTATATAATGCGCTTAATCGCGGTGCCCAGTGCGAACGTCACTGGCATTTTTGGTTACTTTTTTTGCTATAGAAAAAAGTAACTCGCAGTCAGAGCGCAGCGCTGCGAAACGCTTTTGACTTTGATTTTTGTTTGGTTCATGGCTCTTATTAAAGAACAATAAAAATCGTCCGCTATAGATAAAAAGCAGCTAAATACAAACTCGCTACACTGTAGCGAGTTCTGAACTCCAAAAACTAAACCTTAAACTTTTTCTTCAAAAGTTTCTTAACTGGCTCATTCTTCAAAACAACATACTGCGGAAGACCATTCTTAAAGGGTGGGTAAGATTCACCATTAATCAAGGGCAGCAAATAATCACGGCATTCTTGAGTGATATGAAATCCGTTGCTAGAGATGTATTTTCTTGGCATCATTTTTTCTACGTTAGCGACTTCTGAAAGCTTAGCTTCACCAATTGTCCAACTGTATTTTTTGGTTGGTTTTCTTACAATGGTTGGCATCACCGCATTCTTACCCGCGAGCGCGAATTCCATTGCGGCTTTTCCCATAGCGTAAGCTTGGTCAACATCGGTTTGTGAAGCGATATGACGAGCAGCTCTTTGCAGATAGTCGGCAACTGCCCAATGATATTTATAGCCCAGTTCATCTTTAACCATTTGCGCAACGACTGGCGCAACACCACCCAGCTGTTTGTGACCAAACGCATCAACCGAACCAGCGTCAGCCAAAAAGGTGCCGTCTTTGTAGGCAGCTCCTTCGGAAACAACAATAGCGCAATAGCCAAATTTCTTGACGCATTGCTTAACTTTCTTTAAAAACTTTTCTTTATTAAAAGCGATTTCTGGAAACAAAATGATATGCGGTGCATCGCCATCTTTTTCGGCTGCTAAACCACCGGCAGCAGCAATCCAACCTGCGTGGCGGCCCATAACTTCCATCACAAACACTTTGGTGGAGGACTCTGCCATTGAAGCAACATCAAAGCCGGCTTCACGAATTGAAACCGCAACATACTTAGCCACCGAGCCAAACCCTGGGCAGTTATCGGTAATGGGTAAATCGTTATCAACGGTTTTAGGAATTCCAATACAAGTAATCGGGAAACCCATTTTTTGACTAATTTGTGAAACTTTATTGGCGGTATCCATTGAGTCACCACCACCGTTATAAAAGAAGTAGCCGATATCGTGAGCCTTAAACACTTCAATTAACCGTTCGTACTCTGCTTGGTTGTCTTCAAAACTTTTTAGTTTATGGCGGCAAGAGCCAAATGCACCTGAAGGAGTATGTTTTAAGGCCGCGATGTCCTTTTTAGTCTCTTTGCTTGTATCAATTAAATCTTCAGTAAGGGCGCCAATAATCCCATTTCGGCCCGCGTAAACTTTGCCGATTTTACTTTTATGCTGGCGAGCTGTTTCGATGAGTCCACAAGCCGATGCATTGATCACAGCGGTCACTCCACCAGATTGGGCGTAAAATGCGTTTTGTTTTTTGTTGGCCATTTTGGCGGTTCTCCATCAATGTGTAGTTTAATTTTTGAGCCGAATTATAAATTATTCAATAAGGATTAAGAACCGGGTTTTTAGTTTTTCTTATCGGATAGCAGACTTTTAGTTGATTTACTGATGTGAGTGTGGGGAAATTCTTGTAATAACTGGTGTATTTCTAATTGATAAGGCTGATATACAAAGTCAATACACGAAGCAAAGTTTATTACTCGAAGCTTAGTCTAACCTACAAATCTATAGCTTGGCCTATTAGCTCGCTTTATCTCAGTTGTGTTACAATCGGTAGCTACTAAAGCAGTGATTTAGACCAAATCCGCATTCGACCTTAGACCCATCCTAATAAAAACTCCAAATTAGCCAACTATGAACGATTCCTCCCATTTATCAAAAAAACGCTCGCATTTACATATTCTTGGAATTTGCGGTACTTTTATGGGAGGGATCGCGCGCTTAGCCATTGAAAAAGGTTACCAAGTTACAGGTTCGGACCAAAATTGTTATCCACCCATGAGTGACCAACTAGAACAGTTAGGTATCGAGCTTGACCAAGGTTATGACACCAATGTACTCAAACAACAACCTGATACGGTTGTGGTCGGTAATGCTCTTTCTCGAGGCAATCAGTTTGTCGAAGAATTACTGAATAGTAATCAAGCTTTTTGCTCAGGCCCACAATGGCTAAAAGAACACATTTTGCAAGATAAATGGGTGATAGCGGTGGCAGGAACTCATGGAAAAACCACGACCGCCAGTATGATCGCCTGGATACTTGAAGATACTGGTTACAATCCGGGGTTTTTAATTGGCGGCGTTTTGGGAAATTTTGGAGTGTCTGCGCGTTATACCGACTCTCCATTTTTTGTGGTTGAAGCCGACGAATATGACACCGCGTTTTTTGATAAACGATCAAAGTTTGTTCATTACCGAGCACGTACTTGTGTGTTAAATAACCTTGAATTTGACCATGCAGACATTTTCGCTGACTTGGCGGCCATTGAAACTCAGTTTCATCATTTGGTACGAACGATTCCTCAAAATGGCTTAATCATTCATCCGCAAAACAATCCAGCCATCGTTAGAGTGTTAGCAAAAGGCTGCTGGACGCCGACCGAAACCTTTAGTAGTGAATCTACGGAGCATACAGAGCAACAACCCGTTCAAGCTGACTGGCATTTAAACAAGACCAAAGCCGATGGAAGTCAGGGAGATGTTTATCTAAAACAAAAGTTAGTCGGTCGGTTAAATTGGCCTTTAATCGGTGATCATAATGTAAGTAATGCACTTGCTGCGATTGCTGCGGTTAGACATGTGGGTGTTTCTATTGACGATGCGTTAAAAGCGCTTAGTCGTTTTACTAATGTTAAAAGGCGTATGGAGTTTAGAGGCTGCGAAGCTGATGTCACCGTATATGACGATTTCGCTCATCATCCAACCGCGATCAAATCAACCGTTGAAGGGCTGCGAAGTAAAGTGGGTCAACAACGGATTATCGCCATTGTCGATCCCCGATCTAACACCATGCGAATGGGCTGTCATAAAGAGACCTTAATTAACTCGGTTAAATCAGCCGATTTAACCCTATTTCATATTCCAGAATCTTATAATTGGACACTTGAAGTCGCCGACGATAAAGCCATTCAAACGTCATCTTCTGTCGATAGAATATTAGAATCTTTAAAACAGATTTTACAACCGCATGATCATGTACTAATTATGAGTAATGGTAGCTTTGATGGAATCCATCAAAAGCTACTTGATCAATTAGCCACTTAAGAGCGTATAACTATCGATTCCGATGGTGCAATTAGCCAAATCGTAAAATGGTCAACCTATGAAGCAAGAAATCACTAACCAGAATAAACAGCAGTCAATCACCTTTGCGATGACAGGCGCATCTGGGGCTATTTATGGCCTTAACTTACTCACTCACTTAACGCGTTTTTATCAGCAAGTTCACGTTTTGTTATCTGATGCTGCTCGTATTGTGTTAGCGACAGAAGTTGATTTAAAGGTGCCAGAATCACCCAAGAAAATAAAAGAAGTTCTAACTCAATATTGCCAATGCTCGAACGATGTGATCGAAGTCTACTCAAAAGAAAACTGGTACTCGCCAGTGGCAAGTGGTTCAGCCGCTCCCAAACAAATGGTGATTTGTCCTGCCAGCATGGGAAGCGTTTCGGCAATAGCCACAGGAGCAAGTAACAACTTATTAGAACGAGCTGCCGATGTGGTACTGAAAGAAAAGGGGCAGTTGGTCATAGTGCCGAGAGAAATGCCTTTCTCTAGCATACACCTGCGAAATCTATTGTCATTATCAGAAGATGGAGCAACGGTAATGCCGGCATGTCCGGGGTATTACACCGGTCCAAAAACGCTTGACGATTTGGCTGATTTTGTCAGCTCACGAATTCTCAATCATTTAGGTATTGATAATCAATTGATTGAAAAATGGGGTTATAAAAACACTAAACACTAAAAATGATTCACCACGGAGGCACGGAGTACACAGAGAAAAGATTTTCAGGTTTTTTATCGAAGCCCAGCCTTCAGACTGGCACTCAGCTGACATTTAACGATCGGACAATGGTGCACTTCGACTGCGCTCAGTGAGCTTTTTGTTATAGAATTTCCCAAACCCAAACCCAAACCCAAGCCCAAGCCCAAGCCCAAGCCGGCTGAGCGGAGTCGAAGCCTTTCAGGACTAAAACATAAAAACTGTTCACCACAGAGGCAGATAGGCACGGATAACACGGAGAAGCTAATTGGTAAGTTCGGACGGTAGATGAGTCTTCAGACTGACATCCAACAATCTGAAAATGATGCACTTCGACTGCGCTCAGTGAGCTTTGAATTTTTAGAGGGTAGCGCGTCGACTCCACTTAGTGCACTTATTTATAATCTGCAACCCCCACATTAGATAACAAACTGATATGGAAAGTCAGTTAATTTGTTGGCATAATCGAGGGCTTTGCTGAACTATCTCAAATCGACCTATTCGATGCGAAAATCAGTGGGTTTTTCCATTGCTGCAACGCTAAGTTAGAGTGTTGTTAGCATTTAAGAGGTTTTGAATGTCTGAGTCATCTTCATCTAAGTACGCAATTGAAATATCTAATCTAAAAAAGACCTATGCCAATAAATTTGAAGCGCTAAAGGGGATTTCTTTTTGCGTAGAAAAAGGTGACTTTATTGCTTTGCTGGGGCCTAATGGCGCAGGTAAGTCGACCACCATTGGTGTCATTTGTTCGTTGGTAAACAAAAGCGAAGGCGAAGTCAAAGTTTATGGCCATTCAATCGATAATGAATTAGAGCAAGCTAAACGTTGTATTGGTTTAGTGCCGCAAGAGTTTAATTTTTCTCAATTTGAAACTTGTCAGCAAATCGTAGTTAATCAAGCGGGTTATTATGGCGTTCCAAGATCCAAAGCCATTGAGCGCGCCCGAGTAGTACTCAAGCAATTGGATTTGTGGGAGAAACGTAATGATCAAGCCAGAATGTTATCCGGTGGAATGAAACGCCGATTAATGATTGCAAGGGCTTTAATGCATGAACCTAAAATCTTGATCTTAGATGAGCCTACCGCCGGAGTTGATATTGAAATTCGTCGGACCATGTGGACATTTTTAGAGGAGCTAAATCGACAAGGTACAACCATTGTTTTAACCACTCACTATTTAGAAGAAGCTGAACAACTCTGCCGAAATATTGCCATAATTAATCATGGTAAGATTGTCGAAAATACCAGCATGAAAGATTTGATCTCACGACTCGATATTGAAACCTTTGTGTTAGATGTTGATAAAGTGCCAGATGAATTACCCCAAATTGATAAAGTCAATATTCGCAAGCGAGATGAAACCTGTATAGAAATTGACCTACCCAAAGAGAAAGCCTTAAACCAATTGTTTGATTGGTTATCACAACATGGCATTCGAGTGATCAGCATGCGAAATAAAGCTAACCGACTAGAAGAACTATTTGTCCAACTAACTGAGAAAGGTACTGACAACAAGCAAAAGCAATCAACTGCTCAGGGAGGCCAATAATATGAGCTCAAAAATTTATAACAAACAAGCTTTTATTGCCCTGCAAAGCATTATCACCAAAGAAGTCACTCGGTATTTTAGGATTTGGATCCAAACATTATTACCGCCAGCCATTTCGATGACGCTGTATTTTGTCATCTTTGGACAATTAATTGGTTCGAGAGTTGGCTTAATCGACGGTGTTACTTATATGGAATACATTACCCCAGGTATTATAATGATGTCGGTTATCACTAACTCCTATTCTAATGTGGCATCCTCATTCTACAGTGCAAAGTATCAACGAAATGTTGAAGAATTATTAGTAGCTCCGGTGCCGACTTTATTTATTTTATTGGGTTATGTTTTTGGTGGTGCCAGTCGCGGCCTTATCACCGCAGTCATTGTCACCTTAGTCGCTTCACAATTTGTTGAACTGAACATAAACCATTGGGGGATTGTTATCTTTGTGGTGTTTCTAACCTCAATGATGTTTGCTACCGCTGGCTTAGTAAACGCAGTGTTTGCTAAAAGTTTCGATGATATTTCAATTATTCCAACTTTTGTACTGACACCTCTGACTTACTTAGGTGGCGTATTTTATTCGATCAAAATGCTGCCCGAGTTTTGGCAAGGTATCTCCATGGCAAACCCTGTACTGTATATGGTCAATGCTTTTCGCTATGGATTTTTTGGTTTTTCTGATATTCCAATTGAGAATGCCATTATCTTAATTTTGGTATTTATTGTTGCCCTGTTCTCAACAGCTTATTATTTGTTGGTGAAAGGAATTGGGATTCGATCATAAAAAAACAGTTGCGAGTTGCGGGTGGCGAGTTTTTAGAAAAGGTTAAGTTATAAAAATCTAAAGGCTGTACTTCGACTCCGCTCAGTGGGCTTCTTTTACCGATATTAAATTCAAGCCGGCTGAGCGCAGTCGAAGCCTCACTCACCTAATTGATTAAAGATTCTTACCACAGAGGTCACTGAGAAAAGATTGCTAAATGTATTAAACCCTCTCCAGAGGGAGACGACTCCATAGATGGAAAAGGTAGAGCGACTCAGGAGGCTAAAGCCGAGGGCAAGGGAAAGGGGAGCCGTTGGTGTAGATCTAAAGAAAGAGCCAGTTCGACTTACGCGCTTCTTTTATAACCACTTCATACTTCCTTTTCTTATTCCGCTAATGTACCTTAAGACTAACCCTAAGAAACTAATCTAAACCATTATGAATCAACTGATTAAAGAACACATCAGCGTCGCGTCCAATGCCTCCGGTAGAAAAATGCATGTGGCAGTGTATCGGTTTATTGGCGAACAACCAGGTCCTAAGGTCTATATTCAAAGCTCAATTCATGGTGCAGAAGTACAAGGCAATGTGGTGATTTATCACCTTATTGCGTTTTTGAAAAATAATCCTATCCGTGGCGAAGTCATCTTAGTACCAAACTGTAACCCTGTTGGAACCAATATTAAATCCGGTGAATATACCCTTGGCCGGTTTGATCCCATCAACGGACAGAACTGGAACCGTGGCTATTATTATCAGGAATCTTTAGTGAGTGAGTTTGTTGACTCGCTATCAGATGACCAATCGATAACTCAAATAAAAGCATCCTTTCGAGAAAAAATGAAAGATGCGATAGAAGCAGAATTAAACAAACCCTGGGGAATTGGTTTAGCTTCTCAACTTAATTTACAACTTCAAAGATTGGCGTTGGACGCTGATATAGTGATTGATTTGCATAATGGTCCGGTAGCAACTCGCCATATTTACGTCCCCGAGTACGCTAAAGAATCAGCGCGTTTTTTTAACATTCCGCATATTATTTTTATACCAAATGTGTTTGGTGGCGCGCTTGATGAAGCGACCTTTTGTCATTGGTGGACTTTAACCGACAAGCTTTCAGAAAAGTTTCCGAACAAATCCTGGCAAGTGCCTGTTGAAGCATTTACTTTAGAAATGGGTAGCCAGGAAGTGATTGATTTCGAGTCTGGAAAATATGATGCCAATGGGATTATTACTTATCTAAACCATAAAAACTGTTTAATTGATGCTGACTTTCAGCCTGAGAATATCCAAAGATACTCTGTCAAATTAAGTGATTATAAAATACTCTACACACAAGAGGGCGGAATCGTTGAATATAAAGTTAAGCCTGGTCAACATGTTAAGAAAGGCGAGGTGATTGCTAAGATTCTAAATGTTGATGATCTTGAAAATGACAATGCCGTGAGTTACTTATATGCGCCTGATGATTTAATTGTGATATTGCACTTTCCTTCGGCCTCTGTGCTTTGTGGGACGCAGTTGTACAAGTGTTTTGTGAATTATAGAGTATTGGAGTAGGTTAAAAATTACGGTAGTGATCGAAATTTGATTTTAGTTTTGATCTTGTATTACCCAGAATCAATTCTGCGAAAATCAGTTAAGATTTCGGCATCGAACAAAGCTTAGATACCGATAGAAGATGACCACAATGTGTAATCATCTTCTATTAAAAAGCGATATTAATTTAGTCTAATATGGGTCATTCGGAATATAAAAGTTATTCTTCGTGCCATCGATGCTAATCAAATTTCCTGATACACTTGATTGGCCGTTGGCGAAGTTAAAACTCTGACCGGCGGTTAGTTTATATCGAACAATATCATCATAGATTAAAGCAGAGCCACATTGATTTTGAACGCGAGAGGTATTACTCCCTTCACGTAATACATAAACTGCATTATCACCATCAACAGTACCCAATCCATTCGCATCAATAAAAATAGACGTATCTTCATCCACTCCGATCCCAGTAGTGCCTGTTGCTAATCGAGACATAAAGGCGGTGAGTCTTCCCATTCGATCTCTTTGTGCGAAGTGTGTATCGACGATTGAGTTGCCTAGGTAAGGCGTGTTCAAAAAATTATTGGAAACATTGATGTATTGGTGGCAAGGATTAGTGACGGCTTCATCAGAATAAACACTCAAAATTCCATCGGGATCATATATCGACTCGCCTTGCACCATCGCGCCAGCAGAAGTTCCACCAATAATTCCACCTTTGCTATAGACGCTAGTCAGCGCTGACTCGACTTTAGTACCTTTCCATTGATTCAAGTAGTCCGATTGATCGCCTCCGGCAATAAACACAAACTCTGCCGATTTAATTACCCATTCGACATAATCTGAATTAGCTTTTGATACGGAATCAACCAACAATGTCTCTACACTGTTTGAATTAAGAAGCCCTTGCAAGTAATCATTGTAACCGTTGCTTCCAGAGGTTCTTAATACCACTACATCACCATTATCGATTCTAGGTTTTACTCGATTGATAAAGGCTTCGTCGACATCAAAGTTGCCACCCATTAATAACACGCCCTGATTGCCGCTAATGTTTGGACAGACATCGTTATCATCTCCGGTTAGCCAGCTCGTCAGGTTGCTTGGTTTAGATGGCCTTGGTCCAAATTCGCAATTGCCAGTCGGAGGCTCGCTGCCTTGTTGACTAAAAGTGGCTGTTAGATCATACCAGCCACGTCCACGATAGCTGTTGACTCTGATGTAGTAGTTGCCCGATGAAATATTAATACTGGCAGTTTCTGGTCTGTTTGAGGTGATAGCTCGAATAAGTGTATTGCCGTTTGAGTCGGTAATTTCAAAATCAAAATCATCACGCCGGTGATGTTGAATAGAAACACTTAATGTTCCTGCCTCGGCATTAAGGCTATACCAGTCAACATCGCTCGAAGATGACATAGAACTTTCAACCAAATTGTCGCTGCAAACCTCGCCATTGGCATTTGAAAGTGAGTTATTGTTTTCTGTTTCTGAGTTAATGCAAGCGGCATGAAGCTGAGTGGATGATATTAAGATAAAAAAGCTTAGGATTAATTTAATGCTTTGTGTAATTTTTATTATGCGATTCATTTTTATTTCCTCTAGGGTTTTTGCGATAAAACTTTAGAACGGATCAACTTTTATGCATCGCTCGTCATTAATCATTTTAGTAGAAAGTGAGCACGCAAAAATGCACATAACTGTCACGCCACAGACGGATGATTAACTAAATTGAAGGGGTCTAAAGTTTAAAAATTTCGGTAGGTGAGACTACCTAAAGAGAGGAAATGGCTATTCGTTAAACCATTCACTGAGGTAAAACGGTTCGAAATAGTGAATCACAAAGAAATTAGCTCCGCGAATCATATTATTCTCGTTTTATGTTGATCGTACATTATTTATACAGAATCAAATTGTCTAGATCAAGTGCAATTAGTCGGCAATTTACTAGAACTTGATAGAATTCAGATTCAACTTAATAAAAATGATAATTATAAAGACACCTAATTTGGCTTTTATTTTAATGAATCAATGGGAAAAATCACACTTACCCCATTGACTTGAGGTTCCCCCAATAAAACGGACAAAAAAATTCATGCATGCTTTCGTTCGTATTCTACAGGCGTCATGTAATTTAAAAAAGCATGTCTTCGTTTTCTATTATAAAATATTTCAATGTACTCAAAGATACTTTGCCTTGCATCAACTCGAGTCAAATAATCTTGCTGATGAACCAGTTCATTTTTGAGAGAGCCGAAAAAGCTTTCCGCAACGGCGTTATCAAGACATTCACCTTTACGACTCATACTACATTGAAGTAAATGTTTTTCTAGTTGCTCTTGATATTCCCCTGAAGCATAAGTACTTCCTTGATCTGAATGGACGATAACGTTCTTAACTTCTCCACGACGCCAAAGAGCCATTGTCAACGCATCTTGAACCAATTGAGAATTATTCTTTCTACTCATTGCCCAGCCAATCACCAGCCTTGAGAATAAGTCCAAAATGACTGCAAGATATAGCCAGCCTTCTCGAGTGGCTATGAACGTCGTATCAGACACCCAAGCCTTATCTTTACTGTAGACAACAAATTGTCTTTTCAAACGATCTGGCGCCGCTTTCAGCGTGTTTTTCGAATCGGTTGTGATAATGAATTTCCTAGACATCTTTGATTTGATATCTGCTTTTCTCATTAAGCGGGCAACACGGTTTTTACCACAACTCTCTCCATCATCAATCAAGTCGCGATGAATCTTCGGAGAGCCATATATCGCTCCTGAAGCATCATGAAAGGCTCGGATCTTCTTTGTGAGCCTCTCATTGTCCTGACTTCTCTGGCTCTTTGGTCGCTCAAGCCAATCATAATAACCGCTTTTCGAAACTTCAAAGGCTTCACACATTCGCGTTAGCTTGTATTCTTTGCGATGGAGGCGAATAAACTCGAATTTCACTCCAGTTCCTTGGCAAAGAATACTGCGGCCTTTTTTAATATTTCATTTTCCTCCTTCAGCCGCTTTAATTCTTGCTTAAGTTTAGCATTCTCGGATTGCTCATCTTTCTTAGGCCGGCCTCTCTTTCGAGTGCCAATATCACCAGACTTTTCCATTTGCTCTTTCCACTTATAGAGTAGATTCCGCCTGATACCTAACTCCCTAGCTATCTCACTAGTAGGACGGTCAGACTCTTCTACTAATCGAAGGGCTTCTAGCTTAAACTCTTTTGGATAGGTTTTGTAGGGCTTGCTTTTTCTTACCATTGGGACACTCCTTAGAGACAAAAAAGTCTCTGATTAAAAGTGTCCGTTAAACTGGGGGAGGTTCAACTAGACCCCATTGATTGAGATTGGCCGATAGAAAATGCGGACAAGTAGGAAGCCTGTGTCGCGTGGAAGCTCAACCGATTGTTTGATAGTTAATTCTTGATGATTGATTGTTGAGTCTGGTAAAGCCTTGTTAGTGCTCACTTTGAGAACTGTCAGTGAGCACTAATGGTAGTCTAATCAGCAATACGGTTTAGCTTTGTGTTTAGGTTTTTTACTCGTTTTGAGTTAGTCAGTGTGTTAATAAATAATCAAATGCTCTGGGAAAAAAATCACTAGACCTAAGACTACTATTTGAATCAAAATAAACGGAATAACCCCTTTATAAATTGTTGTGGTTTTAATCGACTTAGGCGCAACACCTTTTAAATAAAACAAACTAAAACCAAATGGTGGTGAAAGGAACGAGGTTTGTAAATTCATCGCAATCAAAATGGCAAACCAAACCATATCGATATTTAGTGCGATGGCAATAGGCGCTAAAATAGGAACTACTAAAAAAGCAATTTCAATAAAATCAATAAAGAAACCCAAGATCAAAATCGCGAACATGGCTAGGAAAATGAAGGTCCATTTTTCACCTGGCAAGCCTAGCATAAAATCTTCAACTAAGTAGTCACTTCCAGAATAACTAAACACCATAGAAAATGCAGTTGCACCAATCAGAACGGCAAAAATCATAGAAGAAACTTTAACGGTTTCAAGTGAGCTTTGTTTAATCTGCTTAATGGAAAATCCTGAGTAAAAACCGGATAAAATAATCGCACCAATAGCGCCTAATGACGAAGATTCTGTTGGTGTTGCGATACCGCCAAAAATTGACCCGAGCACTGCAATGATTAAAATAAGTGGAGGTACAACATCAATCAATGCTTGTTTAATCAGAGCACCTTTGTCTTCGTCGATTTGCAACGGAGGACAGTAGTCAGGTTTAAACTTTCCTAACGCAAGAATATAAAGTGCATAACAAACGATTAACAAAGCACCGGGTAATACCGCTGCTTGAAATAAATCACCTACTGAGATCCCCATCACATCACCCAGTATAATCAATATAATTGAAGGAGGGATGATCTGGCCCAAGGTTCCCGAAGCGCAGATAACACCGGTCGCGGTCGGTTGATGATAATTATTTTTTAACATCACCGGTAGTGAAATAACGCCCATAGCAACCACGCTGGCACCAACGACTCCGGTTGATGCGGCAAGTAAAGCGCCAACCACAATGGTAGAAATGGCGACACCTCCTGAAATCCCACCAAACAATTTTGCTGAGGATTCAAGCATACGCTCAGCCAGTCCTGATTTTTGTAACACGATACCCATAAATACAAACATAGGGATCGCCATTAAGGTGGTGTTTTCCATAATGCTCATAATCCGATAGGGCATAAAGGAAAAAAGCTCGGGACCCATGGTGATAAAGCCAACAATAAGAGAGACTCCGGCAAAGGTATAGGCGACCGAATAACCTGCGAATAGTAAGAATAGTGCGATGATAAATAGAATGATGCCAACCATTACACTTCCTCCCTTGCAGAATTCTCGGTGCCCGATTGGGATGGTGATTGATCTTTTGGTTTATTGCGTAAAACTGAAATTTGAGTGAGTACAACTTGCAGTAAACACAAAACGACAAACACCGATGAAAGTGGAATGACCGAACGAATAATCCAGCGATGCGGTAAGCCCCCAGGGTCTGCGCTACCTTCATTCATTTCATAGGCTTCGAAAGCATATCCATAACCGTAATAAATGATGAGTAAGGTGATGGGTAAGGCCAAAAATACTGAGCCTAAGATATTGACCCAAGCTTTGACTGTTGGTGAGAAATTATCATAAAAAACATCCACTCGAACGTGGCCATCTTCTTTTAGCGTATAACCGATCCCAAACATAAACATAGCAGCGAATAAATGCCATTCGAGTTCTTGCATTCCGATGCTAACGTCATCAAAAAGGTAGCGCATGATCACGTCATAAAAAACATTAAGCAGCATCAAAAACATGAGCAATGCGCAAACCATGCCGACGATATCAATTAGTTTAGAAAGGTAGTGTCTGATTAGCATGCGAGTTCTTATTATTGATTTTTATACGATGGCCGAGATTATACTACAAGGACTGGGATTATACATTCTCATGTAGGTCAGTCTTCAGGCTGACTCCCAACTCTCAGACAACGATGCACTTCGACTCCGCTCAGTGCGCTTTAGTGTTGGTTCTACTCACCCCCTCGCTGCTGACTCGCGACTAGTAACTCGTAACTATTTACTCTCAGAAAACGATGCACTTCCACTCCGCTCAGTGCGCTTTTGTTTTGGTTCTACCCAAACCCTTGCTGCTGACTCGCGACAAGCAACTCGTTACTATTTACTCTCAGAAAACGATGCTCTTCGACGCCGCTCACTGCGCTTTAGTGTTGGTTCTACCCAAACCTCTCGCTGATAACTCGTAACTATTTACTCTCAGACAGCGATGCACTGCGACGCCGCTCATTGCGCTTTAGTGTTGGTTCTACCCAAAACCTCACTGCCAACTCGCGACTAGCAACTATTGTCTCTCTGACCATAAAGCGCTTCAACTTAGCTTAATGATTTTGAAGTTTGAGATTATTCATCATTATCATAACTATCCAAATATGCTCGATCAGAAAAATTAGTCCATGCTCTAACTTTTTGCCCATAACGATGAATGGAATCGAGAATTTTTTTACTCATTGGATCTTTAGCTGCAAATTGGTCAAGTAATTTCTTGTTGGCGGCTTTTATCGCTCGCATCACCGGCTCTGGAAACGTCTTGATCTTTACGTTTGGATATTCACTTTGAATAGTGGCTAAATTGACTGCGCTTTCGTGCATTGAATGAGCGTACATGTCGTAGGCTGCCGCTTTCATGGCGACTTTTAGGATCTGCTGTAGATCGGCGGGAAGACTTTGGTAAGCTCGCTGATTAACCATAAACTGCAATTCCGTGGCAGGTTCATGCCAGCCGGTATAGTAGAAGGGCGCTATTTTGTGAAATCCCATTCGAAGGTCAAGTGACGGACCTACCCATTCCAAAGCGTCGATGGTGTTTCTTTCGAGGGCTGTATACAGTTCGCCAGAAGGAATATTAGTCGGCTTTGCCCCAAGCTCCGCCAATACTTCTCCAGCAAATCCTGGAATACGCATTTTTAGGCCCTTAAGATCTTCTACGCTATTAATTTCTTTACGGAACCACCCACCCATTTGATTACCGGTGTTGCCACCCGGAAAGGAGAGTATTCCGTACTTGTCGTAAACTTCTTTCATTAATTGTTCACCACCGCCGTAATAAAACCAGCTATATTGCTCTGGTGTAGTCATTCCGAAAGGCAAGGTGGTAAAAAACATCGTATTAATATCTTTACCTTTCCAATAGTAGGAGGCTGAATGCCCCATTTGATATTGACCATTCTTAACAAAATCAAAAATTCCTAAAGCTGATTTATGCCGATTAGCAGAGTCGATCCTTATTAGCAGTCTGCCGTTAGACATTTCTTTGACCATTTTGGCCATATTTTTTGTGGTATCGCCGAAAATAGGGAAATTGGGACCCCAAGTTTCGGCTAATCGCCAGCGATAGACTTTATCGGCAGATATGGCAAGGTTTGGGACCATTAAGAATAGGGCGAATGTGATAGTTTTGACTAAAAGCGATACATTTAGTCCGGTAATACGCGCTAAAAAATGCATTAAAGCACTCCTTATAAAAATAGAAAGGTCAATGAGACGGAATATAAATTAAAACAATAAGTAAAGATATCAACTGGTTATCGAAATAACAACTGACGATATCACGAACCAATTATGGCATACGAAAATTTCATTTATTAGCTGGTTAGGGTCGCTAGTTTATTGGCTAGTTCGAAAGCGCTAATCTGGTTGAAGTGGCGACCTTGATTCGGCAAAACCTGAATCTTGGTTAATTTATTTTTCCACAAAAACTCAATCGAATAATGATGTAAATAGCCTCTGTCGGCTTGCGAGCCTCCGTAGCGAGTGTCGCCAAGAATTGGTGAGCCTAAGGACTTTAGCGCAACTCTTATTTGGTGAGTTTTTCCTGTGGTCGGTTTGACTAAAAATAAACGAATGCCAGGTGTAAGCCCTTGGCTTTGGAATTTTGAAATTGCAGGGTTGGATCGGGTATGAGTCAGTTTCCAGCTACCTGAGCGACTTTTAACCATATCCCCTGAAACTTTTCCCATTTTTTTCTTGGGTTTTTTATCCGACAAGGCGATATAACATTTTCGTATTTGGCGTTGTTCGAAAAGATTGCCAAATTCTGCAGCGTTTTGCGCGGATTTGGCAAAGATTACTAGCCCGGATGTAATTTTATCTAACCGGTGAACCGGCCAAAGTTTTTGCTTAACTTGTTGTTCTAGCTGAACTTGTAGCCCCAAGGATTGAGGCTGGCAATGAAAAGACAAGCCCGCGGGTTTGTCGACGACTAAGTAATCTAAGTTATCTTCGATAATCGAAAGCAGCAAAGCGATTCTGCCGATATGGGGGTTATGGTGAGGATTATAACTGATTAGATTGGCTAACTTTGGCTAAATTAGTGCTGATTAGCACAAATGTCTGAAACTATTTTTCTATTAGTCAGTCTTTTTAGGTAATATTGACAAAAATATTAGTTGCTAGCTGCAATAATTTTCGTTGAATTCACTTATTGAACAACGCATAATTCAGGCTAAATTCTGTTGCAAGCAGCTAATACCGAGGTTTTGCTTAGATTTTCTATACGCTGAAGCGTGGCAGTCTATAATTAAGCTAACTGTCCTTTGGCGCAATAGTTTGGCTAAAACTGTTGAAAAGGTCAGTCAAAACATTCATTCACTGGTGGGATAAATTCCCTCGATTATGGAAAAGTCAGTCATGTAGGGCATGGCAATTAAGGATTTAGACTATGTGTTCAAAAATGGAACTTATTAGACGGAGTGGGTTATGGCGTTAATTATGCTGGTTGACGACGATCCACAAATGCTTCGATTACTTAGTGATGTCATTGATTTAGATGGCCATCAGGCGATTCTTGCTGAAGATGGTGAAGTCGCAATCAAATACTTTAAAGAGCAAACTCCAGACTTAGTGATCACTGATATTCTAATGCCTAATAAGGAAGGTTTGGAGTTTATTTCTGAAGTCAGAGAGCTGCACCCTAATTTAAAAATTATTGCTTATTCGGGGGGCGGGTCGTCCGATCCGGAAAGTTATTTGGAGTTTGCTAGCGGCATGGGTGCTGATAAAGTGTTTACCAAGCCGATGCCATTAGCGGAATTAAGATCTCAAATAAAGCAATTACTAGAAGCGTAGGCTGAATACTCAGCCTAATGTGTAGTGACTCATTGAGCTTCGCACTCCCCACTCAAATTCACACCTTAGAGTGAATGGCCTACTAAGAAAAAGGGCTTAAAGCCCTTAAATCCTTAAAGATATTAAATTGATCGGGTCAAACTAATCTTTATACGCAACAGTGAACCAGAACTGGCTACCTTCACCGACTTCGCTGACAACGCCTATCTCGCCGCCCATCAACTCCGCTAGTCGCTTTGAGACGATCAGTCTTAAACGGCCAGTGAAGCTACTGTTACTGAGCTTTGTAGTTTGCTCTAACGAGTCAAATAATTCTTTTTGCGCAGCAGGGGCTATTCCAATTCCTGTATCTGAAATGGTAAATCTTAATAGCTTTGTGCCTTTTTGAGCAGTTAAATCCGCATAAAGCGAGACTTCACCAGTTTTGGTAAAACGAATCGCATTACCTAACAAATTACGTAATATTTGTTTGATTCGGTATTCATCAGCGGTCAGTAATTCGGGCATTTCTGGCGCACTGCTGGCTTGCAGTGATAAGCCTTTCTCGTTAGCAAAGTGAGAGAGTTCAGATGAAAGCTCATCTACCAATTCACGAACACTAAACTGTTTCGGTTTTAATCGAAGCATTTGTGCATCAAGTTTTGAAAAGTCCAAAATGTTGTTGAGGTTGTTGACTAAGGTACGGGTCGAACGCTTAGCGATGGTTAACAATTGTTTAGGTTCTGGATCAAACGGATATTCTGACAACAGCTTTAGCATGCTAACCACGGACTTCATTGGAGTGGTTATTTCATCACCCATTCGGGATAAAAATTCAGATTTTAGTCTGGGAGCCGCAACAGCGCTATCGCGCTCATTTTCGATATTACTTTTGACTTTTTGCAATAGGTCTTGGCTTTCCTGAAGCTTACGCACATCTATTGCCAGCGCTTTCTTTTGTTGAGAGAGCTGTTCTAACCGGTTACGTATTGCTTGTGAGCATTCTAAAAGATCCATATCGCCATGATTGTTTTGAATGGCAGTTAGCCGCTTAATTTGCTCGGCAATAGGTAAATCAATATTTAAAGTTTGGCTTAAGATTTTTAACGAGCTTTGAATTTTCTGTAATTGCTGCCAAACAAAGAATAAAACCCCAGCAATGATAATACTCGCTAAAATTATAACGCCCAAAGGACTATTCGTTGTTGCGGCGTTCTTATTGACTAAAGACAACTTCCACGCGGAGGTTTCAAACTGCTTTGGCCATGCAATATCGTACAGGTCATATTCATCCAAATCGGTGGTGGAGTCAGAGCTCGAGCTAAATAGATCGCCACTCTTAGTGATAACAATCGGATTTTTGGCTAAGAAATGAAAACGCTTTAAAAGCGCTTGATCAATTATTTTTATACCTACTAAGTTGCCAATAATCTCATTTTCAACCGTTTTTATGGGCTCTAGTAAAATGACTGCTGGTTGGCCGTCGTATTCCTTAAGAACTCTTAAAGAGCGTTGATTTTTGTAAACCCTAGCAAGTGGCTCTTCTAGCTCGGAATTTGAATCATTTTTTCGCCCTAGACGGGTATAATATTGGTTGGTCTCTTTTGAATGAACAGCTAAATTGGTTAATCCAGCCGCTCGATAGATATCGATTTGAGTAGACAAGTATTGAGCCCAGTCGTTCTCGTTACCCGTTTGCCAAATTGGGCTATTTGAGAGTTTAGTAAGCCCAGACGCTAACGCATTGATATTGTTTGATAATTCATCTGATATTTGCCCTGCTGCTTCATTCGGAGAGCTTAAATCACTGGTGGAGCCACCCGAGTTAAAAGCCAGCAAAGTCGTTAACAGAACTCCGGATAAGGCGATGGCAAAGAGTGATTTGTGGGATGGTGACATAGTCGGCTCCAAAATTAGTTAATTGTTTATTGTTGTTATGATATTCAGTAAATGCTTTAGCTAGGCTAAAATTCATTCACGATTAACTACTTATTTTATTTTGAAAAATGTTGAATTCTAATCGATAAGAGTATCAGAAGAATTCAATTGATTCTGGTGCTAAAACTCATTTTGTGACAGAAGTTCGAGTTTGATCCTCTAGGCGCTTCACTTGTTGATACAGCTGTTGGTGGCGCGGCAAACTACAACCAAATCTTTGTGCTTTTTTAAGTATATATCCTGTTATGAAATCTATCTCAGTTTTTCTGCCAAACAGTATATCTTGACGCATCGACGATGAGTTTTTGGCGGTTACGGCTGCAACAGCCAAAACCTTTTCTTGCAGTTCCCGCCAGGTTAGAACCGGCTGAATGTGCTGCAAAAGAGGCGAGAGCTCCTTAGTTAGCGCCTTTACTGCTAAGTTGAGCTTGTGATGCTCGATTAATGCGCCATTATTGACATTGTTAATGGCAGTCAAAGGATTAATGATAGAGTTAATTAATAGTTTAATCCAAAGGTTATTGTAGTGATTGTCACTCCAACCAACGGGGCCAATCGCTGCATTTAGGTTGTTAATGACTGTATCAATGCTTTGCTTATCGAATGGTTGCTGTTTTGTGAAACTGGAATCGGTATTGGTCTTGCTATTGCTTTTGCTATAAGTATTGGTATTGGTATTGGTATTGGGATTGGGCTCATCAAAATAGCCTACTAATGTTTCCCCATAGCCTGTATGTTCTATTATCGTTTGCTGGGTCCCTGAATCATAATTGAGCCTTGCCGCCTGAGTGGTGGCGGCTTGAAAGACTGCCACTTGCGGTAACCAATTTTGGCAAAGCTCTATTAGCCCCATTCCGTTCATCATTAAAATAAGGCACTCTGGCAATCGAGAAAGGCTGGCGATGTGAGAGCAAATGGATTCAAGCTGATGAGCTTTGACTGCAACAATGGTAGGACGTTCTGAGTTAAATTGATCGATACTCTGAGAGTGGGTGACAAAATCAAAGTTTAAATTTGAGTTCAAGCTTGTGAGAGTGACTTTTCTGGATGGTTTTGCAGTTCGTGAGTAAAGTGAAACTGCTTGACCTGATTTTAGCAAGTAGCCTGTGAATAAGTGGCCGATGCTGCCATCGCCAATAATATTGATTAGAGCATCGGATTTTTGATTGGTTCTGTTCAAATCGCTCTCTTTACAGTAAAACAGCTAATCTTAATTAACTTCGTCGTTAAAAACTTAAGTTTGAGTAATCGCAATCATCCTAATACCTAAGGTGATTCGAGCAAGTTATACTATATCCTGCTAGTCGATTCTAGTAATATCACGGCACTGCGCATAAACCCAAGCTGAGATTTTTTAATGTCAAACGACAGTCAATCTAATCAAAACAATTCTAAAAGCGCTGTCGAGCGAGCCATGCTGACTGAAGGTAAGCAAGGCCAAATACAACCAGCCCAAGACAATGTGCAACGAAGCTGGGGTGAAACTCTAAAACTATTTGTTAGTAGAGAAATCATAACCATGCTTTTCCTCGGTTTTTCAGCTGGCATTCCTATCTTACTGATTTTTTCGTCTTTATCCTTGTGGCTGGGCGAGGCGGGCGTTGAGCGCTCAACGGTCACTTATTTTAGTTGGGCCGCGCTTGGCTACTCCTTTAAATTTCTATGGGCGCCTTTAGTCGATCGATTGCCGATTCCCGGACTGACAACTCGATTAGGTCGTCGAAGAGGTTGGTTGCTTTTTGCTCAAATGCTGGTCATTGTCGCGCTTGTTTGGATGGGGAGCACCAACCCTGCTATTGGCGAGTTTGAATTGACTATGATGGCTTTTGCAACTGTTTTGTTGGGATTTTCTTCAGCGACACAAGACTCGGTGATTGATGCCTATCGAATTGAAGTGGTTGAAATTGATATTCAAAGCTTAATGGCCTCAACTTACATTGCTGGTTATCGCATAGGAATGATTGTGTCAGGGGCCGGTGCGTTGGTACTGGCGCAAAATCTTGGGACTACACCTGACGCATATGACTATAGTGCGTGGCAGTGGACCTATTATTGTATGGCATTAGTTATGACAATCGGTGTAGTGACAACTCTTAGTATGCAGGAACCCAATCTAAACCAGCCCTCTTATCAGGGATTCAGTACGCAGCAGTATCTGCGGTTTTTGTTGTTATTTGTAATTGCTATTTGCGTCTTTGTCATCGTCTTTAATCTGTTGTCGCAACCGTTTGCTGGGTATAAAAGCTATTTGGGCGAAATATTAGATAATTCGGTGTTAGCTAATACGTTATTAGAGCTGGCTCGTTTGATGGGGTGTATTGGGGCGGCCGCGGTTAGTTTGTGGCTAGTTTCTAAATCGCCACTGTACGAAAGAGAGTTGGTGAGTGTCGCGTTTATTCAGCCAATATCAGATTTTTTTAACCGTTACGGAATGAAGAGCTCATTAGTCATACTTGTTTTTGTCGGTTTTTATCGTATTTCAGATATTGTCCTTGGAGTGATTGCGATTGTTTTCTACCAAGATATAGGCTTCAGTAAGATAGAGATAGCGGGCGCGTCTAAAACTTTTGGTCTAGTGATGACCATTTTAGGTGGTTTTTTGGGTGGTGTCCTATCGGCAAAGTATGGCGTAATGAGGATACTGGTTGCCGGCGCTGTTTTGACCATGTTAACTAACTTGCTTTTTGTTGTGTTGGCCAACGTCGGCTATAACGTGACGTTGCTTTATTGGGTTATCTCAGCGGATAACTTAACCGGAGGCTTAGCCAGTACAGCCTTTATTGCTTACCTAGCGTCACTCGTCAATATCTCATTTACGGCATCTCAATACGCTATTTTTAGCTCTTTAATGACATTAATTCCAAAAACGATTGGTGGCTATTCAGGTACCATTGTCGATGCGGTGGGTTATCAAAACTTCTTTTGGTTTGCTAGTACCTTGGGGTTGCCTGTGTTGATTATCCTTTATTTTGTGTCAAAAATTGAGGTATCAGATACTCACTCAAAACGAACTGAGGCGATTGAATAAAAAAGGGGTTAGCTTAAGCTAACCCCTTGATAATATTGAAGTAAATCAGGTTTACCTAAAAGTGAAAAAACACACTCACGTAAGCACCTTTAAATTCTAGATCAGAGACAAAATCAGACTCTTCAACATCTAGTGTAAAAGTTCTATAACCTGCCTTTGCTCCTAATCCGATGTCACTTTCATAGCCCAGAGAGAAAGCCAAATCCTGAATTGAGTCGCCATCATAGCTGATAAAGTTCATTTCGCCATCAACAAAGAAACCGGTAAATGGTAGGTCAACGCGTCCTTTTAGATAGACTAGAGGAATTGTAAAATCCAACTCTTCACTTTCCATGATGTTACTGCCCTCTGGGTCGCTATTAAGTTCGACAATGCCGTCATATTGACGGAAAGTTAAACCACCATCGACATTAATCCAGTTATCTAAAAATTCGTAATAAAGCGTATATTCGATATTACTCATGTCAATTCGAGAAGTGACATCTTCATTAGCGGAGTAGGTTTCGCCGCCAAATTCGATCGCTCTGGTTAAAGTCGTGGCCGCTCTCGCGTCTAGATCTGAGGAAACCATCTTAAAATTTGGTAGGAACGGTACAGGATGTTCTACAGATGCCCAGATTATATTGTGATCTTCATCTGAATAGCCCAGATCATTTTCTAGGTTTAGCTCTGTACCCTCATCTGAACCATCATCAACTGCCAAAACACCTGAGTAATCCGGCGACCATTGATAGGCTCCGACTTCTATACCCGCCATATCCGCCGACGCATTAGCTGATAACATAAGTCCCGCAACTGCGAGAAATGAAAGTTTTTTGTTCATGGGAGTTACCCTTTTGATTAGCTTAAGAAATTAAAGTCTTAACTAAGTATGGACTATGATTTTCAAAAAAGTCAGAAAATGTTCACAATTTTTGGCTAAATCCCTTATAAACCGGACTGTTGAGCACTTTTTGATAAAAATTCCATTAGTGCAGGGTCGGAAAACGCATTACTAAGCTGTTTGCTAAGAAGTTGATTAATGACCCCTGTTGCGTCGTTCTGATTGACGGGGTTCGCGACCTCTTGGGTACGAGCCGCTCGAAAAATTTTGCTCCATTCTTCGCCATTTCTTCTAATGGTGAGGGTAAACACACTATTGGCTTTAACTGTACTCTTAAAAGTACTCTCCTGAATACGAACGTCTAGCTCATTGATATCCATCATGACGGCTAAATCAGCTAATAACGGTTTGTTGATAATCTTGTAATCTAACTCTTTAAGCTGATCGGTTAATCGTTTCTTTAAAACGGTTGCTTCGTCTTCGAAGGGGGCAAGTTTGATATCACCACTTGGAATCGGTTTGCTTGACCGTTTGTCTGTAATTTTTACCGCGACAATTTCAGACTTTCCTGCGAGCTGTTCTAAGGAGCCAAAGTCTGGATCTAGTTTGTATTTCAGTAAATCAGGGTTACATGCTGTTAGTGTCAATAGCGAAACTAAAATTAACAGGCTTTTTATAGATGTTGATTTCATTCTTTATCTCGTGGCGGCGTAAACGGGCGCTAACGGCTCTCGTTTTACGCGAGTTAGTGTCAAGTTAAGCAGTGCACAATGCGTTGGTTAATATGTCTGAGTTAGCGGTAAATTTCAAGTTGATTCGACAATCTATTTAAGCAGAATAATTGGCACGTTAAGCGTCTAAATGAGATTCCGCAGTGGGAAGTTGAATTTCAAATTTAACACCTGCGATTGAAAGTGGCTTAAAACTCACTTGGTATTGCTTTTTCTGCACTTGATAATTCATTAACCAACGCTTTATCAGTGAATCTTCAGGATCGAGCCATTCTTGCTTGCTACTAGCATCCGATATCTCAAAACTCAACGCCTTGGGATTTAATTCTTTCGAGGATGCATTGAATACTTCGATTTGACTAACTGCTGTATCAAAGCTTAGTTTGAATTCTTTCATCCAAGTCGGCTCAAATAATGAGCGAACGTGTACTTTGTTTTCAATGGTATTTGTTTCAATCGGGAAGCAAATTTTAGTGTCATCCAATAAGGTGATGATTAGAATCCATTGAGACAATTCTTCATAGTGGTTGTGTGCATTAATCGTACCTTGGTAGCCTGTAACAATTTCTTTCGCGAAGAATAATCCTAAGCCTTTACCATGGTGCTCCTTAGTTCTTCGCGTGGAAAATCCTAATTTGAATATGTCTTGTTGAGTATTCTCTTCGATCCCTGGGCCCCTGTTATAAATTAAAAATCTTGCGTACCCATGATAAGGTTCTAACCTTATTCCAACTCTATCCGTTTTTTGTTTGAAGCGAGATTTAGTGGAAAAGAACTGAGCATTTTTAATCAAATTTTCTAGTAATAATATAATATGATTGGGATTGCCAAGTAGTTCAGGGGTTGGCTCGATAGAGATTCGAAACTGTTCATTTTCGAAATAGAAAGATTCTTGCAATATTGCTGGATTAATCTTTGCCAATGTAATCCGGTTGTTTAGTTGAACTTCATGGATCAATAACGAGAATGTTGTTAATAATGCAAGTTGAGGTTCAAAAGTTGGAGATACCGGTATACTTTGAGTAATCTCTAAGGATTTTTCTTGGTCGAGTTGTAACCTATAATAGTTTTCTTCGCAATCGATCAATTGATTACCTATGTGCATAGACAGGTTATCTGCAGTTGATAAATCGAGTAATGCCCATAAATAACGCATGGCATCCAGTGCGCCTTGATAGTCAACTAGAGCATCGATTGTTTGTTGGCTTGTTTCATTTGAATCAGAGTTTTGTTGCTCATAGAGCGATAGAAAGCCTTGTTGTTCAATTGCTTTGTTGAGCGCCGTGGTGATCTTGTCATAACTGATCACACCGTTATGTCTTACTTCCGCAGCAATTCCTTTAAAGTGTATAAATTTTTCATCGAAATCCATATATTCGATGAGTTTATCCGCAATGAACCCTTTCAACTTTTCTGTGTGGTCTGAGAATTGATTAGCTCGTTGCTGCTGCTTTCTTTTACTTTGAGAGTATAAAATGACTTCTTTATGTTGATGTTCAATTAGCTGGTTAGTTTTATTTTTCTTCGTCTGATAAATTAAAAATTCCAAGATAAACGCACTGCAAATTATTAATGTTGTGATTGGTGTAAAGTTTAGTGCTATAAAGCTTGAGCCAAATAGTTGCTGGAGACTCACCAGATTGGTATCAACCAGCCCTTGGAGGACTAAGTAAGTTAAACAACCGGCGATAGTTAGCCAAGGAAAATAATATTTTCCTTTTGGCTGCTTTGGCGACGGTTGCTGGGGTGATTGAGTATTAGACATTGTTACCTTTGATTTTAGTTGGTATCCAACAATAAGCGCCTTGATCGCCAAAAGTCACTATCCCAGTCCCTTCTTTACATTGTTCGATAAAACTTTCTTGCTTTACAGTTTGCTGTGCTTGTTCAAATGAGTGGCGCAGTGTTTTAATATGCTGACGATAACTCGCGTAATTAAATCGATCACTTTCTAGTTTTTGCTCCATTTGGGTTGTTGTTAGTGGAAGCGGAGAAGCTTCAACTAAGAAGCGAAGTATCTTTCTCGGTGTTGGCGCAAGCGGACGTTGACCGTTTGCAGGGTTCATTAATCGCTGCCCTAGCCAATAGCAGTTCCAAGTGGCAAGATCGATTAATAATTCGCCACTATTTAAGGTACTATCAGATTGACTTTGATTGGATTGATTTTTAACTTGTTGTTGACGTAGTAAAGCTTTGATTCGCCAACAAAGTACTTTTTCAACATTTTGTTGGTGCTTGGCGATAAAGTCTTGGCTAGAACTATGTTCGAAAACTTTTTCTTCGATACCCGTCCCACTGTGCTCTGAAAGAAATATTACCGGGACGCTTGGCCATTTTTTTGCAATTAGAGATGACAAGGTCAACCCCGCATCCTGATCACCATTCATATCAGCGTCTAAAATTACAATATCCGGCTGTTGTTGACTGTGATTGATTGCACGGCTGGCTGATTCAAAAAACTTATGCAGTATAAGCTTGTTCTTAGAGTCTTCATTATTGACTCCTGGTTCAGCGACATCAAAATTTGCATCAATCAAAACCTGCTCAAACTTGTTGACCCAGTGATATTGATCTTCTACCCAAAATATTGTTTTCATGGCTTGAAAGGTAGCCCTACGATTCAACTAAGTCAATACAAGTCATTGTTTTATTGAACTAAATTCATTTGATTGTGAAAAGAGTGGCAAATATTCACCAATTTTTCACCAGCAAGTAGCACAATTTGCTCAACAGTTAACTGGCGATATTAAAAAGCTAGTTAGTTAAGCATTTAATTGATTATTAGGAGAATGACAATGACAAATGAGCTTTTATTAATTTGGTCAGATAGTCCAGGTCTGTCTTTAACGATTTGGATATTTTTAGTGGTGGTTAGCTTTTACTTAGGGCGAAAGCAAGCACACGCCATGTTTAAATCAACGGGGCGGATGCTCTACTCAACACTAAGACTGTGGGAGTTTGGACTAAAGAAACTGGAAGAAAAAGCATCCTATCGCAATAAACAAATACTTCTGGAAAACGGCAAAAAGAATGCTGAAAAATCGATCGAACGCGAGTTTGAGCGAGTAAATGATATTGTGCAAAAAGATTTATCCAAGTACCCAGGCTTGCATCGTAAAATTGCTGAATCGATTGAAAAAATTGAAGCTGACTATCAACAGTCTGCTGAAGTTGCCCCATTACCGCCTGCATGGGGAGATGTAGTACAAACTATCAGTTCACTGCCTACAGGGGGCGACCCGACTGTTAATAAAATACTCTCAAATATTAAAAAGGCTGTAGAACAGTCTCATCAACAAACATTAAAAGAGTATAAAAAAGCTAATCAAGAGAGCCATAAACTACTGAAAGAAATGCAACCTGAGTGGAGAAAAGTAGAGCATCATTTAGAAGATGTCGGTGGAAAAATTAGCGGGCTAAATTCGTGTTCTAAAAAAATTGATGTTCAAGTTGAGAACTATAAAGCAATGGTTGACGGCCAAGATTCGGCGATTAATTCTTTGGCTTCGTCTTCTTTAACTCAGTTTTTTATTTCCGGATTAGTATTAGTAATAGCGGCAATGGGTGGGTTAATTAATTTTCAACTAATTGCAATGCCCATGGCGGAAATGGTCGGTGGTTCTAGCTATATCGGTGAATTGAAAACCTCGGATATTGCCGCTTTGGTAATTATTTTGATAGAAATAGCCATGGGATTATTTCTATTTGAGTCACTAAGAATTACCAACCTGTTTCCTATTATTAGCAGCATGGACGATAAAACGCGAAGAAGAATGATGGTCGTAACTTTCGTGATATTGGCAATTTTGGCCACCATAGAAGCATCCTTAGCTTATATGAGAGATCTATTGGCACTTGACCGAGAAGCATTGCAACAATCGTTAATTAACGCGGGAACGTCTTCGGGAATTGTTGAAGCTCAGTTTAGGTGGATACCATCTGTCGGACAAATGATTATGGGCTTTATATTACCCTTTGCTCTAGCGTTTATTGCTATTCCATTGGAATCTTTTATTCATTCTTTGAGAATCGTATTGGGATTTCTTACGGTTGGATTAATCAGGGCGTTGCGAGTAACGGTTAGAATGGTCGGTGGGTTCTTCTTTCATTTATTTAAGATGTTAACCCAACTTTATGACTTGATTATTGCCGTACCTTTGGGAGTTGAACGGCTGATTGCTAACAACAAAAGTCAAACGGAACTGAAAGCAAGTGAACTATCTAAAACATCTTTATAAACAAACTAGTGCCAGCGAGTTTGGCACTTCACAAGCAAGAATACACAACGATTAAAGAGGTACTTATAAAATGAACAAAATTAGTTTTTACAAAATAGCAGTGATAAGTCTGCTTAGTAGTTTTATGCTAATCAGTTGTAGTGGTAAAAAACCTGATAATAAGGCGGTTTATCTATTGCTCGACACATCTGGAACCTATACTGCGGAACTAGCAAAAGCACAAGCTATTATGAACTACCTATTAGCGACTCTAAACAGTGGCGATTCGATAGCTATCGCGCGAATTGACAGTGGCAGTTTTAGTGAAAAAGATATTATAGCTAAAGCAACTTTTGATTTACGACCGAGCACAGCAAACGATCAGAAGCGATTGTTTAAACATAAAGTCGATGAATTTGTATCGAGCGTTAAGTTTGGTAGTCGAAATACCGATATCACCGGGGGGCTCATTCAAGCTTCAGATTTTGTCAACGAAACCAAGGCGAATCAAAAATATGTGCTCATTTTTTCTGATCTTGAAGAGGACTTAGCCAAAGGTCAAATACGAGACTTTGATATCGATGTGCAAGCGATCAATGTAGTTGCTTTGAATGTCACTAAATTGAGAAGTGATAATATTGACCCACGCGAATATAAGACTCGCTTGGTAACTTGGCAGCAACGAGTTGAAGCCGGTGGCGGTCATTGGCGAGTACTAAATGATTTAGAGCGCCTTGACGCTTTAATAGATGGATAATACTTAAAAAAATTATGATTCATAATAGGTTCATCTAACTCGTTTTAAAATACACTTAGACTTTGCTTCTGCATATTATTTCTATAGTATGACGAGCAATGGCTAAGTGTTTTACTTCATAGCTCAACATTATGGGGGATGTTAACGATGAAACCAAATCATAAACTAATCCAACTCGCGATAGTCACTTTTATTTTAATCGGACTGGTTGGTCCGGCAAAGGCCAACAAACCCAAGCGATTTTCAGTTAAGTCGTTGTCAGGTTATAAAGATGCCCCAGAAATTTTGGTCTACTCAACTAATGGAGAAAAATATACTAACGTTGACAAAACTAAAATCACCAACGTTGAAGTCGGTATTAATATTAAATGTAAATACGAGGGCAAGGGCAACAAAGCTTACGATGGCTCATTGAAACTACCAGGTTATCAAGCGGTTTCTTCAAATAAACCTGCAGATATTTATTTGCCGTTTAACAAAACGGCCTCTCGTCAATTTCGTTTTGATTCTGGTAAAGGTCAACCGCTTAGTCCAGTCAAAGTTTGTAATGATGAATTAAACAAACGTTTGTCACAAAATGCTAAGAAGTCTAAGTATGAAATCTTAGCGAAAGGATTTACAGTCAACTATCCCGCAGCATTAAAAGTTGAATATACTTTGAAGTGTAATGCAACAGGGCTTGGAAGAAGCAGCTTTGACACCAAACGACCCATGATTAATGCCAAGTATCGATGCCAAGCTTCAGATATCGCAAAAAATAAGATTCCAAAGCCCAAGCCAAAGCTTAAGACAGCAAGACTAGTTCCATTGGTTTCTAAAGTGACATTTAAAGCAAACCCCGCTGTAAAAGTTGGTGAGTGTCCGACCAAAATTAACTTTCATGGGACGATCACTGCTTCAAGAAAAGGTAAAGTTAGTTACCGCTATATTAAACACACTGGAAAAAAATCACCTTTATACACACTCAACTTTAATAAGCCAGGTACTAAAAAAACCGCGCGCTGGGGACTAACTGCGAGCAAACCAAAGGTCAATCAACAGTTAAAGTCAGCCGGAGGAAGGTCGTCCCCTTATGAAGTTCAGGGTCATTATAGACTAGTCATAGAATCGCCCAAGTCAAAGATCGAGGCGAAAGCCGACTATAAAATAGACTGTGACAAGAAAAAGCCTGGATTGCAATTTAAGGGGTAAACCGACCAGTAGTCAGCGATTAGGCCGGTTATTGAATGTTGCGAACAAAACCTTTAGCTGGTGCCCTAGGTATTATTATTAACTATACCCTATATAGAAAGATAATAGCTTTACTCGATTGAAGTACTGATTTGGGCTGTATACACTTAATTCTACTTCTGAGGTCGCAAGGTGTAGATTTAAATGAAAATTGTAATAGCCGATGAACTTCCACTTTTCCGTCAATCTGTTGCTAGGCTGGTTTTATCAAGGTTTCCTCAGGCTGAAATTATTGAAGTTGATAGTTATACTCAGCTCCACCAATGCTTAGAACAAAATATCAGCATAGAATATGTCTTTATGGATTTACATATTCCTGGGAATTCAGGGTTATCTGGAATTGCCTCACTTTTAAAGCGCTGGGAAGACTGCCGTTTAGTCGTCATATCTGCAACAGAATCACCAATGATCGTTTACAGAACCATAAAATTGGGCGCACGAGGATTCATTCCCAAGACTTCTGATGAGTCAGAATTTGTCGCTGCAATGACCGATATCTTTAACAACAAAAATTGGATCCCTAATGAGCTAAAAACCCGGTCTGGAAATCAGCTCTCTCAAGATAACTTTACTAACCCAAATTGTAATTCTAATGATTGTTTATCTGAAAAAATTGCATCGCTTAGTCCAAGACAATATAAAGTACTAGAAATGATTAGCGATGGTCAGCTTAACAAGCAAATAGCGTATGATTTAGAGCTTTGCGAAGGTACCATAAAACACCATGTGAGTTTGATTTTGCAAAAACTCAAAGTCGTTAATCGTACCGCTGCCGCCAATATGTTTAATCGGCTTAAAGTCGAAAAAAGATTGAACTTGCAGGGCCAAAACAACGTATAGACTCCCCCCTTTATGGGTTGTCAATTTGCGGTCTTAAAGGGGATGGACTGTGTCAAAACATTCTTCTTTTCACGCCCTTTAATGGTTTTTGCGAGTTTAGAAAGTGGAGAGAGGTAACTTCCCATTTCTCAACGGGTTCTGGGTGCCCTTTAGGGCTGTTGTGATCGGGCTCAAATAGGTGCAATTGGTTCTTAAAGTAAGTTTCCAAGTCAATCAAAGTTTTTGCTTCTCGTTTATTACCTATTTCTTGAAGGTCTGTCATGGCCATCTGATGAATTTTCAGAACGACTGTTTTAGAGCGTTTGTGAGGGCGTAATGGATCATTGGTAATCGGCCAGTTAAACGTAGCTAAATACTGGCTGTCATTATCCTGAACGAAAAGCTCGGCACTATCCGGTAGAAGTTCGATTAAGGTTTCTGTAATTACTCTATGGTCTATCATTGATCATTCCATGATTTATAGATCAAAAGCTATAAGATGTGCTTATATTATCAGTTTTAACATCATTAATTTGTTAATTATATTATAAATTAGAAAGAAAAAGCTTAGAAGATATTCATATGAATAATGCAATCTAAATTCCATTAGGGAATATAGTGTGATTCCTCAAGAGCGCTAGAATTTGGTTATCCTATTGAAAATGCAAGAATTTAATGAGGTTTGTCTACAATTTGTAGTAATATCGACATACGGTTGGAAATAAAAAGTATAAGCCTATGGATCTAATTGAATTGCTCGCCGCGATGGTAGTACAACAAGCCTCTGATTTATTTATTAGTGTGGATTGTGAGCCACTAATCAAGGTTGAAGGTAAAATGCGACCCGTTAGGGACGAGAAATTAGATGAACGAACAAACCACGATTTGATTTTTTCGATACTAGAAGAGTCAGAAATAGCAACTTTTGCAGTCGAAAAAGAGCTTAACAAATCACTCAAGATAGAATCTTTAGGGCGATTTAGAATCAATGTATTCCAGCAAAGTGGTGAGCCCGCCATGGTAGTTAGATACATTAAAAAGATCATTCCTTCCATTGAAGACCTTGGTTTACCGCCAGCGCTAAAAGATCTAATCATGTTAGAAAGAGGGTTGATTCTGCTCGTTGGCTCAACTGGCACAGGTAAGTCGACTACCTTGGCCTCTATGATAGATTATCGTAACACTCATCAAGCAGGCCATATTTTAACAATAGAAGATCCAATCGAATTTACTCACAAGAATAAGAAAAGTTTAGTCAACCAGCGCGAAGTTGGGGTGGATACGGATTCTTTCGAAATAGCCCTAAAAAACGCGATGCGGGAAGCTCCTGACGTAATACTAATCGGTGAGATCAGAGACAGAGCAACCATGAAACAAGCGCTGACTTATGCAGAAACAGGGCATTTATGTCTAGCGACGCTTCACGCTAGCAACGCGAACCAAGCACTAGAACGAATATTCAACTTTTTTCCTGAGGAAGCTAAACAACAGATTCTACAAGACCTTGCTCTTAACTTAAGAGCCGTTGTCGCGCAGCGACTGTGTATTGGTATTGAAAGTAGACGAGTGGCAGCGGTTGAAATGATGCAAGTGACTCCTTATGTCAAAGAACTGATTGAGTTTGGCAAAATTGAAGAGATTCGAGAAGCGATGGAAAGGGCAGAAGATAAGGTCAATCAAACTTTCGACCAGTGTTTATATAAACTTATTAAGGCCGGAAAAATCTCATTAGATGAAGGATTAAACAAAGCCGATTCTAAGAATAACTTAGCACTTAAATTTAGACTCGAGAAAGATGGAAATAAAGAGGATTCCAATGAAAAGAAAGGAGAAAATGCTGCGGAATTTACCATCGATAAAAATGCTAATTTTGAGCATTATAATACTTATTCGATTAAACCATTAAAAGCAAAATCTAACACTGAGGCAACCACTCAAAAAGTTAATATGGCATTGATGATGGCTTTAGATAATAAAGGACTACGGCTGGTTGATCATGACGGTGATTTAGAAGTGCAGTATGCTCTGGGGATTAAACGCTCAGAAAGTTTGAAACTAGAATCTATTTCTGGAAAACCAGAGCGTTTTAATTATATGAGCAACGACGATAAAGAGTATACCACCCTAATGATTAATGTGGTTGATATGTCGAGTAAAAAAGCAGTATTTAGGATTGCAGCCACTAAGAAAAAATCAGTTTATTTGGAAAGTCAACGGCAATTGAATCAGGGTATGAGTGCGCTTTTGCAGCCATTACCTATTAAACAATAATCGTTTGGAATTTGACTGTGGAAAGCCCGATCAAAATAGGTACTTTGCTACTGGATATTCAAACCAACCAACTGATTTCTGATGGTAATTCACAACAAATTGAACCCAAATTGGTTGAAGTCTTATATTTTTTATACCAACATAGAAATCAAGTCGTTACTCGTCAACAGCTGATAGATGTGGTTTGGAAAGGCCAGGTGGTTAGTGATAATGCGATAAACCGCTCAATATCTCAAGTTCGAAAGCTAATTAGTCAATCCAAAACGCCTTGCCCAACGATAGAAACAATACCAAGAGTGGGTTATCGTTTGCAGTTAGAGTATCAGGTGGACTCCAATGTCAATGAATCAGATAATAAAATTGATACCGAAGCGGTAAAAAAGTGCCGTACAACGGCACCTTTTATTAAATTACCTGACAAAAACAGCCTAAAAGTTATTTTATTTTTAGCCTTTAGCTTAGCGATTTTTGCACGTTATTTTTACCAACAAATTAATCAGTCAGAAAACGTCGGTCACTTTTCCCAAGCTAGTTTGACACTTTCACCGGGACTAGAAAAGTTACCTAAAATAGCTCCTAGTGGCGAATGGCTTGCGTATGCCGAGACAAATCCAATCACCGGTAATGAGCATCTTTTTGCAATCAGCCTCAATTCAGAACAAAAAGTAAAGCTCACAGACGAGCCTTTGTATCTAATTGATTTAGCATGGAGTCCTGATTCTAAATCGATAATTTACAGTAGTTGGAAGTCGACTCATGATAGGCGCTGCTCTGTCAGATTGTTGAAATTAGACTTCACAAAAAATAGCCATGGTTTTAAGCCAGAGTCAAATACAGAACTATTTGAGTGTTCGGAGAGGGCTGCTATTCGATTAGCTTGGAATGATTTAGGCAATAAAATATTTTTAACCAATAGACCGTCTTATGACCGGCCTTATTTTGTTCAAAGTTATTCCTTAGAATCGAAAAGAACCGAACAAGTTACATTGCCACCTCAGTCAGGAAATCTAAGAGGAGATTATTATATTAGTGGCAGTTTGTCCGGAAAATATTTGGCGATAGTAAGATATCTTGGAACTAATCAAGGCCAACTCAAAATCTATAACACTCGTAACAAAGAGTTTATCGCTACGCAAATGCTAAACTCAGTTATCAGTGCGTTAACATGGTCTACGGATGAACAGTTATTAATCCTAAAAAATAATAACTTGTATCTTTATGATTATAATAATAACCAAGAAAAATTCTTTTATGCGATCGGAAAAAATTCTGGCGGTCTTACAGCAGATAAGAAACTCGAACTCATTGCATTTACGGTATCAGAAAGAGATATAAACCTTGCAAGATATCAACGTAGTGAATCTGATATTAGCACCGAACCATTAGAATTGATTGGCGAGTCTTCGGCCATTGAAGCGGTTCCTTCGTATTCTAATGATCAAAACCAGATTGCATTTTTAAGTAATCGTTCTGGTAGTTATCAAATATGGCTGGCGAATGGTCAGGGGACAGTTAAACAGCTGTCAGATTCTCCAGCTTCTTTGACTTTGTCTCCGTTAAGTTGGTCGCCAGATGATAAGCAGATCTTATTTCAATATGACGAAGAAATATTTAGTATCGAAGTGGAAAACGGAAAGATTAACCGAGTTATCGATCGCCAACATTTAGTGGCTAATGCAGACTGGAGTTTTGACGGAACTTCCATTTTTTACTCATCAGAAAAATCTGGCGAATGGCAAATCTGGCAGTTTGACCAAATTAATCAAAGTCATCGGCAAGTAACAGAGTTCGGCGGGTATAGTGCTAAACAAGACAAAAATAATAATCTTTATGTCAGTCGAATTCATCAAGATGGTTTATGGAAGTTGGACTATGACCCGGCAAGTAATCATTTTTCTAAGGCCAAATTATTATTATCTGATTTCAGTGGGACCAACTGGTTAAGTTGGCAGTTGAATGAAAATAATATTTATTATTTTGGTTCTGTCATAGACACAGTTAGTAATGAGAAACAGTTTGGAATTATGCAATTAGAGTTAAGTAATCAAACCAGTAAACTATGGTTTCCATTTGACCGAAGTCATCAACGTTACTTTAGCGTCTCGTCTAATGACCTAATTGTTACAAAGGTGACACGAAATGAAGGTAGTATTGAACTGCTTACTAAAGAATGACGGAGTTCGCTTTTAATTTTATACAGCTAAAGTGATTGAATAATAATGTCAGGCTGTGAAAAAGGTAACAAATGCTCAGTGGTTGCGAGTTCGATATATTTTCCGGATTTTGAATTAGTTGCAAGTGATTGATAGTATTTTTTAGCCTCATTCTTCCAGCGCGTTAGGCCAAGCTTTTCCGCTTCTGTTTTAGCATTGTTAATGTAGTTTTGTTCAAAGTCAGTATCAAAAATAATTAAAGGAATATTGCTCGAAAACTCGAGGGCCTGTACTGACTTTAAGTCTTGCTCATACATTGCGATTTCCTCAAATAAATTAGTAATGTTTTTGGTTTCTAGTCGTTTTCTAAAAATCAGATCAACATAAGACCAGTTAGTATCTGGATCATTGCCGGAAAGAGTCTTTAAATGTTTTAACTCAGTCTGGTTTTTTTGCAACGCTCGCTGGTCATATTTACCCTGTAATATGTATTTCTTGTAGGCGGCAAGGTTTGCTTTAAACGGCTTTGCATCATTAGAATAGCGACTGATTGAAAATGGCAATAGCACGTCTGGATCGATCAGTATTATTTTGCTTATTTCCAATTGCGAGCTTTCTGACAAAGATGAATTCATTTTAGCCATTTTTAATAAACTGATGTTGGAGGAAGCGAAGGAGATAAATTTAACACGTTTCAAGTTTAACTCTAACAACGCGTCGAGGAGATGCTTGCCAAAATTGGAATATCCCAGCTCAGAATTGTCATCGGCAAAAATCTGTCCGGCGCGATCAATTGATATGACGTCATATTGTTGGGCTAATTTGGGAGCCAGTCGTGCAAACCATGCAGAGTCGGAATTCCAATTGTCAGTTGGTCCTGATAAAAGTATGACAGTTTCTTTGTCAGTCGTGTCTTGGTTCGAGGTTTGTTTTAAGTCGGCTGCTAACCAATGAGTAACATTTAGCCTTACATTATCAAGCACTAACGTTTCTGTTTTAAAAGCTGCGTCACTAGCTGAACTAAAGCATATAATTATAAAACTCAACAAGTAGGTAATTTTCATAGTATTTTTCTCAATATTAATCGTTAACAACGTTGTTTTGCATTTGCTTTCAATTGCATCGCTAATGACGGCTATTTATCGGTGTTATATGTTTACATTATCGTACCGAGTTAATCAATAATGGTGGTTGTTGCGCAAAGTTACGATTTGCTTCTGATGCAGCGAGTCGTAGAATTTCCGCTAATTCTGGCTCAAGAGCAATATCGCCATTGGTTGCGGGAATATAGTCTGGTAATTGATCTAATGGCAGGTTTGTAATTTGCTCAAACATGGTTAACGCGGCCAAGTAGGTTCCAATCACAGATGGGTGAAAACGGTCTTCACTATAAAGGCCAATGTTCGGATCGTGTCGCCATGCTTCAAGCCAGGCTTCTCCAGCGGGAAACAATACGCCTTCTATCGACCGTGCGGCAGTTTGATAAGAATCTGAGACACCTGCGAAATCAAAGAAGCGTTGTCGCGCTGGCCAAACCATATAGAGTGCAGTTTTGGCGTCCACTTTAGCTAATTCATCAGCGAACATGGGAGTAAAGTCGAGTAAATAGGGTCTACCCTCAGTCGCGGATGGGCCTTGTTGCAGGACTGCAAGGTGCCAACCCTCTCGGCGCATTTGTTCTCGAGTATCTTGATTCGCCCAATGGTCGGGTAATCCAAAGTTAGGTAGGGTTCTAGATTCAAAATGCCCGACCTTAAAATCCACCAGCAACAACATTCGTTCTAGCATTCCGGGTAAATCATTTGAATAGGTCAGACTGTTTCCAATAAATAAAATATTAAGACCCTCTGCCGGTAATGGCTCTAGTGGGTCGCTGTATTGAGAGTCTTGTTGCTGAGTAGACTGAGAACTGCAACTTAATAAGCTGCTGGCAATAATAATTATTAGGCCAAAAGAGACTAAGGCATGGGTAACTTTAGCGCGAACGGGCGGAATAGTTATCAAGAGTTCTTCGAACTTGTGGGCCAGTGTGAGCATATTATGAGCCTAGCGATAATTCAAAATTGAGTTGTCAGAATAGCATTTTGAGAGCCGCAATCTAGCGCCCTCATTGACTCATCACGACTTCATCATTATTACATCACCTGCCAGTTAAATTGACAGCTAACCGCTTAGCGATACATCAGTAAATAACATGGGGCAGGGGGAATTCAAATGGGTCTTTTTGGTTTGTAGTAGAAGTTAGTGGGTGAAGGATGGCAAAAGAGAGACAGAGTAGAGATATCTGATGCAACTAATCGATATGGTTCTTTAACCAGTACAAAAAGTTGCTTCTACTGGAAAATAGTGAAAATAGTGAAATAGTCTGAGCTTGCGAAAAACAACCGGCCAAATGGAGAGCTGTTGGCTTTGCTCAAACTATTAATCGAAAAATATCTGAAAAAGTCTCAATTATTGCCATTCAAGCGGGGTTAAATCATCCTTAACTTGCAAGTAATAAATGCTGAAATTCCAACTGTCAGAATCTTAGACACTAGAATGCTAGGTATCGATGTTCTGAATCAAAACTTGTTGTCCTTGATTGAGTCGTTCTGCCCCGCGAACCGCAACTCTGTCGCCTGCCTTGATATCGCCGGATATCATCACCCAATCATTCTTGCCTGAGCCTACTTCTACTTTCAATTTGTGGGCAATATTATTTTCGTCTATTTTGACAATATAAGTACCATCGCCTCTCAATAACAAAGCATCTCTATGCACCGCAAGGCGCATTCGCTGGGATTGAATCGGGACTTCGACATCAATCAATTGTCCTGTAGAGATTGTTTTGTTGGCCGCTTCAGGAATACGAATGCGCATCTCAAAAGTTTGTGAAAGCTGATCGGCCGCAGGGATAATTGTTGATGCTTTTGCATCCATCGTTGTTAAATTTCTTTCGTGATCTAGCAAGCTTATTTTAACCAGCGTGCCCGGTTTAGTAAAAGCTAAGTATTTTATTGGCAAATCGACTCTAACTTCGAGGTTACGAGTATCCAGTAGTTGAACTAGTATTTCACTCGGGCCAACGTCAAATCCTGCTCGCCGGTAGCGTTGGGTTATTACCCCTTCAAAGGGCGAAGTTATTGTGGCTTTTTCCAGCTCTTGTTTAGCTTGCTTAAGTTGTAGCTCTGCAATTTCTAAATCCGCCTTGGCTAATGCAACTTGGGACTCGGTTTGTTCTAACTGAAATTGAGAAGTATTGTTTTTTTGTTTTAATTCTTTTTGCCTAGTCAGTTCTTTGATCAAAAACTCTAAGTTAATTTTTGCTCGATTATATTGCGCTTGCCTTTCCGAATAGCGCAGTTGTATAGGTAATAACTCTATTTGAGCCACACGCTCGCCTCGACGTATGTAGCTGCCGGGCTCAATCACCCATTCTAAACGTCCATTGACACCAGCCGTAAGTTCCACTTGGTTCTGACTATAGACAGTACCCATCATTTTGACCGTTGGTGAATGCTCTAACTGTTCTACCGCTTCTACTTTTACTGGGCTAGGAGGAGGTGAACTTGATTCAGCGGCTGTAAGGCTCATGCTAGAAAAAAATAAGCTTGCAGCAATATTGAATAAAATGAGGGAGTCTTTTGGGGATTTGATGATGTTCATATTCATTCTCATTGATATATCCAATTATAAATTGGAACTTGCTAAAGTTGTTTTGGAATTTTTAATTTGAAACTTATCGAGTCTGCTATATTGAAGTTGCAATAAAGACGGCATCAATATTAAGGTGAATATAGCGCTGATAGCCATACCACCGACGATAACCGTGGCAAGCCCTCGGTATATTTCGGAACCGACTCCAGGAATTAACATCAGTGGTAACATGCCGAATAAGCTTGTTAAGGTACTCATGTAGACTGGACGTGCGCGTATTCTGACCGCTTGTTTTACAGCGTCAGTTCTGGTTAAACCTAAAGCTTCGGCTTTGCGAGTTTGGTCGACCAATAAAATGGCATTATTGACCACTAATCCAAGCAGAATAATGAAACCAATCATGGTTAGTAAATCTAATGACTGGAAGGTAAATAGATTTAAAATGCTCAACGAAATAACACCTCCGGCAATAGCTAAAGGCATTACCAGCAAGACGATTAAACTATCTTTGAACGATTTAAAAAGCGCCGTCATCAACAGCAATAAAATCATGATCGCCAATAAGAAATTTGTGGCCATGTCAGCTATGGCATCGGTCATTCGATTGGCATTTCCACTTAATTGAATACTTGCGTCTGCGGGAAGTGTTTTACTTATATCTGGAATGACCGTTTGATTAATTAAGTCCATTGCTTCTTGCAGGCTCATATTGTTTGGCGGAAAAATATTGATACTGACTGTTCGCTTCCCATTAACTCTTAGTAGACGAGTTGGGCCGACTGTTCGTTTTATTTCGGTGAGTTCACCAACCGTTTGTATACCTGCTAGTGGAGTATATATGGGAAGGTTTGCAAGCTCGTCCGGAGAATGCCATTTCTTGCCTTTTAATATTACATCCAAACGGTCGTTGCCATTGAAATACTCGCCAACAAAGAGTCCACTGGTAAAGGCTCTTATGCTGTTGGATAAACTTCGTCTATCCAATCCGGCTTGAGTAATTCGCCGGTCATTTGGGATCAGTTCTAGCTCTGGTTCGGCTAATTGCAAACCAGGAAATGGTTGCGCAGTGCTCGTTGGCATGGTTTGTTGAATACTCTGTATACCTTTTGCCGCAGAGGCCATAAGTGAATTAATATTGGGACCTTGTAAATCAAGCCTTATAGAGCGGCCATTTCCGCCACCAACATTGATCATCGAACCGCGAAATAAAAAGACCTGTGTATCAGGTAGATCGTGCAAAACTTGAGTCCTAACAATATTCATTAGCTCTTCCACACGTTGCGGGTCGTCAGCATAAATAAAACCGCCGCTATTTCCGCCACCAAAAGCGTAGAAATTATAACTTTTTATTTTTGGTGTTTTTTCACCTGAGTAATAGGGCGCAAGCCTTTGTTTGACTCTGCTGGCTAGTTCTTCTTCCAAAAATGATAGGTTTCCACCGGCAGGACTTGCGAGATTAAAAAAGAATCCGTCGATAGGAGCTCGAGGCATAAAATCGGTTCTAGGTATTAAACCGATTGTGGCGATGATAGAACCTCCCAGCAATCCAACAATCCAAGCCCAGCGCTTTAGATTGGTATTGGTGAGATGAATTGCCAAACTGGAGAGGCGGGTCCAATAGCGAATATAAGGGTCTTTGGTTTTAACTTGTTTTAGTAAGTAAAAGCTAATGACTGGCATCACCGTTATCGCTGTTACTAGGGATGCAATCACCGCGATTGAAAGGGTTAATGCTAGGTCTGAAAACAGCTGACCTTCTATGCCTTGCATAGAAAGTATTGGTAAGAAAATCGCAACACTAGTGGCGGTTGATGCGAATAAAGCACCGCTAACTTGGAGTGCGCCTTTTTGAACAGCTTTTCGGTTGGAAAGTCCTTCACTTTGTAACCTGACAATATTTTCTTGAACGATGATCGCGGCATCTAATACAAGCCCAACAGAAAATGCGAGCCCAGCAAGTGAAATTACATTGAGACTACGTCCAAACCAACTTAATGTGAGAAATGCGACGGCCAGGGAAATCGGAATGGTTAAAGCAATAATTAAGGTTGGTTTCAAACCTCGCAAAAACAGCCATAAAATTGCTAGTGCTAGAAATACACCGAGTCCTAAATTGCCTTTAACTAAGTTTAGCGCATTTCGAATATGGACGGAGGCATCAAAACTGAGGTCGATTGCTAAACCTACTTCTTCAAGTGGGCCTTGATTGAGCTCTTTGATGGCTTGATTAATTTCATCCAAAACCTCTACCGTGTTGCTGTTACTCGCTCGTTGAATAGTGATGTAATAACCAGGTTTTCCATTCCTAAGTGTAAATCCAAATCTATCTTGTAGGGTATCGGTGACACTCGCCACATCTTTGAGCTGGATTGGCCGGTTGTTGTTATAGCCAATAATCATCTCAGCTAAATTATTAACATTATATTGTCCAGAAAACCTGACGGTATAATTTCTTCTTCCTACTTCTGCAAAGCCGCCAGAAACATTGTTTGACTGTGAAATAGTGTTGCTAATTTGTCCAAGTTGTAGCCCATAGGCTGCAACTTTATATGGGTCAAATTCAATACGAAGTTCACGAGGCCTTTGGCTGTTTAGATTAACTCGGCCAACACCTGGAATTCGAGTAAAGCGTGGCTCAACAACATCATCTATTAGTTTCTGAAAGACGGTAATATCATCAATATTGACTCCATCGAGGGGTCTTATCAGGAGGGATGCGGCATTAGGAGCCTGTGGTCCATTTCCAGCTGAAGATACCACCGGTTCGGATGCATCTAATGGAAGAAGAGGAGCTTGATTAAGCCTATTTAAAACATCCAACATTGCTTGCTGCATGTCGGCGCCAACATCAAATGTCAGGCTGATATTTCCAAATCCTTGATTGATGTTTGTGGAAACGTCAATGACCCCTTGAGTATTCTTCACCACGTTTTCTAATGGCTCAATAATGACCGACTCAATTTCTTCTGGGGCTGCTGAGCGCCAGCCTGTTGATATGTTGATTTGTGGCTGTTGGATGTCTGGTGTCAGTTGAATCGGTAATTTAATGACACTTAATAAACCAAATATAAGTATTAATAACGCAACCACCAAAACGGCGGCAGGGTTTTTTAGTGAGCTTCGGGTTAAATTCATTTGAACTGATCCAGAAAGAGAGTGCTGTAATTCTGAACCGGTTGAGGGGGGAATGCTCTCTTAGGGGTGTGTCATTCCTGAGTCAAGTGTAACAACTAGTTTCTAATGACTCGGCTGGATATAATTTGAAATATTAACGCAATAATATTCAATATTTTCGCAATACCATCGGTTAGTCAAAGTTAGTAAAAAGCCAGAGCTTTAGGCTCTGGCTTTCATCACATTGCGTGAACTAGTTTTAACTAAACATTAGTTAAGGTGCTTTGCTAGGAACTTTTCCATTTTCTTATAAAGCTCAATACGGTTTTCTTCTTTTCTGAAACCGTGACCTTCGTTAGTTTTCATGATCCATTCGTCATCGGAAAGAGTGATCCCTCTGTCTTCTAACTCATCTCTTAAGTCGTATGCATGCTTCTTAACAACTCGAGGATCCTGTGCTCCATGAACAATCATCAGAGGGGCTTTGATTTTATCAACATGAGCGAGCGGTGACATTCGGTTCATCAGCTCTTTGTCTTCTGGGTCGCCAATTTGAACCTTCATTACTTCTTTTTGAGGTTCCCAATATTTTGGCATCGACTCAAATAATAAGCCAACATCAGTTACACCCACATAATTGATTCCGCACTTGTAGAGCTCGGGGGTAAATGTTAATCCGGCCATTGTGGCATAACCACCGTAACTAGCCCCATAAATACAAACTTTCTCTGGATCAGCGATGCCTTCTTTTATCAAATATTTAAGGGTATCCGGAACAATTGGTTGATATTTCCCATTTGCGGCGCTGGCCCCGCCATGTTCTGGGTTAACTAGTTGTCAGGATCTTTTTGTATCGCTATGAGAAGATTGACTGGCTCAGTCCTTACAAGGAAAGCTGGCAATAATGCCCTACTTTTTTCCTAGCCCGGATACAGCGCCTTTAAAGGCTGCTGCCGACCAGATCAGGATTCTGAAAGTTGGATTAACGCCGGCCAGCCCAAGAAAAATCAATGCAGATCAGTATCATTTACTTCTATTTCCAAATGTCGCTATGGAGAAATCCAGGAAGCTGCGTAGTTTAGGAGTCATCCGGCAGTCTGGAGTGTATAAAATATGCATAGGTGTCGCAGGTACCTCATATTGACTAAGTAGTCGTACAAGAGTCCCATTTCGTAGCGCATCCCCGACCAATTCTAATGGCTGCAGAATTACACCCACCCCAGCTACGGCGGCCGCGAGAAGCGGATCACCCTGATTAATAGTCAGTCTGCTTGTAATTGGTACATCTATTCGTCCTTCAGGACCCTCAAAGCACCAGTTCGAACGACCATCGGAGTAACCAAAGCCAAGGCATTCATGTTGCTGGAGATCCCATGGTGTTTTGATGGGTAGCCTCCGCTCCAGATAGGACGGAGCGGCACACAAAACCAGCTGATAGGGTAAGAGCGGAATTGCCTTTAGGCCGCTGTCTTGCAGTGCACCGATCCGAAATACGGCATCGTAACCGTCATCAACCACATCGACCAGTTCGTTCGATAACGTCAGGTCCAGTGACACCTGGGGGTACTTGACCATGTACTCAAGAAGTCGTGGGGACAGGGCGTGCATGCCAAAGGTGACGGGAGCGTTAATGCGCAAGCGACCGCTGGGTACGCCACGAGCCTCAGCCGCTAAACTCTCTGCAGCATGCACGTCTGCCAGGATCATCTTCGCGCGCTGGTAAAATGTCCGGCCGAAGTCAGTCAGGCTCTGCCGACGTGTCGTTCTATTCAGCAGAGAGACTCCCAGGTGCTGCTCAAGCATTTTTACCTGCTTGCCAACCAGTTGAGGGGACATATTGAGGTCATCAGCAGCGGCACTGAACGATCCTAGCTCCACTGCTTTGACGAAAATAGTCATCTGAGATAAACGACCCATTACAAACCTTATGTTTCTAATCTTGAGCCAATATAGGTCTTTATCCATAGGCTCACAACCCCTAAATTATCAGTTACGCCTTGAGGGCATGCCGAATTGGAGGTGAGGATATGAGAAACATTCTCATCACGGCATCCAATATACCCTCATTACTAGGCCCTAACGACATATAGAGGTAACCACTATGGCTAAAATTGTAAGAATCCATGAATACGGTGACGCTAGCGTCCTAAAGTTGGAAGAATTGGATGTAAATGCACCGGCAGCAGACGAGGTACAAATTGGCGTTAAAGCCATTGGCTTGAACCGTGCCGAAGTGATGTTTCGTAATCATGCTTACCTGCAAGAGGCGGACTTCCCTAGTCGCCTTGGCTACGAGGCCGCCGGCCTTGTAACGGCTGTTGGTAGCGAGGTAACGGATATTAAAGTGGGAGATTCCGTCGCCCTGATTCCCCCACTGGATATTGCCCGTTGGGGTACATACGGAGAATTGGCCAATGTGCCGGCCCACCTTGTGGTTAAGAACCCAGCGAACCTGTCCTTTGAAGAGGCAGCTGCATCTTGGATGCAGTACGTTACGGCTTGGGGCGCCCTTATTGAGCAGGCGAATCTGCGGGAAGACGATTTTGTTCTCGTGACCGCCGCATCCAGCAGTGTCGGCTTGGCTGCCTTCCAGGTTGCTCGCATGGTTGGCGCTACGCCAATAGCGATTACGCGTACTCGTGCAAAGAAACAAGCGCTTCTGGATGCTGGAGCCGCTCACGTCATCGTTAGCGATGAAGAAGATATCGTTGAGCGAGTCATGGCGTTGACTAACGGTCAAGGCGCCCGCGTAGTGTTCGATCCTGTTGGAGGCCCATCTTTCGAGCCGCTGACACAGAGCATGGCCCCAGGCGGTATTCTTCTGCAATATGGCGCACTGAGCACAGAGCCAACCCCGTACCCACTATTTACTGTTCTGGGGAAGAGCCTGACTCTCAAGGGTTACCTTTACGCAGAAATCGTTTCTGACCCTGAAGCTCTCGCGCGAGCCAAAGCATTTATTCTAGAGGGTTTGGAATCTGGAGGTCTCCGACCACTCATAGCAAAAACCTTTGCGCTAGACGACATTCAAGACGCCCATAGGTTTCTGGAAGCCAATCAACAGATCGGAAAGATTGTAGTTACGGTCTGATCATTAAAAAAGTGAGGCTGGCATCAGCTCCTCGCGAATAAATTCAGCTTTATAGGCGAGGGCTGCGTGACCAGCCTGCCCAACAACATCCTTCACCTACCGGAGTACCACCTCCTGGACTCCAAGGAAGAGGAGCACGATTTCCACTTCCAGCTAGAAGCTCCCGCCCCCGTCGCCTGCGAGGAGTGCGGAGTTGAGGGCGAGTTCGTCCGGTTCGGCAAGAAGCAGAGCGCCTACCGCGACCTGCCGATGCACGGTAAGCGGGTCACCCTGTGGGTGATCCGCCGCCGCTATATCTGCCGTGCCTGCGACAAGACCTTCCGGCCTCGCCTGCCCGAGATCGTGGACGGTTACCGCATGACTCGCCGGCTTCACACTCATGTCGAGAAGGAAGCCTTCAACCACCCCTACGCCTACGTGGCCGATACCACGGGCCTCGACGAGAAGACCGTCCGCGAGATCTTCAAGAAGAAGGCCGAGTTCCTGGCGGCCTGGCACCGCTTCGAGACGCCGCACTGCCTGGGCATCGACGAGCTGTACCTGAACCGCCGTTATCGCTGCATCCTGACTAACCTGGAGGAGCGCACCCTGCTGGACCTGCTCCCTGGTCGCCAACAGGATGCGGTGACCAGGCGCCTCATGAACCTGACCGACCGCCACAAGGTGGAGATCGTCAGCATGGACATGTGGAAGCCCTACCGGGCGGCGGTCCAGGCGGCGCTGCCACAGGCCCGTATCGTGGTCGATAAGTTCCACGTCGTGCGCATGGCCAACGAAGCCATGGACAGCATCCGCAAGGGCCTCAGGAAGGAGCTGACGACCAATCAGCGCCGAACCCTCAAGGGTGACCGCAAGATCCTGCTGAAACGCGCTCACGACATCTCAGACCGCGAACGGCTCATCATGGAGACATGGACCGGGGCCTTCCCTCAGCTCCTGGCGGCACACGAGCACAAGGAGCGGTTCTTCCACATCTGGGACTGCACCAACCGGCGTGATGCCGAGAAGGCGCTGGCTCAATGGATTGACGACATCCCGCGGGGGCAGAAGGAGGTCTGGAAGGATCTCGTCAAGGCTGTCAGCAACTGGCGCGAGGAGATGCTGACCTACTTCGAGACCGACATCCCGATCACCAACGCCTTCACGGAGTCGATCAACCGACTGGCCAAGGACAAGAACCGCGATGGCCGGGGCTATTCGTTCGAGGTGATGCGCGCTCGGATGCTCTACACAACCAAGCACAAAAAGAAGCCGCCGCAGACCAAGGAATCCCCTTTTCTGGGCAGGGCCACCATGACCTACAGCAAGAGCCTACCCCCGGTCGAGAAGAACTACGGCGTCGATCTATCAACCTTCTGGGAAGAATAAGGTTTTGGTGGATCAGAAGAGAACGTCAACCACTTAATCCGGATACCCATATTTAACAGCGTCAGTTAAATCATTTTGCATTTCAGCGCCCCATTTACCACCGTATCCGGCTTGCTCAAAGCTTCGACCATAGCCACCTGAACCGCGGTAATTGACTTGTACAGTGGCATAGCCTCTGCTGGCAAAGAACTGATGCTCTGGGTTGTAACCCCAACGGTCCCTCACGCCAAATGGTCCACCATGTGGATTGATGATTAGTGGAAGGTTTTTACCTTCTGAATCTTTAGGTATGGTTAAGTAACCACGAATAGTCATACCATCTCGACTGGTAAACTTGATAGGTTTCATAGGAGACATTTGCTCAGGTTTGATTTCTTTATTAACCGATAATAGAAATCTCACCTTCCCTGTATTTTTGTCATACATGTAATAGTTACCAGGATCAGTATCATTGTACACATATAAAATCTGCAGCATCTCGTCTTTACTTTGACTTGAGATGTTCACACGCTTACCGGGAAATGCATCAGAAAGCATTTTTAATTGTTTCTCAGTCGCTTCATCAAAATAAACCGTTTCGGGGTAGTCATCAAAATAACTAACGCCTAATAATTTCTTTTGCTTACGTGACAAGATTGGACCTGAAATATCAACTGTATCGTGTTCAAAAATTAAATCACCCAGTTCATTTTTTTCAGGGTCAAAGGTATACAGTGCAGCACGATCTTTACCCAAGTTTGAACTGACATACATAAGCTTATTATCGAAATCGAAGCCCAGTGGAGACATACCTTCATCAAGTACATTAAACTCTTGTAATACACGGAAGTCTTTTTCGCCTTTACCTTTATAATGGAATTTACCTTTTAGGCCATTGATAGAATAAGCTCCTCGAACATCGCCGTCATGATCAACGATCCATCCTTGAACATCACCAGGGTTCTTAGCAACCATTTTCATTTTGGAATTTTTCTTTCGTTTATGACTCCAGCGGCTATCCAAAGGTACCTTATAAAGATCAGGCGCTTTTACTCGTCGACCATTGAATTGCACCAGTATGTGGTCAGGGTCATTAACAAGTTGATTAATAACAGAAGCAGTTCTTATACCGGATGAGCCAACAGATGAACCAACAAGCTCTTTTATCTTAGCTTTGCCTTGGGTGTTGACTACAAATAAGCTAAAAGCTTCGTTTCCATCAGCATCCATCGTGAAAACTATATCGTTGTTATTCGCCCAAAAGAAACCAGCAACACCTTGATCTTTTAAAGCGGTAACGGCTCTGACATTTTTTAATCCGTCTACATCCATAACAACGATGTTACGGCGTTCGCCGATTGGCGATAAAACGGCTAGGTATTTACCATTAGGTGATATTTGAAGGCCTGAGAAGTCAGGATCTTTGAAAAAGTCTTTAACCGGAATTTTACTGACGTCAGCAAAAACCGGTTGTGAGAGTATTGCTAGTATTATTACTAGACTTATTGTTCTAAACAATTGCATACCATTGTTCCTCGATTAAACTAGTGATGGCTAACCTCTAAATATTAACAACTGCCGATCAATGGTTGCAAACCTCAAAGGTAAAAAGTTGTAACCATAGACGAACTTTAACTCGGGCTATTCCAAGTTTAATCCTCTTAATCTTATAAAAATTGAAGTTATAACATTAAATTAAAGAAATCTTATTCAACCCCTTGTAAGTAAAGGCTCAAACGAAGGAATCTAATTAAACATCATGTACGAAAAGTGATAGAATTGCGCGCGAAACTCAATCTCGTCAGGTTAAATATATGAATTCTGTGGTTAATAAAGCCTCACCTTCCAAAGAAAATGGTAATAATGCCAAAATTGGCTTTGTCTCATTGGGATGTCCAAAGAACTTAGTGGACTCTGAAAGAATTTTGACGCAGCTCAAAACAGAAGGCTACGATGTGGTGCCAACTTATGATGATGCTAACTTAGTTATCGTCAATACCTGTGGCTTTATTGACAGTGCCGTGCAGGAATCTATAGATACCATTGGTGAGGCGTTAGCTGAAAACGGTAAAGTGCTGGTAACAGGGTGTTTGGGGGCTAAAGATGATGAAATTCGTGAAATTCACCCCAATGTTTTAGGGGTTACCGGTCCACATGCCTATGACGAAGTCTTGCAGCAGGTTCATCAACATCTGCCAAAACCCAAGCATAATCCTTTTATTAGTTTGGTCCCTGATCATGGGATTAAATTAACGCCCAAACATTTCGCTTATTTGAAGATCTCTGAAGGTTGTAATCATCGATGTACGTTTTGCATCATTCCTTCTATGAGAGGTGATTTAGATTCCCGACCGATTGGGGATATTTTGAGCGAAGCTAAGCGTCTGGTTAATGCAGGCGTAAAAGAATTGTTGGTAATTTCTCAAGATACTTCGGCGTTTGGTGTTGATACCAAATATCGAACAGGTTTTTGGGAGGGCATGCCGGTGAAAACTAGATTGCTAGAAATGTGCGAACAGCTTTCTAAATTAGGCGTATGGGTCAGGTTACATTATGTTTATCCCTATCCAAGTGTTGATAAGCTTATTCCGTTGATGGCGGAAGGTAAACTTTTGCCTTACCTCGATATTCCTTTTCAGCACGCGAGTCCTAGAATTCTTAAATTGATGAAGCGTCCTGGAAATATTGACAAAACCTTAGAGCGAATTAAAGCATGGCGAGAGGTTTGCCCAGAGTTAGTGATCCGTTCGACATTTATTGTTGGCTTTCCAGGGGAAACGGAGCAAGAGTTTGAAGAGTTATTAGAATTTTTGAAGGAAGCTCAACTTGACCGAGTAGGTTGCTTTGCATACTCGCCAGTAGATGGCGCGACTGCAAATGACCTACCTGATCCTGTCGATGAGTCAACAAAGCAAGCTCGATTAGAACGATTTATGCAAGTTCAAGAAGCCATCAGTGCTGACAAATTAAAGAAAAAAATCGGACAAGAATTTTTAGTGCTAGTTGATGAGGTTCATCCCGATGGAGCGATTGCTAGAAGTTATGCTGATGCGCCAGAAATCGATGGTGTTGTTCACTTAACCGATGAATTTAATGTGAAACCTGGAGACAAGTTATGGGTTCAGATTATTCATTCTGACGCTCATGACCTTTGGGGAGTTAGAGTTGAGGATGAGCACCAAGATTAATTTTAGCTTTTTGGACTCTTAGCTAACCAAACAACAAACTTAGGATCTTTTGATACTATTTCTACGCTATTAAAATAACTAGTTAATAATGGTCGGTATTTTAAATGGCGATTCGCAACTACTCTCAGCTCGCCAGTTGCGGTTAGTTTTTTTGAGGACTGTTTGAACATTTGATTAGCGATCGATAAGGTCTGAACATTTTGTTGATGAAACGGAGGGTTGCATAAAACAAAGTCGAAGTGATTATCCTCTAACCCTTGTAAACAGTTAGTGGTCAAAAATGTTGCATTATTATTAGCTTGTGATGAGTCGTCATTTTTAGTTGGATTGTTACAAATAAAAGTTCGTCGTGCCGATTCTGTCGCTAGCCAAGACTCATCACAAAATACTATTTCTAAACTTGGGTTTTGACTTGCGACTGCCGTGCCTAAAATTCCAGTGCCGCAACCAAGATCAATCAATTTCTGACCGACATGTGTTGTCGGTAAATGTTCTAACAAAACACGCGCACCCATGTCTAATCCATCACGAGAAAATACACCAGGCATTCCTTTTATCGTTAGATTATGAGATTTGAGTTGAAATTGAGTGACCAATTCATTGCAATCCATTTTAGGCTCTCGTTCGACTTTAGCAAAAATCAACCTAGCTTTTTTTCGAGCAAGTGATGTAGAAGTGGAACCGATTATTTTTTCAAATAGTTTGAGTGTTGAATTATGAATTTCTTTGCTCATTCCGGCTGCAACAATGTGCGTTTTAGGGTTAATGTGAGGGCTAATGGAAGCGAGCTGAAATTCTAGTAAACTATTATGCTTTGGTACTCGAATGATAACTAGATCGTAGTTTTTTGATGGCTCTAATTTTTGATTGGTTTGATTGATAAAGTTACTTGTATTAGCGGATAAATTATTGAGTTTTAAATTGTTGGTAATGGCTGTTTTAGATAAAAAGGAGTCAGTCCAAACCGTGGGGTTTAAATCTGACAGAGAGCAAGTAAGTGCGCCGAATTGGTCATTAATAATTAGAACCTTGCAATTTGGATTTAGCTCAATGTCTTGAATATGCTGCAACAAATATTCGTCGGCTGCATTCCATGCTCGTAGATTTTTGTCATTAGTCTTAGGAAACCTTTCTAGCTGAAGCTGATTAAATTGGTTTTCTTGGGATGACATGTAAAAGTCTCTTGTTTAAATGGAGTTTTTTAAAGAAATTTGTAATTTTCAATTATTAAGCTGTTTTCGCTTAGTAACTTGAATCATCGTCGTCGTCATCGAAACCCGATTTAGATGGGTCGTAATCGTCTGGTATTTTGAAGTCTTTATTTTTTAGCAAAGTCATCCATCCACCCACTAAAAAGACCATGACAATAAATATAACGATGATTGCAGTCCACATAATATGACCTACGAATTGTTGAGTAGACTCAGTGTAACTTATTCTGAGTCAAAGTTTTCAAAATATTGAGTTTGGTAGTGCTCGAGTTTATCGAGAATAAACTCTTTCGCTTTGATATCACTCGAAGCGAGAAGTTCTTTACAGGCTTTAAAATTAAAGTGAGCAAAAATTTGATGGCTAGTTAATCGGTGAGAAATATGCCATGGCTCTTCTGCAACTCCTTTATTGTAATTCTTGTATGGTCGGAAAAAACCAAATTCTTGCAGGTTTTCAGACAGCCAACTTTCGAGTTCACAACAGATACCATCTGGAGAGAATTCTTCAGGTGTGAGTTCTACTTGATAGCCCTGATGAACGGCTCGCGCGGAAAAAATATCAAAATCTGTTCCCCAATGATGTCGACTCATTCCAGGAAGGGCGCTCCACAAGGCAATCGCTTTGTAGCGCTCGATATTTGACAGGTTGGTTATGTTTAACGGCCGTCCATGACGCGAGTATACTGGTCGATAGCCCATCCATTTATCATTCCAAATGGCAAGCTGTCTGTCGAATGAACGAAAACTGCTAATGATTGATATTTCGTGGCCTTGCTGTTTGGCAGAGTCTAGTAGTTTATTTAGATCTTGAATGACATTGATATTGGCTAACAGTGGTTGGTTGTCACCGGCTATTATTTTAGCCAAATGTGACTCCTCGGTCCCACAAGTTTGTTGCCAAGTAAGCACGGTTAGTCCTCGACCAGCAGGTTGACTAATATCTGGTAATACATTTCGGTGAGAGAGTTTAAGTCCTCAACCGATACAAATTCATTCACTTGATGAATACTGCTATTGATTGGACCAAGTTCGACAACCTGCGCACCGGTTTTGGCAATAAAGCGACCATCGGAAGTTCCACCACTTGTTTGAGGAGAAGTATTTATTGATCTAACCGTTTTAATGGCTTCGGCCGTCGCTTGAATCAACTCCGGCGATTCGGTGATAAATGGTTCGCCATTTAACTTCCATTCTAACTCACTATTACCGCAATGTTTATCAACAAAAGATTGCATTTTCTTTTTTAGTTGATGCGCGGTAAATTCCGTCGAGAAACGAAAATTAAATTCGATATCAATCTCTCCCGGAATGATATTGCTGGCTTCTCCTGCTTGAATATTGGTAATTTGTAAGCTAGTGGGAGGAAAGTTTTTATTGCCTTTGTCCCATTCTAATTTGGTGACTTCTTCCAAAAAATAGGCGGCTGTATGAATGGCATTTTCTGCCAGGTGCGGATAAGCGACATGACCTTGAACGCCATGAATTTTTAATTTACCCGTAAGAGAACCGCGTCGGCCGATTTTTATAATATCACCAAGTTGTTCGGTTGATGATGGTTCACCAACTAGCGCATAGTCTATTTTTTGTTGACGCCTTTGCAGTTCTTCCACCACTTTAATTGTTCCGTTAATAAACGGACCTTCTTCATCACTGGTAATTAAAAAGCCTATTTTGCCTTTATGGGAAGGGTAGTCGCTAATAAATCGGTCGGTAGCCACAATCATTGAAGCAAGCGAGCCTTTCATATCTGCTGCGCCGCGTCCATAAAGAACACCGTCAACGATGGTTGGTTCAAAGGGGGGCGTATTCCATTTGTCTATGGCGCCCGCTGGAACGACATCGGTGTGACCCGCAAAAATAAAAACAGGATCGCTTGATGGTGTGCTGTTGGATTCTATCGCCCAAAGGTTTTTAGTATCTTCAAAGTCCATCGATTCAAAATTAAATCGATTGTCTCCTAGTAACTCTTTAAATAATTCCTGGCAACCTGCATCTTCTGGGGTAACAGATTCTCTGGCGATTAAATCACAGGCAATTTTGATTGTGTCGAGTGACATAGGGTAGTCTCAGTAAAGTGATCGAGGATGAGCCGCTAAAGAAACAGCTCTGCCCACTGTTTATCATTAAAGCCAACATCCCAGCCTACACCTGTAGAGTATACTGGGCGTTTAACGATGCTTGGGTTTTGTTGAACTAAGTTGATGACTTTGCCTTTTCCATCTAGGATTTTGTCTTCTGCTGATAAATTACGCCAGGTAGTACCTCGTTTGTTTATCAGCTTATCTTGTCCTACTTCTTCCAGCCACTCAAGAATTAGGCTTTCTTCAAGCGGCTCTTTTTTAAAATCGTGAAACTCGGTATCAATTTGATTGGCGGCTAGCCACTTAAGTGCCTTTCTAACCGTATCACAATTTTTTATTCCATAGATCTTTACTGAATTAGTCATTTCTAGTTCCTTAGGGGCTGTATGTTTACTTAGTCCATTCTCAATAAATCATTAATTGAGGTCTTGGCTCGAGTTTTCTCATCGACTTGTTTTACGATTACCGCGCAATACAAGCTATGGCTTCCATCTGCCGACGGCAAGCTTCCTGAGACAACAACCGAGCCCGCTGGCACTCGACCATAGCTGACTTCTCCAGTCTGGCGGTTGTATATTTTAGTGCTTTGACCAATGAAAACACCCATTGATATGACTGAGCCTTTTTCTACTATAACCCCTTCGACTATTTCGCTTCTTGCCCCTATAAAGCAGTCGTCTTCAATGATCGTTGGGCTTGCTTGAAGTGGCTCTAAAACACCACCGATTCCAACACCACCCGACAAGTGTACATTCTTGCCAATTTGCGCACAGGATCCCACGGTCGCCCAAGTATCAACCATAGTGCCTTGATCAATATAAGCGCCTATGTTGACATAACTTGGCATTAAAACCACGTTGCTTGCGACGTAACAACCATTTCTAACAATTGCTTGTGGGACAACTCGCGTTCCCATTTGGTTAAACTCTGCATCGCTGGTTCCAGTGTATTTGAGCGGAACTTTATCAAAATAGTTAGTATGGCCGGCTTCAACCACTTGATTATCACGAATTCTAAATGACAATAATACCGCCTTTTTAGCCCATTCGTTGACCAGCCAGCCTTTTTCACTCGGCTGTGCTACTCGTAAACTACCATTATCGAGCTGGGCTAAAGTTTGCTCTACAGCTTGTTTAACTTCGCTACTAACACTTTCTGGTGTAATAGTTTGTCGTTGTTCAAATGCTTGTTCGATAATCTCTTGTAAATGACTCATATTTAAACCTTTGTTTGGAGCTACTCTGATAGTTGCTCTTTTATTGCTTGAATAAGTTGTTGTCTCGCCGATTTCTTATTAACCGGTGAATTGTCTTTATGACTAATAATAAAAGTATCTTCGACTCTTTCGCCTAAGGTGGTGATTCTTGCATCATGTAGTCTAATATTGCAGCTCTTAAAAGCTTGAGCCAATAATGACAGTAGTCCGGGCCTATCTTTGGCGACAATATCTAAGCGAGTATATTGACTATATTCATCCTTAGAAAATACTATTTCGGTATTAACTTCAAAGTGCTTGATCTGTCGCGCCATACGTTTTTGAAAGGTGATTTTGCTTGAGTCAATGGACCGAATGTTTTGTTTGATCGATTTAATCAGACGCTCTTTTTCTACCTTACTAATGTTCGGTTTGCCCGTATTGTTTAGAGTGAAAAAGCTATCGTAACAATAGCCATTATTATCAGTATAAATACTGGCACCTTGTACATTCAGCCCATGTTGGGCCAAGGTAGCTGTTAAGCTGGCAAATAAGTCGTCGACATCTCGACTATACACAAAGATTTCACTTCCACCTCCATCGAGACGCCTTCTAATCGCAACTACCGTCGATTTTTCTTGATCCGGGTCGACCCCAATTTGCTCTAAAATGCACTGACTATGCCATGCAATCGTCTTTGCGGGATTTTTTAAAAAATAGGAGTTGTTGATATGTTGCCAGTAATGCTCAATCCATTCTTCGCTGTAACCTTGGTCGAGTAGCAGGTTTAGCGCTGCCTGTTTTGTGTCTTCCCAGGGTTCCCAATCTTTGGTTTCTTCACTTTCAAGTAGCGCAAGTGTCGAGACGGCCAATTCTTTTAATAATGAATCTTTCCAAGAATTCCAAAGCGAGCGACTCGTTGCTCTAATGTCGGCTACGGTTAACACGTATAAGAGTTCGAGCTTTTGGGGTGTTCCTACTAATTTCGCAAAATTTTTGATCACTTGCGGGTCGGAGGTGTCTCTTTTTTGTGCGACCAAGCTCATCAGTAAATGATTGGCCACTAGCCAACTAATTATCTCAGAGTGCTGCTTAGGCATTTGATGCTGATGACAGAAATTGCTAGCGATTTCTGCACCGATTTCACTGTGATCGCCACCTTGGCCCTTGCCTATATCGTGGAATAGTCCTGCCAAATAAATTAATTCTGGATGAGTTTGCTTTTCCATAATTTGATGACATAAAGGGTATTTACTCTTGGCTTCATCGTTAGAGAATTCAATCAAGTTTTTTAATAAGAAAAGTGTGTGCTCATCAACCGTGTAACTATGAAACATATCGTATTGCATTTGCCCGGATATTTGTTGAAATTCGGGTAGATAGTTAGACAAAACGCCACTTCGTTTAATTAAGAACATCGCTCTTGGAGTCTGATGTTTAATATGCCAAAACGCTATAAATGCATCACGATTTTTCTTAGCTTTAACAAATTTCTTACCAATTTTATTACGCGCAGCTCTTATTGCCCGACTGGTTGCGGCGGTGAGCCCTCTAACTTCTGGATTGAGCGCCGCCAGTTGAAAAACTCTAATCATTTGGTTTGGGTCGGCTGAAAAGATGCCGATATCAATTGCATCGAGCCGATGATTGACAATTTGAAAGTGAGAATCTATTTTTCGAGTGACTATTTTAGAACGTTTGGCGGCTATACCCACCTCTAAAGATTGCAACAAGATGTCACTGATATTACGAATGACTTGTACGCTCCTATAATAGCGCTTCATCATTTTCTCAACGGCTAGCAGGTTTTCGCTATCTTCAAAACCCATGAGTTCCGCAGTACTTTTTTGATGATCAAACAGTAGGCGATCTTCTGCTTTATCGGTCACTAAGTGAAGTGCGAAGCGGATCCTCCATAAGAACAATTGGCATTTTACCAAGGTGTAGTATTCTTTTTTGGTAATCAGCTTTTGGGTGATTAATTCAAATACCGATTTGGGATAGTAGCTGCGCTCAGCAATCCAAGCAATCAGTTGAATGTCTCTAAGTCCACCTGGACTCGATTTGATATTGGGTTCTAAGTCATAGGATGAGCCGTTGAATTTATTATATCTTTCACGACGCTCTTCCATTTTAGCATTAAAGAACTCCTCTGCATCCCACATTTTATTTGGAGCAGTTAAGGTTTTTATTTTGTCAAATTGTGCTGGATCACCACACAAAAGACGCGACTCCATCAAGTTGGTCACGACTGTAATATCTTGTTTCGCAAGCTGTACGCATTGTTTGACTGTTCGCGTGGCGTGACCAACAGTCAGCCCGATATCCCATAGAAGTGTGATGAAGGTTGAAAGCTGCTGTTGGTCCTGCGGTTCAGATTTACCCGACGTCAGAATTAATAAGTCGATATCTGAGTAGGGGTGAAGCTCTCCTCGACCATAACCACCGACTGCCACTAAAGAAAATTCATCGGGAAGTTTAAGGTGGAGCCAAAGGCTGATTAACAGGTTGTCGATGTGGCGTGCGCGAGCCATTACCAATTCACGCACAGTTCTTCCGTCGGAAAAGCCTGATGCTAATCGTTGACTAGAGCGTTGTTCAAAATCTTTAAGTTGAGTTAAGAGATCCGATTCTGGCTCAATGATTAACTCGAACTCTTTGGTTGGTTTAAGCAGAGTTTTCATCGACTGTGTGGTGGATTACTAAATATCTTCATCGGGACGCTTAGTTAAGACTTCCACACCATTTGAAGTCACTAATAGAGTATGTTCCCATTGAGCGGATAAGCTGCGGTCTTTAGTCACTACGGTCCATTCGTCAGCCAAGACTTTGGAGTGTCTTTTTCCTGCGTTAACCATTGGCTCTATGGTTAGGGTCATTCCTTCTTCTAATACTGGACCGGTTCCTTTCTTACCGTAATGAAGTACTTGTGGGTCCTCATGAAATCCCTCTCCGATGCCATGACCGCAGTATTCGCGGACGATAGAAAAACGTTCTGAATGAGCATGCTTTTGAATGGCATGACCTATGTCACCCAGATGAACCCCCGGCTTAACCATCTTAATGCCAAGGTAAAGACACTCTTGAGCGTTTCTAACTAACCTCTCTGCCAAAATTGAAGGTTTACCAACAAAGAACATTTTTGAGGTATCGCCATGGAAACCATCTTTAATAACCGTTATATCGATATTAATAATGTCACCGTCTTTTAATTTCTTATCAGCAGGTATACCGTGGCAAATCACATGGTTTAAAGAAGTACAGATAGACTTCGGAAACCCATGGTAGTTGAGTGGTGCGGGGACCGCTTTTTGTTCATTGACAATATAGTCATGGCAAATTTGATTGAGTTCATTAGTGGTAACCCCTTTTTTCACGTGGGGTTTGATCATCTCTAATACTTCCATAGCGAGTCGACCTGCGACTCGCATCTTTTCAATTTGCTCTGGGGTTTTGATGATGATTGCCATTAAACTTGTCCTGATAACTTCTGAACGCGGTATTTTACGTGAAATTACTAAACATGGAAAACCTATTCATCCAATGTGTCATAGATTATAGGATTTAAGCTAATAACTTGGTTTGATACCGAGCGGAATAATGTGCTTGAAAAAGCGACACATCTTTACAGCTAGTATCGACCTTAGGACATAGTCTCCTTATAATTCTTACTAAGTTGTTATGAAGAGCTCTAAAAAGCCTCAAAAAACACTTGCCTACTCATATAAGTAGGTGTAGCATAAGTAGTATAAGCTAAGAAATTTTAAAACAAATACCCCTGCGATTAAGTTGTTCTGAGATCTGATTTTTGCAATCGTTCTTTGAGTGGTGACACTTAATCCAATAATTAAACTAGCAATGTAAACTAATTAATTGATAAGTGGAGACAACAATGGACGATAATCGTAAGCAAGCGCTAACAGCAGCATTAAGCCAAATTGAACGACAATTCGGTAAGGGCTCTGTGATGAGAATGGGTGAAGTACAAGCGCAGAAAATTGATACTATTTCTACTGGTTCTTTAGGACTCGATATAGCGTTGGGTATAGGCGGGCTGCCTAAAGGCCGAATTATTGAAATTTATGGTCCAGAGTCTTCCGGTAAAACAACCTTGACTTTACAAGCGATAGCTCAATGCCAAAAACAAGGTGGCACAGCTGCTTTTGTCGATGCCGAGCATGCCTTAGATCCTATCTATGCTGAAGCGTTAGGTGTTGATTTAGACAGCTTATTGGTTTCACAGCCGGACACTGGTGAGCAAGCTTTGGAAATTTGCGATATGTTAGTTCGTTCTGGTGCGGTCGACTTAGTCGTCATTGACTCTGTCGCTGCATTAACTCCTAAGGCCGAAATCGAAGGCGATATGGGGGATTCTCATATGGGGCTACAAGCTCGTTTAATGTCACAAGCACTAAGAAAGCTGACTGGAAATATAAAGCGAACTAACTGTACGGTAATTTTTATCAATCAAATTCGTATGAAAATTGGGGTCATGTTCGGTTCTCCAGAAACCACTACGGGTGGTAATGCGCTTAAGTTTTATGCTTCTGTCCGTTTAGATATTCGAAGAATAGGAGCGGTTAAACAAGGTGACGAAATTGTCGGAAATGAAACTCGTGTGAAGGTTGTTAAAAATAAAGTCGCGCCTCCTTTTAAGCAAACTGAATTCCAAATACTTTACGGTAAAGGAACATCAAAAATGGGAGAGATTATTGACCTAGGTGTTAAGCAAAATATTGTTGATAAAGCAGGAGCATGGTACAGCTATAATGGTGATCGCATTGGTCAAGGTAAAGCTAAGGTTGCGGACTTTTTAGAAGAGCATCCTGAAATAGTCGAAGAAATAGAAACTAGAATTAGAGCGGAATTATTACCCCAGATACAAGAGCAAGCAGCGTCGGAAGAACAGGCGGAGTAATCGTTTTCGTTTAATATTAAAGAGTCTGCAGGAAAGAAAGCCGTTTAAGTCGATTGGGATTGTATATCCATTTGGGCTTGGCGGCTTTTTTGTTTGTGGTGGTAGCAGGATTTGTGGTAGCGAGATTTGTTGTAAAAGGGAGCTACGCGATCCCCCAATTTGTAACTCAACATGCTAAAATTTTGCCATTGATATTCATTCCAAAGTTGTGTTTGGAAAGCAGCTTTTTTTTACGTAGGAGTTGAGGCCAAATGGCAGGACCACTTAAAGGTGTGAAAGTGCTAGATTTGAGTAGAATTCTAGCTGGACCATGGGCAACTCAAGTGTTAGCTGATTATGGTGCCGACGTTATAAAAGTTGAGCGCCCCAAAGTTGGAGATGATACACGACAGTGGGGACCTCCTTATGCTTCCTCAACAAGTCACTCAGAATTTACAGACGCCGGATATTTTTTATCAGCTAACCGAGGTAAACGTTCGTTAACCTTGGATATATCTCACCAGCAAGGTCAGCGAATAGTTAATGAGCTAATAAAGCAAAGTGATGTGCTAGTAGAAAATTACAAAGTTGGTGGGTTGAAAAAGTATCATCTCGATTATGAAAGTGTAAAACAAATTAATTCGAAAATAATATATTGCTCTATTACTGGCTTTGGGCAAACGGGGCCGTATCATGGTCGGCCTGGTTATGACGCTTTGATTCAAGGCATGGGCGGGCTAATGAGTCTTACAGGAGAGCCGGAAGATAAGAATGGAGAACCTCAAAAGGTAGGTGTTGCTGTCGCAGATTTAATGACCGGCATGTATGCAGTAACAGCTATTACATCCGCTTTATATCATCGATTGCAAACGGGGCAAGGTCAACACATAGATTTGGCTTTATTAGATACTCAGGTTTCGTGGTTAGCTAACCAAAACATGAATTATCTTATGACAGGAAAAAGCCCCGCACGCTACGGGACTAGCCACCCGAATATCGTTCCTTATCAATCTGTTAAAGCAAATGATGGTTACTTTATATTAGCGGTTGGAAATGATAGACAATTCGCTAAATTATGTGACGCGCTAGGGCTACCGGAGTTAGCTGAAAACCCAGATTACTCTAATAATTCACAAAGAGTATTAAATAGAGAGTCATTGATTAAAATAATTCATAAAGTACTAAATACAAGAGCCTGCTCTTATTGGTTGCGTCAATTAGAAGAATACGGTGTGCCTTGTGCTCCGATCAACAATCTACAGCAAGTTTTTGAGGATCCGCAAATAGTAGCGAGAGAGCTACTTTTTGAACTAGAACACAGAGATTATGGATCAATACCACAAGTAGCCAATCCGGTTAAATTTTCCGAAACAAGAATAGATTACAATTCAGCACCACCGAGTCTAGGGGAACATACTTTGGAGATACTCAATGAACTTGGTATAAGTGACTCGGATGTTGAAATGCTGAAAAAAAATGGGATATTTAGCTAGCAGCCATGGACACTTGCTAAAAAGCTCGATAATCTAAATCGATATTTACTCATAAATTAAACGAGGTAACTTAATTGGAACAATCTGAAATGGATCCGTCAGTTAATATTTTTGATGAACCATTAATCGCTTGTAGCACCGATCCGGTGACCGGTTTCTTTAGGGATGGTTGCTGCAATACTAATGATCAAGATATGGGGTCGCATACGGTTTGCGTCGAAGTTTCTAAGGCGTTTTTGGAGTTTTCTCGGTTTCGCGGAAATGATCTATCGACCCCGATGCCAGATTTTGGATTTCCTGGTTTAAAACCTGGCGACCGTTGGTGCTTATGTGCTGCGCGTTGGTTAGAAGCTTATGAAGCGGGAATGGCGCCCAGAGTATTCCTTCAGCGAACCCACAAAAAAGCACTCGAAATAGTGCCTCGGAAATACTTGATGGAGTTTGCTATCGATCTCAACTAGTCAATTAGTATAAAGTTTTTCTGTTGTTTGATTTTTTTCTATTGGTTTGTTCATTCTTAAGTGTTTCGAGACTTTGCTCGGCGAAACTCAATATTCGTGCGCTTGGTTTAGCGGTAAACTCCATGGTTTCGAGGTAAAACTCTAAACTGGCAACGACATCGGCAAACAGGTTTATTTCTGTGTTGCTAGTTTCTTTAGGGTTTTGTTGCAAGTGATTGATAAAATATAAACTGCATTGATCGACAATAGGAATTGCTTGTTTTACATCAAGTTCAACAAAGTGCTTTCTCATTTTCGATAGTAGTTCGCCACCGGGCTTTAAAAGTAATATTTTTTTACCATCACGAGTAAACTTAGAAATCATTTCCATTAATTGTTTTACTACTGAGTGAGCTTCAGCTCTAACTTTGCTCAGGTCTTTAGAAAGCTGTGTTCGAGTCGAGGAGCTGTCCGAAGAGTAATTTGCTAATTCAGATTCATTCACTGATGTGCGAATATTATCAATAACCACATGGAGGATTTTGATATCTCTTTCTGGTAACACGGCATTAGCATCAATCGATTTTTCTATTAGGTCAATTGCCATTGATAAACGAATGACTTGATCATCGACTTGAAGTATTTTTAACATGTTGTTGAGGCTATGCATCTGAAGCATTGCCGGTTCCAAGTCATTTGGCTGGTAATTGGGGAGTTGAGCAGGTGCTAAATTGACTTCAATATCTGAGAGTTCTTGTAAAACAGCATCGGCTAGGGACTCAAAGTCTTGTTGACTCGGTCCGCTCAACTCAATGAATTCTTTTCTTAATAAACTATCGGAAATACTGGTTGGTGATAGTTCAAAATGCGCCAAAATTGTCGCTAACTCAGTATCTTTGGATTGGCTAATCCAAATTAAATAGAGCATATCACTAGCTAATTGGTCCATTTCTATTTTGTGGTTTTGGTAAAGGCTTCTGCTCTTATTCTCGATATTTCTGATCTGTCTATCAATTCGAGAGAATAATTTTAATCGGTCTTTAGATAAATAAAGCGATTCGTCGACAAAGCAATACATCAGTGCAGCCGCCAGCCACCATAAATTAGGAGAAGAAGGACGAGGGCATCGGCGGTCTAATTTTTGTAAAGCTTTACGCATCATTTTTAAGCCTCCGACACGGTTTGTTTGTCGAATGACCTCTATCAGCCCAATTTGATACATTTGCCTAAAATGGCGAGACTCAGATGCGGATGATTCTGAAGTGATTAAAACAACTTCTTTGTTTTTGCGAGGGAGGTTAACATTTGCACTGAAAAACGCTGATTCACTTAAAGGTTTTTTTCGTGCGACACCGCGTAATTGATTGATTGTAGGCATCAATAACTCGGGTATATCAAAGTTCTTTAAGTTTACGTGCTCTAGATAGCGATGAAGTCGCAATAAGGTGGTTGATATTATTTCAATTATTTTGGCTTGAGTTTTTGAGTTTCGCTTCTCAATTCCCGCTATGAGGAAAGTCGTTTCTAATATGAGCTGCTTAGCGCCATTCATCTCTAGCAGGCTAAAAATTCCAGATAATTTGTTTAAATGCTCTAGCGTATCTTGCAGAGATTGGGCTTTATTGGTACCTCTTAAATAAGCATCGAGCGCAGTCACCGCTAGATTGATTTCCGAAAACAGGTCTTCGATAATCATATCTAAAGCTTGAAGGTTGTTACTATGAGACATTTAAAACAGGCTCCATGCACTAATTACTTGCGGACGCGGATAATAACTCAATTATCTACTCGGATCCGGTGATAGTACTCAGTTTTTACGCTAATATCTCAAATTGTTAATTTATTAGCGTGATGGTTAGTTGAATTTACTCAATTCTAACGCAAGCTATTGGAATATTAAGCTTATGGCCTTAATATTGTATTTCAAAGGATAAGTCTGGGTTAAAACTCTGTGTTACGTGAGTGAGGTAAAGAATTATGAAATTAGTCACTTTAAAAGTTTGTTGGTTACTTTTAATTTTGATGGTGCTAAGTGCCTGTAAAATAAGACCTCCAGTAACTGCGGATTATGATACACAGTATGATTTTAGTCAGTTAACTAGCTATGCTTGGGTTAAACCTAAGGATGTTAATAAGGTTTCAACATTGGACAATAAGCGCCAAATGAATGCGATTGAGACAATGCTGAACAGAAAAGGGTTTGAAAAAGCGCAGGATATTAAATCCGCGAGTTTCTTACTGAGAACTCATACGGTTACCGATAAAAAAACGGATGTCGATTCTTTTTATAGAGTTTGGGGCTATCATCCGTTCCCATTTCATCACCCGATAGGCTGGCCCCACAATACGACCACCACGGTGGTACGGGAGTACGAAATAGGCACCTTGGTGTTAGATATTGTCGATCCGGTGAACAAGCAAGTGATTTGGCGTAGTTCGATATCAAGAAAAATGGGTATCTATCAAAATCGAACCCCTGAAGAACGAGACACTATTGAGCTTTTAAACGCAGAATATATGCTAGAAGGCTTCCCACCTGGGCGGGTACAGCCTTAAACTTTATCGTTCATCCGAACGATACTACAAAAAGTGGTAGTCAATCGATGAGTCCATTCGGTAGTATTTTGGTGTTACCATTCGAAAATTGAGTGGGCACCAAAAAACTAGCGTAAATCCCCACAATCAATACTAGCCCAAGCCTTAGGCTTCGATTAAAATAGCGCGATGTGTGAAACCCTCTCCGATGATCAATTTGAAAAGCAAGTTCAGAAAGCGATCAATTCGAGTTGCAGAATGTTGGCTATTAGAGAGCACAGTATTAAAGAATTAAGGTTAAAGCTTGTAAAAAAAGGTTTTAGTTCCAAAGTACTAGATAAGTCTATTGAGTGGGTTTTACAAGAAAATTGGCTTTCCGAAGAGCGTTATTGCGGATCCTATATTCGAGGCAAGGTCGCAAAAGGGCAAGGGCGACATCGAATTGAGGCTGAGCTGCAACAGCAAAATATAGACGAGTTAGTCATAGCCAATAGCTTTGAAGACGAAGCCATTGATTGGCAGCAGTTATGCCATACTGTGGCCAACAAAAAGCTAGCCAGCTTAACAAGTTCAAATGCTAATCAACATCAAGTTCAGCCAGTAGCCGAATTAGATTGGCAAGAATTAAGCACTATTAAAATGAAATTAGAAAGGTTTCTCCGTTATCGCGGATTTGCCCAAAATGAAATTACTACAACAATTAGACAGTGCTTTTCTAAGCAGGAGTCCATTTAAGTGAGCATGACAACTAGTGAAATTAGAGAATCGTTTCTATCTTTTTTTGAAGAAAAAGGTCATCAACGCGTCGATTCCGCGCCTTTAATACCAGGAAATGATAAAACTTTATTATTTACCAATGCCGGAATGGTTCCTTTTAAAGACTGCTTTTTAGGTACTGAGAAACGTTCTTATGTTAGAGCAACTAGCTCACAGCGTTGTGTTAGGGCAGGGGGTAAACATAACGATTTAGAGAATGTTGGCTATACCGCTCGACACCATACCTTCTTCGAAATGCTCGGTAACTTTAGTTTTGGCGACTACTTTAAACAGGAAGCGATTCAATTTGCTTGGGAGTTTTTGACGGTGACATTGGGCCTTCCCAAAGAGAAACTATGGGTCACAGTGCATGAAACCGATCAAGAAGCAGAAGACATTTGGTTTAATGAGATTGGAATCGATCAGGCTCGATTTTCAAGACTTGGGGACAAAGATAACTTTTGGTCAATGGGCGATACTGGACCGTGTGGACCTTGTAGTGAAATTTTCTACGACCATGGTGAATCTGTGGACGGTGGGCCTCCAGGTACGCCAGAAGAAGATGGTGATCGCTATATTGAAATCTGGAATTTAGTTTTTATGCAATTTAATCGGGACAAAGCTGGCACCATGACACCGCTGCCAAAACCGTCCGTTGATACCGGGATGGGGTTAGAGCGAATCTCAGCGGTAATGCAGTCATTGCATAATAATTATCAGATTGATTTGTTTGCTAAATTAATTGAGTTTATTGGTGAAAAGCTAGGCAGAACCGATTATGAGAATCAATCATTACGAGTGATAGCCGATCACATTCGTTCTTGTTCATTTATGATCATCGATGGTGTGCTTCCTGGGAATGAAGGAAGAGGTTATGTGCTTAGAAGAATTATTCGCCGGGCGGTGCGTCACGGTAATAAGTTGGGTGCCACAGAACCTTTCTTTAATTTATTGGTGGATGGTCTGATTGAGGTGATGGGTGATGCTTATCCAGAACTCGTTCAAAAACGCGATTTTATTGTTAAAACGCTCGATATTGAAGAACAGCAATTTGCTAGAACTCTGAATAATGGAATGAAAATCCTTAAAACTTATATTCAAGAGATGCAAGGGACAGTGATTGACGGAGACATGGTTTTTAAGTTGAAAGATACTTATGGTTTTCCTGATGATTTGACTGCAGATATAGCACGTGAAAAAGGGTTAACCATTGATAAAGCCAAATTTGACGAATTATTAGCTCAGCAGCAAGCGTCTGGAAGAGAGCAATCGGGATTTGAAGTTGATTATAACGACACATTGGAATTAGAAGGCGACACCGCGTTTGTTGGCTATGAACATCTTGAGAATCAGTCAACTGTTACCGATATCGTGATCGATGGTAACTCGGTAGATGCTATTACCAATGGCACCGAAGCGGGAGTTGTTTTAAACGAAACGCCGTTTTACGCCGAATCAGGTGGCCAGGTTGGCGATCAAGGTGTTATCTCTGGAGAAGGTTTTGAATTCGAAGTCAAAGACACCGTCAAAGTACAAGACGTTTTTTTGCATAAAGGAGTGATGCGCCAAGGAACTTTGCAAAAAGGCGAGCAAGTTCATACCAGTGTTGACCAGAAAAAACGCAAGAATACAGAGCTTAATCATTCGGCCACTCATTTAATGCATGCGGCACTTAGAGATGTGCTAGGGGACCATGTTCAACAAAAAGGTTCTTTAGTCGATAGCGAGAGACTTCGTTTTGATTTCTCACACCCAGTAGCCGTAACGAGTGAAGAGCTAGTGGCCATTGAAAAGATGGTTAATCAGCAGATTCGCGCGAACCATCCTGTAGAAACTTCACTAACCTCGATAGATGAAGCTAAGCAATTAGGGGCTATGATGTTGTTTGGTGAAAAATACGGTGATCAAGTAAGAGTGCTCAGCATGTCTGAGTTTTCTGTTGAATTATGTGGTGGGACTCACGTAAAGCAAACCGGTGAAATCGGTACGTTTAAGATTATCAGTGAGCAAGGTATCGCATCTGGTGTAAGACGAATCGAAGCCATAACCGGCGACAGTGCAATTGAATACACTCAAAAGCAAGGGTGGTTAATATCGCAATTAGCTTCTTCGCTAAAAACAGATCGATTATCATTAAGCGAAAAAGTTGAGCAATTAATTCACAAATCCAAGGAGCAAGATCGAGAAATCGACAAATTGAAAACCAAACTATCGTCTAACCAAGGAGGGGATTTACTGTCTAATAAGGTAGAAGTGGGCGGTGTGAGTTTACTCGCCGTAAAGCTAGATGATCTAGATATTAAATCTCTACGTAACCTTAACGACCAGATCAAAAGCAAGCTGGATTCTGGAATTGTGGTGTTAGCTAGTGTACAAAATGGGAAAATTAGTCTAATTACGAGTGTGACTAAAGACTTAGTACCCAAGTACCATGCAGGGAACTTAATGAGAGAATTAACTCAAAAGCTTGGTGGTAAAGGCGGAGGTAGACCTGACATGGCTCAAGGTGGTGGCAGTAACATTGACGCGTTAGATGAATCTCTTGAGTGGGTCAAAAGCTGGATAGAGTCGCAAAACTAGCGATTTTGTAAGCAAAATTTTACATGACTATATTTAATAATATAGTAAGTGACTGTTATATGGTCTATTGTTATACTAGCGGCCGTTTATTTGTATGACTGGCTGCCACGGACGTTAAACGGTCTTAATCGAATCTTTATTAAGGAGATTGGCAATGCTAATTTTAACTCGTCGTGTAGGCGAAACTCTTATGATTGGTGATGAAGTGACAGTAACCGTTTTAGGAGTGAAAGGAAATCAAGTAAGAATCGGCGTAAATGCACCGAAAGAAGTATCTGTACATCGTGAAGAAATCTACATGAGAATTCAGCGCGAAAAGGAAATGTCTTCTGACGAATAGAGAGTCGTTTTTCTCTTTTTTCATTGAATACCCTGGTTGGCAAAAAAGTGTTTGATTTTTAAATTCAATCAGGTAGTATTCCCCCCGCAAAAAGCAGCAAGTAGTCCCGCTGATTGCAAATCAATCAATATATTCCGGAGAGATGGCCGAGCGGCTGAAGGCGCTCCCCTGCTAAGGGAGTATGGGTTTTATAGCCCATCGAGGGTTCGAATCCCTCTCTCTCCGCCATTATTGATAAGTAGGATCTTAACGAGTTTATACACCCTCTGTTGCTAGCCAATATGCTAGATTCAGAGAGGGATTGGAACCCGTTAAGAGGGTTTGACAAAACTGTGCAACAGTTTTGAACGTCGGAAGAATGACGACGGCCCCAAAGGGGTGAGAGCAGCGAATAATCCCTCTCTCTCCGCCATTATTGATAAGTAGGATCTTAACGAGTTTACACACCTTCTGTTGCTAGCCAATATGCTAGACTCAGAGAGGGATTGGAACCCGTTAAGAGGGTTTGACAAAACTGTGCAACAGTTTTGAACGTCGGAAGAATGACGACGGCCCCAAAGGGGTGAGAGCAGCGAATAATCCCTCTCTCTCCGCCATTATTGATAAGTAGGATCTTAACGAGTTTACACACCTTCTGTTGCTAGCCAATATGCTAGACTCAGAGAGGGATTGGAACCCGTTAAGAGGGTTTGACAAAACTGTGCAACAGTTTTGAACGTCGGAAGAGTGACGACGGCCCCAAAGGGGTGAGAGCAGCGAATAATCCCTCTCTCTCCGCCATTATTGATAAGTCTTAATTCTATCTTATCGGTAGTTTAAAGATAGTTAGATTATCATTTGACAATATCATGAGGGGTATGGATAATACCGCTCCTTTCATAACCTAGGTTGTGAAACAGATTGACCGAATACGCGCATGTAGCTCAGCTGGATAGAGTACCTGGCTACGAACCAGGCGGTCGGAGGTTCGACTCCTTCCATGCGCGCCATATAATAACGGGATCCATTTTTATGGGTCCCGTTTTTATTTCTGCAGCAAACCTTTATTGAAAACCCAATCGCTGTTCTTTTATCCAACTAATGATTTGAGAGGCAGTCTGTCTTAGTTACTGCTAAAATTACTCCATCGAAGCCAATTTTGAGTTTGAATTTTGAAATATAATCTGATTAAAGTGCCATTCTTAACCATCGCGATTATTGGGGTTTTATTGCAAGTTTCTGGATGCGCGACGCTCAACGAATCAGAGTGCAAAACTGCCAATTGGGAAATAATTGGTTTGGAAGATGGTAGCCAAGGAAAACCGACCTCTTATATTGGACAACATAGAAAAGCATGTTCGGAATATTCCATCGCTCCGGATTTGAAGGCCTATATGAAGGGGCATCAACAGGGACTCAAACAGTTTTGTACTGAACAAAATGGTTATCAGCAAGGTGTTAGAGGCAAGGCGATTTCACAGGTTTGTACTGGGGAATTAGCCGTTATCTTTGCAAGAGGCCATCAGCGCGGGCTGCATGTTTATCAGGCCGCGTCAGAGTTGAGAGCAATGCAATCAAAAATAGATTCTCTTTATCATCGTTTAGATGAGATAGAGAGTACTCGAAAAGTCTATGAAGAAGAGCTAATCAGAAACGGAACAAGTGAGTACCGACGTCGTGAGCTGCTCAATGATATCAAACAACTAGAAAGAGAGTCGGAATCCATACTGATAGAAATTGATTATTTAAAACCCGAGCTTGAAAGATTAGAAAGAAATTATCATCGTTTAATTGGCCAATAAAATTTTCGAATAATGCCTAAAGTATCCTTTAGTTTAAGTATTGACGCTTTTCAGGTACAAAAGTACTACCGAGGTGAGGCGCTAAGTGTTTTAGCGACTACTAATGATGGCCTTAAAATCCAGTTTCCAGCTAATTTAATTCTACCCTATGTCACTCATGAAGGGATTCATGGACATTTTGTTTTAGATTACCAGCAGGACGGTAAGGCTGTTTCGTTGCAAAAGCTGAAATTTTAAGACCTGCCTATCCACTTTCCCAATCAGCTAACCAATCGTTAATTATTAAGATGTCACTTAAAATAATTAGACAGCGCTGTACATTATCAAAATTAAAATAAACTTTGTTATATCTTCTAGAATTAAAAAAATCGGCGTTTTGATAGAATTAATAGTGCGAAATTAGTAACTTTATCCTACAATTACAATAGTTTAAGTTTCATCGCACCCTCAAAAAACAATGAAAATATCGGAATCACTCATCTTCGCCGATAAATCAAGGACTAGCTTCTATGATCCTCGATAATTGCTTAAAAAGTCCGATCCTGATCTTTTCAAAAGACAAACCTTTTATCTTTTCTAAAACTTATCGTTCTATGATAAATAATCATTCCTGAAGGAATTAATATGTTAAAGAGTAAAAAACCACACGATAGCATTCTTTTTAAAAACGTATTGAGTCTTATCGAGTCCAAATTTTCAAAAAAACAAGCCGCGTTAGTTACCGAATTTGCACGATATTTTTGTACTAATGTGACAACTGGTGATGCGGAATATCGAACGGCTAATGATCTTTACTCTCCGATCGTTAGTTTGTGGCGATTTACTCAAGAGAATATTAGTGGTAACAAAGTTCGAGTTTATTCACCGGAATTAGAAAATGATGGTTGGCAAACTCAACATAGCGTTATTGAATTAGTACATGAAGATATGCCATTTCTTGTTGATTCAATCCGAATGGAGCTTAACAGGATGGGCATCGGGGTCCATCTACACATTCATCTACCGATGCTGCTAACGCGTGATAAGTCTGGAAAGATATCCAAAATTCAGAGACCTGGCAATTCAGATGCTAAACCAACGATAACGCCTATGTTGTTGGAAATCGATCGACAGCTAGAGCAGTCCGAGTTAGATACTATCAAATCCAATTTGGAGGGAGTGCTAGAAGAAGTAAGAGCGGCAGTGAAAGATTGGAAGCCAATGTGCACCCAATTAGAAAAATCCATCAACAATATGAACAACTTGCCCAAAGAATTGCAGAGCAAGAAAAACCGTGAAAGTAAAGATTTCTTGGAGTGGATTAGTGCTAACCACTTTACACTTCTTGGCTATGCATATTATGAACTAAAAGAAGGTAAAAACGGCCAGCGACTGGTGCCTAAACGAAACACCACTTTAGGCATAAGCTCTCTCCAACAGTGGAAACCTAAAGCCTACGAATTAAATGATTTACCCAAAGGCGCTCGTAATTTAATTCTGAAACGAGACAACCTGTTAGTCTTAACAAAATTAAGTTCTGTTTCCAAAGTCCATCGTCCTGCCCATATTGATTATGTGGGGGTAAAGCGAATCAATGCTAAAGGGCAAATTATCGGTGAAGACCGCTTTATCGGACTTTATACGTCAGCGGCTTACAATATTAACCCAATGAGTATCCCAGTCCTTAGGCAAAAGATTCTTGTGGTGCAAAAAGAGTCTGGTTTATCGAGTTATGAACATGACGCAAAGGTTTTAAAAAATATACTTGAAACTTATCCAAGAGATGAGTTGTTCCAAACCGGTTATGCCAACTTATTGGAAACATCGATGGGCATTTTGCAAATGCAAGAGCGCTCAATTATTCGGTTGTTTATTAGAAGGGATCCATACGGTCGCTTTTTCTCCTGTTTGGTTTATGTACCCAGGGAGGTTTATAACACGAAAAATCGATTGAAAATTACAGAGATCTTAGCTGAAAGACTAGGAGCTACTGGAGATATTGAGTTCACAACTACATTTTCAGAATCAGCACTTTCTAGAATATATTTTATAGTGCCAGTAGAAAATGCTGAAAAGGTTAGGTATGACCTTTCTTCGATTGAAAAAGATCTACAACAAGCGGCTAGAACTTGGGAGGATAATCTTAAAGACGCATTACTCAATTCGTTTGGAGAGGCCGAAGGAAAACGATTGATTAAACGATATGCAGGTGGTTTTCAAGCTGGCTACCAAGATGATTATACTATTCCTACTGCGGTACTAGATATTAAGCATATGGAGAGTCTTTCTGAGGACACAGAACTAAGCATGCTGCTTTATCGTTCTCAAGAAGAAGATGGAGAAAAGATCAAGTTTAAACTCTACTATCGAAATCGCCCTAAACCGCTGTCAGAAATTATGCCGATGTTGGAAAATATGGGGCTTGAAGTGATTGGCGAGTCTCCTTTTAAGATTGTTCCTGTGGGTGGGGTCGCTCGCTGGATAAGTGATTTTGAGATGCGCCACGCTGACAATGAGAAATTAGATCTCGACGTTCTTAAAGATAAATTCCAAGAAGCATTCAGAGAAGTTTGGCTCGGTGATGCTGAAAATGATGGTTTTAACCGGTTAATATTAAGTGCAAATCTCGATTGGAGAGAAACTGCTTTATTACGTGCATATGCTAAGTATATGTGGCAAATTGGTTCAAGTTTTTCTCAGCACTATGTTGAAGAAACTCTAGCGGCTTATCCCAAATTAGCACGTCACATCGTAGATTATTTTTATCAGAAATTTGACCCAAGTATTACTCGTGAAAAACGCAAAGAAAAAAGCCTGCGTACTAAAATCATAAACGGTTTAGAAAACGTATCTAATCTGGATCAAGATAGAATTCTTAACCGTTACTTGGAATTGATTGATGTCACCATCAGAACCAATTTCTTTCAACAAAACGAACAAGGAAAACCGAAGAGCTATATATCGATTAAATTAACGCCAGCGAAAATTATCGATATCCCTCGGCCTGCACCGATGTTTGAAATTTTTGTTTATTCACCAAAGCTAGAAGGGGTGCATTTGCGTGGTGGAAAGGTTGCGCGTGGTGGTTTAAGGTGGTCGGATCGTAAAGAGGATTTCAGAACTGAAATTTTGGGCTTGGTAAAAGCTCAACAAGTTAAAAACTCAGTGATAGTGCCTGTTGGTGCTAAAGGTGGTTTTGTTTGCAAGCGAAATCTAGAGGGCTTGTCGCGAGACGAGTTTATGGAAGAAGGCATTAGTTGTTATAAAATATTTATAAGTGCTTTGCTTGATGTGACTGACAACCTTGTAAACGGTAAATTAATACCACCTAAGCAAGTCGTTCGGCTCGATAAAGATGATCCTTACTTAGTCGTTGCTGCAGATAAAGGGACAGCGACATTCTCTGATATTGCCAATGGCATTTCAGAAAAATATAACTTTTGGTTAGGTGATGCTTTCGCTTCAGGGGGCAGTATTGGTTATGACCATAAGAAAATGGGGATTACCGCAAAAGGAGCGTGGGAATCGGTTAAACGTCACTTTATGGAGATGGGGATCGATTGTCAAACGACCGATTTTACCGCCGTTGGAGTTGGCGACATGGCTGGAGATGTGTTTGGAAACGGAATGTTGTGTTCGCGTCATACCAAATTGTTAGCGGCATTTAACCATATGCATATATTCATCGATCCTAACCCAAATCCTGAAAAAAGTTATAAAGAGCGAGAGCGACTGTTTAATCTGCCGCGCTCTAGTTGGGAAGACTATAACAAAAAGTTGATTTCAAAAGGCGGCGGTGTATTTCTTCGCTCTGCTAAATCCATTCCTTTATCTAAGGAAGTTAAAGCTTGGCTTGGCGTTCAAGCCGATAGTATGACACCTAACAAACTGATTAATACAATTCTCAAGTCCGAAGTTGATTTACTTTGGAATGGTGGAATTGGCACTTATGTTAAAGGTCGAACTGAAACCAATAGTGATGTTGGAGACCGAGCTAATGACAATTTACGAGTCAACGGGGAAGAGCTTCGTTGTAAGATTATTGGCGAAGGTGGAAACCTTGGTGTGACTCAACTCGGCCGAATCGAATACATGCTAAACGGTGGCCGTGGAAATTCCGACTTTATCGATAATGCAGGCGGTGTTAACTGTTCGGATAACGAAGTTAATATCAAAATATTATTAAACCAAATTGTGACTGACGGGGATATGACGCTTAAGCAGCGAAACAAAACCTTGCTCAGTATGACGGATGAAGTCGGCGAAATTGTTCTGAGAGAAAATTTCTTACAGGCGCAAACCATTAGTATTAGTGAAGAACGAAGTGTCAAAATGGTTAAAGAGTTGATGCGGTTTGTTCACTGGATGGAAAAAGAGGGAAAGATCGATCGGGAATTAGAGTTCTTGCCAAATGATGAAGAATTATTAGAACGTTTGGCAAAAGGTAAAGGGTTAACAAGGGCTGAGTTAGCGGTGTTGGCGGCTTACGGAAAGATGATGTTAAAAGAGGACTTGTGTACTCCGGAAATATCTAGCGAACCTTACTATCAAGATGAGCTTGTTAGGTACTTCCCTAAGCCCCTTCGTAAGAAGTTTCCTGAGCAAATGCAAAATCATCCGCTAAAAAATGAAATAATTGCGATGCGCTTAGCCAATGAAATGGTTGACTATGCGGGTAGTAACTTTGCATTTAGAACCATTGACGAAACAGGCGCTTCAGCGTCAGATGTCGCGATTTGCTTTACTCTAGCCAAAGAAATTTTTGATATGCCAAAAATTTGGGCTGGAATAGAAGCCTTGGATCATACCGTTCCTGCAAGTGTAAAACATGCGATGTTTTATCAAACTCAACGTATGATCAGAAGATGCACTCGTTGGTTTTTAAGGCATAGAAGGAAAAACCTTGATATTCTAGAAGGAATTAAATTCTTTAAATCGGGAATTGCGGCACTCCAAAAAGATATTAAAAGAGTACTCGATAAAGACGAACAGGGAAGCATTCAGACAGGAATCGATCAATGGGTTGCTAAGGGTGTACCTAAAAACTTAGCCACAAAAGTTGGCTATTTGAGCACGATTTTCTCCGGTTTAGATATTGTCGAAATGTCTAAGCTTACTAACCTAAAAGTTTCTTTGGTGGGTGAAGTTTATTATAAGCTAGGGGCAAAACTTGAGTTACATTGGTTCCTTGACCAAATAACAACTCAACCTGTCGATAATCACTGGCAAGCATTTGCAAGAGCCAGCTTTAGAGAGGAACTCGATTGGCAACAACGAAGCCTAACCGTTGCAGTTCTTCATATGTCGGTAGGCAAAGCAACCGCAGAAGAGCGAATCATTGCTTGGATAATTGAAAATGAAGATTTGTTAGCGCGTTGGCAGCAAATGGTAGCTGATTTTAGAGCCAGCCGCCGCCATGAGTTTGCCAAATTTTCAGTAGCGCTTAGAGAGTTGTTAATATTGGTTCAGAGCAGTATTCGAGCTGCGGCGATTGCTAGAGAGGACGACTTTAGTTAACCTAAGTTTACTCTGTAAACCACCAAGGCCATTGCAAGAAAGGTAATTCGATTCTGCAGTGGCCTAATAACAATTTCTTGAAAATGAATACAATCGCTTGAAAGTAATTATAATCGCTAGAAAGTAATTATAATTGCGCAAGTTTCAAACGAGCTTATTGAGGACAATGCTTGGCAATAGCAGCTTTGAGTTTATCTGCTAAGGCATTTTTTTCATCATCGGTAAGGTAATATCGCTCGCCTTTGTCGTTAGTCGTATAGTTAACGTACTTGCCATTCATATACTTCATTTCTTTTTTTGCTTCCTGGCAAATTTTAGCTGATTCTTTATTTCTCTTAGCTTTAACCCGTTGCTGCTCTGCGGTTTCTTCAGAATAAATTTCATTGACCTTTCTTTGGTGCTGGATGACTTTGGCTGCTCTCTGTTTAGCTTGTTGAATTTCCTCTGGTGTAGGTTGGCGTTTCATTTTTACCGCTTTACTTTTGTCATCAAACGGTTTGTCTGAAAAATGTATTTTGCCGTTCTCATCGACCCATTTGTAGACCTCGGCGATACAAGGGATAGAAAAAATATTGCCCAATATAAAAATCACAAATAGTCGCGGTAGCACTATGTTTCTCGAAAAATTCATGTCGTTTGTTTTCCCTAGTCAACGGTGATTACAACTAATTTTGCCATGATTTAACATTGTTTAGCCAGTTTTCTAACTTAAATTGTCTAGTTTTGCTGTTAGATTCAATGATGTCGGATCAAACTTACCAATCAATGAGGGCTTAGAAATGAAGTATAAAATACCGAGTAGTCAAGAAATTTTAAGTTGGAACCCCAATGATATGGAGGCTTACTGGGCGCAAAATAAGACCTGTGATAAACGTCCATTTGATACTCTGTCAATAATGGGAGGGACTTATAATCAATATGACAGTGAGCAATCCTTTGCTCAATTACTAAAGGGGATAAATAAACAGTCGTAATGAGTTAAAACTTCAACTAACTGGACTTTTTAAATAATAATAATCTGACTCGGGTTGTAAGGTATAGAGCAGCTCCAATTACTAGCAAGGCAATACCTGAAATGCTCATAACACTTGCAAACCCTCGCCCTCCGAAGTACCACATCAGCGAACCACCCAGCACCAAAATAATACCGATCATTGCCTGCATTTGTAGTGAATAGCGACGCTTTATATGTTCCATGCGCTTTTTCGAAGCAAGCTGTTCCTCATTGAGCCCATCGGCGGTCGATTTTCTTACCAAGTCGTAGTTGCAGTGACTACAAACTTTCGCTTTGTCTGATATTTTACCGCTGCAAGATGGGCATTTTATAATCGCCATAAATTTTACTCTTCCAATATTAGTGGATGGTTCACAGTTTATACTTTCGGGCAATGGTAGTCTAGCTGTTACTAATGTAATTGCAGGTTATCCGATTTAATAACCGATTAAAAGCATCAATTATCTTAGTCTTGTAACGATTTATTAACCACTTCATAAATATCTTTACTTAAATCTTGGATGCTCAAAATCGACTCTAAATGTTCTTTGATAAGCGCTTGTCGCTTGTTATCAAACTTTTTCCAGGTACCGAATTGTTTAGCCATCCTTGCACCTATTTGTGGATTAACTTTATTTAGCTTCTTTACCAATGAACTAAGTATTTCATAACCTTCACCTGTCGCTGCGTGAAACTGCATTGTATTTGCTCCTACAAAGGCGCCGAATAGTGCTCGCACTTTGTTGGGGTTGGTAATAGAGAATTTTTGATGAGCAAAAAGCTTTTCAATGTCTTTAATCACTTTTTGATCATCACGCTGAACTTGTGCACTAAACCATTTATCAAGTACCAGCTCCTCTAAACTCCATTTGTCGTAAAAGTTTTCAATCGACTGTTGCTTTTGAATTTGTTCAGTTCGACAGAGTATTTGCAACGCATTAACTTCGTCGGTCATATTCGTCGCTGAGTTTTGTTGCGCTAAGGCTAGTTCAGAATGTGCTGCAGGGTTAGCTTCCACTAAATAACTCAAGGCGGTATTTTTTAACCAACGATCGCCAGAGGTGTTTTGCACATTGTGAGAAAGGTTTTGGTAAATATTAAGCCACAATTGTTCCAGAGCCATCGCGCAATGATTTCTTAGTTGGCGGTATTTATTGAACAATTGATCAAGGTTTATAGAATCGGCATCACCGATTAAACCATTTAAGTTGGGCAGCTGAATGGCAAGTGCTTTTAAAGCTGTGTCTAAATCGGGGTCTTTCAATAAATTGCTGAAGGCCGAGGAGATTGTTTTTAAATCGGAATCATCAATCACAGCTGTCTCAGAAGTTAACAGGTTTACCATTAACGACTGTCCGGCATCCCAGCGGTTAAATGAGTTAACATCGTGTGCAAACAAAAGGGCTAATTGATTTTGCGAGTAGGGGTACTTGAGTTTTACCGGTGCTGAAAAATCTCTCAGAAGAGAAGGCGTTAAACTCGTTAGATCGATGTTAGATTCAAATTCAAAAGTGATGGTTTGACGTTGCTGTTCTAGTACAATTAAAGTTTCTTGGCATGCGGATTGATGATGGTTATTACCGGATTGAAGCGCATCATGAGAAAAAGCAACCGGTTGACCCTGTGGGTTCAAAAAGCCTAGTTTTATAGGGATCATAAACGGTGCTTTTTCAGTTTGTCCTGGTGTCGGTGGACAACTTTGGATAAATTCTAAACTAAGCTGATTGTCGCTTACGCATGCTGCGTTAACTTCAACTTCTGGAGTACCCGCCTGGCGATACCAATTTCTAAATAGTGACCAGTTGACCTTATTGGCGTCTTCCATTGCACAAATAAAATCTTCACAAGTAACCGCTTGACCATCGTGTCGCTCGAAATACAAATCCATTCCCGACCTAAATCCATCCTTACCTAACAGAGTGTGCATCATTCGAATGACTTCGGCACCTTTATTGTAAACAGTAACAGTATAAAAATTATTCATTTCAATATAAGAGTCGGGCCGTATCGGATGAGCCATCGGGCCGGAATCTTCAACAAATTGTGCTGCTCGAATTATTTTTACTTGGTCAATTCGCTCCACCGTAGCAGATTGCATATCTTCACTGAATTTTTGATCTCGAAAAACAGTCAAACCTTCCTTTAAACTTAATTGAAACCAATCTCTGCAGGTAATTCGATTGCCTGTCCAGTTATGAAAATACTCATGAGCAATCACTCTCTCTACGCCTTCAAAGTCGGAGTCAGTTGCGGTTTCCTTTTTAGCTAATACATATGCAGTATTAAAAATATTAAGTCCCTTATTTTCCATTGCGCCCATATTGAAATCACTGACGGCAACAATCATATAAAGATCAAGGTCATACTCTCTACCGAATTCTTGCTCATCCCATTTCATTGAATTGATTAAACTTTGCATGGCGAAATCGCATTGGTCGAGCTTTCCTTTGTCGACAAACAATTTCAGCTCAACCGTTCTGCCACTCATAGTGATAAACTGGTCGGATAAACAATCATATTCGCCAGCGACTAGCGCAAATAAGTAGCTAGGTTTTACAAATGGGTCGTGCCAATTTGCAACGTGTCTGCCGTTGTCTAATGTTTTGTTAGAAATCAGGTTTCCATTAGAAAGTAAAGTGGGGAAGTGCTGTTGCTCGGCTTCTATCGATACGAAAAACTCGGACATAATGTCGGGGCGATCAAGATAGTAAGTGATTTTTCTAAACCCTTCAGCTTCACATTGGGTACAAAACTTACCATTGGATAAATACAATCCTTCTAGCGAAGTGTTCTTCGCAGGATAAATCCTCACTGTTGTTTGTAGATTAAACGACGGCTTTACGGCTTTAACAATAAGTTTTTCGGGATCAATTTGATACTCGTCCTCGGTTAACGCCTGATCATCAACTTGGATATCTAAGAGTTCAAGTTCGATGCCATCTAATACTAGTGGATTAAGTTTCTTCTGATTTGAAGCCGGATTAACTGTGACCGATAATCTACTCGATACAACGACATGATCTTGATAAAGCTGAAACGCTAGTTCGGTCTTTTTAATGAGGTATTGACTAGGTTGGTAATCTTTACGGTATTTAACTAACGAGTTATTGTTTGAAATCATTGTTTAGAATTTGCCCTTGTAATAATTCAGTTGTTTGGCCGCTTAAACGGCTAAAGTCGAACAAAAATTTAGTGTGTTTATCGTAATTTCCTAGTTGACGCTACGGAATACTGAGATACCCGCTCATTTATACTATATTTGGCTTGGGTGGTTAGACCAGAGTTGAACCTAAAATCGTCTAATTGTTGTTAAATTCTATAGAAAATCGAGAAAATTCGCTTAAATGACCCGATTTATCTATACAATTTAATGTTTAGGGATTATTATGCCGACCCTGTGGAAGTTAATCAAAATTTCACAATATTTATTAGCTTACTTTGATACTTACTGAGAGATCAATAGTAAACTATTTAGATCAGATTACCCCAGTCTAACGCTTTAGTCTGCAAACTTAAGTATATGAATTTATACTGGTACAAGCGTTCCGCAAAACAAAGGAGTCCTCAATTGACTACTGTTGCAAGATTCGAAATTAAATACCTCCAATATATGGATGAGCAAGGTACTTTTGTCAGTAATGACGTACCACCCGCTTTCGCACGTGATCTCGATACCTTAAAAGGCCTTTATCGCGACATGAATCTTATTCGAGTGCTAGATCAAAAGGCTTATGCACTGCAAAGAACTGGTAAAATGGGTACATACCCCGCAGCTACCGGACAAGAGGCTATCGGAGTTGGATTTGCCTCAGCAATGACTAAAGAAGATGTTTTGGTCCCTTACTATCGCGGACAAGCGTCTATGGTTCAACACGGTGTATTGATGGAAGAAGTTCTGCTTTATTGGGGCGGGTATGAAAGTGGCAGCGATTTTAAGCATGCCAAAGAAGACTTCCCCATTGCAGTGCCTATTGCAACCCAATCCTTGCATGCCACCGGCGTTGCAAAAGCCATCCAAATGCGCGGAGAAAAACGCTGCGTATTTACTGAAATTGGAGAGGGTGGTACGTCACAAGGTGACTTTTACGAAGCACTTAACTTGGCAGGTATATGGAATCTTCCGGTTGTTTTTGTCATAAATAACAATCAATGGGCGATTTCTGTTCCTAGCGAGATTCAAACTAATTGTGAAACATACGCGCAAAAAGCGATTGCTGCTGGTATCGATTGCATACAAGTCGATGGCAACGACATAGTCGCGGTTAAAGACGCGTCAGAAAAAGCGGCTGAAAAAGCGCGCAATGGTGGTGGCCCAACTTTAATCGAATGTATTAGCTTAAGGCTTTGTGATCATACTACCGCTGACGATGCGACTCGTTATCGTCCAGATGGCGAACTTGATGACGGCTGGAAAAAAGAGCCGATTATCCGATTAAAAAAATATCTAGAGAGTAAAAATGCTTGGTCAGCAGAAGACGAGCAAGCGATGCAGGATGAACTCGCTGAAGAAGTAAAACAGGCGGTTGATAACTATTTAAATACCCCGACCGATCCACCTGAAGCGATGTTTGACTACCTATATGCAGAACTTCCTGAAAAAACACTTGCGCAACGAGAGTTAGCGATTGCACGAGGAGCGAAATAATGGCCGCAATTACTTTAATCGAAGCCGTTAACATGGCAATGGCTTACGAAATGGAAAACGACAAAGAAGTCGTTGTATTTGGTGAAGATGTCGGAATCAATGGCGGTGTATTTAGAGCCACTGATGGTTTGCAACAAAAATTTGGTGAAGAGCGAGTCATTGATACACCATTAGCTGAGGCAATGATTGCTGGATTAGCCATCGGTATGGCGGCTCAAGGCATGAAGCCAGTTGCTGAAATTCAATTTATGGGATTCATCTTCCCTGCGGCTGACCATATTATCTCTCACTGTGCACGAATGAGAAATCGAACTCGTGGTCGTTTAACCTTGCCAATGGTGATTCGAGCACCTTTTGGTGGCGGAATTCACGCACCAGAAAATCATTCAGAAAGTACCGAGGCTATTTTTGCGCATATTCCGGGCTTGAAAGTGGTAATCCCTTCCAACCCTTCAAGAGCTTACGGACTAATGCTTGCTGCAATTAGAGATCCTGATCCAGTGATTTTCTTAGAGCCAAAACGAGTTTATCGAATTGAAAAGCATGAAATTGAAGATAATGGTGAAGAATACCCAATCGGCATGTGTTTTGTAGACCGAGAAGGTACTGATATTACCTTAATCAGTTGGGGCGCGATGATGCATGAAACCAAGCAAGCTGCAGAAAAGTTAGCTGCTGATGGGATCAGTGCAGAAGTCATTGATGTGGCAACGGTTAGTCCACTCGATATAGACACGATACTTGAGTCAGTTGAGAAAACTGGTAGAGCCTGTATCATTCAGGAAGCCCCAAAAGCGGGCGCTGTTGGGTCAGAGATCGCGGCTGAAATCGCGGAAAAGCGTGTCACTAGTTTATTAGCACCCATTGGCCGAGTTTCAGGCTACGATACCGTGGTTCCTTATTATCGATTAGAAAAACAATACATGCCAAAAGTTGAGCACATTGTTGAAGAAGCTAAAAGACTTATGGAGTACCGATGAAAACATTTAACTTACCCGATTTAGGGGAAGGCTTACCAGATGCAGAGATTGTACGTTGGTTAGTCAAAGAAGGTGACCTTGTTGCTCTCGATCAACCGATGGTTGAAATGGAAACTGCCAAAGCCGTGGTTGAAGTGCCTTCACCTGTTAAAGGCACCATCACAAAACTTTGCGGTAACGAAGGTGATGTCATTGAGGTTGGTGCTGTGTTAGTTGAATTTGATGGTGATGGTTCGAGTGGAACTTCACCAGAACCCGCGCCTGCAGCACCTTCATCAGCGCCGGCAGCACAAGCAAAACCGGCAGCGGCTCCAGCCGCAGCGACAGATGTATTTAATTTACCTGACTTAGGTGAAGGCCTTCCTGATGCGGAAATCGTTCGTTGGCTAGTGGCTGAAGGTGATACCTTAACACTTGATCAACCCATGGTAGAAATGGAAACCGCCAAAGCTGTGGTTGAGGTTCCTTCGCCATTTGCTGCGACAGTGGCTAAATTACATGGCCAAGCGGGCGACGTCATTGAAGTGGGGGCGGCGTTAGTCACTTTTGGTTCGGCAGGAAGTGTTGCCAGTGATTCACAAAATACTGCTGCTGAGCCAGCAAAAGCAAGCGATGATAAGCCTGCCGATGCTGCAACCGTTGTAGGGGCGGTTGAAGTTGGTGATAAAGTGGTTATCGAATCAGCCAATGCTGTGACTAAAGCCCTTGCAAGAAAGCTGAAAGTGGATCTGACTCAAGTCGTTGGAACTGGCGCAAATGGTTCAATTACTCAATCAGACGTCAAGCAAGCTAAAGCCGACGGAAAGCTGTTGGGCAGTCAGCCAAAGCCAGCGCAAACCGCGGTCGCTTCTAGTAGCGCGTCAGCTGATGAAAACCCATTAGATTTTAAAGCATCACCAGCCGTAAGAGCGCACGCTCGACGTCTAGGGGTCGCATTGTCGCAATGTGCCGCTAGTGGACACAAAGGCACGATTACTAAGGCCGATGTTGATGCTGCAGCTAGTTCTCCAGCCGCTAATACTTCGACGGCTCCAGTAGCTCGACCAGCGCCATCATCTGGCGGTGGGTTGCCAACCGTTCAAGTCAGTGTAGAGCCACAAACTGTTCGTGGTGTTAGGCGTGCGATGGCGATGGGCATGGCAAAAGCCCATGCTACGGTTGTACCGACTACCTTAATGGAAGATGCCGACATTACTAGTTGGCCAAAACAAGATTCATTGGCCCGTTATGTTAGAGCGCTAGTGTTCGCCTCCAAAATTGAGCCAGCGTTAAATGCTTGGTTTGATGGCGAAAAGTTCGAGCGTTTAGTCCATCCAAATGTTCATGTTGGTATTGCGGTCGACTCGCCTGACGGCTTGTATGTTCCTGTAATCCATGATGCAGATAGTAAAGACGCCAATCAAGTTAGAGCGAGAGTTCAAGAACTGAGACAAAAAATCGAAAATAAAGGTCTTAAGCAAGATGATCAACAAGGTGGGACGATTACCTTGTCAAACTTTGGATCGATTGCCGGTCGTTATGGCACACCAGTGGTTTCACCACCACAGGTAGCTATTCTTGGCACTGGCCGGTTTAGAAATGAACTAAAACTAACGGCTAAAGGGGTTGAGAATCGTAAGATGTTACCTTTATCATTAACCTTTGATCATCGCGCATGTACCGGTGGTGAAGCGGCTAGATTTTTAGCGGCTGTTATAGAAGACTTGCAAAAGCCTCTTTAATTTAAAGCGTTAGTTTTGTTGAAGTGATTAAAAGCCGTTACGGATCCCGCAGCGGCTTTTTTTATGGTATTTGGTATTATCGGCTGAATGGATGATGAGGAAATATAAATGAAAATTGCCAGTATTCAGTTAAACATAAAATGGCATAATCAAGCCGCTAACTTGGACAAAGCTAAACAGCTGGTTGAGCGGGCTGCTAGCAATAGTTGCGAGCTAATTATATTTCCCGAAATGTTTAATTCAGGCTATTCAATGGATAGTGAGGCTATTTGCGAATCTTTGGATGGTGAAACCGTATCGACTCTTTGCAACTTAGCTAGATTAAACAAGATTAACATTATCGCTGGCGTCGCTATTCAAGCTAGTGCGGGAGAGTCTCCCATGCCAGAAAATAAGGCTGTTTTTATTAATTCAGTAGGCCAAGTCGCCAGTCAATATACTAAGAATTACCCCTTCAGTTTGGCAGGAGAAAAACAAGTGTACGCGACTGGTGAGCAACCGAGTATATTTCAGCTCGGGGAATTTATGGGGACTTGCTTTATTTGTTACGACTTGCGTTTTCCTGAATTGTTTAGAAAAGTCGCTAAAGAAGTCGATATTATCGTCGTGATTGCGAGTTGGCCGTCAACCCGACAACATCATTGGGAATTGTTGCTCCAAGCAAGGGCAATTGAGAATCAGTGTTTTGTGATTGGGGTGAACCGAATTGGCGATGATGCTAATCAGCTAAATTACAATGGCGGTTCTATGGTGTGTGATCCGATGGGAGGAATTGTATCTCGTGCTGGCCGACAACTTGAATATATAGAAACTATTATTGATTTGTCTAAAACAAAGCAAATAAGAAAGCAGTTTCCATTTTTGCAAGACATTAAAACGCCGAATCACTAATTAAAGACATAACTGGTTCCAAATCATATTAAATAATCCTAGGCTAGCACCAATTGAGAAAAGAGTAGCGCATACTCGATCTTTTATTATCTTGGGGTCTGTCATTGTCTGAATCCTCGTTTTGTTCAAGTTAGCGGATCTGTTATCGATATCTTGTTATAGAGCAGATTCTGTGCCACTTTTTCTTATCGCCTTTATCTTATTGAAAATAAAGGGTTATATTGAAATTTGGTGGGAAGTTTGGATATTGCAAAGTGTCCGCTTTTAAGGATTTTTGATAAACAAGTGTCCGCATATAGGACAGTTGGACAGGTGGGATTTCGCAGCGCTGCGAAATCACCCTTAAGGGAAGCCAAGGTATGCTTAATAGGTTACTGTACTTGAATTAGTTAGGCTTTTATCGGAAAGTATTCGACCTCTTACTAACCGCCTTCTTCCAAGGAGAGGGGACTAAGTGTTAGTCAGCTTTGGAAAAAGTAGGTAAAAAGAGTGATCCTCTAAATCCTAATTATTGTCCAAAATACCAATTAACGACAAATTTAAGAGTAAAGTGGCGGTATTCCCTGTTCGGAAGTCGAACTAGTTTGAATCAAAGACTCTGCTATCTGTTGCAGATCGTGTTTAGTTAAATCACATCTTGGTTTTTTTGTCGAAGGCGCGTATCGGTTCTCTTCGAGTGTTAACAGTTTAATTTGAATCTGCTTATCGTCGATCAGATGTCGTAATTGCCCTACTGAATAAATCGGTTCTTTGGATATTTTACTGACCCATTTGACTAATAAGCTTTCAATGTTCACTAACTCTTGATTTTTAATCGCTGCGATTAGTTTCTTATAAAGTTCAGACTTGGTGAGTGGTGTGACTAAATCGGAGGCATTGAGCTTCTTTCTTTGTTTTTGTTGCGAACGTTCATAGTTTGAACTTCCTCTTTTCATAAAACCAACCAAAGTGATAAGCCACAAAATAGCAAATACCAAACTAACTATTTGCCAGTTTCGAGTATTATCAGAGACTTGAACTATTGGGGGCTCTTGCACCGGTGCTATTTGTTCTGGTTGCGAAGTAACGCCTTGCGGAACTGAGGCCGCTAAAACTTTAAATGTTCTAGACGGAAGCTTTGCTATTTTTTCACTATCACTTTTTATATCCCACCAGCTTACTTCGATAGCGGGAATGGTAATTTCACCTTCTTTTGAAGGTATCACTGCTAGCTTTTCAATACGTTGTCCTAAGATTCCTTTGTCGTTTACCTGACGTTCTTTTTGAGGGGAGTCAGGATAAAACTGCAACCCATCGACTTTAGGTAATGTGATTTCAGGAATTTGCGACTCACTCAGTCCTTGAGCATAAAGCAAAATAGTCCAAGTGACTGGTTCGCCAACGGTGAGTTGATTGCTGCTATTAGACCATTTATCGGCTAACACAACTTCTGTAGCTGGCATCCACGGGTTAGAAGCATTTTGCGGTTGCGGTTTTACGGTTATTTTAATTGATTTGCTGTTTACACTAATTGGTCTTGTCGTATTAAGAAAGCGGTTTGATCCTCGTCGATTAGGGTCGTTAACATCGGCGGTAAAATTAATCGAATCAATGGTCAGCTCACCGCTTTGTTGTGGAAAAATTGCATAGCGTCTCTCTGTCACCACGTATCGAGTACCGTCAATAATCTTATCGTATTGAATGTCGTCCCCTAATTTTTCAATAATACTGTCCCCAGCAGCAGGTTCAGTAAGTCTCGCGTAATGTGTATTCACAGCACGATAAAGTCTAACGGTAAAAACAATTTGCTGTTGAACGTAAGCGCTTTGTTGATCGACCATAGACTCAAGGTAAATGGCTTTTTTCTGACCGGATAAGTCGATGCGATCACTAGTATCTTTAATGTTTAATACAATCGGTTGTGTTTTTTCTTTGCCGACTGGGATGGCGGGAATCACTATTCGACCGGTTTTTAGGGTGCTGAGCTTAAGTTTCCAACCTTTGATAGTGTTGCTTTTCCCATTAATATAGCTCATTTGTTGGTATTGGCTATTCGATATAATGGTAAATTCTTTGGGTATCAGTGATAAGTCGGGTTCTGCACCAGTGTCTTGATCGAGTTGGATGGTTAGAATAAAACTTTCACCTGCATGAATATCGGTTCGATCTATCGATTGGGTGAGTTTTGCTTGAGCCAAGTTCGGAATCATTAGGCTCGCTATGAACACAAAAACTCCCATAAAAATACGTTGAGCTTTATTCTGAATTTGCATTTGTGTCATTGTATTTACCCTACCAAATTTTCTTTTCTTTTTGTTCACGGCCACGTTTCTGATATTCACGGTACATTTTTCGTCTTAATAGCCCACCAGGGTCATCGGGTATTTTTTCCAACCAATGTTCAAGCGCCTGATCTTTTTCGCTCTTGTTTCGTTGGTCTTCAGATAGTTCTGCTTGTTTTTGCTCTTGTTCTTTTTGTTCGTCGGTTTGCTGTTGCGACTGTTGGTCTTCAGATTCTTGTTGTTCACTATTTTTTTCTTGATCTGATTGCTCTTCTGAGTTCTGTTCAGATTGAGAGTCTGACTCTGATTCGGAGTCCTGGTTTTCTTGATTTTCCTTTTCTTGATCTTGTTGTTCTTGCTGCTCTTTTTGTTGTTGTTCCTTTAGTAAGTCTTCGACTATTTTTTTATTGTGTTGAGCATCATCCTTAAGTGATTCTTTATCAGCTTGATCGGAGTTAATGACTTGATCATATAACTCAATGGCTTCTTTAAATGCCTGTGCTTTAGCCAAACTATTCGCGCGGTTATAAGTTGATTCTAAATCGTCGGACTCTGAATATAGTTGCAATGCGGTATTAAAATCTTCGCTCTTATAAGCCGCCGCTGCCTGCCACTGTTTGTTTTCAAACAGCTCTTTGGCTTTTTCATATTGCTGTTGAGAAAAAGCATCCTTCGCTTGTTGGTCGGGGGTTTTCCATAAATCATCCCAGACACTTGCTTGCACCTTGTTCGGCGCACCGGCAATAGTAAAAATTAGACCTGTGCTCACTAGTATCGTTAGTAGCTGACTGTTAGTGCGCCTAAGTAACTTAAGCAATAGTAGTGAGAGAATCAGCCAGCTTAACCAGTATCCGTCGTCTATCCAGCGACTAATTCTTTCGTCGGCTTGTTCTGTCTTTTCTTTTGCATCAAGTTCTAACATTCTCAAAATAAATTCAACGTCATTTGAATCTGCCGAAAGCTCTACATATTGACCATTAGTTCCTCTTGCGATTTCTTTGAGTCGTGAAGATTCCAGTTTAGGTAGGATAATATTTCCACTAGAATCTTTTAAGAAACCATTATTATCGGGCAGTGGAATGGGGGCTCCTTGCTCTGTTCCGATGGCTAGAATTGACAGTAGATAACCACTATCACTAGCTGTTTCAATGACTTTGTCGACGAATTCAGACTCTACTCCGTCGGTTATCCAAATAACTTGACCTTGAGGTTGGCGAGCATTTTTTAATAAATTAATCGCTTCTTCTATGGCTAAGTCCGGACGACTGCCTAACACCGGCATTATACCTGTAGAGAGAGTTGGAACCATTGAGGCAATGGTATTGGCATCAGAAGTCAATGGCGAAATAACGAACGCATCGCCCGCATAAACGACTAAACCGATAGTGCCTTCTGTGGTGAGATTTAATAAGTCCATTATTTTATGACGAGCGCGATCAATTCTCGCCGGTTTAATGTCAGTTGCATCCATCGACAAGGAAAGATCTAATAATATAACTCGGGCATTTTCTGTTTGAAAGACAGGTACAGACTTTTCCCGATAAGACGGTCCACTGACCGCAAAAATAATCAACGAGCCAATGATGGCTGTTAGCCAAAAGCCGACTTGAGATCGTTGTTTTTCACCAGTCACTACTAAAAATTTTAGTAGGTGAGGAGAAATAACGGATTGCCAACTTGATTGTTTTCTAGCCAAGTGCCTCACACCATATAACGAAATTACTAAGGGGATAAATAACCAAAGCATTTCAGGGCGAATTAAATGAAACTCAGACAAATCAATTGGCATATTGATCTCCTTTACGAGTTGCACTGAGCACGAGACCTTTTAATAAATTAATAATTAACGGCAGTAACAGAATTAAAAAACTAGAAAGCAGTGCCCAATAATATAATTCTTGTACCGGCCGATAAATTTCAGGTTTGTCTTCCACAGGTTCCAATTGGTCTAGCAGATCATAGATTTGCGCTAACTCTTCAGTACTTCTCGCTCTAAAGTATTGACCACCGGTGAGTTTGGCGACTGTTTTGAGGGTTTCTTCGTCCAGTTCCGCAGACGGGTTGAAAGTAGTCGTTCCAAATAAAAGTGAACGTCGGGTTTGTTTGTCCGCGCCAACACCCACGGTATAAATTTTAATACCCGCATGTTTGGCTAACTTAGCTGCCTCGATGGGGTCGAGTTCGCCAGAATTATTTCGACCATCAGTTAATAAAATTAACACTCTATTTTCAGCTGGGCGTTCTCTTAATCTTTTTATTGATAATCCGATGCCGTCGCCAATTGCTGTTCGAGATGCGCCTGCGAGACCGATCACCGTTTCATCAAGCATAAACTGAACAGTTTTTAAATCGAAGGTTAAAGGGGTTTGTAGGTAAGCTTTTTCTCCAAATAAAACCAGCCCTAATCGATCACCTTCTCGCTTTTCGATAAACTCCGATAGAATGGATTTAACGACTGTCAGTCTATTGGCGGTGCGGCCTTTAAGTTTTAAATCTTCTTCTTCCATACTACCGGAAATATCGATACTCAATAGTAAATCTCTTCCAGTTGTCGGCAATTCTATCGGTTCATCAATCCATTGCGGGCGAGCGGAAGCTAGCACAACGCCAGACCATAAAAGAAAAGTTAACAAGTAGTTCAACCATTGGCGAGCGGAGCTGCTATTTTGGTTTTGTTGTATCGCATTCCAATTAGCGAATAGGGGAGTCCTTATCGACGTTAGCCTAGGTTGTTGCGGTTTACGTAGCAACCAAATGACTAACGGAAGCGGTAGTCCGGCAAGAGCCCAAGGGTAAAGTATTTCAACCACGTGAGATACTCCACTTTCTTAGGTTCACCTTTGCTGCTTTGGCTGACCTGTACCCTCCGAAAATAAGAGTACTGTAGATTACTAGTTTTCCCGTGAAGTAGCCCCAATTGTAAGCCATATCTTCGCCACTCATATCTTCATTCATGGAGATTAATTCTCCAGGAATCAAAACTAAAATCAATAACCAACAAATTGTAGAAAGCAATAACAAAAGTAGGGCCTTTACTAATGTCGGATTGCTGCCTTTAGAGTGAACTTCATTTGATATAGATAGTCTTCGATTTATGATCTCTTGTGGCTTACCAATACTCATCTTCTTTTTTGCTTCGCGCCTGATAATTTCTTCAATGCATGCTTCCGATGAAGAAAGGAGCTCAGACCAAACTTGTGTATCTATACTTGGTGATCTTTGATAAGGAGCATTTCCGACTAAGTCGATTTCAGCTTCAGAAAAGAAATTTGCTTCACTTTGTTTGTTCAAGAATTGTAACCATTGAGCGCCACTAATTGAGGCGACCTGATTCCGAGGGAAATAAATTAAACAAACTCGTTTCAATAGTGCTAAAAGCTGGCTAACAGAATGGCTATTTAGTGCCGAATCAGAGATAGCTCTCAATGTGCTTATCTCTTTTCTCGCCGGTTTTAACAGTCGAATAGCTCGTTCATATTTTATCTTTTGATAGACAAAATAGCCGGCAACTAACAATAGAATTCCTAACAATATCCACCAGCCTGGCGCATAGGGAAACGAATCTATCGGCTCAGGTAAATGAATATCCCGGAGTTTATCAAGAGGGTTTTCTGCCGGTGGTTGAGCATTAGGTGCCATCGCAGGCTGTGTTGGTTGTGCTGCTTGCAGAGCGGAGTTTGTAGGTTGGCTAGTCATAACTAAGAACCCTTTACTCCCTTTAGTGGTCGATCTGATTCAGTCGGCGTTCCGGTTGAGCCATGTTGACCAATCGAGTATTGCTGATAGTTGGTGTCAACAAAAGTAAACACACCGCGATGACTCACAGCAAAATCTTTGACTCGATTGGTTTTAGCTGCAAACTTTTGGCGGTAGCTTTGACGCAATCGACTTTGATTAGTGTTCAGTAAACCACTGCTAAAGCCATCTGTGATCCCGTAGAGCCCCGCTGGGGGTAATTCGGATTCAATCGGATCGGTCACCATAACACAATGCACATCTGCGTGTTGCGAAAGCTTACTTAATTGTCTTTCGCACTCGTCATCAAACTGCTCAAAATCACTCACTAAATGAATAAGGCTACCGGGTTTAGCGAGATATCGTAACCGTTTTAAAGTGTCTCGAAGTTGATTGACCTTAGGTTCATCTAGTTCACCATGTTTCTGAACATTTGCGATTGACTCTGGTGCATTAGAGTTAAAACATTCTTGCAAGGATTGCTGATAACTCTCTACTATACGATTCAATAAACGCATGCAATTTCGTCGATTACCGGATGGCTTCATTTCAAAATGCGCAGAGTCGGAAAAAAGTAATGCACCGAAGCGATCTCCATTAGACAGCGTATGCCACATGAGCTGTCCAGCAATATGGCTAGCAATGACTGATTTAAAGGCTTTGGCGGTGCCAAAAAACATATTGGGCATGTGGTCTAGAACAACAAAGACTGGTCTTTCTCGCTCTTCCTTAAATAGCTTAGTGTGGGCCTCGCCAGTCCTAGCGGTGACTTTCCAATCGATGTTTCGAATATCATCGCCGATCTGATACATTCGAACTTCATCAAAGTCCATGCCTCGGCCTTTAAAGCGGGAACGAAAACCTCCGACTCGATTGGTTTTTACCATCGATTCAGGTGCTAGCCACTTGATAACCGGTTTAACCCGAGTCTCAAGTAGTTGATTTAAAGTCAGATCAATACCCGGCTTAAAACTCGGATCATTAAAGTCCGAAGCCGCTGATTCAAATGAGTGATGTAGATTAGACCAACTTGCCATAATTTAGTTGAAAACCATTTCTAAACGAACAACCATTTCTGCAATAACAGACATACCTGTATTGATAACCCGCAAATTAAGCAACAGGGGTTAATGCTATGAGTTTCTCGATCACTTGGTCGGTATCAACACCTTCCGCTTCAGCTTCGTAGGTGAGTATTAGCCGATGTCTTAAAACGTCATAGGCCATATTTTGAATATCTTCAGGAGTTACGAAATCTCTACCTGCTAGCCACGCAGCGGCTCTAGCACAACGGTCTAACGAAATAGTTGCCCTGGGACTTGCGCCATAATCTAACCAGCGATCCAAATCGCTATCAAGATGTTTAGTTTCACGGGTATTCATTATGATTTGAATAATATAGGCCTGTAATTCATCAGCCATATGAATATCAAGAACTTGGTCTCGCGCGCTAAATAAGTCTTCTTGCATTAGATCAATTGATTCTGTTTCAGTAAAGTCTTTGTGAGCTTCTGCTCTAGTCAGCGCAAGGATTTTAGCCTCAGCCGCAGCATCGGGGTATCCCACTTTTACATGCATTAAAAAACGGTCCAATTGCGCCTCAGGAAGCGGGTAGGTACCTTCTTGTTCGATAGGATTTTGGGTTGCCATCACTAGAAATAGCTTGTCTAAATCATAGGTATGACTACCGACAGTCACTTGTCGCTCCGCCATTGCTTCTAATAAAGCCGATTGGACTTTGGCTGGGGCTCGATTAATTTCATCGGCCAGCACTAAATTATGAAAGATCGGGCCTTTCTCAAACTTAAAAGTTCCGTCCTGAGGTCGATAAATTTCAGTCCCAGTTAAATCAGCAGGCAATAAGTCAGGGGTAAATTGAATTCGGTGGAAATTACCTTCTATGCCTTTAGAAAGCGCGTTGATCGCCCTCGTTTTTGCCAGGCCGGGTGCACCCTCAACAATCAAATGGCCATCCGCAAGCAGGGCGACCATTAATCGTTCAATTAGGCGCTCTTGGCCTACAATTTGTTGGCTGAGGTTGTGCTGTAACTTGCTAAACTTTTCCTGTAACGACATTGAATTGCGACCTTTTAATCTTATGTTTTATTAGGTTTGGTTGCGGTTTTTACAAATTGGGCTGCATTTTTACCTGATTTAAACCACGATTGCTAGTGGTTAGAGTTTAAATAGAGCGAAAGATTCCGCTTATTTGCAACAAAGTGTTAAACCTGTAAGAATCGAGCAAATTCTTCCTGATATGAGGAAGTGACTCTCGTTATTTGTGGTAATAGTGCTGAAAGGATTGATTGATGAAAAAGCTTAAAAACGAAGCTCAACTCGCTAAAATGGCGGTAGTAATTGGTGAAAAGTATGCGACAAATCGAGGCTACAAGAATTTTAGCGCTACTGACAGTGCTCCGCAGAAGGTCGAAAGCTTATATCGGTTGTTGGTTTCCGATAAATTAGTCCAACCACTGGCAAAAGATCAAGAGAATCAGGTGAATATGAAGCACAAACTAGCAATTTGGATTTCTAAGCAGTTGCCTGACGATCACCCTTTATTGAAATAGTAACGATTGAAATACTAACGAGTTTAGCGTTTGCCTAAAATCTAGAACCTAGGCAAACTCTAAATTATTCACATTGAACTCTGCGCGACTGATTAGGTTTACTCTGATCTGATGGTCACTTTCAAATAGATTAGGTTTTGGGCGATGAAATTTTTATCTCGATTATTGGCGTTTATTAAGGTTATTCTGGTTTTAGGGCTGATATTATTTGCCGTATTAGTTTATAGAACCTATCAATTCATCCCAAATAACTCCAGTGAAAATAAAATTCCAGTTATCGCTGTTGACTACGCTGCAGCTTCTGAGCGGTTAGCTGGAGCCTTAAAATATAAAACGATTTCCCATCAGAATAGTAGCGACAGAGAACCACAACAGTTTCTCGATTTTCATGAATATTTAAAACAGAATTTTCCACTAGTAGAGCAACACTTAGAACTGACAAAAATTAACCAACTGAGCCTATTGTATCGTTGGCCAAGTAAAGGCCAGAGTAAACTAAAACCCATATTGTTGATGGGGCATTTCGATGTAGTTCCTGTGGATCCATCTACCATAGAGGATTGGAACTATCCTCCATTTGAAGGTGTCGTCCAAGGTGGCAACATTTGGGGGCGTGGAACGCTTGATGACAAAGGGGCTGTTTTAGCCATTCTCGAAGCGATAGAATTTCAACTGTCACAAGGCTTTGCACCGAACAGAGATATCTATTTGTCATTCGGTCATGATGAAGAGGTGGGTGGAAATGAAGGCGCTGCTAAAGCCGCTGAATATTTCAAAAACAAAGGGATCAAATTTGAATATGTGCTGGATGAAGGTGGTTTTGTCACGGAAAGAATGATGCCCGGATTTGAGTTGCCACTGGCATTGATCGGTGTAGCGGAAAAAGGTTATCTCAGTGCTCAGCTTTCAGTTGAATCAACGGGAGGCCATTCGTCTGTTCCTCCACCAAGTACCGGTATTGGTATTCTTAGCCAAGCAATTGTGCGCCTAGAAAACAACCAACTCAAGCCGCGATTGGTCACCGCTACAGAAAGTATGTTGACCACCATCGGTAAAAATATGCCATTTAGTAAGCGACTTATTTTTGCCAATTTATGGTTGTTTGAGCCTTTTTTAATTGACCAACTGGTTCAATCAAAACTAACCAATGCCACGATTCGTACCACGACAGCGGCAACCGTGTTTAAAGCCGGAGATAAAGAAAATGCGTTGCCGATTAACTCTACTGCCATTGTTAACTTTCGTCTGCTACCGGGCGATTCTATCGAAACCATAAAGGCGCATATTGAAAAGACCATCGCTGATGATCGCGTTAAGCTAGAAATTATAAAAGCGGCCGAAGCCACCCCCATATCAAGTACTCAGTCTAAAGCCTATATCGATTTAGTAAAAACAATTGATCAAGTATCTCCCGAGCAAGGTATGGTCATTGTCCCTAATTTAATGGTAGGCGGTACAGATAGCAGTCATTTTGTTGACTTGGCTGATAATGTTTATCGATTTAATGGGGTAAAAATAAACCCAGAAAGCTTCTCTGGATTTCATGGTACTAACGAGTATTTAGCCGTTGCAGAGTATCAACGCGCGATCAATTTCTACTCGCAAATAATATTAAATTCTGCACAATAATTAAGAGCATTCTATGGATGTTTTAAGAAAAAATTTATTTCTGGTCAAAGAGCATTTAGGTATTCTAAAAGCAGCTAACAATTATGATATCTATGACCCAGCGACAGGTGAAATTATAATGGAATGCCGCGAACCAACCCTTGGGGCTTTTACTAAGATGCTTCGCTTTACTGATTACAAAAGTATGACTCCGTTTGATGTGCAAATTAGATTACCTAACGGCGAGCCTGTCGTTAGAGTTAAACGTGGTGTTTCCATTTGGCTTTCAAGGGTCGATGTCACAGACTCTGAAAACCGGCTAATCGGAACCTTTAAACAAAAGCTATTCTCTATTGGAGGTAAGTTTGACCTATGTGATAGTAATGACAATGTGACTTGCCAACTAAAAGGGAATTTAATTGGTTGGAATTTTCGGTTTGTCAGAGATGATATTGAACTAGCGCATGTATCTAAAAAGTGGAGTGGGCTAGGTAAGGAGTTCTTTACGAGCGCCGATAATTATGTGCTCGAACTTAATCCTCAAGTCGGGGAGGATATGACGTTGCGTAAATTAATCCTAGCGGCCGTTATGTGCATCGATATGGTGCTAAAAGAGAAGTAATTGATCGAGATCATAATGACTTTTTGTAAAAGTAGGGTACAACTAATCTGCAATTCAAGACTTATCGACATCTAAGTATCATTTTTGTACGTAAGTACTTAATCCAACGTTCGTAATTCAACATCGAGAAAATAATAATAAAATGCCAACAATAAAAATTAGAGATACTGAGCTGTTCTATTATGACAGTGGTAAAGCTGAATCCAACCAAACCATAGTATTTGCCCACGGCCTGCTCTGGGATCATGAAATGTTTATGCCTCAGATTGAACATTTCAAAAAACAATACCGATGTATTGCTTTTGATTTTCGTGGACAGGGAAAGAGCGGAGTTACTAAGTCTGGCTATGATATGGACAACCTAACTTTAGATACTCTGGCATTGCTGGATGAGCTAGTTGATGGACCCGTGCATTTTGTCGGGCTTTCAATGGGGGGATTTATTGGGATGCGTTTAGCGATTAATTATCCTGAACGAATAAGCTCATTAATGTTGTTAGAAACAACAGCTGATCCTGAGCCAGAAGAAAACAAACCACGCTACTCAAAATTGTGTTTTATCGCCAAATGGATCTCTATTTCGGTAATCGTTAATAAAACCATGGCAATCATGTTTTCACAGAGCTTTTTAAATGACCCTAACAAAGTTGAAATTAAACGAGAATATCAACAGCGTTTAAAAAGTCTAAATCGTTGGACCTTTACACGTGCTGTATTTGGTGTAATTCACCGCGAAGGGGTTTATCAACAGCTTGAGCAAATTAATACACCGACGCTGATTATGGTGGGGGATGAAGATGTAGCAACGGTCCCGGCCAAATCAAAGCGAATGCATCAAGCCATCAAAGATTCTCGATTAGTGACTATACCGAAAGCCGGTCACACGTCCAGTATTGAGCAACCGCAAAGAGTGATAGACGAAATGCAGGGCTTTCTCGCTAATCTGAGCTGATTACTCTAAGATATAAATGTGTAAATTGTAAGCAAATTCAAACAATCGTTTGAATTAACTGTTTGAATATTGTAAATTGCTTTGTAAACGGTCGAACTAGGCCTTGAATTCCCCTTATCCGCAGCCATCTATACAGGATGACTGTGGCAAAACATCAGGAAATGGCATGAGCAACGAAACAACCAACACCTCTAAAGACGCTGAAAACCAAGAACCTAAGGCTAGCAAGAAAACCGCGGTTAAGAAAAACACCGGCAAAAAAGTGGCCGCTAAAAAGCCTGCGGCTAAGAAAACCGTCAACCAAACAAGTGAGTCCAAAACCCCTGAGAGTAAAAAGGCGCCGGTTAAAAAGACTGCCACAAGAGCCAAAGCTCGAGCGTCCAAGTCGAATGATCGAGTTGCTATTGTTGCTGGTTTAAGAACGCCATTCGCTCGGCAAATGACTCATTATAAAGAGCAAAATGCTATCGAAATGGGCAAGATGGTTGTGAGTGAAATGCTGAGCCGAGCAGAAATCGACTTAGCCTTGATCGACCAAGTTGTTTATGGCCAAGTATTGATACACCCAGAAGCGCCAAATATCGCAAGGGAGATCGTGTTAGGCACTGGTATGAATGTAAATACCGACGCGTATAGTGTCTCCAGAGCATGTGCGACTAGTTTCCAGTCGGCGGTTAGTGTTGCTGAGTCATTAATGGCGGGTAGCATTGAAATTGGTGTGGCTGGCGGTGCTGATTCTTCATCGGTCGTACCAATTGGCGTTTCTAAGAAGTTGGCTTCACTGTTGCTCAAGTTATCTAAGGCGAAAACCTTTGGTCAAAAAATGAAATTATTATCAAAATTACGACCCAGTGATTTAGCGCCGGTACCGCCTTCGGTAAAAGAATATTCAACCGGTTTAACCATGGGACAAAATGCCGAACAAATGGCACGTGATCATGGCATAACAAGAGCCCAGCAGGACGAATTAGCTCATCGATCACATACATTAGCTGCAAAAGCGTGGAACGACGGCTTGCTCGATGACGAAGTAATGACAGCCTATGTGCCGCCATTTAAAGAATCACTCAGTCGAGATAATACAGTTCGTTTTGATTCGGCTTTAGAAGGCTATGCTAAATTGAGACCGGCATTTGATAAAAAACACGGTACTTTAACCGCGGCAAATAGTACTGGACTCACCGATGGTGCAGCGGCCTTGTTAATGATGAAAGAATCGAAAGCAAAAGAGTTAGGTTACGAGCCTTTGGGATACATCAAGAGTTATGGTTTTGCCGCGATTCAAGCGACTCATGATATGTTAATGGGGCCTTCTTACGCGACACCAATAGCACTAGAGCGCGCAGGAATGACCCTGAATGATTTGACTTTGGTTGATATGCACGAGGCGTTCGCAGCGCAAGCACTCTGTAATGTGCAAGCTTTTGCAAGTAAGCAGTTTGCCAAAGAAAAATTAGGAAGAAGCCAAGCAATTGGTGAAATTGATATGGATAAGTTTAATGTGTTGGGTGGGTCGCTTGCCTACGGTCATCCATTTGCGGCGACAGGGGCTCGAATGATTACCCAAACTTTACGTGAATTAAAACGACGTGGTGGCGGTACCGGTTTAACCACAGCCTGTGCGGCAGGTGGATTAGGTGCGGCAATGATTTTAGAAGCTGAGTAGGAGTAATTAAATATGACTAATTCAAAAAGTAAATCTAGCTCAGCCTTTTCATTACAGGTTTCAGACAATGGAATAGGGTGGATAACCATTGATGTTCCTGGTGAAACTCAAAATACTGTCAAAGCAGAATTTGTGGCCGAGTTTGATCAGTTGTTTGAGCAAATTGAATCGGATAAAAGTATTCAAGCACTGGTTTTGATCAGCGGAAAAGAAAGTGGTTTTGTCGCTGGTGCCGATATCAGCATGTTACAAAACTTAACCAGCGAAGAACAAGTTGAAGCGTTGGCCAAGCAAGGTCATCGCGTTTTTAATCAAATTGAATCGTTGAAGCAACCAGTCATTGTTGCTATTAATGGCGCGTGTTTGGGGGCCGGTTTGGAACTAGCGCTGTCGGGTAGTTATCGAATTTGCACCGATGATTCGAGTACTAAACTAGGCCTACCTGAAGTTCAATTAGGTGTATTGCCTGGTGGCGGTGGAACACAAAGGTTACCTAGGTTGGTTGGCATCGCTAATGCGCTAGATCTCATGCTCACTGGAAAACAACTGAATGGAAAACGAGCAAAAAAACTGGGTTTAGTAGACGAAGTCGTGGCGGTGGCAAACTTAAAAAAAGCAGCGGAAAAAGCGGCGCTTGCAGCGATATCCAAGTCTAAACGAGTAGTTAGTAAGCTTAAGCCAGAAGTTAAAATGAGTAGCTTTTTTGCCAGTTCTGAATTGCAAAAACTAGCACTCGAAACCACAAGTTACGGACGCAAAATTATTTTTGATAAAGCGCTAGCGACGGTTAACAAGAAAACCATGGGTAATTATCCCGCTCCTGCGAAAATTATTAAATGTGTAGAAGTTGGAATGGAACAAGGCTATCAAGCTGGGCTAGACAAAGAAGCAAAATTATTTGGCCAATTAGTGATGTCAAAAGAAGCTAGTCAGCTAATGAATATATTCTTTGCGACAACCGAGCTTAAAAAAGACACAGGCGTTGATGGTAAAGTAGAAACTCAAAAAATTGATCGAGTCGGTGTTTTGGGCGGTGGATTGATGGGAGCTGGAATAGCCTTTGTTACCGCTGACAAGGCTGGCAAAAAGGTTCGAATTAAAGATCAAACAGACCAAGGCGTGAATCACGCTTTAAAGTATTGTTGGGAAATTTATCGAACTAAAGTGAAACGAAAACACTTAAGCATAAACGATGCTAGCCAAAGAATTGCTGCGATTACTGGAACCACGAGTTATCAAGGTTTCAAGCGTTGCGACCTAGTTATAGAAGCAGTTTTTGAAAACTTAGAACTAAAGCAACAGATGCTAAAGGATATTGAAGATGTATGTGATGGAAATGCTATTTTTGCGTCCAATACTTCGTCTATTCCAATCTCAAAAATTGCGGAAGCCGCTAACGATCCATCCAAGGTGATTGGATTGCATTATTTTTCACCCGTAGAAAAAATGCCTTTGTTGGAAATTGTAGTGACTGATAAGACTTCACCCGAAGTGATCGCAACTAGTGTTGAATTTGGTAAGCAACAAGGAAAAACTGTTATCGTTGTTAAGGATGGTGCAGGTTTTTATACCAGCAGAATATTGGCACCGTTTGTCAATGAGGCTGGGCATATGGTCGCCGAAGGCGTGGCCATTGACCGACTAGACAAAGCGCTTAAGAAAGCTGGTTTCCCAGTAGGACCAATTACGCTGTTGGACGAAGTTGGTATTGATGTAGGAACTAAGATTGCTCCCATTCTAGCCGAGTCTTTTGGTGACAGAATGCTGCCACCAAAACTATTTTCTAAACTTGAAAAAGATGATCGTAAAGGTAAGAAAAATAAACGTGGTTTCTACCTCTACAACAAGTCATCCAAAAAAGGACCTAAAGAAGTCGACCAAAGCATCTACTCATTGCTCGGTGTCACTCCAACTAATAACTTGCCAGATGATCGAATCGTTGAGCGTTGTTTATTGCAAATGGTCAATGAGTCAGTTCTTTGTCTGCAAGAAGGAATTCTTACGTCAGCTAGAGATGGTGACATTGGTGCGATTTTTGGGCTCGGTTTTCCACCGTTTTTAGGCGGACCCTTTCGATATGTCGATTCAATTGGTGCCAAAGCGGTTGTCGAAAAATTAGAAGGTTTAGCGACCCAATATGGGGAGCGATTTAAACCTGCTAGTCGGTTGGTGGAGATGGCAGAAAAGGGTGATTCTTTTTACTAACCAAAAAGGGTAATGCTTGGAGTGGTCTTTTAGGCTGCGCCTTAAAGACCGAAACTTTTCCAAAGGGGACTAAGTGTTAGTGCCTTTCCTTGGAAGGAGAGGGTTAGGGAGCGGTCGAAAACTTTCGGATAAAAGTTTAACTTATTCATGTGCTTTAACTTTTTTAAGAGCGGTTTCGCAGCGCTGCGCTCTGACTGCGACAGTTAGCTGCTCCTGCACTAGCTTAATACCGTCCATCCATGGACATAAGTAACTTTTGGCCAAAGCACCACCAAAAGTAGGCGTTTTTAGACGAAAGTAACCAAAAGTGCTTTTTGACGTTCGCACTGGGCACCGCGATTATTGGCTTTACGTGCTTGAAATAGGGTACTTTGCGTTTACCCTCAGAATATCACCGGAGTCCGCAAGAGCTTGGTTTTGAATTCACCCGATGGTTGTAGCAACCCGACATATCCATGTCCATCGAATCAATTGACAATATATTTCAAGTCTCAACACTTATTATTGATTCAACCAAAGTCACAAGTCCGTACTAAGCCGCTAGGCGGGTATATCTTCGGCAAAGTCATTCACGTCACTGATTACGTGTGATAAATGAACGTTCGAAGTAAGGAGCAACGGGATGGGCCATAAGGGCAAACAGGAGGTGGGCGACCCACAGACAGTTATGATTAAACATTAGGTCAATCTCGGTCGCCCAGTGCGCAACGTAAAGGCATTTTTGCGTTCTTTTGTTGCCAGACAAAAGAATGTCGCAGTCAGAGCGCAGCGCTGCGAAACGCTTTTGACCTTAACAAAGACAAGATACTAAATCGGTTGCTGAGCGCAGTCGAAGCATAAACTTTGGTTCTTTAAAAAAACAACCCATAGCTTCCGCTATAGATAAAAAGCGAAAATAAATAGTGAGCACTTATCACAAACTTTACAACGCAGGAATAACTCGAGCTACGACCCCAGAGAACGTTATGGACAAGACCGTTATGGATAAGACTGTTACGGACAAACCACAACCTGATTCCGCCCTGACTCCTTAGCCTGATACAAAGCCTTGTCAGCAAATTCTAGAGTCTGCGAAACTTGCTTTGTTTTCTCACTGGCGGCAATGCCGATACTTGCGGTAACAGAAATCGTTTTGTTCAGCTCAACTTTAAGCTCTTCGATAGATTTTCGAATTCGCTCAGCAATAAAGTTAGCACCGTTTTGCTGTGTGTTGCTCAGAATGACCACAAACTCCTCACCTCCGTAACGATAAACTTCATCGGATCGTCTAAGTGTTTTGCGAATGGTTTCGGCAACCATTTTAAGTACTTTATCGCCAGCGATGTGGCCATAGGTATCATTAACTTGTTTGAAATGGTCGATATCGATAACCATTAAGGAAAATTCAGTGTGATGCCGCTCATGGGCAGAAATTTGCTTTTCTAAGCACAGATCAAACGCTGCGCGATTTCCAATCTGCGTTAAAGGATCTCTATGCGCCTGAGCAATTGCCTTGTGGTAGAGCAGGGCATTTCTGAGTGGGTAGATCAATAGCGAAAGGAGTCTTTCAAGTAAATCTGTTTCACGGATGCTAAATGGGGTTTTTCTAGAGCATAAAATCTCACCCAATTGTTCACCCTCTAGGTTGAGCTGATACTTACAATGGTGAACTTGCTTTTCTCCAACATTAAAGCTCAAATCAAGTGAAGGTTCATTAAAATTAACGGAATCGCAAGGCACTATTTTGGCTGTTTCTTCGCAAAATGTTTGCATCAGCGGGCTAATTTCAATCGATTGTTGAAGGCGTAATGCTAGCTTAGAAACGCTAGTAAATTCTTCACCTTGGTAGGTGTGATTACGGTAATTGTCTAGCCCTATAACCTTGGATTGCTGCGACTTCATAACGATTGAGTTTCCTGCAAATTACTAAGATGGATTTAATCCGCGCAGGCTTGTCAAAAATTGGTCATCTAGCGACTATTCAAGCTTGCACACAGAGTAATACAGCAATGAACATGCCAAAAATATAAAGCTATAAATATCAAAGGGTTATGCTTATACGCAAGTGTGTTCTTTGAAAAGAGTCAAAAATATGGCTGTTTCTTGCCGCTAAACCATAGTAAACGACTCTTTTCTCGCACTTCTTACGGTTATTTAGGTTGTGCGTCAATCGACTGACCATGAACCTCGTTACTATCATTCCCCATCAAATACAGATATAGGTTTTCTAGTTCTGCCGGGGAGACCAATCTTGAGGCATCTTCAGCTGGAAACGCGGTTGCTCGCATTTGAGTTCTTGTTGCGCCAGGATTGATGGCGTTGACTCTAATGGTTGAGCCTTCTAGTTCATCCGCCAAAACTTGAGTAAAACCTTCGATTGCAAATTTTGAAACGGCATATGGCCCCCAAAATGCTCGGCCTTTTCGACCGACACCTGATGAGGTGGTTATAATTGACGCGGCCGGTGCTTCTCTTAGTAATGGCATGCAAGCCTGAGTTAGCATGAAGACTGAATTGAGGTTAACTTGCATCAATTCATGCCAGACGTTAGGTTCGGTGAATTCGATTGGAGTTAATTCACTAATCATTGCAGCGTTGTGTAAGATGCCGTCGAGTCGGCCCAATTCTTTTGTAATTGTTTCTGCTAGACTTTGATATTGTTGATAGGCGGCACTTTGTAAGTCCAGAGGTAATATTGCTGGTTGTGGTCCACCTTTAGCGATGATTTCATCATACACGGCTTCTAACTTTTCCACTTTCCTACCGTGTAAGATTACCGTCGCGCCATGTCGAGCGTAAGCTTTTGCTATGGCTGCTCCAATTCCGTTGCTTGCGCCGGTAACTAATATGACTTTGTCTTTTAGGAGCTCTTTAGGCGGCTGATATTGGTACATTTAAAATCCTATTGGAAGTTGAAGAATGGTCACGTGAAAGACCGAGATTTTACCTTATAAAGGTCTATCAGCCCAAGCGAATGTTAGCTTGCAAAGATTTATCCGTTTGTTGTTTCACAATTGGCGGTCTTGGCGGTATGATTAAGCTAGAATAAAAATCTCAATTGGTTAACCAAACAGACCAAAATATTTGCCTGACCCCAACTTCGTGCTAAGCTCTTTTCAGTCAGGCTAAAGGAGGAGCGACTTTTGATTAAAGTACTAATAGTAGATGATCATGAATTAATAAGAACAGGGATTAGTCGGTTGTTAGCCGATTTTGACAAAATTGATGTCGTTGGCGAAGCCAAAAGCGGTGAAGAAGCTGTTTCTATCGCTAGAGAACTGCGGCCTCATGTTGTTTTAATGGACGCCAATATGCCGGGTATTGGAGGTTTGGAAGCCACTCGACGACTAGTACGTTTTGACCCCGACGTTAAAGTGATTGCCGTCACTGTCCACAACGAAGAACCTTACCCTACCAAATTTATGCAAGCCGGGGCCGCTGGTTATATGACCAAAGGGGCGGATATTGAAGAAATTGTGATTGCAATTCGCCAAGTCAATAGCGGTAAACGCTATATCACTCCCGACATCGCACAAGAAATGGCTTTAAAGGCACTTAACCCGACTGAAGACTCACCCTTTGATGTACTCTCAGAAAGAGAAATGCAAGTGATGTTAATGATCACTCAAGGGCAGAAGGTGCAAGATATTTCAGACCAGTTATTTCTTAGCCCAAAAACAGTTAATAGTTATCGTTACCGATTATTTGAGAAGCTGTCCATCGAAAATGATGTTGAACTCACGCATATGGCCATTCGATATGGGGTGGTTGATTCCAGCAAAATTGGTAATTAAGCGGGGCCGGTCGCTAGTTACTGGTTACGGGTAACAAGAAAAGTTCAAAAAGCTTATACTCGTATTGGTGGTGGTTGTGGTCTGATGGCTAATCTCCTAATTGGAAAGCTATCACCGACAAAATCGTCGTTAATTGCTCAACTCGAGTATTGCCGACTGGCAACGAGTAGCCGATAATGGTACTCGTAACTCGTAACTCGTAACTCGTAACTCGTATTAATCTAAATGCCCGAATTTGACGCCAGTCCCTTCCTAAAAAATCTAACCTCTCGTCCTGGCATTTATCAAATGTTGAGTGAGAGCAAAGAGATAATCTACGTCGGAAAAGCTAAAAACCTTAAAAAACGAGTTTCTAGCTACTTTCAAAAACAAGACCACACACCGAAAACTAAGGTGATGGTAAAGCAGATCCGCGACATTCAAGTGGTGGTGACGGCCAGTGAAAACGAAGCCTTAATTCTAGAAAATCAATTAATAAAACAACACAAACCTAGATATAACGTTATTTTTAAAGACGATAAGACCTATCCTTATATTCATTTATCCGATGAAAAATTTCCAAGGTTGAGCATTCACCGCGGAAGACAATCAAAAAAAGGCCACTACTTTGGTCCGTTTACCGGTTCTAGCTCTGCTCGTTATAGCATTTCATTAATGCAAAAATTATTTGCTATTCGGCAATGTGAAAACAGTGTGTTTAATTATCGCTCCAGGCCATGCTTGCAATACCAAATTAAACGCTGCAGCGGGTCTTGTGTTGGCAAAATTTCTCGAGACGATTATTTAAAAGATGTGGAACTGGTAAAGCTTTTTTATCAGGGCAAAAATCAAACAGTGCTTGAAGAGTTAACTCAACGAATGGAAAAAGCTTCTGAAGACTTAGCTTTTGAAAAAGCCGCTGATTTACGCGATCAGATTATTAGTTTGCGCAGCGTATTAGAAAAACAATCGGTTAATAATCTTAATGCAAGCCGTACTAACAGTGTGGATGTCATTGCCGCAGATAGTCGTGAAAAAACAGCCGTCGTATTCTTGTTGCAAGTTCGCAACGGCATTGTTCAGGGGAGTAAACAGTTTCTTCCAAAGTTACCTGCGGATACTGCTACCGGTGAGTTACTTAATTCATTTATTGGACAATACTACCCGCAAAATGCCGCTGAAATGCCTAACGAAATTGTCAGTAATGTAAAAGTGGAGGGCGGCGCGTTTTTGGCAGAAAGCTTATCGGAGATGGCAGGACGTAAGGTTAAAATAACCCATCAGGTTAAAACTAATAAAGCTTCTTGGCTTGCTATGGCGAAACGAAATGTTGACCAAATACTACTCGCTAAACTCAAAGCAAAGTCTCATTTAAACAAGCGAATGCAAGTACTCATGGATGAACTATCGTTAGATAAATTGCCCTTCAGAATGGAGTGCTTTGATATCAGCCATTTCCAAGGAGAGGAAACCGTCGCGTCTTGCGTGGTATTTGAACAAGGCCAAGCCAAAAAATCGGACTATCGACGATTTAATATTAAAGGAGTGAGCGCCGGCGATGACTACGCAGCCATTGAACAAGCTGTGAGACGTCGTTTTGAAAGACTCGTCAAAGAAGATGCTAAATTACCCGATTTACTGTTAATTGATGGCGGCAAAGGGCAGCTTCATCAAGCGCAAAAAGTACTTGAAGATTTAGACTTGCCACAAGTGACACTAATTGGGGTTGCCAAAGGTAGTGACCGAAAGGTAGGCATGGAACAAATATTCTTTCCATCAGAAGCGGTGGCAAGGCGGCTCGAAGAAGACTCACCAGGTTTGCACTTAATCCAAGCAATACGCGATGAGGCACACCGATTTGCAATCACTGGACATCGTGGTAAGCGTGATAAAAAGCGTAAAACCTCTACCCTAGAAGGTATTCCAGGGGTTGGGGCCAAGCGGAGGAGGTCGCTTATTCAACACTTTGGCGGGCTGCAAGGGATCCAGCGGGCGGGTGTAGATGACCTCAAACAGGTTGAAGGGATCAATCAAGCGCTGGCTGAAACGGTTTATGATTATTTGCATTGAGGTATGAGTAACTAGTTACCAGTCTCGGGTTGCTAGTCAAAGGAAAAGTAGAATTCAAACGATTTTATTCAACAGGCTGAGCCTGTAGAACCTCGCTGCTTATTGAAAGCACCCGTCGACAAAGTAAAGATAATTTTTCCCGCCAGTAATTATGCGAACTAACCGCATTGTCGCTGTTTTTTCTTAATATGGGTGTTAGAATGACAGCATTATTGCTCACAGCTGTTTGGTTGAACCGACTTTCATGAACATAGCCAATTTACTGACCTCATTCCGAATTCTTTGCATACCACTGCTGGTGTTCTTCTTTTATTTACCGGTTACTTGGGGGCAAACAACCGCAGCGATTATTTTTGCGATTGTTGGCTGGACTGATTGGTTTGACGGCTGGGTTGCTCGCACGTTTAACATGCAGTCAAAACTAGGTGAGTTCTTAGATCCCGTAGCAGATAAGCTAATGGTGGCGGCTTCTCTGGTTTTATTAGTTGAACAACATGCAACTTTTTGGATTGCTGTCCCCGCTTTAGTGATTATTAGCCGTGAAATTACTGTTTCTGCGTTACGTGAGTGGATGTCTGAACATGGAGAACGTTCGGCCGTTAAAGTGGTTAATATTGCAAAATTTAAAACGCTCATGCAGCTTTCAGCCATATTCTTTCTTTTGTTGGCAGGCAAAGAGGAAACTGTTACTGCAATTTTTGACCATTCTTGGTTATATATTTGGGGATATATTTTTCTCTATGTCGCTGTTGGTTTAACTCTTTGGTCAATGTTTATTTACCTGCAAGCAACTTGGCCTTCATTAAATAGTGAAGAGAATAAATAATAGCCATTTTTCGGCTATTAAATAGCCAACTAAAGCTAGATATCACGGTGCTTTAAAGCGAAATTGACTAAGTTATAAAAAAGATCGAAATCTTCTTAATTTGGCGCTTGACAGAAACAAATCTTACTGTAGAATGCCCTGCACTCGACGCGGGAATAGCTCAGCTGGTAGAGCACGACCTTGCCAAGGTCGGGGTCGCGAGTTCGAATCTCGTTTCCCGCTCCAGAATTTTCTTGGAGTAACTTCCGAGTATTAAGCCCCGGTATTAAGAAATTAGCACCGGGGTTTTTTAGTCTTAAGACTGAATATTTATTAGTTATCAATAGGTGTTTGTTTTAAGATAAGCTCGCCAGGATGGCAAGTTGTTAAAAATATGGCTGGGTGGCAGAGTGGTGATGCAGCGGACTGCAACTCCGTCAACGCCGGTTCGATTCCGACCCCAGCCTCCAAATTTAGGTAATTTTTTACTCGGTGTTTTCAACACTAATAAAGATTACGTAAACACCTACATACTTTGTAGGTCAATAAATACCGAGGGTTTTCTAATCCTAAGTATTTATAAAATCCCCCCGATGCCCGGGTGGTGAAATTGGTAGACACACAAGACTTAAAATCTTGCGACTTAACGGTCGTGCCGGTTCGATTCCGGCCCCGGGCACCATTACTTACTCCCTAGATAATACTTTCTCGGTTTACTGAGTGCATACATTTGAGTGTGTTTGAATCGATCCGGCTACCGGTTAGATTATGAAATACATCCCTGTATTTCACCCTTCGGGCCATCGGGGAAGAGATGCCGATGTTCAAATACTCTCCCGGAGAATTTGTCCGGCCCCGGGCACCATTACTTACTCCCTAGATAATACTTTCTCGGATTACTGAGTACATACATTTGGGTGTGTTTGAATCGATCCGGCTACCGGTTAGATTATGAAATACTTCCCTGTATTTCACCCTTCGGGCCATCGGAGAAGAGATGCCGATGTTCAAATACTCTCCGTGAGTATTTGTCCGGCCCCGGGCACCATTATTTAACTCCCAATATTTGATTTTCGCGATTAGCAGAGTGCTTGCTGTTGAGCGAGTTTGAATCGACTCGGCTAAGTTTCGTTTATTGAAAAGAAATACTGCAGTCCATACCAAGGATGTCGCCGGTTGAAATGCCAATCAACCCGCACTTTTTTAGTTAGTTGTAAACCCTTTTGATTAATTAGGTTGATTTATAACCAAACGCTGGTAGGATAACGCATTCTGAAATATACAAATGGATTGAATGCACCGTTATACGGTTACACGGAAGGTTTAGAAGTCAGTAATTCTAATACTCGAGTTGCTAGTAAACTGTTAATTTGTAGTTACAAATACTTAGTTCACTTCTTAAGAAAAAATTTAAGACACCCTTCTTACTAAAAACAAGAAACTAGACTGTTTCCAAGCAAGTGATTAGTTATCGCCCAATTTTCAGAGAGAGTTAGCAGTTAATAGCCATCATTAATAGGAAACAGCGTTTTTCAGACAGGGCTTATTCTAATCCATTGGAAAATTATTGCGTTGATTGAAATTGATGGGGAGAACTACCTTTCGTAGAGCAACTTAGCTGCCGAAATTCCTCGAAGATATTTCTTCTTTAACTGCTTGGCCTTTTCTCGAATCAGCTCTATCGGTCCCACCACATGACAATAATGTTGACCAAAGTTTTCAACTTATTTTAACCAATGGGCTTGTTGCAGGTTGAGTGATGACAACGTGGATTGAATATGGGGCGGCATGGCCTGTTTATGAGGGTATTTAATCGACTTAGCCGTGTATTCCACTAATTCGATGTAATTCTTTAAGGTCATTGGGAGAAGTTTGGATTTCACTTTTTCATTGATGCATGTGATTTGGCTATCAAGGGCTCTGTGAACCTCCATGGGTTCGATGGCTTTTATTGTCTCAACTCGTTGCTTAATGGCGGTATGCTTCGATTCTTCCAGTCGCTCAGCAATATCTGCTCGAATGGGATTTAAATCCACATAGGCCATGCAAGAAAAGACGGCTGCTTCATCGAGAAGGGCTTGAGAGGCGTAGCGACCTTCCCAAAATCTTCCTGTACAGAAGTCCTCTTGATTACTTTGCTTGGCCAAAGGCTCATTCAACCTCCCCATAAACCAAGAGAGTGAGCCAAGCCGTTTTCGATAGGTCTTAAGTTTCTTTTTATCTCCCATAATGGCTTGTTTCTTTAATTCTCGCTGTTGAGCAAAACGTGGGTCAACAAATCTTCCCGGATAAGCCTTAAGCCATCTCTCGGCCACTTCTTCATCAGACCATTGAAGAGGAGCGAGTGGTTCAAGATAAAGGACAATATGATAGTGATTAGACATCACCGCGTAAGCATAAATATCAACCGCGAAGATAGTACATAACTCGAGCATTCGATGTTCTAACCAGTCTTTACGATGGGAGTAATCTATTCCTGTTTCGTCATCAACACCACAAAGAAAAGTCCTACGGACACAACGATTCGTGCAGTGATAGAATCCTGGTGTTTCTGAATCAACGAGGTTCCTTCTCGCTATAGCCATAATGTCATCCTTAAGGTTGAAAGCGTATTATTTTGACAACGTCAATTACTGTAATCAATCAGTTAATCACTAAATCCAATAAAGATATCGTCGCTTGAACTTGTAAGTGATTGGCTATAAGGTGGGTGTCTACTACTTACCGGTATGCATATGCGAATAATAATCCGTATAAGTATGTAGATCCTGATGGGAGGGTTCCGCTCCTAATTCCGGTCGTTGTTTTCATAGCTAAAGAAGTCGCCGGTGAGGTCTTTGAGCGAACCACAGGAATACCTGCGCCCACAATTAAGAATGCTGGAAAGTATGCTGCAAAACAATTGGTGAAAAACAAAATAAAAGGAAAGACAGGCGAAGCTTTAGTTAAAAAGGCACTAGCTAAAAACCTTGGTGGAGAACAAGTATCCATTAGAAATAGTAAAGGCAAGATCGCTAGAGTTGATTTTACTAAAAAGGACAAATCACTTGTTGAAGTTAAAACAGGGAACGCCAAACTAAGTAAAAATCAAGCTCAGCTACAAAAAGATATTGATAACGGTGTTGAAGTAACACCTGTTGGGAAGAATGCTGCGGCAGCAGGCTTCAAACCAGGCAAACCCATAAAGATAGAGAAAATGGATGTCGAAAGAGTTAAGTAAGAGGTAAAGTGAAATGGTGGACAAGAATTTTTCAAGGGTTGTTGAAGATTGTTGTGATAAGGCTCTTTGTGCTCTAGGAGCAAAGAGGCCGCGTCGAGGTACGCGTTTTTTTGAAGTTAGTAAAGACGTCTTATGCTGGATAGGGTTGAATCAAGGAAAGCATGAAACATTCATTAGAGTAAATCCGTTTGTAGGGGTTCACGTTGTACCACTGATGAAGTTAGAGTCTGAGTTTGATGGTGATAAATACAAAAAAGGTGATTTTGCTACTATATCGGTACACTTAGGCGAATTGTGTCCAGACGTAGAAGAGTTTGTGTTCAATGAAGGCTCGAACCTTGAGCCTGAAGCTACAAGGCTAGCACAAGCAATATTTGAATTTTCCCTCCCATATGCACGTAAGTATGCTGAGATTGAGAGTATATTGCCTGAATTAAAATCAAAAATCCCCAGTCTTGGTGGTTACCCAGAGCGATTTGCTATTGCATTATATCTAGCGGGTAAACTTGAAGAAGCAAAACAGTTTATTTCAGATACTCAGGCTAGATATGCTGCGGAGGAAAGTGAAGGAGTTCAGACTAGATTTGAAAGTTTTTCAAATCTATTTTTAGAAAAAATAAATAATTAAGAACATATGGGGGCAGGTCGGTTTTACAATAGCTAAGCCCAGCAACAATGTTTTATAGTAGAAAAAGATCGCCCCCATAGCCCTGCTGGAAACAGTGGGGCTTTTTTATTTTCCGCTGTCGCGAAGCTTCCATTTTGCAAAAATAGAGGATGATTGTTAGGCTTTTTGTTTGTTATCAAATTAATCATTCTAATGATTGTTGTGTTTGGTAGGTATTGGATTTTTTAATGAGAAAAATAATTGAAAAAAAGTGAAAATAATTTTTGGCTTCAAAGTGGGGTAAGTGTTTGAATTCAAACGTATTGATTTTATTAATACAGTGACTCACAAAATTAATTTCTGTCAAGGGGTTTAGTTGTTAAATAAATCGGCCTTTATATTATATTGAAGGCAAAGCGTTCCCATAAAAACAGCTTAACTTGAATGAGCTTCCAGCTCTGACGAGCTGAATGTTCCAAGAGTGTGGCGAGTGTGAACTGGGATTAACATCCATTTCAAATTGAGTCAGTAATTAATAGAAAGTCATCCAGTTATCACTACGTTCTAACTGAAATTATCCATGTAAAAAATAGACAAAAAAATAGTTAAAGGTATAGCAAAGTTAATCATTGAACAACGAATATCAAAATGAAATACTAGTGGCAGCAAACGAGAAAAGATTTTAAAGCCTGCAAAGATACTTACTACACATTTTGATTGCATCACAAATATCGTGCTGCGCACGGTAAGCTAGCTGCGCTAGAAAAAAACGAAAAATCTTATTCTCATTTCATGAGCTAATATTGAATAACGGGTCAGGTCGCTAGATAAACATAAACGGTTATGTTACGTTGCATTTATGCCTCGAGTCGAAAGAATAGAATATGAAGATGCTTATTACCATGTGATGAATCGTGGTCGAGAGCGGGGGCGGGTTAAGCTATTTAGAACGGATAAAGACTTTGAAGCTTTTCTGCAAACACTCGAAGAAGCTGTAGAGCGATTTGGTGTCGTGATTCATGCCTATTGTTTAATGTCCAATCACTACCATTTATTACTGCAAACCCCCAATGCTAATCTCAGTCGAGCCATGCGTCATATCAACGGTGTGTATACTCAGCGTTATAATCGACTCAACGGCTCGGATGGACCGCTTTTTCGGGGCCGATTTAAATCAATCCTGGTTGATAGCGATGCTTACTTGCTGCAACTTTCTCGTTATATTCATAGAAACCCCATAGAAGCCCAAAAGCCGATGGTGGATGCGTTGGAACAATATCCTTGGTCTAGTTACCCAGCCTATATCAACAAAGCGCGATGCCCAGATTGGTTAACTCAAACTCTCACCTATCAAATGCTGGGTTCTAAACAACGGTATGCGGGTTATGCAAGGTATGTTGCTAATGGTAATAGTGAGCAGCTCACCCGTTTTTATAGTCGTGGCAATTTGGCAAGTGTTATCGGTGATAAAGACTTTGTTAGTTGGTATAGAGAAGAGAAAATACCTGAAGTAAAAGCGAATAAACTGATAGAGCAAACTATACCCTATGGTCTCAATATCGAGCAAATTGTAGTGTATACGGCCAGCTACTATCAGCAGTCGGTAGAGCAAATAAGGGAGCTAAGAAAAGGGCGGGGAAGTCGGTCAAAGGCTAGAAGGTTAGCTATTTATCTTTGCCAACATTTGGGTGATCATCGGCTAAGGGCCATAAGAGATTATTTCGGTTTAGGGCACATTGGCTCGGTGAGCTTTATTACCAGTAATGTCAGGCGTGAAATTAAGTTGGATGTTGACTTAAAAGAAGAAATTGACACGCTTGTTGATTATATAATTAATAACGCGACCTGACCTGTTATTTGACCCGTTATTTTCGTTATTATATGGGGTGTAAAATTGAAAAAAATATTTGATATGTATTGTCCGAGCTGTAGCTCCGACAATATTTTACGACAAGATTCTTTCATGTTTTTTTTGTATTCAAACAAGCCCATTAGGTGTTTAGATTGCGAAGCACATTTTGAACCTGCCCTAGCCGCTCGATTAGGCTTATGGTTTTTTCTAGTGATTATGTTTCTACTTAACTTTTTTATCACGAAGTTAACCGAATATTTAGGAAGGGGCTGGGTCGAAACACTTATTTTTGTTTATTTAGGTGGTGCATTTTCTTTTCTAATTTTGGGAAGTTTATTGGAGTATTTTCGACCTTGGTTTTTTACATTATGTAAAAACAGTGCGACAGCTAGAAAATTGATAAATTATGGGTGTGTCTTTAGTTTGTTTTTTTTAGGTATATATTATGTAGTTAACTTGGATTGAACGCTATTCAAGGGGAACCTCAGAGGGAAGTACTACCCCCTTTATTATCTTGTATTTCTGTCGGGGGCGTAGTGGCTATAACGTGGGTGTTTATTGATTTGTTGTTACAAGGATTGGTGCTACTCTGACGAATCAGATTTATCGTCGAAATATTGAACGAAGGCTTTATCATAATATGGCTTGTGTTGCTGCCAAACGCGTCGATAGTTTTCGCGGGTGAGCCACTCTAAAATTTCTGCTTCCCAGCCTTCCCATTGAGACGATTTAACGGTATCCGGTGTTCGCATGTACATTAAATAGGCTCTTTCGAAAATAGCAATTCTAATCAGTAATATGGCTTCTTCTTGTTTTTGCTCTTCTTCGCTTAAAGGCGTTTCTCTGGTATATGGTGAGTCGAAAATATCTAAGTTGGGGTAATTCAAACACAATTGCTGAAGCTCAATATACTTGTCATCAAGCGCATCGTAGGTGCCATACTCTCGTTCTTCGCGCTGGCTTTTTTGTTCTCGAACATAGCTAATAATAGCCACTGGTAAACCTATTATGGTGACTATAAATGCCGCCATTTCTAAGTAAAAGTGAACATCTTTCATGTAACGGTTTGCCCTCTATTTAAATTAAATTATGGCTTAGCATAAGGATAATAATGATGGTTGTCTAGATGTGATGAATTTAGATTAACATCAGATTTGTGGCTGTGCTATTAAGCTCTCGTTTATTAGCAAATTATTGTCTTAGTGGCTCCTATGTTTTTATTCGGTTATCTTTCCTAGGTGAAATGCTATTGTTAGGTTAAATAGCCATCAGTTTTGTTTATAAGTTAAGCCTTTCTGATTGAGCCAGCTGCAAATGAAGGACAAATCATTAAAGTATCCGTGTTATATTTAAGTAAAGTATTCTAGGGTACGAAAAGCATTCTAGGGTAAAAAAGTGATTTGTTGCGTGATGAAAATAGAACGCTAACAAATAATTGGGTGAACAGAGTTTTTCGGGGTTTAATAAATTCTCTAGAATTTCTTTATAGCAAGTAAAACTATTTTCATGCTAATCTAGCAAAGCAGTATTTAGTCATTTACCAGATAGTCTTAGGATAAATGTCTAAGGTTTGAACTAAGGACTCATCAATTTTTAAATTAATGAGTTGATTGGCTTAAGTAATCTGAACTCGGATTAACTGTTGTTTATCTTGTGACTTAAACTTGTCCTGCATTCTTGTTTCGTTTTTCAAAGTCACTATTGATATAGTGTTCCCCGTTCCCTCGTAGTCCACTCTTAACAGTCAACCAGCTGCAATTTCGCTCGAACATTAATCGTGTCAACTGTTTATCGCGTTAGACACTTCAAACTATAACTAATGGAAAGAGAAAAAATCAATGGAACTCAAAAAAATTGGTCATATATTTTCTAAAATGCTGCTTGTCGCTACCGCGGCTGTAGCATATATCGGAACTGCAATTGCAGACACAGCAAAAATCCCATTTTACAAACAAGAGTATACTTTTAACTCCGCTACTATCAACGGAAGCGAAAGAGCGGCAAATAGTGGACCTGTCAGTCATATTGTTACTGTTGCTGATGCCCCTTGGCTAAGACTAAACCTACAAGGCACAAAGTTAGGGCCAAACAGTCATTTAGAAATTACTTCTCTATATGACAATGCCACTCAAGTTTTAACTGCAGAAACTTTGGCACAGAGGAATTTTCAAAGTGCCTATTTCAACGGTGGAACGGTTGAAGTTAAACTGTATGTCGATTCAAGAGATAACCATGTGTCATTCAAAGTGGGCGAAATCACTGTTGGTGAATACGTAAACAGCGTTCAGCCAATGAGTATTTGTGGTACTGAAGATGATCGTATTGCCTCCAGTGAACCAAAAGTAGGGCGTATGGATCCTGCGGGTTGTACTGGCTGGGTGATTGATGGTGGACAACTGCTCACCGCTGGGCACTGTTTAGATGGTACAACCATGGATACATTATCATTTAATCCACCACCATCTCTATCCGATGGAACTGTTCAATTTCCTGGGCCCGAAGATCAATATGCTATTGACCAGTCAAGTTTTAATTTTGTCAATGGAGGCGTTGGAAATGACTGGGGTACTTTTACAGTATTCGATAATGCACAAACAGGTCTGCAGCCGATTGGAGCACAGGGTTCGTTTGCAATCAAGCAAGACTTAGATCCGGCGAACATTAGAATCACTGGTTTCGGTGTGGATGATGGTACAACTAACCAAACCAATCAAACAGATGTTGGCGCTAATGAGGGCTCTTCTGGAACCACTATGCGCTATTCAGCCGACACTCGTGGAGGAAATTCTGGTAGCCCGATCATTGATGATGCGACCGGGATGGCAGTCGGTATTCACTCTCACGGAGGGTGTTTTTCTAGTGGCGGTAACAATAATGGAACGAGCTTTTTTAACACTGCCTTATGGGACGTTGTTGGTGGTGGTACAGGAAATCAGCCACCTAGTGCTTCCTACACTTTCTCATGTACGGATTTAGCATGTAGCTTTGATGCTTCAGCAAGTTCTGACAGTGATGGTACCGTAGATTCCTATTCATGGGATTTTGGTGAAGGTAATAGTGCAACCGGTGCAACACCTTCACATACCTTTTCTGCAGGTGGAACTTTTGACGTAACACTAACCGTTACGGACAACCAGGGAGCGACAGGTAACGATACGCAAAGTGTGACCGTCGTTGACCCTAATGGACCAATAACCGGCGGTTTCACTGAAACTGACTTAGCGCCATCTGCGGGAGAAATCTTAAACTACACCATTGATGTACCAGCCAATGCAACTTTGCTTGAAGTTGAAACATCTGGTGGTACTGGTAATGTTGACTTAACCATCAGATTTGATTCTGCACCTACTCGAAATGATAACGACTGTTTGCAAGTTGGCGCAGGTAATAATCATACATGTAGTATCACAGACCCTGCTGCAGGGACTTGGTTTATCGTGGTACGCGGTGCAGCTGCTTCATCAGGTGTGCAATTAGATGCTTACTGGACAGCGTCAGGTGGAGCAAATGTTGCACCTACAGCAGATTTTAGTGTGACTAGTGTGGATTTAACGGCAACATTTACTGATAACAGTTCAGATAGCGATGGTAGTGTGGTTGCTTGGGATTGGGACTTTGGTGACGGAAATATTGCGACCAGTCAAAATCCAAGCCATGCTTATGCAGTAGCTGGAACCTACGATGTCACTTTAACCGTCACTGATGATGAAGGGGCTACTGATAGTTCCACTCAATCAGTCACAGTCAGTGATGGTGGTGCTAATAGCGGAGGATTTACCGAAACGGACCTAGCGCCTGCAGCGGGTGAAATTCTCAGTTATACCTTGGATGTGCCTGCCGGCGCGACTTCGTTAGAAGTGGATATCTCTGGTGGAACAGGTAATGCTGACTTAGCAATTAATTTCGGCTCAACGCCAACCCGTTTCAACAATGATTGTATCCAGACTGGAGCTGGGAATAATCATAGCTGCAACATCACTAATCCAAGTGAAGGAACGTGGTTTATTATTGTACGTGGTGCAGCCGCTTCCTCTGGCGTTCAATTAGACGCCTATTGGTTTCAGTAGAAACAAGTAGTTTATCTAAAACGCGCTGTCTCTTGGTCGCAAATCTTGCCCAAGAGGCAGTGATAGTTTATACCCTTTGCGGGTGGCTTGTTGCATCCTTTCTAAGGACGAATGAATCTAGCACCTTAATTCTTTTTCTCGTTAAATTAGTTAACACAAAGCCGTCTGAGCGGAGCCGAAGCCTCGTGAAGTTATGATGGGCTGACTCGGCAAATCACAAGGCCTCTACTCCTAACCAGTCTCGGGCTCCAGTATTAAATTCCCTAGTTTAGAATTTTCCATTCAACTTTTTAGTCGCGTTAGATCGAGTTTGAATTGAGCTCGCGATTGGTTAGATTATTCAAAAATCTAAGACTAAGAAATATCACACTAACCGCAGGTTTAAAGTTAAGAATGTTGTGCAAACTTAGATGTTTTAGCCTGCCTTAAGTTGCAATCCCAGATGATTCAATGGTTTCTGACTAATTGACGTCATTCGATATAACTAATTAAAGAAATTTTCATAAAAAGCTTGTATTGAATGATTACAAGTGTAATACTTTATTTTAAGGATTACGTTTGTAATCATATTGAGCGAATGGCCTCAACGAAAATTACTTTTAAGCCACTTACCTAGTTTAGAGTTAATAAGAGAAAATTATGCAAATAAGCGATTCAGAAAAATACATTATGGACGTGTTATGGAATGAGTCACCTCAGACCGCCAAGTCGATTATTGACAATCTAGATAAAAGTCTAGATTGGCAAGACAAGACTGTAAAAACTCTGATTAACCGATTGCTCAAAAAACAAGCAATTGGATATGAAAAAGAGGGAAGAGTGTATTGGTATTTTCCGCTGTTAGAAGAGTCAGACTATATCTCAAGCGAAAGTGAAAATTTTCTCACTAAGGTTTTTAAAGGTAAAGTCAGTAATTTAGTTGCGGCATTTGCTAAACGAGACGACCTTTCGGCGAAGGATGTAGCCGACTTAAAGAGCCTAATTGAAGAGCTAGAAAATGAGAAGGAGCAAGGCTAGTGAGTGAGTTTTTATATGAATTTCTACTGATCAAATCCTTAGGCGTATTTTTTCTATTGGTAATTGTTTTAACGCTTCGTCCATTCGTATTGAAATGGATGAATGCTAATGTTGCTTATAGGATGTGGATAAGTATCCCGCTTTATCTGCTCTTTCCGGTAAAATTTATCGATCAAAATATTAACCAACCGGTAATGACATTTTTTGCAAACTCAGGTGTCGAAGTACCAACATTTTCAAAACTAGCTATGTCAAATGCTTCATCGTTGTCGAGTGAGTTATTGTTAATCTGGGGGGGAGGTTTTATCGCCGCGCTAAGTTTGTTTGCTTATCGGTATCAAACCTTAAAGCGTTCTCTAAAACCCGTTCAATATCATTTTCCCGACGAGCTGCGTGAAAAACACCTCAATATTCAACCGGTTAAAACTAGCCTAGTAGACGTTCCAGCAATCTTTGGATTTATTAACGCCTATTTGATATTACCGAAAGACTTTAAGCGAATTCCAGCTCAACAGCAGTTGATAATTTTGAGTCATGAACTGTACCACCTGAAACGAAAGGATCACCGAATTAATATTTTAAGAGTTTTGATTAAATGTATATTTTGGTTTAATCCACTCATTTACTTCGCTGACAAATATGTCGAAGCGGACCAAGAGTTGTCTTGTGATTTAGGAGTTGTACATTCTGCCGACACGTTCGGCTTGCGGCAGTACGGCGAGACGTTGCTTAGTGCAATTAGCAAGGATATAAATGCTAGTTTAGTCAGCCAGTGGAATTACCGTAACTTAATTAGAGTGAGACTAAAAATGTTAAAAAATACAACGCAACGAAAATGGCATAATTGGGCTGCAACTATATTGGCTGCCGCTTCAATATGGACTGCAAGTAGTGTTACTAGTGCGAATCCACAGTATACCAATAGTATTAATCCGGTGAAAGTTGTACAACCTCGCTATCCGCGGGAAGCTGTGGAAAAGGATATTCAAGGTTATGTGACTTTTCATTTTAATCTTAGTAAGGAAGGTGCTGTTTTAGATCCTCAAATAGAAAAATCTGAGCCTAAAGGTGTATTTGACCAAGTTGCAATGGAAGCATTTAAGCAATGGAATTTTGGTAAGACGAGTGCTCGAAAGAACCTTGTTTATACAATGAGGTTTCAGTTACGACAAGCCGTCGTTCCTCAGTATACGCAAGGTGACATAGCTTCATTAATATCTGAGTTGGATGAAATTACCTTAATGGCAAAAGAAATGGAAGTGGAACTTGCCGAGAAGAAAAAGCAATCCAACTTGACTAAAGATGACTTAAAGTTAATTCAAAGTATTGAACAGTACCTCAGACAACTTAACGCACACAAACGCACTATCAAGAAAGAAATTGCACAGGGCTAACGTGTGAAGTTTAATTGAACCGTTAACTGCTAATTGTTAAACATGATAAACTGGTTCAGGGACTTAACTTACTAAGTTTCTGAGCCTTTAAGTTTTTATGTTGTTGGATCCGATACCAATCAGCAAATTAGTTTAATATAATGCTTAAGATCACAATTAAAAATAAAGAATAGACCATATGTTCTCAAGTGAATGCAAAGAGTGCGGTGAAAAAATACCTGTAAAAGCAACTGAATGTCCCTTGTGCGGTAAAGCTGTACATAGGCTCTCTCTGGGAACTTGGTTGATTATCATTATTGTTGTTCCCATGTTTATTTATGGCTATTTCTCATAATTGATAATACAGTTCGCTTAATTACTCTTATATTAAACTAAATTGCCACGAGATAATCAGTCTACTTTTTCCAAATATCTTTAGGATTCAAGTGTAGTCTTCGTCCACCAGAGTGGGGGGCTTTTATAGCCAGTTTTCCGGCGGATAGTTTGCGAATAACCAATTCGTTGACCGATTTTCCCTTTTCATTGGTTATGGTACAAACTTGCGGTTTAGTCGCATGGGCTGGATCACGTTTTGCTACTACCACTACTTCTCCATTGCTAAGCTCATGGAAGGTGCCCGCAGGATAAACGCCAATCGCTTTTATGAAAGTTGTGTAAAAATCATTGTCATATTTGTGCCCTTCAAAAAGAACTTGTTTTAGAGCTTCCTTAGGTTGGACTTTTTTCCTGTAAGCACGAGGGCCTATCATCGCTAAATAGGTATCAACAATACCAATAATTAGTGCTTCATCTGGGATCTCCTGACTGTGCAAACCTTTTGGGTAGCCTTCGCCATCGGGGCGTTCGTGATGATGTAAAATTGCATTATTTATTGTCGGATGGCGGATGCCTGCTTTGGCCATCAATTCTACGCTTGCTTCAGAATGTTTTCGAACTTCCGCTAAAAGCCCTTCACTTAGCTCTGTGGCTTTAGAGTTCAGATCGTGATGAAGCTTTATGGCTCCTAAGTTCATGCAAATTGCAGATGTAGCGACAAGTTTTACAAACCTGTCAGGATAGCCGATAGTTCGCGCGTAAATAGAAGCGAGTACTGCAGCAAAAACACAGTGCTCAGCTTGCGACTGAATTTCCGAAATATGAATTACCCCAATTGCTGCGTCGATGTCTTTATCGAGTATTGCGAATATATTTTTTACGATTCCATCGAGTAGTTTGGTAGCGTTTTTCGAGTCTTGATAAAAAGCGTCGTATAGAGGGGGAAATTCATCAACAAGTTGGCCTATGGTCGCAACGACACTGGTCTCAGAAGAGTTATTATCGACGTTATCTCCACTCAATAGAGATTTTTTAAAACCATATTCTGTTGTGTTAGACGATCGTGTTTCTCCACCATACGCAGTGACGGTTGCATTGGAAGAAGTTACTTGGTCATCTTGATTAGCTGTGGTTTGAGAGGGGGGAGAGATTTCGCTGGTTGGATAAGAGTCTGTCTTAATTCTCATGGGTTTAGCATGAGTAACCATTGAAATTTCCATTTCATTCTTGAATATATAGTCTTTAGCCGAAATGAATTTACCTTTGGCATTGTATAAGTCGTACGGAAGAGACTCACCCACTTTTAATAGTGAAGGAGAAATAGGCTCCAATTGGTCAACAGATACACTTTCCACGCTCATAAACTCTCCTGAAATAATGGGAACTTCTATTTGCGGTTGGAAGCGCCAGTATTATTAATTTACAGTACACTAAGAATATTAGTTGTGAAACATCTGAGATGCCAGTTTTATCAAAGGCATAACATGAGTATTCAGCGCTTCAATTGCTTACTCTATTGATTTCAAAAAATACTTGATAGTAACTCTGGTGCTGATCGGTAGATTGAAAGATAATGGTATGGTTCCTTAACACCTAATAATTCAATTGCAAATAATAAGCTTTAGAGTTGGAGTATGTTGTGCACAAACAAATAGTCAAAGGAATGAACTTTGTGGCCTCATTTGCTAATAATCGGTCCTATCTAAGCGCTTATTCGGCTGACCTGTTATTTTTCTTTGTACACATTGCTAATACCTCAGATGACCCTTCATGTCGTCAGATGGCACTATCACAAGGCAAACAACTGGCTAAAAAATGGCGTAAGATTCAATGCGTTCCTAGAAAGCCTACCCGGTTAATACACACTTTAATCGCTGAACAAGCGGCACACGACTTAGGATGCCAAGATATCCAATTTCGCACACGGTTACACAAGAAGTTGTCATTAGGGCTGATTATTGAACAGTTAGGATTTAATCCGACGACTCAACCTCCACCAGATAACCTGAATGACGAGTGTGAAAGCTGCGGACTTCAAAATGTAGCGACGAGAACATTTTGTAAAGGCTGTCGAAAGAAGTTGGTCAAGCTTTCTAAGTACGATGTTTGGTTAAATGCCATTGTTGTGACTCACCATTTGAACAAACATCGGTTAGTAGGCCAACATCTATTGAGTGAAACTTTAAAGTGGCTTAAACATATGCGCCCATATCCAAAGGAGTCTGTCAGTTTACAAAAAGAGGCATGGGAAGCAACTTATGCTATAACTCATGTAATTTATGGATTAACCGACTATAGTCTTCGTCCGCTAAAACTGGATGGGTTGGAAACAGAATTAAAATATTTAACTAGTAGCTGCCAACAAGCAAAAGATTGTGGCGATTTAGATTTACTGGGTGAGTGTATTGATGCCATTCGTTCCTTTGAAGGCACATGTGAGGGCGAGCTAGTGAATGAAGCTACTAATTTTCTGTTAAGCAATCAAAACAAAGATGGTAGTTGGGGGGATATCAATCACCCACCACACAATAGAATGCATACAACTTGGACGGTGCTAGACGCGATAAGAGGTTACGCTTGGCCTGGTACTTTAGTTGCTATTGATGATATTTTAGGATGAAGTTGCAAGTTATGAACCGTTTGTTTAAATAATTGAGACTTGTTAAGTTTTTACCGCCATTCTTTGCAATTTAAACCGTTTAAAATTAAGCTCGTGAACAAGTAAACGCGGTGGGTTAGACAAAATGGATCAAGACTATCAGTATAAAAAACGACAAGTAGAGTTAGATGCGGAAAAAGCTTTCAAGTTAGGTGATGGCAGAATCAGTGGCTATTGCTCACTATTTCTTGGCGTTCTGAGTTTTCTCGCCGTATTAGCCTATTTATACCCATCCTATCTAACAACCACAGAGCTCAGACAAGCCTATGATGCAAGTCAGCTGCAGCTTATTCTAAAGTATGGTATGTACTTTTCATTATTTTTTGGAGCCGTCACTTTTGTATTAGGTAAGCGGCGTACCCAAGGATTGATTGGAATGACCTTCACTATCATTGCATTTGCGTTAGGAGGATATAATATTCCTATTGGGGCGGTCGAACCGAGAGAATTATCCTTAGGCGTCGATTGGCTAATATTAGCTTTCTTAGCTTCGGCATTTGTTTTTATGTCGTTAGAAAAATTGTTACCCAAATACAAAGAGCAAGTGATTCTTAGAAAAGAGTGGGGCCTCGATCTATTCTATTTTTGCTTTAATCACTTGGCTATATCAGCTATCTTACTTTACGCAAATTACCACGTTTCTCATTTTGATTGGGCCGTCAGTCAGGGCTTTCAAAGTTTTGTACGTTCCATACCAACACTCTTTCAGGTACTTATAATTATCGTTGCGGCTGACTTTGTTCTCTATTGGGAGCATCGATTATTTCACGAAGTTAAATCCCTATGGCCAATACATGCCGTTCATCATTCAGTTGAAACAATGGATTGGCTGGCTGGTTCTCGAGGTCATTTCTTACAAGTTTTTTCTGAGAGAGCCATGGTAATGGTGCCGCTTTACTTGATAGGAGCTGATCAGGCTGCGCTTGATATATACGTGGCGTTTGCAGCATTGCAAGCGGTGCTGATTCACTGTAATACTCGATTAGAATTTGGTTGGTTAAAATACGTTATCGTGACACCCCAGTTCCATCATTGGCATCATAGTTCAGAGAAACCAGCCATTGATACTAATTACTCAGCACATTTAGTTTTATTCGATAGACTGTTCGGGACTTATCATATGCCTAAAGAACATTGGCCTGCGGATTATGGAACGACGGTTAAATTACCCTCTACTTTTTTAGGTCAATTATTTTATCCGTTGAAAGCTCTCTACAGGCGAGTAAAAGAGCAATGACTCGAACCAAACAGGTAACAATTATTGGTGGCGGGATCATTGGCTTAGCTTGCGCGTATTATCTGAATCAAAAAGGACATCAGGTAACCGTGATTGATAGAAACTCAATTGGGGACTCTTGCGCAACCGGTAATGCTGGGTATGTGACTCCAAGCCATTTTATACCTTTGGCAGCACCAGGAATGATCAAAAAAGGCTTAAAGTGGATGTTGGATCCAGAAAGTCCATTTTACATTCGTCCAAGAGCAAGTATGTCGATGATTCAATGGCTTTGGAAATTTAATCAACACTGTAACGCTGCCCACGTTAATAGAGTAAAACGCGCGCTCTATGAACTTTGCAATGAATCCAAAAGACTTCACCTAGAGTTAGCTGAAAACATTGGTAATAGCTATCAATTAAAAGAAAACGGTATTTATGTTATCACCCAAAATCGAGCCACTCTTAAAGAGGAGCTAGACATTGTTAGTCAGGCTCAAGACATAGGATTGAATGCGTGTGAAGTTTCCGCTGAGACCCTACATAAAAAATTTCCTGACTTACAGTTAGAAGTCTTAGGTGGGATTTATTTTCCTGAAGACGCTCATCTTCAACCCGGAGAGTTACTAACGACACTTTACCAATACTTAATTTCCCGTGGTGTAGAGTTTATTGAAGGTGTCGAGGTTCAATCCCTAAAAATATCAAAGTCCAAAGTGACTGCGATAGAGCTATTGGATATTTCTGAGCAGCTCAAAAGAGTTGAAAATATTGAGGAGCTAGTGATTGCCAGTGGGAGTTGGTCACCTGCTTTAATGAAACAGCTTAATGTGAGACTTCCAATTCAAGCAGGCAAAGGCTATAGCATTACCATTGAAAACCCTTGGAAAGTGGATACCCCAATTATTCTGAGTGACTCTGCCGTCGCCATTACTCCGTTTGAAGACAAGATTCGATTTGGAGGCACTATGGAATTTGCAGGGTTAGAGCGGTCGATTAATCTGCGCAGAGTGAGCGGAATTCTCAAATCAGTAAAGCGCTTTATTCCAAGCTTTGAACCAGAGCAAGTTGATTTAACTACGGCTTGGTCTGGACTCAGACCTTGTTCTCCAGATGGCTTGCCGTTAGTAGGCAAACTTCCAAATTTCAGTAACCTTTCAGTCGCCGCGGGACATGCGATGCTTGGTTTAACACTTGCCCCTGTCACAGGCTGTATAATTAGTGATTTAATATCAGGTGCTGACGAAAAAGCATCAAAAAGTGCGCAGTGGTTGAGCTACCTGAATGTGAATAGATTTGAGTAGTCAGAATAATAGAGAAAATATAAAGACTGTAATAACTAAAAATAAACCAGAAGACGGTAGGTAACGATGAGAAATATTAATCAATGAAAATAGCTGTGGTTGGCGGAGGTATAAACGGACTTTGCTCGGCATGGATGCTGGCTAAGGCCGGACATGAAGTCACCTTATATGAGAGTGACCAGCTCATGGGAAAAACCAGTATGTCCTCGTCAAAATTGTTGCATGGAGGATTAAGGTACCTCGAAAATTTCGAGTTTTGCTTGGTTAGGGAAGCGCTAAAAGAGCGGCAATGGTGGTTAAATAGAGTGCCTGCTTTAACTAGACGTCTACCGATTCTTTATCCTATTTATTCGACCTCTCGTTCGCGTATAAAAATAAAGTTAGGCCTAATGCTCTATGATTTTCTTGCAGGAAAAAAAGGAATAGGTCGTCATCGATGGTTAAAACCCAGACAAGTAAAGCGCTGCTCGCCACAACTTAAACAACAGGGATTAGTCGGTGCTTATTTGTTCTTTGATGGTCAAATGGATGATCATGCCCTCGGACTTTGGGTGGCACAACAATGTATAGAACTTGGTGTAACTATCAATGAAAACACGCCCGTTGAGAAAGTTGATTTAAATGGTAACTTGCAAGTGGAGGGCGAGTCGTTTCAATTTGACAAAATAATCAACGTTGCTGGACCTTGGAGTGCTCAACTTATTAGAAAATCCAAGCTCTCTCCTGTACAACAGCTAGACTTAGTTCGCGGGAGTCATTTGTTATTACCAAGCGTTAGTTTGTACGGCCATTTACTGGAGGTCCCAAATGAATCAAGAGTCGTTTTTGTTTTGCCTTTTAAAAAGAAAACTTTAGTTGGTACTACCGAAGTAAGGCAGTCTATCGATGACCCCATTGAATGTTCGGATGAAGAGCAAGCCTATTTACTAGCACTTTATAATCATTATTTTGAGCAAAGGGTAACTAGCGATGAGATTTTGAGTCAATATGCGGGGTTAAGACCTTTAGTCGCTAGTAACAACCAGTCGGCAAGTAAAGCAAGTCGAGAATATGAAATCTATTCATCCGGTCAATTAATCAGTGTTTTTGGCGGTAAATGGACAACAGCAAGAGCTTTGGGCAAAGCGGTTGCGAGCAAAGTCGAATAGACATTTATAGGAAGGTTTGTTCAGCAATAATTATAAATCGTTCGTTAAATATGTTCGGTGATAGTAATATTGAACTATCGATTTTTAATATGGCTAGTCGAATATTGCTTTCTAAGTAAAGAGGAATAATAACTATAACTAATGCGGTCTTACTTTCAAAATAATATAAATTTTGCTGTTTATCTACTCGCGCTATTTTTAGGTTGGGCGGCGTATTCTCTTAAGCTTGTATCGATCGTCAAGCTACTGGGAGAATTAGATTTCAAATTCTATCCATTATTAATGTTAATACAAGGGATAACTCTATTCGCCTCGATTAAGCTGATGACTCGCGTTAGCGAGAATAATGAAAGGCGATTTTATTTTATTACTTTAGTATTAGGACTAATATTAACTTTTGTTGCTAACAGCGCTGAGTTTAACCATTGGGCAATGAGTGCGTTTGGTTGGCGTTATTCTTTTCTCGTATTTTTGTTAAGTGCGTTTGCAATGTTAGCCATTGATATTACAACTAGGCTACTCATGACTAGTAAACTGTCGATGTTAGAAAATCCAAAAGCGGCCACCTTTGTGACGTTTTTTGGAGAAACGGGTGGTTTGGTTGGAGCAATACTGACGCTACTGTTAACTCAATCACTTATCTTTTTTAATTCAATATTGACACCTATTGTAATGACCTTACCGTTTGTTGTGGCATTGTTGTTTATTTTTTTAATGCAAGGAGAGGAGAAATCAGGCAACACTTCTTCGAGTAACCCTAAAATTGAACAAGCGCTAAATCAGCATTCGATGACACTCAAGCAGCATCTTCGCTATTTTCTACCGCTATTGATTGCGATTGTCACCGTCGTGTTATTACTTAAACATATTCAGGGTTTTGCTGTTATTGTTGGCTTAAAACAGTGGCAAGAAAATAGCGAGCAGTCCGTTACGTCTATATTCTCTTTACTAGCGATCATTCAATACTCATTGATTTTATTGATACTCGTACCGTATTTTTTTGTAAAAAACCGTTCGACTGTATGGTCCAGTGGGTTTAGGATTCTGTTTTTTGTGCAGTCATTTACCATGTTTGTTATTAGTCTTTTTCCTTCACCATTTAGCTTATTAGCAAGTGGGGTATTAAGAAAAATAGTTCATAGGAGTTTGGTAGGGAAGTCGATGAATATGTTGATATCGTCAATTCCTGAAAGTATTCGTTTCGAAGTTAAGAGTCAGTCTCAAAAAGTCGCCCATACGGTAGCCTTTGTTTCGGTGTCAGTGTTCAGCTTTTTGGCAATCAACGATTGGATTAGTTTTCAACTGGTATGGTTGTTAGCGGCGGTAATCGCCGTTTGCGGACTTTACCTGATTAGAGGGTTGCTCCTTAAATTGAATCGATTTCATGTGGAGAATATTCTGGAATTCTCACGCTGCCCATTCAATGTTTATGAGGCGATTAGCTCATGCTATTCACTAGCAAATAAGGATGCAGCCAAATACTTTCAAAAAATTTCAAATGTCATCGATAAAAAGTACAGTCGTTCCATATTTGCAAAAGCATTAATCCATACAATGGGTGAGATGAAAAATCCGGATGCAATCAATTATTTAATTGAGCTATTTGATATCGCTAAGCGAGAAGATGTTCAGCTAGAAATTCTAAAAGCCCTCAATCGATTTGAAGGATTAGAGATTGATCATTTTATGCTGACGGTTCTAAAGAAAACCATGTATCAAGATACTCAACGGGGTGAGTTAAGAGCTTCATTTTGTCACGTCATAGCTAACCGACTGCCTCAGCAAAGCATTAGTATTGCGACGCAAGCCATTGAGGAAAATCCGAACGACTCCAGAGTGATAGGAAATGCCATCGATGTATTGGGAGAGATCAGCTCTCAACGACAAACGAAAAAAATTAGGCGCTATATTGCTAAGTTCTTGTCGAATAATTACTCTCGCCGAGTAAGATTAAATGTCATAAAACATCTATATTATGTCGATAAACATCAACAACAAATTGCTGCTATTTTACAGGAGTTAGAAACATCTAAGAAGCTGCAAGATCAAGCCGGTGCAGCTTATATTTACGGGGTGTTGTCGGTTATGCAGAAAGTGACATTCGTGCAACAACTCAACCTGCAAACCGAGCGAAGAAACTCAACGGTTTTATTAAGTCTCATTCGTTTAGGCGTACAAGGGACCGAATATGACTTCATCCATCTTTTAAGAGAGGCTGATTCTGAGCAGGCTTTGAATTACTTGAAGCAACTTTATCGAGTAAGAGAAAAGCGCTATAGATATTTGGTCTATTCGGCAATTTTAGAAAGGTACCCAGAAGATGTGAGTCATGTGTTACACGCAACGAGAGATAGTTATAAAAACTTTGACGAAGACCGCCGAATCATTATCGAAGAGGCGCAGAGAAGGGGAATTCCTATCTCCGATGACTTACTTTACTTAGTCCAGTAAAACTCTCAGCTAACTAACCAGTTTCTTAGCGTCTAACAATAACCACTCGTCGGTTTTGACTGCGCCCAAATTCGGTTGCATTGGTTGCTTCAGGAGAGAGAGGACCCAAGCCATGAGCTTGCATACGTTCTCGCCCAATTTGAAATTGAGTTGCAAGCATATCCATGACAGACACTGCTCTTTCTTTTGATAACTGCATGTTGAAGTCAAGAGCGCCTTGCATATCGGTATGGCCGACAATATAAATATTCATATCTGGTCGATCATTGAGTAATTTTGCAACTTGAGTAAGGGCTTGAGTCGAAGTATCTTTTACCACCGATTTGTTAGTATCAAAATAAATTCCCTTCACAACAACGTAACCGTTGGCATCAATTCCACTAGCTAAAGCACTTGCGTCCAGAGAAACCATTCCTTCATCCATTTCGGTGAGTTCAATGACATGAACATCTGTAAACTGCTGACCCACAGCGATGGCAATATAGGCTACTTTTCCTGCAGTTTCTAATCGAGCCAGTAGATAGCTTCCAACTAGATTTGAAATGGAGTTAATTCCACTAAATTTTTGTAAGGTGGGGCCGGCATAACTTTTAGCGCACTCGTATTTTTTTTGATCGCATTGATAAAGAATATTTGCACCACCCGCTGAAAGCGCTTGTTTGTAATTCTCAAAGATTTCATAGATAGAGCGGTCTCTAGGCTGAGAATAGTAGAGTTTTGTTACTTTACCTTTTAGATCCAGTCCAGTTGGTTCTTCGGTGGTTTCATCAACCCCCATAAACGCTTGGTACTGGTCAAACTCGCGTACGTTTTTTCGTCTTAATGTTGAACCTTCGTAGGGAGTAACCAATTCATGATCGGTTTCTACTTCAACTGCACGAGATGGGTTGCTTGGAATTGTCACGCTCACCATTATAATAACGGCGCTAAATAAGGAAGTGACTAGTTTTGTTTTATATTTCAATATTAGCTCCTCAGCAACATGGAATTAACCAGGTCGCTAACTACTGCAGTTTAGTGGCTTACTGCACAGCCTTGCGAGTTGTGACTTTCACTTAAATCAGTCACCAGCAACGATGTTTTTCCGTCAGTAGCACAAAAAACTGTTTACTGAGACCCAGATACTTAATCGATTAGTATGAGTCTCAAGTTATCAATTTAATGATAGTTTTACATATTTATGTGAATATAAACTTAATGATAGGCCTGATTCTTGATTTAATCAACAAATACAAGGTCTTATCTATGATTTCTGTTGTAATTGTTTAACTTTACAGGCTGCTTTGATCGTTGCCTAGTAGAATCAGGATTTATCAAGCATCAGTGACTATTTAAAAAGGACGATAATGAACTCAACGACTAAGCCAGTAACACACATTTGCCTGTTAGGTAGGGATCCTAGCGCTAACCTAACCCCATTGGCAGACAGAGATATCCCAAGCCAACGACTTATTATTTGTTTTACCACTTCACAAAGCGATCAGCTGAAGTCATTGAAAATGGTTGCTAAAACAAGGGGGATTCAAGTTGATTCTTGGCAACTACCCTCAAATGCGACTACAGAGCAACTTAAAATGAGTTTTATGCAACTTATTGAAGCTGAACATCAACCTCCACAAACGTCCGAAATATTCGCCAAATATTGGTTCAATGCGAGTAACGGGAGTCGCCAACAAGTACTGGCCGCTTATGAAGTGATGCGTAGCTATCATTTTCCTATTTATATTGTAGAGCCTTCACTCGATCGACTCTGCTGGTTATACCCTGATGGCAAGGCGTCCGATGAGATCACTGATACCATCAAACTGCACGAATTTTTTACCCTTAATGGTTGTCGTTTAGTTTCTCAAAAGCGTCTTAGCAAACAGGCCAAGCACCTTAAAAGTATTGGGGAAAACTGGTTAGGCAAATCCAAACAGCTTGGCAAAGGTCTCGCTAAATTAAATTACTTGGCTGCTGTCGCCAAAGGTCACAAGCTGGTTGCCTTATTGGATCGACCGATGCTTGCGGATCAGGCATTGCAGTGGTTATTAGATGACTTGGTGAAAAAAAATCTAATTGAAGTTCAAGGTAAAAAAGTGATGTTCTGCGACCAAGAAACCTTGTTCTTTTGCTCTGGGGGCTGGTTGGAGCAAGTGACTTATTCATATCTCTCAGAATTAACTAACAACCTAAAAGAGATCCAAGATCATGGGTATAGTTTAGAAGTTGAACGATTAGTTGGTTCGCAGACAGTTTTGAATGAGTTGGATGTGGTGGCGCTAGTTAATAACAAGTTGTTTGTGATCGAATGTAAAACCAAACAATTTGAACGAGGTGAGGCTAATCAAGTGCTGTACAAGCTGGACTCATTGGCAGAGCGGCTTGGAGGCATAAAAGCAAAGGCCGCGCTAGTGAGTTTTTATGGGATAAATTCAGCAGCTAAAAGGCGAGCAAGAGAATTAAATATCGAGATAATTGGACCGAGAGAACTACCCTCATTGAAGAAACATATAGAGCGATGGATGATGCTAAACAAGTAGAATGACTAGCTCTATTTATGGAGAAATGGACCGGCCAACGTGGCTAACAAATATGTTCAAATTATGCCGAAAATGAGGTCAATCTAGCATTTTGCTTGGTTGACTATTCTTTGCATCACTAATAAGTGTTAGAGTGCGCTCATCTTGATATGTCGCGCCCTCGAGACGGTTAAATGGCTAGTGACATGCATTTCAATAGACTTCAGTGATTGGGAGACCTCATGGAAAAGTTTCAAATTTCCGGCGGACATAAGTTAAATGGTAGCGTTACTATTTCAGGTGCTAAGAATGCCGCATTACCAGTGATAATGGCGACCTTGTTAGCAGAAGGAACCAGTCAAATTACTAATGTACCTCACCTCAATGACGTCTCAACCTCGTTTGAGTTATTAACCTGCCTTGGGGCTAAGGTTGAAATCACCAGCAAGAATGAATATTCCGTAAACGCACTAGCGTTAAATAGCTTTCAAGCGCCCTATGATTTAGTTAAAACAATGCGAGCTTCCATATTAGTGTTGGGGCCATTATTAGCTCGAGTTGGAAAAGCCGATGTCTCCTTACCGGGTGGTTGCGCAATTGGTTCACGCCCAGTTGATCTTCATATCAATGGGATGCGTGCGTTGGGTGCAGAAATCGAAGTTCTCGACGGATATGTCAAAGCCAGGGCACCTAAAGGGTTAGTTGGAGCGACTATTTGTATGGATATGGTGAGTGTTGGAGCGACTGAGAACATACTTATGGCGGCGACTCTAGCAAAAGGTACAACTCGCATTGAGAACGCTGCTAGAGAGCCAGAAATTGTTGATTTAGCTAAATGTTTAATATCCATGGGAGCTGATATTGAAGGCGCAGGTAGCGACGTCATTACCATACACGGAGTAGAAAAACTTTCTGGCGCTAAACACCGAGTGCAACCCGATCGAATTGAAACGGGTACCTACCTAGTTGCTGGAGCAATAACGAGTGGCAAAGTAAAGGTTACTCAAACCGATCCAACGCTGTTAGAGGCCGTTATCGCCAAACTAAGGGAAGCCGGAGCTGAAATCAATACAGGGGATGACTGGATTGAGCTCGACATGCATGGTAAGCGCGCCAAAGCCGTTAATATTAAGACCGCTCCGTTCCCAGGATTTCCCACCGACATGCAAGCTCAGTTCACCGCACTCAATATCGTTGCTGAAGGGACTGGGTTTATCATTGAAAAAATCTTCGAAAACCGGTTTATGCATGTGAATGAAATGCTTAGAATGGGCGCAGATATTTCTATTGACGGTAATACCGCCATTTGTAATGGCGTGAGTCAATTAAAAAGTGCCAGTGTCATGGCGACAGATTTACGAGCGTCAGCGAGCTTAGTTCTAGCAGGACTAGTAGCCGATGGAAATACATTGATTGATCGCATTTATCATATTGATCGCGGTTATGACAGAATAGAGCAAAAGCTGCATGGTTTAGGCGCTAAAGTAGAAAGACTCGCTGTTTAAAAAGTGTTCAGAACCACCTTATGTGCGTAGAGTTTTTGTACGTAGCGTCTGCTGAAGTTCCTTTTATCAAACCGACTCAAAACGATTGATAACTATGCGCTAAGTATTGTTTTTGGAATAAATTAGTACAAAAATAAATAAAATCACTGATTATTTATTCTTCTTATAGTAGTATCCTCTACATTCGTTATATGCCATGCTGTTTGTTATGCTACCAAACCGGAATAGATTCTTTTCAATCATTAGTATTCTTTTATCCATTTTGTTAATGAGTTGTGCCCCTATGCCAATTAACTCTTCGGCTTCAAATGAGTCAAATTTGTCAGATATCCAACTAACAGCGCAAGAATTACAAGTTGCTCAGCGATTGATGATCAGTATTCGCTATTTCTGTCAGCAGCAAATGGAAGGAAAAAACTGTTTACAACCAGTCACTAAGCTACCGCCCGAACTCAGCCGTTTAATTGAACAAACCTCGGTCGCTGGAGTCGTGCTATTTGCGGAAAATATAGAGAGCCACCATCAAGTCATTCAACTAACTAATGACTTACAGCAAGCGGCTGTAAAATCTAACAGTCAACAGGGCATGTTTATTGGGATCGATCAAGAAGGCGGGCGAGTCGTTAGACTTGACCGAAGCGATTCAACCGCTTTTAGCGGCAATATGGCCATTGGTGCAACCTACCCAACAAAAGGCACTTATTACGCTAGTGAAGTAGGCAAAATAATTGGTAAAGAGCTGAATGCATTAGGGATCAACCTAAACTTTTCTCCAGATGTTGATGTGAATAATAATCCTGATAATCCAGTCATTAATGTGCGCTCATTTGGCGAACAGCCGAAATTGGTTGCAGAATTAGGTCTAGCCATGATGGATGCGTTTCAAGAACAACAAGTGATCGCGACCCTGAAACATTTTCCTGGGCATGGTAATACAAGTGTTGATAGCCATACGGGGTTACCGAGTGTTAACTACGACAGGTCGACAGTTTATGAAACCGATTTATTACCTTACAAGTACGCGATTGAAAATTCTAATCCTGGTATGATAATGACCGCGCATATTCAGTTTCCCTCGCTCGATAGTAGTAAAATAAAAAATAAAGATGGCGACTCTATAATTGTACCTGCAACACTCTCCAAAAAAATTCTAACAGGCATTCTTAAAAACGAGTTTCAGTTTAAAGGTGTCATTATTACCGATGCGCTCAATATGGCGGGGATTAGTCATCAATTTGATTTAGAGCAGGCAACAGCACAGTCGTTAATGGCTGGTGCCGACATTGCGTTAATGCCATATAAAATTAGGTATCCTAGTGATGTTCTTAAGTTCAAGCAGTTTGTTCGAAAGGTCACACAATTAATGTCTCAGGCAAAAGACTTTCGAAAAAATATGCAGAGCTCTCTATCAAGAATAGAACACTTAAAATCTAAATTTAACCTGAGTAACCAATCGCAGTTGCTGGCAAATGATAAGCCGATAGACCAACGTATTACTGCGGCTCAATATGTGCTTGCGAGCGAGTCGCACCGAGCACGTCAAAAACAACTCGCTTATGACTCAGTCAGTTTACTAAAAGGTGATGCCAAGGTATTTCCTCTAACAGAAAAAGTGGGCCGAAAACTTCAGGTCATCGTTCAAGATTCAGAGCAGAAAGCTGTGGTTGAAAAAGCCATCGAGCATTACTGGCCACGAGCTAATCAATCCCAAGTTGATGTTAAATTCACCTTATTATCTGATTACCATCACGAGCGCTTTGACACTGCGCTTTCTAAGGCCGATGTTTTATTATTATTTTATAGCGAAACCAGAGAGTCGGCTGTTGTCAAAGGTGAGCTGGAGGATATTAATTTGTCTCCGACAGCACAAAAAGAGTTGCATCAACAGCGCCAACAGGCCATCGATAATATTTTAGCAATGGCTGGCCAATTGCGATTACCAATATTGGTTGCAGGAATGCAGTCTCCTTATGAAATGCGACGATTTATCCCTTTGTCTAATTCTGTCCTAACGGCTTATGACGCAAGTATCTATAAAGATAAGGGCTCTGGTGAAATCAAAGGAGTGACTTATCAAGCAATGGTTGCTTCTTTACTAGGCGTCAATCCTGTGCGTGGAGTTTTGCCGGTTAGGTTAGACAGTCAACAGGCCGTTTGTGATGTCGATTTATCCAGTTGTTCGAAGCCTTTTGCGGAATAAATGAGAATTATTTATGGATGCAGAGCTTTCAGTTCTTGATTGGTTGGTTTTCTTTAGTTATTTTTTAATCATTGCTATTACAGGCTGGTACTTTAGTCGTCGCAAAGTTTCTTCAACTAATGATTTCTTTCTTGGCGGTAATCAAATGCCCATGTGGCTTGTTGCTATTTCGGTACTTGCCACTTCTCAATCTGCGGCGACGTTTTTAGGTGGGCCAGATCAAGGTTATCGATCTGATTTAAGCTATTTAGCGACTAATATTGGGACAATTATCGCCGCAATTTTTGTCGCAAAAATAATGATACCTAAGTTCTATCAGTTTAAAGTGACGACAGTTTATGAGTTACTGGAAACGAGATTTGGAGAGTCCGCAAAAAAGCAAGCTGGATTAATGTATTTGTTCGGTCGTATTTTCGCCAGTGGCGCTCGTTTATATATGGCGGCAATTGCTGTTGCAATGATTTTGTTCGGTAATATTGAGGCAGACAATGTGGTGTCATCAATTTTGATTCTCACCTTGATTGGCTTGATCTATTCCTTTGTTGGCGGGATCCGCTCGGTAATTTATAGTGATGCAATTCAATGTGCCGTTTATGTCGGTGCAGCGTTATCGGTTGTAATTTATTTAGTTTCGTTAATATCAGGTGATTTTTCTGATGTATATACGGCGTTAAAATATCCTGTTGATGGTTCCCAATCAAAATTTACTATACTTGATTTTAATTTAGACTTTTCATCTTCGGGCGTTTTCTCAGTGTGGGCTGCTATTAGTGGTTTTGTATTATTGGGGATCGCATCGTTTGGAATGGATCAAGATATGACACAGCGCGTGTTAACTTGTAAGAACGCCAAAGAGAGTGCAAAGGCGATGCTATGGTCGGTTGCTTTAGTGTTTCCTGTGGTTTTTATTTTTGTTTCGATTGGCTTGCTCTTATACGTTTTTTATCAACGACCTGAACTCATGGGAATGCAACAAGTTGGCGAATTAGTACAAACTTTTGATGGTGAAAAAATCACCATTTTTATGACGTTTGTACTCAACGAAATGCCTTCCGGCTTGAGGGGGTTAGTGACGGTTGGAATAGTTGCCGCCGCATTGTCGACCCTCAATTCAGGCTTAAACTCAATGTCTTCGGTGGTGATTCAAGATTTTTATCGACCATGGTTATTGTCAAAAAACATTACTAAAGAAGAGCCGCACTTTGTAATTGCGGGACGAATTGGTATGTTGATGGCGGCAGTTGGGTTGGCTGCAATGGCCGTTATGAGCTTTTATTGGCAGCGCTACACGGACACTCCACTGTTAGCTTTTGCTTTAAGCGTTATGGTATTTTCCTATAGCGGCCTGCTTGGTGTTTATTTCAATGCACTCTTTACTAAGCGAGGCAACGCTAGCAGTGTGCTGTTGGCACTTATTGTAGGTTTTTTAACGACATTATTATTTCAAAGTTACATTCAAGACATGCTCAACATCAGTTGGTTTAAATTCGATTTAGCCTTTCCTTACCAGCTTTGTATTGCTAGCGTGTTATCATTTGTTGTTTGCTACTGTGGGACGCCGCAAGCAAACCGAATAACCGATAAAACTTAAAAGGAACGATAGAGTGAGTCCTCATATTATTGCTATCGACGCTGGCGGAAGTAAAACCAAGGCCGCGATAAGAAACACAGAAACATTGCAAACTTTTGAATTAAATGCAGCAGGCGCATCGCTTTCTCATGACTTAGCTAAGGCTTGTCAAACTATCGATAAACTAATAGAACAATTGGTGATCCAAGCTAATGTTTCTCTTTCTGATTGTGTCTTAGTTTGTGGGGCGGCTGGAGCCGGCTGTCAAAAAAATGTTAAAAGTTTATATGAGTTTTTGGGCGATGAGTTACAAGAAAAATTAATTACCACCGATGCACAAACTTCGTTATACGGTGCTGGCAAAGGTCAACCAATAATAGTCGTCGCCATAGGGACTGGCAGTGTCGCAATGAGGTTGAGTGAATCAGGTAAAGAAACAATGATAGGGGGATGGGGTTTTGCTGCGGGCGATTTAGGAAGTGGTGCTGAAATAGGTCGACAAGTCGTGACTCGAGTGTTGGTTGAGTATGATAAAGAGCACAATGATCAAGACCCAATTGTGAGCGAAGTTTTAAATCTAATTGGTCATCAGCGGCAAGCCATATTAGATTGGTTAAAAGAGGCGAAGGCAAGTGATTACGCCAAATTGGCACCGATCGCATTTGCCGGCTACATGCAAAGCAAAATCGCCAAGCAAATCATCGCCACGGCAGCCAAAGATATTGAAGAATTAGTCGAAAGTTTTAGTAACGATTTACATTTGCCAGTGGCAATTATCGGCGGGTTGTCAGAGCAAATAAAACTGCACTTATCCGATAACCTTAAACAACGTTTGATTCAGCCAAAAGGTCATGCCATTGATGGGGCTTTTTATCTTGGTGAACAAATACTTAAGGATATGCAGCTAGAGAGAAACTGATAAGTCTTTTTTACGCTGTCAATTAGTGGCTTATATCGAGCACTTTATGAAAAATTTTGTAAATTGTTTTAACTATCGAGAACGATCATGTCGCGAACCGAATTAATTACTACTTTGTCTAATTTAGTTTCTGAGGCGCAAAACCCTGAAACTCAAGACTTAGATCAATTATCAACTCTAGAGTTAGTCACCAAGCTAAACCAGCAAGACTTGCTAGTCCCTAAAGCAATAACCGCTATTTTAGAGCCCATCGCGAAGGCGGTAGAACTTATAGCAGTGGCGATCAAAAACGGAGGCCGTTTAATCTATATTGGTGCAGGAACCAGTGGTCGACTTGGTGTGCTTGACGCCGTAGAGTGTGTGCCCACCTTTAGTGTGCCAGAGGGATTGGTAATTGGTTTGCTAGCCGGTGGTGAGTCGGCTATGTTCAAAGCCAAAGAGGGCATTGAAGATAACCCAGAAAGAGGGCAACTTGACCTTGAAACGATTGACTTTTCTAACAAAGATATTTTGGTGGGAATTGCTGCGAGTGGGCGAACTCCCTATGTCATCGGTGCAATGTCATATGCCAAGCAAATGGGGGCAAAAACTATTGCGATAAGCAGTAATCAAAATGCTGAAATTGCCAAGCTAGCGAGTATCCCACTGCTTCCAGAGGTTGGCCCTGAACCATTGGCAGGCTCTACCAGAATGAAATCAGGCACGGTTCAAAAATTAATTTTGAATATGTTGTCTACGGCGACCATGGTTAAATTAGGAAAAGTTTATAGAAACCTAATGGTTGATGTTAAAGCAACCAATGAAAAACTTTATGCTCGCGGAGTGAGAATGGTGATGGATGTGACCGGGGTTGACGAAAGAACCGCTGAATTAACTTTGAAACAATCTGATATGAGAGTCAAACTAGCCATTTTGATGATTCTTGCGGATGTCGATGCCATAGATGGTGAGAATCGATTAGAGCAAGCGGCCGGCTCTTTGAGAATTGCACTAGCCAATGGAGAATAAGAGTGAATCGCGAACCTTGGTTTTTGCTTAAAACGATTAAACAAAGTGGAATATTTCTCAAGCTAACTAGTCGTATTTTATTAATAATTTGCTGTTTGCTCTCGGGAATTTCAACGGCCAAGCAACTCCCTCCGATACTTGTGGGGGCCGAACGGTTTGAGCAATACAAGCCCATTATCAAGAATAAGCGGCTAGGACTTGTGGTCAACCAAACTTCAATGGTGAAGGAACAACATCTTGTTGACTTTCTTCTCGGCCAACAGCAAGAAGTATCAGTGATATTCGCGCCAGAACATGGATTTAGAGGGAACAAGGGGGCCGGTGAATTAGTAAAGAATAATCGTGATATTAAAACTAACCTGCCGATCGTTTCTTTATACGGCAAACATAAGCAACCCTCGCTACAGCATTTGAAAGATGTTGATATGTTGGTTTTTGATATCCAAGATGTTGGTGTTCGATATTACACTTATATTAGTACCATGCATTATGTTATGCAGGCTTGTGCGGATCACAACATTCCGATGCTAATACTCGATAGACCGAACCCAAATGGCGATTATATTGATGGACCCGTACTCAATCTCAAATACCAAAGTTTCGTAGGAATGCATCCAATTCCTTTGGTCCATGGATTAACTGTGGCAGAGCTCGCTCAAATGATAAACGGGAAAGGTTGGCTTAATGGACACAAGCAATGTCAGCTAAACATTGTTAAGGTGAAAGGATACTCTCATAGTCGAGAATATTCCCTACCCATCAAACCATCCCCTAATTTACCGAACGATTTAGCGATTCGACTCTATCCATCACTAGGCTTTTTTGAGGCTACCGATGTGAGCGTTGGGCGAGGAACTGATTTTCCTTTTCAGGTATTAGGCTATCCCGATAGTGCTATGGGAAAATATGAGTTTAAAGCTCGCAAAATTACTGGAAGCTGGAGTCAGTTAAACCATGCTGGAGCGACTTTATATGGTCAAAGGTTTACGAAAATGCCAACCGGTGGAATACGGCTTATTTATTTTCTCGACTGGAAGAATAAACTTGCTAAGAAAGGCAAGTCCTTAATAACACGTGCCAGCTTTTTAGATAAACTAGTTGGTAACTCAGAATTTAGGCAGCAAATAGAAAACAATTGGGATGAGGAGCAAATAAGAGCCACTTGGAAAGCAGAGCTGGCGAGCTACCAAAAACTAAGAAAGGCGTATTTACTATACCCCGATCATGAAAACGTACTTCGATTTCATCAATAAAAGGCAACAATCAGTCTAGCCAGTTTGAATAATTTATTCTAAATGAGTTATCATGTGCTGATATCCTTTCGCAGCCAAATGTTTAAGGCAAAGGTACGACCCTTCATGCGTAATATTATACAATGAGTTGCTTACTAAAAATTCGCTCTATACGTGACGAAATGTCGGCCAATGAAAAAAAATTGGCTGATTATATCCTGTCAAATGCAGCGCTATTAAGAGACTATTCTTCTCAACAACTTGCTCGTGCGGTGGGAGTAAGCCAGTCCAGCGTAGTAAAGTTTTGCCAAAAACTTGGATACAAAGGTTATCCGGACATTAAGTTAGCTATTAATGAGGCTGTTGCTCGAAGCTCTTCTAGTAACGGTGTTGAAGGCAGCAAGCAATTTTCGGACTCAAACTTAAATGATGTATCGGATAAATTGTTAAAAAGTAAACTGGATGCCATCTCTGCGACTATCGAGTTGAACAAAGAGTCAGCCTTTAAAGCTGCTATCGACGCAATAAAAAAAGCAGAAAAAATTCAGATCTTTGGGGTTGGCGTCTCTCGATTTGTGGCAGAACATCTAGCCATTCGACTACTAAATAGTAATAAACTCGCGTTCGCATTAAACGATTCAGCTTATCAAAAACAGTTTTTAAGTCGTTTAGTTAAAGGGGATCTATTAATCTTACTATCGGCAATCGAAGAGTTAAAAATTAGTCCAGTACTGATTTCTGAAATGCGGGAACGGCAAGTTAAAATTATTCATATCGGACGTTATTCAGCCAATACTGCGAATCATTTATCCGACATAACCTTATCAACAATTTCTGCTCAAGAAAATAATGCTAAACATGATTTTGCCAAGCGAGCTGCTCAACAGCATATTGTCGATATACTGTTAGCTATGTCGGTTAATGAAGGGGAGAATGACGGGCAGTCGGGAAAATAACCCAAGTCATTCTTGCATCGGTTAGAAAATTCTTAACACTTAAGTCATAATCAATATCAAATTTTGAGTAAGGAAAACTCGATCAGACGTCGAGCATTTTTAATCCTTTTATGCTCTCTATGCCCAGCCCAGGTGCATCTCCTATAGTAATTTCTGCGTTGTTGAAATTAACACCACTGACAACCGGATCGTACTGGCATAGGGATGGACCATCTAAATCAATTTTACTAATAACATTTGATTTGGATACCGCAAAATGTACCGCCGCCGCGACACTAATACTCGATTCCAGCATACATCCAATCATGCATTCAACATCGTAAGTAGCTGCAATGTCGGCAATTTTGATTGCGTTAGAAATTCCGCCTGTCTTCATTAGTTTTATATTAATAATATCAGCGGCACGCATTTTTATCAGCTCGATCACTTCCTTGGGGCCAAAAGTACTTTCGTCGGCCATTATTGGAGAGTGAACTCGCTCGGTAATGTACTTCATACCATCAAGATCGTCAGCTCTAACGGGCTGTTCAACCAATTCCAATTTAACCCCAGAATCCTCTAAGTTTCGAATGGCATAAACGGCTTCTTTCGCGGTCCAACCTTGATTAGCATCTAGTCGTAAAAGAGCACTATCCTTTACTGCTGCATAGATAGCTTTCATTCTTTCAATATCTAAACCGATATCTTTACCGACTTTTATTTTTAATGTTTCAAAGCCAAGCGCAACCGCTTTTTTAGAGTCCTCAACCATTTTGTCTATGTAGTCGATACTAATCGTAACATCGGTCGCTAATGATGGTTCTCCTCCACCTAAAATTTTGTATAGGGGAGCGTTATAAAGCTGTGCGAATAAATCATAAATGGCGATTTCAATGGCAGCTTTAGCGCTATAATTTTTAACGATAGAGGACTGAATTATATGAGTAATTTCATTCAAGTTACTGATATCTTTGCCGACTAAAGCGGGTTTAATAACAACATTGATGGCTTCAATAATCGAGCCGTGAGTATCGCCGGTAATTGCAGCAGTTGCAGGAGCTTCACCATAGCCTACGTTTCCTGTATCGGTCTCTACAATTACCACTACATCATCTATATCATCAACAATTCTGAGTGCCGTTTTGAAAGGCGTTTTTAGCGGCACTTTAAGCATCGCGAATTTAATATCAGTTATTTTCATAAAGGCTTTTCCGTTACTTTATTTTTTTTAAGTTATAAATACGATCGATGTAACTAGTTTCTTTATTTAGTTGCAGCGGGATGAGCGGAGTGACTGATACTCCATTGAGTTGACTTTTCTGATAGACGCCTTGCTGGTCAAAATAACTATAGCCAGCAACATCGTGAATCACATAAGGTTGTTCATCTACTTGACCAAGGTACATCATTACATGACCCGGCAAATAGATTAGGTCTCCAACATTTAGCTGGTTAATTTCTTTTAGTTTCTCTTGACGGCTAGTCGATTGAGTAAAGCGTATATTTTCACCCTGATCGCTGCTACCTTGTTGGCCTGAATTACGAGGCATTAGTAGGCCGAAGCTCTTATAGATTTCGCCAACAAAACCAGTACAGTCTCTGGCATTAAATGAATGACCCCATCCATATCGTTCACCCAGAAACTTGAAAGCTTGTTGAACAATGTTGTTCCGATTAAAACTTAAATAGCCGAGGCTTACATCTTGTGATTTAGCGATTAGGGCTGGTTGAATGATGAGCTTGCCTTGGTCATCTCTAGTCGGAAATTTAACGACGTGGCTGGCATAGGTGTTTTGACCATCCAGCAAAATAGGCTTATCTCTTTCTTGAACTAGCGGAAGTCGAACTCCCATTTCAAGTGGCTGCTCAGATATATTCGAATTGTAAGGGTTACTTGAAGTAAAAACTCGGTCACCGGTAACCACTAAGAATGACTCTGATTGTCGATAGTTTAAAACAACTTCTTTGTCAGCTATCGCAACATCTTTTTTAGCTACCCACGCGCTGTAGTTATAGGAAGATACAAAATACCATTGACCGTCAAGACTCTGATGATAAATGGTTACAGCCTGAGCTGGAAAAAGCGCCGTTTCTTGAAAACGATCTAAATTGATATCGTTGTCTGTCTTAAACACTTTCTCTGTCGTCGGAAAGGTTCGCAGGTCTGTTCTTCTTACAACAACACCATGTTTAATAATTTGTTGTGTTTGGATCCCATCTAAATTGAGGTTTTTTTCAAAACCTATGTAATCATCATTGCTTACGAGCTTTTGGTTGACAAAAAAGCGTTTACCGGTGGGCTTTTTACTGATTGAGGTGATTAGCTTAGTTAATTGCTTTCGGGAGATTACGCTTGGCATATTCTCGAGCTCAAGCATGTGTTGGTTTGTTTTGAATAACTCTTGGTTTTTGGCGCTTATTTGGGTAGCCGAAAGTATTGTTGAATCGCCACTAGTTACTTTGGCTTGCCAATATTCAGGAGAGAGCATCGCTTCGTTAATCCCGTTAACATTATTAATCTGTTCATTATTTAGTTTTGCAAAAACGTTCGGCCCTAAAAAGCTAAACACTATTACAAAAAGCATCGCACAGGTTGATTTCATAATTAGAGCTTTAAACATCATCGTTGTTTGTTTCTGCCTTCCATTGATTGGAAATAATAGATAGGGCATTATTCAATAATTATTATTACGAGTAATAATAATCGTGAGTGTTAATTGAGTATATTGAGCCATTTCCAACAAAAAAACCTTAATTTGTCAAAAAATAGCCATTTTTTTGCTGAAAGGAATAATAAATTATTTACAAATGGTTTTAAAGTGTTATTTTATTCCTTATTGGAATGGCGACATAAATTTCACCAATTAACGCAAGGATGGATAAATGATAGTTAGCCGAGACAAATGACTATCTAACTGAACGTTGGACCTTAGGAATAATGAGTAAGACTGATCAAAATTATTAGAAAGCCTAAAAATCACAGGGGAATGAAAAATGAAAAATCTCAAATTTGAGCGCAGTTCGCTTTCTAAAGCGACTCATAAAGCGTTATCAAAGCCCATTAAATCACTATCGCTGGCATTATTAACAAGTATGTTCATGTGTACACCTGCGATGGCGGCTCAAACTGGAGCCATTAAAGGTAAAGTCACAGCTGAAGCCGGCGCTGTTTCCGGTATGACTGTTACAGCGACCAGTAACGTGATGCCACAGCCGAGAACAGCAGTGGTTAAACCCGACGGAACCTATGACTTGCCATTGCTTCTACCTGGTGATTATGAGCTTACTTTTAAATCTGCTGATGGAGCTGTTAAGACTTTCAGTGTGGAGGTTTTGCTCGATCAAACGGCAAATGTAAGTTTTGCGCTTGATTCTGATGCAGTATCGGACTCCAATTTACTCGTGATAACGGGGAGCGCTGTTATCAGAGAAGGAGATTCTTCCCTCTCAACTTCGTTAGGTGAAGATGTGATTAAAGGTGTTCCTGTTGGGCAAAACTATCGTGATATGCTTAAGTTGATTCCAGGTGTAGCCTATTCAGAATTAGGGACGCTTGGACCAAACGCCGGTGGTTCTGGACGTGACAATAAATATGGTTTTGATGGCGTGGATGTTTCTTTACCTATGTTTGGTAATCTTTCAGCCGAACCGTCAACTCATGACATTGCAAACGTTTCAATTGATAAAGGTGGAGCAAAAGCGACTGATTTTAATCGGTCTGGTGGTTTTGCAATTAATACTACATCTAAAACCGGTACTAATGAGTTTCATGGAAATTTGGAGTATAAGCTACAAAATAAGAATTTTGTAGCGGATAAGGACGACGCTGACAATACCGCATTCACTTTAGACCGGAGTTGGATTAAAGCAAGTCTTAGTGGGCCAATCGTAGAAGACAAGCTCTTTTTCTATGGTTCTTATTATAGGCCGGAGACTAATCGTGTAAATAAGGAAACAGCTTACGGCCCGGCAAAAGATTTTGAAAGTGTTCGAGATGAGTACTTTGGCAAGTTAACTTACGCACCAATTGAAGATGTGTTGCTCAATTTGAGTTTAAGAACATCTGACAGGAAAGGTCGTGGCGGTTCAGTTGGCGGATTAGATGCAGATTCTACTTCAATAAGTGACAATGCGACGCAAGATATTTTTACATTGGACGGGTCGTACATCATTAGCGATTATACGTCACTAAGTTTTCAATATGGAAAGTTAGAGCTTGAAACTGCTAGTTTGCCAGATAATTTACTATCGGTAATTCCTTCCGTTGGTGCTTCCTTAGATTTAAACAATCTAGAGCTACAAGGAGCTTTTAATGTCCCAACGAGCAATAATTTTGATCCTGTCGGCGCCCAAGTACTAATCGACCGTTATGGTTATATCGATGATAATGGTGAGAGAGCTGGTGGTGGTCAAATTGGCGGTGGCTCCACTATTAACAATCAAAATTTTTATCGTGATAGTTTTGAAATGGTGCTTGACCATGAATTAGATTTTGGTGACTCAACTCATAGGCTCCATTTTGGTTTCATGTGGAAGGAAGGAGAAGAGGTGTTAAGCAGATTGTCCAATGGGTGGGGAGCGATTTCCTATTTTGGGGGCGAAGAGTTGGCGTCTGACGGGGTGACTCCAATATATTATCGTGCGATTACTCAACAAATGAGTTTACAGGATGCATCGGGGGCGACAGTTCCGGGAATAACTTCGGGCACGGAATCCTACAACTTTGAGTTTAATGACAGTATTGAACATGGAGATTTTACCTACAATGTCGGAGTACTGATTAGTCACGACATTCTTTACGGTCAAGGGCTTCGTAGAAATGATGACAATGTTTCTGGCTATGAATTAGCGCCTGGCAATAAATACAAAATGTATTCAATTAATTGGAAAGACATGATTCAGCCAAGGCTCGGTGTGACTTGGGCCTACGACCAATTGGATACTGTGTTTGCAAATTTTGCAAGTTACAACCCCGAGGCTAGCTCTCTAGCCAGAGCTGCATCTTGGGCGAGAAATACTCGCTCCGCCTTGAATGTCGATTTTGATGAAAATGGAAATTATATCGAATCGGAGCCTCGAGACGGTTCTTCTGGTAAGTTCTTTCAAAAAGGAATAAAACCACGAAGAATTGATGAACTTACAATTGGGACTGCCATGGCAGTTACTGATCAACTCTATATTAGAACTCACTTAAGAAGAAGAGAAGGTTCACATTTTTGGGAAGATACTTGGAACGGCTCGCGTAACTACGGGACTTATGGACCTTTTGGTGGAGTTCCTGAGCACCTACGTGACGCCGGATTGTACATTCCAGAATTAGACTCTTATCGAGCGGAAGTGGGTGGTTCTAGTTATGTGATTGCAGAACTAGATGACGCTTACACGTCCTATAACGAGTTAAGTATTGAGGCTGAGTGGAAGGGAGAAAGAAGTTACTTAAATGCTTCCTATGTTTGGAGTCACTACTACGGAAACTTTGACCAAGATAATGTTAGCGGCAATAATGACGCTAACTTGTTTATAGGGTCTTCCAATTTAGCTGATGGACGTGGACGTCAAATTTGGGATGGTAAAGAAGGTAAGTTATTCGGCGATAAACCTCATGTGTTTAAAGCGTTTGGTTACTACACAACGGATTGGGAAGCGAATATTGGTGCCTACTTAGTTTATCAGTCTGGAGATGTTTGGGAAGCTTGGGATGGTACGCCGTATGGATACTCTAGTTCAACAATTCGAAACGTTGAAACTGCTGGTAGTCGAAGAGGGCCGAATCACTGGCAACTCGATCTAAACTATACCCAAGATTTTGCATTATCTGAAAAATATACTCTTCAATTTAGAGCGGATATTTTCAATATCTTTGATAGACAAACGGGATATAGTATTGACCCGTATGTTGATAATACAACCTTTGGCCAACCGCGTGCCCAGTACGCGCCTAGAAGGTTCCAACTTTCTTTGAATTTGGTATTTTAAATAAAAAGCTCGCGAAAACCTTTGATCATTTTTCGCGGACTTAGTTATTGAAATAGTTTACTCAATTTATTAGTCAAAGTTTTACTTTGGCAAATATTGCCCAATTAAAGAATTAATTTCCGCTTTAATTGGGTTTCTTAAAACCGCAAGAGTGTTATGTTTGGTTTGCCCCGCTAGGGGCTTTTTTTTACCTCAACGCAAAGGTGAGCGACGATGACGCGGATAGTTAAGCTAATAACAATGGTTATCATGGTTAACTTAGTTCAAGCTTGTTTCAATGTTTCTAATGAAGTGAAAACTTCGGAAATCAATGAAACACAAGCACAACTTTTAATGTCAGGAGCCGCGCTGCTGCCGAGTGATTTATCGGAAAGAACAACTCGTTGTGAAGTCGCTGAACACCCCGATAGGATAGAAGGTTATCTTTCATCTGAGCAAACCGATTATGCCAATTATGGTTGGGAAAAAAGAGCGGCGTCTGATTGGAAATTCTTCTCTGCAAAGCCATCTGAGGGAAAAGTGCTACTCATTGATGTAAAGAATAAGGGAGAACAATACGTCTATCAATATCTTTCCAACGGTACGCAGAACGATTTATTTGAACCCTGGAGCTCGTCAAAAGTAATGGCGATTACAGCGGCCATGGCAACGGCGAAAGAGGCTGGATTAAAAGACGTTACTCAAGTCGGGTCGGTGCCTTTTTCTGACCTAGTCACATCAATCCATAGTTATTCAAGTTTTGGACAATCTAATGCCAGTTCAAACTCAATCGCCACTTATTTTATCAATTTGGTTGGTCGAGAAAGGCTAACAAATTACTTTTCTGATGGCTGGCTAAAGCTTTCTAATAAAAACGTTAGGATAAGAGGAGGTTATGGTGAAGCGCCTTATCAGCCTCAGCCAAATTTATGGTTTGACAAGCAGAATCCAGAAGGCGTTTTTGTTGGCGGTTTTCAATCAAGCCAACAAGATCCATTGGCACAAAGTTACCGCTGTGATGAGTGTGGACTTACCGGTAATAAACCACAAACGACTCTAGCTATGGCTGAATGGTTAAAAAGACTCGCGATGCAAGAACGCGATCCACTCACTAGTTTTCCCGGATTGGAATTGACTGATGTGGATAAGTTATTTTATGGCGTTGGTCATTCGCAACCTAACCAAAAAGTTGGCGGTATGATGCAAGGAATCGGCCAAGGACTTGCCTATGCAATCGCTGAAACGATATCGAATAAGCATAAACCCGAACCCAAAAAATATCTCGATGATTTAACTCAAGGGCAATGGCGAATTTGGCAAAAGATAGGTTGGGGACCCAGTGAAACTCGTGGTGCGGCAGAATACGTATTGTTGGCACACGTTTGTTTACCTCACTACCAAGGTGGCAAAGAGTTTACCATTAGTGCACAGGTTGGTATCGATGGTGCAACCGAGGCTGATGAATTGAAAGTAGGGATGAAAATGCAATCATTACTTTTAAAATCTATGAAGGAATATTTCGAAAAGTAACGACTGTCTGCTAGTTTGGTATTATTGATAAAAACCAGCCCTCTGACTCTGCTCAATAAACATAGATAGCCTCATAGCCAAGGCGCGACACAATCCAACTCTATCAAGTCTTGATAATTCCCACGAGGTTTTATCACATGAAATGCACTTTTATTGATGAGTACTTCAGGTACTTGTAATCGACTATTATAGGTAGACGACATCACTGCTCCATAAGCGCCCGCGCTGGCAATTGCTACGAGTTGGTGTTCTTCAACCAGGCTCATTTTTCGATTGCGCGCAAAGGTATCTCCTGTCTCGCAGACCGGTCCAACTATGTCATAAACTTCTTGGCTAGGGTTTTGTTTTACCGGCAAAATTTCATGGTAAGCATCGTACATACTGGGTCTCAGCAGGTCATTCATGGCGGCATCAATGATAAGGAACGTCGACTGCTCTCCTTGTTTTTTATAAACAACTTTTGAAACTAATAGCCCTGAATTTGCCACCATTGAACGACCGGGTTCAAGAATCATTTTACAGCCACTATTAGCAAACTCTTGTGTCAGCATTTTGCAATAGTCCTTAATTTCCAAGTTGCTAGTAGCTTGCTGTTGATACGCTACACCTAGGCCACCGCCAACGTCTATCACTTTGATTGGAATTTTGCTTTTGTTAAGGGTAGCAACCAGCTCCTTTATTTTGCAGAAAGCTTCTCTAAATGGCTTTAAACAGGTCAGTTGAGAGCCTATGTGAACATCAATGCCCTGAACCTGAATGCCCGGTAATTGACTGGCTCGATGATAGATCGATTCAGCTTGGCTGATAGGAATGCCAAATTTATTTTCTGATTTACCGGTCGATATTTTGGCATGCGTTTTCGCATCAACGTCGGGATTGACTCTAAAGGCGATGTTAGCTTGGCGGCCCATTTGTTCGGCGACCTGATTGAGTTGACTCAATTCGTTTTCGGACTCAATGTTAAACTGAAAAATATCTTTGGATAGCGCAAAAGCCATTTCATTTGCAGTTTTAGCAACGCCTGAAAAGACTATTTTTTTTGCAGGAATTCCAGCTGCTAATGCTCGGCGAAGCTCACCTTCGGAAACAACATCAGCACCACACCCTTTATTGGCAAGGGTTTTTATTACAGCTTGGTTTGAGTTTGCCTTGACCGCGTAACAAATTGTTGAATCTAACGAAGATAAGTTGTCAACATAACTTTGATAGGCACCTTCTATTTGCGCTTGAGAGTAACAATAAAATGGCGTTTCGAGCAAACTAGCAAGCTGTTCTATTGATACTTGCTCCATAGTGAGGTGGTTGTTTTGATATTGAATCGTATCCAAGGATTTTTACCGCGTTACAAACTAGGATGTTTAATAATAAAATATTCCAATGGAATATAAAAGAGTAATATATTATTATTGAGGAGTATTGTGACATCATCAATACAAAGCAAGCGAATGCTATCCAATTTTGCTCCAGTTAGAACTTTAATGTTCTAATGAGGTAGGCTGTGCTCTATAAATTTAGTTAAAGGAACAGACCAATGTTAATGATTAAAAACTTCATTCTGCTGAGTTTTACCATTATCGTTTTTATCAGCATGCTATGTCTTGTTTATTCGCCGACCATCAAAGCTAACTCTCAATTTAAACCGGAATCCTCAAAGTCCAAGATTTTAATAACAGATTCCATTGTGGAAAAAGTGATCAAAGAGTTTCAAATACCGGGTGTGGCCATAGCTGTGGTTAAGGATCAACAAGTAATCCTATCAAAAGGTTACGGCTTGGCTAGCATTAAGAGCAAAAAGCCGGTAGATCAAAACACACTGTTTAAAATTGCTTCCAATTCTAAAGCTTTTACAGCGGCCTCATTAGCGCTACTGGTACAGCAAGGTAAACTGCGTTGGGAAGATAAAGTGATCGAGCATCTGCCAAATTTCAAAATGTATAATGAGGCGGTCACTCAACAGTTTAATATCATTGATTTACTGACTCATCGAAGCGGACTCCGTATTGGGGCAGGTGACCTCATGCTATGGCCAGAGCCGACCAAGTTCACACGTCAGGATGTGATCGAAAATTTACGCTACCTAAAACCTGTGAGTGAGTTTCGTAAGAAATATGCCTATGACAATCTTCTTTATATCGTCGCTGGAGAAGTGGTTGCAAAAGTTTCCGGGATGTCATGGGAGGAATATGTCGAACAAAATATTTTCAAGCCGTTAGCAATGGATCGTTGTTTTGCAGGCGGTGTTACGGATAAGCAAAATACCAATTCGGTTGCTCCACATGCTGTAGTCGACAACCAATTGATCATTCTTGAAAAAAATATTATTAACAATCAATCCAGTATTATGGCTGCAGCGGGCGGCGTCAAATGTTCGGCTAATGACTTAGCTAAATGGGTTAATATGTTATTGACCAATGACAATTCATTATCCCTTATTACTGATCAACAAAAACGTCAACTCTGGAAACCGCGAACCACTCTTAGGTTGTCAACTAGTATGAAAAAATATGATCAGTCTACTTTTCATTCTTATGCTTTGGGTTGGAGAATTAGTGATTATTTTGGCCTGAATCGAGTTTCTCATACGGGAATGCTTGGTGGTTCAATGTCTCAGATTGTTTTACTACCACAACAAAATCTTGGAATTGTGGTATTAACTAATCAACAGTCGGGAGCAGGGCGTAGTGCGATTGTTCGTTCTTTATTGCAGCTATACAGCAAAACTAAATTGAAAAGAAAAACAGATTGGGTTGCTAAGTATGTCGGTTTAAAAACTCAAGGCCAGCAGTCAAACACAAATAATCAAATAGACTTATTACAGAAAAAGCTGAGTATCACCGAACGAGCGAAGAGTCATGTGATAGAAGCTCGTTTAGGGTATTACAACGATCCTTGGTTTGGTAAAGTTAGCTTAAAGAAAAATCAAAATGGAATTACTTTTATCAGTGAAATGTCACCTCGGCTAATCGGAGATGTCTACTGGCATAATGAAAATCGCTGGTGGGTTCATTGGCATGATCGTAGTTTTGAAGCCGATGCTTGGATAGATTTTAGCGCAAATTCAAAGGACCAACCGACTCGAATGACTATGAAGCCTATTTCTAGTAAGACTGACTTCAGTTTTGATTTCGAAGATCTATTCTTCACCAAATTAGACACAGATAACGACAATGGAAAATAATCAATTCATGCACTTTAATATTATCCGCAAAGCTACTTACAGTAAGTTAGTTGCACTGGTTGTTGTCATCGTTGTTGTACTCGTTGCAAATTCTCAATCAAATGCCGCTGACAATAATGTCGCCTTTTCAAGTGGACCTAATTCTGTCATTACAAGTTCAGTTGCAACAGAGCTACCCATCTATGCTGGAATGGATACCGCACAACCTATTTGGGCGGCTAATGGTATGGTCTCAACGGTGGAGTCAGTGGCCACGGATATCGGTGTGGATATTCTAAAGCGAGGCGGCAATGCTGTTGATGCAGCTGTCGCAGTTGGTTTTGCGCTAACTGTTACTTATCCTCGTGCCGGAAATATTGGTGGTGGTGGCTTTATGGTTATTCATCTTGCAGAAAATAAAATACGCAAATTGCCCTCGAAGATCCTTACCATCGATTATCGTGAAATGGCTCCGTCTTTAGCTCATAAAGATTTATTTTTAGATAGTCGAGGTAATGTGATTAAGAACAAGTCTTTATTTCATGGTGCGTCATCTGGGATCCCGGGATCAGTGAAAGGTATGCTGCAAGCTCTAGAAGACTACGGGACTATGTCTTTAGCAGATGTGATTCAACCGGCCATTGATTTAGCTGAAAATGGTATTGAGGTCAGCTATGACTTATCGCGCTCGTTAAAAGCGATGAAAAAAAGGCTCCAACGATGGCCGAGTACTAAGAAAATTTTTTATAAGAAAGATGGTAGCTATTATCAACCTGGTGAACGTTTAATTCAAGCAGATTTAGCTAAGACATTTAAAGCCATTGCTCAATACGGAAGTAAAGGTTTCTATCAAGGAGCCGTCGCTAAGAAGATTGTCGCGTCTGTTAATCAAGCTGGGGGAATATTTAGTGAGCAAGACATGGCCAACTACAAGGCGGTTATTCGAGCGCCAGTGTCCACTGATTATCGAGGATACCAAGTCTACTCAATGCCACCGCCATCATCAGGAGGTGTTCACCTGATACAGCTACTGAATATTTTGGAGAATAGTTCTCTAACCAATATGCGACACAATACCGCCAAATCGGTACATCAAATGGCGGAAGCGATGAAATTTGTTTATGCGGATCGCAGCGAGTATTTAGGCGACCCAGACTATTATCAAGTACCTGTTAACGCCTTAATCAGTAAAGATTACGCTAAGTCAATCTATGCTCGGATTAACCCTAAAAAGACAACGCCAAGTGAGCAAATTAAACCTGGAAATTTACAGCCATTTGAAAGCGATCAAACGACTCATTACTCAGTGGTTGATCAATGGGGAAATGCTGTATCAACCACGACGACACTAAATTTTAGTTATGGTTCGGGATTGGTGGCAGAAGGAACTGGTGTATTGATGAACAATGAAATGGATGACTTTTCCGCTAAACCTGGTGTCCCCAATGCGTTTGGGTTGTTGGGCGGAAAAGCCAATGCTATTGAACCAGGTAAGCGGCCTTTGAGTGCCATGACACCATCAATTGTCATGAAAGATGGTGAAGTATTTTTACTCACTGGATCACCGGGTGGCTCGCGAATAATCACCACTACGTTACAAGTCATTTTAAATGTCATCGATCATCAAATGAATATCGCCGAAGCCACCAGCTCTGGTCGAATTCATCATCAATGGTACCCCGACGAATTGCGAGTTGAACGCAGTTTAAATGCTGATACCATTCAACTGTTAAAAGCGAAAGGGCATAAAGTAGTGATGAAGTCGGCTATGGGAAGCACCCAATCAATAATGAAAACCAAAGCAGGGTTGTTTGGTTCGAGTGACCCGCGTAGTCGAAATGGAAAAACGGCTGGGCACTAAATAGAAATTAATCGTTTTCAACTTAGCGATTCGATTGATTCGAACTGGGTTAACCGATTCCGGTCTTAAACTTTCCAAAATATTTTGTTTTTATACATCCAATAGAGCGGCCAATACATGACTAACATAAATAGAATTGCAAAGCAGAGAGAATTAAATTTAGCGTCATTGGAAATCACTTCAACCCCTGAATAAACAATCCCTTTTAAACTAATGCCATCGATCTTTATCATGGTCAATAGTCGAGCTGCGAAGCCCGATAACATAAACAGAGCGATGGCATTGTTGCCAAATACTAAAAAGGGGGCTGCCCATTGGTTAATCTTTTTAAACTCAATCAACCACCTCGCAAAAGCCAAACAAAGAATCGCTAAACCAGAACTCAATAAAACGTAAGACGGGGACCAAAGGTTTTTATTAATTGGAAACCATAACGCGCAGATAAACGCTGCAATTAACATAAAAAAACCTACAAATAAAAGTTTATAAAGTTCTGACTTGATAAGATTAGCAAATTTCTCTGGTTGCTGATTTTGATTGCTCGAACTGGGATTGTTTAAGATTAATTTTGCAACCAACACACCAATTAAACCATTAACCACTGCCGGTAGAGTGGTCAATAATCCTTCTGGGTCAGAAGCAAATGGTAAGGTCGACTTATGATACAAATGTTTTACCCCAAAAAGGTGGTGGTCAATGTAGGCAGCAAGATTATTTCCAGGCAGAAGTAATCCGACAAACTGATTACCGCTATCATCGGAATAAGGGATTAGTATCATTGCTCCCCAATAAATTGCTAGTAGTAAGATACTTAGTAACTTTAATTGGCGATGAGTCAAAAGCCTAAAACAGATGGCGCAAACAAAATAAACTAACGCGATTCTTTGTAGCACGCCAAACCAGCGAATGGATAGTAAACGGTCGTTGAACCATTCAAAGTTAGGATCATAGAAATTATAGTAGCTTACTCCAAGTATCCAGCCTAATATAATCAGCTTAATCGTTCGTACTACTATTTGAATAAAGTCATTAGAGTTTATTCCGATAGGTTTCGACAGCGAACATCGATTGATATTTGACGCTGATTTATCAGCTGATAGTGCGATAGATAAACCGACGATAAAAAGGAAAAATGGGAATACTAAATCTGTGATCGTCCATCCATGCCACTCGGCGTGTGCAAGGGGAGGGTATATATTTCCCCAGCTGCCTGGGTTGTTGACCAAGATCATTGCAAAAATAGTGATACCTCGAAGCAAGTCAACCGACATCATTCTTTTGGGATTATAGAGGGTAATAATTTTATTAAAGTGGTTAAACATGAGAATTATTTCTCTAATAATGCTTCGTAAATCAGAGTAATAATACTGCCGTACTTTCCTGTTTCAAAGGTATCACCATAAAATTCCATTTGCTCAGTAACAAGTCCATTTTCTTGCTTGGCGACCATCTTACTGTGTTTTTTGTTAGTCAGTAAGACAATAATCAAATCATAGAATGGGTCGATTATCGTGACGGTTCCTGTCCAACCTGTGTGGCCCACCGCATAGGGGCTTGCGTAAGGACCAAATTGCCATTTTCTTTCTCCGTTTCCCGCTCGTCGCCAACCTAATCCCATTGTAATGTCTAAATGAGAAGGCGTCACAAATTGATCGATTTGGCTCTTTTCAAAAAAGCGAGTTTTGCCGTAACCGCCTCTGTTGAGTAATACACTTGCTAGTATGGCTGTTTCTTTAGCATTAGAAAATAGTCCAGCATGACCTGCGACACCTCCCATTGAATAAAAAGCTTTTTCATCATGTACTTCGCCGTGGACCACATCGGTACGAACATTGTGAAAGTCGATATTGGATTGGCGAGTATTGCCTTGCAATTCGGTTGCAGCAATTTGGTTTTTACTAAAACCTTTCTTGAGTGGATTAAAAACCGTACTGGTTAAACCTAACGGTCGATAGATGGTTTCTTCGACAAATTGATCGAGGGGCATATGGGTTATTCTTTCTATTAAGGTACCCAATAACATGTAATCTACATCACTATATACTGACGACAAATTTCTTCCTGTTTTAAACGGCACACTTCTGATAAGTAACTGTTGGGTTTTGCTTTTTTGTTGGGAGAAAAACTTAGATCCCAGCTTGTTGTCTTGATTGTGGAAATCCACAGCCGGTTGATAACCCGCGGTATGGTTAAGCAAATCTTTAACAAGTCTCGATTCTCTGCCTTCACCTCGATAATCCGGTAAGTAATAACTGATGGGTAAATTAACATTCAACTTGTTATCGCTAACGAGTTTCATAATCGCATAGTTAGTTGCATACATTTTTGTATTTGAGGCTAAATCAAATAAAGTGGAAGTTGTCATCTTGGTCGGTGAAGCGAGCTCTACTCCTTCTCGATTATATCTAGCACTATATCCATAAGCTTGGTGTTTTATAATGTTACCTTGGTGGGCAACTAGCAAAGTAGCTCCCGGAAAACCAGCAGCAATTTCTCGGTTTATAAGTTGATCAAGTTCGAATAATTTCTTCTTTGAAAAGCTCGTATGCTGGTTGTTTGAGCGCATCGGCGAAAGAGTTGGAAAGGGTACTTCGATGGTTAGCTCTGCGTCTTCTGGATAGACTTTATCGATTCTAAAGGTGTTATAACCGGAATGTGTATAACGTCCAATCTCGTGGGTTGTTATTTGGTTTTGGTTAAGTTTAGCGCCTAGATTTAATTTTTTTCCGTTAATATAAAACTCTGCTGATACCGCATTTTTATTATTAATAATTAGTTTTCCTTGACCCGAATAGGCCTTAAACAGATGCCTGTGATTAACTAATTCTCGAGTACTGAGGTTTTTTTGAGGATAACGCCCATCAAATTGGCCAAAAAACGATTCATCTCTCGTATCAGCGACTAGTGAAGTTTCGTGTTTAAACCTTTGTAGTAATGTGGCTAATTTTTTATTGCGATACTTTTCGATTAGCGCAAACAATGTCGCTGCCGTTTCCGCGGATGGCTGACCGTCTACCTGCCAAGGTCTAAAATGCATTTGGAAAACCGTGAGCGCATTGATGGTTTGTGAGTCCAGCAGCCCTGTCTCTAATACGCCATAACCATAAGCTCGTAATGCTGATTGAATTAATTGTACGGTCGGTTCATTTTGTCGGAACAATTGCCAGTACTCAGCAACTTTTTCCTGCTCGTACCAAGCGCCGATCCCCGCTTTGTAGAGTTGGTGCCATGGAAATTTAGGCCCCGGATCAACGCGACGCTCTGGAGTGATATCAGCGTGTCCGATAATTCTATCAGGTGTGATTTCTGGGTTTCTTTTGATGATATCTTTGATCAGTAGTATCAACTGCTGTATCTGTTCTGGATCAAAATCTGGATAAAAGCAAATTCGGTCGGACTTGGCTTCGATATTTAGTCCATCATAGGCTCTTAAAGTCGGAAATTGAGCTTCGTTTTTTAATTCTTCTTTATGACAATTGGAGCGATAAACCAATTCGATGCCAATCGATTGGTCGTTCAAATTATTTTGACCTTGCCAATAACTTCGCCCAGCGTGCCATGCGCGTTTGCTCTCATCCACAAGTTGAAATGTTTTTAAAGATGAGTTGGGGTAAGAGGGATCGCCATTTTCAGGTATTAAGTAGTGAGAACTCACTTTGCCTTTTGTTAGAGCTGTTACGGAATCTTGATAGTCAATGGTCGTAAAGTGAATGACAAGATAACGAATTCTGTCATTGTAGTTATCAGAAGGTAACTGAGATATTGGTAACTGACTGCAACCAACGATTACCATCGACAACAATAATAGTAGGCTTATGGCTAATTTTTTAAGGAATAAAATATTCATTAATTGTGATGTTATTTCAAAGGTTTAATTAGTTTTACCCAATACTACACCAATATTGACTGTCTAAATAGTGCTTTATGGAATAAATTATTCTATTGTTTTGAAGTATTTTACGGGTGGTGCAAATTCGTCGCTATCATCACAATTTTGGAGCAATCTCAAAGGGTTCTAACGCTATATAAAAAAGTTAAATATATTCGGGCTTAAACTTGAACACTAACCCTAGGTAAACTAAAAGTATTGATTATCAAGTCGATGCGACTTTAGTACACTGGGCATTATCTAATTGGCTTAACTAGAACAAAGTAAAAGGAGCAAAGTTGTCATCTCAGGATATTATTATTAGAAAGGTAGAGGTCGATGATTGGCCTAGAATATGGCAAATTATTGAGCCCGTGTTTAAGCAAGGAACTACATACGCATTTGATTGTGATATCACTGAACAACAAGCTAAAGATGCTTGGGTTAACAATGTGCGTGATACTTGGGTTGCTCAGAATGATCAAGGGGATATTTTGGGAACTTTCTACCTTAGAGCCAATTTTGGTGGTAATGCGGATCATATCTGTAATTGTGGCTACATTGTCGCCGACACTGCCACAGGCAAAGGTATAGCGAGTAAAATGTGTGAGGAGTCGCAACGATTGGCAGTTAAGTTGGGATTTCGAGCCATGCAGTTTAATTTTGTTGCTGCAACAAATCGAGGAGCTGTTCGACTTTGGCAAAAACATGGGTTTAAAATTGTAGGTACTTTACCAGAGGCTTTTAGACATCCTAAAGAAGGATTGGTCGATGCTTATATAATGTTTAAGTCTTTGATCTAAAAATAAATGACTTTTTCACGGCTAATTTAGCTACAATTATTGTGTTGGTCATCATTCTAAATGAGTTTTAAAACCCTTTTTGTTAAAAAATAAGAGTGATTATCTCAAAAATATATACAAAAAATAATGATAATAGAATCTATGAGTCTTAAATCGGTATGTTAGATCTTCCTCCATCACTCGCGTATTTTGGTAGTTATCAAGGTGCGGCTAAAGTATTGCATCACCAAATGTTACCGCTATTCCAAGCTGACCAGCTTAATGATCCATTCTTACCTAACCAAAATAGTGAATTGCAATTTGATTGTCAGGAGCTTTTTGAAAAAACGGTGAAGTACATGACGTCTTCTATTTTAGGCAAATCTCCTCCAAGGGGTAATCCGAATCACCCTTTACAAAAAGCCATTAGGCGTTGGCGTGGTGAAAATCGTTTCAATGATGAGTCTGAAATTCGAGAATCGTTAGTTGGTTTATTACCGGCAATGGTCGAGCAACAATTTAATGAAGCACTGCAAATCCATCGAGAATGGTTGGGGTATATAGCCAATAAACAGCTTTTGCCTTTGTTTGCCGATAGTAATAATCCAGAGCTTTGGTTAGTGGAGGCGGATCGTTATGCCGGTGTCGTGATTAAATTTCGTTGTGAGGAAGATTCAATTTTTGAACAATGTGTACCAGTTCACTATGATAAGCAACCGGCTAAAACCGTCAAAATTACTGACTGTGTCGAATACATGGTTGGCGAGTTAAACGAAATAGAAATTGATTTCGAAAAGATTTTAACTACTCAAAACTATCGTTTTAGATCACAAAAAGAGTGGCGGCTGATAGTTGAACAGCCAATAAGTGCGGACAGGCATATCAATATTGACAAAGAGTTAATTCAAAGTATTTATATTGGAGCTGCGGTCGCACCGATACAAGCAGAAAAGCTAGCAATGACCGCGCATCAACTAAACCCCAAAATAAATGTCTATCAAGCCGTTTGTTCCGATTTTAACTACGAATTTAATTATCAAAAAATGGGTAGTTAAATTGCTCGCGGTTGCCTTTGAGTAGCAAGCGTATCGATTTTTCCACTGCACTAAAAATGCAACCAGAAAAAACTAATAACTGTTTAGAGTAAACTTGCCATGTTATTTACTGACACTATCAATCGTTTTTCTTAGTTAAAATAATTTAACAAACCAAAAGCCGATTTAACTGATGCAAATTATTACTGACCCTCACGAAGCAGCTCACCCCAAGGGCCACAAAAAAAAATTACTTTTAATATCGGGTTATGATGCGGCCAGCCATAAACATTGGCGGCAAATATTAGAAAAACAACTCCATGAATATGATTGGACTCAAATCGCATTACCCGACCGTTATTATGCGTGGCGAATTAGAGGGAATGCTATCACTCTCGCTAATCAATATGCTGCTGAACTAAACCGAGACTATGATTGTTTAATCGTAACGAGCATGGTCGATTTGAATAGCCTTAGAGGGTTTATTCCTAAATTAGCGACAATCCCAGCGATTGTTTATTGTCATGAAAATCAATTTGACTACCCGAGAAACTCACAACCGCAAGAAGATGCTAACCGTTTAAACGCTCAGCTTTCAGCCATTTTCTCGATGAAATGTGCCGATAAAGTATTATTTAATTCTAAATACAATCAGACGACCTTTATTAAGGGAGCCAAACAACTATTTAAAAAGCTTCCAGACGGGGTTTCGATTTCGGATATCGAGGAAATTGAATCAAAGAGTTCAGTACTAGCGGTGCCTATTAAGAACTTCAATATCGATTCCAGAGAAAGTCTCCACAATAAAGTCAGTTTGGCGAATACTTCGAGCAACCAACCAATTTCAATTGTTTGGAATCACCGCTGGGAATTTGATAAACAACCGGAAGTGTTGTTTGAAGCGATTAAGCTGTTGGCAGAACGCCAGTTAAATTTTAGAGTAGATGTTTTAGGCCAATCATTTAGAAAAGTTCCAAAATGTTTTGCCGCAGCTAAAAAGGAGCTTGCTGAATTCATAGGGCATTGGGGATTTCAACCGCGGGCGAAATATGATCAAATCCTAACGGATGCCGATGTTGTGGTGTCTACCGCTCTACATGATTTTCAGGGACTAAGTATGTTGGAAGCGATTAGCTTAGGTTGTATTCCGATCGCGCCGAACAGGGTTGCGTATCCTGAATATATCGACCAAACGCTTTTGTATGCTGTTGATAATGAGAAGTCTGAGTCACACTCTTTGGCGCTAAAGCTGGAGTGGTTGATGAAGAATTGGCAGCAGGTTTCTAGTGATAAGTCTTTGAAATTTAGTCAGCAAGTTAATCAGTACTCCTGTGAACAATTAATACCCGAATATCGCAAGCAGATTGAATCAGTAAGCCGTCAATAATAAATACTCACCCTAAATTACTTGATTGACAGTGTTGGATAGTGAAAAAGTAATCAGTTACCAGTATGATCAAGGTAACGACGCTCCTGGTACCAATGTTTCTGGTAAAGCGCTTTATTTGATTTCGCCATTTACTACAACTCTAATGCGGCAACTGTATGTCAAAAAATACTGAAAACTTTCATGCTCCTCGTTATTGGGGAACTCATCTAGGACTATCTATTCTTAAGTTGATCGCAAAACTTTCACCTAATCAGCGAGCTAAGTTGGGGCGCTTTACCGGTAAAATGATGGCAAAATTTGCTAGTAAACGGCGTAGGATTGCCAGCAAAAACCTTTCCCTTTGTTTTCCTGATTTATCACCGGAACAACACCAGTCTCTGCTAAAAGAAAACATGCAGGCGACTGGCCAAGGGTTTATAGAGATGGCAAGTTGTTGGTACAGCGATTTAGCTCATCAACAAGCCAATACCCAAATAAACGGGAAAGAGCATCTCGACAATGCCATTGCGAAAGGAAAAGGGGCGATTTTGTTAAGTTTTCATATGACAAGCTTGGAGATGGGAGGATGTTTATTAGGAAGCCATTATGACTTCCTTGCAATGTACAAACCGAATAAAAACCCGCTTTTTGAAAAGGCCATGGTCGATGGTCGACAGCGCCATTTAAAAGGGTTGCTTGATCGAAGTAACGTAAGAGGCACGATCAAAGCTCTACGCAACAATGAGGTGGTGTGGTACGCGGCTGATCAAAATTATGGTGGGAAAACAACGGTATTTGTTCCGTTCTTTGGCGTGCAAACCGCGACCATCACCGCGACCACCAAATTAGCTAAAATGACTGGTGCGGCAGTGGTACCCTTTACGCAACGTCGGTTAGCCAATGAAGACAGCTACGACCTTACCTTGTATCCCGCTTTTGAAGGGTTTCCCGGAGAAAGTGAAGTGCATGATGCCGCTAGAATTAACCAATTCTTAGAAAACTACTTGCGCCAATATCCAGTCGATTATATGTGGTTGCACCAACGATTTCGCAATCGACCCGAAGGTGAGCCTCCGATCTACTAGTGTTATTTTATCGAGTGTCTTCTGAGGGCATGCTTCTAGGACACACTATTGCTAACAATTTCAACTGTTAATCGGCTTGCAAAAAGCGTAATTTGGACAATACTCGAGCTTTAAAATAGGTTACAATTCTGCCCTTTGTAAATCCCTAGGTAAACATCGGCTAAGTCGATAATATTTAAGTAATTTATGTCCTATACACAATATATCCGTAATTTTTCGATAATCGCCCATATTGATCATGGTAAATCGACCTTGTCTGACAGACTCATTCAGTTTTGCGGTGGGCTGTCTGACCGCGAGATGTCGGCGCAAGTCCTTGATTCTATGGATATTGAAAAGGAGCGAGGGATTACCATCAAAGCACAAAGCGTGACTTTGGATTACAAAGCAAAAGATGGAAATTCTTATCAGTTAAATTTTATCGACACTCCCGGACACGTCGATTTCTCCTATGAAGTCTCGCGATCGCTGGCAGCCTGCGAAGGGGCTTTATTAGTCGTTGATGCTGGACAAGGTGTTGAAGCTCAAACTCTGGCCAATTGTTATACCGCGATAGAGCAAGATTTAGAAGTGATTCCAGTTCTTAACAAAATCGACCTTCCACAAGCCGATCCTGACCGAGTTGCACAGGAGATTGAAGATATTATTGGTTTGGAAGCGATGGATGCGGTGCAGTGCAGTGCCAAGACCGGGATTGGAATTGAAGATTTATTGGAAGATTTAGTAAAGAAAATTCCACCACCGGAAGGCGACCCTAAAGCGCCTTTAAAAGCACTGATTATTGACTCTTGGTTTGATAATTATTTAGGGGTGGTTTCTCTGGTTCGAGTCGTTCAGGGTACATTGCGAAAAGGCGATAAAATGCAAGCCATGTCCATTGGCAAGCAGCACTTAGTCGACTTTGTTGGAATATTTACTCCAAAGCGAAACGATTTACCCGAACTGAAAGCGGGCGAAGTAGGTTATGTGATTGCCGGCATCAAAGATATTCATGGTGCACCCGTAGGAGACACCATTACCCATGTGAAAGATGGTGCCAGCGAAATTTTAGATGGCTTCAAAAAAGTAAAACCACAAGTTTATGCCGGTATGTTTCCAGTTTCTTCAGACGACTATGAATCATTTCGAGATGCCTTGAATAAACTAAGCTTGAACGATGCATCATTGTTTTTTGAACCGGAAAACTCTCAAGCGTTGGGTTTTGGATTCCGTTGTGGATTTCTTGGAATGTTGCATATGGAAATCATTCAAGAACGATTAGAGCGAGAGTATGACCTAGACTTAATCACCACAGCCCCAACGGTTGTTTACGAAATTCTAACCACAAAAGATGAATTAATCTATGTTGACAACCCAGCTAAACTGCCAGATGCAAGCACCATCGCAGAATTACGAGAGCCTATTGCTGAAGTCAATATATTAGTACCACAAGAACATTTAGGCAGTGTAATCACATTATGTGTTGAGCGCCGGGGCGTACAAACAAGAATGGAATACATGGGGATTCAGGTTTCACTGACCTACAAAATCCCCATGAATGAAGTGGTTTTGGACTTCTTTGACAGGCTTAAATCAGTGAGTCGAGGATATGCCTCGCTGGACTATAGTTTTGAACTTTTTCAAGAAGCCGACTTAATTAAGTTAGATGTTTTAATTAACGGTGAAACGGTTGATGCGTTAGCCATCATCGTGCATCGTGAGCAAGCCAAGTATCGAGGCCGAGATTTAGTTGAAAAAATGAAAGAGTTAATTCCCCGACAAATGTTTGAAGTTGCTATTCAAGCCGCAATTGGAAATCACATTATTTCTAGATCGACAGTGAAAGCGCTGCGAAAAAATGTGACGGCCAAATGTTATGGTGGGGATATTACTCGAAAACGCAAACTGTTAGAGAAGCAAAAAGCAGGTAAAAAACGGATGAAGAGTGTTGGTAAAGTCGACATCCCGCAAGAGGCTTTTCTAGCGGTATTAAAGATTAACGACTAAATGTCAAAGTTGAATATAAAGGTGTCAGTATAGATGAGTAGTTATTACGGAATAATTTTAGTCGTACTAATGTTTGTATCAGGGATTGTCTGGCTGGTTGACTCATTAACCGCGGGAAAGAAACGCAAACAAGCGGTTAAAGATCTCTATGACAAAATGCTAAAGCCGCCACAAGAAGCAATCGACGCTGTGGCAAAAGAACCGATTCATGTCGATTATGCTAAGTCGTTTTTTCCGATCTTACTGATCATCGTGGTGCTTCGCTCATTTTTATATGAACCATTCCAAATCCCCTCTGCGTCAATGAAACCGACCTTAAAAGAAGGTGATTTTATCTTAGTCAATAAGTTTAACTATGGGTTAAGGCTCCCAATTAACTCCCAAAAAGTAGTTGATATCGGTTTACCGAAGCGTGGTGATGTTGCTGTCTTTAGAGCACCTGATACCGGAGAGGATTATATCAAGCGAGTGATTGGAATACCGGGTGACAGAATTATTTATACCACCCAAAAAGAGTTATATATTAAACCCGCGTGTCCGAAAGGGCTTCCACAAGACGAATGCCCTAAAGAGATCCATGTTAAAAAAGAGCTAGTGCCCGGTCCAGGTTACATCGATCGAAACCCAGATTCGGGTGTGGGAGTGGTAAATGATGAATACGTTGAAACTATCGATGGAGCGAGTCACGGCATATTAAATAATCCAAGTGTTCCTCATTTTAATAAGAAAAGACAGCACAAGAATTCGGTATTTATAGTCCCCCAAGGTAAATATTTTGTAATGGGGGATAACCGTGACAATAGCAGAGATAGTCGGTTCTGGGATACGACACATTACGTGCCGGAAGAAAATTTAGTGGGTCAAGCGGTCAGCATTTGGATGCACTTTGAATTTGGAATAAAAAATCGATTCTTCAGTTGGGTTCCAACGGGGGTCGATCTCGACCGAATTGGCGCAATAGAGTAGAGTTTTATCAAGAACAAGGGCTAATGTTAGAACAGCTCTCTTTCGAAAAATAGTCGATTTAGTATTTATGCTAAACTAGTAAGACATTATCTAGCTTGCAACACAGTATTAAGAGCTTTTAGAGGACTACTTATGAATATAAAACGTCAAAATGGTGCAACCATGTGGGGCTGGTTAGCCGTTATTGGAATGGTTGGTTTCATTGCAATGCAGGCATTTAAAGTGGTTCCTATCTATTTCGAACATCGAATTATAAGAGCAGCTTTGCAAGACTTGGTTGATTCAAGAGAGTTTGAAAATATGTCTAATAAAACCATCAACTCAACACTGCAAAGCCGATTGTCGATTAATAACGTACGAGGCATTGATACCAAAGCGTTTAAAGCTATGCGTGATCGTTCTGGTGAAAAGTATATTCTCGTGCAGTATGAACAAAGGGCTTCAATTATCAGCAATTTATCAGCAATTGTAGAGTTTAACGAAGAAATTCGTCCTAGCCGTTAGCCCATGTCTCGTAAACCCAACTTAGCCTTGTTACAAAAAACAATTGGCTATCAATTTAGTGATCTTTCTTTACTCAAGCAGGCATTGACTCATCGAAGTGCTCACCATTTGCATAATGAACGGTTAGAGTTTTTGGGTGATGCGGTGTTAGGACATGTGATTGCGTTGGAGCTATATCAAAAGTTTCCTAAGGCCGACGAAGGGCAGCTCAGCCGATTGCGAGCATTTCTGGTAAAAGAAAAAGCACTGTCTGAATTAGCTAAAGAATTAAATTTTAGCGACTTTTTGATTTTAGGTAGCGGTGAATTAAAGAGTGGAGGATTTAGAAGAGACTCCATTTTATCTGATACCTTCGAAGCGATTATTGGCGCGGTAAAATTGGATAGTAATTTTGAAACTGTACAGGCCTTTATTTTAAGCCTTTATCAAAATAAAATTTCTCAACTATCTTTAAAAATGGCGCAGAAGGATCCAAAGACTAGACTGCAGGAATGGTTGCAGGCTAGAGGTCAGAAGACGCCAGAATATGAAGTGATTAAAGAATCAGGTAAAGATCACGCAAAGAAATATTGGGTTGAATGTCAAATTGAATACCAGCAAGTCTCGATACAGGGGCAAGGCGCTAGCCGAAGAAAAGCAGAGCAAGATGCGGCCAGCAAAGCAATTGAAGAATTACAAATAGATAAGAAAACTAAGTGAACTCGATGAATTCTAATGATGATAAAAAAGGTAGTGAAAGCTATAGCCAGCAGAGTAATACTCGGTGCGGCTTTGTTGCTTTTGTTGGACGACCCAATGTCGGCAAGTCAACTTTACTTAATCATTTGTTAGGCCAAAAACTCAGTATTACTTCTCGAAAACCGCAAACAACTCGTCATCGAATTATGGGTATAGATTCTGTCGGCGATACCCAACTGATTTATGTTGATACGCCAGGTATTCATAAAAAAGAGCCAAGAGCGATTAATCGATTTATGAATCGCGCTGCATCTAGCTCTATTTCCGATGTGGATGTTGTGGTGTTTATTATCGAGCCGGAAAGGTGGACTGAGGACGATGAGCTAGTTTTACAACATATCAAAAAAACAGATAAGCCAATCATTCTCTTTGTTAATAAAATTGATCAAATTAAAGAGAAAGAAAAACTACTACCTTTTTTGCAAAACTTATCAGCAAAGCATACGTTTCAAGAGTTAATTCCTGGCGCTGCACTGCAAGGTGATCAAGTTGATGAGCTAAAGCAACTGTTAATTAAGTACATGCCAGAAGGGCAATTTATCTATCCGGAAGACTACTACACTGATCGAAGTGAGCGCTTTTTGGCAGCCGAGATCATTCGTGAAAAGTTAATTAGGCAACTGGGCGACGAGCTTCCTTATTCGATGACGGTAGAGATAGAACAATTCAAAATGGATGAGAAAGGAACCCTGAGAATAAATGGTTTGATTTTGGTTGAGCGAAGTTCACAGAAGTCAATTGTTATAGGCAAGGGGGGAAGTCGTTTGAAAAAAGTTGGTACCGATGCTCGGCTTGATATGTCAGAAGTATTTGACCAAAAAATATTTTTAGAGCTTTGGGTTAAAGTTAAAGATGGTTGGGCGGACGATGAAAGAGCGCTTCGCTCGCTTGGTTTTGATGAGCATTCTAGTTAGCGTGTGATGGCTATGCATAGCCAAGCTACTCATGGTTACGTATTGCATAGTCGCCCCTATCGAGAGACTAGCTTATTGGTCGACATTTTTAGTCAAAACTATGGTCGATTTAGCCTGGTTGCAAAAGGTATAAAGCGAAAGTCTGCCCAGTCTCAAAGAGCGATACTCCAGCCTTTTACATTATTAAATATAGAATTTTCCGGGCGAACCGATTTGAAAACGCTCTGCCATGCAGAAACAATTGGAATACTTAAAAGACTCGATGGGCGTGCTGTAGCTTGTGGTTATTATATCAACGAATTAATTACGCGAGCGATTCAAGAATGGCAAGAAAATCCAGCTCTTTTTAATCAGTATCATCATGCTATAAATTCACTGGTTTCCGATAACCCCCTGAGTGCGGTCTTAAGAAGTTTTGAAGTCGCATTGCTAACCGAATTAGGAATAGCACCAGATTGGAGTTTGGATATCGCAGGCAATCCGATAAAAGCAAACCAGGATTATTTTTATAATCTTGAGCATGGTTTTGAGCCAGTTGTACAGTCTAATACGATTGAACATACTCATAAGTGTTTTGCTGGTGCCGCAATTATCGCATTAGGTAGTGGCCACTTCTCCGACTCTCAAGAGAAGAACTGTCAACAAATAACGCAAATGTTATTGCGACAAATTATTGGTCAAAAGCCTTTAGAAAGCCGTAAACTATGGGTATAAGCAAACTCATTTAATACTGTTCGAAACTAAACGCAGAGAAACATCAATGTCTAACAAACCAATCTATCTTGGGGTCAATGTTGACCACGTCGCCACTATTCGAGAAGCTCGAGGAACCGATTATCCGCAAGTTTTTCACGCCGCGCTGATCGCCGAGCAGGGCGGTGCAGACGGTATTACTATCCATTTAAGAGAAGACCGACGGCATATTCAAGATCGAGATGTCGAATTAGTTAAAGAATGTATTAATTCTCGTTTAAATCTAGAAATGGCAGTGACCGAGGAAATGTTGGCGATAGCGCTAAAAACAGAGCCTGAGTTCGTTTGTTTAGTGCCTGAAAAGCGAGAGGAGCTTACTACAGAGGGAGGATTGGATGTTGTTGGTCATTTTGAAAAAGTTAAGCATGCTTGTGATGTGCTAGGGGCAGCGGGAATTAAAGTCTCGCTATTTATAGATGCTCAGTCAGAGCAAATCGAAGCAGCAGCTAGAGCCGGTGCACCATACATTGAAATCCACACTGGGCATTATGCAGATGCTAAGTCAGAAAAGGAGCGCAAGGATTGCTTGTCTCAAATAAAGAATGGTGTGTCTGAAGCGGTAGCGATGGGATTAATCGTTAATGCTGGGCATGGCTTACACTATCATAATGTTCAAGATATTGCGGCGATAGAAGATATTTACGAGTTAAATATTGGTCATGCCATTATTGCGCGAGCGGTTTTCACAGGACTAGAGAAAGCCGTTGCAGACATGAAACAAATCATGCAGCAGGCAAGGCGTTGAGTATTTTTGGAATTGGCATAGATATCGTTCAAATCGATCGAATGGAGCGCTCCATTAGTAAACATGGTGAAAAATTTATCGATAAAATCCTTCATCCCAATGAAGTCGAGATAATTCAAAGGCTCAAAAATAAGCCACGCTATTTAGCAAAACGGTTTGCCGCAAAAGAAGCCTTTGCTAAGGCCCTTGGAACCGGTATTGTTGAAGGTGTGACATTACCGAGAATTGAAGTCACTAATGACGAGCAGGGAAAACCAGCCATTTGTGTACACGGACAAACTAAGTCAAAGTTAGAACAATTAGGAATTCGACATATTTTTATCAGTATCAGTGATGAAAAAGACTATGCTGTGGCTCAGGTGGTATTGGAAACTTAACAACAGGATTGTGAATGAGCATCGACAACAAACAAGATTCCCCGCATCCAATAGCTAGTTCTAGCAATGGCACACAAGTCGGAAATTCTATAGTAACCAGTGGTTACAGAAACTATGTGTTGTTAATGTTAACTCTGGTTTATGTGTTCAATTTTATCGATCGTCAAATATTAGTTATTTTACAAGAATCGATTAAAAAAGAGTTGTTGTTAAGCGATACTCAATTAGGCTTACTTTCAGGACTTTCTTTTGCTTTATTCTACGTTATTTTAGGCATTCCAATTGCTCGACTAGCAGACCGGAGTAACCGCCGAAATGTAGTGGCTATTGCGGTTGTTGCATGGAGTGCAATGACAGCACTTTGTGGCTTAGCGCAAAATTATTTACAGTTAGTTCTAGCTCGAATTGGCGTTGGTGTAGGCGAAGCGGGTTGTAGTCCACCAGCACACTCGATGATATCGGATTATTTTTCAGAAAATCAGCGAGCGACGGCTCTCTCAATATACTCGATGGGAATTTATATTGGGATCTTATTTGGGTTTTCGCTAGGTGGGTGGCTTGATGCTAATTATGGCTGGAGGATCGCATTCTTAGCCCTAGGTTTACCAGGGGTTGCTTTCGCTATCTTTTTCTTCTTTACAGTGAAAGAACCGGTTCGAAACGTTACAACCGATCCATCCAAATCTCTCAGTTTTTGGCAGGTGACTAAGTTTCTTTTAGCTAAGCGGGCGTTTATTTATTTAGCCTTTGCGGCTGGTTTACATTCCTTCGGAACTTATGCCTTAGGAAATTGGCTGCCCTCCTTTTTAGAGCGGCTTCATGGGATGTCTAAACAAGATATTGGGCTCTATGCGGGATTAATTTTGGGTGTCGCAGGCGCTTCTGGAACTTTGTTAGGTGGTTATTTAGCCGATAAACTCGGCAAAAAGGATAAAAAATGGTACGTCAAGGTCTCAGCATTTGGTGCTATTGTGGCGATACCATTCTTGCTTCTCTATTATTTTCATTCTTCAACGGTGGTTGCTCTTGCGGCATTATTTATTGCGTACACTTCAGTTAGCGTGTTTTTGGGACCATCAATAGCAATTACCCATTCACTGGTTCCTGCTAATATGCGAGCATTTGCTTCCGCGGTACTCTTTCTGGTGCTTAATTTAATTGGGCTTGGATTAGGACCATTATTTGTTGGGGCTATTTCAGATTGGTTAGCACCTTATTATGGGGTTGAATCGCTTAGAATTGCTTTAGCTTCAACACTTTTGGTCTCTCTTATCGCAATTACTTTGTTTTTTCTTTCGGGAAAAAGCCTTGAAAATGATCTCAATCGAGTCAATTAAGGCGATCAAGTCGGAGAAATTCAGCGAATAGTTATATGATTTCCGTTGCTCCATTTTCAACTAAGTTTTGAGTCCTGTAGTAGAATAGGATAAAATAGCAAAATTCTATAAATATCAAACTGTTAGCCCGAAACTTTAGGAACAGAGGACCGACTCCATTAAAACGCTATTCTCTCAGGGAGATTCTCACTCCACTCGGTTATTTATAGTTGTCCTACTGTCCTCGGTTTTGATGTTCGTCGATCATCATGAGAAACACCTGCAAGGGCTTCGGAATACTCTAGGCACGTTAATGACGCCGGTCATCTATCTCGCGGACATCCCGCGGGAGTTTTCTGCGTGGGGAGGCCAGTCACTTGCCACTCGTTCACAATTACGCCAAGAAAATCAAAGGCTTAGAGATGAGTCTCGAATTCTAAAATCGCAACTTCAAAAATTCATTGCGATTCAAGCGGAGAACTCTCGGTTAAGGAATTTACTTGGAAGTAAAAACTTAGAATTGGAAAAACGTTTATTGGCTGAGATCATCCATATAGACGATGACCCTTTTCGATTAGACTTTGTTATCAACAAAGGGTCATCAAGTGGTGTGTTTGAAGGGCAAACAGTCATCGATGCTAATGGTGTGGTTGGTCAAGTTGAAACTGTTTTTTTGACTTCAGCGAGAGTTTTGATGATTTCTGACGCTCGACACGCTATTCCGATCCGGGTGGCCAGAAATAATGTTCGTTCCATTGCTGCTGGGACTGGACAAATTAATCAGTTATTTTTGAGAAACGTAACAGATACCACTGATATTAAAGTCGGAGATGTATTAATCAGCTCCGGCTTAGGACAAAAGTTTCCTGTGGGATATCCGGTGGCTACGGTGACTCAAGTCAAGCATGATCCGGGCAAAGCCTACGCCATGATTTCCGCTACACCTACGGCTAAATTAGAGCAACTTTCGTCTGTTCTATTGGTATGGACTGACCATTCAGAAAATGTTCTGGAAGGAGCCACCGATGGTGAAGAATGATTCTAAAGGGACAATGGTTATTGTTCTATCATTTGCGGTTGCTATGTTTATGAATATTCTCCCTCTGCCCGACGCTGTCGATATGTTTAAACCCGACTGGGTTGCACTCGTTTTAATTTATTGGGTGATGGCAGTGCCAAACAGGGTCGGCGTTTTAGTCGGTTGGGTCGTTGGACTGTTTGTTGACGTGCTATACGGGACTGTATTTGGGATCCATGCCATGACATTTGCTTTGATTGCATATCTCATCCAAATGACTTTCCATCGACTTAGGTTGTTTCCCCGCTGGAAGCAATCACTCAACATTAGTGTGGTAATAGGCATACATATGCTCTTAGGGCTTATTCTTAGAGGGCTTGTTGAGCCTGTTAGTAGCGATTATCAATATTGGTTACCATTGATTGGGGCAATGTTATTTTGGCCATGGGTATTTATTTTGTTGCGTGATATTCGAAGGAAATTTTGCCAGTAGATGGAGAAAGTAGTGAAAGTTTACTTAGCCTCAAAGTCGCCCCGACGAAAAGAGCTGCTGCAACAAATTGGGATTGAATTTGAATGTGTATCAGCCGAAATCGACGAATCAGTCAGAACTGATGAATTACCTTTGGACTATGTGCAACGAGTCGCACACGGCAAGGCCGTTGCTGGTTGGTCTTCGACCGCACGGCTTCAAAGCTATCCGCTGCTAGCCGCGGATACCTGTGTTGTGATTGGAGAGACTATTTTAGGTAAACCTAACGAACCGCAACAGGCAATAGACATGTTAAACAGCTTGTCGGGACACACTCATCAAGTAATGACTAGCGTTGTTGTCACCAATGGACTCAAAACCCTCAATAAAACCTCAGTGACCGAAGTTAAATTTGCTAAAATGAAAGAGCAACAAATATTAGACTATATTGCGACCGGAGATTGTTTTGATAAGGCTGGTGGCTACGGCATCCAAGGATATGCGGCACGATTTATTGAAAGTATAGTTGGGAGTTATTCAGGTGTGGTTGGATTACCATTATTTGAAACCGCGCAATTGCTGGAACAATTTGAACAAAACTAGGTCATAAAACACAGAGCGCGCCCTACAATTGCTAAGGGGACTGCACCATGATTAAACTAAAAAATAAACCTTTATGAAAGAAGAAATACTAATCAACGTGACTTCTCAAGAGAGTCGGATTGCGGTGCTGGAAAATGGCATGCTGCAAGAGTTACTGATCGAGAGAACATCAAGCCGCGGCTTGGTTGGTAATATTTATCGCGGAAAAGTGATCCGCGTGTTGCCGGGAATGCAAGCCGCGTTTATTAATATTGGGCGAGAGCGATCGGCATTCTTACATGCAGCAGAAATTCTTCCAATCGCTGAGGAAGAAACTCTCGAGCAAAAGATCCCCACACCGGATATCAATGAGTTACTACACGACGGTCAAACCATAACGGTGCAAGTGATCAAGGATGAATTGGGTACCAAAGGTGCGAGGCTGACAACCCACTTAACCATTCCTTCACGATATTTGGTTTACATGCCGGATAATGATCATATTGGCATTTCTCAACGAATCGATAATGAAGGTGAACGTCAGCGGCTTAAAACACTTTTAGAAGACCGACCAGCAAATTCAGGTGGTTACATTGTTAGAACGGCAGCGGAAGGAGCCGCAGAAGATGACCTTAAAAGAGACTCCGAGTTTTTACTAAAACTTTGGGAACAAATAAAATTAAAGATACAGAAAGCGAAAGCACCTGCAGTTGTGCACGAAGATTTAGATCTTCCTCTAAGATTTGTTCGCGATTTAGTGCCCGCCGATGTTGAAAAGATCCGCATCGACTCAGAGTCGGTTCACCGTCGTTTAATGGGGTTCTTAGATGATTTTGTTCCAAACCTCAATAAATCATTAGAATTTTATACGGGAGAGCGACCTCTATTTGACCTGTTTAATGTGGAGGATGATATTGAAAAATCTTTACATCGCAAAGTCACACTAAAATCTGGTGGGTACCTCATTATTGAGCAAACCGAAGCGATGGTAACGATTGATGTCAATACCGGCGCTTTTGTTGGTTATCGGAATCTGGAAGACACCATATTCAAAACTAATCTGGAAGCGGCTTCTGCGTTAGCGAGGCAACTCAGACTAAGAAATCTTGGAGGCATGGTCATTATTGATTTCATTGATATGAAAGATGAAGAACATAAGCGACAAGTGCTTCGAACCTTAGAAAAAGCCATAGACAAAGATCATGCAAAAACTCAAATTTCCGAAGTGTCTTCATTAGGTTTAGTCCAAATGACTCGTAAACGTTCGCGAGAAAGTTTAGAGCATGTTTTATGTGAGCCATGCACTACTTGTAATAGTCGTGGAAGTATCAAGACCGCGCAAACGGTTTGTTATGAAATACTCAGAGAATTACATCGTTCAGCGAAAGCTTATGAAGCTAAGCAATATTTAGTATTAGCTTCTCAGGAAGTAGTTGATCGAATGTTAGATGAAGAAACCGATCATCTAGCAGAATTGGAAACACTGATCAATAAGCCAGTTAGGTTTCAAGCTGAGCCGCTCTACACTCAAGAACAGTTTGATGTCGTCTTAATCTAATGTCTGAATCCGCGTCGAATAAATCTAAACAGCGTAGCACCGCTGTGCGAATATTCGCTTATTGCATTAACAAGTTATGGTTGCTGTTAGCTGCGGTCATTATTTTTGCAGCGTTAGTGCATATTGCACTTGGGTTGCTGTTGCCAAAAATCGATAGCTACAATCAAGAGATCACTGATTGGGTAAAACAAAACTACGATTTAACCATTGATATATCCGAGCTATCTGCAGAATGGAATATACAAGGCCCCTCGCTCGGTTTGAAAGATTTTAGAGTTAAGTCGGCGGATGGTGCTTATGATCTGTTGCATATTAGAAAGGTATCAGTGGAAGTCGATTTATTAGCATCGATTTTTGATAAGCGAATTTCTACAGAGGACATTAAAATTGATGGTGCGGATATTCAATTTTATATTAGCTCCGAACTAGGTGTCGCCTTATCTAATGACTCTGATCCTAGCGCTCTAGAAAATATCGGTTTGGAAAGTATTAGCCAACAATTGTTTGACGCATTGTTTGGTCAACGTCGAATCACAATTGTTAACTCTAACTTAAATTTGTATACCTTAGCGGGCACCGAATTTAAATATTTGATCGATGAACTCGAAGTGGTTAAGTATGATGAAATTCATCAATTGTTTGGTCGACTGAGTTATACCGGTGGTGGTGATGTCACGATAATTTCAGAAGTCTATGGGGACCCTACAAAAGAAGATAGTTATTCAAACGTTTATTTAGAAGGCGCTCAAATAGACATTGCCGAGCTACCCTGGTTTAACCTACCAGCTGAGTATTCGCCACAACATGGTAACTTATCTTGGAAATTTTGGGGAAATTGGCAAGATAAGCACTGGCAATCTGCAAAAGCGATTATCGAACTTGATAACGCAACCCTTGGTAATCAAACCATCCAAGACAATCAACTGAGCACTATGATTTCTTGGGAACATCGAGATCTCCAGTTTGGTTATTTGGCTCTCCATAATACTCAGTTTAAAATCGCCCAAGACAATCAAGTGAGTGCTGATAGCTTAATTCACTTTTCTAGAACGAAAAGTAGTGATATTCAATGGGATCTGTTTGTTACACAGTTAAATTCAAAACCAATTAGTGATTACTTACAAAGTGTTCTTGAGCCAGAAAACTCACTGACGAAGTTTTTTGAGAATACTAATGCAGGCGCTCAAATTGATAGTATGCATGTTTCGCTGAATAAAACGGGTAACCAATGGCAGCCGTTAACTTTTGAACTCGATTTTTCAAATCTTTCAGTTGATGCATACCAATCGTTCCCAGATTTAAAAAAGCTCAATGGAACCGTCGAATATACCAATAATGCTGGAAACTTAAAGCTCAATGCAATTGAAACCGAGATAGTTATTCCAGAGCTTTTCAGACACTCATTGCAAGCCCGAACTCTTTCAGCAGATGCTAGTTGGGCATTCAATCAACAACAAGAATTACAATTTAACATCGAATCGTTTCAAGTCACTAATAAAGATTTTGAACTGATTGCTACCGGTGCGCTACAAACCATTGATGAGCAGTTAATTCTTAACTTGTATTCCGAGTTACATCAAGCGTCAGTTGCTAACAAATCACTGTATCTCCCAGTCGGAGTGATGACGGAAGAGTTAGTGTCGTATCTTGATTCTAGTATTAAGGCTGGTACGCTCACATTGGCAAAGGGATTAGTTAGAGGGCCGGTCACTGAGTTTCCGTTCGATAATTTGAATGGCGTTTTTATTGCTCATGGTGAAGTCGAGGAAGCCAGTTTTAAGTATTTACCTGACTGGCCAATAGCGAATGCTTTAAATGCTCAACTTTTGTTTGAAGGGTCTATGATGGATATCAAAGCGACAAAGGGGGAGTCGTTAGGTAATCAAGTTGATTTTGCTAGGGCGTACGCGTCAGACTTATCAAAAGATAATGCGATGTTGAATTTATCTCTTAATGTGGATAGTCAAAATAACTCTGGCAAAGCGTTCCTAAAACTAACGCCTTTGGATTTTATTTATGAAGCCATCGAAGATATCGACTATCAAGGTAAACTTGCAAGTGAAATTAAGTTAGATATTAATTTAGATAACCCGGATCAAATTAGTCTAAATGGTCAGGTTGAGTTTGAGAAAGGTAAGTCGAAACTAACTACATCGATTGTTGATGCGACTAATCTTGTCGGGCGCCTTAAGTTCACCGAAAATGGTTTAAGTCCAAGTGATATTCAAGCAGACTTTTTCGGAAAAGCATTAGAAGTCAAGGTGCGAAGTGGGAACAATCAAGAAGAGCCGTTATTGAGTCTCGATATCAGGGGGGACTTACCGGTGACAGGGATTACCCATTTTATTGGCGAGCAGTGGCAACCTTTTTTCGATGGGGAATCGAAATTCACTTCGTTAGTTCAATTTGCTCCCGCCGATAATCCAGATATTACTCGGGTTCTATTACAAACCGATTTGAAAGGGATGCAACTTAATTTTCCGGGAGAATTTGGCAAAAGTGCTGAACAAGTTGCAGAAACCTATTTAACCTTAGACGTTGGAGCAGTATCAACCGGTGAGATCCGTTGGGGTGGAATATCTGGAAACTGGTATTGGTCGCAAAAAGCCCAGAACACGCAACCACTTGCATCGAAGCCATCAACGAGTGAAACTGAGGATGAATTCGCTTACCATACGGTCAAATTAGAATACGGTGGAGACTTCTTTGTTAATACTAAGAAATCCTTACCAACTAGCTTAGATTCAGGATTAAGAGTATCGGGTAATTTACAACCTCAAATTTTAGATGAGTGGCTATGGTTTATTTCTGAGCTAGAACAACAGGCCGTTGAAAATGACCAAGACGAATTTGAATTAGTTTTCGAAAAAATTGATCTTCAAGTTGAACAGTTAGATGCCGGCATTACTCAAGTAGAGTCCTTAAACGTCGAGCTAAATAAATTGGCATCTCAACCGTGGAAGTTGAAAGTTGATAATCAGCAATTAGAAGGTGTTTTGACTCTTAATGAATATTCACCTTGGGTTATTGATATTAAAAGTGCCGACTTAAATATTGGTGTACTCGATTCCAAACGCGATTCCGCTAATCAAAGCAGTCATACCGCCGATCCTAACTTGCCAGCAGAAGAATCTATTCGGGAAAAATCTTCTCAAGATGATAAGCCATCCTTGGAAGTAAGTGAAATAGAAAAGACTAATTCGCCCGTGAGCCAGGAGCAAGAAGTGAATTCTGAAAGTCCAAATAGCTTTTCTCCATTACAGCTCAAGGCGATGGACTTTAGGTGTTCTAATTGTACTTTTAACCAAGTGGAATACGGCGAAATACTAGCTGAAGTGAGAGAAAGCCCTAAAGGGATATCAATGTTAGGCCGAGTGAGGAAAGGGACGGAGCATAATATTGCTGTCTCTGGCGTTTGGGTTGAAACTGAAGATGCCCAACAGGAAACTCAACTACTAATGGAGTTAAATAGTGACAACATTGGTCAGTTTTTAAAGCAGTGGGATTTAGATGCAACGGTAGAGGATAGCTCCGGCCAAGTTATTGCAAACACTTGGTGGACGGGATCGCCATGGCAAATGGACTATAAACAATTGGATGGGGATTTTCAGTTAGCCTTGGGGAAGGGGTATCTTAGCGAAATTAGCGACGAGCAAGGTCGGTTATTTTCATTGTTTAATTTACAGTCAATCTTAAGAAAACTCACTTTTGATTTTAAAGATGTGTACCAAAAAGGTTTTTTCTATGACTCTATTAATGGCACGATTCGAATGAGAGATGGAATAGTGTCGACTGAAAATGTCGAAATAGAAGGCAATGTTGCAGATGTAAAACTTTATGGAGAAACTGATCTGCGCAAACAGACGATTGATCAAACCGCGGTTATTACTCCTCATCTCACTTCTAGTTTTCCAGTGCTAGCGGCATGGGCGGTTGAACCGACTACCGGTTTGCTGGTTTTTCTATTAGATAAAATTATGGAACCGGCGGTCGAGGTTGCAACACGATTAGATTATAGAATTTCGGGAACCTTTGATGAGGTTGTGGTCGAGGAGATGAAACGGGCGAAAAAGAAGATTAAGGTCGAGTATGCATCCGAACAGCCAGCCGAGGAAAAGCAATCGGAACAGACGAATGACGAGACGGGAAATCAATTAAACAATAAAAACACAGAGTTACAATCTATTGAAAACGAATCAAACTCGTCTAATAATCAGGAAAAATCGATCGATTTAGAATTGTCGACTAATCAAGATATTAGAGCCGATAAGCGATTAATGAACCAGGATAAGCACCAGGGCCGGGACCAAGATCTGGAACAAGTACAGGAACAAGTACAGGAATCTAAAAACAACAGTAATAAACCAGAAAAGCCCAAACCTGACCCGACCGAACAGTAAAGCGGTTTAATAATTGCCCATGAAGATCACTAATGATAGCAAGTTAAAAGTGGCCACAGTACAAATGGTCAGTAGTCACCTGTTTCAAGAAAACTTGCAGACGGCTGCACGTTTAATCACAAAAGCCGCGGAAGCTGGTGCTCAACTAGTCGTTTTGCCGGAGTATTTTTGTATTATGGCGAATCGAGAATTGGACAAGTTTGAGTTTGTCGAAAAGCACGGCGATGGGAAAGTACAGGCCACTCTTAAATCACTTGCCAAAACACTTTCAATTTGGATTATCGCTGGTAGTCATCCGATTGAGTCGAATGAGCCCAAACGCCCCTATGGCAGATGTTATGTATTTAACCCAGCGGGGGAAACCGTGACATGGTATGACAAAATACACTTGTTTGATGTTTTTGTTGGAGACAATAAAAAATCCTATTGTGAATCAAAATATACTAAAGCGGGCAGTTCGCCAGTCTCTTTTGATACTCCGTGGGGAACGGTAGGGTTAGCTATTTGTTATGATTTACGGTTTCCAGAACTTTTTAGAAACCTTCAACAAGCAGGGTGCGAGCTAATAATTGTACCGGCGGCCTTTACTGCTAAGACTGGTGCAGCACATTGGGACTTATTGACCCGCACTAGGGCCTTGGAGAATCTATGCTATTTGGTTAGCTCCGCGCAAGGTGGACAGCATACAAATGGAAGAGAGACCTGGGGACACTCCAATATTGTTTCACCTTGGGGTAAATTGTTAGATGAGCTTAAACTTGGCGAAGGTGTGCTAATCTCAGAATTAGATTTTGAACTAGTAAAGCAAACCCGAAAAGAGTTTCCCGTGCTTCAACATAAACGGATATAATAAACCCATCTTATCTAATGTTAAATGGACTGAGCAGCAGTTCATATGGCATTTGTTATTGAATTTTAGCCTTTGAGTATTTACTAAATGTCTGAAGTAGCCTTAGTTACCAAAAAAGAATTCCTAGAACCTGGAGGTTTGCAATCGAGCGATCTTCAAGGGATTATTGACTCGATGATGAGTCATCAAATTGATTTTGCTGAGATGTTTTTTCAAAGCAGCCGGCATGAGTCTTGGATGTTGGAAGATGGGATTGTTAAAGATGCCAGCTTCAGTTGTGATAAGGGAGTTGGTATTCGAGCCTTAAGTGGTGATAAAACTGGCTTTGCTTATTCTGAAGAATTAATTCTTCCGGCTTTGCAACAGTCTGCTGCAGCTTCAAGGAGCATCGCTAAGGCAGGAAATCAAAATAAATCTAAAATCGTTGTGCAGTCGAACCACTCGCCTCGATACTCCGACGACGATCCTCTAATGAGCCTGACTGAAACGGAAAAGTTAGCCATCTTGCATAAGTTAGATAAGCTAGCAAGGCAAATAGAACCATCAGTTAGAGAAGTGATCGCTTCACTGTCTGGGGTATTTGAAAAAGTCATGGTATGCGCTTCCGATGGCACCTATGCCAGTGATATTCGGCCATTGGTGAGAGCTAATGTGACTGTGATCGTTGAAAAAAACGGTAAATCAGAAAGGGGCAGCTCTGGCGCTGGTGGCAGAGATAGTTATCATATACTAACCGATGAATTGCTTAAACAGCTGGCGGAGCAGGCGGTTCATCAAGCCATGATTAATCTAGAGGCAATTGCTGCTCCTGCAGGGCTAATGCCGGTTGTATTAGGCGCAGGCTGGCCAGCGGTGTTGTTACATGAAGCGATTGGTCATGGGTTAGAAGGCGACTTTAACCGTAAAGGCTCGTCAGCATTTTCGGATCGTATAGGCCAAAGAGTTGCATCACCTTTATGTACAATTGTTGATGATGGCACGCTCGATGGAAGAAGAGGTTCACTCACTATGGATGATGAAGGAACTCAAACTCAGTCCACTACCTTGATTGAAAATGGCATATTGACAGGCTACATGAATGACAAAAAGAACGCCCGACTTATGGGGCTAAATTCTACCGGCAATGGTCGTCGGGAGTCTTATTCTTGTTTGCCAATGCCGCGTATGACCAATACCTTTATGCTTGGCGGAGAAACACCAAAAGAAGAAATTATCCGTTCAGTTAAAAAAGGTATTTATGCGCCTAATTTTGGTGGTGGTCAGGTTGATATTACTTCAGGAAAATTTGTCTTTTCCACCAGCGAAGCTTACTTGATAGAAGACGGTAAAGTTACAGCGCCAGTGAAAGGAGCGACACTAATTGGAAACGGTCCAGATGTATTAACTAAAGTGAGTATGGTGGGTAATGATATGGCTTTAGACAATGGTGTTGGAATTTGCGGCAAGGCCGGACAAAGCGTGCCTGTCGGTGTTGGTCAACCAACGCTTAAAGTGGATGAATTAACAGTCGGTGGAACTAGCTAATATAATGAGTGATTTTGATCCAAATACATCATCGCAAGGTAGTGACCTTGAAGATGAGTTGATTAGTAAAACCCAACTAAAAAAAGAAGCATTAGCGCTTAAGAAGTTTGGTCTTGAATTAGCTCAATTACCGGTCGAAAAAGTAAATGCTCTGCCGGTGGATGATACTACCAAGGAAAGCATTTTAGATTATCAAAAAATAACCACTCATCTTGCTAAAAAAAGGCAATTGATGTTTGTGGGTAAGTGCCTAAGAAACGAAGACGAAGAGCAAATTAGAAAATTTTTATCGGATCAAGTGAACTCAAACTTAAAAGCTAAAGTTGTCAAAAACGATCCGATAAAGGATTGGGTCGAAAAATTACAACAAGGCAATGCCGAAGATGTAGAAGAATTAATCCAACAATATGCTAATCTAGAGCGGCAAACACTTAGGCAGTTAATAAGAAATATTAGTAATGCTAAGAAAGCCGAAAAAATTAATCAGGCCACCGAAAAATTAAAACTTTATTTAAAAGAATATACTTCACTGGGGAATAAATAGTCACTATGGCAGAACAAGAATTAACGCTGGCATCAGCTGACGATATGAACGTCGCAAAAGAAATCGAGTTTTTTGAATCGACATCAGAAACCCTGATTAACTATGCAAAGAGTAAAGGTGCGTCGCAAATAGAGATAGGGGTGAGTAAAGATGTTGGGTTGAGTGTTTCAGTCCGAAATCAAGCGATCGAAACGCTGGAATATAATAGAGATAACAGTTTTGGTATTAGCGTTTACTTAGGCAAACAAAAGGGCGTTTCGACTACTAGTGATTTATCGAAGCAGTCATTGCTTGATGCTGTTGACGCAGCTTTAAATATTGCTAAATATACGCAACCAGATGATTGTGCCGGTTTAGCAGATAAAGAATTAATGGCAAGTCAATCGGTTGATCTGGAATTAGACCACCCGATGGGCGTGGATGCGGAATATGCTCAAAACATCGCACTAGAATGTGAAAAACATGGTTTGGCATATAGTGACAAAATATCAAATAGCGAAGGTGCTACTTTTAATAGTCATCGAAACATTCGATATTATACTAACTCACATGGCTTTAAAGCCGCGACACCATCAACTCGACACAGTTTGAGTTGTGTATTGTTAGCGGAAGATAGTCATGGCAAACAGCGAGATCATTGGTATTCTATTTCTCGTGACGGTGCCGGTTTAGATTCTGCAAAGTCGGTTGGCGAAAAAGCTGCCGAACGAACGATTTCTCGTTTAGCAGGTCGGCAACTGAAAACGCAAAAAGCGCCTGTACTTTTTGTCCCAGAAATGGCTAGGAGCTTAATCGGTAATTTTAAGGCGGCAATTAATGGAGCGAATATTTATCGAAAGTCTTCTTTTCTATTAGATAAATTAGGTACTCCAGTTTTTCCAGAGTTTGTTGAGATGAAAGAAAAGCCATTTGTTAAGAAAGGATTAGCAAGCGCTTGGCATGACAATGAAGGGGTCGCAACCAAAGAGCAATCAATTGTTGCCGACGGCCGGTTTAATACTTACCTGTTAAATAGCTATTCCGCTAGAAAATTGGGCATGAAACCGACCGGGCATAGTGGCGGAATTCATAACCTTCAGATTTCCAACGGTGGATTAAATTTTGAGCAATTAGTCAATCAAATGGATACTGGCTTAATCGTGACTGAAATGATGGGGCAGGGGGTCAACATGATAACGGGTGATTACTCTCGTGGTGCTTCTGGGTTTTGGGTTGAGGGTGGCGAAATCCAATATTTTGTTCAAGAGATTACCATCGCGAGTAACCTAAACAACATGTTCGCCAATCTGCAATCCATCGGTAATGACATTGATTATCGAAGTAGTATTGAAACGGGTTCATGGTTAATTGAAGAAATGACGATTGCAGGAAGTTGATGAATAAGACGATTGGAGCTAAGAGTTAAGAGTTAAGAGTTAAGAGTTAAGAGTTAAGAGTTAAGAGTTAAGAGTTTAAAGCTAAGTCAAAGCTTTTCAAATTGGATCTCTAAACGTAAAGCTATTCCGGGTACCATTTCTCGCTCCAAATATCGCTCATTTCTAATAAATCTAATTTCAGGCTCTATCTCATAGTAGAGCCACTTTATAGCGGTTCTGTTTCGGTACCTAACGGCTAATCGGAATTGCTCAACATCATAAGCTAATTCTGACTTTCCCTTAATAGATAGGTCATAAGTGATCCAAGTATTGTCTTTAGGGTGATCGACCAAAGTAAATCGATTGCTCCATTCATTCCCTTGACTTTTTTCCGCCCTAAGAATTGAATATTTCCAGCGAAATAAGTTTGTTTCACTTAGAACTTGGTTTAATTCAAATTCAGTGGCGACACCAAAACCATTTTCTTCTTCCCAAAATAGGTAGTTTGAGTTTTCTATATCTAGGTTCTTTTGATCAACGAGCGGCTTCGAATGGCGAGCAAATGCAAACAGATCGAGTGATGAATCTAATCCCACTCGATAATCAATTTTAGATTTCAGAGAGCTTTTAGTTTGAAAATTGATAGCGGCAGAAAGTTTATTGTTATCATCGCTATTTATATCATTTTGCTCCAACTCTTGGGATGCGAAATCTTTGTTGTCAGCTGAGCGGTCATTGGAAAATAGTAAACTCGTAGTATTTTTCATTTGAGGCAAGATCACTTTGGCTTTAACTCGGGGGCGGAACTCCGGAGATTCGCCCTCGCGAATTACCAGTTGGTTAATTAACCTTAAATAATCGTAACTAGCAGATTCCAAGCCGCGTTTGTCTCCAAAAAATTTATCCACCCAATTAGCGAATCCAACGGCATTTCTGTAGACCATGTTATTCGGTTGCTGGCTTGACTGAACCGTGCCTGTTGTAACGTCTGCTCGCGCTTCGGAATCGGTGTTTTTGTTAGTAGGCTTGATTTTGGCGTCAGGTAGCTCAGCTTGGAGTGATTGAGCTGACGGAGTGGCACCTTGCTTAGGCGCAGCTGGTTCAGCTGCATTTATGCGCAGGCACACTGTTGAAAACAGTGTCATTAAAGTGAAAGTAATTCCAGTTTTGGTTATGACGATGACTAAACTCCTTATAGTCTTTAGATTAGTCGTTATTCTAGAGGTATTCAACGGGTAATCGAGTAGTATTTTTGAGTTCTTCCATGGCAAAACTAGAGCTAATATCTGAAAAATCAGCCTGAGTAATTAAGCGTTTGTAAAATTTGTCAAAGGCTTTCATGTCGGGGACTACAATTTTAAGTAAATAATCGATATCACCGCTCAAACGGTAGAACTCAACGATTTCGGGAAACTCGGTAATACTTCGTGAGAACTTCTCCAGCCACTCAGGGTTATGCTGATTGGTTTTTACCATCACAAACACCGCAAGTCCGACATTTATTTTATCAGGGTCAACAATAGCAACGCGTGACTTGATTACGCCCGATTTCTCCATGGCTTGGATGCGTCGCCAGCATGGTGTTGTGGAAAGTCCAACCCTATCAGCAACCTGACTGACAGGTAAAGTGCAATCTTGTTGAAGTATATCGAGAATTTTTTTATCGAAAACATCCATAGCAGTGAAAAAATTCCTAAATAGGTTTTAATGCGAGAATAATATTCTAATTAACTAGTTATTTGCAGTAATTATAGTAAAAATATTTCGAATAAGTCGTGGAATAATAGCCAATCTATAAAAAGGCCCTACAAGGCCATTACTTATCTAGAATAAACAAGGGTTGTTTATGTGTTTAGAAGCGTACTTTAATGAATTTAGGCAACAGATTGTAGGCATTGATTTGCGGCATGATAACAAAGAGGTGATATACGCTGATTGGACTGCTAGTGGACGATTGTATAGACCCATTGAAGCGTTTATCACCGAAAAAATTGGGCCGCTGGTCGCTAACACGCATACAGAGGCTAGTTTCACGGGGTGTGCTATGACAAACCTCTACCACGAGGCGCAGCAAATAATTAAAAAGCATGTGAATGCGAACGATTCTGACGCATTAATTTGTTCAGGTGCAGGCATGACATCGGCGGTTAATAAATTTCAAAGAATTTTGGGTTTGAAACTTCCTGAGAAATGGGCCAAACAAGTCAGCCTTAAAGAAGACGATAAGCCGGTGGTTTTTATCACCCATATGGAGCACCACTCCAATCAAACCACTTGGGAAGAGTGCGCAGTCACCGTCGTTAGGATCCCGGAAGATGAACAAGGTTTACCGGATACCAAGGCATTTGAAAATATCATTAAACAATATCAATCGAGACCCTTAAAGCTTGGCAGCTTTACCGCATGTAGTAATGTGACTGGGATAAAAACCGATTACAACGCGTTGGCCAAAATAATGCATCGACATGATGGATACTGTTTTGTGGATTTTGCCGCTTCAGCCCCTTATGTCGATATCAATATGCATCCCGAGGATGAATTAGAAAGATTGGACGCGGTGATGTTTTCGCCCCATAAATTTCTCGGAGGTCCAGGAAGTGCTGGCGTTTTAATTTTCAATAAGGCGCTTTATCATAATAAAGTGCCCGATCATCCCGGAGGCGGTACCGTTACTTGGACAAATCCATGGGGAAAGCACCAGTTTTTTGACGATATTGAAACTCGCGAAGATGGCGGTACACCAGGCTTTTTACAGACTATTCGAACCGCATTATCAATTAAGCTTAAAGAAAAGATGGGAACCCAAAATATTAAAGAGCGAGAAGCGGAACTTGTTTCTCTAATGTATCGAGAGTTAAGCAAAATTCCCAACTTAGAAATTTTACATCAACAGCATAAAAATAGACTTTGTGTGATTTCGTTTTATGTACCAGAGATTCATTACAATCTTATGGTTAGACTTTTAAGTGATCGATTTGGTGTGCAAACTCGAGGCGGTTGTTCTTGTGCTGGTACCTACGGGCATATTCTATTAGGTGTCGATGAGCAGACTTCCGAAGAAATTACCTGTCAAATTGATCAGGGAGATCTTTCTCGAAAACCGGGGTGGGTGAGAGTCTCTCTTCATCCCACCACCACAGACAATGAAGCAAAATATATAGCTGATTGCATAGCACAAATTGTCAGTAATATTAGGTTGTGGGAAAAAGACTATCAGTTTGATTCATCGTTAGGGGATTATTTACCGCTTAAAGAGACACTTAAATCAGTCAGTTTGCAGGATTTCTAGGCTTTAAGTTGTTATTTTCAAGGAAAAATCAATATCTTTGACCTTTGTTTAAAACTAATTCACATAAAAACCTATTTTTTATTAAATTGTTGGTTATGAAGTCTATTTGTTGGCTATGCTTAGTAAAGTAGAAATAAAGACTTAAGTCAGCTGATACATTGGCTTTGCCACAATATGGAAATGTAATTTTTAAGTGAAGAAAAGAAGGTTACCAACCACTTTCAAGATTCAACTGATGATGATGCTGGTAGCGGCTGTCGCTTTCAGCATGTCGCTTGTGGGCGGCTATTTGTTTTTTATGGCTAAACCAGCCCTTGAAGATAACATTGCTGAAACAGCCATCCAACAAGCAAAATTGGTCGGAAACGAAGCCATTGCGTCGCTTAAAGCTGTTAATGATCGCGGTGCCGCAAGTGTTGCAGAGCTTTTTGCGGTTATTGAATCGGTAGAATACGCTGCCATCATTCTGCCTAATAAGGCTATTTTGGGCAGTTATTCTAAAGTTCAAGGATTGCCACTCCCAAATCTCGATTTAGACACGCCAAGCATTAGAAATGAACGTGATTTCATCATCGCAGAGCCCGTCAGAGCCAGCGGTCAATTAGTTGGATATGTTTATGTAGAGCACGATGCTGACTTATTGTTCAACTCGCAAGACTCTTTTGCTGAAATGTTACTAATTGTCGGTTTAGCAATGTTACTGGTCACTTACTTTATGGCCGGACTATTTCAGCGATTTTTAACTGCGCCAATCACTAAGATGGTTGAACACATTAATCATATTCATCAGTCGAAAGAGTACGACAATCGATTGGTGCCGAGTGAAGATGGCGAGATTGGACGATTGGTGCGCGGCTTTAATCGAATGTTAGATGCAGCGCAAGAAAGGGAGAGCAACTTAGAAGCTCGAGGAAAGCAGTTACAAAAACTGGTTGAAGTACGAACCAAGCAGCTTTTTCAAAAGGCCCATTATGACTCGCTAACCGGTTTACCCAACCGCTATTTATTAGTCGACAGACTTCATCAAGCGATTTCTAAATCTGCTAGGACTAAATCAAATATAGCGGTGATTTATTTAGACCTCGATCGCTTTAAAATTGTCAATGATACCTTCGGTCATCAAAATGGTGATTTGTTGTTAAAAGAAGTCGCCAAGCGGTTAAAAGCCACCCAGCGAGATGGCGATACGGTTGCTCGATTGGGTGGAGATGAGTTTGTTTTTCTATTAGAAAATATCTCTCAACCTAAAGACGCGGCACGTACAGCGCTTAGAATTATTGATTGCTTTAGTCAGCCTTTTCAATTGCAAGAGCATAACCTGCATGTTTCAACCAGTATCGGCATCAGTATTTATCCTGATGATGGCATGGCGCATGAGATCCTTTTGAAGAATGCCGATATCAGTATGTATGACGCTAAAAAGAAAGGACCAGGTAATTTTAGTTTCTTTTCTGAAGAAATGAATAATGCTTCTTTAGAACGTTTGGCCATAGAAGCCAACTTGAGGAAGGCGATTCAAAATAACGAATTTTCTTTAGTTTATCAGCCACAAAAGAATATGCACAGTGGTGAATTTAAAAATGCCGAAGCGTTAATCCGTTGGAACAACCCAGAACTTGGGTTTGTATCACCATCGGTATTTATTCCCATTGCTGAGGAAACAGGTCTGATCAATCAATTGGATCTTTGGGTAATCTCAGAAGTTTGTAAGCAATTAAAGAAATGGAAAGATCAAGGGCTGATAAACTTAACGGTGGCTATTAATGTCTCGGCAGGTCATCTAATCAGCAATTCTTTATTAGAGCACATTAAAACAGAGATTATTGTCAATCAGCTAAAGGCGGAACAGTTAGAAATTGAAATAACTGAGCAAGTGTTTATCGAGCAAACGGAAAAAACCGTTGAAAACCTAAAAGCGATTAAAGAATTAGGGGCTAAAATTGCAATAGACGATTTTGGAACGGGCTATTCTTCACTGCAATATATACGAGACTTTCCTGCGGATACCTTAAAACTAGATGGTATGTTTATTTCCGATCTTGAGTACGATAAAACCAGCCAAGGGATTGTTAAGTCAACCATCATGTTAGCTCACAGTTTGGGATTAGAACTCGTCGCGGAATGTGTTGAAGAAACTTGGCAATTAGAGTTTCTCGAAGAGAATAAATGTGACTTAATTCAAGGGTATATTTTTTCTAAGCCTCTAAAGCCGGATGAAATACCAGCTATTTGTTTGGAGAAACCTGAATAACGTTAGTACTAATTTTGCCATCGGAAAAGAGTACCGTTAAATCTTGACCCTGTTTTACTTGCGCTATTTTTGTAATTACTTTTTCAGTTTCTGTATCCCTGGTAACACTATATCCTCGTTCTAATGTCGCCAGCGGGCTTAATGCATTAAGTTCACCAACTAACGACCTTAATTGACTACCATGGTTAGCAATATTGGATTTTATGGATGAATCTAGACGAGATTTTAACAGCGTCAACTGATGCTTTTGCTGGCTCAGCTTTTGGGCAGGGTTTCCTTTGTTCAATCTTTTTTCAATATTCTGCAGTCGATTTGACTTAGAGACAATCGACTCCAAAACCAAAGCCTTCAATTTATCTTTTAGTAATTCCAACTGATTCTTGGCTTTGAGTAATTGAAACTCAGGGTCTCTCAGTTTCAATTTGGTAATATTTAACCGACTTTGCAATTGTTCAATTTTATAAACTAAATTTCCGGTCAGTGATTGGCTAAGTAAATCAACTTTCTGCCACAGGGTTTGCTGTTCAGGAACTAACAGTTCGGCTGCTGCAGATGGCGTTGGCGCTCTTAGGTCGGCGACCAGTTCAGTAATACTGGTATCAATTTCGTGACCAATGGCAGCTACCACTGGAATTTTAGAACCGGCTATTTCTCTGGCTAACTGTTCGTCGTTAAAACACCATAAATCTTCTAATGAACCACCACCGCGTGTCATTAAGAGGGCGTCGCAATGATTATGAGATTGCGCTTTATGTAACGCAGAAATAATTTGTCGAGTCGCTTCTTTACCTTGGACCTGAGTTGGGTAGATAATAACCGGGACCATTGGGCAGCGCCGTTTTAGCACGTTCAGTACATCATGTATTGCTGCGCCGGTTGGCGACGTGATGACGCCGATTGCCTTAGGGATGCTTGGCAACAACCGCTTTTTATCGGCAGTAAAGAGTCCTTCATTTGCTAGTTTCTCAATCAGTAAGTTGAGTTGTTGTTGCAACTTGCCCAACCCAGAAGGCTCCATATAGTCGACAATCAGCTGGTAGTCACCACGAGCTTCATAAAGACTAATATTACCTTTTACCACCACTTTATCACCTTCACTGGGGTTAAAGTTAGTGCCACGGTTTTTGAATTTAAACATGGCGCATTTTACCTGTGCCTGGTCATCCTTTAGAGAAAAATACCAGTGCCCTGAGGCTGCTTGAATATAATTGGATATTTCACCTTCTAGCCATACGGCGCCGACTTCGGTTTCCAAAACACGTTTAGCCATTCGATTTAGTTGACTAACAGAAAGAATGTCTCGTTTAACTGTGCCGCTTGGTGTTTGGGGTTTTAAGAAGGGTTGACGCATTTAAGCTATACCTTAAAGATGGTTGGTAAGTCGATGGACTTAGCTTGCGATTGTATATTGAGTACGACTCTAATTACTTCGACGGTTAGCCATTGGATAACCACTGTTGCTGTCTTAAAGTCCCGTTATCGCAATATTTGAACAATTACCGACTAAAATAGCAATCGAAAAATAGCGAAAAAAATAATTGTTACTCCGGCAAAAATATCTGTATAATCCCGATTTGGCTGTATCAGCCCTTCTATAAACGGTGAAATTTACAATGCGAATCACTCAAGAAGCCCTCACATTTGATGATGTATTACTTCTTCCTGCTCACTCTCAAGTTCTGCCTAATATGGTGGATCTTAAGACAAAAATTACACGAGAAATCAGTTTAAACATTCCGTTGGTGTCTGCTGCAATGGATACTGTGACTGAGTCACGCTTAGCCATTGCCATTGCGCAAGAAGGCGGTATTGGTTTTATCCATAAGAATATGGATATTGCTACCCAAGCAGCGGAAGTCCTAAAGGTTAAGAAATATGAAAGTGGTGTGGTGACTGATCCTATTACAGTGACACCCGAAACCACTATTGGTCAACTAAAAGACCTAACCTCAACTCACGGCATATCCGGGTTACCTGTGGTAAAAGATGGCGAACTGTTAGGTATTGTCACTAGTCGTGATATTCGATTTGAAACTCAGCTCGACCAGCCAATCACTGAAGTGATGACGACTAAGGAAAACTTAGTCACAGTGACTGAGTCAGCCACTCCAGAAGATGTTCTTTTCTTAATGCATCAACACCGAATCGAAAAAGTATTAATGGTTGATGATGAATTCCACTTGACCGGAATGTATACGGTTAAAGATATTCAAAAAGCAGAAGAAAAGCCTAATGCTTGTAAAGATAGTCTTGGCCATTTAAGAGTTGGCGCTGCGGTCGGAACTGGACCTGATACTGAAGACCGAGTCGCGGCTTTAGTCAAAGCGGGTGTTGATATTATTTTAGTAGATACTTCTCATGGCCATTCGCGAGGTGTCTTAGATAAAGTTAAATGGGTTAAATCTCACTACCCAGAAATTCAAGTGATTGGTGGCAATATAGCGACCGGTCAAGGCGCCAAAGATTTGGTTGCTGCGGGCGCTGATGGCGTTAAAGTTGGAATTGGACCAGGGTCTATTTGTACTACTCGAATTGTTACTGGCGTTGGGGTACCACAAATCTCAGCGATTGATAATGTGGCTCAAGCGTTAGAGGGAACTGGTGTACCATTAATTGCCGATGGTGGTGTCCGTTATTCTGGCGATATGTGTAAAGCACTGGCGACAGGAGCTTACTCTGTGATGGTCGGCTCAATGTTTGCTGGAACCGAAGAAGCCCCAGGTGAAGTGGAGCTCTACCAAGGTCGCTCTTACAAATCATATCGTGGTATGGGTTCTCTTGGTGCAATGGCACAAAAGCATGGTTCCGGTGACCGCTATTTCCAATCGAATAATGCCGCTGACAAATTTGTACCAGAAGGCATTGAAGGCCGGGTTGCTTACAAAGGCGCCTTGAATGCCATCATTCATCAGATGTTAGGTGGATTACGATCATCGATGGGACTAACCGGTTGTAAAGATATAGAAACGTATCGAAAAGATACCGAGTTTGTCAAAGTGACTGCCGCTGGAATGCGAGAAAGTCATGTACATGATGTGCAAATCACTAAAGAAGCACCTAATTATCAATCAACCAAATAACCGGTTGAGTTAAGTTCTAAAAATCCAACAGGCTCTAATGTGAATCTTCATTATTAGAGCCTTAATTATTTGTTTTTAACGATTGCTTAATAATCATTGCAATTGCTTTTTACTTAAAGGGTATTCCTATTATGTCTGCCGATATCCATTCGCAAAAGATTTTAATTTTAGATTTCGGGTCGCAATACACTCAATTGATTGCTCGAAGAGTCAGAGAGCTAGGGGTTTACTGTGAGTTGTATCCTTTCGATTTAGCCGATGAAATTATCAAGGAATTTAAACCAGACGGAGTAATTTTGTCGGGTGGGCCAGAAAGTGTGATTGGCGATAATACTCCCAGAGCCAACGAGCTTGTTTTCAACTTAGACGTTCCGGTATTGGGAGTATGTTATGGCATGCAAACCATGGCACATCAATTAGGTGGTCGAGTTGAATCGTCTGCAAAACGTGAGTTTGGTTACGCAAAAGTAAGACACGCAGCAAAAAGTAAATTGTTTGACGGTATCGAAGATCACTCGGAAGGTGGCGTTGGAGTACTTGATGTTTGGATGAGTCATGGTGATAAAGTCGCTGTACTTCCTCCCGGTTTTGTAGCAATCGGTGAATCAGACAATGCACCTTTGGCTGCAATGGCTAACGAAGAAAAACAGTTTTATGGTGTTCAATTTCACCCAGAAGTGACCCACACTAATCAAGGTGGCCGGATTTTAGAACGCTTTGTCTCTAAAATATGTGGTTGCGAAAAGTTATGGACTTCTGAAAGTATTATTGAAAATGCCATTAACGAAATTAAAGAAATGGTTGGTGAAGATGAGGTCGTTTTAGGGCTATCGGGTGGTGTTGACTCTTCGGTCACAGCCATGTTGTTACACCGAGCAATTGGTTCACAACTCACTTGTGTGTTTGTTGATAATGGATTGCTAAGGCTTAATGAAGGTCAACAAGTGATGGACATGTTCCATGCTGATTTTGGATTGAACGTCATTAAAATAGATGCGGAAGATCAATTTTTAGATGCACTTGCCGGCGAAGTTGATCCAGAAGCAAAACGAAAAATTATCGGTCGAGAATTCGTTAATGTTTTTCAAGTTGAATCAGAAAAATTGGTGAACGCAAAATGGTTGGCGCAAGGCACTATTTATCCAGACGTCATTGAATCGGCTGGTGCTAAAACAGGTAAAGCACATGTGATCAAGTCTCACCATAATGTGGGTGGACTACCAAAAGACATGAAGCTGAAACTAGTTGAGCCGTTAAGGGAGTTGTTTAAAGACGAAGTGAGAAAAATCGGTTTAGAACTTGGTTTACCTCACGATATGTTATATCGACATCCGTTTCCTGGCCCTGGTTTAGGTGTTCGTATTCTTGCTGAAGTTAAAAAAGAATATGCCGATTTATTAAGACTGGCTGACAACATCTTTATCGAAGAATTGTACAAGCATGATCTTTACCACAAAACATCTCAAGCCTTCGCGGTATTCTTACCGGTAAAATCCGTCGGTGTTATGGGTGATGCTCGAAAATATGATTATGTTGTTGCATTAAGAGCCGTTGAGACCATTGATTTTATGACGGCTCGTTGGGCACATCTACCTTATGAATTTTTGGAGCATGTATCGGGTCGGATCATAAATGAAATAGATGGTATTTCTCGAGTGACTTACGATATTTCCTCTAAGCCGCCCGCTACCATTGAGTGGGAATAAATTATTTTACTGCTTAAAAACTAGCAGTAATAAGAAGTCCGATGACTGATTTAGCTGAGCACCAACTATGGATGAGCAAAGCGTTAAAGCTTGCAGAGCAAGCTCAAACCGCTGGAGAAGTTCCTGTTGGTGCTTTAATCGTTAAGGACAATCAAATTATCGGAGAAGGTTTTAACCAGCCTATCGCCAATCACGACCCGACTGCGCACGCTGAAATTGTTGCCCTTAGAAATGCGGGGCAAAAGGTTAAGAACTATCGACTGGTAGACACCACGGTTTATGTCACACTTGAACCTTGCGCCATGTGTGCCATGGCAATGGTTCATGCGAGAGTCAAAAGGATTGTATTTGCCACCACGGAGCCACGCACGGGGGCGGGGGGGAGTTTGTATCAATTGCTTCAACATCAAGGTCACAACCATCAAATTGAAATTATTGAAGGTGTTATGCAACAGCAGAGTGCACAATTGCTAACGTCTTTTTTCCGACAAAAGAGAAAAACAAAATCCTGTGATTGAAGCTATCGTAGCGTTAGTAATCGCCACCTCCGCACTTTTGGGTTCGCCCGGACCAGCCCCATTATCCTTAGCGGCAACCAGTGCCAGTTATGGAATGAAAAAAGCATTACCTTTTTACTTTGGTATTTTACTTGGGTTGGTGGCGGCCATTATTGGTGCGATTTTTGGGGTTGCCCTGTTAATTGAAAGTCACCCTAATGCAAAAATTACTTTGCAAATAGTTGCATCTATCTATCTTCTTTACGTGACTTTCAAAATCGCAACTGCACCGATTAATTCTGAACAACAGCAATCTAATTGCCCAAGCTTAGCTGACGGTTTTATCTTGAACCTGTTAAATCCTAAAGCATATGCCGCGTTTTTTGCGATTTTCAGTCATTTTGTTTTACCACTTGATAATACTCAATTAGCAATTGGAATAACGGCGAGTATTTGTTTCTTGGTTGCGGTGGTGGTTGATTTTATTTGGCTAGCAGCAGGGCGGTTATTGGCTCGGCAGTTTGCCCAACCTACTCGAGGTAGACTACTTCGGATTGTATTTGCGGGGTTAATATTGTTGATGGTAATTTTAAGTTTTGCTGCAATTGAGTGAATTTGTAGTTCAGGTTTTAGAGCGTATCAATCTGACCCAAGGATTAAGGATTACAAGACCTAGGGCGCACACTCTCTTATTCTAACTATCTATTTCCCCCAAAGGCTTTGGCTAGCTTAGTAACATTAGTTAAGCAAGATAATATTACTAAGCTACTAGTCGGGTTAGCTACCGTAACTAATTATTTTAGCTGGTTGATATGTCTTTTCTAAGTCCCGCTTTGAATAGAGCGAGCGTGAGCAAGGAGCCTGGGGCGGTTCCGATTGCTCCGATAAAAAAGATAATTAAACCAATAGTGTTTTGAATGTTGCCAGCTATTTTGAATTCGGCAGTGCAGATTAATAAAAGACCTAATAGACAGCTTCCGACAAACATTAACACCACGATTGCAATGCCCTCATCCCCCGTTTGATACCTAGCAGCACAAACCGCTAAAAACAATAAAGTGTAGACTGCCGTTAATCCAATACCTAGACCATACTCAGTTTTTTTGACAATCGGGTTGTTTTGAAAATAGGCTAAAATGGCTTGTTGTTTCTCTTTAGGGATCCTTTTTAGTACTAGTATGGCGGAATCTTTGTTAGCTGTAAAAACGGCTTTATTGTCCATTTTTATTTCGATGCCTTGTACATTTTCATTCCATTCTAGGATGGCTTTGTTTTTGGCCAAATAATTTGCTTCAACTGCTAGCCCATTAGTCGTGAAGAGGTCAACAATGGTATCTAACTGCTCTTTATTTAAAGGTTGTATATTGAATTGTGCGTTCATGGTAGTCCTTTTGTACGGTACTTCTTAATTGGTCCCTGCCAAATCATTATTTCTAGATGTGGTTCAGAGGAACAAGAGTTACAACAAACGAGCATTATAATGAAATATTCCTAAGTTGTTAGATAAATAAATCTGAGCCAAAAGCTCGTTAGTAGGGCAGTGTAACCCGCGCTGCACATTGGTTATCGCAGCGTCTAGCCGAGCTATGGCAAAAATGGAAATCTCTTTGATAACACCGGAATAACATTTATCGTTCACGGAAGCAATGAGGCAATATCGACGAGCAAGGTCTGCTTATGGAAGGTTCTTCTTTATGGTTAATTTGGCTGAGAAAAAATCCTAATTAGTTGACTTTGAAGACTATTATTTTTTGAGATAACTTAGCAGGCTTAACCAAAGTCGGGTCATTCGCTTACAAGCATCATAGTGAAAGTCTCTTGGAACTCTCATGCGTTTATTTTATTCTTTTAAATATTAAACACAGATTAACAGGGAGCGTTATCGATGCAAAAGACCAACCTTACTCTTGTTGCTATTCTTATTCTCAATTCTGTTATCTTTCTTTTAGTATTCAATATAAACGGAAATGAACACTCGCATAAAAAAGATGGAGTGGTTAGCCAATCGAACGGTTATCAATTAACAAGTGTGAGAGAGCTAGAACAACAATACTCCCATTTGTCTCACCAAATACAAAAATTAAGTCTGCAGTTAGAAAATATTCAGACTCATTTAATTAAGAATAAAAATAATCAATTCGACCATGCGAAAGCAGTGACGCTAGCGGATAAATCTGAAGATGATTTTGTGTTAGACGATAAAACCGAGCAGGCGGATGAGCTCGGATTTGTCGCTGTGGATACTGTTTTAGTCTCTGGTTCGCTTGATCAAGATGGCGTTGTAGCACTTCGACAAGTTATGTCAAATATGTCGTCTGAAGCGCATCACAAAGCGTTACGTAAATTAATTATAGCTATCAATAATGGCAACTTGGTTATGCAACCAGGTGCTGTATTGTAATACTAAAAACATTCAGTTTTTAGGGTTCCACACCAATTGACACTACATGGAGGTCATATTATGAAGTTAAAAACACTTATTTTTCTTACCGCTTTTATCAGCCCTAGTGTATTTGCTGGTTTTACCAATCATCCACAGGTTAACGTTAACGCGGGAACAAAAACAGCCTACGGTTCAATGGTTGGTGCAAGAAACAGCGCTGATAACCAACAATTTATCGGGTGCTCTTATGCTGGTTTTTCGGCCAATCCTTATGGCATTTGCCATTCTAGAAATGCCGCAGGTGTCTCGGGGTATTGTACGACAACACAAGCGCATCATGTTGAACAAATTAGGGGCTTGAGCAACGAGTCTTATCTCTATTATCAATGGGATGCTAGTGGTAAGTGCACTTATATTTATTCTGCAACCAGCTCAACCTATCACGAGTAGTTATTTTTGCAACCAACGCGTAAGTCGGGTCAATCGTAACACTTAATTTGGGTAGTCGCAGGTTATCAGTGTTCGCAAGCTCTACCCGACTTACTTTTTTTAAAAGGTTTATGAAGCGCTTTTTGGTTTCGGTTTTCTTCTTCGTTGTAAATTTCTTTTAGCTGGCTTTGCGCTGTTGCTTCGATTTCTGTCAGAAGATTTATATTTATTTTTTTTAGGCTTTTTGGGTTTAGTGGGTTTCAAATCTAAACGTGAAGCAGGGACATCGTGATTGGGTTCAAAACCATCTATGAGTTTTCTATCTATTAATTTTTGAATGAGTTTTTCGATCGCTGATAATTGTTTGAATTCATCAGCACTGACTAATGAAACAGCTTCACCATCTTTTCCTGCTCTTCCTGTTCTTCCTATTCGGTGAACATAATCTTCTGGGACATTCGGTAAATCAAAATTAACCACGTGAGGTAGTTCCGAAATGTCGATGCCTCGCGCGGCTATGTCGGTCGCAACCAATACTTGGATTTTATTTTCTTTAAAACTCGTTAGCGCTTTGACTCTTGCACCTTGGCTTTTGTTGCCATGAATAGCCATCGATTTAATGCCATCGGCAATTAGGTGTTTGGTTAACCGGTTAGCGCCGTGTTTGGTTCTGGTAAACACTAACACTTGTTGCCAGTTATTGGAGCCGATTAAGTAACTAAGCAGTTCAGACTTACGTTTTTTGTCAACTGGAAAAACCTGCTGTTTAATGGCGCTTACGGTCGTATTACGAGGCGTTACCGAAATTTCAACTGGGTCGTTGACTAAGCCCTTAGCAAGGGCTCGGATTTCTTCTGAGAAAGTGGCTGAAAATAACAGGTTTTGGCGATTCTTAGGCAGTAACGAAATGATCTTTTTAATATCTTTTATGAATCCCATATCCAACATTCGATCGGCTTCATCAAGCACTAAGGTTTCAACTTGATCAAACTTAACTGCATTTTGGCTAAATAGATCCAAAAGACGACCTGGAGTTGCAATCAGAATATCAATCCCTTTTCTGAGCTTCATCATTTGCGGATTGATTTTTACCCCACCATAAACCACTGCACTGGTTAGTTTTGTATTTGCTCCGTAAGTAGACACACTTTCAGAAACTTGGATTGCAAGTTCCCGAGTTGGTGTGATGATCAACGCTCTTATCTTGTTTGAGGCGGCAGGGTTTCCTGCCAATAATCGTTCTAAAATTGGCAGTGTAAATCCGGCGGTTTTTCCTGTGCCGGTTTGAGCGGCAGCCATTACATCTTTTCCATTTAAAATTGCTGGAATCGCTTTTTGTTGAATGGGGGATGGAGTGGAATAACCTTGTGCGGAGATCGCGTCTAAAATGCTTTTGTTTAGCGCTAACGACTCAAATTTCATTAATATATTACTCAGCAGGGGAGATGTGGCGTAGGATACAGTAACTTTACTCGGTTATCCATTGGGCATTTTAGGCTGTGCTGAGTTGCTGGTGTAAAGCCAGTAGAATATATCAGCGCTTATTCTACTGATTGAGCTTTTTTATCGCTGCTTTGTTTATTGCTCGCTTCTAGGTCGGCAATTTGAGTTTGGTTGGGATCCGCTTCAATGGTATTTTCAATCGGTTCCATGTTTTCTTCATCTTGCCAAACTAACACATCATAGTATCGTCGAATATTGTCAACGTATTTAACGGGTTCGCTTCCGCGAGCATATCCATGTTTGGTCTTTTTATACCACTTACTTTTTTGTAATAAAGGTAGCCTTGTTTTTACATCCGCCCATTTATCTGGGTTACCACCTTGTTGTTGAGTAATAATTCGAGCGTCTTCAACATGACCCCAACCGACATTATAGCCCGCAAGCGCGAACCAAGTTCGATCTGGATCTTGAATTCGTTTTGGCACTCTGGATAGAACCCGTCTCAAGTAAGATGCGCCGCCTTTAATGCTCTGTTCTGGATCTAAGCGGTTGGAAATACCGAGCTGTTTCGCGGTTCTTAAAGTTAACATCATCATGCCGCGCACGCCAGTTGGAGACTTAGCTTTTGGATTCCAATGGGATTCTTGATAAGAAACAGCCGCAAGTAATCGCCAGTCCAAATCTTCACCTGCAGATTCAACAAACCAATCTTTATACTGGCCGAGCTTAGAGTCGGTTGCTTGGTGAAATTGTCTTGCTCCTACATAATCGAATTTTTCGACGTGGCCATAATATTTTTCATCCAATCTTGCAATATGACCTTGGCTTCTTTGTTCGCCAAAAAATTCGATCGTTTTACTGAAGAGTGAATAGTCATCCGTTGGTGCAAATGCCCATGCAAGATTTTGCGGTTCTCCGATAGTGAAGGCTACTGCAAGTTCGGGATGGAATCGTCGGTTTAAGCTTAGCTCTGTTGAGTCAACAATGGTGTAGTCAATGGTTTCGTCTAAAACCATCATTAATAGCTCTTCAGCAGTTTGCTCGGTGGTCTCAGACCAATGCAGGTTTTGATGGTTTTGCTTTAACTCTAGCAGTGCTTGAGAGTAAGATGAATGGGCAACTACCCGCAGCTCACCATCAAGTTGCTCAATGTTTCTTGGCCACTTTTTGCCTTGTTTAAACACTAGTTTAGAAGTTATTGTTTGATAAGAAGGCGCAAACCGAAGCTGTTGTTTACGAGCTGTTGTTACGGTTAAACCAGCGGCTGCCAAATCCGCTTGACCTTGGTTAACCGCTTCGACAATTTCTTTGAGGTTATCGTTGACGATATATTCTGTTTTTACCCCAAGGTAGTCTGCAAAGGCTTCGGCTAGTTCATATTCCATTCCGGCTAAGCCATCAGCGTCCTCATAATAAGTGGTTGGGCTATTACGCGTGATAACTTTAATGACACCGCGTTGCTGTATTTGCTCTAGTTGAGACAGCTCTGGTTGGTTGCAACTAGTGATTGTGAGAACACTAATGATAAAAGCCGTGCTTTTAACAACCAATGAACCAAGTATGGAGCTAGTGCTATCTTTTGAAATTGGCTTAATTCGAGTATTTTCTGAAGCGAATAGACTGAGCAACCTTGTCAAAGTGGCACTTTTGACTGGAGGTTGAATAATATATGAAATGTAGTCTCCGATTTTCATAAGTTAGGTCTAGGCAACTCCGGTTGCAAGTTTTGATTCAGTTAAGGCTTTTTTGCTATTTCTTTTTATTATCAAGCAGTTGCCTGAACAATCACTGAATTGGATTCCATGTTCGCCTGATTATCCATGGAAATTCGCTCTACTGCAAGTTTTTGAGATACTCTTATTAAGCGGAGCATTACCATATATAGTGCTTTATGGGTTCTGAAGCGCTCTATATAGTATTGCCTGTGGTAGATTGAGATACTTTAACAACCTAATAAACTAGCCGCTAAATCCGTGAGATAGGGCTTAATTAATCGACTAAATTAGCGTATCATTGCGCCTTGATTTTCCTCCATCAGTTTAGAGCCAAAAAACTATGCAAATTCTTCGTGGTGCTCCTGCATTATCTAGTTTCAGAATAAATAAGTTATTTGTTGAAGGTAAAAAACTCGTACCGAGTTTGGGCCAAATTTATGCCGAATATGTTCACTTTGCTGATTTATCTAAAGACCTTTCTGAGCAAGAGCTAATTACCCTCAAGAAACTATTAACCTATGGTTCGATTAAAGAAGTCAAAGAGACAAAAGGCGCGTTTGTTTTAGTGGTGCCTCGTCCTGGGACTATTTCACCTTGGTCTTCCAAAGCAACGGATATTGCGCATAACTGTGGTTTAGATTCAGTCAACCGTCTTGAGCGTGGTGTGAGCTGGTATATGCTTGACGAAAACGGCGATGAGTTAGAGTCTAGTCAAGTTGAAAAGTTGTTACCGCTAATTCATGACCGAATGATGGAAGTGACTTTTTCGGCACTTGAAAACGCCGAAGTACTATTTGAAAGCCACCAACCCAAAGAGCTTACCAGTGTTGATATTTTAGCGGGTGGCAGAGAGGCTTTAGTAGAAGCTAATGTATCATTAGGATTAGCGCTCGCTGAAGATGAAATTGATTATCTCGTTGATCGCTTTAGCCAACTCCAGCGAAATCCTACTGATGTAGAGTTGATGATGTTTGCTCAAGCTAATTCGGAGCATTGTCGTCATAAAATCTTTAATGCTGAATGGACGATTGATGGAGAGAAGAAAGATATTTCTCTATTTAATATGATTAGAAACACCCATAAAGTGTCCCCTGAGGGCGTACTTTCTGCCTATAGCGATAACGCCGCAGTATTTGAAGGGTTTGAACAACCACGTTTATGGCCCACTGCGATGACTGAAGAATCTGCGGGTGAATATCATTATCATATTGAACCTATCCATGTATTAATTAAGGTAGAAACGCACAACCATCCAACCGCAATTTCGCCATTTCCTGGCGCTTCAACAGGTTCGGGTGGTGAAATTAGAGATGAAGGTGCGACTGGACGAGGTGGTAAACCAAAAGCGGGTCTAACCGGATTTAGTGTTTCTAACTTAGAGATTCCAGGCTTTGAGCAACCTTGGGAAAAGCCTTACGGCAAGCCAGAGCGGATTGTTTCTGCTTTAGAGATTATGATTGACGGCCCATTAGGCGGCGCAGCGTTTAATAACGAATTTGGTCGACCTAATTTATGTGGTTATTTTAGAACTTTTCAACAGTCGATTGATTTTGATTTTGGAACTCAAGTACGCGGCTATCACAAGCCAATAATGATTGCCGGTGGAATGGGTAATATTCGCGATCAGCACGTTCAAAAAGCTGAAATTAAACCCGGCTATCATGTCATTGTTTTAGGTGGTCCAGCGATGTTGATCGGACTTGGTGGTGGCGCTGCTTCTTCAATGGCATCGGGTAGTAGTCATGAGGACTTAGATTTTGCTTCGGTACAACGAGAAAATCCAGAAATGGAGAGGCGTTGTCAAGAAGTGATTGATCATTGTTGGTCGATGGGCGAGCAAAACCCTATTGCATTTATCCATGATATTGGAGCTGGTGGATTATCCAATGCCGTTCCTGAGCTCGTTCATGATGGTGGCCGCGGTGGATCATTTGAGTTGAGACGTGTACCCAATGACGAGCCAGGCATGAGCCCCGTCGAAATCTGGTGTAACGAATCCCAAGAGCGTTACATGCTTGCGGTAGCGCCAGAAAACAAAGACATTTTTGAAGCTATTTGCCAAAGAGAGCGCTGCCCGTTTGCTATCTTGGGGGAGGCGTTAGAAGAGCAGCACCTAACTTTGAATGATGAACATTTTGATAACAAACCCGTTGATATTCCAATGGATGTGCTATTTGGTAAAGCGCCCAAGATGCATCGAGATGTGACCAGTGCCCAAGTCGTTAAAAAACAGCTGACGATTGAGGCTGACTTAAATGAAGCGGTCAATCGAGTTTTAAGTTTACCTTCTGTCGCCGATAAAACTTTTTTGATCACCATCGGTGATCGAACGGTTGGCGGGCTATCTCACCGTGATCAAATGGTGGGTCCTTGGCAAGTCCCTGTCGCTGATTGTGCGGTAACAGCATCCAGTTTGCAATCCTACACAGGTGAAGCGATGGCCATGGGAGAACGAACCCCTGTTGCTAACTTAAGCTATGGTGCTGCTGCTAGAATGGCAGTTGCTGAGTCTGTGACAAATATTGCTGCAAGCTATATTGATGATATTGGTAAAATAAAACTTTCGGCAAACTGGATGGCAGCTTGTGGTGCTGACGGTGAAGACGCTGGATTGTACGAAGCGGTTCATGCCATTGGTATGGAGTTATGTCCGGAGCTAGGTATTGCCATCCCTGTCGGTAAAGATTCTATGTCGATGCAAACGGCATGGCAAGATGGTGGGCAGGCTAAACGTGTGGTTGCTCCGTTATCATTAATTATTACCGCTTTTGCTCCAGTCACTGATATTCGTAAATCACTGACACCACAACTTAAAACTGATATTGACAGTCAGCTTTTGTTAATAGATTTAGGGGCGGGTAAAAATCGTTTGGGGGCAAGCGCATTGGCCCAAGTATTTAATCAGCTTGGCGAAGAGCCTGCGGATGTTGATTCTGCCGAGATGCTAAAGAACTTCTTTAATGCTATTCAGCAATTAAACAAGGCTGAGCTAATAAAGGCTTATCACGATCGCTCCGATGGTGGGTTGATGGCTTGTTTAACTGAAATGGCCTTTGCTGGAAACTGCGGGCTCGAAGTGGATCTCTCTACTCTTGCCGAAGATGCTAATGCGGTACTTTTCAATGAAGAGTTAGGTGCGGTAATTCAAGTTCCAACAGCACAAATTGAAGAAGTGAATGCAGTATTAAAGCAACATGGTTTAGCACAAGTCACTCATAAAGTAGCGGTTGTTTCTGATAATCAACAAATCGTCATCTCCCATTCGGGAAGCCAATGGCTAGATCGTAAACTGACCGATCTTCGCGCCATCTGGTCTGAAACAAGTTACCAAATGCAATCGCTGCGTGATAACTCGCAATGTGCCGAGCAGGAAAAACAATTGCGTGCCGACCCAACCAACCCAGGTATTCAACCAAAACTAACCTTCGACCCCAGCGAAGATATTTGCGCTGCTCTTGTTGAGAGTGGCACTAAGCCCAAAGTTGCTATTTTAAGAGAGCAGGGGGTTAACAGTCATTTAGAAATGGCCGCAGCGTTTATTAGAGCAGGATTTAATCCAATTGATGTGCATATGAGCGACTTAGCAAGCGGCAGGATTGAGTTAAGCGATTTCACTGGTTTAGTGGCCTGTGGTGGATTTTCTTACGGAGACGTATTGGGAGCGGGAGAAGGTTGGGCTAAATCGATCTTATTCAATAGCAAGCTCAAGCAAATGTTTAGTGAGTTTTTCGCACGACAAGATACCTTTTCATTGGGGATTTGTAATGGTTGCCAAATGATGTCGAACCTTCGTTCAATCATTCCTGGTAGCGATCATTGGCCACATTTTGTACGTAATCGTTCCGAGCAATTTGAAGCCAGGTTCTCAATGGTGGAAGTCACCGAAAGCCCGTCAATATTTATGCAAGGCATGCAAGGTTCTATGATTCCGATTGCCGTGTCGCACGGTGAGGGCCGGGCAGAGTTTGTTTCACAAGAAAGCGCCGAATCGACAGCTAATTCAGGCTTAGTGACTGCAAGATTTGTTGATAACTATGGCAATGTCACGGAACAGTACCCGAGTAACCCAAATGGTTCTCCCTTCGGTATTACGGGATTAACTACAACCGATGGTCGAGTGACTATTATGATGCCTCATCCTGAGCGGGTGGCAAGAACGGTTCAAAACTCATACGCATTAGATAGCTGGGGAGAAGATGGCCCTTGGACTAGAATGTTCCGTAATGCGAGAATTTGGGTAGGATAAAGCTAGGTTAGGTCAAAGCTAGGTTAGGTCAGAGCAGCGCTAGAATAAAGTTAGATTATCATTGAGCGGGCTCAAAACTGAATTGGTGTAGGCTATTTGCAAAATTGACTTTCAAGCTTAGGGTTGAAAGTCAATTAGGCGTTTTATTAGGCGTCTTAAGGCATTTGGATTTGAGAGTTTTGTTGACCTGGCACTACAATCTTAGAAGCTTGCTCGCGCTGGTATTCTTGGATTTCCTTCATAGTCTGTTCCATAGATTCTTTAGCTGCGTCACCAAAGGCCTCAATCGCGGCTTCCAGAGAGTCGGCTTTTAGCTCAAAGTTTAGCGGTAATGCGCCGCCAGGAGTCATTACTTGAGTTTGACCAAAGTAGGTAATTTCTCGGCTATTATCTATTTCCCCGGTTTTGGATACCGGAGTGAGTACTCTAATACTGCCTATTTTCTGATCTGAGTACACGTCTTCTTTGACTAAAGAAGATTCATCAATTTTAATTTCTGGTAATTGTTGGTTCACGTTGAAGTCTCTAAGTTCGCTAAAAAACAGCCATTATAAAGCAGCAGTTATAAATGTTCACTGATTCTTTATAGATGGTACCGGGGTAAAATGTTACATTTGCCGCACTGGCTCTTGAGCGATTGATCCAAGAAAGGGTGTTTGAGTCATTTTATGAGTCATTGGTATGTATATATAATAGAAGCCACAGATTCGCGCTTGTACACTGGTATTACAACCGATATTGAGCGGCGTTGGGCAGAACATTCGGGAACAAGTCCCAATAAAACCAAAGGTGCTAAGTTCTTCAGAGGGCGAAAACCTAAACGACTTTGTTATGTTGTGCAGCAAAAGGATCGTTCGCAGGCGAGCCAATTAGAAGCCAAAATTAAAAAACTTAGCCGTATTCAGAAAATGCAACTGATTGATAGTGAAGAGAATCAATGTGCTAATCATTCGCTGTACGCTAACCAAAACTAAAGTTAGATCCTATGTTAGATTCTACAATTACCCAAATCATTGAAATTCAGAACGGACTATTACTGGAGTTTCCATTTTTATCTAACTGGACCGTTAATTTTGATAATGCGAAGCGACGAGCTGGAATTTGTCGATTATCAAGCAAAGAAATTAGCATTAGTCGAAATCATGCACTCAATAATAGCCAAGAGGTTGTGCGAGACACAATACTCCATGAGTTTGCTCATGCTATTGCCTATGAGCTATTCAAAGAAACTGGGCACGGAAAAAGATGGAAGCAGGTGGCTCGAGCGATTGGTGCCACTCCTAAAGCAAGTGGGAAGTTCAATGTACCGAATGCGCCGTGGATGTTAGTTCATCGTTGTAGTAGATCGATGCAACTTCAGCCAATTAGTGAGCGATTTAGACGAAATAAAAAGATTAAGAATTACTTCTTGACCGGAAGGCCAGAAACTAAAGGAGAACTCTATTTTGTTGCACAGTCTGAATATGAAATGTTCAAACAAGGCTTACTCGAGCAGAGCAGCCTTGTACTCGTGCAATAAAATTGTCGTTCAATATAAAACAGTCCATCAATATTAAGCTGCCACTAGATTTGTTTGTAAAGGTAGTGGACGACGAGATGGGTTTTGCTCGTTAGAGTATTGTTTTATTTCATTAATTTCTTGCATAATGGCATTGGCTTTTTGAAGGACCACGTTGCCTTGCTCCGTGATTCCAGCCAAATTCTTTCCATTTCTTTCAAAGATTTTTATGCCTAGCTCTTCTTCTAACAAGCGAAGCTGTTTGCTAACGCCTGGTTGCGAGGTATAAAGTCTCTCTGAGGCTTGTGTGATATTCAATCCATTTTCGGCTATAGCGAGTATGAATCTTAGTTGTTGTAATTTCATTTCCTTGTTCCCTTTAATAGATGTTGAAAGTTAAATTTAAAGCAAAAAAAAACCACCGAGCTTTTGACTGGGTGGTTTTTTTGAATTCTATTTTTTCAATTAAATTCGCTAGAACACCACCCGTTTTCTATGTTTAATTGAAATACGCACTTGTTTAAACATAGTAAAACACCAAGCACAAACCATCGCGAGCATTGGATAGCTCGTATACATTGTTGGTTTGTTAAAGGTGTTTGTGGAAAGATTCATTGTTCTATTTGCGTCTTTTTTAATTCTATTTAATTAGATTTAATTCTATTTCGAATTTATCTTGGCTAAAGTTGATTCATTTATATCACGCGATATTTTCAAAGGTCAAGAATTTTTATCATACCAAATGGTTATATGGTTGACAGCTTCTAGACCTCAGACGCTCAGTTAAACTAGCAAATAACCAAAAATTATTCGGTATTAAGCCAAATAGTAATGTATTCTGGCTGTTTTTTACGATATGTACCCATGTTATGAGAAGATACGTGGGAATACTCTAACCAATTAAGTAAGGCTTAAATTAGTGAATTACCGAGTTGCAATAGCAGGGGCTACCGGAGCCGTTGGCCAAGAAATTATTAAATTATTGGCATTAAGAAAGTTTCCAATCAAACAGTTAATTCTATTTGGCTCAGAGCGTTCTCATGGTAAAACGATTAAAACCTGGCTTGGCGATATTCAAGTTCAGCAGTTTTCGGTAGAGCAATTAGAAGAGATAGATTTTATTTTTTTTGCGACTAGCGGTGAACATAGCAAGAAATATGCTCCGCTTGCCGCTGAGAAAGGCGCAATTGTAATTGATAATAGTAGTGCTTTTCGGTTGGACGATAAAGTGCCGCTAGTGGTGCCTGAGGTAAACCGAAGCGCTCTTAAATCTCATTCTGGAATAATTGCAAACCCTAATTGTTCCACGATACAGATGGTGGTTGCACTCAGTCCGTTGCACCAGGTTTCGCCTATTAAACGTATTGTGGTCTCAACATACCAGGCGGTTTCTGGTGCTGGACAAGCAGCAATATCGGAATTAGAAAATCAAACTTCTGCGCTTACAAATGGTGAGCCGGTCAGCATTAATGCATTTACTAAACAAATAGCTTACAACGTAATTCCACACATTGATGTATTTCAGGACAACGGTTACACCAAAGAAGAAATGAAAATGGTTGATGAAACCAAAAAAATTCTAGGGGACTCTAGTATTCGAATTGCAGCGAATTGCGTGCGAGTGCCGGTTATTCGTGCTCATTCAGAGGCTATCAACATTGAAACGCAAGAGAAAATAGGTGAGCAAAAGGCGCGCGAAGTGTTATCAGCCTGTGATGGAATTACGGTTGTTGACCAAAGGCATGATGCTGGCTATCCGACACCCATTGACGCCAGCGAAAAGATGGATACTTATATAGGAAGAATAAGAGAAGATATTTCTTGTGACAATGGGCTCGCACTTTGGGTAGTTGCCGACCAGTTATGGAAGGGGGCAGCACTCAACGCAATTCAAATTGCGGAGTGCCTGATCGCCGACCAGTTAGTTGCCAACCCAACAGCAGGATAATTTAATGAAAGTTCTAAAGTTTGGTGGAACGTCGCTCGGTTCGGCTGAGCGCATGAAAAGTGTTGCGGAAATAGTTAAGCAGCAAGGTAAGGTCATTGTTGTACTTTCGGCCGTTGCAGGTACAACCGATACCTTACTCGCTATTTTTTCAGCCATAAGAGATCGCAACATAGAACAAGCAGAAGCCAGTACTAGAGAGTTAATGGCTCGTTATAACACTTATATCGCCGAGCTTTACGAAAATGAATTGACCCGCGAGCAAGCGGAAGAGTTTGTTAAGAGTCAGCTTCAAGATGTTTTAGATAATGTCAGACAGCGATTTGTTGCTTCGCTAGAGTTTCATCTTTTAGCCAAAGGCGAAATTATTTCTACGGAATTATTTTATCTATTATTACAAGAGCAGCAGCAAGATTGTTGTCAACTCTCAGCTTTGGAGTTATTGAAGCTAAATACCGATAGTCGACCCGACGAAATACATTTAAGTCAGCAACTGACCGACAAAATTAAGCAAAATAAAGCGATTGAGATTTTTATTACCCAAGGGTTCATTTGCCGAAATGCTTTTGGTGAGGTTTCTAATTTACAACGAGGTGGGAGTGACTATTCTGCATCATTATTTGCCGCGGCCATTAATGCGAACGAGTTACAAATTTGGACAGATATTGATGGAATGCATAATAATGATCCTCGGTATGTTGATTCAACTTATCCTATTCGTCAGCTGTCATATGATGAAGCTGCAGAGCTAGCCTATTTTGGTGCTAAGATCTTACACCCAGCTAGTATAAAACCAGCAAGACGATGCGCGATACCAGTTCGTTTATTGAACACATTGCAACCGACTGCCGAAGGAACCATCATAGGAAAAAGCTCCGAGCGCGCAAAAGTCAAAGCGGTTGCCGCCAAGAGTGGAATCACCGCTATCAAAATACGCTCGAGTGAAATGTTGCAAGCGCAGGGTTTTTTACGTCGAATTTTTGAAGTATTTGAGTTGTACCACACGGCGATTGATATGGTCACAACGTCAGAGGTGGCGGTTTCCGTCACTATTGATGATACTCATCGTTTAGAAGAAATTGTCAATGCATTAAAAATATTTGGTGACGTGGATGTTGATAAAAACTTATCTATCATTTGCGTTGTCGGAGAATATTTAATTGAAAATCACACGGTGAACTCTATGGTTATTTCTTCATTGAAGGACATACCTGTGCGAATGATTTCTTTTGGTGGAAGTCCTCATAATATTTCCGTGTTGGTATCAGAAAAAACCAAAATAGATGCGTTAAAGTCCTTACAAAGAGGGTTGTTTAATGTTTAATTCTAAAATCGTTGAACAACTAAAACAATACCAAACACCTTTTTATTATTATGACTTGAATTTACTCAGAGATTCATTGGCGGAAGTTAGAAAGCTTGCGTCTGACTACGATTTTGATATTCATTATGCAGTTAAAGCTAATAGCAATTCTAGAATTTTACAGGAAGTGTGTGGTTATGGTTTTGGTGCCGATTGCGTTAGTGGTAATGAAATTAAAGCTGCACTAGAGAATGGTTTTGACGCAGAGAAAATATTATTTGCCGGAGTAGGCAAGAGTGATTTAGAAATTAAATATGCATTAGATAAAGAGATTAAAGCGTTTAATTGTGAGTCGCTTCAAGAAATTGAAGTCATCAATCAAATCGCACAGTCCAGCAACCAAGTTGCGGAAATAGCTATTCGGATAAATCCTAATGTTGATGCTAAAACCCATAAATATATCACCACCGGATTAGGTGAAAATAAGTTCGGAGTGAATCAATCTGATTTGCCTGATGTCATTAAATTAGTAAATCAGTCAGCCCATATTAAACTAACAGGTATTCATTTTCATATAGGTTCTCAAATTACCGATCTCAATGTATTCAAAGGGCTTTGTATTCGAGTCAATGAAATTCATCAGTGGATGCTGGAGCAAGGCCAAAGGATTGAACACATTAATTTAGGTGGTGGGTTAGGTGTAGAATATTCCGAGCCCGATAAATCTTCGATACCAAACTTTAAAGATTATTTTTCTATATTTGATCAGTTTTTAGAACGGCAAGAGGGGCAAAAAATTCACTTTGAGTTAGGTCGCTCTATTGTTGCTCAGTGTGGAAGCCTAATCAGTCGAGTGCTTTATATTAAGCCTGGTCAAGCAACTAATTTTGCAATCCTAGATGCAGGTATGACCGAGTTAATGCGGCCTGCGCTTTATCAGAGTTTTCACAAAATCGAAAATTTAATGAGTGATAAGCCACGACTAAATTACGATGTGGTGGGACCTATTTGTGAATCAAGCGATTGTTTTGGTAAAGCGGTATCGTTGCCAGAGACCCAGCGCGGTGATTTAATCGCAATACGCAGTGCCGGCGCCTATGGAGAAGTCATGACCTCAAAATATAATCTAAGGGAACAAAATCCTGCCGTTTATTTTGAATAATAAATTTCTTCATGCAGCGACAAGTCGAAATGCTAATTTTCGACTTGTCGTCGTTGTTTTGCTGAAGGAAACTACAAAGAAGGGAGCTCGACAATTTCTGCAAATTGATTAAATTTGCCTGTTGAAATAAGTTCAACGATGCCTTCTATATCACTCGCCATATAACGATCTTTTTCATAAAAAGCGGCTTTAGTTCGAATTAATTGGATCGCTTTGGAACACTCGCTCGATGGTTGCAGTGGCTCGCGTAATTCGACACCTTGAGCAGCGCACAGTAATTCTACTGCAATCACTCCAGCCAGGTTCTCTGCCAGTTCATTTAATTTACACGCGGCAAACGTTGCCATGCTTACATGGTCTTCTTGGTTTGCGGATGTTGGTAAGCTATCGACTGAAGCTGGATGTGCAAGAGTTTTATTTTCACTTGCTAATGCGGCTGCGGTAACTTGTGCAATCATAAAGCCTGAATTAACACCACTATCGTTGACTAAGAATGGTGGCAACTGACTTAAATGTTTGTCCAGCATTAATGCGATTCTGCGCTCGCTAATAGCTCCCACTTCAGCGGCTGCAATAGCTAACCCATCGGCAGCTAAAGCCACTGGTTCAGCATGAAAATTTCCACCAGAAATAATGTCGCCAGATTCAGCAAAAACTAACGGGTTGTCTGATACCGCATTGGCTTCAGTGAGTAACACACTTGCTTGAAATTTGATTTGATCCAGTGCTGCACCCATAACCTGTGGCTGGCAACGCAGTGAGTAGGGGTCTTGTACTTTTCCGCACTCAGCGTGTGAATCTAAAAGCTGGCTGCCTTTAAGGAGTTGACGGTAGGCTTTTGCGACAATACATTGTCCCGCGTGGCCGCGCGCCTGATGAATCCTATGGTCAAATGGTGCGATACTACCGAGAGCTGCATCCACTGAGAGACTACCTGCAACAACGGCTGCGGCAAAACAATTTTCGGCTTTGAAGAGGCCGGATAGGGCGATTGCAGTAGATGCTTGGGTACCGTTAAGCAAGGCAAGTCCTTCTTTAGCCGCAAGAGCCGTTTTGCTAATACCGACAGCATCTAACGCTTGTTGAGCGGCGACTCGCTCGCCACGATAAAATACTTCGCCAACCCCTAATAACATGCAGCTCATATGGGCTAGAGGAGCGAGGTCTCCGGATGCACCAACTGATCCCTTCTTGGGAATGACTGGGTAAATATCATGATTAATCAGATCAATCAGCGTTTGAATGACTTGTAAGCGAATGCCAGAAAAACCTTGAGACAAGCTGCTTATTTTGAGAGCAATTAATAATCGAGTGGTGTGCTTATCGAGGGGATCACCAATACCTGCCGCATGCGATAAAACTAAACTTTCTTGTAAAAGTTGTAGTTTGTCATCGGGAATGCTGGTTGATGCTAATAAACCAAAACCAGTATTGATCCCATAAACGGTCCGCTTTTCGTCAATTACTTTTTGCACTGTTTCAGCTGAAAGGTTAACAGCATTAAAACAAGACGGATCTAATTCAAACTTAACTTGGTTCTCAAGAATATAACGACAGTCTGCAAGGGACAACTTGCCGGGTTTTATAATAAATTGAGTCATGACTAATCCTCTATTAAAATTCTTTTTTGACGCAAGCTATTGCTCGATCATCGGTAAGTTAAGTTCATGTTCTTTAGCACACTGCTTCGCAAGGTCATAACCAGCATCAGCGTGTCGCATAACGCCAGTTGCCGGATCGTTCCACAACACTCGTTCAATTCTTGCGTCGGCCTCTTTAGTACCATCACAACAAATAACAATTCCAGAATGTTGTGAGTAACCCATGCCGACACCACCACCGTGGTGTAGAGAAACCCAAGTTGCTCCACCCGCCACGTTTAACATTGCGTTGAGTAATGGCCAATCAGAAACCGCATCGGATCCATCTTTCATGCTTTCGGTTTCTCTATTTGGACTTGCAACAGAGCCAGAATCTAGATGATCTCTGCCAATAACGACCGGTGCCTTGAGTTCACCATTTCTTACCATTTCATTAAAGGCGCGACCTAGCTTGTGTCTGAGGCCAAGTCCAACCCAACATATTCTTGAGGGTAATCCTTGGAAGCTAATTCTCTTTTGCGCCATATCAAGCCAGTTATGTAGGTGAGGATCGTCAGAGATAATTTCCTTAACTTTTTGATCTGTTTTGTAAATATCTTCTGGGTCACCAGACAGGGCTGCCCATCTAAAGGGCCCAACTCCTCGGCAGAAAAGCGGACGTATATAAGCAGGTACAAAACCCGGAAAATCAAAGGCATCTTTCACACCTTCATTGTAGGCTTCTTGTCGAATGTTGTTGCCATAGTCAACCGTTGGAATACCTTGATTGTGAAAATCTAGCATGGCCTGCACTTGCACAGCCATTGATTTTCTTGCTTCGCTGGCCACTAACCTAGGGTCTGATTTTGCTTTTGCTCGCCATTGTTCAACGGTCCAGCCAATTGGAAGGTAACCATTAACTGGATCGTGGGCAGAGGTTTGGTCGGTGACCAAATCAGGACGAACCCCACGACGATATAGCTCTGGAAATATTTCAGCGGCGTTGCCAAGTAAACCGATTGAAATCGCCTGGTTATTTTGCTGTGCTTCTTTCAGCATCTCTAGTGCTTGATCGATTGTGGTGGCTTTTTTATCGAGGTAGCGGGTCTGCAACCTAAAATCGATTCGCGTTTCGTCACATTCAACGGCGATCATGCAATAACCGGCCATGGCTGCGGCTAGTGGTTGCGCGCCACCCATACCACCAAGTCCGCCTGTCAAAATCCACTTACCCGAAGTATCACCGTTAAAGTGTTGTCTTCCGGCTTCTACAAATGTTTCATAGGTTCCTTGAACGATCCCTTGGCTGCCAATATAAATCCATGAACCAGCAGTCATTTGGCCGTACATCATTAAGCCTTTTTTATCGAGTTCGTTAAAGTGTTCCCAGTTCGCCCAACTTGGTACTAAGTTAGAGTTAGCGATTAAAACTCTTGGAGCGTCAGCATGAGTTTTGAACACGCCCACTGGCTTACCTGATTGCACGAGTAGCGTTTGGTCGTCTTCTAAGTTTTTTAATTCTTTGACGATCGCGTCATAGCATTTCCAATCTCTTGCAGCTCTTCCGATTCCGCCGTATACGACAAGTGCGTTTGGGTTTTCCGCGACTTCTGGATCTAAATTGTTCATCAGCATACGTAAAGGAGCTTCGGTTAACCAAGATTTAGCATTAAGCTTATTACCCGTTGGTGCTTTGATACTTCGAGTGTGGTCAACTCTTGGATCTGTCTCAGTTTTTACATGATTATCATTAGAGCTCATAATAAATTCCTCTGTGTTAAATGCTTTCTTTTCCAAAATTATGGGATTAGCTAAATTGCTTGTTTTAACTAATTAGTGCTAAATTTGGTGCCAAAACTATAACGATTACCTGGATGGTAGAGTTTTGCAAAACTAACTAGTTTTTCACCACACCATGTTTTTCTGTTAAGTAGTAATAAAGCTTCACTTTGTTCGACTTCTAAGATTTCTCTTAATTTTTGGTCGCCAATCACGGCTTCTATTTGATGTTCTGCTTCGGTGACCGGCAATATTTCGGTCAGATACTCACCGGGTGTGATTGATGTAAAATCTTGCTTGATGTAATCGGGTGCCGAGGAGGGAGTCACCCATCGTAATTCTATTTGTATTGGTGTTTCATTTTGGTAATGAACGACTTTAGAAAAATAGGCCACTTCTCCCTCGTTCATTTGCAATGACTGGGCAATCTTTCCATCCAATTCAATTGAGCTTAATTGCAGTAGTCTTGAGGTATATCGCATCCCTTTTTCTTTTACTTCCGCTGCAATACTATTAATTTGTAATAGTGATGAATGTTGTTTTTCTTCTGCGACAAAGCTACCTTTCCCCTTAATTCTCACTAGGGTCCCTTCATGCAACAGCTCTTGTAAAGCGCGTCTTGCCGTCATCCGACTGACTTTACATAGATCAACTAATTCGTTTTCTGAAGGCACGCGTTCTCCCGCTTGCCAACTTCCATTGCTAATACCGGCTAAAACGTATTCTTTTACTCGTTGATATAGATTTGAACTTTGAGTCATAACGATATTATGCATATTTTAGGTTGTATATACAAGCGCTTGTCGATAAAATTATGCCATGCTGTGGTAAGGTAAATATTGAGTTAAAATGGTGTACGACAGCAGTGTAATCAATGTGGCTAGGAGCGAACGATCAACCATCATGGGTAATTTACAAAGCTATCAATATATTGAAGGGAATAGACCGGTGTTAATTTCTATGCCACACAATGGCACTGAGATCCCAGAGTCAATACTGTCTCGAATGACTGAATCTGCGAGAAAAATTGTCGATACGGATTGGTTTTTAGACCAATTGTATGGCTTCGCTAGAGAGCAAGGGTGTTACATTCTTTGCCCGACTTATAATCGCTATGTCATTGACCTTAATCGGCCGCAAGATGATGAGAGCTTATATCCAGGACAAGACACGACAGAATTATGCCCCACGACTCAGTTTGATAAGAGCCCGATTTATCTAGATGGCGATGTGCCCGACCAAGCTGAAATTGCACAGCGAATTAAGGCGTATTGGGTCCCGTATCACTCGCAATTGCAGCAAGCATTAACAACGATTAAGCAAAATTTTGGTGGCGTGTTGCTGTTTGAGGCCCACTCAATTAAGTCTCGAGTTCCGCGTTTCTTTGATGGACAGCTGCCAGATTTTAATTTTGGAAATTACAACAACACGACTTGTTCTCAAAAACTGACTGAGCGACTTGAAAATTGGAAACCCAATGGTTTTAGTAAAGTGTTAAACGGGCGCTTTAAAGGTGGCTATATCACTCGAGAGTATGGGCGACCAGAAGAAAATATTCACTCTATTCAATTAGAGCTATCACAAGCCACCTACATGGATGAGGATAAGTTGTGTTTGGATCAACAAAAATGTACTAAAGTTAAACCAGAGCTAAAACAAATGTTTGACCTTTTTTACCAATTTATAGAGCAGGTAACATCCAACAGACGGTAAGCCGATTATGTCATTTCAGCATCTAAAACGAGTTAAGGTACTTTTCTAAGCTTTGCAACAGGGATCGTTTGTGAGCGAGATGATATTGATTGGACTGATTCGACATGCTTGCTGTAGCTACGACATGTCTATGTCTTGGTGAGATAGCAGTAGGATAAAATTCTTTACTAGCATGATTGACAGGATGAAGTAAAAGCTGCAAGAATCGCAAGTTATTGCTTTGACGGAACTTTGTACTCACTTTAGAAGTATGCTGAAACAGCTGAATAAAAATTTTGTACGGATTCATAACGAAAGGTATTGGTAATTAGTGTATGACAGTTGAACATCTAAAGCGGATAAAAGTGTTCTCAGGCGACTTACAGCTAGGTATGTTTGTGAGTGAGCTAGATATTGATTGGAACGAATCTTCATTTTTACTACAAGGTTTTTTGATTGAACAGCAAAGCGATATAGAGGCCGTTAAGCAGCAATGTGAGTTCGTCTATGTCGATTTTAGAAGTGAATCGCAATTTAAGCGTTATCAACTTGCAGTATCAACTTCCAAAACTTACCAGCAAGAAAACGAAGATTCCTTAGAAGCGAAGGAAAACTATCTGGCAAACAAGTTATCTTCTGCAGCTTCTCGATTTGATAAATCATCTAAGTTAATGAAAGGCCTGATGGACAGGATCATGTTGGGGGAGGACTTTGATTTTCACGGTGTAAAAGATGCTGTTAAAGAAAACGTAAAACAGGTTCTCGCTAATGAGGACGCAATGCTTATGATGACCTTGCTAAAAAGTAAGAGCAGCTCTCAGGCAGAGCATTCGCTAAATGTCAGTATTTTGTCGATTGGATTTGCAAAATTCTTAGGCTATCAAGAAGAACAGCTTGAAAACATCGGAATGGGAGCATTGCTTCATGATGTCGGACAAGTCCGAATTGAAGAAAAACTGTTAAAAAAAGAAGGAAAGTTAAACCATACCCAAATGGCGGAAATGTGCAGGCATCCAAAATATTCATTGGATATTCTTCAGGGGAAGAAAGAATTAACTGAAAGCTGTATTGATATAGCTGTTAACCACCATGAACGGTTAGGTGGGCAAGGTTATCCCCGTGGTTTAACGGGTGATAAACTTTCGCAAAATGTTCGACTGGTTAGCATCGTTGATGTTTTTGAGTCTTTGACTTCCCCACAGGTTTTTAGAAAATCGATGTCTGTGGTGGAGGCGTATAAAATTCTGATGAATGGCCGCTCCACTCATTACGATGAATCATTAGTTCTCAAGTTTATTCAATGGCGAGGCATTTACCCTCCAGGCTCTATTGTAGAGATGTCAAATGGTGAAGTCGGAATTGTCATCAAAACAAACAGCGAATTAAAGCTTAAGCCAAGAGTTATTTTGGTATTAGATGAGTACAAGCAGCCTAGGAAAGAAAAAATAATTGATCTGGCACGGCTGGCGCTTGATGCCGAATCAAAGCCATATAAGATCATTAAAGCCTATGAGAATACCGCATTTGGTATAGACTTACAGTCTTATGCTGATCATGGATTAAAGATTGCGCTAGAGCACTAGTTTATATTTAAATTGAATTAAGAAGAGAACAAATGAAACAGCTGCTACAACAGATGATTGCCCAGCTTTCTGATGAAGACAAAGTTATTTTCGGTCAGCTAGCGACAAAATTGCAGGAAGTCAATGGGAACGTGGATCAGCTATCTCCGCAAGAATTAGCAATTGTTAAAGAAATGGAAGCTAAATATGCGGACAAGTTGAGCCAAGTACAACCGGTGTCGACGACTGAACCCGAGTCTACCGATTTGTTAGAAACTGGGTTCGCCAGTTTTGTAAGACAAATGCTAGCGCGCGATTTAAAAGAGCGCTTTCCAGCAGAAGAGGATGCGGTTCGGTTCGCATTTCAAAATAAATGGATTGCACAAGAGCTTAAAGATCCCAAATTAGCGCAAAAAATATTCGATGACTACAGCGACGATATCAGTGAAGCTAATCAATGGCGAGAGGAGGTTGTTGGGGTCGAGTCCGACAAGGGAATGGCGGTCGGACTAACGTGGTTTATGGTGGTATTTCAACTTCATCAACGATTAAATTCTTAGACCACCATCGACTTCAATCACTCTACCTGAAAAGTAATCATTTTCTAGCACAAATTGAACGGCATGGGCAATTTCATCGGGTTTCCCCATTCGCGCTAATGGGACGCTTGATTCGATGTGCTTTAAGACATGAGGTTTGATGCTTTTAGTCATTTCTGTTTCGATAAAGCCAGGCGCAATTGCTCCGACTCTAATACCATAACGAGCAAGCTCTTTTGCCCAGGTAACAGTTAATGACGCGACACCGGCTTTGGCTGCGGAGTAATTGCTTTGTCCAATATTTCCTGCCTTGGAAATAGATGAAATGTTGACGATGACACCCTGAACTTTGGAATTAATCATTGATTTCGATGCTTCTCGGCTGCATAAGAATACTCCCGTTAGGTTAACGTCGATGACTGATTGCCAGTTTGATAAAGACAGCGATTCAATTTGGCCTTGCGAATCTATTTTATTTAGAAATTGATCTCTGATAATACCGGCGTTGTTAATTAGTCCATCAATTTGTAAAAAGTCAGCGCGAATATCTGTGAATAGCTTTTCAACTTGAACTTCTGAGCTAATATCTGCTGAATAACCTTTAGCCTGTATTCCATTTTTTTCTAATTGCTGGCATACATCCTTCAGTTTGTCCTGATTAACATCAATCAATGCCAATTTGGCACCATGCTCTCCAATTCGTTTCGCAATTTGCTCGCCTAACCCTTGTGCAGCACCTGTGACAACGATAACTTTATCTTTCAATTCCATTGTTTAATCCTAAAAAATCATTTTTAGCATAGTTACCAGACAATCAACTTATTGTCTGGTAACCCTGACAACATGGTAAGTTTTATTATTGAATACCGAGTACTTTTTTGCCTTGTTCAAAAACAATATCGACAGGAATACTGGCTTTTTCTAATTTGGCTAGGTCTAATGCAAGCTGCTCAGTAATCACGCCTTTAGTGTTGAGCAAGTCGACAGCACCTTGGTAATTCCCATCACCTTGGATAGTTAAAATGAGTTTAGACAATTCATTCATTGCAACAGTCATTTTGTCGAAGTCGACACTATAAAGTCCAGTTTTCTGGTCACGGGTAAATGCGCCTTGCTCTTTGAAAAAGTTAAACCGAACCATGTTTGCCTTACCATGAGCGCTGGAAGCACCAAATCTTACTGAGCGGAATATTCCTGCTAAGAAAGTGGTGTAGTTATCCATAATTTGGCCTTCAGTTAAATCGCCCGATTTGTACAGTTCCGATATCATGTAAAGTCCGAGAATATCGGCTTTGCCTTCTTCAAGAGCTGAAGCCGTTTCTTGCAAGCTCTTTCGAACGGTTCCTTGGCCATCAAGGGTATTCTTAATACCTAAGCCGTGGGCTACTTCATGAAACATAGTGTTTGCAAAAAAGGCGTCAAAAGTAATGTATTGTCGCTGTTCTTCAGCGATAAGCTGATCTGCAATGGGTAGTAAAATGTGATCAAATTTGGCTTTCATCGCATTTTTTAGTTGAAGTCGACGGGTACCTTTTTTTAATTGAACCGCTTCATCGTTAGGGAGATTGATGGCAATGGTTTTGGAGCCTGCATTGCTATGTCCGGCATAATAAACTACGTCGTAAGCATTTAGGTCTGAATCAGTTCCAGGTTTGTCTTGTTTGTACTTTTCATCAACCGGCAAACCTTGTTGTAACTTAGGTAAGAATGCTGCGAATCGCGATAATTTTTCACTCCACGCCAAATCTTTAATTAGAACATAGGATTCATAGGCTGTTTTGTAACCAAATAACATGTCTTCATAGTTTTCAATTGGACCTATTACCACTTCGACTGGGTTAGTTTTCATATCCATCCACGCAAAATCACTGGGTTGAAAATCGTCGGTTACCAGTGCTTTGGCTCTAAGGGATAAGTAATTTTTAAACTCGGTATTGTCAGCTAATTCCGCAGCTTGGTTAAGCAAGTCTGCCGCTTGAGTGAGTTGCTTAGTGTAAGCTTGGTGATATTTTACAGTAAAGAGTTCACCTGTTTCGTTACGCTTGACTAATGTATAGAGGTCATTGCCGTCTTTTAACTTTGCGGCCTCAAATTCTTCTTTAGTCATGTCTGATGGATAGAATTGGGCTCCAAGTGGCTTTTCTGAATAAGCGTCTAGAAAAGGCTTGTCTCCCGCTAATCGATCCCAAGGGCCGTAATTGATATCGGCAAAACGACGAGTCTTTTCGTCATCAATTGAGTTTAAAAGCTCATTTTTATTACCAAAGGCTTGCAGCCAAAAGAGCTCATCCATGATTTTTGAAGCGTCAATTAACTTGCCCACCATTTTCTTTTGGTTATCACTAAGATGGCTTAAATCGGCCGTTAGAGTCACTGGTTTGTAGATATCAAACCGAGGGTTTGATTGTGTTTCCTCTTTTTGGCTAGTTTCAATAGTAGCTTTAGTGGTGGAGAGCGCTTCAGACTTGCTCTCAGAGGAGGGGGGCTGGTTATCGCTACAGGCCGAAATGGCCAAAAGTAGAGAGAGCACTAAAGGTGCTTTTTTTAGATTAAACATGAATATATTCCTCAAATGGCTTTATTATCGTATAGCCGAGCTCAGTGGCTCAGTATTAATAGTCTGTGTGATTATCTCAGATTTCATAACATTCCCCAAGAAGCATTGGTTTTGCCGAGATTCAGTTTTTGTTCAGTCCTATTAAGGTTTAATAGCGTCAAGCATAAGAGATTCATTTGAATCGCGCGAAGACTAAAACCATTCGGAGTAATTATGAAAAAGTCACTATTAATGATCGCACTAGCTACTGGGTTTGCAGGTGGAACTGAAGCTAAATCAAATGATGTGGACAGCACTGAAAAGCTTAATTCGTTTTCTGTCGTCGCGGAAAAACTGCGTCAGCAACGCAGCGCGGCATCGACGCACAATAAACTGGAGAGTGCTCTTTCTTCAAACCATTCTAAGCCTAATACATCGAATTTTAGCATTTATGAAGATGGTATGGTTTCTATGGCGATTCGAACTCAAGATAAGAAAATAAGGACAAATTTAGGACAAAAATTGGTGGGTGCCAAAAAGCGAAGTAAAACGCCAGAATTATCTAAAACGGCATTCGGTTTTTCCTTTTATTCTGCCGACAGCACTTTAAATCAGGATTTAGATGGTGACCTTTATTATAGCGATTTTAGCTTAACATTTGATGCCGATTTTGATGGCGGTTCAGCTGATGTCTATGCGGTTATTTACTATAGTCGTAATAATAGTGACTGGACAGAATTAACCGAAACTGAAGTGTTTAATATTTATCTAGATGATGCGAGTGATGAATATACATTAAGTACAACGCTAAACTATGGTTTTCCCACCGGAGACTATGACATTTTGATCGATCTTTATGAAGATGGAGTGAGTGGTATAGTTGCTACCATTAGCTCTGATGATGTGGATTCACTATATGCTTTGCCGCTTGAGGATCGTGAGCATGAAGTGGTAACCAACTCGAGCCAAATTAGCTTTGTAGCAACTGATTTGTTTGGTGACGATGACGGCGATGCTTTTTACACTGATTTGACGATAGAGTATGACATTGATGCCCAATATACTGGTGATATTGCCTACGCAGAAATAATTATGACGAATACCAGTGAAGGCTGGCAACAACGTTTAACTTCGAGTGACTTTGAATTGACTAATAGTACCGAGTTTGTCGATTTAACCTTTAATTCTGGGTATCCACCGGGCTACTATGATGTAAGAATTAATCTTATCAACTCGTTTACTGGTGAAGTAATCACCACTGCTGGAAGAGAGTTTTCATCGTTAAACGCGTTACCGATTGAGTCAGTTAATTATGATGACTTCTATGATGATTTATCACCTGATGTCGATATAGTTGTTTCGGGGGGCGGAAGCTTAGGTTGGGGGATGTTATTACTGTCTGGGTTAGCGGTATTTGGTCACAGACGGTTTCAACCTAATCGCTAGATGAGCACCAAAGTTTAAGTAATAGCAGCGCTCTAACGATAGATTAAAAACAACATGCCAATTCAAACTCAATTTCGGTTTGTATTGGCATTTTTTTATGCTGCTCGTTAAAAGCCATAAAGTGGACACTGCTTCGATGTTTTCCACAACTAAATTCTGGGAATATTTCTCGGTCAATCGTGGTTTTGATTCTTAACAATTTAAATGCACGATCTGTGGTTTCTATCATAAAGCTACCCATTGGTGCTTTTTGTTGAGACCATTGTCCGGTGTCACGAATGAGCCTTAGAATTACTTCGACACTTGTTTCGACGCCTTTAATATCTTCTACCATAGTGATGAGCTGATTTTGTCGCTGTTTATGTGGTCTGCTCAAGAATAAGTGGAGTTCAGGGCAATCAAACTGACAGCTCCCTCCAGGTATGTTGGTTCGTTGTTTAACCGCCACAACAAACGGGGACCTTCTTAATGAGTCTCCAAACTTTCCAACGTACGCGTGGATCCATTGGTGCAACTGTTTGATTTGTTTGAGAAAATTAGCTAGTTTAGAGCTGTCTACGTCTGGGTTGGCTTCTAAAGCTCTAAAATAGTCCAATAACCTAGAAAGTTCTTTGATCAGTTCAGAACGAGAGTCGCCACGTTCCAAAATTTCGAGGATTTCAAACAATACTTTAAGGCAATAAAAGTGATTGTCAGCATTCGAAGCGAGTAAGTTGCGCCTAAATTGCTTAAATAGGTATTCTAAACGCATGAAAGTGCGGATATTTTCTTGTAACGGGTATTCAAATAGCACCGTCACCGCTGCTGTTTTGTCAGTCGTTTCGCTATTCAATGGGGCATTCCGTGCTATTGTTAGTTTTGGAAAACAATAAGTTACATTGCCATGCATTATCTAATAGTCGAGATGATAAAACAATTCAGCATAATGAAAGGCATTAATTTTGTGAGTTAGCTCATACTCTCGGACAAATAAAACTCGTGAAGCTTTAAAACTTGAGTCTTTAAGGATTGCAGGCAGCCATTGTTATCAATAACATCATCTGCATGTGCTCTGCGTTGATCAGCAGAAGCTTGGTTAGCCATAATTTTTTTAGCTTGCTCTTCGGAAATACTGTCCCTTGTTGTTACTCTCTGTATTTGATTTTGGGTAGTTACTTCAATGATCAAAACCCGATGAATAAGTTGTTTCAAATAAGTTGGAATAGTGCCGTCTGGTTTTATTAAAAGTGGTATATCAAGGATTACATAAGGAGAGTTACAATCAGCGAGTTGCTTTACGATCTCTTCTGCGACGAGAGGGTGGGTCAATTGGTTTAGCCATGCTAATTTATCCGCATCCGAAAAAACAATGCTTCCCAAAGATTTGCGATCGAGACTACCATCTGAGTGAAAGATAGAAGTGCCAAATTTGCTTTTTAGTTTAACTAGGTGAGGGGAATTGGGCTCAAATAGGTTTCTTGCGATTAAATCGGCATCAATCACGTCGATGTTTAATTCTTTAAAATACTTGGATACCTTTGATTTGCCAGAAGCTATTCCACCGGTAAGGCCCACAACGAGTTTGCTCATTTTTAATTCTCGTTTAAATCATCGGAAATCGGATTAAGCTAGGCCCGAGTAGTTCATATAAGCATCGATAATAATGTCGCCCCAAAGTAACGATATCCAGCCTGCGACCGCCAGGTAGGGGCCAAAAGGGATTTTTGTTCCCTTATCTTTGCCCTGGATAGCCATCATGAGGCCGCCAATAATTGCACCAACACCTGCCGAAAGCACAATGACAAGCGCTACTTGCTGCCAGCCAACTAAAGCGCCAATAACCGCCAGTAGCTTAAAGTCACCATGTCCCATACCTTCCTTACCGGTGATTAGTTTAAAAAGCCAATACACACTCCAGAGAGATAAATAACCAACTAATGCGCCCAATACTGCCTGCTCAAGCGGAATAAATAACGATTGAAACGAACAGACCAAAGCAAACCAAACCAACGGAAGGGTCATTGTGTCAGGTAAAATTTGATGATCGATATCAATGAAGCTCATCGCCACGAAATAGGCAGTAATCAATAAAACCGCAGCTAGCGGCCAGCCAAAACCAAAATGGTGGGCGGCAACCGCAAAACAAAGACCGGTCAGTAGCTCAACAAACGGATAGCGAATAGAAATTGAAGTCTTACATTTGCGACACTTTCCCTGCAAAACCAAATAACTGATTAAAGGAATGTTTTCTAAGCTCGTAATTTTATGCCCGCAACTAGGGCAAGCGGAGCGGGGCACCACTAAGTTAAACTTTTCAGGTTGTTTATCGAATGGTTCAGCCGGAGGAGTGAGTTTAAATCCACGCTCAATTAGAACCTCTTTTGCCATAGATTCCCATTCTCTAAATAAAGTTATTGGGTAGCGGAAAATGACTACGTTTAGGAAGCTGCCTACTAACAGGCCGAAGATAAAAATAACGCCGATTAAAATCGGCGTATTGTATTGGAGTACGTCAATGATTTGGTTCATTTATTGTTTTCTTTTATATTGTGAAAAATGTCCCAACATTATTATTCAGGATTTCTTTACACCACTGCGCCTAACTGGAATATTGGTAAGTACATCGCAATAATTAATCCACCAACCAAAACACCTAAAACTGACATTATCAATGGTTCAAGTAGAGCACTTAAGCCATCGACAGCATCATCTACTTGTTGTTCGTAGATATCAGCAACTTTGCTTAACATTGCATCGATACTGCCTGACTCTTCGCCGATCGCTATCATTTGAACGACCATATTAGGGAAAATGCCTGTTGATTGCATCGCCATATTCATCTGCATACCGGTGGTTACGTCATTTCTAATTTGATAAATTGCATCTCTGTATAAAGCGTTTCCGGATGCGCCAGCGGCAGAGTCCAAAGCTTCAACCAATGGTACACCTGCTGCAAATGTAGTAGATAGTGTTCTGGTATATCTCGCAATCGCAGCTTTGTGTAATATTTCACCGATAACTGGGGCCTTAAGCAGCATTTTATCCTGTTTGTCTCTTAAGTCTTTAGATTTGGAAAGCATTGATTTATAAGTGAAACCAAACGCTACGAATCCAAACAGTATAACCCACCAATAGCTCTGCATGAATTCTGAAATCTGTATTACAAAAAGGGTGAATGCGGGTAGTTCAGCCCCAAATCCTTGAAATATGTCTTGAAATTGAGGAACAACTTTAACAAGTAGTATTGAAGTAACAATTACAGCAATTACGACTACCGCAATCGGGTAATTAAGTGCCTTTTTGATCTTTGACTTAAGCGCTTCTGTTTTTTCTTTATATGTAGCAATTCTATCAAGCATGCCTTCCAATGCACCTGATTGCTCGCCAGCGTCTACCAGATCGCAAAATAAATCATCAAAATATTTTGGATGCTTTCTGAGGCTGTCAGCCATAGTTTGGCCTGACTCGATGTCAGCTTTAACACTTAACAATAAGTCCTGAACAGACGGTTTCTCATGCCCTCTACCAATAATGTCAAAAGATTGTACAAGAGGAACGCCAGCTTTCATCATTGTAGCAATTTGCCTTGAAAACATTGCTACGTCCGCTGGTTCAATTGGTTTACCTTTGCCCCCACCAAACAATGGAGCAGCAACTTTATTTACTTTTAAGGGGCTGATACCTTGTTTTCGTAATTGAGCTTTCACTATCGCGGGAGTTTCGGCAGTCATTTCTCCCTTTATTTTTTGACCTTTTTTATCAGCGCCTTCCCATTTGAAATTTAGCTGTTTTGGTGCCTTCGCAGCTTTGCTCTTTTTGGTTGGGGCTCTGTTCTTTTTTAGGGCTTGAACGGCCATGAATAATACCTTTAATGAAATTCGCTGTTTTATATATTAGTAGAAATAGCTGAATTTTCCCAGTTTGACACCTATAAAATGAGGCCAATGTCACAAGCTCAAAAAATACTAGTGCTGCGTTACTCTGCTTACTTCAGCCAGTGACGTTACACCTTGCATCACTTTTAGAAGAGCTGAGCGGTGCAAGTCATTGACACCCTCTTTTTCTGCTTGGTTTGCAATATCGAGAGCATTCCCGCCTTCCATTAATATACGGCCCATTTCTTTAGAAAACTTCATAACTTGGTAAACACCTACTCTACCTTTGTAGCCATTAGTGCATTTATCGCAACCTACTGGTTCAAATATTTTGAAAGTCCCTATTTCTTCTTGTTTAAAACCTGCCCCTAACAAGGCTTCCTCAGGTAGAGAAGTCTCTTCCTTACAATTTTCGCATAACCTACGTGCAAGTCGTTGAGCGATTACTAAATTGACACTTGTTGCGATATTGAATGCAGGAACACCCATATTCACCATCCTAGTTATTGTTTCCGGGGCACTATTGGTGTGCAGAGTAGAAAGCACTAAGTGTCCTGTCTGCGCTGCCTTTATGGCTATTTCGGCGGTTTCAAGATCTCGTATTTCGCCAACGAGCACTATATCTGGATCTTGTCTCAAGAACGATCGTAATGCGGAAGCAAACGTTAGACCTTGTTTAGGGTTAACATTGACCTGATTAACACCCTCTAAATTAATTTCTACTGGATCTTCAGCAGTCGAAATATTTGCTTCAACTGTGTTGATTATGTTTACACCTGTATAAAGAGATACTGTTTTACCACTCCCAGTCGGACCCGTAACTAGAACCATTCCTTGAGGTTTATGTAATGCCTCTAAATAGAGAGCCTTTTGCTCTTCTTCATAGCCTAACACATCAATGCCTAATTGAGCTGCAGCAGAATCGAGGATACGCATTACTATTTTTTCGCCGAACAAAGTAGGGAGAGTACTCACACGAAAATCAATTGATTTTGTTTTCGACAGCTTCAGCTTAATCCTACCATCTTGGGGCTGACGTTTTTCTGAAATATCTAACTTAGACATTACTTTCAATCTGGCAGATATTCTAGTAGCTAAGTTAATCGGGGGGCTAGCCACTTCTGCCAAAATACCATCTATTCGAAACCTTACTCTATACCTCTTTTCATAAGGTTCAAAGTGGAGATCTGATGCTCCTTTTTTGATAGCATCAAGCAAAATCTTGTTAACAAAACGGACAATGGGTGCTTCATCCCCTGCTGCCTCATCATCCTCGTTTTTGGACTCTTCATCAATAGTTTCTAGATCTAAGTCCTCAAAGTCCTCATCATCAAAACTTCCCATCTCTTCATTTTCTTTCTCTTCGATGATTTTAGATATTAGCTCTTGGAGTTTATTTTCCTCTAGCAATACAGCTTCTGTTGTTAAGCCTGAGTGAAACTTGAATTCATCGAGCGCAGATAGGTTTGTTGGGTCCGAAACACCTACGTAAAGCCTCTTTCCTCTTTTAAAAAGTGGGACGGCATGGTGTTTTTTAATTAGCGCCTCACTAACATTTTGTAAGGCAATTTGGTTAAAATCTAGTGCGTTTACGTCAAATAGCGGAACACCAAACTCAGAGGATGCGGCGACCGCTATAGTCCCAGAATCTGCGTAGTTCTTATCTACCAAGTATGAGACTAGGTTTATTTTATTTTTTTGAGCTGCTGATATCGCATCGATCGCTGTTGATTCATCAAGAAAATTATCCTGAATCAATTTCCTTGCTAAACCGCTAATAATCACGCTGGATTGAGTGTTTGATACCATGAATAGTAACCTCGTTGAGACATCTAAGTATTCTAGTCTAAATTAGTTCCTCATGCCATAACGTATTGTAAACAAAACAATTGCCCACCTATAGTAACTAAGAAAATCACTTACTTTTATGAGAGCTAATTGGGCTAACTAAACATTTGAGTATTGTAATCAACTTATTTCGATTGCTTATTTTTGTTATTATTTACCCAGTTGTCATATAGCGGCTTTACAAATAAACTAAACCCATCACTGAATTCTTCTGCATCACGTCTTGAAAGGTGAGAATTATCAGGGACATCAAAATCGCTTGCATCAAAGAAGTCATCGAAATGATATCCTGGCGAATTAGTAGTCCTTATCAGTTTGTCCCAATACATATTTCTGGGAAAATTTTCAGTTTCCCACTTTAAGAACTTCCTTTTCGAGGGGAGTCGAACGAAAACGACCATCCCTCCCTTAGATTTGATTTTTTCTACCAATATCGATACTTCTCGTATTCTTTTATCGCTTTCTACTGAAAGGAGCAAACTGCTATTTCTCTTTAAATAGTCATTCCAAATTTGCCTGACTTTAGTCTTGTAATTCATATCTCGTTCGAGTTTTTTCCACATATAAGCTTGTCTTGATTCGTCGAAACTAGCGAGTTTTGGGGGGGATAGGTTTTCCTGCTCCTTTTGAATAAATTTATTTAAAACGAGGGAGCCTATTGATAGGTTCTCATCCATAAAAGCAAACCTTTTCTCGAGTTGAATAGCGAGCTTATGGTCGATAATTTGATTCAATGTCTGATTCTTGTAATATGAGATTAATTCTAGAGAATCTGAATCGCCTAAGAAAAATGATGCCGGTGTAACACCTATAATAGTAAAATGGGAAAATTTTCTATCATTTGCTAAGTCCCTCAAAACAACAATAGGTGAAGTTTTCATTGATGCGAGCTGAATTGGTTTTTCTCCACCAACTTTATTGGAAAACGTAGCGAGATTTAAGCCAAAAAGTACTCTTGATGATCCTATTACTACTGCGGTTTCTTCGGATGTATGTTTAATCCGACCTCGCTGGCTAGCCCATAATGCAAGAGTATTATTAACAGTGCTTGTATATCCATGCGAGCGCCAAAATACTTCCCAGGCGCTGATTAGCACGGTCGTAAGGGTTAGAGTCGCTATGAGAGTATAAAATACGGTTTGTTTACGTGAAAGCATATTAGAATTGAAAATATACGAATTCGTTAGCATTATTGTCTGAACCCAATATGGTTACAATCATTAAAACCCAAATAGCAGAGATTGCCCAAGATGGTAATCTCATGATTTCAGAACGCAAATTTCTATATCGAAAGAGCCTCTGAGCAAGTAGCGTAGCTGCGACAACTGCGATAGTAACGTTTATCTGAAATGAATTGAGTGTTTCGCTAGCGAATTCGTTCATTCCCAGCATCGCTTCTAAATATAAGAAGGATGAAGAAATCTCTGGTGAACGAAAAAAAACCCATGCTATGTTTACGAGTAAAAATGTAAATATTCCAGCAAGAGTACGAAATACATAGTGGTTCAGTAATTTTGGGTTAAATCTATTCTTGAACATATGTTCTAACACGAGGAAAAAGCCATGTAGTGCTCCCCACATTATAAAACTCCAAGAGGCTCCATGCCAGATTCCTCCTAATAGCATTGTCACCATCAGGTTAAAGTATGTGCGATTTAGAGACTTACGGTTACCTCCGATACTAATATACAGATATTCTTTAAGCCAACTTGAGAGTGAGATATGCCACCTTTTCCAAAAGTCAGAAAAACCGATTGAAGAGTACGGGGCATTGAAGTTCTTAGGAAGTTTAAATCCGAAACAATATGCTATCCCAATTGCCATTAATGAATATCCTGAAAAGTCACTCAGTATTTGGACTGAGAATGCAAGGACGCCTACCCAGGAGTCTACCAAACTAAGTGTTGACGGCATTTCAAATGTTGTATTTGCTATCGGAGCGAGGAGGGTGTCGGCAACTATTACTTTCTGGAAAAGACCAAATGTTGATAGTAACAGACCCCAATACAAATTGTGCAATTTGGTAAATTTGGGGTGTATCAATTGAGGTAAAAACTTTCTAGCTTTTACAATTGGGCCAGCAACTAACTGAGGGAAAAATGAAACGTATAATGCAAAATCAGATAGGTTTTTACTTGGTTTTAATCTTCCCTTATAAATATCAATGGTATAAGACATGGATTGAAAAGTATAAAAGGAGATTCCTAAAGGTAGAATAATACTATCCGATGGTAGCTTTATTTGAACGTTAGTTGAGTCTAGAATAGATTGTAGGTTACTAAGTAAGAATGCACTATATTTAAAGTAAATAAGAAGTCCCAAGTTAATTAACACACTTAGAAATAATAGCCACTTCTTGAGGGTAGATGATTTTGTAGTACTTAGCTTAGAGGCTATGAACCAGTCAGAGGCCGTCGAAATCCATAGTAACACTATAAGTGGCGGATGCCATGCTGCGTAAAAGAAATAGCTTCCAATTAATAAAAAATATTTCTTTAATTTCCACGAAAGCTTAGCATTGTATATCGTCAGTACGATAATGAAAAAAAGTAGGAAAGTTAATGAGTTGAATAGCACTTGTTCGGTTCGTATTTTAGCTTATTCATTGCCAATGTGGATCTTCTATTTTGCTCGATATTATTTTTGTTGATATTAGTTAAGTTGGTACTTTGGAGGAAGGTGCTGGAAAGACTGCTACAGATCAAAAGCCAAAACGACAACACCAGATTAATATTCTAATGTTGTCGTGGCAAGTATTACAATTATCTGCAGTTTGCAGGCTTGTACTTATCGTCTAAAGTACCGCCCGTACAATCCCAAGTGATTGACCCATTTGGAATCGCCGCAGTTGCGAGGTTACCTGCAGAATCTGAAGGCTGGAGAGTGATTGTTCCACCACCGGCGGCAGCAGTGTAAGTGATTGTTATCAAACCTGCTGCTGAAACCGTTAATCCCGAAACGTTATCAGTTGCCTGTGGAGCGGTCCAACCTACAGAAAAATCTGATAACCCTGCGGAAGCATTTTCTGCTACTGTTACTTTAGCGGATGATGCCAAAGAAAGCCCTTCGGTAACTCTCGAACGAACAAGATAATCCTGATAAGCAGGCAATGCGATTGCAGCTAAAATTCCGATAATCGCAACAACGATCATTAATTCAATAAGTGTAAAACCTGATTGTACTTTTTTCATGGTGTGAAACCTCAGTTTGTTTAAGTGTAAATGAAATTAAAAGTTCAGCTAATTTATTAATGTTGTAAAGAAATAGCTTTCCTCATTAAAAAGTAGACCATTTCTTTGAAACATCAAGAAAATATGTTTTCGGAATCTAGATTTGCAAAGGGGGTGCCAAGTTTATAAAACTTGTTACATTTTTTAACCTTGGTTTATTGACTTTTGAAAGTGATGTTTAGGGAAGATTGCATGTTATATTTATATTATTCAATGAGTTAGATTGGTTTTTGAGGTGGGTTTATCTGTTTTTATTGAGGCAATATTTTTTAAAAGAATTGCGCGCTACTGAGCAAAATAGATTTAACAACTCGAAAAACTTATCTCAAAACTGACAATTTACGTCACAAAGCTGCGAGCTGCGTCACATTTTTCGACTCGATGTGACCTTTAGGGGCACTCCGGAAGTTGTTATTACCGCCGGAACTGATTTGTTCGGTTAATTATTAGCTTGCAAGACTGATTCTTAGTGATAAATCCACAGCTTTGATGTCCTTAGTTAAAGCTCCAACCGATATAAAGTCGACTCCAGTGGCTGCAATATCGGCGATGGTTTGGAGATTAACATTGCCAGAGGCTTCCAATTTGATAGCCGATGTGGATGAGGAATCAACAAGGTCTCTAGCTTGCCTTAACTGCTCGATGGTGAAGTTATCTAACATTATCACATCAGCCCCACCTTCTATTGCCTGTTTAAGCTCAGATATTGATTCAACTTCTATTTCGATTAGTTTAGTCGGGTTTAATGCCTTAGCTTTAGCAAGCACCTTTAATATGCCGCCGCACGCCATAATGTGGTTCTCTTTGATTAAATAGGCATCAGAAAGCCCAATTCTGTGATTAACACCACCACCACATTTAACAGCATATTTTTGACCATAGCGCATACCGGGAATCGTTTTGCGAGTATCTAGCAATTGGCTATTGTGTCCCTTTATAAGAGTTACATATTGATTGGTAAGAGTGGCGGTCGCTGAAAGCGATTGCAAAAAATTCATAGCTGCACGCTCTCCAGTTAGGATTTGTCTTGCATTTCCACTTATTTCACATAGTGTGTCGCCCGGAGCTACTTTGGAGCCGTCTTTTACCTGCCAGTTGACTTGAACATCATTGCCAACTAATTGATAAATCTTGTCTAGCCACCTTACACCACAAATAATTGCATCTTCTCTGGTGATCAGCTTAGCAGTGGCTTGTTTATCATCAGGAATCAGTTCAGCCGTGATATCACTACCGTGAGGCGAATTAAGATCTTCTGCTAGGGCAATAGCGCACATCTGCTCAATCTCGTTATTAAGAGCATGTTCAAATATTTGGGGATCCAAGGTTTAACTGCCTTCTAAGTTAGAAAATGTGATGAAAGTGGCTTATTTTAACAATAATTAACGCTTAGATATATGCTTAAGGTCTATACTTTATAAGTGGTGGCGTTACAATTTAGTCAACTTGGGTTAGAAATTAAGAACTACCCTTAATATCTGTTTTTGAACCGTTTGTCGGCAGATGAACCTACCTAATTTTAAAACTGAGGGGTGGTTCGCATTCGAAAACCTATTACTGGTCTATACCTAGTTATAGCAGTTTGCGATTTAGTGCTTTGCTGCAAAAATTAGACTTCAATTATAGATATCAATATTCATTGAAGTTCTGAGTTTCCCTGAAAATTCAAGAGTCGAGACAGCTCTGATTAGTGCTCAAAATGTCATTCGCGAAGGATTGCTCCGTTTTAATTATCTTTTAGATAGAGGTTTAATGCGTGAGTTCGAGAGATCACATTGTTCGTTTTTCATCGAAACATGATACTTCCGCGGAGTATAGACCCTTGCCTGTTTTGTTAAAAAGCGCCCAGACTACTTTTATAGATGAATTACAAGCCAAACTAATTAGTATGTTAGATACCGCCGATGATCGATTGTTCGATATGTCGGAAACCAGTTATAACAATGCTCAGTTTGACGCTATGAGACTGCTAAGAGTCAAACGAGAAGGTTTAATTCGTAGTTTTGAGCAAGAGTTAACCAACAATTTCAAGAAGACCCTAGGCAAAGTCGACTCGACCAACCTTAATCAAGACAATGTTGAAACTTTGTCCTTTGAGAATATCGCTTTAGTAAAAGATGATGATTTAGAAGAAGATATTGCTACTGATACCATGATCAACCGAGCGCGGACTAAAAATCAAGACGCGTTGGAAAATATCCGTACACGAATAGATACCATTATTTCTGATAAAAGCATTGAGCAGCATAATAATCCTTTTGAGCCTGTCTATATCTGTGATGCCTTTCGAAATGCAACACAAGCTTTGGATCTCGATATTACTTCGCTGCTGATTATTTATAAATTATTTGATAGAAGTGTAGTTTCAGAATTAGATTCTGTTTATGGCAAGGTAAACCAATATTTTATCGACAAAGGTATTCTGCCGGAGCTTCGAAATCGTATTGTTAAGTCAAAAAGCTCGCAAAGTGCCGCTAATCAACATTCGTCAGTGGTTCAGGACGACAGTCAGAGTGTGATTGATTCTTTACCGGTGAATGAAACCGCTGATACTGACTCCGGGCCAGCAATCCCGCAAATAGATAATAATCAGCAAAATGTTCTCGCTGTCATTCAAAATCTACTGGCTGGTCAGCGTCAACAGAGCGGAGCAGCCCAAATTCCAATGATGGGAGAAGGCTCACAACCTAATCATTCTGGCGAGGGAGCAACTGTCGATACTAACCAGTTAGTTACTGCACTATCGAAAATTCAGTTGCAACAAACAGCCCCCGTGGATCTCAATGCTAGACCTGATGCTGAGTCGATCAAAATGTCCTTAGGACAACAGTTGCCACAAATTAATCTTAGTTCAAGCTCCGAGGGGCTTGATGGTGCGATAGGCCAGTTTAACGAAGATATGATCGATATAGTGTCGATGCTGTTTGATTTCATTCTTGAAGATGACAACCTGCAACCTGAGTTAAAAAGTGTAATTGGTCGACTACAGATCCCAATGCTCAAGGTTGGTCTGGTTGATAAGACCTTCTTTTCCGAAAGACGCCACCCTGCAAGGCTTTTACTTAATGAGCTTGCCCATGCCGGTTTATCTTGGGATAGAGCGGATCCAAGTGCCAAGCCAATGTTTGATAAGATTTGTTCGGTTGCTGAGACAATTATTCAAGACTTCAATGATGACACCACTATTTTTGCAGCCATGTTGGAAGATTTCCTTTCATTTAAGCAGCAACACCAACAACGCGCTAAAATTTTTGAGAAAAGAACGAAAGAAGCCGAAGAAGGAAAGGCTAAAACCGAAAGCGCTCGCTCGGAAGTGAATCAAAAATTAAAGAACATCTGTAAAAAGCTTCATGTACCTGAAGTTGTCCGGCTGCTTTTGAAAAATGTTTGGTCTCATGTCATGTTGTTGGAGAGACTCAAAGATAATAAAGACGGTTGGAATCGCAGAGTGAAAGTCGCCAAACTTTTAGTTTGGTCAGTACAACCCATTGAAAATGCCGACCGGTTAGAAAAGTTAATCACTCGCGTACCTATTTTGGTTAAAAGTTTACGCGAAGGAATGGATTTAATTTCATTTTCTTCAATCGAATCGACTCACTTGTTGGAAAAGCTAGAAGCTGCCCATCGAAAAGTGATTGAAGTTGGGCGTAAAAAAATTAATGCCATGAGTGAAGAAGAAATACTCAGGTTACCAGCTATTGACTTAGATTTAAACGGATTGACCGACGCTGCATCTCATCAAGAGTTAAATGAGAATGCTGCGACACAACCTAAGAGCGACACTGAAAATCTGCCTGTTGAAGAAATTATTGAGATTGAAGATATAGGTTTTTCTAAAGCGGAAACAGGCGAGTTGAATCAAGCCATCGAATCAGAAATCGTTCATATAGATAGCCACATATCACAGACTATTGAGCAATTAAGAGCTGGAAGTTGGGTCGAGTTACAAATTAATGGCGAATTCAAGAGAAGCAAGTTGGCGGCTAGGATCGCATCCAGTGGAAAGTACATATTTGTTAATAGAAACGGCATGAAAATGGCAGAGTTTCTGACCACGGAATTATGCCAGAACTTACAGAACGGCAATTTAAAGATTTTAGATGACGAAGCGCTATTTGACCGAGCGCTCGAATCAGTTATTTCTAATTTGCGTTCAATGAAAGCACAAGCATAAGATAGTTGACTTAAATTTACTATCAAGCTTACAACGCGTAAACTTGTTAGTACCTCTTTGATACTAACGAATGCTCTATGTCTATAGTAAATGGAGTGCTAAGTTCGGCACTCCAAAGACCCTCTAATCACTTCAACCAACGACCAGATGACCACACCGTCAGTCTACTCGTTATTCATAATATTAGTCTGCCAGAAGGCGTTTTTGTTGGTAGCTGTGTTGAAGATTTGTTCTGCGGTTCACTTAATTATGACTTTCATCCAACTTTTACTGATTTAAACGGATTAGAAGTCTCTGCACATTTGTTCATTCGCCGAAATGCTCAGGTTATTCAGTTTGTTAACTTTGATATGAGAGCCTGGCACGCTGGTCAATCAAGCTTTAATGGTACACCTAATTGCAATGATTACTCGATTGGTATTGAGTTAGAAGGTTCCGATCATGTGCCCTTTACCGAGCGTCAATATAATAAGTTAACTCAAATAACACTAGAAATTATGAATTGTTATCCCCAAATTACAACAGATAGAATTTGCGGCCATAGTGATATCGCTCCAGGGCGTAAAACTGATCCAGGACCTTATTTTGACTGGAGAAAATACAAGCAACAGCTGTCAAAAATGGTAGGATAGGCAATATTAGCTAAACTATCATAGTAATAAACGTGTAGCCGCAATGTAACAGGTTAAAATTCGGTTTAAACAAGTAACCTGAAAGTCCGCTTGGTTGCGAGTAGCACAACTTCGATTATTAAGACATTAAAAACAAGCGACATTCAGATAAAACAACGATTTAGCAAACAATAAAAAGAGAAGTCTATGACCTTAATTTGTCTTTTAGCCGCCTTAGCTGTCGAATTACACTTTAAATTAGGCAGCGAATTTAGAAAATTCGATTGGTTTTCTCGTTTGCGAGATTACTTGGCAGACTTTTTTGCAGAGAAGGCATTTTTTGATGGCTGGCTAGGTCTAGCGGTGATTTTGCTAATACCAGTCCTAGGGCTCAATATTCTACTTAGCGTTTTTGATTCAGCTTGGTTATGGCCAATTCTCTTTTTACTTTGTGCATCGGTGCTGTTTTATTCATTAGGCCCAACCCCACTAGAAAAATCGTTTTCTAGTTATCTGGACGCCATGCAAAGAGGGGATACAGAAGCCGCTTACTTGCATTTAAAAGAACAAAAACTGTTAGCTGAAAACGATGAATCACCAGAACAAGATGAGCTAATACGCACCACCACTAGGCTGATCCTAACAGAATCCAGTAAACGCTATTTTGGCGTAATCACTTGGTTTATTTTGCTTGGTCCAGTTGCAGCGTTATTTTATCGGCTCGCTTATGTCTACAAAGACCTATGCTCTGATGAAGAGTTTGATGATCACCGACCACTGATTGAGCAATTAATCCATTGGTTAGACTGGATCCCCGCAAGAGTTACCAGTTTTATGTTTTTATTGACTGGCGACTTTGTCAACGGGTTGTATCGTGTTCAAGATTATTTGACCGACTTAGATGCTGACAACAACCAACTAATATCAGAGACAGGTATAGCCGCACTTGGTTTGGAAATAGGGGTCAGTGATACAACGCCTAAGGAAAACCTTGACGCTTTGGCAATGGTAAAACGAGCTATTATCTTTTATCTGGTCATCGGCGCCATTTTTACAATTCTATTTTAAAATCTCACTTATTAAGCTAGGCTAATTAAAATGCTCTAGCTTAACACTTGGTGATTTATTTCAATCTGCATCACCCACGCAAAATTTCGCAACCAATAATATGAAACTATGAGCCATATATTCACTTGTTAATAATGTTAGCCAAGCTAACAATTGTAAAGTTCAGGATCTGCTGCTACAATCTTTCAAATAGCACCTATAGTCTCTGGTTATATGCAGTGAAAACGCATCTTAAAGGCGAATAACCTTGCAACTGCTATACTGTTTGGTTAGATAAGAAATAATGAGAATTCAACCAGTTACCAAATACAGCAATTATTAATACATAAAATTACACTCAATCAATTGAAGAGAGTCGTTATGACAGAACAAATAAACCAAGATGTTGATCCAATTGAAACGCAAGAATGGTTAGAGGCGCTGGAAGCGGTTCTCGAAGCAGAAGGTACCGAGCGCGCTCATTATCTCCTTGAACGACTTATCGACATGGCAAGGCGTTCTGGTGCTCACTTACCTTATAAAGCCACCACTGCTTATTTAAATACTATCCCAACGTCTAAAGAAGCGCGGATACCTGGTGACCAAGCGATTGAACAAAGGCTAAGGTCTATAATTCGCTGGAACGCAATTGCAATGGTTTTGCAGGCAAGCAAGAAAGATAAAGAGCTCGGTGGGCATTTATCGAGTTTTGCTTCTTCCGCAACCTTGTATGATGTAGGATTTAATCACTTCTTTAAAGCCGCCAATGAAAATCAAGAAGGTGACTTAATTTATTTTCAGGGTCACTCATCACCAGGAATCTATGCCAGAGCATTTCTTGAAGGACGAATCACCGAAGAGCAAATGGCAAATTTCCGTCAAGAGGTTGATGGTAAAGGACTTTCATCCTATCCTCATCCATGGTTGATGCCAGATTTTTGGCAGTTTCCTACGGTCTCCATGGGCTTAGGTCCTATCCAAGCGATTTATCAAGCAAGATTTCTTAAATACCTCAAAGACAGAGAGTTGTCCGACACCACTAATCGTAAAGTCTGGGCGTTTATGGGAGATGGTGAAACAGATGAACCCGAGTCGCTAGGGGCTATTTCGTTGGCTGGTCGAGAAAACCTCGATAATTTGGTGTTTGTTATTAACTGTAATCTTCAAAGATTAGATGGCCCTGTTCGTGGCAATGGCAAAATTATCCAAGAATTAGAAGGTGTTTTCCGCGGTGCGGGTTGGAATGTCATTAAAGTCATTTGGGGGCAATATTGGGATCCGTTGTTAGCTAGAGATGTTGATGGCAAGCTACTTAAAGTCATGGAAGAAACTGTTGATGGTGAGTATCAAAATTATAAATCGAAAGGCGGAAAATATACTCGAGACTTTTTCTTTGGCAAAGACCCAGCCTTATTAGAAATGGTCGCAAATATGTCAGACGCGGACGTATGGCGACTAAATCGAGGAGGGCATGATCCAACCAAGGTTTACGCTGCCTACCACCAAGCGGTTAATCATAAAGGTCAACCCACTGTTATCTTAGCTAAAACCGTTAAAGGATATGGTATGGGGGAAAGTGGTGAAGGAAAGAATATTTCCCACCAAGTTAAAAAAATGGATCTGGAAGCGCTTAAACATTTCCGTAACCGTTTTAATGTACCAATTGAAGATAAAGATCTGGAATCGACTCCTTTCTATCATCCGGGGGAAGATAGTCCTGAGATTAAGTACATGCGTGAGCGACGATCGGCACTAGGCGGTTATTTGCCCGCTCGTCGACAACAGTCAGAAAGCCTGACCATTCCGCCTTTGAAAGCATTTGAAGCGATTACCAATGGTTCCAATGGTCGAGAAATTTCGACGACTATGGCATTTGTAAGAATGCTTAATGTGTTATTAAAAGACAAAGCATTAAAGCAACATATTGTTCCGATTATTCCCGATGAAGCCAGAACATTTGGCATGGAAGGGATGTTCCGTCAAATCGGAATCTACTCGTCAGTCGGTCAATTATATGAACCAGTCGACTCTGACCAATTGATGTATTACCGAGAAGACAAGAAAGGTCAAATATTAGAAGAAGGTATTAATGAAGCCGGCGCAATGTCTTCATGGATAGCTGCGGCGACAAGTTATTCCAGCAACAACTTGCCGATGATTCCATTTTATATTTTCTATTCGATGTTTGGATTCCAGCGGATAGGCGATTTAGCTTGGGCGGCCGGAGATATGCAAGCTCGAGGCTTTTTGATCGGTGCGACCTACGGACGAACCACGCTTAACGGAGAGGGTTTGCAGCATCAAGATGGTCATAGTCATGTGTTTGCTTCCACCATTCCAAATTGTGTTAGTTACGACCCGACTTATGGCTACGAAGTGGCTGTGATTGTTAGAGATGGCATGCGAAGAATGTATGATGAGCAAGAGAATGTCTTTTATTACATTACAACCTTAAATGAAAACTATGTCCATCCAGAAATGCCAAAAGGGTGCGAAGAAGGCATTATTAACGGTATGTACTTATTAAAGGAAAGCAAACCAGCTAAAGGGAAAAAGAAAGTCGTTAAAGCTCAACTATTAGGTTGTGGTTCGATATTAAAAGAAGTGCTTGCAGCGGCTGAGCTATTAGAAAAAGACTTTTCAGTGCTCTCAGATATTTGGAGCGTTACGTCTTTTAACGAGCTTGCAAGAGATGGCATGAATGTTACCCGCGATAACTTGCTAAACCCAGAAGCCAACACCAAACAGAGCTATGTTTCGCAATGCTTAGACGGTCGACAAGGGCCAGTGATAGCCTCGACAGACCATATTAAGGCCTATGCTGAACAAATTCGGGCCTATGTTCCAGGTACTTATGCGGTGCTAGGTACGGACGGATTTGGAAGAAGTGATAGTCGAGAAAATCTGCGAAGATTCTTCGAAATTGATAGGTACTTTATTGTATTGGCTACTTTAAAAGCGCTAGCAGATGAGGGAACCGTTACCTCCAAGCAAGTGAGTAAGGCCATCAAACTTTACAATATCGATATCAATAAACCCAACCCACTATTGAGCTAAGGCTGGGAGAATAAAATTGAGTGATTTAATACAAGTAAAAGTACCTGATATTGGTGATGCAGAAGGCGCTGATATTATAGAAATTTTAGTGGCCGTTGGTGATAGTATCGAACAAGAAGCCCCTTTGATTGTTTTAGAAACTGATAAAGCCACTATGGAAGTGCCTTCGAGCCATGCCGGTGTTGTTAAAGAGGTTAAAGTAAGTGTTGGTGATCAAGTTTCAAATGGTGACCTTATTTTGCTGTTAGAAGCTGGCGATGATTCTGGTTCTGACAACCAAAGCGAGGATTCGGCAAGTCATGATTCTGAGCAAGCAAACGCAGAGTTATCAAGCCCTCAATCATCGAGCGATGCTGAACCAGAACAAGAACCAAGTCAACCCGAAGTAAGTCATACCGATTCAGGTGAAAGCGATTCAAATTCAAGCGATGCCGAAGAAATTGATATCCAAGTACCTGATATCGGTGACGCGGCAGAAGTTGATGTAATAGAAGTGCTAATTTCTGAGGGAGATAGTGTAGAAAAGGAACAAGGACTAATTGTTCTAGAGACTGATAAAGCAACCATGGAAGTGCCTAGCTCGGCGGCGGGTACGGTCACTAAAGTTACGGTGAAAGTTGGCGACAAAGTCTCCCAAGGTGATGTGATTGGACAGATGTCGCAATCGGGGGGATCGGCTGCTAAGCCGTCGGCCGCAAAACCTTCAAACAATAAAACCGCTACATCGTCACAACCGGCTCAAGTTACAGCCACTCATACTGCAAAAAGTACCTCGAATCCTGAATCGGCTAACCGAGCAGCGCCAGTTCCGGATCATCCGCTGATGAAAAAGAAAAAGTCAGATGGTTTTGTCCACGCGAGCCCCTCTGTTCGCAGGTTTGCTCGAGAATTGGGGGCTGACTTAACCCAAGTGACTGGCACTGGAAACAAGTCCAGAATTCTCAAAGAAGATGTACAAAAATTTATCAAATTTGAACTTTCTCGACCTAAAGCTACTGCATCAACGGGCGCTTTTGCTATGCCAGAAATGCCTCAAGTCGACCATGAAAAATGGGGAGAAGTGGAGAGCCAGCCTTTAACTCGTATTCAAAAAATTAGCAGTGTTAATTTGCATCGTAACTGGATTACGATTCCACATGTGACTCAACACGAGAACGCCGATATCACTGAGCTAGATGCATTCCGTAAGTCCATGAAAGAGGAAGCGCTTAAAGAGGGCATTCGGCTGACACCTCTAGCATTTATCATGAAAGCGCTGGTGCATACACTTAAGGCATTTCCCAAATTTAACGCGAGTTTAGCCAACGACGGTGAAAACCTCGTTTTAAAACGCTACTACCATATTGGAGTCGCCGTGGAGACGCCCGATGGTTTGACGGTACCTGTAATTAGAGACGTCGATAAAAAGGGCATTTATCAGCTTGCTAACGAGTTAGGTGAAATTAGTGCCAAAGCAAGAGATAAAAAGTTAGGCGCCAATGATATGCAAGGAAGTAGCTTTACTATTTCATCTTTAGGTGGAATTGGTGGCACTGCGTTTTCGCCTATTGTAAAATGGCCGGATGTTGCAATCTTAGGATTATCTCGCAATAACATGCAACCAGTGTGGAATGGTAAAGAGTTTGAGCCGAGATTAATGTTGCCGATGTCATTATCTTACGATCACAGAGTGATCGACGGAGCCGATGCGGCAAGATTTGTAGTCCATTTAGCGGCGACACTAAAAGATATAAGGCGGGTGTTACTCAATTAATGGCCGTTTGAAAGCTATTGATTAGTTTCGCAATTACCAGATAAATGAACAATTAAATTGAGAGAACGATTAAATGAGTGATTCCATTCAAGCGCAAGTGTTAGTCATTGGAGCGGGACCAGGCGGTTACACTGCCGCTTTTAGAGCCGCAGATTTAGGTTTAGATGTTGTTTTGATTGAAAAGCACTCAACCTTGGGAGGGGTTTGCTTAAATGTTGGCTGTATTCCTTCTAAAGCGTTACTGCATTCGGCTAAAGTGATTGACGAAGCCAAAAGCATGGAAAAGCATGGTGTTTCATTTGGTGAGCCAAATATCGATATTGATAAAATTAGAGAATATAAAGACGGAGTCGTTGGCCAATTAACTAAAGGCCTTTCCGGCATGGCAAAAATGCGCAAGGTTAAAGTGATTCAAGGTGTAGCAAAGTTTACCTCATCGAGTTCGGTCGCCGTTGCAACGGAAGAAGGTACACAAACCGTCTCATTTGATAACTGTATTATTGCTGCAGGATCTCGAGTGGTGCAGTTACCATTCTTGCCAGATGATCCGCGAATTATCGATTCGACCGGTGCATTAGAGCTAGAAAATATTCCAGAAAAAATGTTAGTAATTGGTGGCGGTATTATTGGTTTAGAGATGGCTACTGTTTATCGAGCACTCGGCGCGGGTATTACCGTAGTTGAAATGTTTGATCAATTAATCCCAGCCGCTGATTCTGATGTGGTTAAGGTCTTGCATCGCTATGTCAATAAGCAATACGACTCGATATTATTAGAAACAAGCGTGACCAAAGTTGAAGCAAAAGAAGATGGTTTGTGGGTTACCTTTGAAGGTAAAAAAGCGCCAAAAGAGCCGCAGCGTTTTGACAAAATTCTTTCTGCAGTAGGGCGAAGACCTAATGCTGATCGATTGAACTTAGAAGCTGCTGGAGTCGCGGTCGATGAAAAAGGTTTTATTAATGTCGACAATCAGCTAAAAACTAATGTGGATAATATTTACGCGATTGGTGATTTAGTCGGACAACCTATGTTAGCTCATAAAGCGACTCATGAAGCGCACGTTGCAGCAGAAGTGATTGCAGGTAAAAAGCATGTGTTTGAACCAAGATGTATTCCTAGTGTCGCCTACACTGACCCAGAAGTAGCGTGGGTAGGCTTGACTGAAAAAGAAGCGAAAGCAAAAGGTATTGACTACTCAGTTGGAGCTTTCCCGTGGGCCGCAAGTGGTCGTGCTATCGGTGTAGGCCGAACCGAAGGTTTCAGTAAAACCTTGTACGATAATAGTAATCATCGAATTATTGGGGCTGCAGCGGTTGGCGTAAATGCCGGTGAGCTTATCGCTGAAATGGGGTTAGCGATTGAAATGGGTTGTGAAGCAGAAGATATCGCTTTAACGGTTCATCCGCATCCTACTTTGTCTGAATCGTTTGGATTTTCTGCTGAGGTATTTGAAGGAACTTGTACTGACTTACCACCAGCAAGAAAGAAGAAATAGTTTCTTAAGATAAAGTAATACCTAGGTAGCTATGGAGTCAAACCCAATAAGGTGATACCTGCTTAGTCGATAGCTATATAGAGGCCAAGAACTATGCAAATCAAATCAGCAACATCAGTGTTTAATTGTTGGTTTTTTGTATTCGTTGTTGGCCTTTTTATTTGGCCAATAAAAAGTCAAGCTGCAGTGGTATTGCAGTATCATCATATTTCAAACAGCACACCTGAAGTAACCAGTTTATCACCCGAGCTGTTTGCTCAACATCTAGAATACCTTCACAAGAATAACTTTAATATTCTGAACCTCGAAACATTTATTCGTCACGTGGAAGGGGCTAAACCTTTTCCAAATAAAAGTGTATTAATCACTTTTGATGATGGATATCGTTCAATTTTTGACAATGCCTTCCCGCTATTAAAAAAATATAATTATCCGTTTACTGTTTTTGTTAATACTCAACCGCTTGAGCAAAAACTAGAGCAGTTTATGACTTGGAATGAACTACAAGCGATTATCGATTATGGTGGTGCGGTTGCGAATCATTCAGTTAGCCATCCTCACATGATTCCGCAAAACCAAGATCATTCATCTCGTTCCAAAATTAAGGTTAATCAGTTGGAAATTGAAAAGGCTGAAAGAGCACTATCAATAAACCTGTCCAAGTATTACAAAGTGTTTGCATACCCTTACGGCGAGTTTGATAATCAAGTGAAAACCTTAATTGGCAAACAGGGCTATATTGCATTTGGACAGCATTCCGGCGCGGTAGGGGAAAATTTTGACTCGTTAGCCTTACCAAGGTTTCCGTTTGGAGGTCGATATGGAAGAATGGAGGATTTTATCCTGAAAGTAAACAGCCAAGCGCTGGAAGTGAAGGCCGCAATTCTACTCGATGAAAATGACCATATACTTGAGTCTCATCTCATTCCAAACACTGTAAAAACTTTGAAGTTATTTCTTCAACCGTTGAAAAAACATGCTCACTTAGTAGTTACTTGTTTCGCGCCAGATGGCAGTCCTTTAAAAAATAAAAAACATAAAAATGGTCTGATTTATGTACTGAATGATTATTCTTCGTTTGGCAGAGGGCGGATAAATTGCACAGCAGCTTCAGAAATTCCGGGCTCCTTTTATTGGTTTTCTCAACCGTTAATAAAAGCTGATGCAGATGGGAATTATTATTGAGTACTAAGCGGCGGCCACTGCATATCCGATTTCGATTGACTATTTTAGGATCAAGACACCCGGTATCCAGCTTTTCTTGTATTGTTGCGTTGCAGCTAATGATTCTTTGTTCTCATCGACAAACTTGAAACGATGAATACCAATCTCTATTTCATCTTGATCAATTAGCAAGTGTTCAGATATAGCCTTTTGATTTACAAAGGTTTTATTAGTACTTTCTAAATCAAGCAAGAAGTAAATTAGGGAACCATCTTTTAATTCTTTGGTGACTATTTTCGCATGTGTTTGGCTGGTTGAGGGATCGTCCAAATATAAATCGTTTTTAACAGAGCGGCCGATGGTTAATCCGTTTGCATCAATTTCAAATTTGTTGACCACGATATCGTTATGTCGCTGAATTAGTACTGGCATATTGTTAGAACTTCCATAAGAGCTTGCCTTATAATAAGCTAATATCGATAGCCACTTCAATTAGGAATTAAATGTGAAAATTGAGAAAGATACCGTAGTCCAGTTCACTTACAGGATGACTGACGTTAACAACAAGATGCTAGAAGATACCTCTGATTCGATTCCAATGGCGTATTTACATGGACATGGTGGATTGCTAAAAGGGCTAGAGCAAGCGCTTGAGGGGCATACCAGTGGCGATAAAGTATTGGTGACTCTAGAGCCTGAAGATGCTTATGGTATTAAGCGTGACAATATGGAGCAAAAAATTCCAATGAAACACCTGCAAGGTGCTAAAAAGTGGAAGAAAGGAATGGTTGGAGTTGTCCATACAGAACAAGGAAATAAGCGAGTGACCGTAGTAAAACCAGGTAAGTTTATGGTGGTGGTTGATTTTAATCACCCATTTGCAGGGTTAACTTTAAACTTTGATGTTGAAATTAAAGATGTAAGAGCAGCGACCGCTGAAGAGCTAGCACACGGCCATGCTCATGGTATTGGAGGGCATCAACACTAAGATTTTGCTATCAATTGACACAACAACCAATCTTCAGAAGGGCGTTTTGACTTGAGTTTTTGGTTAATTTTAGCTAATTTTAGTTTATCGCCTTTGTTAATTCGATGACAGCATCGAGGTAAAATTTATTAGTTCCTAAGAATTCCAGCACACTAGACTGACAATTGGATAAACGTGAATATATTCACAAAGAGTATGGCGTTTGTAATTTTGTGTTCTATAAACACAGGCTTATTGTCGAGCGTCCAAAATGACTCTCCTACCACTTCTAGCAAAGTAAAATATTCAGAATCAGAAATTGCCTGGCTAAAACAGCATCCAGTTATTTACTATAGTGAGCTTCATCGTCCACCTTTATTTATTGTCGACGACCGAGCTTCTGGTATCGGAATTGACTATCTTGAACTAGTGGCTAAAGCCGCAAATATTGAGTTTAAATACGTTCCTTCAAAAAATTTGGAAGAGCTAAATCAAAACTTGCTTAGTGGTGCAATCTGTCTACGAGTGGCAGTGCCAAGAATAATGCCCTCAAATACTACTGAGTATTTAACCCGAGACTATATATCTTCACCGCTTTCGATAGTAACCTCCGAACGATATTCATATGTTCAAAATATAGAACAACTCGATGGGCTAACGGTGTCGATTAATGAAGATTCCTATTTAGCCGGTTACTTTAGAGCTAACTATCCGAATATCAAGCTGGTTTACACAGATAGTATTGATCATGCGTTAACCTTAGTCTCGAGAAACAGAGCCGATGCCTTTATTGGAAGTATGGCCGTCGTCGCTCACTATTTACGAAACGCAGAATTATATAATTTAAGAGTCAGCGGGTTGATCAATCAACAACTCGGGTTGCATTTTGAAGTAAGTCCAGAACATTTGGTTCTCAAAAATATTATTAATAAAACATTAGAAAATCTATCTGAAATCGAGAAGCGAAGAATAGCCAACACTTGGTTTGCGGTAAATTATCATTCTGGTGTTAGAACTGAAACTTTAATCGGAATCGCGCTCGTTGGTGTCTTGTTTGTATCGGTTTCACTGTATTGGATAAGAAGACTAAAGATCGAAATCTATCACAAAGAACTAATAGAAAAAGCGCTTCAGTCAGCTAGAGAAGACGCCGAATTAGCGAATAAAGCTAAATCGGAATTTTTAGCCAATATGAGCCATGAAATAAGGACTCCGCTGAATGCGATCGTTGGGTTTTCGCACTTGCTGTCTGAGTCGGAACTAACGGAAAAACAAAAAGCCTATCTGCACTCTATTCGAGTTGGAAGTGATGGGTTGCTTCATATCATCAATGATATTTTGGACCTATCGAAAATTGAAGCAGGGAAAATGGTCATAGATAATCAACCAACAGACTTTCACAAACTAATTGAGGAACTTACTCTTTTATTTCAAGAGGGTATGAAGTCGAAAGGAATTAATTTCTCTGTTCTGGTTGATTCTTCTGTGCCACAGTTTTTAGTTGTCGATATTAATCGTGTTAGACAGGTGCTTCTTAATATAATAGGTAACGCCCAAAAATTTACCGACGAGGGTGAAGTTCAAGTAAACGTTAGGGCAAATGTTCGCGCTAATGGGGGCGGTAATGTTGATCTAATTATCGATATTTCCGATACCGGTATTGGAATAAGTGAGGACTCCCTTGAACTTATATTTGAGCACTTTGAACAAAACTTTGCTGAGAGCAAACAACAGCTTTCTGGAACTGGCTTAGGCTTGGCGATTAGTAAAAAGTTGGCGGAAAAGATGAAAGGTGATTTAAGTGTTGTTAGTACCGAAGGCGAAGGTAGCTGCTTTACATTTAGGTTATTTAATTTAAAGACTGCAGAAGCATTGGATGTTTCTGAAGGTGCTAATCTAGAATATAAATTTGATGATGCGGTGGTGTTGTTGGTCGATGACGTAGAAAGTAATCGAATGCTATTGATTAAATATTTAGAAGACTATCCATTCGAACTGCATGTCGCTGAAAATGGATTGCAAGCGGTTGAGCTTGCGAAAAAGGTTAAACCCAATATTATTCTTATGGATTTGAGAATGCCCGTCCTTGACGGTTATGAAGCAACAAAACTAATTAAACAACAACAGAATTCTATCGTAGTGGCTTTAACTGCTTCAGCACTTGAAGATGAAGCGTCTCGTAAGAAACGAAAATCGTTTGATGCATTTTTAAGAAAACCCATTTTAAGAACTAAGCTGATAGAAACAATGGCTCAATTTATATCAAATGAATCTCACGTTATTGAAGGCAATAAAAGCGATAATGAAAAGTTGACTTTTAGTTTAGATAAAGAGTTTAAACGGTACCTATATGATAATTATATCGAAAAATTACAGCAAGCACATCGTCAAGGTGATGTTAGTTCACTTTCAGTCGTAATCAATGAATTGTTAGTTGAGGTTGAGAAAAGTACTGATCCGAACCTAATTATCTTTATCAATAAACTTAAAAATGCTTGTGAGTCATTTGATGTAGAGGGGATTGATTATCGCATTCGAATTTTAAAATCTGAGTTATCTAATTAAATGGAGTATAAGCTACGAACGGGGAAAATTGTCTGGAGGAGTTGTGGCAAGCTTTAAAGTATTAATAGTCGACGATATCGGTAAGAACATTCAAGTAGTCGCTAATCTGCTTAAGGATGAAGGCTATCATTTGTCTTATGCAATGAGTGGAACCCAAGCGTTGCAAATTGTTCGAGAGTCGGCATATGATTTAATTCTTCTTGATATTATGATGCCAGGTTTAGATGGCTACGAGACTTGTAAACGAATCAAAGAATTACCTAATTACTCAGAGACCCCAGTAATTTTTCTAACCGCTAGAGATGATCACGATAGTATTGTTAAAGGGTTTTCTGCCGGAGGGCAAGATTATGTAACTAAGCCGTTTAATACTGCCGAGCTATTAGCTAGAGTTAGAACACATCTAAAGTTAAAAGCGTTTGAGGACTCTCAGCAAGAAAAAATAGATAATGCTATTGCGGAACTAAAACGATTGAATGATGAATTGGAAGACTCTCAAAAAGAAGTGGTTATGACTATCGGAGCAATTGCAGAAACACGCTCTAAGGAAACTGGTATGCACGTTAAACGTGTTGCCGAGTATTCTCGCTTATTTGCAATACTTTCTGGGGTCGCGATTCATGAAGCAGATATTTTAGCTTTGGCTTCGCCTATGCATGACTTAGGCAAGGTCGGGATTCCTGATTATATTTTGAATAAAAGTGGTCCGTTAACTAAAGAGGAACGAACCATAATGGATACTCACGCTCAGTTAGGCCATGACATGTTAAAGCGCTCGAATAGACAGATTCTTAAGACTGCTGCTATCGTTGCTCTAGAGCATCATGAAAAATGGGATGGAACGGGGTACCCAAATAAAAAGGCGGGTGAGAGTATTCATTTATACGGTAGAATTACAGCACTTGCAGATGTTTTTGATGCGCTTTGCTCTAAACGCTGTTACAAAGAGCCTTGGGGAGATGAGGATATTTTTAATTATATTCGCTCTGCGCGAGGAACTCACTTTGATCCTAACCTGGTTGACATTTTCTTTGATAATCTTGATCGTTTTCTTGTTATTCGTAGTAGCTTTCCTGATGAAGAAATAATCGCCAGAATATCGCAAGAAACTTAACACGCTGAGGTTGTCGCTTGGTTAAAAAGGCATTGGAATATTAGGCAGTAGAATCTTTAGGTGGTCAGTTTTTATAGGGGGTATGTTTTAACTAATTTTTCGTCTGCTAACTAATCTTCGTTGGGCTCTGGCAAGCTTAACATTTCGAGTGGCGGAATATCTTCACTTAAAAAAAGTTTTTCTTGAGAGTCAGAGCAGTTCTTCTTTTCTGGATGTTTGCCCTGTAAGTAATAGGCGAAAGCGATAATTTTAGCCACCGCCAAATAAAGCGGTTCAGGTATTTCTTCTCCTAGTTCTAACTTAGTGAGCACATCAAGTAATAGCGGGTCATAATGAATGTGTACGTGGTTTTGCTCTGCGAGCGAGACGATTTCTTGTGCTAGCTGGCCTTGCCCTTTGGCGACTAGTTTTGGAGAGTTTTTCCCATCATATTTTAGCGCCGCAGCCTTTCCGAATTTAGGTTTTTGAGTTTCTTTTGTCATACCCTCAGATCCACGGTGTGTTCACTATTCTTGACTAAAACCTCAGGGATTTTTCCTCGATTACTGGCAATCTTATCAATATCTAATCCAGCATCAGCGAGGGATTTTTGTAAGATATGTAAATGCTCATTAATCAGCTTAGCAGTCGATTGCGACTCAGCAAAAATGTCTGTCGATATTCGGTTGTTTTTAAGTTCTACCTGAGCAAACATTGGGCCGAGCGGTGCGAGATCAAATCTAACCACCACCTTCCATTGGCTAACTGATTTACTGGGCTCTTCCGTAGAATGTTCGAACAACAATTCGAAAGAGTCGATTTGCTTATTGTTGACAAATGGTAGGTCTACCAAAAACTGATGAATATTTGGTTGTTCAGTTCTTAAGCTTAGCAACTGATTGGTTTCAATTTGATTTATGGCGGAGCGGGTCTCTGTCACAATCTCAGAAAGAATTCGGTTGAGTTGGTTGGATTGAGAGATATTAAACAGTGTGTTTGATAATTTGCTGGCGCCAAGATTACTTAGGTTTGATTCGTTTATTTTAGAGGCGCTTGTTCTGGTCAGTTGACTGTTACTGGCGTCAAGAGCTTGTTTTATCTGCTCAGTCATTATATTTGTTGGATTATTAGTTAGTTGTGCCGTCGGCTGGCTAGTTTGGCTACTGCCTTTAGCCGGAGTCGATGTGTTTAATTGGTTAATTAGTTTCTCAACATTTGCTTTTATTTGAACTAAAAGAAGCTTAATGTCGGTAGTCACTAAGCTCGTTTGATCAACCTTAACCTGAGGCGAAGCTTGATTGCGATGACTTATCGCGCTTGTCTGAGATAAGTTCTGCCTTTTGTTTGCTTTCGATTGTGACTGATTAGTGGTAATTTCTGAATTGCGATTCAGCTCGCTTAATTTATTTTCTAAAAGATTTCCGCTATTGGCTAGTCTTTGTATTATATTCTTGGCGTTATTTTCCACCGGCATGCTAATGGCTTTAGTGAGTTGGTTCATTAATTCGGAAATCGAGTTTGTCTGAGTAATAATTAGGTTCGCTAGTTTTATATTTTGCTGAGGACCTAAATTTGTGGGTTGAGTTATATTTTCTGAAATAGCCTGTCTAAGCTGAATTACCTGCTTTTGCATACTTTGTATGTTATTTGCCACTCCTTCCTTACTAGGAAAACTGTGACGCAAAAAATTCTTAATTAATTGGTTTGAGTCGACAGACGAACTACCAGTTGCTGGTGAATTAATCGTTATAGACGCAAGTGATTCTGCTTTTGCTCGCCCAATACTTACTAGGGATAGCTCGCCTTGGCTTAGTTGACTAGTGTGTTGGGAAGCTAGGGTATGCGCCCCCTTTAAATTGACTCCCCCTAATGCCGAGGCTGTGCTCAATTGCTTAAGATGAGAATTTGTATAGTTCGATTGAGTGGTTTTTGCTTGATTGCGATTTCTGGGATTGACTAATAAAGGGTCAATGCCCGAGCGAGCAAGGTTTGATTTAGTAAGATTTATTAGTCCCTCTAATTTGAGTTGCCCAGGGCCAATGAATTTAGCTTGTCCGAACACTAGAGGTTTTGCCGCAGTACTTTCTGCTTGAGCGGCCGATTGACTGGGGTTACCACTATTGCCGGCTTTTGCATTTGCTAGCTTGACCAGTATTTGATTATTGTTATTTAAAGCGAGTTCTAGAGTTTGCTTACTATTGGCAGCAAGGTTAATTTTTGATTGAAGCTGTTCTGCTAACTGTAGTGGCATTTGTAGCTGCAATTTACCGAAGGTAGTGCTTAAAGTTAGCTGTAAGCCAGAGTCTTTCGATAGCAACAACTTATCGAGCAATAAGGGCTTTGAGGCTATTTTAGACAACAACTCAACGACTCTCGAATCGACTGGTTGCCGAGGCGGTGCGTTTGTCCCAGTGTCGTTAGAAGTTATCTTCAAAATTGTACCTACATCAATGGAAAAGGAAGCGCCTTTAATATAGTATAGCCGCAGTTTTTGCCTTATGCGCTAGTTGAATAGAGTACTCAATTGTACCAAGAATCTGAAAACCTTCTGAAAATCGAGAATTTAGCGGTATTTCGTTCGGATTTGCCCTTGTTTGAGACAATCAATTTCCAGTTAAGGTCTGGTGAGGCACTGCAAATTTCGGGAACCAATGGGGCAGGTAAAACGTCGCTACTCCGTTGCCTATGTGGCCTAAGTAGTCGCTATTCGGGGGAAATACGCTGGAATGATGAATTAGTTGGTTTAAATTCAAGTAGCATCCACCAACAACTGCTCTATCTGGGGCATGGATTAGGGCTAAAGCCCAAATTAACCGTTCATCAAAATCTAAGCTTTTATCAAGAACTTAGGTTTGAGGCCGATCAATCGAGCATAAATGACGCGTTAACAGCCCTCAAAATTCACCAATACTTAGATGAGCAAGTGGCTAACTTATCCGCTGGTCAAAAACGCAGAGTCACCTTAGCTAGAATTATCAGTGAACCCGTTAAGTTATGGATCCTTGATGAACCCATGGTCGCTTTAGACACAGAGGGGCAATCTTGGTTAGAAGAAGTCTGTAATCGGCACCTAAAGAATGGGGGGATGATGATATTGACTTCGCACCAACCGCTAACTGGGATCAATAATCTCACGTCACTAGAATTACAAGCGTCTGATTTAGAAGCGTATTATCGGCAGTTAGGTGAGCAAGAATGATTTTTGGCAATATTGCTCTGATCAAGCGCGAGTTATCGGTCGTTTTTAGAAGTAGAAACGAATTCATCTATCCAGTCGCGTTTTTCGTTATAGTTACTAGCTTATTCCCGCTTGCCGTCACTCCAGACCCTGTCCAATTAGCTTTTATTGCGCCTGGTGTGATATGGGTGGCTGCTTTATTAAGTATTTTGCTTTCTTTGAATGGTTTTTATCAGCCGGATTTCGAAGAAGGTGGCTTGGAGCAGCTTTTACTTTCTGGTGTCTCTGGAATGCAAATAGTGGCCGCTAAGAGTTTTGCCAACTGGTTGGTCACCGGGTTGCCATTAGTTATAATAGCTCCTCTGATTGGAGCACTATTTAATCTAGACGCTCGGGCAATAGGAATCGCATCTGTGAGCTTACTCATAGGGACGCCGAGCTTATGCTTCATTGGTTCTATTGGAATGTGTTTAACGTTAGGGCTAAGAAATGGAGGTGTGCTGCTGACCTTGTTAATCTTGCCGTTATTTATCCCAGTACTCATTTTTGGGGCATTAGCGGTACAAGCAGCATCTTTAAATGACGGTGTTTCTGGGCAACTGGCTATGTTGGGTGCAATGCTAATTCTTAGCATTGTGTTATCGCCAATTGCAGGCTCGGCGGCAATGAAAATTGCCATTGATTAAATGGAAATAAAATTAAGGTTTTAAGTATGTGGACTTGGTTTTTTCAATTGGCTTCACCCAAATGGGTTTTTCAATTTACGGATAAATTGTTGCCATGGTTTAAGGTAATTACACTCATATTTTTTATATGTGGGCTAGCCCTTGGCTTATTATTTTCTTCTTTGGATTATCAACAGGGAAATACCGTAAGAATCCTATATATTCATGTACCAGGTGCGTTTTTATCCATGTTTGCCTACGTTTTGATGGCGGTGAGTGCCGGAATCGGTCTGGTCTGGCGAATGAAAATGGCGCATATGGTGTCGGTTAGTTGTGCCCCCATCGGTGCTATTTTAACGCTGCTGACTCTCATTACCGGTGCTGTTTGGGGAAAACCTACCTGGGGAACCTATTGGGAATGGGATGCTCGTTTAACCTCTTATTTAATTTTATTGTTTTTGTACCTCGGGTTTATGGCTTTACATAGTGCTTTTGACGACAGGAAAGCAGCTGACAAGGCATCGGCTGTTCTTGCGTTAGTGGGATTAGTTAACATTCCCATCATTCATTTCTCGGTAGAATGGTGGAATACCCTGCATCAAGGGGCAACAATTAGTAAATTCGAAAAACCTTCTATGGACCCTGATATGTTAGCTGCGTTGCTAACGATGATTGCCGCTTACCAATTTTATTTTCTAACCGTATTGATGCAGCGAATTCGTACAGAAATTTTAGAACGAGAAAAAATGGCGGGCTGGGTTAGAAATTTGGTTGCACAAAAAGACCAGTAGTTAATCGGCTAAAGCCCTTAAATAATTAATTTAGAGTAACTAAAAGATGTTCAAATTACACTTTAACAGTATAGAAGAATTTCTTGCTATGGGAGGCCACGGGTTCTATGTTTGGATCTGTTACGGTGTGGTCTTGTTTTCTTTGGTTTTTTATTTTTATTACAGTAAACATAAAGAAAAGCAACGAATTGATGAACTAAAAAAGTTCTATCAACGGCTCGATTTAAATTCAAACTCAAAAGACTGACTAATAGTTGGTCAATGATGTATTAGTGACTGTCGTTACAAACAGTTTAAAAAATTGCAGTAAAAGTAAAGCAACAAGGTATTTATTATGGCAATGAAACCACATAGAAAAAAAAGACTAATGGCTATCGTATTTGGCGTGTTAGCGGTTGGAGCCGTGGTGGGGCTGGTTTTGTATGCGAGTAGTCAAAAAATGAACTTATTTGTTACTCCCACTGAAGTGCAAGCCGGTGCCGCACCAACGGACAGGATTATTAGAATTGGTGGGTTGGTGAAGGAGGGGAGTGTGGTTCGTAGTGAAACTTCGCTCAGAACCGATTTTGTGGTTACCGATAGAGTCGCAGACATTGCCGTCACCTACGACAAAATAATGCCCGACCTATTTCGAGAGGGACAAGGTGTTGTGGCATTAGGACAACTAAATGATCAAGGTGTTTTTGTAGCAAATAATATTCTTGCCAAACATGATGAAGAGTACAAAGCACCTGAAGTGCTCGACGCACTAGAAAGAGCTGGACATCCAGTCAAAGAAAGTGACCGCAAGGCTAAAGGAAATTAATCTATATGCATGCTGAATTCGGCAATTATTTAATCGTATTGGCATTTATCGTTTCGGTAAGCCTTAGTATTTTACCCATGTACGGTAGCTTTAGCGGTAATCGGTTCTTAACTCGCACTGCAAAGCCGCTGACAGTGATCTTTTTTGTGGCATTACTTGCAAGCTTTATCTGCCTTGTTTACGCCTTTTACATCGATGATTTCACAATTAAGTATGTCGCTCAGCATTCAAATTCAATGTTGCCAAATCGTTATAAATTTTCGGCGGTGTGGGGAGCTCATGAAGGCTCTTTCTTGCTTTGGGTTTTGATCATGTCAGGTTGGATGATCGCAGTTGCTTTAGTGGGTAAAAACCTTCCGCATTTAAGTTACGCTCGAATTCTATCGGTTTTGGGAATGATCGCTTGTGGCTTCGTTTCATTTTTATTATTTACCTCTAACCCCTTTGAAAGAACTTTACCTTTCTTTCCCGTTGACGGTTCAGACCTAAACCCGTTACTTCAAGACTTTGGTTTAATCATTCATCCGCCATTACTGTACATGGGATATGTTGGATTCGCGGTTTCTTTTGCTTTCGCGATTGCTGGTTTAATTGAAGGTGAGTGGACTTCAACTTGGGCAAGATGGACCAGACCTTGGACGATTGCAGCTTGGTCTTTTCTTACCATCGGGATCATGCTGGGCAGTTGGTGGGCGTATTATGAATTAGGTTGGGGCGGGTGGTGGTTCTGGGATCCATCCGAAAATGCTTCGTTTTTACCTTGGCTAAGTGGAACTGCATTAATGCATTCCCTTGCGGTAACCGACAAACGGAATTCGTTTAAGGGGTGGACATTAGCTTTATCACTTTCCACATTTTCATTAAGTTTATTAGGTACGTTTCTAATTCGGTCTGGGGTTTTAACGTCGGTTCATTCTTTTACCAACGATCCAGAACGAGGTCGGTTTATCCTAATCTTTTTAGCAATCGTTGTTGGAAGTGCATTGCTGTTGTTTCTTACACGTTCAGGGCGTGTGAAAACAAAAGTCGACTTTAATATTTTGTCAAAGGACATGTTTTTGCTATTAAATAACGTGTTGTTTGTCAGTGCTACTTTTATCGTGCTATTCGGAACTCTCTACCCGCTGATCGCAGAAGTATTCGGTAAAAAGATGTCCGTAGGGGCTCCTTATTTCAATGCGATATTTCCCATACCCATGGTGATCCTATTTGCTCTATTAGGCGTTGGTCCACTTTTAAATTGGAAAAAGCATGATTTTGCAAAGCTTAAGAAACCATTGTTATCGATAGCGGTAATTGCCATTAGCTTAAGTTTTTTAAGTATTTGGTTAATGGGAGATTTCTATTTATGGGTCTTGGTTGGGTTAAGTTTGTCTTTATGGGTAGCACTTAGTAGTTTTTATCACCTGAATTTAGTAACCCGCTACAAAAAAACTTTTGCCAAGAAGATAAAAAGTTTGACGCTTACTACCATTGGAATGACTTCCGCACATATCGGAGTGGTAATTACCTTAGCTGGAATTGTTTTAACATCCTTCTATAGCATAGAAAAAGATTTAAGGATGGCTGTTGGAGAATCCAAAGAGCTTGCAGGGTACACATTTAAAATGTCTGATGTTCAAGATATTCGTAAAGAAAATTACCAAGCGACTCAGGTGACTTTCGAAGTCTTTCAAGAAGGAGCAAAACTTTTCGAGTTAAAACCAGAAAAGCGTTTTTATTTAGCCGGTAGACAAATCATGACTGAAGCCGATATAGATGCAGGCTTTAGTCGCGACCTTTATGTCGCGCTGGGAGAAGCGTTAGATACAACAGGCAAAGTTTGGTCCGTTAGAATATATGTTAAATCTTTTATGCGCTGGGTATGGTTAGGCGCTTTGTTTATGGGGTTTGGTGGTTTTATTGCCATGTTTGACAAACGATATCGTAAACTTCGAGCTAGTGCTGACTCAAAGTCGGCTATTGAAGCGTAAGGCTGTCTTGATGGAACAGAAAAATCAAATATTGAAAAATATCTTAATTGTTTTAATTTTTGTTGCAATAATTGTGGCATTCTATGTTTTAGTCGGACAAGACAAAACTAAACTACCTTCTCAATTAATCGATAGGGAAATACCTAAATTTCAAGTTGAAGACCTATTGCTCCCTGGAAAGATTAGAACCGAAGCGGATTTTAAGGGCAAGATTACCTTGCTCAACGTGTGGGCGAGTTGGTGCCCATCTTGTTATGTTGAACATCCTTACTGGAAGCAGTATGCCAAGAATGATGATTTAACTTTGGTTGGTCTTAATTATCGAGACAGCAAACCTAAGGCGTTAAAGTTTTTATCTGAGCAGGGAAATTTTTTCGCTTGGAATTTGTTTGATAAAAACGGCCGGTTAGGCATCGACTTTGGCGTATACGGTGCACCGGAGACTTTCATTATTGACCAGTCGGGTAAAGTTCGTTACCGGCATGTTGGGGTGGTGACTCCAGAAGTATACAATGGCACGTTTCTTCCATTAATTGAAAAAATCAAAAAGGGATTCTAAATGATTCGCATCGACTTTTTTCAAAAGATTATCAGGCTAGGGCTAATCAGTGTCTTACTGTTGGTTAGTGTTAATATCAATGCCACTATTGAGACCTATGATTTTGACAATCCAGAATTAGAAGCCCGATTTCAGAAACTCACCGCAGAGTTACGCTGTCCTAAGTGCCAGAATCAAAATCTAGCGGATTCAGATTCTGATCTGTCAAAAGATTTAAAACGCATCGTTTATGACAAAGTAAAAAGTGGTGAAACCGACGAACAAATTCTGAAATTTATGAAAGAACGTTACGGCGAATTCATTTTGTTTAATCCAGAATTAAATCAGAGCAATGCGTTTTTGTGGGCGGGGCCAATCCTATTTTTAGTACTCGCACTCATATTTTTCCTTAGATGGTATTCTAATAACAGAGAAAAAGAAGATGACTAGTTTTTGGTTAGCCGTCGCAATTAGTCTTGTTGCAGCGATAGTGTATTTATGGCAAAGCGTGCAAACGCAAACTCTGACGGCGAATGAGGAGGAAGCTCAGCCTGCCACGGGCGCTAAGAACAAAGATGTTTATACCATGCTATTGGTTGTTTTGATCTTTTTGCTAATACCCTTTGGTTATTATTGGTTAGGAAATTATGACAAACAAGTTGAGTGGCAAACCGCCCAACTGCAATTTCAAAGCCTTAAACAAGGAACTGATTATAATTCCGCATCTTCTAACAAAATACAAGAGTTGGTACTTGCTTTAAGAACTGCAATTGATAAGGACCCCGAAAATGGTCAATTATGGTATATGCTAGCGGAGGTTTATTTCCAATTACAAATGACAGACCTAGCGGATGCTTCATTAACTCGCGCGCTGAGTATCGAAATGCGGCCTGATTGGCTAGTTGCAAACGCTCAAGTTGTGACAGCCAGAGGTGAGGAAGCGGATATAGCCAGAGCGGAGTATTTGCTTAAACAGGCTGTTCAAATTCAACCCGATCACCAAAGTGCGCTTTTAACTCTTGGTTTTATACAATTAAGACAACAGAAGTTTGAACTATCCATATATACTTGGGAAAGATTAAAATCAATCCTAGCTCAGTCTGGAAATGATACTAGTCGCTTGCAAAAACAAATTGACTTCGCTAAACGAGAATTAGTCAAGAAATCTAAGCAGTAACCTCTCGTTACATTCTTAAGTCTATGATTTTTAAATAAATGTGAACTTTGCAACAATAAACTGTTGCATATTCACCAAAGGTGGTGCATCTTTAAGTTACGTCCAAATCAGAACTATCTGTTTGGCTATCGATGATGTCGATTTGAATTATTTTTTGTATATAATTCAATCATTTGTGAGGTAAGTCATCGGTTTGAAATTACTCAGATTAATCATTTTTGGCTGTAACAATAACGATTAATAGCTGTCTTAAATGTAACCTGAGCAATATTTGGGTTTTACACTTAAATTTTATAAAAACGGAGATAACACTCATGAAAAAATTTACTAAATTGGCGGCATTAGTTAGCTCGTTGGTATTCTCTTTAATGTTTGTCAACACAGCCTCTGCAGATGCAAACCCATTCGCTAAAGTTGACCAAGTGCAAACAGTTGCTGGTGATGATGGCAAATGTGGCGAAGGCAAGTGCGGCGACAAAAAAGACAAAAAAGGTAAGAAAGACGGCAAATGCGGCGAAGGCAAATGTGGTGATAAAAAAGGTAAGAAAGACGGCAAATGCGGCGAAGGCAAATGCGGTGACAAGAAAGGTAAGAAAGACGGCAAATGCGGCGAAGGCAAATGCGGTGACAAGAAAGGTAAAAAAGAAGGCAAATGTGGTGAAGGTAAATGTGGCGGTAAATAAGCGCTAATTTATCTAGTCTAAATTTGTACTAAAAGATAAAATCAGGCTCTACGCATAGTAGGCCTGATTTTTTTATTTTTACGATTATTAATTAGTGACAGAAAGGTCACCAGGAGTCTCACATTGACTTTTATTAGAAGCGCTTTGATTTTAGCGGCTTTGTTGATTACTGGCTGTGCAAGTTCTGGCAACCACCCCAAAGATCCTTGGGAAGGCTGGAATCGAAGTGTGTATAGTTTTAATAAGGCCGTAGACTCCGCTGTTGCAAAGCCGGTTGCTAAAGGCTACAAAGCTGTCACTCCCGATTTTATTGAAACTGGTGTGAGCAATGTTTTTAGTAATCTGGGAGATATTCCAAATTTTCTTAATAATCTGTTGCAAGGCAAGCCAGGAGATTCTATTTCAGATCTTGCTCGATTTGTGGTGAATTCAACGCTAGGAATTGCAGGGTTGTGGGATCCTGCTTCCAGTATGGGACTAGAAAAACATGATGAGGATTTTGGCCAGACCCTAGCTACTTGGGGAGTGGGAGATGGACCTTATGTGATGTTGCCTTTTATTGGTCCTTCGACATTGAGAGATACTTTTGCGATGCCCATTGACTCCGAAATGGACCCGTTAAACGAAGTCGACCACATCAGGACTCGAAATCAAATAAAGCTCATGGAGTTGATTGACACACGAGCCGGTTTATTAGCTTTTGAAGAACAGTTAGAATCAGCGACAGACGAATACTCTTTTATTAGGGATATTTATCTTCAAAATCGACGATATAAAGTATTTGACGGAAACTTGCCGTTTGATGACGAATTTGAATGTGAAGAGGAAGATGAGGAAGATTGTGAATTTTAAAATTCAGCTCATACCTTAGAAAAACTAATAAAAAAGCCCCTTCAAGGGGCTTTTGTATGCTCGGGCGTGTTATTAGAGTCTAATGAGACTATCTGACATCAATCATTGTACCAGCTATTTCGAAAGAACCGTCTTCGAGTTGATCGACGCGCTTAACTTCGAACTCAGCATTTAACGATGCCATTGCACTGCGTTCGGAACTAATATTTAAATTAAGCTTTTGATTTAATTCAAATTTTTCCTTTGTGGTAAAAGCGACACCATCTCCGCTTAGATTCTTACCTTGGCCTTTATATACCTGCGATGTGGCTGGATCTGTGATTTGCACATCGGCATTAACGAACATGCGGATAAAATTTCTCTTTTCGTCGTAATCATTACCGGTCGATGGCATGAGCTCCCCCTAAAAGTACAATATTTAATTCTTAGCTGTTGTTGCTATATTTTCAGCTATAATACTAGGAAATAAATGATTGTCGGTCAATTAAAATACTAATAAAACCGCAGTTTAGCTTTTAGCTCGTTAATTTTTATTTGAGCTATAATCAAATAACAAAATCTTAGAAGCCGCAGTATCTATGGATGATTCAACAACAATATTGGACACCTCTATCAAACTCAGCACCATTCTAGTTATAGATGATGAGACTCTGGTCAGAGAGAGTATGGCAATCTATCTGGAAGATAGTGGGTTTAACGTAATACAAGCCGTCAATGGTGTTCAGGGCATAGAGCTTTTTCGTGAGTTTAATCCCGACTTGGTTTTATGTGATTTACGTATGCCCAAAATGGATGGAATGACCGTTTTGGCCAAACTAAGCGAAATTGCGCCTGATGTTCCGATCATCATCGTATCTGGCGCTGGACAAATTAAAGATGTCGTGGAGGCACTTAGACTCGGCGCATTGGATTATTTAGTCAAACCGATTACTGACATGGCGGTACTAGAAAACGCGGTAGAGAACGCGCTAACCAGAACACATCTTGAAGTAGAGAATCAAACTTACAAAGATGAACTAGAAATAGCCAATCAAGAATTAGAGCAAAATTTGGAGCTCCTCCAAAAAGATCAAGAAGCTGGTCGACAAGCTCAGCAGCAATTGTTACCTCCCTCAGACGGAATCGTACAAGGTTATCACTTCCAACATATTATTATTCCCTCGTTAAATTTAAGTGGCGATTTTATTGATTATTTTGAAATTTCGCCACGACATGTAGGGTTTTATTTTGCGGATGTTTCTGGGCATGGCTCGGCCGCTGCATTTGTGACCATGATGCTCAAAAGTCTCATCAATCAGCCTTTAAGACAGTACCGTAGTGGTGAAAGTGAATTGATTATTGAGCCCAGTAATTTGATGGACTATTTGAACTCTGAATTGTTGAGTGCCAACTTAGGTAAACATATTACGCTTTTTTATGCTGTCATTGACACCCAATTAGAGACTATGACCTATAGCGTGGCAGGACAGTATCCTGCACCGGTACTTTTAGCAAATAACGAGACTGTCGCTCTTAAAGATGACGGCTTTCCCTTGGGACTATTTGAGTGGGCAACATTCAATCATAAAACAGTTGATGTTTCGGATGGGTTTAAGCTGTTAATGGTCTCTGACGGATGGTTGGAGCTTATACCTGTTGATGGTAAGCCTGCGAGCGAGTCTTACTTGTTAGACTTTGCTTCTAACAACCCGATTAATATACCGGTCTTAATGAAACCTGTTAAGCGATATCACGAAGACAATCCGCCCGACGATATCACTGTGTTTATTGTTGAAAAGGAAGAGAAGGAAGAAGACTGATGGAAGGTGCTATTTATTCATCGACTGTTGGAAGTATCGAATATATTCGATTTGTTGGGGTTATTCGGTACTCACAGTGTGCAGGGTTGGAGTCCTATATTAATCAGATGTTTAAGAATCCCATGTTTTCCGGTTTGGCGATTGATTTGGAGCAAGCCGAAATGTTGGATAGCACTGCACTTGGGTTGTTGGCAAAATTATCAATAGAGTTTAAAAAAATTTCCACCGATAAGCCGACTATTTTTATACAAACAGGTGAACTTGCTCACATTCTTAAACGGGTCTGTTTTGATCAGGTTTTTAATATTGTTTCGAAACCAAAAGAGAGCAATGGAATAGATTACGTTGAATTAGCTTCAGTCAATCAAGATGAAAAACAAGTATTAAAGTCGGTGGTTGAGGCGCATCGAAACCTAGCGCAGATATCTGATGCGAATAAGAGTTATTTTACTGATATAACCAAAGCTATAAAATAGCTCTCAATCACCAATCCTCGCGGTTAATTAATTTACCATTTTTTCTTAGGGCCAAAGATATCGGTAGAGTCTTCTTCTGAAGCTTTTTCTTCAGGCTCAATGCTCAAGGGCTTTGAAGCCGCTTCTACTGGTGTTGATTTAATTAACTCTTGCAGTTCTTGTTCTAAGCTTTCCAGTCGCGAATTTTTGTTGCTGAATTTATTTAACATTTTTTGAGCGGTTTGAAATAAACTCTGTGAGCGAACATAATCGTGTTTGGTTAATGCGGTTTGGCCTTGTTGTATATAAGCGCAAATTTTTGCTTCTGAAATAAGTAAACTGAGTTTATTGACTGCCACTGCGACCATGTTGCCGTCTAGCGCCGCAACGGTTTTAAATCGTAATAGGTATTTTCCCAGTTTTGATAGTTGCGAAATAAGTTGATTTAGTTGTGTAGGATCTCTCGGAATATTCAACCGTTGAGAATCCACAGGCGAGTTGGTATTAGCCGCTTGCTGAGTAACTGTATCAAGGCTTGATTTCAGGTTTGCGTCGTTTGGTGCCAGCTTTGCAGCTTGCTTGAGGTTAAGAATTACATAATTTAACATTACTGTGCGGGCTTCCATTCCAATCGGGATGGAAGCAAAGTTAGACAAAATGTTTGCGGTTTCATTGGCGCGATACCGGTATTTCGAAACAAGTTGTCTAATTCTTGCTTTCTCTTGCTCTCGTCTTTGAATTATCGTTATTCCTACAACGCAAATGGCGATAACAACAGAAATGATAATTATTGTGGGAAGTGTGCCCATAGTGCTCGCTAATTTTAGTCTTGTAAATGCTAAACTTTGTTCCAATTATAGACTATAAGTTACCAATATTGTTGAATATTAAGGATTTTTGGCTTTGCTCTAGTCTAGTTTCTGTAGCATCAGTTGATTAAGACGATTGAGTTCGGAAAATCGCATATACCGCGGATCTGTAAATCCAAGTCTAGTAATGTTTGTTAAGATTTCCTGTGATTCAAGTAAATATTGAGGGTTTCTCTCTACGCTCTGATACTGTTTTAATAGTGACTGGGATTGGTTTAATCGAATGTTTACATTATTTGGCGCTATTTCGGCGGCTTGCTCAAAATATTCTATGGCTTCTGAATATTTGTTTTTCTTGAATAACCGAACCGCTTCGTTATTGAGCTTGTTCGCTTTACTCGCGTTTTCAATAAGATGCTTATTGTTGGTTAGTTTTGCCGCCTGTCTTATAAAATTTGGGTCGTCAAAATATTGTTCTACAGCTTCTTCCAATACGCTTTCTGCTAATTGAGAAAGCCCAAGAACTTTTAATGAATCGGCAATTTCTAGGCTTTCATCGGGACCAATGTGCTCCTCTATTTTATCAAAAATTTGATGTGCGGCCTTGAGGTGTTTGTCGACAGACTTATTATCTTTAATGATAGCGCAGAAGTCTGCATGTGCTACAGCACCTCTAAATTGAGTTCCTGAATCATCTTTAAATTTAGTTTCAAGTTGTTGGAAAAGTGTTTCAGCTTCATTTATAAGTTTGGTTCGGTCTTCACTATGGTTTTGGCTCAATTTTTTTCCAAGGCTTTTAGTTAACTTGACATATTCGTCCGGTTTAGAAAAAGCAGAGGATTGGCCGTATTTTACGGCTTGTCGATAAGCATTTACGGTTGTATCTAAATCATCATTTTGTTCAGCTAACTGCCCTAGGTATTTTTGTCTTTTGATTAGTTTTGGCGATTTTAATACCGCTAATTCGAGTGTTTTTTGTGCACCGATAGAGTCGCCTAATTGGTGTTGAACTTTAGCTAACCAATCGTATCCATCCAGAGCCATTGGAAAGTCGACTGTCATTTGCTCAAATATTTCTAACGCTTGCTCGAGTTTTTCTTGTTCGACATAGATACTCCCTAAACCTTTTAGAGCCCAGGGAGTTGCTCGCTCATTCAAAATATTATTAACAAGAGTCAGCGCTTTATCGTATTGAGCTGAATTTTTAAAACACTCAAATTGGTTGTTTAAACAAGTAGATCGGTATTTCGGGTAGGCCTGTATAATCTCGTCACACTTAGCTACGGCTTCGTGCCATTTTGACTGACGCATTAGGTGTTTTACGGGGGATAGAATTTGATTTTTCGCGATGCATTTGTCGAGCCGTGACTTCAAAAGTTGGCTGTTAAAGGGCTTCGTTAAATAGCTATCAGGTTGGAACTCAAGCGCTCCCATAACCATTGCCGCAGTTTTTTCGGCAGTCACCATAATAAACGTGCAGTCAGACTTTATTAGTTTAAACTCGTTAAGTTCTTCTAGTACCTGTTGGCCATCTTTATTTGGACCTAGGTTGTAGTCAGATAAAATAATATCGTATTGAGTCTCGCGACAAGCTTGAATGGCTGCTTCGCCGGAAATAACGGTATCGGTGTATTGGATGCCTAGATTCCTTAACATTGTTCCGACCGCACGGGCAAACTCCGCAAAGTCTTCAATGATCAGCGCTTTCATATTAGAATATTTGATCATTCTGTTTAGGGGATCCTTATTTCGAAAGTTCCACCACCTAATGCTCCATCATTACTTAAATGTACAGAGCCTTTTTTACCTTTATGAGAATGTATGTCTGCAATTTTTTGGGCAAAAAACAAACCAAGTCCGGTGCTACCAGTGCTTTGATTGATCCCTTGCATATAGCAGCCCGCCATTTCTATCATGTTGGCCGGATAACCTGGACCGTCATCCAATACTAAAATGTTAGTGGTTTCTTTTTGAACACAACTTAAAACGATTTTTGATTTCGAATACCTTACAGCATTGCCAATAATATTCTCCAAAACCGTCGAAAGTAAGCACTCATCAAAAACGGCTTCAATTGAATCATCCACATCGATTTCACAAGTGATATTTTTAGCATCTAAGAGGTGTAGTTGCCTTAATCGTTGCTCTTCAAAAAAATCATTAACATTTACATAGTTGGGGTTGAATGGGAGTTGTTCGTTTTCTAGTTTATAGAGCGCTAAAAGTTGCATTAGGGAGTTGTTGACCCGAGATGATTCATATTGCACAACGCCATAATTCGCTTTGGTATCTTGATCGAGGTTTTCTTGTTCAACCGTACTTAGAATCACATTGAGTGATTCGCCTAACATACTTAGAGAGTTTTTCATGTCGTGCACAGTAGAAGCCAAAATCAAGTTGAAAATACCATCATTTTTTACACTCATTGGTTGGTTTCCTCTTGGTGATTGTCATCTATGGGCTGCGATTGTTTTTGTTTCTCTAGTAGGATTAATGTCAGTCGCTTTAGTTCTTTATATCTTTCAAACCTTGGGTCGGGAAAGATTACCGCAGGGATTGAGTTTAATACTTGATAGGCCGTTTCAATAATATTGCCCTTATCATCGCTTGATTGAAATAACTTTAGTAGCGTCTGGATATAGTTCAATGCCATATTGATATGGCTGGGGGCGAGTTCATAGACTTGAGAATATGCAGCCGCGGCATTACTAAAGTCTTTTTTCTCGAAATATTCAATGCCGAGAGTATTTAATTGACTAGCTTTTTTACATAGTTGCAAAAGCTCAGGTTTGTTACAGATTTTTGCGGCTTTTAGAATAAATTGATTGTCATCAAAATGTTGCTCAGCGGAGGTTTTTATTACTTCATCGGCGAACTCTGTAAGTTCCATATCAATCAGAGATTTTGCAATAGCTAAGCTATCACCTTCTGATAATTGCTGTTCCAAATGTTTGTAAAGATCTTTGGCTTCATTCATCAATTCAGTGGCTTCATCGGTTTTTCCCATTGCATTAAGAAAAGAAGACTCTACTATTTTGCAGCGAAGAGTGTTGCTTTGTGTCTTGGGAAATTTCTTGCCAACCTTTTCGAACGTTCGAGAAACCTCAGCAGATAATTTTTTGAGATCTAAGGGCTCGGGTTGTTCAGCATCATCTTCATCATTTTCCGAATTTGCTTGATGATTTCTTATTTGGCTGGTTATTGCACTGGTTAATTGCAGGTATTCGTCAGCTGAACAAAACGCCGAATGTTCACCGAACTTTATTGCATTTCTATATGCTTTTGCCATGGTATCAAAATCTTTATTTTCTTCGGCGATGACTCCCAGCATTTTTTGCCTTTGAAGAACTCGGGGTGAGCGTTGAATAGCGTCCTCTAAAGTTTCCTGGGCTGCTTTTGAGTTACCCATAACACGCTGAACTTTTGCGAGCCAGTCGTATCCGTCCACAGACATGGGGAACTCTGTTATGAGTTGAGTGAATATGTCAGCAGACTCTTGGTAGGCTTTTTTTAAGTAAAGCAACTCTCCGATGGCCTCCAGTGCCCATGGAATACTTCGAACCGATGCGATTTCTTCCGCTATTTTTAAGGCGGCATCTAGTTTTTTAAGGTTTTTAAGTGCGTCAATTTTGGCTCTTAAACAGGACATTTTGAATTTAGGGTGTTGCTGTTTAACTTCCTCTATAAGAATTAGTGCATCCGACCATTGTTTGTTTCTCATTAATCGATTGAGTTCAAGCAATGCCTGTTTCTTTTCCATTGCTTTTTGAAGCCTGGATTGTAGAAGATTTCCATTAAATGGCTTTGCTATGTAATTATCAGGAACATATTCAACCGCTGCCATCACCATGGAAGTGGTATTTTCTGCGGTAATCATTATGAATATGCAACTACTTTTTATTAGCTGTTCATGCTGGAGTTCTTCGAGCAGTTGCTGACCATCTTTTTTAGGACCAAGATTGTAATCGGACAGAATGATATCGAACTTAGTTGCTTTACAGGCTTCAATTGCATCTTGTGCGTTATAAACAATTTTTGCTTCGGTAGCTCCCATAGGATGCAACATAGCTCTTAGTGATCGTGCAAATTCTGCAAAATCTTCAACTATCAATATCTTCTTTTTAGCTAAACTAAGCATCATAATATTAAGCCAATCGTGATTGTGTTGCTTGCGTCCTTGTTTTATTATTTACTAGCTTTATTCAGTGGTTGTTTAACAATAAGTTAAAGCTAAGGTTGTAAATTTAGCCTTGGTTAATAGAGATATAAAAAGTATAGAATCTAATTAGAGTATTTTTGGATTAAATTTGCACTTTGTGGAGTTAGTATGTCAAAAAGACTAGGAGATAAACTTGTTGTTGCCATTTCTTCAAGAGCATTATTTAACCTGGATGAAAGCCACAAAATCTTTGAAAATCAAGGGGTAGAGGCTTACTCCAAGTATCAAATAGAGCATGAAGATAGCTTACTTGAGCCTGGCCCAGCATTTAGTTTAGTAAAGAAAATACTAGCGCTAAACCATCAAACACCCGAGTCCCCGTTAGTTGAAGTGGTGCTACTTTCTCGAAATAGTGCCGATACCGGATTACGTATTTTTAACTCAATTAAGCACTATGGTTTGGATATTTCTCGAGCCGCGTTTACTAGTGGAAGAAGCCCATACGCTTATGTTGCCGCGTTTTCTTGTCATTTGTTTTTATCGACAGATGCTGATGATGTAGCTGCAGCAATCAAAGATGGGTTTGCGGCTGCGACGATATTACCTAAGTCAGGTGATTACTCTTCTGAAAGTGCTGAAGTAAGGTTCGCATTTGATGGCGATGCAGTTATTTTCTCAGATGAATCGGAGATTATCTATAAATCGAAAGGATTAGATGCATTCACTCAGAATGAAGTCGATTCAGCCAATACGCCGCTAGCCGGTGGCCCTTTCAAGAACTTCTTAGCTGCGCTTCACCGGTTGCAAAGCGAATATGTGGGACAGAAATGCCCAATCCGCACTGCATTAGTCACTGCTCGTTCTGCTCCGGCTCATGAGCGAGTGATCAAAACTCTGCGAGATTGGGATATTAGAATCGATGAAGCTTTATTTTTAGGTGGAATGGAAAAAGCCAAATTTCTACGCTCTTTTGAAGCTGACGTCTTTTTTGATGATCAATCCTTCCATTGCGACGCCGCGGTTCAGCATGTGGCGACCGGACATGTTCCTAGCGGAATTGCTAACAAGTCTTAATTTTTGTGCTGTTGTTTGGAAAATTAAGACTTTTTCTTATGAATTGCTCAATTTTTGATTGAAAAAGAGTGCCTTCGACCTTTGTTTTCTTGTGTATTGGGAAATTCGGGCTATGCTTAATGGTATTGGAAATAGGATTTTTTATAATCCTTTGTTGTATCAAATATCTTATTTGCTCAATTAATTAAGCATCATCGCCATCTATTTGCTATTGGTTTAGCCGTAAATTGGCGAGCTTTTATGTATGGAAGGTTAATGAAGCTCCAGCAGATTAAATACATATTCGAAGTAGCCAGGAATCATCTTAATGTCTCTGCAACAGCTGAATCGCTGTTTACTTCTCAGCCTGGAATCAGTAAGCAAATTAGGCTGCTTGAGGACGAACTCGGCGTTGAGATATTTGTTAGAAGTGGAAAGCACCTTACTAATATAACGCCAGCTGGAAGGGAAATTTTACCCATAGCGGAGAATATTTTAAAGCAAGTCAGAACTATCCAAGATATCGCGGCTAGCCATGTGAACCAGAAAGAGGGGAGGCTCAATTTTGCTTCTACTCATACTTTTTCTCGATACTTTCTGCCGCAAATTGTTGAGGAATATCGACATAAATACAAAAAAGTGGCTATGCACATTTATCAGGGTGGTTTAGTCGACACCAACAAAGAGCTTGATGATGGCAAACTAGATTTTGCCTTGGTTCATGATGGCGAAGAAAATTTTGATGATAAGATTCAGCTTCCATGTTTTTATTGGAGTCGTTGTATCATCGTTCCTAAGAATCATCCTTTGACTAAAGTGGATGAAATCAGCTTTGATATATTGGCTCAATTTCCATTACTTACTCATACCAGCTCCGGCGGAAAAATGAATCGAGTTGCTAGTGTTTTTAAAGAGAATGGATTTACCCCTGAAATAGTCTTTTCTGCAACTGATTGCGAAGTGATAAAGTCCTATGTCCGTATGGGACTCGGAGTGGGTATAATTGCTAATATGGCGTATGAAGAAGATTTAGATTCAGACCTAATTAGGCTTCCCATAGAACACTTAGTTCCTAAATCTTTGGTGAATGTCGTTTTTGAAAGAAATTTGTATTTCAGAGAGTTTATATTTTCGTTTATAGAATCTTTGGCACCACAGCTTTCGAAAGAGTTAATTTTGCAAGCGCAACAAACCAAGTCTTCTAATAAGATTTTAAAAATGGTCGAACAATCGCTTATACCATCTTTGTAAATTGGGCTGTTAAAAGGGAATATTGCCACTCTAACAATATTTGCATTTTGCTATTCCTCAATGATAAATTGTTGCTAGACAAACTCAATCCAGTGACCTCAAAATGCAAAATCCTCAAAGTGACTCACCTGGCCCACCAAAGCCAGTAGAAGGGCAGAGAGCTGCACCAAGTTCAGCTGCAGAATCCTCGATAAAATCTCACTCGTTAAGGCGTCTTTTGGTTTTCCAATTAAAACTGGCGGTAGACGCATTAAGAGATATTTTGTTAAGTCCAGTTTCAATCATTTGTACGATAATTGATTTTATTGAGAAAAAGCATGGCCCAGAAAGTCACTTCGAAAAGTTGATGGCTTTTGGTCGCAGTACAGAACGTAAAATAAACCTCTTTGAGCAACATGAAAAGAATATTTCGACTATAGATTCTGTGGTTGACCGAGTTGAAGATGTGATTGTAGATGAGTATCAAAATAAGAATATTTCTAAAAAGACAATGGCTGCCATTCAACAGGCTTTAAAAAAGGAAAAAGCCAGCAAGCAATAAATTCTTAGAAGGGGGGGCTAAAATTAGTTTTAAAAGCTCGCTCTTTAATGGCTGTTTTAAAAAGCGAGCATGAAAATCACTTGTCTTGAATCTGAGAGTAAAGTCTAGCGTTAGCAAACCCCCACCGGCTACCCTTTTTACCGATTGCATTCCAAAGCCGGCCATAAAATTCTCGCACGTAGTCTAAGAACAAATAAATGACTGGTAGACAAATTAAGGTTGCAATTGTGGAGTAGGCAAGCCCACCTATAACGGCTCTTGCCATTGGGAAATAGGGAGGGCCACCACCACCGATTCTGGCATCTCCCATACTTAAGGGAAGAAGTCCTAAAATAGTGGTTAGTACGGTCATTAAAATCGGCCTAATCCGGTCATTGGCTGCATGCAGAATCGCATCTCGCTTGTGCATACCTTCTGCCCGATAATAATTAATCCGATCAATGAGAACTATACCATTATTAACAACGACCCCCATTAATACCAAGATTCCAATCATTGCCATTACCGACATGTCGGTTCCGGTTAAAAAGAAGTACCAATAGACTCCGGCAAATGCATATACAACTGACGTAATTACCGCGAATGGAAACATTAATGATTCGAATAATGCGGCCATTACGACAAAGATCATTAATAGTGCTAGCTGCATGTTAACGAGCATAATTTCTTGGTCGCGAGTGCTGAAGTTGACGCCCCGCCCAAAACTCCAGCTATAACCATCGGGCAAGGCAATTTGTTGCATCAGTTTAGAGGTTGCCTCTCTTAACTTTTCTGCGCTAATATCATCTTCGCTATATTCGATTTGTAAGCTCACACCTGTACGTCGATTAATCCGTTGAATACTTGGTAGCGAGTGCATGACTTCGAATTCGGCTAAAGTATCCAATCGTGTTTGCTCTCCATTTGGTAACTCGATAGGAATTGCAGTTAAATCGCTCATGGTCATTTTGTTTTGACCACTAAACGTAAGCGTGATGTCAGTTTCTCCATAATCACCCCTAAAGGTTTTTAGTTGTTGCTTGCGCAATCCTATACTAACCGTTTGACCCACATCCTGAGGCGATAGTCCCAATTGATGCAGCCGCTTAGAATTAAGCTTAATTCTTACCTCTTGATTGCCTTGTTGGCTATCCGGTAACACATTCGCAACTCCTTCTATTCCTTGCAGTATCGGCGCAATATTTTCGGACAGTTCAAGTAGTGTCCCAGTATCTTCTCCTCTTAAAACAATACTAAAATTCGTTTGATCGCTGGTTGATCGCTGAAATCCAGGTTTTCCGATTGCTATGACTGGCAGATTGTCTTCCAAGTATTTTCTGATTTCTTCATCGGTAATGGTTCTCTCGTCATCGGGTACTAGTAGTAAGGTCGAGCCTGCATCGTTTCTTGTGTAGTAAGAATAGACATTTTCGATATCCAGCTTTTCTTTATTTTCATATAAAAAGTTTTCAATTCGAGTCACAGATTGCTCAACTCGTTCGAGTTCGTAATTTCCATTAATATTATATTGCAGTCGAATAGAACCATTGCCGTCATTACCGCCTTGCTGCATTTCTACAAAACCCATTGGAATTGCCACAGAGAAAATGAGCGATAATGAAATAATAGTAGCAATCGCTGGGCGCTTCATAAGCCAAGTCAAAAAACGGCTATAGCGACCATGTTGTTCTATTGGAGTTAAATGTTCCTCAGCCAATTTTTTTTCACCGGCGGTGTACTTCATTCGGCTTAACATTAGTGGAATAATCGTCGTCGCGATAAATAGAGACGCCAGCAGCGAGATTACAATGGTTAGGGCGACGTGGCTTAAAAAGATAGTAATTCCTACACGTTCGCCAATAATATTAGGGAGGAAAACGATTGCAGTGGTTATGGTTCCAGCGATAACAGGCGTACCAACATTTTTAACCCCCATTAGCACTGCATCCAACGGACTTTCAGGATGTTTTTCTCGTTGAGTAAAAATACTTTCGGAGACCACCACGGCGTTATCAACCAACATCCCAATCGCTAGCATTAATCCCATCATAGATAGTACATTAAGGCTCATTCCTAGAAGGTACATGGCCGCCAAAGTGATGGTTAATGAAAAAGGTACTGCTAAAGACACAATCAAGGTTAGCTTTATGTCACGTAAGAATGCGAATAAGACCAAAGTCGATAATAGGAAGCCTATTAAACCAGACCATGCGATATCTGAGAGAGATTGAGTGACTCCATCGCCTAAATTGTCCATTACAAATAAATCAATGCCTTCAAAGTCAGGTAAATCCTCTATTTCTTTCATGGCTTTAACCACATTGTCTGCAGTCTCAACTAAGTTTGAGCCGGCTTCTCGAGTGACATTAATTCCGACTGCATATTCGCGATTTAGATGCCGGCCCACATCGATATCATCTTTTGCGTAAACGACATCGGCAATATCCGAAAGTTTTAAACCGCGATCATTGATCACGAAGTTAGCAATATCATCAATACTTTTAAACTGTTCATTAATTGAAATTCGAAAATTATTGTCCTTTGACTTAACATCGCCAGCCGCAATTAATGCGTTAGCTTGCTGTAATTTAGCGAATAAACTGTTTGTTTCAATGTGGTAGGCCGCGATTCTCTCGGGTATTAACTGAATTTGAAATGTCTTAGCGGCAACACCATGGATTTCAACACTGCTAACTCCTGGGATTCTTTCTAGTCGTTGTTTTAAAACTCGGTTCAAAACTTGGTAAGAATCAGACAAATCTGTTTTAGATGATAGCCTAGCTTGGATTATAGGTTGATCATTGGTAGAGCCGGTAAAAATTAATACGCGTCTCAAGTCTTGCGGGAGTTGGTCTCGAATATTATCAATCTTTTCTCTCGCCTGAACACCTTTAAGTTTTGCGTTGTCACCCCAGTCAAAAAGCATGAAAACTTGTGCGCTATTTTCACTGCTAGTTGATTGCATAAAATCGATTCCACCCATGGTGGCTAGCGATTCTTCAATGGGTCTTGTCAGGTTCTTTTCAATTTCTTCAGGCGAAGAGCCCGGATAACTGGCTTGAACAAATATGCCGGGAAACTGAACGGTTGGAAAAAATTCAAGCGGTAATAATCGACTTGCAGAAATACCCAACGCTACAGCGCAGACAAATATCATTGAGATAGTGACCGGTCTTCGAAGAGCTAGTTTTGTAAACCACATGGATTAACCCTCCACCTTAAATTCAACTTTACGAGTAAAATCCTTTCGGTCAACTAAAAGATACATGACCGGTATAACAATTAAGGTTAATAAAGTTGAGGCGAGGAGGCCACCAATTACCGTAATCGCCATAGGTGCACGAATTTCAGTCCCTTCACTAATTCCCAAAGCCAATGGAAGCATTCCCAGAGTAGTTGTCATGGTGGTCATTAAAATTGGTCTTAATCTGGATTGAGCAGCATCTTTAATGGCTGCTATCTTCTCTAAACCTTGCTCTCGCAGTTGGTTGATTCGATCGATCAGAACGATCGCGTTATTGACCACAATACCGGCTAGCATGATTAGTCCTAGGAAAACCACTACACTCAGTTCGGTGCTAGTGATCACCAGTGCTGCAATAGCGCCAACTAACGCTAAAGGAATACTAAACAATATAATAAACGGGTGCAGCAAAGATTCAAATTGTGAAGCCATCACTAAGTAAACTAGAAATACTGCAAGGGCAAGCGCCATTAGTAAGGAGTTAAAACTCCTATCCATTTCTTCACTTTGACCTCCGACTAAAAGATTGGTACCAAAGGGCATGCGAACATCTTTTATCAAGGATTCCACTTCAGTAATCGCATCCGATAAACTACCGTATTTTATTTGGCCTTCTACAATAATAACTCGCTGTTGGTCGATTCGAGAGATTTCACTGGGTCCCTGAATTAAATTAAGCTTTGCAACCGATGAAAGGTTAACAGGTCGCTCTGAGTTCGGGTTTATGATCAAGTCTGCGATATCATTCACCTCGTCTCTTGATGCTTCTTCTAATCTGACTAACACATCAATTTGTTGTTCTTTTAGTCGATAGCGAGTGGCTTTGTTGCCTCTTATTGCATTAACAATGCTGTTGTTTGCTTGCTCCATTGAAATTTTGAGCTGGGCAAGTTTTTCGTGGTCAAAAGAAATCTGAACTTCTGGGTAGCCTTTTCTCATATTACTATGAACATCGACAAACCTGTCGGAAGCTTGAACGAGCTTTACAATTTTTTCCGATTCTCTTTTTAGCGTCTCTAGGTCGTAGCCATACAGTTCAATACTGATCGGGGTAGAAAAACTGAATAGTTTCGGTCGTTCCACTTTAGATTCGATTCCAGAGCTTTCAAGCTGTAAAAGCTCTCTAATCTGGATTAATAATTGGTCTTCACGCTCTCGTGAAGTCCCTTTTTCTAGAATTAAAGTGAATTCGGCTCTATTTTCACCTTCTTGTTCGGGGTTGGCGGTTAGTTTGTTTCCAGAACCTGCAGTCGAAAACACTTCAGCGACACCATCTACAGCCAATAAGCTTTTAGAAAGAGCAATCACCTTAGTATCGGCTAACTGAATTGCTGTTCCTGGTGCGTACTCGACAGTTACTTTTAGTTCGCCCTGAGCCATCTCGGGCAGGACTACTTTGGGTATTGAGTTGATCGCAGTGATACTAAGGGCAAGCAAAAACACGGATGTAACAATTGTGAGCCCTTTGTTGTTGATAGACCCCTCAAGTAGTCGATGGTATTGCTTACTAATCCATAAAAAGACTTTTTCAAAACCTCGACGAGTAGGAATAAATACCCAACCGAGTACTTTTGCCAACACTGCAACAATTCCTTTGACGATTGATATGATCAACGAAGGTAGTAATACAAAAAGCACTTCAGGGATAAATAAAAAAGTTCGACCTGTTTTCGATCGTGCATTGCGTTCGAGAGAGTCGGTTGTTCGTTTCTTTATTCTTCTTGACGCTAGCATAGGAATTAAAGTTAAGGCGACTCCCAATGAAACAACCAACGAAAATGTAATGGTTAAAGCTTGGTCCTTGAAAAGTTGTCCGGCAATTCCGTCAACAAATATTAATGGTAAAAAAACCGCGATGGTCGTAAGTGTCGAGGCGGTAATTGCACCAGAAACTTCTTGACTACCAGCCAGTGCGGCCTCTTCAATTGTTAGTCCTTGTTCTCTTTTCTTGGCTATATTTTCCAGTACAACGATAGCATTATCGACTAGCATGCCGACAGCGAGGGCGAGACCACCGAGTGACATTATATTCATGTCAACTTCGGCTGAGTACATCAAATTAAAAGTGATGATGACTGATAGTGGGATGGTTGCCGAAATAATTAGGGTAGGCCTAAATTGTCCTAGGAAAAAGTAAATAATAACCATTGCTAATATGCCACCATAAATTGCAGATTCAATTAGTTCGGATATAGCTTGATTAATAAACTTGGCGGCATCAGTTTGCACTGACAGTGACATTGTTTCTGGCAATTCTTTTTGTAAACGCTCTAACTGTGCTTGCACGGCTTCAGAAACTTTTACGGTATTAGAATCGCCCTCTTTGTAAATAGATAGCTCAACCGATTGCTTTCCATTGTGTCGAATAATGGCTGTCGGATCTTTGTGAGTAAAAGCGACTTTTGCGATGTCTTTTAGACGGATTATTTTTTGATCTTGAGTTAAAATTATTGTGTTTGAAAAGTCTTCAATTGATTGAAATTCATTAAATGTTCGAACCAATAATTGGCGTTGACCACTACGAATTTGGCCTCCGCTTATATTGACATTTTGGGTCTTAAGTTTTTGTGCAATATCAGCAACAGTCAAATTCAGTTTCGCTAGGTAGGCTTGATTTAATTGGATTTGAATTTCGTCTTCTAAACCACCAGAAGCTTTGGCTGCAGCGACACCATCTATAGTGACTAAACGCCGAGTTAGTTTTAGCTCGGCATGTCGCCGAAGTTTCGCCAAAGCCAATTCAGGGTCTTCACCGTCCTGTGCCATTTGACTTAAGCTCATTCTAATAATTGGTTCATTGTTGGGATTAAATCTAAGCAGAGAAGGGGACTTTACTTCGAGGGGAAGTTGTACTTGGTCCATTTTCTCTCGAACATCTAAACTAGCAATATCGACGTCAGTTCCCCAAAAAAACTCTAGGTAGATATCAGAACGACCCGCCTTAGATACGGACCGAACCTGGCGAAGTCCTTTAATCGTACCTAGTGCTCCTTCGAGAGGCCGAGTGATTAAATTTTCTACTTCAGCCGGAGCTGACCCTGGAAAGTCTGTGCGCACCGTCAGGGTGGGGTAAGATAGTTCTGGTAGCAGGTTAAAACCAAGCTTGTTAACTAAAACAAAACCAAATACTAACGCCGCTAATGTCAGCATAGAGACTGTCACCGGACGGCGAATCGCTGTCGCAATTAGGTTCATGGTATTTCCTTTTTGGTTGGATAGCTGCGACTACAAGAAGACTATTATTCAATCTTGTAGTGACATTATTATTTTCATTGTTATAAATTAGGCTAGCGACTTAAATTAGCGTACTTGCTATACAATTTAAGGATTAATTAGTTGCGACCCTAGAGCTCGACGAAGTATTTTCTTCCGTCGGCGCTGGAACTGGGGTTTTGACTTCGACACCATCAAGGGTTACAACTTCTATTTTAGATTCATGTTTTAGTATTTGTTGCCCCGTTGTTATTACCTGATCGGATTCAGAAAGCCCTTCGACAATTTCAAGTATGCCGTTTTGTTTGAAACCTATTTTGACTGGAGTTTGAATTGCTTTTTCATCTTTAACAACAAATACATGTGAGCGATTATCTTGAGTGATTACCGCTTGTTGTTGCAATAAAAGTGTGTTTGGGTGGGTATCAAAAACAACCTCTACTTTGCCAAACATACCCGATTGCAACTGATTGTCGTTGTTGTTTAATGATGCAACAACTTTAAACGTACCTGTCGTTGTATCTATAGCAGGCCTAATCCGTTCTATCTTACCTTCAACAACTTTATTATTTAGAGCATCGATAGCCAGCAAGACTAACTGATTTTTTTTCACGTTAACCAATTCTTTTTCGGGTAAATGAAGCACCGCTTTAAGCGAAGAAGGGTTGACGATTTTAAACAACTGTTGATTATTGGAAATAAAATTTCCTGGCTTTGCCATGCGTTCCACAATCACCCCATCGATGGGGGCTTTAATACTCGCGTAATTTAACTTTAATTGTGAAAGTTTGTACTGTGCTAACTGTGACTCGTATTCAAATTGTGCTCGGTCAAGAGCGTCACTACTTCCAAGCTTTCTGCTGTATAAAGACTTTTGACGTTTTAATTCCTTTTCAAGCTTTTGCAGGGTCGCCTTTAATTGAGCCACTTCTAACGATAGCTGTTCCACATCTAACTGCGCTAGGATTTGTCCCTTTGATACTCGGTCACCTTCTTCAACCGCAATATCTTGTAGAATTCCTGCTGAACGAGAAACAACTAAAACTTCTTGTTCAGCTTCTAGGGTGGTTATAGTTCGGTAAGTTTGTTGGATATCGCCTCGCGCAACCGCAACTGCTTCAACTGGTACAGGCGGCTTTTCATCTTTCTTATTTTCTTCTGATTGCGCTTGCTGGTCGCTTTTAGAATCGTCGGTAGCTCCAGAATCACTGCAGCCACTGACTAGAAATGAAGTACTTAGCATGAAAGCGAGTAACAGATGACTCAGCTTACTCTCATTTGAAGATTTACTAGTGATACAAGATTTAGTAGAAGTATTCATTTTATGTTCCTTGCGACTTAAGTAACAGTTTAATTAATTCAATAAAATTTTGGTTATCATTAACTTAGCAGATTTTGTGCCAAATCGGTTGAGTAACAAGACTTAATAAGTTAAGCCAGTAAACTCGTGCTTGATATGGTGTATTATATGACTAAAACACCTTTCAAGATGTGATCGCTTTGTAACAAAGTATGTTATTGGTTAAAAGATTAGCTAAAACTTAGCAGTTTTCGCCATTCAAACTAATATTCGTAAAAATGATCTTTTTAGTTCAGAAAACGCAATTTTAATTAACTCGCTAGTGCTTTGAGGACTAGCTAGGATGAATGGTTGACTGATTGCCAATAAAGCTTGGTTTGCGGATTTTAAGTTAACCACTTGCAAACTTAGACTAGTATCTTGAGTTGTGCTGGAAAACTTGACTTTTTAGCGTTTAGAACGTATGTTTCAAACAGTTGTTTGAATTAGCTCGTTAGAGGTCGTCGTTGAGTACTACAAAAGACAAAATTCTAGATGCTGCTGAACGGTTATTTGCGGATCATGGGTTTTCAGAAACCAGTTTGAGAATGATTACCGCAAAGGCCGATGTTAATCTAGCGTCAGTCAATTATCACTTCGGAAGCAAAAAAACACTTATCCAAGCGGTATTTGAACGCTTCATGGAAAAGTTTACAACTGATCTCTCGACAGAGATGCAACGTATATCCACCAGTGGCAACGAGCTAACGGTTTTAGATGTCCTAAGTACTTTGATTAAACCGATTTCGAAATTAGAAGACTTAAGACCCCATGGCGCTGGGGTTTTTATGAATTTGTTGGGTAGGGCATACGCCGAGACGCAAGGCCATATTAGGCGTTTCGCTTTGGAAAGGTATTCAGAGGTACTGAATCAATTTACCTTTTTATTACACCAAACCAGCCCACACCTACATAAACAGGAAATGTTTTGGCGACTTCATTTTATGTTGGGTTCTTTTATCTTCACCTTAGCCGGTCACAAAGCATTGCAAGAAATTTCTGAAAGCGACTTTCAACAAAAGATTTCTATCGAGGAAATTATTAGCCAACTGGTTCCTTTTATGTCGGCTGCCTTTTCTTACGATTCAAGTAATACGCCTTTAGTTCAAAACGATAATGTTCAGAATATTGGTATGACTCTTTCTGCAGGAGATGTTTCATCATGATTTTATTATTTCAAATATTTATTTTACTGAGTGTGCTTTGGGCAAGTGCCTATTTTAGAGCGCGTATGGGAACCGCTCTAGCAGCGGCAGGTGCGGCGCTGGTAATGATGACAATTACCAGTGAGTTTTTAATTATTCCTTGGCTGTTATTCGCGCCGGTCGCGGTGCTATTTTTTGCAGACGACTTGCGTAAAGACAAGATTACTCGACCAGTCTATAAATTCTTTAAAAGTGTGTTGCCTCCCATGAATCAAACCGAAAAAGAAGCCTTAGATGCTGGCGATGTTTGGTGGGATGGGGAACTCTTTAAGGGAGACCCTGATTGGAATTCAATGTTAAAAGCAGCACCGCCTAAGTTAACCGCAGAAGAACAAGACTTTATTGATAATCAAGTTGAAACAGTCTGTGAAATGGTGAGTGATTGGGACATCAGCTTTAAAGATCAGGATCTTCCCAAAAAAGCTTGGGACTATCTAAAGAAAGAAGGATTCTTGGGGCTGATTATTCCTAAGGAATATGGTGGTAAAGGTTTTTCGGCTTATGGTCACTCAAGTATTGTTACCAAGCTAGCCTCTCGTTCCGGTGCTCTAGGGGTTTCTACAATGGTTCCTAATTCATTAGGGCCTTCTGAGTTATTGCTCCACTATGGTACTGAAGAGCAGAAAAATCACTATTTGCCTCGATTAGCCAAAGGTCAAGAAGTTCCCTGTTTTGCACTAACAGGGCCCAAAGCCGGCTCCGATGCTGGAGCCATGCCGGATACCGGTATTGTGTGTAAAGGCGAATATGAGGGTAAACAAGTATTAGGGATCCGTTTAAACTGGGATAAGCGCTATATCACACTGGCGCCGGTTGCGACGGTGCTTGGTCTAGCATTTAAACTATACGATCCCGAAGGATTAATCGGTGAGACAGAAGATATCGGGATTACCGTAGCGCTTATTCCCACTAATCACCCAGGCGTAGAAATTGGTAATCGACATTATCCAGTGGGTTCACCCTTTATGAATGGACCGACACGTGGTGAAGATGTCTTTATACCTATGGATTGGATTGTAGGCGGTCAAGATTTTGCGGGTAAAGGTTGGAAAATGTTAGTTGAATGCTTATCAGCGGGACGAGGAATCTCTCTTCCATCGGGAGCGACTGCCGCCGCTAAGGTTGCCTATCGGTCTACTGGCGCTTATTCCATTTTACGTCAACAGTTCAAAACTGAAATTGCCAAGTTTGAAGGCGTAGAAGAAGCGCTAGCGAGAATTGCTGGTGCTACTTATCAATTGGAGGCCGCTAGAATAACAACCGCTGGCGCAGTTGACGCAGGTTACAAACCATCGGTGATTACAGCGATCGCAAAATATCATATGACCGAATCTGCGCGCAGTTTAATCAATGATGCCATGGATATTCATGGCGGTAGAGGGGTAATTCAGGGTGAGCGAAATTATCTTGCCAATGGGTTTATGGGTTCTCCGGTTAGCATTACTGTTGAGGGCGCGAACATATTGACTCGAAACCTAATGATTTTTGGGCAAGGTGCAGTTCGATGTCATCCATTTGTTTATCGTGAAATGCAAGCCGCTTCTAATCCAAACGAAGAGCAAGGTCTTGACGAGTTTGATTCTTTATTATTTCGTCATATCGGCTATGGTGTTAGTAATTTTATTAGAACCATTAGTTTAGGTTTGACTGCTGGTAAAATCGCTTCCAAACCGGTTGATGGCGAAACCGGTCATTATTATCAACAGTTAACAAGAATGAGTTCGGCGTTAGCCCTGGTTTCTGATTTGTCGATGGCGATTCTCGGTGGCGAGCTGAAAAGAAAGGAAAGACTATCGGCCAGATTAGGTGATGTGCTGAGTTATCTTTATCTTTCTTCAACCGTTCTTAAGTATTATCAAGATAACGGTCAACAAGGCGCAGACTTGGTATATGTTCGTTGGACCATTGAAAGAAACCTTTATCTAATGCAAACGGCATTGGTAGAATTTTTTGAGAATTTCAAACCTAAGTGGTTGGGTAAAGTTTTAAAAAGAATTATCTTTCCCTACGGTCTGGCCTACAAGAAACCAAGTGACAAACTAGACCACAGAGTAGTGCAAGCGATGGTTTCGGATAACGAGCTTCGAGACAGAGTCACTAAAAATATTTATATTGGTGATAATACTCAGCCTATTGGGCGTATCGAACATGCTTTTAAGCGAGTATTAGAAGCCGTGCCTGTGGCCAAAAAGCTGCGTAAGGCCTTCAAAGAAAACTTAATTGAAAATTCTGAGTCAGTTCAACAAGTGGTGGACTCTGCTATTGCGGCAAAAGTTATTAACCATGATGAAGGAGCATTGTATCTGGAGGCTGAAACTCTTAGGTTGGATGCGATTCAAGTCGATGAATATTCTAAGGAATATATAAAAGGTAAGAAGGCTAAAACGGTAAAAGCTAAAAGCGACAAAGCGGCCTAGTCGGTCAATCCATGAACAGCCCGAATTTGACTCAGGTCATTTTCGGGCTGTTTTGTTTTTAGCATGGTTATAAATGGGTTGAGCGAATGATTTGACCAATCGAGGATAATTGCTTGATGTCATCCAATTAGTTTGGCAACATCACGCTCTCTCGATTGAAGTTCAGCCTTTATTCATTAAAGTTGATTATTCTTATTGGTGAGTTCCACTAAATACAATCACAGGTAGTTTATGACTAATCTATTTTCAAAAAACAAATTTTTAAAAGCAATCATTCTGAGTTCATCAGTTAGTTTAACCGCATGTCAAACAGTTGATCCCAATACCGGTGAGACCAAAACCAGCAATACGGTTAAAGGGGCTGCAATTGGTGCGCTTGTATGTGGGGCGATAGGAGCTCGAGAAAATAGTCAACACGCCAGAAACGCTGCTCTTGGCTGTGGCGTTATTGGCGCAGGTATCGGTGCCTATATGGATTCTCAAGAAGAAGAGCTAAGAAAATCTTTGGCTGACACTGGTGTTAGCGTGCAAAGAGATGGTGATAACATTAACTTAATAATGCCTGGAAATATTACCTTTGCGACTGCCAAGTCGGATATTCAGCAAGATTTTTACCCTATATTAGATTCGGTCGCTAAGGTGTTGGGCAATTACAAAGAGACAGCGATTGAGATTGAAGGTCATACTGACTCAGTAGGCTCTATGAGCTATAACCTAGAGCTTTCAGAACAACGCGCCAAATCGGTTTCCAATTATTTAACAGGAAAGGGCATCGCAAAACAAAGAATTATACACTTTGGTAAGGGCCCAATGCGACCGGTTGCGAGTAATCAAAATGCAGAAGGTCGAGCTCAAAATCGACGAGTTGAGATTAGAATTAGAGCAATATCTGGATAACAACCGATTTAAAAGTATTTTTTTATCGCTAGAATGAGCCCACAACTTATACTTGTGGGCTTTTTTGCTTTAAAATTCGATAAAATGCTATTTGCGGTATTGGTTGCCGCATTTAAACTTAATCGAACTTAGTTATATGAACTGGTTTTTTGTCTCACAACGGCAAATTACTCACAGAGAAGTCATTTGGTATGCCCAAGAAACTAAAAAAGTATAGTCAAGGCGAACCTCTGGCACCCTGGCGAGAGAAAATCCACGAAATTATCTTTGAGGCAGACACACCTGCCGGTAAACGTTTCGATGTTTTCCTGATCGCTGCAATCACCATTAGTGTCCTTGCGGTAATGTTAGAAAGTGTCGAGGCCATTCGCGCCGAGTATGGCACTCTACTAGATATTGTGGAATGGACCTTTACCATACTATTTGCGATTGAATATATTTTAAGGCTGATCAGTGTTAGAAACCCAAGGTTGTATGCAGTCAGTATCTTGGGGATTGTTGATTTAGTCTCTATATTGCCAAGTTTTATAGCATTGTATTATGTCGGAGCGGAAACATTTTTGGTCGTTCGCGTGTTAAGAGTTCTTAGAATATTTCGAGTGTTTAAATTGGCGGAATATATAGGGGAAGCCAATACTTTAATGGTCGCTTTGCATGCGAGTCGAAAAAAAATTACTATTTTCTTGTATTCTATTTTCATCTTTGTCGTAGTGTTTGGCTCAGTAATGTACCTGATTGAAGGGGCCGATAATGGGTTTACCAGCATTCCAAAATCAGTTTATTGGGCAATCGTCACGTTAACAACCGTTGGTTATGGCGATATGGTACCGCAAACGCAAATTGGTCAAATGATTGCGGCAACCGTGATGATATTGGGCTATGCCATTATCGCTGTGCCTACAGGGATTTATAGTGCGGAACTGGCTCGTGCTGTAAAGAATGAAGTCAGTAGTGCTGCTTGTTTGAACTGCAGTGAAGATGGGCATGATGTTGATGCCGATTTTTGCAAGTATTGTGGAGCTCGTTTATGAGTCAGCCCGTAGAGTTAAATCAATCTCTTGATGAGCAAGCAAGACAAGCTTATTTAGCGGCGATGCAAATTGAGCAATGGATTCCCCTAGCAGAAACTGTCGGTGATGACCTAGAGCCTGAGAATGAGATTAAAGAAACGCCAAGTTCTGAACATAGCGCTGGTGTAGCTCATCAGTCCGATGCTGCTGAAGATGCGGTGAGCGCAAACAGCCTAAGGCATACTAAAACTGCTCAGGCGGAAACAAATGAAAAGGAATCGGCTCAACTTGATACCAGCAGAGAGCAAGCGATAGTTTCCACCGAAGAATCTCAACCAGAATTGTCTCAATCTGAATTATCTCAACCAGAAACTAACCAAGCTGCTGGTCACTCAGACGTGATTGAGTCTAACAACGATCCCATTAAAGATAAAAATAAAAACAGCCACTTTCTTAAACAAGTAAGCTGGAGCAACAGGGTGTTATCTGAAGAGAACGCCAAATCACTTATGATTGTCTGCCGGCATCAAGTGGATCAGCCAGCCAATAGCTTTGCAAGAATTAGTTCGCCGAGCCAATTTATGATGGATTATATTAATACCCTTAATCATTTTTGCGATAATTCTAACACTGAAGTACAGATCCAATTGGCACATCTTTCAGCAGCAGGATTGAGTGAAGATTGTATTCCACTTTCCCAAGCCGTTGCTAACAACCAACCGCAACTGATGCTAATTTTGGGCGACGAGACAGTCAGTCACTTATTAGGTGAGTCAATGGAAGTAGCAACTTGCCGAGGTCAAATACATCAGTTAGAAGACGGAACAAAGGTATTGGTTAGTTATCACCCCTTTTCTTTAATTTCAAATCCCTCATTAAAACGACTCGCTTTTGAAGATATTGCTTTGGCGAGTGAGTTTCTTGCAAGCGATCATTAACTTAACGTGAGTCCTGTACTAAAAAACGTTTTCATTAAGCTCGCTTCTATCACTAACTTAGAAAGCATCTTGAATAATGAGCAAAGCAGTTATGATATTCCTTGGTCAAAGGCCAGTATCGAAGCTTGTTTTGCAGACGGATATAGTTTCTATGTGATGGAATCTGAAGGACTGATCATCGGCCACATGATTGTCCAGTGGGTTTTGGATGAGGCGCACTTACACAATGTTTGTGTTATCCCAAAATTTCAATCCCAAGGACTAGGAAGTCGTTGGATGTTACACCTTATCGACTCGGCTAAAACTAGAAACTGTTCGGTGGTTTTTTTAGAGGTGAGGGAGTCTAATCAAAGAGCCATAAAACTCTATTCGGGGCTTGGCTTTGGCAAAATTGGCCTGCGGAATAATTACTATCAAACCAAGCAAGGCAAGGAAAACGGACTGGTTATGGAATTAAAGCTAACTCAATGAACATTCGATAGAAGTAGTTTTGATTGAGTTGTCTGTGCGAATTGGGGATAATTGCGCGCTCAAATTAAACCAGCAGCGAACCTGCTAACATTAATGATTGGTATTTGCTACAGCAATTATCTGAGAATAACCAATCAAACTAACTAATCATTGTTCTAGGATATACCGTGTCGACTGAAGTAAATAAGCGCAGAACCTTTGCCATCATCTCTCACCCTGATGCGGGAAAGACCACAATTACCGAGAAATTATTACTGCTTGGAAAGAAAATACAAGAGGCGGGGACGGTAAAGGGTAAAAAGTCTGGTAAACACGCAACTTCTGATTGGATGGAAATGGAGAAGGAACGTGGAATTTCTGTAACGACTTCCGTAATGCAGTTCCCGTATAACGAGCGGATTGTCAATCTACTGGATACTCCGGGACATGAGGACTTTTCTGAAGATACCTACCGAACGCTAACAGCGGTTGATTCAGCGCTTATGGTAATTGATAGTAGTAAAGGTGTTGAACAACGAACCATAAAGCTGATGGAAGTATGCCGTTTAAGAGATACCCCTATTGTCACTTTTATGAATAAATTAGATCGCGATATTAAAGATCCGATCGAGCTAATGGATGAAGTAGAGGATGTTTTAAATATTCGCTGCGCCCCCATTACCTGGCCGATTGGTATGGGGAAGCAATTTAAAGGCGTCTATCACCTGCTAGAAGATAAAACCTATCTTTATTCCACTGGGCAAGGACATACTATCCAAGAAGAAAAGTGCATTGAGGGTTTGAATAACCCAGCACTTGATGAAGCAATCGGAAATTTAGCGCAAGACCTAAGAGAAGAATTAGAGCTAGTACAGGGTGCCTCCAATGAGTTTGACTTAGAAGCATTTCTAAAAGGCGAGTTAACACCAGTTTATTTTGGAACAGCCTTGGGTAACTTTGGTGTAACTCAAATGTTGGACGGATTCGTCGAATGGGCACCAGCGCCACTTAGCCGAAATAGTGATGTTAGAGAAATTGATCCACAAGAAGATTCCTTTTCCGGGTTTATATTTAAAATTCAAGCCAATATGGATCCTGCCCACCGCGACAGAATCGCTTTTATGCGTATTTGCTCGGGTAAATATTCTAAAGGAATGAAGATGAAGCACGTGCGATTGAATCGAGACGTGCAGGTTGCCAATGCCGTTACTTTCCTCGCTGGTGATCGCTCAAACCTTGATAATGCCTACGCTGGAGACATTATTGGTTTACACAATCACGGTACGATTCAAATAGGTGATTCATTTACTGAAGGTGAAATGCTTAAATTTACTGGAATTCCTAACTTTGCACCAGAATTGTTTAGGCGAGTACGGCTAGCCGACCCGTTAAAAAATAAAGCCTTGTTAAAAGGGCTAATCCAGTTATCGGAAGAGGGTGCAACGCAAGTATTTCGTCCCTTTAATTCTAACGATTTAGTCCTTGGTGCTGTCGGTATTTTGCAGTTTGATGTGGTAGCCCATCGTTTAAAAAACGAATATAAAGTTGAATGTATCTATGAACCTGTTTCCGTAAATACCGCTCGTTGGGTTGAGTGCGACGACGCGAAAATGCTAGAACAGTTTAAAAATAAAGCCATGGACAACCTGTCGTTAGATGGTGGTGATAACCTAACTTATTTAGCGCCTACAAGAGTCAATTTGAACTTAATTCAGGAGCGATGGCCTGAAATAGAGTTTAAACAAACCAGAGAGCACTAGCCCGAAAATGATTTTTCAACGCTAGATTATAGAAATAATCTATCGCTAGAAGGTGGTGAGAAAATAATACTATTTTATTTTGGAATAATTTATTATTATAACTATAAGTCAATAACTTAGCTGATAACTTTTGTAATTTCAACACCCGCCGAGTTAATGCATTGTTAGCTGTTTTGGGTGGTTCAATACAGCATTATTTAGACCTTCGTGGCCTAAAAGAGTATCAATAATCCTGACGACAACAATAATTAAAGTACGGATAAAGGTTTTGAATGACGAATAAAATTACTCTATTCGATACCCATTGCCATTTGGATTTTCCTCAATTCAAAGATAACTTGAAGAAAATGGTCCAAAAAGCCGAAGAAGCAGGAATTTCTGGAATTTTAATTCCAGGAGTAAAGCGAGACGGCTGGCGAGGGATTAGACAGATTACCGCGACCCATGCGATTTGCCATACCGCGCTAGGTCTGCACCCTATGTTTGTTGAAGAACATTCTAATAACCATCTACATGATTTAGAAATGGCTTTATCGGTTGGGCCAATTGCCGCGATTGGTGAAATTGGCTTGGATTTTTATAACGCCCACACTAATCGAAGCATGCAAATGCATTTTGTCACTTCGCAAATCAGTATTGCTAAAGAAGCCAAGTTGCCAGTGATCTTGCATGTGCGTAAAGCGCACGATGAAATGCTAAAAATCATGAGCCAAATGAACTTTAAGTGTGGTGGAATTGTTCACGCCTTTAATGGAAGCGAGCATCAAGCTCAAAAATATTATGATATGGGCTTTAAACTCGGTTTTGGAGGCGCGATGACTTATCCTCGTGCAGCTAAATTGCACCGGCTGGCTGCTAATCTACCATTAGATTCTTTGGTTTTGGAAACCGACGCTCCCGATATGCCCCCAGTGACTTGCCAGTTGGATTACAATACACCACTTCATTTGTTTGATAATTTCAGAAGTCTGGTTACTTTGCGCTCTGAATCGGCCGCTCAAATAGCGATGCAAACCACCATAAACGCCCACTCGGTGCTCAACCTAAGTTAGATTTCAGCCACAATAATCTAGCTGGTAAGCAACATCGCTTTGCTGGCAGAAGGTTTTAGGCTCGATAATTAGCTCACATTTGTTGATATCTGTTTCTTTAAGCATTTGAAATTTAAAAGAAACGATATACACTTTAACTATTGCCTTAATTCTCTTTAGGACCTCCATGACCGCGGTAACTAACCGAAAAACAGATGCAGTAAGATTTTTGCGTGAGCTTGAAAACGCGGAGCTCATTACTGCGGAAGATGCGATTGAGGCGGCTAAAGAAATAAAGCGTCGCACTCTAGTGGGTCATCCGATAAACCAAGTGGCTCAATTAGAGATTAAGTCAAAGAAGTTAAGAGGAAAAACCCTCACCGCAGAAATACTAACAGAGCAATTTGCCATTCAGCAAAATCTTCCTTATGTTCGCTTGGATCCGTTAAAGATCGATGTCGATGCGGTGACCGCGGTGATGTCCAAAGCGTTTGCACTGCGTCATCATATTCTTGCCTGTGAAGTTCACCCCGACTATGTAGCAGTGGCGGTTCTCGAACCAGAAGTGAATAGCTGGGTTGCTGGTTTAGAGCAAATATTACGCAAACGAATTCAACCAGTGATTGCTAACCCCGAAACGGTGATGCGGTTACAAAGGGAGTTGTACACTTTAAGCTCCTCCATCAAAGGTGCATCAGGCGAGAATTTACAAGACGTTAAAGTCACTAATTTAGAGCAACTGTTGGAAGTGGGTAATGTGGGTGAGTTGGATGCCAACGACCAACATGTTGTGCAAATTGTTGATTGGTTACTTCAGTATGCGTTTGCACAAAGAGCCAGTGATATCCACATTGAACCGCGTAGAGAAACCGGTAATATTCGGTTGCGGATTGATGGCGTTTTGCACAGCGTTTATAAACTACCAGCAAATATTTCAGCCGCAGTGACTGCTCGATTCAAAATTTTAGGTCGAATGGATGTCGCGGAGCGTCGAAAACCTCTCGATGGACGAATTAAAACTAAAACACCCGATGGGCTAGAGATCGAACTGCGTCTGTCAACTATGCCAACTGCCTTTGGTGAAAAGTTGGTGGCAAGGATTTTTGATCCAACGGTCTTGCTAAGGGACTTTAATGCCTTGGGCTTGAACAAACAAACCGAAAAAGGCTGGTTAGAAATGGCCAATCAGCCGACTGGAATTGTTTTGCTTACGGGCCCAACGGGTTCAGGTAAAACTACCACGCTTTATACCACACTTAAGCTACTTGCCACGCCACAAGTTAACGTCTGTACTATTGAAGATCCGATAGAAATGGTTGAACCAGCATTTAATCAAATGCAGGTACATCATGAAATTGATGTCGATTTTGCAAGTGGCGTTCGCTCTTTATTAAGGCAAGATCCTGACATTATAATGATTGGTGAGATTCGAGATAAGGAAACCGCTGATATTGCGATCCAAGCATCTTTGACAGGTCACTTAGTGATTTCCACGCTGCATACTAATGATGCTTCCTCGGCAATTACTCGATTACAAGATATTGGTGTGCCTTCTTACTTAATCAATGCCACACTGCTTGGTGTGATGGCTCAACGATTAGTTAGAACACTCTGTCCGCACTGTAAGCATGCCATTGAACCTAATCAAGATGCGTGGCAACAGCTTACCGTTGGATTCGATCTACCAGTACCTAAATTAATGTTTGAACCAAAAGGTTGTGATGAATGTCGCCAATCTGGATATCTCGGGCGACAAGGTATTTATGAGTTGTTAAAAATGGAACCCAATATTAAAAACGTCACCAAGCAAGGTTGTGAAGTTGCACCGATTAGAGAACAAGCATTAAAAAATGGCATGACCTTGTTACGGATTAGTGGTGCACAAAAAGTGGCTGAAGGTAAGACTACCGTTGAAGAAATAATGCGGGTAGCGTCTCCCACAATGGAAGAATAAGTGTTAATCCGACTAGTAAAAAAGGCTCACTAATTTAGTGAGCCTTTTTTAGTGGTTGAAAAACTCCTACCGAAAAATTACATGGACTGTAATTCATGTTTTTGTTGTGCTAGTTTTTCTAGCGCCAACTCTGCGGCGGCGAGTTTTTCTTTTTCTTTAGCAACGATAGCTTCTGGTGCATTATCAACAAACTTCTTATTTCCCAGTTTTCCGGCTAGGCGCTTCTTCTCGTTTTCCAGTTTGTTAATTTCTTTATCTAAACGTGCTAACTCCGCATCAACATCAATTAACCCTGCCACCGGTACTAAGATTTCTAAGTGGTTAAACAAGGCAGTAGAGCAGGCCGGAATTTCACTGTCGGCCTCTAGAAGTTGAATACTTTCTAACTTGGCTAGTGAAGCAAGAAAACGCTGATAAGCGCCTAAACAACGTTGGTCATCTTGATTCCAATTTTTTAATAAAACGTTCACGGGTCTAGAAGGTGAAATATTCAATTCACCTCGAATATTCCGTACACCAGTAATAATATTTTGGATCCAAGTAAGATCGCTGATGACTTTTTCATCCACTGAGTGTTGGTCATACTTTGGAAATGGCGCAATCATAATTGAGTCGGCTGAAACGGCTGTCATAGGTTTGACTTTTTGCCAAATCTCTTCAGTAATAAATGGGATCATTGGATGCAATAATCTCATCATGGACTCCAGTATATTGACCAATGTATGTCTGGTACCTAACTTTTCAGCTTCACTTGAAGTTTCATTGGTGAGCACCGGTTTAGATAATTCTAAATACCAATCACAATAATCATTTTTACTAAATTGGAACAATGCTTGAGTGGCCAAATCAAATCGATACTCATTGGTGTGTTTCTCAAAGGTTTGCACAGTTTGATTAAAGCGCCCAATAATCCAGCGATCAGCGACACTTAATTGCATGTCATCGCTACTGCTTGTTGCGCCGCAATCATGACCTTCGGTATTCATTAAAACATAGCGAGCGGCATTCCAGAGCTTATTACAATAATTTTTGAAGCCTTCAACCCGACCTAAATCAAAGTTAATGTCTCGACTGGTGGATGCCAAAGCACAAAAGGTCATACGTAAAGCATCAGTTCCGTAAGCGCCAATGCCTTCGGCGAATTGTTTACGCGTCGCTTTTTCAATTTTTGAAGCTGCTTTTGGGTTCATCAACCCAGTGGTTCGTTTAGCCACTAACGATTCAAGGTCTATCCCGTCAATCAAATCAATAGGGTCTAGAACATTGCCTTTTGACTTGGACATCTTATCGCCATTTTCATCACGAATTAATCCGGTGATATAAATTTCTTTGAAGGGAACTTTGCCAGTAAATTTAAGGGTCATCATAATCATTCGAGCAACCCAAAAGAAGATAATGTCGAAACCGGTTACTAAAACACTCGAAGGTAAGTAATCTTCTAATTCTTGAGTTTGTTCAGGCCAGCCCATGGTCGCAAACGGCCAAAGTGCAGAGGAAAACCAAGTGTCTAAGACATCGTCATCTTGCTTAAGTTGAATATCATCGGCAAGATTATTTTGCTGTCTAACTTGCGCTTCACTTTCACCCACAAACACATTGCCATCTTGATCATACCAAGCTGGAATACGATGCCCCCACCATAGTTGCCGACTAATACACCAGTCTTGAATATTATCCATCCAATGGTAGTAAGTCTTATCCCAGTTTTCAGGGACAAATTTAACTTCTCCAGACTTAACCACTTCAATCGCCGGTTTTGCTAAAGCTTCAGTCGCCACATACCATTGGTCGGTTAGCAGTGGCTCAATCACCACATTACTGCGATCGCCGCGAGGGACCATCAATTGATGGTCGTCAATTTTTTCTAGAAGCCCTAAATTGTCGAATGCGTTGACGATTGATTTGCGCGCATCAAATCGATCTTGGTCGGCAAATGTTTCCGGTAAACGACAGTCAAAATTCTCGAGTGCTTGGCCGTTAAATGCAAAAGCTTCTGCTTGACTCAATATTTTAGCTGTTGGGCCCAATATATTAATTAATGGTAAGTCGTGTCGCTTACCAACTTCATAATCATTAAAGTCGTGAGCTGGCGTGATTTTAACGCAACCAGTTCCAAATTCTCTATCAACATAATCATCTGCGATAATTGGAATTCTGCGATTAACCAATGGTAGGTCAATGAACTTTCCAATTAGGTTTTGATAGCGTTCGTCGTTGGGGTCAACAGCAACTGCTGAGTCTCCTAGCATGGTTTCAGGGCGAGTGGTTGCGACCACTAAATAATCTTTACCATCGGTAGTCTTAACACCATCGGCAAGCGGATATCTAAAGTGCCACATAAATCCTTTTTCATCATGGCTCTCGACTTCAAGATCCGAAATAGCGGATTGGAATTTTGGATCCCAGTTAACCAACCGTTTTCCTCGGTAGATTGTTTTGTCTTGATAAAGTTGAATGAAAACTTGTTGAACTGCCTTTGATAAATTCTCGTCCATGGTAAACGCTTCACGATCCCAGTCAGGAGAATCGCCAAGCCTGCGCATTTGTTCGGAAATAGTTCCACCGGAAGTTTCCTTCCATTGCCAAACCTTGTCGACAAATTCCTCACGTGTAAAGTCCGTCCGCTTTTTTCCCAAAGCGTTTAATTGTCGTTCTACAACCATTTGAGTCGCAATGCCTGCATGGTCACTTCCGCATTGCCATAAGGTATTATCACCTTCCATTCGATGAAAACGAGTCAGAGTATCCATAATGGTATGCTGAAAAGCATGGCCCATATGTAAACTACCCGTGACATTGGGAGGAGGGATCAATATGCAGTACGGATCACCTTTGCCACCAGATTTGAAATGACCATCGGATTCCCATTTTTGATACCATTTTTTTTCGATATTTTCAGGGTTGTAAGCTGTATCCATAATAAACTCTTAATCTTACTTTTGGCGGAAGCATAAAAAATTGTTCCGCGTAATTCATTAAATAGTTGTGACAAAAGTTTCCAATTGTCATTAAATTTTATTGACTCAATTGCTATTCTATTCGATTTCTCGTCGGCGAATCGCGAGTTGTCACGCACTTATTTTTCGATGATTAAGCGGGTAGCCTCTTTCACGATAAAATTTGAAGCGAGAACGGGCTTTTTCTTTATTTTCATCATCACCAAATGCATATTCAAACACCCAATGAAAATGACTAAAAAAAAGTGGTACTTCGCTCGATAAATTGACCAAAATATCTGGCTGAATGGTTGGTTCCTGACCGCAGCCAATTTCAATTGGTGGGCGAGTCTTTTCATCTTCACCGACAAGCTGGTGAGGTAAAAAACTTTTGGCGTCATGAGTCCACAAAATTTCGTCAATTTTTTCGGCAAGCTTGCGATTGTCTGTATGCACAAAAACTTTTTGCCCTTTGCGATAACCTCGTTTTATAACTTCGGTTATATGTGCATAGGGCAATTGATTTTTTTCAGAGTCGACCGAATAAAATTCTATTTGCGTCATTATTTTTTACGAGCTCGCACGGCCTAAAATGTATTGGGTAAGCAGCGGAACCGGTCGACCTGTTGCTCCTTTCGCTTTTCCAGACCGCCAAGCGGTTCCAGCAACATCTAAATGGGCCCAATTAAACTTTTTGGCAAAGCGCGACAAGAAACAAGCTGCGGTAATGGTTCCCGCACCTCGACCACCTAGGTTGGTCATATCTGCAAAGTTTGAATCTAACTGCTCTTGATACTCATCCCATAAGGGTAGTCGCCAAGCTCTGTCGCCACAAAGTTCACCTGCATTCAGTAGTTCATGGGCAAGTGGGTTGTGATTACTCATTAATCCCGAAGCTTGATCCCCTAACGCCACAATACAAGCGCCCGTTAACGTTGCGACATCAATCACTACATCTGGATCAAAGCGTTCGACATAGGTAAGTGCATCACAAAGAACCAATCGACCTTCAGCATCAGTATTTAATATTTCAACCGTTTGTCCGGAAAGCGTCTTAACGATATCGCCTGGTCTCGCTGCGTTACCACTCGGCATATTTTCTGCCGCAGCGATCACCATAATTAAATTAATAGGGAGCTGTAGTTGGGTGACCGATACAAATGCACCAAACACGCCAGCCGCACCACCCATATCATATTTCATTTCATCCATGCGCTCGCCTGGCTTGAGTGAGATACCACCACTATCAAAAGTGATACCTTTACCCACTAAAACGATCGGCTTTTTCTCTTGGTCTGCACCTTGATACTTTAATATGATTAACTTGCCTGGGGTTTCAGCGCCTTGTGTGACTGCAGTGAAAGCTCCCATGCCCATTTCTTTTAATTCTTTTTCATCAAGCACTTCACAACTGACATTGTCTGTTTCGGCGGCCAAGTGTTCGGCTTGTTCCGCTAAATAGCTGGGGTGAGCTATATTAGGTGGTAAGTTGGCTAAGTCTCTAGCTTTGTGCGCACCCAATGAAACCGCAATCCCTTCAGCGATGGCTTGCTCACCTATGGTCAAGTCTTTACGTGTGGTTACATTAAATACAAGGCGCTTAACTGGTCGACGAGCGGCTTCTGATTTACTCTTAAATTGGTCAAAGGCATAAAGCGTGTCTTGCGTAGATTCAATAGCATGTCTTACCTTCCAATGAGTATCGCGTCCCTTAACATTTAACTCGCTTAAAAAACAGACAGCATCCATGGAACCTGTTTCATTAAGGGTGGTAATCGCTTTGGCGATGACTGTATGGTATTGCTTATCAGAAAAGTCTCTTTCTTTACCGCAACCAATCAGCAAAACTCGATCCGCCAGCGTATTAGGTACATTATGTAGTAAGAGAACTTGACCTAATTTCCCTTCCATATCGCCTCGGCGCAATAGGTTACTTAAATAACCCTCACTAACTTCGTCTATTTGCTCTCCCGCTTGGGAAAGCTTTCTTGAGTCAAATACACCCACCACCACACAGGCACTGCGTTGCTTTTCTGGATTACCGCTTTTTACATTAAATTCCATTGAAAGAACCTACCAATTGGCTAAATATTGCGAATGTTTCCTGATATCTGAGGTTTATTCTTTGTCCCTAGCAATGCTAAAATAGCTTGCTACACCTCTGATGCTAAAAGAAAACTAGTTAAAACGAGAGTTTAACTGATAAATTTTGATTTATTAAGTAAAACTCGAACTTTTGTTAAGAGTATTCAGTCATAAAAAAATACACTGACTCGTCTGTTTTTGCTGCAAGCCGAATGGCTCGGCTTAGGAATTAAGTTTGATTTTAAAAAGTTATATTAATAAAGACATTTACCGCACTACGGCGGCTATTTTATTAGTATTAATCTTAATTTTCGTCAGCTCTCGATTTGTAAAGTATATCCAGCTCGCGGTTGATGGGACCATCTCTGCTAGTGCCGTTTTTTCTTTGCTAGCGCTGCAGATCCCCTCGGTTGCTGGTTTTCTGATTCCATTATCCTTTTTCTTAGCGGTGCTGCTGACATTTGGGCGGCTTTATTCTGATAATGAATTAGTGGTAGTACATAGTTTAGGGATTGGACAACGAGACTTGGCGAAAATGCTAATGCCATCCGCTCTGATTCTTGCTATTGCTGCTGGCGGGTTATCGACTCTTTTGACGCCTTGGGCGCTCAATCAGAGTTCCGTTTTAATGGCAGAGCAAGCTGCACAAGCAAAGCTTGGGGTTTTCGCTGCCGGTCGATTTAAAGAAAACAGTTCTCGAGACGGCATTGTGTTTGTTGAATCTAAAGCCGACTCTGGGGTTATTACCGGTGTCTTTTCTGTTTCTCGACAACTTGAAGAGCCTGCAGAAAATACCGACGAAAACGTACTGCAATTGCCCACCACTAGTTTGTCACTACTCAATACTCGCTATGGACAACTAAAAATTCAGACCGCTCAGTCTGGTCGCCATTGGGAAAATGAGCAAACAGGTGTTAATTATTTAGTGCTTGAAAATGGTCAGTTTAGTGAGTTTGACGAAGTAGCTAATCGCTGGCAAATTACCGACTTTGAATCCACTTACACGCGAATCATTCAAGATGATTCAATTGAGGTCAGAGACTCCGCTAAATCCACTTCGACCTGGGAGTTGTTTCAAACTCCAGGTAATAAACAATGGGCAGAAATCCATTGGCGATTAGCCGCTCCAATATCCATTCCCTTGATATGTCTGATGGCAGTCCCTTTGTCTCGTACCCAGCCAAGAAAAGGCAAGTTTTCCCGAATAATGCCTTCTGTTTTGATCTATTTAATTTATGTCTTACTAATGATGTATTCACGCAAAATGATCGATAGTGGCCGAATTCCGGGTGAACTCGGGTTTTGGTGGATCCATGGGATTGTTGCTGGATTTATATATTGGCTGTATTTGCCGCCAAAAGTAGCTAAACAATCCAGAAAACAGAAAAGGCGAACTGCTTAATGTTCAGCTTATTAGACCGATATATCGCACGCCACGTCATTTCAGCTAGTGTATTGATCTTGTTTTTGCTGGTCGTGTTAAGAGCAATGTTTGGGGTGTTGGAAGAGTCTAATGCGATCGGCAAAGGCAGTTATGAATTGGCGGATGCTTTGCTGTACGTGGGATTGATGTTACCGCAAAAGGTACTTGAGCTATTTCCCATGGGGGTTTTAATTGGTGCGCTATTTGGACTTGGAATTCTGGCCTCAAATAACGAACTAACGGTGATGCGTTCAGCGGGCATGACCACCTGGCGAATTGCCGGTTCTACCTTAAAAGCCTCAATAATTCTAATGATCGGGGTATTGATTTTAAGTGAGCTAATTGCGCCGGTTGCTAGTAAATCAGCTCAACAATTGAGAACATCTGCATTAAGTGAAGGTAAAATCTCTCGCAGCGCGACAGGCCTCTGGGCAAAAAGGGACAACCAAATTATCCATATTGCGGCAATTCACAAAAGTGGAGAAATGCACAATCTCGCGATTTACCAATTAGATGACGAATTCAAGCTGACTAGTCTAGTGGAGGCTAAAAGCGCAAGAGTTATCGACGATAAATGGTACTTAATTGATGTCGCTTCCACCCAATTTGGTATTGAGAAGATTAATAAGCGTCAATTTGAGCAAATCGAGTGGGACAACCCTATCGACGAAGATAAGATTGATACACTCACACTGAAGCCTGAAACGCTTAATATTGCTGGGTTGTTAAAATATCATCAATATCTCACCAGTAATTTGCTAGATGCTAAAGAAATTGAACTCGCAATCTGGCAGAAGGTGTTATTACCAGTCTCGGTAGCAATTATGATGTTATTGGCTGCTAGTTTTGCTTTTGGTCCTATGAGAGATGTCTCTATGGGGGCTAGAGTATTGACCGGTGTGATGCTAGGTTTTGGCTTTCACTTGGTAAAACAATCGTTTGGGCCAATCAGTTTAATTTATGGCTCATCGCCATTTCTTGGCGCAATACTGCCTTTGCTGGTTTTTGCCGGTTTTGCATATTGGCTAATGAAACGATCGAGTTAGGTTGTATGTGAGTTGCGAGTTGCGAGTTAACAGATGAAATTTTTGCAGCACTACCTTCCTTTGATTCAAATCAACGAGCAGTATATTTTTTAGCAACTAGCAACTAGCAACTAGCAACTAGCAACTAGCAACTAGCAACTAGCAACTAGCAACTCCTTATATTAGCGGTTTTTGATTCTTATTTTTGTAAAAATCTTTCGGTAAAACCACGACTCGACTGTCCACCGCAATATCATGCCAACCGCGCTTTTGAGAATCCAATAAACACCACAAATTGGCCAACCCGCCCAGAGAGAGTAGTGAACGAATATAGGCTTCCTTCCAACTCAATAACTCGCCGTTGGATTTATAAAGTTGTAAGTTCCAAGCTTTCATACCAACGGTTTGACCACCTTTTACCCAGCACCAGCAAAAATAGTACTGGATCACACCAATTAAGTAGGCTGCCCATGCAACACTTTTACTTGCGGCCAGCGCGACCTGATTGAATTCGTCTACAAACGGGAGTGTGATGAGGTAGAGTAATATTTGACCAATGACCACCGCTAAAACAAATATACCAAGCGCTCCGAGTAGATCGTATATCCAAGCAAACAGACGTTTCCAGAAAGACGCTAAAGTTACGCTGATCGCCGTGGAGGTTGAAGATTTCTTTTCATTCATTTTTGCAGTCAAAATTGGGCTAATAGGCAGTTTAGAATCGGATTGGGCGGAGTCTATCAAATAAATTCGATAATTAGTATTAACTATTGGAAAGTGGCTTTATAATGTCGGGTTCGAAAGTTCAATAAGCAATAAAAGGATTATATTTTGAGTAGTTTAAACCTACAAAATCAACGAGTTTTGTCAGGGATGCGACCATCGGGTCGCCTGCATTTAGGTCATTATCACGGGGTATTGAAAAACTGGGCTAAATTGCAGCATGAGCATGAGTGCTTTTTCTTTGTTGCTGATTGGCATGTTCTTACCACCCACTATGATAATCCGGAAATTATCGAGCAATCGATTTGGGAAATGGTAATTGATTGGTTGGCAGCTGGAGTAAACCCTGGTTCAGCGACTATGTTTATTCAATCTCAAGTGCCTGAGCATGCGGAACTACACCTTTTATTGTCCATGCTGACACCTTTAAGTTGGTTGGAAAGAGCGCCAACTTACAAAGAGCAACAAGAAAAGCTAAAAGATAAAGATCTCAGCACTTACGGTTTCTTAGGCTATCCATTATTACAAACCGCCGACATATTGATTTATAAAGCGGGCGCGGTACCCGTTGGTCAGGATCAGGTACCTCATGTTGAAATGTCGAGAGAAATCGCACGGCGCTTTAATCATTACTACGGTAGAGAGCCTGGATTCGAGCAAAAAGCCGAAGCCGCGGTCAAGAAACTTGGCAAGAAAAACGCCAAGTTATATTCCAGCTTGCGTACTGACTTTTTACAAGAGGGAAATGAAGAGTCTTTTAAAACCGCACATGCGCTGGTCGACGGCCACTCAAGTATTTCTTTGGGCGATAAAGAACGCTTAATTGGTTATCTTGATGGTGGCGGCAAGATTATTTTGCCAGAACCGCAAGCATTATTAACACCTGTTTCTAAAATGCCAGGGTTGGATGGTCAAAAAATGTCCAAATCTTACAACAATGTAATCGAGATGAGAGAGAGTGAAGAGAGCATTGAAAACAAGATCAAACGGATGCAAACCGATCCCGCAAGAGTTCGATTAACTGACCCAGGAAACCCAGATAATTGTCCAGTCTGGCAGCTACATGAAGTTTACTCTCCAGACGATGTTAAGAAATGGGTCTCTGAAGGATGTACATCAGCGGGTATCGGTTGTTTAGAATGTAAACAACCGGTCATTGATTGTGTTAAACAAGAAACTTCAGAGTTTAAAGAGCGTGCAAGAGAGTTTGAAGAAGACCCTGATTTGGTCCGTAATATTATTGCAGACGGTTCTGAACGAGCTCGAGATATTGCAAAAGAAACCATGCAAGATGTGCGCGATGTTATGGGTTTGTCTTACCGTTAAGTAATTATTATGAATCAAGACGACGAAAATAAACCAATGACAGAAGATTCAGTAGAGGCAGGCGTAGAGCAGCCATCTGAAACCGAAGCGGTTGAAGTTAGTGATGAAGCTGAAACTAGTCAAGTTGCCGGGGAAGAAACGGCCGATAGCTTAAACTCTATTGATGACTCTGCAGTAGCGGGTGACTCGAAATTAGACTCTGCTTCTCCAGTAAATAATGCGACAGAAGCGTCGTCTGAGCAGGCTGGCGAAGGTTTTAAACTGCAAGAAGCCCCACAACATTCGCAAGAAGAAATGCATTTCGCAATTATTCAAGGGGAGCCTCTCAGCGAAGTGCCCAAGGATCTCTATATTCCACCTGATGCTTTGGAAGTCTTTTTGGAGGCATTTGAGGGGCCTTTGGATTTACTACTCTATTTGATCAAACGCCAAAACCTCGACATTCTGAATATTCCGATTGCTCACATTACTGAGCAATATATGGCTTATGTTGAGCTAATGAAGGCAATCAATTTAGAGCTGGCTGCTGAGTATTTGGTGATGGCCGCCATGTTGGCGGAAATTAAGAGCCGCGTTCTGTTACCGAGACCGACCATTGAAGAGGAAGAAGATGATCCTCGAGCTGATTTAATTCGTCGACTGCAAGAATACGAGCGCTTTAAAAAAGCTGCTCAAGATGTTGATGAACTTCCTAGAATGGGACGAGAAACTTATCAGGTGGAAGCTGAAACGCCTGAACTGCATATTCATCGTCCGTTGCCGGAAGTGGATATGCGTGAAGTACTGTTAGCTTTAAAAGATGTTCTTGTGCGAGCTGAGATGTTTACTTCACATCAAATTCAGCGGGAAGCACTTTCGACCAGAGAAAAAATGGCAACGGTTCTTGCAATATTGTCGGCCGATAATTTTACCGATTTTATTTCCCTGTTTAATATTGAAGAAGGGCGTGCCGGCGTGGTGGTTACCTTTTTAGCAATAATGGAATTAACAAAAGAGTCGCTCATTGAATTGGTTCAAAACGACCCTTTTTCGCAAATTCATGTTCGAGCAAGAATAAGCTAACCATAAAAAGCGAGCTAACCAATTAGGAATACAGTAGATCGTATGAGCATAGAACAAAACAAATTAAAAAATATCATTGAAGCGGCGTTAATGGCTGTCGCGAAACCAATGACCATTGAGCAGCTGATGCAGCTTTTTGCGGAAGAAGAAAGACCTTCAAATAACGCAATAAAAGAAGCTCTTGAGCTTTTAAAAGAAGAATCTAATGAACGTGGTGTTGAGTTAAAAGAAGTCGCCAGTGGCTATCGTTATCAGGCTAAACAAGAATATTCTGAGTGGCTCAGCCGCTTGTGGGAGGAAAAACCTGCCAAATATAGTCGAGCTGCGCTAGAGACTTTAGCGTTAATTGCTTACCGTCAGCCAGTTACTCGTGCAGAAATAGAAGATGTTCGTGGAGTCGGGGTGAGCAGTAGCATTATTAAAACGATGATAGAACGCGAGTGGATCAGAGTGGTTGGTCACAGAGATGTGCCTGGTCGTCCGGCACTGTATGCCACTACCAAGCAATTTTTAGACTACTTTAATATGAAGAGCCTCGACGAGTTGCCGACCTTAGCCGAGATTAAAGATCTTGAAGATCTTAACCCTGAATTAGATTTACCTAACCCAGATGAAGAACGAAACCCTGATGACCAACAAGGCCAAGAAAATAAAGAGTTAGATGAATCGAGCGGAACTGCGGAAGGTGCGGCAGAGCGAGACTCTGAAAATTCTGAAACGTCAATGCAAGACGAGACAAACAATCCAGAGTTAGATGAGCAAGATATGGTTTCCGGTGTCATTCCTGAAAATCATTCGAGCGAAACTCAATTAGATAATTCCGACACCGACAGTCATTTACAAACGGATGTTTTTGACGAACTAGACGATGTTCATACTGAAACCAATAGCGAGTCATTTTATGCGGATCAAAGTAATGAACAGCTCGACTCAATTGAAGAGTCGACGGAAGAAGATATTGAACAGTCAGATTCTGAGCAACCCTCTGAACACTAAAAGCAGGCTATTGACCAATGCAGGATGAAAAACTACAGAAAATAATGGCTTCAGCTGGTATCGCTTCTCGGCGTGAGTCGGAGCGATGGATCCAAGATGGTCGTGTCAGTGTAAATGGAAAAATCGCGCAAGTTGGCGACCGAGCGACCATAAAAGATTTAATTAGAGTTGATGGTAAGCCTATTCGGGTCACTGACCCAGAATCGTTTCAACGGAAGATGATTGCCTACCATAAACCCGAAGGCGAAATTTCCAGTAAAAAAGATCCGCAAGGTCGTCCCACTATTTTTGATACCTTGCCTAAGATTAAGAACTCTCGATGGTTAAGTGTGGGACGCTTAGATTTTAATACCAGTGGTTTAATCTTCTTTACTAACGACGGTAATCTTGCCAATCAACTCATGCACCCTTCATTGGAAATTGTAAGAAAATATGCGGTAAGAGTACGCGGGCAGGTGACAGATGATATATTAAGGCAGTTACAAACGCATGTTGACTTAGACGATGGCGAAGCACATTTTGAAACCATTGAAGATGCAGGTGGTGAAGGCAGTAACCATTGGTATCATGTGACTTTAAAAGAAGGTCGCAATCGAGAAGTTAGAAGACTTTGGGAAGCATTTGAAATTCAGGTGTCTCGACTCCATCGTATAAAATATGGACCATTTGAATTGCCACGGGCACTAAAACGAGGTCGATGGCGAGAACTGACTCCCGATGAGTTAGCTGATTTTGAAAAGTTAGCGGGTCTTAAAAGCAAAAAGGTCAAAGTCGTTCGTCAAGTGAAGAGTAAACAACGTCAAAATAAACGACTCAAAGCGAGAAAAGTATTTAAGAAATGAGAAAATTATTCAATAAAAAATCAGTCGTAGCCGTTGGTTTATCTTTAATCATTTCCGGTTGCGGTGACTTTCCTGATTACGGGTATGACCAATCTGATAATTATTGTGTAATGAGTTTTCCGTTTGCTGGCGGCATCATCGGTCGACAGTACATTGGTTATTTTAGAGTGATTTCAACGCTACAGTACATGGACGCTGATCCTGAAATTAGAATAATTGTCACTGGCCCTTCACATATAGATCTTGAGCCAGGTAGCTTTCAAAAGTTAGTAATGGATGATAAAACCTTCAAACCAAAATTTGTACCCGATCATTTAGAAGCTGAACTGCAATTATGGGGTCCAAGTTTTTTATTTGAACAGCAACAATCAGATCAAATCTATAGTTTGTTGCAAGAAGGATATGATTTAAATATTCACGGTCGAATTGAAGTGGGCCATCAATATGAAACTCAAATTCATAATTTCTTTTTTGGATCGGCAGAAGAAGAATTGACCGCTTGCGTCAACCGATTGTTAGATGAAGATGATTTGAAAAAGTTGGCGGAACAAAAGAAACAAGCTAGCCTAAAAGCTTCAAATGAACCTGCCAAATCAGATCAAACTGAAGCGGACCAGCCAGAATCTGTCGAATCAGCGGACCAGTAGCTGCCTTTAGGCGCTCATAATTGCGCCTTTATCGACACCCTCATAGGCTTTTACTCTTATAGACGAATCAGGGTGTTGCTGTTTTAAGTAGTTTGCTAAAAAGCCAGCAATTAATTCAACGGTCGTATCTGATTCTATTAAGAAACATTTGGATTTAGCGATGGTTAATTGAAATAACCCTTGGTTAGCATGGTATTCAAACCGCCAATAGTCTTGACCATTGATCACCACGCTTTCTTTGATATCTTCCTCAGTTGCTAAGTAAATATCTTTCCATACTTCGGCTATTTGTTCTGCAAGTTCTGAAGACTCTGTGTTATTTTTCCACACGCAAATTCGCGAACGGTGACCATGGGCAATTCTTTGACAGTCACCGAAATGCTTTTTTAATCCATGACTATAGTGATAATAAGGGCCGCTAATGATTTCGGGGCGCAGGTTAATTTTTAGCCCGGTAACATTTTCGGGTAAAATCGCTGCCACAGACTCTTGAATACTCTCGGCAATAGCTGCTTCTGTAATTATATCTGCGTCTACAAAGTGAACAGCTTGATCGGGCGAAATATGCTGGTATTCAAGGCCATTGCTACAAACCAAGTCTAAAGTTAAATGTTGAGGGCTTTGATTGATGGTAAGCCCTTGGTAATGCTTAGCCACCAATAACTTGTGATCGACCAATGAATCAACACAGGACTTGATCCTTTTTTTGACAAAGGAAAAATCAAATAACATACCTTCTTCATTGAGTTCTCCTTGCAATTCAACGTCCATAATTAAACTTTCACCAACGATCCCGCGCTCGGGATGAAAATAAGCAAAATCAATGACAGTTAGATTATCGACAAACAAGGCTTGCATAGCTGAATTTTTCTAATAATTTATAGTTAAACCACAATTTTACCATAATAACCTGTTAAAATTGCGCCATATAAGACAAGAACAAACGGAATGAGAATAAATAATGAGCCAAAAGTATCAAATTTATGGAATGGGCAATGCCCTGGTTGACTATGAAATCGAAACCGATAGAGAGGAATTGGCCAACTTATCCATCGAAAAAGGGGTCATGACATTAATCGAAGCTGAAAGACAGGAGCAATTATTTGAGTCTGTTGGTAAGCGAAGCCATGCTCGAGCCTGCGGAGGCTCAGCAGCCAATACCATTATTGGAGCACAAACCTTGGGTTCACAGTGTTTTTACTCGTGCAAAGTCGCCAATGATGAGACCGGTGAATTCTATCGAGATGACCTAATTTCTCACGGTGTTGATACTAATTTGCAAGACGAGGAATTACCTCAAGGCTTAACCGGAAAATGTTTGGTGTTTATTACCCCCGACGCTGATCGAACCATGAATACGTTTTTGGGAATTACCGGTGACATTGATTTTTCGCAAATAAATCAAGACGCATTAGCTAAATCGGAATACCTCTATGTTGAGGGTTACTTAGCTGGTTCACCAACGGCTTTGGATGCGGCGGTTGAAACGATGAAAACTGCAAGGCAACTTGGGGTCAAAACCGCTTTTTCTTTGTCTGATCCTAATATGGTTAAATTTTGCGGAGAAGGACTTAAGGCCATAATCGGTGAAGGTGTCGACCTGTTGTTCTGTAATTACGACGAAGCGACTGAATTCTCGCAAACCAATAACCTAAATGATGCGATTAAGGTTCTTTCTAATATTGCTAAAACATTAGTCGTGACATTGGGGCCTGACGGAGCGGTTATTGTTAACAGCGATGGCAGAATTGATATTAAGGGACATGTCGTAAATGCAATCGATACCAACGGCGCAGGGGATTTGTTTGCCGGAAGCTTTATTCATGCACTTGCCAATGGTTATAGTATGCAACAGTGTGGGGAGATTGCGAGCTTTGCTTCGGCCCAATTGGTGACTCAGTTTGGTCCTCGTTTGGTGCCACAAAAAATTAAGTTAGTAAAAGAATTTATTGAACGACTTAACTAAAACTAAATTTTAAGGAGTTTACTCGTGTTAGAAAACCTATGGATAATGCGGCATGGTTTAGCCGAATCAGAATTTGAAAGCGATTTCACTCGTCCATTATCTGTGGTTGGAAAGCGGCAAGCACAAGATACTATTAGCCAGCTAATCGCTGGCTCTAATGATTTACCAACAGATATGCTTGCCAGTCCGCTAGCAAGAACTCAATCTACGGCAAAAGTCGCACATGAATTATTAGGATTGAATAAACCTTTTAAAACGGAAAAACTGCTAGTTCATTCCGCCGATCACAAACTATTGGGTGATTTTTTATTAGCGAGTGGTTATAAAAATTTGATTGTAGTCAGTCACATGCCTATTGTGGCATATTTAGTGCAGTACTTGGTGCCCCAATCTGACTTGCTGGGATTTCAAACTGCCCAAATTGCTCATATCGAGTTTTCTAAACCTGGTGAACAGGGTCAGTTGAAGCAAGTTTATCGAGCATTAATTTAGTTATTTATGAATATCAAAAAAACTCAGGATCCTGCTTCGGCAAATACCGCAGAGCTAGAATTGAACCCGCCTATCCACGAACAGATGACCTCACCGAATCAAATCAAAAAAGCCAGTCCATTTCGTTTTTATTGGATTGCTACCCTGACAGGTTTAGTCACTTTAGTAAGTTGTTTGCGAATTATCTCGGCATCTTGGTTGGGGCGGTTGTCAATTGCCGATGTTGACCGAAGAATGAAGTGGTGGGCAAGTCAATTGCTTGGGTTAGTTAGAGTTAAAACACAAGTGATTGGCACCGAAAATATGCCAGCGCCGGGACGCCGCGTTATTGTAATGTGTAATCACAGCAGTCTCTACGACATTCCGGTAGCAATTGCAGCATTAGATACCAGCTTTCGATTTGTGGCGAAAAAAGAATTATTTAATATTCCCATTTTTGGTTCTGCATTAAAGCGTGGTGGATTTTTGTCGATTGATCGTCATAATCGAGAACAGGCCGTAAAAGATTTGCAACGAGCTAAAGAGCAAATGTTAAAGGGGATAACTTTATGGATGTCACCCGAAGGAACACGCTCTGTAGACGGAAAACTGGCCGAATTCAAACGGGGTGGCTTTCATATCGCGATAGAAACTAAAGCTTTGATTGTGCCTGTGGTTATAAAAAATATTCATAAACTTCAAGCGGGTGATAATCTCGATCTTTATTTAAATCAAAATATAGAAGTAGAGATTTGCAAACCTGTTGATGCCGGTGATTTTAGCTTAGACAATAGAAGGGCGTTAATTAATCAAGTTCGAGGAATTATGTTGCAAGCGCTTGGACAAAAGGAAGAGTGATGGGAAAAAAACTAATCAGCCAAAGTCTGTTAATGGAAGCTTGCGAAGATATGCAAACCATTCAGGATATCATTCGCTGGTCTTATTCTCGGTTTTCCGAGAATAACTTATATTTTGGCCACGGTACGGATAATCCTTGGGATGAAGCCGTTTCTCTGGTTTTACTAACACTGAGTTTACCGTTCGATACACCTGATAACATTCTTCAGTCTCGTTTAACGACAACAGAAAAAAAACTAATCTGCGAGCGAGTCGGTCGACGAATTAATGACAAAACACCGGTCGCTTACCTGACAAACAAAGCGATTTTTTGTGACAGTGAATATTATGTTGACGATCGAGTATTGGTGCCTCGCTCGCCAATTGGGGAACTAATTCAAAAACATTTTGAGCCTTGGATTGACTACGATTCTGTCGACAATATTCTCGACCTATGTACCGGCAGTGGTTGCATTGCAATTGCATGTGGTCAATATTTTCCTGATGCAATAGTCGATGCGGGGGATATTTCAGAAGATTGTATTCAAGTGGCCGAAATTAATCGCGAAAGATTACAACAAGATAATGTCGCATTTTATTGTTCTGATTTGTTTGAATCGATACCCGACAAAAAGTATGACATTATTGTTTCTAACCCTCCTTATGTCGATGAGGAAGATTTTAATGAAATTCCTTCAGAATATTTAGCTGAGCCTAAGCTCGGACTAACCTCTGGCGAAGACGGATTAGAACTGACTCGTCAATTGCTTTCTCAAGCCGATCAATACTTAGCGGATGAAGGAATACTTATCGTCGAAGTTGGTAATAGCGCCTACGCACTTGAAGCCTTGTATCCAGAAGTAGAATTCACATGGCTTGAATTCGAAAGAGGCGGTTTAGGGGTGTTCTTACTGACCAAAGAGCAGTTGAGCAAGTTTTAACGTTTTAACCCGACCATTAAAACTTGCTTCCGAACACTTAGTTATTATCAGTGTAGATTCTAATCCAGTTATCTTCACTGACAAAAACCAGCTCATTGTTAGGTCCAATGGTGACGCCTTCATATTGAGGTGCGCCAGTAAGAGCAAGTTCTGATATCACTTCCCCGGTGTATGGGTGTACTTGAATCGCCTTATCGGACTGTTCGCTTACTATAATCAAATGGTCTGTTCGCGCATCATAAACCATACCAGCTAGGTCGCCGACCACTAATCGAAATGCGTCATCCGCAATAAATGGTTCAATTACATCTAGATTGTTTGCTTGATCATAAACCGTATCGGCATCTTCAGGCATGTCGAAGTAAACAACTCGCATGTTGTCGCCTCCACCGCCTTCTCTACAAGCGAATACTCGTGCTGGGCTAGTTGCCGTCGCTTTGCGAACTGAAATCCCTTCAAGCCCTTGGTTACCTCCTTGAGGAGCTAAAATTTGGTATCGTTGCGAGGTCGGAGGCTGACCGTTAACAGAATCATCGGAACCTGTCACTGTTACTCTGGACGCGGTATTACTTTCAGAAACTATCAAAACCTCGTTATCTCTAACATAGGCCAATCCTTCTGTGTCAGAATCTATATCGGAAACCGTCAGCTCACCCACATACGCAAAGTTTTCGTCGTAACGAAGAATGCGAGCAGCACCATTTTGTACCACTAAGTACTGCTCTAATCCCGCGTGCCAGGTAATACCAGATGCATTGACTGTGATATTACTTAACTGAAATGCATCATTTGGGGCAGAATAGTTTTCAATTAGAACACTTGTCTGGCTCTCAGCTATAAATATCGCCGAGACAGATTTGCTGGAGTTAATAGTCAGTTCGCAGCTGCTATTTCCACTACAGTCCCCCTCCCAGTGATCAAAAACAAAGCCTTGTTCTGGGGTGGCAGTCAGGGTGACATTAGTGTTGGTTTGGTATATTTCACTGCAATCCGAACCACAATCTATCCCTGCTGGAGTTGAAGTGACACTACCGGAGCCTGAAGTGGTAACGGTTAATTGATATTCACTAGCGCCTTGCTCGACAAAAACTGCAGTGACGCTCATATTTGAGGTCATTGATACTGAACAATCACCGCTACCACTGCAATCGCCTTGCCATTCCTGAAAAATAAAGCCCTGATCAGGTGTTGCGGTTAAGCTAACCGTGGTGTTTGCTTCATACTGTTCGCTACAATCGTTTCCGCAATCGATGCCAGCGGGGGATGAAGTTACTTGCCCCGAGCCAGAGGTGGTAACGCTTAAGGTCATTAAGCTGTTATCTATTTCACTAAATACCGCTCTTACATTGCGATCGGCAGACATAGAAACAACACAACTAGCGCTACCTGTGCAGGCTCCTTCCCAACGATCGAACGAAAAACCGGCTGACGGTGTTGCTGTTAAAGTGACACTAGTGGAGTCGGAATATTCCTGGGTACAATCACTGCCGCAGCTTATTCCGCTTGGACTCGAGGTAATTGTTCCGCTGCCACTAACTTCTACGTTTAAGGTGTTGTTAGTATCTGGCTGACGTCCACCGCCGCCACCGCCGCCACCACAGGCCATCAGTGTAAGTAGTAGCAGCAAACTAGCGGTATTAACTATCTTCCCTAATATTTGGTGTTGAAACATAAAACAACTTCCTTCCAATTTAACGACATAAAACGGTATTGATTAATTGAGATACTAGTCTTTTATCGAGTAATCTTCTAGCAAATAGTTACATATCATCGCGAGTAACTGATTATTCATGCGTTATTGGTCTATTTGGAAAAACACTCTAACCTACGATTATACGTATTTATTCTTGGTACACCGGTTAATTTTAGATAGTATGTGCGCCTATTGGCATCCCATTGAAACTAGATCCACTCATGAGCTGCATTCAGCTAGTGTGGATCCTCTGACGGCAGCGAACAAGCTGATTGTGCCACAACTAAATGAATTAGATAAAACCAGAGATTATGGAAAATACAGTTAAAAGCAATTCAAATAACACAGCGTCGAGTGACTTGATTAAATCTAAATGGTTTACTTGGTTAAAAAGAATTTGTTATGTCATTGTCGCAATATACTTTCTGATTTGGGCGCTGTCGCCATTAGTCGCAAACTATGTGATTGGTAATTTATTGGAAGAGAATTATGGACTAAGCATTAGTGAGAATAGCAGTATTCGATATAACCCCTTTACCTCTCATCTAACGGTTGAACAACTCGGTATTGAAAGTCATTCAAAACAAGTTAATAGTCGCTCAGGCACCAATGAGTTGTTTAGCTTAACTCGGTTAGAGCTGGAAATTAGGCTACATCGGCTCATGTTTGATGAGCTCTATATTTCAGAATTTGATATTTCTGGCGTGAACTTATTGGTGGAGGAACAACAGCAAGGTTTAATTGTCGCAGGCATTGATCTTAGCAAGTTAAAAAATAAAGCTCAGCCTACCGCAGGTTCGACTAATGCAAAGTCTTTAACAGACTTGACGGAGGAAAAACCTTCCAACGAGTTAACCGTGAAAATGCCATTAGCAAATTTCTCGAATATAAAAACGGTATTCATCGCAGCTTCTGGGAAACATAATTTCACCATCAATCAATGGCAGATTGAAAACCTAATATTCAATTCCGATCAACAAAATTTATCGAGTCAGATTGAAGTTTTGGTTAATAATGCGCCGCTCGCCATGGAGTTTGATTCTAATTTGTTGGCCGGAATGGGCGAGCTTAACATCTCTTTAGATCTAAAAGATTTTCAGCTTGAAAGCATTCAAGGAGAAGTTCAGCCTTCACTTTCGGCAATCAAAGGCTTGTTAGGCGTTCAGTCTACCCAAAAAATAAAAATGGAGAACCATCAACTAACTTTTGAATCACCTACAACTTCGATTCAACTGTCTGGGCTTGAACTGACTAACGAACAGTTAGAGCTTACCGCTAAAACTCACAACCTTAAGCTTTCGGATCTATCTTTCGCAATTAACTTGGATGGCTCGGCAGAAATTTTGCGCCAACCTTTAGTCGTTGCATCCCTTGATTTACTAATGGAAGACATTGTCGCTGTAATCGGACAAGATCGAATTGAGAGCCAGTCACAATCTGTGTCTTTAAAGGCTTTAAACATCGATTCAAACGCATCAGTCGATGGCTCGCCGATAGAATATATATCTAAACTTGAATCGTTAGTTTATCAACCCAAATCCATCCAATTTGAAAATCAAGAACAGCGGCTAACTAGCGAAGACTTTGTAGTCACTATCAATGATTTAACTCATCAAGCTAGTGCACTAACAATCCAGCAGGTATTAGTTGAACGGTTAGATGGAATCTTTAAAATAAAACAAAAGTCTGGTTTGAATAATAAGAAAGATATCGCACAGAATGCCAAGCAAAATCTAACTGACGAAAAGGCGGATAGCCATCTAGCGGATCCTAAGGCAGTTGCAGAACATTCTACTAAGGCAGAGCAACAACAAGTCACTGATAGTGATAATCCTCTAGATAGTAGTGATTCTCAAGTTGTTAAAATCGATAACATTCGATTGGTTGACTCGCAAGAACTTAGGTTTATTGACGAATCAATTAGTCCAAATTATAGTCAGAGCTTAACGATTGGTGTCGCTGAAATTAAATCGATAGATTCAGCGCTAGCAAACCAACAGAGCCCGTTTACACTTATTGGGCAAAGCGGACAGTACACCAAAATAGATTTATCTGGGTATGTAAAACCCTTTACTGAACAGGTCAATTTAAATCTTAAAGGAACACTCACTGAGTTTTCTTTACCACCAGCCAATAGCTATATTCAAAATTTACTTGGGTTTGAAATTGAAAGTGGCGAACTCGATACCAACGTTGAAATCGAAATCGTCGACTCACAAATAAAAGGAAATACTGGGCTAAAAATACGAGGGTTAGCTCTGGCTAAAGCTGAAAACTATAATCAGGATGTGCTACAAGAGCAAACGGCTATGCCATTAAATATGGCATTAGGCATGCTGAAAGACAGTGATGATAACTTAGAGCTAGATATCCCGATGCTAGGCGACCTCGACAGTCCGACATTTGGAGTAGCCAGTTTTGTTTCACTAGTCACCAAAAAAGCGATTCAGTCAGCAGCTAAATCCTATTTAATCAAAACCTTTTTACCTTATTCGGATGTGATAAGTATGACTATTTCGGCTGGGGAGTTTATTTTAAAAACTCGTTTTGAAGATCTCATCTACCAGCCAGGACAATTACAAATTTCTGAGGCACAAAAGGAATATATTGATCAGTTTGTGGCACTGATGAAAGATAAAGAGAGTACTCAAGTTAAAGTTTGCGGTATCGCCACCGCCGCTGATCTTGTTGAAGCGCCAGCGAACCAAGGAAGCGCCACGGAGATTAACGATGAAACCAAAAATAAGCTTAGGGGCGTGGCCTTAGAACGGATGAACTTATTTAAACAAGCGGCCGTTGAAAAAGGCGTTGAGTCTTCGAGGCTTTTACTGTGTGCCCCAAAGATCGACTTATCGAAAGAGAGCAAACCAAGACTGGTGTTGTCGGTTTAACCAACGGAAATATATGGCTCGGATTTATTGTTTCGGAGATAGTATTACTTTTGGCGAATCAGATTGGCAAGCCGGAGGTTGGGTCGATCGCTTAAAACAACACTATTTAAACCTGCCCGTTACAAACGCGCTTCAGAAAACCTTAGTCTATAATTTAGGAGTTGCCAGCGAGACCACTGACGGTTTAGAAAAAAGATTTGAGTCAGAACTCTCATCGAGAGTAACTTCTAAAACGGGTAATATTATTTTTCTAAGTTATGGAACTAACGATGTTACAAAAATTGTCGACCGACTCGGCAAGACTAAGAACAGAGTGCCCTTAGATTACTATATCGGTAAACTGAAACATTGTGTTAAATATGCTCAAATGAAAAATGCAGTCGTGATTGTAACCACCATCTTGCCGATTGCTTCTAAATACAATGGCATGGAAAATCCCTATCATGAAACGCGTACTCTGTCAGATATTGAATTGTACAATCGCGCTATTTATTCGATGAGTCATGAGTTAGGCTGTAGCGTATTAGATTTGTTCTCTGAGTTTTCATCATCCGATTTAAATCAGGTGTTGGCAAAGGATGGCTTACATCCAAATGAAAAAGGGCATCAAATAATCTTCAACAAGGTTAAAGACTTATTAGATGCCCTAGTTGGTTAGTCGAGTGATTAATTCAGGCGTAACGAGTATTCGTGTCTATGCGTATTGTCTAATCATCAGTTGCCAGTTTTTTTGTTGCGCAATCAGGTTTTCTTTTAGTTCTTTATATTGGCGGTTTAGATTAGATTTTTCTACATTTTCTATCATTTGGTCTCGCTTAGATTCTAACCAAGCTTTCTTAACTAAATAAAATTCATTTAGCTCTTTTAAAAACTGTTCGTATTCTTTTTGCAAAACGTCTAAAATTTCTTCCTTATTCGGGAGCGACAGCTTCATCAACTTGTTTTTGGTTTTGTTGAACTGTTGTGTAGCGATTGCTTTGGCTATTTTTTCCTCTGGTATTTTCTTTAAATTTTTAGCCAGCCCACACCAACTTAAGGATTTGATCAACCACTTGGTTGGGTCAAACTGCCACCACTTAATTGCGTTACGATAATCATATTGAAATGCGTGATGGAAGTTATGGTAACCTTCACCAAAAGTCAGTAGCGCAACTATCGGATTGTCTTTCGCTGTATTTTTATCATTATAAGGTTGTTTACCCCACATATGGGCTAGGGAGTTTATACAAAAGGTTAGGTGGTGACTAACGACTAATCGAAGGACTCCAACCAACAACAGTGCTCCCCAAACATCACCCAAAAGCAAACCGACAATGATGGGAATGCCAAAGTTGGTTAATAGTACGATGGTGAGGTAGTTTCGATGCTGCCACATGACTATTTTATCTTTTTGAAGGTCGCGAGCATTATCATAATCGGTATATCGGTGTGCTTGATACTCTCTAAGCATCCAGCCGATATGTGAATACCAAAATCCTTTATTTGCCGAGTAGGGGTCTTTATCATTTTCATCCACAAAGCGGTGATGGACTCTGTGATCGGAACTCCAGTGGAGCGCGCTGTTTTGAACCGCAAAAGCGCCGCCAATGGCATAAATAAAGCGAACCACGCTATTGGCTTCATATGCCTTATGGGACCAAAGGCGGTGATAGCCTGCGGTAATTGAAAGCTCGCAGAAACTTAAGGCAACGATTGCCGCGACAATGATGCCTAAACTATAACCTGAATAATAGCCGTAAATTGGAACTGCTATTAGCGAAACCAAAAAGGTGATAGAAAAAACTGAAACATTCAGCCAGATAATATTTGGTTTCTTGTTTGAAGCAGTGTTAGCGGGTTGCGTCTCGTTGGAGGGACTACTCATGAAAATCTTTACCTTAAATCAAAATACATACAATGCTGTGAGCATACAAGTGTAAGCTCATTAAAATTGAGTATAGCTGCGCTAACAACAAAAGGCAATTCAGAATACACGTGTAAGCTGAAATTTTGAGGTGTTTTTATCAAGGGAAAGTAGCGAGATTTCCAATTTTCAGCCGATTAGCGGATAATCCCTTTATAAATCAAAGTCTCCAGAAGTTTAAAGAACTCAATGGCAATCACTCGAAGCGAACAAAAAGAAAAAACTAGAAGAGCGATTATTGATGCAGCTATCGCTCAGCTTGGTGTGGAAAAGAGTTTTGCAAGCCTTAGTTTAAGAGAAGTTGCTCGACAAGCTGGCATTGCGCCAACCTCTTTTTATCGTCACTTCAAGGATATGGAGGAGTTAGGGCTGACCTTGGTCGATGAATGCGGACTCACCTTGCGGCAAATCATGCGCAAAGCGCGTAAGCGATTTAAGAAGGGGGGAAGTGTTATCAAAACTTCTGTAACCACTTTTATGGAAGTGACGGATACTAATCCGAATATTTTTAGGCTACTATTTCATGAGCGTTCGGGCACAACCCAAGCTCTGAGAACCGCCGTAGACCGAGAAATTCAGTTTTTTATCGTCGAGCTCACCGACTACATTCAAACGATCGGTTATGAAAAAGAGTCGGCGTTTGCTCAAGCTGAAGCAATGGTGGCCATTGTATTTAATGCCGGAGCAGAGTCTTTGGAAGCTAAGCCTAACCAGCGATCTGAAGTGGAGAAAAGAGCCGTTCAGCAATTAAGGTATATTGCTGCTGGAGCAAAAGCGCTTCATTTGGATAAACAATAAATAGCTGACAAATGATCTAGAGGGTACGTTTGCTGAGGTGATCAACTCTGCAATTTATAGCGTAAATGCTTAAACTGTGGTCCTCGAGAAATTTCCTTGAGTAAACGAGCGGTTTTATTGGTAGCGGGCTTAAAGCAAGGCAATTTATACCAGTTTCTGCCATAGCCTTTATAGGTCACTAGTTGAGAACGACCATCGCGCCAAAATTGGATTCGGCTCGGTAGCTGACGCAAGGTAATCTTTAAACAGGCTTCATCTTTGGGATCGATTTCAATTTTTACAATTTGTTGATTCATGCATTTACTTCATTGCAGTTGAGCGATTAAATAGGTATTAACTGTATCTAGAACGGTGTTACATAATTATAATTATAGTGAAAATTTGAAGTGTTACCATTAAAATTGCTAAATCTATGATAATAAACCCTCAATAATGTCTTCAGAAAACCCTGTTTCTCAATTAGAAGTGTTATTCAAAGACCTTTTTTACTCGTCGGAAAACACGATTTTGCGCTCTGGAGCGAACGAACCTTTCTATCAGTCATGGGTGGGTGAACAGCCCGCGGTTATTTATTCTCGTGAAAACTTTTTTTCAAGTGCACTACATGAAATTGCTCATTGGAGTATTGCTGGTCAACAAAGGCGTCAATTAGATGACTTTGGTTACTGGTATGAGCCAGATGGAAGAAATTCGCATCAACAGGCCGAATTTGAACGAGTAGAAATTAAGCCTCAGGCGCTGGAATGGCTGTTTAGTTTGGCCTGTAACCATCCATTTAATTTTTCAGCCGATAACTTAAATGCGACAGAGGGTTGTTCAACTGAATTTAAACAACAGGTTTATCAGCAAGCTAAGTACTATTTGAATAATGGGCTTCCTGCAAGGGCACAACTATTTTTCGATTCATTAAACTGCTTTTTTAGAGATGGCCAAAAGGTAAATCTACCCAATGTTTAAATTAGGATTAGTGATAAACCCATTTGCAGGGATCGGCGGTAGAGTCGGCCTAAAAGGTAGCGATGGAGAGCAAATAAGAACCAAAGCTTTACAGCTAGGGGCACCACAACTCGCCATGCAAAAAACGAATCATTGTCTGATTCAATGCCAAGAGCTTTTAGTCAATTGTGAAATTTATACCATTGCTGGTGATATGGGAGAAAATGTTTGCAAACAATTGGGACTAGCCCACCAGGTCGTATATCAACCAAGAAATCCATCTTCCGATGAAGATACCAAACAGGCGGTTGTAAAACTACAGACTCTCTCGGTTGACTTGTTACTGTTTGCGGGTGGCGACGGTACCGCCAGAAATATTTTTGAAGTTTACGATGAGCAACAAGTCGTACTCGGGATCCCGGCTGGGGTAAAAATACATTCAGGGGTTTACGCGATTTCAGCGGAAGCTGCCGGGTTATTAACAAAACAGCTCATCCAAGGCGAAATGCTGAGTTTAGTATCTGCCGATGTAGTGGATATCGATGAGCAAGCTTTTCGAGAAGGCGTAGTAAAAGCTAAAAAGTATGGTTATTTACAGATCCCATCGTCATTACAATATATGCAAGCGGTAAAAAATGGAAACCAAGAAGTTGAAGAACTGGTGCTGCAAGATATTGCCGCTGAGGTCATTGAGTCGATGGATGATGATACGTATTATGTCATTGGTTCAGGAACCACATGCGCTGAAATAATGCACCAAATGAATTTAGACAATACCCTTTTAGGTACGGATATTGTCTATCAGCAGCAACTAGTAAAATCCGATGCTGTCGAGAAGGACCTGTTAGAACTACTAGAAACTAACGCCAAAGTTCAGATCATTCTGACAGTCATTGGTGGACAAGGTCATGTACTTGGTCGAGGAAACCATCAGATCAGTCCCGAGGTAGTGCGTCAGTGTGGTTGGAATAATATTCAATTAATTGCAACCAAAACGAAACTAGAAGGATTGGCTGGGCGGCCACTAATGGTGGACACTGGTGATTTAGCATTAGATCATGAGTTGGCTGGTACTAAAAAGGTGACAACGGGTTATAGAGATTACGTGCTTTATCCCGTGGGGCTGGTAAATTAGTTAAAACGCTTGTCGAATAAAAAAGGCCAGACAAGAGGACTTGACTGGCCAAAGCGCGTTTTCACCGAAGTGAATATATGCCTAAGGGACAATAACGCGAACTAACTAAAACGAAATTTTAAGATCCATTATCTGCAAATTTTCTGCTCCTCAAGCAGTGGCTTTAAACCTATTGAAATCTCAATTTAATTAAACACAATCGATAGCGGGTTTTGGCTTACATTCCAATGCCGGCTCAATTGGTTCAGCTGGTTTATTTTGTTTTGCGAACAAGACTTTAATTTTTTCCCGAGGCAATAGCATGATTAGGTTGCCTAGCCCCACGAGTAGAAATCCACTAATGGTATAACTGCTCCAAACAAACCCTTCAAACATCGAGCTAACCACCACCGATACCACCGGAAATAGTACAATGGAGTAACTAGTCTTCTCAGGACCAATACTTTTTAATAAGTAGAAGTAACTATAAAACGCGATGACCGTGCCAAAGATGCTCAAGTACCCGAGTGAGATTAAATAACCCGGTTCAAAACTAATACTAAACGGAGTTCCTTTGTAAAGCGCAATTAACACAAGGAATAAAGTTCCATAAAGCATTCCAAAACCACTTGATTGAAAAACGGGGTATTCGTGGTTTGAATTTCGCACACTCACCATATTTCCCAAGGAAGCAAATAGCACACCGGCAAGCACCAAGCCAATGCCAATTAGCGATTCGATGCTGGTTTGATATTGGCTAACTTCCGGCCAAAATAAGGCAATAATGCCAAGAATTCCTAAACCTGCACCTAAGTAGGTTTTAGCAACAATTTGCTTTCCGAAAAATATTCGAGCATTAATGATATTAGCTAGTAGCAACATAGAAAACACAATTGATGTCATCGCCGATGATAAATAATTTTGTGCCTCATAGAGCACAAAATAATTTAGGCAAAAATTTAGCGAACCGAGCAAAGCAATGTAAAAATGCTGTGCAAAGCTAAACGTGAGGGATAGCCCCTTTAGTTTGCTCAAAGCAAGAATAAGTATTGCTGCTAAACCGAATCGGTAGATTAAAGAAATTTCAACGGCAACTTCACCTAGTTGAAATTCGATCGCATACCAGGTGGTACCCCAAATTAAAACTGTGATCACATAAAGAAACGTATTTTTATAGAGATTAAAGGTATTCATTAGATTGGCTCCTCTATTTTAGCTTGCCAATGTCAGTTTGGATAATATACGCTTTATCTGTATACTTTACATATACAGTAAAATTAAAATGTGACCTATACAGATACTGTTGGGGCCAATAGTATCTGTTGGACCAATAATCGCTCTTGGGTCAATAATTGCCAGTGGGCTAATAATCGCTAGAGTTATCATCATCGGGTTAGGTGCACTGATTGGCGTAATAGATTGGTCGAAATAGAATCGCAGAGGCTAAAGAGGAGTTTTTAGAATGTCGAGTATTGTCGATAAAAATCATGAAAGCTATTTATACCAACAAGTGGTTGATCTTATTGAAACCATGAAATCTTCGGGTACTCTGCGAAGTGGTGATAAATTACCTTCTTTAAGAAAACTCAGTAGTCAACTGGGAATCAGTATTCCAACGGTTAAGCAAGCTTATGTTGAACTTGAGCGACTGGGTAAAGTAGAAGCCAGGCCCAAATCAGGTTATTTTCTTAAAGCGGCCGAGATGCCATTTAATTCACCGAAAAGAGCTTCTTTTGTGCGAAGGCCTGTTCCGGTGCGTTGTCAGTCATTGATTGAAGAGTGTTATGAAGTAGTGCATTCATCTAACAACCTACAGTTAGGAATTTCTCACCCAGTGATGGCCAGTTCTCCTGACAAAGCGCTTGCAAGAATCATGCGAAGAGTACTATCACATGCTGGGCCAAAAGCAATGATGTATGGGCCAATGGATGGATATTTACCGTTAAAACAATCTTTGGTTCAGCGATATTTACAGCAAGGTGTGTCTGCGAGTTCAGAAGATATTGTGATCACCAATGGCGCTCAAGAAGCCTTAGCGATTGCTTTGCAATGTGTGGCTAAAGCGGGCGATACCATCGCGGTTGAATCGCCGACTTATTTCGGCATTTTAGAATTGATCGAGAATCTAGGCATGATGGCATTGGAGATTCCTACCTGCTCAGATGATGGCATTTGTCTTGATGATTTAGAAGAGTCATTGCAACAACATGAAGTAACTGCTTGTATCTTTTCATCCTTAATTAACAACCCGCTGGGTTCTATGATGCCAAAAGAAAAACGAAAGTGTATTGTTGAGCTGTTAGAGTCAAAAAATATTCCATTGATTGAAGATGCTGTTTATGGTGAGTTAAATTTTGGAGATACCCATGAACCTCCCATGCAAGCTTATTCCAAAAAAGGATTAGTACTAACTTGCAGTTCGTTTTCTAAAACGGTGGTAGCAAGCTATCGAATCGGTTGGCTTTTTTCAAAACGATTTGAGGAAAAAGCCAAAGGTTTAAAGCGAGCGTTATCGTGTTCCTCGTCATTGCTCAATCAAATGGTGATTTATGAATTTTTACGAGGTGGCGATTATGACCGACATCTTGCCCGATTGAAACAAGCACTAAGAGTCAATAAAGAAAGAATGCTCGCCATGATAGCCAAACACTTTCCGGAAAATACTTGTGTCACTAATCCCTGCGGAGGAGGTGTTTTGTGGGTCGAGTTACCGGTTGGCGGTGACGGCGCTAAGTTATTTCGAAAGTCGGTTCAAGAAAATATTAGTATCACCCCCGGTGTACTTTTTTCTGCGAGTGGTAAATACAAACGTTGCATTCGTATTAGTTTTGGTTTGCCTTGGAGTGAGCGAGTTGAAAATGCAATAAAACGACTAGGCGAGTTCAGTCAAGAATTAGTTATGGAAAGGTTAGACAAGGTTAGTTAGATTAAATCAGTGTGAATTAGGAGGTCTAATAGGTCTTAGCTTGTGCGAGATCTCTCACAAAGCTGTAAGCCATTTCCGCAAAGACTCGGGGATATATCGCTTCGTTGGTAAATCGAGTTTATCTAACTTGTTGTTAAATAACGACAAACTCTAAAAAAGCGTAAATAAGTCACAAACTTTAACCAACAGTTGTTAAATCGTAACTAGCATGAATAAATTTGAGAGCTACAATACATTCGTGCTTTAGGAAAAAGCACAAGGAACCACCGCTTACGGATAAGGCCAAATGGATTTGAACCTCATTATGGATGTTGAGGCTTGGGAAAATGAAAGCTCATGAAGAGCTGGTGGATAACAACGGAGTCATTGGAAGAGTTGTTTTAAAGGAGCTGTTCGTAAGGAAATTAAAGGAATATGCTTGAGCCAAATGGATATGGCTAAGGACATCACACTGGACAGTAGCAATAAATTAAAGGCAATCATTTTTATGATTGCCTTTTTTTGGAGAAGATAGAATAATTCTTGTTATTGTTGTGGGAAATAAAATTCGGTCTTCCTAAAAATACCGACATATCCCCAGGTCTCAACAAGATCGAGGCCAAATCTAGCTCGATCTGTCATGATGTTCATTGAAACATAAATATATTCTGAATCCGCTGCTAGCAGTCTCATATTTCTATGTCGCCATAAATAACAGTCGGTTTCAACTTCATCACACCCTGTATCGGTGCGACTAACCCAGTTCCCATTTTCGTCTCGTGCTGTATAGTAATCAAGTGATAATTCATTCATTGAATCGTTGAGATTCCATTGATAAGTAAAGATTTCTTGAGTGGGTGTCCAACCATCAGACTCCCTAGTTTCTTGGTTACCAGTATTGTCGTTAAAAAATGTTAGAGCAAAAAAAGGTTCTTCTTCAAAAGACCTTAATAATTCGTATCGCCCAACAACATCATCAAAAACAATATTGCTCTCAGCGTTCATTATTAAGCCCGAGTAGACTATTTGAGAGCCGTCGAGATTGGATTTTCTCGCTGCATATCTTGTCGATAATCCAAACTCTTCAACTCCATAAAACTCGATGGACGACTGGTCTTCAAGTCGAAGCAAGAAATTACCGTTGTTCAAAAATTCCCAATTGGCACTGGATTGATCGACACTCACAAATGCACTTCCGTCGGAATCTAAATCAATCATAGAAGGTGAGGGCAGTGAGCTATTAAAATCTGTATTTAACCCAACTCTTGCAGCGATAGGCCCTACATTTAGTTTTTCAGCCAAATTTACATTGTTCTTGGTTGAGCTGAATAGCCCAACATAACTCCAATCAAAACTTGTAGCATTGCCACAAGTTGAGTCAAAGTTTTCTCCAGGGTGATTTAGGCCGGAAAATTTAACAAGAAATTGGTCTGTAGTTGTTCCTCGATAAACAGGAAACATTTCAACCTTAGACAATGTCAACAAAACCTTGCTTTCCGAACAACCGTTAACAAAGAATGTCTCATCCGAAAACACATCGTCCATTGGATCTATATTGGTTGATTTCAATGTAATTGAGCCATTGTCTTCAATTAAAATAGAGAATTCATTATTAAATTGTTTTTCATTTAGCCAAACACCATTCCTTTCAGTGAGGGAAATAGTAGAGGATAATTGTATGTTACCGTTTTGTGTTTTTTGAATTGCCAATGGAACAAAGAGCGTACTAAAATCGGTAACTTCTCTTGAAGTAAGAAAGGTTAAATCACTACTATAGCTATCTTCGACTGAATAGAAAGAGAGCTCATTGAGAAGTAAATTACTTGATTCAATAAGTTCGTCACTAGAAAAAGAACGAAGGTATGGATACAAAATAGTTTTGTCAGCGAATAACTCTGTAAAACTTGATACTCCATCTGGGAAGTTGATTTCATCGGCTAATAGGCGCTTTATGGCCACAGCTAGCAAAAACACTGAATCTCCAGCCTGCACCTTAAGTAAATCTTCCATTAGTTCGTCGCTGAACATTGACTCAGCGGGTTTACTTAGGTTTAGCGTTGCGAAGAGGGCGGTTGAATAAGGAGAAATCTCTAACTGCAAATACTCTGTGTATTCTAACTCATTATTTTGGTCCAACATTTCTGATATTTTTTCTGCTGAACCTACCAGGGAATGATACTCCATTTCACCATCTGGGCCGGTAGCTGTTAAAGAAATAAAACTAGATAGGTCACCAATTTCAGCCCTTAAACTAAAAAGCCCTCCGGTTTCTGTCGTTGTTTCATGACTTACAATACCAGAACTAGTTTCTAAGTTTGCAAAAACACTTCTTCCGGCCTCTTCAGTTGATAATCTACCATTTAAAACCGCGTTAATTGGGGCTACAGTGACAGTGACTCTAGCACTTGAGGTTAGCGAACTTGCATTTGTAATAGTATAATCAAACTCATAAATTCCACTCTGACTACCAGGCTGGAACTCAATCTGGTTATCTACAATGCTGGTCGTTCCCACGGGAGGTTGGCTAACTGAGGTAATTGATAATGAACTACCCTCTGGGTCGCTATCATTCGATAAGACATTTACAACAATGCTTTGCTTAAGAGTCGTATTAGCGCTATCTACAGTTGCTACGGGAGGAAGAGGGGCTTTCGTGCCACTACCACCCCCGCAAGCAGTAATAAGGATTAAAGCCAAACACATTAGTAAATTAGTAACTTTAGACATTTATATTCCTAAAATATACTCACTAGGAGAACAGTCAAAACAATGAGTGAAAGGGAACTACTAAAAAGGAGTATTTAATGCCAGCAAATAGAGAGATTCTCTCCACTGATTCGACGTGATCAAAGTCCATTTAAGTGTATTTCCATTGGTGGCCGCTAAGATGCCAGAAATGAATTACAGATGCAAGTATAAATCTACCAAAAGAAAATTTTCGCTCCACAACTATAAAAACTCTTACTAATGAATTTTTAACTTGAAACAATAAGAGGTAGAGGAGTTGATGCAGTCAGAAATTATGGCTGCATACAGTATCTATCGATACAACTGCTCTCTATGATCTACTCCTTAATAGCCTTTTGCGGCTCAATATTCAAATTGTAGTAAAAATTCATCACCTGTTGGCCATCTGCGTTCTTAGTAAACTCAATATAGCTTAAACCACCCTCATAATAGAATCCGTTTTGAGAGAAGGGGATAACCTCAAATTTAGCACCTGTTTCTCTTTCGGTATAAAACTTTCCATTCTCCATTAACAAGGTTCTTGATGCTTTTTCGCTGATCTTGTAGGTCCCTAATAACTCCTTAGCTTTATTCTTGTCGATGTTTGCTGGTTTAAATTTGGGAATGTCAATGTCCAAAACTTTTGCAATAAGTGAGCGAGCAACCACCCCTGGATTTCCGTTACCGGAGTTGGTTAAAGCCGCTACATAAAGATCTTCGCTTGGAATATAAACCGCCCAAGTTATAAAGCCCGGAATTCCTCCACCGTGTTCAATAGTGTCGTATTTATTAAGTTTACTGAGTCTAAAACCATAACCATAATTGGAAAATGTTCCATCATTCAATTTAAATGGTTTAATCATTTTCTGGTAGCTTGCTTTCGATATCAGCGTGCCATTTTGAAGAGCGTTATTCCAAATGTTAAGGTCGCCCACTGTCGATAATAAAGAGCCCGCCGCGTGTGGCCAACTCATATCAATATGCGAAGCATTAACAACTTTATCGTGGTCCGACTCGTACCCACTGGCTCTGTTTGGAATAATTTGTTGACCACCATATTGGCTAGAATTCATTCCCAGTTTTTTGAAAATATTTTGCTCAATAAATTCAGCGTAAGATTGACCGCTGGCGACTTCGATAATTTTGCCTAATATCACATACCCAGTATTAGAATAGCGCATCTCATCACCAGTTTTAAAAACCATTGGGTGCGCTTCGAACCGTTTTAGCATATTGTCCAATGTTATTGGGACTTGGATTTCTTTAGTAAATAACTCGCGATCATTGGTATAGTTTGCAATTCCTGATGTGTGGGTCATTAGGTTTTCGATGGTTATTGTATTGCCTTCGGTAGGAAAGTCGGGCACGTACTTTTTCATATCGTCAGTAATGCTCAATTTACCTTGTTCTTGTAGCATCATTATTGCGGTAGTCGTAAATTGTTTAGTGATAGAACCTAGTCTAAACACTGAGTCGGTATTCAGCGGTACCTGATGTTCAATGTTTGCCATTCCTTGAGCACCTTTAAAAATGACTTTGCCATTCTTACTCATAATGACAGACACACCTGGGCCATCTTTCGGGATATATTTATCAACTATAGACTGATAGTCAGAGATGCTAGAATTTTTAGCTTCAACACTATTACCGACTAGGTTGAAACTCAGTATTAGAAATAAGAATAGAAAACGGCTCATACTTGATGACTCCATATCATGTTGTGGTTATTGTTTAAGTCGCTTAAACCTTAACGGACCTTTGTCTTTTTAATCACATGCAAAAGGTACTAGCCTGAGCAACATTTAAAATATCTTAAGTGTATTGATGTTGTTTAGCAACGAACAACCGCTAGTTGGCTAATAAGTTGTGTAACAATTATCGCAATGAGAGGCGATAAAATTTGACCATAAGAGTTACATCAATTCGTCGCCCTATTAATTCGAAGTCGTGCTCGTTTTGGAGAGAATTATTGCACTGACTAACAGTGCCATTAGTAATTCAATCGAAAAAGCAAATAGAATACTTGAACTTGGCTGCCCATCTATAAGCATACCAAGCAACCTAAACACTGAAAACGAACCATAGATAAGTACCGAGATAACTAAAGCAGGGCTCTCTATTCGTTTAATAAAGGCTGCACTAAACACAAACAAGCCTATCACCAAAAGCGAACCTCCCATTCCTCTCATTTCGCTAAGGCTGTCCAAGCTAAATTCGTTGTCTCCAAAAAGCTGTATTAAGTAATCGCCTGGTAAAAATCCTATATAGAAACCGACCAATACAAGTATCAACCCGGCTATAAACAAATACAGTTTGCTTTTAGTTATCCCCATTAGTTTGCTCCTAGTTTCGATTTTGTTGGCGTATGGCTATTATGGCGTTTTAAAAAGTGACATTGAATGTCAGATAGCACTTGATTAAGTGCAGATCGTTCATTACCGTATTGATTATGAAATCAGCACATTCCAAACTCGTTAATCAAAATCCGCTCGCTCGCAAACCTAAACAATATGACGAAGTACTGAGCTATCTTAAATTAGAAAGTATTTACTACAGTCGTTCTTTGTTCCGGGGTAAACAGTGGGCGGTCAATGTTCCTACTTACCAAGCGACCAGCATGTTTCATGTGATTGTGGCTGGTCGCTGTTTGGTAAAGGTTAATAACACATTGCTTGAATTAAACGTTGGCGATGTGTTGTTCTTGCCGCGTTCGCCAGGTCACCAAGTAATGGCTTCGGAATCAGTTAAAGCGGTTGATTTGTATTCTCTGCCAGTTAAAAAAGTCAGCGATTTATTTGAAACCCTTGAAGTTGGACCTGAGCCTCAAGAGTCCAGAACCGAACAACAAACTGACTCAGAGCAAGATAAGCAAACCATCATGCTCTGCGGCGTGGTAAAAATCGCACATCCTTCCGGTGAAATGTTGGTTAATGATATGCCGGATGTTATTCACGTTCAAAAGGAGCAACACCTCTTTAATACAATGATGGATGGTATTGTCGATTTAATCTTTCAAGAAGCTGAAGGTGGTTTCTTGGGAGGGGAGTCGGTGATTACTCGTCTGGTCGATATATTAATGATTCAAACCATTAGGCAATGGGTGCTGAATTCAGATGTACATCATGGCCAATGGCTTAATGCGCTTAAAGATCCTAAAATTGGAAGAGCACTTTCAAAAATTCACAATCATCCCGAAAAGGCTTGGACAATCGAATTACTTGGCCAAGAAGTTGGTATGTCTCGAACCGCATTTGCTACCAAGTTTTCTGAACTGGTTGGTGACACCCCTATGAACTATTTGACTTTATGGCGTATGAATCTCGCTGAGCTGAGATTAAAGGGTGGTGAGAAAGCGAACTTAGATTTTATCGAAAGCCTCGGTTATCAATCTGAGTCTTCATTTCGCCGAGCCTTTAAAAAGTGTAAAGGTTATACATTGTCTGAGGTTTCAGAGAACATTAAGAGTTAAACATTATCGAGCAATTCAGCATAGAAAGTCTATATCTTCATTTTAACTTATCACTAGTCAGAGATAACAATCTAACTCCTCCCATTTTGCTCAAGAACCATCACATTTAGTTCGCTACTATCAAGCTGTCGTAAGAAGTCATTAGCGTTGAACTAGTTAGATTTGAGGTACTTTATAAGGCCACTTTCTAAATCAGATCCTTACGACCAAAGCAGCTTTGCGTTGTAGAGCACGGCTTTTTAATTACATTCATTAAAATGTAAAAGGAATTATTTGAGGAGCAACAATTATGAATTCATTAATCAATATCAAAACAATAGCAATCACTTGTCTTCTAGCAGTATTATCGGTCGTTAGTCGTGTCGCAATTTCGTGTCCAGCCGATCCGCCAAAAGCCTATGTCTATGAGTGGAAAGTTGCCAGCGACAGTACTACTAATTTACAGCTCGAGATCGGTGGTTATTCCGCGATCGGTAGTCAAGCTGGGGACTCTTGTGCTGCAGCCGTTGCGTTGCCAAAGGGGATCACAATTCAGTCGATTGAAATGGTAGATTCTAAAACCGGTAGACCAGTTGGGTTTGGTACCTTTACAGAAAATAGTGACGCCACATTTGGCTTTTGTCCGACTTCAGCGGAGAATTGCGCTGCGTTTACAACAAAAGTAGAACAAACTATCCCTTCTGGAGCAGCATTAAAAATGGTAATTAATGCAGTCACCGATAGAGGTACAGATAATTGGTCGGTAAACCAAGCTGCATTGGAATTTGCTCTGTCTGGTTTAATAATTGCCGGTGGTGTTGATGATTCAGGCACGCCAAACCATCACTTAAGCATTTTTAGGCCATTCGGAGCCCGAATAGAGTTTTCTCACAAATAGATTATTACGTCGGCTTTCTTAAGAAGTCGATTTTAGTCAGTAGCACGCGGCTAATCTCTAGTTTACTAGTCGCGTGCTTTTATTGGTTAACTAAAATACTCCCTCAAAGACTTTAACCACTCTTGGGTACCACATCATTAACCCTGCTGCACCAACACCAATTAAGGTGATTGTCGCGCCGAGCAGAGTAACACCAGAGACAATCCGTTTAGCTAAATCACTTGAATTTCGCTTTGCCCAAAAAATGAGCTCTGCAATTACCATGGGGAGAAGGTAACATGCAAACGACATCGCAATATCAGCTGGCCCGTCTATGGTGCTGGTATTTCCGTTTGGTCCTTGATTTACCACATACCAACCCATTAAATACAAGCGGAAAGTCCATACACCATTCACTAGTAAGAAACTATGTACAGCAAATCGCTGGTGCAAGGAGAACTGCTTGTTTATCGCCGAGCGCCATGCAAAGTAAATCGCAACCGGTATTAGTAAGCCATTGAGTGTTATTCCGAGCGCACCAATATTACTGAACCTTAGTCCAACTACCCAAGACAGGTAAAGCCCAGTAATCGCACCTGACAGACCTAAAATAAAGAATAGTCGGCCGTTAACTCGATGGAATTTAGGAAACCGCTTCCTGATGCTAGGAAACAGTTGTAACAATCCACTCATTGCCATTAAGGCAGCCGGCACGATATGAGCGAAGAAAATGCCTACATCCACACCCGTTGCTTTTTTGGTCGCGGTTGCAGGCGAGATTGATAGCGTCAATTCGGAGCTTCCCACGAGCGTAGGCAGTGCATAGACGCTGGCAATATAAATTGCAAACATCCATTGCCCGACAAGAGCGATAGCAACCCAAGATTTCACGGTTAGATTAAGGATAGAATCGGGAGACCAAAATGATGACCCAGCTCGATTGGTAAATACGTACATTGTTGCCCTTAAGTAAATGGTTGATTGATTATGCAATTTGTCAAAACTGAAAGGGCTTGTCGCACCGAATTTGAAATTCGGCGCATGATAATGAGTTAAATCTGTTTACATTTGATAGGTTGAGGCATCAACCCATCCCACGTAAGATAAGGGCAATACGCTTTATAGTTGGTTGTATCGATGGAAATTTCCAATATCTATCTTGTTTTGATCTGCACAAGTCTAACGTTTATGGTGGCTCAGCTGTTTGTTCGCAAAAAGCATGTAGCCCATATCATTTTTGCGGTGTTTTGCGGGTCGATCGCTATTATGGTGACCAAAAATCTTACCGGTGGGACGATAGGCGCATATCAATATCTGTTAGGAATGGGAGCCTGTGCAACCTGCAACGCTTATTGGTTACTTTCGCGTAGTTTGTTCCGAGAAAAGTCCCCCATTCAGATCCATCACCTATTATTTGCCGCTGCCATTTCATTGCTAATTGTGATCAAACAGGGGTATTTATTTGCTAGTAGCACGGCTCTATTGCCAGCACTAAATGAAGAGTTCGCTCAGCATATATTATCTGAATTAACTGTGTTGCTGTCTTCGTGTATTTTGGTGCTTTCGTTTTGGGAAGGCTGTCGAGGTTTCACCCAAGTATCCAAAACCCAAAAGATCCAGCGCGTTTTATTTTTAACCACTTTTGGTTTAGCCGTCACCATCAGCAAAGTATCCAAAGGCATTTTAACCGATAATCCGCAAGCACATGAATGGGTAATCGCCTTCATCACACTTTTTGTGATGTTTAATACTCATGTATTAATGCGCTGGGTTTTTAGGGAGTCAAACCATAAAGAGTCAAAAGTCTTCTCGAATGAAACAGTGTTATCAAGTGTTGATCCAATTCCCCTGGAAAAATCGTTCAGCGTATCAACCCAAGATCGTATTTCAGCTGATGAATCTGAGCTTGCGGAGCAAGTTAAACAGTTGCTTATTGGCGAGTCATTGTTTTTACAACCGAACTTAAAAGTGGCTGATATTGCTCGTCAGTTGAATGTTTCTGAGTATCGGATTAGTAGAGCATTAAGAAGCGAGCAGGGCGCTCGCAATTTTAATCAATACATTAATGAGTTGAGGATTAAATATGCCCAAGACTTATTGGTTGACCCTGAAAAGCAAAAGTGGCCGGTGGTAGTTGTCGGATTAGAAAGTGGCTTTGCTTCGGTTGGGCCGTTTACTCGAGCGTTTAAATCGATGACTAGTTTTACTCCGAATCAGTATCGTCAGCGGATGTTGGGTGAGGATCGTTAGCATTCGTACATTTGAGTTTTTCACTAAATACTCAATCTATAGACTATTGTAAAGCTGAGGCAGGCAAACTGAAGATAAACAATTTTATGCATAGTCAATTGTTAACAAAGGGTTTGATTTTAAGGTGTTTCGGAGCGCAAAGTATTTCGAAGCGTTTTCTTCAATGCGCCACATACTTTTTCGCTGCTACCTGTGCCTTTATCATTTTAACGATTTATTGCGCCACTCACAGCGTAGTTAACCCAGAAAGTGAGTCGAGTTTACTTTTATCTTTAGGTTGGTCCTTTGACGTTCTAATCTATTGGGTTGTGGCGGTACCTGTCATTGCTCAAGTCATAAGAAAAGTCAGAAAGCTTGAACGTGCCTCTCTCAGGTTTTTCATTTACAGTATTTTTGGGGGGCTCATCGCTATTCTGGGATTGGTCACCCAGTCCTTGATCTGGAATCTAGAACTTCAAAGTACGTTTAAACTGGCATTCTATTTTGTACCCGTCGCTTTACTCATTTATACAATTTTATTATTTTTGACCTTAGTGAATGAGCGCCGACAAAAGCAGCCTTCTAGTCCCAAATCTGACATTCAAATAAAAACAGTCCCATCAGCTTTAAGTCAGCCTCTGCTTGTTAGTAAAGGAGGGCGAGAGCATGCAATAGATATCACGGATATTTCGTTGGTTTGTAGCGCTGGAAATTATGTAGAGTTATTTTCTGGTGGCGAAAATTATTTGTATCGTAGTACCTTGAAATCGATGCTTTCAAAGTTACAAGAGTATGGGTTTATTCAAATCCACCGAAAATATATTGTTCGACTAAAGTGTATCGAAAGTGTCAGCGGGCTAGGTAGTCAAAGCCCAAGTGTTGTTTTAAACGATGGCACATCGTTAGCGGTTGGAAAGCGATATAAAAAGAGCCTTATGAAAATGAGAAAGCTCGAAATATAGTCGTAAAGCCATTTGTTATAGATTTGTTCGACATACATTCATCACTCTTAGGGATAGGTTTATCACAAAACGGTTAGTTTTATTGGCTCCATAGAATAATCTGTAAATTTATCACGGAGACAAAAAATGAAACCCTTAATTTTAACTCTTTTTATCTTTATCTTGAATTTGTCTTACGCGCAAGCAAATTCAAAAAAGACAACTCATAAAAACGATATAGCTTATCTAACTCACCTTAAGCAACAGGTTTGGCCCACAATCTACAAAACATCGGATGTAGCAGGACTTAATGATTTGACTCATGAAGATTTTGTTATAGTTGATCCAAAGGGAGTAACCACGCCGAAGACTGAAGAGCTGGCATTCTTGAAAACTTACAGGTGGCCACATAAAGAGTTTGAGTATGATATTCAGAGAATTAATATTTTTGAAAACAATACCGCTATTGTTGCAGGTCAGGGAAGAGCATCGGGTACTAATGATAAAGGGGACTACTGCTTTACCTATGTATCGACAAACGTTTTAATCAAGATTAGCGATCAATGGAAAGCCATCCAGTCTCACGTGTCAGGTTACAAACCTCAGTGTTAATGAGCTATGTTTTTCCAACTCAAACTTCTAAGCCGTTAGCTGTAATATTGTTATCTCAAACTAAGATTTTTATTGGCTACAATTATGTTTTAGTAATGGGATATCATCGCATTGATGAACCCCTCTCATGTCTTATGCAAACAGCAGTGCGGCGGTAGTTGATCAATTACACTTGCATAAATGAGATATCTCACTTGCCTGCCAATAACACTCGGCATTTCTTATTAACAATAAACTTCCCCATAATATTCTGATCTTATAAATTTACTAAATAAAAACAACGACTTGTTGTAGGTAAATTTAGGTAAAAAACGGCTTCAGCCATTTTTGACCAGCCAAATAGGTTGGCGGCGCGTCCTCCTTGAGTATAGTGAAATGACTTCATCGAAACGACCTGTTGTTTTGGTTTAGGCACAATTCTGTTGCGCAGCAGAAATAATCTTGGTTTTGAAAGACTAGCCGCCAAAGCTGGCGAACAGTCGATAACATTATGGAAGGAACATAGGATGAACAAAAAACTATTAGGTATCGCCATTGGTGCAACATTATTATCCAGTGCGGCTCAAGCCGTTCCATGGTGCCATCAGGGTACGATTGTGGAAATTGCAGACGTGAATTGGTCGGGAGCGCAAATAGCAGCTAATTATACTGGCCCTGCACCTGTCGGGGTCTATGATCTTGAGGTTTATAAAACGTTTACCGCAACCCATAACTATGCCAGTGGATTTGCTGGCGGAGGAGGCGGCTTCGGTGGTTACTCAGTACCGGGTTCAGGGCAGGTTAAAGTGGTCGCTTATGCGCCAAATACTTATACAAACATGGTTGGTCCTGGGAATTATTTCATTAGCCATGGTGTGAGTTTTAAATTACATAAATGCTACACCATTCCTCCTTTAACGGTTCATCATGAACTCGCAGAGGTCTCCCCTGATATTGGTGGCGGAATTTCATTTGAACCGGCAAGAGGTATGCAAGTTATTAAAGAGGCTTGGTTAGCACCGATTGTCGATCCAGATGATGACGAGGACTTTGATCAAGATGAAGATGTTCAAAAGAAATAGCCTATCAACTTTTGAATAGCATTAAAACGCGGAAAGTTTTTCATTCAGCTTTCTGCGTTTTATTTAAATTAAAAAGGATCATAAACGATGAAAACTATAATCAGGCAAAATTTATGGCGGCACGCGCTTGTCTCTCAGCTAAAACGGTGTAAACCAAATCAATCAAAAACAAAACTTGCCGATCAGAGTATTATAAAACTCACACTGTCGGTTTTATTACTTTCTGTTTGTAGCGTTGCAAACGCTGCCGGTGGTATTGGTTCGGTATGGTCAACCGGCCATGACGATTCGTCCATATCGGTAACTTGGACGGTGCCCAGTGGCAATTATAATCATGTAGGAAGTAGCTACAAAGTTTGCTATCGAAAGACTCCAACGATCAATGTTTGCGGAGGCCCTGCACCGGGTTTTCCTGCTACTAATAGCTTTACTGCAACCGGTTTAACCTCTGACACTGAGTACAAATTTAAAGTGTGGTGTTTCTGTGAGAAGAAAAACTGGTTAGGTAAATGGAAGGATGCCAAGTGGCGTAAGATTGGTACTTACAAACAGTCAACTTCTCCCGAACCTGTGGTGGATGTGTTAGTGAGCAGCATATCGGTGGTGGCTGTTAGTCCCGGCGCTAGTCAGTTTGATGCTTCATTTGATGTGCAAGTAACTTATACTAATCCCGCACCATTTGAATTTATTCGAACTTGCTACAAGAAACTGGGCAATATGACTTCAATGAATTCTATTTGTTCCGATCGAGATCAGCCGCCCACTTCTTGGGTTACCTCCGACCATGGGCGAGGCTGGCTAGATGTTGAGCCTGCTCCTTCCGGTACCATCTTTTCTTTTGGAAGCTTAAAGCAATGTAAACAGTATAAAGTGGTTTCCTATGCTTTTTATGACAATATTGATACTGGTATAAAGTTGGGTGAAACGAATGTTCATACCCCTGGTGATTGCAAAGCTAACAAAATGGCCGTTGTGATTGTGAATGACTATGACGACACAATATTGGATGAGTATATTGAACTTATTTCTCCTCATTATGAGCAAAACCTTTTCCATTATCTGTCTGCTGAATATGATCCGGAACTGGTAACCGCCCATAAGCTAATGATGGAAGAGGATGGAGTCGATATTGTTCAGCCAAAAGCATTGATAGAGTATTTGATTGGCAGCGATTCTCGTACTTGGGATGACTGGCAACAAGAGAGTCATTTAGTTGAACAAAGGTTGACTCTCGATAGTTTTGTTGCTGACAATTATCCTGCGCTTTATAAGGATATTCTGGATGATTTGCGTGAACCACAGGAGCGAGAGACATTCCGCTAGTTGGTTTTGATAATTCAATTTAGACAAGTCTATTTAGTAACAGGCCATCAATGAAAATTGGTGGCTTTTTTGTTTTTACCCAATAATCGGGAATTGAACATTGGGATTGGTTTGTTCATCTTCTGATTAAAGTTTTTAACAATAAAGAAAATTGCGAAACAGATTCAATCTTGGACTTGGTCGAACTCCCTTAGTTTACGTTTTAACACCGAGGCTTAGTCAACAAACAGCTTAATTGTTACTAGTGATTCGACTGAGTGTTTTGCGGGCTTTTTCTTTGAAGTGTTTATCATAGCTAAAGTCTAGTACGGCGTTTAATGCATTTTTGGCTGATTCTAAATTGTTCACCTCGACAGCGTGCTCTATTAATAGCTGACGTATTTCATTATTGGGTGGTGTTGCAGCATGATAAAACTGTAATAACCGGACTAAAGCTTCAATTGCCAGTTGGTGGTTGTCAGTTTCGTTGATGGCGATGTAAGAAACCAAATAGCAACTGAAACGCCAACTCTCTCTAAGTTCACCCTTAGGAGCCGGCAGCTGACAAGCTTTTAAAAAAAGTTTTTGTGCCTTTAATTCGTCATCTATGGTGCGGTAAGCCTGCGCCGCACGCTCAACAATTAAATAGTTAGTAGGATCGTATTTAACTGCTTGATCTGCGAGTTGCTTTAATTGCTGGTAGTCTCGTTTATTTTGTGCCAAATCCATTTTAGCGAGAAAGCCATAAGCCTGGCTCATAGCACTAAGCTTTGCGACCACACCAGCCTGAAGTGGTTGATTCCCACCTAGACTATCTGGTTGACCGTAGGCTTTAGCTTGTTCCAATAGAAACAAAGGGTTGTCGGGTTCTAAATGCGCAGCGCGGATAAAAGCGAGGGTTGCTTTTTTGTAGTAGCTTGTTTTAGAAAAAATGCTCACTTGCCTAGCTAAACGAGACCATGCGATACCAGAAAAATAATGCACCTCACTTATTTGTTGATGAATTTTAATCAAGTTCTCAAGGGCTTTAGTCGCTAACGCAGTCTCTTGTTTGGCAATCAACAACCATATCTTTAACTTTTGCAGTTTTATTGAAACTGGACATTTACTAGTCATCTCTTCGGCAATCGAGTACTCCCCCTGAAATAGCTGGTGCAATGCGTCTTGGTATCGATTGCAATCAGCATCAGTTGCAGTTACTGTGTCGAAAAAGAAAAAAATAAACACAAATAGTATTTTAGAAATGAGCTTCATTGTTTGAGTACCAAAAGAGAATTTTAATGTTCTAGAATCTGCAATTTTCGGACCAGAAAAACACTGGCGGTATTACAGTAGCTGACAAGATGAAATAGTTTGGACTGTTGCAATTACGACACACTTAGTGTGTTGGATTCGGAGCAGGTGGAACACGAATACACTTTTGACTGCTAAAATCTTAGCGCTCAAATTCTTGTTATTTCCACTTATTTCCTATTTAGAAATAACAAAAACTTCTGAACTTTACCAACTCTTAAGAGGGAGATTTTGCTTTGTGATTTTGCTTTCATTCAAATGAAAGGTTGTTTGTTCGATTGGCGCTATTTTTTATTAAATTTTTGTACCAAAAACTTAGATATCCAAGGAGCGGTTGGTTCGTGCAGTTCTAAATTTCCATTTTTTACTTTTGCACTAAATTGTATACCTTTATCTTTGAGGTGTTTAGTTAAAGTACTTTTGCCCGAGCCGTTTGGTCCAGCAATCAAAATCATCCTTGGTTTATTGTTCATTTTTTAGAGCCTCTACTTCGCTTTCAGAAAGTACTATCTTTTTTACCTCTCCTTTATCGTCTAGTTTTTTTATGTAGTATTCTCCAGTCTGTAAATCTTTGGACAGAACTTCCAGTCCCACTTCTATGCTTTCGTTAGCTGCTTGCTTGCCAGTTTCTTTTGCTGCGTCTTTAATTTCTACAAGTGAAAAGTCAGTATAATCTCTTTTTTCTGTCATCTTATATCCCTTTATTTAGCCAGTTCTTGATAAACAACTTTTGTACAGACATGATAATAGATGACTTAAAGTCATAAAGAAATCAATTGTGATGTCAAATGCGAGCAAATTTAGAAGTAATTCCTAAGTCTTAAGGAATATATCTCAGTTCAATATTTTAAAATTATGCTAAGTGTTAAAATTACCGTCGGTGTCGATTATGATAACGTCTCATTAAGTTAAAACTTAGTGAAAGACCTACCGCTAAAGAACCGCTATGAATATCCAATCGCTATTTAACCAGAGTCTATTTGTGCGAGATCTCTCACACGGCTGTAAGCCATCTCTTAAAACCACATCCGACATAACGCTTATCAATTAAATGCTAAAACTCATAAGTTATTGAATAGTAAAGATATTAATTTAATGACGGGTCTTATTTTAATAAATTCTCGCTGTGAGATAATTCTAGCCCTCTAGTTAACCGACTAAAAACGACTACAATGTTCTTGTGCTCAAGGAAATAGCACAAGGAACTGCCGATAAGGAAAGCAAGCCGTTGCATGGAGATGGCGAGACCAGAAGGTCTTAGGATGGATTTTAGGGGAGTGGAGTAGAGGATTTACTCATAGGATTTTGGGGGAGTTAGGAGTCAATTGGATTGACAAAGGATTAAGCAAGGAACGAACCGTAAAAAATCTAAAGGCAACTCAGTATTGGGTTGCCTTTTTTTTCGCTTGCACAAAATAGCGCAGTCCATGAGAATAGCACTCACATCACTACAAGCCGTGAAGAGTAAACCTTCTTAAACATTACCATTAAGTTTAACTTTTACGCCTTAAACCTCATTTATCATCAGGTGTGCGGGTGCTTACTCTAAAGTCACTGACTCATAGTAGTACGTGATGTCCGAATTTTTGAGTAGGCAGAAATCAAGTTACAATCACATTATACTTTTTAATAGAATCTCAAATCACAAAAGGAATAAATCATGGCAATTGATAAGGAAAAAATAGAAAAAATATTCAAAGCAATTGGCAAAGAACTAAAACAACCGACTAAGCTTTGCATATTTGGTAGTTCCCCTGCAATATTTTGCGGACAGCAGTCTAGGCAAACACAGGACATCGATGTCTGGCACATGAGCTCGGACTACGATAGCGGTGACCTTTCCAATGCTTGTTCAAAAATCGGTGTTCTCTACGACCCTAAAGGGCATGTTGATCCAAACAGTATTTATTTTCAGATTGTGCGACCAGGCATTGTAGCCCTTCCTACTTCCTTTGAAACTGAAAGCTTAGCAAGATATGGTAATCTAGAATTGGTTATGCCTACTCCGGCGATACTTTCTGCAGCAAAGCTGGCTAGAGCAAGCGAAAATGATATTAATGATATCGTTTGGTGGATAAGACATAGAAATATGGACGTAGAGCAGATAGAGAAAGCGATAGATAGATTTCCGGATAATAGCAATCGTGATTTTGCAAAAGAAAACTTAATATTTGTTAGACTAGTTTCGGGAAAAGATGATGCTTGAAAGTGACAAAAGAGCTCTTTATGTTGAGGCGTTAGATGCATTGCTAAAAGGTAATATGGCGAAAGTAGCGAAAGCAAAAGATTTCCGTTTATTAAAGGAGATTGCGAGACTTGCGGAGCAAGACGCACCTGCTTCTTTAGCTATTACCGATCCTTCGTTGTATGTCAGTTGGCGAAAGGCAGTGACTGACTACCATTTAAATGGTTGGACTAATATGACACCAAAGCGCGTAACTAAGCTAGCTGGGGTTGAAGATAATATTCATTCTATTGAGTAAACAAACCGGAGGCAGTCAAAGAATCACATTTGAGTTTATAGATGGAAACGCGTACATATTAAACCATGAGGATTATCACTAATGAGCATGTATAACCCACCTCATCCCGGCGAGTTTATTAAAGCCACTTATTTAGAACCATTCGACTACAGCTGTCGATATTTAGCGAGTCAACTAGACGTAGCGTCATCGACTCTTAACCGAATATTGAAAGGGCAAAGTGGCATTACACCGGAAATGGCTTTGCGCCTGTCGAAGGCTGTCGGAAGAAGCCCAGAGAGCTGGCTAGCGATGCAAGATAACTATGATCTGTGGCAGGCTAAGAAAAATGTGAATCTAGGAAAAGTTCAAACCGTCTCGTTTGAGGCTGCTTAAGTTAATATACAGGAAATTTGGGGTCAGTGTCGATTACGACAACGCCCCTTCTTCCCGAATGCTCGCGATATAGTTATCCTCAGAAGAAGCAATTCGCAGCTCAACTTTAGAATCACTAATCACCATTTGTGCGAGATCTCTCACACGGCTGTAAGCCATCTCTTAAAACCGCATCCGACATAACGCTTATCAGACAAATCGAAAGTCTCATAACCTATTGAATAATAACAATATTAATTTTATGATGAGTGTTATTTTAATAAATTCTCGCCGTGAGATAATTCTGCCCCTCTAGTTAACCGACTAAAAACGACTACAATGTTCTTGTGCTCAAGGAAATAGCACAAGGAACTGCCGATAAGGAAAGCAAGCCGTTGCATGGAGATGGCGAGACCAGAAGGTCTTAGGATGGATTTTAGGGGAGTGGAGTAGAGGATTTACTCATAGGATTTTGGGGGAATTAGGAGTCAATAGGATTGACAAAGGATTGAGCAAGGAACGAATCGTAAAAAATCTAAAGGCAACTCAGTATTGGGTTGCCTTTTTTTTCGCCTGTACAAAGCACGTCAGTTAGTAATTTAGCGCTACGTTTCGTTAGCAAACACAAAGAATTGTGATATAGTCTTAATACGTCATTGGCGTACATCAGGGATTTAGATGGTCATTATAGAGACAGCAATATTCACTCGAACCACAAAGCAGTTAATGAACGATGATGAGTATCCTGCCTTACAGGAAGTACTGGTTAATCGTCCAGATAGTGGTGCACTAATTAAGAATAGTGGTGGTCAAAGGAAAATACGCTGGAAACTTGAAGGGCGAGGTAAGAGTGGTGGGATCCGAGTCATTTATTATTGGATGGTGTCGGATGAGCAGATTTATATGTTGTACGGATATCCTAAAAATAAACATGAAAATTTAACTCAACAGCAATTATCAATGCTTAAATCCATTGTTGAGAGGTGGTCAGATGAATGAAGAAGCGTTTAATGAGTTGCTTGCCAGCGTTGAAGAAATGGATTCCATTAAAAAAGGCAAATCAACTCCCAGTCGCGAGTTTAAGTTTGCGGAACCAGAAGTCCGAGCGATTCGACTACGTATTGGAATGACTCAAAATAAATTTGCAGCACTTATTGGTGTTAGTCAACGAACCCTTGAAAATTGGGAGCAGGGCCGTCGAAGTCCAACCGGGCCAGCAAGAGCTTTGCTGAAAATTGTTGATGCCGATCCAGAAGCAGCAATTAGAACTCTAAATAGTTGACTGAGACTCTGGTTTGAGTTGCCTATGTTTTCGCTTGCATAAAACCAAGCAGTCCATGAGAATAGCACTCACATCACTACGAGCCGTGAAGAGTAAACTCTCTTAAACATGACCATTAAGTTTGACTATCAATCCTTAAAACCCCACTTATCGCCAGATGTATTGGTGCTTACACCAAATTCACGTACTCAAAAAGCGGTTTATGCTGCGCGTATGTCTGAGTTGGCAGAAGGTAAAGTTGATGCGGGGTTAAAGGTTCAATCCATGTCGCAGCTGATTGACGAATTGTGGTCTGAGTTATCCTTTATTATCCCACTACCTAAACGAATATCGGCGTTTGTTTTAAAAGTCTGGTTAGAAAAGCAAATTGAATCTGAATCTGAGTGGACTTTAACCAATCCTGCTGGGGTTGCGGGTAAAGTGGTGGATGCTTATCAAAACTTAATTCATTGGCGACTTGATCTAACTCAGCTTGAGCAGGGTGAATCTACCGAAATTGATTTCTTTATAAAGTGGATGTCCGATTATCAACAACTGGCAGAAGAAAAAGGATTGTTGGCGGAATTTTCGATACTGAATTTTATTCTCGAACATTTAGAACAGTTAGAAAAAAAATTACCTAAACAAATTTTAATGGTTGGATTCAACCAACTAACTCCATTAGAGAGCTACTTCTTTAAACAGCTCGAACAACTGGGTGTTAAAGTAAACAACTACCATCCAACCAAACAGCCGGAATACGCCAATCAATTTGTATTTGATAGCCTTGACGAAGAACTAGAATTTGCCGCTCATTATGCGCATCAAAAACAAAAGCAAGGAAGCGCTGTTGCTATTGTGGTTGATCAATTAGCGAATCACTTGCCGGAAGTTCATTATCAGTTTAGTCGAGTGTTTCAACCCAATGAAGAATTACCTTGGGTCGAGTTAGGCAAACCTGAATACAACGTCTCGGCTGGTTTTCCATTATCGGATCAACCTGTGGTTAAAGCGGCACTAACTTTACTTGGATTTCAGTCGCGTGGATTAAAGCAACAAGAAATTCATTTTCTAAAAAATTCGCCTTACATTGAATGGGGTGAACATGCGGATAAAATACGCTACTTTATCCATCAAATTTGTTTGCAACCTAGAAAACAATATTCAATTGAGTTTTTAATCAATAGTATCGACGACCATCCTGAAAAGGAAAATCTGGCACTATTAAAAAGACGACTTCAAGTAACTGCTGACTTAAGCCATGGAAAAAAATCGACCGAAAAGTTGGTTGAAATTATTAAGCTTTATCTGAATACCTGGGGCTGGATTTTTTCTAACGAAAAGGACAGTGCCTTTGAAACACAAGCCAAACAAAGTTTTCAAACCGCGATTAATGCTTGTAAACGTTTGGCGGACTTTTATGACAGTATTAGCTATCGAGAAGCCATCGATTTTCTTAAACAACAACTGCTACAGCAAACTTTTCAAATCGCCAGTGACCGTGCCAATGTTCATGTTCTCGGGGTATTAGAAGCGAGTGGGTTGCAGTTTGACGAATTAATTTTGGTGGGGTTTACGCGCGACACATGGCCACAAAAAAATAAAATCAATCCGTTCTTACCGTTAAATCTGCAGCGAGAACACTTAATGCCAGGCAGCTCGGCTGAACGAGAATATCAATATTCATCCAGTCTATCAGAGAGTCTGTTATCGGCTTCTAAAACATTATTAGTTACCTCCACTCGCAGTGAAGGTGAAAAGAAAAATAACGTTTCACAATTCTTCAGTCATTTAGCCGAAGCCGATCCTAGCGAGCTTGTTGACATGCAAACCAGCCAGTTGCTAAAGCCAGATTTCGAGTGGGTGACAGACGATCAAATTGACCTTTCCAATCACCAAATAAAAGGTGGCGCTTACCTACTCAGTGATTATGCCAAATGTCCGTTTATGGCAATGGCGAAATATCAAATGCGTTTAACCGGTTATGAGCCAGTAGAAGTAGGCGTAGAACCACGCAGCAAAGGAACATGGTTACATGAAACCATGGAGTTGATTTGGGATTCGCTAAAGTCCCAACAAAGACTGTGTGAAGTTAATTCGACTGAATTAGAAGAATTGGTCGACGTGTCTCTGCATACCGCGTTAGAAAAAAGCAAATCTTATTTACTATCCGTAACAGAAAATGAAATTATCGATTTAGAGTACTTGAAGTTAAAAAGGCTCATTATGCAATGGCTAGCCATTGAAAAAACTCGTAGCGAATTTGAGATTGCGGAATTAGAATCTGACTACAGTTTGGCATTGGGAAAAATCAATCTTAACTTCAGAATCGATCGACTGGATAAAGTGCTTAATAATAAGTTGGAAGTGATTGATTACAAAACCGGATCTACCACGATTAATAATTGGTTTGGAGTGAGACCAACCGAAGCTCAAATGCCGGCTTATGTGTTAGCGTTAGAAAACTCGGAGTTACACGGTTTAAATTATGCTCGAATCAAAACCGGCGAAGTGGCTCAATCTGGTCTGGTATTTCAAAACGATGATCCTCAGATTAGTACTTTTGAATTGACAGAGTTTGGTGAAAAGAAGACAGCCGATAAACAAAGAAAAGAGTTATCGTTTGAGCAGTTAAAACAACAATGGCGACGTTCACTACAAAGACTAGCCGATGGGATCAGTTCTGGTTACGCACCGGTTGATCCTAAAGAACCGAATAAGACTTGCTTATATTGTGATTTTAGCTCTGTTTGTCGAGTCGCAGAGGAGCAACCCGATGTCTAGCGCTGCTTCAGTAACCCCCAAAGTTGCCGATCAATCGGTTCGTGAAGAACTATTAAACATACAACAATCATATATTGTTCAGGCGCCAGCAGGCTCAGGCAAAACCGAATTATTGACCCAGCGTATTCTGGCATTATTAGCCAATGTTGAAAAGCCGGAAAGTATTTTAGCAATCACCTTTACTCGAAAAGCTGCGGCGGAAATGAGGGAGAGGGTAGTGAGTGCTTTAAGACTAGCTACTTTGCCAGAGCCAACCAATGCCCACGAACAAACTCGTTGGAAACTCGCTAAAGCGGTCCTTAAAGTCGACCAAAAATATGACTGGAATTTGATTGCTAATCCTAACCGACTTAATTTATTTACTATCGACGCGCTTTCTGCAGGGCTGAGCGGCGCATTGCCTTTGCTATCGCAAACTGGAACGTTACCTAAAATTGAAGAAAGAGCTTGGCCGCTATATTTAGAAGCAGCTGAGCGGATGCTAGGCTCGATTAAAGAACCCGGTGAGATCTCTGAGAACATTAAAATCTTGCTGGCATATAAGGATAATAACTTAAAGCGCGTTATCGAAATGATCGCGCAATTGTTGGCTAAGCGCCTGCAGTGGTTAGGCCGAATTGATGCCATGGATCATCAATTAACTAGCGAGCTATTATTTGACTCTTTAAACACCGTTGTGGCGGAAAGCTTGCAAGCTGTTTATCAAGTATTCCCCAAAGATATATTGGCTGAATTACCTCCTTTATTAGAACAAGCAGCAGAAGTACTTAGAGCGAATGGCAAAAAGAATGTCGATAACTTGATTCAATTACATGATGTCAGGCCAATCGAGCCACCCAATGAATTTGATGTGACTTTATGGAAAGGAATAGCAGAGTTATTACTGACTGCCAATAAATCCAAACCGAGCTTTTTTAAGACTGTCACGAAAACCAATGGTTTTCCAACGGAGAAAGATGCGGCTGATGCTGAGCAAGCTGAACGATTTAAACATAATAAATTATTGCTAACTCAAATAGTTAAAGATATTGCCAATTCAAATCAACTATTGGATGCACTGCACAGCGTCAGGTTTTTACCCGACGAAATTGAAACCACCAGTAGTCATCCTGTTTTAAAAGCGGTAATCGAACTGCTACCCATTGCGGCCGGTTATTTAAAGTTAGTTTTCAAAGAACGAAATTTGTTGGACTTTAATGAGTTAGCTTTTTCTTCACTTAATGCATTAGGAAGTGATGATGCTCCCACCGATCTAGCTTTGGCATTAGATTATCAAATTCAACATATCTTAATCGATGAGTTTCAGGATACCTCTTCACCACAAATCCGATTACTCGAATTACTTACCGCTGGTTGGGATGTTAGCTCAGGAAAGTCGCTATTCTTAGTGGGCGACCCAATGCAATCTATCTACCGTTTTCGTGATGCTAATGTTAGTTTGTTTATGAAAATAGCCACTCAAGGTGTCGGTCAGATTCCCTTGTTATTTAGACAATTGGAAGTGAACTTTAGATCGAATCAAAATATCATCGATTGGGTGAATAGTCGCTTTTCTCAAGTGATGCCTGAGAATGATGATTTAACCTTGTCCGCGGTCAGCTATGCATCATCGATCGCTTTTCACCAGCCAGATCAAACTAGCCAAGTTAAATTTTTGGCCAGCTTGGACGCCGACGACCCAATGAGTCAAGCCGAGCAAGTTCTTTCGATTGTGAAGCGACATTTAGACGAAAATAAGGTGATACTGGAGCAAACTAAGTCTGTCGGCGAAACTAAATCTCTTGCAATCTTGGCTCGAAGTAGAAATCATCTAAGTGAAATTATTAGCCTGCTCAATCGACACTCTATCGTTTATCAAGCACTAGAAATAGAACCCTTAACTAACAAAATAATTGTCAGTGATTTGGTCAATCTAGCCCTAGCGATGACCGATGTTTATGATGAGTTGGCTTGGGCTAGCTGCTGTCGCACACCTTGGTTTGGTTTATCACTGGACGATTTGTTTAAAATAGTAAAACACCATAGAAGTAGCAAACTTAGTTTTCCTGAGAGTATAACTTCCCTGTTAACAAACAGCGATAATCAGTCTCAAGTCTCCCAGCAGTCTCAAGCGCGTATCAATAAAATTTTACCTTTACTGCAAAAGGCAATTCAGCAAAAAGGTAAGAAGCCGTTTAAGAAATGGTTGTATGGTTGTTTTAAAGCTGTTGGTGGATTGTTACAAATAGAAACCCAAGCAGAACTGCAAGATATTCAAAGCTGCATTGATACCATTGAGTTGTTTGAAGAGGGCGGGGAAATACTTGATCGTGATGGATTAAATAATGCACTAGATTCTTTGTTTGCTGCACCAAACCCTGCTGCGGATCATCAAATTCAAGTAATGACCATTCATAAATCCAAAGGCTTAGAGTTTGACCGAGTGATACTGCCTCGTTTAGATGCGCCTAGTGTTGGAATAGATTCACAACTACTCAAGTGGACCGAAGTGGTTGACTCGACAGGGCATGCGCATAATTTATTGGCAATTTCAAAAGAAGCGGGTAAGGAAAACGATTCAGTTTATCAATACATTAATTATTTGGATAAACAAAAAGAGAAGTTTGAAAATCAACGAGTGCTGTATGTAGCAACGACTCGTGCAAAGTCTGAGTTGTATTTATTAGCCAATATTAAGAGCGACCCCAAAGCAAAAGGTGATGAAATTTATAAGCGACCGGTTTCAGGTAGTTTTTTAGACATGTTATGGGACGGTGTTAAAGATCAAGTTGAAATTTTTTATGAGACACAGACTAATGCTCAGTTAGAGTCTAGCGGCGAAATCAATAATAAACGCGCTGCTTTATTAACTGAATCAGAGTTTCAACAAATACAAGCTTTAAACAGCATCGAAGACGAGCTTGGCTATATCTTCCAATCAAGACAGATTAAACGGACTAATTTGGAAAACGTTGTTGAATTAAATAAGTTGGCGCTAGCTACGACCCACTCCAAGCTCGAACCAAAGCACTTTAGCGAGCAATCCACTAAAGCCTCAAACAATCAACCAGAAAGCCAAGTTCAATACTCTGAGGCATCGGCAATTATAGGCAAAGTGATCCATCGACAACTAGAGTGGATAGCTAATAACCAGGCACTAGAACTTGAATTCAACAAGCAATGGAAAGCACTATGTCGCTCCCAGTTAGTCGACATGGGAATTAGCAAACAAGACTCTAGTCTTGAGCATTATGTCGAACAAACTCAAGCGGCTGTTAACAATACTCTAACCGACAAGATGGGACGATTTATCCTGCAAAATCATCCAGAATCTGAGAGCGAGTGGACACTACAAAAGAGTTTGGGCCAAGGTGCTTATTTGACTCGAATTGTCGATCGAACCTTTGTGGTCGATGGAGTTCGATGGATAGTTGATTATAAATCAGCGGAGCCGCAAGCCAACGAAACCCTCGATCAATTTATCCAACGAGAAAAATTAGCTTATCTTGAGCAAGTCAATGAATACGTGACCTTAATTAAGGTACTTGATAATCGCCCGATTAAGGCTGGAATCTACTTTCCGATGATTAAGCACTTTGAAATGCTTTATTCAGACCAGCCATCTCAAGTCGATATGACCTTCTAGACCCTGTAAATACGGGGGCTTAAGCCCACTCTCCATAAACAAATTAAGAGTCTTTGACTAAGCGTAGTTTGCCTGTCCAAATTTTGAGAAGCTTCGCTGATCTTTGTCTATACTTTATTGCATAGGGTAATTTCACAGCTTAGAAAGATAGATCTAAGGATGAAATTACTACCAGTGAAGTGGCTAAATACTCAAGTATAGGAACCAACTAATGGCTGAGAAGAAATATAGACTAATCACCCGCAGTGACTTCGATGGACTTGTTTGTGCAGTATTACTTAAGCACTTAGACATGATTGACGATATAAAGTTTGTCCATCCTAAAGATATGCAAGACGGTAAAATCGAAGTGTCTAGCAATGATATTTCAACCAACCTACCTTATGTCAAAGGTATTCATATGGCTTTTGACCATCATTTGTCGGAAACCATTCGAAATGAAAAGGTCGATAACCATATTATCGACCCAGAAGCCCCTTCTGCCGCGAGAGTGGTGTGGAAATATTATGGCGAATTGGATGCATTCCCTGCAGAGTGGCAAGAAATGATGGATGCTTGTGATCGCGGCGATTCGGCACAGTTTACCTTGGATCAAGTTTTAAATTCGGAAGGCTGGGATTTGCTGAATTTCTTAATGGATGCGCGAACTGGTTTAGGGAGATTCAGAGAGTTTAGAATTTCTAACTACAATCTGATGATGGACTTGATTGACTATTGTCGTAATCATACGATTGACGAAATTATGCAATTGCCCGATGTCGTCGAGCGGATAGAGCTATATCATGAGCAAGATAAATTATTTAGAGAGCAGCTCAAACGTTGCTCAACGGTACATGGTAATTTAGTAGTCTTGGATTTGCGTGAAGAAGAAATCATCCATGCCGGAAATCGTTTTGTTATTTATGCGCTATTTCCTCAGTGTAATATCTCGATCCATGTGATGTGGGGCTTCCAAAAACAAAACACAGTTTTCGCAACCGGAAAATCCATTTTTGATCGGGGTTCCAAAACCAATGTTGGCGAGTTAATGCTTAAGTATGGCGGTGGTGGACATCACGCGGCAGGAACTTGTCAGGTTCCGCATGAAGAGTCTGAAGAAACTTTGGCTGCTTTGATTAAGCAAATTAATGCCGATGGATGATTTGATAAACTACAGAGATTAATTAGTTTGAAAAGCCCAGTTCACTGGGCTTTTTTGATCTCCACTTCAGCGGGAGACGACTCTAAGGATGGAGAAGGTAGAGCGGCGCAGGAGGCCAAAGCCGAGGATTAAGGAGAGCGGGGGTTTTGGCTTTGGTTGTTTATTCATAAAGATATTTACTTTGCTGAACGTTGATCGTCAGACTAAAGTCGGACCTACATAGTTGCCAGCCAATTTAATCTGATCAAATAATGCTCTTCCTCAGTGCTCTCTGTGCCTCTGTACCCACAGCGTTCCCTTAATGAAACTACTTTCGGTCACGGGGCAAGCTTTGGTGAAAAGTCTTTAGTCTTTTTTATTTTTTCTAGTTAAACCTCAACAAAAATAAACTTCGCTAATTCCTTGTTCAGTGACCGCCAAATAAAAACCTCTAGCATCCCAATCACTCAGTACCACGCGTTTTTTGGCAACACCATCAAGGTTCAATTCATGAGTCGCTTGGCGATGAGTATGTCCATGGATCAAATGATCAATTTTATTGTCGAGAAAAAATGCTTCTACTGCTTGTGGATTAACATCCATAATTTCATTGGACTTTTCAGTTTGTGCTTGTTTGCTTTGCTCCCTAAGGCTAATGGCAATTTCAATTCGCTTAGCCATCGGGTAGCCCAAAAATTCAGACTGCCATGCCGGATTTCTTACCATCACTCTAAACTGTTGGTAGGCTACATCGTCAGTACATAAACTGTCGCCGTGCATTAAAGCTGTTTTTTTACCGTGCCAGTTAACAAAAGAAGGTTCAGCCAAGAGTTTGCCGCCAGTCATATTTTCAAAGCCTTGCCCCAATAAGAAATCGCGGTTGCCATGCATAAAATACAACTCACCTTGATTATCTGCATAAGTTCTAAACGCATCAATAACAGTTTGATAGAGTGATGCATTTGGGTTGTGAGCCGCATACTCTGGCGCTAAACAGTCATCACCAATCCAAGCTTCAAACAAATCACCTAACACGTACAATTGATCACTTTCTGGTGCATACTCGTTCATATACTTAGTAAAAAGTTGCAGTAAGTCGGGGCGACTCGCACACAGGTGCAAGTCTGAAATAATATGAATGACGTTATTCAATGTAAATACCAGTCGCTAAGTTATTTGGAACGGATTTTTATTAAAACAGATTGATCAAAGTAAGATTGATCAATACTTAGCCGAATTAATCGACCATTTCGTCGACAGTCACTTTTTCAATAATGACTGGCTCAACTGGCACATCTTTCATACCTGATGCAAAACCTGTTTCTACCATTTTGATTTGGTTGACTACCGCCATGCCTTCAACCACTTCACCAAAAACACAATAACCCCAGCCTTGCATGGTTTCAGCAGTAAAATCTAAGAAGTCGTTGTCTTTAGTATTGATAAAAAATTGAGAAGTTGCCGAATGCGGATCGCTGGTACGAGCCATGGCGATCGTTCCTGTTTTATTAGAAAGACCATTTTGTGACTCACACTGAATAGGCTCATTAACCATTTTGCGCCCCATATCTTGATCAAAGCCTCCACCTTGGATCATGAAGTTTTCAATGACTCGGTGAAAGATTGTGCCGCTGTAAAATCCAGATTCAGCATATTGGAGGAAGTTCTTAACCGTTTCAGGGGCTTTTTCTGGGTTAAGTTTGACTGTGATATCACCTAAGTTGGTATGAATTGTAATCATGAGTGGTTCCTAAAGATAATAGAAAACACCGATCTTACCGTAATATTCACGCTTGCCCAAGCAACCATCTTCAACTTGAGCGGAGATATTGGGGATTAAGCATTATATAGCGAATATGTTGGTGATTATTCGCGCCAAGGCTTTTATAATGCGCTGGTTAAAAAGATACCGAGAATTTCAAGCATGCTTAAAATATATGACACCCTAAGTCAGACTAAAAAAGAGTTTAAACCAATTGAACCCGGCAAAGTGAAAATGTATGTCTGTGGGATCACCGTTTATGACTGCAGTCACATCGGCCATGCTCGTACTTTTGTGTCGTTTGATGTCATTACACGCTACCTTCGGTTTTTAGGTTACGATTTAACCTATGTGCGCAATATCACCGATATTGACGACAAGATTATTGCTAGAGCCAACGAAAATGGCGAAGACTTTTCTGCAGTGACCGAGAAGTTTATCAAGATAATGCATGAAGATTTTCAAGCCCTTGGGATGGCTGAGCCCGATATAGAGCCAAAGGCGACCGACTCGATTGCAGAAATCATCGAAATTATTGAGCAATTAATCGCTAATGGCTTTGCTTATCAAGGAAAGGATGGTGACGTTTATTATGATGTTCCTAAATTTTCAGGTTACGGCAAATTAAGTAAACAGAATCTAGAAGCCTTGCAAGCTGGCGAGCGAGTTGGGGTCGCCACCGATAAATCTAGCACCATGGACTTTGTTCTTTGGAAAATGGCCAAGCCTGGAGAACCTAGCTGGAATTCACCCTGGGGTAAAGGACGTCCTGGATGGCATATCGAATGTTCGGCCATGAGCAAAAAGTGCCTTGGGGAAAATTTTGATATTCATGGTGGCGGGTCGGATTTACAGTTTCCCCATCACGAAAACGAAATAGCTCAGTCAGAAGCGGCCAATGGTTGTACTTTTGCCAATACTTGGATCCACACTGGGATGGTACAAGTGGATAAAGTAAAGATGTCTAAGTCGTTAAATAACTTTTTCACTATTCGAGACGTACTAAAACAGTACCGAGCGGAAACGGTGCGCTACTTTATGTTGTCTAGTCATTATCGAAGCCAATTGAGTTATGGCGAAGATAACTTGGAGTCGGCCAATGCAGGGTTAGAGCGATTATACCTAGCGCTAAGAGACATTGATTTGAGCAATTTACCACCGATAAATGTTAGTGATGAGTCAGTGGTGAAATTTAAACAAGCGATGGATGATGACTTCAACAGCCCCGAAGCGGTTGCCGTGTTATTTGAAATAGCAAAAGCACTTAACCGCAGTAAAAAAGCCGGTGGTTCTGATAGTCAACAATTGGCCGCTACTTTGATAGAGTTGGGTGCCGTGTTAGGAATTTTACAGCAGGACCCACAAGAGTTTCTTACTTCATCGCTCGATGGGGCCGAGCAGCAAGATGATCAACTGATTGAACAAATGATTGTTGATAGAAACAATGCTCGCGCTGCTAAGGATTGGGCTAAAGCGGATGAAATAAGAGACAAGTTTAATGAAATGGGAATTGTGCTCGAAGACAAGGACGGCAAGACTACGTGGCGTAGGAGCTAGTTTGTATTTAGAAAACTAATCTTAATATTCCATTCGTTAGCTCAATAACCTCTAAAGCCAAATTATCTAATTTGGCTTTTTTATATCTGACCGATTTAACATTGAAAAGCCGCTAAGCACTCACATAATTAAATTCAATGAAGCAATATTAAACAATCAGTGCTATTTCCTGACAATGCCGTATAATCGCTTTTTAGCGAACATGTGTATGCTGAAAATATCTAAGATAAACAATGAGTTATCATAAAGTGATTAAGGTCATACCAGATTCCGTGTTCAAACAAGGGATAATGGCGCCGAATTTAGCCATGGACTCTGGTTTGAGAGGCATTGTTAATGGGATGAGTATAAGTTTTTGTGGCTAAAGTTTTGTAATCTAGTCCATCATAGCTTTGCTTCATAAGAGATTACGACAGAGTTATAAAGGTTTATATAAGATGAGTCGAACTGAAAGTTTTAATAGAGAAGAGTTAATTGCATGTGGTAATGGCGAATTAGTCGGCACAGCATCTGAAGGGCGTACCCTGGCAAGACTACCGCTTCCTAATATGTTAATGATGGACCGCATCGTACGAATTTCTGATGAAGGCGGAAGCTACGGCAAAGGCGAAGTGATAGCCGAATTAGACATTACTCCTGACTTATGGTTTTTCGACTGTCATTTTAAGACTGATCCGGTGATGCCTGGCTGTTTAGGAGTTGACGCAATGTGGCAACTTGCTGGCTTTTATTTATCTTGGGACGGTAGTCCTGGAAAAGGTCGTGCATTGGGGGCTGGCGAAATTAAATTCTTCGGACAAGTGTTGCCAACCGCTAAAAAGGTGACTTATAAAATCAGTGTTAAGCGAATTATTAAGCGCGGCTTAGCCATGATCATTGGTGATGGTTCTGTTGAAGTTGATGGAAAAGAAATTTATACCGCTAAGAATCTAAAAGTTGGCTTGTTTGAGTCTACAGACGATTTTTAGGTAATGGAGTCCTGAGTTGAGCGAGGCTTCGACTCCGCTCAGCCGGCTTGATGGTTTGGATCGTAAGAAATAGAAGCTCACTGAGCCTAGTCGAAATGAATCAATAAGGATTAGATTGCAGTTTACGGGACTTCGACTGCGCTCAGCCGGCTCTGTTGATAACCAATTTAAATCTAAGTTAGAAATTAAATATTATTTACCGCGAAAGCGTGAGAGGATATAGATGAAACGTGTTGTGATTACTGGTATGGGAGTGGTGTCTTGCCTAGGCAACGATAAAGAAACTGTAACCCAGTCACTAAAAGACGGAAAATCCGGAATTACGTTTAACGAAAAATACAAAGAAGTTGGACTACGAAGCCATGTTTGTGGTCGTCCTGATATCGATGTGGCTGATCATATCGATCGTAAAGTTCGTCGATTTATGGGAGATGCGGCAGCTTACGCTTACATCTCTATGGCACAAGCAATTGAAGACGCTGGTATTGGCGAAGACCTTTTGAGTAATCCTCGAACGGGATTGATTTTTGGTTCAGGCGGCGGATCGCAAAAACATCAAACAGAATCGGTTAATATCTGTTTAGAAAAAGGTGTGAAGCGAGTCGGGCCGTATGCCGTGCCTAAAACCATGGCCAGTACTACCTCAGCTTGTTTAGCGACACCGTTTAAAATTAAAGGAATTAACTACACCATTTCTTCAGCTTGCGCGACCAGTGCTCACTGTATTGGAAATGCCTACGAGCAAATCCAAATGGGCAAACAAGACATCGTTTTTGCCGGTGGTGGTGAAGAAGAAGATTGGCGTTTAACGTTGTTGTTTGATGCCATGGGCGCGTTGTCTTCTAAATATAACGACACTCCAGAAACAGCTTCTCGCCCTTATGATGAAACACGAGATGGTTTTGTTATTTCATCCGGTGGCGGTACTTTAGTGTTGGAAGAGCTTGAGCATGCTAAAGCTCGTGGTGCGAAAATTTATGCTGAAGTAGTTGGTTACGGTGCGACTTCCGATGGTTACGACATGGTAGCTCCTTCTGGAGAGGGGGCGGTTAGATGTATGCAACAAGCCATGGCAACCGTTGATGGAATTATCGACTATGTTAATACTCATGGTACCAGTACGCCTGTGGGTGACACCGCAGAACTTAGTGCGATTAATGAAGTGTTTGCTGAGAACACACCAAAGATTGGTTCAACTAAATCATTGGCAGGTCATTCATTAGGAGCCACTGGCGTTCATGAAGCAATTTATAGTTTGTTGATGATGGAAAATGATTTTATTGCAGGTTCTGCAAATATTAATCAGATCGATCCTGAAGCAAAAGATTTACCGATTGTGCAAAAAACTGAATCAGCGAAATTGAATCGAATTCTGTCAAATAGTTTTGGGTTTGGTGGGACTAATGCAAGTTTGGTTTTTCAACGATATGAGTAGTGTAGGGAGTTGCTTTCGCAACACTTTATAAAAAAAGCGCCTGTTGGCGCTTTTTTTATGTTTAGTCTAGATTAGAATTTTTGAATAAAGATAACGGCAGGGGAGCCTGTAAACGATTCTGTGTAATTGTCATTTTTAAATATAGTCCGCTAAGCGGGCTTCAAATTCAATCATAAATCGATTGAGGGCTAATTTCCAATTTCTGATCGGCATTGTCCACTTCTTACTAGCATCTTGAATCGCTAGATAAATCACTTTCTTTGCAGAGTCATCAGTTGGAAATAGTTTTCGTTTTTTCAATGCGTTTCGGATCACGCTGTTAAGTGATTCGATGGCATTGGTTGTGTAAATCGCTTTGCGTATTTCTTCAGGATAAATAAACAAGGTATTCAAGTTATCCCAGTGCGCTTTCCAGGAGCGACTGATTTGAGGGTATTTATCATCCCAACGTCCAGAGAACTCGTCTAGGGCAAGCAGAGCCTCTTCTTCTGTAATGGATTGGTAAATTCGCTTTAAATCTCTGGTGACGGCCTTATAGTCTTTCCAGACAACATACTTCAACGAATTACGAACCATATGAACAATACACAATTGAATTTGTGTTTCAGGAAATACCGAATTAATGGCATCAGGGAATCCTTTCAAGCCATCAACACAGGCGATTAATATGTCTTTAACACCACGATTTTGAAGCTCTGTCAGGACGTTAAGCCAGAACTTGGCTCCTTCGTTCTCCGATAGCCATATGCCGAGTAAATCCTTATGGCCATCCATGTTAACCCCGAGTGCCAAGTAAAATGATTTATTAATGATTCGCTTATCTTGTCGGATTTTGACGACTATACAGTCCAAGTAAACAATTGGGTAAACCGGCTCTAACGGCCGAGATTGCCACTCAATGACTTCTTCTATGACGGCATTGGTTACCTTGGATATGAGCGTAGGAGATATCTCTGCGTCGTACATTTCTTTAAACGTTGCGACGATCTCACGAGTGGTCATCCCCTTAGCATAGAGGTAAAGAATCTTATCATCCATCGATGTAAATCGAGTCTGATTCTTCTTGACCAGTTGAGGTTCAAAATCACCGTTTCTATCTCGAGGGGTATCGACTTCAAACTGACCATCTTCGGTTCTCAGCGTTTTACTCATTGAACCATTACGATAATTGTCTGATTGAGAGGGCTCATTCTTACCATAACCGAGATGGTGATCGAGTTCAGCGTTGAGGGCTGCTTCGACCGTCACTTTAGTGAGGATCTTCCTGAAGTCATTCAGATCTTGTTCGGTTTTCATGCCTTTCGCTGCTTCTCGCGCAAAGGCTTCGAGTTCTTTTCTATTCATAATGTCTATCCTTAACCATTTCTGGTTCTAATGATAGACAATTACACAGATTTATTTATAGTCTCCGGCAGGGGTAATGTTTCAACTCCGCTCAGCAATCATTGCTTCGCAGCGCTGCGAAACGCCTTTAAACTTTAAAGAACGAAAGTAATGTATCAACTGTTTGTTACCTTATTTCCTAAAAAGGCAATAAAACAATTCCTATATCCGAAGGCTAAAAAGTTATTATTTAAATGAAATAGTTTTAAAAACTATTCACTAACCGCAGCTTTATCAATCACCACTTTCCCTTTTTTAATCACCCTGACACAAGGATTTCCCCCAATAGAGTAACTTAACTCTGCTGGTGAATTGATATCCCAAAAAACCAAATCAGCTTGTTTGCCAGCTTCAACACTGCCCATTTTGTCTTGCCAATCCAATGCTTTTGCTGCGTTAATGGTAACACCTCTGAGCGCTTCTGCTGGAGTCAATTTAAATAAAGTGCACGCCATGTTAAGAGTTAGTAATAGTGACACACAGGGTGAACTTCCTGGGTTTGAATCAGTAGCAATTGCCATCGGGACTTTATGCTTTCGAAGTTGTTCTATCGGAGGCAATTTCGTTTCCGATAAGAAATAAAACGCGGCGGGAAGTATTGTTGCAACGGTTCCATTTTGTGCCAAGAAAGGAATATCTTCCTCAGTTAAATACTCTAAATGATCAACCGACCAAGCGCCATATTGACTGGCGAGTTTTGAACCGCCAAGATTAGATAATTGCTCTGCATGTAATTTAACCGGTAATCCAAGCGACTTAGCTGCATCAAATACTTTCTGTGTTTGGGTTATTGAAAAGCCGATGCCTTCGCAAAAAGCGTCTACGCAATCAATTAAATGTTCATCATGCAAAGTAGGCATCATGGTTTCACAAACCAGATCGATGTATTCATCTGAGTTGTCCTTAAACTCGAGCGGAACTGCATGTGCACCTAAAAAAGTCTTACTAACATCTAAGTGGGAATAGCGATTTAATTCGTCTGCCACTTGAAGCATTTTTCTTTCATTTTCTAAATCGAGTCCATAGCCAGATTTGATTTCGATTGCAGTGACGCCTTCGTCGGCTAAATAACTGAGTCGTTTGGCAGCCATTTTGAAGAGTTCATCTTTATCGGTTTCTCTAGTGGATTTAACCGTTGAAACAATGCCTCCACCGGCTTTAGCAATCTCTTCATAATCAGCCCCATTCAGTCTCATTTCAAATTCATTGGCCCGGTTACCGCCATAAACAAGATGCGTATGACAATCGATAAGGCCCGGAGTAACCCAGCAACCATTGCCATCAATAGCTTCATCGGTTTGGAGCTCCTTAATACTAGGGTCGTCTTTTTGATAGACCGCTTGAATGGTTTCTCCTTTAATACAGATAACGGCATTTTCAATAATCCCGTAATCCGCTGGATCGGACTCATCCGACATGGTGGCAAGCTGGATATTGTGTATGATGAGATCAAATATTTCTGGCATAATCGGGTTATCTTATTGTGACTAAACATGTCGTAAACGAATGACAAAATTATACGCTGAAAATATTCTAATTGGCAGTCAATGGCAAACCGATCGCACCTTAATTCTTGATAGTTCGGGGTTTATCACCGCAATTATAGAAGGTGAAGACGCTGACGCGATCCACTTAAAAGGCCCAGTCATTCCAGGAATGCCAAACTGTCATTCGCATGCCTTTCAACGTGCATTTGCGGGTTACTCTGAGTATCGACAATATGATGCTGATGGGAATCCGGCAACCGATAGTTTTTGGAGTTGGCGCGATATCATGTATCGGTTTGTAGCTAACATGTCACCCGATGATTTGCATGCGGTCGCCAAATTCTTATATATAGAAATGCTTAAAGCGGGTTACACATGTGTGGCCGAGTTTCACTATCTGCATCATCAAGTGGGAAACGTTCAATATGACGATCCGGCAGAAATGTCCCATCAAGTAATCAATGCTGCTGAGGCTGCTGGAATAGGCATGACTCATTTACCGGTGCTCTACACTCATGCAGGATTCGGAGAGTTAGCACCTTCATCGGCTCAAGGGCGATTTATTCACCAAACTGAAGACTATCTTCGCTTGTTAGAATTATTAAGCTCCAAATACGCTGATAGAGCTTGTTTTAAACTGGGTATTGCACCTCATTCATTGCGGGCGGCTAGTGAGCAACAATTAAAGCAGGTGATTCCATTTATACGAGCTATGGACACTGAGGCTCCCATTCATATCCACATTGCTGAGCAACAGAAAGAAGTAGAGGATTGTTTGGCTTTTTATAACCAGCGACCGGTCGAGTGGTTATTAAACAATCATAAAGTGGACGAGCATTGGTGTCTTATTCACGCGACCCATTTAACACATTCTGAAATTCAAGCATTGGCCAAAAGCAATTCGATTGCCGGAATTTGTCCGACTACCGAAGCCAACCTAGGTGATGGTATTTTTCCAGCAGAAGATTTTTTGAGGGAAGGCGGGCACTTTGCTATCGGTTCTGATTCACATATAGCCATCAACATTGCTGACGAATTAAGGTTACTAGAGTACGGCCAAAGACTAACGAGTTATCAGCGTGCGGTTTTAGTAAATCAAGCCTGCCCATCGGTCGGCCAGTATTTATATTTAAAAGCGGCAAGTGATGGAGCGAAAGCTTTAAGCCAAAATATTGGAGAAATTAATCTAGGTAAGCGGGCAGACCTAGTTGTTCTCGATCCTGAACATCCATCGTTATTCAGTAAACAAAACAGTCAGATTATGGACGCAGCCATTTTTGCTTGTAACCAGCTTCCGGTTAAAGATGTTTATGTGGCTGGTAAACAGGTTATAGAGAATGGCGAACACACAGCGAGCGAAGAGGCAATTGCAGATTATAAAAAGGTGTTAGCGAGGATTGTTCAAAGTTAGTGAGGCTTTGACTGCGCTCAGCCGGCTTGTGAAGTGCGATCGTAAAAACAAAAGCCCATTGAGCAGATTTGCGATGAAGCATTAGTCTAAAAAACAGCTATCGAGAAAAAACCACCCAGCGCCTCAACAGTAAAACTGCCGCTGTCGATAATCCAAAAATCATTCCAATCCAATAACCTTGTACCTGCATTTGCTGAAATTCTGCTAAATAGTATCCGGTGGGGAAACCAACTAACCAATAAGAAATGGCGGTGATAATCATCGGCATTTTGGTATCTTTTAACCCTCTTAGTGCACCGGCACTAGAAACCTGTAATCCATCGGAAAACTGAAATAATGCAGCAAAGAATAATAGGCCAGCTGCCAATTCTGCTAGGCCTGGATCCGAGGTATAAATACTGACTAATAAAGTCGGTATCGCAATCATCATTAGTGCGGATAGAGTCATGATGGCAACACAAGCACTAATTCCGGTATAGCCTGCAATTCTCATCGCATCGCGATCTTTTTTACCTTCAAAATAGGAAACTCTGGCGGTAATTGCTTGAGCTAATCCCAGGGGAATCATAAACGTTAGCGACGCAATGTTTACGGCTATTTGATGTGCACCCATCACTTCTACCGGATATCGTGCAATCATTAACGCTACGGCAGCAAACATGGTTATCTCGAATCCAAGTGTTATTGCTACTGGAAATCCAAGCGTCAGAATCGCTTTGAATTCTGGGTAGCTCGGGATCTCGAACTCTCGAAAGATTTTTAATTCGGCATATTTTTTTGTGAATATTGTGTAACCCAGCATACCAAAAAACATCAAGGTCCAAATAAGTCCGGTTGCATAGCCGACACCCACTGCTCCCATTTCTTGTATGCCGAAACCGCCATACAAAAACCAATAGTTCAGTAACACATTAAAAGGTATTGAAATAACAGTAATGATCATCACTGCGGTGGTGGAAAACATACCTTCATTACAAAAGCGTAATGCCAAGAAAAGAATTAGGCTAGGCATTCCCCACAGGGTTGCGGTTAAATATCCAAAGGCTAGTTCACTAACCGCAGGTTCAATTTCCAATGCTTGCAATACAAACTGAGAATTTAATAATAATAAAATGGCAATAGGCGAAAATATAATAGCTAATAAAATACTCGCATGAAAATGAGATCTTATTTTTCCAACTTCATCCGCACCTCTAAAATGAGCAACGATGGGATTAAAAGCTAGAAATAAACCTAAGAAAAATACGATTACCGGATGCAAAAGGCTAGTTCCAATTGCAATAGCCGCTAAGGCTTCGGTGCTGTAGTGACCGGCCATGACTGTATCAATAAATCCCATCGCCATTTGCGCAAGCTGTGACAATACTGCCGGAATTCCTATCGGAGCCAGTTGTTTTAGTTCTTTTTTAAACTGGTTAATTGTCATAAGTGATAGCTGACTCGAGGAAAAGATTGTTAAATTGATCAGTTAAGAGATTAGGATAATTTAAAATTATCTTGTGGCCGGATTATACAGGGTTTATTTAAACGGCCTAAAATAACTTTCGGAAATTAAATATCCCTGCCCATAAAATGTTATTTGCGGGTAAGTCGTTAGTCGCGGTCATTAGTTAAGTGCTTGTACCTTCACATAGTAATAGCGAGTTTTTCTCGCGGTGGTTTTAGATGAATAGCGGTTTTTACTCGAGTGGCTCGAAGTATTTTCAGTTGAAGCAAGTAAAGTCCAAGTGTCTAGTTTCGCCACGATACTGCTAGCGGTAGAAGAGGTATTGGTATTTCTAGAGTCGGTTGATTGGCGCTGCTGTTGATAAGCAGAAGCTTTAACCCCGACGCTGTTCTCTGCTAATGGGCGGACGCTAATATACAGCCCACTTTGAATTTTCTTTCTTCCGGTTGTGGGGATCATATGGCCATATTGACTAACAATTTTAACTTCGGGATAAGTCTCTCCGGTATTGATATAGCCTTGGTAATTTTCAATGAGTCGCACAGTGAATTGGTTGTCATCGGCAAGCATATTATCGGTTCGATATTTCTTGATGACTGTGGTGGTTGTGTTTGATTGACTTGAGCCTTCGATTTGAGATTTCGTTCGCGAGTTAGTTTGCCTAATGGGAACACTAGTGATCCTCAGTTGCACTAGGTACTCTTTAAACGGAGTATCTAAATCGGACAGCATTTGCGTCACTTTAGCATCATCGGCTTTATTGCCACTGACGAGCAATTTGAATCCCGATGCTGAAAGCGTACTTTGCTTAGAGAGGTGCGGTTGAATAATCGGAATTAGTTTTTCTGCAGGCTGATGTTGAAGTTGGTGAATGTAAACTTCCGCGAATACTTGTTGTGTGATTAATGACAATCCGACCAGCAATAGACATAAGTGAACTTTGATAATATTTCTTGTCACCGGTAAAACGCCTCTATCTACAAAGGGCGCTAGCCCTCTAAGTTTGAAAAATAAACTTATGCTCACAAGTGAAGCGCTCTTAAAAAACTAGCTGGAGTGCTTTTCTGCCATATGTCTTCAAACCATTTAGACTTTTCCTTGACCAGAGAGTTGGGAAGTTGGGCAAACTCTGCCTCGTACCTTTCGATATTATTTCTATGAACAATACGTTTTTTGTCGACTAAATAGTAGCCAAAATAGTTCTCATGATAGTCTCTTGGAATCAATCGAATTTCTATATAACTAGTGAAACGCTGAGCAAGACTGACTAAGCGATGGTCGATTCCTTTTAAATAGGACTCGTCGAAAATCAATAGTTGTATCTTACTCGCTTTGGAGCGTTTAATGAATTTGAGTAGCAAGCTTTCAATTCGAGAATCGCTGAGCACTCGTGGATCTAAGTCTTTACTGTAGATTTGAATGAGCCGACTAGCTTCGCTAAATAATTGCTCAGTTTCTATTTTAAATTCATTTAGACTATCTATTGCACGATGAGCCGCATCGGGCGCTAGGTTGATTTCGAATTCGGTATTCTCAGAATTGTTATTCGAGTCATTATTATCAATAGAAGACATCTTCGACATTCCATTTAAGAGTGAACAGAATTGATGTTATTGGAATTTAACTGATTAGGCTAGTTTTCTTGCAAGCATTTGGTGAGGAACACCTTGCTTCATAAAAACAGGACCAGCAGAGGTGAAATTTTGCATATTGTAAAAACGTTGGTCACCGAGTTCAGCATTCAAAGATATGTTCTTCAGCTTTTTAGATTTTCCGATTTGGATAAGTGTTTGAAAAAGCTTGGTACCGATACCGATTCCTCGATAGGGCAGCAGTACAGCAATTCTTCCAATTCTTCCGCGCTCGGTAATTCGCCCGCAAGCAACAATATCATTCTGTGGATTTTTAACCACTACATGAAAGCACTCGTTGTCGTCTAAGTCACACAAAACATTATCGCGAATATGTTGTTCAATCATAAAAACGCGATGCCGAATATCCAAAATATCATGGCTTGACTCTTGCCAAGTGGTGCGTTCAAACTGGAATGAGTGAATTCGTTTAGTCTTCATGTTTTAGTTTTATATAATGTTTAGTTGACTAGTTTTACATACCCTCTATTAACAAGATTAGACAAATCATCAGGAAAATCAACAGTATTTGGTGGTTTTTTGAACAATTTTATCGGGCATGCTTCAAAATTAGCCAATTTTTCTATCGCGGTCATTAAATATTTTTTGAAAATAAACTTTTCACCTTCAATATAAACAACAATTTGGTCTTTTTCGGTGTGCCAAATAACGCTTAATTGCGAATCCAATTGAATTAAAGATTTCTCGCTAACGGATTGAATATCAACGATATTATTGTCAGTTAATAAACCTAGTTTAGAGTGGCTAAGTTGTCGACATAATATTTCTTGTAGGATATCTGGACGTTGTGAGAGCTGCTGCAGCTGATCCTGAGCCCAACTGACTAATTGATTTTCACATTGGTTATGGTGATCGCTAGAATTTCGGTATTTATCGGTAAAAAACTCACCAATTTGATCCGATTCCTGTAAATATTCAGCCAGTAAGGTGATAACCTGCCTAGTTTCTGGTGAACGATATCCCACAGAGTAACCGATAGATTCGCCAATAGAGACTCCCCAATGTGCGGTTTTAGGTGGAATGTAAAGCATATCTCCTGGGGTTAGCTCTAGATCAATAGCGGCATCAAAATGCTCCATTTGCATAAGTCCTGTAGCGACTTCGGTTTGATACTCAGCTTTACCAAACTCGCCAACTCGCCAATGGCGCTTACCTTGACCCTGAATTAGAAATACGTCGAAGTGATCAAAGTGAGGTCCAACACCACCTTGATCCGTTGCATAACTCACCATTAGATCATCAAAACGCCATTTAGGAATAAACCAAAACTGTTTTAAAAGTTCCTGGGTTTGGCTCACCCAACTATCAACGGATTGAACCAACAATGTCCAATTAGAGTCAGGAAGAGAGGAAAAATCTTCAGGTTCAAAAGGACCCTGCTGCATGCTCCAGTGTGCATTGCTTTCATGATATTGAATTAATCTGCTTTCGATATCATCTTCTAGTGCTAGCCCTGCGAGTTCATCGGCCGATAGATAATGTGGAAATGCAGTGAAAGCATTTTTGAAAAGACAAGGTCGCTTTTGCCAGTAATTAGCTAGAAAGTCTTGCTTGTTAATCTCATTGAATGGTTGGTTATACATTGGCAGATTGACATCTCTTAAATCAATAAGAGATGTCGAATGCTCGTTAGATGTTTTTAGCTTGTTCGACAGCATTGCCGATATAGTTAGCGGGCGTTAATTTTTTTAACTCATCTTTAACTGCTTGTGGTAATTCTAATTGATCAACAAATGCTTGCATTCCAGCTTGATCAACACGTTTACCGCGAGTCAGTTCTTTAAGTTTCTCGTAAGGCTTTTCAATTCCATAGCGACGCATCACTGTTTGAATAGGTTCTGCTAAAACTTCCCAATTTTGGTCAAGCTCTTCGGACAGGGATTGCTCATTAACTTCTAATTTAGAAATGCCTTTTAGAGTCGCTTTGTAAGCAATCAACGAGTGAGCAACGCCAAGACCAAGGGTTCTTAGGGCGGTTGAGTCGCTTAGATCTCTCTGCCATCTAGAAATTGGAAGCTTTTGTCCTAAGTGAGTAAACAAGGCGTTGGCTATGCCTAGGTTACCTTCGGAGTTTTCAAAATCGATAGGGTTTACTTTATGAGGCATAGTGGATGAACCGATCTCACCAGCAATGGTTTTTTGTTTAAAGTGACCTAGGGCAATGTAGCCCCAAAGATCGCGATCAAAATCGATCAGAATCACATTGAATCGTGTGATGACATCAAAGTATTCAGCAATATAGTCATGTGGCTCTATTTGAGTGGTGTAGGGGTTCCAAGTCAGACCCAAGTTTTCAATAAAGTCCTGAGCAAACGCAGGCCAGTCAACTTCTGGATAAGCAGATAAATGAGCGTTGTAATTACCAACCGCACCATTAATTTTTCCCATCAATTGCACATTGCCAAATTGCGCTTGTTGGCGCTGGAGACGTGCAACAACATTAGCCATTTCTTTACCGAGCGTGGTCGGTGAAGCGGGTTGTCCGTGGGTTCGAGACATTAGCGGTGTTTCAGCATATTGGTGAGCTAAATCCGCAATGGCATTAACAACTTGATCTTGTTGGTCACACACGACAATCGCTGCATCTTTTAGCATTAGGGCATAAGAAAGGTTGTTAATGTCTTCAGATGTGCAGGCGAAATGGATAAACTCGCTGACCGCGCAAATCGACGAGTCAGATGCGGTTTTTTCTTTTAGGAAGTATTCAACCGCTTTAACATCATGATTAGTGGTTGCTTCGATTTCTTTCACTCGAAGCGCGTCAGTTTCAGAAAAGTTATCAATAATGTCATTTAAGAGTTGATTGGTGTTTTCGCTAAACTCAGGAACTTCTTTAATGCTTTCACATTGGGCTAATGCTTGCAGCCATCTTACTTCAACGATAACGCGATATTTGATTAAGCCGAACTCACTGAAGATAGCTCTAAGCTCTTTGGTTTTGCTTCCATAACGGCCGTCTGCTGATGAAATGGCGGTTAGTGCAGAAAGTTCCATGATGACCCCTTGAATAATATTGGTTGCGATCGATTCTAAAGCCGCGCATTTTACCTTATATAGCCGATAAATGGCATTAATATGCTAGCTTTAGTTTAAGACTCTTAGAACTTATCAGAACCTTTCGTTGACTTTGGAGTTAGAGATGTGGACGAGAAGATAAATGGAGGTGGCTATCATTCTGTTCTCGAATCGACTTTTTGTAGCATCAGCGGGTGTCGAGATTATTTTCAATAATATTGACGGCTATCAACTATAGTTGTTAGAGAATAAGCCAATTGATACAACATCATTGATTTTTAAGTAAAAATCTTTAATATTGGACAGGGTGAGGCGAAATAATAACCAAAAACTCGACTCAAAGCCGATTCAAAACACCATTAGGACTGACGCATGAAAAAGATGATTTTTCCGCAAGCGGACCATTTCCAAATTCCCAAGGCATTATTTATAGGTGCTTGGAAAGTCTGGTTTAAACGTTTTGGAGACCACGATTCTTGGCGAAAGGGTAAAATGCCCATCGGACAAAATGATGCCAAGCTTTTTCAAATTATTGAGCAAGGAGAGCGGTTTTGTCTGGAGGTGGCCGCGCGTTTAATGGTGCCTTGGTCATTTAGAGATGCTTCTCAAATCGACAAAGCGTTTTTCTTAATGAATCCAGATGTCATTCGAAAGACCAAAATGACCGACAATCAGGCCTCCGAAGGGGTGAGGCTGACCGATCAAGCGTTAGATTATTGGGATTCTTTAACCTATTTAGAACAAGATATGTTCACCGCCTACGCCGAGGCTCGGATACAGGCAGATATCGAAACCCCCAGCAGTGAGCCTGTCATTATAGATGATGCTGGTCTTGAAGTGATTGGCGAAGATATTTATCCGCCAGTGGTGCCAGCAAAAGATGCCAGTGATGCCGAGTTTGCTGCTGCGTTGGTTGCTTGGATTGATGAAGATCCTTTCACGCCAATGTACCAAAGACACGCTGTAGCTGAAGCTGTTAGCAGTTGGCATGATCGTCTTGAAAACTTCTTTTGGCCTAAACCTAGAAACGGCTTAATGCAAGTCTCTCATTCTGCGGATGCGCTTATGTATCGAGCGGAAATCCTTGCTCGAGGGATTGAAAATGGTGTGGAGTGGAGTGATGAAGATAAGGAGCTCGCAGTTAAAACCACCGAAGAAATATTTCTACAGGCTGGAACTCCGCAGAAAGAAGTCACTTGGGAAAATGTGTATGCGGTAATGAAAGCTGCAATCAATAAAGATCCCAACTCAGGTGCGAAGATGAATAGCGGTTGGTCGTTACTAGCGTCATTTGCGACTCATTGGTTAAATAGCACGGACGGGCGAACACCGATGATCTGTTGGAATAGTCGAGTTTCTACCTCCATTATTTCGCGATTAGACTTCTTGCTGGTAGAGGCTGGTTATCAGACTTTGGAAGATAGATTCCCCGATTTAGGTATTGTTCAAGGGTGGGGAGGCACTCGTCCTCGTGAAACTAGTTTAACTTGGCCTGACGGTTATCGAAGTTGGAAAACTGAAATAGCGGCCAGTGAGTTTGTTAATTTAATGGTCGATTGCTTAAACAATTCCAAAAAACAAGATGGCTCCTTAAGGTATGCGCAAATGCCAATTCCTACTGGTGGACGAGCTCCTTGGTCGATGCAAGGTGTTCAGTTGGTACTGTTTTCAGACGGTTACTAGCCTAAAAGACAGTGCAATCGATTAGCTAAGATCAAAAAAGCTCCTGAACGGAGCTTTTTTATTGGTCGTTGAATATCACTGTTATTTAAAGCCGAGTTGAGGCTTAACGCTTCGAATATTCAATAGAACATTCAAAGGGTTTATCTACCAACCACATTGGCGAGATTGGTTTTGTTCATCCAACCAAGTTTTCAATGGTGCAAAATAATCAATAATCGCTGTAGCATCCATTTCACGCTGTCCAGTCATCGCTTCCAACGCATCTTGCCAAGGTTTACTAGAACCCATTTCAAGCATTGCATTCAATTTAGCTCCGGCTTCTTTGTTGCCATAAATAGAGCATCGGTGAAGAGGGCCTTCATTTCCAGCGATAGAACAAAGCTCACGATGGAATTGAAATTGTAAGATACGAGCTAAGAAATACCGTGAGTAAGGCGTGTTTCCTGGTACGTGATATTTAGCTCCTGGGTCGAAGTCATTTTCAGTTCTTTCGACGGGGGCTTTTATTCCTTGATATTTTTCTCTTAAGTCCCACCAAGCTTTGTTGTATTGATCGGCTGGAATTTCACCGTTGAAAACGCCCCAACGCCATTTGTCGACTAACAAGCCAAACGGCAAGAAAGAAACCCCTTCTAGTGCTTTTTTCATTAAGAAAGGTAAGTCACCGGCCGCATCTGGCTCTTTATCAATTAGACCAATTTCTTTTAAATACTTTGGCGTAATCGAAAGAGAAATAGTGTCACCAATGGCCTCATGAAAGCCGTCGTTGGCGCTATTACGATAGAGGAAGTCTTGCTTTAGGTTGTAAGCTCGCTGATAAAAGTTATGGCCTAGTTCGTGATGGATAACCGAGAAATCTTCTCCGGTGCGCTTAATACACATTTTTATACGATAGTCAGTCGTACTTAAATCCCAAGCACTTGCGTGACATTGAACATCACGATCGGCCGGTTTTACGAAAAGAGATTTTTCCCAAAACGAATCGGGAAGAGGGCTAAAGCCAAGTGACTCAAAAAAGTCTTCGGCGGTGCGAACCATTTCAATTTCGTTGTATTTTTTTACAGCTAGTCGTTTAGTAACATCAACCGCTGGCGTGGTACTTGGCGGTGCAACATCTTCGTAGATATTTTCCCAGCTTTGCGCCCACATATTGCCTAACAAGTGAGCTGGAATTGGCTCATTTAATGAAACCACTTGGTCGCCATATTTTTCATTAAGCTTAGCTCTCACGTGACATTGGAGTGAGTCATAAAGCGGCTTCACTTGACCCCAAACGCGGTCCATGTCTGCCGCAAACGCATCGGCAGGCATGTCATATTTAGAACGCCATAAGGCACCGGTATCTGAATAACCCAACTCTTTTGAACCTTCATTGGCTATTTCAACCATGCGTTGGTAGTCGTTGCGCATCTGTGGCGAAACCTTGCGCCAATTGGTCCAAGCTGACAATAGTTCATTTGGGTCATCTGAGTTTGCTAAGGTGCCACTGAGGTCACCCAATGTGAAACACTCTCCAGCTTCGGTACAGCCTTTAGCATAAGTGGCGTCGAGGTTTGCCGTAATATTAGCCAGCTCTTTGGTTTTTTTATCGTCGTTGGGGGCTGGAATGACTAAGCCTTGCTTTAGGATGTCTAGCTTTCTACGGGTGTCGAAGTCCAGCTCGAGGTGATCAAATTTTTGCGCACCCAGTGCCAGCTGAACGCTCTTTTTAGTTGCTTCCTCACCAAACTTTGCAGCAATAGCGTTGGTATCATCATTGACAAAATTGGCTTGCACCCAGAATGCTTTGCCAATTAATTCATAGTCTTCTTCGAGTGATTTTTCTGCATCGGCGACATATTGCTTAGCGTCTTGCGCTGTCAAAGTTGCGGGTTTTGACTCTTCGACTTTTGCAGGTTTTTGAGGTTGGCAAGCTATGGTTATCGCTGCAACAGCAATCATCAAGCAGGCCTTAGAGGATTTGAACCAGCGATTCTGACTGGAAATAGGCATTTTAGCCTCGTTTGAATTGTGCATGGGAATTTTCATTGTTATACCTATACGATTATTAAATTAACGACTTTTCTATCATCAACTACTCACAGAGTACCTAATTTTAAAGCCTTCCCCCAAATATCGTGGGAGACAATTTCAAATGAGATTTCAAGCAAGAAGGATAAACAGGTTGAACTCGTGCGACAAGGTTTTAATTGATAGAAAGGTCAGATTAACTCAATAATTAATCATTACTTGTGATCTAGGTCTAGATGGCTGGTTAAATCTTGAACTATTATAATTGCAACCAAATGTTAAATATTGTAACCTCGACGACCGGATGCGAAATTGTCTTAAAGGGAATGACAAGACTCGGGAGTCAACAGTTTGTGTAAGGTGTTGATATTATTATAAAAACTATTCTTTAAAAGGTGTCCCAGTGAATAAGATAATTGTCTTAGTAGTTTCCTGTTTATTTTTCCTATCTTCGGTTTGTTCAGCCGACTCCCTCACAGCTGTTGATCTAGAAGAAGTCATTACACTTTCGCCAGGTGGTCCAGAATTAAGACTCAAAGGCGCTGCGACTAAATCGAACGCGCGCCAAGCAATTTATGTCGGAGGTCTGTATCTGCAAAATGATTCCCAATCCGTTAACGAGTTACTGAGCAATACTGGCGCCAAACGATTTCTAATCAAAACCAATGAAATTGTAAAGCCAGAGTCTATTATTAGGGCAATCAATTTAGGAATAACCGTCAATCACAGCGAGCAAGAACTGAAGGCATTGGCTAGTGCTATCGAGGATTTTAACCAAATCTGGAGCAATGAAGTGAATCAAGGCGATGAGGTCTATGTCGATTTTACTGCGACTGGCGAAACTCAAATAAGTGTTAATGGAACGACCAAAGGGGTGATTCCAGGTGAACTATTTTATAAAGCTTTCTTAAAAACATGGTTAGGCGACAAACCGCTTAACCAAGAAATCAAAAAGCAGTTGATGGGGGCTCAATAGCAACGGTGTGAGAATCTTCGTTCAAATTTTATAGTCTATATTGTCCTATCCGCCCGAGTGAGGCTCTCTCGGGCTGGACGATTCACTTAACTGAGCCAATCTCGCCTCAGACATAAATATATCCTATACAAGCCAAGGCAAAATAGTGTACTTGCAGATTTATTAATGGATTATTTGCCTGTATAATTCAGCACTTCTGAACTATCCTAACTTAATACTCAAATGAATGATTATCGGGCTTTGTTTCGACGGAGCTTAAGGATTATTAATCATTCGAATCATCTATAAAGAGGATCTTTAGCGTGTTACAAGCTTACCGAAACCATGTAAAAGAAAGAGCCGAACAAGGAATTGTTCCTAAGCCACTATCAGCAGCACAAGTTACCGACTTAGTAGAATTATTGAAGAATCCGCCAGCGGGGGAAGAAGAGTTCTTATTAGAGCTGTTGGCCCATAGAATTCCAGCGGGTGTTGATGAAGCTGCCTATGTGAAAGCAGCCTTCTTATCTGCCGTTGCTAAAGGCGAAGAGACCAGCCCATTATTGGATCGTAAGCGTGCGGTTGAATTATTAGGGACTATGTTAGGTGGCTACAATATAGCGACTTTGGTTGAGTTATTAGAAGATTCAGAACTAGGTGAATTAGCTGGTAAGCAATTAAATCATACATTATTAATGTTTGACGCATTTCATGATGTGGCAGATTTAGCCAAAGCGGGTAACACTAATGCTAAAAGTGTTATGCAAAGTTGGGCGGACGCTGAGTGGTTTACTAGCAAGGATAAACTTGCTGAAAAGAACACATTAACGGTGTTTATGGTACCAGGTGAAACGAATACAGACGATCTTTCTCCTGCTCAAGATGCATGGTCTCGACCAGATATTCCTTTGCATGCGTTGGCGATGTTAAAGAATCCTAAGCCAGGTATTGACGGCAATCCGTTAGAAATTATCGAAGATTTAAAAAAGAAAGGTAACCCCGTTGTTTATGTCGGTGACGTTGTTGGAACAGGTTCCTCTAGAAAGTCAGCGACTAACTCTGTTTTGTGGTTAATGGGTGATGATATTCCATTTATTCCCAATAAGAGAGCCGGTGGCTTTTGCCTCGGTGGCAAAATAGCGCCTATATTTTTCAATACCATGGAAGATGCCGGTGCGCTTCCCATTGAGGTCGACGTTTCTAAGCTAGAAATGGGTGATGTGATTGATATTTACCCTTACGCCGGGAAAATTGAAAAGAACGGTGAAGTGATTGCTGAGTTTGAGTTAAAAACGGACGTGTTATTAGATGAAGTTCAGGCCGGTGGTCGAATTCCTCTAATCATTGGCCGTGGCTTAACTGCTCGAGCGAGAGAATTCCTTGGGTTAGAACCTAGCACATTGTTCAGACAACCAGACCCAGTTGCTGATTCAGATAAGGGCTTCACACTTGCACAAAAAATGGTTGGCAAGGCATGTGGAGTAGAAGGTGTTCGTGCTCATCAGTATTGTGAGCCAAAAATGACCACTGTCGGCTCTCAAGATACAACCGGACCAATGACTCGAGACGAATTACAAGATCTCGCTTGTTTAGGTTTTTCTGCCGACTTAACCATGCAGTCATTCTGTCATACTGCGGCTTACCCAAAACCCGTTGATATTGAAACACAACATACGCTTCCTGATTTTATTATGAATCGTGGTGGTGTATCGCTTCGACCAGGTGATGGGATTATTCATAGTTGGTTAAATAGAATGTTATTACCAGATACTGTGGGTACGGGTGGTGATTCACATACGCGTTTCCCAATCGGGATTTCATTTCCAGCTGGTTCTGGATTAGTGGCATTTGCTGCGGCCACTGGGGTTATGCCACTGGATATGCCTGAGTCCGTTTTGGTTCGTTTTAAAGGTGAAATGCAACCCGGTGTGACACTGAGAGATCTTGTTAATGCAATCCCATATGCTGCTATCCAGGAAGGATTGTTGACGGTTGCTAAAGAAGGTAAGAAAAATGTTTTCTCTGGCCGAATCTTAGAAATTGAAGGTCTTCCAAGCTTGAAAGTAGAGCAAGCATTTGAATTGTCCGATGCAGCAGCGGAAAGAAGTGCTGCCGGTTGCTCTATCAAGCTAGATAAAGAACCAATTATTGAATATCTAAACTCTAACATCACATTACTTAAATGGATGATTAAAGAAGGTTACGGCGATGCGAGAACGATTGGTCGTCGAATCGAAAATATGGAAAAATGGTTAGCTAATCCTGAGTTAATGTCAGCTGATGAAGACGCAGAATATGCTAGTGTGATTGAAATTGATCTTAACGAGATCAAAGAGCCAATTCTAGCTTGTCCTAATGATCCTGATGATGTGAAATTATTGTCAGAGGTTCAAGGCGATAAGATCGACGAAGTCTTCATTGGTAGTTGTATGACTAATATCGGGCACTATCGTGCGGCTGGAAAATTATTGGAAAAAACCACTTCTATTCCAACTCGTCTGTGGATTGCTCCACCCACTAAGATGGATGAATATCAATTGATGCAAGAAGGTTACTATAATATTTTTGCCTCAGCCGGAGCTCGTACCGAAATGCCGGGTTGTTCACTGTGTATGGGAAATCAAGCGCGTGTTGCAGCCAACTCGACCGTGGTTTCTACATCAACAAGAAATTTCCCAAATCGACTGGGTAATGGTGCTGATGTTTATTTGGCTTCAGCAGAATTAGCGGCAGTGGCTTCGATTTTAGGTAAGTTACCTACTGTTGAAGAGTATATGAGCTATGCGGCTGATTTGGACACCATGAGTGAAGAAGTTTATCGCTACTTAAACTTCCATGAGATTGAAGACTTTAAAAAGTCAGCAGCTATGGTAACAATACCAGTTGAGAATAAAGTAGTTGTTGGATAGTATTATTTAATCCAGAGCTGCAGATTAGATTGGTAACATCTAAAAAAGCACCCATCGGGTGCTTTTTTATTGGAACAATATAAATTAATGATTGAATTTAACTAGTTAATAGAAAAACTGATCAAGCTGACGGTTTATCTTAGCAAGTATTTGTTTTAATCATTATGTGTTTTAGTAATATATAGTCTTAGAAAGTATGGAAAAGGAATAGAATGATATGACCATGATAGGAATAGATCTAGGGACTACCAACAGCCTAGCGGCCTATTGGGATGGAGACAAACCGAGCCTTATACCCAATGGGTTAGGAGAGTTTTTAACGCCATCGGTGATCAGTTTGGATGATCAAGGGCAAATCTTTGTTGGAGAAATCGCTAAGCAACGACTTGTTTCTCACCCTAATCATTCTATCGCCAACTTTAAACGCAAAATGGGTAGTAAAGCGCAGATAAAATTATCAAAACAAAGTTTTTCTGCTGAAGAGTTATCTGGGTTGTTGCTAAAACAATTAAAACAAGATGCGGAACAGCATCTTGGTAAAACCGTTGACTCAGCAATTATAAGCGTCCCAGCCTATTTTAGCGATGCGCAGCGAAAGGCTACTAAAGTAGCCGGTGAGTTAGCAGGTCTAAAAGTAGAAAGGCTAATCAACGAACCGACCGCTGCTGCTATCGCCTACGGTATTCACGATAAATACCGAGAGTCGAATATCATTGTTGTTGATCTCGGTGGCGGGACGTTTGATGTTTCTGTACTTGAGCTGTTTGATGGGGTGATGGAAGTACACGCATCCGCTGGTGATAATTTTCTAGGTGGTGAAGATTTTACCAATGCATTGATCACCCAATTTCTAAAAGATAATCAACTTAAAGGACATCAACTCGAGAAGTTAGAACAAGGTAAATTAACCAGAAAATTAAACCAACTAAAATTAGAATTAAGTGAAGCGGAAAGTGTTGATTTAACTCATCAAATTGGTGATGTAAATTATCAATGGAAATGCACCAGAACAGACTTTGAAAAAATTGCCGAAGGATTACTAAAAAAGCTTCGTCATCCAATTGAAAGAGCTATTCGAGATGCAAAACTATCCCTCGATGAACTAGACGAAGTGATTTTGGTGGGTGGAGCAACTCGCATGCCTTTGGTGAGAAACTTAGTCGGCAGAATGTTTAGGAGATTACCATCATCTAACATTAATCCGGATCAAGTGGTTGCATTGGGAACGGCAGTTCAAACAGCCTTAATTAATAAAAATCAAGCACTGGATGATGTGGTTCTTACCGATGTTTGTCCATACACACTTGGAGTCGAAGTGAGTGTGGAAACCAGTCAAAATCAATTTGAGCAAGGTCATTTCCTGCCTATTATCGAAAGAAATACAACCATTCCTGTCAGTCGAATGGATACATTAAATACCGTACGAGACAAGCAGACTAAAATTAATTGTAATATTTATCAAGGCGAAAGCCGACTGGTGGAAAATAATATTTTCTTAGGGGCGCTAGAAGTGGATGTTCCTAAAAATAAAGCGGGAGAGGAGAGTATTGACATTCGGTTTACTTACAATGTTAATGGGATTTTAGAAGTTGAGGTGAAGGTCAATTCAACCGAAAAAACAAGCCGAAAGCTAATTAAAAATGCAGACTGTCAACTGTCTGACTCCGAAATTGAAGAAAGTTTTCAGCGCTTAGCAGAAATTAAAATCCACCCCAGAGAAAATAGTAGTAACCAATTAGTCGTTGCTCGTGCAGAACGACTCTATGAGGAAAGTTTAGGCGAGAAACGTCAATATATCGCTCACCTTGCAGCAGAGTTTGACCGTGTATTAAACACTCAACAGAGTGAGTTAATTGAACAAAAACGAGAAGAGCTGGAAAAAATACTTGATGAGTTGGATGAGAGTATTTTTGAATGAGTGAATGGTCGTTATTTGGACTTGAGCCGACATCGGATAAGCGAGCGATTAAACGTGCTTACGCCAAACTAATTAAAACAGTTGACCCAGCCACTGAACCGAAACGATTTCAAGAAGTCAGGGAAGCGTATGACTATCTTTTGAATTACGGACGTTATTATGTAGATGAAGAAATTCTTGAGCAATCACAACGAGAGCTCAAATCTCAACAAGAGACTAAATCTCAACAAGAGCAGATACCCGAGCAAGAACAGATACCCCAACCAGAACAGATAACAAAACACGATCAGGTTGCAGAACGAACCGAACACAATCAATTAGACCAAAAAGAAAGTTTAACGAGTTATTCGGAACAATCTAATGAAGAAGAGTCCTATGTCGAGCGTGTCGTAATCCAAGAAACTGCTATCGAACAACAAGATCCTAGTGTCGATAATCTAAACAACAATCGCGAGAGTCAGCCTGAGAGGCCTAGCGCGTCAGCTGCTGATGAACAAGAAGGGTTAAACCGTTCAGAGCAAACACAACTTGTTTATTCTGGCATCGAGCTTCAAAGTCAAGAAATAGCAACCGACTTCTATCAAAAGACAAGCTATCAATCTGCACAAGAATTTGTCGAAAAAATGGAAAAATATTTTAAGTCGGAAAATCCAATTAGCCGATCAGATTGGATTAGTTTAATAGAAGATGATGAGTATCAATACTTTGATGTGATAGAGCTTTTGCGTGTTGATGTGTTTGGTTTTTTGGTTGAGCAGATTGAAGAAAATTTAGAGGCTGGCAATCAACCAGAAGCGCTAAAACTTAAATTGTTAAAGGAAAGGTTACCTCAAGATTTTGATTGGCTAGTAAAATATTTTTCAGAGCACTTTGATTGGAAAAATACTGAGCTTATATTGTCGAGTCACTTTAGTGGTGACCAGATGAAATTGCTAGGTCAATTTTACTTAAAGCATAATCCAGTTCAAGTAGTCGATTCGACCGGTACTGGTTCAAATACTAAGCACTATATCTTTTGGATTATTTTCCTTGTTGTCTTAGTGAAAGTATTTTCTGCTATGGATGAAAGCAGCGTCAAGGAACCTATATCATCGGAACGAGGTAAAGCACCAAGCCTTTTCGACTCAAACAAATCATCTATTTTTTGTTCGCATTATCGTCTAATCAATAGTGATAAACGAGCACTGGAATGTGAACAAAAATTACTACCAGCCGATAGCAAAAAGAGACTAATTCTTTCACTCTATTGGATCAATCAATTTGATTCCGATAAAAAAGCTGGTGAGCCCCAAGAAATATTGGACAAGTCATTGAGTAAAGGGGTTGAGCTACTCCAGCAAGCAAGTGATAACCAATACAACCCTGCCACTAACTTGCTTGCTTGGATGAAGTTAAGCAAGCATTATCAGCAAAATGACCATGGCGCAGCCAAACTCTTGCTAGAAAAATCGCAAGGCAATCGCGATAAAGCTGCAAAAATCGCATTAGGCATTGGGTATTATATTGGAATGTGGGGAGAACCCGACCCTGCCATGGCAAATGATATTTTACAATCAATTGATATCCAAGATCCTGAACTCTCAGCAAACTTAAAATACGTACTAGCTGCTAGTTCTTGGTTTGGAGTTATTCAGCCTCGAGCGGGTGAAAGTCACAACGACACTAAACGACAAGCGAGCCAAGTATTGTTAGATAACAGCGAAACGGCTGATCTACAATATGTTAATAATGCTGCGTGGTATTTCGCCACCGCGAATAACGAATCGTTTGATCCAATTACGGCACTTAATCTTGCTCGTCAATTTCAAAGTGAATATCGCGACAGTCAATATTGGCAACATCATGATACTTTAGCTGCAGCCTATGCCGCTCGCGAGAATTTTGAAATGGCGTTAGAGTCTATCGATAGAGCGGCTGAGCTTCTTGAAAAAAAATACGAGAGAGCTGACGATTCTAGCAAACTAGAAGCCCTCGAAATATTGAATCAACACCGCGCGATATTTCAACAAAAAAGGCGCATTAATGAAACAGACAATTTAGCAATGCAGGCATTACTCAAAGCTAGTTTTACTGAGTTGATGCGCATCGATTTGCAAAACCTGCCAGATTAAGGATATTGAAATGAAAAATCTTGATGACTGGTTAGAGCGCATCGAACAATTTCACCCTAATGAAATAGAGCTTGGACTTAGTCGAATCAAAAAAATTGCAAGTAACATGGCATTGCTTAAGCCGAAAGCTAAGGTCATTTTAGTGGGTGGAACTAACGGCAAGGGAAGCTGTGTGGCAACCTTAGAGTCCTTCGCAATTCAAAGCAACTTAAAAGTAGGTTGCTATACGTCACCACATTTAGTTCAGTTTAATGAAAGAATCAGGGTCAACGGTGAGAATATCGATGATAAATCGTTGGTTGAAGCATTTGAAAGAATTGACAAAGAAAGAGGAAGTGTGGCGTTAACCTTTTTCGAATTCACTACATTAGCAGCGCTTTATTGTTTCTCACAATCTAAATTAGATTTGTTGGTGCTTGAAATTGGTTTAGGGGGGCGCTTGGATGCGGTCAATATTGTCGAACCCGATGTGAGCATAATCACCACCATCGACCGCGATCATGAGTCTTGGTTAGGTAGTGACTTAGTGTCTATTGCGCGAGAAAAGTCTGGAATTTATCGCGCCCAAGGACTAAACCTAATTGGCGACCACGCCAGTCAGGAGTTAGTCTCGCAAGCTGAACTAAACAATGTACCTCATCCCATCTTAGTCACAGACTTCATTAAGACTCACCTCGCAGGGTTACAGCTTGAGCAAATTATAGAGAATCCAAGGCTCAACCCCTATCGTTTACTTAAGCAGAACATCGAATGCGCTGTGGCTGCATTTTATAACTTATTTTCCGATGCTTTTGAGCGTCTCGATCCGCAACAAGCCATTTCTAAAATCCATATTAAAGGCCGATTGCAACAGATCTCCGATTCGCCAATGACTTTATTAGATGTGGGGCATAACGAGCAATCTGCAATTAATCTTGCAAGACAGTTGAATTCATTTAAACAACCAAAATTAAGAATAGCGATCTGTGGCCTTATGGCGGATAAAGCTGTGGCTCAATTCTTAGCGGCACTGGCTGAAAAAATCGATCTGTGGATATTTGTTGATTTGCCCAATACTAGAGCTGCCAGCGCAACGCAATTACAAGAAGTACTTTTATCTAACATTCCGGAAAGCCGTTGTGAATTAGCCGAGTCAGTGGCTAAAGCTTATCAAACCGCACTCACTATCGATGAGCTTGATAAGCAAATATTAGTGATTGGTTCATTTATCACTGTCGCCGAGATGCTTCATTATTATCGGAAAACTTGATAATCTATCATTTAGTCAGTAATTTATAGCAATCTAAGAGAAGTTTCCGTGGAAAATAGTTTAAAACAGAGAATCATTGGTGCGATTGTACTAGCTGCACTTGCGATTATTTTCTTACCAGCAATTCTTAAAGAGAAAGCTAGCAATGGGACGTTTGAGAGCAAAATCCCCGAAAAACCACAAGAGTTAGAAGAGTATCGAGTTGATACCGACAAAATAGAAAAGTTAAAACAAGCGAAAGACTTGGAAAGGCAGCAACAGCTGAGCCTAAAGGAAAAGGAGGCTGACTCTGCAGATACCGCTAAACAGGCAACGATGCCGGTTGAACAATCATTAGCCAGCGAAACTAAAAACAAAGTCAGAAAGTCCAAACAAAAGGTAGCTGACTCAACTCTAGCAAATAAAAATACCGAGCAAACGGGGCAGGTAAGTAGCGCGAAGCCTAATTCTGAAACGGTCAAACCTAAGCAAGCTAACTCCAAGCCAGCTAAAAACAAATCAACTAAAGCTAAGCCAACTAAAACCAGGCCAACGCCGAGCAACTCTGCTAGCACAAAGGAAGCAAGCCAAGCAAAGACCGCGGGAGCTGGTTTCAAAAGTGCTGCTTGGGTCGTCCAAGTCGCAAGTTTTTCAAATGAAACTAATGCGATTAAATTAGTGGAAAAGTTAAAACAGCACCAATTTAAAGCCTATCGTCGAAAATCGATAGCGGATAGTAAGACGGTTTACCGCGTCTATGTAGGGCCTTTTATTGATAAGCCGGGCGCTCAGAGTAAATCCGAAGCAATCAGTAAAGTGAGCGAAACCAAAGTTGTCTTAAGGGTTTTTGACCCAGTAAAGCACTAATCAATGATAATCTAGGTTTACCTAACGCTTGCTTCTTTGGTAAAATCACTGCCATCATAAATCTTGGTTAGATTACAACCTATATGCAGTGGATAGACTGGGCCATCCTAATAGTGATAGGGCTTTCAGCAGGAATCAGCTTGATACGAGGATTCGTCCGCGAAGCATTGTCTTTAGCCGGCTGGGTTATCGCGTTTTTTGTCGCCAAAGGTTTTTACCAAGAATTTTCCTCATTATTAGTTTCTCATATTGAAACACCTAGCTTGCGCTATGCGGTATCATGGGCTGCGCTTTTCTTATTGACATTAACCGTGAGTGGCTTGGTTAACTATCTTCTCGGCCAACTGGTTGAAAAAGCTGGATTAAGCGGTATGGATCGAATTATGGGGATGGCGTTTGGTGCACTGAGAGGTGTATTGATCGTCGCGGTTTTGATTCTCGTACTACGTGAATTTACACCTGTTCAACAAGATAGGTGGTGGCAAAAATCCCAATTGATTCCCCATGTGGAGCAATTGAGTAATTGGTTTTACGAACAAGTCGATGATGTTATTCCAGGAGTTACGTCGCGTTTACCTATAGACGTCAAGAATCCAAAGAATTAATGTTGTAATTGTTGATTTAATGCTTAGATATCTGAGCTTTTAGAAAAGGTTATTATCATGTGTGGCATAGTTGGAATTTATAGTTCTTCGCCAGTGAACCAAGGATTATATGATGCACTTACAGTGCTTCAGCACAGAGGTCAGGATGCTGCCGGAATAGTTACTCTACAAGATGGAAAAATGTTTCTACGCAAGGCTAATGGCCTAGTCAAAGACGTTTTTCACACTCGTCATATGCGACGCCTACAAGGAAATATCGGAGTTGGCCACGTTCGATATCCCACCGCTGGCTGTGCTAGTTCAGCCGAAGCCCAACCTCTCTATGTGAATTCTCCCTACGGTATTGTGCTTGCTCATAATGGCAATTTGACCAATCAAAATGAACTAAAAAAAGAGCTATGGGAAACTGATAAGCGACATATCAATACAAGCTCAGATTCAGAAATTTTGTTAAATATTTTTGCCCATGAATTACAACAACGTCAAGATGGTGGTGCAACCGCCGATGTCGTTTTTGACTCAATCGAGCGAGTCTATGCTCGATGCAAAGGGGCTTATGCCGCGGTCGCGTTAATTGCGGGCTATGGAATGGTTTGTTTCCGGGACGCCTACGGAATTCGACCTGCTGTTTTTGGCAAAAAAGTTGTTAACGGTGTCAATGAGTATATGGTCGCCTCCGAAAGTGTTGCTCTTGATGCACTCGGATTTACCTTAGTGAGAGATATTAAGCCTGGCGAAGCAATTTTTATCGATAAAGATGGGGAGTTGCATACTCGTCATTGTGTTAAAAAGGATAAACCAGCGCCTTGTATTTTTGAGCATGTTTATTTAGCCCGACCAGATTCGATTATGGATGATATCTCTGTTTATCGTTCACGTTTAAGAATGGGGGAGAAGCTGGCAGATAAAATCATGAGAGAATGGGGTGAACATGATATTGATGTGGTAATTCCAATCCCAGACACCTCGACGACAAGCGCAATGCAGCTAGCGAATAAACTCAATATAAAAATGCGTCATGGTTTTGTTAAAAACCGCTATATTGGTCGAACGTTTATAATGCCAGGCCAAGAAGTCCGTAAAAAATCCGTTAGACAAAAATTAAATGCGATTGGTTTAGAGTTCAATGGTAAAAATGTATTGTTGGTCGATGATTCCATTGTTCGTGGAACGACTAGCCAGCAAATTGTAGAAATGGCCCGAGATGCAGGGGCTAATAAAGTTTACTTTGCTTCCGCTGCTCCACCCGTCAGATACCCCAACGTTTATGGAATTGATATGCCATCCGCTTCTGAGTTAATTGCGCACGGTAGATCAGAACAGGAAGTTGGCGACTTGATTGGTGCTGACAAATTGATTTTCCAAGATCTTCAAGATTTGATTGAAACTTGTCAAGAAGGTAATCCTGAGATAGAACGTTTCGACACTTCTGTATTTAACGGCGATTATATTACCGGTGGAATTGATGAAGCTTATTTACAAAGACTGGATGATCTAAGAAATGATTTAGCTAAAGGCGGTTCTTCAAATGTTTCTGTGATTGAAGATGTTGACGAAGATGATGATAGCGATTCCAATATAGAGTTGCACAATGTAGGTGGCTCTTAATTTGTCCGGGTTTGCTAAGTTTCTTTTGAAAAGCTTTGGCTGGACCTTGGTTGGTGAAATGCCACCACAAAAAAAGTTTGTTGCGATTGTTGCACCTCACACTTCTAATTGGGACTTTTTTATTTGCGTACTCGTTAAATTCGCATTGAAGTTACAATTGGTATTTATCGGTAAACATACCATTTTTATTGGTCCTGTTGGTTGGATTTTACGCAAAATGGGCGGTTTACCTGTTAATCGATCAAGCGCGCACAATGTTGTAGAGGCGATTGCGGAAGAGTTTGAAAAGCGTGATGAAATGATTTTCGCGTTGTCTCCAGAAGGAACGCGAAGCTACTTACCACATTGGAAAAGTGGGTTTTACTATATTGCTAGAAAAGCCGAAGTTCCCGTACAAACTTTTTTTCTAGATACCGCAACCAAAACCATCGGGTGGGGGCCGCTATTTCACCTCACTGACAACAAAGAAAAGGATTTGGAAAGGATTGAAGAATTCTATCGTGACAAACAAGGATTTAAACCGGAAAAATTTAGTAAAATCGTGTTTAAGTCCAACAAAGATTCTAAATGAAATCATTGAGAGGTTAATAGATTTTGGATTGTCGACCTCTTAGATTAGTTTTTTACTGCTTACTTCTATTAGTTGTTAGCTTGCCTGCGAGCAGCAATATTCAGGACTATCGCTATCGTAAAGCCTTCAAGGTCCAACGTTTATCATTAGAGCAAGGTCTAGCTTCAAGTGTTGTACAAGATATTATCCAAGATCAGCAAGGGTATATTTGGGTTGCGACAGAAGATGGCTTAAGCCGTTTTGATAGCTACGAATTCAAAAATTATCGACATGATCATAAAAACAAACATTCGCTCCATGAAAATTGGTTAGTCAGTTTAGCTGAAGAACCACGCAAGGGGATTTGGGTCGGTACTGTCTCAGGAGTCACCTTTCTCAATCACGAAACACAGCAATTTAAGAATTACTCAACAGAAGACTCACAACTGCAAGTGATGATAACCGAGATCTCTCGGCTGACGACCGGTGAGTTATACTTTGCGACGGAAAATGGTCTCTATTTCTACGATGAAAATAGCGATTTGGTAGTGCCTTTCGAAAGTTCTCTTGGCAAAAAAATAACCGCTGACGTGGGCTCAATCGGTGATACCAAAGACTTTATTTACGTCTCTTCCTCTGATTGTCTCACTCGCATTACCAAAGCTAGCAAAGCATTGTTTAATATGTGTGATTTACCTAGTTTAGAGGTGTTAAATGGACGCTATATTCTTAAAATATTAGTTGTCGGCGATACGATATGGCTAGCGACGAATCGAGGATTATTTCACTATGATATTAGCTCAGACAAACTCAGAGAATTTTATCATGAGCCAAATAATAGTGATTCTTTAGCGAGTAATTATATTCAAGATCTTGCGCTAGATGGAAATGGTTCTTTATGGATCGGAACAACCGTTGGCTTAGATTATTACAATAGCGATAAAGAGTCATTCGAACATTACACTCAACAGGACAATTCGGCAGAAGGGCTATCAGCAAAAGATATAGGAGTATTGTGGATAGATAAAGAAAAGTTACTTTGGTTGGGAACTTACGGTGGTGGTTTAAACATCCTTAATCCAAACCAGCATAAGTTTGAACATATATTAACCAAAAGTGATGTTTCAAGTTTAGGCAAAGATAATACCATTCACGGAATAGTCAAAGATAAAAATCATAACTTGTGGATGGCCAGCTACGGCGGAGGCCTTCTTAAATATGATTTACTTTCAGGTGAAATTAGTAAGCCTGTTAAGTTATCCAATTCAGAATTAGTCAGTCATATATATTCGTTGTACATTGATCACGAACATCGCTTGTGGTTGGGGGGGTACGATAAACTTTCAATCGTTAATTTAGATACTGAAGTTGAGCTCGATACACTAGTCTATGTTGATGGAGAATTAATACAAAAATTTTATCGACCAAATCAGATAACGCAAAACTATCAAGGCGAGATTTTTATCGCATCGGAAGGTGGATTATTTCAGTTAGAAAGACTTGAACAAACCGAAGGGACCGCATCGGTATTTCTAAAAAACATGACTCGGGAGTTACCGGTTGCTCTTACCAATAAAACTCAAGTTATTACCGCGGTAATTGATGATGCCGATGGGAATTTATGGATTGGTAGTCGATCAGGTTTGGTCTATTATCAAGCTGATAAAAAACAGTACAGCTATTTCGTTTACGAGCCCGATAACCCGCAGAGTATAACAAGCAGCGTTATTCAAGTTATTTATGAAGATAGTTATGGTTTTATCTGGATTGGCACCTCGGATGGACTTAATAGAGTGGTTCGTTCAAGTGTCGATAGAGATACTTTTTATTTCGAACGAATTACCACCTATGAAGGGCTGCCTAACAATTCCATCTACGGGATTTTAGAAGACCATAAAAGACAGCTTTGGATAAGCACCAATCTAGGAATTGTAAAATATGCTAATGGTGCAGTAACAAGTGATACTTTTAGAGGCGTTGACGGTTTATCCAGTGATGAATTTAATACCGCTTCATACTTTTCTGATGCGGAAGGCCGACTCTATTTCGGAAGTATTAATGGTGTCACCATTATTAATGATGTGGTTTCTTATACGCGAGAGAATCAAAACAATCTTGTATTTACTCATGTTCAAGTTGGTGATCGTGAACTCGATTTATACCAGCTCAACCAACAAGAAAGCCCCTTGGTGGTTCAGCGGAGTGATGAAAATGCCATCGATATTTCTTTAGCTAATATAAGTTATGAAAAGCTGGGTACACAAAGGTATCGTTATCGAATAGAAGGAGTCAACGATAAATGGGTATACTTAGGGACAAGAAGAAATATTTTTATCGCTGGACTTCCTGAAGGCAAATATAAAGTCGAAGTGCAAACCCAAATGGCTGGCTTACCTTGGGCCGGGAAAAGTAAAATACTTAATATTGTAGTTGAGACTGATTTTTGGAGTAGCTCACAAGCAAATTATTTAATTGCTATTTTATTTCTGGGAATATTCGCTTTTTCTATTTTAACTTTGTCTAGATATTATCGAGAACGAGTTGAACGCTCTCATAAGAAAACTAAACTTGAAGCTTTGCGAGTTAAAGAACTCAGAGCGGATAACGAATCGTTAAAACACGAATTAGCGGAAAAAGCTAAAAGTATTCAAACTTTAAATCGACGGGTGGAAGTTGGAGAGCGAAAGCTTAATATTGAAAAATATCGCGATGTATCAACCGGTTTTTATAAATTAAATTATTTTTATCGATTGGAAGGTGATGACTTTTTAGAGGAAGGGGCCGATAAAGGAAAGGGCTTTGATTGTTATCGAAGTCTTGCTGTATTAGAGCTAAAAGACTACGCTGAAATATTTCAAAAACTCGGGCCTCTAGCGGTGTCGGAGTTTGTTTCTCAAGTATCAATGGTCATTAGAAGAAACCTAAATTCTAAAATTCAGATTTTTCAAATTCAAAGCGGTATTTATTTGATTTTGGGTTGTGAAGTTGATTATCAACAGTTTGAAGATGAACTATTAAATCTAGGGCACATTATTGAGCGTTTTGAGGTGAGTGTGGCAAATGGTTTATCGGAACACACTAAGGTGACCCAAACATTTATGAATATGCAAAAGGTTTCCATTAATAGCAAGCGGCAGCTAGATGTAGCAATTGATTTATTGATTCAACTACATCAGCAAATCAGTTTAAACCAACAAGAAAAAAATCAACGAATTACTTTGAATAGTTTGGTAAATCCTAAAGATTTGAGTAAAACTAGTTGGCGATTAGAAGAACTTTTAGCACAAAAGGTTTTAGAGGTTATCAGGCTTTAAAAAGGCCTAAATCATGGAATTCTCTGTAACTGGAGAGTTTCTAAAAAAACGAACGAGAGAATTGGTGAAAAGTGTGATTAATATATTGAGAAAAAGCCGATATTGGAAACTAGGTCGAAGCATTAAAACGACCGCAATCTGTTTTCTAAGTTGTGTCATTGCGATTTCAGCCAATGCGGCTAATGAAAAAGCACCTATCTTAAATTTTAATGATCGAATTTTTCCTGAAATTGCAACCAAGGGAATGGTAGCCACTCAAGAAGCTCGAGCAACCGAAGTAGGAGTGGCTATCTTAAAGCAAGGTGGTAACGCCGTGGATGCAGCCGTAGCCGTTGGTTTTGCTTTAGCAGTAACTCTACCAAGAGCTGGTAATTTAGGCGGTGGTGGATTTATGATGATCTATGACAAGCATAGTGGTCAAGTTCGCTCGTTAGACTATCGAGAAAAAGCACCCAAAGCCGCGTATAGCGATATGTTCTTGGATAAGTCCCTCAATGTTGACAAAACAAAAGCTCGCTACTCCGTTTTTTCTGCTGGTGTTCCCGGTACTGTCGCAGGAATGCTGGAGGCTCATAAAAAGTACGGTAAGCTACCATTAAAAACACTAATCGAACCTGCGATTAAATTAGCTAAAAACTTACCAATGAGTTTTGCCATGGCTGAGTCACTGAACCGCAAGAAAAGATATTTATCTCGGTCCGAAGAATCGATTAAAAACTACTATAAGGCGGACGGTAGTGAGTGGACAATATACGATACTTTAAGACAGGACAATCTAGCCAAAGTATTGCAAGCCATCGCTGATACAAAAGGGCAGTCGTTTTATCACGGCGATACGGCCGAAAAACTTGTGAGTTTTATTCAATCTAAAGGTGGTTTAATGACTTTAGATGACTTGAAATCTTATCAACCCGTTTGGAGAGAACCTGTTTCTGCACAATTTGGAGATGCGACTATTTACTCGATGCCCCCACCTAGTTCAGGTGGAATTCATTTGGTTCAGCTACTTAATATTATCCAGGAGTTTCCAATTAAAAGAGCGGGCCCCAATAGTGAATACTCTACTCATATGATGACAGAGGCAATGAAGTTTGCTTATGCAGATAGAAGTAAATATTTAGGTGATCCCGACTTTGTAAGCATTCCTGTCGATAAACTTACCTCTACAGATTACGCCAAAAAAATTGCCAGTAAAATATCATTTGATACCGTATTAAAATCCAAAGATGTATTACCTGGAATGTATATCAGTCAAGAAAGCCCTCAAACCACTCATTACTCAGTGGTCGATAAAGACGGTAATATGGTTTCCAATACCTACACTCTTAATTTTAGTTTTGGTTCTGGGATCACCGTCCCTGAAACTGGAATATTACTTAACAATGAAATGGATGATTTCTCAGCTAAGAAGGGCGTGCCGAATGGCTATGGTTTACTGGGTGGTGAGGCCAATTCAATTCAACCGGAGAAACGCCCGTTAAGCTCAATGACACCTGTGTTAGTGCTTAACAAGGATCAGCCTTGGTTAGCCACCGGAAGCCCAGGGGGAAGTCGTATTATCACCATTGTTTATAACTTCTTGATGAATCGAATGGTGCACGATATGAATATAGCTAGTGCTACTCTAGCGCCACGTATTCATCATCAATGGTATCCAGAGTTATTAATGTTAGAGAAGGGATTTCCTGTAGACACCGCTGAGCGTCTAAAAGAAAAAGGACACACCATTCGATTTTTTAATTCTTGGGGAAGTGTGCAAAGTATAGAAGTAGGGCAGGGTGTATTTTTTGGTTTTGCTGATACTCGAAGGCCTGGTGCTAAAGCTGAAGGTGTGAACGAGATTGTTGAGCGGTAGTGTCGTCAGTCGACAGAGATACAAATTAAGCTGTGCAGGGATTTAATTGTCACCTTAATTAAGATCGAAAGCTGGGTTAATTGTTAGGTTCGCTGACGAATTTTGCGATTCTCATCAACCCAGCCTGAATAGTTTCGAAATTATATTTTTAATACAAACTCTAATTCGTTATTGATTGGCGAGCTTTGCAACTTCTACAACAAACCTTCAACACCATCAAAATTTTATTGGTGGCATTTAAAAAGGAAGAATTTGCATTGCTTTTCTCACTCTTCAGCAAGTCCAACTTTTATTCCTTGTATCGCCATTGATGTGCGATTCTCAGATTTTAATCCTATCACCTTGCCACTCTTATCAAACTTAAATGTCAGCCAATAAACCGGCGCTTGCTCAAAATAGAATTTGTTACTAGCAAATGGGACCAGTTTATAATAATTGCCTTTTCCATTACTTGAATACAAACGATTATCTTTTAGAGTTATAGTCCGTTGTTCACCATCGCTATATTTATATTTGCCGGTAAATCTTTTAAGTTGGTTATTAGAAAGATTAATCTTTTGTTGAGTCTTATTGGGAATATTTAAGATGGTTGATGCAAGTTTTTCAGCCAAGCTTGCTGGATCGCTTCGGTTGAGGTTGGATAAGATAACAATATTCAAATTAGCCTCCGGAATATATAGAGCGTAACCTTCAGTTCCATGATTATTCCCGCCGTGCTCTGCAGTTTGGAAATCTCCGATCTTTGCAATACGCCAGCCGAGGCCTTGTTTAGTATTCCGTCCGTCTTGTAAAGTATAAGGAGTAAACGCCAATGTTTTAGAATCGGCTGAAATTAGCTTGTTAGAGCGGATCGCTCTATACCACTTGCCAAGATCATCAATCGTAGAAACAATGCTACCATCAGCCATAGAACCTGGTTTAACGGGTTTAGCATGGATAAGTGTTTTATTGGCTGATTCACTGTATTCATAACCTTTAGAAAGGCCTGGAACGACTTCATAGAAATCGTAAAAGCTTGAATTATCCATACCTAAAGGATTAAAAATATGTTGGCTAATAAATTCTGCGTAAGACTGACCTGAAACGTTTTCAATAATTTTTCCTAAAAGCAAATAGCCAGAGTTTGAATAACTGCTCGAAGTCCCCGGTTTAAAATCCAGCGGTTGTGTGCTAAATACCTTAAGAATTGAGTCCATAGTTACTCTGTCGGTGCCATGATGATCATAACCGCCATGGTCGCCATAGTTAGGTATACCCGCGGAATGAGTAAGTAGTTGATAAATGGTGATTCCATTGTGCTGAGATTGCGAGTATTCAGGTACGTAGGTATTGATGTTGTCTTTTAAATCTAGCTTGCCTTGTTCCATTAACATCAACACCGCAACTGCCGTAAACTGTTTAGTAATGGAAGCTATGCGAAATTTCATATTGATGTTGGCTGGTACTTGATATTCAACAATGGATTGCCCAAAAGGCTTTTTTAGAATGGTTTGTTGGCCTTTCTCAATCAGAACCACTGCGGCAGCTCCGGAAGTAGGGTAGTGTTGATTAATAATGCTTGTTAGTGTTGAGGTGAGAGAATCGCCCTTTTCGGCGACTGCCTGAAAGCTACAAATTAGCAAACTACCTAGTAATAGACGAATAATTGTCATGTTTACTGTCTTCCTTATGCGCATCTTTTGTAATGTGACGGCTCTCTAGGAAAAAAAGTTTGCTCTATTTTTGGGTATTAATTAGTGGTTATCCCACTCAATCGATAGTTTACGCTGCCGCTCATAAGACAGGTTAACTGTAGGTCTGGTAGAGTCTTCAGTGAAACCCGACGTAGCAATGTCAAACAAGTAAGATGTTGTGTGATTCAACCTATCTAAAAAATAGGGTTGTCAGATTCAGGTCGGATTTTCATAATCCAAAATTGACTTTAGAAAAAAATAAAGCGCCTAATTTAGGCGCCTCACAGACATCAAATTTATCTGGTTGTGACAAGGTATTTTTAGTTATCACCATCTTCTTCAATTCTATCGATGACGATAAATTCGCTTTTAACTTCCATATGTTTTTCTTTGTCACCCATTTTGATGACTTTAATCTGCTTTTGTTGACCATCTTCGGTGACCCAAGTATTTATATCGGTATCGCCTCCAAACTCAAATTCTACATCGCCACCATTGTCATCAATGCTGATAAAACGCATTTCATGACCTTTGGTAAACTTGATCTCTTTATTAACGCCAGCAGCTGCAAAACCATCTTTAATAATCGCGATTTGTTCATCAGTTAAATCACCGATCACTTGGATTTCATTCTTGTTGCTAGTGTGAAGAGGCATCATTTGCTTTACGATATTAGCTGACATTTCGCCGCCGGCATTCGGAAGACTAATTTCCTCACCATCGATGGAGACAGTATAGCCGCTATCGGTTCTGGAAACGTCAATAGTATTGCCAGATTCGGTCACAATATTCTTAGTCTCACCCACATTAAGTTCTGGTAGGTTAAACACTTCTGCATTACCATTAACGTCAATATCTACTTTGGTATCGGCATCATGAAGCTTATGGATTTGCACCATAACATTTTTTTCTTTAATTTCGTCTGCGCTAATGGATACTACCGCAAAACTTAAAACACCAAGAGTTAAGGCCGCTAGGGTCGATTGTATTTTTTTCATGTTGTTTCCTCTACTGAAGTAATTAAAATTGATTTTCAATGATTGACTATACAATTGCCGTGCCAACCCCGAACATAGTGCCAATTTTCCAATTTTTAAAGGGACTACACTCCATTCTAGCGATTAGTGTGCGAATTAGTTGCTACACTTGGGTTTCCCCATATGGGGAAGTTGTTCTCTATATAAGGAAGTCATTACCACTTACCTCAATCGTCATATCGGTTTTGACCAAGAATAACTAAGCTTAGAGATTGTATTTTTCGAGGCGATAGAGAAATGCTTTGTATCCGAGCCCAAGTAATTTTGCTGCTTGAGTGCGATTATTATTACAGTGGCTTAAGGCTTGCGCCAGACACTCTTTTTCATGGCTTTCCCAGTCGATACCTTGCTCTGGTAATAAGTATTGACTTGCTTTATTTTTATTGCTCAGTTCCAAGTCCTCGACATCTTCAAGAGTGATAGTATCACCAGCCGATAGTAACACTAATCGCTCTATACTATTACGCAACTGACGTATGTTTCCTGGCCAAGGGTAGCCTAGTAACATCTTTAATGCCGACTTGGTAATTTGCTTTTGATTGCAATGATGCTGTGTGCCAAAATATTTTAAGAAGTGGTTAATCAGTAAAGGAATATCTTCTTGTCGTTGCCTTAATGGAGGAATAGATACAGGGATGACATTTAAGCGGTAATATAAATCTTCTCGAAAATTTCCATTCTCTACTTCTTCTAATAAGTCTCTGTTGGTTGCCGACACAACTCTAACATCGAGCTCTATTTCCTGATTTGAACCGACACGTGTGATGGTTCCTTCTTGTAAGAAACGTAGTAACTTGCCTTGAAGAATTGCCGGTAATTCCCCAATTTCATCCAAGAATATAGTTCCGGTATTGGCGGCTTCAAATTTTCCTATTCTGGTTTTATTCGCCCCAGTAAAAGAACCTTTTTCCGCGCCAAATAACTCGGCTTCGGCTAAGCTTTCTGGGATGGCTGCGCAATTTACCGGTAAGAATACTTGATCGCTTCGATTTGATAATTGATGAATGGCTCTAGCGGCTAGCTCTTTACCTGTGCCACTTTCTCCAGAGATTAATAAGGTTGCGTTGGTTGGGGCTGCTTTTTCAATTCTGGCGAAAAGTCGATTCATTGAATTAGATTGGCCAAGCATGTCAACAAGTTGAGTTCTTTGCGATGTTTGAATTTTTAAACGGTTATTCTCGGATTCAATGCTTTTAGTATAAATTAGTTTTTTAACTGCGAATAATAATGAATGTTTATCAAAAGGTTTAGGCAAGTAATCATCGGCGCCAGCTCTAATGATATTAATTGCATGTGAAGCTTCGCTATGAGCCGTGATTAAGATAAAGCCAGTTTCAGGGCTGGTTTTGATAACCTGTTGCAGCAGTTGTTCACCATTCATACCGGGTAATTTCCAGTCAGAAATAACGATGTCAAACTGATTAGCGTTTAAGCTATCGACAGCCGTTTCGGCATCTGCGACAGCTTCAACTAAAAAACCTTGCGACTGTAAAATAGACTGAATGATTTTTCGCTGATCGGCTTCGTCTTCAACTAGTAAAATTCGATAGGTCATTTGACTAAACTCTATTATTTAAGGTTACGGTGACTGTTGTGCCTGATGCATCTTGGTCGTTGCAGGAAGTGTTCGATGCAACCGATAGATCTCCGTTGTATTTTAATGTTGCAATTCGGTGAGCCAAATAAAGCCCCATTCCAGCACCATAGGTTTTGTCCGTATTATGCGGTGTAAATAGTTTTTCTAATACTTTCTCACTAAAGCCAACGCCTTGATCGATAATCGTTATAACTAGTGCCTTGTCATTTCGACTAAGGTTGATTGTTATATTACTCAACTGAGAGTTTTTATTGCGACGTTGTGCCGACTCGGTTGCTTCCATTGCATTCGATATAAGACTGATCAATAGACTCTTCAGCTCAGGAACAATTCCCTTTAGTTCAAAACAATCTTTACTTAAATTAGCGTGTTGATTGGTTAAGGCGATCTGGATGTTGGAACTGCTGTTAATGCTGATCTCATCAATAATAGTTTGTAATAGGTTGGCTAAATTAACTTGTTCGATTAGACTTTGATCGGTCGACATGATTTCCATAAGTGACCGAACCCACTTATCAATTCTTTGCACCTGGTGTTTGGCAATGCGGCTCAGTTCAAGTTTGTCAGTTTCGGCTTTACTGCTAGATAACTCATCGACTGCTAAGTTAAGCGTGTTTAATGGGTTTCTTATAGTATGAGCTAGGCCGCGAGTAATTTCCGCCAGTTCAGAAAGTTGAGCTTGTTTTTGTAGCCTTTCATTTTCCAATTGTAGTTGTTTAATTTGCTGAGACATTTGATTAAAGGCATCAACCGTTTCCTTTAATTCAATGCTTTTAAATTGTTGATCTTGTGGGACCTGAAAACCAAACTCACCTCGACCAACCCGTTCCGAAGCGGTTTGTAAATCTTTCAGTGGTTTTGAAATTCGCCTAGCGAAAAAGCCGGCTACAACGATTCCTATAAAAATAAAAGCAAACGCACTAAAAAGAATTTTATTGGACATTTGATCCAAGGATTGTTCGATACCCGTTCTAGGAATATCCACCTTATAACTAGAGCCAGCTGAGTTAATTGTAAGAAAACTATCTTTTTGTCCATCTCTTAAACTAATGTTCACTTCGCTACTGAGTCGAGTAATACTATTTAGAATCTCTAACTGGGCTTGTTCAGAAATTTCGCCATTGAAAGCAAATCTTTTGACTTTTAATTCAGGTTGACCAAAGACTAGCGTTTCGATGGTTGAGCGACTTACCTCGAAAGCTGCCTGTCCGATTTTGCTGGATACATCGTTAGTAAAACTTTGTATTAGCCAGAACTGTAAAAACAGCAATAGGCTTAACAACATTGCGATAAAAATAAAGGTAATTTTTTTAAATGTCATGGCGGTTTCTGCGTTTAACTATAAAAAGTGTAAGATTTACAGGCTTTTTTATAATGATTTTTAAGCTTCAATTAAGACGTAAAGTCAAACTAGACTCCACATCGTTTCACGTAAAATCTGCAGATATCATGCCATATTTATAAAGTAAGATGTAGTGTTAGCATAGTAATGGCGCCGAGTAGCATTCCAATGGTTTCCCAACGGTCTGGTAGCTTGTTCTTGATTCGAGTTGTTATTGAGCTGGGGTTCTTAGCTGGTTGGTGTTGATCGGAATACTTATGATTGTGGGAATGTCCTTGGTTTTGGCTAGAGCTACCAGCAGTAGTATGCTTTAGCTCATGAGTTTGGCTGGTATGCAAACAGCCATCTTCATGCGGTTTGTGTAAAATAACATGCAGTAAAGATCCTGAGATAAATGCCTGCAGTACGACAAACCCCACCGTTTGATGATAAGCAATTAATTGCATACTCAATGAGTATCCTCCCGCAGTTGCCGCGGCCATCATGACCAGGGTTGCTAACGCCATGCGTTCACCGATGAGCGGTTTTAGAATCCACCAAATAGTTAACCCTATGGGTAATCTGTGAAGTATGATCGCTAGGGTTAAATTCTCGTGATGGTGAGTTGAATCGGAATCAAATAAAGCCGCACCGTCAATGCTGGCGTGCAGTATCAGTCCCAGTATTCCAAGGACAATGGTCAACAGGTGAGTTTGGTTGGCTGATTTAGCAAACAGTCGCTCGATGATTGTCGGCCCAGCGAAGCCTATAATGGTTAACAAGATAGCGGCATAACCGATGACTTGGAAAGCATCAGGTAAGACTTCAAACGCGATGGTCGCAGTAATAACCAGGAGAATAAATCCACTGACAATGCGGTCTGTTCGACGCAAGGGTCCAAAAGTTTGATAAACCAGAGGACCGACCCCAAGGGCAAATATGCTCGCGACTAAAGCGATCATTTAAATAGTTTACCTGGGTTTAGTAAATTCTTGGGATCAAATAGTTGCTTGATGGAACGCATCATCTTAATTTCCTGCGGTGAACGAGAATATTCTAGATAATCCTTTTTCAATAAACCCACACCATGCTCTGCAGAAATGCTTCCATCAAAGCCTTTTAGAATATCAAAAATCTGCGGGTTGGCTTCACTACATTGTTGCTTAAATTGTTCAAGCTCCATGCCGGCTGGTTTAAGAATGTTCAAGTGAAGATTGCCATCACCGATATGTCCAAACCAAATATTTTCAAATTCTGGGTAGTTGCTACTAACAAATTGGTCGACTTTGGTAAGGAATTCGCCAACCAAGGAAGGTTTAACCGCAATGTCATTCTTATAAGGCGGGTAGTGGGATATGGATTCAGAAATACCCTCTCGATAAACCCATAACTCTTCAGCCTGTTGTTGACTCTGGCTGATAATGCCATCGACCAGCCAACCGTTTTCGGCGGCCGACTCAAAGGCCGCTAATGCCGAATCCATCGCTTGTTCAGAGTCCGCTTCAAATTCCATTAATACATAGAAATTCGCCGAGTCAGTAAACGGCGCTTTTACATCCCGATGGGCTAATACTTTATCCAAAGCCTGTTGAGAGAAAAACTCAAACGCTAGCAATGTCATTTGCGATTGGAAATGCACTAACAATTTGGAAACGTCGGCTAACTCTTCTAATGCCAATAGCATAACGGTTGGATCCTGAGGCTGCTTTGTCAGAGCCATTTCAGCTTCAGTGATAACGGCTAAAGTTCCCTCACTGCCGATTAATAGATGTCTTAGATCATATCCAGTGGCATTTTTAACTAATCCATTGTTTAGCTTCAAAATATCTCCATCAACAGTAACAGCGGTTAAGCCAACTACCCAATCTCTGGTCAACCCATATTTTAAGACCTTTATCCCTCCCGCATTGGTAGCAATATTTCCACCAATTTGGCTAGAGCCCGCCGAGGCGAAATCGACAGGGTAATAAAGTCCTTGTTCTAGCGCATAATCTTGCAATTGTTGAGTAATCACACCAGCACCACATTTAACCGTTCTATCCGTTGGATTAAAGTCAGATATTTGATTTAAGCGATCGAGAGATAAGACGATTTCACCGTTGGACGCAACGGCTCCGCCAGAAAGCCCTGTACGACCGCCAGAAGGGACCAGTGCTAAATTGTGTTGATTGGCTAATTTAACAACCGCTGCAACTTCTTCGGTAGAAGCTGGCCTTACTACAAATGCTGGGTCTGGTTGATACAGTCTACTCCAATCCTGACCGTAATTTAGCCTGTCGGCTTGATCAGTAAGAACGAATTGATCGCCAACAATCTCTGAGAAAAGGGGTGCAAAGTCGGACATGTGAAACCTGAGTCAATCTAGCCTGTCATAAAGCGCGCATTGTACCAGATTGCGACGCTAGGTATCGACTGATAATAGTGTGAGAATGAAGAATTATGTAGCCTTTATGAGCCTTAGATAAGATGGATCTATAAAAAGCCTGCAATGCAGGCTATAGAGTTTGGTGCTTTTGATAATATGCCATTAAGTTGGCAGTTGAGCAGTCATGGTGACTGGCTGGATCAACGTCTTTGTCTTGCAAGTCATTGAGGATATTTTTGGCAAGCTGCTTACCTAACTCTACGCCCCATTGATCGAAAGAGTTTATATTCCAAATAACGCCTTGAACGAATATTTTATGTTCATACAGTGCGATTAACTTACCTAGAGTCCTAGGATCTAGTTTTTGATACAGAAAAGTATTACTCGGCCGGTTGCCGGTAAACTCCTTATGAGAAAGTAGGGCATTAATAGTCGCTTGGTTTACTCCTTGTGTTTGCAGCTCGATTTGGACTTGTTCTTTCGTTTTACCAAGCATCAGCGCTTCTGTTTGTGCAAGTACGTTTGAAATTAGTGCGTCTTGGTGTTTACTTTCGCCACTCACTCGGTTGATAGCAGCTAACACGTCAATGGGAACCAGTTTAGTCCCCTGATGGAGTAATTGATAGAACGCGTGTTGTCCAGGATTGCCAAGCTCGCCAAATATAATCGGGCCGGTCGAATAGTTTGCGGCATCGCCGTTCAACCTGACTGATTTGCCGTTACTTTCCATATCGGCTTGTTGCAGGTATGCCGGCAAGCGATGTAAATGTTGGTCATAAGGAAGTACCGCATAAGACTCGGCATGGTAAAAATTATTATACCAAATGCCCAATAGGCCCATAATAACGGGGATGTTTTGTTCAAATGGTTGTTCTTGAATGTGTTTATCGACTTGTTCCGCTCCAGCTAAAAATTCGGCAAAGTTATCTCTACCAACAGCAATCATCACTGAGATGCCGATGGCAGACCAAATCGAATATCGGCCTCCAACCCAATCCCACATCTTAAACACGTTTTCAGGTTGGATCCCAAAGTCTTGAGTGGCTTCAAGATTTGTCGACACAGCCACAAAGTGTTTGGCGAGCATTTCTTGATCATTGACTCGACTCAAAAACCACTTCCTTGCGGTGTTTGCATTAAACATGGTTTCTTGGGTCGTAAAGGTCTTGGAACAAATGATAAACAAGCAGGATTCAGGATCTAATTGAGCAAGGCAATCATCAATTTGATCTTCATCTAAATTAGCGACAAAGTGTAATTTTAAATCCTTTTGACAGTATGGACTAAGCGCTTCAGTTACCATTTGCGGACCAAGGTAAGAGCCACCAATACCAATATTAATGATGTCGGTGATTGGTTTACCAGTGTGTCCTAACCACTTACCCGATCGAATCTTTTCGCTCAACTCAGCGATTCGTCCTAGCTCTTGGCGAACCTCGCTTCTTATATCAACGCCATCGAGTAAAAGCGGAGAAGTGTCACTCGACCGTAATGCAGAATGCAGTACAGCACGTTGCTCAGTTGAATTAATTTTTTCACCAGAAAATTTGTCTTGAATGCGTTGAGGTAAGTCACACGCTCTTGCCAAATCGGTGAGTAATTGAATGGTCGTTTTGTTGATCCTATTTTTAGAATAATCAAACAACAGATCATCTAATTGCAATGAAAATTCAGCAAATCGATTTGCATCTTCTGCAAACTGTTGCTTCATATGGACCGTTTTGGTTTGTTCAAAATGTGAACAGAGAGCCTGCCATTCCGGCATGCTCTCTAAATTATGGGATTGTTGACTCACTATTGATGGCCTTCCATACCGCGTATTGATTGTAAGTCCTAGTGAAGGAGCTCTGGGTTAAACTGCTTTTTGTAGTCGTTGTTCAGACTCTGCCGCCACAAGTGCTTTGCAGGTATCTAGCATACGATTTGAAAAGCCCCATTCATTGTCATACCAGGACATTATTTTAACCATATTGCCTTGTACTTTAGTTTGTGCCGCATCAAAACTAGAAGACGCTGCATCGTGATTAAAGTCGATAGACACCAATGGTTCATTAACGTAGTTGAGTATACCAGCCAGTTCATTTTTTGCAGCTTTTTCAATTAAACTATTTACTTCTTCGATACTGGTCTCTTTTTTGGCGATAAAGGTTAAGTCGACAACTGATACATTAATAGTCGGTACTCTAACAGCCATACCATCTAATTTGCCTTGTAATTCTGGGAGTACTAACCCAACAGCTTTAGCGGCACCGGTTTTAGTTGGAATCATTGAGTGGGTGGCTGAGCGTGCTCGATAAATATCGCTGTGAGCTGCATCAATCAGTTTTTGATCATTGGTATAAGCATGTACGGTCGTCATTAAACCTGATTCAATACCAATCGAATCATTTAGCACCTTAGCGATTGGAGCTAAACAGTTAGTGGTACACGAAGCGTTTGAAATAATATCGCAATCGCTGTCCAGAACACCATGATTGACACCATATACAACCGTTGCGTCCACATCGCTTCCTGGTGCAGAAATGATTACTTTTCGAGCACCTGCTTCAATGTGCTTTCCAGCTGATTTTTTATCTTTGAAAATTCCGGTACATTCAAACACTACATCGACATTGAGTTCTTTCCAAGGCAAATTTGTAGGCTCTCGTTCACTACAAACTAAGATCGGATCACCTTCCACATCCATAAAGTGATCACCTGTGGATTGCTCAGTTCTTAGTTTAACGTCACGATCAAATCGGCCATGCACAGTATCGTATTTAGTCAGATGAACATTATTTTCTGCATTGCCTAAATCATTGATAGCAACAATTTTCATATGCTCTCTATTACCACTTTCATAAAGAGCTCTTAGTACGTTTCTTCCTATTCTTCCGTATCCATTAATTGCAATATTAATCATTGTGATTACCTTTGGTCCAAAGTTGAAATTTAAGTATTAGATTCTGTTATATTTTTGCAGCAAGTTATAACTGGCTTGCTTGTTTAGCCAGTTCGGAAATTGCCAACCAATCTTTGTTGGCTATAAGTTGTTTATCGAGCATCCATGTTCCACCCACACAAGCGACATTGCTTAGACTTAAGTAATCGTTTGCATTGGATAGTTTTATACCACCCGTCGGGCAGAAGGTTACTTGCGGTAGGGGACCAGCAAATGATTTAAGCATATTGACGCCACCTGCAGCTGCAGCCGGGAAAAATTTCATTGCTTGGTATCCCAAATCTAGTAATTTCATCACTTCTGAAGCAGTGGCTGCTCCTGGTAAAAGTGGCGCGTTACTTTGCTTGGCTGCATCTAATAAGTTTTTAGTCACTCCCGGTGAAACCAAGAAGTCAGCTTCAACATCTAATGACTGCTCTAACGTTTGTGGACAAATAACTGTGCCAGTTCCAACAATAGCCTCAGGGATAGCTGCTTTAATCGCAGAAATTGATTCCAGAGCCACTGGGGTCCTTAGAGTGACTTCTAATACTTTTAATCCTCCACCCACTAAGGCTTGAGATAGAGGCACCGCATCTTCCAGATTGTCGATGACTACAACCGGTATGACTTTGGTTGAATTTAAAATGTTGAGTACTGAGTTGTTCAAAATTAAATTCCTGTTATTCGTTTATTCACACCAATGTATTTCTATTGGTGTATCTGTTTGATTGAGTAGAACCGATATCGGAAACTTTAACGGATCAGTGTTGTTGATTGCCTGATTGATGACTTCAAATTTGGCATTACCGATCATCAGTATCAGAATTAACTCACTATTTAAAATGCCAGAAAAAGTTAAACTCATTCTCTCAGGATAGTCTCCAGCGACTTCGCATCCAGTCGCATCAATTGCCATGCAGAGTTTGTCTTTATTTTTAGTGAGTGCACTTTCAATAATTGTTTTGTTTGGGAACAATGAGGCGATGTGCCCATCTAGCCCCATACCGAGCATGGTAAGGCTAAAAGGGGTTGGCATGGCCTTGTATTCTGAATCGCATTGAACTTCACCTAACAAGGCAGTCGGTTGCTGATTTTTCATAGGGATATAGTTTGCTTGCTTCGCTTGATTAATCAGCAGCGTTTTCTCTGTTAACCCTTGGTTGCTCTGTGGGTGTTCCGCTTCAACCCAACGCTCATCTGACTGGGCTATCGTAATATTTTCCCAAGCTAAATTAGCTTTGGATAATTGTTCAAATGCAGGTCCGGGTGTGGTGCCGCCAGGAATAATAAAACTAGCTTTACCTTTCGTTTTCAGAGCTTTTGCTAACTGCTCTTGGCAGCGAGTGGCGGTTGCTGAAAACAATTTAGTCTTATTATCATGTTTAATGATTTTCATATTTTGTTGAGTCATATATTTTTCAGTGACGAGTTAATTTTATTAGTAAAGGATTAAACCCTGATTAAATTCGTGTGCTTAAAATACCTTAAGCTAATGAAGTTTTTTAGGCTTCGATATCAATCCATTCTCTTTTATCTTTACTGAGCAAGTCATCAGCTTCAGATGGCCCCCAAGTACCCGCTCGGTATAAGAAAGGCGTTATATTGTTTTCTTTCCAATACTCAATAATCGGGTCAACCCAATGCCAGGCTGCACTTCCTTCATCTCTGTGAATAAACAAGGAGGCATTGCCAGCGATAGCATCTAGCAGCAGTCTTTTATAACCGAAACTCTTAAAGCCTTTTGAAGATTCAGTAAAGTTTAAGTCAAGTTTTACCGGCTTAAGAATGGTCTTTAGTTGAGTCATATCTTTTGCCATTAGCAACAATTGCATGCGTTCTTCTGGTTGTAATTGAATGATTAATCGATTGGGAACAAGTTGTCCTGCTTCTTCGTCAAAAGCATTGTGAGAAACGTCCTTGAATTGAATGACGATTTCGGCACTGCGACGTTTTAAACGCTTACCGGTTCGAATATAAAAGGGCACTTTAGCCCAACGCCAGTTGTCAATATTGGCTCTAATTGCTACAAATGTTTCTGTTTGGCTATGGCCGCTACCTAACTCTTCTAAATATCCCGGTTCCAACTTGTCGTCAATATTCCCAGCAACATATTGCCCTCTAACGGTATAGCGTTTAACAGCATCACCGGTAATTGGTCGAAGGGCTTGTAACACTTTAATTTTTTCTGTTCTGATATTATTAGCGCCCATTTTGTTGGGCGATTCCATGGCCACAAGTCCAAGTAATTGTAATAAGTGGTTTTGAACCATATCGCGCATCGCACCGGCGCCATCATAGAATCCTGCTCGACCTTCTAGACCAACTTTTTCATTGATGCTGATTTGGATGTGGTCGATCGATTTCGAATCCCAGAACTGTTCAAACAATGAATTGCTAAAGCGTAAAGCTAACAAATTTTGAACCGTTTCTTTTCCTAGGTAATGGTCAATTCGATAAATTTGTTCTTCTCGAAAATGCTCAGCTATTTTTTGATTAATTGCTTCGGCGGATTGTTGGTCGTAGCCTATAGGCTTTTCAACTACCACGCGAGAGTCCTGAGTGACTAGCCCCGCTGTGTCGATGTTTTCGCAACAGTCACCATAAATACTGGGGATGATAGCTAAATAGAAAATTCGAGGGATGTCATTTCTACCTTCGAATAACTCGGCTAATTCTTTCCAGCCCTTTGACTGTTCCGCAACATCCACCAGGACGGGAACCAAGAGTTTTTCGAATTCGGCAAAACGCTTTGGGTTGAATTCATTTTTCAACATAAATTTTTTAAACGCTGTTTTGATGGTTTCGACAGTGTTATCAAAGTCTGCTTGTTTGCGAGAACTTACCAGTATTCTTGAGCCTGGTGGTACTTCATCTTCCATAAAGGCACGAAACATTGAGGGTAGTAGCTTTCGTAGACTTAGGTCGCCCGTTCCGCCGAACAATACCAAATCAAATGGTTTATTTAATACTTTTTCCAAAATCATTTACTCTATTAATTTATCAGTAGTAGTTACCAGAGGTAACAAATTTAATTTTCATTTTAACGATAAAATCTAACAGCCAGTTTTGAGGTCAAGTTAATCCTCAAATACCGAAACTAGTTGCTCCGGTTTCTGCATCCGTCACACATGCCCTAAATTGGCTAAACAATTCCCTACCCATTCCTTGTTGGTCATGCTCGCTTGGCTTTTTAGCAAGTGAGCGTTGTTCAAATTCTTCTGGGTTAACCTTTGCTTGCAACGTTCCTTTAACGGCATCCAATCGAATTAAGTCGCCATTTTTGATTTTGCCAATGTTGCCACCAGCCAATGCTTCTGGGACTAAATGAATTGCTGCCGGGATTTTTCCAGAGGCTCCGGACATACGGCCATCAGTAATTAATGCGACTCGATAGCCCGCAGACTGAAGCGAACCAAGTATTGGAGTCAATTTATGTAGCTCTGGCATACCATTAGAGCGTGGACCTTGGAATCGTATGACGGCTACAAAGTCCTTGTTTAGATTTCCATTTTCAAACTCTGTCACTAAGTCATTTTGATCGTCAAAAACCACAGCCTCTGCTTCAATCACTAAATTTTCATCGGCTACCGCAGACACTTTAATCACGCTTCGGCCAATATTTCCGGTGAGTAGCTGAAGTCCACCATGACCACTAAATGCTTTTGAGATCGGTGCTAATACTTGCTCATCTAAAGATTTAGAAATAGCCTGTTGCCATTCCACCGAATATTCGGACTGCTGGGTTTGGCTTTCTTGCCTAAAAATTTCAGCTTGAGTATTTTTTACTAGTTTGGGTTCAAGGAAGTATTTATCTAACCCTTCACCGACGACTGTTTTAACATCTTGATGCAAGAGACCGGCTTCGCTGAGCTCTCTCATTAAAAATGTCATACCACCAGCGGCTTGAAAATGGTTAATGTCAGCACTTCCATTTGGGTATATTCGGCAAAGCAGGGGAACCGCTGCCGATAGATCTGACATGTCTTGCCAGTCAACAATGATACCCGCCGCTTTTGCAATGGCAATAATATGGATCGCGTGATTGGTCGATCCGCCAGTCGCCAACAATCCGACTAAGCCATTCACTATGGTCTTTTCAGTAACAATATCTGCAATGGCAAACTTTTCTTGCTGTTGATTAAGGTTATTAATTAATTGCTCGACCGCTTTAGCGGATAGCGCATCCCTTAATTGAGTGTTTGGCGGAACAAATGAACTACCTGGAAGTTGCAATCCCATTATTTCCATTAACATTTGGTTTGAGTTGGCTGTCCCATAAAAGGTGCAGGTTCCTGGACCGTGATAAGAAGCGCTCTCGGAGGCTAACAGTTCGTCTCTACCGGCTTTGCCTTCAGCGTAGGCCTGCCTAACTTTTGCCTTGGCATCATTACTTTGGCCTGTCGTCATAGGGCCCGCGGGCATAAATAAGGTTGGTAAATGCCCAAAACTGAGTGCGCCGATCATTAAGCCCGGAACTATCTTGTCACATACTCCTAAGCAGACGACACCATCAAACATATCGTGTGACAGTGACACCGATGTCGCCATGGCGATCAAGTCGCGGCTAAAAAGCGACAATTCCATGCCATCTTGACCTTGGGTGACACCATCGCACATAGCCGGAACACCACCCGCAAATTGTGCTGTGACACCATGGCGACGCGCTGTTTGTTTGATCAGTTCTGGGTAGACAAAATACGGTTGATGAGCGGAGAGCATGTCATTATAAGCACTAACAATACCAATGTTGGGTGCTTTTTCTTTGGCTAATAATGCTTTGTCTTCAGCGCCACACGCGGCCATTCCGTGCGCTAAATTGCCACAACTGAGGGCTGCACGCTTGGGGCCATTATTTCTTGCGGCATTGACTTTCTCTAAATATGCGCCGCGGCTTTCACGGCTACGGTCAATAATTCGTTGTGTAATTTGCTGGATTGGCGTTGCTAATTTCATTAAAGATCCTAAAAATTTTAAGTGGTAGTTAAAGCAGCGTTAAAAATGCTCTAAAAACATTAATGGCCAATTTAATGACTCTATTTACTCATATGCTGACACCGGTGTCAATGTTGTCGAGCATTAAACCCTCTATTTGCATACTAATTCGAGTTATTATCGGGTGGGTTTAGAAGTTAGCAACGGGTGCCGTTGACTCTCGTACAATTAGTTCGTCCTCAAAGCGGCTGATTCCAAATTCTATCGGTTTTTGCCGAATGGTTTGGATCAACAGCTTTACACCTTCAGCTGCCATCGCTTTGATCGGTTGTTTAACCGTGGTTAGGGAAGGCCATATATATCGCGATATTGGCGCATTATCAAAGCCACAAACTGATAGTTGGTGTGGGACAGAAACATTTCGTTGTGCGGCGACTTTGAGTACGCCCGCTGCAATAAAGTCGTTACTTGCAAATATCGCAGACGGTTGGCTCTTTAAGTTCAAAAGACGCCGTCCACAATCTTCTCCCGATCGAAAGGTAAAGAAACCTTGTTCAATAAATTCAGCCTGAGTCTCGATGGAAGCTTCTTGCATCGCTTTTAAGTAGCCGTTGAGTCTTAATTCAGAAACGTTGTGCTCAGGGTGGCCTTTGATAAACGCAATTTTAGAGTGACCCAGAGATATTAAATAACGGGTCATCTGGTAGGCGGCATCAAGATCATTACTGACAACACACGGTGAGCGCTCAAGATCTTCGGTCGGAGCGATACGGACATAATTAACTTGCCTTTGCTCGAGCATTTCAAGTAATGGTTTCATATCCGAAAACGGAGGTGTAAGAATCAGCCCATCTAAATGGGCATTATTAAGCAATTGCCGTAGCCGATCGAGTAAATCTATCGCGTCATGTTGTTCGGGGTAGATGACCAAGTTATAGTTTTCTTTTTGACAGGTGTCTAATGAACCAGTTTGAATATCGGTAACGTAACTTTTATTAGGGTTGTCGTAGAGCAAACCAATTAGGAATGATTGGTTGGTGGCTAAGCCACGAGCTTGAGGGTTTGGCCGATAGCCTAAGATTTCAAATGACTGCAGAACCTTTTCTTTGGTATCTGCACTGACATTGGACTCGTTATTCAATACCCTTGATATGGTTTTTTTCGATACCCCTGCATGCTTAGCGACATCGTTGATAGTTACTTTTTTCAAACAGCTACTCTCATTTGATCAGAAGTTTAATAAACCCGACAATTTCGAAGAGTTCGTCAAGTGGGGAGTTCCAAACTTCAAGTTTGTGGCTACTCAGTTTTTGATTACTTGTTTTTTGATTACTGGTTTTGGTCAAAATATGCCGCTGCGCCTAGTAAAGCTGAGTTTCCCTCAGTCACCAGATTGATCGGAATTTTGCTCATGATTTCAGTCATCGGTCCTTTTGCAGTAAAGCCTTGCATAAAATCACTATCGAGTAGGAAGTCGCTAAAACGCAACAAAACTCCACCCCCCAGATAAACACCGCCATTTGCTCCTAACGCTAAAGCGAGATCGCCAGTTGCTTGACCCAGCCAATGGCAAAATAAGCGGAGGGTTCGATAGGCTAGGGATGATGAATCAGTTAGCGCTTGTTTGCAAACTTCAGGGGCTAACATGGCTTCAAATGGCTTTGCTTCCAATTGGCCAAGTGCGTTGTATAAGTTAGCAAGGCCAGGTCCTGAAAAAATAGTTTCTATCGAAACATGTTCAAAATGATTCGCCAGAATTCGGACTAGTTCCGCTTGTTCTGGTGTTTTGGCGGCTAGAGACATATGTCCACCTTCGGCCGGTAACACCATCCAAGATGTCCCATTTGGAATTAAACCAGCTGCGCCAAATCCAGTACCAGGACCGAGCACTGCAATCGGCGAGCCTGGAGATTGTTCTCCTTTATTAATATTAATTAGGTTTTGCTCGGCAACTAGTGGGGCGGCAAACGCATGAGCGGCAAAATCATTGATCACCTTTAAATTGGTTAATTTGAGTTTGCGTTCAACCTCTGCCCGCGAAAAACACCAGTTTAAGTTAGTGACCTTGATCTGGTCTCCCGTCACTGGGCCTGCAACCGCTAGGCATGCACCTGCTACTTGGGGCCTATTTAAAGTTTCAAGGTAATATCCCGTCACTTGGTCGATATTGTCGAAGTTTCCGCTCGGAAAAGTCTGTTGCGCTTCGATGGTATAGCCATCAACAGCTGACGATGTTGGGCTTACTAGTCCAAACCGTGCGTTGGTTCCGCCTATGTCAGCAACGATGTAGGGCATATCACTTGTCATCTGTTAAACTCTTAGCATTGTTAGTTAGCAGTTAACTAAACTTATCCAAATTTGCGCAATGATACCGGTGTCATTGTTGTTTTGTCAAAGCAGAATCTGGTAAATATGCCCATTATTGGCGATTAAGCTGGAAGTAACCTTTCATAGCAGCAGTCTATGGGGTATATTTCTTTGTTAGTTAATCCGTCTTAATTGTTGGTATTCAGAGGAAATTGAGTGACGTCTAACGATTTAATAAAGGGCAAAGCCACATCATTTGATATTGCTTATCGAGCAGGCGTCTCTCAATCGACCGTATCTAGAGCGCTGCGAGATAGTGAGTTGGTTAATTTAGAAACTCGCAAGAAAATAAAAGCAATTGCCAAAGAACTCAATTACAAAGTCGATAAAAATGCCAGTAACCTTCGAACTAAGCAAAGTACCACACTTGCATTGCTTCTTTTCGAAGACCCAACCAATGATGAATCACAAATTAATCCTTTTTTCCTCTCCATGTTAGGCAGTATTACTCGTGCGTGCGCCTCCCAAGGATACGATTTATTAGTTTCCTTTCAACAACTGAGCAACGATTGGCAAGCGGATTATGAAGACTGTCATAAAGCAGATGGCATTATTCTTTTAGGCTACGGTGACTTTGAAGCTTACCAAAATAAATTAGGTCAACTTGAGTCGCAGGGAACCCATTTTGTATTATGGGGAGCTGGTAAAAGTGAATCTCATGGTGTGGTCATAGGTTGCGATAATATCAAAGGGGGATTTGATTTAACCTCACACTTAATCAAATTAGGTCGCCGCAAAATAGCATTTTTGGGCGGTGTTTCTTCGGGAAGTCCAGAGTTTCTAGATCGCTATCTGGGCAGTCGACAAGCGATAGAAAAGGCAGGTTTAGAATTCAACAGCGAGCTTCAGTTTGATGCAATCACTAATGAGCAGTCAGGTTATCAAGCCGCTAGCCAATTGATTGAGTCGGGGCAAGAGTTTGATGCGGTTTTTTGTGCTAGTGATTTAATTGCTGTTGGTGCAATTAAGGCGTTACGAGAGCATCAGTATTTAGTTCCAAAAGATATTGCCGTCGTTGGTTACGATGACATTCCACTTGCTGAATATGTAAGACCTTCATTAACCACCGCTCATCAAGACACTAAGGCAGCAGGGGAAGTTTTAGTTAGAAACTTGATCAAGTTGATTAACAATGAACCTGCGCAAGGGGAGGTTATTCCAGCGACGCTCAAAATTCGTGAGTCTTGTGGGTGTGGGTTAGGTTGAGTTGGGGTTTGTGGATGAGTGCCTTTTTCCAAAGGGGACTAACACTTGGTCCCCTCTCCTTGGAAGGAGAGGGTTAGGGAGAGGTCGAATACTTTCGGATAAAAGCTAAACTAATTCATGTACAGCTACCTATTTAGAGTACCTTGTCTTTGTTAAGGTCAAAGGCATTTCGCAGCCCTTAAAAAACCAAGGAATTCCTAATAGGCTGCTTAGCGCAGGTGGAGCATTTACTTTGATCTTAGTTTGGGTTTTACTTCTTATTTAAGGACAATTTAAATTGTCAGCTATAGATAAAAAACAGAAATCCAATACTAATTTTGAACCATTCTTTTAGCCAACAATTTAACTAACTCAGAATTATTATTAACCCCATTAAAAACATAAACCGCGACATCATGAGCGGGTACCTTGGCTTGCAAAGTCAAATCATTAGCAACGATAACTTCCTTGCCAGTTTTTGTATCTTGCCAACTACCAGTTGTTAAAAACTGATCAACCTTAAAGCTCGCTGGGTTATCACCTTTGTTCAATAAAACTAGCGCAGTTTGATTGACGCCTTGGTGTTGATAAACACGCACAAAAGCAGCGGAGTTTTTGTCCAATTTAATATTAGCTTGTAGCCCTTTTTGTAATGCAATAGTTTGCTTTCTAATATTAGCGATAGTGCTAAGCTGTTTTTGAATCGGGTGTTGTTTTGCAAGCTCGATATTAGCTTGACCGAAATAATTTCTATTGCCTTGATGTTCAGTTTTGCCAGTCATAAATCCGATTTCTGAACCATAGTAAACGACTGGAATACCTCTCGAGGTAAATAACCAATTGTGTGCGTCGATATAACCATTTTCAGTTGTGTTAATTCGAGACATATCATGATTGTCGTAAAAGGTCATCAATTCATAAGGATTAGCGTAGGGACCACCTTCAAGATATAAATAGGAAGCTAGGTCAGCAAAGTCACCATCTTCGTTCTCAAAAACTTTTAACATGGCTTCTCTACCAGGAAAGTCTAACACGCTAACGGCGCCATTTTTCTCTAGAGTGTGTTGTGCAATAAACTCTGCATCAAAAGAGTAACTTTCTGCAAACATAAAGAAACCAGGGTGTTTTTCTCTAATATTGTCTGAGAATTTTTTCCAAAAATGATGTGGCATATGTTTAATCGTGTCTATTCGAAATGCGTCAGCGCCTTGTTCAATCCAGTACAAATAAGCCTCGCTAAAATAATTTAACACATCGGGGTTATTTTCATTCATGTCGGACAGTTGCATGATGTCCGGTTTTAAATTATAAAATTGATGCAGTGGATTGTTATGATCTAATTTGGAAGGGTGTAAGTTTTGATGATCGGCTATCAGCGCACCGTTTTGATCAAATAGTTGCCCAAACTTTTCTTGCTGACTAGGCTTCATAGTGTAGGCCGGAGAACCGTGATTAGTTACGACATCTAATACCGTTTTTAACTGATGTTTTTTTAAATGCTGAGTTAGCTCTTTAAAAGAAAAGTTTTCGGAAAAAAGATGTTCGTCTACTTTAAAAAAGTTACTGCCCCAATATCCATGATAACCAGTTTTTCCACCGTCCTTAAAGGCACCGCCAAATTCAATTGGTTCTCCACCCGCAAATGCTTGGTCAGGTTGATCAACAATCGGAGTTAACCATATTGAAGTAAAACCCATTTTACTAATATATTCAGCGTTATTTGCTATCCCTTTAAAGTCGCCTCCCATATAGCCAACATAAGCCAATTCACCATTAGGACCTTTCATCTCTCCTTTAAACGTAGGAAAGTCTCCCCCCTGTTCAACATAGTTGTTGCTTGGGTCACCGTCAACAAAACGGTCTGTCATAAGAAAATAGACAGCTTCGCTGGCAAAGTCATTCGTGGTGCCGTAAATGCTTATTTGTTCTTGTTTTGTCGCTGGTTCTTTGTTGGAAATTTTAGAAGTATCATTACATGCAACTAAACACGACATCGATAGCAAGCTTAAACTGAACTTAAAGAAGGTAATGGTTTTATTGTTCAAAGTACTTCTCACTTAGATATTAGTTAAGGACATCAATCTGCCACACAGAAAATAATAACTCGAATTAGTTTATCTTTGGTTGTTCAACTCTTAGAGTTAGCGCAGCAGCAATTAGCATGCTGCAACCACCAATAACCAAGGAATAAATAGTCTCCCCGTTAAATAACTGGTTCACAAGAAAGCCTAAAATTGAAGCAGCAAGAATTTGTGGTAACACGATAAAGAAATTAAATATCCCCATAAATAAGCCTAGTTTATTTGCCGGTACGGTATTGGATAGTAATGCGTAAGGCAGAGATAAAATAGATGCCCAAGCAAAACCAACGCCTATCATTGGAATCACCAGCATTTCTGGGTCGCTGATTAATCTAAATGAAATAAATCCTATACCACCGAGAATCAAATTGATCATATGGGACTTTTTAAGGTTTAAAAACTTTACCATAAATGGAATGGTTACTGCGGCAAAAACCGCTGCGATATTATACACTGACATGAGAATGCCGACCCAGTCAGCGCCTTCATTAAATAGCTTTGAAGAGACATCGCTAGTGCCGTAGTGGAAAGATGTGATGGCGGGGGTTGAAGATGACCACCAGGCGAAAAACGGAAACCAAGAAAAAAACTGTACAGCGGCGAGTTTTCTCATAGCCGTTGGCATGTTGAAAAGATCCAGCATAACGATGGAAAAGCCATTATTGTCTTGATGACGTCTTTTCAAGATTCCTGCGACCACTTGCAACAAACCAAAAACGGTTAATCCTATAGTCAGTAAAAATAAATTTCGATCGAGGTGCTCTATAAATTGGTAGACTAAAAAAGTTAAAACCGCACCAGCTATTAACCAAATGAACCCTCCAGAAAAATACTGGCGGTCGCTTCGATCGTAAGACTGTTCAACAAATTCTGGATACGCTTCTTTTTCTGCTTTTTCAAAAGCTTCAAGCTGTTCTGGGGAATACTCTTTAGTTGAGTAAACAGTCCAAAGAACCGAGATTAAAAAGAAAAAGCCACCGCAGTAAAATGCGAATTTTACCGATTCAGGAATTACTCCAACTTCAGCCTCATTACTGATGTTAAACCAATTCGTCATCATCCAAGGAAGAGCGGATGCAATGACCGATGCTACTCCAATAAAAAAGCTTTGAAACGCATAACCTTTACCACGCTGTTGCGGTGGCAGCATATCGCCAACAAATGCCCTTGTCGGTTCCATGCAAACGTTAATAGAAGCATCCATTATCCATAGCATGCCAGCAGCAATCCAAAGGGTGGGAGAGTGGGGCATTATAAATAGTGCCAGACTAGCTAAAATAGCACCCCATAAAAAATACGGTCGCCGGCGACCCAATCTATTCCATGTTTTATCACTCATGTAACCAATAATCGGTTGTACGATTAGGCCAGTGATAGGCGCGGCAACCCAAAGAATGGTCATATTGCTGTAATCAGCACCAAGCGTTTGAAAGATTCGACTGACGTTAGAATTTTGTAATGCGAAACCGAATTGAATTCCAAAGAATCCGAAACACATGTTCCATATTTGCCAAAAGGATAATTCGGGTCTGCCGTTCATGATTGCTCCAATCTTATATATTGTTATAGGCCGAGCATAGAGGGAATGTTTCTCAAAGGCCGTTTATTTATAGTTATAAGGCTCGAATCTACGGGCTAACAAATTAAAATGCTATCATTTTTTTATACATACGTATGCAACTTCTATTCTGCATTGCGTGATGATTGCATACGTATTCAAAGAATTTGAAAAGAATGATTTCCCCAGTAACCAAACTAGCAATTCCTGCTCACTAATCACAACTCGAAAACGCTAACATGGACCAGCATTTAGCAAGCTCAGTAGTTGAATACTATTACTTGCATGAGATATTTCACTTGCTGGCTGGTCAGTCATTTTTGTTCCTGAGGCTTTATAAACGTGAAAATGTAAGCGCTGTCATATTCTAAAGACTCACTTTTTCGTAAGGCTGCATAAGTTTTGAATACGTATGCATTTTTTTGTGTAGCTTAGTTTTTTGTGATTATTATGTCCGCTAATCTGCGATTGCATCTGCCCTTACTCGGCTTTGGTATTGAGTAACGGGTTTAATAAATATAAGTAACTGATGTGCCCCGCAGTGAGAAAGAATAATAATTCCAAGTAAAAATTACAGTGGGAGCTTCAAATGGCAAGACCAAAAAAGAAAAATCAACACCATATCCTTAAGCCGAGCCTTTTAACACTTGCATTGATGACAGTAGGTATGTCGGCTCAATTGGTTTTTGCCCAAGAGCAGCAAGCGGCTGAAGCACAAGCGAAACAAGAAACCCCATTAACGGCTAATGAACTATCAGAAAGCACACAAGCGGCCGAAAAAGCAGAGCAGACAGATGTTGCTAATTCGGAAGAAGGACAAGTTGTGGTGATTACCGGTTATAGAGGTAGCTTAGTACGGTCGCTTGACGAAAAGCGGGCAGCGGATACCGTTACTGAGCAGCTTTCTTCTGATGATTTGGGGTCGTTACCAGATATTTCCATTGCTGATGCATTAACTCGCTTACCAGGAATTTCGGCAGTAAGAACAGGTGGTCAAGCAGCGGAAATAAATATTCGAGGATTATCAGGACCATTTATATTGACAACAATGAATGGGCGTGAACAAACTTCAACGAGTGGTTCGCGAAGTGTTTCGTTTGATCAATACCCATCTGAACTAATATCTTCAGGCACAGTTTACAAGTCACAAAAAGCATCATTGATAGAAGGTGGTATAGCTGGAACGGTCGAACTTAAAACAGCAAGTCCCTTAGCCAACAGAAAAGAACATACATTTAATGTCAATCTCAGAGGAATGTATAACGACCGCGCTGACGATGTTTATGACTCAGATAGCGTAGGTAATCGTTTTAGCTTTTCTTATCAAGGGAAATTTGCTGATGATACTTTGGGCGTTTCACTTGGATACGCTCGGTTAGAGCAACCGCATGTTTCTACTCAATTTATTGGTTTGCATTACAATGAAAATGAAGACTTTGACAATGACAATATTCCCGATATTCATTATAGCGAAGGTTTAGAACTTCAACACAAAGGCGGAACTGAGCTTAGGCAAGGTTATGTTGGGGCTATTGAATGGGCACCCACTCAAGATTTTATTTTTAAAACCGATGCATTTATTTCTAAGTTTGATTCTGAACAGTTTGCAAGAGGATTCCGAGTTAAATTTGGTGGGCCCGGAGCAAACTACTATAACCCAATATTTGAAGGAAACAACGTTATTGGAGCTAATGTGGTTAGAACACCTCAAAGCTTTACTCGAGTAGAGATTGCCAATGACGATGACACTAAAATAGCAGATATTGCCAATTATGGTATGAATGCACAATGGAATTTGACTGAGCAATTTACTTTAACCGCCGATGCAACTTACTCCAGTGCGAGTAGTGATTTTCAAAATCGATTATTGTGGTCTTTTGTTACTGAAGACGCTAATGCTGCTAACCCTGTTTTTGATTCTAATGTAGCAATAAATTATCGACTTAATGGTTTAAATATTGCGGATGTTGGATTCAATCAAGAATTTACTAATTTAGACCAAGTGATGGCGGCAAAGTATGGTAGTTATCCTTATATCTATAAAGACAACCTAAGAGCCTTTAAGTTAGATGGTGTCTACGAGCTCAGGAATAACGATTGGTTTAGTTCATTTGAAGTTGGTTATCGTTATTCTGAACGTGAGTATCGTCGTGAAAGAGGGGTTTTTCAATATGGAAATGAAGGTGCGGTTTCAGATACAGAAGGACCATTCCAATTAAATTCTGAGTTGGCTACGGTCACAGGGTTTTCGGGTGATTTTGCTCACTTCCCAAATTATCTTGCGATTGATATAGATGGCGTTCTTGCGGCTTGGTTACCCAACCGACCAGAACCTGGACGGTCATGGGCAGATAGCTGGACAATGCAGCAAAGTGGTGATGTTTTTGAAAATATTACCGCGGGTTATTTTCAAGCCAATATTGATGCAGAAGTTGGGAATATTCCTGTGACTGGTAATGTCGGTGTTAGAGTTGTGCATACCGATCAGTCAGCAACTACTTTACAAAATGTAGAAGGTGATGTGGAACGAGGTGCGCAAAACATTGTCGATGACTTCGGAGTTGTTAATAGCGATTACGCGCCCGGAATTTTAGGAACTAAGTTCACTGACTATTTACCATCACTTAACTTAAACTTTAAAGTAACTGATACTTCACAAGTAAGATTTGCAGCCGCTCGAGTGATGTCTCGGCCGCCTATTGAGCGGTTGTCTTCTACTCTAGGGGGAACTTATAGCATTATTTCGACTGACGATGAAACTTACGCGCGATTTGACGCGAGTAATAATGACAATCCTCTACTAAAGCCGTTTAAAGCCGACCAATATGACCTTTCATATGAATACTATTTTGATGATTCCAATGGTGCTTTTGTAGCGGCAATATTCTACAAAGACGTTAAGTCATTTATTGATACTTTTTCTACTCCAAATTATGACTTTGCGGGTAATGGGTTTAGTGTTTTAGAGACTTATATTGACCCCGATTATGATGACGGTGGTTCTGGCGTTCCTGCACCAGAACTGAGAGTCGAAAATGGTACCTATACTACTGCGGTGAATAATACTGAGGGTGGTTACATGGCAGGTTTAGAACTTGCTTACACCCAAGTGTTTACTATGTTACCGGAGCCTTGGTCGGGACTTGGTGCCACCGTCAGTTATTCTTATACAGACAGTGAAGTAGAAAGGTTTGTATCGGATCTTCCAGATGAGGTCGACGAGGATACTAGATTTGGTGGGACTACAATCGCTTTACCAGTCGAGGGACTTTCAAGAGATGTAATAAGCGCGACTTTATTCTTCGAATATGACGACTTTGAAACTAGAATTAACGCGCGTTATCGCTCTGAGTTTGTACACAATCAAATTGCGGTGGATCGTCAAGTCACTTATTTTGATGGTGAGACGGTGTTTGATTATCAGGCATCTTATGCATTTAGTGACCAGGGAACGGTTTTGTTTCAGGTTAATAATCTAACCGACCAATCAAATAAGTCTTATTTTGGTTTGACTTCGCAAACCGGGACCATTCAACTATTTGGGCGTCAGTTTTTCTTAGGTCTTACCTATCAGTTTTAAGTTTTCGACTGATAAATAAAGAGCTAATAGACCTATTAAATTAAATAAGAAATTGGAGAGAATCCATGAAAAGTTTCACAAAAAAAATTACTGACAACTTACTCTATATCGTTTTTGCTTCTCTGTTAACAATCATGAGTGGTTGTGGTGGTGACTCGGTTGAAAGCGGAGAGGAACTGTTATCTTGTACCTTGCCATTAATTCCAAACGCAGAAGGAAGTTCTTGTGTAGAGCCTCCTGCTTTTCAGTGTGATGCACCATTATTTCCTAATGAATTAAATAATGCTTGTATCTCAGGTTACAACCCCAACGAGCCCGACCCGATTGTTTTCGCCGGTGAAAATGAAGCAATTTTATTTTACAACCGTGCGGATCGAGGGGCCTCAAATGAACCTGGCTCAACCGACTATGAAGGCTATACCTTGCATACCTGGAATAACAGTACTTGTGATGCTTATGCGCCTCCTTATGATGAATCTGAGTGGGGTGTAACTCATGTGTTTGATGGTATTGATCCTAACTATGGCGTGTATTGGATTATCCCGCTGAAAGAAGACCATGATGCCTGCGGTAATTTTATTATTCATGTTGGTACTGACGATGCCGGTAAAGAAACTAATGATAACCAGATGATTCTAGATCAAGATGATGAGCGCTTTACTCGCATGAATTGGTTTATCTCTGGCCAGCAATCGGCATTTGAGTTTCCAATTTCTACCTTAGGACCGCAACCTTTAAGTATAGAGGGTGCTGCAGCTCAATGGTTAGATGCAAACACTATCGCTTGGCAGGTCGATACGTCCTTAGCAGCCGAAGTACGTCTTCATCATTCTGCTACCGCTGGTATCGAAGCCGATCTAGATAATCAAGTGAGTGGAACTGCAGTGTTGTTAACCGCTACCGAGCTAACAGCAGAACAGCAAGCAGCTTTTCCGATTATTGCAAATTGGCCTGCGTTTACGATTGATTCAAACGCTCAAGATATTAAGCAAATTTTAAAGAATGAATTAGTGGTTGCTGCTTACGATGCAGAAGGAAATGCTTTTGCTGCAACCTATGTGCAAGCTGCTAATGTGCTTGATGATTTATATACAACTGGAGAAGCAGATGCTGATGAGGCAACCCTTGGTGTTGTTTATGAGGGTGATGCGATTACTGCAAATCTATGGGCTCCTACTGCTCAAAGCGTTACTTTAAACGTTTATGACGCGGACAAAAACTTAGTTAGCGCTAATCCGATGATTGAAGACAGCAATACAGGTATTTGGAGTTTCGAAGGAACTGCTGCGTTAGATAGAATGTTTTATCGGTACGAGTTAACCGTCTACCACTATCAAAACAGTGCGATAGAAACAATTGAAACGTCTGACCCTTATTCAGTCAGTTTGTCGACCAATGGTGTCTACTCCCAATTTGTTAATTTATCTGACGATGACTTAAAACCTGAAGGTTGGGAAGGGCATACGATTCCTACTATTGAAAATTATGAAGACGCTGTGATTTACGAAGGACACGTTAGAGACTTTAGCGTGTTTGACCAAAGCACATCAGAAGCCAACCGTGGCAAATACTTGGCGTTTACAGAAACAAGTTCAGTACCAATGACTCATCTAGCTGACTTGGCAGCCAATGGTTTGACTCATTTCCAATTCTTGCCAATCAATGACATTGCAAGTATTGGAGAGGATGCAGACTTTATTGTTGACTTGACTGATACCGTGGGTGATCTATGTGCGGTCAATGAAAATGCGCCCGTATGTGGTGTCAATGATGACGATGAGATACTACTTTCAGTTTTAGAAAGCTACTTGCCATTTGAAACTAAAGCGCAAGAACTAGTGCAATCAATGCGAGGTAACGATTCGTTTAACTGGGGCTATGATCCAAAGCACTTTAATGCTCCGGAAGGAAGTTACGCAAGTGACCCCGATGGAACTGCTCGAATTTTAGAAATGCGCGCCATGGTTAAGTCTCTTCACGAAATTGGTTTACGAGTGAATATGGATGTTGTTTATAACCATACTAATTCTGGAGGATTATGGGATAACTCAGTACTTGATAAAGTTGTTCCAGGTTACTATCAAAGTCGTGATTTAGAAACTGGCGGGATCTTAAATTCAACCTGCTGTAGTGATACTGCGCTTGAGCATATCATGATGGGTAAGTTAATGAATGACTCGCTTGTGCAGTGGGCAGAGCAGTATGCTATTGATGGCTTCCGATTTGATATTATGGCGCATGGTTCTGTTGCTCAAATGGTAGCAGCGAGAGAGCTAGTGCGCAGTGTTGATCCAGATACATTCTTCTATGGTGAAGGATGGACCAGAGACGATCGGGGCTTCGAACAAGCTAACCAGTTTAATTTAGCGGGAACAGAAATCGCGACCTTTAATGACCGTCTGCGTGACGGTGTTAGAAATGCGTCCTTATTTAACGAAGAAGCTAACTTGCATGATCAAGATATCGTTCGGTTAGGTCTAGCAGGAACATTGAGTGACTTCGTGATTAAGACAAGTACCGGTGTGACAACATCAGGTGGTAGCTTTAATCCAGCTTCTTATGCCGAAGATCCAGCCGATATAATTAACTATGTTTCAAAACATGATAATCGATCGCTTTGGGATCAACTTCAGTATCGATTAGATATTGGAATCAGTTCTTCGGACCGAGTAAGAATTCAAAATATTTCTGCTTCCATTCCATTGTTAAGTCAGGGCATTCCATTCTTACAAATGGGTGGTGACTTATTGCGCTCTAAATCAATGGATAGAAATAGTTATGATGCCGGCGATTGGTTTAACAAAGTTGACTTCACCATGGAGCATAACAACTGGAATGTTGGATTGCCTTTAGCTGAAGATAACCAAAGTGATTGGGATATGATTGTTGGGGTTTCGACTAACCCGAACACCCAAACTTATATGTCCGATATTATGTTTGCTTCAAGCGTATTTAAAGAATTCTTAAGCATTCGTCGTGATAGTAAATTGTTTAGACTAAATACCGCTGAAGAAATCAATGCAAGAGTTGGCTTCCACAATATTGGACGCACTCAATCACAAGGTTTAATCGCAATGAGCATCGATGATGGAACTGGTTTAGTTGATTTAGATCCAGCCTATGATGCAATTGTTGTCATTGTTAATGGAAGTGATACCGAACAGTCTCACACCATCGCAACAGCGACCGGTTTTAGTCTGCACGCGACGCAACTAGCGTCGGTTGACCCAGTGGTTGCCACTTCATCTTTTTCAGAAGGCGAAGGCGAGGGCACATTTACAGTTCCAGCAAGAACCACTGCTGTATTTGTTAAAAACCAAGGTGATGCGCAAGGCGAAGGTTTGTCAGCAACGGCAACCATTGGTGCCCCAGATGTTGTTCCTTATGCGGATACTTCAGTATTTGTTCGAGGAAGCATGAATGGATGGAGTACTGATGACCAATTCGAATATAAAGGTGATGGCATCTATGAAGCTCGAATTGAATTAGTCGGTGGAACCGAGTATGAATTTAAAGTTGCCAGCGAAGATTGGAGCACCGTTGATTTTGGTTCTGCTGATCAAACCGTTACTCAAGACGAGGCAAAAACATTAAGTAGAGCGGCATCTAACATGCTATTCACACCGGCTGTTGATGAAGTATATCTGTTCAGACTAGACGCGTCAGAGACAGAATCTCCAGTATTAACCCTACTGTTACCAACCAAAGTTTATCTGCGCGGTGGCATGAATGGTTGGGGAACGGATACGCCGATGAACTACCAAGGGAATGATGTTTATAGCGTTGTGTTTGATATCACTACGGCTGAAGCGCATGAGTTTAAAATAGCTTCGGAAAACTGGGATATATTCAACTACGGCTCTTTCGACGCAGATGGAACCGTTACTGAGGGTGTAGAAAAAATCTTGGCTTACAATGCTGGAAACCTTTCTATGGACTTTACCGAAGCCGGTGAATACACCTTCGTATTTGATTTCTCTGACCAAGCTGTACCAACCGTGACGGTTCATAAAACACAAATGTTTAATGACACTACTGTGTTTATTCGCGGCGATATGAATGGTTGGAGTGAAGATGATCCAATGACTTATAACGGTAACTCCAACTATTCTGTTGACATCACCTTGGCGGTAGGAAGCTATGGATTCAAGGTCGCCTCCGCTGATTGGTCAACCGTTGATTTTGGTGCCAACGCCGGGGAAGAAGCGGTAGTGCTTGGCGATGACAAAAGTCTTGCCGTTTCAGGGGCAAATATGTCACTTGAAGTAACCACCGCTGGTACTTATCGGTTTGAGGTCGTTGGACCCGATGATACGCTGCCAGTTTTAAGTGTTTCTCTACTCGATTAATGGTTCAGACTAACCTACGACTTAGCCGGTTTTTATACCGGCTAAATCAACCTGCATTCATTGATAAAAATTGAAATGCAAGTACTAAGAAAAATTAAACATGATTATCAAAATGATTATAAGTTGATCATTAGACAGTCAAAACCTATTCAGAAAATGTGCTGAATTGAATTCGCACAAACTAGGAATATAGAATGATAAATAATTCATGGTGGAGAGGGGCGGTAATTTACCAAGTCTATCCACGGAGTATGAAAGATACTAACGGGGATGGTATCGGTGATCTTCCAGGTATCATTGAAAAGCTCGATTACATTGCGAGCTTGGGAGTTGATGCAATATGGATCTCGCCCTTTTTTAAATCACCAATGAAAGATTTTGGATACGACATCAGCGACTATCGAGATGTTGATCCATTGTTTGGGACATTGGATGATTTTGATCGCTTAATCGAAAGAGCTCACTCGTTAGACATTAAAGTGATTATCGATCAAGTATTAAGTCATACTTCAGAAAAACACAGTTGGTTTTTAGAAAGTCGTGAAGATAAAACTAATCCAAAAGCCGATTGGTATGTATGGGCTGATGCCAACGAAGATGGTACACCACCGAATAACTGGCTTTCTATTTTTGGCGGCTGCGCTTGGCAGTGGGAGCCTAGACGTAAACAATATTATCTACATAACTTTTTAGTTAGCCAACCAGATTTAAATTTTCACAATAAAGCAGTTAGACAAGCAACGCTGGAAAATATTGAATTTTGGTTAGAACGCGGTGTGGATGGGTTTCGTTTAGACGCCATTAATTTTTGCTTCCATGACAGCAAGCTAAGAGATAATCCTGCAAAGCCTGTCGAACAGCGACAAGGTCGTGGATTCAGTGAGGATAATCCCTATGCGTTTCAGTATCACTATTACAATAATACTCAGCCTGAAAATCTAGAGTTTATCGAAGAAATTCGAACCTTACTGGATAAGTACCCAGGCGCTGCAGCTTTAGGTGAAATTTCGTCAGAAGATTCCTTAGCGACTATGGCGGAGTACACCCAAGGTGACGCGCGTTTGCACATGGGTTATAGCTTTGAATTGTTGACCGATGATTTTACTGCAAAGTACATCAGAGAAACTGTAGAGACTTTAGAGAATAAAATGGCAGAAGGATGGCCATGCTGGGCGATTAGTAATCATGATGTGACTCGAGTGGTTAGTCGCTGGGGTGGCCCTGAAAATAGTCAGCAAAAATCAAAAATGTTAACTGCTTTGTTATGCAGTTTACGTGGAACCGTTTGTACTTACCAAGGAGAAGAGCTTGGTTTGAACGAAGCGGAAATTAACTACGAGCAATTACAAGATCCTTACGGTATTACTTTTTGGCCGACTTTCAAAGGCCGAGACGGTTGTCGTACTCCAATACCTTGGAATTCAAAGGAAGAAAAAGCAGGTTTTACCTGTGGAAATCCATGGTTGCCAATTCCACAAGAACATCTGTGCATGTCGGTTGAAAAGCAATTGGCGGAAAAGGACTCTGTGCTCAATAGTTTTAAACAATTCATGAACTGGCGAAAGGCTCAACCGGCTTTGATTAACGGTGATATCAAATTTATAGAATCTGCTGAGCCTATTTTGGCATTCACTCGAAAAAGTGAAGAGGCAGAGATACTCGTTTGTTTTAATTTATCCAACCAAAAACAAACGACAAAAATTTCCAGAATCGATTCTACCTCGGTGTTGTTAGAGCATGGCTTAGCCAGCGGTGAGTTGCGTGACGATGAGTTAACGCTACCACCGTTTGGCTGTTTTTTTGCTCAGCTGTCTAGGTAGTAAAGTTTATAAATAAGTAAAAGTATTTAAGAACAAGCTATAAGTAAGCAATCAATTTTATTAAAACCAGAAGTGTAACAAAGTAAACTACAAGCATAATAAAAAAGGGGAATATTCAATGCTTAAATTTAAGCCGAGTAAACTGACGGTAGCACTGCTATCAACAGGTATGATTACTTTCGGTTCACCAACATTTGCTGAAGAAGTTGAAAAAGTAAATGCTGCCGAATCACAAGTTGAATCGAATGAAGAAGAAACAGAAAACCAGGTTATCATTACTGGTATTCGTGGCAGTTTAGCAAGAGCTCAGGCTCTAAAAATGGATAATACTTCAATTATTGAGGCTATTTCAGCTGAGGATATTGGTAAGCTACCGGATACTAGTATCGCGGAATCTTTAGCACGTCTTCCTGGTGTGCAAGGTGAGCGTCGTAATGGCCGAACGAGTGGTCTTTCAATTCGTGGTTTAAATGAAAACTATATCGCAACATCACTTAATGGTCGCGAGTTACTTGGTATGGGTGACAACCGTGGTGTCGAATATGATTTATACCCGACAGAAATAGTTAAGGAAATCGTTGTTTATAAAACCCCTGAGGCTGGATTGTTAAGTCAGGGTATTGGTGGAACGGTTGACCTAAGAACGGTTAATCCTTTAGGCACCGAAGCTAATATGACTGTGAATGCAATTTATGAGCAAAATGCTGAAGATTCGGCAAATCCTGATTTTGATAACAACGGGCACAGACTTTCATTTAACTATGTTGATCAGTTTGCAGACGATACCATTGGTGTGGCATTAGTTATTGCCAATCAAGAGTCAACACGTCAAGAAGTTAATTCTCGCATTTGGGGTTATCCGACGGTAACAACAGTAGACAATCCAGACACTCCTCAAAATGAAATTTCTATAACAAATCCAGCTGGTCTCGATGGATTTGCTGTATTTGGTGGTCATGATTCATTCATACGCTCAGCACTTATGGAGCGGACCTCGGTTGCGGCTGTATTAGAATATGCGCCAAGTGAAAAATTTAGAGCTCAGTTGGATGCTCTATACATAGATTTTGATGAAAGCGATGTTCGTCGTGGTATTGAAGAGGCTGGGCCAGAGTGGGGCGGAGGTGGATATACTTCGACTTCGTCAGATAACGGTTTAGTTACATCTGGTTACTATGATGGCTTTCATTCAGTGATTAGAAATGATGCACGTTCGCAAATTGCTGAATTAACAACTGTAGCAATTAATCTTGAATATATGGTTTCTGACACTATGTCAGCAGTGTTTGATTATTCGTCTGGTCAGTCTGAAAAAACTATTACGGATATTGAAAGTTATTCGGGTGTAGGAAGAGCTGGAATTGATGGACGACCATTGAGTGCTCGGTCTTTTGAAATGACATCACAAGGGGTATTTTTCTCTGCACATCCAACCGCACCATTAGTCAATCTAGCGGATCCCAATTTGATTCAGTTAGCTGGACCACAAGCATGGGGTGGTAGTTTAGAACCAGTGCCAGCGTTCAACGGAGATCCTAACTTTGGACCAGACACAGCACAAGATGGGTTTGTCAATCAACCTCGTTTTGATGAGGAACTCGACACATTAAGACTAGAACTTAATGGGGATTTTGAATTTTCTATTTTTAGTGGCTTTAATGTTGGCTTAGCTTACTCCGATAGAACTAAAGCAAAGGAAAATGAGGGCGCCTTCCTCACAGCACCAACTTGGCCAGGGCAAGGCCCTGTCCCTGCTGAGTATTTGCGAGGCTCGACTAACCTAAATGTTTTTGGGCTAGGAAATATTATTGCATACGATAGTTTGGGGTTGTATAACAGTGGCTTTTACACAGAGACTGCGGCTTCAGGCATTGAGAATGGAAGACTTGGTGATACTTGGACGATTAACGAAAAAATTACAACCTTGTTTGCTCAAGTTGATATTGATACGGAGCTGGGTGATGTGATGTTGACGGGTAACTTTGGTTTGCAATTTGTTAGTTCCGATCAATCAGCTACTGGTTTTTCAACGGTCACCGGTGCAGATTTATATACCACAGCCACACCAGTATCAGGTGGAGCTGACTATAGTGATGTATTACCTAGTTTAAATCTTAACTTTCAGTTAGATGAAACACAATTTATCAGGACCGCTATATCAACCGTAACTAGTCGCCCAAGAATGGATGATATGCGACCAAATAATCAAGTGACCTTTCAGTTTAATGATGACTTGATTGAAGATCCGTCTTTAACGGCTTGGAGTGGAAGCTCTGGAAATGCGGAATTGAGACCGTTAGAAGCAAACCAGTTTGACATAAGTTATGAAAATTACTTTGCTGAAGATGGTTTTTTTGCTGCTAGTTTCTTTTATAAAGATCTAACCAACTGGCATCGTTCAGGTGTACTTATTGCTGATTTTGGCGAATTTTTAATCCCTGGATACCACGAGTCATCAAATGGTATTGAGCCACAAAATATGAGAGGTATTGTAACTTTTAGAGAAGACGGTTTAGAAGGATTTATAAGAGGCCGTGAATTTCAAGCAAGTGTACCTTTGCGCTTGATCTCTGATACTCTTGAAGGCTTTGGGGTAGTCGCAAGCGCTACATTCTTGGATGGAGCGTTCGATGGTTCTACTGACCCAATTCCAGGTCTATCCCCTGAAAGTTACGCTTTAACGGCCTATTATGAAAACAATGGCTTTGAAGTTCGTATTTCTGGTACTAAACGTAATCAGTTTGAAACAGAGACAAGGGGGTTAAGTCTTTCTCTGGTTCCTGCAGGGGACTTAGGAGCGGAACTATGGGATGCTCAAATCGGATACAACTTCGATGAGTCGAGTATTGAATGGTTGCACGGTTTAAGAGTGACATTGCAAGCGCAAAACTTGACTGATGAGAAAACTATTCAGGCGAATGATGATCCTCGCCAGATAACGTCTTATCAATCATTTGGAGCAAACTACTTATTAGGACTCAACTACGAGTTTTAACTGACCTAGTTGGTAGTAAAACGAAAACCCACCACTTTCTGGTGGGTTTTTTATGTCAAAAGAAAAATATGATTGCAGAAAGCGAGAGATCGAGTATCTTAGCTTATAAAGAATAAAAAATGAGTGAGAACAAGTAGTATGAATAAGCGAGCAATTAGAAAAGTAGTCATTCTTGGTGGGGGGACTGCCGGTTGGATGTCTGCCGCGTTAACCAAAAAATTGCTTGGTGATGCGATAGAGGTTGAATTGGTCGAATCGGAAATGATTGGTACCATCGGAGTTGGTGAAGCCACCATTCCCCCGATCAAGTTATTTAATAGCGCACTTGGAATATCTGAACATGAATTCGTAAGAGAAACTAAAGCCACGATTAAACTAGCAATAAAGTTTGATAACTGGAAAGGACTTGGTGATAGTTATTACCATACCTTTGGCGCAGCCGGTAAAAGTTTAGCTTTTTGCCAATTTCACCATTTGCTCGCGCGTTCACAAAAGTTAGGTAATAAACATCATTTATGGGATTATGACTTAAATTACCTGTGTGCTGAGAAGGGAAGCTATGCGTTTATTAAAGGTCAAGATCCGCTTTTAGATATTCCCAATGCTTATCATTTTGACGCAGGTCTTTACGCCAAGTTTTTAAGAAAATTCAGTGAAAAATTAGGTGTCAAACGAACCGAAGGGTTGGTATTAGATGCCAAGCAAGATCCTGATAATGGTTTTATACAAAGCCTTCAGCTTAAGGACGGAAAAATAATTGAAGGCGATTTATTTATTGATTGCTCAGGAATGGTCGGCTTTTTAACTCAACGCAAACTCAATACCGGATATGAAGATTGGAGCCACTGGCTACGATGTGATAGTGCGCTAGCTGTGCCATCTAAACGACTCGATAAAACTCTGCCTTACACACGTTCAATTGCGCATACTGCAGGCTGGCAATGGCGCATCCCACTCCAGCATCGTAATGGCAATGGTTTGGTTTATAGCAGTCATTATATGACCGATGAGCAAGCACAAGATGTGCTGATGAATAATTTAGAATCTGAGCCAGAAGCCGAACCACGTAAAATAAAATTTCGAACGGGAAGAGCGCTTAAGCAGTGGAATAAAAATGTGGTCTCAGTGGGGCTGGCCAGTGGATTTTTAGAGCCACTTGAGTCTACTAGTATTCATTTAATTCAATCGGCAATTGTGCGTTTATTACACTTATTTCCACATAATGGTATTAATGATTCGATGGTCAAAGAATACAATCTCCAATCGAAAACAGAATATGAACAAATTAGAGATTTTATTATTCTGCACTACAAAGTTAATGAGCGAAATGACTCGTTATTTTGGAAAGAATTAAGAAGCATGGATATTCCAGATAGCTTGGCTCATAAGATTGAAATTTTTAAACAAAACGGTTCACTGTTTAGAGAGCAAAATGATTTGTTTGCAGAAAGCTCGTGGTTACAAGTGATGCTGGGACAGGGAATAACACCACAAGATTATCACCCCATTGCTAACAATATTCCTGGCGATAAACTTCAGTCGATGCTAGATCAAATTCAGTCAATTAAGTCTCAAGCGGCGGCACAGCTATTACCGCATGATGAGTTTTTGAACAAGCTCTGTGAGCTTAAATAGGTTTAACTGATGACTCCTGATAAACCGCTGAATATTGTTATTCTTGGAGGTGGTACCGCTGGTTGGATGGCGGCAAATCTATTTGCTAAACGCTGGGCTGCTTCACAGGTTAATATTAAATTAATTGAATCTCCCAATGTAAGCACCATCGGTGTTGGTGAAGGGTCGACACCGAGTTTAAAGCATTTTTTCAACACCATCGAAGTGGCCGAAGCCGATTGGATGCCAGCTTGTAATGCAACCTATAAGGTTAATATACAGTTTGAGCAGTGGAGTCCTCAATCCGGTATCAAAAACTATTCGCACCCCTTTACTACCCAAGTTGACTTACATACCTCGGGCGCGTTTATGACCAATGCGCGAACTCGCCGGTTAGGTTTGAAGGTGAATACTCAGCCCCAAGACTTTTTACTCAATGGTGTTTTAGCCGCGCAAGGTAAAGGCCCTATTACTCCAGAAAATTTTCCTTTCGCTATTGAATATGGTTATCACTTTGACTCGAAGTTATTGGGTGAATTTCTATCCAAACTTGCCCAGGCTCGTGGGGTAACTTACCTGCAGCAACATATTCAAACCGTCGATCAACAAGCCAATGGTAATATAACCGCATTGGTCACCGAACAAGATGAACGGATTGAAGCCGATCTGTTTGTAGACTGTACTGGCTTTGCCTCAGTACTGATGCAAAAATCTCTAAAGGCTGAATTTAATAGTTTTAGTAGTAATCTTTTTAATAATTCGGCGGTCGTGGTGCAGACCGAATCTGAACAGGATTTTTCAGCAGAAACTATTTCCACTGCGATGAGTGCTGGTTGGATATGGAAGATCCCACTGACCAGCCGCTATGGTAATGGCTACGTATTTAGTTCGGATTTCATTTCAAAAGATGATGCTGAATTAGAGTTTAGAAAACACTTAGGTATTGTTGATGATGATATTAATTGCCATCACTTGGATATGCAAGTGGGACAACTTAAACAGCATTGGAAAAATAACTGTATTGCGGTTGGTTTGTCGCAAGGTTTTATCGAACCGTTAGAAGCCACAGCATTGCATTTAGTGCAAATCTCGATTGAGACCTTTATCGATTATTTTGAAAAAGGTAATTTTTCTGACCAGTACCAAGCCAACTACAACCAACAGATTGTTAATCGATTTGAAAGTGTGCGGGATTATATCGTTGCACATTACAAATTGAATACTCGAAATGATTCTGAATATTGGCGAGCCAATAGAGATAACTCAAAGCTCTCGCCAAACTTATCGCGAATTCTTGATTGCTGGTTTCGTAAAGATGATCTGCGCCAGCTATTTCAAGACCCGAATTTTAATTCGCATTTTGATGCGGTTTCATGGAATTGTTTGTTAGCCGGTTATGGTGCTTTTCCGCCATTAGCAAGTAATCAACCTGGTCAAGGGGATCTCTACCAAGAGCTTAAGACTGATAAGTTCTTGCAAGGGTGTAGTCTTAACTTTGAGTCTCATGCGGCTAATTTACAAATGCTAAACCGGTAAGCCTAAAACCGGACTTATGAATACGTATGCAATTTGGTGTTAATTAAGTCTAGGTCTCGTACTATTAAATGACCTGTACTCACTGAAACAAATAAAACAATGCTGCTAAACTCAGGTCTTCGCTATTCGCGTTTATTAAACCGCATGCTGGTGCTAACACTATCAGCCATATTGACACCTAACGTGTTCGCTACGGATGTCAATTCAGATGGTTTAATCAATAGCACTAGTAAGAATACTAGTTCGGCTATTCAGCGAGTAGAGCCGCCTTTTTGGTGGACCGGTATGCAGCGTAAAGAGTTGCAGCTATTAGTTTATGGTGACTCGATTAGTTCATTTGCGGTTAAGTCGCAAAATAGCGGATTAAGTGTAGCTAGTATTGAGCGCACGGATAATAAAAACTATCTGTTTGTAAACCTGGTAGTCAGTGAAAACGCCAAGTCAGGCGAATACCCACTTGAGTTTTTGAGTGGGGGCAACAAACAAGCAACTTATCATTACTCTTTAAGAACCAGACGTAAAGATTCTACCGCGAGGAATGGTTTTAGTCCCAAAGATGTTATTTACTTGATTACGCCTGATCGATTTGCCAACGGCAATCTTGATAATGACCAAGTAAAAGGTTATCGGGAAGGCGTTGACCGCGAAAACCATGATGGTCGCCATGGCGGCGATATTAAAGGAATTATTGACAACTTAGACTATATTGAAGAAATGGGGTTTACCCAAATATGGCTTAATCCGGTTTTAGAAAATGCTCATCCCAAAGTGACCTATCATGGTTATTCAACCACCGATTATTATAAAGTCGATCCCAGGTTTGGCAGCAATTTATTGTACAAAGATTTATCTAATCAAGCAGCAGAGAGAGGGATTGGATTAATTAAGGATGTTATTCTTAATCATATTGGCACTGAGCATTGGTGGCTTAAAGATTTGCCGAGCAGCGACTGGTTAAATAACCCTAATCACTACAGTCAAACGAGCCATCGTCGAGAAGCATTACACGATCCACATGGCACTCAAGAAGATATAGACGCATTTGCTAATGGTTGGTTTGTACCGACCATGGCAGATTTAAATCAGCGTAATCCGCTGGTGGCAAACTACCTCATTCAAAATTGTATTTGGTGGACTGAGTACGCCAACTTATCAGGACTGCGAGTCGATACTTATTCTTACTCCGATAAAACATTTTTAGGTGAATTCACTAAACGAATGATGGCCGAATATCCAAACTACAATATTGTGGCAGAAGAATGGTCTGTTAGCCCAAATATTGTTTCCTATTGGCAACGAGGCAACCAAACTCATGATGGTTACCATTCAGAATTACCCTCGCTAATGGATTTTCCGTTACAAGATGTGCTTGTAAAGGGATTGACTGAGAAGGAAACTTGGTCGGATGGATTAAGAAAACTGTATGAACTTATTGCCACCGATTTCGTTTATCCTGATTCCGATAATTTAGTCGTATTTCCAGATAATCATGATATGAGCCGAATCCACACTCAGCTTAAACATGATGTCGACTTGACCAAAATTGCCGTAGGCTTCTTTGCAACCGTAAGGGGGATCCCACAATATTTTTACGGCACAGAGATTTTGATGGATAATCGAGATTCAGGTTCGCACGGTGTAATTAGAACTGATTTCCCCGGAGGTTGGCCAGGTGATAAAGCCAATGGTTTTACCGGTAAGGGAATGACTAACCAACAATCAGAAATGCAACTATTTACCAAGCGGCTACTAAACTGGAGAAAGTCATCTAAGGCCATCCACTCTGGCAAAATGACCCATTACTCTCCGGTAGACGGAATCTACGTTTACTTTCGTCATAGCGAAAAAGATAATGATAAGGTCATGATTATCATCAATAAAAGCCAGCAGCATCAGTCTTTGGATAATCGACGCTTTAAATCAATGATTAATTCTAAAGAATTAAACTTGAGTGTGGTTGATATCCTTTCCAAAGAGAAAGTAAGTTTAGAAAAAAAGATTCACTTACCAGCTAAGTCGATACGAATCTTGCAGTTTTAGTGATAGGTCTAATCATTCAAATAAAAATTAACAAAATATAAGGATGTCATTCAATATGACGAGTAATCAGTTTAATTTATTTAGATACTGTATGTTAGTGATGTTGGTATCGCTAGTTACAGCCTGTTTTGACATAAGCGAAACTAAGTTAACTCATCAATTTAAAGATGATGTGTTGAGCATTTCTGACTCTCAGCGTTCCATTCAGCTTTCGGCACTTTCTTCTGGAGCCATTCAAGTTGAGTTTCTAGAGAAAAATAAAACTCAACTTAAATCATTTGCTGTTAAACCAACGCTATCGAATGAACCGGCTGAACTTACTGAGTCAGAGAAAGAATATGTGTTTAGAACAAAAGGTATTATTGCAAAAATAAATAAATCTAATTTTCAAATTGACTTTTATCGTGGCGAAGAGTTTTTGACCAGCCAACAACCAGTTTGGTTATTTGGTGACAAGAGCGATAAGAGTAATAAGAGTGATAAAAACCATGAGCAGTCAGTAAATTTCACTAAAGTCGAATTTTCGCTCGCAGAAGGTGAAAAAATTATGGGCGGTGGTCAACGCGTTCTTGGTATGGACCGCCGAGGCCATCGAATGCCGTTATATAACCGAGCTCACTATGGTTACACCACTGAGTCCAATCAAATGTATTACAGCTTGCCTTTAGTTATTTCAAATAAAAAGTACAGCCTTTTATTTGACAATACCGCTAGCGGATTCTTAGATATTGGAAAAACGAAAAATGATCGATTGACCTTTGAAGCGGACTCAGGACGCAGAGCTTATATTATTTTTTCCGATCAAAACTATCCTCAATTGATCAATCAGTACGTCAATGTTACCGGAAAACAACCCATGCCACCGCGTTGGGCGTTCGGTAATTTTTCGTCACGTTTTGGTTACAAAAATCAGCAACAAGTTTTAGACACGATCGAATTGTTTAAGCAAGAGGATATGCCGGTTGATGCCATTATTCTTGACCTTTACTGGTTTGGTAATGATATTAAAGGGTTTATGGGGAACCTAGCTTGGGATAAAGAGGCTTTTCCGGAACCTGAAAAAATGATTGATGAATTAAAATCAAAAGGTGTAAAAACGATCTTAGTTACCGAACCATTCATTCTTAGTACATCGGATCGTTGGGCGGAAGCGGTTGAGCAAAAAATACTGATGAAAAACCAACAAGGAGAGCCAAAACGGTTTGACTTTTATTTCGGTAATACCGGTCTAATTGATATCTTTGATGATAAAGCCAAGACCTGGTTTTCCAACATTTATTCGGACCTAACCAAGCAAGGCGTTGCAGGGGTTTGGGGGGATTTAGGTGAACCAGAAGTTCATCCCGACGATGGTATTCACTATGTGTCTGAAATGCATCAGTCATTCAATGGAAAAACGTTACATAACGCTTATGGTCATGAGTGGGCTAAAACCGTTTATCAAAACTTAATCACAGATCAGCCCAACAAAAGACCCTTTGTGATGATGCGCTCTGGTTTTGCAGGCTCGCAACGGTTTGCCATGATCCCTTGGACTGGCGATGTATCACGTTCTTGGGATGGTTTAAAACCGCAAGTTGAATTAACTTTGCAAATGGGGATGCAGGGACTTGCTTACACTCACTCGGATCTAGGTGGTTTTGCTGGCGGTGAAACCTTTGATCAAGAACTTTATATCCGTTGGTTACAGTACGGCGTTTTTCAACCAGTATTTAGACCGCACGCGCAAGATAACATTGCCCCTGAGCCGGTATTTCACGATCAACAAACCAAAGATATCGTTCGAAAATTCTTAAAACTCCGCTATAGCATGTTGCCTTATCTTTACACTATGGCTTATCAAAATAGTACCACCGGTATGCCGATAATGAGACCGCTTATGTTTTCTGAACTAGCGGATTCGAGCGCTTTTGATATTAAAGATCGCTATTTGTGGGGCGATGCGCTGTTGGTAGCACCGATTGTTGAACCTGGTTTGAAAGAATCAAAAGTGACCTTACCGAGTGGAGTATGGTTCAATTTTTGGAATGGACAAAAATATACAGGCGATCAAACCGTGAGTATCCCGGTCACTTTAGAGACCATTCCTGTGTTCGCCAAAGCCGGATCGTTTATTCCTATGGTTGAGCCGGTTAACAATACCAAAGACTACTCCAGTGAGAAATTAACTTTACACTATTATCACGACCCATCGATGACTCAAAGCCAATATCAAATGTATGAGGATGATGGCGTTACTCGTAACAATATCGAGAAAGGTGATTTCGAGTTATTGAATTTTGAGGCAAAGTCTCAAAACAATCAGCTGACTATTAGTTTTGATAGAGCGGGGAAGGGATACGACTCTATGCCTGCTAAAAGAGATATGCAATTGGTTGTGCATGCAGTCAATCCTATTAAAAAAATTATGTTTGGTGAGACTCAATTAGATGCCACTCAATTTCGTTATGATAGTGAACGCCAGCAGGTTGAAATTGATTTTGTTTGGGATCATAAGGCGGCTGAGCTAGTGATGCTATTTGAAGCTTTAAAATAAAAAGCTCAGCCGGCTTGGTCGAGAGAACAAATCCCTGTAGGTCGTACTTCAGTGCGACACCGAGGGTGAACTAGAACAAGATGGTTAAAAGTTAAAAGATAGGATTACCACAGTGCTATTGTCAGCCTAAAGACTGACCTACATTGTCTGGCTGCTTTTTTTACTCAAGATTATAATTCGGAATAAACAATGAATATGAATAAACAAAATAAACGAATGAGTATCAAGCTAATCTTACTCAACCTATTGATTATTGCAGGTTGCAGTCAGTCTCCACAAGAAGAAGTAACAAAGGAGGATAAAATAACTGCAAGCCAAGCGTTGAGCAAGCAAAGCGTTGACAATAAAGTGATTCAGTCACCTCAAGGAAAACCAGTCATCTATCAAGTATTCACCCGCTTATTTGGAAACCAAAACTCAACCAATAAACCATGGGGGACTATTGAAGAAAATGGCGTCGGAAAATTTAACGATTTCGATGAAACAGCGTTACAAAAGATCAAAGAGTTTGGCGTTTCACATATTTGGTATACCGGCGTTCCTCATCATGCGGTTATCAGAGACTATACTAAATATGGTATTTCTTTAGATGATCCTGACGTCGTCAAAGGAAGAGCCGGCTCTCCTTACGCCGTTAAAGATTATTACAACGTTAACCCAGACCTAGCAGTCAATCCAGAAAGTCGATTACACGAATTTAAGCAACTGATTGAACGAACTCATCAACAGGGTATGAAAGTCATTATCGACATTGTACCCAATCATGTTGCACGTAATTATCAATCTATCTCTAAACCACAAGGTGTGGTTGATTTTGGAGCTAACGACGATACCAGTGTTGAATATAAACGGGATAACAATTTCTATTACATAGTTGGTCAATCTTTCAAAGTACCTGAATCAAAAAATGGTTATCAACCACTTAATGGAGAAGCGCATCCACTTTCAGATAATCACTTTGATGAAACGCCCGCAAAATGGACTGGAAATGGTGCACGTAAGGTGCAACCTGACATTAACGATTGGTATGAAACGGTCAAAGTTAATTATGGTGTAAAGCCAGATGGCAGCTATGATTTCGAACGATTACCAAAAGATTATGCCAACAAAGGTTATCAAGCACACTTCGCCTTTTGGCAGAATAAAGTGGTACCGGATTCATGGAAAAAATTTCATGATATTGCTTTGTATTGGATCGCCATGGGAGTCGATGGATTCCGATACGATATGGCAGAAATGGTACCGGTAGAATTCTGGAGCTACCTTAACAGTGCCATTAAAATGAAAAATCCAAATGCGACTTTGCTTGCCGAGGTTTATAACCCAACTTTATATCGTGATTATATTCATCTCGGTAAAATGGATTTCCTATACGATAAGGTCGATTTCTACGACACCCTAAAATTGATCATGCAGGAAAAATCACCCACTTCAGCATTGCTTCCCATCGTTGAGCGATTTGAAGATATTGATTCAAATTTATTACATTTTTTAGAAAATCACGATGAACAACGAATTGCTAGTGCCGATTTTGCGGGTGATGCTAACAAGGGAAAACCTGCCATGGCGATTTCTAGTTTGATTGGTAAAGGTCCCAATTTATTATACTTTGCCCAAGCCTTAGGTGAAGCGGGGGATGGCGATGCTGGCTTTGGCGATCCGACCCGTACGACAATTTTTGATTACTGGGGAGTGCCCAGCCTGCAGCGTTGGAGTAATGGTGGAAAATTCGACGGCGGACGATCGACTAAAGCTGAAAAGGAATTACGTCAGTACTATGTTGACTTGTTAGAATTTAGTGCGACTAATTCAGCTTTGAATGGCGAATTTTTGGAACTGCACCGTTCAAATTTAAACTTATCAAATCATTATGATGAATCGCTATTTTCATTTGCCAGATGGGATCAAAAAAGTCGCGTGATTGTGATTAGTAACTTCTCATCGAACAAAACTTATGACGTGGATCTTAAACTACCTGAAGGGCTAATTAAGCAGTGGCAACTTAAATCTGGCGAAAAAGAACTATCAGAGTTGTTTAGCCCAATCGATGAAAAATCTTTCCTTAAAGTTACCGAACGAATTGCTACCATAGCGGTAAGCTTGAAGCCGCTTGAGTCTAAGGTTTTTTACTGGGTTGAAAAATAGCAACCAGAAACGGAGCAAGCATGAATCAAATCGAATATCTATTGAAAAAACTGTGTCTATCCACCTGTTTGATAGTATTGCTAGTTGGCTGTGAAAACGAGCCAGTAAGAGTTTCTAGCGCGGCTAGTAATGTTGAAGTGTTGACCAAAGAGTTTGATATGCCTGGGCTTAATCGAACCAGAAAAGTCCGCATCTATTTGCCACCAGATTATGCTTCAAGGAAAGAATCATATCCGGTACTTTATATGCATGATGGGCAAAATCTATTTGATGACAAAACCTCCTATGTTGGAGAGTGGGGAGTTGATGAAACGCTTAACAAGCTACATCATCAGAAAAAACTCTCATTGATCATTGTTGGGATCGACAACGGTCAAGATAAACGGATGAATGAACTAAGCCCATGGAAAAACCAAAAGTTTGGTAATGCTGAGGGTGAACAATATATGGCTTTTATTGTTAAACAAGTGAAACCTTATGTTGATAGTCAGTATAGAACGTTAAAAGACTTAAACAACACAGGGATAATGGGAAGTTCAATGGGCGGCTTAATCTCCCACTATGCTATCTTAGAATACCCAGAGGTTTTTTCTAAAGCTGGAATCTTTTCTCCGTCTTTTTGGTTTTCAGAGCAAGCTTATAGTTTTACTAAACAGAATGCTCCTAATTCCAATGCTCGATTATTTTATTTGATGGGTGAAAAGGAAGGGGCCGACTCAGTTGCTAATATGCAAAAAATGGTTGAGCAGATTCAAGCGCAAGGGCACCCGTTAAAGAATGTCGTTTCAAGAGTTGTTGCTGGTGGTGAACACAATGAAGGTTTTTGGCGATCAGAGTTTGAAAGGGCGGTGTTGTGGTTGTTTGAAGAGCGTTAGTTATCACTTGTCCCACACAACGCTCAATGGGCTATTATTTTTTTGATTGGAGAATTTCACTGCTCATTACACGCAACCAGAGCGCAATCAAACCACAGCGTCTAAGTGAACGCATTTACCCTTGTAACAAATTTCCAACTGGGTTTTAATGAGCTATCCATTGATTAAATTCTAAGAACTCTTCATGAGCAATTTATCTTTCCGCCAGGCAACACCTTCTGACCTTGACCGATGTTATCAAATAGAAACCGCTGCTTATGCCGGTGATGAAGCTGCAACCAAAGAAAAAATACTTAAACGAATTCAAATGTACCCAGAAGGTTTCTTAATTCTAGAGAACCAAAAAGAAATTATTGGCTTCGTCAATTGCGGCGCGGCTGATAAGGTTGAGTTATCTGACGAATCGTTTAAAGAGCTGATAGGCCATCATTCTGATGGAAAAAACATTGTGATCATGTCGGTGGCAACCCACCCCGATTATCAACGCCAAGGTATGGCTAGCCGATTAATGCATCGGTTTATTCAACAAATGCGCGATTATGGCAAAGAGAAGATTTTGCTAATATGCCAAACGGAACTAATTCCCATGTATGCCAGCTTTGGGTTTGTTGATCTTGGCCCGTCTGATTCGGAGCATGGGGGGCTAAGTTGGCATGAGATGGAAATGGTACTTTGAGAAACCAGTAAACTAGGAGCTAGGAGCTAGGAGCTAGGAGCTGGGAGCTGGGAAAGGTAAATCTCGACAAGAGTAAGGGTAAATACTGCCTGTTAGTTTCTTGATAGAAGAAAAATAATTGAAAAGTCCGATCTCCTGCTAAAGGGACTCAAACACCTAAAGAATTTATCTTTTAGTCTTTTCTCCGTGTTCTCTGTACCCACAGCACTCCCAAAATAGAACTACATTTGGTCGCGGGGCAAGCTTTGCCTCCGTAGTGAATAATCTTTTGACTTTCTTGTTTGAACCAGTGGAGGTCCATTTAGTTGAGTGAAGGATTGAAGTGCGACCTAGTCAAAGCTCAAATTGCCTAAAAGTCTTTCCTCCGTGTTCTCCGTGCCTCCGTGGTGAATAATCTTTTGACTTTGACTTTGACTTTGACTTTGACTTTGACTTTGCTTGATTTTCGATCAGGCACAAAAAAGCCCGCATCAATGCAGGCTTTTTCTAAATATGGTGGGACTTAGTGGGCTCGAACCACTGACCCTCGCCTTGTAAGGGCGATGCTCTCCCAACTGAGCTAAAGTCCCGAGGGTTCCAGAAAGATACATGCTTGTCTCTCTCAAGAGGTGCGCATTCTAGAGAGAAATTTTAATTCGGTCAACCCTTAATTTAATTATTTTTTCTGGGTTGGTTTTGTTAGAATAGCGCTCGAATTTTGACAACTACTTACAAGCGAAATCCTCATGTCCGTAAAAACACGTTTTGCTCCTTCTCCTACCGGTTATTTGCACATTGGCGGCGCTCGAACAGCACTGTATAGCTGGCTGCATGCCAGGGCTAATGGGGGTCAATTTGTACTAAGAATTGAAGATACCGATATCGAACGTTCAACCCCTGAAGCCGTACAAGCGATTTTAGATGGTATGAAGTGGTTGGAACTTGATTGGGACGAAGGGCCTATTTACCAAACTCACCGGTTTGATCGTTATAAGCAAGTTATCCAGGACTTACGCGAGCAAGGGCATGCTTATCCATGTTTCTGCTCTCGTGAAAGGTTAGACGAGTTACGTGAAAATCAAATGAATAGTAAGCAAAAGCCGAGATATGATGGCAAATGTCGCGATCTTGCAGCATCCGAAATCGATTTAAGTCAAGATCATGTGATCCGCTTCAAAAATCCGCAAGACGGCGCTGTTACCTTTACTGATGCCGTCAAAGGCGAGGTTAGTTATAGCAACCAAGAATTGGATGACTTAATCATTGCACGGACCGACGGTTCACCGACTTATAATTTTACCGTGGTGATTGATGACATGGATATGGGCATCACCCAAGTGTTGCGAGGAGACGATCATCTCAACAACACACCAAGACAAATCAATATTTTTAAAGCACTCGGTGCGCAGTGTCCGGAGTTTGGCCATGTGCCTATGATCTTGGGTGACGATGGTAAAAAGCTCTCAAAACGTCATGGCGCAGTCGGTATTATGCAATTTAGAGATGACGGTTATTTACCCCATGCAGTACTTAATTATTTAGTCAGACTAGGTTGGTCTCACGGTGACCAAGAAGTGTTTTCCATTGAGGAAATGAAATCCTTATTTGATATGAACGATATTAATAAGGCACCGTCTGCGTTTAATACTGATAAGTTAAAATGGTTAAATCAACAATATATTAAATCAACACCGGTTCAAGACTTGTTGCCGCATCTTCAGTGGCATCTCGATCAGCAAGGGGTAGAACTTGCCAATGGTCCTAAAATTGATAACTTAATCCCAGAGTTTTCCGAACGTTCACAAACACTGGTTGAGTTAGTGAGCGCAATCAAACCATACTACACAGAGTTTGAATCCTTTGAAGAAAAAGCTGCTAAAAAGCACCTGCGGCCTGTCGCAAAACCAGCCTTGCAATTAATCCGAGATAAATTAGCTGCGATAACCGATTGGCAAGCCGATGCCATTCAACAAGCGGTGAATCAAACCGCTGAAGAGTTGCAAATTGGAATGGGGAAAGTTGGCATGCCATTAAGAGTAGCGGCCACGGGGGGAGGCATGTCTCCAGCGATTGACTTAACCTTACTTTGGGTTGGTAAAGATAGAGCATTGGCCAGAATTGATAGAGCATTAGAGTTTATTCAGCAACGAGAAGCGCAAGCTTAGAATAGTTGCGGGAGCTGGGAGCAGGGAGCTGGGAGCTGGGATGATAAATAAAAGCTCACTGAGCGTTGTGGTGAGCGGAGTCGAACTACGTAGTCGAAGTGAATCATTGTCAAACGTTACGGGTTGCGAGTTGCGAGTATAGGAGCTAGGAGCTGGGATGGAACGTTGAGTACATTGAGCGGAGTCGAGTTTTAAGTTAACAATAAAAAGCTCAGCTTGCTTTGTCGAAAGCGCGAAACCTCTATAGGTCGTATTTCAGTGCGACACTGAGAGTGAAGTAGAACCAGATGTTTAAAAGTTAAAAGACAGGCTTATAGGATTACCATAAGGCTTTTATCAGCCTCAAGGCTGACCTACAGATTATGTTCTCGTTTAGTAAGGCTTCGACCCCGCTCAGCTGGCTTGGTCGAAAGAGCGAAACCCTGTAGGTCGTACTTCAGTGCGACGCTGAGCGTTAAGTAGAATAAGATATTTAAATGTTAAGTATAGGCGCGTAGGATTACCTCAGGTTTTTGTCAGCCTAAAGGCTGATCTAAGTTTATATTGTGTTTAAGATAACAAAACTCAGCTTGCTTGAAGATTTAGGTCCAATACGATTTGTTTGAATTGGCTCTCAGTAGAAAAGATTAAAAAATGGCAGAATACTGGATTAGTTTGGTAATGCTTTAGTTACCGAGTTTTTTCTGCCCAGTGGCTTCAAACAAGTTAATAAAATGACACAAGGAACGATAAGCGCATGACGATTGTTTGCCAATTTTTAAATCTCACCATTCGACGGTTAATAGTGAGCTGTCTTTTTTTAATCAGCAGCTCGTTAGCAGCAAAGCAACCCTTGTTACAAATTTTCACCGAAAAACCTCAGCAAGGGAGCCTTATTGTTGGTCGAATATTGGTTGATGGGGATGTTTATTTTAAGGATCAAAAGTTACCTCTCACAGAAACAGGCGAGTTTGTGTTTGGTGTTGGACGAGATAGCGAGTTAGACCTCGAAATACAAGTGAAACGCCCATCTGGCACGGAATTATTCCCACTTTCTATTGCTAAGCGAGAATGGAAAATAGAGCGTGTAGACGGTCTACCACCCAGTAAAGTCAATCCAACCTCGCCGGAAACCCTGGCTCGCATCAAAAAAGAGGCTGCCTTAGTGAGAAAAGCTCGCCAAGGTACCAGCTTTCAAACCGCATTTATGATGCAGTTCATCAAACCTGCCGAAGGTCGTATTTCTGGTGTTTATGGAAGCCAACGCATCCTAAATGGCGAGCCAAAACGACCGCATTTTGGTTTAGATATCGCCAATAAGGTGGGAACACCAGTAATCGCGCCTGCAGATGGCGTAGTGACTTTGGCTGAAAAGGACTTATTTTATTCTGGCGGGAGTGTCATTGTCGATCATGGTTACGGCATTTCGACCACCTATATCCATTTGAACTCGCTAGCCGTCGAGGTTGGTCAGGAAATCAAACAAGGCGAAACCATCGGCGGAATCGGTGCTACCGGCAGAGCAACCGGGCCTCATTTAGATTGGCGTTTAAATTGGTACAACACAAGGCTCGATCCACAGTTATTACTTAAGCCCTAGAATCTGTTGCTAAAACAACGCAATGCCCATCGGTTGATTTGCAAGCGTATCCCAGATTACCTGTCTATAATTGAGAGAATCGTGTAACTGAATGATTTTTGTGAAATTGTTCTATCAGTTCGCCAAATAGAGCAGCTACAATTAATCATTAAACTAGGCGATAACCCCTTGTTTCTTGCGAACAATCACGGTTTATTAGCAATTTTTCGGCTAGATTTAAGTGCTGAGGCCAAAAATTCTAAAATTTGGGCTTCTGTTGTGCCAATTGGTCAGTCGCTTTACGGGAAAAATAGCAGTGCCATGGAAACAATCAAGATGATCAGTTTTAATGGTGCTCGCTTTAAAGGTAATCAGTTTTATGCAAAATAGGCTTCTTTTTAAACTAGCCACGATTTCTATGGTCAGTCATTTATCTTTGCTGACTTTGAGTTCTCAAGCTGCGGACAAGAATATTGTCAACGCGACTGCAACCTATGGGTTAGATGACAATCCCCATTACCTTTCTGAAGCCTACAAGCCAGAAGATCCCGTTAATTTTTTGAAAGGGGATTTCAAAGTCGCCGCTAATCTATTCGAAATTCTCGATGTTAAAGCACAAGTCACTAAAACTCAGTATGACGACGACCCACGAGCAGACAAATTTACCGGTGGTGCCGAGTTAAGATTAATAGACCAATTCGCTATTGGTGAGGCTAATTTTCGCTATCAAATTGCTGCCGATTATCTATTTGAAGATAAAACCTATGTTAACAAGCGAACAGGGTTTGTTGGTGTGTTTGGCGGTGAGTCTATTGCCGATCGATATGACTTTGACCAGCAAACTTATTTTGCAGAACTAATTTATTTGCAAAACAGTATCTTCGAGTATGGTGCTTCCTACCAGCAGCGATCGAAAAGCTTTGAAGAGTTAGAAATTGCTGGGTTAAGTAATTTAGATTATGACCACCAAATGTTTACCTTAGGCTTTGAATATAAGGCGTCTAAATTAGGGCGTTTCTTTATGAACGGCTCATTTAAGCAGCGAGAATATCTTGATAGACGAGGCCGTGATTTAGAAACTGGTCTTGAAGTCCTAGACACAGACTTAGCCTACAATTACGCGATTTTAAATATGGGATATATTTATAATCCTAATGAAGATACCCGCTGGCGATATACTTACAATTATGAAGAGCGCAGAGATACCGTAACAGGATACTACAATGCTACGGGTGGTTTTTTAGGAATGTCTGCGGTGCATCGTATTAGTGATTATCAGTATTTAAGTGCTGGCGTTAAATATACAAAGTTTTCCCTTGTAAACCAAATAGAGTCTGAAGTTGATCCTGACGCCGCCCCGGAAACATACGAAGACGAGCAAAGAGAGCGACAAGGCATTACTATCAACCTAGGTTATGAATGGATCCTAGCGACTCTTTATGATACCAATCTTGCTATTTATGTTGAGCTTGAGCATTCCAATTTTGAGCATTTAGACGAGTTTTATACCCACGAAAAAAGTAGTGCCAGCCTAGGAATTAGATGGTCGGCATTTTAGTGCGGCTAAAGTAAGAATGATTATTCACCAAAGCTTTGCCCCGTGCCAAAAGTAGGTCCTTTAAGGAAAACGCAGTGGATACGGAGAGCGCGGAGAAAAGACAAAAAATAATGGGGGTTTTAAACCTTCTAAGTGGGAGAGGGAGCTCTTGGACGCTTGACTATAAGTATAAAATTACTAGTTCAAAACATCATCGAAAATACATCCTTATTGACTCCGCAGTTTAAGCTCGCTCAGCACAGCGCTCAATCCGTTTGTTTTTGTAGGTCGTCCTTTCGGGCGACACGATGGCAGATGTAGATCAAGAAGGTTCGGATTATCCAATTCGCGTCATCTCACTCTCAAACCGTGATTGTCAGGCTGAAGCCAGACCTACAGGTATCTTAAACAAACCTAAAAGTCTTTCTCCGTACCCACAACGTTCCTTCTAGAAACAGACTCTCGCTCACGGGGCAAGCTTTGGTGACAATGTTTTGTCTTTTAGATTTTGGTTTAAATTCTTTCACTTGATTTCATCGCTAGTTGGTTTACTATTCGGGCTGCTTGTCATTTTCTATTAGCGCCCGTAGCTCAGCTGGATAGAGCGAACCCCTCCTAAGGGTTAGGTCGCAGGTTCGACTCCTGCCGGGCGCGCCACGAACACACATCATTCGCGGCACTTTGTTGGAGTTCCCTCGGCAGTAACCTCGGGCTCTCGCAAGGGTGAAGCAACACTTCACCGGGAACCTTGCTCGATCAGCCGGGCGCGCCACGAACGCAATTCAATTATGATCTAGTAAGAGTTGGGGCACTTTGTTGGAGTTCCCTCGGCAGTAACCTCGGGCTCTCGCGAGGGTGAAGCAACACTTCACCAGGAACCTTGCTCGATCAGCCGGGCGCGCCACGAACACAATTCATTCGTGGCACTTTGTTGGAGTTCCCTCGGCAGTAACCTCGGGCTCTCGCGAGGGTGAAGCAACACTTCACCAGGAACCTTGCTCGATCAGCCGGGCGCGCCACGAACACAATTCATTCGTGGCACTTTGTTGGAGTTCCCTCGGCAGTAACCTCGGGCTCTCGCAAGGGTGAAGCAATACTTCACCAGGAACCTTGCTCGATCAGCCGGGCGCGCCACGAACACACATCATTCGCGGCACTTTGTTGGAGTTCCCTCGGCAGTAACCTCGGGCTCTCGCAAGGGTGAAGCAACACTTCATCAGGAACCTTGCTCGATCAGCCGGGCAGGTCTAGATTAAAATCCGACTTTTAATTCTAAGCCCACGTAACGTGGTTCATTGACAATTCCAGTCAAGTTATTAAAGTCTACGCCGCCAATCACTTGTTGTTCGTTAGTAAGGTTTCTAGCTAAAAATGCCACTTCGTAATTGAATTTGTTTTCAGACCAGCGGTAGCCAGCTTTTAGGCCGCCTTCTAATAAGGCAGGACCTTTAAACTCATCCGATTCGTAAAGGAAAAAATTAACTTCACTTCGATAAGACCAATCGGTTTGCAAATACAAAATACCAGCTCGCCATTCTGTTTGATGTTTGAGTAAAAAAGATGCTATCCAGTGAGGGGAGTGTGGTAAATGATTGCCATCGATTACAGCAAAACCGTTATCATTAATTGGATCGGTTATTGTGCATTGAGGGCAGACCGAAACTGAAAGACTTGGATCGTCAATTTCACTTTCGTTAAAACTAATGCCCGCACTAATTCGCCAATGTTGACTGATTGAAAAATCGGCGTCTAACTCAAAACCAAGACTATTAGTATCAGCAACATTAAGCAGTCGATTATTAATGTCTTCTCCACCCACCGCAGTCACTTGTTGATCGTCTATGTCATAAGAAAAAAGCGCAGCACTGATTTTTCCCTGACCATCCCAAAAGGTTGTTTTAATCCCTGTTTCAAAAGAAACGACTTGTTCAGACTTTGCAGTGGTGACAGCATCACCAAAAATAACTCGCCCTTGAATACTCGGTGCACGAAAGGCTTTAGCAATGCGATAGTAAAAATTAGTCTCTTGCTGCCACTGGTAAATAGCAGAAATATCCCAACTTAAATGGTTATCTCTGACTTGCTCATGAATGGGAGCAAGTGTTCCGGCACCAATCGGACTCATCAGTCGTTCAGTGGAATAGCGTTTTTTATCCGAGCCGTAACGAACGCCTGTGGTCATTCTTAGTTTTTCTGTCACATCGTAATCAAGTGTGCCAAAAATCGCCCAAGCATTGGTTTCTTGATGCTGAGTCGCTAATCCATTGAGCATGCCATTATTTAATGAGTCATAGCTTTCATTTTTAATAAATAGGCTCTCTTTAAAGGCAAATGCGCCAAACTGGTAGCCGAAGTGACCTTTGTTTTTGCTCGCCCAACGAATTTCTTGAGTATACTGACGATGTTTAGGAATATTAGATGCATTTTCTGCTGGAAAACTGATCAAGCCGGGACCTGATGTCGGGGTAAACACAGCACCATAACCACCGTCCACATCTCCGACTGAAAATATTTTTACATTTTCATAGCCACTTATTAGCGTTAGTAATAATTCATCAAACTGATAATTAATGGTTAAACTACCACCCTGGTTTGTTAAGCTTTGTTCAGTTCGTTGTGCCGCATCAAGAAAAACTGTATCGCTATCAAAATTGGCATTTAAACGATTGCTTCCGGGATCTAAAACATTTGCCCTAAAGACAGCCGGTGCACCTTGAAAATCGCGAGCGTGAATATTAACAAGCCAATTGAGATTTTCATCAGCCTTATAATTCATTTGCAATCGCATTGCCACTTCATCAAAACCACCCAAGACTTTTGACTCTATAAACCCTGGTGCTGCATTATCTATCCAATTATCTCGATGTTGATAGGCTAGAGAAATTCGAGTCATCATTTCGTTGGTCAGTTGGAAGTTTATAGCGCTTTTAAAATCAATGGTACTGTTAGAACCATAACTAACAGAGGCATTGCTAGAATTGCCTGGCTGAGGTCGAATGGATTCTAATTTAATAACGCCAGCTGGGGTGTTTCTGCCAAATAGCGTACCTTGCGGGCCTCGTAATACTTCGACACGCTGCATATCAAATAGCGGAAAGCCACGCAGCATTGGATTTTCTTGAACGACACCGTCAAACACAATTGAAACTGGTTGAGATGCGTTAATGTCAAAATCAGTATTACCAAGTCCACGTAAATAAAACCGAGGAAACAATCGGTCAAAGGAAGATTCAATTTGCAGTGAGGGACTACGAGCGCTTAATGCTCTTATATCACGAGCACCAGATGTAAAGGTTTCGATCTGATTTTTATCGAGTACCGAAACCGATGCAGGCACATCTTGAATTAACTCCGTGCGTTTTCGAGCGGTCACCTGAACTGGTTTAAGTTTGAGAAGTTCTTCTAATGAAAGGTCAAAAACACTGGCAACGCGAGGTCTATCGTCTTTTTCTATCTGTTTTTTAGTCGGTTCAGTTTTAGTGGGTTGTGTTAATTCAGAGGAGGATAAAGCAGAAACAGGCGATGCATAAACTATGCAAATAGTTGTACAAGAAAGAACTTTTGTTAACCAAATGTTCAAATCGTTTATCCGATTTTATGGCATTTTCTACCAAGCCTAAAGCTTGTTCGAAATAATAAAGTAGGACTTTATTAAGTCAAAAAAGCGCTGTCATTTAAGAATAATAGAATTGCTTGCTATTAATAGCAAGTTTAGAGCGATAAAAGATAATTCGAGAAAAACAGTTACGAATAAACTAGTTTCGAGTTGCGAGTTACGGGTTACGAGAAAAACAGTTGCGAGTTTCGAGTTGCGAATAAACCAGTTTCGAGTTTCGAGTTTCGAATAAACCAGTTTCGAGTCGCGAGTTACGGGTTGCGAGTATGGGAGCTGGGATGATAATTAAAAACTCTACCTGACAATCCCAACTCGCACCCATTTTTGCCACTGCAGGGTTTCTTTTTTTATAACGCGTTTTATACTTCTAATCAGCGCTTGAAATTCAATCACATCAATAAAGTAAAATATGATCCAAGCGACTGGCGCAAGGGCCAACAAGTTAAGATGAAATCGTTTTTTACTGTCCGCCATTATTTGCATTGAAATCATTCCACTGGTAAATAAAATCATCATGGCTAGCGGAAAATAATCTTGCGCTAAAATGGTGTAGCTATAAAAAATAGTGAGTAAGAAACCTTCCAGTAATAATGCAATTTCTGCATAAACGGCGAGAGGAAGTAAAAAAGCGGTTAAATAAACGCTCGGCTGTTGGTTGAAATTGAAGAATAAATTGCGATGTTTAAAAAATGTCATCAGTCGTCCATACTTCCAACGCAACCGTTGATTACATAACCCTTTAAGATCCGAAGGACCTTCTGTATAAACCACAGCATTAGCTGCGTAACGAGTTTTGAATCCATGACCCAATATACGTAATGACATTTCAATATCTTCGGTAATAATTTCATGATCGAAGCCGCCAACTTTATCAAGCGTCGTTCGACGATAGGCTGCCGCGGCGCCCCCGATGATAAAGACAGAGTCAAAATTAGAATCTGCTCGTCGGAAAAAGAATCCGCACAGGTACTCGAGTTGTTGAATCAGTTCGATCGGCTTTTGTCTATTTCCAACCACGACATTCCCAGCAACCGCACCAACGTCAGCATGCTTAAAGCCTTTAACCATTTGACTAATTGCTTGTTGATCAACCACGCAGTCGGCATCAATGGTAATAATAATTTCACCACTCGCTATTCTCAATCCACGATTAAGTGCTTTGGCTTTGCCACCATTAGTCAGTCGACGATAATGGATATCATGGGTATAACTGCCATCTTCCTTGGCTTGATCGATATAACGCATAATTTGTTGTTCGGTCGAGTCAGTCGAGCCGTCGTTTAGCACAATAATTTCAAAATTAGGGTAGTCTGAAGCCATGACGGATTTTAGGGTTTTAGCGATTCCCACTTCTTCGTTAAACGCAGGAATAATTACCGAGACTTTCCCTTTGAACGGACGTAGATTTCGGCCTTCCCTAAGTGACTCTATAACCGGGTAAAATATCGATGAAATCAGTTGAATCGCAAACTTTAATAGAATCGGAGAAAGAAACCAAAAGATGGCCGTCCGCACACCCTCTAGTTTGCTACTGGTATCGAATTCGGTGGTGAATGCTTGGAAAAAAATAAAAACTGAAACGATATACAGTGCAAACACTGTAATACAGCTATAACCAATGGAGCTAGGATTGAGCCGGTCGATGAAACCGGCAACCTTTCTGGGGTTGGGTAATACGGTTTTCATGTTGTATGTGCCTCAAATTAACTCTATCCGTGAGAGTTGTTCTTGGTCCGATGACCATGTTCTTTTTATTGGGCGGGAGTATGCCAGCGATCGAGTCATGTAAGTAGGCTTGGCTAAGATCCTTTGTAAAATTTGTGAACAAATACACTAAATCGAGTGAAAATTTCCAAAATATGAGATGAATTACACGAAGATTCAAGCAGTTAAAAAGATGAGAAATATGGAACGAGGAGCTAGGAGCTAGGAGCTAGGAGCGGGGAGCTAGAAGCGGTGAGCTAGGAGCGGGGAGTATGGATAAAAAGTTCACTGAGCGTTGTGGTGGGCGTTGTGGTGAGCGGAGTCGAACTTCGGAGTCGAACTGCGTAGTCGAAGTGAATCATATATCATTTATTATTACCCAGCTCCCAGCTCCCAGCTCCAGGTTATTAGATCCCAACCCGATGGCTATTAGCAATAAATTCGCTAAACTTTTTAAACACGCCTGCTTGCTTTGAGTATTTAGGCCATTGGCTAACAACATCAACGGTTTGTTCAATAATCAATTGAGCTTCCTTATGCAAGTTGTTTGGGATCACTGCTAGCAAGTCGTCGCGGGTAAAATCATCACGTTTTCCGTTAATGCTGAGTTGATGACTATTCACCCAAGGCGAGCCAGGTTTATAACTAAAAGCGACATCAAAAGCGGGCGCTAGAGCCCATTGATGGTTCTGGTCAAAAACAAAACCAAAGTTTTTGGTGTGGTCGTCATGGTTACGGGCGATCACGTTAAACGCCATTCTTCTAAACATTTGCAACGCCTCATGGCGTTTTAAGCGTAAGCTTCTTAGTAATTGAAATAATTCTTCATAACTATAAAGCCCCGGTTGTTTGTAGTCGGCATGGGCCATTGCGCACAGAGATTGATAATGAATTTTTTGATTGCCTATACGGTCAAAGCGCTCCGTGACAAAGTGGGCAAGATCTCCTTGTTCAAGTAAAAAGCAGGGCATCATTGTCAGACCACAGTCTAAAGCCATTAAATAATAGGCGTATTCCATGCGGCCAAAACCGGCTGGGTCGCCAAAAGTTTCTTGGCTTTGGTTACTTTCAACCACCCCATCAAATTTTAAAAGACAATGTTTAAACCCTGATGGAATATCTACCTGACCACTGACTATTTGGTCATGTTTTTGATTAATAGCAATCACCGCTTTGGCTCTTGCGCCCCCGGCAGAGGTACCGACCAACAAAATGTCTCGTAAACCATCACTGTCGGTATTGTTAAGCTGACTACTTGCTCCACGCCGCTCATCTAAAACCGCTTGAGCCATTTGGGTTAATGAATCTAGCTGCACTGGTTGCGACTTTTTTAAACGAGAGCCTATAGAAGGTTTAAATTCAAGCGCGCCCATGCCCCGTTGACCGGTATACAGTAATCGCTCAATGGCAGTAAAGCTTTCAATCGCGCGATTTTGACGCGCCAGCCAGGCATTGATCACCGCATTACCAAAATCATCCGGAAGACAATCAGCCAGCATACCCGGCAGGCCCTTAAAAGTGGCCTCGGGCAGGTTTCTAAATTGATATTTTTGTTCACTCAAAGGCATGCTAATGGGAGCCAACTCTATGCCTTGCGCCAGCCAAGATTTAGCATACTCAAAGGTCGCTATAGGTTGATTAGGCGAATAGGCAACAGCCCCAACAAAGTCACTGGTTTTTCGCTGGTTATTCGAGAAATAAACCTCGGCAACATTGTGTATCACCAGTCTAAATCCTCTTGCTGATTTTCAGCCATTTTATTTGATTGATCGGCGGGTGGGCTTTGTGAAGATGAATTTTGAGGCTGTGTTTTTCGAGCTGATGATTGTTGACTATCACCCGAACTGCGCTTTGAATAAGCACGCTGACGGGTTTGGCCTTTTAATTTGGCCATTTGCAATGGGCTGATGGGTTCCTCAGGGATAAAACCATCGAGATGGTGAAGTTGGTTAAGCGCCCTTAAAGCGGCGATTAGTACAATAAGTTTAGTATTACCTGTGGCTAAATTTCGGTAGGTCTTAGGCGTGATCCCTATTTCTTCAGCTAACTGCGTTTGAGTGATGTTTTGCTCAAGCCGTAACCGTTCTAATCGTTCAAATAATTGCTCACTGAGGGCTGTATCTGAATAAGAGTAGGGGCTTATTATGGGCATTATATTATTACCTATATGAGGGTATAATTTGCTATTAGGGGTAATAGCCCGGAGTACCGCAAAAGACAAAAGACAAAAGACAAAAGACAAAAGACAAAAGATATTTTAACTAATAACAAGCTTAACTGGTAATAAAATTAAAAGGTATTTAAAAAGGTGTACCTAATATATAGTTTAAACCAAATATTAGAGCGACGCAGGAGGCCAAAGCCGAGGGCTAGAGAGGGGAAGCTAATAGGTATTAAAATATAGTCCGCTGCGGGCTTCAAATTCAATCATAAATCGGTAATTTCCATTAGATTAGCCTTGGAGAGGAGTCATTTAAAACACGCAAAAGACATGGCAAAATCGATTTCTTCAGGATAAATAAACAAGGTATTCAAGTTATCCCAGTGCGCTTTCCAGGAGCGACTGATTTGAGGGTATTTATCATCCCAACGTCCAGAGAACTCGTCTAGGGCAAGCAGAGCCTCTTCTTCTGTAATGGATTGGTAAATTCGCTTTAAATCTCTGGTGACGGCCTTATAGTCTTTCCAGACAACATACTTCAACGAATTACGAACCATATGAACAATACACAATTGAATTTGTGTTTCAGGAAATACCGAATTAATGGCATCAGGGAATCCTTTCAAGCCATCAACACAGGCGATTAATATGTCTTTAACACCACGATTTTGAAGCTCTGTCAGGACGTTAAGCCAGAACTTGGCTCCTTCGTTCTCCGATAGCCATATGCCGAGTAAATCCTTATGGCCATCCATGTTAACCCCGAGTGCCAAGTAAAATGATTTATTAATGATTCGCTTATCTTGTCGGATTTTGACGACTATACAGTCCAAGTAAACAATTGGGTAAACCGGCTCTAACGGCCGAGATTGCCACTCAATGACTTCTTCTATGACGGCATTGGTTACCTTGGATATGAGCGTAGGAGATATCTCTGCGTCGTACATTTCTTTAAACGTTGCGACGATTTCACGAGTGGTCATCCCCTTAGCATAGAGGTAAAGAATCTTATCATCCATCGATGTAAATCGAGTCTGATTCTTCTTGACCAGTTGAGGTTCAAAATCACCGTTTCTATCTCGAGGGGTATCGACTTCAAACTGACCATCTTCGGTTCTCAGCGTTTTACTCATTGAACCATTACGATAATTGTCTGATTGAGAGGGCTCATTCTTACCATAACCGAGATGGTGATCGAGTTCAGCGTTGAGGGCTGCTTCGACCGTCACTTTAGTGAGGATCTTCCTGAAGTCATTCAGATCTTGTTCGGTTTTCATGCCTTTCGCTGCTTCTCGCGCAAAGGCTTCGAGTTCTTTTCTATTCATAATGTCTATCCTTAACCATTTCTGGTTCTAATGATAGACAATTACACAGATTTATTTATAGTCTCCATTTATCTCTATCTAGCTCCCAGCTCCTTTTCTCGCAACTCAATACCCTCGACTCGAAACTGGTCCATTCGCCACTCGTAACTCGAAGCTTGTTTTCTTTCCAACTCGCAACCCGAAACTGGTCCATTCGCCCCTCGAAGCTGTTTTCTTTCCAACTCGCATCTCGAAACCCGCAACTAGAAACTGTTTTTTTCCCATCCTCCGATTCTTTATCTCGCAACTGGTTTATTCTTAACCATCAATTTGTAAATCGAATAATGGATTTGGCAAGTTCTGCGATTATTTCAAAAGAGCGAGGGCTGTATCCACCACTGGTCATTACTACGGTAGGTATTTGCCGTTTAAGAAGTTGTTCGATAACCAATTTGTCTCGTCTTAAAACGCCCTCATAACTAACACTTAATCCTCCCAACGGATCGATATCCAGTATGTCATTTCCGGCATTATAAAAAGCCAGCTTAGGAGTCTCAGCGGATTCTAAGAATCGTGTTAAGTGATCGTCTAAAACTTCAAAATATCGATTATCAGACATTCCGGGTTGTAAAGGTACCATGTAGGGAAATTCATCTGGGTCACCAAAATGAATACCTGGGTAGGCTCTCAGGTTATACATGTCGAAATTGTGGATGTTTGAATCATTTGAGATGAAGGATTCGAATCCATTGCCTCTATGAGCATCTAAATCAATCATCAAAATCTCGTCGGATTGTTTCAACAATGCGTTTTCTCTTAGTTTATCAATCGCTAAAAACGCATCGGCAAAAATACAAAAACCTTCTCCGCGATCCCTAAAAGCATGATGATATCCACCCCCAAAGTTCAACGAAATCGCGTTGTTATTTACCGCTAGTTCACTAGCTATGAGGGTGCCCTGACAAGCCAGCTTTATGGGGCCGACTAGCCCTTTGTTTAAAAGAAAGTTCGGAACAAATCGTGCTGGAAAAATTTCGATGATATTGGCAATGGTCGAAGAGTTCGATAACGAGTCGAGGTATTGCTGCGTATGGACTCGCAGTAAATCGCTTGTTGAGACACCGTTAGTAGGTTCAACCCATTCAAAATCGATATTGGGTTGGTATTCTTTGGTCAATAGATTCCAGGCTCGGCTAAACTTTTTCGCGTCAAAAGGGTGTAACTTATCTAGCCCCAAAAACGAGAAGTCGTAATTATTTGAATAAACAAAGTAAGATTTCATTAAGCTTTTAAAGTACGTTTAATTTTTAGTGCGTAATTCCTAATAGGGTTTGGATACTGCATGCTAGTTGGAGAGACTTAAATGTTTTTCCGCGAAGACTAATGCTTCGAAATCAAAATGCCTGCCGAAAAATGATGAACTGTTCACTTAACTTGGGGAGCTTGTCTCTCTTAATTTTGAAAGCGAATCATCGAGTGCTAACTTTAATGAGGATAATATTTGTTTTTCTAAAGCTTGAGCCATTTTGTACCAGGTTTCATCAGTGTCAGAAATAATGGGGTATCTAAACGAAAGGTCGAAACAATGTTGTGGGGCAATTGCAGCTAGGTAATGCTTGGTTGTTCCCGACATTGGAAATTGAGATGTTTCATAAGTTAGAAGCCTTTCATGGTTCATATCCATGAAACTAAAATCTTTAGAAATAGTGAGTTTGCAATCTTCTGAGGCTTTATTATTAAATACTGACATAGATATATTAGCGTTTTTGGAAACCATGCTACTCAATTGCTTTTCGTCCAATAAGTTATCAACCTGGTTGAATCGATTTAGAGTAAGCATCACATTTATCCCAGCAAACCCAGGCCAGTTAAAATAACTGTATTGGTAGTGTCGTTGTAAAATTGTCCAAAACGAACTTATGTCGTTTTTATCTTCATATTCATAACGGTTGATATCAAAAATGTTAATCTTTTGTTCAATAATAGAAATATTCTCTAATGAGCTATGATTTCCATAAGGAAGTGATAAGTAAAGTCGTGAATCACCTAATTCAAAACATAAATTTTGCACTTTCTCAATATTTGGGCCTTTCGGGTTTTTGCGTGTTCTAAACAATCCAAACATTAATTTATACCTATTTATACTAAACTACGAATTATTCTAGTTAGTGCATTCTTAACGGTGGATACGGCTTGTTTACCGTAGGCTGGCAAACTTTCATATGGCTTAGTATGCGGGCTTAAATTTGGTCCGCCTACAGCTGCCATCGGTAAGCCATAAACTAATGCAATGGGAGCTAAACATAAACGACCAATGCTCTTTATGTTTCTATCCATTACTAAATCTGTTAACGCATTTAGCCCTATGACCTGTGGAACCGCGTCTACTGGATTGGCATTATAACCGTTTTTCTGGTTGTGGAGCTTTATCCCGGCTTTCTTTAATATGAAATGGGTTCTTAAGCGATTGTTAGCCATTCCTTGAAAACTAACAGTATGTTTGTCTAATGACTTACCGGTTGTTTTATTACTATATCTCACTCCTTCTGCAAAAATAGCACCTCCTTGGCTGTGAGCGACCCATTTTACTTCTTGGCCATTGGTTTGCGCTCTTTCTAACACTTTGGCGAATGATTTTGTCATTGAGTCGGTGATACCGTGTTTATCGCGAATTGATTCCCAAGTATCCCAGGCCGCACCTTCTGTTGGGTTGTGAAACAGTGTGAATTTTTTGATTTCAGTACCATAAGCTGAAAGTACATGTGAAGGCATAACATCTTGTGAGGCTGTTGTACGGTTGTTACTTTGCCCATTAACCGCTGCAAAACTGGTTTTTACATCGGTAACATAGCTGTCAGATATCACCCATCTAGCACCTATTTTCTCTACCACATGCAAACCCGGGAGTTGATGGCTGTCTTTAGCCGCAGGATTATAAGTTATATCATTTATACAAATACAACCGGAGTCGATTTTGTAAATCAACATAAACCCCTTAATCGCTAAGCGGTGTAATTGGTGGTTTTGTCGGTGTTGCGAGCCTCCTTCAACAGGCTTAGGTATGGAGCGTAAACTGATTATCTTTTTTACCAAAGTTATACCTGCGTAGTCATCTTGAACGCCATATTCTAGGAACTTCAAACAATCTGGTTTAATGTAAAGCTTGTAGCCTGCGGCTAGCAGAGATGAATGGAAAGGGACGTAACCCTGTTGATAAAGCGAATTATGTTGCATGAAAGCTCCTTTTCTATTCAATCGACCTTGATCTGGACTGTTTATCGTACGACTGGAAACAAGAGTGATCTTGTAAGTACTAAAAATACTCACTCAATATATACAAAGGTTTATTGGTTCTCAACATGATATTTCAAAGCCTTGAACTGGTTCGCTTATATTATGTGCTAATTCATCTCAAGCATAGAGAAAGGCAGTTTTGGCTCGCTTTATTGAAACCTTCTCCAACGTTCAGTCAATTTAAGCAAAGGTGATTTTCATTTCGCTGCTGCAAACCAAATACCGTACTTACTAGAGCAGCTTGATAAAAGGTATTTAAGTCAGCTAACGCCATGTCATCAATTTGACGATGAAGCGTTAGTCGAGGCTTTATCAATCGTTCATATTGAGCTGATTTTAGTACATCCGTTTAGAGAAGGGAGTGGTCGACTTGCCAGACTGTTAGCAAATGTAATGGCGCTTCAAGCTGGAAAACCTGAATTGGATTTTAGTTTTTTAGATGAAAAACGTGACAGTTACTTTGCAGCGATTCAGATGGGGCTAGATTGTAATTATCAACCAATGAAAAGCTTATTTAAGCAAGCTTTACAGGATAGTCAGCAGGCTGCTCGTTAATAATTTTATTTTCAATGCTTTTTATAGATTCACCAGTTTCAATTGCCGTTGAGCTAGCAATTGAACGAACACGCATTCGTTTGGTCGTCTCGCCATTTCTAAGATATGGGTTAGAATTAGCCAATGTTTTTGAAGAGTTATCTTTGCTCATAAACCCTATTATAGCTGATATCAAAAGACTATTCACCAAAGCTTGCAAAGTGAAAAAGTCTTAGGTCCTAAAACCCTCTCAAGAGGGAGACGACACCAAGGACAGAGAAGGTAGAGCGGCACAGGAGGCCAAAGCCGAGGGCAAGGGAGAGGGAGGTTTTTAATCATTTATCTTTATCTAGCTCCCAGCTCCCAGCTCCCAGCTCCTATTCTCGCAACTCGATACCCGAAACTGGTCTATTCGCAACTCGATACCCGCAACTCTTCTTTTCCTAGCTCCCACCTCCCAGCTCCCACCTCCGACTCTTTATCTCGCAACTCGAAACCCACCACTCGCAACTGTTTTTTTCCCCATTTACTTACATAAATCAAGCTGTTAAGCTCAGCTGAGTGATACTAATACCAGCTGTATTGGAGAAGGGATTAAGGTGGTTTCACCTGATAGAGGTTGAAGGAAAGACATGGAGGAAAGGATTTGAACAATTCATCGTGTATTTTTTGTAATTTACCTGCAAGTAGGATAGTTGCTGAATCGGAATTGTTTGTTGTTGATTCTCTAGTATCAAAATTAAACAAGGAGAGTTAACTTGCCAACAAATTACGTCCTAATCGATTTTGAGAATGTGCAACCGAAAAACCTTGAGATTCTCGCAAATCATCCCTTTAAAATTTTTGTCTTTGTTGGCGCTAATCAATCAAAAATGCCGTTTGATTTAGTGAATGCTATGCAAAGTATGGGGGAGCGAGCTACTTACATTAAAATCGCAGGGAATGGTCCTAATGCGCTTGATTTCCATATCGCTTATTACATCGGAGAATTGGCGCAAAAAGACCCCACTGGTTTTTATCATATCATTTCAAAGGACAAAGGGTTCGACCCATTAATTGCGCATCTCAAAGCTAAGAAAATTAAAATTCAAAGAGAGAAAGACTTAGCTGAAATCCCGGTCTTGAGAATGTCTACTGCGACAAGCGATAGCGATAAAATTCAGGCGATTGTTAAGAATTTGTCTGGAAGGGGGCAGTCTCGGCCAAGGAAGATTAAAACTTTGGCTAATACTATTAATTCGTTGTTCACTGAAAAGCTCGATGATACGCAGTTAACGAGTCTGATCAATCAATTGAAATCGAAGAAATATATAATTGTTAATCAAAATAATGTTTCTTATAAATTACCTAAATATACATGATAAAGTCTCGATTTAATCCAGGCGACGCTTGTAGTGTTAACCCGAATTAGGGATACTAGTTACTCTTGAGAAACTTATTTGAAAACACATGATTTACTTTGATACCGCAGCTTCTTATCCAGTCCTTCCTGAAGTAGCCGATACATTAAAAATAGCATTTTTGGATCATTACGCGAACTCTTCATCCTCACATTTATTTGGAGAGAGCGTCAGTAAGGAAATTGAAAGCGTTCGAGAATTATTAGCAGACAAAATTGGTGCTTATCCGAGCGAAGTGGTTTTTACAAGTGGAGCAACTGAATCGAATAATATAGCGCTAAAAAGTCTTATTCCTATTCCTGCTGTTAAGGGTAAAAATCACATTATCACTAGTAAGATTGAACACAAATGTATTCATTCAATCTGCAACTATTTAAGCTCTGTTGGATATGAAATGGAGTATATTACTCCGGATGAAAATGCAGTTGTTACGTCTAATTCTATATCAAAAGCTATACGCCCTGAGACGGCATTAGTTTCTATCATGCATGTGAATAACGAACTTGGAAGTGTTAACCCCATCCAAGAAATTGGGGCAATATGTGAAGCGAACGATATCTTATTTCATACTGATGCTGCTCAAAGTTTTTGTAAATTAGATATTGATGTCGATGATATGAATATTGATATCTTGTCTTTGTCTGGCCACAAAATTGGTGGCCCAAAAGGAATCGGAGCTGTTTACGTCCGTGATTTGAGGAAGCGTCAGCTTATTCCGGTAATTCATGGTGCTGGGCAAGAAGATGGTCTACGAGGTGGTACGGTAGCTTCGCCACTCATTTCAGGGTTCGGGAAAGCAATAGAATGTTTCGCTGATTATTATGAGACATTTAAGAATGATAACTCAAAAGAATATTTTTGTGAACAATTAGAGAAAAATGGGATCGACTTTAGAGTAAATGGTGAAAATTGTTTACCTCATATTCTATCAATTACATTGCCTGGTACAAATGTTCCTCTACTCATTAGAGAAAATGAAAACGAACTTAGTTTAGCGCAAGGCTCAGCTTGTTCATCAAAAGAGATTGAGCCTTCTCATGTGTTGAGTGCAATAGGATTAAATAGGGAGCTTGCTGACCGGACTTTACGTATTAGCTTTACTCTAGATGTGACCACTAAAGAGTTGGAGTCACTAGTTGAAAAAATAGTTGCAAACACTTAAGAAAATTTAAGAAGCATTACTTGTAGCAGGTCACACAAGCACCACCACCTTCAACTTCATCATATATTTCATCCAAATCGCCAAACTCACAAAAGCCATCGATGTCTCCTAGAAGAGCGTTGCGGCGTTTTTTCTTTAAAAAACGAGCGATCTTTTTCTCATGGTTTTGAAGTATACGTTTTTGCACTTCCGGATCTTCTAGCGTTTCAAGTGGCTGACCTTGTCCCATCCAATAGAAAGTCTCACCCACCGTAGTATTATCTTTACCTTTTTCGAACGCTTTAGCTTCTTCAAACAAGTCGGGATGCTTTTCCATTAATCTTACCCATTCAATCTTCCTTTGATAAAAACAGAATGAACAACCACTTCTTGAACGCCATGAGTAGTATTCCGGAAGCTCTAGACCGTTACGTTGAAGGATGTTTTCAATATCTGATTTAACAATACCATCGGTTCTAAATGGCATCACTGACTCAATGGGTTTTTCAATAGTCATAAAGCCGGTACGATCAGGCTCGTCGGCTCTTATACCAACGTAATTTTTGACTGAATATCCATCTGCAATAAAACCATCTACCCATTGCTCAAACGGCTTGAGTTTTAATTGTATGGTACACCAGCGATCACGTTGGGACGGTAAGAAATTTCGATGTTCTTTAAGCAAGCTTGCAAAATCAACCTCTCCGCGACCCTCGATATTATTCAGCGAGCGAGCATTAAGCCGATGTATATAGCCAAGCTTCTCTTCAAGTTTATCTATAAAATCATTGGTTTCAGGAAGTTCGTAACCAGTATCTGTAAAAAAGTATTCCACCTCTAACTCTGGTTGAGTTTCTTTTACATATAGGGCTAAAGCACTACTATCCTTACCGCCAGAAAGACCTAAAACGTGTTTAACTTTGTTATTCATTACCTTTACTCTCATCGCTTGCTTTGTTCATTAATGAGCTGAGCATATTAGTCAATGCTGCGACTTGTTTTTCCTTTGAAAGATTACTCAAAGTCTTTGAAATTGATTGCACCGACTTCTTAACTTCAGAATCCTTTTCGAGGTCAACTCTTATAAAGCTTTCAAATGGCAAGTAACCGCCATTCGCATCAGAAGTAATCAATGATATAGCTTTAGAACCAGACTTCTTCCCGATACTACTAAATGATTCAATTCGTCTGAATTGGGTGCAAAGGCTCTGAATTTCATCTAGGCTATTTTTTAGATTCATATCTGTCCAGCTTCTCTCAGGCGCTTTAGTTGCCAGCGCTATCACTTGTTCGAATCTAATTGTTCCCGTGATAAATTGTTTTAATCGCTTTGCTAAGTCCTTAACATCAGGTCGCTTTGCTGCTTTTTCAACCGCAACGCACCTTGTGAGCAGGTCTTTATTCAGTTTAGCGCTTAAGGACTTTTCTATGATCTGCTCAAAGCCAGAAACAAGCATTTTGTGTTGAGCTTGCAGTTCTTTAATGGCTCGGTCCAATTTTTCAGTTATCTTGTTACTTCCATTCTTTGATTCTGGGTCAACGTTAAAAATTCGTGGTAAGTCTTCTAAAAGTAATTTGTATGGGTCATTAGCTCTTAGTACTTCATTTCGAAAGTCGCGTGCTTCTTTAGTCAAACCGACTGCTTTGCTATCGCTAGTAAAAATGTCTCCTGATGTTTTCTTAACCCATGTCGGTAGTGTGTGGACTATCTTTACCACATGCTTGGCTATTTCCAGGATTGAGCTTTTTTGAGCATTCTCGCTGAGAACCGCGCTAGTCAATTTTGATACTAGGTTTGTTTGGATCTCAGAGATTTCATAGAATCGAACTCCCACCTCACGCGGGTACTTAAATATTTTATTAGCTAACTCTTCATCAAGTTCAGGTATGAACATAAACTGTTTGGTTGAATCCTGATCATAAAAAGCCACATGACCTTCAAGTGCTTTCAAGAGAGCCATACCATAAATTCGACAAAGGCCAGTCGTGAGGCCAAATGGAGGACGCATCCAGAAATCATAAAGTTGTTGTAGCATCACCATCGAGTCGTTTTCTTTAATAAACTTGTAACCAGCATTCATCAGGCCAAACATTTTTGGATGCTTTTTTTGCGTTTTTTTATCCCATAAATAGGGAAAGTTAAAACCTTCTGCTGTTTCTGTGTGCCATGACCCTTTTAAGCAGGATAAGTAAATTCCTTTTTCGGGTGGAAAGGTCGACTCATCGAATCCAAGCTCTTCTTCCATCCCGTTTTCTAACATCGCATGCAATAATTTACGTATGGCTGAATTAGCACTACCGGAAGGTTTTGAACGGTTAACTAGCTCATTAAGAACTATGGGTGATTTATTATATATTTTATCTGCTATCTGTGAGCCCAAGGTGGAAAGCGGGGCGGAGTCGAGCTCGTTTGAACGATAGGTCCATTTCGCTTGGTTAAATATAATTTCTAGTTCATTGAGTATGACTTGTGAACAGCCAATGATTCGATTGTCTAGTTCATTCTTAGCAATCAAGTCATGATTTATTTGTCCTTCTTCTTTTTTGATCTGTTGCAGTGCTATTAACTCGACAGAAGCCGCCTTTAATTCTTTCAAGGTCTTTGCTTTACCTAACGCGATATAGGGCATTTTTTTGATTTTTTTCAAAAGCTCTTTGTAAATCTTGTCTTTTGTTGGAATTACGAATTGTACAAATGCCTCTCCTGAATATGGAACTCTCTCAAAAGACTCTAGGGTAGCCTTGTCTAGTTCATTCACGAGCATTGTACCTAGCCAGCGCATGGTTCCTGTTTTGTGATAATGAGTCGTAGCAAGAGTGGGCTGATTGATTTGACAAACACTGGTCCAATCAACTCCTTTACTGATTGATTCAATCCTTTCTAGCACTAGGTTGTTAATATCAATGTCACTACCTTGAAATACGAACAAGGCGTTGTGTTTCTGTCGATAAATAATGACAGTCCATTGTTCTAAATCATCAATGGCTTTGATGACTGTTTGTTCTTCATGTCCAAGTTGGCTAAAGTGAGCTGTGATTAACTCTCTTGAGCAATGAAGTTGATGATTAAATCCAAATACAGTAAGCAAGGCTATCAGTTTAGTTATTCTTACATGGAGCTGGTCACCTTTTTGTTCCGCTCGATAAATCGCATCACATGCTTCAAGCCAGGCTTTGCTATCAGCTGATGTAACAATCAAATGATGTAAATTGTGGTGTAAGTAGTTCCATAGGTTTTCAGTGCTAAAAAGTTCTGTAGACTTTGAATCTGACTGATAGTTTTCGCTTATGAATTCTCTAAAACCCATTTTTTCAAATGACGCTAAGAACCCAAAAATACTTCGTTCGTTTTGCGAAAAACGTCGTCGTGAAATAGGACCTAATAATAAGCTTGCAATTGGGACATGGACGTTGCAGGAGGTTTACTCAATTAATGAGACACCGGCAAAGTGGGGATTGTGGAGCAGTCAGCCACCGCGGGAAGAGTTTTTTATCGATACCAATGATCTCGATAGTGTTCGCATGGGTGTAAGTTCTTATGAGCGCCATGCCATTGTTCCTCATGAGGCTTATCAGGCCATTTATGCCTCGGGTCAGGAACAGGAAATTTTTGATGGATACCAAAAGCACGTCATTTCTGACGGGCATGTTTTAAGGAATATGTGAGATGGATACCGGACTAACGACAATCGATGAGAAGGATATCGAAAAGCATCTTACCACCGCTCAGTCACTAATTACGCGTCTGGTTTTGCTGGAAGCAAAAGACAATAAATCTGATGTGGAGCTGGCGGGAACAAGAAGGCGGTTTGTTTCCACTATCTCAACAGCTGGGCAGAAATCATCAAGGGAAGTGGAGTTTTCAAAAACGCTTGCTGCGCTTAATGAAAATGATCAGCATGCTTTCGCCCATCCAGCATGCAATCCTTTACAAGACGCGGCGTGCGAGTGCTGTAGCTTTGGCGGTTGCGGAAGAGTTTGCAAAACAAACAGGGCTTGATGCACTGCGTGCCAAGAATTCTGCTTCTTCTCTGGAGAGGGATGAGGCAACTCAGTATCGCAAACTTCTCGAAGCTTCTGCCTATGTGGCGGTTTTTGCTGCCTCTGCTTATCTGCATCAGTTTGTGGAGACTTCAGGTGAACCTGCAAATGATGTGGAAGAGCCTCACTTTAATTTCGATACACCGCAGGATGCGCTGAAGACGCTCATTGGTGCGCTTGATCAGGCTGCAAGTGATGCAAAGGATGATGGAACGCTAGAGTCTCGTATTCGGGCGTGTGCCGATATTTCTCTTGAAGAACTTCTTCAACGCAAGAACCGTTTCAGTGGACTTGGAAGTTTCGAGGAGACGCATTTACGACTGGACAGCGACGGGTTTGAATTAAACGGGTTTGATGTGGCACCTGGTGCCAAAACCAAACCTTTGATCATGACCTTCAAACGTCCTGATGAAATTGTCGGAAACCACATTGCCAAGTATCAGTCTCTGAAACTTGCCAAGATGCTCATGGCTTATGATTTTGACCGACAGCTCAATCCGTTTGTGGAACTTGGCGGCTTCCTCTTCACTTTCATCGGGGATGGTTCGCCTGGTACTGGTAAGACTATCCTTATTCAGATGATAGCGGGTTTGATTAACGACTATTGTCAGGTCGCTGGTTATGGCTTCACCTATGAGAATTTTGGTGTAGATCAGATTTCCTCATACCAAGGAAAGTCAGGTCAAAATTGTAAACAGTTTGTGTCAAACGTTCTTGAATCCGAAAACCATTGGCTTTGGCACCGTGGACGATATTGATCAGGTTGCAGCCAAGCGTTCCGATGACCGGGCATCAGCGGGCCAGCAGGAAGTGACGGCTGTGCTTATGGAGAGTTTTGCAGGTGCAACCACGGTTGTGAGGGGCAATTGTTCATTCGGTATGTTCTCAAACTATCCTGAGAATGTGGATGATGCGCTTCGCCAAAGAGCGGGTGCACGTTGGTTGGTGGATGGACCTCAGACACGGGATGATTACATCGATATTTTTGCGCTTCTAGCCGGTAAAAATCATGAGATTCCACTTGGGAGATCATGATCTTCTGTCTGCTCAAGAAATCAAGGAAGCAGTTGCAACTGCCTATGACCAGCACAACAAACCTCAGGAAGAGGGATTGTTGAGTGTCTATGAACGTTTTGAAAAAGATAATTCCCTCAAAACCATGGCAGATGTGGGTACCTATCTGCATATGATCAAGCTTGCTGAGCCAAGGTTTACGGGCCGTGCGATCAAAAACATCACGGACGCAATCAAGATGCGCGCAATGGATATAGATCTACCGGATGAGTGGTTTGAAAAGCCTGAAACATTCATGCACAAGCCCTATGACGACAAGAAGGCGATGATCGAAGAGTTGCGTGGGCCATTCACGCTGGACATGGTTTTGCAGGAAATTAACCGTTATGCAGACTCAGAATTCCGATACACAGACAAGTCGGACAATGCAGCTGTAGAAGATATCATTCGCCGTGAACGTCAGAGAGAAAAGGCGGTTAAAGAGATCGAAGCCATGCGTAATGATGGAAGGTGGGATGCATAGGTAATGCCGTATTCTTATACCCAGCTGCTAACCATTGATGAACCGCATCTCATCGCCAGATACGCAAAAGCGCTTTCAGCATTTGATTATAAGATGCCGGATCTGGAAAGCTTTGAGATTGATATGACCGGTTTCTCACCGCAAGTGGCCGAAGCTTTGGGAAACACTGATTATCTCGATCCTAAGCAAGTAAACAGGCGCTTTATCATTCTGACACCAGATCAGGAACGCTTGTCAGTAGTCCAGTCATCCTTTTCCAATACACGCGAGTTGATGTTGGAATTCTTTGAGCGTAACCGCCGTGTCTTGTACGCATTGACGATTAAAGATGTGGTGTTTGGGGAGATCGAAGATAGCGTGTTTCAAATTGACGACATCGATGATCTCTTATCCATCGAACAGGTGGAATTCAAAATCGGTACACATGAAAACCTGACAGCTCGCTCCGCTGAACTCAAAGTAATGATCGACAGGCTTCTCAAGGAGCCAGATGCATGGCGAGACGATGCCATGCTCAACAAAATGGTCGAGATTGCGAATCTAACTGGAGACATAAGGGAAAACGAACTCTTGCCGGAAGAGGTACTGTTCAGGCACGAAACGTTCTGGGCAGCACATTTTGGTGGCATCTACATATTCAATGATAAAGAACATATCACTGTAATATGTGATCCCTCAGCTCGCGGATTTCGAAAGTCCAGGCCATGGCAAGTCAGTTATCTTGATATCAATGATGCGCGTCGGGTCTATGAGTTTCTCGAGAGGACCAACCGCATTGAAAAACCTGCAGGATCGTGGATCGAAAGGTCGCGCTTATTATCGTTTAGAAGAGTTATGGCTGCTGCATGGTTGGCTGAGCGCATCGGCGAAGATGAGATGCCACCTTCTGTGATAAATCAGACTTGGGTAAGGCGATGGGTGCGGGAAAACAGGAAACTTGTTAGAGATGACAACAAGATTCCGCTGCTCGAATGGGCGCTGGATGAGGCAGGTAATTGGGAGCGGATCGACATAGATGATGTGGAAGATGATGAAAAACTGGTGCTTTGTCGTGCTAATCCGTCTCACGCAGATATGCCACTCGTCAATCGACTGATCTCTGAATACTTGCCGTTTGATTTTCTGATGCGGTTTGAGTTCAACCGCCCGGTTTTTAATCGTGATCGTGAAAAATGGTCAGATGCTTACAGCGAATTTGTAGCAAATGCTATTGGCGATACCTACATGAAAAACAAACAAGAAATGTATCAGGATTTATATTTCTGAGTTTTACCTCTAAGAGCTTAGTGCTTTTTGTGAATGTTAATTGAAGGGGAGTGATATGCTAGATCCACTCATTGAAATGATACAGAAAATGTTTCGAGCAATTGGATCTGCCATTCGAGGCTTCATCCTATTACTTCTTTCACCATTCATTTGGATTCGAAATCTCTACCGGCGGTCTGGCTGGATATTGAAGGTATTAATCGTCATCTTGTTGTTATGCATCATCATTCCGTATTCTTACTTTATATGGAATGCCACTTGGGTGCGTGATTATAACGCAAATTATACTGACAAGTTGAATTTTGCAGCTCTGGATGTTTCGGCTGGTGACGAGGTCCGTGCGGACGGTGGTACGGAAACAGCCAAGACCTGTGTGCGTTCAGGAATTGTGGATGTGACGACCGAATTACTCGATTTTAATGTTAACCGTAATGTGTGGATGTCAGCGACACTTCCTTACAAACTTGGTTTGTTCGGAATTTCCTGGGATTCAACGCCTTGGATGGACAATAAAGCTACTTTCCAACGCGGAGTTCACCGTGCAATCCGTTCTACAGCGATTGAATTGCAGGAAGCCTTGGGTCGGACACGTGGAACATCTCAACGCGATGCGAACCTCAATACGGCACTCGGTTTGCTCCAAATTTCCGAATACAACTGGTATGTGGGTCTTAACCCTCCTGGCGTGAAGCAAACATCCTGGGCGTCTTATCGAAATGCGATAAAGGAATTCAACACCTACAACACAAATCTTGAAGCTTGTCGGGCAGCATTTGACGCAAGAGCGGATAACCTCAGTGGTTTAATGGATCGGATTGCTAAAGATATTGGATCAACGACTGCGGTTATCAAACGTAGAGCTGAAAGCCATAATGCCGGATGGTTTGATACGCGTGCTGACAACATATTCATGGAAGCTCATGGCCAGTTGTATGGATACTTAGGAATCCTTCGTGCTGCTCGGTATGACTTTCAGGACATTATCGAGAAACGCGCACTTGCGAGTTTGTGGGATAACATGCTGTCGCAGCTGGAGAGTGCTGTAGCAATTAATCCCCTCATAATCTCTAATGGTAAGGAAGATGGGTTTATTATGCCAACGCATCTAACAACGATGGGTTTCTACATTTTGCGTGTGAGAACCAATTTGACTGAAATGCGTGATGTTCTGAAAAACTAGCGAGAAAACAGATACTCGTTTGAGTGCATATGGCTGTAAAACTAAAGTGTGTTGTACTACTATAGGTTTAATTTTCAAAGTGTCGAGCATTGGGGGCGTGCTGTTCCTGTATTAATCAGGTCTCACTAATATTCCATTTAGAACCTAATTTTTAGTCAAAATAGAGCAAATTAAGCATTGTGCGAAAAATAAGAAAGACACCTCACGGTAATTATTTATTTACAAATACAACTTATAGTTGTATATACCAGATAATGATTTTGAAGGCTGCAAGATCAACGAGACACGATGCACCGATCCCCCTGCTATTTTCGGTCACGTGTGCCCGGCTGCAGTCTAATCTGCAACGGGATCCTAGTCAGGGAGGTTCGATCCAATCCGCCCGGATCGAATCTCCCATTCTTAAGGGCACCCTGAACTTGTATTTCTTGGTTTGGCGGCAAAACTGCTTGCTTCCCATTTCTTTGGGGGTTAATAACAAACCATGGAAAAAACAATTGCACATACATGGTGGTGGAGCTGCTAATAGCGGCCACTGATCTGTTGTGCAGAAAAATCAAGCCGCCGGTACAGTCCGAGCGGCTTTTGTTTTGCTCGAACAAATACGGTGCTAACACAAGGAGTAGGGTGGATGGTTTCCGCAGCAATCGAGTTTGAAACCAAAGGTGGCGTAACAGTTAATCGCGTCAGCCTTCCGGCTGAATATGAAAGTGCGATAGACAACACCCTTGATCGGGTTAACAGCCAGCGTGGGGCAGTTCTCTCTTCTAATTATGAATATCCGGGTCGGTATACACGTTGGGACACCGCGATCGTTAATCCACCTTTTGGGATCGAGGCCCAAGGGAGGAAAGTAAAGCTGGTTGCCTATAATTCTCGTGGCGAAATTTTCCTTGAACCTTTACTGAAGTTGCTCTCGGCTCATGAGCATGTGGCTGATGCGAAAAGAGAAGATAATTCGGTAATTTTGAATGTGAAACCTGGCGGGCAAATTGCTTCCGAGGAGGAGCGTTCAAGAGCCCCAACAGTCTTTTCTGTGGTTCGTGCTGTTGTTGAATTATTCAAGAGCGATGAAGATCCTAATATAGGTTTGTACGGCGCATTCGGTTATGACCTTGCATTCCAGTTCGACGACCTGGAGTTTAAAATGGAGCGTCCCGATGGGCAGCGCGATTTGGTGCTTTTTTTACCCGACGAAATTTTGGTGGTTGATCATCACCAGGCGATTGCATGGTATGATAGTTATGACTTCAAGATCGATGGTCATTCGACCCGTGACCTACCTCGTGAAATTGTGGATGAGCCTTTTCAATTTTCAGATGTAACTCCGCCGAAAGGTGATCATAACCCAGGTGAATATGCGGCACTGGTGGAAAAAGCCAAAGAGAAATTCAAACGTGGTGATTTGTTTGAAGTGGTGCCCGGTCAGATGTTTTATGAGCAGTGTACAACTCAGCCTGCTGACATCTCCAGAAAGCTCAAGTCCACTAATCCTTCCCCTTACTCGTTCTTTATAAATCTTGGAGAAAAAGAGTACCTTGTGGGGGCTTCTCCAGAGATGTTTGTACGTGTTTCAGGGCGTAGGATCGAGACTTGTCCTATCTCAGGAACTATTAAGAGAGGCCGTGATGCCATTGAAGATTCAGAACAAATTCTGAAACTTCTTAACTCAAAGAAGGATGAGTCTGAGCTCACCATGTGCTCTGATGTGGATCGCAATGATAAGTCCAGGGTTTGTGAGCCGGGCAGTGTGAAAGTGATTGGCAGACGTCAAATCGAGATGTATTCGAAACTTATTCACACAGTGGATCACATCGAGGGTCGCTTGAGAGAAGGCATGGATGCCTTTGATGGTTTTCTGTCACATGCGTGGGCTGTGACGGTTACTGGCGCGCCAAAATTATGGGCTATGCGATACATTGAGGAGAATGAAAAATCACCACGTGCATGGTATGGCGGAGCAGTCGGTGTTGTACATTTTAATGGTGATATGAATACCGGTCTCACCTTGCGCACGGTCCGGATAAAGGATGGTGTTGCGGAGGTGCGCGCGGGTGCAACGCTCCTCTATGATTCCGATCCTGATGAGGAAGAAAAAGAAACGGAACTGAAGGCCTCAGCCATGCTTGCTGCGATCCGAGATGCTGGCAAAGCCAACGACAATGGTGTCAGTCACACAGCTGCTAAAGTTGGTGCTAGAAGGAAGATTCTTTTAGTGGACCATGAAGACTCTTTCGTGCACACGTTAGCAAACTATTTCCGCCAAACCGGGGCAGAAGTTGTAACAGTTCGTACACCGATTTCAGAAGCTGTTCTAAATGAATGTCAGCCGGATCTTGTTGTGCTTTCTCCTGGTCCCGGTAGTCCGCAGGATTTCAATTGTTCAGATACAATCAAAAAGGCCAGAGAGAGAAATCTACCGATATTTGGTGTTTGCCTAGGTCTTCAGGCAATTACGGAGTCTTATGGTGGTGAACTGAAACAATTGCAGGAACCCATGCACGGGAAACCGTCACGCGTCCGTGTTCAGGAACCGGGAATTGTTTTTTCGGGCTTGGAAAGTGAAATCACAATTGGTCGGTATCATTCGATTTATGCAGACCCTCAAAAGCTACCGAACTCTTTTACTGTCACAGCAGTGACTGAAGATGGGGTGGTAATGGGCATTGAACATCAATCTGAACCCGTTGCAGCAGTACAGTTCCATCCGGAGTCTATCATGTCTCTTGGTGGGGCGGCAGGGATGCGGATGATAGAGAACGTTGTTGCGCACTTGTGGAGCAATCAAAAAACCTGACAGATATGGATGATTACATGGCCAAGCCGATTTCAACGGAACTGTTTCGAGTTGTTTGCAGCTTTGAATAGGCGAGGTGCCGAGATTGCTTCATGATTTGTCAGTTGATCAAAAGCCTCTCGAATTGCGACAATATCTGTGTCGAGCAAGGCCAGTCTTGTAGCCAATTGTGAATCGGATTTCATCTCATTGGATATCACTTCCGCTCTACAATATTCGTGTTCACCGTCCAGGTAAGCCACGAGTTCCTCGTCTGAAAATATTGGGTTTTGATGCATGTTTTGTAGTTTCCTTTGCCAAATGCCCTCACAGGGAAATAGTCAAAGAACATTCTGTAAATGTGTCATCTCTGATCAAATAATATAACTGAAAGTTAGTAAGAAACCTTTCTTTGTGGCTTGAAGATTAGGTGCGGAGGATCGATTTCCATATGTAATATTTTTCACGTTTTCCTTCGGTTTATTACATTGATTTTAAAAAGCTTTTTTAATCAGCTGGTTGCCAGAAAATTCACGGATTCGTGAGGATTCATCGTCTGGATTAGGCCATATTCTCATCCAGCTCATGCCAGATTTCGAGCAGAGTTTGAAGCAGGTAATCAAGCCAGTAGAGGAACACCATCACTATGTTTTTTGACGTTTTAACGGATATCACCCGTTTCACACACTTTGTCGGTTTTGCAATTGGAATAGGGGCGGGCAGTTTTGCGGACTGGTCGATTATCAAAAAACTAGGCAGTGAGCTCACACCCTGCGATCTCACGAATCTGGAAACTGTGCATAAATTAGTTTGGGCGGGTTTAGGATTGCTGTGGATCAGCGGGTTAGGCCTTCTCTATATACGCACCGGAATGGAACTTTCAAACTTCACTCCGAAGTTGGTGATGAAATTAGGAGTGGTTTCATTGTTGACACTGAATGCTGTTCTTCTGGGCAGATTTGCCATGCCAATCTTGGCCCGCAATGTAAATAAGGCCTATTTGTCCTTTTCACTCGAAGACAAAACCATTTTATGTGTTTTAGGTGCAGTTTCGATTTGTTCCTGGATGTGCGGACTGATCCTTGGGATTTTTGCTGCTTTGAAAATGGCATCATTCGCATTCCTTTTCCCTCTCTTCATCGGATTGTATTCAGCCGCACTTTTGGGAGCGATAGTGTTTACGATTGGAATGCACATTATCTGGGAACGCAGGCTAGCAGGTGTCGGGGAAGAAGCCTTACGCTCCCTCGACATTAACAATATCATATCGGTTCCAAAGAGTATTATCGCGGTGCAGCCCGCAAAGTTAGCACCTGCCACTTAAATTACCTCGAATAACGAACGCAACAGTCGACTGTCGGATTTTGAGATAACCATCAAGAACCGGCAGTTAGCATTCTTTCCAACTTAATGATTTCAACAATCTTCTGGCATTTCATGAATGCCGGCGTGTAATGTGTATTATGAAATGTTGGAGGTAAAAATGGCTGTAAGAATAGAGAAAGCTGGACCGGTCTGGACGGTTATTCATTCAAGACCGGAGGCACGAAATGCGATGAATCCGGAGAATGCAACAGCACTATACGAAGCCTTCCAAGAGTTTGATCGTGATGAATCGGCGCATGTGGCGGTATTCTGGGGCGAAGGTGGAGCCTTTTGCGCCGGTTGGGATTTGAAGCGTGCAGCCGAACTATCTGATGCGTCGGCAATGGAGCAATATGAGTTTCCTGAAGTTGGCGAACCAACGATGGCACCGATGGGGCCAAGCCGGTTAGATCTTTCCAAACCTGTTATTGCTGCAATTGCTGGACCTGCGGTGGCAGGGGGGATGGAACTGGCTATCTGGGCAGATATGCGGGTAATGGAGGAAACCGCCTTTATGGGCGTTTATTGTCGAAGATGGGGTGTTCCATTGATTGATGGCGGTACAGTTAGATTGCCAAGACTGGTGGGTGAGGGGGCGTGCCATGGACCTCATTTTGACCGGACGTAGGGTTGATGCTGCTGAATGCCATGAAATAGGTCTTTGCGAATATGTAGTTCGTGAAGGGGAAGCCAGGACCAAGGCTGAGGAATTGGCACATTCTATTTGCAGGTTTCCGCAAAGTTGTATGAATGCTGATCGGCGGTCAGCGCGCAAACAGCATGGCTATTCTGTAAGAGAAGCTATGGTTCAGGAGTGGCAGGGAAGTAGCCCGGAAGTGCTCAAGGTAGGGGTTGAGGGTGCTAAGCGTTTCGCCGGCGGCAAGGGGCGTTCTGGGGATTTTGATGAAATATAACCCCTTGCGTAACTGAATCTTTCCGACTATCAATGGAGCATGTTTAAATTTGATACCCTTCTCGGCCTACTTCTACTCGCACTTAGCTGCGATCGTCGGGCTCGTTTATAAAGGGCACCCGGCGGTCGATACGGTCTAACCGCCACGCCCAAACAATCTAAAATTACAATGGAAACTTACCGGCTAAATGGACTATAGATGCGTCCAAAGGCTGCGATAACGGAATAAAACGATGACCGACACTAATCCAAACAAGATTATGCGATTGGCTGAAGAGAAGTACCAGGCATATGACCAGGTGGATATCTCAGAGCGAACTTGGCCTAACAACACAATCACCGAACCACCGGTCTGGTGTTCAGTGGATCTACGGGACGGAAACCAGGCTCTTATCGATCCGATGGGCCAAGACCGAAAAGAAAGAATGTTCCGTCTACTGCTTGATATGCAGTTTAAAGAGATAGAGATTGGGTTCCCTTCTGCTTCCCAAACGGATTTTGATTTTGCCAGATGGTGCGTAGAACAGGGTGATGTGCCAGATGATGTATCCCTGCAAGTGCTGGTGCAATGCAGACCTGAGCTGATCACCAAAACATTTGAATCACTCGAAGGCGCTAACAAGCCGATTGTTCACTTCTATAATTCTACTTCTGAATTGCAACGTCGTGTGGTTTTCGGGCTTGATCGAGACGGGATTAAGCAAATTGCGGTGGATGCGGCAAAAATGATCCGCGACATGGCAGAAAAAGCAGGAGGTGGTTATCGCTTCCAATATTCTCCCGAAAGCTTCACTGGGACAGAGTTAGATTTTGCTCTGGATATCTGTAATGCCGTTACAGAAGTTATCCAGCCAACTGCAGACAACAAGTTGATCCTCAATTTGCCGGCAACCGTGGAGATGTCCACGCCGAATATTTATGCGGATCAGATAGAGTGGATGAGCAGAAACCTTGATAACCGTGAAAACGTAATCCTGTCACTTCACCCTCATAATGATCGTGGCACAGGTGTTGCTGCGACAGAGCTTGCATTGATGGCTGGTGCTGACCGGGTGGAAGGTACCTTGTTTGGTAATGGCGAGCGTACTGGTAACGTGGATATTGTGACACTTGCTCTTAATATGTTTACGCAGGGCGTTGATCCACAATTGGACTGTACTGACATCCCGCGCATGAAGGATGTTTACGAATACTCCAATCAATTGCGCATTCCCGAAAGGCACCCTTATGTGGGCGAATTGGTCTACACCGCATTTTCCGGTTCGCACCAGGACGCCATCAACAAGGGGATGAAAGCGCTTGAAACGGCCAATAAACCACTTTGGGAAGTGCCCTATCTGCCGATTGACCCCGAAGATGTGGGACGAACCTATGAGGCGATCATTCGAATTAACTCTCAATCCGGTAAAGGCGGCATTGCCTATATTATGTCGCAGGACTATGGGATTAACCTGCCTCGCAATCTCCAAATCGAGATGCGTGAGGAAGTTCAGCGCATAACCGATGAAGAGGGCAAGGAACTACCATCCGCGCGAATTCACGAGGTGTTCCAGGACATTTATGTGAAGCAGCCTAACGGACGGCTGAAATATGTGGACCACCAAACCTACCCGGCTACTGATTTGGGTGCTGGGATGCGTAACCTTGAAGCTGAAATTACAGATAATGGTAGTAGCATCAAGATTGAGGGTGAAGGGACCGGGCCGATCGATGGCTTTGTTGATGCCCTGTCCAAGCATATGGATATCGAGATATCAGTTATTGATTACTCTGAGCACACATTGCGTCCTGGAGCTGATGCTTCTGCGATCTGCTACATGGAGACTGAGATCAATGGTAGCCGCGTATTTGGTGTTGGTGTTAATTCCAATATTGTAGCAGCATCACTTGAAGCGCTTGTGAGCGCTGTAAATCGGGCTGGATAATTTTAAGGCGGTGTATTTCACCGCCTTACTAAATTACGGTCAGGATTTCATCCAATGACTTTTTGATTTTGGCCACTGCCGGAACAGTTGCATCTGATGCTGCATGCCCTGTGGCTAGGATCATCACAGGTTTTTCTGATTGTGGCCTCTCCAGAAGCTTGTTGAGAAATTTCATGGGATTTGGTGTGTGAGTCAATGTTGCCAATCCGGCATGATGGAGAGCTGCGATCAGAAAGCCCGTTGCTATCCCGACACTTTCATTCACGTAATAATTTTTGAAAGTTTCCCCGTCTTCAAAGGTGCCAAATCGTTGAGCGAATATCACAATCAGCCAGGGTGCTATCTCAAGATGTGGTTTGCTGGCATCAGTGCCCAGTGGTGCCAGTGCTTTCAACCATTCTTCACCACCACCACCGGCATAGAATTTTTCCTCTTCTGCTTCGGCAGCTTGTCTAATCTGTGTTTTGATTTCAGGATTTGAAATAGCCACAAAATGCCATGGCTGATGGTTAGCCCCGCTTGGTGCGCTTCCTGCAGTCCGAATGCAGTCTTCAATTATGGAACGGTCCACTTGCCGGTCAGAGAAATTGCGGATCGAATGACGCGTTTTCATGAATTCAAAAAAAGCCTTTGCTTTTTCGGCGGCTTCTTCACCAGTCAGGGCTTGGATATCAGGAACGGGGAGTTCTTCATGTTTGATATTTGCTTTTGAGAACATTGGGTAAGACACCGTTTTTATTGTGTTTTACGCGAACTTCCATTGCCCGCTGTTGTAATCAGTATTCATTGTTACGGAGTAATTGAACAGACTGTTTATCAACTTTTGCTTTCCTAGCTACTCCACTCACTGTATTTCCCATAGCAACGAATTTCAGTGAAACGGAGTGCAGAATGGGTTTCCTACTAGACGGCAAGTGGCATGACAAATGGTACGATACGAAAACAAGCAAGGGAAAGTTTGAACGCTCTGAAGCCCAGTTTCGTAACTGGATAACCGCAGATGGTTCACCTGGTCCTTCCGGTGTGGGCGGCTTCAAGGCAGAACCGGGGCGCTATCATCTGTATGTTTGTTATGCCTGTCCCTGGGCGCACAGAACATTGATCTATCGGGCTTTGAAAGGGCTTGAGGATATGATTAGCGTATCTTTTGTGCACTGGTACATGGCAGAAAACGGTTGGACATTTGAAAAAGATAATGATGGCATCGTGGGTGATGATCTCTTCGACAAAGATTTTCTGTATGAAATCTATCTGAAGGCAGATCCAGACTATTCGGGCCGAGTAACCGTGCCTGTATTGTGGGATAAACAGACCGGCACTATCGTTAGCAATGAATCTTCTGAAATCATCCGGATGTTCAATTCCGCTTTTGATGACGTGGGAACCAAGCCCGGTAACTACTATCCAGAAAATCTTCACACGGAGATTGGTGATTGGAACGACAGGATTTACGACACAATAAACAACGGTGTTTACAAATCCGGTTTTGCCACCACCCAAGAAGCTTACGAAGATGCAGTTGTGCCACTGTTTGAAAGTATGGATGTGCTTGATGAAGCGCTTGGTAAATCGAGATTTTTGACAGGTGATGAGCCCACTGAAGCAGATTGGAGGCTGTTGCCCACATTATTGCGTTTTGATCCCATTTATCATGGGCATTTCAAGTGCAATCTACGCAGGCTAATTGATTACAAGAATTTGTGGGCATACACCCGTGAGCTGTATCAGTGGCCCGGCGTGGCGGACACAGTTAACTTTGAGCATAACAAGAATCACTACTATGGAAGTCACGTGACGATAAATCCGACTAAGATAATACCCTCTGGACCTGATATCGATTTCCATGAACCACATGGAAGAACTTAACTTTCCGTAGGGGTAGATTCTCGCGTAATTGTGATGGCATCCTGCGACATATGGCGCAGGAACACACCTGACGAGATTTGATCTTGTGGTGTATTGAAATAAGATAAGAATCTACGAGCCATCAAATTACGGTAATCAAATGCACCCGAAAACTGTTTCCCGTCGATCTTTTCTAGTGGGAGCTGTTGCCTTTGCTGCAACCGCCAACGCTGGAATTGCTAATGCTGCGAGCGTCACATCTGTCCTGAGAGGTGATGCTGTTAAATGGAATGGGACTGTTATCAATCTGGATCCATTGAAGAAATACTATCGAGGCAGGCTGGGGAAAGGTATCTGGACCGGTAATAAGGGATTGAACAAGCGCGGTGTGGAACTTGTTCAGGTACTTCAGCAGGCTGGCAAGGATGGGTTGGAGCCTGCGGAATATTTGTCTTCACTGCCGAAAAATATTCAAAGCCTGACAAAAAAGGATCTTGCTGCTGCAGAACTGTATCTTTCGCAATCGTTCTGGCGGTTTGGCAGAGATCTGTACACTGGCAGGACAACACCAGCGGTTTCTGAACCAGATATTGTGATATCTCGGAAAAAAGTTGATGTGACCGCTTGGTTGAAAACTGCAAGCAGAGGTGGCCCCAAGAAGGTTATTGATCAGCTAAGACCGAAGCATCAGCAATATGCGGCCCTGCGGGGTCTGCTGGCTAAGACCAAACCCAACAGCGCTCAAGCCCGTCAGATTATAGTCAATATGGAACGGTGGCGATGGTTGCCGTCATCGTTGGGCAAACGGCATGTGCTTGTAAATCAGGCAGCTTTCGAGATGCATATTCGCGAGAACGAGAAGTCTGTTGATAGGCGTCGCGTGGTGGTGGGTAAGCCGTACCACAAGACACCGATGTTCAGCCATAAGATAGAATATGCTGATTTCAATCCCACGTGGACTGTTCCCCGCTCCATTGCGGGCAACGAAATCCTGCCAAAGCTGCGGAAAGATCCAGGATATCTGGAGAAGCGTGGCTACAAGGTTTACACCAGTTGGAAAGCCGATGCACCAGCCATGAATCCGCATTCAGTAGACTGGAATTCTGTCAACGGGAAAAAGTTTCCTTACAAAATTGTGCAACAGCCTGGTGGGAAAAATGCGTTGGGACAGGTGAAGATCATGTTCCCAAATCGCTTTAATGTGTATTTGCATGATACACCCGCCAAGAACCTTTTTTCAGAGAGTTCACGCGCATTCTCGCACGGTTGTATTAGAGTGCAGAACCCGCTGGAGTTTGCAGAACGCTTATTTGGTTCCAGGAACTTAAGCCAAAAGAAAATCGATAAAATCTTGGCAAACCCCGAAACCCAAAGGTTCAAGTTGCGCAAACCGGTTCCAGTTCATCTGACTTATTTCACCGTATGGATTGATGGTGGGAAAGCCAAATTCCATAAGGATGTTTATGGAAGGGATAAATTGGTTTCCAATATTCTGTTCGGTCGTGCATGATGTGGGCGATTTAGGCCATATCCTCATTATTTCTTGCATTTTTGGGCTTGATCACCAACTATATGGTTAACCAAAAGTTAATTAAGTGGTGCCGAGATGGCTGATGCTAACCATGATGAGACGTCAATTCAGGAGCAAATGCTAAACCTGAAGCAGGCGTTGAATGAAGTGCGAAATGCGCAGGCAGACCGCAACGATGTCGTTGTGGATATGAAGCATGCTACCCTTAGCCGACTAGAATTGCTGGCAGAAGACTTGCAGCCAGTTTTTGAAGAGATCCCCAAAGATAATGAACAATTTGAGTTTGCTGTCACTAAAGGTGAAACACCCAGATTGTGGATTGATATGACGAGCTTTGTTCGCATGGGCGGAGATGGTCGGGAATATCAATTTGTAAAAGACACCCGTATGGGCAGGGTTGTACTGGAACAAAGTTCCAACCGTAATTTGGTTGGTGAGAGGGTTACTCAATATGTGGCCGAACGTGTTCTCGAACGTGAACGGATGATTGAAGGCGATTGGGAATCTGTCGAAAACTTATTGGCTGCAAAAAATGTGTCTGATGCAAGCGACAGAAAACCCAAATTGCTTCGCAATTCTGCTGAAAAGGTCTCTAAGCCTAAGCACTCTACAATTTCATTGTTTGTCTGGCTGATGATCGGCCTTGGAATTGGCGGCTTAGGAATTCTGGCTCTTGCCTGGTTCGGTCAGATACGTGAGATGGTGTTGTGGATCACCAATAGCGGTTAGAGTTCAATATTCCCCGCGTGAATGGGCTTATCTGTGCTGTTCGAATAACGATACTTGTCCAGCATGATTGAGAATTTCGTGGCATTCTTCACAATGTTGAAGATATTATATCCGGCTGCAGGCTTGTGTCCCCCAGGTGCCTGACCCGCTGCTGGTACACACACAACGGGGACTTTGCTTCCGTTACCATCAATTGAAGTGACTGTATCAAGATGTGTATGCCCATGAAGGATCAATTCCGCACCATTCATTTCTATAACTTTACGAAACTTGTCAGCGTCGATCAGGCGTTTCATGAACGGTGTGGCGTTCTTAAATGGCGGATGATGGATCAGCACGACCCGGCAAGTCCCTTCCAATTCCGCGAGCATGTTTCCTAGCTTCTCCAACTGATCTTCACCTGCTTTACCGGTTGCAAAGAATGGGGGAGTGGTGATCGCGGAGTTACAAGCAATAATGGACACATCGCCTCTTTTACGAAGAGCGGGGTAGGATTGTACTGATTCCAAAAGGGAAGCATCACCACTTAAATAGGGTTGCCATGCAGCTATCGCTTTTTCTCTGGCCCCTGCCACATATGCATCATGGTTGCCCATGATTGCGGTGATCCAGTCGGGATCTCCGGTTTGCTCCAAAAACTTTGCGGCGTTTTCAATCTCAGCAGGCAATGAAAGGTTTATCAGGTCACCGGTAATAGCGAGGTGATCCGGCTGCTTTGACTTAAGGTCTTCAACAAGTCGCTCAAGGATTCCCTCGACAAGATTGTGCTTGCGTCGCTGCCAATTCAGATATCCGGTAATTCGCTTATTGAACAGTTGGCTGAAGCCAGGTTGGGGAAGGGGTGCCAGATGCACATCCGAAATGTGAGCCAATCGAAACATAAACACTGATTACTATTGGCTATCATAGGAGGCAAGGTTGAATTTCAGTACTCTGCTGGGTAAGCAGAGCAATGGTATTTAAACACGTCATACGTTCAGCCTTTCACTTTTACTTCCTAATGAAGCGTTCCATGACACTTGGAGTTCGATTGCTAGTGGAGAATGAAAAAGGCGAGGTTTTGCTTGTCCGTCATACATATGTGGATGGATGGTATCTTCCCGGTGGCGGCGTCGAACGGGGTGAAACAGCAGAAGTGGCAGCCCGAAAGGAATTGCTGGAGGAAACGGGTTTGCGGGTTGAAGGTGACCTCGTTCTGCTTGGTGTCTACAAAAACCAGTCAGCATCGAAACGGGATCATGTGCTGCTATTTCGTGTTCAGGAATGGACAGAAGTTGTTAAATTCTCATCGAACAGGGAAATTGCGGAGATCGGATTTTTCTCACGCGAAACTCTACCGGAAGCAACAACAGCTGCTACTTCCAGGCGTCTCAGAGAGTATTTCGATCGTGAAGAGCAATCTGGATATTGGTGACAAATTCCTTGAATTTATTGATAGACGGGCTAATTCGCCTGTGCTAATGCGTGTTCAGAATTTATAGAGACTAGTTATGCACACAGACTACTTTTTGCGACGACGAACAAGCCTGCGGTTTTACGCACGATTAAGCTCGCAATACCGGTAGTTGAAGCCCGAGACTTCCGGTTCCATGAACTCCATTTGGAAGTCTGAAATGAAAACTGATACTCTAACTATTTCTCTTGAAAAACCCCAAGATTTCAATCTTGTAGAACAATTGGCTGCAGATGCATTCGGCCCAGGCCGTTTTACGCGTACCGCTTTCCGGCTTCGTGAAGGGGTGCCGCATGAACCTGACTTATCCTTTGTGGCACATAAAGCAGACAAACTTGTCGGTGCTGTTCGTCTTACTAAAATTATGATTGGCTCTGAACCGGCAATTTTGCTGGGTCCACTGGTGGTTATAGAAGAATGCAAAAACACCGGTGTAGGGGCCAAATTGATGACTACCTCAATCAATGCAGCAAAGGCTGCAGGACATAGTGGAATTATCCTTGTGGGAGATCTACCCTATTATGAACGTTTCGGTTTTAGTGTCGTTCAGGCTGGAAAAATTAAGATGCCCGGTCCTGTCGATCCAGGCAGATTGCTCGTCTGCCCACTAACAGAGGACGGCAAGATTGATTACAGCGGCGAGGCCTGCAAGATCTGATGCCTAGCGACCTTCACGGAACCAGGTTGCCGCAAATCCTAACAATAGTAGCGCCAGACCCAAAAGACCGGTGAAAAGTGGGATGCGGAACACGCCATTCAGGACGCTGGCGTTGGCATTTACCAGGCCAATCCAACCTCGGCCTGCCGTTGTTGCATTTTCGCCGATCGCCACAACTCTTGGTATGCCAGTTTCTGAAATTCTGTTTATGGTTCCGGATGTGGCATTTACAACAGGCTTCAACAATTCTTCGGTGCTTATGACTGCGGCAAGTTCTCTCGGGTTGGCAGGACCAACTTGCGCCAAAGCGGACAATTCGCCGCTGGCAGCGCGGTAGAGACCGATTTCTTCCACTGGTAGTTCAGCTTTCCATATGCCCTTTGCGTCTTCTTCAAAGGATAGCGTAATGTTTTCACCAGATGGACTTTGCACGGTTGCATCTTCAGGCTGTTCGCCGAGCGTTTGCCGCTGCAAGGTAAGGGTTTCTCCGTTGGAACTGGCGATAAGGCGTTCTTCTTCCAGTTCCGGCTCCTTCATCAACCAATGCGCTAAACGACGCAGGAGCTGCACATGGGGACCACCGCCTTCAAAACCTCGGGACCATAGCCAAACATGATCTGACAAGAACAAGGCTACACGACCTTCATTATGGCGCTGAAGCATCAGGATTGGACGATCGTCTTCGTCAACCATCACAGTTTCTCCTGCGCCGTTTGCATCAACGCCGATCGAACGGAACCACCGACTCCAATTTGGCTTTTCCGGATTCCAGCCGTCCAGATCTCTTGTTACTGGATGTTTCTCTCCAATTTCTGAAATCCGAGGGATAAATGGCTCTTCCGTCACTCTTCCATCTGCCAAACCTGGAAGGACCACATTTAGTGGTGTTGTGGCAATACTGGAAACTTCCGCGTATTCAGGACCGGCGGCAACGAGCACCGCGCCACCATCACGAATGTATCTCGCAATATTATCGAAATAGAGAACAGGTAGTACACCGCGTCTCTTATATCGATCAAAGATTATCAGATCGAACTCATCAATTTTCTGGACGAACAACTCACGTGTCGGAAATGCGATCAATGAAAGCTGGTTGATAGGTGTACCGTCCTGTTTTTCGGGTGGGCGTAAAATTGTAAAATGAACCAGATCAACAGCTGCATCGGACTTCAAAAGATTACGCCAGGTTCTTTCACCGGCATGTGGCTCACCAGAAATCAGCAACACACGAAGATTTTCACGGATCCCATTGAGGGCAGCAAAGGTTTGGTTGTTGATTTCTGAAATCTCACCTTCGGCAACTTCAGCCTTGAATTCAATTATGTTCTTGCCGCCGTGCGGCACGTCAAAAATGAAGGATGCGTCTTCTCCCGGTATCACAGTGTCTATTGTAAATACCTCGCCATCAATGCTGATGGTCACCTGAACTGGACTGTTTGATCCGAAGCCGGTCTGCTCAACTGAGTAAATAATTTCCTGACTTTCACCCACAACACCAAAGCGCGGAGCGTTCTTCAACACTATTCGACGATCACGTTCATTTTCTTCACCCGTCAACAATACGTGCAGAGGACCACTTATACTCGACTGCTCTGGATTTTGAGGAATGTCGTGTACCTGTCCATCAGTGATAAAGAGTGCACCGCCAATTTGATTGCGTGGGACATCCTGCAGTGCTGATTCCACCGCGGAAAACAGAGCCGAAGAAACATCGCTTGTGGTGGAAATCTGATCACGCACCCGGATTTCCCTGAGCTCGAATTTATCAAGATCAGCAAACTGTTCTCTTAATGCTTCCACGGCTTCCTGAGTTTGTGCTTCCCGGTTGTTCAATCGCTGGCTTGTGGTTTCATCGATTACTAAAGGAATGACTGTTTTAAGAGGTGTGCGGTCTTCCTGAAGAATGGCGGGATTAAACAATGACAGGCAAATCAATGCGCCTGCTGTTGCACGTATGAAACTTCCTCTCAATTGTTTGTAGATGCCATAAATGCAGAATGCCGCAATTAGAGCGCTCAAGGAAACAACGAGCCAAAGTGGTAATTCTGGAGAGAATGCTAAATTTAGATTTTCCATCGAATTACAATCCTATTGACCCAGGCGTTCTAGAAGTGCTGGTAGATGAACCTGATCTGCTTTGTAGTTTCCTGTGAGCGCATACATCATAAGATTTACACCAGATCGGAATGCATAATTGCGTTGCGCAGGATCTGGAGGCACAGTGGGCAAAATTGGTCTTAGCGTGTTATCTACAGCCCATGCCCCGGCCATATCGTTGCTTGTAATCAGTATGGATGAGACGCCATCGCCCGCACGAGCCGGGCGTCCTTCGGTTGGGTCATTGCTTTGTGTAGCTTCAACCCACAAATCACCCCCCGAATATCTGCCGGGGAAATTGTCAAGCAGATAAAAAGATTTGGTCAGAACGTGGTCTGAAGGCACCGGTTCCAACGGAGGAATGTCCAAGCGTGGAAAGCATGCGTTGAAGCGCTTGAGCTGCGGGAGAGGACGAGGTCCCACCAAGAATTCCTGAAATCTGGTCACGGGTATCGAAAAGAATACTGCCACCTTCCTTCATAAATCTATCCACTCTTGCCATGGTTTGTGGTGAAGGTGGTTCTGCTCGTGGGTCTATGGGCCAGTAAATAAATGAATAAAAAGAGAGTTCATCAACTTCCACATCCAGTCCGATCGGGTCGCCTGGTTCGAGAGCTGTACGGCTGCCAATAAATTGTGTCAGGCCGCGCATACCTGCTTCACTGATGCGATCCACATCATCCACACCGGTGATCACATAAGCCAGGCGTGTTTCAAGCGCAGGAGAGAAGTCTAATCTCGCTCCCTTTCCTGTGCAAATGCGCTGTCAGAAATTAGTGACAAGGATTAGAGCAGCAAAAAGTGCTCGCCGCAGATGGATGCAGTTGAATTCATAAGAGTTGTTTCGTATTCTTAGCGAACCTGACATCCAAAGAACCGCCAGGCAATCCAGCAATAGCATAGTATGGCTGCTGCCAACAATAGCCAGATTTTGAATTCAAAACGTGAGCCGGTCAGATAGCTTTGTTGTTCGAAATCGCTGGTGATTGTTTCTGATTCCAGAGGCAACAATTCTGTTTCCGATTCAATTAAGTTGAGAGCAGCGAACCCATCCTCTGTACCATAAAAACCGGGAGGATTCTCGGAAGAAATACTTCAGGTAGATTTTCTGTTGATATTACAAGGGGTTTAACAGAAACATCCGGTGGAACAAATTGCCCCTTCTCCATCCAAAACACGCAATGGAGGTAAGTGTGATTTCTGTTGTGCCAGAACCAGCTGTTGCCTGCGATCTGGACAAATTGATGGTTCGGCGAAGCATTTCAACAAATGTTCCAGAAAGGGGCAGATTGGACCATTCCGCATCTGAACCCACGTGGAAAAGTACGATCCAGCCCGCATCGCGTTGCTCGGCGGTCACCAATGGGGTTCCATCTTCAAGTGTGGCCCAGGTCTTCTCCTCTAGCTTTGCTTCCTGCAAGGCTAAAAGTTGCTTCTTGATAAGTACATCTCGTGCAGCTTCTATGCCGAAAAACGGGCTGCTTGCGTTCAAATGGAGCAAGTGGTTTAGGTGTTTCCCACGACAGCGCACCACCCAGACTTCTATCACCCGGGCGGATATCCACTGGAAGTAGGTCACCGGTGGGTGAAGCTGCCAGCCTTGGCCCGGCAAAGCGAACCAACAGACCGCCTTTGCGAACCCATTCATCCAATTTTTCCTCGGACTCATCCAGCAACACACCCACATCCGCCAGATGCAATTGCCGAAACGCCCTGTTCGATCAACTCAGGGTATGGCAACGGCTGCATTGGCATCATCTGCCCGGCGCAAATCCGAGAAAGGTTCCAGAGCCTTCGAAATATAGTATAACGGCGAAAGATAGCGGTTGAGAGAGATCGTATTTCTCACCGGAAATCAAACCTACGAGGCGACGACGGTTGTTTTCATCCAGCAACTGAACCGCTGCTGCATTCTTACTGGAATCGATTTCCAATCTGATAATCTGGTTTCTGAGTTCAACCGGTTGTTCAAAAGCGAAAATTCGGCACGTTTGCTGCCAGAATCAAAGCGTGTGCTGGCGCGAGCCAAGAACAAGACCTTTATTATCTTTGGCAATTACGGATACATCACGAGCGGCAGTACCTTCAGCACGAATTACAGTCCCAAATAAGCTGGAAGGTTCGTTACGGATAGCCTCTATTGCCATTAGATTTTCTATTTTCACCGCGATAGATTGACTTGTTCGGGACTGCATTGCTCGAGTGTATTCACAAGGGAGTTTGTGCCTTCGCGCGCAAGGCCGTCCGACAACCAGCTGACCTGACCTGGATTGGTGTTGTTGATGGTGTCCAGCAATACGCTTGCCCGTTTCTTCATGATTTGGATCAAGTGGCCTGCTTTCGGCTGCCTGCAATAATCCACTTGCATCTTCAGCTGAGATAGGTTGCCCTGTCCAGGTTTTGCGGCCGGTCGTGCTTTCCAGGATGATAGTGCGGCCGGATTCACGTGCTTCGTTTACGATGGACAAGTGCGGTCGAACGGCGATTTTCCCATTCTGTTGCAGACGCCCAACCATCATCCATGACAATCATAACCGGGCCGTCACCGGACTAAGTGTAGATTCATCAGGATTTAAAATTGGTCCTGCCATGGCAATAATCACAAAGGCCGCCATCAATAAGCCTGAGCAAGAGTGAGCCACCAAGGGCTTTGTGCCGGGGTTTCTTCTTTCTCCTGTAGCCGAGCGAGAATGCGGGTGGGCGGAAAGATTTCTTCCTGAGGCCGCGGTGGTGTCAAACGCAGCATAGCCACCAAATCGCGGGCAGCGAAACCAGAGCCAGCAGGAGCCAGGGAGAAGTAAACGCTAACGGAAGTCCAAACATTCAGCTACCCCCTTTTGCCCAAATGTGTATGGAGCTGGAGAAGAGCTTCGGAAGCCAGGCGATCCGTGTGATGCCTTGTGAAACTCCATCCCAAGACCATTCGTTGCCTCCCGCATGGCGGAGGTTCGCACGGTGATCTCTTGCTCGTAAGCACCTTTGAGACCTTCGGCGTTGCCCACTGTGAACTTGGAGCCAGTCTCTGGATCGCTGAATTCAACTCGGCCCGAATAAGGGAAACACTTCTTCAACCGGATCAATGATCTGAACCACATGACCTTTTGCTCCGCGCCGAAACAAGCCTTGCAGGTTATCATTATTGGTTTCTATTGGATCCAGAAAATCGCTAAACAAGTATTAGATCACTATGAGAGCCTAAGATCCGGATCTGTAGGGAAATTCGGTTTGCGGCTCCGCCAGGATTAAGTGCTTCAGCCAACTTCTCTGCTGCGTTCCTGCTCAGGATCGGCTTAGTAAGTCCAAGCCAGCCTACGCGTTCACCGCTGCGAGCAAGTAATTCCGCCATGGCAAATGCAAGGACCAATGCGCGAGACTGCTTGGGAACAGTTCCCAATTCTGATTTGAAAAGCATTGATGGAGACTCGTCTACCCAGAGCCATACGGTGTGTGTGGCCTGCCACTCCTTGTCTTGTACATAAATATGGGCTTCATCACGTGCTGAGCGGCGCCAATCGATCTTTGACATGCTTTCACCGGGCACATATGGGCGGAACTGCCAGAAGTTCTCGCCGATACCTCTTTTGCGCCTTCCATGCCAGCCGGAGAAAACAGAATTGGCCACCCGTTTTGCCTCTACCAGCAGGTCAGGCACGAGGCTTGCACGAGCACGTGACCGCTCGATTGTATCTCGACCGGTTTCTCTTTTCGCTATGGCTCCAATGGGCGCCATCAGCCGATACGACCTTTCAACGTAGAGATACAATCACGGATGGTGACATTGTCAGCTCTTGCGGCGAATGAAAGCTGCATACGATGTTGAAGAATGGGTTCTGCAAGTGCCAGCACATCATCTACTGATGGTGCCAGGCGACCATCAAGCAATGCCCGAGCTCTAACAGTCAACATAAGCGCTTGCGATGCTCGAGGTCCTGGCCCCCAAGAGATGTATTCGGTGATTTCATGCGCACCGCTTCCGGGCCGTGCGGATCTCACCAGTTCAAGAATTGCGTCCACGACACTTTCACCTACTGGAATGCGACGAACCAGCTCCTGAAGTTCAATCAATCGGGAAGCATCAATTGCCGGAGAGGCTGATTTTTCGCTTGTGCCTGTGGTTTCAAAGAGAATTCTGCGCTCTGCGTCCAGATCAGGGTAGTGCACATCCACTTGCATGAGGAAGCGGTCGAGCTGCGCTTCCGGCAAAGGATAGGTTCCTTCCTGCTCAAGTGGGTTCTGGGTGGCCAACACATGAAATGGAGCGGGCAAGTCATAGCGCTTACCTGCGATCGTCACGTGATACTCCTGCATGGACTGAAGCAATGCCGCCTGCGTTCTGGGGCTTGCCCTGTTGATCTCATCGGCCATAAGAAGTTGTGCGAATACCGGTCCTTTTTCGAATTTGAAAGACCGTTTGCCCTTGTCATCCTGATGCAAAATCTCTGACCCTAAAATATCTGACGGCATCAAATCCGGTGTAAATTGGATCCGGCTATCATCAAGGCCGAGAACTGTACCTAATGTTTCAACGAGTTTGGTTTTTGCCAAACCGGGCAAACCTACCAGCAATGCGTGACCACCTGACAGAATAGTAACCAATGTGTTGTCCACAACTGATTCCTGCCCGAAAATGACCACACCCACATTGGTGCGAATGTTTTTGATATCCTTGACCGCGTTCTCAGCTAGTTTAATGACTTGTTTTTCTTGGGATTTCGATAGATTTTTATCAACTGCACTCATAAAACATGGCTCCGCAATAGGCTCAAATGAAATTTACTAAGACATGGTCTTTTACATATAGGACTATGTCTTTTACATGGTAGTAGGAGAATGTGTTAACTCAAGGCACATTCTGGATTAGACACTGAAAATTGATAATCAGGTGAATGAACGATTATGACCAATCTTGATGACGATCCGATTGCGAAAGGACTGCGTGGGTTAGAAGCCCTGATTGCAAGGGCAGGTGGTATGAGCAAGGGATTACCTCCGGTGGAGAAATGGCACCCGGAGTTTTGCGGTGATATCGACATGGAAATCCGCAGCGACGGCACATGGTTTTATATGGGAACACCGATCGGACGCCATTCCCTGGTGAAACTGTTTTCTACTGTTCTGCGTAAGGATGAAGACGGGAAGACCTATCTTGTTACACCTGTCGAACTCGTTGGTATTCGTGTTGAGGATGTTCATTTTGTCGCCGTTGAAATGAATGCGCATCAGGAAAATGGCGAACCTGTTCTAACTTTCAGAACCAACACAGATGATATCGTAGAAGCAGGGCCTGAGAATCCGCTGAGATTTGTTACAGTTGAGGAAAATGATGGTGTGAAACCCTATATTCTTGTTAGAGGCAAGCTGGAAGCGTTACTAGCTCGTCCAGTAATGTATGAACTCATTTCCCAGGGTAGTGAGATGGAGGTTGATGGAAAGATGATGTTTGCCGTTCGTAGTAATGGTGTGACATTTCCAATCATGCCCGCAGATGAATTGGCACGCCTTAGCGCATGACGTTGACTTACACTTTGAAGGATGTCCAGGAGCTCATTCAATTGCGTTTGCAATATGAAGCCCATGAGCATGACGGCGATTATTATTTGAATCCTGATATGAAGGACGGAATTGTTGCCAATGCCCAGAAAGAATCCGCTGTTCTAATTGGCATGATTGAACGCCAGGGTGAGGCACATGTGATCCTCACCAAGCGATCTGAAAATCTGAGCAGTCACTCCGGTCAGGTTGCCTTTCCCGGTGGACGTATTGATGCAACAGATGCTTCACCTGAAGCAGCTGCATTGCGGGAAGCTTGGGAAGAAATAGGCCTTGATATCAATGAGGTGGAAGTGGTTGGTAGATTGCCAGTTTATCATTCTGGATCAGGTTTTCGTATCTCGCCAATCATCGGATTTGTGAGAGACGGAGCAGAGTTTGAGATTAACCGCGATGAAGTTGATTATATGTTTGAGGTTCCTCTTAATTTTTTGATGAACACTGATAATCATGTGGTTGCAGGTCGTGTCTTCCAGGGGCGAAAGCGTCACTATTATGAAATGCCTTTTGAGGATCATTACATATGGGGTGTTACAGCTGGAATGATACGCGTTCTCTATGACAGGGTATTTGCTGAATGAAGCCGTTGGAAAATATTACAATAACTGAAGATTGGCTGAAGGATGCTGCTCTGCAAAAACTCTTCGATATACTCTGTGCGGATAACGGTGAGGCGATGGTTGCCGGAGGTGCTGTTCGAAACGCGCTTATGGGAATTGGTTCGAGTGACGTGGATGTGTGTACCACAGTTCTCCCGGGCGATGTTGTTCACAGATTGGAAGCGGCCGGAGAGAAAGCGGTTCCCACTGGTCTTGATCATGGAACAGTCACGGCGGTTATAGATGGCAACACTTTTGAGGTGACCACATTACGGGAGGATGTGGAAACCGATGGTAGACATGCTGTCGTTAAGTTCGGTACGGACTGGCTGGCTGATGCAAACCGGCGAGACCTGACCATGAATGCCTTGTATTGTGACCGGGATGGCAGGATCTTCGACCCGTTGGGCGGCATTGGTGATGTGGAAGAGAAAAATGTCCGCTTTATTGGCGATCCGGTACAACGCATCAAAGAGGATAGTCTCAGAATTTTGCGGTTTTTCAGGTTTTTTGCCTGGTATGGCAGTGGTAGGCCGGATGCGGCTGGTTTGAAGGCTTGTGCTGCCAATAAGATGCTTCTTAGTGGATTATCTATGGAGCGGGTTTGGTCTGAGTTGAAACAGCTGCTCAGAGCACCTGATCCCGGACGTGCAATTCTTTGGATGCGTACGACTGGAATTCTTGGCGGTGTTATTCCTGAAACTCACAAATGGGGAACGGATGCAATTCCTGGCCTACTTCGTTATGAACAGGAAAATGACCTGCCGGCCGACCCGCTTTTCCGGATTATGGGTATGGTTCGTCCAGATGTGGAAACCATGAACACCATGGGCAAGCGGATGACGTTTTCAAACGCTGAAATTGAACGCATGGTGGATTGGGCCGACAATCCGGCGCCAAAGCCTGATACTACAACGGAGGAATTGGATAAGCTGTTGTATCAAGGTTCTCCGCAGGGATTTGTAGATTCAATGCGCCTTGAGACCGTCCATCTTCTTAATCGTGAAGATGAGAAAGGTGCTGACGCCATGCAGGTTCTTGTCAATCATGCTAAGGTTTGGGAGAAACCTGTTTTTCCGGTGAAGGGACAAGATCTTATCGAAAAAGATGTGTCACCAGGACCGGACATGGGCGAAAAGTTGAAAACTCTTGAGATTGCCTGGGTAGAAAGTAATTTCAGTCTTAGTAAAGAAGAACTGCTGAATCTGTAGTGTTGAGGCAATAGTCGCTATTGATTGGTCATTTGGCTGCATAGTTTCAAAGCGGGATCTTGCCAAATCCGGGAGTTGTCACTCCCGGTTTTTCTGTACTTAGGATTAGCGAATTTTGTGTTGCAATGGATCAAGGCCATTTCACCGCTGGTGGCATGGATGAGAGAATGGAATCCACATTGCCCCCTGTCTTAAGTCCAAAGATGGTTCCACGATCATAAAGTAGATTGAATTCCACATACCGGCCACGGCGAATTAGCTGTTCATCACGTTGTTCATCGGTCCAGATCTTGTTGCAATTCTTTTCCACGAGTGCGGGATACACCACATTGAAAGCTCGGCCCACATCCTGGGTGAAGGCAAAGTCTGCATCCCAACCGCCTGCTTCCTCATCAGTACGCAGATAATCGTAAAATATGCCACCAATCCCCCGCATTTCATTTCGATGAGGCAGGAAGAAGTATTCGTCACACCACTCTTTATAATTCTCATAATCTGCTACTTTGTGGCGCTCACAGGCAAATTTCATGGCCTTGTGAAAGATTTGGGTGTCTTCATCTTCCTGGGTCCGGCGTGCATCCAAAACCGGGGTTAAATCTGCTCCTCCACCAAACCATTGGCTGGTTGTAACAACCATTCTGGTGTTCATGTGAACAGCAGGAACGTTAGGATTTTGCGGGTGAGCAATTAGGGAAATGCCAGACGCCCAAAACCTAGGGTCTTCAGCTGCTCCAGGTATCTGTTTTCTGAATTCTTCGGAGAATTCGCCAAAAACTGTGGATGTGTGGACGCCAACCTTTTCGAAGACGCGACCTGTCATCATTGACATGGTGCCGCCGCCGCCTTTTCCATCATCTCTTTGCCAGGGAGTGCGTGAAAATTTTCCCGCAGGTAATTCTGATAATGGACCGATATGTTTTTCTTCGAGCCCTTCAAAACTCTCGCAAATCATGTCTCTGAGGTGCTCAAACCACTTACGAGCGGTTTCCTTTTTCGATTCGATATCGGCAGGGTATCCGGGCGGCGGTGGGGTATGCTTTCGGTTATTCATTATGTGTCCGTTTGTTTGATCTGAGCGATTTGCCCATATTTTACATTGGTTTGCAACTTAGTATTGAGATGAACTTGACTTATCCTTGATGCCAATCAACAATAAATCAGAATGTTCTATGAGGCCCGAAATGGCAGATAATCATAGCAAAAAAAGGGATGTTTCCATCTCAAAGGCAAAACAAGCCTACGATGCGGTTGAGCGCGCAAGAAATTCCAACAAAAGCTGGGCAGATAGAAGACGGGAAATGGGAAAGCTTTTGCGTTCTCAAACTGGGTGGAAACGCGAGACTCTCACGCTTCCCCGGGAAGAGGCCAGAGCCTATGCCAAGGCATTTTTGAAGAAATATCCCAAACAAGCTTACTGGTCTGAAGTTGAGAGTTGGCGAGTGTTGGAAGATGACATTATTGAATTTACAATGCGTCGATTGCCTACCGCTGACTAAGCCTACTTGCTATACAGTCACAATCACACTTTTTAGTTACAAATAATATGGTTACAAATGTAACCAGATTTGCAAAAGCAGGAAAATTAATGAAACTCGCCACCCTTAAAAACGGTACTCGAGACGGGGTTCTCGTTGTTGTCTCAAATGATCTCACACAGTGCACCACAGTTGGGCATATTGCATCAACCATGCAAGCTGCGCTGGATAATTGGGAACAAGTGGCTCCGCGTCTAGCAAGAGTAGCCGAAGGGCTCGAAACTGGCAGTCAGCCCATTCAACGGTTTCATGAGCACCAGGCAATGTCACCCCTGCCACGGGCATTTCAATGGGCTGATTGTTCAGCCTATGTCAATCATGTGGAACTACTTCGACAGTCGCGTGATCAAGAGCTACCTGAAAGTTTTTGGCAGGAGCCATTGATTTATCAGGGTGGTTCTGACTCTTTTTTGGCACCTCGAGATCCCATAATGCTTGCTGATGAGGGCTATGGCATTGATATGGAGGGCGAGATTGCAGTTATCGTTGATGATGTGCCAATGGCTGCCTCAAAAGAACAGGCAGAGGCTGCCATCCGCCTGGTTATGCTTGCGAATGATGTGTCTTTAAGACGACTAATTCCACCTGAACTCGGTAAAGGGTTTGGATTTTTTAATTCAAAACCATCATCTGCCTTTTCCCCAGTTGCTGTAACACTGGAGGAGCTGGGAGATGCGTGGCGGGACGGTAAGCTGCATTTGCCACTTAGTGTGGATTATAAAGATGAACCTTTTGGACGCGCCAATGGCGGAATTGATATGACATTTGATTTTCCTACGCTGATAGCGCATGCCGCAAAGACCAGACCCCTTTGTGCCGGTACAATTGTCGGATCAGGGACAGTGTCCAACAAACTTGATGGCGGTCCGGGTAAATCCATTTCAGAGGGTGGTGTTGGTTATTCCTGCATTGCAGAAATGCGCACCGTCGAAACCATCCGCAACGGGAAACCTTCTACACCCTTTATGAAATTTGGTGACACCGTACGGATTGAAATGAAAGATGAAACCGGAAAATCAATATTCGGCGCAATAGAACAAACAGTGGAAGAATATCATGGCTAAAGCGTTTGCCTCCCAAGGCGATATGGCGGAAAAGAAAATCACTTTTGAAGAGGTGGGCAAGGATCTATGGGCCTTCACTGCAGAGGGAGACCCGAATTCCGGTGTGATCATTGGTGATGACAGTGTCATGATCGTGGAAGCGCAGGCCACACCACGCCTTGCTGGCAAGGTTATAGAAAAAGTGCGTGAAGTCACTGACAAACCCATATCTCATGTGGTTTTGACACATTACCACGCAGTACGCGTTTTGGGTGCATCAGCCTATGGTGCTGATCAGATAATTATGTCTGATATGGCACGCGGCATGGTTGCTGAGCGCGGTCAAGAAGATTGGGATTCCGAGTTTCAACGTTTCCCCCGCCTTTTCGAAGGGCATGAGAGTATTCCTGGACTGACGTGGCCCACAACAACCTTCAGTGAAGCGATGACTGTTTATTTGGGAAACAGGCGCGTTGATATCATGCATGTGGGCCGCGCTCATACGGCTGGCGATGCGGTGATCCACGTGGCTGATGAGAATGTGATGTTTACTGGAGACATCGTGGAATATCATTCTGCCTGCTATTGTGGTGACGGATATTTCAATGATTGGGGTGATACGCTTGACGCAATCAAGTGGTTCGATGTGGATGCAATTGCACCTGGCCGAGGGGATGCACTTGTGGGCAAGGAGATGGTGAATGCCGCTATCGAAAGCACACGCGATTTTGTGGAAAGCACCTACAGACCAGCAGCAAAAGTAGCTGCACGAAATGGGTCACTGAAAGAAGCATGGGATGCGGTTCGTGAAGCCTGCGATCCGAAATTCAGCGACTATGCAATTTACGAACATTGTCTCCCGTTTAATGTTTCCCGCGCCTATGATGAGGCAAGAGGAATAGAACACCCAAGGATCTGGACAGCGCAACGTGACATCGAAATGTGGGAAGCGCTACAGGGCTAGAAATCTTCTTGGAGCAGGCTGATGCCGCAATACGATTACCAACCGTTTGAAGTGATAACACCTCCCGAATTGGGTGGCGGTGGTGAAGCTAAAGCCATTTATCCGGTTGCTATAATCGGGGCGGGGCCGATCGGGCTGGCCGCTGCAATTGATCTTGCAACAAAGGGAATTACAAGCGTTGTGCTTGATGACAACAATGTGGTCTCCGTCGGGTCTCGTGCCATCTGTTGGGCGAAAAGAACGCTTGAAATTTTTGATCGTCTTGGTGTGGGAGACAGGATGCTGGAGAAAGGCGTGACCTGGAAAACAGGGCGACTTTTTCACGGCGGTTCGGAAGTCTATAACTTTGATTTGTTGCCTGAAGAGGGACACAAATATCCGGCCTTTGTAAATCTCCAGCAATATTATGTGGAACAGTATCTAGTTGAGCGGGCGCGCGACTTTTCTGACCTGATTGATCTCAGATTTAAGAATAAAGTTATTAATCATAATGACTTAGGTGACCATGTTGTGCTTTTGATTCAAACGCCGGATGGGGAGTATGAGATCAAGGCTGAATACGTTCTGGCCTGTGATGGTGCCGGTTCGGCTACACGGACACGCATGGAATTGCCATTTGAGGGACAAAGCTTTGAAGAGCATTTTCTGATCGCTGATGTGGAAATGGAGCAGTCACCGTTTGAAACGGAAACGGCAGAAAGGTGGTTCTGGTTCGAGCCGGATTTTCATCCAGGGCAGTCCGCTTTGTTGCACAAACAGCCAGACAATATTTATCGAATTGATCTGCAATTGGGGCCGGAAACGGATCCCAAAACTGAAGCGACCGAGGAAAAGGTTTTTCCGAGAATCAAGGCCATGGTCGGAGATAAACCCTTCAAGCTCGACTGGATGAGCGTCTATAAATTCCGCTGTGCTAAACTGGATCGGTTCGTGCACAACCGGGTGATTTTCGTAGGCGATAGCGCGCATGTGGTTTCACCCTTTGGTGCGCGAGGCGGCAATGGTGGAATACAGGACGTGGATAATCTTTGCTGGAAGCTTGCGATGGTTCTAAACGGTGAAGCCAGTGACACGTTGCCCGATACATACAATGATGAGCGGGTGCATGGTTCGGAAGAGAACATTCTTCATTCTTCCCGCGCAACGAATTTTATGACCCCGAAATCTCCGGTAGAACAAATTTTCAGGAATGAAGTTTTAAAGCTTTCAAAGGATCTGCCTTTTGCCCGGAAGCTGATCAACTCGGGTAGGCTGTCTACACCATGCTCGCTAGCTGGGGTAGGGTTGCAAACTGACAGTTTGATCGGGGAATCGAGTGTGCAAGCCGGCGATGCAATTACAGATTCACCTGTTAGCATGAATGAACAGGATACTTGGTTAGTTTCGATCCTTCAGGGTGGTTTGAAACTGGTTGGGTTTGGCAATGTGACTTTGCCAGAAGTGAATGGTGTTGAAAGGATCGGAATTGGTGGCTCTGGGGGGAGGGAACACCCTGTTTATGATGATCCTAAAGGTTTGGCTTTGGAACGCTACGGAGATGGCACAGCGTATCTGTTGCGTCCTGATGGACATGTGTTAGCTGTATTTGAAGATCCCAAGCCGGAAGATATCATTTCGGCGCTAGCGCCAATTTTTTCAGAAGCGAAATTCAAAGAGGTGGCTTGATCATGGCAGAATCAATGAAAGAAGATGGTTTGGGGCCGACTGGGGATGAGTTTTACAACCTGCTTCTGGAGCTTCACAACGGATTGGATGAAGCGGAAAGTCATGCTCTCAATGCCCGCCTTGTGTTGTTGATGGCGAATGAAATCGGAAACATAGATCGGTTGAAGGCTATCTTAAGTACAGCAGCAGAATATAGATAGAAGCGCTATTGTCCCGTTTGCCTCAGCGCTTCTCCCATAACCATGGCCCCTGAAAGCGCCATGTTCAGTGATCTTGCACCCTCAGCCATTTCAATAGTCAACCTGTGGTCAACCGCGTTATGCACATATTCTGGAGCACCAGAACTCTCCCGGCCGAGCATGATCAAGTCATTTTCTCTAAACTGAAACTCAGTGTACGGCTCGTTTGATCGTGTTGTGAGTAGGATTAAACGTCGCGATTGTTCAGTCCGCCATTCTTCAAAAGCTCGCCAATTCAGATGTTTTTGCATCGTCGCTTGATCCAGGTAATCCATCCCGGCTCGCCGAAACGCCTTTTCATCGAGGCGGAACCCTGCCGGCTCTATGATGTGGACTGAAATCCCCATGCACGCCCCAAATCTGAGAAGCGTACCGGTGTTTCCGGGAATATCTGGCTGAAACAATACTAAATCAGGCATGAGCGTTTGAGTGGTTGTGTCCTGGATGCAACAATTGAAGTGTTGTGGAAACTTTAGAATCTGGAGTGTTGCAATTTAGGGCAAATAAGTTCACATTGTCACGACCAACACCAACAAAAGGAGGCATATATATGTGTATTACATTCAACAAATGCATGCCTTCGTATGCCGGATCGGCATTTCAAGGTGGGCTTCTCTAGCCAAAACCTGTCGGTTCCATCCGTCGAAATCCCCCAAAATCTGTTTTTTCGTCGGCAAACTAATAAATCTTGTTGGATTGAATTATGTACTCCTATTTCGAAAGCCTCATAAACCCTTATCCCAGTGATGCACCGGAGCAACCTCCCGGAACACTGTGGAAATTCTTTTGGCATTATTGTCGTCGGGTCTGGAAAATCCTGCTCCTAATGACCCTATCCATTGCTGTTCTGTCAGCCGTTGAGGTCAGTCTCTTTGGCTTCATGGGCAATATTGTGGACTGGTTAAGTGCTGCAGATCGCGAAACTTTTCTCGAAGAAGAAGGTTTCAAGCTTGGTCTTATGATCGCAGTTGCGCTGGTGATTATTCCAGGCGTGGGACTGATCAACTCATTATATGTGCACCAGTCTATCCTCGGGAACTTCGGCATGATCATGCGCTGGCAGATGCATACCTATCTGCTTCGCCAATCCATGGGATTCTTTGCCGATGAGTTTGCCGGCCGTGTTGCCACAAAGGTTATGCAAACCTCTTTGGCGGTACGGGATGCAGTAATCACCGTTCTAAACGTGATGGTGTTTGTGTCTGTTTACTTCCTCGGTGCCATGCTATTGGTCGCATCGTTTCATTGGACACTTGCTCTGCCATTCGTGGCATGGTTGTTGGCATATTTCGCGATGCTTAAATATTACCTACCGAAGATGGCGGAGATCTCTAAACTCCAGGCGGATGCAAGATCACTGATGACCGGTCGGGTTGTGGACAGTTACACAAATATTGGAACGGTTAAACTGTTTGCGCACGCTGATCGCGAAGAAAAATATGCGCGTGATGCGATGGACGAGTTTCTACATACAGTGCATCCGCAAATGCGACTGTCGACAAGTTTTGAACTCACCGTTCAAATTCTGAATGGCCTGTTGCTTGTTGGTGCAGGTGGTGTGGGTATCTGGCTTTGGATGACCGAAACTTCAACAGTGGGTGGTGTGGCTGTGGCCATGGGACTGGTTTTGCGAATGAACGGTATGGCGCACTGGATCATGTGGGAACTGGCCAGACTGTTTGAATCGCTTGGTGTGGTTCAGGACGGCATGAACATGATGTCGAAGGCTCATGCGGTTAAAGACAGACCCGATGCAGTGAAGCTTGGTGCTGAAGGCAAGCCCATCCATTTCGAGAACATTCACTTTACCTATGGTGGTGATGGGAATGTGATGGAAAACCTTTCTCTGGAAATCCAACCAGGTCAGAAGATTGGTCTGGTTGGACGCTCCGGTGCAGGTAAAACGACGCTTACTAACATTTTGCTACGCTTTTATGATGTGGAGGGTGGTGCTGTTAAAATCGGTGATGTGAACATAGCAGATGTCACACAGGATTCCCTGCGTGAAAACATCGGCATGGTGACCCAGGATACTTCACTGTTGCACCGCTCTATCCGTGAAAACATTGCCTATTCAAGACCGCATGCAACTGATGCCGAGGTTGTTGAAGCCGCCAAGCGGGCTAATGCCTGGGACTTCATTCAGGATCTGGTGGATAACGAAGGAAACACTGGGCTTGATGCCCAGGTAGGTGAGCGTGGGGTTAAACTTTCCGGCGGTCAACGCCAGAGGATTGCAATTGCCCGCATATTCCTGAAAGATGCACCAATTCTTGTTTTGGATGAGGCCACATCTGCGCTTGATTCCGAGGTGGAAGCTGCAATTCAGGAAAGTCTGTTTGACCTTATGAAGGGTAAAACCGTGATTGCGATTGCACACAGGCTTTCCACAATTGCCGAGCTTGATCGACTGGTGGTTATGGATACGGGACGTATTGTGGAAGCTGGTACACACGACGAACTGGTCGAGCAGGGTGGGATTTACGCTGACCTGTGGTCAAGGCAATCGGGTGGTTTCCTTCCAACGCAAGACCTGGAAGAGGAAGAAAGTACACAGGCTGCTGAATGATTATGAAAGTGTTTGATCCGGTTTTCCGGTTGTTCGAAAGCTGGATCGATCCTTTCAAATCGCGATCAGACTATGAGCCACCGAACACACTGCTCAAGTATGTCTGGTATTATGTGGGGCAGGTGAAATGGGCTTTTGTGGCCCTTCTTCTTTATGGTTTCGCCAATGCAATCGTGGAAGCAACGGTCTTTTCATATGTGGGTCAGCTGGTTGATGTCCTGACGGAGTTTGATGCTAGCGGTGACAAGCAATTGGGTTGGGACGGTTTGATCACGGAGCATGGCTCTACCCTCTTATTTATGTTGCTCGTGGTAGCGGTTCTGCGTGCCTGTATTGTTACGTTTGGCGCGTTAATTGAAGAACAGGTTATCGTTCCCGGTTTCTTTGTGATGATGCGCTGGCAGAGCCATAAACATGTGGTGGGGCAATCGCTCTCGTTTTTCCATAATGATCTGGCAGGCCGTATCAGCCAGAAAGTCTTCCAGTCCGGCATGGCTACCGGAGACATGATGATCTCCTTGTTACAGGTCATATGGTTTGTGGTGATCTATGCATTCACAACCGCGGGCCTCCTATTCGCACTGGATTGGCAGCTTGGTCTTGTGATTGGGGTATGGATGGTAATCTTTTTCATCATCGCACGACATTTCGTTCCGTTGGTGAGAGAGCATGCAAGAGAGACCGCTGAAACCGGTTCTGGTGTTACCGGCCGGATGGTAGACAGTTACTCTAATATTCAAACGGTAAAACTCTACAATGGTGAAGCCCTTCAAGATGACTGGGTTTTACAGGCGTCTAAGTTTCATCAGAAGGCGATCTTCAAATTCACCCGCGCATTGACCATGATGAGGGTATCGCTCACGGTTACGAATGGCATCTTCATATCTATCATTGCTTGGATTTCCGTAGATTTATGGCTTTCGGAAGCTATGACACTGGGAGGGGTAGCCTTTACGATGGCATTGACGCTCAGACTTCATTTGCTGTCCAATCGCTTGCTGGGAAATCTGAACGGTTTTTTCCGCAATGTGGGTGTAACCCAAAACACCATGCACCTTGTTGCTAAGCCTCATGGTATCGTTGATGATCCGAATGCAAAGGAACTCGAATTCAAAGGTGGCCACGTGTCATTTCACGATGTTTCCTTTGACTACGACAAACCCCAGAACGTCTTGAGCGATTTTACACTTCATGTGAAAGCAGGAGAGAAAATCGGGATTGTGGGACCTTCCGGGAGCGGCAAGACCACTCTGATCAATCTCATGATGCGGTTTTTTGATCCCAAGGACGGGAAGATCGAAATAGACGGTCAGGATATCAGAAAGGTTAAACAGGATAGCCTGAGGTCAAAATTCGGACTTGTGCAACAGGACACTCAATTGTTTCATCGATCTGTTTTCGAAAACATCGCTTTTGGGGCGAAAGACATTGATGAGGGTGCTGTTATTAATGCGGCCAAGATGGCTTTGGCGCACGAATTTATCTTGGATTTGCAGGATGAAGATGGACGGACGGGCTATGAAGCGCAGGTGGGTGAGCGTGGTGTGAAACTTTCCGGAGGGCAACGTCAACGGATTGCACTTGCCAGAGCCTTCTTCCGAAATGCACCTATCATGATTCTGGACGAGGCAAGTAGCCAACTGGACTCAAAGGTGGAGCAAGCCATCCAGAATAATCTGGTTTCATTCATGAAAGACAAAACGGTGTTCATCATTGCACACCGTCTTTCCACGCTTAAGGGCATGGACCGCATAATTGTGATGGAAGATAGTGGAATCGTTGAACAAGGCAGTCACGTAGAGCTTCTAACCAAAGGTGGATTATATGCTGATCTGTGGCGACGGCAGACTGAAGGGGAGCAGAGCATAATAATGCCAGTTTCGGAATAAACCGATAATGGTTTTCGCGTTAAGCAGTGCTCTTTAATGCAACGCAGTTTCGAAAATCCATCTAAAATCGGTATTTTGAAACGATTTCTGCGGTATGTTTACAGCCCAATTTCTTTAAGACCGTATCAATTATAATTCTTACGGTCATGGTGCTAATTTCGAGTTTTTCACCAATTTGTTCTTCAGAATAACCTTTGGATATCAGTTGAATAACTTTGGTTTGTATTCTGTTTAATTCAGGGTTCTCAGACATATTCTATCCACACTCTTCATAATCTGATCACTAGATTATTGTTTAAGGTGGAGAGGCATCGCCACGATCATTTGTGGCAGACTTCACTGGTTATTCAGTAAACCCGAAACCCCGAATTCTGGTTTATTGTGATCCAATTGAAAAGAAACGTTCTGTTTCTCGCTCACCACAATCATATTGCTCTGTTGTTTGCTTCCTTAACGTTGTTTCAGAAAACGACAGGAAATCTTTCATTACTGCTTCAGTCAGTTTTTGCATAAAGCTGCAACCGTCAGCGTTCCTGTTTATTTGTTCGAGCAGGTATTCTACGCGTTTTAATTTTTGTTCGGGGCTCGACAATTCTGCCGATAACAAAGAGTCAAATGCGTATTGAAGTTTTACATCCAGGTTTTTGAGGTCATCAAAATCGATTTCGCCTTTTTGCGAAACCAAGGAAAAAATCGCTTCGTCTGCTGAATTTAAATCAGCAAGCAGTTTGCCTACATCCAATGCCATTTTGTTAGCCCCTCGCCAAGATTCAAACTCCCGCACCGGATTACTTGCGCGGTTAAATCGAATTAGGCGTACAAAAAATCGATTCGCGCAGATCGTATAAATGTGTAAGTTATGTGTCGATGGCATAAAGTGGATAATAACTATGCGTAAAATGGATAGTAAGAATTTTGATTTGAACCTTCTAATTGCGCTCGATGTGATCCTTGAGGAGCTACATATCTCCAGATCTGCAAAACGCCTGAACATCAGTCAGTCAGCCACCAGTCGTGCTCTTGCCAGGCTGAGAGATATGTTCGATGATCCACTTATTGTAAGAGTTTCAAAGGGTTATCAACGCACTCCAAGAGGGGAAACTCTTGTAAAAAGTGTTAAATCGATACTCAGCGAAATTGAAAGTACGTTTGAAACTCAGGAATTCGAGCCGGCGGAATTCAAGGGGGAACTCACAATTTGTACGCTTGATTATGGTGAGGCTGTACTCCTGCCAGCCATAATGGAACGGGTCTCACAGGAAGCGCCGGGTGCTTCAATCAAGATAATTCATAGGAAAATTTATTCGATTTCCGAAGTGCTGGACGGCAATGCAGATATTCTACTTGGCACGATCCCTGACAATCCACCGAAGCATTGCAATGCTCAGTTTCTATATGCCGACCGGTTCGTGTGCGTGGTTAGCAAAGATCATCCACTTGCCCGCAAGACTATCACACTTGAAGACTACGTCAGCTATCCCCATTCCATTATCCATACTGGCGAAAGCCCCGGTACATCAATCGATGTGGCCTTGGATAAAATCGGCAAGTCGCGTCATATTATGAAAAGCAGTCCTCATTTTGCTGCATCTGTGATCTCCATAATCAATACCAATATGATACAGACTATTCCCCTAAGATTGGCGGGCAAATTACTTCTTTATTCAGATCTTGTCGTTAAAGAACTTCCTTTTGAAACAGGGGCGGTGGAAATTGGACAGATGTGGCATCGACGCAATACTGAAAACCCGGCACATCGTTGGTTCAGGCAGTTGATAAAATCCGTTGCTTCTGGGTGAGTATCAAACAAAACAGCCGTATATTCACGCATGCGCTAAAATATCGCAGTCTCTTACACGGCCGAATATCAAGACCAAAAATTAGTGCCAATCTTACATATTCACTTCAAAATTGAGAATTTCGTTCCCGCCAAGTCTTTATTCCAATTGATTGAATTCCTCATTCGCCATATAAATCGGATTATGACTTCGCCAGCGGATATAGAAAAAATGATTGCTGCCATTGCGCTCGGCAGCCGTTCAGATTTCGAAAAACTATATCAGGCAACGTCCGCGAAACTTTTTGGTGTTTGTTTACGTATATTAAATGACCGAACTGAAGCTGAGGAAGCTTTGCAGGAAGCTTATGTGAAAGTTTGGAAGTCAGCCGACAGGTTTTCTGTAGGAAAAGCTAGTCCGATTTCCTGGTTGTCCACAATTGCGCGGAATTGCGCAATTGATCTTTATAGAAAAAGGAAGCCAGAGTCGGGAGAGTTGGATGAAGCAGAGATTGTTGCAGACGATTCGCCATCACCGGAGGCACTTGCCGTAATTTCGGATGATGTGAGAAAAATGAATGTATGTATGAAGGAATTGAACGAGAAACATGCTGAGGCGATTAGGAGGATATACCTCAGTGGATGGACATATGATGAAGCCGCGCAAGAGCTTGATATGCCGTTAAATACGGTTAAAACTTGGGTGCGTAGAGGCCTTATCAGTCTCAGGGAATGCTTAAGCCGATGAGTGAGAACAGGAATTTGGATAACAGAGATCTTCAGCTTTCCGCTGAATACGCACTTGGCGTTCTTGGTACGGAAGAACGCAAGGACGTGGAATCACGGATGATATCCGACGCTGAGCTGCGTTCGGAAGTAGCTAGCTGGGAAGCCCAACTGGCACCTATGCTGGACAAGGTAGATGAAGTTCCACCTCCGGCACGGGTATGGCAGGCAATTGAAAACAGAGTTGCGCCCGAGGAACAGCTACACTCTCCTGTTCCTGGAGGTGCTGCTATCTGGAAGTGGCTAACCGGTTTTGCCACCACAGCCGCGATCGCATGCTTTGGATTTATGGTTTATGTCAGTGGTGGAGATTTCACCGGTGCCAAGTTTGCCGCCCTACAAGATCAATACAATGAGGTGCAAGCCGAAGCCGAAACACTGAGGCAGTCGCTGGAAGTGGCCAAATCAGAAGGTGAAGAAACAAGTTCCAAACTACTGGAGACACTTCAGGAGGTGACAACGCTGACCACTTCTCTGGAGGAAGCGCGGCAGGAGGTTACTGCATCAGGTGATGCACTGATGGTTGCACAGAGACAGGTTGCTGAATTAGAGACAAATCTGCGGAATACGGAAGCCTCCGCAGCGGATGCACAGAGTGAACTTGCTAGTGCCAGGCAGGAGCTTGAAAACATGGAAGGTGTTTTGATACAGGCGCAAGCGCAGCTGGCAAATCTGAACGCCCAGATAAATGAAGCCCGTCCGTTGGTAGCGTCTTTGACCAGCGATGGTGAGCTGCCTGCATTTGTTGCTCAGTATGATCCGTTGAAAAAGTCTCTTCATATACGCACTCGCATTGAGGATACAGATGAGCTGGTCCCAGAGATCTGGTTCATTCCAGGTGCCGGAGAGCGAGAGGGAGAAGTGCTGTCACTTGGTGTCATGAGTGAAACAGAGCCGGACACGGTTATGATTGCGCAAAACCTTCAGCCTTTGATTGGCGATGGCGGCACGCTGGCGATTACCATGGAACAGGCTGGAGGCTCGCCTACCGGTGTAGCAACCAGCCCGATTATCGCGATCGGCAAGCTTCAATCGTTCTAGATTTCGGCATTGTTGTTTCAATTTGAAGCACTTTGGTGAAGATTACCAAAAATTATACTTATGAGTTGTGATTTGTGTTGAGCTACGCAAAACACTCTTATATACAATGCGTTGACTCTGAATTGAGAGCGTCCGGAAACTTTTTCTGTTGCTGTAACGTAACTGTGAAGATGGAAAAATTGCTTCCGGGTGACGGTCAGGGAGGAGAGGATGATCAACGATCATCTCTTGACCTCATCCAGGCCGCGACAGAAACTTTCTGTCGCGGCTTTTCTTTTTCTGCATGCCGTTTTTCAAAAAAATCGAAAAAAGTTTTGTCGGTCTGAAACTATTTATTCACCATCTGCGTTACTGCGTTCAACTGCTCGCGATCAGTCCCCAAAATATTAACCCGAATGGAAAAAGGTAAGATGAAACTATTTAACTCAATAAAACTCGTAACCGCTGCTGCTCTTGTGTCTGCTGCTTCTTCAATTGCATTTGCAAACCCAATTGTGGGTGGTGCGGCAATGCTGGATACAAAAAATATCGTTGAAAACGCTGTAAACTCAAAAGACCATACAACTCTGGTGGCTGCAGTTAAGGCAGCTGGCCTGGTAGAAACACTTGCAAGCCCTGGCCCCTTCACCGTATTTGCACCAACCAATTCAGCTTTTGACAAACTTCCAGAAGGAACTGTTTCAACTCTGCTTCAGGAAGAAAACAAGCCTACGCTGACCAAAGTCCTAACTGCTCATGTTGTTGCAGGCAAAATTACAGCAGGTGATCTTGTTTCAAAAATCAAAGCACATGGCGGTAGTTTCAACTTCCAAACCGTAAGTGGTGATGCATTGACTGCGAAACTCAGCGGTAGCAGTGTTTATATTTTTGATGAGAGCGGTGGTGCTGCAAAAGTTACCATTGCTGATGTGGAGCAATCAAACGGCGTCATCCATGTGGTGAATGATGTATTGCTGCCAAAATAAGTTTTCTGCCCAGCAGAACCATGCTGCACTCCCCATCCAGCATGTTCGCCAGCCGCTAAATATCTAGTGGCTGGTTTTTTATGTGCCGAGTTCTTCGGCTAACATTTCCAGTTCCAGCCATTCGTCTTCACGCTCAGAAAGCAATTTCTCGCGCTTTGCAAGCTCTGTGGCCCAAGCATTGAATTTCTTGGGGTCTTCGTCATATAGGCCGGGCTTTTCCAGTGCAGACTTCAATTTGCCGATTTCAAATTCCAGGCGCTCGATTTCCTTCGGCAAAGTCTTGAGTGCATGAAGCTGGTTGAAAGAGAGTTTCTCTGTATCAGTTGCTTTTGCAGTCTGGTTGTTTTTTGCCTTTGGTTTTGGTTTTTGTGCCGCCTTGGGTTGATCGATTTCCTTTCGCACTTCCACCATGTCAGAATATCCACCGGCATATTCAACCCATTTCCCGTTGCTGTCTGACGCGAGGACGCTCGTGCAGACCCTGTCAAGAAAATCGCGGTCATGACTAACCAATAACACGGTGCCCGGGTAATCAGCGATAAATTCCTGGAGAAGATCGAGGGTTTCAAGATCCAGATCGTTGGTGGGTTCGTCCAGCACCAGAAAGTTAGAAGGTGTGCGCAGTCCACGCGCCAACATTAATCGGCCTCGTTCACCACCTGAAAGCGCATGAAGGGGAGTGCGTGCCTGTTCAGGGAGAAACAGAAAGTCTTTCATATAAGAATAGACATATTTTGTTTCTTCACCGATGACGACTGAATCGCCTCGTCCATCAGTGAGTGCATCCTTCAATGTCCAGTTTGGGTCGAGGCTTTCACGCTTTTGGTCAATTATCAATGTGTCCAGGTTTACGCCCAGCTTCACCTTGCCTGCATCCGGTTCCAGTTCTCCGGTAATCAATTTGACCAACGTGGTCTTGCCGGCGCCATTAGGGCCCACAATGCCTATCCGGTCACCACGGGATATGATCATCGAAAGGTCTTTGACTATCTGCCTCTCACCGAATGCCTTGGATATGGCGAAGGTTTTTACCACCAGCTTCCCGGAGCTTTCAGCTTCAGCCATGGTGATGTTGACGCCGCCCTGGACCTTTCGCTCGTTGGATTTGGTTTCGCGTAATCCTGCCAATTCCTTGACGCGACGCATGTTTCTTTTTCTCCGGCCTGAGACGCCGTGGATAATCCAGTGTTCTTCCCGGACTATTTTTCTCGATAGTTTATGTCGATCAGTTTCTTCCTGATCAAGCACAGTGTCACGCCAGTTTTCAAATTCGGCGAAACCCTTGTTTAAAAAGCGAGATTGGCCCCGATCCATCCAAACTGTTTGCCTTGTCAGGTTTTCAAGGAAGCGTCGGTCGTGGCTGATCAGGACAATTGCTGAGCGGATACTTTTCAACTTACCTTCCAGCCATTCTATTATGGGAAGGTCAAGATGGTTGGTCGGCTCGTCCAGGAACAAGATTTCTGGTTCTGTGGCAAAGGCGCGGGCCAACGCTGCCCGCCGCGCCTCTCCTCCAGACAGGTTCTCGGTCGACATGTCTTTTGACAATCCGACCTCATCAATAAGAAGCCTTGCGTTGTGCGGGTCTCCATGAGGTCCAAGACCGGCAAGGACATATTCTTCGATATTGTTGAAGCCTGCCAGGTCTGGTTCCTGAGGTAGATAATGAAACGTTATTCCAGGTTGAACAAAGCGTTCTCCTTTGTCTGCTTCAATTTGCCCGGTAGCAATTTTCATTAATGTGGATTTGCCCGAGCCGTTTCGGCCAACCAGACAAATGCGATCATTTTCATGGATCGATAAACTTGCACCCTCCAGTAACGGAGTGCCACCGAAGTTGAGATAAATATCATCCAGAAAAAGAATTGGTGCTGCCATGGTGTGAACGGATAGGACGAAGGCCGAAAAGTTTCAAGGCAGTGTGGCCAAAATACAAAAAATCAACACTTTTCATGCGACTTTATGTCATAAATTTGTTTCCACTATAGACAGTGTCAAAATAGAGGCATAAAAGGACGCCAACTAGGGTTTTTTGTGAATCCCTTGGGCGTCCGTTTGACTGTTGCTCGCCAAGTGCTCGTCAGACAGTTAGTCGGTTGGGGTTAATCAGAAATTGAAAGGACTATTTCCGTGGCTGCCAAGAAATCACCTGGAACTCCGGAACCTACGCGTCGGGATTTCCTATACATAGCAACAGGCACAATGGGAGCTGTTGGCGCTGCTGCAGTTGCATGGCCTCTGGTTCGTCAGATGGCACCTGATGCATCAACCAGAGCGTTGGCATCTATTGAAGTTGATGTTTCTTCAATCGAGCCGGGGCAGGCTATTACTGTTAAGTGGCGTGGTAAGCCGGTTTTCATACGTAACCGCACTGAAAAAGAAATTGAAGATGCTACTTCAGTGGAAACTGCTGAACTTAAAGATGTGGTGGCAAGAAACCAGAACCTGGCCGATTCAGATCCGGCAACGGACACCAACCGTTCAGCCGGTGAGGGACGTGAAAACTGGATTGTTATGATCGGTTCCTGTACGCACCTTGGTTGCGTGCCAGTGGGACTTGCAGGCGATTTTGGTGGTTGGTTCTGCCCATGCCACGGTTCGCACTACGATACAGCTGGCCGAATTCGCAAAGGCCCAGCGGCTGAAAACCTTCATATTCCTCCGTTTGAATTCGTATCAGACGGCGTGATTAAAATCGGATAAGGAACAGGAGATTTAAGATGAGTGGTGGACATTCAGAATACGTTCCAAGCAACGGCTTTACAAAGTGGTTGGATTCCCGACTTCCGTTACCACGCTTGGTTTATGACAGTTTCATAGCCTATCCGGTTCCTCGTAACCTGAATGGCTGGTACACATTTGGCGCAATATTGATGGTGATGCTGATCGTTCAGATCATCACCGGTGTTGTTCTTGCCATGCACTATGCAGCTTCTACAGGCCTTGCATTTAACAGCGTGGAACACATCATGCGCGACGTGAACTATGGCTGGCTGATGCGTAGAATTCACGCAAACGGCGCTTCCATGTTCTTTGTTGCCGTGTTTATCCATATTTTCCGCGGCATGTATTACGGTTCCTACAAGGCGCCTCGTGAAGTGCTTTGGATCCTGGGTGTGCTTATCCTTCTACTGATGATGGCAACCGCATTCATGGGCTACGTGCTTCCTTGGGGGCAAATGAGCTTCTGGGGTGCTACTGTGATCACCGGTTTCTTCTCAGCAATCCCGCTGGTTGGTGAGGGCGTGCAACAATGGCTGCTTGGTGGTTTTGCGGTGGATAACGCTACCCTGAACCGCTTCTTCTCACTGCACTATCTGTTGCCGTTTATGATCCTGGGCGTTGTTATCCTGCACGTTTGGGCACTGCACGTGACAGGCCAAACCAACCCGACTGGCGTTGAAGTGAAGAACATGAAGAAGGAAACGGTTCCTTTTACACCGTTTGCCACAATCAAAGATGCGTTGGCGATTGTTATCTTCATGATCGTATTTGCGTGGTTTGTCTTCTATCTACCAGACTTCCTAGGTCACCCGGATAACTACATTCCTGCTGATCCGCTGAAGACACCTGCACACATCGTGCCCGAATGGTACTTCCTGCCATTCTATGCGATCTTGCGTGCGGTTACGTTCAACATCTCTGTACCGTTCACTGATATTGTGTTGATCGACTCCAAGCTTGGCGGCGTTATTGCAATGTTTGCGTCCATCGCAATCCTCTTGTTCCTGCCATGGTTGGACACATCAAAAGTGCGCTCAGGTTCATACCGTCCGATGTTCAAATTCTTCTTCTGGCTGTTCGTTGTAACATGTATCGCACTGGGTTACCTCGGTTCACGTCCGGCTGAAGGTATTTACACCGTGATGTCGCAGATTTTCACTGCATACTATTTCGCTCACTTCATCGTCGTATTGCCGATGCTGGGCCGGATAGAAAAGCCGAAACAGGTACCGCCGAGTATCGCAGATGCGGTCTTGAGTGAGGAAACCAAAATGGGTCGTGCTGGCGCAGCACAACCGGCTGAGTAAGGTTCTGGAGAAAAAATAATGAAAAAACTAGTCTCTAAAATTGCAGCCGTTTCCATGGCCGGTTTGATTGCTGTAGCCTCAGCTGCTCCGGCAATTGCTGCCAGTGGGTTCCCACTTAATAAGCCAAGGGAAGTGGACTGGAGCTTTGCAGGCCCGTTCGGTACTTGGGATTACGGTCAGTTACAGCGCGGCTTCAAAGTGTACCGCGAGGTTTGCGCAGCGTGCCACTCAATGGATCTGATTGCTTTCCGCAACTTGACCGAGATTGGCTTTTCTGAAGCTGAAGCAAAAGCTATCGCTGCAGAATATGAGGTGCAGGATGGTCCGGATGCAGATGGTGAAATGTTTGATCGTCCGGCTGTGTTGACTGACAGAATTCCTGGTCCATACGCAAACGATGCAGAGGGTGCAGCTTTAAACAACGGTGCTGTTCCTCCTGACTTCTCATTGCTTGCTAAGGCACGTGCACCTGAAAGAGGTTTCCCGACTTTCGTGTTTGACGTTTTCACGCTTTATGCGGAAAACGGCCCGGACTACATCTACTCATTGCTAACAGGTTATAAGGATGTGGAAGAAGCACCTGCTGACTTGGGCCTTGATGACGATGCCAACTACAACCCATACTTTATTGCGGGTGCATCGCTTGCTATGGCGCAGCCTATGGATGACGATGCCGTCGAATATGATGATGGTACACCAGCTACTCTGGATCAGATGTCTAAAGACGTTTCTGCATTCATGATGTGGGCCGCAGAGCCAACGCTGGTTGAGCGTAAGTCTCTTGGTTTCCGTGTTCTTGTGTTCCTCGTATTGTTTGCTGGTTTGCTTTATCTAACTAAGAAGCAGGTGTTTACTGCTCTGAAGAAAGACTAAGCATCAACGGTGTATGAATTTAAGAAAACCCCGCAGATTGCGGGGTTTTTTATGTGCGGTAGACCTTGTAATCTGTTTGCACCTTATTGCTGAATTACTGGCCTGAATCTATTGATTTAACGGAGCTAATTGGGAAATGGAAAGATCCTTACGTGTTCAACTGGAAAAAGCGATCAGGGCTATTCCTGATTACCCCAATGAAGGGATCATGTTCCGTGATATCACAACGCTCTTGTCAGATGCGTCAGCCTTTCGCAGAGCGGTGGATGAACTTGTTCACCCCTATAGCGGATCGGGCATTGGACTATGTTGCGGGCATAGAGGCGCGCGGTTTCATTCTGGGTGGTGCGATGGCTCACCAGCTCTCCTGTGGGTTCGTGCCTATCCGCAAAAAGGGAAAGCTCCCAGCCGACACAATCTCGGTTGACTATGAACTTGAATACGGGAAGGATCAGCTGGAGATACACCGGGATGCGTTTAAGCGCGGCAGCCGGATTTTGATTGTTGATGACCTCATTGCCACGGGTGGAACTGTTGAAGCATCTGTAACCCTCCTAAAGGAATTGGGTGCGGAAATCATTGCTGCATGTTTTGTGATTGATCTCCCTGAACTGGGCGGTAGACAAAAGCTGCGTGATATGGGCGTAACTGTCAGAACGCTTGTGGAGTTCGACGGCAAATAATTTTTCACCTTGTCGCTTTTAGCACTTTGCAAAGAATTGGGTTCAAGTGCATTCTTCCTGAAACTGGGATGGGAGGAATCACATGAAGGTTGGTTTTATTGGTCTTGGGAATGTTGGTGGCAAGCTGGCCGGAAGTCTCATAAGAAACGGTCATGATGTGACTGTTCGCGATTTGGATGGTGATCTTGCACAGAGCTTTGTGGATCGTGGTGCATCGTTCGGTGAAAGCCCCAAGTCAATGATCGAGGCGTGTGAGATTGTGATTACTTGTCTTCCGAGCCCGGCTGCGTCAGCTGCTGTCATGGAAGCAGATGACGGCATACTGGCGGGCATGGGGCCTGGCAAGATCTGGGCAGAGATGTCAACGACCGATGAATCTGAAGTGAAGCGGCTGGCAAAGCTCGTGGAAGAGAAGGGTGGTTCTGCTATTGAATGCCCGGTTTCGGGAGGTTGTCACCGCGCAGCGACCGGTAATATTTCAATCTTTGCCGGATGTGACCGAGAAACTTTTGAGCGGATGCTACCTCTTTTGACTACACTGGGGCGGCGCGTATTGCATACTGGTCCTATCGGGTCGGCTTCAATGTTGAAGGTAATGACTAATTATCTGGCGACCGCAAACCTGCTTACTATTTCCGAAGCTATGGTGACCATGAAAGCGGCAGGCATGGATCTCGCCACAACCTACGAAGCCATCGCAATTTCATCTGGTACATCCTTTGTGGCGGAAACCGAAGGCCAGGTGATCTTGAACGGTAGCCGTGACATTTCTTTCACCATGGATCTCGTCAAGAAGGACATCGGACTGTTCCAGGCTATTGCAGAGAAGCATAACGTACCTCTGGAGATTTCTCCTCTGATGGTTGAATTGTTTGATGACGCGATCGAGAAATATGGTCCACGGGAACTATCACCAAATATCATCAAACGGCTGGAGGACAAAACAGGGCTTTCAATTCTTGCGGATGGTTTCCCGCCTGAAATGCTGGATGATGAGCCTGAAGAAGCTGGATATGAGGTGGTTCCCAAAGGGCGGGCATAATTGGGAGGACAAAATGGCTGATCCGCTGGATTACATCGATGCAACTCGGTTTCCGATCCATCAGTCAGACAGTCCCGCCTATGGAAAATTGATACAGTCCATTCGAGCTGATCTCGCCCAAGACGGATGCGTTGTATTGAAGGGCTTTGTAGAGCCTGCGCGCATTCCAGAGTTGGCGATGGAAGCTGACAATGCTGCTCCTCAAGCACACGCTTCAAAAAACCGGACAAACGTATATTTCAGCCAAGACGACGAATCCCTACCTCAGGATCATCCCAAACGGCGGTTTTACGATCGATCCAATGCATTTATTCCGGCGGACAACTTCGGTGCAGACTCCATTCTGCGTGCAATCTATGAGTGGCAGCCTTTCTTTGATTTCATTCGCGATGCATTGGACGAAGATGAGGATCACTTTTTCAGATATGCCGACCCGTTGGCAGATGTGATTGTGAACATGGCTGATGAGGGCAATGGCTTTCCCTGGCACTTTGACACAAACAACTACACTGTGACCCTTGCCATTCAAAATGCAGATGAGGGCGGCGATTTTGAATATGCTGCGAATATCCGCAAAGGGGATGAGAATTTTGAAGTGGTCAAGGATGTGCTGGATGGCAAATCAGACCTAATCACGAAACTGCGGCTTGAACCGGGCGACCTACAGATTTTCAAGGGACGTTATTCGCTTCACCGCGTAGCACCTCTGATGGGTGCCACACCGCGCTATGTGGCAATTTTTCTCCTATGTGGAAGAGCCGGGTATGGTGGGTTCACCAGAACGCACAAAACAGCTTTACGGGCGTGTTCTGCCTATTCATCTGGAACGGGCAGGGCAGAGGGCTGACGAGTATATGGATTAACCCTTGAATTCATTGAGACTGAGCTTGAAACATAAACGCTGAGGCGGCAAGCTTGACCCATGTCCAACATATTTTCACTTCTATCGTTTGCCGATGTGGTTGCGCTGTCATTTTTTTTATTAAGCTGGCTCGTATTCGAATATTTGAGTGACTATTCGTCATTTTCAAAAAATGGCACTGGCGGATTAATGGCCAAGAAGAGGCGGGAATGGATGCTCGTTCTTGCTGAACGGGATTTGCGGATGGTTGATACGTCCATCATGGCCGGTTTGATGCAGGGGACAGCCTTTTTCGCCTCGGCTTCTATCCTGGCCATAGGAGGTTGCTTTGCGCTTCTTGGTTCGATTGACGATATTATCAAGATTTACAATGATTTACCCGTTACCCGTGAACTCAATCGTGAATTGTTGGAGATCAAGGTTTTGGGTCTGACAGCGATTTTCGTATACACATTTTTCAAGTTTGGCTGGTGTTTCAGGCTGTTCAACTATTGCTCAATCCTGATTGGTGCTGTTCCTCAATGCGACAAGGCTGATCTGGAAACACGGCAAAAAAAAGCACTTATTGCCGCTGAAATGAACATCACCGCTGGAAAGCACTTCACGGCTGGATTGCGTGGTATCTTTCAGGCACTTGCCTTTCTGGGTTGGTTCATTGGTCCTGGTGCATTTCTGATCAGCACTATTCTGGTTTTGCTCGTGTTAATTCGCAGGCAGTATTTTTCACGAGCCAGAGCAATATTGATGGACTAGCCCCATTGCAGGTTAGTTTCATTTTTAACTAAATCGATACTCCACTTTAATGTGTGTCTGTTAGCTTTTCTTTTGAGGGAGAGCTTATGACTTATTTGTCCAGGGTATTGTTAGTCGGTTCATTACTTGGTCTCGCAGCGTGCAGTAACGAGTTCGAGCAAAGCCATATGATGCGGTCTGGTGAAGAGCGCGTTTTCGAGATTGCTACAGATAATTCAAAACATGTGAGCTTCAGTTTTGAGCTTGGTTCTCAAAGCTGGGATGCGGCAAGTGATTGCCCGGAGCGAGAGGGTAGTGTGAAAGGGTTTATGCTGCAAATCTGCGGCGGGCTCTATAACCTCGATAATGAATCAAATATGTTCATGTCCATGCATGGTGGTGGTCTTACATTTGTACCAACCAACGGGAAGCTTCGATTCAAACTGGTGAACCATGCTAACACTGCAATGGACTTCAAATTAAAAATTGAAGACGCCAGCTAGGTTTTCGAGCTTTTGTAAGCGGATTATCAGACGTTGAACTTAAAGAGCATGACGTCTCCGTCCTGCACCACATATTCCTTGCCTTCATCACGGGATTTGCCGGCTTCCTTGGCCTTGGTTTCTCCACCCAGACCCACATAGTCTTCAAATGCTATGGTTTGGGCGCGGATAAAGCCTTTCTCGAAATCCGTATGGATCACTCCGGCTGCCTGAGGTGCCTTCGATCCGTTTTTAACAGTCCAGGCACGTGTTTCCTTTGGTCCGGCAGTAAAGTATGTGATCAGTTCCAACAGCCCATAGCCCGCTGAAATCAGACGATCGAGGCCGGATTGTTCTAGCCCGTTCATCTCAAGATATTCGGGCTGCTCTTCTTCCGGCAACTGGGCGATTTCCTCTTCGATTGCTGCAGAAATTACGACCGTACCAGCTCCTTCTGAAGCGGCGAGTTTTTCGACCGCAGCGCTATGCTCATTGCCGGAAGCAGCGTCTGCCTCGGAAACGTTGCAGACGTAAAGAACCGGTTTTGAGGTTAGCAGGTTTAGGCCTTTGAGGATTTTCAGATCATCAGCGGCAATGTCATCCAGCAGCAGGCGGGCAGGTTTCCCTTCCTGCAACAAGTTGATCGCAGCTTCCATCATCGGCAGAACTGCCAGTGCGTCTTTGTCCTTTGCTGAAGCTTGTTTGCGGATGCGCTCAATACGTTTCTCCAGACTTTCAAGGTCCGCAAGCATCAGTTCTGTTTCGATTGTCTGTGCATCCTCTACTGGATTAATACGACCATCCACGTGGGTGATGTCATCATCTTCAAAACATCTGAGCACGTGAACAATGGCGTCCACTTCACGGATATTGGCGAGAAACTGGTTTCCCAATCCTTCACCTTTGGAAGCACCTTTTACAAGACCTGCAATGTCTACAAAGGAAATTCTGGTTGGGATAACTTCCTTTGAGCTGGCGATTTTGGCGATTTCGTCTAAACGACTGTCAGGTACGTTCACTTCACCGGTGTTCGGTTCAATCGTGCAGAATGGATAGTTTGCAGCTTGCGCAGCCGCGGTTTTCGTCAACGCGTTGAACAGGGTGGATTTGCCCACATTTGGCAACCCGACAATTCCACATTTAAATCCCATGGAAGGGGCCTCATTCTTAAATCATTATGTTTGGACATGCTTTAGTGGATGGACAGTGTGGAGGCAAGGAAATCATTCAATTGGCTTCACATAATACCAGCGGCCTGCCTTTTTCTTGAAAAGGCTTTTTTCCCGTTGTTCGTGCACCGTGCCGTCCAACATTGATTTAGCGAGAAAAGTGACAGTGCCGTTTGAACTTTTCTCCAGTCCGTCAACAGTCTCGATAATTTTGAGGCCGAGCCAAATGCTGTTTTGCGATCTATCCAGATAACCCGCTTCATCAAACTGTTTTTGACGCGCCGGCCAAGTTGTTTCTTTCAGATATTGAATTTCTTGTTTAACAAAAGCTGAGTATCTCGAGCGCATCAGGCTTTCAGCAGTGGGAGGAAATGCCTGGCCCGAATGAAACCGCCCACAGCAATCTTGATATTCCAATCCTGATCCACAAGGACAGGGCATTCTCAAGCTCCGTCATACCGCGGGTTAGCGGGTACGCCATTGCGAATTTGAAATCCGGTTTTGCTCTGTGAAAAGCCACAGTTTTCGTAGAACTTTATCGTTCCAGGATCTCTTGAACCGGTTAACAACATTACTTTGTAGCATTTCTCTTCCCAGGCGCGTTTAACCGCCGCTTCAAGGATTGCTTTGCCGTATCCATTTCCTCTGTTGGAGGCTGCAGTGACCACATTTTCTATCAGTGCATAGGGTCTTCCTGCTCTTGCAAGGTTTGGTATGACGATCAATGTGCAGGATGTGACGGCCACTTTTTCAAGGATGCCAATCAAAATTGCCGAACCAGGATATTTTTCAAGTCTTTCCAGCCTGCGCTTAGCTGCTTCATTATCAATGACTTCATCTTCTGGATTGAGCTCGCGATACAAGGGCCAAAGGATTTCAAGATCTGCAGAAGTCGCGTTGCGTATTTCAAGCGCGTTTAGCATTGGTTACTCTTTGTCACCAAACAGCTTTTTCAACATGTCGGCCATGGGTCCTTTTTTAGGAATTTCCTTGCGTCGAATACTGTTGCGAGCCTGATGGATATGGGATTGACCTTTTTGTTTGGCAGGTGCCTTTTCCTTCGCTTTGTCACCATTTTGACCGGTTTCCAACGCCACTTTGTTCATAAAGTTGGCGTCATTTCCTTCTGCTAGTAGGGGCGCATTATCTGCGATCGATTGCAGCAGCTTATCAAGCCATTCTTGGTCTGCCTTTGCGAAGTCCCCAAGCACATGTCCTGTCACTCGTTCTTTGGAACCGGGATGTCCGATACCCAATCGCATCCGTCGGTATTCCTTACCGCAATGAGCGTCGATTGACTTAATGCCATTGTGTCCACCATGACCGCCGCCGGTTTTTATGCGCAGCTTTCCTGGTTGGAGATCAAGTTCGTCATAAATGACCACCAGATTGGAAATGTCTTCCTTGTAAAAGCGAAGTATTTCACCAAGTGACTGGCCGGACTCATTCATGAAGGTTTGTGGTTTGACTACCAGAACCTTTTCACCGTTGAGAGTACCGTCAGAGATTTCGGCCTTATGCTTTGATTTCCAAGGCCCAAACGAATGACGGCGAACGATTTCGTCCGCCGCCATAAATCCAATATTGTGACGGTGGCCGGAATATTTGGCCCCGGGATTTCCTAGTCCTGCGATGATCAGCATGACTACTGTACCCTTCCGTCTGAGGAATGATTACTCCTCGTCGCCTTCTGTTTCTTCGGTTGCTTCCGCTTCTTCTTCTGTAGCTTCTACTGCATCCTCGGCTTCATCCTCTTCAGATTTCAGGCCAGCAGGTGAAGCAATAGTAGCAATCGTGAAGTCACGATCCGTAATGGTTGGCTCAACACCTTCCGGTAGTGCAACGGAAGAAATATTGATTGAGTCACCAAGGTCGAAGTTTTCAATATCGATGGTAAAGTTTTCCGGAATTGAATCCGCCGGGCAGTTCACTTCAACCGCGTGGCGAACGATGTTAAGAACACCACCGCGTTTAAGGCCAACGCAGGTTTCATCGTTTTCAAACACAACCGGAATTTCAACCGTAACAACAGTGTTTTTGGAAACACGCAGAAAATCCACATGCTCAACAAAGTCTCTTACCGGATGCAACTGATAGTCTTTTGGAAGAACTCTATGATCTTCTCCACCAACTTTCAGTGTTAGGATGTTTGTCATAAAGCCACCACCGTGCAGCTTCATGGACAGCTCCTTATAAGGAACTGCAATGGAAACAGGGTCTTTTTTGTCGCCATAAATGACGGCAGGTACCATAGAATTGCGACGAAGTTCCCGAGCGGCCCCCTTGCCTACTCGTTCGCGCAACTGGCCCTCAAGAACGTTTTCTTCGCTCATAGTCTTAGCCTCTTGCTATTAAATTGTGGCATCCCGGCGAAACCCGGGAATTGCTGTTTTTGATTATGTCAGAAAACAACAAGCCCGCAGTGCCTCCAAGGGTGTCTGTGCGGGCAGGCGGGTTATAGGGGAGAATGGGGAAAAGCGCAAGCCAAATGATTACTCACCTTCGATACTGCGCAATTCAATTTCAGTGATACCAGCGGCAACGTTCAGTCCTGTCTGTGTCTGTATACTTACCGGCTGCAAAGCGAAGGATTTGTTGGAACCGCCCACCAGTACGTTTGCTCCCAAGCCTATGGCGAACGTAGCCGATGCACTCGCTCCAATGTAATCTCCTGCCAACGCACCTGGCTCCAGAACACCAGAGGTCGGAGCAATTACCAGCCAGTTGATATAGGTTTCCTCAGTTGAACCGATATCCAGGCCAAATTTGCTGATAACACCGAAGTAGTTCTCAATTTCCCTGTCCGGATCAGCGGGTGTGAATGCGCAGGAAATGTCTTTGGTTGAACCCAAGATAAAACCGGTTCCCGCATCTACGAAACATTCAAGTGAACCCAGTTCAACGCGATCTTGTGCATCTGCTGGGGCGGTAGTGGCAAGGAGCGCGGTAAAAACGGCTGAAAAAACTGTAGAACGACGGGTAATCACGGCTAGCCTCCGAATTGGGTTGGGACCGAAACTATCTTACACAAAAACAGATGTTCCAACTATGACAATCAATCAAACAAGCTTGAAACAGATTTTTCCATCGCCGTACGTTTGACAGCTTCTCCGATTAATTCAGATATGGAGACAACGCGAATGTTTGATGCAGCACTTACCGCAGCAGTTGGCTCAATCGAATCGGTAATCACCAGCTCTTTCAGTTTTGAAGAGGTAATTCGAGCAACAGCGCCTCCAGACAGTACTCCGTGCGTGATATAGGCTGTGACGCTGGTTGCGCCCTTTTCTAGTAAAGCTTCTGCTGCGTTACAGAGCGTCCCGCCTGAGTCGATAATATCGTCGATCAGAATACAGTCTTTACCTTCCACATCACCGATCACGTTCATGACTTCGGATTCGCCAGGTTTATCACGCCGCTTGTCAACGATTGCCAGAAGAGAATCGAGACGTTTGGCCAAAGCACGGGCGCGAACCACGCCGCCCACATCCGGTGACACCACCATAACATTTTCAATATTCAAATGCTCTTTTGCGTCGCGAGAAAGAACGGGAACAGCAAAGAGGTTATCGGTGGGAATGTCGAAAAATCCCTGAATTTGGGCTGCATGCAAATCAAGCGTCAAAACCCGGTCAGCGCCAGCTTCTGTGATCAGATTTGCAACCAGTTTAGCCGAAATCGGCGCGCGTGGGCCTGGTTTACGGTCTTGCCGAGCATAACCGAAATAAGGAAGAACGGCGGTGATCCGTTTTGCTGAAGCGCGACGGAGCGCATCGATCATAATCAGCAATTCCATCAGATTATCGTTGGCCGGATAAGAGGTTGATTGAAGGATAAAGCAATCCTCACCCCTCACATTTTCCAAAATCTCGACGAAAATCTCCTGGTCAGCAAAGCGACGGACATTGGCTTTGCCTAACGGGATATCCAGATATGAGGTGACAAGCTCAGCAAGGGTTTCGTTGGAGTTACCAGCAAAGAGTTTCATATAATTTGCCGGACAACCCCCGGCCCCTGTTTTGATGAGGCACTAATAAGACAATGCGTCACGCGCTGCAATGGGACTCTTGCCAAATTAAGCGCTCTTTCAGCAACTATCTGGGGATTTTGAGATTTTTGGTACCAATTAGCTTCTGTTTAGCCAGGCCTGAAGACGGTCAGCTGTGTTGTCGGCCACTTTCGAGAGTTCAGTCGCCGTGATTGCCTGCCAAGGATCGGTTTTGGTGGAGCCGGTACGTTCGCGACCATTAATCCGGTGAAGGCGTTTTCCTGAAGCATCAACCACGTCCCAGATATACACAACTAGTGTTCCTGTGCCGTCATTAAGAGCGGAGAAATATCCCTTTACCTGATATTTAGCACCTGACTGATTCCCTGGGACAAGGGTCAAACCCTTTTGCTGTGCAGATGACTTAAGTGATTTGGAGAGGGTAGTAACAGCTTGTTGCGGTGCGCCCTCAATCGGCAGGAAAGTGAATGATTTGGATAAATCAGGAGACGCAACACCGGCAGCTTCCACAATCTTGGCTTCAGTTACACTCTGGCTGGAATTTTGTGAAGTGGTTGAAGCCAAAGCGTTTTCTGTGACCGGAGCCGTGTCTGTGCCGGTGCTAGCAGCATTTGGATCAACTTGCGTCTGCACTAATGGCGTCTGCGAATTGGTGGCGGTGTCAAGTGTGGTTTGTGTACAGGCTGCGAGAGAAAACAACGCTACTGATACAATCAACCCTCGGGCAGCGAAGCCGCTGCGCTTTAATAATCCGTACATGAATACAACCCTGTTTATCCCCGGTGTTTTTATTTATTTGGCATTACCGGACAATGAGGTCAATATCATGGCGAGACAAATCTTCTGGTCCTTTTTCTTTCGTAATAAAGCTTTGTCCCAGCGTCATGGCCGTTTCAGTGTCGCTGTCGAAGATGATCATATGGCCGAAGATCACCATGTTTTCCTTAATTTCAGTATTATTGCCGGAGTAAATCATGGGTCTATCCATCCAGCAGGGCGTATAGACCGCACCCAGCGAGTAACCGCATGCATTAAGACGGTGGCGGGAAAGTCCCAGCGCATCCAGTGTGTTGGCATGTGCATCGAACATGTCTGAGAAGGTGTTGCCTATTCGCATAGCCCCTTTCACTGCGATCAGGGCATCTTTTGCGGCGTCAAACATTTCCAGGTGTTTGTCTGAAGGTTTACCCACAATAAGGGTGCGCATCATGGCTGCGTGGTAGTGTCTCCAGGCGCCTGACCATTCCAAAGTAAGCTGGTCTTGGGCTTCAAGAATGCGTCGGCCGGACTTGTAGCGACAAAGCAGCGCATCACGGCCTGACCCGATGATGAATTCATTGCCCGCATAGTCTCCGCCTTGTCTGAAGATAGCCGAGTGCATATCAGCCAGGATCTGGCCTTCATCCGCTCCAGCCTTGGTGGCTTCAATGGCTGCATCAAGAGCATCATCAGAAAGTTCGCCAGCTTTGCGCACAAATTCAAGCTCCGCCTCGGACTTGATGACGCGCAGGCTGTTTACAAGTTCAGACGCATCTTCCAGAGCGGCGAATGATTTCAAACGGGCATCAACCGCCTGGCCGTTCTTTGCGGTGAGACCCACAGTGTCATATTCCACGCCGATTTTTGCACCCACCAAATCCAGATCAGAAAGGACGTTGTGGAGATCAAGCGTTGGGTCAGCAATGCCGTGGTCAATCCAGATCACGATGTTATCTACTATGGATGTGTGTCTTGCCTGACGTAAATCCGGCGCTCGGGTAAGGAGTACCATTTCGCCATCAGATTTCACAATCAGGCACTGGAAGAAGCAGTAGCCGAAGGTGTCATATCCTGTGAGCCAATACATGCTTTCCTGAGCAAACAGCAGAACACAATCCAGATTGTTTTCCGTCATGGCGCTCTTCAAGCGATCCATTCTGTCTGTATATTCATTCATTGAGAAATGAAGTGCCATCTAATGCTCCTCCTTGAAACCAGGGTCAAACCCTAGGAATGCTCATTGATTTTTATGGCTGCCACCTGACGCCCGTAATCGGGTTCTGCTCGGTGGGTCTTGCGGCGATATGAAAAGAAACTTTCTTCATCCGCATAGGTGCAGTGGCCTGACCAGCTTGCCTTTACACCGGCTGCAGTAAGACGTTCCACAATGTAGCCCGGGAGATCAAACATGAAATGATCTTCCTTGGTTGACGGCGAGAGCCAGGCGTCGTTTCTCGGGTTCATGATTGTGAGGCGTTCGGCAAATTCCGGGCCCACCTCATAGTTTTTGCCACTGATGGTGGGGCCAAGTACTGCGTGAATGGAAGAACGGTCTGCGCCAATGCTTTCCATGGCAGCGATGGTATTTTCCAGAACACCTCCTGTGGCGCCTTTCCAGCCTGCGTGTGCTGCACCCACAACTGCGTTTTCATTATCAGCAAAGAGTACAGGGCCGCAATCGGCGGTCAAAACTCCCACGGCGATACCCGGTGTTTTGGTGACGAGCGCATCAAGCTGCGGGCGGTCACCCTGCCATGGTTTTTCCACCACCAACGCATCGGGTGAATGGACTTGATAGGCGGTGAGCAGGTTTTCGCTCTCCGCGCCCAGATGTTTGGCCACACGGCTCCGGTTTTCGGTCACGAGCGCACGGTCATCATCTGAACCGATGCCCACATTGAGGCCCGCATAAATGCCGGTGGAAACGCCACCTTCGCGTGTAAAAAAGCCGTGGGAAATTTTGTCAGACGCCAGATCCGGCGCGGTAATGGGATTGGGTGTATTCGTCATGCCCACATCATTATCATGGAACTTTGACGATGTGGATGGTTATTGTGAAGGAGGGGAGGATTTGGGAAATACGAGTGTTTTGTGGATGGCAATGGAAGCTTTGAGCCCTAGTTGGTCATTGATTTGATGTATCTGGTTCCCATATGGTGCCATCGGTCTAATATGAAATTTGAATGGGTTATAAACTGTGAAGTCCCTAAATCGCTACCAGATAACACTATATGGCAAGCAAAAATTTCTTGAATGGATAAAGTCCATTAAACCTGAGCTACATCGGTGGGATTTGGAAACCCTAAATCAAAGACCCGCTGCATATTTGATTGAAATGGAAGATCAAAATTGTCACGGATTAGTGCTTGAAAAATATTATAAAATCATAATCGAACAAGAGCTTTCACAACACTTATATGTTCCTAAAGAATATTGGCCAACTGAAATTACATATGATTTATTTCAGGCTTAGTTCTCCTACCAATATCATGAGGAAATTTACGACTTATGTTCTGACAAGTTGTTGGTTTCAGAAGACTAATCTTTATGAAAATATTTTGTTGTTGACTGGCATTCAATGATCAACTCTATTGAGATGCTTTGTCCGCAAAGTTGCTATTTCCTGTCTGACTTATGCCGACCGCAAACATTCACCTATTAGTTTTCTATGTTTCCCAGTTGTCCCAGTAGGGGCGACCTTTGAAGCGGTCCGCAAGGAAGTCGACAAACACGCGCACTTTGGTGGATAGGTGGCGCCGGTGCGGATAAACTGCATAGACGCTGATGGGGTCATCCTCAAAATCCTGGAGAACAACCTCTAGCTTTCCGTTCCTCAAATCATCGCAGCAGAAAAATGTCGGCACTTTATCAACACCCAAACCCTTGCGCACAGCAGCTAGCATAACATCACCATTGTTGGCGCGCAGGTTGCCCTTTAGCGGAACTTTGAACCGCCCCTCTTCACCTTTGAACATCCAGGCATCGCGTTCTTCAAGATAATCATAAAGCAGAATGTTATGAGATGTCAGCTCGCTTGGATGTGTTGGTCGGCCATATCTGTCCCAATAATCAGGTGTTGCCACAACAATGCGCCTGCAAGGAGCAAGGCGCCGAGCGATCAAGCTGGAGTCCGGCAGATTTGCAATGCGAATCGCCATATCAAAGCCATTGTCCAGCAAGTCCACAATCTGATCGTTCAAGACCAGATCAACCTCCACCGTCGGGTGCTCGCACATGAAGTCGGCAACGGCATCGCCCAGATGTTGTATGCCAAATGACATGGGTGCGCTGATCCGAAGCAGACCTCTGGGTGTGGTTTTGGTGCTGTTTAGCAGCTGTTCTGCTTCTTGTGCCTCTTCCATAATCCTACGGCAATATTCAACGTAGCTGCGTCCTTCGTCGGTGAGAGAAAGACTGCGCGTAGTACGGTTGAGCAGTCTCACACCAAGGCGGTCCTCCAGCTTTTTGATCTGCTGACTGACAGCAGCCTTTGAACGTCTCAAGTTTTTCGCTGCAGCAGAAAAACTCTGCGCATCAACCACGGCAACAAATGTGCTCACGCCATCCAAGGGATCCATTTTCACTGTCCAACCACTGTTTTAATTGTTCGATATTTTGAACAATATATTAAAAATATAGGTGATTGTCACTTTTTATTGCTGGAACTACATTTGCCCCAACACAACGGAATGCAAACCAATACTCACTGTTGAAATGGATAAAGGACCATACAAATGAGCACTCTTCTCGTATTAGATACCAGCCCTAGAAAGGACGCTGTGTCACGTCACCTTACGCAAAAATTTGTTACGGAATGGACGAAGACAAACCCGGGCGGAACCGTTCTGCATCAGGACATTGGCTCAAATCCGCCCGAACATCTCGACGACGATTTGATTGATGCATTGAGGCGCAATCCTGATACTCTGAACGAACGCCAATTAAACGCGGTTCGTGCTTCCGATGCCGCTATTGAGGAAATGGCGAAAGCGGATATGATCGTGATCGGGACACCCATGCACAATTTCACAATTACGGGTCCTTTCCGCACGTGGATTGACCATATTGCACGGCCCGGCAAAACATTTGGTTACGGCGCGAACGGCCCTGAAGGCCTTTTGGAAGACAAGCCTGTTTATGTGCTTTCTTCACGCGGAGGACAATATGGCGATGGCGATCCGGCCAATCCGAATCCGGCAGACTTTCAATCTGATTACCTGCGCCATATTCTTGGTTTCATGGGCCTTCAATCGGTTAATATCATTGCAGCTAATGGGATGGACATGGGTGATGAACCCCGCGCTGCAGGATTGGACGCAGCTGAGCAGGCAATCACGGCTGTTTTTGCGGTCTAGAGTTTTGCAATTGGAACAGGGACGAGAACGCTGATGACTGACAAGAGACTTGATACGTCCATTCAGGAGGATCAAACGGATGCAGCTGCGCGCCGAAAGAAGGGCGAGTTCGTTCGTGGAGTCAGTGGTTTTCGCCATTCCATTGGTGATCAGGATTTTCCGGCTGAACCTGACCGTTATCATCTCTTTGTCGCCTTCAATTGTCCCTGGAGCCACCGCGCAAGCCTTGCGCGCGGTGTCTTGGGTTTGGAGGAAAGTATCACTATGGATGTGGCATTTCCCAGCCGCACAAATGAAGAGGATCCTGCTGGTCCGAACCTGTGGGAGTTCAACCCAAAGCGCATGTCTGTATTGACCGGCGCACCGCTACCGGAATGCACCTTTGAAACCGGAACTGGAAAAAGGTTGCGTCTGACCAAAGAGATTTACGCGGCTGAAAACTCTCCAGAACAGTCAGTCCCCGTTCTCTACGACAAGAAATCAAAGCGCATCGTCAACAATGAAAGTGCGGAGATTATCCGTATGCTGAGTGCCCATGCCAGTTCACTTGGAAGTACGATGGAAAGTGCTGAGCAACTTGATCTGTACCCAGAAGAACCAAATGTCAGAGATGAAATCGACCAGCTCAATGAGCTAATCTACAACGCAATCAATAATGGCGCATACAAAGCCGGATTTTCATCAGATCAGGCCATCTATACCGCAGCGTTCAATGCATATTTCGAGGCGCTCGCCACGCTAGAAGCCCGCTTGGCTGCTGATCAAAGGCCGTTTCTTACTGGAGATCAGTTCACCGAAGCCGATCTTCGGCTTTTCCCCACTCTCTTTCGGCACGATCCGATCTACTACGTTCGCATGAAGCTCAACGGTGCGAAAATTCTGGATTATCCATACCTTTGGAGGTGGCTATGTCGGGTTTACGCTTTGCCTGGCGTTCCGGAAAGCAATTCCCTGATCCACTGCCGACAAGGATACTTCGGTCGCACTTGGAACAACACGATTCCGCTCGGTCCTTTGAAACCGATGTCCTACCCGCAAGCCTATGAGCATCCAGAGCTGAGCGACGAATAGTACAATCAATGCTGTCTTTCGCTTCGATAAAGCGAAAGTCACCGAGGCCCGCACATTTGCCCTGTGGGAGTAAGATATCGTCGAAACTTGCTCGAAGGTTTGCATAGAGCCCATGTTGGAAATTCAAATGGTGTGGTACATAGAATTTGAATCCCACACTCCGAGATTGATTTGACCTATCTTTAACCGCACCCAAATTAGTAGAAACTTGAGATTGACAGAAACTTGAGCGGCTCCCTTTTTGAAAAATGCGTCACCTTTCCCTATGTTTTGTATATTGATGGCGCTTTGTGAAGCGGCATTGACCACTGTAAGTTCGCATACTTCGTAACTATGCAGTTTGCATTTTGTTCAATTGCTGATTTAACCCTAGAGCTAGTGCCTACAACTAATAATTGATTTGCCTACGAAACTGTCGTTTAACGACAGCTGTAACCCCAGTGAATTGGACGTTTTGGGAGATATCTTCAAATTGACATCGGAGCTATCAAAAGAAGATATTGCCGCGTACATCAAGGCTTTTTTGGCTTCCGGCGCTCTGGGGAAGAGTAAACGGCGCGAAGAGCTACTGAGATACATACTGAATTGTGAGTTTTCTGATCAAGGTCATATGCTGAAAGCCTATTCCATAGGCGTAGATGTTTATGGAAGGCCATCGGATTTTGATCCTACCTCTGACAGCGTTGTCAGGGTTGAAATGGGCCGTCTTCGTACTGCAATCAAACTCTTTGAGGCGAGTCCTCACGCAGATACGCGAGTAAAAGTGGAAATTCCAGTCGGCAGTTATCGCCCGACGATTACCGAACGCGTTGTGCCAGACAACGATGACCAGAAATTGGTCCCGAATGGTAAACGTATGATATTGTATGCCATTGCTTTGATAATGATAGTTGCTGGAATTTTAATCTCCACAGATTGGGTTTTAAGACCAGAACCTTCGGCCATATCTGTTGTGGTGCTACCGGAGGATTCAATACACAAAGAAGCGGAGACCATGACTGCGACTTTGAGTTCGCTTCTTGCACGTACCAAAACAATTAAAGTGCTGGAACCTAATGCAGGTGATCCCACCGTTCGTGATGCAAGGTTTCTGGTTACAATAGATGTTCTTAATCAGGGTTATGGTTATTCCGCAAATGTGGAACTCAAGAGCCTTGAATCAAATCGAATAATCTGGGCTAACAACACAACGTTGACGAGCTCAGATAGCCTGAAAAGGCACTTTGAGGAGCTGGTCGCGCGTGAATTACGCACTCAGCTGTTTAATGCGTCCAAGAATATTCTTGCAACCAGGAATGTTGATGACCTGTCACCTGAAGAACTTTTCATCATGTCCACATGGGTGCCCAGCGATGCACACGAATCGAACTATGCCTGGGAACTAAGCCGCATTGAGCTGGCCAAAATGGCATTGGAACAAGACCCCAATCTGGGCGGTGCTCATTCCGTTTTGGCTGACAAGTATGCATATTTGGCAAATATATATGCACCGTCCGATACACCTGCGAACCGGGAAGCCTCAATGTATCATGCGCGACGTGCAATGGAGCTCAACTCTCTCAATCCAGACGTTGTTTTCAATGTGTCTCTGGCGTATTGGCACAACGGAATGATCGCAGAAAGTCTGGCGCTGACCAAACGAGTTATTGAACTTGACCCAAGCCATAGCATTGCCAGATTTCTTGCAAATGTGATTCCATATTCCTGCGCTGTAGCACCTGATGATGTCCTGGAAGAAGCCATTGCATTTGACAAAGCACTTCCCAAGGAAAATCCAATTCGCTGGGTGACGCTGAATTGGATTGGCTGGTTGCACGCCTATCGAGATGATTGGGAGTTAGCATTGGATGCAGAAGAAGCTGCTGCAAGAATATTTCAGATCCCATACACTTTTATGCGTAGGGCTATGATCCTCAATCAACTTGGCAAATCGCAGGATGCCGCGAGAGTAATTTCAGAGCAGTCTAACAACTGGCCAAACTTTAATCCGAATCACTTTGTGATGACCACAATTCCGAATCTTTGTGCAGATCGCACTAGTAATGAGCCTTTTGTGACGTATTATCGCGAGCTGGTGAATTCCATCAACCGTTTGAATTGAAATCATTTTTCAGCTTGTAACACGTTACAAACACGGCGCGGCTTTCAAAAAATTAATGTATACAATAATGTATGCATTAGGTTGAGTTATTCATGCTATGACTCAGCTTAGCGGTTGGCCGGATAGGCAATATTTGGGCTAGGCCAGCCGCGCCTTATAACAATCGATAGTCCGGCTAGTTACAAATACGTTTGGGTTGCCCATGCAACGTAAACACTGCGGATATTATGTGGTACGGAAAGTATTGCTCGCTTAACAAAGCCATCTGTCTCTCCAGCAAATTTGTCAGCAATCAAAGTGGTCAGAATTCATCCGTGGACGTGAGCGGGTTTTATTGAGCGCTCCATCCGCCATCGAGCGTGAAGGATGATCCTGTAATCTGGTCACCAGCTTCGGAACAGAGAAATGAGACTAACTCTCCGATGGCTGATGGTTTCACGAACCTGCCTGATGGTTGCTTTAAGCTAAGAAACTGCTTTTCTGCCTGCTCTATGGAGATATTCTCTTTACTTGCATAGGCAGCCAATTGTGTTTCAGCCAAACCCGCCTGAACATAACCTGGACAAATGGCATTGCACGTAATCGCATCTTCTGCGGTTTCCAAAGCTACAGTCTTTGTAAGGCCAATAAGACCATGCTTGGCTGAAACGTAGGCAGATTTGTCCTGGCTCGCGACCAGTCCGTGAACAGAAGAAATATTGATAATCCTGCCCCAGTTGTTTTCCCGCATGTTTTCAATGGTTTCCTTAATAAGAAAGAATGGCACCGAGAGATTTAATTCAATAATCTGTTTCCACATGTGGTTTGGAAGTTCTGTGATAGGGGCCACGTGTTGAATCCCGGCATTATTGACGAGAATATCGATTGATCCAAATCGACTGTGGACTTCTGCAATCAGTTTCTGTGGTGCCTCATCTTCAAGAAGATCCATGTTTATGTGGTGAACTTCTTTTGCTCCGGCGCTGAGCATTTCTTCGCGAAGCTCTTTCCCCACATCAACATCATCAAACCCATGAACGATGAGCCTGCAGCCGGCCTTCGCCAGAGTTCTGGCGATTTCCTTGCCGATGCCGCTGGTTGAACCGGTCACCAGCACAGTTTTGCTTGCTGAAATGGTTATGAGTATCCCTCCTGGTTTCGAACATCATCCGAGCCATACGTACATCACTAACATGGAACTTCGACGATGTGGATTGTTATTGTGGGGGAGGGGCATTTGTTTGAGGTATGAGGTTTGTAGATGGCATTGGCGACTTGGAGCCCCATTTCCTCATTCGTTGTTTGTCACAAATTTTATAATGATCTCTCCAGATGCCGGACTTTTTAGGTCGTAGAATTATTTGACTTAACTTTCGGGGACTCCAGCACGTCTCAAGCCCTCGAAAAACGGGGTGTTGGTAGAAAGAACTGAAGGGGGCATACCGTCCATTACTCTGCGGATTGTAAGATCGGGATAGAACTTTAGCAGTTCTTGTACAGCCTCATCAGCTTCATCGATACGTTTCGCATTGGCAAGATAGCTCACTAAATCGCGATAAGCCCACGTTACACCTGGCCCAGCTCGTAAGCCATCTTTCGTAAGTGATATCGCTTTTTCATAGTCTCCTTGAATTCCGTAAGCAAATGCGCGTCCAAACTGAAGATTGAATAAAAACGGATCTTTAGGGCTGAGTGTCTGGGCTTTATCAAAACAAGAAAGAGCGGTTTCTGCGTCACCCATGTAATTCTTTGACCAGCCCATGCGCATCCAACCCCAGGCAGAATTGGGATCTATTGAAAGAGCACGCTTAATGACAGCCGTTGCCCTTTCTTGATCAGTGGTTGCAATTCCAAATGCTGCCCCAATAGCCACAAGTGTTGGCACATGATTTCCTGCTTTTAACTCTGCTTCCGCTGCATCGGTAAAGGCCATTTCTCGCGCAATTAGTGGCTTGTCAGCCCACAGGTACGCTGCCTGTTGTGCATTACACCAAGCGCGCATTGCCTTCGCATACACTTCATCAGGGTTTCTATCTATTGCCATCGACAACAGCTCGATTGCTCGGTTATTCCCCTCCTTTCTATGGGACCAGAAGTGAGGATAAGCACTCATAACAAGAGAGTAAGCTCCTCTGTCCCCTGAAGGCATAGACTTTGCTGAAGCTATCTCCGACGCCCTGACTGTAGGGGAAATTGCCCCAGCTACGCTGTCAGCGATGCGGTCTTGAAGTTCGAAAACATCCTCCAAATGATCATCAAAACGCTCTGTCCATATCTGTGTGCCATCTTGTGTGTTAGACAGCTGCACAGAAATCCGCACTTTGCCTCCACTCCGTCGAACTGATCCAGTGACAATGTAGCCCGCACCCAAAATTCGGCCAATCTCCCGGACATCCATGTTATCCCGCTTTATGGAATAAGCAGACTGTCGTGCAATAACCGAAAACTCTCGCACCCTCGATAATGCTCCAGTAATTTCCTCAACGATACCATCTGCAAAAAAGTCCTCTTGAGTAGGACCAATTTCTTCAAAAGGTAGTATGGCTAATGATGGATTGGCTTCTGCCTTAACTGCTTTTACTGGGACAACACTCTCCCTGCTCAGCTTAACCTGCCAAATATCTACCGGGTCGGGAATGTTTTTCAGGTGATGTGGCCCGAGATAAACCAAGTCGGCAGTAGTTTTTCCTCTAAGATGATCATGCACCGAATTTGAAACACATATACCTCCCGGAGGTGCAAAGGCTTCCAATCGGGAGGCTACGTTTACACCATCACCCAATAGATCTTCACCGTCTTCAACCACATCTCCAAGGTTAATTCCGATTCGGAATTCCATCTTTTCTTCATCAAGATTTGAATCAAGTTCCGATAGAGATTCTTGAATGTTGATTGCGCACCTCACAGCAGAAACCGGCGATTGAAATTCTGCTAGCAATCCGTCGCCCATTCGCTTTATTACTCGGCCATCAGTCGATTTTATTTCAGTATCGAAAATCTCATCCCAAACGTATTTCAATCGCTCAATACAATGTTCCTCATCGGCAGAGACCAAACGAGAATAACCAACTAAGTCAGCAGCGAGAATGACCGACAGTTTACGCTTCATAAGTCTCCTTCCGCCAATTCTCCGATTGAATTCGGATTTCAGCAAGCCAGAAATGGTCTTAAAACGATACACTGTTCCAGCATGCGGTTTTAGTTAGGTCTTAAACAAGATACACGTCACTAATTTTTAAGGCAATTTGTCCGCATAGCTGCCGTTGCCTCCCCAATAACGCGTGCAATTTAAACCGATACGCCGATCATCCAGCTGCAATTGACAACCGAACAATATCTCTATAAACAGTAAAAAATTATTGTTTTACATTAATTTTTTGAAGGAGTGATCATGGGAAAGCGGTCAATTGTGGTATTTTCTACCCTGTGCATGATTGCTCTAGCGGCATTCATGATCCTTTATCCCTATCGGGTACTGAATGAATTAATTCCCTTTGCTTTTACGCAGCCCAACCTTTGGGAGAACCACTGGCTTGTGAAGTATGACGGTGAGATCCCGTTTTTGCTGCGGTTGGGATATTTTATCCTGTGGCTTATCCCCGTTGTTGCCACCGTCTGCATGACTGGGATTGCAATGCATTTCTTCTATCTGTTCAGGCAAGGTGTATATTTCGATCTACGGATCGTTCGCGATATTCAACTCTTGGGCATCAGTGCAATCATTTCCGGGGTTGGCGTTTTGCTTGGCTATTCACTCTCAAACTGGCTGGTTTCTTACATGAACACAGTTGAGCGTTGGGGCGTCCAATTCGGCTATGACCCCACTGAGGTCAGTCTGATCCTAACCGGCGTCGGTCTTTATCTCGGAGGATGGATTATTAAGTCGCTCGCTCTGCAAGATCAGGAAAACAAGGGGTTTGTGTGATGCTGATAAGTCATCTTAGGCAAAGAGTAATGTTCTGGTCCGGTGTTACATTGGTGCCGATGGCAGCTTTCCTGATCTATTACATTTACGAATCCATGACCCGTTTCATTTCAAGGTCCTTCACCAATCCGGAATTTTGGGAAAACCACTGGATGATAGATAAAGACGTGACGCTCGACCTCACCACCCGGACCTTGTATTTCATTGGTTGGATGCCGGTGATTTTCTTATCCTGCTTGTCAATATTGGTGGGTATGTATTTGCTGAACCGTTTGCGTCAGGGATTGTTCTTCAACACAACAAACGCAAGGCTGATACAGCTACTTGGGGGTGTCTCGGTTGTGACAGTCATTCTGGACACGCTGATGGAGTCGGTTTCCGTTGTGCTGATCACCGCTCAAAATGCCGATGGTGGCCACGTTTTCGCCTATCAGTATGACCCAACTGACATCAAGGCCCTGATCCTTTATTCGGTAGTCTTCACATTCGGATGGATGATGAGAGCCGCTATGGAGATTGATCAAGAACACAAGGGATTTGTGTGATGGCGATCATTGTCCGGCTTGATGTGATGCTTGCCAAACGAAAAATGAAGTCCAAGGAACTGGCCGAACTTGTCGGCATCACCGAACAGAATTTGAGCCTTCTTAAGTCAGGTAAGGTACGAGGTGTCCGGTTCGAAACACTCAATAGTATCTGCGAGGCGCTGAACTGTACCCCGGGTGATTTACTGGAGTATGAAAGTGACGATACGCATGAAGGTTAGGCAATTTTCCATGTAACTTTATCCCTTCAATAGTCTAATCTCAGTGTCCGAATAATTTTCGAACATTGACTCTTTGATTGAAGAATATTAAAAATCTCCAACATTTTGGAGGCATCAATTTTGATTTTTTCGCGAAAAGATTCGGATGAAGAAACCATTGTTAGCATGCTCGCCTCAGCAATTCGCCGTGACATCTCTTTCGGCAAGTTATTGCCCGATCAGAAGTTGAAAATCGAAGCGCTACGCCAGACTTATGGTGGATCAAATCATTCCATGCGTGAGTCTCTGCGTTTGCTGAGTGCAGAAGGGTTGGTGGAAGCAACCGCACAGCGCGGATTTCGCGTCACATCAGCGACGGAAGAAGACTTAAGAGACATAATTCTTGTTCGTGGTGAAATTGAAAAAATAGCAATTCAATTGGCGATAGAAAATGGAGACGTTGCCTGGGAGGGACGGGTGATCGCCGCTCATCATGCATTGCAGAGAGCAGAAGAACAGGTTGCATCCAATCCTGACGACCTGAATGCCTTGCAATGGGATGAAGCCTGCAGCGATTTCGCACTTGCATTGATCGATGCTTGTGGGAGCCCTCGCCTGATTGATCTGCAACGCAAGTTTTTTGATCAAAGCCGCAGGTTTATGCTGGCTTTGCTGAGAGAGGGCAGGCTTGATTTTGATGCACGCAGGAAAAGACAAAAATCCCTGCTTGATGCTATTCTGGCCCGGGATGAAAAAGCCGCTTCAAAGCTAATTCTTGAGGATATTGAAGCGGATCTAATGTGAATGAATATGATGTGAAAACATAAATTTCTGGAGGAGATTATGAATAAGATAAACCGTCGTAAGACACTGGCCCTTATGGGCGGCGCCGTTGCAGCATCGGCTTTCCCGATGCCCGCTATATCAGCGAACAAAAAGATAAAAGTGGGAGCGCTTCGATTCACCTCACATTCCGGTAGCTTCATTGCGAAAGAACGTGGCTATTTTGAAGAAGCAGGTCTTGATGTGGAACTGGAGTTTTTCCAGGCTGCCCAACCCATGGCTGTCGCTATTGCTTCCGGTGATGTGGACTTTGCTGTTACTGCTATTTCCGGCGGATTGATCTCACTTGCTGAAAAGGGTGCCATCAAAGTTATTGGCGGAGCTCTGAGTGAAGAGGCCGGCATTGATGGTCAGAAATACCTGGTGTCAGATGCTGCCTTCCAGTCTGGTGTTAAAACGCTGAAAGATTTGAACGGCAAAAAGTACGCTGTTACTCAAGCTGGTTCTTCATTCCATTATATGGGCTCTAAGATGGCAGCGGCCGAGGGCATTGAGCTTTCCTTCACGCCGCTTCAGAAAGTTGGTGCCATCATCGGTGCCATGAAGTCCGGTCAAGTTGATGGCTGGTCTATCGTACCTCATATCGCAAAACCGCTCGCAAAGGGCGGTGCGGTTCATATCATAGGAAATGTGGCTGACTACATTCCAAATTATCAGGTCACGACCGTGTTCACATCGGCGAAAAATGCGAAGGATGAGCGTGGACTGACGGAAAGCTTCTTGGCCGGGTTCTCGAAAGGCGTTGATGACTACGCTGCGGCAATGATCGATAAATCGGGTGGTGATGATGGTGTGAACACCATGGTCGATCTTATTCATCAATACGTTTATACGGATCGTCCGCGTGAAAAGGCTGCACCTTCCATTATCAATGGAACCATGCGCCTCAACCAAGGTGCTTCACTTAATCTTGCTTCCGTTGAAGACCAACTTGGATGGTTCAAGTCTGAGGGTTTGATTACAAAGGATGTGAGCATTGACCAATTGGTGGATCAATCTTACGTAAAAATCATCAGTTAATCAGCAACCTGTCCCGGTACGCCTTTTGATTGTGCCGGGGCTTTCAGGTCCGAGATGGATATACGGCTCGAAAACATCAGCCACTCTTACGGTGCATCCGAGGTAATGCGGGATATCAGTCTCGATATCACCAGTGGGCAGATTGTATGCATCGTTGGCCCATCGGGTTGTGGCAAATCGACTCTGTTACGCTTCATTGGTGGGTTGGAAAGGCCGAATGCGGGATATGTCCGCCAAGTTGGGGAGCCACCTGCAGATTGTCTCAATCCCCTTACTTATATTTTTCAGGATTTCGCACTTCTACCCTGGAGAACGGTCTCGGGTAATGTGTCTCTTGTACTTGAGGACCATGGCATACGAGGCGGTGCTGCAAAGAAAATCATTGATGATGTTTTGGCACGAACCAGCCTTTCCGATTTTGCAAAGGCGCTGCCGAAACAACTTTCCGGCGGCATGAAGCAGCGCGTTGCGATAGCGCGTGCACTTGCTGTGAATCCCAGCGGTTATGCTGATGGATGAACCTCTGTCAGCGCTGGATAGCCAGACGCGTGAACTTCTTATGGATGACCTTGTGGGGCTATGGACCCGCAAGCCTTTTACTGCTGTTTATGTGACACATAATCTGGCAGAAGCCGTGCGCCTGGGACACAAGGTTGTGGTTTTATCGCGCCGACCCGGACAAATTCGCGAAATTGTTTCCATCAACAAGCCGCTCTCGGAACGCCATTTTGGAGATGCTGATCTTGATCAGCATCAAAAACACTTGTGGCAGTTGATGCGGGAAGAAGCACGCGCTGCAGACGCGGAGTTGCTTCATGTCTGAGCAGGAAACGGATGAAACCGGTCAGGCGGTCAAATTTCGCGGCGGTGGTTTTGCCCCGAAGCCCAGACGCTGGGTTGGTGTAACAGTTTTCATTACACTCATTCTTCTGGCAGAATGGGGTACTCGGAGCGGGTGGATATCCGCACTAACCATGCCGCGACCTTCCGATGTACTGGAGACTTTTAAACAGCTTTACGATAGTGGTCTTTTGTTCAAACACCTGGGACCTTCACTTGTCCCGCCTGTTAATCGGTGCTGCGATCGGTGCCAGTATTGGGATAAGTGTCGGTGTATTGATCGGCCTGTTTTCCTATATCCGCTCCGGCATGGTGCCGCTGGTTGCAGCCATCTTCCCAATCCCGAAGATCGCGCTATTGCCATTATTTGTTATCTGGTTTGGCATTGGCGAGGGGTCCAAATATGCTTTGATTGCATTCGGGACTTTCACACCCACAGTTGTTGCAACCTATGGAGCCGTGGACAATGTGGATCGCACTCTCATTCGTATGGGGCAAAGCTTTGGTCTGAGCTGGTTTTCGATAGTACGCAAGATTGTTTTGCCGGGTGCAATGCCAGGCATTCTTTCCGGCCTTCGTATCAGTCTGGCAATCGCCATTATCCTGCTGGTCGCGGCTGAAATGCTGGGTGCGGAATATGGAATTGGTGCATATATCCTTGAGGCCGGTTCGCTCTATGATTTAGAGCGACTTTTTGCTGGTGTGGTCATTCTCTCCCTATTAGGTGTAATTGTAAGCGCTATTATCGGTGTGATTGAGCGGCATTTTTTGGGTTGGCGCGTTTAATTGAGCCCCGAAAGAGGGGAAAATTTCTATTTCAAGATTGGTTGCAGCACAATTACAATGATTGGACAACGAACAATCGAATTGCCCGAGGCTCTTTTGTGGACTATGGAGATTATCAAGTGTATTGCCGAGCATGAACCTTTTTGCCCGGCACTTTCATAGTAACGCTCGACCTAGGTCCATTACCTCAACCACCCGATCATGCCGTCACCAATCAAAGCATTCCCGTCCATGATTTCGTTAGTGCCGGCACCGGCGCAGGTCTTTGTTGCGATCCTGTCAATTCAATTGGGTGCCGCATTTGCTGTAAGCCTGTTTCCTGTCTTAGGGCCGATTGGCACGGTCTTTTTTCGATTGGCCATATCTGCCCTGTTGCTCTTCGTGTTGATCAAGCCGAAGTTTAACCAAAACGTATGGCAACATCGGTACCTGCTTCTGACATACGGTGTCGCGCTTGGTTTGATGAACTGGTGCTTTTATGAATCAATTGCACGCATACCGCTCGGGATTGCGGTGACCATAGAGTTCATGGGGCCATTGCTGGTAGCGGCATTTTCATCAAAAAGCCGTCTCGAAATTTTGTGGATCATTATTGCATTCGCCGGGATACTCATATTGACGCCTAACATTGGCGATGAGCTGGACACGCTTGGTGTTATCTTTGCGGTGCTCGCAGGCATAGGGTGGGGTGGGTTTGTGCTCTTAAGTAAACGGGTTAACAAGGTTTTGCCCGGAAGTGATGGTCTGGCAATTGGGATGATAGTCGCCAGCATTTTCATCTTTCCTTTCGTTGTGAGCAATCTTTCCGTTGCGACTGTGGATGTTTATCTGGTTGGCAATCTCATATTGCTCGCGATCCTTTCCACTACCATTCCGTTTTATCTGGAATTTTCTGCGCTCAAGAAAATGACGCCCCAGGCTTATGGGGTACTGATTACTCTGGAGCCTGCTGTTGCTGCCGTGATCGGAATGATTGCTCTGGGGGATATTCTCGGGATTGATGGTCTCATTGCGATTGCCTTTGTGACTGTAGCCGCCATTGGTTCCACCCTTACTCAGAAGTCCGGTTAGACATTCAGAAAGGCGTAAGCTATAGGCTGAACAAAGTGCAAGGGTCTGAGTCTGTAACCGCATCATAGGTTCCGGAGAAAAGCATGGAACGAGACAAGCTCATCATACTAAAACCGGGTTTTCTGGACCCGGCTTATCCTGGTCAAACGTTTTATTGCTGGCACTGCGCCCTAATGGAAGGGTTGTTGAGCTGTTACCCTGAGATGGCCAGTAAACTCGATGTTCAAAGGATTTCATGGCCAAAACCGCGTCAGGAGCTGATTGATTTAGTCGGCCCGGAAAATCAGTCCGTCCCGATCTTGATCCTGGCTGACGATGCACCTGCAGGGCTTGAAACCGGCAGCTATGAAGGCCTCAGATTTGTTGATGAAAAGGATGCGATTCTGCGGGTGTTATCAGAGCGGTATGGTATTGCTGATCCGCATCCATAAAGCTGCGCATAGCTCTGTCAGATGCTAGTGGGAAGTGACCGTCAATCGTCTTTCCAGATAGCCGCCATACTGGCCAAGTGAAAAAATAAATACCCAATAGATCAAAGCAACGAACACATAGACTTCCATGTAGTATGGTGCCCATTCGCCATTGCCATAAGCGGTATTGGCTGAAGCAAGAACATCAAACAGGCCCACAATGGTGACGAGTGCTGTTTCCTTGAACGTGATAACTACCATGTTAACCGTGCCTGGCATCGCATGGCGGAATACCTGCGGTAGAATGATCCGTACCATAACCTGCCAGGGGCGCATGCCGAGCGCGCGTCCTGCCTCGAACTGCCCTTTTTCAACCGCCTGAAACCCGCCGCGAAATACTTCTGCCTGATAGCATGCAAAGAAGAGCGCGAAAAACAGGATTATCCGCCAGATCTTGTCCCCTTCCAGCCAGCTTGGCAGCATCAAGGGAACAACCACAGCAGCCGTATAGAGCGTTGTGACAAGCGGTAGAGACCGCACAAAGTCAATCAGCAAGGTGGCCGCCAGCCGGAAGACTGGAAGTTTCGAGCGACTAGCCAGGGTCAGGCCAAGCCCCATCGGTAAGCCCAGCAATACCACTGATGCAAACAGGAAGAGCGTCAGCGCAAGCCCGCCCCATTGATCAGTATTGACTTGTTGCAGACCGAGGAGTGATCCTTCCATAAACAGATAGAAAATCAGGAAGCCGATCGTCCAAAGCGCAGTCAGTCGCTTGAACCCCCAAAACAGTGGGATGCAGGAAAGAATAACGGTGACGATGATTGCTATGCAGGCAAGCGTTGAACGCCAATGAAGATCAAACGGGTACAGGCCAAACAGAATTAGCCTGTGGCGTGCATCAATCACCGACCAGCAGGCGCCAGTTGCTGAACGGCATAGGTCTGCTTCTTCCTTTGTCCAGATTGCATTGAATATCGCCCAGTCCAGCGCCAGCCATATGAGCCAAAGGGAAAACGCGGCGAATGCGATGGTGAGTACTGTGTCGCCGGGAGACGCAAAGGCACGCTCTTTGACAAAACGCTCCATGCGCGATGAGAGGGGTATTTCAGGAGCAGCGGCCACGTCAGTTAGTTACCAGTTGAACACGGCTGTTAAGCCAACTGATGAAACGTGCAAGCAGGAAATTGATCAGCAGAAACGATGCCATCAGAATGAAGATGAACTCGAGCGTTTGACCGGACTGATTGATCGAGGTGGAAACGATCATGAACAGATCCGAGAAACCAATGGCGATTCCGACTGTTGTAGCTTTCATCAGAAATATCCATTGGTTTCCCAGGGGAGGAATGATGGAGCGTAATGCCATCGGCATCTTGATCTTGAGCCAGATGGCAGTTTCTGACAGGCCGACGGATCTGCCGGCTTCGATCAATCCTTTGGGGACAGCGCGAAGGCCACCTTTGACAACTTCTGCGATATAGGCCGAACCATAAAGTACGATTGCAACCAGCATGGCAACAAACTCTATGGGTACCGTAAAGCCGCCACGGAACCGCAAACCTTTCAGTTCGGGAATTGATAGGAATGGGTCTTCCGGCGAGGTGAAAGCGATTGCAAATAAAAGGCAAAGGAAAAACGAAATGGCAAACGCGATCCCTGTTCTTTGGAGATTACTCGCTTTGAATATGCGCCATACTCCCAACCAGACGGCAGCGATTAAGATCATCAGTAAAAGGCCATAAAACAGACTGATGTTCAGGGTGGGCAAAAACACACCACGGTTGGAAAAGAAGGCCATATCGAAGAATGAGAATGCCTGTCTGGGGCCGGGCATATGAATGAGGAAGGCGTACCAGAAGATGGCTTGCAGGATCAGCGGAATATTTCGGAATATCTGGATTATCCCAACTGAGGTTCCAGCCACTGCCACATTACGCGCATCTGCACCTGCTCCTACCGCAAAGCCAAGCAAGGTTGCTATTACAATCGATATCAATCCGAGAAACAGCGT